>OY282420.1 GCA_958295955.1 uncultured Bryobacterales bacterium | reverse complement strand
GTAAACTCCGCGGGAGCCGAAATTGGCGATCAGGGTTTCGCCGTCGGTGACCGGCGAATTCGAGGCGAAGCTGCCGTATTGCCGGTGGTAGCCCTCGTGCGGGGTTGCCGTGACCGCGGTCTTTTGCCAGAGAACCGCCCCGGTGTTTTTGTTCAGAGCCATGACCAGGAAATCGGTTTCGACAAGCTCGCCGCCGCCCGAACCGCCGCCGGGACGTCCGCCGCCGCGTCCCCGCCCTTTAGCGCCGCGGCCGCCTGCCCGCGGCCCGGGGACTCCGCCGCTGCGGGGGCCTCGGTCCGCGCCGGCCGGCCGCGGCGATCCCTTGGCGACGGCCGTGGTCAGATAGATGACATCGCCCCACACGACGGGGGTGGAATGCCCCTTGCCCGGAATCGGCGTCCTCCATTTCACTTTTTCGGTCGCCGAGAAGTTTGTGGGAGCGTCGCCCGCGGCCACGCCGGTGTTGTACGGGCCGCGCCACTGGCGCCAGGAATCCCCGTCCGTAGGCTCGGCCGCGGCAGTGTGGACCGTAACAAGGCAAAGCATTGCCGGTAAAAGCGTTCCGCGGAAAAACATGAAAGCGCGTCTCCTCTCCGTAAATGGAAAAGACGTCCGATTTTGCGCCCAGGTTAGCGGTTGCGGCGAAAGTCCCCGGCCGTTGCCGGCGGATTCCGACTGTTGACATCATGCTTCCGGCTTGGCTATAGTTGCTGGAGAGCGCCAAGGCGCTCGCCCAAACTTGTTTGCAGGCGCCCGCTGGGCGTAATAGGGAAGTCCGGTGAGATTCCGGCGCGGTCCCGCCACTGTAAGCAGCGAGCCTTCGGGAAGATACGCCACTCCGGCGCGCGGCGCCGGGGGAAGGTTTCCCGGGGCGTCGGCGGCACGGCCGTCCGAAGCTGCGAGCCAGGAGACCTGCCTGCGGATTGGAATGGCAGTTCTTCCGCGGAGATACGGAGACCTGACCGGCGCGAACGTCCGCGTTTGCGTACCGCCGCCTCTGATCGACGCGTTCTTTTAACGGCCGCTTCGGCCGCAAGGAGCGTCATGTTTCGATTCGGTTCGACCGCCGCGGCGTTCGCGCTGCTGCTTTCCGCTTTCAATGAGGGGCTCGAAGCCGCCTCCGTCGGCGGCACGGTCCGCGACGCCCAGGGAAAAGTCGTCGCCCATGCGCTGGTCCGCGCGCACGATATCGCCGGCGGAACGCTGATTTCCACGCGCGGAGACGGGGCGGGAAATTATCTGCTGTCCGGCCTCGGCGAGGGCGCGTATCTACTCGAGTTCGAGGACGCCGCATCGGCGTTGGCGGCCTCCGAGCGCCTGCGCGTCCGCGGCGACGTGCGCGGTCACGATATTACGCTCGCAGTAAAAAGTATCGAGACGGTGGTGCTCGTCACCGCGGCCGGCACGCCCGAGGCGGGGGGGGAAAGCGCCAAGGCGGCGAGCGTCGTTTCTTCCGACGAGATCGACCGACGGCGGGAGTTTTCCGTTGCCGAGGCCGTGCGCAACGTACCGGGCGTGCGCGTGCGGCAGTTGCGCGGCCCCGGAGGTTTGACGACGATTCAAACCCGCGGCTTGCGCAATCGGGACACGGCCGTTTTGATCGACGGCTTGCGCTTCCGCGACGCCGCGGATACGCACGGCAGCGCCGTTTCGCTCCTTCAGGATTTCATGGCGGTCGATGCGGACCGCCTGGAGTTCCTGCGCGGTTCGGGGTCGTCGCTTTACGGGTCGCACGCGGTCGGCGGAGTGCTCAATATACAGTCGGCGACGGGCGGCGGCCGTCCGCACGGCGAAATTTCGATCGACGGCGGCGGACTGGGCGCAGCCCGCGGCCTGGCGCGCATCGGCGGCGGACTTCTGCCGCTGAACCGCCTGGTTTACAGCGGCGGCATCGCACATCTCAACGTCACCCGGGGCATCGACGGCTTCGACCCCTACCGCAATACGAGCGGACAAGGCTATTTGCGCTATAGCTTTACGCCCGCCATTGCGTTGAGCGGACGCTTCTACGGGGGAAGTTCGTTCGCCGCCCTCAACGAAAGCCCGACCTTCGTCGAGGCCGTCACGGCCAATCATCCCGCCGCCGGACCGATTCCGGCGATCGGCCTGCCGCCCGCAGAAGTCCGGCGATTTTCAAGGGGGCAACCGATTACGGCCGGCAAGGCCACCTTCGTGCCCGATTTCAACGACCCCGACGGCAGCCGCGCCGGCTCGTTCTTCTCGTTCGCTACCGTTCTCCGACATCAGGTCGCGCCGGACCGTTCCTACCGCTTGAGCTACCAACTGGTGGACACCAATCGCTCGCTGCGGGACGGCCCCGCGGGAGTCGGCTCCTTCGAGCCGGTCGCCGGCGCCCTCGGCCGCTACGAGGGCCGCATCGACACGTTCCAGGCACGGGGCGATTTTGCGGCGGGCCGCGGGCACTTCGTCACGGTCGGCTGGGAGTACGAGCGCGAGGCGTACTTCAATTTCAACACCGACGGCAATCCCGACGCCGCGGCGCGGTTCGATTCGACTTCCTCCAGCGAACAGAGCAGCCGCTCGGCATTCGCGCAAGATCAGATTCGCTTCGGCGATTTTCAGGTTGCCTTGTCCGGCCGGGCGCAAACGTTCGCTCTGCGGAGCCCCATGTTCACCGGCGGCGGCAACCCATATTCCGACGCGGACGCCGCCTCGCCGAACAGCGCCTATACGGGCGATGTTTCGCTGGCCTGGTTTCCGGGCGAAGGCGCGACCAAGCTGCGGGCGCACGGCGGCACGGCCTACCGCGCGCCGTCTGCGTACGAGCGGTTCGGGGCCTCGTTCTTTCGGGGTTTTCCGAGTTTCTGGGGGAATCCGAATCTCGCCCCGGAGCGGTCGGCGGCATTCGACGCCGGCGTCGACCGCCGGCTTGCCGACGGCAAGGCGCAGCTTTCGGGGACGTTCTTCTACACCGAACTGCAAGAGACCGTTCTCTTCGATTTCGGCGTCATCGACGCGGCGAGCGATCCGTGGGGGCGCTTCGGCGGCTACCGCAACGGCGGCGGCGGGACGGCGCGGGGGCTCGAGCTCGGCGTTTCGGCGTCGCCAACGGCGGCAACGATGCTCAAGGCGGCCTATACCTATATGAACTCCGACTCGCGCTCGCCGACCGTGCCCGGAACGGATTTTTTCAAAATGCTGGGGGTCTCCGATCACATGTTTTCGCTGACGGCGATGCAGAGCTTCGGGCGCCGCTTCGATATCACCTTCGATCTGTTCGCCCTGAGCGCATACCCGCTGCGCCTGTTCGGGGCGGACGAACGCTTGTTGTTCGCGGGGCCGCTGAAAGCGGACGCCGTTTTCGGCTACACAGTGCCTATTGGCGAAGCCCGCAGCGTGAAGTTTTACGGCAAGGTGGAGAACCTGCTCGACCGCCGCTATTTCGAAAGCGGCTTTGCCGCGCCCGGCATTTGGGCCGTCGGAGGCTTGCAATTCCAATTCTAGTCAACGAACGGACAGGCGCGGACGCGGGGGCGCCGCGATGACCGGCCGCGGCCGGCTGCTCGCGACGGCCTCGGCGGCGGCCGCCGCGGCGCTCGTCTTCTGGGTGGGAGACGGCGGCGGCGTTTTCCGCTTCAGCGGCGCGCCGGACGGACAGGGCGGACCTGCGCCCTCCGGCGCCGGGTTTCCGCGAACCTTCACTGACTTTCACGGCTTTGACCTCACGCTCCCCCAAGCCCCGGTCCGCATCGCCTCGCAATCGCTGCCGACCGACCACCTGCTGTTTGCCGTCGTTCCCGCCGAACGCATAGCCGCAGTGAGCATCTACGCCGACCGCCCGCAGTACAGCAACGTCGTCCGCTTGGTCCGGCGGCACGGCATACCGGCGCTCCGCGATGCCGAGCAGGCAATCCGCCTGCAACCCGACCTGTTGCTGGTCTCGAACATTTCGCGGGCCGACTTCACCGATCTCGCGCGCAAGGCCGGCATCCCGACGTATGCCATGCGCACCGTTTTCCGCTCGCTTGCAGAGATCGAGAACGGCCTGCTGCGCATCGGCGACCTGACCGGCGAGCCGCAAGCCGCGGCCGCCGCGGCCGCCGAGTTCAAGGCCGCGGTCGAGGCCGCCGCGGCCAGGCGCCCCCCCGGCGGGCGGCATTCCCCGCCCCGCGTTCTGGCGCTGTCCGGTTTCTCATCCAGCTACGGCAAAGACTCGTTGTTCGAGGATATCGTGACGAAGCTGGGCGCAGTCAACGTCGGCAGCGAGCAGGGATTGGGCGAGTGGGGCAAAGTCGGCGGCGAGCAGATCGCGGTTTGGAATCCCGACTGGATCGTTACCGGAGCGGGAGGCGGCGACCCGGCTGAAGTCAAGGCAAGGCTGGCGGCCGATCCCGCGGTCGCGGTCACCGCCGCCGGCCGGAACGGGCGCATTCTGGTCGTCGAAGACCGCCACTACGGGACCACGTCGCAGCATATTGTCCACTTGATGCAGGCCATTGCAGAGGCGCTCTATGGCCCGCGGTAGATCGCTCCCGGAACGAGGCCGGGCATGTTGAGAGCCAGGGTCCGACCTGCGGTCTATTTTGCGCCGGCCGCGGCGCTGCTCGGCATTGCCGCCGCGGCGGGCATCCTCATCGGCTCGACCGCGCTCTCGTGGGAAACGGCATTGCGCGTCCTGGGCATGCATCTTTTCTCGCTTGCCGGAGAAGGCGTCAGCGAAGCCGACGACGTCATCGTGTGGACAATCCGGCTGCCGCGCGTTCTGGTGGCGGCGCTGTCCGGCGCCTCGCTGGCCGCGGCCGGCGCCGCGATGCAGGGGCTGTTCCGCAACCCGCTGGCCGAACCGAGCGTCGTGGGCGTCAGCGCCGGCGCCGGCCTGGGCGCGGTGATTGCCTTTGTCACAGGGCTGGTTGCGCAGTCGGCGTTGTGGCTGCCGCTGTGCTCGTTCGTTGCCGCTCTGCTGACGCTCCTCGGCGTTTACTCTCTGGCGACGCGGTCCGGCCGCACGCCGATCGCCGCGCTGCTGCTGGCGGGCATCGCCGTCGGCTCGTTTCTAACGGCGCTGAGCTCGCTGCTGATTTCGATGAACTTCGTCGATTGGCAAGTCGCCGCGGAAATACTGTATTGGATGATGGGCGGACTGGACAGCCGCTCGTGGGTTCACGTCTGGATCGTGCTGCCCTTCACCATCGTCGGCGGCGCTTTGACGATCTGGTTCGCGCGCGATCTCGACCTCATGCTGACGGGCGAGGAAGTCTCCGCATCGTTGGGCGTTGACGTGCAAACCCTCAAGCTGAGCGTCTTGGCCGCGGCTGCTCTGCTGACTGCCGCATCCGTGGCGGTCAGCGGCATTCTGGCCTTTGTCGGCTTGGTCGTTCCGCACATCGTGCGCTTGATCCTGGGGCCGTCTCATCGCATCCTGTTGCCGGCTTCCATGTTGACCGGAGCGGTTTTTTTAATCGGCTGCGACATTTTGGCGCGAACGATCTACGCACCGATGGAGATTCGCTTGGGCGTCGTTACCGCGGCTATAGGAGCCCCGTTTTTCCTTTGGCTGCTGCATGCCCGCCGGCGGGAGTTGGGGGCGGCATGAGCGTTCTCGAACTGTCCGCGGCGGCTTATGCAATCGGCGGCAAACGGATCGTCGAGAACCTGGATATGCGTATCGAGAGCGGCCGGGCGACCGCGGTCGTCGGCCCCAACGGCGCCGGCAAGTCGACCGCTCTCAGACTGCTTGCCGGGCTGTTGAAGCCGGCGGCCGGCCGCGCCATGCTCGGCGGCAAAGATCTCGACGCTTTCACGCGGCGGGACTTGGGCCGGCGCGTAACCTACATTCCGCAAGATGCTGCGCCCGACGTCGCCTTCACGGTCCGCGAATGCGTCGGCATGGGGCGCTATTGCCATCGGAGGCGTTTCGAGGCCGAAACCGACCGGGACCGCGAGGCAATCGAGGCCGCTTTGCATATCACCGACACCGGGCATCTCGTCGACCGTTGGCTGAACGAATTGTCCGGCGGAGAAAAGCAGCGCGTCATGCTGGCGCGGGGCTTGGCGGCGGAATCAGAATACTTGTTGCTGGACGAGCCGACCGCGAATCTCGATATCGACCATGCCTTGTCGCTGCTCGATCTCTGCGGCGAGATTGCCGCCGCAGGACGCGCCGTCGTCTTGGCCCTGCACGATTTGAACAGCGTGCTGCGCGTTGCCGATTTCGTTTACGTTCTCAGCCGCGGCCGGCTCGACGCCGCGGGCAAGCCGCGCGAGACATTGACCGCGGACTTGCTGGAGCGGGTGTTCCGCGTGAAAACGGAATTCGCGGCCGCCGGGAACGATACCGTGCTGCGCTTCGAGCGGCGCGGCGGCCGGTAAGTCGCAGCGGGATGCTGCGACCGCGCCTTGTATTACTGCCGTTCGCTGCGGCGAAGGTTTTTTTCCATTGCCGGCAGGCCCTCGGATTCCGGCTTGACCGGCGCGTCCGAGCGCTTCCAGAAATTGCGGAAATAATCCACCATCGACCAGATCGTCACCAGCACCACCAGCCACAGGGCGATGTACGCCAAGCCATCGATCAGCGGCGAGTAAGGCGCCATCAACAGCAGCGAAACCGCCAGAACCTGCGCCATCATCTTCGTTTTGCCCAGGTCGCCGGCGGCGATGACGATCCCTTCGGTCAGAGCGACGTAACGCAGCGCCGAAACGGCGAACTCGCGGCTGACGATCAGCACCACCATCCAGGCCGGCACGCGGTCGAGCTCGACGAGCGAAATAAACGCCGCCGAGATGAGCAGCTTGTCGGCGATCGGGTCGAGCAGTTTCCCCAAAGTCGTGACTTGCCGCCGCCGCCGGGCGAGGTAGCCGTCGAGCAGGTCGGTGAGCGCGGCGGTCAGAAAGATCAGCAGCGCAATCCACTCGCGCGTGAAAGTGACCCAACCGGCATCGACCTCGATGCTGCCCTTGCGCAACAGCACGGCCAGCAGAACCGGCACGAAAAATATGCGCGACAGCGTCAGCGTGTTGGGAAGATTCATCCCGGCAAACATCAGTCCAAGACCATACGCAGCTTGAAAGAAAGGATATCTCGCATTAGCCTACTATATTTTGGAGTGTTGGGGCAGGATGGGCGCTTGTGTTTTTAGCGGACAATTCGGAATCGCAGACGCCCTTGCGGTCAACTACAGAGCGGCGGATGCGGGACGACTGGGAACGCCGCGCTCGAGAGGATGCTGCGTACTATGTAGCGTTCGGGGGCAGGAAGCAGAAACCCGAGGAATTTTTCGCCTCCGCCGGCGATGCCCTGAGCGCTATCCGCTCGGAATTGTATCGGCTTGCGCCGCGGACGTCGGCCTTGGAGATCGGTTGCGGTCCGGGGCGGCTGATGCGCCCCTTGAGCGCGGAGTTCGGCGCCGTTTCGGGGGTTGACGTTTCGCCGACGATGGTCGCGCTCGCGCGCGAAAATCTCGCCGCAACGGCCGGCGCCAGGGTCGAGTTGTCCAACGGATCGGATCTCCGCCAATTCGCTTCCGAGTCGATCGATTTCTGCTACTCCTACGCCGTTTTCCAGCACATACCCGAGCGCGCCATCGTGCTGTCGTACATGCGCGAGGCGTGCCGCGTTCTGAAGCCCGGCGGCGTGTTCCGGTTTCAGGTCAACGGCTTGCCGCGGGCCGGCGCCGCACGCCCGGAACCCATCGCTGGCTGGTCGGCCCGTTCCGGCGCGCCCGCGGGTTCGGCCGTTCTCGACGACCGTCCCGATACCTGGAGCGGCGTCAGCTTCTCGGGCGAAGAGATAGCCGCTTTCGCCGCGGACGCGGGCATGCAACTGCCGGCGATGGACGGCTTCGACACGCAGTATTTATGGGTGACGATGCGCAAGCCTTGCGGCGGCGAGCAAGGCCCCGCGCCCGACGTGCGTATCGCCCGCGTGACGAACTGCTACACGGACGATTGCGTCATCCCCCGCGCGGGGCGCTTTGCCGCCGCCTCGCTTTGGGTTCCGGGGTTGAACGCCGCCGCCGATCTCAACAACCTGCGCGTCGAGATCGACGGAACGCCCACCGCGCCGAGCTTCATCGGCCGCAGGCTTCCGAACGCGCCTTGGCAGGTAAACGTCTATCTGCCTCCGGGCGCGCGCACCGGCATCCTGCCCGTCCGGTTGCTGCATGAGGACCTGCCGCGGGAGGTTGCCGGAGCGCTGCGGGTCATCCCGGAAGGACCGGCGACGCCGCGCGTCGTCAATCTTTGCGACGGGGTCAATCTGCTTTCGAAGCTGAGCATCGAGAGCCGCGTCATCAAGGTTCAAATCGAGGAAGCTCCTTATGCAACGGCTGCTGCACTGCTCGCATCTTTCAGAGCGGCGATCGACGGTCATCCGATTGCGGACGTTGACGCCTTTTGCATCGATCCGCTGCCACGGCTTTTTGAGTTGAATCTGGGCGTGCCCGACACCGTTCCGCCCGGCGCCTGCAATCTCTATATGGCGCTCGGGAGGCGCAAGATCGGCCCGCTCAGGATTCAGGTTGCGTCCCGGTGATCCCGCTGAGCCACCCGGCGCGACTGGCGCTGCAGTCGGCGGAGTTCTTCGCGCGCTACGGGGCGTTCGGGCCTTTCGAGTTTGCGTCGCCGCTGTTGCAGTTGCTGTTATGCGCCGCTCATAACGGTCTCGGCCTGGATTTCGCGTCTGCTGCAACGGCGGTTCGCCTCGCCGCCTATGCCGGTGGTTGCGCGGCGGTCTGCGCGGCGGCGCGGAGGCTGCGCTCCGGCGGCGGCGCGGCGGCCTGGGCCGTTGCAGCCTACTGCGCGGCGCCGTCGCGGATGCATGCCTTGATGCAAGGCGGCGCTGCGAACGAGTTGCTGTTCTGGTCGCTGGCCCCTGTCTGCGCTCTTGCCTGCGACAACTTCCGCCGCAAGCCCGCGCCGCTGCGCTTTTTGGCGGCGGCCGTCGCGGCGCTCGCCTGGGTCTGCGCTCGGGACTGGTCGGCGACTCTCTGGGATCTCGCGTCCTTTGTCGAGTTGCTCGTTATCGCCGCCGTGCTGCTGTATCGGCCGTTGCAGGCTCGGCGTTTGGTTGCCTTGCCTTTGCTGAGTTTTGCTCTTGTATACGCCGCAACGATGACGACGACGCCGCGACCCCCGGCGGCGAACGGGTCCGTTCGCGTTGCCGGTACGGACGACCTCCGGACCAGACTGAACCCGGTGCTGTCCGCCGCGAGCGAAAAGGTGTTTTCCGCATCTTCGGCCGAACGGGCGGGGGAAGCGATTCTGTGGGCGCGGGCCATGGGCGCGCCCGTGCTGTGGGCGCCGGATCGGCTGCGCTTCGCCGACTTGCTGGAACCGGTCGCCGCCGGCTCCGCTCTATTCGCTCTCGGCGGACCGGTTCCCGGCGATGCGGCGATCGTCTCGCGCCGGCTGTGGGAGAAGCTGCCCGCGATACGCGGCGTCTATGACCGCGAAGCGTTGGAGCAGTACCTGTTGTGGGCGGACCGTCCGGAGTCTCTTCACGTTCGGACCGCGGACCGAGGGCTCTCGATCCGGGCCGACCTGTCGTGCGCGGACGCCGTTCTCGTGCGCGTTCCGTTCGCCGCCGGCTGGGAACTCTTGTCCGGCGGCGGCCGGTTGTTCCCCGACCCCGCGGGTTATACGGTGTTCGCGCCGCAGGCGGGCGCGTCCGGCGAAATGCAAATCGAGATCGCGCCCAAGCGCTTCCGGACGGTGCTGCCGCAGCCCGCCTCGCTGCACGCGGGGGACTTCCCCGCGATCGCCTCCGGCGGCCTCGTCCACGGCGTCAAGCTGACGCCTCCGCCGTTCGAGGCGGGAGACATCGTTTCGATTTTCGGCAGCGGTTTTCTTGCGGGCAACACGTTTTTACGGGTCGATGGGGAACCGGTCGCAGCGCTGTATGTCGGCGCCGCGCAGATCAACTTCAAGTTGCCTGAGACGCTCGCTCCGGGGAGGCATGAATTGATCGTCGAAAGCGGCGGATTGCGCAGCTTTCCCCACTCGGTCGAGGTGCAGGAGCAGTGAGGCGGCGGATTCGGCTTGTGGCGGCGGTCTTCGCCTTGAGCCAGGCGGCCGCGGCTTGCGCGCAATTGACGCACGGCGGCAGAGTCGGCTTTTATCAATGGCTGGGAGTCTCCGATCGGCCCGGCGACTTGCTGACGCAGGCGCGCCGGCGCGCGACCGCCGCGGGCTCGCGGGTCTTTCGTCTCTACCTCGGTTGCCGCTACGATTACGTCCATCCGGTGATGGACAAGCGCCGCTTCGGCGAAGCCGCGTCCCTCACGCCCGGCGGGATTCTCGCGACGGTCGCCCGTTACCGCGCCGTCCTCGACGACCCCGCGATCGAGACCATAATTCTTACCGTCTATTCGTGCGCGGACTACGGCGGCGGCCCGGACGATATCAACTTGCAGCGTCCGTGGTCCGAACGCGAAGAGAAGCTGGTCAGCGAACAGATCGCCGCGCTCGCCGAATGGCTCTACGCACGCTATGGGGATCGGCAAAAGACCGTCATCCTGGCGAACAACGAGACGGACGAAAAGCTCCTCGATATCGCCAACTATACGGGTTCCATCGAGCTTGCCGCGGCGAACCTGCGCGCGTGGTTGGGGGCACGCCAGGCAGCGGTCGCAGCCGCCCGCGCGCGCCACCCGAATGCGACGCTGCAATTGTTTCATGCGGTGGAAGTCTCGCTCGTCAATCTGCAATTGGTTGCGGACGGCGGCATCTTCCGCAAGGCTCCCCGGCCGGGGGTAAACGCGCTTGCGCACATCCTTCCCGAGACCGAATTCAACCTCGTTTCCTACTCATCCTATGAATCCACGAATTCGCCGTATCGAACGCAAGACCCCGACACCCCTCCGCCCGCGGCCGGCGAGCGCCTGCTGCGCGATCTCGACCGCATCCGCGAAGCGGCGCGCGGCTCGGTCAGCGCGGCGGGGCGCAGGCAATTCCACGACCGCTTCGTGATGATCGGGGAACTCGGCTACTCACGCGACCGCTTCGAGCATCTGGCGACGGGCGGCGTGAAACCGCGCCTGCGGGCTTCACTGGCCGCCGCCCTCGACTGGGGTTGCCCCTACATCGTTCTTTGGCAAGTGTTCGACGCGCCGCGGTCGGGAGGCGCAGCCTGGGGATTCGGCCTTTACGACCGGCGGGGGCAGCCGCCCGCGATCCATGCCGCGCCCGGAAGCTGCAGCACGTTGCTCGACTGCATGAAGACCCTGTTCGAGTCCGGCCTCGATGCCTGGTGACGGCAGCCCGCGGCAAAGTTACGCGGGCGGCCGACATTGTTAGCGACAATGGTCAGCATGAGGATCGATGGTCGTTCCGCCGACCGAATGCGCCCGATTACGATCACGCCGGACTATATGCCTACCGCCGAGGGTTCCGCGCTGATCGAGATCGGCAACACCAAGGTGATTTGCACCGCTTCGGTCGAGGACGGCACGCCCGCGTTCATGCGCGGCAGCGGACGCGGTTGGGTGACGGCCGAGTACGCGATGCTCCCCCGCGCCACCGTCACCCGCACGCCGCGCGAGTTGAACCGCGGCCGCCCCTCGGGGCGCACAGCGGAAATTCAACGGCTCATCGGCCGCTCGCTGCGCGCCGTCGTTGACCGCGACAAGCTCGGAGAACGCACCGTTCACGTCGATTGCGACGTGATTCAGGCCGACGGCGGCACGCGCGCCGCGTCCATAGCCGGCGGCTGGGTCGCGATGGCGGCCGCGGTCAAGCAACTGCACGATTACAAGGCAATCCGGGAGCTTCCGCTGCGCGCATACCTCGGCGCCGTCAGCGTCGGCGTGGTCGCAGGCCGGCCCCTGCTCGACCTCTGCTATGAAGAAGACTCGCGCGCGGATGTCGATATGAACGCCGCGATGACCTCCGCCGGGGAATTCGTCGAGATTCAGGCCTGCGCCGAAGGCCGCGCATTTTCGCGCGAGCAGTTGTCCGAGCTGCTTTCTCTTGCAGAGATCGGTATCGAGCAAATCATTCAAAAACAAAAGGATGCAATAAAAATTTAAGATCATGATCGAGCTTCTTTGCGCTACCGGCAATCGGGCGAAGCTCCGCGAATTCGAGAACGCTTCGGGCGGCGAGTTCTCGATCCGCGGCTGCGAGCCGTTCGACTGCCCCGAAACGGGAGACTCTTTCGAAGCCAACGCGCAACAGAAGGCGCTCTGTTACGCCGGCCGGGTAGAGGCCGAGTGGCTCTTTGCCGACGACTCCGGGTTTGTCGTCGACGCATTGGGAGGCGAGCCCGGCATCTACTCCGCGCGGTATGCCGGAGAGCCGGGCAACGATCGAGCCAATAACGACCTCGTGCTGCACAGACTGCGCGGCGTGCCGCCGGCCGAGCGGACGGCCCGTTTCATCTGCTCCATCGCGCTGCTCCGCGCGGGACGCCCGGCGGCCTGTTTTCACGGCCGCGTCGAGGGAATGGTGCTCGAAGCGCCGGACGGCGAGGGGGGCTTCGGCTACGATCCCCTGTTTTACTTTCCGCCGCTCGGCGCCTCGTTCGGCCGCCTCGGTGCGGAAGACAAGTGGCGCTGCAGCCACCGCGGGAGCGCCTTTCGCGCGATGCTCGCCTGGCTGCGCTCGAACGCATGACGGACGGAAGCCATTACCTCGCCTTCGAAACCGGAGGCACGAAACTGGTAGCCGCCGTCGCCGGCCCCGACCTGCGGATTCTCGAAACGGTTGTCTTGCACCGCGAAAAATCCGACCGCGCCGAGAGGAGCTTCGAACGGGTCGCCACCGCGGCCGAGGGGCTTCACCGGCGCTACGCGGCGAACGGCGCAGGTTTCCGCGCAATCGGCTTCGGTTTCGGCGGCGTCGTAAGACGCTCAACCAACAGCCCGCACCTGTGCCTGCACGAAGACGGCTGGGAGGAGATCGACGTTGCCGGAGAACTCAATGCGCGGTTCGGTCTGCCTGCGTTCGTCGAAAACGACTGCAAGTTGGCCGCGCTCGCCGAAGCCCATTGCGGCGCTGGCGCCGGGGCGTCATCGGTGTTCTACGTAACTCTCGGCACGGGAGTCGGCGGCGGTCTGGTGCGGGAGGGCCGCATCCAGACGCTCGGAGACTTCGGCGAGGCCGAAATCGGCCACGTCGTCGTCGAGCGCGGCGGCCCGCCGTGCTGCTGCGGAGGACGCGGCTGCGTCGAATCCGTCTGCTCCGGTCCCGGCCTGAGCCGTCTGGCGGCGCTGCTCGGGGAACGAAGCCCCGGCCTCTGGCGCGCGTCGAAGCTCTTCGCCCCGCGCCCGCCGGACAGCAAGGCAATCCTCGCCGCTTGGCGGGCAGGCGACCCGTTCGGCTCGCTAGTCGTCGAGCGCTCAGTCGATTATTTGGCAACGGCGTTGGCCGCAGCGGTCAACCTCACGGTTCCCGAGAAGGTCGTCATCGGCGGCGGCCTGGGGACCGCGAGCGCCCGCATGATCGACCTGCTGCGCAAGCGAACGGCCCCGCTCGTGGCGCCCTACTTGCGAGACGATTTCGAGATCGTCGTCTCGAAATTGCGGGAGCAAGCCGTGACGCAAGGCGCCGCGCTCATGGCCGCCCGGAAAATCGCCGCCCGGCTACAATAGGCGCCATGACGCCCGCCGACACTCGCAGAAACTTTCTCAAAACTTGTGCGCTCGGACTCGGCGGCATGGCCGCGGGTTGCGGGTCGGAACGGTCCCCGAACGTGCTGCTCATCCTGGTGGACGATCTGGGTTGGGCGGATGTCAATATCAACAGGCGCTCGCGGTTGTACGACACGCCCAACATCGACCGTCTGGCCGCGAGCGGCATGCGTTTCAGCAGCGCCTACGCCGCCTGCCCGGTATGCTCGCCCACCCGCGCCAGCATCCAGACGGGCAAGTACCCCGCCCGGCTGCAACTGACGAACTATATTCCGGGCACGCACCGGTTGCCGCATTCCGCGGTGATTCCGCCTCCGTTCCATCAACAACTCCCGCACGAAGAAACCACCATCGCCGAGGCGTTGGCTCCCGCCGGGTACGCCGCGGGCAGCATCGGCAAGTGGCATCTCGGCGGCGACGGATTCCTCCCCACCGACCAGGGCTACGACTCCAACTACGCAGGAACCGCAGCGGGCATGCCGCGCAGCTTTTTCTATCCTCAGTGGACGGAGAACGTTCCGGCCGACGGCAAAGACGGCGATTTCCTGCCCGATCGTCTGACCGATCGAGCGCTGGAGTTTCTCGAGGCGAACCGCTCCCGCCCCTTCTTCCTCTACATGGCTTACTACACGGTGCATATTCCGATCGAAGCCAAGCAGGAGGACATCGCCCGCTTCGAGGCGAAAGTAGCCGAGGGTCTGGTTCCGGGCAAAGACCATCACAACCCCATCTACGCCGCGATGATCTGGAATCTCGACCGGAACGTCGGCCGCATGCTCGATAAGCTCGAAGAATTGGGCATCGCCGGCGAGACGGTTGTCATTTTCACGTCCGACAACGGCGGATTGCAGTCGCCCGAGTGGAAAAACGAACCGGTGACCTCGAATTTGCCGTTGCGCAACGGCAAGGGGCACTTATACGAAGGCGGCATCCGCGAGCCGACAATCGTTCGCGCGCCGGGCATTACCGAACCGGGCAGCGTTTACGACGGCGCGGTGATCAGCAACGACTATTTCCAGACCGTCATGGAATTGACGGGAACGGTCCACACAGGCGCAACCGACGGCGTCAGCCTCGTGCCGGCGCTGCGCGGCGAAGCACTGCCCGCGCGCGATCTTTTCTGGCACTATCCGCACTATTCCAACCAGCTCGGGCGGCCCGGAGGCGCGGTGCGGCGCGGCGATTGGAAGTTCATCGAGTTCTACGACGACGGCAGCCGCGAGCTTTACGATTTGTCGCAAGACATCGGCGAGAGCAACAACCTGATCGAGCAGCGCGCCGAGCTCGCCGCCGAGTTGGGGCGGGCGCTCGACCGCTGGCGGAAAGCGGTCGGCGCGGTCAGCCCGAAACCCAACCCCGACTTCGATCCCGAAAAGAAGGATATCCGCGACCGCGCGTACCGCCCGCCGGACTGGGAGAGCCTGTAGCGCGGAACTGCCGCGTAGTGAATAGTGGATAGCAAAGACCGCTGCGCGGCCGCGCCTCAGAACAGGAATTTCAGGCCGAACTGCAGTTGCCGGTTGTCCTGCGACGTCCCGCCGATCACGCCGGCGTTGGGGTTGCCGATGGTCAAACCGGGCAAGCCGAAATGAACCCGGTTGAAAAAATTGAACGCCTCGAAGCGGAATTCGATCTTGGATGTTTCGTTGAGCGGCAGCCGAAAGTTCCGGTGCAGCGCAAAATTCACCATGTTCGTTCCGGGACCGTAAAGTATGTTGCGTCCCGAGTTGCCGAAGACGTACCGCGCCGGGAATACGAACGCGTCGGTGTCGAAATAGCGGTCGATGGTGGGATTGTCGAGCGCGCCGTCGCGGACGCGGTCCGGGCGGGAGATCGTGCCGGTGTTGGCGTTGTCGAAATTCAGGGACGGGGTGAAGGGGATGCCGTCGGATAAGGTCAGTATCCCCGAGATGTCCCACCCTCCGAGGACGTGCTTCAACGCTCCGCTGTTGAATTTCGAGCGGCCCTCGCCGAAAGGCAGGCTGTAAACGCCGCTGAAAACGAAACGATGGGGAATGTTGTGGTTGGAAGGCCCCCGGTTCGCCTCCAGGTCGCGGCTGTCCTGGATCCCGCCATAATCGCCGGACGGCCCGCAGCCGTCGCAGTTGCCGAGGTTGCTGGCCGTGTCGAGCGAGCGGCCGAAGGTGTAAGCCATCAGGAACGAGAGCCCGCCGCTGAAGCGCTTTTCCAGCCGCGTCGAGACGCCGTGATAGTTACTGGTCGCCCACGGCTCCGTGCGGATGATGCGCGCCCGCGTGAATTCCCCAAGCGGCCGGCGGTTGTTCGGCGAGCCGGGGCCGGGCACGGGCTGGTTGCCTTCGTACGAAGCGTAGAGTTGCCGACCGTCGTTGCCGACATAGTTCACTTCCCACAGCATGTTGCCCGGCAATTGCGTTTGCACGCTGAAATTCCACTGCTGGACGGTCGGCATATCGAGCGTTCGCGCCCAACTCCGCAGGCGGGCCGTCGATCTCGGGTTGAGGACGAAGTCTTGCGGCGCGGCGGGGTCCGGCCGGGGAGGCAGAGAACCGCTGAGCGGTATCGTGCTCGAAGGATTCAACTGGTCGCTGGGCAGCGAGATGCCGCCGAAGCCGAAGAAAGGCGGGTTGTTCGTCATGCGGCGGGCGACTCCCGTGCCTTCGTCCTGTCCGTAAAAGACGCCGTAGCCGCCCCGCAGCACGATACGGTCCGCGACTCGATAGGCGAACCCGAAGCGGGGCGCGATATTGTTCGTGTCCGTGTTGAGCAGGCTGCGCGGTTTGCGGCCGTCGCCGGCGAGGATCAGCTGCCCGAACAGGGAGTCGTCGTCGTCCATGATGAAATTGGCCATGCGGTTGTCCAGCTCGATGAACGGCTGCGTCAACTCGTAGCGGAAGCCGAGGTTCAGGGTCAGCCGGGAAGTGGCCTGCCAGTCGTCCTGGAGATACCAGTACAGGTTCTGTTGCTGCTCCCGGGCCGTGGCCCGCGTTCCCGTCTGGATGTTGTTGGGCAGACCGAGCAGCAGGTCGGCGACCGATGCGCCAGTGCCGGGCCGGCTGAGCGGATCCTGAGTAAAGACGCCGTTAAAGCTGAAGCTTCCGCGTCCCGCCAGCGTCGCCGATGTCTTGGTGCGAATCAGTTGGTAGTCGAAGCCGAACTTCGTCGTGTGCTTGCCGCGAACCATCGACACGTTGTCAGAGAAATTCCACACGGCCGAAGACTTGAGCAGGGGCAGGTTGCCGAACCCCGGCGGGGCGACGCCGACCGAGGTGAAGCCGGCCAAGCCGAACGTGGGCGTTCCGCTGGTCACGTCGGGGTGCAGTGCTCCGGCGATGATCTCCTCGCGCGGGGTCAGACCGTCCTGGTCCACGCCGATGCGGTTCCAGGCGAAGCGGAATTCGTTGACGATAGTGGGCGAAAACGTGCGCGTATAACCGTAACCGATGCTGAAGGCGTCGCCCTTGCGCACCACGGGGTTGCCGGCGGGCGTCTCGAACACCGCGTTCTGCTCGAAGTCGGGCAGGTTGAAGGAATAGCGCCCGAACATGCTGTCCATGTCGCTGACCCGCACGTCGCCGCGGGCGGTCAGGTTGTCCGTGCGGATGCCGTTGTTGGGAGCGCGGACGTAGTTGCGCGAGGCGCGGTCGAATACCGCGGCGGGGTAGCGGCCGACAATATCGCGCCCGGCAGGATCCATGCGGCTGCCCGGGACGGTGTTATTGGGGAACGGATCGCGCACAAAGCCGTCGCCGTCCGGGTTCGCGCGGCTCGTGTAGGGATCGAAGATGTTCCGGCTGCCGAAGCGGCCTTCGCGTTCGGACTGCCGCGGCACGTTGCCGGTCAGCGTCGTGCCCTGAGTGATGTGCGTGCGCTGGTATGCGGTATGCCAAAACACGCGGTTCGAGACGATCGGCCCGCCCGCCGAGCCGCCGGCCTGATGTTGAATGTAGAGCGGGTCGACGACGGTCGGGGGCGCGAAGTAGTCCCGGGCGTCGAGGTTGTCGTTGCGCAGGAACCAGAAAGCCGAGCCGTGAAATTCGTTGGTTCCGCCCTTGGTGACGACATTGACGACGGCTCCGGCCGAGGCGCCGTATTCCGCGGAAAAGTTGCTGGTGTTAACCTTGAACTCCTCGACCGCTTCCAGGGAAGGCCGCATGGCGTCGCGCTGGCGGTTGTCGAGTCCGCGCAGATAGTTCACGTTGCGCGCGCCGTCAAGAAGGTAGGCGTTCTGGTAGCCGCGGTTGCCGTAGGCGGAATAGGTCTTGTCCCGCGACCGGGCGTTGGGCACCGTGCCGGCGGTCAGGTTGCCCAGATCCAAGTAGTTGCGGCCGTTCAGCGGGAGCTTCTGGATCGTCGTTTCTCCGACGACCTGACCGATGCTGTGCGTGGTCTCTTCGAGTTGCACCGCCAAGGCTTCGACCGTGACTTGCTCGGTTACCAGTCCCGGCTCAAGCGTCAAGCGCAGGTTGAGCGCATCGTCCACGCGTAACTGGATGTCGGACTGCACGCGCTGCTTGAATCCCTCGACTTCGGCGGCTACGGAATAGACGCCCGGCCTGAGCAGCGGGGCCGAAAAGCGGCCGACTTCGTTGGACTGGATTTCCCGGACGAGCTCGTCGGTCTCAGTATTCGTGATGCGCACGTAAGCGCCCGGTATCACTGCGCCGGTTTGGTCAAGGATCGTGCCGGCTATCTGTCCCGTCGAGGTCTGCGCTGCGGCGTTGGCCGCGAGAAGCGCGGCCGCGGCGAACGCCAAGATTCGGATTGTGGGTTGCATCTTCATCCCTGCCTTTCCTTGCGCATGGCCGGCTTGCCTTCCGGCGCGTTGCACACTAATTCTAACCGGCTGCGCGCGAGGGCGCCGCGCTTTTTGAATTTTCCGGCGCCGGGCCGAAATTACCGGTAGAACGGCTCCTCTTTCAACCACCGGGGGCCGTAGTGGGGCTGCGGACGGCCTACTTCGAGCGCGCCAATATCCGGGGCCTTGCCCGCAAAGTCGTCGTTCACCGTGGGAATGCGCGCGCCGGCATCGACGGCCGCTCCGTCCGGCGCGAGACGGAAGTCCAGATCTTGCGCGTGATACACCGCGTGACGCTTCGCGGGGTCGGGCGGCGCCATGTTCGCGAAGACGTCGAAATCAACTTCCAAACCGTGCCGTTCCTGCCCGGTCGCGGCCCGGAACGCGTCGAGCGTTGCAAACGCCCGCCAGTCGCCCGCTTCGGGTTCGTACTGCGTATCCCCGGCTCGCGGCGCCAACCATCGGTACTGTTCGGCGGCGCCCTTGTTGGGACGGAATCCGTTGTAGTCCGAGCTGTAGTCCGGGCCGGCGTTCGACCAGGTCATGACGCCCCGGTCGGGCGTGTCCCGGCCAAGGAACAAGTTGTTGCGGTAGTGCATGTTCGACGCAGGGTCTCGCGCAGTCTGCTCGCCGACGATCGTGTTGTGGAACGCGAACAAGCCCGCGGCCTTGGCCGAAAACTTGAAGGCTACGCCGCTGGGCACGTGGTAGAGCAGGTTGCGAATGAAGTAGGCCGGGCCGCCGAAGACGGGCTGGGCGCTGTACCCGCCGTGCGCTGCATTGACTCCGCGGTTGTTGTAAACCCGGATGTTGTGGACGCCGCCGTCCGTTTCGATGAAGTCATCGCCGGACAAGTGGATGTCGTTGTTGTAGATGTCGATGGAAGAGGCCCGGCGATGCGGGTCGGCCTCGGGCGAGCCGTAGGTTGAGATGCCGATGCCGTCGTGGAAGTAGGCAATGGCGTTGTGGGCGATAACATGGCCGGGACCGTAAACCTTGACCGCGTAATAGCTGCGCACTTCGTGGGAACCGTAGGGCCCGGCGCTGCGCCACAGGGGGCCGGTCCAGCCCACCAGCAGATTGCGCTGCTCGCTGCGTCCGAGGAAGACGTTGTCGGCGATGTAGAAGTCGCTCGATCCGGCGTATTCCGTCCAGACCCCGAAGCCGATGTCTTCGAAGCGGCAGTTGGTGACGGCGAGGCCGACCGCTCCCGTGACTTTCTTGAATCCCGCGAAGATGGCGACGTCGGTGTTGCGGAAGGTGAGGCCGTCGAAGATGTGATGGGCGGAGGCGCTGACGTCGAACAGGCGGTGGTTGCCCGCGCCGTCGAAAATCGCCTCGCCGTCGCCGGCGGCGCGGATGACGATCGGTTTCTCGCGAGTGGCCTTGATCGTCAGCCAGTGCGTGCCGTCGAAGGGCGTCATCATCGGATCGACATAGTTCAAGCGGTCGTTGCGGTAGAGTCCCGCGTGAACCACGATGGCGTCTCCGGGCCGTACGGGGCGCTCCCAGACCACGTTCCAGTCCCCGAGGCCGGCGCCGTAATATGCCTGCAACAGGCTCGTGAAGTGGGGTTCCAGTTTCTCGCCTTCGTGATCCGGCGGATAGACGTGCCGAACGCCGCCGCCCTTGTAGGGCCGCGGTTGGTCCCGCGTGCGGACCGTGACGGTTCGTTCGGTTTCTCCGGTCGTTCCGTCGGGGTCGCTCAGAACGAACCGGCATTCGTACTCGGTGTCCGGCTCGACGTTGAGGATGCTGCCTGCGAAACCGTGCGGGACTTTATACTCCAGATGTTCGCGCCTGCGGAAGACGCGCTCGCCGCCGATCCGCGCCAGGGGAAGCGCCTGACGCCATGCGGAGCTTCCAACCTTGCGGAACGCGACGCTGACGGAGGCGTTGCGGTTCGCGTCGCCGGAAATTGACCACTCGAAGCCCAGGTTGCGGAGCGTGGGATGCTCCACGGTGAAGCGGCCCGCACGTGCGGCGTCCTGAGCGGAAGCGGACAAGGCGGGGAATAGCGCGAGCAACAGAATACGAGGATGCATGCTGCTGATTTTAGTGCAGGCTCCTCCAACGACCGCGGGCTTGGTTCCGATGGCGGCGCGCGGTTACCAGGCTTCCAGCGCGTCTTGGAACAGCGCCGCCAAGTCGTCGGGAGAAGCCGGTTTCGGCGAAAGCTTGGTGACGCGGTGCTGCGGCAGCGTGCCCTCGACCAACGCCGGGATGTCGGCCTGCGTGTAGCCCAACGCGGCGAGTCCGTTGGGCACGCCCAAGCCGCGCATAAACTCCAGAATCCGCTCGGCGAGCACGGCGCCCGCGTCCTCATGCGGCACGCCGGCAGTGTCCGCGCCCAGCGCTGCCGCGGCGTCGAGGTGGCGTTGCGGGGCGGCCGGCGCCGTGAACCGAAACACCGCCGGCGCATTCAAGATCACCGAAGTTCCGTGCGGCGCCAATGGGTGGTCCGTCGGGTAGCCTTCCTGGCGGAATGCCCGCACCATTCCCGACACGGGGTAAGACATGCCGTGCGGCAGATGAACGCCCGCGTTGCCGAAGCCGATGCCTGCGTAGGAAGCCGCCAGCAGCATCATGCCCCGGGCTTCGTCGTCGGCGGGATTCGCCACTGCCCGCGGCAGATACTCGCGCACCATGCGCAGCGCCTGCAGCGCCCAAATATCGCTGATCGGATTCGACCCCTGGTAAGCGGGGCGCAAGAGCGGCCGTTGCGGCGCGGGCCGGTCGGCGTAGGGTATCGCCGTGTACGACTCGACCGCATGCGAGAGAACGTCGAGCCCCGTCGAGGCGGCGACGGCCGGCGGCAACGTGCGCGTGTTGTCGGGATCGAGCAAGCCCAGCGTCGGTTTCAAGTTGCGGTGCGCGATGCCGGTCTTGGCATGCATGGCGACAAAGTCGAAGATGGCGACGCCGGTCGTTTCGCTGCCGGTTCCCGCCGTTGTCGGCGCCGCGAACAGCGGCTTCAGGGGGCCCGGAATCGGACGGCCCTTGCCGATCGGCGGATTGACGTACTCCAGGAAATCGGCGGGATACGTCGAATACAGATTGGCGGCCTTGGCGGTGTCGATCGTCGATCCGCCGCCGACTGCGACGAAAGCTTCCGGCTCGATTGCGATCGCTTCCCTGACGGCTTCTTGAAACGAAGCATCGGTCGGCTCCACGGCGACCTTGCTGTAAAACGCAACCTCGATGCCGGCGTCGTCGAGCGCCGCGCGGGCCGTTGCGACCGCCGGCAATTCCGCCAGGAAGCGGTCGGTCAACAACATGACCTTGCGGATGCCGCGGTCGGCAAGGTCGAGTCCCAACTCGCGCGTCACGCCCGCGCCGAATCGAATGTTGGCCGTGGCCAACTCCACTGCGTATTCGTTTGTCATGATTCTGCTTGCGTCAAAACCGCCCGGCAGCCTTCGCGGTCGAAGCGGTGTCGAAACAACTCCCGCTCGCCCAGCACCGCCACCGGGATATCCATGCCGTAGCGCTCTCTGAGGCGCCGGTCGGAGTCCACGTCGATCTCGTCGATGGCCACTTGCGGAAACGCGGCGGCGAATTGCCGTTTTGCGTCATCGCACAAGCGGCATGCGGGCCGGGAGTAGAAAACGATGCGCTGCATTCCGCGAATAGGGGCCGAGTTCTCGATCGCTCAGTTCAAAAAGATGAATTCGTTCGTGCCCAGCAGCACTTGCGCCAGTTCCGTCCAGCCGTCGCGTTCGGATTCGCCGCGGGTCAGCTCGACAAAGCGCGCGGCCAAATCGATCTCTTCCGGCGACGGGTCGCGGTTCAGCGTCCGGCGGTAAAGCGCGCGGGTCTTCTCCACTATTCCCGGCGCGCCGTCCGCCTTCGCCGCCAAGCTCGCTGCCTGCTTGCGCATCCACCGGCTGTTCAGGAGGAACAATTGCTGCAGCGGCGTTGTTGTCGCCTGGCGCTGCGGAGTGTGCTGCTTGGCGTCAGGAAAATCGTAAAGCTCGAGAATCGGGTGCGCCGCCGCCCGGCTGATTTTCGTGTAAACCGTTCTTCTCGCCGCGGTTTCCTGCTCGATGTCCGTCGAGGGGCCGCCCATCGTCAAGTCGAGCTCGCCGGACGTTTGCAGAATCGCGTCCCGCCACGACTCGATATCCAGCCGGCGCGGGGTGACGCGCCACAACAGGCGGTTCGTCGGGTCGGCCTTGAAAGCAGCCTCGTTCCACCTGCCGGCTTGGCGGTACGCGGCCGACAGCATGATTTCGCGGTGCAGCCACTTCAACGACCAGCCGTTGTCCACGAAGCGGGCGGCGAGATCGTCGAGGAGCCGCGGATGGGTCGGCGCCTGCCCCTGCGTGCCGAAATCCGACGGCGTGCGCGCCAGATGACCGCCGAAATGCCAGCCCCAAACGCGGTTGACCCAGACCCGCGCCGTCAGGGGAGCGGCCTCGCCCACGATCTTGTCCGCCAACTCCAATCGTCCGGAGCCGTTGCGGAACGGTTCGGGCTCGCCCTTCGACAAGACGGTCAGGAAGCGCCGCGGAACGATCTCGCCGGGGTTGGCCACGTTGCCCCGAATGAACACCGGCAAATCGCGGGCTTCTCCCGGCCGCAGGTCCATCCAGGTGACGGTCGGCGTATTGCCGTCGATCCAGACGCCGCAATCGATCACGGCGTGGGTCATCGGCGTGTCGTCCGCCCGGAGTCTTTCCTTGAGCTTTTCGGTTTCCTGGCGCAGTTGCGCGATCTTGGGATGAACCTCTTCGGCGATGGTGTCGAGTTCCTTCAGATTGCCGAGCTCTCCGCTTCTGCGCACGAGCCGCTCGTGATCCCAAACCAGCTTGTCGGCGGCCTGCGGGTCCATGGCGACGATCGGCCGCTTGACCAGCCAGAGGCTGGCGAACACGCCGGCGAGCGCGTGGTAGTCCTTATTGGTGATCGGGTCGAATTTGTGGTCGTGGCAGCGGGCGCAAGCGACGGTAAGCCCCAGCAGGCCGCGGCTGACGGCGTCGACCCGTTCGTCCCAATCGTCGCCGGCGATCGTTTCGATCACGTCACGGGAAAGCCGCGGGTCTTTGTGATACATCGGCGCGTTGCCGATGTAGCCCAGCGCGCGCATTTGATCCGGCTCGAACCCCGGCATCAGATCCGCCGCGAACTGCATGCGGATAAACCGATCGTAGGGGATGTCCGCGTTGAACGCTTCGATCACCCAATCGCGGTAACGCCAGGCGTAGGGATGCGGCTGGTTGGTCGATTCGCGGGTCGGATGATCTTCGGCCCAGCGCGCCACGTCGAGCCAATGCCGCCCCCAGCGCTCCCCGTAGCGCGGCGAAGCCAGCAGGCGCTCGATCAGCTTGGCGTAGGCGTCGGGAGACTCGTCCGCGGCGAACAATTCGACTTCTTCGTAGGTCGGTTTCAAGCCCGTCAGATCGAAAGAAACGCGGCGGATCAGCGTGCGCCGGTCGACTTCGGGCGAAGGCTGCAGGCCGTTTTCCTCCAGCTTGGCGAGAACGAAGGCGTCGATCTTGCGGCGGGACCAGCCGAGGCGCCGGGTCTGCGGGGCGGCGTACTCACGGAGGGGCTGAAAGGCCCACCAGCTTCGGCCTTCCTCGATCGGCGTGCCCGGGCCGCTCGGTTGAGCAGCCCGTTCCCGGGGTTCGCCGGCGCGCGGGTCGCTCGCTCCCCGGGCGATCCAATAACGGAAATCCTCGATCACGCGGTCAGGCAATTTGCCCGTGGGCGGCATCTTGAGGGTCGGCTCTTTGTAGCCCAGCGCTTTGACGATGAGGCTTTGCTCCGGCTTGCCCGCAACCAGCGCCGGCCCGTTGGCGCCGCCGCGCAGGACGGCCTCGCGGGAGTCCAGCCGCAGCCCGCCCATCGGCTCCGCGAGCTTCGCCGAGTGGCAGGCCAAGCAATGCTCTTCGAGCGCCGGGCGTATCTTTTTCTCGAAAAACGCGATGCGCTCGTCCTGGGCCGGAGACACGCCGGCGGCAAGCAGCGCAAAACAAACCGCGGCAAAGACCGGCCGGCTCAAACCATCAACTCCTTGAGCACGCGCCCGTGGACGTCGGTCAGGCGGAAATCCCGCCCGGCATAGCGGTATGTCAGCCGCTCATGGTCGAGTCCCAGCAAGTGCAGAATCGTCGCGTGCAAATCGTGGACATCGACGCGGTTCTCGACCGCCTGGAAGCCGAACTCGTCGGTTGCGCCGTGGCAGACGCCGGACTTCATGCCGCCTCCGGCCAGCCACATCGTGAAGCCGTACGGGTTGTGGTCGCGGCCGTCGCCCGCTTCGGAGACCGGCGTCCGCCCGAACTCGCCGCCCCACACCACCAGAGTCTCGTCGAGCAGTCCGTTGCGCTTCAAGTCGCGGACGAGCGCCGCGGCGCCCCGGTCCATCGCCGGGCAGCGCTTGATCAGGTTTTCGTTAATGTCCTTGTGGTCGTCCCACGGCTGCCCTGGGCCGGAGAACAAGTGTACGTAGCGCACGCCGCGCTCCACCAGGCGGCGCGCCAGCAAGCAGCCGTTGCCGAACGGAGTATCGCCGTATTCTTCGCGGATCTTTTGCGGCTCCTTGCGCACGTCGAAGGCGTCCATCGCCTCGAACTGCATGCGGTAGGCGGTTTCCATCGCGGCGATGCGCGATTCGAGAAACGCATCGGGGCCGGTCGCAGCCAAGTGCCGCGAGTTGAACGTTTTCAGCAGGTCGAGTTGCTCGCGCTGCGCCTGCGGCCCCAACTCGTCGTTGGTCAGATAACGGATCATTTTCTTCGGATCCGTCTCCGTGTGGTTGAAATGCGCGCCTTGATGCTCGGCAGGCAAAAATCCGGAGCGCCACAACGACTTGCGGTTGGGCGAATCGCACAGGGCAACGAACCCGGGCAGGTTCCGGTTTTCGCTGCCCAGTCCGTAAGAAACCCAGGAGCCGAGCGTGGGGCGGGTCGAGGCGATGTTGCCGGAGTGAATCAGGTTCCGCGCGGGCGTGTGCGTCGGGTTGAAGGTGAACATCGAGCGGATGACGCAAAGGTCGTCCACGATCTCCGCGGTACGCGGCAAAAGCTCGCTGACCTCGATTCCGCTCTGTCCGCGAGCCTTGAAGGCGAAAGGGGAAGGCAGCAGCCCGCCCGTCATGCGCTCGGTTCGCAGGTCGGCGGAGTCGGGGCGTCGGCCTTCGTATTGCAGCAAGGCCGGCTTGGGATCGAGCAAATCGACCTGCGACGGCCCTCCGGTCATGAACAGAAAAACGACGTGCTTGGCTTTTGGGGCGAAATGCGGCCCGGTCGGACCGAGCGCGTTCGCTGCCGCCACCGGCGTTTGCAGCGCATCCGCGAGACTCAACGCCCCGAGCCCGCCGCAGAGAGATTCCACGAATGCCCGGCGGCTCAGCCCGCCGCCGAGCGGGGCTGCCGGCGATTTTCGTTCGGGGCGCATCGGCTCGTAACGCTTTCCGCGGAAAAGCAACTCGATTGTATCTCAAAAGCAGCCGCGCTTGGCGCCGTCGATGTTTTTGACAGGCCGCCCCAAAGCAAATTTTGGGGGATTGGACGGCTGTCCGGCAGCGGCGGCTTGCGGCGGCCGACGCGCTTCGCCACACTGGTTTCATGGCTGTTGCCGCCGCACCGCCCCGGCCTTCGGCGTCGTTCGAGTTCGGCGACCCCGCGCCGAATGCCGTGGGGCGGAAAGCGCTCGTGCCGCACGACGACTGCATCGTCCATCTCGAAGCGGACTCCGCCGACCGGCTGCTGTGGTACGGCGAAGACCTGATCCGCGTCAAGCTGCCGGCCGGAACGCGCGTCGTCTATCCCAAGCCGGCCATTCCCGGACTCGCCGACCGGGACGCGGCGATCCGCTACGCCGTCGATCACCCCGAGCAGGCCGCGCCGCTTCAGGCGCAGCTTCGCGCCGGGATGAAAGTCACCATCGCCATCGACGACATCTCGTTGCCGCTGCCCAAGATGTTCAAGCCGGACATCCGCGAGTCCGTGCTCAAGGTTTTGCTTGAAAAGCTGAGCGCGGCGGGCGTAACCGACGTCGAGATCGTCATCGCGACATCGTTTCACCGGCGCATGGAGCCGTTCGAGATCCGCTGGGCGGTCGGCAATGCCGTATTCGACCGCTTTTTCCCAAACCGGCTCTATTGCCACGACGGCGAAAAGCCCGGCGGCATTGTCGAGCTCGGCGAAACCGAGCTCGGCGAAAAAGTCCGCATCAACCGCCGCGCAGCGGAATCCGACCTGCTCATCTACGTCAACATCAACCTCGTGCCGATGGACGGCGGCCACAAATCCGTCGGCGTGGGACTGTGCGACTACGCTTCCCTGCAGGCGCACCACACCCCGGCAACCATTCGCGCCTCGGATTCCTACTTCGACCACACGCGCTCGCCGTTGACCGATTCCTGCAACCGCATGGGCCGCATCGTCAACGAGAAATTGAACGTCTTTCACATCGAGACGGTGGTCAACAACCGCATGTTCGATCCGCGCATGGCTTTCTTCACCAAGCCGGAAGACCGCTGGAACGCGCTCGACAAGGCGTCGGCGAAGATCGCGCAGATCGGCCTTGGGGCGCTCCCCCGAAAGGCGAAACGAGACCTGCTGTTCGCCATTCCCGCGCCTTACGAGACGATCGCGGTGCATGCGGGAGCGACCGATGCGGTTCACGAGAAGACGCTGGCCTACACTTACCAGCAATACTGCGTGCCTGTTCAGGGGCAAGCCGACGCGGCGGTGTTCGGCGTGCCGTTCATCAGCCCTTATAACGTCCACGCGCCGCTGAACCCGCTGCTGGTGAGTTGCCTGACGCTCGGCTATTTCTTCAACATGTACCGCGGCATGCCGATCTTCAAGAAGGGCGGCGTATTCATTCTGACCCACCCGCTCTATAACGAGTTCAGCCCCAAGCATCACGCGGCCTACCGCGAGTTCTTTCACCGCTGCCTGGCCGAGACCAACGACGCCCTGGAGCTGGAGCGCAAATACGAGGCGGAATTCGCCGGCGACGCCGGATACCGCGAGATGTACCGCAACGGCTACGCCTATCACGGCGTGCATCCGTTTTATATGTGGTACTGGGGCGAAAACGGCCGGCAACACGCGGGCAAGGTCATCGTCGTCGGCGCGGAAGACAGGACGGCGGCGAAGGTAATGGGCTGGGACTGCGCCGCGACCATGAACGAAGCGCTGGAAATGGCCAAGACGTTCCTGGGCCGCGAACCCTCGGTCACGCACGTCCACATTCCGCCGATCAACATGGTGGACGTTTCCGCCTGAAATGCCGGCCGCGGCGGCGGAAGCCGCGCGAGAGGCGATGCCGGTTCCTGCCGCTCTGCACAGCGGTCCTGCTATCCGCTATTCACTTCCGGTCCACCCAGACGGGAGACGACCAGGCCATCTCGGTGGGGAAGCGGTTTTCCTCAGCCGCCGCGTAACGGGCCGCCAGCGCCGGAGCAACTTCCTGGGTCACGCGCAGGTAGTACATGCTGTCGCCGTTGAAATCCGGGTCGCGCCACCAGACCTTGGCGCTCGCGCCTTCGAGCGGGGCGCGGTACACAACCGGAAACGGATACCCCGCGCCCTTGGCGTACTTCACCACCTCGACGGCGAGCAGCTTGCGCGCGCCTTGCACCCAACCTTCGATCAGCGGGCCTTCCGCAGCCTCGATCTCCGAACCCATCAAGTGACCGTTGACCTGGAAAACGAGCTCGATCGGCGCGCCGGTCGTGGCGTAGCAGCGGCGCTTGCGGATCGCCTCGAAAATGCCGGCGCGGGTCAATTCCTCCGCGTAAACGCCGGTGAGTCCCTGGATCGGGTCCGCGTAGAGATTGTGGCCGTCGCTGCCGCCGATGACGCCCAGCCGCCAACCCATGCGCCAAACGTCTTGCATCGAGCAGCCCTTCATCTCGTCGCCGCGGATATGCCCCGGATTTTGGTAGTACTCGAAGCGGCCCCAACTCGAAGCCATTTCCGCCGCCGGCTCGACCTTGATGTTGACGTAGCTCCAATCGGTCCCGGCGGTGTAGGCGCGCGTGATGTGGTGCGCAAAGATCATGCCGTTCGTTTTGGCCATGAGGTCGCTGAACTCGCGAATCGAGTCGGAAAATCCTTCCGTCGGGCGGTAGAGCGGACCGCCGGGCGTTTCGTAAATCGCGTGCCGGTGTCCGGCCCGGGGGACGACATAGTCGCCCTGCGTCCACTCGAACCCCGGAATGGTCACGAAGCGGCCGGGTTCGAGAAGCGCTTGCGTCAGAGCGTCGTTCCGCGCCAGTTCCGAATAAAGCAGCTTGTTGGAGTCGCCGTGCGAGGTGGTCGCGGCGAAGTCGCTGCCGTAGCGGTCGCGGTGGATATTGAAAAGTTGATCGACCGAGCCCTGGTGGCCGTCATCGACCAACAGGTGGTTGTGCAGGTCGCCGAAGTAGAGCCGATAGCGCCCGCCGTCGTCGTCGAAAACCGGGTCGCGCTGCGGCGCGGTCTGCGGGGGGCGCGTCTTACGGCGGGCGTGCTCTTGGGGAACGGGCGTCAGTCGCGGTTTGCGCTTGCCCGCGGGCATGCCGCTCAGGCGCACCGTCCGCTCGTAGATGTCCCTGTTGCGGAACGCTCCCCGGCCGCGCTGGTAGGCCACCAACGCCGTGTCCGCGCCGAGCGGCGCGATGGACGGCAATTGGTCGGCGCGGCGCGGAGGGCCGTCGATGGGGATCGGCTCGTCGTTACCGAAGGTGCGCAGAGCGCTCCACCGCCCGCCTTTATAGACGGTCATGCCGATCTTCCAATTGACGTGGCCGGGTAGAAATTGCCAGCCGAGCCACAAGGCCCCGTCCGGACCGATCTCGATTCGCGGAAGATCGCCGGTGGCGACCAAGCCTTCCTTGCCGCCGTCCGGGCCGAGCGGATACGCCCAGCGTCCGCCGGGCTCGCGGGCAATCAGGCGGACGGTCGGCTTCGGGCTGCCGCCCGGCTGCGAGCCGCGCAGGCCGTAGTCCGGGTTTTCGAGCTCGTTCCGCGCGTGGACGATCCAGACCCGGCCCGCGCCGTCCACCGCCGGGTCGGGCGCGTAAGCGTCGAGCAGCGGGCGGCCCGGAACTTCTTCCGCTTGGCCCCATTTTTGGGCGCCGCCGTCGTAGCGGCTGAGCTTGACCCGGTAACGCCCGTCTTCGTAGGCGTCCCAGGCGCAGTAGATTTCTCCCGCCGGACCTTTGGCCAGCCGCGGGCGGAATTCCGGGGCGGCCGACGACGACACATCCGGCAATTGCCGCCAGCCCGATCCTTCCAAAATATAGGAGACGATATCCATCGAGTTCCGCCGGTACGATTCGGCGGCGAGCAGAATCCGTCCGCCGGCGTCCGCAACCACTGCCGGCTCGCCTTCGAGTTGCCCGGCGGTCAGGATCTCCGTCTCCGAACCCAGAGATAAATCCCGGCCGATCCGCCGCGAGTAGAGGGCGAAGCGCCCCCGGCGGCGGCCGGTCCAAACGACGACGATGTCGCCGTTGGCGCTTTCCGCGATCACGGGCTGAAAATTCACGCCGAAGTAGTCGCTGACCACAAGCTCGTCCGACCACTCGCCGCCGGTCTTCCTGCGGACGACGATGAAATCGCCTTCCTCGTAATTGGCGAAGCTGTAGGGCCGCAACGGGTCCCGCTGCCGCGCCGAGACGAAGGCGCACCACAAATTGCCCCGACTGTCGCGGAACAGGTCGGGGAATCCGTGATTCATCCCCTGCCGCTGCACGAGCTTGCTGACCATGCGGATCTCGCCGGCCGTTGCGAGCGCAATGCCCTCTCGGGCGAGCGACAGGTCAAGCCGGCCGAGCAGCAGGCCGACGGCGGCGGCGGCGAGAAAACAAAAGACAGTCGATTTTTTCAAGGGGAACAGGCGGGGCATCTACGCGATTGTAGAAGGTTCGCCGAGCGCCGCGACGCCCGGCAGCGTCCGTCCCGAAAGGAAGTCGAGCGAAGCTCCGCCGCCGGTCGAGATGTGCGTGATCTTCTTGCCGACGCCGGCGGTCTGGACCGCTTTTTCCGAATCGCCGCCGCCGACGATGGTGACGGCATGGTCCGACGCCGCCTCGACGGCCCGCGCCACGCGCAGCGTGCCCGCGGCGAAAGGAGGCAATTCGAATACGCCCATCGGCCCGTTCCAGACAATCATCCCGGCTTGGCGAATCGCTTCCTCATAGGCCGCGGCGGTTGTGGGGCCGATATCGAGCCCCAGCCAACCGTCCGGCACGGCGCCGGCGACGATTTGCGTCGGACTGCCGGCGCTGCATTCCCTGGCGGCCACATGATCGCTGGGCAGCGCGAGCTTGCCGCCGGCGCGGTCGAGCAGGTCCGCGGCCAAAGCGAGCTTTTCTTCCTCGACCAGGGACGAGCCGATCCCGATCCCTTGGGCCTTGAGGAACGTGTAGGCCATCGCGCCGCCGATCAAGACGCGGTCGGCAAGCTTGAGGAAGCTTTCGAGCACGTCGATCTTGCCTGAAATCTTCGCTCCGCCGACGATCGCCAGGTACGGACGGCGGGGTTCGCGCAGGGCCATCGAAAGGTATTTCAACTCCTTGCGCATCAGCAGGCCGGCGGCTCTTGCGGCGAAATGCCCGGCCATGCCGGCGGTCGAGGCATGCGCGCGGTGAGCCGCCCCGAAAGCATCGTTGACGTAAACATCGGCCAAGGCGGCCAACTGCGCGGCGAACTGCGGGTCGTTCGCCTCCTCCCCGGCATGAAAACGCAAATTTTCGAGCAGCAGCACATCTCCGGGCCGCATGGCGTCCGCGAGGGAACGAACCTCCGGCCCGACGCAATCGGGGGCCTGCTTGACCGGCTTGGCCAGCAACTCGCTCAGCCGGGCGGCGACCGGCGCCAGGCTCATCTTGGCCGCCGGCTTGCCCTTGGGCCGCCCCAAGTGCGAAGCCAGCACGAGCGCCGCGCCCTTCTCCAGCGCCAGGCGAATGGTCGGCAGCGCGGCGCGGATGCGCGTATCGCTGGTAATGATCTTGCCGGTTTCCTTGTCGAGCGGGACGTTGAAATCCACGCGGACGAACGCTCTTTTGCCGGCAAGGTCGAGATCGCCGATTGTCTGGAAGGCCATTCCCTGCCCCGCGCCGTTACGGCGGATCTAGGCGGCCAAGCGTCCGACAAGATCGACAACGCGGTTGGAATAGCCCCATTCGTTGTCGTACCAGGCGAGCACCTTGACCATGTTGCCGCCCATCACCTTGGTCATCGCCGCGTCGACGATCGACGAGCGCGGATCACGCATGAAGTCGCTGGAAACCAGAGGTTCTTCGGTGTAGCCGAGAATGCCCTCGAGCGGCCCCTCTGCGGCGGCCTGCAAGGCGTGGTTGACTTCGGCCGCGGTCACATCCCGACCGACTTCGGCAACCACGTCGACGACGGAGACGTTCGGCGTCGGCACGCGAATCGAGAAGCCGTCGCACTTGCCTTTGAGGTCGGGCATCACCAAGCCGATCGCGGCGGCGGCGCCGGTGCTGGTGGGAATCATGTTCAGCGCGGCGGCGCGGGCGCGGCGCAAGTCCTTGTGCGGCAGGTCCAAGGTGCGTTGGTCGTTGGTGTAGGAATGGATCGTCGTCATCGTCGCCTTATTGACGCCGAACTCGTCGTGCAGAACTTTGGCCACCGGCGCGAGGCAGTTCGTGGTGCATGAGGCGTTCGAGATCACTTCGTGCGCATCGCTGAGCCGGTCGTCGTTGACGCCCAGCACGACGGTGATGTCCTCGCCCTTGGCCGGAGCGGAAATAATGACTTTCTTCACGCTGCCGCCCAGGTGCTTCGCGGCGTCGGCGCGCTTGGTGAAGAGTCCGGTGGACTCGATGACGACTTCCGCGCCGACGGAATCCCAGGGAATCTGCGCCGGGTCGCGCTCGGAAAAGATTTTGAAGAAGTCGCCGTTGACGCTCAGGCCGTCCGCGGAAGCGGAAACGTCCGCCGCCAGGTTGCCCAATACGGAATCGTGCTTCAGTAGATGAGCCAACGTCTGGTTATCGGTAATGTCGTTGATGGCGACGATCTCGATATCGGGTTTCTCCATCTGGGCGCGGAAGACATTCCGGCCGATACGGCCGAAGCCGTTGATCGCAACTTTCACAGCCATGCTGGGGAGTTCTCCTGTCTGCTTGAGGAAGGGGGGTGAACTTCCAGACTACTAATTCTCTTGCGGGGGATGCAAAAGCGCGGACGGAAGATTGACTGCAACGAGTACGGCCTCGACCCGCTCACGTGGATAGGCCGGGCTTTTCACGTAAAGGTTGTGCCGAAACCGGGAGCTGCGCCGACAACTTCTTCGACTTGCCCGGCAGCCAACTTGTCAAGAGGACGTGCGACCTCGGCGGCAAAAGGCCATTCCTGAGACAAAAATGTCCATGTCAGCTCGGGACTGCCGATAATATCCAGGACCTTGGCGATGCCCGGAACAACCTTGCGCGGACCGAGAATCTGCCCGGCGGGAATCGTCCGGCGGCGGCCGGCCGGCTTCCAGGCAAGAAGCTTTCTGTTGCCCACCCAGTTGTAAACTGTTGAGGGAGAAATTCTCAGGCGCACGGCGGCTTCCGCAACGTCGAGCATATCCGCGCTTCTCGGGCGGCTAACGATGAACGGCTTGAGACTTTCCGGCACATCGACGGAAGCGCCGTTGCCCAGCGCCTTATGCCGAGCGGCAGCGGTTTCCAGCGCCATGCATGCTTCCTCCGGATGTCGGCGAAGGAAGTCCACGGCATTTTTCGACAGGCCCGGAAGCCCCTCTACGCGGAATTGCCCGGTCCGCCCCGTCAATTCGGCCGCTCTACTCATCTGCCGTGTTTATTCTACAGGGACTCTGACGGCAAGCGGTTCCCTGCCCGCCATGCGATAAAAGAGAGAATGAGCGGCTACCCCCAGGAACTTCTCGATCGGGCGGCGAAGATCCGCCTGCTGCTGATGGACTGCGACGGCGTGCTGACCGACGGAACCATTTATTTCATTCCGGGGCCGGACGGCGCGGTTGTCGAAACCAAGGCGTTCGATTGCCGGGACGGCATCGCCTTCAAGTGGCTGCGCGAAGCCGGCATCGAAGCCGGCATCGTCACCGGCCGCGGCGGCCTCGCCGTGCGGGAGCGCGCCCGCTCAGTGCATATGCGCTACCTCGTCGAGGGACGCACCGACAAGCTGGCCTCGTTCGAGGACATCTTGCAGGACGCGGGGCTTGCCGCGGAGCAAGTCGCCTACATCGGCGACGACGTGACCGACCTGCCGCTGCTGAAGCGGGTCGGCCTGGCCGCGGGGCCTGCCGACGCCCGGCCGGAAGTCCGCGAGTCGATTCACTGGCAGACGCCCGCGAGAGGCGGCCGCGGCGTCATCCGCGACGTCGTCGAACTGCTGCTCAAGGCTCAGGGGAAGTGGGAGCGGACGCTGGCGCAGTACCGCATCTGACGCCTCTTAGCCGAGCGAGCCGCGTGTCCGGCGATCTTCTTACGCCGGAGGTCTAGCCGCGAAGGAAGAGCGCAACTATGCCGCTAATCACGGCAGTGCCCAGCAAGCCGATTAGTACCCCAATCATATGACGGTACGAGGCTCCCTAGGCATCGATCTTGGCGCTAAGTTCGGCAAAACGAGCATCGATATGAGCGATAACGTTCCGGCCGGCCATGCAGCGGACCTCCCGAACGGCAGTGTACCCGAGTTTCGCGCAGCGTGGTCAGGCACTCCTTTTGATTACACGGGGCCTGATAGATTCTGGAGAAATAAAGACGTAAACACTCATGTTTCAATGGGATCAGGCCGTGAGACCCGAAAAACGCGAAAGGCCGGCGCGGAAAACCAATACTTCCGACACCCTAATGGGGCTGACAATGGCCGGAATCAAACACAAGGCATTAAGGGGCACGGACGCTGAAACAAGCATTCTGATAACCTATCGACATGAACGCGGACGGCAAGGACGACGGGTTGGTTGACCAGTATGGGTACCCGTTACCGGATGCGAAAACGCGGGCGGACGAAGCACACAAGGCAGAATTGCGAGCACGGGCGCGGGCGCGGCCTAAAACGGTTCACGCACCGAAGCAAGAGCTTAAGCCGGTTGAACCGTTAATTTGGGCATGTTGGCTAGTAGGGCTTGCGGGGCTTATGGGGTTTTGCGTTACCAGCCTCGAAACCGACACCAGCGGTTTAGATCCACGGGACGCCGGCGCCAGAACAACGCAGCAAACCCCATCGACTGAGGGCGTGACAGAGCAAGAATACTCCCTATCCTTTCGGCAAGCACGCGAGGCAATGGGCGGTTTGGATTACACCGAAGCAGCGACGTATGAGGATTGTATAGTTTATGCCGGTTGCGAATATGGAGCGCGCGAATGCGTTACGATGGCGCAACAAGCCAAGACGGACAAGGAGAAACTAGACAAAATCCGCATCTGTTCAGAATGGGCATATGCTTGCGGAAAACCATGTGATGCAAGGTTTGGGCGGTAAACATGGACACAATTATCTAGGGTTAGGGGTTCCAGGCAGCCCGATACAAGGCACAATACAGTTAGCCAGTACGTCGCGGCAATGGTTATCGTCGCCGGTTTGAACCAGGCAATCGGAGTAATGATCCATGCAGCTTAGCCGCTCCATGCAAGCATGATATTCAGTGTTGCGACGGGGTTCGTAGGGTCGCCGGATCTTAGTATCGCCGTTTCCGCCGATGTTCGAGAGACAAAAACCGAGCATGCAAACACTGACCAAGCATAATATCAAAAAAGTGCATCCCGGCCCTAGTTCTTCTTTCTTTTTCCGACCTGGACTGTGGTAACCCGGTGGTTTAGGTGGTCGTTTCGCCGCTTCCCGCTCTGCTATCGGATCTGGTCTGTAGGTTGTCGATTCAGCTTTGCGCTTCGCTGCTTCCCTTGCCTGTAATATCTCCGTCGATATCGGGTTACCTTGGGGATCAACTAACCCCTTGCCCTTGTCCTCCACGATGCCGACGATTATACTAGAAGGATACCCGCTGCTTGATGTCGCGAACGTTGGGGTATAGAGAAATCACTCGGCCAGACAAATGGTGATCATCGGGCAGGCCCAAGCAGGCGTTCTGTTCCCGGATAGCCTCTTCCCATTCCGAGATTTGGGTCGGGCCTTTCTGCTCCGCGTCGTTCAGAAAGTAAATCATCATCAGGTAGGCGTCGATGACATTCAATTTGACTAGCAGGTACAGGTGCGCCAGACGGTTGGCATACTGGAAGTAGGGGGAGGAAATCCAATCAGCAGCCCCAGGATTTACGCCCAAGGATTGCCGCGTCATATTCAAGCTAGAGGATATGGTTTGCCTCGACTTCGGGTCTGTGGCTCGCGATCCCCCACTTTGCATTTCCCCGATGTGTGACTTGGCCTCGACCAAAATTATCTTGCCCGCACCGGTTTTGGCGAGCCCGTCCCATTGGGGTCCCCGTTTCGGCCAGAATTCATTGAGAGGATATTGTTCCAGATCTATTTCGAGCCGATTGAGAAATTTGTCGTCTTGGTACTCAAAGTATCCATCGCACTGGAGCGGCGAACTCCACTGAATATCCGATGTCTTCAACTGTAGCCGGCCAGGAAGGGGTGGCAGCAGATTCGGACACTCGTTGACCAGAATTTGTAGCCACTTCTTACTGCCCTTTGAGGCAGGAAGCTGCGGGATGCGCATTGGAATGATCCCCGTTCTTGTTCCTATGTGTAATCAAATCCTTAAGCTTCGAATGTTACCGCGGAGCGCGACGCGCAGTAAAGGCAGATTGCATGGTACGAGGTAAAACAGTCAAGTCAGTCTTACTTGCGCAACTCCCGCGTTTCTTCAACTACCGTTCCGGTTTGGTCAGCGGCTGCGGATCGGGAAGCGGCTTGCGCGGCAGCAACTCTTCGCGGTTCGCCGCGTGATAGACGAACGAGGCCACGATCGCCGACGCCTCGATCAGATCCGCCGGCTGAATGCGGTCGACGTTATCCATGTTCGAGTGGTGCGTGCGCGTTTCGTACTCCACTCGGTCTTGAATGAACTGGAAGCCCGGCAAGCCCACGGCGTCGAACGCAAGGTGGTCGGTCCCGCCGGTTTTGCGGATTGACAGCGTCCCTGCGCCCAGGTCGCGGAACGGCTCCAGCCATTGCCGGAAGATGGGCCGCACGCGGTCGTTGCCTTGCAGATAGACGCCTCGTATCTTGCCCGTTCCGTTGTCCACGTTGAAATAGCCGGCAAACTTCTCGTGCCGCGCCGTGAGCTGCATCGTTTCCGGGTCGCCGAAATGCTCTTTCACGTACGCTCTCGAGCCGAGCAGGTACTGTTCCTCGCCTCCCCACAACGCGATGCGCACCGTGCGCGCCAGGGGCAGGTCGAGTTTCTTCAGCAGCCGCACGGCTTCCATCATGACCGCGCATCCGGCGCCGTTGTCGGTGGCGCCCAGCGCCGCGGCGGTGGAGTCGAGGTGTCCGCCGAGCATCACCAGCTCATCGGCCTTGGAGCCGCCCGGTATCTCGCCCACGACGTTGATCGAGTCGAGGTCGCCGCGGTAGAACGTCGCCCGCACTTCGACTTCGATCTGCGCTGCGACGCCCTTGTCGAGCAGACGGTAAACGCGGTTGTAGTGCTCGGGAGTCAGCGCGATCGAAGGCGGCGGCAGCGCGTCTTCGACGAAGCGGTTGCCCCCGCGGGGCGGAAACACGGTGCCGCCGTCGCCGCCCGCGGCGGGATAAATCACCAGCTTCACGCCCTCATCGACCAGAAAGGCGTTCAGCTTGCTCTGGATGCGCCGGCTTTCTTTCATGCGCCATTCGAAATACCAGGCCGGCGCCTTGGCGAAGAAGTTGCGGCGGTCTTCAGCATCCCGCGGAACTTCCAAATCGGAATCGAGGTAGTCGATCGGCGGCGCAGGCGGCCTCGCCCGCTCGAGCGCGGCCAGTTCTTCCCCGGAAAAGCGATGCAGCGCGGGCGCCGCGCGCGGCGCAAGCTTCTTCGGCTCGGCGATCATCAGCAGCGCGCCGTCGAGCTTGCCCTTCCACTTGGCGATGTACTCGTCGACAGCCTGTTCGTCGCGGCGGAAGGTGCGCTCCCGCTGGAGAACTGCGATCTTGGGCGTTCCGCTCAGCTTGCCCTCGGTCGAAGGACTCCAGCCCAGAGGCACTCCGATCAGTTGCTCGTATCCGGGCGAGACCAGGTGCGCCGAGAAGTATTCCCGCGACCAGCCCTGCCCGAACGGCCCCCACTTTTCCTGTTTGACGTTGACCAGCCCCCATTCGCCGAGCTGCTCCACGGCCCAGTCGGCCGCAGCTTGAAATCCCGGCGAATTCGTGATCCGCGGCCCGTTCACGTCAACCAGGTGAAAGATGTGCTCCATGACCTGGCTGTCGTCGAACGCCTCCGTGCGAATGCGGTTGACGACTTCGAGGTCGGGGGCGTCGCCGGCGGCAAGCAGCGGCAACGCGGCGGCGGCCAAAACGAGCGCGCAAGCCGCGCCGAACGGTTTGGCAAGAAATCCGCATGCCCCTTGACAGCAATGCGGCGAATGGATTACAAATTTCGGCAGGCGGCGGGCCGCGCGCCGGTTCCTGTTTTCAGCGTTCGCCGCCGGCCTCGCGAACAGTCTTGCAGTCGTCTCGTTCATCTCTTTAGGAACCCCATGCAGGATGCGCAGCCCATCGCCTCGCTGGTTACGCCGAGAGACGAGCAGGGCTGCATCGACTTTCGAGCATTTTACCGCAGCGCGATTTTTGCCCTGGAAAAAGGAGCGCAAGGTCTCTGCGTAGGCGCCGCCGAGGGTGAATACGTGGGCATGAGCTCCGACGAACGGCTGGAGATGTTCATGCGCGCCCGCAAGGCGGCGGAAGGCGCCCGGCTCGTTTGCGGCATCGGAGCTCCGTCCGCGGCGCAGGCGACCCGCTTGGGCGCGGAAGCGTTCGAGATGGGCGCGGACGCCGTTCTGTTGCCGCCGCCATCCTACTACCTCTACGGGCAATCGGACATCCGCGCCTTCTACGACGAAGTGGCCCGCAAGATCGAGGGGCCGCTGATTCTGTCAAACGTGCCCCGTCATGCGACGCCGGTCGAGCCCGCTACGGCCGCGGGGTTGTGCTGCGAGATTCCCAACCTGATCGGAGTGCGCGACAGCAGCGGGTCGCTGGAGGCGCTCAACCGCGTCAGTCTCACCGGTTGCGGCGCCGCCCGGTTCGTCGGCCGGGGCGACATGCTTGCCGCCGCGCTGCAAGCCGGTTGCTGCGACGGCATTATTTCCGGCATCGCCGCCGTCCTGCCGGAGTTGATTGCCGGCGCGCTGGAGGCGCACGCCGCCGGCGACTCCGTGCGTTTTCACGAGTTTGCCTCTTCCGTCGAAGACGCGATGGAGCAGATTCGGAAACTGCCGATCCCCTGGGGCTTCAAGTTGATCGCGGAATGCCGCGGGCTGGGCAAGGCGTCGTTCGCCGTTCCCTTGTCGCTCATCCGGCGCGAGCAGGCCGTCGCCTTCAAGGTGTGGTTCCGCAGTTGGTGGAACGGCCCTCGCGGCAGCGGACTTTTCGCCCGCAAGGCGGCTGCGCCGCTCTGACCGGCATACCGTCCGCGCGGCGGCCTTCATGGTAAGATCAACCGTTTCCGCCAACTGTCCATCGCTGCTTTTATCGGCCCTTCTTCGTCCGTCCGTATGCGTATAGCCGCTCTTTTCCTCGCGTCTCTCGCAGCTTGGCCGGCGGCTGCGCTGGAGATCGCGACCGGCTCGATGCTGGGTCCGCGCTACAAGCAAGACCGTTTTTATGTTCGAAGCTCCAGAGGCGCGCCCTGGTCGCAGACCAACGGAAGCGCTTCCTACCGCAGGAGGTTGCGCGGCAGCCTGGCCATGCTGCGCGTCTCGCAGGGGCTGTTCGACGACGAATGGCTGACCGAGAACAAGTTCGACCCCGAGGCGAACACGAGCCGGCTCATCGCGCAACTGGATATCTATAAGCAGCACGGCATCGGCGGCATTATCGTCAGCCTGCAAGGCGCGGACCCGGGATATGCGCCGCAAGTCAACGGCATCGCGCGCGGGCGCAGCGCGGATTTGGGCCGCGGCGCCGGCGCCCTGATCAGCGCGTACCGCGCCGACGGCTCACTCAAGCCGGCGTGGGTTTCGCGGCTCGACCGCCTGATTGAGGAAACGAACAAGCGCGGGATAGTTCTGTGCCTCATCCTGTTCCAGCAGTATCAGGACGAAGCTCTGAGCTCGCCGGCAGCGGTCGTTGCGGCTGCGCGCAACGTGGCCCGGCGCCTGATCGCGCGGGACGCCAGAAACGTGATCCTCGATTTGGCCGATGCCTGGGATATGCAAGGCGATAGCTGGGATCACCGCCGTTTCATTCCGCGCAACATCGACAACTTGATCCGCGCCGTGCGGGAAGAGTTTCAGGATGCGGAATTCAGCCTTCCGATCGGCGCTTCGACGAGCTCGACGATGTCGTATCCGATATCGCTCGCGCGCGTTTGCGACGTGGTGCTGCTGCAGGGCAACGGGCGGAGTCCGGCGGACAAGCTGGCGCGCTCGCGGCAACTCAAGGAATACGACCGCGCCGTGTTGATGATTAGCGACGAGAACGGCAGCGAGGCCGATGCGGCGGCGCTGTCGCGCGAGAACGCGGCCGCCGACGCGTTCCTGACGAACGCCGCGGGCTGGAGCTTCCGCCCGGCGGGGCTGGCCGATCGTTTTCCTTTCGAGTATGCGCCCGCCGCGTCCGCCGACCTGGACGAGAGCCGGGATGAGGCGGGCAGGAGACCCGCTTACTTCCGCGCGATGCTGGAGCGGATCGCCAAACTCGTTTTGCGCAACCCTCCTTCGACTTCGGCCAAAAAGGGAAAGTAGCGTGAGCGCCCCGGTCCTGCTGATTGGCGCGGGCATGATCGCCCACGACCAGATACTGCCCGCGCTGTTGCAGATGCAGCGCGAGGGGCGGATCGGAGAGATTACGGTTTGCGCGCGCAGCCGCCGGTCGGTCGCGGCGTTGGCCGCGGCGCCGGCTTTGCGGCGCGCGTTCCCGGGGCAGTCGTTCGCCGCGCTGCCGGACGAGTCGGCCGACCCCGAGGCATCGTACCCGGAGTTGTACAAGGCCGCTCTGGCGTCGATGCCGCCGCGCAGCGTAGTCGTCGCGGCGGTTCCCGATCACCTGCACTATCCGGTTGTGATGGAGGCGCTGCGCAACGAGCAGCACGTCTGCTGCGTCAAGCCGCTGACGCTCGAGGTCGCGCAGTCCATCGCCATCGAGGAGGAATCCCGCAAGCGCGGACTGCTCGTGGGCGTCGAGTATCACAAGCGCTTCGATCCGCGAAGCCTGATGGCGCGCGACCGCTACCGCCGCGGCTTGTTCGGCGAATTCAAGCTGGGCTCCGCGCGGTTGATGGAGAAATGGCATTACCGCCACTCGAACTTTCAGAACTGGTTCACGACCGAGCGGACGGATTCGTTTGTTTACATCGGCTGCCATTACGTCGATCTGGTGCATTTCATTACCGGGCTTCTTCCCGCCGCGGTGTCAGTGTACGGCATAGAGGACGAGTTGCCGAACGGGGAGAAGGGCTATCTCTGGAGCGACGCCCGCGTGATTTGGGAAAACGGCGCCTGTCTGAACGTGCAGAACTCGCTCAGCTTTCCCGATGCCGCTCCGGGGCCGAACACCCAGGGCATGACGCTCTATTTTGCGGGCAACGGCAACGGAGCGTTGCTCGATCATTCCGATCAGTACCGGGGCGTGGCCTACAGCCATACCGAAACCCCGGCAGGCCCCGGCGGGACGCGCTACAGCGAGCCGAGTCCGGACTACTTCCTCTACCAGGATCTCGGCGGGCCGGGGCTGACGCCGACGGGCTACGGCGTCCGCTCGGTCGAGCATATCGTCGGCGAGGCGCTGCGGGTCGAGCGCGAAGCCGCAAGCCCGGCCGAGAGGCGGCGGCTGCTCGCCGCAATCGACGGCCGCGGCATCATGGCCACCCCCGCAAACAGCCGCTTCAACGAAGCGGTCTGCGAAGCGGCGCGGGAGTCGATTCTCAGCGGCGGCGAGACGGTCGCGCTCAAGCGTTAAAGCGTCCGCCGGGCCGGATGCTGATAACCTGAAAATCATGCCCGGAGAACAGAGATACCGCATCGAGAAAGATTCCATGGGCGAGGTGCGGGTGCCCGCCGGCGCTCTTTACAAGGCGCAGACACAGCGCGCCGTCGACAATTTCCCGATCAGCGGCATTCGCTTCCCGCGGACGTTCATTCAGGCATTGGGCATGGTCAAGGCCGCGGCGGCCGCGGCCAACCACGAGCTCGGGCTGATGGACGCGGCGATGGCGGAAGCCGTCCGGGCAGCGGCTATGGAAGTTGCCGAAGGGAAGCACGATGCGCATTTCCCCATCGACATTTTCCAGACCGGTTCCGGCACCTCGACCAACATGAACGCCAACGAGGTGATCGCGACGGTCGCCGCCGAAAAACTGGGCTCGGCCGTGCATCCCAACGATCACGTGAACATGAGCCAGTCGAGCAACGACGTGATTCCCACGGCGATTCACGTGAGCGCCTATCTGGAAACGACCCGGACGCTGCTGCCCGGCCTCGATCACTTGCAGCAGACGCTCAAAACCAAAGCGGAATCGCTCGATCACGTGGTCAAGACCGGCAGAACGCACCTGATGGACGCTTTGCCGATTCGCATGAGCCAGGAACTGGGGGGCTGGGCGAACCAGATCGAGCAGGGCATGCAGCGCGTGCGCGCGGCGCTTTCGCGGATTTCGCCGCTGGCGCTGGGCGGTACGGCGGTCGGCACGGGCGTCAATGCGCACCCGGAATTCGGCGCGCGGGCGGCCCGCCAACTTTCGCGGCAAAGCGGGTTGCCGTTTATTACCAGCCGCAACTATTTCGTCAGCCTGTCGAGCCAGGATGCGATCGTCGAATTGAGCGGGCAGTTCAAGACCGCGGCGGTCTCGATCATGAAGATCGCCAACGATCTGCGTTGGATGAACTCGGGTCCGAAAGCCGGTCTGGCGGATATCGCCCTGCCGTCTCTTCAACCCGGCTCCAGCATCATGCCGGGCAAGGTGAACCCCGTCATTCCCGAGGCGGCGGCGATGGTCTGCGCCCAGGTAATCGGCAATGACGCGGCGATTACGATCGCCGGCCAGTCGGGCAATTTTCAACTCAACGTGATGTTGCCGGTGATTGCCCACAACATCCTGGAAAGCGCCCGGCTGCTGGGCAACGCGGCCTGCGCGCTCGCCGACAAAGCCGTTGCCGGGTTCACGGCGAACGAAGAGCGCGTAGCCGATCTGGTCGAGAAAAATCCGATTCTGGTCACGGCGCTCAATCCCGTGATCGGTTACGAGAAGGGCGCGGCGGTGGCCAAGCGCGCTTACCGCGAAGGCCGCCGGCTCAAGGACGTCGCCGCCGAAGACACCGACCTCGGCAGCGAGGAGCTCGACCGGCTTCTCGACCCGAAGAAGATGACCGCAGGCGGCATCGCCGAGTAACCGCGGTTTCAATCGGCCCGCGCGGGACGGATTGGTGGACCTGGAGGGATTCGAACCCTCGACCTCCTCCATGCCATGGAGGCGCGCTCCCAACTGCGCCACAGGCCCACGGGGACGAGACGCCTTCATTCTAGCACGAGGCGGCAAGCAGCGGGAAGCTGCGGCCGTTCCCTGCCCTTCCTTACGCGAGCCGCCATTGTAACCGACCGACGGCGGGAAGCGTATCATGGTCAATGGAAACGGACCGAGGGGAGGTGTGAGCATGGAGATGAGCAGACGGCGATTCACCGCGGCCTGCGGCCTGCGCGCGGCAGCCGCCGGAGCGGTTTCTTTTGCTCTCGCGAGGGCGGAACGGACGGGGAAATTCGAAGTGACGAAAACAGATGAAGAATGGCGCCGGATGCTCACGCCGGAACAGTACTCCATACTGCGCAAGCACGGCACCGAACGCGCGGGGACGAGTCCGCTCAACGGCGAAAAGCGCCCCGGTACGTTTGTCTGCGCCGGCTGCGGCCTGCCGCTCTTTTCCGCGGAAACGAAGTACGAGAGCGGCACCGGCTGGCCGAGCTTCCGGCAACCGCTCGACGACGCCGTCGGCACATCGGTCGACCGCTCATTTTTCATGACCCGCACCGAGGTTCACTGCCGGCGCTGCGGCGGGCATCTCGGTCATGTTTTCGAAGACGGCCCGCAGCCGACCGGGCTGCGCTATTGCATGAACGGAGCGGCCATGAAGTTCGTGCCGGCCGGCGACCGGGATTAACGCCCGGAAGCGGAAATGGAGATCGAGCGATGCGTGGATGCCGGGTTCTCGGAGCTTTCTTTGTGCTGCTCGCGGTAAGCGCCGCCGGCGCCGCGGCCGAGCAGCAAACGGCGCTGTTCGCCGGCGGGTGCTTCTGGTGCATGGAGCCGCCGTTCGACAAGCTCGACGGCGTGCTGGCCACCACGTCGGGCTACGCGGGCGGCGCGAAAGAAGACGCCACGTACACCAAAACGTCCACCGGCCGAACCGGCCACCGCGAAGTCGTCGCAATCGAGTACGACCCGGCGCGGATCGGCTATGCCCAACTGCTGGAGGTATTCTGGCGCAACATCGACCCTTACGACCGGCGCGGCCAATTCTGCGACAAGGGGCCGCAATACACTTCCGCAATTTTTGCGCTGAACGACGAGCAGCGCCGGCTTGCCGAGGAGTCCAAGTCAAAGCTTGTAGCGCAACTTGAGGCCGGCGGCAAGCAGGGCAGCCTGATCGCCACCGAGATCGTGCCCGCGGCGGAGTTCTATCCCGCCGAGGATTACCATCAGGACTATTACAAGAAGAACCCGCTTCGCTACAAAGTCTATCGCTGGAATTGCGGGCGCGACGCCCGCCTCGAACAGATCTGGGGCGCTGCGCCCGAGCATTAAGCGCGGCCCGCTTGTTAGAATTTCGAGCAGACGCAAGCCGCCGAGCCCGAACGCGCCCGGGTGGCGAAATCGGCAGACGCAACGGACTTAAAATCCGTTGTCCGCAAGGACGTGTGGGTTCGAGTCCCACCCCGGGCACCACTGCAAGACTCGGCCCTGCTATTCTCAAGCGAAAAGATGCGGCAACTCGCAGTAGCGCTGCTCCTGGTTTCCTGCTCCGGCGCGGAGCCCGAGTTGCGCATCGAGCAGATTACTTTCGGGCCTGATTCCCACCACTTCTACGGCTACATCGGCCACGTCGGCAACACTCCGTGGAACGGCAGCGGCCGCTACATGGCGGCGCTGCGCAGCAGCTTCGACGACCACATGCCGGGGCCCGGAGAAGCCGCCGACATTGTCCTGATCGACACTGCGAACGGCTATTCCCTGGAAGCGGTCGACAAGACTCAGGGCTGGAACCCGCAGCAGGGCGCGATGCTGTACTGGAACCCCGAGCGCCCCGACACGCAACTTTTCTTCAACGACCGCGACCCCGAGAGCGGCAAGGTGTTCACGGTTCTCTACGATGTCGCTCAAGGCAAGCGCGTCAGGGAGTTCCGCTATGAAGATACGCCTTTCGGCAACAGCGGCGTCGCGCAAAACGGCGGCTGGTTTCTGGGCATCAACTATGCCCGCATGGCGCGTCTCAGGCCGGTGACCGGCTACAAAGACGCCTGGGATTGGACCGTCGATGTCCTGCATCCCGAGAACGACGGCGTTTTCCGCGTGCATGCCGCTTCGGGCGAGAAGGAACTCATCGTGTCGTTCGCGCAGCTCGCCGGCGCTTTGCGCGCAACCCATCCCGGCGTTGACGACACGGCGCTGTTCATCAATCACACTCTTTGGAACCGCGACGACGACCGCATCTACTTCTTCGCCCGCGGCAACTTCGGCAACCGCCGGGAACGGATCAACGCCCCCTTTACGGTCGATCCCGACGGCGGCAACTTGACCTATCACCCGCTCCATGTCGGCGGCCACCCCGAATGGGGCGCAGGGCGCCTGCTTATCGGCTCCATCGACCGCAGCCGCCAAGTCATCTACGACACGGCGCGGCAGGAAGTCGTCGATACGATCGGCTCGCCCGAAATCATTCCCAATCCCGAGGGAGACATCGCCCTTTCCCCGAACGGCGAGTGGCTGGTCAATGGCTGGGGGGACGAAGAGCGCAACCGCTACGTGATCTACCGCCTCGCGGACGGCTTCCATCTGACATCGCCGCCGTTCTCCAGAGGCGGCCGGGCGCACGGCGATCTGCGCCAAGACCCCGGCCCCTGCTGGTCGCCCGACGGGACCAAAATTTATGCGCCGGCGTTTGCCGCCGACGGAACCCGGCAAATGTTCGTGATGCATCTGCCGAAGCAGGCAATCGAAGGCTCTTAACGGTCCGGCGGACGGCGGAGTACAATAGGGTTTCGAGCCGGCAATGCGTGAAAGCGTCCCCAAAGCACTGGCCGCGGTTACCGGAATCAGCGTCTTAACGGCGGTTTACCTGATTTTCGTATGGGTTCCCACCGAAGCCACGATGGGCATCGTGCAGCGGATTTTCTACTTTCACGTCGCCTCCGCGGCGGTGTCGTTCCTGGGGTTCTTTATCGGCGGAATCGCTGCAATCCGCTTCCTCAATAACCGCTGCAACAGCCTGGACGATCTGTCGGTCGCCGCCAACGAAGTCGGTCTCGTCTTCGCCGTAGTCAATCTGGTCACCGGCTGTCTGTGGGCAAAGCCGATTTGGGGAGTCTATTGGGCGTGGGACCACCGCCTGACGTCGATGCTGATCCTGGCTTTGATCTATATCGCCTATTTGATCCTGAGGGAATCGATTTCCGAGCCGGGCCAGCGCGCCGTGGTTTGCGCGGTCGTTTCGATATTCGGGATGGTCGATGTGCCCATCGTTTACATGGCCAACCGCTGGTGGCGGACGCAGCATCCGGCGCCGGTGTTGGGCGGCGAAGGGTCGCTGGATCCGCGCATGGCGTTCGTGCTGTACTTTACGATGTTCGCGCTCGCGATGCTTTTCTGGTGTCTGGTGCGGATGCGGCGGGGACTCGAAGCGCTGCGCCGCGAGACCGACGCGCTGCGGCGGGAAGCCCACGCCCTGACCTGACGGGAGAGACGATGGAAATCGAAGTCCTCAAGAATCTGAAATGGCTTTGGGCGGCGTTCAGCGTCGCTTGGGCGCTGCACATCGGGTATGTCTGGTCGCTTTCAGGCCGCGAAAGGAAATTGCGCAGCGAGCTCGAGGATATCCGCAGCCTGCTGCGGGAGCACAACAAGTCGGAAGATTAGAGACTCTGCCGCCGGCGCCGCATCCGCCCGTTCCGGCTTGCTTGCGGCCCGAAGGGCAAAGCCCTATACCTCTTGAGGGACGACCCAGGGTTCGCGGTAGTCCCGCTTCAGCAGGTCGTTCGCGCCGGCGTCGCCCACGAACCGCTCATTGGCGGCGTCGAATTTCAAGCTGCGTCCTCCGGTGCGGTAAGAGATGTTCGCCATGTGGCAAAGGGCGGCCGAGAGGTGGCCTTCGAGCACGTCGCAGTTGAGATCGGATACGCGTCGGCTCTGCACTGCCTTCAGGAAATTGGCGAAGTGCAGCTTGGTTTCGTCGCCGCCGGTCTTTTCCTTATACGGGCCCGGCGAACGTTTTTCGCCCAGATACGTCCAGTAGCCATTGCCGCCTACGACCATGTAGCCGTTGCTGCCGAAAAAAAGCGTCCCGATCGTGTTTGCGCGGCTGCCCGTTTTTTCGAGCAGGCCGCATTCGCCGCCGGTGTGCAGGCCGCGCACCTCGAAGGCCAATTGACTGTCGCCGTAGTGGAAGAGCGCCTGCTGCGTATTGGGCGTTTCCTGCTGATCGTCATAAACGTAGTGGCCGCCCGCGGAAAAGACCTCCGCGGGCAGATAGTCCTTGCCCATTCCCCAGCGGATGACATCCATTTGATGGATCCCTTGATTGCCGATATCGCCGTTGCCGAACGCCCAGTGCCAGTGCCACTTGTAGTGAAACCGGTTTTCGCGGAACTCGTGCGGCTGCGCCGGCCCCAGCCAGATGTCGTAGTCCACTCCCGGGGGCACGGCGCTCGTGCTCCTGACGCCGATCGACTTGCGGCGTTTGTAGCAAAGGCCCTTGGCCATGTAGAGCTCGCCGATCGCGCCCTCGCGAAGCCGGCGGACCGCTTCGATTTTGTGCGGGGTCGAGCGCGATTGCTGCCCGATTTGAACGATGCGCTTGTATTTGCGCGCCGCCTCGACCATCTTGCGGCCTTCCCAAATGTTATGGCTGGCGGGTTTTTCGCAGTAAACGTCCTTGCCCGCTTGCACCGCCCAGATAGTTGCCAGCGCATGCCAGTGGTTCGTCGTCGCTACGGTAACGATGTCGATTGACTTGTCCTGCAGCATGTCGCGGAGATCTCCGTACTCCTTGGGCTTGCGGCCTTGCTGCTGGGCCGCCAGCGCCGCCGCCTTCTCGGCGACCGCCTGGTCGATATCGACAACCGCGGCGACCTCTGTCTTGGGATTGTCCGTTGCTGCGCGGATGTGGGCTTTGCCGCGGCCGTTGACTCCGATCACGGCCACGTTCAGGCGTTCGTTTGCGCCCAGCACGCGGGAATACTCGGCGGCGGTCAGCGCGGCGGCGGTGGAGCCGGTGGCGGAGAGAAAGCGGCGACGGTTCATAAGACCTCCTTGGAATGCTACCGCCTGATTTTAGCGCATCCGCGGTTTACTTCCCTTCCCCGAGAATGGGCCTGCCCCTGCCGGCAGGTCCGTTTTTCTTTTGGGGATCGCCGCGCAGAGGCCGGAACGGCTATTCCTTCATCCACTGCCGGCGGCGCGGCCAGCGCGGGCCGTCCTCGAAAAAGCGCACCCCGCTCCCGATGCGGTCGTAGTCGCCGAGCTCCGCGCGCGCCTTGTCCGCCAACGCGGTCAGGCGCTCGACGACTTCAGGATTCTGCGCCGCGACGTTGTCGCGCTCGCCGATGTCCGTCTCGAGGTTGTAGAGTTCGAGTTCCTTGACGGGTTCGAGCAACTCGCCCAGAAATGCGCCCCCGCGCGAGAGCAGCCACTCGGACTCGTTGCGTCCCGGACGCGGGAACACGAGCTTCCACGGTCCGCTGCGCACGGCGTCCAGATGGGTTTCCCGATAGTAATAGAACGCTTCGTGCGGGCTTGCGGCGCCGGGCTCGCCCAGCATGAGCGCGGAAATGTCGCGGCCGTCCAGCGTACGGTCGGCGGGCGGCTCGGCGCCGGCCATGGCGATGAACGTGGGCAAAAGGTCCATCGTCGATGCGATCTCCGCGGTTCGCGCCCCGGCCGCGATATACCCGGGTCCCCACATCACGCACGGGACGCGGATGCCGCCCTCCCACGTCGTTCCCTTCGCGCCGCGCAGCGGCCCCGCCGATCCCGCGTGCTCGGTTATCGCCGCGGTGTATTGGGGCAGCGAGTGATTGCTCCACGGCCCGTTGTCCGATGTATAGACCACGATCGTGTTCCGGTCAAGATCCAGTTCCCCGAGCAGGTCGACGATCTCTCCCGTGCTTGCATCGAGCTCTTCGATGACGTCGCCGTAGAGTCCGCGTTCGGAGCGTCCTTTGAACGGCTCGGTGACGCCGAGCACCACGTGCGCCATGGTGTGCGCGACGTAGAGAAAGAAAGGCCGGTCTCTGTTGCGGCGAATGAAGGCGAGAGCTTCGTCCGTATAGCGCCTGGTCAGGTCGGCGACGCCGGCCGACTCTTCGATCTTTTCTTCGTTGCGGTGGACCCAGTGGACTTTGCCGTCGTCATTGGCGCCGACCACGCCGAACCAGAAGTCGAACCCGCGCCGCACCGGGTTCAGTTCCGGCTTGAAGCCGCGCCGGCGCCGCGTGATGTCCACCTTGCCGATCATGCCGGTGGCGTAGCCGGCCTGCTGCAAGACCTTGGGCAGCAAAATCTCCTTTTCGTGGACATAGGGGAAGCTATTTTTCTCGTTGCCGTATTCGCCCACCCGAATGGGATAGCTGCCGGTCAGCAGCGCGGTGCGCGAGGGGCCGCAGACGGGTTGGGCGTAGAAATCAGTGAAAATCATGCCCTCGCGGGCCATCCGATCGATGCGCGGCGTCTTGAAATCCCTCGCGCCGAAAACGCCGAGATCGCCGTAACCCTGATCGTCGGCAAAGAGGACGATGAAATTCGGGCGCCGGGGCGTTTCCTCGACCGCAGGCGGCGAGCAAGCGAGAACGCCGAGCATCAAAGGCAGTAAGGACAAGACCGTTCGCAGGTTCATCGGCGCTTTGTATTTCCTTTCGGCTTTAAGCGGCAGGCCTGCCGCGGCAAGGCACGCTCCAAGTTACTCCGGCTCCGACCGACGGCGCAACAGATTCTCCTTGTCATGCCGCGGGCGTCCGGTCGAAACTTTGTTCCCAACGCGGCGGGCGTTGTAGAATCGAGTCGCCATGAAGATTCCGTTGCTCTCTCTGCGGCTCGCCCTTGTTTTTCCGATCGCGGCGCTGGGGGCGCAGCAGGCGGCCGCGCAGCCGGCGCCGGAGGTCGAGTACGCCTACCTCGATATCTACTCGCAGCAGGACGGTCACCGCTTCCAGCCCACCGTGCGCGAGGAATGCCGCAGCATCGTCTTCGACAGCGAGGGCGCGATCTATACCGTCGGCGTGCAATCGAACGACGTCGATACCCGCAACGCAACCCGTCAATTCATCTCTCTCGGCCGCTGGCAAGGCGACCATTGGACGTCCATCGCCAAGGTCAACGAGCGGGACGGCTACGTTTACAATCCCGCCGCGGCCGCCGACGGCAACGGCGGGCTGTGGATTGCCTGGGCCGAATTCAACGCTGTCGAGCAGGATTGGGACATCTACGCCCGCCACTGGGACGGCGCGGCCTTCGGCCCCGTCTCGCGCCTCAGCACCGGACAAAGCCGCTTGCGCGGGCCGGCAGGACCTGACCTGCGCCCGACCGTTGCCGTGCGCCCCGACGGCGCGCCGCTGGTGGCCTGGGAATCCGCCCGCAAGGGCGCCGCGCGCATCGCCGCCGCGTCTCTGGCGGACGGCAAATGGAGCTTCGAGCTGCTCACCGCCGATGCAGGCTTCAATTTCCGCCCCAACCTGGCGGCGGCCGCGGACGGAACCGTCTGGCTGGCCTTCGACCGCTGGATGGACGGCGATTACGACGTCTATATCCGCGCCTTGAGGAACGGGCGCTGGTCCGCCGAAACCGCCTTCTTCGCTTCGCCCGAGAACGAGCAGCGTCCGATGATCCGCTTGGCCTCCGACGGCGCCGTCTGGATTCACGCCTCGAAGCGCGTCGGCGGTTTCAGCGGGGAGCAACGCCTCGCGCTGCCGCCCGCCGCCGCGAATTTCGTCGCGCAAATGAACCGCCTCGACGAATTCCAGATCGACCCCTCCGGCCGCTTTTGGTTTTTCCAGCGGACGGCCTCGTACGCGCCGGGCAACCCCGGCTACCGCGCCGGCCGCACTCCCGCGTCCGCCGGCGCCTGGTACGACGGCCGCACACTCCAGCCCTTCGCGCTCGGCACGGCCATCGGCTACCGCGCGCCGCGCTTCGCCCCTGACGGATCGTTCTGGCACGCCACCGACATGATGGTTTACCGCCGTCCCCCCATGCCCTCCGCGCAAGCGGTTTTTTCGGCGCCCGCGCAAGCGGGGCCGTTAAGCGAGCGGCGGCAAGAAGCCGGCGCCGGGGGCATGCCCGCCCGCGCTCCCCGCGAGACACTTGTGATCGACGGCGAAAGCTACACGCTCTACTACGGCGAGTTGCACACCCATTTGAGCGAATACCCCGGCGACCGCGAAATAGAGTTCTGGACCGACCGCTACTATCTCAACGCCATGCAATCGGGCGTGCTCGATTTCGGCGCGACTTCCGATCACGACTGGCCCTCGATGACCAACTCGAAATACCGCGTCGAGCAGGCATACGCCAAGGTGCTCTCCGCGCCCGGCCGCTTCGCGGGCTTCAGCAGCTACGAGTGGAGCGGCAACGCCGCCGGCCGCCGCCGCTACGGCGACCGCACCATCGTTTTCTCACGGCCCTACTCACCGATCTTCCGCATCACCGACCCGGCCAGCAACGAGGTCGAGGAGTTGCACCGCCTGCTGGCGGGCGAGAACGCCATCGACTGGGCGCACCACGTCGGCGCCCCGTGGGGCGTGATGGACTGGTCGAAACACGACCCTGTTGCCGAGCCGGTCATGGAAATCGTCTCCGGCCACGGGGTTTACGAAACCTACGACAAGTCGCGCGCCGTCCCGGACTGGCTGCGCCGTCCTCCGGTAGGGAAAAGCTCCATTCAGGACGGCTTGGCCTACGGCAAGAAGTTCGGTTTCGTCGGGTCGAGTGACCGGCACGACGGCATCAGCGGCTACGACACCGGCATGTTCGGGGTCTTCGCCAAGGAGCTCAGCCGCGAATCGGTGATCGAGGCGCTGCGCAGCCGGCGCAGCTTCGCCGTCCGCGGCGGCGAGCCGCTGCTGCTCGATTTCCGCGTCAACGGCGTGTTTCAGGGCGGAGACGCCGCCGGCGGATCGGCGCCGCCGCATTTGTCGGTCAAGGTCAAGGCGCGCTCCGCGGTGGAAAAGATCGAGGTCGTGCGCAACGGCGCCTATATCTTTACCCACGTCCCCGAGGGAGCAACGACCAGCGCCGCGTTCGACTACCGCGACACTGCCGGCGCGGAACCCGGAACCTACTATTACGTGCGCGTCCGGCTCAAGGGACGGCAGCCGATTTTGCAGCCCGGCCGCGGCGATACCGGCAAGTACGCCTGGAGCTCGCCCGTCTGGATCGCCCGCTAGCGGTCTGTCGGATTTTGGCTCGACGGTCATCGAAACCGGCCGGCCGCCAACGAGACCCTGCGGGCTTGCCGTTTCTCGTCCGGCTGTTCCACCGCGCCCGTTATACGGCGGCAATAGTGACGCCGGACCGGCTCGCGTTGCCGCGCCGCCGCTATAATACGGCGAATGCTTGTCCATCGGACGTTTCTGCCCTGCGCGGTCGGCTTGACGCTGACGATCGTCTCTTGCGGAAGCGGCGTCCCCGCCGACACCGGCGGCATGGTTTTCATCGCAGGCGGCGAGTTTACCATGGGCACGAATCGGGGCTTCCCCTTCGAAGGCCCTCCGCACCGCGTCGCGCTCGACTCCTTCTACCTGGACGAGCACGAGGCGACCAACGCGCAATACGCCGCGTTCGCCGAGGCGACCGGCTACGTTACGGATTCGGAAAAACTGGGCTGGTCGGGCGTTTTCGACCCCGAACAGGAAAGCTGGACCAAAGGCGACGGCGCGGACTGGCGGCATCCCGACGGGCCGGGTTCCTCGTACAAGGACAAGCTCGACTATCCCGTCGTCCATCTCTCCTGGCAAGACGCGGCGGCGTATTGCGATTGGCGGGGCCGCAGGCTGCCGACCGAAGCGGAATTCGAGTACGCCATCCGCGGCGGGCTCGAAGGCGCCCGCTATCCCTGGGGCGACGAACTCACGCCCGGCGGAGTTCACCGCGCCAATCTCTGGCAAGGCAGCTTCCCCCAGCAGGACCTGCGCCACGACGGTTTCGCCGGCTATGGGCCGGTCAAGCAATTCCCCGCCAATGTCTACGGCCTGTACGACATCACCGGAAACGTCTGGGAATGGGCGGCCGACTGGTATTCGCCGACATACTTCCAGGTATCGCCGACGCGGAACCCCCAAGGCCCGCCGTCGGGCGCGCAAAAGGTGCAGCGGGGCGGCAGTTGGCTGTGCAGCGAAAACTATTGCCAGGGCTACCGCTCGGCGGCGCGGATGATGACCGAACCCGACTCCGGCCTCAACAACCTGGGCTTCCGCTGCGCCGCCGACGGAGAATAGCCCCGGCCAAGCTGCTTGCGCAGCCGGTGGCGAGCGGCGAGTGAAGAGCAAGCCGCTGCGCGGGGCGGCAAGAAATCCGACTACTTCGAGAACAATTTCTTCAACAGCGGCGGGGTCGCCAGGGTGGTGACCATCACCATCACCACCATTGCCGAAAAAATCTGCGGCGTGAACACGGGCTCGCCGCCGACGGAAAGCGAAGCCCCGATGCCGGCAAAGATCAAGCCGACCTCGCCGCGCGGAATCATGCCCACGCCCACGGCCCAACGGTTCACCCCCTTCTCCAGGATTCCCAGCGAGCAAATCTGCTTGCCGATCACCGCGGCCACGCTGAGTCCGCAGGCAAACCGCAGCACCGACAGCGATCCGAACGAGCGCAGATCGACCCCGATCCCCATCAATACGAAAAACACCGGAACGAAAATTGCGCCGAGCGGAAACAGCGCTTCTTCGATTTTGCGGCTGCGCATCTCGCGGTAGCCGCTGTAGAACGTGTCGTCGAGCACGAGCCCCGCGGTGAAAGCGCCGACAATCGCGGCCAGGCCGATGGTCTCCGCAAGCGCCGCCATCGAGAAGCAAAAGGCCGCGCTCAGCACGATGGGCATGCCCGCCGTCTTGGCGCGCGAGCCGATGCGCAGCATACGCCGGGCGAACACCCGGCCGGCAACGACCCCGACGACCAGGAACGCCGCCGCCTTGCCGATAATCGTCAGAACCGGCAGCAGCGACATTCCCCCGCCGCTGTCGATGGACTTCACCAATCCCGAGACGACCGCCAGGATAACCAGCCCGAGCACGTCGTCCACGACGGCGGCCCCCAGGATGATGCGCGCCTCTTTGGTGTCCATCTTGTGCAGGTCTTTGAGCACCCGGGCCGTGATGCCGACGCTCGTAGCGGCCAACGTGGCGCCGACGAACAGGTGGACGTACCAAGCCGTGGACTCCGGCAAGAAAAACGCCGAAACTCCATACCCCAAGGCAATCGGAGCGACGATGCCAAGAAACGCCACCAGCATGGCCGAGCGGCCCACGGCCAGCAACTCGTCCACGTTGCTTTCCAGGCCGACCTCGAACAGCAGCAGAATCACGCCGACCTCGGCGGCAATGGCCAGCCCCGCATCCGTTTTCAGGGCATCGAACGCATGGAATCCGAAAAGCCCCGCGTTGCCCATGAGCACGCCGAACAGCAGTTCGCCGAGCACGGCGGGTTGATCCATGCGCTCGAAGAGCTCGCCGCCGATCTTGGCGGCCAGAAGAATGGCGACAAGACCGAACAGGAACGACGAGATTCCGCCGTGTCCCCCCGCCTCGGCGCCGTCACCGCCGGCGGCGAACGCCGCAACGGCTGCAACGACACACAGCGCGAGCGCCTTGACGCCAAGAGTACGCATTTCCTACGAGAGCTTTTCGATCGGGGGAACTTCGAGAAACGGCAGAAGCCGAAATGCGTCGCGGCGGATTTTCCGGCGATTCGACGCGACCGCAGGCTCGGACAGACCCGCGCCCGCGCATCTTCGCCGTTCTCGATCTATCGCTTCTAAAGTAGCACCTTGCGGGGCGAAACGCGCATACGTCCCGCGAGAAAGCCGGCGAGGGCGCCGCCGTCGAGCAAGCCGGAGTCCGCGCGGGCCGACTACAGGTGCATGACGACCATCTTGGTTTCGGTCATTTCCTCGACCGCGTATTTGGGGCCTTCCTTGCCGAAGCCGCTCTCTTTCAGTCCGCCGTAGGGCATCAGGTCCGCCCGCCACTGCGATCCCCAGTTGATATGAATGTTGCCCGACTCGACCTCGCGGGCGAAGCGCATGGCGTTGGTCAGATTCTCGGTGAAAACGGCCGCCGACAAGCCGTAATTCGTCGCATTGGCGCTCGCAATGGCGTCGTCCACCGACTCGAAGGGCGTCAGCCCCACCGCCGGACCGAACAACTCCTCGCACGAGATTCTCATTTCCCGGTCCACGTCGGCCACGATCGCCGGCTGCACCACTGCGCCTTGCCGCTCTCCGCCGCGGATCAGCCGCCCCCCGGCCCGCGCCGCTTCCTGAATCCACGCTTGCACGCGCTCGGCGTCGCGCTCGCGCACCATCGGTCCCAGCCGGACGCCTTCGTCGAACGGGTTGCCGGTGGTCAGGCCCTCGACTTCCGACGACAGGCAATGCAACAGATCGCCGTAGATGTCGTTGTGCGTCAAAATCCGCTGCGCGCTGATGCAAACCTGGCCCGCGTTGGCGTAACCCGTGACCGCGATGGCCTTCGCCGCCTTTTCGATGTCCGCGTCGGGCAAGACGATCACCGGGGCGTTGCTGCCCAATTCCATGGTGACTTTTTTCAGCCCGGCGGCGCGGCAGATGCTTTCGCCGACATCGCGGCTGCCGGTAAAGCTGATCTTGCGGATGCGCGGGTCCGCGCAAAGTATGCCGCCGATCTCGCCCCCGCCCCCAGTGACGACCTGAAGAGCCTCCGGCGGCGCGCCGGCGTCGAGCAGCAGCCGCGCCAGCTTCAGCGCGACCAGCGGCGTGTCGGTCGCCGGCTTGACAATGACGCTGTTGCCCGCCGCGAACGCCGGACCGACCTTGTGGCAAACCAGATTGAGCGGGAAATTGAACGGGGTAATGGCCAGCACGACCCCGCAAGGCACCCGCAGCGTAAAGCCGAACTTGTTCCCGCCGCCGGGGGCGCCGTCGAGCGGGACGACTTCCGCGCCCAGACGCTTCGCCTCTTCGGCCGAGCAAACAATCGTCTCGCGCGCCCGATCGACTTCGAGCCGCGCCTCGCCGATGATCTTGCCTTCTTCCAGCGTGATGGTGCGAGCAAGGTCTTCCCGGCGCTCGATCATCAACTCGGCGGCGCGCATCAAGATGTGATAGCGGTCGTATCCGGTCGTCTTCCTGATTTTTTCCGCGCCTTTTACGGCGTAACCGACGGCCCGCTCGATATCCTCGGCCGTCGCGCGCGGAACGGTGTCGATCTCGCTGTTGTCGTAAGGGTTGATTACAGGGATGGCGTCCGAGCCGTCCGTCCAGTCTCCGGCGACGAGCATCTGCATGGTATGTTTTCCTTCCCGATTAGTGGATAGTGGTTAGTGAATGGCAGAGAGCAGAACAACATTATCGCAGCCTGACCGGCGGGTCGTGGTCGTTGCGCCTATGCCGCCCGAAAAAAGCGCCTACGCCCTCGCCCGCTACAGCCGCTCCGCCGATTCCGTCAGGGACAGCCTGGAGTGGGTGCGCGGGCACGATTCGGAAAAATTCCTCGACAGCTTCTACTTCCAGTACGGCCATGCCTCGATCGCCGACCTCGGGCACTGCATCTTCTGCTTCGAAGGCATCTCGGAACTGGCCGCAATCGAGATCGAGGACGAGCAACTCTGGGACGGCCAAGCCAAATCCAGCCGCTATCAGGATTTCTCGCTGGGCAAAGTCGTTGCTCCCGCGGAATTGACCGGCGCCGCCAAGACTGTTTACCGGCAAGCCGCCCGCGAGTTGCTCGACGCCTATCTTGCTCTCCATGCGTCCCTGCGCGGCTATCTCACTGAAACGCTTCCCCGGCCGGACGGCATGAAGGCCGGCGCCTACCGCCGCACCATCGACGCCCGCGCCTACGATGTCGCCCGGTATCTGCTCTTCACCGGTATTTCGACCAACATCGGCCAAGTCACCAGCATCCGCACGCTGGAAAAGCAGATGCGCAAGCTCGGCGTCTCGGAATACGGCGAAGTCCGCGATATCGCGCGGGAAATGCACGACGCCTGCGCTGTGCCCCCGGCCTGCGTCTGGGACGAGCCGCAAGCCCGCGAGCCCGTCGCTCCGACCCTGGCCAAGTACGCCGAGCCGGATGCGGCGGCGGCCGCGGCTTACGCGCGCGTCTCCGCCTGGGCGCGCGAGAACTTCGATCCGGGGGCATACGAGCCGCCCCGCGACGTCGATCTCGTCCCCTCTTGCGGCCCGCTCGACGAAACGGTTGCGAGTTGGCTCTACGCGGTCACCGAGCACCCTTTCCGCGTGATTCTCGACGCGGTCAGCGGCTGGAGCCGCGCGCGGCGGCTGGAGGTGCTCGACGTTGCCCTGGAGGGCCGCGCGCGGCGTGATGAACTGACGCCGCCGTTCCGCAGCGGCTACGGCTACATTTTCGACGTCGTGACCGACATCGGGGCGTACCGCGACCTGCACCGCCACCGCCGCTGCCAGCAGATCCGCCAACGGCTGAGCGACAAGTTGGGCTGCATGCGGCCCGACCTGGTGGACGTCGCCGGAGTCGGCGAGCGCTACGATCAAGCCCTCGCCCGCGCCCGGTCCGCCCGCGAGCGTATCGCCGCGGCGTCGGAACCCGCGTCGCATTACCTGCTGCCCTTCGCGACGCGCTGCCGGTCGCTGTACAAAATGGACTTCGCCGAGGCCGAATATATCAGCCGGGTGCGGTCGGGCGTGAAGGGGCACATCGCCTACCGCAAGGTCGCCTGGGAAATGCGCGAGCGCATCCTCGAACGGGACCCCGAGCTGGGCCGCCTGATCGAAGCCACCCCACCCTGGGAAGAAGACGCACTGACGCGCTGACGCGCTCCGGCGGGGGTCAGACGATCAACATGCAGTCGCCGTAGGAATAGAAGCGGTACTTTTCGCGGACGGCGTGGGCGTAAGCGTCCATGACGAGGCCGCGGCCGGCGAACGCCGAAACCAGCATCAACAGCGTCGAGCGGGGCAGATGGAAATTGGTCAAAAGGGCATCGACGATGCGAAACTCGAAGCCCGGCGTAATGAAAATGCCGGTGCTGCCGCTCGCCGCTTCAATGCCTCCGCGGTTTTCCGCGGCGACGTGCTCCAGCACGCGGACCGAGGTGGTTCCGACGGCGATGACGCGATTTGCAGAGCGGACCGCCTCGGCCGCGGCGGCGGGCAACTCGAAACGCTCCTCGTGCATGCGGTGCTCTTCGACCGTCTCGGTTTTCACCTCCCGGAACGTCCCCAAGCCCACGTGAAGCGTGATTTGCGCCAGAGCCGCGCCGCGCCGTTGCAGGGCTGCGAGCGCGGATGCGTCGAAGTGCAGCCCGGCGGTCGGCGCCGCCGCCGAGCCGTTGCGCCTGGCGAAGACGGTCTGGTAGCGCTCGCGGTCTTCGAGGCGGTCCGCGCGGCGAATGTACGGCGGCAGCGGGACATGGCCTTGCGCTTCGATCCAGACCGCCGCCTCGGCTGCGGACATGCCCTTGAATTCGACCGTCCGCAGGCCGTTCTCGCCCTGCCCGACAACTTCCAGCGCAGCGCCTTGGAAATCGATGAACGCGCCCGTTTGCAGTCTCTTGCCGGGACGCGCCAAGGCTTGCCAGCGGCAGGGGCGGGCGGAGACTTGCCGCAGCAGCAGGACCTCGGCGGCTCCGGCGCCGCGGCGGCGTCCCAGCAGCCTCGCGGGCATCACCCGGCTGTCGTTGACAACGAGGCAATCCCCGCTCCCGACCAGGGAGGGCAACTCGCGGAACGACGCATCCCGCCAGGCGCCGGCGCGGCGGTCGACGACGAGCATGCGGCTTTCGCCGCGCGCCTTCGGCGGCTCCTGCGCGATCAATGCCCGCGGCAGATCGTAGTCGAAAGAAGATACCCGCAACGCTACAATTTTAGGGCGCGCTGCGCTGCGGACAAGCAGCGCACAAGAACGCTTTGCGCAATTCCTGCGAAGGTTTTCCGCGCCGCCGTCGGTTCCCGTGAGCGGTCGCAACGAAAAAGCCCTCTGATAAACTGGCTTTTGGCGAAGGATTACGACGTTTTGATCGTTGGCGGCGGGCCCGGAGGCTATGTCGCCGCCATCCGCTCGGCGCAATACGGATTGAAGGTCGGCGTCATCGAGAAAGCCCCCAAGCCGGGCGGAACCTGCCTGCACGTAGGCTGCATCCCGACGAAAGCGCTGCTGCACTTCGCGGAAGTGTACGAAGACGTCCTGCGGGCCGACGATTTCGGCATCAGCGCCGGTCCGGTCCGGGTGGACATGGCCAAGATGCGGGACAAGAAGCAGCAGATCGTCGATAGGCATGCCGCGGGCATCGAATCCCTCTTCAAGAAGCACGACATCGCGCTCATTCCGGGCCGCGGGCGGCTTACGGGCGACGGCGCGGTCGAGGTTTCGGCAGGCGGCGGCGCGAAGAAGCTGACGGCCGGGGCCGTGATTCTGGCGACCGGGTCGGAGGCGCGGACGATTCCGGGACTGGAGATCGACCCGCGGCGGATTCTCACCAACGTCGAGATTCTCGACCAGACGGAGATTCCGGCGTCGCTGGCGATTATCGGCGCGGGGGCCGTGGGCGTCGAGTTCGCCTCGATCTACCGCAGCTTCGGCGCCGAAGTGACGCTGCTTGAGATGCTGCCGCGGTTGGTCCCCGTAGAAGACGAGGAGGTTTCGGCGGAGCTTGCGCGGGCGTTCCGCAAGCGGGGGATCAAGGTGCTGACCGGGGCCAAGGTGGAGCGCATCGAGCCCTCGCCGGACGGGGTTTCGCTGGCTTACGCGAACGCGGACGGAGAGCAGGGCGCGCTGACGGCGGAAAAGCTGCTGGTTGCGGTCGGACGCAAGCCGAACACCGAAAACATCGGCCTCGAAGACGCCGGCATTCCCACCGAGCGCGGGTTTATCGCCGTCGACGCGTTCATGGAAACCGCCTGCAAGGGAGTGTTCGCGGTCGGCGATATCGTGGCCGGCTCGCCGCAACTCGCCCATACCGCGTCGGCCGAGGGGCTGGTCGCCGCGGCGCGCATCGCCGGCAAGCAGGTCGAGCCGCTCGACTACAACCGCAATCCTTCCTGCACGTATTGCGAGCCGCAGATTGCTTCCGTCGGCCTGACCGAGGCGCGCGCGCGGGAAGCTGGCCATGAGCTCAAGGTCTCGAAGTTCAACTTCGCGGGGAACGGCAAGGCGTCGATCCTGGGCGGCCGCGGCGGCTTCGTCAAGGTTGTCGCCGACGAGAAGTACGGCGAAATCCTCGGCGTCCACATCATCGGGCCGCAGGCGACGGAATCGATCCACGAAGCGGTCGTGGCGATGCAAGCGGAGGGGACGGTAGAGACGATGACGACGGCGGTCCACGCCCACCCGACGCTTGCCGAAGCCGTGCAGGAAGCGTTCAACGGCATCTACGGCTTGACGATCAACGGTTGACGGGGGCGGCATGAGCGGCGCCCGCATTCCCAGAGAGCAGTCCGGCGGCGCGGCCGCGGCCGAGATGCGGACTTGCAGCGTACAGCGGCTGGGCCGGGTCGGGTTCCGCGAAGGTTGGCGGCGGCAACTGGAATGGGTCGAGGCGGTCAAGCGGGGCGATATCGGCGACGGGTTGCTGTTCGTCGAGCACCCGGCGACGATTACGCTGGGGCGGAACGCCGACCGCTCGCATATCCTGGCTTCGCGGGAACTGCTCGAGCGCCGCGGCATCGCGGTCGAAGAGACCGACCGCGGGGGGGACGTGACCTTTCACGGCCCCGGTCAGGTTGTCGGCTATCCGATTCTGGATTTGAAGTTTTGGCGGCGGGATGTCGGCGCCTATCTGCGCAGCCTGGAAGAGGCGATGATCGGAGCGCTCGGCGAGTTCGGCATCGCGGCGGGACGGCTCGACGGCTGCACGGGCGTCTGGGTCGGCGGCGCGAAGATCGCGGCGATCGGCGTTCATCTGAGCCGCTGGGTGACTTCGCACGGGTTCGCCTTGAACGTATCGACGAACCTCGACGATTTCGAGTTGATCGTCCCCTGCGGCATTGCCAAGCCGGTGACTTCGATGCAGCGGGCGTTGGGAGCGGCGCCGCCGATAGAGCGGGTGATCGACGCTCTCGTCCGGCATTTCGGCGCGGCGTTCGAGCGGGTTCCGGTCGAGGCCGCTTGCGCGGCCGGCGGATAGTTGATAGTGAATAGTGGCCGGCAAAACCGCTGCGCGGGCCGGCAAAACTGAAAAAGCGAGGAACGATCGGTTATGGGCGAAGTCCTGATGCCCCAGATGGGCGAAAGCATCGTTGAAGGCACGATTACCAAGTGGCTGAAGGAACTCGGCGACAAGGTGGAGCGCGACGAGGCGCTGTTCGAAATTTCAACGGACAAGGTGGATTCTGAGGTCCCGGCGCCCGAGTCGGGCGTGCTGGAAGCCGTTTTCTTTCCCGAAGGCGATACGGTTGCGATCAATACGGTCGTCGCGTTGATCGGCGACGGGTCGCGGGTCGGGCGGCGCGAAGCTCCCTCCGGCGATGCGCAGGCGGCGGCGGAAGCCGAGCCCCCGTCCGCGGCGTCCGCTCCGGCGGCGCCCCCCGCGGCCGAGGCTGCGCCGACTCCCGCGCCCTCCGCTGCAAGGGGACGGATTCGTTCCTCGCCCCTCGTGCGGCGGATCGCCAAGGAGCACGGCATCGACTTGGCCGCCCTGGACGCCGGCAGCGGCAGGGACGGGCGAATTACCAAGAAAGACATCCTGGCTTACATCGAGCGGCGGGAGAGCGCGCCCCGCGTTCCGGCGGCCGCGGTTGCGCCGTTTCAGCCGACGCCGGAGGCCCGCTTCGGCCGTTACTCCGTGCAGCCGTTGAGCCCGATGCGCCGCAGCATCGCCGAGCACATGGTGCGCAGCATGCGCGTGTCGCCGCATGTTTCGACCGTCCATCAAGTGGACTGCACCGCGGTCGCCAGGCAACGGGCGGCGGCCAAAGACAAGTTTCTCGCGCAAAACGGGACGAAGCTGACTTTCCTGCCGTTTTTCCTGCGGGCCGCGTCCTCGGCGCTGAAGGCGTATCCGACGGTGAACGCTTCTCTCGACGGCAAGGATTTGATCCTCCATCGCGAGATCAACATCGGCATCGCGGTGGCGCTCGATTGGGGGTTGATCGTCCCGGTGATTCGCAACGCCGACGAGAAGAGCGTCCTCGGCTTGCAGCGTGCGGTCAACGATCTGGCCGAGCGGGCGCGCAAGAAGCAGCTCAAGCCGGACGAGACCGCCGAGGGGACGTTCTCGATCTCGAACTACGGCAGCTACAACTCGCTGCTGGCCACGCCGGCGATCAACCAGCCGCAGACGGCGATCCTCGGCCTGGGCGCCGTAACCAAGACGCCGGTCGTGATCGACGACGCGATCGCCATCCGCTCGATCGCCTATCTGACGCTGACCTTCGACCACCGCGCCATCGACGGAGCGGTCGCGGATCTGTTTCTGGAACACGCGCGAGGCGTAATCGAGGGCTGGAACGAGTCGATTTTGTAGATCGGTTGCGTTACTCTATAAGCGGTATGCGTTCTCAAGGAGGGACACACAATGCCTGAAAGTCGAAGAGAGTTCGTAAAAAGCGCCGCCGGGTTGGGCTTGGCGGCCCGCGCCGCGGTTGCCGCCGCGGACGATATTCCGAAACGCAAGCTGGGCAAGACCGGGCTGGAAGTGACCATCGTGGGCCTCGGCGGCGCGCGCGTCGGTAACGTCAGCGACGAGGCTCAGGCGCTGCGCACGATCCGGCACAGCTACGAAGTCGGCATCAACTATTTCGACTCGGCCGCCGCCGGCGCCTACGGGCTTTCGCAAAAGCGGTACGGCATGGCGCTCGAAGGGACGCCCCGCGACAAGATCGTGTACGGCACGAAGACGCGGCACCGCACCTACGCGCACGCGGAGTTGGACCTCCTCCAGAGCCTGGCGAACCTGAAAACGGATTATCTCGACCTCTACCAGATCCACAACGTGATGCATCTGGAAGACATCGACTTCGTCTTCGGTCCGCGCGGAGTGATGGAGATGATCCACAAGGCGAAGCAGGACGGCAAAATCCGCCATGTCGGATTTACGGGGCACATGGACCCGCGCGTGCTCGTCAAGATGATGAACGCCTACGATTGGGATACGATCCTGATGCCGCTCAGCGTGACCGACGGCGCCAATCCGCAGATGAGCTTCGAGCGCACGACGTTGCCGGGCGCGGTCGAAAAGGGCCTGGGCATATTCGCGATGAAAACCACCGGCATCGGGACGCTGCACAATCAAGGAATTTCTTCGCTGCAGCAGAACCTCGATTACGTCTGGTCGCTGCCGATCGCAACGGCGATCCTGGGTTGCGAGACGACCGCGCAAGTCGATGCGGACGTGGCCTTGGCCAAGGCCCACCGCAAGCTCGGCAAGGGCGAGATGAGCTCCCTGCGCAAGAAATGGTCGCAGGCGGACTTTGCCGTGTTGGAGAACTGGAAGGTCGATCAGAGCGCAACTCTGGCCTCGTCGAGTCGGGACTACTTCGGCGACTAAGTCCCGAAAATGCCGGCGATTTCTCGCCGCCGCGCGTGAATTTCCGCGCCGGCGGGCAATGTGTTAATGTTGTTGAGACTTTAGGCGGAACAAGTAGATGATCGAGGCGCAACGGAACCTTCTCGATGCATTCGACGTAGCGCGCGGGCAAGCAGCGGATCCGCTTGACGAAGCTGCTATAATGAAGAAAGGCCAAACCGCCAAACCGCCAAACCGCCAAACCGCCAAACCGCCAAACCGCCAAACCGCCAAACCGCCAAACCGCCAAACCGCCAAACCGCCAAACCGCCAAACCGCCAAACCGCCAAACCGCCAAACCGCCAAAATTTAGCGAAACATTCCGGGCGGTTTCCGCTTCTTTCCGCGTCTCGTTTTCTCGTTTCCTCCCGGCAAGGGAGCATCGAGTCGGCTGCCGCGCCGTTGCGCGGCGGCAGCCGGCGCGCCCCCGCCGTTGGCTCGGCATGAACCTTGAAGCAAGCGGCAGGCAGAGCGTACGGGCGTCTGCGTTGCTCTCCGCTCTCCGCTCGCGAAAAGTTCTCGATGCATGCAAGCTTCTCGTCTGCGCCGCGCTGCTGGTTGCGGCTGCCGGGGCGCAGCCCGCGGCCGACTGGACGATCGACACGATCGCGGGGAACGTGTACCGCGGGGACGGCGGCCAAGCGACCGCAACGCAACTGTATTTCCCCTATGGCGTGGCGGTGGACGGGTCGGGCAACATCTACATTGCCAGTGTCGGCAACAACTGCATCCGCAAGGTCGACACCGCCGGGATCATTACCACGGTTGCGGGCAACGGAGAGCAAGGGTACAGCGGCGACGGCGGTGCGGCGACCGCGGCGAAACTGTTTTTCCCCTATGGCGTGACGGTGGACGGGTCGGGCAACCTGTACATTGTCGATACCGGCAACAACCGCATCCGCAAGGTCACCGCCTCCACGGGGATCATTACCACGGTTGCGGGCAGCGGAGCGCGAGGGTTCGGCGGGGACGGCGGTTCGGCGACCGCGACCGCGGCGAAACTGAACTGGCCCCGAGGCGTGGCGGTGGACGGGTCAGGCAACATCTACATCGCCGATGCCGGCAACCACCGCGTCCGCAAGGTGGACGCCACCACGAGGAACATTTCCACCGTCGCGGGGGACGGAACGAGCGGGTTCGGCGGGGACGGCGGTTCGGCGACCGACGCTGCGGTGAAACTGAACAACCCCTGGGACGTGGCGCTGGACGGGGACGGCAACCTCTACATTGCCGATGCCGGCAACTACCGTATTCGCCAGGTCGACACCGATGGGAACATTGCCACGTTCGCGGGGAACGGCTCGGCAAGCTGCTGCAACGACGGCAATCCGGCGACCATGGCGGGGCTGGGCCGCCCCCTACACTTGGCGCTGGACGGGTCGAACAACCTCTACATCGTCGCTAATATCTCACACCAAATTCGCAAGGTCACCGCCTCCACGGGGATCATTACCACGATCGCGGGAGGAACGAATAGGGGGTTCAACGGAGACGGCGGTTTGGCGACCGCGACGCTGTTCTACAACATCCAAGGCGTGGCTGTGGACGGGTCGGGCAACCTCTACTTTGTCGATTTCACCAACCAGCGTATTCGCCGGGTCGACGCCGTCACGAAGATCGTTTCCACGGTCGCGGGAGGAGCAACCGGAGACGGCGGTCCGGCAACCGCGGCGCATCTGAACTCCCCCCGAGGCGTGGAGGCGGACGGAGCGGGCAACTTCTATATTGCCGATGCTCTCAACTACCGCATTCGCAAGATCGACGCCGCGGGGAACATTTCCACGGTCGCGGGAAACGGGACGAACGGGTTTAGCGGGGACGGCGATTTGGCAACCTTGGCGCAACTGCGCCACCCCGTAAACACGGCGCTGGACGGGGACGGCAACCTCTACATTGCCGATGCTTTCAGCAATCGCATTCGCAAGGTCGACGCCGATGGGAACATTTCCACGATCGCGGGAATCGGGAGGAACGGGTTTGGCGGCGACGGCAATTTGGCGACCTTGGCGACACTGCACTACCCCTGGGACGTGGCGCTGGATGGATCGGACAACCTCTACATTGCCGATCGGGACAACCGCCGCATTCGCATGATCGACGCCGACTCGAAGATCATTTCCACGGTCGCGGGGGACGGGACGAGAGGGGACGGCGGGGACGGGGATCAGGCGACCGCGGCGCAGTTGAACAGCCCCCATGGCGTGGCGGTGGACGGGGACGGCAACCTCTACATCGCCGATTCCGGCAGCCACCGCGTCCGCAAGGTCGACGCCGATGGGGACATTTCCACGGTCGCGGGGGACGGGACGAGAGGGTTTAGCGGCGACGGGGGTCAGGCGACCGCGGCGCAATTGAACTACCCATATAGCCTGGCGCTGGACGGGGACGGCAACCTCTACATTGCCGATAGGAACAACTACCGCATTCGCTGGGTCAACGCCGACACGGGGATCATTGCCACGGTCGCCGGAACCGGGGCGAGAGGGTTCAGCAAGGACGGCGGTTTGGCGACACAGTCGCGGCTGTATGGGGCCGATGGCGTGGCGGTGGACGGGGCGGGCTACATCTACATTGGCGATACTTCCAGCCACCGCATTCGCCGGGTCGGCCCGCCGCCGCCTCCCGCGCCTCCCGCACCGCCCGCACCGCCCCGCGAGCCGGAACCGGCGGTGCGCGCGCGAACCTTCAAGTTGGCGTTCGCGCTGCGGCAAGACGACGCGCCGGCGGCGCAAGAGGTCGTCTTGTACGCCGAGAACGGCGCTGTGGATTTCCGCGCGCAGCCCGCGCAGCGTTGGATCTCCGTCGAGCCGGCGAGCGGCAGCCTGGAGGAGGACGAAGAGACGGTGGTTACGGTCACGGTGGATCCTGCGGGGCTGGGCGTAGGGCGGCGCGAGGGGCGCGTGTACATACGCTCCGGAGGGCGGGTGACGACGCAGGTGCGCCTCGCCTTGACGGTGCGGCCGGCCGCGGGGCCGGCGGTGTCGCAGCACGGCGTGGTCAACGCGGCGGTGCTGAGCGCTTTCGGCGAGCGGGGGCTGTTCGGCCCGCGGTTGCTGCCCGTGGCGCCGGGTTCGCTGGTGGTGGTCCGGGGCGAGAATTTCACCGGCGGAGAAGCGTATGCGGCGGAGAGTTTCCCGCTGCCGGCGAGCCTGGGCGGGGTCAGCGTGCAGTTCGACGGCCTGCAAGCGCGGCTGCTCTCGGTGGGGCCGCAGCGCATCGAAGCGCAGGCGCCCTCCCTGTTGGGCATGGAGGCGCTTGAGGCGGGCGGAACCGCTTTGGCGACGGTGGTGGTGGAGACGGCCGAGGGCGGCAGCTATCCGCGGCGCTTTACCGTAGCCGCCCATGCGCCGGGCGTGTTCACGGCGTCGGGCGCGGGAACGGGTCAGGCGGCGGCGCTGTTGGCGGGCGCGGGAGCGCTCGCGGCGCCGCGCGGCGCCGCGAGCGGGCAAAGCCGGCCGGCGCGGGCGGGGGACGTGCTGGAGATTTACGCCACGGGGCTGGGGCCGGTGGAGCCGCCGTTGGCAGACGGGGAGAACTCGTGCGCGCCGCAGGGGGTTTGCCTGAACGATTTTTCAAACGTGACGCTGCGGCGCACGTTGGAGCGCCCGCGGGTAAGCATCGGCGGCGTGGAGGTCGCCGCGGACGGCGTGCTGTTTTCGGGACTTGCCCCGGCGTTGGCGGCGGTGAACGTGGTGCTGGTCGAAGTTCCCGCAGGGATCGCGCCGTCCGACGCGGCGGAGGTGGTCATCGCCATAGGCGGCAGAACGAGCCAACCCGGCGTCACCATTGCCGTCGAGTAACGGGCGCGGTCGAACCGCTTGGGATGGTTCGGCGGAAAGGAATTCCCCCCTGGACATCGGGAAAGCGGGCGTGTGAACATTGACATTCACCCTGCGCGCATGGCCCGCGCCGGATAACCGCGATGCCCGTCGACCCGTCAGCCCGGATTGCGCCCACCGCTCAGGTGGCGGCGGGCGCGGCGATCGGCCCCGACGCGGCAATCGGTCACTTCGCGGTCATCGAGGACGATGTCGTTATCGGCGCGCGGTCGGAGATCGAGTCGCACGTCGTGATCAAGCGTTGGACGACATTGGGCGCCGACAACAAAATTTCGAGCGGCACGGTGTTAGGCAGCGACCCCCTGGACAAGACGTTCGGCGGCGAGCGCAGCTACCTGAAGATCGGCAACGGCAACACGATCCGCGAGCACTATACGATCAGCCGCGGGACGGCCCCCGAATCGGTCACCGAGATCGGCAACGACAACTACATCATGACCGCGGGCCACATCGCCCACAATGCCAAGATCGGCAACGGCGCGGTCATCGCCAGCACGGCGCTCGTCGCGGGCCACGCCGAGATCGGGGACCGCGCGTTCGTGTCCGGGGGCGTAGTCGTGCATCAGTATTCGCGGATCGGCGAATTGGCGATGATCGGCGGCATGACCCGCGTGAACCAGGACGTGACTCCTTACTTGCTGCACGTCGGGCCGACGATGGAAGTCTGTGGATTGAACCTCATCGGACTGCGGCGGGCGGGTCTGAGCAAAGAAGAAATCGGCCGCATCCGTCAAGCCTACAAGATTCTGTTCCGCTCGAAGCTGCCTTTGAACGAGGCGCTCGACTGCGCGGAGGCCGAAACGGCCGGTCCGCATGCGGCGCGCATGATCGCATTCATTCGCGCCTCGAAGCGCGGCGTGTGCCGCCGAGGCCGCAAGGGAGAAGAAAACACCGATGTATAAAGGAATCGAACACACCGCGATCGCCACCGCCGACCCGGAAAAGCTGGGCCGCTGGTATGAAGATTGTCTGGCCATGCCGATCGTTCACCGCTACGGGGGCAACGTTTTCGTCAAGGCCGCCGACGGCGCGATGCTGGAGATGATCCCCTCCGAAGGAGATGCCGTGCAGACGGGGCTGAAGACCCCCGGCATCCGCCATCTGGCCATTGCCGTCGACGACATCGAGGCGGGAGTGGCGGACCTCGCCGCAAAGGGGATCGAAGTTTTCCAACGGGTCGAAGCGGGAGACAACCGGCTGGCGTTCTTCCGCGATCCCGACGGGAATATCCTGCACTTGATCTTTCGGGGAACGCCGATTTAGCTCCGGCGGCTCAAGGCCGGCAGCCGATCAAGGCAGATAGAGGATGCCCTTGGCCAGGGCGATCAGGACGACGACCACCAGGCAGGCGACGGCGAGTCCGTCGATGTCCACGCGAAATCTGCGGTAGAAGGCGCTCCACCCTTGCGACAGGCCAAGGTCGAACAGGTGTACGAACAGCAAGTCGCGGCCGGGTTCGGCGGAGTCTTTTTCCTCGCCGCTCGCGGCGTCCAGATACGAACTGCGGTCCAGGCGCTCGTAGAACGGGCGCAACCGCTCGGCGGATTCCGCGGGGGTCGCCAAGCTGACCGCGGCCAGAGCGGAGAAACCCGCGAGCAGGGAAATGCCGAAATTGGCGGCGTCCCAATGCAGCAAGACGCCGAAATCGCGGTAGGTCAGCAGAAAGAAGAGCGTTGAGGAGGCGACCAGGCCGGCCAGCGCCCCCCAACGGTTTGCGCGCGGCCAGGAGATGGCGCCGAACATGCTGATGCCCATGAACGCGGCGATCGTCTCGGTAAAGAGGAACGCCTGCAGAACGCTGCCGACGTAGAGGCCGAAGAGCACGCCCATCGCGGTCATGGCCAGTCCGGCGAAACGACCGGCCCAGAGGTAATGCCGGTCCGACTCGTGCCGCTTGACGTAGCGGCGGTAGAAATTCTGGGTGAAGAGCGCGGCGCCGTCCACCATGAAAGCCGAGCCGGTGGACATGTTGGCGGCGAGAACGCAGGCGATCATGAGACCGACGGCTCCCGGAAAAAGCAACTCGCGCGTCGCGTAGCCGAACGCGTCCTCGGGGTCGGCCAGCGCCGCTTCGCCGCGCTGCAGCAGCATCACGGCCACGATCACGCCGACCAGCGCCCAGCCGATCGTGCAGAACCGCTTGACGAAATTGCCGTAAGCCATGCCGATGCGGCAGGAACGTTCGTCCTTCCCCGTGCCTACGCCCGCCAGGATGTGCGGCTGGGCAACGATGCCGATCAGTCCGTTCACGGTCAGCATGACGATGGTAAAAACGCCGACGTCGCCCGGAGTGACCATCGAGAGCATTTGCGGATCGAGCGCTTCGCGGACTCCGGCGAATCCGCCGACCTCGCGCAGCCCCAGGGGGATGAGCAGGAAGCTGAGCGCAATGATGAAAAAACTTTGGACGAAGTCGGTATAGGCCGCGGAAACCAGGCCGCCCACGAAGCTGTAGATCAGAAACGTGCCGGTCATCGCCAGCACGACGGCGTTCGGCGTGATCACGTCGCCCGAAGCGACGCTAACCAGCTTCCCTGCCCCCTTCAGCATGGCGCCCATGTTGAAGGTGAAATACGAGAGCGCAAAGACCGTGTAAACGGCGCCCATCCAGCCGCCGTAGCGGTCTTCGTAAACTTCGCCGGTAGTGGTGCGGCGGAAGCGGCGGAACAGCGGCGCCAGGAGCCAGTAGAACGGCGTGATGAAGAGGTTTTTCCACTGGTACCAGATGCCGGCGTAGCCGGACTGGTAAACCTTGCCGGCCAGCGAAACCGGCATTTCGGCGTGCGTGCCGACGCCGAAAGCCTGAGCAATGATCAGCCAGACGCTGAAGCCGCGGTTCCCCAGGAAGTAATCCTGCGTCCTCGTGACCTTGCGCGCGACATAGAGGCCGACGGCGACGATCAGCCCGAAATAGCCGGCGATGACGATCCAATCGAGAGTTGTCAGGGCGCTTCCCATGCGAAACGCCCATTATAGGCGCGGCCTGCGGTCCGTGGCGCAAGCGGCGCGGGCCGCTAACGCCGGCGCGCCGCGGCGAGCGCGAATACGCCGGCGCTGACGGCGATTCCCGCGGCAATGGGGCTGAGCAGGCCGAAGCCTTGTCCGCCCGACGCGAAATGAACGAGCGCGGCGGCCGGCAGCGCGAGAGCCATTGAGCGCAACATGTCCGCCTGCCGCGCCCGCGGCGAGAACAGCCCGGCGAGCAGCGGCATGCACAAGGTCACCGTCAGCAGTCCGTAAAAGAACGCCAGCGCATCGAGAATGGACTGGAAATAAAGGGCCAGGAGGATGCCCGCGGCGCCGCAGGCCAAGGCGGAAACCCGCGCCGCCCGCAGCCGCCGCTCGTCCGTGACGGGCGAGCGCGCCAGCGGCTCCAGAATGTCCTTGACCAGCGAGGTGGTCATCATGAACAACACCGCGTCGGCCGAGCTGACTTCCGCCGAGAAGATCGCCGCCAGCATGAGCGCGCCCAACCAGGGCGGGACGCCTTCGGCAAGCAGCCGCAACAAAGCCGTGCCGGAGGCTTGCAACTCGCCGAAACGGACGCGGGCGGCCATTCCCAGCAGCACCGGCATGAAGGCGTAAGCCAACAGGCAGAGCGCCTGAAGACCCACGCCCGCGCGCACGGCCGCTTCGTTGCGGGCGCCGTACAGCTTCTGAATCAGCCCCGGCGAGACGAAAAACGCGGGGCCGAGCATGAGCAGCAGGCGCGCGGTTCCATCGAGACCGGCGCCGCCGAGAGACAGGTATTCGCGGTTCGGCGCGGCGGCCGACAGCGCCGCCCATCCGCCCGCGGAATAGAGCGCCCAGGGAACGGCGAGCGCAAACCCGGCCATCTTGACGACGACCTGCGCCAGGTTGACCCAGGCGGCGGAGCGCAAGCCTCCCAGAAAAAAATATGCGGTCGCCACCCCTCCGCCGAGCGCCGCTCCCCAGGGTTCCGGCACGCCGGCGACGACGCGCAGCACCAGGCCCAGGGCAATGATTTGTCCGGCGAGAATGGCGGGCGAGCCGCACTGCAGGACGACCGCGGCGGCAACCCGCGCAGCGCGTCCGTAGCGGTGTTCGAGATAGTCGCCCACCGTGTACAAATCGTGAGCCTTGGCGATCGCGTAGATGCGCGGCCCGACGACAAAGGCCAGAACGAGCGAGCCCAGTCCGGCGGAGCCTACCCACCACCAGGCGGAAAGGCCGCTCGCGTAGCCGAGCTCGGCGGCGCCCACGGTGCTGCCGGCGCCGAGATTCGCGGCCAGGAAGGTGGCGAAAAGCAGACCCGGGGAAAGGGAGCGTCCGGCGACGAAGAAATCTTCCGCCTTCTTGACGCTTCGCGACGCGCGGAAGCCGATCCACAGGAGGATCGAGCAATAGACGATCAGAACGACCGGCACGGGCGTTAGCGGCCGACGCGGCGCGCCGTCAGCGCGCCCCCGAGACAACGAGCATGCGCACGTCGCGAACGTTGTTGCCCGTGGGTCCGGTAATCAAGGCGTCGCCCAGCCGCTCGAAGAAGCGGAACGAATCGGAGCGGCGCTGGTAATCGCCGAGGTCGAGACCCAGAGCGGCCGCGCGCGCCGGCGTCGCGCGGTCGGCCAGGGCGCCGGCGGCCGGCGAATTGCCGTCGATGCCGTCCGTACCGGCGCTGATTACGGCCGCCGGGAAGCGCAGCGCGGCGAGCTTGCGGGCGGCGCAGAGCACGAAAGCCTGGTTGCGTCCGCCCTGTCCGCCGCCGGTGACCGGACTGCTGAGCTCGCCTCCCGTGGTCACCGCAACCGTGCGGCCGGGATTCCTTTCCGCGAGAGCGCGGAGCCGGCGGATGAGCGTGTCCGCGGCTTCCTCCAGCGGGCGGTCGTCCACGCTGAGGTCGCGTTCCAGCAGCCAGCCCTCGGCGCGCGCCTTCGCTTCCACGACGTCGAGAGCCGCCGTGTTGTCGAGCAGGCAGCGCCAGGAGCTCGCGGCGAATACGGCATCGCCCGGCTTCGGCGTTTCCGGCAGGTTGCCTTGCTCGAAGAGCTCGCGGATGCGGCGCGGAAAGCGGTCGACGATGCCCAGCCGCCGCGCGGTTGCGCAGGCGAGCGCCGCGTCCGACTCGTCCGGCATGGTCGGACCCGAGGCGACGGTCGAAGGCCGCTCCGGCGGCACGTCCGAAACGTAGAGCGTCAATTGCCGCGCCGGGTGAGCGGCTGCCGCGAGACGTCCGCCCTTGATGCGCGAAAGGTGCTTGCGCAGGACGTTCATATCGACGATGCCCGCGCCGCAGGTGACCAGCGTCTCGTAGAAAGCGCGCATCTCGGCGAGCGTAATGCCCGCATCGATCGGCGCCTCGCAGACCGCCGAGCCGCCGCCCGACAGCAGGTAGATGACGAGATCCCGTTCTCCGAGGGCGGCAAGACGCTCCAGAATGAAATCCGCCGCGGCGCGGCTTTGCGCGTTCGGGTAGGGATGTCCGCCGGTAAAGGTCTTGAAGCCCGGCGGAGATGCGCCGGTCGGCGCCGAGGAAACGATCGCTCCGGAAGTCCGCTCGGCGGGCAGCCCGGCAACGAGAGCCGCGGCCATCGGACTTGCCGCCTTGCCGACCGCGGCCACGAAAATATCGCGGCAAGCGGAGAGATCGACCGTCTCGCCGGCAACCTGCAGCTCGGAGCCTGCGAAGCGCACCTTTTCGGCCATCACCCGTTCGAGCGCTATCTCCTCCAGCGTTTCGAGGAACAGCCTCCGCAGCGTTTCTTTCATCGGGATCGGTCGAGCGCTGCGGGATTGACGATATGCGGCGGGCGGCCGCCTTGGAGTCCGGCAGCCATGTTTTCCGCGGCGATCGTACACATGCGCGCGCGCGTCGCTACCGAGGCGCTGGCGATATGGGGCAGGATCAGGGCGTTTTCGCATTCGAGAAGCCGGGGATGAACCTTGGGCTCTTCCTCGAATACGTCCAGGCCGGCGGCGGCGATGACGCCGGAGGCCAGCGCTTCCCCCAAGGCGGCTTCATCGACGACCGGACCGCGCGAAGTGTTGACCAGCACCGCCGTGGGTTTCATCGCCTGCAAGTCGGCGGCGGCAATCAAATGGCGCGTTTGCAGCGTGAGCGCGCAATGGAGCGTAACGAAATCGGCTTGCGCGAGAAGCTCGCGCTTGGAAACGTAGGCGATGCCCAGTTCGGCTTCAACCTCGGGGCTTTGCCGCACGGGGTCGTTGTAGAGCAGGCGCATGTTGAAGCCGCGCCCGCGGCGGGCGACGGCCTGACCGATGCGCCCCAGGCCGATAATGCCCAGCGTCGCTCCCCAGATGTCCCAACCCGTCAGCAGGTCGATCCGCCACTGCTTGTACTTGCCCGCGCGCAGGTAGCGCTCGGCTTCGCCGAGGCGGCGTCCGGCGCCCAGGATCAAGGCGAACGCCAAATCGGCCGTCGTATCGGTCAGCACGCCCGGCGTGTTGGTGACGATCAGCCCCCGCGCCGTGGCCGCCGGGATGTCGATGTTGTCGAAACCCACCGCGACGTTCGAGACGACCTTGAGCGCGGGCGCCGCGTCCATCAATTCGGGCGTGATCTTGTCGGTGAGTTGGCAGACCAACCCTTGTTTGCCGGCCAGGCGCGCCTCCAGAGCCGCGGGCGCGAGGCTTTCGTCGGAGTCGTGATAATCGAGCTCGAATCGAGTCTCCAGGAAGTCGACGGCCTCTCGGTAGATGTGCTTGCTGACGAGAACCTTGGATTGCATTGCAGGCGGTATTTTCGCACAGGCGGGCGCCGCCGCCCTGAAACGCAATTTCCGGCCCCGCGTCCGCCGGCGGGCGCGAGTCGGGATTTGTGTACAATTCCCCTTATGGCGAAACTTGGATTTCTCGGACTTGGACTTATGGGCCGCCCCATGGCGGAGCATCTCATCGGCGCGGGCCACGACGTAGCGCTGTGGAGTCACACGGATTCCAAGGCGCGCGAGCTTGCCGCTGCTCATCAGAAGGCCCGCCACTGCGCAACGCCGGCGGAGGTGGGCGAATTCGCGGATTGCATCTTTCTTTGCGTCGGCGATTCGGCGATGTCGGAGGAAGTTCTGACCGGCGGCAACGGCGTGATCGAAGGCATTCGGGCGGGCGCCGTCGTCGCCGACTGCTCGACGATCGGCCCCAGTACGGCGCGGCGGATTGCGGAAAAACTCGAAGCCCGGCAGGCCCACTACCTCGACAGCCCCTGCACGGGGTCGACTCCCGGCGCGCGGGGCGGCACGCTGACTTTCATGATCGGCGGGGAGGAGACGGTTTTCGAGAGCGTCCGCGAGTATTTCCTCTGCATGGGAACGAACCTGTACTACTGCGGCAAACAGGGCATGGGACTGCATGCCAAGCTGTCGCAAAACCTGGTGCTGGCGAACATGCTGCAGGGCTTCGTCGAAGGCATCGTGTTGGCGACGAAGGCCGGCGTGCCTCCGGAGCTGATGTACGAAATCCTGGATAATTCGGCGGCCAAGGCGGGGCTGATCTCGTTCAAGGCGCCGGCCATCTTCGACCGCAAATTCGATGCGGCGTTTCCCTTGAAATGGATGCGCAAGGACATCGGCTTGATGCTGGAATCCGGGCGGGAGATGGGCGTGCCGCTGCCGGCCACGGGGCTTGTCCACGAGTTGTTCGGCGCAGCAGTCGCCAAAGGCTACGGCGACGAAGACATCGCCGCCGCGGTGAAGTTGTTCGAGGAGTTCGCCGGCGTTGTCGTGAAACGCTGAGAGCGCCTTCAGCCTGAAATCCGTTCCGTTTGCCGCGCCGCGGGAATGCGGCTCCGCGCGCGCCCGTTCCGCCCCCCCTTGGCAACCCCGTCTTGCGTTTGCGGCGCAGGTTGCAAAAATGGACCTTATGAAGCGCATCGGCGGACGCACGTTCCTTTTCTTCGTGTCTGCGGCGGCGGTTTTTGCGCCGTCGGCGGCGGCCGACACGGTCAAGTTGGACAACGGCGACAGGATTACCGGCGCCGTGCGGAAGTTGGCGGGCGGGAAGCTCACGATCGACACCGCATACGCAGGCCCGATCGAGATCGAATGGAGCGCGGTCAGCCGGTTGGCGGGCGCAGGAAACTTCGACATCCGCACGTCCGCCGGCAGGATATACACGGGGACCATCGAGCGGACGGACGACAAGCTTTCGATCGCAGGGGTTGACGGCGCGCAAGAGATCGACATCAACGATGTTTCCGGCTTCGCCGCGGTCACTGAAAAGCCGCGGGCGGCTTTCCGGGAGAATGTCAAGATCGGCTTCGATTGGGGATACAACCTCACGCGGGGAAACGCCTCGCTGACGCAATCGGCGCTCGGAGCCAACGCGCAGTACGCCGACTCCAAGCAGAAGCTGAGCGGCATCGTGACTTCGATCCGCAGCCGCCAGGGCAATGCGGCGACGAACCGCCATGCCGGGGACGCGCGCTACGACCGTTTCATCAACGAACGCCTGTTTGCCTACGGTCTCGGCGGCGTGGAGCGCAACAGCCGGAAACTGCTCGCCCTGCGCGCCAAGCTCGGCGGCGGGTTCGGCCTGAAACTCGTCAAGGACAAGGCGACAACGGTCTCGCTGCTCGGCGGAGCGAACTACTCACGGGAAAACTATTTTCCCGACGAAGCAGGCGCGAACGTTTCAGCCAACAGCGGCGAAGGCACGGCGGGTATCGAGATCACGGCGGTTCGCTTCGGCGGCATCGAATTTGCGTCGCGGCTGCTTGTCTTCGGCAGCTCGACGGGCTCCGGCCGCTACCGCTTCGAATACGACGGCAGCGTTCGTTTGCCGGTTTTCAAGAACTTCAGCTACGGACTGAGCTTCTACGACCGCTACGACAGCCGCCCGGCCGTCGCCGTCAAGAAAAACGACTACGGACTCATCAGCGCTCTCGGTTATACCTTCTGAGTCGGGGTTCCGGCCGCGGTTCTCAGAGCCCGCTCGAACAGCGTCAGGAAGCGTTCCGCATCGACGGCGGTGGCGACTCTTACGTTCGATCTGTCCTCGACTGCGGCCTCCCGCGTATCGACGACCAGCATCCCGGTGGTCAACTCGCCTTCGATCTCGACATCGCAGGGATAGCGCCGGGAGGCGATCAGTTGCGGGTCGATCGCCGCGCCGACCGCCAAAGGGTCGTGGAGATAGGCGCCTTCGATCCCCCGCTGCCGCTTGTAAACCTCGAAATACTGCCGCGTCAGGTCCGTCAGAAACCGCCGCGCCGGAACTGCGCTGGGGATTTCGCGGAGCAGCGCCTCAAAACGCGCCCGCGGCAGCACTGCCCGATGGGTCACGTTGAGACCGACCACGGTGACCGGCAGGCCGGACTGGATTACGACGCGCGCCGCCACGGGATCGGCGAAGAAATTGAACTCCGCGGCGGCGGTAACATTGCTCTCGTGTCCGAACGAGCCGCCCATCACGATCAATTCCCTGAGCCGCGTCATGGCCTCGGCATCCACTTCGATCGCCGAGGCTACGTTGGTCAGCGGACCGAGGGCGATCAGGGTCATCTCGTCCGGATTTTCGCGGACGGCGGAAAGGATGGCCGTGACCGCGTCCGTGCGCGACGCTTCGAGCCTGCGCACGGGGTGCCGTTCCGCGGCTCCGCTGAATCCGTCGGCGCCGTGGACGTGCTTCGCCCGCGCGAGCCGCCTGCCGAGCGGACGGGCGCAGCCGGGGTGGACGGGCGGAGGCGCGGGGCCGCCGAATGCTTCCAGAATGCGCAGGGCGTTCGCCGTACAGCAGTCGAGGTCGACGTTTCCGGCCACGGTCGCGATCAGGCGCACGTCAAGCGCCTCCGAGCCCAGGGCAAGGATCAACGCCAGGGCATCGTCGATTCCGGGATCGGTGTCGATGATGACTTTGCGAGGCTGCATCGAACGGGGCATGCTCACACGCTGACGAGGCCGAGGCCGTTATCCTTGCGGCCGGCGGAACGGCGAGGCAGCCAAAACCGCCGGCCTCGACCGTCGTGCCCGCAGGCTTGCCGGCCCGCGCAGCGGCAGCAGACCGTATGGACTTCGTCGCCGCTCTTTATTATCCATTATCATGTCAACTATCCGATGCTGTTGCCGAATCTCGGAAGCGGGGTCAGAGTCATGGTTGCCTGCGGCGGCCTGCTCGCGGCGGCTTACGCGCAAACCGCGCCGCCCGCGGCCAAGAACCCGCTCACGCGCAATCCCCAGGCGGTGCGGGCCGGACGCGGGCTTTACCTCGAGCGATGCGCGGTCTGTCACGGCCAGGACGCCGCCGGAAGCATGGCGGCGAGCCTGGTGCGCAGCCGCACCGTCATGCGCGGCAGCGACGCCGCGCTGTTCCAGGTCATCTCCAAAGGCTTCCCCGGAACGCAAATGCCGCCGCAAACCGATCTCGAGCCGCGGAAGATCTGGCAGATCGTCGCTTATCTGCACAGCTTGGCGCGGCCCGGCCTGCAGCCCCCTCTTCCCGGAGATGCCGCAGCGGGCCGCAAGGTCTTCGCCGGCGCCGGCTGCGCGGGCTGCCACCAGGTCGAGGGCAAAGGCGGCTTTCTCGGACCGCCTCTCGACAGCATTGCCGCCCGCAAGACCAGCGACCGCATCCGCAACGACGTTCTCGAGCCCGACGCCGAAATAGCCGAAGGCTACCGCGCCGCGGCCGTCGTTACCCGCGGCGGCGGCCGCATCGAAGGGATTCTCAAGAACGAAGACACGTTTTCCGTTCAGATCCTGACGCCCGGCGGACGGTTTCACATGCTCGACCGGCGCGAGATCGCGGAGTTGCAAAAGCCTGCGCAATCGGCAATGCCGCGGGACTACCGCGGCAGACTTTCCGGCGAGCAGTTGCAGAATCTGCTGGCTTACCTCGACCGCTTGCGCGACCCCTACATCCCAATCCCGCGGGGCTTCAGGAATTATTAGATGAAACCGTCATACGCAATATGGGGCTGCCTCGCCGCCGCGTGCGCGGCCTCCGCGGCCGCCGCCGGCTCCGACGCGCTGCGCGAGCAGCGCTATCGCTCCGCCGACAACTGGCTCAGCTACGACCGCGACAACAGCGGGCAGCGGTTCAGTCCGCTCGACGAGATCGACGTTTCGAACGTCGGCGATCTGGTCGTGAAATGGGCGTTTCAGTTCGTGCCCGTGCCGCAGCGCACCGAGGCGACGCCGCTGGTCCGCGACGGCGTGATGTACGTGCCGATCGGCGGACTCGTCGCCCACGCCCTCGACGCGGGAACCGGCAGCGAGTTGTGGCGCTACGAATACATCCACGAAGCGAGCGGCGAACGCCACCCGCCGAACTGGAGCCGCGGGTTCGGGCTTTCCGGCGAGCGCCTCTACCTGGGAACGTTCGATTGCCATGTGGTCGCCCTCGACGCCCGTACCGGCAGCGAGTTGTGGCGGTCTCTGCTCACCGACGAGCAGGCATGCTTCGGAGCGCCCGGCGCGCCGTTCGTCGTGCGCAACCGCGTCTTGCTCGGAACGCGCGGCGGAGACACCGGCCTGCTGCGCGGCGCGCTGCATGCGTTCGACGCCGAGACCGGCAAGCGCGTCTGGCGCTTCTACACGGTGCCCGCCCCGGGAGACCCCGGAGCGGAGACCTGGCCCGACACCGACGCCTGGAAAACCGGAGGCGGGGCGCCCTGGACCAGCGGAACCTACGACCCCGAATTGAACCTGCTCTACTGGACCACCGGCAACCCCGGCCCGAAAGATTTCGACGGCCGCGACCGCGAAGGCGACAACCTCTACACCGCCTCGCTGCTGGCGCTGAATCCGGACAACGGCAAGCTCGCTTGGCATTTCCAGTTCACGCCGCACGACGAGCACGATTGGGACGCCAACCAGACTCCCGTGCTGGTTGACGCCGCTTGGCAAGGCAAACCCCGCAAGCTTCTGCTGCAAGCCTCCCGCAACGGTTTCTTCTATGTGCTCGACCGCGCGAATGGAGAACTCCTGCTCGCCGAACCGTTCGCCAAGCAAACCTGGGCAAAGCGAATCGCCGCCGACGGCCGGCCGGTGCTCGAAGAAAACTCGCCTCCGAGCACGCAAGGCTCGCTGGTCTGTCCCGACATCCACGGCGGGACGAACTGGCAGGCGCCCTCCTACAATCCCGTAACGGAACTCTTCTACGTGGCGGCGCGCGACGCCTGCGGGATTTACTACCGCACCGGCCACAGCATCAATCATGAAGAAACGCAGGCGCAGCAACTCGTCCGCGCGATCGACTTCCGCAGCGGCGCAATCCGCTGGGAATTCCCTTTCTTCGGCGACGAATCGCAGCAGGTCAGCTTCGCGGGAACGATGACCACCGCGGGCGGGTTGGTGTTCTTCGCCGACCGGATCGGCAACTTCATCGCCGCCGACGCCGAGACGGGCAAGCTGCTCTGGCATTTCAATACGGGAGGCACGATCCGCGCCTCGCCGATGAGCTATGCGCACAACGGGCGGCAGTACGTCGCGGTGACGACGAAAAACGGCGTCTTCGTGTTCGGGCTACACCGGAGGTAGCGGATATAAAAACTTATGCGTAGGGTTCGGTTTCCCTTGCATGTCACTTAAAAGCAAGAAATTATGTTTTTGTATTCGTGAATGACGCGCGCGATCGAGTGGGCCGCTTGCACGTGCGCCGCGGCTTCTCGTCCGACCGCGGCGCGAGCCTCCGGCTCCTCCATCAGCCAGCGCAGGCAGGCGGTCAACATTTCGACCTCCGGCTCGCCCGAGTCGATGCGCACGACCGCGCCGGCGGGCAGCGCCTCGTTCTCTTCGCCGCGCGTCACGATCACCGGCTTGCCGGCCGCCATCAGCTTCAGCGCATTGGCCGAAGTTTCTCCGGCCGGGGGGTAACGCAGGTTCACGCAGACATCCGTCAAGAACGCCAGCCGCCAGAAATCGTCGTCGCCGACATACGGTATGCGCACCACCCGGGGAGACTCCAGGCGGGCGCTCAGGGCGCGCTCGTATTCCCGCTCGACGAAGTCGCCAACGATCAGCAGCAGGCAGCCCGCTCCGAGACGGCGGCATGCCTCCAGCACCGATCCCAGGCGCTTGGTCGGGCGCTGATGTCCGAAACAGGCGACGACAAAGCTGCCGGCGGGAATGGACCAACGCCTGCGCAGCGCCTCGTCGGACGCGAACAGGCTCCGCGCCGGGGCATCGGCATAATGGGGAATCTCCCAGATTTTCGGGCAGCCCGCGAGCGCCGCGGCGCTGCGGCGCGCCGCGCGGTTATGCACGATCACGCCCGCCGCCGACTCCACGAGCCTGCGCAGCAGCGGATAGTGGAAGAACCGCTCATCCGCGCCCGACAAGGCCCGCTCCCGCCATAACGCGGCGCCCAGCGGCCGCTTGCTTTCGCCCTCGTTGTAGGCGAACTCATCCTCGTATTCGCGGCGGGTCAGGGCGCCCAGCAGCATGTGATGCAAGACCGCGTCGTGGAGCTCGACCACCCCCCGGCGTTCGAGCGCCGCGCGGTAAACGGGCGCATGGAGCCCGTTGTTTCCGATCTGGTAGATGACGCGCTCGTATTCTCGGGCGCGGCCCGCTTGCGCCGGAGTCAGCAGCGCAACGGGCGTATGCTTGGCCAACTCGGAGCCGATGCGCGCGCTGTATTCGGCGACGCCGGTCGGCGCGGGCGGCAGCGGCGAAACGATCGCCGTCGCGGGGAGAAGGCCGCTCACCGGGAATAGACCCGCTTGCCGAAGATCGCCGTGCCGACGCGCACGTGGGTTGCGCCTTCTTCGACCGCGGTTTCGAGATCGTTGCTCATGCCCATCGAAAGGTCGGGCAGCGCATGCAATTCGGCGAGCTCGCGCAGGCGGCGGAAAAAAGGCCGCGAGGCTTCGGGGTCGGGAGACCAGGGCGGCATCGTCATCAAACCCTTGAGAATCAGGTTCGGCGCGCCGTCGAGAAACTCTTTCAACGGCGCCACCGCCGCCGCGTCCAGCCCGGATTTCGATTCCTCGTCTGACAACTTGACCTCGATAAAAACAGGCAGCCGTTTTCCGGCAGCGTTCAGCCGCCTGGCCGACTTGACGCTATCGACCGTATGAATGCAGTGAAACAATTCCGCCGCAGGCTTCGCCTTGTTGCTCTGCAACTTGCCGATCATATGAAATCGGGCGCCGGGCAGCGCGGGCAACTCGGCCGCTTTCGCCCGAAACTCCTGCACGTAATTTTCGCCGAAATCGCGCTGCCCCGCCTCGTAAGCGGCGAGAATGTCGGCCGCGGGCTTGATTTTCGATACGGCAATGAGCGTCACCGCAGCGGGGTCGCGGCCGGCCCGTTCGGCGGCCCTGGCGATGCGCTCGCGCACTGCGGCGATCCGCTCGGCGATCATCCGACCATTTTAAGCGGCGGCCTTCCCGCCGAGCCGCTTGCTGCTAGACTTGCTCACGGAAAGAAACGATGGGTTTTTTCAACAAGACTCCGGAAGAGATTGCCGAGCAAGAGCGCAAGCGGGAACAGCGCGAGGTCATCGAGCGGGTCGCCCGCGACCGTACCAAGCGGATTGCCGAACAAGAGCGCAAACAGGAACAGTGCGAGGCCGAGCAAGAGCAAAAGCGTGCCTGGTCTCCCGACCCCGAAAGAAAACGGTACGAAAATTTTCTGCGAAGCCCAAAGGGGATGGCGCGGTCGGCATGGGAGGCCGAGCGAAAAGTTTGGCAGTTCCTTGAAGTCATTTCCGAGACAACGGGAAACGTAGTTCCGATGATCGGAACATATACTGCCGACGAGCAGGGGACCATCGACCTTCAGAAATCGAAAGGGCGCGCGCAAGACTCTCCTATCGAACAGATCGAATCGGAAGGATGGACGCTGGCCAACGCCGGCTACGTATTCCAGGAGATCGGATCGGTAAGTCGAGACAAATTCCTGTCGAGCGGACAACAGGAAGCCGTCAGCGGCAGGATTCTGGGGATTTACATCTTCAAGCGAACAAGCCGCCCTGACGATTGGACCGTTGACTTCGACTGATTCCCTGTTCGCGCAGCCGCATGGCGCCGCCCGCCGGACGATCACGGGAGGGCGCCCCGCGGAGTAAAATAAAAGCCGTGGCGGAACGGGTGATGGCGCTCGACTGGGGAGCGCGCCGCATCGGCATCGCCGTGAGCGACGAGCTCGGCGTTTCCAGCAACGGCCTGCCCACCTTGCAGCGCACGAATATCGACTCCGATCTCCGCGCCCTGGCGGAGACGATCCGCTCGCGCCGGATCGAAAAAGTCGTGGTCGGCCGGCCGTTGCACATGGACGGCAGCGCCGGTAAATCGGCCAATCTGGCGGAGCGCTTCGCCCGGCGGCTGGCGAAACGGGCGGCAATCGACGTGGTGCTGTGGGACGAACGCCTCACAAGCTGGGAAGCCGAATCGTTCTTGCCGCCCCGCCGCCGGTCCAAAGGCAGAGTCGACCGGGCCGCTGCCATACTGTTGTTGGAAAGCTATCTTGCAGCGCAAAAGCCTTGAAATCGTCCTCGCCGCCGCTCTGACCGCCCTGACGGGCTGCGGGCGCGGCGTACCGCGCACGGAACCGTTCGCCGCGCCCGTCGTCGTCGAAATCGAAGCCGGGCTGACCTCGCGGCAAATCGCGGAAACGTTGCAGGCGACCGGGATCATCCGTTCAAAATGGGCTTTTCTGGCCAAGCGCGCCTTGAACCGGAAAACCGTTCTGATGGCGGGCGAATACGAATTCGTCAAGCCGCTCCCCGTCTCCGAGGCATTCGGGACGCTCGCCGCCGGCCGGGTCAAGCTCTATCCGCTCACGATCCCCGAAGGATACAGCCGATTCGAAGTGGCGGACAAGGTAGCGTCCTCGGGACTTGCATCCCGCGAGGAATTTTTGCGCATGACGGCGGATCCCGGACCGGTAAAGGACATTCTGCCCGCGGCCGAATCGCTCGAGGGCTGCCTGTTTCCCGATACGTACAACTTGGCGCGGACATCCACGGCCGACGATTTGCTCGCGGCCATGGTCGCCCGGTTCCGCGAGGTCCTGGCCGCAACCCGCAAGCAGCAGACGACCGACCTGTCGGATTGGGAGACGTTGATTCTCGCCTCGATGATCGAAAAGGAAACGGGAATAGCATCCGAGCGCAAGCTGGTCGCATCGGTTTTTCATAACCGCGTGCGGAAACGGATGATGATGCAGTGCGACCCGACGATCGTTTATGGGCTTTTGCGCGAGGACCGCTACCGCGGCAAGATATACCGCTCGGACTTGCAAAACCCGCATCCGTACAACACTTACATCCACGCCGGACTGCCGCCCGGACCGATTGCAAACCCCGGAAAAGCAGCGCTCGAAGCCGCCTTCAGTCCGGCTGAAACGGATTACCTGTTTTTCGTCGCCAAGCCGGGCGACGGCAAAGGCCACCTTTTTTCGAAAACGATGCGCGCGCACCAAAAGGGCGTCGCCGCCCTGCGCCGCGGCGAGCGCGCCGGCCGGCGCCGATGACGTTCGCCGCGTGGCGCCTGGCGCCAAGGACGCCGTGCGGTCCGGTTTTGCCTCAGCGGCCCTGCCAAGCGGGTTCGCGCTTTTCGAGGAACGCGCAGATTCCCTCTTGCGCATCGGCGGCCAGCGCGTTCATGCTCATCACTTCCTTGGTATAGGCGTACGCCTTGGGTTGATCGAGATCGATCTGCGCATAGAACGCCTGCTTGCCGATGCCGACGGTCAGCGAGCTTGCGCCGGCAATTTCCAGGGCCAACGCGCGCGTCTCCTCAGCCAGCTTCTCGCCGGGCGCGACGCGGTTGACGAGACCCCATTCGGCCGCCGTAACGGCGTCGATAAGCCGCCCGGTCAAGAGCATTTCGAGAGCCCGCTTGCGGCCGACCGCGCGGCTGAGCGCCACCATGGGCGTACTGCAGAAAAGCCCGATCTTGACGCCCGGCGTCGCAAACCTGGCGGACTCCGACGCAACCGCCAGATCGCAAGCCGCAACCAACTGACAGCCTGCCGCCGTCGCCAGGCCGTCAACTTGGGCGATCACCGGCTGCGGAACGTTTTGTATGGTCGTCATCAAGTCGGTGCAGATCTCGAAGACGCGGCGGTAATGGTTGAGATCGCCGCCGGTCATCTCGCGCAAGTCGTGCCCGGCGCTGAAAACGGGACCCTCCGCCGCCAATACGATCGCGCGAACGCCGCGGTCCGCGCCCAGTCGCTCGATTGCAGCCTGGAGGTCGAGCATCGTAGCGATCGACAATGAGTTGCGGCGCTGGGGATTCGCCAGCGTGATCGTTGCCAGCGGACCTTCGCGAACAAGGCGGACAAATGTCTCGGTCATGGTGAATTCAGCATATCAATCGTGTATGCTGTTCGGAATCCATGCACCCGATCCTCATCCTCTCGATTGCGACGGCCTCTGTTTTCCTGCTGATCGTCCGCTGGAAAATCAATGCGTTCGTTGCGCTGATCTGCTCCGCAATCCTGATCGGGGCGCTCTCGCCGAAGATACCGCTCGACCAGGCGGTCGGGGAGGTAATCGACGCCTTCGGCGGACTTGCCGGCAGGATCGGCATCGTCATCGCCATGGCCGCGGTCATCGGGCAATGCCTGATGGAAAGCGGCGCGGCGGAAAAAATCACCCGCCGCTTCGTCGCCTGGCTCGGCGAGAAGTACTCGTCGCTGTCGATGGTTATCAGCGGCTACGTGCTGTCGATCCCCGTCTTCTACGACACCGTGTTCTATCTACTGGTGCCGCTCGCGCGCTCGATGAGCATGCGCGCCAACGGACGCAATTATCTTCTTTACACGCTGGCCATCGGCGCGGGCGGAGTGACGACGCACATCTTCGTGCCGCCGACGCCCGGCCCGCTGGCAATGGCCGAGACGCTGCGCATCGACCTCGGACTGGTGATCGTTGTCGGCGGCTTGGTCGCCATTCCGGCCGCGCTGTCTTCATGGGCGTTTTCGATCTGGGTCGACCGCAAGATGAACATTCCGATCCGCGAAGCGCCCGGACTTTCTCTCAAGGAGCTCGAGGTCATCGCCAACCGGCCGGAAAGCGAACTGCCGAGCTTTGCGCGGTCACTGCTGCCGATCGTCCTGCCGCTGGTTCTGATCACGGCGAATACGGTCACCGGCGCCTTTTTTCCCGACAGTCGCCTGAGGTCGGCGGCGGCTTTCTTGGGCAACCCCAGCTTTGCGCTGATCCTTGCGGCGGCGGCGGCGCTATGGGTACTGGCGAGTCACAAGAAGCTGACGCTCGCGGAAATGGCCAAGCCCACCGAAGAGGCGATCAAGAGCGCGGGGTTGATCATCCTGATCACCGCAGGCGGCGGAGCGTTCGGCCGCATGTTGGTGAAGGCCGGGGTCGGAGACGTGCTGGGCGGCTGGGCGCAGGAAGCCGGCCTTTCGTTGATGTTGCTGGGGTTCGGCGTCGCGACGCTGTTCCGCATCGCGCAAGGCTCGGCGACAACCGCGATGATCACGTCTTCTGAAATTCTGGCGCCGCTCATCGCCGCGTCGCCGCCGGCGTATCACCCCGTCTATATCCTGACCGCGATCGGCGCCGGCTCCATCGTCGGCGGCTGGATGAACGATTCCGGTTTCTGGGTCTTCAAGACCATGACGGGCTTGACCGAGATGGAAGCGCTAAAGACAAAAACGCCTTCCCTGATCGCGCTGGGCGTTGGCGGCTTGCTGGCGTCCATGATCGGGGCCGCGTTGTTCCCCATGAACTGAAGCGCGCGGAGGCGCGGCGTCAGTCGAACCATTCGTCGGCCGGATCGAATGCCGGAATCGGCACGTTGACGATCTTCATCCGGCCGACCGCGCGGTGACGGCAGCCCGGCTTGATCAGAACGGACGTCATCGGGCGGACCGGCACGCGCTCCCCGTCCAATTCCATGTAGCCTTCGCCTTCGAGAATGAAATAAATCTCCGTCATTTTCTTGTGGTAATGGACTTCGGAGTCGGTCTTGATGTCCACGACGTGCAGCGTGGCCGTTTTGTTTTCGGGCGAGGCGAACGCCCGGCGCGCCTGCCCGCAAGGACACTCCACCGGAGCGATTGCGTCCAACTGTTCGAGGAGATAGTTCATGCCGTTTGTATCCTTTGCGCATATTCGAGGCCGCGCAGTTCGATTTCCCTTTGCCGCATGACGAATTTCTGCGCCTTGCCCGTAACGGTCATCGGAAACTCATCGACAAAGCGAATGAACTCGGGAATTTTGAAGTGCGCGATTTGCCCCCGACAGAAGTCTTTCAACTCGTTTTCCGCCAGAGATTCCCCGTCGCGCAGCTTGACCCAGGCCAGCACCCGCTCGCCCAGGCGTTCGTCCGGCACGCCCAGGACGTAAACATCGGCCACCTTGGGGTGCTCGTGCAGGAACTCTTCGATTTCGCGGGGGTAGATGTTCTCGCCGCCGCGAATGATCATTTCCTTGGCGCGGCCCGTGATGCGGAAATTGCCGTCTTCGCGCATGACGGCGAGATCGCCGGTGCGCAGCCAGCCGGCGGCGTCCACCGCCGCGGCGGTCCCCGCGGCATCGTTGTCGTAGCCCTTCATCACCAGGTAGCCGCGGGTCAGCAACTCGCCTTGAACGCCGGCGTCCACGACGCCGCCGGAGGGGCCGGCCACTTTCACCTCGGTACACGGCATCGCCGCTCCCACCGTCGCCACGCGCACCTCCAAGGGATCGTCCGTCGAGCTCTGCGTAATGACCGGCGAAGCCTCGGTCTGGCCGTAGGCGATGGTCATTTCCGTGCAGTGCATCTCGTCCACGACGCGTTTCATCAACTCGACCGGACAGGGGGCGCCGGCCATGATGCCCGTCCGCAGCGACGAGGTCTCGTATTGGGCGTAGTCGGGGTGGTCGAGCTCGGCGATGAACATCGTCGGCACGCCGTAAATCGTCGTGCAACGCTCTTCGTCCACTGCCTGCAACGCCGCCAGAGGATCGAACTGCGCCGACGGCAGAACCAGCGCGGCGCCGTAAACGATCGCTTGCAGAGAGCCCATGACGCAGCCGAAGCAGTGATAAAGCGGAACCGGCAGGCAGAGCTTGTCGGCGTCGGTCCACTTCAGTCCGCGGCCCACCAGGTAGGCGTTATTGACCAGGTTGTGGTGGGTGAGCAAAACCCCTTTGGGCTTGCCCGTCGTTCCCGACGTGTATTGGATATTCACCACGTCGTGAACGCCGGCGCTTTCATCCGGCGGCCGGACGCCCGCGGCGATCATGGCCCGCCATTGATCCGTCCCCAGCAGAACCGCATGCTCCAGAGGCAATGCCCTGCCCTTCCGGGCGGCGGCCAGAACTTCGCCGTAATGCGCGCGCGCGTCCTGTTCGTAAAGAAAAATCGCCTTCATCCCCGAGCGCTCGAGGATGTACGCCAAGTCGTTGGCGCGGTACGCAGGATTGACGTTGACGAGAACGGCGCCTATCTTCGCCGTCGCCACCTGCAGGTAGATCCATTCGATGCAATTCGAGGCCCACATGCCGACTCGGTCGCCGGGCCGAACGCCGAGGCCCCAAAGACCCGCGGCTGTTTCCGCGACGCCGGCTCCCAGGTCGGCGTAAGTCAGCCGCAATCCCTGGTGACGGGAGACCACCGCCTCTTTATGCGCATGCTTCGCAACGGTCTCGTCGAACGCTTGGCCGATTGTTTTTTCGAGGAGAGTGATGCTCTGACCCGCGGCGTAGCTCTGCATTTCGAGCGTATTTTACAATCTCCCGCGCCGCAACGCCCAACCGATCCGACAGCGGTTGCAAAGGCCGTTTGAAAGCGCTTGAAACAGCCCTCTCCCCGCCCTGAACTCCTCTTGCCCGCGAGCTCGATATGCCCGCCCCCAAGCCCGGCAGCCTGTTAATCTGAAATTTCGGGTGAATTGATTGAAACCGACCGGCGCCGCGCCGCGTCTTTCCTGAAGTTATGGGGACGATCCCGGCGACTTTACTGGAGCAGAGCGCCGCCGCCGGCCGGGCTGGAACCAGAAGCCGCGTGCCATTCAAGGAAACTGCGGAAGCCGAGCTTATCCGCCGCGCTCAAGCCGGCGACGAAACGGCGTTTCGAGAGATCGTGGAACGGCACCAGAACAAGGTTTTCGCCGTGATCTTTCGCATCCTCAGACGGCGCAACGACGCCGAGGATATCGCCCAGCAGGTTTTTACCAAGATATACTTTTCGCTGGGCAAGTTCGATTTTCGCTCTTCGCTTTCGACCTGGATTTACAAGATCGCGGTCAACGAGTGTTACGACTACCTGCGGAAAAAGAAAGTCCGCCGGCTGGTTTACGAGAGCGACATGCCCGAAGAGGACAACCGCTCGCTGGAAAACTCCAAGTATGCCGTCAACCAGAGCATCGAATTCGGCGAGCAGACCGAGAAGCGGGATTATCTGGTCAAGTTGTTGGAGCGGGTCAGCGAAGAGGAACGGATGCTGCTGTTCGAGAAGGAAGTCGAAGGCCGCTCCGTTCAGGAACTGTCGGAGAGGACCGGATTAAACGAGAACACGATCAAGGTCAAGCTGTTCCGCGCCAGGCAGAAGCTGGTGAAGGCGGCGGCTAAAATGGAGGCGGCAACAAGCTGACGGAGCGCTCATGCCATGCTGTAACATAGGGCTTGGCCGGCGCTCGGAATCGGAGGCCGGCGGGTCATGAATGGATTTATAAAAGAACACCTCGAAGAATACCTTTCCGGCCGGCTCGGCGGTGAGCGGTTGAAACAGTTCGAGCGCCGCCGGCAGCAGGATCCCCGCTCCGCCGCGGAACTCGCGGCAATGGCCGACAACGCTTCGTTGTTCGAAGCGTTCAACCTGCCCAAAGGAGAGTTGCCCCCCGTTCCCGATGCCGGATTCTACGCCCGCGTCCGCCGACAGATCGACAAAGAGCAAAGAACCCCGTTCTGGGAAGTGTTTCTGGAGCCGTTCATCCTGCGCCGCGTCGCGGTTGCGGCCTGCGTCTGGTTGTTCGCGGTCGGCACGGTAACGCTCTACCGCGGCGGCCCGCCCCGGCAGAACCATATGGCGGAGTCGATCCTGACGGCGCCTCCGGCTGTCGCCGATTATTACGTGCGCCTGGGTTCCGACCTGGACATGAATCGCGACACGATGCTGTCCGCCGTCCTGGTGTCGAGTCGATAACCATGTCCGCCCGCCTCGATTCCTGCCGCAACAAGGCCGGGGCAATTCTGATCCTCGTATTCGTCCTGGGGCTGACGACCGGCGTTCTCATCACGAACCTCACAAGCGGCGGCCGCGCCGAAGCCGACCTGCATGCGGAGCGCGTAAATTCCACGTTGGGAGACCTCATCGAGCACCTGAGCTTACAGCCGGATCAAATCGAGCAGGTGCGCGGCGTCCTCGACGACATCATCATGGCCGAGGCCGACCTGCTGAGCCGAATCAAATGGAATCAAATGGAAGGCCGCGGGCGGATCATGCAGTTTCTGGAGCCCGACCAGCAAGAGCGTTTCACGGCGCTCATCGACGGCGGGGAATACGCGCCTCTGAAATGATCGTTCGTTCGGCAGCCTCGCGGGCGGAGTTCCGTCCGGGCAAGATGGGGAAAGTCAACCTGCTGGCCGGCGCCAACGTCTTCGCCGGCCTGAATTGCTTCGAGCCGGGTCAGAAGCACAGTCTGCATACGCATCCGGGCCAAGACAAGCTCTACTACGTCCTGCAAGGCGAGGGCGAGGTTACGGTCGGCGCGGCCGTCGAACGCATCGCTCCCGGCGATCTGGTTCTCGCCAAGTCCGGCGAGCCTCACGCGCTCTTCAACCCCGGCCCCGAGCGTCTGGTCGTCATGGCGGTCATGGCGCCTCCTCCGCCCAAAGCGCGCTGAGCGCGGGCCGCAACGTCTCCGTCAACATCACCTTGCTTCGCCCTCCTCCGGTGGAGACGCCGCCCGTCCACTGGGAAACGAAGCGCCTTCCCAGCGCGCCACGACGGCAGGCGCGGCGCAGTGGCCGGCGACATTGACGCTCGTGCGAATCGGATCGATCAGCGCATCGACGCCGAGCAGCACGGCGAGGCCCTCCATGGGCAGGCCGTGGCCTTCGAACACTGCGGCCAGAATCACGAAGTTCGCGCGCGGCACGCCGGCTACGCCCTTGCTTGTCAGCTTCAACGTCAGCAGGATCACGACTTGCTGTTCGAACGAAAGCCGGATTCCGGCAGCTTGCGCGACAAAAAGCGTGGCCATGGCCAAATGAATCGTGCTGCCGTTCAGGTTAAGGCTCAAGCTCAACGGGGCGACCACGCCGAGGATGCGGCGGGGAACCCCAAAGAGTTGCAGGTTTTCAAGCGTTTGCGGCAGGGCGGCGGCGCTTGAGGTCGTCGCGAAGCCGATCAGAAACGGCTCACGCGCATAATGCGCGAACCGGCGCAAGGGCACGCCGGACAGTAGCAGTCCGCCGACGAGGACCACTAGCAGGAAGAGGCCCTGCGCACACCACGCGCTGACCGCGAACGCGGCCAGACCCTGCAAAGCTCCCGTCCCGCCGCCCGCGACTGCGTTGGCTGCGGCGGCGAATACGGCCGGCGGCGCCAGCAACATGACGTAGTCGGTATAGCGGAAAGCGATTTCCGCGAGCGCATCGGCGAACTCCACTACCGGCCGCGCCTTCTTGCCGACGGAAAGACAAGCAATGCCGAACAGGAAGCAGAAGACCACGATCTGCAGCACATCGCCCCGCGCGAGCGCATCGACGATGCTCGTCGGAACCGCGGACTCGAGCACGGCGGCCAAGCCGGTTGATTCGACTGGGCCGCCCGAGTCAGCCGCAGCGATCGTCAGACTCCCGCCGGGATTGACAACAAGCACCGCAAACCAGCCCAACAACAGCGCGACCGTGGTAGCGGTCTCGAAACAAACCGCCGATTTCCAGCCGACGCGTCCGAGAGCGCCCAAGGTCCCGGCGCCGGCGATCGCCCGGATCAAGACGCCGACCAGCACCGGGGCGACGATCGACCGGATCAACCGCAGGAACAGCGCGCTCAGAAACTCAAGCCGCTCAGCCCAATGCGGGGCGAAGGCGCCGAGCAAGACGCCCGCCGCCATGGCAAAAAGGATCCAGAAAGCGAGCGGCGGCTTGGGAACGCGGGGCACGAAATGGAAGCAGAACACAGAGTACCAACCCGCGCTCTTCCACTCTCACTCTCCGCCGCCCGCGCCGGCGGCGGGTGAAGACTTAGCTCCCGGCCCGGCGACGGCGGCAATTGACGCAAACGCGTAGCGATGTAGCTAGGTTGCAGCTCGCTCTCAATGCTAAACTTGCCTACTTATGCTTCTGCACCGTTTTCACCATTGGAAGATTCTTTTCTCGCTGCTGGCCGCGCTGACGCTTGCCGCCGTCGGGCTGCAAGCGCAGACCAACACCGGCAACCTCCGCGGCTACGTGTACGACGAGACCGGCGCTGTCGTCCCCGACGCAACCGTTACGGCAACCAACAAGAGCCGCGGCGCGGAGCGCCGAGCGAACACGACGGAATTCGGGGATTACATCTTCAACCATCTCGACCCGGGTCTGTACGATTTGCGTTTCGAGGCCGAAAATTTCAGCGGGCTGCTGATTGAAAATTTTGAAGTGCGGGTTGGCGAGACGGAGTCGTTCTCGCCGCAACTCGCCGTCGGCGCGGCAACGGAAAGCATCGCCGTCTCGGCGGAACAGGAGAGGCCGGCCATCGAGCCCGAGAGAACGCAGCAATCCGATCACATCGATTCCGTCAGCATCGGCAACTTGCCCATCAACCGCCGCGACTACCTGGATCTGGCGCTGCTCACCCCCGGAGTCGTCAATACCAACTATGTCGTGGACGATCGCGATTTCCGTATCGCCCCCACGCCGCAATCCGGGTTGGGCATCGGCGGCTCCGGCGGGCGCGGGAATACGTTCACCATCGACGGCGTGACCAACATCTATAACTCGGGAAGCGTACGGCCCGCGGTCAGCCAGGAAGCGGTGTACGAGTTTCAGGTCAACCGCAACTCGTTTTCCGCGGAACTGGGCGGCGCGCCGGGGGGCGCGATCAATATCGTTACCAAGAGCGGCACCAACGAGCTGCACGGAACCCTTTTCGGCGTACTGCGCAACCGGCGATTCCAGGCCCGCAACCATTTCGACCCGGGCAAATCCGCGTACACCCGTACGCAGAGCGGCGTCGCCGTCGGCGGCCCCATCGTGCGCAACGAAACTTTCTGGTACAGCGCTTTCGAGCGGCTCGACCGCCACGAATCGGTGTTCGTGCCTCTGCTGCAGGACGAATCGTTCCTGTATCAATTGACGCCTTCGCAGAAAGCGTTGGAAGAGGTGCTGCGCGCCAGCGCTCCGGCGAGCCTCATTCCCCTGATCGATCAACTCTCCACGGCGCTGGTGCCGGGCAACAATCCCAACGTGGTGTCGCTGTTCCGCGAGAACAGCGGCGTGTTTCCCTTCACCGAAAAGCGCCAACAGTTCATGACCCGCTTCGACCACGCGCTGCGCGACGGCCACAATCTGTTTTTCCGCGGCAACTGGACCGGGCAAGACAGCCAAAACACCGATTTCGGCTCGCTGACCGCTTACAGCCGAGGGCGGAACTCTGATGTCAAAGACTTTTCGCTCGCGGTCGGCGATACGCTGGTGATCAGTCCGCAGTGGGTCAGCGAGACCAGGCTGGGCATAGGCTACTACGATTTCGGCGTTTATCCGACCGATCCCTTGGGGCCGGCGATCGGCATCGAAGGCTTCGGCTCTTTCGGGCGCGATTTCATTCTGCCGGCCCGCATCGTGGAGCGCACCTGGCAAGTCCGGCAAAATTTTATGCGCATCTCCGGGCGCCACACCTTCAAGTTCGGCGCAGACATCAACCCCTTCCGCGACTCCGCGCTCGCGGAAACATTTTTGGGCGGGCGCTTCATCTTCGGCGAAGCCGTACCTTTGTCGAGTTTGATTGACAACGCCGGCGGAAGCGGTCTGTCGCAATTGATCAAGCTTTCGCTGCGAGGGGGCGGCAGGTCTGACTTGGCGGCCGCAGTCGATGCGCCCATCTCTTCCCTGCAGGCCTACGCTCTGGGGCTGCCGATTATCTACCAGCAGGGGTTCGGCGATCCGCATTGGGTCGGTTGGGCCAACCGCTACAACTTCTTTGCCGAAGACTCCTGGCGCTTGACGCGAAACTTCCTGCTCACCCTCGCCGTGCGCCAGGAATTCGAAAACAAGTCGGGATTCCCGCGCGACAACAACAACATCGGGCCGCGTGCCGGGTTTGCCTGGAGCCCGGGCAACAAAACGGTCATTCGCGGCGGATACGGCATTTTCTACGCGCGCATCGACGGACAAATCACCTACATCGACGACCTGCTCGGCGAGAAACAGCAGATCCAGCAGGCATTCGTGCCCTTGACCGGTTTGCCGGGAACCACCAGTTCGCTGACGGGCCAACCCGCTACCTCGGCCGAGATATACCAGACCCTGCAAGCCCGAGGCGTGCTGGGCAAGCGCACCATCACTACCGACGACATCAGGCCCCACGGCGTCATCGTCGGCTCCAATTCGCCGCTCCGCGTGCAATTTCGCGTGGCCGACGATATCGTCAATCCCTACGCCCAACAGGGCAGCTTCGAGATCCAAAGAGACATTTCGGGCTACTCGCTTTCCGCGGCGTACAACTTCAACCGCGGCCTGCACATCATCCGTCCGGTCGACACCAACGTCTATCGCACCGGCACGAACGCAAACGGCCTGCCCACCGTAGGTTTCCACAATCCGCTGATCCTGCAGGACAACGTCTATGTCAGTTGGGCCAATTCCTCATACCATGCCCTGATCCTGCAGTTGAAGAAGCGCTTTTCCGACGGCTTCACGATCTCCGCGCACCACACCTGGAGCAAGGCCATGGACGAAAACACGGATTACAATTCCTCGTTCGAGCCGCATTACCAATGGGACGCCCGGAACGAGCGCTCGCTTTCGTCGTTCCACCGCGGACACCGTTTCGTTGCGCATACCGTGGCCAAATCTCCCTGGAAAGCGGGCAGAGGCAAGGGATTCGGCCACAACCTGTTCAGCGACTTCACCTTTTCCGGGATCATGGTGGCGCGGTCGGCGGGGCCTTTCAACCTCAACGCGGGATTCGACAACGTCGGCGACCGGCATACCGACACCCACCGACCGCACGGCGCGGGGCGCAACATCGGCATCGGCCCCAATTTCTTCTCGCTCGATACCCGCCTGACGCGGCAATTTTCGCTGGGCGGCGAGGGGCGCAAGAACATCCAGGTCATAGCCGAGGCGTTCAACCTCTTCAACCGCACGAATTTCAAGAACGTGAACGGCGTAGTGGGCCAAACCGGCCTCGACGATCTCCCGGACTCGCTCCGCGGACGCCGCGGCCCGGTGACGGAAGCCTTTTCGTTCACTTCGGCGTTCGACCCGCGGCAGTTCCAGTTTTCGCTGCGCTTCAATTTCTAACCCCCTTTGAGGGGCTGCAACGCCTTGGGTATATACTGAGAATCGGAAGAAAGGAGGGGGCGTAAAGGATTCGACGGGATTGTCATCGACGCCGAGAGGCATGCCGGGTTCCGAGCACCCGTAAAACGATCGGAAAATCCATAACTGCCAACACCAATCAGCAGTTTGCTTACGCGGCCTAGTCAGGTCCGCGCGCCGTTGCCGTCGGGCTCGCACGATGGCCAACGGCGTCATTTTGCGAGATAGGTTCGGGAACTTCAGCCCGTAGTTCCGGGACCGAGATCAATCGGGCTGGGCCGTCGCAGGCTTGTTTGTTCCCAAGCGACGGTCGAGACTCACGAACGGACTAAGCATGTAGGCTCTTTGCGGAGATCTTTTTCGGACGCGGGTTCGACTCCCGCCGCCTCCACCAAACATCCTTGCCGGGTTGCCGACAATATCCGGCGGCTGTAACGAAACGGATTTCCAGCCCCGGATCAGCAAAGAGGCCGCCGTTGCCGTTCCGTAAAGTTTCGAGAATCGTTGTCGCGCCGGCGGCGGTTTGCCTGCTCGCGGGGGCCGCCGCGCAGGAGCCCCCCGCCCCGTTGGCCGTGCGCAACGACGTCAGCCGCGCAGGAGAGGAACTGCTGGTGCTGCGCCACCAAAAGCTGCGCAAGGGCGGCCACGAAGCTTACTACAGGATCAGTCTCGACGGCGTTTGGCCCTGGTTCGAGAAGATTGGAACCCGCATCGCCGGCCAGTGGAAGGTCATCCACCCCGACGGCTCGCCTGAAAGCCCCGACTACGACGAGGGCTACCGCCTGGCTCGCTACGCCGGCTACGAACACTGGAAAGCGACGCGCCGGGGGCAATACCTGGGCGGCAACGGCCCCGATTACCGCAAAAACCAGGCCGCTCTCAAGGCGCGCAGCCACTACGTCCTGGGCTCGGACGGCGCGTATTTCCTGCAGGGCCGGACGGCCGCGGTTACGCCTGATTACCTGCCCGCGCTCGCAGAAAAATACGAATCCGTCGAGGCGGCGCCGGCCGGAGGCGCGCGGCCGGCGCGCAACGACGCGGCCTGGCCCGCGCGCGAAATCGTCGCGCTCGACCGCCGGCGGATCGCCAAAGGCGCGGCCGACAGCTTCATCGCCGCCGGAGCCGAGGGCATTCGGCCGTATCTCGAAAAAGTCGGCGTCCGCGTCATCGGCTGTTGGAAGGCCGTCTATCCGTCGGAAAGCAGAAGCCCGGAAAGCCCCGACTACGACGAGGTTTTCACGATGGCGCGCTATGCCGGCTACGAGCACTGGAAGGCGGCGCGCCCCGAAGAAATCGTCTTCCTGGGCGGCGACGGCAAGGACTATGCGGCCTACAGCGCCGCCCGCGAAGCGCAGCAGCAGATGACGCGGGAGCGCACCGTCGTTTTTCTGGAAGGCTACTTCCACCAAAGCCCGCCGTTTTTTCTGCCTGGAATGCGCGAAAGTTACCGCAAAGTCGAATAAATCCCGGCGGCGCTGTAATTCGCCGGCCATAGGTGTATGCTTTTAGGCAAGTCTGGGCTTGAACGCCCCTGAATACTTTGGCGCCGGCCCGGACGATCTGTCTGCAAGATCGAAAAGGTCGCACCATGAAGAGACTCGTTACATCCTTTTTTCTCGCGGCTGCCGCCCTGCTCGGCCAATCCACGAACGGCGAGATCGCCGGCGCCGTGACCGACCCCACCGGCGCGGCCGTGCCCGGAGTTCAAATTACGTTTACGAACGAGAACACCGGCGCAGTCAAGCTCGTGGAGTCGGGACCGACAGGAAACTATCTGGCGACGCAATTGCCCGTGGGCACGTACAAGGCGTCGGTGCAATCCGACGGTTTCCGCACCGTGGAACGCCCCGGCATCGCGCTGTCGGCGCTGCAGAGCTTGCGCGTCGACTTCGTACTGGAGCTCGGTCAGGTCACCGAAACCGTGACGATTACCAGTCAGGCGCCGCAGGTCGATACGCGCTCGACGCAGATCGGCATGACCGTCGATGACCGCCGCATCAAAGACCTTCCCTTGAACGGGCGCAACCCTCTCGACCTGGTGCGGCTCGTGCCGGGCGTCCAAAGCGTCAGCACGACCATCCGGCCTTCGTTCGGCCAGCAGACGGTGCGCATGAACGGCGGGCGGCATTTTTCGGTCAATTACCTATTGGACGGCGGCTCGATGAGCTACTTCCACCGCGGCCAGGGCCTGATTCTGCCGCCGCCCGACGCGGTCCAGGAGTTCCGCGTCTCCACCACCGGAGTGACGGCCGAGCACGGGCGCGGCTTCGGCGTAATCAGCGCCGTCACGCGCTCGGGAACGAACGACTTCCACGGCAGCGCCTGGCACTTCCTGCGCAACGACGCGCTCGACGCGCGCAATTTCTTCTCGCGCACCGTTCCCAAGCTGCGCTTCAATCAATTCGGCGGCACGCTCGGCGGACCGATCGCCAAAGACAAGTCCTTCTTCCAGTTCACCTATCAGGGCCAGCGCATCCGCGAAGACCGCCTCAAGACGGCGTTCCCCGCCACGACGGCCGAGCGCGGCGGAGATTTTTCCGGGGCCGCGCAGGTCAAGAACGCGGACACCGGCGTCGACTTCCCGAACAATATGGTTCCCGCCAGCCTCATCGACCCCGTGGCGACGTTCATGCTCGACGGCTGGGTGCCGCTGCCTGACCGCCCGGACGGGAGCTTCGTAACCCAGGTCAGCCAGCCCAGCAACGATAACCAGTACCTCACGCGCATCGATCACAACCTGACCGCTACGAACAAGATCAACTTCCGCCTGTTCTTCGATCACAACGAGGGCGCCGACCCGCTGCGCAACTCCGACTTCATCAACTACGGACCGAACCCCCGCTTCAACCGCATGCAGACCTACACGCTCGAAGACACGCACCTGTTTACTCCGACTCTGGTCAACACCGTGCGGCTGACGTACACGCGCTTCAACTACCAGGAGAGCATCCCCTTCGATGACGATCTGGCGGACTTCGGCGCCGACGATTTCGTTCACGCCGGCGGCGTGACCCCGACGCGGCCGCTGGTCACGATCACCAACCGCTTCCAATTGGGCCCCGGGCGTCACCGCCAGCGTCTGTCGCAGAACTATGCCTTGTCCTGGAACATGAGCTGGATCAAGGGCAACCACAACTTCAAGTGGGGCCTCGACACGCAGCGCAACCAGTTCCTCTACCGCGACAACCGCGCGACGGGCAGCGAATGGCAGTTCACGGGCAACCGCACCGGGCTGCCCATGGCCGACTTCCTGACAGGGAGAGCGCGCCGCGTCCGCCAAGCCTCGCCCATCGAGTTCGATCACCGCTACATCCAGTCGGGAATCTTCTTCCAGGACAGCTTCAAGGTCCATCGCAACGTGACCATGACCCTGGGCATTCGCAACGAGTTCTACCCGCGCTGGGAAGAGCAGCAGAATCAGCAGACGGCGCTGGTCCCGGGCGCGCAATCGTCGTTCATCTCGGGCGCGCCGGCGGGACTGCTCTGGCTTTCCGATGCACAGTTCCCCTATCAAAACAACATGGTCAACATCGCGCCCCGCTTCGGCATCGCCTGGGACGTTTTCGGCGACGGCCGCACGTCGGTGCGCACCGGCTACGGCATCTCGTACGATCCGCTCACCGCGGAGATGGCCGGCGGCGTGCAAGCGCTGCAACCTTTCGGCGTCTCGGTCGATATCAATCAACCGTATGCGTTGTCGGCGCCCTTCCGCGGCAGGCAGAACCCGTTCCCGTTCGTCTTCGATCCCGATCGGGCGAACTTCGTCTTGCCGATCACCATCCCCAAGGCGTTCGCTCCGGGCCTGCGCAATCCCTACATGCAGACCTACAACCTAACCCTGCAGCAGCAGGTGACGGACAACCTCATGGTCGAGATCGCCTACGTCGGCAACTTGGGCAGAAACCTCGCCTACAACCGCGAGCAGAACATGGCGCTGTACGGGCCCGGCGCAACGGCCGGCAATACCGACGCCCGGCGCATCTTCCAGGGATTCGGCAGCATCGGCGAGTTGAACACCGGCGCGAATTCGGTGTACAACAGCCTGCAACTGCAGGTGCAGCGGCGGTTCAGCCGCGGGCTGACCTTCCAGGCATCGTACACCTACGGGCGCGCGATCGACGAAATTTTGACCAGCGCGGCCTTCGCCACGGTGACCCAGAACGGCCTGCAGAATCCCAACAACCGCAGCGCCGAGCGCGGGCGCGGGGATTTCGATCTTCAGCAGCGCTTCGTCACGTCGTTCCTGTACGAAATCCCTTGGCCGACGGACGGCCCGGCCAAGGCGGTGCTCGGCGGATGGGAGATGGGCTCGATCATCACCTTGCAGGAAGGAAGGCCGTTTCACGTCGACGCCGGCCGCGACCGCTCTCTGACCGCAGTGCGGCACGATCGGGCCGAGATTGTCGGCAACCCGCATCTGCCCTCGAACCGCAGCCGCGGCGAGAAAATTTTCGAATGGTTCAATGCGGACGCTTTCGCCTTGGCGCCGGTCGGCTCCTTCGGCAACTCGGGCCGGAACATCCTCCAAGGGCCGGGCTTGATCAATTGGGACATTTCGTTGCGCAAGAGGTTTTCCATTACAGAGCAGCACGTCGTGGACTTTCGGGTGGACTTCTTCAACCTGCCGAACCATCCCAATTTTGGAACTCCCCGAAGGGGCAGCGCGACCGACCGCCGCCTGGGCCGGATTACCGGCGCGGGAGCGGGAAGAATCGGCCAGTTCTCGCTGAAGTATTCGTTTTAGGCCGCCGCGAATCAAGGGGCGGGGTCTCTTCCCCGCCCCTTTTCTTTTTGCATGAGGCGCGCGCATGACACAATACCGGCGTATGCGCCTGCCCACTCTCTGTGCGCTCTTCGCCTTGCTCGGGTCCGGGGCCGCGCAGGATGTCCCCGACCGCTTGAGCCCCGACCCGGACATGCCGCGGCCCATCGCGGCGCTCGACTCCGTTTTCATCGAGGAGTTGACCCGGCTCGAAATGAACGGCCCCTATCTCGCCGCCGGGAAGCATCAGTACATCTTGCGCGCCAATACCGAGGCCGGCGCCCGCAAGCTCGGCAAGAAATGGGCCGGCGGCAAGACCGCGATCCACTACATACCCGAGTTCTACAAGAGCGCCCAGGCTCGGGAGTTCCTGGAATCGGAGGGCATTCGGCAGACGAACGAAGGCTGGCACGACAGCGTTGCTTCCTCGACGCAAGCGATGTGACGGACCCGGCGGCGGCGCGCGCGGAGCAGCGCATCGCAGCCGGAAAAATGTCGATCAACGGAGTGGACATCGCCCCGCCCGGCGGCATCGCCGGCGGCAGGAAAATTGTCGAGCACCGCGCAAGTCTGACCGCCGCTAAAATCCGCGAAGCCCTGCGCCGGAACCGATCTGCGGACAGTTTTTAGTGGCCAAGATTACCTGCCGGCAGGCTTTCGGCGCCGCATCCTGGTAACTTGACAGTATGGCGGGCAGCGGACAGCGGCGATCGTGCATGGCGCCCGCCGCAGCCCTGCTCGCTGTCTGCTTGTACGGGCTGACCGGCGCCGCATTCGCCCGCCCCGCAACCGCGGTCGTCGGCCAGGCCGTGATCGCCGGACCGGACGGGGAACGCTACGGGGCCTCCGGCGTCGCCATTGTGCTGGAATCGGTCACGGGGGCGGAAGGGGAAGCCTCCGAGGCGCTCACGGCGGAAACCGACAGCTTGGGCATCTTTCGCTTCGCGGATGTAGCGGAAGGCTGCTACATCGCGGTCGGCGAGTCTCCCGACATGCACGGGCAGAGCGAGATTTTCTGCCTGCCGAGCGAGGAATCGCCCCTCCAAATCGAGCTCGAAATGCAGGTCGAGACTGTATTCGAAACAGTAGAAGTCACCGCCGCCGCCATCGAGATCGACCCCGACCAGACTTCTTCCTCGGGTTCCGTCGGCGTGTCCACGCTGGACAACGCGCCGAAGGCCAACCGCAGCGTCGAAGACGTGATGCCCTTGATTCCGGGCGTGCTGCGCGGCCGGGCCGGCGAGATCAACATGAACGGCGTGCGCGCCTCGCAAAGCGGCTCGCAAATGAACAACGTCGATGTTACCGACCCTGTCGTGCGCACGTCGCAGATTGCCCTGCCCCTGAGCATCGTCTCCAACGTCGAAGTCCTGTCCACGCCCTACGACGCGCAATACGGCGGATTTGCCGGCGCGGTGTCCACGGTGCAGACTCGGCCCGCGAACCTGGACAAATTCAAGCTCGACCTGCAAAATTTCAGCCCGCGGATCAGGCGCCGCGACGGCGCCATCATGGGCATCGAATCGAGCACGCCCCGCCTGACCGTCAACATGCCGCTCAAAGACGGCCGCGTCGGCTTCCTGCACGCCACCGAATACCAGTTCGTGCGCGCCGACCAGGAAGACGCCAATCTGCCGCTGCTCGAGCGCGACGTGGAACGCGAGTCCCTCACCGTCTTCAATCAGGTGGACGCCCAGTTGACCGAGCGCAACCGAGCGACGTTCAACGCGCTGCTCTTCCCCGAAAAACTCAGCTATTTCGGTCTGAATGCGTTCAATACGCAGGCATCGACCCCCGACCTGCGCAGACGCGGGACGCTGCTCTCCGCGCGCGACAGCCACGAAACGGCAAACGGCGGATTGCTGTTGTCAACGTTTGCCTACCAGGACCTCGACAATGACGTTTTGCCCCGCAGCTACGACCCGTCGATCATCGGCCTCGAACGCGCGTCGGGCGCATTCTTCAACCGCCAGTCCCGCAACACGATTCGCAGCCGTCTGACCGAGCATTACCACTTCCGGCCGTTCGACATCGCCGGAAGGCATCAGTTCAAGACCGGTTTCTCCTTCGGCCGGGAATCCTACCGCGGCGAGCAGACATTCAACCCGGTCGCCTGGCTCGGCGCCGGCGGGCGAAAGGTTGCCGACCTGCGCTACTCGGCGCCGGCAACCGTGCGCGGGGAACGCAGCGACACCGCCGCTTTCTTGCAGGACAAGTGGTCCTTATCCGAGACCCTCACTTTCGACCTCGGCATCCGGGCCGAGCGGGATTCGATCGCGGGCAACTGGAACCCCTCCTACCGGGCAGGTTTCGCCTACTCTTTCGGCGGCGGCGCGCGAACGGTGCTCCGCGGCGGCACGGGGGTCTTTATCGACCGCATCAGCCTGCTGGTCCCGACGTTCTTGCATCTCCCGCAACGAACCGAAACCTTTTACAATCCAGGAGGAGGCGTCCGCTCGGTTCGGCTTTTTACTCCCCGTATTGCCGGCAACCTCCGCAATGCAAGGAGCTTGGGATGGAATCTTCAACTCGATCATGAATTGGTGAGCAACCTGTTTCTGCGCGTCGGCTATCAACGGCGCCGCACCCGGCGCAATTTTTTGATCAACCCCGCGATCGACCCGACCGGCGTCGAAAATTTCCTGACCCTGAGCAACGCGGGACGCGATCTCTACCGCGAGTACCAGTTCACGCTGCGCTATCGTCTGGCCGGATCCGGGCACTTCACAACGTCCTATGTGCGCTCCTCGTCCGTCGGCGACTTGAACGACCTCGGCTCGATCTACGGCCCGACGCCGGCGGCGCTGATCCGCCCGAACGAACGCGCGCCGCTGCAATTCGATGTGCCGCACCGCCTGATGACGTGGACCGAGTTCGGACTCCCCGGCGGGCTCCGAGCAATCCCCGTCTGGGAGATCCGCAGCGGTTTCCCCTACTCCGACACGGACGAGAATCGAGACTTCGCGGGCGCGCGAAACCGCGCCGGCCGGTTCCCGATCTACAATTCGATCGACCTGCAGATCACCAAGAACATCGCCTTGAACTTCAAGGGCAAGGAACGCCGCTTCCGCACCGGCTTGAGGCTGTTCAATATCCTCAACACGTTCAACCCGCAGGACGTGCAAGCGAACCTCGCCAGCGCGTATTACGGAACGTTTTACCGCGGCATTCGGCGCAAGATACGCGCCATCTTCGAAATCGGCTACTGAGCGGATCTATGCGCCGGCCGGCAAGCTCTCGATGAACTCGTCAAGCTTCCGCCAGTATTCCGCTCCCGCCGCGGCGATCAAATCGTTGTGCCCCGCCCCCTCGACCCGCCAGTAGCTTTTGGCTTCCTTCGCCGCGGCAAACAGCCGAGGGCCGTGCCAATAGCCCACTACCTCGTCGTTCGCGGCCTGCAAGACGAAAACCGGGCAGCGGACCTGCGGCAATTTCCGCTCGTTCGCGAATTTGTCCCAGGGCAAAAGCGGCAGCCGCGTGATGACCCGAAAGGCCGAGACGTACCCACCTTCCAGGATTAACCCGGCGACCGATTTTCGAGCAGCCAGGTCCACGGACGGGCCGCTGCCCATCGAGCGCCCGTAAACCACGATGTCCGCGGGAGTCGCGTGTCCTTTCGCGGTCAAATACTCGTAAGCCGCATCGATCGCCGCGATAACGGTCTTCTCGTTGCTCTTGCCCGGACTCCGCCCGTATCCGGGGTATTCGTAGGCCATCACCGAAAAGCCGCGGCGGACGTACTCCTGCAGCAGCGGCAGAACCGTCTCCAGATCTTCGCCGTTGCCGTGGCTGTAGAGCAGCGTATGCCGCGCCCCGGGATGCGCCATGTGCAGCGCCTCGACATACCCGCCGGTTTCGTCCGTTTGCAGCGGCAGCCGCATCAGCCCCGGAATCGAGTAGTCGTTCGGCGGCTCCGGAAACATCAGCGAATCCGCAAGAAACAGGCCGACGAACAGAAGCACGGCATAAAACAAGCCCAAGGCAAAGAGAATCGTCTTGGCGATTTCGACCACCGAGCCACGATTATACCGGCCTCTACGGAAGCCGCCGTTGAAGTGTGGAATCGGCAGATAGAAGACATCGCCGTGATATATTGAGCGCGAACAACGCATGACGAAACGCCAACTCCCCAGGTACAAAGACTTGCTTTGGCCGACCCTCAAGGCGTTGGAAGCCCGTGGCGGATCCGCCTCGATTCAGGAACTTTCAGAGCAGGTGGCCGCCGATCTGGAATTGTCCGGCGAGATTCTGGCCGTCCCGCACAAAGACGGCCCGCAATCCGAAGTCGATTATCGATCTGCATGGGCGCGCACCGCTTTGAAGCGTGTCGACGCGGTCGCCAACACGTCGAGAGGAGTTTGGACAATCACGGAAACAGGCCGCCGAATGCGCACGGAAGATGAGATGCACGAGTTGATCCGTCGGGACCGTGCCAAGCTGCATAAAAGGAGACCATCCCGGAACGCCGAATCCAATCTCGAAAGCGACGCCGCGCCCGATGCGCAGGATTGGCAGGAAGCCCTTCTCGATATTGTTCGCGGCATGGCGCACGATGCTTTCGAACGTCTTTGGCGTCGTGTCTTTCTGGAATCGGGATTTACGAAAGTGGAAGTCACGGGCCGTTCCGGCGACAGCGGCATCGCCGGCGCCGGCGTATTGCGGGCGAACAACCTCATCTCGTTTCATATCCTCTTTCAATGCAAGAGATACGCCGGCTCGGTCGACGCGCCGGCAATTCGAGATTTCAGGGGAGCGATGGCCGGCCGTGCGGATAAGGGGCTGCTCATCACCACGGGAGAATTCACCAGGGATGCTGAGCGGGAGGCCGTGAGGGATGGATATCCGGCTATCGATCTGATCGGTGGTCTCGATCTCTGCATTCTTCTGAAGGATCTTGGATTGGGCGTAAGTACGGAGACAGTCGAAGTTGTCAAGCCCCGGCCGGAATTCTTCGCGAACCTCTGAGAGGCATACCCTATTCCTCGATTCACCCCCGCGGCAATCCGGCGGCTACCACCTTCAGATGGTTATCGGCGCTCGGCGCGGCCGTTGACAAGGCGCAGGGCGCGGCCGCCGTTCAGGATCGCCACCAGCTCTTCGCCCAAGATGTCCACCGCTTCGGGCTTGAGCAGCCCCGACGCCCGTAAATCGTCCGGCGATGAGAAGCTCCCGCGCAAAAGCTTGCGCAGCGCGCCGTCATCGACGAGATAGCGCAGCGGGACCCGGTTCTCGGCGGCGAGGGCCGTCAGGAAGCACTTCAGCACGGTCAGCGCCGCGGCCTCGTCCGCCGCCGGCCTCTCTTCTCGCGGAGGGGACTCGCGCTTTTCCGGCGGCGTTGCTTCGCCTCGGCGGATCGCCTCCAGAATAGGTTCCGCGCCACGATTGATCAACCTCGATCCGAGTCCCCGAAAATTGTGCAGTTCCTCGGCGTTCTTCGGTCGGGCGGCGGCCAATTTGGCAAGCACGCCGTCATCGGCCAGCCAACTTCGGGGGATGTCTCTTTCACGAACGTGCCGTTCGCGCCAAGCGACCAGTTCCCTGAGCACCGCATAGCTCGCCGCGCCCATGCGGCTGCGCGCGGCTAGTTTCCGCGACAGCGCGCCTGCATCGAATTCCGTGCGGGCGGCCTCGCCGAAGCCGGCCGACAGCGCCAGCGCCCAATCCCAGCGGTTCAAACGCCGCAGGTCGCCCGCCAACAACTCCGCCGCTTCCACCAGATGGGCCACGTCGCCGGCGGCATACTCGATCATCGCCTCGGGCAGCGGGCGCTTCATCCAGTTCGCGCGGGTGTGTCCCTTGGTCAAGCGCACTGCCAGCAGCTTGTGCAGCAGCGCCGAGAGGCCGATCTGGTCGCCGCGCCCCGTCAGCGCCGCCGCAACCGCCGTATCGAGAACCGGCTCGGCCGTCATGCCGTAAGCACGGTAGAGGCATTCCTGATCTTGCTCCACCGCGTGGGCCGCCTTGAGCGTGTCCGGCGACGCGAAAACATCGAGCAGCGGCTGCATTTCCTCGCGCGAGAACGCTAACGGATCAATGACCCACGCGCACTCGCGGTCCGCCGCCTGGATCAACGCCAGCCGCGGATAAAACGTCTTCTCCCGCAAAAACTCCGTATCGAACGCAATGACATCCTGCTGCGACAGGCGATCGGCAGCCTGCGCAAGCTGCGCGGCCCGATCGACAAATTCAATACGGGGAGACTTCGGACTGGAAGCAGGCGGGGACAAGTCAGAAACGCGGAAACCGCTGCAGAGAGGACGAGAAACAGGATAACACCCCGCCTCAACTCGGCCCGACCGGCTCGCGCCAACGCGCCATTCTTCGACTCGGAATCCGCAGGTAATATCCCAAAATGCAGAGTTGATGGATCCAGGTCATGCGCCAGACTCCGAGCCGGCGCCAACGCCGTGCGGAAGTGACCGCGTCGGCTTCGGCGATGGCCACCCGGCCGAGTTTCTTGAGGCGGGCGATGAAATCGAAGTCTTCCATGACCGGATTTTCGGGAAACCGCCCTGCCCGCTCGAACATTTCTTTCGTGACGAAAATCGCCTGATCGCCGTAAGGGAGTTGAAAAAGCCTGCAACGCAGCGCCACGACGCGTTCGACGAGGCGCAATTGCCATCCCGAACCGTCAAGACGAAAGCGGAAGGCTCCCCCGGCAACTCCCGGAATGGCCAGCGTTCGGCGAATCCGTCCGGCGAAATCGACCGGCAGTTCGGTATCGGCGTGCAGGAACAACAGAATCGATCCGGCGGCCCGCAACGCGCCGAGGTTCTGTTGCGCGCCGCGGTTGGCCGCGCCGGCGAGGACGGTCACGCCGAGCGATGCGGCAATCTCAGCCGTGCCGTCGGCGCTGCCGCCGTCCGCAACGATAATCTCGGCGGCCCCGTGCGTCTTGACCCGGCGAATCGTCGAGGCGATACGCTCCGCTTCGTTCAACGTGGGGATAATCACCGAAATCGAGGCGGCCATTGCGTCGGCGGTCCTTCAACATTGTCGCAACCGCGCCCCAAAAGGTCATGCAGAGAATGCTACCGGCGCCATTCCAGAATCTTGCCCAACAAGCTTTTGACGCGCGGCGTCAACCGCGAACGGTTGTAGGCATCGGCCGCTTTCTTGATCGCCTCGGCCTGCGTCGGATAGGGGTGGATCGTCTTGGCGATCGAGCCGAGTCCGATTCCCCCCACCATCGCCGTCGTAATTTCGGAGATCATTTCGCCGGCATGGCGCGCGACGACGGTTGCGCCCAGGATGCGATCCGTTCCCTTCCGGCAATGGATCTTGACGAATCCTTCGCCCTCGCTTTCAAGAATCGCGCGGTCAACCGCGGACATGTCGATCCGGAACGTATCGACCGCGATTCCCTTCTCTGCGGCATCGTGTTCGTAGAGGCCGACGTGGGCAATTTCGGGATCGACGTAGGTACACCACGGAATCGTCAGGGCGCTTGTCCGGCCGCGCCCAAAAAAGAGCGCGTTGCCGATCACGATGCGCGCCATCGCGTCGGCGGTATGGGTGAACTTGTAAGGGAAGCAGACATCGCCGGCGGCATGGATATTGCGGTTCGACGTCCGCAGAAAATCATCCACCGCGACGCCGCCGCGCTTGTCGTAACGGACGCCGGCTGCCTCCAGCCCCAAGTTTTCGACGTTCGGCGCGCGACCCACGCCTACCAGAATTTCATCGACGCGGAGCTCGGCGCGTTCTTCGCCCTCGGCGCTTGCGGCCGCGATAATCTTTTCCCCGCCCTCTTTGCGGATACCGACGACATTCCGGCCGTAGTTCAGGCGGACTCCGTCGCGGATCAGCGATCTCTCGACGATTGCCGCGGCGTCGCGGTCTTCGCGGCCCAAAATGCCCCGTTGGCCTTCCAGCAGGGTCACCTCTGAGCCGAAGCGCGCAAAGCATTGCGCCATCTCGACGCCGATCGGGCCGGCCCCGATGACGGCAAGCCGCGGCGGCAATGCGGTCAACGAAAACACCGTCTCGTTGGTGAGAGCGCCGGCATCCCACAGACCGGGAATCGGGATGCGCGCGGCGCGGGCGCCCGTCGCGATGCATGCTTTCGAAAACTCAAGAGTCATTCCCTCGACTGCGACCGTGTTCCGTCCGGTAAACGTTGCGTCGCCGATATAGACGTCGACGCCGAGTTCCGTAAATCGCTTGACCGAATCGTGCCGGCTGATGTCCGCGCGCAGCCGGCGCAGCCGCTCCATCGTCTTTGCGAAGTCGAACGCGGCGCCGCCGGGAATGTCGATGCCGAATTCCGACGCGCCGCGGACAGCGGCCAGGGCGTGCGCGGCGCGGATCAGCGCTTTCGAGGGAACGCAGCCGACGTTGAGGCAGTCGCCGCCCATCAAATTGCGTTCGATGAGCGCGACCTTCGCGCCCAATCCCGCGGCTCCGGCCGCCGTGACCAGCCCGGCCGTACCTGCGCCGACCACCACCATGTTGTAGCGCCCGCGCGGCGCGGGGTTCACCCAATCGGGCGGATGGACGCGGCTGACGAGCAGGCGGTTATGCTCGTCGAGAGGGCGGGCTTCAACAATTTCTTCGATCGGAGTCGGCATGTCTCTTGCTTCTTTCGTGGAAGCCGCTCGAAACGCCGGCCGGCGAGTAGAGGGGGACGGCCGCAAGCAGCGAACCGCGCACCTGCTCGAAATCCCCCCGGCGCCGCCTATGGAACTGCGTCAGCGCAACTTCCCCATTTTCTTCGTCGAAGCGAAACCAACGATCGCCGTTATTGCGCAGCGGCGGCTTGCCGACGGCAGCGGGATCGTTGGAGTAAGCTTCGTTCATCTGTGCCGGCAGAGGATGAAACCAATCTTGCAGCGCCTGGCGATGCCGATAGGCATAGAGGGCCGAAGCGAACAAGAGCAGGGCGACAACGGCCAGTATCGCCGCGTCTCGCGGGGAGGCGGGTTCCGGCTGCGCAGCGCCGCCCGCGGCGGCCGGCTCTTCTCCCTCAACGGCGTACTTTTTGACGGCGCGCGAGGCGACTCCGGCGATATACAGCGTGACCAGCACGGTGGCCGCGAGCCCCACGACCTGGAGCGCAAGCCTGGCTGCATCCACGCCCCCGCCGCTTGCCGCCGCGGCCGCCTGCCCGCCGATATACCCCAAGTAAACATACAGGAACGTTCCCGGCAGCATGAAGACCGCGCTGGCGAGGACGCACGGCCAAAAGCGAATCGAGCTCACGCCGTAGAGGTAGTTCTGCACATTGAACGGAAAGACCGGGGAAAGCCGCAGCAAAGCGACGATCTTCCAGCCCTCTTCGCCGAGCGCCTTGTCCACGGCGCCGAATCTCGGATTGTCCTGCGCGATTCGCTCGACTCTCGCGCGGGCAAAATAGCGCCCAATCAGAAACGAGAACACAACCGCCAACACGGCCCCGATCCACGCCGCCGCAACGCCCGTGCCGAGTCCGAATACCGCGCCGGCAATCAGGGTCAGCGCCGACGCGGGCAAGAACAAGGTTGCGGCAAGCGCATATACGGCAGCGAAAATCGCCGGTCCCCAGAAACCGAGATGGCCGACCCACGCCTGCAATGCAGCGAACAAGCGATCGACGGGCAAAGCCCGCAACAGCAAAAGAAACGCGGCGGCGATCGTCAAGAGCGAAGCCCAACGAACATAGCGAATCCGGCCTTGCCGCGCGGCGCTCATGCCCCTTGATTGTACTCCGCCCGTTCCATGCGCAGCGCCGAGGCTCGCGGCCAAGCGGCCGGCCGAGCTACTTTTGATCGCGCCTGCGGCCGCGGCCCAGTTGCGTCAGGCCGCAGTCGACCAGGATCGTCTCGGCGGTAATCGCCGCGGCGTCGTCGGAAGCCAGAAACAGCACGGTTGCCGCAACCTCTTCGGCGGTCGGGATTCGCTTCAAGGGCGACACTTTCCGCGACAACTCGAAAGCCTCGGCCGGCCAGCCGGCGAAACGAGTCTCGATCAGGCCGGGAGCGACGGCGTTGACTCGAATTTCCGGCGCAAGCGCCCGCGCCAGCGACTTCGTCATGTTCATCATCGCCGCCTTCGAAGCCGAATAGACGATCGTGCTGCCGGCGGCCGTAAACGCTGAAGCGGACGTGTTGTTGACGATCGAGCCGCCGCCGCTGCTGCGCATCAGCGGCACGGCTGCGCGCACGCAGTAGAACGCTCCGCGAAGGTTGGTGTCGAGCGTGCGGTCCCAGATCTCGTCCGTCAACGCATCGAGTTCCCAATGCGGGGTGATCTTGCTCCAGCCGGCGTTGTTCACCAGGATATCGAGGCGTCCCCAGCGCTCTTCGACTTCCGCGACCATCGCCCGCACTTGCCGTTCGTCCGCAACGTCGGCTTGGAGCGCAAGCGCCGTCCCGCCGGCGGCTTCGATCTCGGCGGCGACTTCTTCCGCTTCCGCCCGCGAGGCGCGGTAATTGACGACAACCGCCGCGCCTTCCGCGCCCAGGCGCTTCGCTATCGCGCGGCCCATGCCCGTGCCGCCGCCCGTCACAATCGCTACGCGGTCTTTCAGCTTCATTGGAATTTCCCGGCTGGTATAGTTTAAGCGGACGCAGGAGCCGCAACGGCCCCTGCTTGCTTGAATCGCAGAAAGCTAGTGTACCCGGTTTCAATCGGAATTTGAGGAGTAGTCATGCCGTTCCGTCTTTTCGTATGTATTGCGCTGTTCGCGGCGGCCCCCTTGGGCGCCGACAATCACGGCGAGGTGAAGTATTGGTCTCACGAAGACCTGCAAGCCCTACCCGCCGAGCTGCAAGCCGTGCTCGACGAGGCGCCGAAAGACCGGGTTCCCTACAGCCAGGGAGTTTCGCCCCGGCATTTGCTCGACGAACGCGAGGGCGCGGGACACTACATGGACGTCGTTCACCGCGAAAGAAGCGGCCTGGCCGAGCTTCACGAAGTCAAAACCGACCTGTACGTGGTGCTCAAGGGATCGGGAACGGTTCTCGTCGGCGGAGAGATCCCCGGAAAAACGGAAATGCGCAGCCGTCCGGGCGAATGGCGCGGCGCGAAGATCGCGGGCGGCAAGAAGTATCCGCTGCAGCCCGGAGACATGATCAACATCCCCTCGAAAACGCCCCATCAGCTACTGCTCGAAGACGGGAAAAAGATCACTTACCTGATCATCAAGATCATTGATTGAGGGCGCGGCATGTCGTTCAGCAGCCGCGAAGCCATGTCCAACGCGCCGGCTCGCCGGGCATCGGGCCGGCTTTTGCTCGCGCTCATTGCCGGGGCCGCCGCTTTGCACGCCCAGCCGGCCTGCCCGTGGTGCGGTCCCGGCGGCGCCGGCGCGCCGGTCCGCTTGGACGGCGTCATCGACCTGCACGTCCACAGCGCCCCCGACAGCGGCCCGCGCTCGATCGACGCGCTGCAAATCGCCCGCATCGCGCGCGACGCGGGCATGAAGGCAATTCTGCTCAAGAACCACTACGCGCCTACCGCCGGCCTGGCCTTCGTCGTGGAACGCGCGGTTCCGGGGATTCGCGTCTTCGGCGGCGTGGCGCTGAACGGTTCGATGGGCGTCAATGCCGCCGCGGTCGCACACATGGCGGCGACGACCGGCGGACACGGCAAGGTGGTCTGGATGCCGACGTTCGACTCCGAACACTACCACCGCGTCGACCGCCCCAATCCGAACTTCGTCCCCGTTTCCCGCCGCGGGAAGCTGCTGCCCGAAGTCCTGGAAGTGCTCGACCGGATCGCCGAACACGGCCTGGTTCTGGCCACCGGACACTCCTCGCCCGAGGAGTCTCTGATGCTCATCCGCGAAGCCCGGAAACGCGGTATCGACAAGATACTGGTGACGCACCCGCTGCCGCCCCCGGTGTCGATGCCGCTCGAGCTGCAAAAGGAAGCGGCCGGCCTCGGCGCTCTCCTGGAGTACCCGGTCGGAACGGCGTTGGCCGTTTATCCCTCGTGGAAAGTCTCCGCGGATGAAAAATTCAACGCGTACGTCGAAGCCATGCGCGCGGTCGGACCGGAGAACGTCGTCTTGTCGAGCGACTTGGGGCAGCCGATGAACCCGATCCATACCGACGGGCTGGCCGGCTTCATCGGCAAGCTCCTCGGCGCGGGCTTCATGCAGGCCGACATCGACAAGATGACCAAGAGCAACCCGGCAAGGCTGCTCGGACTCTAAGATGCAGGCCGTCCGGGAACACGGCGGGATCGTCCGCGTGGCCGCGTGGAACGCCTACTCGTGGTTGATCCACGGTTTCTCGACGCGCTCGGCCGGCGATTTCAGAGGCCGCTGCGACGACGAGGCCGTGACCCGCATCTTCGGCGGCGGCAAGGCAACGGCAACGCCCCGCCAAGTTCACTCGAACCGCGTCGCGCGGGCCGATTGCGGCTGGGGGAATACGCGCCCCGAAGCCGATGCGGTCGTTACCGATCGATGCGGCCTCCTCGCCGGGGTGCGCACTGCCGATTGCGCGCCGGTTTTGCTTGTCGATCCCGCGCGCAGAGCGGTCGCCGCCGTTCATGCCGGCTGGCGCGGCGCCGTTGCCGGCGTGCTGGAGAACGCGCTCGACCGGCTCAACAGCGAATTCGGGTCGCAGCCGGAGGATATCGAAGCGGCTGTCGGCCCGGCGATCGGCTCATGCTGCTTCGAAGTCGGCCCCGCGGTGGCTGCGCGATTCGCCCCGGAATGCGTTATTCCCCGAAAACCCCGCCCCCACGTGGATCTCGCCGCGGCTGTCCGCCGGCGGCTGGAACAGCGGGGCGTGCCGCGCGTCTTTTACGTTGAGCAATGCACGAAGTGCAACTCCGATCGATTTTTCTCGCACCGCGGCGAGGGCGCCGGCGCAGGCCGCGCGCTGTCGGCGATCGGCATCCGCTAACCTTTTATTCTCAAGTGATGGCTTTCGAGCTCGGCGAGGTGCTGATCGCGGCGGACGCGATCGAGCGGCGCGTGCGAACCCTGGCGGCCGCGATCGACCGCGACTATTCCGGCGGAAGGCTGCATTTGGTCGCGGTGCTCAAAGGCGCCTGTTTTTTCGCGGCCGATCTCGCCCGCGCCATGCGCTGCGACTTGTCGCTCGAATTCGTGCAGGCGTCGAGCTACGGCGCGGGCGCCGAGAGCTCGGGGCAAGTTGCCGTCTCCTACGGCGGCGAGCTCGACATCGACGGCGCCCGCGTGCTGCTCGTCGACGATATCGTCGACAGCGGCCGCACGGCCGGCGCGATGACCGCGCACCTCGCGCAATGCGGAGCCGAGTCCGTGCGCACCGCGGCGCTGCTCAGCAAGCCCGACCGCCGCGTACTCGACGTGAGCATCGACTATCTCGGGTTCGAGATTCCCGACCGGTTTGTCGTCGGTTACGGCATGGACTACGCCGGACGCTACCGCAACCTTGCCGACATCCGCACGTTGCGCGCAAGCGGCGGCAGCGGCAACGGAGTTTCTCCCGCCTCCGAGATTATTCCGACCCCATATCCGCCGGCATACGGCCCTCGGCGTTGAGCGCGATGCGGTAGAGGCCGGTGCGGGCGGTCATGTACAGAGTCTTGCCGTCGTCTCCCCAAGCTACGTTGGCGGGGACTTCGTCGGGCCGAATCGTACCCAGGTGAGCGCCGTCCGGAGTGAATATCCAGACGCCGCCGGGCCCCGTGCAGTAGAGGTTGCCTTGCTTGTCGAGCTTGAGTCCGTCGGGCATGCCCTCGGCGGTTTCGGCGTTCACGTCGTAGAAGACGCGGCCGTTGGCGAATTTCCCGTCCTCGCTTACGTCGTAGGCCATCCATACCTTGTTGGCCGCGTCTGAGTTGGCGACGTAGGCTGTTTTCCCGTCCGGCGAGAAGCCGATGCCGTTGGGACGGCTTTGCTCGCGGACCAGCAACTCAAGGTCTCCGCCGGCGTAATCGAGGCGGTAGATTCCATTGAAGTCCAACTCCCGCGCGGGGTCTTCTTCGAGCTTGGCGAGACCGTAGGGCGGATCGGTGAAATAAAGCCCGCCGTTCGGATGCCAGGCAAGATCGTTGGGGCTGTTGAGTTTTTTGCCTTGGTAGTTGTCGATTACCGTGGTCCATTCGCCGTCTTCCAGACGCGAGATGCGGCGGTTGGCATGCTCGCAGGCGAGGATGCGGCCCCGGGCGTCCATATTGAGGCCGTTCGGGCCGACGCCGCCCGCGCGGTCTCCTGCATAAACGTTTGCCCGGAACACCGACGCCGCGGTATCGCCGGGGTTCCAACGGTAGATGCAATTGCCGCGCACGTCGCTGAAGATCAGGTACGGCCCTCCCTCCTTGATCCACAGCGGACCTTCGGTAAAAACCATGCCGCCCGCGAGCTTTTCGATCTTGTAGTCGGCGGGGACGATCGCGTCGAGAGCATCGTCGGCCTTGAAGACATCGCCCGCGCCGCGGTCGACTTCCGGCTCGGGTGGAGGAGGAGCGGAGCAGGCGAGCGTCAGGGCGGTGAGCGTCAAAAGCAAATAACGAAGCATGGGGTCGGCGTCCTTTCGTCGAAGTCTTCATCATCATAGCGCCTGTGAACGTGCGGCGGCCTGAAAACGCCGGTTAGTCCCGTTGCGGCGCATTTCATCTTGACTTTAACCGCGCGGGTGTGCGATTGTTGCGGATTCGTTGCCGGTTTCCGGTGGTTCAGCCGAGAGGTTCCAGTCTGCCTTGACCACAGACGCTCGCAAGCTTTCGCTCAGAATGGAAAGTACGTTGGACAGCGTCGAGGCCGCCGAGTTGATCGTGCAGCGGATGGCGCAACTCAACGGCTTCGACGAGGAGCAGATCAACCGTATCGGCATGGCGGTCCGCGAGGCCGTGGCGAACGCAGTGACGCACGGCAACGGCTACAGCAGCGGCAAGTCGGTGTTTTTCGAAGCTTCGATCGACGCCGAGGCGTTTCGCGTCGCCGTAGCCGACGAGGGCAAGGGGTTCGACCCCGACCTGGTGGCCGACCCGCTTGCCGCCGAGAACCTGCTCAAGGCTTCGGGGCGGGGACTGTTAATGATGAACGCCTTTTTCGATGAAGTCGAAGTGGCGTCCGCAGGCGAGACGGGGACGAAAGTTTTTTTGGTAAAGTATCGCAGTGACCGAAAAAGTCAGCAAAATAAGTTCCAGAGTTCCATAGGAGGAAGATTTTCAATGAGTTTGTCAACAGGAATCCGTGAAGTGGACGGCGTTACGATCGTCGACCTGTCGGGCCGCATCACGCTGGGAGAAGCCTCGGTGCAACTCCGCGACACGGTTCGCGGTTTGCTCGAACAGGGCGCGACCAAGATGGTGCTCAACTTGGGCGGCGTCAGCTACATCGACAGTTCCGGCCTCGGCGAATTGGTTTCGGCCTACTCGACAGCGTCCAAAAATAAGTGCGCCATCAAACTGCTGCACGTCCAGGCGAAGGTTCAGGATCTGTTGCAGATCACCAAGCTGTACACGGTCTTCGAGTCGCACGTCAACGAAGCGGAAGCTGTCGCCAGCTTCTAACCGGCTCCCCCGATATTTCCCGCACGGATCCAGGCCCCGGCTCTGCCGGACGCGCGCGGTTCCGCCCCGGTCGGCGCCGCGCGGCGCGTTGACCGGAGGCGGCCGGCGAACGGCTCAACATCACGCCGCCTGCGTGACTTTCGCCGTGGGTCGTTAAGCGCGGTAGCGCACGAATTCGATCGTGTGGCCGTCGGGATCGCTGCAGAATGCCTGGCTCATGCCCAAGCGCTCGTTCCCGCCTTCGACGAACGGGACGCCGCACTCGTTAAGCCGCGCCTTGACCGCATCGAGGTCGGCGACTTCCATCGCCATGTGGTCGGAACGGCTGATCTGCCCGCGCGCTTCGCCTCTCCCGCCGGCTTTCTCGATGAGGTGAAGCTGGCGGTCTCCAAGCGCATACCAGGCGCCGGCGAAGTCGAAGTCGGGGCGGTTGTCCTCGGGCAGACCGAGAACTTCGCCGAAAAAATGCTTGGATTCCGCCAGGTTCGAGACCGCGAAAGAGACGTGGTGCAGGCGTTTGAGTCCGATTTTGTCCATGATTTTCCCAGTGTAGCGAAGCGCAGGAGCGGGAAGGTTGCCGCCGGACGGCGGCATTCGCAATGCTGAGATGAGTGTCTCCGTCCGCCCTCGCAGCCCGCGTCTTGTCGCAGACTCCCGGCTCGGAGTCTTGGCGCAAGGCGGCGCAGGCGCTCGCGCGGGCGGCGCTCTCGGCGGACGCCGGCGCCGCGGCGGACGCGACCCGCTGCATTTTCGCCGAGCTCGTGGAGCCGTGGTGCGATTCCTTCGAACCGCAAGCGTGCGACCGCTATCTGGAGTTCATGGCGGAGTGCCTGCCGGCGGAAGGCGCCCCTGCCGTCAATCCCGTCGCCGGCGCACTGCGCGCAATGGGCTTTGCAACCGCGGACAAGCTGCGGGCGCGGGCGCGCCGCCTGCGTCGGCCGCAACCCGTGAATTTTCCGGCGGACCGCGTAGAGAAAGCGCTGGTGCTCTCGCGGGTGACACTGGGCGCCGATATCGCCATCGCCGGCGTCATGATCGAGGCCGCCAAAGCCGCATACCCGCGGGCCGTGATCGAGTTCGTCGGAGGGGAAAAGAGCGCGGCGTTTTTCGCCGGCAGCCCGCGAGTGCATTGGCTGCCCGTCCCCTATGCGCGCGGAGCGCCGCTCGCCGACCGCCTCAACGTCTGGCTCGAAATGCGGCGCGCGGTTGCGCAGACGGTCGGCGGGCTGGACCGCGATGCGTACGTCGTTCTGGACCCCGACAGCCGTTTAACCCAACTCGGGCTGCTGCCGGTTTTGGACGGAGACGCGAACTACCGCTTTTTCGAGAGCCGCAGCTATGGCGGGCGGGGCGGCGAGCCGCTGGGCCGGCTCGCCGCGCGGTGGTGCGGCGAAATCCTGCCGGACCTGGATGCAGGCGGCTTGCAGCCGCGGGCGGCTTTATCGCGGTCCGATATGCAGCGGGGGCGCAAGCTCAGAGAGGCGTCGCCGAAACCCTTGGCGGCAGTCAGCCTGGGCGTCGGGGAGCGCGAAGCGAAACGCCTGTCCGCTGCGTTCGAGGACCGGCTGCTGGAAATGCTGCGGCGCGCCGGCTACGGCATCCTGCTGGACTTCGGCGCGGGAGGGGCGGAAGCGGCCCGCGCCGAGGAGCGCGTCAGGAGATTCAAGGGATCGACGGCCTCTTTCGGTCATGCGGCCGCCGACCTGGTGACCTGGCGGGGGAGTCTGTCGGCGTTCGGCGGAGGCATCGCGGCGTGCGATTGTTACCTGGGGTACGATTCGGCAGCCGCGCACCTCGCGGCCGCGCTGGGGACGCCTGTGATCGAAGTGTTCGCCGGGGCGGCGTCCGCGCGCATGCGGCAGCGCTGGACGCCGACCGGTCCGGCGGGCGTTACGCTGATTCCGGCGGAGGCGGATACGTCAGAGGAAGACGTCCTCGCCGCCGTCGAGAGAGCAATCGCGAGATGATCGGCCTCGATGCCGGCCACAGCCTGGACCGTCCGCCGACGGGCGTCGCCGCCTACTGCCGCAATTTGATCCGCGCGCTGGCCGCGGGCTCGCCGGACAAACGCTTTCGGCTGTTCTACCGCAGCAATCGCTACTTGCGGTCGTTCGGCGAGCCGCTGCCGGCGAATTGCTCGCGGACGCTGCTGGCGGATTTCGCGTTGAGCCGGAGCGCTCGCGGGCTGCGTCTCTTTCACGGCTTGAACCAGCGCTTGCCGGCCGGGTTGCCGTGTCCGGCGCTGGCGACGTTTCATGACCTGTTCGTCATGACCGCGCAGTATTCGACGCCGGAATTCCGCGGGCGCTTTGCGGCCCTGGCGCGGGAGACGGCGCAACGGGCGGATTGCGTCATCGCCGTTTCGGCATTCACGGCCGGACAAGTGACGGAGTTGCTGGGCGTTCCACGGGATCGCGTGGCGGTGGTCCATCACGGCGTCGAGCCGGCGCCGGCGATAGCGGACGCGCGCAAGGATGCGCTGTTGGCGCAACTCGGCATCGCGCGACCCTTTCTATTGAACGTCGGCGCCGTGCAAAAGCGGAAGAACGCCGCGCGCATCGTCAAGGCTTTCGCAACGCTCGACGCCGACCTGGAGTTGATTTTCGCCGGACCGGACGGATACGGCGCAGACGAGATCGCCGCGTTGACCGCGGCAAGTCCGGCGCGGCGGCGCATCCGGCGCATCGGGTTCGTCGGCCCGGAGACGCGAACGGCGCTCTACGCGCGGGCGGAAGCCCTGGTCTTCGCCTCGCTCGACGAGGGTTTCGGGCTGCCCGTGATCGAAGCCTTCGCCGCCGGATTGCCCGTGATTGCGTCCGACTGCTCGGCGCTGCCCGAAGTGGCCGGAGACGCCGCCCTGCTCGTCGATCCGACGGACGTGGAAGCGATCGCCGCGGCCATGCAGCGGATCGTGTACGATTCGCGGTTAAGAAACTTGCTGCGCAACAAGGGAACGGCCCGCGCCCGGCGGTTCACCTGGGAGCGCGCCGCCCGCGAAACCCAAGCGGTTTACGACAGGCTGCGCTGACGCGCGCTCACGAAAGGCGCGGCAGCGCGTCTATGTGTAGAGCGTACATGCAGGCTTGCGCCGGCAAAGGCGCTCCATGAGATAATCAAACGGAGAAAAGATGGCCGCAAAGAAGACATCCTCAGCCGCGGACAAGAGCAGAAACCCCTTGGCCTCAGTGGAAAAGTGGGCTCCGCCGGTCTTCCTCGCCTGGCTTTTCCCCGGAGTCGGCCATTTTTATCTGAACCGCCGCAAGCACGCCGCGCTGTTGTTGTTTTCCATTACCGGCATGTTCGTCCTCGGCCTGATGATGCGCGGGCGCATGTTCGAGCCGGAGAGCGGCAATCTTTTCAACACCGTGGTCAATTACGGCGGCTACTTCGGCGATCTTTGCAACGGCGCCTTGTATTTTCTGGCGGGCTGGCTGGGCTACAGCCAGGAGACGCTGCCCGGCGCGATGCCCGACTACGGCACCAAGTTTCTGGTATGCGCCGGTCTGCTGAACCTGCTGGCCATCGTCGACGTTTACGAAATCGCCACCGGAGCCAAGGAATAAGATGTTCATCGCGTTGTCTCATTTGCAAGCCGCGTTCCTGTTCGCGTTTTTTACCTCGATCGTGCTGGGCGTGGTCGGACGCTCGACCGACTGCGAGCGGTGGCGTTACGGCGTTTATTGCTTCGGCTACTTTCTCGTCGCCATTTTCGGGCTGGGCTGGATCATGCACTTCGGCCACGGATAAGACGCGCTTGCCGAAGAACCTTTCGCCGGCCGGCCGGAGTGCCGCGTTTTACGACTTCGACGGGACTCTTACCTCCGGCAACGTCGTTACCCGCTACGCCTGGTTTGCCAAAAACCACCCGTCGCGGCTGCAAGCAGCGCGGCGCTACGGGAAGACGCTGGCCGGAGTCCCGCTCTGGATCCTGCTCAATGCCTGCTCGCGGCGCGCTTTCAACGTGGTTTTCTACCGGCAGTACGCAGGCTTCGAGGAAGCATGGCTGCGCTCCCGCTCGCAGGCGATGTTCGAGCGCGAGATTCTGCCCAAAATGTTTCCCTACGCGAAGGCGCGGGTTGCAGCCGACCGGCGCGCGGGCTATAAGACGGTCATGGTCAGCGGCGGCCTCGATTTCGCCTTGCAAGCGGCCGCGGAATACCTTGCGTTCGACGACCTCATCGCCAACCGACTGGAGTTTGCGGAGGGCGTCGCCACGGGCCGGGTCGTGGCGCCGCTGCTGGCCGGGCGCGAGAAGGTGGAAGCGATGCGGGCCTACTGCGAGCGCCGCGGTTTGGCTATGGCGGAGGCCAAAGCGTACTCCGACAGCAAGTCGGACATGCCCATGTTAGAGGCGGTCGGCAACCCGGCCGTGTCGAACCCGGACGCGCGCCTGCGCCGCGCCGCGCTGGAGCGGTCGTGGCCGATTTACGATCTCTCGAAAGACTACGGGGAGAGTGGAGAGTGAGACGTGACCGAACCCGACTAAACCCGATTAAGCGTGACCTCTCGAAAGACTACGGGGAAAGTGGAGAGTGAGACCGCCGGCGGGGCTTTCGCCGCCGGTTGATAGAATCCGAGGAATGAGCATCCGCATCCTGTTCTGCTGCGCCTTGACCGCGGCGGCGCTCGGAGCGCAGACGAAGCTGCTGCGCTTCCCCGACATCCACGACGACCGGCTCGTGTTCGTTTACGCGGGAGACTTGTGGACGGCTTCGGTCGAGGGAGGAACCGCGGTTCGCCTGACCGCCCACCCCGGGCTCGAGCTTTTCCCCAAGTTTTCGCCGGACGGCAAACGCATCGCCTTCACCGGACAGTACGACGGCGACGAGCAAGTGTATGCGATCCCCGCCGAAGGCGGCGCGCCCGAGCAACTGACTTACTATCCGGCGCGCGGGCCGCTGGCGCCGCGCTGGGGCTACGATCACCATGTTTACGGCTGGACGCCGGACGGCAAGGCGGTGCTCTTCCGCTCGACCCGCGATTACTGGGGGGCGAAAGACGGCAAGCTCTACACGGTTCCCCTGTCCGGAGGGCTGCCCTCGGCGCTGGAGATGCCGGTCGCGGGCGCGGGCGATTTCGCGCCCGACGGAGACGCCGTCGCCTATTCCCCGCTGTTCCGCGACTTCCGCACCTGGAAGCGCTATCAAGGCGGATGGGCGCAAGATCTCTACATCTTCTACCGCCGGACGGGCGAGGCGCTGCAAATCACCAGGCATGTCCGCAGCGACCGCGATCCGATGTGGATCGGCGGGGCGGTTTACTTCGCCTCGGACCGCGACGACACCTTGAACCTGTACCGCTACGACGTCGCCTCGAAAAAAACCACGCAAGTCACGAAACAGAAGAAGTGGGATGTCCGCTGGCCTTCTTCGGACGGCCGCTCGCGGATTGTCTATGAGTTGAACGGCGAGCTCGAAGTCTTCGATGTGAAAACGAAGAAATCGAGGGCAGTGAAGATTCACGTCCCCACCGATGCCGTACACAAGCGGCCGGCCCGCATCTCGGCGGCCAAGAATATCGAGAATTTCGAGCTCAGCCCCTCCGGCAAGCGGGCGCTGTTCGCCGCGCGGGGCGACATCTTCACCGTCCCGGTGGAAAAAGGCCCGACCCGCAATCTGACGCGCTCGCCGGACGCGCACGACCGCCTGCCCCGCTGGTCGCCCGACGGAAAGAAGATCGCCTTCGTTTCCGACAAGAACGGAGAGGAACAGATTTACATCGTGGACCAGGACGGGGGAAGCGCCCCGGTCCGCCTGACCGACGGCTTGCAGGCCCGCCTGTTCCATCCCGAATGGTCGCCCGATTCGAAGCGGATCGCGTTCGGCGACAAGGACGGCGAGGTTTACGTGCTCGATGTCGCCTCGAAGGAATTGAAGAAAATCGCGCACGAGGTCAACCGCGGCACGAACGTCTATAAATGGTCTCCTCGCGGCGGCTTCATAGCCCTGCAGATGAGCGTCACGCCCATGACCGACTCGATTTTCATTTGGGAATCGGCGACGGACACGCTGCGCCAAGTCACCGGCGCAATGTTTCACGAGCGGACGCCGGTCTGGGGCGGCAAGGGAGACTACCTTTACTATTCGAGCGACCGCGAGTTCGCGCCGCAAATCTCGAACACCGAGTGGAACTTCGCTACCGACCGCCAAGCCGGCGTGTTCGCCTTGGCGCTGCGCAACGACGTTGCCCACCCCTTCCCGCCGGAAAGCGACGAAGCGGAGATCGAAGACGACGCAGACGAAAAGGAAGAATCCGAGTCGAAGGAGGATGCGCAGCAGAAAGACGAGCCGATCCGCATCGACTTCGACGGGCTGGCCGAGCGCGCGGCGGCGGCGCCCATCGCAGCGGACAACTACTACGGTCTTTCCGCGGTGGAAGGCTCTTTGATCCTCGTCCGCGGAACGCCGTTTTACTACGGGCGGCAAGCGGGATCGAAGCCGGAAATCAAGATTTTCGACCTCAAGAAACGCGAGTTGAAGACCCTTGTCGGCGGCGGAAACTACGTGCTTTCGCGGGACGGCAAGAAAATCATGACGCGCCAAAGCGGCGCGTACAAGGTCTTCGACGTGAAGCCGCAGGCGAAAGACGGGAAGACGGTCTCCACCGCAAACCTGAAGCTAAGCTCCGACCCCGAGCAGGAATGGGCAACGATTTTCAACGAAGTCTGGCGCCGCTACCGCGACTATTTCTATGTCGAGAATATGCACGGGTACGACTGGAATGCGCTTCGCGAGCAGTACCGCCCCTGGCTCGACCACGTCGCGCACCGCTCCGATCTGAATTATCTGATCGGCGAGATGATCGCCGAGTTGAACGTCGGCCACGCCTATATCTCCGGCGGCGACTATGCAACAACGGAGCGGCCCAAAGCCGCCCTGATGGGCGCCGATCTCGCTTTGGACGCCGACGCCGGACGCTACCGCATCCGGAAGATACTTGCCGGACAGAACGAAGAGGCAACCTACCGTTCGCCGCTGACCGAAATCGGCGTCGACGCCCGCGAGGGAGACTACATTCTGGCCATCGACGGCGAAGAGTTGCGCGCCGCAGACAACCCCTACCGTTTCCTTGTCCACAAGTCCGGCCGCCCGGTCGAGTTGACGCTGAGCGACAAGCCTTCGTTCGAGGGCGCGCGGACGGTGCGTTACAAGCCGATCGACTCCGAATCGAACCTGCGCTATTTCAACTGGGTCGCCGGCAACCGCCGCAAAGTCCAGGAAGCAACCGCGGGCAAAGTCGGCTACATCCACATTCCCGACATGAGCGCGGCCGGCATCCGCGAGTTCATCAAGTGGTATTACCCGCAGATTCGCAAGCAGGGGATGATTGTGGACGTGCGCGGCAACGGCGGCGGCAACGTCTCGCAGATGATCCTCGAGCGCTTGAGCCGCAAGCTGCTCGGAACGCGCTTTTCCCGCACGAGCGAGTTCGTGCGCACCTATCCGGCGGAGGTTTTCCACGGGCATCTGGTTTGCCTGCTCAGCGAGAACTCGGCCTCCGACGGCGACATCTTCCCGGCGCGGTTCAAGGAAGCCGGCCTCGGCCCGCTGATCGGCAAGCGCTCGTGGGGAGGGGTGATCGGCATTACCTCGCATGGGCCGCTGCTCGACGGCGGCGACGTGCGCGTGCCCGAGTTCGCGACGAACGCGGTTGACGGCGGCTGGGTCATCGAGGGGCACGGCGTCGACCCCGACATCGAGGTCGAAAACGACGCCGCGTCCGTATTGGCCGGCCGCGACCCGCAGTTGGAGCGCGGCATCGCAGAGGTATTGAAGATGATCCGGGAAAATCCGAAGAAATACCCCGAGCGCCCGGCCGACCCGGTCAGAACGAAATAGCCGCGGTCAAGCGGCAATCCCCAGTTCTTTTTGAGCAGTTCCGGCGCCGCCCGGCAGCCTGCTCGCAGTTTGGGGCGCGATTTCCGGTCTTGCCCAAAGAGCGAACCTACCGGACGTAATCCGCGCCGGCGTCGCTGCGCGCGCACGAAGCATCCCAGGCGGCGAGCTCGCTGCGCATGGATTTTGCAATTTCGGGCAGCTTTTCGACCAGGTTGTAGCGCTCGCCGGGATCGACGGTAATGTCGTAGAGCATGTCTTGACGCTGTCCGTCGAGGTAAGAGAGCAGCTTGTAGCGGTTGCCGATCAAGGCGTGGTCGGGCGAGCCCAGACGCGCCGCCTCGCCGCCGACGCCGCCCGTCGTTTGCAATCCGATGGGGCGCGGCCGCTCGTCCGTTTCGCCCCTGATCAGCGGCATTAGGTTCACGCCGTCGCGCGGTTCGGGCGCCCCCTGCGCCGCAAAGCCCAAGGCGCCGAGCACCGTCGGGAAGTAGTCCACGGTCGAGCAGGGGACGCGCGTGCTTGCCGCCCTGCCGATCTGCGACGGCCACTCCAAAATCCCCGGAACGCGGACGCCGCCCTCGAACAAGCTGCGCTTACGCCCGCGCAACGGCCCCGCGGAGCCCCGCCGGCGGCGGGTGGTGGTGTCGCGGCCTTCCGGCCCGTTGTCGCTGCAATACCACAACATCGTGTCTTCGGCGATCCCCAGACGGCGCAGGGTTTGGCGCAAGCGGCCCATCTGCTCGTCGAGCGCGGTAATGCAGCCGTAGAAGTGCTGCTCGCCCTCGCTGCGCTCTGCGTACATCTCGCGATGCCGCGGCCCGGCAACGACCGGTTCGTGCGGCGCATGGAACCAGACGACCGCGAAAAACGGTTGCCCGCCGCGGGCCGCCCGCTCGATAAAGGGAATGGCGCGGTCCATGATGACCCGCGAATCGTCGCCGTCGAGATTTTCCGTTGCGTATTGCTCTTCCCCGGTCCAATACTTCGACGGAAACGCCTGATCGACCATCGGGTTCCAGGTCGGCATCTGCACCTCGGCCGAGAACGCCTCGTCGAAACCGCACTCCCACGGCGGGGAATAATGCTCCCGTGTCCGCTCGCGGCCGCCGCGGCGGCCGTCGCGAGTCTGCCGGGTCAGAGTGCCGAGGTGCCATTTGCCGAAATGGCCGGTCGTATAGCCCTGAGTCTTCAGCGCTTCGGCCAGAGTCGTTTCGCCGGCGCGCATGTGGCCCGTGTTCGCGGTGTAGATGCCGTAGCGGTAGGGATGCCTGCCGGTCAGCGCGCTCCCGCGCGTCGGCGAACAAACCGGAGCGCCCGCGTAGAAGCGGTCGAAACGCAGGCCCGACGCGGCCATCGCGTCGAGATGAGGCGTTTTGAGAAACGGGTGGCCGTTATAGCCGGTATCGCCCCAGCCCTGATCGTCGGCCATGCAGAGGATGACGTTGGGCTTGGCCGCGGCCGCTCGCGCCGTCGAAGCGGCAAAAACGGATGCGCCGGCCGCGCGCAGGAAATCTCGTCGATGCATACGGAAAGTATTTTAGCCGCAAATGCTGTACCCTACCTACAGGCGCTCAATCGCCAAAAAACGTAGAGCCTGCCGCAACGCGGTTCCGCCGGCGTGCAAGGAGGCTGTCCCGGGCATGGACATCATCGCGGTTATCGGCGAGTTGAGGAAGGAACTCCGGCGCATCGACCGGTTGATCGAGGCGTTGGACAAGTTGCAGCATGGCCGCCTCGGACCGGGGCGTCCGCCGAAGATGTTGCAAGAACTGCGCCGGCGCGCCGAAGGCGGCGATGAGGAAACTGCCGCGGCTTCATCCGAAGAGCAGCGCTAAAAAGGCGGCAAAAGCGGCGCGGACAGGAATCAATAGACCGGCGTGCCGTAAGGAATCGGGGTCCGTATTCTTTGCGGAGCGCTGACGCGGGCGATTTTCCAATTCCCGTTCTGTTTGCTCAGATAGAATTGCTGGACTTCGTTGCGCTCCACGTAAACGTACTCGACCCGCACCCGCGCCTCGTCTTCGGTCGAAAGTTCGGGCTCGTTCATCGCTATGCCCTTGATTTCGCGGTTGCGTTCCTTGAGGAACGCCGAGAATTGACTCTCGCCCATCTCCGCGCGGCTTTGCCGCAATGTCTTTTCCATTTGTCCGGTGTAGCAGTCAAGATATTCGTCGATGACGCCGTCGCGCGCGGCGTCGAGCATGGCGTAAATCACGTCCCGCGGCTTCTCGGGCTGCGCGCGGCTTGCCCCCAGAAACGCCGCCGCGCCCGAGACCGTATCGGGCCACTCGAACAGACCCTGCTTCCAACCGATTGCGGCCAGCGCGGCAACGATCAGCGCCACCGTCGCGGCCTGTGCTTTGGCGTCTTTGGTCATTGCGGCGCAATTACTGCTCGCCGCTGCGGCGAACGACGGTCAGATCGAGATTGCCGTTCTCGTCGACGATGGTCTTGCGGAAGCGGGGAAGCACTTCCTCCATGGTTTCGAGGAACAGGCGGTCGCGGGTGACTTGCGGATTCCTCGCGTATTCGGCGGCCAAGCCGATGAAGCGCGCCGCGTCGCCTTGCGCTTCGTTGACGACCCGCTCCTTGTAGCCCAGCGACGAGATCAGCATCTGCTGCGCTTCGCCGCGCGCGCGGGGCACGATGTCGTTCGCATAGCCTTCGGCTTCGTTGACGATGCGGGAGGAATCGGCGCGCGCCGAAGCGACATCGCGGAAGGCGTCCGCCGCCTCGGGCGGGGGCGCCGCCAAGCGGATGTTCACCGTTGAGACGACCACGCCCAGCCCGTAGCGGTCGATGAGTTGCTGGGCGCGGCGGCGAACCATCTCCTGGATCGCGACCTTTTCGGTGGTCAGCACCTCGTCCACCGTGCGCGAGGCAATCTGGCGGCCGAGCTCCGCTTCGACGGCGGCTGCCGCGGCGCCGTCCACGTCGGCGGCCCGAAACAGATAATCCGCGGGGTCGGCGATGCTGTATTGCACGACCGTGCGCACGTTGATGATGTTCTGATCGCCGGTCAGAAACTGCGACAAAATCGGCTCGGCCGGAATCGCGTTGGTCTCGTCGGCCACCTCGCCGCCGATAAACGCGCGCTTGAGCTCGCGGACCTTGAGCTTGTGGACCTGCCCGACGGGCCAGGGCCAATGCCAGCCCACGCCCGGAGTCACGCGGTCGCCGGAGACCGCTCCGAACACCGTCAGCACCCCCTGCTCTTCCGTCGGCACGACATAGACGCCCAACAAAACCCAAAGCGCGAACAGATATAGCGCGGCCCTTTTTCTCGTCAGGGCGAAAGGGCCTCCCGCGGGCGGACGGTCCGCCGCCCTTTCCACCGGCAATTGCGCCAAGTCGTGCATCTTCGCCGCTTACTGCCCCCGCGTCAGCAGACGCAGAAACTCCGAATCGGAACTGAGAATGACGGTGGTGCGCTCATCCAGCGTCTGTTTGTAGGTCTCCAACGTCCGAGTCAATTTGTAGAACGACGGATTCCGCGAATAAGCCTGCCCATAGATGCGGGCCGCTTCGGCATCGCCTTCGCCCCTGGTCGTCTCGGCCTTCTTGTACGCCTTGGCCAGGATTTCCTCTTTTTCCCTGTCGGCTTGGGCGCGGATGCGCAGCGCCTGCTCTTCTCCTTCCGCCCGATACTGCCGGGCGATGCGCTCGCGTTCCGCGCGCATTCGGGCATAGACGCTTTGCTTGTTCTGCTCGGGCAGGTTGAGCCGCTTGAGGCGCACGTCGACGACGCGGATGCCGTATTGCTCCAACGCCGCCGCGCCGCTGCTCGCGGTCAACTCATCGAGCATCTTGCGCGCCTTCACCTCTTCAGGCACGGGCGAAACGATTTCCTCCAGGTCGTGGCCCGCGATCGAAGCGGCCAGTCCCGCCCACACCAGGTCATGCAGGCGCATCTCGGCGGACGCCTCGTTGCCGACCGTCTGCACGAACGTCTCGGGATCGGCAATCTGCCACAGAGCGTAGCTGTCGATGCTCAGGTTTTTCTTGTCGCGGGTCAGGAACTCCGACCGCGGCGGGTTGTAAACGCGCAGCCTGCGGTCGAAAAACCGGACCTGGTGGATCAACGGCAATTTGTAAGAAAGACCCGCATCGGCGACCGTGCGCACCGGACGTCCGAATTGCGTGACCAGCGCGAACTCGGTCTCGCGGACGGTGAAAACCGTCGACCACAAGACGAGCAACGCCCCCAACGCAATCAGGATTTTCCCGTTCCCGCGAGCGAACGCGGCGAAATCGAAGGGCTCGCGGGGCTCGTGGTCATGGCTGTGATGGTCGTGCTCATGCCCATGATGGCGGCCGTGGTCGTGCTCATGATGATGACTGTGTTCGTGCATCAACTATTCCTCTTCCTCGGGCATTTCGAACGGCGGCGGCGGTTGCTGCATCCCGGCGCCGGGCGGAGCGAGCATCACGCTGTCTTCCACGGTCCATAGATTGCGTTTTCCGCCGCGCGAGTCGATGATCAGCTTGGGCCGGTCGGGCAACACCTCGTCCATCGCTTCGAGATACAGGCGGGTGGACGTCGGTCCCGGCGCGCGGCGGTATTCGTTTTCCAAGCGGACAAACCGCGAAGCGTCTCCCTCGGCCCGTTCGGAGCGGCTGACCTTATAACCCGCGGCTTCCTGCAAGCCGGCCTCGGCCTGCCCGCGAGCCAGAGCGACCTGCTCGTTGGCATAGCCTTCCGCTTCGTTAATCATGCGGTTTTTTTCCTCCAGCGCCCCGGCCACGTCGCGGAAGGCGTCCACGACCTCGACCGAAGGGTGTAAGTCCTGAATCGCCACATGATGGACTCTGGCGCCGGCGCCATAGCGCTCGAGCCGCATTTGCAACTCCTCGACGGCGGCTTTCTCGGCGTCGCGCCGGCCGGCCGCGAGCAACGCATCGAGCGGCATCGCATTCACCACGGCGCGCAGCGACGACTCCGCCGCCGCCCGGATGGTCGCGTCGGCGTCGAGTTGCCGGAACAGAAAGTCGTCGGGCTTTTCCAGGTCGTAATGCACTACGGCGCTCATCTCGATCATGTTCTGATCGCCGGTCAGCATCAACGTCTCTTCTTCCTTGAGCTGGATGCGTCCGTCGCGGTGCTGCACGTCCCATTCGTATGCCGGGGGTTCGTTGAAAGTCGCGGCGGCGGTCGTGCGGAAGCCGATTTCGACAATCCGCACCTGACGCGCCCGGATCCGCGTCAGCCGGTCGACCGGCCAGGGCAGCTTGAGATTGACGCCCGGCTCCCGATACGGAAGGACTTTGCGCCCGAAGCGCTCGATCACGCCCTGCTCGTCAGTTTGCAGAACGAACGTTGCGCTGGAGAGCCACCAGGCCGCGCAGACCCAGGCGAACGGCTTGACCAAGCGGCGGCGGTTTTCGACGAGCCAGGCGAAGGCCGCGGCCGGATCGACGAGCCGCAAGCCGTGCAAAACGGTCTGCCAGAGACGCCCGATGCCGACCCGCCGCCCGTATTGCTTCCAGCGCGGGACGCGCCCGGCGGGCCGCTCGACCCGCAGCAACCGCACGGAGTTGAGCATGACGAAGATGGAAGAGATCTGGTGTACGCCCGCCGCCAGAGCGGGACCCATCCAGCCCTTCCCAGCCACGTACACGGCCACGATGTTGACCACGCCGGCGAACAGGATGATGTTCTGCCAGACCGTGGCGACGGCATTCCTGGAAACGTCGAAGAGCTTGGGCAGCTTCGATATCTCGTGGTTAAGGTCGACGGCGTCGGCCGCCTCGGCGGCGATATCGGCGCCGGAACCGGCGACGGCCACGCCAACGTCCGCCGCCGCCAGCGCGGGGGCGTCGTTGACGCCGTCGCCGATCATGGCCACCTTGCGCCCCTGGATTTGCAGTTGGCGGATGCGGTCGAGCTTCTGCTCGGGCAGCAACTCGGCCTCGACGTGGGTGATGCCCACTTCGCGGGCTATCGCGTCGGCCGCCTTGCGCCGGTCGCCCGTCAGCAGCACGACGTTGGCCACGCCGAGCTCTTCGATGGCCCGAACCGCGTCGTGCGCGCCTTGTCGGGGCGTATCGCGCAGCAGGATCGCGCCGACGAACTGCGCATCGGACGAAACCAGCACGGCCGTTGCGCCGGCGCGGTCGGCGGCGTCCAGATAGGGCTGCAAGCCCTCGATGCCCTGCTCCGCCAAAAACGCTTCGTTGCCGGCGCGGATCGTCCGCCCGTCCTGTACGCACTGCGCCCCCCGGCCGGGAACGATCTGCGCCTCGAGCGGCGCCTCGGCAGCGAGACCGCGATCCGCGGCGGCCTCGACAATCACCTTGGCCAACGGATGATCGGAGCCGGCTTCGGCAGCGGCTCCGAGCGCGAGCGCCTCGCTTTCCGCGCGGCCCGGGGCCGGGACGATCTCGATGATGTTGAACTCGCCCGTGGTCAGCGTGCCGGTCTTGTCGAAAACCACAGTGTCGATTTCCGACGCCGTCTGCACGACCTGGCCGCCGCGCACCAGCAGGCCGCGGCGCGCCAATCCGCCGATAGCCGCGACCATCGCCGCCGGAGTCGCCAGAATCAGCGCGCAAGGGCAGCCGACGATCAGCACCGCGACGGCGCGGCGTATGCGCTCGGCATTGTCGAAATCGGAGGAGAACCAGTAAACGGCGCCGGCCGCGGCCAAGATCGCCGGCAGGAAAAAGCGGGCGTACTTGTCGGCGGTGCGCACGACCGGAGCGGTGCGGTGGTCGCGGGCCTCTTCGACCAAGTGAATCAGGCGGGCCAGCGTCGATTCGTCCGCGGCGCGCGTGACGCGGACGTGGATCAGGCCGTGTCCGTTGACCGTGCCCGAAAAAACCTCATCGCCCGCGGCTTTGTCGCGCGGCACTGACTCGCCGGTGATCGGGCTTTCGTCGACCGACGACTCGCCGCTCGCGACGATGCCGTCGGCGGAGATGCGCTCGCCCGCGCGCACCACGACGATATCCCCCGGCATGAGGTCTTCGACGTGGACCTCCACCTCGACGCCGTCGCGCAGCACGCGGGCATGGTGCGGCAGTTGATCGACGAAGCGGTGGATCGCCCGCTCGGTGCGGCCGGCGGCCCAGGCTTCGAGCCCTTCGCCGAGCAGCATGATGAACATGGCCTCGGCTGCGGCCAGGTACTCGCCGATCGCCATCGCTGCGAAGGCCGCGATGACGATCGCCAGATCGGCGGAAATCTTGCGGTCGAATAACTCGGCGATGGCCCGGTAGAAAGTCTTGTAGCCGGCGAGAACGGCCAGGAAAATGGCCGTGTCGTAGCCGAGGATGCTGTCGAAAATGCCCAAGAAATTGAGCAGCAGCAGCACGCCGACAACCAGCGTGAAGCCGACATACTTCACCCGCTCGCGGCGGTCGCGGTTGATCGCGTGATCTTCAGAGACTACATGCACCGGTAGATCAAGATAGCAAAGCGGGACGCCTCGGCGGGGCCGCCCGCTCGGGGCGGCGGGTCAGGCAGGCGCCGGCGCGCGCAAACCGGCCTGCGGGATGCGCTTGTCGTAAGCGATGAAATCGAAATCGAGCGCGGATATGCTCAGCGCGGTCGCCGCCTGACCGGCGTCCAAAAAGCCGAAGAATCGCAAAACGCCGTCGTCATATACGGTCTTCCCGCATCTCCTGCAGATATCGGGAAGCAGTACAGTCGTGGTCGACCTCTCCTTGCGGCGGTTTGTAATCACGCAAAAAATCACGGAAAGGGGTCTTGGCGGGGGTCACGCGGCCTTCATCGATCAATCGCTGCCAAGCCTCTTCCTGACTGAGTGTCGGCTTGAGCACGGCGACGGGCTCGCCTCTGTCGGTAACCGAAAACGCCTCACCCTCTTTGACCTTGGCAATGTAAACGCTCAAGTTCCTGCGCAACTCTCCAATGCCCACGCGCCGCATGGAATCAGCATACTGCATTGACCGGCATCATGCGGAAGAGAGCGCCCGCCTGTCGCAAAATCATTGTCCCATCAATCCAAAATCATTGCCCCGCCAACCCAAAATCATTGTCCGTCCGCCGCGCAGCGCGTTTTCTTCAACTATCCGCCGGCCGTTATCCGCTGCGTTATCCGCTGACGCGCCCCGGCGCGCCCTGCTAACTTAGAAATCGTAATGCGCCACGCTAAACTTGTCTCGGCAGTCGTTCTCGCCCTGCTGTCCTTCGGCTGCTCTTCCGCGAACAGCTTCCAAAGCGCATGGGATCCCGCCGTCGAGCGGCCGTGGATCGGCCCCGAATACTGGGCCAACCCCCTGCAGGAGTGGCGCCTGCGCGGCGGCCGCATGGAAAACATCGTCGCCGGCGGCGACCGCAACGTTTTCCTGTTGACGCGCGAGGTCGCCGACCGGCCCGGCGATTTGTCGTTGAGCGTCCGCCTGGGCCGCCTGGAGGAAGACACCGAGCCGCTCGAAGACGGCTGGGTCGGCTTCCGCGTCGGCATCCGCGGGTCGTTCGACGACTACCGCGACAGCGCGGTCCGCGGCGTCGGCCTGAACTGCGGCATCACTTCCGACGGCCGGGTCTTCATCGGCTCGCTCGAAGGCGTCGAGCAGCGCCTGGAGAGCGTCGACTTCTCCAACCTCGAGATGACTCTCGACGCCGAGCCGAACGGCGCAGCGTACCGCCTGACCTTGCGCGTAGCGGACGCGAACCGCTCCGTCGAGCACGTAGAGGAAGACGTCGCCCCCGACGCGCTGACCGGCGGCCTCGCCCTGGTCGCCGGCTCCGGCCCCGTGCCCGACTCGCCGCCGGATAACCGCCAAATCGGCGAGACCGGCTGGGACCTCAAGCCGGGCAGCAGGCGCGGCGGCAATCTGCGCTTCTGGTTCAAAGACTGGACCGTTTCCGGCAGCAAAGTGGACGCCGACGACAGCCGCGCCTTCGGCCCCGTCCTCTTCGCCATGCACACCCTCAGCCGGGGAACGCTCAAGCTCAACGCCATGATCGCGCCCATCGGCAACGGGCCGCGCGAGGTTGCTCTTGAAATCGAGCGCAACGGCGCCTGGGAGCAGATCGCCGAGACAGAGATCGACCCCGAAGCCCGCTCCGCAACCTTCCGCGTCGCCGACTGGGACGACAGCGCGGACACACCCTACCGCGTCGTTTACGAGGACCATGCCTGGGGCGGAACCGTGCGCAAAGACCCCGCGGACAAGCCCGAGATCGTCGTCGCCGCCTTCACCGGCAACAACGACCTGGGCTTTCCGCACAACGACATCGTGCGCAACGTCAGGCATCACGACCCCGACCTGCTGGCCTTCACCGGCGACAACGTTTACGAGCGCGTCGGCGAATACGGCATCGTCCGCGAGCCGACCGACGCCGCCATCCTCGACTACCTGCGCAAGTGGCACATCTTCGGCTGGGAATACGGCGAGTTGCTCAGAGACATCCCCGCCGTCGCCCTGCCCGACGACCACGACGTTTACCAGGGCAACATCTGGGGCGCGGGCGGACGCAAGGCCGTCGGCTACGGCAAGCCGGGGCAAGACCAGGGCGGCTACACCATGGACCCGCGCTTCGTCCACGTCGTGCAGACGACGCAAACGGCCAACATGCCCGACCCCTTCGACCCTACGCCTATCGAGCAGGGCATCGCCGTTTACTACACCGACCTGCTCATAGGCGGCGTCAGCTTCGCCATTATCGAAGACCGCAAATGGAAGGACTCGGCCAGCGTGCTGCTGCCGCAGGCCGATATCGTCAACGGCTGGGCGCAAGACGCCCGCTACGACGCCGCCAAGCGCTCCGACAACCCCGACTTCCCCTTGTTGGGCGAGCGTCAGGAGCGCTTTCTGGAGGAATGGGGCCGGGATTGGGCGGGCGCCTGGATGAAGGCCGCGATCTCGCAAACCATTCTGGCCGACGTCTGCACGCTGCCGAAAGGCACGACGACCGACGCGGTCACGCCCAGGCTGCGCGTCAACGCCCCCGGCGAGTACCCGGACAACGAATGGCCGGTGCAGGACCACGACTCGAACGGCTGGCCGCAATCCGGGCGCAACCGCGCCGTCCGCCTGCTGCGCAAGGCGTTCGCCTTCCACATCGCCGGCGACCAGCATCTCGGCAGTTCGCTGCAATACGGCGTGGATGATTGGAACGATGCAAGCTGGGCGATCTGCGTGCCTTCGGTGGCGAACATCTGGCCGCGGCGCTGGTTCCCGCCCAGGCCGGGCAGGAATCGCAAGGAAGGAGCGCCGCGCTACACCGGCGAATACCTCGACGGCTTCGGCAACAAGATCACGGTTCACGCGGTCTCGAACCCTGAGCGGAACGGCATCGAGCCCGCCGCGCTGCACGAACGCGCCCCCGGCTACGGCATCATCGCGTTCGACCGCGAGACCCGCAAGATCCGCTTCGCCAACTGGCCCCGCTGGACGGATGCAAGCGAGCCCGGCGCGCAGCCCTACCCCGGCTGGCCGCTTGAAATCGACCAACTCGACAACGGATTGCCCAACGCCTACGCGCTCCCGGAAGTCGTCAGCGATTCTCCGGACCCGGTCGTGCAGGTCATCGACGAAAGCAACAACGAGATCGTTTACACGCTGCGCATCCGAGGTTCCGGGTTCACGCCGAAAGTGCGCAAGCCCGGCAAGTACACGGTGAAAGTCAACGCAACCGCCCACCGCGGCCAAATTGCGCGGTAGCCCGCCGGCGCCGCGACCGGCAAGCCGGCTGCGCTTGCCCGCTGCGGTTCAATATACCGTCAAGGCAACGACAATCGAAATTACGGAAAGAGCGAAGAAACCGAGCGGAAGGCCGGTTTCGACAACGGTCAGCTTCCAGTAGCGGCTTCGCTTTCTGCCCTCTTCGAGCAACTCCCACTCCCGCTTGAAAAAAGGATAGGCCAACTTTGCCTCCAACTCGTGCAGCGCATCGAATTTCCCGGAGTTCAGTTGGCGGTAGGAACGGATGACGATGTACCAGGATGCCGAGAGCAAAGCTCCCAAAACGCCGCCGGCCCCCAAAATCGTCTTGACCGGGATCGATCCCGTTCCGTAACGCAGAAAAGCGGCAAATAAAACCGAAACCCCGGTCAGCAGACAGACGTAAAGCCTGTTTACCTCTTCCCTGCGTTGGCTCACCCGGTCCGCAAGCTCGGCGTGCAGCTTGTAGATTGCCAACAGTTCTTCTTGTCTGTCGTCGCCCACTGTTACATGTCTATGCTAACTATCTGTCAGCTTCCGCGGCATTCCGTACACCAAGACTGCTTGTGCCAAACATTCTGCCCGGGATATTTGTCATCCCGCTTACGCCAGCCAAAATCGTCGATCTTGAGCAGCCGTTCGCAATGAGGGCACTTCCACACGGGAGTTTCACCTCCTCGATTATCCTGGATGGATCCATCCGGTTCCGTCAAAGTTACGGGCATTGCTACATCCTGAGTTCTAATCTGTGATCGCGGCCGGTGTCGTTGATTCGATACTTCGCATCGTAGTTTACCAAGTAAGAAACTTCCTCTTCTGACAAGCCGTAGTGTCCGGCAAGCATCCTGTCGATTTCATCCATTACATATTTTGACTTCCCAGCAGAATAATTCACTTCCGTCTGTTCACTGCCGTCCGCTCTCCTCCTGGTCCGTATCTCGGCGTTGCGTTCAAGGTCATCGACGAGCGTGTCGGACAGCCCGTGGAGTCTTTTGTCTAATAGCAACGAATCGGGAACCGGGACCATATCGATGTCCGATCGGGTCACATGATAGCAATCGGAAAAGATTATCCAGAGCCAATAGTATAGTGATGAAGAAAGCAAACACAAAATCGAGTTTGCAGCCTCTTCAGGGAGTGACAACTCCTTGTATTCATTGGATAATTTTCGTCGGATGCACTTTCGGAAATACCTTCCGCCACTATGGTAGTAAATAGGGTTTTGGGATTCTTTTATACGAAGACGAGTTAGCGGGTCATATTTCATAAGCTTGTCGAGAATGGCTTGATCGATCCCCGAGCTGATCTTTGTAATGGCCGAAAAAGGCTCATAAAATTCAGATTCAATATATGAAATCGTATCGAATAGATGCTCTCTATAGGTTTCATTCCATCGCGTATAAGCAGTTGTAAAAATTCCCTTCTGATCTTTTTTTGTAATTGGCCTACCTACCAAAATGGACAAGTTCATATCTACTCCGGAAAAGAGCTTAGCAGGGCGAACGGCAAAGTTGCTGATGTGGAGTGAAGAGCTATCAACGAGCAGACGCATAAGCGGCAGCATGCGTGGTGTTGAAACCGCGCTGATAGGGACAATCACTCCATACCTCCGGTTTGAGCCAAGAAGCTGTCGGAACCGCTCAAGACAAACTGCGTAAAGGTTTCCCGTTTTGATAACTTTGTAGTTTCGCAGAGAGTAGTGACCGGCTATCTTCGGTATTTCCACATACGGCGGGTTGCCGATCACCACGTCGAAGCCGCCGCCGCGCACGACGCCGTAGAACTCGACGAACCAGTGAAACGGCTGGTGGCCGGCGAGCCATTGCGCATACTCCTTCTTGTTGCCGGTCTTCACGCCGTATTCGCCGGCCAGATACCGGTCCAACTCCGCCCGCAGACCGGCCAGCCGCTTGCGCAACTTCGCCTTCGCGCCGGTGAAAGCGCCCGCGTCCATGCTCTGCTCGGTCTGCATTCGGCGGAATTCACGGAAAGCGTCTTCGGCGATCTTCGCCTCCTCTTCGATGTCCTTTAACTTTTCATCCTCTTCCGGATAGAGCATTCTGCGCTGCCCGTTGCCGGCCGTCCTGAAGGCTTCCCGCACCTCGTCCAGCGAAGCGAAGCCGACGAGAGTGTTGCCGGCGCGAATGTTGAAATCGATGTCGGGCAGAGGCTCGATGTCCTCCGAACGCTCCAACTGGGCGGTGAGTTTCAGGAACAGCCGCAGCTTGCAGATCTCCACGGCCTCTTCCATGATGTCCACGCCGTAGAGGTTGTCGACGACGATGGATTTGAGAATGAAGTAGCGCTCGCTTGCGTGGGCGTCCACGTTGGCCAGCGCCTTGCGGAAGTCGCTCAAATACTCCGGGCGCCGGCGGCGCGGCGCGCGTTCCAGGTCGTCGAGGAATCCGCGCATGGCCTCCAGACAAGTCAGGTAGAGCGGCTCCAGGATGTTCAGCGCGGCGAATAGGAACGCGCCGGAACCGCACGTCGGATCGAGGATGGAGACCTTGCCCAGAGCTTGCCAAAAGGCGCGCACCAACTCCGGCCCTTCGCTCTCGGCGATTGCGTCTTGGGCGAATTTCTCGATGTCCAGATTGAAGGTGACGAGGTCGTCGACCGACGCGACTTCGCCCCTCGCGAGCTTGGCGCGGACTTCCTCGTAACGGCGGCGGCGGGCGACGTGCTCGCGCCAGGTTTCGGTCGGCAGCGCGTATTCGGACGGCGCCGCATCGTTCCAGCCGCCGCGTTGCGAGATATCGTCCAGACCGGCGGCGATCTTCTCCGGCAACTCGCGCTTTTCCGCAAGGTCTTGCTTGCCATGGATGTCGTAGGTAATGCCGTGGCGCATCACCGCGTAGATGTAGCGGTCCGGGGCGTCCGACAACAGCCGCCACACTCCGCCTGCGGGGCCGAAGGCGACGGGGCATGCCTTCCGCGCTCGGTCGAACAGAAAGGGGATGACGGTGTTGCGGCCGATGTAGCCGGTGATGTCCTCCTTGGTGTAGTAGGCCCCCATCTGCTTCTGATTGATGTATTTCTCGAAGATGTAGCCCAGCACGTCGGGGTTGATCTCGTTGTCGTTGCGCAGCGGCCGGTCGTCGAGATGCCACTGGTAGGCGTCGAAAAACTCGAAGACCGCGGCGAACGCCTCGTCGGGAATATCGACCTCGGGGTTGCGCCGCTCCAAGTCGTGCGTCTCGAACAGGCCGCCGTTGAGATAAGGGACGCGCCCCAACAGCTTCGCCAAGTCGGGCGCGCGCTCGGCCGCCGGCAGGTCCAGCCCCTCGTGGAACAGCCGCCGCAGAAACAACCGATAGAAGGTCTGGAAACAGCCCGTGCCGTGCTCCCGGCGCACGCGCTCCAGGCGGTTGCGCAGATAATCGGGGTCGCCGTCGAGAAAGCCCTGCTTCTGGATGAAGTAAATGAACATCATCCGGTTGAGCATCAGCGAGGCGTACCATTCGCGGTCGGCTGCGTTTTGGAAACCCTCGATGAACGCCAGGAAATCGCCGTGCTCCTTGCGAAAACGCTCGTAGAAGCGCTTGGTGACCTTCTCCACGTCGAAGGCCGCGCGCGCCATGTCCGTTACGTCGACGATGGTCAGGCGCTCTTCTTTTTCCAGCGTGACGACCAGATGATCCAGCTTCTGGATCAGCGCCTCTCCCGACTGCCCCCGCCGGAAGCTGTGCGAGCGCGCTCTGTCGGGCTTGCCCGGCTCGCGCTTGACCCATTGCCAGCAGTGCATGCCGCGGTCGGGCGAGGCGTAAACGACGATGTGCTCGCGGGCGGTCTTGGTCAACTCCCGGTCGATCTTCATCCGCGTCGGATGGTCCGGGAAAGCCTCGTCCGCCGCTGCAACGCATTGGTAGGCGACCATGCCGCGCTTGTGGGCGACGGCTTGCAAAGCGAACGCGGCGCCGCCGGCCTCGACTTCAATATCCGCGCCGCCGCGGTCCCAGCCGAGCTCTTCGACAAACAACGCCCGCAGATCGAAGATATTCAGATAGTTCCTGACCCTATCCCTGTCCAGCTTCGGCATGTCTCTTTGCTATCCGCCGGCGCGCCCGCGCGCCTCCAGACCCAACGAGCAAATGATTTGCGGCTCCTGACGCTCGTCCTCCTCATGAATCACGCAGAGGCGGTCTTCGTCCCTGAGCGCGACGACCAACTCGGCAAGAGTTTCGTCGGAGATTCCGCTGCGCAACTGACGGTTCAGCGTGTCCACCGCCGCTTGACGCAGGGGGTGGCGGTAAATTTCATCGATCGCGTTTCGCAGCGGCCTGGTATCGAACAAGGTGCCTGCGACATCTTGGGCGTATTTCTTGAGCCGTTCGTAGGCGCGGAAGCGCGCCCCGGAGGGGCGTCCGAGTTGGCCGCCGACCTGCTTTTCCTCGCGGGCGATGTGCTCCGCCGCCTTGCGCACGAGATCGTGGTGCGTTTCGCCGCGCGGCAGGGCCGGCGTGTCGGGCGCGCATTCCGCGGCGCGTAGAATCTCGAACCAGCTTTCCGTTACGCTGCCGCCGGCGCCGTTTACCCAGGCCAGAGCGTCGTGTCCCTGGGCCGCGCGCATGTAAACCAGCGCCCCCGCCGGGCGGTTCGGCTGCGGCGCGAAGGCTTTGGCCGAGTAAACCACGGCGGGCATGTCTTCGATCTTCTTGCTCAGCGAGGGGTCCGCCGTCACGGCGTTCTTCCAGATTTGATAGGCATACGACGAAAGATCGACCTCCGCGTCGTCGTCCCCGTCGAGAATGCCGGCCCGTTCGTTATAGAGATCGAGAACGGCCCGCTGGTCTTCGTCCTCGAAAAAGGCTTCGTCGGTACCGACGACCTCGGCGTTTTCATTGAGGCGCGCGCGCACGCGGTCCCGCAGCCGAATCAGACGCTCGATCCCGTCGGCGGGAAGGAAAGAATAGCAAAGGATGTCCCGCGCCTGCTGGCCGATGCGGTCCACGCGGCCGGCTCTCTGAATCAGGCGGATAATCGCCCAAGGCAAATCGTAATTCACCACGACGGCGCAGTCTTGCAGGTTCTGCCCTTCGCTCAGCACGTCGGTGGCGATCAGCACGCGCAATTCCTTGTCCGCGGGGATGCGCCCCTCTTGGGCGTTGCTCTTCGGACTGAACCGCCGGGCCGCCGCGGTAGGGTCGGCGGAGTCCCCCGTCACGGCGCCCATTTTCGTCACGCCGCGGGCCGCCAATTGCTCGCCCAGATAACGCACCGTATCGGCGAACTGGGTGAAAACGAGCACTTTGCGGTCGGGATGCTCTTCCGCGAGCAGCCGGCGCAGCGCGTCGAGCTTGGCGTCGGCGTCGGGGTTCCAGCCGCCGAAGCGCGCCGGCAGCTTGCGCAGCGCCGCGGCGTCCGCCTGCAGGTCTTCGCGCAGATCCGCAACGAAAAGACGCGCGCGCAGCCAGCGGAACCGTCTCTTGTACTGCCCGGCGTACAACTCATAGACCGCGGCGGCGCGTTCGCGGAAATCTTCCTCCGTGCGCAGCGGCGCGGACGCGGCCGGCCGCTCGGCGCTTTCCCCGCCTTCCTCGTCGAACATGCCGCCGCCGGCGTCGTCCGCGTCCCCGTCGGAGGAACCCGCATCCAGCGAGCCCGCGTCGAGCGTTCCGATCGGCAGCGGCAGGTCGTGCTCGACGGCGTGCAGAAAGACGAAATTCCTGAGCACGTGCCGCTCGACCGACAGCAGGAAAGCATGGCCGCTGCTTTCCAGGCGCTTGAACAGGTTGGTGCGGCAGAAGCCCATCAGCCGCTTGCCCGCGCGCGACAAATCGTCCAAAATTTTCGCCTCGGCCGGCGTCGGCGGCGTGCGCGGAGACGGCGCGGCGTAGTTGCCCAGGCCGTAGCGCGGCAGCCGCAAGCCGTTGACGGCGTGGACCACGTCCTCGGAAAAGAGCCGGGCATACTGCGCGTCCGCGTCGAAGCGGACGGTTTTGGGAATGCGCGCCGGAAAGTACGACCTGCGGCCGTCGGCGAAGGTCAGATACTTGCGCCCGTCTTGCGGGTCCGCTGCGGCGTAGTTGCTCTGGATGAAGCTGCGCGTGCGGCGCACGAGGTAAAGGCGCATGAGCTCCCGCCAGTCGTCGGCGTACTCGGATTCATCGAATGCCGCCAGCGAGCGCAGCGGCGCCTGCCGGCGGCGCAGGAACTCGGTCTCGCCGATCTCGCGCAACAGCCGCTCGGGCCGAATCCCCAGGTCTGCGTCCTCGGGTACGAAAAGCCCGAGCTGGCTGGAAAGATCCGCATAGGTCTTGTTGTAGGGCGTCGCCGACAGCAGGATGCACTTGCTGTCGTTTTCCCTGATATATTCCCGGATGGCGCGGTAGCGCTTGCCCTCGCGGTTGCGCAGGTTGTGGCTTTCGTCGATGACCACGAGCCGGTAGCGGCGCATGTCGGGCAAATCCCGGATCACGCGGCTGCTCGACAGCACGCGCGCCCGCAGGCGGTACCGGTCCCGATAATCCTCCCACATGGGGACGAGGTTCTTCGGGCAGACGATCAGCGTTTCCAGGCCGTGATCGTCTTCGAACACGCGCGCCAGCGCCGTCGCCATGAGCGTCTTGCCCAGTCCGACCACGTCGCCGATGATCACGCCGCCGCGCCGGTTCAGGCGGTGCGCCGCGATCTTGACGGCGGCTATCTGGAAATCGAGCAGCTTGTCGCCGAAGTCCTTGGGAATGCGGAATTCGGTCAGCCCGGCCCGCGCTTCCTGCGACAGATGGTAAGCCATCTTGATGTAGATGCGGTAAGGCGGAATCGGCTCTTCCCGCGCCCAGCTTTCATCGACGATGCGCGCCAGTTCGGCGGAAATATCGAGACACCAGCGGTCTTCCCAGCGGGCTTCGAACCACGCCGCGAGCTTTTGGCAGGCGTCGTGGTCGAGCACGTCCACGTTCAATTCCCCTTGCCGGGAAAGACCGGACAGTGTGAGATTGCTGCTGCCCAAGTAGGCGGTGCAGGGGTTGACCGGGTCCGGGCGGAACAGCAGGTAGAGCTTGGTGTGCAGCGGATGCCTGAGAAAGAGCTTGACGACGACCTTTTTGCTCTTGATCTGCCGCGCCAGCCGGCGCAGGCCCGCCTCGTCGGCGTTGGTCGGCGCGCCGATCGTCAATTGATCGCGGAATTCCTGAGCCAGCCTGTTTTTCAAGCGCAGCGCCGTTTGATTGTCCAACTCCGTTGCGCTCGCGGAAAAGCTCCGCGCGATGCGCAGCTCTTCGTGGGGCAGCCGCTGCATGCCGACGAGCAGGCGGCAGCAATGCCCGTCGCCGCCCGCCCATTTCTCGACATGCTCGTCGAGCGACCGCCAGCCGCGCAGGCTGAAGTAGCCTACGCAGAAGTCCGCGCGGTCGGCAACCGCCAGGGTCTCGTTCAGCGCCGGAAGGAGAGACTGCTCGATGTTGTCGAAAATCCGCGGCATCGATCGCTTGCCTTATCTTGGGATTATAGAAACGACCGAAGCGGCCGCCCGCGGAGCGGCTGATATACTCCCAACCATGCCGGCGCGGACTTCGCTCGATTTTGCCTTCCCGTCGCTTGCGGCAGCGGCAGGCAGGCGGCTCTTTACTATCCCCTATCCACGATTCGCTATCCACTGGAGCGCGGCGGCGCTCCTCGCCTTTTCCGGGAGCGCCGCGGCGCAGGAGCGCTTCGACGATCCGGCGCTGGTCTCCGTCCGCGTGGAGTTCGGCGCCAACGACAGGCGGCCCCAAGTCTGGGACGGGAAGCTCTCGGTCTCGGGCGGAGAACTGCTCGGCATCTCCAGCCGGCGGCCGACTCCCGGCGACAGCCTCGCAGGCAACGCCTGGAAGCTCAGCTCGTGGCAGGGACCCAACTACCGGTACCCCGCCCCCAAGCCGCAGCCGGTCACGGGCGTCCCGGTGAACATTTTCAACCCCGGCCTGATCGTCGATTTGAAAACCAACGACCGCGCGCGCATGGCCTTCGAGACCGAGCAGGGCGGCTTCCGGGTCGATCTGCGGGACTTGCAACTCGGCCGGCCGCGCCGCTTTCTGGGGGGCCGCGTCGTCGCCTCGCGGACCGTCAGCGCCCGGCAAATCTCCGAGCGCGGGCGGCAAAACGACTTCGCCTCGCTGGCAACCGGCCCGAACGGCCAAGTCTGGGTCGTCTGGGTGGCCTACCGCGCCGGGGCGAACGAAGTTCTTCTGCGCCATTACGACGGCGAAAAGTGGGGAGCGATCGAGAAGGTCACCGAGAAACCCGGCGACGTGTTCCTGGCCAAGGCCGCGCGCGGCGGCGACGGGCGCATTCATGTCGTCTGGTCAGACCAGGTGGACGGCAACCGCGACCTCTACGCCCGCGTCTTCGACGGCGAGCGCCGGTCGCCCGTCCAACGGCTCAGCGAAGCCCCGCAGCCCGATCTTTACCACAACCTCGCAACCGACTCAGCGGGCCGCGTCTGGGTCGTCTGGCAGGGCTTCCGCGACGGTCAGGCCGACATCTTCGCGCGCTTTCACGACGGCGAACGGTGGTCGCCCGCGGAAAAAATCTCCACGTCTCAAGCCAACGACTGGGAGCCCGCTATCGCCGCCGACTCCGGCGGCAACGTCTATGCCGCTTGGGACACCTACGACAAGGGCAATTACGACATCCTGCTGCGCCGCCATAACGGCGCGAGCTGGGAGGACATCGTTCCGTTGGCCGACACCCCCAAGTTCGAAGCGCACGTCACCCTGGCCTGCGACGCCGACGACAGGCTGTGGGCCGCCTGGAGCGAAAGCGGAACCCTGTGGGGCAAGGACAACGGCTTCGGGCTCGAACAGGAAGGGACGCGGCTCTACCAATGGCGGAAGATCGCCGTCGCAGCTCTCGACGGAGGACGCCTGCGCGAACCGGCCGTTCCGCTCGACGATGCGCTGCCGCCCGAGTTGCAGGACAAAAACGACCTGCCGACCGTCCAACCCGACGGCAAGGGCGGCGTGTGGGTATTTTTCCGGCATCGCAACCCGCGACTCAAAGACATCGTTTCCGATTTCGAGGCGCACCGCGCGGCGTGGGAGTTGTGGGGAATCCGCTACGCCGGCGGCGCGTGGGGAACGCCGCTCTATTTCCCGCACAGCACCGGGCGCATGGACGTGCGCAGCGCTTTCGCCCAAACCGAAGACGGCGGCATCGCCGCGGCCTGGCCGACCGACAACCGCGACTTCGCCTCGATGCTGGTCGACCAAGCCGATATCTACGTCGCCAAAATCCCCGCGCCCGCCGCCGCCGGCGCGCTCAAGCTGCAACCGCGCGTGCAGCCGGAGATCACGGTTTACCCCATCCATCCGAACGAAACCCGAGACCTCGAAACGATCCGCAACTACGAAATCGTCTCCGGCGGCAAGACCTACAAGATCTACCGCGGCGACACCCACCGCCACACCGAGTTTTCGATGGACGGCTTCAACGACGGATCCCTGCTGCAGGCTTACCGCTACGCCATCGACGCGGCGAGCCTCGATTACTACGCCAACTCGGAGCACAACTTCCTGGGCGGCCCCAACGTGGAATACCACGACTTTCTGCTGCAGCAGTTCGTCGACTGCTTCCATCTGCCGGGCCGCTTTACGCCGCTGTTCGCCTACGAACGCAGCGTGCGCTACCCCAACGGACACCGCAACATCATCTTCGCCAAGCGCGGCGTCCGCCCGTTCCCCATTTCGCGCGAGGAGTTCGGCTCGCCGCTGTTTCCCTTCGCCACCGCGGAGGCGACGAAGCGCTCGGCCAACCCCGAGCCCGTGGGGACGAAAGACCTTTACGCTTACCTCAAGGAGAACGACGGCATCGCCATCGCGCACACCTCGGCGACCAACATGGGCACCGACTGGCGCGACAACGACCCCGCAGTCGAGCCGCTGGTCGAGATCTATCAAGGCGACCGCGTCTCGGCCGAATACGAAGGAGCTCCGCGAGCCGCGTACGCCGGCAATCCGCGCTCGGCGCCGGGCGGCTTCCGCCCTGCGGGCTACGTCTGGAACGCCTGGGCCAAGGGCTACAAGCTGGGCGTGCAGGCGGCGTCCGATCACGTTTCGACGCATATTTCCTACGCCTGCACGATTTCAGAGGATGCCGGCCGCGAAGGGCTGCTCGACGCCATGCGCAAGCGGCACTCCTACGGCGCGACGGACAACATCGTGCTGGACTACCGGTTGCGGTCGGGCGGCAAGGAGTACCTGCAGGGCGACATCGTGACCGTATCCGGCGACTTCCGCTTGTCGGTGCGGGTGATCGGCACGGAGCCGATCAGTCAAATCGACATTATCAGGAACCGGGAATTCGTACACACCCGCCAGAACCTCGGCCAAGAGGCGGCGTTCACCTTCGCCGACAACGAAGCGCAGCCGGGCGAAAGCTATTACTACGTGCGCGTCCGGCAAGTGGACGGCCAGATCGCCTGGTCGTCGCCCATCTGGGTCACGGTCGGCTCGCGTTAGAGCCGCGGCCCCTACAAGCGTCAGCGCGCCGTTGCGCCTCACTTAATCCCACTTAATCCCACTTAATCCCGCGATATCCCACGCCGCGGCCCCTACAAGCGTCAGCGCGCCGTTGCGCCGCCGTCGATGACCCAGGTTTGTCCGCTGACCCAGGTCGATTCGTCGGAAGCCAGGTAGAGCGCGATGCCGCCGATGTCGCGGGTTTCGCCCAGGCGGCGAATGGGCTGGTTCGGCGGGATGCGTTCCCCGCCCTCGCCGCTCTTCCAGAAGAACGAACTGAAGTCGGTGCGCACCAGACCCGGGCAGATGGCGTTGACGCGGACGTTGTGCTTGCCCCATTCGTAAGCCCACGAGCGGGTCATCATGATCAGCCCCGACTTGGTCAAGCTGTAGAGCAGACCTTCCAACTGCGGCCGCAGTCCGGCGATCGAAGCGATGTTGATGATCGATCCCCCGCCCTTCTCGATCATCTTGGGCACGACCAGGCGCAGGAAGCGCACCGACGACAGCACGTTGATCTCGACCATCTTCATCACCGCCTCATCGGTCACGTCGAGCGCCGGGCCTTGCTCCAGGTTCGTCGCGCCGTTGTTGACCATGATGTCGACCGTACCGAACCGCTCTTCCGCTGCGGCGACGGTCGCCTCGATCTGCTCCTTCTTGCCCACGTGGCAGCGGAACGGCAGCACCTCGCCCGGCAGGCCGGCGAACTCGGCCGCCGTCCTTTCGAGGTTTTCCATCTTGCGGCTGGCGATTACGACCTTGGCGCCCGCCTCGACGAAACGCCTGGAAATTTCCTTGCCGATGCCGCGGCCTCCGCCGGTGACGATGGCGACCTTGCCTTGCAAACTGAAGCTCATCCTGCTCCCATCCTTTCGCGCAGTCCCCGATTATAATGCCTTAACGGCCGGCGGCGAAAGCGGCGCGGGCGGCATAAACGATGAGCGCGACGCCCGAAACGACGCCCGTGCGCGAGGTTCACCGCTTCGACGAAGAGTCGCTGATCCGCTATCTGACGCGGCATCTCGACGGGTTCCGTGCGCCGTGTGCGATTCGGCAATTCGAGGGCGGGCAGTCGAATCCGACGTTTCTGCTGCAAACCGCCGGCGGCAATTACGTCCTGCGCAAAAAACCGCCGGGCAAGCTGCTGCCTTCGGCGCACGCGGTCGAGCGCGAATACCGCGTGATGAAGGCCCTGGAACACAGCAGCGTGCCCGTTTGCCGCATGTTGCTGCTCTGCGAAGACGACGCGCCGATCGGCACGCCGTTCATCGTCATGGAGCACGTCGCGGGCCGGGTATTCCACGACCTGACTTTGCCGGAGCTTCCTCCCGGCGACAGGACGGCGGTTTACGCGCACATGGTCGAAGTCCTCGGGCGCCTGCATACGGTTGTCCCGGAGGCGGTGGGTCTGGGCGATTTCGGCAGGCCGGGGAATTACTATGCCCGCCAAATCAGCCGCTGGACGCGGCAATACCGCGCCGCCGAAACGCGCGCCATTCCCGAAATGGACAATTTGATCGACTGGCTGCCCGCGAACATACCGGCCGAGAGCGGCAGCGGCCTGGTCCATGGAGACTACCGCTTGGGCAACATGATCCTGCACCCGTCCGAGCCGCGCATTGTGGCGCTGCTCGATTGGGAGTTGTCCACGCTGGGGCATCCGCTGGCGGATCTCGCCTACAACTGCATGCCCTATTACCTGCCCGCCTACCGCAATCCGTCGCTGATCGATAACGACCCCGCCGTATCGGGCATCCCCAAGCTCGAAGAGCACCTCGACGCCTACTGCCGGCATACCGGGCGGGAGGGCATCGACGACTGGAACTTCTACATGGCCTTTTCGCTGTTCCGCTCGGCCGGCATCGGCCAGGGGGTTTACAAGCGCGGCCTGGACGGCAACGCCAGCTCGCGCACGGCGCTGCAACTCGGCAAGGGCGTGGAAATGACGGCCCGCATCGGTTGGCGCCTGGCAAGGCCGGCGGCCGGCGGATAGTTTTAAAAACAGTTCCGCAAAAACGCGCCTTCGGCTCTGCGAGAGCGGTCCGGCCCCGCTGCCGTGCTACACGCGGTTTGCGCGCACCGACATCATCCGCCGGCCGCGCAGCGGCCCAGGCATGCTTTGACGAAGGCGGCGATTTCCTCGCTGCAATAGGTCGGCGGCTCGACTTGAAACGCGGGCTTGCGCTTAAGCAGCGAAAGATCGAACCCCGGCCAGGGCGGCGAGGCGTTGACCGCGGCCGGCAGAACGAAGGCGTCGGCTCTCTCGTGCAGTCGTGCCGCGCTGGCCTTGAAATCCCGCTCGTCGAAGTGGAGAACCGCGAGATAGACGTCGGGGACGATGAAATCCAGAACGCTGTTCGATTCCAGCAGGACGTGCTCCCTGCCGGCGAGACGCTTGCGCACATCGGGCATCGCGCGTCTCAGGCCGCCCGTCGCGACGCGCACCCAAAGCGCCTCCCGCGCTCCGGCGCGCAGCATCCTCGCCGTGTCGCAGCCGGGGTCTTCGCCGCGTTCGACCGCGATGTCGAACGGACATTCCGGGTCTTCGAGCGCACAGCCGCAAGGCTCGCCCGTACTCGAACAGACGCCGTGGCCGAACTGCGTGACCTTGACCGCGGTCCATTCGAGTTCCCTGCTGGAGGCGATCAACGCACAAGCCAGGGAAGTCTTGCCGATATTGCGGCTGTTGCCGCCGACAACGAGCGTTTTCATTCCTTCCGCTTTCATTTTTTTTCCAGTGCGTCGAGCCGGGAGCGGAGCCGTTTCACCTGTTCCTGCAGCTTCGGCAGGCGGTTGACGCGGGCCTGCGCGGCCAGGCGTTCGCGCAAGGGGCGCGCCGGGGTCCCCCAATAAACGCCGTCTTTTGCCAGCGTTTTATCCGGCAGCAGGCCGCCTTGTCCGCCGAGTTGCGCCCGCGCCCCGATACGCGCTCCCTCGCCGATGCCGGCCTGTCCGCCGAGCACCGCGTAATCCTCGACGGTCACTCCTCCTGACAGTCCCACCTGCGCGGCCATCACGACATGCTTGCCGATTTGGCAGTTGTGTCCGATATGGACCAGGTTGTCGAGCTTCGTTCCGGCGCCGATGCGCGTGTCGTCGAGCGCGCCCCGGTCGACGCACGAGTTGGCGCCGATTTCCACGTCGTCGCCGATTACGACGGCGCCGATCTGGGGGAATTTTTCGTAATGGTCGGTTTCGAAGACGAGGCCGAAGCCGTCGGCGCCGATGCATGCCCCCGCGTGCAGGACGACGCGGTCGCCGATGCGGCAGCCGCCGGAAACCCGCGCTCCGGCGTGCAAGCGGCAGTCTTCTCCGACCTGCGCCCCCGCCCCCAGGAATGCGCCGGGGCCGATGACCGTGCCGCGCCCAACCGCAGCCCCGCTTTCGATCACGGCATGAGGGCCGACGGCAACGCCCTCGGCAATTTTCGCCGCGCGGCTCACCGCGGCGCCGGCATGAATGCCGGGCGCAGTCGGAGGCTCGGGGCGCAGCGCCCGCAAGGCGCGCGCGAACGCATTGCGGGGCCGCCGCGCGCGGATCAGCGTGCGGCCGGGCGCAACGGCGTCGGGGCCGACGATGACGCATCCCGCCGCGGTGTCCGGCAAGGCCGCGGCGCCGGAGCGGCTTTCCCAAAACGCAAGGTCGCCGGGCCCGGCGCGGTCGAGCGCACGGCCGGAAGTCATTTCGCGGTCGAGGTCGCCTTCCGCCTTGCCGCCGACCAGTTCCGCTATGGTCCGAACCTTCATCCGCGTCCGCGTTACCATCTTACAAAGAGATGCTTTTTCGATTCACCGCACGGCGAACGGCCGTCCGCGGCTTGCTCGTTGCCGCCTTGCTCCTCGGCGGGAGCGCGAGCGCCCAAGCGTGGAGCGAACTCGGTCATCGGGTCATCGCCCAACTCGCGCAAGAGAACCTCAACGACAACGTGGTCCGCCGGATGGAACTGCTTCTCGGCAAGGGAGCGAAGCTGGTCGATTTCGCAACCTGGGCGGACGCCGCGGCGGAAGAGCGGCCGGAAACCGAAGCGTGGCGTTCGATTACGGTGCCGCCGAACGCGCGGCGCGTGGACTACGCACGCGACTGCCCGCTCGGCGATTGCGCGCCCGTCAAGCTGCGCGCCTGCGTCGGCATCGTGCGGCTGGCCATCAAGCCCAAAAGCAAGCAAATCGACGCCTTCAAGATGCTGGTCGGCCTGGCCGGCGATCTGCACCAGCCGCTGCGCGCGGGATACCCGCCGGGGCACGGAGGCGCGGAAAAACCGGTCATGCTGAGCGGCCGCAGATTGGAGCTTTTCGATGCGTGGGAGTCGGCTCTGCTTGCAGGGATGGGCTCGGAAGAACAGATTCTCGAGCGCGCGCGGCGGCATATCGACGCCGAGAGCAAAAGCGCGTGGGCGCAAGGCTCGCTCCGCGATTGGACTTGGGAAACCCACCAGGCCGCCGTCCGCAACGCGTACGATTCGTTGCATCCGGGCGCATCGCGGCAACTGAACGAAGCGTACATCGAGCGGGCCGAAAAGACGATCGAGGAACAGCTTGCGAAGGCGGCCGTGCGCTTGGCGTACCTGCTGGCCGACGCTTGGCCGTAAGCCGGCGCTCGGCGATGTACGAGTTGCCCGCTCCATCCGGCGCAGCGGAGGCTGAACGGGCCGTCAGCTTGCGATGGCGTGAAGCTGAATCATGTTGGTGCGTCCGGCGATTTCGAACGGCGCGCCGGCGACAATGCACAGCAGGTCTCCCGGCTGCGCCCAGCCGTTGCCGGTAACCAGCGTATCGATCGCCTTGCGCAGGTCGGCGAGGTCGCGCTGCGGTTCGATTTTCCCGGCGCGGACGCCCCATAGCAGCGTCGCTCGGCGGCAAGTTTCGTCGTGCGCCGAGAGAACCAGCACCGGACAAGTCGGCCGGTGCTTGGAGATGAGGCGGGCGGAGTAACCGCTTTCCGTATAGACGACGATGAACTTGGCCTGGAGATCGTGCGCCAGCCGCGTTGCGCTCTGCGCGACTTGCGCCGAATAGTCGGCCTCGTCGCGCGCGAAAGCCGGCAGGTCGAGCCGCGGGCCGGCGGCGTGCAGCTCCGCGGCGGCAACGATGCGCGCCATCATCGCCACGGTCTCGACCGGATAGGCGCCGACGGCCGTTTCCCCCGAGAGCATCAGCACGTCCGAGCCGTCGAAAACCGCGTTGGCCACGTCGCTCGACTCCGCGCGCGTCGGCCGCGGGCTGGCGATCATCGACTCCAGCATCTGCGTAGCGGTGATGACCGGCTTGCGCAGGCGGGCGCATTCCTCGATGATGCGCTTCTGCGCGATGGGCGCCTGCCAGGGGCTGAGCTCGACTCCCAGATCGCCGCGCGCCACCATCGCGCCGCCGGCGGCGTCCAGGATGGCGCCCAGATTGTCGAGCGCCTGGGGGCTTTCGATTTTGGCGATGACGTGCGCATGTCCGCCCGCCCACTCGATCAGATTCTTGGCAAGCTCGACGTCCTTCGCCTCGCGCACGAACGACAACGCGATGTAGTCCACGCCCCGGGCGACGGCGAATTCGAGATCGGCCCGGTCTTTCCGGGTGAGCGCCTGCACTTTCAGCTTCGCGCCCGGAACGTTGACCCCTTTGCGCTCGCCCAGAACGCCGTCGTTGACGACTTCGCAGTGTACGTCCTCGGCCTCGATGCGGGCGACCCGCAACTCCACGGCGCCGTCGGCCAGCAAAACCCTCGCGCCGGGCTTCACGTCCGCGGCCAAGTGCGGATAATCGATCGAAACCGCGGCCGCGTCTCCGACCCGCGGCGCTTTGCACAGCCGCAAGGGGGCGCCCGCCGTCAACTCGACCGGCCCGCCCCCGCGGAGCTTGCCGGTGCGAATCTTCGGCCCCTGCAAGTCGGCGACGATGGGGATCATCCGGCCGCATTCCGCGGCGACGGCGCGCACCATTTCGATGTCCGCAAGGCGCCGTTCCCGCGAGCCGTGGGAAAAGTTCAGGCGCACTGCGTTCAAGCCGGCATCGACCAGCTTGCGGAACGTCTCTTCGTCCGCAACGGACGGCCCCAGCGTACAGAGGATTTTCGTCTTTCTGAAAGTGATCATCGGTTTGAAATTTTCATGCGGCGCCCGGCGGTTGCGGCAACTTCCAAGGATGCCGGCAAGCAACGATCCGCGGCTTGCGCGCCGGGCCGCGCGGAAACCGCCTTCGGTAGCGCGGCGTCACGGCCGCGGCGCATCGAGAGCCTGCACCGTCTCCGCGGCCGTAAGATCGACCACGGCGCGCAGCGCTTCTTGCTCGCTGTCCCCTTCCAGCAGGCGCAGGCGGTAGTGGTCGATCTGGCGGTCGGCGCCGGAGCCGAGACGCACGATGTCGAGCACGCGGCGCAACTCGGTTTCGCAGCGAAGCGCCCGGGCGTCCTCGGTGAGTTCCTCGACCAGATTTCTTGCGTAGTCGTCGATATCGACCCTGCCTCCGTTTTCGGCGTCGCCCAGGAAGGCGAGAACCCCGTAGCGCGAGGCGAGCCAGCGATTTTCGACGATGATCTCCGTGGGCGGTTCGGGCGGCAGCGCGCCTTGCCGGTCGAGGCGCAGCAAACGCCGCGCGAGACAGGCGTACAACGCCGCAATGGTCACCGCGTCTTCGAGATCGGGGCAGATGTCGCAGATGCGCAACTCGATGGTCGGATACGCCTTGGCCGGGCGGATATCCCACCACAACTCGCTGCTGTCGCCTATGAAATTCATGCGCCGGTAGTTGTCCACCACGCGCTCGAAATCGGCCTGCGACGCCAGCGGGGCGGGCATCCCCGTTCGCGGCAGGCCGCCGAAGATGTTCAAGCGGTACGACTTGAACCCCGTGGCGCGGCCGCCGCTGAAGGGCGACGACGCGGAAAGCGCGTGCAGCAGGGGAAGATGGCGGCGCAGCGCGGTCATGACGCGGATGCGGGAACCGGCGCCGCCGAATCCGAGATGGATATGCATGCCGCCGATGATCAATCGCCGCACCGCGTCCTGCAAGGTCATCTCGATGCTCCGGTAGCGTTTGCGCGGCGTGACGACCTGGCTGCGCCAAGCCGCGAACGGATGCGTGGAGGAAGCCAGCGGGCGCGCGCCGAACTCGGCCGCCGCGTCGGCGACGATGCGCCGCGTCTCGACCAGCGCCGCGCGCACGTCGGCCACCGAATCGCAAACGCGGGTGTTCGTTTCGATCTGCGAGCGCATGAACTCGTGTACGACCTTGTGCGGCCCGCAATTCGCGGCGCATGACTCGAAAATGCGCGGGTCGGGATCGGCCAGCAGGTCGCGCGTCTCCGGGTCGATCAGAAAGAACTCCTCCTCGACGCCGAACGTCATCCCGCGGTCTTCGATATTTGCAGCGCCGCTCATGGGTTCCCCGTTTCGATAAAAAGACTCCGCGCCTTGCCCGGCGCCTGCTAGGCCAGAAGCGGCTCGACGACCTTGCCGTGAACGTCGGTCAGGCGGAAATGCCGCCCTTGGTGCTTGAACGTCAGCTTCTTGTGATCGATGCCCAGACAGTGCAGGATGGTGGCCTGCAAGTCGTAAACGTGCATCGGGTCGGCAACGACGTTGTAGGAATAATCGTCCGTCTCGCCGTAGGCGATGCCGGGCTTGACGCCGCCGCCGGCCATCCACATGGTGAAACAGCGCGGGTGGTGATCGCGGCCGTAGTTGGTCTCGCTGAGCTTGCCTTGGCAATACACGGTGCGCCCGAATTCCCCGCCCCAGACGACGAGCGTATCTTCGAGCAGGCCGCGCTTTTTGAGGTCCTGGATGAGCGCCGCCGAGCCGCGGTCGGTATCGCCGGCCAGCAGGCGGATTTCACGCGGCAGGTCGGTGTGCTGATCCCAGCCGCGGTGATAAAGCTGGACGAAGCGCACGCCGCGCTCGATGAGGCGGCGCGCCAGCAGGCAGTTCGCCGCGTAGCTGCCGGGCCGGCGGGCGTCCTCGCCGTAGAGCGCGAACGTGCTCTCGGGCTCGCCGGCGAGATCCATCAGCTCGGGCACCGACGTCTGCATGCGGTAGGCCATTTCGTACTGCGCGATGCGCGTTTCGATTTCGGGGTCGCCGAACCGCTCGGCGCGCATGCGGTTGACCTGCGCCACCACGTCGATGATGTTGCGCCGCGTCGAGGCCGCCATGCCGGGCGGATTCGACAGATAGAGCACCGGATCTCCGCTCGAGCGGAACTTGACGCCCTGGTAGCGCGACGGCAGAAACCCCGGCCCCCACAGCCGCGAAAAGATTCCTTGCGCGGCGTTTTTATTGCTGCCCTGAGAGACGAGCACGACGAAAGCCGGCAAGTCCTGGTTCTCGGTCCCCAGGCCGTAACTCACCCAGGCGCCCATCGACGGGCGTCCGGGCTGCTGAAAACCGCTGTTGATGAAGGTGATCGCCGGGTCGTGGTTGATGGCGTCGGTCTGCATCGTCTTGATCAGGGCGATGTCGTCGACGATCTTGGCAGTGTGCGGGAGCAACTCGCTGAGCCAGGCGCCGCTCCGGCCGTGCCGCTGGAACTTGAAGATCGAAGCGGCGACCGGAAAGCTGTCCTGTCCCGCGGTCATGCCGGTGATGCGCTGCCCCCTGCGGATCGAGTCGGGAAGCTCCTGCTTGTGGAACTTGCGCAGTTGCGGCTTGTAATCGAACAGGTCGATCTGCGACGGCGCGCCGGACTGGAACAGAAAGACGACTCGCTTGGCCCGCGGCGCGAAGTGCGGCAGGCCGGCCAAGCCGCCGGTTTCGGCTCCCCCGGTTTCGGCATGGGGCGCGGCGGGCGCGGCGTAACCGTCCCGCTGGAGCAGCGAGGCAAGCGCCGCGGCGCCGATGCCCGTTGCGGACCGCCCGAAAAATTGGCGGCGCGTGGCGGCAAGCTCGTATTCGAGATGGGGGTCCATTGCGCCGCTACTCCTTGCTGATGGTTTCGTCGAAATTGAGGATGCTGCCGGCGACGGCGGTCCATGCAGCCAGCTCGTCGGGCGCGATCCGTTGGTCGCGAGCCGAATCGCCGACTGCCAAAAGCCGCGCGGCCCGCTCGGGGTCTTTGCGGAATTTGCCGCGTTCGACTCGGGACAGCTCGCTGAGCAGGCGCGTTTCTTCCGCGCTCGGCTCGCGGGCCAAGGCGCGCAGGTAGGCGTAACGGATGCGCTCGACCGGGCTGCGTCCGCCCTCGAGGATCGTCTTCTGGGCAAGCGCCCGGGATGCTTCGACATAGGTCGGGTCGTTCATCAGCACCAGCGCCTGGAGCGGCGTGTTGGTCCGCGCGCGGCGCGCGATGCACTTCTCGCGGTCGGGAGCGTCGAAAGCGCCCAGCGACGGCGGCGGGACCGTGCGCTTCCAAAAGGTGTAGAGGCTTCGCCGATAGAGATCGGCGCCGCTGTCGGGGCGGTAAACCTGAGCCGTGAACATACCGCCGTAGGCCAACTCTTTCCAGATGCCGCCCGGTTGATAGGGGAACACGCTCGGCCCCCCGATTGCGTCGTTCAACAGCCCGGAAACCGCCAGCGCGTTGTCGCGGACAAACTCGGCCGGAAGCCGGTAGCGGGCGCCGCGGGCCAGCAGGCGGTTTTCCGGGTCGCGCTCGCGCAACTCCGGCGTCAACCGCGAATCCTGCCGGTAGGTCGCGGACATGACGATCTGCTTGACGAGCCGCTTGATGTCCCATCCGTTGCCGGCGAAATCGGACGCCAGCCAATCGAGCAATGCGGGATGGGTAGGGGTCTCTCCCTGCGAGCCGAAATCCTCCGAAGTTTTCACCAGGCCCTGACCGAACAGCATCTGCCAGTAGCGGTTGACGGCCACGCGCGCGGTCAACGGATGATCGGGGCTGACCAGCCAGCGGGCGAGTCCCAGCCGGTTGCGCGGAGCGCCGTCCGGAAACGGCGGCAGCCACGAAGGGGTCTTCGCCGCAACCTTGCGGCCGCGGTTGCGGTAGTCGCCCCGCCCCAGCATGAACGTCTCGCGCGGCTGCTTGAGCTCGCGCATCACCATCAGGTTGGGGATTTTCTTCTCCAGCGCCTTCTTCTCGCGGTTCAAGGCTTGCAGACGGGCGTAGAGAGCCCGCTCGGATGCAGGCGCGGCATAAGTCAGATAGTATTCTTTCAGGCGGGCTTTTCTCGCTTTGCATTCGCTTACGGTCTTGTCGGGCTTCGCTCCGTAAACATCGTCCTCCGGCGGCGGCGGCGCGTTTGCGAGAATCTCCGCGCAAGCGACGTAGGGCTCGGCCAGCAGCGCGCGAATCGGCTCGTGGACGCGGATCGTCTCGATCTCGGGGTCAGTCAGCATGCGCGAATAGATGCGCAGGTCGTCCAGCGCGCCCGTGTAGCGGCCGCCGAAGCGCCCGGCGCCGATTTCGAAGGGCCGTTCGACGTGCGGCGAGCCGCGCAGCGAGTCTTCACGAACCGTTGTCTCGGCCGGCTTGCCGTTGAAGCGCAGCGTAATGCCGCCGGCTTTTCCGGAACCGTCGTAAGAAAGCGCGACGTGGTAGAGGCCGGCGTAAGCCTTGCCGGAGTGCAGCGGTTCTTTCGTTTGGACGACAATCGCGTCTTCGGGCGAAGACGCCAGGCGGACGATCATGTCGTAGTCGTTGCGCAGGGCGTCGGGGATGGGTTGCGGGCGGGTCAGCGCGATGGCGAGGCCGCGCCCCGACTGCGCATCGTCCATTTTGTGCAGAATCGGCTTGGCGACTTGCCCCGCAGGGCGCATCCAGAAGGCGGCGGTAAACGGCTGCGACAGGTCCACGGCGGCGGTTCCGTCGAAAACGACGTGGGTATCGATATCGAAGCTCGCGGCAAGCCCGGCGTTGCCTTTTCGAAAGAGAGGCTCGCCGCGCATGACGCGGCCGTGGCGGTAACCGCCCGAGGAGTCGGCAAAGCCGCCCTCCATTTCGTAGTGGCCTTCCAGACCTTCCCGCGCGGCCCGCGGGATTGACTCCCGCGCGAAGCGCTCCCAGTCGCGGACCTGCCGATCGATCCGCGCGGCCGGGAGGTCGGCTTCGACGCTGCGAATCGCCGCCTTGAGCTCGTCGATCCGCTCCGCCTGCGCCTTCCCCGGAAGAGGCAGTACCGGCGCGGCGTTGCCGGTGGAGCCGTCCAGACCTTTTTCGTCTATGGAGTTGAAAAACGCATAGAACTCATAAAATTCCCGCTGCTTGACGGGGTCGTATTTATGGTCGTGGCAGCGGGCGCAGCCCATCGTCATCGCCATCCATACGGTCGATACCGTCTCGACGCGGTCGATCACGTACTCGACGTGGTACTCCTCGGGAATCGCGCCGCCCTCGAAGTTGATCATGTGGTTGCGATTGAAGCCCGTGGCAATGAGTTGATCGCGGGTCGGATCGGGCAACAGGTCGCCCGCGATCTGCTCGACGGTGAACTCGTCGAACGGCTTGTTTTCGTTGAAGGCGCGAATCACCCAATCGCGCCAAGGCCACATCTCGCGGCGGCTGTCGATGTGGTAGCCGTGCGTATCGGCGTAACGCGCCAGGTCGAGCCATTCCAGCGCCATGCGCTCGCCGTAGCGCCGCGAGCGCAACAGACGGTCGACCTGCTTTTCATAGGCTTCAGGAGAACGGTCGTCGAGAAAGGCGGCGACATCCTCGGGGTCGGGCGGCAGGCCGGTGAGATCGAAGCTCAGGCGGCGCAGCAGGGTGCGTTTGTCCGCCTCGGGCGAGGGCGCCAGATCTTCTTCGCCAAGCCGGGCGCGGACGAACTCGTCGATGGAACTGCCGCCGCTGCCGTCGAGCGGCTCATACGCCCAATGGGTCCGCCATTCGGCGCCTTGATCGATCCAGCGGCGAATCGTCTCGATCTGCTCCGGTCCGGGGCGGCGGTCGGCCGTCGGCGGCGGCATGCGCGCCGTTTCATCGACGTGGCTGATGCGCCGGTACAGCCTGCTCGCGGCGGCGTTGCCGGGAACGATCACGCGGTAGCCGCCGCGGTCGGCGAACGCGCCGTCGCGCGTGTCCAGCCGCAGACCGGCCTGGCGGGCCTTCTCATCGGGCCCGTGACAGGCGAAGCACTGATCCGACAGGGTCGGCCGCACGTCCTTCTGGAAATCGACGGGCTTGTCGCGAGACGGCGCCCCGAACAGCAACGAGGCAAGAGTGAGTTGCAGCGCTATGAGTTTCAACAAGCCGCCCTCGCAAGCCGTTGGGGACGCCCGCGGACGCCTTCAGCCGGATCACTACCAGTTTACAACCGCGGCCGCCAAGCCGCCAGGAACGACGCTGCCGACCGTCCCCGGACGGACGGCAAGACTCATCCGGCCGTCCGCTCAGGCAACTGCGGACTCAACTCCTCTCGGGCCTGTATTCGAAACCCTTGAAGCTCACCCGGAAAAAGAGCGCATAGAGCACGGGAACGACGCCGAGCGTTAACAGCGTCGCAAAGATCAGCCCGAAGATAATCGCGATCGCCATGCTCTCCCACATCGGCCCGCCTCCCAGCCAGAGCGGAAGCAAACCGCCGACGGTCGTCACCGTGGTCAGCAGAATCGGGCGCAGTCGGCGCTGCGCGGCCTCGATGATTGCGTGCGGCGGCTCGCGTCCGTTGTCATTGATCTCGATTGCAATCCGGTCGAGCAGCACGATGGCGTTGTTAATCACGATGCCGGCCAGGGAAATCAAGCCGAGTAACGTCATGAAGCCGAAATAGGACTTCGCGGCCAAGAGGCCGATCACGACGCCGACCAGCGCGAGCGGGATGGTCATGACAATAATCAGCGGTCTCCTGACCGAGTTGAACTGCGCGACCAGCAAGATCACGATGAACAATCCGGCGTACGGCAGCTTGTCGGAGATCGCTTTCTGACTCTTCGCGGACTCCTCCAATTCGCCGCCCAGCTCGTAGAAATATCCGGGCGGCCATGAGGCTTGCTCCTTTTCGAGCCATGCGGCGAGTGGAGTTGTAATCGCCGGCGCCGTCACGCCGGCGCCGAGCTCGCTGGAGACAGTGACGGCGGTCAAACGGTCGCGCCGCAGGAGCTTCGCCGGCTGCCATTCGATCGCCAGGTCCGCCACCTGCATGAGCGGCACGGCAGTTCCCTGGTTTTGGGAATACACGTTCAGGCTCTCCAACTTCGACACGTCTTGGCGGTTAGCCGCTATGGATCGAATCGTGACGGGGATCAACTCGGTTCCTTCGCGATATTCGGTTGCCTGGTGTCCGTTCAGCACCGATTGCAGTGACATCGCGACGTCTTGATGGGTGATCCCGCTTCGCCGGGCGCGAGGCTCGTCGATGACGACGGTCAACTTCTTGATTTGGCGGCCCCAGTCGTCATTGATGTTCTTCGTTCCCTCGATGGACTGCATCCGGGCCTTGACGGAGTCGACCAACGAGAACACTCGGCCGCGGTCGGGGCCGGAGATGCGCACTTCGACCGGATTGGCGATGACGGAACCCAGAGCGAGCGGCCCGACCGTTGGAATGACAGACGGGTAGCGTTCAGCGCAAAACTGCTCGATTCTGCGCGAGAAGTCGGGAATGACGTCCGACGAGGTCAAGTTGAAGAGCAGGTACGCATACTCCGGACTCGATGGCGGAGGAGCATACGACAGCGTGAATCGCGGCGCCCCTTGGCCGACATAGGACGACCAGTTGACTACCCCGTCCGGGCGGTCTTCCGTCCGCAGCAGCTCAGACGCGACGAACTCGTCCAGGTCGGCGACCAACCGCTCGGTCTTCTCGATCGACGTCCCAAGCGGCGCTTCGAGTTTTGCGGTCATCATCGGCGTATCGTCGGGCGGAAAGAAGAGACTGGGGATCGAGCCGAAGCCCTGCATCGCGAGCAAGAAGATTGCAAGCGCCAGTGCGCACGAGACCGGCGGGAACCGCAGCAGCGCGAACAACACGCTGCGGTAGATGCGGTAGAACCGCGTATCGAAGGCGTCCCCGCCCGCAACCGGCTTCACTTGCAGAAACCGCGCGCAGAGCAGCGGAACGACCGTCAGCGCGAGCAGCCACGAGCACAGCAAGGCGATCGTAACGACCACGAAAAGGACGCCGGTGTACTCGCCCATCGTTCCTTCGGCCAAGTAGATCGGCAAGAATGCAGCCGAAGTCGTCAGCGACGAGGTAAGCAGCGGAATGCGGAGTTCTTTCGCCGAGTTGACGGCGGCCTCCACCGGGGACGCGCCCTCGGACATCGAGACCATGATCGATTCGCTCATCACGATCGCGTTGTCGACCAGCATGCCGAGAGCAATGATCAATGCGGCCAGACTCATCTGGTTCAGCCCCAGCCCCATCCACTGCATGACCATCAGGCTCATCAGCATGGCGGACGGCACGAGAGAGGCGACCACGAGCCCTGTCCGCAAGCCGAGCATCACGAGCATTGACACGAGGACGATCACCACTGCCTGCAGCACGTTATCCGCGAATTCGTTGACCTTCTTCGCTACTCGCTCGGGCTCGAAGGCAACGATTTCGAGGTCGATACCGACCGGGTACTGATTCCGCGCGCGGGCCAGGAGAGATTTGACCTCTTCGCCCAGCGTCACGACATTGCCGCCGTGCCGCAACGATACCGCCAGCGCAAGCGCGGGCCGGCCGTTCGCCCGCACCTTTGCGGAAGGCGGATCGATGTAGCCGCGCGTGATCGCGGCGATGTCTTCGAGGTAGAGCAAGTCGGGTCGATTGGGCGCGCTGATGACGGTTCGACGCAGTTCTTCTACGGTGTTGAAGCTGCCTGACGGCTCCAATTCCAGCCGCTCGTCGCCCGCCAGCAGGCTTCCGCCCGAGATGAGGATGTTGCGGGACTGAAGGATCCGGCCGACCTGGCTCACCGACAGATCCAACTCAGCCAGACGGGCGTCGTTGTACTCGATAAAGACGCGCTCTTCCTGAATGCCCCGGATCTCCACCTTGCCGACGTTGTCGAGCCGCAACAGGCTATCCCGAAACTGCTTGGCGAAGTCCTTCATCTCGCGGTAGCTGAACCCGTCGCCGGTAATCGCCACGATCGTTCCGTAAACGTCGCCGAACTCATCGTTGATCTCGGGCGGGTTAGCGCCTTCGGGCAGGTTGCGCGCGGCCTGGTTCACCTTGCGGCGAAGGTTGTCCCAAATCGGGCGCATTGCGGTGAACTCGTTCCGAACGTTCGCGGAAACGATCGAAATGCCGGTCTTCGACGTACTGGTGACAAAATCCAGTTCGGGCAGTTCCTGGATCGCCGTCTCGATTTTGTCGGTGACCAATTCCTCGACGCGGTCGGGGCCGGCGCCGGGAAAGCGGGTGACGATTTGGGCGGTGCGGATCGTGAAGCCCGGATCCATCGCCTGTTCCATCGTGGCGTATGCGTTATAGCCGGCGACCAGCACGGCGGCCAGAAGCACGGCCGTAACGCGGTTATTGGCGATGGCGAAGCGCGTCAAATCCACGGATGCCTCGCTAGTCTTGAGGGAGCAAACGCACCGGCTGCCTGTCTTTGATCCGGTTCAAACCCGCCGTGATGACCTTCTCTCCTTCGCTGAGGCCGGAGACCACTTCAAGACCTGCCGGGACGAGTCGGCCGGTCTCGACGGAACGCTTGGAAGCGTTGCCGGTCCCGTCGCCGGCGTCTTCGACGATGTAAACGAACTTGCCTTCGCGGTCCGCAACGACGGCGTTGGCGGGAACCACGTGAGTCAATCCGCCGGCGGCGCCGAACTGCATCTCAGCCTCGACCGCCATGCCCGGCCGTATAGGGCTCGATATCCCGTCCAGTTGTTCCCACGACCGGTTCAGTTCAATCGTGACGGGGTAAGTCGTTACGCCTTCGCTCGGAACCACGCCCAGCGTCGCTACGCGGCCCATGAACGTTCTTCCGGGGACAGCGGAGAAGCGGATCTTTGCGGAGTCCCCCTTGCGGATGTCGGCGACCGCGACTTCCGGCACGGCGATCTCAACCTGAGGCTTCTCGCCGGTCGCAACTTCCACGACCGGCGCGCCCGCTTGGACGCTCTCGCCCTCCTCGATCTTGACCACAACGACGACACCGGTGAACGGCGCTTTGAGCCGGGTGTATTCGATCTGCCGCCGCGCGCGTTCCAGTTGGTGCTCGACCGACTCCACGCCGGCGCGGGCCGACTCCCGCTTGGCCAAGGCGGAATCGAAGTCCCCTTGCGAAGCGTTGTCCTTTTCGTAGAGCCGCTGAATCCGCTGGAACTCGGAGTTCGCTAATACATACCGGGCCTTGGCTTCCGCCAGGGACGCCTCGATCTCACGGACCTGAATCTCGAAATCGACCGGGTCTACTTCCGCAATCAGATCTCCTTTTTCCATCAAATCCCCTTGCTCGACGTAAACGCGCTGCATGGTTCCCGTAACTCGAAAGCTGACTTCGGAGCGAGTGTCCGCCTTGGCGAAACCGGTAAACGTTCGCGTTCGAGCGCCGCTTTGAGCGGCAACCTCGACGTACTTGACGGGCCGCGGCCGCGCTTCCTCGGGCGGCGGCGCGTCGTCCGTACATGCCGCCGCCGCAAGCACGACCGCCGGCGCGCACAGCATCAGAGCGCGTTTCGAGCTAGCTGCCGCGAGCACCATAACCTTTCTCCTCTAAAAAAACCTCCAGTCGGCGAATCAACTCGCCGCGCTCGTCGGGCGATCGGAAGTAGTCGAAACGGCCGACCGCGCGCTGCACTTCCATCAGATCGATCAGGTGGTCGAATACGGCGTTGGCCGCTTCCAACTCGGCTGACAAGGCTTGCGTTTGGGCGTCCAGCACACGAACGATCCCAACGACTCCCGCTGAGTAGGAAGCGCGCACCAGTTCGAGGTTTTCCCGCGCGGCCTCGGCCGCCTCCAGAGACAGTTCGATGCCGGCGAACGACGCGCCCGCTTGATGCAGGGAGGAACGGATTCTTTGATCGATCAGCAGGCGAGTCGCTTCGCGGTCGATCGTGAACCGATCCAGATCAATCTCGGCCCGGGTCTTCCGCGCCCGCAACGCGCCGCCCTGGAAGATGGGTAACGACGCCTCGACCGCCACCGTCCAGTTCACGCCATTCGGGCCCATCTCTGACGCAAGCGACGGGCTGCCGCCGTTCTTGAACGTCTGCAACTGCGCATCGAGGTTGACCGTCGGAACGTAGAAGGCCCGCTTGCCGGCGAGCAGGAAGCGCTCCTGGGCGCGAATCGATGCGTCAAGCTGCCGGAGCTCGGGCGAAGCCTCCAACGCCTCCCTGGTCATGAACTCGCGGAAAAGCTTAAATGCGGCCGGCCGTTCGACGAATGGCCTCAAGACCTCGAAGTTCACCGTCAGTTGGGGATCGTCCAGCCCGGCCTCGACCGTGCCGAAAGGCTCTTCGAGAGCGCGGTTGAGGATGCGGTTCACGGCGATCTCGGCTTGATTGCGTTGGGCGGCGGCAGCGATCACGTTGCGCCGATCTTGCGCGATCTGGCTTCTCCAGCGGAGCACTTCGTCGCGCCCGGCCGTGCCGATGTCGACGCGCGCCCGCGAAAGACCCAGGTTCGACCGCGTCACCGCCAGATTCTTTTTCTGTATGTTTTCGATCGTCTTGGCCTGAAGCACTGCGAGGTACTGCTGAGCGGCCTCCGAAACGATGTCCAGGCGCGTTTGGAATCGTTCTTCCTCGCGCGAAATCTGGAGTTCCCGCTCGATATCGTAGCCGGAGCGCGCCTGTTCGGAATAGACCACCTGCCGGACGCCCACGGCGCCAAGCATCTGCCGCTTGCCTTGGACGACGCTTGCGCGGTCTCCATCGATGAACGTCCCCAGGCTCGAGACGTTCGCTTGAGGAAGTAGATTCGAACGCGCCTCCTTCACCTGTTGCATACCGGCAGCGACACGGCGCTCGGCCGAAGCGAGGTCGAGATTGACGTTCGCGGCCTCCCGCACGACATCGGCAAGCGATATCCGGCGGACCGGCGGCGTCCCGGTCTCAGCGACAAGCTCCGCCTCCGTCAGCAGCCCGAAGGTTGGGTCAACTCCTACGGCTCGGGCCGAAGCCATGTTGATCGTCAGTTGTTCGTCGACTATGAAAGTCGACAGGAATCTCGGCGGCTTCCTCGCCGCGCAGAACGCTGAACAGGTTCAGCACGATTCGCCGCACCAGAAAAAGCTCGTTGCGGTCAACCTTGAGACCCGCCATCGCCCCGCGGCGGACATCCCGCTGCCCTTCGAGTGAATACGTCGGCAGCTTCCTGTCATGAAGAGCGCCGATGAGGCTCCGAAATTCTCTATCGCCCAACTGCGGCATCCCCGTCAGCATGACCGCCTCGACGCCGTCGGGGAGGCGCGCCAACGCTTGCTCGATGGAGAGGCCGACGGGAACGACCGTAGCTTCCACCCCGATCTTTTCGAGATCTCGCGCCACGGTCTCGCGGACGTCCGGAAACTCGTTCTCGATCTCCTCGATCATGAGAACCGCAAGTCTGGAGAACGCCGTAATTTCCCTGAAAGTCTCTACTTCGCGAACCAGGTCTCGACTATAGGCAACATAGCTGAGATTGCGAACGCCGCTGACGCGAACACGCTCCACGCCGACTCGTCCCGGAACCGGGCGCTCTCTGACCGCGATTGGAATGCCCTGCGTCTCAGGGTCGATGACTATCGCGGCTACGACCGGCTTGGCGATGACGGGCCGCCGCCCCACATACGAAGAGCCGACGATGCCGAGTACGAGCACGGCATCGATTTGCGGGTCCTCGATCAGGAAATCCACGTTCCGGCGCGCCTGTGCAGCGGACCAGTCGCCTACGAGTTGCTTTTCATTGGGAAACGAGACGTCGAACTGCGTGCGCAACAGCCGGCCCGCTTCTTCCTGCACCGCTGTACGGAACGCCAGCTCCGCGCGGCTATCGCCATCCAGGACAGTGCCGATACGCACGCTTCGATCCTGAGCAAAGCCCGGGGCAAGAGCGGCTAACCCGACAAGCGCAGAGACCGCAATCCATCGTAATCGCAAAACAACGTTCATGGAATGGCCTTTCACCTCGTTACAATGCTCGTGACATACCTTGATCCTTCAGGCGATCCGGCTTCAAGCGCGCGGCGCTGCCGGCGCGCCGGCCCAAGTATATACTTCTCGGCCTGGACCGTCTGTCGGAGCGATGCGCCCGCTGTGGTCTCGCGCGGGTCCGCGCTTCCGCGAGTGAGATGCGGCGGCGCAGCGAAGCAGGCAATAAGCGCCATTCGAACTGATAAACTGTCTAATCCATGATCGAGTTCCCTTCCCTCGTCGGCTCCCGCGAGGTCTTGCAGAACGCATTCGACTTCGCCCAAAACCGGGTCAAGGCGATCGTCGCGCGCGACCCCGGCTTCTATCCGATGTACACCGAGGGCGGCCGCTGGCGGCACGGCAAGGAAGCCTGGACCAACTGGTGCGACGGCTTCCTGCCCGGCATGATGTGGATCTTCGCCAAGCGCTGCGGCGGCGAATGGGCCGCGCGGGCGGAGAGCTACACCACGCCGCTCGAGCACCGCAAAATGGACCGCGGCGTTCACGATCTCGGCTTTATCTTCCTCTCCACCTATCACCGTTGGTACGCATTGACCGGTAGGCCGGAGTTGAACGAAGTGGTCATCCAGGCCGGGCGCACCTTGGCTCTGCGGTTCCGGGAGAAGGGCCGCTACATGCCCTCGTTCATGGGTCCCGAGTCGCTTTTCATCGACATCATGGCCAATGTCGGGATTGTCTTTCACGCCGCCATGGAAACGGGCGACGCGCAACTCATGGACGTCGCCATGCAACACTGCCTGACTACCCGCCGGGTGCTCATCCGGGGAGACGGCAGCTCGTCGCACGAGGGGATTTACGACCTGCGCACCGGCGAATTCCTGCGGCAATCGACGCAGCAGGGCTACCGTTCCGATTCCTGTTGGTCGCGCGGCCTGGCTTGGGCGATCTACGGCTTTACCTCGGCTTACAAGCGCACTCGCGACGCCCGCTTTCTCCACACCGCCGAGCTCTGCGCCGACTACTACATCGAAAACGCACCGGCCGACGGCGTGCCTTTGATGGACTTCGACTTCCCGCCCGAAGTCAGCCAACGCAAGGAATCTTCGGCCGCCGCCATTGTCGCCGCGGCGCTCTTGCGCCTGGCCAAGCTGTGCGCCGACACGACCAAGGGCGCCTTTTACGATCGGACGGCCCGGCGCATCCTGCTCACGCTTGCCCGGCCGCCGTACCTGGCGAGCGCAACCGACGGCTGGGAAGGCATCCTGAAAGAAGGCATTTACCACCTCGACAAGGGGCTGGGAGTCGGCGAGTCGGTCATGTGGGGCGAATACTTCTTCGTCGAGGCGCTCGACCGGGCGCTGGACTGAGCGGCGGCCCACCGGGACCGCGCCCCTTCGCGCGCCGCGCCGGTTGGCGACCGTTCCGCTGCGGACGCCGCACGGCTACCGAGACCGGCGCGGATTCCAGGCGGGCATCGAGTGCAGAACTCGCTGCAATGCCGCGCGGACCGAGACAGCTTCCGCTCCGGCGGCCTCGGCATCGATCGGGCGCCGTTCTTCCCAATCGTGGGGAACGTCATACATCCGCCCGTCGCCGTATAGCTTGTAGCGCTTCGTCCTGGCGAAACGAATGCGCGGAAACGGCGTCGTTTCCAGTGACGGGTCTTTGTCATAGTGAACGAACAGCCACTCACGCGGACTGCCCGCGCCGCCTTCGAGTTGCGCCCGGAAACTGCGGCCGTCGAAGTGGTCGTCGGCAGGCAAGGCCGCTCCGGCCAGATCGGCGAACGTCGCGAGAAAATCGCTGAAATCGATCAAATCGTCGTTGACGAGACCGCCCGGAACCGTGCCCGGCCGGCGCGCAAACAACGGTACGTGGGTGCCGGCGTCGGGAGGGTAAGCCTTCTTTCCGGTGACGACCCGGTTGCCCAGCTTCGATTGAATGCCCCTGGCCGTGCCATTGTCGCCGGTAAAGAGAATGAGCGTGTTTTCACCGAGCCCGAGCGCATCGACGCGGTCGATCAGGCGGCCCATCAAATAGTCGGCGTAGGCGACCATGTCGCCGAAGTAAGCATCCGGGTCGCTTTTGAATTTCGTCTTCTCGTCGATCACGCTGCTGTGGGGCGTCGCGACAAACGGAGCATGCGTCAACACCATGGGGTAGTAGAGGAAAAACGGCTCGTCCCTGTGCCGCTCGATAAAGTCGAGCGCAAACTCGGAGAACAAATCCGGGCCGTAGTCGTCCATGCCCGTATGCACGTACTTTCCGTTTTCGATGACCGCCGGATGCCAGAAGCGCGAAGTCTTGTTTTTGCCCGGCGGACCGACCGCGGCGTATCGATCCCGCTCCTCGATCGACAACTCGGCGTTATAAGCCCAAAACGCATGTTCGTCGAAACCCGCCTCGCCGGGCGTCATTCCGGTCAGGTGCTCGCCCGGTCCGTTCGACCCGCCCGCAAGCTGCCACTTGCCCGTCAGGCCGGTGGCGTAGCCGGCCTGCCGCAGCAGATGGGCGAATGTCGTCTGATTCTTTTCGAGGCGTCCGAACCGCCTGTAGTTCCGCCAGTTGTACTTGCCGGTCATGATCTTGTTGCGCGACGGCGTGCAAACGGGCTGCGAGTAGCAGTGGGTGAAACGCATGCCCTCGTCCGCGATGCGCTCGAAGGTCGGGGTCTTGTAGCTCCGCCCGCCGTTCGCTGAAATGCACTCGTAGCCGAGATCGTCGGCCATGACCAGGACAATGTTCGGCCGGGCATGCAAAAAAGCCGTGAATGCGGCAAGCAGAACAACCGTTCGCAGCATAGGCTCAATTCTAACGGATGTCCCGTCCACCATCGCCGGCAGGGAAAAGTTCGCGGCGCCGCATGTTACAAATGGAGGCATGACGCGCATCCGCGTGAGCGCTCCGGGGGGCGGCTACGATGTCGCCATCGAAGCCGGCTCGCTGGCCCGCGCGGGCGAATCGATCGCTGCCGCAGTCGGCCGCCGCCGCCTGTTCGTCATTGCCGACGCAACCGTTTGGAGCTTCCTGGGCGGGCGGCTGTCCGCGGCGCTTCAGGGCCGCGAGTGGACGCTGCTCAAGACCGACTTGGGCGAGCGGCGCAAGCGCCTGAGTACGGTCGAGGAGCTCTGTTCCGCGATGCACGCGGCGGGCGCGGACCGCGGCTGCGCCGTGGTTGCGTTCGGCGGCGGCGTCGCCGGCGACGTGGCCGGATTCGTCGCCGCGTGCTATATGCGCGGCGTCGACGTCGTACAGATCCCGACCACGCTGTTGGCGCAAGTGGATGCGTCCGTCGGCGGCAAGACGGGCGTCAATCTGGCAAGCGGCAAGAACCTGGCCGGCGCATTCCATCAGCCGCGGCTGGTCTTGATCGATCCGGCGACGCTGGACACGCTGCCCGACCGCGAATACCGCGCCGGCCTGCAGGAGGTCATCAAGCACGGCATCATCCGCTCGGCAGCGCTGTTCGACTTCGTGAACGACCGGCGCGAGGCGGTGCTCGCGCGCGACCCCGCCGCCGTCGAGCACATCGTCGCCGAATCGGTGCGCATCAAAGCGGCGGTGGTTGCCGAAGACGAGCGCGAAGCCGGACTGCGGCGCATTTTGAACTTCGGCCACACGCTCGGTCACGCGCTGGAGGCCGAGACCGCGTACCGCCGGCTGCTGCACGGCGAAGCCGTCGCCTACGGGATGATCGCGGCGGGGCGCCTCTCCGAGCTCCGCGGCCGGCTGGACGCGGCCTCGCGCGAGCGGATTGAAGCAGCGGTCGGCGGCTGCATCGCGATGCCCAGCCTGGCGGACTTGTCGGCGCGCAGCATCGCCGCGCGCGTCGGCGGCGACAAGAAGGCCGTCGGCGGCAAGGCGCGCTTCGTGCTGGCCGACGCCATCGGCAAGGTCGGCGACGACCTGGACCCGCCCGCCGAGTTGGTCGTGGCCGCCGCCGAGCACGCGCTGCAGGTTTCGCGCCGCATGGCGGCGGCATAGCATGGCGGACGGCGCCGCAAGCCGGGGAGCCACGCCGGCGGGAACCGCCCCGGGCGACGAAGCCGCCGCCGCCAGGAATATCCGCGAGATGTTCGGCCGCGTGGCGCCGCGCTACGATCTGCTGAACAAGCTGCTGTCCGGCCGCGTCGACCGCTACTGGCGCCGCCGTCTGGCGCGCGCCGTCCGCCCCTACCTGGAGCGGCCCGAGCTGCGCGCGGCCGACCTCTGCTGCGGGACGGCGGATGTCTTGCTCGCGCTGGCCAAAGAAAGGCGGCGGCGCTTCCCGGCCGGCGGGCAAACGCAGATGATCGGCAGCGACTTCTGCCGGCCGATGCTGACCGCGGCCGCAGCCAAGATCGCGCGGGAAAATCTGCCGTCCGCGCTGGTCGAGGCCGATGCCGCGGCCTTTCCGCTGCCCGACGGCTCGCTGGACCTGATTACGGTCGCCTACGGCTTCAGAAACCTGGCCAACTACCGCCGCGGCATCGAGGAGTTCGCGCGGCTGCTCGACCGAGGCGGCTGCTTGGCCGTGCTCGAGTTCTCGCAGCCGGCCAACCGGTTATGGGGTCCGCTGTTCGAACTGTACTTCCGGCGCGTGCTGCCGAAAATCGGCAACGCCGTCTCAGGAGCGGACGGCGCCTACTCCTACCTCCAAAATTCGGTCGAGCGCTTCCTGACCCCCGAGCAACTTGCCGACCTGATGCTCGCAAGCGGATTCAGGCGCGTCGAGCGCCGCTTGCTCACCGGCGGAATCAGCGCCCTGCACCTGGCCTACAAGTGAAAGACCGCCGATTGCCGATGCTGCGCTCCACGGACTCCACCTATTGAAAACCGAGCCATGCCGATTCGATTCACCCGCCGGCGCCGAGGCCGGTGGAAATCGCGGCGACGGCGCCGACCCGCCAGGAAGGTAAAAACCAACGCCGCGGGCGCGAGGCGTTTCATTTTATGTGCAATTTCGTTGCATTTTATTTGAAGTTTTCCAGGGAAAGGGACTGCCGCCAGGCATGTCTCGACTCCTCTCCCGCCGTGCGTCCAAAAGTTGAAGTTATGGTTGTCGAAACCGTGCTGCTTGCACCGGCCGGGCAGGTCGTTACCGTTCAAGGTGTATCTCCGCTTCCCAGAGGTGGTTGTAACCGCCTTCCACGGTCACGAACTGGCCGGTGGAGATGCGGGCAATAGCATACTCCGGGAGAGGGATTCTCGCCATACATCTCCCGCCAAGCCTCATGCCGCGCCAGCCGAAATCGAAGTCCCGGTTTTCGAAGCCGTTCTTCTTGCGATCGTCGGGAAGGTCGTTCACGTCAACCGGGCGCAGATGCAGAAAGAACAACGCCTCCGTGTCGGCCGAGGCGCACGGCTCCTTGACGTAGGTCAGCGTGTTTTCGCTGAGATATACGTCAAAGTCGGAGCGCATTACGGGTTCGCCGGATACTAACGTCTCGTAGTAAGAACGGAGCGCCGCTTCGCGGGACTCTTTGGCGTTCACAATCAGAGCGACACCGTCATCAAGGCGGAACTCCACCTCCCAGAGGTTGTTGTAACCGCCTTCCACGTGTACGTACTGGCCGGCGCCGATGCGGGCAATATCATACTCAGGGAGAGGGACTCTCGCCATACATCTCTTGTCGAATATCGTGCCGCGGCTTTCGAAACCGAAGTCCAGGTTGTCGAAGCTGTATTGCCGGCGATGCTCGGGAAGGTCGTTCGCGTCAACCGGGTATAGGTGCAGGAAGAACACCGGCTCCGTGTCGGCGCGGGCGCATGGCTCCTTGACGTAGATCAACTCGTTCTCGCTGAGATATACGTCAAAGTAGGAGCGGACCGCCGGTTCGCTGGCCGTGATTGACCGGTATGCCTCCTTGAAGGCGGCAGGTCTGGACATGGCGCTGAAATGCCCAAAAAACATCAACCCGATACTGCCTGCAATTACCAGCCGGCAGGTCATCATCCAAAACGGAATCCGTCCGCCCGGCAGCTTCAGGCCGCTGAATGACGTCCGTGAGATTGCCGCTAACCGTCCCTGAGGCGGCAAGAGTTCCAAACAATAGAAAAGACAGCCCATGCCGAACAGATACTCGCGCACCTCCCACAGGCTTCCAAGATGGGCGCGGCCATGGAAGTACACATTATGATAGTTCACATAGGAGAGAGCCAAAACGAGCGCCAAGGTTGCAGCGGGAGCAACGACCCATTTGACTTGGCCTGAAAGCAACGCGAAGATGAGCAAGAGAAGAAGCAGCCCCTTCTCCTTAAAAACAATAAATCCCAAGAACTTAAAAACCCCAAATCCTACGAATTCTCTGAGGTCAAATCTTGAGTCATAGGAAAGTAATAGCAGAAAGCCCAGCATCAGCAGGATTGACGGCAATGGAATCCCCCAAAGCCTGTCTTTCCGACAGAAGAAAGCCGCGCTGGTTACCATACACAGGATCAGCGCGCCATTCCTGTAGATGCTGTCAAACGTTCCGTAGCTGATATTGTGGACATTGAATTCTTTCTGCGCATTCAAGGGCATCAAGAAATCGGGCGTGGCAAACCCGAAGATGCGCTGCCCCCAACTGATTTCTTCGCCGGCGGCAAAGACCATCGCCATGCCGCCGAGAATATAGACGCAGCGCCGCAAGAAGCTCCGCTCCGCCCGGGCCGTGACGAACAACAAGAGGCCCGCCAGGAGAAACCAGACCGCGGTGAGATTCTCCACCCAGTAGTCTTCCCTGGTCAGCGCCTTGAATATCCACGGGTCGGCAGCGAGGAGAGCGCTAAAGAAAAATACGTTCAGACACAAGCAGAGGTAACCAAAGACGCCAACCGTGCTGTGCGGGGGGGGGGGGGGGGGTAGGATTGGCATTCATGGAATCTCCTCAAATGCGCGTGGGCAGGGGCGGCGCCGGTTCGATGCCTCCGCAGCACGGGAACAGCATCGAGATGCGCGCGCCGGCCGAGTGGAAACCGTACGCGCGCGCATGAACGCGGAAACCTGCCGTCCGCAATGCGTCTCCCGGCCCACGAAGACAACGGCTGTCATTGAAACAGTCATTCAGGCTGAATAAGGCGTTCAGTTTATCCGCGACCAGACGATCTCCGACTTCGCATGGAAAAATTTCGCTTAATCTTCGGGCAGGATCGCCGTTTTCAGCCGGCCGTTGCGGCTCATCATCGACTGGAACACTGCGATCAGGTCGCTCAGCGGGGCTTCGTCGAGGATGAAGTCCGAGGCATGGACGTCGCCGCGGCAGATGATGTCGAGCGCCTCGCGGATATGTCCGGGAGTGTGGTGGAACGTCGCCCGCAGCGTGAGCGAACCGTAGTGGATGCGCCCGGTATCCAGGCAGATCGCCGTCTCTTTGGGGCAGCCGCCGAAGAAGTTCACGACGCCGCCGGAGCGCACCATGCCCACCGCCTGACGCCAGGCGTGCGGCGAGCCGACCGCCTCGATGACGATGTCCGAGCCCCGCCCGCCTTCGGTGCGGCGGCGCACCTCGTCGCTCGGGTCGTAAGCGCGGCGCGACTCGATCGTGACTTCCGCGCCCAAATGCTCGGCGCGGTCGAGTTGCATCTGACGCCGCCCGACGGCGATCACCCGCGCGCCCGCGATCTTCGCCAGCCGCACGAACATCAGCCCGATCGGCCCCAGGCCGATGACCGTGACCGTATCGCCCGGCCGCACTCCGGTTTCGTCGAGGCCGTTCAGGACGCAAGCCAGCGGTTCGGTCAACGCCGCCTCGCGGTAGTCCGCGTGGTCGGGAATGAGGTGCGTGTTGCAGTCGGCGATCGGCCCCGGAATTTTCACGTAGCGCGCGTAAGCGCCGTTGTTGAACAGCAGATTCTCGCAGAGATTCTTCTGATCGCGCCGGCAGAAAAAGCATTTGAAGCAAGGCGCCGAATTGGCGGCGACCACGCGGTTGCCGACCTGGAAGTGCTTGACCGCCGAGCCGACCTCAACAATATCCCCCGCCAACTCGTGGCCGAGGATCGCCGGCGGCGTAATCATCCTGGCGTGGTGGCCCCGGCGGTACACCTTCAAATCGGTGCCGCAGGTCAACGCCGCCTTGACTTGCACGAGGATGTCCGACGGGCCGACCGCAGGCACCGCGACCCGCTCGATGCGCAACTCCTCTTTGCCGTAAAGCACCGCGGCAGGCATCGTTTCCTTCACGGCTTTGCCCGTCCCTGAGGATGCACGATCACTTTCAGCGAACCGTTCAGCGGGTTCCGCGCCAGTTCCATCCCTTTTCCGAATTCGTCCAAGGTCAGGTGGTGAGAAATCAACTCCTCGACGGGAAACGTTCCGTCCCAGACAATCCGCGCCGATTCGGCCTGCAAATCGACCGAAGCGCTGTAGGAGCCGAACACGGCGCGGTCTTCGGCGCAGATTGCCTTGCCGTCCAGCGTGAACCGCTCCTGCGCCGAAGTCTGCGCAAACAGCATGACCCTTCCGCCTCTGCGCGACAAGCCGACGGCCTGCTCCACGATGCCCGGCGCCGAAGCGGCTACGATGACCGCGTCCGCGCCGCGCCCGCCCGTAACGGCCTTGACCGCCTGCGCAACGTCCGCCGAAGCCTCCAGCGCTGCGGACGCGCCGAACCGCGCGCTTTTCTGCAGCCGCGCGGGCAGCCGGTCAGTGGCGATCACGTTCTCAACTCCCTGCCGCCGCAGCAGCGCCGTAAAGAGCAGGCCGATAGGCCCCTGGCCCATCACCAGGACGGTCTCGTCCGCGCCGACCGCGCACTTTTCCAATCCTTTCAAGCAGGTATTGACCGGCTCGACGAACGTGGCCCGCTCGAAGCCGACGCCGTCCGGTATCTTCTCGACGCCGCGCTCCACGATCCAATCCATCGCGCGCGCGTATTGGGCGAAGCCGCCGCCCGCCGGCTCGAATCCGGCAGTGACTCCCACCTTCTTGTAGGTCGCGCATTGGGCGTAGTCTCGATGCCGGCAATAGAAACATCTCTTGCACGGAATGTGATGGAACAGGCACACCCGGTCGCCTGCCGCCACTTTCCGCACGCCTTCCCCAGCGGCAACGACCACGCCCGCGGTTTCGTGGCCGTAAACGCGGGGAGCAGGCAAAAGATCGTATTCGATCTTCTTGAGATCAGTATGGCAGATGCCGCAGCTTTCGACCCTGACCAGGATCTCTCCGGGGCCGATGCGGGGAACCGGCAGCCGCTCGGTGGCGACGACGCCGGCGCCGCGGTAAACGGCGGCTTCCATCGTCTCGCCGGATATGCGCATGTCAGCGGGCAAACTCGCAGGTTGAAAGAAAAGCGGCCAACGAACGAGCCGCCCGCTCGCCGTCGCGCTTCAGGCGCGCCAACTGCCGCCGGCGCGCGCGACTCAAGCCGACCTGCCGCAGGATGTCCGTTATGGAAAAAGAGCCGTCTGCGCGCAGCGCTCGGTTGAAGTCGATGGGGAACGCAGCTTCCGCGTCGTCACTCAGCGCGCGAACGCAATAGAACGGCAACGAGCGCTCCGCCGCTACCTCCGCCACCGCCGCCGCTTCCATGTCCACCGCCTGCGCGCCCGAAGAAGCGGCCAAGCGCCGTTTCTCTTCCGCGCTCTGAACAACCCGGTCCACCGTCAGCAAAGTTCCCCGCCGGCACGAACCGTTCGGGCAGGCCGGCAACCTTCCAGAATACCCCACGCCGCCGCCTATAACCCGCTGCGCGACGAACAGGTCGCCGACCTTGTAATCCGGCGCCAGCGCGCCGGCGAAGCCCGTCGAAACGAGAGCGGCGACCGGGTTGGCGCCGGCTATTGCCCGCGCCGCGGCCGCGGCGGCGCGGCGGCCGACGCCGTTCGCGGCAAACAACGCCGGGACGCCGTTCAACTCTCCGGCGGCCAAGCTGCGCGCGCCGGCCGCCGGGCGAAAAACGAGACCCTCGAAGCCCGCGAATTCCCGGCGGTCGGCGGCGACCAGAAGCAACGCTCCGCCCCCGCGCGGAGCGAAAATACAGCCGCTATTCGGTGGCAATTTCTATCGTTATCTCGTTGACTCCGGGCGCGATTTGCACGAAGAGACCGCCTCCCGCTGGCGATTTTTTGGTGAATTTTTCGGCATTTTCCAGTGAATACGAGCCGCTCGCCGGAGCCGAGAAATCCGTAGCGACGCGATGCACCTCCACGCGGTGACGCCCGACGCTCGGCCCGACGGCGGCCTCGATCTTGAACTTCCCCCCGTTCCGCCGGCCCATATAGGCCGTTGCCGGCGGGTTGTTCTCGTTTTCCGGCAGCAGCGTGAGCCAGCCCCAGTAGAGCGGTTCCCCGTCGAGCAGCACGGCGCCGCTGACCTCCGCGCGCTCGGCGGCGGTCAGGAATCCCTGTCGGCGCAGCCAGCCGCGCAGCAATGCGGGCCATTGTCCGAGGTCGGGGTCGCCCGGCGCGAGTCCCGTGCCGTGCGGGCCGAAGGCGAAGATATGCATCTCGGCGGAGACGCCCGCGTCGAGCAGCGCCTGGTAAAAAGCGAGGCTGTGCTTGGGCGTCACCGTCGGGTCGGTATGGGTATGCACAAGGAACGCCGGCGGAGTCGCCGCGGTCACCTTGACGTCCGTATCGTGATACGCTCGCGGGTTCCCGCGCAGCAGCTTCCCCGACACCGCCGCATAGATCGGCGCCAGAAAGTCGGGCCGGGAGCTGACGCGCTCGAGCGGATCGTCCGCCTCGGGATCGCCGTCATCGAACGCCGTCCCCGCCGCGGTGGTCAGGTGTCCGCCCGCCGAGAACCCGAGCATGCCGATACGGTTCGGATCGACGCCGAGCTCCCGCGCCCGCGAGCGGACATAACGCACGGCGCGCTGTGCGTCGAGCAGCGCGAACGACGGTTCGTACTTCGGCTGCAAGCGGTAGCGCAGGACAAAAGCGTTGATGCCGGCGGAATTCAGCCGGCGCGCGACCTGCAAGCCTTCGTGGTCGGAGGCGAGAATGCGGTATCCGCCTCCCGGATTGACGATGACCGCCGCGCCCGTGTTGTTCTCCGGCGCGGCGAGATGAACGGTCAGCGCCGGCCGGTCGACGGCTTCGTCCCCCTGCGCGCCGGGCGCGCCGTCGGGCCAGAGCAGAACGTGTTCATGGTCCGCCGCCGCGGCCCCGGGAACCGCAAGCAGCAAGAAAATCGCGGATGTCAAAAAAATGCGCATTGGATTTCGCCTCGCCGGCCGGCCGCCCCCCGCCTGTTTACGGCTGTAAGCGTATCACGATTCCTCCGGCGGACCGGCAGCTTGGCGGACGGGCCCCAAATCCAGGCGCCTTACGTCCACGCCCGCGCCCTCGAAAGCCGCGGGAAATCTTCGGCGCACGAGCGGGTCGTGGCCGGGAATCACCAAGCGCCTATCGCCCGCCAGCCGCGTCAACACGTCGTACCCCTTGAGCATGTCTTCGACATCGACAACCAGGGGAAACGGATTCCGCGCTTCGTAGTTTTCGTAATAGTGAGCCGCGTCCGACGCCAGCGCCAGCGGCCCCCGCTCCGTTTCGACGCGGACGACCTGCAAGCCGCGGCTGTGTCCGCCGACCTTGTGGACGCTGACCCCGGGCGCGACCTCCGCATCGCCGTCGTGAAAAACCACGCCGCCGGCATATACGCGCCGCACCATGCGGCAGACGTGCTCGGCCGTAAACGGCTTGCGCAAAACGTCGTGGCGCATGCAGGGGCCGGTCGCGTAAACCATCTCGGCCTCCTGCAGGTGCAAGCGGGCGTTCGGAAACTGCTCCAGCCCGCCCGCGTGATCGTAATGCAGATGGGTGATAATCGCCGTGTCCACGGCATCGGGCGCGATGCCGATGCGGGCCGCCGCCGCGGCCGGCTCGAGGATGACCCGCCGCCCGCGCCGCGCGCCTTCCGCGCCGTCGAATCCGGTATCGACCAGGATCGTCCGCTGCGCATTGCGCACGACCCAGATGAAATAGTCCATATCGTGGGGCGCGTCGTGCGCGTCGTCGAAAATGAACGATTGCCTGCGCGTGCGCGCGATGCACTCCGCATACTTGATCGCATATACCTCGTAATGGTCGGAACGGGACACGCCGCTTCTCCCCCCTGTTCTTCCTGATTCGCGGCTCTTCAAAACCGCAACTTCATCTGTACCGCCGCCTGCCGCCCCGGGGCCAGCGCCGTGCCGGAAAACAGCCCGCTGAAATTGATTACGTTGAGCCGGTCGAGGGCATTGCGCAGATCGAGTTGCATGGTAAGCGACCGCCGGGGCCGTTCCCAGACGCGGAAGCCCGCCGAAAAATCGATGCTGAGATTCGGCCGCACGCGGCCCCGCTCGAAATCGATCTTGTCCAGGACATCTTGCGGAATCGGCTGCTCTTCCCCCTCGTCTTCGCCTTCGCCGCCGCCCGCATCTTCTTCGTCATCGTCGTCTTCGAACTCGACGGGCAGGCCGCTGCCGTAGCGAACGCCCGCCATGAGCCAAACGCGGCGGTGCGGCTCGAAACGGACTTGCCCGGCAACCGTATTCCGCTGGTCTTGGCTGATCGGGAAACTGACCGCCGCGTCGCGCAGCTCGTCGGCTTCGCCGCCCTCGATGAATAGCCCGCCGGTCACGGGCGAGGCCGCGCGGCCCGTCATGTTGGAGTAGCTGACGACCGCCGACCAGCCGCGCCGGCGGGGCATCTCCAGCCGCGCCTCGGTTCCCGCGATATGCGCCGAGGCGAAGGTGATCGGAAACGACAGGCCGGTGTTCAGAAAGACATCGTCGTCAATGGGGTTGCGGAACGCGCGCCAATAGCGGCTGACGTCCAGGCGCAAGACGTTCGCAAGCGGCTTGCGCAGCCCGATCTCGAAGAAATTCGCCCGCCCCGTCGGTACCGGCAGAGCGTCTTCGACAGCGTCCAGGCCCAGCGTGGGGGCGGCGCTGCTGAGCAGCAGGTTCTCGATGGGCGGCGGTTGAAAAACCCGGTCATAGGAGGCTCTCAACTGCAAGTCCGCCGCCGGCAAGTAGTAGCTCAAGGCGATGCGCGGACTGATTGCATTGTCTTCCACCAACAGACTGTAGCGGTCGAAACGAACTCCGATGTTGGCGGCGAAGTTGCCCAGGCGGAACTGGTCTTGCACGAACAGACTCGTCTCGGCGCTGCGCCGCACATCGAAAAAGTCGATATCGAAATGGGTGGGCTCGTCCGGCTCGGCCAACTGAAATCGCTCGCGGATATCGTTGACGCGCACATCCCCGCCGAGCTTGAAGGCGTGCCGTTCGCTTTCCAGGGTGAGGGCGGCGATGACCGCGCCTTCGCGGAAGCCGCGGTCTTGCAAGACGTACGCCGGCGTGGAAAATTCGTTGCTCCAAAGCCGGCTGGTCAAGTCGCGCACCATGCCGCGGACCGAGCCCAGCGACCGCGCCGAGAACGTGTGCTGGTAATGGACCTGGCCCGCTGTCTCGGCTGCGCGGCGGTCCTGGCGCTGCCCTGCTTGCTGTTGCTTCAGGTCGTTCGGAACGAGAAATCCGGTCCGATTGGAGCGCAGGTAGAAGGTGACCCGGCCGCGGTCCGCCGCGTCCTGCGAGAGGCTTGCGTTGAAGCCGGAGGAACTGCCCTTGTTGGTGAAATTCTGAAGCGCCGGCGGGTCGAGATAGCGGTCGGTGCGGCCGCCCTGAAGCCCGACCGAGAAGACGGTGCGGTCGGCGGCGTATTGGTGGGAAAAGGCCCCGATGGCCGTGCCGTACGCCCCTCGCTGCAGGTCGAGCGCGGAGCGGTTTCCGCGCATCCCTTGCCGGCGGGTGTCGAGCGCGATCACGCCGCCCAGGCGGCGTCCGTACTCGGCGGGGATGCCGGCGGTAAGCACGTTCACCGCCGCGAACTCGCTGTTCTCGAAGGCCGGCGCAAAAGCGATCGAACGGTTGTCGTAGAGCGGCATGCCGTCGATGACGTACTGCGTGTCGTATTCCGAGCCCCGCGGGTGCAAGACGGCATTGGCTTCGAGCAGCCAGCCGGGCATGGTCGTCACCACGTCGGTCGTGCTGCGGCCCAGCGTGGCGCCGAGAGCGCGCTCGAGGAAATCGCTGCCGGCGCGCATCGTTTGCGAGGGCTGCAGCGCATCGAGCAGCGGCGCGGGGGCTGCAACCGTCACCTCGCTGCGCACGGGCTCGATGCTCAATGCGACCTCGATGGTCCGCGGCACGGCGGAGCGGATTTCGACCCGGCCGGCATAATCCTGAAAACCCGGCCGGCTGACATGCAAGCGGTAAACCCCCGGGGGGATGCGGCGCAGCGTCGCCTCGCCCTGCGCGTTCGCTTGCGCGGCGGCCGTGAACTGCGGGTTGCGGCCGACCAGATCGACCTGCGCGGCGACCGCCCGGCCTGACGCATCGCGTACGCTGACGCGCAGCCGTCCGTCCATCGTCTGCGCCGTCAACGCCTGCGCAAGCAAGAGCGCCGCAACAACCGCAAGCGCCGGCGGCCGGCGCCGCTCCCACCGATCGAGTCTCACACGCACCGGAACCCTTGGGCGCAATTATATGCATGCCCGCGAATGCTACGCAGTCGAGGCGCCGCGCGGAGAATGGCCGGTTCGCCGGCTTGACCGGCAGATCGCTTGCCCCTACCCCTACACTCGCCGCTCCTTCAGGCTATCTTGTGTTGGAAAAGACGATCCCGCAGCGCAGCCGGCCTACGGCCTGACGCGGATGTACTTCTGCAGGCGGCGGCGGAAAGGCTCGCCGGCATAGAGGTTGCCGTCCGCGTCGGCGGCGACGAACTCGGCGCCCGAGCCGCGGGTCGAGCGCGGGTCTCCCCAAGGGAAGAGGACGAACTCGGAAACCCAGCCCTTGTGCGCGTCGCCGATGCGCAGGCCCATTTCCCAGCCCGGATTCTCCACGTCGTCCGACTCCGAATCGGCCACGTAGATGCGGTCGCCTCCGGCGAAGTAGATGCCGCTGGGCCGGCCGAACTGCGTCCAAGTGGCCAAGTGCTTGCCCTCCTGGTCGAAAATCTGGATGCGGTTGTTGCCGCGGTCGGCCACGAACAGGCGGCCTCTGGAATCGATCGCCAGAGCGTGCAGGGTGTGAAACTCGCCGGGGCCGTAGCCGGTCTTGCCCCATGCCTTGACGAACTCGCCTTTCGCGGTGAACTTCACGACACGGTTGTTGTCTTCGCCCCCGTGGCCGTCGGCGACGAAGATATGGCCGTTATCGCCGACGACGACATCGGCCGGCGCGTTGAAATGACTGCGGTCGTTGCCGGCGACGCCGGGCGTGCCGAGGGTCATCAGCACCTCTCCGGTTGGGCTGAACTTCACGACTTGATGGCCGCGGTTTCCCTGCGGCGTGCGCGCGGCGCTGACCGCGTCGGTCAGCCATACGTTGCCGCCGGCGTCCACGTGGATTCCGTGGGGCCAGATGAACATGCCGCCGCCGAAGCCGGCGACCGCGTTGCCCTCCATGTCGAACTTCACAACGGGGTCGAGATCGGAGTCGAGGCACTCGTAGCCGAAGCGTTCCGGCCCCGCGTCGCAGCGCACCGCGGCCCAGACGTGCTTGCCGTCGGGGTCGATGGCGACGCCTCCCACGGCGCCCATCTTTCTGCCCTCGGGCATCTTGGCCCAGCCTTCCACCATGCGGTACGGATTGGAATAGGGCTGGGCGGGCGCGCGGTCGGGCGCGGCGGCCCAGGCGACCGCGGCGAGAAGAAACGAGACTTGAAGCGTGTTCCTGTTCGGCATCATGGCAATAGCATCGCAAACACCGCCCGGTTCATGCAGGTTTTTCTTCCGCCGGCTCATGGCTATCGAGATATCGACCGTAGCGCCCAACGCGCCGGCGATGCGGGACAGCGCCGCAACGGAGTCGGTTTTGCTGAAAAAATGGAGCCACGAGTCGGACTCGAACCGACGACCTGCGGTTTACGAAACCGCTGCTCTACCAACTGAGCTATCGTGGCTTTCGGGCGGCCCGACAAGGCCGTCTCCGCAGTCCTCAGATTAGCATAGGCGCCTCGGTTTCCCGCGCCCGAACCGGCGGCAAGCGGAACGATCAAGGCGCGCAAGCGGATTGCGCTTCGCGGTGGATTCGGGCGGCCGATGCGGTCATGCCCGGCGTCTCGGCGCCGCGCGGGTCAAGCGAACTTTTCGCGCGTCGTTGCACGAACCGCTTCCTGCCATTGCTCGCGCGGCGCAACCAGGGAGGCGCGCCCGGAAACGCGGGCGACGGCGCGAGAAGCCTGCCGAGCGGCTACTGAACGACAGGCGCGGGATTCAGTGGGAGGCATCGGCCGGGACGTGCGGACGTACCCGTTCCACCACGAGCCTGGCGGCGTCGCGCGCCTCGTCGGCATCGCTCTTGCGGTAGAAGTCGGACGGCGTCAGGTCTTCGGCGCCGTAGAAGGCGAGTTCGCGGTCGCGCCGCAGAGCGCGGGAGGCCGCGGCAAGCCGGTTGACTTCTCCGGCCAGGCTCGCCGGCAGCCGGCTCCGCTCGGCCTCCAACACGTCGGCGACATCATGCACGCGCGGCGGGTCGACGCCGGCGGCGCGCAACAGACCCTTCAGGGCGAGTTCGACCACTTCCTGCGATTCCCTGACCACGTCGGCCCAACTTCCGGCCTCGTGCAGGACGTCTATCGCCCGCAGACGCGCCGCGGCGCGCCGGACGTAATCGGCAGCGAGGGTGCGATTGCGCATCACGCGGCCTCCGTCCAGTAGGGCTGTCCATGCACGACGCGCCGCACCAGCCGTCCGGCGACAATCGCTCGGCGTATGCGCGCCAGATGCGCCGACAGCTTCCAATCACGCTCGAACAGCACGATCCCGTCGAGCGCCAATTCGGCCCACAGGCCGCTGACCTCCCCTTCCGGGGCCGGGTGGACAAAGTGCGGGTCCACGCGCCGCCCCCGCCACATAATCGGCTGTGCGTCCCAGGCGCGGTACAAGGCGCGACTCAAGGCGAGGCGCGACTCAACGACGATGAGCGCGTCAACGTCCGAGGCGGGAGTGGCTTCGCCGCGCGCCCAGGACCCGTGGAGGACTACCGCCGACAGCGCATCGCCGGCCACGGCGCGGGCGCGCGCGAGGAGCGCGGTCGCGTCTTCGTCGCCGGCAACGCCGAGGCCGGCCTGCGCAAGCTGCCGCACGCAGTATGCGTTGAGCGACAGCCCGCTTGCGCGCGCGGCTGCCTGCAGCGCGGCGTGCAGCGCCGGCGGCATGCGCAGGACGAACCGGCCGGACTTCGGCGATCCATTGATAGATATCACTTCCAATCTCTTACGGTACTAAATATAAACCCTATTGATATCATTCGCCGGATTGAATCCGTCAAGACATCTCCCGATCGAACGCGCCGATCGTTGACTGTTTTTACAGAAACCGAAAAATTCAGGAGGCGAGGGGCCCGGCCAGAAAACTTTCGAGTCTCTCGGGCGGTTTGCCGGTCAGGGTTTCGATGTCGCCGGTTACCTTGCCGAGAAAGCCTTGGGCTGCCGCGTGGTAGATCGTAACCAGCGCTTGCGGCAGGTAGTCGGGCAGGCCGGGCTCCCGGCACATGGCGGCGAACTCCTCGTCCGACGCCGGTTCGTAGTACACGGGCTTGCCGGTTATTTTCGTAATCAGCGCGGCCAATTCGGCTATCGAGAGCGCCTCCGCCCCCGTCAGGTCGTAAGCCTTGCCCGCGCAGGCTCCATCCAAAAGCGCGGCCGCCGAAGCCCGGGCGAGGTCGTCGCGGGTGACGTAGCTGATTTTCCCCTCGCCTGCGGGATAGGGGATGCGGCCCGACGCGACCAAATCGGGAGCGTAGGGAACCAGCGGGTCGGCGTACATGCCGTTGCGCAAGATCGTCCATTCGAGCCCGGAGACGCGCAGCGCCGACTCGGCATAGGTCAGGAACGGCGTCACCAGGAACGGGCTCTCGGGGCTGCTCGCGATGAAGCTTGAGAAGACCAGGCGCCGCGCGCCGGCGCGGCGGGCGGCCTCGACCGCGCGGGCGTGCTGCAGGATGCGCGGCTCGACCGGCGCGAAGGTGGGCACGAGCATGACCGTGCGGCATCCGGCGAAGGCGCGGGTCATCGAGTCGAGATCGTCGTAGTCGCCGCGGCGCAGGTCGCATCCCAGGGCCGCGAGCTCCGCCGCGCGGTCCGGCGTCCGCACGACGGCAACGATAGCGCCCGGCGCCTGGCCGCGGGCGATCAACCCGCGAACGATGCGGCTGCCCAATTGACCGCGCGCGCCGATGACCGCAATTTTTCGCACTGGAACCAGTTTAGCCGCGCGGCGGCGGCGAGCAGCAGCGCGAGCCCAATCATAAGAGGAGGGGTTCCGCGGAGGGTACGAGCATCTCGCAACGTCCTCCTCTCTTCGTTCGTCTGCGTCTCTCCTACGGGCCGAGCAGCCGAGAATGAGTCCGCACGCATCATAATGCAAAACGTTCTAAAATGTTTCCGTATCCGGTGATTTATGTTCGAAAATTACGCAGCGCCCGATTTTTGCCTGCGTAGGCATTGCCGGGCGGCGATCGGAAGCCTCGAAGCGCCGCGAGAGCGCATGAATCGGAACAGGAACAAAAAGATGGAACGCGCAGGCGGCGCGGCGGGAAGGCGCCCGCGCCGTTTCCGCCGGCCGTACGCGCTTCTTGCCGTTGCGGCATTGGCCTGCCTCGGCGCGCGCGCCGGAACGTTCACGCCGGTCCATGCGCGGAACGCGATGGTCGTCACGGCGGAACCGCACGCTACCGCCGCCGGCGTCGAGATTCTGCGCAAGGGAGGCAACGCGGTCGATGCGGCGGTGGCGGTCGGCTTCGCCTTGGCTGTGACCGAACCCAACGCCGGCAACCTGGGCGGCGGCGGATTCATGCTGATCCGCTTCGCGGACGGCCGTTCGACGTTCCTCGATTTCCGCGAGCGGGCGCCAGCCGCGGCAGACCGCGATATGTACCTCGACGAAGACGGCAAGGCGACCGCGGACAGCCGCGTCGGCTACCGCGCCGTCGCCGTGCCCGGCACCGTGCGCGGGTTCGAGCTTGCGCTGCGCAAGTACGGCACGAAAACATGGAGCAGTCTCGTCGCTCCCGCCGAGCGCCTGGCGCGGGAGGGGTTTCCCGTAACCTGGGACCTGGCCGCGTCTTTACGGGAAAGCGATCGCTTGGCGCGGTTCCCCGAGTCCCGCAAAATCTTCCGCAAAAACGGGCGGCCCATCGCCTTCGGAGAGCCGTTGCAACAGCGCGACCTCGCCGACGCCTTGCAGCGCTTGGCCGAGAACGGCGCGGACGAGTTCTACCGCGGGCGCACCGCGCAGCTTATCGCCGCCGACATGGAGGCCAACGGCGGCCTGATTTCGCTCGGCGACCTCGCCGCCTATCGGCCCGTGGAGCGCAAAGCCCTGCGCGGCGCCTACAACGGGTTCGAGATTCTCGGCGCGCCGCCGCCCAGCTCCGGCGGAGCGGGCGTCATTCAAATGCTGAACCTGCTCGAAGGCTCGAACCTGGCCGCCGCGGGAGCCGGTTCGGCGGCGGCGATTCACCGCGTCGCCGAAGTCATGCGGCGATTCTTCGCGGACCGGGCGCAATACTTCGGCGACACGGATTTCGTCGAGGTTCCGCTGGAAGCGATGTTGTCGAAGCAATACGCCAAGCGCCGCGCCGCGACCATCCGACCCGAGCGCGCGACGCCGAGCGCCGCTGTCGGCGGCGGCGCTCCGACGGGCCGCGAGAGCGACGAAACGACGCATTATTCGATCGTCGATGCGCAAGGCAATGCAGTCGCGGTGACCTATACCCTGAACGGCGGCTACGGTTCGGGCGTCACCGCCAAAGGAACCGGCGTTCTGCTGAACAACGAGATGGACGATTTCACCGCCAAGCCGGGCAGTCCGAACGCCTATGGGCTGCTGCAAAGCGAAAACAACGCGATCGAGCCGGGCAAGCGCCCGCTGTCGGCGATGAGCCCGACGATCGTCAGCGAAGACGGCAAGCTGCGCCTGGTGGTCGGCACGCCGGGCGGGCCGACCATCATCTCCTCCGTCTTGCAAACGATCCTCGACGTGCTCGACTTCGGCATGAACGCGCAGCAGGCCGTTGACTATCCGCGGTTCCACCACCAGTGGATGCCCGATCTGCTCTACATGGAATCCTACGGCTTTTCCCCCGACACGATCGACGCGCTGCGGCGCAAGGGCCACAAGATCTCCTTCGGCCGGGCAATGGGGCAAGTCATGGCCATCGAGGTCGAGGGGGAATACCTGGCCGGCGCCGCGGATTCCCGGTCCGAGGGAACCGCGGCCGGCTACTGACCGCGCGGATCGTCGAGACGCCGGCCGACAACGTGAGCGAAGCGATCCAGCCCGTCGATTTTCTCGAAAAATACGGTACGGATCCCGCGCCGATGCCGCTTGCGGACGCCAAGCGCTACACCGCGGCGCTGGCCCGCGGGCGCTACGAGAATTTTTCGGTCGTCAGCTTCCTGCTGCCGCGGCGGCTGCATCAGGATTTCTTCAACCTCTACGCCTACTGCCGCTGGGCCGACGACCTGAGCGACGAGATCGGCGACCGCGGCCGCAGCCTGGAGTTGCTGGCCTGGTGGAAAGAGGAGCTCGACGCGATGTACGCGGGGCAAACGCGCCATCCGGTCTTCGCCGCGCTCGCCGAGACGGTGCGGCGGCACGATCTGCCCCGCGAGCCTTTCCGCGACTTGATCCGGGCATTCGTGCAAGATCGGCATATCTCCCGCTACGACGCTTACGACCAAGTGATCGACTACTGCCGCTATTCCGCGAACCCGGTAGGCCGCTTGATCTTGATGCTCGGCGGCTACCGCGAGGAATCGCTTTTCCAGCTTTCGGACGCTACCTGCACCGCCCTGCAACTGGCCAACCATTGGCAAGACGTACGGCGCGATTGGCGCAAAGGCCGCGTTTACATTCCCCGGGACGTGATGGCGGCGCACGGCTACTCCCACGAAGCGCTGGCGGACGACATCCGCCGCGGCGCCGCGTCGGCCGGCTACCGCGCGGCGATTGGCGACCTGGTCGGGCGGGCCGAGCGGCTGTTCGCGGACGGTCTGCCTCTGGCCGACAGGCTCGATCGCCGGCTGGCGATCGACGTCGAATTGTTTTCGCGCGGGGGGATGGCCGTCCTCGACAAGATTCGCGCGCTGCGCTTCGACACAATCCGCGCCCGGCCGAAAGTCTCCAAAACCGACCGCCTCATGTTATTGTTGCGGGTGACGGCGCGCCGCCTGCCGCGCCCCGCGCCCAGGGGTTCCCGACATGCCCAGCGTTGACGAGTCTTTCGCGCATTGCCGCCGCGTCGCCCGCGCCCGCGCGCGGAATTTCCACTACTCGTTTCTGCTGCTTCCCAAGGAGCAAAAGAATGCGATGTGCGCCATCTATGCGTTCATGCGCTATTCCGACGACATCAGCGACGACGGGTCTCCCCCGCTCGAAAACCGCCAAAAGCGTCTCGACGCTTGGCGGGCCAAGCTCGCCGACGCCTTGGCGGGGCGCTTCGGCAACGACCCGGTGCTGCCGGCGTTCGCAGCCGCCATCGACCGCTACGACATTCCCCGCAGCTACTTCACCGAGCTGATCGACGGCATGCAAAGCGACCTGCGTCCGGCGGTTTACCGCACCTTCGACGAACTTTACCGCTATTGCTATCAGGCCGCCTCGGTGGTCGGCCTGACCACGATTCACGTACTTGGATTCGACAGGCCGGCGGCGCTGCAACTGGCCGAGAAATGCGGCGTCGCCTTTCAACTCACCAACATCATGCGCGACGTCTCGGAAGACGCCGGACTCGGCCGCGTCTATCTGCCGGAGGAAGACCTCGAACGTTTCGGACTCTCCCGCGGCGAAATCCTGGAAGGCGCCGTCAAGCCGGCGGACGAGCGATTTCGGCAATTGATGGAGTTCCAATGGGCGCGCGCCGAGCGTTACTACCAAGAGGCCGCCCCCTTGCTGGCGATGGTCAAGCGGCGCAGCCAACCGGCTCTGTGGGCGATGGTGGCTCTCTACCACGGCATCCTGCTGCGCATCCGCAGCCTGAAATACAACGTGCTCGATCGGCGCGTGAGACTGAGCGATTGGGAAAAGACCTGGATCGTGCTCCGCGCGCTCAAGCTGCGGTTGCTGGGAGGAACCCCGCCATTCCCAGCGTGAAGATCGTCGGCGGCGGCCTGGCCGGGCTTGCCGCGGCCGCCAAGCTGGGAGCAACGGGCTTCGAAGTCGACCTGCACGAGGCAAGGCCGTTCCTGGGCGGACGCGCCACGTCGTTCCCGGTCAATCCGGCGGAAGCGGACTCCCCGCGCATCGACAACTGCCAACACGTGCTGCTGCGTTGTTTCGACGCATTGCTCGATTTTTACCGCCGCTGCGGAGTCGAGGACAAAATCCGCTTCTACGACCGCCTCTACTTCGTCCGGCCCGGCGGCGGCGTCGATACGCTCGAACGCGGCCCCTTGCCGCCGCCGTTCCATTTCACCGGCTCGCTGCTGTCGATGAAGATGCTCGGCTGGGCCGACAAGCTGTCATTGATCCGCTGCCTGCGCGCCATCCCGCGCGAGCGGCGCCGGCGGAGCGATCTCGACCGGATCACGATGGCCGCCTGGCTGCGCGAGAAAAAAGCGACGCCGCGGGCGTACGCGAGGTTCTGGCGCCCGCTGCTGGTCAGCGCGCTGAACGAGGAACCCGAACGCAGCTCGGCGCTGCCCGCCTTGCAGGTCTTCGACGAGGGACTGCTGGGGAGCCGCGCGAGCTATGAAATCGGCATACCGGCGGTTCCTCTCGCCGAACTTTATTCGGCTGCGCTGGAGCGGCGCCTCGGGCCGCGCGTGCGCATCCATCTCCGCTCGAGCATCGAGCGCATCGATCCCGCCGGCGGCGAAGCGGACTATTTCATCAGCGCGGTTCCGTTCGAGCGCGTCGGTCGGCTGCTGCCCGGCCTGTCTCTGGACATCGAGAGCTTCGAGCACTCGCCGATCACGGGAATTCACTTGTGGTTCGACCGTCCGCTCACCGAGCTCGACCATGCGATCCTCCTCGACCGCCGGCTGCAATGGCTCTTCCGCAAGAGCGAGACCTACTACCTGGCCGTGGTCAGCGCTTCGCGGGACATGATGGGCATGACGCAGGCGGAAATCGTCGCGACGGCGCAAAAAGAACTCGCGGAGTTTTTCCCCGACGCCGCCGGCGCGGCGCTGGAACGCTCGCGCGTGGTCAAGGAGATTCGCGCGACCTATTCCGCGAAACCCGGCCTGGAGGCGTCCCGGCCCGCCGCGCGCACCCGCTACCCCAACGTGTTCCTCGCCGGCGATTGGACCGACACCGGGCTGCCGGCAACAATGGAAGGCGCCGTGCGCAGCGGTTACGCCGCCGCCGAAGCCGTCATCGCCGCGGCCGCCGCGCGTTGACCCGCTCCCCGCCGGCAAAGGCTTCCTTGCATTGCGCTTGCCGACATGAACCGCGAACAAAAAGAGAAAATCCGATGGCGCTCACAAAAAGGCAAAAGGAAGTCCTCGACTTCATGGCGGAGTTTATCGCCGAAAACCACTACGGCCCCAGCTTCCAGGAGATCGCCCGCGGCATGGGCACGGCTTCCAGCGCAACGATCCACAAACACCTCGCAGCGCTCGAACGACAGGGATATTTGAAAAAAAGCTTCAACCGCAGCCGGGCGCTCGAAACCTACGAGCGGCGCGAATCCGTTTCCTTTGCCCCGTTCCTCGACGTGGAAGGCGTCTATGCGCTCGAGGTTCGCGGCGAGTCGATGATCGACGAGCACATCCTGGAAGGCGATTGCGTACTGGTCGAAAAGACCGAGCAGGCGCGCAACGGCGAAATCGTGGTCGCCCTGATCGACGGCAGCGAAACCACGCTCAAGCGCTTTTACCGGGAAGGCGGCCAAGTTCGGCTGCAGCCCGCCAACAACGCAATGGAGCCGATCGTCGTCCCGGCCGAGCGGGTGCGCATTCAAGGAAGAGTGCTGGCGGTTCACCGCCGCTACAATTAGCGCCCGCCGTCAAGCAGCCCGAAATAAAAGAAATGGAAGGTTGACAGATAGATCGCCAGCAGCGCGCCGCTGTAGAAAAAGACCAGCATGAAGTTGCGGTCGAGCAGCGCTGCGAAAAGCGTGATCCCTTCCCGCACCCGGCGCCGCAGATACCAACTCACGAAGCCGACCGACAAAACGATCGGCGCCCAAACGAAAACGATCTCAACGGTCGGCGGCACCTACCCGATCTCATTACCGAGGACTAAAAACGTTGCGCTGCCCGTCAGAAAAACAGTTGCACCATTTGGCCGTGAAGATCGTGCAGAGTCGCGCGCCGGCTCTTCCAGATCGGCTCGGCCAGTTCTGCATTCCATGCCTGCAATTCCGCATCGAGGCGTTCGACGATTTCCGGATGCTCCGCCGCCAAATTCGCCTGCTCGCCGACATCCGCGGACAAATCGTAGAGCACGGTAGTTTGCCCCAGCGGCGAATCGCCGGGGTAATCTATCTCCGGCAACCGCCGTCCGCCGATCGTCATGTCATCGAGCGCGAGGTCGGTGTTGTTCACCTTCCACATTTTCCACTTGCCCCAACGCACGGCCATGTTGGGTTTCGACCGCCAGAAGAGAAATTCGTGCGGCGGCCCGCCGTTTTCTCCGCTCAGATACGGCAGCAGGTTCACGCTGTCCTGGGCCGCGGCGTCCGCACCGGCGGCCGCCGCAAACGTCGAGAAAAGATCGATCGCCGTGACGGGCTGCGCATAGACCTTGCCCGCGGGCAGCGCGGCGGGCCACTTGAAAATGAACGGCACGCGAATGCCGCCTTCCAGATGAAAGCGCTTCGATCCGCTCAGCGGCGCGTTGGAGCACACCTCCTCGCTGAGATAACCGACGCAGCCGTTATCGGAGAAGAACACGACCAGCGTGTTCTCTTCCAACCCGCGCTCCCGCAGCGCGGCGACGACATCGCCGACATAGTCGTCCAGAGAGGCGACCATCGCCGCGAAAACCCGCTTGCCCGCTTCTTCGACGTGGGCGTAGCGCTCGATGTATTCCGCCGTCGCCTGCAGCGGCGTGTGCGGCGTGTTCGGCGTCAGCATCAGAAAGAAGCGCTCGTCCTTGTGACGGTCGATAAAATCGACGGCCTTCGCGGCAAAAACGTCGGTCAGGTATTCCTCGACCTCAACCTTCTCGAAGCCGTCGAAAATCGCATTCGAGTCGGAGCGTCTCGTGGGTCCGTTGCGCGCGGGCCACGACTCGACGCCCTCTTTGCTTGCATCAATATAGCTGGTTCCCCCGGCGAGCACGCCGAAGTATTCGTCGAATCCGCGGTTCAGCGGGTGGTATTTTTCGCGCTTGCCCAAGTGCCACTTGCCGATCAGTCCGGTGGCGTAGCCGGCCTCCCGCATCATGTTTCCGAGCGTCGTCTGATCGGTCGGCAGGCCCAGTTCCTCGTCGTGTCCGGTCGGGTTGTACTCATAGCCGAAGCGCGGCTGATAGCGCCCCGTGTAGAGCCCCGCCCGCGACGGGCTGCACACTGCCGCCGCGACGTAGCCGTCGGTCAGACGCACTCCGTCGGCCGCAAGCCGATCGATATGCGGGGTCTCGATGATCTCCGAGCCGTAAACGCCGATGTCGTTGTAGCCGAGATCGTCGGCCAGGATGACGATAATGTTGGGCGGCGCGCCGGAGGCGGCGTCCTCGACTTGCGCCCCCCCGCAGCCGAACATGGAAACAAACCCGAGAACCGCCGGCCAGAGCTTCATAACGCCGCTATTTTAACCCACCCCAAAAATCAACTGTCGTCATCGTCGTCATCGTCATCATCGTCATCTTCGGCGTAGCCATCATCGTAGTCATCGTAGTAACAGGGCAGGAAAACGAAGTTGAAACTCACTTCATCGGGCATCAAGGAACCGGTCGTCACTTTTGGGCTGTGCGATAACATCAAGCCCGCTCGGAGCAGGCTCGACACCGCCGCGGCGCACCTGTCCCCCCGTTGGATCGTCACCCCGGTGGCGCCGGTCACGCTCGAGTTGCGCACCTTGATGCTTCCATCCGAACCCGTCTCGCATCGGATCACTGCGACTTTGTCAGACATACATCCTGAGCGGTCATGATCCGATGCCCGGGCCGTCGCAGGGAATACCCAAGCTGCCGATAGCAGTGCGACGACAGTCGTCATCATTATTCCGGTCATGTCATCCTCCTCGCACTTCGCGGTTCCGTACCGCCGCGCCTTTGCAATGATACCAGCCCAGGGGAAAACTTGAGTCGGGCTGTACCTGAAGACCAAAACCTGAACGGAAGCTACCGGAAGCTCAAGCGCAAGCTCGTATAGCCGACGTGCGCGCGGTAGCCCTGCAAGGCCGTAAAGCGCTCGCCGTAGCCGTAATATTGCCAGCCGGCGTTCCACTCCAGCCCGCCGCGCACTTTCAGCGAAACCCGCGCCTGCGGCGCGTGGTAGGTCAAGGGGAAGCTGTTGTAGAAATTCGACGTCTTGCCGTGCTCGAAGCGAAAGTTCGGATAGGCGGGGGTAAACCGGTCCGGGAAACTCGCGGCGGCGGAACCGTCGGCCGTGTCCTTGCTCAGCGCATAGCCGGCGTACAGCGTCAGCCGCTCGTGCGCCGCAATCCGCGCCCCAAAATTCACCGTGTGCAGATTGCTCGCGTAGAGCGCCCGCGCCGGCGCCGCGCCGCGCCCGAGATCGAAAAAATTATAGATGCCGGCGGTCGTCTTCAGGCCGATCTTGATGTAGCCGGCATCCAGCGTGAGGCGCGCTGCGGCATCCGACCATGAACCGGAAAAACCCCAACTCCGGCCGGCCGAAGAATAGTCGATCGGGCTCGCGGGGTTGGCGTTGACCCGGCTCTTGAAGCGCCCGCTCAGCAACAGATTTTTCCGGCGCCATTGCACGCGGGCCGATTCGTTGTGGAACTTGCGGTCGCTGACGGGGGTCAGCGGACGGTCCGCGCGGCCGACTTCGGCGTCGAATGAAATGCGCAGACCCGCAACCGGCATCAGCCGCACTCCACCCGCGCCTGAGCCGATTGCGTTATCCTGCCCTTGCAGCGGCACGCCGAACGATCCGCCGGGAAATTCGAACGCCCGTTCGGAACGGATGCGCCGCTTCATGAGACGGTAGGCACCGTGGAAGCCGATGCGCCGCGAGAGGCGGTAATTCGCCTCGCTCGCGTTCGCGATGCGGCGAATCCCCAGATGCTCGAAGGTCAGCAACTCGTTCGTGAACAGGCCGACCTCAAGGAACGACGAGCCTCCGTGAATGCGCGTATTGTCGATCGAAGTCGTATTGGATACGGTGAGCTGCGGCGAGGGCATCCACAGCGCCGTGAAATCGCCCGTGCCCTGCTTGCGCGAGGCGCCGCCCAAAACGAACGTCTGCCGCGCGGTCGCCGGCAATGCGGACGCAGCGGCCAGTGTCCGGCTGAGTATGGCGTTGCGGTTGCCCGAGGAGTAAACCCAGCGGCCGTGAAAACCGACCTTCCCCTCGTTTTCGGTTCTTGCGTGAATCGACGTAACCGGCGTATTGCCGTGAAACGGCTCCGCCCGCGCAACCCGGTCGCGCAACCCGGCATCCGCCGTCAAGCCCGGCCCCAGCGAAGCATCGCGGTACTCGGTGTCTTCCTTGTAGTTATCGAACGCCTGCGCGAAGGTGAACGCCATGCCGCCGGCGCTGAAGTTGACGCCCGCCCGATAGCGATTGTTGACTTGCCGCAGGTTCGTTTCGTAGCGCAAAAAGTTCTCGCGGCCCAAGCCGGGCAGGTCGCCGGCCGCTTCCGACGAGAACCCGGGACCGTTGCGGTTGTTGCGCTCGTAGCCCAGGAAGACCTCGACCCGGCGTCCCGGCAGCAGCGTCAGGTCATGCGCTTGCAGGATGCGTTCGGAATCGAGTCCGTGCTCGCCGTTCCAGAGACTCGGCAAGCGGTTGAAGTAATTGACGATCCGCAAGCGCATGTCGTACCGCCAAAGCCTGTTTTTCTCGACGGTCAGCGTGGACGCCTGATACGGGTCTCCGCCGGCGCCGGTCGTGCGCCAGGCGAGCTCGTCGAAGAAAGCGCCGCGGCCGTCCTTCGAGTTCATGCGCAACTCGCCTTCGAGCAAGCGGATTCCGTTGCCGTAGTTCACCGCCGAACGGTAAACGTCGCGGTTGCCGCCGACGCTGCTGAAGCGGTAGCCGACCTCGAACGAGTTGGTGACGGTAAAGTCGTCGAGCGTGAGCAGATCGCTCGGCCGGTCCGGCGTCGGCGCCACGACCGGCTGGGCCGCCAAGGCTCCCGCCGCCGCCAAAAACGCCGCAACCGACCGCAACGCATTCATCGCCGGAACAGCGCATCGGCATTCGAGCCGTGGATGCGCGCATGGCAGGTCACGCAGTTCTGAAACCGCGGCTCGCGCAGGTTATGAAAGCTCGCTCCGGGAGCGGGGATGCCCGTTTCCCGCGGGCCGAACCCGATGACGTTGTTGTGGCATTCGAGGCACATCGTGAAAACCGCCGGACGGTTCAACAACCGCGCGTTCGTCGAGCCGTGCGGATTGTGGCAACTCGCGCAGCCCTCCACTCTTACCGGCTCGTGTTCGTAAACGAACGGTCCGCGCTTGTCCGCATGACAGCCCGTGCAGACGGTATCGTTGCCGAAGGCATGCCGCACCATCGCCGTCGAGGGGGACCCGCCCCACGTCGCCTGCGGCGCGCCGTGCGGGTTGTGGCAGTCGCTGCAGCGCATCGCCCCTTCATTGACCCGGTGCTTGAAGGGCAGATCGAAGCGCGCCCGAATTGCGGCGTGACAGCCGTAGCAGGTATCCCGCTCGGCGGCATGCAACAGCGGCCCGATCTCCGGCGCCTGGTGTATCTTGTGGCAACTCACGCAGCCGATCTCGGCGGTTGCATGGGACGAGCGGCGAAACTCCATCTTGCCGATGTCCTTGGCGTGGCAGCGCAAGCAGCGGTCGATCACGTCAGCCGCCGCCTGCAGGGGAAAGCGCACGATCTTCGTCTTGTCGCCTTTGCCTTCGAAGTGCTCGCGGCCCGGCCCGTGGCAGTCCTCGCAAGCGGTCCCGCCCGGCGCCTCCGGCGTCAAGGCCGGTAACCGGAAATGCGGGTTGCGGTTGAAGCCCTGCGCGGTATCGGGATGGCACAGGCGGCACGTCCCGCTGCCGATGTAGCCGCCGGAAACGGTCTGCTGGGCCGGCAAAGCGGCGAAGAAAGCGAGACCGAGAAGAAATATGCGCGCCGTCAAAGCGTACCCGCCGCAGCAACTTCATAATAATCGACATGCCGCCGGACAAAACAAACGCCGCCGCGCCCCTCGGGAAACGCATCTCGTGGGCCAAGATCGCCGTCTTCGCCGCAGCCTCGGGGGTTGCCTACGTCTTCTTCATCGACTGGTGCGATTTCATCTTCGACTGCGGCTGCCGATCGCTTTGGGCGGGAGCGGCCGAGCATTGCAACATCAAGAACGCGAGTCCGCCGCACTGCCCCTGGTGCATCGAGCGCGGGCGCTACGGCAGCGCGGCGTTCGGCGCCGTGGTCGTCGCCCAAGCGGGGCCGACTTTTTGGCCCGGCCCCCTCACGCGCTCGCGAATCCTGCTCGTTTTTCTCGCTTTTCCGGCCGCGGGCGCCTTGGCCGGCCTGCTGACCGGCCTCTACACCGGCTATTGGACGCCGTAGCAGTCCGCGTGGAAGCCCCGCGGATTGCTAGATTGGTGCGATGGACGCCAACGAGCTCAACCCCGTCGATCGGGCGATCCGCTCCCGCCGCTCCGTGCGCGCCTTCTTGCCGACGCCGGTTCCCGAGGAAACGATCCGCGCGATTCTCGAATCGGCGGCCCGCGCGCCGTCGGGGACCAACACGCAGCCGTGGCGCGTTTACGTCCTGCGCGGCGCGGCCAAAGACGCGCTCTCGCAGCGCATCTCCGCCGCGTACAACGACCCCGAAGAAGCGGCAAAGCACAAACAGGAATACGCCTACTACCCGACCAAATGGACCTCTCCTTTTATCGAGCGGCGGCGCAAGATCGGCTGGGACCTCTACGGCCTATTGGGCATTCAGAAGGGCGAAAAGGCAAAGATGCATGCCCAGCACTCGCGCAACTACAAGTTTTTCGACGCCCCGGTAGGGCTCATGTTCGCCATCGACCGCGTACTCGAAAAGGGAAGCTGGCTCGACTACGGGATGTTCCTGCAAAACATCATGGTCGCGGCCAGGGGCCGCGGGCTGGACACCTGTCCGCAGGCCGCCTTCACGCCGTTCCACCGCATCATCCGCGAGTACCTGAAAATGCCGGAAAACGAAACTTTCGTCTGCGGCATGTCGATGGGCTACGCCGACAATGCCAAAATCGAGAACACTCTGCGCACCGAGCGCGAGCCCGTCGACGCTTTTGCGACATTCCTCGAATAGGGGCCGGCGGCGGTCCGTGTGCCATGATGGGTACGAGAGAGCTCGATGCGGCGGAGCGGCCGGCTCGCTGAGGAAGAAGACGGCATCCCTGACCGCACATCCAAGAAGGAGAACGCCATCATGGCAAGAAATTCGCAGTTCACCGACATATCCGACGCTTTGGGAGGATTCAGAATCGGGACCATCGGCCGGCTGGCCGGCCTCCTCGCCATCGTCATTTTGCTGCTGAACGGCTTCGAAGTCGTCGGCGCCGGCGAGCGAGGCGTCGTATTCTCCAAGCTGGGCGGCGTTCAAGAGGGCGTGCGCGGGGAGGGCTTGCAGTTCAAAATACCCTTCGTTCAAGACATCATCGCCATGGACGTGAAGATCCAAAAATCGGAGACGGACGCCTCGGCATCGTCAAAAGATCTCCAGACGGTTCATTCGCGCATCGCGATCAACTACCACATCACCCCCGACCGGGCTTCGGCGATCTATCAGGATGTCGGGCTCAGCTTCAAGGAACGGCTCATCGACCCCGCGGTGCAGGAAGCCGTCAAGGCGTCGACCGCGCAGTTCACAGCCGAGGAATTGATCACCCGCCGCGCTGAAGTTTCAACGCAAATCAAGGGCTCGCTCGCGGATCGTCTGCTGGCGCACAACATCCTGGTGGACGAGTTCAATATCGTCGACTTTACCTTCTCGGACGTCTTCAACGTGGCCATCGAATCGAAGCAGACCGCCGAGCAGGCCGCCCTGAAGGCCCAGCGCGACCTGGAGCGCATCAAGATCGAGGCGGAACAGAAGATCACCTCCGCCCAAGCCGAAGCCGAGGCGCAGAGACTGCAGCGTGAAACGATCACCGACACGCTGCTGCAACTGCGCGCCATCGAAAAATGGAACGGCGTCTTGCCGCAGGTCAGCGGCGGCGCGGTGCCCTTCATCGATCTCAAATCGATCGGCAACTGAGGCGGGCAAGCCGCAAGCCCCGCCGAGACGCTTCCGACGCCGCGCGGCGTCGGAAGCAGAATCATGCTTTAATGATTGCCGGAAGGATGAGATGGGAACGCTTGCCACAATCTCAGGCATGCGGCAAACCCGAGAGACGAACGATCTTGACATCGTTATCCGTTCACGCATCGATTCCCGGGACAGGTCGCAAGCATCCCGGAGGTGGAGGTCCGCATGGACGTGAAAGAAGCCGTGCGAACGGCGAAGCAATACATCGAAGATCTGTTTATCAATGAAGACGAACGCATCACCAGCGTAGGTCTTGAAGAGGTCGTATTCGACGATACGAAACATGCCTGGAAAGTGACCATCGGCTTTTCTCGGTCATGGAACCAGGGCTTCACCGTCGGACGACGATCTTTCAAGGTTGTTCAAATCGACGACCGTAACGGCCGCGTCGTATCCATGACCCATCGCACGCTGTCCGACGCGTTGAACTGATGAGCCCCTGCGGAGCATTCATCGACACGAATCTGCTCGTTCTGCTTGTCGTCGGCTCAGAAGATCGAAAGTCAATTGAGAGACATCGCCGGACGCGAACATTCACCACGGACGATTACGACTGTCTGCTCGATATGATCGAGGCGCGGGGAAGCCGCGTGTTCGTTACGCCGAATACGCTTACCGAAACATCCAATCTGCTCAAGCAACCCCGAGACGCCCGCTTTCGCGACCGGCTGCGATTCCTCATTGAACAAAGCGAGGAGATCGTCGTCGCCAGTGCGACCGCGGCGCACAACAGTTCATTCTTGCGGCTTGGGTTAACCGACGCCGCGCTGCTAGAGGTTGTCTCGGCGGAAAGGCCGCTGATCACCGTGGATCTCGATCTTTTCAGCGCTGCGTTTGCAAAGGGAGAGGAGTCCGCGATCAACTTCACTCATTTCCAGAACCTGCCGTAGAGCGGTTAGGGAGTAGAATCGTCTCATCATGATGCGCGCCGTTCTGTTTCTGTTGGCAGCCGCCTTGGCGTCTCTGACGCCGGTCCAAGCCGAGCAGTGGAGCAGATTCCGCGGACCCAACGGCTCCGGCGTTTCCGCGGACGCCGGCTTCCCGACCGCGTTCGGACCGGCGCGGAATCTGCTGTGGAAAACAAGAGTTCCACAGGGCAAATCCTCTCCGGTGCTCAATGAGCGCCGCGTGTTCCTCACGTCGGCAACGGACGACAGGCTGTTTACGCACTGCTACGACCGCAAGAACGGCAAGCTGCTCTGGGAAAAATCCATCGACCGCCCGCGGCAAGCCTTCAACCACCCGCTCAACGAGCCCGCGGCGGGGTCTCCCGTCACCGACGGTGAAAACGTCTATGCCTTTTTCGAAGATTGGGGGCTGGTCTCCTACGACGCCGCGGGCAATCTGCGCTGGAAAACGCCGCTCGGCCCGTTCAGCAACAACCAGGGCATCGGCGCCTCGCCGATTTTCTTCGACGGCCGAATCGTGCTGCAGATCGACCAGGCCGTGGACTCGTACATCGCCGCCTTCGACGCAGCCGACGGCGAAACGATCTGGAAGACGACCCGCGGCGAGCACGAAGGCTGGGCGACGCCGATCGTCTACCGGCAAGACGGCCGGACGCCGCACCTGCTGACGGTGGGCGACGGACTCTTCGGCGCGCACGAAATCCGCTCGGGGAAGCGGACGCTCAACGAGTTCAAGCTGGGCGGGTACATCGTCGCCAGCCCCGTATTGGAAGACGACCTGCTCATCGCCTACGGCTACAACATCGCCACTCCCAGCAGCTTCGACAAACTGCTCTCCACCCGCGACGCAAACGGCGACGGTCTGCTCGCGGCCGGCGAATACAAAGATTCGTTCTTCACCGGAATCGCCAAGTTCCGCGGCAACCGGGACGGCATCATCGCCAGAGAGGAATGGGACGTCGTCAAGAACACTTACGGCGGCCCGTCGCGCCTGTCGGCCATACGTCTCAAAGGCGCCGCGAACGGCAGCGTGCAAGCCGAGGAGCTCTGGCGCTACGAGCGGAGCTTCCAGGGCGTCATTCCGTCGCCGCTGATCTACGAAGGCATTCTGTATTTCGTAAAGAACGGCGGCATTTTCACCGCCATGGATGCCGAGACCGGGCGGATGCTGAAGCAGGGCCGCCTGCGCGGCGCGATCGACCCTTACTCCGCGTCTCCGGTAGCCGCCGATGGGAAAATTTTCACGGCCGGCGAAACCGGCAACGTCTCCGTGCTGAAGGCCGGCGGAGAGTGGGAGACGCTGGCAGTCAACGCCCTCGAAGGCGGGATCTTCGCCACGCCGGCGCTGTCCGACGGCAAAATTTTCGTGCGCACGACCGAGTGGCTCTACTGCTTTGCGCAACGAACATCCCAAGACCGTTGATCCCGCGGGGCGGCATTCGCTCTGCTAACCTATACGTTTCGAAGCAGCAAGGAGCAGCATACTCATGGCAAGACCGGTCACCCTGTTCACCGGCCAATGGGCTGATTTACCCCTCGAAGTCCTGGCCGAGAAAGCGGCCTCGTGGGGCTACGACGGCCTGGAGCTCGCCTGTTGGGGCGACCACATGGACGTTTTCCAGGCGGCGCAAGATAGCAACTACTGCGCCCGGCAGAAAGCGATCCTCGACAGGCACGGCCTAAAGCTTTTCGCCATCTCGAACCACCTCGCAGGACAACTGGTCTGCGACCCCAACGACGACTCCCGCTCCGACGGCTTCGCGCCGCCCGAGTGCGCCGGAGACGCCGAGAAAAAACGCGCCTGGGCCGTCGAAGCGCTCAAGAACACGGCGCGCGCCGCAAAGAACCTGGGACTCGAGGTGACGCCCGGCTTTACCGGCTCGTCGATCTGGCATCTGCTCTACAGCTTTCCTCCCGTGTCGGACGCGACGATCGACGAAGGCTTCGCCTACTTCGCCGAAATGTTCCACCCGATCCTCGACGTTTACGACGAATGCGGCGTGCGTTTCGCGCTGGAAGTGCATCCGACGGAAATCGCTTTCGACATCTACACGGCCCAACGCGCGATCGACGCCGTCGGCGGACGCGAAGCTTTCGGCTTCAACTTCGACCCCAGCCACCTGCACTGGCAACAGGTCGATCCGGTGATGTTCATCCGCGAGTTCAAGGATCGCATCTATCATGTTCATATGAAAGATGCTGCGCTTCAACTCGACGGCAAGAGCGGCATTCTGGCCTCGCATCTCAATTTCGGACATCAGAATCGCGGCTGGGACTTCCGCTCCCTCGGACACGGCGGCGTGGACTTCGAAGAAATCATCCGCGCGTTGAACCACATCGGCTACCACGGCCCGCTCTCGATCGAGTGGGAAGACAGCGGCATGGAGCGCGAAGCCGGCGCCGCGGAAGCCTGCGCGTTCACCAAGGACGTGGACTTCGCGCCCTCGGGACGCGCCTTCGACGCGGCCTTCGACGAGTAAGCCCCCCCCCGACCGGAGTCCTTCTTGGGCAGTCCTCCCGATTATCGCCATGCCCGCCGCGAGGCGGTTGCCGCGGTTCTGATCTGGGCGGCGGCGCTGGCAACGACCGTCGGCCTGTCGTACGCGCTCGGCTACGGCGAATCCGCGACCGCAAGCCTGTGGGGCATTCCCCGCTGGACCGCGCTCGGCGTGTTCGCGCCCTGGATCGTCTTTTTTTTCGTACACGTCTGGTTTTCCTTGTACTTCGGACGCCGGCGCGGATAAGGCGGCGGGGGAAAAATGCACACGGCGAATTCGACCGTCTGGGCGGCTTTCTGCCTGTATCTGGCGATCACGTTTGCCTTGGCTCATCTGGCTCACAGACGGGCGGGGAGCGGGAACTTCCTCGAAGAATTCTTCGTCGGCGGCCGCACGCTCGGCTCCTGGGTGCTGGGTCTCACCTGGATCGCCACGTCGGCGAGCGGCGGCACCTTTATCGGCGCTCCCTCGCTGGGGCACGCCAACGGCTGGTCGGTCATGCTGTGGATTTCCGGCTACATCGTCGTGGCGACCGTGGGCTTCGGCCTGTTGGGACGAAGAATCGCCGAAATCGGCCAAACATCCTCCGCCTTGACCTTCTCCGATCTGCTGCGCGACCGCTTCGACAGCCGGGCGATCGGCGTGATCTCGGGAATCGCCCTGATCGTTCTGCACACCAGCTTCATCGTCGCCCAGTACATCGCCGGCGCGCGGGTGCTCGAAGTCGTGCTCGGCGTCCCCTACGTCTGGGGGGCGACAGGCTTGGCCTTGACGGTCTGCCTGTACACGGCGTACGGCGGCTTCCGCGCAGTCGCCTGGACGGACAGCTTCCAGGCAATCGTCATGCTGGCCGGAGTGCTGCTCACGGCGGGATTCGCCTTGCGCAAGGCCGGCGGATTCGCGGGCGTGTTCGACGGCTTGGCCGCGCAGTCGCCGGAACTTCTCTCCGGGCCGGGGCCGGACAACTTCTTGCCTCTGCCCGCGGCGATCTCGTTTTTCTTCATATGGCCGCTGGCCGTCGCCGGCCAGCCTGCGCTGATCACGCGCTTTCTGGCCTGCCGCGATACCGCCGCGCTCAGACGGGCTTCTTTTCTCATCGGCTGCTATATCCTGCTGCTGTACCCGGCGGTTATTTTCGTCGGCATCGCGGGGCGCGTGCTGGTTCCGAATCTGGCCGCTCCGGATCACGCCTTGCCGGCGACGATCCTGGCGGCGGTCCCTCCGCTGTTGGCCGGATTCGTGCTGGCCGCGCCGCTGGCGGCGATCATGTCAACCGTCAGCTCGTTTCTTTTGGTCTCGTCAAGCGCTTTGGTTCGAGACCTTTACCAACGAAACATAAATCGGAAGTTGCAAGAGAGCGCGACCCGGCGCCTGACCCATATGGCGACCTTCGCCGTGGCCGCGGTTGCCGTGATATTCGCCTTGCGGCCACCCGACTATCTGCAATACATCGTCGTCTTCTCGGGAACCGGGCTGGCGGCGACGTTCCTCATGCCGATCGTCCTCGGGGTCTATTGGCCCGGCATGAACCGCACCGGCTGCCTGGCGGGCATTGCCGCCGGATTCTCCTCGTTCCTGCTCCAATACGCGCTGTTCGGAACGCGCAGCTTTTACGGTTTCGACCCGTTCGTCTGGTCGCTGGGCATCTGTGCGCTCGCCTGCGGGCTCGGCTCCCGTCTCGGCTCTCCCGAGCCCGAGGACTTGCTGCAGCGGTATTTCGGGGTTGACCGGCGCGCAGGCCGCTGACGAACCCGCTCGTAATTTCGCGAAAGGGATTGCGCAGCCTTGCTCGAATGGCTGAGGGCGAACCGGGAGGTCTGCGCCGGTTCGACCGAAAAACAGACCGCGGCGGCGGCCAAATCTGATAGCCTGAACTGGAATCATGCCAAGCAAGGAGGAACTCCCATGCGTTCTCTGAACTTCCTGGCGCTTTCCGCCGCTTTCCTGATCGGCGCCGGCGCGGCCGAAGCGCAGCGGCCCGCGTCGCCCCGGGGCGAGGCCGCCGTCCAACTGGGCGGCGAGTACGAAGGGCGCAGATACGTAGGCGGCCACTGGATTACCGTGGACTACGGCCGGCCCATCTTGCGCGGGCGCAGCGGCATTTTCGGCGCGGGCGACTCCTACGGCAAGGCGGCCAACGCCGGAGCGCCGGTCTGGCGCGCCGGAGCGAACCAATCGACTCGCTTCATGACCGAAGCGGACCTCATGTTCGGCGATAAGCTCCTGCCGGCGGGCGAATACAGCATGTTCGTCGATCTGAAGGAAGACAATTGGACGCTGATCTTCTCGACTCACGCCGCCAAAGACAGCTTCCGGGCTCCGGGCGAAGGGCTTTGGGGCGCCTACGAGTACACCGCCGACAAGGATGTCTTGCGCGTCAAGATGGCTGTCGGCAGCTTGCCCGTGTCCTGCGAGCAATTCACCATCGCGTTCACGAACATGACCAAGACGAGCGGCAAGCTCTGGTTGATCTGGGAGAAAACGGTTGCGGAAGCCGCCTTCTCTTTGAAATAAGCCCCCGACCCCGGATTTTACTGTCGGTGGCGGCGGTCTTGCTATCCACCGGCCGCGTCGGCGCGGCGCGGCCTAGAGCTCGAGCTTCCAGGGCGGGCGGTATTGCTTCCGCAAGTAGGTTTGGGCTTCCTTGTTTTCGGTAGTCTCTTCCATCGGGTCCCAATCGATGCGCTGGCGGCTGCGCAGCGAAACGTTGCCCAGCAAGGCCATCGCCGTGGACTTGTGGCCGATTTCGATGTCGCAGATCGGCTTCGAGCGCTTGCGGACGGCAGCCACGAAATCCCGCCAGTGGTCGTCCGTGGAGGGGTTCCGCGCGTCCCCCCGCGCCGCGCTCATGCGCGGCTCGACTCGCGGCTGCGGCTCGCGGTAGCGCCGGACTTCGGTCGAAATCTCCCAGTACTGGCGGTTGACGTAGAGCGTTCCTTCGGTGCCGTGGAACAATATGCCATAGTTCGGCAGCCCGCCCGCGTAGGCGTTGGCGACGCGGTTCTCGTATGTACAGACGAAATTCGGAAACTCGTACGAGGCCATGATCGTGTCCGGCGTCTCGCGGTTGTCGATGAGCGCGTACTTGCCGCCGAAGGTCGAGACCGCCCGCGGGCCGGGTTCCGCCATCGCCATCAAAACGATATCGAGCAGGTGGATGCCCCAGTCGGTCATCATGCCGCCGGCGTAGTCCCAGAACCAGCGGAAGTGCGCGTACTGGTAGGGGTTCACGCCGAAACGGTTCTTGTTGAACGGGCGCTCGGCCGCCGGCCCCAGCCACATGTCCCAGTCGAGATCCGCCGGAGGATCGGTGTCGGGAGGGTTGCCGATGCCCTGCGGGTACAGGTTGGCATAATTCCACGTGCGGACGAAGCTGATCGTGCCCAGCTTGCCGCTCTGGACGATAGCGGCGGCTTCCTGAAAGTGCTTGCCCGAGCGTTGCTGCGTCCCGACTTGAACCACGCGGTCGTATTTCCGAGCCGCCTTGACCATCGTCTGCCCCTCGTGGATCGTGACGGAGATCGGCTTCTCGATATAGACGTCCTTGCCCGCCTTGCACGCCTCGACCGTCATGTAGGCGTGCCAATGGTCCGGGGTCGCGATCAGTACTGCGTCGATATCCTTGTCGGCGATCAGATCGCGAAAGTCCGGATAGATTTTCGCGCCGGGGACCATCTTGAGGGTCAACTCCAGATTCGGCTTGTAAACCTCGCTCAAGGCCGTGACCTCGATGTCGTCGGACAGCTTGAGCACGGAGCGCAGGTTGCTCCGGCCGCGCCTGCCGCAACCGATCACGCCCAATCGAATTTTCTTGCCGCCCGCGGTTTGCGCCGGCAATGCGGAAGAAGCAGCAGCGGCAGAGGCGGCCGCGACGAAAGATCTACGTTTCATGGGGACTCCGGTTTTCCAGGTTATCACGCGTCCGTCACCGGCAAGTCGATGCGGTCGTCCAATTCTTCCAGCAGCTTGACGACCAGCGCTTTTTGCCCGTATTCGAAGTCGCCGGACGGCCGCTCGGGGTCATGGATCGCCACCCACGCCTTCAAGAGCTCGATCACCGGCTCGGCGACGGATTCCTCAGCGCCGGGCTCGAAGCGCAAGGGAATCTCGGCATTGCGAATCGCTTCGATCAACAGACCGGAAAACTTCATTCTCGAAGAGACTTCCCGCCGGCGGCTATCTCGCGGCCAGCGCGCGCAGCGTCTTGACATACGGCGCGCGGGCGACTCCCCGCTCGGTGATAATCGCCGACACGTACTCGCTCGGCGTGATGTCGAACGCCGGGTTTCTTACCTGCGTTTTCGCGGGCGCGATCCGGCGGCCGCGAATTTCCGTGACCTCGTCGGGGGAGCGCTCTTCGATCGGAATGCGGTCGCCCGACTCCAGGTTCATGTCCAGGGTCGAGAGCGGCGCGGCGACATAGAACGGGATCGCATTCTCTTTGGCCAGTACCGCTATCGAGTAGGTTCCGATTTTATTCGCCACGTCGCCGTTCGCGGCGATGCGGTCCGCCCCGACCACGACGGCATTGACTTCGCCGCACCGCATCACGTAGCCGGCCATGTTATCGGTCAGCAAGGTAACGGGGATATCGTCCTGCTGCAGTTCCCAGACGGTGAGCCGGGCGCCCTGCATGAAAGGGCGGGTTTCATTGGCCATGACCGCGACCCGATTGCCGCTCTCGACGGCCGCGCGAATCACGCCGAGCGCCGTGCCGTAGCCGCCGGTGGCCAGAGCGCCTGCATTGCAGTGCGTCATCACCGTGCCGCCTGCCGGCAACAGCGCGGCGCCGTTGCGTCCCATCGCCTTGTTGCTTGCGATGTCGTCCCGCAGCACCTCTTGCGCCTCGTCGATCAGACGCTGCCGAATCGCCGCCGCAGCGGCGCCCTCCCGCCGCAGCTTGCCGAACAGCGTCCGCATGCGCTCGATGGCCCAGAACAGATTGACCGCCGTCGGGCGCGTCGCCGCCAACGTATCGCAAATGTCGTCGACTTGCGCGTCGATATTTTCGTCCGACGCCTTTTGCACGCCCAGAGCAACTCCCATCGCGGCCGCGCAGCCAATGGCCGGAGCGCCTCGAATGACCATCGTGCGGATGGCGTCCGCGACCTCGTTATAGGTCCTGCAAGTGACGTAGGTTTCTTCGCCGGGCAGTTTCGTCTGGTCGATCATGACGACGCCCGCGTCGGTCCATTCGATTGTGTTCACCATAAGCGGAAACAGGCAAGCTTCCAGTCTATCGGAGTTGCTCCGGCGCCGCGAGGAGCACGGCGAAGAGCAGCCCGTTATAAGAGGCATGCGCCAGAGCCGCCGCTTGCGTCGATCCCGTGCGTATGCGTACCGCGCCGAGCGCCAGTCCGACCCAAAACAGAATCGACAGATTTTGCCACTGCCACCCGTATTGCGCGCCGTGGACCAGCGAAAACGCAGCGCTTGTGGCGATCAGGGCAAAGCCGGCGCCGTGAACGTGCTCGAGAGCCGCAAACAAGAATCCGCGGAAAACGATTTCCTCGACAACCGGCGCAACCAGCACGCCGAATGCAGCCAATAACCAGAGCGCGCCGGGGTACCGGAATAACTCGAGCAAGGGATACGACTCGTCGGGAACGCCCACGACCGCGGCCAGCAGCATCACGCTCGCCGCCAGCAACACGCCGCCCGCCAGATAGCGTTTCGCGGGATGCGCCGGCGGCAGCCAGCCGACGCCGGCCGCGAATTTTCGTCCGCAGCGGCGCACGACGACCCAGTAGATGTAGAGCAATACCGGGATCCAGGCCGTCGATTGCACGGCAAGCGCCCAGTAGGGGTTGCCCTGCATGCCCTCGACGGCCGACGGCAAATCCGAGTCGCCGGCCGCGCGCATATAGAAATACAGCGCGGTTCGGCCGGCCGCCAGCAGGGACAGCGCGGCCACCACCGGAAGAACGGCGATTTCGCGGTACGCCCAGTGAGGGCGGGCGCCTGCCTCGAGCGCCGGCAGAGGGGCGGCTCCGGCGTTCTCCGGTCTTTCTCCTCCGTATTTTTCGTTCATGCGATCCCTATCCGCTTGAGTTCCTGCCCGGTATAGCTTGCGGACACGTCGGCAACGGCTTCCGGAGTCCCGCAGGCCACCACTTCCCCGCCCTCTTCGCCGCCCTCGGGGCCGAGATCGACGATCCAATCCGCGGATTTGACGACATCGAGATTGTGCTCGATCACAATCACCGTATTGCCCAGATCGGCCAACCTGTGGAGCACCTCAAGCAGCTTTTGCACGTCGTCGAAATGGAGGCCGGTGGTCGGCTCGTCGAGGATGTAAACCGTCTTGCCGGTCTGCCGTTTACTGAGCTCGCGGGCCAGCTTGATGCGCTGCGCCTCGCCCCCCGACAGGGTCGTGGACGACTGGCCGAGGTGAATATATCCCAGCCCCACGTCGTCCAGCGTCTTCAACTTGGGATGAATCGCCGGGAAATTCTCCAAGAGCGGAAGCGCCTCTTCGACCGTCGCTTCGAGCAGGTCGGCGATGGAATAGCCCTTGTACTTGACTTGCAGCGTTTCCTGGTTATACCGCCGGCCGCGGCAAACGTCGCAGCGGACGAAGACATCCGGCAGAAAGCTCATCTCGATGCGCTTGTTGCCGTCGCCCCGGCAGGCTTCGCATCGTCCGCCTTTGACGTTGAAGCTGAAGCGTCCCGGTTTGTAGCCGCGCGCGCGCGACTCCGGCAACTCGGCAAAGAAAGTCCGAATCGGCGTCAGCGCCTGCGTATAGGTTGCGGGGTTCGAGCGGGGCGTGCGGCCGATCGGCGATTGGTCGATGCGGATAACCTTGTCGATCAGATCGAGGCCGTCCACGCCGTCATGCTTGCCGGCCGGGCCCTTGCCGCGGTGCGCCCGCTGCGCCAGCACGGGGTAAAGAATGTCGTTGACCAGCGTGGACTTCCCGCTCCCGGACACGCCCGTCACTACGATCAGCGTCCCCAGCGGGAATGCGACCGTGATGTTTTTCAAGTTGTGTTGGCGGGCGCCTTTGACCGTCAGCCGGCGCTCGGTCGCGGGCCGCCGCGCCGCGGGCGCGCCAATCGACTTGCGGCCGGAGAGATACTCTCCGGTCAAGGAGTTCTTTGCCCGCGCGACCTGCCCGGGCGTTCCCTGGGCGACGAGCCCGCCGCCGAGGCGGCCGGCGCCGGGGCCGAGATCGACCACGTGATCGGCGCGCTCGATGGTTTCCCGGTCATGCTCGACGACGACGATGGTGTTCCCCAAGTCCCTGAGCCGCGCCAGGTTGTCGAGCAAGCGGCCGTTGTCCCGGGCATGCAGCCCGATGGACGGCTCGTCGAGGACGTACAGCACGCCGCGCAACTCCGTGCCAAGCTGCGTCGCCAGCCGCACGCGCTGCGCTTCGCCGCCCGACAAGGTCGCGGACGAGCGGTCGAGGCTCAAGTACGTCAGGCCGACGTTTTCCAGGAAGCGCAGGCGCTTGCGGATTTCGCCGGTCAAACGGCCCGCGACCGTCCGCTGCCGTTCGCTGAGATCCAGGCCGCCCATCGACTCGGCGAGCCGGTTCAACGGCAGCGCCGCCATCTCGGCGATCGACAGTCCGGCGATGCGCACCGCCAAGCTCTCCGGCTGCAGGCGCCGCCCCCCGCACGCGGGACACGGCTGCGCCGACATGTACATCAGGATGTGATCCTTCCGCTCTTCCGCCGCGTTGCGGCCGTAATGCGAGCGGATTTGATGGAGAATCCCCGTGAACCCGCGCACCGAACGCAGCTTTTCGTCCTCTTCGGCGCCGAACAGCAACAAATTGCGATGCTCTTCCGGCAACGCATTCCACGGCTTCTTGAGATCGATCCTCTTGGTCTTGGCGACCCTTTCGACATCGCGAACGATATGCCACGAAAGACACATCGGCGGCAGCGCGCCGTCGAAAGGCGGCTTCGCGGGATCGAGGATCAACTTGTCCAAATCGAAATCCCAAAGACTGCCCAGCCCGTGACAATGCGGGCAGGCGCCGTAGCGGCTGTTGAATGAAAACGACCGCGGCTCGAAATCGGGGACGCTCGATCCGCAGTTCGCGCAGGCCAGCTTTTCGGAATATAACGTTTCCGGGCCGTCGATCTCGGCGATTAAAACAAGGCCGTTGCCCAGCTTCGACGCCGTCCGGATCGAGTTCTCGAGACGCTGCTCGACGCCTCTGCGCACGTGTACGCGGTCGACGACGATTTCGATCGTGTGGCTCTTCCGGCGGTCGAGACGGATATCGTCTTCCAGATAAACCATCTCGCCGTCGACCCGCGCCCGCACGAACCCCTTGGCGGCGAAATTCAGAAGTTCCTTGCGGTAATGCCCTTTGCGTCCCCGCACGAACGGGGTCATCACCATCACCTTCTTGCCGAGTTGCTCCTTGAGAATCCTTGCCGCGGCCTGCTCGGAAGTTTGCCGCTGAATCGGCAAGTCGCACTTGTGGCAGTACGGCGCGCCGACCGAAGAATACAGCAGCCGCAAGTAATCGTAGATCTCGGTAACGGTGCCGACCGTGGAGCGCGGACTGCGCGCCGTCGTTTTCTGCTCGATCGAAAGAGCCGGACTGAGGCCGTCGATCGAATCGACGTCGGGCCGCTCCATCTGATCGAGGAATTGCCGCGCGTACGGGGAAAGCGTCTCGACGTAACGCCGCTGGCCTTCGGCATAGATCGTGTCGAACGCCAGCGACGATTTGCCCGACCCGCTGAGCCCCGTGACCACGGTGAAGCTGTTGCGGGGGATTTCCAGGTGGAGATCGCGCAGGTTGTGCTGCCGCGCGCCGCGAACGCTGATCCGACTGAGCATCCGTTGCGTTTCGGGTTACCGATTCCCCAGCGTAAAGTTCAGCGCGTGCAGGCCGTCGCCCGCCGCTTCGACCGTTCGCTCGGCTGATAAATCGCCCTTGACCACGCGAACGACGCGCCGGCCCGGCAGGACTACAATCCGCTCGGGAGTTTGCCGGCCCGTCTTGCGGCCGTCGATATAGATATCTCCGTCCGGCGGCCGGCTGGTAATCATTAGAGTTGCCCGTATCGGCTGCAGCGAGAAGGGAATTTCCAGCGGTTCCGCGCCTACCTCGAAAGACCTCCGCTGCGGGCGGTATCCGTCGAGAGTGACTGTCGCCGTGTGCCTGCCCCCGGGCAGATCCATCGGCTCGCACGGCGCCGTACAGGTCCATTCGTCTTTGTGATCGACTGTAATTTCCGCGCCGGCCACGTTGCTCGTGAAAGTAACCGGAGCAAAAGCCGGCAGCGGCGTAGAAACAGGCGGGAGGGGCGGCTGCGCCGCCGTCTCGGCAGCAGGAGGGGCGGCCTCGGAGGGAGCGGGTTCGGCAGCCGCGTCCGCCGCATTCGCGTCCGGCTCGGCGGTCGGCTCTTCGCCGGAATCGGATTGCGCCAAGTCATTTCTTTGCAACGATTTTTCTTCAGATACCGCAGGCAGAGCATCAGGTACGGGGAGATCGGCGGCCGCGGATTCGTTCGGCGCCGGTTCCGGAGCCGGCGCCGGAAGCGCCGGCGTTAACGGCCCGGCCGCTGGCGGCGGCTCGTCGGCGGCGATATCCGGCGCGGATCCCAGGACGACCTGCAGCAATCGGCCGGGGTCGTCGAGCAAAGCCGGGTTGCTGAAAAGAACGAAGGCCAAACCGCCCGTCGCCGCAATCAGCAACAGAAAGATGGCCAACGGCCAACGGCGCCTTTTCTCCTCCTCGAAACCGCGCAGCGTCCCGGCGGCGGCACGCTCGGGGGGCGGTTCCGAGGCGCGCTTTTTTCGGGCGGGTTCCGGAAGAATCGGAGCAGCCTTTTTCGGCGCGGATTTTCCTGTGGGTTCCTCTGCCGTCCGCGGCTTCGCCGGCGGCGGCTCGGCGGGAGCGCCGTTCAACCGGACGTCGGCCTGCGTAACGTCTTGCTGCGCCGGGGCCGCGCCCATCGTTTCGTCGCTCTCGCCGAGACCGGCAAGTCCCGTGGACAAAACGACGTTTTCCCCGCCGGCGCGCATCCGCTCCACGGCGGCGGCGGCGGCTTCGGCAAACTCCCGGCAGACGGCGAAGCGCCCATCCGGGTCTTTGGCCAGAGCCCGCAGCACGGCCGCCTCGAGGGGCGCAGAAATTTGCAGATTCAATTGCCGCGGCCGCACGGGATCCGCCGAGACGATCTTGAAAATCGTCGACGTCAAATTCGAGGCCTGAAACGGTTTCTTGCCGGTCAGCAACTCGTAGCCGATCGCGCCGAGAGAAAACTGGTCCGACCGGCCGTCGAGATCCTCTCCCTTCACTTGCTCGGGCGACATATAGTTCGGCGTGCCCATGACGGCGCCGGTGCGGGTCAGTTGCGAGGAGGCGATGCGGGCGACCCCGAAATCCATGATCTTCACGCCGTCGGGGGAGATCATGATATTCGACGGCTTGATGTCGCGATGGACGATCCCCCGGCGGTGGGCATAGTCAAGCGCATCGCCGACTTGCAACAAAAGATCGACGGCAAAACCCGGGCTCCGCGCCGTATCGCCGGCGGTCGAGACGTAACGGTCGAGCGTTTGCCCCTCGACCAGTTCCATGGCGATATAAACAAGCCCGTCCTGTTCGTCGACATCGAAAATCGTAACGATGCCGGGGTGCGACAGGCAGCCGGCGGACTGCGCCTCGCGGAACAGCCTCTCCCGCAGGTCCTCGATCTCGTCCCTATCGGCCTGGTCGGCCGGCTTGATCGTTTTGATCGCCACTTCGCGGCCGATTCGCGGATCGCGGGCGCGGTAAACAATGCCCATCGCCCCCCGCCCCAGCTCCGAAGCGATCTCGTAACGACCGATCTGTTCCATTGAGTCGAAAGGTTTGCTCTTCTGCACTTTATCACGCCTCGTTCGGGCCGCCGGCGGCCCGGCCGCATGGCGCCGGCGCGCTTGGAGACGCCCATGCGCCGTCCGCGCTATGATTTCCTTACATGGATTTGCGACTGCTTTTACCGGCGATCCTGGCCGCGCTGCCGGCGGCAGCCGCCGAATGGCCGCAATTCCGCGGCCCGCAAGGGATGGGCATCGCCGAGGACGGCCCGCTGCCGGCGCATTTCGACGTAAACGAAAACCTCGTCTGGAAAACCGACGCGCCCCCCGGCCATTCGTCCCCGGCGCTCAGCGAGACAACGATCTTCCTCACGGCGTACGAGAACGAGAGTCTGTTGACGATGGCGCTCGACCGGGAATCGGGTAAAGTCCTGTGGCGGCGAGAAGCGCCGCGGCCGCGTCGCGAGCCGTTCCAGCGCACCCACGGCCCCGCTTCTTCTTCACCGGTCACCGACGGCGAAAACGTCTATGTTTTTTTCGGCGATTTCGGAGTGCTTGCCTACGATGCGCAGGGCAACGAGCGCTGGCGGCGCCCGTTGGGGCCGTTCGTCAACGCCAACGGACACGGCTCGTCTCCGATCCTGGCCGACGGCAAGCTCATTCTGGTTTGCGACCAGTCCAGCGATTCCTATTTGTTGGCGCTCGATGCCGACGACGGCTCCATTGCCTGGAAAACCGACCGCTCGGAGGTCACCCGCGGCTACGGCACGGCCGGAATCTTCCGGCCCCGCAACGGCAAGCCGCAGGTCGTCGTGCCCGGGGCCTACCGCGTATTGGCCTACGATCTCGAGACCGGCGAAAAAATATGGTGGGTCAACGACTTCGCCTGGCAACTGAAATGCGTCCCCGTTTTCGACGAGGACACGATCTATATCAATGGCTGGGAAATCGGCGGCGAACCCGGCCAACAGCAGGAAACCGCTCCCTTCGAGAAAGTGCTGGCCGCACACGACGCCGACGGCGACGGCAAGCTGTCGCCGTCCGAATCGCCGGACGAACGCCTGGCCCGCGCCCGCTCGTGGTCTGAGCACGACCTTGACGGCGACGGGCTGCTCAACGCGCGGGACTGGTACTTCTACGCCGCCCGCCGCGCCCCGATCAACAACCTCGTGGCCATCCGCCCCGGCAATCTCAAGGGCGACATCTCGGCAAGCGGCGTACGCTGGCGCTATACCAAATCGCTGCCGAACACGCCCTCGCCCCTGCTCTACCGCGGGATGCTCTACCTGGTCAAAGACGGCGGCATCTTCAGCAGCATCGATCCTGCGGCCGGCCGTTCGCAACGCGTGGCGAGGCTGGGCAACGCGATCGACAAATACTGGGCCTCGCCCGTCGCCGGAGACGGCAAAATCTACACCGTGAGCGAGGGTTGCGCCGTCAGCGTGATCGCCCCGGGCGCCGACTGGAAAGTCGTCGCGGCCGGCAGCGTCGACGATACCTGCTTCGCCACTCCAGCGCTGGCTGGCGGCCGTTTCTACCTGCGCGCGATGAGCGCGCTCTACGCATTCGGCCCGCGGTGAGTCGCCGCTTGCCGCCGGCCGCAATGCAGGCGCCCCGGACGTTTCGCGCGGCTTTTCTGCTGCCGCTCTCGTTGCTCTGGCTCGCGGCCTCGCCGGCGGGCGCTCACGTCATGAGCACAAGCCGGGGAACGCTGCGCCTCGCCGGCAACGAAGCGTACTACGAGCTGCAAATGCCGCTTTACGAAACAGCCGCCGTCGATTCGCCCGAAAGCGCCCTGCGCGGGGCCTTTCGCATCGCTTCCGGCGGCGGCGAGCCGGTTGCCTCAACCTGGAATTGCGCGGAAGATCCGGCGGAAGAGATGTACGTTTGCCGAGCGTCGTTCACCTTTGCGCAACCTCCCCGCAGCGTCCGCGTGCGTTGCGCATACCATGCCGTGACTGTCCCCAATCACGTCCATATCCTGCGTTCCGGCGAGGCGGAGAGCGCGCGCCGGACGATGTTCGACGTCGTTTCGCCGGAAGCCGAGATTCGTTTCGCGGCGCCCACTCCGGCCGAGATCTTCCGCTCGCAATTCGGCGCCGGCATGCGCCGGGTCATCGTCAACCCGGTGCTCGTGCTCTTTTTGCTGGCGCTTGCCCTGTCGGCAAGGACGCGGCAAGAAGCTCTCGGCATCGCCGCGGCGTTCCTGGCGGTCGAAGTTTCGGCGGCGCTCGTTTTTCAGGCCGTTGCGCAGCCGCTGCCCGCGCGCTTCATCGAAAGCGCCGCGGCCTTGACCGTCGCCTATCTCGCCGTCGAGATCCTGCTGCTCCCCGAGGCGGGAAAACGCTGGCTCGTCGCGGGCGGCATGGGCTTGTTCCACGGCCTCTTCTTCGGCGGTTTTCTACGCCGGGCGGGGATGCAGCCGCTCTATTTCCTGCCGGGCGCGGCGCTGTGCGAGCTTGTCGTGCTGGCCGTTCTCGGCGGCATCCGGCTGAAAACGCGCAGCCGCCGCGCGGAACGGCTTGCGGCCTTGCTGCTGCTCGTCGTCGGCCTCGGCTGGTTCCTCATTCGCCTTCAGGGCTGACAGGCGCCTACTCCGCCCGCGTGCCGGTAAACGTCATCGCGTATTGGTCCCACGAGCCGCTGCCCTTGAGCTCGCCGTTTTCCAGCAATGCCGACAACTTGAGCGTCGCGCTATAGCCTGCCTCCGCGGCATAAAACCGGCCCTCGACCGTCAGGCGGTTGTCCTTGAATGCGCCCGTCAACTCGCTTCCGCCGGTTTCGACCGTGATTTTTTCGCCGGTTTGGCGAATCTCCCAGACTGTGCGGCGGACGCCGCCCTCGGTATCCCACACCATGTCCCACTTGCCGCCGATGTCGGCCGCGGCCGTCGGCAGCGCGGAAACCAACAACCCGACCGCGGTAAAAATGCCGAGCGCCGATGCACGAATCGTCATGGACATAGAATACCGAACCGGGCGCAAGGGAACAAACCGACCGCAAGCCCTCGCTGTCGGTTCGCTACAATCGGGCGCATGGTCCGCATCGTCGCGATCGGAACCTTCGGAATCTTGCTGCACGGCCTGCTTCTCGCCGGGCCGTGGAAGCGCCACACGGTCGATGCTTCCTCGCGGGGCGCTGACGGCGTCCGCCTCGCCGACGCGAACCATGACGGCCTACTCGACATTGCCACGGGCTGGGAAGAAGGCGGCAAGGTCCGCGCCTACCTGAACCCCGGCCCCGGCAAAGTACGCGAGCCTTGGCCGGCGGTCACCGCCGGCAACGTCCCTTCCCCCGAAGACGCCGTGTTCGTCGATCTCAACCGCGATGGAGTGGTCGATGTGGTCAGCGCGACCGAAGGCGGGAGCAAGACGCTCTTCGTGCATTGGGCGCCGCCGGAGAACTATCTCGATCCCAAAGGATGGCGCACGGAAGCGCTGCCGGGCTCAGCCGGCATGACGCAATGGATGTACGTGCTGCCGATGGCCAACGCGCGCACGGGCAAAGTCGATCTGGTCGCCGGCTCAAAGAATGACGCCGCCGCGGTCGGCGTCTGGGAATCCCCCGGCGGCGGCAAGCCGACTTGGCGGCGCTGGTACGACGCCGGCTGGATCATGTCGCTGATCGCCCGCGACGTGGATGGCGACGGCGACTCCGACGTGCTCGCAACCGACCGCAAGGGCGCCGCGCGGGGTGCCTTGTGGTTTGAAAACACCGGAGTTGCCGGCCGCTGGAAGACCCATCGCATCGGCGCGGTCAACGAACGGCAAATCATGTTTCTCGACAGCGCCGACCTCGACGGCGACGGGCTTGAAGACGCGCTGGCGGCGGTACGCGAGGGGCCGATCCTGTTCTTCCGGCGGCTGCCGGGCAACGGCGTTCGCTGGGAAACCCATGAAATCGACCTGCCCGCCGGATACGGCACGGGCAAGGCCGTCGCCGCGGGCGACATCGACCTCGACGGCGTCCTCGATCTGGTCTTCACCTGCGAAAACGCTCACGGGGAATTGTCGGGCGTCGGACTGCTGAGGCATGAGGGCGACCCCACCGCGCGAAAGTGGCGGGCGGCCGACATCGGAGGCCCCGCAGGCGTGAAGTTCGACCGCGTAGAGCTGCTCGATCTCGACGGCGATGGAGACCTCGACGTCCTCACCTGCGAAGAGGTCGATCTGTTGGGGGTAGTCTGGTACGAAAACCCGGCCCGCTGACCGTCGCGGCGAATCCTTGTTCACCCGCCGGAAACGATACTATGCGCAGACCGTTTTCCACGCTCTGGATTTTGGCTGCCCTGCTGCTCATTCCCCCGGGCGCGGCCGGCCAGGAAAACGCCGCGCCCGGCGAACCGGCGCCGCCGCCGGAAACGAAAACCGGAGAGAAGCAAGACGCCGAACGCACCGCTCTGAACCTCCTGGGCGAAGTCGATTCCGAGCAGGGGGAAGGCCGCCGCAACGAAAATGTGCGCATCACCCTGATCGACAACAACGTCCTGCGCGAGCTCACTGCCCGCATGGGCACCACGGCGACCGTCACGACCGAGTTCCAGGTCGATCGGCGTTTTTTCGCAACCGAGTTCGGACAGCCGGTCAAACGCCCCGTTCACAGAGCGCCCGGGTCTCTGTCCGGCTTCCGCGGCAATCTTCATTGGACGCACCAGAACAGCGTCACCAGCGCGCGCTCCTTTTTTCAGGTAGGCGGCGTCAAGCCGGCGCGGGATAACTCCTACGGCTTCACCGCCGGAGTTCCGCTCGGGGCAGGAGCGGCGCTCACCGTCAACGCCGAGCAGGTCCGCTTGCGCGGCAACGTCAACGGCAACGTTCTCGTGCCGGCCCCCGACGAACGCACCCCGCTGGCAACCGATCCGCAACGGCGGGCCTATGTCCAACGATTGCTCGACGCCTATCCGCAAGAGTTGCCCAACCGCACCGACATCAACCCGCGGGCGCTCAACACCAACGACATTCAGAGCATCGATAACGACCGGACCTCGATCCAGCTTGACCTCGGGCCGAACGATCGGGACAACATCACGCTGCGCTACGGCTTTACCGCGCAGAAAGTCGAGGCGTTTCAACTGGTGGGCGGACAAAACCCCGACACCACCACCAAGAATCACGACGCAAAAGCGACTTGGACACGCAACTGGTCGCCGCGCACGACCACCGACTTCACCATCGGCTACGAACGCGTCGGCTCGCTGATCGTACCGGAAGAAACGGCGGTAGGGCCGCTGGTCCTCACCGGTTTCGTAGTCGAATTCCTCGGCCCGAGCTCGAACATCCCCATCGACCGCGCCCAAAACCGCTTTTTCTACGCCGCGCGGGCGCGCCGCTCAGCCGGCGGCCACGAGTTGACGGCCGGGAGCGAAATCCTGCGCAGGCACGTCAACGGCAGCGAAGCCGAGAGTCACCGCGGCTTGTTCTTCTTCCGCAACGACTTCGGCAGGGACGCCATCACCAACATCCGCCTCGGCGCCCCCAGCGTTTACCGCGTCGCGCTCGGCAACGTTCACCGCGGCTTCCGCAATTGGGACATGCAGTTTTACGTCGGCGACCGCTGGCAGGCAGCCAAACGGCTGACGCTCGACCTGGGATTGCGCTACGAACCCGTCACGCGGCCGCTGGAAGTCAATCGACTGACCGACATTCCCTACGATTGCGACTGCAACAACTTCGCGCCGCGTTTCGGACTCGCCTACCGGCTCGGGCGCCGGCTCGGCGTTCTGCGCGCCGCATACGGCATTCACTACGGCCAAATCTTCAACGTGACTTTCGGGCAGGCGCGTTTCAGTCCGCCGCAAAACCTCAACATCGCCGTCCAGGCGCCCGACCTGATCGAGCCGCTCAACAGGCTCAAGCCGGAGGACTTCGACCCAAACGCGCGCTCGACCGTTTTCACCATAGACCCGGCTCTGGCGACGCCTTACTCGCACCAGTACGGTTTCGACTGGCAACTGCCTCTCGGCGGCGATTGGACGCTCAATCTCGGTTACGTCGGCAGCCGCACGCACAAGCTGCTCACCATGTGGTACACCAACCGGGCGCGGCCGGGCGCCGGCATTGCGCAAACCACGCGCACGGTGAACCGGCGCCGTCCCGACCCGCGTTTCTTCGACAACCGCCTCGTGCTCAACGGCTCCCGCGGCTATTTCGACGCAGCGAAAGCCGTGCTGACCGTGCCCGCCTGGAAAGGGTTCGGCATCGATGCCTCCTACTGGTGGAGCAAGGCCATCGATCTCGGCAACAGCTTCTCGAATACGGCCTCCGGCAGGGATGCAAGATTAGGGCGCAGTCAGTCCGAATTCAACTCTCATGCCGAGCTGCGCTCCGTAAGCTCGTTCGATCAACCGCATGCTTTCCTGTTGCGCACGAGTTGGTCGATGCCGCGCTTGCGGGGCGCCAAAGCAGTTGCGTTCAGCGGCTGGCGACTGAGCGCCGTGCTCCTGGCCAAGGCCGGCACTCCATTCGACGTCGGGTCCGGTTCGGACGGCGAGGGCTTCGGCAACGTCGACGGCTCTCCGGGCGACCGGCCCAACATTCTGGACCCGGGACTGCTCGGCCGCTCCATAGACGATCCCGACACCGCGCCGCGCCGCCTTCCCACGTCGGCTTTCGGCTTCATTCAGGCCGTCGAGACGGCCGGCAACCTGGGCCGCAACACTTTCCGCAAAGACGGCATTTTCAACGTGAACGCCGCCATTTCCCGGAGGTGGGCGCTGGGCGGCGACGCATCGCTGACTTTTCGGGCCGAGTCGCTGAATCTGCTGAACCACCCGCAGTTCGCCGAACCCGGCCTGAATCTGACATCTCCGAACTTCGGGCAAATCACGAATACGTTGAACGACGGCCGCGCATTCAAATTCACGCTGCAACTCGGGTTTTAACCGTTCCCGCGGCAGGCAAGCGCGCGCCGCGCAGGTTGGGCCGGGGTAACGTTTCCGCTCGTCCCTGCGCCTAGTCTGAAGCGTCCGAATCGACCTTGCGGAGTTGCGGCGCCCCGCCGCCGGCTTGCAACGAAGCCTTGCCCGGAAAATCCGCTATGAAGGCCCCTCTCCCTTGAGCGCCCTCGACTGGCTCGTACTCAGCGGCTCGATCACAGCCATCGTCGCCTTCGGCCTATGGCAGGCCCGAGGCGGCGGCGATTACAAAAGCTACCTGTTGGGCGGCCGCGTCATGCCTTGGCCCGTCATGGCCTTCTCGATCATGGCGACGCAGGCAAGCGCCATCACCTTCATCTCGACCACGGGGCAAGGCTACACGGACGGCATGCGCTTCGTGCAGTTCTACTTCGGCCTGCCCATCGCCATGGTCGTCATTGCCGCCGTCTTCCTGCCGCGGTTTCTGGAATCCGGCGTTTTCACGGCGTACGAATATCTCGAACGGCGGTTCGACGCGAAGACGCGCGCCCTGGTGACGCTGCTCTTCCTGATCCAACGGGGTTTTGCCGTCGGCATCGCGATCCATGCCCAGGCCATCGCGCTCGCGGTCATTCTCCGCCTGCCCGACCGCATTACCGGCATGCTCGTCGGCGGCATCGTCATCCTGTACACGGCCGCGGGCGGCATCAAGGCCGTCGCCTGGACGCAGTTCCTGCAAATGATCGTTATGACGCTGGGGCTGATCGCCGCCTTCGTTACCGCCGTCATCGCCCTTCCCGACGGCATCGGACTCGGCGACGCCCTGACCGTCGCCGGCGCCGCAGGCCGCCTGAACCCGATCGTTTTCGATTTCGACTGGAACGACCGCTACAACCTCTGGACGGGATTGATCGGCGGCTCTTTCCTCGCCTTGGCCTACTTCGGTTGCGATCAGACGCAAGTGCAGCGTTACTTGGTGGGCCGCTCGCAGGCGGCAAGCCGCATGAGCCTGCTTTTCAACGCGCTGGCCAAAATACCCTTCCAGTTCTTCATTCTGCTGATCGGCGTCACGGTCTTTGCGTTCTACACGTTCACCGCGCCGCCGATGATTTTCGAGCCGACCGCCATGGAGCGCACCGCCGCCGCCTCGCCCGATTTCGCCGCGCTCGAGAGCCGCTACAACGAGGCATTCGAGGCGCGCAGAGCAGCCGCGGCCGGAATGCTCGCCGACCCGGCCGGCGCCGCCGATTTCAGCGCTGCGCAACAGCGCTTCGAGCGAATCAGGCGGGAAGCGCTCTCCGCCGCGGAGCAAACCGACGGCGGAAACCGCTTCAGCGACACGAACTACATTTTCCTCACGTTTGTCGTCAACTATCTGCCGCCCGGATTGATCGGCCTCGTCATGGCTTCGATTCTCGGCGCGGCCATGTCGAGCATAGCCTCGCAGATCAACTCGCTGGCCACAGTAACGACAGTCGATCTCTACCGCAGGCACTGGGTGAAAGAGGCGTCCGACGGCCACTACCTGCGCGCCGCAAAAGCTCTTACCGCCGCCTGGGGCGTCTTCGCGGTGCTGACTACCGAAATGACCGGCGGTTACGGGGCGCTGATCGAAACCATCAACATGATCGGCTCATTGTTCTACGGGGCGCTGCTGGGCATATTCGTCCTGGCTTTCTTCTTCCCGCGAATCGGAGCGGGCGCGGCCTTTACCGGCATCGTTGTCGGGCAGTTGACCGTATTCTGGACCGCCGCGGCGACGGACGTTTCGTTCCTGTGGTTCAACGTTGTCGGCTGTATGGTCGTTGTCGCAACCGCGCTGCTTGTCTCGCGCGCGGCGCCCGCAAAGTCCTGAGAACAGTCCGCCGCCGGCCGCGCCGCGCTACGCCGCGAGCGCAACTCCGGCGACCACCAGCGCCGCGCCAAGCTGCCGCCTGCGGGAAATCCGCTCCCCCAGGAGCAGCTTCGCCAAGACCGTCTCGACGGCATACCCGGAAGCCGTCGCAGGCACCGCAAAGCTGACCTCGCGAATCGAAAGCAGCGCCATGAAGGCGAAGAACGAAACCGCATAAGCGGCGATCGACCACCAGAACAGATGGTTCCCGGCAACCGCCGCCATGAACCTGCCGAGCGCGCCGGCGTCGAACCTGTCCGGCGCTCCCTGCCTGCGCATCCCACGCGCCTTCAGCAGATCGCCCGCAACGGTTCCGCCGACGACCAGCGACAGCAGAAAGGCAGTCATCCGCGCTCCCCGGCGGTCGATGCCGCAGTGGAGCCGACGAGCGCGACCCCGACCGTAATCAACACCGTTCCCGCCCACCGGAAATAAGAAATGTCTTCGCCGAGCGCCAGCCGGCTCAGCGCCGCCGTCAGCACGTAGCCGCTCGAGGTGACGAGCAGCACGTAGCTCAAATCCGCCCAACTTAAAATCAAGGTGTGCGCCGCGAAATAGACAACGAGCAGCGCCACGCCCAGCAGCACCCACGGATTGCCCATCGCGGCGACCCCGGAGCGGAGCAATTCCAGCGGCGAAAACGACGAAATATCGCCTACACGGCTCATGCCGTATCCCAACGCAACGTTGCCCAAGGCATTGGCAACGACAATGACCGCCAGGCAGATATGGGTTCTCGCCAACGCCCGAGTCTAGCAAGGCCGCTGCGCGGCCGGCGGATAGTAAATAGTGGATAGCAAAACTGCCGCGCAGGCCGGGAAGACACAGTGACCATCCGCTCCAGCATCAAGAGATCTGCTCTGCGCATGGCTTTCCATGCCGCGCTCGCAGCGTTGCGCAAGCTGCCGTATGCGCCGGCTTTAACACCGGCGGAATGGCTGGGCGCGGCGGCCGGCGCTCTGGCGCCCAAGTGGCCGGCAGTCGCAGACCGCAATCTGACCATCGCCTTCCCGGAGATGGACCGGCAAGCAAGAACCCGTATTCGCCGCGCGATGTTCAGAAGCCTGGGGCGCATCCTGCTGACGATCGCGCGGGCCGAAACGCTCAAGCGCGAGGACCTGCCCCGCTGGATCGTCTTCAAAGACCTGCATCACTTTACGAATGCCCAAAAACGAGGGAAAGGCGTGCTCTTTCTGACGGCGCATCTCGGCAATTGGGAGCTTTCGGCGCTTGCCCACGGCCTTGCAGTAGGCCCGATCCACGTCATGGCGCGCCCCATCGCAGACCCCGTGATCGAGCGCATCGTCGCCAACAGCCGCACCGCCTCCGGCAACAAGATCGTGCCCAAAGCAAGCTCCGCCCGAGCGGTGCTCCAGGCCCTGCGCAACAACGAGGCCGTGGGCATTCTGATCGATCAGAATACGGCCGCAGCGGAAGCGGTATTCGTCGATTTCTTCGGCAAGCCCGCGGCGGCCAACAAGGGGTTCGCACAACTCGCCATGCGCTCCGGCGCGGCGGTCGTTCCGGGTTTCGCCTGCTGGAACTCCCTCGAATCGCGTTATGTCCTGCAGTATTATCCCGCTGTGGAGATGGCCGCAACGGGAGACGACGAAGCGGACGTCGTGGAAAATACGCGCCGTTGCCAGGCGGTTGTCGAAGCGGCCGTGCGCAAGCATCCGGAACAGTGGCTTTGGATTCATCGCCGCTGGAAGACGCGCCCGCCCGGCGAAAAGCCCGTTTACTGAGAAGAATGACCTGCAGCCGCAGCGACAAGGGGTTATACTAAACACAAGCACGGCGCAGCGCAGCGCCGCTCCGCCGGAGGGGTATCTTTGTGAATCGACGGCTCAAAGGCTTTTTCAAGCGCTCCGCGCTCTCCGCTATCGTTCTGCTTTGGGCCGTTCCGCTTCTGCCGGCAGCCGAAGACGACGCGGACTCCACACCGATTGACCGCGGCGAAGCCTACTACCACTACACGCTCGGCCATCTCTACCACCAACTGGCCGGCCGGTTCGCCCGCTCCGAATACGTCGACCGCGCCGTCAAGGAGTACAACGCGGCCTTGGAGATCGACCGCGAGGCCGACGTAATTCGCAACGAGTTGATCGAGCTCTACGCGGGCACGAACCAGTTGGACAAGGCCGTCCGCGTTGCGGAAGAGATTTTCGAGCGCGACCCGAACAATGTCGAAGCGCGCAAGCTGCTGGGCGCCGTCTATCAGCGTTACGCCGCCGGCGGGCGCGGCCGGCAGGTCAACCCGGAACTCATCCGCAAAGCGATCGAGCAGTTCGAGAAGGTTGCCGAGATCGAGCCAGGCGACATCGACAATCATCTGGCGCTGGGTTCCCTCTACCGCTCGGCCGGCGAGCCCGAGAAGGCCGAGCGGGCGCTCAAGCGGGCGATCGAAATCCAACCCCGCCACGCCGACGCGCAGGTAAATCTGGCCTATCTGCAATTGGAATCCGGCAATACCGAAGAGGCCATCGCCGCCCTCGAGAGCATTGTCGAAAGCGCTGCCGTGCAGAACCGCCATATCGGCGCCCTGGCCGGCGCATACGAGGAAGCCGGGCGTTACCGCGACGCCGCCGAGATGTACCGCAAGCTGGTGGACGCCGGAGGCAACCAACTGCAGGCCATGCGCCGCCTGGCCGAAAACCTTGTTTATTCCCGCCAGTACCGGGCCGCTCTGGACGTCTATAGCCAACTGATCGGGTTGGAACCGCGCAACGCCGACCATCACCTCAGAATCTCGATGATCGAGCGCGAACGGAAAAATTACGCTGAAGCCTGGGCGTCCCTCGACCGCGCCCGCGCGCTGGAGCCGGACTCCGTCGAGATCAAATTCAGCGGCATCAATCTGCTCGAATCGGAAAAAAAGCTCGCCGATGCGGTCTTGGCTGTCGAGACGCTGCTCGAGCAGACCGCAAAAGACGAATACACGCCCAGCGAGCGCCGCAACCGCGCATTGTTTCTGGAAAAACTGGGCCTGCTCAACCGCCGTCAAGACAAATTCGACAAAGCCGAAAAAGCGTTTCGACGGATCGGCGAAGTCGATGCGCGGTCGAAACCTCGGGCGCTGCATCAAATCGTCGAGACCCGCCGGGTATCCCGCGACTTCGACGGCGCCGAAGCCCAAGCCCGCAAAGCCGTCAAAGAATATCCGCAAGACCTGACGCTGGCCAACATCCTGGCCACGGTCCTGGCCGAACGGGGCAAGCCCGAGGAGGGCGCCGCGGTCTTGCGCAAGCTGCTGAAAGGCGACAGATCCGATCTCGATACGCACCTTGCGATCGCTCACATCCACGAAAAAGGCAAGCAGTTCGACGCGGCGATCGACCGCATCGACAAAGCGCGAGCTCTGGCCGAGTCCAAGCGGGAACGCATCAACGTCTTGTTCACTTACGGCTCGGTTTACGAACGGGCCAAACGCTACAAGAAAGCGGAAGAACGGTTCCGCCAACTCTTGGCGCTCGACCCCGAAAACGCCGGAGCCCTGAATTATCTGGGCTACATGTTCGCGGACCGGGGCGTGCGCCTGGACGAGGCTCACGATCTCATCCAGAAAGCCCTCGATATAGACCCCGAAAACGGCGCCTATCTGGACAGCCTGGGTTGGGTTTACTACCGCCAGGGAAAACTCGATCTGGCGACGAAGTACCTGGAACGTTCGCTGACCGAATATCAAAAGGACCCGGTCGTCCTCACGCACCTCGGCGACGTCTATTTCAAGCAAGGCCGGGTGCAGGAAGCCAAAAAGCATTGGAGCCGCAGCCTCGAAGAGTGGCAGCGCACGGCTCCCGCGGACCGCGACGACGAAGAGATGGGCAAGCTGCGCCAGAAACTTGCCGCGCTCGAAATGCCCGGCGCAAGCGGCGGAACCGAAGTGTCCAAGAAGAAAGATCGCAACCGCAAGATCCGCCGTTGACATCCGCAGCCCGCAGCCGCGGGAACCGTACATTCAAGCAGAGGAAACCGCAATGAGACTTTTCATCGACAGCGCCAATCTCGACGAAATCCGCAAGGCCGCCGAATACGGCATTGTCGACGGCGTGACTACCAACCCGTCGTTGATCGCCAAAGAGGGGCACGACCCCTACGATCAGATTCGAGCGATCTGCGGCGTCATCGACGGCGATATCAGCGCGGAAGTCGTTTCGACCGAGACCGGCGCCATGGTCGCCGAAGGCCGCGACTTGGCCCGCATCCACGACAATATCGTGGTCAAGATTCCGCTCATCCGCAACGGCATCAAAGCCGTAAAAACGCTTGCCGGCGAAGGCATCCGCACCAATGTCACGCTGTGCTTCTCGCCCATGCAGGCGCTGCTCGCCGCGAAGGCGGGAGCCTACCTGGTCAGCCCGTTCATGGGGCGCCTGGACGACATCGCTCTCGACGGCTGCGATCTGATCCGCGAAATCGTAGCGGTGTACGAAAACTACGGTTACGCGACGCAAGTGCTGGCGGCGTCCGCCAGAGGCCCGCTGCACGTCAAGGAAGCGGCCCTGGCGGGCGCGCACGTCGCCACGCTGCCCTACAAAGTCTTCGACCGGCTCTTCGATCATCCTCTGACCGATATCGGGCTGGAGAAATTCCTGGCCGATTACCGCAAGACGCTGGAACAAGCGTCGGCCGCTTGAGCTTGCAGCCGCAACGTCAGGTCTGAAACGAACTCCGCGGGCGGCGCGGCGTCAGTCGCCGGCGCGCGAGCCGGAGCCCGTGGAGCTCATCTCGGGCGCCGCGTTGCCCATCGTCTCGATTTCGGAGAAATACACCTTCCGTTCTTCGTCCATGCTCAGATTGGCGAGCATCACCGCAATCGAGTCTTGCAGCCCAACGTCCACGTCCGCTCGCGGACGATTCCCGTCGGCAACGTCTTTCAAGAAGCTGGATAATTCCGCGTACTCGGGGTCGACCGACTCTTCCGGCCGCATGATTCCCTTGTTGTAGGCCCATGTCCTGGCGAAGAACAACTCCTTCTCGATGAAGCCGACTTCGTTCGGATTGACCGCTTCGGGGTCGATTGGAAATCCCTCGCCCTGCTCGGCCGTATCGGTCCCCACTGTCGAGCCGGCGACCCAATTTTCCTCCGGCGGCTTCTCTTTCGCCTGCGATTCCATCGTCACCTTCATCCTGTCCGGGTAGTACATGCCGTCGCCATAAGGGATCAGCGTAAGCTCGATCGCCCCGTTCGTGCCCAGGATCGTCTCGCGGCAGCCGTCGCCGGGAACTCTGCGGCCGGCGATATGGCGGTTCGTCATGATCGAACTGTACTGCAATTTCTGCCCGCCCGGATACTCGAAGATAAGCTGGATGTTGTCGTAAATGTCGCGGCCGTCCTGCCAATAGTCCAGCCCGCCGACGCCCATCACCGAGCGCGGATGCTGACCCAGGAACCAGTCCGACACATCCACTTGGTGAGACATCAACTCCGCGCAAAGCCCCCCGGAATACTTGCGGTACAAGCGCCAGTTGAACTGATCCTCGAATTCCGGCTTGGCCTTGCGGCGCCAGTTGGTATTGCGGTGCCACATCGCCTGAATGTGCGTGATCTCGCCGATCGCCCCGGCGTCGATCATCTCTTTGGCCTTGTGGTAGAACTTGCTGTAACGCCGCTGCAAGCCGACCTGAATCGTCAGCTTCGGGTTGGCCTTGTGCAGCGCGCGCAACTCGTGGACTTCCTCGGGAGTAAAGACCAGGGACTTTTCGCAGAAGACGTGCTTGCCCGCCTGCAAAGCGGCCTTGATGACCGGGAAGTGCATGAAGAGGGGAACCGTGATGAACACCGCTTCGATGTCTTCTTGCTCCAGCAGCTTGTTGTAATCCGTGTAGGCGGTCGGCTTGCCGTCGAAGATGTCGAGAGCCTTCTTGAGGTTCTTCTCATAGATGTCGCACATGGCGACGCACTCGCCGTGATCCATGAATTGCAGGTGGCGCTCCAAAAGGCGCCGGCCGCGGCTGCCCGGGCCGATAAAGCCGTACTTGATCTTGCGCTCGGCGGCTTTTGCCGTGCGCACGAAAGGCCCCTGCCCCGCGGCAGCGGCGGCGGCCCCGACCGCGGCGGCGGCCTTCGCAAAATCGCGCCGGTTCACGTTGATCGAATCCGTGTTCTTCTCGGCCATCGACACCTCCCGGGAAAATTCGAAATCCCTTATCGCAGTAGTTTAGCATCCGCAGAAGAAGATTGCCGCAGCAACCGTGTTACGGTAGCGAAAGACCGCCGGAACCGAACGGCCGGCCCAGTGTGCCGTCTCCCGCCATTGCATCCGACGCAGCGACCCAAGTTGCGCCAACGGCCTGTCCGCGCTGCCGAACCGAGTCGTACACGACGCTGTTTCAGAGCTCGGACCGGCTCTACGGAACCACCGACCGCCGGTTCGGCGTCATCGAATGCATGCATTGCGGGTTGATCCGGCTCGACCCTGCCCCGGCCCCCGCGGAACTCAAGGAGTTCTATCCCGACAGCTACCGTTGGCAAGCAACGCCCGCGGCCGGGGACAGGCTGGCCGCAGGCTGCCGCCGGTTCGTTTTGCGCGACCACGCGCGCTTCGTGGAAGGCGCAGTCCACGGCCCCGAGCCGGTGCTGGATATCGGCTGCGGCAGCGGTTCGTTGCTGCAGGCGCTTCAGTCGCGGGACATCCCCGTCTGCGGCGGCGACCCGTCCTGCGAAAACGCCAAACGAGTCCGGCGCAGCCACGCCGTCCCGGCCGTCTGCTGTGGGCTCCCCGACGTTCCCTTTCGGCCCGGCTCGTTCAGCGTCGTCACGGCCTTGTACGTCCTCGAACGTCTGCCCGACCCGTCGGCCGCGCTCGCGGCGCTCCGCGAATTGCCCGCTCCGGGCGGGCGCATCGTCATTCAAGCGCCGAACGCCGATTCATGGCAAGCCCTCCTGCTCGGGGAAAACTGGAACGGCTTCGACGTGCCGCGGCGCCTGCTCTGCTTCCGCCTCGAAGACCTGGAAGATCTCCTGGATGCCTGCGGTTACGAAATCGTCCGCCGCAAGTTCTTTTCGCTGCGGGATAACCCGGCCGGCTTGGCGACAAGCCTCTGCCCGCGGCTGGACCCGGTAGTCCGCCGGGTGCGCAAGATGGAAGAGTCTCGCTTCGGCTCGCTGCTGCGGGATGCCCTGTATTTCGCCCTGGCCGCCGCCGCCGCGCCGTTAACGCTGCTTGAAGCCGCGGCCGGCGCGGGCTCGACCGTTATGATCGAAGCCGCCCGCCGGGGGGAAGCCTAGCGCCGCTTGCGCGGCCGGTGGATAGTGGATGGTGAATAGTGGATAGCAAAACCGCTGCGCGACCGCGGCAGCCCGGTCTCTGGACAGGATTGCTTGTCCTTGCAGCGCTGTCTTGCCAGGCCCGGTCGCAGCCCGCCGCCATACCGGAAGAATACCGCCGGGCCGGTAGAGCCGCCCTCGAATGGACCCGAAAATTCGTCGCGCTCGGCCCGCGGCCCGCCGGATCGAACGCCCTGCAGGCGCAGCAACGCATCATCGCCGAGGCGCTCGGAAAGCTTTCGTGCCGCGTTACGGAAGACGATTTCACCGCGGCGACTCCGCTCGGAGCGGCGGCCATGAAGAACATCACGGCCCGTTTCGGCGCCGCCGACGCCGCAGGCATCGTCGTCGTTTCGGGACACTACGACACGCTGCGGCAGGAAAGATTCGTCGGCGCCAACGACGGCGGGTCTTCCGCCGGTCTGCTCATGGCGCTGGCGGAGCGCCTCGACGCGAAACCCGATGCCGCGGTGTGGGTCGCGTTTCTCGACGGAGAAGAAGCCGTGCTCAGATGGAGCGCCGCCGACCGCACCTACGGCAGCCGCCATTTGGCAGGCCGCTGGGCAGCGGATGGAACGGCGCGGCGTATCCGGGCATTGATCAACGTGGACATGATCGGCGACGCGGATCTGTCGCTGGTTTTCGACCGCAACTCCGACCCGGACCTGATGAAGCGGGTCTGGTCCATCGCCGCGGAACTGGGCTATGAGCGGCATTTCCCTCGCGAGATCGGCTATATCGAAGACGATCACCTCTCGTTCGCCGCGGTCGGCATCCCCAGCATCGACCTGATCGACTTCAACTACGGTCCGGGCAATGCCTACTGGCACACCGCGGCCGACACGATGGACAAGCTGTCCGCCGACAGTTTCGCGGTGATCCTCCACGTGCTCGAAGAGACCATCGCCGCCGGCGCGCGGCCTTAACGCACGAACGCCGCGGCGGTCGTCGGCGACTCCCACTCCCCGATCCGCAAGCGAATCGTCACCGCCCCGCCCGCGCTTGCCGGCAGGCGCACGTTCAACTGCATCAAGCCGACCAGTCCCGGCGTCAGCCCGGCAAACAACACCTCCGCCTCCCGGTCGTCGACCAGCGCCTTGACCGGCAAATCGGGCGTCGGGAACGGCGCAACTGCGGGGGCCGGCGCCCCCGTCTCCTGAACGGGAGTCACGGCGCCCTGCCCCGTGGCGAAAAGCTGCACGACGCTGCCGGGCGCCGCCGGATTACCCTCGCCGTTCAGCGAATAATCCTGATTCAGCACCGGCGCAAACAACCCCGGATCGGCCGCGCGCACACTCACCGGAACCGCGCCGCTCGGCGCTCCCTCATATTCCACGCGCACAGCGACCGACTCCCGGCCGGCGATCTCGAACGGCGCCTGCACGTTCAATTGATCCCGGCGGACAAAGAACAGCGGCGCGGCAACATCGTCGAAAAACACGCGCACGCCGCCCAAGAACGTCGGCAGCCCGCCCGTTTCGGGATCGAACTCCGTAGCTGCAACCCCCGTCTGCGGGCCGGCATTCCCCACGAACAAAGAAACGATCCCGCCGGGCGCCACGCCCTCGGACTGAAACGTCGCCGCGTTCACGACGCCGGCCGAGCTCAACGCCGCAATGCCGCCGGCGGGGACCCAGTTGGCGCCGCCGTCCACGGTCTTGAAAACGCCCGCCCCCGGAGTCGCCGCATACAGCCGGCCGGCCGCGCCGGCATCCACCGCAAGTTGCCGCACCGGGAACGGCTCCAGTCCCGCATCCGCCGAAACCCAGCCGGCGCCGCGCGTCTCGCTCTTGAATACTCCGGCGGATGTCGCGATGTAAACGGCGTTGTCGTCATTGCCGTCGAAGACGATCGAGTTGACGACGGCATCCGCCGGCAAGCCGTTGTTCGCCGCCGCGAAGCTCGAACCGCCGTCGACGCTCAGAAAAACCCCGGGCGCGGCGCCGAGAAGGATGCGTCGACGGTCGCCCGGATCGACGGCGACCGTCGTCAGGGGCGTTGCCGTATAACCCGCGCCGAACCAGCGTTCGCCGTCGTTTTCGGTCCAGACGAATTGATAGGCCGCGGGAAACGAAAACGGATTGCGGACGATGGCATAGACCCTGCGCGGATCTCCCGGATCGATGGCGATAGCGGTAACGTCCAGAAAGCCCAACTCGCCCCGGCCGCCCCAAACCTCCTCGAACGTCATGCCGCCGTCCCGCGAGCGCAGCAAGCCGGGCGTCCCAAAGAACCGCTCCGTCGGCGTTCCCACCCATACGCTGCGGCCGTCGGTTGGATGAACGGCCACGTCGAACACGGAAAGCTGCGTAAACAGCGGCTGCCAACTCCGCCCGCCGTCCGCGCTTTGGAAAAGCGAGCCGTCTCCCGCCAGAAACGGATTGATCGTGCCTGCATAGACCCGATCGGCGTCCGCGGGATCGTGCCGCAGGGAAGTCACCCGGAAGGCCGACAACCCTGCGCGGGGCTCGCTCCAGACGCTGCCGCCGGTATGCGTGCGGAACATCCCGCCGCCCGCCGTCGAGGCCAGAACCGAGCCCGCGGCCGAGGGCGCAACCGAGACGGCCATGACGTCCGCTGCGCGCATCCCCGCGGAGCTGATCCGCCAACTGTCTCCTCCGTCGTCGGAACGAAACACGCCCGATCCGTCAAGACCCGCAAAAACGCTCCGTTCCGTCGCTTCCAGACGCAAAATGCTCGCCCGCGGCAGTCCGGAGGCAATCGAAACCCAATTTTGCCCGCCGTCCGTCGTGCGGATGACGTTGCCGTCCGCGGTCCCGGCGTAAACGATCCGCGAATCCAGCGGAGAAACCGCAACGTCCTGGAAACGTCCCGTTGCCAGAAACGGCCCGGTAAAGCCGCCTCCCCCGTCGGTAGTGACGAACAGACCGCCTCCGGTCGCAATCCACGCCGTTCCCGGCGCATCCGTTGCGAAGGCAACGCCGGCGATCACGACAGGGCCGGAGAGAACCTCTTCCCAGCTTTCGCCGCCGTTCGTGCTCCGCAACAGGCGCCCGAGCGCTTCCTCGCCGCTTAAATTCGAGGCAAACAGCAGGTCAGGATCGACAGGCGACGCCCAAATGTCGATATAGGGGCCTTCGGCCGTCCCTCGGTCGGCGGAGACCCACCCTTCGCCGCCGTTCAAGCTCTGGAAGATTTGCCCCGTTGCGCTCCCCGCGTACAGCACGTCCGGGTTCTGCGGCGACATTTCGATGGAAAGGATGTCGTTCCCTTGCAGGCCGTCGCCGGCAAACTCCCAGGCCGCATCGTTCCGCGAGCGGTAAACGCCTTCCTCGCGCAAGGCGGCGAACTGCACGGAGCCGTTCCCGGCCACCCGCCGGACGTTGACGGCAGGCAATCCGCCGTTGGCCTCGGACCATGTTTGTCCGCCGGTGTAGCTGACAAAAAACCCCGCATTGGTCGCGGCGAACACGGCGTTCGGAGCGTCCGCGGCAAAAACCAGATCGCCGACCGAAGCGCCCGGCGGCCCGCCCTGCCCCCAGGCAACGCCAAGCGCCGACAACAGCAGCCAACAGAGACGCAACCTCACGCCGGCAGTCCGGGAGCATGAGCAAGGGAACATCACGGTTGATTGCCGCGTCCCGCAGGCAGGCGCCGATCGCCCGGCGAAACCGGTTTGGAGAATCGGGTTCACTTCGCGCCGAGCGTGCGCGCAAAGAATCGTTCCATCTCAGCCGCCGTCTCTTCAAAATTGGCTTGAAAGACGCCGTGGCCGGAGCCGTCGGCATAGCGTTTGTAGGTGACGTCCGCGGCGCCGGCCTCCTTCAGCGCCGCAGCGAGCTCATCCGAGTTGCTGACGTTGACGACGCGGTCGGAGACCTCATGGAAGAGCAGAAACGGCGGAGCATCGGCGGAGACGTAGGTCATCGGGGCAATCAGCGCCCGGTCCGCCTCCGTTCCGCCCGGAATGTTCGGCCGGGTCGGAGTGGCGGAACCGGCGACTGCCTGAACAGCGCTGGAATACTCTTGCCAAGGGCCGGCATCGAGCCGTTTCTCAGCCTGCGAGAGTCCGAGCATGGCCGCCAGATGCGCGCCGGCGGAATTCCCATACGCCCCAATTCGATCGGGATCGACATTGTATCTCTCCCCGTGCGCCCGCAGCCAACGGACCGCGCATTTGACATCTTCCACGCACGGCCGCTTTGCGCGGTCGAGTCGGTAGTTCACATTGATAACCACGTATCCTCGAGCCGCATACTCCAGCATGTGCCGCACGAACGCTCCCGTGCGCTTATCTCCTCGGACCCAGCCGCCGCCATGGACAACAACGATTGCCGGGCGCGGCCCGTCGGACTCGGCCGCCGGCATGGCGAGGTCGAGCTTCCACAGCTCGTGGCCCTCGCGGTAGGGAATGTTCAACTCGAGCAAAACCCCTTCGGGGGCGAGCCCGCGCAGCCTATCGTCGGTGACCGTTCTCGGCGCGCGGCGCGCAGCCGGGTTTCGGGCCAATCGTTCCGCCGTCGCGCCCAATTCCTCTTTGTCAAGGTAGCCGTCGTCGTTTGCATCGTTGCGGCTGAAGGCGGCCTCCAACCGGCCGCCGGCTTCAGCGAGCGAAATCCGGCCGTCTTTGTCCGCATCCTGCGTATTCAACCAGTTTTCGATGAGCTGTTCCTTCGACGGGACGTTCTGCGCAATTGCAGCAGCGAAGGCGATGCCTACGAGAAGGAAGGAAAAGTATTTCATCGATGCACTCCCGATCCGGATTCTCAAAAGCCGAGCGGCAGGGCGGAAAAGCCTCGAAAATTCAGGGTTGCTATCGCCCCGCACATGTAGTATCGTACCGATAACATTGTTGCGCCTGCATAATAATCTTACCGAGCGTAATTGCTGCGCGGCTCGTTCCATGCCGGCTTCTTTGCGCGCAACGGCAGCGATCGCCTTGGCGCTGGCGAGCGCCGCGGCGCTTCCAGGGCAAAACCGCGGCGCCGGCTCTCGCGCGTCCCGCCCGCCGATCGAGTTGCCCCCCGGCGTCGTCGCCCACCGCGACCTGACGTACGCCGCAGCCGGGAATCGGGAACTTCATCTCGACCTTTATGTCCCGGAGACAAAACCCGCCAAGCCCCTGCCTCTGGTCGTCTGGATCCACGGCGGCGGCTGGCGCGGGGGGTCGAAGGAGGGTCTCCGCCGGCCAAGGCCCATCCTCGATCACGGCGGCTACATTTTGGCCTCCGTCGAGTACCGCCTGAGCGGCGAAGCCACCTTTCCCGCCGCAATCGCCGACTGCAAGGCCGCGCTGCGCTGGTTGCGCGCGAATGCAGCCCAATACGACATCGACCCTGACCGGCTGGCCGTTTGGGGCTCGTCCGCCGGAGGGCATCTCGCGGCTCTTCTGGGCACGGCCTGGGAGGTCAGGGAGTGGGACGCCATCCACGCGGAAAATCAGGATGTCTCCTCCAAGCCGACCATCGTCTGCAACTGGTTCGGACCGACCGACTTCCTGCGGATGAACGACTTCGAGGGCCGCATCGATCACGACGCCGAGGGCTCGCCCGAGTCTCTTTTCATCGGCGGCCGGATACAGGAACATCCCGAAAAGACGCAAAGGGCGAACCCGATCGCATACGTCACCGCCGACGATCCGCCGATGCTGCTGATGCACGGCGAAAAGGACTTGTCGGTACCCTATAACCAGAGTGAACTGCTCTACGCGGCGCTCCAGAAAGCCGGCGTGGAATCGCGGCTGTACAAGGTGGTTGGCGCGGACCACGGGTTCCGCAATCCGACGACTGACACGCCCGAGTCGCTATTCGGGATGGTTGCCGCGTTTTTGGACCGCCACTTCAAACCGTAGCAGTCCGCAGCAAAAGTCACGCAGGCAGCGAGGCGGATTTTGAAGAAAACCAGTAGCATTGAAAAGAGAACAAGCGCAACGGCCGGCGCATTCGTTCGTCTCGCCGCGTTCGTCTGCGGTATCTCCCTGGCCGCATCGCCTGCAGCCGCCCAGAGCGGACAACGCAGCCCGGCGCCTCGAGTGCAGCCCACGGTCGCCGATTTCGCCTATGGCGATCATGAGCGGCACGTGTTGGACTTCTACAAAGCCGAGTCGTCTTCACCGACGCCTTTGACGCTCTATATCCACGGCGGCGGTTTCACGAGAGGCGACAAGAGTACGGTTAACCAAGAGACTCTGAAGCAACTCTTGAACGCCGGCATCTCCGTTGCTGCGATCAACTATCGCCTCGCCGGACAAGCGCCGCTGCCGGCGGCCCATCATGACGCCCAAAGAGCATTGCAGACCTTGCGGTCGAAGGCCAAGGAGTGGAACTTCGACAAGAACCAGGTCGGCGCGTTCGGCGGCTCCGCGGGCGCTCAACTATGCATGTGGTTGGCCTACCACGACGACCAGGCGGACCCGTCAAGCAGCGATCCCATTGCGCGCGAGTCGACTCGGATAGCCTACGTAGCGCCGCTTCGCGGTCAGATCACGAACGATTTCGATTGGTGGCTGAAGAACCTTCCGGGCTACGACGAGGTTCATCGCGATCCAGCCGAAATCTTTGGCGGCAACGACCGCGCCAAACAGGCCGCCATCGCCAAAAAGATCTCGGTGATTTCGCTGGTGTCGGCTGACGACCCTCCCACTTTCATGAGTTACGGCATGGCTCCGGGAGATCCTGTTCCCGAAGGCGACCGCGCAACAGCCTGGAAAGTCCACCATGTGACCTTTGGAATCGCACTGAAGAAGAAACTGGACGCTGTCGGCGTCGAGGCCGACCTGCACTATCCCGGCGCGGACTCGACTTACGACTCGGCGGCCGACTTTTTCATTCGGAAGTTCGGCAAGCACTGACCGACCCGCTTGGGGATTTCCGCCGGCGCCACGCCGGCGCGGTAAGATTTGAAGCGAGACCGTACGGTCGCAAGGAGAACCGCAATATGGCAACCCCCCTCATCCAGCGCAGCGCCGTAGCCGTCCTGCTCGGCAGCGCCTTACTCGGCTGTTCGTCCACGCCCGCAGGTCTCGACGCCATCCCACTCGCCGAGCTCGACGACCGCATCGCAGGCGGCTGGGCCGGCCAGATGATCGGCGTCAGCTACGGCCTGCCGACCGAGTTCCGCTTCAACAACCAAATCATCCCGGAGGACAGGCTGCCCGAATGGACGCCCGACCGCGTCGCCAGCGCCCTCGACAACGACGACCTTTACGTGGACATGACCTTCGCGGCCGTGCTCGACGAGAAGGGCCTCGACGCCACAACGGAAGACTTCGGCGCGATGTTCAGGGAGTCCGGCTACCGCCTCTGGCACGCGAACCTGGCCGCGCGCCGCGCCCTGCGCCGCGGCGTGCCCGCAACGCTTTCGGGCACGCCCGAATACAACGCCCACGCGAACGACATCGACTTCCAGATCGAGGCCGACTTCATCGGGCTGATGGCGCCCGGTCTGCCGCAGGCATCGAACGACATCTGTTGGCGCGTCGGCCGCGTGATGAACCACGGCGACGGCATCTACGGCGGCATGTTTGCGTCCGCCATGTATTCTGCCGCGTTCTTCGAATCCGATCCCGAAGCGGTCGTGCGGGCCGGTCTCGCCGCCCTCCCCGCCGAGAGCCCGTATGCGCAGGTCATCGCCGACACCCTTACCTGGCGCGAGCGGCATCCGGACGATTGGACCGCCGTCTGGAGCCTGCTCGAAGAAAAATGGAACAAGCGCGAAGCCTGCCCCAAGGGCTCCATCGAGCCGTTCAACATCGACGCCAAACTGAACGGCGCCTACATTGCCCTGGGCCTGCTCTACGGCGAGCGCGATTTCGCCAAGACAATGGTTGTCGCCATGCGCGGCGGCCAGGATTCCGATTGCAACCCGGCCAGCGCCGGCGGAATCCTCGGAGTCATGCTCGGTTACGAGGCGATTCCCGAGCAGTGGAAGTCGGGCATCCCCGCCATCGAAGACAAGAAGTTCAGCTACACCGACTTCACCTTCAAGACGATCGTTGAAAGCACCCGCAAGCGCGCCATCGCCCTGGTCGAGCGCAACGGCGGGCGGCTCGCGGGCGACCGCCTGCTCATCAAGAGGCAAGAGCCGCTGCCGGCGCAACTGGAGCTATGGGACGACTACGGTTCACCGGCCGAAGAGATTCCCATCGAAGACGCGAGGTGGAAGTTCAAGGGAGCTTGGCAGCGCACCGAGGCGAAGCAGCGCCGCCGAACCTACGTCGGGCGCACGGCCGGAACCGAGGGCGCGGAGGCGGAGGTTGCTTTCGAGGGAACCGGCGTCATTCTCTCGGGCCCGTACATGGCGAACGGCGGCATGGCCGATGTCCACCTCGACGGCGAGCTTCACCGCACGATCGACGTTTACTCGGACGGAGACCATTACCGCAACAGCGAAGCGGTATGGCATGCATTCGGGCTACCCGCGGGCGAACACGTGATTCGGCTCGTGGTGCGGGGCGAAGCGCCGCAAGGCAGCCAAGGGAACGACGTGAGGCTCGAGAACCTGATCGTCTTCCGCTAGAGAAGCAACACGGCCTCGATTTGGAGGAAACATGAACACTTTGGCCATACATACGCCTCGCCGGCTCGCTTCGGCAGTCTTGCTATTGGCGGTCGCCGCATGCGCCAATGCCCAAGTCGTCGAAAAAGAGGATCCGGAAAACTGGGTTCGTCTCTACGAGCCCCACGCCGGCGACGAAATGCCGTACCGTCTCATGAGTCCCTACGGTTTCGATGCAAGCAAACTTTACCCGGTCATCGTTTCCCTGCACGGCGGCGGCGGCAGAGGGACGGATAACCGCAAGCAACTGCGCGTCTGGAACAAGCTTCTTACCGAAGAGCCGACGCGCTCAGCATACCCGAGCTACGTGCTCGCCCCGCAGACAACTCGTCTATGGGACGCCGCGCACCTCGAGAAGATCAAAACGGTCGTTGCGGCGTTGCCCTCCGCCGATAGGGACAGGATCTACATCCTCGGGCACTCCATGGGGGGACATGGGACGTATATCCTCATACAACTCGATCCCGGTTACTTCGCCGCTGCGGCGCCCTCGGCCGGGACCGGCCGGCCCGTGGACGAAGAGTTCATCGATGCATCGCTGATCAAGGACGTTCCGATATGGGCCTTTCACGGGGACAACGACAAGGTCTGCCCTTACGAGCGCGAACAGAAACTTTTCGCCGAGATGGAACGACTGAGAGGGAACATGAAGCTGACGACCTGGGCCGGCGACGGCCACGGCGTCGCCGCAAAGATGATTCTCGGCGGCGGCAACGGCGGCACGCGATGCAGCAGCGACCGCTGCGACGAAGAACCTGAGATGCTGCAGTGGCTCTTCGCCCAATCGCTCGCCGCCCGAAAATGAAAAGCCTCGACCGCGCCGCCCGCTCTTCGGCGCAGCGCCGTCGGCCGGACTCTTGACATAACCTACGCGGCGAACAGTTCTCCCTGCTCTGCCCGCCGCGGCCGCGCCCCCGGCAGCAATTCCGCAATCGCCGCCGCGGGAACGTTGCCCAACTCCCGCGGCTCCAGCTTGTGCAGCCCGCCGCCGTAAACCCTTCCCTCGCCCAGCATCGCCGCCGGGGATATAGCGTTCAGGAGCGCCCAGACCTGCCTTTTCAGATGCGGATTCCCTTGCAAAACGCGAGCGAGCGGCGGCTTCGGGTAGAGCATCAAGTAAACATTCGCGGCCGTTGCTTGCGAGTCGTTGAGAATGAAGCGGAACGGCTTCCCGTTTTTCTTGTCTCCGCGCCCGAGGTAGGTACACAGGAACGGCGCCGGCGCCCGGTTTTCGGGCGCGTACCACGGCGTCCTATGCCGGCAGAGATACCGTTCGGCTACGCCCCGCGCCTTCCCTTCCTCAAGATAGGCCCACAGTCGCGGATGCCGGCGCTCGATCTCGTCTTCTTTCAAACGGCAATCCAACAGGAACAGGCGCCGCTCCAGCACGGGGTTCCCCTTGCCGTCGGCCGGCGCCTCGTTTGCGGGCAGATAACGCGGGCTGGGCAAAATCGGTCGGAACCACTCCATCGGCAGCCCGCGGCGCTCGATTTCTTCGGCCGGCAGAATGAAAAAGTCGTTGCTGCCCGTCACCAGGCCGCGCTTGATCGTGAAGAGATCGCCCAGAAGCGGAGCATCCGCCGCTTCATGGTCGGCCTTGGCCGGATATCTTGTCCATTTCGCAGTCCGGCGCAGCGCCGCGGCCGGCATCGCTCGGTCGAGCTCCGGCTGCTGCAACGAGCCGCCGTAGGTAAACCGGGCTTCGTAATCCCGCGGCGGTTTTTCCTTGCGGAACCAGACGACGGCCGACGACACAAGCGCATCGCCGAACTGCACCTCGTTCGGGTTGAACCGGTGAATGCGCAGCAGCGTAACCTTGTCGAGCAGATAGCGCTTCACCGACGCGCCGTAGTTCACGTCCATGAACTCGCTTGGGATCAGCCAACCGGCCAACCCGCCGTCCGCCATCCATGCGTGGCACAGAGTTAGAAAATAGCAATACAGGCCCGACAACCCGTTGATTTCGACACCGCCGGCTTCCCGCGCTCGAACCTTGAGCCGCTGCTTCTCGCCGCCCCCGATGTGATGATGCCGCACATAGGGCGGATTGCAGATCAACAGGTTGAACTTTTCCCGCTCCGCCGGCGGCGCGGCCCGCGTAAAGTCTCCCGAACGAACGTCCAGTCCCGTCCGCCCCCACAATGCGGACGCCGGCGTACCGTAATGCGGGTCGATCTCATAGCCGACGGCGCCGGCTATTTTACTTTGCGCAAACACGCGCAGCAGCGCCGCATAGAACGAGCCGGAGCCAATCGCCGGATCGAGGAAACGAACGCGCGTACTTTCGCCGAGATGCGTCCCGGCATAGCGCAGCATGTCGCGGGCAAGCCCTGTCGGCGTCGCGAACTGACCCAGCCGATTCCGCTCCGCCTGATCCTTGGCGGCATCCAACTCGGCCTGCAAGCGCAGCCGCCGCCCTTCCAATTCTTCCGCTTTCATCTACAGCCCGAATGCGCGAGGCCGCCCGCTTTGGGACCACTGCAGGATAAATGGGATTAGCTGGGATTACCTAGGATTGGGCGGCATGCGCGCGGGCGGTTGAGTTGGGACGCCTGGCCGCATAACAGCGTCCACGGGGATGTCGATCGACCTGCCTGCCGCCCCGCGCCGCGGCCTCAGCGGTAGCGGTCGAGCGGAATCTCGAAATAAAACAACTCCCGGCCGGTAGTCAGATCGACGATGCCGGAAATATAGGCCGAAGCCCCGGCCAACGGCTCTTCCGTGCCGGTCCAATAGTAGAAAAACCCGCCCGCCGTGCTCTCGGGAGTCAGCACGGGCGCTCGAAACTCCCTGTCCGTGATCTCGAACCGCGCCAGCGGCCCCTTCTTCACGCGCGCTCGGCTCAGCCCGGGAATGCCCGCCGGAATGCCGGGAATGTTGCGCTGCCTGGGCTGGTGGCCCTTGGGGTTGAAATAAGCCAGGTCCTCGCCGCCGATCGGCTCCAGACCCTCGCGGCCGGCGGTGATGAAGCGAACCTTGAGATTCTTCAGGTCGTAGGGATGCAGTCCGGTATTGGTCAGCACCAGCAGCAGCGGCATTACGCCGTGTTTGTAGGGCCGCGTCTTGCCGAACGCTCTCTTTTGATCCTTTTCCGAGTAGAACGGCTTGACCGCGGCAATCAGGTCGCCCTGTGACTGCTTCCCCGGATAGCGGTCCGCCGTCTTGGCCTTGAAGCCGTCGTCCGCCGCAAAAGCCCCGAGCGGCAGTCCGAGCAGCAGAGACAGCCCTACGAAAGATCGAAAAAACGATGTTGCCATAATACTTAAGACGCTTGGCCGCCCCCGCTTGTTCTTCTTCTTTTACAACCTCGTTCTCACGTTGCTCGCGCCGGTTGCGGTTCCCTACTGGCTGCTGCGCAGCCGGGCGAAGGGGCAACCCCGGCGCGATCTCGCGGAGAGGCTCGGTTATCTCGGCGGCCTAACGAATCAGACCCCTGCCGACTCGATCTGGTTACACGCGGTTTCGGTCGGCGAAGTTTTGTCCGCCGTTCCGCTGCTGCGCCGGCTGCGCGAACGCTTTCCCGCGTCGCCGCTTTACGTCAGTACGTCCACCGCCTCCGGGCGCAAGCTCGCCGGGCAAAAGCTCGCCGGCTTGGCCGACGCCGTGTTCGCCGCGCCGCTGGAATTTCCCTGGTGCGTAGCCCGCGCGTTCCGCGCCTTGCGCCCGCGGCTGCTGATCGTCGTCGAGACGGAAATCTGGCCCAACTATTTTCTGCAGGCCGAGCGCTTCGGCGCGGAAACGCTGCTGCTGAACGGACGCATGTCCGACCGCTCGGCGCCGCGCTACGCCCGCCTGCGCCCGTTCTTCGCGCCGATCCTGCGCCGCGCCGGCGCCATCCTGACGCAAAGCGAAGCCGACCGGCAAAGATTTCTGGCGGCCGGCGCGCCGCCCGAGAGAACGCAGGTCGGCGGCAACGTCAAGTACGACTTCCCCCCCCCCAAAGCCGGTATCGCCGACGATCTGGCGTCGTTTTTCCAAAACGCCGCGCCCGGCCCCGTCGTGGTCGCGGGCAGCACCCGCGAAGGCGAGGAGGAATTGCTGGCGCGGACGTTCCGCGCAGCGGCGGCCGGCCGGCGGCGCGCGCTCTTCGTCGTGGCGCCGCGCCACCCGCAGCGCTTCGACGAAGCGGCGCGCGCCTTCGACGGCTTGCCGCTCGTGCGCCGCTCGAAGCTCGACGCCGCGGCGCCCCCCGATTTGCCGGCGGTTCTGCTGCTCGATACCCTGGGCGAGCTCGCCGGCCTGTACCCCCTCGCCGATGTCGTTTTCATGGGCGGATCGCTCAACGGCTGGGGCGGCCACAACGTCCTCGAACCGGCCTTGGCCAAGCGGCCCGTCATCGTCGGGCCGGCGATGCAAAACTTCCGCCGGATCGCCGACGATCTGCTGGCGGCCGGCGGACTGCTGCAAGTCGATTCGGTGGAAGAGTTGACCGCGGTTCTGCTGCGGCTGCTGGACGACCCCGCGGAGCGCAGAGCCGTCGGCGAAAACGCCTTCCGTCTCGCCCGGTCGAAGCGCGGCGCGTCGGCCCGCGGCGCCGCAGAAGCGGAAACGCTGTTCCAGCGCGCGCTCCCGCGCAGCCCGCCGCGCTGCGGACGGCAACTCGCGCTGCGCATTCCGGCCATGCTGTGGGGACTGGCAAGCAGGCTGCGGCTCTACCTTTACGCAAAGGGCGTCCGCAAAGCGCGCCGCCTGCCCGCGCCGGTGCTCTCCATCGGCAATCTGACCGCGGGAGGGGTAGGCAAAACCCCCGCCGCCGCCTGGCTCGTCGAACGTCTCGCCGAGGCCGGCATCCATGCCGCCGTGCTGACCCGCGGCTATGGGCGCGACCGCCCCGCCGCCGCGCGCATCGTCCGCCCCGGCGGCGGGAAGATCGAGCCGCGCAGCATCGGCGACGAACCGGCGCTGCTCGCCGCCCGTTTCCGGCGCACGGCGCCCCACGCCGTCATCGGCGTGGGCGCGGACCGCTTCGCCGTCGGGACCCGGCTCCTGGCCGAGGCCGACGCTTTCGTGCTTGACGACGGCTTTCAACACCTGCGTCTGGCCCGCGATCTCGACATCCTGCTGATCGACGCCTCCCGGCCGTTGCTCGGCGACTGCCTGCTGCCGCTGGGCCGGCTGCGCGAGCCCCTGCGCGGCTTGCGGCGCGCCGATGTCATTCTGCTCACCCGCGCCGAACCCGGACGCGGCTACGGCGCCCTCGCGGACGCAATCCGCCGTTGGAACGCTTCCGCGCCGATTTTCCATTCGCGGACAACGGCATCGCGCCTCGTCCATGCCGAAGACCGGCGCGAGCTCCCGCTCGACAGCCTGCGCGGCAAGCGCGTCCTGGCGTTTTGCGGGATCGGCAACCCCGACGCCTTCCGGCGCCAACTCACCGCCCTGGAATACGAAATCGCCGCCTGGCGCGTCTTCCCCGACCACCACCGCTACACCCCCGCCGACCGCAAGCGCCTCGCGGAGGCAGCGGCCGCGGTCCGCGCCGACGCATGGGTCGCCACCTCCAAAGACCTGATGAATCTCGACCCGCCGCGCGGCTTCGCGCAGCCGCTGTACGCACTCGAAATCGAGTTGCAAATCGACAAACCGGCCGAGTTTATGGCGCTCATCGCGGAAGCGCTGCACCGCCGGCAAGGCGGCGGCCCGCGCCCGGCGCCCTAATGCGCGGCTTGCGCCGCCGGCATCTCGGCGTGAATCCGGCATATCCGCTTGCGCGCTCGGAATAGCCGGACTTTCAAGGCGTTCTCATTCGAGCGATAGATGCCCGTCAGCTCTTTCAACGTGAGTCCCTGGACTTCCTTCAGCGTCAGCAACCGCCTGTCTTCTTCAGAGACGTTGGCGAACAGCGACTGCAACAAGTTGCGCGCCTCCGCCCGGCGCCGCGCAAGCGCCATATCCTTGCCGGCGGCGGCGCTGTCGGCCAGACGGATCTGCTCTTCGCTCAAGTCGGCCAGCGGCATTTCGCAGCGGCGCCGCTCCTTGCGCAGATAATCGTAAACGGTATTGACGGTCAGGCGGTACAGCCACGTCTCGAAGACCTCGACCGTGCGCAGTTGCCCGAGCGACTGGTGCAGGCGGATAAAGACATCCTGGCCCACGTCCTCGACGACGTCGCGGCGTCCGATCATGCGATAGACCGTGCCGAACACGCGCTGCTTGTAGGCGCGGAAGACGGCGCCGAAGGCGGCCTCGTCTCCGTTTTGCGCTTGGCGGATGATTTCGGGATCGACAGACATTGCGGTTCCTGCTTTCTCGACCGGCCTCGATTGCCGGTCATGCCGACAAGACGCAGTTGCCTCCCGGATCGGTTATCGCGAAACGGTAAAAGCCAGGTTAAACTGTCTTTACAAGCGCTTTACAAGGTCTGTAAAGGCAGCGGCATCAACTTGGCCGGCCCTCCACCTCCGCAACCTCTTCCTCCGTCAAGTCGTAGAGCGCATAGACCAGCCGGTCGATTTCCGCTTCCCACTCGGCAGTGTCCGCAGCGGGGTCGGCGGCTTTGGCTTGCAGGATGCGGTCCGCCAGCCGGATGACAGGCTTTTGTTTATTGCCTTCCGGAACAACTGCAGGAAGTTCATTCACATTCTTGATTTTTACTTGCGCTTGGCTTTTGCCCCGTTCTTGTGAAATGGAGTGATAGACAAAGTTCAACAGGCGGCTGTTGAATAGCGCCAAGAAGTATTTTAGTTCGACGCCTCTGGAGTTGGGAAGAACCGTGAAAAGAGTATTGTCCGTGTAGAAGCGCCCGGATTCTTGCTCGCTATGATAAGCCGCAACCAGGTCGTCGTCGGTTTGGCGCATCAGGATCCGCTCCGGCTGACGATGGTTCGCCATGTCGCCACAGAACTGCCAATACTCGTTTTTCCTGCTCGGCCTTCCGCCGCGGCCGATTCCGGGTATCGGCAGCGGTCGGTAATTGATATCGCAGAACTTGTACCGCGCTTTGGGAGCTTCCCATTGCAGTGAAAATCTTTGAATTTGCTTCCCTTGCAGCAAACGCTCTCTGCATCCGTTGTCTTCGGCAAAGAAAATTTTACTCCTGACGTTCCCGGAATGAATGCCGGTATCCAGCACGCGGCAGTAGTCTTTGATTTTGCCGAGCGACAGCAGGCGCTTCAGCAGATTGCTTTCTCCTGAAAGCAGGAATTTTTTGTTGGGCAGTCTATGCACTGTGGCATATTCTATTTTGCCCAGCTTTCGGTGCTCGAAATTCTGCGCGGCGTTCAGCTCGCCGCTCATATAAGCGTGCGAAGCGGCCGGTCGTCTCTTGGCAAGAACAAAGATGGCTGCGTATATCGACGCATCGAATGTTTGGGACGGAGCTCTGACGAGATGGAGAAGTTGATTCTCCAGCATCAACTCCCGAATTCTTTGCTTGCTCGAGAGCGCGACGTAACTATCGTTGGCGATGTACGAGAACACGCCGTTCTCAGAAGTAAGTTGCAGACCCCGGGAAATAAAATGTTCGTACAAATCGCCCAGCCATGCGAACTTCCTGCGAAGTTGCTTGCGTGTCGCATCGTTAAGATGCTCGACCTTGACATACGGCGGGTTGCCGATGACCGCATCGAAGCCGTGGGTTACGCCGAACATGTACTCGGCATCGAACCAGTCGGCTTTGGAGTTCTGATCGTAGGGGTTCCAGTGGGCGACTTTTTCGGCGGTCCCGGCGGGCAGGCCGCCCGTTTTCAACTCCGCGGCCAGTGCAGCCCGCAGTTCCCTGTCCTTCTTGCGGCACTCCAGCTTTTTCTGACGGTCGTTGACGTGAAAATGCCGCTCGCGGTTTTCTTTCAACTGTTGTTCCAGTTGCTTGATGACCGCATCGGCTTGCCCCAGGGTCGATTGGACGGGCTTGTCCAGGCCGAGCAGCGTATTCGCCGCGACGAAGCGGGTTTCGAGGTTGGGTAGCGGCTTGATGCCGAAATTGGGGGCGGCGGGATCGGGTTCCTGCTCGATAGCCAGCGTGATGAAAAAGCGCAGCTTGGCGATCTGGCAGGCGATGGGCTGGATGTCCACGCCGTAGATGGTGTTCTGGATAAGGTACAGCTTGCGCCCGAAGTCGGAGTCGCGATAGCGTTCGAAGTTGCTGCTGATTGCGGCAAGCTGTCTTTCACGCTCCGCCCGGTCGTCGGCGCCAAACGCCTCATCCGCTCGGCGGCGGGCTTGCTCGCGCTGCAATTCCTTCCAAAGCTCGTTATCGGGGTCGAGGCGGCGCAGAGCCAACGTGAGCTTGCGCAGCACGCTCATTGGAAATGCGCCGGAGCCGACGGCCGGATCCAGCACCCGCAGCTTGGCGACCGCCCGGACCACGGCTTCCGTTTCGTTCGGGTCGAACAGTTCCCCGGCGTCGTTGTAATCCAGCAGATAACGCAGGCGCTCGCGCCAAAACTCATCGTCGCTATCCGTGGGCTTGCACCGCCTCGCCAGCGCTGCCGTCAGCGCCTCGTCCGCCATGTAATCCACCACCGGGCGCGGGGTGTAGTAGGAACCGGTCTGCTTGCGGGCCGTTTCGCGGGTTTCGGGGTTGTAGGCAGCCAGCAGATTCTCGAACACGTTGCCGAGCAATTCCGGGTCCAGGGCGACTTCCTGCGAAACCGGCGTGTTTTCCTCCACCGTGAACTTGTAGCGGTTGAACAGGGTAATCAGCCCCGGCTTGTCGGCGGAATCGTCAAAAAACAGGCGGTTGGGGATTGACAGCAGCTTGCGCCGACTGCGGTTGTCGGTAAAGCAGTCGATGCGGTAACCGCCCTTGCCGGTCGCTTCGTAGCTGTCAAGACAATCGAACAGGCCGCCGTTGATGAAGGGCGTTCGGGCGAATAGCTCCAGCAGACGGTCGGGATCGCCGATTTCGTCTTTGTAACGGTAGCGGGAAAAGTCGCGGTGGCCGGCGTTGTTCGCCTTGCTGAAGCGGCGCCGGTCGATTTCGGTGTTCAAGGTGGCGAAGAACAGGTTTTGCAGCACGGCGCGGTAGTAGGAATCGCCGGTGTCGCGGTCATAGCCGTTGAGCAGTCGGCGAATCCGATTTTCGACGAACAGTTCTTCGGCAATCAGCCGCTTCTCCTTGATGAACCACACGAACAACAAGCGCGTGACGAGGCGGATCACGTGCTCTTCAGGGGGAACTCGGGCAGGAAAGGTCGCCTCATTGACGGCGCGCTTGAACCAGGCGAACAGATCCCGGTAAAACTTGCGGTTGAGTTCCCTGGTGTCCAGCGTGTCCAACCAAGCGTCCAGCAGGCCGTCGAAGTTGAGCGGCTTGCCGCGGCTTGCCATCCATTGCAGCCGCTTGGTCAGCGACAACTCGGCCAGCGCGTCGATATGGGCGCGGTGCGGGGTTGCAGGGTCGATCTCCCGGAGCAGCGAGACGCTGCCCAAAACATCCCGCTCGGGGTTGCGTCTGTTTACCCGGCGATGCACGAAAGCCAGGGTGAGACGGCCGGCGGCGCGGAACAGGACCGCAATGGGCATCGGCAGCCGTTTGTTGATCTCTCGGGCGAATGCGGCGTACTCGCTCCGCGAATAGGACTCACCGTTCAGTTCGACGGCAACGAAGATGAAGCTCTTGGCGTTGCCCGAGTCGAAAGCGGCGGCAGCGAACAATGTGCTGGGCGCCGCCTCCGCGATCTCGGTATCGGTGACCTGAAAGAGAATACGCATGGATTGAGCGCCGCCGCGGAAGTTGCGCTCCGATTGAATGTCCGCGGTCTTCGCCGGGAAGCTTGCGATGAACTCATCGACGGCGCCTGTCTGCCCGTCCGGCGCGCGCTCGCTGCGATAGCCCAGGGCCGTCAACAGATTGCATCCCTGCTGCGTAAAATCGCCGCCGGGGCCGGCCGCCAGCGCGGCCTTGATCTCGTTGCGTATGCTTTCGTCGTTCATCGTAAAGATCGTCCGGCAGCGCACCGGGTAGCCTCGTGGCGCCGGCGCGTGATTTTCCCATTGTCAACTATCTTTCGCCGACCCGGCGGCGCCGCGCTATGCTAAAGATAGCGTCGCCGGACTCGCGGCCGGCGCCATGCGCCCGTAGCTCAGCTGGATAGAGCGCTTGCCTCCGGAGCAAGAGGCCGCAGGTTCGAATCCTGCCGGGCGTACCAAACCCGCGTGTGAGGGGACACTTCGTGTGCGCTTGGGGGTAATACGGACTATCGTCTCGAACGCCGGCGAAACCAATCGGCAAGAGGCGGTCAATGACCTCTGAACAGAAAGGAAACCGAGTCATGCCATATAGAAACAAGACATATGTTTGCTTTGATGGCGATAATGATATTCATTATTATCGCCTGATGAAAGCCTGGAAAAAGAATGACGGTATGTCATTCAACTTCGTCGATGCTCATGAGCTGAATACTTCCAGGGATACAAGCCTGCCAGAATCGATCAAGCGTAAACTTCGAGAAAGGTTGCGCAATAGCAAAGTTATGGTGGTTTTGATTGGAGAAAAAACAAGATACCTCTACAAGTTTGTTCGATGGGAAATGGAACAAGCTCTTGATCTAGGTATACCGATTATTGGTGTGAATTTGAATGGGCTCCGTCAGCAGGATTCACTGAGATGCCCTCCAATAATACGTGAAGAATTAGCCGTTTATATCAGTTTTAATGCGGTTATTTTACAGTATGCCCTGGAAAATTGGATAACGAGTCACAATTCTCTCAGGCAGAAACTCGAGTCAGGAGCATACCACTATCGTCAAAGTATCTATACCGATCTTGGGCTATAACAAGGTTCCTAATAAATATGAATTTGCTCTATTTTTCCAGGAAAAACTGGAGGCATGACTGGCGTAATTTAAAAGATGTTTTCTTCAAGAATCTTGGCAGAATATGGCTTCCAGTAACTATCTCTACAAGCTATTTTCCTCACACGTTAGAGTGGTTTCCTTGGTGGGTCCTGACCCCCATATCGGCGTTACTGACACTATGGGAATGTCGTCCTGTCCGTTTCATAAAATACAAGTTGAAGGATCGAGATATTTGGGTAGAGATTAGGATTGGCAATATTTTCGATGTTAGCGGATCGCTTGTGATTGGTACAAATTCAACATTTGAAACGAGTGTCTCAGATGGAACCATTGCTCCGGATAGCTTGCAAGGGCAGTGTACGAAAAAGTATTATGATAAAGAAGAGTACCTCGATCATGATTTGAAAATGGCCTTGCAGGATCAAAAAGAAAATGTGATAAATGATAATGGTAAGAAAACGCGATACTCTATTGGCACTGTCGCCAAGATACAATCAAAAAGTAGTCGAACATTGTACTTCGTTGCAATTGCCGATATTAATGAAAATAAAACAGCTCAAGGTTCACGAGAAGGCGTAGTTGAGAGTCTGAAAAGACTATGGCATTTTATTGGTGAACGAGGTGAGATGGAGCCTCTTGCCGTGCCTGTCCTGGGTACAGGAAGAACTCGGATTCATGTTACACGCGAGGATATGATCAGAGATATCATATCTTCATTCACCGCTGCCTGCTCTGAAAACGAAAAGAAATTCTGTGAAAAATTGACGATCGTTATTTCCAGAAATGATTACCATGAACATGAAATAGACTTGCAGAAACTCGGAAGATATCTCCGACATTATTGTCAATATATGAGCTTAAAAAGCAAAGAAGATGTTGGAGCAGGAAACGCAGTGCCGTCGTAAATACTTGGACATGAATACTCTACAGAAACCCGTCACTGTGCCTCAGTCAGATCACAACTTGACGCTCTCTGTGTAGGGTAAACAGGTATATTATCCCCAATTTTTTAAATCGAAGATAGCTTCTTGCTTGCGCACAACCGTTCCGAAGCGGTAGAATGACCCCGCACGGGAGGTCTCCTCGCATGACTCGTTGGCAAATGAACCGCCGCTCCTGGCTGCGCGGCTTGACGGGCGCCGGAGCGCTTTTCGGCTTGGACGCCCTGCTCACCGCAGAGCGCACCGACGCCGCCGCGGTCGGGCCGAACGACCGCATCAAGGTCACCAAAATCGAGGCTTTCGTCCTCAAGAATTCGTGGGTTTTCGTCAAGGTCTCCACCGACGCCGGCATCTCCGGCTGGGGAGAGATGCTCAAAGACGACGCCAAAGCCTGCGCCGCCGGAGCCCTGGAAGTCGGCGACTACCTCGTGGGGCAAGACCCCTGCCGCGTCGTCCACCACTGGCAGGCCATCCACCGCGGCGCCTTCTACCGCGGCGGCCCCATCAAGACCGCGATTACCAGCGGCATCGATCAGGCGCTGTGGGACATCAAGGGCAAGGTTTACGGCGTGCCCGTGTACAAGCTGCTCGGCGGGCCGACCCGCGACCGCGTCCGCGTTTACGGCACGATCGACGAAAAAACCGGCGTCAACGCCATGAAGACCGGCCCCCGGGGCGAAGAGCGCAAGGCCATCAAATACATCGAGGGTCAAAAATACGTCGATGAAGTCGTCGAGCGCTTCCGGGCGCTGCGCGAGAAATACGGCCCCAAGGTCGATATCGGCCTCGATTTTCACGGCGCCGTGCAGCCGCCGACGGCGTTGCTGCTGATGAAGGCTCTGGAACCCTACAACCCCTGGTTCTACGAGGAGATCGTGCAAGCGCTCAACGTCGATATCATGGCCGAGTTGGCGCGCAAGACTCATGTTCCGATCGCCACGGGCGAACGCATCTTCACCAAGTGGGGATTCAAGGAAATCCTGGAGAAGCGCGCCGCCGCCATCTTGCAGCCGGACGTCTGCTACGCCGGCGGGATCACCGAGTTGAAGATCATCGCGGGCATGGCCGAGGCTTACTACACGCCCTTGGCGCCGCACAATCCGCAAGGCCCGTGCTCGCTCGCGGCGAGCCTGCAAATCGCGGCGGCGATCCCCAATTTCCTCATTCAAGAGCGCGGCGACAACGAGTATGCCGACCTGCTGGCGAAGCCGCTGCCCCCGGTGCGCAACGGACACCGCCCCTTGTTGACCGCGCCCGGCCTGGGCATCGCCATCGACGAAGACAAGCTGCTGGCCCAAGTCGGCGAGCCCCGCGAATACCGCCCGCAATTCGATCCCGACGACGGGTCGGTGGTGGATTGGTAAAACCGCCCGCGCCGGGCGGCTATTCCCAGCGGGGCCGCGCGGCCGCTTGCGACTTGCGGCCCCGCTCCTCGGGTATCTTTGCGCCGTGCTCGGGCATGATGTCCAGGGCGCCTTGCAGCTTGACGCGGATATCCCACGCAGCCGCGCCCTCCGGGGGCAGCGGACGCTCCTCGCGCGGGTCGGCTTGCAGGTCGAAAAGCTCGCCGCTGCCGTAGAGCTTGTAGCGTCCATCGCGCGCGTAGCGCACTTCCGGGTTGGTGTAGGGGGTGGCGAATTTGTCGTCGAACGGGCGGGGGAAATAGTAGGTATAGTGCCACGCGCGCGGCTTGCCCGCTTCGCCTTTCAGTTGCGGCCAGAAACTGCGCCCGTCGAGTTGCGGGCGGTTTGCCGGCCGCAGCCCGGCGGCGTCCGCCAGCGTCGGCAGGAAATCGGTGAAATCGACGAGGTCGTCGAGAACCCGCCCGCCCGGAACCGTGCCCGGCATGCGCACGAAAAGGGGGACGTGCGTCCCGGCGTCGGTGGGCGCGCCCTTGTCGCCGCGGATCCGCCGCCCGTCGAGAACGGAAGAGAGGTTGTGGTGCGAGCCGTTGTCGGCGGTGAAGATGACCAGGGTTTTCTCCAGCAGGCCGAGCTCTTCGAGCTTGTCCTCGAAGCGGCCGACGATCTTGTCGGTATAGGCCACCATGTCTTCGAAATTCCGCTGGATGTCTTTCGAGTCGCGGTCGGCGGAGTCCGGCGTGGGCACGAAGGGCGTGTGGACGAGCGCCATCGGGTAGTAGGCGAAAAACGGCCGTTGCCGATTCGCCGCGATGAAATCGAGCAGGAAGTCGGTGAAGATGTCGGGGCCGTAGTCGTCTTCTTCCACCTCCATCAGCTTGCCGTTGCGGTCGAGCGAGGGATTCCAGAAACGGCGCCGCTCGGTGATGGGGGTGTTCCACAGGCAATGCGTATCGAAACCGTGTCCGGCGGGGATTCCCGCGCTGCGGTCGTTGCCTTGCAATTGCCATTTCCCGGCGACGGCGGTGGCGTAGCCGGCTTCGCGGAAAAGATCGGCGAACGTGTACTCTCCCGGCGCCAAGGCGCCGAAGTCCGTATAGTTGCGGGCATTGCTCTTGCCGGTCATCAGCGCTACGCGGCTGGGCGTGCAGAGCGGGGTCGAGTAGCAATGCGTGAACTTGACGCCGCTATCGGCCATCCTGTCGAGCCGGGGCGTTTTGTACTGTTTGCTGCCGTAGGCGCCGAAGCACTCGTAACCCACGTCGTCGGCCATAATCAGCACGACGTTGATCGGCCCGTCCGCGGCGAAAGCGGCAGCGAGGAAGAACGCGGGCAGCACGTAGAGCAGGCGGAGCGTCATCTGCGCAGTATATCCCGGAAGGGTTCGCGCCGGGGGCCGGTCAGCAGGGCGGGCGAGGCCGTGCAGATCAGCCGTTCGAGGCCGCGTTCGGTGGTATCGGTGGGCATGGGGGCGTTGTCAATTGTCTGTACCGGGCAATCCTGTTGCCTCAGCCGCTGCCGCCGTCCAAGTGGCTACCTTCGTCAACACATCTTCATTGATGTCGTCGCAGAAATCGACAATTCGGCAGCGATCAAACAACAAGCCTGCGTCGACGCTCTTGCTGCGCCAATGAGATCGAGATAAAGCATCCGAAACGAAGAACATACGTATCGGATTAAGTACAGGGGACGACCGCAACCACTTCTTACAGAATGAGTCCGGCTGAAGCTGGGTAAGCGTATCCCGGTAATTCGTACCCGTTTTGCACTGGCCGAAAGCGATGAGCTTTCCTGGCAGACCGTCGGTAAAATGTTTCCATACGACGACATCCAGCTTGCCGTCCTGCGCTGTTGGCGCGGCCTCATCACAATTCTCGAACCCATCCCCTTCCCCTATCCGCCTGCAAAGATCGTTCACTTTTTCGCAGAACCTGGCATCTGAGGCAGTGCCGAAAACAAGACTCTCGGCACGGGCGCCAAAGTACTCCCGGGCCGCTTCCGCGGCAAGTTTTTCAAAAAGAAACGCCCCATTCATACCCGCATGACATCTGTTGCTTTTCATGTTCAACCGAGTCGCCAGGAGCATATATTTATAAATAACATGCTTACGGTTTCCGACACACTTACTGGCGTGAAGCGTATATCCTTCGTTGCCGATCACAAACGGATAACCGCCTCGACACGCTTCGCAACGCCTCTCTATCTCGCGGTACGCATCCTCAACAATTTGAGATGCTTCCTCCTCTTCCGGCACACCATCGGAGTAGTCGTTTTCATCGAGTCTGCCGAGTAACTTAGATAGGGAAGTCGCGGACATGACTTTGTCTCGCCAACAAATCAACTCCACGTAGTCGGCAAGTTCATACCCTAGTGGGCGAGCAGATGGCGCCACTGGCCACTTAAACATCAATCGCCCTCCGCAAGGCGTTTTTTCTTTCCGCCGGGGTTGTGTTTGCGTTGCATCTCATCGTAGAGGTCATCAGCCAGATTGGCCACTGTACCCGCAACCCTGAGCAGTTCCTTTGAACCGTCATAGCCTGTAGAAAGCATGCTGCGCGCCTTCTGAAGATGTTGTTTCGCACTCACTAGAGCCCCCTCGAAAACAGCAGATGACGGACGGCTCAACTCGTAAGCGGAATCAAGAGGAGCGCCATTACGAAGAGCGACGAGCGCTTCTCTGTTGCTTACAACTGCATCAAGGTGCTTAAGATCCGGGTTCTGTGTCTCGATGACAGGAGGCTTACTCTCCTTCTTGCTGCCGTACATCCAAAGACAAAGCTCTCCGAGTTCCTTTTTCTTCTCGGGAGGTACGGGGTCCCGGTTCTCCTCGGTCTCCGGCCGCAAGCCTATAAAGGCGCTGATGCCGGAGCGTCCGAGACCTGTGTAAAGATGTGAAAATGAAAAATGTTTTCGCCAACGATCCTTTTGCTCGAATACCCTCAACCGCTCGGCTTCCTCAATAACCATAAGGCCGCGAAACAGCCTCTGAACAGTCTTGTGAGTATCTCCAATCTGATTTGCAATGTCTTCGAGTGGGACACCGAAGTCTTCATGCACATTCGCGATGTACCGCGACTTGGCGTAACTACTCCATTTGGCCGGCCCATTTACATGCTTGAAACCGAGATAGCGCCAAGCGCTTTCGCGTGTGCCGGGTACTGTAGGAATCTCCTTGAGTGCTTCTTTGGCGTCTTCCGCAATGTCGGGAATCTCATCTAGATCTTCGCCAAGCGCCGGATCCAGAAGAACTTTGACCGCCGCGAGACGGCGATTTCCCTCGATAACCACATTTCTCCCACTCTCTTGCGCAACGATAACCGGCTCGTGACGAAAGAACCCACTGGCTGCGATGGACAATACCAATTCTCTTACATCCATCGCTTCCCACAGAATCTGTATAATTCGGGATTCTGCTGCGTCGCTGGGCAGGTCAAACTCGGTAAGCCGAGGGTTTTTGATGTCGAATGCCAGATCCGAGACTTCTATCGGTGTGATCTCGTCAGCATTCAGAGAGATATCTTCGGTGCTCATTGAATCATCCTTCCTAAACATGGATCATTTATATTCTTGCGTCTCAAGCGGCGGTGCAACATCGACAGGGAGTTGCACATGGGGCGGCACGATCAAAAGCTCCTGTGTTCGTTGCTTGCGCTGGAGACTATACTGGAGCGAATAATGAGAAACAACGAATTTTGCATACAGGTTTTTGATGAACAGTTCGTTGTCGTAGGACATCACCCATGTGAGGCTGTCTTGCCGTCGTATGTAGCGAGCAAATGCCTTGTGATCTCGACTGGAGTAGGAATTCATATAGAGTCGCTTGCCGTTTGAGTAGTAAGGGGGATCAAGATAGGCAAAGACGCGCTTGCGTTCGCGTCCGCGAGGGAGATGTTTGACGAGAAACGCATGCGCGTCCATGTTGGTAATGTGGATTTGCCCGCGCCGCCGCGCAATCGCGAGAATGCGCTTCGTGAGGCTCTCTCTGTTGAAACGAGCATTGATCCTCCACTTCCCTGCTTGCTCGCGGCCCCCGATGGGAGCGGCTCCCAGGAGAACGCCCGAACGGTTGCAGCGGTTCATATAGAAAGCGGAGAAACCAAGCTCGAAAAGCTTACTCGTGTCAGATTGCCGACAGATTCGCTGCTGCCTCTCCCACTCGGCAATATCCACCGGAATCGATCGGATAGTATCGGCGAACCGTTCCGGTTCATCAAGCGCCGAGCGCCAGAATGCAGCGATGCGAGGATCCAGGTCGTTCAGGTGAATATCCGAAACGACATCTTTCCGAAGCAGATGCAGCGCAGCGCCCGCGCCGCCGGCAAACGGTTCGAAGTACGAACAGCCGGTGAGGTCGTTCAACTCGATCGTTCGGGCGAGAAAAGCCGCAAGCGACGCCTTCCCACCCGGATACCGGAGTGGACTGTTGAATCTCATATCCGATCAATCTTTACGGACTCTTCATTCGCCAGCTACGGCCGGTCCGAAGCATCTGCATTATCCGTCACGTTGTCAATAATACCAAGCGGCTCAACATTGGCGATATCGCCTTCATCCGGCAGGCCGGCCGCCGCTTCGCGCACGTCGAGCTTGCCGGTGACCGCGTCGGCGATCAGGCGGGCGCGGTATTCGCGCAGCAACTCGATTTGGCGGCGGACGCAAGCGACGACAGTGTCGATAGTGGAGGTTGCCTTGTCCAGACGCTGAAGCGGCCAATAATCAAACACTGCCCATCGGTATTTGGGGAATAGTGAGTGCCTACCCGACCGTTCGAACCGTAAACGGGAACGTTGCCGTCCGTGCGGGATTCGGACGGCAGGGAATCCCCATATGCAAAACGACAGATAGACTTCAGCCGCCACATATCCCAATGCGCCGGCACGTCGCCGAGCCACTCGACGCCGGAGTCCTTCATCGCGGGATACGGCTTCAACTCCCCGTGCGGGAGTACTGAGGCATCACAGGTCAAGCTCACGTAGAAGTTCCTCGACGCTTATTTCGTGGCGCCGGTCAACGCTCTTCAGAATGCTCGACAGCGTCTTCGCCTCGCCCGTGTTGCGGAGATTACTTCGTGATGTTCACCGTTGACCCGGGTCGTGATTCGCACGCGAGAACCCCGCTGCCGCACTCTCTCGTAACCCACGTCGTCGGCCATGATCAGCACGACGTTGACCGGCCCGTCCGCGGCGAAAGCGGCAGCGAGGAAGAACGCGGGCAGCGCGTAGAGCAGGCGGAGCGTCATCTGCGCAGTATATCCCGGAAGGGTTCGCACCGCGGGCCGGTCAGCAGGGCAAAAAAGTGAAGCAGAGCACGCCGAGGACGAACCACAGGACGACATAGATCATGTTGTAGCCGATGTAAACGCGGAAGTCGATGCGGGCGATTCCGGCGGCAATCACCGCCCAGAACGGCGATACGAGGTTGCCGACGTGATCGCCGACGCTCAGCGCCAGCAGGCCGCGCTGCGCGCTGACGCCCACCGCCGCGGCGGCCTTCGTCGTAATGAAGCCTTGAACCACCCATTGGCCTCCGCTCGAAGGCACGAAGATCGAAACGGCGGCGGCCGACAACGCCGTGAAAAGCGGAAACGTATGCTCCCCGGAGATGGAGGCGACATACGAAGCGAAGTCCGCGCCGACCGAGGTGTATTGGATCAGGCCGGCGACCCCGGCGTATAGATGGTAGAGCACGATCACCGGCCAAGCGGTCACTACGGCGGCGGGCAGCGCTTTGGAAAAGCTGCGCACGCTGCCGTGAAACGCCAGGCAGAGCAGCAGCAGCGTCGTGTTCAGGGAGTTCAGTTCGAGTCCGCCGCCTTTGACCCTGAAGTGGTAGATCAGCCAGCCGACAAGGGCGAGCGCCAGGACCGCGGTCGGCAGGCGGTGCGCTTCGACGCGCGCGGCCGGAGTCGCCTCGGGCATGTCCGCGCTGCGTTCCGTCTCGGCGGCGCCGGCCGGCCCGGCGTCGGCCAGGGCGCATGCTCTGGGAAATTGCGAAATCGGGCGGGGCGTCCGCGGCAGCAAGATCCGCGCTGCGGCGTAGCTCGATACCAAAAACAGCGGAATGAAAACCAGGGTGGCGGGCGCGAAGATCGTGGTGGACAGCGGCATCAGGCCGGTCATGTCCTCCAGAAAATGCCCCGGCGTATTCATCAGCAGCGGCGCGCTGGCCGAGAAGCCGAATTGCCAGATCGCGCCGGCCGCGCCTCCTGCGGCCAGCAGGTAGGGAAAATCGACGGGGCGGCCCTTGCGCTCGGACTGCCGGGCAAAATGCACCGCGACCAGCGGACCCATGGCCAGGCTGAGCCCCCAGTAACAGTAGGCGAGCGTTCCGGTGGTGAGCATGGCCAGCGCCAGCGTCCGGCCGGGGCTGTCAGGCAGCCGCGACAAGGTCACGATCAGGCGCCGGAAAAACGGCGTGGCCGCCAGTGTCGAGCTCAGCACGAGAATGAGCGTCATCTGCATCGTGAAGGGCAGCAGCATCCACAACCCGCGGTAATAGGCGTCGGCGATTTGCGTAAAAGTGTTGCCGATGAGCAGCGCGGCGCCGACTACGGCGGCCATCAAGGCGATGGCGGTGGTCATGGCGTCCGGGATCAGCCCGCCGATGAAGGTTGCGGCCGCGGTCAAGCGGTCGCCGCCGGGGGGTCGAGCGGCTGCGCTGGAGTCCGGTCGATCGGTCATGAGATGCGGCCTGCTTCCATGCTCCGGCGAGGCTTGGGCCGTGAGTCTATACAGTACCGTTTCCAGTCATGCGCGGCGGCCGGGGATTTGCGGTTATACTGGCGCCGGAAGCAATGCTCTCCCGATTCGCCCGGATTTGCCTCGCGGCATGGCTGTCGGCGGCGGCAGGCTGCGGCCCGCCGCCTCAATCCGAAGAACGCCCGCCGAATTTCGTGATCATCCTCGCGGACGATCTGGGTTACGGCGACCTCGGCTGCTACGGCAACGCGCGGAACCGGACGCCGAACATCGACCGCCTGGCCGCGGAGGGTCTGCGCTTCACCGATTTTCACGCCAACGGGCCGATGTGTACGCCGACCCGGGCGGCCTTGCTCACCGGCCGCTACCAGCACCGCTTCGGGCCGGAGTTCGAGGCTGCGCTCTCGGGCCGGACGCATTACGATTTCGGGCTGCCGACCGATGCGGTCACCATTGCCGACGCGCTGGGCAAAGCCGGCTACGCCGCGGGCATGTACGGCAAATGGCATCTCGGCTACCATCCGCCGTTCATGCCCGGCAATCAGGGGTTCGACGATTTTCGCGGACTGACCTCCGGCGGCGGCGACCATCACTCCCACATCGACCGCTCCGGACGAAAAGACTGGTGGCGCAACGGCGAGATCGCCATGGAGCAGGGCTACAGCGTCGATCTGATCACCCGGCACAGCATCGCCTTCATCGAAAAGCACGCCGGCCGGCCGTTTTTCCTGTACGTGCCGCATCAGGCCATCCATTTCCCCTGGCAGGGGCCGAACGAGAACGGCTACCGGGTGGAGGGCGGCGATTACCATGACCTCAGCAAGCTCGGCATCCACGAGAGCAAAGACGTCTCGGCGAAAGTCAAAGAGATGATCGAGGCCGTGGACGACAGCGTCGGCGCCATCGTTCGGGCGCTTCGGGAGCGCGGGCTCGCGGAAAACACGCTGGTGATTTTCACCTCTGACAACGGCGGATATCTGACCTACCAGGGCGGCTACCATAACATTTCGAGCAACGGACCGCTGCGCGGCCAGAAGACCGACGTTTACGAAGGAGGGCACCGCGTGCCGGCGATCGCCTGGCAGCCGGGGCGCATCGCTCCCGGCGTCACGGGCGAAACGGCGGCGACGTTCGATCTGTTTCCCACGCTGCTGGAGTTGGCGGGGGCGCCGTCCAACGGTCTCTCCTTCGACGGCGCGAGCCTCGCCGCGCTGCTGTTCGCGGGCGCCCCGCTCGCCGAGCGGAGCCTCTTCTGGAAGATGCGCGAAGAACGGGCGATGCGCCGGGACGACTGGAAGCTCGTGCAACTCGGCGCCGCCGCGCCCGAGCTCTATGATTTGCAGGCGGACATCGGAGAGCAAAACGACCTCGCCGCGGAAGAGCCGCAGCGCGTGAGCAGCATGTCGGCGGAGATGGCGGCGTGGGAAGAAACCGTCGCCAAGCGGTAAAGTATGCTTGTTTCTTGATAAAATTATGCAGAAATTTGCAATGAACTTCAGGCAGGTGGTTACGATCGTTGCGGCGGCGTTGCCGGCGGTTGCCGCGGCGCAAGCCCAAGACCGCGCGGGGGAGCGGTTTTTCGAAGAAAGCGTGCGGCCGGTGCTGGCGGCCAATTGCTACGCCTGCCACAGCCGGCAGAGCCCCCAAGCGCAGGGCGGCCTGCGGGTCGATTCGCCGGAGGCGATTCTGGCGGGCGGCAACGCCGGGCCGCTGCTCGTCCCCGGCAAGCCCGAGCGCAGCCTGCTGACGCGCGTCCTGAGCCATGAGGACGAAGTCAAGATGCCGCCGACGGGCAAGCTCGCTGACGGCGACATTGCCGCGGTCGAGCGCTGGATTCGCCTGGGCGCGCCGCTGCCCGGCGAGGCCGTCCCGTCGTCCGCGGCGGCCGCAGACCGCGCGGACGGGCACTGGGCGTTCGCGCGCCCCCAACGCCCCGCCCCGCCGGCCAAGATCGGCGACTGGGCGTTGACCCCGATCGACCGCTTTATCGCAGCGAAGCTCGACGCCGAGGGCCTGGCGCCGTCGGCAGAGGCGGACCGCCGGACGCTCATCCGCCGCGCGTACTTCGATCTGCTCGGACTGCCGCCGAGCCCGCAAGAAGTCCGCGCCTTTGTCGCGGACCCCTCGCCCGGCGCCTATGCGGCGCTGGTCGACCGCCTGCTGGCGTCCAAGCATTTCGGCGAGCGCTGGGCGCGGTATTGGCTCGACGTGGCGCGCTACTCCGACGAAGGATTCCAGGCGCGGCCGTTCCCCATCTCGTGGACCTACCGCGATTGGGTCATTGACGCCTTCAACGACGACATGCCTTACGACCGGTTCGTGACGCGGCAACTCGCGGCGGACCTGACCGCGGGCGACCGGCGGCATCTCGCCGCCCTGGGTTTCTTGACCGTGGGCATCAACCTTCCCCGCCCCACGGACGTTCCGGAAAACCTGGACGACAGAATCGACGTCGTGACGCGCGGGTTTCTGGGGCTGTCGGTGGCTTGCGCGCGCTGCCACGATCATAAATTCGACCCCATTCCGCAGAAGGATTACTATTCCCTCTACAGCATTTTTCTGAACTCGCCGGACGTGCTCGAGCTGATTCCGATCGAAGACATGCCCGCCGGCGGCGAGGCGCGGTTTTTCAACGCAAAGCTGAAAATGCGCCGCGAGTGGATCGACGCATTCCGCCGCGAGCGGCTGGCTTGGCACACCGCCGAGTTCCGCAAGCCGGACGCGCTGGCGCGCTACATCGGCGCCGCATGGAGCGGGCGCAACCTGTCGAACCACCGCTTGGAAGCTCTCGGCAAAGAGAACAACCTGAACCAGTATCTGCTGGAGCGCTGGCGCAAGTACCTTCGCGACCGGGAAGACGAGGGCTCGACTCTGGTCGCCGGCCTGGATGCGGCGGAGGGAGCGAAAAACCTCGCGGCGCGGCTGACCGAGGCCGACCGCAACGCGCCCTGGCCCGACGCCGAGCGCGAACGCTTGCGGCAGGCGCTGCGCGGCGACGAAGCGCCGACGAACGTTCCCCTCGAAGATTTCTGGTGGATCCAGAACGAGGGCGACTCCAACGTCGTGAAGGCGCTCAAATGGCAGTACCACGCCGTCATGACGGATTGGAGCTTCCGCGGCGGCCCGCGGCACGCGATGACCGTCGCCGATGCCGCCGAACGTCAACCGGCCTACGTCTTCGTACGCGGGAATCAACACGACAAGGGCGCGCAAGTCGAGCCGCATTTCGTCTCGATCGTCTCCGACGAGCCGTTTCGGAACGGCAGCGGGCGGTTGGAACTGGCGCGGGCGATCGCCGACGCCGACAACCCCCTGACCGCGCGGGTGATGGTCAACCGCGTCTGGCAGCATCTTTTCGGCGAGGGACTGGCGCGCACGCCGAGCGATTTCGGCAAGCGCGGCGACAGCCCCTCGCACCCCGAGTTGCTCGACTACCTGGCGGCGACTTTCGTCGAGGACGGCTGGTCGGTGAAGAAGCTGATCCGGCGGGTGATGCTCTCGCGCGTTTACCGCCAGCGCAGCGGCGATGCGCCGGACTGCGCGGCGGTCGATCAGACAAACCGGCTGCTGTGGCGGCAGAACCGCCGCCGTCTCGATTTCGAAGCTCTGCGCGATTCCATGCTGGCGGTCGCGGGCCGTCTCGACGGCGCCGTCGGCGGGCCTCCGTTCGCCCTGGAGGCGCGGCCCGCGGCGGCGCGGCGCTCGATCTACGCCTACATTTCGCGGGAAGAGCCGTCGGGACTGATGCGCTCGTTCGACTTTTCGAACCCCGAGCAGCACACGGCGCAGCGCTCGCTGACCACCGTGCCGCAGCAGGCGCTGTTCCTGCTGAACAGCGCGTTCGTCGGCGAGCAGGCGCGGGCGATCGCCGCGGGTTTGACGGCGACGGATTCCCCCGGACGGGTCGCCGAGCTTTACGAGTTACTGCTCGGCAGAGAGCCGCGCCCCGCGGAATCGGCGGCGGCCGAGCGCTTCATCCGCAACCATCCCGGCGCAACGGAAAGCGAACCGCCGCCCGCAAGCCCCTGGCGCTACGGAACCGTTGCGCTCGATCCGACCGCGGGAACCGTAAGCGAATTCCGAGAGTTCGCTTACGAGCAAGGCGAGCGCTTGCAGCACGGGGCGATCCTGCCTGCCCGGCACGGCGGGCGGGCTTCCCTGACCGCGCAGGGCGGCGCGCCGGGCGACGACCTGGCAACGGCGGTGACGCGGCGCTGGGTATCGCCCATCGACGGACAGGTCGCTATCGAAGGAACCTTGAGCCACCGGATGAGCGACCAGGCGCAACGGTTCGCCTACTCCAACGGCATTAGGGGTTGGATCGTATCCGGCCGGCGCGGCGTAGTCGCCAGTTGGACGCTCGCCGGCCTGCAGGCGACAACCGGCATCGAGCAGCTCGATGTCGAACGCGGCGAGACGATCGATTTCGTCGTGGATGCGCGCGGCGACTACGAAGCGGACAATTTCACCTGGGCGCCCGTAATCGAAGAAACGCTCACGGCCGAGCAGAAAAAAAGCGGCATGGCGGCGCGGCGTTGGAGCGCGGAAGACGACTTCCGCCTGCCCGCCGAGAAACCGCTCGACGCTTGGGAGCAGTACGCGCAAGTCTTGTTGATGACCAACGAGTTTGCCTTCGTGGATTAGAAACAACGGAAGAGACCATGACCATTCTCGAGCCTCCCAACGATTTCGTAAGCCGGCGCCGTTTCTTGCGCGACGCGACGATGGGCATGGGCGCGGTGGCGCTGGCCGCGCTGCAGGCCGATGCGTCGCCCGCGTTCGACCCCGCCGACCCGCTGGCGCCGAAAGCGCCGCCGTTGTCGGCGAAGGCCAAACGGGTCATTCACATCTTCATGAACGGCGGGCCGTCGCAGGTCGATACCTGGGACCCCAAGCCCGCCCTGCGCAAATACGCGGGCAAGTCCATCCCCATCCATTTGCGCACCGAGCGTCCGACCGGGGCGGCTTTCCCCTCGCCGTTCGCCTTCCACAGACGCGGCCGCAGCGGCATCGAGGTCAGCGAGATCTTCCCCCAGGTCGGCGAGCACGCGGACGACCTGTGCGTAATTCGCTCGATGCACACCGACGTGCCCAATCACGGCCCGTCGTTGATGATGATGAACACCGGCACGACGCAGTTGTCGCGGCCGAGTTTCGGCTCGTGGCTGACCTACGGCCTGGGCACGGAGAACCGGAACCTTCCGGGATTCATCGTTTTGTGCCCCGGCGGCTATCCGATCTGGGGCGCCAAGAACTGGCGTTCGGCGTTTCTGCCCGGCGCTTATCAGGCCGCGCACGTGGATACGAAATACAGCGAGCCGGAGAAGTTGATCGCCAATGTCCGCAGCCGTTTCAGCGCTCGGCAAGCGCAGCGGCGGCAACTGGATTTACTGGCGGATCTGAACAGGGCGCATAGCGGGCAACGGGACGAGGATCCGCTGCTGGAAGCCCGCGTGCAGTCGTTCGAGTTGGCTTACCGCATGCAGGCGGAGGCCGCGGATGCGTTCGACGTCGGCGCGGAGCCGGCAAAAATCCGCGAACTGTACGGCGAAACGCTGCACGGACGGCAGATGCTGATCGCGCGGCGGCTGCTCGAAAAGGGCGTGCGCTTCGTGCAGGTCTGGCACGGGGCGGGCCAACCATGGGACAGCCACAACGAAATCGAGGCGAACCACCGCCGCCTGGCCGGCCAGTGCGACCAACCGATCGCCGCCCTGCTGACCGATCTCAAGCAGCGCGGAATGCTCGACGACACGCTGGTAATCTGGGGCGGCGAGTTCGGGCGGACGCCCGTCGTCGAGTTGAGCACCTTCGGCGCGAACACAGGCAAAAACGGGCGCGACCACAACTCGTACGGGTTTTCGATGTGGCTGGCCGGCGGCGGGGCGCGGCCGGGATACGTTCACGGCGCGACAGACGAGTTCGGCTTCCGCGCGGAGCAGGACAAGGTTCACGTGCATGACTTGCACGCCACGCTGCTCCACTTGTTGGGATTCGACCACGAGCGCTTTACGTACCGCTACGCGGGCCGCGACTTCCGCCTGACCGACGTTCATGGCCGCGTGGTCCGCGAGTTGCTGACGTAGCCGAATTTCCGGCGGCGCTCAGGTCTCCGCCGGCTGCCGGTTTCCCGTCCGCGAGCCGGCGGCGATGACCAGGCAGACCCATAAGACGTTGGCGGCAAGCAGGTGGACGAGTTGCAGCCAGGCCGGCGCCGACAGCGCAATGTTGAGGAAGCCGAGACCGACTTGCGCGCCGGCCGTATGCATCGCCGCCTTGGCCCAGCGGTCGGCAGGGGCCTGCGGCGCCAGCAGCCACAGCAAGTATCCGGCGGCGGCCACGGCGACGAAAGGATGAACGATCCTGAGACGGACCAGGAAATGTCCGGCGTCGATGACCTCCGCGGAGGTGAAAAGGGTGTCGCCCAGCGCCGTCACCGCTCCGCAGGCCGCGGTCAGCACGAAGGCCGCCATGCCCAGCGCGAAGGCCGGCGCGCGTTCGGCGAAGACGCGGCGGCCGGCCTCGGGCGCCCGCGCCCAGTAGGCGCAGAGCGCCGCGGACGCCGTCAGGAACAGCGTGTTGACCAGATGCAGCGCGATCGCGGCCGCCCGCGCCGCCGAGGCGTCGTCCGCCGTCAAGCCGCCCAGCACGAGGCCGGCCCCGATCGCGCCCTCGAAGACGATGAACAACAGCGTAAGCCCGGCCGCGGCGGTGACGGGCCCCTTGCCGAACGCCCGCTGTGCCCAGGCAAGCAGAACGATCCCCAAAATACCGCACAAACCGCTGGTCAGCCGGTGGGTATATTCGATGAGCGCGGCGGCCGACGGCTCGACGGGAACGATTTCGCCGTTGCAGGCCGGCCAATGACTGCCGCAGCCCGCGCCGGAATGACTGATGCGCACCCACGCCCCGAAGAGAATCACGGCGGTCAGGTAGGCAACGAAGCCCCAGGCGAAGCGGGCGAAGCGGGAACGGCCGGACGGCACCGATTTCAGCGTAACAGCGACTGAAACCCTTCAGTAGCGGCGCAGGCCGAGGCGGAATTTCCTTTACCCGGACGGCGGGCCGTGCGAGAATCGAATCGGAACGTTTCATGGCGAGGTTGTTTCGAGGCTTGGCGCGGCCGCGCGCCGCGCGAACGCGCCGGTCCGGCGCTCGAAACGCCCCGTTTGTTTTCCACAGCGCTTTCCACAGAGTTGTTCAGAGGCTAAGGCATTGACGGCATTGAAGCGCAAGAAAAGCTTTTCGGCGCGGCTTCCGACGGGTATTCTGAAAGCCTTTTCGGAACGCAAGGAAACGCCATGTTGACGTCCACGCCCACTGACGCGCTTGCCCTGGAAAAAGGGCTCCCGACCAATGTAGAAGCCGAGAAATTCGTCCTCGGCTCCGTTTTGCTCGACGATACGCTGTTCGCCCAGGTGGCGGGAATGCTCGACGCGGAGGACTTCGCGCTCGAGAAGCACCGCAGAATGTTCGCCCGCATGACGGATTTGAGCGAGCGCGGGGAGCGCATCGAATATCTGACGCTGATCGACGAGCTGGAGAAGCACGGGCAATTGCAGTCGGTGGACGGCATTGCCTACATCGCCTCGTTGAACGAAGGCATGCCGCGGCTGACGAGCATCGACAGCTACATCAAGATCGTCAAGGACAAGTCGCTGCTGCGCCAGTTGATTTTCACTTCGCAGGGGATCATTTCGTCGTGCATCGACGAAAGCCGCGGCGTGGACGAGATTCTGGCCGAGGCCGAGTCGTCGGTGATGAAGGTCGGCGACCGGCAGTTGCAGAAAGGGCTGGAAGACCCGAAGCGCACGATCGAGAACTATCCGGGCGGGCTGCAGACGTTTTTGGACCCGAGCAGGCGCCCCAAGGGCTTGGCCGGGCCGTTCCACAAGTTCGAGGAGTTGACCACCGGCATGCACGGCGGGCAATTGATCGTGATCGCGGCGCGTCCGGCGATGGGCAAGACTTCCATCGCGCTGAATATCGCCGCGCACGTTGGGATGGAGCGGCCGGGCTACGCGGGCAAGCCCGTGGCGGTGTTTTCGCTGGAGATGTCGAAGGAGTCTCTGTTGACCCGCGTGCTCTGCTCCGAGGCGCAGGTCGATCAGCACCGCTTCCGCGGCGGATACCTGAACCGGGACGAGCGGGGGAGATTGTCCCGCTCGCTCCAACGGCTGGTGCAGAGCAAGTTGTTTCTCGACGATTCGGCGGACACCAACATCATGGAGATCAGCGCGAAGTGCCGGCGGCTGCGCGCGGAGCACGGGTTGGCCTTGGTGGTGGTGGATTACCTGCAATTGCTGGGATCGAAAGGCAGGGTCGAAAACCGCGTGCAGGAGATTTCGGCATTTTCGCGCGGCTTGAAGCTGTTGGCGAAGGATTTGGACGTGCCGATCCTGGCGCTTTCGCAGTTGAGCCGGGCTCCGGAGACGCGGCAGGGAGACCATCGCCCGCTGCTGAGCGATCTGCGCGATTCGGGTTCGATCGAGCAGGATGCGGACATGGTTTGCTTCATCTTCCGCGAAGAGGTTTACAAGCCGGACCGCGAAGACCTGCACGGGATCGCGGAGTTGATCGTCTCCAAGCAGCGCAACGGCCCCACCGGGAAAATCAAGCTGGCGTTCCTGAACAAGTTCGCCAAGTTCGAGAACCTGGCCGAGGACCTCGGCAAAGCCGGCGGCGGCGAGCCGGCCGGCGGCGGCGCTGACGACGACGAGGTTCCGTTCGACATTTGAAACGGGTTGCCGGAATGCTCGGCGCGCTGCGCCGCAACTCCAACCGGCCCGACCGTCCTGCCTGAATTCGCAAATCGAGCGGCAGTTGCCGGCGGGATTGTCTAAACTATGCCTAAGACATCATGAAACTAGCGGGCATGCTCATAGCCGGAACCTTCTCGGCCGCGGTTTTCGGGCAGCAGTTGCAAAACCCGCGGACTCCGGACGGCCACCCGGAAATCCGCTCGATTGATCGCCGAGCGGAATTGTCGGCGTTGACGGAGAGCTTGAGCGCTGGCGGAACGGCCGCCGCCGGGCCGGTTGCCCGCAGGAATTTCATCGACGAATACATTTTCGGCAAAATCGAGCGCGACGGCGTCCCGCACGCTCCGTTGGCGGACGACGAGACTTTCGCGCGGCGGCTCTACATCGACCTTACCGGGCGGATTCCGAGCGGCAAGGAAGCCCGCGCGTTCGCGGCGGACGGCGACCCGGCAAAACGAGACAAGCTGATCGACAAGCTGGTAGGGAGCATCGATTGGCGCGACCGGTGGACGCACTGGCACCTCGACCTGTGGCGCACGAGCCAGAACCGGATCGGCTGGGCGGGGCGCAATCTGTTTCACGACTACATCGCCGACGCCTTGCTGCTCAACCAGCCCTACGACGAGCTCGCGCGGGAGTTTCTGACGGCGGAGGCGCGCAGCAACTGGTACGTCGGGCCGGCGAATTATCTCGTGCGCTGGGCGCAATTCGCCGACAACTGCACGGAAATCATGCACGAAGACACCGCCGACGAGATGACCGTGATGATGTTCAAGCATTTCATGGGCATCGACCTGCAATGCGTCTCCTGCCATGACGGGGCGAATCATCTGGAGCAGGTCAACGTCTGGCTGACCGAGCGCAAGCGCGAGGAACTGTGGGCGCAGGCGGCGTTTTTCGGCAATACGCGGGTGCTGCGGCGGGTCGAGTTGCGCAACACGCAAGACGAATACCGCATCGACGACAAAGACAAAACGCGGGCAGGCTACTCGCGGGCTGCGCCAAGCACGGTGCGCGTCGCGCGCTTGGGCGAGGGGATGGTCCCGCCGCGATTCATTCTCGGCGGCGAGACGCCCGCAGCCGGCAAGCCGCTGCGGCAGGAATTGGCGCGCATTTTTACCGCGCACCCGCAGTTCGCCCGCGGCGTGGTCAACCGCTTCTGGGCGGAGTTCATGGGCGCCGGCATCGTCGACCCCGTTGACGGCTTCGACCTGGCGCGGATGGACCCGGACAACCTGCCGGACGGCTGGGACGCGCAGCCGACGCATCCGGAATTGCTCGACCGCTTGGCGCAGGACTTTATCGACAGCGGTTACGACCTCCAGCGCCTGCACAAGACCATCGCCAAATCGTCGGCATATCAGCTTGCGTCGAGCTTTCCGGGCGAGTGGAAACCCGCTTACGCGAAGTATTTCGCGCGCAAGTTCGTGCGGCGCATGTCGTCGGAGCAGGTTTACGACGCCGTGGTGAAAGCGACCAACCTGCACATCCCGATCCAAATCCCGCAGACGGACAAGACGGTAAAGTACATGGTGCAGATGCGCGGACCGGCGGATCTCAAGCGCGCTCCGAACCTCGATCTGAAAACGCAGTTGGACTTGCAGTTTTTCGCCGAATCGTTCGGCCAGGCCAACCGCGAATTCAACGAGCCGAAGCGCGAGGGCTCGATCGTTCAGGCGGCGCTGATGATGAACAGCAGCCTGGTCAAGGAAAAAGCCAAGCCGCGCCCGGGAAGCTATCTTGCGCAGTTGCTCGCCCGGGGCGCGGGCGACGAAGAGATGGTCGAGTCGCTGTTTTGGCGGTTCCTCACCCGCGGACCCGAAGCCCATGAGCAGGACGCCGCATTGACGCTGCTTGCAGACCGCGGCCGCGAAGCCGGCGGCGAAGATCTGCAATGGCTTTTGATGAACAAGGTGGAGTTCTTCTTCCACCGCTGAGATCGGACGGAGCCGCTGCGATGAGACGTTTCGAAGACCATTTCATTACCCGCCGGCAAATGCTGCGCATCGGCGGCGTGGGCATGACCGGCTACCATTTCCTGCCGCTGATCCAGCCCAAGGCGAAGGCCGGCGGGCGGGCGGCGCCGCGGGGCAGCGCGCGGTTTTGCATCTTCGTGATGCTCGAAGGCGGCCAGTCGCACGTGGATTCGTGGGATTTGAAGGAAGGCCCGTGGACGCCGCAAGACTTCGACATTCGCGCTCTGCCGGGCGTGGGCAAGTGGCCGCTGGGACTCTATCCCAAACTGGCCGAGCGGCGCGACAAATATACCCTGCTGCGTTCGATGGAAGCCTGGGAGAGCCAGCACGGCCGCGGGCAGTATTACATGCAGACGGGGCACCAGCACAATCCGGCGCTGGCGCCCGAGTTGCCGTCGATCGGCTCGGTCATCGCTTACGAGTACGCCTCGCGCCGGCGGGAGACCGATTCGCTGCCGCCGTTCGTGGGCTTCAATACGTTTCCCCAGGTCGGCCTGCTCGGCTCGGGGTTCCTGCCCGCGCGTTACACGCCGTTTCACGTGAACACGGCCTCGGACATTTCGGCGCTGGCTCCGGCGAAAGAGGATTTGCCGGAGTTTCAACGCCGTTGGGAATTGCTGCGGCGGTTCGACAGCCGCATTCGGACGGACCCGGCGCTGGAGAAAAAGGCTTACCGCGATTTTCACAACCACTACGAAGGCGCGGTCGAGATGATGTCGGACCCGCGCAGCGCCGGTATTTTTTCGATTCGAGAAGACGAGCACAAGCGCTACGGCGACAATTCGACCGGCGATGCGTTCATTCTGGCGCGCAATCTGGTGACGGCGGATGCCGGAACGCATTTCATTTTCCTGACCCATGAAGACTGGGACCATCACGGCAGAATCTACGACCGGCAGAATTTCTACAAGCGTTCCTACGAACTGGACACGGCGCTGAGCCGGCTCCTCGACGATCTGGAGGCGGCCAAGCGCGCAGACGGATCTTCGGTCCTGGACGAGACTCTGATCGTCTGCGTAGGAGAGTTCGGGCGCACGCCGGGAGCGCTGACCAACATCGCCGGGCGCGACCACTACCAGTACGCCTTTACCGCGTTGTTCGCGGGCGGCGGCGTCAAGCCCGGGCAAGCGCTCGGCGGCACCGACGAGCGCGGCGCGAAGATCGTCGATCCCGGCTGGAGCGGGGGACGCGGAGTTTACCCGGAAGATTTGGCGACGACGATTTATTCGGCGATGGGCATCGACTGGACCAAGAAGATCGAAGAAACCCCCTCGGGACGGGCTTACTATTACATCGAGATTTTCTCGCCCACGCAGTTGCTGGCCAATCGAGTGGTCGAGGAGTTGTTTGCGTAAGAGACCGCGGCGGGCTCCCGCGGCCGCTCCGAACGCCTTGCGCTACTCCACCGCGCAAGCGGCTCGCTGCTCGTATAATTGAGTCCCATGCGCAAGTTGCTGCTTTTGCTCGCGGCCGGCGGCTCGGCTGCGGCCGCCGCGCCGGAGAAACCCAACATCGTATTCATCATGGCCGACGACGTCGGCGACCAGGCCATCGGCTGTTACGGCGGCCAATCGTACGCAACGCCGCGGGTGGACGCGCTGGCCGGCGGCGGCGTGCGCTTCCGGCACTGCTACTCGATGCCGGTATGCCACCCCTCGCGGATTGCCATCATGACCGGCAAATATCCGTTCCGCGTCGGCAGCCCGCGGTGGGGCTCTTTCCCTCAAGCCGAAGAGGCGGGCTCGATCGGCAACGCGCTGAAGAAATTGGGCTACGCGACGGCGGTCGCCGGCAAGTGGCAATTGACCATGCTGCGCGACGAGCCCGACCATCCGCACAGGTTGGGGTTCGACGCCTATGCGCTTTTCGGCTGGCACGAAGGGCCCCGCTATTACCGGCCGCTGATTTACGAGAACGGCCGCGTGCGTTCCGACGTGAGCGGCCGCTACGGCCCCGACGTTTACGTGGAGTTTCTCGCCGCATTTATCGAACGCCATAAGGACAAACCGTTTTTCGCCTATTACCCGATGGCCCTGGCCCACGACGTGACCGACGACATCGGCGAACCGCCGCCGCTGGGGCCGCAGGGCCACTACGACAGCTACAAGGTCATGGTCGAGAACATGGACGAGCGGGTGGGCCGGATTGTGGACGCCCTTGACGAGGCGGGCGTCCGCGGGCGCACGCTCGTGATCTTTACGGCCGACAACGGGACGCCGAAGAGTTACTACTACACGGCGCAAGGTCAAGAGATGCTGAAGCAGCCGATCGAGTTTTTCTGGAAGGGACAAAAGACCAAGGGCGGCAAGGGCGAGTTGACGGACGCGGGGACGCGCGTTCCGTTGATTGCCAACTGGCCGGGCGTGCTCGATGCCGGTCTGACGGTCGACGACCTCGTGGATTTCAGCGATTGGCTGCCGACGTTCGTCGAATTGGCAGGAGGCGCCCCGCCCGTCGGCCTCAACGGCAAGAGCCTGGCGGCGCGGCTGCGCGGCGAGGGGCCGGGCAAGCGGCGCTATGCCTTCGCGGAACGCAACGAAAAGCGGACGATACGCACGCAGCGGTGGAAATTGTACGACGACGGACGTCTGTTCGACATGTCGCAAGGGCGGCAGGAAGAAGCATTCGTTCCAGTCGATCGGTCGAGCGCAGAGGCCCACGAGGCTCGTCTCGAGTTGACGCGGGCGATGCGTGCGGTCGTCCGATAGGGCTGATAGAATGCCGATTTGAGAGTCATCGTTTTCGGCGCGCACGGGCAGCTTGGCAGCGATTTAATCCGCGAATGCCGCAAGCGCGGCCACAACATCCTGGCTTTGCGGCGGGAAAAGCTCGATATCGCCGACGCGGCCGCCGTGCTCGAAATCATCGAGCGCTATCAGCCGCACTGGGCGATCAACGCCGCGGCTTACAACAAAGTCGATCTGGCCGAAACCGAACCCGAGGCCGCGATGCGCATCAACGCGGTTGCCGTGCAGGGCATCGCCGCGGCATGCGCGGAGACGGGGGCCGCGCTGCTCCACTACTCCACCGACCACGTTTTTCGCGGGGACAAGAAAACGCCCTATACCGAGCAGGACCGGCCGCAGCCTCCTTCGGCTTATGCGATTTCGAAGCTGGCCGGCGAGCTTTTCGCACGGGCATACTGCGAAAAACAGTACGTCGTTCGCGTGGCCGGGGTCTTCGGACCGGCGGGACGGTACACGAATCACGGCAATTTTCCGGAATTGATCTTGCGCAAGGCGGATGAGAGAACTGCGATACGGATTGTGAAAGACTTTGTCGCTACTCCTACTTACGGTCCGGCGCTGGCGGCCCGTTCGATCGACCTGTTGGAGAAGAAGATTCCTTACGGTCTCTACCACCTGGGTGGCGGCGAAGAGATTTCCTGGCACGACTACGCGCTGAAGATCGCTGAGGCGGCCGGCAAGGAAGCCGATATCTCCGCCGTTACCCACCGCGAGTATCCGACGGCCGCGAAGAGGCCCCGCTATGCCGCGCTCTCGAACGCCAAGATCGAGGCGCAAGGCATCTTGCCCATGCCTGCTCTGGCGGACTGCCTCGCCGAATACATGGACCTGCGCAAGCGCGAACGGCCGCGGCGGCACTGAACGGCCGGCATTTCAGAACGCCGGCCGCAGCGGGCGCGGCGCCGCGGCGCGCGCTCTCCCGGTTTCATGCGGCGGCTCCATGCGCCCGTTGCCGAATCCGGCGTTTCCCAAGCTCGGCAGGCTCTTCTAGGCCCGGCCCAGGTAGCTGCCGTCGGCCGTGTTGACTCTGATCGATTCGCCTTCCTTGATGAACTGCGGCACTTGAACTACCAGACCGGTTTCCATCTTCGCCGGCTTGTTGACGTTCGTGACCGTCGCCCCTTTGATCGCCGGCTCCGTCTCGACGACCTTGAGGGCAACAGCCGCCGGCAGGTCGAGATTGAACGGCACGCCGTCCAGAAACTGAACCTTGACGACCGTCTCCGGAATCATATAGTTGACCTGCTCCCCGAGTTGCTCGCCGCCGATCTCGATTTGCTCGTAGGTCTCGGTGTCCATCAGGTTGTATATGCCGCCGTCGGAGTAGAGATATTGCATCTCGTGGGTATGGATATTGACCCGCGGCAACGTTTCCTCCGAAGCGAATCTCTCGTCGATCATCGCTCCCGAGCGGTGATTGCGCATTTTGACCTGCACGAAACCGCGGCCTTTGCCCGGAGTGCGATGCTCCATCTTGTGAATCGTGCAAATGTCCCCCCGGAAACGAACAATCATTCCCGGACGCATTTGTGTAGCCTGAACGTCCAAACCGAACCTCTTCTCCTCAAGAAATATCGAGCGGGCGCAGCCGCCCGCCAATGTTCAGTATAAGAGAGCCTGACAAAGATGCGCGGCAGGCCGCCGGCGCCCCGCGGACCACGAGATCGAACCCAACAAAAATCTGCAGTTTTGTTTTACGATGGGAAGCGTTATACTTGAGAGGCTCCAAAATGCGTGGGTTGATGACAATTGTTTGGGAGTTCGGTACAGACCAATGACGATGTTTCCGAGTCGGATTTTTCTTTTTGCCGTACTGGCATGGGCCGGTTCGGTCTCGGCCGCAGCCGATTACGTATTCGTTTTTTACGAGGAAGGAGTCACGGCCGAAGTCTATGACGCCGATACTCTGGAGCTCGCGGCCACGCCCGAAGTCGGCGCCAACGCCCGGCAGGCAATCGGCGTGCCCGATGCTTCCGACCCCACGCGGTTCGTCAAGCTCTACGTCGTCAACGACAACGCCGTGCGGGTTTTAGAGCCGGAGCATCCCTTCGCTACGATCGGCAGCAGGACTTTGCCCCGCGCGGTCAATCCCGGCGAACGGCCCGCCATGTTGACGCCTGACGCCCGTTGGCTGCTGGTTCCGGCCGGAAACATCCTGTTTGTATTCGACGCGCAACACCCAACGGATTTGAGGCCTCGACCGATCGAGTACGACCAGGACGAAGACGACCAGGACGAAGACGATCAGGACGAAGACAGCCAGGACGAAGACGGCCAGGACCGGAACATCTCCTCGGTTACCGTAGAACCCAACGGAGACCACGCCCACGTCGCCATCGCAGGCTCGACGGACGTGCATTCCGTCCGCCTGCAAGGCGACAGTCCCCGGCGGTTGGCCGGCCCCATTGTTCTGAAAGAGGCTCCGGACGCGGTCACGATCGCCCCGAATGGAGCGGGGCTCTACGCCGCCTCGCGCACAACGCTGTACGACGTCGATTTCGATACCGGCGATGTCCGCGGCGAGTTGCGGCTCGATTTCGACGAAGAGCTTCCCCGTTTCTTCGCCCCCCACGGCGGTACCCCTCTCAACCGCTTGATCCTGACTTACGGGAACAAGATTTTCATGCCGACCCTCGCGACGTTCACCAGCGAGTATGGAGCGTTTCCGCGGTTCGACGTCGACAAAATCCTGGCCCCGACCCAAGACCGCCTGTTTCTCCTGAACCGCGCCGAGAAGCAAATCTTCACGCACTCCATCGGCGAAAGGGATTTCGACGCGCTGCGAGATCCGCGCACGCAAACCGCCCTGCGTCCATACGCAATCGATATGGCATTCGACATCGGGACCCGCAATCTGTTCATTCTCGGTGAAGAAGATCTCCTCCGTTTCAGCGCCGATGCCGGATCGTTCGGGACCGCCGTCCCCTTGCCGAACGTTCCGGCCCGTTTTTCAATTCTCTCCACGGCGGGCGCGACGCCGGACGCGGTCGAGGTTTACGGCGGCAACAGGCAGGAAGCGGACTCTGCAGGAACCCTCAAGCGTCCGCTTGCCGTTCGCGTGAGCGACGCGAACGGCCTCCCCGTCTTCGGCGCCGAAGTCACGTTCTCGAGCTCGGACCCCAATATCGGATTTACCGACCTTGCCGTCGCTACCAACAGATTCGGCATCGCCGAAACCACGGTGAGCGTCCCGACCAGTGAAACCTTCTCGATCCGGGCGCAAACGGCGAACGACCGGGAAGCGGTCTTCGAGTTCAACGACGGCCCAGTAGGCAAGGGCGCGTTAACCGTCCTATCGGGAGACTTTCAAGCCGGCCTGGAAGACAATTCCCTGCCGCGCGCCATCTGGGTGCAGGTTGCCGGGGCCGGCGTGGCCATTCCAGACGCAAAATTGACAATAACGAAGAGTGGCGACGACGACTCCCTCGTTTGCCCGCCCACGACCAACACAGGCGCAGGTGGAACCGCGGCGTTCCGATGCACGGCGGGTGAGCCCCTATTCTCAGGGTTCCCGAGCACTACCCTCATTGAAGTCGCAGACGACCACGGCCGCAGCCTGGCAACGCCCATCACCATTCATACCATCCGAGATGACGACTCTGAGACCCTTCTGCCTGCGCCGGGCAACCCCATCAAAGTAACCGAGGGCACGATTCGCGGTATCGCCGGAGAAACTCTTGAAAACGCGGTGGAACTGCGCGTGAGACTGCGGAACGGGCGCGCGCCGAGAACCGCTATCGCCGTCGAATTCGATGTGGAAGACGACGATATCGTTCCCGTTCCGCACATTGCGCCCGCCGACTCGGATGGATTCATCCGCGCGGACCTGAAGCTCGGCTGCCGCCCGGGCCGCGGCGTCTTCACGGCAAGTCTCAGCATTCCGAATCTCCCCGGAGCGGAATTCGATTACGAGATCGTTCGCGGACCGATGAATGCGATAGATATTCTGCAGGGCGACCATCAGATGGGACTCCTCGGCGAACGTCTCAGCCTGGCGTTGCTCGCTCGCATCGTGGACTCCTGCGACAACCCTTTCGAAAACATCCCCGTCACCTGGGAGGTGGTTCCGCCGGATGCGGCAACGTTGGAATCGCAGAGTCTTAAAAGCAACCGAGACGGCCAAATCTCCTCTCTGGTGCGCATGGGCTCGCGTCCGGGCGACTTTTCCGTAACCGTTTCGACCGCCGGCGCCGACAGCGTCAGCACGACATTCAGACTCTCTGCTTTCGGCCGGCCGCCGCCGATGGTCAGCGCGCGCGGTTTCGTCAACGGCGCGAGCTTCGATCCCGGCTGGACGCCCGGCAGCCTCGGCACGATCTTCGGCACAAACTTGATGCAGGGCGTGGACGGCGTGGTTGTGGCGGACGCGGCGCCGTTTCCCACGCGCTTGCGCAACGTCAGCGTCACGGTCAACGGCGAGGCGGCGCCGATTCTCTCGTTGGCCAACGTCAACGGCCGGGAGCAGATCAATCTTCAAGTCCCGTTTGACACGCCGGCGCCGGCCGACGACGTCGTCGTCACCATCGAGAACAACGGCGTGTCCGCCTCATTCAGCGAAGAGCGTATCCACGTCGTGCAACCGGGCATCTTCGAATACTCACTGCTTGATCTGCCCGAGGACCGGTTCGCAGCCGCTCTGCATGCCGATTACTCTCTCGTGCAACCGACGAATCCGGCACGACCGGGAGAAATTATCTCATTGTTCTTCACCGGCGGCGGCCCTCTCGACCCGCCCGTGGCGACAAACGCACCGGGGCCGGCGCCGTTGGCAACAACGGTACACCCTGCAAGCGTCACGCTCGGCGGCGTCCCGCAGGCGACATCGGGCGAATTCCTGGGCAGCTTTTACGCCCCGGCGCTTTACACCGTTTACCAGGTAAACTTCCGGGTCGGCGAAGACACTCCCGAGGGAAACCTGGAAATTCGGATCGCGCAGAGCGGCATACGGAGTCAGGGTTCGTTGCTCCCCGTGCGACGCTGACGCCCTGACCGCTCGGCGCCGGCGCCGCGTTCGACCTGCACGCCGCTCGACTTGCGCGCGCGCAAGCGTTTCGCTACATTCGTATCGATAACAAAACTCCGTACCGTCGAGCGTCCGGCGGAGGTCAATCACTGGTGGAGGATACCGATGAAACATCTCATCGTTTTTTCGCTGCTGATGGTTCCTGCATTCAGCGGCAACGTTCTGCGCGCCGACCAAGCTCACGATGACGCCGTCAAGGCGATCGAAGAGAGCGGCGGCTCCGTGCGGCAAATCGCCGCCGACGACGACCGGGTAGCGGTCGATTTCCATTTGCTCCGCGACGGCGTCAGCGATGAGACGATCGCTCCGGCGGCCAAGCTGCAGAACGTTTACGAAGTTCACCTCGGTGGCGCGCCGATCACCGACAACGCCCTGGCGCACCTCGAAACGCTGACATCCATCGAGCGGCTGCACCTCGAAAACACGAAAATCACCGATGCGGGTTTGTCTTCCTTGAAAAAATTGACGAACCTCAAGTACCTGAACCTCTACGGCACGACGGTCACCGACGCCGGCCTGGAGCGGCTGACCACGCTCAAGAGCCTGGAGAAGCTGTACCTTTGGCAGACGAAAGTCACCGACGCCAGCGCGGCCAAACTGCAGAAAGCGCTCCCCGATCTCGAAATCAACCGCGGCTGGGATACGGGCGAGCAGCCGCAAGACGCCGCCGAAACGAACGCTTCGGGCCGGCCTTGAAGCATCCGGACGGCTACCGAATCGTCAGATTGTAAGGCATCAGCCGCAGCACGCCTCCGCGCAGCAGCGCCGGCCGGCCGGCGGCGCCGAGTTGCGCGCGCGCCCACTCCGCCAAGGGGTCCGCACGGATCAAGCCGCCGCTCTCGAACAAAACTTCGATGAAATTTTTCGGCGGCGGATAACCGATCAGCCGGACCTCTTCATCGGCATCGATGCCGGCGGCCTCGCGCGCCAGCTCGAGCGCGCGGTCGAATCCGCCGAGATCATCGACCAATCCGTTGCCGACCGCCTGAGCGCCCAGCCAGACGCGCCCCTGGGCCACCTCATGAATCGTCTCGTAATTCCGGCCTCGCGCCTCCGCGACCCGCGTCACGAAAGTGTCGTAAACCGACTCGATGCTCTCGCGCAATTTCGCCCGCTCGTCTCGCGTCAACGTCCGCGAGTCGGAATCGATCCCCGCATAACGCCCGCGCGTCAGAACCTGCTTGTTGATTCCGATTTTTTCGTAGAGTCCGCCGAGGCTTATTTTTCCGAAATACACGCCGATCGAACCCGTGTACGTACTCGGATAGGCAACGATCTTCGTGTCTTCGGCGGCGGCGATGTAATATCCGCCCGACGCGGCCACGTTCGACATCGAAATCACAAGCGGTTTCTTCTCGCGCAGCCGGCGCACGGCCCGCAGCATCTGGTCCGAGGCGATCGCATCGCCGCCGGGCGAGTCGATGCGCAGAACCACCGCCTCGATGTCGTCGTCCTTGCGAATGCCGTCGAGCATGCTGACGAAGCTCCGCGCGCCGAGTATGCGCCCGCCGCTGAACGGATCGCTCCGGCTGCGCCCCGAGAGGATCGTCCCCACTGCATAAACCATCGCGATCTCCGGGCCGTCGCCGAATTCTTGAAAATCGCTCGAACGGTACCGCCGGATGCTGAGCCGGTCAAGTTCGTCGACGCCGACCGCGTCGTTCAATTCCTGGAAAAATTGATCCTCGTAAAGAACGGCATCCACCAAACCGTAATCCAGCGCCTGGGTCGATAAAAAAGGGCCGTTATCGACGACGCCGCGCCAATGCGCCGCATCGCGCCCGCGGCCTGCGGCGAACCCGCGCAGCAACTGCCCGTAAAGCTCGTCGAGCAGCGCGTTGAGCGCCTCGCGGAACGCATCCGACATCTCGGTTCGCGAGTAGGGCTCCACGGCGCTTTTGTACTTGCCGACGTTCTCCATTTCGGCGGTCACGCCGATCTTGTCGAGCGTCTCCTTGTAGAACGAAACCTCGGCGCGAAGCCCCTTGACATCGAGCATGCTTTCCGGCTGAATGACGATTCTGTCGGCGGCCGACGCAACGTAATAGCCGAGCCCGCCGGCAACCGTAAGATAGGCCCACACCGGCTTGTCCGACTCTTTGAAACTTTCGACCGCCCAACGAATCTCCTGCGCCTTGGCCCAGCCCGCGCCGAAATCGCTGCATTCCAACACCAGAGCCTCGATGTCGTCGTCCGCCGCCGCCTTGCGGATCGCCTCCGTCACGGCAAGCAGCGTCAGCGGCCCGCCGTCGTCGTCTCCGAACTGCGCGAAGGAAAAATCGGCTTCGAGATGTTCGGGGATATCCCCCGCAAGCCGCGCCACCAGCACCGAATTCTCTGAAACGACAGGTTTCCCCCGCTGTCCGACGATCCAGATAACGATCCCCACGAACACGGCAAAGAAAACGGCCAACACCAGGCCCGTAACGATTCCAAGCAAATATTTGGTCATGCCGCTCGACATCAACAGTTATTATATTGACGCTCTCCCCGGATGCTTCTTGCCCGGCGCAGGGCTTACCGGCTCTCGCTCTCGGTCCGGTCGAGATCGGGGTTCCCGCGGATCACCGGAAGCCTCCACACAAACCAGATGCCGTAAGCCCCGGCCGCCGCAACGACCGCGCGCGCGATAGCCGGCATGCGGCCGAGAAAAACCGAGAGCAGGATTACGGACGAGCAGGCAAGCAGCGAGAACACCTTCACGCGCGGCCGCAGAGCGCCGCGCCGATGCCAGTCGCGGAGCATCCGGCCGAAGACCCTAGATTGCATGAGCTTGCGGTTCAGGGAAGGCGACGAGCGCAGCAGGAAATAGCTCGTAAGCAGCAAGAACGGGGTGGTGGGCAGGCCGGGAAGCAGGACTCCGACGCAAGCCAGCACAAAGAACACCCCCGCAAGGAGCAGATAGAGATAGCGTCGCGGCCCCTTCGCGATGGCAAGATGTCCCGCGCCGTCTGCGCTTCGCTCGGGCATTCCGTTCAGTTTAGCGAGGCGGTTGTTGCGAGCGCGTCCGGTCTCGCCTACCATAGGAAACCGGCGGCGGACGAAGGGACGGGGAGGGCGTCATGAGCGATAACGATTGTCGGGCGGCGGAGCGCCGCACATCGCGGCGGGAATGGATGCGGCAGGCCGGCGGCGGCATGGCCGCGGCGGCCGCGGGCTGCGCCCTGCCCTCCGCGATGAAAGCTCAAGGCGCTCGGGCGCGCGGACCGAACGTCCTTTTTATCGGCGTCGACGACTTGAACGACTGGATCGGCCCGCTCGGCGGACACCCGCAGACGCAGACTCCCCATCTGGATGCGTTGGCAAAACGCGGCGTGACGTTTACCCGCGCCTACTGTCAGGCGCCGTCGTGCAACCCTTCGCGGACGAGCTTGATGACGGGCCTCCGTCCGTCCACGTCGGGCGTGTATCGCAACGGCGATGCCTGGCGTAAAGCCTTGCCCGATGCGGTGACGCTGCCGCAGCATTTCATGCTGCACGGCTACCGCGCGCTGGGCGGCGGCAAGACGTTTCACGGCTCGCAAAACGACGCCGCATCCTGGGATGCCTACCACCAGTTCAACGGGTTCCTGCATCCGCCGTCGACGCCGGTCAACAAGATTCCGCGGGCGGCGCATTTCGACTGGAGCGCCCTGAACGCCAAGAGCGAAGAAACAACCGACACGCAACTGGCCGACTGGGCGGCGGACTATTTGCGGCGGGAGCACGACCGGCCGTTCTTCCTGGCGGTGGGTTTCTACCGGCCGCATCTGCCCTGGTACGCGCCGGCCGAGCACTTCGACCGTTTCCCGCCGCAGAAAACGGAGTTGCCGGCGACGTTGGACGGAGACGTGGACGACGTGCCGAAGTCGGCGCTGCGCAGCTTCCGCGATCACGAGAACGTCACCGGTACGGGGCAGTGGAACAAGGCGGTCGCCGGCTACCTTTCGTGCATCAACTACGCCGACGCCAATATCGGCCGCGTGCTGCAGGCGCTCGAAGACGGCCCGCATGCGGACAATACCGTCATCGTGGTCTGGAGCGATCACGGCTGGCAACTCGGCGAAAAGAAGCAGTGGCGCAAATTCACTCTCTGGGAACGCTCCGCCCGGGTGGTGACGATGATCGCCGGGCCCGGCGTCGCAGCCCGCGGCGCAAAGTGCCGGCGAACGGTGGAGTTGCTCGACCTGTACCCGACGCTCGTCGACCTATGCGGCCTGCCGCAACGACCCGAACTCGAAGGGCAAAGCCTGCGGCCGCTGCTCGCCAACCCCGCGGCGCCTTGGGACAAGCCCGCCGTCACCAGCATCAACGCGGACAAGGTGACGGTGCGCACGGAACGCTGGCGCTACTCCAGGCACCCCGACGGCGAAGAGCTCTACGACCATGCCAACGATCCGCGCGAGTGGACGAACCTGGCGTCGAACGCCGCATATGCGCAAACGAAAACGGAACTGGCCGCGCTGCTGCCGAAAAATCCGTCGCGCAAGAAAATTCCCCTGTTTGCCGATCTGCCGGAAAACGAGCGCAGGCTGCAGAAAGTGGATGCGGGCCGCTATCCCATGTCCGATCCAACGAATTACGTTCCCCTGAAAGATACGCTCGATTAAGCGGAATCCGACGACGCCGCTTGTACGCCGCTTGTAAAAAACTGCTTGTAAAATAAACGGTATGGCGAAGGCGACGTTTGGGGCCGGTTGTTTTTGGGGCGTCGAAGTGACTTTCCGCAACGTTCCGGGGGTGACGAACGCCCTTGTCGGATACGCCGGCGGCCGCTACGCGAATCCCACCTACCGGGACGTTTGCCGCGGCGACACGGGCCATGCGGAAGTCGTCGAGGTCGAGTACGACCCGCAACAGGTCTCATACGAAACCCTGTTGGATACGTTTTGGAGCGCGCACGACCCCACGCAGGTGAACCGGCAGGGGCCCGATTTCGGCGAGCAGTATCGTACGGTGATCTTCTATCACACGCCCGAGCAGAAAGCCTCGGCGGAAGAGTCGAAGCGGCGGTTGGCGGCCTCGGTGCGGCTGTCGTCTCCGGTGGCGACTGCGGTCGAGCCGGCGGCGACTTTTTACGTTGCGGAAGACTATCATCAGCAGTACCTCGTCAAGCGCGGCCTGGCGACCTGCCGGCTGTAACCCGCCCGCATGAATATGGAATACCGCAGATTAGGCAACACGGATCTCGAAATCTCCGTCCTCGGTTACGGAGCGTCCCCGCTCGGCAACGAGTTCGAGGCAATCGACACGGCCGAGGGAGATCGCGCCGTCCACATGGCGATCGACCACGGCGTGAATTTCTTCGACACCTCGCCGTACTACGGGCGGACTCTTTCCGAAGAGCGTCTGGGCAAAGCATTGGGCGCCAAACGCAAGAACATCGTCCTGGCCACCAAATGCGGCCGCTACGACATCGACAAGTTCGATTTTTCGGCAGACCGCGTGCGGCGCAGCATCGAGGAATCGCTGCGCAGGCTGCGCACCGACTACATCGACCTCTTTCAGATGCACGACATCGAGTTCGTCGACCGGGAGCAGGTGATCGGCGAGGCGCTGCCCGCCGCCCGCGAGATGCAGCAAGAAGGCAAATGCCGCTACGTGGGCATTACCGCGCTGCCGTTGGGGATTCTGCAGGACGTTGCCTCGCGGGCGCCCGTGGACAGCATCCTTTCCTATGCCCGCTACAACCTGATGGTCAGGGATCTCGATGACATGCTGCGGCCCTTCTGCGCGGAAAACGGCATCGGCCTGATCAACGCCTCTCCGCTGCACTTGCGCATCTTGACCGAGCGCGGGGCTCCCGAATGGCATGCGGCGGATGAGCAAGTCAAACAAGTCGGCTCGAAGATCGCGGCATTGTGCCGCTCCGCCGGCGTCGACGTCGCGGACGTTGCGCTGAAATTCTGCTTTGACTACCCCCATTGCGCAAGCACTCTGGTAGGGATGTCGAAAACGCGGCACGTCCGCAAAAACCTTGCGGTATTCGACTTCGAAACGCCGCCGGACCTGCTGCAACGAATCGAGACTCTGGTCGAACCGGTAAAAAATCGGATATGGCCGACCGGCCTGCCCGAGAACCGGGATTGACGGCGGCCGGCCCGGCGGAGCGCCACGCAGCATCATGAAGATCGACTCCCACCATCATTTCTGGAATTACAACGAAAAAGAATACGGCTGGATGAACGACCGCATGGCGCGCATCCGCCGCGATTTTCTGCCCGCCGATCTCAAACGGGAGATCGACCGCGCCGGAATCGACGGCGTCGTCTCGGTCCAGGCGCGGCAGACCGTGGAAGAAACGCGCTTCCTGCTGGCTCATGCCGCGCGGCACGACTTCATCCGGGGGGTAGTCGGCTGGGTCCCGCTGATCGATCCGCAGGTCCGCGATGCAATGGCCGAGTTTTCGGGCGCGGAGAAACTCAAGGGCTACCGCCATGTCCTGCACGACGAAGAAGACGACCGCTACATGCTGCGCGAAGACTTCAACGCCGGAATCGAGGCCGTTACGGAAGCGAATTTGATTTACGACATTCTGATTTTCGAAAAGCACCTGCCGCAGACGATCCAATTCGTCGACCGCCATCCGCATCAGGCATTCGTCGTCGATCACATCGCCAAGCCGCGCATCCGCGACGGCTACCTTTCGCCTTGGCGGAGCCTGCTCAACGAGCTGGCGCGCCGCGAAAACGTTTACTGCAAGATCTCGGGCATGGCGACGGAAGCCGATTGGCCGAGCTGGACCGAAGCCGAGTTGAAGCCCTATCTCGATACGGTCGTCGAAGCGTTCGGCCCGCAGCGGCTGATGTTCGGGTCGGATTGGCCGGTCTGCCTGCTCGCGGTGGAGTACGCTCGCTGGAGCCGGATCGTGTCGGCATACGTTTCGTCGTTGACCGCGGCCGAGCAGGAGCGGATTCTCGGCGGCACGGCGGTCGAGGCGTACAAGCTGTAATTCCGACCGCAGCAAAGAGGCGTCATGAAGCGAATCTTTCTTGTCCCCCTCGCCTTTTCGTTGGGCGCCGGGGCGCCGGCCGCGGCCCGCCCCAACATCGTGTACATGATGGCCGACGATCTCGGCATCGGCGATGTCAAGTGTTACGGGGGAGACCGCTGCCAAACCGCAACCCCGGCGCTCGATTCGCTGGCCCGCGACGGCATGTTGTTCAGCGACGCCCATGCCGTCGCCTCGGTCTGCGTGCCTTCGCGCATCGCCATCATGACCGGGCGTTACGCCTGGCGTTTCAAGCCCCCCGCAGAGAACGGCCCCTGGGGATTCTTGAACCCGCGCCTCGAAACCGACGCCTTTACCGTCGGCAGGATGCTGCAGCAAGCGGGCTACCGCACCGGCTACGTCGGCAAATGGCATCTCGGCACGCTGATGGCGACGAAAGACGGCAAAAATCAAGGACTCGAAAACGTCGCTTACGACCGCCCCTTGAAAATCGGCCCGAACGATTACGGATTCGATTACAGCTTTATCCTGCCGGGATCTTTGGACATGTATCCGTATGCGTTCGCGCGCAACGGGCGGTTCGTCGGCAACGTCACGGCGCGGAAAGGCTGGAGCGCCTTCAACCGCGTCGGCCCGGCGGAAGAGAGCTTCGAAGACTACGCCGTGCTCGACACGTTCGCCGGCGAAGCGGACGCCTTTATCGCCCGCAACGCCGCGCAAGCGAAGGACGGCAAGCCGTTCTTCCTTTACCTGGCGCTGACCGCTCCGCATACCCCGACGAGTCCGAGTCCGCAATTCGAGGGCAAGAGCAAGATCGGGCTTTACGGGGATTTCGTCGAAGAAACCGACGACACGATGGGCCGGGTGCTGCGGGCGTTGGAAAAGAACGGTCTGGCCGAGAACACGCTGGTTCTGGCCACGTCCGACCACGGGGCCGCGTCGTACGCGGGGAACATCCGCAAGGCGACCGCCGGGCAGATACGCGATCTGGAGAAGCTGGGACACTATTCGCGCGGCATCTACCGCGGCTACAAGTTCACGGTTTACGAGGGCGGCCTGCGGGTACCCTTGCTCGCGCGCTGGCCGGGCAAGGTGAAGGCCGGCTCGCGCTGCGACCGGCTGGTGGGTCTGAACGACCTGGCCGCGACCCTGGCCGCTATCGTCGGGCTCGAATTGGGAGACAATGCGCCGGATTCGATCAGCTTTCTCCCGCTGCTCGAAGACCCGGCGGCGGACCCGACCCGCGGCAGTCTCGTCATGCAGTCGCCGCTGGCCTTCGCGGTGCGGCAGGGAAAGTGGAAGCTGGCGCTGACGCCGAGCAGCGGCTCGCGGGGGATGTGGGGCACGAAGCCCGTTCCCGAACAGGCATGGGGAGACGCCTTGCGCGCATTCGGCGGAACGCCGGCCGCAGCGGATTTGCGGCGCGCGCCTTTCGTGCAACTGTTCGACCTTGAAGCCGACATAGGCGAAACGCAGAATCTGGCGGCTGCGCGCCCGGAGATAGCCGCCCGCATCGTCGCCTTGCTCGACGAGCAAATCGCCCGCGGACGCAGCACGCCGGGAGCGAAGCTGTCAAACGACGTTCCCGAGGTCGCAGTGCATCGCAACGCGCGGCTCTGGCTCGAGCGGTAGCGGTTGAGTATTCCGCGGGCGCGGGGCGTTTCATTTTAGGTGAAATTTCACCGCATTTCATCTGGGATTTTACAGTCCCGCAGGTCGCGAAAAATCCGGTCAACGCGTTTCGCCGTTGACAAGGCGTTGGCGGATGGATATCTTTCGTTGTTAATGAATGATGCGGTCTGCGTTTTTCACTCCTCGCTCTCCCTGCTCAAACTCGGATCTGTTGGATTTCTTCTCTGCTTCAAGTCATCCGCTCTTGTCGCCCTGCGCAGGCGGTCTTGCTCTGCACTAATGCTCGCCGCGCTGGCGGCGGCGGTTGCCGGGGCGCAGCCCGCGGACGACCGGATCATCGAGACGTTCGCGGGGAGGCCCAACTTCAGAGACGGGGACGGCGGCGCGGCCGTGACGGCGCAACTGCGCTTCCCCGTCGGCGTGGCGCTGGACGGCGCGGGCAACCTGTACATCGCCGATAGGGACAACTACCGCATCCGCAAGGTGGACTCCTCGGGGAATATCTCCACCGTGGCGGGCGACGGGACGTTGGGTGTCGGCGGGGACGGCGGCGCGGCCGTGGCGGCGCAAGTGTTTTCTCCCTCCGCCGTGGCGGTGGAAGGCGCGGGCAACCTGTACATCGCTACAGACCACCGCATCCGCAAGGTGAACGCCGCGGGGGTAATCACCACAGTAGCGGGCAACGGGACGCGCGGCTACGGTGGGGACGGCGGCGCGGCTACGGCGGCGCAACTGAACCTCCCCCTAGGCGTGGCGCTGGACGGAGCAGGCAACCTGTACATCGCCGATGCTTTCAACAACCGCATCCGCAAGGTGAACGCCGCGGGGGTGATCTCCACTGTGGCCGGCGACGGGACGTACGGCCACGGCGGGGACGGCGGCGCGGCTGTGGCGGCGCAACTGGACTTCCCCCGAGGCGTGGCGCTGGACAGCGCGGGCAACCTGTACATCGCCGATACGAACAACCACCGCATCCGCAAGGTGGACGCTGCGGCGAGGATCTCTACGGTGGCGGGCGATGTGATACGCGGCTACGGCGGCTACGGCGGGGACGGCGGCGCGGCCTTGGCGGCGAACCTGAGTAGCCCCCGAGGCGTGGCGCTGGACGGCGCGGGCAACCTCTACATCGCCGATGAGGGCAACAACCGCATCCGCAAGGTGGACGCTGCGGGGGTGATCTCCACGGTGGCGGGTAGCGGCACGGCGGGCTACAGTGGGGACGGCGGCGCGGCTGTGGCGGCGCAACTGTACGCCCCCGAAGGCGTGGCGCTGGACGGCGCGGGCAACCTGTACATCGCCGATGTGGACAACCACCGCATCCGCAAGGTGGACGCTGCGGGGGCGATCTCCACGGTGGCGGGCGACGGGACGCGCGGCTTCGGCGGGGACGGCGGCGCGGCTGTGGCGGCGCAACTGGACTTCCCCCGAGGCGTGGCGCTGGACGGCGCGGGCAACCTGTACATCGCCGATAGTTTGAACCAGCGCATCCGCAAGGTGAACGCCGCAGGGGTGATCACCACGGTGGCGGGCGACGGGACGGAAGGCTACGGCGGGGACGGCGACGCGGCTTTGGCGGCGCAACTGAACCGCCCCTTTGGCGTGATGCCGGACGGCGCCGGCAACCTCTACATCGCCGATACGGGCAACCACCGCATCCGCAAGGTGAACGCCGCGGGGAGGATATCTACGGTGGCGGGCGATGCGACACGCGGCTACGGCGGCTACGGCGGGGACGGCGGCGCGGCCTTGGCGGCGCAACTGAACTCCCCCATCGGCATGGCGCTGGACGGAGCAGGCAACCTGTACATCGCCGATGCCGGAAACCACCTCATCCGCAAGGTGGACACTGCGGGGGTGATCACCACGGTGGCGGGTAGCGGCACGGCGGGCTTCAGCGGGGACGGCGGCGCGGCTGTGGCCGCGCAACTGAATTCCCCCGCAGGCATGGCGCTGGACGGAGCAGGCAACCTGTACATCGCCGATGCCGGAAACCACCTCATCCGCCGCTTGACGCCGGTGTCCACGCCCCGCATCTCTGCGGGCGGCGTCGTGCCGGCCACCGGAACCCCGCTGGTGAGCCGCATCTCGCCCAACGCGATCATTTCCGTCTTCGGACACGAGTTCGCCGGGACGCGGACGCTGAACCCCGTCATCGACGCCGACGGCGGCATTGCCGTCAACCTGGCCGCTACCTGCCTGCAGATCGGCGGCAAGCGCGCCCCGCTGTTCGTAGTGACTCCGGGGCAGATCAACGCCCAGGTTCCGCACGACCTGGCCCCGGGAGAGGCGGCGTTGACCGTCACCCGCGGTTGCGGGACGGCGAACGAACAGCGCAGCGCAGCGGCAAGCGCAACGGTCGCCGCCGTCTCGCCGGCGTTTTTCAACCTGGTCAACAACGCCGACGGGCGCAACCCACTCGTAGCGCTGCACGGCGGCGGCCCCGACCTGATCGGCGCGCCCGGCCTGCTGCCTGGAGCCGAGTTCACGCCGGCCGCGCCCGGCGAGGTCGTGACGCTGTACGGGACGGGTTTCGGGCCGACTGAGCCGGCTATCGCTGCGGGTCGCATCCCGGGCGCGGCGGCGAATCTGACGAACGCGGTTGCGTTTGCCGTAGGCGGCATCGCCGTTCCCGCGCAAGACGTGCTCTACGCCGGCGCGTCGCCCTGCTGCGCGGGTCTGTACCAGTTCACGGTGCGCCTGCCCGCCGACGTCCCCGACGGCGACGCAACCGTCACGGCCACCGTGCAGGGCGTCTCCACGCCCGAGGGGCCGTACCTCACCGTCCGCCGCCCGCAGTGACCGCGCAAAAGGAAAAGTCGAGAATCGGCGAACGGTCAGGCCGCCTGCGCGCCGAGCTGCTCGGCCTGAAAGTACGCGGAGATCGGCTCGATCAAAATGTCCAGCGCGCCCTCCAGCACGCCCTGTAATTGGTGTGTCTTGAGGCCGACGCGGTGGTCGGTGATGCGCATCTCGGGAAAATTGTACGTGCGGATTTTTTCGGAGCGGTCGCCGGAACGCACCATCGCGCGGCGCCGGTCGGCTTGCTCGGACTGCTGTTTTTCCAACTCGATCTCGTAAAGACGCGAGCGCAAGACCTGCATGGCCTTCTTGTGATTCTTGATCTGCGACTTTTCGTCCTGGCAAGTAACCACCAGTCCGGTCGGAACGTGCGTGATGCGCACCGCCGAGTAGGTCGTGTTGACCGATTGCCCGCCGGGACCCGAAGAGCAGTAGGTATCGACGCGCAGGTCGCTCTCGTTGACCTCGATATCGACTTCGTCGGCTTGCGGCATGACCGCCACCGTCACCGCCGAAGTGTGGATGCGGCCCTGCGTCTCGGTCTGGGGCACGCGCTGGACGCGGTGAACGCCGCTCTCGTGCTTGAGCTTCGAGTACACGCGGTTGCCGGTGACCAGCGCGATTGCTTCCTTGATGCCGCCGATTTCGGAATCGCTCTGCGCGGTGATCTCGACTTTCCAGCCTTTCGCTTCGGCGTAGCGGCAGTACATGCGGAAGATCTCGGCGGCGAACAGCGTCGCCTCGCCGCCGCCCGTGCCGGCGCGGACCTCCAGCACGACTCCCTTTTCGTCGTTGGGGTCCTTGGGCAGCATGAGCATACGGATGCTTTCGCTGAGATCCGCCTGCCGCGCCTCGATGGACTCGACCTCTTCGCGGGCCATCGCGACCATCTCCGGATCGGAATCCTTGAGCATCGCTTTCACATCGTCGAGTTGCGCGGCGAGCGATTTCCACTCGCGGAACTTCTCGACTACCGCGGTAATTTCCGCGAGTTGCTTGGCGGTCTTGCGGTAGCGTTTCGGGTCTGCAACCGCGGCCGGATCGGCCAATTCGGCGGACAGCGCCTCGTAACGCCGCTCGATTTCCTCCAACTTTGCGATCCACTGCATGCTTGCGCCTCGTTCGTTCTACGCCACCGGCCGACTGTCCGCAGTTCCGACAAGTCGGAACGGCTAACGGAATCGGCGAAAGGCGCTCATGCGGGATTGCCGCCTTCTTTCAGGCTACGACAAGCTTGCCGCCGGATTTCTCTTCGAGCGTCATGGCCTCTTCGAGGGCGCGGATCGAGATTGCGATCTGGCCGTCGTCCGGGGGCTGCGTGGTGATGCGCTGCAGCCACAACCCCGGACGCACCAAGCCGTTGAAAAACCCGCTCCGGCGCTTGGCGGCGAAGCGAATGATCTCATAACCCAGACCGACGATGACCGGCAGCAGCGCCAGACGCGCAAGGAACCGCAACCAAAATCCGTCGAACGGAACGAGCGCGTAAACGGCGATGGCGACGACCATAACCACCATCAAAAAGCTCGTGCCGCAACGCGGGTGCCAAGTGACGAAACTCTGCGCGTTCTCGACGTTGACCTCTTTGCCGGACTCGTAGTTGAAGACCACCTTGTGCTCCGCGCCGTGATATTCGAAAACGCGGCGGATATCTTTCATGCGGGAAATGGCATACAGAAACGTCAGGAAGATCGCCAGGCGGATCAGACCCTCGACGATGCTGAAGCCGACCTGATTCTCGAGCGACGGAACATAAGCCTGAACCCGTTCGGTAGCGGCGAGCGGCAGAAACTTGTACATGAAGATGAAAAAACCCAGGGAAACGGCGATGTTCAGCGCCATCATCCAACCGGGCGGTTCCTTCGCCTCGACCTTCCCGCCGTTCTTCCGCTCTCCTACAGCGGCCTCGACGGCGTGCCTGGACGAAAAATTCAGCGCTTTCATGCCCAGCGCCGTCGATTGGCCCAAGGCGCCGCACCCGCGGACAAGCGGCAAGGCCCAGAATCGGCTCGTCTCGGACAGGCGCTTGGCCGGCCCCTTTTCGATTACCACCGATCCGTCGGGCTTGCGTATGGCGACGCAGTAGTTGTGCGGCGCGCGCATCATGACGCCCTCCATCACGGCCTGGCCGCCGATCAGCGGGTCGTCGCCGCTCTCGAGCACGGGCAGCAATTGCGCATGGGTCGCAAGTCGAATCAATTGGCGGAGTCGTCGCATGGGGATATGCGCCGGGCGGGCGCTTGCCTCTTCAGTTTACGATAAACTGGAATCGTGTTCCGCAAGGTCTGGCAGATAATCGGGCCGGCCGTCTTCTGGAGCTATCGGCGCGGCTCGTGGCAATACGATTTGATTGTTGCGCTGATCCTGGCGTTTATATTTTTGACCCCCCGGAGCGTCTTTCGCGACCGGCCGCGCCCGCCGACCGTGCAAGAGATCGAGTCGCTGAACGACGGCAGCGGGACGCTTGTGTTCTGGGTCGATCCCGAAGTTGTCGAAGCTTCCCCCGCCGAGGATGCCGACGGCCGCCTGCGCGAGTTGCTGAAGCAGCGCAGCGGCAAGAATTTGCGGGTCATCGACAAGAAGCCTACGACCGATGCCGAGGGCGCCGTGCGCGCCTATCTGGTTTACGCCCAGCCGTAACCGCCTCCCGGCCGCGCCCCGCATGCGAAACGCGTTGCCCGCAACATCCGTCTCCCCTCTTGTGAGATTGCTGGGACTCGTTCTACTGCCGGCGGCGTTGTTGCTGCAGGCCGCGCCGGAGCTGGATGCCGTGCTCTCGAATATGAACGCCGCGGCGGCGCAATGGAAGGGCATGCGGGCGCATGCGGTCTGGACGAAGTACGTTTCGCTCGTGGACGACAAATCCGCGGAGTCGGGCACGATCGTCGTGCAGCGCGTCAACCCGTCCCGCATCGATATGCTGGTCGAGTTCACCGAGCCGAACCACTATTTCCTTTCCATAAAAGATACGAAGGTTGAAATCTACAAACCGAAGATCGCCACCGTAGAGGTTTACGACTTGAGCAAGTCGCGCGACAAGCTTAGGCAGGCGCTGCTGCTCGGATTCGGCGCATCGGGCAAGTTTCTCCGCGACAACTACAACGTCTCGGTGACGGGCGAGGAAGCCGCGGCGGGCGTAGAAAGCGTCAGGCTGGAGTTGCGTCCGAAAACGGACGAGCAAGCGCGGAGCTTCGAGAAAATCGAGATGTGGATCGCCAAAAAGACCTGGCAGCCCGTGAAACAGAAAGTTTACGAAACGAGCCCCGGAGACTACCGCATTTACAGTTACTCCGCGGTCGAATCCAACCCCAAATTTCCGCGCGGCAGCTTCAAGCTGAAACCGGCGCCGGGAACGAGCAGAGTATTCCCGCAGCGTTGAACGCGGCCGGCGGCCGGAAACGGACAGTTGGTTTGAGACGGCCGGCCATTGGGTTTGAGACGGCCCTTCAGCGCACCAGGACGATTTCGGCCAGGTCGCGGTCGAGATGGACGCAGTAAGCGCCGTTCTTGGGATGCAGCCACATTCCGCCCCGCGGGGCCGGGTTCGGGAAGTCGGCGGTCGAGTCGTAGAGCGCGCCGTCCGAGTCGTCGACTTCCGCGCTGAGCGGCCCGATGTGCAGATGCGCGTGGCACTGAGTGCGGAAAAAATGACTGTTTTCCGCGATGCCCCAGCGCCCGGGGAAAAGCTCTTCCGCGCGTTCGATGGCGCCCTGCCAAAGCTGAGCGCGCAATGCCGGAGCGAGGCTCGACGTCGATTGGAAGCCGCTGCCGTGCGCCTTGGGCAGAGCCAGATAGCGGCTCGGCTTGTGGGGATTGATGTCCTTGAGGAAGTAGATCGGCCCGGAGCGGTCTTCGGCGGTCTTGCAGAGACTGCAAACGCGCGGTTGCAGCGATTCGGGGGCCGTATGGTCGCAGGGGCAATCCACGACCGGCCGGGACGCGGCAATCCACGCGCCGGCAAAGAACAGCAGCGCGGCGCCGGCCCCGACCTTCGGATACGTCCGGTCGCGATACGGTCCCATCGTCATTTCGGCGGCGCGCCCGATTACTCCCCGCGTCCGCCAGCGTGCTTCAATCAAGGATACCCGAAGGAGAAACAATGCTTCGCTTTGGAAAATACTGCTGCGTCCTTTTCCCTGCCCTGATTGCGGCGGCCGGCGCACTCGCCGCGGACCGGCGTCCCATGCCGGCCTCGCTGACGCTCCCCCAAGCCGTACGCATGGCGTTGACATCGAGCCCCCAACTGCGGCGCGCCGAGGCCGCGTACCGCAACGGCCGCGCCGCGTACATGCTCGCGCGCGCGGCAAACCGGCCGCATGTTGCGCTTACGGCCGGTCAATCGGTGCGCACTCTCAATCTGCGGGCGAACGGCATCGACGCCGACACGTTTCAAGGGCTCGGCAACGTGCCCATCCCGGAGAGATTTGGGCCGTTCGGAACGTTCGACGCTCAATTCGTGATGACCGCGGACGTGCTGAATCTTCCGTCGCGGTTTCAGCAGCGGTCGGCGATGCGGCAAGCCGAGGCAAGCGAGTCGGACCGCGGCAACGCCCGCGAGCTCATCGTTCTGCAGGTCGTCGCGCATTATGTCGAAGCCCTGCGCTCGCAGGCTCTGGCCGCGACCGCGCGGGAGCAGTTGGCCGCCAGCCGCGCGCTGGCGACGATTACCGCCGACCGCTTCGAGCACGGGATAGCCAGCGGGCTCGACCGGAGGCGCTCGCGCCGCCAAGTCACCGCGGCGCAACAGGCGGTTTACGAAGCCGAAGCCGCGTTGGAAGCGGCGAAGCTGCGGCTGGCCGGCGTGCTGCACGCGGAAATCGGCGCGGACTACGAGCTTGCGGACATACGCCGTTTCTTTCGCGCGGAGCGGGCGGCGGACGCGGATATGCTGCGCGCCGCGATGGAACGGCGTCCGGACTACCTTGCCGCCAAGTCACGCGTCGAGTCGGCGCGGATGGCCGTGCGGGCCGCGCAATCGGCGCGCCTGCCGAAACTGACGTTTTACGCCGATGTCGGTCAAGTCGGCCGCAGCGCAGCGACAACCCAGGCCACTTATACGCTCCTGGGCAATCTGACGATGCCTCTCTATTTCGGCGGCCGAGGATCGGCGGAAAAGGTCCGCGCAACGGCTGCGCTGCACGAGGCGGAAGCCGTGCTTGACGCCATCCGAGCGGAGATCGAGTTGGATGTGCGCGTCGCGCTTTCGGGAGTCGATTCTTCGCGGCTGCAAGTCGAAGCCGCCGAGGAGACGGTTGCGCTGGCCGAGGAAGAGGTCGATCTCAGTTTGATCCGTTTCCAGGGCGGCGTTGCCGACAACTCCGAGGTCGTCCTGGCCCAGGAACGGTTGGCGCAATCGAAACGCGGCCGGATACGCGCTTTGTACAATCTGAACTTGGCCCGCGCGGCTCTGCACCGCGCAACGGGCGACGCGGAAACCATCTACGGCAGGTCGCAGTGAATCCTTCTCCTATCGGCAGCAGCCTGCCGGCGCTCGTTCTGCTCGCGTTCGCAGCGAGCGGCTGCGCGCCCGGCCCCGCCGAGCCGACCGCGGCGCTCGAGGTCAGCGGCCGCATCGAGGGCGGCGAGGCCCATCTGGCGGCGCAAGTTCCGGGCCGCATTGCCGCGGTCGAGGTGCGCGAAGGGGATGCGGTCAAAGCCGGTCAAGTGCTGGTGCGCTGCAGCTCCGATCAAGCGCTGGCCAGAAACGAGCAGAGCCTGGCGATGATCGAGGCCGCTCGACGGCAACTCGAACAGGCGCAGACGCAATTGCCGCTGCTGGACGAACGGTTTCGTCAACTCGATCTGCGCGAAAAACAGAGCGCGCTCGAAGCCGCGGGTCGAGTCGCCCATGCCCAAGGGCAGCTCGCCGCGGCAAAGGCCGATCTCGAGCGGGCCCGGAGCGAACTCGGCCAAGTCGAAGCCGACGCCGCACGGTACAAGTCGCTGGCTGAGAAAGGCGCCGTTCCGCTACAAACGGCGGACCGATTCTCGGCGCAACAGGCCGCGCTCGAAGCCGTTGCGGACGCCGCCGCCCGCCAAGTCGCCGCGGCGGAGGGGGCATTGTCCATAGCCAAGGCGGCCGAGAGCAATCCGCAAATCGTGTCGGCGGAGAAAGCCGCGCTGAAACACCGGATGACCGAAGCCCGCAGCGCGATTCGAGCCGCCGGAGCGCAAATCGAAGTCTCCGAAGCGGTAGCGGCGCAGACCGGCGCCGCCGTCGCGGAACTCACGGTCCGCGCGCCGTTCGACGGCATCGTGCTGACGAGAGCCGCCGAGCCGGGTCAGGTAATCGCGCCGGGGCAGACCCTGCTGACCCTGCTCGACCCCCAATCGCTGTACTTGCGGGCATACGTCCCCGAAGGGCGGATCGGACTTGTCGCCGTGGGGCAGCGGGGCGAAGTCATCCTCGATTCCTACCCGCAGTCTCCCTTGCGCGCCGAAGTCTCGCGGATCGATCCGCAAGCGATGTTCACGCCGGAAAATACGTATTTCCGCGAGGACCGCGTCAAGCAGGTCGTCGGCGTCAAGCTGCTGCTCAAGGAAGGCTTCGGACAAGCCAAAATAGGCATGCCGGCCGACGGACGCATTTTCATCCGCGAGTCCGCCGCTTCCGAGGAGACATCGCAACCGTGACTGCGGCGATCCGCTGCTCCAATCTGACGAAAACCTATTGCGACGAAGCGGGCGACGAGGTTCATGCGCTGCGCTCGGCAAGTTTCGAAGTCGCGCGGGGAGAGACCTTCGGCCTCATCGGCGCCGACGGCGCGGGCAAAACCACGACCTTCAAGATTCTCGCCGGCGTGATGGACGCGACATCCGGCGCCGTCCGAATCCTCGATGCGACGGCGAGGCGCAGCCGCAGCCGCGTCGGCTATCTCACGCAGCCTTTCAGCCTGTACGAAAACCTCAGCGTCAGCGAGAACATTCACTACGCCGGCGGGTTGCGGGAGACTCCGGAAACGCTCATCGCGGAACGGATGGCGCGCTATCTCGCGCTGTTCGGCATGGCGGCATTCAAAGACCGGCTGACCGGGCGGCTGTCGGGCGGCATGAAGCAGAAACTGGCGCTCACCTGCGCGCTCGTATCGGCGCCCGAAGTCCTGTTGCTGGACGAACCGACGACCGGAGTCGATCCCGTTTCGCGCCGCGAGTTCTGGGACGCGCTCGGCGCCTTGTCCGCTCGGGGCATGACCCTGGTGGTGGCGACGCCCTATCTCGACGAGGCCGAGCGCTGCTCGCGGGTGGCCTGCATGGACCGCGGCGAGATTCTCGACATCGACTCCCCGCGCGGGCTGCGCTCGAAACTCGGCCTGACCCGGCTGGCCATCCAAACCGACGACCTGGCGGCGACGCTGCGGCTGCTCAACGAGCCGGGCAGCGGACAGGTCAGGGTGCATGACGTGCAGCGGTTCGGCGACTTCCTCGACGTGATGGCGCCTGACCCGGACCGCGGCGAGCCGGCGCTGCGCGCGTTCCTCGCAGGGCAAGGGCATCCCGTAACGCGCTGTGAGCGGTCGGAGCCGACCCTCGAGAACGCCTTCGTTTCGATTTTGCGCGAACGGCGCGGGGAGATTGCGCTTCCGCATTTTCCGCGGCGGAAAGCAGCCGCGGCCCCGGCCGGCGGAGAGCGCGTCGGCATCCTGGCCTTCGGACTGCACAAGAATTTCAACGCGTTCCGCGCGGTCCGCAACGTCAGCCTGCGCATCGAACGCGGCGAGATATACGGGCTGCTGGGCGCCAACGGAGCAGGCAAAACCACGACCGTCAAGATGATCTGCGGTCTGCTCGCGCCCGATCGAGGATCGGTCGCCCTGCTGGGGCATACCAAAGACTTGCGCTCCGCGCGCGTGCGTTCGCGGGTAGGGTACAAGTCGCAGAAATTCGCTCTGTACGACGATCTGACGCTGGCGCAGAACCTCGAGTTTTATGCATCGATCTACGGCATTCCCGAAGCAGCGAGACGCGAGCGGATGGCCTGGGCGCTGGAGTCGGCCGGGCTTGCAGGCCAGGAAAACCTGCTCACCGGAAAGCTGCCCGACGGATGGAAGCAGAGGATCGCCTTCGGCGCCGCGGTCATGCACGAACCCGATGTCGTGCTGCTCGACGAGCCGACATCGGGAGTCGATCCGCTGGCCCGCCGCGCCTTGTGGCGGATGATCGACGATCTCGCCGACCGCGGAGCGGCGGTGCTGGTGGTGACGCACTATCTGGAGGAAGCGGAACAGTGCCGGCGCCTGGGCTTCATGGTTGCGGGCGAAATGGCCGTCGAGGGAACCCCGGCCGCCATCAAGGCAACAAATGACGGCGGCCTCGTGGAGGTATCGACAAGCGAGCCGCTCAGCGCCATGAGAGCGCTGAAGGGGAGGCTGGGCACCGAAGCCGTGTCCCTGTTCGGCGACCGGCTGCACGTTTTCGTGCCCAATGCGGCGGACGGCATGCGCGGCGTGTCGCAAATCCTCGCAGGCGCCGGCATTGTCCCCGAGCGCCTGCGCCCGATCCCGATCGGTCTCGAAGACCTGTTTATCCGGCTCACCTACCGGCATCGCGAGCGGAATCGGGAGGCGGCATGAAGCGTATCGCCGCGCAGTCCGTCAAGGAGTTGAAACATTTTCAGCGCGACCGCCTGACGGTAGCGCTGTCGGTGCTGATGCCCCTGGCGACGCTCTGGTTGTTCGGCGCAGCGCTGACGTTCGACCCGGACAACGTCGCTCTGGCCGTCGAAGACCTCGACCGCACGCCGGCAAGCCGCGCCTATATCGACGCGTTCGCCGCGAGCAACGAGTTCGAATTGACGCCGGTCTCCAACGCAGGCCGGCTCGAAACCATGCTCGACGAAGGCTCGGCATCCGCGGCGCTGTCGATTCCTCCGGGATTCGAACGCCGCCTACTGCGCGGACAGCCGGCCTCCGCGCAGCTCCTGCTGGACGGAACCGACGGCAATACGGCGCTTGTGCTGCGTCAAGAAGCGCAGGCCATTACGCAAGCCTTCCTGACCACGCGCGGCGGCGCCCCGGCGCCGCCTCTGCGGGTGGCCATTCGCTACTGGCACAACCCCGGCCTCGCCGACCGCGTATTTTTCGGCACGGGCGCCCTCGGCATCGTCTTGATCTTCTTCCCCGCCCTGCTTGGCGCCACGTCGGCCGCCAGGGAGCACGAGTTGGGCGCCGCGATTCAGGTTTACTCCTCGAACCTTTCGGCGCAGGAATGGACTCTCGGCAAGGCGCTGCCCTACATCGGCATCGGCTTGGCGCAGTTCGTGCTTTGTTTCCTGCTGGGAAGCGTTTTTTTCTCTTACCGCGTACCGTCCGACCCGACGCCGCTGCTGGCCGGCACGCTGCTCTACATCGCGGCCGGAGTGTTCTTCGGCATGTGGCTGGGGCACGAAACGAAATCGCAGAGCGTCAGCACCCAGGTAGTCCAATTGGGGCTTTTTATCGTTTCCATGCTGCTCTCCGGCTTCCTCACGCCGGTCGAGAACGCGCCTTTGCAGTTGCGCTGGATTTCGTACCTCGTGCCGGCCACCTATTACATCGACCTTGTCCGCGGCAGCATCCTGCGCGACGGCGGCTGGGCCGCGGGTTGGCTGCCGGTGCTCTATCTGGCGGCGCTGGCCGCCGCGGCCTGGCTGGCGAATCTTTACCGGGTGCGCAAAATGCGCTTCGAGGACTGACCGCCGATGCCGGGAGGGTTCAGCTTGACCCGCTACCGCGCCTTGCTCGTCAAGGAGTGCCGGCAGATTCGCCGGAACTGGCGGATGATCGTCCAACTGACGATTCCGCCGACGCTGGTTCTGATCGTGATCGGCTACGCGTTGAATCCCGAGGTCAAGCGTCTGCCGACAGCCCTCGTCGATCTCGACGGCGGCGCGGCCGCCCGCGAAATCGGCCGCCGCCTCGACGGAACCGAGGCGTTCGCCATCGTGCGCAATTTCGTTTCGCTCAAGGATGCCCAACTCGCTTTGGAGCGCCGCGAGGTGGATATGGCTGTCGTGCTCCCGCCGGATCTGAGTTCCAGGATCGCCGCCGGCCGGCCGGCCGAACTGCAAGTTCTGGTGGACGCCGTGATTGCCAATTCGGCGGTCATCGCCGGAGGCTATCTGCAGCAGATCGTCGGACGCTACGCGCTCGACCTGTCGGCCCAGCGGCCCGTGCGCCTCTCTGCGTCCGCGGGCGCGCCCGCGCCGCCGCCGCGGATCGACCTGCGGGCGACGGCGCTGTACAATCCCGGGCTGCTGTTTTCCTGGTACTACCTCACGGGCATCATGGCCGTAATCATGTTTGTCGACGGATCGTTGCTGGCCTCGGCGGTGACGGTCCGCGAGAAGGAAATCGGCACCGTCGAGCAACTGCTCATGAGCCCCGCGCAATCGTTGGAAATCGTCCTGGCCAAGGGAACCCCCGTCCTGGCGCTGTTGCTCACGGGGTTTGCCGTGAGCACGACGACCGCGCACTTATGGTTCGGTCTGCCCCTGCACGGCCCTTTCTGGTTGTTTCCCGTAACGGGCGCCGCCGCCGGCCTGGCGTCTTTGGGCGTCGGCACGCTCATCGGGACGTTCGCGGCGAACCAGCAGCAGGCGCAGTTCCTGACGTTCTTCGTGAATCCGCCGATGGTGCTGCTGTCGGGAGCCTTCGCCAGAGTCGAGAACCTGCCCGAGGCGTTTCAAGTCCTGTCGCATCTGCTGCCGCTGCGCTATTTCGTCGAGATCGTGCGCGGCATCACGATGAAGGGCGTCGGCATCGAATTCCTGTGGCCGCGCCTGTCGGCGTTAATGGGCATCGCCGTCCTGGTCTATACGCTCAGCGCCGTCCGCTTCCGCCGGCAGTTGCATTAACGGCCTGCCGAGCGACGCCGCCGCAGCCAAAGGAAACAGCAGGCGGCGGCAATCGCGGCGGCGCCCGCGAGGAACGGCAGCGGCGCCTGCTCCGGCTGCGGCAACCGGGCCGCGGCTTTTTCGGCTGCGCCGGCCGCGTCCCCGCTGCGCAGCCAAACTTCCCAGCGGCCCTGACGAGCGGACCAGGTACGCTCCCCGACGGGCAGCAGGCGGGCGGTCTGCGCCTGCTCGCGGTAACCCGCGTGGACGTAGCGGGATCTCGCGTCTCGCCGGCAGCCCCTCGACGGCGGCAAGATCGTCGATGTCGGCTTCGTTTTGCGCGTAGCCTTCATCGAAAAAGGCAGGCTCCTCGGCCTCGGAAACGGCCATGACCCAGGGACCCAGCAACAGCGCGCGTCGGCCGGGGCGGTTGCGGTCGCGCAACGATTCCGCGCGCAACTCGTAGTAAACGCGCAGCCGGTCGCCCGCGGCCCAGACGCGCTCGAGCAGCGCGTAGCCGTCCTCCCGCGTTGCCGCGGCGGGATTTCCGTTGACGGCAAGCGCCGCATCGTTCGCCCAAGCGGGGATTCTGACGCCGATCGCTCGAGGTTCGGCGGGCGCGGCCTCGATCTCGAGTTCTACGGTCGAGTCGATATCGAGCCCGGCCGCGGCCCGCACGCGCAGGCCGCCGGAGGCAACCGCGGCATCGACCGCAAATTCGTAAAGCAGAGCATCCTCCGTCTCGCGAAACGCCGCTTCGGCCACCGCCGGAAAAGCGCGCAGCCCGTGCAGCGTACAGCACCACCAGGCCCGATCGGCGCCGCCGGCGAATCCGTTTTCGTTGAAGTAAACGTGGCCGAAATCGCCTCCGGCGAACTGGTTCATGGCAAAACCGTTGAACCAGCTCCGCTCGGCGGCGGCGATGTAGCGCGGCTTTTGCGTCTCGCGCCAAAGCGCCAGCGACAGCCGCAGCCAATCGGCAACGGAGCAGCCTTCGTCCCGGTGCATCGCCGGCTCGAGGTATTCGCAGACGGTTCCGGTGACGGCCACGTTCCCCGACGCAGCGAGCTTCGACCACGCTTCCTCGACTTGGCGCAGCCATTGCGCGTCGCCGGTCTCGCGGTAAAGCTCCAGAATGCCGCGCAACGAGGACAGCAGGCCGTGGCTGTGCTGCCCCGGTTGCTGCGAGACATGCCCGGCGATAGACGCGGCGGTCTCGATATAGCGGGCATCGGCGGCCGCCCGGCCCAACGCGACCAGTCCCTCGATGTTTTGCGTCCAGCAGATGTAGCCGTGCGCCATGCGGCCGGCGCCGTAGTCGCGGCGCACCTTCGCGCTATTGAATTTCTCCGCGTTGGCCGACAGGAAGTCGCCGATGCCTCGCGCGGCGCGCAGAGCCTCGGCGTCATGGGAGACGGCATGGTACTCCAGCAGACCGACCAAGAGCCGCCCGTTGCCCCACATGAGCGCCATGTCGTCGTCAGCGACTCCGAAGCGCGACAGCGGAGCGCCGAAATGCCCGTCGGAGCGCTGAAGCCCGAGCGCCTCATGGACAAGTTCCCGCAGCGCCTCGGCGGGTACCGGCCGATGCGGCGATGCGGCCGCAAGCGCCCCGATATAACGCCCGGAAAGATCGCCGCTGAAGTCGGTAAAGCGCCGCGCGTCCCTGGGCATCAGGTCCGCCAGCAGAAACGGCGGGTCGTAAACGGGCGGCCCGCCGTTGAGAACGCGTTCGAGCGTCAGATCGAAGCGCCGGTCGAGCCCTCCCGGCAGCATTCCAGCCGCGGCGCAGAGTAAAACAACCGCCCGAACGAGCGGCGCGGCGCGCGGTTTCTTCATTCCCCTCATCGGCGTTTCGGCCCGGCCCCGTTGTTGCGCCGGGTTCCGCAACAGTTTATCGGGAAAGCGGAAAAAACTTCCGATAGCGCTCCGGCATGCGAATCATTTTGCCCTGCGCATTGGTTACGGCGTGCAGGGTTTCCCCCGTCGCCAGCAGTTCGCCGCCGCGGCGCATCTCGTAAGCGAAGCGCACGGTGCGCGAACGAACCTCCGTCACGCGGCAAACGATGCGCACCTTGTCGTTGAAACGGGCCGGCGAGCGGTAACTGCAGCGCGCCTCGGTCACCGCCAGATAGGCGCCCGACTCGCGCTCCATATCGCTGTATTCGAATCCCGCTTCCCGGCAGTAAGCGACCCGCGCGACTTCCATCCAGACCAGATAGTTCGCGTAATAGACAACGCCCATCTGGTCGGTTTCGGCGTAACGCACCTGCACCGTGGATTCGACTGCCGGCATGACGCGCCGTCAACTCTTCATTGAAGCCAGGAACTCGGTGTTGCCGCGCGTTTTCGACATGCGGTCGAGCAGCAACTCCATGGCTTCAACCGTGCCCAAGTTGCTCAGCACCTTGCGCAGCACCCAGACGCGCTGCAGCGTTGCCCGATCGAGCAGCAACTCTTCCTTGCGCGTGCCGCTTTGATGAATGTCGATGGCCGGGAAGGTGCGCTTGTCGACCAGCTTGCGGTCGAGATGCAACTCCATGTTGCCCGTGCCCTTGAACTCTTCGAAGATGACCTCGTCCATGCGGCTGCCGGTATCGACCAGCGCCGTGGCGACAATGGTCAGCGAGCCGCCCTCTTCGATGTTGCGCGCCGCGCCGAAGAATCGCTTGGGGCGCTGGAGCGCATTCGAATCCACGCCGCCCGACAGCACCTTGCCGGACGAGGGGACGATCGTGTTGTAGGCGCGGGCGAGGCGCGTAATCGAATCGAGCAGGATGACCACGTCCCGCTTGTGCTCGACCAGCCGCTTGGCCTTTTCGATGACCATCTCGGCAACTTGCACGTGCCGCGCTTGCGGCTCGTCGAAGGTCGAGCTCACCACTTCGCCCTTGACCGAGCGCGTCATGTCGGTGACTTCCTCGGGGCGCTCGTCGATCAGCAAGACGATGAGCGTGACTTCGGGGTGATTGGCGGTGACCGAGTTCGCGATCGACTGCAGAAGCATCGTCTTGCCGGTGCGCGGAGGGGCGACGATCAGGCCGCGTTGGCCCTTGCCGATAGGGGTTACCAGGTCCATGACGCGGCCGCTGAGATTTTCCTTCGCCGTCTCCAGCCTGAGATGCTCGTCGGGATAAAGCGGGGTCAGGTTGTCGAAGTGAATCTTGTTCCGCGCGACTTCCGGGGGCTCGAAATTGATGGCGTCCACGCGGAGCAGCGAAAAGTAGTTTTCGCGGTCTTTGGGCGGCCGCGCCTGCCCCGAAACCGTATCGCCGTTGCGGATGCCGTTGCGCCGGACGATCTGCTGCGAAACGTAAATATCGTCCGGGCCGGGCAGGTAGTTGTACTCGGGCGAACGCAGGAAACCGAAACCTTCGGGGAGGATTTCGAGGCTCCCCTCGACAAACAGCAGCCCCTCGTCTTCGGTCTGCGCGCGGAGAATGCGGAAGATCAACTCCTGCTTGCGTAGACTGCTGATGCCTTCGAGTCCCAAATCATGGGCGAGCTCGCTGAGTGCAGTGATGTCTTTCTGATGCAGTTCCGTAATTGTCATGAGGGAGAGGACAACCGCACTCGGCGGACGGGTTCACGGTCGATCGCCGTGGAGGAAAAGGGCGGAAGCCCGGCGAACCTAATCAGCATAGCGCGGAAAGGCGCAAGGAGCAAGCGGCGGCGAACGGGGCGAAAACAGGCGGCGCGGCTCCGATACCCGGGAACCCTGCGGTCCCGCGCTGCGTAATCCGCTTACGGCAGGCCGCCGTGTCGCGCTTCGACGACCGTATCTTGCGGCTCGAACGGGAGCATTGAGAAGCGACGACTCACAGGCGCACGGCAGAGCTTCCCGGAATCACCGCTGTTCGATAATCAACTACGCTCTGAATGCGGCTTGGGAAGAGAAGACATGAAAATGTTGAAAAGAAGTACGGCAACGGCTGCGCTGTTGTGCTTGACGGCCCTGCCCGCGACAACCCGGGAACGAAACCATCCATTGCACGAGGCAGTCAGAGAGGGCGATTTGCAGCGTCTCGTTGGACTTCTGCAATCGGGGCGCAACCCCAACGATGTTGACGCTTACGGTAAAACAGCCTTGCATTACGCTGTTTCGGGGCCCAGGGACTCGGGTTATCTATATGTTTCAGAACTCTTGCGATTCGGGGCCGATGCGGATGCGAGAGATACTATGGGCTTTGCTCCGCTGCACTATGCCGCAATCAATGGAGCGGCGGCAGTTGCAAATCTGCTTGTGGATGCCGGAGCGGATGTAAACGCAAAAACCGATAGTGATGGTACCGGTTCTACTCTAGCGTTTGCGTATTTGAATGGCCATATGGATCTCGCGGATATGCGCGAACATCAAGGCGCTGCGATAGCTGATTCAGCCAAGAAGCGCAAGCTGCAGATAGTAGGTCACATCACCGCAGCTGAGAGAAGAGTCAAGCGATCAATGAAGGGGTTGAGCGATAAGGACAAAATCCGGGCGTTTCACAGAGAACTGCACAAGGTTCGGGAGAAATACGGATACTATTCGGAACTCAGCGACGAGGTTATCGCCAGGATTGCCAAAGAAGAATTCGCGTCTGAAGAAAAGCAAGCGCAGGCGGCGGTTGCGCAATGAAGCCGTTCCGCATTACCGGTCGAGAGCCCCCGGCGCGAGCGCCGCTTGCCGGCGCGCTTCGATGCTCCGCGGCCGATGCTCGAGATACCGCCGCCACGTCTCCCGAACCTTCTCGGGCCGGCCCGTATCGGCGTACACGCGGGCCAACATGCGGTACGCCGATTCCAGATAAGGGTCGAGGCGAATTGCGGCCTCCAGAGCGGCGGTTGCTTCGCGCGCGGCGCCGAGCTCCCACCAGGCCGCGGCCAAAGACAGGCGCCGCAGCGCATGGCCGGGCTGCGCCTCGACCGCTTTTTGCAGATAATCCCGCCCTTTGCGCGGCTCCCCCGTGAGCACAAAGGCCGTCCCCAACCCTTCCAGGAAGTCCGCATCGTCCGCAAATTCGTCTTCTACGGAACGCAGCAGGTCGAGTCCGTTCGCGGCATGCCGCGGCGAGTTCCGTTGCCGTCCGACCATGACGTTCGCCAGACCAAGATTGCGGCTTGCCGGCGGCTCCGGCGCCGCGCGCCAGGCGCGAATCGCCGCAGGCGGCTCCTCTGCCGGCGTTGCGGTCCGGGCGGGATGCGCCGCGATTCTGTGATCGGTGAAGGCGCTGTGTCCGCTGTCCCAAGACTGCCGCTTGGGCATGTGACAGCCGATGCAGTCGCGCGCCGGCGCGCCGTGGTCGGCGGCCAACGTCGGCCCGTGGCAGTCCAGGCAGCGCTCGCGGAAATACGCGGACGGCGCCTGCGGTTCAGCGTGCGGGTTGTGGCACGTACCGCACCATAGTTGCCCTTTGCTGCTTTGGGCGCAGCGGCTCAGAGCGAGTTGCTCGACGTGGCTGACGACTTGGAAAGGCCGGCCGGCGTCGGGCTGCGCGGCCGTGAATACCGAAAACGCGCTTTCGAGCTTCTCGCCCGGACGGTACGAGCCGAAGCTCTTGCCCGGATTGAGAATGCGGACAACGCCCGAGAGATGGCACTGCTCGCAAACGCTGTCTCTTTCAACGGGCGGCAACTTGGCCGGGTTGACGATATTCGCGGCTGCCGGCTCACCGAGATGCGCCCGGACATCGCCGTGACAACGCTCGCAGGAAATCGCCGCGACCGCGAAAACCGGCTGCTCGTAACGGTTCACGGTTTGCGGCAGCGGCAGAGGGCGTCCGGCATGGCACCAAAGGCACTCCGGGGTCACGGGCCGCGTGAAGTCGGGCGCCGCGTATCGCTCCATACCGGGAGCGGCGCCCCATCGCTTCCGTTTGGCGTAGTAGGCGATGGGCGATTGAAAAACGGCGTTGCCGGCGCTGACGAGGTAGCCGAACGCGGCATTGCCCGAGCCGATTACGTAGTCCACCGCATACTCGGCGGAGAGTCCGCCGCGCGCGATGCGCTGGGTCATGCCGGAGGAATCCGCGGTAATCGCGTAAGACGTTTTCGAAAGTCCGTGGCGGTATGCGCCGGCGGGTTGCAACGCGGAAGGTCGGCCGATCGACCGGCCCATGCCCGTTCGCAGATACGCCGCAACTTCATCGGGGTGACAGGCGGCGCAGCGCTCCGACGCGCCGCCGCCTGCAGGCAAGAGCAGCAGGCAGCCGGCAAAAACGCCCAAACGCAGCGGCGTCATTGCGTCCGCCCGCCGGAAGCGCGGACAATAGCCAGCGCCCGCGCGATCTCTCCGTCGTCCGGCAACAGTTCGCGCGCGGCCTCGAGCTCGCGCTCGGCGTTCGCATAGTCCCCCGCATGGCCGTAGGTCAAGCCGAAATTCTTGTGGATGCCGCCCTTTGCCGGACAATCGCCGCAGACATCCAGCGCCTGCTGAAACAGCGAGAACGCCTGCTCCCAATCTTTCTTCGCGGCGGCCGCAAGCGCGAAATTCCAGAGGGTTCCGGCGCGGTCGGTCACCTGCTCCTCTGACTTCAGCGCCTGGAAGCGCAGCCGGTAGCCGCGCGCGCTTTCGGGGTCGGACCGATGCAGCGCCTGGGCCAGATTGTAGAGCGCCTCTTTGTGCATGGGGTCGAGTTCCGCGGCGCGCCGCCAGTGCGTCACGGCTTCATCCTTGCGCCCGAGTTGCATGAGCGAGCGCCCGAGATCGTAGTGCGCATCGGCGTTTTCCGGCCGCAACTCGACGACGCGCGCCCACAACTCGGCGGAGCGCTCGAAGTCGCCCTGCTCGGCCTCGATCGACGCCAGCGCCTCCAGAGCCGACGCAAAGCCGGAATCGATGGCGACGGCCCGCCGCAATTCGGCTACGGCTTCGTCGGTTCTGCCGAGATCGCGCAGAGCGCGGCCGCGATTGTAGCGCGGACGCGCCGCATCGGGGCTCATCTCGACCGCGCGCGCAAATTCGACCAGCGCCTCGGCCGTCCGGCGGCTCTCGGCGAGGGCGATGCCCACGTTCAGGCGGGCGGCGGCGTCTCCGGGCCGGGCGGCGGCAACTTTGCGGAAATGCGGCAGCGCGTCTGCGGCGCGGCCGAGCCGGGTCAGGATCATGCCCGCCGCTTCGTGCGCCGCCGGGTTCTCCGGCTCCAGGCGCAATGCCTCTTCGATCCGCGTCCGTGCCTCGTCGAGCTTCCCGCGCGCCGCCAGCGTGAGCGCCAGGTTGACATGGGCCTCGGCGTAGTCCCCTCGAAGAGCGATTGCCTTGGCGAACATCAATTCCGCCAAGTCGTTTCTGCCCAGCCTGCCGTAAGCGACGCCCAGGCTGTTGTGCGCCTCCGTGTTGTCCGCCTCGTGGCGGATGGCCTGCTGAAAAAAATCTTTCGCCTTTTGCGCATCGCCGCCTTGCAGGGCGCGCCGGCCCTGCTCGACGGACACCGCCGCGCGGGTTTGCCGCTGCGCGCGTTCTTTCGCTTCGCGGAAGGCATCGAGCTCGCGGGCGGCGGCGGCGGTCTCTCCCAGCTTTTTGAGCACGGCCGCCAACCGGTACCTTATGTCCTGCGATTCGGGATCGATTCGCCGGGCGTTCTCCAGCAGAGCGCGCGCTTCGTTGTAACGGCCCCGGCGCGAGCACACGAAGCCGAGGTTGTACAGGGCGTCCGCGTGACCGCCGTTCAGGGCAACGGCCTTGCGCAACTCCGCTTCGGCCTCGTCCAACCGGGCAAGACGGCGCAGCCCCACTCCGCGGACGTAGTGGAAATCGAAATTCGAGGCCGCGGCTCCGGCGATCTCGGCATAGCGGCCGGCGGAATCCAACGCGCCTGCATAGTCGTGCAAGCCGATGCGCGCCTTGGCCAGCGTCAGATGAGCGTCCGCGTTGCCGGGGTCGAGCGCCAAGCCTCGCCGCAGCGCGCCGGCGGCCTCCTCGTAACGGCCCAACTCGCCGTAAACGGCGCCCAGGTTGAAGAGCGGCAAGGCTTGGCCGGGATAGGCCGCGGCGGCGTCTTCAAGCGCGGCGAGCGCAGCGCCGTTGTCGCCGGCCTGACGTTGGCGCTCGGCCGAGGCCATGATCGTCGAGACGTCCGCGGGCGTGGGCGTCTGCGCGGACGCCGCAGAACAGGCGAGCAGCGCCGCGAGAACGGGTCGAATCGTGCGCATGGCGGAAGGCGCCCGCCTTTATCGTAGCCGGAACCCCGAGATTGAACGATACGGGGCGCGGACAAGGCGAGGACGCCCGCCGCATCGACGAGCGGGCGCCCCTGAAACCGGACTAAAAATACAACTTCAGGCCCATCTGAATCTGACGCGCGCGGTTCGACGTACCGAGCACGCGCCCGAAGTTCGCATTGCTGAAATTGCTCACCGGCGCCGCGTATTGCGGGGAATTGAACCCGTTGAAGAACTCCACGCGGTACTCGAAGCGGAAACGCTCGTTGACCGGGATGGTCTTGAAGAACGAAAAATCGAAGTTGTTGATGCCGTCCTGGCGCAGGCTGTGGCGGCCGGCGTTGCCGAAAGTCCCCGGCGCGGGCGGCGCGAAGGCGTCCGTGTTAATCCAACGGCCTGTCGTGGGGTTGCCGAGCAAGGGGTCGCCGACGAAGTTCGGGCGGTAGCGGCCGTTCGGCAGTCCCGTCCCGGCAAAGTCGCCGTTGATCGTCGGAGTGTACGGCTGCCCCGAGGCGAACATCACCAAGCCGTTGAACTTCCAACCGCCCAGGACCGCGCGCAACAACGAGGAGTCGGTCGGGAACGGAATCTCGTAAACCCAGTTGAAGTTCAGGTTGTGCGTGAGGTCGATGCCGGACACGCTGCGGTCGATGTTGAAATCGTAGGGATTCTGTTGCGAGCACGCCTCGACGAACCAACCCGTGCAGCCGATGTCGATCGCCTTCGCCCAAGTGTAGTTGACCATGAGGGCCAGGCCCTTCGCGAAGCGGCGGTTGTACTGCGTCTGCAGGGCGTGGTAGTTGGCGCGGCCCCACGAGGTCAACCAGTGGTTGGCGCGAAAACGGGGGAAGGGCGCGCGCTGCCGCGCCGTCGCCCCCGGCCCCGGAGTCAGCGCCACGTTGTAATACGTCCCCAGCGGCAGGCGGCGGTTGCCCGAGCCGACGTAGTTGATTTGCACCATGGTCGCGTCGTCGAGCTGACGCTGGATGCCGAAGTTCCATTGCATGGAGTAGGAGTTGTCCATGCGCGGGTCAGAATACCAGGCGCCCTGGTTGTAAGGCGTCGCGGTAGGCAGAATTCCGGTCGGAGCGGGGTTTTTGGCGTCCACCGTCGGGTTGGCCGACGCCGGATTGGTCCCGTTCTGCAGCTTGCGGCCGACGTCGGGCCAAGTGTGGCCGAGGTTTTGCGTGTTCTGCGTGACGCCGGCGAAGTTGTCGAAGAATACCCCGGCCGAGGCGCGCAGCGCGGTGCGTTCGTTGAGGCGGTAGGCGAAGCCCAGGCGCGGCTGCCAACTGATCGGCCAAGGGTCTTGCACACGGCCGTTCGGCGAGACCCGCACGTCGTCGGGCAACGCGCCGCCCGGGTCCGGCAGGCAGGGCGCGATGCGGCGCGCCGCGCAGGGCTCGGGCGCCGCGGTGAGCCAATAGATGCCCGTGTTGTAGTCGATGTTGCCGAAATGCAACGTGTTCTCTTCGACGTTGCCGAACTGCGGCAGAAAGGTCTTGTCCATGCGCAAGCCCAGATTGATCGTCAGCTTCTGCGACGCCTTCCAGGAATCCTGCGCGAAGAAGGAAACCAGCCCGCCGCCCCGCGCGCGCTTGAAGAAATCGCGCCGCGACCAAGAGTTAGGGACGTTCAACAAAAACGACGCCAGCGGGCTGCCGGTGTTGCCCTGGCTCGCCGGGTGGGCGGTTCCGACATTGTTGAAGTTGTTGGTGTGGTCGTTGGTCTGGCCGAAGTGGCCGATGGCGTCGTACTCCGCGCCGAACTTGAAGGTATGCGCGCCGTAGATCTTGGTGTAGTCGCCTTTGTACTGCCAAGTATCGCTGGTCCGCGTGAAGGCGATCCGCTCGCCGCCGCCGAAAAACTGCGCGACGCCCACGTTCGGCACGAACGTGTCCCCGCCGCGGAACCCGCCGGCGAAGTCCGGGTTCCAGCCGACCTGCGCAACGAAGCCGTCGGACAGATTGCGGAAGGCGTTGCCCGTGCCCCGCTCGACTTCGACGCGGGCGAAAGAAAGCTGCAGGATGCTCGTCGGATTGAAGGCATGCACCCAGTTCGCCCCGATGTTGGTATTGACGACGTCTATATAGCTGGACAGCGTCTGCCGGCCGGCCGAGCGGTCTTGCGCATTGTCCTGGCCGCTCCAGCGGAAGAACACTGAGTCTTCCGCGCTGAAACGGTGATCGAAGCGCGCCGAGTATTCATGCTGGTCCACGGTCGTTCCCGTAGTGTCCAGTTGATTCCGCAGTCCGTTGCGAACGCCGCTGGGCTTGGGCACCGTTTGCTGCAGATAACCGAGGAAGCCCTGGTCGAGCCGGCCGGCCGGAATCATGTTGTTGGCGAACGGCGTGCGCGTCGGGTTGCCGTTCGCGTCGTTCACCGTGCTGGTCGGATCGTAGATCTGGTTCCCCCAGTCGCTCATGTCGCCGGTCAGATTCGCTTCGGTCGGCACGCGGTACCAGCGGTTGGATGGCGTACGGTTCTTGAAGCCCTGATAGGTGAGGAAGAAAAACGTCTTGTTCTTGACGACGGGGCCTCCGGCCGTGGCGCCGTACATATTCTGCGCCAGGGCCGCCTTCTCGGGCAAAAACGTGCCTCGCGCATCCAGATTGTCGTTGCGCAGGAAGTGCCAGAGGGTCCCGTGCAACTGGTTCGTGCCCGACTTGGTGACGACGTTGACGACGCCGCCGGTGACGCTGCCGAACTCCGCCAGATCGTTGTGCGACTGCACCTTGAACTCCTGGATGGCGTCGATGATCGGCGGAACCGCGTAGGTGCTGGTCATGATGCCCTGATTGTTCACGCCGTCGGTCAGGAAAAGATTGCTGCGGTTGTTCTGTCCGTTGATCGACGGGAAATTGAACGAGCCGACCGAGGTGCTGCCGAAGCCGCCCCGGTTCTGCGCCACGTTGGCGGGCGAGGCGCCGGGCGTCAGAATCAGCAACTGCGTAAAGTTTCTGCCGTTCAGCGGCAGGTCCACTACCTGCTGCTCGGTCATGGCGGTGCCCAGCTCGGACGACGAGGACTGCACCTGCGCGCCGATGGCCTCGACCGTCACCGATTCGGTCACCGCGCCGACTTCGAGCGCGATGTCGAACGTCGCCGTCTGGTTCACCACCAGCGCGAACGGCTCGATCGACGCCGTGCGGAATCCGTCGGACGAAGCCTCCAAGATGTAGTAGCCCGGCTGAATGCCGGGAAATCCGTAATTACCGACGGAATTCGAGGCCGCGCGGCGCTCAATGCCGGTTTCCACGCTGGTCAGCACGAGTTCCGCGCCGGGTATCACCGCGCCTTGCTGATCGGTGACCGTCCCGTTGATGGCCGCGCTCGACGCTTGCCCCCAGGCCGCCTGCGGCGCGAACAGCGCCAAGCAAAGAACGCCGACGGCAAGAGCCGGCGCCCGCAAACACTGAAAAATCGAAACCGCTTGTCGCATGAGTTCCTCCCGATGGATTGGCTAACGATACCCGCAGGGCTAATTAGGTGTAGCACATCGCCGGGAGCGCGGGCGGAAAAGGCCGAACTTTTTACAAGAGCCGAAACGCGCCTGAATCGCGCGCCTTTTGCTCGCCGTTACCATTGAAATTGCTCATGACGACCGCCCGCGGCAGTCTCGTCGGCAAGCTGCTATTGCCGCTTTTGGCTATTGCCGGCTCGAACGCCGCCTTCCCGCAGGGCATGGCCGTCGGCAACCGGCGCGCCGTCCCCGCGGCTCCCCTGCCCGCAGGCGTCGTTGCGCCGACCGTCGATTACCGCGACATCGCCGCCGAGGCGGGGCTTGCACAAGCGAATATATCGGGGGGAGCGGGCGAAAAAAACTATCTCGTGGAGACTACCGGAACGGGCGTTGCCCTGATCGACTTCGACAACGACGGCCTGCTCGATATTTTTTTCGTCAACTCCGGGCGGCTCAACGAAAAGGCGCCGCCGCACCGGCTCTACCGCAACCGCGGAGAGTTGCGCTTCGAAGACGTTACGGAGAAAGCGAGCCTTATCGCAACCGGCTGGGGGCAGGGCGTCTGCGCGGGCGACGTCGATAACGACGGCTACACGGATCTTTTCGTCACCCACTGGGGGCCGGACCGCCTGCTGCGCAATCGGGGCGGCGAGACGTTCGCCGACGAAAGCCGGCCAAGAGGCTTCGCGGAAACCGGCCGGCGCTGGAGCTCCGGCTGCGCCTTTCTGGACTTTGACCGGGACGGCGACCTCGATTTGTTCGTCGCCCATTACGTGGACTTCGACATCGACGGCACGCCTCTGCCCGGCGAGGCGCCGCAGTGCCGCTGGCAAAACGTTCCGATCCCCTGCGGGCCGCGGGGATTGCCGGCGGAAACCATGTCCCTTTTCGAAAACGACGGCGGCGGGAAGTTCGCCGACATCTCGGAAGCGTCCGGCATCGCCGGGCCGCGCAACCACTACGGCCTGGGGGTGCTGACGGGCGACTACGACAACGACGGCCGGCCTGACGTGTATGTCGCCTGCGATTCCACGGCGAGCCTGCTCTACCGCAATAAGGGGGACGGCGCCTTCGAGGAGTTGGGGCTGTTTTCCGGCGCCGCCTACAACGAGGACGGCCAGGAGCAGGCCGGCATGGGCGTGGCCGCGGGCGATTACGACGGAGACGGCCTGACCGATATTTTCAAGACGAATTTCGCGTCCGACACCAACACGCTCTACCGCAACAACGGCGATTTCTCATTTACCGACGAAACGGTCGCCGCCGGACTGGCCACCGTGACGCAATACGTCGGCTGGGGAGCGGCATTCCTCGACTTCGACCACGACGGCCGGCAAGACCTGTTTGCCGTCAACGGACACGTCGCGCCCAGCGTGGACGGCGCGCCGATCGACGAGAGCTTCGCGCAACCCGGGCTCCTGTTCTGGAACCGCGGGGACGGCGGCTTTCATCCGCTGTCGGCCGAAGCCGGCCCCGCGGTCGCCGCGCGGCATTCCTCGCGCGGCGCCGCCGCCGGAGACCTCGACAATGACGGCGACTTGGAAATAGTGGTCGTCAACATGAACGAGGCGCCTTCCCTGCTGCAGAATTTCGGCCCGGCGGGCAATTGGCTGCTGGTCCGCGCTCTCGCCTCGTCAGGCCGCGACGACATCGGGGCCCGCGTTGCGGTCGCCGCGGCGGGGCAAACGCAGGTCAAGGAAATCCGCAGCGGCGGCAGCTACCTTTCGCAAAGCGATCTGCGGGCCCACTTCGGCCTGGGCAAAGCGGATGCGGCGGAAGTCTCGATCCGCTGGTCTTCGGGCCGAACCCAAAAAATCGGCGCGGTCGAGGCGAACCGCTTGCTGACCCTGCGCGAGACGCCGCGGTAACGCCGTCGAGCGGCTGTCGGCCCGCCGCGTTCGCCGCCGGCTGACCGCATCTTGCATTGCCTGCAACGCGGCCGTTGTCTATGGCGGCGGCCAAGCCCGGCAGCGCGCGGACGGCAGCTTGATCCCTTGGGACAGGCTCCTTGAAGCCGGCTTGTAGCGCCCGACCGGGCGCCCCCCATCGACTCCCGCGCGCCCGTTACCGAATCTTATCCAGCCCTTCGGTCAACTCGATGTACGTGCCCCAAGGATCGGTCAAGAAGGCAACCGACGTTTTTATCGCGGAAACATGCCGGTAGGGCACGTCGAACTCGATGCCGCGCGATGCGGCTCGCTTGCAGAAAGCCTCCAGGCCGTCGATCTCGAAACCGATGTGATCCACGCCGCGGCCCTTCGTGCCGGCGGGTTTTTCCTCGACCGGCGCGAACGAGAGGCGCACGCCGGGAAACCAGACTTCCTCGAAGCGCCCCCGCTTGCCCGCCTTGCCGCCGAAGGTGTCGAGATACCACTTCTGCATGCCCGCAACGTCGGTCGTGTAGAGATGGATGTGGTGGTGCTCGACGGGGTTGACGAGCATCGGGAATTCGCTGAGCTCCACCTTGATATTGCCGGGAAAGCGCAGAAACGCCTGGGTCGGGCCGGGGCGCCGCTCAAAGACTTCGTAACCCAACTTTTCCCAGCGCGAGACGGTCGCTTCGAGATCGCGCACCATGAAGCCGAGATGATTGACGGCGGAGCCCTCGGAACCGCCCGCGGACTCGCCTTTCTTGATCGCCACGACGACGCCGGGAAGCAGCAGCGCCTCGAGCGGGCCGACCTGCTCGGGCCGGGCGCCCAGCCCTTCGATCCAAGCCTTGCGGTGAGCCTCGTAATCGGCTTCTTCGACCAGAACATGGAGATGCCCCATACCGACGCCGCCGCCTCCCAAATCAGGAACTTGCGCCTGAAGAGCGCCGGCCGCCGAACCCAAGACGGCAGCGAAAGAAAGGAGGGAAATGAGTCTTGCCATGTCGATAGCTCTCCGCAACGAACCCGGATTATAGCGCGCCGAGGCAACGGGATCGGAGTGGGCGGGCGCTCTGTGACATGATGGAGCGGTGGGCGAACTTGCGCGGCTGCTTCGCTACGTCCGTCCCTACGCCGCGCTTCTCGCCGTTTCCGTGCTGCTGATGGCCGTCGTGGGACTCTGCCAGGCGGCGGTCGCAGTGCTGATCGGGCCGGTCATCGACCACATCCTGAGCCCCGCCCCCGCGCCCGAGCCCATCGCCCTGTTCACGATTCCGGTTGTCGGAACCGCGGTCTATCTCGACGATCTGCTGCCGGCTTCGCTCGGCGACGTTTGGACATTGGTCGCCGTTGCGCTCGCCGGCGTGTTCGCAGTCAAGGGCATCTGCGACTTCACGGCGAACTACCTGGTCAACCACGCGGGGTTTTCCGGCGTCCGCGATATGCGCAACGATGTTTACAACGTCGTGCTGAACCAGTCGCCGGCGTTTTTCCAGTCGAAGAACACGGGGACTCTGATTGCGTCGCTGGTCAGCGACATCGAAAAGGTGCAATCGGCCTTCTCGCACTTCCTTGCCGACCTGATGAGGCAGTTTTTCACCGCTGCCGCGCTTCTGTTTTTGCTCGTGCAGCGGGACTGGAGGCTGTCGGCGGCAAGTCTGATCGTGCTGCCGCTGGTGCTCTTGCCGACCGCCCGCATCGGCAAGCGGCTGCGGGCCACGGCGCGGCGGGCGCAGGACCGCCTCGCCGAACTGGTCAAGATCATGCATGAGACGATTTCGGGGAACCGCGTCGTCAAGGCTTTTGCCATGGAGCGGTTCGAGGTCGGCCGCTTCGAGCAACAGTCCGAAAAATTGTTCCGCGCGCACATGCGGCACGTGAGCCGGCAGGCATTGGCCTCGCCGCTGATCGAGATGTTCGGCGCGCTGCTGATTATCGCCCTGCTGGCTTACGCGCGGCAGCGGATCGTTGCGGGCGAGATGACGCCCGGGGAGTTCGCCGGCTTTCTCGCCGCCCTGCTGATGCTGTTTCAGCCCGTGAAAAGACTGAACGGCATCTACAACATCTTTCAGCAAGCGCTAGGCTCGGCGCAGCGGGTTTTCGAGTATATCGATCATCCCCACGACATACGCGAAGCTCCGTCGCCCGTGGAGCCAGCGCCGTTTGCGCGCTCCATTCAGTTCTCTGGGGTCACGTTCCGCTATCCCGACGCCGCAAACGAGACGGCCCTGCGCGACATCGACCTGACGGCGCATGCCGGGGAGGTAGTGGCCCTGGTCGGCCCCAGCGGCGCGGGCAAGACCACGCTGATGAGTCTGTTGCCGCGCTTCTTCGACCCGCAGGAGGGAGCCGTGCTTATCGACGGCCGCGACCTGCGGGAACTGCGCCTGGACGCGCTGCGGCGGCAGATCTCCATCGTCACGCAGGACACGTTTCTATTCGACGATACGGTGCAAAACAATATCGCTTACGGCCGGCCGGATATCCCTTTGGAGAAGGTTCGCGCGGCTGCCGCGGCGGCGATCGCCGCGGATTTCATCGACTCGTTGCCGGATGGATACCGGACGCAGATCGGGGAGCGCGGGCAGCGGCTGAGCGGCGGGCAGCGGCAGCGCATCTCGATCGCCAGAGCGCTGTTGAAAGACGCGCCGATCCTGCTGCTCGACGAGGCGACCTCGCACCTCGACAGCGAAGCGGAGCTTCTGGTCCAGCAGGCGCTGTCGAATCTCATGGCGGGCCGCACGGTGATCGTAAGCGCGCACCGGCTCTCGACAATTCGTTCGGCGGACAAGATCGTGGTGCTCGACGAGGGGCGGATTCTCAACTCCGGCTCTCACGAGAGGCTGCTGCAAACCTGCGAGCTATACCGGCGGCTGGTGAAGCTACAATCGATTGAAGTTTGACGTTTCCATGGCCTATTCGATGACAGGCTACGCCCAGGCCGAAGGCGCCGCCGCCGATTTGCGCATCGCAGTGACCGCGCGCAGCGTCAACCACCGTTTTCTCGATCTGAAGCTGCGCACGCCTCCCGAAGCCGACCCGTTCGAACCGGAAATCCGGCAGCGCGTCAAGCGCAAGATTGAGCGGGGCAGCGTGCGCATCGACGTGCATCTGGAGTCCGCGGCGCCGGCGGCGGTCCGCGTCGATCAGGCGCTCGTGGCGGCGTATCTGGATGCTTATCGGGCCGCCGCGGGAGCAAACGGCATTGCGGCCGACCCGGATCTGAATGCGGTATTGAAGCTGCCGGGGGCCGTTTCGATCGAACGCCCGGCGTGCGGCGAAGATACGCTCAAGACCCTGCTGCTGGACGTGCTGGACGAGGCGCTCGACCGCTTGAACGAAGCCCGCGGCGAGGAAGGCCGCGCGATCGCCGCGGACATCGCAGCGCGCGCGGCGGCCGTGGCGGGCGAGGTCAACGCCCTCCGCGGCAAGATCGACAGCGTGAACGGGCTTTATCTTCAGCGCCTGAAGTCCCGCCTCGGGGAACTTCTGGCCGATGCGACAATCGAGGACCAACGACTGCTGCACGAGGCCGCCGTGATCGCCGAGCGCACGGACATCAGCGAGGAACTCCAACGGCTCGGCGCGCACGTTGCGAAATTGCAGCGGACGTTGGACGAAGATTCCGCGCTGGGGAAAAGAATCGACTTTCTGGCGCAGGAGATGAACCGCGAGGCGAACACCCTGCTGTCGAAAACGAATCCGTTGGGCGCCGGCGCGCTGCCGATTACCGAAGCGGGCCTGCGGCTCAAGGCCGAGATCGAGAAAATCCGCGAGCAGGCCCAGAACGTGCAATAACCGCCTTTGCCGATTTGGAATAACCCTAATTCATGTCGATTGTGTTCATCATCTCGGCGCCTTCGGGTTCCGGCAAGTCAACGCTGGTCAATCGTCTGATGCGGCACGACCCGGCGCTGACGTTCTCGACTTCGGTGACCACGCGGGCGGCGCGCGCCGGCGAGATCGACGGCGAGGCGTACCGCTTCGTGAGCCGCGAGCAATTTCTCGAGATGCGCGACGCGGGCGAGTTGCTGGAGTGGGCCGAGGTGTTCGGGAATCTCTACGGCACGCCGCGCTCGGCGCTCGAACTTGCTCGGCAAAACGACAAGGATTTGATTCTGGACATCGACGTGCAGGGTGCGGCACAATTAAGAAAGACGCTGACGGAGGCGGTTACGATTTTCATCCTGCCGCCGTCCCGGCTGGTGCTGGAGCAACGCCTGCGCAAGCGCTCGTCAGACAGCAATGCAGTGATCGGGCGCCGGCTGTGCGAGGCGGCCGGCGAAGCCGAAGATTACAAAGAGTACAACTACGTGTTGGTGAACGACCAGCTTGAAGAGTCGTTCAAGCAACTTCACGGCATCTTGCTCGCAGAGCGTGCGCGAACAAGATACGTGCAGGAAAAGATCGTCCCGATACTGGAAAGTTTCAAACGGCACGCAACAGCAAGCGGAGCAACGGAATGAGCGCTCAAGACACGAACACGCCGGCGGACTACGTCAAGCCGCCCGATCAGGCATGGTTTATCCCCTCCGATGAAGAGCAGGGAGTTTACCGCTTTATTTTGGCGGCGGCCCGCCGGGCCCGCCAATTGCAAGGCGGCGCCAGACCGCTGATCTCGACTACGTCGCGCAAGTCCACGAAGATTGCGATGGAAGAAGTACGCTCCGAGGCGGTCGCGGTGGAGATCGTTCCCGAGGGCGAGCCGTGGCCTCCCGCGCCTCCGCTGTCACCGGAAGAAACGTCGCAGGCCGATGCGACAATACCGATGCAATTCCTGCCTCCGGAATAGAGCCGCGGCAGGGCAAGAGCCGCCCCGCGCGGGCTGCTCTATTTTGGCGGCATCGTCAGTGGACAAGGAGGGCTTGCGGTGAAGCGTTTGCCGTTCGCGGTTTTGCTGTTCTCGGGCTGCGCCTGGGCGCCGGCCGCGAACCCCCAATCCCTGAGCGTAGAAGAATGGGAGCCGCGGTCCACGCTGGTGACCGCGGAGCATCCGGTTCCCAGGGCGAAGTTTCCGGTGATCGACGTCCACAGCCATCACCGCGGCTCGACAAGCGTGGAACGCCTGGAACGGATCGTGCGCGAGATGGACGAGTTGAACCTCGGCGTTCTCGTCAACCTCAGCGGGGGCTACGGCGAGCGGCTGCGGGAGACGGTCGGGAATTTCTCTGGGCGTTACCCCCGGCGGTTCGCCGTGTTCGCCAACGTGGACTTCACCGGAATCGGCGCCCCGGGTTGGGGCGAGCGCGCCGCGCAGCAACTTGCCGACGACGTGGCGGCCGGCGCGCAGGGCCTGAAGATCTTCAAAAATTTTGGAATGAATGTCCGCACCGCAGACGGAAGCCGGGTTGCGGTGGACGATCCGGCCATGGACCCGGTATTCGCAGCCTGCAAGAAGCTCGACATCCCGGTGCTGATCCATGTCGCCGACCCGGCCCAGTTCTGGCAGCCGCACGACCGGTTCAACGAGAAGTGGCTGGAGTTGAAGCTGCGGCCGCGGCGCAAGCGATCCGGCAATCCCGGCTTCGAGCAACTGATCGCGGAGCGGAACCGCCTGCTCGAGCGGCATCCGGACGTGAAGTTCATCCTGGCGCATATGGGTTGGCACGGCAACGACCTCGGCAAGCTCGGCGCGCTGCTCGACCGGCATCAGAATCTCCACGTCGATATTGCCGCGGTGCTTTACGAGTTGGGGCGCGTGCCGATCAGCGGCCGGGAGTTTTTGATGCGCTACCAGGACCGCGTGCTGTTCGGCAAAGACTCCTATGCGCCGGACGAGTTCCCGTATTACTGGCGGGTGCTGGAATCGCGCGACGAGTATTTCCCTTACTACCGGCGTTATCACGCGCATTGGCGGATGTACGGGCTGGGGCTGCCCGACGAGACGCTGCGGGCGATTTATTACGGCAACGCGCTGCGCTTGATTCCCGGCATCGACAAGTCGATTTTCCCGCAGGAGCCGCGTTAATTCCGCAACTCCTCGCGGGCCAGCGCAACGATGAGCTCGACGGCGGCCTCGGCGTCGCGCAAGTCGGCGGTTTCGGCGGGCGTGTGGGCGTAGCGCAGCGGAAAACCGATGGGGATGTTGACCGCGCCGAATGCGGTGAACTTCGAGCCGTCGTTGCCTCCGGCGGTCACGCCGATCTGAAGCGGCACGGCGTTGCGCCGGGCGAGCGCGGCTACGCGGCGCACCTCGTCGCGGGGCGTCAGTCCGCTGTGGTCGAGAGCGCGTAGAACCGGGCCGGCGCCCAGCCGGGCGTAGGCGATGCGGCGGTCTTCCAGAGGGCTATCGGAGGTCACGAAAGTGTCTATCGGGTAAACTCTCGCCGGGGCGGCTTCCGCGGCCAGATGCTTGGCGCCGAGCAGGCCGACTTCCTCCTCGACGCTGAACGCGAACCAGACGGAGCCGGAGGCGCCGCGGGATCGGCGGGCGATGCGGCGCAGCGCTTCGAGCAGCACCGCGCAACCCAGGCGGTCGTCGAGCGAGCGGGCGCTGACCCGCGAGCCGAGCAGGCGGCGGTAGGTCTTGGGAACCGTAACGGAGTCGCCCTCGGCGATGCCCCGCGCGGCGACTTCATCCGCGGAGGAGGCGCCGACCTCGATGCTGCCGTGCCGCGTCATTTGCGCGGGAAGCGCGCCGGCCGCGGTATAAACCGTTACCGGATGCCAGGCGAAAAGACCGGTGTCGCCGCCGCCCTTGGTAGCGGTGAAGATCGTGCCGGAAGACGCTATGCGCCGGACGGCGAACCCGATCTCGTCCATGTGAGCGATGAAAATTGCGTCGGGCGGGCCTCCCTTTCCCAAGCGGACGATCAAATTGCCCTTGTCGTCGCTCTGCGCTTCAGCGGCGCCGGCTTCGCTTGCCGTCTTGCGCAGCAACTCGCGCACGGAACCCTCGGCGCCGCTGACTCCGGCCGTCTCGACGAGGCTTATTACGGTCCGCTCGAAATCCGACCGCGCGCCTTGCGAGTCCGGCGCGGGCTGCGAGCCGTTCGCGCGCAACCGTTGCGCAACAGCCTCGGGCTGCCGCGGCTGCAAGCCGACCCAGGCTTCCAGAAGACTTGTCAAGCGAGCCAGTTCCGCCGCGGATACGGATGCGGCCGGTGAGCCGCCGTTGCGTACGGCCGGGAAAAGGACGGCGGCCTGCGCGCCGGCCGTCCAGGCTTCCTCGTCTCCGAACGGCCCGAACGACGGATTCGCCGGCGACCGCTTCTCGATCCTGTAGCCGGCGTCCGCGGCGAGCGCGAGCAACTCGTCGGCCAACGCGGAAGAAAAGCCGGAAACGCCCGCAACTCCGGAGACATTCTCGCCGTGGGGCGCCAGCAGGAGAACGCGCTCGGGCTGCGTCCGCTGGAGAACGCGGCGTAACCCGGCGTTGTAGTAATGCTGCCGGGTGACGAAGGCAAGCGTTACCTTGCCGGCCGGCCGTTCCCTGCGGAGTCGCTCGGCGAGGGCCAGCAGGACCGCGCTGCCGGAGCGGCTGGAGAGCCACGGAGCGCCGAGAACGTCGTCGCTCAGCCACGCGGGCCGCTTGGCCAGCGTTACCCGGTCGAGAACGGCGACTCCGGCGGCCGCGGCTTCTTGCGGGCCGGCGGCTCCGATATCGACGAACAGCCCCCGGGAAGACGAGGACGAGAGGCTCCTGCCGGCGGCAAAGTGGACCGAAGGAGCGGCGACCGCGCCGTTCAAGGTCTTCCCTGCCCCGTTCGTCACGTGAACGTGCCGGCCGGTAAAGAATTTGTCCAGGTCGTAACGCGGGAGCGGCTCGGCCGGCGCTTCGAGTCTGAGGTAGCCTTCGCCGTCGATCGCAGAGACGACGTAGCCCGGCTCATCGACCCCGGCAACCAACAGCAGATGAGGCGCGCCGCTGCCGAACGAAGCGGTCAGCGAGCCGGTGTTGTCGATTTCATGGGCGCCGCCGACGCGGGCGGCAATGTAGCGGACGATGCGCGATTCATCGCCGGACGCCGCGTCGAAGCCCGCCAGCTTTTCGAGATCGGAACTGCGGGCGCCGGCGCAGAGCAGACAGGCCGCGAAAACGCCTGCCGCCCCCCGGAGCAGACTCCGTTTTGCGCAGAACACCGCCGGGGGCCTACTTCTTGGCCCACTTCGCGTAGTAGAACAGCAGCGGCTCGCCGCCGGTGTTTTCGATACCGTGCGGGACATTGCCCTTGCAGTACTGGATCGTGCCGGCCGGCGCGGCAATCGTCTTGCCGTTCAAGAAAATCTCTCCGCTGCCTTCGGCGACGATCAGAATTTCTTCCTCGGGATGCGTATGCGGAGGATGCGGACTCATGCCCGGCTTCAACTCGAGGCTGCCGCACTCGAAAAGACGCACTTCATCGGTTTCCCCGCGGAAGTACACGCGGTGGTCGCCGAAGGGCAGACGCGCCAGCTCGGCCGCTCCTTGCTCAAGCACGTCGTCTTTGACCACGGCCTCCGCCGCGCCCGCGCCCATCAGCGCGGCGCCCATCAAGGCAAACATTTCCCGGCGATTTTCCATTACGCTGAACCTCCTCGGAAAATTCTATGGAAGGGGTTGAACAATAGTCTATCAGCGGCTCTCGGCCCGATTACCCGCCTTTTGCGCCGCCGGGCGCCTCAAGGACGCCCGCACCCGCGGCCGACGGCGCGAAAAGCTAAAATTCGTTGCCCTTGTACAACTCGGCTACATGCTGCTCATAGCCGTTGTAGAGCAGCGTCGGACGCAGTTCCCCCGTCGGGATCATGCGGTCCATCGCTTGTGACCAACGCGGATGCGGCCGCCGGGGGTTGACGTTCGAGTACCACCCGTACTCGCTCGGAACGGCCTTGTTCCACAATGTCGCCGGACGCTTCTTCGTGAACTCGATCTGCACGATCGACTTGATGTTTTTCAAGCCGTACTTCCAGGGAATGATTGCCCGCAAGGGCGCCCCGTTCTGTTTCGGCAGGGGCTTGCCGAACATGCCCGTGCCGAACAACGCCAACTCGTTCATGGCTTCTTCCAGCGTAAGAGCTTCCACGTAGGGCCAGTCGTAGTGCGGTTGCGAAACGATTCCGGGCATGACTTCGGGCCGGAAAACGGTGACCATCTTCATGAACCTGGCGGCCGGCTGGGGATCGACTTCGCGGATCAGCGCGGACATCGGGAAGCCCGTCCAGGGCACGGCCATCGCCCAAGTCTCGACGCAGCGGAAACGGTAGAGCCTCTCCTCTAGCGGAAACCGCCGGATGAGATCGTCCACGTCGTAAGTCTTGGGATTGTTGACCAGTCCCTTGACCTTGACCTTCCAGGGGTCGATTTCGAAGCGATCGACCATATCGACGACGCGCTGCTTGTCGAGCGTGAACTCGTAAAAGTTGTTGTACGCGGTAGCCACTCTTTCATCCGTGACCGGGCGATCGAGCGTGTATTTCGCGTTGCGCTTGGCGGGATAGAGATCGGCCGTTCCCTTTGCCTGCAACGCTTGCGGAAGCAGACCGGCCGCTCCCGCGAAGCCCAGCGCTTGCATCCATTTCCGGCGCGAGAAATACGCGCGCTCGGAAATCGCGTTGCTTTCGGCAATCTCCCATGCCTTGCGTACTCTTGTCAACATGTAGCAATCCTCGCCGTCAGACGGTTGCGGCAGCCCGGCGCGAGGCAAAGACCGCCGCGTTCAGCGTACCATATAGGGCGCTTCTCGTTTCGCGCGGCGCGCTGTCGAAAGGAAAGTTCCCAATGAGAATGAAAGCCGCGGTGAGCCGCGAAGTCGGCCGTTTGGGCATCGAGGAAGTCGAGCTCGACCGGCCGCAAGATACTGAAATCCTGATCCGCATGCAGGCGGCGGGCGTCTGCCATTCCGATCTGCACACCTACCGCGGCGAGTTGCGGGCCACGCCGCCGCTCGTGCTCGGCCACGAAGGCGCCGGGGTCGTCGAGACCGCGGGCAGCCGCGTTTCCCGCTTCAAGCCCGGCGACAAGGTGGTGGTGAACTGGCTTCCGGCTTGCGAGTCCTGCCCTACTTGCCTCAGCGGCCGTCACAATCTGTGCGAACGGCTGGCGCGGACTACCTTCAGAGCGCTGATGCTCGACGGCTCCACGCGCCTGAAGACGACCGACGGGATGCCGCTCAAGCACATGCTCAGCGCGGCGACCATGGCCGAATACGCGGTTGTGGACGAATGCGGCGCGGTTCCCGTCCCCGCGGACGTACCTTACGAGATCGCCGCCGTTGTCGGCTGTGCGGTCGCCACCGGCGTCGGCGCCGTGACGCATACGGCGCAAGCCCGGCCGGGACTGCCGGCGGCCGTCATCGGCTGTGGCGGAGTCGGCCTGAGCGCGGTGCAAGGCTGCAAGCTGGCGGGCTGCAACCCCATCGCCGCAATCGACGTGCTGGACTCGAAACTCGCGTTCGCCCGCACTCTCGGAGCGACGCACGTCATCAATTCTTCCGAGGTTGACCTTGTTGACGCCCTGCGGGAGTTGACCGGCCAAGGGCCCGAATACGTGTTCGACAGCGTCGGGGCGGCGCAGACCATCGACGCGGCTTTGAGAGCCGTCCGTCCGGGCGGCACGGCGACCATCGTGGGCTTGCACGCGGCCAAGTCGGAAGTAGCGATATCGGCCGGCGCGCTGGTGCTCCAGAATAAACGGCTCCTCGGCTCGTTCGTGGGCTCGACCCGGCCGCGGCTCGACTTGCCGCTGTTGCTGGAGTTGTACCGCGCCGGCAAGCTGCAACTCGACGACCTGGTTACGAAGCGCTATCCGTTGGACGAGTTGCCTCAAGCGTTCGACGACATGGAGGCCGGCAACGTCGCCCGGGGAGTTCTGGTCTTTTAACGGTATTGGCGGTGATAGCCGCGCGCTTTCAGGCGAATGCGGTAGAGACTCACATCCACCGTGACGTAAAGGGAGCGGATGTCGTCCCCCAGGCCGAACTCGACGTTGCTGGGCAAGCCCGAAGGCTGCGGGGCGTCTTCGGCGTTTTGCAACACGACCGCCGGAACGCTCGAAACGGACACGCCCGGCCCGGTCGGAATGAAGGCCAGTTCCTTGCCCCCGGGGTCGAGCACGAGCACGCCCGGACGCGCCGGGTCGCGCACCGCCAGATACAAGTTGCCTTGCTCGTCCACAGTCATGCCGTCGCAGCCGAACTTGCTGCCGAAATCATGGATTGTCCGCCGCGGGCCGGCAACCAACCCGTCCGCTCCGAGAGGAAAAGCGTAAATCCGCATCGGCCCCGGATTGCCCGGCTCGAAACCCGGCATCCCGTCGCCGCCGTTGTTGGTTTCGGCGACATAAAGCGTTTTCTCGTCGGGGCTCAGCGCCAGGCCGTTCGGCTTGGTCAGGTCGCGCGTCACTTCCACGACATCGCCGCCGGAGGTTGTACGGTAAACCGCCCTGTGCTCCAGCTCGCGAGGCTCATGGCCCGTGTAGCGCGGGTCGGTGAAATAAAGTCGGCCTTTGCCGTCCACGCAAATGTCGTTCGGAGAGTTGAAGCGCTTGCCCTCGAAACGGTCGACGATCGGCGTCCGCTCTTTCAACTGCATGTCCCAACGGGAAATGCGGCGTCCGCCGTAGTCGGCGCCCTCGGCCGCGTAGAGCTTGCCGTCCGCGCCGAAAACGAGACCGTTCGATTTATGGCTGTTCGCGGCGAATACGCTCGTCTCGCCGGTCTTCGGGGCGAAGCGGTGAATGACGCCGGGGTTTTCTCCGCGGCGAATGTCGGAGAAATAGACCGCGCCGTCGGGGCCGACCGCCGGCCCCTCGGTCAGCCCTCCCTCGATCGGCGCTTCGCGGGTGAAAAGCAACTCGAGCTTGGCCGAGGAATCGACGATCGCATCGCCCGACGGCGCCGGAATTTCAGCGCCGAAGGCAACCGGCAACAGCAAGTTCAGTACGAGAATCGAAGGGAATTTCATGGTCAGCGAGTCGAGAAACGGTAAACCGTCTTGGTGCTGTAGGTTTCGCCGGGATTGAGCACGGTCGAAGGGAACTGCGGCTGGTTGGGCGAATCGGGAAAGTGCTGCGTCTCGAAGCAAAACGCGCTGCGGCGTTCGTAGGCGACGCCGCCCTTGCCGACATGATGTCCGTCGAGGAAATTCCCCGAATAAAACTGGACGCCGGGCTCTTCGGTCAACACTTCCATCACGCGGCCGCTGTCCGGTTCGTAAACGGTGACCGCGAGCTCAAGCCCCTCGCCGCTGCGGTTGAGCACGTAATTGTGGTCGTATCCGAGCCCGAACTGCAATTGCTGGTGGTCTTCTTCGATACGCGCGCCGATTGCGGCGGCCTGTCGAAAATCGAAAGGCGTGCCCTCCACCGCGGCCGGCTCGCCCGTCGGAATGAACGTCTCGTCGATCGGCGTATAGCGGTCCGCATGGATAACGACCTCATGGTTCAGCGCGCTGCTCGCGCCCGCGTCCTTCAAGTTGAAGTACGAGTGGTTCGTCAGATTGACGACCGTAGGCTTGTCGGTGGTCGCTTCGTAGGCGATATGCAACTCGTTGTCGTCGGTCCAGGTATAGACAACCCGGACGCTGAGCGTCCCGGGGTAGCCTTCTTCGCCGTCCGCGCTCACGTAGGCGAGCGTCAAGCCGTCGCCGGCGGCGGTCGGCTCCGCGTCCCAGACAACTTTGTCGAACCCCTTCTCGCCCCCGTGGAGAGCGTTCGGTCCGTTGTTCTTGGCCAGAGCGAACGACTCGCCGTTAAGGGTGAACGCCCCATTGGCGATGCGGTTGCCGTAACGCCCGATCAGCGCGCCGAAGTACGGCGTGTCGGCGAGATAAGCATCGAGATTGTCGTAGCCCAACACCACGTCCCCGAGATTGCCGTCGCGGTCGGGCGTGCTCAGGCTGACCACGATTCCGCCGTAGTTGGTGATCGCAACCTGCGCGCCGGAAGCGTTCGTAAGGGTATAGAGCATGACCGGCTTGCCGTCGGCCGCGCCGAACTCCGTCGTCTCCAACGCGCGGGCCGGCGGCGCGTCGGATTCCGCCGGAGGGCCGGAGCAGGCGGCAAGCGCCGCGGCCAAGAGCGGAACGGCCGGCGAACGGAGGTTGCGGTAAATCATCATGGAAGCTCCTGTTCTGACAGTGTAATGCTCAGCGGATGATTCTTGTCACAGGCGCCGCGCACTTTATCGGCAACCACGTCGCCCGCCTCTTGCTCGAACGCGGCGAAGTGGTGCGGGCGCTCGTCCGCGATTTCCTGACCGGCCGCATGCCCGCCTTTCTCGATACGGGACTGAATCTCGTGGACGTTCGCGACGCCGCGCGGGGCCGCCTGCAAGCCGCGGAGAAAGGCCGCCTCGGCGAACGCTATCTGCTCGGCGCCGAAAACTTGACGCTGAAGGAAATCTTCGACCGCCTGGCGGCGATTACCGGCCGGCCCGCGCCCGCAGTGGGGATGCCGTATGCGTTGGCCTTCGCGGCGGGAGCCGTTTCAACCGCCTGGGCGGCGCTCACGGGCGCAGCGCCGCGGGTTCCGCTGGAAGGAGTGCGCATGGCGCGCAGAAAGATGTTCGTCGATACCTCGAAAGCGCGCAAGGAGCCGGGCTTCGAGCCGGGACCGGTGACCGCGGCGCTCGAGCGCGCAGTATGCTGGTTCCGGGGACAATAAGAGCAACAAACTACACCTTTTCGGGCACGACGTAAGGTTCGCGGTAACGCCGGGTCAACATTTCGTTGGCCAGGCCGTTGCCGACGAAAAGCCCGCTTTCGCGGTCAACGTGCAACTGCCGCCCCGCCCGATAAGCGATATTCGCCAAGTGGCAGAGTTCCGCCGCGGCCGCGCCGATCTGAATATCGGCATTGAGCGCGCGGTAGTTGCGGGAGCGTACCGCTTCGATGAAGTTCGTCATGTGCGGCCGCGGGTCCCATGTCTTTTCCTCATGCGGCTTTTCGTCCATCGTCTTTTCGCGTTCGTCGCCCTTATAAACTTGAAAGCCGTAAGGGTCGACGACCATGTACCCCTCGCTGCCGAAGAAGATGTTGCCGACGAAGTTCGAACCCCGAATCGGCGTCCCGCCTTCCGGCGGGCTGGAAAGGTTGCGCACGTCGAAGACGATCTCCGACTCGTCAAAAAGGAAGTGGGACTGCTGCGTGTTCGGCGTTTCCTGATCGTCTTTCCAGACGAACTTGCCGCCGGTCGACGCGACCGACCGCGGCCGCGCGTACTCGCTCAAGCCCCAACGGCAGATGTCCATCTCGTGGACTCCCTGATTGCCGATGTCCCCGTTGCCGGTGTCCCAAAACCAGTGCCAGTTGTAGTCGAAACGGTTCTTCGTATAAGGCCGCATGGGCGCCGGACCGAGAAAGAAATCCCAGTCGAGGCCCGGCAGAACGGGTTCCTGCGGCGTGCGCCCGATCGACTTGCGGCGCCGGAAACACAGGCCGCGGGCCATGTAAACCCGGCCGATGACTCCCTCATGAAGCAGCGCCACCGCCTTGCGCTTGTGGCCGATCGAGCGGCTCTGCGAACCGACTTGCACCATACGCCCGTACTTGCGCGCGGCTTTCACCATCTGCTCACCCTCGAACGGGTTATGGCTCGCCGGCTTCTCCACGTAAACATCCTTGCCGGCTTGGCACGCCCAGATCGTGGTCAGCGCATGCCAATGGTTCGGCGTCGCCACCGATACCGCCTGGATGTCTTTGTCGTCGAACAGCAGACGCATGTCCGCGTATTCCTTGGGCTTGCTCCCCTGGAGGTTTTGGACCATGGCCGAGGCTCGCTCGCGGGCCGCCTGGTTGACGTCGCAGACCGCGGCGAGCCGCGCGCCGGGCACGTCGGCAAAGAATCCGAGATGGCCGCGGCCGCGGCCGCCTACGCCGATTACGGCAAGGTTTACGCTGTCGTTCGCGCCGAGCACGGGGAACGCCTGCGCGGCGGCGGCGGAGGCGGCGCCTTTTACGAACGTGCGGCGGGTATGCGCGGTCATGGCGATCAGGGTACTACAAAACGAACGCCGCGGCGCCCGGACGTGTTACCTTCATGCCTGAATGTCTTTTCGCCCGCCTGCGCTCGCGCTCGTCTTCGCTGCGTCCGCTTTCGCCGCCGGCGGCCCGTCGCAAGTCGAAAAGGTCGTGCGCCGCATCGAAGCCTCGCGCTCGCTGCCGCGGAACTTGCGCACGCTGTGCGCCGAGATCGGCCCGCGCATGGCCGGAACGGCCGGCATGAGGCGCGCCGTCGCTTGGGCGCGCAGCGCCTTCGAAGAGGCGGGCGTCGATTCCGTAGAGGTCGAGCCGGTTCCCATGCCGCTCCGCTGGGAGGAAGGGAAAACCGGCGTCGGCGTCCTCGGCGGACAGGGGTTCCCCATCCGCGCGGCCTCGTCCGCCCTTTCGCCCGCCACTCCGCGAGACGGCATCGAGGCGGAAGCCGCCTACGCGGGCATCGGTTCCCCGGGACACATCTTGCGCCGCCGCGGCGAGCTCGCAGACAAACTCCTGCTGATCCGCCTGCACGAAGTCGATTCCTTCGAAGGCTTGGCGGTCGAGCAGCGCGATGCGATGATCGCCATGCGCGAGGCGGCGGAGATCGGCGCCGCCGGAGTGCTGTTCGTCGCGACGCGGCCCAACGGCCTCATGTACCGGCATGTCAACGGCATTCAAGGGAAAATCGATCCGTTGCCCTCGGCCGTCCTGGCGCGGGAAGACGGGCTTCGCCTGCTGCGCGCGCTCGAAGACAACCCGAGCTTGCGCCTGCGCCTCGACCTGCCGAACAAGATCGGCGGCGGGTACGACACGCACAACGTGATGGCTGAGATCCGCGGCAGCGAACGGCCGCGCGAAATCGTCCTGCTCGGCGCGCATCTCGACTCCTGGGACATGGGCGCCGGCTGCCTCGACAATGCTTCCAACGCCGCGGCGGTAGTCGAGGCCGCGCGGGCCGCGGTTGCCGCGGGAGTCCGGCCGCGCCGCACCTTGCGCTTCGCGCTTTTCGGCGGTGAAGAACTCGGCCTTTTCGGCTCGCGCGCCTACATCCGCCGGCGCCGCGGCGAGCTCGACAACCATGTCGCCGTCATCGTTCACGACATGGGCGCGGGTCCCGTCAAAGGATATTCGGTCGGCGGCCGCCGCGACCTGCTGGAGAACCTGCAAGCCGTGCTCGAGCCGCTCGCCGAACGCGGGCCGCTCGAACCCGTAACCGAAGCGTTTTTCGGCAGCGACCACTTCGATTTTTTGTTGCAGGGCGTGCCCAGCCTGATCGCCATTCAGGACACGTCCGCGTACTATGCGTCGTATCATTCCGAGGCCGACACGTTCGACAAGATCGACATGCCGCAGGTGCGGGCGGCGGCGGCGGCCGCGGCGGCCGTTGCGCTGGGGATCGCCGACCTGCGCGAGCGGTTCGGCAAACGGCTCAGCCGCGCGGGCGTCGATGACCTGCTGCGCGAGACCGGCCTCGACGAACAGATGAAATTTCTCGGCATCTGGGACGACTGGGAAACCGGAGACCGCGCCTACCTCGAGCCGCGGACCGCCCCGGCCAAGCGGTAAGCCGCCGCCTGGATCGCTTCGACGGCCTGCGGCCGGCCGAAGCCGGCAAGCGAAGCGACGTTGACGATCGAGGCGCCGTCGTTGAGCTTCGGGATCAGGTTTACCGTGAGATGCTTCAGGCCGACCAGGTTCACGGCCAGGAGCTTGTTCGCCGGCCGCGTCGGCGGCAATCCCGCGTTGTTGACCAGCCCGTCGATGCCGCAAGGCAGGGCTTCGACAAGCGCATCGACCGCGCCTTTGTCGGAGAGGTCGGCGCAGTGGAAAGCCGCAACGTTTTGCAGGCTCTCGTTGATGTCGATGCCGAGAACAACGGCGCCCTGTTCGGTCAGGATCTTCGCCGTTTCCGCCCCGATACCGGATGAAGAGCCGGTGACCGCAATCGGCTTGCCCTTGAGCAGATGCTTGACTGCCATGGTCGAACTCTTGAAAAACCGACGGACGAGGCAGCCGGTCCCGCGCTATCGATCGGCAGGCCTTGCATCCGGGATGAAGTCAGCGTACGGATTCGGGGGGCGGCGGGGTCGGGACTGTCCGCCGGCTGGGTCTGTCGAGCCGCGCTCGCGCCGGGCGGCGGCGCGCTGACGCAGCCCAATCTCGTATCCGCCCGGTTCGTAGAGCATGATCGCGTGGACGGGCTCATCGCCGACCACCTCGGCCGTGTGCGACGTGTCCGGCGGAATGTAAACCAGGTCGCCCGGCCCGATGGTGTCGGTCTCGCCGCCAACGATCCACTTCATCTTGCCGGCAATCACCATGAAGGTCTCCGAGTGATAGGCGTGCTTGTGCGGGGGGGGGCTTCATGCCGGGCTTGAACATCTCGTCGATGATGCTGTAGCGCCCGTTGGTCTGGTCCGCCGTCAGCATGATTCGGCTGACGGAGGTGCTGCTTGGCTCCAGCTTCTCGGCCTTGTCCCGCTTGACGAAGAGATGGGCCGCGGCCGCGCCCTTGTCGGCATCGCTTTCCGCCCGGGCGGGGGCCGGGACATTGGCGGCGATTCCCGCAAGCAGCAGCGCGCCGCCGACTCCCGCACTGAACAATTTGGTTGACATGATCTTTCCGAGCCTCCTTTTCCCCGCGGAGCGTTCTTTCCCCGCCGGCAGGATCTCGCTGGGGTCGGTATCCAACAACACCGGGAGAAAGCAAAAGCTTCAGGGTGTCAATCGATGGTAGCAAGAGGACAGCCCCGGATTCTCCCGATTCCATTGGCGGGCCGCGTCGGGCGGCAACCCGCCTCGGGATCAAGGTTTCTCCTTGCCCCGCGGCGGCGCAATCATGGGGTTCTGCGCGAAAACGTACTCTTCGACCGGCTTGCCGCCGATGACGTGCTCTTGCAGGATGCGCTCGAGCACTGCGGGGGTCGCCGAGTGATACCAGGTCCCGTCCGGATACACCACCGCGATCGGCCCCTTCTCGCAAACGCGCAGGCAGTTGACCTTGCTGCGGAAGACGCAGCCGGGGCCGCGCGAGACGCCGAGTTGGTCGAGGCGGTCTTTGAGATACGTCCAGGCGGGAACGGTAACCGCGCGCGGCGCGCACTTGTCTTTCGTCTGGTCGGCGCAAAGCAGGATGTGCCGGCTGTACGGCCCGGTCGGAATCCTCGGCGCAGTCATCGGACGACGCTCGTCAAGCCGTGCAAAACATCCGTCAGCCGTTCGACATCCGCCGGGGAGCGTTCCGCCAGATCGTTGTTTTCAAACGGATCTTCCCGGATAGCGAACAGCATCGGCGCCGCGGCTTCGCTCGCCGCGGCGTACGGCTTTATGTCGGCGCCCCGCGCGGCGGGGCCGCCCGCATAGCCCCGGATCAGCTTGAGACGTCCGTCGGTTATGCAGCGCCACGGGTCGAGTCCGCTCAGCAGGAACTCCCTGTGCGTTGCGCTAGCGCCCTCCAAGACCGGGCGGAGCGACCGGCTGTCCATATGAGCGGGCGGCGCAACTCCACCGTAATCGAGGAACGTCGCGGCAAGGTCCATCACGCTCGCCAGCGCATCGCTGACGACGCCTTGGCGAATCCCCCGGCCGGCGGCGACCAGGGGAACGCCGACCGACCCCTGCTGCGGCAGATTTTTCATCCAGAGATTATGGTCGCCCAGCATCTCGCCGTGATCGCTGGAAAAAACAATGATCGTGTTGTCGAGCTCGCCGCGGGCTTCGATTTCGTCCGTGAAGCGGCCCAGCCACTGGTCGAGGTTTTCGATCATCGCCGCGTAGTTGCGACGGATTTCGACGTGCTTTTCGGGCGTGAACTCCGTGCTGCGGTCGGGCTGCGGAAAATCGACGCCGCGGTAAAGCTCGTCCATGCGCCGGGTGATATCGACCGGCTCATGCGGCCCGGCGAAGTTGACCGCCAGATACCAGGGCTTGTCCTTGGGCGCCTCTTGCAGCAGGCGCATTCCTTGGGCGCCTATCCAGTTGTCGCAGTAAAATTCCTCGGCCAGCGGCGTCGGGAACGTAGCCGCGAACGTGCCGATCTCGCGCCGCTTCAAAAAATCGTTGTGGTGGGTCTCGGCCTGCCCGTTTGCGTGCAGATGATAAGTGTAGGGATCGCACGGCTCTTCCATGCCCCAGCGGATGGCGTCCCATTTGCCCGCGCTGTCGATGCCGTCGGAAAAACCCCACTCGGCCAGCAGATGCCGGCCTTCGACGCCCCAACTCGGCTCCGGCTTGTGCAAATCGAACTTGCCGCAGCCGATGACGTGGTAGCCGCCGTCGCGCAGCAGCCTGTAATGCGTCACCTGCTCGAGTGGATAGTTCCGCGCGTTGCTCGGCACGCCGCATTGGTCGTACTCCACGCCCGCGGCCAGACAGGCCCGCGACGGCGCGCACAGCGGCGATGCGCAGTAACAGTTGCTGAAGGTTGTCCCGCGGGCGGCGAGCTTGTCGAGATTGGGCGTGCGCAACGCAAGATTCTTGTTGGCGCCGGTCCAGTCGTAACGAAGCTGGTCCGGGAAAAACAGAAGGATGTTCGGGGGCGCGGCCGCAACGTCCGCCCCACCGCCGCAAGAAAGCGCAAGCGCCCCGGCGGAGGCGGTCAAAAATTCGCGGCGGCTCGACTGCGGCATCCCAGATAGTGTAACCGCATCGCGGAGACGCGGAGCGCCGGCTACAGCACGCCGAACAGCCGGCGCCGGTTCAGCAGGTTGCGCGGATCGAAATCGTTCTTGATGCGGCGCATCACCGCCAATTCCGCATCGAGCGGCCGCCAAAGCTCAAGCTCGTTGCGCACCGCCGCCGATCCCGATTCGACCGTCGCCGGAAAGCCTGCGCCGCGAAGCCTTTGCAGAGCGGTCCGCGCCGCGTCGAGACCGTCCGCGGCCAGATAGCCAACCGCGTTGCCGGCGCGCAGCAAGAGCGCGGCGCCCAATTCCTCGGCAACCCGCAGCAATTCCCCGATGCGGTCGGCGGTAGTCGTCACGCGAATCACCGCGCCGTCAGGGCATATGCGCAGCGCCCGGGGCGCGAACTCGCGCACGTCCGCCCAAACCGCGTCATCGAGATCCTCGAGCGCCGCCGCGGGCGAGCGCAACGCCGCCAACTCCCTACGGCAGCGCTCCACGGCAGCCGCGCTGCCGGAAACTTCGACAAGCAGCGCGTGGCCGCCCACAAGCCCGACCCCGGCCGCGGCCCGCACATTCAACCAATCGATCGCAACGGGCTGCAAGACACTCTGCAGAATCGACCGGCGAACGTCCAGCAGCGCGCCGGCGTCCGCCGCAATGAAGGCCAGAGACGCCGTCTGCTCGGGACGCGGAAAAACCTTGAAATTGGCGGTCACCACCGCGGCCAGCGTGCCGAACGAGCCGATCATCAGCTTGCCCATGTCGAGCCCGGTAACGTTCTTCACGACCATGCCGCCGGACTTCACCAACTTGCCTTCCAGCGTCGCGAACTCCATGCCGATCAGCATGTCGCGGGCCGTACCGTAGCGCCGCCGCCGCGGACCGCCAGCGTTAGCGGCGAGAATCCCCCCCATCGTGGCCTCTTCTCCATACGGAGGGTCCAACGGCAAGAACTGGTTGTTCGCCGCAAGCGTCTCAGCGAGCTGCTTGTAGCGCATGCCGGCCCCGACGCTGATCGTCAAGTCCGCGGGCTCGTAAATGCGCAGGCGGTTCAGGTTGCGGGTCGAAAAGGCGATGTCGACGGGAACCGTCGGCCCGCCCATCGAGCGCTTGGAAAAAGCCCCGCCGATCTCGATCGCCCGCCCTGCGGCGGCAGCCGCGGCAAGCCCTTCGCGAAACTCCCCAATCTCGGAGGGCGCAACGGCCGCTCCCGCCACATCCGCCGGCATCGACACTGCCGCTCAGTTCGCAACCTGCTCGAAGACCGCGAAGTCGCCGGGATTCCAAGCCTGCGCGATCACGTAAAGCTTGCCGCCCTTGCGGTGCAAAACCGCGTTGTGAACGTGCTGGAACTTTTCAAGTCCCAAGTCTTCCTTGGGCATGATTGTCGAAACCAGCCGGTCGTCCTCGAGAATGTAGATCGGCGCGCCCTTCTTGCGGTCCGGCCCGTGCAGGGCGCCGACGACGCCGAGATTGTCCATGTAGTCCACGTCGCAAGGATAAGAGCCCAACGGCAGCTTCAGCGTCGAAAGATACTGGCCGTGGCGCGTAAAGCGGTCGATTTCCGAGTTCGGACGGTCGGCAACGTCGATGCGCGTCGTACCCGGCGGGACGGTAATCCCGTGGCCGGTGCCGAACTGCCCCGGCCCGCCGCCCCTGCCGCCGAAGGCCAAGTCGTACCACGCGGCATTCACGCCCTTGCCGCTTTCCACCGACGCGGTCAGGACGTAATCCAGATTCGAATAGCCGGTAGCCACATAGAACATGCCCTGCAAATACTCGACGTCGGTGGGAACGAAATTGCCCTGCCCGAAAAAGTATTCGGTAGCCGTCGGATACCCCAGATCTTTCATGCCCGTCGGCGCTCCGAGCGTATGCTCCAGCTTGCCGTTCAGATCGGTCGTATAGACGGCCGCAGAACCGTTGCCGGGGAAGGTCAGATGCGCGTCGCCCTTCGGCCCGTACCAGATCGTGGCGTTGTGCATGTTGTGCGGCTTCATCGCGGCGTCGGTTTTGAGCAACTTCGTCTTGCGCAAGTCCGCGCTCACCTGGATGATCCCCGCCCCGGGCAGCGCGAAATACGTCTCGCCCTTGCCCGCCCGGCGGTCCACCGCGAACCCGCCGTGAGCCTTTTCCAGCACCGCCTGCGCCTCGCGCGGCAGGTGGCCGCCCTTGTAAACGACCTTGAACTTGTACTTGCCTTGGCCGCTGACCGCGTGGTTGTCCGCCGCCGTCGTCGGCGCTTCGACCGCCGCCCAAGAGAATACAAGCAGCGCGCCGAAAATCACTGGAATCGCCGTTCGCTTCATGACGTTGACCTCGCCCTCTACTGTACACGAAAATCCGAACGGGCGTACCTCCGGTCCTGCCAGCTACTCCTCCGCAACGACGATCAGTCCACCGGCCCGAATCGGGTTCCCGCCGCCGTCGTCAACGGTTACGACAAGGCCCAATATGCCCCCGGACGCATTCTCCGGAATACGCACGTTTACCTGATACAGCCCGGCGAACCGCGGAACTATGCCGGCGTAACTGACATCCGCATCGAAATTGGATTCAGGCGCCGCGTAAAGCCGGGTATTCCGCTCCCAATGGACGACGCCGCGATACCGGCCGAAGAGGCTATTGGCGCGGGGCGTATTGTCCACGACGACCATGCGGGCGCTGACGCTTGCCGTCACGCCTCTTGCTTCCTGCGCAAGCTCTCCGCCCGCCAACGCCGGCGACACCGCTCCGAAACCCGTCCCGTACAGCACGACGACCTCGCCGGGTTTCGCCGGCGAAGCGCCGGGAATCGAACCGCCCTCCGCTACCAGCGCGCCGCTTCCGCCATGCATGGCGATGAGCGTCCCGAAGCCCTCGAGCAGGAAGAACCTCGGTCTGCGCGCGGCAATCGTGAACGAGACGGGGCTGCTGCGCCGTTCCTCGGCGGTCCCGCAACCGGAGACCGCTTCGACCACTGCTTCGCTCTCGGCGGCGGCCTCGGCCGGAACCTGAAAGTTGATCTGACTGGAAGAGACGAACAGCAGCGGCGCCCTGACCCCGTCGACGGCGAGGCAGACGCCGCCGGCTTGCGTGGAGAGCCGGCCGGACTCGTCGAGGCTGCCCACAGCCTGCGCGCCCAAGCCGGCGAATGCGCTCCCGAACGCCGTGGCCAGAGCATTCGGCGCTCCGCTCGCAGTCTCGCTGAGCAGGTCCGCAAGAATCACCTCTCCGCCAATGTCCGGGGAAGCAACGCCCTCTTCGTGCAGCGCGGCGAGCACCCACCGCGGACGCGCAAGGCTTGCCGCGGCGCCGCGAAGCAGCCGCAGAGCCTCGTCGACATCCTGCGGCGCGCCTTTGCCGTGGTAGCGCATCAGGCCGAGCTCGTAAGACGCAGCGGCCGACCTGGAGCCGTCGCTGACGAGCTTCGCGATGGAATCCGCTGCCGTCTCCTGCGGAATTTTGCCGTAGTAATGCATCGCGGCGATTCTTCGGTCCGCCAAAGAGTTGTCGGGATTGGCGGCTGCGGCCAGTCCGAACCACCTGGCCGCCTCGGCGTCGTCTTGCGCAACGCCGTCGCCCCGCAAGTACGCGTTGCCAAGCGCCATATAAGCGTTGTAAGAGTTGTTGAAACTTTGCTCGGCGGCCAAAAGGAGCAGCCGAACATACTCGCCGTTGTCCTGCGGCACGCCCTCGCCCCACCGATAACGCAGGGCAAGCTGATACCGAGCGGCGGCGTTCCCCAGGTCGGCGAGAGCGCGCAGTAGGCGGATGGATTCCATTGAGTCCCGGGGTATGCCGCGGCCGGAGCGGTAGGCCGCGCTCAGCGCGTTATGAGCCATCTCGTGCCCTTGCTCGGCAGCCATGCGATACCATCGCGCGGCCTCGGCGCCGTCCCGCGGCGCTCCGTAGCCGTTGGCGTACATCTGGCCGGCATAGAACTGCGCCGCCGGATCCCCGCCCTCGGCCAAGGTCATCAACCAGGCGTCGGGTTGGGCGCCCGACCACTCGGGATGCGCCACGATCGAGCCTTCGAGCGCAGGCGGCAGCTCGCCATTGGGCAACAGATCGTACCCCCAGATAAAACCGTTGAAATAGTACATGCGGACAAGCCAATACAGATCGGCGGGATTGCCTCCCTGAGCGCCGGTGGCTCTTGTTTGGACCATCGGTCTCTGCGCCCATCTCACTCTGCGGTTGTAGAGGGAGGCGTTGACGCCGGGAGCGGCAGCGCCGGCGGCGCAATTCCGCTTGGCGGGCATGGCGACGGCAAGGCCGCGGCAATACCACTTTTCAGCCTCGGCATGGTCTTGCGGCACGCCGAAACCCATGCGGTGCATCAAGGCCAGTAGGCGCTCGGCGAGAGCGTTGGGGGCGAGATTGCCGTTAAGCTCGGCTGCCGCCTCGAACCAGCGGGCCGCCTCGGCGTAGTCCTGCGCTATGCCCTCGCCCCGGAAGTAGCGCAACCCGAGAGTGTACTTGCGGGCGCGGTTGTTGTCGTCGTTCTGCTCGGCGGCCATGCGCAGCCACCGGGCGGACTCGGCGCCGTTCGGCGCCACGCCGCGGCCAAAAAGGTAGAAAAGAGCCAAGTTGTCCTGTGCGCCCGGGCTTCCTCGCTCGGCGAGCGCTCGCAGCCAGAACACCGACTCCGCCGCATCGCGAGAAACGCCTTGGCCGTAGCGGTATCTGTCGCGCAGCGAATTATGAGCGCCTGCATGTCCCTGCGCGGCGGCGAGGCGGTGCAAGCGGACGGTTTCGGCGGGATCCAAAGGGACGCCGAAACCGTCGAAATGCAGCAAGCCGAGTTGGTATTGCGCCCCGGGATTGCCCATTTCGGCGCCGCGCCGGAATGTCTCGACATCGATGGCGGCGGCATCGACGGTTCCGTCCTGGGCGATTGCGCCCTGCGCCGAAAGCAGAAGCGCCGGCAGCGCGAGCGCGACGCCGCGAAGCCGGAGCGGAAATCCGAAAGCGGAGTGACGGTACGAAGTTTTTTGGGTATAAGTCATGGCTCCGTTTCCTCTCTCCTTTTCGCACTCAGCATACAGAATCGATCGCCAAGCTGAAACTCGGCGCCGCAGCGATTGCCTCCGCGCTGCGAAGTGATACTATTGATACACGGGCGCAGAATCCATACAATGCCTATCGAAATAACGGGCATTGCACGAGGCGCCGCCCGACGGGAGCTTCAGTCATGGCTACGCCGACTTTCACGCCTATCGACACCAGCGTGACCTGGGGCCGGCTGCCTGCCGACATACGCCGGGAAATCGACGTCTTCGAGACGGAATTGCGCCGCGTCCAGGCCGGCTTGGTCGATGACAAGGTGTTCACCGAGTTCCGCTTGCGCCACGGCGTTTACGGGCAACGGCAAGACCGCGTCCAGATGCAGCGCATCAAGATACCCATGGGCATGGTTAGCGCCGATCAACTGATCGCTCTGGCCGCTATCGCCGAAGAATACGCAGTCGGCGTGTTGCACGTCACGACGCGGCAGGACTTCCAATGCCACTACGTCGATATCGGCGACGCGCCCAACATGATGCGGCGCCTGGCCGCGGCCGGCATCACCACCAAAGAAGCCTGCGGCAACGTCGTGCGCAACGTCACCGCCTGCCCGCGCTCCGGCGTGTGCTCCGACGAGACTTTCGACGTCACCCCTTACGCCCAGGCGATGGCCTACTTCCTGCTGCGCCATCCCGACGCGCAGAACTTCGGCCGCAAGTTCAAGATTTCGTATTCCGGCTGCGAACAACATGCCTGCGGTCTCGGCCGCATGCACGACATCGGCGCCATCGCGCAAATCAGAAACGGGGTCAAAGGATTCAAGGTTCTGGTCGGCGGCGGACTCGGCTCCCTGCCCCATCAGGCCAAGCCCTACAGCGAATTCCTGCCTGCCGACGAAATGCTTCCGCTGGCGCAAGCCGTCTCGCGCGTCTTCGCCAAGCTGGGCGAAAAGAAAAACCGGGCCAAGGCGCGCATGAAATTCCTGATCGCCAAGCTGGGCCTCGACGAGTTCAAGCGCCTGGTGGAGGAGGAGCGCGGCAAGCTGCCGGCGGACCCGCGCTGGGAACTGGAGCTTGTCGAAGCAATGGCGGGGCTCAGCGACGAGCCGCTCAAAGGCCCGTCGGAACTCGCGCTTCCCGCGAACGCCTCCGAGGCCATGCGCCGCTGGCTCAACGCCAACGTCCGCCCGCAAAAGCAGAAAGGCTATTCGACAGCCGCCGTCCTGCTGCCGCTCGGCGACATCACTTCCGAGCAGACCCGCCGTTTGGCGGAATTGTCGCGCCGCTTCATCAAAGACACCATCCGCACCACCGTCGATCAGAACTTTGTGCTGCGTTGGGTCTCGAACGCGGATTTGCCGGCGCTCTACGAAGAGCTGCACGAAATCGGCTTGGGCGAAGCCGGCGCCGGGCGCCTGAAGGACATCGTCGCCTGTCCCGGAACGGACTCCTGCAAGCTGGGCATCACCTCCTCGCGCGGACTCGCCGCCCACCTGCACAACCGCTTCTCCAACGGTCTGAGCGAGATTGCCGGCCGTGCGGATCTTTCGATCAAAATCAGCGGCTGCTTCAATTCCTGCGGCCAGCATCACATCGCCGACATCGGTTTCTTCGGTTCCGTGCAGCGCAAGCAGAACCATACCGCGCCGGTGTTCCAGGTAACCGTCGGCGGCTCGATGCAAAACAACGCCGAATCGTACGGCTTGGCCGTGGGCAAAATTCCCTCGCAGAACGTCGAGAAGGCCATCGTCAAGCTCGCGGAGTTCTACAGCCGCGAAAAGCAAGGGAACGAAACCCTCAGTCAGGTCGTGCAACGGCTGGGCAAGGCGCGCCTGCGTCAAGAGCTCGCAGAGTTGATGCTGCTGCCGGCGCTCGAAGAAGCGCCGGAGTTCTACAAAGACACCCGGCAGCCGTGGCAATACCAGCGCTCCATCGGCGTCGGCGAGTGCGCCGGCAAAGTCGTCGACCAAGCGGAATTCATGCTTGAAGACGCGGACCGCATTCACTTCGAAGCGACCATCGACCTCGACGAGGGACGCTTCGCGGAGGCCGCGGGCAAGGCGTTCCAGGCAAACAAAAAGGCCGCCGACGCCCTGCTCTTCACCAAGGGCCTCTGGCTGTCGGACAAATACGACACGGTCGCCGAGTTCAAGAAATTTTTCTACGAGTCGGACGCTTTTTACCGCCCGTTCGCGGAGAACTTCTTCCGCGCCGCGGTGGAAGGCGCGACGGACAATCCCGAAAAAGCCCGCCTGCGGGTCGAGGAAGCGACGCTCTTCATCGAGGCCGCGCAGGGAGTGTACTCGCAAGCGACGAATTTTTAGGCCGCAGGGCGGCGCATCCGGGGCCGCAGGGAAGAAGACTGCTCCCGCGCCGGGGAAGACAGCCCAAGGGAGACGATGGAAAACGATCTGCAAAGAATCGACGTCAAGCTTCTGCTCGACGCGCCGGCCGCGCCCGACCTTGACCCTTTTCTGACGATTTTCGACCGCTGGCGGCGGGTGGAAGACCATCCCTGTGACTGGGTAGATCTGGCCGATTACGCGCACATGGCGCAAGGCCCGGGGATTTTGCTCGCCGGCAAGCGCGACCGCTATGCGGTCAACCTGAATCCCCCCGGACCGGGTCTGTTGACGAGCACGCAAAGCGGACTGAGCGGCGGTCTCCGCGAGCGTTTCGCCGCAGCCCTGCGCCGCGCCCGCGAACTCAACGCGGCGTTGACCTCCGAACCGGAATTTCCTGCGGACTTCCAAACGCGCGAAGGCTGTTGGGAAATCTTCGTCAACGACCGCCTCGGCTTTCCCAACGACGATGCAACGGACGCGCGGATCCGCCCCGCGGCGGCGGCGGCGTTCGGGGTTAACCCGCAGCAACTCGCGCGCCACGCCGATCCGCTCGGCAGGCTAGGCTATTCCCTACGCGCCCGCTGAGCCCGTCACGGGCGGCATCGCCGCGCGGAACTCGCCGCGGCCGATCTCGGCGAATAGTTCGAGCAGCGCGCCGGTCACTTTTCCGTTGGCGCAAACCAGGCGCGCGTCTCCAGGCCGATAGCGGCCGCCCTCGAAGTCGCAGTATTGTCCCCCGGCCTCGCCAAGAATCACCAATCCGGCGCCCACGTCCCAGGGCTTGAGTCCGATTTCCCAAAAGCCTTCCAGGTGGCCGCGCGCCACCGAGCACAGGTCAAGCGCCGCCGAACCCGTCCGCCGCACGCCGTGGCTATGCATCGCCACCTGATAGAAATAATGCACGTTGGTATTGACATGGCGGATGCTGCTGGGAAACCCCGTCGCAAAAAGTGCCTGGCGGAAGTCGCTGACCTGCGAAACCCGCAATCTGCGCGTATTGAGGTAGGCGCCGGAACCCGCCTCCGCGCAAAACAGATCGCCGCGAGTCGGGTCGAAAACGACTCCGACCCGCCCCTCCCCTTGCGACCACAAACCGATGCTGACGCAAAAACGCTGCATCCCGTGGGCGAAATTCGTCGTGCCGTCGAGCGGATCGACATACCAGACGCAATCGCCGCCCCGGTCGATCCCGCCGCCCTCTTCGGCAATGACCGAATGCGTGGGAAACCGCGCCCGGATACGCTCGACGATCAGCTTCTCGGCCGCCCGGTCCGCGGCGGTCACGGTGTCGAACGCGCCCTTGTACTCGATGTTGACCTTCTCGTAGTGATTCATCAAGACCGCGCCCGCCTCGTGGGCTACGTCCGACGCAAACGCAACAAAATCGGGACTGTTCATGGGGATAAGCTCCAGCCTAACAAGCCGGGGCGAACATCCCGTGACAAGCGGATGTAAACCGTCCGCCCGCGGTTTCCTGTACAAATGGAGGAACCATGCCCAAACCCGGCAGCGCGGAATGGCTCGATCTCGTTCAGGAAGAGATCTTGGAGCCGGAGCGCGTCATCGTCGACCCGCACCATCACCTCTGGAAGGAAAACCGTCTCCAGGGGCCGTACCTGTTGGCGCAGCTTCACGCCGACACGGGCGCGGGGCATAACGTCGTCCAAACCGTCTTTCTCGAGTGCCGCGCCTGTTACCGCACGGACGGCCCCGCGGCGTTGCGACCGGTCGGCGAGACGGAATTCGTTGCCGCAACCGCCCGCTCCGGCGCCGCCGGCAGCGGAGCGGCAATCGCCGGAATCGTCGCCCACGCCGATCTCAGGCTGGGCCGCGCCGTGGAAGAGGCGCTCGCAGCCCACGCCGCAGCCGGCGCCGGGCTCTTCCGCGGCATCCGTCATGCCGCCGCGCACCCCGAATGCCCGCAAGCGTTGGCGATCCCCGGCCGCGCCCCCGCGGGCCTCTATGCCGACGCCGAGTTTCGGGAAGGCGTGAGCACGCTCGGCCGCCTGGGGCTCAGCTACGACGCTTGGCATTACCACTACCAGAACCGCGAACTCGCCGACCTTGCCGCCGCCGTCCCGGACGCCGCGATCGTCCTCGACCACTTCGGCACGCCGCTCGGCGTCGGCCCCTACGCGGCGCGGCGCCAAGAGATTTTCGCGGACTGGAAGAAAAGCATCGCCGAGCTCGCGCGCCGCCCGAACGTGTTCGCCAAGCTCGGCGGCCTGGCGATGCCCGACAACGGCTTCGGCTGGAACCGGCGCGCAACGCCCCCCACGTCGGACGAGTTCGCCGCGGCGCAACGGCCGTATTACCTGCACGCCATCGAATGCTTCGGACCGGAACGCTGCATGTTCGAGAGCAACTTCCCCGTGGACAGGCTCTCGATCAGCTACCCGGTCCTCTACAACGGCCTGAAGAAAATCGTGCGCGATTTTTCCGAGGACGAAAAAGACGCCATGTTCAGCGGCGTCGCCCGCCGCGTGTACCGCCTGGAAGCGCCGCAGCGGACAGCGCCCTGACCCGCTACTTCCAGGACGGCTCCTCGGGCAGCAGCGCTTCGAACTCGGCGACTCTGGCGGCCTGATAAGCGCCGGCGTAGGTTCCGGCGAAAAAGCGGTCCAGCGCTTCGCCGCAAAGGCGTTCCCACGACTCTTCCTCGCGCCCCGGATTGACCGGATAAAACAGACAGCCGGAAGCTTCCGCCGCCTTGCGGTCGCCGGGGGCGTCGCCGATCATGAGCTTCTTGCCCGGGGCGTAGCGGCCGCCGCCGGTCAAAACCGAAAGGTGCTCGGTCTTCTTGCCGAGCTCCTGTCCGGCGATGAGCTGCGGGTAATGCTCGATGCCGTTCTCCCGCCACTCGCGGTTGAGCGCCTCGCCCGGCGTGCCGGAGACGACCGCCAAATCCGCCCGGGCCGTCATTTTGTCGAGCGTGGCGCGTACCTTTGGAAAGGGCGGCACGCCTTCGACGATATCCTTGACGGCGGCGTTGACCGCGAGGCTCCACTCCATCGTCCTGTCGAGCAGCGGGTGCGGATGCCGCTTCCTGTAGTCTTCGAGTCCGGCGTTGCTCGGCGGAAACCCGGAATCGACGAACGCTTCGAAGGGCGCCAAGTCGGGTACGCGGAAACCACGCGCGGCTGCTTCGGGCCAATCCTGCAGCAACCTGAGGCTGCGGAGGCAAACCGGAAAGCGGTTCATGCCGCGCGTCTTCGAATAGAGATTGGCGAACTCCCACGCCTGCCGGGCATATTTCGCCGCCGACTGCAGTTTCCAATGCTTGATGAACATCGGCGTGAAACATTCCTTGTGCTTGATCTCCATCGAGTCGAACACGCAGCCGTCGGAGTCGAGGCCGATGAAAAAATCGCGCGAGGGTTGAAATTCTTCAAAAGTGCGAAATCGAGGCATGGCGGTTTTTGAAGTGGGCTAGCGAACGGCGGTAAGCGACGGGGAATCGAAACACGCCCTTTCAACAGCTTAAAACACGTTCCTCGCCGGCGCGATCTCGACCCGTATCGGAGGGGCCGCATTGCCGGGCAGCACAACGGCGGCCACGCAGAAACCCAGGTGATTTTTCCTGGGGGCAGCGGCGGCTTTCGCCCCTTCGGCCGCCTCGGAAAAGACGAACAGCCCGTCTTGCAATTCGCCCGGAGCGCAATCTCTGGCGAACGCCTGCACCAAGCGGCCGTCGACGACAAGCCCGACATCTTCCGAACGGTAGTCGAAGTGCGCCGCCATTCTCTTCCAAAACCAGGCGGCGCCGTCAAAATCTCCTAATGGCGCGGCGGACCAAACCGTGAACGACATCCTCCCCTTGTTGGGATGCACGAATGACGCGCTATCGTACACGACGTCATCGACCTTTTCATCGGCATGCGTATAGTTGGCAAAATGAGTGATCCCAAATTTCGTAAAAAACCGTTCGGCGTTTCTATGGTCGTCCACATAAGACCATCCTGTTTCTCTGCCCGCGTCTCGGTATCCGCGCAGATACTCGTAGGAGTTCACCAAGCCGTCGAGATTCACCACCGGAAAGCGCGAGAAGTAGCCAACGACTCCGGCGTCCCATGAACCGACTATGCTGCCTTCGGGGAGTACGCGATTCATAACCATCGCGCCGCTGTATCCCTCGTGCCCAAACATCCACTGAGAACGCTCGGTCGTCCTGTCAACGTACCTGAACGGTTCGGAAAAATCGGTTATTGCAAATAGAAAACCCGCACCGGCTGCGATCACCGCAAAGCTCAGGATATTGGCTAGGGGAACCGATTTCCACTTGACGAAACGGCGTATGAAATGAACGGCGACGGAACAACCGACGGGAACAACCAGCGCCGCCATCAGGTACGCCGGAACGAAATACCAGTACCACTGCGCCTGACTCGGATGCACGGTGAGAACGGTCTGAGCGAACTTGGCCAGATGCCCGACCGCCAGGCCGAATGCTCCCGCCAGAAAAACAAGCAGCTCCCAATCTTGCCGGCTCCGGGAGTGGAGGGCAAGCCGCCGGATCAGCAGGATGTAGGCGCAGACACAGCCCGCGAGCGCAATCAGCAGCTTATAGTCAAAGACAGGAATCTGCAATATCTGCTGAAAGTTCTGCGCCAGGCTATATCCCCCTTCTTGCTCCCACCAGACTTGCGACCATATGCGTTTGGACACGCCGCTCACGGGCAGGGTGCCGCCGAAGACCAGGCCGTTGTAGGCGAAGTACGCGAGGATGCCCGCGCATGCGCCGAGAAACGGCGCGGCTGCCTGGAGAGCGAATAGGGAGCGAGCCCGCGCTCTGAATGACGCGCCGGACGCCCGCTCCCGCCATGACCGCTCGATAACGCACAGCGCGGCAGTGGCCGCCAGCGATATGGCGACGTACTCCAACCGCACCCAAGGCAGGGCGAAGGCGACGGCGGCCAGGCGCCATTTCCACCGAGCCGGATTCCGCGCGTAAAGACACAGTGCCAGGAACAGCAACCCCAGCATGAACAACCCCGCCGCCGCTTCCAACCCCAGCCAATTGGAGCGGATTCGATAAAGCGCCGGCAGCGCGGCGAACAGCAGATACCATGGCATACGCGCCAAGCGAGCCGCCGCGGCAATGAGGACAACGGCGCCCGCGACCAGCACGATCTCAAAAGCCTTGATGGCGAACAGCGCCCGTTCCGGATCGAAAAACCAGTAGAACGGCGTGATCAGAAACAGCCAGATGGGGTGGTAGCCGTTGGTGCGCGTGATGCCGCCGTCGAAGGTCGAGAACTTCCCCTCGGCCATATATTGCGCGATCTTGAAATAGTAGAAAGAATCGTCAGTGTTCAGACCGTCGATAAGGTTAAAGAAGTCGATGCGGTCGAGCGCGTACCAGGCGAACAAGCCGCCGTAAGCCAGGATGCCGCCGAGGAACAGGGCGAACGGCGCGTTGCGCAACGCCCCCTCGGCCGGGCTCGGAAAACGGGCAATCAGGGAGCGCAGGCGGTCATGAGGCGCAGCGTCGTTCGCTATGGTCGTACCGTTCCTTTCTCTCACGGCGGGAACCTCCGCGAAAGCGCGCAGACAAGCTCAATCGTTCCTGTTCCACTGCGAATGAAAAACGCCTTCCTTGTCCAGGCGCCTGTAGGTGTGCGCGCCGAAGTTGTCGCGCAGCGCCTGCAAGAGATTCGCCGGCAGGAACTCGGCGCGGTAGCTGTCGAGATACGCCAGCGACGCCCCCAGGCACGTCGCCGGCACGCCGTTTTCGACCGCCGCCGGCACGACCGAGCGTAACTGCGGCAACGCGGCGTTGACGACGGGCGCGAACGACGGGTGGACGATGATGTTCTCGATGCCGGGGTCGCTGCGGAACGCTTCCTTGATCGGGTCGAGCAGCTTCGAACGGATGATGCAGCCATCCTTCCAGATGCGCGCGACCTCGGCGAGGTCTGTGCCGAAATCGTATTCCCGCGAAGCCGCCTGGATGAGATGCAGTCCTTGGGCGTAGCAGGCGATCATCGACAGGTACAGCGCGTCATGGAGCCGTTCCGTCAACTCCCCGCTATCGCCGCGCAACCCGCCGGCCGGGCCGTGGAGGATTTTCGACGCTTCGACGCGGGCCTCCTTGAGCCCCGATTGGATGCGCGCGTTGACCGCCTGCGCCAGCGTCGGGATCGGAATGCCCAGGTCGAGGGCGCTCTGCGCCGTCCATTTGCCGGTGCCTTTCTGTCCCGCGGTGTCGAGCACCTTCTCGACCAGCGCATCGCCCGTGTCGGGATCGATCTTGCCCAGGCACTCGGCCGTGATATCGACCAGAAAGCCGCCCACCTTGGGGGAAGCCGTCCAGTCCTGAAAGATTTTTTGGATTGCAGCCGTCGGCAATCCGGCGGCGCGGCGCAGGATGTCGTACGTCTCGCAGATCGCCTGCATGATGCCGTACTCGATGCCGTTATGCACCATCTTCACGTAGTGGCCCGCCGACGCGCGCCCGCAATAGGTGACGCAAGGGCCGTCGTCTGCGGTCTTGGCGGCGATCTTCTCGAGCACCGGCGCGATGCGCTCGTAAGCCTCTCGGTTGCCGCCGGGCATGATCGACGGTCCCCACAGAGCGCCTTCCTCGCCGCCCGAGATGCCGCAGCCGACAAAATGGAAGCCCGCCGCGTGCAGCGCCGCGGCGCGGCGGTCGGTGTCGGGGAAATGCGAGTTGCCGCCGTCGATGATGATGTCGCCCTTTTCCAGCGCCTTAGTCAGGTCGGCGATGACGGCGTCGGTTCCCGCGCCGGCGGTGACCATCAGCAGCACTCGGCGCGGCCGGTCGAGCAGGCGCGCGAATTCCTCGATCGACTGCGTGACGGTTACGTTTTTGCCGGCGGCCTCTTCGCGCATGCGCTGCGCCTTGTCACCGCCGCGGTTGTAGGCGATTACGGGAAAGCCGTTACGCTCGATATTGAGGGCAACGTTGCGCCCCATGACGCCGAGTCCGGCGACGCCAAAATTTCCAGCGGACATGATTTCGGGTTCCTTATCTGAATGCCCCGGTTTCAGAGAAAGCGGATGCGCCGCCGCCCATCAAGCGGACGCCGAGGGAGTTGCCGGGCCCGACACGCGGAAACCCGGGATTTCCTATTGTAACGCCGCCGCCGGCTTCCGGCCAAGCCGCAGCATTAACGGCTGCGGCCCCGGGCGCGGATGCGCTCGAGTTCCTGCTCCAGACGGCTCGCCACGACCGGGTAGCGCTCGATGACGTTGCGCCGCTCGGAGCCGTCGGCTTCCAAATCGAAGAGTTGGTACGGCCGCTCAAACGGCTCGCCCCTGGGGGTTTCGCGCCCTCCGGAGCCGTTCCCCGCGACGAGCTTCCACTTGCCGCCGCGGATGGCGAACATGCCGCTGCCCGAATGGTGGATAAGCGGCGCGCGCCGCTTCGCCCAAGTTCCGCCGCGCATCAACGGCAAGAGATCGAAACTGTCTTCGGCCGCGTCTGCGGGCAACTCGGCCCCCGCGATTGCAGCCAATGTCGCAAAAATGTCGGTCAGGCAGATCGGTTCGGATTGCTTGCTGCCGGGCTCGACCTCGCCGGGCAGGCGGGCGAAGAACGGCACGCGGTGGCCGGCCTCCCAGATATCGGCCTTGGTTCCCCGAAAGACGTAGTTCGCGGTGTGGTTGAGCGAGCGGTACGCCTGGATCGTTTCGTCGTCGACGTGGTCTTTTTCATCCACGCCGTCGCGCCGATACATGTACGAGCCGTTGTCGGAGGTGTAAATCACCAAAGTGCGGTCGGCAACGCCGGCCTTGTCGATCGCTTGCAGCACGCCGCCGACAGCGGCGTCCACCTGGACAATGAAATCTCCATAGGGGCCGAGCTTCGTTTTACCCCGAAAACGCTTGTGCGGCCAAGTCGGCTTGTGCGGAGCCGTCAACGGCATATACAACAGGAAAGGCTTGGTTTCTTTCGCCTGCCGCGCGATGAAGCTCGACGCCTCGCGCACCAGGTCGTCCAGCACCTTCACCGGGTCGAGATCGGGCGCGCGCTCGCCCCGGCGCATGAAGCGGGGAAACTTGATCGCTTCCTGCTCCACGAGGGGGAACGCGGTGATCTTGCCGTTGCGGATATAGACGTACGGCGGGAAATCGAGCGACGCCGGAATGATGTAAGAGTAGTCGAAGCCGTGGGTGTGCGGCCCGTCGCTGACCGGCTTGCTGAAATCGAACGCGTCCGCGCCGGTCTTGGCGAAACCGAGGCCGAGATGCCATTTGCCCACGACCCCGGTCGCGTACCCCTGCGCGCCGAGAAACGTTCCGATCGTCTCGCGGTCTTTCGCCAGCAACGGCTCGCCGTAGCCGTTGAGCACGCCCTTCTTGAGCCGCGTGCGCCAACTGTAGCGTCCGGTGAGGAGACCGTACCGCGTCGGGGTGCAGACCGCCGAGGGCGTGTGCGCGTCGAGAAAGGTCATTCCCTGCCCCGCCAGCCGGTCGAGGTGCGGCGTGGGAATCTTCGACCTCGGGTTCAGCGCGCGGACGTCGCCGTAGCCCATGTCGTCGGCCATGACGATGACGACGTTGGGCCTCTCCGCAGCCGCCGCGGCGGCCGCGAGCAGCAGCAGGGAAAAGATTCGGAGCGGCATGATCTAATACGAAACCCTACTTCTTCTTGATCCGGCGCTTGCCTTCCATGTCGCGCTCTTCATTGGTGACGTCGAACTCGAAGTCCGCGGCCCATTCCTTGTAATCGTCGTTCTCCAGATACGGCTCGGCCCATTTCTGCGCCATCTCGAATATGAACGTCCTGATTTTCGGCTCGTTGAGACCCTCGCGGTCGAACATCATGGCCGTATTGAGCAGGTAGCGGGCTATCGCCGTTTCGAAATCGCCGCGGGCGACCGATGCGCTTCCCGTGCCGAGACCGGCGCGCAGCTTCTCGATATCTTCCCCCGCGCCGGACAGCGAAGCCGCCGCCCGCAAGACTGCCCGGGTGAGCGTCTGAGACTCCAACGTAAAGCTTTCCGCGGCCTCGCCGTCGTTGCGCGGCACGCGCCCCGTGCGCACGGTCGGCAGGATCGGGGACTCGGCGGCGGAACCCTCCGGCAGCGGAAACTCGAGGGTCACCGTGTCCTGCTCGCCGATAGCTTTTTGCACCGCGCCCATGCTCTCGGCGAAGTCGATGGCGTTCTGCCGCGTCTGGCGGCGGTATTCGTTAATCGCGGATTGGAACTGCGCAGCCTGTTTCTGGTTGGCGTCCTGACCTTCGCTGTAGGCGTCGGTCAACTCGTCGTAGCCCGTCGCCAATCCCGCGAGAAGCGCGGCCCGCCACAACACGGCCTTGGCCGCGAGCTCGCCGTCCATCTCGGCGGCCGCCTCGATCTGCTCGTCCGCCTTGGCATAATCCCCCACGGCGATATTCCCGGCGGCGGCGTCCCAATACCATTCCGGCGAACCTTGCCGAGGTCCCGATTCGCCGCCCGAGCACGCGGCCAGCGCCAACAGACAGGCGGCCGCGATACGGTAAATGTGCAGATGCTCCTGATTGCTCATGGGATCCTCCTTCCCGCTGCACAGTGTCGCAGCATTTGTCAAGAGCTGCAACCGCGCCGCGGTATTTTTTAGCGAATGAGCAAAAAAACGGCGGCAATCGAGTCCCCCCCCGCGCCGGCGCGGGGCTTTGTTCTGGTCGGCGGACGCAGCTCGCGGTTCGGCAACGACAAGGCGCTGCACCGTATCGGCGGCCGCCCGATGGCTTTGCGGGTCGCGGATGTCCTGGGGCAAGTCGTGGAGTCCGTGACGCTGGTCGGCTGCCCGGAGAAGTATCGGCGGCTCGGCCTGCCCGTCATCGCGGACAAGCTCGACGGCATCGGCCCTCTGGGAGGAATCCTCGCCGCGCTGGAAGAGTCCGACGCCGAATGGAACCTGATCGTCGCCTGCGACCTGCCGCGCATTGAGCGGGGCGTGCTGGAATGCCTGATCCATCGGGCGCGGAGCGCCGGCGCCGATGTCGTCTGGCCCGTCACGCCCGACGGGCGGATTCAGCCGCTGTGCGCCGCCTACGCGAAGCGCGCCGCCGGCCGCGCCCGGTCGCAAGTGGAACGGGGCGTGCGCAAAGTCGCCGACGCTTTCTGCGGATGCCGCATCGACAAGCCGGCGTTTGCCGACCAAGCGCCGTTTCGCAACGCCAACCGCGCGAGCGATCTGGAATCGTTGCTTGAAGACGTCTTGTAGCGGCAGCGTACAGACAACGATGCCGCGACGGATGAAAGGGGCTTTTCGATCCATGCCTGCGAACGACGGACGAAAAACCGAACGGTATGAGAGCGGCGCGAGCGATCGGCGCCGACGCTTCCATATTGTCAACAGATTCGTTGTCAACAATTTTGTGGAATAGCGCGAATGCCCGCGCCCGCCCGGGTCAAACGTTATGCAACGCCGGCGACGCCGTGCGCAACAAAATATCGGCTTGCCGCTTCTCATGCGTATATGAAAACTTGAGCGGCGCTGTGGCTATCCGTTCAGGCGGGAAGCTTGGGAAGCTCAAACGATGTCGAACACCCGGGCTGCGCCGGCGAAGATGAGCACGAAGCGGAAGCCGCAATAACTATTTTTCGCCGCGGATTCGACAGGTTGATCTTTTCTTCTTCAGCATGTTACGGTAGAGCCATGCCCATCACACTCACAAAAGAAACCATCGACAATTACGAACGCGAGATCGAAGAGCGGTACAAGCGCGATAAAGAAGGCATTCAGGCGCTGCGGGAACTTTTCGCCCGCCTGGAAACCGGAAAGCATGCATCCGGCGCAACGCCTCCGCCCGTTAAGCGCGTTACCGGCCGCCGCCAGACGCTTGCGAGCAAAATCGAAGAAATCTGCTCGGGATACAAAACCGAAGAGTGGACCACGCGGCGGATGCTCGAGCATCTTCGCAGCATCGAATTTCCCATGAAGAAGGGCAAGACCAACAACGCGCTGTCCACTGCAATGGCAAATCTGGCCAAGCAAGGGAAGCTCGGCATTATCCGCAGGGGTATCGGCAACCGGGGACACATTTACCGTTGGCAAGGGGACGCGCAACAGCCGCAAGAAACAAGCCCGACGGCAGACGCGAAAGACCAGGCAGCAGCCGCCGAACCGGCGCAGCCGGCCGACGGCCCGCAACAGGAAGCAGCGGGTTAGGAGAAACGGCAAGCGCCGCGGCGAAGGCGCGGCGCTTGGCGGACCTACGCTCTTTCCCGGCTACCGCGGCTCGACGCGGCGCCACTCCATGCTGCTGCCGAAAATCGGATGCCCGACGAATCCTCGAACCCGCAGCGTCCCGCGCGCGGTCAGCTTCGCCTTGCAACGGGCCTTGCGCCCCCGGTCGGGAGCGTAGAGCCACCCCCCTTGCCATTGGCGCTTGCCCGCGTAGCGCAAGCCCCCGACTACGGCAATGCCCGTTATCGGCCGCGTCCGCAGCGCCGGATCGGGATTGTTGCGGTCGGTCTTCGGCTCGCCGCCCATGCCCCGCGGGTCGTCCGGCGGAAAAAATTTCTCTTGTATCCAGACAATCGAGCCGCCGTAAGTCTCGCCGGTTCGCCCGATCTCGATGCGCACGATGTCCTTCTTGTTGTCCACTTCCCAGATACCGGCGATGGCGTCGGCCTCCCCCGCGGCGCCCGCGGTCGAAGCCGCTTGCAGACAAAAGAGCAAGCAAAGGACACGCATACCCGCCGTTCCTCTCACAGCCTATAATGACTATGGTTCTTCCCGCATGCGATGGATTCGAAGCTTCCGCTGACGCCCTTGCGCAAGGCCGCATACCCGGCGGTGATGCTGTCGGCGTTGCTGACCGCGAAGGCGCTCCATCGAGCAGCGGGGACGGCCGTTCTTCCCTGCGCCTACGCGGCCGCAATCGTCGGCGCCGCAGCGGTTGCGCTGCTCGAATTCGTCATTCCCTACGACCGCAACTGGCAGCCGCGCTGGAGCGAAGTCAAAAACGATCTGGCCTTCATGCTCGCCGTGCAGATGCTGGTTCCCCAAGCGCTTTCGCTTGGCGCCGCCGCTCTGCTGCTGCGCTCCTCGCAAGAATTTCAACTCGCCGCCGCGGGCATCTGGCCCGCGCATTGGCCGATTGCGGCGCAGGTCGTTCTGATGCTGCTGCTGGCCGAGCTCTTGCGCTACTGGCTTCACGTGGCGGCGCACAATACCAATTTCCTGTGGCGGCTTCATGTCGTCCACCACTCGCCGAAGAGACTCTACTGGCTCAACGTCGGGCGCTTTCATCCGCTTGAAAAAGCCTTGCAGTTCCTGCTCGACGCACTGCCTTTCATTTTGCTCGGAGTCGGCGCAGAGACCCTGGCCTTTTATTTCATCTTTTACGCGGTGAACGGCTTCTTTCAGCATTCGAACGTCGACGTCCGCTACGGCATTCTCAACTACGTCGTCAGCGGCGCCGAGCTCCACCGCTGGCACCACTCCCGATTGCCCGAGGAATCGAACCACAATTACGGCAACAATCTGATTGTCTGGGATCTTGCGTTCGGAACCTGGTTCTTGCCGCAAGGCCGCCGGGTCGGCGAGCTCGGACTGCTCAACCGCGCCTATCCGCAGGACTTCGCCGCGCAGATGCTGGCGCCGCCGGCACTCGGCCCGGACAAAAGCCGGTCCCCGGTCCGATGAATCTCGAGTCGCTCGAAAACGCCGCCGTGCGGGCCCGCATGAACACGCTCGGCTGGACGCACTGGCGGCCTTTCGTGCGCGCCTGCCGGCAGCCGCGGGAAACGCAGAACCGGCTGTTGCTCGATCTGCTTCACCGCAACCGGCAGACCGCTTTCGGGCGCGAGCACAACTTCGCGGCCATTGCCGGTTACGACGACTTCGCCGCGTCCGTTCCCGTCCAGACCTACGAGTCGCTGCGCCCCTATATCGAACGGCAGCAGGAAACGGGCGAACCGGCGCTGACCGCGGCGCCCCCGGCGCTCTACGCCCAAACCAGCGGGACCACCGGAAAGCCGAAGCTCATTCCGCTGCTCGACGAGACCCTCGCGGATTACAAGCGCATGCAGGCAACGCAGTCTTACGCGTTGTTTTGCGTCGAACCCGAAGTCTTCCATGGCAGAATCCTGGGCATCGTCAGCCCGGCTGTCGAGGGCCACTTGAAAACCGGCGCGCCGTACGGTTCCGCTTCCGGGCACGTTTATCAAATCATGCCCCGCCGCGCCCGCCGGCGCTACGTCCTGCCCGAAGAGGTCCTCGCCATCGACGATTACGAGTTGAAATACCATGTCATCGTCGCTTTGGCCTTGAGTTGCCCCGACATCGCTTGCATCGCAACGGCAAACCCGTCCACGTTGTTGAAGCTGGTCTCGGTTTTCGGCGAGCGCCGCGAAACTCTGCTGCGGGACATCGCCGCCGGTACGCTCTCCTGCGCCGACCGCCTCACCCCGGCGCAGCGCGCGGCGGTGCTGCCTCGCCTGCGATGCTCCGCCGAGCGCATGGCCGAGCTCCAGTCCCTGCTACGCATCGCAACCCCTTCCGTCAGCGATATCTGGCCGCGCCTGCGGCTGGTCACAACCTGGACCGGCGGCAGTTGCGGCATCGCGCTCAAAGCCGTGCGCAAGCTCTTGCCGCCGTCGGTGCGGGTCGCCGAGCTCGGCTACATGGCAAGCGAGTTCCGCGGCTCCATTACGGTCGATACGGACAGCCAAACCGGGGCGCCGACAATCCAGCAAAACTTCTTCGAGTTCGTCGAGCGCGAGGACTGGGACAACGGTCGGCCCAAATTTCTGACGATCGAACGCCTCAAGGAAGGCGGACGGTACTACATTTTCGTCACGACCAGCGGAGGGCTCTACCGCTATTTCATGAACGACATCGTCGAGGCATGCGGGCGGTTCCACGACACGCCTTGCATCCGCTTCGTGCAAAAGGGAACCGGCGTGACGAACATCACGGGAGAAAAGCTGTACGAGAGCCAAGTCATCGAGGCCGTGCGCGCCGCCGAGGAATCGCTCGGGCAGTTGTCGGTTTTTTTCGTCATGTTCGCGGATGCGCAGAGCGCGGTTTACCGGCTCTTCATCGAATGGCCGGAGGCGGAAGCGAGGCAAGTCGAATTGCTGCGCGCCGCCGTGGAAAGCGAGCTCTATGCGCGCAACGTCGAGTACGAACAGAAACGCAAAAGCGGGAGACTGCGCCCTCTTGAGATCGCGCCGCTCCAACGCTCGGCCGGCCATGCCTACAAGCAGCACTACGTCGACCGCGGCCGGCGGGAGATTCAATTCAAAATCGTCGCTCTCCAGTATGCCGGCGCTTGCTCGTTCCCGTTCGCGAAGTTCGCGGTCAGTCTTCGAGACGCATAAGCGCCGTGCAAATCGACGAGTTGCGCATTTCGCGTCTTGAGATCCCCTTCAAACTGAACTTCCGCCACGCCTCCGCGGAACGCGCGCGGATGCAGAGCGTCTGGGCCGAGGCGCGGGGAAACGGAAACGGCTTGCCGGGCATCGGCGAAGGCTGCCCCCGCCGGTACGTGACCGGCGAGACATTGGCCTCCGCCGAGGAGTTTTGCCGCGGCGTCCGCGAAGCCGTCGTCCGCGAAATCCATTCGCTCGACGATTTGCGGGCATGGCAAGCCGACCGCGCGGGCGCAATCGACGCGCATCCCGCGGCATGGTGCGCCCTCGAGTTGGCGCTGCTCGATCTCTTGGCCCGGGAACGTCGCGTCCCCGTAGAAGACCTGCTGGGGCTTCCGCGCCTGCGGCGGCGTTTCTTTTACTCGGCGGTTTTGGGAGACAGCGAATTTCCTTTGTTTCTGAAAACGGCGGCGCGGTACCGCGCGCTCGGCCTCAAAGATTTCAAGTTCAAGCTCTCGGGAAACCTGGCGGCGGACAAACGCAAGCTGAAGACGTTGCGCAAATTGGGGATCGAGAAGGAGAGAATCCGCGTCGATGCAAACAATTTTTGGAAGGATGCGCGCGAAGCTGCCGAATATCTGACGGCCCTCGGCCCCGTCGCCGCGGTCGAGGAACCGCTTGCCTCCGGCGATTTCGAAGGCATGAGACTCGTCGCGGAACGCACCGGAGCGCGCATCGTTCTCGACGAAAGCACGGCGCGGTCCGGTTGGCTGCCGCGCATCGCCGGAGACCCCGGGCGCTGGATGGTCAACATACGAATCTCGAAAATGGGCGGGCTGCTGCGCTCTCTCGATGTGCTGAAACATGTCCGCGAAATGTCGATACCCGTCGTCGTCGGGGCGCAAGTCGGCGAGACCAGCGTGCTGACCCGCGCGGCGCTTCCGGCGGCTCAGGCCGCGGGCGAAGCACTGTACGCGCAAGAGGGCGCTTTCGGCACGCGCTTGCTGCAGCACGACATCTGCTCCCGGCCCGTCATGTTCGGGTTCGGCGGCGCGCTCGACACGCGCGGCTTCGGATTCTCCGAGCGCGCCGGCTGGGGGCTGGCGGCCCGCGGCAAAATCACGCAGACTGTTAACCTTTAAGGATGGGTACGGCCGCATGAAACGACAGATCGTCTCGGAGATGCGCGAGGACTGGAACGCCCGAGCGCGCGACAATCCCCGGCACTACGTCCAAAACGAGCACGAGCAATGGGATGAGCGAGAGTTTTTCCGCTCCGGGGAGATCAACGTCGCCAATGAAATCATGCCGGACATGCTCCGTATCTGCGGCGGCAGCCGATCGCCGCTCGACTTGAACATGCTCGAAATCGGCTGCGGCGTCGGGCGCATGACGCGCATGTTGGCGCGCATCTTCGGCGAGGTGACGGCGCTGGACATCAGCGACGAGATGCTCGCGAAGGCAAGGGAGAATCTTCGCGATTGCGGTAACGTCCGCTTGACGCTCGGCGACGGTTATTCTCTTGCCGGCGTGGAGTCGGAGCGGTTCGACTTCGCCTTCTCCTTCATCGTCTTCCAGCACATCCCCGCGTTCACGGTGATCGAATCGTACTGCCGGGAGGTTTTTCGCGTGCTGAAGCCGGGCGGCCTGTTCAAGTTTCAGGCGCAGGGATCGCCGGGAGCGCGGCAAAAGCGCTACAACACCTGGAACGGCGTCTCCATCTCCCTGCAAGAATCCGAGAAACTCACCAAGGAATCGGGCTTTGTCATGGAAGCGCACAGCGGCGCCGAAACGCAGTATTTCTGGCTGACGTTCCGCAAGGCGTGAGAGCGAGCCCCGCCGTTCAGTCGGTCAGGTTCTCATACCACTTGATGTTGCCGGTCCGCGCGCCGATACAGACCATGTCGAGGTCTTTGTCGGAATCGAGATCCGCAATATCGCAGCCGGCTGCGGACAACCCGCCTTCGTCCAGCGCGTAGCGTTTCCAGCGGCCGTCCGCGAAGCGGTAAAGAGCGAGAGAGAACGGCTCGCCCCGCGCGCCGGCGACAAGCTCGTCGTTTCCGTCCCCGTCGAAGTCGGCAACGTTGAGCACGTGCCCGTCGCGGAGGCTGTCCGTAATCACTTCCCGCCGCCGTCCGCCGCCGTCCCGCCGGCGGTAAACGACGACCTGGTTGCCGTGCCAGGGTTCGATCGTGGAGAGGAACGGCTCGCCGTCAAGGCGTCCGAGCCGGATTTCGCTTGCGCCGTTGAGCGGCCGCTCGCGCGGGTCGCCGGCAACCAGATGACGGCGCTCCCAATTCCCGCCGCTCCATCGAAACGTCACAACGCCGCCCATGGAAGCGGTCATGAGCACGTTGCCGTCCCAATCCGCTTCGCGCATGCCGTGAACGACCCCGTCGAGATCTTCGCTGATGTATTGCCGTTTCCAGTCCCCCTGCTCGTAAAAGACCAGGGGCGTATCGCAGTCGAACAACGGCTTGCGGCACCCCGGCCCGGTCAGCGGCGAGTTGACCAGCTCGGCCGCGCCGTCGCCGTCCAGATCCACGAACCGCAAGCGGTGCGTGGTCGGCAGGCGGTCGATTTCCCGCGCCTGCCACAAGCGGACGGGGTCGCCTCGATGCTCGACGATGTACACCCGGCCTTCGCTCGTCTCATCGGTTTGGCCGAAGTGCGTCCCCAGGGCGATTTCCGGGACGCCGTCGCTGTCGAGATCGGCGGCGGCCAGCGTAATCATGCCCCGCATGCCGCTGACCAGCGCGCGCCGCTTCCACGAAGGATTTTCGTACCAGTAGAGCGTCTCGGACCGCTGCGAGAGTCCGACTACGTCCGGCCGGCCGTCGCGGTCGATATCGACGGCGATGGTCTGATATCCGGACTGGAGATCGGCTTCGATGGTGTGCGCGCGGAAGTTCAACTCGCCGGCAATCAGAGGGGCGGCAAGCGCGAAAAGCATCGCCCAAAACATGCCTGACATCTTCGCATGCCCGCTGCAGAAATTGTCGGCAACGCGCTGCATATCATAACCGCACGGCAGGCGGGGCCGCTGTTTTTCGATCGGTGACGATCCGGCAGCGTGGATGACGGCGTACCCACGTGACCGGGTAATCGTCGCCCGGCTTGCCGAGGAGCGCCAACCGCAGCACGGTGTTGGCCCAGTCGAGGCCGCGGTCGTTGCGGCAGTAAAGCTCGATGCGGCGGGCGCCCAGACACTGTTTCATGCCCAGCGTCCAAGCTTGGCGGGGAAAGTTTTCGAGGTCGCCCCCGACGCCCGCGCGGACCGCGTTGATGGTGCGGGTAAACTCATTGAGCCGAACCAAGCGGGGACCGGAATCGCGGACGCCCGGCTCCGGCTCATTGAAGGCGAGATGTCCATGAATGCCGATGCCGCCGTAGCAAACGTCGATTCCACCGGCGCGCGCGATCGAATCGGCAATCCCGCCGACGTTCGCTTCATTGGGAAACACGACGTTCTCGGGCTTGGGACGCAGTTGCGGATCGATCGTTTGCAGCCACGAATCGACCGCTCCCCTGAAGCTCAGCGGGCGCCGCGCATCCAGCGCGTTTCCTTCCGCATCGGCGTAGTCGTCCATGAAGAAAAGCGTGCAGTTTTTCATTGAAATGCCGCCCCCATGCATGCGGTCGCGCAGCAACGGGTATTGCCCGACAGGTCCGTACGGCAGGATAAGCGCCGTCGGCCTGCCAACGGCGTGATTCGCTTCGACCGTCCCGGCGATGGAATCGGCAAAATGCAGGTGCAGCGCCTCCAGGCTCTCGACAACCGTCAAGCGCCCGCCGGCCCGGCGCATCAATTCTCCGGTCGAGAGCGCATTGAGCCGTCGAATCTCCGCTGCGCGTGGATGAGACATGAGCCACTCTGTCTCGATAGTATGGACGAGTTCACGATCGCTCATGCCTGACGCCGCAACCGCCCCGCAAGCCTGGTATTCGGGGATTACGAAATACCAGTGGCTGGTCCTCGTCATCGCTTCCCTGGGCTGGATCTTCGATGTTTTCGAAGGTCAGATCTTCGTCGCGAGCATGAATGAGGCGATGCGCGAGCTCCTGCCGGCGGATGCAACGGCGGACGAGACCCGCCTGGCCGGCAGGCTTTCCTACTACAACAACATCGCCTTCGGCGCGTTTCTCCTGGGCGGCGCGCTGGGCGGCGTTTGCTTCGGGATGCTCAGCGACCGTATCGGAAGAGCCCGGACGATGGTGCTGACGATCGCCATGTACTCCGGCTTCACGTTTCTGTCGGCGCTTTCGCAGCAGTGGTGGCATCTGGCGGTCTTTCGGTTCCTGGTGGCGTTGGGCGTCGGGGGAGAGTGGGCGGTGGCGACGGCGCTCGTCGCCGAGGTCTTTCCCCGGCGGGCGCGCGCCTGGTCATTGGCCATCTTTCATGCGTCGAGCGTGGTCGGCACGATGATGGCCGTGGCGGCCGGCGCGTTCATCGTTGCCGAGCGCGAGTTTACGATCGCCGCGCTCGGCGGATTAGATGTCTCCGGCTGGAGATTGGGCTTCGCTCTTGGGGCGGTTCCGGCGCTGCTGATCGTCGCCGTCCGCCTGACGCTGACAGCAGAGCCGGAGGCGTGGAAAAAATCCCGCGGCGCCGGCGAGCCGCGCGGCTCGGGGCGCCTGTCCGTTCTTTTTTCGGCAAAAATCGCGCGCCGCACCGTGATCGGCGTGACGCTCGCCGCGGTCGGCCTGGCGACGTTTTGGGGCGCGCACATCTACGGCAAAGACACTCTTCGCCAAGCAATAGAAGAGCAATACGCGAGCGCGAGTCCGTCCCTCCCCCGCCAACAGGCTATCGACGAAAATTTCGGATCGATCAAGCGCTGGGAGATGTTGGGGATGCTGTTGGTAACGACCGGCGGCGGTCTTGGGCTGCTCTCCTTCGGCCCTTTGGCGGAACGATTCGGCCGCCGGCCGGCGTTTCTGTTCTTCCACGCGGCGGGTCTTGCCTCGGCTCTGGCGCTGTTTCAGTTTCTGTCCGACTTGCGCATCCTGCTTGTTGCCTTGCCTGTCTTCGGCTTTCTGACGCTCGGCATGCATGCCGGGTACGCCGTCTATTTCCCTGAATTGTTCCCGACGCGGGTGCGCAGCACCGGCGCGGGGTTTTGCTTCAACGTCGGGCGTATCCTGGCCGCTCCGATTCTGTTTGCCGCCGGATGGATGCAGCGCGATTGGGGATTTTCCCTGCGCGATACGGCCTCGCTGCTGAGCCTGCTGTTCGTGATCGGCATTGCCGTGCTGTTCTTCGCGCCGGAGACCCGCGGCGCGGAATTGCCGGAGTAACCGTTCTGCGCAGGCGCGAGTTTCTTCATCCGCCTGCCGGGGCTTGTAGAATGACGATGGCGGCTCGATTACCGATGCGCAACCGGGAAGATACGGCGTCTCCGACGCGGCGCGCGCTGGTCGGCGGCGGCTTGGCCGCTGCGCTGGCGGCGCGGTTGCCGGCGCAGGAAAGCAACGCCAAGCTGGGGTTGATCGGCCTGGGCAACCGCGCGCAGCGGCATTTGGCGGCATACCGCGAGTTGGGCGGCGTGGAGGTTGCGGCGCTGAGCGACATCCAGGCCGACCGCATGCGCGCCGCGCGCAACGGCCCGGCAGCCGATGCCGCGATGTATGTCGATTACCGCGAGTTGATCGCCGACAAGAATGTCCAAGCGGTTGTGATCGCCGTCCCCAACTACTTGCATGCCAAGATCGCGATTGCGGCGATGGAGGCCGGCAAGGACGTGTTGATGGAAAAACCCGTCGCGCTGAATTATCAGGAAGCGAAGCGCGTCGCGGAAGCGGCGCGGAAGCACAAGCGCATCGTCGCCGTGGGCATGCAGCGGCACTACGCGGACGACTACCGCAAGATCATCGAGCTCGTGCGCGGCGGAGCGCTCGGCGAAACGCGCCTGTTCGCCCTCAACGAGTACCGCGGCGATTGGAACCCGAGGACTTGGGCGGCGAAAGATCCGCAATCGGGAAAGCTCGTCCCTTGGCGCCATCTGCGCAGTCTCGCCGGCTCCAGCCTGTTGGAGTTCTCCGTCCACTCCTACGGCTTTCTCTACGAAATGATCGCCGCCCCACTGACGAAGTGCTCGGCCGTCGGAGGCGCGGCTCATTGGCCGGAACGCACTACCGAAGATGCGATCGCCGTCATCGCCGAGTTCGGCGGCGTGCGCGTGCAGCACACGTACTGCGGCTTTGCGCGCGGGGCGGATTGGCAGTTGACGATTGCCGGCGGCAAGGGATCGCTGCAATACGACCGGCGCAAGGCAGTGGTTCGCTTGACGGGCTCCGATCCGCGAGAGTTGGACATTTCCGAAGGCTCCGACGGCTTGAGCAATGAAGCGCGCCTTTACCGCGATTTCTTTCGCGACGTGCGCAACCGCTCGCAGTCCGCGCTGAATCCGGACTTCGCCATCGAAGCGACGAAGCTCGCCTACGCGGCCTGGATGAGCATCGACGAAAACCGCTTCGTTACGGACAAGGACTTTGCCTGAGCCGAGGCGAACACGGTGATCAGCCGGCGTGAAGCATTAGCGTTGCCGATCGCCGCGGGATCCGCAGCCGCGCAGATACGCCCGCCGTTGAAGATCGGCCACCGCGCGGCGTCGATGAAGATGGTCGGCAACTTCGATGTCTTCCGCCTGGCGAGCCGGATCGACGGGTTGATGGGAGTCGAGCTGCAAATAACGGGCGGCGAGCCGAACTTGTGGAATCTCGACGTCGTCAGGCGGTACAAGCGCGAGGCGCACCGTTGGGGAATGCGCATTCCGTCTCTTGCCGGCGTGTGGCGGAGAGGCGTCTCGATCAAGGACTCGCCGGTCGCCGGCATTCAGATCATGCATGCGATACGCGCCGCGGAACTGATCGGCGCCCACATCGTTCTCGTGGCTTTCTTCCGCGACCGCGCTCCCGATATGAACGACGAAGACTCGTACGGGCCGGTTGTCGACCTGCTGCGGGCCGCCGCGAAGCCGGCCAGGGACGCGGGCGTCGTATTGGGCCTCGAGAACTCGCTGAGCCCGGTCCACAATATGCAGCTTGTCGACCTCGTCGCGGAAGAAAACGTCAAGGTGTATTACGACGTGCATAACATGGCGTTCTACGGCCATCGCGCCGAGGCCGTCCCCGGCATCAAGCTGCTCGGCAAGGAGCGGATTTGCCAGGTCCATGTCAAGAACGATGCGCGGCTGATCGCAGAACCGGGGCCGATCGACTGGAAGGCCGCGCTCGATGCATTCCGCGAAATCGGCTACGACGGCTGGTACGTGTTCGAGTCCCGGCACTCCGGAACGGAGCAGCTCATCGCTTCGACCAGGCAAAACATCGCCTTTCTACGCAGCCGATTCCGGTAGGCGGCCGCCATGCGCGGCCGCTTGCATTGCGGCGGTTTGCCGTTTGGGCGGCGACGGAATGACGCTTGCAACCGCCGGCGATACACTGGGTGATGGTCTGCAAATTCATTGCCGCAGCGGCCCTGATCGGGATCTCTTCCCTGAGTCCCGCGTTGGCGGCCGAACCGGCGGAGGGTCTTCCCGTCCGAGAGATCCGCATACACGGTCTGCGCTACACGCGCGAGTCTCTCGTGCGCAACCAACTCACTTCCCGAGTCGGCGAGCCATACAGCAGGGAAACGATCGCGCGCGACCGCGAGCGGCTCGACCGGCTGGCGGTGTTCAGCAGCATCCAAATCGAACCCGAGGCGGCAGGCGGCGCAGTCGTCATCCATATCCGCATCGCCGAAACCTCCCGCTGGATGCCCTTCCCCGCGTTTTCGGTTGTCGAGGAAAACGGCGTCTCGGTGGGCGCCGGCTTGAAGACCGCCGGCATATTCGGACGCGCGATTTCCGCTTCCTTCGACGCGCGCTTGGGCGGCCAGCAGGAAATCGAATTTCTCCTGGACTCGCCTTGGGGCTTGCGCGACAAAACCTGGTTCGGCGGAGAGATTCATGCCCGCAGCAGGACGAACGAACTGGACCACTTTCCGGAAAAAGCCCTGGAAGGCGAGGCGCGGGGCGGTTTCCAATTCGGACCGAGCTTGCGGCTGGGAGGGCGGTTCGAGTTTCTGACGGTTCGGGCGGATACCCCCGAAGCGACGCTTTCCGACAAGCGGACCGAATCGACGCCGGGACTGGGTTTGATCGCGGCCTACGACACGCGCGACCTCTGGTCGGACACGCACCGCGGCTGGCAGAACGTCGTGACCGTCACGCGCTACGGCGGCTTTCTCGGCGGCCCCGCCAACTTCAGCAAAACGGTGGTGGACATCCGGCGTTATCAGCCGCTGGCGAAAAAGCATACGCTGGCCGTGTTTTCGTTTTCGACGTTCCAGAGCGGCGAAGTGGGCGTCGATATTCCGATTTACCGCGATTTTCATCTGGGCGGCACGAACAGTATCCGCGGCTGGTCTGATCTGAGCGCGCGCGTGGGCAAGAACCAACTCATCAACACGGTCGAGTATCGTTACGACCTCGTGAAACCGAAGTCGTTTCGGGTATTCGGGGCGAACTTCTACGCCGGGCTGAAGCTTGCAGTATTCGGGGACACCGGCTCCGCGTGGGACGAGGGGAGCCAATTCAGCCGGAATTTCATCGGCGGCGGCGGCGTCGGGCTGCGCTTGATCGTTCCCTTCATCCAGATGATCCGCGTCGATCTGGCATTCGGCGAAAGCGGGAAAGGACTCGTCCCCCACTTCGGCATTCGAGAAAAGGCTTTTTACCACCCGCGCCGCGTGCGTTAAACCGCGGCAAACACGGCAACGACGCGGACGGGGCGCCATCCCGCAACATGCGCTAAGATCAAAAAGGCGGGGCGTAGCGCAGCTTGGTAGCGCGCTTGCTTCGGGAGCAAGAGGTCCCGAGTTCAAATCTCGGCGCCCCGACCATTTCCCTGCAACGGCCGCGGCTCCGGCGTTCAGAAGTCGCGGAAGGGGCCGCGCGGCTCCGCTGCTTCTATTTCCTTCACCCAGTGGCGATAACGCCGGCGGACCTTCTCGAGAACGTCCGGTTGCTCCGGCGAAAGATCGCGGCTTTCGCCGATATCCTCATCGAGATCGAAGAGCCCGCCGGCGCCGCCGTCCATTACGACCCATTTCCACTTGCCGACCCGCGCGCCGATGCGGTTCTTGCGCTGCCAGAACATCTCTTGCCGCGGCGACGCGGCTTCGCCGCGAAGGGCCGGCCACCAGTCGAATCCGTCGAGCGTGACGCCGGCGGGCAACTCGGCGCCGGCCGCCGCGGCCAGACTGGGCAAGACTTCGAGACTGGTCAGGAATTCGCCGTTGACGACTCCGGCGGGTATTCCTCCGTTGGGCCGGCGGATCAGGAAGGGAACGCGAATGCCGCCTTCCCAGGTGTCGGCCTTCCTGCCGCGCAGCGGGGCATTCGCCGCTCCGCCTCCGCCGCCGTTATCTGCAAAGAAAATTACGATGGTGTCGTCGAGAATGCCCTTCCCTGCCGGCAAGTCGAGCATCTTGCCGATCGAGGCGTCCATCGCCGTCACCGCCGCAAGGTAATCGCGCCGCCGCGCTTGCGGAGTCGCCACCTTGGCGGGCGCTGCGTAACGGTAACGCTCGACAACCCGGTACTGCGGATCGACCGGCGGATACATCCGCTTGAACTCCTCCGGCGCCTGCACCGACGAGCGGATTTGCGGGTCGAGACTCGACGAACCGTGCGGCGCATTGAACGGCATATAGAGGAAAAACGGCTCTCTGCCGGCATGCCGTTCGAGGAAGCGCAGCGCCTCCCGCTCGAACAAATAAGTGCAGTAAACGCCCTCGTCTTCCTTGGTCTTTTCGAGATTGCGGTACATGCTCGGCACGCCGTAGCGCCGGTGCGTGTAGTAGTCGATGCCCGTGTTGACGAAGCCGTAAAAATCGTCGAAACCCCTCGCGGTGGGAAGATAGCGCTGCAAGGAGCCGAGGTCCCACTTGCCGTAGATGCCGCTCTTGTAACCGGCCGAGCGCAGCATTTGAGGAACGATGACTTCCCGCGTGTCCATTCCGCCGACCCGCTCGAATGAAACCGCGTATTCTTCGGGGCGGTATTCGTAGCCGTAGTCCGGCGCCTCGTTGCGGATCATGTCGTAAACGCCGTTCCGCTGGGGATAACGGCCCGTGAGCAGAGCGGCCCGTGAGGGAGTGCAGGCCGGCCAAGCCACGTAGAAATCCGTAAGCCGCGTCCCTTCGCCGGCGAGGCGGTCGAGCGCGGGGGTGAGAATGCCGTTTCCGAGAATGCCGAGATCGTTGTAGCCCTGGTCGTCGGAAACGATCAGCAGGATGTTGGGCCGCGACGCCTCCGAAGCCTCGCGCGGGCCGCAAGAGCAGCACGCTCCGATCAAGAAGAGCATCCACTGAAAAGCAAACAGGCGCCGCATCGTCACGCGCTCGAAACCCGGCCTGACGCCATCGTACAGCCTTTCCGCCAGCGTGTGTCGGATGCGGCCGGGGAACGCCCCCGCTTACCCAATGGACAGGGGCATTTTTGCGAACCCGCGGAAATTCGGAGTGCGCACGCGCTCGGCCCGGCCCGTATCGACTTCCCAGCGCTCGGCTCGGGGCAGCAACTCGGCGAAGATCAGTTGCGCCATCGCCCGGCCCAGCGCAGCGCCGACGCAAAAGTGAATTCCCAGGCCCAGGCCCAGATGACGCTGCGCGGGACGGTGCATATCGAACGCGTCGGGACGGTCGAAACGCCGCTCGTCGCGGTTCGCCGAACCGATATGGAGCAAGACCTGCGCGCCCCGCGGAACGATCTTCCCGTGGATCTCGACATCGCGGGTCGGGGAGCGGACGAACCCCTGCGCCGCGGCGTCCCAACGCATGCCTTCTTCCACAAACGCCGGGATCAGCGCCGCGTTGCCGCGGACTTCCCGAAACACGGCGGGGAAACACGCCAGCGCATGGGCGAGATTGGTGAAGAGATTGTTGGTGGATTCGAATCCGGCGGTCAGGAAGGTCATCGTCGTCACCACGACCTGCTCCCGCGACAAGCGCTCGCCGCGTTCCTCGGCAAGCAGCATGGCGCTCATCAGATCGTCCCCCGGATCGGCAACGCGGCAGGCGGCCAATGAATCCAGATATTCCTGCAGGCGGCGCATGGCGACGACCTGCCGGGACGGCCCGCCCTCCCCGGCCGGCTCCCGCAGAAAAAAATCGTCCAGCCAACGGCGCAAGCGGATGAAGTCCTCATCGGGCACGCCGAACATCGCGCCCAGGATCGCGGCGTTGAAAGGCGCCGAGATGTCGGCGACGAACTCGACGCCGCCGCAGCCGCGAGCATTTTCGGCAAGGGTCTCGGCGAGCGCTCGAATCTTCGGCTTGAGCTTTTCGACGGTTTTCGGCGTGAACGCCTTATCGACCAGACCGCGAGCGCGGGCGTGGGCGGGGGGATCGCTGGTGCCCAGCGTTTTCCCGATGCGCTCCGGGATGTCGTGCAGCAGATTGCCGCGCCGCTGCGACGACCAGGTCTTCCAATCCTTGAACGCCGCCGCGACGTCTGCGTAACGGGTGAGCACCCAAACGTCCTCCGCGCCGGAATAGTGCGCCGGGTCGCTGTCGCGCATCCATTTGTAGGTCGGATACGGATCGTCCTCGGCAACAATCGACAGGGGATAGTTGAAGTGCGCGCGCTCCATCCGCAGGGCGTCATTCTAACAATGTTCTATGCTCAGGGGTCATGCGGCAGTTCGAGCGGATCATGGTGGCGTTCGCCGATCTGGCCTGGGGGCCGTGGCTGCTCGTCCTGCTGCTCGGCGGGGGCGCGTACTTTTTCGTGTACTCGCGTTTTCTGCCGTTCCGGCATTTCAGCCACGCGTTCGACATCCTGCGGGGCAAATACGACAACCCGGACGACCGCGGCGAGATCACCCACTTTCAGGCCCTTTCGAGCGCGCTGGCGGGGACGATCGGCTTGGGCAATATCGGCGGAGTCGCGGTGGCCATTCACACCGGCGGTCCGGGCGCGGTTTTCTGGATGTGGGTCGGCGCCGCGCTGGGCATCGCCACCAAGTTCTTTACCTGCACGCTCGCCGTCATGTACCGCGGGCCGGACAGCCGCGGCGAAGTGCAGGGCGGTCCGATGTACACCGTGATGAACGGCCTCGGAACCCGCTGGAAGCCTTTGGCGGTCCTGTTCTCGCTCTGCGCGCTATTCGGACCGCTGCCGTTGTTTCAGATGAACCAACTCGCGCAGGTCGTCCGCGACGTGGTGCTGATTCCCAACGGCTGGGCGACTGGGGCGGACGCGCTATGGCGGGTGAATTTCGCACTCGGAGCGGCGGTCGCCGCGGTCGTCGCCGTGGTGACGATAGGAGGAATTCAGCGCATCGGGACGGTCGCCGCGCGCATCGTGCCGGCGATGGTCGTGCTGTACATCGCGGCGGCGGGCTGCATCCTGGCGTCCCATTTCGCCGAGATTCCGTCGTATCTGGCGCTGATCGTTACCGATGCGTTCAGCGGCGAAGCGGTCGCCGGAGGCGCGTTGGGCAGCGTTATCGTCACGGGAATCCGGCGGTCGGCATTTTCGAACGAGGCCGGCATCGGCACCGAGGCGATGGCTCACGGAGCGGCGAAAACGAACGAGCCCGTGCGCGAGGGACTGGTGGCGATGCTCGGTCCGCTGATCGACACGCTGATCGTCTGCACGGCGACGGCGATGATTATTCTCAGCTCCGACGTCTGGCGCATCTCCGACGCCAACGGAGTCACCCTCACGGCGCAGGCGTTCGAAGAAAGCCTGCCGGGGGTCGGGCCGTACATCCTGGTTTTGTGCGTCCTGTGCTTTGCCCTGAGCACGATGTTTTCGCTTACCTACTACGGCGAGAAGGCGCTGGGCTTCCTGATCGGCGCCGAATGGAAGCACCTCTACAGGCACTTCTACGTCGCGGCGATCGTTTTCGGCGCCGTGACGACGATCGACGCCGTGATCGGCCTGATCGACGGCATGTACGCGCTGATGGCCATCCCCACGATGACCTCCGGCCTGCTGCTGTCGCCGCAGACGATGGCCGCAGCGCGGCGCTATTTCGCAAAACTGGAGCAGAGCCGATAGCGGCCTATACTGGATGACTCGGAACAGAAAGCATGGCCGGAATCTGGATCAATCAAACGGGAGACGAATGGAAGCCGGCGGCGGCCCGGCCGTTCCCCTACGAGCAGACTCTGCACGAGCTTGCCGCGAGGAACCCCCAACTCTTGCCTTTGGCCGGTTCCCCGCAGTTAGTCGTCCTGGGCAGCGAAGTATGGATGGGCAGCGGAAAAGCGGACATTCTCGCGGTCGAAGCATCGGGGCGCCCGGTGATCGTCGAAGTCAAGCTTGCCCGCAATGCGGAGGCGCGGCGAGCCGTCGCAGCGCAGGTCCTGGCGTACGCGGCGTTCCTGCAAGGTTCCGATGTCAAGACTTTGGAGAATTCTTTAAGCGGACAACTGCGGGCCGCGGGCTACGACTCCATCGTCGAAGCGGTCGAAGCCCAGGAAGAGGTCGTGGACCGCGATGCATTCCTGGCCTCACTGCAAGAGCACCTCGACAACGGCGGATTTCGATTGGTCCTGCTTCTGGACGAAACTTCCCATGAATTGGACCGACTTGTTGCCTATCTGGACTCGGTCACCGTTGCAACGCTGACCATCGATCTGATTACCGTTTCCGTCTATGAAGTCAACGGCGCGCAAGTTGCGCTGCCGCAGCGCATTTCATCCGACGCCGGCGAAACGATTGAAACCGGGCCGCCGCGGCAGTCGGCATACAGGAAACCCGTCGTATCCGACGGCGCCGATGCCTTCGAAGCTTCCACTGCTGACGCGAAGGACGAAAATCGCAAAATATTCGACCGATTGATCGAGTGGGCAAACAATCTGCAGAATGTACGCCTATCCACTGAGAAAACCTCAGCCGGTAACACAGCTCTCCGGCCCAAAATCCTGGCGGACAACAAAAACCTTGCAACGATCTGGAACTACGGTGACCCGGCCATTGCGTTAAAACGTTCCGTATTCGAGAGTCATGCGCCCAAGTCCATCGAGACGGTGGAAAAAGCCGCGGGCATCGGTATCGGCCATGACAAGTACGTGCCGGATGACACAATCGGCAACAAGGAACATTTGGCAGCACTCCTCGACGCCCTGACCGCGGCCTACGCAGAAGCAACCGGAAACTCGACTCCCGACTCCGCGGCGTAACCTGAAAAGACATGCGCCTGAGCGGAAAGTTGGTCGTGTTTGCGGCGGTCTGCTGCATGGCTGCGCCCGGCGCGCCATTAACGGCCGCGGCGAAAGAAGATTTCAAGCGCTACATCCAAGAGGTCGAGGCGGATTTTACGGCTCGGCTCGACGGAGACCGCCCGTTTCTGTGGAGCGGCGAGGACGGCGCGCGCAAAGACGCGATCCGCCAACAGGAGGTTGTCGTCGAACCCTCTTCGGGCAGAAAGGGCAAGAGCGTTCGCAAAGGCTTGATCCACGACTGGACGGCCGCGGCGTTCCTGCCGGACGCGACGGTAACCCAAGTCGTCGAAGTCGTGACCGACTACGACCGTCACGCGGAAACCTACAAACCGGAAGTGACGGACTCCAAACTGCTCCAACGCGACGGCGCCGAGTACCGCGTGTTCTTGCGGTTGAAAAAGAAAAAGGTGCTTACCGCCGTGCTCGATACCGAGCACCGCGCCGAATACAAACCCCTAGACGCTCTGCGCTGGTTCGGCATCTCGCGCAGCATCCGCATCCAAGAGGTCAAGGACGCAGGAAGCCCGCGGGAATCGCTCAAGCCGGTCGGACAGGATAACGGGTTCCTATGGAAACTGAACGTCTATTGGCGGTTCGCCCAGGTTTCCGGAGGCGCGGTCGCCGAGTGCCGCGCCGTATCTCTGACGCGCGACATGCCCTTCGGACTGGGTTGGATCATTCGTCCGATCATACAATCGCTGCCGCGGGAGTCGCTGGAGAACACGCTGCGCGCGACGCGGCGCGCCGTGATCGAGCAGGGGCGCGGCAGCGCTCCGGACACTACCATAAGAACAGCGCCATGACTTCGACCGATTCCCCCCGTCCGGTCGCGATCGAGCGGCACGGCGACCATGACGTTCGCATCCGTTGGAACACGGGCGAGCAAGCCGTTTATCCGGCACGCTTCCTGCGCGCAGAGTGCCCCTGCGCAAGCTGCGTGGACGAACTGACGGGAAAGCGCATCGTGACCGAGAGCCTGCTGCCGGTCCTGGTTTACCCCAAGTCGATCGAGCCGGTCGGGCGCTATGCGATTCAGATTTTCTGGAGCGACGGGCACTCGACGGGCATTTACACCTGGGAACGGCTTTACGAGCTTCTCGGCAAGATTCCGCAGCCGCCTCCCAAAGAGCCGACGATTCAGTAAGCGCCGCGCGGCCGGTTCAGCCCCAGCGCCCCTTTTTCCCCTCGGCGGCGATGTAGTCCGCCGCGCGGGCGGTAATCGCCATCATGGTCAGGGTCGGGTTCTGGCAGCCGATCGAGGCCCAGGCAGCGCCGTCACCAACGAAAACATTGTCGATTGCGTGCGACTGCGCCCAGGTGTTGAGGACCGATTTCTTGGGGTCTTTGCCCATGCGCGCGGTGCCGACTTCATGGATGCAGAATCCTCCGACCGAATACTCGCCGTTGAGACGGACGTTCTTATGGCCGGTCGACTCCAGCATCTCGGCCGCCTGGACGCGCGCGTCGTTCCACAGCGCCTTTTCGTTTTCGCTCCAGTCGAAATGAATGTCGAGGGTCGGAATGCCCCAAGCGTCGCGTTTCTCCTTGTTGAGCACGACGTGGTTTTCGTAGCGGGGCAGACATTCGCACCAGGCGCCGAAACCGGTGCGCCACTTGCCTTCCTCGCGCACGGCCTGTTTGAAGCTCGCGCCGAAGCCCTTGGCGCCGAGGTTGAAGCCGGGGCTGCTGCCGCCTTGATAACCGTAGCCGCGGATCATGCCGTTCGTTTCGGCGCGGTCGATGTTGCGGAACCTGGGAATGTACATGCCGTTCGGCCGGCGCGGCATTCCGGCCCAGGGCTTGGCTTTGAGCTCGGGCATTTCGCCGCCCGCGCCGCCGCGGTAGATATGATCCATCAGGTAGTGCCCGAGCGCCCCGCTCGTGTTGAAATCGAGACCTTCTTCGGCGGAGAGCATCAATAAACGGGTGGATTCCAGCGTCGATGCGCAGAGCATGACGACTTTCCCGCGGACCTCGCGGGAAACGCGGCTCGTGCGGTCGATGTAGGCTACGCCGGACGCCCTTCCGGTACGCGCGTCTTTGGTCAAACCGGAGGCGACCGCGTCGGTGACAACCGTGCATTTGCCGCTGTCAACGGCGGCTTGCAGCGTGGTGGTCGGGCTGTTGTAGTAGGAATGCGTGATGCAGCCCTGCTCGCACGGGCCGCAGTAATGGCATGCTTGGCGGCCGTTGTGCGGCTTGGTGAGAATTGCCGAGCGGCCGATCGTGGCCACGCGCCCCATGCGGCTCTTGAGCCGCTCGCGGAAGAGGGTTTCGCCGCAGGTGAAGGGCATGGCGGGCATGAATTCGCTGTCGGGCAACTGCGGCAGGCCCTCGCGCAGGCCGCTGATGCCGATGTAGCGCTCGACCTTTTCGTAATACGGAACGAGATCGTTGTATTCGATCCCCCAGTTTTCGCCGTGGCCGTCGCGGTCGGCGCACTTGAAATCGATGTCGCCCATGCGGTACGACTGCCGGCCCCACGACAGCGAACGCCCGCCGAGGACGCGCTGGCGGATCCAATGGAAAGGTTTTCCCTCGGGAGTCTGGTAGGGGTTCTTGATGTCGTCCGCCCACCACTTGTAATTCGACTCCCGGCAGGCGTAAACCAGCCCCTGAATCGGACGGTTGCGCATCAACTCGGGCGACTTGGGAATGCCGCCTACGAAATTTGCGGAGTTGCCCCTGTACCTGAGTTGGTACGGCAGGACGTGCTCGGTAAAGTCGGCATCGGTAATCTTGGGGCCGGCTTCGAGCACGCAGACCTTGAGGCCGGCCGCGGTCAACTGCCAGGCGGCGACGCCGCCGGTAGCGCCGGAGCCGACGATCACCACGTCGTAAAGATCGTTGTCTTTGGCGGCAGTTTGCAGCACCCGATTAGTCTAGCAGGCCGCCGCGCGCCGGTTGCAGGCCGTCAAAACCGCCAGCGCAGCGCGAGTTGTATCTGGCGCGGCGTAGTGGCGGTTTGCGTGATGCGGCCGGCGCTGCCGATGCGTCCGCCGCTTCTGGTGAACAGAGCGCGGCCCGAAGGAACCTGGAAGTTCGGATGGTTGGTCGCGTTGAACATTTCGCAGCGCAGCTTGACGGCGTGTCGTTCGTTCGCCCAGAGCGTCTTGTGTACGGCCAGGTCGATGAAGAAGACGCCGGGCGAGCGCAGCGTGCCGCGGCCGAGATTCCCCAAAAATCCGGCGGCGGGCAGCGCGAATGCCCGGGAATCGAAATAACGCGCCGGGTCGCCCAACACGATGTCATCGGCTGAGCGGCCGGAGACCAGATCGGGGCGCTGCCCCACGTCCCCGAAGGCGGGGCGCAGGCGGGCGCGGTCGAACCCGACGCGCGGCGCGAACGGCGTGCCCGAAAGGCTCTGCGCGATGGCGTGCAACTCCCAGCCGCCCAGCAGCGCGGGCAGCCGCGTCCCGCTCCACTTGCTGACCGTGTAGGAAAAGCTGGCTGCAAAAACATGCGCCTGATCGAAATCCGAGAGGCCGCGGTTGGCGCGGTAGTCCCAGACGGTGGGCACCTGATCGCTGGCGACGAAATCGTTGAAAGTGTGATTCGAGGCTTCGTCGATGGAACGGCTCCAGGTGTATTTTCCGCGCACGTCGAGGCGGTCGCCGAACCCGGTTTGCAGGCTGAGCGTCAGGCCTTGATAGAAGGAATTGAACTGCGAGCGGCGCAAGCCGATGCGCGAGAAGGCGGGGTTCACTCTCGGGTTGCCTGCCGGAAAGAAGAACCGGCCGTCGTCGAGGCGCTCGGGGACGGGCGTGTTGGCGTTGATCAACTGGCCGAGCAAGTGGATGCCGCGGGCGCCGCTGTAGCCCAGGCGCAGCAAGGTTTCACGGCCGAGTTGCCGTTCGAGGTTGAGTTGCCAGCGAGCAACGTAGGGTTGATTGAGATCGAAGTCGAGTCCGTCCATTGAGCTCGACGGGTTGCGCCCGGCCGCCGCGTCGAGGATGTCGGGGAAACGGGGGCGGCCGAAAACCAGGATGCGGTTGAAAAACGGCGGCGTGCGCACCCCGGCAATGGTCAACTCGCGGCTGCCCAACAGGTCGAAGAAAATGCCGCCGCCGGCGCGGACGACGGTTTTCCCGTCTCCCAGCGGGTCCCAGGCAAGAGAGGCGCGGGGGGCGAAATTATCCTTCGACGGATTGTTCCATATGGGTCCCCCGACGGTCGTTTCGGCGTCGTTGATGAAATCCCGAAGAACGGCGATTTTCCCATCCGCCTCGGTCGGCGTCGAAGCGGCCTCGTAACGCAGGCCGAGGCTGAGGCTGAGACGCTCATGGATGCGAAGCTCGTTCTGGATATAACCGTGGAACCGGCTGTAGCGCCAATCGCGCACCGTGTCCGAGCCCGGCTGCATGACCTCGGCCACCCGCGGCGCGGCCTGCAGCAGCAACGCCGGCGAATCGAACGTGTATGCGCCGACCGCGCTCAGGTCGGAGCGCTGATCGAACTGCACGCGGTCGAACCCGCCGCCGGCGCGCCAAGTGCCGCGGCCCGCGGTATGCACTATTTCGCCGCTGAATTGATAGCTGTTGAGAATAAAGCGCCGCGGCCGGGCGCGCGCCTGGAAGCCGCCGAAATCGCTGAGTCCGTTGACCGTCATCGTGCCCATCGGCAGACCCCGGACGAACGACAGCTCGGGAGGGACAACCGTCGTGCTGTTCTCGAAGTTGTCCACGCGGCTGAACGCCGCCCGCAGCGTGGAAAGCGTATTGGGCGAGTGGACGCGGCGCAGCTCCCCGTGAAGAAAGTGGTCGCGCGAATCGAGACCGAAGGCCCACAGGCGCAGCGGGTCGGGCGCGCGGTTCTCCGCGTCGTCGAACGTGTAGCGCGCGGAAAGCTGCATCGCGTCGCTCAAGACAAAGTCGAGCTTGCCGGCCGCGAAGTCTTCGTTCGTCGAGCCGGATGCCTGGTTGACGAACTCGGCCGTACCGTCGCCGAAGTCCCTGCCGTTGGGCAGCGGGTACAAGTCCAGATAGGGTTTGACCGACTCGGCCACGTCGATATCGCGGTCGGGCAGGCGCCCGAGCCTGGCTTCCGCTGTCGGCGTCACGGGGCGGACGGTGCGCGAGAGCCGTTGGCGCAGTCCTTCGTAATTGACGAGAAAGAATGCCTTGTTCTCGGCGACCGGTCCGCTGAGCAGCCCTCCAAAGTGGTTGCGCCGCAGCGGCGGGATGGCCGCGGACGGCGCATCGAAGAAATTCCTGGCGTCGAGCGCGTTGTTGCGAAAGTACTCGTAGAGGCTGCCGTGAAGTCGGTTCCCGCCGGAACGCGAGACGGCGGTGAAAACTCCGCCGGCGGTGCGTCCGTACTCGGCGCTGAAGGGGTCCGTAACCAGGTGAACCTCGCGAACGGCTTCGAGGCCGAGCAGATTCCCCGCGGCGCTCGCCGGGGCGGCGCCGGTAGCGTCGTTGACGGCAACGCCGTCTATCTGAAAGCTGTTCTGATTGGGGCGCGAGCCCTTCACGGAGATCTGGCCGCCGAGGCCCTGCGCCAAGCCGTTGCGGGCGGAAGCCGGCAGGGTCGCTCCGGGTTCCAGGGCGGAAAGCTCGAAGAGGTCTCGTCCGTTCAGCGGAAGCTCGCGCAGGTTCCTCTCGGGAACCAGTCCGCCCCAATCCGCGGCGTTGGGCGAAACCAAAGGCAACTCGGCCGTGATCGTAATGGATTCACTCGGAACGCCAATCCGCAATTCGAGATCGAGACGGGCTACGCGGCCACTGACCAGATGCACGCCGCGCCGCTCGAGCGCTTGAAAACCGGTGTGCCGGACGGTGACGCGGTAGGGGCCGGGAGTCAGCGCGACAGCCACGAAGCGCCCGTCGGCGGCCGTCTGCGCGGTGCGCACCGCGCCCGTTTCGAGTTGCTCCAATTGCACCGCGACGCCCGGAATCGGCCGCTGCTGCGGGTCGCTGACCGTGCCTTCGACGGTCGCTCCCGACTGGGCCGCCAGGCGGCAAGCGAAGAGCAATAGAAAAAGAAACAGGCGGTTGGTCATGGCGAAGCGAAGCGCCTCCGGGAAGACGGCGCTTTCCTCCTATCGTAGAACGCCGTTCCCGCGGTTCGCCGCGCAACATCTCGACCTTTTGCCGCGACGCCGCAGCCGCGTTGCGGACCGGCGGCCGGGCGCGGCGGCATTCATTCGATCCGCTTCATGGTCCATTGCCGCAGATCGCCGTCCGCCGAATGGTCGTCGCGGTAGATGAGCGTATCGCCTTCGATCTCGATTTCTCCGACGACGGTGCGGCCTTCGTAAAAGGCCGACAGGGCGGCAATGTTCGTGCGGGTAACCTTGTTGCCCTCGATCGTGTAGCTGTAGAAACCCGCGCCGACGGGCTGCTGGCTCATCACTTCCTCGGCGGTCATGTCGCTCATCGACTTGGCCAGCTTGGGACGTCCCGGCCCGGCAAGCACGATCATTTCATGACCGGCGGTGTACATGTGGTATTCCCGTTGGTGCGGCTGGTCTTCGTCCTTGGTCAGGTTACGGATATCCGTGACCTGCCAGAGACCGAGCATTTGTTGATGGCGCCAGTGCGGGTCGTCCGCGGTTTCGGCCTGCGGCGCGGGCGCGCAGGCGGACAAGAGCAGGGCGGCGGTCAGAAAGAGCGTAAGGGATTGCAGCATCTCGCCACCAAGATACTACGCCGGGCAGCGGCGCGCCAACTCAAGGGCTCGGGCGGCGGGCTATAATCGGGTATCTCCCCGCCCCGCGCGCATGGCTTCTCGCTCATCCAGAACGCCTTTGATGCAGCAATACCACGCCGCGAAGCAGAAGTACCCCGAGTGTCTGCTGTTCTTCCGCCTGGGCGATTTTTTCGAGCTTTTCTACGAGGACGCAGTCGTTGCCGCGCGCGACATGCAGATCGCCTTGACCTCGCGCAGCAAGGAGAAAGGCGAGCCGGTGCCGATGTGCGGCGTGCCGGCGCGCACGGTCGACAACTACTTGGCCAAGCTGCTCGAAAAGGGCCACCGCGTCGCGATTTGCGATCAGGTCGAAGACGCCCGGAAAGCAAAGGGGCTGGTCAAGCGGGAGATCGTGCGCGTTCTCTCGCCCGGAACGACGAGCGACCCCGGCCTGCTCAAGTCGGGCGAGAACAACTACCTCGCCGCCGTGCGCAAGAGCAACGGCCACAGCGGCTTGGCCTATCTCGACGTTTCGACGGGCGAGTTCCGCATGACCGAAATGGCGTCCGAACAGGTCGAAGAAACGCTATGCACGCTGAACGTCAAAGAGGTGCTGATTCCGTCAGCCGGCCCGTTGTTCGGGCCGCCGGCCGGACATACCGGAAACGGACCCGGCTACCTCAACACGGAGCTCGATAGCTGGATTTTCGATTTCGAGTACGCCGAGAGGGTGCTCAAGGATTTCTACGGCCTCCATTCGTTGGACGGCCTGGGCGCCGCGGGCCGGCGCAACGCCGTGTCCGCCGCCGGGGCGCTCGTGCATTACTTGAAAGACACGCAGCGCTCGGCTCTGCAGCACCTTGAGCGGCCCGGATATTTCGAGCAAAAGGACTGGATGGTGCTGGACTCGGTGACGATCCGCCACCTCGAGCTCGTCGCGCCGCTGTTCGACGGCTCGAAAAAAGCGACGCTGCTGCATGTCCTCGACCGCACGGCGACTCCGATGGGCGCGCGCCTGCTCAGGAAATGGGTTTTGCAGCCGTCGATCAGGCAAGCGGAGATCGAACAACGGCACGAGGCCGTCGCCGAGCTGCACGCCGCCACGATCGCGCGCGGCGAGTTGTGCCGCGAGCTCGAGCAAGCGCCGGACATGGAACGGCTTCTCGCCCGGGTGACGACCGGCTCGGCATCGCCGCGAGATCTGATCGGACTCGGCAATGCCCTCAAACTTCTGCCTCCGCTGCGCAGCCGGACAAGCCGCTTTCAATGCCGGCGCATGCGCGATTTGCTCGAGCGCATGGACGAGCTTGCCGACGTCCGCGGGCGCATTTCCAGGACCATCGCCGAGGCGCCGCCGCTCAACATCGGCGACGGGGGAGTCGTCGCCGCCGGCTTCGACGGCGAGCTTGACGAGTTGCGGGAAATTCGCAGCAACAGCCGCGGATTCATCGCCCGGATGGAGCGGCGCGAGCGCGAAAAGACCGGCATTGACTCGCTCAAAATCCGTTTCAACAACGTTTTCGGGTTCTATATCGAGGTCTCGAAGGCGAACGCCGCCAAGGTTCCCGACCATTACGACCGCAAGCAGACCCTGGTCAACGCGGAACGGTTCACCACGCCCGAGCTCAAGCAGTGGGAAACGAAGGTGCTGGAAGCGGAGGAACGGATTCTCGAGATCGAGCGCAGGATCTTCCGCGAGACTTGCGAGGAAACGGCGGAGCAGGCCGGACGCATCCGCTCCACCGCCGGAGCCGTCGGGCAACTCGACCTGCTGTGCGGGCTGGCGCAGGTTGCCGCCGAGCGCGATTACGTCCGGCCGCGGTTCAGCGCGTCGGGAGAGATACAGATCGCCGCCGGGCGCCATCCCGTCGTCGAGCGCCTGGCCGCGGAAGAGAGCGGAGAACCGTTCATTCCCAACGACGTTTTCCTGAACGATACCGACCGCACCTTGGCGCTGATTACCGGCCCGAACATGGGCGGCAAATCGACGTATCTGCGGCAAACCGCCCTGACCGCGGTCATGGCCCAGTTGGGCTCTTTCGTTCCGGCCCGGAAAGCGCTGCTGCCGGTGATCGACCGCATCTTCACGCGCATCGGCGCCGGCGACAATCTGGCTTCGGGCCGCTCGACCTTCATGGTCGAGATGATCGAAACTTCGCAAATCCTCAACACGGCGACCCCCAACAGCCTGATCCTGCTCGACGAGATCGGACGCGGCACCTCGACCTACGACGGGCTGGCGATCGCCTGGGCCGTGGTCGAGCACATTCATTCGCAGGTCGGCGCGAAGACGCTGTTCGCCACCCATTACCACGAATTGACTGATTTGGCGGAATCGCTCGACGGCGTGTTCAACCTGCGCGTTTCCGTGCGGCAGTCCGGGGAGAAGCTGCTTTTTTTGCGCCGCGTCGAGCCCGGCAACGCGGACAGAAGCTACGGCATCGAGGTAGCCCGACTGGCGGGACTGCCCGCGGCGGTCATCGCCCGCGCCAACGAGGTGCTGGGACTGCACGAACGCCGGGAAATCGCCTTCAGCGACGAGTTGTCGCCTCCGCCGCAGAGCGGGAGCCGGCAGCAAAGCATCTTCGATTCATCCTTGCAGGGAGTCGGCGAGGAACTGAAGAATCTCAACATCGACGACCTGCGGCCGATCGAAGCGCTGACGTTATTGAACGATTGGAAGCAGCGGCTGAAAGATTAACGCTCGACGCGAACTTCGCTATCCCTGCGCATGAGCCGCGCTTGCCAGTTCCAGAGACCGCTGCGCCGCCGCTTCGACGGCCTCCATCAGCCCTGCGCGGACTCCGTGCAACTCCAGTTGGCGCAGGCCGGCGATCGTCGTGCCCGCGGGGGTGGTGACCCGATCGCGCAGCGCGGCCGGGTGCAGCCCTTTCTCGCGAAGCAGCTTGGCGGCGCCCAGCAGCGTCTGGCAGGCAAGCGCCTGCGCGACCTCGGGCCGCAAGCCGCGGTTGACGCCTCCGGCGGCAAGCGCCTCGATGAGCAGGCAGACATACGCGGGGCCGCTCCCGGACAGCCCGGTGACCGCATGCATCTGCGGCTCCTCGACACGCGCGACAGAGCCGACCGCGCCGAATATCGACTCGGCCAGAGCCATTTGCTCTTTACTGACGTGGGCGTTGGCGCATAGCGCCGTCGCGCTTTCGCCGACGACCATCGCCAGATTCGGCATGGCGCGGATGACCGGGCGGCCGGCGCCGAGCGCGGCTTCGATGCTCGCCATGGGCACGCCCGCGGCGACGGAAACCACAGCGGCGCCCGGCTGCAAGGCCGCGCCTGCGCGGGCAGCCGCGGAAGGCGCGATATGCGGCTTGACGGCGAGCACAACCAGGTCGGCGGCGGCGGCCTCTTCAGTGGAACAGGCCGTGAACCGGCCGCCCAATGCAGCCGACAGTTCTTGCAGGCGCTCGGACGAAACATCGGCGGCAAGCACGCGCTCGGCCGCGCCGGCCTGCAGCGCGCCCTCGGCCAGCGCGCCGCCCAGATTGCCGACGCCGATAATGCCCAACGAAATGCCCGTCATGCGCCCATTGTAGCGGCGGACGGCTTGACGAACGCAGGGATTCGATAGAGTAGCCTCAATGCCCAAGGTCACCGCGCTCACCGACGATCTTTGCCGTTATCTGCTCCGCCGCGGGACGGCGGACGACGCGGTCGCGACGGAGTTGCGCAAGGAAACCTTGCGGCGATTCGGCGAACTGGGCGCGATGATGATCGCGGAGGACCAAGGCGGCTTGCTGAGCGTCCTCGTGGGGACGCTGGCGCCGAAGCTGGCGGTCGAAATCGGCACGTTCACCGGCTACGGCTCGCTTTTCATCGCGCGAGCGCTGCCGCCCGGCGGCAAGCTGCTGTGCTGCGACGTCAACGCGGAGTGGGCGCGCATCGGCAAACCCTACTGGCGGCGGGCCGGGGTCGCCGAAAAAATCGACCTGCGCATAGCTCCGGCGCTCGAGACGCTGCGCGGGCTGCCCGACGCGGAGGCCGTCGATTTCGCCTTCATCGACGCCGACAAGGCCAACTACGTCGCCTACTACGAAGAAATACTCAAGCGCACGCGCAAGAACGGCCTGATCGCCGTGGACAACGTGCTGTGGCACAACTGGCTGATGGACGCCGCGGACCAAAACCCCGAAACCGTCGGCGTGCGCGAGTTCAACGACCACATCCTGGGAGACCCCCGCGTGCAAACCGCGATGCTCCACGTCGGGGACGGCATCACCCTGATCCGCAAGCTATAGGCCGCCGCGGTCAGATGCTCACGATTGCGTTCTGCACTGCGCCGCCGTCAGCCGGCTCCAACAGATGGGGTTCCTTGAACCATCAGTTGAGCAGACTCCGGCTGCTATCCGTTGCGCCGGCATAGCCGCCGGCGGCGGCATCAGCTTTTCGGCGCTTGTCTCCCGTAGGGCTTCCTCCGCAGGGAACCAGCGCAGATCCGGGTCCAACACCATATGCGGAAATTGGGGGAAGTCGGGGTGGAGAACCATAGAAATCAGCCCAACAAATGTTTATTGGCGGTGAGAATGGATATCCCCTGGCCATCGAAATCCCTGTCATCCGTTATCAATTTTAAGCCCCTGCTTTTGCATAGATCCCTGATAACCAGGTCATTGAAGTCAGCGCTTCCCTTCCCATACTCACCGATCAAAGCGTTTACATCCAATGTCTCCAAGCCGCTTTCTATAGAAGAACAACAACCCAACACTCGCTTGATATCGTCTGCCGTCTCTCGGGCGATTGGCTTGAACTCCAGGCTGTTACGGAAAGTCTTGAAGTCCATTCTTTCTGTGCTATTTTTTCTTTCTGTGCTATTTTTCCATTTTTTCCATTTTATTCTGGCATAAGCGTTAATGAATTCTGAAACAAGAAGAATATCGATATAAATACGGCTCCCTGCCTCCAAAATATGACGAAATGCTAACGAATAAATAGCCACCCTACGATCACAAGGTTTTTGCGGGCCGTGAATAAGCAACCAGACATTGGTATCTATAAATAATTCATCATCAGCCGTAAAATCGTATTTTGCCACATCCGAGGAGTCAGGAGTCACCGTCTTCGTCCTCCATCCCGCTCCGCAGTGCTTCTTCGAATCTATTCGGATCTCTGAAGTACCACTTTGCGGTATCAACCACGCGCCTTAGCAGTACCTTGTCATCGGACTCCATATCTGCCACGTTCAGCAACTCACGAATTCGGTTCTCGTCGAATCCGCCGTACAACTGACCGATTGCTGCATTGAGGAATGCCGAGGTCAGCGTGGTCACATTGCGGAACGAGAGGGAGACGCCTCGGCCTTGCCGCAGTGCGGCAGCGAGTCGGTCATGCACTTTCTGCCCGTCTCCCGATGCAACGCACAAAGGGCTGCCGACGACTTCGAATACGGATATTGAAATGTCTTTGTTCATAGTAAACGCCTTAAAATATCTCGTTGTCTGCTAGTTCTGAAGACAGTATGTAAGAGCTAGGATCCGCGGTGTTGATTTCTACGTTCACTACCGTTCCTGGAAATGGCTGGTGCAGTGACGATGCATAGGTCCGTTTGTTCTTTCGACGCCAGTATCCGGCATCCGAAACGATCTGAATACAACCTCCGTTCAGATCGATAAAATCGCAAAGCAAACTCAGGCCTAGTCCACCGGGAATAGGGCCTTGCTTGGTCGTATTGTTCTTCGCAGCAGCCCAACTAATAGCTTCCGCCGGAGAAAGATTATTCCCAAGATAATCGCATACCCTTTTTCGCACACCAACTCCCAGATCAGCTACAGTGAAATCGAGACAATTGTTTTTAGGAAAAAACTGTCCGCAACTAAAAATCCCCAATTTCGTATGAGAGTGAAGAACAGCATTACTGAAAATCTCGAAAATGCTTTCGTGAAATTTTTTCATAAGCCTTGATGACATTTTTGGAATTTCATAACGGCGAATAAACTCATTTTCAATATATTTTGAGAAATATTTGTCATCCTCGACGTCAAAACGTTGGTAAGTAACGGTTGTTTTCCAATAATCGGGGATCTGTTCTCGTCCGTAGTAACTAAGGAAACCGTTTTGGGAAAGAATTTTCTCCACACTCGGGTCGATATCGACCAAATGAACAGAGTTTAGCTCAGCTCCCAAACGGTAAAGAATCGCGCCGAACGGTGCGCACATGTCGGCGTCGAACCAATCTGTTGCTTTCATGTCGATTTCGACATTATCTAAAAAGCAGTGTTCGGTCTGGGAATGGAGACGCGCCAAAGCTGCAAAACCATTCCAGTCATGGAGGATTGTCGGCAGGGCGAAGTTCATATTCCCACCTCTACAATCGCCATGGTGTCGTTGCCGAAGATGTCCACGACCTTCACTGCTATCTTACGACGGCCCGGCGGGCACTCGCGAGCGGCGCTGGTCAGTCCCAGCAGAAAGCGGTACTTCTCCGGCAGGTCCTTGTCCGCTTCCAAAAAGCGGATAATCTCCTGCTTTTCCTGGTCGGATAACTTCAGCACCGTCTTTCCAATTTACACATTCGCGAACGTTCCGAGAAAGCATCCGCCGCGGTCAGATGCTCACGATTGCGTTCTGCACTGCGCCGGTGGCCCTGGCGCCGGTGGCATCGACATAGCAGTCGATCTCGCTGCGCATCCCGAATGCGGGCAGATAGACGCCCGGCTCGATCGAGAAACAGGTGCGGGGCACGAGCGGGCGGTCGTCGTGCGTCTCCAGATTGTCGAGGTTGGCGCCGTTGCCATGCACTTCCTCTCCGATCGAGTGGCCCGTGCGGTGTACGAAGCTCTCGCCGAAACCCGCTTGGGCGATGTGCCCGCGCGTCACGTCGTCCACTTGCCATCCCGCGATTTCCCGGCCCTCGCGGACGGCCCTGTCGATGAAGTCGAGCGCCTTGTCCCGCGCGCCCGTCACCACGTCGAACACCGCTTGTATCCGCTCGGGCGGGGCGGCGCCGCACCAGCCGGTCCAAGTGATGTCGTAGTAAACCGCATGAGGCTTGTCGAGCTTGGCCCACAGATCGATCAGCACGAAGTCTCCGCCGCGGATGGGCTGCGAAGATGCAGCCGACGGCGCGTAATGCGGATTGCCGCTGTTGGCGTTCACGCCGACGATCGGTCCGTCGTCGGCCAGCAGGCCGCGCTCCGCGAACCGGCGGCTGATGAATTGCGCGATCGCGAACTCCTGGGCCTCGCCTTGAGCGTCGATTGCAGCGCGGATGCGCCGGAACGCCTCGCGCAAGATTGCGTCCACGCGGCGGCCCGCCTCAAAGTGCATCTCGCGCTGCTCGTCCGACCAGCGCGCCTCGAAATACTGCACGAGCGCCGCCGAGGTCACGACTTCCTTGCCCAGGGAACGCACGAGATCGACGGTTCCGCCGTCCACCAGAGACACGTAGGGGATCATGCAGTTGGGGGAGTACTGCATGGCGATGCGCGACGCGCCGGCCAGCATATCCCGCAGCGCGGCGTACTGCGACTGCCAACTCGCATAAACGCGCTTCGCCCCCGGCGCGCCGTCGAGCCGTCGATCTTCGATGCGGTGAACCAGCTTGACCGGATCGCCGGCGGCGGGAATCCAGTAATACCAGCGCCGCGAAACGTGCCCCGCGGCGGGCAGGCCCAAAACGCGGTAGGCGATCGGGTCGCGCAGGTGATGATCGAACAGCAGCCAGCCGTCGAGCCGCTGCGCTTGCAGTTGTTCCCGGATTTCCGCCAGATCCATCTACTCAGCCTACCCCAGCTTCAGCAGGCTCTCGCGAACGCGGGCTTCCGGCACGGTTACGCCGAGCCCGGGGCCGTCGGGGACGGTGACCGTCACGCCCTCCATGCGCATGTCCTCGACCAGCAGGTCGGCCAGGAACTGCGGCCCGTTCAACTCCGGCGGCAGCAGCAGATCCAAAGTCGAGTAGAGGTGAATCGCCGCCATCAGGCTGACGCCGGCATCGGTCAGCCCGCTGCCCAGCAGGCCGAGTCCGTGCGCCTCCGAGACGACCGCGCTCTTGTTGCAGTTGGTAATGCCGCCGCTTTTGGGCACCTTGAGCACGACCAGGTCGGCGGCCTGCATTGCCGCCATGCGCGCCACGTCGAAAGACGAAAAACAGCCTTCGTCGATCGCTATCGGGTAGGGGCTCTTCTCCCGCGCGCGGCGCAGACCCATCCAATCCTCGCTGCGCACCGGCTGCTCGAAGCAGCGGATATTGTCGAAATCCTTGAGCGCTTCCAGAAAACGCTCCAAGCGGATCGGCTGATACGACTGGTTGGCGTCCAACCAGATCACGATGTCGGGCCGGGCGGCGGTAATCGCTTCCAGGCGCTTCACGTCCTCGTCGGGGTCGCCCGCGACCTTGACCTTGAAGCACTTGCAGGCGGGCCACTTCTTGACCTCCGCGGCCATCGCCTGCGGCGTGTCGATACTTACGGCGTAACAGAGGTCGATCGTGTCCCGAACCTTTCCGCCGAGCATCTGATGAATCGGCAGGCCGGCGACCTTTCCGGCGAGGTCGAGAAAGGCGATTTCGAGCGCGCTCTTGGCAAACGGCGCGCCGTTGCTGACGGCCGGCCGGATCGTTGCGTCCATCTCCTTTTTCAGCACGTTCCACTCGAACGGAGTCTTGCCCGCGGCCAGCGGAACCAGATAGTTTTTCAGCGTGCCGACAACCGCCTCGATCGTTTCGTAGGCCCAGTTGGGCACCGTGTTGGTCATGCCCCAGCCCACATGCCCGTCCTCGGTTTCCAGCCGCACGAGCACGTACCTGCCGGGCTTGCCCTTGCCGCCGACGGTTCCGACGCCGATCTTGAATTCCGATTGAAACGGAATGCCCACCGGCAGAACCTCCGCCTTGCGGATCCGCCGGCCTTTCGCGCTCGTCGCGGACGCCTCGGCGGAAGCCAAGCCCAGACCGCCGGCGGCAAGCGCCTGCGCAAACGCGCGCCGATTCGATTTCATCGGAATCTCCTTCTCATGACGGAAATCATTTTAACGCGGGAGATCGTTTAGGCCCCGGCCGCGCGGCCGCTTAATTTGCGACGGAATGCCAAATGGTTTGCGACGCCGCGCCGGCCGCCGGGCGCCGGGCGCTTCACCGGCTCGGTCGGCGGCGCCGGCAACTCGCGCCAATCCTCGAGCACGGCGTCGGTCAACGCGGTTTACCCTTGACAAGGCATTGGCGGAGGGGATACCTTTGTTGTCTATGAGCGGCGCGCAGCAAAATTATTTTCTTTCAATGCAAAAAAATTGGCGCGAGCGCTCGACGCGGGGCTTGGCTAATGAGGAATAGCGCGGGCCGCGCGTTTTCCGCTCTTGCCGCCCCGCTCAAGCGGTCTTGCTCTGCGCTCCTTACTTTCCACTCTCCGTTAATCCTCGCCGCGCTGTCAGCGGCGGTTGCCGGGGCGCAGTCCGCGGACGCCGCGGGGGTGATCTCCACGGTGGCGGGAAGTGGGACTTTGGGCTTCGGCGGGGACGGCGGCCCGGCTACGGCGGCGCAACTGGCCCTCCCCTCTGGCGTGGCGCTGGACGGCGCGGGCAACCTGTACATCGCCGACAGTTCCAACCACCGCATCCGCAAGGTGGACGCCGCGGGGGTCATCTCCACGGTGGCGGGCGACGGGACGCGCGGCTACGGTGGGGACGGCGGTCCGGCTGTTGCGGCTCAACTGCGCTACCCTGAAGGCGTGGCGGTGGACGGGTCGGGCAACCTGTACATCGCCGACAGTTCCAACCACCACATCCGCAAGGTGGACGCTGCGGGGGTGATCACCACGGTGGCGGGCGACGGGACCTACGGCTACGGCGGGGACGGCGGCGCGGCCGCGGCGGCGCAACTGGCCCTTCCCTCTGGCGTGGCGCTGGACGGCGCAGGCAACCTGTACATCGCTGATTCGGGCAACGACCGCATCCGCAAGGTGGACGCTGCGGGGGTGATCACCACGGTGGCGGGCGACGGGACGGAAGGCTTCGGCGGGGACGGCGGCCCGGCTGTGGCCGCGCAACTGGACTTCCCCCAAGGCGTGGCTCTGGACGGAGCGGGCAACCTCTACATCGCCGATACCTACAACCACCGCATTCGCAAGGTGGACGCCGCAGGGGTCATCTCCACGGTCGCGGGCGACGGCACGGAAGGCTACGGCGGGGACGGCGGCCCGGCTGTGGCGGCGCTACTGAACAGACCCGGAGGCGTGGCAGTGGACGGGTCGGGCAACCTGTACATCGCCGATTCCGGCAACGACCGCATCCGCAAGGTGGACGCTGCGGGGGTGATCACCACGGTGGCGGGCGACGGGACGGAAGGCTTCGGCGGGGACGGAGGCCCGGCTGTGGCCGCGCAACTGGACCACCCCACCGGCGTAGCGCTGGACGACGCTGGCAACCTGTACATCGCCGATTATGACAACCACCGCATTCGCCGCTTGACGCCGCTACCACCCGAGGGTACTCCCCTGATCTCTTCGGGCGGTATCGTGCTCGCCACTGGAACCCCCGTCTTGAAGCGCATCTCCCCCAACTCTCTTATTTCCGTTTTCGGACAAAATTTCGCGCCGGAGGGGACTCAGGCGCTGAGTCCCCGGTTGGACGCCGAGGGCAGGGTTGCCGCCAACCTCGCCGGGACCTGCCTGGAGATCGACGGCAAGCGCGCGCCGTTGTTCGCGGTCTTCACGACTCAGATCAACGCCCAGGCGCCACACGACCTGACGCCGGGACAGTCCCGGGCCATAGCGATTCGCGGCTGCGACACAGAAATGGAAGAACAACGCGGCACGGTGGCAACGGTTGAAACCGTTACCGTCTCGCCGGCGTTCTTCAGCTTCCAGAGCAATACCGACGGGCGCAATCCGATCGTGGCGCTGCACGGCGACGGCCCCGACTTGGTAGGATCGCCCGGAGCGGTTCCCGGAGTCGAGCTTACCCCGGCCGAGCCGGGCGAGTACATCAGCCTGTTCGGAACCGGCTTCGGGACAACCGAGCCGCAGTTGGAGACCGGCCAAATTCCGGATGGCTTGGCTCGTCTCGCAAACGATGTTTCGTTTACCTTCGGCGGCATCACGGTTCTGCAGGAGGATGTCTTCTACGCGGGCGCGGCGCCCTGCTGCGCGGGCCTCTATCAATTCACGGTGCGCGTGCCGCTCGGCTTCCCGGACGGCCACGCGCCCATCGTCGCCACCGTGCAGGGCGTTTCCACTCCCGAAGGACCGTACCTCACCGTCCGCCGCCGGCAATGAGGTCGCGTCGCAATGCCCGGCGGGAGCGCTTGATAGCCAACATCTGCGAGGCAGCGGGCTTGAAAGACTGGGCCGTTTATATGCGTAACCGTTACCGACTTTAGAGTACATATGGCAACCACACAATCGATTACTTACAACCGAGCGCCTTCAAAGGAGTTGCAGGCGCTTCTGCAACCGAAACGTCTTCTTGAGCCGTTACTTGCCCTTAATAAGCGGAAACACAAGGATATCGAATTGGACGTGCATTTCCGCCCTGATGACGAAATTCACGTTTACTGCGGCCTCACCAAACTACTGACGGTTCAAAGGCTCAAAAACGGGAACGTGAAAGCAGGTGCGCATTTGACCTACAGCGAGCAACCATGCGCGCGAGCGCTGCTCCGCCGGTGGAGCGCCAATGAGTCAGGATTCGGCAATGCGCTCAATACTTACTTGAACAGCGTGAAGGTGAAATCAAGGTACATCCAGGGAGAAGGCGCCGTCCAACTGAGGTGGTCTCGAGTAATGTATCCGTGGTTATCCTTTGATCGAGAGGCCGTCTTGCGCTACGAAAATACGGCGCTCCCGAACCAATCCAGAGAGTTTTCAGAAGTAGAATGCGTACGCGCCGAATTAGAAAACATGAAAGCCGGTAGTAGGTGGGGAAAGCTTTCACCACAAGATGGCGTCGAACTCGACCAACTCGCAGTTGACTCGGATGGACGCTTGGCGCTCATCGAATGCAAGGAGGCTTCGGCTGCCAAAGTGTACTACGCGCCGTTGCAACTTCTGCAGTACGTCTGGGAGTGGCACAACGCATTGGAAGAGGTCCGGGAAAAGTTGCAGGAACTGATCGATGTGCGTATGGAATTGGGGCTGCCCCCTCGCTCGGCCGCCCGCCTTACCGGAGGCATCCGCGCCGCCGTCTGCTTCGGCCCTGACAAACGCAGCGCTAAAGTGAAGAATCGTACCCGTATCGTGTTGGATGTGGTCAACCGTAATCTCCCCCCAGGAGTCCCCGACATCGAAATATGGGCAATGGATGCGGGCAACTCACCCGAGCAGCTTGCATTTTGAGGCGGCCGGCGCTGCCGATGGAGACGCCCTCGAAAATCGAGCCGTGCGGCATGGAGTTGTGCTCCAATGTCAGACATGAATATCTTGCGGCGCGCTCAACGGCGATCGGCGGCGGCGGCAATCGTTTTCGCGCTCGCGGCCGGCGGGTGCGGAAGCGGCTCCGACGCCCCCGCTGACCCGTCAAGCGAAACAGTCGCCGACGCCCCGAGCCGGGCGCGCGCGGCTGACGGAACCTACATCTCCTGGCGCGAGCACATCATCGACGACCTTGCCGTCGGCGGCGTCGCCATCGCCGGCAGCGACGGCCTGGCGATGGCCGATCTCGACCTGGACGGCCACGAAGACATCGTTTCGGTGCATGAGTCCGATACGACCTACGACGGCGTCGCCGACGGGCATATCCGCCTGGCCTTCGGCTCCGGCGATCCCGACGAATGGGAATTGGCGACCCTGGCCGAGGGGGCCGAAGCCGGAGCGGCCGAAGACGTCTCGATCGCCGACGCCAACGGGGACGGCTATCCCGATATCGTCGCCGCCTGCGAACTGGCCCATCTGATCTACTTCCAGAACCCCGGCAAGGACGCGCGCAGCGCCAAGTGGGCAAGAGTCATACCCGAGGCGGCGAACAATCGCGGCTCATTCATCCGCGTGTTCTTCGCCGACTTCGACGCCGATGGAAAACCCGAGGTCGTTGCGCCCAACAAGGGGTCGCAGGCAGGCAATGCCGCGGAGACAACCCTCAACGCCATCAGTTGGTATGAAATCGAGGGAGACCCGCTGGACGGCAACTGGAAGGAGCACGTGCTGACCAAGGTCCGCGTCCCGATCAACTCGCGGCCGGTCGATCTCGATGCGGACGGCGACCTCGACGTGCTGGCCGGGTCGCGCGGGGAGTCGCGCATTTTCTGGTTCGAAAATACCGGCGGGCCGGAGATCGCCTTCGTCGAGCACGAGATCGTCATCGGCGAAACCGCTGCGCAGGACGGAAAGACCGGCAGCGCGGCGGTGACCGGATTCAATTTCATCGTCCACGACTTCAGCGGCGACGGGCGCCCCGATATCGTGCTGTCGGAGAGCCGCACGAATCTGATCTGGCTGGAGCAGCCCGCCGACCCTGCCGGCGTCTGGAACCTGCGCCGGGTCGGAACGATGGCGCCCGACAGCGCGACCGGGTTCGAGCTTGCCGACATCGACGGCGACGGCGACCCGGACATTTTCGCCGGCAGCTACAGCCGCGGCCCGCGCGACCATGACGGCGCCGAGGTCACGGCGGACGATCCGCTGGGCAGGCTGGCCTGGTTTGAGCACCCCGGCAATGCGGCGCAGCAGTGGATGCGCCACGACGTCTCGCGCCGCAAGCGCGGCATGTTCGACAAATTCGCCGCCCGCGATCTGGACGGCGACGGGGACGTCGATTTCATCGGCACCCGCGGCAATAGCGTCCCCTGGGACGGTGTTTACCGGCTGGAGCAGGTGCGCACGGAGCAACCGGCGCGTTCCTTCACCCGCGCCCGGGAAAACGACAGCGAGGAAATGGGCGCGCCCCCCGCGCAGTGAATAGCGGATAGCGCAGAGAGTTGCGCGACGGGTCTGCGGCGCGGCCTTGCCGCCGGCCTGAAGCGGTCAACCGGCCGCGTCAGGCGGCCCCGGCCCCCGCCATCCCCCGCCACGCCTTGCGGGCGGTGATGCGCACGGTGTTGTTCCCGCTGTTCAGCTTGGGAAAGATCGCCGCCGCCGCTTGCGCCGTGCCGATCTTGGCCAAGCCGACGATTCCCGCGCATTGCCAATGCTCTTCTTCGCGGGCTAACGCCCCCTCGTAGATCTGCTGCGCTTCTTGGGGATTGCCGCTTTCAACCTGAGCGTCGGCGTAACGCAGCATGCTGTCGCGGTATTCGACCTTCTGCCAATCCGAGAGCGCATCGAAGTCCGGGAGTTGCGCGTCGCCTTCCGTGCGCGCGCCGATGCGGCCCAACGCCTTCATGGCCGCCATGGCGATCTCCGCATCGGAAGAGCGCATCGCCTCCAGGCAGACGCCCACCGCTTCCTCGGCGCGGCGGTGGCCCAGCGCCGCCAGGATGCGCGGCTTGAAGGCGTCTTCCGCTTGCGGCAAGGCCGCCGCCAGAGCTTCCTCCGCCGTTTTGCCGGGGATGCGCTCCAGACAGAACACGACTTCTTCGCGCAGATTCGCATCCCGGATGTGCCGGGCGACGGCGTCCACGTGATCGACGGTCGCCAGCAGCGACAACTGCCGCAGCGCGGTCACTTTCTCCTGCTGCTTGCGCTTGCCGTCGAGCAGACTCAGCAACTGCGCCGTGATCTGCTGCCGGCGGTTTTGTTTTCCGGGGTCGTCCGGCCGTCCGGCGTTCGCGGAGAAACCGGCCGGATTGATTGACTTGCCCACGGAATGAACGATGTTGTTCAGCGCCTCGCCGGCGGCCCTGCGCGTCAACGGCTGCTCGGCAACCGCCAGCTTGCTGAGTTCCGGAATCACTTCCGGCGGCATTTGCTCGGCAACGGACCAGGCGGCGTAGGCCGCATCTTCATCGTCGCTCGCGATGGCCGCGAGAAACTTCTCGTCCGCCACGGCGGCGCGCGCCTGGGCCGCCGCCAACGCCGCGGCGGCCGCAGCCGGCAGACTCACGGCATTTTTCGGATTGCTTTTCATCGGGTTCGTCATCGCTCAAGCTCCTTGTCCTTACAGATGCCAGGGGCCGCGTCCGGGCCGGCTCAAAAGTCGATTCGCTTCGTCATCGTTGCGCACGCGCTCGTTGACCGGGTCCCACTCCAACTTGCGGCGCAGTCGATATGAAATGTTGCCGAGAATGCAAAGCGTCGATACGCGGTGCGCCGACTCGATGTGCATGATCGGTTTTTTTCGGGACTTGATGCAGTCTTCGAAATTCTCAAAATGGCCGGGGCTGCGGAAGACCTCCACGCCGCCGTACGGCGTCTTGAAGTCCTTTGCCTTCTGCTCGGTGTCCGTCGTGTGGCGGTCGCCGTAAGTCACGGTCAAGTGACGTCCATCGTCGCCCCAGTACACCGCGCCGTACTGCGCCTCGATCTCTTCCGAGGGGACGCCCGGCTGCGCCCAGACCAGCGTCCAGTCAGGGTTCTTGAACTCGTAGGTGACCTTCATGTGTTGCGGCGAGTCGTAAATGCCGCCGTGATGCGGCTCGCCCTCAGCCTCGACGCTGACCGGGCCGGTGTCGTCGGCGTCCATGATCCACTGCGCCACGCTCATCACGTGCGCGCCGCGGTCGCGGATTTGCCCGCCGCCGAAATCGAGCATCCAGCGGAACCGCCCGTGCGTGCGCGTTTCGTTGTAGGGGATGCTCCTTGCCGGACCGATCCACTTGTCGTAATCGAGCCGCGTCGGCGGCGCCGCATCCGGCGTCCAATCGCCCCGCGGATTCTCGTAGTGCCAGCAGAGCACCTTGCGCACCGTGCCGATCCCGCCGTTGTTGATGTAGCGCTTGGCGTGGTAAGCCGGGTCTTGCGAACGCCCTTGCGAGCCGACCTGCACCACGCGGCCGTAGCGCTCGGCGGCCGTGACCATCGCCCGGCCTTCCTCGACGGTCTTGGCCGCCGGCTTCTCGACGTACACGTCCTTGCCGGCCTGGCAGGCCATGATCGTCATCAAGGCGTGCCAGTGATCGGGAGAGGCGATGACCACGGCATCGATGTCCTTCTGCTCCAGCAGCCGCCGGAAATCCTTGTACAGCCGCGGTTTGCCGCCGACGACCGTGGCCGCCATGTCCAATCGGCTGGAATCCACGTCGCACAGCGCGACCGAGAGCGCGGGCCGCAAAAAGCGGTCGCCCTGCCCGCCGAGGTTTTCCCAGGGAACGACCTTCTCGTCCAGTTGCGCCAGCGGACGCAGGAAGCGACGCCCGCGGCCGCCGATGCCGATGTGACCGAGGTTCAGGCGGTCGCTCGGGGCCGGCCGCGCCAGCACCGAGCTCGGAACGAACGTAAACCCGAGCGTCGTGGAAGCCGCCCCTGCAAGAAATTTACGCCTCGTGGATCGTTTCGTCGAATCCATATCGTCTCCCTTCGGCCGCTGCGCGGCCAGTGATTAGTGTACAGCAAAAGCGCGGGCGCTTGGCGCCCGGCTTCACGCTCCGCCGGCCGCGCCGGCGGCCCACAAGCGGATGCCGCCCAACAGTCCGGCGACATTCGGAACTATTTTTACATTTTCCGGCAACTCGATGCGAATCTTGCGCGTGTTCCCGCCGCCGAGGTACAGCACGCGGTAGTTGAAAGTAAAGCTCCACAGCGCGAGCGCCTCCCCGAGCCGGCGATTCCATTTCTTCGCTCCCCAAGCTTCGAGCGCGGCGTTGCCGAGGCACTGCTCGTAAGTCTTGTCTTTGCGGAACGGGTGGTGCCCCAACTCCAGATTGCCGACCGACTTTCCATCCACGTACAACGCCGAGCCGATGCCGGTGCCCAAGGTGATGACCAACTCGACGCCGGCGCTTTCGATCACGCCCAAGCCATGCATGTCGGCGTCATTGACCACCTGCGTCGGTTTGCCGGCAAGCGCCTGCAGCGCAGCCTCAAGCTCATAGCCTATCCAGTCCGGGTGCAGGTTCACGGCTGTCTGCGTAACGCCGCCGCTCACCACTCCGGGGAAGCCGACGGACACGCGGTCGAATTCCGGCTGGGCGGCGATCATCGCTTCGAGAACCGCCAGCACCGCGCCGGGCGTAGGCATTTCCGGCGTGAGCCGGCGGTCGCGCGCGTTCAGCGGCTCGCCGCGCGGGTCGAGCGTCATCATCTTGAGTCCCGTTCCGCCGATGTCAATCGCCAGCGTACGCAGGGAGTTCGTCGGTCGGCCCATCGTCAGCGCGCCTCTCCATTCAGCATTTTAACGAGCAGCGGGGAAGAAAGAGAAAACCCGCTCTCCGGCAGTTCTTTCGCGGTAGTTTCCCCTTGTCGGAGGCGGGCCGCCTGCCTGCTTATGGAAGCCCGACAAGATATTTTACCGTTCCTTTTGGGGGGACGACGGCGGCCTTGGGGCCGACCGGCTGCGCCGCCCTACCCCGCGAGCGGCCCCTACCCCGCGAGCGGCCCTTACCCCTCAAGTGGTGAGCCACGGGTCTTGCTACCCACTACCCACTACCCACTACCCACTACCCACTACCCACTAAACGAAATGGCGATGGTCCAGTGGAACGTCTTGCCGGGGCGCAGATAGATCAGCCCCTTGCGGCTGACCAACGAGTTCTGCAACCCGACCCAGGGCTCGGGGCTGTAAAAACCGGCGCGCGGGTCTCCCCAAAGATTGAAGAGCACAACCGGATCGTCGGGGACCTGCGAAGCATGGTGCGTCATGCGCACGGTCAGTCCCGCCGGGTCTCGGTACTCGATCCAGGGGTCTTCTCCCGGCGGATATCCCGCGAGCGAAATCGGCTTCAGCGGCGGCAACTCGCCGAGCGCGACCCCGCCGGCATAGGAGCGCGGCTGCGTCTCTCCCGTAGGAATCCCGTAGTCGGTCTTGAGCAACTCCACGCTCGAAGGAGTCGCCAGCGTCATCTTCGCCGGATCGCCGCCGGCGATCAGCGGCGCCTTGAAGGCGATGTGGTTGCCGATCGAGAAAAACATCGGCGCCCGATTCGCCTCGTCGGCCGCGATGGCGTAGCGCATCTCGAGCTTGCCCCCGGACAGAACGTACTCGACCGCCGCGCGGAAGCCGAACGGATACCATTGGCGGGTCCGCTCGTCGTCATCGAAACGCAACAGTACGCGGGCGCCGCCGGGGTCCGCCGCCGGCCCTTCGGCAACGCTCCATGCGGCGTTTTGCGCGAAGCCGTGGATGGGCATCGGGAACCGCGCGCCGTCGTATTCCCAGAAGCCGTCGTCGAACCTTTCGCCCGCGCGCCGCCGCGCCTCGAGATCCGGCGGAAAATTGCGGCCTGTCGCCGGCCACAGAAACGGCCCCTTGCCCTTGAAGCCGTCCACCGGAGAATAGTCCCGCCCGCGGTAGAGCGTTTCGATCCATTCTCCGTTGCGGCGCACGGCGAGGCCGCTCAACTCTCCGCCTTTCGACGGCGCGACCGCCGCCTCGATACCGGCCCGTTCGTCCCTGAGCGTCAACAGGGGAACGGCGGAAGCGTCGACGCTCGCGGTCCGCTCGACGACGAACTGCGGCCCATGCGAGCAAGCCGCCAGGCATAGAGGAAGAATCCATGCCGCTTGACGACGGCCGCGAGTCCGCACTATTCGCTCTCCGCCGGCGCGCGGCGCGCGCCCCACAGCGGCTCGATGTGGCGCCGGTAAAGATTTTCGGTCACGTTCCTGGAAATCGACTCTTCGCATTCGGCCAGCATGCCAAAGTACCGCGCGCCCATCTTCGCCGCAATTTTGTAGCCGACGTGCAGCAGTTGCCGCAGGTCTGCGTTGAAGTCCGCATTCGCCCGGTCGTGCCGCAGGGCCGCGGTATATTGCCGCGAGCTCCACGTGCGCACCTCGGCGGGAGAGGGCAGCTTCGCGGCATCGATATCGATCACCGCGGCATACGGCGCGCACAGCGCCTCGCGCGCGTCGTAGGCTCCGGCGTAAACGTCCTTGGCCAACGCCAGGCCGCCGCCCCCCGCTTCGGCCAAGCCGATCAACTCCTCGAGCCAGTTCGTGCCCGCCGTCTTCACGTGTACGCCCGCGCCGAACCTGGCCGTCGCTTCCCGAATCGGCGCGTAGATCGAGAACTTGTCCGAGCCGGAATGCACGCTGAGCTTCAACGTCTCGGGCAGGCCGTAGCGTTCGACGGCGCAGGCGATCACGGCCAGATCGTTGGCGAACTCCTTGCTGAATTGCGCGACGTCCCCGGCATAGTCCACTCCTTTGTTGAAACGCCCGGTGAACTTCGGCGCGATGGTCTGCAAGGGGATGCCTTCATCCGCGGCCGCGGCCAGAATCACGAGCAACTCGGCGGGCGTCTGCGGATCGTCGGTCTCGTCCATCGAAACCTCGGTGATGAAGTTCTCCGCCCCTTTCGCTGACTCGATATAGCGATAGATGCGGCCTGCTTCCTGCACGGCGAACAAGTACCGGGAGGCAATCGCGGCAACGCCCTCGCGGGTCGTCTCGAAGGGTTGCTCGATGCCGCCGATCTCGATGCGGCCGATCAACTCCGGATGCCGGCCGAGTAGCGCATCGACGGCCGCCGGCGCGGCGGGCTTGCCGATGGCGTAGGCGACGTCCAGGGTGAAAAAATCCGCGCTGTCGAGATAGCCGTCGACCGTATCGAGATTGATGTGGTCGGCATCGACGTAGTAGGGCTTGTCCCAGCGCAAGGCGCGCGCCGCGGCGTCGGCGGCGCGGCGCACGCCGGGAGGCTCGGAGCCGACCGTCAAGTGCTCGCGGTGCGATTTGTTCCACGTCGGGATGACCTCGATTCCCTGCTCGGCGGCCAGCATGCAGGCCCGCAACTGGGGCTTCGCCTGGCGGCCGAAGCGGTCTCCCACGCCGAACGTGTTCTTGGCAATGCGCATGGCGCCATGATAGCGCGCGGCCTACGCCTCGCCGCGTCTTGACGGAAAGCGGACGCCCGTGAAAACCGACGGCATGGGAACGAACGATGCATCCGACCTCAAGGCCGATGCCCGGTTATCCTCCCGGCCTGCCGCGGAATTGCCGGCGGCAAATTGCGCATCTCCGCGCCGAGGCCGGGGCCTTGGGGAAGAACGTACCGCGCCGCTTGCATGACGATGGGTTGCTCTTGATAGCGGTTGGCGATCTCCAGCACCTTCGGGTTGTATTCGACAAGAGGAGAGTTCGGCGTCGCCGCCGCCAAGTGCAGGGCGGCGGCGATCTGCGGCCCCATTGCAATGCTGACGTGGGGCGCGATTTCGATACCGGCTTCCTGCGCCAGGCGCGCCCACTCGACGGCTTCCGTGATGCCGCAGCGCCCAAGATCGGGTTGCAGCCAGGCGAAGACGTTGCGCTCGAAGAACGGCTGCAACTCGAACCGCGTGCGGTAACTCTCGCCGAGCGCCAGGGGCGTCTTCACATACGCGGCGAGGCGTGCGTGGGCCGCGGCGTCTTCCGGCGGCAGAGGACATTCGAGCCACAGAATGCCCCGCTCGTCGAGTGCCTCGGTAAAAGGCCGGCAATCCGACTCGTTCAATCTCCACAGCGCATCGACGGCGATGCGCGCGGCGCTTCCGAAACGCCGCCGCAGGCGGTCGATCAGGTCGAACAACTCGGCTTCGCTGCGGTCGAAGAACAACTTGAAGGTGCGAAAGCCCTCTTCCCAGTGCTTCTCCGCTTGCGCCAACCGCTCGGAGTTGTCGGCGCCCGTCAACCCCGAAAGATAAGCAGGCAGGCTCTTGCGCGCGGATGCGCCCGCGATGAGCTCGGCGGCCGGTTTGCCAGCAATTTTCCCGGCGAGATCCCACAAGGCCAAATCGACGCCGCTAATCGCATCGAGCATGAACCCGCCGGTCTGGCCGCGGACGCGCATGGTGGAGTACAGGCGCTGCCGCAGCTCGCGGATACGCTCGGGCGACCCCGAGAATTCCTCGTCCGCGAGCGCCGGGCGCAACAGCATCTCGACTATCGCGCAGACGACTTCGGGCGCCAGGGGCGCCTGCGCCTCGCCCCAGCCCTCGCGCCCGTCATCGGCGGTCAATCTCACCAGCGCCGTCTCGAAATGGATCGAATAGAGAGCGGGGTAAGCCTGCGACCAGCGGTAATCGAACCGGCTTGCCTGCAAACCGGTCGGCGAACCGGCGCTTCCCGCGGCCTGCTGCGTATCGCGCGGCAAGCGGATCGGGAAGGCGTCGACCGCGGCGATCTTCATGCCGGTCACCGGGAGAAAACCAGGCGCCGCAACTCAGCCAACTCCTCCAGCCCGGCGGCATCCAGGGAGCGCGTCGGCGGACGCACCGCGGCCGAGCGGATCACTCCGCGCTGCAGCAAGTTGTGTTTCACTGCCGAAACGCCGAGACCCGGCTGCAACTCGAAACGGATCAGCGGCAGGGCTTGCCGAAAACTGCGCCAAGCGGCCTCGCGGTCGCCCGCTTCGAGGCGATTCCAGACTTCGACGTAGAGCGCGGTCATGTCGGCCGCGGGCATCTGTCCGCGCGCGCCGCGGGTGATCTCTTCGATCATGAACAAGCCGTTGAGGCCGCCCAACAGCGCCAACTCCGGCGCCGCCTCGCGGACGGCGGTAATCTTCGGCGCGGTCGGCGGGGCCTCGACCTTGGCGTAGCGCACCGCGTCGCTTGCGCCCGCAAGACGCGCCATCAGCGCCGGCGGGATGTTGACCCCGGTCAACAACGGAGCGTCCTGCACCATGATCGGGACGGAGACCGCCGCGCCGACGGCCGCGTAGAAGGCGGCGACGCCCTCGGCGTCGGGCTTCAGGTAATAGGGCGGCAACACCATCAGCACGGCCGCGCCGAGCCGCTCGGCTTCGCGGCACGCCTCCACCGCGGCGGCGGTCCCGGTCGCGCCCACGCCGACGCACAGCGGCGCCCGCCCGCCCGCCCGCCGCGCCACGCGGGACAGGATTTCCCGCCTTTCCGACGCGAGCAAGGCGTAGCCTTCGCCGGCGTTGCCGAACACGCCCAGCCCGCGCGCCCCCTGCTCGAGCAGATGATCGACGAGCGAGTCCAGGCTTTCGTAATCGACCGCGCCGCCGTTTGTGAACGGGGTCGCCAGGATGGGGACGATTCCTTCGAGCAAACGAATCACCTCATCTCCCACTGAAAACGCCTTCGCCCGCTCCTGCGGCAAGAAAGGCTTCGTGGTCGCGGATCAGGTTGCGCCCCGCGCGGTCGATGTGCTCGCTGAGCGCCGCAATCGTCTCCTGCCGGTCGCGTCCGGCAAGCCCGGCCAGAATGCGGCGGTGCTCCTGCTGCGCGCGCTGAACGCGCCTTAGCCAGTCGCGGCTGCTTGAATGTACGCGCGCGATTTTGATATGCGCATGCAAGTCCTCGTACATCTCGAGCAGTTTCCCGTTGCCTGCAATCTCGACGATGCGCCGGTGGAAAAGCATATTGAAATTGTCGTGTCTTTCGGCGACGAGGCCCTTGACGAGGCACTCGTCCATCTTCGCCAGCAGTCCGTCGAGCTCGGCCAGTTGCGCATCCGAAATGCGGCTGACGGCGGACTCGACCGCAAGGCATTCGAGCGCGCGGCGAATATCGAAGGTTTCGAGCAATTCGTCTTTGTCGAGTTGGGCGACGAAGGTGCCGCTGCGGGGCTTGATTTCGACCAGACCGACCGTTTGCAAACGATTGACGGCATGGCGCACGGGCATTTCGCTGACGTCGAAATCGGTGGCCAGGCTGCGCACTTTGAGCCGTTCTCCGGGCATGAAATCGCGGTCGAGAATAGCTCGGCGCAGCGATTCGAAGACCTCATCGGCGATACGCGGACGAGCGATGCGCTTGACTCTGTTCATGGCGTTTTCACGCCCTCAAGGCCGGGGGTTTCGGCTGCCGCTGCGAGCGGTTGGCGAATCAATAGGCGCACGAGGCCGAACGCAGCGGGATGCAGGAAAGCGATGGTGGTAAAAATCGGGGCGTAAGAATAGTTTTGCACGATGTATCCGACGTAGGGCTGGAAGAGGAAACCGCCGAGTCCGCTGCCGAGTCCGACCAGCCCTGCCGCCGAACCGACGATTGCCGTGGGATAGATGTCGTTCGTCATCGTCATCAGGTTCGTCTTCCAGGACATGTGCGCGAAAGTGACGATGCAGATAATGGCGACAACCGCGGCCGAATTCCCGACATGGTTGATCAGCAGGCCGATGGGCATGACCAGGGCGCTGAACAGCATGAGACGCTTGCGCGCGGCGATGGCGGAGCGGGCCTTGCCGATCGACCGGCCGGACAGCCAGCCGCCCGCGATGCCGCCGAGGTCTGCGCTGAGGTAGGGCATCCAGGCCGTCAGGCCGATTTCGACCATGGTGAAGCCGAGTTCTTCGCGCAGGTATTTGGGCAGCCAGAAAAGGTAGAACCACCACAACGGATCGGCTACGACACGCGCCAGAAACAGCCCCCAGGTCTGGCGGAAGCGCAGTAGCTCGCGCCAACGGATCTGCCGCTTGGGCGGCCCCGCCTCGGCCAGTCCGCGCTCGATCAGGTCGATCTCTTCCGGCGTCACTCGGTCGTGACGAGCGGGCGGCCAATACCAGCGCAGCCAATAGAACATCCAGACAAAGCCGAGCGCCCCGGTGAGGACGAAGGCGGCCCGCCAACCCCACTGCTCAAACAGAAAAACGATCAGCGGCGGAGCGAGAATCGCCCCCGTGGCGGCGGCGGCGTTGACGAGGCCGTTGGCGGCGCCCCGCTCTTTCGGCGGAAACCATTCGGAAATGGCTTTTTCGGCGGCCAGAAAATTACCCGACTCGCCGATGCCGAGCAACGCCCGAAACGCGCCGAGGCTGAGGGCGCCCGCGGAAAAGGCGTGCAAGGCGTTGGCGATCGACCACCAGATCATCGAGACCGAGAGCGCCGCCCGCGTTCCCCAGCGGTCGATCAACAGGCCGGCGACGACGTACATGCCCATGTAGCAAAAAGTGAACGCGGCAAGGACATACGCGTATTCGATGTCGGAAATGCCCAACTCGTCGGTGATCTCCGACGCCAGAACGGACAGCGTTTGCCGGTCAACGTAATTGATGACCGAGGCGAAGAAGAGCAAAGCGGCGATACGCCACCTGACATTCGGGATTTTCGCGGCCATGCTCATGCCGCCCTCTGCACGGCCGCGGCGCGAGCGGCGTTGCCGGAATCGCGGGCGGCGAACGGCGGAACGCTGCGGATGCTCGTCACGCGGCGCGAATCTCCGCCGGCAGGGCGAGAGCCGCCAACAGGCTACGCCGCGTCAGCGCGCCGCTATTTCCCGTCTTCGGCGTCTTTCGCACAGCGGAAACCGATGTTCGGCGTTTTTTGATTGGGGCGGACCCAGTTGCGGAAAAATACCGTGATGCGCCGCGGTCCCGACGCCCACGAACCGCCGCGAATCGCTTTGTACGTGCCGGCGGCGGGGCCTTGCGGGTTTTTTGCGGGACTGGTTTCGTAATAGGTGCGCTCGAACCAGTCCGCGCACCACTCCGCGACGCCGCCGGCCATATCGTAAAGCCCGAACGCGTTTTGCTTGAACTTGCCCGCCGGGCCGGGGCCTTGCGCAGTGTTGAACCGGGCCCGGTCGGCAGGGGATTCGTTGCCCCAGGGATAGTCCATGCCCTCCAGTCCGCCGCGCGCGGCACGTTCCCATTCCGCCTCGGTAGGCAGCCGCTTGCCGGCCCAGGCGCAATACGCCGCCGCGTCGCTCCAACCGACGTTATGAACCGCGTAATCTTCCTTGCCCGCCGGCGGCTTCCCGTCGAGCCAATGATAGGGCGGCTTGCGGCCGGTATCGGCGATGAACAGAGCATAGTCGCGTTGGCTCGCCTCGCGCGCATCCAGGTAGTAGGCGTCGAGGGCGACCGCGTGAACCGGGCGGTCGTCCCGCAGCGCTTTCGGCCGCATCCCCGTCTCATCGTCCGCGGTCGTCTTCGTCCGGCCCATCTGGAAAGTCCCCGCCGGAATGAGCGCCATGCCGGCTTCCTCGGCCGGAGCGCCGGCGGCCAGGAGCAGGAACGCCGGCAGGATGCGCCCGCGGACCACCTAGACGAACAACTCCTCGATCTCGTCGTCGACGCACATTTCGGTAGCGCCCAAGTGGTCGACATAGCGATAGGCGCGTTTCGACGGCGTATCGAAAATCTCCTTGCGCCAATCGATGCCGAGCGCCGAGTACACCGAGGCGTAGATGTTCTCGGTCTTGGGCTGCAAGCGGTGCTTCCAACCGGTCTCGACGGCTTGCTCGCCGCGGGAATCCGTGCGGCCGATAATCCTTCCGCCCTTGACGCCGCCGCCGGCGAACAGGCCGATATAGGTGCGGTTGTAGTGATGGCGGCCGGCGACGAGGTTCAACTTGCCGGGCACGCGCCCGAACTCGGTGGGCACGACAATCAACGTCTCGTCGAGCATGGTTTTGCCCGGCTCGTGCCGTGACGGCGTAGCGGCGAGGTCGCGCAGCAGGTTGGCCGCGGCGCGGTCGATGTCGTTGCAGTGGATGTAGTGATTCGATTCCCGCGAATGGTCGTAGATGTATTTGTGATGGTCCCAGCCGGGGTGCTTGACGTGGACGTAGCGCGTGCCCGCGTCGGCCAGGATCAGGTTGCGGGCCAGCAGGCAGCCCAGGCCGACTGCGTTTTCGCCGTAGCGCTTTTTGTCTTCCGCGTCCGGCGTCAACGCTTGCGGCCAGCGGTTATCGCCCAGGATGCGGTAGGCGTCTTGCTGGAATGCGCGGAACGCATCGGGCGCCCGGCCGCGTTTGCCGCGGTCGGCGGCGACCGCCTTTTCGAGAGCGTTCAACAAGCGGAAGCGCTCTTCCAGCAGGGCCAGCGCCTCGCCCTTGGCGGCGACGCTGCCCGCGCCGGCGCCGGCATTGATATCGAGTCCGGAAAACCGCGGGTGCAGGAAACCGCTCGGCAGCGCCAAGTTCTTCAGATTGCAACTGACGTAGGTCGGAAACGTGTCCGACTCGCGCCGCTGCGCATCCAGTTCGTAGGCCACGACCGAGCCGACCGGCGGGATCTCGGCGGCCTGAGCGGGGTTCAGCGGCCGCCCGGCCCGCGTGTAGTATTCGCCGCGGAAATGCACCACCTCGTGGCTCTTGAACGTGCGTACGATCGACACCTTGTCCATCTCGGACGAAAGCTCGGGGAAGAGCCGGCGCGACAGGTAGAGGCCGGGGCTGACCTGCCGCACGTCGAAGTCCGGCTGCGTGCCCTCGTCCTCTTTGAAGTCGAAGGTATCGACGTGAGAGATGGCGCCGGCGGCTTCGATCACGATGCAGTTGCGCGCCGTGCCGCGCGGATTGGAACGCCCGGCGGCCCGCAGGCGCGGAGGCCATAGAGCGCTTTCCGCGAAAGCCCCCAGCAGGCTGAACGTGCCGAACTTGACGGCATCGCGGCGGGTCGGAACGATTTCACCAACGGTTTTCATAGAGCATTACCGCCTAATAGTTGAAGAGGAATTCCGGTTTGTTCAGCAGCGCCCACTGCAGGTTTTCGAGGCCCCGCTCGCGGTCTTTGCCGAGCGCGGTAAGCGCAATGTCCATCTCCGCCGGAAGCGGGCTGCGCGCAAGCGTGGCGAGGTATATGCGCTTGACGAGACCGCGGTCGAGCGCCGCCTCCACCGCCTGCGGATCGGGAGTTGCGCCGGTTGCGGTAGCCAGCGCGTCCGTGACCAGCACGCGGTCGTCCGCCCGACGGGCGAGCAACTGCTCCACGCGGCTGTTTCCCGCGGCTTTCACGCGGTCAAGCACGATTTCCGAGTTCATCAACAGCATCGCCTGCAATGCCGACGACGGCGTTCGCGAAGGCATCTCGTCGCGGCTCTGCTGCCCGAACGCCCGCAGGAACTCGGCCGTTTCGGTGTCGGCGTGCGCCGGGTCGAGCAACTCCATCGCCAGGGGCGCCTCGCCGTCGCCGCTCTTGTAGGAACCCGGCTTGGAGGTGGCGACCGCAACCGCATCGTGCAACTCCGGCCCGGAGAGAATGCGCACGAATTTGCGCGGATAGTAAGCCGCGTACTCGGGTTTCCACTCGGCGTCGAACTTCGACGAAAGGCGATAAGCGTTCGCTTTCATGATCGTCCGCACCAGATGCTTGAAGCTGAAATCGGATTCCTGAAAATCCTTCGCCAAGTCGTCGAGCAAATACGGGTTCGACGGCTGGACGCTCCAACCCTCGGGAATCTCCTGGTCGGGGTAATAGCGCGCCAGGTCGAAATCGTCCACCGGCTCGACGATACCGAAGCCCATCAACTCGGCCCAGATGCGGTTGACCGTCGCCCGCGCAAATTGAAGGTCCGCGGTGACCAGCCGCGCCAACTCGTCGCGGGGCAGGCGCTCGGGGGCGGCGGCTTCTCCCGTCAGAATGAAACGCGGCGTATTGTCGCCGCCCCAACGCGGCACGCGCACGATGCTCTCGGCTTTCGTCGGGTAGCCCGGCTCAACGTCGTCGACGGTGTACTCCGTGTTCGCCTGGAAGCCGTTTTCCCAGTTCATGAGCATGCGCGTCTTACCGAAGAAAGCCGCCTGCTGGAAGAAGTTTTCGCGCGTCTTGCCGGTGAGGAAGAGGTTGACCTGCTCCAGGTGATGCGCGCCGTCGTGGCAGGAGATGCAACCCAGGTTCACGCCGAGAAAAACCTTGCCGTAGGTGATCGTGAACTCGTCAACCGAGTCGGGGCGGTTGACCAGGTCGTGCGCGTCGGGCTGCTCGGGGTCGTCGAGCGCCTTGACGAAGTCCCGCGCGAAATAGAGCGCCCCGGGCGAGGAATGGCTGCTCTTGCCCCCCTGCGTCAGCAGGTCGGCGACGACGTCGGCGTAAGAGCGGTCGAGCCGCAGCCACTCTTCGATCCAGTAGTGGAAGAGGTTCTTGCCGAAGCCCATGCGGTTGCCCGCGCGGAAGAGGTCTTCGAAGTAGTAAGACCAGCGCGTGACAAACTCGTCGCTCGCCGTCAAGCGGTCGATGAGCTTGTCCCGCTTGTCGGGGTCCGCGTCGCTGAGGAAGGCGGCAAGGTCTTCGATCCGGGGGATGCGCCCCGTAGCGTCCAGGTAGGCGCGGCGGATGAACTCGCGGTCGCCGGCGAGCGGCGCATGCGGGATGCCGTCCTTTTCGATGCGCCCGAAAATACGGTCGTCGATGAAATTGCGCCGGGGAATGGGGCCGGGCGCCGCGTCCGCCCGCGGGCGTATGCCGGCGGCCTGCTCGGTGAGCGCGCCCGCGATGTCCGCCGCCGGGCGGCCCGCCCGCTCGGCCGCCCGGTGGGCGCGCTCCATGCGCGCCTTGGCCTCCGGCGACACGGACCGGGGCGCGCTTTGCGCGCCGGCGGATAGCGGATAGTAGATCGCGGCCAGCAAGACCAAAACCGCTGCGCGGGGCGGCAAAACCGTTGTTGCGAATCTCATCGTCAACCTCATTTTATTCCCAACGACTGCTCCGCGCGGCGAAAAATCTGAACGCGCTTGCCCGCAACTTCCGTTACGTAGAGCCGCCCGCGCCCGTCATGGTCCATCAAATGCGGGAGTTGCAAGGTTTCGGACCCGCCCCACTGCGCGCTCATCTTGCCGTCTTTCAAGCGCAAATGGCTGACGGTATGCGCGTCGCCGTCGCTGACGATCAGTTCATCGCCGACGACAACCGCGCCGAAAGGGTTGCCGAACCCGCTCCAGGCGGCCAGAAACCGCCCTTCCCTGGAGAAAACCTGAATGCGGTTGTTGCCGCGGTCGGCTACGTAGATGCGGTCGCGCGCGTCAATGGCGATGCCGTGGGCGGCGGCGAATTCCCCCTCGCCCTTGCCTTTGCTCCCCCATTGACCGAGAAACTTGCCGGCGGCCGACAGCCGCACGATGCGCCCGTTGCCGGCGTCGGCGATATAGATGTCGCCGTTGGCTGCAAAGACCAGATCGTCGGGCGAGCGGAAGCGCGTTTCACCGGCGCCGGCCTCGCCCTTCTCGCCGAGCGTCTGCAGCAATTCGCCTTGCGGCGAAAACTTGTACACGACGTGCAGCTTGTTGTCCGTAGCCCAGATGTTGCCCTGCGCATCGACCCGCAGCCCGTGGGCGACCGCGAACAAGCCTTGGCCCCAGCCGCGGCTGTACTTGCCGCCCTTGTCGAAGGCCAGCAGCGGCGGCTCGCCGCGGTGCAGCACATAGACTTGCCCGGCCGGCCCCAGGGCTACCCCCGACACCGCCTCGAGAGCGACGCTCGACGGGATTTCAAGAAACCCCTCGGAACTGTAGGGCGGCGCCCCCGCTTCCAGAGCGACGCCCGCAACGAGCGCCGCCGACAGGACAAAAACCCGGAAACCGGCTCGTCGTTCCAAAGCTAAAAGAGCACCTTCAGGCTCAACTGCACCCGGCGCGGATCGCGCGCCGCGATAATCGTGCCGAACCGCGCGCTGGCGTTGAAGCCGTCCGGTCCTGCGGAGAAGCCCGTATTCGGCCCCCGCAGGTTGACCGAATTGAAGACGTTGAACGCCTCGATGCGAAATTGCACATGCAGCCTCTCGTTGACGTAGGTGTCTTTCATCAGCGCAAAGTCGAAATTGACCGTTCCCGGCGTACGCACGTCGGGCAAGACCCTGCCGACGTTGCCCAGAGTGAAATCGGGCGGATTGACGAACGCCTCGGTGTTGAACCAGCGCTCCCGCGTCGGGTTGTTCAGCTTGGCGCTCTCGCCCGTGGAGTTCGGACGGTCGGCAGTCCCCTGGTTTCTCGCCCCGGTGATGGTCAGCGGAAAGCCGGTCTGCATGATCCCGATGGAGTTGATCTGCCAGCCGCCGAAGAGCTTGCTCAGGGGGGACGGCGAACCGCGGAAGAAAGGCAGCTCGTAGAGCAGGCTGATCGTCGCCCGGCGGGCGATGTCGCCCGGGTCGATCGCTTTCTGCGCCTGCCGGTCGTGCAGTCCGTTCTGGTAGCCGTTGCGATCGTTCTGCTCGGTGTTCCAGTTCACCGGAACCTGAGTCGAATCGCCCATCTTCTTGCCGCCGGTGAAGGCGAAATGGACCAGCAGCCCGTCTTTCAACTGGCGCTTGATGTTGAACTGCAACTGGTGGGAGAGGTAATTGCCCAGCCTCGGGTTGAGGATGCTCACCGAAGAATAGTGCGGGAAGGGCATGAACAGCCGTGAGCGCGCGATAGTCCGGCCTCCCAATCCGCCGGGCACGAGGCCCGCGTTGGGGTTGGGCACGCGGTCGTTCAGCGCCTGCCCGTACTGCGCCTGCACGGCCGGGTCGAGTTGGTTGAGGTTGTAGCCGCCGGCCGCGAAATGGTTGCCCTTGTTGCCGGCGTAGGTCACGTCGAACAGCCAGCTTCCGACCTGATGCTGGAGCGAGGCGTTCCACTGCTGGGTTAGCGGGGTCGTCGGGTCGCTCTCGCGCAAGCTCACGCCCTGCCCCAGCCTGCCCGCGGGACCCGCGGAAGCGCCCGGAGATTCGACGTAGGGGAAGGGGAAACCGTCCGAGAAGCGGAAGGCGGCCTCTCCCGGCGTGGTCGTCACGTAACTCGTCCGCGTCAGGGAAAAAAGGGCGACGTTCCCGTTCCAGTGGCGGAAAAAGATCGAAGGGTAGTAGAGGCCGTAGCCGCCGCGGAATACCGTCCGGCCGTTGCCCAGGAAGTCATAGGCAAAGCCGACGCGCGGCCCGAAATCGTTGTATTGCTCATCCATGAAGCTGCGCGGTTGGCCATCGACTCCGGCGTAAACGGTGCAGCCGCGCAGGCCGTTCGGCAGGGTGCAGTCCGGGTCGAAATTGATCTGGCCGTCATAGCGTTCGTAGGGTTTCTGCTGATAGTCGTAGCGCAGCCCCAGATTGAGCGTCAGCCGCGAGGTGACCCTCCAGTCGTCCTGCACGAAGAAGCTCCAGTTGAAGGCATGCCACGAGTTCCCCAGGATGCGGTCGATGCGCGAGTTCTGCACGTCGCCCGTAAGGAACTGCGCCAGATTCCAGCCCGTGCCCGCCGGCGACTGCGGATTGGCGGTCAGGCCGCCGAAATTGAAGGCTCCCGAAAGCGCGCCGCCCTGGCGGTTGCCGCCGTAGAGGTCGCGCGCGTTGATGCCGAACTTCAGGGTGTGGTTGCCGCTGATCTTGGTTATCATGTTCTGGATGTCCCAGTTCAACGAGCTGCGCTTGCCCAGCGCCCCTCCCCCGATCGTCGGATAGGGGCTGACGCTGATCTGCGGCACCTGATCCCCGGGCACGCTGTCGGGCAGGCCGATTTTCTGGGCGTAGTCGAGGAACGCGCCGACCGTCTCGAAGGTGAAAAGCTGACGGCTGAAGCCTACCCGCAAGTTGTTGATCAGCGTCGGCGAGAAGGTGTGCGTGTCGGAAATGACGGCGTTGCGGTTGGTCTGGTCGTCGTTGCGGTTGCGGCCGACGTTGGGGTCGGTGAAGACATCGTTGCCGGATGGCTGGTGCCGCGCCTGCGAGTAGCGGAAGAAGATCGAATTCTTGTCGCTGAAGCGGTGATCGATCTTCGTGTTCCACTGCGCCCAGTTGACGTTTCTGGCCTGGGCGTCCTGGAAGTTCTGGGTGAACGTATTGGCGTTGTTCGGCGTCTTGTTCGGCTCGGGATACCAGGGAATCACGTTGCGTGCGACCGGGTCGAAGCGCGCTTCCGGCACCCGGTTGTCGGGGTACGGATCGCGCACCAAGCCGCCGCCCTCAGGGTTGGGCCGCGTCGTCTGCGGATCGTAAAGCGGGATCGATCTTCCCGCGGCGTTGCGCAGCATGCTGAAATTGCCCCGCTTGAAATCGGCGATGGGCACGGTGCGGATGCGCGGCTGGCTGCGGCGCAGGCGGTATTCCTCCCAGTTGAAGAAGCCGAACGTACGGTTCTTGACGAACGGCCCGCCGACCGTGCCGCCGTACTGGTTGTAGCGCAGCGGCAGCTTGTTGTCCGAGAACGTGTTGCGCGCGTCCAGCTTGTCGTTGCGCAAAAACCAGTAGGCCGTGCCGTGAATCTCGTTGGTGCCCGAGCGGGTCACCAGATTGATCGCGCCGCCCGCCGTGTAGCCGAACTCCGACGACATCGTGCCGCTCTGCACCTTGAACTCCTCCACCGCATCGACGGCCGGGGGCACGCCCACCTCGCCGACGTAGCTGAGGATGTTGTTGTTGCCGTCGAGCATCTGCGCGTTCATCGAGTTCGGGCTGCCGTTGATTGAGATCGACGAAAGCTGAATGCCGCGGTCGCCGAACCCGGAGTTGGTCGGCCCGGCGTTGGAGATCACGCCTGACGTGAGCAGCGTCAGCGCCAAGGCGCTGCGGCCGTTGATCGGCAGGTCGCTCACCCGCCGGCGCTCGATCACCTCACCGAGCGTGGCGTCGCCGGTATCGACCAGCGGCGCTTCGCCGGTAACCTCGATCGTCTCGGTCACTTGGCCGATCTCCAGTTGCAGGTCAACGCGCGCGATCTGGTTGACCTGCAGCGTCAAGCCGCTGCGCACCGCGCGCTTGAACCCCGCGCTCTCCGCCGAGATTTCGTATTCGCCCACGGCAAGGCCCGGCGCGGTGTACAGGCCGTTTTCGTTCGTCGCCGCGGTGAAAAGCACATTCGTCGCAACGTTCCTGACCTCGACCGCCGCGCCGGGAATCACGGCGCCTTGCTGGTCGCTCACCGTTCCGCTGACGGTCCCCGTGTTCTGCTGGCCGAAAGCCTGGCAGACCGCAAACAGCAGCGCGATTGCGGACAACAACCCCTTGGATCTCATTTCAAGCTACCCCCTGTTGACATCTGTTATTTCAGATACTGAGCATAAGCTACCAGCCCGGATCCGCGCTGTCAACTCAATAAACGATGAATTCCGGGAGATTGCCGTCGGGGTCGCGCGAGTAGCGGCTCGTTCCCTCGGTCCTGCCCCCGTTACGCCCGCCGCGCCGCAAGCCGCCGCCCGGCAACCGCAAGGGCTACTTCGCCGTAACCGTCACCGGCATCCGGCGGACCGCCTTCCGCTTCGACGGCGAACACGCCTACGACATTGACTTTGTTGACTACCACCAGCTAGAAGGGAGAGAACGATGATCGCCGGCATGAAGGATACCGATTGGCTGCGGCAAAACCCGCTGCATCCGGGAAGACTCATCAAGGGCAGCGTGCTTGACGCCTGCGACGACTACCCCGGCATGACCGTAGAAGCGGCGGCGGCGAAGTTGGGCATCAGCCGCGTCACGCTGTCGCGCATCGTGAACGGACATCGGCCCGTCACCGTGGGGCTCGCGCTGAAGCTCGAAGCCGGCGGCTGGGGAGTGGCCGATAATTGGCCGGCCTATCAGACCCGCTGGGACATCGCGCAAGCGCGCAAGAAGTTGAATCAACCCCTGGCTACGGCCCCTGCCGAGCAGCGTGTCGAGCGGTTGACGGCTGACGCGCAAGCAGCGTAGCGGCGAGCGAAGAGTGGAGGGTGGAGAGCAAGACATTCGCCGCCGCTGCGCGGGCTTCTCTCAATAAATCTCGAAGCTCTTGACGGGGCGCCTGTCGGCGTTCGGATCGACGCCCCGCGCCCGCATGGCCTCGTGCAGCGCCGCGACGGTCACGGGAGAGGGCTTGAAATTGCCGAAGCGGTACCCCTCGGCGATCTCCAGGGGCGTCCAGCCCCAGGCATTGCGCTTGTTCCAGATTTCGATGTCGGCGCCCTTTGCGGCAAGCAAGGCGACAACTTTGGGCAAGTTTTTGTAGGCCGCGCCGTGCATCGCCGTCTCGCCATTGTCGTCCACGGCGTCGATATCGGCGCCGAGCTCCAGCGCAAGCCGCACCGCTGCGAGCACTTCGGGCTCCGTGCCGGCGTCCTCGCCGGGAGAGCGCGTGCCCAGCCCGGCGGCGGCCATCAAGGGCGTGCTGTTGTCGGCATTGGGCAGCAGCGGGTCGGCGCCCAACTCAACCAGCGCGCGCATCAACTCGGCATCGGCGGCATGGGCGGCGAGGAAAAACGGGGTCGCGCCGAGCTTATTGAGCCGCGTGTTGCCCAGGTTGACTTTTGCGGTCATGCGCGCGTTCGGGTCCGCGCCGTGGGAGACGAGATCGCGCACGTATTCGACGGCGCTCATGCCGCCCGACCCTTCCGGCGGAGGATCGTTGTCGCCGACGCCCGGCTTGCGCACTTTCGCCATCAGGTGCAGCGCGGCATAGCCGGTGGCCGCCGCGTTCGGATCCGCGCCCGCGTCCAGCAGAGCCGCTCCGACCTCGTAATGGGCGTTCACGGTGGCGATCATCAGCGCGGTGGTTCCGTGCCTGGCGCGGCCTCCGCGCGGCGTCTTGCGCGTGCGGATCGCCGCGTTCGCATCGGCCCCGGCCTGCAAGAGCAAGCGGACGACGGCCAAGCGCCCTTCCCGCACCGCGAACAGAAAGGCCGTAAACCCCGCATCCAGGCGGGCGCCGCGGTCGGCGCCGGCGGCGAGCAGCGCGCTGACGACCTCGGCATGGCCCTCGGCCGCGGCCCACATCAGGGCCGTCTGCCCCGTCTCCCCGGCAACGGCGTTCACCTCGGCGCCGCGCGCCAGCAGAGCGCGCACCGGAGCGATTTTCCCGGTGCGCGCCGCGAGCTGCAGCACGGTTTCGCCGCCGCTCGACGAGGTATTGGCGTCCGCCCCCGCCGCCAACAGCAACTCCACCATCGCGCCGTTGCCGTTGATGCAGGCCGGCGTCAGCGGGGTCACGCCGTAACGATTCTCGGCGGTAACATCGGCGCCGGCGCGCAGCAGCTTCCGCGCGGCCTCGAGGTCGTCGCGATAGGCGGCCCAGTGCAGCGCGGTCATGCCGTCCGGCTGCGCCGCGTTGACGTCCGCTCCGGCGGCGAGAAGAGCCTCGACCCGCCCGCGTTCGTTCCGCTCGACCGCGTCGGCGAGCCGCGCCTCGAAACTTGCAGCGGCGAATGCCGCCGCCGGCAAGAGCGCCGCGAACAACCCGATAACCCGCACGAGCGCCTCCTCCCGCAGCCGCGTTCCGTCAAACCGCAAGCGGTTCGAGCAATTCGCCGATCTTGCCCTGACTGTCCTGGAACGAGTCCAGCCGCACGCCGACTTTGTCGAGCATGGTCAGGTGTAGATTGGCCAGGGGCGCGGCCTGCCCATAACGGATGTGCCGCCCGCCCTTCATCCTGCCGGCCGCCCCGCCGGCGACGAGGATCGGCAAGTTCGTATGGTCGTGTACGTTGGGGTTGCCCATCCCGCTGCCGTACATGTAAAGCGAATGATCGAGCAGCGTGCCGTCCCCTTCGCGCGTCGCCTTGAGCCTTTCCAGAAAGTAGGCGAAGAGCGACACGTGGAACTGGTTGATCTTGGCGATCTTGGCCAGCTTTTCCGGTCTGTTGCCGTGGTGCGAGGTGGGGTGATGCGGATCGGGCACGCCGGCCTCGGGGTATGTCCGATTGCTGGCTTCGCGGGCGAGTTGGAAGCTGATCACGCGCGTCACGTCGCCTTGCAGCGCCAAGACCTGCAGGTCGAACATCAGCTTGGCGTGGTCGGCGTATTCGACCGGCACGCCGATGGGGCGGTCGAGGTCCGGCAGGCGGCTGTCGGCCGTATCGGCCTCGGCGCGCTGAATGCGCCGCTCGACTTCGCGGACGGTATCGAGATATTCGCCGACCTTCGCCCGGTCCGCGCCGCCGAGCTTGCCTTGCAGCCGAGCAATGTCTTCGTTGACGAAATCGAGCAGGCTTGCCTTGCGGCGCAGCGCGGCGCGGCGCTCCGCCGCGCTGCCGCCGTCGCCGAACAGGCGCTCGAAGACAAGCCGCGGATGCGCCTCGGCCGGCAGCGGGGTCGTCGGCGACGACCACGACAAATTGTTCTGATAGACGCAGGCGAAACCGTTGTCGCACTGGCCCACGGTCTTGAGCAGATCCATCGCCATCTCGAGCGACGGAAGCTGCGTCTCCTGTCCGATTTGCTTGGCCGCCACCTGATCGACGGTGATTCCGAGATGATAGTCGGTGCTTTCGGTCCATTTGGCTTTCGCGGCGCTCAGGAATGCCGCGTTGGAGGTCGCGTGCGTGCCCGGATAGGCGTTCTTCAACTCCAGGTTGGTGAGGACCGTTACCTGATCCTTGACCGGCTCGAGCGGGCTCAGCGTCGGCGACAGTTCCGACAGGTCGCTCTCGCTGCGCGGAGTCCACAGCGCGATGTTCGAGCCCATCGGGATATAGACGAATCCCAGGCGGCGCACTCCCGAGGCCGGAGTCTTGGCCTGCGCGGTCATCGACGGAACCATCGCGTCCAGCAGCGGCAGCGCGATGGAAGCGCCGGCGCCGCGCAGGAACGTCCTCCGCGGTAGAGCTTTCTTGGTGAGAATCATCTTGACCTCCTCATTTGAAACGGGACGCTTGAGGTTACGCCCAGGATAAGGGACGAGAGCCGATAATTGTCGACGCTTGCCTCGCGGACGATCTTGCGCACGGCCGGACCGTCGTAGTCTTCGACGCCGCGGCCGATGGCGAAAGTCAACAACTTCTCGGCCACCGTGCCCGCAAAGACCTCCGGGCGCAACAGCAGCGCCTGCTCCAGGCCGTCCACCCCGGAAAATTCGCTGCCGTCCGGCAAGCCGCCGGAGGCATCGATTGCGGCCCCGGATTCCTGTGTTCTCCAGCGGCCCACGGCGTCGAAATTCTCCAGCGAGAAGCCGACGGGATCAATCAGATCGTGGCAACCCGAGCAAGCCGGATTGGCGCGGTGCTCGGCCAGCCGTTCGCGCACTGAGAGGCTGCCGCTCAACGTGTTGTCCTTCAGCGCCGGGACGCTCGCAGGGGGCGGCGGCGGCGGAATGCCGAGGATATTCTCGAGCACCCATTTGCCGCGAATGACCGGCGAGGTCCGCGTTGCATAGGACGTGGCGGTCAGAATGCTGCCGTGGCGCAGAAGCCCGCCGCGGCGGCTGTCCGCATCGAGCGCGACGCGGCGGAAGCGGCTGCCGTACACGTTGGGGATGCCGTAATGCTTGGCCAGCCGCTGGTTCAGAAACGTGTAGTCGGCGCGCAGCAGGTCGCTGACGCTGCGGTTTTCGCGCAGCACGCTTGCGAAAAACAATTCCGTTTCCCGGCGGAAGGCTTGCCGCAGGTTGTCGTCGAAATCGGTGAAGAGGCGCATGTCCGGCGTGATCGCCTCCAGGTTGCGCAGGTACAGCCATTGGGCGGCAAAGTTGCCGACCAGGTTGCCGGCGCGGTCGTCGGCGAGCATCCTGCGCGCCTGGCGCTCGTAAACGTCCGCTTGCGACAACTCGCCGCGAACGGCCGCGTCGAGCAACTCATCGTCGGGAATGCTGCTCCAGAGGAAAAACGACAAACGGGAAGCCAGTTCCAGATCGCCGAGGCGGTAAGCCGCGCCGGGCGCGGCGCCTTCCGGGTCGCGCTCGATGCGGAAAAAGAACTCGGGGCTCACCAGCACGGCGGCCAGTGCGCGCTCGACCCCCGCCTCGAAACCGTCCGCCGCGGCGGCCTCGCGGAAAAATGCGAGCGGTTTCTCCATGTCGCCCGCCGTTACCGGCCGGCGGTACGCGCGGCGCATCAACGCCCGCAGAATACGCTTGGCGCATTCTTCTTCCTCGTCTCTCGACGCCGGCTCGCAAATCAGAATGCGCCGGCGGCTCGGAGTATCGCCGGGCTTCGCCTCTCCGTACGGTCCGTTGACGGTAATCGAGAACACGGCGGGCTGGATGCGCGGATGCCGGTAGAAGTTGAAGGCCGCCTGGTAGGGCTGCCGCTCGGTAACGAGCAGGGCCGAAGGCTTTTTCAAGAATGTTACGGCCAACTCATGGGGGCCGGCTTTCACCGCAATGCGCGCCTTGAGATGCTTGTCCGCGCTGTGATGATCCAGGCGGTCCGCAGGCGGTTCGATGGTGAACGATTCGATCCGCTCGCGGTCGAGGGTCAATTCGACCCGATGCGCTTCGCGCAGTCCCTCGATGTGCTCGTCGCGGTCACGCGAGAGCCGGATCCCGATTTCGTATTCGGCGTCGAGGGGGAAGTTGTGGACGATCCGGGCGCCGCCGCGGGTGCCCAGCGGAAGACCGTCGAAGTGTTCTTCCTGAGTCAGGTCCGGACGAAGCCGAACCGTACGGCCTTCGGGAGATTGGCGCGGGGCCCCGAGCGCGAGGCGGCTGATCTTCTCGGCTGCATTGACGTAGCTCTCGAGCAGCGTGGGCGAGAGGTCGGCGACCGTGATGTTGTCGAAACCGCGGCTCGACTCGTCGCCGGGCAGCAAGGCGGCCGCATCGACGTCGAGCGCGAGCAGATCGCGCACCGCGTTGCGGTATTCCGTGCGGTTGAGCCGGCGGAAAGTATCGGTCCGGCCGGGGTTGGGGTTGGCCGCGGCATGAGCGTCGAGCGCAGACTCGAGCGAGGCGATCGCCGCCCGGTAGGTCTCTTCGTCCGGCCGCGGCAGCCCCGCCGGCGGCATCTGGCGCGCGCGCAAGCGGCGGACGACCTTCTCCCACGTCTCGGGCCGGCGGGCGGGGTCTTCCGCCGCGATCTCGTCCAGCGCCAACCCGCCCGTCTTCAGGCTTTGGTTATGGCAGGCGGCGCAATAGCGGTCGACCAGGGCGCGGTGCGGCGGCGGCGCGCCGAGGCCGCAGGCGGCGGCGGCGAGGAGCAGCGCCAGGGTGCGGCGCCGCGTCCCGATCAGGTGTTGCATCGTGTGCTCGCGCCCTTGCCGTGCTTCATCTGAAACCCCGCGCGCTATGCGCAGAGAGCAAGGTTATCTGTAATATACAGCAACCCGAAGCTCAAAACAGACGACTTGACAAGATTTAGCCGGTTTCTTTTCAGCTGCGCCGCAGCCGCCGGTTCCGCAGGCGGCATGCCGTGGTATCTTATTTCCATGAAAAGCTTGGGGCGCGCCCGCTTGACGCGAGGGGGGGCCGCGGCGCTACGGAATCACGGCATGAAATCAACCTTGGGCATCCTAACCGCCGCCGGCGCTCTGGCGCTTGCGGCAATGCCGGCGGCGGCGCAATCCCCCCCAGCGGAGATTGCCCGTCTGGCCAACGGCAAACCCGACTTGAACGGCATCTGGCAGGCGCTGAACTCGGCCAATTACGACCTGGAGCGCCACATGGCCCGCGCTTCGATGCAGCTTCGCGAAGGTCCCCACGGGCCGCTGCCCGATGTCCCCTTGCTGCGCCTCGGCGCCGTGGGCGCCGTTCCGGGCGGCATGGGCGTCGTCGAGGGCGGCAAGATCCCCTATACGCCGGAAGCGGCGGCCAAAAGGGAAGAAAACCGCAAGAACTGGCTCAACCGCGACCCCGAGATCAAATGCTACCTGCCGGGCGTGCCGCGGGCGAACTACATGCCGTTCCCCTTTCAGATCTTTCACAACGAAAACTCGATATTCTTCGCCTACGAATTCGCCGGCGCCACCCGCGAGATATACCTTGAGGACGTCGGCCCGGCCGAAACCGATTCCTGGATGGGGCAGTCCGTGGGCCGCTGGGAAGGCGATACCCTCGTGGTCGAGGTCAGCGGACTCAGCGACCAGACATGGCTCGACCGTTCGGGGACGCACCACAGCTATAAGCTGCGCGTCACCGAGCGCTACACCCCGGCCGGCCCCAACCATCTCCAATACGAAGCCGTCATCGAAGACCCGGAGGTCTTCACGCGGCCCTGGAAAATCAGCATGCCGCTTTACCGCCGCATCGAGGAAGGCGCGCGGCTGATGGATTTCAAATGCGTCGAGTTCGTCGAAGAGCTCATTTACGGCGAATACCGCCGCAAGCCTTTGGAGCGATAAGCGGAGGAAATCCCCCATGCCCGGACGCCTGTCGATCGTTTTTGGCCTGTCCGTGATCGGAGGCGCGGTTCTTGCGGGCGCGGATATTCCGCGTATGCCCGACGGACGCCCGGATTTCTCCGGCGCCTACGACATCGCCACCCTCACGCCCCTGCAGCGGCCCGCCGAATTCGGCGACAGGTTGACGCTGACCGACGCAGAAGCGGCGGTCATAGCGCAAGCCGAGGTCGAGTTCATGAAAAAGAGCGACGCCGCTTCCAACCCCGAGCGCGCCGCGCCGCCCGCCGGCGGAGACGGCACGACGGGCGGCAAGGGGAACGTCGGCGGCTACAACTCGCTGTGGTACGGACGAGGCACGGCAGCCGTCAAAGTCGACGGGCAATGGCGCACGTCGATCATCACCGACCCGCCCAACGGCCGGCGCCCGCCGCTGACGCCCGCGGCCGAAGAGAAAGCCGCGGCGCGCGCCCGGCTCTTCCGCAAAAACACCGGCGAGGCGTGGTGGCTCGCAGCGGGACTCGACCCCGGCCCCTACGACGACCCCGAAATCCGCCCCCTGGCCGAGCGTTGCCTGCTGGGCTTCGGCTCGACCGGCGGCCCGCCGATGCTGCCCGTCCTCTACAACAACTTGAAGCGCATCGTGCAGACCGAAGATCACGTCATGATTCTCGTCGAGATGGTTCACGACGCGCGCATCGTGCGCATGAACGCCGAGCATGCGCCGCCCGACGTGCGCAAGTGGCTGGGCGACTCCGTAGGCCATTGGGAAGGCGATACGCTGGTCGTCGATACGACTAACTTCACCGACCAACCCGCCTTGGCGAACGCTTCCAGAAACCTGCACGTCGTGGAGCGCTTTTCGCGCATCGACGCCGACACGCTGCTCTACAAGTTCACGGTCGAGGACCCCACCGTGTGGACCGCGCCCTGGTCGGGAGAATACGTCTGGCCGGCGAGCGATCAGCGCGTTTACGAATACGCCTGCCACGAAGGGAATTACTCCTTCCGCGGCATTTTCGCCGGCGCCCGAACCCTGGAGGCCGAGGCGCTTGGCAAGACAGGCGGCGAATGAGCGTTTATGCTAATATCGCCGCAGCGGAGCGGACATTGAACCGCAGGAGGTTTGTGATGCAGAACCTTATTTCCATACCCGGGCGTATCGCGCTGTTTTTCGCCGCGTTCGCCTTGGCCGCGGGAGCCGCGGCCTTGTCGGCCGCCGACATCCCGCGTATGCCGGACGGCCGCCCGGATCTCTCCGGCACGTACGATATCGCCACGCTGACGCCCTTGCAGCGGCCCAAGCACTTCGGCGACAAACTGACGCTGACCGACGAAGAAGCGCAGGAGGTCGCCCGCAAAGAGGCCGAGCGGAACGCCTCCAGAAACGCCGCCTCCGACCCGAACCGCAGCGCGCCGCCCGAAGGGGGCGACGGCTCCGTAGGCGCGGCGGGGAACGTCGGCGGCTACAACACGTTCTGGATCGACCGCGGTTCGGGAGCCATCAAGGTCGACGGCCAATGGCGCACGTCCATCATCGTCGACCCGCCCGACGGCCAGCGCCCGCCGACCACGGCCGCCGCCAAGCTGCGCGCCAGGCAACGCGCCGGCATCTTTCGCTCGAACGCCGGCAAAAACATGAACAAGGGCCGCGCTTGGTGGATCGAAGAAAAGCTGCCCGTGGGTCCCTACGACGACCCCGAAATCCGCCCCTTGGCCGAGCGCTGCCTGCTGGGCTTCGGCTCCACCGGCGGCCCGCCGATGCTGCCGGTTCTCTATAACAACCTGAAACGCATCGTGCAGACCGAGGATCACATCCTGATCTTCGTCGAGATGGTGCATGACGCGCGCATCGTGCGCATGAACGCCGAGCATGCGCCGCCCGACGTGCGCAACTGGCTGGGCGACTCCGTAGGCCGTTGGGAAGGCGACACCCTCGTCATCGACACCACGAACTTCAACGACCGGCCCGCCCTCTCGGGCGCGACGCGGGACCTGCACGTCGTCGAGCGCTTTACGCGCATCGACAAAGACACGCTGCTCTACCGCTTTACGGTGGAAGACCCGAACGTTTGGACCAAGCCGTGGAGCGGCGAATACACTTGGCCGGCAAGCGACAAGCGCGTGTACGAATACGCCTGCCACGAGGCCAACTACTCGTTCGGCGGCATCCTGCGGGGCGCCCGCATCCTCGAAGCCGACCTGCAAGCCGAAACGGACGGCGGCGAATGACACAATTACCGTAAACTGAACAATGGCAAAGACAATGCGCCTAAAATCATTTTCTCGTTTCGCGGCCGCGGTCCTGTTGTCGGGACTCGTCGCGGCCGCCATTTTCGTGCTGACGGAGACGCCGGCGGCGGCGCACCACGCTTTCGGCGCCGAGTTCGATCCCAATCGGCCGCTCCTGTTGAAGGGCCCCGTGGTGCGCGTGGAGTGGGTCAATCCGCATACCTGGATACACATGGAAGTTATGGCCGACGACGGCAAGAAGGAAGTCTGGATGGTCGAGGGGGGCACGCCCAACAGCCTGCTCCGCCGCGGCCTCAAACGCGACACCATCAAGCCCGGCCAGGTTGTCATCGTCGATGGGTATCAGGCCAAAGACCGCTCCAACCGGGCCAACGGCCGCGACGTGACCTTCGAGGACGGCAGAAAATTCTTCATGGGATCATCGGGCACCGGCGCTCCCTACGACAAGGAACGGCGCGGCCGATAAAGGATGAGGCGCCATTGTCGGTGGCTGTTCTGTTTTTTATGCATCGCATTGCCCGCGGCGGCGCAAAATCCGACAAGCGCTGCTGAAAAGGCCGCCGTTGCGAGACGGCTCCGCGAACGCCTGCAGGCGCTGTCGCTGCGCGATTTCGACATCCGGCAACAGCCGCCGCAGGCGCCGGCCGCCGGCAAGGCTGCGGACCGCAAGGCTCTGCAGGATCATCGGGCAGCCGTCCGGCAGCGGAAAGCGCAGCTTGAGGCTTACCGCGCGGCGGCCGAGGACGCAGGCCGCCGCGGCCTGCGTCTTGCGGTCAATGCGTTCGGCCTGCCGAAGTTGCTGGCCAACGCGGTAGAACCGCTCAGCGCCCCTTCCGCGCAGGAGCCGATCGTTATCGCCAAAAATTTCCTGCGCGCCCGCCGGGATCTGTTCCTGCTCGACGAGAACGACATCGCAGCCTTGCGGTTCGTCGGCCGAGACTCCTCCGCCGGCGGCTTGTCGCTGCTGCATTTCAACCAGTCGGTCAACGGCGTCGATGTCTATCAGGGGCACGTACAAGTCGCCTTGAACGCGGCGGGCCAAGTCGTCCAGGCCGGTGCGGGGTCTCTGATTCCGCAACTGCAGACGGCCGCGCAGCCGGCGTTGTCGGCGCGCGAAGCGGTTGCGGCGGCCTTCGCGTCTCTGGGCATCGACCCGTCTCCCACGCCGGAGCCGCTGCCTTCCTCCGATGCCCGCTACTCCTGGTTCCGCAACCCCGCGGGCGGGAAAATCAACCCGGTCCGCGCGGAATTGTCGATCTTTCCCATGACGGCGGCGTCGGCGCGGCTTGCCTGGAGGCTTTTCGTGCAAACGGGGGCAATGCGGTCGTACGAGATGCTGATCGACGCCCAAGACGGCCGGCTGCTGCTGCGCCGCAACCTGACCTACGCAGTGGGACAGGCCCGCGTCTGGAAAATATCGCCGCTCGCCGGCGGCCGCGAGTTGGTCGATTTCCCCGCGGGCTGGCTTCCGCCCAACGGCGTGGTGACCACGGGCAACAACGTCGATGCCTTTCTCGACACGGACGGCGACACGCAGCCCGATACGCAGGAGTTCCCCGACACCAGGAACGGGCGGGGGCACAGCCCCGGACAAGTTTTCGATTTCCCGGCGCCCGAGGGCGAGGGCGGAGCCGACCCCAGGCAGTTCAAAGCGGCCGCGGTGACAAATCTGTTCTATCTCATCAACGCCGCCCACGATTATTTCTACGATCTGGGCTTTACGGAGCAGGCCGGCAATTTCCAGACCGACAATTTCGGACGCGGGGGCAAAGGGAACGACGCCGTCGTGGCCGTGTCGCAGGCGATACAAGACAACGCCTTTTACGCGGATGCTCCCGACGGCATGCCGAGCTACATCGTCATGGGTATTTTCACCCAAGGCACGCAGGCGCCGGACGACGATCGCGATTCGTCGTACGCCGGCCAGACCATCGTTCACGAGTACGCACACGGGGTGACGACGCGGATCGTAGGCAATTCCCAAAATCCGACCTGTTTGTTGGGAACGCAGTCCGCCGGGCTGGGCGAGGGCTGGTCGGATTATTTCTCAAGCAGCTATACGAACGATCCGGTGCAGGGCGCCTTTCTCACGGGAAACGCCGAGCGCGGCATTCGCCGGCAAAGCTACGAAGGCTATACCTTCACCTATGAAGATCTCGGCAACGACGGATTCGACGCTCCGCACGACGAAGGGGAAATCTGGGGCGCGGCGCTTTGGGATTTGTATAAGGAGCTTGGACAAAACGCAGCGGACAGGCTGGTCATGGACGGCCTCAAACTGACGCCCTGCTTTCCCGACATGATCGATGCGCGGGACGGCATCCTGACGGCGCTGGAGGCGAACCCCGAAAACGAGGCGGCGGCCCGCGAGAAGACCTGGCGGGTTTTCGCCCGCCGCGGCATGGGCTACGCGGCCGGCGGGGAGGACGGCAACGAAAGCATTGGAACGGTCTTCACCGCCTCTTTCGACCTGCCTCCCGACCTGCAAACCGGCAATCGAAGCCCCGCGGTCTCAAGCACCCCCCCCCTCGGTATGGTCGGCCTCGGCCAGGACTACGTTTACGACATCGCGGCCTCCGACCCGGACGGCGACGACGTGCGCTACGCGCTGAACGCCGGCCCCGAAGGAATGACGGTGGACCCGGTTACCGGAGTGGTGCGCTGGCCGGCGACTTTCACGTCGCGACGAGCCAAAATCGACGTGACCGACGGCAACGGCGGAAAGACGATCCACGGCTTCCAGATTTATACGCTGACCTCCTTGACGCCCGGGCAGGCGGTGACCGTAGAAGGCGAGGCATTTTCTGCCGGACGCGCCGTCGTGGAAGTCGCCGGCGAAACGCCGATCCTCCAGGCTACTCTGCGCAACGGGAAGGAAGGCATGGCGCTCATCCTGTTGGGTCCCGACGGTTCCCAGAGATTCGCCGGAGTCGCCGGCGAAAACGGCACGCTTTCGGTCTCGGCGCCTCCGGCCGGCGGCTGGTCGGTCGGCGTCGATAGTTTCCGCGCGTACGACGGCGCATCTTTACAAGCGTCTTTTCCCGCGCCCGCCCCGCTCGGCGCAAACGCGCAATTGCCCGATCTCTCGGGGGAAGCGACGAGCGAAACCTTTTACCGCGTCGTTATCCCGCCCGGAACGGCTTCCTTCACGGTTTCGACCGGCGGCGGACCGGGAGACGCGGATCTCTTCGTGAAGCACGAGCGGGCGGCCGTATGCTCCGGCCCCAACGTGTTCGTGCCTGCCGGCGGCGTTTTCGAGGACATGTACGGGTGCGTTTATGACGAAGCTTCGCGCGAGTACGGAAACGCGGAGCGCATCGTCATCGACAACCCGGCGCCCGGAGCGTGGTTCATCGATCTCCGCGCCACGGAGGCGTACTCGGGAGTTACGTTGACAACGGCCGCGGCTTTGGGGGATGCGCGCATCTTCTTCGGCAGCGTCGGATTGGCGACACAAACGCCGGTGATTTCCTCGATTTCTCCGGGGGCGATCGTTACGGCGTATGGAGAAAATTTCGCGCCCGCGGGCACATCCGCCGCAAGCCGGGCATTGGACGAAGAAGGGCGTATTGCAACGGTTCTGGCCGGAGTTTGCCTTGAAATCAACGGGGAGCGCTCGCGGATGCTTGCCGTTTTCAACCATCAAATCAACGCGCAGGCCCCGGAGAATCTGCCTGTCGCCGGCCTCGCCGAGGTCGTGGTCGTGCGCAACTGCGGCGCCGCCGATGAGCATCGCAGCCCGCCGTCTCGCGTCCGGGTCTCTGCGCACTCGCCCGGGTTCTTCAACTTCGTCAACAACGATAACGGCGTCAATCCGGCCGTCGCGCTGCACGGCGGCGGCCCCGGCTTGGTCGGCGAGCCGGGCTTGCTGCCGGGAGCCGCGTTCACCCCGGCCGGCCCCGGCGAAACCGTCAGCTTTTTCGGCACGGGCTTCGGCGCAACCGATCCGCCGCTGGCCGCGGGAGAAATTCCGCTGCGGGCCCTGCCGCAGTCGAACGGCCAAGCGCGCCTGATCGACGAGGTTTCCTTTTCCATCGGCGGCATTGCCGTGCCCGCCGCGGACGTGCTCTACGCCGGTTCCGCTCCGTGCTGCGCAGGGCTGCAGCAGTTCGTGGTCAAGATTCCCGAAAACGCAGCAAACGGCAATCTGCCGGTCACGGCGGAGATCGGCGGCGTCTCGACGCCCGCCGGGCCGTATATCACGGTGAAGCGCAGGCAGTAAGCGGCAGAGACTGCCCAAGGGAGCCGTCTAAGGGCCGGCCGGCGCCGAAACCTTGTAAGCTTTGAAGGCTTCGAATAATCTTCCCGCCCCGTCGATGCCGAACAGGCGCACCGACAGCGTCGCCGGATACGACACGGCAATGTCGGCGGGAATCGGAAACGAACCGAACTGCCGCGTACCCAGAATTCGCCTGCCGCGGCCCGACCCCGCCGTCTCGGCCGTCCACAACCAGAGCATGCGCTTGGCCGCGATCGTCGATTTCGTCAACGTGGCATTGAATTCATGCTCCCGGCCGGCCGTCAATTCGCTCTCCGTCGGAAACTGGATCGCAAACGGCAACTCCGCGGGGTTCGTCTCGACTGTGCGCAACTTCGCCTTTTTCGATTCCAGCTTGAACGATTTGTTGTAGTTCTGCTTCTTCCCTTCGCGGCGGACGTACAGCACCCAGTCGTGCGCGTCGTTCGGCGTCTGCGCGGTAAAGCGCTCGCCTTTGAATTTCTTTTTTTCGTCGAGCCAAGAGCCGTCGGTCGGGTTGTACCAACTCACCTTGTATTCGTGCCTCGGCATCGCCAACTCGATCGTCCCGGGCTTTTCGGCATAGACGATGTATTCGACGCCGATCGGCTCCTCCGCCCGGTAAGGCACGAGCTGCAGCGCCAAGCCCGCCCCGCCGACCACGCGGTAGTGGGGCAGCAAATCGAAGTACCGGGTCTGCTCGAAAAAGTCGGCGAGCAGCGTCATCTGCCGCGCGCCGGGCGAGTCCGCGAACTGCGCATCGACAGCGCGGCCGTCGATGCCTGCCGTGCCGGAGTGCGCGAACGTCACGTACTGCCCGCGGACCGCCGCCGTCCAAGCCCTCTTGCGCATCTCGTCGGCCGACACGCCGCCGCCTTCAATCCCGACCCGGGTATTCACGAACGGCGCCGGCTGTGTCTCGAACTCGATCGCAGCCAGCGCCGGATCGACCGTGTTCTGCGTCATGAAGTCCTGCCAACCGTCGTAAGCCAACGCCGCCGAGCTTACGGCCGCGGCCGTCGTTTTCGGGTGCTCGTAGGGATCGTACTTGTCGAGCGCCGCGGCGATTTCTTTCAGCAACTCGCGGCCTTCGGCGTACGATTCCCATTCCAGCACCCCTTGCCAAGTGACATTGAAAGCCGCGTACCGCGCCGCAACGTACTGAATGTAGCGCTCGCGCTGCCGCCGCCGCGGAAAGAGCCTGACGAGCTCGCCGTCGCCGCCGGCCAGAATCAAATCGACCGCCAAGCCCTTCATGGTCATGTAGTCGATGCGGCGGTCCACCTCGCGGAAATATGCATGGTTCGGCTCATCGGGCGAGCGGAATGCGTTGGCCGCATTGCCGGCCGGACCCAGCGCCAATCCGCGCACGTGCGTAAACTTTTGCTCGACCCGCGTATCGACGATCTTGCGAAACGTCTCCCAGGGGATCAGCCCGAAATTGAGCATCGTATCGCCCAGCCAGTAGTGCGGCGTCAAGCTGTTCGCATATTTGAAATACCGCGTGTTGAACACCTCGACGAATCCGGGAGTCCGTTGCGGAGCGGCGTCGAAGCTGCCGGTCTTCTTGGCGGCGCTCTCGAGGTTGGAAATGATGCGGAAATCCCAGCGGCCCGCGAAGTCGGGCGCGAAGCGCAGTCGGAACGTCCGCCCGCCGTCCCAGAACCCCTGCATGACTTTCGTGCGTCCGCCCTTCGGCGAACGAAACTCCGCGCGCAGGGTAACGCTGACGTAAGGGTTGGTGTGCTCGGCCGCTTCCGCCGCGGTCATCTCGAAGGCGATCTCGCACGGCTCGTAAACCGGCACGGGAGGGCAAACCTCGATCCCCTGCCCTGCCGCCGCGGCGGCAAAACCCAACGCCGATAGCAACCTATGTGAAGGAAGCCGAAGGAAGCCGAAGGAACGCGCCGCCGCGGCGGCAAAACCCAACGCCGATAGCAACCGCAAGCTCATAAGCTGAGCATAAACCGCGGCGCCGCGCCAGGCAAACTTCCCCGGCGCCGCGCCGCCTGGTTTGCCGCGCCGCGCTAGGGGCCGGCGTCCGGCGGGGGAACTGCGCCGCGGGCCGCGGCGCGCAGCCCCGGCCAGGGAGCCGTCTGCCTGATCCGCGGAAACGAGCGGAGCGCTCCGCCGCTTTCGATGACGCGCAGGCGCTCGCTGACCGCCCGCTCCAACTCGCCGGTAGCCACGCCGCCCCATTCCGGCAGGTATCCCCTGATTTTTTTCAGCCCCTTGCGCAGTTGCCGAACCGCGCCGACCTTGTTGCGCCGGCGGTGATGGTAGAAGCCGACCGCGAAATGAATCAACGCCTGCAGGAACCAGCGGTCCGGCTGCCGCGACGGCGTCCAGACCGCCTCGAGATACTCATGGCAATCGTAAAATTCCCCGCGGTTGAAAAGGTCGATCCCTTCCTGAAAGACCTGCAACGGGTCGCCGCCGGGGGGCTGAGTCAAGGCGCCGGCCTATCGCGAGTCGTGCGCCGGGGGAGACGAACCCGAAGGCGGGGCGGCGGCCCCTCGGCCGCGGCGGTGCGCGGAGAGCATCCGTTCGACCGACTCCGGCACATCGGCCAGCACTTCGACGCCGGCCTCGTCGTCGCGGCGCTCGATGACCTGCCCGCGCTCGTAGAGAAAAGCGAGCTTGCCGCCGTCTTCGAACGGAAAACGAAATCTCGAGCGCACGACGCGGTCGTCGGGCAGGAACTCGTCAATGACCGCCGGCAACTCCGCTATCCCCTCCTTCGTCTTGGCCGATACGCACAAGACCTTGACCGCCGCAGCGAACGACCGTTCGGCTGCGCAGGCCGCCGCGCGCTCGTCCGGCGTCAAAAGGTCGCACTTGTTGAGCACGAGAAGCTGCGGTTTGCCGCTCGACCCGAGCGCGGCGAGCAGCCGCTCGACTTCCTCCATGCGGCCCCGGCGCTGCGGCGCGGCGATATCCACTACATGCAGAATCATTGCCGCCTCGCTCACTTCCTCCAATGTCGCCCGAAAAGCCTTGACCAGCGTCGTCGGCAGATTGCGGATGAAGCCGACGGTATCGCAGAGCAGGACTTCGCGATTGGAAGGCAAGCTCAGACGGCGAATCGTGGGGTCGAGCGTGGCGAACATTTTCTTGTTCGTCAGCACGTTTGCGCCGGCGAGCGCGTTGAACAGCGTCGATTTCCCCGCGTTGGTGTAACCCGCGAGGGCGACGGCGCCGACCATCGCCGCGGTTCGCCGGTCGCGCTGCAGCTTGCGCGTCGCGCGCACCTTCTCCAAGCTCGCCTCGAGCTTGTCGATTCTGCTGCGGATTCTCCGCCGATCCGTTTCAAGCTGCGTTTCGCCGGGACCGCGCGTGCCGATGCCCGCGCCCAGCCGCGACATTGCCGCGCCCCTGCCGGCGAGCCGCGGCAGCATGTAGTTCAACTGCGCCAGTTCTACCTGCAGGCGGCCTTCGCTGGTGTGCGCGTGACGGGCAAAAATATCGAGGATCAACTGCGTCCGGTCGAGCACGCGGCATTCGGTTCCGCGCGCAAGGTTGCGTTGCTGACTCGGGGAGAGATTGCGGTCGAAAAGCACGAAGTCGGGGTTGCATTCCGCGGCCCAGTGCTTGATCTCGCGCACTTTGCCGGCGCCGATCAACGTCACCGGATCGGGCGCGTTGCGGGACTGCAACGTTTTGCCCAACACTTCGGCCCCGGCGCCGCGGGCCAGTTCCTCCAATTCGTTGAGAGATTCCTCCGCGGTATAAGCATGCAGTCCGTTGCCCGCGCCGCCGTCATTCCTGACGCGCAGCCCAACCAGGATGCACTTCTCCGGCGCGTCTTGCGGCGGCGCGTTCGCCGCGCGCTGTTTTCCCGCGGCTCCGTTCGGGTTATGGGCGGTCAAGTCGATTGCGCAAGAAGACACGGAACGGACGCCGGCGCAGCCCCTCCCGCCCGCTCAGTCTAGCACCGTACGCTTTCTTCCCTTGCGCAACGCCTTGGACCGCCGGCGAATCGACAAGGCGCCGGCGGCCCGCGCGCGGGCCTATATACTGAGTGCAGTGGTTTCTCCCGTTCTCAAGCAGATCGGCCTCGCGCTGCGAACGCTCAACCCCGAAGAGGTGCGCGCCTTGGCCGACCGTCCGCTGACGTTCGGCGTGCTCGCCGCGGACGAGACCGCCGCGGCCGATATTCACGACTTCCTGGTTCCTCGAGATCTGCCGCCCGCGGAGACGGCGGCGGCCGCAGCCTGCATCCTCCGCGTTGCCGCGGAAGAAGACTTCGCGCGCACGGCGGTCGGCTTTTCCGAGCCGGGCGTTCCGCACCCGGCGCATTACTACGCTTTCGACGCCTTGAACCCGGCGGCGGCGGTTCGGGCGCTGCTCGACGACCATGAGGACGACCAGCTCGCGATCGGCCGCCGGTTTCCGGGGTTCCGCGGCGCCGTCAGCGAACGCTTGATCTGGAAAGTGGCGAAAGAGAACACGATGTTCACCGCCGCAACGTCCCTGCCCAACGTCGTGCCGAGCTTGATTTCCCTGCCCTGGGCGGTCGGGGAATTTGCGTCCGACACGGCGTTCCTGACGATGAACCAGGTGCGCATGGCCCTTTTGCTGGCGGCGGCGCACGACCGCGAAATAGGTTACGGCGAACAGGTCGCGGAAATCGGGTCGATCGTGGCCGCGGCGTTCGGCTGGCGCGCTCTGGCCAGGCAGGCGGTCTCAAAGGTCCCCGGCGGCGGCGGGCTCATCTCCAAGGGGTTGATCGCTTTCGCCGGCACCTACGCCGTCGGACGCGGACTCGAGCAGTGGTTCCGCCGCGGGCGGAGGCTCACGCGCGCGGAAAGAAACGCATTCTACAGAGACGCCTACCGGAACGGGCGCGCCGTCGTGGAAGAAATTGTCAAGCGCGCCGCCGGACGGGCAGCCATTGCCCCGGGCTCCGCATAGGCTCGCGCCTATTTATGGACCCACTGTCTTAACCAGCCGAGAACGGTGTCGTACCACAGCACGCTGTTGGCCGGCTTGAGAATCCAATGGCCTTCGTCCGGGTAATGCAGGAACTTGGACGGAACATCCCTCATCTGCAGCGCCGTAAAAAGCGCCATGCCCTGCTCCACCGGCACGCGGTAGTCTTGCCGGCCGTGGATCACCAGCGTGGGCGTCTTGAACTTCTCGACCGCGGCGCTCGGCGACCACCGCGCGTAGATCTCCGGCTTCTCCCACGGCGCGCCCCCGAACTCCCATAAGGGGAACCACAGTTCTTCCGTCGCCCCGAAAAAGCTTTCCAGATCGTAGATGCCCGCATGGGAGACGAGCGCCCGGAACCGCTCCGAATGGCCCAGCAGCCAGTTGACCATGTAGCCGCCGTACGATCCGCCCGCGGCGACCACGCGGTTGCGGTCGATATACGGGCGCGCGATGACCGTATCCAACCCCGCCAGAATATCCTCGACGACCTTGCCGCCCCAATCGGCGTTGATGCCGTCGATGAACGCTTGCCCGTAGCCGGTCGACCCGCGGGGATTGGGCATGAAAACCACAAACCCGGCCGCGGCAAAGACCTGCGCATTCCAGCGGTAGCTCCAACTCTGCCGCCACGCGCCTTGCGGCCCGCCGTGGATCAGCAAGAGCAATGGGTAGGCGCCGTCCAGGTCGAAATTCGGAGGCTTGAGCAAAAAGCCCGAAACCTCGCTGCCGTCGTTGCTCGCGTAGCGGATTTCCTCGTAATCGGGAAGCCTGTAACGGTCGAGAATTGCGTCGTTTTCATGCGTCAGGCGAAGCGGCGCCCCGCCGCCGGCAAAGCCCCTGAAAATTTCGACCGGGTGCGAGCCGCTCTGCGCCGTGTAGATCAGGGATTTGCCGTCGGGAAGCAATTGCACGTCCCCGTGCGACGCGTCTCCATAGACGGCCATGTTGACCCCTCCGCCGCTGACGAGAACGGTGAAGATCGGCTCTCGCCCGCGGTCTTCGGCCGTAAGGAACAAGCGTCCGGCGTCGGACGACCACGCCGCGCCGTTGACCCAACGATCGAAAGTCTCGGTCACTACCGCCGTCTCGCCGCTTTCGCGGTCGTAGAGCATCAGGCGGAAGCGGTCGCTCTCATAGCCGGCCCTCTGCTGCGCCAGATAGGCAATGTAAAGCCCGTCGGGCGAATACACCGGCCCTCCGTCGAACGCAGGGTTGTCGGTCAGCCGAACGGGATCGCCTCCCCGGATCGAGACGGCATACAGGTCGGTATCGGTGCTGAGGGCAAGGCCCGACTCGGCCGCGCCGTCGGACGCGCGCGCGTAGGCGACCTCCAGGCCGTCCGGCGAGAGCGCATAGCCTTCGGGAGCGGACAGCGAAAACGGCGGTACGTCGTATTCTCCCGGCGTAAGCTCGACGGCGCGGTCTCCGCTGCCGGGGGAAGCATCCGCCGCAAGCGCAAACAGATGACTGCGGCGGCCGTCGTCCCAGGCGTCCCAATGTCTGTACGGCAAGCTGTCGTAAACGCGCGCTTGGACGCGGCCGTCGTTGTCCCGCGCGAGCCGTGACTTGTTGCACTGCCAATCGGCCCCGCAGTCGGGATAGACGCGGCCGGCGAAAACCAGAGTGTCGCCGGCCGGGGAGAATAAAACCCCGTCAACCTCGATCGGGAGATCGGTCACAGGCCGCTGCCGCGAGCCGTCGGCCTCCATCAGCCAAATCTGCGACGAATCCGTCCGATCGGAGACGAATGCGAGTTGCCCCGAATCCGGCGACCAACGCGGCCGGCTGTTGTTGCCTTCAGCGGTCAGTCGCCGCGCCTCGCCGCCGTCCGCCGAGACCGTGAAGATCTGCCTGGTCTTTGCATTCTTTTCCTCTGAAATCCGCTCGACCACGTAGGCGACCCGCGCGCCGTCGGGCGAAAGCTGCGGGTCCGAAATCCGCGCGAGGCTCAACAGGGCGTGAACATCGAAAACCGGCTCCGGCGCGTGGGCGGCGGACGGCGCCGGCGCCGCGGACGTTGCGGCTTCCGTTCGGTCTTCCCCGGGTTGAGCGGTTTCGGTCTCTTGCGCAGCCAAAACTGCGGCGGACAGAACGGCAACCGCGGCAAAACGATGCATTCCTTGAATGTATCAAGGGGCGGCAAACGGCAAGCGCCGCTGCGCGCGGACTACCGCTTTGGGACCTGCGCCGGACACCTGCTTTGAGACGGACGCCTCGTAAATGCACTATCGCGAACCAGCGCGCACCAAAGTGAACTGCGTTTGCTTTTGGGACGTTTGGCCGGCTGCTTTGCTACTTACAGCCGCGGCAAACGGCCGATTCTCGTAATCTAAATTGCATGCAACTCGGTTTTGTGTCCGCCATTCTGCCCGATTTGACCTTCGACGAGGTCTGCGCCGCAGCCGCCGCCGAGGGTTACGACTGCGTGGAAATCATGTGTTGGCCGGTGGGCAAGGCGGAGCGCCGCTACGCCGGCGTCACCCACATCGACGTCAACCGGCTCGACGCCGGGGAAGTCCGCAGCATCCGCGCGACCCTGGACAAGCACGGCGTCGGCGTCAGCGCGCTCGGTTACTATCCGAATCCGCTGTCGCCCGACCCGAACGAAGCAGCAACTGCGGCGGCGCACGTCGAGCAGGTCATTCGCGCAGCGAAAAAACTGGGACTGGCGCGCGTCAACACCTTCGTCGGACGCGACTGGACCCGGTCGCTCGAAGCCAACTGGCAGCGGTTTTTGGAAACCTGGAAGCCGCTCGTCCGCTGCGCCGAAGAACACGGCGTGCGCATCGGCATCGAGAACTGCCCGATGCTCTTCACCGCCGACGAATGGCCCGGCGGAAAGAATCTGGCGGTCTCGCCGGCGGTCTGGCGCAGGATGTTCAGCGCAATTCCGAGCGAGTGCTTCGGCCTCAACTACGACCCCTCGCATCTCGCCTGGATGCAGATGGACCCCATCGCGCCGCTGCGCGACTTCGCCGAGCGCATCTTCCACGTCCACGCCAAAGACGTGCGGGTGGACCGCCGCCGCCTCGACGACGTAGGCATTCTCGCGCATCCATTGGAGTTTCACGAGCCCAAGCTGCCCGGCCTCGGCGACGTCGATTGGGGCCGGTTTTTCTCGGTTTTGACGAGCAGCGGCTACGACGGCCCGGTCTGCATCGAGGTCGAGGACCGTGCTTACGAAGGGTCGTTGGAGGCGCGCAAGCGCGCATTGCGCCAAGGCGCGCGGTTCCTGCGGCAGTTTGTCGTCTGAGCCGCGCCTTATGCGGAGACGATCTCGGAAAAATCGGCAATCGACGACAGCCCCGTCAACAGTCGCGCCAGGAACGTCAAGCGGTTCTCGCGCACCGCCCGGTCTTCGGCCATCACCAGCACGTCGTCGAAAAATCGGTCCACGGCGGGCCGCAGGGCGGCAATCTCCCGCAGCGCTTCTTCGTAGCGGGCAGTCTCTCCAAGTTGCTGAATTTTGCCCAGGACATCGCCGAACGCGGCATGCAAATCGGCTTCGGCGCCCGCTTCGAGCAACTCCCGATCGAGCGCTCGGCCGGCGTACTTCCGCTCTCCGCCGGCCTGCTCGAGGATATTGCGAATCCGCTTGAAGCTGACGGCCAGCGGCTCGAAATCGGGCGTCGGACGCACGGCGGCGACCGCCTTTGCCCGCGCGGCCGCGTCGAGCGGCGCGGCGTCCGATGCCGCGAGCACGGCGGCGACCTCGTCATAAGCGAAGCCGCCGACTTCGCGCAGCCAATAACGGAGGCGCTCGACGAAAAACTCGCGCAGCTTTCCCGCATTCCCGCCGGCGGCGGCGATGCCGACGAGGCGGTCGAGCGACAGGGCCGTCCCGCCCTCGACGACAATGCGGATCACCCCGTAGGCCGCGCGCCGCAAGGCCAGCGGGTCGCGCGAACCCGTGGGGATCATGCCCAGAGCGAACATGCCGCCCAGCGTCGTCAGCTTGTCGGCAAGCGAGACGACCTTGCCCACCTCGCTGCGCGGCAGACCGCCGCCGGAGCCGACCGGCAAATAGTGATCGTAAACCGCGTCCGCAACATCCTGCGCCTCGCCCTGATCGGCGGCGTACAGACCGCCGATCTGCCCTTGCAATTCGGGAAACTCGCCCACCATCTCGGTGGTCAAATCACACTTGGCCAACTCGGCGGCGCGGTCGGCCGCCCGCAACTGCGCGGCGTCGAAGCGCAAAGCCTCGGCCAGCTCTCTCACCGCGGCGCGGTTGCGCTCGGTCTTGTCAAAATAACTGCCCAAGTCCGCCTGGAAGGTCACCGCCTTCAGGCTTTGCACGCGGTCGCACAGCCGCTGCTTTCGATCGAAATCCCAAAAGAAACGAGCGTCGTTGAAACGCGCCCGCAGCACGCGCTCGTTCCCGCGGCGGATCTCGCCGCCGGGGTCGCCGTCGAGATTGGCGACCGCCACGAATGCGTTGGCCAACTTGCCGGACCGGTCTTCGACGGCAAAATACTTCTGGTGAACCAGCATCACGGTCTCGAGCACTTCGTCCGGCAGAGTCAGATAGCTTGCATCGAAGCCGCCGAGAATCGCCGTCGGGCATTCCGTAAGATAGGTCAGCGTGGCAAGCAGCTTGGGGTTGCCGCGAATCTTCCTGCCCGGCGGCAGCAGCTTTTCCGCCTCGGAGAGTATCTTGTTCCGCCGCTCCGCGGCCGAGAGAATCACCCGGTTGGCGGCCAGCTTGAGCCGGTAGTCGGCGGCGCCGCTCACCGCAATCCGCTCGCTGCCCAGCCGGCGGTGGCCGAAGGTCGTATTGCCGGCGGCAACGCCTGCAACGGCAAAGGGAACAACTTCGCCGTCCAGCAGGCACGTCAGCCGGCGAATCGGGCGGATGAAGCGCGGGCCGTTCTTGCCCAGCCAATACATGTTCCGAGGAAAGGAAATCGAGAGGATGACTTGCGGCAAGACTTGCGCAAGAATATCCGCCGTCGAGCGGCCCTTGACCGTTCGCGCCACGAACAATTTTCCTTTTTCGTCGACCTGCAGATCGGCGACGGCGACTCCGGCCTTGCGCGCAAACCCCTCGCCTGCCTTCGTCGGGTTGCCGCCGGCATCGAAAGCCGCGCGCCGCGGCGGGCCGGTGAGAATCTCTTGGCGGTCGGCCTGTCCCGCGGGCAAGCCCGCGGCGAACAGCGCCAAGCGGCGCGCGGTCGCTTCCGTAGTCGTGGATACGCCGGCGCCCAACCCGCATTTCGCCAGCGCATCCCTGAAACGGCGCTCGAAATCCGCCAGCGCGCCGGGAATCATCCAGTCCGGGATTTCCTCGGTCCCGACTTCCAGCAGAAACTCGCTCATGACGCCGCCCCGGCGGTTCCCCGCTGCTGATCGACCCACGATTTGGCGACGCCGACCGCCAGATTGCGCACCCGCTGGATCACGACGGCGCGCTCGGTTACGCTGATCGCGCCGCGCGCCTGAAGCAGGTTGAACAGGTGCGAGCATTTGAGCGTCCGGTCGTGCGCCGCGAGCAGCGGAAAGCGTTCGCGCGCCGCGCGGTCTTCAAGACCGTTGTACGCGTCGAGCAAGCGCCGGCACTCGGCTTCGTGCAGGTCGAACTCCTTCCAGATGGAATCCACGTCGGCCTCCTCGAAGTTATAGACCGAGTACTGCCGTTCGTCGGCGAAACGGACGTCGCGGTAGCGGACGCGGTCGTTCCAGCGAATGTCGTAAACGCTTTCGACGTTCTGGATAAACGCCGTCAGGCGCTCGAGTCCGTAAGTCAACTCGGCGGGAACGACTTCGAGGTCGATGCCCCCGCATTGCTGGAAGTAAGTGAACTGCGTGATTTCCAGTCCGTCGAGCATCACCTGCCAGCCGACGCCCCAGGCGCCCAGCGTCGGCGATTCCCAGTTATCCTCCTCGAGTTTCCAGTCGTGGCGCGTCAGATCGATGCCGATCGCCTCGAGGCTCTTCATGTACAGCTCGATCACGTCCTCCGGCGCAGGCTTCAAGATCACTTGCAACTGCATGTGCTTGTAGAGGCGGTTCGGATTCTCGCCGTATCGGCCGTCCGCCGGCCGCCGGCTCGGCTGTACGTAAACGACGTTATACGGGTCCGGACCCAGAACGCGGAGAAACGTCTCCGGGCACATGGTCCCGGCGCCGACCTCGCAGTCGAGCGGTTCCTGAACGATGCAGCCTTTCTCGGCCCAGTAGGACTTGAGCCGAAAGATAACGTCCTGAAAAGTCAGCGCCGGGGCCGCGCGGTGCAACATTGAAAACAGTCTCCGAGGTGGAGCGGAAGGGCCGCCTGCGGCCCGGGAGGCAAGTTTTCAGAATAACACGCCGTGCGCTCGTTGCAGCCGGCTTCAGGCGGCGTCGAGCACGGCCGCGAAGCGCAGGCGAACGTAGTCCACCGTCCACTTCTCGCCGTCCCAAAGCTCGGGGCGCAGCCGCTCGCGCAGTTCGTCGTACATGGCGTCCGCGCCGCCGTCCGGCGCCTCGATGAACGGCGCCGCGAAAATCTTGAGCCAAGCGGAGATATCGCCCGGCAAAGGCGTCGGCCGCGCAAATAGGTCGATTGCGGTAACGCGGAAGCCGACCCGTTCCAATCGCCCGCGGTATTCCTCGGGAGAGGGAAAGTACCAGGGAGACAACTCATCGAAATCGGCGCCGCCGCCGGCCAACGCCGCCCGCAAGGCGCGGACAATCGCGCTCACGTTGCCGGCCCCGCCGAATTCGCCGACGAATCTCCCGCCGGGCTTCAGCGCCCGCGCAACCGCCGCGAGAACCGTATCCGGAGCCAATATCCAGTGCAGCGCGGCGTTCGAGAAAACCCCGTCGAACTCCGCGCGGAAGGGCAGTGCGGCGGCGTCGGCGACCCGGCAGTCGAGACCCCGGGCGCGGGCGGCGGCGGCCATTGATGCGCTCGAATCGATGCCGACAACCGAGCAGCCCCGCGCGGCCAACTTTGCGCTCAGCGCGCCGTCCCCGCAGCCCAAATCGAGAATGCGCTCTCCCGCCGCCGGCGCCAACAACTCGATCAACGGCTCCCCGAGATCGGAGACAAAACGCGAATCGCGGGCATATTGCCCCGCGTCCCAACTCGCTGCGTCTCGAACCCGCGCCATATCCCCCCAATCGTGAGCAAAAACGCGGCGGGCGCCGCCGCGCGATACCCCGACGGACATCCGGTTCAGCGGAAAACCCGTACGTTTTTCTGTATTTTAGCTGCCGTCCCGTGCTAAGCTGAAAGTCTTGCGTTCCGCAGAAAAGTTGCCCGTTTCCAGGGTTATCTCAAGAGGAATGTACCACTTATGGACAGAATTGTAGATTTGATCCGCCGCAAGCGCAATAGCGAAGAACTGGCTCTCGAAGAGCTCGAACGGCTGATCAACGGATATATCCGCGCGGAAATTTCCGATGCGCAAATGGCCGCCTTTCTGATGGCCGGCACGTGCAACGGATTCAACGACGCCGAAGCCGCCGCGCTGACGGCGGCGATGCTCCGCTGCGGGCAGCGCGTCGACCTCTCCGCAGTGCCCAAAGCCAAGGTGGACTACCACTCGACCGGCGGCGTCGGCGACAAAATATCGCTGATCGCCGCGCCGGTCGCCGCGGCCTGCGGGCTGGCGGTTCCCGTCATCGCCGAACGCGGCATCGGTCACACGGGCGGAACCCTGGACAAGCTCCAGTCGATCCCCGGGTTCCGCACCCAACTCGCGCTGGCGGACTTCGAAGACCTGGTAACCGAATTCGGGCTGGCGTTCACCGCACAGAGCAACGAGTTGGCCCCCGCGGACAAGCGTTTGTACGCTCTGCGCGAAGCAACCGCAACCGTCGGCTCCCAAGCGTTGATCGCCGCTTCGGCGATGTCGAAGAAGCTCGCCGAGGGGCTCGACGGCCTCGTCCTCGACGTCAAGGTCGGCAAGGGATCGCTGCTCTCGGGGCGCACCGAGGCCCGCCGCCTGGCGCAGTTGATGATCGGCATCGGCCGGCGGATGGACGTGAAGGTTCAAGCCCTGCTTACCGACATGGATCAACCCTTGGGTTTCACCATCGGCAACGCATTGGAGATCATGGAAGCCTCCCAGACGCTCCAAGGGCAAGGCCCGCCTGATCTCACCGGCCTGGCGGTCGAAGCCGCGGCGCGCATGATCTTCATGGGCAACCCGCTGATCTCCATCGACAGCGCCCGCGAGCAGGCCAACACGGCGCTCGAAGACGGCTCGGCGCTGGAAGTCTTGCGCAACGTCATCGCCGCGCAAGGCGGCAACGCCAACGTCTTGCAGCAGTTCGAGTCGCTGCCGAACGCTTCCGGCGAGCACGTCATCACCTCTCCCCGCGACGGCTATATCAGCCGCATCAACGCCGACGACATCGGCCGCGCCGCGGTGCTGTTGGGCGCCGGCCGTACCGACGCGGAAGATAAAATCGACCCCGCGGTCGGCATTGTCCTGCAAGCCAAAGTGGGCGACAATGTGGTCGCCGGCTCGGGACTCTGCGCGCTCTACTACACCGACGAGACGAACCTGGCCGAGGCCGTGCAACTGGTCGAGGATGCGTTCCGCCTGTCGGCCAACGTGCCCGAGCCCCGCGATCTCGTGCTCGATCTCATTCAGTAGAGCCGGCCGGCAACGGCGGGAATGCGGCTTGGCGCTTCTCGATAAAGCTCGCCACGCCTTCCTGGAAGTCGGGCCGCCGGAACGACGACGCCATTTCTGCCCGCGCCCGCGCCGCCGACTCGTCGAGCGTAGCGCCGAAGTCGCCGTAAACCTGGCTCTTGATCGCCGCCATGGAAGCCGGCGAGCAGTTGTCCGCCAGATCCTGAGCGTAGGCGACCGCCCGGTCGACCAACTCCTCCCGCGGATAAACCGCATTGACGAGACCGAGTTGCTGCGCTTCCTCGGCCAAGATCACCCGGCCGGAAAGCAGCAGATCGAGCGCCCGCGACTGGCCGATCAGCCGCGGCAGCAGCCACGAGACGCCGTACTCGGCGATCAGTCCGCGGCGCACGAATGCCGTGGTCATCTTCGCCCCCGCCGCGGCGAAACGAATGTCGCAACAGAGCGCATGCACGAACGAGACGCCCGCGCAGCCGCCGTTGATCGCGCCAATAATCGGCTTCGGGATCGACAGCGGGTAATGGACCGGCCTCTCCGGCGCCGTGCGCGCCCGGCCGGCGGCGTCGGGGTCGAGTTTCTGCAGCGCCTGCGTGTCGGCGCCGACGCTGAAAGACTTCCCCGCCCCGGTCAGCACGACCGCGCGCACGCTCGGGTCTCCGGCGCACTGCTCGAGCAGGTCGAAATAGCGCTCGCGCATCGCCGGGGTCATGGCGTTGTTCCGCTCCGGCCGATTGAAAGCGAGCAGCGCGACGCCGCCGCGCATTTCGAACAGCATGGTTTCGGGCATGGCGACACTCACTTGAATCATGCCTCCCCTGGCGCGCCCCCCATTATAGACCGGAATCCGGGGATTGGGCGAAGCCCTACGCGGGCGCCGACTTCGCGGCAGCGCAATGCAGGCGTCGGTTTGCGGCAATTCGGGCGTCCGCGCGCAGGCGTCAAGGCAGCGCGAACACGAATATGCCGCCGCCCGCAGCGACGGCGACATGCTGCCGGCCCTTGCTGCCGAAGCTGATCGGACTGGCGATGATCTGGGCGCCGAGATTGATCCGCCACAACTCCTCGCCGCTCGCGGCGTCGAGGGCCTTGAAAAATCCGTCCGAGGTTCCGGCAAAGACAAGCCCGCCCGCCGTGGAAACCAGACCGGCAAGCGTCGGACGGAACAGCGGATGCTCCCATACCTTCTTGCCCGTCAGCGGATCGAACGCCCGCACGGCGCCGGTCCAATCCCGGCTGGTCTCTTCGTTCAGGAACATGCTGCCCCAATAGCGCGTCCCCGGCCTGTATTCGCTCGGCCCCTTGACGTAAATGCTGCTGCCTTCGCCGCAAGTGACGTAAATCAAATTGGTCTGCGGGCTGAACGTAGGCGACATCCAGTTCGTGCCGCCGGCCACGCGGGGATAAACTTCGTTGCCCTCGGCGGTGGGCAGCTTGCCCGGCCGGCGGATCGGACGCCCCTCTTCGTCGATGCCGATCGCCCAGTCCTGCTTGACGTACTCGCCGGCGCGCAGGAACTCGCCGCTTTCGCGGTCGAGCAGATAGCTGAATCCGTTGCGGTTGAAGGTGACCAGCAGCTTGCGCTCTTCGCCCTTGTACTCGCTGTCGAAGAGCACCATCACCTGCGTGGCGTCCCAGTCGTGGACATCGTGGGGCGTGAACTGAAAGTGCCATTTCCGTTCCCCGGTATCCGCGTCGAGCGCCACGACCGAATCGGAAAACAGGTTGTCGCCCAGGCGCACGTCCCCGTTCCAGTCCGGCCCGGGGTTGCCCACGCCCCAGTAAACCAGGTTGAGCTCGGGGTCGTAGGAAGGCGTGATCCAGATCGACGCGCCGCCGCGCCGCCACGAATCGCCGGCCCAGGTGTCATGACCGAACTCCCCCGGCCCGGGAATCGTGTAAAAGCGCCACGACCGCTCGCCCGTCTCGACGTCGTAGGCGTCGATGAATCCGCGGATGCCGTACTCGCCGCCCGCCGTGCCCGTCATCACCTTGTCTTTCACCACCAGCGGCGCGAGCGTCCCCGAGTAACCCTGGGAATAGTCGATCATCTTCGACTCCCACAGCAGGCGTCCGGTCTTGCGGTCGAGGGCGATCGTGTAGGCGTCGAGCGTAGCCATGAACAGCCGATCGCCGAGCATGCCCAGCCCGCGGTTGACCAGCCCGCAGCAGGCGATCAGCTTCGGCGGCAGATTCCGCGAATAGCGCCAGAGCCGCGCGCCGGTCTCCGCGTCGAGCGCATAGACGTCTCCGGGGGGAACCGTGATGTACAGCACGCCGTCGAGCGCCAGCGGGGTCGTCTCGAACTTTTCGCTCATTCTTTCTTGAAACGCCCACTTCAGCCGCAGGTTCTTCACGTTTTCCGGCGTGATCTCGGTCAACCCGCTGTGCCGCTGCCCGGAATACCCGCCGTGATAGTTGAGCCAGTTGCGGGGCTGCTCTTGCGCCTTGACGAGGTCGCCGTACGAAACCTGGGCCGGCGCCGCCGCACAGGCCAGAACGACGCCCAAAACCGCGCCGAGATACGAACGGATCATTGCGCTGCCCCCTTTTCGGAACCGCGCAGCGAACAGAGATAGGCCAGCAGGTGGTCCATATCCGCCGCGCTCAAGACGCCCGCGTACGAAGGCATCAACGATTCACGCGAAATCTGAAAAGACTTCAACTCCGCTTTTTGGAAACCGAGCGTTTCCTCCGAGCGGTCCATCAAAAAGAGCGAATAGCCGTTCTCCGCCATCACGACGCCTTCGCGCTTCTTGCCGTCTTGCGTCTCGACGCGCCCGACGCGGTAGCGCTCGGCGACGTCGCGGTGCGGCTCGACCAGCGCGACGCGAAGCTGCTCCCGCGAAAACGACGCGCCGGCAAAGCTCATGTCCGGACCGAGGCGGCCGCCGCCCATGCCCACCGTATGGCACGCGGCGCAAGCGGCGCGGTTGAAGAAGATGTCCTTGCCTTGGGCGGCGTCCCCCGGCGCGGCGGCGCAAGGTTCTTCCGCCGTCTTCTCGAACGTGCGCACGAAAAGCAGAATCTTCCAGATGTCGTCCTCTCCCAGCCACAGGCCCGGCATGTCGGTGCCGGGCACGCCCTTTTCGATGAGATCGAACATCTCGGCGTCGGTATTCGCCCGCCGGTGGACCTTGCGCGCCAGCCGCGCGCCGCGCCCGGTCTTCCCTTCCATGCCGTGGCACACGCCGCAATTGACGCGGTACAGCCGTTTGCCGACGGCAAAGTCTTCGGCGGAGCCGAACGGATTGGTTTCGTGCGTTCGGGCCGCCGCAGTCGCGCACAAAACCGCCGCCGCGGCGGCGAAAGGCAAAAATGCTCGCATACCTCTTTCCTTGACGATCCCCATATCTTTAACGATTCAGTAGCGTAGCGTCACCGCCGCGGAATGCGCAACCCGCGCCGCTCAGACCAGGTCGTGCCCGCTGCCGCACAGGAACGTCTCGATGCCCAGGTTGCGGAAAGCCGAAATCTTGGCGCTCAGCGCCTGCGTCGCCGCCGCCTTGCCGGGAACGTAGGCAACCTGGATGTGGTTCGATTTGTGGCGGCCCATCAAGCGGTCGCGGTCGATGCCGTAGGTCACGGCATGCATGATCGGCCATTGCGGCGTCGTGGCCGCCCAGCGCCGCTCGGTCTCCTCCGGCGGCAACTCGACGACCTTGGCCGCTCCCACGTCCGCCTTGAGCCTGTCGTCTTCCACGAAAATGCGGCTCCAGACGATCTCGCCGGGCTTGCTGACGCCCTTGATCGTGCCGCCGCCCAGCGGGAAGTACATCGGCGGCTGCCGCTCGCTGACGGCGCCCGCGTAGCCGCCGATCAGATGCTGCGGCGGAACCGAGCCCGAAATCTCGAAGACCCAGACGAACTCCTCCTTGCCGTTGACGGCGAAGGGCGCCCCGTAGCGCACGTCGTGCAGCGTCGTTTCCGGGTCGTAGCCGAGCGCCGTCCAGATGCGGTTCGTAATCAGCGCATCGAGGCCGGCGCACTCATCGACCTCGTTGAAGTGCGGCAGCGCCCGGCCCGCGTAAAGCGCGCGGCCGTCCGGCGACCGGGCCGGGGGGCGGTCCACGTTGTTCAAAAGCCCCTCGACAAGGTCCGACGCCGGGCAAATGTCCTTCAATCCCTGCTGGTATTGGATGCCGACCGCATCGCAGCCGAACTCGTCGGCGATGCGCAGCGCCGCGATATACATCCGGCACTGCATCAGAATCTGCGCGTCGGTCAACTCGCTTGCCTCGTCCGCGCCGGTGTTGAAGCGCATCCCCTTGGCGTCGAGCCAGGCGCGGATTTCCGCCGCCTCTTCCTGCGTCACCTCTTGCATCGCGGCCCACAGAGCGGATTGGCTGAGCCGTTCCTTGAACACGCCGGTAGGCGCCAGCAGGCGGTCGGGGATGATCGCGTTGAACATGCCCATGCAACCTTCGTCGAAGACGCCCATGATGGCTTTCTTGTCCTGCAAGTCCCGCGCGACGTCGCGGCCGACGAGTTGCGCCTTGTGCGGCAGCATCATGTCGTTGGCCGCCCGCACGTGGCCGCTCGCGTGGCGCACCGCTTTCCCGCCGAGCCAGCGGCACAGGCCGTCGAGAAAGAACTCGTCGGTGAAATCTTCGCTCCAGAGCGTCGAATAGGGGACGCCCGCCTTGGTCAGGCTGCCGTTGAGGTTGAGCATGCCCACCAGTCCGGGCCATTGGCCGCTCCAGTTGGCGACGGTCAGAATCGGCCCCTCATGGCTCATCAAGCCGGCCAGGATGTGCTGCGAATACTGCCAGACCGCCTCGACGACGATCAGCGGCAGCTTGCGGTCGAGCGCGCGGAAGACCTCCAGGCCGCGCTTCTGGCTGTCGATGAACCCGTGCCCCTTCGCCGCGTCGTACTCGTGCGCCCGCCGCGCCGCGAAGCCCTCGCGCGCGATGGCGGCGATGAGCTTGTCCTCGACCTCTTTTTGGGCCGGCCAGCACTTGCGGTTCGCCGCAAGGCGCAGGTCGCCGTTCGCAACAAGCAAAACCTCGTGAGCCATAGCGCCAACATTGTCTCAAACCCGGGCAGGCCGCCGCGAAACGCGGGCGTTCGGGAAGCTCAAACGATTTCAAACACTTTGCCGATAAGGACAAGAATGAGGGTGGACAGGAAGCCGAACATCCAACGGAATTCGGACCGCTGCGCTGCCAAATTGGATTCGACTGTCGCGATTCTACCTTCGAACCTCGCTACATCGACCTTGACTGCCGCGACATCGGTTTCAACCGCTGCGACCCTGGTTCCAATCGCCGCGACATCGGATTTGATTGCTGCAACATCGGTTTCAATCGCCGCGACCCTGGTTTCAATCGCCGCGACCCTGGTTTCAATCGCCGCGACCCTGGTTCCAACCGCTGCGACATCGGATTTGATTGCCGCGACATCGGTTTCAACCGCTGCGACCCTGGTTTCAACCGCTGCGACCCTGGTTTCGACCGTTGCGACACCGGCTCCAACCGCTGCGACACCGGCTCCAATCGCTGCGACATCGGATTTAACCGCTGAGACATCGGCTCCAACCGCCGCGACATCAACCCTTGTAGCGAGTTGCTCGTCTGCGCGGCTAATGGCCGCAACAATAGCCTCGGCTTGCTGAGACGCGAGGCCGGCCGCCTCGAGATCGCGAATGGCGGCATGGGTGTCGAGCGAATACATGGCTTGTTTTCTCGAGCCTGTTGCTATCGTAGCGCACCCTTTCCGTCCGTCACAACCGCCGCCGCCGGCAAGCGCTCAGCCCGGTTCTTGCCGGCCGGCCTCGGTTGGGCCCGAGCAACACGGTCATCGGCGTCAAGCCCCTGAACGCGACATCCCGCAGCACGCGAAAGTTCCGCGCCTTGAGATATTCGATCCGCGCGGGAGCGGTTTCGCTTGCGGCGGCTGTCACGAGTTTCTCTCCTTATCGAGACTTTCGAGAAAGCGTTCCACTCGGGCCGCTAAGTCCCCGTCACCCGCCTTTCGAGCCAAGACAAGGGCTGCTTCGTAATCCCGCCGCGCCGCATCCACGCGGCCCAACATCGCATTCTCCTTGCCTCGGTTGTTGTAGGCCAGGGCAAAGTCCTCCTTCAGCCTGATCGCCTCGTCATAGTCGGCGATAGCCGCTTCATGCCGGCTCAGAGCGCTCTTCGCAACGCCCCGATTGTTGTAGGCTTCGGCATTGTCCGGCTTCAGTCTGATCGCCTCGCCATAATCGGCGATAGCCGCTTCATGCCGGCCCCGGGCGCTCTTCTCAATACCCCGACTGTTGTAGGCTACAGCAAAGTCCGGCTTCAGCCTGATCGCCTCGTTATAGTCGGTGAAAGCGGCTTCATGCCGGCCCAGGGCGCTCTTCGCATTGCCCCGGCTGTAGTAGGCGTCAGCATAGTCCGGCTTCAGCCTGATCGCCTCGTCATAGTCGGCAAGAGCGGCTTCATGCCGGCCCAGGACGCTCTTCGCCTTGCCGCGGTTGCTGTAGGCCAGGGCAAAGTCCGGCTTCAATTCGATCACTTTATCGTAGGCATTCACAGCCGCTTCGAACTCGGACTTTTCTCCGCGGAGATAACCAACGGAAAACCACGCTCGCGCCCCAAGTTCTTTATCGTTTCCTTCTGCGATATCGGCAATGGATTGCCATTTCCGGATGGCATCCACAATCCTGCCCTGCCTCTGAAGCGAGATGGCAGCGGCAACCGCCAGGCCCCCTAAAGATGCTTCCGGGGCCTTCTGGACATCTTGTGCTGCTTCCTCGGCTTTGGTGGTAGCTCCACCGGCAACCTCGGTGTTCATGTTTGCCCGGAGTGAGGCTACCTCCTCACTACTCTCTTGAGTTTTTTTAACAAACTCTCGGGCTTTCCTAGCAGATTGCTCGGACATATCCATGCTCTTACGCGCTTCGGCCTCATATTGGCGGACCTTCCCGAAAGCGACATAACCGACGATTGCGACGACAATGCCGAAAAGCGTAAGGAAGATCGCCGTCGCAGCAAGCCACCAATCGAGCGTCCTTGCCCGGTCGTCCAGCAACTCGCGCCTGAGTCTGTTCTCGAGTTGCAGGCTTTCGCTATCGGCGGCGGCAGCCGTACTGCTATTGTCCGGCGTGGCCTCCGGCTGTTCGTGACCGGGTTCATCGCTGCCTGCTTGGGTTTCGGCGGCGGGAGGCGTTGCCGTTTGCAAGGCAAGAAGGTTCGGCGCCGCCGCGGCCGCGAACGTCAGAAAGCCGGCGGCGGCCAAGTTCCGTATCCGGGGCAAACGCTTCGTTAAATCCCTTGCGCCGACTTGCCGCAATGCGCCGGGCAGCCGGAAATACGCGCTCAGTGTCAACATGGGCATCTTCTCGAAGGTCCATTTTAGTATTGCGCCGCCCCGCCGCCGGCCTCCGAGTCAAAATGCGGCGCCCCGCTAAAACATCGTTCGACCGAAGAAGACTTTTCTCTACCTGAAAGTTAATCTCGGATCGGCTTCGACGCAACCGCCGGTCAGCGGCCGGCGGTCTTTTCGATCCGCGCGGGAGCGGTTTTGCTTGCGGTGGCTGTCACGAGTTTCTCTCCTTATCGAGACTTTCGAGAAAGCGTTCCGCTTGGGCCGCTAAGTCCCCGTTACCCGCCTTTTGAGCCAGGACAAGGGCTGTTTCGTAATCCCGCCGCGCCGCGTCCATGCGGCCCAACATCGCATTCGCAATGCCGCGGTTGTTGTAGGCTTCGGCATTGTCCGCCTTCAGCCTGATCGCCTCGTCATAGTCAGCGAGAGCGGCTTCATGCCGGCCTAGGGTGCCTTTCACAGCGCCCCGGTTGTTGTAGGCCAGAGCATCGTCCGCCTTCAGCCTGATCGCCTTGTCATAGTCGGCGAGAGCGGCTTCATGCCGACCCAGCGCGTACTTCGCAGCACCCCGGTTGTTGTAGGCCAGGGCATTGTCCGCCTTCAGCCCGATCGCCTCGTCATAGTCAGCGAGAGCGGCTTCATGCCGACCCAGCGCGTTCTTCGCATTGCCCCGGTTGCTGTAGGCTTCAGCATAGTCCGGCTTCAGCCCGATCGCCTCGTCATAGTCGGCGAGAGCGGCTTCATGTTGGCCCAGAGCGTTCTTCGCATTGCCCCGATTGTTGTAGGCTTGGGCAGTGTCCGGCTTTAGCCTGACCGCCTCGTCATAGTCGGCGAGAGCGGCTTCATGCCGACCCAGAGCGCCCTTCGGAATGCCCCGGTTGTTGTAGGCTGTAGCATCGTCCGGCTTCAGTTCGATCGCCTTGTCATAGTCGGCGATGGCATCCTCATGTTGGCCCAGAGCGTTCTTCACATTGCCCCGGTTGTTGTAGGCTTCAGCTAAGTCCGGCTTCAGCCTGATCGCCTCGTCATAGTCAGCGAGAGCGGCTTCATGCCGACCCAGATCGTTCTTCGCACTACCCCGGTTGTTGTAGGCTTCAGCTAAGTCCGGCTTCAGCCTGATCGCCTCGTCACAGTCGGCGAGAGCGGCTTCATGCCGACCCAGATCGTTCTTCGCACTACCCCGGTTGTTGTAGGCTTCAGCTAAGTCCGGCTTCAGCCTGATCGCCTCGTCATAGTCGGCGAGAGCGGCTTCATGCCGACCCAGATCGTTCTTCGCACTACCCCGGTTGTTGTAGGCTCCAGCTAAGTCCGGCTTCAGCCTGATCGCCTCGTCACAGTCGGCGAGAGCGGCTTCATGATGGCCCAGGATGCCCTTCGCAGCGCCTCGGTTGCTGTAGGCCAAGGCATAGTCCGGCTTCAGCTCGATTGCTTTATCATAGGCATTCACAGCCGCTTTCAAATCGGACTTTTTCACGCGGAGATAACCAACGGAAAACCACGCTCGCGCCCCAAGTTCCTTATCGCTTCCTTCTGCGATATCGGCAATGGATTGCCATTTCCGGGCGGCATCCTCAATCTTGCCCTTCCTCTGAAGCGAGATGGCAGCGGCAACCGCCAGGTCCACTGGGGATGCTGTGGGATCGCTCTGAACCTTTTCCGCAGCTTCCTTGGCCTTGGCGGGATCTTCACTGGCAGTCTCGGCGTTAATCCCTTCCAAGTTTTTGCGAATTTCTTCTACCTTCTCACCGCTTTCCTGAATCTTTCTAAGGTGCTTGCGCGCTTTCTTTTCAATCTTGCGGACTTTCTTCTCAATCTTGCGGAAATTTCTGAAAGTGACAAAGCCGGCGAGTGCGATGACAATGCCAAAAAACGTAAGGACAATGGCTGTGGCATCAAACCACCGATCGAGCACCCTTGCCCGGTCGTCCAGCAACTCGCGCCTGAGCCTGTTCTCTACTTGCAGGATTGTGTCTTCAAGTTGCGGACTTTCGCTATCGTCGGGGACATCCTTACTGCTATTGTCCGGCGCGGGCGCCGGCTGTTCGCGCTCGGGTTCATCGCTGCCTGCTTGGGTTTCGGCGGCGGGAGGCGTTGCCGTTTGCAAGGCAAGAAGGTTCGGCGCCGCCGCGGCCGCGAACGTCAGAAAGCCGGCGGCGGCCAAGTTCCGTATCCGGGGCAAACGCTTCGTTGAATCCCTTGCGCCGACTTGCCGCAATGCGCCGGGCAGCCGAAAATACGCGCTCAGTGTCAACATGGGCATCCTCTCGAAAGTCCATTTTAGTATTGCGCCGCCCCGCCGCCGGCCTCCGAGTCAAAATGCGGCGCCCCGCTAAAACATCGTTCGCCCGAAGAAGACTTTTCTCTACCTGAAAGCTAATCCCGGACCGGCTTCGACGCAACCGCCGGTCAGCCGGAGGCGGTCTTTTCGATCAGCGCGATGTCGCTTGCGTCGAGGCCGTAGAGGTCATAAACGAAGCGGTTGCGTTCGCGCTCGCGGGCGGAGGCGGCGGCGGCGGCGGCGGCGCGAAGCGCGGGCGTTCGGGAAGCTCAAACGATTGCGAACACCCGGGCGGCAACGACGAGAAGGAGCGCGAACAGGAAGCCGAACATCCAACGCAATTCGGACCGCTCCGCTGCGGCATTGGCTTTAAGCCACGCGATATCGGCCTTTATCGTTGCCATATCGGTCTTGAGCATCGCCAGGTTGGCGCTCACAGCGGTTTGCGCATCGGCGCGGCCGCCGGCCGATGCAATAGCCTCGGCTTGCCGTCGCGAGTGATAGCGTATCGAACGGCGCACGTCAAACAGCAACTCGTGAAAATCCTGGTTCGCCATGCCGAGCTTATTCTAGCGACGGAATCAGAAATCGCCATCTCCCGCCTTGGACTACCGCAAACCGGCAACTGTCAATCCAATTTGGAGCCGCTCAGGAAATTGTCGGCACGGTCGGGCAATTTTGCGGCGTCCTCGATCGGCATCTTCTGCTTCTCTTCGATCCACGGCTTCAGGGTTTCGAATTGCGCCCTCAGATTCTCGATCCTTGCTCTCACTACATCTTCGCCGCCATAGAGATTGATAAGAGATGCCCTAAGAGATGCCCTGTCCAAAGCTTGAGCATGATCAATCGAGTCCACACTTGAGGGATTTTCTAGAATGTACCGCAGGATGACAAAGGTCAACTGGGCAGATTTTTTGCTATCGAACGGGTCTTTCGACCAATCGACAACAGTATTGGCAAAACGAAAAACCAAGTCCAAATCGGATTCCTTCGTAAGATCGTCAATCGGCGTACCCCTTATTCGATCGAGTAATTCGTTTTCGAACTCGATTGCCGCCGTCTTCGACACTAGACGGTGCCCGGTTTGCCCGAATTCGTCTCTATAACCGATCGCGAAAACAAAAACCACCTTGGGAAAGAGCATCGTCACTTCGGGCAAAATACGGCGCACCGCAGCTTCGATGGCAGCGGCGTTGTTCAGTACTTGGAAAAGTTGAGCGATGATTCTCTTGACGATTACTTGCCGATCATATGTAGGTATCGGGTTCTCCAGCATATCCGGCAAGAGATTCAGCAGTACGATGCTTCCCGGGACCACATGTTCTTCTCGGAACCGATCTTCATGTTCTTCTCGGAACCGATCTTCAAAGCCCCTAAAGTGCCGAATGACTTCCGAGCGGCGCTGCCGAGTGAGCGACCTCATGAATTCATGCAGATCGCCTCGGTCGGCCATGCGATCGAAAGCTTGTCTCGTGTCTTCGGCAACGGATACATCCTCGGCGGCCCTACGTTCCAGATAGAGACGAAAAATAGCTTCGTTGGCGACGCGATAATCTACGAGGAATTTTTCAGGCGGTGGCAGATCAGTTGACAGCGACAGATCCTTACGGATTTTCTCCACATATTGATCATCTTCCTCTGGGAATTTTCCATGGATACTTTCACCGAAAATCTTTTTTCCGCAAACAGGGAAAAGAAAACGGATCATGGCCTGAACCACTCCCGGCGTCTTACCCGCTTCGATCAATTTACCGATGCGCCGGGCATTAATCTTCATGTTTTCCGGCTCGTCAGAATACTCCAGAAGAGCTGCTTCAAAACTCATCGATTCGGATTCAGCGCTCAATAACTGAGATCTTGCGGTGAGAATATCCATCAAATCCGGCAAACGCTTGAAGACATCGGGCATGAAAATCCGAATGGCTTCGAGTCCGAGCACGTCGGCAAGCGCTACCTTGCCTTCGAGGCCGGCTACGGTTCCCCGGATGGCGGCAGCATAGCGGCGAACATCCCGCATGTTGCGGATAAGAGGCCGAACGATCTCACGAGAAACATCATGCCAAACCTGCTTGTCGAACAGACCATGATTTTTAATGCCTTCACAAGCGTTCTCGATCTCTTCGAAAAGCCGCTGACCGAGGATATGCTCGGGGACTTCCGGCAAGTCGAATGGATATTGAATGATTTTCTCCAGGTAGTCGCGCCCGGATAGCCCCGGCTCCTCGCCGAGAGCCTGTTCGACACGGAGGCGGTCACAGAGCACGATATAGATGAGGTTGGGGAAGCTGCCCGTCAACCGCGCCAGCTTGAACACGTCCCGGATTTCGGATACCGACAACCGGTCGACATCGTCGAGTACGACGATGATCGGCCTCTCGCGATTTCGGAGAGCGTCTTCTACATCCTTACGGCGCTGGTTGACGCTCGTAGGTCGCCCAACTACACTGCACACGGTTTTTAGCACCGCGACGAGTTCTTTCACCAGCGGTACGCCCAAAAGACTCAACGGAACGGTAAGCGCATCGCCATATTTCTTTAATGCCTTGCCTGCCTTGGCAAAGTTGCGAAGCCGCAACTCGGCAGAGAGTTCATCGAAAAATCGACCAACAAGCTGCTCCGTCCCGCTGAACATCCACGGGTTGAAGTCGAGTACGGGAATCTCTGCTTGCTCGAATTCCGTTCGGGCAAGATTGATGAATGAGGTCTTCCCCGATCCCCAGGGGCCGAAAACGCCGACCGCGGCGCCCTCGCTTGCATCGAGTTCGAGAATGTGCCCGGCAAAAGACTTTGCCGTGGCCGTCCTGCCTAAAACATCGGCATCTGCATCTCGAATGGGGTTGTCGCCGGGAATCGGCATAGTCCCTCAGGATGGCACGGTTTTTTCGATCAGCGCGATGTCGCTTGCGTCGAGGCCGTAGAGGTCGTACACGAGGCGGTTGCGTTCGCACTCGCGGGCGAAGGCGTCGGCGCCGCGCGCAACGGCTGCCGTCACGGGGTTTCCCTTCTATCGAGATTTTCAAGGGCGAGTTCCGCCGCAGCCGCTACGTCCCCGTCACCCGCTTCTCGGGCCAGGGCGAGAGATGTCTTGCAATCCCGTCGCGCCGCGTCCATGCGGCCTAACATCGCATTCGCCTTGCCGCGGTTGTAGTAGGCTTTAGCATTGTCCGGCTTCAGCCTGATCGCCTCGTCATAGTTGGCGAGAGCGGCTTCATGTTGGCCCAGGGTGCCCTTCGCATTGCCCCGGTTGTTGTAGGCTTCAGCTAAGTCCGGCTTCAGCCTGATCGCCTCGTCATAGTCGGCGAGAGCCGCTTCATGTTGGCCCAGAGCGTACTTCGCATTGCCCCGGTTGTAGTAGGCCTCAGCATAGTCCCGCTTCAGCCTGATCGCCTCGTCATAGTCGGCGAGAGCGGCTTCATGCCGACCCAGGACGCCCTTCGAACGGCCCCGGTTATAGTAGGCTTCAGCATCGTCCGGCTTCAGCCCGATCACCTTGTCATAGTCGGCGAGAGCGGCTTCATGCCGACCCAGGACGCCCTTCGAACGGCCCCGGTTGTAGTACGCTTCAGCATCGTCCGGCTTTAGCTCGATCACCTTGTCATAGTCGGCGAGAGCGGCTTCATGCCGACCCAGGACGCCCTTCGAACGGCCCCGGTTGTAGTACGCTTCAGCATCGTCCGGCTTTAGCTCGATCACCTTGTCATAGTCGGCGAGAGCGGCTTCATGCCGACCCAAGGCGTTCTTCGCATTGCCCCGGTTGTTGTAGGCTTCAGCATAGTCCGGCTTCAACCTGATCGCCTCGTCGTAGTCGGCGAAAGCCGCTTCATGCCAACCCAGATCGTTCTTCGCATTGCCCCGGGTGTTGTAGGCTTCAGCATTGTCCGGCTTCAGCCTGATCGCCTCGTCATAGTCGGCGAGAGCGGCTTCATGCCGGCCCAGAGCGCTCTTCGCAACGCCCCGATTGTAGTAGGCTTCAGCATCGTCCGGCTTTAGCCCGATCACCTTGTCATAGTCGGCGAGAGCGGCTTCATGCCGACCCAGAGCGCTCTTCGCAACGCCCCGATTGTTGTAGGCTTCAGTATTGTCCGGCTTCAGTCTGATCGCCTCGTCATAGTCGGCGAGAGCGGCTTTATGCCGATCCAGAGCGTCCTTCGCATTGCCCCGATTGTAGTAGGCTTCAGTATAGTCCGCCTTCAACCTGATCGCCTCGTTATAGTCGGCGAGAGCGGCTTTATGTCGGCCTAGGGCGCCCTTCGCATTGCCCCGATTGTAGTAGGCTTCAGCTAAGTCCGGCTTCAGCCTGATCGCCTCGTTATAGTCGGCGAGAGCGGCTTTATGCCAACCCAGAGTGTTCTTCGCAGCGCCCCGGTTGGTGTAGGCCAAGGCATAGTCCGGCTTCAGCCTGATCGCCTCGTCATAGTCGGCGAGAGCGGCTTCATGCCCGCCTAGGGCGCTCTTCGCAATGCCCCGGTTGGTGTAGGCCAAGGCATAGTCCGGATTCAACCTGATCGCCTCGTTATAGTCGGCGAGAGCGGCTTCATGCCGACCCAGCGCGCCCTTCGCAGCGCCCCGATTGCTGTAGGCTTCAGCATAGTCCGGCTTCAGCCTGATCGCCTTGTCATAGTCAGCGAGAGCGGCTTCATGCCCGCCTAGGGCGCTCTTCGCAATGCCCCGGTTGTTGTAGGCCAAGGCATCGTCCGGATTCAACCTGATCGCCTCGTTACAGTCAACGATGGCATCCTCATGCCGGCCCAGAGCGTGCTTCGCATTGCCCCGGTTGTTGTAGGCTTCAGCTAAGTCCGGCTTCAGTTCGATCGCTTTATCGTAGGCATTCACAACCGCTTCGAAATCGGACTTTCTCCAGCGGAGATAACCAACGGAAAACCACGCTTGCGCCCCAAGTTCCTTATCGCTTCCTTCTGCGATATCGGCAATGGATTGCCATTTCCGGGTGGCCTCCTCAATCCTGCCCTGCCCCTGAAGCGAGATGGCGGCGGCAACTGCCCGGTCCATCAAAGGCGCCGCTGGATTTTGTCGAACATCTTCCGAGGCCTCGCTAGCTTTGACTGGATCCTTACTGGCAATCTCAGCGTTTATTCCTTCGAGTCTCTTACGAATTTTTTCTATTTTTTCACTACTCTCTCTAGTTTTTTCAACAAACTTCCGAGTATCATCAGCATATTTTCCGGACAATTTCAAGCTCTTGCGCGCTTCAGCCTCAAATTCGCGGATTCTTCTGAAAATGGCACTACCAACGATTACAGCGAGCAACGCAAAGGAGATGGCCGCGGCGGCGAGCCACCAACCAAGCATCCCTGCTTGATCGTCCAAAAATTCCTTTCCCTGAAGCGGGACGGTGACATCCCGACCCATCGAGGTCCCGGCAGGAGCCTTCTGGACATTCTCCGTAGTCTCACTGTTCCCAGCGGGAACCTCACTGGATGTCTCGAAGGTTGTTCTTTCTGGATTCTCGCGAATCGATTCTAGATTCTCACCAATTTCCTGGATTCTTTCAACGTGCTCTCGTGTTTCCTTCTCGATCTCGCGGACATTTTCGTAGGTGATATAGCCAATGATTACGACGACAGCACTGAAAAACGTAAGGAAGATACCTGTAGCAGTGAGCCACCTATCGAGTGTCTTCGCGCGGTCATCCAACAACTTTTCCCTGTTGTCCAACGTCCCCTGCTTGAGCAGTGTTTCGAGCTTGAGCAGTGTTTCGAGATTGTGGGGGGCATCCTTGACAGCCTCGTTCGGTGGGACCTTCGGCTGTTCATGCTCAGATTCGTCACCAAGTGATTGGATTTCAGTAGCGGTCAAGTTTCGTATCCGAGGAAACCACTTCATCATAGCCGCTTCAAGCTTATCTTTCGATTGCAATAGAGACTAGCACGAAACTTGTCGGTCAAGGGCCGGCGGCGGTTTTTTCGATCAGCGCGATGTCGCTTGCGTCGAGGCCGTAGAGGTCGTACACGAGGCGGTTGAGTTCGCCCTCGTCGGCGTTTACGTTGGCAGCGGGGCCGGCCTGCTTCGCCTGCTGGATGCGGTTGGCGAGAGCGGCCAAACGCTTTTTCGTTTCCGGTTCCGCCGAGGCGATGGGCGTACGCTTCATGTAAATCCAGCCGAACAACATGCGGCCGCCACTGAACGGATCGCCTAGGCACGGCATAACAATACGGAAGTAGATGTCCAGGAGTTTCGAGTTCAGGAGAGCGAGAAGGTAGCCGTCATCGCCGGGAATGGTGAAGCATGTTTTGTTTGTCCAGCGTCCGTCCTGTTCGATCAACGCCCGCATTCTTTTCCCCATTTCTGAATAGACGATCTTGGGTCGATCGAACGCTTGGTAGTAGGCAATGTTGTCTTGTATCTCGAACCATTTATACCTACCCGGTTTCCGTCCTCGCTTGGCGCCGGTCTTGGGCTTCGGTTTCAAGTCTGCGCGAAACCGCGACAGATGCCGCTTTATGGCGGGGTATCGTTCGATGTCCGTACCCCGGCGTGTGAAAATCACATACAGACCGGCCCAATCCACGCGCCAGCGCCGCACGTCTCGGCCGCGCAGCCACGGCTTGATCAGTTCCGCGCCGTTCGGGTCCTCGGCGATCAGCCGCTCACGTGTCTCCGCGTCGATCACGAAAGCGGGGTTGAAGCCGGTAACAATGCCGCGGTAGAGTCCTTCTTTCAGATAATCGCAGAGCGGCGCCCCGGCGGACTCGATCTTGCCGCGCAGCCGCAGCAGCGCCGGTTCTATGAGAGACCAGCCATTGTCTGACAGATCCGCGACCCGCATGGAAAAGGCGCGTTGTTCGAACGCTTTTGGCAAGTCCGCTATTTCTTCCTTCTTCTTGATGGCCGCGGCTTGCAACTCTTCGTGCGCGCCGCCCTTGCCCGCAAGAAGGATCGACGGATCGGTTCCGGCCTCGAAAACCGGCAGTTCACCGAAATCGACGATCATGCGCGGCGGCGCTTCCCGCTTCAAAAAAACCCGCAGCGGCTCCCCGTAGTTCGCCCGCATGAACTTGTTCGAGGTGATGAAGCAGAGCAGCCCGTTCGCCGCCAGGAAGTCCACGCCCTTCTTGAAGAAATAGGCGTAGATGTCGGCCGTTCCGCGGTAGAAATCTCCGAACTCGGCGGGCAGCCGCGCCTTGTCCGGTATCTTCTCGCCGCGCACGTAGGGCGGGTTGCCGATGACCACGTGGAAGCCGTCGGTTACGCCGAACATCCATTCGGCATCGAACCAGGCGGCGCAGGCGTTCTGGTCGTAGGGGTCCCAGCCGGCGACGGCCTCGGCGCTGTCTTGCCCCGCAACCCAACGGTCTTGCAGGGCTTCCGCCAGCTTGGCCCGCAGCGCGGCGTCCTCTTTGCGTAGCTTGAGCTTGGTGTCCCGCGTGCGGGCGTTGAAGTAGCGCTCGCGCACCCGTTGCAAGTCGTTTTCGATCCGGCCTACGGCGTCGTTGCCCAAAACTCCGTTCTCGCGTTTCTTGACGCCCAGGCCGATCAGGGCGTCGGCGGCGATGAAACGGGTTTCCAGATTGGGCAGCGGGCGGATGCCGTAGTTGTCTTGCGGGTCGTCGTTGGCGCGCTGCTCGATGACCAGCGAGATGAAGAAGCGCAGCTTGGCGATCTGGCAGGCGACGGGCTGGATGTCCACGCCGAAGATGCCGTTCTGCATCAGATACAGCTTGCGGCCGAAGTCGGAATCCCGATAGAGCTCGAAGGTGCGGCTGATGTCGAGCAACTCCTCTTCCCGCGCCCGGACGCTCGCGGCTTCGAACGCCTTGCCCGCCTTGCCGCCGGCCTGTTCCTTCTGGAGCTTTTCCCAGCGGGCGTTGTCGGGGTCGAGGCGGCGCAGCGCCAGGGTCAGCTTGTGCAGCACGCCCATGGGAAAGGCGCCCGAGCCGGCCGCCGGGTCGAGCACGCGCAGTCCGGCGACCGCTCGGATCACGGCCTCGGTTTCCGCCGCGTCGAACAGTTCCGCCGCGTCGTCGAAAGCGTGCTCGTAATCGAGCAGGTAGCGCAGCCGCTCGCGCCAGAATGCAGCGTCGCCGTCTGCGGGCTTGCTGTTCGCGGCCAGCGCCGCAGTCAGCGCCTCATCGACCATGTAGTCGACGATGTGCCGCGGCGTGTAGTAGGAGCCGGTGGCCTTGCGCGCCGTCTCTTGCGTCTCGGGGTTGTAGGCGGCCAGCAGGTTCTCGAAGACGCGGCCGAGCAGCTCGGGGTCGAGGGCGACGTCGCGGTCGAGCGGCGTGTTCTCTTCGACGGTGAACTTGTAGCGCTCGAACAAGGGGAACAGGCCGCGTTCGGGAGCGAAGAACAGGCGCGCGGGGACGCTCAAATCCCGGTGTTGCGCCGGGTTGTCGGTGAAGGCGTCGATGCGCCGGCCGCCTGCCTTGCGCCCCTCGAAATCGTCCAGGCAATCGAACAGGCCGCCGTTGACGAAGGGCACGTCGCGCAGCATGGCGAGGAACCCCTGCGGGTCGGCCAACAGGGCGCGGCAGCGGTATTTGTTGAAGTCGCGGTGGCCGCGGTTGTCTTTTGTGCTGAAGGCGCGCCGGGCGATCTCGGTGTTCAGCGTGGCGAAGAACAGGTTCTGCAGTACGGCGCGGTAGTAGTCGGTCTTTTCGGGGTCGTAACGCTTCAGCGCCTTGCGGGCGAAGCTTTCGTCGAAAAGCGGGCCGGGAACCAGCCCCTTTTCCTTGAGGAACCAGATGAACAGCAGGCGGGTAATCAGTCGGATGACGTGCCGCTCGGCGCCGCCTCGCCCGGCGCCGTCGTCGGGAAAGCGGCACTGCGCGACCGCCCGCTCGAACCATTGGAACAATTCGCCGTAGAAGCGCCGGTTCAGCGCCTCGATATCGAGCGCCGCTTCCCAGGCGGCGTGCAGGCCGTCGAAGTTGCGGACGCCCTTATCCTGGCGCAGGCGGGGCAGCGCAAGGTCCCTGAGTATCTCCAGGTGCGCCCGGCGGGGTTCCGCGAGGTCGATGTCCTTGACCAGGGTGACTTTCTCCAGCACGTCCCGCTCGTCGTCGCGCCTGTCGGCGCGGCGATGGACGACGGCCAGAGTGAGCGCCGAGCCGTGCCGGAACAGAACGACGACCGGCATGGGAAAGAGGCGGTTGACGGCGCGGGTCATGGCGGTCAGGGAGTCGCGGGCATAGGCGCCTGCGGCCAAATCCACCGCCAGAAAGAGGAACGATCGGATGCGGCCGCGGTCGAACGCATCCTGCCCGGAGAGACCCGCCTGCCCCTCTTGTTCGGCGATCTCGTCGGCGGTGACCTGGAAGACAAAGGCGGCGCGGCGCCAGGAGGCGAACAGGGCGCGCTGCTTGGGGGTCAGTTGGTTGCGGGCATCGGCCCAGGCGAGAAATTCCGCAGTCTCTTCCTCCTCCCCGGTCCGCTCGCTGCGGTAGCCGAGCGTTTCGAGCAACTCCGCGGCGCCGCCGCGCAGCGGGCCGGAGGCGAACCGCGACAAAGCCCGCTGCAAATTTTCAAGCATCGTATCGGGAGGCATCGCCGCCGGGCCGCTCATTTCTTTTCGGCGATTACGAGCCAGGTTATCAACTCGAAATCGGCGGCCGCGGCGGGCCGTTCCGATGCCTTCGCGAAGCGCATGCCGCGCCCCTGGGTAAGCGCCCGTTGCTCGGCGCCGCGGAACGCGCCGGCGATGCTGCGCAGGGCGGCGGCGAGCAGCCCCTCGTATTTCTCCATCTTGCGCCCGTTTTCGGTTTCCCGGTCGAAAGCGTCGTCCAGTTCGGTCAGCGGCTGCCCGCGGCCGGCGGCGAGCGCACGGAACAGGCTCAACGCCTGCTTGGCTTGGCGGAAAGTGTAGCGCACGGTTCCGTCGGCGCGCACATAGACGAGGAAATACTCTTGCAGGATGTTCGGGCCGCGCTCGGAAGGGGCGGTTTTCTGCTTCAGGCAAAAGATCGCTCCGGGCCGGGCCGCGGCGGACGGCGCGGAGCGTTCGGCCAAGCGTTGGCCGGCGACGACGGCCTGGATGCCGGTCGGCGCGGCTTCGAGCGCCTCGCGGTTCTGCTGCACGTATTGCAGCAAGTCGGCGATGAAGTCGTCGAGCGTGAGGTCGCTCAGGGAAACGCCGCCGTCCGCTTCCTCGATATCGAGTATCTCTTCGCGCAGGCGTTGCAACTGCTCGTCGCGGAAGCGCAGCTCGAGTTGAACCGCCTGTTGGTCCGCCGGCGCGCCCCCGTCCAGCAGATCGTCGCCGCCGGTGGCCGTTGCGTCAGCCAGCGCCATGCGCGCCTCGACGCGGTTCTTCAGATCGAGGTAGCGGTCGAGGTTCGCGGTGGGCCAGAAATTGGTCATGGCGACCTGCCGGTTGCGGCTGCCGATGCGGTCGATGCGCCCGAAACGCTGCATCAGCCGCACCGGGTTCCAGTGGATGTCGTAGTTCACCGTCCAATCGCAATCCTGCAGGTTCTGCCCCTCCGACAGGCAATCGGTGGCGATCAGGATGTCGATTTCTTCGCCGGCCTCTTGGCGCTCCTGCGCCCGGGGAGCGAAGCGCTCGAGGATTTCGACGAATTGGGTCTCGCCGAGGGAGGCGCGGTTGCCGCCGCCTCCGGTCACCAGGGCAACGTGGACGCCGAGCCGTTCCCGCGCCCAGGGCTCGATGTCGCCGTAAAGATAGCGGGCCGTGTCGGCGAAGGCGGTGAAGACGAGCGCCTTGCGGTTGAGGCGGCCGTCTTTGTCGGCAGGCGGGCTTGCGATCTTTTTCTCCAGGATTTTCTTGAGCTCGGCCAGCTTGACGTCGCGCTCGGCCGTGACCAGTTTCGCCCGGCGGCGCATTGCGTCGAAGTTTTGCCGATCGTCGCGCAAGTCGCGCTGCCAGCGGTCGAGATCGAGATCGTCGAGCCGGTAGCGGCGCCTCTTGCCGACAACGAACTCCTCGTCTTCTTCGTCCCCTTCGTCCGCTGCGGGCAGAACTTCGATTTCCCGGTCTTTCCCTTTCTCCCGCCATGCCGTGATGCGCCGGTCGACATCGTCCATCTTGTCGAGGATGCGCCCCATCGTCAGCGTGAAGGCGCGGACCGAGCTTTCCAGGCGCTTCAACAGATTCACGCGCATCATGCCGACGAGCCGGCGCTCGCGGTCGCGCTGGTCGAAGCGCAGCCGCGCTTTCTCGGCGTCCAGCGCCGTTGCGTCGCGCACGTACTGCGAGGGCATATAGACCGCCAGCCGGAACTCGCCGATCCGCCGGTGCAGATCGTCGTAGGAAACCGCCCCTTCGCGGTCGGTCGGCGGATACAGGTTTTGAGGCTTCGCCCGCTGCGGGAAACCGCCGATGCGCTCGGTCACCTGCGGATAGAAGCGGCGCACGTGATCGCGGGAGCGGGCGATGGTGACGGCGTCGAGCAGCGCAAGGAAATCCGCGCCCAGCTTTTCGATCAGAAGATTCTTGTCGGCCCTGCCCGTATCGCGCCGCGCGGTCTCCCATTGCACGAACTCGCGCTGGGCGACGCCGAACAGAGTCTGCACGTCGCCGATGCCGAGCGCCTCGCGGAACGCATCGCGGCGCTTCTCGGTCATCAGGTAGATCTGGTTGCGCAGGTCGCGCAGGCTGGTGTTGACCGGCGTCGCCGAAAGCATCAGCACCTTGGTGCGCACGCCCGACTTGACGACTTCCTCCAGCAGCCGGTTGTAGCGGCTGCGCCTGACGAGGCGGCCTTGCTCGTCCCATCGGTCGCGGCCTTCGTTGCGGAAGTTGTGCGATTCGTCGATGACGATCAGGTCGAACGCGCCCCAGTGGAACTTTTCGAGGTCGATGTTGCCCGCCTTGCCCGCGTAGCGGCTCAGGTCGGTATGGGCGAGCACGGTGTAGTTCAGGCGGTCTTTCTCGAAGGGGTTGTTGCGGTAGTTCGCCCACGCCGCGTAGCGCAGCCAGTTGTCCTCCAGCTTCTTGGGACAGAGCACGAGCGCCCGCTCGTTGCGCAGCTCGAAGAACTTGATAACCGCCAGCGCCGTCCAGGTCTTGCCCAGGCCCACGCTGTCGGCGACGATGCAGCCGTTGTGGCGCAGCAGCCGGTTGACGGCGGCGGCCGCGCCGTCTTTCTGGAACTCGTAAAGCCTCTTCCATATCTCGGTGTCGTGAAGATCGACGCCTTCCAGCAGACCATCGCGCGCGCCGCGCTCGTCGAGCCGCTCTGCAAAGATATGGAACAAGGTTTTGTAATAGACAAACTCCGGCGCATAGGCTTGGCCGAGGCGGGCGAGCGCCTCCAGGACCTCCTCCTTGGCGTCGCGGGTGAGGGCTTGGTCGCTCCAGACCGCGTCGAACCAGCGGAGCAGCGCCTCGCGGTCGTGCGCGCCGCGGACTTCGAGGTTGAGCTCGATGTTCGCCGCCGCGCCGAAGCCCAGGCCGCGGCGGGTGAAGTTGGAGCTGCCGGCGAGGGCCGCGCCGCCGCCGTCCCGACGGGCGATGTGATAGAGCTTGCCGTGCAGGAAATTGGCTTGCTTGACGGTGCGCACGGCGACGTGTCTTTGAATCCACTCGGCGCAGGCTCGGGCCAGAGGTTTTTGGGCCAGCGCCTGCTTGAGCTCGATGCCGCCGTCCGCGGCAACCCGGAACGCCTTGTCCCCGGCCGCGGCGGGGTCCGGCGCGCCGACGCTGCGCGGCTCGCCGTAGAGAAAGCGCACGCCGCCGGCGCCGTCCAGAACGTCGCGCAGGGCCTCGTAGGCGTAGATGGTGAAGTAGGCGGAGACGATCGACAGGTCCGCGCCGGCTTCCAGTTGTTCGCGGAGGAAGTCGCCGACGCGGCGGGCGCGGTTATCGACGATGCCGTCCGGGGCGGCGGGCGGCGCTTGCGGAGTCCGTCGGGGAGTCGTCATGCAATGTCGCAGCGCCTGCCGGCCGGTCGGCCCGCAGGGAGTCATTGTAGCGAATGGAATCGCGGGTTATGAGCCGCGGGGCGCGGTACGATAGAGCTTCGGGATGGAGGTTGGGCAAGCGAGCGAAGTCTGCAAGCCCTGGCGCGCGGTCGACGTGGGCCGGCGGCCGAAAAACAAGCTTGGAGATCGGTTGGAACCGGCTATTGCAAGGAGATTTGTCCGGTGTCGGGCGTAGTTATCCCCTCTGTTTACCGGGAAGGGTACGCGCGGGCCAGGGAACTCAATCCCGAGCCGGCATGCATCGCTTCATAAACGCCGGCATGGAGGACGACAAGCGGACTCTGGCCGATGCGCCCGAAGCGTTGCAGGAGTTTTTCCAGCGGGCGGCAGTCAGGCCGGATTGGTTCGACATTGACGGCGTCCAGCCGGGTTGCCGGGCGTTTCATACCTACTCCGACCTGTTCATCCCCGCTTTCTTCGTCGTCACGCTGCGGAACGCCGCCACGCTGATCAGCAAAGCATTCTACATGACCGGACGCGTCCTGAGCGAGGACGGCTATCGACGCATCCGGCAAAACACGCGGCACTTCATCGAAATTATGCTGCCGGGCGCGCTCGAGCGGCATGGCGAGGGGTGGAAACTGTCTGTCCGCATCCGTTTGGTGCATGCGCAGGTACGGCATCTGCTACGCACCGAGGGTGACTGGGACGAGAGCCGCTACGGCGCGCCGCTCAGCTCGGCGCACATGGGGATCGCATCCGCCAACTTCTCGGCCGGGATGCTGCGCCAAGCAGATCAACTCGGGGCGCGCCTCCTTGCCGAGCAGCGCTCCAGCTTCATGCAGATCTGGCGTTACGCCTCGTACTTGATCGGTACGCCGGAAGAACTGCTGTTCGAGGGCGACGAGGCGGCAACCAACGAATTGTATCGCGTCGGCCGCGAATGCGAGCCGCCGCCCGGTGACGAGTCTGCTGCGATCGCTAACGCCTTGATCAAGGCGTTGCCTCGAATCGCCGGTCTGGAGAAGCAGGCTGCCAAACGCGCCATGGTCGCGCACACATACCGCGTTTCCCGCGCCCTGCTTGGCCATGACGTCGCTGACAGACTACAGTTTCCTCGGCAGTCGACAGCGGGCTTGCTGCCCTGGATGCGCTTGAAACGCAGAGCTTACAGCCGCTTTTACCGGCTTGCTCCGAATTACGCTCGGCGATTGCGCGGGAAAAACTTCGAGTTCTTGCTCAACGCGTCGATGCTCAGCGATCTGAGCTACAAACTGCCGGATCACTTGAAGGCCGAAATGGCGAGTCCATGGTGAGGTCGATGCGGTGAGTATTCCGCCCGTCTTCGTGCTCAGTTCCGGACGGTGCGGCTCGACGATGGTGTCGAATATCCTCAATCGGCACCCACGCGTTCTCAGCCTCTCGGAGTTCTTCAGCTTCGTCGGGACGGGATCGTTTCGGCTGCCCTTGCGGAGCGGCAAATGGATGTGGGACCAGTTCGGCCGCCGGCAGAAGCGCACCGAGCTGATGTTGCGGGAGTCGTTCGAAGAGCTGCTCTACCCGATCGACGATCCGGAGTCCCGCTTCTCCCGCAGCGACGTTCCGCCCATTCTATGTACGACCCTGCCACACCTCACGGAGCGCTACGAGGAACTGTTCGACGAGCTTGGCCCTGTCGTTCGAGGACAGCCTTGGCAGCCGCCGGCAAGACATTTCCGGCATTTTTTCGCCTGGTTGATGGAACGACTCGATCGGGACGTGTGGGTGGAACGCTCCGGCGGATCGCTGCTCTTCGGAGCCCGGTTGCTGCGCAGGTTTCCCGAGGCCAGGGTGATTCACGTCTATCGCGACGGGAGGGACACCGCCATTTCCATGAGCCGCCATTATCTCTTTCGCATGATCGTGGCGAACCTGAAGGCGTTGCGGGTAGGGGGTTTCGACGCCATGGAGAAGATGGCGAAGGGCAAGCGCTGGGAGCTGATCAGTCTCTGGCTGGAGCCGGTAGTGAGTACGTTTTTCAAGCCTGAACGGATAGCGCACGACCAAGTCACTCTCGAAGACCTCGGGAGGTTCTGGAGCGGACTGATGGAAAGAGCGGACCTGCTGCTGCAAGACATGCCTCCCGACCGACTGCTGAACGTAAAATTCGAACATGTCCAAGCCGATCCGAAGGGACAGATCCGTCGGCTCGTTCGCTTCGTCAGCCCGGAGTTGGAAGACGAGGGGTGGTTGCGCGAGGTGTCCGCAATTCCGAGGGCTACGCGGTCAAAGTTCGCGCAACTCGGAACCCGGGAGCAGGCGGCGCTTACCGCAGCTTGTCGTCCGGGGCTGGAGCGTCTCGGCTATGCGCTTTGAAGCCGATTCCAGGCCGACGCTCTAAAACGCAAGCAGACTGCGACCATGCCCCTGCGCAGCCCGCGCATCCGCGCGCAGTCCGCCTTGGTTCGCCTTAGTTCGCTTTAGTTCGCTTTAGTTCGCTTTAGCCCACGATATCCCATTTAGCGGGCGTTGGTCCCAAAGCGGGCGTCCGTGATGGTCCCGGAGCAGGCGGCCTCGCGCACCGGGGCGGCGGGCGGCGCTTGCGGAGTCCGTCGGGGAGTCGTCATGCAACGTTGCGCCTTGCGGGTCGCGCGGTACGATAGGGCTTCGGCATGGAGGTTGGGCAAGCGAGCGAGATCCGCAAGCCCTGGCGCGCGGTCGAGGACCGGCTTGCCATTGGCGCCCTGGGGCTGATGGCGGCGCTGCCGCTGGTGGAAATCGTGGGCCGGCGGATCGGTTTCGGCAACGTCATTCCCGGCTCGATCCTGCTCGTTCAACATCTGACCTTGCTCACCGCCGTCATCGGCGGCGCGCTGGCCGCGCGGCGCGGCCGGCTGCTGGCTCTTTCGACGGCGACTTTCCTGCCGCAAGCGCTGAAGGCCCCGGCGCGGTTGACGACCGCGGCGCTCGGCGCCGGCGTCTGCGCCTGCCTCACGTACGCTTCGTGGACCTTCGCCCGCGTCGAGCGCGAAGCCGGCGAGACGATCGCGCTCGGCATCCCCGTGTGGACGGCCGTGGCGGCAATGGCGCCGGGGTTCGCCTTGATCGGCATACGCATGGCCTGGAGCGCCTCGCCGTCGTGGACCGGCCGCCTGGCGGCGGCGTCCGGGGCGCTGATCGCCGTCGTCTTCGGCTATTGGCAACCGCTCGGAGACCTGCCCGTTTTGTGGCCGGCGGCCGGGGTCCTGCTCGCCGGCGCGCTGCTGGGGCTGCCGATTTTCGCCGTGATCGGGGGCTTGGCCTCGCTGCTGTTCTGGTACGACTTCACACCGGTGACCGCGGTCCCGCTGGCCGCCTACCAACTCTCCGCGCAGCCGCTGCTGCCGGCGGTTCCGTTGTTCACCCTGGGCGGCTACATTCTGTCAGAGGGCGGCATGAACCGCAGGCTGGTGCGCGTGTTCACGGCCCTCGTCGGCTGGATGCCCGGCGGCCTGGCGGTAGTGACGACCCTGGTCTTCGCCTTCTTCACCTCGTTCACCGGGGCTTCGGGCGTGACGATTCTGGCCCTCGGCGGGCTGCTGCTGCCGGTGCTCGTGAAGTCGCGCTACCCGGAAAAATTCGCCATCGGGCTGATGACCGCTTCGGGGTCGATCGGCCTGCTTTTCCCGCCCAGTCTGCCGGTGATTCTTTACGCGGTTTATTCGCAGACGCCCATCGACGAGATGTTTCTCGGCGGGCTGCTGCCGGGCGTCCTGCTGGTCGGCCTGACGGCCGCCTGGGGAGTCCGCCAGGGGCGCGCCGTCGAGCGGGAGCGCCCGCCGTTCCGCCTGCGGGAGGCCGCGGCGGCATTGAACGAGGCCAAGTGGGAGCTCGGCCTGCCGGTCGTGGTGATCGCGGGCATCTTCGGCGGCTTCGTGACCCTGGTCGAAGCCGCCGCGCTGACCGTGCTCTATGCGTTCGTCGCCGAGTGCTGCATCTATCGCGACCTGCCGATCCGCGGCAAGCTGCCGGCGACCGTCGTCGATTGCGCATCGCTGGTCGGCGGCGTCCTGCTGATCCTGGGCATGGCCCTGGGCTTCACCAACTACCTGATCGACGCGCGCATACCCGACTTGGCGCTGGAATGGGTGCAGGCGCACATCGAATCGAAGTTCGTGTTCCTGCTGGCGCTCAACGGGCTGCTGCTGGTCGTCGGCTGCATGATGGATATCTTTTCGGCGATCCTGGTCGTCGTGCCGCTGATCGCGCCGATGGGGGCGGCGTTCGGGGTCGATCCGGTCCACCTGGGGATTATCTTTCTGGCCAACCTGGAGCTGGGCTATCTGACGCCGCCCGTGGGCATGAACCTGTTTCTGTCGTCGTACCGTTTCGAGCAGCCGTTGACGCGGGTGTACCGTTCGGCGTTTCCGTTTCTGCTGATTCTGGCGGCCGGCGTGCTGCTGATTACCTACGCGCCCTGGTTGACCCTGGCGCTGGTGCGCTAGGCGGCGGTTAGGGCTGGACGCCGCGGGGAGCGGGTCCGCGGCCGGGCTTGAGGTAGTCGTAGAAACCCAGGTCTTCGCCGGTCATGCGCTTCGTCGCCCACACGATTTGCCCGACGTGGCCGGCGAAGTGCTGGGTTACATGGTAAACCGCCTGCAGCGCCGTCACCTCGTAAACCTGTATCTTGCGCACTTCGAGCAGCGCCGCGGGATCGAGAGCGGCGAGCACGCGGTCGGCCGCCTGCACCGCAGCGTCCAGCACCGCTTGCAACTCGCCGGCGGGCAGCGGGTCGCGGCGGGCGAATTCGCCGGGGCGGTCGCGCGCGTCGGGCTCGCCGCCGATGCCGCTGACGATCCACTGCCGCGCATTGCCGGCAAGATGCAGCGCGAGATTGCCGATGGAGTTCTCGATCTCGTGCGCGCGGCTCCAGATCTGCTCTTCGTCGAGCTTCCCCAGGCAGACCTCGACCTTGCGCCGGCCCTGCGCGAGCTCGCGGCGGGCGACGCGTATGAATTCTTCCCCAACGGTCATCTTTCGCGCGCGGGGCGGCGGCTAATGGATCGGCGAAAAGTCGGTCGGCGCCAGGAATTGGCTGACCACTTTCAACACCAGGCGGCCGTCCTTGCGCGACTCGGCGGCGGCTTTCTTCCAGGCCGGGTCCGCGCCGAACGCGGCCCATGATTTCTTGGCCGCCTCGCGGCTGTCGTGCGCCAGGATGTAGATCAAGGTGTTGTCCTTGCCCTCGTCGGTCGGCGTCCAATAGCCCACCAGCTTCATGCCGTGCTTCACGAAAATATGGTTGGTGTGGTTGCGGAAACGGGCCAACAGGTCGGGCAGCTTGCCCTCCGGGGTGGTGTAGGTGCGCAACTCGAAAACGCGGCCGTCGGCGTGGTTTCCCTCGCCGCCTTCGTGCTTGTCTGCGCCGAGGGGCGCAACGCTCAGCGGCAGCAGAACCGCGGCCAGAGTCAATACGAACTTTTTCATGGGTCTTTCCTCAGTGATTGGTTTGGGTTTCAAGCGTCGGACAGCTTCACGAGCTGTTTCCCAATGTTACCGCCCCGCAACATGCTCATGAAAGCGCCCGGGGCGTTTTCGATGCCTTCCGCGATCGTTTCCCGATACTTGATCTTGCCGGAGCTTACCCAGCCGGCGAGCTCGCGGAGCGCCGCGTCGTGCCGGTCGGCGAAATCGAAGACCAGGAACCCTTCGGCGCGGATGCGTTTCACGATGAAATGCCAAAGGATGCGCGGGCCTTGCGGGGCGTCCACCGCGTTGTACTGCGAGATCTGCCCGCAGACCGCGATCCGGGAACGCACGTTGAGATGGGGGAAAACCGCGTCGGTCACGGGGCCGCCGACGTTTTCGAAATAGACGTCGATGCCGTCGGGGCAGGCCGTCTTCAAGGCGCTGAAAACGTCTTCGGCCTTGTAGTCGATGGCGGCGTCGAAGCCCGCCGTCTCGCGCAGCCAGCGGCATTTTTCCGCGCTGCCGGCAATGCCCACGGCGCGGCAGCCCTTGATCTTGGCGATCTGGCCGACAACCGAGCCCACCGCGCCCGCGGCCGCGGAGACGCAGACCGTCTCGCCCTCCTTGACCCCGGCGACATGCAGCAGCCCGAAGTAGGCGGTCAGTCCGGGCATGCCCACTACGCCGGCCCAGGCGGAGAGCGGCGCCGCCGCGGGATCGACCTTGCGCAACTCCGCCGCGGGACACGCCGCGTACTCCTGCCAGCCGAGATTGCCGACGACGTAGTCGCCTACGGCGAAGCGGTCGGACTGCGACTCGACGACCTTGCCCACGGCGCCGCCGACCATGACCCCGCCGAGCGGAACGGCGGCGGCGTAAGACTTGCGCCCGCTAATGCGCCCGCGCATGTAGGGATCGACCGACAGGTAGCTGACCCGGACGACGCATTCGCCGGCGGCGGCGGCGGGCGCGGGGGTTTCTTCCAGGCGAAAATCCGAGTCTTTGGGGAAACCCACGGGGCGGGCGGCAAGAACGATCCTGCGGTTGGTTGCCATGAAGCGATCAAGTTTAGCAAACAACGACCGCCGCGGACCTCAGAAGACGAAGCGGAGGGTGAACTTGAAGGTGCGGCCGTCGTTGAGCGTGTTGGTAATGGCGGCGTAGGTGCGCGAGCTCAGATTGAGGTCGGGTTCGGCGAACTGGGCGTGATTGAGGAAATTCAGCGATTCCGCCCGAAACAGGAGCGCGTTGTCTCCGCTCAGGGCGAAGCGGCGCGAGAGGCCGAAGTTGACGTTCCAAACCTGATCTTTGCGGAAGGTGTTGCGGCCCAGGTTGCCGCCGGGGTCGGTGGGGGCGATGAGGCCGAAGGCCGCATGCGGAATCTTTTGAGCCGACGTGTCGGGATGGTCGACGACCGCGCCCAGAATCGACGGATCGACGATGTTCGGGCGGTCGCTGCCCGCGCCGTCGACGTTGCCGACGCCGGGGCCGTCGGAGCCGGAGCGGATGCTGAACGGGGTTCCGGATTTGAGCAGCACCACGGAGCTCAGTTGCCAGTTGCCGAAGGCGGCGCGCAAGACGCGGCCGGCCCGCGCCGGCGCCGACGCCGCGTAATTGATGCGCCAGAGCATGGAATGCGGCTGGTCGAAGTCGCTGCGGCCCTTCATGAAGCCCCAGATATCGAATTCGTTGGGACTGCGCGCGTTGCGGCCGTCGCGGCCGGTCGCCGTGTTGGTGTAGGACGATGCGAGGTCGATCGCCTTGCTCCACCAGTAAGAGGCATCGACGCTCAACCCGGCCCAACGCGGGATGCGCAGCGTGACCTTGGCGGCGTCGTAGTAGCCGATCGAGCCGTTGACGGTGTGATAAACGTCGAAAAAGCGCTCGTCCGCGCGGCGCCGGTTGACCGTGCGCGTGATCTGCGGGATTCCTTCCACGGGCTGGGCGCGGTTGTTGTAGCGCTGGTTGAGCAGCTTGTGCGAGCGGCTGCCGACGTAGCCCAACGACACGACCCAATCCCCCACGGGGCGCAGTTCCCAGGTGAAGTTGTATTGGTGGGAATAGGGCGTCGCCAACTCGGGGTCGATGCGGAAAAAAGCGCTGCGGGCGTCGGGGTCGAGGTCGGCAGGGGAAAGGTCCCTGAGCGGGTCGAGCAGGTCGGGCGCGGCCACGTTGACGCTCAAGACCCCCGGCTGGTTGAAGCGCGACTGCATGAAGGTGGCGTTGAATATCTGGCCGTATTGAATGGCGTAAGCTCCGCGCAGGACTCCCCAACGGTCGTTGGCGCGGTAGGCGAACCCGAACGACGGCGCGAAGTTGTTCCAGTCGCCGTCGTAGGGAATATCGTTCAAGCCGTCCACCTCGACGGGAGCCGCGGCGGGCTCGTAGCGCAGACCCAGGTTGAAGTCGAGCCTGGCGCCGGCCTTCCAGTTATCGCCGACGAAGAATTGGGAGTTCCAGTTGCGAAAGCCGCGATGGGCGTTGCCGATGGCGACGTTGAAGTTGCTGGGCGCGCCGGCGAGAAAGTTGGCGAGAGCGCCGCGCCCGAAGTCCCGCCTGAAGCTGTACGTGCCACGGTGGTTGTTGCTCTCGAAACCGTTGATTTGCTTGCGCAGGAGATTGAAGCCGGCGACCAGGCGGTGCTTGCCCTTGACGGAGTTGACGCGGCCGGCGTAGCGGAACATGTTCTGGGCGCGGTCGATGGGGATGTTGCCGCCGGGGCCGATGGAGGCCAGGATGCGGCTGAACAGGAAGAATCCGCCCAGGGAGGTTTCCTCGGGCACCAGCAGCGAGCCGATGCGCTCGTAACCGATGCTGAAGTCCGCGGTCGTGTCGGGGGTCCAGGCGCGGCTCCAGGTGATGCGCGCGTTGTGGTTCTTGGTAGTGGTGTCGGGGTTCTGCCCGCCGTGCAACTGGAAGGCTTCGACGTCTTGAAGCGTTACGTTATATTTCAACGATATACGGTTGTTGCCGAACGTGTTGTCGATTGCCGCTCCAAGCCGGTCGTTGTCGATGTTCTGCGCCGCGTTGGTGTTGAGGGCGCGCGCGTTGATGTCGGTGCGGTTGGGCAACTCGGCGGGGTAGGCGCCCAGAATCCTCTCGACGATGGCCCGCTTCTCGGGGTGGGTCACGGTCGGCGTGCGCTCGTCGACCGCCGGAACGAGGATGTTTCCGTTCACTTGTCCGCGCAGCTTGCGCTGACTGACATCGACGGTCAGGGCGGTCGCGGCGGTGAGCTTCGTGGTCAGGATGACGCCGTAGTCGTTGGTGCGCGCCGGCTGCACGCCGCCGACCTGAAAGAACGAGCGGGCGGAAAAGGAACTGTTCTGGTGGCTCCAGAAGGCTTGGCCGTGGACGCCGTCCGCGCGCAGCCGCGGCAAATGGATCTGCCGCGACGGACTGCCGCCGAATTCCTTGCCGAAATAGCCCTGATCGACCTTGAACTCCTCGATAATCGTGGCGGTCGTGCCGATGCGCTGGTTGAGCTCCTTGAGGACGTTGTTGTCAATCAGGGTGAGGCGGACGTTTTCGTTGCGGCGCGCCTCGCCGGATTCGGAATCGACTTCGCCCAACAGGTTGAGGCGGGTGCGGTCGGCGCCTTCGGCGGGCGCGGCAGGGACTGCGACAGCCGGTTGGGGAGCGGGCGCCGCGGGCGCCGCAGCGGCCGGAGCGGCCGCGCCGCCGTTCTGAGCCGCCGCCGGCGGAACAAAAACGAGAACCGCCGCAAAAAATGCGGCCCAACCGCCCCGGGCAAAAAGATCGGTCAAGCGAAAACTCCGCGTCCGCGAGACGCCTCCGCGGCGCATGCATGCAAGCATTCCACGCGGGCGGCGCAAACGGCTTCATGTTACCGCAAACGCGGTCCGGGTCGTTGCCGGCGGAGACGCCGCCCGCAGTTGGATGAATTCGTTTGAGAGGCAGGACTTCAACATCCAACTCAACATCTCGAGGAAGTGGATGAAACCGGGTTTTCCGGATCCGTTGGCGCCGATCGGCACGGTCGCTGCGGGCAAGTCCTTGATCTCGACATCCGCGAGCGAACGGAAGCCCTCAATACGAACGGAATCGATCGAATTCGGCATATTTCTTTCCTGCGATACTCTTACGCCGCGGCCGCAAGCTACGCCTCCGCCTCAGGCGGGTTGAGCGCTTCCGCGATGCGGTCGAGTTTTTCGCTGACCTCCGGGTGTATCTCATCCTTGCGCATCACGGCGGCCAGCAAGTACAGGTCTTTCTTCGGCGTGCCGCTACCGAGGCTATCCAACAGCGGCGCCAGGAACTCGCCGCTCGCCTTCACGCGCACGAGCGAGACGTGATCCCCGAAAAGGTCGGTTCCCCGAGGCACATGGCGCCAGAATTCCTCGTCCAGCCGCTCCCGCATCAACGGGAAGCCCACGAACCGTTCGATAGCCTCCGGTTGCAACAGGTAGTTCTCAATCTCGTAGCGCCGCCAGCGCAGCACGGACAGCCCCACCTTCGTCGTTTCCGTGTCCGGCTCGTCGCGGTTGTCGCCGTCGAGCAGGCAGACGGCGCACATTCCGGGAAAAACGGCCTGCATGGCGAAGAAATGATCTTTCGCTTCGCGCAGGCTCCTGCCGCCGAGCCGATGCACGAAGGGACGCTCGAAGAAGCGCTGCGCCGGATGGTCGAGTATCCGCGCCCATTCGCTCAGAATCCGCTCGTCCGTTTCGCCCTCAACATAGAGCACGCCCCCGACTTCCCTGCCAAGCAGCAGATCGGTCGTAGTGACGCGCTTGAGCGCCTCGCGCACGCGGTCGCGTTCAGTCGTGCCGGTCAGGGCGCGGGGCGCTTCGCCGAAGAACCCGATCACCCGCTCCGGCGCCGTCGCATCGAGAACGACCTCGGAGTGCGTCGCTACGATTACTTGCCCGCCGCGCTCGCGGGCGGCCTTGCGCACCAAGTCGTAAACCTGCCTTTGCAAGATGAGGTGCTGGTGCGCGTCGGGCTCGTCGAGCAGGATCACCGCGGCAGGCCGCGCATACAGGAAGGCAAGCAGCAGAAGAACCTGGAGCGTGCCGCTCCCTGCGTTGGAAAGATCGAGCGGCCGGGTATGGCCCGGCCCGCGGTACTCACAGACGATATACGGCCGGGCCGGCAAATAAACGGGCTTGAGCAACTCGATCCGAAAGAGATCGCGCATATGCCCCGCCAGAGCATCCCAATCCTGCGCATTGCCTTTACCAGCAATCTCCAGCAGCAGATTGCGCAAGATCTCGCCCGGCCGCCCTTGGCCGACGAGCATATCCTGCATGCCCCGGTCGCGCCGCGGCTCGTCGCGTTCGATGCCCGAAAGCGGGGGGACATGGACAATGCCGAGTTCCTGCGCCTCCTCCGGGGGGAAATTTCGTATGGCCTTGCGGTCGAGATTCTTCGCGTCCAAAGGCCGCGCATAGGCCAACTCGGGGTTGGCGTACTGGAGCTCCAGCCCGCACGTCCAAGTCCCGTTTTCCCCTCTCCCTTCGACGATAATCTCGATCAACCGCCGCCTCCCGGACATGCCTTTGGGACCGGTTACCTTGCGGTCTTCCCAAAGCAGATTCATCTCCCGCAGCGGCACGGAAGTCATATCGGCGCGCGGGACGGCAACCCCTGACCGTTCGACGGCCCTGCCTCCCGCGCGCTGGGCGGCCCAGCGATCGAGGCCCAGCTTCCAGGTGGCGATCGCCTGGAGCAGCGTGGACTTCCCGGCATTGTTCGGCCCGGCGAGAACGACCGCATCCGCAAGCTCGAACGTCTGTTCGCGAAAACGCTTGAAGTTCCTGATCGTGACGCGCCGGATCATGGCTGCCTCGGCAACGCCGGCGGCATGGCGGCATGGACGCGGTCCAGTGCGGCGGCCTCGGGCGCGGACGGCTCGCCGCTGACGAAGCCGATCTTGAAACGGCCCTGCGCACTGCCGCGGACCATGCCGCTCAGGCGTTCGATCTCGGCGCTTCTTCCGACAAAAAACTCAACCGGAACCGGCTGTCCAGGGCTGAACGGACTCGATTCAGGCGTCACTCCGCCGGCGCTCCTTCCTGCCGCAACGGCCTCGATCTTGCCGAACGTCCAGCGGCGGCTGCAAGGCATTCACTCTCGAGCAGCGGCGGACAATCGAGCGCCGCTGCCAACATGGATGCATCGACAATTGCCATCACTTCCGGCCTGCGTCGCGGGCGCGCAAAATTTCAGAAGCTGGGACATGAGTCCCCGCCGCTTGCTTGCAGGCGTGAACTTCCTGCAGACACACATCGAGAAAAGGTCGGGATGCTATCCGTTCCAACTCACAGAGCAGGAATTCCTGCATGGATTGCTGCCGCGATGCCGTGCGCGGCGCGACCCGGTCGCACACTTCCTCGGGGGCGTCTCTTAGCTCAATCCGTACCGGCATAAGCACATTCCGCCGCCGGAGACAACGCTCGGCTAACAACTCCTATTGTATGCCAACGCAACCCGGTCATCCGCGAACAAAGCGAGTTGTCCGGCGTCTTGCGGCCGCATCATGGGGATCACGGCATCGGCCAACGAGAGACCGCCCTCCAACAATAGGCGGATGTCATAGAGTGCCGCCGCCGGAGTTGCCTCGGTGCCCTCGGTTCCGGGAAAGAGGAGCGGCGTCTCATCGAGACTGATTCCCTCGTCCTGCAGCAACTCCGGTGAATGCGTACACAGAAAGATCTGTTTTCCGGTTTTGCGCTGCACGCACGCCAACATTTGGAGGAGCGCCTGCACGATTCCCGGATGGAGCGAAAGCTCCGGCTCTTCAAGCAGCAACGCCCCCCTTTCTCCAACGCCTCCCAGAGAATCCCCATCATGCACAGTGTCCCGTCCGAAAATTGCCCCTCGGCCTGCCAAGCCCCCCCGAGCGCCAATGCCGGTATTTGCCTTGTAGATGCGGCGTACCGTCGGCGCCGCAAGGATCGTTCGAACGGCTCGCGGACCGGTCGGGATCGCGGACGAGTTGGAGCACGATGTGCAGATAACGGATACACGCAAAAAATGCGGCCAGTTCGCGGAACTTCTGGTTCGCGTTCACCTGCTCGAGGTAGGTCTGGGTCAGGCGCACAGTATCTTTGCTGTCTTCTTCATCGGACCGGTCGATGATCGTTTCATTGTCTCGCAGGAACCGGAAAACGCCCGACAGATTTGGACTTCCCCGAAGCGTTGGGGCCGACCAGAAACATGCGGTCCGCCATGGCGAAGTCCACATCCTGGAAGCTCTTCCAGTTCTTGAGATGCAGGCGATAGTGGGCGACCTTGATGACTTCATGCCACGGGAAACGGGCCGGGTCCTTGATCGGTTCCCGAAGCCGGAGTTCCGTAGCGCAGTCGGTCACCATGTATAGCCAGTAACAGTCGAGGCGGTCATCGGCGACGCGGCGCTCGTTCGGCGTGAGCAGGATGCTGCCGGTTGCGGCGGCGAGGCCCTTCACTTCGACCAGGCGCAATTCGCCCGATTGTAGATCGAGGCTGTTCGCGTCGTAGCCGAGGTTCTTTTCGTGGACATCGTAAACCCGGCGACCTTGCGCGGTCTCGTATTCCATGACTACCCGCATGGCCGTCATTTCGGTTTCGGGATGCGGACGCAGACGGCGGACATTCGGGACACCACGTTCAGGGTGGGGGCAGGACGAGGGCGCTTGCCAGCCGCTCAATTCTTTGCAGCGTCAGCATCCGCTGCCGCTCAATCTCCTCGCGACGGCGACCGCGCCGCGCCAGCGCTTCCGCATGACGGGTTTCGGCCTCCGCGAGACACCCTCCCGGTTCCGGCAACCCCTTGCTCGGTCTTCTCGCCGCCGGAGAATCCATGATGCCCACCATCCACGACGGCGACATCGTCGCCGTCGACGATGCCATGTTCGTGATTCGCGCCAACGGCGGCTTGGTTGTCAAGCGCCTGCGCAAACGCAATCGTCATTGGGAACTGGTCAGCGACAATCTCCATTACCCGCCGCGCCGCGTAGAGGAAGACGACCGCATCGTCGGCCGCGTCACCTGGACCAGCCCGCAGACGCCAGCGGCTGCGGTTAAGTAAAATGGATGTCCCAAACCTTCAAGTAACAGTTTCGGAGTAACCAGGAGAAAATCATGACTCAGACAAAACCCAGATGGTATGACAACAAGACAGTCGTAGTTGTATGGCTGATCCTATTCTGTCCGGTCGGCCTATACGCGCTATGGAAAAACAGATCGTTCACCGTCAAGACCAAATGGATCTTGACGGGCGTAGTTGTGCTCGTGTGCCTTGCTGTGGGCGTCCAAGAGCCCGCAGATCAACAGATCGCAGTTGCTCCCCCCGAGATACCTTCGGAAGAAGGAACATCCCAAGAGCCTGTGGATAGGCAGGTCGTCGCTTCTGAGAGTAAAGAACCGGAAGAAAAGCAAAGGGCTGATACCGGCTCATCCCGCAGTGACAGCACGGCAAGTAACGACCTGCGAATTGACGGCGACGACTGGATAGGTTGTAGCGACCGGGAATACTACGAGAAACTCACCACCTATGCAGTACAGAAAGACAACGCTGCTTTCAGCCGCGCCCTTATGACTGGAGTTGCATCCGGTATCTGCATCAAGTTCACAGCCGAGGAACAGATATTTATTGTCGACAGAGCGATATTCTCAGGACTCGTGAAAATTCGACGGAAAGGGGAAACCGCTGAGTACTGGACCGCGATGGAAGCCGTGAACTGATAGGGAGAGAACCATGAACCGCCTGATCTTGTTTGCACTGTTGCATCCATTGCAGCCGGCGAGACCTGGCGCGGGCTGACGGTAGCCACCGAGCATCGCTGCTCGCCTTACGACAGCAGCGATTATTCCTAGTCATCTCGGGACCATCGATGGCGAAACCGGCCGTGCGCGGGATGCGTTTGGTGAAGACCGGCTTCGCGGCCCACGTTCCGCCCGGCTACCGCTCCGGGAAATGAACCTCCTCCTCCTTGATGCGGCGCAGGTAAAAGGGTGCCGTCCCCGACTTCATGGTCTCGCGGACCTAGCGCACGTCAGCGGAGACGCCGCCACCAATGGTCTTGGCAACGACCTGTCCCGGCGCCTACAGCGAAGCAGATTCCGCGACCTCGGCGTTAGTCCAGCCCCAGCCGGTCTTCGATGACCATGTTCGGCGTGAGGGCGTCCAGGCGCAGCGCTTGGGCCGTGGTTTGCTCCGCCGCCTTTCTCGGCAAGAGGCCGATCAACTCGCCGCGGACAACCTCGACGCCCAAGGCCGCCGCCTCCGCGCAGACGGCTTCGACCGCGCGGTGGAGCGGCGTCCTGTCGATGTCGACGACGTTCATGGAGACTTGAACCGTTCCCCGCGTGGCCAAGCGCAGGCCGAGCGCCTTGACCGCGGGCAGCCCCCCCGACGATTCGCGGATTTTGCCGGCGATTCGTTTCGCCGCCGCGATGTCCGCGGTGCGCAACTCGACGTTGAAAGCAACCAGGAATCCGCGCGCGCCGACGCAGGCCGCTCCCGCGGTCGGGTGCGGAAGGGGTCCTCCGACATCGGGGCGGCGCCCCGGGGAGTCGGCCGACAGGCGCAGCTTCTCGAAGCCGAGCTTGCGGATGTACTCAAGCGCCCGGCGCTCGGGGCTGCGCGCCGCCCGTCCGTAAAGGTAAACGGGGATTTCGAGTTGGCTCCACAAGCGCCGGGCGATCCGCCGGGCGCCGGCCACGCAGGCATCGAAGGGCGTGTCGCCGAGAGGAATCAAAGGAACGACATCGAGCGCCCCGATGCGCGGATGGACGCCCCGATGGGAGGCAAGATCGATTTTTTCGACGGCCGTTTCAGCCGCGCGGAGAACGGCGTTTTCGACTGCGGGCAAGCTGCCCGCGAAGGTGAAAACTGAGCGATGGTGATCGGGGTCGGCGGTCCGGTCAAGCAGCTTGACGCCGGCGCTCTCGATGGCGCGCCGCAGCGCCGCGAGGACGTGCGCATCCCTCCCCTCGGAGAAATTCGGCGCGCATTCGACCCAGCCGCGCAAGGCGGTCACGGCCGCACGACGGCCTTCTCCGCGCCGGGGAAGTCATCGGGAACCTTCAGGGTGACAGTCCCCGAGGCGGCCCATTCGGCGCCCCGCTGGAAGGTCGTGATAAACCCGACGCAGCGCATGGCCGTCAAGCTGTGGCCCAGCGTGGTGTGGAAGACGCGGCCTCTCCCGTAACGAATCGCCATGAGGATCGGCTCGTGCTCTCCGGTGCCCCTCGTTTCCGGGGCGGAATAGGCGCCGGCCAGAACGGTAACGTTTTTGGCGGGTCCGCGCAGGCGGTCGTAGAGCTCGTCCTCGGCATGCATCCACACCGGCGGCAGGCCGCGGGTGACGGGATGATTCGGGTCGCGGATCACGAGCGGAAATTCATGGCGGACGCCGTGGCCGCCGCCAACGCCCGGCGTGTTGTCCGGAACGAATTTGCCGCCGCGGAAGCGTAGCCGCGGGCCGTGCTGCTCGGTGCGGTTTCCCCAGCCGCCGACGGCGATCATCTCGTTGTAAGCAACCCACTCAGGGAAAGCGTTGTTGGCGGCGTGAACCGAGACGAAAGCGCCGCCGCCGCCGACGTATTTCTCGAAAGCCCACATGGTGCGGACAGGCCAGCTTTTGCCGTTATAGTTCGAGACCACGACATCGTAATCGAAGAACGGCGGCTGGAATCCCGTCATCGACTCGCCCGCCGGCGGAGTGGTGGCGATATCGACCGCAAAGAGCTTGGTTTCTTCGAGATAGCCCTTGAGAAGCTGGGTCGATTCGGGCCAGATGCGATGATTGCTCTGTCCGTCGACGATCAGCGCCTTGTACTTCGGCTTCGAGGCGGCGGGGCCGGCGGCCAGCAATGCCAGGATTGCCGCGGCGGGGAGTGCGTTGCGCATCGCTGGAAATCCTCCACTCGCACGATAGCAAACGGCGCGGAAAGTTGCCCTGGTTATCGCGGCGCGGCGACGTAGGGCGCATCGACCGCGGCCTCTTCCTTGGCGCGCAGGCGGATTGCCTTCCCCGCGCTGCGGAGCCGCCCGAGGTCGAGCGGATCGGTCAGATCCCACGGCTCGTCGCGCGGCACGGCGAAGACATGGTAGTTGCCGGGGGGCACGGCAAATATGGCAAACAGCCCGTCGCCGGGGCGGTAGTTCCCAAGATATTCGCGGCGGTAGCCGCCGATGCCTTCCGTCGGCAGCAGCACCGCGAAGCCGGGCGGGGCCGCCTCGCCTGCGGACGCAAATCGCGCGCCGTCCACCTTGCCGCGAACGGTCGCGCCGTCGGCGCCGAGAACGATCCGCAGGCCGTTCAGGTCCGCGCCGGCGGCAACCGTGATGCGGGGCTCGGGGAGCGGGCGTCCGCCGAGCGAGACCTCGCGCAGATAACTGCCGCGGGGGCCGTCTTCGATGCCGACCCGGTACTCGCCGGCGCCGACATCGATAATCTCGAATTCCCCGCCCGCCGCCGGCGCAGGCATGGCCCGCAGGCGTCTGCTTCTCGAACCGTCGACGGCCGTCAGGGTCACGATGAGCGGGTCGGCCCGGTCCGCGGCCGCCGCTGTTTCGCCGTACTCAAGCGCGGCGACACGCCCGCGAACGACCGACCCGGGCCGGAGGACCATGTCCGCCTGCACGGGCTCGCCCTCGACAAGCAATACCCTCTGCGCTGCATTGAAACGCGGCCCTTCGAGCGCATTGGCCCGCAGCACGTAATCTCCGGCGGGCAGGCCGCGGATGAGGAACCCGCCGGTTTCGTCGGTGGTAATCGAACCGATTTGGCCCTCGCCGCGGCGCATAATCGAGACCGGGCAGGAAACGCACGGACTCCGGCCGCCGAGGTTACGGACAAACCCGCCGACCGCGGTTCGCGGGGGCGTTCCCAATTGAAAATCGACTCCTGCGCGCTCGCTGCCCCAAGTCAGGACGATGCGCTCCGCGCCCCGCAGGGTCGGCGCGCCGGGAAAGTATCCCCAGGAATGCGCGAACTCGCGGATGCCGGCGGCGGTAATGACCCGCGCGGGCGAGACGCTGAGGTAATATCTGCCGGGAGCGAGGTCGTAGAGGCGGTAATGCCCGCGGTCGTCCGTTCTTGCCGTGCGCACCGTGCGCAAGGACTTCACCCCGGCGCGCAGAACCGCTGTCTGGAGTTGCGCCACGGCCCGCGTTACGGGGTCGCCGTCGCGGTCGAGGACTTTTCCGCTAACGGCGGCGGACGGCCGCAGTTCGATATCCAGATCGTTGACTTCTCGGTCCGGCTCGACGGCGACTTGCAGCGTTCGCTTGCCGCCTGCCTCGTAGCCCACTTTCGAAAAGCTCAGGACGGCCTCGCCGGCCGGCAAGCCCGCAAACCGAAAAACGCCCTGAATGTCCGCGGCGGCATGAAGAACCGCTCTTTGTCCGGCGTCGGACGCAGGGTTCAGCGTCAACTCGATTCCGGTGCTGGGCAGCACCCGCCTCGACAGCGCGGAACGGACCGTGCCGGCGATGACGCCGGCGGGCTCCTGAGCGAAGACGCCGGCGGCGAGCAGCAGGGCGGCGGCAGGCAGCTTCATCTGGCGGCCGTCAGACTGATCTCGATGTTCGCGCCGGCATCCACGGGAAAAGCGCGCACGGCGCCGCCGGCTTGCTGCCATATCCCGCCGCTCTTCACTTGAGGGAGTCCGGCATCGGGCCAAGCGCAAATCTCGTAGCCGCCGGGCGCGACTTTCTCGAATCGAAAGCGGGCGTACTGATCGGCCTGAACGCCGACGACTCCATGCGGCCCGCGCAGGGCCACGCGGTAAAAGGCCGCGGGAGCGCCGCTTTCCGGCTTTTTGACGCGGCCGGAGACCCGGGCAAAGTCCCGCGACAGCAGAATCTGCAAATCGCGAATGCGGCCGAGGTCCAGATCGACGATATTGCCAGCCAAAGGCTCGCCGTCCTCGAGAACCGCCCGGACGAAATGCTCCCGCCCGAAACTGCGGATCGTGTAGCGGTCGGGCAGGAGCTGCAAATTCGCAAACGCGCCGGCGGCGGCGTTTGCGACCAGGATCTGCGCGAAGGCGCCGCCTGCTCCCTGGAGCGCCAGGAGCACCGGCTTGCCCAAGGGGGCTTCGCGGTACGCGATGCGGCCTCTGATGCCGGTCGGGGGCAACGGCGCCAGAAGCAAACCTTCGATATCGCCGGCGACATCGAGCGCGCCGAGCATGAACCGCTCGGGCCGCCGCTGCTCTCCGGGAGTTGAAGCCGCGCGAACTTGCTGCAGCGTGAGCACGTAGCGCCCTTCGGGAATCTTGTCGAAGGCAAAGGTTCCATCCGCATTCACCTCGCGGGCGAGAACGCCTGTCTGCAAGCGCCGTGCTGCGCTGCCAAATCCCCGGAAGCGGACAAAGTTCGTCACGCGGCTCGAAAGCTCGACGCCCCGCACCGCGCCGTTCACGCGGAAACCGCCGCCGCCGGCGCGCATCAAGACGATCCGCAGGCCGGCGACGATCTCGCCGGCGGCAACTTCCAACTCGACCGGGCGTCCTGCGTAGAGCGAATCGTCGAGGCCGCGGTACGAAGAAACGGTTGTCAACTCGTACCTGCCGGGAGCGACGCCGGCGATGCGGAAGTCTCCGCGGTCGTCGCTGCGCGCCCTCAGCGTGCGGCTCGCCTGCCCTTCCAGCAGCGTCAGGGCCGCGTTGACGTTGTCGAACGGCTCGCCCAACTCGTCGACGACCGTGCCGGCCACCACTGCGGCGCGGATCGTCTCCAACGAGAGAGACTCGCATGCTCCTGCGCGGCGGCAGTCGAGGATGCGCCCGGCGCCGCCCTGACGCGCTCCGGCGACGGGCAGATATCCGACTTTTTCAACGCGCAGCGCGATGCGGCGGGCGATCGGGCGGGGGAAGCGGAAGAGTCCCTCCGAGTCGGTTCGGGTCGCCGCCACGACTTTCCTGCCGTCGGGCGTCAAGGCAACGACCGCCGCCTTGCGCAGAGGAACTGAGCGCCGGCCGTCGACAACCCGCGCGACACCGCTGACGACCGAGGCCGCAGGCGAAGCGGCGGCAAGCAGAAACGCGGCAAGCAGCGCCCGCCCTGCGCAAGCCCGGCGTTTCATTTCCTTGCGGCGGTTTGCGCAAGCACCCAATCCAGATAGGCTTGCGCCCCGCTCTCTACCGGCAGCACGACCAATTCCGGCACGTCGTAGGCATGCAGCTCGGCGACCGCGGCCTGCAGGTCGGCCGCGCGGTCAACCGTGGTTTTGATGACGAGCAGGCATTCGGCATCGTCTTCGATCTTGCCCTGCCAACGGTAAATCGAGCGCACGCCCGGAACGATGTTGACGCAGGCCGCCAAGCCGCGTTCGACGAGTTGCGACGCCAAGCCCGCGGCGGAGTCGGCATCGGAACAGGTGGTCAAGACGACGCGGATTTTATTCATAAAACAATTTGCGTTATTTTGCGGATTGGCGCGCGCCGTTCGTTTATGATCTTAAGAAGCTCCATCGAAGGGAATATCTCTTGCCCCGCCGACCGCACTCCCCGCGAAGAAGGAGTTGGACCGTTCTCATCCTAGCAACGGCCGCCTTGACCGGGTGGTTTCATCTTTCCGGCTATCGTATGTTTCAAGACCTGCAAGCAGCTTGGCGGCAAGAGACCGAGCTCGAGACGCAAGTCGAAGAACTGACGAAGCAAAACAGGGAGATCGAGCAGGAAATCGAAGACTTGGCGCCCGGCGGTCCGGGAATCGAAAAAAGAGCCCGCCAAGACTTGGGCTGGTCGAAGGAAGGCGAGATCGTAATCCGCATTCCCGACAAGAAGTAACCGCGGGCAGGGCTTTACCGGTCGGTCGTTCGCCTGAGCCAGCCTTTCCGCACGCGCAGTTGCGCCGTAGTGGGCCGAGCTATGGACACGATGCGGTAGGCAACGGCCTCGGTCACGCGCGGCGTGATCTCGATCTCAAAAAAACTGCCCTGGCGCTCGATTCCGAGGGAAACGCGGCGGCCGGCCGAGCGCCGCAGGAGGGCCGCCAATTCTTCGACGCCGCAGGAGACCGGGCTCCCCCGGTAACGGATGATGCGGTCCCCGGCGCGGAAGCCCGCTTGCCGGGCGGCGCTCGCCGGCTCGACCGCGCTGACGAAGATGCCGCGCTGCGGAGAGATCGCCAGGGAGAGGCCGAAATCGATGCGTTCCTTCTTGCGGGCGGCCAAGCGGTAGCCGGCATAGCGCAGGTAGGCGTTCCAGTCGATAGGCTCGGGCCGGCGCACCAGGGCCGCGACGACGGCGGACATATCGCTGCCGGCAACCGCGGATACCGCCTGCTCGATCGCGTCGGTGTCGTCGTAAAAGCGGCCCTTGACGGCGTAGCGCTCGTTGAGCAGGCGCAGGACGTCGTCGAGGCTGCGGCGATTTTTCGTGCGCCGGCGGATGGAGAGATCGAGCAGGTAGCCGATCAACTCGCCGCGCAGATAGTACGAGACGCTGCGCTGGGGGCTGCCGTACTCCGGGTAGCCTTCGAGCCAGGCTTCGACGCTGCCCTGTTCCGCCGATTGCTCCAGACGCGCCGGCCGCGCCCTGTAGCGCGATATCCGCTTACCCAGGCGCGACAAAAATTCATCGCCTGTGGCGGCCCCGGAGCGCAAGCGGATGAATTCGGCGAATGTCGAAGTGACGCCCTCGACGAACCACAGCGACGGGCTGGGCATGGGCCGGGCATGGTCGAGCGGCTCTAACGACGCCGGGCGGAGCCGCTTCGCATTCCACAGGTGGAAGAATTCATGGGAGGTCAGGTTCGACAGGCTGCAATCGGCGCACTTGGCCGGGCCGAAGATAAGCGTTCCGTTGCGGTACTCCATCCCTCCGCCTGCGGTGTCTTTGAAGCAGTAAACGAACGTGTAATGCGCGAGGGGGAGTCCCTGCATGATTTCCGCCGCGCTGCCGACGATGCGCTTGACGGAATCCATGAGGATGTCGAGATCGAAGCCGCCGGGTTCGCCGAATGCGGCCACGCGAATCGAGGCGCCGTCGTACGCGAAAGAATCTTCGACGAAGTCGGCAAGCAGAACCGGCGTGTCGGTCAACAGGTCGTAGTTCGGCGCGCGGTAACCGCTGCCGTTTTCTTCGAGGGTTACGGCAACTTTCCAGTCGGGCGGGAGTCCGGCGAAGGCGAGGGTGAACTCGTCGTTGCGCGCCTCGACCGGGTAAAGCAGAATCTGGGCGAGGTTCAGCGTCGCATAATTGGCGTCCGCGAAGGCGCCGAACGGCCCGGGTCGGTCGGCCAGAACGGCGTACTCGACGCGAACGCGACCGCCGGCGGGACACGCGGCAACCCAGCGGGACGGGTCGGATTTGGCAACCGACTGCCGGGCGCCCGATTCAGCGGATACGGAAAAGTTCGAGACGAAGCGGCTGAAGTCGCGGATATGATAGGTGGCGTTCCAGGTCGGCATCTGAAATTCCACCGGTCGGCCGGAACAGGCCGTATCGAGCGTAACCCGCAGCGTGCCGGAGGCCGCCGACTCGAGGCCGATCTCGTAATGGCTTGCGCCATCGAGCGAAGCGAGCGCAAAGAGGCTCAGCAGCAAACATCGCGGGACGGCGGGCATGGTCCGGCAGAGAGCAGTTTTTATTGGAGCACACCGCGGCGGGCGAGCCTCCTCCCCAACCGATTGACGCCGCTCAAGATATCCGGATACACTAACGGTTTCGGGCATGATCCTTCCCAAGCCCTATATCGCCTACATCGCCAAGGAAGTCGCTAAGCGCCTTGGCCGTAAAGCATGCGTTATCAAAAAACCCGAAGACGTCGCGGCGCTCATCGAAAACATCATCCTCGACGATTTGAGCCTCGAGGATGAAATCAACGCGGAAGCCCGCGCGCTGCTGAACCAGTACGGCAATTACATGCGTGCGCAAAACATCGCCTATCACGAGATGTTCGCCAAGGTGAAGCGTCAGATTCTTGCCGAGCGCAAGGTCGTTTCCGCGGCGGCGTCGTCTCGCGGCGGCGAACGCTCGATGAAGATCGCGCGCGACAAGGCGCTCGAGTTCTCGCACAAGATAGCCGCCAAGCTCCCGCGTATTCCGGGTACGCGTCTGAACCGGGGTTGGAACGACACGCGCCTGGAAATCCAAAACCATCTGATCGACATGTTCGTTCTGGAAGAGAAGATCGACCAAAAAGCCCGCGAGACGATCCGCTCGCAGAAACGCGAGATTCCAGAGGGCAGCGAGGAATGGCAGATTCAGCACCGGCGCTACTACGAAGACGAGCTCAAGAAATACGGCGTCTATCTGACTCGCGAGACGCCGGCGGCGCTAACCTAGCCGCGGCGCAGCCCTGCCCCCGCGCCAACCTCAAGAGATTCGCCGCGCACAGCCCCCGCCATGCACAAACCCCTGCTCGTGATGAAATTCGGAGGAACCAGCGTCGGTTCCGCGCAAGCGATCGCGCGAGCGGCGGACCTGATCGCCGAGCAAACCGGACACTGCGCGGTCGCGGCGGTCGTCTCCGCCATGTCGCAGGTCACCAACACGCTGCTTGCCATACTGGAAGCCGGCGGGCGCGGCGAGCGGGCAACGGTTGAAACCAATCTCGCGGCGCTGCGCAAGAAACACCTGGACGCATGCCGAGAGTTGATTGCCGCGGAACGCCGGGAAGTGGCGGCGGCCCGCATTGACGACATTCTCGGGAACTTCGACCGCGTCGCACGCGGCATACTGCTGCTCGGCGAGCGCCCGGAACGCTCAGAGGACGCAGCCGTGCCCACGGGCGAAAAGCTCTCCGCCCTGCTCGTCAGCGAGGTGCTGCGGCAGCAAGGGATCGATGCGCAACCGGTGGACGGCGCCGGGGTGATCGTCACCGATGCCGTATTCGGAGGCGCTGCACCGCTGCTCGCCGAGACGGACGCAAAAGCGGCGGGCAGCCTGATGCCGATCCTCGAGCGCGGCGGCGTGCCCATCGTCACCGGTTTCAACGGAGCGACAAAAGACGGCGTGCCGACGACGCTGGGCCGCGGGGGATCGGATTTTTCCGCCTCGATCGTCGCTTCGGCGCTGGACGCCGACGAGCTCTGGATCTGGACCGACGTGCCGGGCATTCTGACCGCCGACCCGCGCATCGTCGCCGACGCCAGAGTGCTGGCGGAGGTGACCTACAACGAGGCGTGCGAGTTGGCCTACAACGGAGCCAAAGTGCTCCACCCGCGAACCCTGGCCCCGCTGGTCGAAAAAAAGATCCCGGTGCGCATCAAGAACAGCTTCGACCCCCGGCAGCCGGGCACGCGCATTTCCGAGGAGCCGCCCGGAAGCGTCGGCGTCCGCGCCGTCACCGCGCTGCCGAAAGTGACGCTGCTCTCCATCGAAGCGGTCAGCATCTCGTTATCCGGAGCGCAGCTTATGGCCCGCGCGCTGGAAGCGGCGGCCCGCGCCAAAGTCGAAGTGCTGCTGTTGACGCGCTCGAGCTTCCGCCAGAATTTCTGCATGTTGGTGCGCAGCGAGGAGGTCGGCGCCGTTCTCGACGGCCTCCACGAGGAGCTCGCGCTGGAGCTCGCCCACGGTTACGTACACCCCATCGAGGTCGATCACAGCGTCGGCCTGCTGGCGGCCGTCGGAGAAGGCATGCGCGGCACGCCGGGGTTCGCCGGACGCCTGTTCGCGGCGATGTCGGAAAACGCGATCAACGTCATCGCCATCGCTCAAGGGTCGAGCGAACTGACGATCGCCATCGTGGTCAACGAGACCGATCTGACGAAGGCCGTGCAGGCCGTCCACGCCCAATGCCGCCTCGGCCGCGCCGCGCCCGCGGACAAACGACCGGCGGCGGCGTAAATCCGCTCAGCGCCGCACGCTGCGCCCCTCGCGGCGGTAGCGCTCCAGAAGGGCTTGCAGCGCCGCGGCCTTCTCGGGGTGCGCGGCGGCCAGGTTCTCGCGCTGCGCCCGGTCCGCCGCCAAGTCGAAAAGCTCCACCGGCCTGTCGTGGGTTTTCGCCATGCGCTCCCGCCGAAACCACTCCGGCTCGGCGTTTTGCCCCGGATTGTTGTTGTCGCCGGTGGGATGGTCGATCAGCACCCAGCCGCCCTGCCGGATGCCGAACCAACCTTTCGAGCCGTGATGCACCGTCGCTTCCCGCAACGGCTTCTCGATCTTTTCGCCGAACAGCGCCCGACTCACGTCGTAGCTGTCTTCCGCCGCGTTTGCGGGCAGCGGATAGTCGACCAGTCCGGCAACGGTAGCCATCAAATCGGCCAGGCAAATCACCTCGCTCTGCACGCTGTCCGCCGGAATCTTTCCCGGCCAGCGGGCGATGAAAGGAACGCGGTGGCCGCCTTCCCAAAGATCGCGCTTCACGCCGCGCAATTCTCCCATGCTGTAGTGGCCGTACTCCAGCACCCGTCTGTAGGCGTCCACTTCGGGGCCGTTGTCGCTGGTGACGATCACGAGCGTTTCTTCGCCTACCCCGGAGCGGTCGAGCGCCGCCAGTATTTCACCCGCGGCCCAGTCGAACTCGGCCACGAAATCTCCATAGAGGCCGGCCGCGCTCTTTCCGGCGAAGTCTTTGTTGGGAACCACGGGCCGGTGCGGCGCAATGGGCGTAAAAAACAGAAAGAAAGGCCGTTTTGCGGCGGCGTTGCGCTGGATAAACCCGACCGCCTCTTCGGTGAAGCGCGGCAGCATGCGCTCGAACTCGAACCCCGCCGCCTTCACGCCCTTGTTGTTGTTGCCGCCCATCAGATAGGCGGGCAAATGGGTCAGGTCGAAGCGCACGGACGGGCGCGCCAGCACCCTGCCGTTCTCGACGAAGGTCCAGGCCGGTTTGCCCAAGCCGAACTGGTATGAGAAACCGTGCTGCAGCGGCCCATCTTCGAGCGGGCGCGACCAATCGACATTTTCGACCGTCTGCGGCTTCGACTCGTCGCGCAGCGGCCAATCGAACCCTAGATGCCACTTGCCGACGACGCCGGTTGCGTAGCCCTTTTCGCGCAGCATCGCGGCCAGGGTCAGGCGGTCCGCGGCGATCAGCGGCGCCGAAGCGCCGTTGAGCACGCCTCTCTTCAGGCGCGTGCGCCAGGCATAGCGTCCGGTGAGCAGAGCGTACCGCGTCGGCGAGCATACGCCGTCCGGGGTATGCGCGTCGGTGAAGCGGATTCCCTGCCCCGCCAGCCGATCGAGGTTCGGCGTCGGAATCTTCGAACGGGGATTGTAAACGCCGACGTCTCCGTAACCGAGATCGTCGGCCAGCAGAACGACGAGATTGGGCGCAGCTTCGAGAGCGGCGGCGGCAAACAGCAGGGCGGCGAAGCGAAGCACAGTTGCTTAGCATACGCCATGAACGGCGCGAGCCGGGATCATCTACGACAATGAAAGCGTCAGGATGTCGTTCGAGCGGCAAGTAGCCCGGCGTTATCTTCGCGCCAAGCGTCAGGAACGGTTTATCTCCATCGTCACCGCGATTTCCGTCGTCGGCGTGGCCACGGGCGTAACCGCGCTGATCGTGGCGATGGCCATCAACAACGGCGTCCAGGGCGCGCTCCGCGACCACCTCGTCGGCGCCAACTCGCACATCAACCTGCTCGAAAAAGAACGCGCTTTCGGCATCGAAGACTACGAGCCGCTGCTCGAAAAGCTTGCGGCGATCGAGCACGTCGAGGCCGTAGCGCCCGCGCTGTACGGCGAAATGATGATTTCGACCCCGCTGCTGGCCCACGGCTGTTTCTTGAAGGGGATCGACCCGGCCGCCGAACGCAACGTCAGCGGCCTGCTCGACAAGATCGTCGCCGGCTCCGCCGACGGGCTGGCGCCGCAAGCGGAGGGCTACCCCGGCATCGTTCTGGGCCGGCGGCTCGCCGACAGCATCGGCGCGCGCGTCTCGACGGTGGTCACGGTGCTCAACCCGCAAGGCGAGATGGCGGTATTCGGCCGCATCCCCCTGTACAAGCGCTTTCAGGTCGTCGGCATATTCGAAACGGGCTTTTTCGAATACGACAACCTGTGGGCGCTGAGTTCGCTTCGCGCGGCGCAGCAGTCACTGTCTCTGGGCGACGTGATCAACTCCATCGAGTTCAAGCTCGACGACCTTGACCTCGCGCCGGCCGCGGCCGAAGAAATCGAGCGCGCAGCCGGCGATCGATTCGCCGCGACCAGTTGGATCGACCGCAACAGCGTCTTGTTCAACGCCCTGGAAACCGAAAAATTCGTAACGACTCTGATCGTCGGCATCATCATGCTGGTCGCCGCGCTGAACATCCTGACCTCTCTGGTGATGATCGTCATGGAAAAGAACAGGGACATCGCGATCCTCAAGTCGATGGGCGCAAGAAACGACCAAATCCGCAAAATCTTCATGTGGCAAGGTCTGACGATCGGCGGCATCGGCACGGCGATCGGAGTTATCGCCGGCCACGTCGTCTGCTGGGCGGCCGAGCGTTACCGCCTGATTCCGCTGGAAGCCGAAGTTTACGGCCTCGACTACGTGCCGTTCGCGCCGCGCCCGCTCGATGGAGCGCTGGTAGCGGCGGCCGCCGTGCTCATCAGCTATCTGGTTACCATCTATCCTTCAGGCAGCGCCGCCAAGGTCGCTCCCGTGGAAACGCTGCGCTACGAGTAGAAATTACAGCGGCGAAGTCTCCGCAAGACCCATGATCGAGGCCCACAATATCTCGAAGGTTTACCGCCTCTACCCCAGGCCCGTGGACCGCATCCGCGAGATGCTCTCGTTCGGGCTGAAAACCTGCCACACCGATTTCTGGGCGCTGAAGGGCATCGACCTGGCTGTGCGACCCGGCGAGACCTACGGCATCGTCGGACCCAACGGCAGCGGCAAGAGCACGTTGCTGCAACTGCTCTGCGGCATCCTCGAACCCACCACGGGCCGCGTCGTGCGGCACGGCCGCGTCGCCGCGCTGCTGGAGCTCGGCGCGGGTTTCAATCCCGAATTCAGCGGACGGGAAAACATCTATCTCAACGGCGAAATCATGGGCCTGCCGCGCGAGCGGATCGACGCCGCCATGCCCGCCATCGAGCGCTTCGCGGGCATCGGCGACTTCATCGAGCAGCCGATCAAAACGTATTCCAGCGGCATGCACGTGCGCCTCGCCTTTTCCGCGGCGATCCATGTCGATCCCGATATTCTGGTCGTGGACGAAGCCCTCGCCGTCGGCGACGCCGTTTTCGCCAACCGCTGCGTCGCCAAGTTCACTGAGCTGAAAGAGCGCGGGGTCACCGTGGTTTTCGTCTCGCACGACTTGGGGCTGGTCAAGCAGATCTGCGACAGGGCGGCATTTCTGCTGAACGGCGAAATGGTCGAAGAAGGCAGCCCGACGGCAGTCGTCAACCGCTACGTCGGGACGGTCCTCGAACGTCAAAAAGCGTTCGCCAGAGAAGTAGAGACGCCGCAGCATCTCGCCCCCAGCCACCGGCACGGCGACCGCTTGGGCGAGATCGTCGATTTGGAAATCCTCGATTCCTCCGGCAACGCGGTTCGATCGCTCGGCAGCGGAGACGAAATGACGGTGCGTGTGCGGGCGCGCTTCCATGCCGCGCAAGCGGACCCGATGATCGGCATCCTCATCCGCACCCGCAACGGACTCGACGTATTCGGCTCCAATACGCGCATCGAGGAAACGCCGCTAGGCGCCTGTTCCGCCGGCGACGAGGTCGAGGCCGCGTTCACCTTCGCCTGTAACCTGACCGCCCAGCAATACACCCTGACCGCGGCCGCGCAGCATCCCGACGGCCACAGCCACGATTGGCTGGACGACGCCATTGCCTTTCGCGTCCTCGACCGCAAGGCGAGGGCCGGCGTCGCAGACTTACAGCCTCGAATCGAAATCAGGCGTCCGACCGGGAGTACGAAAATCGCGAGTTGCCGGCAAGCAGGCAGAGCGCTGAAAAATCGCGGTCCAGGCACGCTCAGCGGAACGTGACCAGATCCGGCCGTTCGGCAAGGTGCGGCAGAGCGTTGAAGCCGTCCAGGCTCAGCCGCCGGCCGCTGAACAGCAAGGTCGTCAGCGAAGCATTGCGGATCCGCCAGTTCAACTCGAGCGCCGCCGCCTCGGGAGCCTGCAGCGCCGTTTGCACGGCGACCGCGATCGGGCCGCCCGACGAAAACGCGGCGACGCGCCTGCCGCCGCCCTGACTCGAAAAGATAGCCTTCAACTCTCCCAGCACGCGCCCGCGAAAAGCGGCCCACGGCTCGATACCCTCGGCGCCCAAGGTTCCCGCGATCCAGCGCTGCATCACGGCCTCGAACATGCGCTGAAAATACTTGTTGCGCTCCGGCGTCTCGCGGCCCTTGAGCCAAGCCCGCCACAGTGGAGCGAAAGCATTGTCGGTCTCCGCCAGCCGCGGCGCAAGCGCCTCCAGCATGTCCTGCACCCGATATTCGTCAAGCCCGGGCAACTCCTGCGGCTGTGGAAAATCCGCTCCGGCCCGGCGATAAACCTCGGCAACCGCCAGACAACTTTCCCGCTGCCGCCTCAAGCTGCCGTGGAAGACCGCGTCGAACCCGACGCCGTGCTTCACCCAGTAACGTCCGAGCGCGCGCGCTTGCCGCCGGCCGGTCTCCGAGAGTCGATCGGGGTCCGCTTGAAAGGCGCGCGCCTGGCCGTGCCGAACCAACACCAACATACTCATCGCCGGACGCGTCGCCGCGGGAAAATCGGCCTCGAAGCCCGCTACCCGCCGCCGGACCTTCTGCGCGGCCCCGGCCTGGAAGAGCCTTTTGCCGATCCCTCTTTCCTGTCGTCGCCGTCCCTGCGACGGTCTCCGCCGGAATTCCGGCGTCCGCGCCGCGGTTCGCTATCGGTTCGCTTATCGCGCTGCTCCCTGAGGACGGCACGGCGGCTGAGCTTGATCTTGTTGCCTTCCAGCGCCAGACACTTGACCAGAATCTGGTCGCCGGTCTTGAGCTCGTCGCCGACCGCGCGGATGCGTTGCTCAGCGATCTCGCTGATGTGCAGCAAGCCTTCCGTGCCGGCGAAGATCTCGACGAACGCGCCGAAATCGACGATGCGCGTCACCTTGCCGAGATAGGTCTTGCCGACTTCCGGGCTGGCGGTCAACTCCTGGACGCGCGCCAAGGCTTGGCGTCCGCCCTCGCCGTCCACAGCGGCGATGCTGACCGTGCCGTCGTCGGCAACGTCGATTTTCGCGCCGGTTTCCTCGACGATCGCCTTGATCGTCTTGCCGCCGGGGCCGATCAGGTCGCGGATCTTGCTTTCCGGAATCTTGATCGTGGTAATGCGCGGAGCATGTTCGGCCACTTCCTTGCGCGGAGCGTCGATGGCGCCGTGCATGACTTCCAAAATTTCGAGACGCGCTTTTTTGGCTTGCGCCAACGCGGTCTCGAGCACCTCGATGCTCACGTTGGGCTGCTTGATGTCCATCTGCAGCGCGGTGATGCCGTCTTCGGTGCCTGCGACTTTGAAATCCATATCGCCGTAATGGTCTTCGGCGCCAGCAATATCGGTAAGCACCACGAAATCGTCGCCCTCGGCGATCAGCCCCATGGCGATGCCCGCCACCGGAGCCTTGATGGGCACGCCCGCGTCCATCAGCGAAAGCGTTCCGCCGCAAACCGTGGCCATCGAACTCGAACCGTTCGATTCCAGGATGTCGCTGACGATGCGGATCGTGTACGGGAACTCCTCGCGATCCGGGATGACCGGCGTCAAGGCGCGTTCCGCGAGCATGCCGTGGCCGATCTCCCGGCGTCCGGCGCCACGCATAAAGCCCGTTTCGCCAACGCTGAACGGCGGAAAGTTGTAATGCACCATGAAGTGCTTTTCGTAGTTCAGATCTTCGATGCGTTCCTGGCGCTGACCGTCGATCTTGGTGCCCAGCGTCGTCGTTGCCAGCGCCTGGGTCTCGCCGCGGGTGAACACCGCCGAGCCGTGCGCCCGCGGCAACTGGGAGACATCGCAATCGATCGCGCGCAGCTTGTCCGGCGCGCGGTGGTCCGGCCGCCGCTTTTGCTCGAAAACCTGCTTGCGGAATATGCGCTCCTGCCAGGGCTCCATGAACGCCTTCGCCTCGGCGGCCTTGGCCTCGTCCTCGGCATAGGCTCCCTGTATCTCTTTCTTGATCGCGCGCACCAGCGCCAAGCTTTCCAGCTTGGGATGCGCCTGCGTATCCAGAGCCTCTTCCATGCGCGCGCCCCAGCGGGAGACGATCTCGGCCCGCAGCGTCTCGTCGAATGCGGGCGGCGTAACTTCGCGTTTCGGCTTGCCCGCCTTTTCGACCAACTCGCGGATGGCCGCGACGATTGTTTTGCAGGCTTCATGGCCGCGCCGAATCGCTTCGAGAACGCTCGGCTCGTCCGCCTGGTCGGCGCCCGCTTCAACCATGACCAGTCCTTCTTCGGCAGCCGCGACCACGATGTTGAGGTTCGACTCCTCGATTTCCGCGTAAGTCGGATTGGCGATCCACCGCTCCTCATCCATGCGCGCGATACGCACCGCGCCGGTGGTGTGCAAAACGGGGATATCGGAAACGGCCACAGCGGCCGAGGCGCCGATCATGGCGAAAATGCTGGGGTCCAGTTCCGGATCCGCCGATACGACCATGCCGATGATCTGCGTTTCGTTGCGGAACCCCTCGGGGAACAGCGGCCGCAGCGGCCGGTCGATCATGCGGCAGGTCAGAACCTCCTTTTCCGTGGGCCGGCCCTCGCGTTTGATATAGCCTCCGGGAAAACGCCCGGCGGCATAAGTGTATTCCCGATAATCGACGGTCAGCGGGAAAAAATCGATGCCCTCGCGAGGCGCGGGCGCAGCCGTGGCGGCGACCAGAACGCGGGTGTCGCCGCAACTGACGAGAACGGCGCCTCCGGCTTGTTTGGCCAGACGCCCGGTTTCCAATACGACGGTCTTGCCGTCCAGATCGAATTCAACTGTTTGCTTCATTTACTCGCAATGTCCTTTCGAGAGCCGCCCGCCGGATAAACGGATGCAGGCCCCCCGATCACAGGAGCGAAGCGGAGGAAACGGTTTGGCATTGCGGCGGCCGCGTCATGCTGCGCCGCCGCCCTCGTGGGGAGGGGTTCATCGTTACCGAAAAGCGTGAATCCGGCGCAGGGGAGAAGCCGCAGCGCGGCAGCCGTCCCCGGCCGCCGCGGTCGCGCAGCTTCACCTCGCGGTGGATGCTGTCAGCCGCGGAGGCCGAGGGATTCTATCAATTTGACGTAGCCCTGAGGGTCTTTGCGCCTCAAGTAACGAATCAGACGACGCCGGCGGCTGACCATTTTGAGCAACCCGCGGCGAGACGCAAAGTCTTTCTTGTGGGTCTTCAAATGTTCCGTCAGATCGGCGATGCGACGGGTAAGCGCAGCAATTTGCACTTCGACAGACCCGACATCCTTGTCGTGTACGCCATAGGTCTTGTAGATGTCCTCTTTGACCTGAGTAGCGAGCGGCATTCCAGATTCAATGCTCCTTCCTAAGCTTCTTTATCGTGTCGTTACGCTCAAGTGTAGCACATACGGCGAACGGCGGCGGGTCAATTCAAGCTTTACCCGCCGAGAGCGGACAATTTCAATTTCCGCGCAAGCCATGAATTTCGACTCCGCGCCGCGGCGATTCCGCGCTCAGCGGGAACCGGAGACGCGGCGGATCGCTCCCGCGCCGCGCCGGCCGCGCGCAGACTGTTGCAACTCGAGCGTTTGCTTCCGGCGGCCGCGCATCAACTCCACGGATACGTTTCCTTCCTTTGCGGAAAGCAGCGCCCGCGAAACGTCGCGTGCCCGCGCAACGGGCTTGCCGGCCACAGCGACGATCACGTCGCCCGCCTTGAAACCCGCGGACTCGGCCGCCGACCGGCGGTCGACCGAGCGTATCAGAACACCTTGCCGCACTCCGAAAAACTCCGCCAACTGGCCGTCAATCGCTTCCAGCTCGGCGCCGAGAACCCGGCTCTGAACCGCGATATAGGGGCGCGGCACATCGGGCACGATCAGCCGGCAGCTCTCGCACCGGCCGATTGCGCTTGCCACGCTCAGAGACCGCTCCCCGATCTCCACGTGAACCGCGCGCTTGCTCCCGCCTCGAAAAACGCTCAACTCCACCTCGCGGCCAACCGGGGTTTCCCTTACCAGACGCGCGAAGTGCTCGATGCCTTCGACGCGAACGCCGCGCCAGGCCACCAGGATGTCCCCGCGCTGCAGACCCGCGCGCTCCGCGGGGCTGCCGGGGGCAACGTTGGTCACCTCGACGCCGTGCGGCTCGATCAACCCGACCGACTCGGCCTTCTCGCTATCGAGATCCATAATGCCGAGCCCGACGTAGCTGCTCGGGGCAAGCAAACGCCAAACGTCGAATTGGCGCCGTGTCTGCGCGGGAACCTCGCCGACGCAAACCCAAAGAACTGCCGTCAGTAGCAAACCGCGCATGTCACTCCCTCCGTTCGAAATCTGAAAGCCCTATCGCCGCCTCCGAATCTCGATGCGGCCGTCGATATTCCGCATCTGCAGCAGCGGCCCTCCGCCGTTGATCTCGCCGGCCGCCGTGACCGCTCCAGGACCGAAGTCCCCGTCCGACCGCCGGACTGCGACAGCGGAGAACTCGCTGAAAATCCGATTCAAGCTCTTCGCCAGATCGACGCTCGCATCGATCGTGACGCCCAAGTCGGCGGGCAGGTAAACGACAATCGAGCCGCCGGTCGTCTCCAGGAGCGAATCGCGCAGCGCAGCGCCGACGGCAAAAAACGCACGGATGTCGCCGGCCGCGCCGGCGGCAAACACCGCCCCGCCGACTTGTTCCAAGCGAATGTCGCCCGCCGCCGTCTCGACACGGACTCCCTGCGGCGCCTCAGCCACGTGGATCGAACCGCCGGCGGTCGAGGCGCTGACCGTCCCCAACGCGCGGCCGATGCGGATCGTCCCACCGCTCGTGCCGACAAATACCCTGCCGGCGGCCTCTTCGACCTCGATACTGCCGCCCAGGGTATCGGCCTGCAAAACGCCGTCGATGCGCTTTACCCGGATGCCCCCGCCATTTGTATTCAACACAGCGCCGCCCCGCGCCTGCCGCAGCGAAATGCCGCCGCCCGCCGTTTCCGCGCGAACCTCGCCGCCGACGGTCCCCAACTCGATGTCTCCGCCCGCGGTCAACACGCGCGCCTCGCCGCCGATGGAGTCGAGCACGACCCGGCCGCCGGTTGTCTCCGCATCGACTGCGCCCTCGATTCCCTGAACTTCGATCTCCCCGTCCTCGGTAACCAGCACGAGTTGCCGGGTCGCCGCCGGCGCCTCGATCTCCAGATCGGCACGGAACGAGCAGCGCCGGCAAGCGGCGCGGCGCAGAGCAACAACGACGCTCCCGCCGCCCTGCCGAGCCAGGGAAACGCCGGCGGGGGCCAACCGTTCACGGGCCTCGGCCTCATTGGCCGCGCGCAGCCGTTTCACGACCGTATAGCGGACCTCCCCGATATCCACGCCTCTGACACGGACAACGCCGACCGAGCTCACGCGCAAGCGCGAACCGGCCTGGATGGAAGCGCTTTCCTTTTGCACCCAGTAGCGGCCGTCGCGGCGCAACTCGCTCGACCGCTGCGCAGGCGTCGGGTACGGCAAGCCCGCAATCAGCGCAAGCGCCAACGCCGCCCGAATCATCAGTGATGCTCCACCGAAGCGCCGAGATATTGCAGCGCCCGCTCGCACTGCTGCTGCACGAACGGGTTCTGTTCCTGCTCGATGATGTGCTGCAAAGCGCCGGCCAGTTCGCGGCTGGGCTTGGCCGTCAAAAGCTGAATCGCCTGCACCCGCATGCCGGGATTCGGGTCGTGCAACACGGCCTGGACAAGCGCTTGCTGGATATCCGGATCGCCGCTGCGCAGGCGAACGGCGTCCAGAGCCTGGAGCCGCACCCCCGGGTTCTCGTCCTCGAGCATCGACCGCAGCAGTTCGCGGCGGACTTCCCCGCGCCCGGCCTCGCCGACCAGCGCTTCCAGCGAAGCCAACCGCGCGCCCGAGTGCGCTGCGCGAACCGAATCCAGCAGCAGACGGCGAATTGCGGGATTGTCCACCGCTCCCGACACGACCTTGCGCTCCTCCAAAACGATTTGGACCCGACCCGGCTCCGGGCCTGCCCGAACCGACTGAATTTCGGCCGGGCCGACAGGCGAACCCGCCGGCGAAACTTGTTCCGCGTCCATCGGCCGCAACACGTCCGACCGCCCGACCAGAAAGCCCGCTGCAAGGCATGCCGCCGCCAGGGACGGACGCCAGGCGAAGCGCCGCCAACTCAGACCCGCCGCCAATCGCCGCCGCCAACCGTCGGGCTCTCGAGCGGCGGGCGCGCGTCCGCGGCCCATTTCCTTCTGCCGGACCGACTGCATCAGGTCGTGGCGGCACGCGGCCAGCAAGGCCTCCGAAACGGCCTCCGGCGCCCGCCGGTCGAGAGTCGTCAAGAACGACTTTTCGTCTTCGAACAGCGCGCGGTAGTCGGGGTCCTCCGCGCATGCGCGTTCGATCTCCAACCTCTCCTGAACGCCGAGCTCGTCGTACAGGTAAAGCTGAATTCGCCGACGCGCCGATTCGCTGTCCATGGGCAGCCTGTCTTTACGAACGGACATCCTGCAAAGCCCCCCGTAATTTTCTGGTCGCCCGGAACAGGCAATTCTTGGCCGCCTCTTCGCTCATCGCAAGCGCCTCGCCGATAGCCCGCAATCTCATGCCTTCGTGGTGCCGCAACTCGAAGACCAGCCGCTCCTTGGCGGATAGCAGGTCCATCGCGCTGCGGATCCGCGCGGACATCTCCCGCTGCCTGAGCGTGCGGTCGGGAGAGCCCTCCGGGCGCGCATCCGCCGCGGTCTGCAACGGCGAGCCGACGTACTTTTCCCCACGCTCATCGACCCCATGCTCCCTGCGCACGCTGCGGCGCCGAATATGATCCAGGCAAACATTGGTTGCGATGCGGTAAAGCCAAGTGTGGAAACTGCATTGAAAGCGGAAGTTCTCGATATTGCAGTAAACCTTTAGGAATGCTTCCTGATAGGCGTCCCGCGCATCTTCCGGGGAACGCAAAATGTTCATCGCGAGCCGTAGGACGCTTCTGTCGTAGAGCCGCACAAGCTGCTCGAACGCCTCGTGGTCGCGCCGCTGCACGGCTTCGATCAGCGCGCGTTCTCCCGGCCGCGCGTTCTCCCGGCCGCATTCCGCGCCGCTGTTCTCCAGACTTGTCAAATCCGCTCGGGCCGGCTGCACGTCGATTCGCTTCCTCCCGACGATTTAGACGAGGCGGCCGCCGAAAACGTTAGCAAGAGAAACGGGCGGCGCGAGCCGCCGGTCAGACCAACCGGCCGCCTGCAGCGATGCGTTCGGCGTCGAGGTACGGCTGCAACGCCTCGGGAACCCTTACGGAACCGTCGGCCTGCTGGTAGTTCTCGACAATTGCCAGCCAGGTGCGGCCCACGGCGAGGCCGCTGCCGTTCAAGGTATGCGCCAACTGCGCTTTGCTCTTCCCGGCGGCCCGGTCGCGAAAGCGAATCCCGGCGCGGCGGGCCTGGAATGCCTCGAAATTGCTGCACGACGAGATTTCCTTGTATTGCCCGAGGCCGGGCAGCCAAACCTCGAGATCGTAGGTCTTGGCGGAGCTGAACGAAGTATCGCCGGCCGAAAGCGCGACCTTGCGGTAAGGAAGCTGCAGACGCCGCAAGATGTCTTCGGCGTCGGCGGTCAGGCTTTCCAACTCATCGTAGCTCTGTTCCGGCAAGGCGAACTTGACCAACTCGACCTTTTGGAATTGATGTTGGCGAATGATGCCGCGGACATCGCGGCCGTAGGAGCCGGCCTCGCTGCGGAAAGAGGGAGTGAACGCCGTCAGCTTGATCGGAAGCTCGCCGGCGCTCAGGGTTTCCCCGGCGAACAGGTTGGTAACCGGCACCTCGGCGGTGGGCGTCAGCCAATAGTCCGTGCCTTCGAGCTTGAACAGGTCGCCGGAGAACTTCGGCAGCTGTCCGGTGCCGTAGAGGCTGTTCGAGTTGACGATGAACGGCGGCAGGATTTCGCTGTAGCCGTGTTCCTGCGTATGGACGTCGAGCATGAAATCGATCAACTTGCGCTCAAGCTTGGCGCCCGCGCCGCGGTAAACGGCAAACCGCGCCCCGGCGATCTTGGCGGCCCGCTCGAAGTCGAGGATTCCCAACTCGACTCCGAGGTCCCAGTGAGGCTTCGGTTTGAAGGTAAAATCGGGCGGCGCGCCCCATTTGGAGATTTCGACGTTGCCGGACTCGTCCTTGCCCGGCGGCGTCGATTCGTGAGGGATATTCGGGATGACGTTGAGAATGCCGCTCAACTCCGCATCGAGGCTCTTGACCGCGTCCTCGCGCTGCTTGATTTGGGCGCCGACCGCCTTCGACCGCTCCATGGCGGCTGTCGCGTTTTGTCCTGTCCGCTTCGCCCGGGCGACCTCCGCGCTCAATCGGTTCCGCTGCGACTTCAGCGCTTCGATTTCCGTGACCGCGGAGCGCCGGTTGTTGTCGGTATCGAGGAATTCATCGAGGATTTTCGGCTCGATGCGGTACTTGAGGCGAAGTTTCGCTTCTTCGAAATTTCGGCGCAGCCAGCCTGGATCGAGCATTTCTTTTCAGGGGAAAAACCGCTGAGCAGTAAGCAAAAGGAAACTACTAATTTAACGCGGGAGTCTTGTCCCGGAGAAATACCCCGTACTACGGTTAACTCTTAAGCAACGCGAACAGTCCGCCGCCGACCGCACTGAGCAGCGCGACGGATACGGCGATGACAAGCGGCCAGAGCACTTTCTGGAGAGTATCGATGCGGGAGGCCAGCGTATCGATGCGGGTGCCGAGCTCGGTTTTGGTACTGTCGATGCGGGCGCCAAGTTCGGTTTCGGTACTGTTGATGCGGGCGCCAAGCTCGGTTGCAACATGGTCGATGCGGACGCCGAGCTCGGTGTCGCTGCGTTCGCTGCGCGCTGCCAAAGCGTCGATGCGGGCGCCGAGTTCGGTTTTGGTACTGTCGATGCGGGCGCCAAGCTCGGTTGCAACATGGTCGATGCGGACGCCGAGCTCGGTTTCGCTGCGGTCGATGCGGGCGCCGAGCTCGGTTGCAACATGGTCGATGCGGGCGCCAAGCTCGACGACTACGTTATGGCCGGCCATGTCGCGGACTTCCTCCACGGCGGCGTAGGCTGACTTGTCCTCCACCTCGGCGTTGCGCAGGGCATGGAAGAGGGCGCCGGCGGGCGGTTCGGGGGCGGTTACAGGCATCGAGAATCTTCCTTGTCGTGCCGTGCCGGCGCTTGCGCGCCGCCACAGGGTTACTGTAGCAGTTGCGCCGCCTCACGGTCTGGGGAAACCGCTCCGGGCGGCTATCATAGGCACACGAAGAGGTTGCAAGGGTTTGTCGTCTACGATCCGGAAACACGCGATCCCCAAAAAAAGAAGCGTTCGACAGCCGGTCTTCGCCCTCCTGCTGTCCCTTTCGGCCTGCACGGCAGCGTTTCGCCCGGCCGCCGTCGGTTCCTGGAAAGGCGCCGAGCATCTCGACGCGGCCATCGAGCAGGCGGTCGCGGAAGGGACCGCTCCCGGGGCCGTTGTAGTGGTCGAGTCCCGCGGGCGGATTCTCCACCACAAAGCGTACGGCCGGCGCAGCCTTTTCCCCGACCGGGAGGAAATCACCGCGGACACGATCTTCGACTGCGCCTCGTTGACCAAGGTCGTGGCGACGGCGCCCGCGGTGATGATGCTGGTCGAAGAGGGCAAGGTGCGCCTCGACGACCGCCTGACCCGGTATCTGCCGGATTTCCGGGGATCGCCGCAGATTACGGTCCGGCATCTCTTGACGCATTACTCGGGCCTGCGTCCGGATCTCGACATCGAACCCGAATGGAGCGGGTACGAGACGGGCATCGCCCGCGCCTACGCCGAGAAGCCGGTTGCCCCGCCGGGATCGCGCTTTATCTACAGCGACATCAATTACATTCTGTTGGCCGAGATCGTACGCAAGGTTTCCGGAAAGCGTCTCGATGCGTTCGCGCGGGAACGTATTTTCAATCCCCTGCGTATGGTCGACACGGGCTTTCTGCCTGCCGCAAGCCGGCGTTGGCGCATCGCTCCGACAGAGCGCCTCGAAGACGGAACCATCCTGCGGGGAATCGTCCACGACCCCACGACGCGGTTCATGGGAGGGGTCTCCGGCCACGCCGGAATGTTCTCGACGGCGGACGACCTCGCCCGCTTCGCCCGCATGATGCTGAACGGCGGGCAACTCGACGGCGCGCGCATACTCAGCCCGCTCAGCGTGCTGCAAATGACCACGCCGCAAAGCCCCGGCGGCAAGCAGGACCGGGGCATCGGCTGGGACATCGCTTCTCCCTACGCCTCGCCGCGCGGCGATCTTTTCGTCAAGGGTTCCTACGGCCATACGGGATTCACCGGGACCTCGATGTGGCTCGACCCTTTCAGCGATTCGTTTGTCGTGCTGTTGACCAACCGCGTTCATCCCACGCGAAAAACCTCGGTTGTCGGTCTGCGCAGCCGGATTGCAACGATCACGGCGGCGGCGGTCACAGGCATCGACGACGGCGCTCTTCGCCGGCGTCGATGGGGCGGAAAAGGCGGCGACGTCCCGGTTGCCCATAACGTTCGCAGCGGACTCGATGTGCTGGCGGCCGAGCAATTCGCGCGGCTCAAGGGAAAAACTATCGGGCTAATCACCAATCAAACGGGAATCGACCGCGAGGGCCGCCGCAATATCGACCTGCTCGCCGCTGCGGACGGCGTGCGCCTGCAGTCGATCCTCACGCCCGAGCACGGGCTGGAGGGACTGCTGGACAAGTCGGTAATCGGCGACGGCGTGGACGGCGCGACCGGGCTGCCCGTCATCAGCCTTTACCGCGGAGAGCGCCGCCGCCCCACGGCGGAAATGCTGCAAGGGCTGCATACATTGGTCTTCGATATCCAGGATATCGGCGCCAGATTCTACACCTACATCACGACAATGGGCTACGCGATGGAAGCCGCGGCCGCGGCCGGAATCGAGTTTTTCGTCCTGGACAGACCCAATCCCATCGGCGGGACACAGGTCGAAGGCCCGCTGTTGGACGACGATCTGCGCTCTTTCATCGGCTACCATTCGCTGCCGGTGCGGCACGGCATGACCGTCGGCGAATTGGCGCGGATGTTGAATGCGGAGCGGGAAATCGGCGTCGATCTCAAGGTCGTGCCGATGGAAGGATGGCGCCGAGACCTCTGGTTCGATGAAACGGGGCTGCCTTGGGTAAACCCGTCGCCCAACATCAGAAACCTCGACCAGGCGATCCTATATCCCGGCATCGCACTGTTGGAAGGACTCGCGAACTATTCCGTCGGACGGGGAACGGACACCCCATTTCAATTCGTCGGCGCCGATTGGATCGACGGTTCCGATTTGGCGGCCGCCTTGAGGAAACGCGCAATTCCGGGAATACGCATTTACGCGCGGAGCCTGACGCCGACCGCTTCGCGTTTTGCGGGGGAAAAAATCGGTGGCGTGCAATTTTCGATCGTCGATCGTAATTCCCTACGCCCGACGGCGCTGGGATTGGCGATCGCAGCGGCTCTGCTCGAACTGTATCCGGACAGAGTAAACCTCGACGAAGCCGAAAAGCTGATCGGAAATCGACGGGTTATCGACGCTCTCGCCGCCGGCCGCGAGCCGGAGCAGGCCGGCGAAGCAGTCGAGACGTTCCGCGAGCGGCGCAGCCGTTTCCTACTTTATTGAACCCTGGCAGGCCCCCCACGCAAGGGAGGACGACTACTCTTCGCTTTCCCGAGTTTTGCGGCGCTCTTCGGCTTCCTTCATCCAACCGGGCCGGCGGCCGCGGCGTTTTCCTCTGCCTTGCGCCAGCCGTTCCAGAACTTCGATCGCCTCTTCGATTTGCTCGCGTTCGTGACGGAGATCCGCAATGATCTTATCGACATCCATCTTGACTTCAACCTCCTGATTGTGAAACCCGCTTCCGATTGCAGGGTATTGCGGCCCCGCCGCCAATCCTTGAATAAATCGTGCAGAAGCAGCCGATACCGTTCCGCAACCGAAATGCAGGCGGAACTCTTTGTTCCTGATTGAGTTTATAGCAAATAGCAATTAACGGAATCAAGGATTCCGGTTTCAAAATGTAAAAAATCGGCAGTTCCTGCGGCGCCGAGAAAAATTTCTGCGGGCATTCAGTCGGTTGCCGTGGCGCGCGGCGGCGCCGAATCGACAATTCGCGACGCCAGCAGTCCCGCCAGGTAAGTAACCGTTGCGCCGATGACCACATACCAGGTCCAGGCAATGGACGTCGCGAACGTAACGTATCCGATCGCGGCGAAGCCCGCGGCCATACCCACGCCGGCGGCCGTTTGCGACGTGCTTTTGGTAAACACGCCGAGACTGAAAACGCCCAGCATCGCCCCCAACGGCACCGAAGCAATCGCCAACCCGTCTTCGAGAACCGATTGACTGATATGGCCCGCAACGATCCCGATCCCGAGCAGAACGGCGCCCCAGAACAAGGTCGCGATGCGGGAAACGCCCAGGAGTTTCTCTTGCGCTTTGCCGTCTTGACCGGTCAATGGAATATAGAAATCCATGACGGTCGTCGATGCCAACGAGTTCAGCGCGGCGCTGATGTTCGACATCGCGGCGGCAAGAATGGCGGCAATGACGATGCCCGAAACCACGGGCGGCAGGAAATTCCAGACGAAGCTGGGATAGAGCCGGTCGAGCCGCTCCGGGGCCGCTAGACCGTTCTGTTGATAGAAGACGAACAGCAGAATTCCGATCAGCAAGAAAAGCGTAAACTGCAAAAAAACCACGACCCAACTCGCCAGCAGCGCGGCCTTGCTCTCGGCCTCGGTGCGCGCGGCAAGGAGGCGCTGGACAACCAATTGGTCGGTGCCGTGCGTCGCCGTGCTCAGAAAGCAGCCGCCCAGGACGCCTGCCCAAAACGAATAAGTCGTGCTGAAGAAGCCCGGATCGGAGAACCCGGTTTCGAAATGAAAAATGCGGAACTTGCCGGCAGCCGAAGCGAGCGGCGCGACTGTTTCCCATCCTCCGGGGATATTCTCGAGCGCCATCCAGAAACTCAGCAGCGCCCCCGAAACGTAGAGTGCCATTTGGGCGACGTCGGTCCAGATAACGGCGGTCATGCCGCCGTGAAAGGTGTACAGCAGCGTGAGCAGAGTAATGATTACGATCGAGGCGGTGTCGCCGGTGCCGAGCACGACGGACACCACAATGGAGATCGCGAACACGCGGACCCCCTCCGCCAAGGCCCGCGTAATCAAAAAAGTGCCGGCGGTGAAGCGGCGCAGCCCCTCGCCGAATCTGCGCCGGATCAGTTCGTAGGCGGTGTACATTTCGCCGCGCCTGTAGGCGGGGATAAACGCCAGCGAAATGAATATCCGCGCAAGCAGGTAGCCGAAGACGAGTTGGAGAAACCCGAGATCGGAGCCGAACGCGAGCGCCGGAGTGCCGATGATGGTCAGGGTGCTGGTTTCGGCGGCGACGATCGACAGCGATATCGCCCACCAGGGGGCGTCCCGTCCGCCCAGAAAGTAGTCCTTCAGCGATTTCTGCGAGTGCCGGAAGCGGGAGCCGAAAACGGTGACGGCGACGAGGTATCCCGCGACGATGGCGAGATCCAGGATACGATCCGGCAAAAAATCAGCAACCTCCGCGAAACCCGTGGATTGTAGCAGACGAGCGCCGCGGCCCGCCCATCCGGCAAAGTATGAACGGCAAGGCGCAAACGTGCGGAGCGCCGGCGCGGAACTCTTGCGCCTCTTGCATTCCGTGCGCCTTTGCTTATATACTTGCCGGTTAGCCCCTGCCGCCTTCAACCGTGCGATGATAGGTGGAAAGTCCATCGACACGAGAGTTTGGGAGACGAAAGAGTATGTTGAAAAAAGTTACGCCCTTAGCCGTTACGATGTGCCTGCTGGTCATGGTTGCCGCAGTCGCCGTCCCGTATCCGCAGGCGGAAAAGAAATACAAGGACCGCGGCGAATACGACGTGCTGTCCAAGGTCTATGCGGAAGCCGACCCGACCAAGAAACTGGCGCTGCTGGACGAATGGGCCGAGAAGTACCCTGAAACCGATTATCACGTCGAACGCACGCAGTTCTATCTGGACAGCTACCAGAAGACCAACCAGAGTGAGAAAGCCGTGGCGACGGCCCTGGAGTTGCTCGAAAAGATTCCCGGAGACTTTACGGCCAATTACGCCATCACTCTGCTCAGCCCCTACCTCGGCAAGTCCGACGCCGCCACGCTCGACACCGCCGCCAAGGCTTCGAAGGATATGCTCACGGGGATGGACAAACGGTTTGCGGCCAAGCCCGACAACGTCCCGCAGGAGGCGTGGGACAACGCCCGCAAGCAGGCCGAAGCGCTGGCGCACAAGACGAGCGGCTGGGCCGCCATGCAGAAAAAAGACTATTTGGCGGCCGAAGAGTCCTTCACGCGGTCGCTGCAAACCGATTCCACGCAGGCGCAGGTTTCCTACTGGCTGGGCGACGTGGTTCTCAAACAGAAAGACGTGAAGAAAAACGACCTGGCGATGTTCGCCTTCACCCGCGCGGCGGTATATGACGGCCCGAATGCGATGCCGGCCGATGGCCGCCGGCAGATCGCGGACTATGTGAAGAACTTGCTCGATGGATATGCGGGCGAGACGGGATTGAACGAATACTGGCCGCGTCTCGAAGCCATGGCCAAGGCTTCCGCGTTCCCGACCGAAGAGCTCAACTTCAAGTCGAAGGCCGAATTGGCGTTCGAGGCCGAGCAAAAGGCCCGCGCGGAAGACCCGCTGCTCTACAAGTACATCGATCTCAAAGCGGCGTTGACCGGCGCCGGCGGCGATGCTATCTGGGGCGACCTCAGAGGCAAGCTGACGCCGAAGATGAACCTCTACGTCGTCTCCGGGTCGCCGCCGGAGCGGCCCGCGACGATCAACCTGACGAGCAAGCCGGGGGCCGCGACCGAAGTTGTGCTCAATCTCGAAAACCGCCGGCGCACCGGCGTCAGGACGGGCAGCAAGCTCACGATCGACGGCGTAGCGGCATCGCTGACGAAAGAACCGTTCCGTATGGTGCTGAACGACGGGCACACTTTCTAGCGCCACTCGACCGGCTACCGTCGAAAGCGGCAGCCCTGCGCGGCGGGCGGGTTTTTCGCCTCGGGCCGTTTTATATGGTGAACACCGTGCGCCGCAAAGGAACCCTGCTCTTCCCCGTGGTTGCCGCCTTGGCCGTTGCCGCCGAACCTGCGCCCGCGCCGGTCGCGGTGCGCTACGCGCCGGCCGACGGAGAGGCGTTCGTCGCCGCGAGCGCCGTGACGCGAACCTCGACTATCGGCGAAAAGGCGCCGAAGACCGACGTGAGCAAGAAGAAATCGCGGGTCGTCGCCCGCCGGACGGAACAAGGCTTCGAGAATGCCGTTACCGTCCTGTCCACCCGATTCGAGCATGAAGGCCACCCCATCGCCAGCCCGGTGTTCGCTGCAATGGCGGATCTGGAGTTGACGTATCGACTCGACGCCGATGGCAGGCTGCTCGCCGTCTCGGGCTACGAAAAGCTGGCCGATGCGCTGAAAGCAAAGTTTCCGCCGGCCATCTCGCAAGCGATGGCGCCGTTGCTGGACTACCGCTCGATCCGCCTTCGGGACGAAGCGGAATACCGGGAACGCTACGAAGAATTCATCGGCAAGACGTTCACGCCCGGAACGGCTCAGGCGTCTGCAAAGGCTTATGCCCTGCCCTACGGCGGGACGATTCCGTTATATGTCATCACGGAGGCCGGCTTGAACGACCGCGGGCCGCGGCGCCGCCTGGAACTGCGGCAGACTTTCGGCAGCGACGCGGAGAAGCTGGCCGCAGCGCACGCCGGAGTCGATGCGGGCGCTCTGCTGGCGGCGGCGAAAAACGTCAAGGCTGCGCCGCCCAAGAATTACCTAACGGCGGCGGTCGAGGGCTCCGGCGCAATCGTGCTCGAACCGGACACTCTTTTTATCGTGTCCCGCAATTCTTCCGCCGATATCGCATTGGAGATCGCCCAGCCGCCGAAAGAGCCGCTGAAGGTTTCGCTGCGGGAAGTGCGCGAGTTCACCAGCCGGCGGGAAACGGAACCCTAAACAGTATGTGGCGAACATAGCGTGGGCGGCGCGGCGGGCTCCTGCGGTCGCTCGTCCTTCCGGCTGTGCGGCGGCGCCGCCCAAAGGGTTGCGCGCCCTTAACTGCCGGTACGGTAGAATAGGGAACGTCGAGTTACTGGATCGGCCACACGATACTGCATTGGCTCAAGGCGCGTAACGGCGCCTGCGTCACTTTTGCCACGGGCTGTTGAGCCTCCCGCGGACAAGCCGGGAGCCGCAAGGCCGCTAAACTCAAAGAACGAAGCGCATGAAGCTGGCGTTGGCGCAGATCAATCCCACCGTGGGCGATCTCCAGGGCAACACCGACCGCGTTTTCGATTTCGCCCGTCGGGCCGACGCGCAGGGCGCGGATATGGTCGTCTTTCCGGAGTTGTGCCTGAGCGGGTATCCTCCGCGGGACCTGGTGAACGTAACCGCCTTCTTGGAGGAAGGCGAGGAGCGGCTGCGGTGTTTGGCGGAGAAGACGCGCGGCCTGCGCGCCGGCCTGATCGTGGGCTATGCCGGATTCGACCTGACATCCGGTCCGCGGCAGACATCCGACGACCAGCGGCAGGCCGGCAACTGCGCGGCGTATCTGGCTGACGGCGCGGTCGTCTTCCGCCAGCAAAAGATGCTGCTGCCCACCTACGACGTTTTCGACGATCAGCGTCATTTCTCGCCCGCAACGGAGCAGGCAGTATGCACGGTCGAGGGACGGCGGATCGGCATCACCATCTGCGAGGACGCCTGGAACGACAAGCAGTTCTGGAACCCCCCTCTGTACGCCCGCAACCCGGTCGAACGCCGGCTGTACGCCCGCGACCCGGTCGAGGAGCTCGCCGCCAAAGGGATCGATCTGCTGGTCAACATTTCCGCCTCGCCGTACCACATGTACAAGCGCGGGCTGCGGCTGGAGATGATCCGCGCCGCGGCGCGGCGGCACGGAGTGCCGATAGCGATGGTCAATCAAGTCGGCGGAAACGATCATCTGGTCTTCGACGGGTCGAGCTTCGCTGTTGACGCCGCCGGCGAGACGGCCGCCCGGGCCGATTCCTTCCAGGAAGATCTCGTCTTCTGGGAAACCGAGGAACCGGGGCGCGCGGAGGGCCTCCGGGGAAAGCCGTGGCCCGCAGCGAACTCCGCGGACGAGCACGAAGCGGTTTACGACGCGCTCGTGCTCGGCGCCCGGGATTACGTCCGCAAATGCGGATTCGGCAAGGCGATCGTCGGTCTCAGCGGCGGGATCGACTCGGCCTTGACCGTAGTCATCGCAGCGGATGCGCTCGGCGCCGAGAACGTGACGGGCGTGGCCATGCCCGGCCCCTATTCCTCCGCGGGCAGCGTGATCGACGCGCGCCGCACGGCGCAGAAATTGGGCATTCGCTTCGAAGTGCTGGATATCGGCGGCGTTTACCGCGGCTTCGAGTCGCTGCTCGCCGGATTGTTCCAGGGAACCGAGCCGAACGTTGCGGAAGAGAATCTTCAGGCCCGCTTGCGCGGCAATGCGCTGATGACCCTTTCGAACAAGTTTGGCGGCATGGTGCTGACGACCGGCAACAAGAGCGAACTGGCAGTCGGCTATTGCACGCTCTACGGCGATATGTGCGGGGGGCTGGCGGTCATCAGCGACGTGCCGAAAACCCTGGTTTACCGTCTGGCCCGCGTGGCGAACAAGAGGCGCCCCGAGGCAATTTCGGAATCGGTGCTGACGAAGCCACCGTCCGCCGAGTTGCGTCCCGACCAGAAAGACACCGATTCGCTGCCCCCGTATGAAGTCCTGGACCCGATCCTGCAGCTTTACGTCGAAGAAAATTGCGAAGCGGCGAAGATCGCGGAGCGGCTCGGCCTGCCGCTCGATCTCGTGACCGGCGTCACGCGCAAGGTGGACCGTAACGAATACAAGCGGCAACAGGCGGCGCCCGGCCTGCGCGTAACGTCGAAAGCGTTCGGCATCGGACGGCGATTTCCGATCGCGCAACGCTTCGTCCGGTAACAGTCCGCGGCAAGCTCCTGCGGCGTCTTGCCGCGGTCTTGCTCTCCGCCCCTCAAGCTCGCCGTCTGCGCCGCGCTGTCGGGGTCGCTCGATCGGAGCCGTTCGGGCGCCGGAGGCATTGCCTCAATTCCCGGCGGGCGTCTGCGCGGTTCAGGTCATGAGGGACGCGCGGCGCCCGTAGCCTCAGGTCCGCGAATCGCGGCGCCCTTGGGGATCAATCTTCCAAGTAGTAGCCGGAGCCGACCAACAGCGGAAAGCCCTGCGCCATGACCTGCTTCAAGAACGCAACCTTGCGCTGAACTCTTCCCGTTGCGGGGTTGTAGGCGTTGTAGTAGAGGAACGATTCACCAACGGACACGGCCGGGGATATGATGTCGCGGCCACCGAACTGGTCGTCGGGCAAGCTCATGGATCCGCCCCACTCGCGCATCCGATTCCCGTTCACGCGAACCGCGTTGCCCGAGAAGAGTTGGTTACGCATCATGTCCACTCCGAAAACGTAAACGGAACCGTTGCTCCAACGCGGCGCGCGTTCCAACTCGACCGTGCCGAAGTAGCCCCTCTCAGCCACCACGTAAGAGGCGCAGCGCACGAACTCTTGCAAGCGGTCCGGGTTCGGCGCCGCCGCCAGGGCCGCGGCATTGACGGCCATCGGGTCGCAAGCACCGGGGAAATCTTGCCGGTAAATGCCGGAGCCGATCACTGCGGGAGTTCCTTTCCAATCGATACTCATCAAGTACGATGCCTTGGTCGCGTCCGAGCCGGTCTCGGGATTGGTGAAGCTGTAGTAGACCCAACCCTCTCCGAAGTTGGTGACAATGCGACGAGACTCGAACCAGTAGTCATTCCCGAAACCATCGATGAATGGGCCGAACGGCACATCGATATACGATTGATCCTGTCCGACGAAGTTGATCGTGTCTTCACCCGCAGCCGGCAGATCGTAAACAAAGACATAGAACTGGCCGCTCCGCCAGCGTTTGTCTTCATTGAAGGCGCGCTTGGCCTCGTCCTCGCCGTTCTCCATCACGTATGCGTGCGCACAGCGCACAAAGGTGCGGATGTCTTCGGTATTGACGATCGTCGATGCCGTTACGGTCTTGTCGTCCCCGTCACAGTCATTGTGGTCGGCGGCCTGCAACGGCATCGCAAACATTCCCATCAAGAGCAAGAACGGGCGGTAGGCGGCAAGTCGATTCATGACTTGCAGGATAGCACGTTGCCGGATTCGGGAGCAATCGCAAGTGCGAGCCGACAGAGTTCATCGCAAACCGAGCCGCACCGCATCGGCCGTGCGAAGGCAACGGATGTAGCCGCAGGTTCGTTCAAGCGGGCAACGGGGTTGCGGCGCTGCCGAGCATCCTCACGGCTTCGGGCGCGGCGGAGGTGACGGTCTCTATCGGCGGCGGAGCGAGCCAACCCGGCGGCGCCATTGCCGTAGAGTAGCGGGCCGCGCGGCCGCTGCACAACGATTCCGCCATTTCGCGCTCGAACATTCGGCGGCGGGACCGTCACAATAGAAGGAATGACCTCGAAACGCCCCCGGCGCCGCCGCGCGATTGTGATCGTTCCGCTCGTCGCGGTCGGCGCGCTTGCCGCCGGCATCGTCGTCGCCAACGCCCTCGGCATCAGAGTGACCTTGAGCGGGTCGGGACTCTACCCGGTATTCGAGCGGCCGGAAAGCGAATCGCACTACCGCGAAATCGAAGCCGACCGAGAGGGGAATGCAGCCCCCGTTCCCACGCCCGCCGCAGCCGCGCCGGACAATCCCCCCGCCGCCGCGGTTTCCGAACGGACAACCGACAGCGCCGAACCGGCTGCGAACTACTGGACCGAATTCCGCGGACCCGGCCGGGCGGGCATCTACGCTCAGCAGCCGATTGACACGAATTGGCCCGCACAGGGTCCGCCCGAGCTTTGGCGGCAGAAAATCGGCGGCGGCTACGCCTCCATGGCCATTGCGGAAGGGAAGGTCTATACGATCGAGCAGCGCCGGGACAGGGAAGTCGTTGCGGCCTACGACTTCGAAACCGGGCGTCAGGTTTGGGAACGAGCATGGCGAGCAAGGTTTTCCGAATCGATGGGCGGCGACGGGCCCCGCGCGACGCCTACCTGGCATGATGGAAAAATCTACGCGCTTGGCGCGGTCGGCGATCTTTATTGCCTCGACGCCGCCGACGGAGCCATTATCTGGAAACGCAACATCCTGTCCGACGCCGGAGCCGTCAATCTGACTTGGGGCATGGCGGCGGCTCCGCTGATCGTCGACGATTTCGTGGTGGTTTTACCGGGCGGGCGTTCCGGTAAATCGGTCATTGCTTACGACCGCGGCTCCGGCGAGATTCGCTGGACGGCTCAAGACGACAGGCAAGGTTATACGTCGCCCCAAGTGGCGACTCTGGCGGGCCGCCGGCAACTGGTCATCGTCAGCGGCGTGCGCATCTTCGGAGCGAACGTCGAAGACGGCTCGCTGCTGTGGGAACACGAGTGGGAGACCGACTACGACGCAAACTGCGCGCAGCCGCTGATCGTTGACGGCGAGCATGTTTTCCTGTCCGCGGGCTACGGCCACGGCGCAACGCTGCTCAAGATCGAGGCCGCGGGAAATCGGTTCTCGAGCCGCGAGATTTGGTTCAGCCGCAGCATGAAGAACAAGTTCAACCCTTCGGTTCTGGTCGATGGGGTCGTTTACGGGTTGGACAATGGCATTCTGGCCGCCGTCGACGTCCGGACGGGCGAACGACTCTGGAAGGGCGGCCGCTACCGCTTCGGTCAACTGCTCTACGCCTCGGGGCATCTGATTGTCGTCAGCGAGCAAGGCGATTTGGCGCTGGTGGAAGCCACGCCGGAAGCCCATCGGGAGATCGTGAAGTTCGAGGCGCTGAGCGGCAAGACCTGGAACGTGCCCGCAATGGCCGATGGGCGTCTGATCGTGCGCAACCAGACCGAGATGGTTGCCTACGACTTGAGACCGTGAACGCATGCCAGCCATTCCGGTAGCCGTTGTCGGCGTCGGAGCCTTCGGCAAGCAGCATGCCCGCGTGTATGCAGGCATGGAGGAAGCCGAGCTCGTTGCCGTGGTGGACGCCGACCCCGAGCGCGCCCGGGAAACGGCGGCGGAGTTCGGCTGCGAGGCGCTCGTCGACTCGGCAGATCTCGCGGGCCGCGTGCAGGCCGTCAGTCTGGCCGTGCCCACCACGGCCCACGGCCATGCCGGCGTGCCCCTGCTCGCTGCGGGACTCGACGTTCTGGTGGAAAAACCTCTCGCCGCGGATCTCGAAACGGCCGACGCGCTGGTCGCAGCCGCCGGCGCCAACGGTCGAATCCTGCAGGTCGGCCACCTCGAACGTTTCAACCCGATCGTCGAAGCCGCGGTCGCCTTGGCGGATCTGCCGTTGTTCTTCGAGGTTCACCGCATGAGCCCTTTCAGCCCGCGCAGCCTGGACACCGACGTCGTTCTGGATTTGATGATTCACGATCTCGACATCCTGCTCGCGCTGGTCGCGTCGCCCATCGACCGCATCGAGGCTTCAGGACTGCCGGTCGTTTCGACGCAGGCGGATATCGCCAGCGTCCGCATCGTTTTCGAAAACGGCTGCGTGGCGAATCTGACCGCCAGCCGGATCTCGACGGAAAAAATTCGAAAACTGCGCTTTTTTCAGCCGCGGCAATACGTATCAGTGGACTACGCGCGGCGCGACGGGGTGCGTATCGGACTGGACGAGGGCGGCAGGCTGCGCTTCGAGCGCCTGGCAACGGAGGGCGGCGAGCCGCTGGAGCGCCAACTCCGTTCCTTTCTCGCTGCCGTAAAAAATCGTTCGCAGCCCCGCGTGGGCGGACGCGAGGCGCTGAAGGCGCTCGACCTCGCACTTAGAATAAGAAAGTCCATCGACCGCCATGCCGCAGTGATAGCGGCTACGGTCGCGGCGCATCGATAAGTGCAGAAAGAGCCGTCCGACGAAGTTTTTTTTCTGCTCGAGGATTATTCCAAGAGCGTATCCGCCCGCGCTCTCGCCGGCGGAAAGGCTACTCTTGCGCCTGACCCGCGGCCGTTGCGGTTATTGCTCGACGATTACCCGAAACGCCGCGGGGACTGGCTCGAACGATACGCCGGAAGAACCGACATCGGCCCGTCGCACGTTCCGCCGCCGGTTTTTCTGACAAAGAAATTCGACCCGATCGAGCAATACGGCGAGAGTTCGGGGAGCGGGGTATGGCCGGCCGACCACGAGACTCCGCTCAGGCTGGAAGTCGCTTGGCGGCACGATGCGTTGCGGCGGCGCAAAGCGCAATGGGCCTCGGCGGCCGCGCACGGCCTGATTCTTCTACTGTTGACGCTGCCGGATGGAAAGACGCTTGAGCCCACCGAACCGACGAAACGGGAATACTCCCAAATCACGTTGATGGCGCCGTCATCCGCAGAGTTGGCCGAGTTGGTCGAGCAAACCGCAATCGAGGGCGAAGGCGACGGCGGGTTCAAGGGACTGCAGGCGCCTCCGCGTCCGGCGCCGCCGATGCCGGTGGAGAGCGAGGCGCCGCAGGCCCCGGAGCCCGAGCCGGCGGCGGAAACCCCGCAGCCGATCGAGCCTGCGCAACCGCCGGAACCCGAGCCCGAGCCGGAGCAACCGGCTGTCGAGCCGGAAAAGCCCCCCGAAGAAACGGCGCCGCCGGCAGCCCGCAGCCCGGCGCCGGACCGCTTTCAACGCGGCCGGGAATTGGCGCAGGCGCGCAGCCCCCGCGAGTTGCCGATGCCCAAGGCGCCGTCCGTGAAGAAACCGAAGCTGCAGCTCGAAGATCCCAAGGCGTTGATGCCGGGAAGCGCCGGAAAAACGCAGCTCGGCAGCGTCGAGTTGACCGCGCGGCCGGATCAGGTCATCGCCGGAGCGATTGCCAACATGCAGCGCGGAGGCGGCAGGCAGGCCGTCGGCGACGGGATCGGAAGCGCCTCCGGCGGGGGTTATATACCGCCGTCTCCCACCAATTCGGGCAGTCGGTTGGAGTTGCTCAGCGACCCCAAGGGCGTCGATTTTCGGCCGTATTTGATGCAGGTTCTCGGCTCCGTTCGCCGCAACTGGTTCGCGGTGATTCCGGAGAGCGCGCGCTTGGGCATGTCGCGCGGGCGGGTGCTGATTCAGTTCTCGGTCGCCCGCAACGGCTCGGTGCCGAAACTGGTGATCGCCGGACCTTCGGGCACGCCGCCCCTCGACCGGGCCGCCGTTGCCGGCATCAGCGCCTCGAACCCGTTCCCGCCGCTGCCGGTCGAGTTTACGGGCAGCGATATCCGCTTGCAGTTCACTTTTCTATACAATACGAAGACGCGCTGAGGCAGGCTGCGCCTCCCGCGGCAGGCACGACATGGCAACCGCGGACATACCCCTACATCGGCGCGATTTTCTGGGCGGCGGGCTGGCCGCGGCCCTGTTGGCGTCATGCGGGCCGTCCGCCGGTAGGCGAGAGGGGCCGCCGTGGAACATCGTCTGGATCGTTGCCGACGACCTTTCGCCGGACCTGAGCTGCTACGGCTCGACCGAGGTCGATACCCCCAACATCGACCGCTTGGCGCGCGAAGGGGCGCGGTTTACCAACGCCTACATCACCTGTCCGGTGTGCTCGCCCTCGCGCTCGGCATTGATCACCGGCATGTACCAGACCTCAATCGGCGCCCACCACCATCGCAGCCACCGCGACGACGGCTACACTCTGCCGCCGCCGGTCGAAATGATCACCGACTATTTTCGGCAAGCCGGATACTACACGGTCAACGACCACGAAAGCGGGCTCGGCGGACGCAACAAGACCGACTACAACTTCAGTCGCGCCAAGGCGTTCGACGGCACGGACTGGCGCAGCCGCGCGGCAGGGCAGCCGTTCTACGCGCAGGTGAACATCTTCGAGCCGCACCGCGGGCGGCCGCCCGACATCTGGGCGTTTACCGACCGTCTGGAAACGAAGACCGATGCGGACAAGGTGACTCCTCCGGCCTACTACCCGAACGATGAAATTGCGCGCAAGGACTGGGCAGGCTATCTCGACGCGGTTCGGCTGCTGGACGAAAAGGTCGGGAATACGCTCGACCGCATCGACGAAGACGGCTTGGCCGACAACACGATCGTGTTTTTCTTCGGCGACCACGGCCGGCCCATGCCCCGCGACAAGCAATTCCTCTACGACGGCGGCATCGCCATCCCGCTGATCGTCCGTTGGCCCGGCGTCCTCGACCCCGGCAGCGTGCGCGATGAGCTGGTCAGCTCGATCGATCTTGCGGCGACATCGCTTGCGCTCGCAGGCATCCCCGTGCCCGAGCACATGGAGGGCAGGGTGTTTCTGGGCAGCGGCAAAATGCCGGACCGCGAATATGTCTTCGCCGCCCGGGACCGCTGCGACGAGACCGTGGACCGCATCCGGGCGGTGCGCGGCAAGCGCTTCAAATACATTCGCAACTTCCACCCCGACCGCCCCTACATGCAACTCAACAGATACAAGGAAGTCTCGTATCCGATCTGGAGGCAAATGCAGCGGCTGGAGAAAGCCGGCAAGATCTCCGCCGAGCAATACCCGTTTCTGGCCAAGACGAGGCCCCGGGAGGAACTCTACGACACCGAAGCCGACCCGGACGAGTTGCACAACCTGGCTGACTCGCCCGAGCACCAGGAGACGTTGACCAGGATGGCGTCCGTGCTCGACCTGTGGATGCAGCAAACCGGCGACCGCGGCGCGGAAGCGGAAGACCCGGCAATCGCGGAGTACTGGGAAGAGCGGATGATCGAGGCGTACCAAGACGTTTATCCCCTGCTGGAAGGCCGCGAGGAACCCTGGAAGTGAGCGGGAATCGACTTCCGGCCGCTTGCGCCGTGTTGTCCGCCGCCGGTCTGGCCGCCGGACTCGCCGGCCGCAGCTTGCTGTTCGGCTGGTGCGCAATCATCCTGATCGCTCTGCTGGCGGCGCTGGGCTTCGGAACGCGCGCATCCAGGCGGACCGCCGCCGCCGTCGCCTGCTTCGGCGCTCTTTTCTGTCTGCTGATCTATTTGAATCACGCCCTGCACGCCCCCGACGGGCCGCTGGTTCCGTTCGCGGGGCTGCCGCCCGGCACCGCGGTTCTGGTCTATGCGGTCGGCCCGCTGGGCTTGCTTCTGGGACTGCTCTACGCGTTCTCGTTTGACAACGAAATCCTGCCCAAGGAGCGGCAAAAAGCCTTTCTCGACCGCTTCGGACCGCGGAAGTAGAACCCCCGACCCATGCCCCTGGCGGATTCCCCTCTAATCATTCTGTGCGTCGTCGCCTACCTGGCGAGTTGCTTCGGCATCGGCATCTGGGCGATGCGCCGGACGCACACGTCCTCCGACTTCTTTCTGGCGGGAAAATCGCTTGGCCCCCTGGTAGTGGTCATCGCCACGATTTCGAGCGTGATGAGCGGCTTCGGATTCGTCGGCGGCCCCGGCTTGGTGTACCAGTCCGGCAGCAGCTCGCTGTGGATGGTGTTCGTGGCGGCTTTCAGTCTGCCTCTGGCGTTTCTTCTGGTCGGCAAGCGGTTGCGGCTGCTGGCCGAGGTCCGCGACATTCTGACCATTCCCGACGCGGTGGCGGCCCGTTACGGAGGCCGCTGGCCTCCGCTCATGATGGGCCTCGCGATCACGCTGGGGGTGCTGGGCTACCTCGGCACGCAGATCATGGCGGTGGGGATGGTCCTGCGGGCCGTCCTGGGCATCGAGTTGATTCCCGCGCTCGCGATCGGACTCGGCGTATTGGCGTTTTACTCGATCGCCGGCGGAATCGTCGCCGGGGTCTATACCGATTTGTTTCAGGGCATCCTGATGCTGTTCGTTTCCGTCGCAGTGCTGCTGCAATGCCTGAAGGTCGGCGGCGGCATGACGGCGATCAGCGCAACGCTGTGGGCAATGGATCCCGAATACATCGGCCCCTGGGGGACGCGCGGGGCTATCGCGTCGCTCAGTTGGCTGCTGCTTTTCGGTATCGGAGCGGTCGGCCAGCCGCACGCGATCACGAAGATGATGATGCTGAAAGACATCCGCCGGTTGAAATGGAGCGCCTTGGCGACCGGCGCCAGCTATCTGGTGCTGGCCATGCTGTGGATGAGCATCGGCTTGACGATGCGCACCCTGGTCGAGCGGAGCGCGTATCCGGCCCTGGAAGACCCTGATTTGGCCGCCCCGTTGTTCCTGCTGCACTATACGCCGGAGTTGCTGGCCGGTCTGGTGTTCGCCGGTCTGCTCGCGGCCATCATGTCCACAGCGGATTCCTTTCTGAACCTGGGCGCGGCAGCCGTCGTCAGGGACATTCCAAAGGCGCTCCGGGGCAAACCGCTGCGCAACGAGCTCTATTGGTCGCGGGTGGCCACGGGAGCGCTGCTCGTGCTCTCGGCGTTTTTCGCCCTCTACATGGAAAATCTGATCGCTCTGCTGGGAACGTTCGGCTGGGGCACGTTCGCCGCCGCCATCGTTCCGAGCGTCGCTATCGGGATGAACTGGAAGCGCGCCACGGGCGCCGGCTGCGCCGCGTCGATCGCAACCAGCATCGTCCTCAACTTTGCCTTGGAGTTTTCCGCCAGACACGAGATATACGCACTGCCGCACGGCATCGCTGTCGGAGCGGTGTCGCTGCTGGCGGCGACCCTGGTATTCATCGGCGTATCCCTGGCGACGCCGGAAGAGACTCCGGCTGAGGACATCGACGCTCTACTCGAGGTGTAGCGGCCGCTTCTTGCTTCCCGCCGGGTCGGTGCGCTCGGTTCCCGCGATGGTTAAAATAGGGGCTTATGGCCGACAGAATAATTTATTGCGCCAAGCTGAAACGAAAGCTTCCGGGTCTCGATGAAGTTCCTTTCGACAACGAGTTGGGCCGCAAAATCTACGACAACATCTCGCAACTAGCCTGGGCGCAGTGGGCCGAGCATCTCAAAATGATCATCAACGAATACAGGCTCAATCCGGCGACTCTCGAGGCGCAGGAGTTGATCATGAAGCAGATGGACGCATTCTTTTTTGGCGAAGGCGCGGCGCCCCCGCCCGAGTACGTCGCCCCGGAACGATGAACCGGCACGCTCTGGCGCTCGTTTTCCTGCTCGGCGTCTGGTGCGGCGCGACCGTCTTCATGTGGCAGGTTGCGATCCGGAACTTCACCGTCGCCAACGCTCTGGCCGCATCCGACGACCCGGGCTTCAGAGCGGTGGTCGAAGGTCTGCCGGCCGAGAACCTGCGGGCCGCGGTCCGCTACCAGGCTTCGGAAGTCAACCGCCTGTTCTTCAACGGGTGGGGCTGGGCGCAAATCCTGCTCGCCGCGCCGGCGGTTTTTTCAGCTTGGCGACTGCGCAACCGTCTCGCGCTCGCCGCGGTCGGCGTCATGGCCGCGTTGACGCTCTTTTTGCAGCTTTACGTGGTTCCGGAAACGATCCGGCTCGGTCGAGCGATCGATTTTGCCCGAGAGGGCGAGATGGCTGCCGCAAGCGAAATGTTCTGGACGCTGCACCATACCTACACGGGTCTCGACATGACGAAATTCGTCTTGGGAATCGCCGCTGCCGCCATTGTGCTTGCCCGCAAGTCTTGAGCCGGCCCGGGAATCCGCAAGGGGCCGTTAACAATCGGTGGTACACTGGCATAAGGGGTTCTTATAGCGGCCATGATTCAGACGACCGAAAAGATTTGGCACAACGGGAAGTTCATTGCGTGGGGTGACGCAAAAGTCCATGTGCTGACGCACGCTCTGCATTACGGCACCAGCGTTTTCGAAGGAATCCGCTGCTACGCAACGGCCCGGGGCGCGGCGATTTTCCGGCTCGACGACCACATCCGCCGCATGTTCGACTCCTCGAAAATCTACCGCATGGAGCCGCTCGGGTTTTCGCCCGCGCAAATCGCCGATGCCTGCCGGCGAACCGTCAGCGAAAACAGGTTGAGCGCCTGCTACATCCGGCCGGTGGCTTTTCGAGGCTACGGCGAAGTCGGCGTTCTGTCGCTCGCCAATCCGATCGAAATTTATATCGCCTGTTGGGAATGGGGAAAATATCTGGGCGCCGAGGCGCTCAAGCAAGGCGTCGACGTTTGCATTTCTTCGTGGACCCGGATCGCTCCCAATACGCTGCCCGCCATGGCCAAGGTCGCGGCGAATTACATGAACTCGCAACTCATGAAGATGGAAGCGACCCTCAACGGCTATACCGAGGGCATCGCTCTCGACGCCTCGGGCTATATTTCAGAAGGCAGCGGTGAAAATATCTTCCTGATTGATGACGGGCAGATATATACGCCGCCGCTGGGCACGTCCGCGTTGCCCGGAATCACGCGTGACTCGGTGATCCGGATCGCGGGAGACCTGGGATACACGGTCAAGGAGCAGGCGATTCCGCGCGAGTGGCTGTATATCGCCGACGAACTGTTCTTCACGGGTACGGCAGCCGAGGTTACGCCGATCCGGTCGGTGGACAGGATCTCCATCGGGATCGGCAAGCGGGGGCCGATCACCGAGCGCATTCAGGCCGAATTTCTCGGCATCGTCGAAGGGCGCATAGCAGACCGGCACGGCTGGCTCACGGCGTTGGACGCCTCCCGAAGAGCGGCGGCATAGGCGGAAGTGCCTTTCGATCGGTTCCCCCTCGACAGCGGCCGCCGGGAGGAGCCGCAAGCAAGCCTGAGACCGCTGCAACCCGGACGCCCTTTTCAGCAGTGGCGGAGCGAAGACGACCTGCCGCCCGCGCGGCGGCTGCGCCCGAGGAAACCGCGCCTTTGGCTGCACGTCCTGCTGTTCGCCCTGACGGCGGCGGCCACCGCAGATGCGGTCGGACCCTTGTATGCGCTCTGCTTGATGAGCATCCTCACGGCGCACGAATTCGGCCATTACTTCGCGGCGCGCTTCCATCGGGTCGAAGCCAGTCTGCCGTACTTTATCCCGGCGCCTTCCCTCTTCGGCACGATGGGCGCGGTGATTCGCATGTCGCCGTACATACCGAGCCGCCGCGCGCTGTTCGACATCGCCGCGGCCGGACCGCTGGCCGGAATGGCTCTGGCGGCGCCGCTCAGTTTTGTCGGCATGTTGCTGTCTGAACGCACGGCGCCGGCGGAAAACCAAGCCGGAGCGATCATCCTTGGAGATCCGGTTCTGTTTCAAATCTTCGAACGCGTCATCTTCGGCCCCGGCGCGCCCGGCGAGACTTTGCTGCTGCACAATGTTGCCTTCGCCGGCTGGGTAGGGCTGTTCGTCACCGCGCTCAACCTGCTGCCGATCGGGCAGCTTGACGGCGGGCATATCAGCTACGCCGTCTTCGGACAACGCAGCCGGCTGCTGGCCAAGCTGGCTTTCGGCGGACTCCTGCTCATGACCTTGACGATGAGCCCGCAATATGCGCTGTTTCTGATTCTGCTGTTCGTGTTCGGCATCAAGCATCCGCCGACGATGAACGACGCGGTTGCGCTCGATCCCCCGCGCAAGAAAATCGGTTGGCTGCTCGCGGCGACGTTCATCCTTTGCTTCACGCCGGTTCCGCTCGAGTTCGACTTCTGAAAAGCGCCCGGTCAGCCCTCTACCGAGAAAGCAACGAACTCGTCTCCGGACTGCGTATTGCCCTTGCCCCCGCCCGCGGCGATCACGACGAACTGCCTGCCGTCCGCCTCGTAAGTGCATGGAGTGGCAAAGCCTCCCGCGTTCAACTCGGTTGCCCACAGCACCTCGCCCGTGTCCTGATCGAACGCCCGGAATTTCTTGTCGAACGTGCCGGCCATGAAAACCAGACCGCCGGCGGTGGCGATCGTGCCGCCGTGAGACGGTGAGCCGGTCTTGGGGACGCCGCGCGCGGTCAGCTCGGGGAACTCGCCGTTGACCACGCGCCAAGCGAACTCCCCGCTTTCCAGGTCGATGGCCGTGACATAGCCCCAAGGCGGCTTGATCGCGGGGTAGCCCTCGCGGTCTTGGAACTCGCTGCGGTCAGGCAGCGCATAGTCGAACTTTTCGCCGGGCGCGGCGGCTAGCTGAATGCGGTTCGTCGTTTCGTCGGAACTGACAAACACGCGGTTCTTATGCGGATTGCAGCAACAGCCGCCCCACAGCGGCCCGCCGCGGAACCCGGGATGCACCAGCGTCCCGCGGGTGCTCGGGGGCGTAAACAAATCTCCCGAATCCGTCGCATCCCAGACGGCGGCAACCGCCGCATGCGCCTCGGGCGAGATGTCAGTGATATCCCGTTCGTGAAAGCCCTGACGGCTTACCGGCGGCGGCTTGGTGGGGAACGGCTGCGTGGGCCAGAGGTGCTCGCCACCGACGGAAGACATCGGAATGGGGCGCTCCTCGACGGGCCACACCGGCTCGCCCGTCTCGCGGTGCAGAAAAAACAGGAAACCCTGCTTGGTGCATTGTGCCACGGCGTCGAAAGCGCGGCCGTTGCGGGTCATGCGGATCAACGCCGGCTGCGCCGGCAGATCGTAATCCCAAACATCGTGATGCACCGTCTGGTAGTGCCAAATGCGCTCGCCCGTCGCGGCGTTCAGGGCAAGAACGCAGTTGCCGAAGAGATTCGCGCCGATGCGGTCGCCGCCGTAGAAATCGAAAGCGGGAGACCCGGTTCCCGCAAACACGAGGCCGCGCTCCACGTCGAGGCTCATGCCCGCCCAGTTATTCGTTCCGCCGACATATTTGTAGGCGTTCGGCGGCCAGGTTTCGTAGCCGAACTGCCCCGGCCTGGGAGTCGTGTGGAAGATCCAGCGCCGCTTGCCGCTCAAGGCGTCGTAGGCGCGGATGTGGCCGGGCGCTTGCGGATACGGCCCTTCGCCGCCGCCGCCGCCGACAATCAACAAGTCTTTGTAGGCCACGACCGGACTGGTGCATTTGACGGAAACTCCCGTCATGTCGTGGTCGATGTCCTGGTTGAGATCGACCGCGCCGCCCGTTCCGAACCCTGCGTCGGGTTTTCCCGTTGCGGCGTCGAGACTGTGCAGCCGATTGCGGAAAGTGCTGAAAATGCGCTTCTCGGAACCGTCTTCGGACTGCCAATAGCAGACGCCTCGATTGACGCCGGCGCTGCGGCTTGCGCGCTCTCCGGCCGCGGGGTCGAAGGTCCATAGCAGTTCCCCTGTCGCCGCCTTGAGCGCCTGCGCCTTCGCCCGCGCAGTGGTGACGTACATCACGCCGTCAACCACGATGGGCGTACATTCGATCGTCGTTTGCGGCCGCTGCATCGCGTCGCCCGTGCGATGCGTCCAGGCAGGCTTCAGGCCGGCTACGTTGGAGCGGTCGATGCGGTCGAGCGGGGAAAAACGCGAAGCTCCGGCGTCGCCGCCGTAGTGCCGCCACTCGCGGTGCGGCCCGTCGGCGAGCCACCGGCGCGGCCCCGGAAGCGCCCAAGCGGCGGCCCCCGCCTGCGCGGCGGCGGCGGATTTCAAAAATACTCTGCGACTGATGTTCATGTCGGCACGATTATAGCGGAGCGAATTCGCTAAACTGTCGGCACGATGTCACGAGCCATGCTCCGGCGCCGCTTCCTGCAACATCTGGCGGCTTCGCCTCTGTTCCTTGCCCTAACCGAAAACGCATCGGCGGAGACCGTCGGCAATCCCGACGAAGCGATCAATCTGTTCGATTTGCGAGACGCCGCGGAAAAAAACATCGCGCCGCAACACTGGGGCTACCTGATGACGGGGTCGGACGACGATGCGACGGTCCAAGCCAATCGCGAGGGCTTCAATCGGTTCCGCATCCGGCCCCGGCGGTTCAACGACGTCAGCAAGATCGACATGTCCATCGAGATGTTCGACCGCAAGTACCCCTCGCCGATTTTCCTCTCGCCCGCCGGCTCGCAAGCGGCGTTCCACCCGCAGGGAGAGTTGGCGACGGCCCGCGCGGCCGGCGCCAAGGGACATCAAATGATCCTTTCGACGACCTCTTCGACGTCTGTCGGCGACGTGGCCGAGGCTTACGGACATCCGCTTTGGTTTCAGCTCTACCCCACGCCCGAATGGCCGGTAACCGAAGGGCTGATCCGGCGGGCCGAAGCCGCCGGCTGCCCTTTGCTTGCGCTGACGGTGGACACCGCGACGCACTCCAATCGCGAGACGCTGGCGTTCGCCAAGCGCGCCGTCAGCGTCGATTGCAGCGTCTGCCACAGGTACGAATTCCCCGAATCCATCGGGCGGAAAGCGAACTTTCGAGGCATCGACGTCTCCCGCCTCAAAACGTTTCAGAGAGGCTACGACTGGAAGCTCATCGACCGCATCCGCAAAACGACCGCAATGAAGCTCGTCCCCAAAGGAGTGCAAACGCCCGAGGACGCCGAGGAGTGCGTGCGCCGGGGAATGGACGGCGTGTGGGTGTCGAACCACGGCGGGCGCCAACTCAACAGCCTGTTTTCGACGATCGAGTCGCTCCCCGATATTGTCCAGGCCGTGGGCAAGAAAATCCCGATCCTGATCGACAGCGGCTTTCGCCGCGGCACCGACGTCTTCAAGGCGCTGGCCATCGGCGCCGACGCGGTGTGCATCGGCAGGCCGTACTTATGGGGGCTCGGGGCGTTCGGCCAAGCCGGAGTCGAGAAGGCGCTCGATCTGTTCCGCGCCGAGATGGTCTATGACATGTCGCTTGCGGGGACCCCGAACATCGCGAGCATCACCGGCGCATTCGTCGAACGCAGATAAGGCGCGCGAAGACGCCGCGCATCAGTAGCGGTGCAGGTTGCGCGCCTGCTCGATCACTTCGTCCACTGTGGGCAGGAACGCCTTCTCCAGCGTTTCGCTGAACGGAACCGGGGTGTCCGGCGCTGCGATGCGCACCATGGGGCCGTCGAGATACTCGAAGGCGTGCTCGCCGACAATGCCGGCGAGTTCCCCTCCGAGGCCGCCGGTCAAGGTGTCTTCGTGCAAAAAAATGACCTTGTTGGTTTTGCGCACCGTGGCCAGGACCGCTTCGCGGTCGAGAGGCGCCAGCGTCCGCAGATCGAGCACCTCCATATCGATTCCCTCGGCGGCCAGTTGCGCAGCCGCGTCGAGCGCGGTATGCACCATCCAGCCATAGGCGACGATCGAGAGGTCGTTTCCTTCGCGCCGGACTTTCGCCTTGCCCAGCGGGACCGTGTAGTCTCCCGCCGGCAGACGCTCCTTGACCGAGCGGTACAGGTACTTGTGCTCCAGGAAAATCACCGGGTCGTTATCGCGGATCGACGCCTTGAGCAGTCCCTTGGCGTCATACGCGGTCGCCGGCTGCACAACCTTCAGTCCCGGCGTGTGTACGTAGGGCATCTCGACGTTTTGCGAATGGAACGGGCCGCCGTGGATGTTTCCGCCGGCGGGCGCGCGGATCACCATCGGAATCTGCTGCCCCCAGCGATAGCGGCACTTGGCGGCGAAGTTCGTGATCTGATCGAAGCCGCAGGCCATGAAATCGGCGAACTGCATTTCGAGCACCGGCCGCAGACCATTGATCGCCGCTCCCGTTCCCGCGCCCACGATGGCCGATTCGGACAGCGGAGTATCCACCACGCGTTTCTCGCCGAAGCGCTCCAGCATGCCCGCGGTGACCTTGAACGCCCCGCCGTATTCGGCGATGTCTTCACCCATGACGAAGACGTTCGGGTCGCGCTCCATCTCTTCCCAGATGCCGGCGCGAATCGCTTGTACGTAGGTGGTTTCCGTCATGCCTGCACTCACGGCGCCGAGCGGAGCCGCCCGCCGGACGGCGCGGTTTCGTAAACGTCGTCCTCGAGCGTGGAGGGATCGGGAAACGGTTGGGCGAGCGCCCACTCGACGGCGTTGTCGATCTCATCGAGCACGCCCTTGCGGATCTGCTTGAAGTCCTGCTCCGTCGCCCACTCCCGGTCCACCATGTACTTCTGCAGCATCAGGACCGGGTCTTTCCGCGACCACTCTTCGCGCAGCATACCGGGAACGTACTCGGCCCGGTCGTGCGCGGAATGCCCGCTCATACGGAATGTCTTGCACTCGATGAGGTACGGTCCGTTGCCGCCGCGCACGTGTTCCAACGCCCGCCGCGTCGCCTTGAAAACCGCGAGGACATCGTTGCCGGATACGATTTCCGCCGGCAGTCCGTAGCCCGGCGCCCGCTCGACCACGTCATCGATGTTCATTTGCCTGTCGAGCGGAGTCGAGTAAGCGTATTGATTGTTGTTGCACAGATAGACGATCGGCAGGTCCATCACCGCGGCCATGTTGAGCCCTTCGTGCCAATCGCCGCGGCTGGTCGCGCCGTCGCCGAAGTAATTGAAGACGACGTTCGACTCGCCGCGGTATTTCATCGCCAGCGCCAGCCCTCCGGCAACGGGAACGCTGGCGCCGATCGACGAGATGATCGGCACGCAATGGCGCTTGGCGCAGCCCATATGCATGTTGCCGTCGCGCCCGCGCGTCAGGCCTCCGGCGCGGCCCATGTACTGCGCCAGAATTTCTTTCGGAGCGATTCCGCGAATGAGCAAGGCGCCCATGTCGCGGTGCGACGGCGTCAACCAGTCGCCGGGCTGCGAAAGGATTGCGCTTCCAACCGATATCGCTTCCTGGCCACGCCCGGTATAACAACCGCCGAGAACTTTTCCCTGCCGGTACAGCTTGGTCTCGATGCGGTCTTCCAACTCCCGCATCATCACCATGTGATACAGCAGCGTTCGAGCGAGATCAAGATCGATCTCCGTGGCGGGAAGTGCGGCAGCTAATGCGCCCATACCATCCATGCACGATATAACATGACCGAACAGTTTGCAAGTCCGCGGCGCAAGAGAAGGCAGGATCAAAACATTCATGGGTTTTAATGTTTTGGAATGCCCGGAGGCAAGTTGCGAAACCGCCGCCGCGCCGACGGCGAAGTCCGGCAATCGCCCCTATCGACTCGCGGCGCGCGGACTCGCCTGCTATGGTTTGGGAAGGACGCCGCCGCCGCGGCGCTTCAAGTTGACGAACCCTACCGCCGGCAGAAGCTTCTTGCGTCATTTCATCGGGGTCAAGGCGCGCACGGCCTTCGGCAGGCGCATCACGCCCCCGTTCGTCACGCTCTACGTCACGACGAAATGCGACGAGCAGTGCATCCACTGCTACTACTGGGACGAACTCAATCCCCGACCGAACCGCGATTTCACTCCGGCCGAATTCGAGAAGACATTGGCCTCGATGGGTGAAATCTACAACTTGTTCATCGGCGGCGGCGAGCCGTTTCTCAGGCCCGATCTGGCGGAGATTCTGCTGGCGGCCTACAAAGCCAACCGCGCCGCCAACGTCTATGTCCCCACCAACGGGCAGCATACCCGGCGCGTCAGGGAAACGCTCGAAGCGGTTCTCGAAGGCGCGCCGTCGATGCGTTTTCATCTCAATCTCAGCGTCGACCACGTCGATGCGCAAGCGCACGACCGCATCAGAGGCAAAGCGGGAGCCTTCCGCAAGCTGCTGGAAACCTATGAAGCCGTCCGGCCGCTGCGGGAACGCTTTCCGCATCTGATCCTGCATACGCTGACGACCGTCATGAAAGACAACCAGCACGACATTCTGCGCATCCACAATGAGTTGAAGCGCCGCTTCGACCCCGACGGCGCCGCGTACAACTATTGCCGCGGCAATCCCCTCGACCCCGCGCAAACGGAAGTGGACCCCGGCATCTACCGCCGCCTCGCCGAGCAGGTCGCGAGCGACTACCGCTCCGGGGCGTTTCGCCGCGGAGCATTCGGCGCCGCCAACCACGCCCTCGATCGGCGCGTGCGGACAAGCGTCGAAAAAACCGCCGTTACGCAGCGCCCGCAGTTCTCCTGCGTTTCCGGACGCTTGGCCTGCGTCATTTACAGCAACGGCGACGTGACGGAGTGCGAGATCAAGAACTCGCCGCTGGGAAACCTGCGGGACGCGGGCTACGACTTCCCCAAGCTGTGGTTTACTGAAAAAGCCTGCAAGATCGCGGACGAGGCCGCCGACGGCTGTTTCTGCACGCACGAATGCGGACACTACGCCTCGACGATCTACAGCGCCGGCCGCTTGGCGCAGGTAGCTTGCGCGGCAGGGGCGCGGCGTTTCTCCCCGGACCGGTTATCCCGGAGACAGTGATGTTCAGCGGTATTCGAGAACAGGTGCAAGCCGTCTTCAAGCACGACCCGGCGGCCAAGAGCACGCTGGAGGTCTTGCTTTGCTACCCGGGAGTGCATGCGATCCTGATCCACCGCGTCTCGCATCGGCTTTACGGCAATGGCCTCTACGTCGTCTCCCGGCTGCTCTCCCACTTCGCTCGCTGGATGACGGGGATCGAAATCCATCCGGGCGCCCGCATCGGCCGCCGTTTCTTCATCGACCACGGCATGGGCGTCGTCATCGGCGAAACCGCCGTCATCGGCGACGACGTGCTGCTCTACCAGGGCGTCACGCTCGGCGGGACAGGCCACGAAAAGGAAAAGCGGCACCCGACGCTGGGGAATCACGTCGTCATCGGATCGGGGGCCAAGGTCCTGGGCAACATCGAGCTCGGCGAATGGGTCAAGGTCGGAGCAGGATCGGTCGTCGTCAAGGCGGCGCCCGCGCACTCGACCGTGGTCGGCATTCCGGGGCGGGTCGTGGCGGTGAAAGGCGTAGCCATGACCGCGGACGAGTGGCAGATGCTCGAGCACGGCCAACTGCCGGACCCCGTCGGCCAGACGATGGCCAATCTCAACGAAAGGCTCGCGCTGCTCGAAGCCGAGGCCAAGGCGCGCGAACCGGAAGCCCCCTCCGATACGGCAAGCGCGATGCCGGGAGGTTGAGTCGGCTGAGCGGACAGGCGGATGCCCGGGCGCCGAAATGGTCACGGAAATTCGCGCGGCTCTTGTCTTTCACCCCTGTCGCGCCGGCAGAGCTTGCCGCCCGGCGGCAGCGAACGCTTGGGGCCGCGCTGCTGACAGCGCAACGCAACATCGTTCATAATAGGAATCGGCCTTCCGACTAACATGCTTTCCGTCAGCAATTTACGCCTGTTCCTCGGGGTCGGGGCGCTGCTGGCGCTGTCGGGCTGCGGCGGCGGAAAGATACCCGCTACCCGCTACTACACCCTCGATCTCGCAGCCCCGGCGCCCGCTCCGCAGCGTCTCCGGTTCTCCGCTGTCGTGATGCCGTTCCGGGCGGCCGGAGTTGTCGACCGCGACCGCATCGTCTATCGCGAGTCGCGCGAGGAAGTCGGGTTTTACGAGTACCACAAATGGGCGCAGAACCCGCGGACTGAAATCGTCGATGCCCTGATCAAGCAGCTTCTGGCGCGGGGCAGCTTCGCCGGCCTGACACTCTTCGACGGCCGCTCGAAGGGCGACTACATCCTGCGCGGCAGCATCGAGAGATTGGAAGAAATAGACTACGATTCGCCGGTCTCCGCAGCGGTCGAAATTTCTCTGGAACTGGTCGACAGCGCAAGCGCGAAGGTCGTCTGGTCGGCTGCCGCGGCCAAGACGGGGCCGGTAACGAGCGGCGACGTGCGGGCGGTCGTCAGCGGACTGAGCCAAGCCGCCGACCAAAGCATCGGCGAGTTAGCCGGCAAGCTCGACAGCTATCTGCGCTCGATCGACTGAGCCTTCTGCCGGATCGATTCCCTGAATCCGCCGCGCGGCTGAAGAGCCGGCGCAAAACCGACTCCGCGCGGCAAGATACACTTACATCGTGACCCGACGCGGCAGCTACCCCGGACGACGCGAGTTGCTCGCCTATTCGGCGGCATTCGGCGCGGCGTTTACGGCGCGTCAGGGGTTCGCCGCGCAGCCCGCGGCGGCGCCCCGACCGCAGCAGGCGCGCAAGCGCTACGACATGAAAAAGTCGATCAACCTGTGGGCATTCCCCTACCCCGACAAGTGGACGCTGCGCGAATGCCTCCAGATCGCCAAGGACGCCGGCTTCGACGCCGTCGAGCCCAACTTCAATCTGGAGGGCGAATTTTCCGCCGAGTCGACGGACGACGAGCTGCGCTCGGTCAGGACGTTGGCCGACGAAATCGGAATCGAAATCAGCGGGTTGTGCTCGTTCCTTTTCTGGCCCTATTCAATGACCCACAACGACCCCGCGCGCCGGGAGAAAGGCATCGAACTGGCCGGCCGCATGATCGAAGCCGCGGCGCTCGTGCAAACCGAAAATTTGCTCGTCGTGCCGGGCGCGGTTTACGTCCCCTGGATCGAAGGCTTCGACCCCGTGCCCAACGACGTCTGCGACCGCCGCGCCCGCGAAGCGGTTCGCCGCCTGATTCCGGCGGCCGAAAAAGCCGGCGTGTCGCTCAACGTCGAGAACATCTTCGCCAACGGCTACCTGTTCAGCCCGCAAGAGATCGCCGCATTCGTCGACAGCTTCGGCAGCGCTGCGGTCAACGTCCATTTCGACACGGGGAACATCATGCACTATCAGTTCCCCCACCATTGGATCCCCATCTTGGGGAAACGCATTCGCAACATCCACTTCAAGGAGTGGGACAAGCGGACGCAGGAGTTCAACCTACACACCTTCCGCACGCTGCTCGACGGCACGACGGACTGGCCGGCGGTCATCGCGGCGCTCGACCGGGTTGGCTATCGGGGCTACCTGACGTTCGAGTATTTCCATCCTTTCGAACACTATCCCGAAGCGCTGATCTACCAGACGGCGGACGCCCTGGACCGCATGTTGGGCAACAAGGGCTGAGCGGCTGCTGCTCGGGGCGGCGCTGCCGCCGCGCGAGGCCGCCCGCTCTGGGACCATCAAGGACGCCTGCTTTGGGCCCGAGTCGGGTAAATGGGACAACGTGGGATTAACCGGGATTGGGCGGCATGCGCCGCGGACTGCTATAGCTCCAGGCCGCAATCGATCCAGGCGCTTCCGCCGCGGCCGGATGCAACCACCGCCTCGACAAACCTCATGCCGCGCGCGCCGTCCTCGACCGTCGGAAAGGGCAGCGTATCCCGGCCGGCGCCCTGTCCGCTCCGCCGGGCGGCAATCGCTTCGGCCGCCTCGCTGTAAAGATTGGCGAACGCCTCGTGGTAGCCCTCCGGGTGACCGATGCCGGAGCGCGTGCCGCGCTCGGCCGCGGCGTGGAGGCCCGGTCCGCGCCGCGTGAAAATTTGCGCCGGCTTGTCCAACGGACTGAAGCGCAAATAATTGGGCTGCTCTTGGCGCCATTCGAGGCCGCCCTTTTCGCCGTGGACGCGGATGCGCAAGCCATGCTCGGCCCCCGCCGCCGCCTGAGTCATCAGCAAGACCCCGCGCGCGCCGCCGGCGTAATGCAACAGCACGGAAGCGTAATCGTCGGCCTCGCGGCCGGGAACCAGCGCCCCCAGATCGGCGCACAGCTTTACGGGCTCCAGCCCCGTCACGAACGCGCCCAACTGGTACGCGTGGACGCCGATATCGCAGGCCACCAGGGACGGCCCGGATTGCTGCGGATCGAACCGCCATCGTCGATCGGATTGCATCCGCTCGACCGCGGTCGCGAGGTGGCCCTGAATGTACTCCAACTGCACCAGACGGATTGCGCCCAACTCTCCCGCGCTCACCATCGCCCGCGCCTGGCGGACAAGCGGATACCCGCTGTAGTTGTACGTCACGCAAAAAACCCGTTCCGCCCGGCGCGTGCGGACAACGAGGTCGAGAGCGTCGGCCAGACTGGTCGTCAACGGCTTGTCGCAGATCACGTCGAGCCCGCGCTCGAGAGCCGCGCGGCAGGCCGGATAGTGCAGATTGTTGGGAGTCATCACCGCCAGCACTTCGATGCCGTCTTCGCGCTCGCCTTCGCGCTCGAGCATTTCGTCCACTGAGCCGTACGTCCGCCCGGCGGCAATGCCGATCGCCGCTCCAGCGGCCCGCGAGCGATCGGGGTCGGAAGACAGGATGGAGGCGGCAAGCTCATAGCGGCCGTCCATCCGGGCGGCGATGCGATGCACCTCGCCGATTACCGACTGCGGACCGCCCCCGACAACGCCGAGGCGCAGGCGGCGGCCCAGCTTGGCGATAACCGGATTGGGCGGTTTGTCGTTCATCGCAAATCCGGCCCCGTCGAGCCGGGCGCCGGCCGGCGGCGCCTCTTCCGCGTCCCGGCCGAGGCGTTCGGCGGCAACCGCTCTGGGATAATCAGGATACACCCCGCCATGTCTGCTAAAAAACCCATCGTCCTGACCATCATGGACGGCTGGGGGCATAACCCGAGTCCGCTGAACAATGCGGTAGCGATGGCCCGCACGCCCAATTTCGACCGCCTTTGGGCCGCCTATCCGCACACGCTGCTGCGCACGGACGGCCCCTTCGTCGGCCTGCCCGACGGCCAGATGGGCAACAGCGAAGTCGGCCACCTCAACATCGGAGCGGGACGCATCGTGCAAATGGACATCACCCGCATCGACGAGGCGATCGCCTCCGCAGCGATCTTTGACAACCCCGTGCTGCAGCAAGCGATGGCGCGCGCCCGCTCCCGCAGCCTGCACTTGCTCGGGCTCGTCAGCGACGGCGGCGTCCATGCGCAATTGAGCCACCTGTTCGCCCTACTGGAGATGGCGAAACGCGAAAGCGTGGCGAACGTCTATGTCCACTGCTTTACCGACGGCCGCGACACGCCGCCCGCAAGCGGCGCCGGCTTCATCGAGCGATTGCAGGCGCGGATGACCGCTTTGGGCGCCGGCAAGATCGCCTCCGTCAGCGGTCGCTATTACGCCATGGACCGCGACAACCGCCTGCAGCGCGTGGAAAAGGCTTACCGCGCGATTGTCCTGGGAGAAGGCGCGCGCGCCGCCGACCCCGCGGCCGCGGTGCGGGCTTCCTACGCGGCGGGGATCACCGACGAGTTCGTCGAGCCCGTCGTCATCGTCGATTCCGACGGCCGGCCCGCGGGCGCGGTGCGCGACGGCGACGCCGTCGTTTTCTTCAATTTCCGCGCCGACCGCGCGCGCCAGATGACGCTGGCGCTCAACGACCCGGCAACCCCTCTGCCCGGCAATCCCGCAAGGCGGCAAAACCTGCACTACGTCACCATGACCGAGTACGACAGGAATTACGCGTACCCGATCGTACTCCCGCCGGAGTTCCCGGACAGGACTCTCGGCGAAATCTGCGCCGGCGAGGGACTGCTCAACCTGCGCGCCGCGGAAACCGAAAAATATCCGCACGTGACCTATTTCTTCAACGGCGGCCGGGAGAAACCCTACGACGGCGAGGAGCGCGAGATGGCGCCCTCGCCCAAGGTCGCCACATACGATCTCCAGCCGGAAATGAGCGCCGCGGAGGTGTGCGGCATCGTTGTCCGGGGGATCGAGAGCGGAGCATTCGATCTGATTGTGGTCAACTTCGCGAACGGCGACATGGTGGGACACACCGGCGTTATCCCCGCCGCCGTCAAGGCTTGCGAAACGGTGGACGGCTGTTTGGAGCGCATCGAAGCCGCGCTCAAGCGCACGGGCGGACAATGGATCGTTACCGCCGACCACGGCAACGCCGACTTGCTGATCGACCCGGCGACGGGCGAGCCGCACACCTACCACACGACCTTCCCCGTGCCGTTCATCCTGGCGAGCGAGTTCCGGGGAGAGTTGCATTCGGGCGGATCGCTGCGCGACATCGCGCCGACCATCCTCGGCTGTCTCGGCATCGAAAAGCCGTCCGAGATGACCGGCCGAGATCTGCGCAGCACGGCAGCCGGCGGGAGCCGCTGAGGCAATGCCCGCGACTTCCAACCGCTTGATCCGCGCAGCCGGCGGCGTCGTCTGGCGCAGTACGGACAAACGGGAAGTGGCGGTGGTCCGGCGCAACCGTCATCGGCCGAATGAATGCTGCCTGCCCAAGGGCAAGCTCGACGCCGGCGAGACGTGGCAGGCCGCCGCCCTTCGCGAAGTCCTGGAAGAAACCGGTTGCGCAGCCGCAATTTCAGGGTTCGCGGATGCCGTCTATTATCTTGTGGACAACGCGCCCAAGATCGTCGTCTTCTTTGAAATGGTTGCGCTCCGTGAAGGCGAGTTCCAACCATCCGGCGAAGTGCGCGCCGTCGAGTGGCTCGAACCCCAGGCCGCTCTCGAGCGGCTGACCCACAACACCGAGCGGAAAGTGCTGCAAAATGCCTGCAACCCCGTAATCGGGCCGAGCGCCGGCAGTCCGTGGTGAAAGTCCGCGGGCGGCGCGGCGGGCTCCTGCGGCCGCTCGGCGAGAAGTGAGCAGGGAGGCGATCCGGGAGATCGTCCCCGACCGTCTTTCCGGTCCGCGCAGCGGCGCCGCCCGAGGGGTTGCGCGCCCCTGCTTGCCTACCGGGCAGAATGCGCGGCGCCGAATCTCTTGAGATCTCGCCCGATACCGTATCGCTCCCGGGCGCGTAACGCCGCCTGCGTGACTTTTGCCGCGGGCTGCTAAAGTAAGTCTGTCATGCGAGCGCTGCCGATCGTCTTCCTGCTTTCTACAGCCGTTCTATGGGCGCAGCCGAGTGCGCCGAACCGCGATGCCGAGCAATCCGCAAGATTCTTTCAAAACAACGACGCCGACGGCGACGGCAAGCTGACGCTGCAAGAGTTTCCCGAAAGAAACCGCGGGGCGTTCGAGCGGGTTGACAACGATAAGGACGGGTTCGTCACCCCGCAAGAAGACCTTGCCTATCGAGTCGGCCGCCGCTCCAATCGGCGCCGCGCCGAGTTGCCGGCCGGCGTCCGCGTTCTCAGGGACATCGTTTATGCCCGGGCGCCCGAGCAGGAGTTGAAGCTCGATCTCTATTTGCCTGCCAACCGGCCCGAGAAGCCGCTGCCGCTGATCGTCTGGATTCACGGAGGCGCCTGGCGGGCAGGCAGTAAAGACCGGAACCCCGCCGCGCGGTTTGTCGCCGGAGGCTACGTCTCGGCGAGCATCGCCTACCGGCTCAGCCAAACGGCCGTTTTCCCGGCCCAGATTCACGACTGCAAGGCCGCCGTCCGCTGGCTGCGCGCGCATGCCGGCAAGTACGGCATAGACCCCCGGCGGGTCGCCGTCTGGGGTTCTTCGGCCGGCGGCCATCTCGTCGCCCTGCTGGGAACCAGCGGCGGCGTCGAGGAGCTTGAGGGCAACCTCGGCCACCCGGAGCAATCCAGCCGGGTGCAAGCCGTCGTCGATTACTTCGGCCCGACGACCTTTACCGCAATGGACGCCGCCGGCAGCACGATGGTCCACGATGACCCGCAATCGCCGGAGTCGATGCTGATCGGCGGGCCGATCCAGGAACGCCCCGACCTCGTGCGGCGGGCCGACCCGATCGCCTATGTCACTGCCGACGACCCGCCGTTTTTGATCGTTCACGGCGACAACGATTTGACCGTGCCCTACAACCAGAGCGAATTGCTCGCCGAGGCGCTGGCCGAAGGCGGAGTGGAGCACATCTTCCACACGGTCAAAGGCGGAGCGCACGGCCGCGGCGGCGAGTTCGGCTCGCCAAAACTGTCGGCGATGGTCAAAGAGTTCCTTGACGAGAAACTCGGCGCCGCGCAAGACGACTGAGCCTACTCCTTCCGCTTTCCGCGCGCATCGACGTGGGCCGTCACGATATCCGTGTCGAAATACTGCTGGTGGCGCACGGACGAGGCGAAGTGCCGCAGCAACCGGAGCGAGAAGTCCTGCTCGACCGGCGTTCCGGCGCCTTGGTTGTCGAGCACGGCAATGCGGTCTTCCAGGTTGCTTTCCCCGTGCGGCGCGGCCACGAACTCCAGTTCCGCTCCGCCGCCGCTGCGCTTTGCGGTCACGCGCAGGCGGCGCCCGCCGCGGGCCGGCCCGTCCTCTTCCCTGCTGACCAGACTGAGCAAGATCTCTTCGCCGACGGCGCGCAGGCGGCGCGCTGCATCGGCCGCCAGACCCGCGCGGCCGGCGAAGTCTTTGAGGAAGGCGTCGATTTCCCGCAGCGCCTCGGCCGCGAGCGACGTCTCGAGGCGCTTGGGGCGCGGGCCGGTCAACTCCAGGAACAGCGTCAGTAAAATAGCGGTCACGCCCCCCGCGGTCATGCCGTTGCCGAGCAGATCGCCCAACCCCGGGCCCAGCAGGTCCGCAAAGATCGCGCCCTGCTGGAACCCCGCGCCGACCCAGAACGAGACTCCCGCCACCATAGCCTTGCGGTAGTCCATGCCGTCGCGGACGACAATCCCCATGCCGAGCGCAAAAAGAACCGCGAGCAGCACCATGAGGTAGGCGCCGACTACCGGATTCGGAATCGCCAACAGGGCTGCCGCCACCTTGGGCAGAAACGCCGCCGCCAGGAACACAAGCCCGATGCATACGCCGACGGAGCGCGCGGCGACGCCCGTGATCTCGGTAATCGCGACGGTGCTGGAGTAGGTCGTGTTGGGCACCGTACCGGCAAGGCCGGACAGCAGGTTACCCACACCGTCCGCCGCCACCGCGCCCTGCACCGCCTGGAAATCGGGAGCCCGCGGCTTGCGCCACGAGACCCTCTGAATGGCGATGGCGTCACCGATGGTCTCGACCGCGCCGATCAGGGTGACGAACCCAAAAGCCGGAATCAGCGCCCAGAAAGCCGGTCCGAAGCGCAGGTCGAAACCCGGCCAGCCGCCCTGGGGAATGCCGATCCAGGGGGCTGCGGCCACGCTTGTGACATCGACAATGCCGAACGCAGCGGCCGCGCCGCACCCCGCGGCGATGCCGATCAGCGGCGCCCACAGCCGCCAACTGCGCGTAGCGCGGAGCGCGAGCGCGAGGAGCACGACGACGGTCGCCGCGGCGCAGGCGGGGGCGGCGGCCGGATGGGCGCCTTCGGGCACGTCTGTCAAGAGTCCGAAAATGATGGGCATGACGGTTACTGCGATCAGCATGATCACCGTGCCGGCCACGGTCGGCGTGACGATCCGCCGCAGCAAAGACAGCCGCCGGGCGAGAGCGAACTGAAAGAAAGACGAAACGACGACCAGGGTTGCCAACAGCGCCGGGCCGTCTTCCGCGAGCGCCGCCACGCAGACGGCGATAAAGGCGCCCGACGTGCCCATCGGCAGGATATATCCGGCTCCGATGCGGCCCAGGCGCGCAGCCTGCAGCACCGTGCTCAGCCCGCTGACGATCAATGCGGCGAAGATGGCCCAGGTGAGATAGAGATCGCTCTGGCCGCCCGCCGCCCGAATGACGATCGCCGGCACAAGCACGACGCCGGCAATACATATGGCCGCCTGCTGAAAGCCGAGCCCGCAGGAGATCGCCAGGGGCGGCCGCTCGTCGGGTTCGTAGAGGATGTCCAAGGCGCCGTTTTCGGTTTCGGGGGATGAGTGCATGATCTCTTGACGGTATCGGGGAACGAACGGTAAATTCTAGCGCAAGGAGCATGGGACGGCAGGCAGCGCCCCGCCGTCAAAAAGTGAAGCGCAAGACCAGGTGGATCTCCCGCGCATGGCTGCTATAAACCCGGTCCGGCTTGTCGAAGTTCGCGTGGCCGGGAATCAGGTTGTTGCGCGTGTCGCGGGAGCTGACGGCTCTGACGCTGCTGAGCGATCCCGGCGTGTACTGGGGATGGTTCAGGGCGTTATAGAATGCGGCGCGGAACTCGACGGCTTTGGACTCGGCGAAAACGAACCGCTTGCTCGCGCTGACGTCGAAATTGTCGATCCCGCGCAGGGGCAGGGTGTTCCTGCCGCCGTTGGGATGGACGCCCCCGCCGGCGCGGATATAGCGGGCGTCGGGATTGTCGGCCAAGTAACCGACGATGCTCCCGCCGCTGTTCCTGAGCGCCGTCACGCCGCTGCCCGTGCGGTCGATGCCCTGCGGGTTGACGACAACGCGGTCCGCGGCGCCGTCGAGGTTGCGGTTCGAATCGAGGCCGCTCTGGACGGTCGCGTATTGCGGCGACTCGGCCGTGTACATGCCGGAAAAAACCCAGTTGCCCAGCAGGTTTTTCAACAGCCGGTTCGGCAAGCGGTCGAGCCGCGGCGCCTCGAAGACCCAGGCCAGCGTGAAGCGGTGGGAGCGGTCGAGAAAAGACTTGGCCCGTTCGGCGCGCATGTCTTGGAAATCCTGCGGGCGGCGCGGCGAAATCAGGGTCGAGAAGATATCCGCGGTGCTGTCGTCGATGTTCCGGCTCCAGGTATAGGCGCCGACGAACTGCAACCCTTGGGAAAAACGCTTCTTGATCTCCGAGGCCAGGCCGTGATAGATCGAGTTGCCGCGATTGGGAAAGCTGTAGAGGATCGGGCCGAAGCCGGCATCGGCGAAACTCTGCAGCATGACCGGGCTGCTTTCGATGTCGTCGAGCGTGAGCGGCAGCGCATCGAGCTCCGCTTGCGACGGCCGCTGCAGATAGGTGGGCAGCGAACGCCCCGGGTTGGCGCGGGCGACCACGGGAAGCAGGCTTTGCGTGAACAGGCGGACGCCGCGCGTGCCCAGATAGCGCACGTTCAGCGAGTAGTCCCGGGCGATAACCCGTTCGATGCCCAGCGTCCACTGGATCGAATACGGCAAGTGCTGATGCTGGATGTACGTCGAGGTCGTCCGGCGCGCCGTCGCTTCGTCGAACTCCGCGGGCCGCTGGTCGGGCCGAATGCCTCCGTTGGCCAAGAAATCGGGAATGTGCGCGGCCGGGTCCACGCGAAACGTATTCTCGAGCTGCGGCGGCTTGGTCAGCGTGCCGAGGTTGGTGAAATACGAATCGTAAGCGATGCCGAAGCCGGCGCGGTACACGGTCTTGCCCGCGGCGCCGGGCGCATACGCCAAGCCGGCGCGCGGGGCGAAGTTCCATTTCTGCGCCCGCGGCTCGCCGAACGTCAGCACGCCGGGAACGCTCGAAATCGCGTTCAGCCTTTGTAGCTTGTCCCCGGCGGGCACGCCCTTGTATTCGTACCGCAGGCCGAGGTCCAGGGTGAGGTTCCGGCTGAGCTTGACCGCATCGCTTGCATAGGCGAAGAACTCCATGTTATTGCCGTGATAGATGCTGCCCCCGGTGTTCCGCTCCGATTGAATATCCGGATTCAAGTCGAGCAGGAAGCGCTCGAGGGTGGCGTAGTTGTAATCGCCGCGCTGCCGCTGAATGTACAGGTCGTCGGAAGCGTTCTTGCGCACATCGACGCCGAGCTTGACCGTGTGGCGCCCGCTCAGGAAGCTGAAGTTGGAGACCATCTGCGCGGTGTTCTGAGCGCCGATCTGCGGCGAGTCGTCATACGGCCCGATCTGGATGTCGAGATCCTGCTCGATGGTGATGTTGGGGAACGAGTCCAGCCCGGGAAATTCGAATTCCCCGGCCGGAATGCGGGTCGAAGCGCTGCTGTAGCCGAACCGCGTCTCGTTGAACCAACGCGCCGAAAAGGTGTGAAAGTAAGAGAAGGTGGCCAGTTTCCGCCGCAGCGTGTTCTGGTTGACGAAGACCGGCAGATCGGGCGACGTGGCCGGATCGACGGCGTCGGTCGCATCGTCGATATAGCGGAAACGCATCTGGTCTCCGTTTGCGCGGTGAGCGTCGATGCTGGCGATCCAGTTGTAATTGTTCTGGAACGTCGGCACGTTGAGGGGCAGCACGCCGATCGGAATCTCCGTCCCCCGCACGCGGGCAACCCCCGTAGCCGCCGGCGCCGCCGGCACGAAACGCCGGAGCACCCCGAGGTTCGTGCTCGACAGGCCGGGGATGCGTTCCAGAGCGGCGTAGCCCTCCGCCGTCGGCGCCGAAAACGGCCTCCCCGGCGGAGATTCGCTGCCGACCGCGTGATACTGATACGAACCGAAATAGAACAGCCGGTTGGCCACAATCGGGCCGCCGACGTTGCCGCCAAGGCGGTTGTCGTCCAGGCGCGGCCTCTTGAAAATGCCGCGGCGCGCGTTGGATTGATCCAGAGCGTTCAACTTGCGATTAGAAAAGTATTCGTAAAGAGCGCCGTGAACCCGGTTTGCGCCGCCTTTCACGACGGTATTGAACTGTCCGCCGGTCGAGCGCCCGAACTCCGCCCCGTACTGATTCTGCAGCAGCGAAAACTCGGCGACGGCTTCGTTGGGAATCTGCACGATGCTGCCGGTGACGTCCTTGGCGTTGTTATCGACTCCCTCCACCATGAAATTGTTGTTGCGCGGCCGTTGCCCGCCGACCGAGGGGCCATCCCCCAAGCCGACGCCGCCGCTCGAAGCAACGCCGGCGCCCTGCAGCGACAGGTTGAGCACGCCGAGCGGCAAGTTGGCGCTGGGGCTGAAGACCGCCTGACGGGAATCGAACGAGCTGCCGATCGTCGGCGTGGTGGTGTCGATTGCAGCGGCGGCGGCGGTCACTTCCACTTCCGTAACCAGACGCCCCACCTCCAGGACGACGTTGACTGTGCTCGTGCGGTTCAGCGCCACGGCGACGCCGGCCAGCGAGGCCGCGGCGAACCCTTCGGCGGAAACGGTGAGCACGTAGCCGCCTACGGGCAGGTTATTGAAGCGGTACGAGCCGTAACTGTCCGTAACCGCTTCCCATTCCACGCCGGTCGCCTCGTTTTTCAGATGCACGCCTGCGGCCGCTATCGAACCGGATGTCTTATCGAGCACGCTCCCGACCAGATTCCCGTCAGCGGTCTGGCCGAACCCGGGAACGGCGGACCCCAAAACGACCGCGAATGCCCAAACAATCCAGGAGCGCATTGGTTTCAACCCCACCTTACGATTATTGCAGTATTGCCAAAGGCGGCGGACCCGGACGGTTGAGTTTGCTACCGTGCATCCATGCCGCTCATGTCCCGCGCTTCTCTGGGGTTCGCCTTGGCCGCGCTGTCCGTTTCGGCCGCGGAAACCCCGCGGACCGTAATCGAGCGTCCCGGCGCGAGCACGGTCGTCAAGCTGGAATTCGGATTGACGGCGGAAGCGCCGCGCCGGTGGTCGGGCCGGGTCTCGCTGTCGGCCGGCGAAACTCTGGCGGCGTGGGGCTGGCGCTTCGACGGCCCCGACCGCATCGAAGGAACCGCCGGATGGGACTTTCAGACCCGCTACTTCAATCCGCCGGACGCGCGCTACCGCTTCCGCGAAGAGCTTCCGGGCGGCGTGAAGGTCCTGCCGAACGGCGTTTTCCTGGCCCTGGACGCTCCGCCGAACGCGCGGGTCGCAGTCGCCACGAACCGCGGCGATTTCGAGTTCACGCCGGCGGAACTCGACCGCGCGGGCCGTCTCGGTTTCCTCGACGGCGACGCGCAGGCGGTCGCCGCGCCGGTCGTGCATGCTCTGACGCGCGGCGAAGCCAGCCAGCACGATTTCCCGGCCGCAGCGGCCGCGGACGGCGCCCTATACGTTGCCTGGACCACCTACCACAACGAAGCAAACACGGTTTACCTGGCGCAGCGAGCCGGCGGCGCATGGCGGACCTTCCGCGCAGCCGACGGTTGGGGCGATTTCTACGGGACCGCGCTCGCTGCCGACGCGGAAGGGAAGATCCACGTGTTCTGGAGCGAATTCCTCTCCGGCCGCTGGCGTCTGGTCAACCGCGTCTTCGATCCGGACGGAGAGCGCTGGGGGGCCGAGCGCTACGTCGCGCCCGGCGGCGACAGACAATTCTTCCCCAAAAGCGTCACTGCCGCGGACGGACGGCCCTGGGTTGCCTGGCAGGAGTTCAGCGCGGACGGCCTCGACATCATGACCGCTTCCTATTCCGCGGGCGAATGGTCGCCGCCCGCGCGGGTCAGTCCGTCGGCCGCGAACGACTGGGCGCCGGCAATCGCCGCCGCGCCGGACGGCGCCGTCTGGATCGCCTGGGACGGCTACGACGCGGGTAACTACGACATTTTCATGCGCCGCCTCGACGCGGACGGCGCGGGCCCGGTCATCGCAGCGGCGCAAACGGCGCTGCGCGAGATCGAGCCGTCGGTCGCCGTGGACGCCGACGGCGCCGTCTGGACGGCCTGGGCCGAGAGCGGAGCGAACTGGGGCAAGGACTGGGGCGTTCTGGGCCGTCCCGGCACGCAACTCCGCGCTTCGAGCCGGATCCGCTTGGCGCGTTACGCCGGCGGCAAGTGGACCGCGCCCGCGCAGCCGCTCGAAAACGCCGTGCCTGTCTGGATGTCCGAGATGCACGAGTACCCGCATCTGGCGATCGGCCCCGACCGGCTGCCGTATCTGTTCTTCAGAAAGATGCTCCTGCGGCATCCGGTGGAAGACCACGAGTTGAACTTGCAATTCGGCTCAGCGGAGCGCCGGCTGCAACCCTGGTACGACACAATCCGCGGCATGTCTTCGCTCCATCTGACCGCCTACGACGGCGCGCGCTGGCTGCCGGTTCGTGAATTTCCGCTCAGCAGCGGCGGCGCCTACGCGCAACTCGCCACGGCGGCCTTCGCGGGCAAGCTGGCCGCCGTTTGGCCCAGCGACGGCCGCAGCTACGCAGACCCTCACGTCCGCACGTCGCAAATCCGCTATGCCGAGTTGTCCCTGGAGAACCGGCGCGCCGCAACCGAAGCCATGCGCCCGCCGCGGCAAGCGGCCGATTTCGAGAACGCCGCGCCCACCGAGCAGGCCGACCTCGCCCGCGTCCGCGCCGCCCGCTGGGAGGGCAAGGCGCCCCTCAAGCTCTTCCGCGGAGACCTGCACCGCCACACCGACCTCTCCGCCGACAGCCAACGGGACGGCGACATCCTGTTCGCCTACCGCTACGCGCTCGATGCCGGCGCGCTCGATTTCCTGGCGGTGACCGATCACTCCGGCGCCGAGCGGCTCCACTTCTACAAATACCAATGGTGGCGGACGCGGCAGATCGCGACCATGTTCAACCGCCCCGGACGTTTCGCAACTTTTTTCGGCTACGAACGCACCGTGACCTTCCCGGGCGGCCACCGCAACGTGATCTCGACGCGCCGGCGCATGCAGCCCGTACCGATCTCCGACGAGGAATTCTACGGGGTCGAGAGCTGGGCCGAGCGGCTCTATCCCGCGCTGATCGCCAACGGCGACATTGCCATCGCCCACACCACGGCGGGCGGAGGAGGCACCGACTGGCGCGACAACGACCCGCGCGCCGAGCCCGTGGTCGAAGTGTTTCAGGCGTTGCGCGGCTCGTACGAAGAGCAGAACGGCCCGGCCAAGGCCAACGCCTCGCAAGCGGAGGGTTTCGTCTGGAACGCCTGGAAAAAAGGTTGGAAGCTCGGCTTGCTGGCGAACTCTGACCACGAATCCACCCACCAATCCTATGCCGCCGTCTGGGCGCCCGAACTGCGCGCGGAAGTCGTTCTCGACGCCATCAAGCAGCGCCGGACTTTCGCCGCGACCGACAACATCGTGCTCCAATTCGAAGCCGCGGGCAGCCGCGGCGAACCGGCCCAAATGGGTTCCGTAATCGCCGCCGCCGAGCCGCCCAAGTTGCGCATCCGCGTAGCCGGAACGTCGCCGATCGACTCGCTCGAAGTGATCCGCAACGGCTTGATCGTGCATCGCGCCGAGCCGGGCCGCGCGGCGGTCGATCTCTCGTTCCGCGACGCCGACCCGCCGGACGAGACGGCCTGGTACCACGTCCGGCTGGTTCAACGGAACGGGCAAATAGCCTGGTCGAGCCCGATCTGGGTCGAATACCGCTGAGCCGGCGGCCCCCTACGGGGACAAAATTTCGGGGCCGAAGCTCAAAGTAGATTTTTTGCAGCCCGGTCATCTATACTTTAGGAGTAGTTGGAGTCAAACGATGGCAGACAAGCTGATTATCTGAGCCGTGCCGGTTGGCGTCGTCATATTCATCGTGGTGTTTTGCGGAGCGCTTGGAGGCTTGTCCCAGTCCTTGATCGGACGGCTGCCCGGAGCGGAACCCGAGCAGCCGTGGCGAGTCTGGCTTACCCGAGTCTTCATCGGTGCCGTCACTGCAGTGGTCGCAGTCGGCTTCTTCCTGCAAAGCGATTTTTCGGAGGCTATCGGAAAACTATTTCAACCGACTTCCCAACCCGCCGATGAGTTTCGGGCGTTGATGTTGTTGTCATCCGTATCGCTTGCTGCCGGGTTCACCGGACACGCGCTGTTGCGCCGGATGTCCTCGCAACTCCTGAAGCTGGATACCGAAATCAAAGCGCTCGGCGGCCAAGTCAAAATCAGCGATGCAGCGATCGCCGTACGCGACAACGACCCGGAACGCGCCATAGAATTGCTGACATCGATCCTGGACAGCGCGGATGTCTCGAAGCTGGACCGAGCTAGGGCACACGGCATCATGGCTAACGCAAAGAAAAAGCTGCGTCTTTTCGCTGAGGCGGCTGGACACGTCGATGCCGCGCACAAGCTGTCGCCCGAGGATTACCGTTATCTTTTCAACCGAGCATGTTATCGTTGGCTGTCGAACAATGGCGGAGCGATAGACGATGTCTTCCGCGATCTAAAAGAGTCGCTCGATAAAGGATTGGAGTTTCGCGACATAGAACAAGATGAAGATTTGGCAACGCTTCGCAAACATGAGAGGTTCCCGGAGTGGGCAAAGAGTGTGCGACAGGTGCCGAAGCACACATGAATCGCGGCGGGAACGGCGAATCGCAACGGGCTTGACGGTCAGCCGCGGTTTCCCGCACCGCCGAGCAATCAATCCGGCTGCGGCTGCCGCCAGGTCGTCCCCGGCGCGTCGCGGCGGATTTGACGCGCGCGCACGGGCCGCCCGGCGGCAACCCTGCGCAGCAACTTTCCGTTTTCAACCGTCAGCACTCCGTTGACGATCACGTGCTCGATTCCCGCGGGGCTTTGCGCCGGGTCGGCGAACGTGCCGCGGTCGATGACGGTATCCGCATCGAAAACCACGATGTCGGCGTCGGCGCCGAGCCGGATTCTGCCCTTGTTGCGCATCTCGGGCACGCGCTTTGCCAAAAGCTGCGCCGGCATGAGCGTCATTTTCCGCAGCGCGTCCGTCAGCGTCAACGCCTGCATCTCGCGCACGTAACGCCCCAGCACGCGGGAATACGTGCCGAACGAACGCGGGTGCGCGCGCCCCTTGTCCAGCCACATGCCGTCGCTGGCGATCATCGTCAGCGGACTCGCCACGGCCCGGCGGACGCTCTCCTCGCTGTAAGCGGGCGGAGTAATGATCGTCCCGCCGCGCGCCCGGTAGCGCCCGAACGTCTCCCGCGTCAGGGTTTCTCCGCTCTCGACCCAGATATATCCGCCGAACTGCTCATCCGTGTAGCTCTGCCAATCGTTGAACAGGTGCGATTGGATCAGCGTAGAGCCGCGGTTATACGGATAGCACTCGGTGGTGACCGCAACGCCCGCTGTGCGCGCCTTGAGAATCCTCTCCAGGTATTGCGAGACGCGGTCGCGGGCGCTGCTGTTGAGATGAACGACGTGCAACCGCGCGCCCGTTTCCTTGGCGGCCTGCACGACTTCTTCGAGATTGCCGAAGTCCTCGTAATTGGTGCGCATGTGAACATGGCACGCAGCATCGTACTCCGCCGCCAAACGGAACATCGCCGTGATCTCTTCGCCGGTTGCGCCGGGCGTGTAGGCGAGGCCGAAGCCGACGGCAAGCGCCCCTTCGTCGAGGCCGCGGGCGACTCGCTCGCGCAGATGCTGATATTGCGCGGCCGTCAACTCGGCGGCGAGCGATTCGCCGGAAAGCCCGGGATTCCGCCCCAGCATCGCCAATTGCCGGGAATACGGGTGCGAAATGCTCGCGCCATAGTTGACGGCGGCTTTTCCCGCGCGGTCCGCGTACCAGCCGGCAACGTCCTCGACGCCGATCTCCAACTCCAGCGCGGTGGTGATGCCGTCGCGGACTTGCGCCTCGTAATTGGCGATGCTCTGCCCGTGCTGGTGCAGGTCGATGAAGCCCGGCGCGACCACGCGCCCCGCAGCGTCGATCTGCTTCGCGGCGGCGATGGGCCGCTCCGTCAACGCTGCGATCCGGCCCGCGGTCACGCCGACGTTGAGCGTCTTGTCGATCCCCGACTCCGGGTCGATGACGCGGCCCCCGTTGACCGCGATGTCGTACTCCGCCCGCACGGCCGGCGCGCAGGCCAGAAGCAACGCGACCGCCCATGAAAATCTCGGCACGAGGCCATTATGTCACGCGGTTTCTCTTGACAGGCGCCGCGCTCGGTTTTTATGCCGCTTAATCTACGGGGGTCCCGAAAGAAAGGCCCGAATCGTGCTATCGTTTGGCGGGGAGAAGATGCGTATGCGAATGTTTTTCCAGACCGCGGCCGTTGTCGCCTTGGCGCTCGGCCCGGCGCCCCAGGCGCCGGCGGCCGAAGCCGGCGGCTACAAGGCGCCGCGCACGCCCGACGGCAATCCCGATCTCAACGGCATCTGGCAGGCGCTCGGCTCCGCGCACTGGAATATCGAAGGCCACTCGGCGGAAGCGGGGCCGATCGTCGAGTTGGGCGCTCTGGGCGCCATCCCCGGCGGGCTGGGCGTCGTTGAAGGCGGCGAAATCCCCTACAAGCCCGAGGCGTTGAAAATCCGCAACGAAAACCGCAAGAACCGGCTCAAGAAAGACCCCGCCGTCAAGTGCTATATGCCGGGAGTGCCGCGCGCGACCTATATGCCCTTCCCTTTCCAGATCGTGCAGACGCCCGAGCATATCCTGATCTCTTACGAGTTCGCCGGCTCAGCCCGCGTCGTCTATATGAACCGTCCGGATTTCGAGGCGCCCGTCGATAGTTGGATGGGCCACTCGCGGGGAAAATGGGAGGGCGAAACGCTTGTCGTCGACGTCACGGCGCTTATCGATCAAACGTGGTTCGACCGCGCCGGCAATTTCCACAGCGACCGGCTCCACGTCGTCGAACGCTACACCCCGGCCGGCCCCAACCTGCTGCTCTACGAAGCCGCTATCGAAGATCCGGAAGTCTTCACCAGACCCTGGAAAATCGTCATGCCCCTTTACCGGCGAGTCGAAAAGAACGCACAGCTTCTCGAGTTCAAGTGCGTCGAGTTCGCCGAAGAATTGATGTACGGACATCTGCGCAAGAAAACCGAAGAATAGAACGGAGGGTTCCCATGCGTTTCCGACTGCCGATCGTATTGACGCTGCTGTTGGCGCCCACGCTGAACGCCGCCGACAAAACCGACAAGGCCGAGTGGGAAATGCCGCGCACGGCCTGGGGCGATCCCGACCTGCGCGGCATCTGGGACTACCGCACCATCACGCCCCTCGAGCGCCCCAAGGAGTTGGCCGGGAAGACCGTCCTCTCCGACGAAGAAGCGGCGGAGTTCGAGGCGCGCCTGGTCAAGACCAAAAACAAAGACCGCCGCCAAGCCGACGGACTCAGCGTACAAGCCGACGTGGCCAACGCTTATAACGAATTTTGGTGGGACTACGGCAAAAAACTCACCGCAGACAAGCGCACGTCGCTGATCGTCGATCCGCCTGACGGCCGCATCCCCGCGCTCACGCCGCAGGCCCGCAAACGCTACGGCGCCATGCGCGCGGCCCGCGCCCGCTTGCCGCACGGTCCCGAAGACCGCGGCGTAGCCGAGCGCTGCATCCTGGGCTTCAACGCCGGCCCGCCCTACAACCCGAGCGCCTACAACAACAACGTCCATATCTTTCAGACGCCCGGCTTCGTCGTGCTGCTGGTTGAAATGGTCCACGACGCGCGCATCGTGCCCATGGACGGACGCCCGCACCTGCCCGCGAACATGCGCCAGTGGCGCGGCGACGCCCGCGGCCGCTGGGAAGGCGATACGCTGGTCGTGGAATCGCGCAACTTCACCGACAAGACCAGCTTCCGCGGCTCGGGAAAAAACATGCGCCTGACCGAGCGCTTCACCCGCGTCGCCGACGACAAGATCGTTTACCGATACACGATCGACGATCCCGAGTCGTTCGAAAAGCCCTGGACGGCCGTGATTCCCATGGCCAAGAACGACCAGCCGATGTTCGAGTACGCCTGCCACGAAGGCAACGAGAGCATGTTTACCATGCTGGCCGGCGCGCGCGCCCAGGAGAAAGAAAACAAAAAAGCGGAAAACGAGTAAGGTGAGGGAAACGATGAAAACGATGCAGAGCAGGATCTTGGCCGTTGCGGCGGCAGCGGCATGTTTGATCGCAGGGGCCGTCGGAACGGCAATGGCCCATCACGCCTTCTCCGCCGAGTTCGACGCCAACCGGCCGCTGACGCTCAAAGGCACGGTGACGAAAATGCAATGGATCAATCCCCACGCCTGGATCCATATCGAAGTCGAGGGCGAGAACGGCGAGGTCGAGGCATGGGCCTGCGAAGGCGGCACGCCCAACACTCTGTTGCGCCGCGGCTTCGACAAAAACTCTCTTCTGCCGGGAACGGAGATCGTCGTCGACGGCTACCAGGCCAAGGACGGCTCGAACAAGATGAACGGCCGTGACATCACCTTCCCCGACGGACGCAAGCTCTTCATGGGCTCGTCCGGAACCGGCGCTCCCAAAGACGGCCGCGACCCCGCCGAGCCCCGCCGCTGACGGCGCGTAACGGTTCCTTGCCGCTCCACCGGGCTGCTCGAGAAGGCAATAATTTTCAAACGGCGTTCAAACAGCGCTTAAACGGCGTTTGAAGGCGCTTACGGGGCCGAGGATGCAGGAACGATCCCGCGGACCCCGGCGTCGCGCTTGACGTTTTCGAGAGCGGTCATCGCGCAATGTTGCACAATGGCGGGCCCGGAGGGATTCGAACCCCCGGCCTGCCGCTTAGGAGGCGGCCGCTCTATCCGGCTGAGCTACGGGCCCGTCGGAGGTTCCGTGCCTCAGGATAGCAAGCCGGCGCGCCGCCTCGTTTTTTCGTTATATTGAGTGTCCGCCATGCGGACTGCTATTCTTGATCGCCGGAGGGAACCGTTGCGACTACTGACGAGCGTGCTCCTGGCCGCCGCCGCGCTCCAGGCCCAAGTCGGCCGCAAGGAGCCGATTCCGCCGCGTCCGCCGGTTGACGCGCAGGAAATCGCGCAGGGCAAGCGGCTGTTCGACGGCCACTGCGCCGCCTGCCACGGCCCCGAGGGCCGCGGCGCCCAAGGCCCCAATCTCGCCGTGCCCGATTTGACGCGCGCCCGCGGCGCGCAAGCGCTCTTTCTGGTCATCGACCTCGGCATTCCGGGCACCGAGATGCCGCGCGGCGGGCAACTCCACGACAGCGAAATCTGGAAAATCGCGGCCTATGTCGAATCCATCGGGCAAGCCGACCCCGAACCCCTGCCCGGCGACCCGCAGGCCGGCAAGCGGCTCTACGCAGGCAAGGGCAACTGCGCCGCCTGCCATTGGCTCGACGGCGGCGGCGGACGCCAAGGCCCGGAACTGAGCGGCATCGGGTCGCGCCGCAGCCTGGCGCATCTTCGCCAATCGCTCACGGACCCCGCGGCGTCCGTGTCCGCGGACTATCTGCCGGTGACGGCCGTTGTCGGCGGCCGGCGCATCCGCGGCATCCGTCTGAACGAAGACCCGTTCACCATCCAGATCCGCGATTCTTCCGACGCTTTGCTCTCCGTGCGTAAAGCCGATCTGGACGCGCTCGACAAGCACAAAGGCGAATCCTCTATGCCGCCCTACGGCAGCGTGTTTTCCGACGCCGAGCTCGACGATCTCGTCTCGTACCTGGCCTCGCTGCGGAGGTCCCGATGAAATTTGGCGGAGAGTGGAAAAACGACGCTATGGAGTATAGTGCAGCCATGAGACGCATTCAGCCGCGGGCGGCAAGCCCGGGCAGCCGCCTCGTCAGGGCCGCGGCCCTGGTCGTGCTCTCCACGATTCTCGCCCCGCTTTCCATCGGCGCGCCCCTTGCCTACGAGCGTATCCGCGATGCCGCCGCCGAGCCCCACAACTGGCTCACCTATTCCGGCAACTATTCCGCCCACCGCCATTCTCCGCTGCAGCAGATCGACCGCGCCAACGCCGCCGGCCTCAAGGTCTTGTGGACCCACCAGATCGACACGCTGCACAAATTCGAGGTGACGCCGCTGGTCGTCGACGGCGTGATGTACCTCTCCGAGCCGCCCAGCGACGTGACCGCGCTCGACGCCCGCACGGGCCGGCCGCTCTGGCAGTACAAGCGCAAGCTGCCCAACGACATCCCGGTGTGCTGCGGCGAGGTCAACCGCGGCGTCGCCGTCCTCGGGGACTCGGTTTACATCGGCACGCTCGACGCGCACCTTGTCGCGCTCGACGCCAAAAGCGGCCTGGTGCGCTGGGACGTCGAAGTTTTCGACTACCATGCCGCCGTCTCGGTAACCGTCGCGCCGCTGGCCGTCAAGGACAAGATCGTCGTCGGCATGGCCGGAGGCGAGTACGGCGTGCGCGGCTTCCTCGACGCCTACGACGCGCAGAGCGGCGAGCGCGCCTGGCGTTTCTGGACCGTGCCCGGCCCCGGCGAGCCCGGCAACGAGACTTGGGCGGGAGACAGTTGGAAACGCGGCGCCGCCACGACCTGGGTCACCGGCTCCTACGACCCGGAGCTGAACCTCGTTTACTGGGGAACCGGCAACCCCGGCCCGGACTGGAACGGGGAAGTCCGCGAAGGCGACAACCTGTACTCCGATTCGCTGCTGGCGCTCGACGCGGACAGCGGCAAGCTCCGCTGGCATTTCCAGTTCACGCCCCACGACGTCCACGACTGGGACGCCACGCAAGTTCCGGTGCTCATGGAAGGCGTGGTGCGCGGCAAGCGGCGCAAGCTCGTCCTGTTCGCCAACCGCAACGCCTTCTACTATGTCCTCGACCGCGAAACGGGCGAGTTCCTGCAAGGCCGGGCGTACGCCAAGCAGACCTGGGCGGAGGGCCTCGACGACCACGGCCGCCCGATGCGCCTGCCGAACACGGCGCCGACGATCGAGGGCGTTAAAATCTACCCCTCCGTGCCCGGCGCGACGAACTGGTTCAGCCCGTCCTACAGCCCGCTCGAAAACCTCTTCTACGTCACCACCCTGGAAATGGGCAACATCTTCCACCAAGGCGAAGCCATCTACAAGACGGGCAGCCTTTACACTGCCGGCGGCGCGCGGACGATCCCTGAAGAGGAACCCTACAGCGAGGTGCGCGCTTTCGAAGCCGAGACCGGCAAGCTCAAATGGGCCTTCCCCGCGGGCGGACGCTCCCGTTCCGGGCTGCTCTCCACCGCGGGCGGACTGGTCTTCGGCAGCTCGCCCGAGGGCGCTTTCTTCGCGCTCGACAGCAGCAGCGGCAAGCCGCTCTGGCACTTCCAAAGCGGCGGAACGGGCGTATCGAACCCGATCGCCTACGCCGTCGACGGCAAGCAGCGCATCGCCATCGCCCTCGGCCGCGCCATCTACGTCTTCGGCGTGGAAGAGTAGCGGCGGCTCCGCTCCGCAGCAGGGCTGCTGCGATTGTTATGCTTTGTCATTGCGCATAGCAATACCGCCTGCCGCTGACAATGGACGTTTTCGCTTTCCGTAATCAGATCGTCGAGGACTACGAGCGCTTCTCGCGAAGCTTCGTCAAAATCCGCGCGGAAGACATCCGCCGGACCGTCGACGACGCCTACCGCGGCGGCCGCTTCTGCCCCGACCCGCTGATTCAGTTGAACCCCAATTTCGTCAAGGGCGGCTCTATCGACGAGCTCGCAGCCCAAGGCGTCCTCGACGCCGAATGCGCCAATATCTTCCGGCTCAAGAAACCGGCCGGCCGCGGCGCGGGCGGCGAGCCCCTCGTTCTACACCGCCACCAGACCGAAGCTATCGCCATCGCCAAACGGGGCGAGAGCTACGTGCTGACCACCGGCACGGGCTCCGGCAAGTCGCTCAGCTACTTCATCCCCATCGTCGACGACGTGCTGCGCAGAAAGAAATCCGGCGATGCCGGCCGGGGCATCTCCGCCATCGTCGTCTATCCGATGAACGCCCTGTGCAACAGCCAACTGGAGGAATTGGAGAAGTTTCTGGTTTGCGGCTACGGCAAGGGCAACGAACCGGTGACCTTTGCCCGCTATACCGGACAGGAGTCGAACGATGAGCGGGAACGGATCGCCAAAAATCCCCCCGACATATTGCTGACGAACTACGTCATGCTCGAGTTGATCCTGACGCGCTTCCTGGAAAACGATAAGACCGTGCGCAAGCATGCGGCGGGGCTCCGCTTTCTGGTTCTGGACGAGTTGCACACCTACCGCGGGCGGCAGGGCGCCGACGTGGCCATGCTGGTGCGGCGCGTGCGGGAACGGTTCAACGAGAATCTGCTCTGCATCGGCACCTCCGCCACCATGGCCTCGGAAGGATCGGCCGGCGAGCGCAACGCGGCTGTCGCGGCCGTTGCCGGCCGGCTTTTCGGCGCCGCCGTCAAGCCCGCCAACGTCGTCACCGAAACCCTTGAGCGCGTTACCCGCGGCGCGCTCGGCAGCCGCGCCGAACTGCGCCGCGCCATCGAGGCGGGCGTTCCGGCGGAGCCGACCCACGCCGAACTGACAAGACACCCCATTGCCGCCTGGGTGGAATGGAATCTCGGTCTGGAAAAACGAGACGGCAAGCTCGCCCGCATCTCGCGGCCGCTGACGGTCAAGGAAGCCGCGGCAAGGCTCGCCAAGAAAAGCGGCCTGCAGAGCGAGGATTGCCGCCGCTACCTCGCGGACTTCCTGCTTGCCGCCTGGAACAGCAGGAACGAGAGCCGCCGCGAGTTCTTCGCCTTCCGCCTCCACCAGTTCATCAGCGGCGCCTGGAACGCCTACTCCACCCTGGAGGCGCCCGGAAAACGCTTCGTCACGCTGCACGGGCAGCAACTCCAACCGGGGCGCCGCGACCGGCGCCTATTCAATCTCGCTTTCTGCCGGGAGTGCGGCCAGGAATATTTCCCGGTGTGGGCGGAAATCGAGGGCGGAAGGCCGCGCAAGTTCAGCCCGCGCGATCTTGCCGAACGCTCCAACGAAGATGAGGAGTTGCGCCACGGCTATCTGCTGCCCGACAACGCGGCGGCATTCGTCCCGGCGCAATTGGAGCGCCACTACCCGGAGAACTGGCTGGAGTTGCGCAACGGCGCGCCGCGCCTCAAGCCCCACTATAAGCGCTACAGCCCCATCGAGGTCCAGGTGGATACCCGGGGCAAGGCCGCCGGCGAAGGGCTGCCCGCGTGGTTCGTTCCCGGATCGTTCCGCTTCTGCCTCAACCCGGATTGCGCCGTCCATTACGAGGGTAGGCGCAGCGATCTGAGCAAGCTCTCCGGCCTGTCGAGCGAGGGCCGCAGCTCGGCCACGACCGTGCTGGCGCTGTCCGCCCTGAAGCACCTGATCGGCGCCGACCTCAATGAGAAAACCAAGAAGCTGCTCGCCTTTACCGACAACCGGCAGGACGCCAGCCTCCAGGCCGGGCACTTCAACGACTTCATCCAGATTCTGCTGCTGCGGGGCGCGCTGCTCGCCGCCGTTCGACAAAACCCGAAGCGCGGCTTGACCGACGACGTGCTGACCCAGCGCGTACTCGACCGCCTGCGCCTGACCCCGGCGGATTACGCCGCCAACCCCGAGGCCAAGGGCCTCAAGGCGCGCAATACCCTCAAGACCCTGCGCGACGTTCTGGGCTACCGGCTCTATTTCGATCTGCAGCGCGGCTGGCGCATCGCCAACCCCAACCTGGAGCAACTCAACCTCCTGGATATCCGCTACCGGGAGCTCGAGGCTTGCTGCCAAGACGAGGTGGAATGGCGCAAGGCGCACCCGCTGCTCGGCGCCATGACCCCGGAGCAGCGCTTCGCTATCGCCCGCGCTCTGCTCGACCGCATGCGCAAGGCGCTCTGCATCAAGACCATCTACCTCGACCCGAGCTTCCAGGAGCAGATCCGCAACCGCAGCTTCAACGAGTTGAAAGAACCCTGGGGACTGTCGGAAGAAGACCGCCTCGAACCGCACGCCGTCATGGTCCCGCGTCCCGCCTCAAAAATCGGCGGCAAGGACTCCCGCCTGGTTCACGTCTCCCACCGCTCCGCCTTCGGACGGAAACTCCGCTCGCAAGCCCTGGCGGGCGCCGCAGCCTCGCGCCGGCCGCAGCAGTTCGGCGAGCAGGATTACAACGCCCTCGTCGACGGCATCTTGAGCGTGCTGACCGTTTACGGCTATGTGGAGCCGACAGACCCGAACGGCGGCCGCGGCGGGCGGCAAGTCGGTTACCGCATCGACAGTTCCGTTCTGGAATGGCGTCTCGCCGCGGGCGCCGACGCCGCCAACCGGTTCTTCCGCGCCCTCTACGACAATGCCGCAAAGCTCCTGGATGGCGGCGAACATTTCCTGCACCGCCTGGAAGCGCGGGAACATACGGCGCAGGTCGAGGCCGGGGTCCGCGAAGAACGCGAAATGCGTTTCCGCAAGGGCCTCGAAGACGAGCGCATCGTGGACGACCGGGTGGAGCCGGCAGGCTTGCCCATCCTTTTCTGCTCGCCGACCATGGAACTCGGCATCGACATCTCCACGCTCAACGCGGTTTACATGCGCAACGCGCCGCCCACGCCGGCCAATTACGCGCAGCGCAGCGGACGCGCCGGCCGCAGCGGTCAACCGGCATTGGTCATTACCTACTGCGCGGCCCGCTCGCCCCACGACCAGTACTTTTTCTCAGAGCCGGCGCGCATGGTCGCCGGCGCCGTCAATGCGCCGTCCATCGACTTGGCCAACGAAGACCTCGTACGCAGCCACCTGCACGCAGTCTGGCTGGTGGAAACGGAAGCTTCGCCGGGCAAATCAGTGCGCGAAGCGCTCGATCTGGAAAACCCCGTCGAGTTGCCCTTGCGCCAAAAACTCGCCGAGGATATCCGCGGGGCCAAAGCCGTGGACGCAACGAAAAGGCGCGCGCGGCGCATCCTGGCCACACTCGAGCAAGACCTCTCCGGGCCGGCCGCCCCCTGGTACACGGAAAGGTGGCTCGACAGCGCGGTGAACTCCGCGGAGCTGCGGTTCGATGGAGCCTTTCGCCGCTGGCGCTCTCTTTACCTCGCTACGTCGCGCCAGATGCAATCCGCCAACGCGGTGCTGCACAACGCCGCGGCGACCGAACGCGAACGCCAAGAGGCCAAGTCCCGCTACGACGAAGCCTATACTCAGCAGAATCTGCTGCTCGAAAGCAAAGCGACGATGAACTCGGACTTCCATACCTACCGCTATCTCGCGGCGGAGGGCTTCTTGCCGGGCTACAACTTCCCCCGCCTGCCGCTTATGGCCTTCATCCCCGGGCGGCGCGAGAGACTGGTTCGCGACTCGTTCTTGAGCCGCCCCCGCTTTCTCGGGCTCAGCGAGTTCGGCCCGCAATCCATCATCTACCACGAGGGCAGCACTTACCGCGTGCGGCGCGCCCTGCTCGCCATCCGCGGCGAGGGAGAGGCAGCCGCTTCGGCCGGGCTGCCGGTGCAAGCCGCCCGCATCTGTCCCGCCTGCGGTTACGGACATTTCGGAGAGCGCAAGAGTTTCGAACGCTGCGTCAACTGCGCCGCCTCCCTCGCGGACAGCCGCATCGTCTCCAACCTCTACCGCATCGAGCAAGTCTCGACCCGGCGGGCCATGCGCATCACCTCCGACGAAGAAGAGCGGCAGCGTCAAGGTTACGAGACGATCACCACGCTGCGCTTCGCCGAGGAGAACGGCAGGCCGCGCGTCGAGCGCGCCGAGTTGCAGGAAAAAGGAGAAACTCTCCTCAAGTTCGAATACGGCCCGGCCGCTACGCTCTGGCGCATCAACCTCGGCTGGCGGCGGCGCCGAGAGAAGTCCATCTACGGCTTCAGCATCGATGCCCATACCGGCGAATGGACCAAAGACGACCAAGCGCCGACCGACGCGGAAGACGACGGCGCGCAGACCGGAAAAACTGCTGCGCAGGCCGGAAAAACTGCTGCGCAGATGGGAAAAAAGATCGAGCGCATTACGCCCTTCGTCGAGGACACCCGCAACATCCTGGTCGTCAGGCCGGGCGCCCAGCTTTCTGACGAGGCCATGATCTCGCTGCAGTACGCACTCAAACGCGGCATCGAGCAGGAGTTCCAATTGGAAGAGGCGGAGCTTGCCGCCGAGCCCCTGCCCGAGCGGGACAAGCGCGCCGCCGTCCTTTTCTACGAGGCGGCCGAAGGCGGCGCCGGCGTCCTCACCCGTCTGGCAAGCGATCCCGAAGCGATAAGGCAGGTCGCCCGCAAGGCGCTGGAAGTCTGCCACTACGCCTCGCAATCCGGCGGCCCGCTCGATGCCGCCGGCCTCGAAAATCGGGAGAAAGACTGCGAGGCCGGCTGCTACCGCTGCCTGCTCAGCTACTACAACCAGCCGGACCACGAACGAATCGACCGCCGCAACGAAGACATGCTCGATCTGCTCTGCCGGCTGGCGCGCAGCGAACGCAAGACTTGCGCCTCCCCGCTGGGCGAAAGCTTCGACGATATGCGCAACGCCTCGCATTCCAGCCTCGAAAAGGCGTGGCTCGACTATCTGAAAACGAGCGGCCGCCGCCTGCCGGACCGGGCGCAGCCCTACCTCGAGAAATTCCATACCCGACCCGACTTTGCCTACGCCGAGCGGCAAGCCTTGATCTACATCGACGGCCCCGTCCACCGGGGAAGCAGCCAAAAAGCCCTCGACGCCGAGATCACGCGGCGCCTTCGCGATGCGGGCTTCACCGTCGTGCGCTTTCCCGCGGAGCGGGCGTCCTGGGGGCGCATCGCGGACGAGTACGCCTGGGTCTTCGGCAAGGGCAAAGCGCCGGCTGCCGAATGAAAGCGGAGGAGCGGGGCAAAGAGCGCGCAATGGAAGCGGCGGTTCGGTTCAAGCCCGGCGATCTGGTGCGGGCGCGGGGGCGTGAATGGGTCGTTCTGCCCGAGACGCGGCCCGACCTGCTGAAGCTGCGGCCGCTCGGCGGGGCCGAGGACGATGCCTCGCTGATCTATCTGCCGCTGGAGACCGAGCAGCCCGCGGCGGCAACGTTCGACCTGCCGGACCCCGAAAAGCCGGGCTCGCGGGAAGCGGCGCTCCTCCTGCGCGACGCGCTGCGCCTGAAGCTGCGCGCCGGCGCCGGCCCCTTCAGAAGCTTCGGCAACCTCAACGTCGAGCCCCGCGCCTATCAACTGGCGCCGCTGCTCATGGCGCTCAAGCTGGACACCGTCCGCCTGCTGATCGCCGACGACGTGGGCATCGGCAAGACCATCGAAGCCGGCCTGATCGCCCGCGAGTTGATCGACCGCGGCGAGGTCGAGCGGCTCGCCGTCCTCTGTCCGCCGCATCTCTGCGAGCAGTGGCAGCAGGAGCTGGCGGAGAAATTCAGCATCGAGGCCGAGGTCGTCCGCACCGGCACGGCCGCGCGTCTCGAACGGGGACTGCGGCCGGATGAATCCATTTTCGAAGTCCATCCCTATACGGTCGTCTCCCTGGACTACATCAAATCCGACCGCCGCCGGGAAGATTTCCTGCGCGCCTGCCCGCATTTCGTCGTTGTGGACGAGGCCCATGCCTGCGTGCGGGCCGATACCGCCGCCCGCCATCAACGCTACCGTCTGCTCCGGGGCCTCGCCGCGGGCGAGCCCCGGCGGCACATGGTATTCCTCACGGCCACGCCGCATTCCGGCGACGACGCCGCTTTTCACAACCTGCTGGGCCTGCTGGCGCCCGAATTCGCGCAGCTTGCCGCAATGCCCGAAGGCGAGGCGCGCGGCAAGCTGCGCGAAAAGCTCGCCGGACGCTTCATCCAGCGCCGGCGCGGCGACATCGCCGAGTGGAAGGACGCCGCCGGCTTCCCCGTCCGCGAGAGCCGCGAAGCCACCTACCGCTTGACCGGCGATTGGGGGCGGCTTTTCGACGACGCGCTGGCCTATGCCCGCGCCATGGTCGAGCGTGCCGAAGGCGGCAGCAAGCTGCAGCAGCGCATGTCCTGGTGGGCGGCGCTGGCGCTGCTGCGCTGCGTCTCCTCCAGCCCCGCCGCGGCTTCGCTGGCCCTGCGCACGCGGCTGCAAGCCGCGGCAGGAGAGAGCGAGCGAGAGCAAATCGCCGACCTCGACCGGGCGGCCGGCGAAACGGTCATGGACGAAGCGGACGACGACTCCCTGACGCGCAACGAAAGCGCGCCCGCCGGCGCCCTGGAAACGCCGGAGGACGCCCCGGCGCTGCGCCGGCTGATCGCCCGCGCCGACGCCCTGCGCGGCCCGGCCAACGACCCCAAGCTGAAGTTGCTGATCGTCGAGACGCGGCGGCTGCTCGCGGACGGCTTCAAGCCGGTCGTGTTCTGCCGCTACGTCGCCACCGCCCACTACGTCGGCGAGGAGTTGCAGCGCGCCTTGCCGCAGCAGAAAACCCGCGTCGCCGTCGTTACCGGAGAGTTGACCTCCGACCAGCGCGAAGAGCGCATCGAGGAATTGGACGATCTCGAATCCGGCGCGGCGCCGGTGCTAGCGGCCACGGACTGCCTGTCCGAAGGCATCAACCTGCAAAGCCGGTTCGATGCGGTGATCCATTACGATCTCACCTGGAACCCGACCCGCCACGAGCAGCGCGAGGGCCGCGCCGATCGTTTCGGGCAGGCGTCGCCCGCGGTGCGCGCGCTGATGCTCTACGGCGAAAACAACCCCGTGGACGGCGCCGTGCTCCAGGTGATCCTGCGCAAGGCATCCAAGATCCGCAAGGAGTTGGGCGTGGCCGTGCCCCTGCCGGCCGACGGCAACAAGGTCGTGGACGCCGTTATGAAGGCGGTTCTGCTGCGCAGCGGCGGCATAGCCGAAGCGGTCGAGCAGCGCAAGCTCGATTTCGGGGACGTCGAAGACGAAGTGGACGAGGCTTGGCGGAACGCGCGCGACAGGATGACGCGGACGCGCACGATCTTCGCCCAGCGGCGGCTGCGGCCGGACGACGTTCTCCCGGAATGGCGCAAGGCCGTTGCCGTGCTCGGCGGGCCGGACGACGTCGCCCGTTTCGTCCGCTCGGCCGCCCAACGCCTGGGGGCGCCGCTCGACCGGCGCAACGGGTATTGCCGCCTGCCGGTCAAGCACCTGCCCGGGGCGCTCCAGGACCGCCTCGACGGCATCGGCTTCTCATCTTCGGCAAAGCTCGCCTTCGCCCAACCCGCGCCGCAGGGAGCGGCATACATCCACCGCGCGCATCCGCTGGTCGCCGCCCTTGCGGACTATGCGGCGGAACAGGCGCTCGACGCCGGCAACCCGCAAATCGCCGCCCGGGCGGGCGCGGTCTTCACCGCGGGGGTCGAAACCCGCACCGTGCTCTACCTGCTGCGCCTGCGCAGTCAGATCGAGGTCGAGCGGCGCGGCGCGGACGGCCGTCCCGCGCCGGCGAAAGCGTTGTTGGCCGAAGAATGCCTCGCTGTCGTCGTCCGCGCCGGCGCCGCGCCCGAGCTGCCGGCCGACGGCGACGCCCTTGCGCTGCTCGCGCTCGAACCCGGCCGCAACATGGAAGACGGGCAAAAAAGCATGCTGATCCGGCAGGCTCTCGCCGCGCTGCCCGACCTGGAAGAGGCGTTCTCCGACATCGCCCGCCGGCGCGCCCGGGAACTGCTCTCCGACCACCGGCGCATCCGCGAGGCAAGCGGCGCCCGCGGCCTGCGCTACGCGGTGACGCCGGCGCTGCCGGTGGACAAGATCGGGGTTTACGTCTTCATGCCCCTGGCGAACTTGTGAGGCGGGCGCCTCAGCCGCTGCGCGCGCCGGCAACAGACGTTCCCAAGCTCTGCGCGTCTTCTTCAGGCGTATTCTTGCATATAGCCGGCCTCCGGGGCCGCGCATCACCCCTCGGGGGCAACCGGCCGGCCCTCGTTATAACGCTCTCCGGCGTCGGCCTTGCAGACATGCGCCGCCGCGTTTCGGGCGCTTGGCGCGCTTGCGCCTACCATATCTGTAATGGCGGCGCGAAAAAGTCATGCGTTCGCGGCGCTGCGGGTCACAGGCGGCATCCTGCCGCCCGAGTTCCTGCGGACCGTCGCCGCGCTGAAAGCGCCGCGGCAGAACGGCGCCGACTACGGCCTCTCGCAGTCGCTCGCGCTTAAGGACGAGATCGCCCGCTATTGGCGCATCGCAGGCGATCTCTACTCCCGCTACGCCCTGCGCCGCGCCCGCCGAGACCTCGACGCGCGGCGGGTGGGCGTCAAAGAATGGCTCGAGCCGCTGCTGCGCTCCGTCCTCGGCTACGACGATCTGACCGCGGCCGGCAGCGCCGCCGAGCGGGACCGCGTCTTCAAGCTGACCCACCGCGCCTGCGGCGGGGCCGTGCCCCTGCTGCTGGCGGCGCGCGGCTTCGATCTCGACAAGGCCGACCCGCATTTCGGCTGGGAAGGCCGCCGGGAAGCCCCCCACGGACTCGTGCAGGAGTACCTTAATGCCGCGGATGCCTGCCTGTGGGGCATCGTCTCCAACGGAGCGAAGCTGCGCATCCTGCGCGACAACCCCAGCCTGACGCGGCCCGCCTGCATCGAAGCCGACCTCGATCTCATTTTCGAAGAAGAACTCTACCCCGACTTCGCCGCGCTCTGGCTCGTTGCCCATGCCGGACGCCTGCAGCCGGCCGACGGCAAGCCTTCCGGCTGCATCCTCGAGACTTGGCGCGCCGAAGCCCACAAAACCGGCGAGCGCGCCCTGCAAAATCTCCGCAGCGGCGTCGCCGATGCCTTGCGCAGCCTGGGCAACGGCTTCCTGCAGCACGCGGACAACAGCGGCCTGCGCGCCGCCCTGCGGTCCGGCGCGCTCACGCCCGAAGACTGGTTCCGGCAGCTTCTCGGGCTGGTTTACCGCCTGCTTTTTCTCTTCACCGTCGAAGAGCGCGGCCTGCTGCATGCGCCGGACGCCGCGGAAGCGCAGCGCGCCGTGTACGCGCAAGGCTACTCCCTGGCCCGCCTGCGCGAACGCGCCCTGCGCCGGCGGCACTACGACCGCCACCGGGACCTCTGGCAGAGCCTGCGCATTGCCTTCGCCGCTCTCGACCGCGGCGCGCCCGCTCTCGGCCTGCCGGCCCTGGGCGGCCTGTTCCGCCGCGAGCAGTGCCCCGACCTGGACGGCGCAGCCATCGCCAACGCGCATCTGCTGGAAGCCGTGCGCGCCCTCGCCTTCTTCCCCTCCGGCGCGGCGCTCGTCCGCGTCAACTACCGCGACATGGGAACCGAAGAGCTCGGCTCCGTTTACGAAAGCCTGCTGGAGTTGCAGCCCGCGCTGGACGTGGACGCCTCGCCCTGGACGTTCGACCTCGTCGACGGCAAAGGCTCCGCGAGGAAACTGACCGGCTCCTATTACACCCCTCCCGCGCTGGTGCATGAGTTGATCCGCTCGGCGCTCGACCCGGCGATCGCCCGGGCCGTTGCCGAGCATCCCGAAGACCCGCGGGCGGCCGTGCTCGAGCTCAAGGTCGTCGACCCGGCGTGCGGTTCGGGACATTTCCTGCTGGCTGCGGCGCGGCGCATGGCCGCCGAGATCGCGCGCCTCGAAGCCGGCGTCGACGACGAAGCCGCGCGCCGTCAGGCGTTGCGCGAGGTCGCGCAGCGCTGCATCTACGGCGTCGACCGCAACCCGCTCGCGATCGCGTTGTGCAAGGCGGCGCTCTGGATCGAAACGGTCGAGCCGGGCAAGCCGCTGTCGTTCCTCGACGCCCACGTCCGCTGCGGCGACAGCCTGATCGGCGTCCTCGACCCGGCGGTCATGGCCGAGGGCATTCCCGGCGCCGCCTACAAGCCGCTCACCGGCGACGACAAAATCGTCTGCCGCGATCTCAAGCGGCGCAACAGGCAAACAGGCCGCTCCGTGCAAGGCAGCCTGCTCGCCGCGGGCAGCTTGGCGCAAGCCGCCGCGCCGGCCGCCGACTGGGAAGACATGTCCGAAGAGACGATCGACGACGTCGACCGCAAGCGCGCCGCCTGGGAAACCGGGGACAAGTCCCGCGCAAGAGAGAAGCTGCGCGCCGACCTCTTCGTCGGCGCGTTTTTCGCCCGCAAGACGAGAGACGCGCTGGAGACCGCGCCGCTCGGCGAAGACCTCAACCGCCTCGACAAGGGGCTGACCATGCGGCCGGGAGTCGAGGCCGCGGTCCGCGAATCGGCCGCGCGGCACGGCTTCTTTCACTGGCGCTCGGCCTTTGCCGAAGTCATGCGCCGCGGCGGCTTCGACGTCGTAATCTGCAATCCGCCGTGGGAGCGCGTCAAGCTGCAGGAGCAGGAGTTCTTCGCATCGCGCTCGCCGGAGATCGCCGCCGCCCCGAACAAGGCGGCGCGCAACCGGCTCATCGAGCGCTTGGCCCTTGAGGCCGCGCTGCCGGCGGAAAAGACGCTCTTTGCCGAGTTCGAAACGGCGAGACGAGAAGCCGAGGCGTCAAGCCTGTTCATCCGCGGCGGCGGGCGGTTTCCTCTGACCGGCGTCGGCGACGTGAACACCTACGCGGTGTTTGCCGAGACGTTCCTGCGGCTGCTGTCGCCGAAAGGCCGCGCGGGACTGATCGCGCCTACCGGCATCGCCACGGACCATTCGACCAAGGCATTCTTCGACGAAACGGTCGCCGGGCAGAGGCTGGTCAGCCTGTACGACTTCGAGAACCGGGAGAAGGTCTTTGCAGACATTGACAGCCGGATCAAGTTCTGTTTGCTGACGCTGACCGGCGCCGCGCTTCCCTGCCCCGCGCCCGAGTTCGCTTTTTTCTGCACCGCACCGGAGCAGCTTCGCGACGCCGGGCGGCGGTTCGCGCTGTCGGCCGAGGACATCCGGCTGTTCAATCCCAACACGCGCACCTGCCCCATCTTCCGAACCCGGCGGGACATGGAGATCGCCCGCAAGATGTACCGCCGCGCCGGGGTGTTCCGGCGGGAGGCGCAAGACGAAGAACCGGAGGCCAATCCCTGGGGCGCGAAGTTCCAGCGGATGTTCGACATGGCCAACGACTCCGGTCTGTTCCGCACGCGCGAGCAGTTGGCGGAAGCGGGTTGGCGCCTGCAGGGCAACGTGTTCACGCGCGGCAAAGAGCGCTACCTGCCGCTGTACGAGGCCAAGCTCTTCCACCAATACGACCACCGCTTCGCCACCTTCGAGGACGTCTCGGCCAAGGACATCCGCAATGGAAACGCCCGGCAGATGACCGCGCAAGAGAAGGCGAACCCCGAAGCGGTTATCGTCCCGCGCTACTGGGTGCCCGAGAATGAAGTAGCCGAAAGAGTTGACAAACGGGAGGCGGTTGTGCTTGATACTCGGGTCGGGTCGGGTCGGGTCGGGTCGGGTCGGGTCGGGTCGGGTCGGGTCGGGTCGGGTCGGGTCGGGTCGGGTCGGGTCGGGTCGGGTCGGGTCGGGTCGGGTCGGGTCGGGTCGGGTCGGGTCGGGTCGGGTCGGGTTCTCGATATCCTCGCCAAGCTTGCCCGCAACTCGCTCTCAGAAAGATCACCAACGCAACCAACGAGCGGACGGGAGTCTTCGCGATAATCCCGCCTTTCGGCCTGAGCGATTCGGGAACGACAATCGTCGTTGGCTCCTTGTCTTCAGGGATATCGCAAGCCCCACAAACCAACGAACATCCGTCTTCGCCGCCTTACCGGGGGGAGCGGCAGTGAGCAACAAAGCCCCTCTCCTGCACATCGGCTCCACCGATAACCGCCGCTCTCCGTGATCCCGTAAAAGGCTTTTGCTTACGGCAAGAGCTTTATCAAAGCGACTGTAGCGCCGATAATGCCAATGCCTTGAATCCACAATGCGCGATAGAGCTCGGCTTTGGACTCTGCCTTCAACTTGTCGACCTCGTTTTTGAGATCGCTTTTGGTCACAAGCTCGCTGACGGCTTCGTCAACGGTTTCCACTACCGCCTCGGCCAGGGGTTCCTCGGCTCCGGCCGCTCTCAACTTCCTGACCGCGTCGTGCGTGTTGAATGCCGCGCTTGCCATTGTGATCCTCAGGGCGGCGTCCTTGCGCAACGCCCTATTGTTTATACCACGGTATAGTATCGGGATTCCATGCACGAAGGCGATCCGGCGACCCCTCTCCCGCCCATCGATTACGCTCGATGGCTTCAGGTATTTCGGGGCATCACCAACGCCACGAACGAGCGCACCTTTCTCACGGGCAATATCCCCCGTTGCGCCGTAGGGAACAGCGCCCCTGTAGTGGACTATGCCCAGGCGCGGGCGGTAGCTTCCGCGCTGGTGCTGGCGAACATGAACAGCCTCCCGCTCGATTGGGCCGCCCGCTTCTCTGTCGGCGGCGTCAATATGAACTTCTTCATCGTCAAGCAGTTGCCCGTGCTGCCGCCGGAGGCTTATCTGGAAGAGGCGGCTCCCGGATTGCCGTACGCCGAGCTGGTCTTGCCCCGCGTCCTGGAATTGACCTACACCGCCGCGGACCTGGAGGGGTTCGCCGCCGACCTCGGCTACGCGGGGCCGCCCTTCCCCTGGGACGAGGATCGCCGACATCGCTTGCAGTGCGAGCTCGACGCCATCTTCGCGCGCATGTACCGCCTGGACCGCTCCGACCTCGAGTACATCCTGGACGCTCCCCCGCCGGGCGCCTCGTTCCCCGGCCTCAAAAGCAGCGAGATGAAAAAATACGGCGAATACCGCACCCGACGCTATGTGCTCGAAGCATACGACCGCTCGGCCGCTGAAAGATGAATCATTACGCCCGCCGCGGCGCTCAGACTTCCAGCTTCCAGGGCTTGCGGTACTCCCGCTTGTACATGATCGCTTCCGCCTCGGGGTCGTCGACCACGCGCTCGTTTTCGACATCCCAGTAAACGCGCCGGCCCGTGCGCACCGCGGCGTTCCCCAGGTGGCAGCCGATCATCGAATCGTGGCCGATCTCGACATCCGAACGGGGTTTTTTACGCGTGCGCATGCAGTCGAGGAAGTTTTTCACGTGGTCCAGATGCATGTCCTCGCGGTCCGCCCGATACGCCTGGCGCGGCAGGCCGGCGGCCTTGAACTCGCGCACGCGCTTGTCGATGCGGTCCGTCTCAGGGTAAACCTCCCAGCCGGCGCGGTCGATTACCAGCACGCCCTTCTCGCCGTGCAGCAAGACGCCGTGCTCGCGGTCGGCAGGACCGCGGCCGACGCCCAAGGCATGCTCCCACATCATCGAAAATCCGGGGAACTCGTAGAGCACTTGCTGCGTGTCCGGCGCCTCCATCGCGTCGCGCGGATAAGCGAACTTGCCGCCGACGGACATCGCCGAAGTCGGCGCCTTGATGCCCATGTACCAGTTGGCGATGTCGATCATGTGCGCGCCCCAGTCGGTCATCAGGCCGCCCGAGTAGGCCCAGTACCAGCGGAAGCTGAAATGAAAACGGTTTTCGTTGAAGCTGCGCTTCGGCGCGGGGCCGAGCCACATATCGTAATCGACGTGCCGCGGAGCGGGGCCGTCCGGCAGCGGAGGCGTCTCGCCTTTCCAATCGAGATAAGCCCAGCAGCGCACCAGCCGCACGCGGCCGAGCTTGCCGCTGTCGAGATATTCCTTGGCCGCCAGATAGTGCGACCCCGATCGTTGCTGCGTGCCCATCTGCACCACCCGGTCGTATTTGCGCGCCGCCTTGACCATCTGCCGCCCTTCCCAGACCGTGATCGCCAGCGGCTTCTCGACATAGACATCCTTGCCCGCCTTGCAAGCCTCGACCGTGGGGATGGCGTGCCAGTGGTCGGGAGTGGCGACGATCACCGCATCGATATCGCTGCGGTCGAGCACGCGGCGAAAATCCTGCGTCGTCAAGTCGGCTTTCTGCCCGGCCTGGGCGCCGATCCGCTGCTGGGTCTTCTCCATGCGGGTCGTATCGACGTCGCAAAGCGCAACGCACTGCGTATTGCCGGCGCGCAGCGCGTCGCGGAGATCGCCGCCGCCCATGCCGCCGCAGCCGATCAGCCCCAGGCGAATGCGGTCGTTGGCGCCCAACACGCGGTTGGCCGAGGCCGCCGTCAGCGGCGCAGCGGCCGCGCCCAGGGCGGTCGAGGTCAGAAAAGATCGGCGCGAAGCTTGCATCGTGAACGACTCCTTGGAGTAGTGGAGAGTGAAGGGCGGGGAGTTTTCGCTTGGCCTTGCCGCCTGCCGCTCCGCTCCTGCCATCCACTATATACTACCCGCGCCGCGCAGCGGGCCGCGGATGGCCCGCCGGCGGCCTCTCCACGGGATCATCCGCCGCCGTTGCCCAGTCTGGTTCTTTGAACGATGGCCCGGTCGATGAGTCCTCCGACGGTGCGGTCCACGTTGCGCATCTCGATGCGCGTCATGAAGGCTCGCGGCCCCATGTCCACGAAAAGACGGCCGAAGACCTCATCGGCGAAACCGCTCGAGATGACGCCCACGCCGATGAAGTCGAGGGTAATGGCGCGCCGCTCGCGCAACAGGTTCTCGATCGTCCGCCGGACTCGCTTGCCGCCTTGGCGCGAACTGAAATCGCGCTCCGCACGTTCCTTCATGTTGAAGGCCGCTGCAACCGGCGGCTCCGCGTTGCTACCACTATCCACGATTCACGATCCGCTAACTACGCCGGTTTCCCCTGGTTCGCCAAGCTGAACTTCTGGTGCCATGTCGATGCGGCGCCGCCGCCGTAGCGGGCGACGTTGACATCGAGTATGTACGGGCGGCCTTCGCGGATCGCCCGCCGGCCGCGTTGGAAGGCCGCATCGAGGTCCGCGCCGGATTCGACGCGCTCGCCGGAAACGCCTTGCGACTCGGCCAGCTTCACGAAGTCGATGTCGGGGTCGCCGAGATACATCCCCGTATAGCGGTCGCTTTCGGCCATGCTGCCCTTGTAGCGGTGATAGGCATGGCGCACCGTCTGATAGTTGCGGTTGTTCCAGACGACCGTCAGCACGGGGATTTCATAGCGCGCCTGCGTCCAGAAGCCCGCCGAGCTGTACATCACCGAGCCGTCGCCGATCGAGCAGATCACGTCGCGGTCGGGAGCGGCCAGCTTCGCCCCCGCGGCGGCGCCGACGCCCCAACCGAGCCCGAGTCCGGTATTGGCGAGCCACATCACCTCGTCCTCGCGGTGGCCGAGCTTGAGCAGGCCGTGCTTGCCGGTCAGGTTCTCGCTTACGAAGACCGCATGCTTGTCGATGTTGCGGGCCAGCGCCGCGCCGAGCTCGTCGGCGTGGACCGGCGACCCGCCGGCATTCGCCTTGGCCGCCGCGGCCGCCTTGCGCAGAACCTCCTGCGACATCGCCGCGAGGCGCTCCGAGCGCGGCTTGGCGATTTTGGCGCGGCGGTCGGCGGTCGTCAGCGACTCCACGGCGTCCGTCAGGTCGCGCAGACCCTCGCGCACGTCGCCGACGAGCGCCAAGTCGAGAGGATAGTTGCGGCCCAGGTTGCCGGTATTCATGCCCATGCGGACGAACTTCGCGTCGAGCGGCGCTTCCGGCGCGCGGGGCACCACCCGTCCGCCGAAGTCGGGCGCGCCAACGCTCATCACCACGTCCATGCCGCGCTTGGCGACGGCGGAATTCATCGAGAACCGGCCCGCGTAATGCGGATGGCGCGACGGGAAATTCCAGTAGCCTTGCAGCAGGTAAGAGACGGGCAGGCCGAGCGCCTCGGACAAGCGGATCAAATCGTCCTGCGCGCCCGCCTTCCACACTTCGTCTCCGGCCACGAGCATCGGGTTGCGCGCCTCGACCAGCATACGCGCGGCCTTCTCGACGGCGTCCCGCGCAGGCCGGGGCCGCGCGTTGGCGATAAAGCGCTTGCCCGGCAGAATGCCCTGCTCCACGCCTTTCGCTTCGAGAGCGTGATGCGCCATCGCCAGATAAACCGGGCCGCCGGGCGCCATCGTCGCCGCCTTGAAAGCCCGGCGCACCATCAGCGCCAGCGAGCGCGGTTCGCGCGCTTCCCATGAAATCTTGGTGAACTGCCGATTGACGTCTTTCTGGTCGTACCCCGGACGCGGCGCCAGCGTGCCCTCGTCGCTCCACATCTCGTTGTCGTTGAGACCCGCCGTGACGACCAGCGCCGAGCCGTCCCGCGCGGCGTTATACATCTGTCCGGCGGCTTGCGCGGTGCCGGCGATCACGTGCAGGTTGAGGAACGCCGGTTTCCCGCTCATGCGGTGGTAGCCGTCGGCCGTCGAGACCACCAAGCCCTCGTGCAGGCTGACGATAAGCTGCATGCCGGGCTGCCCGAGAAAGGCGTCGAAGAGCCCTACCTCGAACGAACCGGGGTTGGTAAACAGATATTCGACGCCCGCGGCCTTCATCTGGGCGACAACGGCTTCGCCGCCCGTGCCGCTGACCTTGTCGAAACCGGGGCCGTCGGCTGCGCCCACCGCTTCCGCCGCGTCGAGCGGACGAATCAAAGATTCCGCGGCGGCCGCGGTAAAGCCCAGTCCGACCAGGCTTTCGAGCAGTCCCCGCCGAGACAGATCCCGAGTCAGATAGCTTCCAATCAGTTCGCGCATGTCGATCTCCCCGCTGAAAGTGTACGCTATTCCCGGCCGCAACGGAAACCCGCAACGAAAAGCGCGAAAAGTAAAAAAATCGGGCCGCCGGCTTGACAGAATCGTCGAAAGCCGCTTACAATCGTTTCAGAATATCCGTTACACCCGTAGGCGGGCTCTATACTGTCGAACCCCCGCAGGCTGCGCCTGCGGGGGTTCGTTATAAGTAATAGGCGTATGATAGCCGTTCTGATCGATGGCGGGCACGTTCGGGCACTCGCCAGGCAAGCGAATAAGACGTACGATTGCGATCTCATTGAGAAACTCGGCTATAAGTGCGCTCAAGACGGAGAACGCATTCAGCGCATCCTTTACTATGACTGTGCTCCCTATCGGGGATCCAAATCCTTACCGGTGTCCGGTAAGGACCGCCGGTTTCAAGGTTCAGACCGTTGGCTTCAAGATTTGGCGCAGCGCAATTTGTTCGCCGTCAGGCTTGGCGTATTGAAATTCAGGGGATGGGTTCCGGTCCGGACTCCCATTGCTGCATCGCCCCTCGAAGACAAGGATTTCAAACCGAACTTCGAACAAAAAGGCGTTGATATGAGGATCGGCTTGGACATGGCGAACTATGCTCAAACGCACGCTGTGGATAAGGTCGGACTTGTGACGAACGACACGGATTGCATCCCGGCCATGAAGTATGCTCGACGAGCGGGTATCCAGATAGCGCTCATCTGCATACCGGGATGCAAGCCGGCGCCGGAACTCCTCGCGCACTGCGATTTCAAGAGAGAAGTCGAATGGCCCTGAGATCGAGGGGCCCGCATAGTCCTCCGCGCTAGAACCCCTTTCCAACGCGCCGCCTGCCGAACAAGCAGCCGCCGGGTTGCCCTCCGCCCTACGGATAAGCTCTGATGTTGGACATGCGCTATTTGCCTGCGGTCATTTTCTCCCTGCTGTTCGCCTGCGCCGGCGATTCGCCCGAGCCGGAACAAGCCGCCGCCGGCTACCTGATGTTCGTCGGAACCTATACGCGGGAAACGAGCAAGGGCATACGCGCCTACCGTTTCGACCCGGCCTCCGGCAGAGCAACCGACCTGGGCCTCGCGGCCGAACTGCGCGAGCCCTCGTTCCTCGCGCCGCACCCGAATCGGAAATACCTCTACGCCCTGAGCGAAATCGACGACTACGACAGCAACCAAAGCGGCTCCATCAGCTCGTTTTCCATCGACGCCTCGAGTGGAAAGCTGACCGAGCTCAACGAAGTTTCCTCGCGCGGCGCATGGCCCTGCCACCTCAGCGTGGACGCCGGCGGCAAGATGCTCGTCGCCGCCAACTACAAAGGCGGCAGCGTCGCCTCGTTCCCCATCGACAGCGACGGCGCCCTGGGCGAAGCCGTGTCGTTTTTTCAACACGAAGGCGGCAGCGTTCATCCCCGTCAGGAGCAGGCCCACGCCCACTCCGCCGATTTCTCTCCCGACAACCGCTTCGCCTTTTTCTCCGACCTCGGCCTCGACCAAATCAAGGTTTACGCGGTCGATCCCCAAAACGCCTCGATGCAGCCCCACGACCCGCCGCACGTCGGCACGGCGCCGGGCGCCGGACCCCGCCACTTCGCCTTTCACCCCTCCGGCCAATTCGCCTACGGCATCAACGAACTCGATTCCACGGTAGCGGCATACGGTTACGACCCCGCCGCCGGCGTCCTGACCGCGCTGCAAACGATCTCGACGCTGCCCGCGGATTTCGCGGGCGAAAACTACACCGCCGAAATTCAGGTCCACCCGTCGGGGAAATTCGTTTACGGCTCCAATCGCGGCCACGATTCCATAGCGGTCTTTTCCGTCGATGAAGCGAGCGGCCGGCTCGCGGCGGTCGAGCAGGTCTCGACACAAGGGGAGTGGCCCCGCAATTTCGCTATCGACCCCGGCGGCCGATACCTGCTGGCGGCCAATCAGCATACCGACAACATCGTCATCTACCGCATCGACGCCGACTCCGGCAAACTGACGCCGACGGGCGAACAACTGAGCCTCGACGCCCCGGTATGCATCCGCTTCCTCGCCCCCTGACTGCTGCGCAGGCCGGAAACGCTGCTGCGCAGGCCGGAAAGACAATGGAAGCGCGTACCGCCCTGCTGGCCGGAGCCACCGGAAAAGTCGGCGGCGGCTGCCTGCGCCTGCTGCTGGAGAGTCCGCGCTACAACGCGGTGCATGTGCTGGCCCGCCGCGGGGCAACGGCAACGCACCCCAAGTTGATCTGGCGGCGAACGGACTTCGACGCGCTGGAAAACGCCGCGGCGCCGGCGGTCGACGACGCCTTCTGCGCCCTGGGCGTCAGACGCGATTCCCTGACGAACCGCCGCGCGCTGGAGCTCGCCGAATACGCCTACCCGCTGGCCTTCGCCAAGCTGGCCGCGGCGCGCGGCGCAAAGCGCTTCCTGATCGTCACCTCGGCCGCGGCCGACGCCGATTCGCCTCTGTTTTACCTGCGCCTCAAAGGCCGCCTGGAAGAGGAACTGCAAACCCTCGGTTTTCAGCGTCTCGACATCTTCCGCCCGAGCTTTCTGCTGTCAACGAACGGCGTCCGCAACGCGCTGAACATGCTGCTTTGGGGGCCGCTGCGGCAATACCGCGCGGTCTCGCCGCTCGCAGTCGCCGAGGCGATGACCGCCGGCGCTGCCGAGCCGGAGCCCGGCGTCCGCATTCATTGTTTCGGTTTCCCCGGCCCCGCGTGATATCCTGGGTTTTCGCATGGTTAAAACCGAACGCGAATACGCCCGCGACATCGTCGAGGTGGGCAAGCTCGTTTTTCAGAAGGGCTGGGTCGCCGCCAACGACGGCAACATCTCCATCCGCCTGGACGACGAGCGCATCATGTGTACCCCGACCGGCGTTTCGAAGGGCATGATGTCCGTCGACGACATCATCGTCGTGGACTACGAAGGCAACAAGGTTTCGGGGCGCCTCGAGCGCACCTCCGAAATCATGATGCACCTCACGATCTACAACGTTCGCCCGGACATCGATTCGGTAGTCCACGCTCACCCGCCCACGGCCACCGGATTCGCCGCCGCGGGCCGCGCCCTCGACACGGCGCTGCTGCCCGAAGTCATCATCGGCCTCGGCTGCGTGCCGCTCGCCGGCTACGGCCTGCCGGGAACGGACGCCCTGACCGAGCCGATGCTGCCGTTGATCCCCAAATACGACGCCCTGCTGCTGGGCAATCACGGCGCGGTCAGCTACGGCAAAGACGTGATGCAGGCGTACTTCCGCATGGAGACCGTCGAGCATTTCGCGCGCATCAATTTCGTCGCCGAAATGCTGGGCGGCGCGAAAGCCCTGCCGCGCCTCGAAGTTGATAAGCTATTTGAATCGAGAGGGCGTTACGGCGTCGCCTCGAACGCAACCGCCGTGCCGGGCTGTCCGGTTACGGCGGAGGATGTCGGTCCCGCCGCCGCAGCCGCGGACGGCAACGGCCAAGACGGTTTTTTTGTGACTCGGGAAGAATTGATCCGGCTAGTGGAAGAAGCGACCCGCGCCAGAGGAGTGTGAATGACTCATGGGTGAAGCCCTCGGAATGATTGAAACACGCGGCTTTGTATCGCTCGTCGAAGCCGCCGACGCCTCAGTGAAAGCGGCCAACGTCAACTTGGTCGGTTGGGAGAAGATCGGCTCCGGCTACGTCACCGTGCTGATGCGCGGCGACGTCGCGGCCGTCAAGGCCGCCACCGACGCCGGCGCCGCCGCCGCGCGGCGCATCGGCGAGTTGATCTCGGTCCACGTCATCCCGCGTCCGCACGCGAACCTGGACGACATCTTCTCGCTCCAGCCGCCCGCGAAGAAGTAGTCTCCGGCCGCCGGCCGAACCGACCGTCATGATTTTGGCTCGAGTCGTGGGTACCGTCGTCGCGACGCGCAAGGACCCGCGTCTCGAAGGCAAAAAGCTGCTGATCTTGCAGCATGTCGCTCCCGGCGGCCAAGCGAAGGATGCCTACGTCGTCGCGCTCGACACCGTGGGCGCCGGCGCGAACGAAACGGTGCTCTGCGTGGCGGGCAGTTCGGCGCGCATGGCCTCCGGCATGAAAGACACGCCGGTCGATACCGCGATCGTCGGCATTATCGACCAAATCAGCCTCGACGCAGAAACAAGCCGATGAGATTGGCGCGCGTCGTCGGCCGTGTCTGGGCCACGGTCAAAGACCCTCTGCTGGACGGCAAAAAGCTGCTCGTCATCCAACCGATCGACGCCGACGGCAGCGACCGCGGCGCGCCCCTCGTGGCGCTGGACGCCGTGGGCGCCGGCGCGGGCGAAACGGTTTATTGGAGCGGCCGGCGCGAAGCCTGTTTCGCCTTCGACCCGCAAGCGCCCACCGACGCCGGCATCACCGGCATCGTCGACAACATCGCCCGCGGGGAATCATGATTCTCGGCAAGATCGTCGGCGAGGTCGTCTCCACCGCGAAGCACGAGACACACGAAGGGATCAAACTGCTGCTGGTGCGTCCATTGGACCTCGCCGCGCGGGAGCGGGGCGCGCCGTTCGTCGCCGTCGATACGCTGGGCGCGGGCATCGGCGAAACCGTGTTGATGACGCAGGACGGCTGGGCTGCGATGACCGCCGTGAAGCGCATGAAAGCGCCGATCGACGCGGCGGTGATCGGCATCGTGGACAGCATCGAACTGTCGCCCGAGGCAGGCGCGGGCCGAAAATCTTGACCCCATCCGCCCGGCGCGCCGCCTGATACGATGAGTCGGTCCATGCGGCTCGTCAGCCGGCGCACGATTCTGTCCGGCTTTCCGGCTCCGATTCTTCGAGCGGCCGGGAGGGGAACGCGCCTCGACGCCCCCCGCGTACGGTTTTCCGACGACCTCACCGGCCGCGATATGTTCCGGCTGACTAACCCGGCGGTTCTCCATCATCTCCCGGCTTACAGCCATCGCTGCCTGGCGCGGGACAACTCGTTTCTGCTGCTCGCCGCCGAGCACTCCGGCGCGCGCCAGATCTACCGGCTCGACCTCAAGCGCGGCAGGCTGACGCAGCTCACCGCCGGCCCCGGCATTCATCCCTATTCCCCTCACCTGACCCGCCGCGGCCGCTCGTTTTTCTATCTGCAAGACAACGAGCTGCACGAAGCCCTTGCCCGCGGCGGCGGACGCAAAACGCACTACAAGTGCCCGGACGGGTGGATCGTCACGGGCGATCTGGGCGTCTCCGCGGACGAGCGCAGCGCGGCCGTCGTCGAGATGCGCGAAGCCCATTGGCAACCGACCCCCGAGCGGCAGTTCGCCAGAAAGCCGCAGTGCAGAATCCGCGTCGTGGCGCTTGCGCAGCGCGCCGCCGGCCGGATCGTTGCCGAAGAGCGCCACTGGCTGGCGAACCCCCAGTTCCGGCCCGGACGCCCGCAGTTGCTCTACGCCCGAGAAGGCCCCCCGGAAAAGGTCGCCAACCGCCTGTGCCTGACCGGCCTCGACGGCAAGGGCAAGAAAAACCTGCGGCCGACCGCCAAAGACGAACGGGTCGTCAGGGAACGCTGGTCCGGCGAAGGCGCCCGGGTGCGTTATGTCCACTACCCCGACTCGACTGACCGCCGAGCGACGATCCGCAGCATCGATCCCGACACGCTCGAGGAAACCGTCGATTCGCCGTGCTCGGCGTTCGGATGGTTCGCCGAAAATACCGACGGCTCGGCGATTGTCGGCGCCGGCCGCCGGCTTTCGGGACCCAACATCTATGTGTTGTTCCCGCGCCTGCAGCGCGAAATCACGCTCTGCGAGCACCTGAGCAGCCGCAAGCCCTATCCGCTCGCCGGCGCGGAGCGCCTGGACCGCCGCGCGGCGCTGCCCGACCCGGTCGTTTCCGCCAACAGCAAGTGGGTGTACTTCGTAACCGACCGGGAAGGCAAGCCCGCGCTCTACGCCACGCAGCTCGACGATCTGGTCGAACCGACGTAGCGCCGCCGGCTGCGGGCAGCCGAAAACTTCTTGACTCTCGGGTGGATGCAGGGTTTATACTGAACGTGCAGGCGGCCTCGGGCCGCTCAAAAGTGATGACCGCAGCGCCATGAACGTCTTGAGGCAAGTAACGGAAAGCGCCGGCCGGCGCTTCGCCGCTGCGGCCTTCGCGGCGATGCTGACGGCGCTGCCGGCCATTCCTTGCGCGGCGGCATTTTTCGAGGCGATCGAAACCGACGCCCACGCCTGTTGCGGCCGGCGGCAGGAGCATTCGAGCACGCCGTTCTCGGATGCTTGCAAGCGGCTTTGCGCGTCCGCGGCGTCCGTCTTGCCGCCGGATACGGCGCCGCCGGCGCTGCCCGCAGAATCCGCGGCCGCGGCCTGCCCCGCCCCCACGGCGCAAAGTCGTTCCGGCGCGCCTTTTATCCCGGCCGTCCCGGCGGACTCGCCGCCGCGATTCGTGCTGCACTGCGCGTTCCTGATCTAGTTCCTCCAACGCAAGCAATCCGGCCTCCGCCTGCTTGGGTTCCGCCCGAGCGCGGTCGGCCCTGCCCGAAAACTGCCGGAAAACTTCGGAGGAACAAAGCGTGAACTGGAAACTTGCATTCGGCCTGATGCTGGCCGCGCCGGCATACGGCGAACCCTACTCGACGAACGGCGACGCGCTGCTTGCCGGTTACATTGCCGAGGCGCTGGATCGCAACCCGGGCGTCCGCGAGTCGTTTGCGCAATACCGCGCCGCCTTGCAACGGTTGCCGCAAGTGGCGGCTCTTCCCGACCCCATGCTGGAGTTGACGCAGTTCGCGCGGGCGCCGGAAACACGCGTCGGGCCGCAAACCACGGCCCTGGGCGTCTCGCAGCGCTTTCCCTGGTTCGGAAAGCTCAACGACCGCAAACAAGTCGCTGCGAAAGAGGCGGCCGTGCTGGCCCGAAACCACGAAGCCGCAAAGGCGGAGGTCGTGCGGCGCCTGAAGCTCGCCTACTACGATCTTGCGTACGTCGACCGGGCAATGCGCATCACCGCGCAGGATCTCGATCTGCTCGACCACTTCGAGACTTTGGCGCAGGCCCGCTACGCCCAAGGCGTCGGCTTGCAGCAAGCCGCGGTGAAACTGCAAGCCGAGATCACCCGCGGCCTCAACAACCTCGAAACCTTGCGCCGACAGCGAACGGATGCCGAAGCCGTTCTCAACAAGCTGAGAGATCGCCGCGCGGATGAGCCGGCGCCGCAAATCGAGTTTCCTCCCGTACCCGAGGCATCCGTCGATTTCGAAGCGCTTCATGAGGCTGCCCGGCAACATCGGCCGGAAATAGCAGCCGTGTTCGAGCGGGTCGAAGGCGCCGAAAAGCGCCTGCATCTGGCGCGGCGAGAACACCTGCCCGACGTGACCGTAAGCGCCGGCTTTATCAACGTACGCGGCCGCCGCGACCTTGCCGGCAGACACTCGCCTCCCGACGGGAACGGCAAAAACATCTACAGCCTCACGGTCGGAATCGACCTGCCGATCTCCCGCCGCAAGTACGACGCGGGCGTGCTGGAAGCAACCGAACGGCTCATCGCCTCGAAGCAGCGTTACCGGGAAACCGTCAACGAGGCCGGCCTGTCGGTGCGTTCGGTCGGATTCCGCCTGCAAACCATACGCCGGCAGATCGATCTTTTCGAAAGCGCGCTGCTGCCGCAGGCGGAGCAGGCATTGCGTTCGACCGAAGCCGCCTACGCGACCGCGACCGCGACCGTCGGCGTGCTCGACCTGCTCGACAGCGAGCGCATGCTGCTCGAAGTGCGTCTCGGCTTGGCGCGGCTGCAAAGCGACTTCATGAAATCGCTCGCCGAAATGGAGCGGGCGATCGGCGCTGCGTTTCCCGCCGGCAAGCCGGACAAGGAGCAACCATGACGAACCGCGCGAAAACGATCCTCATTGCCGGCGCGGCGTTCGCGCTCGGCACGGCCGCATCGAGCTTCGTCGGCCGCAACCCGTTCGCCGGGCAACACGCCGGAGAAATGACCGGCAGCCATGCAGCCCCGCCCCCCGCGCCGGCCGCGGCCGAGCGAAAAATCCTCTATTGGCGCGCCCCGATGGATCCCGATTTCATTTCCGATAAGCCCGGCAAATCGCCGATGGGCATGGAGCTCATCCCCGTTTTCGAAGACGAGGCGCCCCCGGCGGACGGCGCCGTGCGGGTAGCCCCCAACTTCCTGCAAAACTTCTCGGTGCGCACCGCCGTTGCCGAGCGGGGCAACCTCGCACTCGAAATTCGCACCGTAGGCACGCTCGGCCACAACGAGGAAACCGTCGTCTCGGTCAATACCAAGTACGACGGCTGGATCGAAAAGGCTTACCGCAACAACGTCGGCGAGCTTGTCGCAAAAGGGGAGCCTCTGTTCGATGTTTACAGTCCCCAACTCGTCACCACGCAGCAAGAGTACCTGGCGGCGCTCGACTATTCCCATAAGCTTGCCGGCTCGGCCTACCCCGAAGCCGTCGAGCGGGCGCTGGCGCTGGTCGAATCCGGACGGGAACGGCTGCGCTACTGGGACGTGGGAGACCGGGAGATTGCCCGGCTCGATGCAACCCGCAAGGCCGCGCGCACCGTAACGGTCTTCTCGCCGGTCTCCGGATTCATCGTGAGCAAAATGGGCGACTCGCTGGCAGGGATGCGCCTGACGCCCGGCATGACGGTGATGAAGCTCGCCGATCATTCCCGCCTGTGGGTCGAGGCCGCGCTTTACGAGGACGACATCCGCCGCGTCCGCGAGGGCGCCCGCGTCAGCGTGCGGGCGCGGTCGTTCCCCAGCCGCAAGTGGAGCGGGCGCATTACCTTGTTCGATACGGCGCTCGACCCGCGGACGCGCACGCTCAGGGCGTTCGCTGAAATCGACAACCCCGATCTGCGGCTGCGCCCCGGCATGTTCGTCGATGTCGCGATCCGGCCGCCGGGCATCGCCAACGCCGTCACGATTCCCCAACAGGCGGCGCTCCATTCGGGCGAGCGCTCGATCGTCATCGTCGAGCGGAGCCGCGGCGTATTCGAGCCGCGCGAGGTCCGTCTCGGCGCCGTTGCGGGGGACAAACAGGAAGTCATCGAGGGGGTAGCGGCCGGCGAGCGCATCGTGACTTCCTCGCAGTTCCTCATCGATTCGGAAAGCAACCTGCGCGCGGCGGTCGGCCGCTTGCTCGACAACTCAACCGAGCCGATGCCGGAGCATCCATACGGAGACGGAACGCATGTTGGCCAACCTCATTGAGTGGTCGATTCGCAACCGCTTTCCGGTCATCGCCGCGGCTCTGGCGGCGGTCGGCGGCGGCCTCCTCGCGATCGCCGACATCCCCTTGGACGCCATCCCCGACCTGTCCGACACGCAGGTGATCGTGCGCACGGAATATCCCGGCCAGGCGCCGCGCATCGTCGAAGATCAGGTTACCTACCCGCTGAGCGCGCAGATGCTGTCCGTGCCGTACGCCGAGACGGTGCGCGGATATTCGTTCTTCGGCCTATCGCTCATCTACGTCATTTTCAAAGACGGCACGGATCTTTATTGGGCGCGCAGCCGCGTGTTGGAGTCGTTGAACTTCGCCGCAGGCCGGCTCCCTCCGGGCGTGACTCCCAGCCTCGGACCCGACGCAACCGGCGTCGGCTGGGCGTTTATGTACGCGCTCAAGTCCGACAGGCACGATTTGAGCGAACTGCGCTCGATCCAGGACTGGTTTCTCAAATACGAGCTCTCCGCCGTCCCCGGAGTGGCCGAAGTCGCCTCCATCGGCGGTTTCGTCAAGCAATATCAGATTACTCTCGACCCCAACAAGCTCCGCGCCTACAATCTGTCGATTTCCAAAATCCGCGAAGCCGTTCGCATGAGCAACCGCGAGGTCGGCGGGCGCGTGTTGGAGATCTCGGAAAAAGAGTTCATGATTCGCGGGCGCGGCTACTTCGAATCGCTCGACGACATCCGCCGGACGGCGCTCGGCGTGGACGCGCGCGGGATCCCGATCCTCCTCCGCGATGTCGCGCGCGTCCATATCGGCCCCGAGATGCGCCGCGGCCTCGCCGACTGGGACGGCGAAGGGGAAACAGTCGGCGGCATCGTCGTCGTGCGTTCCGGCGCGAATACGCTGCAAGTCATTCGCGGCGTCAAGACGCGCCTCGAAGAGCTCCGGCCGGGGCTGCCCGCAGGCGTGACCATCGAGACGGCCTACGACCGTTCGCATCTGATCGAGCGCTCCGTCGCCGGCCTGAAAGACGCATTGACGCAGCAATTCGGCATCGTCGCGCTGGTCTGCGTCCTCTTCCTCGTTCACTTTCGAAGCGCACTCGTCGCCGTCGTTTCGTTGCCGGTCGGCATCCTCATGGCCTTCGCCGCCATGAGTTGGCAGGGCATCGACGCCAACATCATGTCGCTGGGCGGCATCGCGGTCGCCATCGGAACGATGGTCGACGCCGGGATTGTCACGGTCGAGAACGCTCACCGGCATCTCGAACGCTATCGCGGCGTCAAGCCTCACTGGCGGATCGTTGCCGATTCCTCGAAAGAGGTCGCCCCGTCGCTGTTTTTCTCGCTGCTCGTCATCGCCGTTTCATTCCTGCCGGTCTTTACCCTCGAGGCGGAGGAAGGGCGTCTGTTCAAGCCCCTGGCGTTCACGAAAACGTATGCGATGGCCGCGGCGGCTCTGCTCTCCGTGACTCTGACGCCCGTGCTGGTCGGCTATTGGGTTCGCGGCGGGATTCTCCCGGAACGGAAGAATCCGCTGAGCCGGCTGCTGACCGCGGTTTACCGGCCGGCGCTCGCGCTTGCGCTGCGGCTGCGCTGGTGGCTATTGGCGGCCGCCGCGCCGGCGCTGATCGTTACGGCAATGGCGTTCCGAGGGCTCGGCTCGGAGTTCATGCCGCCGCTATGGGAAGGCGACCTGCTTTACATGCCGACCACGCTGCCCGGCGTCTCCATCGCCAAGGCGCGCGAAATCCTGCAGCAGACCGACAAGATCATCAAGACGTTCCCCGAAGTCGCGCACGTCTTCGGCAAAGCGGGCCGGGCGGAAACCGCCACCGACCCGGCGCCCCTGTCAATGCTCGAAACCACGATCGCGCTCAAGCCCCGCAGCGAATGGCGAGCAGGCATGACGCCCGAAAAGCTGACCCGGCAGATGGACGCCGCGCTGCAAATACCGGGAGTGACCAACTCCTGGACCATGCCCGTCAAGACGCGCATCGATATGCTCTCGACCGGAATCAAGACGCCCGTCGGCATCAAGATCGCCGGGCCGGACCTGACCGAGCTGGAACGCATCGGCAAGCAGGTCGAGCGCGTCATGCGCGCTCTGCCGGGCACGGCGAGCGTCTATGCGGAAAGAGTCATGGGCGGCAATTACCTGGACTTCAAGATCGACCGCGGCGAGATCGCCCGCTTCGGCCTGACCGTCGGCCAAGTTCAGGAAGTCATCCAATCCGCAATCGGCGGCATGAATATCGCCACGACGGTCGAAGGACTCGAACGCTATCCGGTAAATCTGCGCTACGCCCGCGAGTTGCGCGACGATCTGCCGGCCTTGCGCGCCGTGCTCGTCTCCACTCCGGCCGGACCGCAGGTTCCGTTGGGCCGCCTCGCCGCTATCCGCTACGCCGCCGGTCCGCCGGTCATCAAAAGCGAAAACGCCAAGCCCAACGCCTGGGTGTATGTCGATATCCGCGATGTCGATATCGGCTCCTACGTCGAACGGGCGCGCCGCGCGGTAGCCGAGGGAATCGAGCTTCCGGCTGGCTACAGCATGGCCTGGAGCGGACAATTCGAATCGATGCAGCGCACGCGGCGGCGCCTGCTTTACATCGTGCCCTTCACGCTGCTGTCGATCTTCGTGCTGATCTATCTCAACAACCGCTCCATCGCCGAAAGCCTCCTGGTGCTGGCCGGCGCGCCGTTCGCCTTGACCGGAGCGGTATGGCTGCTGTACGCCCTCGACTACAACCTGAGCGTCGCGGTCTGGGTCGGCATGATCGCCCTGGCCGGACTCTACGCGGAAACGGCGATCGTTCTCTTGCTCTACCTCGACCGCTCTTACCGGGATTTCCAAAACAAGGGCCTGCCGGCCGATCGTAACGGGCTACTGCAGGCAATCTACGCCGGTTCGGTGCGGCGCGTCAGGCCGATCGTCATGACCGTCGCGACCGACGCGTTCGGGCTGCTGCCGATTCTCTGGAGCAGCGGCACGGGCGCCGACGTCATGAAACGGATCGCCACGCCGCTCGTCGGCGGGATCGTCACCTCCGGCCTGACCGTGCTGCTGCTCATCCCCGCGGCGTACTACTTGTGGCGCGGCCGCGGCCTGCCCCGGGGCGGACCACTTACCGGCTTTGCCGATCTTGAGGAAAGCGTATGATTCTCCGCATCGTTCTTCTGGCCGGATTTGCCGCGGCGCTGCACGCGGCGGACGGCGCATTCGACGTCGTCCATCGCAAAAAGCTGCTGCCGGACGGCCGCGGCGTCCTCGCCATCGGAGCGGATGAAATTCGCTTTGAGGCGAGAGACGCCGGCCGCAGCCGCCGCTGGCAGTACGCCGACATCCAATTTCTCGACCGTCTCGGCCCGACCGAAATCGTCGTCGTCACCTACGAAAACGCCCTTCCCTTCACCGGCCGCGGCAAGCGCTACCGTTTTTCGCTGACCTCCGGCGAGATCGGCAACCAACTGTTCGCGAGCATGACGGACCGGCTCGCCAAGCCCGTCTCGAACCGCGCGTTCGCAATTCCGGCGGAAGGCGTCGCCTTCGCCGCCGGCGCGAAACATCTCCACCGCGCGGGCGGCTGCCAGGGGCGGCTCGTCTTCACCGCCGAAGCCGCTTACTTCCAGAGCGCGGGCGGCAATCATTCCCGCGAATGGATGCTCGACCGCGATGTCGATTCCGTGTGGTCGGCCGGCCCCTACCAATTCGAGATCCACGCGCGAGACCCTCGCGGCGCCCGTTTCCGGTTTCTGCTGAAGGAACCCCTCGATGGGCGGTTCTACCGGCGCTTGAAGCTGCAACTCACGCGGCTGCCGGCGCAATAAGCTGAAAATCCTCCGACGACATCGGCTCGTAGTCCTGCGGCCGGCGGCCGCTGAATTCGATCAGTACGCGCTGTTTAGCCGGCGCCGGAACCGGATTGACCTTGACCACGCGGGCGCGATACTCGCCGGGGGCATGAGCCATCGCCTCGGTCAGATCGCGGACCAGGTAACGGGGCGCCCAACCGATCACGTAGTAGTCCGCCGTCAGAATCTGGACGGCCAAGCCGGTTTCCGGGTTGATCAACTCAATCGCGGCGTTGAGCGTTTCACCGGCCTTTAAACTCTCAAGCCGGCGCTTTGCCTCGTCGTTCGTATGCCGCCAACCGTGAAGGAAGAACCGGCAGCGGAAGGCCCCGTCCGGCGCTTTCTCGATTTTGGGAAACACTTGAAAGTTGTCCGTGACGCGGTAGCCTCCGTCCACGGCCAGGATTTCCAGCGGGTCGGGATCTTGCTCCTTGATGTCCCGAATCTCAAGGTATTCTCGAAAGTCCGGGCGCCGCTTGGTCATGACGCGGTTTTGAAACAGGGGAAAGAGTTGGTCAGAGATATAGCGGCGATTGAAGTCGGGGAAATCGTAGAGCGGGGCAAAGCCGCTTTCTGCCGCGGCCGTCTCCGCGCCGCGGATGTAACCGAAGGCATACCTGGGGGACGAAATATGCGCATCCAGCCTGCCCACCGGGAACCATCGCCGGCTCTGTACCGCATCTTGCCACGCCAGGAACAAGGTTTTTTCGCTCATTGGAAAATCTCCCGCAACCGCTCACGTCGCCTTCGTTGATAAAAATTGCGCCGCGCGGGCGATTTCGTAGGCGATCTTTTCCGCCCAATGCTCGCCTGTGTTTTCTTTCGGGAACTTGAACAGCCAGTCGGAGCCGTCCGGTTTGCGGAACCAGAATTTCTCCTTGCTGCCCATCTGCTCCGGCTCCGTCTCCCATTGGGCATCGACCTCCTCGATGGGATATTCCGCAGCCATACTTTCACCCTAGCGCGGCGGCGGTTGCCCCATCTCCTCCCGCAGCAGCAGCAGATCGCCGTCCAGGCCGCGCTGCATGACGTCCAGGCGCGGCGAGACGGCCGCCGCATGCGCAGCCGAGAGGCGCGGCAGGCGAAAGGGAAAGAGGCTCGGGCTGTCGAGCAGGTCCGTCATGACCGCGGAGCGGGCCGCGCCGGAGCGCAGGCGCGCCTCCAGCAGCCAAGCGGCCGGCGCCGGGTCCCGAATCGCATGACGCTCCCCGCGGACATAGACGCCTTTGCTTGGCGTGTCGCGCAAAACGCGCCAATCGACGAACGTTCTGAGCGCCAGTTGCGTTGCTCGCGAAGCGGTCTCGCGCTCTCCGTACCGCTCCCGAATCCGCCGTTGAACCTGGGCCGCGGCCGCCGCGCCCTGCAGCCGCAGCAGCCTGCCCGCGTGCGCGGCGACCACGCCCCAAAAAGGGTAGGCCGCCGCCGCCATGCCCCAATGAAAGGCGATGCGGTCTTTTGCCTCCAAGCCCCGGAGCAGGCGCAGGCCGTCGTCCCGCAGCGCCTCCAACCCGGCGGGAACGTCGAGCCAAGTCTTGAGCAGGATGGTAATCGTTTTCTCCCGGCCGCCTCTTACGGCCCGGCCGCCGACGGAAACCTTGTCCCGCAGCAACTCCTGCAGCGCGTCGTTGACGGCGGCCCTGCCGTTCCCGCCGGCAACCAGCTCGGCCGTCCGCTCGAACCACTCCAGGCGGATGCGCCGGCTGAAACCGATCTGCGCTTGCCGCGCGGTCATGCGTCCCTGCTTTCGATGCGCACCAGCGGAACGACAAGCTCTTCGAGCGAGGCTCCGCCGTGGCCGACGACGCGCTCGGTCTCGCGCACGAACGCCTTGCGGCCGGGGGCCAGCAGCGGCAAATAGTCTTCCGGCAGCCCGACCGGCGGCCACTCCAGAGCTTGGGGAAAGCGCTCTTTGACCCGAGCGCGCAGCAGAGAGTCGGCATAGATGCGCGCCCGCTCGCCGCGCAGGTTCGCGGCCGCCCCTTCCGCGGGCCGCCCGCACCCGGCGGCCTCGATATTGCCGTGGTCGGAGGTCAGCCAGACGTGGAACCCGTTGGTCAGCAGCAGATCGACAAGCTCCGCCAGGAACGGCTGCGCGGCCCACTGCCGTACTTGGTTGTGCATCCCCGCAATGCCCAGCTTCATGCCGTGCATGATCTCGTCCACCGTGCCCACGACCAGGCCGGCGGCGCGCGTTCCGGGCAGCATTTCCTCCACGCTCTGCAGAGAGGCGGCGGCCTGCCCCTTGGCATAGGCGATCTCCTGCCGCTTCAGCCCCTGGTCTTCCCAGAACCGCATCCACAGCGCGCGCTCCTTGTCGGTGGCGTGGATGCTGTCCGGGAAATAGATGGGCGGCTGACCCGCAAAGACCGCCTGGCGGGAAACGGAGGTGACGGTCGGCACCCAGGCGAAGACTGCGCTTTCGCGGAAACGCAACCCCGGGCGCTGCCGGGCAAGCTCCTTGCGCACGGCGATCCACTGGTGCAGCGCCAGCCCGTCCACCACGACGAGCGCCGCCTTGCGCCCCCCGCCGCCGGCGACCTGCCTGGAAATGAGGCGCGGAACGTGGTGCAGCATGACCGGCGGAACGGGCGGCAAGGCGATCAACCCCGCGTAGCGCTTCGCCAACCACGGCGCGAGCGCGGCGTCGATGCGCATCTGCAGATGCTCCATCCGCCGGCGCGCCTCTTGGGGCAAGACCCTATCCGACTCCAGAGCAAGATTGACCAACTCGGCCCAGGTTTTGGCGAAACGGAACCAGTCGCCATGCCGCGCATCTTCTTGCGGCACGTCCGCGGCCGTGTCGCCCATGCGCTCCAGAAGAAGTTCCAAGCGGCGCTTGCGATCCGCCCGCTCGTCCGTGCGAATGCCCAAGGCGAGCCACGTCTCCGCCAACGCCGCAGCCCGCTCATGGGCAACCGCCTGCAGGAACCCCTCCACGAACAGGTTGTCGATGTAAACGCGGACGTCCTCGTGGTCGAAGGGCAAATCCGCGGGCCCCGGAAATTCGAATCGGCGGGACGGCTCCTTCCCTTCTCCGCCGGCCGCCCGGTCGAGAAAGACGGGCCAGCGTTCCTGAAGAAAGGCGAAAAAAGCCTCCCGATCCGGCACGATCGTTTCCAGCGGCCAATCCGCGAAAGCGCCGCGGCGCCGCAGGAGTTGGAGCAGGCGTTCGTCCAGCAAAGCGGGAATGCGCAGTCCCCGGTAGTGGCGGCGCAACAGCATGCGCAGCAGATCGGGCGGTTGTTCGATCGTCTCCGGCGCGATGTCGAAGACATGCCGCAGCACGAAGTCCTTGCCGGCGTTCTCGCCCAGCACGCCGGGACCGCTCTTCTGCCGGGCTGCGTACAGCGCGTCGAGATCCGCGCGGTCCAACGCAGCCGGAAGAGAAGGACTCAGACCGGGGAATAGCTCTGCGAGGCTGAAAGACAACCTGCGGCCCGCCTGGAGCAGGTCATGCGGCAGAGCGTCGAGGTCGCCGCCCGCGAAACGCAGCACGACCGCCAGTCCCTCCCCCTCGCCCCGATCCCAGCGCGAGCGGAACCCGGATTCGTAGGCATAGCGGAAGGCAACGGGGTCGTCGAACGCGAGCAGATCGAAGCCCCGCTCGCGCACCGCCGCCAGAACGCCCTCTTCCAGCAGCAGGCCGTCCGGGTCGGCAACCAGCGTCAGCCGCGCCGCGCCCGGCGTGAACTCGCTCAAAATACGGTCGCGCCAGCTATTCATACCGCGCCCGGATCGCGTATGCCGCCCAAGCCGCCATGCTCGGCAAGCCGGCGCTCACTTGGCCAACGCTCGCAGCGCCTCGCGGTCATCGCGCATGATCTCTTCGGCCAACTTCATCTGCTGCGCGAAATCGGGGTCGTAGGGGGTAAGCCGATAGCCGCCGCCCGGCGCCGCGGTGAGATAAAGCGTGTCGCCCTCCTTCACCCCAAGCCTCGTCATCGCCTCTTCGCTGAGAACGAGACCGGAAGAGACGCCTGCCGCGGCCACCTTCAATGCGAGCATGTGAACCTCCGCTGCATATAACCGTGATTATAGAGTGCTGTCCGACTCTCCGGGACGAAGCCGGACATAAGCTTAGCGGCCGTTGAGCAACGCCGACAGCGCAGGCCGCGAGACGCCGAGCGCGGCCGCGGCGGCAACGGTCAGGCCGAGCGGCGCGATGACCTCGGTCTTGACGAATGCGCCGGGGTGCGGCGGATTCTTCATACGCATGGCGCTTCTCAATCTTCACGCTCCATGTTTGCGGAATAAATGGTCAGCAAAAGCTCGGCATCGTCGATGAGCCGATAAACCGGCTTCTTCCCGGAGAGTTTCTCGCTCTCGCGCAAAATGATGGGTACGCCGTCGCCCCGCTTTTCCATGTAAAAACCGCGCCCTACGTCTCCCACCGTTTCCGCTACGCGCGTTTCCGCCAGCAGGCTTGTAATCAACTCGTTTCGGGTCGCTTGACGCAGGGCTATGCTGTCAATGGAAACGGTGTTCGGCAGGCTGCCCGGCGAGTAAATTTCCAGTCGGTCGTCGAACATGAAAAACCGAATCTTCGAGGCGAAAACGGAGTAGTCCCGGTGGGCCGCGGCATTGACGACCGCTTCGAAAACCGCTCGCTCGCTAAACTGCGGCCTTTCGACTCGATGCGGCGTTTTCACGGCGGCGATAGTCTGGTTTCTCCGCAGAAAGGCCATCGCACCCTCGATCTGCCGGGGCAGTGGGCCGCGAATCCTTTGGGCGTCTATCTGATAGTTGGAGTCCTGCCTTTTTCCGCGGTAGCGTACGGCTTCGATATAGGCGTTGGGCAAAAAGCGCTCCGGCGCTTTGCAACAGAGCAAAATTCCGGCGACTGAAGCCCGTACGATTCCGCTTTCTTCCTTCGTCAAAAGACTGCGCTTCAGAAGCACGACATCGGCAGGCTCGTCGGAGCGGGTCGTATAGTCGGCCCACAACTCCTCGGGCAAATCGCCGATGCCCGACTGCGGCGCCGGCTGTTCCTCGAATCGAATCAAGCGGGCTTGGCTCCGCTGCTGGAACAACCGCCCCAGATATTCGGGCTGCATCTCGCGTTTCGAGCTTCCTTGCCGGAAAAAATATCTCCCGGCGCTGCTGTGAACGAAAAGACTGCGCGGCACTTCCACCTTGAGCACCGCCCGCAAGACGCCCGCGCCATCGGGAAGCCGCAGACGAAACGCACGGAACGGAACGGGAGGCACGATGCGGTCGTTGCAGATTTCATAAACGTAGCGCTCGACGGCTTCGAGGCGCTCCACCGGTATGCCGGCGATATCCCGCGTCCTGTCGTCCACGCCCAGAACCAGCACCCCGTCGCGAGTATTGGCGATAGCCGCCAACTCATGGGCCAGATCGTCCCGCCGCGGCTCTTCTACCCGCTCCCCCCTGAACCGGACCGTCTTGAACTCCAGAGACGTATCTTCTCCAAGGCGTATCTTCTCCAGCAGTTCTTCCGTGCTGTCAAACATGGTGTTCCTCAAGCGCAATGCGGCGGTAACGCTCGTCGAAGGCTTTGCGCCCGCCCTCCATGATTGCGCAAATTGTGTCTCGAACCTGTTTTTCTTGCAGGCTTCCTGCGCATTCTTGTTGCGTCTCTCTGCCACGCGCACCGAGCGCCGCTACCAATTCGGCGTCGCCATTGACGACGATATTCGCGTTGTGCGTGACGACGATGACCTGACGCCGACGTTTCACCTCCCGCAACTGAGTTACGATCAGGTCGTAGATCAGGCGGTTGTCCAAATCGTCTTCCGGCTGGTCCAGAATCAACGGTTCCTCCCCATAGGAAAGCAGAAAAGCCAGGAGCGCAGCCGTTTTCTGACCGGGCGAACCTTCCCGTATCGGTTGAAGATGCCGTCCGTCGCCCGCTGCGCTGTACCGCACCTCCAACGAATCTTCCGGAAACCACAAGTCGAGGCGGTCAAGGGCTTCGGGCGGGAGTTTGCCGATGCGGGCTGCGAAACGTTTGTCCCCCACGGTTGCCGGATCGTGCCGGTTCGAGGCAATTTGTTTGATGCTATCCTTGATACCCACAAGATTCCGTTCGATATTTTTGGCGCCGTCGCCACTCGCATAAAGTTTGCCGAGCAACCCTTCGCCGTCCGGCGACCCGATGTCCTTTTCGAACCCACCTTCCCCTATTTGGATCAACCGGCGGAACTCGCTTTCGACAGTCTCGCGTGCGCCGTAAGGCACAACCCGTATCCGAACATACCGGTTCGCTTTCAGGACTCTGTCAAGAAATTTCCTTCGTCCCTCGGTTAACTCCCGGCGGATTCCCGTCAGTTTCTGTAACTGTTCCTTTGATTTCTTTTTCAGTTCATCGACCTGTTTTCTGCGCCCGTACAGCTCCTTCAGCCGTTGCTCGATGTTCTGCCGGCTCTGTACGAGTTGGCCGTAGGCCGCGGGATCGCCGACCCTCTCGCGGGCCAGATTGTCTTGCAGGTTCTCATACGCTTGCAGAGCGGCATCGACATTCCGTTCCCAGGACGACCCATCCCTGTTTTTTCGCCATTCGGCGGCAGCTTCATCCGCTTGCGCCGCAAGGGCTTCAAGCTTTTTACATATCTCATCCAGGCTGTTGCGCGCCTCAGCGGCATAGTCCTTCAATTCCTTGTCTGCTGTCGAATCAAAATCGAAGGATGTTCCGTCCAGGATATCCGGGACGATTGCAGCCGCGGCTTTCCGCAACTGATTTCCCGCGCCGGCCCAGCTTTTCTCCCATGCTTCGACATCCCGCTGCTGCCGGCTGCGTCTTTGGAACATTTTCAGAACATTGGCATGTCCCGCCTGTTCGAAAACAGCCAGTTTTCGTTTCAAGTCTTCGAGATAGCCGCGAAAATGCGGCTCGTCGGCAAGGCCGGCATTTATCTCCCTGATCTGGGCGCGCAGAGATAGGAAGCGGCTTTCCTCCTCTTTCCATTTTTCAGACCAGGAATGCCGTTTGACATCCGGGGCTTCATCGATAACCTTGAGCAACGCAAGCGGCGTTTTCGCGAGTTGGAACACTTGTTTCTGACTGTAGATCCGCACGGGGAACCGTTGCCGGATGTCGCCTTCCGCTGGCTGCCATGTTCCATCGAACTCTTGTTCGATGGGTTTAAGGTCACCGGAAGGACTCCATTGGATACGAAACAGGGAATCGTTTTTTCGGTAAACTGCCCTGATGATGGCTTGGTCCGTCAGCAACCCACCGTCTTCTGTATCCGTGTCAAGACACCGATATTTACCAAACTCCGCTTGCAAATCGTTCGGTATTTCTTCCTGCCTCCGCAAAACAAGGCGCAGGAACTCAACAAGGGTCGATTTGCCCGTGCCCCTGCCTCCAATGATGGCATTGAGCCAAGGGTTGAACGTTTGCTCGAAGCTTCTTGTGCGTCCAATATAGCGTGCCTTGGAAACGCTAATGCTCTCGATAACCATATCCGCATGTTCGTTCGGATTACCATCCCCTCGGTCAGACCTTCGAACGGAAAGATATCCGTCGCGCAGGGCAAGACGCAACCCCTCGATATTGGGATATCCCATCTTGACCCAGGTGAACCGGCTGCCGGGATAGTTCTGTCCATCCTCACCCGAAGGATGATGACTATCCGACCCAATAATTTCGGTCCAGTTCAACTTATTCTTATTGTTAATGTAGAGTTGCGGCTTTCGAGAATCCGGGGCTATCAGCTCCATGGCGAAGATATTCTTACAGCCCAACGCCTGCCGCAAAGTAATCCCCTGCAGCCGAAGAAAAAGCCCGTTGTCCTTATCCACGTGGGCGGGAATCGCAACTCCCCCGGCTGCAACAACTTCGTTGGCTACATCGACGAACGATTTACCTGTGACGCCGTCGCTCCACCCCGGCGTTCCTTGATACCCAACTGCGCCGCGCAGGGCCTCAATGTCCGCAGATGTCTTCGAAGGATCGAAAATCGCAAGCAAATGGACTCCGCCATTGACCGAAAGTTCCACGCCCGGGAAAACGTGGAGTGGTCTGAAACCCTCCGGCTTCTCCAACTCGAGTTCGCGGAGCGCCTCCTTGACAAGATCGACCCACTTCCCGGTGTTGTGGTCCGTGACCGCAACGCAATCAATCTCGGCGCGCATGTAGTCAAGCAGCCATTCTTTAGGCTTCCGTTTCCGAAGCTCCTTCTGCTGCGGCCCTTTGCCGTAATCGTTGGATGCCGGTGTATGCGTGTGAAAATCGAATTTCCACCACCGCGCGCCGTTCCATCTTCGTTCTGTCATAACTTGTTTTCCATTCGCGTGATTGCCTGGTCGTACCACATCAGCAGCTTGGGGTCTTCCTGCAGGATCGTTTCGGGGATTTTGCGGGCTACGGCGATGACCGTGGCGTAGTCGCTCTCCCGCCAAGCCTGCCGGAAGCCGGCGCGGACGGCTTCCAGGCGGAACACCCGCAGGCGCCTCTTCTCGGATTTGCGGTACTCCTCGAACTCGCGCAGCAAAGCGCGCTCCCGCAGCCGCTCCAGGTCGGCGGCCTTGCTCGGGTCGGGCGCGTACCAGCGGTTCTTGGCCTTGGTCCGCAGCGCCGCATCGTCCTTGGGCAGTTTGCGCAACTCCTTGAAGTTGGTCGAAAGGTAGCTGTGAACCCGGCCGGGGACTTCACCCGCGCCGTCGTAGCACAGGAAATTCTGTTCCAGCAGCAGGGCAAGCTCCAGAGTTTTCTCGTGCTTCTGCCAGCCGCCGATCTCCTTGATGAACTGCGGGTGGATTTCCTGGAAGGTCTGCGGCTTCTTGGCCAGGGACTGCTTCAGCCACTGGAGTGCCGTCTCCTCGTCTTTGACGAAGATCTCCAGTTGCAGCACTTCTTTGGCCTTCATGCGCTTGCGGTCGTACTCGGCAACCTGCTCGGTCAGGAAGAACATGCCGTCGCGTTCGGAGAAGCGCTGCGCGAGCCCCTCGTAAAACTCCGCCGCGGAGAGGGGCACCATCACGCCGCGCTGCACGTGGAAGGCCACCATGCGGTCGAAGAGCAGGTAGTTGCGGCGCTCGGCAATGACCTCGGCCTTGCCCTCTTTGACCACGAACGCCGGAAGCTGCCGCAGGTGCGTGCGCACGAAGTCCCAGACGCCGGCTTCCGTTCCGGCGGTCAGCTTGAAGCGTTCCTCGAGCCCGTCGTTGGGCTTGTAGGCGGAGATAACCAGGTCCTGCTTGACCGCGCCGCCTGCATTCACCTGATTGAACGTGCCCGATTTTTTGTCCAGGATGCGGACGTCGGCAACGACGAAACCCACGGATAACAATGCCTCCTGGATGGCGTTCCACACCGCGTTCTTGGAGTTGTGGAAGACGATCGTCATCCAACGGCCGGGTTTCAAGACGCGGTAGTAGTTCTCGAAACACCGCTGCATCAGTCGCTGGTACGCGCCAAGGTCTTTCCGCTGCGTGCGGCTGACTATGGCTTCGGGGGCAAGCTTCGTGAAGACCCGCAGGAAAGCCTCGTTGATGAAGTTGAGTTCGCCATACGCCAAGTTGTGGCCGAACGGCGGGTCCGTGAACACATAGTCGATGGAGTTGTCGGGCGCCGCAATCCGGGCGCAATCGCCGATGGTCACAGCCGCCATCGCGTCTTGCGCCGGCGGCGGCGCGAAAGCTTTGGCGAGCCGCTTGAGCTTGCCGTTGAGTATGTAATGCGGAGAGCATTCGGCATGCTGCGATAGAACAGCGATAGTGCCCGCCATGTATTGATTGACCTGTGAGTATCCGGTTGGCCGAAACCGGTTCAAAAAGGCCAAGTTCCAAATAGCTTGTTCCACGAAGAACAACAGAACATTCTTGGTTCGCGAGTCGGGGCAGGCTTGCGCACGACGCCACATCGCGGCCAAAGCATGCGCGGCCCGCGGAAGAAACAGGTGGTGGACGTGCGAGAACCCGGCAACGCCCGGCCTGTATTTATCTCCCCAGTTGTCCGTGCCTTCCGGCGTATGCATCATCCTGTCCAACGGCAGTTCGGGAGGACGGTCCAGGGCTGCGATCCGGCGGAGCGCCTCGCGGTCGCCGGCGTCCAAATTCTTCCGATACCGGGTTCCCTCTACCGTATAGACGATGAAAACCGGAACCCGCTTCGTGGTTCTGACGGTCTTGCCGATGCCGGCGTCGTATTCGGAGACATACAGCCGGTTCAGCCGCCGCTTGGCGAGGGTCACCCGGCACTCCGGGCAGGGGAACTCGTCCCTGATGCCGCCGCTCGCTCTATCGAGGGCTTCCCGCATGAACACCACCTCGCCCGCGCACTCCGGGCACGAAAACACCTCGCTCCAAACGGTGTAGTCGATCCGCCCTTTGGTCTTCCCGTCCGCGTGCAGCGTCTCGTACATCCAGCCGATCTCGTTCTCCACGTCGTCGAGGAGCTTGCGGGCCGCTTCGGCGAAGGCGGCGGCGTCGAAGGGGATGTTGTAGTTGGCGGCGATGAAGGTTGCGGCGGGCGAAAGGTCGCCCAGGATCGCGCGGCGCGCGCCCCACTGCGGCGCCTTGCGCCCTTCCTCCTGCCGGCGGCGCTCGATTTCCAGGCGGTATGCCGCCGGCGCCGCGCCGCACCACTGCGCGGCCACGCCGGTCATGCCCGAACCGCAGAAGCCGTCCAGCACGATGTCGCCCGGCTCGGTGTAGTGCAGGATGGAGGGCACGATCGCCCGATGGGGAACCTTGGTGTGGTAGCCGTGCGCCTTGTAGAGCGGGTCCGTCTTGCCTTCGCTGACATCGACGGCGAACGGTTCGCGGCGGTACGGTTCTTCGGGGTCGTAGGGTTTGCCGTAATGCGCGACGAACTCGGCCAGGAACGGGTTGGGGCAAGCGGTGTAGTAGGGCGGGTCGGACAGCCGCAGAATGTCCTCGTCGTTGCCCGTCGGGAAGTCGGGCCGCTGCCGCAACTCGGGCAGCTTTTCCTTCAGCCGCTGCAGAAAATGCTTCCGCCGCTCCTCGTCGGATGCGAAGGTCATACCCAGGCATTCGACCGGCCCCGAGTCCTCTTGCGCGGCAGGCGCCGGGAACAGCCCCGCCGCCGCGTCACTCTTGGCCACGACTCTCGCTCCCTCCACTCTTGCCGCTGCGCGCCGCCTTGAGCGCGGTCCCGGCGCTAGTCAGCACATACTGTTGGTCCGGCGCCCGCGGCTTGTCCGGGTTCGTCATGCGTACGATGCCGGCCAGAATCAGCGGCTCCAGGCGTCGTTTCCTGAAGTGGGTGCGGTTGACGGCGCCGAGCGCGGCCATGATTTCGGTCACGCGGAGCGGCGCGGCGCAAAGCTCGACGACCCGCCATTGGATCGGCGAAAGTCTGCTCAGCATCTCGACTTGCGCAGGGGACAAGCCCGCCGGAGCTTGAACCTGATCTGAAACTCGATCGCCGGCTTGGTCTCCAACTTGGTCTCCAACTTGGTCTCCAACTTGGTCTCCAACTTGGTCTCTAACTTGGTCTCTGATTTGGTCGTCGATTTGGTCGTCGGCTACTGCCGGATCAATAGTTTCAGTGACTTGAGACGTTGCTCGATCCTTGGCTTGGTCTCCAACTTGGTCTCTAACTTGGTCTCCAACTTGGTCTCTAACTTGGTCTCTAACTTGGTCTCTAACTTGGTCGCCGGCTTGGTCTCCGGCTTGGTCTCCGGCTTGGTCGCTTTCCGAGTGACCGAGCAACTCGTTGTCCGGGCGGTCCGCGAGACGATCGGCGAGGCCGTACCGCATCCCGTCCTCATCGAGCGGCTGCAGAAGACTCTGCGCTACGAGCGCCTCCAGAACCTTTCGAGCCTGCGGTCTCGCCCAACCCGTAACCGCCTTTGCATCCATGAGCGAGACGCCGCCTTGCCGGCAGGCGAAAGCGAAGAGGCGCGCCTGCATCTCGTCGAGGCTCACGCCGAGTTGGACTTGCAACCGCCGTTGCTCTTCGCCGATCAATTTCTCGCGCAGGAGACGGAGTTCGAATGTCTTCTTCGCCTTGTCGTTCTCGATCACAGGCGGAACGTGGCCGAGCCGCTGCCAGTTGCGAAAAATCGCGCGCATACCCGTACCTGCCTGCTCGCTTAAGCCGATGCGCCGGAAAGCGGTAATGATCGCCGGGTTGCGGACCTCCTTCTCGGTGGGCTCCAGGAGTTCATCGGTTGTGGCGAAGGCGTCGCCCGGGTTCCAGAACAGGGTTCGGTCGCGAAAGAAGCGGATCGTCGCCATGCGGCCGTGGTCGCTGTAGTCCTGATGGATGAGCAGGTTGACGGCCGCCTCCCGAAACGAAATGTAATCGGGCGGGCTGTCGTCGCGCAGGAGCGTCTCCGGGTCCATGCGAAACGGGCGTTCGGCGTGGTTCGTATAGCGCTGGGAGAGATCCAGCCATGCATAAATCAGATTCTCCTCGATCACGATCCTGTCGCTCCAACGTCTATCCGGCGTCCAATCGTCGAAGGCGGAATCAATGAACCGGCAGTCCACAACGGGGCGCGAAAGCACTTGGTGAACGCAGCGCGGTTCGCCGAAGAGAAGGACGCCCGCCCGCGTGGGCGCGAGGCGGTCTCCATGCTCGGCGACGAGTCCCCATTCGTTCAGAAACTCGCGGTCGGTGAGCGTTCGTCTCCGGCCGGGGTTGTGCTCGTCGAACATGCGCCGATACCAATGCACGGACACGGCATCGTAAAACTCCTCGGCGCTCAATCCGTCGATAATTTGGCTGTCGTACGGATCGTCGGCAGCATCCCGGAGAAACCGCTCGATCTCCGCCCGGGTGCAACGTTCGTCGCCGGCCCCGCGCCGGATGAACGATTGGCGGATGTCGCCGTCGAGATAGACCGGTTTCTCGTTTCGCGGGGACTCCGGTATATGGAAGACCAGCAGCGTCTTGCCGTCGGCTTCCACCGCGTCCTCGGTTACGTCGATGGAGCGGCTCATCTTTTGCCCCGATCGGAGCGTGCTCAGAAACTCGTTCTGTACCTTGTCCACCTCGCTGACGCCGGCAATCTCGAGGGCGCCGGCGCGGTCGCGGATGCCGAACACAAGCCGCCCGCCGGCAGTGTTGGCAAATGCGGCAACCGTCTTGTACGCCGTCTTGGGTACGGAGTTGCGAGCCTCCTTGCACTCGATATCCGCCCACTCGTACTTTTTCAGGCGATGGACAAGCTCTTCCCGGGTCATCGTTCAGTTCACATTGTCTCTTACGGGTTCGGAATCACGGGTTCCGAGTCCTTCCAGGCCGCAATGCACGTGCGGGGGGATTGTTTTTTGACCCGCGCCCCGCCACCGGGCGCAAAGCGCCCGCGACTATTCAACTACGATCCTCGCCTTGTCGGGTTCCTTGCCTTTGAGCAGCGTTTCCAGGTACCGCTCGAAGCGCTGCTTCATTTCCTCGGGTGTCGCCGGCGAGCCGTCCTCGAGCAGAGCTTGGCGCAGCGCCTCGGCGGTGACGGGAACCTTCTGCAGAGTGGAAAGCGCCTCGCCCAGGGCATGGATGAAGTCCCGGTCGGGATTGTTCGGCAGCGCCCGCTTGGCGATGAAGCCGCTCACCAGTTCTCGGTCATCGGGTTTGAGCAGGTTGAGATTCTCCCGGGCGGCCGGGGCCCTCAGATTGGCCAGCAGCATCCGCGTCCAGTCCTCCACGAGGGTATCGAGCATGTTGTCCAGGGTGTCCGGGTCGGCGGCCGCCTCGGCCGGCTCGGCGCCGGGCTTGAAGCCGCAGTGCGCGCAGACGGGAGAGACTCGCATCTCCGGTTCCGTGAGCGCAAAGCAACTCTTCAACCCGGCCAGGCGATCCTGCCACTCGAGCAGGCGATTGCGGGGCATCAACTCGATAGCGGACAGCTTGCGCAGCGTCTGGAGCCGCTCGTCCCGCGCGAGCCGGGCCTTGCGCCTGTCGGCGTCCACGCCCAACCGCGCCTTGGCGTGCAGCGCCAGATAGACCCGCGCATAGTCTTTCTTGAGAGCGGTCAGCTTACGCCGGAGTTGCTGCCCGAGGCCGTCTGCGCCGCGCTTGTCCGGGTCTGCGAGCCGGGCGAGAACCTCGCCGCGCGCGGTCTTTACCTTGTCCGTCCATTCATGGTTCGCGGGCAGCACCGCTTCGGCAGTGGAAAGGAACGCGGCGGAGGGGCCGAGGTCCGCCGCCAACTCTCGCAGCGATTCGACCGTCTTCAGGGCAGCGAGACCTTTCGCGCGGCCGGCCACGTCTTGGGCGCCGTAACGGAAGCTCTTGAACTTGCCCGGAGAGTTGTAGGGTTGCAGCGATTCCAGAAAGGTCTTGGTCTCGTCGAGCAGGGCGCGGAGTTTTTGGGTTTCGTCCTCTGCAAGCAGTCTGCCGTCCCAGAAGGGCAGGCCGCTTTGCAGGCTTTGCTGCGCGCGCGCCAGCTTTTCCACCGCTTGCGAGACGGCCTTCTGCAAATCCTGGACAGGCGCAGCCTTGCCCTGGGTAATCAGTTGCGCCATGCCGGGCGCGAGGCCGAGCAATGCGAACAGCGCCTTGAGCGCCGGCAGGTCCCAGTCCTTGGGCGGTTCGACGTGCTTGAACTGCACGAGCTCGCCGACCGACATCCCGGCCAACCGCGGCAGCGCGGAGGCGTCGAACTTATCGCCCGGAACGGCGAGGACCAGATCGCCGGACCAGACCAGCGCCGCCAGAACGACGGCAACCCATTCGGGCTCCAGGCGTTGCCGGTCTTTGTCCATGTATTCCACGCCCCTGTCGTCGTGGATCAACTCGGAGCGGTTGACCACTTGCCCGCGGCCTTTCTCTGCGAACAGGCCGAGGATGTGCCGGGCATACCGCGACTTGGCGGGGTCGAGGCGGTCCCCGTCGAGCAACTCCAGCGCGTCGAGCACGGCCGTTGCCTGCCGGGTGCGGGTCTGGCCGCAGACGGCCCCCAGCGCGTCCTGCGCGGCCTGGCGGCGGTTGGCCCCGGTGATGAGCACGGAGAAGGAAGGATATTCGGGCGCCAGATCCTGGAAATGGGAGCCCAGGCAAATGCCGGCGACGGTGTTGACCAGATCGCGGAAGTTGATGCGCTCATGGGGCGCGATGCCCGACAGCGCCCGGATCGACTTGCCCTTGGCCCACGCGGCGAGCGCTTGGGATTGTCCGCGCCAAGTCGCCTTGAAAGCGTCCCTCATGCGTTCTTGCAGCCAGAGCGTCAGCTTGTCGAAATAATGTTTTGCCTTGGTCCTGTAAACGTCTTTGGCGTGCCCCGCCGAGGTGGAGGCCAAGTCTTCGGCCGCGGCGTAGCTCTCGAGCGCGGCGCGGAATTCTTGGTCCCAATCGAGGCGCAGGAACAACTCGTCGGACTTCTTTTCGTCCGTGAAGCGCGGCGGGTCGAAGGGCTGGATGAAATACAGGTAGAAATCCCGCGGCGGCACGGCGGTGGAGCGCTCGTTGGGCGCGCCGAAGAAAAGATACCCTTGGCGCGCGGCCTTGCGCGCCGGCCATTCCAACTCGTGCTGCCAGATTCGGTAGTTGGTGACGTAGGTCGAGTCGGCGCACTCCATGACCTGTTTCAGCGCCTCGTAGTAGTAGCGGTCGAGTTGGGCGTCTTCGAGGCTCTCCGCGCGTTTTTCGATCAGCGCGTCGAAGTCGTCGGTCTTCTTCAAGTCCAGGTAGAACTGCCGGTTGTTCGGATTGGAAGAGATAAACTGCCCGCTGACCGTTCTGTGGATTTCGCGCAGGACGGTCTGCACCATGGAGAGCAGATCGACGGCCGGGTCGCCGCCCATGTCCTCGATGCCCGGTTGGTGCAGGCAGAGCCCGTCGCGGAGTTCCTCGGGCGCCGCGCCCAGGGGGGCGTAGATGTCGCCGGTGGTGAGCCGATGCACCGACAGGGCATGAATGAGCCGCAGCGCCATGGGCTTGTAGGCCGGGCGCGGCAATGCCTGTTGCACGCGGGCTTCCAGCACCTGGCTGCAATCGACGACCGCCTTGATGTCGGGCATGGCGCGGAACGCCGCGTTCTCGCGCAGATTGGCCCAATAAGCGTCGTAGGCGATGAGCCCGGGATAGTCGACCGGCACGTCCCGATCGAGCATTTTCTTCATGGCCGAAGAGAGTGTCCGCAACACCTCGCGCTTCTCCACGGCGGTCACCCGCTCGAAAGTGTCGATGTAATCGGGATGCACGGGGAAGAGGCGGACGAACTCGTCCATGCGCTCGTTCATGCGGCCGTAGAACCTGGCGAAGGGCGTCAGGTATTCGCGTATCTTGACTTGCTGCTCGCCGGTCTTCTTGAGCAGCCGCTCGGCCACTACGAATTTGACGTCCCTGCGGGCGATGAGCACCTGCTCGAAGCGGTCTTTCACCCGGCGGATGCTGTCCGCCGCGAAGCGGAAGCGCTCGCTGTCGAAAATGGCTTCCTGGACGCCGGCCATGAAGCGGAAGCGCAGGTCTTTGCAGACCTCGCCGATTTCGCGGAGGAAGTTCAGGTCGAGGATGAGTTCCTGGTCTTTGCGGGTGCGCAGGTAATCGAGCAACTCGTCCACCACGAGAAGCAGGCCGTGGTCCGGAAACCGCCGGTGGAAGGCGGTCATCATCTCTTCGAAAGAGCGCTTGTTGCCGGACACCTCGCCGGCGGAGGGGAAGCTGTAGCTCACGTCCATCTCGGCTAGACGTTCTTCCAGCTCGGCCGCAAGGATGTCGCGCAGGGACATCGTGGTCGCTCCGATCTCGGCGCGCGCCACCTTGAAGCGGCCGGCGATTTTTGCGGCGGCCGCCGCCGCATCGGCGTTGGCCAGGACGGCGGCAAGATCGCGATTCTCCGCAAGCGCGGAGATCACGGCCATCAGGTGTGACTTGCCGGTTCCGTAGTTGCCGACCACCAACAGCCCTTTGTTGTCGGCGGGCTGCTCGAACTGCAACTGAGGAATGACCAGGCCGGCCAGTCTTTCCGCCATCTCCTCGGAAATGACGTAGGTTGCGACAAGCTGCCGGGCCGCGGCCTCTTCGCCGGCGTCCCGCAGTTGGACCACTGATTCGATGGGGTCGAACCGGATCAGGCTGCCGTATTGCATCGCCTCTGCTCCCTTGCAATGGAATCTATCGTTTTCATGTCTCATCTTCCTCCGGGCCGACGATCGTCAAACCGCGCAGCGCATAACGCCGCCGCTCCGCATGACCCGGGGCGGCATAGGTCAGGAAGCCGGCGGCGGCGGCGCCGTTCCACGCGGCTACTACGGTCTTGCCGCGCGAGAGTCTCTGGAGCAGCAGAAGCGGGTCGTGTCGCCGGCCGGCGTCGAACAGGATTTCGATGTTATCGAGCAGGACGATCCCGCCGCTTGCGCCGCCGGCGATTTCTCGAAGAAGATCCGGCAGACGCAAAACCCGCAGGCGCGCAGTCAACTCCAGCATCCGGCGCGAAAGCTCGAGGTTGACGTTCACCAGCGGCGCGCCGGTGCGCTCCCGGACTTCCCGAAGAGCGGCGGTTTTACCGCAGCCCGCGGGAGCGGCGACCAACAGCAGCCGGTGGTACAGCCCGGCTGCCTGTTCGATCTCGCGCACGATCCGGTCGGCAAGGGATCCAGTCATTGCCCGCTCTTTCTATCTTGCTCTCCCCGGCGCCGCCGGTCAAAGCAGAAACCATTGCTCAACGGCTCCGGCGAACGCGCCCGCGGACACGTTGACACTTTCGGCCGAACCCGGCTATTCTCGAAAGAGAGCATAGGCAATGGCAAACCATAAATCGGCAATCAAGCGGGCGGGGCAGACGGCGCAACGCAATGTGCGCAACACCGCCCGGCGCAGCGCGCTGCGCACCCAGGTCAAGAAGTTCTACCAGGCGGTCGCCGACGGCAACCGCGAGGAAATCGACAAGCTGCTCCCGGAAACGGTCGGCCTCTACGACCGCGCCGTGCAAAAAGGCGTCGTCCACCGTAACAAAGCCGCGCGGGCCAAGTCGGCGATGACCCTCGCCGCCCGCAAACCTTAGTCAGTCGCGGGTCACGAGTCGCCGGTCAGGCGCATCGCCAAGCGCTCCATGACGATTCTTTCGCCGGGGTTGGGGCTGCGCAACTCGCGGTCCGCTTCGAATAGCGCGATCAGCGCCCGCTCGAGTTCCTTGCCGCTGAACCGCGAGGCGATTTCCGCCACTTGCCGCGCCCGCGCGGGCCACAGCCGCAGGCCGTAAGAGCCGAGCTTCGCTCCGACCGCGCCGGCGCCGCGCAGGCGCAACTCGTTCGCCGCAAGCGCCTCGCGAAACAACTTGGCGATCAGGCTGAGCTGCAGCGGCCAGTAAACGCCGGCCTTCGACATCGTGTCAAGCAATTCGAGGGCGCGCGTCCGGTCGCGGTGCGCCAGCGCATCCGAAAAATCGAACAGACCGCTCTGCCTGGCCTCGGGAACCAGAAGCTCGATGTCCCGAGCGGCGACCTTGGCAGGAGCGCCGGCAGCGCTCGCCGTCCCCGCGTAGATCGCCAGCTTCTGCGCCGGGCCGGTCATGCGGTCCACGAGATCGACGATAGCGCTCGCCGGCGCCGCGTAGATCGCCAGCTTCTGCAGATTGTTTTCGATCTTCGCCATGTCGCCGGCGAGCATCTCCACAAGCTCGGCCAACACCGATCTTTCGATAGCCAGGTTCAAGCGGCCGGCCAAAGTTGCGGCTCCCTTGATTGCTTCCTGCATCGTGAGCATCTTGAGTTGCACGGTTTCGGGAACGGCGGAAAAAAACTTCGCGATGCGTTCGAGCGCGGCCTTGCCGTCCCGGTCGCGGTCGTCGAACCGGACGGCCTCGATGAGCACGACGGCGCCCGGCGCGGGGCGGGCGAAATACTCCTGGAGCAGCGCTCGGCCGCGGTTTTCCTTCGAGCCGCCGCGGGGCAAGACATTCTCTGCGTTTTTGGCGACAATCAGGCGGGAAGAGGCAAAAAGCGAAGGGCTGCGCGCCTCGTCGACCAAGCGGCTCAAAGGCTGCTCCTTGAGGTCGATTTCCGCCAGCCCCTGCGGGTCGGCCGGCTCGCCCAGAACAGCTTTCTTGAGCGCCGCGCGGCAATGGTCGCGATAGAACTGCTCGGCGCCGAGAAAGAGGTAACCGGCGGCGGGCTTGCCCTCTTTCCTGAAATGTTGGAAAAGCGCGCGGGGGGTCAAGAAATCAAGGTAGCATTTAGTGAATAGCAAGGCCGCCGCGCGGGCGGCCGCCGGAGGGAGATTGCCATGCGTTGTCTATTCCTGTTCGTAATCGCCGTCGTTGCGACGGTTTCATCCGCCGCAGCGGACGGCGCCGTTTCGCGGGCAGCCTGGTTGGCGAGCGCCTATCGGGTCACCCCGAACGTCACCTACAAGACCGCCAACAACGTCGAGCAAAAGCTGGATGTCTATGCCCGCCGGAACGCCGGCGGCCCCGTCCCGACCGTGATCTACATCCACGGCGGAGGATGGGTCGGCGGCTCGAAGGAGAGCAGCGTGCTCGCGCTGGCGCCGTATCTCGAAATGGGTTTTTCCGCGGTTAACGTCGAGTACCGGCTGGGCCGCGTTTCGCGCGCTCCGGCCGCGGTGGAAGACTGCCGCTGCGCCTTGCGCTGGGTCATCGCCAATGCGGAAAAATACGGCTTCGACACCGAACGGCTCGTCGTCACCGGCGCCTCGGCGGGCGGCCATTTATCGCTGACCACCGGCATGCTGCCCGCATCCGCCGGCTTGGACTACGAATGCCCCGGCCGCCAGGAGCTCAAGGTCGCCGCCATCGTCAACTACTTCGGGATTACCGACGTCAACGACTTGGCGGCGGGCAAGCCGAATGAGAAATCCTACGCCGTCGCCTGGCTCGGCGGGCAGCCCGACCGCGAGGCGATCGCCAAGCGCGTCTCTCCCATTCACTACGTGCGGGAGGGATTGCCGCCGGTCCTGACGATTCACGGCGACGCCGATCCGATCGTGCCTTACAATCACGCGGTCGAGTTGCACAAACGGCTGGACGCCGCGGGCGTCGAGAACGAGTTGCTGACCATCCCGGGCGGCAAGCACGGCAGGTTTACGCAAGACGAGGCGGCGAAGATCGACGGCGCGATCCGCGCTTTCCTGGCGAAGCACGGGTTGATGCCGGAATAAAGGCGAAACCGCCGCGGCTCAACGCGCCTGTTCGATGTAGGCTTCGATGTACCTCACGCTCAATCGGGTTCAGTCGGGTTCAGTCGGGTTCAGTCGCATAGCTCAACGCGCCTGTTCGATGTAGGCTTCGATGTACCGCCGGAGCGCGGCCCGCAGTTTTTCCATCACCGGCCACTCGCCCCGCTCGGCCGCCCGCAGCCGTCTGTCGGCGATGCGCTCGACCGGCATCAATTCGCGGACGGTCGAGGTGATGAACACCTCGTCGGCTTCGTACAGGTCGTCCGCGTAGAGCACTTTCTCCTCGACCGGCTCGGCAAGCTCTTCGAGCATGACCAGGCGGGTAATGCCCGGCAGCGGTCCGCCGGCCGGCGGCGGCGTATAGGTGACCCCGTTGCGCACGGCAAAGATATTCGCCGAAGTACACTCGGCGACTTCCCCGCGTTCGTTGAGCAGGATGACTTCGTCGAATCCTTGCTGCTGCGCCGTTTCGACAAAAGTCAGATTGTGCGCCCAGGACAGCGTCTTCGTCCCCGCAAACGGCGATTCCGCGTGCCGGCCGTTCGGCCGCAGGGCCAGGCCGGCGGCGCCCCGCCGGCGCGGAACGTCGATGGTAAAGGCGACGACATCCGAACGGTTCCCCGACCCCGGCCCCTCGAATACGCCGCCTTGGCTGCGCACGATGCACAGCCGCATGGAAGCTTCCGGGCAGCGGTTCCTGCGCGCCAACTCGATCAGCCGCCGGCGAAGCTCGTCGCGTCCGACAGGAATCTCGACATGCAGCAGCCGCGCGTCGCGCTGCAAGCGCTCCCAGTGGCGCTCGAACGCAAAGGGAATCCCCTTGTAGATGCGCAGCGTCGTGAATACGCCCCAGCCCGCCAGCAGGCCGAGCTGGCCGGGACGAAGAATCGCCTCGTCGCTGGGCACGATGCGCTCGTTGTAGAGAACGTTCTCGTGGATCACAATTTTATTATGGCGATGCCGCCGCCCGATCCGGGCGCTCCCGTCAGAGCATGTAAAACAGGCTCAGCCGCGGCAGCTTCAAATCTTCCAGACGCCGCCTCTGCATGTATTGCTTTTCCAGAACGGCGATCTGCTCGGCGGTCATCTTGCCCCGATAGACCGCCAGGCAGCGGTCCATTTCGCGGCGGCAGGCAAGCAGCTCGTCTTCCGTAACGGACTGCATGGCCGCGCCGATCAGCCGCTCTTCCATCACGGTCAAACGCTGCTCGACGGCTTCGAAGTCGTGCAACTCTCCGGCAAGCGCCGCCGCGCGCAGTTCCTCCAGCGAAGCGATCGTCTGCTCGATCGCCCGCCGGCCGTCCGCGAACAGCGGCAAGGATTCGCGCAGGGCGTCCGCGTTGCGGCCGAAGTATTCCGCCAACTCAGCGGCGTCGAATGCCGGCTCGGCCTTGCGTCCCTGCTGCGGCGAGCCTTCGGCCATTTGGCGCGCCGCTTCGAGCACCTCCTGCGCGCAGTAGGCAACGGAGTTCACCTGACGAAAGCGCCGCTTGCGGGCATGCCATTTCTCGAATGCCCGATCAATGCCCTTGAGCGCCGCCTCCAAAGGAACGCCGGCCTCCTTCCAGGTTTCGATCAACGCCCAATCCAGGGGGGACAACAGAAACAATCCGCTGCCGCGGGCGCGCCGGAAGTGGTCTTCGATCTCGGTGAAATAGTTGAAGTAGCTCACGAACAATGCGGCAACGGCCGCGCGCAAGGCCGGCGTCAATAAAACAAACCGTTGAACACCATCTTGAAAGCAGCGTTCGGCTGGGCGCGGTACTGCGGGCGGATGCCGAACAATACGATGCGCCCGTCTCCCACGAGCATCTCGACGACGGCGGCGCGGTTGGCGAGATAGCTTTCGCCCAGCAGCCAGCCCGAGGCAAGCAGCCGCCGCGGCGGATAAGTCAGCACCTCCCGCGACGTCCCCCGATTCCGGCGCAGCGTGCGAAATGCCGGCCCCGACTCGAACCACACCGTCTCGCGCGGACGCATCCCGAAGCAGAGAGGATGGGTAACATCGACTTTCACGTTGACCAAGGCGCCGGGGCCGTAGAAGCGGCGGTTGCTCAGATTGCCGACCGTATTGTCGATCTTCAAGTCGAGCTTGTCGATGGCGTACTCCGAGGCGCGGTTGAAAGCCAGAATCGTGCCGCCGCCTTCCGCGAACGCCCGCAGCGCGACCGCCCCCTCCACTCCGATGCCGCCGGTGAACTCCGGCGGCGCTTTCGACCCGCGGTAATCCGCATCCGCCCGGTAACCGTCGTGCAGCGTGTGCGCAGGCGCATCGGGAAGAATGAGCACGTCGTAATCCGCGCCCAAGTCTCCGGCCTGGAGCCGGGCGTTATCGACCGGCGCGACGGCAAACTCGTAGCGTTCGAGCAGCCAGCGGGTCCAGCCCTCGTCCATGATCGGCACGTGCCCCGAGTAGAGACCGATGCGCGGGGCCTCGAGTTGGGGATGAGCCTCGGGCTGCTCACCGGTGGCGACGAAATCGACGTCCAACTCCTGGGCCAATCTGCCCAACTGCACCCGCAGCGAAGTATTGGTCGGGATATAGAACGAGCCGTTGCGCTTGTCGCGGTGGACGCCGGCGCCTGCCCGCAACAAGCGGTTGACGGCGATCCAACTCGAGCCGAGATCCGGCGAAAGCTCGAGATTTTCGGCCGCGTCCACCCGCCCCGCGCCGGGCTCGATGCGCGGCAGCGGCGCGAGCTCGATATCCATTTCGCCGCTAACCGGGTCGCCGCCGATCGGAAACGCGCGAACGCCCATCAACAGCGGCAGGTTGTGCGCCGTAACGTCGTAAGGCTTCTTGGGCGGCCCGCCGGGATACTCCCGCAAATCCGGGTATTCCTGCCGGGCGAGCAGCGTCTTGGCGAACGCGCCGTACGGCTGGTCGAGACGAATGACCCGGTCGCCTTCATGAACGAGGCGTCCCGATATCGCCGCGTCCCGTTGTGCGCGGTCGATTTCCACCAGGCCGAACTGCAAGATTTGCAGCAACTCGGCCGCGGCGTTGCGGTCGTGCTGCTCGCGGGGAATCACGTATGCCTGCCCCGCCCCGCGTTCGCTGACCCTTTGCCCGATGCGGTAGAAATTGCGCAGCAAATCCTCGCGCCGGAGAGCGGCATTGTAGAGCACGGACTCGAACGTAATGAGTTGATTGTCAACGATGTCTTGCAGCCGCCACACGCCGCCCGGCCACGGCTCCAGGAAATTCCAACTCGCGCGGCGGGCGTTGTAGTTCCGCGCGCGCTCCTGAAGGTCCTCGAACGGCACCGTAATCGGCGAAGCGTAGCGCACGCCGGCCGACTCGCTGAGCAGGCGCATCGCCCCGTGATAGCTCTGGTAGTGCCGCGCGGGCGTGAAATAGTCGTAGATGCCGTGAATGACGACGCCTTTCTTCCCGGCCGCCGTCAGGTCCACGGCCATGGCGGCGCCAAAGGCGTTGACCTGTTGCACGATCAGCGGGTCGATATTAGGATCGATCGGGTCGATCCACGGCGGCACGAAAATGCGCGCGCCGTCGGGGCTCATCTGATGCACGTCGTAAACGATCTGCGGGCGCCAGGCGTTGTGCGCATGCTCGACGGCGAGGCGGGTTTCGACCTGGCTGAACCTGTACCAATCGCGGTTGTTGTCGTGCCCGGCGTACTTGTGATAAAGCTCCGTCATCGGAGCGCCTTCGTACTCGGTCCCCAGCCAGCGCTCGTACCAGTCGTACACCTTGTCCACGCCGTCAGGGTTCAGCGACGGAATCAACAGGAAAATCGTGTTTTCGAGAATCGCCCGGCGGCGCGGCGTCTCTTCCGCGAGCAGGTCGTAGGCGAACTGAACGGCCGTAAGCGTAGAGGCGACTTCCGTCGAGTGGATCGAGCAGGTAATCAGCACCACCGGCTTGCCGCGGGCGATGAGTTCTTGCGCCTCGTCCGGCGGAGTTTTGCGCGGATCGGCCAGAGCGTGTTGAATTTCCCTGAAGCTCTCCAGCTCGGCCAGCGTGTCGGGCGCGGCGATCGTCGCCATCACAAACGGACGCCCCTCGGTCGATTTACCCAATTCCGACAGGATCAGCGAGTCGCTTGCAGCGTCCAAGCGCTCGAAATACGCGACCGTATCGCTCCACCGGATCAGTTCGCGGTCGGCGCCCATGGCGTGCCCGAAATGCGCTTCCGGCGTCGGCGGCGCCGCGGCCGCCGGAAGCAGAAATGCCAGAAACAGGAGCGGGCGCATTGGCGATTCCACTACTATAGCCGCCCTCCGCGCCGAGCGGCGCAAATGAAGAGAGCCGGCAGTGCGGCTCCTCGCCCAAGCTGTCAAACCCGCCGTAATTTTCAATTGCGCCTCAGGCCAAGGAACCTTGACGCAACCGCTTCTCGTACTCCCGGCATGCAGTTCGTAAAGATTGCGGCTCGGGCGCCCTCAGGCGTCCGGACCGGCACATGTTCGATAATCGTTCGACAAATTTTTGACAATCTTTTTCGCGGGCTAACTTTGGGTAATCGCTTCTTGTTTCATCGACATTGTCGCCGTCCAGGTAGGCGAACCATGTCTCAATACACCAAGTCGGAACAAATACGGCAACCCGGTCGTCATCGCGCCTGGGATCGACTCCTTGCAATCGACACGAATCGTCGAGTGCCCGCAGCCGCGCATCCACACCGACAGAATCGCCATCGAGCATGACGAGCAAGGCTTGTGCGACGTATTTACGCGACCGGTAAGCACGAAGTTCCTTGGGGAAACGCTCCCGCACGAACTGCTCGCCCGCCCCCCTGCCGGAAGGAGACTTCTCAACACGAATATCTCGATGGGTCCAACCGTGCTTTTTGAAGAAACGATAGATAAAAGCTTCGTGCTGGGTGTCCTCGCATAATATGATTAGTTTGACGTTTCGCCCCATCGTTCCCATCCTCTTGCCAGCATTTCGGAAAGCTTAAGTCCGTTCTCGGCATCTACCGCTTCGAGTCTCCGCGCCCTTACCGCGCCCGATTGTTCGCGCTTCAATAGCCATCCTCTATCACCGCCAAGGTAATCGATGAGTTCCGGGTGGTGCGAGCACAGCACGGCTTGCGTAACTGTTTCACCGCAACTGTCCGCAAGTTCGATAAGCCACGGTTGAATTTCCGGAAGAGCTATATAGTTATCAGGTTCGTCGAGAAAAATTGTGTATCCCTGACCTGCATTAAGATAAATCAAGGAATAAACTGCAAGGATCGCGCGTTGGCCATCGGAAATTTCATCCAGACGAAACTCATAGCGAATTCCATCTTCTTCGAACACCACCATCATCGCGCGCGTGTCGAGACCGACTTGTGGCATACGGATTCCCGAGAAGCCGTGGATGACATTCCGAACCGATTGCGTGAATTTCTGAACTAAGTCCGGACGTTCTTGATATATATGGCGGTACCACCCAGAAAAATTCCGTCCGGTTCGATCCAAAAGAGGATCCTCGGTTGACGATTCGGTTTTGAAATTTGCCGGATACAAACCACAGATCACGACTTTTCTGATAAAATCAAGGAATCGCGTAAGGCGCTTATTGTCGTGCCGCGGTGGAACGCGGGCAAGCGCGGATTCGCTCCAGTCCACACTGTACACGGGGCCTTGCGAGTGGTCGTCTCGATAGAGTTGCACTTCTCCGGATCGGCAACGAAAGAGGGGCTGATCGTTTGCAGTCAATTGCTCCAACTGAACCCGAGCCCGCTGCGTCAGACGTTCGTGCTGTATTTCGATCCGGTAGGCGAACGAATCACCTTCCAGTTCGACATCGACTTGGAACACTTGAATATCTCTGTTCTGCCACCGTGTAAGCGTTCGCGTCGGAAAAACATGTGCATCCGTTACTTTGGCTGCGCGCCCCAAGAGCCGACTCAAAGCAAAGATTACATCCAATACGGAGGTCTTGCCAACGCCGTTTGGGCCAAGCAATAGCGTCAACTCGTCTAAAGGCAACTCAAAGTTAACGAAGGATTTGTAGTTGTCAGCGTACAACTGCTTGAACATCGAGTTCTCCCTTGAAATGCCGTACCTGCTTTACAAAAAGATCGCAAGCCGGCCGGCCGGGGGCATGCTGAAATCAGGATACCGAATACGCAAGCGCCGCGGCGTCTCCGGCGTTTTCCTCGGACGCGCTTCCAGCCGCACTCGAATCCGCGCGATTTCCATCCAACCGAGAGCCATTCGATCCGGGGCGCAATCCTGCGATCGTTTGCACACAGACCAATCCCGACGCCGATACTACCGCAGCGCGACCGCTTTGCCGCCGGCGTTTTTGCTGCGCAGCGCCGCGTCCATGAAAGCGAAAATCTCCAATGTCTCTTCATGCGCGACCGGCGGCTTGCCGTCTTGAAAGAAGCGCACGACATGCTTGAGAAGCTCCGCGTACGCCCCGCCGCCGCGCTCCGAAACCTTCGTCTCTTTCTCGCCGATCGCCACCACGCCGTACTTTCTCTTGCCGTCGCGAATCGTGCGCACGGTTCCCAGCCTGCCGCCGCGCCACGTGCCGACGATGACATCCGCGCCGTCGGCATAGGTCCGTTGCACGCGCACGCAGCCCGTGCCCATCACGGAATAAAGCAACTCAACCGCGTGAATGCCGTACCAGGAAAGATCGAGTTCGTGCGTCGGCTCCAACGGCGCCGGTCCCCAGGCGACCGCGCCGCGCGCGTTATCGACCCGAACATCCGCCGCCGCCTGCGAATAGCGCAGACTCGAAGCGCTCCACCACGCCGCCCCGTGCTTCCGCCCCAGCCGGGCAATCTCTTGCGCGTCCGCGTAACTCGCCGCAAGCGGCTTGTCGATGAACACCGGCTTGCCCGCAGCGAAAACCGGCCGCACCTGCGGCAAATGCTTGCGGCCGTCCACGCTTTCCAACAGCACGGCATCGACCTTGGAGCAAAGCGTCGGGATGTCGTCCACGATCTCGACGCCCCAGCGGTCGCGAAGCTCCGCGGTGAAACGCTCGACACGCTCCCGGCTGGAGGCGATATCCGGGCTGCCGCCCTTGTAAGCGGCCACTACTTTCGCGCCGGGGACATGATCCGGGTCGCCGGAGTCGTTCAAAATCCTGGTAAACGCCGGCGCATGCGACGTGTCAATACCGATAATGCCCACGCGGATCGGCTGCGCCGAAGCGAGGGTTAAACCCAGCGGCAACAAGCAAAAGACGGCTTTCATGGCCCGCATTGTAACCTTCGCCGGGGGCGCTACAACAGCGGCGCGGGAAACAGGACGCCGCCAAAAATCAGAAAGGCGATCAGCAGCGTCCAGACGACGTTGAGCGCCTGAGCCCCGACGAACGCCAACGCCGGGCGCCCGTCGTCCATGCCGAACAACTCGGCGAACCGCGTTTCGAGTCCGATGCAGACGAACGACAAGGCGAACCACCAGGTCCGCAAGCCTTTCATGAGCGGCTTGGTTGCATCCACTGTTTCAGGAGCCGCCAGGAACGAAAACAACACCGAGGCCGCCATGAAGCCCAGCACGAATTTGGGAAACCGCTCCCAGATCATCGATGCCGACGGCCGCTCCACGCCCTGCGGCTTATGCCGGAAGCTCCACCACAACGAAAGCGCGAACGCCGCCAGCCCGAGCATGGCGTTTTGCGAGAGTTTCACGATCACCGCCGCGTTCGCCGCGGCGTCGCCCAACATCTCGCCCGCGGCCGCGACGGCGGCAGTGGTGTCGATCGTGCCGCCGATCCAGGCGCCGCCCACAACGTCGGGGATATCCGCCTGCGTCACGATCCAGGGCATGACAATCATCATCGGAGCGGCAACGATCAGCACCAGCGAAGTCGTGTACGACAGTTTCTTGCGGTCGCCCTGGATCGCCCCGCAAGCGGCGATCGCCGCCGACACCCCGCAAACAGAAACCGCGGTGGCGATGATCGCCGCGAATTCGTCATCGACGCGCAGCTTCCGCGACAACCGGAAACAGGCGTACCAGACCACCACGATCACCAGCAGCGCCTGCAGAATCCCCAGAAACCCCGCTTTCAGAATTTCCTGGAACAGGATGTTCGAACCCAGAATCACCAGCCCGGCCTTGATGTAGTACTCGGTGCGAACCGCCGGCTTCAGCCACTCCGGCACGCCTACGGTGTTGCTTATCGACAGTCCGATCAGCAATGCAAAGATCACGTAGCTGAGGCCCCAAGCCTTGATTCCCGCGTTGCCCGCCAGCCACTGCGCGATCCAGGCCAGGATGAAAATCAGCGGGAAACCGGTCATGTAGGCAACGAGACGCCCTCCCATCAGCGCAATGCCGCACGCCGAAAGACCGAGGAACGCCGCCCCCAGCACAAACGACGCCTGCATATTCAGCGTGGAGAACGGCTTGCCGATGTCCGCGCCGTCCCATCCGAACCCCGGCATATCCGGCCGGAAGCCGAGCAGCACGACGGCGATCAGCCCGAAACCGAGCCATACCGAAACCCAGTCCTCGCCGTGCAACAACGTCGAACGCTTGCTTCCGTCACCCATGAGCGGCTAACAGCATAGCACCGGCGTTTCCGGCGGATACAATATCCTCATGCTGCGTTTCGCCTTCGCCGTTTCGGCGCTGACCGCCTGCCTTGCCGCCAAGCCCAACATCGTCATCGTCATGGCCGACGACATGGGCTACTCCGATATCGGCTGCTACGGCGGCGAAATCCGCACCCCCAACATCGACGGCCTCGCCGCAAACGGCCTGCGCTTCACGCAGTTTTACAATGCCGGCCGCTGCTGCCCTACCCGCGCGTCGCTGCTGACCGGCCTCTACGCCCACCAGACCGGCATCGGCCACATGACCAGCGAGAACGAGAATCTGCGTTTCGACCTCGGCTACCCCGGCTACCGCGGCTATCTCAACCGCCAATGCGTGACCATCGCCGAAGCCCTCAAGCCCGCCGGATACAAAACGCTGATGGCCGGCAAATGGCACGTCGGAACGTTCGCCGGCATGTGGCCCGTTGACCGCGGCTTCGACGAGTATTTCGGCATCATCCGCGGCGCTTCGAACTTCTTCCGCCCCCATCCCGACAAGCTGCTGAGCCGCAACCGCACGCCGGTAGTCCCCGGCGAGGACTTCTACACCACCGACGCCTTCACCACAAACGCCATCGACTTCGTGCAGGCCGCGGAGCGCGACGACGAGCAGCCGTTTTTCCTGTACCTCGCCTATACCAGCCCGCATTGGCCCCTGCATGCCTGGCCCGAAGACGTGCAAAAGTACCGCGGCAAATACAGGATCGGCTGGGACAAAATCCGCGCAGCCCGCCTCGAGCGCATGACCGCGATGGGACTCATCGAAAAGTCCTGGAAAATGACCGTCCGCGACGCCGTCCCCTGGAACGCCCTCGCCGCCGCCAAGAAAGACGAGATGGACCTGCGCATGGCCATCTACGCAGCGCAAATCGACCGCATGGACCAAAACATCGGCAGGCTGGTCGCCGCCCTGCAGGAACAGGACGAGCTCGACGACACGCTCATCTTCTTTCTCTCCGACAACGGCGGCTGCGCCGAAGGCGGAATGCTCGGCCGCGGGCCGGCGGCGATCCTGACGACGAAAAACGGCTACAGCCAATCCTACGGGCAAGCCTGGGCGAACGCCTCGAACACGCCGTTCCGCAAATACAAGCATTGGATTCACGAGGGAGGCATCGCCACGCCGCTCGTGGTCCATTGGCCGCACGGCATCGCCGCCAAGGGAGAGTTGCGCAGCCAGCCGGCACACTTGATCGACCTGATGGCCACCGCCGTCGACCTGGCCGGCGCGGACTACCCTGCCTCTTTCGGCGGCAACGGCATCGCTCCTCTCGAAGGCAAGTCGCTCGCGCCCGCCTTCGGCAACAAGCCGCTCGCGCGCGAAGCCATCTACTGGGAGCACGAAGGCAACCGCGCGGTGCGCCGCGGGAAGTGGAAATTGGTTGCCGAAAACCGCGGCCCGTGGGAGCTTTACGACATGGAGGCCGACCGCACCGAAACGAACGATCTGCTGCCGCTCTACCCCCTGGTCGCCCGCGAGATGATCGAGATGTACGCGGCTTGGGCGCAAGAGCGCGGCGTCCTGCCGGGCCGCCCGCAGCGCAAGCCCGGCTATGTTCCCCAGCCGCTGACGTATCCCCAAACCGCCGACTACGAGCCGCTGCCGACTACGCCCTGAAAGACTCCACTGCCCCGTTAAAACACAAGACCGTACGCCGCCCGGACGCAATTGAACTCAAACCCCATGCGGCCTTCCGTTCAGCGGTTAAAATAGTCCTGGAGTCTCCATCGCCATGCAAACAAGACGCGAAATGCTTTCCTGGCTTGCCGCCGCGGCGCCTTTGACGGCCGCCTCACCGACCAATTGGCCGCAGTTCCGCGGCGCCGACTCGCGGGGAGTGTCCGCGAACGACGCGCGGCTGCCCGAAACCTGGAGCGCTACGGAAAACGTTCGATGGAAGACCGATCTGCCGGGCATGGGCTGGGCTTCGCCGGTCATTTGGGGCAAAAGGGCATTTCTGTCTTCGGTCGTCAGCGAAGGCGAAGTCGAGACGGTCAAGCGCGGCCTCTACTTTGGCGGCAACCGCCCGGAGGTCACAACCGACCCGCACCGCTGGATGGCCTACGGTCTCGACGTGGAGTCGGGCGAGATCGCCTGGGAGAAGCAACTGCACCGCGCAGCGCCGGCGACGCCGCGCCACCTGAAAAACTCGTACGCATCGGAAACCCCGGCCGCGGACGGCGAGCATCTGTTCGTTCACTTCGGCTATTTGGGGACGTGGTGCCTCGACCACGCCGGCAACGAAGTCTGGAAACGCGAGTGGAAGCCCTACCGCACGCGCCTCGGTTGGGGAACCGCGTCTTCGCCGGTGCTGCACAAGGGCAGGCTCTACTTCGTCAACGACAACGACGAGCGCTCGACGTTGACCTGCCTCGATAAAGCGAACGGAAAAACAATCTGGGAGATCGAGCGCGAGGAACCCAGCAACTGGTCGACGCCTTTCATCTGGGAAAACGAGAAGCGCACGGAAATCGTCACCAACGGGCGCAAGAAGATTCGCTCGTACGACTTGGACGGCAAGCTGCTGTGGGAAATCGCCGATATGTCGTCAATCGTCATCCCGACGCCGTTCAGCGGCCACGGGCTGCTCTATCTGACTTCCGGGTACGTGGGCGACCGGAACCGTCCGACATACGCCGTGAGACCGGGAGCCGACGGCGATATCTCGCTGCAAGAGGGTCAAACCAACAACGACTTCATCGCCTGGCATCATCCGCAGGCAGGGCCGTACAACCCGTCGCCGCTGCTCTACAAAGACCTCTATTACACGCTGCTGGACCGCGGATTCCTGACCTGCCGCGACGCCCGGACGGGCGAATTGGTTTACGACAAGCAGCGCTTCGAAGTCGGCGCCTCGGCGTTCACATCGAGTCCATGGGCGTACAACGACCGCATCTTCTGCCTGAGCGAAGACGGGGACTGCTTCGTCATCGCGCACGGACGCGAATACAAGCTGCTGCGCAAGAACTCCATCGGAGAGTTATGCATGGCGACGCCGGCGATCGCTCAGAGCAGCTTGTTCCTGCGTACCGCCAGGCGGTTGTTCCGCATCGGCGGCTAATCGCCCGACGCCGCCAGGCGGCGAAACAGATCGTCGAAAACCGGATCGCGGATAACGTCCGTTGCGACGCGAACCGGATGCCGCGACGCATCGCGCCGCCAAGTCAACTCGTCGGTCAGGATCGGGCTGTGCGTCCTGCGGCTGGGAATCCAGTCCTCGTCGATGAACAGCGCAATGGCGGCTATGTCCCAGATCACCTTCGACCAGGGGTAATCGGGATGCTTGCGGCGCTGAAGATAATACTCGTAAACGTTCTTGAAGAGATAATCCCCGATCGGCGAGCGGCCTTTCACGTGGCGCTCGAGTTCGGGAATCGAGGTGCGCAAGTGCTCGGAGACGTTAAAGCCCGAGATATTGATCAGCGCAACGCCGCTGTCGAACATGAGTTGCGAAGCCCGCACGTCTTGCCCGGTGTTGAAATCGCCGGCTTGCGGCGAGCTGTACGGCTGCGTCCCCAGCCATACCACGGTCAGGCGGTCAATCAACTTCGGCTCCAGCAGGATGGCGGCGGCGACATTCGTCGGCGCGCCCAAGGCGACGACGATCAAATGCTCGTCCCGGTCGGCGAGGCCGCGTCGAACGATGTCCGCAGTGGCGGGATTGGAGCGCGGCAGGCCCCGGTTCGGCAAATAGGTCTTGGCGCCGCGGTAAGCCTGTTTGCGGTCGAAGCGGCCGGCGGGCAGATCGAGCACGTCCAGGACGCGTTGAATTTCAGCGTAGCTTTGCTCCATGCCCGCGGCGGGCGTCTCGGCGCGGGCGTTGGTGAACGGCGCGGCGTAGATCGCCTCGACGTTCAGGCGCTCGGGCGCCAGCAGGGCATAAGCAATCGCGAACTGATCGTCGACCTCGTTGTACGCATCCGTATCGATGACAATGCCGACCCGGCCGGAGGGGAGGGACAGCCGGCTTTCCAAGCCGCTCTGCGCGGCAACGGCCGCCGCCGCGGCAATACCGGAAAGGCAAAGGTTGCCGAGCCGCCGCGCCGCGCTCCCGCACACGGTGGCGCGCATGGCGCTACTGTCGCGCCGCCATCAGCGAACGCAAACGCCGAGCGCGGTCCGGACCTCTGAGGGCGCGCAGCGCCTTGGCTTCGATCTGGCGTATCCGCTCGCGGGTCACGGCGAATTCCTGGCCGATTTCCTCAAGCGTATGCTCGCGTTCGTATTGAATGCCGAAGCGCATGCGAATGACCTTCTCTTCCTTGGGGGAGAGCGTCTTGAGCACGTCGCCGGTCTCGTCTTTGACATTGGAGTCGATCACGGCTTCCACCGGCGAGCCGACCCACTTGTCTTCGAGTAGATCGCCCAGAGCGGATTCGCCGTCGCGCCCGACCGGCGTTTCCAGCGAAACCGGGTCGCGCGAGATCGTCTTCAGCTTCTGAATTTTGTCCGGCGGGATTTCCATGCGCTCGCCGATCTCTTCGTTGTTGGGCGAACGGCCCATTTCTTTCTCAAGCTCGCGCGAGGCGCGCAGAAATTTGTTCATCGACTCGTTCATATGCACCGGGATGCGGATGGTGCGCGACTGATCGGCAATGGCGCGCGTGATGGCTTGGCGTATCCACCAAGTCGCATAGGTCGAGAACTTGTAGCCGCGGCGGTACTCGAATTTTTCTGCGGCGCGCATGAGGCCGATGTTGCCTTCCTGGATCAAGTCCAACAGGTGCAGACCGCGGTTGACGTATTTCTTGGCGACGGAGACAACCAACCGTAGGTTGGCTTCGACAAGCGCCTTTTTGGACTGCTCGGCCTCGCGGTGACCGGCGCGGATCATCTTGGCGCAGGCTTTGGCCTGCTCGGGCGTCATGCGCGTTTCGGCGATCGCCGTGCGCCGCTTCTTGTTCAACTCGCGCAACTTCGACTGGTAGTCGTCCGGGCGCGGGTCGCGCTTCTTCAGCTTGTTGATGCGCGACTCCAAACCCTTCAAGCGCGAGTGGATCTCCAGCAAATCGTGCTGGTAGCCCTCCCAGACATGCTGCCTGAGGCGTATCTTCTGCATGGCTTGCGAGACTTTGATGATCCGGCGGTTGCGCATGCCGGTCAGACGCCGCTTGACGTGGACATGGCGGCTCGGCGTCGATTCCAATTTCGCCTGCGTCTGCGTCAACTTGTTGTTGGCGCGCAAGACCATCGAAAACTGGTGCTTGACCTGAGCTTCCTTCTTTTCGAATGCCTCCGGCCCTTCGCCGTTGTCGCTAATTTCGACGACGGACGTGAGCCGCACTTCGCCGGCCTTGACCTGCTCGTACTTGGCCAACAGCTTTTCGATGGTGAGCGGATTGCGGGAAATTGCCTTCCACATACGGGACTTGCCGCGCTCCATGCGCCGCGCCAAGTCCACCTCGCCCTCGCGGGTCAACAGTGGAACCGCGCCCATTTCGCGAAGATAGACCCGCACGGGGTCATCCGTGTAGATCGATTCCTCTTGGCTTTGCTGTTGGGCGTCGCGCTCGCCGGCGGCCTCCCTGATGTCAAGGAAACCCCTTGCCGGAGATTCGTCTATGTTGTCGTCGATTTTGCCTCTGACTACTGTGATCGCGTCGTCGAAATGGTCCAAAATTCCCCCTCCTCTGCGCGGTTTGGCGCGTCCATCCCGCACAAGGCTGCCGCCTGCGCAAGATAAGCCTCTACCGGTCGAAACAGCGTATCCGTTGCTCTTTACCAGGATCCCGGGACATCCGCGGTCGGAAAATTTAGGGGGATACCCGCGCTTGTTGCTGTCGGGTCTGAGGATCCGATCCGCGATCCGGTTGCCGGCCAAGCCCAAGTTTTTCGAAAACTATCGTGCTCTTCTTTATATCATGCGGCACGCCGCCCCGCGTTGCAAATCGAAATTCACATTCGATTGCGATTTTCGGCGTTTTTACGGCTGCAACCCCGCGTCTTGGCGCCGCAGCGGGCATTCTACGCGCCGCCCGCGTCAGTGTTCGGCGCCGCCCGCGTCAGTGTTCGGCGCCGGCCGGCGAACCGGCTAGACTCGTAAGATGTTCAAAGTCTGGTCGGAAAGACATATTTTACCCGATTGCATCGGGTTGCTCGCCCCGCTTGCCGAGCCTATCGGGCCGGGAGTCGCCACGCCCGACGATTTCTTGTCCGCCTTTCCGCAAGCGGACGGCGTGCTCGCCGGGGGCATGCGCTATACCGCGGAGGCGATGGACAGAGCCCCGAACCTGCTGATCATTTCGCGTATGGGCATCGGCTACGAGGCCGTCGATATCCCTGCCGCCACGAAGCGCGGCATTGCGGTCAGCTACACGCCCGACGGGCCGACGATCTCGACGGCAGAGCACGCCGTTGCGCTGATCTTCGCGGTCGCCAAAGATCTGAAGAAAGCCGAGCACAGCCTGCGGCGCGACCGCCGTCCCGACCACTACGGCCGGCACTCCGCGCTGGAGCTTTTCGCCTCGCGCCTGGGACTGGTCGGCTTGGGCCGGATCGGCTCGCGCGTCGCCGCTGCAATGCGCGGCGTCGGCATGAAAGTGAGCGCGTTCGACCCTTTCGTAACCGCCGAGCACGCGGAAGAACTCGGGGTGGATATGGCTTCGTCGCTGGAGGCGCTGCTGGCCGAAGCGGACGTGGTCTCGCTTCATCTGCCGTTGAGCGCCGATACGCGGCATCTGATCGATGCGGAAACCCTCGGTCAAATGAAGAAAGGGGCGATTCTGGTGAATGTTTCGCGCGGGGGCCTGGTGGACGAAGCAGCGTTGCTCGCGGCGCTTGAGAGCGGGCGACTGCGCGGCGCCGGTCTCGACGTAACCGATCCCGAACCCGCCCCCGCCGATCACCCGTTGCTGCAGCGCAATGACGTCATCGTCACGCCGCACGTCGGCTCGGCCAGCGCGGCCGGCAAGCGGCGCATCCTTTCCGGCGCGATTCATCATCTCAAGCAGGCGCTGCGCGGCGAACGGCCGGATCAATTGCTGAATCCCGAGGTCTGGCCGCGCGTGTTGGAGCGCTTGGCCGCCCGGTAAGCGGTTGCGGCAAACAGAAACGCCTGCCGCCCCTTGTACGGCGCCGGCGCAATCTGCAAGAATAGTTCCATTCCCAGCCCCGGCAGGTTGCTTCTATAAGCCGAATACCGACATCCGCGGGCTTGAAGACTCAGGGACAGCGACGCGAGCCTGCGCATTTGCATTCTCGGCAGCGGCTCCAGCGGCAACGCAACGTTCGTCGCCACGGCCAAGGTGCGCGTGCTTTTCGATGCCGGGTTCAGCTCGAAGCAAATTCACGAGCGGCTGGCGTCTATCGGCGAGGACGCCGCCGACCTGGACGCCGTCGTCGTGTCCCACGAACATTCCGACCACGTCCGCGGGCTTGAAGTCTTGGCGCGGAGGACCGGCGTCCCCATCTATCTGACCGAGCCCACGGCCGGCACGCTGGCCTGGAACAAGAGCGCGCCGAAGATGGAATACTTCGAGGCGGGCGGGCGCCTCTCGATCGGCGATCTGGACATCGATACGTTCACGGTGCCGCACGACGCGGTGGACCCGGTTGGTTTTTGCGTGCGTTGCCGCGGGGTCAAGTTGGCGATCGCCACCGATCTCGGCTACATGACCGACTCGGTGAGGCATCATTTGCGCGGCGCGGACTTCCTCATCTTGGAATCGAATCACGACCTGGAGATGCTCAAGGTAGGGCCGTACCCCTGGGCTGTGAAGCAGCGCGTGCTGAGCCGCGACGGACACCTCTCCAATCAGGCCGCCGCGCAGTTCCTGGCGAACGACTGGGACTGCCGAGCGCAGAGAATCGTGCTGGCGCACCTGAGCGGCAACAACAACCATCCGGCACTGGCGCAAATGGATGCGCAACAGGCTCTGGACGCCGTCGGATCGACCACAACCGAATTATCGGTCGCCGCGCAAGACGCCCCGACGGCGCTCTTTCAATACTGAGCGCGCCGGCGAACAGCCGGCCGCTTGCCCCGAACATGCCTCAACTCGTTATTGCGCCGTCAGAACGGACCGTGCTACGCTCAAGGTATCGTCGCCTCGGCCTTGCCGCCGGGGTTTCCTGCGCGGGGGCGTAGTTCAGTTGGTTAGAACGCCGGCCTGTCACGCCGGAGGTCGCGAGTTCGAGTCTCGTCGCTCCCGCCACTCCTTTTCGCCTACAGCTTCGGCTTGCGCGTTCCGCGCTTCAAGGCGGACGCCCGGAGAGACTCCATGCCGAGAGGCCGCCGCGCCTATGCCGTCGACTGTTGGGGCCGGTACACGAGAGACAGTACCGCTCCGCAGATCATGATCTGGAGCATCCCGTACACGAACCACAAGAGAGCCAGCGAGTGCGGAACGGGCATCACCACGTACGAGTTGTAAGCCATGGGCACGGCCACGAAGAGGCCGATGCAGAAGCCGTAGCGCAGCCCCTCCACGATTCCCTCCCCTTGCCGAACCCGGCCGAAGATGTGGACGAAGATGAACGACCACAAAAGGCTGGTGAGGAACATGATCCACGACATCGACATCATCTCGTCCTCGGGCCGCCAGACGTCGGCGGTGGCCTCGTAGGCTCCGCTCAGCAGAACCGCATGCACGAGAAAGTCAAGGAGCCGGTGAACGACGTAAACCGCCAAACCGGAGACGATGAGATTCTTCTTGTCCATTTTCTCCTCCGTTCACAGACAGAACCCGGCGCGCAGCGCCCGGCGAAGCGTCTGTAGGCTACCACGAAACGATGGGCGAACCCACCGGAGGCAGACGCATGAACACGGTTTTTCCGACGCCTAAACGAGCGCCTCGCGAATCACTCTGCCGTGAACGTCGGTAAGACGGAAGTCGCGCCCGGCGTAGCGGTAGGTCAGTTGCTTGTGGTCGAGTCCGAGCAGGTGCAGCATCGTGGCGTGGAGGTCGTGGAGATGAACCTTGTTTTCCACGGCCGCGCCGGTCGCGTCGCAGCGCCCGTGGCGGATGCCGCCCTTGACGCCGCCGCCGGCCATCCACATCGTGTAGCCGCGGTTGTTGTGACGGCGGCCGTCGCCGTTGTTCTGCTCGAATGTCGAGCGTCCGAACTCTCCGCCCCAGACAATCAGCGTGTCTTGCATCAGGCCGCGCTGCTTCAGATCGGTCATCAAGGCGGCGATCGGCTTGTCGGTCGCCGTGGCGTTGGTCTTGAGGCGCTCGCGGAGCTTGTTGTGCTGATCCCAGCCGCGGTGGCCGAGCTCGATGAAGCGCACGCCGGCTTCGGCCATGCGCCGGGCCAACAAGCACTGCGCGCCGAAGTCGCGCGTCACCTTGTCGTCGATGCCGTAAAGCGCGCGGACATGCTCGGGCTCCTGCGAAATATCCATGACGTTGGGAACGGCCTTCTGCATCTTGAAGGCCAACTCGTAGGACTGGATGACGCCCTCGACCTGATTGTCCACTTCGTTCTTTTCCAGCAGACCGCGGTTGAGGTCTTGCACGAAATCGATCTGGCGGCGTTGGGCTTCGAGGCTCATCCGCGCATTGCGAATGTTGCCGATGGGCTCCTCGCCCGGATCGATATTCAGGCGCGTGCCCTGGAACGTCGCCGGCAGAAACGCTGAGCCGTAAAGCGCTGCGCCGCCGACAGGCGGGGGGTTCATGGTCACGAAGCCCGGAAGGTCCTGATTCTCCGTGCCGAGGCCGTAAACGATCCACGAACCCATCGACGGCCTGACGAAGGTGATGTTGCCCGTATGCGTAAAAATCGACGCCTGCGGATGCGCCGGCGTATCGGTGTGCATGCCGTTGAGCAAACACAGGTCGTCGGCGTGCTGCTGGAGGTGAGGAAAAACTTCCGAAATCGGCAGGCCGCTTTCGCCGCAACGGTCGAACTTGTAAACCGGCGGCAGTATCTTTCCGCCTTGCTTGCCGATGGAGAGATTCATCTCGGCTTTTTGACCGGCATGCTTCTCAAGCTCCAGGTTGTAGTCGAAAGTCTCGTGCTGCGTCGGAGCGCCCTGCATGAACAGGAAGATGACCCGCTTGACCTTCGGCTCGAAATGGGGCTGCTTGGGCAGCAAGGGATTTTGGAACGTCTTGGCGCGCAACGCCTCCTGTGCGGCGAGATGCGCAAACGCCGTGTAGCCGAAACCGGCGGTCGCGGACTTCAAAAAATTTCGGCGGCTGAAATCTGAATGGATCATGTTCGAACCTCTCGTTGGTTTCGGTTATGCTTACCCGCGGTAGCGGAACTCGGCGCTGCTGAACAGCGCGTGATACAAACGGGCCCAAGCTTCCTGCGGGCCGCGAACCATGGGCGCGCCTCGGCGCCGCGCCTGCCGGCGGGCGTCTTCCAAAAACGCCGCGATCTCGTCGAAATCGCGGGGGGTTGCCGGGCGGCCTAAAAGCAACTCCACGAACTCGCCGATTTGCCGGCGGCGCAGGTTGCCTTCGTTATTCACGAAGAAGCGCTTGACGTCCCGGACGTTTTTCTCGGCGTCCGGCTGCTGTTCGCTCATATAGTCCATGGCGTCCGTCATCTCGGAAGCCGTCGGCTGACGCCGCAGCAATGCGGTCACGGCGGCAAAGAGCCAGTCCTCGACGTTCTCCTCGGCCTTGACGCGGCTCTGCCGGCGGCGGGGCTGTTCTTCCGAGCGCAGCGCCTCGGCAGTAGAGGCGATAAAGGCCAGCGACTTTTCCACCTCGGCCTCGGTCGGCTCGCGGGAAAGCACTTGGCGGAAGGCGCGCCGTACCCGCTCTGCGTCCGATTTTTCCCCGGCGATGAGCCTTTCGGCGGCGGTTTGCGCATGCGCCTGCACGAAATCGCTGTTCATCAGGAACAGCGCCTGCGTCGCAACGGTGGTCACGTCGCGCGCGCCGTGGGTCTCGCTCGGCTCGGGGAAATCGAACGTCTCGAAAAAGCGGTTCACCTGGTTGCGGATCACCGGAACATAAACGCTGCGATAGGTTTCTTCGACTTCCCAGCGCTCGACCTGCTTGTTTCCGGTGTTGATCAACTGATTGCGGGAAAAATCATGCACCGGGGAAGCCGCCGGCCGCTCGGCGCTCATCTCGCCGCTGATCAGCAGGAGGGAATCGCGTAGGGCTTCGACTTCGAGCCGGCGGCGGTTGGCGCGCCACAGCAGCGTGTTGTCGGGCTCGATCTCGAAATTCGCCGCGTCGAAGTCGGTCGAGAGGCGGTACGTCCGGCTGAGCACGATCTCGCGGATGAGATTCTTGACGGACCAGCCCTGCTCCATGAACCGAACCGCAAGGTAGTCGAGCAACTCGGGGTGCGTCGGAGGGGAGCCTATCTTGCCGAAGTTGTCCACGGTCTTGACGATGCCGCGGCCGAACAGGTGGCTCCAGACGCGGTTGACCATCACGCGCGCGGTCATGGGGTTCTCGCGGTCGACCAGCCACGCGGCGAGTTGCAGGCGGCCGCTTTCGTTTTCGCCGATTTGCGGCAGGGCGCGATCTTTGGGGAACAAGACCTGCACGAAGCCGCGCTTCGTCTCGTCGCCGAGCATGTGCGGGTCGCCTCCGACGTTGACTTGGCAGTCGACGGCTTGCTCGGCTTCCACTACGCCCATCGCCAGGTTCTCGGGCACGGGCATGTCGCCGAGCTCGCGGGCGAGCTTGCGGGTTTTGGCGCGGTCCCGCGCTTCCTCCGCGACCAGCAGCTCTTGCCAAAGCCGCTCGCGTTTCGTGCGCAACTCGGCAGCCTCTTCACCCGAATAATCGGGCACGCCGTCCAACGTCACCATCTTCTGAATGCGGAAGTAGCCCGAGTTGAAGCGGGGCCGCAGGCGGAGGCCGTCGCGCAGCTCGGAACTGCGGAAGATGCCGGCCATGGAGTAATAATCCTTGGTCGGAATCGGATCGAACTTGTGATCGTGGCAGCGCGCGCAGCCGACGCTCAAGGCCAGCATAGAGCGCGTCGTCACGTTGATCATCTCGTCGGCGACGTCCATGGGGAAGAGCTTGCGGTCGGGCTCGTTGAGATCGTGCGCCCCCAGGGCGAGGAACCCCGTCGCGATCTGCTGCTCGTTACGCTCGCTTCGGTTGCGGTAAGGCAGCAGGTCGCCGGCGATCTGCTCGCGTACGAACTCGTCGTAGGGCTTGTCTGCGTTGAACGCATCGATCACGTAGTCGCGGTATTTCCAGGCGACAGGGAAAGGAAGATTGCGCGTCCGCCCGATGGTTTCCGCGTAACGCGCGACGTCGAGCCAATGGCGGCCCCAGCGTTCGCCGAAACGCTCCGAGGCGAGCAAGCGGTCGACCACCTTGTGGAAGGCGCGTTCGTCGTCATCGGCAACGAACGCGGCAATTTCCGCGGGCGTCGGCGGCAGACCGGTGAGGTCATAGGAGGCGCGGCGAATCAACGCCTCGCGGGAGGCATCGCTTACCGGCCGCAGCCCTTTCTCTTCGATCTTCGCCAGAATGAAATGGTCGATCGCGCCACGCGGCCAAGCAACCCCGCGGACAGCCGGAAAGCCGGCCTTCTCCGGCGCCTGAAACGCCCAGTATCCCCTGCCCTTCTCGACATCGATTGTCGATTGCGTCCGGGAGATATCCACTTCGCGCGGGTCCGGGGCGCCCATTCTGATCCACGACGCAAAATCCTCGATCACGCCGGCGGGAAGCTTGCCCATCGGCGGCATCTTCAGCTTGCCCTCGTGGCGCAGCGCCGCCATCAGCACGCCGGCGTCAACGTCGCCCGGAACCACGGCGTGGCCGCGCTGCCCGCCGTTGCGCATGCCCTGCTTCGTGTCCAGCGAGAGGCCGCCCATCCGCGTCTTGGCCTCGGCGGAGTGGCACATGTAACAGTTCTTGGCGAGAACCGGCCGGATTTTTTTCTCGAAAAAGTCCAGTTGAGCGGGTTCGATCTCGGCGGCGCCCGCCGAGACGACAAAAACCGGAGCCATCAACAGCATCGAAACCGGCAATAAAAACTGTTTCATCGGTACAGGCGGCCTCCTTGCGGCATTCGCGGATAAAAATACCCGTATGCAGTATGCCACACTTGCGCGGCGCAACACAAAAAAATCTTGTTAAATTTCCGGCTCGCCGCGGGTCTTGCGCTCCCCTGCCGTGAGCCGAACGATGCGCTTCTTCCACAGGCAGCCCCCGCCGGGGATCGGAACGCCCCTCGCCGGAACACAGGTCACGCCTCTGCCGCCCCGCCTCGGTGGCATCCGCGGCGCGCCGGTTCAGTGCATGAGGGCAAGCACGCCCATCAAGGCAAGGCCCGCAATGACCAGCATGAACTTCAGCACTCGGTCCCGGTCCGGCTCCGGCATGGGCACGTCGTCGTCTCCAACGAGGGCGCTCACCGCGAATTTCGCCCGGAGCACCTCCAGCTTCATGAACTCCTCGTCAATGATGTCGATGATGGCCACATAGATGAACGTGCCTGCGGCAAGCGCGTTGAAGCATCCTTGGAGCAGGGCGGCGGCGCTCCCGTCCAAGCCCGTGGCGAGGCCCGAACCGGATAGAACCCCCAGGGGAGTCATCAGGGAGAAGATTCCCAGCATGACCCTCTGGGATCCGGTCTCGATGCCGGCGACGTGCGCGCTCGCGATCAGCGTGAAGGCGGCCGATCCCTTGTGGCAGAGAATCCCCAGGAGAATGACCAGCGATGCCGCCACGCCGGGCTCGAGTCCCAGGGAGACTCCGGCTATGGCCGAGTGAATCGAAAGGACCACCAGCAGCACGTAGGGGTGCAGGACCCGGCGCCGCGTCGAGCCGGGCGCCGTGCGCTGGGGTTGATCGCCGAAGATGACCCGGTCGATCAGCAGCAGAAGGCTGAGCCCCACCATCGCGAGGAGCGTCGCCAAGGGGTAGTGCGTGACCTCCTCGAGCTCCTCCATGGCCTTGGGCAGCAGATGGATGAAACCGACCCCCAGGAACAGGCCGCCGGCGAAGGAATTGCTGAGCGAGAAGAAACGCCCGCTGTCTCTGAAACGGGCCGCCGCTATCGGAATCAGTCCCCCGGCCACGCCTACGGCGAAGATCGCCGCTGCGGAAAGAATCTTGAGGGTCAGTATCGACATGGCAATCCGCCGGGCGTGCGCAGTTCGATTATGATACCCCAGCGCGCGGCCCGGTGACGGCGGAGCCATACCGGAACCGGTACGGGATACATGCCGGTCGAGGTGAATCCGGGCATCGTGTTCCCCGCGTTCACCCGGATCATCCGCGATCCGTTTCCAGGAAGGAAGAGCGCCTAACGGGGCTCTTCGCCGCCGACCCAGATCGGCGACGACCAGGCGCGGGCGCCGTTCAGTTGCTCCACGCGGACATAGTAGTAGTCGCCGCGGCCGGGCTCGTCCGTGTCGACGAACTCCAGGTCGTAGTCCAACGGCCGGTCGTTGCCGAGGAGTTGCAGCGTTATCGTGTCGATGTCGTTGCCGACCGGAACCTGTTCGATCAGCAGCCCCTTGTCGAGCCGCGAGAACGGCAGGCGCACCGTTTGCGCCGGGATCGTCGCGTAGCCGCGGATCCGCGGCGGCGCCTTGCCGTATTCGACCGTCTCTTGCAGCTTCACGACGATTTCGGTCGCGGGCGATGCGCCTTCGAGCGCGAGCAACAGACTGTCCGCGCGGCCGCGGGTTTCGGTGTAGAAAGCGACCCGATTCGGATCGTTGGGGTCCGTTTTTGCAAATTCGATGTAGCGATTGTCGAAGTTGAGCGCCTGCGCCGCCTTGAGGCTTGCGCCGCGCACTTCGAGCGTCCCGCGCCAGCGGCGGTAGGGACGGGGGTTGTCGCGGAACAGGGGCTCCGAGGAAGACTCGAAGGCTACCCGCACCTGCGCGGCGGCGCTCAAGTCGGCTTGCGACGGGCGCTTCGTCCAAACGACAGCGCCGTTCTTGACGACCGAAGCTTCAACGATCGGCGCCGTGCCCATAATACGGGCGCGGAGGCGGCGTTTGTCGGCATAGGGAATACGCCGGCCCATGCCGGCGCCGTTGAGCTCGAGGTCCATGACGATGCGGTCGGCGGAGGTTACCGCGTACGTTTTTCGCGCGCGGAGACCATCGAAAATATCGTCGGCGGTCTTGGCCGGGGCCATGACGGCAGCCAGTCCGCCGAACTGCGCCAGCGCGGCCCGCCGCAACGTTCCGCTGTAGCCCGGACGGCTGCGGTGATCGTCCGACGCGGCAATGAAGCCGATCCGGTGGCCGCGTTGGAGATAGTAGTTGCCGAACCATTCGAACGTCCCGTGCATCGACATGATCTCGACGAGGCGCTCGAGGTCCGGGTCGTTGCGGCGCCAATCCCCGGCGTTGTGCGCGTGAGGGATAATCAGCACGTCGTCCGGCTCGAACAAGGCGCGCAGCCCCTGATAGAGCCCCGACAGATTCGTTGCCCGCTGGATGGGCACGCGCTCGCGGCCGGGCGTCCTGTAGAAAACGTTGTGGTGTCCCCCCAGCGGACGCCGCACGGTCCACTCGTACGCCGGGAAGGCAATGAACTCTCCCTCTTTGCCGTAGCGCCGCACCGCGTCTTGCATATCGCGCCACTCCGCGTCGTCCATGTATTTGTCGTGCTCGGAAAGCCCCAGAAAATCGAGGCGGGCGTCCTCGCGGGCGTAACGGTAGGAGCCTTCGACCGTGCCCTGCCCCTCGGCCATGCCGGTGTGCGTGTGCGTCTCCCCCCAGTAAATGCGATGCGGCGGGTTGCGCCTGACCCAGACGGGGTTCGACGATCCGCTGACGGCGCCGTCGGGCGAGCGGAACGCGAAGCGATAGACGCCTTCCGCGTCGATCGCGAGTCCGTCGAGCACGTTGACCGCGGGGCCGCCCGCCGCGAGCTTGCGAAACGGTCGGCCGTTCAGCGTCACTTCGTAGGCGGGGATCCGCCCCCCGGCGCGGTTGTACAGCCGGTCCTCGCTGCGCACCGCCAGAGCAAATTTCTCCCCCGGCTCGACAATCGACGGCGCGAAGCCTTTTACTGAGCGGACGCCCTCCCCGATCACTCGGAACGACGGCCAGTTCAAAGCCATCGGCCGGCGGCTGCCGTCGATATCGACAAAGACGGGCAGCAGCACATCGTCGTTGGCCATCGACTGCAAGCGCCAGCCCTTGCCGCCGCCCGAGCGGTCGCCATAGATAAAGGTCACCGCGCCGCCTTGCTCCAGAACCCCCGCGGAGACACGGTAAGCCGGCATCGGCAGCGCGCCGTCGCGTCCGCCTTGCAGCCCGCCCATAGCGACGTGCGTCTTTTCGAAACGGACATTCGGGTCGGACGAACGGACCGCGACGTAGTTATCGCCGGCCGGATCCTGGATTTGCAAGACGCCGCCGTCCCAGGCAAGCTGCTTGGCGACGATCAGCGTCGCTCCCTCCCGCAGGGGCGCGCTGCCGACGGCGTAAGTCTGTTCGATCGTCTGCCACGAGTCGATGGGGAACGGGCCGGCCGCGTCGAGGCTCAACGTTCCCAGGCCGTCCGGCTGCTCGTCCTTGAACGCCAACTCGTAAATGAGATCGTCCAATTGGCGGGCGAGACTGTCGTCGGGGAACAGCGCGGAACGGTGGGTCGCCTTTTCGGCCTCGAGCAGCTTCTCGAAATCCTGCAGCGAGCCGCGGGCCCGTTCGTTTTCGAAAGCCGTCTGGAAAATCCAGGAGGCGACGGAAGGGCCGTTGGGCGGCACGGGGCCTCCGGTAAGCGAGTAGGCGTTCAGCCATTCCCAGAAAACTTCGTTGCGGGCGGCGATCGTTTCCGCCGTCGTCGGCTCGCGGCGCACATCGGCTTTGAGCGCCTCGACCCTTGCGCGCAATTCCGCCGGCAGATAATCCCGCGGGCCGCCGCAGCGGGAGCCCGCGAACACGATAGCCAAGACGGCCGCCAAAGCAAGGACACGAAGTTGAGCAAGACGCGGCACGGGAGCCTCCCGCGAACAGTGTATAACCCGAATCCTGCGTAGAGCGGTTCCCGGCCGTGTCTGCCGCCAAGCCCCGCTCGGCGGAGCGAAGCGGACGTGGCGGGCATGGTGTAGGATACTTCGTGTCCGGTCACTCGCCCGAAATCGCAGACAAGCCATCTCAATGCGCGCGCGAGGAGCTTCATTCGTCATTCTCACCGCGAGTTGCCTGCCGAGCCTCAGCCTCTGCGCAGAAGGCGCTCGGTTCGAGGACCTTTACCGCGAGGCCCTGGCCAGACGGGAGGAGAACCTGGGGCCGCGCCACCCCGAGGTGGCGCGGAGTCTTGCGCATCTCGCCCTATTCCTGAACGTACGCGGGCGCACGGCGGAAGCGGAACCTCTGCTGCGGCGGGCGCTGGCCATCGACGAGCAAGCGTTCGGTCAAAAGCATGAGCGGGTCGCGGATGATTTGACGCATCTCGGCGATGTTCTCGCCGCCGGACGAAACTACGCGCAAGCTGAGACTGCGTTCCGGCGGGCGCTCGCTATCCGCGAGCCGCTTGACGGAGGCGAGGACGCAGCCGCGATTCCCTTGCTGAAAAAACTCGTCGCAGCGCTTGAAGGCAGCGGCAGCGCGCATGGAGCCGAAGCAATTTATCGGCGGCTGTTGGCGCTTCAGGAAGAAACCGCCGGCGCGGATCTTGTCGGCCTCGCCGTCACCGTCAACAATCTCGGGCTGCTGAAGGAAACCGGGGGCGATCTCGACGAAGCCGAGCGGCTATACAAGCGGGCGCTGGCGATTCATGAGAAAAATCGGACGGACGAGGACCCGGAAGCGGCCGCAACGCTGCTGAATCTCGCAGGAACGCTGCGCCTGAAGGGCGAGTTGGAAGAAGCCGCAGCGAACATCCATAAGGCGCTGCGGATATTCGAAAAGTCATTGGGAGCAGCCGGCGCGAACGCAGGAAAAAGCCACGCGGCATTGGCGGAGGTCGAGTTGTCCCGCGGCAATCTCCAGGAAGCCGCGTCGTTGCGCCGCAAGGCCCTGTCCATTTATCGGACGGCGCTCGGAGCCGACCATGCCGATACCGCGGCGGCATGGAGCGGCGTCGGGGAAGTGCAAGAGATGCAGCAGGACTACGCGGCAGCCGAAGCGTCGTACGGCCGTGCGCTGGAAATCTACGAGCATCTCGATTCTGCTTCCCCGCAACTGGGCGCTGCGCTTTGCGGCCTGGGCCGGCTGGCCGCAATGCAGGGCGATCTCGCCGCGGCCGCGCAACTGTTCCGCCGCGCCCTGGCGGTCTATGAGGCGTCCCCCGCGGCGGAGCATCCGGGGGCCGCAGCGGCTCTGGACGGTCTCGGCAGCGTGCTGCGGGACCAGGGAAACTACCGGCAGGCGGAACAGTTGCTGAGTCGAGCGCTGGCGATGCAAGAGGACCTGCTGGGCAAAGAGCATCCCGATGTCGCTGCAACGCTGAACAATCTCGCCGGCCTTTACCACCTGCAGGGCAATTTGCAGGCCGCGGAGCCTCTCTATCGGCGCGCGGCCGCCATTCAAGAGAGGCATTTCGGCGGCGGCGATGCGCTTGCCGCCGAGACGATTTACAACTTGGCTCATTTGGCGCAGGCGAAGGGCGACGCCTCCGAAGCGCGCAGTCTTTTCGAGCGGGCTCTGAGAATTATCGAAAAGGCGAACGGCCCGGACGACCCTTTTGCGCGGGAGATCCGCGCGCAGATCCAACGGACGCCTTAGATGCGTTCCCGCTACTCGCTCGGGCGCAGCACGTCGCCGTTGCGGTAGATCCCGATCCAGTGGTTGTAAAACCGCAGGTGGTTGTTGGGGCGCACGACGGGCATGTGGCACGAACTGCACCCGACAGAGCCGGCGGTCTTGCAGGTTGCGGGGTTGGGCGGATGCGACGACGCGGTGTGGCAACCGGCGCAGCGGCTGTTGTAATAGGCTGGGGCTTTGCGCAGAACGCTTCGATGGGGGTCGTGGCAAGTGACGCATGAGAGGCCGTTTCCGCTCCCCAGGAAGCAACGGCTGCGGCTCAGGTACAACGGATGGTGGCGAACGTTCCAGGGGTCGCGCCAGTCGATGGCTTCGTTTTCGCTTGCCGGGGGGCGATGGCAGTTTCCGCAGAACGCAATCTGCTCTTGCGGGTCCATACGCCCCGGATTTACGAGCGCGGCGCGGGCGGCGTCCATATCGGCGCGCCGCACGGCCTCCGCGTGAGCCTCGCCGGGACCGTGGCACGCCTCGCAGCGCACTCCCAATTCCGCCGGTTGCAACTCGAAATTCCGGCCGAGCGACAACTTGCCCGTCGAATGACAAGAGAAGCAGCGCATGATCTCCGACCGCGGCGAGAAAGTTTCATACGGCACGCCCAGAGCTTCCCGCAACGAACCCGCGGCGCGGCCGTCGTGGCCCGGCGTCGCTGCAAAGGACTTCGCTGCGGAGTAATAGCTGAAGTGGTGTTCAACATACGTATCTTCGTCGAGGCGGCTGACGAAAGTAACGGCTTGACCGCCGGCGCCGAAGGCCCATTCGAGCGGAGTTTCTTCTTCCTCCTCACCGTCCGCGATGCGTACGCGAAGCTCGTTCGGCGCCGCGGCGTAGGTCAATTGGAACCGGCCCCGCCTCAACGCAGTTGCGGGAGTGAAAGACGAGGCCAGCGGATGCAGGGCGGCCGGGCTGAGCGAACCGGCATGAGCGCTCTGCGCTTGCTGCGCAAACTGCTCGGCATGGCAGGCGCCGCAAACTTGCGCTCCGACGAAGCCGTCGGCGGCGGGCTCGCGGGTCTCCTCTTGCGCCCGGAGAGGCAGAAAAGACGCCGGCAGACCGACCAGCGCGAGAACGGCGGCAAAACCCGCGCCGCTCCGCCGCGTCCGGCGGCTCCGGCCTCCCCGGCGGAGCCCGCAATGTGGAGTCATCGGCAAACCGCCTATAATACAATCGCATAGGCGGAAAGGGTATCTCCTGGGGCCGCCGGGGTTATGCGATTTGCGCTGCGCTCATCCGGGTTGGCCGTCTTCATTGCGTTGACCGCCCCGACAATTGCGGCCGAAACGGAAAGGGCCGCCCCACTCGCCGCGACCGCGGAGCCTGCGCATCCGCGCCGGTTGTGGGCCGGCGCCGCTACGGATGTGCTGGGCGATCCCTCTCCCGACGGCCGCTACGTCTCGGTCGTCGATCCGCAGAGCGGCGATCTCGCGGTCCGCGAGGTATCGTCCGGAAAATTGCGCCGATTGACGCGCAAAGATCCCCAGCGGAACGCAGGGGAGTTCGCCTATTTCTCGGTCATATCGCCGGACGGCAAACGGGTTGCTTACGCCTGGTTCAACGAGGAGAAATTCTACGAGCTGCGGGTCGTTGCCCTGAGCCTCGCCGGCGAGCTCGCCGCGCCGCGCACGCTCTACCGCAATCCCCAGGCGGGCTTCGTGCAACCCTGCGCCTGGTCGCCGGACGGAACACGGATTCTGACGCTTTTCTTTCGCCAAGACAATACCAGTCAGATCGCGCTGGTCGATGCCCGCAGCGGCGAAACCCGGGCGCTCAAGTCGCTGAACTGGATCTATCCCAAGAAAATGGACTTTTCGCCGGATGGCCGGTTCATCGTCTATGACAACCTGGCGCGCAGCGGCTCCGCGCAGCGGGACATTTTCGTGCTGACAGCCGACGGGCGCAGCGAAACGCGGTTGGTGGAGCACCCGGCCACCGATTTATTCCCGCTTTGGAGCCGCGGCGGAAACGCCGTTGTGTTCGCCAGCGACCGGGGCGGAACGATGGGCCTCTGGGCAGTCCCCGTTGCCGCGGGAAAGGCGGCGGGAGAGCCGCGTTTGCTGCAGGGCGACCTGGGGCGTTTCCTGCCCATGGGGCTGACCCCCGGAGGCAGTTACTACTACGGACTTCGCGCCGGCGACGCCGCTGTTTATTCCGGCAGGATGGACCTTGCCGGGGCCAAGCTCGAAGGCATGCCGCAGCGGGCGTCGGGGCGTTTTTCCGGAACCCACGGTTCGCCGGCGTGGTCGCCGGACGGCAATCGTCTCGCTTATTTCTCGAGCCGTCAAGCCGAAAATTACGGGCAGCAGCAACGCGCGATTACCATCCGCAACGTTCAAACGAACCGCGAGTACGACCTGACGCCTCGGCTGGCGCATCTCGAGCGGCTCGACTGGTCCCCCGACGGAAAAGTCCTGTTGATCGGCGGCAGCGACCGCAGGAACCGCGGCGGGCTCTACACGGTGGACGCCGCAACCGGCGACACGCGGACGGCGGTTCATGACCCGGCCGCGGACTTCCGCGGAATCGAGGGAGTCTGGTCGGAATCCGCCAAGTCGATCTACTACGTAAAGCACACCGGCCCCGCAAGTTCCCAGATTCGCGAGTTCCGACTCAACGACGGCCCCGACCGGCTGCTCTACGAGACGAACCGGGGCCGAATCGGCCGCTTGAGCCGATCCGGCGGAGGAACCCGGCTGGCGTTTCTCCGCGGCCGTCCGAGCGAGCCGGACGCCGTTCTTTGTTCGCTGCGGATAGCGGAAGGCAAGCTCCGGCGCTTTGTTCCCGTGCCGGCCGGAGCGGTCGGGAGCATCAACTGGAGCTTGGGCGGCGAAAGGCTGCTCGTGGGGGTCTCTACGGCTTCCGGATCTGAATTGTGGAATATCCCGGTCGAGGGGGGCAATGCCGACAAGATCAAGCTGCCGGCGGCCTGGAACGCCGACCTTGACCTGCATCCCGACGGAGAGCAACTCGCCTTCACCGTCGGCCGGACGCAAACCGAGGTGTGGGTTATTCCCAACCTCTCCACAAAGCTCCCCGCGGGCATATAGCCGGCCGTGCGGTACCGATCCGTTTGCGTCCACGCAGCAGCCTTGGCGTTACTCTACGCCGGCGTCCGGCTGCACGCGGCCGACCCGGCAAGGCCCCGGACGGGAGACTCCTGGAAGCCGCCGCTGGGCCTCGACGCTTACATGCCCGTACCCGAGGACAACCCGCTCAGCGCCGGCAAGGCCGCTCTCGGCAAGCGTCTCTTTTTCGACAAGGCGCTCTCGCGAGACCGCAGCATCTCTTGCGCGACCTGCCACGACCCCGCGCATGCCTTTACCGACGACCGCGCGGCCGCGGTCGGGGTATTCGGCCGCAAGGGGCCGCGCCGCGTCCCGAAACTGGTCAACCGCGGCTACGGCCGCAGCTTCTTTTGGGACGGGCGCATCGCGACGCTGGAGAAGCAGACGCTGCAGCCGATCCAAAACGAGCTCGAGATGGATTTGACCCTTGACGACGCCGTGAGGCGGCTGCGCGATTCCGCGGTCTATTCCGCCGAGTTCCTGAAAATGTTTCGGCGGGAAGTCCATGCAGACGACCTGGGCAAGGCGCTTGCCGCTTACGTGCGCACGATCGTATCCGGGGACTCCCCATACGACCGTTACATGAACGGCAACCCGGGGGCGCTGCCGCCGGAGGCCCGCCTGGGACTCGACATATTCCGCGGCAAAGGGAACTGCGGCGCCTGCCACATCGGGCCGAATCTTACCGACGAATCGTTCCACAATACCGGCGTCGGCTGGGGGGACGGCGAATTTACCGACCCGGGGAGATTCGAAGTCAGCGGCGACCGAGCCGACCTGGGGGCTTTCAAGACACCGACGTTGCGCGAAGCCGCCGCCGCCGCGCCCTATATGCACGACGGCAGTCTGGCCACTCTGGAAGACGTCATCGAACACTACGACAAAGGAGGCGAGCCGAACCCGCATCTCGACCGCGATATGGAACCGCTCGAGCTCAGCGAAGAAGAGAAGCAAGCGCTGCTGGCGTTTCTCAAATCGCTAAGCGGGAAATTGACCGACGGCCCGGCGACGCTTGGCGCCGCGCCGCAATGAGGCTCCTATCGGGGGCCGCCGCGGGCGCTTGCTCAAGGGCGTCAGCCGCTCTGTGCTCGGTTTGTTTCCATGCGGTTCTTGTCGTAGGGGCGTAGAAGAATGGTATAGACTGATTGCAGAAAAGCATGATGCCGTGGTTTGCGTTTTCAGACTGCGCCGCTGACTGTTAAGGAGGCTGTGATGGCTGACAGGAGAGTAGTTTTCTGGGGGAAACGAACGATGAGCTTGCGACAGCATCGGCTTTTGCTGGGTTCTCTTGTCGTTCTCTCGGCGGTGGCCTACATTACAGGGCTGATTGACAGTTTCGTTCCTGGTGCGGTTGGGGCGGTCTATCTTTTCAGGCCAACCTGGGCTCAGTTTTCCATCGATAGCCCAGCTTCCATCCAGTCCGACTTTCAACAACGCAAACCATATCGTGACGGAGGCTCTCGATCGAGAAAAAGTCGTGTATGAGCGAGCCGGCTAAAGAACTTGCGCCGCAGCGATTGCAACCGGCCGGTTGGATTGGGACGGTTGGCCATTGGATTTGCGATAGGCGCTGCCGTAAAAATTCATGCGCCGCGCGGTACGCAGCGCGGGTTTATGCGTCCGGCGGCAGCCCTCGGGGCAACTATTTTCGATCCGCCGCCAACACTTTCTCCTGGAGCGCGCGGAATGCGGCGAGATGCGCGGCGGCGGCCTGCGAGTCTGCGCGCTTGCGGTAAAGCCGGGCAAGATGATAATGCACTCTCATCTGCGCTTGGGCGTCCGGCTCAAGGGCAAGCGCTTGGCGTAGATTGCGCTCGGCGGCGGCCAACTCTCCTACGTCGAGAAGCGCCTTCCCCAGCAGCGCATGGGCGCCCGCAACAGGGGGTTCCCCCGCGAGCGCCCGGCGGAGATGGGGGATCGCCTGCGGCGCCTGCCCGAGATGCAGCAGGGAATCCCCGTATCCGTAGTGCAATGCCGAGCTTTGCGGCGTCAGGCGCAACGCGGCTTCGTATGCCTCCGCCGCGGCTTCATGGTTCCCCTGCCCGCGATAGATCTCGGCCTGAGCTTCGCGGGCTTCCCGCAGATTCGGGTCTCGCTCCAGAGCGATCGCGTACTCGGCGAGCGCCTCTTTTTCGCGGCCGTTGAGGCGGTGATCCTCCGCAACCGCCAAGTGCGCGCGCGCCGAATCCGGCGCCAGGCGAAGCAACTCCGCTTGGAAACCGAGCGCAACTCCAGTGTGGGCTTGTCCCAAGTAATAGAGCAGATCCGCATCCGCCGGCTTGGCTTCGAGCACGGCGTGGAACAACGGAATCGCTTTGCCCGGCTCCCCGGCCCGCAGGTAGGCCAAGCCCAGCCAGGCGGCGATTTCCTCGTTGCCGGACTCTTCTGCGTATGCCTTTTCCAGTTGGCCGGCAGCCTCGCGGACGCGGCCCAACTGCAGCAGATCGAATCCCAACAGGCCGCGCACCCGCTCCAGATCCGGTTTGATCTCGAGCGCCTTGGCGAAAGACTCGACCGCCTGTTGCAGCCGCCCTTGCTCATGCCGGACCAATCCGAGATTGAGATGGAGCTCGGCCAGTTGCGGAGCTTGCCGCAGCACGGCCTCGAAACCGGCGGCGGCTTCCTCGAAACGCCCTTGCTCGCGCGCGGCGACCGCGGCCTTGACCCGGGCAATCGCTTCGGGAGAGAAACCGCCCTGCTGAGCGCCGGCCGGAGGCGCCGGCAACGACAGGCACAGCGCAACCGCGGCCCCCGCGAACCGGCGGAAAACCGGGAACCGCCGTGGATGTCGTTGGGTATCGCGTGTCAAGATTCAGCGCCCCCTTTTCTCTTGCGTCGGCGGTTCGCGCCGGCGAATCATTCCTGCGGTTCCGTAATCGTCAAGAGCCGATTCGCGCGCGCCTTGCGCAGCGTCTGCACAGTTCCGCTCGGCCATTGGACTTCCAGCGTTTCCACTACATTCTCCGTCCCCAGGCCGAAATGGATGCGCGGGTCGCTGGCGGAAAGGTAGCTGCCCGCAGTCGAGGCAAACCGCCTTTGCACGGCGCCGTCCGGCCCGGCGATACTGACGACCGCGCCGGCGCCGGCGGGCGCGCTCCGCACGGCAACGAGCTCGATCGTAAGCCAGTTGTTTTTCCCCTCGGACGCATTGTTGTACAGCACCAGGGGCCGGTTGTCGAGCACCCCGATCACGGCGTCGATATCTCCGTCGTTGTCCAGATCGCCGAAGGCGGCCCCGCGTCCAGCGGCATCCCGAGAAAAGGCGTCGCCGGCCCGGCCGGAGACATCTTCGAAGCGTCCGCCTATATTGCGGGCGAGCAGGGGAGGCTGCCGGTACACGAGAGATTCGTCGATGCGCTCGATGTTGTCGAGAACGTGGCCTTGAGCCACAAACAAATCCTTCCAGCCGTCGTTGTCGAAATCGGCCAGACGGACGCCCCAACCCGACAGTCGGGCGCTGATCGTCGCCAGCCGGCTTTGGCGGGTAAGGTAAGTAAAGCCCGTCGGCCCGTCGTTGCGGTAGAGAGCATACAGTTCCTTGGCCAGGTTGGTGATGAGGACGTCCGGTTTTCCGTCGTTGTCGTAGTCGGCGAAATCGATGCCCATGCCGGAATATATCCCGCCGTCTTCGTTGAACGCGAGGCCGGTTTCCAACGCCTGCTCGGCGAACGTTCCATCGCCCCGATTACGGAACAGAAACTGCGCGGTCGAGTCGTTCGCCACGCAGATGTCGGTCCACCCGTCGCCGTCGTAGTCGTTGAAGGCGACGCCGAGAGCCTTGCCCGCAACGGCGCCGATGCCGGAGGCGGCCGACACATCCGCGAACGTTCCGTCGCCGTTATTGCGCAAGAGCACGTTCGCCGCCGCCCCGTATTTCTTGGGCGTGCAATAGACGCGAAAGCTCTCTCCGCAGGCAATGCGCTGCGCGAAGCTCCAGTCCAAATAGCGCGTGACGAAAAGATCGAGATCGCCGTCGCGGTCGTAATCGAAAAATCCGGCGCTTGCGCTCCAGCCGCTCACATTGGCGCCCGCGGCGTCGGTCGCGTCCGCGAACGTTCCGTCGCCGTTATTGCGCAAGAGCGTCGTCCCGCCGTAGTGCGTGACGTACAGATCGGTGAAGCCGTCGTTGTTGTAATCGCCGGTCGCCGCGCCCATGCCGTAGTAGGGCTTCTCGGCCCCCGTGACGCCGGCCTCTTGCGCAACCTCGGCGAACGTTCCGTCTCCGTTGTTGCGGTAGAGGCGATTGAAGTATTCCGGACGCGAACGTTGAATCGCAACCGTTCCGTCGGCGTTGCGCGCCAAGCCTCCGCCGTTGACGAAGAACAGGTCGAGCCGGCCGTCGTTGTCGTAGTCGATGACCGCCGCGCCCCCGCCCATCGTTTCGATGAGATACTTGTCGCCGGTCCGGCCGGAGCGGTGCTTGAAGGTGACGCCGGCCGGCTCGCGGCGGTCTCGGAAGACGGGGAAGCGGTCGCCCTCGGCTCGTCCCGCTAACGGCGCGAGCAGCACGCCCCCGAGCAGCAGGCCGAGGCGAGGCATGCCTGCGGCGCGCCCCGCTCGGCTTCTCGCCCGACATCCGCGCACCGGCATTCGCGTCACGGAACACTCCCCCGGCCGCCCGCAAGAACGGCGCGGCTTTCAAGCAGGAGCGTCGAATGCAACTACCAGATAAACCTCCCGCTGTACTGGAACTCGCGGCCGAAATGCGTCCGCAACTTGCTGCTGATGCGGCCGAAGTTGCCGCTGTTGACATTGGTGGTCGGATTCGCGCCCATGAAGCTGTTCGTCAAATTGTAGGACTCCAGCCGGAACTCGAACGTCAGCTTCTCGCTGATCTTCGTTCTCTTCGCCAGCACCATGTCGAGGTTTGCGAACCGCGGCCCGTGAACGCCGTCATAGATCCACGGATTACTCCGGCGCGTAAAGGCCGGCAGATTCGAAAAGACCGACGTATCGAACCGCGCCTCCCTGTTCGGGTTGTCGAGTACGGGGTCGCCGTTGACCTGCAGCCCCCCGAAGCGCAGGTACTCGCCGCCGAGGTAGGAGTAGATGCCGCTGATCTGCCAGCCGCCGATGATTTTCTGGGACACCCCGCTGAGGTCGGCCCCAAGCGGTTTGCCGCGACCGAACGGCAACTCGTAAATCCAGGCCAGGGTGAACTTGTTGCGGGAGCGCAGGTCGCGCTGGTAGCTGAGTTTCCGATCCACTTCGTCCACCTCGTCGTAGAAGTCTTCGTTCCTGGCGCGGTGGTAGTTGTAACCGACGATGAAGTTGAATCCGTTGGCGAACGGCCGCTGGAACTGCAACTGCAGCGCGCTATAGCGCTCGTTGCGTCCGGGGGTCACGTGCTCCGTAATGCCGTTGCTGAGGAAATGCGGGTACGGCGTGAGCAAATCCCGGACCCGCACCGTGCGCTGGTTCCGCAACGGCCCGGGCATGATCTCTTGCGGCAGCCCGAAGAAGGGGTTGTCCACCCGTTGGTTGATTTTGCTGCCGTGCTGAAAACCGATCCGGGGATCGAGCAGGTTGCGCCGCCGGTCGTAAGGCTGGTTATGGCCGAAGTTCGTGAAGTAAGTGGCGTCCACCAGAATGCGGGCGAATATCTCCCTCTGGAGCGTGACGTTGATGCGGTCGTTGATGCCCGCGCTCCAGTTCTGGTGAAAGAATCTCGCTTCGTTCGATCCTACCGTGGCGAAACGGCCGAATCTCTGGCCGAAAGGTTCGGGCAGCGGATTGGGGTTCTCTCCCCCGCTGGGGAACGGGTCGCCGAACAGGGCCCGCGGCGTACCGTTGATCGAAGACAGCGGACTGCCCTCGATTTCAAAGCCCGGATAGGGCGTGCTGCCCAGGATGTCGAGCCCGCTGTCGGAGGCGCCGCCGCCTTTCTCCTGAATGGGCGGGGTCGCATAGCGCGCATAGCCGATGCGCAGCGCCGTCCTGTCGTTGAGGCGGATCGCTATGCCGGCGCGAGGCAGGAACAGGTTGGTCTGCGCTTGCCAGGCGCCGCGGTTGTCGGCGTCGGTAAATAACCAGGCGCCGCTGATATCGAGCGGCGTGGTGCGCATCGCCAGGATGTCGCCCGGAATCGGCGCCATCGCCTGCTCCACTTCGGGCAATGCCTGGTTCAAGTCGAGGAACCGCGAGAGCCGGTTCTCGGGATCGCGCATCGGCGTCTCGTACTCCCAGCGAAGACCGAGGTTCAGCGTGACCTTCTGGTTCAGCTTGAAATCGTCCTGAACGAAGAATCCGAACACATCGATGCGCGGCCGGTTGACGGCGACGGTCCGCGCCCGGCTGCGGCCGTCATCGCTCATGACGCCGAGCACCATCGACGCCCAGGCGTGGCCCACTTCTCCGGTATTCGGCCTGTTGAACGTATCCGCCGTCGCATTCGGACGGAAGCGGAAGCGCATGCCGCGCGGCCGCGCCGCCAGCACCAACTGCTTGCGGTACTGCCCGCCCATTTTCACGTAGTGGCGTCCTGCCTGTTTCGAGACCTTGGCCTCGAGATTCCACGTGGTCGGCTCCTGAAACCAGAAGCCCGAGCGCCCGAACGACGTGTTCCCGTCCGCCCGAACGTCGATCTCCGGGAAATGCACCGCGGGAATGTCCCGCACGTGCGATGCGTACCAGGGATTGCCCGGCCACAGTTCCGCAAGTCCCTCTTCGCCGATTTGCGCTTGGGGCGTAGAAAACGAGTCCGTGATCTTCGACCACGAACCGCGCATGTTGAAAACCGTCGTCGGATTCACCGTCCACACGACGTCGCCCGATACCTGCGCGCTGTTGCGGGCGCTGCCTTGACGCCGCTGCGCCACGGAGCCCGAATAGTCGGGTTCGCTCTGGGTCGTATGGAAGCGGCTGAAACGCCCGAACACCTTCACGTTGTCGCTGACGTTGTAGTCGACGCGGTCGGTCAGATTCCAGTACTTGAAGGTGATCGGAAATACCAGACGGTAGTTATTGGCGCCCGAAGCATTGTCGCCGGCGTTGTTGGGCTCCCAGGTCTTGCCCAGAACCGTGCGCGAAGTCGGATCGATGCGCGTTTGCGGAATCGTATTGTTTGTGAACGGCGTGCGGTTGTCCCCGTTCGGGTCGGTGGTGAACGGATCGTGGATGGTTCGCAGCCCGTCATTGCGGTTGAAGCTGTTGGAGAAATCGCCGCCGCGCTCAAGCTGCCGTGGAAGCGTCAAGTTCACCGTGGCCGGCGAGCGGACGTCCTGCCCCTCATAGGAAAGGTAGTTGAAGACTTTGTTCTTCACGATGGGGTTGCCCGAGCTGACGCCCCAAACGTTTCTTTTCACCACGCTCCCTTGCGAGGTCAGGGAATTGGGCCGGGCGTTCAGCACCGGGTTGCGTCCGAAGTAGTAGGCCGTGCCGTGCCAGTCGTTCGTGCCGCTCTTCATCTGCACCGACACAATGCCCCCCGCGCTGTGGCCGTACTCGGCATCGGTGGCGTTCTGCTGCACGTTCACTTCCGATACGGCGTCCATCGGCGGAGTGTAAACGCCCTTGGCGCCCACCAACTGCGGAACCCCGTCCATCAGCACGTTGTTTTTCGTCGAGGTGTTGCCGCCCACGTCCAACTGGCTCATCGCCCAGTGGTGGTAGGGGGCGTTCTCAGCGCCGCCGCGATAATTGACGGCCGGGTTGAGCGCCGCCAGCATATACGGGTTGCGATTGAGAACCGGCAACTCCTGCGACATCTTGGTGTCGATCGTGGTCTCCATCGTCGTCGTGGAAAACTGCACCGAAACGGGCGCTTCCTCGATCGTTATCGTTTCCGCGACGGCGCCGACTTCCAGAGCGGCGTCCACCGTGATGTCGGCCCGGGTCTGGACGAGAACGTTCTGTTGCTCGAAAGTCCGAAAGCCGTCCGTTTCGACCGTGACGGTATAAGTGCCCGGAAGCACGAAGCCGAACAGATAGTGGCCGGCTTGATTGGTCGAGGTGGTGTCGGCAACGGCCGTGTTGTCATTGGTCAGCGTGACCGCGGCCCCGGGAATCGTCGCCCCGCTGGAGTCGGTGACCGTGCCGGACACTTTTCCGCGAAGCTCCTGCGCGGCGCCGTTCTCGACGGAAAGCGCCGCGAACAGCAGAGCAAACAAAAAAACCGGCATCAATGCGCCGGCGCAACTTCCGAATCTCATCTCGGTTTTCATTCCGATATCTCCTTCAGTTCTTCCGGGGATATTCGGGAATAGGCGCCCCGCGATGCAGGCGGCAACATCGGGACGAACCCCGAATCGCGGCGGCAAGCACCTCGCCTGCGCACAAAACCGGATCGGTTGCCGAGCGCACAGTCAGCCCAAAGAACCCCCCGCATTGTACACGACTCAAGGCCGGCCGCGCCCGCATTGGTACGATTTCATACCGGAAATCGGCCGACAGCCGTAAATTTCGGCAAAAATCTCGTGCGCGCGGCGGCCGATATCCGCGCCGCGGGTTCGGCCCCGCCGCGCGGAGACGCGCTCAGGGCGCCGCGCCGCCGCGCAGCCACCGCGCGAGCGCCTTGCCCGGGTCGGCGATCTGCGCGATCGACTCGTACCAGCAGGCATCCCAGCCGGTCTCCGGCAGGCCGGTAAACAGCATCAGGTTGAGCGGATAGGTCTCGCTGTCGGTGCAGCGGCGGAAATCGTCGCGGAACAGGAACACCGGCTTGCCCCAGGCGATAGCCATGCCCAACTCCACCATCACGCCCTCGTCCGGCGGGCAGCCGTTGACCACCGCGAACAGCCCGTCGGCGTCCCGCACGTCGCGCAGGTCGGCCTGCCCGATGCGGTACGCCCAGCCGGAACTTGCCCGGTCGATCTGATTGTTGCGGGCGAACGGCTCCCATACTTCGGCGCCCGCGGCTTCCAGAGCCGCTGCAAGCTCGCGCAACGGCCCCTCGCGCTGCTGCGGCGAGAAGCCGTACGGGTTGGCCAGATACAGTGTCTTCTTCGGGTTCATGACAATTGAAACGCCACGCTGATCGTGGTCACGATCTCGACGGGACGGCCGTTCAGCAGCACCGGATTGTAGCGCCATTGTTTCACGGCTTCCATCGCCGCCTCGATCAACCGCGGATCGACCATCGAATTGACCGCCTTGAGCCCGCTCGGCCTGCCCTCTTTGTCGATGACCGCTTCGAGCAGCACGGTTCCCTCCACGCCCTCGCTCCGGGCGCTTGGCGGATAGATCGGACTGACATGGCGGACGAGTTGCGCTTTGCGCACGTTCCCTCCGACGCGAATGCGCCGTCTCGGCGCTTTCGGCTGCGACGCATCCCGGTCCGGCTTCCTCTCCGCAATGACGACGATCTCTTCCCGGACGCCGCCGACTTGCAGGGTGACATCCAGACGCTTGTCGGCGCCCGGATCCACGGCCTGGCGATGCTCCTTGAATCCGGGCTTCGTCACCCGGAGCTCGTAATTCGCTGACGGGTCGAGACCCGCGATGCGGTACGAACCGTCCGCGCCCGAGGTCGTTGCTTCCGTCACGCCTCGAGCCGCATCGACGATCCGCACGGATGCCCGCGGAATGCGCGCGCCGCTCGGATCTTGCACCGAACCGGAGAGGGCTACGCCGCCCTGTTGTCCGAACGTGACGGAAACGAGCGATACGGCCGCGGCCGCGCTCAGCGCCGCCAAGGTCATCCGCCGGCGGAGCGTTTTGGCAAGAAGCCCCGATTCGAAGTCGGTTTTTCTCAAAATCCGCTCGATGCGGCAGGCGGCCGAAGAGCCGCGCGCCATGGCCGCTGCGTCCGCCGGCAGCGCCGCGCGCTTGCCTCCTGCGCGGGCAATCTCCAGCAGCGTCCGGGCGTAGCTCTCGCGGTCGCGGACGGTCATGACCGCGTGATCGTCGCAGGCGGCCTCGGCCAACGCCCGCAGGCGGCGCGGGATCAGGTACGCCAATGGATGAAACCAGAACAAAGCGGCGTTGCAAGCAGCGAGCGCCATGACCAGGCCGTCCCCGCGGGCAACGTGCGCGAACTCGTGCGCAACGACGGCCCGCAACTTTTCGCCGCTCCACTGCGGCCACTCGGCGGGCAGGATCGTCACGGGCCGGCGGATGCCGCATACCGCCGGCGCGGTAATCTCGGAACTCGAGACCAGTCGGACCGCGGCCGTTGCGTCCAAACTCCGCGCCGCGCGCGCGGCGTCGGGCCGCGCGATGGGCCGCGCCCCGCCGATCAAGCGCCGGACCCGCCGCCGCGCCAACAGCGAGCGCAGCAACAAAAGCATCGTGACGCACGCGGACAGCAGCCCGCCGAAACCCCGCCGGCCGGCCCAATCGACGCCGGCGGCGGGAACGGAAGCCGCAACGTCCGTATCCGCCCGGAGCAGCGCCCCGGGGACGGAAACCGCTGTCTCCAAGACCGCATTCGGAAAAAATTCCGACATCAGGCCGGGGATGCCCAGCGCCGGCAGCAAAAGCATCCCCAACAAAGCCGCCGTCCACGCGCCGTGCTCCACTGCCGGCCGCCGCGGACGCGCGACGCGAAGAACCAACCAGACGCCCAAAACGAGCGCGGCCGCCCTCACGGAGGACGCAAAAAGCAAATCGAAGACCGTCTCCCCGAAATCGAGCACGCTGCTTGCAATCATGATTTTCCCCTTCCCGCCTTGCGGGACGCCGCAATGCGTCTTGCCAATCTTTCCAGTTCCTTGCCGTCGACAACGCCGCCATCGACCATGCCGATGAGAAGCTGCTCCATCGAGCCGTTGCAGAATCTGTCCACAATCCTGCCGACCGCCCGCGCGGCCGCGCTCCGGCCCGGATCGACCGGACGGTAGCGGTACGCGCGGCCCTCCACGCCGTGGGTCAAGTAACCCTTGCTTTCCAGACGCCGCAGAATCGTTCGCGCGGTGGACTCTTTCATGGGATGCCGCTCCGCCAAAGCCGCGCGCATGTCCTCTGCGGTGGCCGAGCCGGCGGACCAGACGAAGCTCATCACAAGCTCTTCCAATGCGCTGAGGTCGTTCCAGGCGTTACGTTTCATAACGTTACAAAATGTAACATCAAGACTGCGCGCCTGTCCAGTTGTTTTTCTAAAAAATTCCAAAAAACCGCGGCGCCAGGTGAGCAATCGCACGAAACCGCGCCGGAGCCGCGGCCTCAGCCGAGCGCAAAGGCCGTGAACCGGTCGCCCGCGGCCGTGCGGCCCTTCCCCGCCCCACCGGCGGCGATGACGACATACTGCCGGCCGTCCACCGCGTAGGCGCAAGGCGTCGCGTATCCGCCCGCTGCGAGCCGATGCTCCCAGAGCGTCTCGCCGGTATCCGCGTCGAACGCGCGGAACTTCTCGTCGCGGGTGGCGCCGATGAACACCAGCCCGCCGCGGGTGACGATCGAGCCGCCTACCGTAAACGTGCCGGTCTGCGGAACGCCCCTGGCGGCAAGCGCGGCATGCTCGCCCAACGGCTTCCGCCAGCGGTATGCGGCGGTGGCCATATCGAGGCACAGCAACTCGCCCCAAGGCGGCTTCGAGGCAGGGTAACCGTCCTGATCGTTGAAATACGGATAACCCGTCACGCGGTAAGGATAGGACTCGCCTTCCGGCGCGTCCACCAGAGTGAAGAACTTGGGGGTATTGTTGGCGTTGATGTAGAGGCGTCCGCTCTCCGGGTCGAAGCTGCATCCGCCCCACAGGGCGCCGCCCAGGGTTCCCGGAGAGTAAACCGTCCCGCGCTTGCTCGGCGGCGTGTAGAACCCCTCGTTGCGCAAGTCCTTGAGCCGGCGCAGCACATACTCGCGGGACTCCTGCGAGATGTTCGTGATGTCGTCTTCGCCGAATCCCTGGCGCGCGATCGGCGGCGGCGCCGTCGGAAAGGGCTGCGTGGGCCAAGCCTGCTCGCCGGCGATGTCGGACTTGGGAACCGGCCGTTCCTCGATGTCGAACAAGGGTTCGCCCGTCGCCCGGTCAAACAGGAAAATGAAGCCGGTTTTCGTCGGCTGCGCGACCGCATCGATCCATTGACCGTTGCGCTTGACCCGCACCAGCGCCGCCTGCGCGGGCAAGTCGTAGTCCCACAAATCGTGGTGGGTGGTTTGGAAATGCCAGACCCTCTCGCCGCTGCGCGCATCGAGCGCCAGGACGCTGTTGCCGAAAAGGTTTTGCCCCGGGCGGTCGCCGCCGTAAAAATCGAACGTCGGCGAGCCCAGCGAGGCGAAAACCATGCCCCGCTGCGGGTCGACGCTCAGCCCGGCCCAGTTGTTGCAGCCGCCGGCGGTTTTCCAGTTGTCCTTGCCCCAGGTGTCGTAGCCGAATTCCCCCGGATGCGGGATGGTGTGGAATATCCAGCGACGCTTGCCCGTGCGCAGGTCGAAGGCGCGGATGTGCCCCGGAGCGGCGGGGTCGGGGCCTTCGCTCGCGCCGCCGCCGAGGATCAACAGGTCTTCGAAGACCACCGGCGGAGTGGCGTGAAAGTAGGGGGCATCGCCGATGTCGCGGTCGAGGCCCAGCCGCATGTTCAGCACCCCGCCGTCGGCGAATTCGCTCACGAGGCGCCCGCTGTCGGCATCGAGGCAGTACATGTCGGCGCCCGCGGCCGTGAAAATCCGCCGTTTCTCGCCGTCCTGCCAGTAGGTTACGCCGCGGTTGACGCCTTTCGGCCGGCGCATGACCACTCCCTCGAAGGGGTCGAAGTTCCAGAGCATCTCGCCCGTGGCGGCGTCCAGCGCCCGAACCTGAAGCTGCGCCGTGGTAATGTACATCCGCCCGTCGACGACAATGGGCGTGCATTCGATCGTCGTCGCCGGGCGCTGCATGGCGTCGCCGGTGGCGTGTGTCCAGGCGACCTGCAGATCGCGGACATTCGAACGGTCGATCTGCTTGAGGGTGGAATAGCGGGTCGCTCCGGGCGTGCCGCCGTAGTAGCGCCAGTCGGCGCCGGCGCCGCGCGGCGTCGAGGCCGCCGCCGAAGCGTAAACGGCAGCGGCGGAGGAAAGGGCGGTTTGCTTGAGAAACGCGCGGCGGGTGCGGCGGTCGGGCATGGCAATCTCGTGTCCGTATTGTATAGGAGGCTTGGGGGAGAAGCTTGGGAGAAAATCGTGCAAGACATGAGGATGCCGTCCCGGACGACGAAGACATGGAGGCCGCGGCTGCTCCCGGCGCTGCTGCTCGCCTTTTTGACCGCCGCGCCGGGCTGGGCCATACCCCGGATCAGGACCGACTGGTCAGCGGTGCGGGCAGTCGAGCCCGGAAAACGCATCACGGTGTTGCTCTACAAGGACGCAGCCCCGGCGGGAAGTAGAAAGATCAAGGGCTTCTTCAGCTCGGCCACGGACGAAACCCTGACGCTGCTGCCGGCAAACGGGCAGTCGCGCACGTTGGAAAAGCGGGCCGTCCGCAAGGTGTTGGCCCGCCGCCCGCTCACGAAACGCATCCCCGGATGGATCGGCCTGGGGATCGGCGTCTTCTCAACGGAGTATTTCCTGGCCAACCTCGATGACGGCGACGATACGCCGGGAGTCCGGGCCTTCGTTCACGCGCTGTTCACTCTGCCGACCGCAGCCGCCTTTTTCTACGGTTCGCGGATGGGCGGGATCTACAACGTGCCGCGCAAGCGCCGAACTCCGTAAGGGGACGGCCGGCGCGCGGCGGATGCGTACCGCTCAGCGGCTGCCGCGGGCGCGGACTCCGGCGCGGGACGGCGCGGCGGGAGCAAGCGCGGCCTGCGCGGCATCCGAGGCGGCCGGCACGAACAGCATACGAGTTTCGCCCCTGACCTCGACCAGGTGAATCGGGGCGCCGACGGCCTCGGTCAGCCGGAACGCCTCGCCGCCCGCCAAGGGGCTGAGCGTCGTGGGTTTGCAGGCGCAGTCGAGCAATTCCGGCGACCCGCCGTTCAGCGGAACCCTGGCCACGCCGGACGGAACGACCGCGACCGCCGTCTTGCCGTCGGCCGCAACCGCGGCGAACGACGGCTTGCTTACGCCGTCATTGGCGGAAGCGATAACCGAAATCTGCCCGATCGTCGTGACGCCGCGGATCAGCAAGACCTCGCTCGCATCGTAGTCGGCGGCCACGGCATCGTCCGTGCGCGGGGCGAAGGACAGGCCGAGCACGCGGCGGACCGTCCCGATGCGCGCCGGGTCGCGGCCGGCAACGAGCGCGTAGAGCGAGCCGCCGGTGCGTTCCGCGGCGGCGGCCAGAACCGCGCCGTTGTCGCTGACGGCCAATGCGGTAAGCACTCCGGGAAGCGAACCGACGGCGAACGTCTCGGCGGCGCTCGCGGCCGCGGGCAGACCGTCGATGACCTGGACGATCCCGGCGCCGCGGTCGTAAGCCGCGGCGGCCATGCCCGAGGGGCTGATGAAGATGCGGTCCGCGCCGGCAATGGCCGCTTCCACGACCGTCGAGACCGGCGCAGGCGCGGTAAGATCGACCAGACGGAGCCGGCCTTCGGCGTCGACCGCCAAGGCGAAGTCCTGATTCGGAGAGACGGCAACCACCGCGGGGCTGAAGTCGAGAACGACGGCTGCGGCGACGTGCGCGGCGCCGGGAATCCCGTTAATGGGCCGCAGCAGGCGGCTGTTTTCGTCGAAGACGTAGCCCATTACCGGGCCGCGCACCCCTTGGCCCGAAGCCGAGCGGGCAACCTTGGAAGCCGCCGGCAAAAGCAGCAAAGAGGCCGTGAGCAGCGTCGTCGATAGCGATTTCATGCAAACAAGTCCTTAAATCGAAAAGGCGTATGTCACCGCCTGAGGTTACCGGGCGCGGCGTCAGTCGTTGCTGCCGAAGATATTGGTCAGACTTCCCAGACCGTGCGATTCCCCGCCGCCGCTTGCGGCCCCGACGCCGCCGCCGAGCTCGCGGCGCAGCTTCGCCAGGGTCATGCTTTGCACGACGGCCCGCCCCGGACCGGTCAGCGTCGCCAGGAACAGCCCCTCGCCGCCGAAAATGCTGGTGGCGATGCCGCCGGCGAATTGAACGTCGTAACGGACGGATTCGTCGAAGGCCACGATGCAGCCCGTATCCACCTGGATGACTTCGCCGGGGCTCAGCTTGAACTCGATGAAATCGCCGCCGCCGTGAACGAAAGCGGCGCCGGGACCGGTGAGCTTCTGCAAAATGAATCCTTCGCCGCCGAAGAACCCTGCGCCGAGTTTCTTGGTGAAGGCGATATCGAGTTGGACCGACCCCTCGGCCATGATGAAGCCGTCGCGCTGGACCAGAACGGACTGGCCGGGCGCCAACTCGAAAGCCTGGATGCGGCCGGGAAAATCGCCCGCAAAACCGACCTCGCCTTCCCCGGTGAAGTGGGTCAGGAAAAGCGACTCCCCGGTGAGCTTGCGCTTCAACGCGCCCATCAGCTTGCCGCCGACGCCCTTGCCCGTCATGCGCGTCTCCCACTGCACGGACGGCGATTTGTACACCATCTTGCCGGCCTCGGCCTGGATGTCCTGGCCGTGTTTCAGCTTGACGCGAACGACCTCGAGGTTGTCGCCGTGAATCTCGTATTCGAGAGGAAGCATGGGCACGGCCGGCGCCGCGGCCGCGGGAACGCCGGGCGCGGCGCCCAAGGGCGAGCCGCAATTGTTGCAAAACCGCGCGGAATCGGCCGTTTGCATCCCGCACCTGACGCAGAAAGCCATAGGCGTCAGAATAGCACGACGATTTTCAGCCGCCGAGTCCCGCGCGGCGGGAACCGCTATCATGGGTTGACCGCCGGCTGCGGGCGGCTTGGCGATGGCGATTACCCTTCCGGCGAACGTGACGGCTACCCCCGCGAATACCCGCAACCTGCTGGGCGCCGAAGACCTGAGCCGCGCGGAAATCGAATGGCTGCTCGAGCGCGGGCGGTTCTACAAGCCGCAACGCAACGAGCCGCCGAAAAAGCTCGATACGCTGCGCGGCCGCTCCATCGTCAACCTGTTTTTCGAGCCTTCGACGCGCACCCGGACGAGCTTCGAGATCGCGGCGAAACGACTGGGCGCGGACACGATCGGCATCCAGACGCAGGGGTCGAGCCTGTCGAAGGGCGAATCGCTGGTGGATACGCTCAACACCCTGGCGGCGATGAGCCCCGACGCCATCGTGATGCGGCACGCGGCTTCGGGCGCGCCCCATTTTCTCTCGCGCTATCTCTCCACGCCCATGATCAACGCCGGCGACGGCCGCCACGAGCACCCGACGCAAGCTCTGCTCGACGCCTTCACGATTCTCGAGGTCAAAGACACCCTCGAAGGGCTGCGCGTGGCGATCATCGGCGACATCTCGCACTCGCGGGTAGCCCGCTCCAACGTACACCTGCTGGCCAAGTTCGGCGCCGCTATCGTGCTCTGCGGGCCGGCGACGATGGTCTCGGGGAACATGGCCGGGATCGCCCCCGGAGTCACGCTGACCTACGACATGAACGAGGCCGTCGCCGATGCGGACGTGATTATGATGCTGCGCGTCCAGCTCGAGCGCCAAAACGTGGAAATTTTCCCCAAGAGCGAATACTTCCAGTTCTACGGCCTGACTCTGGAGCACTTGAAGCCGGCCAAGCCGGATGCGATCGTGCTCCATCCGGGGCCGATCAACCGCGGCCGCGAGTTGTCGAACGAGGTCGCGGACTCGCAGCGCTCGATGATTCTGAACCAGGTGGAAAACGGCGTCGCCATCCGCATGGCGGTTTTGGAGTGGGTTTGCGGCGGCTGAGCAGCGGCGGCCGGCGGGCGGAATCGAGAACCTCGGCATGAATCTGTTGATCAAGAACGGGCGCGCGATCGACCCGCAAACGAAACTCGACGGGCGCCGCGACGTGCTCATCGAAGGGGGCAAAATCGCCGCGGTCGAGCCGGCGATCGACAAGGCGGACGTGGAGACGCTCGACGCCGCCGGCCTGATCGTGGCCCCCGGTTTCGTCGATATCCACGTCCATTTGCGCGAACCGGGCATCGAGCACGCCGAGACGATCGAAAGCGGATCGAAGGCCGCCGCCGCCGGCGGGTTCACCGCGGTCTGCTGCATGCCGAACACCATTCCGGTCAACGATTCGGCGCAAGTCACCAGCTTTATCGTCGAGCGCGCGCGGCGCTACGCGCCGGTTCACGTCCACCCCATCGGGGCGGTCACGAAAGGCAGCAAGGGCGAGCAATTGGCCGACATCGGCGCGATGCGCAACGAGGGGGCGGCGGCGATCAGCGACGACGGCATCCCGGTCATGAACTCCGGCATCATGCGCCGGGCGATGAAATACGCGGCGTCTTTCGGCATGACCGTAATCGACCACTGCGAAGACCTGAACCTGAGCTCCGGCGGCGATATCCACGAAGGCGTGCAGTGCGCCCGGCTGGGGCTGCGCGGCATTTCGGCAAGCTCTGAAGAGGTGATGGTCGCCCGCGATATCATCCTGGCGGCGGAAACCGGGGCGCATGTCCACGTCGCGCACATCTCGACGAAGAATTCGATCGCCATGGTGCGCCAGGCGAAAAAGCTGGGCTTGCCGGTAACGGCGGAAGTCACGCCGCACCACTTCACGATTACCGACGAGCATATCCGCGGCTACGACTCGAACTACAAGATGAAGCCTCCGCTGCGGACGCCGGAAGACATCGAAGCGGCGCTCGAGGGACTCGTTGACGGCACGATCGACTGCATCGCCACCGACCACGCCCCGCACACGGGGAACACGAAGATGCAGGAGTTCGAGCGCTGCCCGTTCGGGATTACCGGCCTCGAGACCGCCCTCGGCCTGGCGCTCGAGAAGCTCTACCACGGCGGTCTCGTGGATTTGACGCATCTGGTGCGGCTCTTCACGACGGACGCGGCCGATTGCCTCGGCCTGCGGCGCGGACGCCTGTTCGCCGGCGGCCCGGCGGACCTGACCCTGTTCTCCACCGAGCGCGAGTGGACCTACGACGTCAACGCAACGCTGTCGAAAAGCAAGAATTCTCCGTTCCACGGCTGCCGCTTCCGCGGCGGCCCCGCGGCGACCATCGTGAACGGGCGCGTAGTCTGGAGCGCTCCCGACAGCGCCTGACAGCCCGCGGCGAAGTCACGCGGCGGCGTTACGGCGCTTCGCCTTGGGCGGCGACCGCTCCCAGCCTTTCCGCGCGGAATCGTTGAACCTCCCCGCAGTTCGCCGAACCCGGAACCGAGCCGGCCTCCGGAAACTTCGCTGTGGCGAGATTGCCTGGTTAAAAATTCCAGGCGAATCGCCGCCACGGACCGAAATATTGCAATATGCCGTTCACCCCACGCCCCATCTCAAGCCGCGCTCGGATATGGCATGGGGCTACCTGTGCAAAGTGCATATTAGAAGATTATTGGCAATAACATATCGATACCGACAGGCCAGATAAGCCTCACAAGTATAATCGCTAAGAGAATTTTTCCTGCTAGTAGAATCCAATCAATAGAGCTTTGATCGCTGTCTTTTTTTCGACCCCCCAAAGGCCAAGGCAGCAATCTGCAAGCGCGGGACGCCATGCTCGTCGTGCCCGGGTCTTTTTTTCGACCCCCCAAAGGCCAAGGCAGCAATGCTTTCAATGTTGCTGTCCATGCCACTCTGCATTTGGTGCGACCTTTACCCTCCAATTCTCTGGATATTTTGATTAATTCATACACAAAAACACCTATAAACAGAACTAACACACAAAGCATAATGACTGGTGACTGATATATTTTTTTAATCAACATAATAATCGTAAACAAAAGGCCATCGAAAAGTCCATAATAAAATCCATACAGATCAGTAAGTCCATAAAGATTAAAGCGAGAAATGAAGGATCCAAAGCTTTCAGTTAATGACGTAAGAAGATTCTCTTCTGGTATCCGTTTCTTACTCGTAAGGAATTTCCGTCCCGCAAATAATATCTGCTCGGAGATATAGAGGTTGTTTTTTGCGTGCAATCTAGACGCCAGGTACATGTACGGCTGCATCGAATCGCTCCCATCCATTCCCAGCCAATCTTTGAGTGCCTTCTCTGTGCTTTTACCGTTGTTTTGCGGAACCATTATTTCATCGTAAGTAAGGCCATGCAGGAACACTTTCTTTTCATTCCCTGTATCCCCATTCCCTGTATCCCATAGGTGCAATCGACCATTGACCTGCGTGCCGCTGAGATTGACTTTGCCGGCAATGGATGCTCTGCTCATGATGAGATCCCCTTTGGCGGTCAGGGGGTTTCCGTTTGCGGTCATGCCGAACGGTGTATGCATCTCCGGCGAAGTCAGCATATGCTCAATGTGGTTTTGGATCAGGGAACCCGTTATCGGCTGCCTGAAACCGTTTGCGAATGCGTTTCCGTCGACCCTTGCGCCGATTGAGGCGAAGTCGAGATCAAGGTCATGAAACTTGGCGCAGACCATCGATAGATTGCCTCCGATGCGTGCAGCCGTTAGGTTTACACGCCCCTTCGCCACTGTCAGGCTTTTCAGTATAAGATCGCGTTGAATCGAGGCGGACTGAATATTCAGGTCGTCAGCTATCTCGGAATTGGTGAGTATAATTTCACGCTCGGCTACGAAGCGGTGCATTGTCAACGATTGGAACGAACACGATTCAAGTCGCAAAGGCCATGGAATTTTACCCCAACTCAGATCCACTTTTCCTTCGAACTCTGCATTTTTAATGTGAACCCCTCTGGGTCCGATTACATCGCGATAACATTTTTGGAATAGAATGTTATGAAGAAAATCGGCTTGTATCGGAACTCTGTCGTCATTGTTTTCCGATCCAGAATTGTCGGCTTCCTCTTGGCAATCCTCATTCTCTTTGAGATCGAAACACTTTGCTTCGCATATCTTTCCCCATACTTTTTTCTCTTCTTTGCTCCACTCACTGTTGTCGTTGCCCAGCTTTTTGCAAGCTGCAATACCGGCGTTATGTGCTTCGAGGGGTTGCGAAGCGCTTGCCAATGCAAACAGCACAGCCAAGACCTTGATCGACTTGTGTACGAGCAGCCGCACAATCGATCGACATGCCGTTTGCAAAGAGCGAAAAAGTTCAGGGACAAAACTGGAATCGAAAGCATTTGCCATGTCGAGACTCTTTCTATGCGATAGTAAACGCATGATCACTGTCCTCCTTATCGACGTTGAATCGCCAGGAACGGCCCGGTCGGGGTTGGGACGCCCTGCACGACGGCGGTGACGGCCACGTTGCCGTCGGGCAGGTCGTCCGGCAAGCGCACCGTGAATTGATAAAGGCCGGCGCAGCAAGGGGCCGCGCCCGCGTAGAGAGGAACAGCATGGCTGCTCCCCTTGAATTGCACCGACACGCGGCGGATGCGGTTGTTGAACCTATCGGCGATGTACAGGTTGCCGGCGCCGTCCAGCGCCACATGTTGGGGACGCTGCAATTGCGCCTCCGTTGGCAGGCCCCCGTCGCCGCTGTAGCCGTTCATCCCCGTCCCCGCTACGGTGGTAATCACGCCCGTAGAGTAGTCCACCTTGCGGATGCGGTTGTCGTACCAATCGGCGATGTACAGGTTGCCCGCTCCGTCCACCGCCACGCCGGTGGGGTCGCGCAGTTGCGCCGCCGTGGCCGGGCCGCCGTCGCCGCTGAAGCCTTCCGTCCCGTCGCCCGCCACCGTGGTGATCACCCCCGCAGCGTCCACCTTGCGGATGCGGTTGCCGACGGAATCGGCGATGTACAGGTTGCCCGCTCCGTCCAGCGCCACGCCGCGGGGGCTGATCAGTCGCGCCGCCGAAGCCGGGCCGCCGTCGCCGCTGTTGCCTAGCACCCCGTCGCCCGCCACCGTGGTGATCACCCCCGCAGCGTCCACCTTGCGGATGCGGCTGTTGCCACCATCGGCGATGTACAGGTTGCCCGCTCCGTCCGGCGCCACGCCGGTGGGGCCGTACAGTCGCGCCGCAACGGCCGCGCCGCCGTCTCCGCCGTAGCCGCGCGTCCCGTCGCCCGCCACCGTGGTGATCACCCCCGCAGCGTCCACCTTGCGGATGCTGTTGCTGACGGAATCGGCGATGTACAGGTTGCCCGCTCCGTCCAGCGCCACGCCGATGGGGAAGCTCAGTTGCGCCGCCACGGCCGGGCCGCCGTCCCCGCCGTAGCCTTGCCTCCCGTTGCCCGCCACCGTGGTGATCACCCCCGCAGCGTCCACCTTGCGGATGCGCCGGTTTGAAGCATCGGCGATGTACAGATTGCCCGCTCCGTCCAGCGCCACGCCGGTGGGGCCGTTCAGTTGCGTTGCCGTGGCCGCGCCGCCGTCTCCGCTGAAGCCGGGCGTCCCGTTGCCCGCCACCGTCTCGATCGCCGGCGGCTCCACGCTGCCGAAGTAGAACGAAACTTGGCCGGCGAGACGGGCTTGGACTCCGGGAATCCGACCGGCCTCCAAGGCGGGCTCCGTCGGCCCGAAGCCGGTGCCGAACAGGGTAACGATCTCGCCCGGAGCGGCCGGGGTCAGCGCGGCGCCGGCAACCGCTCCCGGCGGCCCGACCAGAGCCGGTCCGCTGCCGTGCAGCGCCACGACGGGATTGCGCCCGTCGGGATTGCTCACGAAGTTGAAGAACGCCGGCGAAACCGGGGCGACATCGACCGGTTCCGTATAGCCGCGCCGCTCCCCGGGCGTTCCGCAGCCGCGGACGACATCGAACCGCGCCGTGCCCGGCGTCAGTCCGCGCGGCGCCTGAGCGTTGATCTGATGCGCGAAGACGGCGAACAGCGGCACGCGCTCGCCGGCGATCTCCAGGCAGATACCGGCGAGATTGTCGGCGACTCCGCCCGCAGCGTTCAACTCGGGAGTCAGCGCCCGCGTTCCTTCCGGCGCGAAATACCGTCCGAAGACGGAAACGAGAGCATTGGGCGAGATGCGCCGCACCACGGGGGTGCCGGTGGCGAGCGCAATGCCGTTCCAGGAGATCAGGGGAAATGCACCCAACCGGCCGACATGAACGGTCAGACCGTCCGACGTAAACTCGACTCTCAGCGACAAGGGCGAATTCGGGTCTTCCCATGTCCGCCCCGCCGGCATCCGCCCCACCGGCAAATCCTGCCTTGAATCGCCGGCGGCTTCAAGGCGGAAGAGATCTGCTGCCTGGGTAAGGGCGCCTCCCCAGTTTAAAAACGGATCCTCGCTTTCGACACGGACATGGGCCGTGTCCGTGGCGAATTCAGGCAGCCGCAGAGAGGCGAAGCGGGATTGGCTTTCCACCCACAACCATTGCTCCTCGGCTTCAAGGTTGATCGGTTGCCGCAACTCTAGGTCTTCTTCTACGAAGGGGGTGGTGATATATTCGATGCGGCGCGGCAACCATTGTTCGTCGTCTTCGATGCGCGGTTTCCTGCGAATGCGCAAGGCTACGGGCGACGAGCCCGGAGGATGTCCGCCGTCGGCATGCAGCAACTTCAGCGCATAACTTCTCTGGTCGTACTCGTCCGCGGTGACGATGTTGTCCTCGTTGATCCAGCCGATGCCGAGCAAGTGCATGGCGCTGAAGTATCCACTCCCGGATCCCATTAAGCTGGAAACATCGCCATAGTCTACAAGCTTCCCATTCCGAATCGATTGGGCGTGTCCCAAGCCCAGATTGTGGCCGAACTCATGAACGAGCGCATGCCTACTCGCCGCTAGTAGCCACATACGGGTCACAGGGTTCACAGCACTATTGGTGGGGGAACAGCCGAGTTCGGCACGGCCGATGGCTCTATCTGAGTCGCCAAACAAGTCCAGGCCGCCGATGAAGATGTGGCGCTGAAACCGGTCTGGAGGCTCGCAAGGCCTGTCGCCTGCTCAACGTCAGGGACACTGGGTAGCTGTTCTTCCGGGAGATCGAGTTCGACGGGTTCGGCCGTCAGCACCTCGCCGCTGAGCCATGCTTGTCCGAAAGACATCTTTCGGATGTGGTAGTCCAGCGAATTTTCCGCGCCGAACACGGCCTCGCGGGCTTCCGCGGCCGAAGTTACCGGGGGCCGCTCTCCCCGCCGATGAACAAGGTACACCGCCGTCTTTTGCTCGCCGATGGTATTGCAGGCTAGAGGGACAAGCTCCGGATTTTGGGGTTCGGCGGCGGGCGCCGGATGGACCTCTTGCACCGCGATGCGGCCCCGCAGGGCGATGCCGGAGACGCGCATGCGCCCGCCGTTGCGGCGCCCGACGGAGACGCCGTAGGCTTCCAGGGCGCCTCCTTGCGGCGTCTCCAGCAGGTGAAACTCCCAGGAGCGCCCCCGCTCGAAATCGTCGGCCACCATGAGGGCCGCGGCGCCTTCCCACTCTCCCCTTTGTTCGAGATGAGGGGCGAGTTCCGGGTTGCGCGCCCGCAACTCGTCGAGCGCCTCTGCGGGCAGGGCGGCTTCGAGCGCCCGGGCGGGAGCGTCGCGGATCAGCGCAACGAGCGCTTCGGCTCTGCCGCGGGCAAGCTCGAGTGCGCCGAGGGCGGCGGCTCGCGGCGCGGCTTCCTTGCCCGCCGGCGGCGGCGCCATGCCGTACCGCGCCAAAAGCTCGGCACCCAGAGCCGCAACCCGCGCTTCCGCCTCGGCCGGGCGCTCGGCAACGGGCTGCGCCAAGACAGCCGCGGCCAAAAGCACGGCGCAGACAACCAACCGGCTTAGGAAAACCGGCAAGCGCGATTGCAACCCGCTCGCGCCCTGCATCAAAAATTTCTCGAAATTTCGCTGTGATTCCTTCATCGAAACAGGCCGTTGCTCTACCTGGAGTCGTCCGATGATAAGGACATCTCTCCGCGGCTGTCAACCGAAAATTACGGCCCGGTCGTTAGGCCGCGCGGCAACCGTAGTTGAAGCTGCGGACCATTCACGGGGCCGGCGGCCGTCAACGATGCCCGCTCCGGTACTCTTCCCACAGAGCGGCCAGGGGAAGCGCGTCCGCGCCGCCGCGGCGCAGGGTCAGGCGGTAGCGCAGAACGACCTCTTCTCCCTTGGCCAACGGCGCTCGACCGACTGTCCGACACGCAGCGAGAAAAAATCGAAGACATTCACGACCGCGTTCTGCTGGAGATTCCCAAGCACATGGTCTTCGGCGCCTTCGCGCTGTTCTTTCTGTTGGGGAACCATGTCTTGTGGAGCCGTATTCGCGCCTCCCTGCTGCAGAAGGCGCGCGTGGTGGAAATCGAAGCCCAATACGCCGTCCCGCTCGGCGGCGGTTAGTTGCTCACTCCGCTGTGTCCCTGATCTGCCACATGGGATCGTCAAACATCGCCAACCGCTCAACGATGGCCGCGCCTCCCTGCTGCTGCTTGCGGTTGCTGCTATTGAGCCGCTTGCTTTTCTCCCAGTGTCTGCTTCACGGATTCGATTTTTTTCGCAATCACGTCCAAGCAGTTATTGACTCGTTTCATCTGGTCTGTCAGGTTTTTCATGCCGTCCTGCAGAATTTTCTTTGTGCCCTTGTCCAAAGTTATCGATACGGTTGAGGCACCGTTTGACGAAACGTCGGGAGTTTCCGGCGGAACGCCGTTTGACGAAACGTCGGGAGCTTCCGGTGGAGCGTCGAGAGCTTCCTCCAAGGCTTCCCGTATTTTGACCAACTCGGCGTTCAGCTCCGTAATCGCCTGGTAGATATTCCCGCCTTGTTTGCCATTCGAAGAAGATTCCATATCGGCTGTCAATATCGATGAGTTCTTGATCCATATGGGTTTCGATACGGATGAAGATAACGCGTCTGGCACGATCACTAAAGACAAAGATATTGCCGCCGCAACCAGTTCCTTTGTCATTATCGGGGGTATTCCTTCTATTTCCTTTTCTGTAAATATTTCACGAAATGCCATGGACAATTCCCAAACCAATATTCCCGCGATTGCAAATGTCCAAACTGTCACAAATAGTATCCAAACTGCCACAAATGCGAAAAGCCAGATTGACACCCACACAAGCTCTAAAATTACTCCCACGGTTGCCGCTATCAAAGTACAGATTGCCGCGAGTAAAAACACTGGGATTCCAGCAAGAAAAATCGCCAAGACCGTCAGAAACGCCGAGATTATCCAGATTGATGCAAACACAGGTGCCAAAACTGCCGTGACCAAAAGTGCGTAAATGGATAGGATTACTGAAAGTATCGTGAGCAAAATCGCCAAAACTGCCTTACCGGACAACCAAAGTATTAGGGAAAAATATTTGAAAAAGTTTTTCGGAAACCGGCTTTGCTTCCAGGTTTCTCGCTCAAGCCATGAAGAACGGATTCCAGACCAAAAGGAAAGCACTAGTCTCCACAAAAAAGGTATTCTATATCGGAACAAAAAAAGTATTTTATATCGGAAAGAAGATATCCTGTCTAATAAATGAAACCCTCTATCCTTAAAAGAGGATATTTTATGTCGCAAGTAGGCCAAGATCCTTTCCCAGAATGAAAATGTTTTTGAGGATATCTTGGAGGCTATGCGCCGCAATAAAGATACACTAATCTTATCTCTTATATCACGAATAAACTTTCTAAACTTTGTTTCCTTTACGATTTCCTTTCCAATTTTCTCTTTGATTGTCCGCAAGGGACATAAAAATACAACAAAAACATGGATCAGTATGGGTATCAACACGAAAAGTGGAATATATTCTATATATTCTTCATATTCTACAATTAGATCGCGCAAATTCAATCCTTCAAGCTGCAGCATGATGGGGTTGCCTCCTCACTGTTGCCTGCGAATCGCCAGGAACGGCCCGGTCGGGGTTGGGACGCCCTGCACGACGGCGATGACGGCCACGTTGCCGTCGGGCAGGTCGTCCGGCAAGCGCACCGTGAATTGATAGAGGCCGGCGCAGCAAGGGGCCGCACCCGCGTAGAGAAGAGCAGCATCGCTGCTCCTCTTGAACTGCGCCGACCACGCGGCGGATGCGGTGGTTGTTCGTATCGGCGATGTACAGGTTGCCCGCTCCGTCCAGCGCCACGCCTCCGGGGAAGCTCAGTTGCGCCGCCACAGCCGCGCCGCCGTAGCCTTGCGTCCCGTCTCCCGCCACCGTCTCGATCAACGGCGGCTCCAAGCTGCCGAAATAGAACGAAACTTCGCCGACGAGAGGGGCTTGGACTCCGGGAATCCGGCCTGCCTCCAAGGTGGGCTCCGTCGGCCCGAAGCCGGTACCGAACAGGGTAACGGTCTCGCCCGGAGCGGCCAAAAGCGCGGCGCAGACGGCCGGCCTGAGGAAAACCGGCAAGCGCGATTGCAACCCGCTCGCGCCCTGCACCAAAAATTTCTCGAAATTGCGCTGCGATTCCATCCTCGAAACAGGCCGTTGCTCTACCTGAAGTCGTCCGATGATAAGGACATCTCTCCGCGGTTGTCAACCGAAAATTACGGCCCGGTCGTTAAGCCGCGCGGCAACCGTAGTTGAAGCTGCGGACCATTCACGGGGCCGGCGGCTGTCAACGATGCCCGCGGCGGTATTCTTGCCGGAGAGCGGCCAAGGCAACCGCGTCCGCGCCGCGGCGCAGGATCAGGCGGTAGCGCAAATCTTCTCCCTTGGCCGGCGGCGCCGGGCGGCGGCATTGCGTCCGGCTGCAACCGGGCCATTCGCCGCACGGGCTCCGCGAAGCCGGCTTCCGCGCCAACGGCGCACTCCGAGCGGCTGGGCCGGCCGCATATCGCGGGCTTTGCCCGCCGCCGGCGGCGGCGAGAGGAAAGGCGCTTTAATAATGGCTGGAGAAACGTTATGGCGACGCTTGCCCCCAGCCCCGACACGCAGCAAGCCCCCCGGGCCGGCGGTCTTTACGACCGCGATTTCTACTCCTGGTCGATGCAGCAGGCCCATGCGCTGAAGCGCCGCGACTTCGCCGCCGTCGATTTGCAGAATCTGATTGAGGAGATCGAAGACTTGGGTTCGGAAAAGAAAAACGCTTGGGAGTGCTGCTGCGCCCGCAACATCGAACACTTGTTGAAGATCGAATACTGTCGCCAGGCCGCCGACGAAGACTTGAAACAATGGGCGCGGGAAGTGCTCAACTTCCGCAAACAGATGGCCAAACTCATCGACAAGAATCCGGGACTGAAGGGGCAATACGCCGAGATGTTCGCCGAAGCCTGGAAGTACGGCAGGGAGGACGCCGTCGATCGCCTGGTTGAATACGACGAAGACATGAAGCGCAGCATTTCGGAAAAACAGGCCGGCCGCAAGTGGGACAGCGCCTTGCCTCGGGAGCGCCCCTACCGCTTCGAGCACGTGACGGCCTACGACCCTGAATCCGACCGAGCGCCGCGAAAAGATATTTGGCCGCCGGCTGTGGCCGGGATTCTCAACGACCGGCTCGGGCGGGATTATCCGATTCTCTCCGACTACGCCCCGCCCCGCGGCCGGCGCCGCTGAACCTCACCGTCGAATCCGCGGACGTTGCCGGCACCGGCGGCCGTCAACGATGCCCGCGGCGGTATTCTTCCCAGAGAGCGGCCAGGGGAACCGCGTCCGCGCCGCCGCGGTGCAAGATCAGGCGGTAGCGCAAAACGACTTCTTCTCCCTTGGCCAACGGCAGCGGGCCGCGGCCCGGCCAAACGGGGTTCTGCATGCTCTTCATCGGCAGCGCGCGGATAATCCAGGGTTGAGGGTAGCCGACCGACGACGGATGCGCCAGGACGGCGACGCCGCTTTTCGCCTCTCCGCCGCCGAAAGTTCCTGAAAAATCCATCCATGCGCCGGCGTCCACGGCGTTGCGTCCGGCGGCAACCGGGCCGTTCGCCGCGGCGAACGTCAGGTCTTCCAACATCTTGACGCGCAGCGAGAAACCGCCGTAGCCCTTGTCGTCTTCCGAGCCGCCCAAGCGAAAATCGTCGTGCAACGGGGTCAGGCGGATCTCGAAATCGACTTTGCGCAAGCCGCCCTCGGCAGGGTGGACGCGCACCGCCGTAATCTCTTCGACGATGGCTTCCGCGCCGCCGCGGAAGTCCGGCGACTTCCAATGCAAGCGGACGCGGACGCCGCCGCCGTCCGCAAATACGGCGGACTCCCGCACGTCCCACGAGAAATTTTTCGCCAGCCAGGGGTCGCCGGCGCGGACGCCGCCGACCAAGATTTGATGCCATGTCCAGAAAACGCCGCGATGGTGCAAATGATCCTCGGGAAAGTCTTCGGTCAGAATTTCGCCGTCGAGTCCGTAGAGCGGATGAATGTAGTTCGAGCGCGCGTATTCTCCGTTCAACGACTTGGGCTCCAGCCGATAAAAGAGGACGGGGCGGGCGGCGCCTTCGCCGACTTCCTCGATGAGATAGCCTTCTTCCTGACGGGTCGCCTGTATGGCCGTCCGGGGCGCTTCGCTCCGGTCCGCGGGCCGATTCCCCCCGCACGAACCCAGCAGAGCAAGGCTCAGCCAAGCGGCCGGCAAACGTCCGGCGGTCACGGAAGGAAGGCGCATCGCGGTCACTGCGAGTTTAGCAGCGGCGGACGGGGGATGAAAAACGACGCCCCGCCGGGGCATAATAAAGTATCCCTCCGAATGTCTTACTAATTGTCGCCGACGATCACGGCTGGAACGATCTGGGTTGCTACGGTCACCCGGTCGTGCGCACTCCGCACCTCGACCGCTTGGCTGCCGACGGCGTCCGCTTCGAGCGTTGTTTCACCACGGCGCCGCTCTGCAGCCCGGGCCGCAGCGCCGTCATGACCGGACTGTACCCCCATGTCAACGGGGTGACGCGGCTGGTGCAGGGTCCCCAAGCCGATTCCCTCTCGCTCGACCCGGCGGTCTGGACGGCCGCCAAGGGATTCCGCGAGATGGGCTACGCGACGGCCGCCGCCCGCAAATGGCATCTATCCACCTCCGGCGCGACTGCGCACGGGTTTACGCATGAGTTTCCGCAACGCGACGATTATCTCGCCCGCAGCCTGGAGTTCCTGCGCGCGCACCGCGGCAAGCCCTGGTTCCTGTATTTTTGCCCCACGCACACGCACCGGCCGTTCCGCAGGCGTCCGGCGTTTCCCTACCGGCCCGACGAGGTCGCCGGAACGCTGCCGCCTTATCTGCGAGACACGCCGCAAGTTCGCGAGGACTACGCGCGCTACCTTGGGGAAACCAGCCAAATGGACACGGAGGTCGGAGCGTTGCTGCAAGCGCTCGAAGCATCGCGTTCGCTGGACAACACGATCGTCGCCTATTGCACCGATCACGGGCCGTCGATGCACCGCGCGAAATTCTCGCTTTACGAATGGGGAACGCATTCGGCGTTGATCTTCCGCGGGCCGGGAATTTCCGGCTCGGGGCGCGTCGACGACGGGCTGGCGTCGACGATCGACATGGCGCCGACTCTGATCAGCCTGACGGGGGGCGCGGCGCCGCAAACGATCCAGGGGCATGACCTGAGCGAACGCTTGTCCGCAAAAAGCGCCGCAAGCCGGCAGTACGTGTTCAGCGAACACAACGAACGGAATCTTTTGCGCGCGGTTCGCGATCGACGCTTCAAATTGATCCGCAATATCACCACGCACACTCCGCTGCTGCGGCCCCGGATCATCCGCAATTGGCAAGGCGTGGGCGCGGACACCCTGCGCGTCCCCTATCCGTTGCCGCGGCCGCGCGAGGAGTTTTTCGACCTCGACGCGGACCCTCTGGAAACAACGAATCTGGCGGACAACCCCCGCTTCGCGAGGCCGCTGCGGAGGCTCCGCTCGGAACTCGACCGCTGGTGGTTCGACGGACCGGCAGCATGAGCGGATGGTGGAGCGTGGATAGTCAAAACCGAAAGGAGTCCCTCATGATCGATTGGTACGTGAAAACGGTTCTCACCGTCATTGCTCTTTGCCTGCTCGCCCTCGTGCTGCGCGATACCGAAACCGCTCGGGCGCAAGGGACCATGGACGTGCGCATTGTCGATGTCAGGTCTTCCGGGATCTCGGGCGAAATACCGGTGACGATCGAGAACGGCTCGTTCGATCCGGTTTCCGTACGGATCGAAAGCAACTCCTCCAGACCGCTTCGCGTAGAAGTGGTCGACTGACCGACTACGGCCGGGCTTCCCCGCCGCGGACTACCGCCCGCGCAAGGTCGGGCGGGCGCGTCCCGGGGCGGTCGGCTTCAGCGTCGGCTTCAGCTCGATGCGCAGCTTCTTGGCGAAGTCGATCGTATCGCGCTTGCCGGCGCCCGGGTCGTTGTGGATGACGACGATGCCGCCGGCCCCCGCCTCCATGAGCCGCGGCCGGCGGTTGTTGATCTTGAGCGCATAAGTTTCGCCGGGATTCAGGCCGATCAGATAGACCCTGCCGCCGGTCAGGGAGTCGGCGTCCTCCTGGGGCAAGGCGAGCGTCAGCTTTGCGGGGACGCTCACGGGAACCACGGCGGCGCCCGGAAACAACAGCGGCGCCTGCCGGTCGGCGGCGCCGACCGTTGCGGCCCGTCCGCCGGATGCGATTTCGAGCCGCCCGTCCACGTAACCCAGCCAGAAGCCGTCGTTCTCCCAATTGCTTCTCCCAAACAAACGCCCGCGAAGCGTGTCGTGCGCCAACAGCGGCGCCGACTGGGGCGGAATCCCCGGCAGATACGGATTCACCCAAAGGAACTCGTAGAGCGCGTCCGGCGGCAAGCGCAGCGAGTAGCTGTCGTTGCGAATCCAGCCCTGAATGAATTGGAACTCGCGGCTGTTGGCTTCATAGGCCACCAGCAGCATCTCGGCGATGCGGTAAAGAGGCGCCTGCGCCCGCGCCCGGTCTTCGTCGCCGCGAAAGACCGCGGGCCGCCGCGCCCGGCCCTGGGGAGTGTCGATCGCGAACGGATAATAGCTGAGCAGGCGGGTCTGCGCCAAGGTGCGGAACGCCGCGGGCGTACGCCGCCAGGGGTCGATATCGAGGTTGTAGCGGAGCGCATGGCACGCTTCGAGAACCGCGATGAGCGCCGCGCCGTCGTCCGTCAGTTCGCCACGCGCGAGCGGCTCTTCGACATCGGCTTTCCAATGGACGTCGAGCAACTGCGCCAGCGCGCGCTCGGAACCTTCCCAGTCGCCGGCCAGCGCGATTGCGGCGAGCAGACCCGAGCGGATCAGGCCGACATCGAGACCGGCCTGCGGCAACAGCGTTTCCAGCGCCCGGACAAGGGCGTTGCGCAGCGCCTGCTGCTCTTGCGGGTCGGACGCATCGTGCAACCAGTCGTAAACAAGCGCCGCCCGGCGCAGTTCGGCTGCGTTGTCAATGCCCTTGGCGGCCGGCGCCCGCGACCATGCAAGCGCGGATTGCCGCGCCCGCTCATCGCCTTGCAGCCGATACAGCAGGGCGTCCAACAGGGGTTTCTCGGGGAAAGACGCGCCGCTCGCGGCAAGCTCCGCCAAGGTCTGCCAGCGCAGCGAATTGCGCTCGATCTCGCGCTGCAAGCGGGACAGGCGGCCGGCATCGAGAAAGAGCCGCGGGCGGTCGGTATAGACGCGGTATTCCGCCTGCGGGAAAGCCGCGGGAACGCAGACCGCGGCGGCAAGCAAACCGGCGGCGACTCGCGGCATCCGCATCGGATTTTATTTTACTCGCGGCAGCCGAAGGGCCGCGACGACGGGGATGAGGAAAATAGAGGGGTGGAGTTCGACGAGGCTTGGGCGCGCGTAGCGGAGCTTGCCGGGCAGGAGTTCCGACTGGAGTCGGGGGAGCGGTTCTGCTACGCGTTCAAGCGCACCTTCGTTGTCGTCGCCCCCGGCCGGCTCTCGCTGTCGAAAACGAACTTCCGCAAGGTATTTCTGCAGGGGAGCGACGCCGGCGTGCAAGGCCGCAGGCATATCCGCGCGATTCTCGAGGATCCGCGGGTAGCGGCGCGAATGCGTGAAACCGAGCCGGGAAGCGCCGCATCGTAAAGGATTCGGAAACGTCAGCGGGCGTGGGAGCGGAGACTTGAAGACGATACGGTCGATTGCGCGTTGGTGGCCGGCAGGGATTGCCTTGGCGTGTATCCCCTGCGCCGCGGGCGCGGCCGAGCGCGGCGCCGTCCGGCACAGCTATACCGTCGTTCTCGATGCTCCCTCGACCGGGCAGATGCTCAGCGCCGAGCGCGGGAAGCGCGCGGGCAAGGCGCCGGCCAAGATCGCGGCGTCTTCGACGACAAGCCTGCGCGTTGCGGTCGAGCGCTCGCAAGCGCCGGTCAAGGCGGCGATCGCCGCGAGTCAAGCGCGCGTCGCCGGAGCGGTGCGGAACGTGCTGAACGCCGTGTTCGTCGAGGCGACCGTCGAGCAGGCGCGCGCGCTGGGCGCCGTCCCCGGAGTCGCGCGCGTCGTGCGCAACCGGCGGTTCAAGCTGATGTTGAACTCGGTCTCGGAGATCGTCGGCGCGGACGAGGCGCAGCAACTGCTCGGCGGCTCGGACGCAGCCGGCGAGGACGTGCGCATCGCGGTCATCGATACGGGCATCGACCCGGATCACCCGGCTTTCGACGACCCGTCGCTTGCGCCGCCGGCGGGTTTTCCGAAGGGCCTCCCGCAAGATCTCGCCTTTACGAACAACAAAATCATCGCGGCGCGCAGCTACGTTCATTTGCTGAGTCCGCAGGAACCCGCCTCTTCCCGGCCCGACGACCCGACGCCCCGCGACCGCGTCGGCCACGGCACGGCGGTCGCCATGATCGCCGCGGGGAAGAGCGTTGCGTCGCCCGTCGGAGATCTCGAAGGCGTGGCGCCGAAGGCTTTTCTCGGCAATTACAAGGTTTTCGGCTCGCCCGACGTCAACGGGTTCACCAACGACAACGCCGTCCTCGCAGCGATCGACGACGCGGTTACGGACGGGATGGACATCCTCAACATCGGCTTCGGCTCGCCGGCGCAATTCCCCTGGAACGAGGCCGGCCCGGCCTGCTCCGACGACCCCGCTGTTCTTTGCGATCCGGTGGCCTTCGCCGTGCAAAGCGCAGTGCTCGACTTCGGGCGGATCGTCGTGGCGCCGGCGGGCAATGCGGGCGCTTTCGGCGAGCAGCATTTTCCGGCAAGGAATACGATCGCCGGCCCGGCCACGGCGCCGGACGCGATTGCCGTAGCGGCAACGGTGAACGCGCGCCGGTTCACGGAAAGCGTCCGTTTCGGCGGCGCGACGGCGACGGCCGTAGCGGGGACGGGGCCCGCATTGCTGCAACCGCTTACCGCGCCGGGAATGCTCGCCTCCGCTGCCGGAGACGCGGCGGGCTGCGCGGCGTTCCCCGCCGGCTCGTTGGCGGGCGCGGTCGTGCTCATCGAGCGCGGCGGCTGCGGTTTCGAGGTGAAAGTGGAAAACGCGGATGCAGCCAACGCGGCCGCAGTCGTGGTGCGCAACATCGCAGGCAACGACGAGCCGTTCCTGATGACCGGGCTGGAGACGACGGATATTCCCGCGTACATGATCGGCGCCGCGGACGGCGCGGCTCTGGCGGAACTGTTGGCCGCATCGGCCGCCGCGGTCACGCTGGACCCGACGCTGCGCCCGGGCAGCCTCGCCTGGAACCAAGTCGCGCCGTTCAGCTCGCGCGGGCCCAGCCCCGGGCTGAACCTGAAGCCCGACATCGCGGCGCCCGGCGCCTTCATCTACTCCGCCGCGCAAATGCTCGACGCCAACGGCGACACTTTCCATCCGTCCGGCTTCGCGCAGGTGGACGGCACCAGCTTTGCCGCCCCGGTCATCGCCGGCGCGGCCGCGTTGGTTTGGCAGGCGAACCCGACGTTGACGGCGCCCGAGGTCAAGTCCGCCCTGGTCAACACCGCGCTCCAGGATGTAGTCGAAGACGGCGGCGCGGCGCGCGTCGGCTCGGTCGGCGGCGGGCTGGTTCATATCCCGTCGGCGTTGGAGCCGATCGCGACGGTCGTGCCCGCGACGGTGAGCTTCGGCTGGCTGCCGGACGCAACGTTCCCCGTCGAACGCGAGATCGAAGTCATCAACCGCGGCAGCGCAACGCACTCCTACACCGTGCGTATCGAGCCGCGCGACTCGGACCCGACCGGCCGCGTACTCATCGAGGGGGCCGAGCAGGTCTCGTTCCGGCTGAATCCCGGTTTTCTCGTTCCCTTGACCGTCAGCCTCAGCGCAAGGCCCGCGCCCGGCTCGTACGAAGGCCGGCTGCGCGTAACACGGGAGAGCGGGGGGCGCGACCTTTTCGTGCCTTATCTCTATGTCGTGGGCGACAACGCGCCGCACAACTCGTTCGCCCTTGCCGGAACCGGCCTGGTCGGCACGGCGGACGAGCAGAGTCCCGAGCTGCTGATCGCGAAAGTGGTTGACCGGTACGGGGCGCCGACGGCCGGCTTGTCGATGGATTTCGCCGCCGTGAGCGGAGGCGGCGCGATTTACGCGGCCGACACTCAAACCGACATCTTCGGCGTGATCGCCGCCGGCGTGAATCTGGGGCCGACGCCCGGACCTCAAGAGTTCCGCGCGACCGGCGGCGGCTTGACCGTTCCTTTCTTCAACGCGGCCAGGCCCAAACCGGTGATTGCGGCCATCGTCAACGGCGCCGGGTTCGCCGCGGGCCGGCCGGTTGCGCCGGGCTCGATCGCTACGATATTCGGAGAGGCGTTGGCCGATTACGAGGGCTCGCTGCGCGGCTTGCCCCTGCCTTTGGCGCTCAAGCATGCCGCGGTCACGTTCGACTTCCCGGAAAACAACTTGAGCGTTGCGGGCCGGCTGTTCTTCGTCAGAGACGATCAACTCAACATTCAGATCCCCTGGGAATTCGCCGGGCTGAACTTCGCGCTGGTCAAGGCGCGCATCGGCGATTCCTACAGCGAGACCGTGTCCATCGACTTGGCCGACTTCGCGCCGGGCATCATCGACTACCCCTCCGGCGGCCTGCGCTTCGGGATCGTCGCGCACGCCGGCGGCTCTCTGGTCACGCCCGCCGATCCGGCCCGAGCCGGAGAAATCGTGGTGATCTACATGACCGGAAACGGCCCGGTGGACGCCGCGCAGACGACAGGCGAAGCAGCCTCGACGGCAAGCCTGGCGCGAACCCGGCAACTGCCCGTAGTGCGCATTGCGGGCCGGGAGGCGCCGGTCGTTTTCTCCGGCTTGACGCCGGGCTTCGTCGGCCTTTATCAGGTGAATGCAACGGTGCCCGACGGCCTGCCGAGCGGCAACCTGGAAACGACGGTTACGACCAACGGCATCGCCGGCAATACGGTCATGCTGCCGGTACGCTAGCGGGGCGCGGCGCTATTTCCGGCCGCCGAGCTTTTCGCCCGGACGCAGCAGCGTCGGACGCTTGTCTTTGTAATCGGCTTCCTTCGCCGCCTGTTTCGCGCGGTCGCGGTCAACGTCTTTCTTGCGCGAGGCGGACATCGTTGCTTCGCGGCGCTGCTGCTCCGCGCGGTCTTCCTGCAGCACGACGCGCTTGCGGTCGCCGAGATCGTGCGCCGAAATCTCGATGCTGTCCCTGGTCATTTCGATGGCGTCTTCGAGAACGAATTCATAGCGCCACAAATCGTCCGCCTCGGCCTGCTGCAGTTTTTCAAGACGCGCCAGGAATTTCTCCTCGCTGTCCACAAGACCCTCGAGCGCCTTGTCCAGGTCGAGATTGCGGGCCAGGGCGTCGTCGATGACGGTATCGACGGCTTCGATAATGCGGCTGTATTCTTCCAGGTTGCGGTGGAGCTTCGCGCCTCTGCCGGCTTCCTCGACGGCCGACAACTGGTCAACCAGCTCCAGCCGCAACGATGCGAACTTGAGGTAGGCGGCGATGCGCTCTTTGGGTTTCTGGTTGTCGCGCAGGACATCGATCTCGTAGTCGGTCAAAAACTCCTTGCCGCCGCCGATCTCCTGCGCTCCCAGCGGCGCGGACAGCAGCGCAATCGGCAGCAAAATGCGTAGTCTCATCGCGGCAACCTCACTTCGATTTGCGGCTCATGATCGCGAGCAACAGCTTGCTGTTTACCGTTTCCACGCCGGCAATCAGGTCGTCCAGTTCGCGCTGCTCGTCGTAATCGAGCTCCCGCTGCGCTTCCTTGAGCTTGGCGGCGAGCTTGCGGGTTTGAATTTCGGCGTGTTTGAAATGCTTGGGGTTGCGCCGCGCGTGCTTTCCGGTCGCCTCGAGCGCCGCCCAGGACAACTCCACGGCAGAGGCGATTTCCTGCATCGAGCCGCGCGCCCGGGCGGATTCGCCATCCAGGTAGGCATCGACGACGGGCCGCACCCGGGCATGAGCGAACTCCAGGGCAAGCCGCGAACGCCGCTCGAGGTTCGGCTCGGCCTCGATGGAAGCCAACGGCCGCACCGCCGCATAGGCTCCGCCGGCAAGCACGGCGAGGGCAAGCGCCGCGGCCCATTGCATGCGGATCTTCATCGCTTGGCCAACACCTTGTCGATAACCTTGACGCGCTCGCCGGCCTTCCAAACTTCGTCTTCCATGTCCGGCGACATCGCGAGAAACTTTTGGTAACTGTTCCTGGCTTCTGCGTAAAGCTGGAGCTTGTCTTGCGCGAGCGCCTTGAGATAGAGGCTCGCGGGCTTGCGCGCGCCGAGCTTTTCGGATTGCTCCAGGGCCTTCAGCGCCGCCGGGTAGTTTTCCAACTGGAACATGGTGAAAGCCAGCCCGTTCCAGCCGTCTATCGTGTCGGGTTTCCGCTCGACGGCAGCCAGATACTGCTGCGCGGCCTGCTCGAACTGCCGCAGGGCAAGCAGTCCGTTGGCGTAGCGCACGCGCAACGCGACGCTCTCGGGGTCGGCGTTGACGGCTTCGCGCAACTGCCGTACGCCGCGCTCCGCGTCCCCGGCGTGCGCGTAAGCCTCGGCCAAGGCGGCTCGATTGGCCGCGCTGGAATCCGCCGCGACGGCTTTTTCGAGAGCCTCGACCGCCTGTCCAAACCGCCCCCGCTCCAGCAGAATCATGCCCACCCGCTCCTGCACGGCGGCCTCGCCGGGATGGTTGCGGGCGTAACGGCGGTAGAGTTCCAGGGCGTCGGTCTGCTGCCCCCGCTGCTCCATTTCGTTCGCAAGCTGCAGGGTCATCGACTCGACCGCGGGGTCTATCTTCGCAGCGCGCAGATAATACGCAGCGGCCTCGCTGAAACGGCGTTGCCGCGCCAGGGCGTAGCCCAGTCCGAGCAGGGCGTCGACCGAGGTTTCATCCAATGCGACCGCCTGTTCGTACGGCTCGACGGCGCCCGCGGGGTCGCCCGCTTTGTCCAGCGCGTCCGCCCAAGCCAGGCGCAGCGAAAAGTCCTCGGGGTTCGCCGCCGCGAGCGCCGCCCAATGCTCCACGGCTTCGGCCGGGCGCTCGTTGCGCATCAGGAGCATCGCCAGACTGCGGCGCGCCTGGGCCGCTGCGGGCTGCGCCTCGACGAGAGCGCCGTACTGCTCGATCGCGCTCGGCTCGTCGCCGGTTTGCAGGTAGGCGTAGGCGAGATTGAAACGGGCGTTGGAATTTTCCGCGTCAGCGGCCAGCGCCGCCTCCAAATGCGGAATGGCGGCGGCGAAGTCGTTTGCTTCAAGCGCCTCGGCCGCCTCGCGCAGGGCGTCGCCGGCAACGTCGGCAGGCGCCGGCAAGGCGCAAGCAATCAGCAGGCATGGGAGCAGCCAACGCATGCGCGTTTATTTTACCAGTGGGAGGGCAAACCCATACGCGCGACCGGCATCGGCTGAAACTCCACCGCCCCCCGACTCTCACTGAACCCGCAACCGGTTGAGCAGAGCGATGGCCTCCAGGATGTCCACGCGCTGCCGCTCGCCGACAATCTCGCGCTCGATCGTCAAAGTTCCCCGGTAGCCGATCTCCTTCAGCTTGGCGACGAAACGATCCATGCCGACATCGCCCCCGCCGAGCGGCGTTTCCCGGCCCCATTCGCCCGGCGTTACGGGCCGGCTGCCGTCCTTGCAGTGAACCGTGATCACGCGCTCCTTGACCGTTTCCAGCGCCTCGAGCGGGTCTCCCGAGCCGTAGAGGATCATGTTCGCCGGGTCGAAGTTGATTCCGAGATTCGGGCGGTCCACGTCGGCGATAAACGCTTTCAGGGCGGCGGCGGATTCCTGGCCGGTTTCCAGCGCGAAGGTCTGGCCGTTTCCCGCGCAGTAATCGCACACGCGGCGCACGAGGTCGCGGATGGCGGCGTACTGCGGATCGGAGCGGTCTTCGGCGATGCAGCCGACGTGCGTCGCCAAGCCGGGAATGCCCAGTTTCCGCGCGAAATCCGAAACCGCGTAGGTGCGCTGCTCGCGTTCGTCCCGGGTTGCCGGCGGCACGTAGCCGACCGTGGCGGCGCAGATCGGAATGCCGGCGTAACTCTCGCCGGTAAAACCCGGAAAGGCGGTCACGACGGTAATCCCCTGCTCGTCGAGCGCGCTGCGCCATGCCTCGACGGCGGCGTCCCCCAAGTCGGGGATATGCACGCCGATTTGCCCGCACGAGACCCCGAGAGCGCGAACCGACGCGGCGATCTCAGCCGGAGGCGCCTCGATGCCGAGTTCGCCTCCCGTCCAGAACATCACCCCGACTTGCAAATCTTCCAGAGCCGCCATGCAGCTTATTGTACGGCGTTTGCCGCTTTGTTTCGGGCATTTGCCGGCGGCCCGTTAACCGAGCTCGACCCAACCGCCCTGCTGCGAGCTTTTCAGCACGGCTTCGACCAGTCGCAATTGACGCAGCCCCGCGTCGAAAGTCGGCAACGCGCCGGCGAGCGACTTGTCGCGGCAGGCGGCATAGAAACGCCGGAAGAACTGCTTGAAGGTATCGGCGTAGCCCTCCGCGTGGCCGCCCGGAAGATCGGCGAACGTCCGCGCTTCGGCTTCCAACAGCGACGGATCTTTGACCAGCAATTGGTTGTTCCCATCGCGCCGGCCGATCCATAGCTCGTTCGGCTTCTCGCCGTCCCAGGCCATGCCGCATTTCGTCCCGTAAACTTCCAGCACCAAGCGGTTTTTGCGCCCGGCGGCGACCTGATTGATGGTGAACGCGCCGCGGGCGCGTCCGGCGAAGCGCAGCAGGATCGCCCCGAAGTCCTCGGTCGCGATCGGACGATCCTCGTAATCTTCCGGCTGCAGGAGCTTGCCGGCGTAAGTCTCGATCGCCTTCTTCGGCTTCTTGCGCACCGGGTGGAAGGTCATCAACTCGGCGCAGACCGCCTGGATACGCCTGCCGGTCACGTGCTCGACCATGTCGCACCAGTGCGAGCCGATGTCGGCCATCGCGCGCGAGTTCCCCCCGACTTCGGGCTCGAGACGCCAGTTGTAATCGGTCTCGTAGAAAAGCCAGTCCTGGGAATACGCGCCCTGAACGGCCAGCACGTCGCCGACCGCCCCCGTCGCGACCATGCGGCGCATCTGGGCGACGTTGGGGTAAAAGCGCAAGTTGTAGCTCGTGGCGTGGACGACGCCCTTCTCGCGGGCGAGTTGCACGAGACCCTGCGCTTCGCCGGCCGACATGGCCAGCGGTTTCTCGCAAATCACGTTCTTGCCCGCTTCGATCGCCGCTTTGGCGATGGGGAAATGCGTCGCGTTCGGAGTGCAGATATGCACCGCGTCGATCGACGGGTCGGCGAGCAACTCGTTGTAGTCGCCAACGGCGCGCGCAATGCCGAGATGCTCGCCGAAAGCGGAAGCGATCTCCTGCGACTGATCGGCGAGGGCGACCAACTCGGCGTCGGTTTGACGGCGAATGTTCTCGACGTGGACTTTTCCGACGAATCCGGCGCCGATGACGGCGACGCGCAACTTTGCCATGCGTTTACCCTTTCTCTTGCCCGGCGCCGCGCTACAGCGGCGGGAAGCGTAAACGCCTATTGCAACACATCTCGCGGGCGCCGGCGGCGGCGAACCGGCGCGCAGCCGCAGCGCGGCGCCGGAGATACGCTACGCTGAGCTTGAGTGTCGTTCATCCGCAGCAAATTCAACATCGGCGACGCCGACCTGAACCGTTATCTCGGCGAGGCGCTGTCGCGCGGGGGCGACTTCGCCGACCTTTACTTCGAGTACGTCTCGTCCACGTCCGTCGGCCTGGAGGAGTCGATCGTCAAGAGCGCAACGCAGGGCGTCACGGTCGGCTGCGGCGTGCGGGTCATCCACGGCGAGAAGACCGGCTACGCCTACAGCGACGACTTGGCGCCGGAAAAAATCGTTGCGGCGGCGCGAACGGCGGCTCACATCGCCAACGGCCCGGCAAGCGCCGGCGCGTACGGCTTCAAGTCGGCGCCGCGGCGCGCGCTCTACGCAGTGGAAGGAGACGGCCTGAGCCTTGCCGAAAAGGCGGCGTTTCTGCAGCGCGCCGATGCGGCGGCGCGCGCCTACGACCCGCGCGTGAACGAGGTCATCGCCGGCTATGCGGACACCGAGCGGCATGTCCTGACGGCGACGTCGGAGGGCTTCATCAGCCACGACAGCCGCCCGCTGGCGCGCCTCGACGTCTCGGTGCTGGCCGGCGAGGGCGCGAACAGGCAGCGCGGCTCCGACGGCGGCGGCGGGCGCGGCGGCGCCGAATTTTTCCGCACGGCAAGAACGCCCGAGAGCTTCGCCCGCGAAGCCGCGCGCCAAGCCATAGTCCAACTCGACGCCGCCGAAGCCCCGGCCGGGGAAATGACGGTCGTGCTGGGGCCGGGATGGCCCGGAATCCTGCTGCACGAAGCCGTCGGCCACGGCCTGGAAGCCGACTTCAACCGCAAAGGGGTTTCGGCGTTCAGCGGACTGATCGGCAAGAAAGTCGCCTCGGAACTCTGCACCGTGATCGACGACGGCACAATGGCGGAACGCCGCGGATCGCTCAACGTGGACGACGAAGGCAACGCGACCGCAGAGACCGTGCTTATCGAAAACGGCATCCTGAAGGGCTATATGCAAGATCGGTTGTCCAGCCGGTTGACGGGGGCGGCCGCTACCGGCAACGGCCGCCGCCAAAGCTACAAGCACATCCCCATGCCGCGCATGACCAATACGTTCATGCTCGCGGGCGAAGACGACCCCGCCGACATCCTGCGCGCGGTCAAGAAGGGCCTCTACTGCGTCAACTTCGGCGGCGGCCAGGTTGACATCGCCAACGGCAAGTTCGTTTTTTCGGCGTCGGAAAGCTATCTCATCGAAGACGGCAAGGCGACGCGGCCCGTGCGCGGCGCGGCGCTGATCGGCAACGGGCCGGACGTGCTGACCAAAGTCAGCCGGGTCGGCGCAGACCTCAAGCTCGACAACGGCGTCGGCACGTGCGGCAAAGAAGGCCAGAGCGTCCCGGTCGGCGTGGGCATTCCGACCGTCCGCATCGACGGGATCACGGTCGGCGGCGTCAACCCCGCGCGGGGAGCAACGTTCCGCTAAGCGGCGCAAGTCGAGTGGTAAGCTGAACGTTGGGCTTCGGCCCCGTGCAGCGCCAAGCCGTGAACTCCGCCAGGTCCGGAAGGAAGCAACGGCAGCGGCCTCCGGCGCGTGCCGCGGAATCGTCGGAGCCCATCGCCGCCCGCCGGCGCAACCGGGGCGGCGCCGCATGTATCAGGTCATCGCCCGCAAGTACCGCCCGCAAACCTTCGACGAGGTGGTCAATCAAGAGCACGTGAAGCGTACGCTGCGCAACGCGCTCGACCGCGGCCGCGTCGCTCACGGCTACATCTTTTCGGGGCCGCGCGGAACCGGCAAGACGACTATGGCGCGCATCCTGGCCATGGCGCTCAATTGCGAGGACGGCCCCACCTCGAAGCCCGATCCGCAGTCGCTCGTATGCCGGGAAATCGCCGCCGGCTCGGCGCTGGACGTAATTGAAATCGACGCCGCCTCGAACCGCCGCATCGACGATATCCGCGAGTTGCGCGAAAGCGTCAAATACCGCCCCGCGCGGGACCGCTACAAGGTTTTTATCATCGACGAGGCCCACCAGATCACCAACGACGCTTTCAATGCGCTGTTGAAAACTCTGGAGGAGCCGCCCGAGTGGGTGGTCTTCGTCCTCTGCACCACGGAACCGCAGTCGATTCCGGCGACGATCGCCTCGCGCTGCCAGTCGTTCGCCTTCCGCACGGTGGACCTGGAGCAGGTGATCGCCCACCTGCGCAGCATTTGCGAGCGGGAAGGCGTCGAAGCCGACGACGACGCCCTGACCGCGGCGGCGCTCGCCGGCGACGGCTCGATCCGCGATTCGCTTTCCACGCTCGATCAGGCCATCGCCGCTTTCGGCAACAAACTCGAAGCCCGGGAGGTGCGCGGCCTGCTGGGCGCAATTCCCAGCGAGATCATCGACCGCATACTCGAAGCGGTCTGCGGCAACGATCCGGCGGGAATGCTCGCCGTAGTGGACGATCTCTTCCGCGAAGGCCGCCACCCGCAGCACTTTTGCGGCGAATTGACAAGATATTTCCGCAATCTCATGGTGATGAAAGTGGCGGGCGCCGACAGCCGTCTGGTGACCGCCGGCGAGCGGGAACGCCAATCCGCCGCCCGCCGGCTCGAGCGGTTTTCCAGCGAAGACCTGACTCGTTACGTCCAACTTCTCCTGACGCTTTATCAGGATCTGCAGCAAACGACCCAGTCGCGATTCCTGCTGGAGATCGGCCTGTTGAAGCTGGTCTATGCGGGCCGTCTGCAGCCGATCGAAAAAATTCTCGGCAGCCTGGCGGGTAACGGCGGACAAGTTCCGGCTTTGCCCGCGGGCAGCGGTTCCGCCAGCGCCGGGCCGCGAGCAGCCGCGCAAGCGAGCCCGGCAAGCGCCGCCGCGGAACCCGCGCCGCGGCCGCAGCCGGCGGCGGCCCCGCCCGCTCCCGGCGCAGACAGCCTCAAGTCCCGGCTGGCGAAAACCCTCAAGGACAGCGGGCACGACTTCATCGCCGACGCCGTGCTTGCCGGAGAAGTCGAGCAGCGCGGCGGCGCCGTCGAGATCCGCCCAACGGCCGAGCACCGCACCGTGCTCGAGTTCGGTCTGCGGGATATCGAGACATCCCTGGAAAAGCTGCTGGGAAGCAAGCCCGATGTTAAGCTGGGGAGTAATGCGGCGGGGGATGCGGCGCCGCCGAACGGTTCGCCCGCCGCCGCCGCTCCCGAAGCAGAGGCCAAGCAGGACGACGCGGTCAGCCGGCGGGCGCTGGCGGACCCCGTAGTCCAAAAGTTTCAGCGGCTCTTCGAGGGCCGCGTTCGACAAGTCCGCGATCTGAGAGAGTACACGCCGTGAAATTCCCCGGAAACCCGCAAAAAATGCTCCAGCAGGCCAAGGCCATGCAGGAACGCATGCAAGAGGAGATCGGCCGGATCCGCGTCGAAGCGTCCACCGGCGGGGGCATGGTCTCGGTCAAGATGGACGGCCACAAGAAAGTTCTCGACATCGCCATCGACCCCGATGCCGTCGAAGACGTCGAAATGCTGCAAGACATGGTTCGCGGCGCGGTGAACGAGGCGGCCAAGCGCGTGGACGAGGAAACCCAATCGAAGGTCGGCGGCCTCATGGGCGGCATGGGGCTGCCGCCGGGGCTGCTCGGCTGACGGCCCCGCGAACGGGGATCGCCGGCTGGGAGTGAAACATGGCTCTTGACGATCTGGCCGCGCCGATGTCCCGCCTCGTGGACGAACTCAAGCGGCTGCCGGGAGTCGGCTCGAAATCCGCCCAGCGCATCGCTTTTCACCTGCTGGGCACAAGCCGGGAGGAAGCCGAGCGGCTGGCCGGCGCGATCTCCGAGATGCGCGCGCTGATCCGACTGTGCGCCCGTTGCAACAACATCGCCGAAGGCGAGCTCTGCCCGATTTGTTCCGATCCGAACCGCGATCACGGCCTGGTCTGCGTGCTCGAGCAGCCGACCAACATCATGGTTGTCGAGCGCACCCGCTCCTACAACGGGACGTACCACGTTTTGCACGGCGCGCTCTCGCCCCTGCGCAACATCGGCCCCGAAGACCTGAAAATCAAGAACCTGCTGGAGCGGATGCGGGAAATCGACGTTCGGGAAGTCATCCTGGGGACGAGTCCGACAACCGAGGGGCAGGCCACGTCGGCCTACCTGAGCCGGCTGCTGAAACCGCTGGGCGTCAAGGTCAGCCGCATCGGCTTGGGCATCCCCGTGGGCAGCGAGATCGAGTTCATCGACGAAGCAACCATGCTCGAATCGATCGAAGGCCGCCGCGAAGTTTAGCCCTGATTGCCGGCGCCCCGAGATTCGCAGATGGCCTCGATATACGGCTTGCAGGCAATCCAGGCCGCGGCCGCGAAGTCGAGCGCTTCGGGTTGCTGAATCGCTTGGCAAGTCCGATAAGGGAACCTCGCGCCGATCTGCAATTCGAGGTTGGACTCCTTGCGCTTGTTCTTGAGGGCGTCAAAGGCCGCGCCGATCCACTCGGGCTGAGGCTTGACGCGGCTCTCTTCATCGCCGCTGCGCGTGCGGAGGTCGATGTCGATGTACGCATCGCGTAGCAGCGGGGCCCCCCTTTTCCCGTGCCGCTGCCGAACGCGCAGGCGCGGCTCCGCTCCCGGACAGCCCGACAACAGGGGGCGCATGTTCTCCAGGAGCGTATCCACCTTGCAGCAAAAGTCCTCCTTGTCGAGCCCTATCAGCGCCCGCCGATGCGGCGCCCGCGCCTTGTTGGGCAGCGTCAACATTGCCGACACGTCAGTCCAGCCGATGCCGAGGGAGAGATGCGGGTTCTTGGTAAAGTTTTTCACCTCGGCGAAGCCGGCGAAAACAAGAACATCCCAAACATCGTCGTCTTCCTTAACGGCCCCTCTGCCCGGATGCTGCGGAGCGATGCCGAGCTCGGAACGCAGGTCGGTCCGCCTGCGCAACGCACCCATCGCCAAGCCCAGGATGCGCCGGCCTTCGAGATAGTTGAAGCCGCCGCCGCCGAATTGGAAACCGTTGAAAGCAGTCAATGTCCCCTCCATTCGCTCAGTATCGGTCAAGCGCGCCTCCATGACCTCAAGATAATCCGCCGCGCGCCGCGCATATCCGGCGGGGACGCAATTACGCCGTCTTCGCTCGCTGCGCAACGCCGTCCGCGGCCGGCGCGGCGTCCTCCAGCCGCAGCAACTCCAGCCGCACCGAGTCGCAAAGCGCGTTCCAGCTTGCTTCGAGCACGTCGTCGGACACGCCCACGGTCGTCCAGACGTCCTTGTGGTCCGTCCAGTTGATCAGCACCCGCACCTTGGCCGCGGTGCCCTTGCCCGGATCGAGCACGCGCACCTTGTAGTCCACCAGCCGAATGTCGGCGACCGCCGGATAGACCTGCCCCAGGCAGCGCCGCAAAGCGCCCGCGATGGCGTCGAACGGCCCCGAGGCGGAAACTTCAGCCTGCTGCGGGCCGGCGGGAGTATCGACGGTCATCTTGACCGCGCATTGCGACCGCTCCCAGCCCGACTTGTGCGTGACCATGCGCATCCGGTCGAGCTTGAAGAAATACGTCTCGGGCGCCAGCGCCTGGCGGATCAGCAACTCGAAAGAGCCGTCGGCGGATTCCAACTCGTAGCCCTCGAACTCCATCTGCTTGATGCGGGCGAGAACGCGCTTGCGCGCCGCGTCGTCGAGCTTTTCCTCCCAGCCCTTCTCCTGCAGCTTGAAAGCGATGTTGCTGCGGCCCGAAAGGTCGCTGACCAGCACGCGGCGCTCGTTGCCGACGGTTTCGGGCTCGACGTGCTCGTAGGTGGAAGCCTCGCGCAATACGGCGCTGACGTGAATCCCGCCCTTATGGGCGAAAGCGCTCTTGCCGACAAACGCCGCGCCGTTGGTCAGCACCAGGTTGGCCATGTCCGCGATGTAGTTGGCGAAGCTGGTCATCTTGCCGATGTTCTCGCGTCCGACGGTCGTGTGGCCGAGCTTCAACTCCAGGTTGCAGACGAGCGGAATCAAGTTGCAATTGCCGCAGCGCTCGCCGTACCCGTTCATCGTGCCCTGCACGTGCGTGGCGCCGAGCTCGACCGCGGCGACGGCATTGGCGACCGCCATCTCCGAGTCGTTGTGGGTATGAATGCCGAGGATTCCGTCGAAGTTCTTGCGCACGTCGGCGACGATCTCCGCCAGGCGGGCGGTCAGCGTCCCGCCGTTGGTGTCGCAAAGCACCAGCGCGTCGGCGCCCGCCCGTTGCGCCGCCTCCAGCGTGCGCAGCGCAAAATCGCGGTTCGACTCGTAGCCGTCGAAGAAGTGCTCCGCGTCGTAGATCACCTCGCGCCCCAGCGCCTTGAGATAGGCGACCGTGGAGGCGATCATCTCGCGGTTTTGCTCTTCGCTGACCCGCAGCGCCCGCTCGGTGTGCAGGTCCCAGCTTTTGCCGAAAATCGTGACGACCGGCGTTTCCGAGTCCACGAGCTTGCGCACGTTCTCGTCGTCTTGCGGCCTGTTGGCAACGTGCCGGGTGGAGCCGAAGGCGGTCAGCCGCGCATGTTTCAGAGCGAGCTCCGTCTTGGCCCGCTCGAAAAACCCTTCGTCGCGGGGATTCGAGCCGGGCCAGCCGCCCTCGATGTAATCGATGCCTATGGCGTCCAGCTTGCGGGCGATCGACAGCTTGTCGTCGACCGAAAACGAAACGTTCTCGCCCTGGGTGCCGTCGCGGAGCGTCGTGTCGTAAACGAATACTCGCATCGCTCTATCCTCGATTCACGAATCGGCCGCAGCCGCCGGAGCGGCCGCCCGGCTACGAAGCCATCGGCGTCGATTCGGGCTTCTCCTTTTTGAGGAACGGCATCATGGCGCGCAGCCTGCCCCCGACTTCCTCGATCAATTGCGTTTCCTGCCGCTCGCGGGTATCCAGAAACTTGCGGCGGCCCGCGCGGTTTTCATCCATCCATTCCTTGGCGAAGCGTCCGGACTGAATCTCGGCCAGCACCTGCTTCATGCTCTCGCGGACCCGCTCGTCGATCACCCGCGGCCCGCGCGTGTAATCGCCGTACTCGGCCGTATCCGAAACCGAGTAGCGCATGTAGCTCAAGCCGCCTTCGTACATCAAATCGACGATCAGCTTCAACTCGTGGAGACATTCGAAATAGGCAATCTCCGGCTGGTATCCGGCATCGACCAGCGTCTGGAAACCGGCCCGCACCAGTTCCGCCGTTCCCCCGCAGAGCACCGACTGCTCGCCGAACAAATCGCTCTCGGTCTCTTCCTTGAACGTCGTCTCGATCACGCCCGCCTTCAGACAGCCGAGCCCCAGGGCGTATGCCAGCGCCTGCTCTTTGGCTCGGCCCGAAACGTCTTGCGCGACGGCAACCAGCCCCGGCACGCCGACGCCTTCGACGAACAATTCCCGCACGCGGTGCCCCGGCGCCTTGGGAGCGATCATCGAGACATCCACGTTGTCCGGCGGAGCAATCTCTTTCCAGTGAATCGAGAATCCGTGAGCGAACATCAGCGTGTCGCCCGCGTCCAGATTGGGCTCGATCTCGCTTTTGTAAAGATCGGGCTGGATGTGGTCGGGCAGCAGAATCATCACCACTTGGGCGCTCTTCACCGCAGCGGCGACCGTCTTGACCTCGAGGCCCGCCGCCTCGGCTTTCGGCCAGGACTTCGATCCCGCGTAGAGACCGACAACCACGTCCAGGCCGCTCTCCTGCAGATTGAGGGCATGGGCATGCCCCTGGCTGCCGTAACCGATAACGGCAATCTTCTTGCCTCGCAGCAAATCGAGATCTCCGTCTTGTTCGTAATAGATAATCGCCGGCATTCTTTTCGTTCCAGTCCTTTCAGAATTTTTGCGCGCATCCGCAAGCGGATGCCAAAGTTTGGGCCGTTTGCGTCAGCTTTCCACCATCTCCGCGACGGGCTCCTCGACGGCCTCGCCGAACTTGGGGATCGGCAGCTTGTTCTGCTTTTCGCGGGCCATGGCCATGGCGCCCGAGCGCACCATCTCCACTTGTCCGTAGTTGTGCAGCAGCGAGATCAGGGCGTCGAGCTTATCCGGCGAACCCGTCACTTCAAGCGTGTACGAATTGGGCGCCGCATCCACGACCCGCGCCCGGAAAATCTCGGCTTCGCGCAACAACCCGGCCCGCTTGTCTTGCGAAGCGTAAACCTTGATTAAGGCCAACTCCCGCCGCACGGCGTGAGAAACGGTCAGATCCACGGCCTTGATCACGTTCACCAGGCGGGTAATCTGCTTGATCAGCAGGTCGCGGCCTTCCTCGTTGACGTTAGCCACGATGGTCATGCTCGAAAGCGTCGGGTCGAGCGTCTTGGCGACGGTCAGGCTCTCGATGTTGTAGCCGCGCGAGGTGAGCACTCCGGCCACGCGCATCAGCGCGCCGGGCTGGTTTTCGACGAGCAGAGAAATCAGTTGTTGCATCGTGTTTTGCCTCTGTCTCGTCTAACCGCCCACCGGCGCCGGCGGCTGCGGCGCAAGGATCATCTCGTTCACGGCGCCGCCGGCGGGAACCATCGGGTAAACGCACTCTTCCGGCGCCACCTTGACGTTGAGCAGATAGGGACCCGCCTCGAAAAACGCCTCCTTGAGGGCGCCGTCGAGATCCGCAGGCTTATCGACCGTGCGGGCCGGAATCCCGAACGCCGCTCCGAGCAACTCCGCATTCGGGAAGGAACTGATTTCCACCTGACTGTAGCGCTTGTTGAAGAACAACTGCTGCCATTGGCGCACCATGCCCAGCGTGCCGTTGTTCATGACGACGATTTTGATCGGCAGTCCGTTCGAAGCGATCGTGCCCAGTTCCGGCAGCGCCATCATGAACCCGCCGTCGCCCACAATGCTGATCACCGTCTTCTGCGGACAGGCCACGACCGCGCCCATCGACGCCGGCAGGCCGAAACCCATCGAGCCCAGCCCGCTGGACGATTGCCACAACCGGGGACGGTTGAAGCGCATATATTGCGCGGCCCACATCTGATGCTGGCCGACATCGACCGTCACGATCGCTTCGCCCTGCGCGATCTCGTCGAGCTTTTCCATGAGGAACTGCGGCTTGATCTCATCCTGAGAGGGCGTATAAACGAACGGATTTTCGGCCTTCATGACGCGAATGCGGTCCATCCATGCCCGGCGCGCCGTCAAGTTTTCGCCGCCCCTCTCGGCCCTCGTTGCCTCCAGCCGTTCGTTGATCGCGCGCAGCACGATCTTCGCGTCGCCGACCACGCCGACATCGGCCCGGCGATTTTTGCTGATTTCCGCCTCGTCCACGTCCACGTGCAGCACGCGCGCATTCGGCGCGAAAGCGTCGAGCCGCCCCGTCACGCGGTCGTCGAAGCGCACCCCGACCCCAATCAGCGCATCGCACTCGGTCACGCCCATATTGGCCGCATAGCCGCCGTGCATCCCCAACATCGAAATGAAGTTCGGATGCCCGGTCGGCATCGCGCCCAAACCCATGACGGTATGCGCCACGGGAGCGCCCAAAATCTCCGAGAGCCGCACCAGTTCCTCATGCGCCCCCGATGCGATCACGCCGCCGCCGGCATAGATATACGGCCGCTCCGCCCCCCAGAGAAAATCGACCGCGGCCTCGACCGCCGCGCTCTCGGGAGTCAACTGCAAGCCGTAGCCGCGCAAGGGGCGCATCTTGCCCGCCGCCTCGTAGTGGGTCTTGCTCAGGAGCACGTCTTTGGTCACATCGACCAGCACCGGTCCGGGCCGCCCGCTGCCGGCGATGTAAAACGCCTCGTGGACCGCCTGCGCCAATTTGTCGATGTCCTTGACCAGATAGTTGTGCTTGGTCGCCGACCGGGTGATGCCGAACGTGTCCGCTTCCTGGAATGCGTCCCGCCCGATCAGCGACTGCGGCACCTGGCCGGTAATGGCCACGATCGGGATCGAATCCATCAGCGCGTCCACCAGCCCCGTCGTAAGATTCGTGGCGCCCGGCCCCGAAGTCGCCATGCAAACGCCGACTTTTCCGGTCGCCCGCGCAAAACCCTGCGCCGCGAAAGCCGCGTTTTCTTCGTGCCGCACCAAAACGTGCCGCAGCGGGTGGTCGTAGAAAACGTCGTAAACCGGAAGCGTCACGCCCCCCGGATATCCAAAAACCACCTCGGCGCCCTCGCGCGCGAGGCTTTCGACCAAAATCTGTGCGCCTGTCATCAACGCCATGGCTTGCCCTTCCCTGACTCTCTCGGTTTTTATTCTTGCCTATCGGCCGTTCCATTCATCGAAGCGGAGGGTCGGGACAAAAGATGCTGACGCCGACCGGGTTTTCGTTCCGCCCCGGCCGGCGGCCCCTCGATCGCGTCGAACGCGAGAGGCTCAGCCGGGGCCCGGTACAGCGACAATAATAATGGAGTCGTCGATGCGGACGACCGCGGCGGGGACCGTCCCCTCCCTGACGCAAGATGCGCTGGAAGACGGGCCGTTTTCGGGAACCGAGGGCGCGGCAACGGGAGAAAGCTCGCCCATACGCGCCGCAAGCCCCTTCGACCCGCGGGGCGCACGGCGGCAACCCCGGACGGCTTGCCAACTGCTTGTTTGCCGCGGCGCCATATACCAGAGACCTTGACAGCGGGGGCAACGCCCCTTCCCTTTGAGTGTACCCACTCGCCAAAGCCGCGTCAACAGCGTATTTTTCAGCTTGCCGCATAGCCGCCTGTAGATCGGGGCGCGCCCCGGCGCGCCGCCGCTGACCGCCCCCGGCGAGGCGCTCCCGCTCGACGAGCGGGCAAGGAACGCATGATTCCGCAGCAAAATTGCGCAAATCCGCGCGCAACCCGCCAAGTTGTTGACAATTCGGTTAAGAAATCATTAAGATACGATTAAGTTGACCTGGCGGGCACTCTGGATATTGGCGCCCGTTGTTTTCGTTTGCGTGGCGCCGGCGGCTTCCGCGCTGGAAGTCTGCATGGACGACCGGGCCGATCTCAGCTACCCGGCGCGGGCGGCCTTCCACCGCGAATTCGAGTTTCTGCTGGCCCGCGAGCATATCCGCTTGCGCTGGCGCGATTGCGGCGCCGACCTGCTGCGCATCACTCTCGAAAACCGCCGCGACGGCATGCCCCCCGACGTGCTCGGCGCGGCCCGCCGGCGGGGCGGCGCGGTGCTGCCCCCGTTGGCCGTCTTCGTCGATCCGGTGATCGAGTTCACGCGCGCCAACGACTGGAGCGTCGTCGGCAGGGCGCTGGCCAGGGTCGCCGCCCACGAAGTCCGCCATTACACCGCCCAGCAGACAACGCATGCCGGCCGCGGCGTCATGCGCCGCCGTTTTCCGTCCCGCCAACTGAAATCCCGCGACCCCTGTCCGTTCCTGCCGTAAGCCCGCCGGCCGCGAAAGCGGGCATCGCCTCATCCCCGGACGGCCCAGCCGGCTGACAGCGCCTCCGCCTGTTCCAGCACCGTCCGCGTCGCCTTCTCCTGCTTGTCGGGCGGGTAGCCGTGTTTGCGCAGGATGCGCTTGACCAGCACGCGGAGTTGCGCGCGGACGTTCTCGCGCAGCGTCCAGTCGATGGTGACGTTGCCGCGCACGGTCTCGACCAGTTCGCAGGCGATGGCGCGCAGGGTTTCGTCGCCGAGCACGCGCACCGCGCTGTCGTTGGTCTCCAGCGCATCGTAAAACGCGACCTCGTCCGCCGACAGCCCCAACTGCTCGCCGCGGGCGTCCGCTTCGCGCATGTCGCGGGCGAGTTGGATCAGTTCCTCGATCACTTGCGCGGCTTCGACGGCGCGGTTCTGATAGCGGAGGATGGCGCGCTCCAGCATCTCGGCGAACGAGCGCGCCTGGACGACGTTCTTGCGCCGGCGGACCGCAAGCTCGCCCTTCAGCAGCTTTTGTAACAACTCGACGGCGAGATTGCGTTGCGGCATGCCCCGCACCTCGGCCAGGAAGTCGTCGGACAGGATCGAAATATCGGGTTTTTTCAGGCCGGCGGCGGAGAAGATGTCGATGACGCCCGCGGACCCCACCGCGCGCGAGATGATTTGACGCACGGCGTGATCCAATTCGTCTTCCGTATGCGGGGCGCCCGGCGCCCGCTTGGCCAGCGCGGCCCGGACGGCCTGAAAAAACGCCGCGTCGTCGCGGATGCGCAGCGCGTCTTCGTGCGGCACGGCCAGGGCGAATGCCCGGGTCAGTTCGCTCACCGCCCGCAGGCAGCGGTCTCTGCCGTTCTCTTGCGCCAGGATGTGCTCCTGCGCGGCCGGCAGCAGGCTCAGCCGTTCCCGGGGCGCGCCCTCGATCCACTGCGACCAATCGAAACCGTGGAAGAGGCCGCGGCAGATCTCGTATTTCTCCAGCATCACCGCCGCCGCCTGCGATTGATCGAGCGCCGTCCGCCCCCGTCCGCCGCTTTCGGTATAGACCGCCAGCGCGCGCTTGATCTCGTGGGCGAGGCCCAGGTAATCGACGACGAGCCCGCCCGGCTTGTCTTTGAACACGCGGTTGACGCGCGCGATCGCCTGCATCAGCCCGTGGCCGCGCATCGGTTTGTCGATATACATGGTGTGCAGGCTCGGCGCATCGAAGCCGGTCAGCCACATGTCGCGCACGAGCACGATCTGCAGCGGGTCGGCGGCGTCGCGGAAGCGGGAGGCCAGCGCCTCGCGCCGCTGCTTGTTGCGGATATGCGGCTGCCAGTCGGGCGGGTCGGACGCGGCGCCGGTCATCACGATCTTGATACCGCCCGCGGCGTCGTCTTCGCTATGCCATTCGGGCCGCAGGCGCGCGAGCTCGCGGTAGAGTTCGATACAGATGCGCCGGCTCATGCAGACGACCATCGCCTTGCCGTCAATGGCCGCGAGGCGCTGCTTGAAATGCGCAACGATGTCGCGGGCGACGAGCGCCAGGCGCTGCTCGGCGCCGACGACCGCTTCGAGCTGCGCCCATTTGGTCTTGAGCTTTTCCTTGCGGGCGATCTCCTCGCCTTCGGTCGCCTCTTCGAATCCGCGGTCGAGCTTCGGCCGCTCGCGCTCGTCGAGCGCCAGCTTGGCCAGCCGGCTTTCGTAGTAGATGGGCACGGTCGCCTTGTCGTCGACGGCGCGTTGAATGTCGTAAATGCTGATGTAGTCGCCGAACACGGCGCGGGTATTGGCGTCCCGGAGCTCGACCGGCGTGCCGGTGAAGCCGATGAACGAGGCATGGGGCAGCGCGTCGCGCATGTGCCGCGCGTAGCCGTCGATGAAGTCGTACTGGCTGCGGTGCGCTTCGTCGGCGATGACCACGATGTTGCGGCGCTCAGAGAGCGACGGGAGCCGGTCGCCCTTCTCCTCGGGGAAAAACTTCTGAATGGTCGTGAAGACCACGCCGCCCGATGAAACGGCGAGCTTGGCGCGCAGGTCCGCCCGGCTTGCCGCCTGCGTCGGAGTCTGGCGCAACAGGTCATGGCAGCGGGCGAAGACGGCGAAGAGTTGATCGTCGAGATCGTTGCGGTCGGTCAACACGACGACGGTCGGGTTCTCCATCTCCGGCTCGCGGACAATGCGCCCGGCGTAGAAGGCCATGGTCAGGCTTTTGCCCGAGCCCTGCGTGTGCCACACCACGCCGATGCGCCGGTCGCCCGGCTTGCCGCCCGTCTTGCGGCCCGGTTCGCATGCGCGGTCCGCTGCCGCCCTTTGCAACGCGGCGGCGCGCAGGGTCTCGGCGGCCGCCGCCTCGACTGCGTGAAACTGGTGGTAGCCGGCCATCTTCTTGACCGGCGCGCCGCTTCCGTCGTCCTCGAAAACGATGAAATCGCGCACCAGCGCCAGGAAGCGCCGGGGCTCGCAAACGCCTTCGATCATCACCTGGATCTCGGTAAGGAACGACGGCGCCAATTCTTCGCCGCCGATGGTTCGCCAGGGCTTGAACCACTCCAGCCCGGCGGTCAGCGTGCCGATGCGCGCCTGGACCCCGTCCGAGACGATGAGCGCCGCGTTCATTGCGAACAGCGTCGGCAACTCCGCCTTGTAGGTCTGAAGCTGCCGCCAGGCCGTCCGCACCGTCGCGTTCTCGGCGGCGGGATTCTTGAGCTCGATCAGCCCCAGCGGCAGGCCGTTGACGAACAGCACGATGTCGGGCCGGCGGGTGCGCTCGTTCTCGGTGACGGTGAATTGATTGACGGCCAGCCAATCGTTGTTCGCCGGCTCGTTGAAATCCAGCGCTTGCGCCTGGTCGTAGCGGAGCGCGCCGCCGGCGCCGCGGCACTCCACCGTCACGCCGTCCGCAAGCATGCGGTGGAAGGCGCGGTTGCGGGTTTCCAAAGTCGCCCCTTCCGGACGGGTCAGCTTGGCGAACGCGTCGTCCAGCGCCTCGGGCGGCAGACCGGGATTGAGCCGCGCCAAGGCGCCGCGCACGACCGACGGCAAAACCGCGTCCGCGTAGCTCTCGCGCAGAGCATGGGCGCCGGGCGGCATGTCCGGTCCGCCGATGACGTTGTAGCCCAACTCCCGAAACCAATCGAGAGCGGCTTCCTCCACGACCGACTCGGACAGCAGGGCCATGAGTTACCGCACTTGCCGCAGCGGCGGCAGGGTTTCCACGCGCGACAGCCACTTGTCGAAATGGCGGCATTTCTCGCGGATGCGGTCGAGGCCGATGCACTCGGATACGGCCGAGCCGTGGAGTATCTTGGCGTACCGTGGGCGGAGAATATCCCGCAGAAGGGCCGACGGGTGGGTATCCGGGCCGTCGTTGACGTGCTCGGGAGTCTGCGCCGAATCCAGTGCTTTTTGCAGTTGAGACAAGCCGGTCTTCCATCGCGGCTCGACTTCGGAAAACCCTTTCACGTCGGAAAAAAGCAATGCCTCGAACTCGTATGGTTGAATGTGGGGAAAGAATCGCTCAGGGCGGCGCCCGGCCTTTTGAACAACCGCGGCGTGGAATTCGGTTTCGATAGCCTCCGCGCGGCGCACCGGATCACTCCAGGCGGCAGACTTGGATAGGCCGGGGAAGTCCGCGGGCAGCGCATACAAATCGAAGAACGTCGTAACGTAGGTATCTTGCCGCTCGCGGAGGGTGTTGCGAAGAAACAACAGCACCCGTTGACCGCTGAGCGCCCCGCCTTTCCCGCGCGAGGATGTCCTGACAAGCCTCGGCTCGACGAACACCTCCCGCTCCGCCAGAGACGGGCCGAGAACATCCCGCACGAAGACCTCCTCGGTCTGCCCCTCGCAGACGACAACCGCCTCCGTCATCGCGCGGGCCTGCCTCCGAGTATGTTCATCTTCCACAGATCGCCCAGCGTATAATCCTCCAGCCAGTCGTGCAGACGATCGGCATCCGGGCGCTCGAAAACGGATTCGCCGTTCCTGCGGTTGACCACCACCACGTCCTCCGGATCCAACTCGCTGACCAGGTCTGCGGACTGCGTTGCAACGATAATCTGCCGCGTCTCTGCGGCGCATCGCAGCATTCCGGCCAGCAAGGCGAGCGCGTGGGGATGCAGCCCCAACTCCGGCTCGTCGATGAGGATCGCTTCCGGTTGCAGGTGCGTAGGCTGGAGCAGCAAGGCCGCCAGGCAGATGAAGCGCAGCGTGCCGTCAGAGAGTTGGCGCGGGCCGCGCACGGTGTCCGCATCGTCCGCCTCGAACCATTCCAACTCCATGCGCTCTCCCGGATCCTTGCGGTAAACGAAGTCCCCGAAAAACGGGGCGGCAAGCCGCACCGCTTCGACGATCTGCCGATAGCGGTCGGCGTGGCGCTCGCGCAACAGCCGCAGAAACGGAGCGAGGTTGCCCGCGTCCGGCTTGAGCAGCAGGTTGTCGCGCACGGCCTGAGCGTTGCGTACCGGAGCTTCGGGGCCGGAGCCCTGAAAGTGATAGACGCGCCAACCTGCGAGGGCCGGCCGGACGTAGGGCGCAAAGGCGTCATCGTCGGCAGCGGGCAAACGCGCCTCTTCATGTCCGCTTCCGAGCGGGTGCGCATGTCTGAGGAACCTCGTCTCCTCGCGGGCGAAGATCAACCGCTCCCCCACCGGCTCGAGCGAGAACCCGTAGCCGTTTCTGCCGAAGACGAACTCCGCTTCCAGGCGCTGCGTCCGCTTGCGGCCGCCGAACAGCAGAGCGTCCGGGCCGTCCTGCCGGCTGACGAAGAGTTGCAACCGTTTCTCGGCCACAGCCGCCAACATGCGGAACAGGTCGATGAAGTTGCTCTTGCCGGCCCCGTTGGCGCCGATCAGAACGTTCAGGTTGCGCAACTCGAAGTCTTCGAGCGCGCGGATCGACTTGAAGCCGCGGACGGTGAGGCTGCCTAACCGAGGCATGGGTTATCGGCGGCGGCTGCCGGCGCCTTGCGCCGGCGCGCCGCCGTTATTCGCACGATACCTTATTGCGGCGCGGGCCGCGCACTTGCGCTTTGCGCCACGCTTGCTATCGCGTCGAGCTTCTCGCCGACTTCGGGATCGATTTCGTCTATCGGAATATATTCGGCAAGCTGGTGAAAATTCTTCTTGCGCATGAGATTCGGCAGCCCGAGTTTTTGGAAATAAGCCTCGAAAAGCGGCGTCAGGAATTCGTCGCTCACTTTCACACCGGCATCCCAGGGCGACCCCTTGCCCAGCGTCCGCATGGCTTGCTCCACGTCGGCCGCGGCCGCGCGCATCGCCCGCAGCCGCTTGTCGGCCTCCGCCCGCGTAAACAGCGGCATCGGCGCGTCTTCCGCAGCGGACGCGCGCGCATAGGCTTCGAGCGCCGCCGGAACGCAAAAGTAGTTTTCGATCTCCCGCCGCTTCCAGACCAGATGCAGCAGCGTCCCGCCGTCTTTCGGCGGCCCGCCTTCGAGGCGGTCGAAAAGGGCCGCGCCCCTGAGCTCGGGGAGCGCTTCCCTGAGACCGCAGTAATGGCTTGCGGCCTTCTGCGGTTGGTTGCCGACGTAATGCACAAAGGGCCGCTCCAGCGCCCGCGCCGCTTCATCGCGGCCGAGACGCTTGGCGAAAGCCTGCAATACCGCCAAATCCGTCGGGCCTTCGAGATAAAGAACCCATCCGTTTTGCTCGCCTTGGCAGTACTGGTCGAAACCGATCTCGACCAGCGCCTTGCGCACTTGACGATTGCCGCTCTCGACCGGATGCGGCCGGCCGACGAAGGCGATCACCGTATGCCCTTCGGCGGCCTCGTTCAGCAGCACCTCGGAATGCGTGGCCGTGACGACCTGGCTGCCGCTCTTTGCCGCCGCGTCGGTCAGCAGCTTGTAGATTTCACGCTGACGGAGAACCTCGAGATGCGCATCGGGTTCGTCCAGCAGGATGACCGCTCCGGGGTTGGCGCACATATAGGCCGGCAGCAACAGGGTTTGCTGCAAGCCCCTTCCGCCGGCGGAAAGATCGAGCCGCACCCCGTCTTCCCGATAGCCCATCGTGATTTCCCCCCGCTCTTCCACGTAACGCGGTTCTTCGAGCGCGGCGCCGAACAGGGATTCGATCCGCTCCGCCAGTTCCCGCCAGCGGTCGGGGCTTTCCTGCAGAACGCGGAAGCAAAGATTGCGCAACACTTCGGCCGTCCGCCCTTCGCCGACGCGGACGTTTACGGCGCCTTGATCCAGCCGGGTTTCGGTCGCCGCGAGACCGGACAACGGCGGAAGAAAAGCGATGCGCGCCGCCCCGGCCGCGTCCGGCACGGCCATCCGTTCCGGCAACTTGCCCGCGCCCGTCCGCAGCGGCCGGCAATAGAACGATTCCTCGTTCGCGTAGTCGAACTCCAGCCCGCAGGTCCAGGCGGCGCCCTCGGCAATGCCCTCGACGATCACGTCGATACGGACATTTTCGGTCCGCTGCCGGTCTGCGACTCTCTGCACGTCCCGCGTATGCAGCCGGCGCCACAGCAGGGCGGCGCTGGGGACGGGAACGGCGAGGATGTCCCTGCGGTTGACCGTAACGCCCGGGCGCTTCTCCGGCGCGGCCTTGCCCGAGCGCTTCTCGTTCCAGCGCTTCAGCCCGGCATCCCACAGAGCCAGCGCCTGCATGGCCGAAGTCTTGCCGGAATTGTTCGGCCCGACGAACACCACGGGATTGCCCAGTTCGATCTCGACCTCGTCGAACCGCTTGAAGTTACGGATCGTCAGCTTGGTCAGCATCGGAAACCTATTCTCCGGCGCCTTCGCTTGCCCTTTCGCGGTATCCGTTATTCGCTCTCGCGACGCCCGCCTGGATTCGCAGATCGACGCCGTTACCGTCTGCGCTATAGACGGCCGTCATATAACCGGCCCACGTTGCCACAGCATAAGCATAGGCGCGGAATAGCGCTTCTTTCCGGTCGGGAGCGTTCAGCAATCCAGCGGTCATGTGGCGGCTTGACATCTTAAATAAATTAGTTGATTCTTTTGAACACTAATGATCATGTATAGCTGCAAATCGCCATGGGCTTCTTTTAAGAACGTGGGTTTCTTTTAATAAATTGCGCGAGAAAACCGATGCTCTGTGAGCAATCACCAACAGTATCACCCAAAATACCACACTTAACAAATACAGAATCTTCACCAAAATCACGGATAGAATCTTGAATATCTTGCATAACTCGATTCCTGTTTTCATGTCGATATAAAAATGAACCGGTTGGAACCCACTGACCCAAGCCATTCTCCTTGGATTGATTTTTTTGAAATATATAACTGAGCGACATGAGAACTTCCAGTTTATCAAACATAAATGTATATCTATCATCATTAACCGCTAAATATTTCATGTATTTCTTTAATTCGTTATGTAGCCAATCATTGAGCGGCATAAGGCGGCTCTCCATACCTTCTAGGTATTTCATTGGTTGGCCACCAAGTAAAATAGGGTGGAGAATTTCAATTACAGGAATCTTCTTTTCAATACCCATAATGCCTCCCCGAACGACTTTTGTCGCGAGCAGATAACCAAGAAAATCGATCTGTTTATTATTATTTAGAGCGCCAAGACCTAGCGCATAGAGCAATAACGTAGCCGGGTATCTTTGCAGATCGATCCAAGTATCATATCCAGGTCTTTCATTCACTTCTGTCAGACGTTCCAATGCCATCCGCCAAACAGAAAAATGGTCTTTTTTTGCCCAGTAACTGCCAACTGTTGCCATTGCCAGCAGTGTCGAACAGGCTGCATCGTAACCACGCACACGCGCTGTTATAGATTCGCTGTTTGGAGACGGTCCGCCTTGAAGGGCAAAATCCTCACCAGAAATAATTTCGATGACTCGGTTAATTGTTTCACTAACCAAATCAGAATACTGAATTCGATACTTGGATTCCGACAGATAACGCTTCAGGCTCATTACTGCGGCTTCAGTCGATAATGGATGAGGCTTCGAAAATTCTTCAATGGACTCGACATGCTGCCGGACCGTCCCAAAGAATGTATCCGCATCCTCTATTTTGAGCACTTCGGCTTTGCGATGCTCAATCAGTCTCCGAGCTTCATCACCAGGATCACTACGCACAGCCCAATATGTTGTGAATCTTCGAGATTTACAGCGGTAAATTGCGTTTCTCAACGCCTCGTCCCACATCGCCGACCAACCGCATACGATGATCCCAAATTCGTCGAAAATACGATCAAGAAGTTGGTCGAATTCTTGTGAGTATGCTTCAAGTTCGGTAGCGGTATTACGAATGCGTGTATCGAGATAATCGCCGTGGAGCTTGATAACACAGCACTTGGTGTGAGTAAGAGGAAGTGCGCCCTGTACATGATCCGGTGTACTGAGAACGGTTGGTTCAATCCCAACATCACGCAATGCTTTCTCCATAAGTCGATCGAAATTCGTAGTGATGATGACTTTGATAAAATTTTGCGCCACTAATTCAGCGATGGCGTGATGCGCCGCGGTCGGTTGCTTCTCGCCGGCACCACGCTCCTGTTCGTTAGGTTCCCAGTAGATGCGCAACAACTGCTGTCGCTCAGCTTGCGTTTTGGCAAGATTTTCGAGAAGTTGTGAGTAGTCCGGATCTTCCCCGAACTCTTTCTTATACCAAGCACTCGGATCGGGTTCCGCTGTGTCGTCTTGAATGGCTGCTAGCTTGCGAATCAAGTCAAGTGTTATTTCCCAACCCGTTGGAATTTTTGCTGCCCTAGATATACCCGAACCAAGAAGAATCGCATAAACACCGCGATTCGAATGGATTGAAAATGCTAGTGAATGGATCGGATCAATCATACTGTTTTGCCTATATTTTTGTACTTAGCCGGCCGGACAGGAGTTTGGGCAATAGCCTATCCCTCAAGTCCGTGAGTATGCGGATTTCGGATGTGTTGCCTTTGATACGAATATCCATCGGGCCAACGCGGGCGTCGAACGCTTCGATAAGCTCTGGCCTCGGTTCCAACACCTGGAGTGCTTCGAACTGTTTCCTGTTGATAGCCCCGAACACTGTACCGGTGTGCTCATATGTACTGATTTTTTCTTGTACCGCCCACACCGAGTAATAGGTGAACGAAATTGAAGCCGACTTGTGCCGGAGTGCGGCAACGCCGCGTCCGATGCAGCATTGCTCCCACGCCATATTGATGTCTCCCACGGGAGCCCTGACGCTGACGAGTGTGTCCCCAAGCTGAGCGATCCGAGTTGGAGCCGAACAGAACTTCCGATTCTCAGGGAATCGAAAACCGAAATCGGTCCGGCCCTGAAAGAAGGGTAAGCCATCCTTACGTTCGTTGTAGGTGCTGCCCGGTGGCGACTGCCCCATCGTAAGATTAAAGCACTCTCCCAACGTCTTCGCTTCCCACCCCTCCGGGATCGCGCCCAACTCGGAGTTTACGAGGCGGTCGGGGAAGAGGTCGGCGAGGGGCTTGGGCAGGTTGGGGTCGCGGCCGGCCATCTTGGCGCGGACGGGGTCAAAATCGACGAACCACGACCGGAACAGCGCCCGCGTCATCGCCTCCAGCGTCTCGTTCATGCGCCGGTTCAACTCGATCTTGTCGTCCAGCGCCCCCAGGATGCGGGCGATGGCGCGTTGCTCATTAACATCTTCAGGGATACGAACGACAGCTTGGTGTAGATGATTTCGATTCAGTCCTGGCACTGCGGCCTTGTCCGAGTAGGCGAAAAAGTTAAGTTCTTGAAGAAAGTAGCTGATGAACCGCGGATCGTTTCCCTTGAAGTCTCGAACGTACAGTGTCGTGTTTAGCGGCCAGAAGTTATCTGGAATGAAGAAAACCCGTCCCAACGTACCGTATCGGCCGGTCACTACACCCGGGCCTTGAACCTTGCCCTCTGAGTGATGGTCGGTTATGCCTGATGACGAAACGATAGGTACGGCGCCGGGCATGCGCTTGCGCTGTGGCAGGTCGTAACCGCGCTTCAATTCAATCACATCACCCAGGATGACTTCGCGCCACTCGTGCTCTAAACCTTTTTTTCGTCCATCCACCAGCACCACATGCTCGGCCTCGATTTGCTTGCGAAACTTTTCGGGCACGGCGTCCCACACGAACAGATCCACCCGGAACGGCAGATTGCTTTCCTCGAAGGCTTCCCGGAGATGCGACACCCGACCGTTTTGCTCCGGCGTGGCAAACACCACCATGTCCAAGTCGGACTGCGGCCGGGCGGTCCATTGGGCGCGGGAGCCGTACGCCCAGGCGGCGGTGTTCGGCAGATGTCTCTCAAGCAACGCCAGAACGGTCTTGCGCTGTGCGGCGTCGATGTCGCAGTCCCGGTTCAGTCCCATGTTTCCCCGCTCATGATCTGGTAAAGGCCGCCGGCGTCGGGGTTTCGGTAGTCGGCATGCTGCTCCTCAAGGCGCTTGAGCGACTGCTGAGACTTGTCGTAGTCGATCACGGCTCGCGTCTCCGGTTTTCTCTCGGCACGATTTCAGGTTCTGCGGATGTCTTGTGCGGCGCGCCCGACCAATCCCTATCCGCCCGACCGTATCCGGCGGCCTCCGCCAAGCCTTCGCCGCAGCGTTTGTCGCTCACTTATGAGCAACAAAATGATTTGCCGCTCACTTTTGGGCGAAAACGATCGACAAACGGCGCCGGCCGTCATGCCTGGTTTTCCCCGGGCACTTCACAGGATACTGCCCTTGCGCCTGCCGGCAACGAACCGCCGCGATGCCGGTTGTCGGCCATCCGTGGCCGTCAAAATGCTTTGTTGGCCACTTTTACGAGAATTTGGCCGACAACCGGCGTTGTGCGCCACCCGTGGCCGTCAAACATTTTTCCGCCTTCCGCTGTGCTCAGAAAATCGGGGAACACAAGAACGGCTGTTCGCCGGCCGCCGCCGGGATCGACGACCTGCAGCACGCCCCTTCGCGCAGCGTGTCGAAACTTTGTCGATCATCTGTGAGCAACAAAATAGTTTGCCGCTCATTTTTGGGCGAAAACGATCGACAAACGGCGCCGGCCGTCATGCCTGATTTTCCCCGGGCACTTCCAGGATACTGCCCTTGCGCCTGCCGGCAACGAACCGCCGGGATTGACGACCTGCAGCACGCCCCTTCGCGCAGCGTGTCGAAACTTTGTCGATCATCTGTGAGCAACAAAATAGCTTGCCGCTCATTTTTGGGCGAAAATGATTGACAAACGGCGCCGGCCGTCAAAACACTTCTTGGCCTTCCGCTGCGTTTAGAAGGTCGGGGAACGCGAAAATAGCGGGCCGACGGCCACTTCCCTGTTCCAACACTCTCAGGATATTGCTCTCGCGCAAGACGCCCAAGACCCGCCGCGATGTCGGCGCCGGTATCCCCGCTTCGTTTACAAAACTGCTGCTGCTGAAGATTGGGTACCGAAATATCCAGTCCAGGGCTTGGACGACGTAGAGAGAACGGATCATCTCGGGGAGACGGCGCTTCATGTCGTCGTACAGATCGAGGATAGCTTTCGCTTTCGTCAGATCCTCTTCGGCCTGCTCGCGCACCGCCTCCAGGAAAAACCGACACCAGCCGGTCCAGTCGTCGTCGCGCGAGACGGCGCGCAGCCTCTCGTAGTAAGCGTCGCGGCGGTCCTCGAAGTAGGCGCTGATGTAGAAAATGGGCTTGCGGATGAGACCGTGCTGCCAGAGGAACAAGGGAATCAGCATGCGCCCCAGGCGGCCGTTGCCGTCCAGGAAGGGGTGCAGGGCTTCGAACTCGGCGTGCAGGACGGCGAGCTGCACCAGCCGGTCGGGCGCGTCGCTGTGGATGTAGCGCTCCCAGGCGCTCATGGCGTCGGGGAGCTTCTCGGCGCCGATAGGCACGAACTCGGCCTCGTCGACGGCGCATCCGGGCGGGCCGATCCAGTTGGGGAGGCGCCGGTAATCGCCGGGCGACTTGCCCTCGCCGCGCACGCCGGACAGCAGGATGCGGTGCGCCTCGCGGATCACGCGTTGCGAGAGGGGGAGCTCTTGCAACATCTCCTCCGCGCGGCGCATGGCTCCGCGGTAGTTGAGGATTTCCTGAATGTCGTCGCGGCGTTCGGGCAGCGCCGGCGCCCGTCCGGCTTCGAACTCCAGCACCTCGCCCATGGTGGCCTGCGTGCCTTCGATGCGCGAAGAGAGCACCGCCTCCTGAGTGGTCAGGGGCGGAAGCAGAACGTCGGGGTTGGGCGTGACGGAGAGCATGCCGTCGTAGCGCGCCACCGCCGCGGCCGCCGGACCGATCAGCGGGATCAGCTTCGGCCAATCGAGACGCGCCTCGGGCGGGAACCGCCCTTCCTGGTAGTGGACCGGCGCCATCAGTCTTCTCCAAATCCTAACGCCTTGAGGTTCGCCGCGATAGCTGCGTCCAGCTTCGCGGCCCCGGCCTGCTGCCCGCGCCACTGCGCCGCGAGCCGCCGCATCTTTTGCTCGAACGGCTCGCCGTCGTCCGCTTGCGGCTCCGCGCCGACGTAGCGGCCGGGGGTCAGCACGTGGCCGTGCTTGCGCACCTCTTCCAGCGTTGCGCTCTTGCAGAAGCCGGGCGCGTCGGCGTATTCGCCCGCGTCCGCTTCGCCGCGCCAGGCGTGGTAGGTATCGGCGATGCGGGCGATGTCGGCGTCGTCGAGCTCGCGGTGGGTGCGGTCGGTCATGCGGCCCAGCTTGCGGGCGTCGATGAAGAGGATTTCGCCGCTGCGGTTGCGGAACTTGCCGTTCTTGCGGCCGCGGGCCAGGAACCACAGGCAGACGGGAATCTGGGTCGAGTAGAAAAGCTGCCCCGGCAGCGCCGCCATGCAGTCCACCAGGTCGGCCTCGACCAGATTCTTGCGGATGGCGCCTTCGCCCGATTGGCTCGACGACATCGAGCCGTTGGCGAGCACGATGCCGGCGACTCCGGCGGACGCCAGGTGATGCGCCATGTGCTGCACCCAGGCGAAGTTGGCGTTGCCCTTGGGCGGGACGCCGTATTTCCAGCGCTTGTCGCCCGTCAGGCGCTCGCCGCCCCAGTCGGAGACGTTGAACGGCGGATTGGCGAGGATGAAGTCGGCTCTGAGGTCGGGGTGGCGGTCGTCGAGGAAGCTGTCGCCGTGGGCGATCCGGCCGTCGATGCCGCGAATGGCGAGGTTCATTTTGGCCAGCCGCCAAGTCGTGTAATTCGACTCCTGACCGTAGATCGAGATGTCGGGTTTGGCGCCCCGCGGCGCCTTTCCGCCGTTGCCGTTGCCGCCGGCGTGCGCGTCGATGAATTCGACCGACTGCACGAACATGCCGGACGAGCCGCAGCAGGGGTCGTAAACCCGGCCCCGCCAAGGCTCGAGCATCTCGACCAGCAGCTTGACGACGCAGCGCGGCGTGTAGAACTCGCCGCCCTTCTTGCCCTCGGCGCCGGCGAATTGCGACAGGAAGTATTCGTAAACGCGGCCGAGCACGTCATTGGAGCGGGCGTCCGCGTCGCCCACCGCGATGTTGCCGATCATGTCGATGAGTTGGCCGAGCCGCTGCTTGTCGAGCGCCGGGCGGGCGTAGTCCCTGGGCAGCACGCCCTTGAGCGCCGGGTTGTCGCGCTCGATAGCGGCCATGGCTTCGTCCACGGCGCGGCCGATGTCGGCTTGCCGCGCCCGCGCCTGGAGATGCGCCCAGCGCGCCTCGGACGGCGCCCAGAAGATGTTTTTGGCGCGGTACTCGTCGGGGTCTTCCGGGTCGGCGCCCTGGTCCCGCTCGGCTTCGAGGCGGGCGCGCATCTCTTCGAAGGCGTCGGAGACGTACTTGAGGAAGATCAGGCCGAGGGCGACGTGCTTGTACTCGGCGGCGTCCATCGAGCCGCGCAGCGCGTCGGCCATGCGCCAGAGTTCGGCTTCGTAGCCGATCGGTCCGCCGCTCGGACGGGCGCCCTTGTCGGGCCGGGCCGGCGTCGACCGTCCCCGCGCCGTGCTCGCTTTTTTCGCCGGTTTCTGCGTCATGTCGTTACTTCCTTCAGTAGAGCTTCGCTGCCGCGGGCGAGCGCGGGGAGCCCGGCGGCGGCTATTGCCGACCGTCACTCGTCCGCGAGGCGGAAGGCCATCAGCTTGGCCATGTAGCTCGACGGGTTGTATTTGTTGCCCCCGCCGACGGCGAGCGCTACGTACTGCACGCCGTCGACGGCGTAGGTCATCGGCGTGGCGTGCGCGGCGGCGGGCAGGACGTATTCCCAAAGCTGCTCTCCGCTGTCTTTGTCGAAGGCGCGGAACCGGCTGTCGTTCGTGGCGGCGATAAAGACCAGGCCGCCTCGCGTGACGATCGGGCCGCCGAGGTTCGACGCGCCGGTTTTGGGGATTCCCCGTTTCGTCAATTCGTCGTATTCGCCGAGCACGACCCGCCAGCGGAACTCGCCCGTATTGAGGTCGATTGCGCTGAGATGCCCCCAGGGCGGCTGCTGGCAGGGGTAAAGGTTGGAGTCCCACAGGCGCCCCCACTTCGTGCCCCGGTTGCGCCAGGGGACTTCGGCCTCTTCGCCGCGGAAGACTTTTTGCGAAAGCGAGCCCACGTCCATCGAATTGATGTAGAACGTGTCGGTTGCGGGGTCGAACGCGCCGCCGCCCCAATTGGAGCCGCCGTTCGTGCCCGGAAACATCACCCGCAGCTTTTCGCCGATGGGCCGGAAGAGCGGCCCTTCGATCACGGCGCCGCGCAGCGCTTCCAGGCATTCGGCGCGCGATTCCGGCGTGACCGTCGTAATCTCGCCGCGGGTCATCGACTGCCGGGCGAACGGCGGCGGCTTGACCGGGTGCGGTTGGGTCGGGTGGTAGTACTCGCCGGGAATGTCGCCCGCCGGGACGGGCCTTTCTTCGATCGCGAACAGCGGTTCGCCGGTTTCGCGGTCGAAAAGGAACAGGAAACCGGTTTTGGTCGCCTGGGCGACGGCCTTGACCGGCTTTCCGCCGCGCTCGACTTCCACCAGAGACGGCTGCGAGGGCAAATCCCAGTCCCACAGATTGTGATGGATCGTCTGGAAGTGCCAGCGGCGGCTGCCCGTGCGGCAGTCCAACGCGAGCAGGCTGTCGCCGAACAGGTTTTCGCCGGGGCGGTCTCCGCCGTAATAGTCGTAAGCGGGCGAGGACAGCGGAATGTAGGCCAGCCCCAGGTCTTCGTCCACGCCGGACATCGACCACATGTTCGCGCCGCCGCGGTTTTTCCAGGAATCGCCCCGCCAGGTGTCGTGGCCGAACTCGCCGGGACGCGGCACGGTATGGAAGCGCCAGCGCAACTCGCCCGTGCGCGCGTCGTAAGCCCTGATGTCGCCGCTGGGGCCCTGGGGCAGGCCGTCGCCGACCCAGCCGCCGACCACCAGGGCGCCTTTACAGACGGAAATCGGGGAGGTGAAGCCGTAACGGCCGTCCGTTTCGCCGAGCACGTCGGGGGCGGTATCGAGCATGCCGTTTTCGCCGAAGCTCGGGTCGGGCTTGCCGGTCTTGCGGTCGATGGAAAAAATGCGTCCGTTCTGGTCGCCCAGCACGAGGCGCTCGGTCGGCCCCTCCCGCCAGTATTCGACGCCGCGGCTGGTGAAGAGGTTGTAGCGGCGGTTGCGGTCGAATTGCGAGTCGAACGCCCAGAGCAATTCGCCGTTGCGGGCGTCGACCGCCAACAGGCGGTGCATCGGCGTCGAAACGTAAAGCGCGCCGTCGATCATCAACGGCGTAGCCTCGAAGGCCGAACGGGTGGGGTAGCCGCTCTTGCCGTCCGAAAAGTCGCCCGTGTCGTATTCCCAGGCGAGCTCGAGCCGGGCGACGTTGCCGCGGTCGATTTGGTCGAGCGGGGAGTAGCGGCTGCCGCCCTTGTCGTTGCCGTAGTGCGGCCACTGCTGGGCTTGCAGCGCGCCGAGGAAGACGAAGCCGATGGAAAGAAAACGCACTTACGAAAGCAATTCTAGTACGACGTTACCCGCTTTTAGCGGGCGTTTCGGCCCGAAGCCCCGGGGCGGCAATTTTGGGGGGATTGGAAACTCATTATATATCAATGAGTTGAGAAGTTTGTTGCCGCTTGGGGCGAGGCCCCTGCGGGCTGAGAAGTTTCGGTCAAGTTGCCGGAGCGGCCCGCGCGGCCGGCGACCCGGGGTAAAACGCTCTCCGAGCGCTGCCGGAAATTACGGCCGGCGGCCCAGGCCGAACTCGTTGCCCATGGCGACAACCTTGCCGTCGCGGAAGTGGACTTCGATGTATTTCGAGCCGCTGACCGGATTCCCTTCTCCGTCCCTGAGCGTGGCGGCGAGTTTTTTCGTTTGCGCATCGAAGACGTCGGGCGTGTGCGACCAGGCGTAGCGGCCGTCGAGACTGAAGGCCACCCAGCCGTGGCCGCCGTCGGACAACTCGACGTGGCCCTTGGGCTCCGGCGGCATTTTCGTCGCGTCGAAAATGAATAGCCGCCTGCCCTTCTGATCGCTGATCCACAGTTCCGTTTCGTCGGGCGTCAGCGCCGCGCCGTGCGTGCGGTTGGGTATCTTGTCGTCGCCCCAAAACGCGAACACGCGGTGCAATGCCTTTCCCGTCTGCAAGTTGACGACATCGAAACCGACGTGATTGCCCAGGCAGATGTATCCGTACCGTTCCTTGCCGTCCATCGTGTAAGGAAAAACGCCCCGCTCCCCCACGTCCTTGAATTGGCGGATCAGGCTGTCGTCGGCGGTATCGAAAACCGAGAGCATGGTCTGCGTGCCGAGGTAGAGGCGCTCGCCGTCGAGGCTGACGATGCTGTTGTGCGCCTGGGGGCCGACGGGTATCTTCTTGATGAGCTCGCCATTCTCGGCGTTGACCACCAACAGGCCGCTGTCTTCGCCGGAATACCACCAGCCGGTCGGAACGTAGAGCTTCTTGCCGTCCATCGTGATGGACGAACGGTCGCAGCCCTGTTCGTAGGTCTTCTCCCAAACGACCTTTTCCGTTTCCAGGTCGAACGCGCCGAGGCGGCGGTTTGTCGAGGAATAGTAAACGCTGTGGTTTTTCAGGTTGCCGGCGAAACCCCGCAGCCCTTCCTTGAAGATCGGGATTTCGATACGGCGCACGAACTTGTGGCCGTTGTCGATATCGAAGATCAGAATCCCGGGTTCGGAGGCGCCCTGCTTCTGCGCGCCGTCGGGGGTGCTCAGGTACAGGTAGCGCCTGGTCTCGGATTCGGCCGCTCCCAAGCAAACCGAGAGGAGCAAAGCCGCGGTCAACGATGTCAGTCTGCGCATGGCTTGAATTGTAGCCGCCAAGGCCGCGCCGGTCAAGAATTTTCGGGCAAGAACATCGGGCGCCTCAATACGCCCAGGGTCCCCGCGTGAACAACCCGCCGTCGACGAAGATGGTCTGCCCGGTTATGAACTCGGCCTCGTCCCCGCAGAGGAACGCCACCGTCTCGGCAACGTCGGCGGGATATCCGATCCGGCCCAGGGGCGTCAGGCGCGACCATTGGCCGGCGTAGTCGTCGGCTTCGCGCTGCGTGCGCTCGATCAGAATGGCGCCCGGGGCAACGCAGTTGACCGTGATGCCGTACCGTCCGAGCTCGGCGGCGGCCACCTTGGTGAACTGCTCGATGCCGCCCTTGCTCGCGGTGTAGCTGACGAGGTTGGGAAACGCCGTTTTGTTGCAGCCCGAGCCGATGTTGACGATGCGCCCGCCGCCGCGCGCTTGCATGCGCCGGGCGCCCCGCTGCGTGCAGAGGAAGCAGCCTTTGAGATTGGTGTCGATCACGCGGTCCCAATCTTCTTCGGCAAGGTCCAGCAGCGGGGACCAGACCTGGATGCCGGCGTTGTTGACGAGAATATCGAGCCGGCCGAATTCCGCAAGGGTCCGTTCGAACATGCGCTCGACTTCGGCGGCGTCGGCGACCGAGGCGCGAACGACCGCCGCCTGCGACCCGGCGGCGCGGACGGCAGCCGCGGTCCGCTGGGCGCCTTTTTCATCGGAATTGTAGTTTACGGCGACGCCGCACCCCAGCTCTGCGAGCCGTACGGCGATGCCCTGTCCGATGCCCTTGCCGGCCCCGGTGACCAGCGCGGCCTTGCCCCGCAGCTTCATGCAGCCTCGCCCCCCGAGTCTATCAAGGCCGGCGATTTTTCTTGCATTCGAGCGCTGCCGATCGTAGGGGTTGCTTCATGGCCGCGTAGAGGAATCGACCGATCCCCGGTTAAGATAGACCGATGCGCTTGCAACTTGCGGGGATTGCGCTTCTGCTGTGCGGCGGCATTGCTTCGGGGCAGGAGATTAACGTCGTTGTCGCCTACCATTCGCAGACCGGAAACACCGAAAAGATGGCCGCAGCCATCGCCGAAGGAGCGCGGGGCGAAGGCGTAACGGTCGTCCTGAAAAAAGTCGCCGCACTCGCACAGGCCGATCTGGAGAAAGCCGATGCGGTGGCGCTCGGCTCGCCGGTTCACATGGGCGACGCGGCCGTCGAGGTGCGCCGGACGCTGGTCGATTGGGCGTATGAGTTCGGTTTCTGGCGCAGCCGCGGACTCGAAAACAAGGTTTGCGCCGTATTCGCCACGGGCGCCGCGCCGTCGAACGGAAAAGAGTTCACGATGCTCAGCATGGCTTTGGGCATGCTGCAATTCGGCATGGTGCTCGTGACGCCGTACGGAGGACTCGGAGCATCGGCCACGACCGGCATTCCGGAGCACGAAAAAGGCGTCGGGGCGCACGAGCTCGAAGAGGCCCGGAAACTGGGCGCGCGCATGGTCGCAGTCGCGCGCCGCATGAAGGAGTGAGCGCCGCGCCTGCCGCGCGGGGCGCTCAGAGCAGAATCCGCCCGCTCATTTGATAAGGCTTGGCGATCCCGAAGAAATCCAGGATCGTCGCCGGCAGGTCGATGATGTCGGGCTTTTCGGCCGTTATCGGCCGGCTGGCGAGCAGGCACCCCGGCACCAGCTCGCGCGCCATCGAGTGATCTCCGGCCCAAGCCCAGGGGTTGACGTTCAAGATTTCTTTTCCGGTGTTGCCCTGGACGGAATCGGACGACGCGCGGTAACCCGGCGTATAGCCGACCAGCAACTCCGGCATATCGCTCGTGAACTCGCCGCTGTAAACCTCTTCGCGCGCATACACGCGATGCACCGGACGCCGGCCCGTCTCGTCGTCGGCGAGCGCCCGCAGTTCGCCCGCGATGCGCGTCGCAAGCCTGTCGGCCTCGCCGTCGCCTACGAAACCTTGCCCCTCGCGGCCCAGGCGGTTGATGTACAGGCCGTTGAATCCCAGGCCGTAGGCGGCCGTCCGCCGCCAATCGATATCCGCCAGGCTCGTCTTTTCTTTCCGCGCGGCTTCGTCCTTGATCTTCAGGTAGCCCTGCTCGCGAAGCCAGGTATTGAGATGAAACTGCCGTCCGAACGGCGCAAATCCATGATCGGAGCACACAATCAGCAAGGTATCGTCATCGACCGCGGACAGCGCCTTGCCCACCAGCTTGTCCATCTGCTCGTACAGGTGATGAATGTAGCCGGAAAAGCGGACGTCGCTCGCCGCATGCATCGGGTGGCTCTCGTCCATGTTGCGCCAGAGCATATGCGCGTCCTGGTCGGTGCTCGAAACATAGAAGAAGAAAAAGCCTTCGCGGAACTGCGACCACTCGTAATCGAACAGCTTCATGCGCTCGGCAAGAATCAACTCCGCCTGCTTGACATAAGCCTCGTCGTCGAGCACGCGGTAATCGAGCGCTTTCGTGTCGCACGGCAGGCCCTTGGTCCAGAACGGCCCGATGCGGTCGGCGATTTCGCCGCCGACTTCGGGCGGATGCGTCACCGGCATGGCCTGCTCCGCCGGGTCGATATTGATCGGCGTGACGTACAACTTCAAGTGCGGATGCGCTTCCTTGAGATAGAAGCGGCAGATGCCCGACACTCCCGCCAGCCATTTCACGAGATCGAAGCGCACCCGGACCCAATCGCTGTACTCCCCCTGCCGGAGAATCAGGCGGCGCCCCTGAATCTCGATCCGCGCCGCGTCCTGCTCGGGATCGACATCGACCGTAAAGGGAACCGTTGCGGCGCCCGCCGTCTTGTCGATCGGGTTCTCCGGACCGAAAAGCTGCGCCTGCGCCCGCCCTTGCCGCCTTTGGACATACCGCACCCTGCCGCCCGAGAATTCCGGATATTCTTCCGCGCGGTCGGTGGTGTAGTAAGCGAACATGCCGAAGGAATCGACCAGATCGGGCGTGCCCATGCCGCTCACGGCGCGGGTCGCCGTGTCGTCGACCGGAAAATTCGTCGGAATCTTGATGACCGTCGCCGGGATGCCCGCCGCGGTCAGGTAGGCCCAGAAAGGAACGCCGATGCGCTTGTTCTCGAGCCCGCCGCCGCCGAGCGCGATCTCGTAGTCGCCCAGGCTAAGCGTGCGGCTCGCCGGGCGCGATTCCCATATCGAGAAGTACGGCGCATAGGTGGCCGCATCGCGCATGAGGAAATCGACGATGCCGTGGCTGCCCGGATCGACCCCGGTGATGAAGGTGCTCCAGGCGACCGGGCTCAGCGCCGGCATGGTTGTGCCCAACGCGCGGAACGCCCCCTTTTCCGCGAGTTTTTTGAAATTCGGAACGCGGCCCGTATCCATCAGCGCCTGCAGAATCTTGGGATCGAGTCCGTCGAGCCCGAGGACAATCGCGCGTTTATCGGTCGCCGGCTTGCGCTGCTCGCTACTGCATGCAAGGGGCGCCGCGGCCGCACCGCAACCGGCCGCGGCCGCGAATTGGCGGCGGGTGAGCGTTGCCACGCCTCGATTGTCGCACGCCGTCCGCCGGCGGCAGCGGATAGTAGATAGTAAAGAGGAGAGAAATGACCGTGGCGGCGCCGCAACCCAGACACTTCCGCCGTTTTTTTCTCTACTCGCTTCTCGCCCTCGCCTGCATTTGCTGGGCCGGGCTGACGCGGTGTTCCAACGACAACGCAACCGCGAAAGTCGGCCCGCTGCCCGAGATCGATCTTGCCGCGCTGGAGCCCGCCCTCGCCGAGCGGCTGAGCGCCGCGCTGGCGACCCTGCGCTCCAAGCCCGCAGACGCTTCTTTCAACGGCGAGGCGGGGATGCTGCTGCACGCCTACCAACGGCTCGACCTCGCGCAGGCGTTCTACGAACGGGCCCGGGCGCTGGAGCCGGACAGTCTGCGCTGGCCCTATTATCTGGGGGTCGTCCACGCCCGCCAAGGCCGCCATGAAGCCGCGCTCGGCGCCTTCGAGGCCGGCCTGGAGATCGACCCCACTTTGCTGCCGGCGCGGAAACGCAAGGCCCGCTCGCTGCTGGAGCAGCGGCGCCTGGACGAAAGTCTGCTGATCTATAGCGAGTTGCTGCAAGAAGCGCCGGACGACCCGGAAATCTGCAACGGTCTGGGCAAGGTTCACGCCGCGCTCGGCAATTTCGAGGACGCCGCGGCCCACCTGACCCGCGCCGTCGCCATGTCGCCCGACTTCGGCGAAGCGCATTACGCGCTTGCCTTGGCCTACAGGGAACTGGGCGACGAGGCCAAGTCCCGCCGGCACCTGAAGCAATATGAAAACGACAGATTCGGCGGACCGAGCGGCGCCGACCCGCTAATGGCCGCGGTCAACAAGCTCAACGTCAGCGCCGCCGAATACCTCAAGCGCGGAGTCGAGGCGCGCGGCGCCGGCAAGATTGCCGAGGCGATCGCGTTGCACCTCAAGGCGGTTCAGGCAGACCCCGGATTCGTGCAGGCCCATCTCAATCTGATCGTCCTTTACGGCGGCGCCGGCAAGCCCGATCTTGCCGAATCCCATTACCGGCAGGCGCTGGCGCTGAACCCCGACAGCGCCGAGCTGCACTACAACTACGGCGTCCTGTCTTACGACAAGGGAAACTTCGACGCAGCGGCGCAGGCTTTCCGGCGGGCTCTCGCCATCAACCCCGACTATGCGGCCGCCAACAACAACATGGGGCAAATGTTGGAACAGCAAGGCCGGCTGGACGACGCGATCGGCTTCTACCGCCGCGCCGTCGCCAACCGCCCCGACTACGGCCTGGCCCATTACCACCTCGGCCGCGCGATGATGCAGAAGAAGCGGCCGGCCGAGGCCGTCCGCGAGTTCCGGCTGGCGATCCGCGAAGAAACGGCGCGGACGCCCGTTTACTTGACAACCCTGGCGGCGGCATACGCGGCCCTGGGAGAAACCGCCGCGGCCGCCGATACGCTCGCCCGGGCGCGGCGCCTGGCGGAGCGCTACGGCCAGGCCCCGCTCATCGAGCGGATTGACGGCCAACTCGACAAGTTAACCGCCGGTGAAAAACCGTGATGTCTCGTACATTGCGCAGATTCGCCCCATTGACTCTTTGCAATCCGTTCCGTTATCCTGTCGGACATGGTGGGGAGGAAGTGTTTCATTCCTCCCGATGTGTCCGGAACGCCCTGCGGGGCAGCCCGGCAGTTCGCAAACAACGATTCATGCAAAAGGAGGAAATTCTCAATGAGTTTTGAAATTCCAGCGCGTATGCGGGGAGGAGGCATGCTTGCCGCCGCCCTGCTCGCGATGACGATTCTATCTTTGGCTCCCGGCGCGCATGCGCAGTTGATCCAGGGCGCCATCGACGGCCTCGTAACCGACACGACGGACGCCGCGATCGTCGGCGCCGAAGTCCAGTTGTCCAACGAGGCGACCGGCGAGGTGCGCAGCACCACGACCGGGGCCAGCGGCAACTACAGCTTTCCCACGATCAATACCGGGACGTACACCGTCACCGTTCGCTCGGAAGGCTTTCAGGCATTCACGACCACGGGTATCGGCGTCACGCAGAACAATCTCACGCGCGTGGACGCGAAACTGGAAATCGGACAGATCACCGAGACGGTGACCGTGGAAGCCGCCGCAGCTACGCTGCAGACGGACCGCGCCGAAGTTCGCCAGGAGGTCAACGAGACCTCCCTGAAGAACGTTCCGATTCCGCTGGGGCGCAACTATCAGATGCTGTTCGTGACGCTGCCCGGTTTCTCGCCGCCGGCGAACGCACACTCGGTGCCGACCAACCCGTCGCGCGCCGTGCGTTTTTCAGTGAACGGCACGAGCCGCTCCAACAACAACACGCGCATCGACGGCGCCTCTTCGACCAACATCTGGGTGCCGCACATGACCGGCTACAACCCGGCGCTGGAATCGATCGAGACGGTGAACGTGGTGACCAATTCGTTCGACGCCGAACAGGGACTCGCGGGCGGCGCGGCGATCAATCTGCAGATCAAGTCGGGCACCAACGACATCCACGGCTCGGCCTTCGAGTACCACATGAACCAGCACCTCAAGGCATATCCCTACTTCAGCGACCGCACGCAGGCGAAACCGAAGCTGATCAACAACCAGTTCGGCGCCACGATCGGCGGCCCGATCAAAGAAAACAAGTGGTTCTACTTCCTGAGCTACGAAGGCACGCGGGAGTCGCAGTTCGCGCAGCGTTTTATCGACATGCCCACCGAAGCCATGCGTTTCGGCAATTTGAGCGCGGCGCCGGCGGATACGCCGGTTTACGACCCGCTGACCGGTACGCAAGACCAATTCGCAAGCTCTTATGCGCGGGATCGCCAGCCGTTCGCCAACAACATGATTCCCGCGAACCGCATCGATGCCGGCGTCAAGGCGATGATTCAGGACCCAGCGTTTCCCAATCCGAACCTGGCCGGCACGGGCAACCTGAATCTGACTCAAAACTATAACGCCAACGGCTCGACGACCTTCTTCCGCGATACGCTGGACGCAAAGACGAACTTCAACCTGACCGACAAGACCACGGGCTTCATCCGCTTCAGCATGCTCGACTACCGCATGCTGAACGCGCAGACGCTCGGCCAGTTCGGTGGGAACCGGCTGCATCCGACCAACTCGAACCCGGGCACGGGCTTCGGCAACACTTACTCGGGCACGATCTCGTTCACGCACGTCTTCTCGCCGACCTTCATCGTGGACGGCTACTACGGCTACACGCTGGTCGATACGAACGTCGAACAGGAGCGGCTGGACGAGAACCTCGGCTGGACCGTACTGGAAATTCCCGGCCTGCAATCCGACCGCAAGATCGACGGCGGCTGGCCGCGGCTGAGGATCGACGGCTTCGAAGGGTTGGGCATGTCCAACAGCTTCCAGCCTTATTACCGTTCCGACCCGCAGAACCAGATCGTGCTGAACGGCAACTGGACGAAGGGCACGCACAATATCCGCTTCGGCACGGACCTCTACTTCCAGGACCTCGACCACAACCAGCCCGAGTTCTCGGGCGGCTACGGCGCGGCTTCGGGCGAGTTCCGCTTCCGCCAGAACACGACCCGGCTTCGCGGCCAAGGGGCATCGGACTACAACGCCTGGGCTGCGTTCCTGCTCGGCACGCCGCGCGAGGCGGGCAAGATCTGGCAGTTCGACGAGAACGGTTACTTCACGCGGACGAAGCTGCTCAGCTTCTACGCGCGTGACCGCTGGAACGTGACGCCCAGGCTCACCCTCAGCTACGGCGTACGCTACGAGGTCTATCCGTTCCCCACCAGGCAATCGCGCGGTTTGGAGCGGTACGACTTCGACAACAACAAGATGTGGGCCTGCGGCGTCGGCGATATCCCCACCGACTGCGGCATCGGCATCGGCAAGCACAACATCGTGCCCCGCATCGGCATCGCCTACCGCGCGGATGACAAGACGGTGGTTCGCGCCGGTTACGGCATTACCGTTGATCCGTTCAACTGGGCGCGCCCCTTGCGCACGAACTATCCGATCATGGCCAAGGACGGCCCGGTCGCCGGCAACAGTTACGGCTTCGCCACGACGCTGCGGGACGGCCTCGAAGTCATCCGCGAGCCGGACCTCGGCAACGGTGTCCTGGACATCCCGGGCAACACGAACCTGAACACGATGGACACCAACAACCTGACCCGCGGCTACATCCAGTCGTGGAATCTCACGGTCGAACGCCGCTTCGGCGACTGGATCCTCAGCAGCGGCTACGTGGCCACCCGCTCGGTCAACCAGCTTGCCCGCCTCGAACAGAACTGGGGCTTCATCGGCGAAGGCGCCGCCGGGCAGCAACTGCGGCGCAAGTTCGGCAGAGCCGGCCAGACGCGCCTGCACGGCAGCCTCGGCACGGCGAAATACGACTCGCTGCAGACGAAGCTGACGCGCAACTTCAGCAAGGGCCTGCAGATGACCGTCGCGCATACCTGGTCGCACGGCCGGGGCTTCACCAACGAAGACTCGGGCGCCGGGCAGCGCACGTTCGCCATCCCCTGGATGTACGACCGCATGTACAGCGATCTGGGGCAGGACATCCGCCACAACTTCCAGACGACGATGGTCTATGACCTGCCGTTTGGCAAGGGAAAGTCCATGCTGACCGACGGCCCCGGCGCCGCGATCCTGGGCGGCTGGCAGATTAACGGTCTGTTCAGCGCCTATACGGGCACGCCCTTCAATGCGACGGCGCCCAACAACCTGAACGCAAACCAGTCCGGGCAGGTCGCCGACTGCATTTCGGAGCCGAACTACGTCAAACGCGGCAGCAACGCCGTCTGGATCGACCCCAGTGCGTTCGCCGAGCCGCCCGAAAGCCGTTTCGGCTCCTGCGGCCTGAACAATCTGCGCGGGCCGGGGTTGCTGAATCTCGATATGGGCGTCTTCCGCAAATTCAAGATTTCGGAAAAGATGGAACTGCAGTTCCGCGCCGAGGCGTTCAACGTAAGCAACACGCCGCACTTCGAGCGGCCGAACAGCCGGAGCGTCACGTCCGGGAGCTTCATGTTGCTCAACCGCGTCCGCAACACCGGACGGGAAGGCATCGACGAACGCTTCTTCCGCATCGGTTTCCGGCTGGGCTGGTAAGCCGCATTCTTTAACCGACCATCCAAGGGGCCGCGTCTTCGGGCGCGGCCCCTTTGCATTTCCGCGGTTGTAAGCGGACAGATGGTTTGGGTGGGGTGGGGGTCGGGGATTTGGCGGCGAATCAGGGGGTTGCACGCCGGGCGGGGCGCTGGGTTTGACATCGGCGCGCGTAAATCAATGCGCGCGGTCAGTAGGTTTGCGACTCCCTGCCCTCCCTTTCATAACGTTTAATCCCCTTTTTTTCATCAATTTGCTCGCCCGCAGGCCCGCTGCGCAAGGTTTTGTGCGTTGCAGACCCATAGCCCCTACCCCTATCATGGAAGCAAGCCCATGAAACCCCAACATTTTGCCGGCGCTCTGCTCGTCGCCGCCTTCTTCGCTTGCCCGCTCTATCTGCTCTCGCGCTCCAGCGGAGCGCCCCCCGCCAGCTCCGGCGGCGGCTTTCCCGGCGAAGGCAGTTGCACCTCCAGCGGCTGCCACGACGACGGCCAAGCCAATCAAGGCGCCGGGACGTTCTCCCTCGCCATTAACGGCGAGCCCGCCGATCAATTCCGCTATACGCCCGGCGAGACCGCGACCGTCAGCGTGCGCCTCAACGACCCCGCAGCGGTGCGCATCGGCTTCCAACTCACCGCCCGCGCCGGCGACGGCTGCGACCCCGGCGGGACGCTCATGCCCGGCGAACAGCAAGTCTCCGTCAGCTCCGGGGAGTGCAACGCCAATAGCGTGCAGTGGGCCACGCATACCTTCCCCAAAGCCGGCAACGACGCGGCGTTCAGCGTCGAATGGACCGCCCCGATGAGCGACGTCGGCGCGGTCACGCTCGCCGCCGCAGGCAACGGAGCCAACGGCGTCGGGCGGGTCGGCGACAACATCTACGAAATGCAAGCCGTCATTCAGCCCGCCGACGACAGCGGCGGCCCCGCGCCCTCGATCAGCAGCGGCGGCGTGGTGCTGGCCACCTCGCGTCCCGCCGTAACAACGGGCGCGCCGAACGCCATCGCCACCGTTTACGGCACGGAATTCGCGCCCGCAGGAACGGCCGCGTCCACTACGCAACTCGACGACGCCGGAAAGGTCCCCGCCGCGCTGGCCGAGACCTGCGTCGAAGTCGGCGGCCGGCGCGCGCCGCTGTTCTTCGTCGGCCCCGGGCAGATCAACTTCCAGATTCCCGATCAGGCAAGGCTCGGGCCGGAAGCCGTAAACGTCATCCGCGGCTGCGGCACGGCCAACGAACGGCGCAGCGCGGACGAGAGCTTCAATATCGCCGCCGCGCAGCCGGCGTTTTTTCTGTTGAACGCCAACGCGAGCTTGGCCGTCGCGGCAATCCACCAGGATCAGGTGAACGCGGTGGGTCCGGCCGATCTGATCCCCGGCGTGACCACGCCGGCCGCTCCGGGCGAGTACATCACGCTCTACGGGACAGGGTTCGGCGCGACCGACCCGCCGCTGACCGCCGGCCAGATTCCGGTACGCGTATATCCCGACGCACCGCTGACGCGGCTGCCGGCTTCGACGGATGTGCGCGTGGCGTTCGGCGACATCGAGGTTGCGCCGACAGACATCTACTACATCGGCGGCGCGCCCTGCTGCGCCGGGCTGTACCAACTTACGGTCAAGGTTCCCGAAAGCGCGCCCAACGGCGAGCTCCCCGTGACGCTGACGATCAACGGCGTTGCGTCGCCGGAAGGTCCGTTCGTCGCGGTGCAATCGGCGACGCCGTCCGACGGCTATGCCCCGTTGGAGCTTTGGGCGGTTGCCGACGGATCGATCATCCTCGGCGGGGGCGTGCTGACCTTAACGGAATGCCTGCCGGTGAACGGCTTCCAGTATCCCCCGCTGACCGGCTCCGTCTATACCGTGCATACCTCGAGATGGCAGCGGCGGGAGGACGAGAACAGCCCCTGGACGGACATCGCGGACACGGAACGAATGGGCCAACTTTGTCCCTACACGGCGACCCAGTCGGGCCAGTACCGGGGCGTCGCCGACGCCACCATCGACGGCGAACGCGCGATGTATTCCAGCGTCAACTTCTTCACGAAGATCGTCTATACCCCGTTGCCGCTTTGGACGGTTGCCGACGGAACGATCACGCTCGGCGGCGTGCTGACTTCCCCGGCATGCGTTCCGATCGTCGATCTACCGTTCGGCGAGGCGACCTATACCGTACATACCTCGAAATGGCAGCGGCGGGAGGACGAGAACAGCGCCTGGGCCGACGTTGCGGACACGGAACAAATGGGCCAACTTTGTCCCTACACGGCGACGCAGCCGGGCCAGTACCGGGGCGTCGCCGACGCCACCATCAACGGCGAACGCGGGATGTATTCCAGCGCCAACTTCTTCACGAAGGAGTGAGGCGCGGCGGCTGCGCTGAAAGGCTTCAGGCTTGGCTGCGCCGGCGGCGCTTGCCAGCATGAGCGCATGGTCCTGCGGAGTCGCGCATCAGCAGTCACGGGCCGCGAGGCTTTGGCGGCGGCTCCGCACGGCGGCGCGGCGGTCATCGCCGCCCGGCATTGGCGGGACGTGCGTCCCGGCGACTGGCCGTTGGCCCACTTTTCACCGGGCGAGATGGCCTCGCGGGGCGACGGCTCGCTGCGCCTGGCGGTCGCCGCCGGCGAACGGCTCGACAGCCTGCGCCGGCGGCTGGGCAAGCCGCTGATCGTGCATTCCGCTTACCGCGATCCGGCGCACAATGCGCGGGTCGGCGGCGCTCCGCTGTCGCGGCACAAGGCCGGCGACGCCTTCGATATCCGCGCCGAGGGGATTCGGATTCCACGCAAGGAACTGCTCGCCGCCGCGGTGGAGTGCGGGTTCACGGGATTGGGGCTGTACCGCGGATTTTTGCACATGGATTGCCGTCCGCAAAAAGCGCGCTGGACGCACGGCGGCAGGAGGGTTCTGGAATTATGGACATAGGAACCGTGGTGGACGCCGCATCGGGCGGCATCCTGGGGCTGGTCGGCGCGGGTGTCGGCGTGGCCGCCCGGCACATCCAGTCCAAGGCCGAGCATCGGCGCCGGCTGACCGAGCAGCAGCACGAGTTGGCGCTGCTCGACCGCCAGCGGGCGGCGGCCGCGGAAGAGACCGAGCAGGAGTTGGCGCTGGCCGCCGCCGCCGGATCGTGGGAGGGGCTGCGCGCCTCGCTCGTTCACGACACGGCCAGCGGCAGCGCAGCGAATTTGCCCGTCTGGGTGCAGTCCGCGCGGGCGTTGATGCGTCCCGCGCTGACGCTCGTCCTGCTCGCCGCGGTGATCGTCGTCTGGCGCAGTCTGGGCGACGTGCTGCCGCCGGCCGAAGCGGCCGAGAGCGGGGCGCATCTGGCGCGGGCGGTGGTTTCGGCGGCGACGACGGCCGTGGTCTGGTGGTTTGGGGACAGGTCTTTGGGGCGCGGGTAAGCGCGAGCCGGCGAGCAGCGGATGGCGGATCGCAAGACAGTCGGGCATATGGTCGAGGGGGCGGCGCGTGGACGGCTTTGACATGGCGCCGGTGATCGCGGCGCTGACCGTGCTGGCGCCGATCGGCGCCGGGCTGGCCGCGCTGTGGCAGCGGGCTACCGCCGATATGCGCCGCTCAGCCGATTGGCGGGCAAGAGTCGATGAGCGGCTGGGCGACATGGACGCCCGGTTGGCCGCGCTTGAACGCCTGCGCGGGCCGACCCACGAAGACATGCAGCGCATTTCCTCCGGCGTGAGCGACGTGGACGGACGCCTGGCGCGCGTCGAAGGCGAGCTCGGCGGGCTGCGCTCGGGGCTGGATTTGATTCACGAGCACTTGCTGGGCCGCTAGCGCAGCCGGTGGAAAGTGAAAGACCCGTGACCCGTGACCCGCGACTCGCGAGCGGCGACCCCGCGCGGCGGCCTGGCGCTGCCCTATCAGCGGGAATGGCTGGCGGACGATTCGCGGTTCAAGATCGGCATGATGGCGCGGCAGACGGGCAAGACCTGGACCTGCACGCTGGAGATCGTGCTCGATTGCCTGCAAGCGGCCGCGCGGGGCAAAAGCGCCCGCTGGGTGATCCTCTCGCGCGGCGAGCGGCAGGCGCGCGAAGCCATGGAAGAGGGCGTTAAACGCCATTTAAGCGCCCTGCAAACGGCGTTTAAGGAGCGCGAAATCGACTTCGCCGGCGACGAGTCGCGGGCGCTGGAAGTCAAGCTCCCGGGCGGTTCGCGGATCAGCGCGCTGCCGGCCAACGCGGAGACGGCGCGGGGTTATGCGGCCAACGTGCTGCTGGACGAGTTCGCCCACCACGCCGACAGCCGCAAGATCTGGACGGCGCTGTTTCCGGTCATTTCCGCCGGACACAAGCTGCGCGTGGTCTCGACGCCGAACGGCAAGGGCAACAAGTTTTACGAGTTGATGACGGACTGCGGCAAGACCGGCGCCGTCTGGTCGCGGCACGTGGTGGATATTTATCGGGCGGCGCGCGAGGGGCTGCCGCGGGATATCGAGTTGCTGCGCGCGGGGCTGGCCGACGGCGACGCCTGGGCGCAGGAGTACGAGTTGCAATGGCTCGACGAGGCGAGCGCCTGGCTGCCTTACGAACTGATCGCGGCGGCAGAGCACGGCGAGGCGGGCGACGCGGGGCGCTACGGCGGGGGGCCGGCCTACATCGGCATGGACATCGGGCGGCGCAACGACCTGACCGTGATCTGGGTTTGGGAGCGGGTGGGCGACGTGCTGTGGACGCGCGAGGCGCGGGCGCTGCGGCGGGCGGCGTTCGCCGAGCAGGCGGCGGCGTTGGACGAGTTGGTGGGGCGCTACCGTCCGCTGCGGGTGGCCATGGATCGGACGGGCATGGGCGAGGCGCCGGTGGAAGAGGCGCAGCGGCGGCATGGGGCGCTGCGCGTGGAAGGCGTGACGTTCACCGCCGCGGCCAAGCAGCACATGGCGACGTTGGCCAAGCAGGCGCTGGAAGAACGGCGGCTGCGCATCCCGGCAGGGGACGCGGCGCTGCGGGCGGAGCTGCACAGCCTGCGGCGGGTGATCACGCCGGCGGGCAACGTGCGCTTCGACGCGCGGGGGGCAAATGCTGCTGCGCAGGCCGGAAAGACTGACGGCCATGCCGATCGCGCCTGGGCGGCGTTTCTGGGCATTTACGCCGCCGCAACGCAGGGAGAAGAGTTTGCGTTCCGGCGCGTGCCGCGCGGGGGCGGGCGAGTCGCGGGTCACGAGCGGCGACTCGCCGACGAGCGGCCGCGGCGGCGGGTGCGGGCTACCGGCGGCTTTCGGCGGGGGCTGTTGTGAGCGGCGCGCAACGCTGCTGAAGTTTTTCAGTCTTGGCGGCGGCGGGCGCGGCCTGCCAGTCTGAAAGGCGCAAGACGCGGCCGGCGGTTTTGCTTTCCACTGCGCACTCTCCACTCCGCACTACGCCGCCGGCGGCGGCGCAGGCGCGGCCGCATTTGACCGGCGTGCGGCAGGTTTGGCGCGCGGAGTCGATGGCCGCCGGGCTGACGCCGGACCGCCTGGCGGCCATTCTGCGCGCCGCCGACCGCGGAGACACGCAGAATTATCTGACGCTGGCCGAGGAGATGGAAGAGCGCGACGCGCACTACGCCGCCGTGCTCGGCGTGCGCAAGCGGGCGGTGTCGGCGCTGGCCCCGCAGGTCGAGGCGGCCTCGGACGCGGCGGACGACCAGGCGATCGCCGACGCGCTGCGCGAAGTAGTCGGCGGCCCGGAATTCCCCGCGCTGGTCGAGGATTGCCTGGACGCGCTGGGCAAGGGCTTCGCCGCGGTGGAGATTATCTGGCGGCGGGGCGCGCGCTGGACGCCGGAGCGCTACGAGTGGCGCGATCCGCGCTGGTTCCGCTGGGACATCGAAGACGGGCGCACGCTGCGCCTGTTGGACGAAGAGGACGGCTATCGCGGCGTCCCGCTGGCGCCGGCGAAGTGGATCGTCCACGCGCCGCGGCTGCGTTCGGGGCTGCCGGCGCGGGGCGGGCTGGCGCGGACGGCGGCGGCGGCGTATCTGATCAAGGCTTACGCGCTGACCGACTGGACGGCGTTCGCCGAGGTGTACGGCATGCCGCTGCGCCTGGGGCGCTACGGTCCGGGGGCGACGGAAGAAGACATCGAGACGCTGATCGGCGCGGTGGCCAATCTGGGCACGGACGCGGCGGCGGTGATGCCCGATTCGATGCGCGTCGAATTTCAGCAGGCGTCGTCGGGAGCGGGGCGCGGGGCGGAGGTGTTCCGCGACCTGGCGCAGTACGTTGACAGCCAAGTCTCGAAGGCGGTGCTGGGGCAGACGATGACCACCGACGAGGGTTCGTCGCGGGCGCAGGCGGTGGTTCACGACGCGGTGCGCGGGGACATTCTGCGCGCGGACGCGCGGCAGTTGGCGGCAACGCTGGAGCGCGATCTGGTAACGCCGTTCGCGCGGCTCAACTTCGGCGCGGAGGTTGCGCTGCCGCGGTTGACGCTGCCGGTAGTCGAGCCGGAAGACACGGAGGCGCTGACGCGGGCGCTGGAGCGGCTCGTGCCGCTGGGCCTGCCGGTGCAGGCGTCGGTGGTGCGCGATCGGCTGGGGCTGCCGGATCCGCAGGAAGGGGCGGCGGTGTTGCGCCCTCCGCGCTCCGCGCACAGTGGAGAGTGAAGAGTGGAGAGCGGGGAGCAAGACCAATGACTCGGGGCCGGCGACCGGATCTATGGGCATGTTCAGGCCGAGGGGACAGCCCTGCAAAGAACCCCGAAGCGGATACTAACCGTGCGGCAAGCAACCCAACTAACGGCCGATGGGCTGCCGCAGGGTATCGTTCGCAGCAGCTTTAGACGACTGAGGCGCGCGGGGCGGTTTGTACCGATTCGACTGCTCTTTCATCGATTCTCTCCTTATAAAATTCGTCGAGTTCCCCTCGGCTAAAATTTGAGGATTATATACGATTTTTACACAAATCGCTTGACCTGGATTCCTGACAGCGTTACCATCATATCGCCAAACACGTTCGCTGTCGCCTATCGTCGAGTTCCCTGCTCAATACAAGACTTCGTTTCCACGGGGAAATAGGCAGGACTCTGCAAATCGACAGTCGTAGCGTGCTTGGCGACAAACCCAGCGGCTCTCTTGCTGCCGGCAGTCGCCAAACATGAAAGGAAATGATTGTCATGAAGTGTTTTGTTCTTGCTGTTGCTATATTGGTCGGGACTCCGGGAAATGTTTCCTGGGCGCAAAGCGATCCGCTAACCACTTATAGAATTTTCGAGATTGGAATGGTCCTTGGACAGTGGTCGGTTCTTAAGAGCATGCCGATTCCAAGCGCCTGTAAGGAGAAAGCCATACAAACGGAAGTTGCTTATTTGATGCTTGAAGAACTGATAAAGAAAAACAAGAAAGCCCCCAAGTCGAAGGTTGCAGAAGACTACACAACCTTTAATAAACTGCTACTGGGCTATGCTTCTTGTCGAGACGAGGAAGCAAAGTAAAATCAACCCCGCTTGGGCGGTGGCTCTGACGCGCCTTTCAAGTAGGCCCACTCGTCTTTCGTTTTTGGCGGAGCGTTAGCGATCAATCGAACCAAGTCTTCCGGTTCGGCGGGGATGTGAACCGGCTCGTCATATTTTTCATCGTACTTTCATGCTCTCCAGTAACTTATCCCGCAATACGACTCTTAGAACGGACCGGACGCCCTCTTTGTCGATGCCGAATTCATAGGCGCACGCAGCAACTCTTTCCTTCAAGTCTTCAGTGCGTTCAGTTTTGACGTACTCAATACAGAATTCATCAACTTGATACGGCTGCATTTCACTAATTTCCCCCAGTAGGGATTCAGCGAGTTCCGATGCCCACTTCTCGGCTTCCAGCCACTCTGCTATTTTCTCTCCCAAATCAGTGAGTTGAACCGGACTGCCGTTTTTGACAGGCGTTTCCGGCAGCCGCAAAAGGATCTTCTTGATGTCCTCCTGCATTTGCTTGGTAACTTCCTTTAGACTAATCAAGTCCGTGTCGACCCGAGACGTCCAACGGGCTACCTTCCAGAAAATCTTCCAGAAAATCCCGATAAGAGTGGCCACCGCTACAGCGGAAGCAGTGATCGCCGCTACAACGGAAGCAGAATTTCCAAGCCATTCATTCATGCGGTGAACTCCCGATAGCCCAAGCGCTTGCCTTCCATGCCGCCGGCCGGCACAGCCGGTTGTTCGACGGTATTGGCCCGTCGGTTGTTGCGACGGCCGGCAAACTCGTTGACGCAGCGGTTCAGGCGCCTGTTGCGTTCGTTGCCGCCCATGCAGGTCTCATCGACTTCGAGCGGGCCGCCGAGCGCGTCCTGCCCATCTTGCCGGGTTTCCCGCAAGCGCATGATGAGACGCCAAGCCGCCTTTTGCGTGATGCCCAAGTCGCGGCGCAGCTTCATGCCGGATACGCCCTTGAGATTCGTCGTCAGCAGGTAAGCGGCGATCATCCATTTCCGGATACCGAGATTCGATCCCTGCATGACCGTTCCCGTCTTGGCTGAGAGACCCTTGCGAAAGTATTTTTCAGGGCCTTCGCCCATGAACTTATTTTACCCAAAGTATGTTCATAAGTATGCCCAAAGTATGCCCAAACCTGCCCCAAAGTAAATCCCCCGGGAGGGGCATCGTAACCGGAACATCGACCGGGCCGATGCTGACGATCGCTAACCGGGTCTCCGGGCAGGTTTGAGGCGCGGGCCGCGGGCCGCGGGCCGCGGGCCGCGAGTCGGAAAGAGGCGCGGCCGCGCGGTGGTCTGAAACGCTTCATCTTGTTCCGCGGCGTTTCCCCGCCCCACCATCGGATTGTGGCGGCAACTCCGCGACATCTTTTCATTGCTGAAGCGCGGCGCGCCGCCGCCATGGAGATGCAGATCGACATGGCCGCCGACGCCGCGCCGCCGGAGTGGATACAGCTTCTGCCCGCCGGTCCCGAGGTGATCGGGCGCGACGGGCGCAAGTGGCGGCTGGACGATGCCGCGGCCGTCGTCGCCGCGACCAAGCTGCCGCTGGCCGTGACCTACGATCACGCCGGCTTTTTCGGCGGGCGCGACGCGCCGGCGGCAGGCTGGATCGAAGAGCTTGAGGTCCGCGCCGGGGCGGTCTGGGGCCGCGTCGAGTGGACCGAGCGCGGGCGCGACGCCGTCGCCGGCAAGTCGTACCGCTTCGTTTCGCCCGAGTTCACCCATTCCGCCGACCCGCCGCGCCAAGTCGGCGAGTTGATCGGCGCCAGCCTGACCAACGGCCCCAATCTCGACCTGGCCGCCGTCGCCTCGCGCGGCGCCGGAGACCCGAAGGAGACGACGATGACCCCTGCCCTGATCCGGGCGCTCGGCCTGCCGGCCGACGCCGACGAGACCGCCTGCGTGGCGGCCGCCGAGGCGCTGCGCAGCCGCGCCGAAGCCGGTCCCGCGCTGGACGCCTACGTGCCGCGCGCCGACTACGACCGCGCAGCGCAGCGCGCCGCCGCCGCCGAGCAGCGCCTGGCCGAACAGGCCGCCGCCGCCCGCGAGGCCGAGATCGAGAGCGCGATCGGCGCGGCGCTCGAAGCCGGCAAGATCACGCCGGCGACCGCCGACTACCACCGCGCCGCCTGCCGGCAGGAGGGCGGCCTGGAGCGCTTCCGCGACTTCGCCGCCGCCGCGCCGGAAATCGCCGCGCCCGCCGCCGCGGGCGGCGCCAAGCCCCCGGCCGCCGCGGGCGCGCAAGCGGCCAACGCCGACCAGCGGCGCATCTTCGATTCCATCGGCGTCAGCGCCGAGGACGTCGCCCAATACGGCCGCCTGCCCGCGGCGGCATAAGGAGTATCGTCATGGCCGCACTCAGCGCCGACCGCCGCGACAACCGCTTCCGCGACGGCAAGCTCATCAGCTACCCGGTCAAGGCCGGGAAGACAATCTACGCCGGCGCCATCGTCGAGCTTGCCTCCGGCTACGCGCAGCCGGCTGCCTCGGGGAACGGCAAAATCTACGTCGGCATCGCCGACGAGGCCGCCGACAACTCCGCGACGGGCGCCGCCGACGGCGGCAAGACCGTGCGCGTCCGCCGCGGCGTAGTCGTCTTCATGCACGTCGAGGCGTCCGATGCGCCCGCGCAGGCCGATGTCGGCAAAGACGTTTACGTCGCGGACGATCACACGGTCAAGAAGACCAAAGGATCGAATACCGCGCTGGGCAAGTTGGTCGGCGTCGAATCGTCGTCGGGATACTACGGCGCGGGCTGCTGGGTGCTGATCGCCTGAAGGAGCACAAATGCTGATCAACAAATCGAATCTCGACAACGTTTTCCTGGCGCTCTCGACGGCCTTTCACAAGTCCTGGGAGCAGGCGCCGGTTCATTGGCCGCGGATCGCCATGCGCACGGCTTCGACCTCGGCGCGCAGCGAGTACAAGTGGCTCTCGGAGTTCCCGCGCATGCGCCAGTGGATCGGCGACAAGACGATCTCGGCGCTCGCCGCGCACAGCTACACGATCGTCAACGACGACTGGGAATCGACCATCGAAGTCGACCGCAACGACATCGAAGACGACAACCTGGGCATTTACGGTCCGCAGGCGCAGATGGCCGGCTACGCCGCGCGGCAGTTCGCCGACGAGTTGGTTTTCGCCTTGTTGAACAACGGCTTTTCGGCGGCCGAGGGCAAGTGCTATGACGGCAAGGCGTTCTTCGCCGCCGATCATCCGCTGGGCGCGAAGTCGGTTTCGAACAAGGGCTCGGCGGCGCTTTCGACGGCGACCTACGCCGCGGCCAAGGCGTCGTTCGGCGCGGCGCGCATCGCCTTGCGCAAGCTGACCGACGAGGACGGCCGGCCGCTGGGGGTCACGCCCTCGGTGCTGGTCGTGCCCCCGGCGCTGGAAGACACGGCCCGCGGATTGATGGCCGTCGATCGGCTGGAAGACGGCAAGCCCAACATCTACAAGGGGCAGGCCGAAGTAGTCTCCGACGCGCGGCTGACCTCGGATACGGCCTGGTTCCTGTTGGACGCCACGCAGCCGATCAAGCCGCTGATCTATCAGGAGCGGCGGGCGCCGCAGTTCGTGCAGCAGACGGAAATGGATTCGGACGCGGCGTTCATGCGCCGCAAGTACCGCTACGGCGTGGAATGCCGCGGCGCGGCGGGTTACGGCTTCTGGCAGATGGCCTACGGCAGCACCGGCGCGTAGGCGAAGGAGGGCAAGATGGAGACGCAAAAAATCCGCGAGATTTTGGGCCGGCTCGCCGGCGGCGAGGGGCGCCTCGAGTTGCGCCTGCGCTCCGGCGGCGGCCCGGAGCACATCGTCGCGCCCGGCGCGGCGCGCCCGCTGGAGACGGCGGTCGCCGCCGATGCGGCGGGCCGCCGCGCCGTGCTGCGCTTCGCCGCCGGCCTGACCATCGAGATCGGGCGCGCGACGCTGGCGATCCGCTGGTCCGCGCCGGAGAGCGACGAGTTCGCCGGCGGCCTAGCCGCGCAAGCCGGCGCCGAGGCGATCGGCGACCCGCGGCAGGCCCCGGCGGTCTGCGGCACGATCGCCGCCGTCGGCGGCTCCTTCTACGACCTGCGCGCCGATCTGCCGGCCGGCGCGATCGATACGGTCGCGACGTCCGCCGGCCGCGTGACCCTGACCGCGCTTTTCGCGCTTTGACCATCCCCCATCCACTGGAGAATCCCATGACCACCGACACTCCCTTGTTCCCCCGCGCGGCGGCGGCCATCGCCCGCATCCGCGCCCGTCTCGGCGAGATCGTCGCCGGATCGGACATCGCCGCGACGCAGGCCGAGCTTGACGCCGCGCGCGCCGACCGCCGGCGCATCGTCGAGGCGATCGAAGACCTGGCCGACGACTTCGCGGCGCCGCAGCAGCCCCGCGAACAGTCCCCCGAACAGCCGGTCGAGCAGCCGCAGCAGCCGGCGCCGGCCGATACCTCGATCGCGTAGGCCCACCCCACCCACCACTACGTTATGGCCTACGCGGAGCAGCAGCAGATCGTCGAACGCTACGGGGCGGAGACCCTGCTGCTGCTCGCCCCCCGTCCCGACGATGCCGAGGCGGTGGACGAAACCGCGGTCGCCCGCGCGCTGTCCGACGCCGCCAACGAAATCGACGCCTACGTCGGCCGCAAGTACGACTTGCCGCTTGACCCCTGCCCCGATATTTTGACCCGCCTCGCCGTCGACATCGCCGCGTACCGCCTGGCGGACACCGCCGACACGCTCACCGACGAGCGGCGCCGGCGCTACGAGGACGCGACGACGCTGCTCCAGCGCATCGCCTGCGGCGAAGTCTCGCTGGGCGTCCCCGCCGACCCGTCCTCTTCGCGCGGCGCCGCCGCTCTGCGCGCGCGGCCGCGGAGATTCGGGCGCGGCGTCTCGACCGCGAGGGAGTATCCCGATTGAGGGGCGAGCGTATGCCGACCACGCATCAAGTCCCGCGCATGTCCGCCCTGCTCGAAGCCGCGGCCGCGGAGATATCCGTCGTGCTGCCCGACCTCGGCGAATGCCGCGCCCACGACGGCGCGATCGATCATGCCGAGGTCGGCCGCCGGGCGACGCGCACTCCGGCGGTTTACGTCGCCGCGCTGGAGACCGGGACGATGCGCGTCTCCGCCGCCGCCCGCCAGGTCATCGCGCCCGTTCGCCTCGCCGCCTACGTCGTCACGCGCTCGACGGCCGCCCTCGACCGCGGCACGGCCGCGCGCAACATCGTCGACCGCCTGCTCGCGCTCATCCCCCGCGCCTGCTGGGGACTCACCGGGATCGGACGCGCCGAGAATGTCCGCGCCGTCAACCGCTACTCTTCGGCGGGGGACAAGGCCGGCGTAGCCATCTGGTCGATCGAGTGGGATCAGGAACTGAGCTACGCTCTGCCCGACCCCGACTCGCCCGCCGCGTTGCCCAGCGAGCTTTACGTCACCTTCGACGAGCGGCAGAGTTTGCCGAACGTCGATGAGGCCGGCGCCTATGGGAGGGTCGCATGACGCCGCAGCATGAGACCGACCTGGCCTTTCGCGTCGGCGAGCTCGAGCGCCGCTTGCGCAACGTCTTGCGGCCGGCGAAGGTCGTCGAAGTGGACGCCGCAGCCGCTCGCGTGCGCGTGGACTTCGGCCTCGCCGATGAGCCGGCGCCGTCGGGGCCGCTGCCCTGGCTGGCGCCGGCGGCCGGCGGCGTCCGCGTCTGGCGGGCGCCAAGCGTGGGCGAGCAGGTGATGGTGCTTGCGCCCGGCGGCGAGGCGTATCCGGCGGTGGCGCTGCCGGGGATTTTTTGCGACGCCTGGCCTGCGCCGGAGACCGACGGGCGGCTCGCCGCCGCGGTCTTTCCCGACGGTTCGCGGGTCGGTTTCGACGAGGCCGGGCCGACGCTCGCGATCGAGGCCGCGGAAGGGACGGCGGTCGAGATCACGGCCGCGGAAGGCGTGACGGTCACCGGCGACGTGACGGTGGACGGCGATCTCACGGTGACCGGCGACATCGAGGCCGAGGGCGACGTCGCCGACGAAACCGGAAACATGGGCGAGATGCGCACGGCGTACAACGCCCATGCGCACCCGCCGCAGGCGCCGTCGCCCCCCAACCGGAGGATGACCTGATGCCGGGCATGGATCGACGCACGGGCGCGGCGATCGACGGGGCGGCGGCGATCCGCCAGTCCATCGAAGACATCCTGACGACGCCGCTCGGTTCGCGGGCGATGCGCCCCGAATATGGGTCGCGTCTGGCGGACATGGTGGACGACGCCGCCACGCCGGGCACGGCCGTCGCGATGGCCGCCGAAGTCGTGGACGCCCTGGCGCGGTGGGAGCCGCGCATCGAACCGGAGATCGTCCGCGCCGCGCCCACGGCCTCCGCGCCCGGGCGCGTAGTCGTCGAGATTGTCGGGCAAATGGGCGGGGAGAGTGAGACCGTCGCCGTGGAGACGCGCATATGACGGCAGTGTATTTGCCGGCCGACCGGCGAGTGACAGACGGTTTGGCGGGGGGGCGCCGGCATGACTGAGCCGCTCGATCTGTCGTTGCTGCCGCCGCCGGCCGTCGTCGAGACGCTCGACTTCGAGGCGCTGCGCTCAGCGGTCGAGGCCGATCTGCGCGAGCGCTACCCCGAGCTGGTCGACCCGCTGCCGGAGTCGGATCCGATCGCCAAGCTGATCGAGGCCGCGGCCTACCGCGAGATGGTCATCCGGCAGCGGGTGAACGACGCGGCGCGGTCGGTGATGCTGGCCTATGCCGCGGGCGCCGACCTGGACAATCTCGCCGCGCTGTTCGCCGTCCGCCGGCTCGACGGCGAGACGGACGCGGCGCTGCGCGCGCGGGTGCTGCTGGCCTTGCAGGGTCAATCGACGGCCGGCCCGGAGGCCGGCTACCGGCGCATCGCGTTGGGCGCCTCGCCCGACGTGGAGGACGTGGCGGCGGCCTCGCCCTCGGCGGGCAACGTCACGCTGACCGTGCTGCCGCGCATCGCAACGGCGCTGAAGGCGCTGCCGTCGCCGATCACGCACGCCGCCGTGCCGGCGATGAGCGGCGAGATCGTGCGCATTTCGGCGGTTGCGGCGCAGATCGGCTCGTATCCGGCGAGCGACCGCTGGCGGATCGTCCCCGATGCGGGCGACGACGTGCTGGCCGCGTCCGGGGTCACGGTGACGCGGATCGTCTGGCGCTCGGGGAATGATGTGAACGACTCGGCTTTCGTGACCGCTGACGGGGCGGGCGCGTACTTCGGGCCGGGCGGCGCGGGGGCGGGCAAGTCGTTGTACTTCTTTCGCGGCGGGCTGTGGGGCGGCATCGAATTGTCCGGCGTGGACAACACGCTATCCACCGCGGCGTCCTGGCGGGTGACCGACCCCGCGCGGCGCGCCTGGCTGGAGGATATCGACTTCGGCGACGCCCTGGTGGCGATCGTCGCCGACGGCGGCGCCTATCCGGCGGCCGTTCCGCCGCCGACTCCGGCTATGGTCAAGGCCGCCGCTTCGGCGGACGACGCGCGGCCGATCGGCGACCGGGTGACGGTGCAGCCGGCGACGATCTCGACCTACGCGATTAGCGCATCGATAGAAATCGCCGGCTTCGGGCCGTCGGCGGAACTGGTGCGCACGGCGGCGGAAGCGGCCGCGCGGGTCTATGCGGCGGATGCCTACGCGCTGGGACGCGACATCGGTCTCGACGCGATCTATGCGGCGCTGCACGTGCCGGGCGCGCGCAAGGTGACGCTGACCGCTCCGGCCGCGGATATCGCGGTTGCGGCGACGGCGGCCGCGCGCTGCACGGGGGTGACGATATGGGCGTCATGACGCTGCAGCACGTCAGGCCGTCGATCCTGCCGCCGCAATCGACGCCGCTCGAAGCCGGCGTGGACTACGCCCTGGGGCGGATCGACGAGACGCCCGTTCCGCTCGGCTCGCTGTGGTCGATCGCCGATTGTCCCGAAGCGCTGTTGCCCTGGCTGGCCTGGGCGTTGGGCGTCGCGGAGTGGGGCCACGATTGGCCGCTCGAAGTCAAGCGGGCAACCATCGCCGCGGCCTACGACGTACACGCCTTGCGGGGCACGCCCGCGGCGGTCAAGCGGCTGCTCGACGGCATCGGCGCCGTGTACGACTACTCGGAGCCGGCGCCGCTGCAATTTCGGATTGCAGTCTGGAATTCCGAGTCGCTGGCGCTCAACGACGTGGCCGGCCTCGGCGCGGCGATTGACCGCGCGAAGCGGCTGGCGGCGCGCTACACGCTGGCGATGACCGCGGGGTTGACCGGCGCGGTCGGTCTGGCGGGCGGGCTCGGCGCGCGCACGGTGGTACGGCTGGACATGCCGGCGGAGGCCGGGTCATGAATTTGCGGCTGACCACGGCGGGCCGGGCGTTATTGGCCGACGGGACGAACACGGGGACGGCGGCGGTGGCGCTGACGCACCTGGCGCTCGGCTCGGGGTCGGCGGCGGCGGGCGCGGCGAACGACGCCAAGACGGCGCTAATCACGGAGCGCGATCGGTCGGCGCTCGGCGGCGCGGCGGAGGTCGCGGGGCAGATCGCGTTTCGCGCGGACTTCTCACCGTCGGCGAGCTACTCGATCACCGAGGCCGGCTTGTTCGGGCGCGTCGGCGCGAGCGGAGCGGTGACGATGATCGCCTACTGGACGGCCGGCGGCGATGCGCTGGCGGCGGCGGTATCCGGCGCGGCGCTGACGGTCGGCGGAGTGCTCGAAGTGCAGGCGGCGGCGGCGGACGTCAGCGTGACGATCGCAACGACCGTGCAGTTCGGCGACCCCGCGTTGGCCCTGCGGGTGACCGCCGTCGAGACGAAAAACACGGGGCAGGATACGCTGCTGGCCGGCCTGCGCACGGACCTGGCGGCGATGCAGGCGGCGGCGATTACGACGGCGAATATCAAGGAGCATATTTTGACGCAGGAAATCAAGGTCGTCGTGGCATCGAGCAACGATGCGCAGGGCAATCCGCAAGCGGCGACGCATAGGGCGGCCGGCGGGCCGGTCGCAGGCGTGAGCGTGTCATCGTCCGCGGGGGTTACCTTCGGGCCGGGGCTCTATCGCGTGACGGGATTTGCGAATGATCCGACGGTCATCCACCAACTCGGGTTTTCCGCGGTCAAGGTCCTGGAGGCGCCGCATCCCAAAAAGGACAGCTACCTGGTCGACGATCTGGTCTCGATCGCGACAGGGGCCTCCCGGACTAGTGTCGGGAGCCCCGGCGTGTACGCGGTCGTGCTGTTCATCCGGCGCATCGGGGATGCGCCGGCATAAATCAAAAGGAGAAAAAATGGCAACGGAATATCATCACGGAATCACCATCCAGCAGGTCGAGAGCGCTCCGCCGCCGAGTCTGGCGACGTCGCCCTCGGTGATCGGGCTGGTCGGCTGGGCCTACGACAATCCGAGCGGTTCGCCGGCCGGTACGCCGGTGCTGGTCAACGCGCTCGAAACCGGCCGCGCCGCCTTCGGCGCGGAGGGCACGATCTATCCGGCTTTGCGCGCGATCTTCGATCAGTCGCGGGCCGTCGTGGTCGTGGTCAACGCCCTGGGCGCGGACGACAAGACCACGGTTTCGGCCCGCGAAGCCGTCACGCTGACCGACGGCGAGGGCGCCCTGGCGCATGCGCACGTCGTGCCGGGCACGGTCAAGCTCTACGCCGCTTCGTCCGGCGGCAGCGCGTTGGCTATCCAGGAGAGCGGGGCGACGGTCAGCGGCGCGGTGTACGAGGTCGACCCGGAGACGGGCGCGATCGAGCGGCTCAGCGGAGTGGCGACGACAGTCCATGCGACCTATGACTACTACGACGCGACGCAGATCACCGACGCCGAGGTCGGGGTGGCGGCGGCGCAACTGGAGACGGCCGAGGCGACGCTCGGCCGCAAGCCGCAGTTGCTGATCGCGCCGGGCTGGGCGAGCAAGACGACGGGCACGGGCGCCGGCGCGACGGCGGCGCCGATCGCTACGCTGTTGGCGCCGGTCGCGCGGCGGCTGCGCGCGGTGCTGATCGTCGACGTCCCTCTGGGCGGCGCCGCGAACGCCGCCGCGTATCAGGCCGCGGCGGTGAAGTTCCGCTCGTTCTTCGACTCCGACCGGACGCTGCTCGTCGGGCCGCGGGTCAAGGCGCCGACCGGCGCGGGCGGGGCGATCGCCCTCGAATGGGCGTCGCCGCGAGTGGCCGGCCTGTTCGCCGCGAACGACCGGGCGCGGGGCTGGTGGACTTCGCCGAGCAACCAGCTTATCCGGGGGATCACGGGGACCGAGATTCCGATCTCGTTCGCCATCGACGACCCGACGGCGGCCGCCGCGTCGTTGAACGCGCAGGCCGTGGCCACGGTCGTGCCCTATCAGGGCGGTTTCCGGCTGTGGGGATCGCGGGCGCCGACGAGCGACGCGAAGTATCGCTTCCTGCCCATCGCGCGGACCCGGGACACGATCACCGAGGCGCTGTTGCGCTCGCACGCCTGGGCGGTCGACCGCAACGTCACCGCGACCTACCTCGACGAGGTGGCCGAGTCGGTCAACGCCTTCCTGCGCGGGCTGATCGGCCAGGGCGCGATCGAGTCCGGCGAGTGCAAGCCCGACGAGGGGCTGAACACGGCCACCGCGCGCGCGGCCGGTCAAGTTTTTTTCAACATCTCATTTCGGCCGTACTGGCCTGCGGAGCAAGTCGTGATGAAAATCGCGGTGCGCACGCCGAACGAGGAGGGATAAGCCATGATTGGCGACTACATCGTGGATTGCGATCTTTTTGTGGATGGCCGCGGCTACGCCGGGCGGTTGCGGGAGATCAACCTGCCCAAGCCGACGAAGGCCGTGGAGGATTACACCGCGGCCGGGATGGCCGGGACGGTGGACGTCTGGCTCGGCCGGCTGGAAAAGCTGGAGTGCGACTTTACCCTGGTCGGCTACGACGCGGCGGCGCTGAAGCTGTGGGGTCTGGCCGGAGAGGCGGGGCGTTCGCAGTTGACTTTCCGCGGGGCGCTGCGGCGCGCCGACGGGACGGTCGCGGCGCTGGCGGCGAACATCACGGCGGACGTGAAGCAGGTCGATCCGGGCACGATCACGCCCGGAGAGCTGGCGCCGTTGAAGTTCATGCTCGGCGCGGTGGTCTATTACAAGCTGGCGATCGGCGGCGAGACCATCCACGAAATCGACGTGGAGAACAACAAGATCGTCATCGGCGGCACGGACCAGAACGCCGACGTGCGCACGGCCATCGGGCAGTGAGGCGCGATGACGAGCAGCGGGAGATCTCGCGGCGGCTCGATTACTGCCGGCGGCGGGGCATGGGCTGCCGGCTCGTCCCGCGGGAGATGGCCGCGATGCAGCGTGACATCGCGGCCTGGCGGCGGCGCGGGCTGGCGGCGGCGGCCTGCCGGCGGGTCAGAGACGCGACATATGCGGGCAGCGTCCGACTGAGCGCCCACGACCTGCGCGACTACCGGCACGAGGGCGAGGATCAAGAGGAGGCGAAATGACCAATCGAGAAGAACGGGGCGAGAAGTTGCAGTTGCAGTTTCCGGTTGCGGGGCCGGGGGGCGTCGCGATCGGCGAGCTATTCCTGCGCCGGCCGAAGGTGCGCGACATGCTCGCCGGGGACAAGGCCGGGGGCACGGACGCCGAGAAGGAAATTCGTACCTTCGCCAATTTGTGCGAGGTCAGCCCCGACGTGATCGAAGGGCTGGACATGGCCGACTACCGGAAGCTGCAGAAGGTGTATGAGGGTTTTTTGTCCTGAGTGCGGCCGATGCGCGGCGGGCGGCGATCGAGATCGCGACGCATACCGGTTGGGGTCTCGGCGAGTTGCTCGAACTCGACGGCGAGGAACTGCTTGCCTGGCGCGGCGAGTTGATCGCGCTGCTCAACCGTCGGAATTAGAGTCGCGGCGGCGCGCCCTCGATTTTTCGGCGCGCTCGAGCCGTTCTTCGGCGCGACCGAGCCATTCTCCGGCGCGCCCGAGCCATTCTCCGGCGCGCCCGATGCGCTCGGCCAAGCGTTCGATGAGCGGCGCCAGCGGAGTGAGGATTATGTTCAATGCCCACAGGACCGGGATAGCCAACAACAGCAGCACCAGCGCGGCGATCATTGCCAAGGCAAACCAGATAATGACGGTACTAATGAACTGCCAGACGGCTTCCACGCCCCGCATCATAACAGGGAGACGCCGTGCCCGATGAAACGATGACGTTGGGCCTGGTGATCGGCGCGACTCTGGGCGCCGGCTTCAAGGGCGTTTTCCGCTCGGCTCAAGACACGATCGAAGGACTGGGCAAGACGACGCGCGGCGGTCGAGATCGCGACGCATACCGGTTGGGGTCTCGGCGAGTTGCTCGAACTCGACGGCGAGGAACTGCTTGCCTGGCGCGGCGAGTTGATCGCGCTGCTCAACCGTCGGAATTAGAGTCGCGGCGGCGCGCCCTCGATTTTTCGGCGCGATCGAGCCATTCTTTGGCGCGCTCGAACCATTCTTCGACGCGCTCGAACCATTCTTCGGTGCGATCGAACCATTCTTCGGTGCGTTTCGTGCGTTCGGCCCAGCGTTCCGTGGAGCGCTTGGCCCAACGTTCGATGAACGGCGCCAGCGGAGTGAGGATTATGTTCAATGCCCATAGGACCGGGATAGCCAACAACAGCAGCACCAGCGCGAGGATCATTCCCGCGAGAATCCAAGAGACGACCGTCTCCAGCACCTCGGCCATGAGCCGCAGTATAACAGGGAGGCGCCGTGCCCGATAATACGCCGGCCTTGAGTCTGGTGATCGGCGCGGCGCTGGGCGCCGGCTTCAAGGGCGTTTTCCGCTCTGCTCAGGACACGATCGAAGGACTGGGCAAGACGGCGGACAAGACGGCGGGCAAGGTGGGGCGCATGCAGCGGGCGCAAGCGGCGCGGGCCAAGCGGCAGGAGCTGCAAGAGCAGGCCTTGCCCCTGCTGGGCGCCGCCTTCGGCGCCTCGCGCATAACCGGGAAAGCGATGAATCTCGAAGAGCAGCGCATCCATCTGCGCTCGGTGATTACGCCGGTAGCGGGCGGCAAGGACGAGGCGCTGGAGCGGTCGGTGGCTCACGCGCGGGCGGCGGCGCGGACGTCGTTGGCGAGCGAGAGCGAATTGCTGGAGTTGCAATACCAGCTCTCATCGGGCGGCCTGGACGAAGAAGCGGCGCGGTTGGGCAGCGTGATCGCCGCCAACGTGGGCAAAGTGACGCGCGGCTCGGGCGCCCAAGCCGCGGAGGTGATGGCGCAGGTCGAGAACACGTTCGGCGGGGGGATGGAGCGCATCGGCGACGTGCTGACCAAGACGCAGATGCGGTTTAGGAGCTTGGACTTCGGGCAACTCGGCGAGGGCATGGCCGAGGCCGCGTCCGGGGCCGTCGCCGCGAAGCTGCCGCTGGCGCAAACGGCGGCGGCGATCGGCATGCTCAACACGGCCGGGCAGACGGGCGGCGAGGCCGGCGCGAGCCTCAACGCCGTGCTGCGCCAACTGGGCAAGGCGGCGGGCGAGTTGGGGTTCGGCCTGACGCGCGGCGCCGACGGCTCGCTCGACTTGGGCGCCACACTGCAAGCGTTGCACGAGCGGCTGCCCGACCCCGCGGACATCGACGCGCGCAGCGCAGCCATCCAGCGGCTGTTCGGCGACCAGGGCAAAGCGGGACTGGAGCCGCTGCTCGAAAACCTCGACTCCTGGCGCGGACACCTCGACGCGGTGGACCAATCCGCGGGCACGGTCGCGGAGTCGATCGCGCGGTTCGAGGAGTCGTCCGGCGGTCAGTGGACGATGCTGACGCAGAATATCGAGGCGATTGGCAGCACGATCGCGGATACTTTGTTGCCCATCCTCAACCTTGCCTTGGGGCCGCTGGCCGGTCTCGCCGGGTCGGTGGGCGAACTGATCGAGCGGTTTCCGCTGCTGGGGCAGGCCATCGGCTTGACGGTCGCCGCCATCGGGGGACTCGTCGGCGGCGCGCTGCTCGCGCAGGCCGCCATGAGCGTCTGGGCGATAGCGATGGGCGGCAAGGTCGGTGACGCGCTGGAGGCGATGGGCGGCGGGCTGAAGAAAGCGGGCGGTTGGCTGAAGACGGTGGGCGGCGGACTGAAGACGGCGGGCGGTTGGCTGAAGAAAGCGGGTTCCGGCGCGCTGGGACTGGCGAAGCATTTGACGGCGTCGAATATCGCCGCGGGCGCTTCGGCGGCGAAGATCAAAATCGTGACGGCGGCGCAATGGCTGTGGAACGCGGCGCTGAACGCGAACCCCATCGGCCTCGTCGTCGCCGCGGTCGCGGCGCTGGCGGCCGGGGTCTTCGTGGTGTACAAGAACTGGGAGCCGATCAAGGAATTTTTCGGCAAAATTTGGGAGGGGCTCAAGGCGTCGGCGGGGGCGGCCTGGGAAGGGATCAAGACCTTTACGGCGGCGGCTTGGGAGAGCGGCATCTTGCCGGTCATTCTGGGGCCGATCGGAATCGTTATCCGCTATTGGGACAAGATCAAGGCGGCGGCCGTAGCGGTTTGGGAGGGGATCAAGACCTTTACGGCGGCGGCCTGGGAGAGCGGCATCCTGCCGGTCATTCTGGGGCCGATCGGGATCGTTGTCCGCTATTGGGACAAGATCAAGGCGGCGGCCGTAGCGGTTTGGGAGGGGATCGTCACTTTCTTCTCCGGCGATAATATCGGCGCCAAGATGATCGCCGCGGGCAAGTCGCTGATCGGGGCGCTGGCGAACGGTCTCAAAACCGGCGCGGCGATCGTGTACGAGGCGCTCAAGTCGGTTTTGGGGCCGATCGGCAAGCTGTTGCCGCAATCGGACGCGAAGGAAGGCCCGCTGTCGCGCTTGACCGCGTCGGGGCAGTCGATCCTGGGCACGATGGGCGCAGGCGTGCGGCGGGCCGGGGCCGCGGGCTTGCAGCGGCCGCTGATCGGCGCGCTGGGCACGGCGGTGTTGGCCGCGCCTGCTGCCGTCGGGTTCGAACCGGCGGCCGCAAGACCGGGCGCGGCGGCAGGCGCGCCGACCTACAACATCACCATCCATCAGCAGCCGGGCGAAGACGCGCAGGCGCTGGTGGAGCGCGTCATCGAGGCCATCGAGGAGCGGCGGGGCGTAGATGCGCGCGGGAGGCTGTACGATGGCTGATCCGGCGGCGGGAGGCGGCCAACGATGATGATGGCCTGGGGCGGTTATGTTTTTTCCGTCGGCACGGCGGTCTACGCGAGCTTGCAGCGCAGCGTCAAGTACGCCTGGAGCAGCAAAGAGCGCGTCGGCAAGCTGCCGATGCAAGAGTTCACCGGGCGCGGCGAGGAAACCATTTCCCTGCGCGGCGTGATCTACCCCGACTATCGCGGCGGCATCGCCCAGGTTGACTTGATGCGCATTCAGGCGGGCCTGGGCAAGCCGCTGCCGCTGGTCGGCGGCGACGGCCGCGTGTTCGGGCTGTGGTGCGCGCGCTCCATCGACGAGGATCAGACCTGGTTCGACGGGCGCGGACGGGCGCTGCGCATCGAGTTCCGCCTGGAGCTGGTCCGCTATGGGCTGTCGCTGGGCGAATACGCGCAGCGCTTTCTCGCGGCGAGGTTGGGCCTGTGACTACCGTGCGCACGGCGGACGGCGACCGCCTGGACTGGATATGCCGCCGGCACTACGGGGAGCTTTTCGCCGGCGCGGTCGAAGCCGTGCTCGCGGCGAACCCCGGCCTCGCGGCGCTGGGGCCGGTGCTGCCCGCCGGCGTCACCGTCGCCATGCCCACGCTGACCCCGCCGGTAGCGATAACCCGGCAGATCGCGCTGTGGGAGTGAGGCCGTGATCCCGGCTTACCGCGTCACGGTTGACGGCCGCGACATCAGCGACGCCGTGCGCGAACGGCTGGTCTCGCTGGAGGTTGCCGACCGGTCGGGCCTGATCGCCGATACGTTGACGCTGCGCCTCGATGACAGCGACGGGCTGCTCGCGCTGCCGCGCCGGGGCGTGGCGGTGTCGGTGGCGCTGGGCTATGACGCGCCGGGCGTCACGGACATGGGCGAGTTCGTCGTCGACGAGGTCGGCGCGCGGGGGCCGGGGCATGCGCTGACCGTGCGCGCGCGGGGCGCGGATTTCCGCGGGGCGTTGAAGCAGCTCCGTTGGCGCTCGTGGGAGGAGACGACGCTCGGCGCCGTGGCGCGGGACGTGGCCTCCGGCGCGGGCCTGGAGGCGGCCGTGGCGGGCGGCTTGGCGGGGGTTGCGTTGGCGCATATCGACCAGACGGGCGAATCGGACGCGCATTTCTTGACGCGCCTGGCGCGGCGTTACGGCGCGGCGCTGAAGCTGCGCGGGGCGCGGTTGGCGCTGGTCGTGGCGGGTTCCGGCCAGACGGCGAGCGGACGGAGCGCCGGCGAAGTCACGCTGCGCCCGGAGGACGTGGCCGAATGGCGCCTGCTCGCCGAAGACCGCGACCGCTACGGCGCGGCGCGGGCGCGCTGGTGGGACTGGGCGGCGGCCGCCCCGCAAACCGTCGAGGCCGGCGGCGGGACTGACGGGCCGGCGCTGGTCTTGCCCGAGCTCTTCGCTTCGGCGGCGGAGGCCGGGGCGGCCGCGGGGGCCGCGTTAGCCGCCGCGCGGAGTGGCGTAGCCTGCCGCACGGTCGCCGGCCGCCCGGAGTTGCGCGCCGGAGCGAAGCTGCGCTTCGCCGGCTTCCGCGAGGGATTGGCCGGCGCCTGGGTCGTCACCGCCGCCCTGCAGCGGGTCGATGCGGCGGGCTACGCCACCAGAGTCGAGGCCGAACCGGCATCCCCCTAAGCGCACAAAGCATCTGGCCGCTTACGCCGGCGGTTCTCAAATTCACTTACGGTCCGATCATCATTGTCCTGTTGCTGAAGATCGCCTTCCTTCCCTAGAGCCGCGAGCGGCAAAGACCCGTGACGCATGCCTTGCGGCCGGCGGCGTCAGCCCCCGCGCAGCATGCGCCGGTTTATACTAAAGGCGCGGCGCCGGCTTGGGCGAGCGGGTCGGCCTGGAGGAGAAACGATGAGCATCATGGTTGCCGAAGTTTACCGCGCGCTGGTGGAAGCGGGCGCGCCGGAGACAAGCGCGCGGGCTGCGGCCGCGGCGATTCCCGTGGCCGGGGATATGGTCGTGAAAGAGGATCTGTGGGCGCTCAAAGAAGAACTGCTGACGAGGATCGCGCAAGTGGAACATGGCTTGGGCGAACGAATTGCGCAACAAGGCGAACGGATCGGCGGGCTGGAGCGCAGTCTGGCGGTTCTCAAATTCGCTTACGGTCCGATAATCATTCTCCTGTTGCTGAAGATCGCCTTCCTTCCCTAGAGCCGCGAGCGGCAAAGACCCGTGACTCATGCCTCACGGCCGGCGGCGTCAGCCCCCGCGCAGCACGCGCGGGCTTATACTAAAGGCGCGGCGCCGGCTTGGGCGAGCGGGTCGGCCTGGAAGAAAAACGACGGGCATCATGGTTGCCGAAGTTTACCGCGCGCTGGTGGAAGCGGGCGCGCCGGAGACAAGCGCGCGGGCTGCGGCCGCGGCGATTCCCGTGGCCGGGGATATGGTCGTGAAAGAGGATCTGTGGGCGCTCAAAGAAGAACTGCTGACGAGGATCGCGCAAGTGGAACATGGCTTGGGCGAACGAATTGCGCAACAAGGCGAACGGATCGGCGGGCTGGAGCGCAGTCTGGCGGTTCTCAAATTCGCTTACGGTCCGATAATCATTCTCCTGTTGCTGAAGATCGCCTTCCTTCCCTAGAGCCGCGAGCGGCAAAGACCCGTGACTCATGCCTTGCGGCCGGCGGCGTCAGCCGCCGCGCAGCACGCGCCGGCGAAAAAGGCGGCGGGGGCCGCGCAAACCGTCGAGGCCGAGGGCGGGGCCGACGGGCCGGCGCGAAGCTGCGCTTCGCCGGCTTCCGCGAGGGACTGGGCGGCGCTTGGGTCGCCGCCGGCGCCCTGCAGCGGGTCGATGCGGCGGGCTACGCCACGCTGGTCGAGGCCGCCGCCGGCGCCTGAAAAATCGGGAATGCTCCGCGCCGCGGCCGTCTTGCTCTTCGCTTTCCGCTCCCCGCTTTCCGGCGGGCTGCGCAGGGCGCCCCATAGACCCCTTTAACGGCGTTTAATTTGCGTTCAAGGATTTTTTGCGGGGTTGGGGCAGGGGGCGCGCCGGCGGATCGCGGCGGCGCATAACAAAGGGGAAATAGCCGACAAGCCGGCCAAGCGCCTTGACGGGAAGCGGCTTCAGTACAAAAAACCGTTGACAGGCGGCTGCTGCCTGAGCGACCATCGTAGCAATCAGAGTTGGCGGCCGGGTTCAAACCGGCGGCGAAGCCATACAGGTAGGAGATCGTAGTGAATGACCGGGAATTTCAACAAATTGTATTGTCTCGGCTGGAGGGTATCGACAGGCGGCTGGACGGCTTGGACAAACGGCTGGACGGCTTCGAGAAGGAGCAAGGCGCTTTGATTGGGCATGTGTCGGCTGTCCGCACCGAGCTTGTTCGCCTGCGTGAGGAGCGGGTCAAGGGACTCGAACGAGAGCTTGCCGTTGAGAACGATTCTTTTGAGGCCATGACGCAACGCTTGGGGCCGGATCGGTAGAGACCGCTCAAGCAGTCGAGCGCAACTCGGCGCCGTCGAGCGCCTCGACCCGCGTACCCTGGACTCATCATGTCGTTTTCCGGAATTGCGCTTGAACAAAAACGCGTCGTGCGCCGCGACGATTCGATCACCTTTCTCGGCGGCGGCGTGCGGCCGTCGCTTTCGACGCCGAGCATGATCATGCACATGGAGATTTGCTGCCGCGAGGCGCTGCTGCCCCATCTTGAGGAGGGGCAGGACAGCGTGGGCGTCAAGGTCTGCATCGAGCATCTGGCGGCGGTTCCGATGGGCGACGAGGTGACCTACCGCGCGGCGGTGCAAGAAACCGACCGCCGCCGCGTCACCTTCGCCGTCGAGGCCATCGCAGGCGAGAAGACGATCGGCAAGGGGACGCACGAACGCTTCGTGATCGATGTCGCCCGCTTCGCGGCGAAGCTCCGGGGCCGGGACGCCTGACGGCGCTAGACGCCCGCGACCCGCGGCAGCCGCTCGGTCATCAGCGCGCGGGCTTCGCCGACGATTTCGTCGAACAGTTCGCGCACCGTGGGCACGCTGCGGATCATGCCGATAATCTGGCCGGCGGAAAAGACGCCGTTGTTCAGATCGCCGTCCTCGATCATCTTTTTGCCCTCCAAGCCCGACATGTACTGCTTGATGTCGTCGATGGAGGCGTTGCCGCGGGCTTCGATGGCGAGCACCTTGTCGGTGTTTTCGTTGGTCAGATAGCGGGCGGTGTTGCGCAGCGTGCGCATCAGCAGGCGGGTGTCGCGCTCTGAGGCGTTGACCAGCGCCTGCTTGACGTTGTCGTGCAGAGGGCATTCCTGCGTGGCGACGAAGCGCGTGCCCATGTTCATGCCGTCGGCGCCCAGGGCCAGCGCGGCGACCAGGCCGCGGCCGTCGCCGAAGCCGCCCGAGGCGACGATCGGGATGTCCAGCGCATCGGCCGCCAGGGGGATCAGGATTAGCGAGGTCACGTCGTCTTCGCCGGGGTGTCCGGCGCACTCGAAGCCGTCGATGCTGACCGCGGCGCAGCCGATGCTCTGGGCCTTGCGCGCATGGCGAACGGAGGTGCATTTGTGGATAACCTTGACGCCGGCCTCGTTGAGCATGGGCAGGAATTCCTGCGGATTGCGTCCGGCGGTCTCGATGAACTTGACGCCTTCGTCGATGCAGACCTTGACGTAGGCCGGAAAATCGGGCGGGCGCAGCGACGGCAGGAAGGTCAGGTTGACGCCGAAGGGCTTGGCGGTCAACTCGCGCGTCTTGTGGATTTCGTCGCGCAGCAGTTCCGCATGGGGGTGCGTAAGGGCGGTCATGAAGCCGATGCCGCCGGCTTCGGCCACGGCGGCGGCCAACTCGGCGCGCGCCAGCCACATCAGCCCGCCCTGCACGATGGGGTACTCGATGCCGAACATTTCGGTGATTTTGGTGTTGAACATGGGTCGATGGTCAGGAGTCGGTGGTCAGGGGTCGATGGTCAGGGGTCGGTGGATAACGGATAGCAGATAACGAATAGCGGATAACCGATAGTTTAGCCTCTGCCTCTGCCTCAGCCGGGGCCGGCGCCGGGTTTGCGTCCGCCGAGGTAGAGCGCCGCCGGCGCCGCTCCGCCGGGGATGCGCTTGGCCGCCACCCGCTCGAAACCGCAGCCGGCGAAGAGCGCGCTCCATGCGTCGGCGGGCCGCGCATCGCGGCAGGGGCTTTGCGCATCGCCGGAGAAAAGCAGGTGGAAACGGCCGCCGTAGGCCGTCACGCGAAAAATTTCTTGCGCCACGCGCTCGGGCTGCGGCCAGGAGCAGGCCGACTCGACGGCGAGGACGTGGGTAAAGTAGTCCTCGGCCCAGGGAATCCGCTCGGCCGGCGCCGGGGCGAAGAGCACGTTGTCGAGCGCGCCGGACAAACGGCGGGCTTGGCGGATCGCCTCGGCGTCGGGGTCGATGCCGACGACGGCGCCCCGGGGCAGGCGCGGGGCGAGCAGGCGGACGGTCGCGCCGTCGCCGCAGCCGACGTCGAGCACGCGGTCGTCCGGCTGCAGATCGAGGGCGGCCGCCGCCGTGCGGTGGAGAGTGGGCTGCGCGGCGCGCGCCGCCGGAGAGCGCATAAGGGATAGTCTAGCGGGGCGGGCGCAGCGCGCTAAACTAGCGGTTATCCGCTCTTCATTATCCACCGACGCGCCCCGGCGCGCCCCGACTTACGCCGCCTCCGGCGTCGCCATCGACGAGGCGGAGCGCGCCGTCGAACGCCTCAAGCGTTACGCCCGGGCGACGTTCGCCGGCAACGTGCCCGCCGGCATCGGCGCTTTCGGCGGCGCCTATGCGCTGGACGCGGAGCGCTTCCGCCAACCCGTGCTGATCGCCTCGGCGGACGGAGTGGGCACCAAGCTCAACGTCGCCTGCGCCCTGAACAAGCACGACACCATCGGCCAATGCCTGGTCAATCACTGCGTCAACGACATCGCCGTGCAAGGCGCGCAGCCGCTGTTTTTCCTGGACTATTTCGCCGCCGGCAAGCTCGATGCGCGCGTCGTCGAGCAGGTCGTCAAGGGGCTGGCCCGCGCCTGCAAGCAAAACGGCGCGGCGCTGATCGGCGGCGAAACGGCGGAAATGCCCGGCATGTACGCGCCGGGCGCATACGACCTGGCGGGCTTCGTCGTCGGCGCCTGCGAACGGACGGAACTGCTCGACGGGCGCCGGGCGCGGGCCGGCAGCGTGCTCATCGGACTGCCCTCCACGGGGCTGCACACCAACGGTTATTCGCTGGCGCGCAAGCTGTTTTTCGAGACGGCCGGATACAAGATCGACACCCGCGTGCCGCAGTTGCGCACTACGGTCGGCAACGAGTTGCTCAAGATTCACCGCAGCTACCTGCGGCCGCTGCGGGCGCTGGCCGCGGCGGGGCTGCTGCTCGGCGCGGCGCACGTTACCGGCGGCGGCATCACCGGCAATACGCCGCGCATGCTGCCCGCGCGTTGCCGGGCGCGCATTCAATGGGGCTCGTGGCGGGTTCCCCCGGTCTTCAAGCTGCTGCAGCGGCTCGGCGGCATCGACGACGCCGAAATGCTGCAAACCTTCAACATGGGCCTGGGGCTGATCGTCTGCGCGCCCCGCGAAGAGGCCGACCGCGCGCTCGCCGTCTTGCGCGAGCTCAACGAAAAACCGACGGTCGTCGGCAGCGTCGAGCGGGGCGCAAGGGAAGTGGTTTATCGCTAGGAGGCACCGCCGCGGCGGTGGACACTATCCGCTGAGCGCCGATCGCATCATGAAAAAACGCCTCGGAATCCTCATCTCCGGCCGCGGCTCCAACCTCGAAGCCATCGCCGACAACATCGACGCCGGGCGCCTCGAAGCCCAAATCGCGCTGGTCATCGCCAATACCCCGCGCGCCGCCGGACTCGAACGCGCCCGCGCGCGGGGACTCAAGGCCGAGTGCATCCGCTCGCGGGCGATGGAGCGCGAGGACTACGACCGCTTGCTCGTCGAGCGCCTGCGCGCGGAGCGGGTCGAGCTGGTCTGCCTGGCCGGTTTCATGCGCCTGCTCAGCGCGTATTTCGTCGAGCAGTTTCCGCAGCGCATCCTCAACATCCACCCCTCCCTGCTGCCGGCCTTCCCCGGACTCGAAGCGCAGCGCCAAGCGTTGGAGCACGGCGTCCGCTTCTCGGGCTGCACGGTGCATTTCGTGGACGAGCGGCTGGACGCCGGGCCGATCGTCGCCCAAGCCGCGGTGCCCGTCCTCGACGGCGACGACGAAGCGGCGCTCGCGGCGCGCATCCTGGCGCAAGAACACCGCATCTACAGCGAAGCGATCGCCCTGGCGCTCGGCGGCGACTACCGCATCGAGGGCCGGCGCGTGCTGCGCGGGGGCTGACGCCGCCGGCCGCCAAGGCATGAGTCACGGGTCTTTGCCGCTCGCGGCTCTAGGGGAGGAAGGCGATCTTCAGCAACAGGAGAATGATTATCGGACCGTAGGCGAATTTGAGAACCGCCATATCACGCTCCAGCCGGCCCATCCGTTCGCCCATCTCCCGCCCTTGTTGCTCGATCCGCTCGCCCAAGCCATGCTCCACTTGTGCGATCCGTTCGCCTTGTTGCTCGATCCGCTCGCCCAAGCCATGCTCCACTTGTGCGATCCGTTCGCCTTGTTGCTCGATCCGCTCGCCCAAGCCATGCTCCACTTGCGCGATCCTCGTCAGTAGTTCTTCTTTGAGCGCCCACAGATCCTCTTTCACGACCATGTCCCCGGCCACGGGAATCGCCGCGGCCGCAGCCCGCGCGCTTGTCTCCGGCGCGCCCGCTTCCACCAGCGCACGGTAAACTTCGGCAACCATGATGCTCATCGTTTCTCCTCCAGGCCGACCCGCTCGCCTCAGCCGGCGCCGCGCCTTTAGTATAAGCCCGCGCGTGCTGCGCGGCGGCTGACGCCGCCGGCCGCAAGGTATGAATCACGGGTCTTTGCCGCTTGCGGCTCTAGGCAAGGAAGGCGATCTTCAGCAACAGGAGAATAATTATCGGACCGTAAGCGAATTTGAGAACCGCCATATCACGCTCCAGCCGGCCCATCCGTTCGCCCAAGCCATGCTCCACTTGCGCGATCCTTGCCGGCAGTTCTTCTTTGAGCGCCCACAGATCCTCTTTCGCGACCATATCCCCGGCCACGGGAATCGCCGCGGCCGCAGCCCGCGCGCTTGTCTCCGGCGCGCCCGCTTCCACCAGCGCGCGGTAAACTTCGGCAACCATGACGCTCGTCGTTTTTCCTCGCGGCCGATCCGCTTGCCCAAGCCGGCGCCGCGCCTTTAGTATAAGTCGGCGCGGCCTATACTGAAGAAACGGCGCGCGACCGCCGGCGCGACCCGCGCCCCCCGACCCGTGACCCCCGAAGAACAACTGGCCTATCTGCGCAAGGGCTGCGTCGAAATCATCCGCGAAGAAGAGCTCCGGCAGCGGCTCGCCGACTGCGCGCGGGAAGGCCGCCCGCTGCGCGTCAAGGCCGGTTTCGACCCCACCGCGCCCGACCTGCACCTGGGCCATGCCGTGCTGCTGCGCAAAATGAAGCACTTCCAAGACCTCGGCCACACGGCGATCTTCCTCATCGGCGACGTTACCGGCCTGATCGGCGACCCCAGCGGACGCAACGCGGCGCGCCCGCCCCTGACCCGCGAGCAAATCGCCGCCAACGCCGAAACCTACAAGCAGCAGGTGTTCAAAATCCTCGACCCGCAAAAAACCGAGGTGCGCTTCAATAGCGAGTGGCTGTTGGCGCTCGGCGTCCCGGGGCTGATCCGGCTCTGCTCGCATTACACCGTCGCCCGCCTGCTCGAGCGCGACGACTTCTCCAAGCGTTTCCGCGCCGAAAAACCGATCGCCGTCCACGAGTTGCTCTACCCGCTGACGCAGGCATACGACTCGGTCGCGCTCGAGGCCGACGTCGAATTGGGCGGCGCCGACCAGAAATTCAACCTGCTGGTCGGACGCGAAATCCAGAGCGACTTCGGCCTGCGGCGCCAGATCGTCATCACCCTGCCGCTGCTCGAAGGCTTGGACGGCGCGCGGAAAATGTCGAAATCGTTCAACAACTTCATCGGCGTCAGCGAGCCGCCGGAAGTCATCTACCGCAAGACGATGCAGATTTCCGACGAGTTGATGTACCGCTACTACGAGTTGCTGACCGATCTCCCGCTCGACGCGACGGCCGCGCTCAAGCAGGCCGTCGCCGCCGGCGAAAAACACCCGATGGAGGCCAAGCGCGAACTGGCCGCGCGCCTGACGGCCGACTTCCATTCGCCCGCCGCCGCCCGCCGCGCCGCCGCGGCTTTCCGGCAGGTCGTGCAGCAAAAACAGGCGCCCGACGCCATGCCCGAATTTACGCTGCCGGACGAGCTCGCCGGCGGGCCGGCCATCCGCATCGACAAACTGCTGCGCGCCGTCGGGCTGGCCCGCTCCGGCGCCGAAGCCAACCGCAAGCTCAAAGAGAACGCCGTCTCGATCGACGGCAAGAAGCACCGCGAAATGAGCTTCGAGCCGCCGCCCGGCGCCCGCGAGTTGACAATTCAACTGGGCAAAAAATGGGCGCGCGTCCGCTTGGAATAGCGCAGAACGCAGAGCGGAGACCCGCGGCGCGGCGCCCTGCCCGGGCCCTGATTTTCCATAATAGACAGCAATGGCCGCGCTGCGCATCGTCTTGCTCCTTGCTCTCCACTCGTCCCTGGCCATTCCCGCGGCGGCGCAACTGTCCACCGCCGGCAACCAGCGTTGGCAGCAAGGCGCCGCCGGCATCCTCGACGATTACGAAGGCAACGACCGCTTCGCCCACGCCCTCGCCGCCGGCGACTTCAACGGCGACGGCTTCGACGACCTCGCCGCCGGATCGCCGGGCGAAAACGGCGCGCGGGGCATCGTCCACGTCATCTACTCCGACGGCGCCGGCCTGACCGCGCAGGGCAACCAAGTCTGGGAGCAGGGCGTCGCCGGCATCGACGGCAACGCCGAACGCGGCGACCAGTTCGGCATCGCCCTCGCCGCGGGGGACTTCGACGCCGACGGCTACTGCGACCTGGCCGCAGGCGCAAACGGCGAGGACGGCGGCAGGGGCATCGTCCACGTCATCTACGGCGCCGCCCAAGGCTTGACCGCCGACCGCAACCAAGCCTGGCGGCAGGGGCACGACGGACTGCTCGGCGAGGCCGAAAGCGGCGACTTCTTCGGCTCGGCGCTCGCTACCGGCGACTTCAACGGCGACGGCTTCGACGACCTCGCCGCCGGCGCCTACGGCGAAAACAACAACGGCGGCATGGTCTCCATCATCTTCGGCTCGAACCGCGGACTCGTCAACAACGGCAACCAGCGCCGGCGCCAAGGCGACGACGGACTGCGCGGCGACACCGAAAGGAACGATTTCTTCTCCGCCGCATTGGCCGTCGGCGACTTCAACGGCGACGGCTACGACGATCTCATCGCCGGCACGCCGGGCGAAAACGGCGGCCGCGGCACGGTCAACATGATCCTCGGCTCCTCCGGCGGCCTGATCGCCAACGGCAACCGCCGCTTCGAGCAAGACAACGACGGCCTGCCCGACGACCGCGAAGGCGGCGACAACTTCGGCGCGACGCTCGCCGCCGGCGACTTCAACGGCGACGGCTTCGACGACCTGGCCGCAGCCTCGCTCGGCGAAAACGGCGGCGAGGGCAACGTCATCGTCATTCCCGGCAGCGCGCAAGCGTTGACCGGCGCCGGCAGCTACCGCCGGCGGCAAGATCAGGACGGCCTGCCCGACCGCAGAGAAGACGGCGACCGCTTCGGCAGCGAGCTCGTCTCCGCCGATTTCAACGGCGACGGCTTCGACGATCTGGCCGTCGGCGTCCGCGGCGAAGACGGCAACCGCGGCCTGCTGCACGTCCTGCCGGGCAGCCCGCGCGGCCTGACCGGCGCCGGCAATCAGGTCTTCGCCCAAGGCGCCGACGGACTCGACGACCAGGCCGAAAGGGGAGACGATTTCACCTTCGCCATGGCCGCCGCCGACTTCGGCGCAGACGCCGCCGCCGACCTGGCCGTCGGCGCGCCGGGCGAGGACGGCGACCGCGGCATCGCGCATATCCTCTTCGGCGCCGGCCTCCCCCGGCCGCATATAGCCGCCATCGTCGGCGCCGGCGCCGGCGCCGTGACCGTCGCCTCGTACAACGCCATCCTGACCGTCTGGGGAACGGATTTCATCGCCGCCGAGGCCGCAACCGCAAACTCCCCCTGCGTGGAAATGGACGGAAACCGCGCGTTGATCTTCGCCGCCTTCCCCGGTCAGATCAACGTGCAAGCCGCGGTGCGGCCCGGCCAAGCGCAAGCCGCAGTGCGCGTGCTGGCCAACTGCGATCGGGCGGACGAAATCGTCGGCGACTCCTTCACCCTGCCGCTGGCGGCCGGCAGCCCGCAGTTCTTCTTTTTTGTCCCCGCCGCGGCCGGCCGCGGCCCGATCGCCGCGGTGAACGAGACCACGGGCGCCCTGGTCGGCGCCGCGGGGCTGCTGCCGGGAGCGCAGTTCGCGCCCGCCGCGCCGCGCGACGTGGTGACGCTGTTCATGACCGGCCTGGGCGTCACCGAGCCGCTGCTGCCGCCGGGCCGACTCGCCTCCGCCGCGGCGCAAGTGACGCTGCCCGCTTCCGCGACCGTCGGCGGCGCCCCCGTCGAGCTTTTTTACGCGGGCGTCACCCCCGGTTTCGCCGGACTCTACCAGGTCAGCTTGCGCATCCCCCCCGGCCTGGGCGCGGGCCAAGCCGAAGTTCGCGTGACGATCGGCGCCGCCTCCACCCCCGCCGGAGGATTTTTGGCCGTGGATAGCGAATAGCAGCCGCCGGCCGGGGCGCGCGGCGCCTGCGGCATATACTGCCTTAAAGGAGGCGCCTAACATGGCCGGTCGAAGCGTCACCGCCGAACTCGGTTCCAAGATCGACGCCCTGCGCGTCGAGTTGAACGGCAAAATCGACGCGCAAAAAGAAGTCTTCGGAAGCGAGATTCGGACTACGCGCCGGCTGCTCGGCGCGGTCCTGGCGCTGCTCGCGATTCTGACCGCGCTCAGCCTGTTCAATACCGCGCTCGGCCTGATGGATAGGGGATAACCGCGCTCCACTGACCGGGCGCGCGGCGCCTCCCTGCTACGCTGAGAATGATGCCCGACCCCGACGACAAGATACTCTTCGACGCCTTGCGGGAAGCCGGCGCATCGGAAAATTCGGCGTATACTGCTGTACAGGAGGTACGTAACATGGCCGGTCAGAACGTCACCGCCGAACTCGGTTCCAAGATCGACGCCATGCGCGTCGAATTGAATGGCAAAATCGATGCGCAAGGAACCAAAATCGACGCGCAAAAAGAAGTCTTCGGAAGCGAGATTCGAACCACGCGTTGGATGATCGGCGCGATCCTGGTGTTGCTCGCGATTCTGGCCGCGCTCGGCCTGTTCAATACCGCGATCGGCCTGATGGATAGGGGATAACCGCGCTGCCGCGCTTCGCCGTCAAGAACTTCGGCTGCCGCGCCGCCCAGGCCGACGGCGCCGCCATCGCCGCCGACCTCGCCGCGCGCGGCCTGCAAGCCGTCTCGGCCCGCGCCGCCGCCGCCGACCTGTACGTCGTCAACACCTGCACCGTCACCGCCGAGGCCGACCGCGACGCCCGCCGCGAAATCCGCCGGCTGCACCGCGAACACCCCCAAGCGGCCATCCTCGTCACCGGCTGCTACGCCCAGCGCAAGCCCGCCGAGCTCGCCGCCCTCGACGGCGTGCAATGGGTCGTCGGCAATTCCCACAAATCAGCCATCGGCGAAATCGCCGCCCCGCGCCTGGTCCGCATCGCCGCCGCCGCGGCGCCGCCCGCCAACCTCCCCTATCACGGGCAAATCCCCGCCGCCGAACCGCTGGTCGGCCCCATCGACCGCCAAACGCCCCTCGCCGCGCTGCCGGTCTTCGACCCCGGCGACGAGCGCAGCCGCCCCAACGTCAAACTGCAGGACGGCTGCAACAACCGCTGCGCGTTCTGCATCATCCCCTCCGTGCGCGGCCCCAGCCGCAGCGCCGACGCCGCAAACGCCGTCCGCCAGGTGCGCGCGCTCGCCGCCGATTACCCCGAAGTGGTGCTCACCGGCATCAACCTGGGGCGCTGGGGGCGCGACCTCGACGGCCGCCCGCGCTTCCCCGCCCTGCTGCGCCGCCTGCTCGACGAAACGCCCGTGCGCAAGCTGCGCATCAGCTCCGTCGAGCCGATGGATTGGACCGAGGAATTGATCGCGCTCATCGCCCAATCCCCGCGCATCGCCCGCCACGTCCACATGCCGCTGCAGTCGGCCGCCGACGCCGTGCTCAAGAGAATGCGCCGGCGTTACCGCGCGCGCCACTACGAGCAGCGCCTGCTGGCCGTCCGCGAAGCCCTGCCCGACGCCGCCATCGGCGCCGACGTGATGGTCGGCTTCCCCGGCGAAACCGACGCCGATTTCGCCCAAACCCGCGACTTCATCGCCCGCCTGCCGTTCACCTACCTGCACGTGTTCCCCTTCTCGCCGCGCGCCGGAACCGAGGCCGCGGCGCATGCCGGGCAAGTCCCCGCCGCCGTCAAAAAAGAGCGCAGCCGCATCCTGCGCGAGACGATCGCCGGTAAAAACCTGGCCTTCCGCCGGCGCTTCCTCGGACGTGAACTTTCCGCCGTCTCGCTGCCCCCGCGCAACGGCCGCGGCCGGGCGCTCTCCGACAACTTCATCCCCCTCGAGCTGGACGCGCCCGATCCGCCTCCCCGCCGCCTGCTGCAAGCGCGCATCCATACGGTCAACGCCGAGGGCGCCGTAGCCGCGTCCTGGATTCCCGCCAATGCCGCCGCAGGGCGGACGCGGCGCGGCGCATCGAGAGCAGAAGTGTTTTAATGATGGTTGGAGAAACGATATGGGAACGGTTGCTCCAACTCCCGACATCCGGCAGATCCGCCAACCGAGCGGCCTCTACGAACGCGACTTCTACTCCTGGACGGGGCAGCAGGCCGAGGCCTTGCGCCGGCGCGACCTTGCCGCGGTCGATTGGGACAACGTCATCGAGGAGATCGAAGCCTTGGGAAAAGCGCAGCAGCACAGTTGGCAAGCCTTTTGCGCTCGCGTGCTCGAACACCTGTTGAAGATCGAATACCGGGACTACGCCGGCAAAGAAGCGTTGCACCACTGGGAGGATGAAATAGGGATTTTCCGCTACCATATGGTCGAACTCATTGACGAAAACCCGGGTCTCAAGGGTCGGTACGCCGAGATGTTCGCCGCCGCCTGGAAGCGTGGGCGCTACCTCGCCGTCAAAAAATTCAAAAAATACGACCGCGAGCATCGCGGCGAAGATTGCGCAAAGTCCCCCCGCAAATGGAACGATATCCTGCCCCAAGAGTGCCCCTACCGCCTCGAAGAGGTGACAGCCTACGATCCGCGGCGCGACCGCGAGCCCCGCGATGACGTATGGCCGCCAAGCGTCGCCCGCGTTCTCAACACCCGCATGAACGCCGGTTTCCCGGTCCGCGCAGACCGCGCGCCGGACCGCGGCATAGGCTGGGATCGCTGAGATACTGATTACCGGGGCGCATCCATACGGTCAACGCCGAGGGCGCCGTAGCCGCGCCGGTCAAGGCGCCGCTGGGTTAAACTATCCCTTGTAGCGGCGTAGTCCGCCCATCCCCTCATGATCTCGCGCAAACTCGTCAAACAAATCGAAGCCAACGCCGACAAGCTGGCCATGGACGTTGTCGAAACGGTCAAGCAAGACAGCCGCGCGGAGTTTTACCACTCCATGCCCGACAACAAGTACCACAAGCTTGTCCACGACCTGTACCAACACCTGGGAAGCTGGCTGCAAAGCCAGACCTGGCATCGCCTGCGCACCAGCTACGAACGCAAGGGCCGCGAACGCTTCCACGACGGCATGCCCCTCGACCAACTCGTCTTCGCCCTCACCGAAACCAAGGCCGCGCTGATCGATTTCGTGCGCGGATCGGCGCAAGGCGACTCTTCCGAGCGCGACCTCGAATTGGAATTGCTGCTGGCCGTATCCGCCTTCTTCGACCGCGCCATCTACCACACCGTGCGCGGCTTCGAGGACGCCCGCATGACCGCCGCCAAAAACCCCGCCCCGCCGCCGACCAAACAGCGCCGCCGCACGTCCCGGGAACGCCAAATGGACGACGACCCCGACCTGTTCGACACGCCCGTCAGCCGCAGCGGCGATGTCGGCGAATCTTCGGGCTGAAGAGTGCGAAAACGCCCCGCGGCGCAGCCTGCGGAATCCGCTTCGTCTTCACGCTCCCCTGGCGCGCAGCGCCGCCACCCCGGCGCGCAGCGCCGAGCGGTAAACGGCGATATCCGCGCTGAACGAAATCAGATCGAAACCCAGGCGCATCCACTCCTCGGCCTGCTCCGCGCTGCTCGGTTGGATGCCGGCGAAAAGTCCGTGCGCCTTGGCGCAGGCGGCCGTGCGCCGTAGCGCGAACAGAAAGTCCGCGTGCCGCAACTGCCCGACGATGCCCATCGATTGCGTCAGGTCCATGTGCCCCACCCACAGGCAATCGACGCCGGGGGTTTGCGCGATGGCCTCCAGGTTGTCCAGCGCCGTCCGGCTCTCGATCTGGCAGATCAGCAGATTCCGGGCGTTCGCCGCTTGCATGTAGGCGACGGGGTCCGGGGGGACGAAGTCGTTATGCGCCGTCCCCAACCCCAAGCCGCGGGCGCCGGCGGGAGCGTAACGCATCGCCGCATTGAGCCGCTGCGCCTGCGCGGCCGTGCGCACGTCGGGGGCCATCACTCCGTGCGCGCCGGCGTCCATGACGCGGGCCACGTGCGCATGCCCGCCGGCCGGCACGCGCACGATCGGGCTGATCTCCGTGGCCTTGAAGCGCGCGATCAACTCGGCGACCTCGCGAATCCCGAACGGCCCGTGCTCCATGTCGATCAGCACGAAATCCAGATCGGCGAACGCGCAGAGCTGGGCGATGCCGCCGGCGCCGAATTCCATCAGCATGTGCCCAATGGGAACGCGCCCCTCCGCCGCCGCCTGCCGAATCCGATTGGCCTTCACGCTTCACGCTCCACTTTTCACTCTCCCTTGGCGCGCAGCGCCGCCAGCTTCGCCCGCACTCCCGGCCGCGCCGCGGCTTCGGGATTGGCCATATGCGGCGGCGCCTCGCCCGAGGCAACGCACGCCAAGTTCGCGCAGGCCTCGCGGCTGTTGCCGGCCAGACCTTCCCGCGTCCAGGCAACCGCGTGCGGCGTCACGATGACGTTGTCCATGGAAAAAAACGGATGATCTTGCCGCGGCGGCTCCCGGGCGAAAACGTCGATGCCCGCTCCGGCGATGCGCCGCTCCTGCAGCGCGCGGATCAGCGCGGGTTCGTCCACGATCGGCCCGCGGGCGGTATTGATGAAATACGCGCTCGGCTTCATCAGCGCCAGCAAGCGCGCGTCGATCAGGCCGCGGGTCTCCGCGTTGAGCAGCGTGTTGACCGTAATGAAATCCCCCTGCGCCATGACCGCTTCGAGAGAGGCCGGCTCGACGCCCAACGCCGCGGCGCGCTGCGGCGGACAGTACGGATCGTAGGCCAGCAGGCGGCCGAAACCGATGCCGCGCGCCATGCGGAACAACTCCGCGGCGATCCTGCCCAGACCGACCGAGGCCAGCGTCTTGCCCGCCGTGTCCGCGCCCGCGATGGGCATGTCCTCTCGCCAGCGGCCTGCCCGCGTGCGTTTGTCCAGCGCCGGCAGTTGCTTCGACAGGGCGAAGATCAAGGCCATCTCCGCTTCGGCGACGGCGCGGGAAATCGCCGTCGGGGTCAGCGCGATCAGCACGTCGGCCGCGGTTGCGGCGGCAACGTCGATGCGGTCGAACCCGACTCCCCAGCGCGCGATGCAGGCCGGCCGGTCGACGCCGGCGAAGCTGGAAGCCGGAAAATTCATCTGCATCGCCAAAATCCCGTCGTACTCCTGAAGCGTTTCCGGTCGGGCAACGCCTGCGGGCTGCGCGGGCATCACTTCCCACTCAATCCGCCCGCCGGGCGCGAAAAACTCGCGCAGCGCCGGACCGAGCAAAGCCTCCAGACGCTCGCCCCAGCCGGGATCGACGCCCACTCGAAATTTCGCAGCCATCGGGCTTGCGAATTATACCAGCCGCCCCCGCTCTCCACTCGTTCCCCGGCGCACGGCGCCGAACCGAGCAAAGCCGCCGGCCGCCGCTGCTATAATCGCCAAAACCGCCGCCACTCGCCGCCGTCTTGCGTTCCACTTTCCACTTTCCACTCTCCACTTGGCGCCGGGCGCCGGCGGCACTCGCCTTCGCTCTCCACTGGACGGCGCCGCCGCCTGCCCCCGCCCAAACCGACTGGGAACGGCTCGGCGTGCGCACGGCGGAAATCCGCCTGCTCGAGCCCGTCCTGCGCGAAGAATCGTTCGCCGCCCACCACGCCGCCTTCAAATCGCAAGATCTCGGCCAGACCGCCCTGCTCGCCCTGCCGCCTATCGAATGGGACAAGCAAAACCCCGAAAAAGCGCTGACCGTGTACCCGGCGGTCGTCCTCGCCCACGGCTCCGACAGCGGCGTGACCGCGCCCTTCCGCGAAATCGTTTACGAGTTCGCCCGCCGCGGCTACGTGACGATGGCCCCCAGCTTCCGCGGGCACAGCGGCATCGAAGGCGACTCCCAGGGCGTCAAAGAGTACGCCAAAGGCGAAGTCATCGACCTGCTGCAGGCCGCGCAACTCGTGCGCAAGCTGCCCTACGTCAACTCCTTGCGCATAGCCGTCGTGGGCTTCGACCACGGCGCGTCCGTAGCGCTGCAGGCCGCCGCGCGCTCGAATATCTTTCAGGCGGCCGTCGCCGTCTCGCCGGTGTTGTTCTCCGCCTCGCCCGACTTCTCTTTCGCCGGCATCCGCCGCCTGCGCGCGGTTTACCTGCGCGACTACGGCCGCGAGTTGACCGAGCGGCAACTGATGCGCGAGCTGCGCCAACGCGACGCCTTCCGCCATAGCGCGCGCATGCAAACGCCGCTGCTGCTGCTCACCCACGACGCGGACCCGGCCTACGCCGACCAGCGGCGCTTCGTCGATCTGCTGCGGCAAAACGGCAAGGAAGCCTATCTGCAGGGCTTCGGCGGCATGTTCCCCGGCTTCCTCACCGCCGCCGACAACGGCCTACGCCCGCCCGGCTGGCCGGAAACCCGCGACCGTGCCCGCGCCGTCCTCTTCGACTTCATCGCCGCCCGCCTCCCCGGCGGCGCCGAAGAATCCGACGCGCAACCCGCGGCCGGCGACCCCTGACCGGACGGCGCCGGCCGCTATTCACTATCCGCCGGCTGCATGAAGCGCCCCAGGCCGCCTCGCCCCAGGCCGCCTCGCCCCAAACCGCCTCGCCCCAAACCGCCTCGGCGCTGATTGCGCGTCGGGTCGGGGCCTGCGCCGTAGTTTGTGCGCGGTCTCTCCAGGGGATTCTCGAACGTGACTTCCTGCTCGGTAAAGTAGAGGTCGCGGTCGAGCGTCATGTCCAGTTGCGCGCCGCGCTCCAACACGGCTTCGGGACCGCGGGTCAGCAACACGCGCGCCACTCCGGCCGCCGCCCCGGCCGCCGCTCCGATGCCCAGCCCGCGAACCGCGTTGCCGCTCGCCGCGCCGGCGATGGCCCCGACCGATGCTCCGGCGGCGGCGGTCTGCGCCACGTCGCCGGCATCGCCCGTTTTGTCGCCCGCGGCGCCGATCGTACCCTCCTCGCGGTCGAAATCCTCGGGCGATCGCCCGTCAAGCGCGCCGACCCGTCCGACCAGGCTGCGGATCACGCCGTTGGGCAAAATCATCTGCTCGAAACGCAGGTGCAACTCGCCGCGGCCCTTGACCCGCCCGGTGCGCTTGACGTTGGTCACGCTGCCCGAGACGTAGGCGCCCACGGGAACCAATATCCGTCCGTCCACAACGACGGGATAGACTGATTCCAGATAGACCTTGTCGCCTGCGCGGGCATGCTTGGAGCTGATGCTGTTGATCAGAATCAGCGGAATGCGCGTGCCCGCCGGCAGCGTGACGTCCGCCTGCGCGCGGCGCTCGCGGGTTTGCAGTCCCTCGCCCGCCGGCGCCTGCGCCGCAACGCCCGCCGCCAAAAGGAAAAATGCAACAACCGTCTTGCTATGCGTCATTCGCTATTTAGACCCCGCTGCCGCGCCAACCGTTACATCCATATTGTCTTGCTATATATAAGGAATGCCGCTGTATGAATACGCCTGCGCGAAATGTGGCGAGCGTTTCGAGATCATCCAGAAATTTTCCGATGCGCCGCTGCGCCGGCACTCCGAGGGAGGCGGCCGGCTTTGCGACGGCGCGCTGAAAAAGTTGCTATCGGCGCCGGCCATCCAGTTCAAGGGCAGCGGCTGGTACGTGACCGATTACGGCCCAAGCGGCAAAAAGCCCAAAAGCGAAACCGAGACTAAAAGCGAAGCCAAACCTAAAGCCAAGCCCAAAACCGAGTCCAAATCGAAACCGGCGGCCGCCGGCGCCTGACCGCTTTCTTCATTCTCCACTTTCCACCGGCTGCGTCGGCACGTAAATCACTTCCCCCGTATCGAGGCGGTAGGCGACGCCGAGCCGTTCGCCGCGGCCTTCTCCCCGGCTGTCGTCGGCGCGCAGGCGTTCGATTTTCCGGCCGTGCTTGATAATCATCTCCATATCGGGCTTGCCGGGATTGGTCACGATGGTGATATCTTCGGGGCTCATCCGGGCGGCGACTTCGGCCAGGCCGGCGCTGCCCGCGAGGGCCAGAATCAGCGCTGCGACGAGCGCCATGCTGGCGTCGAACAGGTTGACCACGCCGCTCAGCGGATCGCCGTCGTCCCCGGATTCCCCCAGCGCCACGCCGGCCCGCCGCCGCCAATCGCTTTGTTTTTCACTTGCCACCGGACGTTTGTCACTTTCCATTGGCCGGCGCCTCGGGCGCGGCCCATTGTTCCAGCAAATAATGAATTTCGGTCAAATCCTGGCGGTACCAGTGGCGCACGACGGTGCTGACGGCGAACGCCGTGCCGCCGACGATGAGGCCGAGCACGGTAGTGGTAAAGCCGATCAGCAGATTGGCGGCCATGGCCTGCACGTTGCCGGCGGCGAGACCGGCCAGCGCGGGCTGTAGGGGGATCAGCGTGCCCACGAGGCCCAGCATCGGCCCGGCCCGCGAGAGGATAGCCAGCCGTTCGACGCGTTTGCGCATATCGTTTTCGAGGTCGGCGACGGCCTTTTCGAGTTGTTGGGGGGGGCCGCTTGCGGCTTGGCGGAAGCGCCCGACTTCGAGTTTCCAACGGCATTGCAGAAAGCGTTCGCGGCTGGGCGTTGCGGCGTAGAGCCGCCGGAACTCGCTTTTGTTGGCTTTGCGGTCGAGCGTTTCGGAGAGCGCTTGGCCGACGAGGTAGGCGCAATAGAGAAACAGGCCGAGGATAGCCAGCAGCGCGGGCCACAGGAAGGCGCTGGAAAGCGAGTACAGCAGACTTTGCAGGTAGGCCATGCGCGCGCGAAGCTTCTATTGGCAGCTTAGCAGCACGGCCTACGCGGGCGGTCTGACGACGGAGCTCGCTGAAAACCCTGCTAAGCTGGTGTCTGGATTCTGAAGGTTCGGGCGCGTAGCTCAGTTGGTTAGAGCGCCTGCTTCACACGCAGGAGGTCCCCAGTTCGAGTCTGGGCGCGCCCACCACGCTTCTCAAGCCTTCGCATGACCGACAGCCCCCCACCGCCGTCGGCAGCCCGCGCCGCCGAACTGGAGCGCCGCCGCTATGACCCGAACCCGCGAACACGCCCTGCGCAAGGCCGCCCTGCCCTACGGAGCCGGCGTAATCCGCGCCACCGGCGAAATCGTCCTATTTAACCGCACCTACGAACTCTTGTGGCGGCTACCGCCAGAAGACGGCCAACAGGCCGCCAAGACCCGCAACCCATACGACCCGCATTGGATAACCGACGCGGACGGTTACGAGATTGAGCCGCTCGAACTCGCCGGCCGATTCCCCGTGCGCGGTACCCGCGACCTCTACGAAGTCAACCGCGACCCAAACGAGAACATGCTACGCGCCTGCTACGAGGCCGAACAGCAACATGCCAAGCTCCGCCGCCAATACGACCGGAGCCGCAAGAAGGCTGCGACCGGAGCGCCGGAGAATGGAGCCGCCGCCCCGGCCGATTAGCGCCCACGAACAGACCCCGAAAGAGAGAGCGATGCCCACACCGAAGCCGCCGTCGAACACCTCGACAAGTCCCTGCGCAAGGTAGCAGACACCGTCGAGCGGCTAACCGCCCTCGCGCCCGCCGCGCCGCAGCCCGCCTCGAGGAAATCGACCCGGCACTGCTGCACGAAGCGGAGACCGCCTACGGGAGCGAGAGCACCCGCGCCGAAATTCACCGGCAGATCGAAGACGCCCGTGCCTGGGCGAGAGCGCCCCCCCGAACAAGGACTTCACGCCCGCGAGCGCGAACCACCGCAACGGAGCGCCGAAGAAGCAGCCGGAGCCGCCCGCCGCGGCTGCGGCCACGCCGGAGACCGAACCGCCCACCCGCTCGGAAAACTGGTTGACGCCGCTCGAATACGGCGAGGCGCTGATCGCCACCGCCGAGAAGTGGCAGGCGAAGATCACGGCGCCGGAGCCGCACCAGACGAACGAGGCCGGAGAGTGGATCGGCGAAGACGGCAAGACCATCCTCGACGACCGAACGGGCAAGCCGAAACGCAACCCCATCGCCGATAAGCGCCCCTACCCCCGCGGCAAGGTCCACGCCGTAATCGGCGGCAGCGTAGAAGACGCCATGCGCACGGCCCCGGACGGAGCGGACGCCGAGACGCGCAACGCCATCCGCGCCGCCGCCAAGAAAGCGGCTTCAATGGGGCCGGGGTCTTTCGACCCCGGAAGTGAAGCAGGTGACCGCTCTCGACATCCCCGGACTCGTGCTTCAATGGGGCCGGGGTCTTTCGACCCCGGAAGTAAAATCGCCGCCAAGTCGTACCGCTACCTGTCGCCCGCTTCAATGGGGCCGGGGTCTTTCGACCCCGGAAGTGCGCGATGATCAGGCCGATCACGAGGAGAACCACAAGCTTCAATGGGGCCGGGGTCTTTCGACCCCGGAAGTGCGCTCGAAGCGGCAGGCTTTCCGCGCAAGCTGAACGCTTCAATGGGGCCGGGGTCTTTCGACCCCGGAAGTCCTGGGTAGAGGCACGATAATGGCGACGAACAGAATAGCTTCAATGGGGCCGGGGTCTTTCGACCCCGGAAGTGTGTTTCGGCGGACGTGATAGCGGGGCTTGGGCGTCTCGCTTCAATGGGGCCGGGGTCTTTCGACCCCGGAAGTGCGGGACGACGAAGCGCAGCTTGTCGCAGCATATCGGCTTCAATGGGGCCGGGGTCTTTCGACCCCGGAAGTTAGGTTACTTCCCTGGAGCTAACCTAGAGCAAGTGGTGCTTCAATGGGGCCGGGGTCTTTCGACCCCGGAAGTCATCGCGCGGCGCCCCGGAGCGCTACGCGGACTTACGGCTTCAATGGGGCCGGGGTCTTTCGACCCCGGAAGTTCTCCTGGACGGGCCGGGGAGCATCGGCGGCATGGGTGCTTCAATGGGGCCGGGGTCTTTCGACCCCGGAAGTTTTTGCCCGTCGCCGCAAGTCGCCGGCTTGAGGTACGGCTTCAATGGGGCCGGGGTCTTTCGACCCCGGAAGTTCAAAGTCCCCGACGGGATCGACCCAGGGTTCGCGTAGCTTCAATGGGGCCGGGGTCTTTCGACCCCGGAAGTAAGAAGTTTTTGCGGTGGATGGCCCAGATTCAAGCCGGCTTCAATGGGGCCGGGGTCTTTCGACCCCGGAAGTGAAGGGGTGATGGAATGGGCGGAATCCTTGTCCCGCCGGCTTCAATGGGGCCGGGGTCTTTCGACCCCGGAAGTAGGAACCACGCGGTATCAGAAGTTAGGCGGGAGTCTGCTTCAATGGGGCCGGGGTCTTTCGACCCCGGAAGTCCGTCTGCGATCAACGAGGCCAGGCGGATGAGCGCGCTTCAATGGGGCCGGGGTCTTTCGACCCCGGAAGTCTTTAGTGCTTGTATTGTCAGGTTCTGGTAACGCCGCTTCAATGGGGCCGGGGTCTTTCGACCCCGGAAGTCCGTCTGCGATCAACGAGGCCAGGCGGATGAGCGCGCTTCAATGGGGCCGGGGTCTTTCGACCCCGGAAGTCTTTAGTGCTTGTATTGTCAGGTTCTGGTAACGCCGCTTCAATGGGGCCGGGGTCTTTCGACCCCGGAAGTTCCAATCAAATACGCCGCTCGCCATCACCATTTGTTGCTTCAATGGGGCCGGGGTCTTTCGACCCCGGAAGTGGTAAGCGGTTCTTGCACGCCGACGACATCAAGCAGCTTCAATGGGGCCGGGGTCTTTCGACCCCGGAAGTCATCCCGCTGTTCTCGGTTTTCAGCCCGGCCACCCCGGCTTCAATGGGGCCGGGGTCTTTCGACCCCGGAAGTCGTAATCGTGATCGTCCTTGCTCCGGTTCCCGCCGCGCTTCAATGGGGCCGGGGTCTTTCGACCCCGGAAGTTGCGGCATTTACGATCATGCCTAAATCCATAGCGCTTGCTTCAATGGGGCCGGGGTCTTTCGACCCCGGAAGTATTGGGCAACGTGGTATCGGGGGAACATCCGGCGCCGCTTCAATGGGGCCGGGGTCTTTCGACCCCGGAAGTGAACGACATCCTGCCCATCGCAACCGAAGCCCTGGCCGCTTCAATGGGGCCGGGGTCTTTCGACCCCGGAAGTGTAGAGCTACCTGCTCCGGCAGCATCCGCAGGCGTAGCTTCAATGGGGCCGGGGTCTTTCGACCCCGGAAGTGATATGCCCGGCGAAGCTCTTGCGGTACGGGCGCGTGGCTTCAATGGGGCCGGGGTCTTTCGACCCCGGAAGTGCGGGCGCGAATACGCCGTCATTTCCCTGGACGACGCTTCAATGGGGCCGGGGTCTTTCGACCCCGGAAGTTTGTACTCGCTGCGGCGCCTGCACGGATTATGTACAGCTTCAATGGGGCCGGGGTCTTTCGACCCCGGAAGTCACCAGCGAGCAAGAGATTACCGAGTTCTACGAGTTGCTTCAATGGGGCCGGGGTCTTTCGACCCCGGAAGTGAGTCTGGCGTTGATCGTCGCCGGCGAATACCCGCGGTGCTTCAATGGGGCCGGGGTCTTTCGACCCCGGAAGTAAATCCTGCGGCGGGGGTAGAGTGGCGGCATGAGTCGCTTCAATGGGGCCGGGGTCTTTCGACCCCGGAAGTCACTTTTTTTTCAAGCCGGTACGCGGGGGGAGGAACAGCTTCAATGGGGCCGGGGTCTTTCGACCCCGGAAGTACAAGCCTCAATTTTTTCGCTTCCTCCAAAGGGATTGCTTCAATGGGGCCGGGGTCTTTCGACCCCGGAAGTTCGCCCCCATCGCGGTTGTGGCAATCAATGCGTAGAACTGCTTCAATGGGGCCGGGGTCTTTCGACCCCGGAAGTTTCATGCCGGAAACGGGGGTGTCCTTGCTGCCCGGGCTTCAATGGGGCCGGGGTCTTTCGACCCCGGAAGTGGAAGCCGCCGACAACTTCGTTGCGGATTGCTTCGTGCTTCAATGGGGCCGGGGTCTTTCGACCCCGGAAGTGCCTACCGAAGCAGTGCAGGCAAGACCCAATGCGAGGCTTCAATGGGGCCGGGGTCTTTCGACCCCGGAAGTGCCCTACGCTTTGGCGGAGGCAACCGATGCGTTTGTGCTTCAATGGGGCCGGGGTCTTTCGACCCCGGAAGTGCGTTCACGCTCGCCGGGTTCGACGCCACCTTGCACGCTTCAATGGGGCCGGGGTCTTTCGACCCCGGAAGTATCCAGCGTGGCTTTGCGTTGAACAAGTACCATGCTTGCTTCAATGGGGCCGGGGTCTTTCGACCCCGGAAGTGGAATAGGCTTGGTCGTATGCTTCCTCGGCCGTATGCTTCAATGGGGCCGGGGTCTTTCGACCCCGGAAGTATGGAAATGAATGCTTCAACCTTCCGCCTGTACCTGCTTCAATGGGGCCGGGGTCTTTCGACCCCGGAAGTGAAAAGGTGGCGGTCGTAACCGGCGAAGAATGGCCGGCTTCAATGGGGCCGGGGTCTTTCGACCCCGGAAGTCGGTTGCGGCAGGTGAAAACCCTGGTTCTGTACAACCGGCTTCAATGGGGCCGGGGTCTTTCGACCCCGGAAGTTGCGTGGTGGAAGACCCACACGCCGCCGAACGGATGGCTTCAATGGGGCCGGGGTCTTTCGACCCCGGAAGTGCTTTCCACCGCGCTTTAGACGAGGGAATACGCGCCTGGCTTCAATGGGGCCGGGGTCTTTCGACCCCGGAAGTTCCATGATAGCGGATTGCTAACCTTAAGTCTGATTAGCTTCAATGGGGCCGGGGTCTTTCGACCCCGGAAGTTGCCTGCCGGCCCCTGGGACTACAGCCGGCAGACAAGCTTCAATGGGGCCGGGGTCTTTCGACCCCGGAAGTGCGGCCGATCTCGACCTGCCCCGTTTTGCTCATCTCGCTTCAATGGGGCCGGGGTCTTTCGACCCCGGAAGTGGCGCCGCCGCCGCGGTGAAAGAGTTGACCGCAGCCGCTTCAATGGGGCCGGGGTCTTTCGACCCCGGAAGTGGGATTTGGGAGGCAAAGCCGGCTATGAGGCCGGTGGCTTCAATGGGGCCGGGGTCTTTCGACCCCGGAAGTGTGGGCGCCTGGGTGCTTCTGGCGTAGAAGCAAGGAGCTTCAATGGGGCCGGGGTCTTTCGACCCCGGAAGTGTCGCCGGTCAACATCCCCCCCATGCTACACTTTCGTCGCTTCAATGGGGCCGGGGTCTTTCGACCCCGGAAGTGACAGAGTGACGGTGCAGCCCGCCACGATATCGACCGCTTCAATGGGGCCGGGGTCTTTCGACCCCGGAAGTCGCTATCATGGATAACACGCCGCAAACCGCAAAACTCGCTTCAATGGGGCCGGGGTCTTTCGACCCCGGAAGTATGCTGCTAAGCGAACGAACCCGAACGCTTCAATGGGGCCGGGGTCTTTCGACCCCGGAAGTGATAGGCTCCCGCGTCATGCGACCGGAGTACGGATCGCTTCAATGGGGCCGGGGTCTTTCGACCCCGGAAGTTTGCTCACGCTCTTTTTTCCGACCGGATGATCGGCGGGCTTCAATGGGGCCGGGGTCTTTCGACCCCGGAAGTGGCGTCGGGCTGGCCGCGCCCCAGGTCGGCGTTCTCGCTTCAATGGGGCCGGGGTCTTTCGACCCCGGAAGTCCCCGACATCGCCGAGTTCGAGACGAACGAGCAAAGCTTCAATGGGGCCGGGGTCTTTCGACCCCGGAAGTGACGGGCGCCTGCAGGCGTGGGCCGATTGGGTCGCGCGGCTTCAATGGGGCCGGGGTCTTTCGACCCCGGAAGTAACCCAAAATCACGGCCCGCCACCTGCAGGCCGCGAAGCTTCAATGGGGCCGGGGTCTTTCGACCCCGGAAGTAAGCGTTCTCCGGTTACGAAAAAGCCAAGGCTGAGCTGCTTCAATGGGGCCGGGGTCTTTCGACCCCGGAAGTAGCCCTTTTTTTCCAGGAGCGGCTGCAGGTCAGCCTGGCTTCAATGGGGCCGGGGTCTTTCGACCCCGGAAGTGTCCATCCTGCGCAACAGCGCGGCAGGCCGATTGGCGCTTCAATGGGGCCGGGGTCTTTCGACCCCGGAAGTGTGGGGTTCCGCCCAGCACCACGGGGTCCAGTGCCGGCTTCAATGGGGCCGGGGTCTTTCGACCCCGGAAGTGAACTCAAGCCTATCGCGCAATGGCCGTACGGACATGCTTCAATGGGGCCGGGGTCTTTCGACCCCGGAAGTACGAAGAAGTCGGTCGGATCCACGTTTTCCAGCACGCTTCAATGGGGCCGGGGTCTTTCGACCCCGGAAGTTTTTGTACATTTACCGATCAGGGCGGCGCAACCTCAGCTTCAATGGGGCCGGGGTCTTTCGACCCCGGAAGTGGCGGCGCCGTCGGCAACCGCGACGTACTGCGTGCCGCTTCAATGGGGCCGGGGTCTTTCGACCCCGGAAGTAAAGTCAGTTAAACTTTCAATACCTTGTGAACTTGGCTTCAATGGGGCCGGGGTCTTTCGACCCCGGAAGTTCCCCCGCGACGATAAACGCGAGGATGGCCGCAGTGCTTCAATGGGGCCGGGGTCTTTCGACCCCGGAAGTATACCCGGCCGGCTCCTGGCGCGGCGTCGAGGCCGGGCTTCAATGGGGCCGGGGTCTTTCGACCCCGGAAGTGGACGCCCTACTCGCCGCCTGGGGCATCGTGGACCCGCTTCAATGGGGCCGGGGTCTTTCGACCCCGGAAGTTCGACTGACGCCCGGCCATCCGTGACATCTCGCGCGCTTCAATGGGGCCGGGGTCTTTCGACCCCGGAAGTGAGGAGGCGGCGTTCGGCGGCGGCCAATTTTTTCGAGCTTCAATGGGGCCGGGGTCTTTCGACCCCGGAAGTGGATCCGGCAAGACGGCCAGCGGACGGAGCGCGGGCGCTTCAATGGGGCCGGGGTCTTTCGACCCCGGAAGTTCGCCATTTTTTCGACATCGCGGGCTTTGGGCCGTCGCTTCAATGGGGCCGGGGTCTTTCGACCCCGGAAGTCACATTTTGAAGAGCGGCCTGGTCACGGCTCAACGCAGCTTCAATGGGGCCGGGGTCTTTCGACCCCGGAAGTGCGAAATGGGGATCTGCGCCGTGTCCGCGCCCAACGGCTTCAATGGGGCCGGGGTCTTTCGACCCCGGAAGTGCACCGGATGGATCCCGACATCGCCGAGTACGAAACGCTTCAATGGGGCCGGGGTCTTTCGACCCCGGAAGTTCCGGTGACTTACCGCGGCGAAGAGGTTACCGAGGGCTTCAATGGGGCCGGGGTCTTTCGACCCCGGAAGTGAACACAGCTACGAGCGGGGGGGGAACACGAGCTACAGCTTCAATGGGGCCGGGGTCTTTCGACCCCGGAAGTCGGCAGCGTCAGGCGCGGCAACGGCGCCTCCGCGCCGCTTCAATGGGGCCGGGGTCTTTCGACCCCGGAAGTGTCCACATCGCGGCGCGGCGCCTTGAGATACGCGATGCTTCAATGGGGCCGGGGTCTTTCGACCCCGGAAGTATGACCGTCCGCATCCCGACGCGGATTCTTCAAGTAGCGCTTCAATGGGGCCGGGGTCTTTCGACCCCGGAAGTGAATTCCGGCGAGATGAAGCGATAGGAACGGTCCGGCTTCAATGGGGCCGGGGTCTTTCGACCCCGGAAGTCAAATCAAATTTTGAAGAGCGGCCTTAACGCGTCGGCTTCAATGGGGCCGGGGTCTTTCGACCCCGGAAGTCGGTTGCGCTCGGTTATGACGCGCCGGGAGTTGCGGGCTTCAATGGGGCCGGGGTCTTTCGACCCCGGAAGTTACCGTTGGCGATGGCTGACTTGGCCGCAGCGGTACTGCTTCAATGGGGCCGGGGTCTTTCGACCCCGGAAGTGACGATGACGACGTGCCTTTTTAGCTGCCATGCTGAGCTTCAATGGGGCCGGGGTCTTTCGACCCCGGAAGTCTTGTCTGTCGCCATGCCGCCGCCAACCATCGACTGGCTTCAATGGGGCCGGGGTCTTTCGACCCCGGAAGTTCGACGCGCAAACCCGCGTCAAAGATGCGAATAAAAGCTTCAATGGGGCCGGGGTCTTTCGACCCCGGAAGTGGCCGCCGCTACCCGCGCTTGCAGCGCCGGGTCGCTGCTTCAATGGGGCCGGGGTCTTTCGACCCCGGAAGTCACCAGCGGAGCATTGCTGTTGCGCAAGTAAACGTGCTTCAATGGGGCCGGGGTCTTTCGACCCCGGAAGTACGCAAGACGCTTATCGTCAGGCAGCCCGGCCAAAGCTTCAATGGGGCCGGGGTCTTTCGACCCCGGAAGTCGCCCCGAACAATGTAGCGTTGGAGCGCAACGACCTGCTTCAATGGGGCCGGGGTCTTTCGACCCCGGAAGTTACGTCACTGGACAACCTGTACGTCAACGGCACGAAGCGCTTCAATGGGGCCGGGGTCTTTCGACCCCGGAAGTAAAAATGCCAACCTGGAACCCGGACTACGCCGCAGCCGCTTCAATGGGGCCGGGGTCTTTCGACCCCGGAAGTCGATACGGCAGCAATGACCAATGGGCGCGGCGCTAGCTTCAATGGGGCCGGGGTCTTTCGACCCCGGAAGTATCCGCTCACGGGCGGGAAGCTCACGTTATCGCTCTGGCTTCAATGGGGCCGGGGTCTTTCGACCCCGGAAGTAGGCAAGACCCAATGCGGGGGAAACGCGATCTCCGCGCTTCAATGGGGCCGGGGTCTTTCGACCCCGGAAGTAAGTGGGTGTCCGAAGCGGAGTACTGCGCAGGCACTGCTTCAATGGGGCCGGGGTCTTTCGACCCCGGAAGTAGACTGACATGACCATGCAGGAACGCGAAGACAGCTTGCTTCAATGGGGCCGGGGTCTTTCGACCCCGGAAGTGATGCGATCGCCGCGGGACTGAAACCCAGCCTCCCGGCTTCAATGGGGCCGGGGTCTTTCGACCCCGGAAGTTTCGTGGATGACCTCACCGGCGATCGTCAACTTGTAGCTTCAATGGGGCCGGGGTCTTTCGACCCCGGAAGTTCGCCGACGACAACTAGCTCGCCGAAACCGGGGCGGGCTTCAATGGGGCCGGGGTCTTTCGACCCCGGAAGTTACGATGCGCCCCTTGAGCACGCGGCCTTTGACGCCGCTTCAATGGGGCCGGGGTCTTTCGACCCCGGAAGTACGGCGATACCCCGGCCTGGCAGCCGTTGCCTCCGGGGCTTCAATGGGGCCGGGGTCTTTCGACCCCGGAAGTGGTTAGCTAGGATAAATCATGGAAAACGCGCGACTCGCTTCAATGGGGCCGGGGTCTTTCGACCCCGGAAGTCCCCCAGATATAACGACAGCGGCCGCCACCGGAACGCTGAGCTTCAATGGGGCCGGGGTCTTTCGACCCCGGAAGTATGGATGATCGCACGAGGCCACAGCATGCCCTGTGGCTTCAATGGGGCCGGGGTCTTTCGACCCCGGAAGTGATGACGACGACGCGGAAGACGACGGCCCCGGCCCCGCTTCAATGGGGCCGGGGTCTTTCGACCCCGGAAGTGTAGCAGATGACTGGTGCGAGTACAGCCTCGAGCCGCTTCAATGGGGCCGGGGTCTTTCGACCCCGGAAGTGATAATGGGAGTTAAGGTTAGGTATTGATAATCATGGCTTCAATGGGGCCGGGGTCTTTCGACCCCGGAAGTATCTGCGTGACCGTAACCCCGTGCTCGTCTGGGATCGCTTCAATGGGGCCGGGGTCTTTCGACCCCGGAAGTGGCGACGACGGCTACATTGTCCGCGTCGCCAATCTGCTTCAATGGGGCCGGGGTCTTTCGACCCCGGAAGTCAGCTTGTTGATAAGCACGCCTTTAGAAGCGTGCGTGCTTCAATGGGGCCGGGGTCTTTCGACCCCGGAAGTGCGGAGACTTCCCGGCAGCGTCTAATCGACTTGGAAGGCTTCAATGGGGCCGGGGTCTTTCGACCCCGGAAGTCGACGAGATTGAGGCCGCGGCGCTTGGCGTGCCGTCGCTTCAATGGGGCCGGGGTCTTTCGACCCCGGAAGTGACATTGTTATCAATGTGCCTTAATTGAATATGCTAGCTTCAATGGGGCCGGGGTCTTTCGACCCCGGAAGTTCACGCAGCGATAAGTGATTGTCAGCGAGTCACCCGCTTCAATGGGGCCGGGGTCTTTCGACCCCGGAAGTCGGTAATGCTCCGAATCTTCAACGACCGCACGGTAGCTTCAATGGGGCCGGGGTCTTTCGACCCCGGAAGTCGGGCAAGCCGCCAGCGAATGGGCCGCGATCAAGGGGCTTCAATGGGGCCGGGGTCTTTCGACCCCGGAAGTTAGAGAGGGACGCTGCTTTGCAGCGTCCCTCTCGCTTGCTTCAATGGGGCCGGGGTCTTTCGACCCCGGAAGTCACCGGTCCGCCCGCGGCGACGTCAAAAATTTCGCGGCTTCAATGGGGCCGGGGTCTTTCGACCCCGGAAGTCACGATCGGCGCGGAACAGTACCGCTATCGGCGTTGCTTCAATGGGGCCGGGGTCTTTCGACCCCGGAAGTGTCTGCACGGTCGGCAAGCGGTCCGTTGGCGAACCGGCTTCAATGGGGCCGGGGTCTTTCGACCCCGGAAGTTAGTAATAGAGCAGGGGCGCACCAAAGCCCCGAACAGCTTCAATGGGGCCGGGGTCTTTCGACCCCGGAAGTTGCACGGCGCAGAGAGCGCTACGCACAGCGCGTCAAAGCTTCAATGGGGCCGGGGTCTTTCGACCCCGGAAGTACGCCTAGCGGTTCGATCAGCGGGCCGATGGTGACGGCTTCAATGGGGCCGGGGTCTTTCGACCCCGGAAGTACTGGCAAGGTTATCGATCACCAGAAGCTTGGCGCCGCTTCAATGGGGCCGGGGTCTTTCGACCCCGGAAGTGAACGGGTTAAGGTGATCTTGCTGGAGACAATCTCGCTTCAATGGGGCCGGGGTCTTTCGACCCCGGAAGTCCGAGACGATGCTGCCGGTTCCCTTCCCGTCCTCGTGCTTCAATGGGGCCGGGGTCTTTCGACCCCGGAAGTAGCGGCATGGCACAGAAACGGGCAATGGTGGGGCTTGCTTCAATGGGGCCGGGGTCTTTCGACCCCGGAAGTGGGAGCGTTTCGACTCGCTAATGTTCGTTTAGCCTCCGCTTCAATGGGGCCGGGGTCTTTCGACCCCGGAAGTCTTCCGTATCCCCCGGAAGTGTCCGAGATACCCGTAGCTTCAATGGGGCCGGGGTCTTTCGACCCCGGAAGTTGGTTGTTTTTTTGCGAAGTCAAAAGCCCACAAACGGCTTCAATGGGGCCGGGGTCTTTCGACCCCGGAAGTACAAAGCCACCATCAGCCGGGTAGTCCTGACGTTGGCTTCAATGGGGCCGGGGTCTTTCGACCCCGGAAGTGCACTCCAGCGCGGCGTGATAGCGGTGCCAGCCGTCCAGCTTCAATGGGGCCGGGGTCTTTCGACCCCGGAAGTGCTAACATTCAGCTTTCCTGGGGCGCCACCGGAGCAACGCTTCAATGGGGCCGGGGTCTTTCGACCCCGGAAGTTACGTTGCTTGAGACGGACCCGACGGATAAGAGTTGGCTTCAATGGGGCCGGGGTCTTTCGACCCCGGAAGTGCCACCAACCATCCGGTTGGCAAAAAAGTCGTCTCGCTTCAATGGGGCCGGGGTCTTTCGACCCCGGAAGTGATGTGAACGTCCTTCACTTCGACGGCGTTCATGCTTGCTTCAATGGGGCCGGGGTCTTTCGACCCCGGAAGTACGTCGGCCATCGGCGCTTTTAGCGGCAACGTGGGGGCTTCAATGGGGCCGGGGTCTTTCGACCCCGGAAGTGCGAGCAAGCTCAACGCCTGGGATAAGCAGCCCGGCGCTTCAATGGGGCCGGGGTCTTTCGACCCCGGAAGTCGTCACGCCCGAAGAAGAACCCTTCAACTGGTAACCGCTTCAATGGGGCCGGGGTCTTTCGACCCCGGAAGTCGGTAACGCCCATCGCCGCCAGGATCTTCAGGCCATCGCTTCAATGGGGCCGGGGTCTTTCGACCCCGGAAGTCGATCTCAAGCAGGTAGTCGATGCCGCGCTGGACGCGCTTCAATGGGGCCGGGGTCTTTCGACCCCGGAAGTGCTTTACTTCGTTTTGCAGATAGCCAACAACGTCATGCTTCAATGGGGCCGGGGTCTTTCGACCCCGGAAGTCTTGAGCAAAATCCTGCGATGGTCGTTATCCCCGCGCTTCAATGGGGCCGGGGTCTTTCGACCCCGGAAGTGACGGTCAGGGCCGACCTGACGGGCCGGTTCAAGAAGGCTTCAATGGGGCCGGGGTCTTTCGACCCCGGAAGTCGACTGGCCTCCGAGAGAGAAGAACGCATACGGCTGGCTTCAATGGGGCCGGGGTCTTTCGACCCCGGAAGTGCTTACCGTTCGCTTCCGCCGTTACGACGCTGAGTCGCTTCAATGGGGCCGGGGTCTTTCGACCCCGGAAGTGCTTCGCTCTCTTCCGGCAACCGCAAAGACGCTGCACGCTTCAATGGGGCCGGGGTCTTTCGACCCCGGAAGTCCCTGATCCCGCCCCGCCCCCAAAAGCCCCGGAGCGTTGCTTCAATGGGGCCGGGGTCTTTCGACCCCGGAAGTGTTCGAGATTTTGTCGAACGACGATCTCAGCATTACCGCTTCAATGGGGCCGGGGTCTTTCGACCCCGGAAGTGCCCGCAGGCGTGTTGTTCAGCCGCAGCGTGATAGCCGCTTCAATGGGGCCGGGGTCTTTCGACCCCGGAAGTGAAGCCTGATGGCTTCTTTAAGCATCGAGCGATCAGCCGCTTCAATGGGGCCGGGGTCTTTCGACCCCGGAAGTGCGAATTGAAGGGCGAAACGTACCTTACGAATTGCGCTTCAATGGGGCCGGGGTCTTTCGACCCCGGAAGTGATTACCTGTGGGTAGATGAAGCACAGGGGATAAGTGCTTCAATGGGGCCGGGGTCTTTCGACCCCGGAAGTGGCAATCGGCTTCCGGTACATCAAAGCCCTTCGCAAGCTTCAATGGGGCCGGGGTCTTTCGACCCCGGAAGTGTTCGGGATCGAAATTCGACGGCAGCAAGCCCCGCAGCTTCAATGGGGCCGGGGTCTTTCGACCCCGGAAGTCTTTGTCCACGGTCTCACCGTAGTCGCCGAACAGCCGCTTCAATGGGGCCGGGGTCTTTCGACCCCGGAAGTACGGGCGGGAGCGCCCAAACCCCTACCCCATGCCCGGCTTCAATGGGGCCGGGGTCTTTCGACCCCGGAAGTGAGAAACGGCACGCTCGTAGTTACGTCCTCGACTGGGCTTCAATGGGGCCGGGGTCTTTCGACCCCGGAAGTTTATTATTCTTAAGTCTTAAGATAGATAGATCTTAAGCTTCAATGGGGCCGGGGTCTTTCGACCCCGGAAGTGTAGGGATCGGCTGCCGTCTGTTCGCCGTCGTGGAACTGCTTCAATGGGGCCGGGGTCTTTCGACCCCGGAAGTACCATACCACGGCTTGCCCCGATGGTTATACTATAAGCTTCAATGGGGCCGGGGTCTTTCGACCCCGGAAGTGAGAATCCGATGCTCCAACCGTTGGGGCCAAGCCTAGCTTCAATGGGGCCGGGGTCTTTCGACCCCGGAAGTCAAGTCGGCCGCCCCCGCCAGGTCAAAAAGAGCATCTGCTTCAATGGGGCCGGGGTCTTTCGACCCCGGAAGTCGCGGCAACGACCTACGCCTACCATCGCGATCCCGCGCTTCAATGGGGCCGGGGTCTTTCGACCCCGGAAGTACCACGCGGTTACATTCGCCCCTGTGACAGTCGCACTGCTTCAATGGGGCCGGGGTCTTTCGACCCCGGAAGTGACATAATCGCCGGCTGCGATATCGAATGGAACGCTCAGCTTCAATGGGGCCGGGGTCTTTCGACCCCGGAAGTCCATTTTTGCGGGGTCAACCACGCCATCTTTGATCGCTTCAATGGGGCCGGGGTCTTTCGACCCCGGAAGTTGCTGGGAGCGCGATATGAAGCGCCGCGAAAACGGCGCTTCAATGGGGCCGGGGTCTTTCGACCCCGGAAGTTTTATAATCAATCCTAGAAAAACCGACGTTATCGCGCTTCAATGGGGCCGGGGTCTTTCGACCCCGGAAGTATACGTTGGCGTGGCCGACGAGTATGTCGACAACACGCTTCAATGGGGCCGGGGTCTTTCGACCCCGGAAGTGACCCGGAGCGCTACGGCGGCGGGCCGGCGTATATGGGCTTCAATGGGGCCGGGGTCTTTCGACCCCGGAAGTGACGCCAAGCAAACCGCCACGGTCGACGTCGATACGCTTCAATGGGGCCGGGGTCTTTCGACCCCGGAAGTTTTCTGCAGGCGGTCGCTGAAGCCCAAAACCTGAGTCGCTTCAATGGGGCCGGGGTCTTTCGACCCCGGAAGTGAACGTGTCCGGGCGGGGAACAACCGCGAACCCGGCGGCTTCAATGGGGCCGGGGTCTTTCGACCCCGGAAGTGCCGGTTTTGCCCTCCAGAGCGTCGCCAACGCAGCGCTTCAATGGGGCCGGGGTCTTTCGACCCCGGAAGTATAGAGCAGGGGCGCGCCAAAGCCCCCCAAAAAACGCTTCAATGGGGCCGGGGTCTTTCGACCCCGGAAGTGATCGGCACGCAGTGGTCGATCGCCGACTGCCCGCCGGCTTCAATGGGGCCGGGGTCTTTCGACCCCGGAAGTCCCGACTCGGAAACCGACACGTCCGCCAACGCAACTGCTTCAATGGGGCCGGGGTCTTTCGACCCCGGAAGTTCGGATTCGGCGCCCTCGTCGGCAGCCAAGCGCCGGCTTCAATGGGGCCGGGGTCTTTCGACCCCGGAAGTGAACTATGCTCGTCCTCCCACATATCGCGCCAATCGGCTTCAATGGGGCCGGGGTCTTTCGACCCCGGAAGTGCATTGGGTAGCGCCGCCCAAGCAACCGAACCGCAAGCTTCAATGGGGCCGGGGTCTTTCGACCCCGGAAGTTCCTGCTAAGGATGCTGCAAAAGTAGAGCGAGCAAGGCTTCAATGGGGCCGGGGTCTTTCGACCCCGGAAGTGTTGGGCAAGGCATGGCCAGTCCCGGCGCGGCAAGGAGCTTCAATGGGGCCGGGGTCTTTCGACCCCGGAAGTGTTAGAGTGATGGAGCGGGGTTACACAATTAGGCAAAGCTTCAATGGGGCCGGGGTCTTTCGACCCCGGAAGTCGTAACCATGCCGTCCACATGTTCGCTCCACAGAGTGCTTCAATGGGGCCGGGGTCTTTCGACCCCGGAAGTGCGGCGGAAGATATCAGCTTCCACGCTTTCCAGGTGGCTTCAATGGGGCCGGGGTCTTTCGACCCCGGAAGTCAGTGGGATTTAACATGGTGGCTGGTTTGTCTCCAGCTTCAATGGGGCCGGGGTCTTTCGACCCCGGAAGTGTCCATAAGATTATCTCAAGCTTTTTTTATTCAATCGCTTCAATGGGGCCGGGGTCTTTCGACCCCGGAAGTCGGGTAACATAGTACCGTCAACAGAATTAACAGCTCGCTTCAATGGGGCCGGGGTCTTTCGACCCCGGAAGTGATTGCATAACATGACGTTGCATCGTAGGGCCAAGTGCTTCAATGGGGCCGGGGTCTTTCGACCCCGGAAGTTACTGCTTCGTGCGGAAGGCAAGAAGGCTACCGACGCGCTTCAATGGGGCCGGGGTCTTTCGACCCCGGAAGTAGATGGGCGCGGCGCCTCAAGGGCAAATTGGACATCGCTTCAATGGGGCCGGGGTCTTTCGACCCCGGAAGTAAGCAAAGGAAACCGAATAGCCGAAAATGATCAAAGCTTCAATGGGGCCGGGGTCTTTCGACCCCGGAAGTAAGTGCCCGCTGACACTGCCAGGGCTTGACCGGAACGCTTCAATGGGGCCGGGGTCTTTCGACCCCGGAAGTGTGGGGCCAGGCAAAGGTGATCGATCCAGAGACGGGCGGCTTCAATGGGGCCGGGGTCTTTCGACCCCGGAAGTGCGACATTCGACGCTGAAGCGGTACATATGGCGCATGCTTCAATGGGGCCGGGGTCTTTCGACCCCGGAAGTGCCCTCGCCGTCCGCCAGTGCAACGGCCTCGCGGGCCGCTTCAATGGGGCCGGGGTCTTTCGACCCCGGAAGTACGGCATGTCTCGGATCAACACGGCGCGGGCTATCAGCTTCAATGGGGCCGGGGTCTTTCGACCCCGGAAGTATGGTGCAGACTGTAGGGCGCTTTCTTCTTTCTCTGGCTTCAATGGGGCCGGGGTCTTTCGACCCCGGAAGTCAAGGTTTCGTCGTCCAATCTGTACCAATTAGGTACGCTTCAATGGGGCCGGGGTCTTTCGACCCCGGAAGTGATATCGGGCTTCGCGGCGGCTGTCGCGCTGACCATGCTTCAATGGGGCCGGGGTCTTTCGACCCCGGAAGTGCACGCGCTGCAGCGAGCCGGTACAGGGGCCGCGATAGCTTCAATGGGGCCGGGGTCTTTCGACCCCGGAAGTCGGCCTGGCGCGGACAGCGGCGGCCGCATACTTAATGCTTCAATGGGGCCGGGGTCTTTCGACCCCGGAAGTGTGGAGTCCGCCGAGTTTGGTGCGGACTGGTATCGGCTTCAATGGGGCCGGGGTCTTTCGACCCCGGAAGTCCCGGTAATACTCCTGTCGAGATCGGCGCCGCTCCCGGCTTCAATGGGGCCGGGGTCTTTCGACCCCGGAAGTGTTTATATAGAGAAACTTTGCTCCATGATTAGCCGTGCTTCAATGGGGCCGGGGTCTTTCGACCCCGGAAGTCGCCGGCCGCCCGATGGCCGTCATCGTCTAGCCCCGCCGCTTCAATGGGGCCGGGGTCTTTCGACCCCGGAAGTTCGCAAACCTGGGAAGTGATGCGGCGGCCGTCATGCCCGCTTCAATGGGGCCGGGGTCTTTCGACCCCGGAAGTAGCGCAACGCCAAGCCCCCCCCCCCGCTCAACACGAGCGGCTTCAATGGGGCCGGGGTCTTTCGACCCCGGAAGTCGGCTGAGCTAACCGAGCGCTCGCCCGATTTCTTGCGGGCTTCAATGGGGCCGGGGTCTTTCGACCCCGGAAGTAAGTGTGAGCCGCATGATGGGGCGGTCGACGCGGCGGCTTCAATGGGGCCGGGGTCTTTCGACCCCGGAAGTGTCCAGCGGTACGCCATCTTGAAAAAGATCGCTCATCGCTTCAATGGGGCCGGGGTCTTTCGACCCCGGAAGTGACTTGCCGTTCGGCGTCGAGACAACCCGCAACCTGCTTCAATGGGGCCGGGGTCTTTCGACCCCGGAAGTTCCAGCCCCGCGCGTAACTCGTCGATGTTCCGCGGCGCTTCAATGGGGCCGGGGTCTTTCGACCCCGGAAGTGGGTGAAGGAGCTCGAGGCGAAAGTCGAGATTGGCGAGCTTCAATGGGGCCGGGGTCTTTCGACCCCGGAAGTGTCCACCGCAGGCGCCGGCAGGACAGCCGCAGGCAGCTTCAATGGGGCCGGGGTCTTTCGACCCCGGAAGTAGAACAACACCCGCGGGCGAGCGCGTTTGGCCTCCGCTTCAATGGGGCCGGGGTCTTTCGACCCCGGAAGTCAGACCGATCCGCTCGACAGCCGCATTGATCTTCTCGCTTCAATGGGGCCGGGGTCTTTCGACCCCGGAAGTACGCGATGTGCGCTTCTCGCCACCAGTCGGTAGGAATCGCTTCAATGGGGCCGGGGTCTTTCGACCCCGGAAGTTCTAGCTAATTCTGATGAAGTACAAGAAGCATTAGAGCTTCAATGGGGCCGGGGTCTTTCGACCCCGGAAGTCTGCGGCGCCAATTTCCGCGTCGTTCAGTTCTTCCACGGCTTCAATGGGGCCGGGGTCTTTCGACCCCGGAAGTGGCTGGCGGACGCGTATCGCCGCGCTTGCAACAGTCGCTTCAATGGGGCCGGGGTCTTTCGACCCCGGAAGTGCGGCTGTGGACGCAAGGGTTTCCTCTCGGTTCACCAGGCTTCAATGGGGCCGGGGTCTTTCGACCCCGGAAGTCTGAAGCTCATCGCCGGGACCGATCACAACGTAGCCGCTTCAATGGGGCCGGGGTCTTTCGACCCCGGAAGTGCAGGTCAAGGCCGCCATCCTCGACCACCAGGAATTGCTTCAATGGGGCCGGGGTCTTTCGACCCCGGAAGTTAGTCTTTCAGCATCTTTAACAATCCCATCAACCCGCTTCAATGGGGCCGGGGTCTTTCGACCCCGGAAGTGAGTTGATACACAAGTTCTCACGTTCCGCAATCCAGGCTTCAATGGGGCCGGGGTCTTTCGACCCCGGAAGTGCGTCCGCAGCCGGGCGATGGCCGCCGCAGCACGCGGGCTTCAATGGGGCCGGGGTCTTTCGACCCCGGAAGTCAGAAAGGATCGAATACCATGTCTCCGGGGTTCGAGGCTTCAATGGGGCCGGGGTCTTTCGACCCCGGAAGTGCCGTCGTCCGCGCTGAACCCGTTGTTCAGCAAAGCGCTTCAATGGGGCCGGGGTCTTTCGACCCCGGAAGTATGAAATGGATGTAGAAGTCACGAAAGATGACATCAAGCTTCAATGGGGCCGGGGTCTTTCGACCCCGGAAGTGAATGCTTTGCCAACTGCAACGGGTGGCGGACCGAGGCTTCAATGGGGCCGGGGTCTTTCGACCCCGGAAGTGTATTGCGGATTGCCTGCCGTGGACACGGAATACTCGCTTCAATGGGGCCGGGGTCTTTCGACCCCGGAAGTCAGCGCGCATGTTTGGGCCGCTTTAACACCCCGCGGCTTCAATGGGGCCGGGGTCTTTCGACCCCGGAAGTAAGGTATCTGCGATTTGGTATATTAGTAATAGAGCAGGCTTCAATGGGGCCGGGGTCTTTCGACCCCGGAAGTATCATCAGCGAGCAGGCTAAGCGCATCAAAGAACTGGCTTCAATGGGGCCGGGGTCTTTCGACCCCGGAAGTAACGAGATAGCAGACGCTCTCAGGAACACTTGCAAAGCTTCAATGGGGCCGGGGTCTTTCGACCCCGGAAGTTCTGGGGGCCGCGGCCGACATGGCCAACGAATCCGGGCGGCTTCAATGGGGCCGGGGTCTTTCGACCCCGGAAGTGACGGGCATCTGAAACAGCCCGACGTGATGCTCAATCGCTTCAATGGGGCCGGGGTCTTTCGACCCCGGAAGTCACGCGGCCGACCTTTGCCAGCGCGGTCACAGACCGGCTTCAATGGGGCCGGGGTCTTTCGACCCCGGAAGTCACGCGGCCGACCTTTGCCAGCGCGGTCACAGACCGGCTTCAATGGGGCCGGGGTCTTTCGACCCCGGAAGTGTGGGCCGATGAGCACTCCGCAGCGTTTACCGTCGCCGCTTCAATGGGGCCGGGGTCTTTCGACCCCGGAAGTCCATTATCCGGGGGAGCGTTGCAGCGAACTGCGCCGCTTCAATGGGGCCGGGGTCTTTCGACCCCGGAAGTACTACGACTGGTGGCGCGAAGGCGGGGGGAACTTCTGGCTTCAATGGGGCCGGGGTCTTTCGACCCCGGAAGTCGCCTCATCGGTATCGGCGGGCAGTCCGAGCGCCCGCTTCAATGGGGCCGGGGTCTTTCGACCCCGGAAGTGCGGCATAGCCGCCGACGAGCTTCACGATGGACCCGGCGCTTCAATGGGGCCGGGGTCTTTCGACCCCGGAAGTCGCGACGCCTTGCGGCAGGCGATCGCGGACAACCCGGCTTCAATGGGGCCGGGGTCTTTCGACCCCGGAAGTCTCCGCCGCGTCAGGCATCCGCCGCGCACAAATCTAGCTTCAATGGGGCCGGGGTCTTTCGACCCCGGAAGTGGCCGACGCGCGGATCGCGGCGGCCGTGACTGCGCAGCTTCAATGGGGCCGGGGTCTTTCGACCCCGGAAGTGGACGGGACCGTCGCCCTCGCCGCCGGTTCGCGGGGCGGGCTTCAATGGGGCCGGGGTCTTTCGACCCCGGAAGTCGTGACCAGCGTAGCCGGGCAGGTAGCTTATCGCGGGCTTCAATGGGGCCGGGGTCTTTCGACCCCGGAAGTGCGGGCGGGCGGCGGCTGCCGCCGTATCCGGCGCCGGCTTCAATGGGGCCGGGGTCTTTCGACCCCGGAAGTGCCGCGAGGCCGCCGCGGCGCTGGAGCGCGGCGACATGCTTCAATGGGGCCGGGGTCTTTCGACCCCGGAAGTGTCACCCACCTCGACGAGTGCCCGGACTGCGAAAGCGAGCTTCAATGGGGCCGGGGTCTTTCGACCCCGGAAGTGACGTTGCGAGCTTCGAGCTTCTGAACCTGTTCGGTGCTTCAATGGGGCCGGGGTCTTTCGACCCCGGAAGTGCAAGACATACAGACTTCCGCGCGGACTGGAGGTATGCTTCAATGGGGCCGGGGTCTTTCGACCCCGGAAGTTTTAACAAGGGATGGGAGCAAGCGCCCATCAACTGGCTTCAATGGGGCCGGGGTCTTTCGACCCCGGAAGTATCGGGCTGCGGGATAACGGCGCTGTGATCGTTGGTGCTTCAATGGGGCCGGGGTCTTTCGACCCCGGAAGTCTTGGGCCGGAACCGTAACCTGATCTACAAGATTCTGCTTCAATGGGGCCGGGGTCTTTCGACCCCGGAAGTGAGAGCGGTTATCCGGCGCCGCAATCGGCGTCGAGAGCTTCAATGGGGCCGGGGTCTTTCGACCCCGGAAGTTTGCGGAGAGCGTCTGCTATCTCGTTACCGGAGACCGCTTCAATGGGGCCGGGGTCTTTCGACCCCGGAAGTGTTGCCGAATCCTTGGCCGCCCGCCGCAAGGATGCGGCTTCAATGGGGCCGGGGTCTTTCGACCCCGGAAGTCTTGCTTTCCCTCCCCGGATAGGGCGGGTCGAGATAGCTTCAATGGGGCCGGGGTCTTTCGACCCCGGAAGTGCGGCCCGCGTCCGCATCGGACCGAATACGGTTTAGCTTCAATGGGGCCGGGGTCTTTCGACCCCGGAAGTGGATATGTCTTTGACCATGAATTGGGATGCTGTCGAGCTTCAATGGGGCCGGGGTCTTTCGACCCCGGAAGTTGCGCACGAGCGGCCGCCTCGGAACGCCGCGATAGGCGCTTCAATGGGGCCGGGGTCTTTCGACCCCGGAAGTCCAGCGGGCCTTTCGCGGGCGGCAATCGACGTGCAGCTTCAATGGGGCCGGGGTCTTTCGACCCCGGAAGTGGCTTGTGTGATGAGGTCGCCCGCCAAATTTTCCATGCTTCAATGGGGCCGGGGTCTTTCGACCCCGGAAGTATGAATATGTCACTCACCATGAATTGGGATGCGATGCTTCAATGGGGCCGGGGTCTTTCGACCCCGGAAGTGGGAGGGCGTTTCCGCCGCTCCCGCGTTAATTGTGTGCTTCAATGGGGCCGGGGTCTTTCGACCCCGGAAGTTACTGCCAGCTGACGGGCTGGACGTAAGCGAATGGCAGCTTCAATGGGGCCGGGGTCTTTCGACCCCGGAAGTTACCAATTGGGATAACATTTTCAGCGCGGCCCGCTCCGCTTCAATGGGGCCGGGGTCTTTCGACCCCGGAAGTCGGGCGCATGAAGCGTCAGGTTGTCGGACAATGGCACGGCTTCAATGGGGCCGGGGTCTTTCGACCCCGGAAGTGCGCGGAAGCTAGGCGAGCATGTTTTGTCTCTCGCCGCTTCAATGGGGCCGGGGTCTTTCGACCCCGGAAGTAGCTTGCGCCGTTACTATTTTGTTTTCAAAGAGCTTGCGGCGCGGATGCGAGCGGCGGCTTGCGCGGCGCGCAAGTTCACTGCGTATATCCATCGCCCCTGAATGCAATCCCTTGCAAGCATTGTACATCGGCCGGCGCGAGCGTCTCTGCTATTTTCCGCGGCGCTCCGCCGCTCGCGCCCCTCATCGCGTGACAAACACCGGGTACTCGTTCAACTCGCCCTCAAGCGTTTTCGCCAGCAGCCGCGTCTGAATCTCAAGCAGACGCCGGTAACTCACGCGGTAGTCGAATAGCGGATGAGTGACCAGCGTGTCCATCCGCGCCTCGTACGCCCGGAAGAAGCTCTTCCTGCCGCCCGGCGTCAACGACACCGCCTGTCCCGCCGTCACGAAATCGCGCTCCGACACCATGCGGGTGTTGATCGCGCTCAATACCGCCGAGTCGGCGATCAACGGCCGCAGCGTCTCCATCAAATCCAGCGCCAGAGCCGGACGGCCGTGGCGCGGCTGGTGGTAGAAACCGATCATCGGATCGAAACCCACCGCGTAACAGGCCACCGTCAGGTCTTTGCTCAGCAGGCTGTAGCCCAGCGAGAGCAGCGCATTGACCGGATCGCGCGGCGGCCGCCGGTTCCGCGCCTGGAAATCGAAGCTCACCGCCGTTTCTCCGTCCCACTCCCCGCCGCGCTTCAACATGCCGGCGAACAACCCGAAATAGATCCGCGCCGCCAAGCCTTCGATGCCGAGCAACTCGTCCAGCGAATCCGCGGCCTCGGCGCGTTCGGCCAGGTACTTGAGCCGGCGCAGCGCCTTGTCGGGAGGCTCGATGTGATTGCGCATCAGCATCGTGCGCTGATTGCGAATCTTGCCCGTCACCAGCCGGCGCGCGATGCGGCGGCAAAACCACTCCTCCTCCGCCAGCCGGAACTGCGCCCTGCGCAGCAGGACGTTCTTCGTATTCAGTCCGGTGGTGACGCCGTAAAACCAGCCGCCCTGCGAAAAGTAACAGATCGGCGTCTCGTCCCGGCAGAGCTCCTGCACGGCCTGGGTGCTGATCTGGATATTGCCCATCAGATTGACCTGACAGATCTCGTGGATGCGCGCGTCTTGAACCACCTTGTCGCGTTCCTTGATGCGCAGCACGCCGCCGGTCTTGCCCACGCGCAGCCCCTGGGTATTCAGGTAGAGGGGCTTCAGATCGGCGCGCGGCGCAACGAGCAGCCTGGTTGCTTTCCCCGGCGGCTTCCTGGGGATTTTCCGCCCGTCTTCGAACAGCCCCAGTTGTTGCGCTGCGCGGACGGGGGCGGGCGACTGCAATTGCCCCACTTCGTCCGGCATGCAGATGCCGACCAGCGAACAGCCGGGGCATTTGGGCGAGTCCACGAGCGGCGGAGGAATCTCGGTCGCCGCCGCGGTCTCCCAGGCGCCGGCGACGGCTTGCTCCGCCGCGGCCATCGTTTCGTCGTCGAAGCGGATGCGCACCCTCTGCCGCGTCTTTTGGTAGAAAACGACGCCCTCCTCGCAGCGGTAGCCGTTGGCGCGCAGCACCAGCGCCTGGACGGCCAATTGAACGCGGTCCTCAGGCCAAGCCTGCAAACCCTCGTCCCACTTCATCGGACGGCCGTGCTTGTAGTCCACCGGCGTGGCGAGGCCGTCGGCGAACTCCGCCAGGTCGAGCTTGGCGATGACGCGGTGTTCCTCCGACGACAGCGTGATCGAGCGCACCACGACGGGTTCTTGCGTCTCTTCGTCCGCCTTGGGCGCGGAGCGGCCTTCTTGGTCCACGCGCTTGTGTTGGGCGGCGCCTTCGAGCGTGTGCGCGTTGTGAACGAACACGTCCTCCACCTGCTCGAAGTAGAACAGCCGCGGGCAATAGACGAACTCGTTGATCTTGCGCGCGGGGAGGTAGTCGGGAAGCGCGCGGCGGGCAAGCGCGGGTTCGGGAAGCGGCTCGGCGCTCATGGCAATCGACCCTCCTGTCAAACGACGATCAGCGGCGCATCGACGCTGACGTAAGGTTTGCCCAGCGCGCTGATGACGCGGTCGCCGCGTCCCTCGGCCGGACCGAGATCGATGAACAAGACCTGGTCTTCGTCGTGATGAATAATGCCGGCCAGCTCGGAATGCAAGCGCACCGCGTCCATGCGCGTGAGTTGGCACTCGAAGACCGAGAACTGCAAGTGATCGCCCCACGCGCGCATCGTCTTGAAGACCTGCCGCAAGCGCTTGGGGTCGGCGATGTCGTAGGAGACGATGTAAGAGTTGCGCATGGATTCTAACTCTGAGGGATAGCCATGAGTCCCAATCCGACATGACGGCCTGCCCCAAGGGCAAGCGGTCCCGATAACGGTTCCCGAAACCTCAAACGGACATGCCAAGCGGGAAGATGCTTGAGGTATTTTGGCCGATGATAGTGACGAGGATGCTGTGACCCGGGCCAGAACGGCGCCTTCCGGAACGTCAGATCCGTGACTGTATCAGTTGTAAGCCCTGCTTGTTCAACAGCCTGAAAAAACAGCTTCTCCGCCTTGGCGTGCTTGCCATCGTCGAAACCCGGTAGAACCACAGGTGTAACGGTAGCCCAATCTCTACTCTCACCTATGTACCGGCGGACCATGTCACAAGAAGTTCTTCGCCACAGGTCGAGGAGAACACCCCGTTCGTTGCGGTCTTGGTCGCGCAAGACTTGATTGCGCAGGCGTTTCTGTGCCCATTTGGCGTGTGTGCCATTGCCGCCGTACGGCTCAGCGATCAGTAGCCGGCGAATCATGCCGTCTGCGTGCTCATGACCGATGGTCGGCAGCGGCAGATACGAAAACCGTGGAGGTGTGTGCGTCTCGCCATTGACGTGTCCGGCCAGATAGACTTCCGAATCTTCGTTGAACTGCTCCTGAAAGTCATGGCGGTGCTCTTTGCGACAGACCAGCGACCGGAGCATGGCTGCGACCTCGTTTGCCTTTTCCGTGCGAAATGCCGTACCCTCAGACAATTCGAAGATCGCGCGTGAACGTGGCGGCGGCATGGCAGCGTTGACATACATTACCGAGTCGAACAGCTTGAGCTTGCTCGGTGGATTGAACCTCTGTCCGTCGACACGCTTGAGAAACGATTGATGGACACTTTCGATATCTTTTAAGGAGCCTTCAACTGGAACACGTAACCCACTTTCATCACTAGGTCGATACTTGTGCCGTGGGCGCCATAGCCGGCCCGGCAACGAAGCTGCCTCAGTGACGGTAAGAATCCGGCCCTCACCGATAGCTTGGTCAATCCCCCAACCAAGCGCCACCAAATGCCGAGCTTCCCGACATAGCAATTCGGCATGCTGTTGGGCTGTCGGCCACTGTTTTTCCTGGATACACCACAAGTAATACAGCTTCTGCCGGATGTCAGTCGAGCGGTCATGGAGGCTGATTCGGTGAGGACGAGCAACTTTGGAAGTAAGCCGATCTTGACGGTCGAACTTCTTGTCACTGTCGTTATTCGGCACAAAAAACGTATAAGCCGCCGCCGGCTTCGCCACGGGTGTCCGAATCTGTGGCGGCTCGCACTTTTCCAGCCAGCAGAACGCGCTACGAAAAACATTCTCGTTATCGGGGGACCATCGGGAATTTCGACGGCCCGCGCGCGAACCGGCAAGCAACGCCTGGAAAAGCCGCATTGGTGACGGGGGCCACTCCGGCTGATCGTCGTCTCGCTTGCCGTGAAAAAAAGGATCCACAAGCGTAATCGAGATGCAGAGAAAGCGATCCATGTTCTCACTCACAGCTTCTGTTTGATCACGGCGTCCTTGCGGCGGAGCTTGTCTCGATCCTCTTTTGTGCGACCTACCCAACTTTCTGCCTTCTTGTTTTCGAACAGAAAAGGCTTGTTGAACGATTGCACTCCGAAAATCCGCGCAACCTCATTGGCAAATGCGATAGCATCCGCAGGCTCGATAGAGATATCTTTCTCGTCCCCTTCAAATGGCACGGCCTTCCAGGCAGAAGACTTAGAGATTCGGAGCAGACACCCCTCACGAAGGTTGAACTGCTGAGCACTGCGACGTGTCAATGCGACCAGTGAGAGACCGAGAATATAGCGACGCAGACACAGCATACGCTCGGTAGTTTTTGCGATATCTTCCTCCTCAAGTGGCGTGACGCTAAGATTACGCAACGCGACAAGATTGATGCTGGCATCACGTCGGATATCGCCCATGACTTCGATACCGCCGTGTTTCCCTGTAGCCGGACTGTGACGGAACCCCTCTTGGCTAAGTGGGTTTTTGTCACCCTCGCCTTTGTCGTGCTTCTCGTCGATCAAACCTTCATCTACATAATGAAGCGGTGTGTTGAATTGAGCAGATCGAGTGTGTCGCTTGACGTTGTACGCACGGATTACCGATCGCACGATCCGAGGCAACTTGACTTGTGTGGCACGGGAATCCCAGACACCGAAAACAATGGAGGTGGGTGCAATTTTCGCCAAAGGCTCGGCATTTCCACACTTCTGGTATGCCTTAAATGCGTCCCACAACTGCTCGCCAAGAGGTTTGCCGTTACTGCTTTTTTCATCTTCTTGAGCATCTTGCGCATCGCCGGAGTTTTCGGTAGCTTCTTTTTCATTCACTTCATTTTTCATGTTGCCTGCAAAGCGCACGATGGCGTCAGCGGCGCGATGGCCGGCATCGAGAAGATCAATGTTGTGTTTTCCGGCCTTAATGGAGACCTGCGGAACAAGGGATATGCAATCCTTGTGCTTAAAGGTCGGTTCCATTCGATTGGCCTGTGAGCCAACGCTATCGATCAGGCATACATTTGAGTTGTCGCCGAAGTGATCGATGTTGTAGCCGGTCCACTCCGCGCCTGCTGTCCCTTCCGGCTTAGCATACGTCGGCGGGAAGATCACTGCCTTCGCGTTGCCTTCAAGCCCAACCTCTTCAACGGGCTTGAGCCATTGATGTAGAACCAAGGCAGCGACCTCGCTCTCATCCTTAAGCCAGTGATCGAATTGCTCTACATTGACTTTTTCGTTACTCATAAATTACCTCCAATTGAGTTGAGAATCCAAAAGATTTATACCGTTTTTGATTATCACGAAAACAGAGCGGAAAGCGATAACGTTTCGAGCCGGGCATGGGTACAGCACAGGATGCCACTCCAGATGCAATTGGAGCATATAGAGGTTTAGGCCAAGTCTGATACTCAAAATTCCACTTGATTGACGACGGCGCAGGCCGAAAGCGCTGCAAACCGATCAAGCAAAATAACTCGACTGACGGGTGTGCGGTTGTCTCTGCCTTCTGTGTATCAAGCGAGAAGCCAGTATCGAGGGCATGCGCGAAACGCCTCGCGTCAAAATAGAATGGCTCAACGGTGTCGGCTTGCCGCCGGTTATTCGTGTGGCATTCCACTCGCTTACGCAGCACAGCACCGTAATTGAAAATGTTACTTTTCACTGGCAGCGCCTTCTGCGCGGCTCGTGCGATCCTGCGCACTTCCTGGCGACCGGCCCATGTCTTGGGAGATTTTGGATCATCATCGTTAGTCTGCCACCAATTCAAAATCAGATCGAATGGTTGCCCGATTCCGATTTTGCCTTTGCGGGCCTCGGCGCCAGGTGGTCCGCTAATCTCACATCTGCGCAATTTATCGCTGAGGCACTCTAGCCGTGCATTACTGCCGCCGGAAATCGCAAAAAAGGAAGTATCGCTGTCGTCGAACCATCCCTCCGCGCCGGGCCATAGACGGTGGGCCAATTCCAACAGGCCGCAGCACGCAAAAAACTGGCCGGGGTTGGTTACATCCACGGGAACTCTGAAACTTACTTCGGGTTGCTTCATCGCTCAATCTTCAGGGGAATGGTTCTGTGTGGCTTTGGATGCAGCAATGTCAGCACAGCGCAGCAGCGACTCCAGCCATGCCAAGCCCCAGCGCCCGAAACGGTGTTGAAGTTGACCGAATCTCCGCATTGTTCCTGCAGTGGCATCTTCATTGCTTCGTGTGGTGAACCGCTCATGGTCGAAAGCCTTGGGGGCGAAGTGCGGTCGTGCATGGCCGTGGTGCGCCGCGATCAAGTGCAGGATCAAATCCCGTTCCGAACAGTTCCGCAAGTACTCACTATCCATCGCTTCAAGCAACGAGCCGAACTCGTGTCGATAGCCACCAAGCACCCGCCAGTGCCGGTACTTGGTTGATTTTGCTAATGCCTCTGCGCCGTTATCGTTGTCGGCGTATCGTTGCCAAACCACGCGGTCCTTACCCCGGTCGTGCATTTTCGCGGCGGCAACGAGCGCGGCCTTGATCGGTGACCCTAAACCCAAGCGGTCGCTGATGCTATCCATATGCTTCGTGATCGCTTCCGTATGCTCGGCTAGGGTTTGCCGTACTTTAGCGGTTTCCGGATCCCCGATCGGCGATTGCTTCTCCGGCATGCATAAAAGTAAGTCGATCCTTTCTTCCGTGCCTTCGGCTCCCTCAACGGGTTCCTTTAACATTATCCGTTCTCGTTCTTGCAGTCCTTGAGGCAGTGATTCCAGAGTCTCTGCGTAACCAAGACGCTGGTAGAGCGAAGAGTCAACTGTCTGGGTGTGCAGCCACCGCTTTCGTTGAATCTTTCCGGTGGCAACTTCCGCCACGTCGAGGACCGGTTCAACTATCGTGGAGTCGATTATCCCGTCTTGCCCCAAACCGCCTACCTCTACCGGTAAAACGATTGTCTTGTACTGGAGATCAAAGTCGTTTTTGATCACTTCTGACAAATTCAACAACTTTGCCTCGCCACGTTCGTCTAACAGAACAACTGGAAAATCACAACCAATTTTATTTCTCGCATGCCTCTTCAGCAAAGCGCCAAGCCGGTTTTTTATACGGGAGGTACGATCACGCAATTGCTCTTCTGTACGGATTCCGCAGACGTTGAACCACCGACCCAGCAACGATCTTTCGTCAATATCATATTTCTTAAAAAAAGCAATTTCCTGACGCCAAACAACGTACGTTTCAGGGGGATCGTGCGTCAACCCGTGAAGATATGTCGCAACCGCCGGGCGACCCGGCATCGTGTCAACACTGGTCAGCGACCAAGCGTCGAGCAGGATATCGGTCAGCGGACGGGTTTCAGGCATCGGGGAAAAAGCCTCTTTCCGCTTGTCTTGGCTCAAGGTTTCCTTAAGGTTGCGAGGGCTTACGTCAATTGAGCATCCTGGTGCATTATCTTTTTCCCAACTTTTTAGGATATTGAGTGTTGCAGAGATTGCTTTGTCAATATCCGAAGCATTGCCTCCAAGGTTCTCATCCTTTTCAGTGTATACCACGTCAATACATGCATCGCGATCCGCCCCTCCGCGACGGTTGACGCGGCCGAGTCTCTGAATCATGGAGTCCAACGTCATTAGGTCACAAACCATGTGGTCTGCATCGATATCAATTCCGACTTCGCCCGCCGATGTGCTTACCAAGTAAACCGTCTTCGCTGGTTGCGATTGGGCGTTCAGCAATTCCTTATAGACTTGGTTGCTTGTCACCAATTGGTCGCGCTCATAGCCGCGGATCGTACCCGTGAGCAACGCGACTCGGTCATCGTCCTCGTTGCCCAGTTTTCTTCGTAGCCCCTTGTTCACTTCTTGGGCAATCTCCGGTTGGCGGACATAGATCAGCACTTTTTGGGTGTCGGCTTCGTGCCGATACGCGCAATCCACAATTTTTTGGATAAATCGTTTTTCAGTTTGCAGCTTTTTTTCGCTTTTTTGTGGCTCAAGTTTGTGCAGGTGTAGTTTTTTCTTCGCGTCAAGACGATCTTTGACAAATTCGTCCTGTTCATCTTCCTCTTTCCAAGGGAAAACATCGTCATTACCGCTGGAGTCACGTCGGGTAGCGGACAATTCCATCACTCGGACGGGCTTCGGCTCATAGTCTTTTTTCTGCGGGTCTTTTTTCTGCGTGGTTTCCACGCTATGCAGAAGGTCGCTGAAGGCGGGCGTGAGGTGCGCTTCGTCATGGACAATCAGTACGTCCTGACCGATGAGCCCCGCGTGATGCGCGCGCTTGTATAGTCGATCGCCGTATCCGCTGAAAAGCAGCTTACTGCCGATCATGTCGACGGTTCCAATGACAATAGCGGCGCGGGCAGGGTCATTCCTCCACTCCTCGTTATCAGCCAACTCGCCGCGAAGCGTGCTTACAGCCAGTGGCGAGTCGTCCGGTGACAGGCATCCGAGGGCAGAGGCCAGCGAACATAGCATTTCTTCGTGCTTCGACCAAGCCGCGTCACTCGGGTTCAACAGTCTCTTTCGGATCCGTTCGACCAGGGTCGTCGACTGATCCACGACGGTTCGCCGATTGACGATGTAGATCAAACGCCGCGGCAGGTTGATACGGGACCGGGACTCGCGCGCTTGCCGAGCAAGCGCGATCATCCAGATGGGAATGACCGATGTCTTGCCAAGGCCGGTCGGGAGATCGCACACCGACGGTATCTTGTCCGAGTCCAGGCATTCAAAGAGCCGCTTTTGCCAACGTAGCGGACCATTACCGGTCAGCGCCTCAAAAGCCTTGGCAAAATCCATTTCCGTCGTTTCCATTGGCTGCGTTTTGCCCGGCGGCGTTACTCCGCCCCTTCGGGCTTGGCGGCGGGTTGGCGGCGGGGGGCGCGCTTGCGTTTGGGGCGCTGCGCCTCTTCGCCGTTTTCGGGCGCTTTGGCGGCTGCCCGCGGCGCACGGCGGGAGCGTCTTGCCGGGGCCGGCGGCGCGCCGTTTTCGTCCGCGGATTCCGTCGCGTCCGCCGCTTCCGGGCGGGCGGAGCCCGCCAGCTCGTCGCCCTCGAAATAGCGGAAGCCCGTCGCCGCGTCCGCTTCCGCCGTGACGTAGCCCTTGTCGCGGGCCAGGTTCAGCAACTCTGAAAAGCCTTGCACGCCGTATTCGATCGGGTCGAAGCCCGGTTTCGCCGCTTGCACCAGCGCTTCCACCTCGCGGCCCGGAATGCCGATGTCCAGCAGTTCGGTGTTTTCCCGCAGGACGCCGCAGAGCACGGCCAGCGCGTCGCCGCTGGTCGGCCCGTCGCTCGATTCGGCGCTGTCGGCGCGGCTTTCGACCACGAAATGCCCTTCGACGAGCTTGACCGCCAGCAACCCCTTGTCGGCCAGCCGGTCGATGAACATCTTGAACGACGAACTGCCGTAGTTGCGTTCGTCGAAGGCCGGGTCGAGTTGCTGCAAGGTGCTCTTGAGCAAGCCCATCTGCGGAACCGCGCTGCGGATTTCCAGCGAGTGCAAGGCGCGTTCGATCATCGGCATCGCCTTGGACACCGGCAGGACGGCCCGCTTCGTCTTCTGCGAACGCGGCCCGCCGCCGCCGCGCGAACTCTTGGGCGCGCTGTCGGAAAGCGATTCGTAACTGATGAACTCGTGGCAGTTGCGCTGCAGGATGGTGCTCGTGAAGGCTTTGCCGCCGACGATATAGACGCGCTTGTTGTACTGCTTGAGCTTGTTGACCAGCGCCATGAAGTCGCTGTCGCCGCTCAAGATGCAAAAGGCGTTGATGTGCGCGCTGGTGAAGGCCAATTCCAGCGCGTCCAGCGCCAAATTGATGTCCGCGCCGTTTTTGTCGCCGCGCGGGGTCGTGTCGCGCTGCACCATCTGCACGCCGTGCTCGGTGAAGGCGCGGGTTACGGATTGCTGCCGGCTCCAGTTGCCATAGGCGACCTTGGAGACGATTTCTCCCCGCTCCTTGAGCCCTTCGAGGACGCACTCCACGTCGAAAGGACGGTGCAAAGTCGATTTGACGCCGATCTCGATGTTGTCGTAGTCAATGAAAACTGCGAATTTCAGTCGTTCTTCCACTTGCCTAGTATAGCCCGGCAGGCCGCTATGCAAAACATTTTTGCGCAGCGCTGTTGCCAACGACGAACGCCGGCGGCCGGCGGCGGCGAAAAACGGGCGGCGGGCGGCGGCCCGGCGCTAATCTTCCATCTTGATTTTGAGCGCTTTCAGGAACTCGGCGTCCTGTTCGGTGAAGGTCTTGCCGTCCACGCTGAGCGGCGCGCTCTCGAAGTCGTCTTCTTCGGCGCGGCGTCTGAAGCCGATGGTCGCCTGCAGCAGGAAATAGACGTCGTAGCCTTCGCGCTTGATCTCGGCGATCGTTTCGGCGATGGGCTCGGAATCGGAAATCGATTCGTTGAGCGCCTGTCCGAGCCGCTCCAGCAAGTGTTTGAGATGCGGGTCCACGTTATCTGTTCTCGCGCGCGGAAAAGCGTTATCGACATCATACTACGGCCGGCCGCCGCCCGCGGGTTAGAATTCGATATTCGGGGTTTTGTTTGCGCAGCCTTTCCATCCGCGACGCGCACGAGGAAATCGTCGAGGAGTTCGAGTTCCTCGACGATTGGATGGATCGTTACCAGCACATCGTCGACGTGGGGCGCAAGCTGCCGCCGTATCCGCGCGAATTGCAGACCGACGAATACAAGGTGCGCGGCTGCCAGGCGCAGGTCTGGTTTCATGCCGACGAGCGCGGCGGGAAGCTGTTTTTCATGGCGGTCAGCGACGCGGCGATCGTTTCGGGGCTGATTGCGCTGCTGCTGCGGGCGTACTCGGGCTTCACGCCGCGGGAGATACTCGACGCCGGGCACGAGTTCATCGACCGCATCGGGCTGACCGAACACCTCAGCCCCACGCGCGGCAACGGGCTGCATGCCATGCTGCGCACGATCCGCAACTACGCGACGGCAACTTTGCAAAGGTCGCGGGCGGCGCAGGAGCAGGCGCGGGCGGCGCGGTAGATCGGCCATGCCGTCCTCCGCCTTTCCCGCCGGCGAGAGCCCCGCGGGCCATGCTTTCGGCACGGCCCCGGTGTTTCTGGCGGCGATCAGCACGATTCTGGGCGCCGTCCTGTTCCTGCGCTTCGGCTATGCGGTCGGCCACCTGGGAACGATGGGCGCGCTGTGGGTGATCGCGCTGGGGCACCTGGTGACTATTCCGACGGCGATGGCGGTGGCCGAGATCGCCACCAACCGGCGCGTGGAAGGCGGCGGCGAATACTACATCATCAGCCGCTCGTTCGGCACGGCGATCGGCGGCACGATCGGCATTTCGCTTTATCTTTCGCAGGCCGTTTCGACGGCGTTCTACATGATCGCCTTCGCCCAGGCGTTTCAAGACCTCCAGCCCTGGCTCGCCGCGCAAACCGGCCTGCCGGCGGACGCGCGCCTGGTCAGCCTGCCGGCCGCGCTGCTGCTGATTTTCATGATGCTCAAGAAGGGCGCCAACCTCGGCGTGGGCATCCTCTGGGCGGTTTCGCTGATCCTCTTCGCCGCGTTGGCCATGTTTTTCGCCGGACAGGGCAACGTGCAGGACGCTTCCCGTCTCGGCGCGCCGATCGCCGGCGCCGATCCCTTCATGAAAGTCTTTGCCATCGTCTTCCCGGCGTTTACCGGCATGACCGCCGGAGTCGGCTTGTCGGGCGACCTGCGCAATCCGCGGCGGTCGATACCGCTGGGCACGCTGGCCGGGACCTTGACCGGCATGGCCGTCTATATCCTGATGGTTTGGAAATTGGCCGCGAGCGCCGAGCCGGAAGTGCTGGCCGACACCGAGCGCTTCGTGATGAAAGACATCGCCCTTTGGCCGCCGATCGTGCCCATCGGCCTGGCCGCGGCGGCGTTGTCTTCGGCGATCGGTTCGATTCTGGTGGCGCCGCGCACCTTGCAGGCGCTGGCGCGCGACAAGGTGTTTCCGTCGCAGCGCCTGAACGCGGCGCTGGCGCGCGGCGCCGGACCGAGCGACGAGCCGGCGCGGGCGACTTTGGTCTCGGGCGCCGTTGCCCTGGTTTTCATCGCCGCCGGCGATATCGATTCGGTTTCGCAGGTGATCTCGATGTTCTTCATGGTCACCTACGGAGCGTTGTGCAGCGTCTCGTTCCTGGAATACTTTTCCGGCAATCCGTCTTACCGGCCTTCGTTCCGCTCGCGCTGGTACGTGTCGCTGCTGGGCGCGGCGATGTGCTTCATGACCATGTTCCAGATGCAGCCGCTGTACGCGCTCGTCGCTCTGGGGTTGATGTTCGGCATCTACCGCTGGCTGGCCTACACGCGCCGCGGCGAGCGGGACGTTTCGCGGATTTTGCGCGGGGTCATGTTCCAACTGACGCGGCGGCTGCAAATTGCCCTGCAACAGAGCCGCGCCGGGACGCAGACCGGCGACTGGCGGCCGTCGTTCTTCGCGATTACGCGGCACTCGTTCGACCGCGCGGCGCATTTCGACCTGCTGCGCTGGATTTGCCACCGGCAGGGATTCGGTCAATTCGTGCAGTACGTCGAGGGCGGGCTGTCGCTCGAAAGAGAGGTGCATGCCCAATCGTTCACCGACCGCCTGATTCGCAAATCGGAGGTGAGCCGCGCGGGGATTTTTGTCGAAGCGATTGTCGCCCCGAGCTTCAAGAATGCGGTTTCGCAGATCGTGCAGCGGCCCGGCATTTCAGGCTTGCCGAACAACAGCGTGCTGCTCGAGTTCCCCAGGCACGCCCCGGAAGAGGTTCCCGAGATCGTCGAGGCCGCCCGCCACCTGCGGCCTTTCGGCTTCAATATCTGCGTGCTGCGCTCGTCGGGGGTGCGTTTCGGCTACCACGCGAACATCCATATCTGGCTGACCCGCGAGGATTACGAGAACGCGCCGCTGATGATTCTGCTGGCCTACATCATCCTCGGACATCCGGAATGGGCCGCGGCCGAGATCAGCATCTTCGCCTGCTATCCGGCCGATCAGACGCGGAGCCGGCTCGATTCGCTCAACAAGTTCGTGACCGAGGGACGGCTGCCCATTTCGCCCAAGAACCTGACCGCCGTGCCCTATGACGACGAGGAAGGGTTTTCGCGCACGGTGCAGCGGCGCTCGGCCGACGCCGACCTGTTGATGCTCGGGCTGACCGCCGCGGAGATCGAAGGCGATCTTGCCGCCGAGTTGGGCTCGCGCCCGGAGCTCAACGAGGTCTTGTTCGTTTACGCGGGGCAGCGCATTGCGATCTCGTGAGCGGGCCGCTTGCGCGGGCGGGCGGCGGCGGCGTCAGCGGCCCGAAACAAGGTACAATCACAGTTGTTTCGAGGTTAAGGAACGGTCCGCACATGGCTTACGACACTAGGGGCGTGAAGTTCGTCCTCACGGCGCCCGATACCGAAAGCACCGAACAGGAGTTCAGCCCCTGGAAGCAGATGATGTACGCGTCCGCTCCGGCGCGCTTCGTGCCGCGGTTCACCTACAAGAGGAAGTTCGAGCAGCCGCGCTACGCCGACGGCAGCGCGCAGGTCATGCCCTACGGCGTGCGCGTTGCCGAAGAGGTCTTGCTGCGCCATTACAAGGCCGACGACGTGGTCGTTTGTTATCCCGACGATCTGGATGCGTTCGTCGGTCCGCGCACGGCGGCGGTCGGCATCGGCGCGCACAACCCGATCGGCACCGCGTTCTCGACGGGCGTCTATTCCAATATCTTCGGCTCGTCGGCGCGGCCGATCAACGCCGCCGAGTCGGAAAGGGTTTACCGCCACCCGGCGATCTTGCGCCACAAGCCGAAAATCATCGTGGGCGGGGCGGGCGCCTGGCAAATCGAAAAAACCGGCTCGCGCGAGCGGCTGGGCGTAAGCTGCATCGTCAACGGACGGGCGGAATCGAAAATCCTCGAGCTCTTCCAATTGGCCGAACAGGGCCGCGAGTTGCCGCCGGTGGTGAACGCCCCGGAACCGGCGGTCGAAAACCTGATTATTCCGCGCAAGCGCTCGACTTACGGCATTGTCGAGATGAACCGCGGCTGCGGCCGCCAGTGCGCGTTCTGCTCGCCGACGCTGGAAACGCGCATTTCGGTGCCCATGCCCGAAGTGATGCGCGCCGTCAGGGCGAATACCGACAACGGCGGCAAAATCATTTTCCCGGTGTCGGAAGACGTCTTTATTTACGGGGCGGCGGCGCCGTTCTATATCCCCAACCCGAACCAGTTGCTCAACTTCTACGGCGCCATCGCCGAAAGCCCGGGGGTCGAGTACCTGCCGCTGTCGCACGCGACCATCGCCCCGGCGGTGGTCAACCCCGGCCTGATCCGCGATCTGTCGAAGATTCTGTTGGACAAGAGCGCGCTGCGCAACCGCAACTCCACGCATCCCGACCAAAAATTCCTGGCGCCGCTGATCGGCATCGAGACCGGCTCGCCGCGGCTCGCGGCGCTTACCATGTCGGGCAAGTCGCTGCCCTTCGACATCCGCGATTGGCAGGAAATCGTGGTCGAGGGAACGAACATCCTCAATGAAAACAACTGGTTCCCGGTCTATACCTTCATCGTCGGCTTGCCCAACGAGACCGACGACGACATGCGCCAGTCGTTGGACCTGCTGCACCGGCTGAAGAAGAACAAGGTGCTCTACGTGCCCTCGATCTTCACGCCGCTCGAGGACACGCGCATGTCCGGCGGCCACGCCATGAAGCCCCGCGAGTTGACGCAGGTGCAGTGGGAGTTCATCATGACGGCCTGGACGCAGAGCCGCGACTTCGGCGAGATGCGCGACCGCTCGCGCGCGTATTTCAAGATCGGCACCAAGTTGTTCTATCAGTTGCGCGGAAAATACGTCCACGGCCCGGCGTTCAAGTGGCCGGCGATGCGCTTCGCGGGCGTGTCGGAGGCAAAGCTGGCCGAGCGCCTCTACCTGAATTGGGACAACGAACCGAATAACGTCGCCGAGCCGCCGCGCTTGATTCCGAAGCACCGCAAGCAGTCGCTCGAGGAGTTGGCCGCGATAAACGACGCGCAGCCGTTCCACATCTACGGCGCCTCGCGGGTGAAAGATGGGGCGAAGCTGCCCGACGATGACCCGCTGCAAGTCATCGTCAACGAGGGCGCGGGGACGGTAAGCGTGGAAAGCCCCGTCTTGAAGCCGGACGAGGCCCCCGCAGCGGCCGAGGAGGCCGAAGCCGTTGCCGCCGGCTGAGACGCCGCAAGCGGAATCGTTCCCCGCCGGCAAGATATCGACTGCGGATATCGTGGCCGCGGTGCGCGGTTGGCACCAGCATGCGCGCATGCCGATCTTCGCAGACCCCTACGCCCGGCTGCTGTGCGGCCGCTTCCTGGGCTTCGCCGTGCGCTTTCGCCCGTTGGGCTGGTTTCTGGTGAAGGTCGTGCTGGGGCGCATCATGCCGGTCAGCATGTGCGTGCTGATGCGCGCCCGCTACGCCGAGCAGGCTCTGGAAGCGGCGATCGCCGCGCAGGGCGCGGCGCAGTACGTCATCATCGGCGCGGGGATGGACTCCTTCGCCTTCCGCCGGCGCGACTTGCTGCAGCGCATCGACGTCTTTGAAATCGACCATCCGGTAACCCAACAGAAGAAGCTGAAGCGCATTCGCCGGGCGGGGTTGACCGTCCCGGCGCGTTGCCGTTTCGTCGCGGCGGACCTGTCGCGGGTTGCGGTCGTCGACGCGCTGGATGGGTCGGGATTCGACCGCGCGCAGCCGACGTTCCTCTCGCTTATGGGCGTCGCTTACTACCTGACGCCGGACGACTTGGCGACGCTGGCCGGTTCGATTGCGCGCAACCTGGCTCCGGGGACGCGCCTGGTGATCGACTACCTGTTGGACAAGGAATCGTCCAACCCGGCGCACCTGGGCATCCGGGAAAAGACGCTGGCGTTCGTGAAGGCGCGCGGCGAGCCGATGCGCAGCGAGTACTCGACGGCGGCGATGAACGCGCTATTCGCGGCGAACGGCTTCCGCGCGGTGGAGAACTTCGCCATCGAAGGTCTGGCGCCGAGCTACAGGCAAACATTCGGCCGCCTGCCGTTCGAGATTCCGGGCTTGTTCGCATTCGGCGCCTTCGAGGTCGAGCCGCGCGGCGCCGGCGCAAGCCAAGCATAATTCCGTAGCAAACCAAGTGGCCAACCGTCCCATCCCAACCGGCCGCGTACATTGGTGGCGTTGTCCGCAACCGTCGCGGACGCGGCGGGCGTTGTCGTCCTGATCCCGGCGTGGCCGGCGCTGTTGCTCGGTTACTTGGCGGCGAACCCGCCGTAGCGGGCGCGGCGCGTCGACAGGAGAAGTGCTTTAATAATGGGCAGAGCAACCTCATGGCTACGCTTGTCCCCAGCCCCGCAGTGCAGCAAGACCGCCAAACGAACGGCCTCTACGAACGCGACTTCTACTCCTGGTCCATGCAGCAGGCCGACGCGCTGAAGCGCCGGGACTTCAACGCCGTCGATTGGGACAACGTCATCGAGGAGATCGCAGACTTGGGTAAAACGCAGCAACACAATTGGGAAGCCTTTTGCGCCCGCGTGATCGAACACATGTTGAAGATCGATTACTACCGGGAAGCCACCGAAAAGGTCCTGGAGCACTGGTTGCAGGAGATCCTGGACTTCCGCCAGGAGATGGCGGAGCTCATCGACAAGAACCCCGGCCTGAAGGGGCAGTACGCCAAAATGTTCGCTGCCGCCTGGAAGCGCGGCAGCGGGTATGCTTGCCGCAGACTGGCCGAATACGATCGTTCCAATATCGCGAAAGAGGGCAAGGCGCCCGGGAAGCTTTCGAAAGCGTTGCTCGAACGGGACCGCATGCTGCCCGCCGAATGCCCCTACCGGCTCGAAGACGTGACGGCCTACAACCCGCGGCGCGACCGCGAGCCCGACTACGACGTTTGGCCGCCAAGCGTTGCCCGCGTCCTCAACACCCGGCTCGACGCCGACTTGGCCGGCCGCCGCGCCCGCACTGCGGACAGCGGCATCGGTCGGGATCGCTGAGATACGGATTATCGGCGTATGGAAGCGCCGTACGACGCCCAAAGCGCCCCGGCCGGAGTTTTTAGGCGTGTTCGCCGTGAGCTAGGTGTTGCTGAACGTTCCGCGGCAATAGCGGCAGCCGCTCGGAGTAGAGGATGTCAGCTCTGTTGACGGCGACCCGTGCGGCCGTCGATTCCGCCGCGGAAGCCGCTTCGTCAAAAGCTCGAACGGCTTTTACTCCTTACGCTTCGGAATAATTTTCTTATATGGCACTCATGGCCCGTATCGGTCATTTTCGTCACAACATCCTTATCGACTGCGGACGGCCAGGAACGGCCCTCGGGGCGTGAAGACGCCCAGCACGGTCGCCGTGACGGCCGCGTCGCCGTCGGGTAGGTCTGCGGGCAGGCGCACCGTGAACTGGTACAGACCCGCGCAGCAGGGCGCCGCGCCCGCGTAGAGCACGTCTTCGGGTAGAACGGCCTTGCCGCCGACATTGAACGAGACCGAGTAAGCCAGACCGGCCGGGGCGCCCGGGACGACGCCCGCCTCCAACGCCGGCTCGGTCGGCCCGAAACCGGTTCCGTAGAGGGTGACGATCTCGCCCGGCGCGGCCGGGGTGAACGCCGCCCCCAACTCCGGCGGACCGACCAGAGCCGGGCCGCCGCCGTGCTGCGCCACCAGCGGGTTACGCCCGTCGGGATTGTTGACCACGTTGAAGAACGCCGGCGTTATGGCGACGCCCCTCACGCTTACCTCTACGCTGCGCAGCGCGTCCGCCGTCCCGCAGCCGCGGATGACCGTCACCTGCGCATCCTCTCCCGGCGTCAGATCGTGCGGCGCCTGAGCGTTGATCTGCGTCGGGGAGACCAGGAACAGCGGGACGAGCTTGCCGCGGATATCGCGGATTCCTCTCCCGGTTGAGCCGTACCGGCCGATCTCCAGGCAGGTATCGGCCAGGTTGACGGAAACCCTGCCGGAAGCGTCGAGACCGGCGCCGAGCATCGGCGCGCCCGGCGGCGAGAAATCCTGCCCGAAGACGGAGATGAGCGTGTTGGGGGAGATGCGATCCACAAGAGGAGTGCCGCCGGCTTGCACGACGCCGCCTTCGGCGATCACGGGATCGCCCCCGGTCCACGGCGTCAAGCGCCGCACGCGGTTATTGCTGACGAAGAAGACGTTGCCGGCGGCGTCCACCGCCAGGCCTCTGGCGTAGGCTATTGCGGCCTTGTTGGCCAGCCTGCCGTCTCCATCGTAAACGGCGCCGCCTGCGCGGTAGTCGTACTCGCCGGTTCCGGCGATGCGAGAGACGATGCCCGCGGCGGCGTCGATGCGGAAGACGTGCAGCCAATCGGCGAAGAAGACGTTGCCGGCGGCGTCCACCGCCATGGCGTTTGTATTGACGCCGGACAAGCGAAAGTCAACGGCCGTCCCGAGTTCCACGTCGGTCTCGGTGGCCCCCAGGTCGTTACCTCTCCTCCTCTCGGGGTCTCCGGCGATGGTGTTGGCGATGCCCGTAGCGGCATCGACCCTGAGAATGTGGTACCCGTCGGCAATGAAGAGGTTGCCGGCGCCGTCGAACGCTATGGCGGAGATGGATCGCAGTTGCGCTTCGGTGGCCTGCAAGCCGTCTGCGCTGCGGAGACTGCCCCCGCCGGCGACGGTGTTGATGATGCCCGTGGCGGCATCGACTCTGCGGACGGTGCGGACGCCATTATCGGCAATGAAAAGGTTGCCGGCGCCGTCCACCGCAATGTGTCCGGCATCCAATTTGGCCTCGACCGCCGGACCGCCTTCCCCGCTGTAACCTCTCTCCCCGGTTCCGGCGACGGTGTCGATGATGCCCGTGGCGGCATCGACTCTGCGGACGCGGGCATACTCGCTGATGAAGATGTTGCCGGCGGCGTCCAGCGCTACGCTTCTGACGCCGTCGAATTGCGCCTGAACCGCCGGGCCGCCGTCTCCGCTGTAGGGGTCTTTTCCATTTCCGGCGACGGTGGTGATAATGCCCGTGGCGGCGTCGATTCTGCGGACGCGGTAGTAGTCGGCGAGGAAAAGGTTGCCGGCGGCGTCCAGCGCGATGTCTTCGGGGTTCATGTGCGCGGCGACGGCCGGCCCGCCGTCGTTTTTGCCGATTTGGTCACTGGAGACGTACTCGCCGGTTCCGGCCACCAAATCGACCCTGTAAACGGGCGACTGAAACGGAGGAGGCTCTTGCCAGCGCGTCTTGCTCGAACGTGAGATTCCCCCCGGTCTGTAAACGGGCGACTGAAACGGAGGAGGCTCTTGCCCCCAAGCCGGCGGCGCCGACAGCGCCAATGCCGCGAGAAAGAAAACGCCGGCGGCAAACAGCGCCCGAACAGACGGCATCCGCCTTGCTTGCAGCTCGGCAACGGGCTGCGGAAAATTCGCCCCGTCCGTTGCGGGAAGTATCGCGCGGACGCCTGCTCCATTCGTCATGTTGCTTACTCCTTTCTCGGTCATGCCGCGGTTTCCTTACCGCCGTCGAATGGCCAGGAACGGCCCTTGGGGCGTGAAGACGCCCAACACGGTCGCCGTGAGGGCCGCGTCGCCGTCGGGCAGGTCCGCGGGCAGGCGCAGCGTGAACTGGTGCAGTCCCGCGCAGCACGGCGCCGCGCCCGCGTAGAGCACGTCTTGCGGCGGAACGGCCTTGCCGCCGACGCGGAACGAGACCGGGTAAGCCAGATCGGCCGGGACGCCCGGGACGACGCCCGCCTCAAACGCCGGCTCGGTCGGCCCGAAACCGGTTCCGTAGAGGGTGACGATCTCGCCCGGCGCGGCCGGGGTGAACGCCGCCCCCAACTCCGGCGGACCGACCAGAGCCGGGCCGCCGCCGTGCTGCGCCACCAGCGGGTTGCGCCCATTGGCGTTGTTGACCACGTTGAAGAAGGCCGGCGAGACGGCGGCGACCTTGAGGGAAGGCGGAACAATTGCCCCCAGCGCCCCAACCGGGTTGCGCAGCTCATCCGCCGTCCCGCAGCCCTGCACGACCGTCAGCACAGCCACCTCTCCCGGCGTCAGATCGTGCGGCGCCTGGGCGTTGATCTGCGTCGGGGAGACCAGGAACAGCGGAACGCGTTGGTCCCCGAAACCTCTTGGCATGGGAGAGGCGAATGTTCCCTCCTCGTAGATATGTGTTCTGCGGATCTCGAGGCAGGTATTCGCCAGGTTGACGGGAACCCTGCCGGAGGCGTCGAGCGCGGCGGCGATCGCCGGCTCTCCCGGCGCCGCGAAATCCTGTCCGAAGACGGAAATGAGCGCATTGGGGGAGATGCGCTCCACGAGGGGAGTGCCGGCGGCCAGCACGACTCCGCCCTCGGCGATCGCCGGAGCGCCTCCCCCCGTCCACGGCGTCAAGCGGCCGATCGTAGGACCGGAGAAAGAAGCAGCGCCATAGCGAAAAAAGAGGATGTTGCCGTCCCGGTCCACTACTGGACTGGGCCCATAGAAACTAAACTCCAGGCCCAGCAGGCCGTCAGCGTACGGTCGCGGCCCCCCGCCGGCGACGCCGGCGATGGTATCGACGATGCCCGTGGCGGCATCGACTCTGCGGAGGCTGTCATTGCCGCTGTCGCTGATGAAGAGGTTGCCCGCGCCGTCCAGCGCGATGAACGCTATCCTGATGAAACTAGCTTCGACGGCCGGCCCGCCGTCGCCGATTCCAAACAATTCAGGGTCGTCAGAGCTGTACGAACGTCGAAAATTGTCTTTTCCGGCGACGGTGTTGATGATGCCCGTGGCGGCATCGACCTTGCGGATGCGGGTGGGGCCGGCGGCAATGAAGAGATTGCCTGCGCCGTCCACCGCTATATCTCGGGGTCCGCTGCTGCTGTCAGTCGTCGTGAGGGAAGCTTCGAGGGCAGGTATGCCCTCTCCCTTCCTGTCTGTTCCACCCCCGGCAACGGTGTTGATGATGCCCGTAGCGGCATCGATTCTGCGGATGACTGCATTGCTGTAATCGGCAAAGAAGAGGTTGCCCGCGCCGTCCAGCGCCATGCTAGAGACGAAAATTTCGGCTTCGGTAGCCGGTCCGCCGTCTCCGCTCGCACCCCTCTTGTTGGCTCCGGCAAAGGCGGAGATAATGCCCGTGGCGGCATCGACTCTGTCGATGACCCGGTAATATCTGTCGATGCCCCGGTGAAAAACGGCAATGAAGAGGTTGCCCGCGCTATCCGCCGCGATGTTCTGGATATCCAGTCCAGGAACGTCGATGGCTTGGCCTCCGTAATACCAGCCGCTGTTCCTGTCCCTATAGGGGTTTACCCACTCTTCATAAAACGAGTCGAATGTGCCTTTTCCGACGACGGTGTCGATGATGCCCGTGGCGGCGTCGATTCTGCGAACTCTGCCCGCATCGACAAAGAAGATGTTGCCCGCGCCGTCCGTCGTCATGGTCCTGAAAAAGTAGTCGTAACCGCAAAGCAGCGCTTGACTTGCCGGGCCGCCATCCCCGGGGAGTCTGTGGCCGTCAAAGTCCGTACGACATGCACGAGAATCGTCTTTGATTGCGTACGCATTAGAGGACAGGTCTCCGACTATCGTGTCCATCCGGTAAACGGGCGCGGTTTGCGCCGAAGCGGCGGCCGCCGCCGCCGCCGCGCAGAGGGCAAGCCTCGGCAGCAGAGCGCCGCGAACCGCCGCGGCGGCGGATTGCCGGAACCCATGCCCGGATTCCCGGCCGCAAGCGTCAGACATTGCGTATCTCCTTCCCCAACCCCACGATGTTTCCCTTTCCCTCCAACGAAATCTCATTGCCCATTCGACTGCATCAAGTAAAGATGCAACGATTCACGGAGCGAGCGTTCGGGCCACGCGCAATGCGATGAGGTCATTCCGGCGGCCCGGCTGGAACCAAGAGCGGGCCGCCGAGCGGAGTTCCATGGGGCTGTCGAGCGCGGAGCCGCCGCGAATCACGCGGCGGCGGCAATCCCCCGCCTCCCATGCGCTCCCGTCGTTCGGCGCCCCGGCGTAGTTATCGTTCCAGCAGTCCTGCACCCACTCCGCTACGCCCCCGTGCATGTCGTACAAACCGAACCCGTTCGGCGCATAGCTGCCTACTGTCGGATATCTTTTGTAGTCGTTACGCCAACCTTCTATGTAGTCGTTGTCCAAGTAGTGATACAGCCGGCCGTCGTAATTCGCATCGCCCGGCGCTATGTCGTCTCCAAAGCTGTACCGCGTTGTCGTTCCCGCCCGCGCCGCGTATTCCCACTCCGCCTCGCTCAACAACCGATACTCCGCCCCCGTCCGCGCGCTCAGCCACTGCACATACAGTTGCGCAGTGTCCCATGATCTAGAGTACAGCGCATGCCTGCGTGTGCCGACGAAGGAAAAACTACTGCCGCAGCTACCTTCATTCACGCATTCCCTGAACTCTCCGTTCGTCACCTCATAGACCCCTACGGCGAACGCCCGCGGAATGGTTACCTCGCGCACCGGCCCCTCTTCGTCATGCCGGTATTTCTCGCTCTCCGGCGAGCCCATCATGAAGCGCCCCGCCGGAACGACAATCATCTGCGGACACACGGAGCAATCCTGGAATACCTCGCCGGGCCGCCGGCCGCCGGCCTGTCCCGACGCAATCCGCAATGCCGCAAGCAAGAAAACAACGGCCGCAAACAACGCCGGCCATGCGAGCGGCATCCTCGACGCGAGCCGCTTGCGGCCCGCCTCCATGTGTCTTGCGTTCATGATTTCTTCTCTTCGTTGTCTTCCCTTTGCTCTGTTAGGAGCTTGGGATTTGCTTCTATTTTTGGCGCCCATTTCTCTATCAATTTCTCTATCAATTTCTGTGCCGTCTTACCGCTAAGCCCCCCGCCCAGATAGAAAATAAATATCCACATGGATTCTTCAGTGGCCGTCTTATCCTCAAAGGGCAAATCAAAGACTGCAGCTATCGCAAACGGAAACGACATCCAGAGTGACGTGAAGCTCATGAGCCGCATCGACGAGGGGTTTTTGTTATCGTCTTCCAGATATTTCTTCAACATGACATTTTCCTACCTTTCTTATTGAAATTTGCTTTCCGCGAATTTATGCAGCGCCTTGGGCGCAAACGCCGCGATCAGAAAACCGACGGCAAGATACAGGCCATTGTCCTTGTCGGCCCCGGGAGCGAGCACCACGATCAGCCCGAACGCAAACGACATCGCGAGCGCTACGAAGCTCATGAGCCGCATCGACGAGGGTTGTCCTTTATGGTCGTCCAGAAATCCGGGGGTTGAGGTATTCGGAGATGAAGTGGAGTTGCTCATGGAGATTGCCTCCTGTCAGCGAGGTTCGGATGCATGATTAGACTTCGGTGACCTCAAAGGAGATCTTGTAATCTCCTTTCGTTCCGCGGCCCTTAATCAGCCCCGCACCGTTCTTCAACTCGTCCTTCTGCAGCGATCCTCTGAACAGAACCTGGTCGCCCCCGGCCAGCTTCTTGAGCAGAAAAGATTGCACATCGTCCGCGGCGGCGCCCATTGCCGTACGGAAGGGCATATTCTCCTGCTTGAGGATGAAGGCTCTTGTCTGACCGATGACGACTTCGGCGATTTTCCCCAGAACGTTCTTTACGGCGTCCCAAGCGTCTTTCCGATCGACGTCGATCACCTTGAACTGAATGGAGTGAAGACTTTTGCATTGCACGTGGAGGATCAGTCTGTCCCACAGGTCGATTTTTTCCATCTCAAATTTAGCGAGTTCAGTCTCGCTCCCATCGCCATTGGCGCGCACATAGTTCGGCTTGTCGTGCCGACTGGGATCGCATTCCCAGAAGGTGTCGAGGCTCGGCATCACGGCATGTTCCGTGGCGAGCCGGTCATCCTCATCGCGAAATCGCAAATCGACGATGAATCGAAAATTGGCCTTGTTGTTCGGCAATTTCTCGGGAAATTCGAATCCCGTGAGATCGAGTTGGAAATTAGTCATTGTGTTGTCTCCTGAAGTGCGGTTGGTTGTTGCTGCCGCGGCCGTGCGCATGGAAACTGCGCGGGCGCAGGAAAAGTGCTCGGGCAACCCAAGAGTTGCCCGATACGCGGTCGGTGGGAAGCGCGGCTGCGCGTGGATGGCGGCGATCCGTCAACGGGTTGTTCGACGGATGCGCGAGACGCAATCGAGGAACGGGAGCCTTGCAGCGGAGTTCCGGCCGCCTGCTCATGCCGCGGCGGCGTCGAAATGCGCCGTTCCAAAGACGACGGCGCGGCGCAGACGGGAAGCCGCGCAAGGGCGGACGAAAGGGGGAAGGAAGGCTCGCGGACCGGCGGCGCGCCGTCCGCGCTATACCTTGTTGCCGGTGTGCCGGTGTGCCGGTGTGCCGGTGTGCCGGTGTGCCGGTGTGCCGGTGTGCCGGTGTGCCGGTGTGCCGGTGTGCCGGTGTGCCGGTGTGCCGGTGTGCCGGTGTGCCGGTGTGCCGGTGTGCCGGTGTGCCGGTGTGCCGGTGTGCCGGTGTGCCGGTGTGCCGGTGTGCCGGTGTGCCGGTGTGCCGGTGTGCCGGTGTGCCGGTGTGCCGGTGTGCCGGTGTGCCCTTTTTTCAGCGTAGCAGAGTCGGCAGCGCGTGCGCAACCGCGCTCGCGCCGAGCGTCAGAAAAAGTTTTCTTCGCTCCGGTCATCGCCATGCAACGGCATTATACACGCAATCTCTCCGCGCATTGCAAGGGGAAGCGCGAAAAAATTCGCGCTGCGCGCTGCGCGGGGTCTAAAAGTAGATGTTGCCGGCGCCGTCCACGGCCACGCACTCGGGGCCTAAGCGATCGGGCATGACTTCGAGCGCCGGGCCGGGGGCTGCGTCGGGCGCGGCCTCCCCGGTGCCCGCGGCGGTGGCGATGATTCCCGCGGCATCGACCTTGCGGATGCGGCGGTTTCCGGTATCGGCGATGTAAAGGTTCCCGGCCGCGTCCAGCGCCACGTCGCGGGGGCGGAATAACCGCGCCTCGACCGCCGGGCCGCCGTCCCCTGAAAATCCGCCTCCCCAGTCCCCGATGTCCCCGCTGCCGGCGACGGTGGCGATGGTTCCCCCGGCGTCGATTTTGCGGATGCGGTGGTTGTACCAGTCGGCGACGTAGAGGTTGCCCGCCGCGTCCACCGCCGCGCCGCGGGGGAAGTTCAGCCGCGCTTCGGTCGCCGGGCCGCCGTCTCCGCTGAATCCCTTTTCTCCTGTCCCCGCGACGGCGGTCTCGTTCCCCTCGGCGTCGATCTTGAGAATGCGGTGGCCGGACCAATCGGCGACGTAAAGGTTGCCCGCCGCGTCCATTGCCGCGCCTTTGCGGTTCCCGCCGTTGCGTTGCTTCTCGGCGGTGGAGATCGTCCCTGCGGCGTCCACCTTGCGGATGCGGCGGTTGAGGCTGTCGGCAATATAGAGATTGCCGGCCGCGTCCACGGCTACGCCGGCGGGAAAGCTCAACCGCGCCCGCACGGCCGGTCCGCCGTCCCCGGCGAATCCGCTGCGGCCGGTTCCCGCGGCGGTAGCGACGATTCCACGAGCGTCAACCCTGAGAATGCGGTGGTCCAAACGGTCGGCGATATAGAGGTTGCCGTCCCCGGCCACGGCTACGCCGGCGGGAAAGCTCAACCGCGCCTCGAGCGCCGGGCCGCCGCGCGCGGCGGGGGCGGCCGGCGCGCCGTTTTGTCCGCAGGCCGATAAGGCCAGGAGAACGCAGGCCGGCAACAGGAGAATCACGGCCGCTGCGCTGCTCCGTTCGGCCATGCTCACAGATATTCAGCATACGCCGGGCGGCAAGCAATTACAATGTGCTTTATGTCCGCCAACGCCGGCGCGCGCTCCGCGCCCGAGTTTTCAGGTCAGGCTTTGCTCCTGGGCCTGCTGATCGGCACGGTGCTGACCGCCGCCAACACCTACCTCGGCCTGTATGCGGGCATGACGGTCTCGGGGAGCATCCCGGCCGCGATCGTTTCGATGGGCATTCTGCGGGGCCTTCTGCGCCGCGGCAGCATCCTCGAAAACAACATCGTGCAAACGATGGCTTCCGCCGGCGAATCGGTCGCCGCGGGGATCATTTTCACCGTCCCCGCGATGATTATCACCGGCGTCTGGAGCGGCTTCGATTACTGGCAGGTGACCATGATCGGCGCGCTCGGCGGCGTGCTGGGCGTGCTGCTCATGATTCCGCTGCGGCGGACTCTGATCGTCGAGAGCAAGGAGCTTATTTACCCCGAAGGGGTTGCTTGCGCGCAGGTTCTCGAAGCGGGAGAGAAGGGCGGAAGCTCGCTGTCGCGCATCGCCGCGGCTTTGCTCGGGGGGCTGGCCTTCAAATCGTGCATCGGTTTGTTCGCCATTTTCCGCGGAACCGTCGAGTACGCCTGGCGCGCGGGGAGCGCGGTGCTCTACATGGGTTCGGACGTGTCGGTTGCGCTGCTGGGCGTGGGCGTCATCGTCGGCATCGAAATCGGGATTCAGGCGCTCGGCGGCAGCTTGATCGCCTGGGGGATCGCCATCCCGATTTACTATCTGAACAATCCCCTGCCCGACGGCTCCGCGCTCGATGCCGCCTGGGCGGCGTGGAGCGGTCAGATTCGCTACATGGGCGTCGGCGCGATGATTGTCGGCGGCTTTTCGTCGATGTGGAAGATTCGTTCCGGCGTGAGGCGGGCCTTGGGGCAGTTGGGCGGGAGTTTGACGAAGACATCCGCCGGCGCGGACCGCGACATCCCCATGCCGGCGAGCGCGCTCATCTTCGCCGTCGCCGCCGCCGGGACGTTCGTTCTCTACCGCGCCGTCACCGGCTCGTTCTCGGTCGCGCTGGTCGCGGGCCTGACGATGCTGATCGCCGCTTTCTTTTTCGTGGCCGTGGCCAGCTATATCTGCGGACTGGTCGGTTCGTCGAACAACCCCGTCTCGGGGATGACGATATGCGCGCTGATGTTTTCGGCGGGCGTCCTGCTGTTGCTGGGCATGACCGGCGCGGGCGGCATCCTGGGGGCGCTCGGCGTGGCGGGCGTGGTCTGTTGCGCGGCGGCGACGGCCGGCGATACGTCGCAAGACTTGAAGACCGGCCACCTGGTCGGCGCGACGCCGCGCAAGCAGCAGATCGCGCAGTTTATCGGGGTGATCGTTCCGGCGTTCGCCATTGCGCCGATTCTGACGCTCTTGCACAACGCCTACGGCATCGGCGTCGATGCGCCCGGAGCGCTGCGCGCCCCGCAGGCTACGTTGTTCGCGTCGATCGCCGAGGCGATGTTCGGCCGTACGGATTTGCCCTGGAACATGGTTTGGATCGGCGCCGGGATCGCCGTCGCGCTGCTGGTCCTGGATGCGTTTCTGGAACGCTCGGGAAGCCGTTTCCGCGCGCACGTCATGCCCGTGGCCGTGGGCATCTACCTGCCGCTGGCGCTGATGGTGCCGATTTTCGTGGGCGGCGTCATTTCCTCGCTGCTGAAGCGGCGATCGCAAGGGGCGCTGCATAACGGCGTTTTGATCGGCTCGGGGCTGATCGCCGGCGAGGCGATCGCGGGGATTTTGATTGCCGTTCCGCGCACGCTGCCGCAACTCGCCGACGTGCAGATTCCCGTTCCGGTGTTCGACAGCCTGGGCTTGTCGCTGGCGGCTCTCTGCGCCGTCGCCTGGGCGATCCACCGCGCTTCGGTAGTGGATAGCGAATAGTGGCCGGCGGATAGCAAGACCGCTGCGCCGCATGGGGAACTTTCCTGCAACAATCTTTATGTGCGCATTGTGGTTGCGTTCGCGGCGGCGCTGATGTCGGCGCCCGTGTCGATGCAGGCGGCCGACCGCCCCCACGGCCAGGCGTCCGCCGGGCGCTCGGCGGTGGTTGCGCGCAACGGGATGGTCGCGGCCAGCCAGCCGCTGGCGGCTCAAGTCGGCCTCGATATTCTGAAGCAGGGCGGAAACGCCTTCGACGCGGCGGTGGCGGCGGCGGCGGCGCTGGCCGTTGTCGAGCCGATGATGACCGGGCCCGGCGGCGACATGTTCGTCCTGGCCTACGTCGCCGAGAGCGGCCGCCTGGTCGGGCTCAACGCCAGCGGCTTCTCGCCGGCGGCAGTGGACGCCTCGTTTTTCTCTGCCCGAAACCTCGCTGAAATTCCGGTCGTCGGGCCGTTCTCGGTAACGATTCCCGGAACCGTGGACGGCTGGGCGACGCTGCTCGACGCTTACGGCGCGATGAGTCTCGGCGAGACGCTGGCGCCTGCCGTTCGCTACGCGGAAGAGGGTTTTCCCGTATCGGAAATCATCGCCGGCGATTGGGCGGCGCAGGGCGCGCTGCACGCCCACAGGGAACCCTTCGCGGCGACTTTTTTACGCAACGGCAAGCCCTACGGGCACGGCGACGTCTTTCGCAACCCCGACTTGGCGAAGACCTTGCGGCAGATCGGCGAGGGCGGTCGCGACGCATTCTACAAGGGCGATTTCGCGCGCGCCATGGTCGCCTGCCTCAACGAACAGGGTTGGCCGGTGACGCTTGCCGACCTTGCTTACCAGCATTCCGACTGGGTGGAGCCGATCGGCGCGACCTATCGGGGCTACGAGATTTTCGAGCTGCCGCCGAACGGCCAAGGCATGGCGGTGCCGGCCATGCTCAATATCCTCGAGGGTTTCGACCTACGCAGCCTGGGCTTCAACTCGGCGGCTTATCTGCACAGGTTGGTGGAAGCGAAGAAATTGGCCTTCGCCGATTTGGGCGCCTGGTTGGCCGACCCGGAGCGCAGCGCATTGCCCGTGCCGGAGTTGATCTCGAAGGCATACGGCGAGAAGCAGCGCGCGCGCATCGACACCGAGCGGGCGGCCGAGGAGGTTGCCTCGGGAATCGACCGCGGCGGCGACACGGTCTATCTGACGGTCGTGGACCGGGAGCGCAACGCGGTCTCTTTCATTTCCAGCATTTTCCACGGCTTCGGCTCCGGCGTCGTCGTGCCCGGCACGGGCGTGGCGCTGCAGAATCGCGGCTCGCTGTTCACGCTGGAGGAAGGCCACCCCAACCGCATCGAGCCGCGCAAGCGGCCTTACCACACGATCATTCCGGCGATGGCCTACAAGGACGGCAAGCCGTGGCTGAGCTTCGGCGTGATGGGCGGCGCGATGCAGCCGCAAGGCCACGTGCAGACGCTGCTGAACAGGATCGAGTTCGGCATGAACGTGCAGGAAGCCGGCGAAGCTCCGCGCTTCCGGCATCTCGAAGGCGACGGCCTGGCGCTGGAATCGGGCGTAGGCCGGGACGTTGCCGCTCGGCTCGCGGCGATGGGGCACAAGCCGGTCTCGCGTCCGGGCGTATTCGGCGGCTACCAGGCGATCGAGATCGACTGGGAGCGGGGCATTCTGCTTGGCGGCTCCGACCCGCGCAAAGACGGCGGCGTCGCCGCCTGGTAGGTTTTCCGACCCGCCGCCGTGGACCGCGCGGGAGATTGCAGCGGGTGCGCGAGGACGCGTGATTTGGGACCAACCAGGGACACCTGATATGAGACGCTGACCGCTATGTGACTAAACCCGACTGAACCCGACTGAACCTGACTGAACGCGAACCGCGCCCTGCGGCTTTTGCTTTGGGTCGCGCCAGGCCGCTCTTCAAATCATGCGGCCAAACGTCCCAGATCAAAAGTCCGCTTACAGCGGGGAATAGGCGCCGCCCGGCCCAATGCGCCAGGGCATCTATTTCCACGTTAGAGTAGGTTAAAGAAGCAATCCGGTGATTGAAGTTCTCTCCAAGCCTGCCGATCAGGTCCGCGTCGGCGACATCGAATCGCTGATTGAATCGGAAGTTCCCGAAGGCGAGCAAATCGAGTTCAAGGAAAGCCTGCCAACCCCGGGAGACTCCACCGATCCGTGGATGTCCGGTGAAAACCGAATTGGGGAGCCGGCAAAGAAGAAGATACTTAAGGAAGTCACAGCCTTTGCAAATGCTTATGGCGGCGTTCTGCTGTTGGGCATCGAAGAATCCGATACGAAACCTCCGGTTGCCGCGAAAATCTCGCCGATCCCGCGATGCGCGGAGTTGGCGGAACGCATGGAGTTGGTGTTCCGCGATTGTGTGGAGCCGCAACTCCCCCGGATTGAGATTTTCGCCGTGCAGACCGAAGGCGACAAGGGCGTGGTTTTAATTCGCGTCGGGAAGTCCCGGTTGGCTCCTCACCGCGTTACGAAAACGCGCGTCTGTCCGGTACGGCGGGCCGACCGATGCGAGGAAATGACAATGCGCGAAATCCAGGATATGACGCTGAACGTGTCGCGGGGACTCGAGCGGTTGGAAAGACGGCTCTCGGAACGCACAAAACGATTTCATCTGGAATTCAAACGCCGCGGCTCCCCCGAGAATGCATACGGAATTCGCTTGACTGCTGTACCCATAGGAGACGAGATCAGATTTGAACGCGTCTTCCGTCAAGGAGGTCTTGCCGAGGACCTCGATATACCGTGGCTTACAGTTAGCCATCAACAAGGTAACGACATATCAGATCTGGAAACCCCACTTGATTTCCACTCTGCATGCTGGCGGCCAATACTACGCGGCGCACGAAAAGAAATTCACAGTGACCCTCCAATGATTTCCAGGGAATTTATTTATAGAGAACTTTACTGCGATGGATTAGTCGAACTGGGATTTATTATGAGACGTTTGGATGGTGTTAACTATTTTATCTCGCCAGATTGGCTGGTTTTTCTATTTGTAAACTTGATAAAACATGCTCATCATGTGAGAAACAAATCCGGTTTTCCAGTAGCTGAATATGCTATTGAAGTTGCGATTTTTGCTGTAGGAACCTCTATACCTGTAGCACTAAAAAGTAAATTGGGGCTTCGTTCTAAAAGCCATATCCTTGATGAATCTCTCGAAAGTCATGGATCAAGAGTATTACATTCTAATCCGATAAAATTCCCTCAATATTCTCTGGGAGATCTCGATGAGATTCCCAAGCTCTTAGCATTGTTCCGTCGTGATCTCTGGAATTCTCTGGGCGAAGACATCGGTATAGAGGAAGGTGTCTTGAGGATAGAGGATTCGCCCAATTGAGGATAAAACAAAGAGTACGCAAATACCGCGGAATGCCTTTTCCGAAAACTCTTACTCGATTCGGTCCGTCGAGTTGAGCGCCAGCAGTTTGCTCAGCGCTTCGTCTTCGGAGATGTCCGCGGGCCAGCCGTACGCTGCGGCTACGGCGGCGTCAAGCGCGGCGTGGGCGTCGCCGCTTGGTAGCTTGGCGGCGGGGCGGGCCGACCCACCGGGGCTTCGATTGAGAACATCATCTTCGAACTACTCCCCATTCTTTTCATAGCGTTCCAGCCCAGTTAGCCAATGACGGCCAAGTCCGGATTCGTACTTGTAGTCGCTCCCGATTACTGTACGGGCATGTTGGTGATGATACGGCCAATCGGCCACGTTAAATTCCCCGAACCACGCAAGAGCAGCTAAATCCATACGTTCATCACGGGATAGCTCACGCAACATTCGCTCCAAATTCTTATACGAATTTAAATCATGAAATTGAACAAAAAGAGAAGAATGGAGAGTACGAAATTTTTTATCTTTATTTTTGTTTCTATGGAAATCGTCTATCATGCTTTTCATTTCTTGATCCCAGATAAAAAAAGTATTGCTTAGTTTCTCTATTTTTCTACGGGATATTATAGGTTTAGGATCTCGTTTTGACTCAGTTTCCTTCAGCCACATATTGTATTTTTTTCGTTCATTGCGCAATTCTTTTATATCAGTCTTCTTGCTCTTCAGATCAAAAGACCACAATGGAAACGGCCAATTAAATATAGATTTATGAATTTCTCTGTCCTCAAGATCGAGGCATACCCTTTCCTCCTTCAACCTTTTTATCATCTTATTTTTGAACCAGTTCAGTTCCTGAATTGTTGTTTCAGGTTTTGGCTCGAAACTACGCCATGTTTCGGCGGTAATACTTAACCCTTTAGGGGTTGTCGCTTTCATCCAAACAATTGCGCGAGCCACATCAAGAGAGATTGGTGTGTAATATAATGTCTCTTGGTATGAAGAAGATGGCGAAATCCAAAAATGTTCTCCATCCTCTTCAGTAATGTCTTGAACATAGTCAACGTACATTGCTTGTTCTCTTGTTGCCTGGATGGAGTTTCTGAAAATCCAGTCAACGTCTTTGGGGCCATCCAAATACCACGAGTGGCGTTCTCGTTCGATGTATTTGGACATCATCTCAAAGTTGGGTGTCCGCCACTCGCACGCTTTCGCGTAAATTCCTTTCGCAAGATGATCGTAAAAGAATTCCAATGTTGAGAATTGACATTCACGTGGACACCGCACTGCATCGATGAGAATTAGAATCTTGGCTGACTCCTCTTCTACAAGGCAACGGCAGAGTTTGACGCCGTGATACTTGCCCTCTTTGACAAGATTGCGGGCAATATCGTCCCAACTCTCGGCATTCTTAATAATGAGACTAATTCCTTTCGATATCTCCTCAAATAGGCGATCGTCTGAAAGTTTTGACAAATCTTTAATGGCAGGCTTCATGCTTAGACCTTTACTTCCTGCTCATTGAAATTCGGCGAGCACAATCTGGAATCCGTACTTTGCCACAAATTGTTTAGATACGCGCCGATAACGAGCCATTGTAGCCGTTGTTCGTCCGCCGCTGGTTTTTGTGCCTCCAGTTCAATTTGTCTCACAGCTCTTCCTTCTATTCCAAGGAAAGATAATACCATCAAAATTAAAATCAACCAGCTAGGTAAACGATTATTCTTCGTCGTGGTGATCCGTCAGGTTTCGTTTGAGGAGATCGCGGAGCGCGTCGTCTTCGGAAATGTCGGCGGGCCAGCCGTAGGCGGCGGCTACGGCGGCGTCAAGGGCGGCGTGGGCGTCGGCGAGCCATTGCGGACGGTCGTTGTAGAGGTTGGTGAGAGTGCGCTTCTTGAGTTGCTGCGCGGCTTCTTCGTTTCGGGGAACCGGGCGCCGGGGGTAGCCGGGGACCGGTTCGTCGATCCATGCCGTCCATTCGGGCGGGTTCAGCCAACGGTTGCGCAACTCGACCAACCGCCGCGCTGCTTCGGCAATGGCAGCGGGAACGTCGGGCGTCAGCCCCTGCGGGAAAGGGAACGTCTCGAAGGTGGTGGTCGGGGTGTAGCGCGGGCGGTCTGCCAAACTGGTTCCGAGCCGCAGAGACCATGCTTCATGAAAGCGGCTGTGCAGGATGCCGAAGGTCACGTCGTCTTCGCGGGCAACGACTATGTTGGCACAATCGGGACAGATACGGGCGTCCAGCCAGACGAACAACCGATGCTTGGCGACGCGCGGCGTGGCGATATAGCGGGACAGGCCATCGAGCGCCCGCCGCATGGCGGGACGGGGAGCTTCGTGACGCCACCAGAAATCCCGAACTTTCTTGGCGCGGTTCCGTTGCCGCACCGGCTTGACGTGCTGCGCGGCATAAGAAAACGGCGCTTCGTAGAGCGCTGCCTCGGCTTCGCTCATGGAGAGGCCGAAGTCGATAACCCACTTGCCCGCCGGGCGGCGCGTGAGGTCCATGCCGTTCACCCAAGGCTTAAGAACATCGGCATTCGGCCGCCCGTTCGGGTTTGCGGGCAAGCGGAGCCACTCCCGCGCCAGATCGCCCGGAATGTCGAACGGGCCGTTCTTGGTGTCGCCCATGAAAGCGGCGCCCGCGTTCCGGTCCAGGCGTCCTGCGCCGGCGAGATTGAGGCTGCCCGCCGTCAGGTCGGCATTGACGCCCGGCGCCGGAGAGCCGTTCAGCGCGGCGGACAGCCCGGCTTCCCGCCCGGCGAAGCAGACCAGGGAAACCCGCACGGCGGCGCCTTCGACCACCCAGGGCTCGTCCGCCCAGGCATCGAAGATAGCGCCCTGTTCGGCGATGCGGTCGAGCACGGAGCGATTGCGTCCGCCCCGGATCGAGTTCGTCGCCACGAGACCGGCGCGGGCGACCTTCCCTGCGGCAACCAGGCGCGAAGCCTTGTCGAACCAATGGCAGACGAGATCGGCCTCGCCGTGAAGCCGCGAGCCGTAAAGGCGCTGCAGGGCTTCGACATAATCGCCGCCCAATCCGGAGCGCAGCAGCTTGCCGCCCAGGAACGGCGGATTGCCGATGACGACGTCGGCTGCGGGCCATTCCGGTTCCCCGCCCTGCGGGGTCAGGATGGCGTCGCGGCATTCGATGGCGTCAAGCGGCTTGAGGATCGGGTCGCGCGAGCCGGGGAAGCCGTTGCGCCGCATCCATTGGATTTCGCCGATCCACACCGAGATGCGGGCCAACTCTGCGGCGTAAGGGTTGATCTCGATGCCCTTGACGTTGGCCGGGCCGACCACGGGAAACTCCCGCTGCAAGCCCAGCTCCTCGGCGTCCAACTGCACGCGGCGCTCCAGGTCTTTGAGCGCGTGCAGCGCGAGATAGAGGAAGTTGCCCGAACCGCAGGCGGGGTCGAGCACGGTGAAGCCGCGCAGCCGGTCGAGGAAGGCGCGCAGCAGCCGCTCGGCCCGCGCCCTCTGCCGCGTTTTTGTGGCTTTGGGCTTAGCCGCGTCCGCGCGTTGCAAACAGGCGGCGATCTCGGCCTTCGCCGTCTCCCACGCGGCAAGCCAGGGGCGGATCACCACCGGCTCGACGAGCAGCATGATCTTGTCGCGGTCGGTATAGTGCGCGCCAAGCTGCGAGCGCTTGTCCGGGTCGAGTCCGCGCTCGAACAGCGTGCCCAGGATCGAAGGGTCGATCTCCGACCAGTCGAGCGCCGCCGCCTTGAGCGCCGTCTCGATATCGGGCCGCTCCAAGGGCAGCGCCGCATCGTCGGCGAACAGACCGCCGTTGAACCACGCCACGGGCTCGAAGCCGACCAGGCCGCCGGCGGCCATCGCGCGGAACAGGTCGCGGGCCATAACGACGAACTCTTGGGGTCGCTTGCGCGCCTGCTCCAGCATCCGCGTGAACATGTCGTCGGGCAGCAGGCCCACGTCTTCGGCGAACATGCAGAACACCAGCCGGTTGACGAAACGGGCGACCGCCTGCGGCTCGCTGCCGCGCCCGCGCAGCGCTTGGGCCAGCGAGGCGAAAGCCGCCGCCGCGCGCTCGGTAAGCTCCTGCCGACTCTCGCCGGGCTTCAGGCGCTGCGGGTCGGACATCGCCCACTTGAGCGTGTCGCGCGCGGCGGCGTCCGCGAGATCGTCCAAGGCGAACTCGTGGGTTTCGCTGACGCTGTTGGTCCAATTGGTGCGGATGCGGAACCGCGCCATGTCGGAGACGATCAGCAGCGGCGGGTTTTCCAGGGCGAGCGCGTATTGGCGGAGTTGGCGAAAGGCCGCGTCCAGATCGGCGTGCTTGCCCTTGTATTCCCAGGCGAAGCAGTGCCGTTTCCAGACATCGGCCCAGCCGTCGCCGCCGATGTCCTTGCGCGCGCCGCGCTCGAAGCAGTAGCGCCCGCCGGTCGGGTCGGCTTCGGCCGGCGTCGGCTCGCCGAGCAGCCGGCACAGGTCGATGAAGTGCTCCTGCGCCGCCGAGCGCTCCTTCAATTCGGAGACGCGCCACTTGGCGATGAACTCCCCCGGCGTCACCGCTTCAGCCCCGGCCGGTTGGTCATCGCCTTCCTTGCGCTACTGGGCGGTATCGTTCGAAGGAACAACATACGACGCTGTCGAACCCTCGTACACACGGGTCGCATTTAGCGCGGCGTACTTGGTCCACAGGCGCCAGACATCCCGCCATCTATCGCCGGCCGGGTCGGCCTTCTTGACCGGCAGCCCGAAACGGTCTGCATCGTCGGTGGAGATGATAGCGCTATGGCTCTTGGGCGCTCCGATCAGCGGGGCCTTCAATTTCTGGACAAGTGTCTCGACTTCGTCGTTCTCGCGACCGGGGACACAGGCCAAAGCTTCACGCAATATGTCATCGGTTCGTGCCAACGCATCGCGTGCTTGTTGCACCATCACTGCGGTGACATCGGCAAGCAACGATGCATGCAGTGGGTAAGTGGCCGGATTCTTCTGAATACGGTCCTCGGCGTTCTCGACCGCTGCTATGATCGCTTTTGCTGCTACCAGCGAGCCATTGATCAGGAATTGGGGATCTATCGGGCCAAGATCACTTGTTGGCCCCATGTAGATCTGGTGAGCTCCAAGCGCAAACAGCGTGCCTGCGCTCTTCGCTTGATCCGGGACGATCACGGTAAGATTCTTGCAGCGGGCTTGTGCCTGACGAGCAAGACGCAGCGCCGTTTCGCCGTCTCCGCCTGGGGTGCCCAAAATGACGTGAAGGTCCTGTTCGGGATCTGCGTCGAATAGCGCCTCCTCAAATAGCGTGATGCTGGACGGGAAGAGTATGTCGCACATCACGACCAAGCGACATTGGTATTTCTTTTCGTAACTTCGGATAAGTTTCTGCCGCTCGTAGCGAGGCGCATGCTGCGCTTCGTAAAGCGGACTCCGAGTGAATTGATTGCTGCCGTCCATAGATGAGCTTGGCTTAGATCCTGAAACGGCTTGTCGTGAAGGCTGACGGCTTATTCGCGCGCGCCTTCTTGCCTTCCTCTCGGGCACGCTTGGCTCGCTCAATTCTTTCTTGCCAGTCCGCATCGTAGCCCTGACCAGGAGGCAGAACCCGTTCCGAATCGGCGACCGGTTGGTCTTTCTCCTCGATTCTCAGTTGATTATGATCCGGCATATCGCCCTCATTCTTGGGTACTTTCTGCGCCATTGCCGTCTCTTGCTTACAGGAGAATTTTAGTTTGTGGCGCGGCGGGAGTCAAGGTGTTTTGGCTAAACGGCCCCCGCTCCGCGCGGCGCACGGCAGGGGAGAGCGCAAACCAACAATCATCGCAGATGCCGCAACGAATCGGCGACGGGTTTACCGGCGCCGCGGGAAGCGATAGAACCGCGCCCCGCCGGCGTGTTAAGCTGCGGGGTATCCGCGGGGCATATTCGCCGCCGCAACGTTGTCAGGCCGATGATCGCGCCGACGCCCGCGTTCTATGAATTTTTTGCCGGCGCCGGGATGGCGCGGGCCGGTCTCGGCAAGCATTGGCGGTGTCTGTTCGCAAACGATATTGACCGCAAGAAAGCCGCGGCGTACCGCCGGAATTGGGGAGCGGACGGCTACCTGCGCGGCGACATCAAAGACGTAACCGCCGAAGACTTGCCGGGCCGTGCCGATCTTGCCTGGGCGTCATTTCCTTGCCAAGACTTGTCGCTTGCCGGCTGCGGCGCCGGTTTGCAAGGGGAACGATCGGGCACGTTTTGGCCGTTCCAGCGTCTCATGCTGGAGTTGGGCCGGCAACACAGAGCGCCGACGCTGCTCGTTCTCGAAAACGTATGCGGGACCCTGGCTTCTCACGGGGGCAAGGACTTCACGGCGATTTGCCGGGCCCTGCAGGAAGGCGGATACCGGTACGGCGCCTTGGTTGTGGACGCGGCGCTGTTCGTTCCGCAATCCAGGCCGAGGCTCTTCGTGATCGCCGTTCGCGAAGACGCGGCGATACCCGGGAAGCTCGCCGGCGCCGGCCCGCTCGGAGAATTCCATCCGCGGATGCTTGAGGCAGCTTGGCGCAGGCTTCCGGATGCAGTCAAGGAAAACTGGATATGGTGGGTTGCATCCGCTCCGCCGCCCGGGAGAATCGGCTTTTCCGAGCTTATCGAAGACGACCCCGCCGACGTTTCCTGGCACTCTCCGGCTGAAACCGCAAGACTGTCGGCCATGATGAGCGCAGTCAATCTGGAGAAAGTGCGCAAGGCCAAGTCGACGGGACGCCGCATCGCGGGCACGGCTTACAAGCGTACGCGGCGCGACGCGGCGGGGCGCAAGACGCAGCGCGCGGAAGTCCGCTTCGACGACGTTGCGGGTTGCCTGCGGACGCCGGCCGGCGGCTCCAGCCGGCAGATTGTCGTCGTCGTCGAGAACGGCAAGGTACGCTCGCGCTTGATGTCGAGCCGCGAAACGGCGCGTCTGATGGGGTTGCCGGACAACTATATCCTGCCCGACAACTACAACGAGGCGTATCATTTGACGGGCGACGGGGTCGCGGCGCCGGTGGTGCGGTTCCTGGCGCGCGAAATTTTCGAGCCGGCGCTTGCCCCGGCATTGCAGACCGGAGCGGCTGTAAGCGGACGGCCCAATCCCAGTAAATCCCACCTAATCCCACCTAATCCCATTTACCGGCGACGGTCCCATAGCAGGCGTCCTTGATGGTCCCAGAGCGGGCGGCCTCGCGCAGCGGCCGCATGAGCGTTACCGCTTGCAAGCGCAACGAGCAACTCCGAAAGAAAATCATGAAAGCATTTCACGCTTGCTTCGGCTGCCTTGCGGAGGAAACCAATTCGGTCGATTTCGCGGTCGCGCACCGTGGAACGGACGCCGTTCAACGGCAGTCCGCTCCAACGGCTATTCGTCGGTCATGATCGAATCCGCCGAGCAGCGGAGCAGAATCATGCGGACGGTCAAGGGCCGTCACACCAAGCCGGAAATGACGGTTCGCCGGCTCTTGCACCGCATGGGATTCCGCTACCGGCTGCACCGGGAGAACCTGCCGGGGAAACCGGACATCGTTTTCGGACCGCGGCGCAAAGTCATCTTCGTACACGGCTGCTTCTGGCACGGCCACGACTGCAAGCGGGGCAAGCGCATGCCGGCCACGAACGTCGAGTATTGGCAAGCCAAGATCGCCCGCAACGTCGAGCGGCACGGCAGGCAACTCGCCGCGCTCGAAGCCGCCGGTTGGTCGGCGCTGACGCTGTGGGAGTGCGCCTTGAAGGATGAAAGCGCGCTTGCCCTTCGGCTGCGGGCTTTTCTTGAAGACTGAGCGCCGGCCGAGGCGCAGCGGCCCGGCCGGTTCGTTGGCGGCGGGAAGATCGAAGACCCGCGATCTACAATCCCCAATCTTCGATGAAGTGCGTATCGTAGCGGCCGGAGACGAATTGCGGGCTGTCGAGGATGCGCAGATGCAGCGGAATCGACGTCTTGATGCCCTCCACCGCGCTCATCGTCAGCGCTCGTTTCATGCGCTGGATGGCGAGTTCGCGGTTCGGCGCGTGGGCGATGACTTTCGCCACCAGGGAGTCGTAGTAGGGCGGGACGCGCCAGCCCCCGTAGGCGGCCGATTCGACGCGGATGCCCAAGCCGCTGGGCGGCGCGAACTTGGCGAGGAGTCCCGCCGACGGAGCGAACGTCTCGGGGTCTTCGGCATTGATGCGGCACTCGATGGCGTGGCCCTCGATGGCGACCGGCCGGGGGACGACGACCGACAGCGGTTGCCCCGCCGCGAGCAGCAACTGGCTTTTCACCAGATCGACCCCCGTGACGGCCTCGGTGATCGGGTGCTCGACCTGAATGCGGGCGTTCAACTCGATGAAGTAAAGCTTGCCGTCGCCGTCCATCAGGAATTCGACGGTGCCGGCGTTGGCGTAGCCGATCGACGAAAGGGCTTTGGCGATCACGGCGCCCATCTCGGCGCGCAGCTCGGGGCGGAAGCCGCAGGCCGGCGTCTCTTCGAGCAGCTTCTGGTGGCGCCGCTGGATGGAGCACTCGCGCTCGCCAAGCGAAATCACCTCGCCGTGCTTGTCGCCGAGCACTTGAAACTCGATATGCCGCGGGCGCTCGATGAATTTTTCGAGATAAACGTCGCCGTTGCCGAATGCGGTCGTTGCCTCGGACTGCGCCTGCCGGAAGGCGTGCTCGATTTCGCCGCCGGAGCGCACGATGCGCATGCCGCGGCCGCCTCCGCCTCCCGCCGCCTTGACAATGACCGGGTAGCCGATCGCTTCCGCCTGCTTTTGCGCCTCGGCGGCGGACTTCAGCGGCTCTTCGGAGCCGGGCAAGACCGGTATGCCCGCGTCCTTGACGGCGGCGCGGGCGCGCACCTTGTCGCCCATCAGCCGAATCGACTCGGGGCTCGGGCCGATGAAGCGGATGCCGCAGGCTTGGCAGATTTCGGCGAAGCCCGCGTCCTCGGCCAGAAATCCGTAGCCCGGGTGGACCGCGTCGACGTCCGCTATTTCCGCGGCGCTGATGATCGCCGGAACGCTCAGATAGCTTTCGGCGCTCCTGGCCGGGCCGATGCAGATCGCTTCGTCCGCGTAGGCGACGTGCAGGGAGTCCTTGTCGGCGAGCGAATAGACGGCGACGGTGCGGATGCCCAGGTCGCGGCAGGCGGCGATGACGCGGAGGGCGATTTCGCCGCGGTTGGCGATAAGAACTTTTTCGATCATGCGCTGAAGCGGTTACTACGCGGGGGTGATCTTGAACAGCCGCTGCCCGAATTCCACGCCCTGCCCGTTTTCGACGAGCCGCTCGGCAACGATGCCGCCGACGTCGGCTTCGATCTCGTTCATCAGTTTCATCGCTTCGACGATGCAGACGGTCCGCCCCTTCTCGATGCGGTCGCCGGTTTGGACGAACGGCGGCGCATCCGGCGCGGGAGAGGCATAGAACGTGCCGACCATGGGGGATTCGATATAGGAAGCAGAGTCGCCGCCCGCGGCTGCTTCCGTCTCCGCCGAGGCCGGAGCCGCGGCCGGCGCGGGTTGGACGGCGGCAGGGACCGGGATCGCCGCGGCGGCAACCGCCGGACCTTGCCGCACGATTCGAATCCGCTGCTTGGAGGTCTCGTATTCGAGCTCGCTCAAATCCTTCTCGACCGCCAGGTCGGTAAGCTCGCGGATGGAATCCAAGTCGATTTTTGAGTCAGACACTTCGTTCTCGATACCTTTACTCGATGACCCGCAACTGCCGCGGCGTCGGCGTCAGCACCTCGCAGCCGTTGCGTTTGACCGCGACGACGTCTTCGATGCGCGCGCCGGCGGCGCCCCGCAGATAAACGCCCGGCTCCACGGTTACGACCATGCCCTCCTGCAGGCGTTTGCGTTGCTTGGGGGCCAATCGCGGACTCTCGTGAATTTCAAGGCCGAGCCCGTGGCCCGTCGAGTGCGCAAACAATTCGTCCAGCCTTTTGCCGTCAACCTTCGATTTTCTCAGAATTTGCCGGGCGCGCCGGTCGATCGTTTGCAATTCGACTCCGGGGCGGATGGCGTCGATCGCCGCCTGCTGCGCTTCGAGCACGGCGTTGAACAACTCCATTTGACGCCTGTCCGGAAGCCCCAGACTGATCATCCGCGTCATGTCGCTGTTGTAACCGTCGAGTATAGCACCCTGATCGACCACTATCAGGCTCTTCGGCGCCGGCTTCGCGTCTCGCGGCTCGGCATGAGGCAGCGCGCCTTGCGAGCCGCCGGCGACGATGGTGGGGAAGGCCGAGCCCGCGGCGCCGAGCTTGCGCATGGCGAATTCGATTTCAGCCGCGAGGCGGCGCTCGGTCCAGCTTGGGCGCAGCTTGCGGCATGCCTGGTCGAAGGCTCGCGAGTTCAACTCGACGGAGCGCCGGATCGCGTCGATCTCGCCGGCGCTCTTGACGATGCGCAGCTTCTCGACGGCGTTGTCGAACGGCGCGAGCCGGCAGTCGGGCAGTTCCCGCTCGAGAAAGCGGAACGCGGCGTAACCGAGTCGGTTTTTCTCGAATCCCAGGCGCTTGATCCGTCGTTTGCGCACCGCGTCGGCGAACGCCGGGCGGGAATCGCCGAACGTGATTTCCAACTCCAGACCGGAGGTTTGCTGCGCCGCCTGCGTCTCGTAACGGCTGTCGGTGAACAAGGCGGCGCGGTCTTCTGCGACCAGCAGATGCCCGGCGCTGCCGCTGAAGCCGGTCAGATAGCGGATGTTGACCAGCGCGGAGACGTAGAGCGCGACGCCCTTCGAGGCCGCCCGCAGGGAATCGAGCCGCGCGGCGTATTCGTTCATGCGTCGAGACGACAAGCTGCGCAGGGCGCCGCTCAATTTTTCTTGGGAGCGGCCCAACGCTCGTATTTGCGGCCCACTTTGGCGCCGGCCGTGCTGCCGTTGTGGATCAGGATGCGGTAGCGAAAGCGCAGCTTCTCGCCCTTGGCCAAGGTGATGCCGCCGTCCCGCGATTCGTCGGCGTGAAAATCGTGCTCGCCGAAAATGTTTGCCGCGAAAAGGCCGTAGCCGCGCACGTGCCAGTAAGTCGGGTGTTTCGGGTTGGAGGGGTGATCGAAGATGGCGATGCCCAGCAGCTTGCCGTCGATGCTGCCGGCGTAATCTACCCACGGCGACCGTTTCCCCCACGCGTTCGCCTCGGTCGCCTTGCCTTCGGCGTTGACGATTCTGCCCGTGCGGGGGATGCCCCGGGCGCGAAGATGCTGTTCTTCCAGTTCGGTCGCTACGCGCACGGCGAACGTACCCTCTTTGGTATCGCCGAAATGCGCCTCGCCGGCGGCCGCGGTGAGGGTGATGTCGAAATCGATGACGCGGTCCTTCGTTGCCGCGCGAAAGATCATGACGCGGTCTTCCGAGAGCAGCGTCGCGCCGTCGGGCGCGTTCCAATGGAACCTGGCGCGGATGCGGCCGTTGTTGCCGCGCTTGTCGCCTTTGCCCATCACCTTCACGCTCGCGATCTTGTCCAGCACGATCGCGCCCTTCTTTTCCCGCGGCGTCTGTGTTTTCTCATTCGCCCAAAAGTCGAAGCCGTTGACCTCGCCGTGACTGAACCACATGCTGCGGTGGTGGTCGTGATCGGTTAGCTCGCCGGGGATGCTCTCCATCGGCCAGCCGCGGGTGACGACCGTGCCGTCGGGGGCGCGCAGGGGATGCAGATACGGTTTCGGCGTCTCGGGGCCGAAGTAGAAAGTGGAGAACGGCTTGCCGTCGATGGCAATGTCGATGCGCCCGTCCTTTTGGTCGAAAGCCACTTGAGCGCTGAGCGCCGCGGCCGCGGCGAGCGGGAGGAGCACGAGCCGGAAGCGCATCATACCTTCATAGTGGAGCATATACGCGGTGGTTCGTGGGGGCTTTGGATTCGATTATCGACCGCGCGGCGGCGCATTGCAGCTAACCGACCTGAATCAGGCCGTAGCGCCTTTGCCATTTGTCGCGGACGTAGTTCACCAACTCGGCCAATGCCTCGACGCTGGGCGGGTTTTCCACGTATGCCGCCGCTTCGTTCCGCGCCGCCTCCAGGGTTTCCCGGTCGCGCAGCAGGTTGGCGACGCGGAACGACGGCAATCCGCTCTGCTTGGTGCCGAAGAACTCGCCCGGTCCGCGCAGTTGCAGATCCGCCTCTGCGATGCGGAAACCGTCTTGGGTTTCGGTCATCGTGCCTATACGCTCGCGGGCGGTCTCGGTGGGCTTTTCCGTCATCAGGATACAGTAGCTGCGGTGCGCTCCGCGGCCGACGCGCCCGCGGAGTTGGTGCAACTGACTCAGGCCGAAGCTTTCGGCGTGCTCGATCACCATCACCGTCGCGTTGGGGACGTCGACGCCGACCTCGACCACCGTTGTCGAAACGAGAATCTGCGTTTCGCCCAGGCGGAAGCGCTCCATCGCTTCGTCCTTGCTTCCGGTGGGCAGTCTGCCGTGGAGCAGGTCGAGCTTGAGTTCGGGGAAAACGTCCTTCGAAAGGTGCTCGAATTGCTTCTGCGCCGCTTTGACCGTCTTCGTCTCGGACTCGTCGATCAGCGGATAGACGATATATGCCTGACGGCCGGCGAGGACTTGCTTGCGCACGAAATCGTAAACCTTCGCGGCCTGAGCGATGTTCCCGCGCCTGGTGACGATCGGGCTGCGCCCCGGAGGAAGCTCGTCGATGATCGATACGTCCAGCTCGCCGTAGAAAGTGAGCGAGAGCGTGCGGGGAATCGGCGTCGCGGTCATCACCAGGACATCAGGATGCGCTCCCTTGCGCAGCAACTCCAGGCGCTGCAAGACTCCGAAGCGATGCTGCTCGTCGATCACGACCAGGCCGAGCCGCTTGAATTCCACGTCTTCCGAGATCACCGCATGCGTGCCGACGACGACATGCGCAATTCCCTCGCCGATCAGACGCTTGATTTTCTGCTTCTCTCGCGCGCTGCGCGACCCGGTCAGCCCCGCGACCACGTAGCCGGCCGGCTCCAACAGCTTTTTGACGGACAGGAAGTGCTGGGTGGCGAGAATCTCGGTGGGCGCCATCAGGGCGACTTGATAGTTGTTTTCGAGGGCGATGACCGCGGCTTCGATGGCCACGATGGTCTTGCCGCTGCCGACGTCGCCTTGCAGCAGGCGGCTCATCGGCGTCGGTGCGGCCATGTCCGCGGCGATTTCGCCGAGCACCCGTTTTTGCGCGCCCGTGGGCTTGAAGGGCAGTATCCGCTTGATCTTCTCGCGGGCGCGGTCGTTGAGCTCGAAGGCGATCCCCGCGGCGGCCCGCGACTTCGCCCGCTTGAGCGCCAAGCCGCATTCGAGGAAGAAGAACTCTTCGAATATGAGGCGGAACTGTCCGGGCGTGCGGCGCGCTTCCAGCAGCCTCATGTCGGTATCCGCCGGCGGAAAATGCGTCTCCTGCAGCGCGGCTTGGCGCTGCGGCAGGCCCAACCGGCGGCGGATCGACTCCGGGATCGGGTCGTCGTCGGGCACGGCGGCGAGGGCGCGGTGCATCATGCCGCGCAACATGCGCGTGGTGACTTTCCCGAACGTCTTGTAGATCGGGACGATGCGGCCGAGGTGCAGCTTGCTTTCGGGGTCGTCCCGGCGAAGGATTTCGAATTCGGGGTGCAAAACGGAAAGTTGGCGCGAGTATTTGTCGTAGTCGATCCGCCCGTAGGCGGCGACGGTTTGCCCCTGCTCGAACCGCGATTGCAAATAGGCGCTGCGGAACCATTTGCAAACGACGCTTTGCTCTTCGCGGTCTTTCAGGCGAACCTCGAATATCTGCATCCCGCTGCGCCCCAGGCGGTAGAGTTGCGTCGCCGTAACGGTTCCGACGACCGTCGCCGTCTCTCCCGGCGCCAACTCGGAGACCGGCTTGAAGTTGCTGCGGTTCTCATAGCGCAGCGGCATGTAGTAGAGCAGATCTTCGATCGTGGCGATGCCTCGCGATTCGAAGAGCTCCGCGCGGTCCGGCCCGACGCCCTGCAGATACTTGATCGGAGTGTCGAGTTGCATCGACCGCGAGTTTTCGATTTTAACCGCGCCGCCTGCCGCCATGAGACCGTACTATGCGACGCGGTGGGGCTCCAGTTCGCCCCAGAGGAAGCGCACGCCGTGTCCCGGGCGTTCCGGCGGCCGGCTGAAGCCGTCTGCGATGGGCAGCGGCTCCTCGATGAAGCGCTCCAAGCCGAACCCGTGTACTTCGAGATACGACGCATTGGGAACCGCCGCCAACAGGCTGACGTGGAGGTCGTGAACTCCGTGCGTGGTTACCGGCAGGTTGTGCGCCTCGGCGAGATGCGCGATTTTCATCCAGGCCGTGACGCCGCCGCAGTTGGAGAGGTCCGGCTCCGGAAACGAGACCGCGCCGGCCGCAATCATTTTCTGGAATTCATTGATCGTGCGCAGGTTCTCGCCGGCCGCTACGGGCAGCGGCCCCTCCTTTTCAATGCGGGCGTGCCCCGCGACGTCGTCGGGAGCGGCCGGCTCTTCCAGCCAGTAAACGTCGTATTCGGCAAGCGCCCGCGAGGCGCGCAGAGCTTCGTCCACGCTCCATTTCATATTGGCGTCGACCATCAAGGGAACGTCGGGGCCGAGAATTGCGCGGATTGCCGCCACGCGCGCGATGTCTTCGCGCAAGCGCTCGCGGCCGACCTTCATTTTGATTGCCCGGAAACCGGCCGCCAGATTTTTGGCCGTTTGCTCCCGGAGCGCTGCGAGCGGCACGCGCAGGTCGATGCCGCCCGCGTAAACTTTCACATGGGGCGAGTGGCCGCCCAACAGGCGCCATAAGGGCTCGCCGGCCGCTTGCGCCTTGAGGTCCCAGAGGGCGACGTCGACGGCCGAAACGGCAAAGCTCGCCGGACCGCCGCGGCCGACGTAGTGCGTCGCCTGCTGCATGGCGTTCCAAAGCTGCTCGGTCCGCCGCGGATCCCGGCCCGCCAGCAACGGCTTCAGGTCGTTTTCGATCAGACTGCGGATCGCCGGCCCGCCTGTGTTGCCGACCGTGTAGGTGTAGCCGACGCCTTCGAGGCCGGCGGCGGTAAAGATGCGGGCCGTGATGACGGCGAACTCCCGAATCTCGCCGTGCGTCGAGTCGCTCAGCGGTTGCGGCAGAGGGATGCGGTAATGGGCGGCCTCGATCCGGTCGATCCGCATAACCTCACGAGGTTAGCGAACTCGCGCGGCCCCGCGCTTACAATAGAATGTTTTGCCGTGAGCGCCGCCGCATCCATCGAACCTGCCGCCGCGAATCTCGGTGCGACTCGTATCGAGCGGGCGTTCGCGCGTCTGCAAGCCGAGCGGCGCCGCGGCCTGATCGCCTACATTACGGCGGGCGACCCTTCGCCCGCGCGCACGGTCGAGTTGATTCTGGGGCTTGAGCGGGGCGGCGCCGACATCATCGAGCTGGGCGTGCCCTTTTCCGATCCGATCGCCGACGGCCCGGTCATCCAACGGGCTTCCGACCGCGCGCTGAAGGCCGGAACGACCGTCAAGACAGTCTTGCGCTCGATCCGCGACCTGCGGCGGCGGTCCGCGATGCCGCTGCTCGTTTTCAGTTACCTGAATCCGATCTTGCGCTATGGATTCGAGCGCTTTGCCGAAGACGCCGCCGCGGCCGGCGCCGACGGCGCGCTGCTGACCGACTTGAATATCGAGGAGGCCGAGCCTTACGTTGCCGCAATGCGCAAGCGCAATCTGGACTGCGTTTTTCTGGCCTCCCAAACGACCGGAGACAAGCGCCTGGCCGAGATTGCAAGCCTCTCGAGCGGTTTTGTCTATCTGGTATCGACCGCGGGCGTGACCGGCGCGCGGGAAACGCTTTCGAGCAGTGCGCTGCCGCTCATCCAACGGGCGCGCAGACAGACGAATCTTCCCTTGGCGATCGGGTTCGGACTATCGAAGCGCGAGCACATGCAGGCCGTTGCGCCCTACGCGGACGCGGCGGTCGTCGGCAGCGCATTCATGCGGGTCGTCGAGCGGCACGGCGAAGACGCCGGCCTGGGCGAGCGCCTCGCCTCCCTTGCCCGCGATCTCAAGCAAGGACTCGCCGCGGTTTCCAGGAAATAGATGCCCATGAAAGACCTCAGCGACTGGCGAAACGAAATCAACGAGTTGGACCGCGAAATCGTAGCGGTTCTCAACCGGCGCGCCGCCTGCGTGCTGGAGTTGGCGCCGCTCAAGCGGCAACAGGGCGTTCCGGTTTACGAACCGGACCGCGAGCGCCGGGTCCACGAGAACGTCGAAGCCGCGAACGCCGGGCCGTTGTCGAACGAATCGTTGGACCGCATCTACGAAGCCGTGATCCGCGAAATGCGGGAGTTGCAAAACCGCTCTGCCAAGTAGCCGCCGATGGCCATCCGCACCGTTTCAATTGTCGGCGTCGGGCTGATCGGCGGGTCGTTCGCGCTGGGCTTGCGCAAGGCCGGCTTCGACGGGCGAATCGTGGGCGTCAGTTCGCCGGCGACGATCGCCGAGGCGCTGCGGCTGGGCGCAATCGACGAGGGCCTGCCGCTGACGGAAGCGGCGGCGCAGTCCGATCTGATTTACATGGCGCAGCCCGTCGCGCGCATTCTGGAGCAGCTCGAGCGGGTTGCCGCTCTCGCGCCCGCCCATGCGCTGGTCACGGACACGGGCAGCACGAAGGAAGCGATCGTCGAGCGCGCCCGCGAAGTCTTCCCCCCGGGCGGCCCGGCATTTCTCGGCGGTCACCCGATGGCCGGCAAAGAAGGCCGCGGCGTCGGCATCGCCGAGGCGGATTTGTTCGCCGAGGCGACTTACGTCCTCACGACCGCGGCGGAGCATGTCCCGGACACCGCGGCTGCGGCGGAGTTTTGCGCTTGGCTCGACAAGATGGGCTGCCGCCGGCGCATCATGGACGCCGCGGCGCATGACCGCGTCGTAGCCTGGACTTCGCATCTGCCGCAACTGGTTTCGACCGCGCTTGCCGGTTCCGTTCTGGAGCACGTCGCCGCGGACGAGGATCTGCAAACCGCGGGCAACGGCCTGCGCGACATGACACGCCTGGCCGCCGGCTCTTACGCCATGTGGGAGGGCATTCTGAAGACGAACGCGGCGGCGATAGACGATGCTCTGAGGGCGTTCATCCGTGATCTTGAGTCGCTGCGCGCCGCGGCAGGGGCCGCGGGCGGCCATTTCGAGCGCGGGCAGCGCCTGCCGAAAAAATTATCCCGCGATTGACGGCGGCCGGTCATGCTATCCGCATCCAGTGGAGGTCTGCGCAAGGCGGCGGATGGCGTGTTGGTTCCTCGATGCTTGCCGCAATAGAAATCGAGCACTTAAAACCCTGCCGATTAATCAGACATTCCCTATAATTATTCAAGAGATTCCTTAACGTGATATGTGCGCATCCAACAGGATGCCGGACCTTCATGTCCTCCCCACGCCCGGCTTGCAACAAGCAGCACAGGCCTGTTGTCCGCTGCTGGAGGGAGACCGGGCCAAGGGAGAGTGGATCGCCTGCTGCTCGAAGCACTTCTCATCGATGGCCAAGCGCCTCGCCAGAGATGACGAACTCGCCAAGGACGCACTGCAGATCAGTTGGATGAAGATCGTCCAGGCGGCCAACGTTAGCCTGGGCGGCCCCACGGCTTGCCCGTGGGTCGCCAAAGTCGTCGCCAACAACGTCAGGGATCTCCAGCGCGAGAAACGTGACCGCAAGGAAGAGCCTCTTGAAGCCGCGGGCAGGCTCCGTGCGGAGCAGAACATAGAGTCCACAGCGCAGGAACGGCAGATGCTCGAGTTGCTGCGAGAGATGGTCGCGATGCTTCCGGACACCTATCGTCAAGTGTACGCTCTGCGCATGCAGGGGGAACGCAGCGTCAAGGAAACCGCTGAGCGGCTTGGGATCACTGAGAGCAATGTGACCACCACCCTAAGCCGCGCCGTGAGGATAATTGAGGGCAAACTCAAGGCCCGGACGAAGCTGCGCGGACAGAGCCAAGCCGGCCTCGAAAAAAAATTGTGACGGACAGGCCGCCTCATCCGTTGTAGAGGATAGAGAGGGGGTACCCATGACTGGTAAAGATGAGCATGCGCCTGCAGCGTTCAGGAGGTTCGTCATGACACAATTCGTTCCATTTCTCGTCATCGCAGTCGGCTTGGCATCGGTTCCGGCGCGGACGGCTGCTCAGTCCCTCGCTCCCAGCCGCAGCAAGATTTTCTCCCACAGGGACGTGCGCGGTAAGCCCATACCCGGCTATCAGGCCGGATACGTGTTCGGCGTGAATGCGTCGATGTCTGCGTTCTGGGTAGATCACGAGGTCAAAGGCCCCGTGCTCGAACAAGCGATCGACCTGCCCAATAGCTTCCGCCAGAGCGTTGGGGCCGTTGCGGTGTCGTTCGACGAGCGGATCGCCGTGGGTGCAGGCGCCGCGGACAAAGAAGGGCGGCTCGTATCGGCGCTCGCATGGTTCAAGATGGACGGATCGCTGATCCGCATCGTCCGCACATCGCCGTTCGCAGCTGCGAAGATCGGATTCACGGTCGATGGAAGCCTGTGGGCGATCGGCATGGAGCTGCTGGACGACAAGAGCGATTACAAGCCCGGCCACGACGTGATGCGACAGTACGGTACTGACGGCAGCCTGATCCGCTCCATCGTGCCGTGGTCGAGCCTTGCGACGGTCGGGGGCGGGCATCCTGTAGAGGGCGGTCTTCTTTTAACTTCCAGGAATTATGCCGCCCTGATCTCCACTCGCGCCAAGACATGGACGCTGGTATCGCCTCAGCAAGGCATCGTATCCGCAGGGTCGCTTCAGACGCCTCAAGGATTCGAGATCATTTGCGGAGGCGTTACCGATTCAGGGCGTCTGTTCGTGGACGGACAGTGGAGCAACGATGCTTGGCAAGGACAGTATCCGCACAGTCCCGTCTTCGAGATAGCGACGGACAGCGGTGCATTGGAGTTGGTGGAGGCCGCATCCGCGTTGCCGATAGAAGAGGGACTGATGATGCTGGGATCGGAAGGCGAGAACTTGGTCTTCCACGCTAGAGCGTGGGGGAAGGATTCTCGTCTCATCTGGGCAAGAGCTCGCTGATCTGTTACAGCGGTCTCGAACCGCCGCCGCTCTGAACGTCGAGATCCTATTGGCGCAGCTTGCGTTGGAGCCGCGCGACGGCTTCCGACCCGCGGGCCGCGAGGTTGTGGATCTTGCGATCAAGCCCGTAACGGTCCGACCACCGCTACCTCTGCGGCGCCCCACCGTGGCGCCGGAGGGTAGGCTTATCTCCAGCACACAGCCGTATTCTTCACAGACAAGCCCGCCGCGGCAAAAGTCACGCAGGCAGCGTTACGCGCCCGCGTTGCGCTTCATGGCGCACAGACACTAAATTATCAGGGATAGACAGGCATGGAATTCGCCCGCATCGACAACGTTGTTCTCAGTTACCGCCGGGACGGCCCCCGCGCGGCCCCGACGCTCGTCTTCTCGAACCCGCTGGGAACCGATTACCGCATCTGGGACGGCGTGGTCGACGCGCTCGGCGGCCGCTTCCATACCGTGCGTTACGACAAGCGCGGCCACGGATTGTCGAGTTGGCCTGCGGGCGCCTGCCCCATCGCCGGCCACGCCGCCGATCTGGCCGGACTGCTCAACCTGCTGGGAATCGAGCGGACAATCGTCTGCGGCCTTTCGATCGGAGGGATGATCGCGCAGCAATTGGCGTCCGACCGGCCCGGCCTCGTTCGCGCGTTGATCCTCTGCGGCACGGCGCCCGCCATCGGCCCGCCGGAAATCTGGGATGCGCGCATCCGACAGGTCCGCGAGGCGGGCCTTGCGCCGCTGGCGGATACGGTCCTCGAACGCTGGTTCGGCGCAACGTACCGGCGGCGGCGCCGAGATCGACTGTCGGGCTGGGCGAATATGCTGAGCCGCGTCCCGCCGGAAGGCTATATCGGTTCCTGCGCGGCCCTGCGCGACGCCGACCTGAGCGCATCGACGGCGCGCCTGCGGGTCCCGACGCTGTGCGTTTGCGGCTCGGAGGATATCCCCACGCCGCCGCATCTGGTCCGTTCGCTGGCGGCTCTGATCCCCGGCTCGCGCTTCGAGACGATCGAGGGCGCCGGCCACCTGCCCTGCATCGAGGCCCCGGGCAAGCTCGCGGCGCTCATCGACGACTTTGCGGAGGAATGCAACCTTGTCCAACGACCGATTCGATAAAGGCATGAAAGTCCGCCGCGAAGTGCTCGGCGACGCCCATGTCGACCGCGCCCAAGCGGGCAAGACGAGCTTCGACGAGGCGTTCCAGCGCTACATTACGGAAGCGGCCTGGGGCGCGGTCTGGGACCGCCCCAACCTCGACCGCCGGACGCGAAGCCTCATCACCATAGCGTTGCTGGGCGCGCTGGGCTGCCGCGAGGAACTCAAGATGCACGTCCGCGCCGCGCGCAACACGGGCGCCACGGCGGAAGAGGTGGCCGAAGCGCTGCTGCACGTCGCGGTTTACGCCGGCGTCCCGGCCGCCAACCGCTCTTTCGCCGCAGCCGGAGAAGTTTACGCAGAACCGGAGCCCAGCGCTCCCGGAGACGACCCGCAATGAGCGCCGGCAGGGAAGCCGCCAAGAAAATCGGCCCCAGGGATTGGAGCGGCCATCCGCCCTATCTCTACCTCCCCTACCGCTCAACGGAGTTCCGCGCGCCGAGCAAGCCATTGGTCCCGTTGGCGCGCGCGATCTCGGAACTGACGGCCCCCGTTTTCGGCGAAAGCTCGGTCGGCGCGCTGGACAACGACCTCACCCGCAATGCCGTCAAAAACGGCGCAGCGCTGGGCGAGCGCATCACCGTCAGCGGGCGCATCCTCGAAGAAAGCGGCCGCCCCGTCCGCGGCGCCCTGGTGGAAATCTGGCAGGCCAACGCGGCGGGGCGCTACGTTCACGTCAACGACCGGCACGATGCTCCGCTCGATCCCAACTTTCACGGCGCGGGGCGCTGCCTGACCGGCGCAAACGGCGAATACCGCTTCACCACCATCCGCCCCGGCGCCTATCCGTGGAAAAATCACGCGAACGCCTGGCGGCCGGCGCATATTCATTTTTCGCTGTTCGGCAACGCATTCGCCGCCCGGCTCGTAACGCAGATGTACTTCCCCGGCGACCCGCTGCACGATCTTGACCCCGTGCTGCACTGCGTCCGCAGCGCAGCCGCCCGGCAGCGCCTCGTCGCGCGCTTCTCAATGGAGAAAACGCAGCCGGAGCGGGCGCTGGGCTTCGAGTTCGACATCGTCTTGCGCGGACCGCAAGCCACGCCCCTGGAAAGTTAGGAACGGACGATGCCGCAACAAACGCCCTCGCAGACCGTCGGCCCGTTCTTCGCCATCGCCCTGACGCCCGAAGACTACGGATTCCAACCCATAGCCGGCTGCGAGTTAACCGCCGGCGATACGCCCGGCGAGCGCATGCGGATCGAAGGCCGCGTGCTTGACGGCCGCGGCGAGCCCGTCGCCGACGCTCTGCTCGATCTCTGGCAGGCCGACTGCGCAGGTCGCTATCCGCGCGTCCCGGGCGGCGGCGGGCGGGCGTTCACCGGCTTCGGCAGGTGCGCCACGGACGCCGCCGGCAAGTTCCGTTTTCTCACAGTGAAACCCGGCCGAGTCGAAGCTTCGCAGGCGCCTCACGCCGTCCTCGCGGTTTTTGCCCGCGGCCTGCCCGGCCACCTTTTCACGCGCATCTACTTTTCCGACGAGCCGGGCAACGCAACCGATCCCGTATTGTCCGGCGTCGATGCCGCAAGACGTGAAACACTGATAGCACAACGGCGCGATACGCCCGACGGCGCCGTTTACCGCTTCGACATCCGCCTACAGGGCGGCGCGGAAACCGTATTCTTCGACGCCTGACGTCGATTCGCCGGACGCACCCGAGATACCGTGATGCAGCCCCCTGAAAAAAACCTTCACGGAAAACCGCCGCGCGCAACCGCGTACCGCGAGGGAGGCGCATGACCTCGGCTCCGTTCGGTTCGCGCCTGTTGGACCCCTTGCTCTCCGACCCGCAGACAAGCGCCTTGTTCACGGACCGGGCCGCGCTGGAAGCCATGCTGCAATTCGAGGTCGCCTTGGCCCGGGCCGAAGAGAGCTGCGGCGTCATCCCCCCCGGCTGCGCCCGGGACATCGCCGACGCCGCGAGAACCCTGGACCCGGATTGGAACGCCCTCGGCGCAGGCGTGCAGCAAGCCGGACACCCGGTGACGGCTCTGGTCAAGCAACTGCGCGCCGCGGCGGCCCCCTGGGGCGAATACGTCCATTGGGGAGCAACCTCGCAAGATGTCATCGACAGCGCGCTCGTCATCCGTCTCCGCGAGGCCCTAGCCGGCCTCGACGCGCGCCTGGAGGCAGTCATCGCCCGCTTCTCGCAACATGCCGCCGCGCATCGCGGAACGGTCATGGCCGGACGCACCCGTTCGCGGCAAGCCGTACCGACCACCTTCGGCCTGAAGGCCGCCGGGTGGATTGCGCCGCTCAAGCGCCACCGCCGGCGCCTCGCCGAACTGCGCCCGCGCCTGCTCGTCCTGCAGTTCGGCGGAGCGGCGGGAACTCTCGCCGCGCTCGGCGACCGCGGCCTCGCCGTAAGCGAGGCTCTGGCGAAGGAACTCGACCTAGCCCTCCCCCCGATGCCCTGGCATTCCCAACGCGACTCTTTCGGCGAAGCGGCCGCCTGGCTTGCCCTGGTGACGGCCTCGACCGGCAAGATGGGCCGCGACCTCACGCTGCTGGCTCAAGACGAGATCGCCGAGGTCCACGACGGCAGCGCCGGCGGCTCGAGTACGATGCCGCAGAAGTCCAATCCCGTACTCAGCGAAGTCCTCGTTGCCGCGGCGACGGTGAACGCCGGGTTGTCGGCGTCCATGCAACAGGCGGCGCTCCAGGAGCACGAACGGGGAGGTTCCGGCTGGACCGCCGAATGGCTGCTGCTGCCGCAAATGACGATTCTCGCAGGAACCGCCCTGCGCCATGCCGAAACCATCGGCGGCGCGCTCGATGTCCGCGCGGAGAGGATGCGGCGCAATATCGACGCGGCCGGCGGCCTGCTGCTTGCCGAGGCCGCGGCCTTCGCGCTGGCCGCGCACATGCCTCTGCAGCAGGCGCAGGCGCTCGTTGCTCAAGCCTGCCGGGAAGCTTCCGCAGCCGGACGCTCCCTGATCGAAGTCTTGCGCGCTTCTTCCACCGCCTCCGTCGATTGGGACCGCCTCCGCGACCCCGCCAACTCTCTCGGCGCCGCGGATGCGTTCATCGGCCGCGTGCTCGAATAGAAAGTCGATGAAGTTACTCAGCTACATGCACAACGGCCGGGCAAGCTACGGCGCATACGTCAACGGAGGCGTCGTCGACCTCCGCGCCCGCCTCGACGGAAGCCCGACCACCCTGGCCGCTGCTCTCCGCGCCGGCGCCCTCGACGAGCTCCGCGGGCAGGCCGCGGCGCGCGGCCCGGACTTCAGCCTCGACGAAGTGCGCTTGCTGCCCCCGGTTCTCGACCCCGGCCGCATCGTATGCATCGGCCTCAATTACAAGACCCACATTGAGGAAACGGGCCGCGCCCTGCCCGCATACCCGGCGCTGTTCGTGCGCCACCCCGAATCCCACGTCGGACACGGCGCAGCCATGATCCGGCCCAAGGCGTCGGAGCAATACGATTACGAAGGCGAATTGGCGTTCGTCATCGGCAAATCGGGACGCCATATCCCGGCCGAGCGGGCTCTTGCTCACGTCGCGGGCTACAGTTGTTACAATGACGGCTCCATCCGCGACTTCCAGGCGCACACTCACCAGTTCACGCCGGGAAAGAACTTCTGGCGCTCGGGCGCGTTCGGCCCTTGGCTTGTCACTGCCGACGAGATCCCCGATCCGGGCGCGCTGACGCTCGAAACGCGCCTCAACGGCCGGGTCATGCAGCGCGCGCCCACTTCCGACCTGCTGTTCGATATCCCTTACCTGATTCGCTACCTCTCCATCATCTTCCCGCTGCGTCCCGGCGACGTCGTCTCCACCGGCACGACCGGAGGAGTCGGCAAAGCGCGCAAGCCGCCGGTTTTCATGAAAGCCGGCGACCGGGTCGAAGTCGAAATTTCGAGAATCGGAGTGCTCGCCAACCCGATCGAAGACGAACGGTAAACGGCAGCGGCCATAGCGCGCCGCACAACCGACCTTGCCGCCCCCGATGAAACTCCGCGGCCGAAAATGCCAAAATGAAACGTTTTTCGAATATGTCCGCAGCCGAACACTGGCAAGCCGTCGCCGAGCTCACCGCTCCCGGACAAGACTACGAAATCGTCGAGCAAACCGTTCGCGGCGGCTTGGTCTGCCGGGTTTTCAAGAACGCGCCCGGCAGTCTGCTCGACCTGCTGACCGCTTCCGAACCATGGGGCGACCTCATCTACCTGCGCTACCGCGGCGAGGAGTACAGCTTCAACGAGGTTCGCAGCCGAACCGCCAAGATCGCCCGCTTCCTGCGCGAGCGGCTCAACGTCGGGCGCGGCGACCGGGTCGCGGTTTGCATGCGCAACTACCCCGAATGGGTCGTCTCGTTCTTTGCGCCGATCTCGTTCGGCGCGGTGAGCGTCGCCTTCAACGGCTGGTGGAGCGGCGAGGAAATCGAGTACGGACTCAAGGACTGCGGCGCCAAGGCGCTGCTCATCGACGAAGAGCGGCTGCAGAGAATCGAGGGCCGCCTGCCCGACCTGGGCGTCCCCGCGGTCGCCGTCAGAACGCCGCGAACGCCGACAGAGCGCATCGCGATTTTCGACGAAGTGATCGCAGCGGCAGACGAATCCGCATTGCCCGCGATCGAATCCGACCCCGACGACGACGCGATGATGCTCTACACATCGGGATCGACGGGACATCCGAAAGGGGCGATCTCCACCCACCGCAACGTTCTCCACGCGCTGCTGTCCTGGGAACTCGAAGGCCGCGTGGCGAGCAAGCTCGCCAACATCACGCCGCCGGTCGAGCCGACCGAGGCGCAGTACCGGCTGCTGGTCTCGATCCCGTTCTTCCACGTCACGGCGAGTCACGTCTGCCTGCTCGGCGGCCTGCGGGCCGGACGCCGCCTCACCCTGATGCACAAGTGGGACGTCGAGGAAGCCCTCGACACCATCGAGAGGGAAAAGATTACACATTTTACGTCCGTGCCGACCATCACCGGCGACCTCATCCGCGCCGCTCGGGAACAGGGGCGGCCGTTGCCCAGCCTGCTTGGAATCGGGGGCGGCGGCGCCCACCGCCCCGCGCGGCAGGTGCTCGAAACCGTCGAAGTATTGCAAAACGCCCTACCCGGCACCGGCTGGGGCATGACCGAGACCAATGCGATCGGCACTCTCATCCGCAATCAAAATTACCTTCGGCATCCCAACAGCAGCGGCCGCTGCTCCGCGGTGCTCGACATGCGCTTCGTCGGGACCGACGGCAACGATGTCCCCCGAGGCGAGCCCGGCGAGGTCTGGATCCGCGGGACTTCGGTCATCCGCGGTTACTGGAACAAGCCCGAAGCCACGGCGAAGGCTTTCGAAAACGGCTGGCTCAAGACCGGCGACATCGCTTACATCGACGAAGACGATTTCGTGTTCTTCGTTGACCGCATCAAGGACATCGTCATCCGCGGCGGCGAGAACATCAGTTGCGGCGCCGTCGAAGACGCGCTCTACAAATGCGCCGGCGTCGCCGAAGCGGTTGCCGTCGGCATCCCCGACGAGAGGCTGGGCGAAGACCTGGCGGCGGTAGTCGTGCCTGAACCCGGCGTCGAGTTGAGCGCGGCGGAGCTTCAGGAAGAGTTGAGAAAGCACTTGGCCGGCTTCGAAGTCCCCAGCCGCATCTACTTTCGCGAAGAACCGCTGCCGCGCATCGCCTCCGGCAAATTCGCCAAACGCAAAATCCGCGCCGAGCTTACTTCCGCCTGACAGCCCGCGGGCCAAGCGCCCGATACGGAAAGACTATTGGGAGACAGCCTCGTATAACAGGCCGAAGACCGCGGTGGCGAGGATGCCGATAAGCGGCCAAATCACGCGCTGCAAGACCTCGATGCGAGCGCTTTGAGCGTCAATCTTGGCCTCCAGGTGAGCGCCTTGGGCGTCGATCTTGGCCTCCAGGCGAGCGCCTTGGGCATCGATCTTGGCCTCCAGATGAGCGCCTTGGGCGTCGATCTTGGCCTCCAGGTGAGCGCCCTGGGCGTCGATCTTACCATCCAGGCGAGCGGCTTGGGCGTCGATCTTGGCGCTGAGCTCGTCAAAGCGCGATCCCATGACGACAATGACGTTCCGGCCGGCTTGATCGCGAACTTGCTCGACAGCCGCGTGTGCAAGGTCGGGGTCCACCCCGGCTTCCCGCCAAGCGCGGTAGATGTCGTCGACGGGCGGCGCGGGGATCACCGGTGAAGCAGCCATCGGGCATTCTCCTTACGCGACTCCGCGCTCATGCCGGTAGTCTAGCAGACCGCGTAACGGTCACGCGGGCGGAGACTTCCCCCGCGGGCTGCTGCTAAGCGAGAATCTTTTTCGCCACAACCCCCGCTACGTCCGTGAGTCGGAAATCCCGTCCGCCGTAGCGGTAAGTCAGGCGCTCGTGGTCGAGCCCCAGCAGGTGCAGAATCGTGGCGTGCAGGTCGTGGATATGCATGCGGTCTTCCACTGCGTGGTAGCCGAACTCGTCAGTCGCCCCATAGATGAAACCGCGTTTCACGCCGCCGCCGGCCATGAAGATCGAATAGCCGTACGGATTGTGGTCGCGGCCGTCGGCGCCCTCGGAAAACGGCGTGCGCCCGAACTCGCCGCCCCATACGACCAGGGTTTCGTCCAGCAGCCCGCGGGATTTGAGATCGCGAATCAGGCCGGCAATGGGCTTGTCCACTTCCCGCGCCCGGATCGGGTGCAGCCTCAAAATATCGCCGTGGTGGTCCCATTTTTCCTCGGCGCCCGAATGCGTCGCCTGAACGACGCGCACGCCCCGCTCGCTGAACCGCCGCGCCAACAGACACTGCCAAGCGAAATCGCGCGTGACCTCCTGGTCGAGACCGTACAGTTTTTTGACGGCCTCGGTCTCCCGCGAAACATCCAACGCTTGCGGGGCCTCCATCTGCATACGGAAGCCCAACTCGAACGCTTGAATGCGCGCTTCAAGGTTCGCATCGTAACGCCGTTCGTCGGCGTGACGCCGGTTGACGGCCCGCAAAAATTCCAACTCCAGCTTTTGCTCGTCGGCGGTCTCGCCCCGCGGGCGCAGATGCTCGATCGGGTTGGCGATGATGTCGTCGACCTGCATCGGAGACGACCCGATCGGCGTCCCTTGATAGGCCCCCGGCAGGAAGCTCGAGCCGAACAGCTTGTCGCCGCCCTGCCATTGCGTCGGTTTGATCGTAATGAAGCCGGGGAGGTTCCGATTCTCGGTACCCAGTCCGTAGAGCGCCCACGAACCCATGCTCGGACGCGAGAACGAGAACGTCCCGGTAAAGAGCTGCAACATGGCCGCGCCGTGGTCCACGCCCTCGCCAACCATCGAGCGGATGACGCAAAGATCGTCGGCGCAACCCGCGATCTCCGGGAACAGCGTACTGATCGGAATGCCGCTCTCGCCGCGTTTTTCAAACTCCCAGGGAGAACGCATCAGTCCGCCGGCCGATTTGGCGTTGAACGTCAGCGAGCGCTTGATCGGCAGCGGCTTGCCGTGGTCGGCGTCCAGCCGCGGCTTCGGGTCGAAGGAATCGACGTGCGAAACTCCGCCGTGCATGAACAAAAAAATGACGCGCTTGGCGCGCGGCGCGAAATGCGTTTGCTTGGCCGCCAGCGGGTTGGCGGGAGCGGCAGCCAACAAATCCCGGTCGCCGAGCAGACCGTAGAGACCGAGCGAACCGAAGCCCAAAGCCGTGCGGCGCAGCAGCGTCCGGCGGCTCGGTCCCGCAGCCGCCTGGGGAGGCTGCAGCGGCGCCCCCGCCAATGCGCGATGCTTGCGGTCAATCCACATAATGAAACTCGTTCGACGCCAATAGCATTTTACAAAGACTTTTCCAAGCTGCTTCTTGTGGCCGGTCCGACGATGTCTGCCGCGCGGCGAACGCCTCAATGAAATTCCGCGCCCGACCGCGTTCCCGCTCGGTCGGCGGACGCGCGTAAACCAACTTATAGGCGGCATCGAGACGATCCGAGGAGCGTTCCAATAGCCGTTTCGCAATGCCGCCGGCCGCGCGGTCCGCGAATCCGCTGTTCATCACGTACAGCGCCTGGGGGGCTATGTTGGTCACCGAACGTTTTCCGTTAGGGGTGGTGGCGTCCCCGAAATCGAACAGCGCCAGCAGAGTCGGCAGCTTATTCCGCATCAGCGGCAAGTAAACGCTGCGGCGGCGGTAATCGTCGGGATCGATCCGGCGGTTATTGCGGTCGAACTCGACCAACCGCCCCGAGCCGGCGTCGAGGTCGCCCCCGATCGTCAGGTCGAGCGAGCCGGCCGCCGCCAAGTAGCTGTCGCGCATCTCTTCAAACGTCAGCCGCCGCCGCTTGAAACGCGACCAAAGCCGGTTGTCGGCATCCTTCGCCCAAGCCTCCTCGGAGACGCCGCTGCTCATGCGGTAAGTCGCCGAGGTCATGATCAGCCGATGCATCCGCTTCACCGACCAGCCGCTTGCGACGAACCGCGAGGCTAAATAGTCGAGCAGCTTGGGGTGTGTCGGGCGCTCTCCCATCAGCCCGAAGTTGTTGGGCGTGCGCACGATTCCGTCGCCAAAATGTCCGTTCCAAATGCGGTTGACCATCACGCGCGCGCTCAAGGGGTTCGCATCCGAGCCCAGCCACCGCGCCAACTCCAGCCGCCCGCTGCCCGATTCGATCGGAGCCTGCCCGGTACCGGCAAGCGCCAAGGGGAAGCGCTTGCTTACCGGATCGCCGAGATTTTTATGGCTGCCGCGGACGAAGACGCGCTGGTTGATACTCCCGCCTTCCGCCACGCAGTTCGCCATCGGCGGCTCGGGGGGGATGGCGGCTTCGGCTTCTTCGATCCGTTCCGACAGCGCGGCCAGCCGCTCGCGGTCGTCCGGGCCGAACTTTGCCGCCGCGTCCTTCGCGTCGATGTCGTAGGGCGCGCCCTCGAAGGTCACGTCCCTGTAAAGCAGCGTTGTCGGCAACTCGGGAAGCTCCGGCGCCCCCTTCCCTTCGCGCGCCGCGGCCATCGCCTCTTGCAGCCAGGCGTCCGCCGTCTCCGCTCTTTCCCGGATGGTCTTGCGCAACTCTTCCTGGTAGGCGGCCGCGGCGGCGGCTTTCCGGGAAGCAGGGGCGTCCCGCCACTTGGCCAGATGAGGGCGCGGGGCCGGACGCGGTTTCAAATACTCTTCGAACCAGGCGGCAGTCTGCGCATCGAGGCCGCTGCGCTCGACGCCGCCGGCAGCGGCCAGCATATAGTCGGCAAACCCTTGCGCGGGGCCGCTGAGAAGATAGCGCGCGACGGCAACCGCCTCGGCCGTTCTCCGCAATCGCTTCCATTGCGCGGCGCGGTCGGCCCGTTGCTTGTAAGCCTCGTAGATTTCCGGCTTGACAAGCGGCTGCTTGTAATAGCGCGAACCGTCTTTGCGCCAATCGACAAAAGACTTGGTGCCGGCGAAGATGCTCGCGAGCGCATAGTAATCCTTCGTCAAGATCGGGTCGAACTTGTGGTCGTGACACCGCGAACAGGCGATCGTCAGCCCCAGGAAAGTTTTGGAGGTCGTATCGATCTGCTCGTCGACCACGTCGTATTTTTTCTGCACGGGGTCGCGCTGCGCCAGAGCCTTCGGCCCCAACGCCAGGAACCCGGTGGCGATAATCCCGCGCGTATTGATCGCGCCCGGTTTTTCGGCGGGCAGCAAATCGCCGGCTATCTGTTCCTGAACGAACCGGTCGTAGGGCAGGTCGCGGTTGAAGGCATCGATAACGTAGTCGCGGTAGCGCCAGGAATCGCCGTAGGGGTGATCTTCATCCACGCCCGTGGAATCGGCGTAGCGGGCCGCGTCGAGCCAGTGGCGGCCCCAGCGCTCGCCGTAGTGCGGCGATGTGAGCAATCTGTCGAGGAGGCGGGTGAAAGCGCCCGGCGCAGTATCCCGCCGGAATTGCTCGATCTCCTCAAGCGTCGGCGGAAGCCCCAGCAGATCGAATTTCGCGCGCCGCAGCAGAGTCAGCTTCGGAGCTTCGGGAGCGGGCTTCAGGCCGGCGTCCTCCAGCCTCGCCAGAATGAACCGGTCCACGTCGTTGCGCGCCCACGACTCCTCGCGAACATCCGGCGGCGGCGGGTCGGCGACCGGCTGAAACGCCCAGTGGCTGCTGCTGACGGCCTCTTCCTCGGTTGCCGCCGGCGCCGCCGCCGAGGCATCGAAACTGGGCCAAGGCGCGCCCATGCGCACCCATTCCACCAGGACTGCGATCTCTTCATCGGCCAGCTTCGATGTCGGCGGCATCTTGATCCGGCCCTCGTAGCGCACCGCGCGGATCAACGGACTCGATTCATCGCCCGAAATCGCAACCTTGCCGATCACCGTTTCGGGCTTACGGAAATCGACCGCGGCGGCCTGCATCTTCTCGCCGTGGCAGGCCGCGCACTTCTCGGCCAGCAACGGGCGAATTTTTGTCTCGAAAAAATCTTCGCCGGAGGCGGCGCACAAACCGGAGGCGCCCGCCAACGCCAGAAATGCAGCGAACAAGCGCATCGTCCCAGGCGCCATTTTAGCGAATTGCGCGCCGCCGTCCCGCGGCGGCCGCCTTGACACGCATACCGCGCGGTGCGTAACCTTGTGGCCGCTCATGACCGAACCTTCCGTCCTCTACGCTCTGATCGCCCTGCTGCCCATCCTGGCGGTAATGTTCTTTCTCGTTGTCCTGCGCTGGCCGGCAACGCGGGCCATGCCCGTCGCCTACGCAATGACGGCCGCGTTCGCTTTGATGTTTTGGAAGGTCCCCGCCATGCACGTGGCCGCGGCGTCTCTTAGAGGCGCCGTTATCGCCGTCACGCTGCTGTGGATCATCTTCGGCGCAATCGTTCTATTGCAAACGCTGACCGAAAGCGGCGCCACGGCCGCGATCCGCCGGGGCTTCATGGATGTCTCGCGCGACCGCCGCGTGCAACTCATCATCGTGGCCTGGATGTTCGGCGCGTTCATCGAAGGAGCCTCGGGCTTCGGCACGCCCGCCGCCGTCGCGGGGCCGTTGCTGCTCGCCTTGGGCTTCCCCGCCCTGGCCGCCGTGATGTGCTGCCTGATTATTCAAAGCACGCCGGTCAGCTTCGGCGCGGTCGGCACGCCCATTCTCGTCGGCATGGCCGAGTCTCTGAACGTAGCCGAAGTCGAAAACGCAATCGCCGCCGCAGGCATTTCGTACCCCGATTTCATCTATCGGATCGGCGTTTTCGCCGCGATTCCGCACGCTATCGTCGGCACGGCGATTCCGCTCATCATCTGCGCGATGATGACCCGCTTCTTTGGCGCGGAGCGGTCTTTCGCCGACGGCCTCAAGATATGGAAATTCGCAATCTTCGCCGGCCTTGCGTTCACTGTCCCCTACTGTCTGGTCGCAGTGTTGCTGGGCCCCGAGTTTCCCTCTCTGTTGGGCGGATTGCTCGGGCTCGCCGTCGTCGTCAGCGCCGCGCGGGCCAAGCTCTTCATCCCCGAGGACGAACCCTGGGATTTCCCGCCCCGGGACCAATGGGAGAAAAATTGGATGGGCAGCTTCAGTCCCGATTTTTCCGGGCAGCAAGCCAAGATCGGCCTCAGCCGCGCATGGACCCCCTACATCCTTGTCGCCGTTCTGCTCGTGCTCACCCGCCTCTCGCAACTGCCCTTGAAAGCATGGCTAAGCTCTATCCAGATCGTCTGGAGCGACATCCTGGGCAGCGGCCTTTCTCAAGGCATTCAGCCTCTCTACTTGCCGGGCACGATCTTCATGCTCGTCTCCCTGATCACGGTCGGGCTTCACGGCATGAGCGGCGGGCAAACCAAACGCGCTTGGGCGGCATCCGCCAAAATGCTCGCCGGGCCGGCCTTCGCCCTGCTTTTCGCGGTCGCGCTGGTGCGAGTCTTCATCGACTCCGATACGAATGCCTCCGGGCTGCAGAGCATGCCGCTGGTTCTGGCCGAATTCGCAGCTTCGGTCACGGGCGCGACGTGGCCGTTCTTCGCCGCCATGATCGGCGCTCTCGGGGCCTTCGTCGCGGGGAGCAACACCGTCAGCGATCTGATGTTCAGCTTGTTCCAGTACGGCGTAGCCGACCGCATCCAGGTTCCGCACCTCGTCATCCTGGGCCTGCAGGCGCTGGGGGGAGCGGCCGGGAACATGATTACCGTCCACAACGTTGTGGCCGCCGCCGCCACTGTGGGGCTGGTCGGCTGCGAGGGATTACTGATCCGGCGCACCATCGTGCCCATGCTCTACTACGTGGTCTTCGCCGGACTCCTGGGGCTGCTTTTCAGCTACGGAATTTTCAGCAACGTTTTCTGATCGCGCATCGACCTTGCGCATCACCCGCCGGACATTTTTCATACGGTTCTTCAATTCCTCGGTCGCGCCGGCGATCTCGTTTTCGTCATAAATCACGTGGGGCTCGAGCAGCACGATCAATTCGGTCTTGCTGGTCGATTGAGTCGTGCTGCCGAACGCGCGTCCAAGCACGGGGATTCTGCCCAGCACGGGCACGCGGCTCGCCCCGTAGGTGTTCGTCTCTTGGATGATGCCGCCGATCGCCACCGTGTCGCCGTCCCCTACGGTCACCTGCGTACTAACGTTTCTGCGCCTGATCGTCGGAGACTGGATCGCCCCGCTAACTCCCGTGGGCGCCGAGACTTCCTGATTGATAATCATGGTCACGATACCGGAGGCGTTAACCCGCGCCGTGATCGCCAAGGTTACGCCGGTCTGCACGTTATTGATCGTGTTGGTGAACAGCGACGAGCCGTCCGCCTGAGCGCCGCCCGCCAAAGCCTGCGACGCCAGCGTGGGGATCGATTCGCCCACTGTAATTGTCGCCGGGATATTGTCGGTGGCAATCACGGACGGCGCCGAAATCACCCGGCTCCTGCCTTGCATCTCAGTCCCGCCTAGAAACAGCGCCAACTCCCGCGTGTTGCCAACGAGCATCCCGATATTCAATTTCACCGCTCCCACTTCGCTGAAACTGGCGGTAAACTTGCCGTTGACCCGCGGAGTCGAGCGGTTCCGCAAGTACGCGGACACGCCGCTCGACAAAGCGCCGTTCAAGCTCACCTCATAGATCTTGGCGTCGATCAACACTTGCCGCGGAGGGAAGTCGAGCTCTTGCAGCGTCTTGTTGATCACTTCCCATTCCTGCTGCGTCGATTGCACCACGATGAGATTGTTCACGTAATCCGGAACGATGCGGATGCCCCGAGTCATGGACTCAGCAGCGCCTTCCGTCGCGCCGAGCAGCGCTCCGGTCGCGTCCGCCGCACCTTGCGCAGCCGCCGGGGAGCGCATCTGCGGCCCCTGGCTCAAGCCGGGAATCTGGATGAATCCGCCGCCACCGCCGCCGTAGCCCCCGTAACCGCCGCCCATGCCGCCGCCATAACCGCCGTAGCCCCCATAGCCGCCCATGCCCCCGCCATAACCGCCATAACCGCCGCCGTAACCGCCGCCCATGCCCCCGCCATAACCGCCGCCGTAACCGCCGCCGTATCCCCCGTAACCGCCGCCCATGCCCCCGCCATAACCGCCGTAGCCCCCATAGCCGCCCCCGTAGCCGCCGTACAAGCCGTAGAGCTGCATGATCGTGCCCGCAAGGTCTGTGGCGAGTCCGTATTGCACGCGGTAGATGAAGTTTTGAACGCCGCCGACCGTTACCGCGTTGTCGAGCTTGTCGACCCAATCCTCCACCTCGTCGAAAACGCCGGCATTCGAGCTGACCACGAGGATCGAATTGATGCGGGGCAAGGGTACGAACTGAATCGCCAACTGTTCCTCCGAAAGCGAAAACGCTCGGAAAACGCTGTCAAGCTCTTCCGCCAACATGATCGCCAAGCTGTTTTCCACGCTGAACAGACGCATGCGCTGACGCGCCATATCGGCGGTATCGAACAGTGCGATCAGCTCCATCGTCCGCCGCATGTTGCGGCTGTTGTCGAGCACAATCAAGGTATTGGCTTGGGCGACGACCTGAAATTTGCCGCCCTCGCCAAGAAAAGGCGCCAACACCTCGCCGAGGTCCGTCGCCGAAGAATAGTTCAAGCGAATCGCGTTCAGCACCATGCGCTCATCGGGCGGCAGGTCTTGCGCATCGGTTTGCGGGCTGATCGGCGCCTGCGTCACGCCTTCCAGCGGCACGATGCGGTAAGTGTTGCCCACCTGTACGGCAACAGCCCCGTTCATGCGCAAAATCGTTTCCAGCAGCGGAAAGATATCGCTTTCGAGAAGCTGCCCATAGGTGTTGATCGTGACCGAACCGTCGGAGACCGCCGGATCGATGATGTAGTTGATCTGGAGCTTTCGCGCCAGGACGTCGATCACGTCGAACATGCCGGCGTCGCGGAAATTGTTGAACGAAATGTTTGCCGGCTGATCGCCGCCTTGCGGGCCGGCAGGCTGTTGTTGCGCGAACGCCGTGAACGACACGACGGCCGCCAACGTCAGTAACCACCGGCAATGCTGCAATGAATTTTTCATTTTCTTCTCGCTTGGAACTCCTGTGAAGGCCAACCCCGTCTCGCGCCGGTCAAGATCCCGGCCTCGTCTCTTTACTGCTCCTTCTTTTCCCACCAGTGCTGAGAGCCGAACGGCGTCACCCGCACCCGGCGCACATAGCCTTTGTACTCGACGCCGTCCCGGGCGCCGTCGTTCGCATCGGCCGCATACCCGCCCGAGCTCAACTGTCTGCCGATTACGTATTTGCCCTTTTCGACGACATCGCTCGATGCCGTAAGGTTCGACGCCGCCTCGCCGGACCGGGAAGCGGCCGCCTGGCGATTTGCCGAACCGTTGCCCGCCGTTTTTCTGCTCGCCGCTCTCTCCTCGCGCCGGTCGAACTTCACCGCGGCCAGCTCGGACCGCTGCAACTCGATACTTTCGCCGTTCCAGTCAAGCGTCAACGTATCCTCGGCGAACGCCTGCAGGGTATATTCGCCGACTTTTTCTCCCACGCCGGTCCAGCGAGGCGGCGTTTTGGCATCCGGCGCCAGCAGCGCCAGCGGGCCGTCGCCCAAATCGACTACCCCGCCCAACAATGGAGGCTGCGGCCGCTCGACATCCCGTTCATCGGGAACAATCACTTCGATCACGGGATTGCGGTCCCGCGACAACAACAGACGCTGCGAAATCGGCGCATAATCCACGGCCCGAACGGCAGGCGCCTCAGCCGGAGCGGGCATCACCGGCGGTTCCGCCGTTTCTGCCGCGGCATCGAAAATCTCGTACCGCTGCCGGGCGCGCTCGTACTGCCCGCGGAAAACCAGACAGCCCCAAACGAACAACGCCACAAGGAGAACGTTGACCAATCCGAGCTTCTTCTTCACAGACCTACCCTCGTTTTCGCGGCGCGCGCAGCCAACTCAGGAGCGCGCTCAACGGGAAGGTACCCGGAAACCGTCATTTGGACACTCACCGCCTTCGTCTCCTCATTGCCCTGCTCGAGCCGAAAGCTGCGGGTGGTCAGCAGCTTCGGCGCATTTGCAATGGCCGCCATCAGATTCACAAGCTGCTCGATCGCACAAGTAAAATCGACCGTCAGCGGAACTTGCGCATAGTGTTCGCCCTCCGGCGCGACCGTCCCGAATCGTGAATTGCGCATCACGATGCCTTCGTCTTTGAGCAAATCGCCCAGCAGCGACTGCATCTCCGCCTGCGCCAACGCCGGCGTAGCCGAACCGAGCAGGAGTCCCTCGATCTTTTCCAGAGCCTGTTCGACCGCTCGATATTCGGCGTCGCTGAGCGGCTTCCGGCCGGCCTGCTCGCGCACCAATTCGAAACGCTGCTCTTGCGCCTCGAGCGAACCGCCGGACGGCATCCCCCCGCTTTGCGGCGACCGGATTCCGAACTGCCAAAAGCCGGCCGCGAGAAGCGCCGGCGCCAAAAGCAGCAACATCCGCTTTTCCCGTTCCGTAAGTTGCCTCATGGCTGCCCGCCTTCGGCCGACTCGACGCCCCCGGCGCTTTCGCCGGCATCCTGCGCCGCGGCCGCGGCCGATCCCAAGGGCGGGACCGCCGTCAAGCTCAGCGGGCGGCGTTCCGCTGCAATTTGAAACCGCTCGCCGTCTTCGGTCACGCTCAGCGAGCGCGAGAACTTCGCGCCGGTGAGAGTCAAGGATTCGTCGATGAACGCGAGCAACGGCGCGGCCTCCGGCGCCGTGCCCCGGATTTGGATCCCGGAATCGTCGACTTCCAGATTGTCGAGCCAGACCGTATCGGGAATCCGCTCCGACAGCTCGCTCAGCATCCGCATGTCGATCTCCGTACGCGCGCGGAGCCTTTGCAACTGCTCTAATTTTTCCTGCGCATCGCCCGTCTGCTTGTGGTTTTTCTCAACCTCGAACACGATACGGTCGAGACGATTGGTCTCGGCTTCGAGGCGGCCCGCATACGCGCCGTTCTGGATCAGCGGACGGGCGGCGAAAGCCAACCCCAGCAAACAAAGCAACGCCAACAATGCCGCCGTCGGGGCGTACATCAGCCGCGAGTTCGCCTCCCTGCGCCCGACCGGCAGCAAATTCGCCCGCCACCCCAGGTAGGGGCAGGCGGATTCCAAAGCCACGGCCATCGCCGCCAAATCGCGGCTCAAATCGAATTCCCGGGGCGATTCCAGCGGGGCGGGAAGCAATGCCTCGGCAGATTTCTTTTCAAATCCCGGAAACTCCGGGAGAGCATCGGATTCGCCGCTGACGACCAACGCGGCCGGCGCCGCGGGCGTCAGGCGCAAATCGGAATACGCCAGTTGCATAGCGCGGCCCGCGGGCACTGCCGCCAGATCGAATTCCGAGGTCCAAGCCCCGCGCCCCGGCGCTTCGCCGTAAAGCTCCAGCCGGTCGGCCCGCAAATCGCCGATCACCAGGGGAGCAGGCGGCTGGTCCCAACGAACCCGCAAAGCCGTGTGCAGCGCCGCCGCGGCCACGCTGAACGAGGCCGCGGCGATTCCGGCCGCCGCAAAGCGATCCGCATAACCGTCGACGACCGAGGATTCCGCAATCACGACCATCAGCGAAACCCGGTCCGCCGCCGGCCGGCCGCCGTTCACCGGCGCATACGCATGGTAGATATCTTCATCTCCAAACGGATGAAGCGTTTCAAGCTGCAGGGCGACCGCCGCGGCCGTCTCTTTGCGACTCATCGCCGGCAATTGCAGGCGGCGAACGATCACTTCCCGGCGCGGCAAGCACACCGTCGCCGCCACGTGATCGAGACCGAGCTCTTTCAAAAATCGGGAGTACTCGGCGCCCCACTCGCGGGGTTCGCGCGTGCGGAACCCGGCAATCACGCAGCGCCCGAGTATGCGCACGCCGCCGGGGCGGGATTTTACCGCCACGACAACGAGGTCATGGCCGCGGATCTCGATCCCGCAACCCGTTCCCCAGCGCTTGACCGCGTTCAACATCTTGCCGTTGCCTCTGAAAGACCCTTGCCTCCAAAAGAAAAAGTGCGGCGGAAACTAAAACGGCCGGTCGTACCAGCGCACGATGCGGATCGGGTCGGGTCCATTGGAAGCCCCCAACTCCACGACCGCCGCAACCGACCGCACCGCCCGCGCCTCCTGCGCGCCGGCGGCGGCCAAACGCGCGGTAGCCGTGAGGGTATAACGCTGCGACCCGCCGCCGAGCCCCAGTCGAATCCCGGCGCCGGACCCGCCCAGGTTTTCCATGCCCGGATCGTCCGGCGTCAACGGCCGTACGGCCCGAACGTCTTCGACCGCGCGCACGAGATCGGGCGTCAGGCCGGCCGCCATGAGCATTTCGGGCGAGGCATAATTGGCGTTCACGACTGTCGATCCCCTGGTGGTCAAGTTGCGCATCAGGCCGCCCGTCCTCAGCAGGCGCGGCTGAACTTTTCCGCGTCTGCCGCCGGGCGCCGGCCGTTGCGCCTCACGGAAGGAGCCGTAAAGCAGATCCGGCGTGATCCCCGGGATCGCAAGAAGTTCCTCCGTCTCTTGGATAGACGTAGGTTGCCTGTCGAAAGACGAACCGGGAGACAGATTTATTTGCTCGCCCTCGGGCGGGACGTACAGCCGGGCCTCGCCTTGCTTCAAGCGCGCGCGAAAATCCGCAATCGCCGCCGCCAACGCCAACGCCCGGCCGCTGTCCATGCCCGACGAGGCGAGCAGCCGCGCCAGCGCCTCGGGAGACGCCTGGTTGATGTCCAGCTTGCCGCTTTCGCCGACAATTTCGACGTCGGCGCTGCCGCTCGCGAACTGGAAGCGCATAAAACGTTGGCCGACCGCAAAACCCTCATCCGGCTTATCCGGGTCCGTAGGCCGCACAATACGCTGCATCGCGGCCTCGATGGCGCCGTGAGCCAGGAAATACGCCTTGGTCGAATCGACGCTCAACGAGGCGCGGTCGATTTCGTTGCGCACGGCGGTCGAGAGCGCGAAGCCGACCGCCGTGAGAGCGATGACGGCCCACAGCACGGCGAGCAGCGCCGAGCCGCTGCGCCGGCCGGCGCCGGCGAGTCCCCCGGAAGCTCCTCTGCGCATCGTGCGCCTATCTCCCTATCAACCGCAGCAACCGCTGCAGCGGATCCTGCGGGGCGTATTCCGCTCGAATCTGCGCGGTGATCGTCACCGGCTGCAACCCGGCCTCGACCGCCGCCGGAGCCATTTCCAACCGTACCGCTACGGGCACGTTCTGCAAATCGTCCCAGACGGGAATCCATTCTCCCGGAGCCTCCCGCTCGCGCGGATACCTCAAGTAAGAAAACCGGCAGAAACTCAACCGATCGGCGGCGATCAACGAATCCGCGCGCGCCCGAACCGGCGTGAAAATTATGCGCCGTCCGGAAAAGCTCGTCCGCTCCGGCACGGATTGCAGCGCGAAAACGCCAACGCTGCGCGGCCCTCGATACGGCAATTCATTCAGGATCAGCCGCCGGCCTTCATCGCCGGAAATCACCGACAACTCCACGATGCGCAGCCCCGCGCGCACTCCCGCCTCCAGCGAGTACGACGAAACGAAGCGCATTTCCGTCGGCTCCCCGTGAAAAAAGGGAAACCTGGAGATGCCCCGTCGATACGGCGGCGGCTCGGCCAAAACCGGCACGAGTCCGGCCAACTCGGCATGGAGAAGGTTGTTCGCGTTGGCGATGCGGCGGTCGAGCGAGAGGGCTTCCCGCGAATCCCGCCACGCGCCGACGCCGGTTTGCAACGCCGTCACCAAGCCCAGCGAAAGCAACCCCAGCAAGGTAAACGCAACGAGCACCTCGACCAGAGTCATTCCGGCCCGCCGCGAACGCCGCGGCCTCATCGGACCCGCACCCGCCGGTAGCCCTCGAAGTCGACCGACTTGCGCTCGCCGCCCGATTCCCACCAAATCTTCAGATCGATGCGCACAAGTCGACTGCCGGTCGCGCTCATCCCATAGGCCAAGACAGGCTCCGCCGCGGCCTCCCATCCGGACGCCTCGTCGAAGCTGCCCCGCAGCGCAGTTCCCAACGGAATCGGCCGCATCGTCAGCAGCTCGTTCATGCGCGTTTTCGCCAGCATGGCCGCCCGCGCATATTCGCGCGTCATCGCCGCCCCTGCGAGCGACGAGCCGATCATCGCAATCAGCCCGGTAACCGCCAGTCCGAGCAGCGCAATGGCCACGATCATCTCCAGCAGCGAGAAGCCCTCTCGTTTTCCGCGCCGGCTCATTCGCCGCCCTCCCATTCCTCCGGCAGACCGGTCAGAACGTTCACGCGAAACCCCAAACGCTCACCCTCTCCCGCAGCCAGCATCAACTCGAACGCCGGCGGCGGACTCCCCGGAAACAAAATCACGCTGTGCGCCTCATTGCGGCCGGCGACCGCGATGCCGTCCTTGAACTCCAACGTCTCCAGCCAACGCCCGGTCTCCGACAACGCGCGCAGGAGGTTGCCCTCGGGGTCGATGGTGAGTTGAACGACTTCCTGCCGCCGGTCGGCATATTGCTTCGCCTGCAGAAAAAACGTCTGCGCCTCCTCTGCCGCCCCGCGCAGCCGAATTTCCGACAGCCCGCCGCTCACCGTCGGATAAGCGATGCCCACCGCCAACCCGATGAGCGTCATCACGACCAACATCTCGATCAAGGTGATGCCGGCCTGCACGGGCCGCGCCCGGACTCTCACAAGGCCTCGTCTAGCGCCAACTGACGATGTCGGCGGCGCCGTCTTCGCCGCCCGGCTGCCCGTCCGCGCCGTAGCTGAGCACATCGGGGTCGGACCCGTGCTCGCCCGGATATTTATAGACAAACGGGTTTCCCCAAGGATCGAGAGGGATGTCCTTACTGAGAAACGGTCGAATCGCTTGCAAGCCTTCTTCGGTCGCGGGGTATCGAGCGTTCTGCAGGTTGTAGCGCTGCAACGCCGTCATAAACGCGTCGACCTGCGTCTGCGCCGCCACGCGCCGGCCTTTCTCGACCTCCGGTCCAAGCTGTTGAAAAGCGATCGCGCCGAACAAGGCGATGATCGTGACGACCACCAGCATCTCGATCAGCGTGATGCCCGCGCGGCGGTTGCGCCTTCGTGTTTTCATTCCATAGTCCATCAGAACCCCATCTGATTGATGCTGGTCAGCGCCAGCATGATGCTCAGAATCATGGCGCCCACGATGACGCCCATCACAAGGATAACAACGGGCTCGAATAACGCCGTAAAGCGCTTGATGGCCGCGCGGGTGTCCTTGTCGTAGATGTCGGCCATGCGCGCGAACATCTTGTCCAGATGCCCGGTCTCTTCGCCGACCGTGAGCAGGTGACCGGCTAAAGCCGGGAATTTGCCGGTGCGCGTTAACGGCCCGGCCAAGCCCTCGCCGCGCTTGACGCCCTTGGCCACCGGGTCGAGCGCCGCGGCAAGCACCTTGTTCGACAAGATGCCCTTGGAAATCTGCAGCGCCTGAACCAGCGGTACCGTATTGGCCACCAGCGTCGCCATCGCCCGCGCCAGGCGCGACGTATCGGCCTTCAGCAAAGCATCGCCCAACAGCGGCGCCCGCAACAGCAACCTGTCCCAGCGCAGCCGGCCGGCGGGAGAACGAATCCAGGCCCGCAAGCCGAAGCCGGCCGACACCAGCAGCGCAACCACCGGCAAGCCCCACTGCTGCGCAATGCCGCTCGCGCTCAGCAAGAGTTGCATCGGCAGTGGAATCTCCATATTCGCCGTCGTGAACGCCTCAGCAAAACGCGGAATCACGTAATTCAGCAGCACGAAGATCGACCCGCAGCCAACCAGAACCAATAATGCCGGATAGGTCAGCGACGATAGGATGTAACCGCGCAACTCGTCACGGTCGCGCTCGAACTCGGCCAGTCGATCCATCACCAACGACAGCGTGCCCGAAACCTCGCCCGCGCGGACCATGCTCACGTAAAGCTCGGAAAAAACCTGCGGATGCGCCGCCAACGCTTCGGCGAACGACTTGCCGCCGCGCAGCGAACGCTGCATCTCCTGCACGACGGTCTGGAAATCTTTGCGCTCGGTGAGCTCCGAAGTAATCGTCAACGCCCGGTCGAGAGGAATGCCGGCGTTCAGCAGAGTCGCCGTCTCCTGCGTGAAGTGCAGGATGTCTTTCGAGTTGCGGCGGAATCGCGGCAACTCGAACGAAAGCCTGCCCGGCTTGGCGGCGCCGACGAAAGTCGGCGTCATGCCCATCTCGCGCAGGTCGCGGGCAACCGCGCGGCTGTCGTTGGCAACGAGCGTCCCGCTGCGCGTCTTGCCGTCCGCGGCCAACGCCTTGTAGTAGAACGTAGTCATCGCCGCTCAAAACTCCTGCGTCACGCGGACGACTTCTTCCACCGCGGTCACCCCGCGCTCGATCTTCTCCCAGCCGTCCTCGCGCAAATTGCGCATACCGTTGCTCCGCGCCGCGGCCGTCAACACCGCCGCGTCCCGGTTTTCCATCACCAATTGCCGAATCTCGTCGTTAAGCTCCATGAGCTCGAAGATGCCCATGCGGCCCCGATAGCCGATGCCGCGGCAATTCTCGCAACCCGCGCCGCGGTACGTCCGCATCCGCCGCCCGTCGGGCGCATCGACCGTCTCGCCGGCGACGCGGCAATCCTTACAGATCACCCTGACCAGGCGCTGGGCCAGAACCGCTACCACCGACGACGTGATCAGATAGTTGTCCACGCCCATATCGGTCAGCCGCGTCACCGCGCTCGGCGCATCGTTGGTGTGCAGCGTCGAATAGACGAAGTGACCGGTCAACGCCGAGCGGATGGCGATATCCGCCGTCTCCCGATCGCGAATCTCGCCGACCATAATCACGTCCGGATCCTGACGAACGATATGCCGCAGTCCGGCCGCGAAGGTCAGTCCGATCGTCGGATTCACGTGAATCTGGTTGATGCCGTCCATCTGGTACTCGACCGGGTCTTCGATCGTAATGATTTTCTTGGCCGGGACGTTAATCCGCTTCAACGCGGAGTAAAGCGTGGTGGACTTGCCGCTGCCGGTCGGGCCGGTAACCAGGAAAATTCCATGGGGAAGCCCGGTAAAGTACTCCATCCGAGAGAGCATGCGCTCATCGAAGCCCAACGTCGTCAACTCGTAGAAATCGGTAGCCGAGCGGTCGAGCAAGCGCATGACAACCGATTCGCCGTAAAGCGTAGGCAGCGTCGAAACACGCAAATCGACTTCGTGCCCGAGCGCCTTGATCTTGATGCGGCCGTCCTGCGGCAGCCGGCGCTCGGCGATATTGAGCTTGGCCATGAGCTTCAGACGCGAGATCACCGCCGCCCGCAACTCGCGCGCCGGGGTCTCTTGCTCCTGCAGCACGCCGTCGATGCGAAACCGCACCCGAAAATCCTTCTCGAACGGTTCGATGTGAATGTCGCTCGAACGCTGATCCAACGCCTGCGCGATCATCGCATTCACATAGCGGATAACCGGCGCTTCCGAGGCCATGTCGCGCAGATGCTCGATGTCCGCCGAGTCTTCCTGCACAAATCCGAAGTCGTCTTCCCGCGCTTCCTCCTCGGCGCCGTGATACCTCTCGATCGCATCGAGGATGTCGCCTTCGGAGGCCAGCACGGTAGAGACGCTCGAGCCGACCACATTGCGGATCGTCGCCAGCGTCTCGAAATCCAGCGGGTCGGCCATGGCCACCCTGAGCGACGACTCTTCCCACGCCAGCGGCAAGAACAAGTACTGCCGCATGTAGCGCGGCGAAATGCGCTCGATTTCCGGAAGCGCTTCCGGAAAATCTTCCGCGGCCAGCAGGGGGACTTCCAACTGCTCGGCCAAAGCCTCGAGCACGTCTTTAGGAGCCGCGAACCCCAGATCGATCAAAATCCTGCCGATCTTGTCGCCGCGCTCCTTTTGCAGCTCAAGCGCCTGCTCCAGATCCCCGGGATCCACAAATCCCCTGTCGACCAGCATTTGGCCCAGCCGTTCGGGCAACGGGACAACGGCAAGCGAAAGTTGCGTTTCGGAACTCACCGGCTAGTAATACCTCGTGCTCAAGCTTTCGGCGGAAGCCAACTCGTCCCGCGCGCCGGTCATCACCACCTGCCTGGGAAGCTGCGTTAAATCTTCCCAAGGAAAATGAAAGAGCGAGACGGCAAGAGCAACCCGCTCATCCGCGCCGATTTTCGTCAACCCGGCGCCTGCCTGCAGCAACGCTTCGCGCATCGTTTGCTCCAGATCGTCCACGCGTTCCCGCTTGCGGGCATTCAACTGTTGCTTTTCCGCCTCGGAGTACGAACGCCGGAAAGGGCTCACGTTGGCTACCGGCGCCAAATTGACTTCGATCAGGAACACCGCTCCGTATTGGGGCAAATAGACGCCGCGGGCGGCGCCGATGAGCGCTATCGACGTGCCCGCTCCGGCCGAGCGGAAATGCCTGTCCAGCGCCTTTTCCGCGGAGGCTATCTGCTTGCCAAGAGCCGCCGTCCGCGCCGGAATCTCGCCGCCGAAGGCCGCCGCGGCGAGCAGCGCCGAAACAAGAATGCGAGACATCATTGCCCAAATCCTCCCAGCGCAGCCATATCGATCTGGAGTATCTGCCGCTTGAACGTTTCGTGCTTGGCGTTTATCAACTCGTAGCCGACCGCCGCATCTTCGTGGACCTCGGCCAACTCGCGGCGAACCGCGGCGAGTTGCGCGGACATCCATTCCCTGTCGATTTCTGCGGAAGAAGCGATCGAGGCAGCCGCGGCCTCGCGCTGCCGGGACTCTGCCGCCGCCGTTGCTTCTCGTACCGCCGCGCGAAGCTTCTCTTCCCAATCTCCGGGCGCGGCCGGCGCGCCGAAAGCCAGCGACCAATCGTTCCCGGTTCGCGCCAAAGTCGGCTTCGTCGCCCAGGCTCCGGCAAAAAACACCAGCAACACCGCGGCCATGCTCATAGCCGGACGCAGGACTCCGCTCAGCATCCCCCGCCGGAAGCGCTGCCAGGGCGAGGGCTCCAGAATCGGATCGGAAACAAACGCAATCCGTTGCGGAATCTCCTCTTGCGGCAGGCGCAGCAACGCGGCATGCGTCAGCCGCAGCCGCTCCAATTCCGCCCGGCCGGCGGCCGAAGTTTGCAACCAGGCTTCGACCTCGGCCCGCTCGGTCGGCCCTAACTCGTCGAGCAAGTAATCCCACAAGACATGAGGCGCATCCTGCATTTCTTTTCCCTCCATTTCTGACGGCGCTTCCTAAGCCATGGCCAGTGCGCCCTGCAACACGTTCAACGCGCTGTAAAAGCGCGATTTCACCGTCGATGACGGACAGCCGGTGATTTTTGCGATCTCGGCGAATTTGAATCCCTGATAGACCTTCAGCAGCACAACCTGGCGCTGCTCGCCGCTCAGACGCTCCAGAGCCTGCTCGACCGCCAAACCCAGTTCGGCGGCGCCGAATGTCATGCCGTCGAACCGCGCGCGCGCCAGACTCGCCGGATCGACCGACTGCTCGAGGTTTTCGTCCTCAACGACAGGCTTTTTCCGGCGGTACATCGAAGTCGTCTCGTTGTGAGCGATACGGAACAACCATTGCGGAAAGCGCGCGGGGTCATTCAATTTCGCAATGCCGCGGTAGGCTTTCAGGAAGGTGTCCTGACAGAGATCCAGGGCGTCGTCACGATTGCCCACCACTCGCAATATGTAGTTGTAAACCCTTTTTTCCCAACGGGATACAAGTATGTTGTAAGATTCGACATCGCCCTTGCGGGCACGCAGAATCAAATCGCGGTCTTCGACGTCGCGGAAGATCAACAGACTGTCCGTCCACTAGGCAAGACGCCGCAGAGGAACAAAAAGACGACGAGGCGGCGCCGAATCGGGCGGCAAAAATATTTTTTGTTTCCTTGCCGAAAAAATGGCGTCATGATTCGTCTTACCTACTGAAAGTCAAAAATCGAAAAAGGTTCGATTGCTTCTCCTTGTGAAACCACAAGAAAGATAGGCAGCGGGGAGCGCCCACTCCCCGCTGTTTTCTTTTTGCGGCCCGGAACGCTCCAACTCTGCCGCAACTCCGTTCCATAGCTCTTTCCGGCGCCGCTCTCCGCCCGTGAAATTTTTCAGCCCGGCAAACAAATCGGCGCGGCGCTCGTCTATATCATTACAACCCTGCTTGCGGCGGGCGCAATCCTCATGCCAACCCCACCCACCCCGGCGTCCGCCGCATTCTTCCGAACGCGCTGCTAACCTTCGAAGAATCGTGCCGCGCGCGCGCCGCCTCGTCGTCAACGCCGACGATTTCGGATTCACCCGGGACGTCAACGAGGGCATCGTCCGCTGTTTCCAAAACGGCATTCTCCGTTCGACCACGCTCATGGCAAACGGCGCCGCGTTCGATAACGCAGTACGCCTCGCCGTCGAAAACCCCGGCCTCGATATCGGCTGCCACCTCGTCCTGACGGGCGGCAAAACCGTCGCGAACCCCGTTTCCCATTTGCCCGAGACGGTCCCGCAGCTTCTGTGCAACCTGCCGTCCGCGGAGTGGATTGTCCGCGAGTTCCGGGCGCAAGTCGACAAGACGCTCCGGTCGGGAATCCGGCCGACCCACCTCGACACGCATAAGCATACGCATCTGCTCCCAAGAGTCCTCGAAGCAGTTCTGAGCATTGCCGAAGAATACGCAATCCCGTGGGTCCGCCGTCCGTTCGATCTGCCGCTCGTCGCCCCCCGCCCGAGCTTGTCGCCGACGCTGACCGCGGCAGCGCTCCGCCCGCTGCAAATCCCCTTTACCGAAGCGCTGCTGCGCCGCCGCTGCCGCGCGACGGATTACTTCGCGGGTTTTCGCATGACCGGTAAATTCCAGACGGATCAACTGCTTGAACTCCTCGACAACATCCCTGCGGGCACGGGAGAGCTCATGTGCCATCCGGGACTCTGCGGCCCGGAGCTGCAATCCGCTTCAACCCGCCTGAAAAAGAGCCGCGAAGCCGAGTTACGCGCCCTCACCGCGCCGCAGGTCAAGCGGCGGGCGGCCGAACTGGGCGTCAGATTCGTCAGTTTCGCCGAACTCTAAACGAGCCCCAAGGATTCGCGTATCACCTCTTGCGTGCGCCTGGCCGCCGTCACCTCGTGCGTCCAAAGCTCTTGCGGCGAGTACCCCGAATAATCCGCGCGCCCATTCTTTGTTCGTCCGGGGACGAATCCCGACTCGATGCCCCAAAATCCGCGAAAACCCGCTTGCCGGCATATCCGTATCAATTTCGCGAGGTCATAGTCGGGATGTTTCCCGTCCAAGGTCCAGCGCGACTTCACGGAGACGCCCTTGGCCCAGGGAACGATCTTGCGGATGACAGCGTAAGGATCGCCGCCCGGGTTCAGGTTGCCGAAATCCGGCAGCGTCCCGAACCGCGCATCGTCCACCGCCTCCATAATTGCAGTGAGAACAGCGGGGTCGGAAGACGCGCCGCCGTGATTTTCGATCAAGACGTTGAGCCCCGACTCCCGCGCATATCCGAGCAAATCCTTAAAACTGTCCGTCGCGCGCGCGATCAGGTCATTGTCCGCCGCCCAATTCTCGCGCGGGCCGCCCAGGTTGCAGCGCACGGCATGGCAGCCCAGATAGTGGGCAATATCGACCCACTTGCGGTGAGCCGTAGCCGCCTGCCGCCGCTCGACGGTATCCTTCGCCGCCATGTCGCCCTCGGCATCGATCATCACCAGCACCGGGGTGACGCCGTAGTCGTCCAGATTGCGCTTGAGTTCCTGGAGATAGCGCATCGTGGGGTTCGCGAAAAACTGATTGACGAATTCGAGACCATTGATGCCGAGTTCCTCGCGGCAGATCCGCGGCAAGTCGAGATTCTTCCAGCGGCGGGCGATGAAGAAGCTCTTGTTGATCGACCAGGCCGCAAGCGAAATGTCGTCCCGCGCGCCCCCCGCCGCCGCGGCGTAGGCAGGCGCGCAAGCAGACATGGAGAGAAACGAGCGGCGTCGGATCGTCATCCCGCCCATTATCGCAAGGGAACGGTTGGAGCCGGAGAATGCGCTTCAGCGGACCGCGATCGCATGGCCCAGCTTTTCTTTTTTGGTGCGCAGGTAAGCCGCCGCCCGGTCGCCCACGTCGGGATCGCAGGAAATGCGTTCCACGACTCGGATTCCCGCCCGCTCCAGAGCAGCGACCTTCTCCGGGTTGTTCGATAGGAAGCGCACCGCGCTCAGATCGAAATGCCGCAAGACGGCCACGGCGAACCCATAGTCGCGTTCGTCCGCATCGAACCCCAGCTTGCGGTTCGCCTCGACCGTGTCCGCCCCCTCGTCCTGAATCTGATAAGCCTTCAGCTTGTTGAGCAAGCCGATGCCGCGTCCTTCCTGCGGATCGTAAATCAGCAGCCCGCGGCCGGATTCCGCGATCGTGCGCAGCGCCATCTCAAGCTGAGGGCCGCAGTCGCAGCGCAACCCGGCAAACGCTTCTCCCGTCAGGCACCGCGAGTGAATCCGCAGCAGCGGCGCGCCGCCGCCGGCCGACAGATCGCCCGTCTTGAGCACGACGATCTCCTGTTCGCGGCCCCCGCCGACCCCGCGAAAACCACAAATCCGGAACGTGCCGTACCGCGACGGGAAGTCCGCCTCGGCCACCTGCTCGACCGTGACGGCCGGCGCCGCCTGGTTCTCCCCTGTCATTGCCGCTCGCGGACCGCGCATCGCAAAACGCGGGACAGGAACTGCTAAAGTCCCTAGAATCATTATAGGCGGTTTCCCTTGCGCCCAAGCCGTGCAAGCGGGTCGCCGGGGCGCGCGCATGGCCCAAGCCGACTTACTGGTCACTCTGCTGGTGAAGATCGCGGTCATCGCCTCGATGGCCAGCATTTCGCTCCGCTGGAACTTCGCCAAACGCATGTTCCTGCGCGAGCAGCGCACCATCCGCCAGCGCCTCGAACTCAGCGCCCTGTTCGGCATCGTGTTCGCCGGCGGCACTCTTGTCCGCGTCGTGCTCGGCTACCGCGCCGCCGAAGTCGGCCTCGAAGGCGCTTTCGTTTCCGGCCTCGTCGGCGGCTACGTCACCGGCTCGGTCGCCGGCGCCGTCATCGCCCTTCCCGCGTTCCTCTCGCCCGGGTTCGAATGGGCAACGCTGCCGCTGCTCGTGGGCGTCGGCGCCCTCGGCGGGCTCCTGCGCGCCTTCTCTCCCGGACCCGAGGAAGTGTGGCGCTTCTCCCCGCTCTTCCCCTTCACGCTCTGGTCGTGGACGCGCGCGCGCGCCGCCAACAGTCAGGCGGCGTTTCAACTGCTGCTGCTGACGGGCTGCCTGTCCATCGAATTCGTCCGCACCAGCCTGGCTCACGCTTTCGAGGAACGCGGTTGGCTGTTCGCCCCCTACGCCAAAGACGCGGACCTCAACCCGTTTACGGTGGCGCTCGCCTATTGCGCCACGGTTATCTGCGTCGGCTTGACGCTGAAGGTCTGGAACAACACGCGCAACGAATGGAAGCTCGAAGAACAGCGGCGCCTGCTCATCGAAGCCCGCCTGCTCAATCTGACCAGCCAGATCAACCCGCACTTCCTGTTCAACACGCTGAACTCGGTGGCGTCACTCATCCGCATCGATCAGGAACAGGCTCGTCAAACCGTTTTCCGACTCTCGACGATCATGCGCCGCCTGCTGCGCAAACACGACGCCTTTTCGCCGCTCCGCGACGAGCTGGCCTTCATCGACGACTATCTCCAGATCGAACGGGTCCGCTTCGGCGACAAGCTGCGCATTGAAAAGGACGTCGACCCGGCGACCCTGCACACTTTGATTCCAAGCATGATCCTGCAGCCGATCGTTGAAAACTCGATCAAGCACGGCATCGGCCCCAAGGTCGGCGGGGGCACGATCCGGCTGCGCAGCGGCCTGCGCGGCGGGCGTTTGCAGATCGAGGTTGAAGACGACGGCGTCGGCATTGCCGAAGACGCCATGCTGCACGTCTTCCAAAAGGGCATCGGTTTCAGCAACGTACACGAACGCTTATCGGTGTTGTTCGAGAACGACTTCCACCTGACGATCGAACATCGGGAAGGGGGCGGCGTCCGCGTCAGGGTGCAAATACCCAAGATCGAGGATCCCGACATCCCCGGCGCGCCTGCATTCGACCCGGCGAAAACCGGCTGAAACGCGCGTGCCGCGCCTTTTCAAGCCGGCCGGCGCCGCGCGGCCTCGGCGCGGCTGAGCGCATGCGCGGCCAGCGTTGCATATCCTTCGCGAACCGCCCGCACCTGCGGGCCGCGCAACCCGGCGAACGGCGCGAAGCCGCGCGGGTCGGGAGGCTCCATCGCCGCGTCGGTGACAACCCAGTTGCGCTGCGCCGGCAGCGGAATGTCGATCCGCACCGGCGAAAACAACCACGCAACCGGCCGGCCGGCCGCGTCGAACTTCTGCAGGACTTCGTGCAGGCGCGCCTGCCATATCGACCCGAAAGCGTGCAGCCAGACTTCGCCCGCCGCGCCGGTCAGCGGCTCGATCAGCGCCAACGACTTGAGGATATCCGCGTCTTCTCCATCGACAACGATATCTGCAATCGCGAAATCGTAACGCGGAACGGCTCCCGCGAGAAAATCCTCTCCGTCGGCCGTGCTCACGGCCAGCCGCCCCGCCTGCTCGTAATAGCCCACCAGCGGATGGAACTCGCGCGCCATCTCAACGACGCGCGGATCGATCTCGACCGCATCCAGGCGCAATTGCGGAAACTGATGCAGCAAGCCGACCGCCCCACCGCCGCCGCCGAGCCCGATCATCAACCCGCGGCCCGCCGGATGCCGCTGCCCGGCCAACAGCCAAGCCAGTTGATAACGCGTTTCGATCACCGGCCCCGGCCCGGCGGGCAAGCCCGCGGCGATATCGCCGGCCGCCGGCGCCAGCAACGAAGCCCCTTGCAGCACTCCGTTGATGCTGAACCGCCGCGCCCACGCCGTATCGACCACGCCGACCGGTCCAAACAATCCCTCGCGTTCAAGTCTTACAGTCGGCATGACGCCGGCGGATCGCCGTTTCCCCGATATTGTCTCCCGGTTCCGCGAGGCAAGCACATTGCAAGCGCGGCGCCGGCTCGATCAGAACCGTTCATCCAGCGCGCGACTGACCCGCCGGTTTGCAGCGCTGATCAGATCGACGTTCTCCCCATCGGGCTTTTCGAATTCGTCGAGCAGGCCGCGGCGTCGCGCCTTGTTGCGCTGGTAGGCTCCGCACAGATGAAAACCGATACAGCCGGGATTGTTGAAAAGGTTCGCCAGCACTTCCGCGTACCATTCACCGTCGTTGGGGATGAAGCCTCCGGGGGGAGCGCGCAGCCTGAGTCCCGCCGCGTCGGCCAGCAGCACGGGCTTGCCGGTTTTCTCATGCCATTCGTCGAGATGGGCCACCGGATCTCGGAAGTCTTGGAACGACAACACGTCAACGAAAGGCGCCGCGGCTTCAACGACTTCCTGCGCGATGGCGGCGTTGGCCTCGTACCGGTCGCCAAGGATCAAATGGTGAGGGTCGTAGCGACGGATGGCGTCGTGGGTCGTCTGGTAATAGGCGCGAGCCAACTCGGCGAGCTCCCTGCGGCCCGACTCGGTCTCGAGGCGTTCCGGGTCGAAGATTGGCCCGCGCCAAGCGTTCTCGGCGCGCTCGTGAACCCATGTCGGGCAGTCGCTGTAGAAGTATCCGATAAGGTTGCGGTCTTCGCTCAGCTCGGCGCAGTGCGAGCGAGCGACGTAGTCGACCCATTCTTTCCACTGCGAGCCCTGAAAGTCGAAGTGACGGGTGTGCTGCTCCCACTGGTGGGATTCGGTGAACGGGAGCAGGTGGCAAAAGGGCATGTCCAGCGCCCGGTATTCGTCATTGGTAAACGGGCGAGAGTGCCTCCATTTGCGTACGGTCACTTCTTGGACCCAGCCGACGGTGTTGAACCCCCACTTCTTGAGGTTGGGGGCTACCGATTCCTGGATCCAGCGCGTGGTGCTGCCGCCGTACTTGCCGCGCCAGATGTGGATGTTCTCCGGGTAGCGCAGGCTCGCCGGATCGATATGGTTGAGCCCGAGTGAAAAAAAGGGCCGGCCGGCCGGCGTAATCAGCCACCAGTGGTCGTCGCGCCGGCCCAGGGTGAAGAAGCCGTCGGGTTCGGCCTGAGTTGTTTTGGCTACGGAGGCGCCGCAGCCGGCGGTTGCCGCAATAGCGGAATACCCGAGGAATCGACGTCGAGTCAGACGCATGGCTATTTGTCCGTCCGCTTCTGCAGCAAGGCAAGTCGCTGTTCCATGATGCGCCGATAGGCGGCCTTGGTCTTGTAGTAGGAATCGTGAAGCTCGTCGATCGACTGCTGGTCGAGAGGTTCGCGAACCGCATCGAATATCCTTCGATTCGCGCTGCGGACAGTTTCTACGAGGCTCCGGTTCGGCTCGCCGTCGATGTTGTAGAAGCCTGGTTGGCCGCGGTCGTAGGGACGCCGCCAATGGGACTGATCGAACAGCACCGCGCAGTAAGAAACGCCGATGAAATTCGGGTCGCGAGCGATGCGGCCGGCCAGGAGGTCGTAGAGGACTCGACGATCAACGTGGTCGGGCACGGCGCCGGAAGCGCCGGCCTTGCCCTGAAGAGCGAGGGGATAGACGTTTCCGAACTCTTGATCGCTCAGCACAGCCGGCGCCCCCGTCGCTGCGACGCCGGCCCCGATGGGGTTCACGTCGCTCAGATCCTGCGGGCCGAGAACATCAATGTAGGGGGCGATGCGTTTCCAGATTCCTTTCGTGTACGTCGTGTGTTTGACGTAAGACCCGAGCACCATGTGATTGGAGTCGCGCTTGCGGATCTCGGCGTGCGAAACCTTATGGAGTTGTTCGACGATTTCGCCAAGCAGCGTCTCCGCGTCGGCGAGGATGTCTTTGGAACCGGCCTGCGCGGGCAGCGGTTCGCCGGCCTTGACTGCCGAGATCCAACGCGGATAAGTCAGCGAGCCGTTCTTGCGCAGGTCTTCGAAAGAGGCGAAACTCGTCCTGTAAACGGCGTTCAGCTTGGCGATGTCGCCGCGATAGCGTTGCTCGAGAACGTTGCACAGCCGCTCGCGGCCGGGGCTTTCAGGCGCGTAGGAAAGGGTCTGGTTGATCCAAAGGTCTTCCCGCATGAACGACCCGTAGCCGTAGTAGTAGCCGAGGACCCACGGATTGTCTTTATTGGGCGCGACACGTTTGGCGACCTCCTCGCGGACGTACCGCGCATAGTCGGCGCTGAAGACATCGGGACGCTTTTCGCCGGGTTTGAGCTCGACGGGGTGCTTGATCAAGGGAACATGGATGGCGTAGGGGAGCTTGGCTTCGCGGTAGATTTTGTCCGCCAGGTCGGCGTCAATGTTGCCGAAGCGAATGCGCTCAAGACTGTAGGGTCCAGACCATACGCTATTGAAACCCAGTTGGCGCATCTTGCGGATGCCGTCGCGCATCCACTCTTCTTGACTGCCGTTGTATGCGAATGTGATGGCGCCCTGCGACATGCTCGTGATCGGATGACTGACGCCGACCCCGAAAAAGCCGTGCCCGTCCGGAGTGACCAGCCACCAGCGATCTTTGATTCGCTCAGTGTGGAAGAAACCCGTCCGCTTGCCTGTGACGTCGAGAAAACCGCCGTATGGGTCAAGCTGCCGGCCGCGGGCAGCGCCGCAGAGCAACAGAAGGATCAAGCACAAGGCCGCGGGACTGATTCGCTGCAAGATTTTCATTGGACCTGGAGTTTCCTCACGCGGATCCGCCGCCAGCGGCAAACTCTTCCCGGAAGCCAGCGCTCTTCTCCCAGGCGATCGCCGACCCCGCTGTTGTGGACTTCGAGGGCGATGTGACCGGCACGGCCGAGGAGCGCCGCCACGGCTTCCGCGTCGTAGCCCTCCGCTTTCATGTTGGCCGCGTCGAGCGCGGCCATTTTTTCGCCGTTGATCCAAGTGGAGATCGTCGGCAAGCGCCCTTCGCAACGGACGCGGATTTCGTTCCACTCGCCGAAACGCCACGTCTCGAAGAATGCGTCCGGCCCGGCGGACCAACTCGCCTCGCTCTTGCCCGGGTCGGGTTGCGGGTCCAAATCCCGGTAGCTGATCGGCGTCATGCCAACCACTGCGCCCGTCGCATCCTTCTTGCCCTTGAACCCGAACCCGCGGGTGTTGAAACCGCCGATGCCGTTGCCGTAAAAAGAACCGATGTTGCCGCCCTCGCGATGATCGACGAGGACTTGAAAGCCTTGGCTTCCCCTGCTTGTCGCGCGGATCATGACTCCGGTGTCAACCCCCCAATCGGGATTCGCCTCGAAGCTGAGCTCGAAGTCGGCGAACTTCTCGTTGCTGATCAGGTAGCCCCCGACACCGGACCCCGGCGGATCCTGTCCCCCCGTGATTGCGCCCTCGATGACTTTCCAGTCACCCTTGCCCCGGAGGGCCTTGCGGTATTGAGCGCCGCTCTCCGACGGAGGCGGCCCGTCGGGGCGTCGAGCCGCCGGCAGCCGATGAATCGCGCGCCAGCCGGCAAGAGTTTTGCCGTCGAACAAGGGGCGCCAAGGGCTCTGGGCGGATGCGCGCCCAAGAGTCAAGGCGCAGGCGGAGCCGGCGAGCAAGCTCCTTCGCGTCATCGCGATGTCTTTCTTCATGACTTTGCAATCCTTACGCCAATATCTCTTTGACGACCCGTCCGCTGACGTCAGTGAGCCGGAAATTTCGCCCCTGGTGCTTGAACGTCAGCTTCTTGTGGTCGATTCCAAGCAGATGGAGAGCGGTCGCGTGGAGATCGTGGACATGCATGGGGTTCTCGGCGGGGTCGAAACCGAATTCGTCGGTGGCGCCATATGTCAGACCCGGCCTGACGCCGCCCCCGGCCAGTATCAAAGAGAAACCGTCCTTATGGTGATCGCGCCCCGGTTCTTGCGTGAAACCCTGCGGGGAGAGGGCCTGGACCATCGGCGTGCGGCCAAACTCTCCGGTCCAGATGACAAGGGTATCGTCGAGCAAGCCGCGTTGTTTCAAGTCAGCGATCAGCGCGGCGGTCGGACGATCCATGTTGCGGCAAGAGCGGGGAAGTCCGCCCGGCCCGTAGATGCCGGTGTGATGGTCCCAACCGGTCATCATGATTTGTACGTATCTCACGCCTCGCTCGACCATTCTCCGCGCGAGCAGGCAAAGATTGGCGTAACCGGCCGCGTTTGGCTTCGCTCCGTACAAGTCAAGCACGTGCTGCGGCTCGTTTTCGATTTGCATCAACTCCGGGCCTGACGCCTGCAGGCGGAACGCCATTTCGTACTGCGCGATCCGCGTTGCGATCTCAGGGTCCTCATAGCGCTCGAAAGCCAGTTGATTGAGAGCGGATACTCCGTCGATCACGCTCTTTTGGCGGTCAGCGTCAACTCCGCCCGGGTTGGCGAGAAAGTGGACCGGTTCGGCTCCGGAGCGGAACTTCACGCCCTGGTGGACGCTGGGCAAGAAGCCGTTTCCCCAAGCGCTGTTGCCGGCGGTATTGGCGCCGGTGCTCAGAACGACGAAAGTCGGCAGGCTGTCGCTGAGCGAGCCCAGCCCGTAGGAGACCCACGCGCCGAACGTCGGCCGTCCGAGGCGTCCGAAGCCGGTATGGAGGAAGAGCTCGCCGGCGCCATGATTGAACTCGTCGGTCTGCATCGAACGGACGACGGTCAAATCATCTGCGCGCTTTGCCAAGTGAGGCAGGAGCTCGGAGAACCACGCGCCGGACTCACCGTGCCGCGTGAACTTGTAAGGCGACGCCAGCGCTCCCGCGCCCTTGGGAACAAAGGCGAACTGCTTGTCCTTCAAGATGCTGTCGGGCATTGGCTTGCCTGCAAACTTCGCGAGGGCCGGCTTGGGGTCGAGCAGATCGACCTGGGACGGACCGCCGAGCATGTGCAAGAAGATGATGTGCTTGGCCTTCGGGGCGAAGTGCGTCCCGAAGGCTTCGGTTGCGCCGTCGTCCGCCGCGAGAAGAGACCGTAGAGCGATCGAGCCCAGGCCGGCCGCGCCTGCTCGCAAGAATGCTCTACGCGGGATCATCGGTGAGACGCGGGGATCGTCCATGTCCATCAGCTCTTGGTGATCGTCTCGTCGAGGTTGAGCAGGACTCGGGCCAGCGAGAGCCAGGCTTCGGCTTCGTTCTCCGACGCTCCACGGAATTCGTTCAGCAGACGATCGAGCTCTTGCATCTCGACCTCGCTGGGTCGCCGGGTCACGCAACGCCGAAATGCATAGACGAGTCGATCCTGGTCTGACGCCGCCGACATGTCCATGACGCGCTTCGCAAGGGCGGCGGCGGCTTCGATATAGGCCGGGTCGTTGAGCAGGGTCAGAGCCTGCAGCGGTGAGTTGGTGCGCGCCCGCATAGCAGCGCAAGCTTCTCGCGGAGGAGCGTCGAATACCGTGAAGCTGGGGTAGGGGGCTCCCCGACGAAGGATCGTATAGATTCCGCGCCGGCGCCGGTCGGCTTCTTGCGACGTTGGATAATTCGCATCTCCTACGCCGCTAATCTCCTTCCATAGGCCCTCCGGCTGAGGCGGATACACGGGAGGTCCGCCCATCTTGAGAGACAACAGGCCGCTCACTGCCAGCAGCGAGTCCCGGATCGCTTCAGCCGCAAGGCGGAAACGGGGCCCCCGCGCCAGAAGGGCGTTGTCCGGGTCTCGCTCCTGTAGTTCGGCTGATCCGCGGGAGCTCTGACGATAGGTCGACGAGGTCACGATGAGGCGAATGACGCTCTTGACGGACCAGCCGCTCTCGACGAATTCCACGGCAAGCCAATCGAGCAAAGCCGGATGAGTCGGAGCTTCGCCCTGCCGGCCGAAGTCCTCGGCCGAAGCGACAATCCCGCGGCCGAAGATCTCCGACCAAAAACGATTGACGGTCACCCGCGCCATTAGCGGGTTTTCCGGCGAAACGATCCACTTTGCCAATCCCAGGCGGTCGGCGGGCAGACCGGGGTCAAGGGCGTGCAGCGCCGCAGGCGCTCCGGGCTCCACTGCTTTTCCATGGTTGCCGACCCGGCCCCGCTTGAGTAGATACGTGCGAACGGGAGCCGGTTTGTCGGCCATAATCAGCGTCGTCGGCGGCGCCAGAGTCCTCATCCGCGCGGAAAGGCGCCCCAGCTCTTTCCGTCGCTCGACAACCTCGGATCGAGTGCGGAGGAAGGCGTCCCGAATCGCGTTGTTGTCTGACTCCGTGCGCTCTTCTTGCGGTTTGGCCAGCGCATTCCTGACGAGCGGAGGCAAGTCCCGATTCGTCAGTTGCCGCTCAGCCCACTTCGGGAGATCCGCAATTGCTTCGAACTCCGCCTGATTGATCGCCATCTTCAGGAATTCGTGCTGCGCCTTCACGGCGGCGTATTGGGACCGCCGCGCCGGTGAGACGGGGAGCTCGATCTGCGCGCCGACGTAGTACTTGCGCGTGTTGCCGGCGCCGCGCAACACCGTTTCGTCAACGCCTTGGTCGAAGTAGGCGTAGAAGCGATAGTATTCCTCGATCGTGAAGGGATCGTACTTGTGCGTGTGGCATTGCGCGCAGCCAAGCGTGGCCCCAAGCCAAACCGTCGCGGTTGTGTTGACACGGTCGACCAGCATGGCGTTGCGAACCTCGTCGATCTTTGACCCGCCGGACCCGTTCATCGGAGTGTTACGGTTGAAACCGGTCGCGACGAGTTGTTCCAGGGAAGGCTCCGGGAGCAGGTCTCCCGCCAATTGCTCGATCGTGAACCGGTCAAACGGCATATCGTCGTTGAACGCCCGTATGACCCAGTCTCGGTAGGGCCAGATCTCGCGAAGGTCGTCGTGTTGATACCCGTTGGAGTCCGCGTAGCGGGCGAGGTCGAGCCAATGCCGCGCCCAGTGCTCGCCGTATTGCGGCGACTCGAGTAGCTCTTCAACCGTTGCGAGATAGGCTTCATCGGAAGGTCTCGCGAGAAAGTCGTCAATCTGCTCGGGCAACGGCGGAATCCCGATCAGATCAAGGTAGAGTCGCCGCATCAAGACGGCGGGCTCGGCTTCGGCAGAAGGCTTGAGTCCCGCTGCGTCCAGCTTGTTCAGAATGAAGCGGTCGATCGGGTTGCGCGGCCGGCCGATATCGGAGACGGGAGGCGGTTGCGGACGTTCGGGTTTCTTGTAGGCCCAGTGGCGCTTGTATTCCGCGCCCGCGGAGATCCACTCCTCCAGCAGTTCGATCTGCCTGTCGCCTAAACGGTCGCCGCCGAGCGGCATCCTGCGTGACGGGTCGTCAGACTTGATTCGCGCAAGCAACTCGCTTGCCGCCGGAGCCCCGGGGGCGATCGCCCTCTTGCCTCCCCGCTCCGCAACGGCCGCGGCGTATTCATCGAGTCGCAGTCCGCCTGCCCGGGCCGCTTCGTCCGGGCCGTGGCAACGAAAGCACTTCTCAGAGAGAATCGGCCGAATGTCGCGGGTGAAATCGATATCCGCCTTTGCGCCCGGCAGCGCCAAAAGAGCCGACAGCGCTGCAAGCAAAGCGGTCCGCAAGGAAAGACCGCTCATACTGCTTCGTCTCCCTCGCTGAGTTTTGGGGCCCACGGCCGGCCAACGGCTCCTTGGCGTTGGCCGGCAACCGTCGTCATAGCCTTGCGAATCGGCTAATCCCATCGGTGCATACATATTACCGTCTCTTTGCTCCAAATGTCGTCGCCTGGGGGGTTAGGCGTGCCGGGGCGGTTGCGGTTACGGCGGTCGGCATCGACACCGGACCAAATGTCGTCGCCTGGGGGTTTAGGCGCTGCCGGCGTTCGATTGTAACTGCCCGGGTCTCCCGGACGGCGTTTTTCGGAACGTCGGTTTTCGGGCCTTGCACAGCCGGCGCCGAGCCGCGTCGGACCGATCCGGCGGGCTGCCGAGTCGATATCGCCGGCCGCCTGCTCCAAACAGCCCCTCGCGTTCGAGTCTTGCAGTCGGCATGACGCCAAGAGAACGGACGTTTCCCCCGATATTATCCCCCCAAGCTCCGCGGAGCAAGCACTCTACAGGCTCGGCGTCCGCTCGCAAATATGGCCGGGGCGATGCATTAGAATAGCCCAATGCCGGAACCGCCTTCTTGCCCTGCATGCGGCGCGCCGATGGCGCTGCGCACAGCGCAGAGGGGTTCGAATCAGGGCGGCCAATTCTGGGGCTGCAGCCGGTATCCGCACTGTAAAGGTCTGCGAAACCTTGGCGATGAGTCAACGCCGGCAGATCCTGATGGTCCCGGAACCGGGGCGCCGCCCGTCGTACCAGTCGAAACCCGTTCTCCCGCACCGCTGCCTGTTTCATGGACGGAAAGCGCGGTCCGCGCCGACTTTATCCCCGAGTACATATCCGTCGGGACAATGCCCGGCATCCTGCGCGAGCGCCTGAGCGGCAACGCAACCCTGGAACGAACTCTCAGCCAGTGCGTGCTGCTGACACGCCGGAGCCGCCCGCGTCAGGCCGCCGACCACGCCCGCCTCGCCGGCGCGCTGCTCGTCAAGCTGCTGCAACGCGGCCGAACGCCGCTGCCGACGCTGGAGATCGAACGCGAGGCGTTGCGTGTGTGCGGCCTCCTGGACGCGGTCTGCGATCTCGCGACGGAAGGCGACCAAATGGGCTGGGAATTGCCGCCCGGAGCACGGCCGCGCACGAGCGCCGATGCTGTTCTGGCGGCTCTCACTGACAGAGCGCCCTTTACCCTTGACCCTGCATTCGATGCGTTGCTGCAGAGCGATGTCGAGGCTCGGTTCCTGGAACACTGGGTACCCGAAGCGCTCGGCCCCGCGGCGGGTCACTGGTTCACATCCCAGGCATCGCTCGACAAGCTGCTTGAATCCAGCGGAATCGAGGAAGGCGGCGCGCGGCGTATCGACTTCTTGTTCTGCCATCCCGGCGGCCCTCCGCTGGCGATCGAGATCGACGGCCCCGAGCATGACCCGACGGTCGACAAGGCGCGCGATGAATCCCTGCGGGAAATCGGGATCGACACCGTTCGCGTACCCAACGAAGAGGTCATGCACGGCAGTGGGGACGCACTCGATGTCGTTCAAAGCCGCTGCATGAAAGCGTTGACGGCATTCGCTTCGGGCGCCGGCGACGAGCAGGCCGCCGCTCTCGTCAGCGATTGCGCGGTTGCCGCCAAGGTGCAGTTCGCTGTCGCGCACGCTGTCGGCTTCGGCTGGCTCACTGCCGACCGGGAATGGGCGATCGATCTCCACTGTGTCGGCGCTAAAGCCGGAGTTGCGGCTGCTGCCGGCGTATTGGATGCGCTGCGGCTGCTTGCCGGCTTCGACGTGCTCTACGGCGAAAGCTCGGTTCCTTCTCGTTGCACCGTCCGCGCCGGCGACGGATTCAGCGTTACGTGGGTCTTCAGCGCCGATGAGTGGATAGAGGCCGCTGAACCCGAGGCGCAGGGCGAAAGGGTGCGCATAGCCGTCGAGTCCGCGGCGAGTCCGTTCCACCATATTCAGCACGCCGAGCAACCGGACATCCTCATCCGCCCCGCTTTCCTGCCGGTGGAATTCGCAGTCGAGCATACATTCGAGTTCGGACGTCGGGCCATCGCGCCGCCGACCTACGATGACGCGCGTTCGACGCTCACGATTTTTCTTCAAAACGTTTTTCGCAAGTATGCATTCCGCTCCAGGCAGGGAGAGGCGGTTTTCAACGCGCTTCGCCAAAACGACTGCGCGGTGCTGCTCCCGACCGGAGCGGGAAAGAGTCTCATCTACCAACTCGCGGGACTCTTGATGCCCGGGGTGACGCTCGTCGTCGACCCGATCATTGCGCTGATCGAGGACCAGGTCGAAGGTCTGCGCTCCTACGGAATCGACCGCGCGGCGCCGATCTCAAGTAACCTTGCAGATGAGGAACGCCGCCGCCTTCTCCTGCGCGTGGAACGTGGCGAATACCAGTTCGTCCTGCACTCCCCCGAGCGCCTGCAGTCGCCTCAGTTCCGCGAGGCGCTCGGCACACTGTCGAGGCTCTCGCTCGTCAATCTCGCGGTCATCGACGAAGCCCACTGCGTCTCGGAATGGGGGCACGACTTCCGTCCCGCGTACCTCGGCCTCGCGAACAACTTGCGTGAGTTCGGCAAGGACCGGGAGGGTCGTCCGCCGCCGCTCCTCGCCCTTACCGGAACGGCTTCGCGCGCAGTGCTACGGGACATGCTCGCCGATCTCGACATCGACCGGAACCGCTCCAATGCGCTTATCCGGCCCGATTCCTTCGACCGCGCCGAGATCCGCTTCGCAATCGAGCATGTCGCACCGACCGAGAACCCGCAGGCGGCATTGCGCGGGGTGCTGTATGCGCTACCGAAAAAATTTGAACTGCCGAAGGCGGAATTCTACCGCCCCGCCGGCCGCAACACGGCGTCCGGCATTGTATTCGTGCCAACCGTCAAGGACATGAAGTACGGCTTGATGGGCGCGCGCAGTATCGTGCAAAGCGCTACCAACATAGAAGTCACTATATATTCCGGCTCTGCGCCGAAGCATATCGACCGCGCCGAATGGGATATCCGCAAGAAGGAGAACGCAGCGAGCTTCAAGAACAACCTTGTACCCGTGCTCGTCGCCACCAAGGCGTTCGGAATGGGCATCGATAAGCCGAACATCCGTTATACGGTGCATTTCGGCATGCCGGGGTCACTCGAGAGTTTTTATCAAGAAGCGGGACGCGCAGGCAGAGACCGAAAACCGGCCTGTTGTACCGTGGTGTTCTTCGAATACGACCGGAAACGCTCCGACGAGTTGCTCGACCCCGACCTCAACCTCGATGAGCTCCGCACACGCTTCGAGAAAGCAGGCCGAAACCGTCAAGCGAATGATGACGTGACACGTTCTCTCTGGTTCCATCTTCAGGCATTCGCAGGGATGAAAAAGGAGATCGATGACGTGGATCTCGTGCTCGACGAGATTGGCGATCTCTCCGTCCCCCAGCCCGTGGAAATGCCGTTTTGGAAAAACGACAAGGACACAAAGCACCAAGAGAAAGCGATCTGCAGATTGCTCAGGCTCGGTGTGATTCGGGACTATGAGGTTGGGTACGGCTCGCGTAAATTCGTTGTCCATACCCAAGCGTTCGATCTCGACCGCTGCAAGCAATGCCTGCGAGAATACGTTCACGCCGCGCAGCCGGCCAAGGGCAAGCTATTCGCGCGGGAAGTGGACGCCATCGGCGCTGGCAGCCCACGCGACGCCGCGGTCAAGCTCGCCCGGATGCTCGTTAAATTCATGTACGATGTGGTCGAGCGCTCACGCCGGCGGATGATCCAGGAGTCGGTCCTGCTCGCCCGTCAAGCGCGGGGCGACAGCGAAATTCGCTCGCGCTTGCTCGATTATCTTCAAGAGGGCCTTGACGCCGAGCGCATCGAACGGCTTCTCGATAGTGAAGAGATCGCTCTGGTCGTATGGTGGGAGCTTGTCGACAAGGCCCAAACGCCAATAGACGCCGGCGAACTCCGCGGCATGTGCATCCGCGCACTCGAATCCTACCCGGACCATCCGGGACTTCTCCTTGTTCGCGCAGCCGCCGAATCGATGTGTTCCGACCGTGACGACAGCGTCGTCTTGCAGGGGATCAGCGCCGCGATTCGCAAAAGCAGCGAAGACTATGAGCTTCCGCAAACGGAGGTTGAAGCGGTCATCGACAAGCTGTTCGATCTTGGGCTCACGCGGGCGCCCGATCTGGGGCCGCCTCTCGTTTCCGCATTGCTCTATCTGGATGCCGCAAACCCCGATCTTTCGTTCGCCGAAAAGAAAGGGTTGGAACGGGCTGCCGAAATCGACAACCCGTTCGTGCGGGCCGCAACGGCAACTCGGCGGCTCCACGGGATAGTCGGTCTGTTGGAGACGGCGGTAGGCCGTGTTATCCGCCGCTGGGATGAGCCCGGGGTAAAACAGGCGATGCAAAGGGGATTGACATGAGCGTATTAAAAGATGTTGAAAAGCGGCTCGTGGAGGCCGAGCAAGGGGTCACCGATCTGGTCCGGCGTCTGGAACGGCTGGGTTCGCTGGAGCAGTCGCTCGACGCAGCCGGACGCGGGCTTGGCGAAACGAGCGCCAACATCGACAAGTTCGCGACCGAGGCCGAGACTGCGGCAAAGTCCCTCAACGAAGTCCTTGCAACGCTCCGCCAAGCCGTCGAATTCCTCCAGCGCTCCGACCCTGCGCAAACCCACGAGGCGATTACAAAAATCGGGGCGCAACTCGAAAGCGTCTCAGGCCAAGCGGCAAAGATCGAATCCGTCGCCGCCGAGCTTCGGGAGCGATTCCTTTCCGATATCCCGGAGGTCTCCGAAACACTCGCGACGGAAATCAAAAACGCTCGGGATACGGCCTCCACTGTAGTAAAGGCCGGCAATCATGAAACGATCGAGGCGATCCAGGAAGTTGCCCGGCGCCTCGCTCATGAGCAGGCAAGTGGGATTCACGCACTGAAGCGCATCGGCTACATAATACTGGCTGTCTTGCTCGCCCTGTTCGTGCTTGTCGCCTACAGTCTCTAAGAGCGTTCGCGAACGTGCGCCGGCAGGTCGAAATGCTCGCCGAGATAAAGCCTGCGCACTTCGAGATCCGCTTCCAATTCGCGCGGAACCCCCGACCGGAATACCGAACCGTTGTGCATGATGAACGCCCGATCGGTCACGCTGAGCGTCTCGCGCACGTTGTGATCCGTAATGACGATGCCGATCCCGAAGTCGCTCAGATTGGCGATGATCTTCTGCAACTCGATCACCTGCTTCGGATCGATCCCCGAAAACGGCTCGTCCAACAGCAAAAACCCGGGCGAGATCACCAGAGACCGCGCAATCTCGACGCGCCGCCGCTCTCCTCCGGAAAGCTGATAGCCGCGGCTCCGCCGCACCGTATCGAGCCCGAACTGCGCGATCAAATCCTCCAGCCGCTCGCGGCGCTCCGAGCGGGATAGCGGCAGCGTTTGCAAGATCGCCAGGATGTTCTCTTCGACCGTCAGCTTGCGGAAAACCGATGCTTCCTGCGGCAAGTAGCCGATCCCCTCGCGGGCGCGCCGGTACATCGGCATCTCGGTAATGTCGGCGTCGTCCAGCAACACGCGCCCCGAGTCGGGACTCTCCAGCCCGACGATCATGTTGAACGACGTCGTCTTGCCCGCTCCGTTCGGACCCAGCAGGCCGATCACCTCGCCCCGCCGCACCGCCAGCGAAACCCCGTTGACGACACGCCTCCCTCGATAGCTCTTCGAGAGCTTTTCCGTACGCAAGACTTGCATGGAATGGGTCGCCGAAAAATTCGATTGCGCTACTTCCTCGCGCGCCGATAGGTGTATGCGCGGTCGGACCCCTGCCCCGAAACCCGCAGCCTATCACCGTCGGTCAGGTAGGTCAATTCCGCGCCCCGCGTCTCGTCTCCCGCCGCGGAAACCACCCGCGCAGGCCGCCCGGTCAGCACGATGGCGGCCGCTTCGGGATCGTAAACGGCCCGCTCGCCGAAGCCGCTGCGGCCCTCTCCGGCAGCCGTTTCGAAAATCTTTACGGCGCCTGCAGCGGTCGCCCTCTCCATGCTTCCGGCTTCGCCGTCGTCTGCGCGCAACACGGCGGTCAAGGAATCGGACAACACGCGCAGGCGGTCGCGCCGGAAATCCACCTGCCCGTCGAAAACCGCCAGGCGGGAGTCCTCGTCGTAGCGTAGATCGTCCGCATAAACCGTCACCGTTGCGGGCGCTTCTCCTGCGGCGCCGTCCGCGGTCAAGCTCGTTGCTACCTGCCGCTGCGCGGTGAGCGCGCGCGCGCGGCGGTCGATCGTAATGCGCTCGGCTTCCACCCGATTGTCGTTTTGCCAGAGCCGCGCCCGCCCGCGGTATTCGATGACGCCGTTCTCCTGATCCGACAGCATCTTGGCTGCGGCGGCGTACACGGGAACATCTTCAGCGAACAACCCGGCGCCCGGCTCGGCGGAATCCTCGGCCCCTTCGCCGCTGAAAACCGAGGTCACGTCCGTCTCGGCCTCAAGCCGCCGGGCGGTCCGGTCCAACACGATGCGGCGCGCCGTCACGCGCCCCGCGGCATCGGCGACTTCCGCCTTGCCGGTCAACTCCAGGGCATTCGCGGCAACGTCGAATATGCCTTCGTCGGCCCGCCCGCGCCGTTCGCCCTCGACGAAGCGGAACCCGTCCCATTGACGCAGTCGGGTCATCTCGTCAGCTTCCGGGCCGAAGGCCGCCTCCAGTCCGCCGCTCCAAGTCTCAAGCGCGGGGGCGCCCTCCTGTTCCGGCCCGCGGACCAGCCGCACGTTCCCCGTAGCCAACAAGGCGCGCATGCGGTTCGAACGGTCGTAGTCGATGCGCATGCGCTCGGCGTCCAGCGTTCTCCGCCCGCCGCCGGCCTGCCCCGCCGGAATCAACTCGATGCGCCCCGGCTCGTGCGTCTCGACCCGCTCGATCTCCCGGCCCCCGGGACGCATGCGCAGTTCCAAAGCCTCCGAGACGACCGTCCGCCGCAGCCCCGCGCCGTGAGGCTCTATGCGCAGGCGCGACGCGCGGCGCACGTCGACCCGCTCCAGCTCGCTGTCTCCCCCGCTGTCTATCGGGCGGTAGAAAAGCGTCATCCGCTCGCCGTTCACGGCCAGCGTTTGCAGCTTGTTGGTTGCGGTAAAAGTTGTGGCGCCGTAGCCGTGGAGCCTTTCCAAAACCTGCTTTTCGGAGTAATGCGCCTCGAAGCGGGGGGTCTCGAAGCGAACCTCGCGATCCTCCCCGCGCTCGCCGCCGACCGCCCCGCTTGCCTCGATTTTGCGCACGACGCCCGCGTAGAGCCGGACCGTTCCTTCGTCGCACTCCAGCCACTGCGCGCCGCGCTCGACCCTGGCGCGCTGCCGCAGGTCGATGCGTCCGGCCTGCTCGTGGTAATAAAGCTCGCCCGCCCGAATTTGCGTCGCGGACTCTCCCCGCCCCGCTGCGAAGCGCTCCAGGTAAACATCCGACTTCATGTGCAGCACGCTCGTGCCGGACTCGTACACCGCGCCCACCGACCGGCCGCGCCCGCCGTCGAACGCATACGCAGTCGGCTGCTCGGTGCGCGCCTGATTGCTCTTGGTGTAGAACGTGACGGCGGAAGTGGTGATGACCGTGGGCGACTCCGCCTTGCCATCGGACGGCACGCCGAGCGTAATGACGGTTTCTCCTGCGCTGAAAAGCTTGCCGTCAGTCAGAGAGAACGTTGCGGCGGCGCTGACGACACGATCGTAAGTCGAGCCCGCGTCGTGGAAAATCCGCAACTCGACGCCGTAAAGGTCGATTTGCCCGCCGGACGCATCCTGCGAGAACGACTCCGCAAAAATCTCGACCCGCGACGAATCGCCGGTGGACTGCGACCAATTCCAGTGCTGCGCCTTGGCGGCGACCTCGACGGGTAGTTTCGGCGTCGATCGTGCCGTGTCTCCTGCCGGCGCGTGGCGCGAGTCGGAATAATCGGAGAGAGCGTAGCCCAGCAAAACCGCGGCGGCGACCAGGAGCAGAGTTCGAAGCGTTTTCCGCAACCGAATTTCGATGATAGCAACCGAGCTTGCCGGCTCACTCGATCGGGATCACCTCGGGCTCTTGCGCACCGCGCTCGGAGGCTCCGCGCACGAACCAGTCCACTATCTGCCGGTGGCAGGTGAATACGAGCACCTGGTTGGTCTGCGCGAGGTCCACGAACGCGCTCGCCGCCCGCAGTCCTCGATGCGGATCGAAGTTCACCAACGCCTCGTCCACGATCACCGGCAGCCGCTCCGATCGCCGGCCCAAGTCGCGAATGAGGCCGAACCGCAGCGACAGGAACAATTGCTCCCGCGTACCGCGGCTGAGTTCGCTGGGCCGTTTGGCATTGCCCGTGAAGTCCGTTACCCGTATCTCTGAACCGCCGAGCGGAGAGAACACCTTTTCGTAGCGCCCGTCGGTGATGTCTTTGAAAAACGATGCGGCGTTGCGGACGACTTCGGGCTGCCGCTCTTTTTCGAACTTGAGCCGCGCTTCGTTGAGCAGGTTCTCGGCAATGGCGCGGACGGCCCATTCCCGCGCGTAACCGCGCATCTCCTCCAATAGCCGCCGGAGCTCCGCGCGCAGCTTCGACGACTCTTCCTCGCCGGTCAGTTTCTTGAGGTCGGATTGAAGCGATCCGCGCCGGGTGGACAAACGCTTGACCTCGGCGTCGACCGCTTCGCGTTTCTCCTCCGCTCGGAGCGCCTCATCCGAGATGGCCCGAACATCCGTCTCTCGGAGCGTCTTCTTGAGCGATTCGAGGCGATCTCCGGGGCCGCTGAGGCGCTGCAACCGACCGAGTGCGTCATTTTGTTTCTTTTTCAGATCCACGCGCTGACGGTAAGTTTCCCCCCGCTTGCGAAAGTCCTCGGCATCGGCGGCGGCGCCGGATTGGAGCAGTCCCTTGATCTCCTCCTCCGCCGTGCGGAGATCGCTCTCACGCTCCTGCAACCGGCGCTTGGCCTTCTCCAAATCGGCTTGCGCGTTCTTTCGTTCCCTGACGTTCTCCTCGACCTTGTCGTGCAACTTCACCAAGCTTTCGACGGCCGCGGCGACGTCCCGATTGTCGTTCTTGTCGAGAGCAACGCCGAATTCCGACGCCAATGGCGCAACTATGGCGACATAATCGTCAATGTCTTTCCGAATGGCGTCGATGCGCTGCCGCCGGCTCCTCAGATCGCGCAGTCGGTTGAGTCCCAGCTCGACCTTGCCGCGAAGTTCCCCCACCGTCTCCGGCAAGAATGTCTCGCGCAGGCCGCGGCCTGCGAGCCACTGCCGCCACTCGGTCTCGACGGATTCGAGCGCTTTCTCGGCCTCCTCGACGGATTCCCTGGAATTCTCCGCTCTGTTCTTTCGCTGCTTGGCCAGACTTTTCGCGCCGTCGAGGGCTTTGGAGAGACGGTCCCATTCATGAATCCGATTCTGCTCGTCGTCCAGCGAGCCCTCAGCGGCGATGAGAGAAGGTTCGTCGATTGTTTTCAGGCCGAGGGGAGCGGCCTCTCGTTCGAGCGCGGATTGCAGATGCTCCAACTGAGTCCCGGCTTGGCCGAGTGACTTGCGCAGCGAAGCGACGCGGGGAGATTCCGCATGCTCGCCGCGAGAGGGCCGGCCGGAAGAGAACAGATATGCGCCAATACCGACGAGCGCGACGCCGGCGACAATGCCGACGGGGAGGACGGGGCCGCCCAATATCGCCCCCGCGGCCAGGAGCGCAATTCCCATAGCAAGGGCGATTGCCGCAACCACCCTGCTTCCGCTCGGTCCGCCGGACGCAGGCGCGGCGTTTTCAAGGCCGTCGAGTTGGCTTTGCAGGTTGGATGCCTCTTCCCGCTTGCGGGCGATCTCGCCGAGTCGCGCCCTTGCGATGCGGATCAGTTCCCGGCGTCGGCGTATTTGGGCGGCGTCGAATTCCGGCGCCCCAGCGGAGTCGATCTCTCGTTGCGCTGCATTCTCCGCCTCAACGGACTCCTGCAACGCGGTTTCGTCTTGGGTAAGCGCGGATTTGCGGCGGTCAAGCTCTTCGCGGCTGTTTCGCAGGCGTTCCTGGTATTGCGAAATTTCCTCGCGGACGACCAGCGACAGGTCGAAGCTCTCAAGGCGGGCTTGGTCCCAGTCCGCCCCCAACTCTTTCAGAGTCGCGGCCAAGTCGTTTTCATACTCTCTGATTTCCGTCTTGCGCTTCGGCAGGTCGCGGACGGATGAGTCGAAAGACGTGCGCCCCTGCTCCAGTCTGCGGATGTCGGCAGAGCGATTGAGGACGGTCTCACGCTCGACCGACAAATCCGCTTTGGCTTCCGCTTCCGTCACGTCTCCGCCCGCGGATTCCCACTCCCGACGCGCGGCCCCGACCTGCTCTTTCAGAGTTTCAAGGCGGTTGACGCCATTGACCGGGAAGTCGTCGATGACCGGCAACTCGGCCAGGCGCCCCTCGGCCTCGGTGAGGTCGTTCCAGTCGCCCCATGCTTTCTCTAACAGCTTTTGATAATCGAACTGCTTTTGGCAGGACTGCCGTTTCTCGTCAAGTTCTTGCAGCGACGTCTCGATTTCTTCCAGTTCGCCGGTCAACCGCCCGTAATCCACGGCGTTATTCGCCGTATCCCTGAGAGAAGCATTGACTCGATCGAGTTTTCCTGCGACATCGTGGATGGCGTGTTTGCTGCCGCCTTTCAGAAACAATCCGTCCTTGTCGTCTTTCAGCCTTTTCAATGCCTCGGGAAGCTTTGCCGCGCCCATGCCGGCGCTGTAAATCTGACTGTTGACGCTGGCGTCGCTCAGCAACTTCTCGCTGTGGAGATCGTCGAGCGTAAAGGCGAAGACATTCTGAAAGACGTCCTTGGAGTGATGGCCCAGCAGTTGCGCGAGCGCGGCTTGGTCGAGGGTTTCTCCTCCGTCGCCGCTTATCGTCACCGGCCCGCCCTTGATCCCCTGGCGCCGGCGCACGGTGTAATGCTTCCCTGCCTGATCGATGACGCCCACGCGCCCGCCGTGTCTGCCCCCTGCGAGGGGGGGATAGGGATTTTGATTGCTGCGGCCGTCGGGAAATCCGAACAACAATCTCCGAATGAACTCCAGGAGAGTCGTCTTGCCCGCCTCGTTGGGACCGTGGAATATCGTGACGGGCCGTTCGAACGGACCCAGTGTCCGATCGGTGAAACGCCCGAAGCCGTCGATGCGGATGCGGTGAATCCTCATGAGTCGTCTTCAATAAGCAGGTCCACGATCATGGACTCAGCCTCATCGACCAGCGCGGCAAGTTCATCCTCGTTCGGCGCAGAGTCGGACAAATGCCGGCGAAAGCGGCGATGCTCGTAGAGCTCGGCAAGCCCGGCGCGAAGGCGGGCCGACAACTCGGGGTCGCCTTTTGCGCGGTCCGCCGTATGCAGCGCCTCGGCCAGAAAATCCGACCCCGCCAGCCTTGCCTTGCGGTCGAAGGGCCCCGCCGTCTCATCCTCGATGCGCTCGCACCAAGCGAACGGCGACCCCGCCGCCCAATCGTTGTTGATGTTTTCCGTTAGCTCCTCCAAGAAATTGCGGCGCCGCAGGGAACCGTGCAAGGCGCCGCTCCCGGATAGCGTGACCCGCGCCACAACCCCCCGCCCATCCTGGCTTTCAAGGGCGCTCGCCATCCTCTCGCGCAGCTTGTCGAGCAATCTTTGCTCCGTCTCGATGTCGGAGACGTCGAGGCCGATATGTTCCCAGCGGACGGTATCGACGGGACGAAAATCGAGCTGCGCGTGGCCGTAGTCGTCGACCTCGACAAGATATACGCCCCTTGGCCCCCTCTCGTTCGGTTGCCGCCCCTGCGGGTTGCCCGGGTAAACGACAGTCGGGTTTTCCGTGCTGAGTTCCTGGCGGGCGTGGATGTGGCCGAGCGCCCAATAGTCGATTCCGGAGCGCCGCAGGTCTTCCAGCGAACAGGGCGCGTACGGGTCGTGCTCCGGGTTGTCGCCGACGTTGGCGTGGAGCAGTCCGATGGCGTAGGGGCCGCTATCCATGTCGTGGAGTTGCAGGACGAGATTCTTATTGACTTCGCGCGCCGGGTAACTGACGCCGTGAACGACCGCGCGGTCGGGCTCGTCCTCGAACACGGGCGCGGCCTCCCACTTCGCTCCGAAACGGTGACAACCGGACGGATAGGTCAACCGCGCTTCCCAGCCGTCGAGGGGGTCGTGGTTGCCGTGACAGACGAATGAGCGAATGCCCGCTGCGTCCAATCTCTTCAGCCCCTCGATGAACCGGAGTTGGGCGCGGAGGCTGCGGTCGGCCCCGTCGTATACGTCCCCCGCGACGAGCAGCGCGTCCGCTCGCTCGGAAATGCACAGGTCAACAATGTTTTCGTACGCCTTGAAGGTCGCCTCGTACAGCGCGGCCGCCACATTTTTGGGCGCGGCGGCTTTCAAGCCTGCGAAGGGGCTGTCCAAGTGCAGGTCGGCGGCATGTATAAAGCGAATCCGCGCCATCTTTCCCAATATCCGGGGCCAAATGCGGACACCATTGTAGTAGAGACAGCCCCAGGCAGCCGTACCCTATATACTGAGAGTCATGTTCTTCATCGACCCGCTTTATCTCATGTTCATGATCCCCGGGGTGCTGCTCTCGTTATGGGCATCGGCGCGCACCAAATCCGCGTTCAAAAAGTACTCGAATGTGCGGGCGCGCATGACCGGCGCCCAGGCCGCGCGGGCGATGCTCGATCAGGCCGGGCTTTACGACGTCAAGATCGGATACTCCCAAGGCATGCTGTCGGATCACTACAACCCGATGACCCGCAGCTTGGCGCTCTCTCCCGACGTCCACGACCGGCCCTCGGTCGCCGCCGTCGGCATCGCCTGCCACGAGGCCGGCCACGCCCTGCAGCATGCTCAGGGCTATGCTGCGTTGAAGCTGCGCTCGGCGCTCGTCCCCACCGCCAACATCGGCTCCAACTTTAGCTGGATTGCGATCATGGCCGGCTTCTTCCTGCAAGCGCAAGGCTTGGTCATGATCGGGATTATCTTGTTTTCGGCAACGGTCATCTTCCAGCTCGTCACGCTGCCCGTGGAATTCGACGCCAGCAACCGGGCCAAGCAACTGGTCGTCAACTACGGCATCCTGGCGCCGCAGGAGCGCACGGGCGTGGATAAAGTGCTCAACGCCGCCGCCTGGACCTATGTCGCCGCCGCCGTCACCAGCATCCTGACGCTGCTCTACTTCCTGATGCGCGCCGGCCTGCTGGGCGGGCGCGACGATTGATTTTTTCGACCGGGCGCCAACGCCCGCAAGCGATCGACATTCGGTTGGTGCGAGCCGGCCTCGTCCGTCGGCGTCTCCAGAATAAACGCCTTGCGGCGCAGCTTCGGATGCCGCAATATCCGCTCGAACGCATCCGCCCCAATGTATCCCTTGCCGATCGATTCGTGCCTGTCGCGGTGCGATCCCAGCGGGGTTTTCGAGTCGTTGGCATGGATCACCGGCACGTTTTCCGCGCCGATATGCCGTTCCATCTCGCGCACCGTCTCGCGCAGTCCCGACACGGTCGAGACATCGTATCCGGCCTCGAAACAATGCGCCGTATCGAGGCAATAGCCGAGCGGAACGTCCGCCTCCTGCAGCTCAATCGCGGCGCGCAGCATGGTCAACTCCTCGAAACTGCGTCCGAGCGCCGCCCCGCCGCCGGCCGTATTCTCGAGCAGCAGCCGCAGCGAACCCCACTCGAAACCCTGCTGCGCTTCCACGAGAGCAGCGGCCAAACCCTCGACCGCCTCGCCGACCGGCCGCCCCTTGGCGCTGCCGGGGTGAATCACCAGATAATCGGCCTCCACCGCGCGGGCGTTCTCGATCTCCAGCCGGAACGAACGCATCGACTTGCCGCGCACATCGGGGTCCGCCGCCGCCAGATTCGTCAAGTAATTGCCATGGACCACGAGCGGCGTCAGATCGTGCTCGGTCCGCAACTCGCGCAGCCGCGCCACATCCCGTACCGGAGGCGCCGCGCCGCGCCACATGCGCGGACTGCGGGTAAAAATCTGCAGCGTGTTGCAGCCCAAGGCGACCGCTTCCTCGGCAGCCCTGTAAACGCCGCCCGCAGTCGAAGTGTGCGCTCCAATGCGCATGACCGGATGGCGGGGCATTGCCGCCCATGATCTCAAACCGCGGCGTGCTTCAGGCGCAGCGTCACCAGCAGCGGCCAACCCGCGTACTTGCCTTCATCGAAGAACTCGTTCATCTCGACGACGCGCAACCCGGCCCGCACGGCGCCCATTACCAAATCGCTGAGTTGATGCGCGATGCTCCGCGGCCGGATGTCCCGCCCGGTCGCAGGGTCATGGAAATGCGCGCTGACGCCTTTGAGAAACATCGCCGGATGCATTTCGACCACGACCGCTTCGCCCCCCGGACGGCAAATGCGCGCCATCTCGGCGAATACGCCGTCGAGCTTCGCGACATGCTCCAACGCCAGCGCGCAAAGCGCCTTGTCGAAGGCGTCCGTCTCTAGCGGCAACGGGCGCTCCAGGTCGTGCTCGATAAACCGCACCCGGCCCGCGCCCGGTTTTTGCCGCGCTTGCGCCAGCATCCCCGGCGAAAAGTCGAGCGCCGTCACGTCGGCGCCGGCCGCGGCCAGCGCAATCGCATTCGTCCCCGTGCCGCAACCCAGATCCGCCACCTTCCGGCCGCGGACGTTGCCCATCAAACGGCCGATCTCCCGCTGTTTCAGCGCAACGGTCCGGTTCCCCTTGCGGTCGTAATGCGGAGCCCAGCGGTCATAGCCCTGCTGCGCCGGCAAAATGAGCTTCGATTGCGGCATCTTACCCTCAGATCAGTCACGATATCAGGATTCCGTTACCGCTAAACTGAATAGCGTCGTGGCTTCCCCTCATCCGGCGCTCTGGCTGCTGCTTGCAAGTCCGGCTTTGGCCGCCGCGACTTTCGAAAGCGCGGTGGCCCCTGTCCTGGAACGGCGTTGCGTCGCCTGCCACGGGCCGGCAACACGGAACGCCGATGTCCGCCTCGACAACCTTTCTTCCGATCTGCTGAACGACCGCCGCGCGGCCGAGACTTGGCATGACGTGCTCAACGCCGTCAACAAAGGGCAAATGCCGCCCAAGGGCGCGCCGCAACTGACGCCCGAAGAACGCGCCGCCGTGGTCGATTGGCTCACCGCCGCCATCCGCAACGCCTCCGCGCGGCGGCGCGGCACGGGCGGAAAAGTCGTGATGCGCCGGCTGAATCGAGTCGAGTACCGCAACACCATGCGCGACCTGCTGGGTCTCGATCTCGACTACACGAAAAACCTGCCTCCGGACGAGCTCAGCCGCGACGGATTCAAGAACAACGGCTCGGCGCTGCGCATGTCGCCGCTGCAATTGGAGTATTACCTGGAAGCCGCGCGCCGCGGCCTGCGTTCCGCAATCGTCGCGGGCGCCCCGCCGCGAATCGTTGCCCACCGAGCGACGGAGACGGTCGCAGACAAGGTGCGCGAGCACTGGTCCAATCGGCTCGGCCGCACGGGAACCTTCGTCGCCCGTTCGGACGCGTTCCCCGACGAAGGCGAGTTCCTGATCCGCATACGCGCCCGCGCGGAACTGCCCGGCAAGCATTCGCCCTACCCCCGCATGCGCGTTTCGCTGGGCTACCGCGCCGACACGCAAACGCCGTCGCGGCAAGTCGCGCTCGTCGACGTCACCTCCGAAACCGCGCAGGAGTTCGCATTCCGCGGGCGCATCGAGGAATTCCCGCGGCAAAGCCGCACGCAGAGCAAATATCCCGGACTGTTGATCTGGATTCGCAATGCTTACAGCGACGGCCGGCCGCCCCCCGAGCCCGAAGAAATCGTTTCCGAAAGCAAGGGGAAAAAGAAGAAGAGCTACGTCTGGCGCGAGGATCCGCAATTCCCCAAGATCGTTGTCGAAGCGGTCGATTTCCAGGCCCCGCTCTATTTGCGCTGGCCGCCGGAGCACCATCGCCGTCTGTTGCCGGAGACGCCCGGCTCGCCCGCGGCCGAGTTGTCCGCCGCCGAGGCCGCCCTGCGCCCGTTCTTGCGCCGGGCTTTTCGACGCCCGGTCGAAGAGGCCGACGTCGCCGGCGCGCTCGAGTTCTTCGCCAAAATCCGGCCTACGGCAGCGGGCTTCTCTCAAGCCATGCGCGAAACCTTGGCGATGGTCTTGATTTCGCCCGACTTCCTCTACCGCGTCGAGACCGCGCAAGGCCGGGAGCGCCGCTTGGACGACCACGCCTTGGCGTCGCGGCTGTCGTACTTCCTATGGGCTACGATGCCCGACGCCCGCCTCGGCGCGCTCGCCGACGAGGGCAAGCTGGCGGACACGGAAACCCTTGCCGCCGAAGCGGAACGCATGCTCGACGATCCGCGTTCGTGGTCGTTCATCGAACAATTCTCCGACGCTTGGCTCGACTTGGAGGGCGTCAACCGCATCGCCGTCAATCCCAACTACTATCCCGATTTCGATCCGGCTCTCAAAGCCGACATGCGCCGCGAGACGCAGCACTTTTTCGCCGAAGTGCTGCGCAAAGACCTCAGCGCGCTGAACCTGCTGCGCGCGGACTTTTCGCTCGTAAACCAGCCGCTCGCCGCCCATTACGGCATCCGCGGGCCGCGCGGCGGCTCGTTCGAGCGCGTGTCTCTCGCGGCCGCGGGACGCCCGGGAGGACTGTTAAGCCAAGCGTCCATCCTGCTGTCGAACTCGACCGGCGAAGACTCGCATCCGGTCGAGCGCGGGGTCTGGGTTCGCCGCGCGTTGCTCAACGACCCGCCCGCACCGCCGCCCCCCGCCGTGCCGAACCTCGCCGGCGCGGAAGATACCGTTCTGTTACCGCTCAGACGGCAACTCGAACGGCACCGCGACAATGCCGCCTGCGCGCATTGCCATCGGGGCATCGACCCTTGGGGCATCGCGCTGGAGGAGTACGACGCCGTCGGCTTGAAACGCGAACGCATCCTCCGCCGCGACGGCGAGCGCGAGGCGCTGCATGCGGTCGATTCCGCCGCAATCCTGCCGGACGGCCATGCGGTAAGCGGACTCGATGCGCTGCTCGACTACATGCTGCGCAACAAAAGCCGCGAGTTCGCCCGCGCCCTGACGGCCAAGCTGCTGGCGTACGCGCTGGGCCGCTCGCTGGAACTCGGCGATGACGAAACCGTCGATGCGCTGACCCGCAGTTTCATCGACGGCGGCTATCGGCTGCGCAGCTTGATTACAATGATTGTGACCAGCGATTCGTTTCGAGGAGGCTCGGGATAACAGTGACCGGCAAGTCATGGCGTTTGAGCCGCCGCGCGTTCTTGCGGGGGAGCGGCGTCTCTTTGGCGCTGCCCTTTCTGGAATGCATGCGCGCCGAAAGCGGGTCGCAGACGCCGCCCAAGCGCTTCGCCGCGGTCTATTTTCCGTACGGCGTCGTGGCGCGCGAATCCGGCGCCGCGGCCGCGGAGTGGAATTGGACGCCGACGGGAGCGGGCCGCGATTTCCGTTTCGGCAAGAGCCATCGGGTTTTCGAGCCGCTGCGCAACGACCTGACGGTTCTCGGCGGCCTGTCGCACCCCAAGTGCCGCAAGATGGGCGGTCACGACACCGCCGACACCTGGCTTACGGCGGCCGAGATGAAAGAAGGGCATCTCAAGAACACGGTGTCCGTCGATCAAGCGATGGCCATGCGCCCGGGCAGCCGCACGCGCTACTCTTCGCTGGTCCTCTCGACCGACGGCGGAGTGGGCGAACCCACGCGCGCCAGCACATTGTCGTTCAACCGCGACGGTGCGCCCGTACCCTCCGAAAACAAACCGCGCCTCGTCTTCGACCGCTTCTTCGGCGCCAACCCGGATTCGCTCGCGGCCCGGCGTCGGCAACTGCGCAACTCCGGCAGCATGTTGGACCTGATCCTCGATCATTCCCATTCGCTGCGCGGGCGCTTGGGCAAGCTCGACCAGGCCAAGCTCGACGAATATCTCGACTCCGTCCGCCGCATCGAGCAGCGCGTCGAACGTTCCGAACGATGGCTGGAAATTCCCAAGCCGAACGTCGATGCGAGCGGTTTGAGCCTGGAAGCCGACGATTCCACTCCCGCCGAGTTGATCCGTACGATGTACGACCTGATCTATCTCGCCTTCCAAACCGATTCGACGCGGGTCGCGACCTATCAACTGGGCAACATGAACGGCGCGACCTCGATCGCCGGCAAATTCCCGCAACTGCTGGGATTGGCTGACAACATGCACTCCCTGGCGCACGGCGCGCGGCGGGGCGACGCCGGAGCCGAACCCCTGGGCCGCTGGCACCTGTTTCTCAACGAGCAGTTGGCGTACTTCCTGAACCGGCTCAAGTCCACGCCCGAGGGCGACGGCTCGCTGCTCGACCGCACGATCGTCTTCTACGGCACGAGCAACAGCCAGACCCACGTCAACGAAAATTACGCTCTGATGCTCGCGGGCGGCCGCGGTCTGGGCATCGAGCACGGCCGCTTCCTGAAATTCGACGACAGCATGCCGCTCTCCAACCTGTTCGTGACACTGCTCGACAAGATGGACGCGCCGGCGCAGTCTTTCGCCGACAGCACCGGCGAGTTGACCGCGGTCAGCGCATAACGCGCGCGGCCGGCGGCGTTGTTCCTCCGAGCGCCGGCGGCGCAAACGTACAATAGCCGTTTATGCCCAAAATCCGACGCGCGCTGCTGAGCGTAACCGACAAGTCCGGTCTTGCCGACTTCGCCAAGCGGCTGGCAGGCCGCAACATCGAGTTGATCTCCACCGGCGGCACCGCCCGCTTGTTGCGCGAGGCCGGCCTCGCCGTTCGCAACGTCGCCGAAGTCACGGGTTTCCCCGAAATACTCGATGGGCGCGTCAAAACGCTGCACCCGCGCATCGCCGGAGGCATCCTGGCGCGGCGTTCCAACTCCGGCCACATGGGCGCGCTGGCCGAGCACGACATCGCCGCCATCGACATGGTGGTCGTCAATCTCTACGCTTTCGAAAAAACCGCGGCGCGCGAGGGGGCCGCCTTCGACGAGCTCATCGAAAACATCGACATCGGCGGCCCAAGCCTGATCCGCGCGGCCGCCAAGAACTTCCGCGACGTCGCCGTCGTGACCGACCCGGCCGACTACGCTGCGCTGGCGGACGAGCTCGCCGTCAACGGCGCGGCTCTCGGCGAGGAAACGCATTGGCGCTTGGCGCGGAAAGCCTTCGCCGTGACCGCGGCCTACGACCGCGCCATCGCCGCAACGCTCGCGCGGCTGACGTCCGCGGGCGAACCGCTTGCTGACGTCGAGCAACTCCCCGCGCTGCTCGACATTCGGCTGCCACGCCGGCAGACCCTGCGCTACGGCGAAAACCCGCACCAAAAGGCCGCGCTCTACAGTGACGGTAAAGCCGGCATAGCCGGAGCCGGACAGCTTCACGGCAAGGAACTCTCGTATAACAACCTCGTCGATCTCGATGCGTCCCTGCAACTGATCCGGGAGTTCGACGAACCGGCCGCGGCGATCGTCAAGCACACGAACCCCTGCGGCTGCGCGCAAGACGCCTCGCCGGCCGAGGCGTACCGCAAGGCGTTGGCCTGCGACCCGGTATCGGCCTTCGGGTCGGTGATCGCCGTGAATCGCGAGATCGACGCCGACACGGCGGCAGAGATGGCCAAGCTGTTCGTCGAGGCCGTCGCCGCGCCCGGCTACAGTTCCGACGCCCGAGCGATCTTGACAAAAAAGAAAAACATCCGCTTGCTCGAGGTCGATGCCCCTCCTCCCCGGTTCGCGCTGCGCAGCATCTCCGGCGGATATCTGCTGCAAAGCGAGGACCGCCGCGAAACGAGCCCCGAGAGCTTCCGCGTCGTCACCGAGCGCCGGCCCGGCGCGGCGGAGCGCCGCGCTCTCGAGTTCGCCTGGAAGGTGGTCAAGCACATCAAGTCGAACGCCATCCTGTACGCGCGCGAAGGGCAGACCGTAGGCGTCGGCGCCGGGCAGATGAGCCGCGTCGATGCCGCCCGCATCGGGGCGGCGAAGGCCGTCCTGCCGCTGCAAGGCGCCGTAGCGGCTTCCGACGCATTTTTCCCTTTCGCGGACGGCGTGGAAGAGATCGCCCGGCACGGCGTAACGGCGGTCATCCAGCCGGGCGGCTCGAAGCGGGACGGGGAAGTGATCGCCGCCGCCGACCGGCTGGGCCTGGCGATGGTCTTCACCGGCGTCCGCCACTTCCGGCATTAGCGGCAGCAACGGCGCAAGAAACCGCCCCCCGCCGGCTATTGCGGACCGAACCTGTATCCCATGCCGTGGATTGTCGTGATCCAGCGTGGTTTTTGCGGGTTGTCCTCGATTTTCTGGCGGAGCCAGGCCACATGCACATCGACCGTGCGCGTCGTCGGCATCGCTTCGTAGCCCCACACTTCGCGCAGCAGGACTTCGCGCGACAGCGTGATGTCGGGATGTTGCGTGAAGTAAAGCAACAACTGATATTCCTTGGCCGACAGCGTCAGGGTCTTGCCCGCGCGGGTGACCTCGGTGCGGCGCGGGTCGAGTCTGACGTCGCCGAATTCGCGGACCGCGATTCCCGACCCGAGCGTATTCGCCGATCTTCGCAGCAGGGCTTCGACGCGGGCGAGCAACTCGAGCATGTCGAAAGGCTTCGTCAGATAGTCGTCGGCGCCCAGCTTGAGACCGATGACCTTGTCGATCGTCTGCCCCTTGGCGGTAAGCATGATGACCGGCGTGGCAATGCCGAGTTGTCGAATGTCGCGGCACAGGTCGAGGCCGTTTTTCTTCGGCATCATGATGTCGAAGAGAAACAGGTCGAATCCGCCTTGCCGCGCCAACTCCAGGCCCTGTTCGCCGTCCTCGGCGGTTTCGACTTCATAGCCTTCCGAGCGCAGGCGATCGGCCAGCGTCACGCGAATGCCGATTTCGTCTTCGACCAGCAGTATTTTTTCGTAGCTCATCGTCGGCTTTCGGCGGGTTCGGCGAGCGGCAAGTGGATCGTAAAAGTGCTGCCCCGGCCGGGTTCGCTCTCGACCGTCAGATCGCCGCCCATGCCGCGGGTCATGTCGCGGGCCAGCTTCAGTCCCAGGCCGGAACCCTCGGTCTGCGCCTCGGAGGCGGCGGCGCCTCGATAAAAGGCTTGGAAGATGTTCTTGATTTCCTGGGGCGGGATGCCGATTCCGCGGTCGCGGACCCGGATCTGCACTTCTCGCGACCCGTTCACGCCGACGTTGACCGCCTCGACTTCGAGCCAACAGCCGGCGGCGCCGTACTTGACCGCATTGCCGACCAGGTTTTCCAGGCTGTGGCGCAGAGCTTGTCGGTCGGCCCGCACCTGCGGCAGGCCGCGTTCCACCGCTTGGCGCAGCTCGAGACCGGCCTTGTCGATCGCGGGCCGCGCCTCGGCAAGCGTTTGGGCAATGACCTGCCCAACATCGACCGGCTCGATTTTGAATTTGCTCTTTCCCGACCGCAGCGCCGCGAAACGCAAGGTCTGCTCGACCATTTCCGAAAGACGCCGGCCCTGGTCGCAGATCAAGCGCCCGTATTCCCGGGCTTGCGCGCCCGAGCCGATCATGCCGGAAGCCAAGTTGTCGCCCGCGGCGCGGATCACCGTCAACGGCGTGCGCAACTCATGGGACACGCCGGCCACGAATTCCATCTGCATATCGGCCAGGCGTCTGGAGCGGCGGGACGAAATCACCACCATGGCCATCGCCGCGCCCAGCAGCAGAAGAACTCCTGAGCCGACGGCGAGATCGCGGCGCCACTGTAGTTGCACCGCTGCGTCAAGCGAGCCGGCCATGTGCTTCGCGGCGAGGGTCCAGCGGCTGTTGCGGCCGTTCCCGGCGAAAAAAACAACCGAGCGGCCCAGGAACATCGCCGGCCGTCCGCCCCCGCCCCCGCCGGGACCGCCGCGGGCGCGCCGCGCGTCGGACTTCTCTTCGCGCTCGCGCTGCGGCGGAAATCCTCCCGGCATATTGAGAAAGCCCCTGGCGCCCCTGCCGCCGCGCGGCCGGTCGCCTTCCCCGCGCCGAGCATCGCCGGGACGCGCCGCGAGCAGGGGCGCGCGCAGGTCGGGCTCCGTCAACCATGCCTCGTCGATGGAATCGTGGGAACGGTACAGAAAGCCGGCGCCGTCTTCCTCCACAACTGCAATTTGGTAAAGTTCCTCACCGTTCGGCCCGGAGAAATAGTGCGCGGCCATCTCCGGGATCATCCGCTCGGCTAAATAAACGGGGTCGATCTCGAGCAGCAGGAAACCCACGCGTTCGATGCGGTCGGGGTCGCGCATCCCGCGGTCGGGGCCGGCGATAGCGTTCAACGGCCGAACGAGGATTTTCTCCTGCAAGAAAAACGTCCAGGGGAATATCGGCCCGTCTCGCTGCCGCCCGCTGTCGTAACGCTCGAGCCAGTCGGCGATGTGACGCTCGATCGGCCGGCGGCTTTCTTCCCCGTCCGCGGCGGCAAGCCGCCATTCGGCCGGTTGCAGTTCATAGAGTTTCGGCGCGCCGCCTTGGGGCGTGAGATAGAGCAGCACTCTCGCCACCAGGGGCGCGTAATCGGAGTCCCCGTACCACTCGTCGTAGCGTTCGAGGTAGCGCTCCCACTCGCCGGCGGCCGCCGCAACCGGATCCGGGCGGAAGACGCTGAGCAAGTGCGACAACTCGCGGGTGAACTCACGCTCGAACTGGCGCACCGAGTTTGCCAGGGCGATTTCCATCGTCGAGCGCTGAGCTTCGCTCAACTGCCCGGCCCAATGGAACTGCAAGGCAGCCGTCAAGGCGAGCGCCGCCGCGAACGCGGCAATGACCAGCGCTCCGGCGCGCTGCTCTTTCGCGATGCGCCGCATAAACCTCGCAAATTTAGGCGCTTTCGCGCCGGATCAAGTTACGACGGACGGACGAGGAGGCTCTCCGCCCGGCCTCATTCCGGCATGGCTACTTTATTGGTGCGCTTGCCGGCAGGCTGCCTGGGCGCGCCGGGAACGTTGACTTGCGGCAGCCAACGCTTCATTTTCCGCTTGACCTCCAGGTAGTTGGCGTCCGCAGCGAGATTCGTCCACTCCATGGGATCGACGCGGTGGTCGTAGAGCTCCTCGGAGCCGTCTTCGTAACGGATGTAACGGAAATCGTCGCTGCGTACGGCATGGTTGAGGCGGCCGTAAGTCGATACCGTCGGCTGCCAGGGAGCGTCCGGATTGCGCAATAGGGAAACCAGGCTGCGGCCGTCGAGCGCGTCGTTGGCGGGAAGGCCGGCCAACTCGGACAGCGTCGGGTAAATATCGAGCAGGTTGACGGGGCGGTCGCAGCGGGCCCCGGCGCGCGAGCCCTCCGCCAAGCCGGGAACGCCATCGGGAACCACGAACATCAGCGGCGTCCGGGTCGCCTCCTCCCACAGCGCGAACTTCCGCCAGTGATGCTTCTCGCCGAGATGCCAGCCGTGGTCGGTCCACATGACGACGATCGTATTGTCTGCGAGGCCGCTTTCATCGAGCGCGTCCAGCACGCGGCCCAACATGTCGTCGGCGAAATTTACCGAAGCCAAGTAGGCTTGCACGGCGCGTTTCCATTGCCCGTGCTCGATAACGGCGGCGTGGTCTCTGTCCGGATTGGCCATTTTTACGCCGGCCGCAGGGACATCCCCGAGGTCGGCGTCGAAGACCGGCGGAACCTGAATCGACTCCAACGGAAAGCGGTCGAGGTAGCGCTGCGGAACGTGCCAGGGAAGATGCGGCCGGAACAGTCCGAATGCCAGGAAGAACGGCTTCTCGTGCTTTTCCCTCAGCTTGGCCGCAACCCAGTCGGCAACCTTGGCGTCGCCCATTTCGCCAACGTCAACGCTTAGCGCCCCCCAGTCGAAATTGCCGGTTTTCGGAATGCCGTTGGCCGGCAGCGTAGGGGGCCGGGGGTCTTCGGGGCGGTTGCGCTCTTTCGTCGGCCAGTACTCGTCCCACGACGGAGGATCGGGATAGACGCCGTGGTATATCTTGCCGGCGCCGCCGGCCCAATAGCCATTTTTCATGAAGTGCTGCGGGAGCGTAACGGCATCGGGCATCGCCGGCCGCCAAGCCTGATTGTTGTAATAAACGCCCGACTTGTAAGGGGCAATTCCGGTCATCAAGGCGGCGCGCGACGGATTGCAAGCCGGAGCGGCCGTGTAGGCATGCGTGAACACGGTCGCCCGGCGCGCCAGCCGCGACAAATTCGGCGTTCGCGCCTGGGGATGCCCGCCCAGCGGCTCGATCCAGTCATTGAGATCGTCGAACGCGATAAAGAGTACGTTGGGGCGGTCGGCGGCGATAGCGGCGGGCAGCAACAGCAACGCCGGCAGACACAATATCTTTGGGGAAAGCATACCCCGTTATCTTACCCGATCGCTTGACAACTCCCGGTTTTGCGCAGCTTCGGCAGCGCAAAACGCATAAAAAATTATCGCGGCGGATTAGCTGCGCGCCGCGGACGGCTTCGCGGCCGAGAGGGTCATCGCCGCGGCGACGGTCGCCAGGCAGCCCAGCGGATTCAGCCAGAGAAAAGCCAGATCGGGAAAAACGATCTTCGCGCTCCAAACGGCGATCAGGCCGAGCGCCGTTCCCCAAAACGCTCCGTCGGCCGTACATTTGCGGAAGACGAACGCGAGCACGAAGACCCCCAGCATGGGGCCGTAAAAAAGCGACCCGACGAAGTTGACGGCCTCGATCAGCGAGCCCAGACGCCCCCCGTAACCCGCGAATACGGTTGCGTAAACGCCCCAGCCGACGGTCGCCAGCTTCAAGGCCCGGCGCGCCGCCGCGTCGTCGAGATTCGGGCGGATGTAGCGCCCGTAGTGATCGACCACCGTCGCCGTCGCCAAGGAGTTCAATTCCGACGAGATTGTCGACATCGCGGCGGCGAAGACTCCGGCCATGATCAAGCCGATCAAGCCGGCGGGCAGATGCTGCAAGACAAAAGTCAGAAAAATGTAGTTCGTGTCGTTGTACGAACCGGGTTCGCGGCCTTCCTCCGCAAGCGACGCCGCCTCGCCCCGAACGCCTTGGAAGCGCCGCTCGGCATCCAGGTAGCCCTGCCGCGCGGACGCCGTCGGAACCTGCAGCAAGCGCCGGGCGGCCGAGCGCCGGGCGTCGAACGCTTCCGCGTAGCGCGATTCGACCAGGGCGAGCCGGTCGCCGCCGGCCTGCTCGACCCGCGCCTTCTCGCCCGCATGAAACAGCATGGGCGGCCTCTCGAATATGAAAAAGGCGAAGATGACGACGCCCGTCAACAAGATGAAGAACTGCAGCGGGACCTTGAGCACGGCGTTAAACAGCAGACTTACGCGGCTATGCTCGACCGACTTGGCCGTGAGATACCGCTGAACCTGGGACTGATCGGCGCCGAAGTAGGCAAGCGCAAGAAAGGCGCCGCCGATCAGCCCCGACCAGAGCGTGTAGCGACTGTTCCAATCGAGCGAGCTTTCCACCGCATTGAGCTTGCCCGCGGCGCCGGCCAGACGCAATGCGCTGCCTAGAGAGACATCCTCGGGGAGTCCCGCCGCTGCCGCGAAAAACGCGGCAACCACGCCGGCGAGCATGACGGTCATTTGCAGGGCGTCGGTCCACATGACCGCCTTGATGCCGCCGATCATGGTGTAGGCGGAGACCATGACGCCCGTTGCCGCGATCGTCGCCCACTCGGGCAATTCCAGAATGACGGACAGCACCACGGCAGGAGCATAAAGCGCCAAGCCCACCCCCAGCCCCCGCTGAACCAGGAAAACAAGTCCCGCCAGCGTGCGGGTCTTCGCATCGAACCTCCGCTCCAGATATTCGTAGGCCGTGTAAACCCCGGAACGATGAAAGACCGGGGCGGCGACGGCCGCGATCAGGACCATGGCGATCGGCAGGCCGAAATAGAACTGAACGAAGCGCAAGCCGTCGGCATAACCCTGGCTCGTGGTTCCGATGAAGGTGACGGCGCTCGCCTGCGTGGCCATGATCGACAGGCCGATCACCCACCAACGCATCTGTTTGCCGGCAACGACGTAGCTTTCCAGCGATTGCCGCCCGCGCGAGCGCCACAGCCCGTAGCCGATGATGACGACAAACGATACGGCGAGAACGGCCCAGTCCGCCGGACTCATTCGACGGCCCCGAAGTATCGGGAAAACAGGTACAGACCTGCGATCCACAGCCCCAGATGGATGAGCACGGCCGCGTACCAGCAACGCCGCTTGCGCGCGGCCTCCGGCGACGATTCCGACTTGTTCTCAATGAGAGGCACGGGCAGTACGGTAATCTAATCATAGGGGATTGGCTGAAATCCCATGGCTGGCGCTGCTTTCGGCGCCCTTGCCGCCGCCAAGCGGCCCGGCGAGGCCGGCGCACCGGCGACCGCCGTCAACGATGCGCTCAGCGGGAACCTCGCTACCCTCGCCCCGAAAGCCGGCCTTGCCGCTCTGGAGGAGCGGCTCTAGCGCCACCTCCGGACCATGCTTGGCGGCGGCGTAGCGATCATTGGAGCCTTCATCGCAATGGCGCCCGCCGGCGTGAAATTCCTGCCGTGACCGGCGCGACGTTCAAGCGAACGCAAACGCCGCGCAGCGCGCCGCCCTAATGGATGCGGCCACTTTCATCGGGCAGAGTCGGCGCCATCAACGGGTTATAGAAGTGATGGATGGGAATACCGAACTTACGTTGCAACCTCTGCAGCAGCCTGTTCTCGACGGAGTCGGGAATCGTTACAACCAGAACCAGAGGCGGTTTCCCGTCTTTCACCTATAAAGGTTGAACCCCGTCCGGACCGGTGGAAATCTCGACACCGTGCCGCGCCAAAACATCCAGCACGCTTTGACGCGGCACGCTTCGGTCACTCATGGAAACCAAGCCTTAAGCCGCAGCGGGGAGCTTTTCAAGATACTCGATCTTACTCCAGGGAAGGGCGTCGTCGGTCTCGATCCGATGCACTGAAATATGCGAGAAACGCTTGCGCTCATCCCGGGATGCCAACTCGAAGAATTCGCGCCAGAATTCGGAGGGGGCAACCTGCAACAGCGGCTCCAGCGTTCCACATATCCTGAGGTGTTCCCTGACCGTGGCCCGCAGGCCGTCCGCGAAACGCTCCTTCGCTTCTTCCACGGAATCGCCCTGCGCGGCGTAGTCGATTTCCAGACCCTGCGCCGACCAGGCAGACCCGTCTCGGGTAATCAGCACCCTGAGATTGCCGATACCGACAACATGATCGTCGCCTTCCGATACTTGGACAACGGTTGTAGTTTCCTCCGGCAGCATATACATGAGTTTGACCTAGAGGACTAGGGCATGTCAAGGAGTGGACAACGGTTGCAGTTTCCTCCGGCAGCATATTCTTTACCCTTTCTTATGCCGGCGCCGCTTTACCGAAGGCAAAATTACGGCGTACATTATCAAGCACGGCATATGGCGCATGCAGCGTCAATCGGCGGCAGCCGATGGGCGTGCGAGATAATTTCGATCTCGCTGGGATAAGAGTCGGGCACATATGGAAAGAAGGGCGACTTTCATGCCCTCGCCTGCCGGCATATCGTCCCTGCAGAGGCGACTCGACCGGCTCCGCAGCCAACTCGCTGCAGTCCCTGACCTGCGCCCCGGCTCGCTAGCCCGCGGCTACCGCCGCTGCGGCAAGCCCGATTGCCACTGCCCCCGCCGCGCACTCTTGGGCGACGGCGCTGCTTGGCTCCGCAACCTCGCCCGGGAACAATTCCCCGGCGCTACGCAGATCGTCGATCCGTGTCCCGCCAAAGAGCGCCTCCGGCAAGTCTCCGCGCGCCTGTTCGGCGCCGACACAAGCGCCGCCCGCTTCGAACGCTTCGGCAGGAGCTGAACCGTCAACGGCGCCAACGCCGGCTTGACCTTGCGCTGCCGCATCCTCAACGGCTGCTACGAAGACTTCCGGGAACGCCATTCCGCCGACTCCTGCCCTCCTCCTCATAAATCTGCCGCACGCCCACTGCGGGTTGCGGAAGCGGCACGGAATTCGGGTATGATTTTAGCGCCATGACTCGCAGCTTGTTGATTTTTCTGGCGGCTTCGATCGCCTACGCGCAGCCCAACGATGCGCAGCCGGGGCGGATGCGTCCCGATGCGCCGGCGCAGCATGAGATCGCCCGCAAGAACATCCCCCATCTGGGCGATTCGGAGTCGTTCATGACGCCGCGCGACCCGGAGCCGGAGCCGCCGCTGGATAAGCGCATCACGGCCGCGGTGCGCTTGTCGGAAGATACGCGCTCGGACGATTTCCCCGATATTGCCACGAACCCCGAAGACCGCTCGGAAGTATGGATGGCCTGGGCGAGCTACGACGGCTACCGGGACGAGGTGCGCCTGGCGAAATACGACAACGCGAAATCGCGTTGGGCGACCTGGACGCAGATTCCCGGCGTCAGCGGGGATGTCTGGAAGCCGCGCCTGGCGTTCGCCGAGCAGGGCCGCATCTGGGTCGTCTGGTCGCAGCAGGCGGACGGCAATTTCGACCTTTACGCGCGCTGGTACGACGGCTCGACTTACGGGCCGCTGCAGCGGCTGACCTCGGCGGCGCAATCGGATTTCGACCACGACATTTATTACAGGGACGGCAAAATTCACCTTGCCTGGCAGGCTTACCGCGGGCGGCAGTCGGACGTTTTCTACATGGTTTACGAGAACGGCCGCTGGGGGCGGGAAATCCTGGTCAGCGACAGTCCGCGGAACGACTGGGAACCGGCGGTTGCGGCCGACTCGAAAGGCAACGTCACGGTCGCCTGGGACACTTACGACAAGGGCCGCTACGACGTGCGCATGCGGCGCATCGTCAACGGCGAGCCGGGGCCGGTCGTCGAGGTCGCGGCCACCGAGCGCTTGGAGCAGCGTCCCGACCTGGCCGTGGACGGCAACGATTCGGTATGGGTCAGCTACGAGTACGGCCGCGTGAACTGGGCCAAGGATCAGGGGCGGCTCGACCCCGTGGGAACCGCGCCCGGATATCCGATTTACGACCTGCGCGGCGTCGAGGTCGCGGCCTATTCCGGAGAGCGGCGCCTGGGCATGGCCGCTCCGTTCGCCATCGAGCGCGGCGCGAAAGTTTACACCCCGGAAGAGGGGCAGTTGCACCACTACGGGCGCATCCATATCGACGACCGCGACCGCCTGCACCTGATCGTGCGCAACCGCCAGGGGCGGCGGCTGGCCGACTATTGGCGGTTCTTCGTTGCGACGCTTACGGCGGACGGTTGGACCGAGCCGGCCATGTTTCCTTACAGCAAGGGCCGTGCGAGCATGATTGCCGCTGCGGCGCCGGCGGCCGACGGGCTGTGGATCGCTTGGCCGCGGGACAACCATCCGACGTTTTCGGTGATGGTCAACACACCCGAGGAAACGATTATCGAGAACGTTTACGCAGCGCGTTACGAGCCGGGCGTCGCCCCTTCGCCGGCGAAGCTGTCGGACCGGCGGCCCCGGGTCGAGGGCAGGCCGACCGCGCATCCCTACGAAAAGCAGGATGTCGCGCGCATCCGCGGCTACCGCGCGCGCGTAGGGGGCCGCGAACTGCGCATTCTGCGCGGCGATACCCACCGCCATACGGAATTGTCGATGGATTTGCGGGGATCGCCCGACGGATCGCTTCTCGACTTCTACCGCTACATGATCGACGGCGCCGCGATGGATTGGGGATTTCCGTCCGACCATCAGTACGGAGGCGACCGCACCTACTGGTGGTGGCTGACGGAGAAGGTTGCGGATCTGTACCTGTCGCAGGGCTTTGCCTCGCTGTTCGGATACGAGCGCTCGGTGCGCTATCCCAACGGCCACCGCAACGTGTTTCACACCAAGCGCGGTATTCAGAACGTGCCGTTTTTCGCGCCGCCCGACGACTATATGCAGCGGCACAACGGCATCGGCCAAGTCATCGAAGACGATACGAAGATGCTCTACGAAGAAATCCGCCGCACGGGCGGCATGGCCATTTCGCATACTTCGGCGACGAATATGGGCACGAACTGGGGCGACAACGACCCCGAGTTGGAGCCGGTAGTGGAGATCTTTCAGGGCGACCGCTACAGCTACGAGTGCGCGGGGTGTCCGTTTGCCGACAAGGGCGACAACTATCCGTCGGCGGGGTCGGCGATGCTGGAGACGATTCACGAGGACGGCATGGTGGCCGCGGCCTGGGCCAAGGGTTACCGTCTGGGCGTGATCGCCAGCTCGGACCACCTTTCGACGCACATGTCCTACGCGCTGGTTTACGCTGAGGAAGGAACCCGCGAGGGCGTGTTCGAGGCCATTCGCAAGCGGCGGACCTATGCCGCGACGGACAACATCGTCGTCGAGTATTGGATCGGCGACGCCTTTATGGGCGAAGAGATCGACGCGGCGGGCGAGATTCCGGAAATTCGAGCGCAGTTGATCGGCACGGACAAATTCCGCGAACTGGCGCTGATTCGCAATAACCGAGTGATCTACACGGCCAAGCCGGACAAGAAGGAAGTGGATTTTTCATATACGGACCGCGAGCCCGAGGCCGGAACGAATTTCTACTACCTGCGCGCGATCCAGGCGAACGACGAGATCGCCTGGTCTTCGCCGATCTGGGTGAACAGGAAGTAGGCCGCGCCGGGCGTCAGATCACGCGGGTCTTCCATTTGCCCCGCCGGAAGAGCAGCCAGCCGACGAGCGCCCACGTCGCGCCGGAGACGATGACCGCGTAGTACACGCCTTCGACCCCGATGCCCAGCGTCTTGGAGAGGTAGTAGGCGAGGGGCAGTTGCCAGCACCAATAGCAAAAAAAATTGAGCAGCGTCGGCGTATCCGTGTCTCCCGAGCCGTTGAAAGCCTGCGAGAAAACCATCGCGAAGCCGAAGAAGACATACCCTCCGCTGATGATTTTCAGACTTTTGACGCCGACGTCGAAGACGCCCGGCTCGCTGGTGAAGGCGCCGGTCAGCGGCCCGGCAAAGGCCCAGAAGACGACCGCGATCACGGCCAGCAAGGCGAAGTTGACGAAGCCGGTGATGTAAACGGCTTTTTCGGCGCGGTCGGGTTTTTTCGCGCCCAGGTTCTGGCCGACCAGCGTGGCGGCGGCGTTGCTGATTCCCCAGGAAGGCAGGATGGCGAAATGAATGAGCCGCAGGGTGATGGTGTAGCCCGCGAGCGTCGTGTCGCCGAAAAGCGCCACGATGCGCGTCACGCCGAGCCAGGCGGCGGTGCCGACCAGAAACTGCATCATCGCCGTCGCGGATACGCGCAGCAGGCGCCGGGTAACGTCCGGCGCCCAATGCAGCGTTTCGCGGGTGATGGCGATGCGCTCCCGCGCCCGGAAAAGAATGCGCAACTGATAGCCGACGCCCAGCCCGCGGCCGATCGTGGTGGCCACCGCGGCGCCCGTGAGACCGAGCTCGGGGAAGGGGCCGATGCCGAAGATCAGCAGCGGATCGAGAATCATGTTGACGATGTTGGCGAACCACAGCACGCGCATGGCCACGGCGGCGTCTCCCGCGCCGCGGAAGATGGCGTTGTTGAGAAAAAGCAGGAAAATCGTTGCCGAGCCGGCGAAAAGGACCGCCGTGTAACCGTATCCGGCGACGATGGGTTCGGAGCCGCCCATCAGGCGCAGCATTTTGGGCGCGGAAAAATAGCCGAAGATGCCGATCGGGATCGAGACGGCGACGCCCACGACAATGGCTTGCCAGGCGGCGACTCCCGCGGCGGCCGGGTCGCCTTCTCCGATGCGCCGCGAGACCATCGCGGTCGTGCCCATGCACAGGCCCATAGCGACCGCGAAGACCAGAATAATCACCGAGCCGGTCAGGCCGACGGTGGCTACGGCCTCGGAGCCGAGCTTGCCCACGAAGTAGATATCGACGAGCCCGAAGGTCGATTCCATGACCAGCTCGAGCATCATGGGCAGCGCCAGCAACAGGATCGCGCGGGGCAAGGGAACGCGGGTGTAATCCGCGCGGGAGCCGCGCAAGGCGGCCAGAACCGCATGCCGGAACGAGGCGTCGGCCGCCGAGCGGGTACAGGACGACTGTTCGGGCTGGGTGTCCGGCGGCATGCGGAGTTTCGGATTGTCCGTGAGGGGCGGGCGGCGGACTTTGCTTATTTTGGCACGGGGCGGGCCGCCGGCGGCGCGGCCGGTGGATGGCGAAAAGCGGGCAGCGCCCGCCGCGCCGCCCACGAGACTTTCACCACGGACCGTTCATCCGTCAGACCCAGTAAAGCCAATCGACCGCGAACCGCAGAATCGGCCAGAACAACCGGCCGAAGAACGACCACGCGGCAACCAGGCCCAACAAGCTGAAAGTCGAATCGCGGCTGAAGTCGAACCAGTTGCGGGCGCGCTGCTCCGACAGGAACAGCCCCAGAACGGTATTGCCGTCGAGCGGCGGAACCGGCAGCAGATTGAACGTCATCAGCAGAATGTTCTGCGTGAACAGGATGCTGATAAAGAACGCGAGCGGCTCGAAGTCTCCCTGCCCCTCGACGACGTGGAAAAAGGTAATCGAGTTCGGGATCGCAAAGAACCCGAGCCATAACCCCAGGTTGATGACGCCGGCGGCCAGAACCGCCAGCACAAAATTTGCGGCGGGACCGGCCAAGGCCATCCACCCGGCACGATGCGGATAGCGCTGTTCCCACAGCGGATTGTAAGGGGCCGACGCCCAGCCGAGCATCCAGTTCTGCAGCGCAAACGTCAACAGGGGAACGGCGACCGTGCCCAGCGGCGAGCGGCGTATGTGCGGCGCCGGATTCAGCGTCACTTGGCCGCCCGTCGCGGCGGTATCGTCGCCGCCTCGCAGCGCCACCCAGGCGTGAGCGGCTTCGTGGCACGTCAGCGACAGCAGAAACGCAACGTACCAAAGCGCTCCGATCGCCAGTTGCTCGGGGTTCATGCGCGATCGTCCAGTGTAGCGCGCCGCCTGCGCCGGTTCGATTGCTATGCTGCATATTAGCGGTTCCAAGACAGCGATGGTTTATTACCGCCAGCGGCGCATGCCGTCGGGTTTCGGCATGTTGCCGCCAACTCCGCCCGGCATCAAAAAGCTCCTGTGGATCAACGCCGGAATCTGGTTTTTGTTCGCGCTCGCCCACGCCGCCGGCTTCCGTCCCTTGACAGCGGTCTTCCGTTGGCTCAGCCTGACGCCCGGCGACGTGATTCGCGGCGCGGTCTGGCAGCCGCTGACCTATATGTTCCTGCACGACCCCTCGGGTCTCTGGCACGTGGGCTTGAACCTGTTTGCCCTGTGGATGTTCGGGGGAACGCTGGAGCGCGACTGGGGAACCCGCCGTTTCCTGAATTTCTATCTGCTGTGCGGCGTCGGCGCCGGACTCGCCGATGTCGTGCTGCGGCTGCTGATGGGAACGTCCGCCGTAGCCACGATAGGAGCATCCGGCGCGGTGCTCGCCGTCGTCGCCGCCTTCGCGGTGATGTATCCGCACACGCCGATTCTCATTTCGTTCATTTTGCCGGTACCCGCCTGGATCGTCGCGGCGGCCTACGCCGCAATCAACCTGTTGGGCGCGGTCAGCGATTTTTCCCGCGGGGGCAACCCGAACAACACCGCCTTCACCGTCCACCTGGCCGGCATGGCGCTGGGCTGGTACTGCGTGCGCTACCGCCCCAAGCTGCTGGATATCGACTGGCAATCGACGTACAGGCAGTGGCGGCTGCGCCGCTCGCGCAAGAGGTTCGAAGTCTATATGAAGAAACGGGACTCCTCGGGGAGAGGCGGACCTTGGGTCCATTAAGGCGTCTTCTCGCGCCGGCGGGCGCAAAGCGCGAACGATCGGGGAAGCCATTGAAGCCGAGTAGCGGTTGACTCCTTTCGCGCGCGCCCCTAGAATTGTGGTTAGGAGTCACCATGCTATCTATCGGAACATCGCCGGCGTTTATCTTCGGACCGTTCAGCATGCAAGAACTGCTGGTCGTTCTGCTGATCGCGCTGATTTTCTTCGGCGGAAAGAAGATACCGGAAATCGGACGCGGCCTCGGCGACGGCATCCGTCAATTCAAGTCTTCGCTCAAGGGCGGAGACGACGAAGACAAGGCAGAGGACGAAAAGAAGAGCGAAGCCGTGTAGAGACCGCAGCCGCTCGGTTCGCCGAGCGGAATCCGCGCTCGAAACGATGTCCGAGCGCGGCTTTCCGCATCTCCTTGCGTCCGTCCGGAGCTACCCGGCCCTCGCGGTCTTTAGTCGATGATCGCGTCTTTGCACGCCTTGGCGAGACGCAGCTTCACGACCTGTTTTGCCGGAATCCGGATGGATTCGCCGGTCGCGGGATTGCGGCCCATGCGGGCCTCGCGATCGGTCTTCACCAAGCGGCCGATTCCCGGAATGATGAACATGCCGTTCTCCTTCGTCTCAGCGACGGCGAGGGCGGCAAGCTCGTCGAGCAGTCCTTTCACAACCTTCTTGTTGAGGTCACAGGTCTCCGCCAGCGTGGCGACGACTTGAGCTTGGGTCAAATTTGCCATGTATTCTCCTTGCGATATTCCGACCTGTTAGCCGGGTCTCAAAACATTCACGCAGTAAAATGGTTTATCTGCGCAAAATCATCATAAGCAAGCCGAGCCGGCGTTGGCAAGGGAAATTTGCCGAAAACCCCTAATTTTTAAGGGTTTTGGCATCTTGGAGGCATGTGAGCGCTTGTTTCGATCGCTCCGGCGAGTTGTCGCGCCCGCACTTGATACCGTTTTGAGAGATTTTTACGGAAAGAAAGGACTCGCAAGCGCCGTGATCGATCGAAAGCCGGCAAAGCCGATCCACGTGATCGGCGGAGGACTCGCGGGGCCCGAGGCCGCGCTGCAAATCGCGCGGCAGGGGCTTCCGGTCGTCCTCCATGAGATGCGGCCCGCCCGCCGCACTCCCGCTCATCGCACCGGCGACTTCGGCGAGCTCGTCTGCAGCAACTCGTTGAAGACTGAAACGCAGGGCAGCGCGCCGCGCCTGCTCAAGGAAGAGTTGCGCCTGATGGGCTCCGTCTCGATGGAAATCGCCGCCGCGGTCCGCGTACCCGCGGGTCATGCGCTAACGGTTGACCGCGAGTTGTTTTCCATGCGGATGAATGACGCTGTCGCCGGCGAACCGCTGATCGCAGTCCGCCGGGGCGAAGTGACCGCACTGCCGGAGAACGACGGCGCCGTCCGGGTCGTCGCCTCGGGGCCGCTGACCAGCGACGCGCTGGCCGCGGCCATCGAAAAACTCACCGGGCAGGGGCGGCTGCATTTTTTCGATGCGATCAGCCCGATCGTCGATGCCGAGACGATCGACATGTCGATTGCCTACGAAGCCTCGCGCTATGGGCGTTCGCTCGACGGCAGCGCCGATTACGTCAACTGCCCGTTCAGCAGAGAGCAGTACCTGGCTTTCCATGAAGCGCTCACCCGCTCGGAGCAGCATCATGGGCAGGAGTTCGACAACCCGAACTATTTCCAAGGCTGTCTGCCCATCGAGGAGCTCGCGCGGCGCGGCGTGGACACGCTGCGCTTCGGACCGATGAAGCCGGTCGGCCTCAAGGACCCGCGCACGGGCAAGGGCGCCTATGCGGTAGCGCAACTCCGCCGGGAAAACCTGCGCGCCGGTTCGTACAACATCGTGGGCTTCCAGAACCATCTCAAATACGGCGAGCAGAAACGAGTCCTGCGCATGATCCCGGGGCTGGAGAAGGCGGAGTTCCTGCGCTACGGGCAGATTCACCGCAACACATACGTCAACGCGCCCGCGCTGTTGGCGCCGACACTGCAACTCGAAGCGCATCCGCACATTCTTTTCGCGGGACAGATCTCGGGCGTCGAGGGATACGTCGAAGCGATGTCCACGGGGCTGATGGCCGGTTGGAACGCCGTCAGGCTGGCCCGCGGCCAAGAGCCTTTCGTCTGGCCCGCGGCGACCGCGCACGGCTCGCTCGCGCGCTATATCTCGGGCGCGAACCCCGACAACTACCAACCGGCGAACATCACCTTCGATCTCTTGCCTCCGTTGTCTTTGGAAGAGCGCCGCCGCTTCGGGCGCGACAGAAAGGCCCGCCGGCGGCGGCAATGCGACCTCGGCCTCGAAGCCCTCCATGACTTCCTGCAGCAACATGAAGCCGCCGCCTGACTCCCCGCCGGCGGCCGTCGACCGCTTCCTCGCTTCGCTGCGGCTGCGCAACGCTTCGCCCAACACGATCCGCGGCTACCGGACGGATCTGCTCGCCTTCAGCGGGTACTTCGCCGCCCGCGGTGCGGGTCCGGCGGACTTTGCGAACTTCACGCGGCTGAACATCCGCGAATACATGGCCGACGGATTCGCCCGCGGGCACAGTCAGGCTACCGCGGCAAGACGCCTTGCGAGCGTGCGCGCCTTCTTCGACTTCCTGGTGCGCGAGGAAGGTCTGGCGGCCAACCCGGCGCGGCTGGTCGCCACGCCGAAGATTCCCAAGAAGCTGCCCGCGGTGCTGTCCACCGAGGATGCGAACCGGTTGATCGACGGCATCGTGTACCGCGAGGGCCGCGACCGCTTTCCCAACAAGATCGTCCGCGACAGATTGATTTTCGAGCTTCTCTACGGCGCCGGCCTGCGCGCGAACGAGCTGGCCGAGCTCAATACCGGCGATATCGACCGCCGGGACCGCTGGCTGCGGGTTCGCGGCAAAGGCCGCAAGGAGCGGCAAGTCCCTTACGGCCCGAACGCCGCCGCGGCGCTGGAACGTTACCTGCGGGTCCGCGAGCGGCTGCAGGCGCCGCGGGAAGCCTCCGCGCTGCTGCTGCACAAGTGGAGCGGCTCGTGGCGGCGGCTCACGGTGCGGTCAGTCGGCGGCATCGTCAAGAAATACGCGCTGGCGCTCAACGGCGACCCGTCGCTGCACCCGCACTCCCTGCGGCACGCCTTTGCGACGCACCTGTTGAGCGAAGGGGCGGACCTGCGCGCGATCCAGGAGCTTCTCGGCCACGCCAACCTGTCGACGACCCAACGCTACACCAGACTGTCGCTGCAGAAGTTGATGGAAGTTTACGACGCGGCGCACCCGAAGGCGTAACGGGTCCTGTGTAACTCCCGCCGCGGACCGCAGGGAATTGCCGTGGAAACCCGATGTTATGCTGGGATTTCCACCACCCGCCATGCCCAAGCGAACGCTGTTTCTGAACCCGCCCTCGTTCGAGGGATTCGACGGCGGCGCCGGGTCCCGCTGGCCGGCAACGCGCGAGATCGAATCGTACTGGTATCCCGTCTGGCTGTGCTACCCGGCGGGAATGCTGGCCGACAGCAAGGTCGTGGATGCTCCTCCCCACGGCATTACCCCGGATCAAACCGTCGCCATGGCCGGCGACTTCGAATTCGTAGTGCTGTTCACCTCGACGCCCGGATTCCGCAACGACTGCCTGCTTGTCGAGCGCATGAAAGATGTCAACCCCCGTCTCGAGGCGTGCTTCGTCGGACCGCACGTAGGGACATTGCCCGAGGACAGTCTCAATACCTGCGGCGCCATCGATTTCGTCATCCGCAAAGAGTTCGACTATCAAGTCGTCGCATTCGCGAACGGCAGGCCCGCATCGGAGTTGGGCGGCGTCAGCTTCCGCCAAAACGGCAACGGCGTCGTTCACAACCCGGACGCGCCGCAGGTGGAAGACCTCGACGCGCTGCCCTGGGTTTCGAAGGTGTTCAAGCGGGACTTGCAGATCGAACGTTACAACGTTCCCTTCCTGAAGCACCCGTACGTCTCGTTCTACACCGAGCGCGGCTGCCCCGCCCTATGCACGTTTTGCCTGTGGCCGCAAACCATCTCGGGCCACCGCTGGCGGATCCGCTCCGCCGACGACGTCGCCGCCGAAGTGCGGTGGACGCTCGAGAACTTCCCCGGCATCAAGGAAATCTTCTTCGATGACGATACGTTCAACATCCGCAAGGAGCGCGTCATCGAGTTGTGCGCGAAGTTAAAGCCCCTCGATTTCACCTGGTCATGCACCTCGCGCGTTAACGTGGACTACGAAACGTTGAAGGCCATGAAAGACGCGGGCTGCCGCCTGATGATCGTCGGCTATGAATCCGGCGACCCGCAGATACTGAAAAACATCAAGAAAGGCGCAACGGTCGAACGGGCGGTTCAATTCACGAAAGACGCCCACAAGCTCGGCCTGGTCGTCCACGGCGACTTCATCGTGGGACTGCCGGGCGAGACGCGCGAAACCATACGCCGCTCCATCGACTTCGCCAAACGCCTCGATACCGAAACGATTCAGGTATCCGTGGCGCACCCCTATCCGGGAACCGAGTTCTACGACTACGTCCGGCGCAACGGCTCGATCACCGCCGACTCGATGACCGACGAAACGGGCCATCAGTTGCCCAACATCCGCTATGCCGACCTTGACCAAGCCGAGATGATGGAATGGGTCGAGCGTTTCTACGACGAGTACTATTTCCGGCCGAAAGCCGCTTGGCGCATTGTCCGCAAAGCAGTGTTCGACCGCAAAGAGAGCCGCCGTTTGTACAAAGAAGCCCGTGAGTACCTGGCGCTGCGCTCGAAGCGCAAAAACTACGTCAGCAAACAGCGGAGCGCATAATTCCATGGATCCGCGCAGAGACCGGGCGGGCGGCGCCCTCTTGGGCCTGGCAGTGGGCGACGCCTTGGGCACGACGCTCGAATTCTCGCTGCGCGACAGCGAACCCCGCGTCTCCGACATGGTTGGCGGGGGGCCGTTCGGTCTCGCCCCCGGCGAATGGACCGACGACACGAGCATGGCGCTCTGCCTGGCCGAATCCATCCTCGAACGCGGCGCAATCGACCCCGAAGACTTGATGCGCCGCTTCACGGCATGGTGGCAAGATGGTGACAATTCGTTGTATGGCATTTGCTTCGACATCGGCATAACCACGAGCGCCGCGCTGCAGCGTTTCCTCGATACCGGCGACCCGCTCAGCGGCAGCACCGACCCACGCACGGCCGGCAACGGCTCGCTCATGCGCCTAGCCCCGGCCGCGATCCGCTGGTGGGGCGATCCCGGCAAAGCCCGCGCGGCGGCCCGGCTGCAAAGCAGGACAACCCACGGCGCGGCGCAAGCGGTCGATGCCTGCGACTTCTTCGCCAGCCTGCTGGTCGAGGCGATCGCGGGCAAGCCGAAGGAAGCGCTGCTCAGCCCCCGTGCTTTCGACGGTCACGAGGCCGTCGCGGAGATCGCCGCCGGCTCATGGCGCGGCAAACGGCGGGACGAGATATCTTCGAGCGGCTATGTCGTGCATACGTTGGAAGCGGCGCTGTGGTCTATCGACGGCGCCCGGTCGTTCGCAGACGCCCTGATCGCCGCGGTCAATCTCGGCGACGATGCCGACACCGTGGGCGCCGTGACCGGCCAATTGGCGGGCGCTCTCTGGGGCGCCTCGCGCATACCCGCCGCATGGCTCGAAAAGCTTGCCTGGCGCGGCCGCATCCAGCAACTCGCTCTGGATCTGTTCGATGCCGGCGAGGCGCGCTGACTGCGGAACCCGCTCGACCCGGCCCCTGCAGCCCGGTTATCGGGCAGCCTCTCGCAGCCGCATGGGAACGCTACCGAGGCGCCCCCGCGGGGCTCACCCGCACGCCGCCGATATAAACCGCGTCCATCTCGCGCAGGTTGCGAATGTTGCCGAGAGGGTTCTTGTTCAAAATAATCAGGTCGGCGTACTTGCCCTCGGCCAGCGTCCCGCGCTCGCGGTCGATGCGCAGCGCCTCGGAGGCATTTTTTGAAAACGACCGGATCACCTGCATCGGCGTAAGCCCGGCCTCGACCATCAATTCGGCCTCCCAGTGCTCGAAATAACCGGGGAACCGCCCCGGAGGACCCGTATCCGTTCCGAAACCGATGCGCACCCCCGCGTCGGCGAGCTTCTTCAGGTTGCGCATCGCCATGTGGAAACCGTCGATATTGATTTGCCGCTCGGGGTCTTTGGCCTGCGCCTCGCGAAGGTCCGTCTTCAAAGCCGCCAGAATAGCCGCCTCTACGCGGTTGGCGAAAAATGGATCCGCCGGCCACGCCGGACCGTCGGCGTAAACGAACGTCGATTTTTCGCGGGTCAGCGTCGGCGAATAGGCCACGTTCTTCGCCAGCAAGCGCCGAATCAACCCCCCGTCGACCTCCTTGTCGCGGACGCTATGCACGATGGCGTCGAGACCGGCATCGACCAAGCCTTTCGCGTCCGCCAACTCGTAAAGGTGGGCGGCTGCGATCAGCCCGCGCTTGTGCGCCTGGTCGATAATCGCCCCGTAAAGATCGGGCGTGAGCTTGTCGAACGTATCGTGGTGGTCGTCAACCCACATCTTCACGACGCGCGCGCCCTTGCCGGCAAGCATATCGACACGCTTGCGGGCGTCTTGCGCCGAAGTCACTTCCTGCGCCAGTCCCTTCACCCCCGGCGCATGCGTCGGATATCCGTTGCGAACGGTAAAGCCTTGCAACGCGGGAACGACCCTGGCGATTCCCGTCAACGAACCGCCGTCGATCTCATCGCGAATCCCGGCGACAAGGTCGAGGTCGGTACCCATGCTCGTGGTCGTCGTCACCCCGTACGCCGCGTAAACGCCAAGGTTTTCGATCACGTTCGCCCGCGTATAGTATTCCTGCGCCTGGGACAACCCCTTGGTCAAACCTACGTGGCCGTGGAGATTGATCATGCCCGGAATCACCGTCTTCCCCGCGGCATCGATCGTCTCGGCGCCCGCCGGAGTCTCAATCCGGCCGGTCGGCGCGATGCGAACGATACGCCCGCCTTCGAGAAGCAGCGCAGCGTCCTGCAAAGGCGCCCCGCCACTGCCGTCGATCAACGTTGCATGCTCGATAACGACCGCCTGCTGCGCCTCGGCGGCGAAGGGCAGCAGACAAAAAGGAAGCAGAACTGAAACTTTCATGAACGGTCGGATTCTATCACGGCTCCGCTTGTCGAAAGCACAAGGGATGCTGCGCATGCGGCGCTCCGCGGCCAACCGATGTTAGACTAACCCAATCGACAGCGACCATGCTGATTAACCCCGACAAGTGCGTAGCCTGCGCGAATTGCGTCCCCGTCTGCCCGATGGGCGCCATTTATGTCGATCCCGCGGTCAACCGCGCCACGATCAACCAGGACGAATGCGTCGAATGCGGCGCCTGCTTCCGCGGCATGAGCCAGGAACATCTGAACCCGACCATGGTGCGCACCGTCCGCGCGCTGGCGAAGTTCTTCCGCTTCCGCTTCGAGCCCGAGCCCGATGTCTGCCCCACGGCCGCGTTCGAGATGAACGAACTGGCCATGCCGCGCCTGATCCGCCGGGTTTTTTCCGACCCCGTCGTCGAGCACAAATCGACGGGCATCAAAGGCCGCGGCACCGAAGAAGTCAAAACCAACGACGTGAATCCCCGCGTAGGCATCGGCGAAGTCGGCTACACCATCGAATTCGGCCGCCCGGGCGTCGGCGTCCGCTTCCGCGACATTCAGGAAATGACCCGCGCGTTGGCCAAGCTCGACATCGTTTTCGAAGCAAAGAACCCCATCAGCCACCTGATGACCGACAAATCCTCCGGCACGCTGCGCGCGGATATCCTCGACGAAAAGATCCTCTCCGGGATCGTCGAGATTCGCAGCGCGCTCGACCGGGTCGAAGCGGTATGCGAGACGGTCAGCGCGGTCAACGAGCGCATCGACACCGTGACGGCCGTGGGCATCTCGACCCGCTGCGGCGAGCAGGGAGAAGACAAGTCGCTCGCGCCGTTGCTGGCAGATCTCGGCTTCGCCTACGAACGCGCCAAAACCAACATGGGCATCGGCCGGGTCACCAACACGCAACAAAAGGAAGCCGCATGACCAACACGCTGCACCGCTACGGCAAGGCCGCGAGCTTCGACGACGACTACATCGTTTTCTGCATTCCGTCGCCCGGACGCAACGACGAGGGCGCAGTTGAAAAACAGAAGCAGTTCCTGCGCATTTGCGCCCGGCACGACCCTGCCAACATGGGCAACGGCAACCGCGGCAGCTTCAAGCCCGAGCGCCGCCTGAATCCGACGGCTCACTGGCGCCGCGGCGCCGACCCCGACTGGGAAGGCGTCATCGCCGAGGTCAAGAAGCCCGGCACGGCGGCCGCTGTCTTCGATTCCCGAGAAAAGGCCGAAGCCTGCCTGCGCGACGTCATCGAGGCCGACCTCGGACTCTCGGTCAACATCAGCGCCTCGGTCGAGGGCGCGCAAGAAGTCGCCGAATGCTGCGGCATCCACCGCCATAGCGTCGAGTACTCACTGGGCTTCGCCGATCCCCACGACCATCTGCCGAACTCTCAGATTCTCCAACTCTCGACCATGTGCGGGCACGGCATGGTGTCGTTCAACATGGCCCGCAAAATGCTGGACATGGTTCGGGAAGGCCGCCGCGCTCCCGAGCAGGCCGCCGCTACCCTGGCGCGGTTCTGTCCCTGCGGCGTTTACAACCCCGACCGCGCCAAACGCCTGCTGGAAGAAGCCCGGCGACGGACGGCGTAGCAAGTGAAGAGTGGGGGGCAAGACGGGGAGAGAGCATCCGCAAAAACACGAACTTCTCGGCGCAGCGCCTATTCGCGGAACAGCGGACTGTCGATTACGGCTGCGATCGTGTCGAGAATCCGGTAGTCGTTCTCCGCGGACCTCGCCAGGATACTCTCGATTTCCGGCGAATCTTCGACTTCTCTGCCGTTCGCGTAGGTCAGCAGCTTGCGTATGAAGCAGCGGACGAAGCGGTCTCGGTACTCGTCGTCGAGCAGGCGCCGGCGGTACTCGACGATGCCGCCATACGGAGCGCCGTCAGGAAACCGCGAAGCGGCGTCAATCGGAATCGGAGCGCGCTCCCAGCGCCTCTCCGCGGGCGCCAATCCTCGTGCGGCTCGCTGTCGGTTCTGCTTCTCGATCTCCAGCAGCGCTTCCCGAGACGGCTTGGCGGCGATGTGCATCGTGTACTCGTCGCGCCACGCGCCGGTCGGGTCGAAGTTCTCGAAAGCGTATCCGTACGGATCGATGCTCCGATGGCAGGATGCGCAGGTCGGGTCGGTTGTGTGGGCAGCGAGGATTTCCTTGATCGTCTTGGCTTGACGGACATCGGGCTCGGCGATTTCGACGTCGGCCGGAGGAGGCGGCGGTCGAATCCCTAGGAACTTCTCCATCACGTAAACCGCCCTGTGAATAGGCGACGTCGCAAGGCTGTCCGCCGTCAGAGTCAGGAAAGCTCCCATGCCGAGCAATCCGCCCCGCCGTCCGTCGGCAAACGTGTACTTGCGTAGCTGCGAGTCCTGCGGCGCGTCGCGGACCCCATAGACCTTGGCCAGGTCCGCGTTCAGAAATGTGTAGTCGGCCGACAACAGCTCGGGGACGGGAAGGTTGTTCTCAACCACATGCCGAAAGAACCGCAGCGCCTCGTCAACCATGTCCTCGCTTAATCGCTTGCGGGCGTACATGGGAAAACGATCCGGATCCGGCGCCATGAAGTTAATGCGATCCAACTCCAGCCACGCATGTGGAAACTTCCGCACGAACTCGTCCGCTGCGGAGCTCTCGAACCAGCGGAGGACTTCGGCGCGCACCGCCTCGAACGTCGCCAGTTCGCCATTGCGCACAGCTTCGCGGATGCGCAGATCCGGGATCGTGCTGCGAAGGAAATAACTAAGCTTCGACGCGAATCGGTCAGAGGAGGCGCCGTCACCCGAGTTCACCACCAGGAAAGAAGGCGAAGCGAGAAGCGCAACAATGCCCTCCTTCAGCGCTTCGATGTCCTCTTCAGCCGAGATTCCCTGCGCGGCGCCGGCCGCGACCAAACGGACGATCGGGTCCAACTCGCCGTCGCGCAGCTCGCGGCGCCATGCTCTTTCCGCGATCGGGCGCAGGATCGCGGCGGCGTTCTGCGCCTTTGGAGACTCCCCCAGCAAAGCGATCTGCCGCTTCGGCGGCCGGCTTGCGTACAGCGGGCCTTCGATCTCGGCGCTAAACAAGCGCGGCCGCGGCCCCTGCCAATGCTCGGTCCAGTGGCTCCAATGTCTCGGATTTTTTGCCGTTCGCGCCGGAGCCTTGGGTATATTTTCCTTCAGGATCGCCGCATGCAGCTTCGGGTCCGTCTTCTGAATGTGATCGTGAGCGATCGAGAACTGGAACTTGAAGTTCCCGTTGCCACGCAGCCGCAAACCATCCGTCGGATACGACAGCTCGAGCCGCGTTCCCGCCGCGATCCATTCGTCCAGCTCAATCTCGACCGGCGTCTCGTCAGGGAGGGGGAAAACCCGGACACGGTCGCCCAAGTGAACGCTCAAGCGAACCGGATCGCCGTCGTAGATGCCTGTCTCGGCGGAGTCGTACAGCCCGCGATCCTTGGCCGCGGCCCGGATCTTGATGCGATATCTCCCCGTCGCCGGCGCGCTTTCGAAGTTCGCGAAGTACACGCGCAACCTCGGATCGAGAAAGTCTATGCTCTCATCTGTCCGGTTCGCCCGCTCCTGCCTGCGCCTCTGCGACCGGCTCGTCATGCGCATGTCGCCGGCTGTGACTTTGTAGCGGCGCGTCTCCGGCAGTTCGCCGGAAAGGATCGTAGCGTCGACGACTTTGCGAAACGCCTCGATGTACTGCTCCAAGTGAAACTGACTCATCCCCAGCGCGTCGGCATTGGTGTCGAAGCCGTCCTGCAGCGTGTCGCCAAGAAGATCGGCCAGCGGCCGATGCGTTCCGACGTCTTCGATCAGCAGCACGTCGCGGACACTGTTGGCGAGCTCGCGATTGTTGAGCCGCCGCGGCGCGCCTGCGATTGCCTTGCCGGTTTGCTCTTCCCCGCCGCGAATCCGACCTTCGAGAAAAGCGACGATGCGATGTCGATCCGTTGCCGGAAGCCGGCCCGCTTCCGCCGGGGGCATGAACTCGGCTCGGACGTATTCCAAACTCTTCCGCCACAGATCGGCGTTGCGTCGGTCCGGGGCTGCAGACAGAGAACCGATCCGGAACCCGCCCTTCGGCTCCGCGCCGCCGTGACAGAACGAACAGTGCGTCTTCAGCAATTCCAAGCCGGGCGCGGCGATGCGGTCGTCGCCCAAAACCGATTGCATGGCGCCGAGCGCCGCCAGCGCCGTCGCCGCGCGGCGCAAGCTACCCATAACGCAACTCGAAGGCGCCCGTACTCGTGTTGAACCGGTCCCGCTCCACGCCGAAGCGCTGCAGCAGCGTGACGTAGAGATTGCACAACGGCATGTTGAAGCCGCTCCCGCTGCGGGTATCGACATGTCCCAAATGCCGGAAGCCTCCGCCGGCGACCAAGATCGGAAGGTTACGGTTCGAGTGGGTGCCGCCGTATCCCATTCCGCTGCCGAACAAGACGATCGTGCGATCGAGCAGCGTGCCGTCCGCATGGGGTTCCCGAACCGCGTCCAGCTTCCGCAGGCAACGCGACAACTGCGCGATCTGGAACGACTCGAGCGCCACCAACTCGGCAATCACCTCTTCCTTCTTGCCGTTGTGGGTGCAGGCGTGGTAGCCGCGCGTCACGCCGTCGATGTCGGTGTATCCGAGTTCGTTGGGGAAGGCCACCGTGGCGACGCGCGTGAGATCGGTCTCGAATGCATGCGCGATCATGTCGAAGATCGCGTCGTATCGGTTTTCGATGGTCGTCTCGGCGCCGGCGAAGCGCCGCGAGATGTCGAACTTCGGCTTGTCGCGGTCGATCCACTCGCTGCGGCCCGCCAAGCTCGCTTCCAACTCGCGAATCGAAGTCGCGTACTGATCCAGCCGCTCCCGATCCCGTCTGCCGGCTCGCCGCTGCAAGCCGGCCAGTTGCTCGCCTACCGTGTCCAGAATGCTGCCGTTGCGCGCGATCAACTGCTTACGGACCTTTCGTTGCTCGGCGGTCAGGTTGAGAAACAGGTGGTCGAACAGTCTATGCGGGTCCGTAACCGGCTTCAACTCGACGCCGTTGGCATTCCAGCTCATCCGAATCCCGTTTTCCAGAGCCGCGTGGACCGACGGAAAGCGTACGCGCCCGTAAGTGCGGCGGGCCATCACTTGATCTACCGAGATGTTTCTCTCGGGGTAGGCCGAACTGTTCTCGGGAAGGACTCCGTTAAGGAACGATATCTCGCGGCCATGACCGTTGTTCATCCCATGGTCCGTGTGCGACAGGATCGTTAGTCGACCGCGAAGCCATTCGAGAGATCGAAGGGTCTCGGGGAGCGTGAAAGACTTGCCGAATTCTGTTGGGAAAAAATGATCGGGATGCATCCCCAACGGGTTGCCCACGACCAAGAACCGCGTAGGTGGAGACTGAGCTGCGACGGCTCCGGATTCCAGGAGGGGAAGAGTCAGTATGCCCCCGATCCCTTTCAAGGCAAGGCGTCGATTCATCTTCGCGTCACTGCTCCGTCCACTCCTCGGCCGGTAGCGCCAGGGCGCCGAACCGTCGCTCACCGCGCGCGCTGCGTTGGATCTCATGCATCCTCCTTCGCTCGCATCGACAGCGAGACCGGACCGGGGCAAAGACATACCGAACCACTAATTGGGCGAATCCGAACGAAGCGCGGTTACCCGCGGTTCCGCCCCTGCTTCGAAAATCGGTGCTGCAATCGCCTCCCGCGCGGCGCTAAACTGACGGCACGATGCCATCTACAAGACGAGAATTCCTGGCTGCCGCCGGAGCCGCCGCCGGAGCCGCAGCATGTCAATCCATTCCGGGACCGCGGCAGGCCGCGCGGCCGAACTTCCTGTTTTTCTTCCCCGACCAGCACCGCGCGGACTGGGTCGGCTGGAATCCGGCAACGCCGGCGCCGACGCCGAACCTGACCGCCCTGCGCGACAGCGGCGTTTCTTTCGCCAATGCAGTGGTCGATTCGCCCGTCTGCGGACCGTCCCGCGCATGCCTCGCCTCGGGCAGCGTTTACGAACGCTGCGGCGTGCGCAACAACAGCGACAACTACCCCGTCGAGCGGGTCAGCTACTACAAGGCCCTGCGCAACAGCGGCTATCACGTCATGGGCTGCGGCAAGCTCGACCTGCACAAAGGCAACTACGAATGGGGGCTCGACGGCCGCGGCAGCATGGAAGCATGGGGCTTCTCCGACATGATCGACAACGGCGGCAAGGGCGGCGGCGCAGCCGCGTACAACCGCGACCCCGTCGGCCCCAAAGACCCCTACTACGCTTACCTCGATTCACGCGAACCCCCGCTCGGCAAACTCTGGGCGGATGAAATCAAGCGGCTGGGACTCAAGAAGTGGAACCAGATCGTCAACAATCCGGACCTCCCGGACTACGACCGTCTGCTGAAGGAAGAGACCTGGTGGGGAGAAACCAAGCCGGTTCCGCTGCCGGACGATGCCTACTGCGACAACTGGATCGCCCGCAACGGGCTGAAGCTCCTGGAGAGGGCGCCCGACGGCAAGCCGTGGCACCTGGCGCTCAACTTCGTCGGTCCGCATCCGCCGATGGACATCACCGCGAGCATGGCCGCGAGATACCGCGGCCCCGACAGGGTCATCGACAACTTCGCGCAGCCCCACGACTACAACGGGCCGTTTCCGCCCGAACAGCACGTCGCGATCCGGCAAAACTACGCCGCGATGATCGAAAACATCGACCGCTGGCTGGGCGTATTCGTCGCCAAGCTCCGGGAGCGGGGAGAACTCGAAAATACGGTGATCGCCTATTCCAGCGACCACGGCGAGATGTTGGGCGATCACGGCCGTTGGAGTAAATCAGTCCCTTACCAAGCGTCGGCCGGAGTCCCGCTGCTGCTCGCCGGCCCGGCAATTCGCCGGGGTTACGAGAGCAATGCCATGGTCAGCCTGATCGATCTGACCGCCACCTTCATGGACATCGGCGAGGCGGGCGCGCTCGAATACCAGGACGGCCAATCGCTGCGGCCGATCCTGGAAAACGCGAGCGATGACCGCCGCGAGTTCTCGCGTTCATCGCTGAAGATACGCTCCGGCGTCTGGCGTTTCGTCCAGGACCGGCGCTACAAGCTGGTCGAGAATTTCGACGGGCGCGGCCGCGAGCTTTACGACCGCGAAAACGACCCGCTGGAGGACGAAAACATCGCGGACGCCAAGCCCGGCGAAGTCGAGCGCCTGGCGAAACTCTTCGTCGAAGTTTAGATACGTGAGCGGCATTGCCCAAAAACAAACGCAAGAATAATCGGAACCCGCACACGGCGAGCAAACATCGTTGGCTGGCTCTTGCGGCGTGGTTGCTCCTCCCGGCCGTCTTGCGCGGTCAAGCGAAAGGGCAAACGACCTTTCGCTTTCAAAGCGGGTTCCGGGTCAATCCGCACCACTTCCTCTGCCGGCAAGCGCTTGAGCCGGCGGCGGGAGCACGATCCGAGCAACCGCGCCTGGATACGCCGACTGCGCCCGCTCATAACCGAGCACGAGGAATTTCTGAGGGAGCGGCTTTCATCCGTTTACGCAACCGCATGGCCCGAACGCGCGATTCGCACCGACGTCGTCTTTCACGCCAATTGGGCCGGCGCGTACGCAACGCTGTACCCGACGCGGATCACAATCGCCGGCAGCGCCCCCGACCAGCCTGCGGCAGAAGGTCTGGAAACGCTTTTTCACGAGGCTTCCCACGCCCTCATCGGGACAATCCGCGGAGCGATCAGCGCGCGGGCGCGCTCTCCGGGAAGACTGCTCCCCCGAAAAACCCTGTGGCATGCCGTCCTCTTCTACTCGACGGGCGAGATCGTTCGGCGGCGCATCCCCGGCTACACGCCGTATGCCTCGAGCCATGGCCTGTGGGAGCGCGCCCGGCCCGATCATCTCGATGTCCTCGAGGCGGCATGGAAACCCTACCTGGAGGGCGGCAGGGAGCTTGACGCCGCAATCGAAGCGCTTGTCGACGGATTAGCGGTCGAGGCGCGCGGGCGCCGGCGCAAGCCAAGCATGATTCCTTCCGTCGCAAACCAAGTGGCCAACCGTCCCATTCCAACCGGCTGCGTACAGGCGACGAAATCGAGTTGAACGTACCCGAGCGCCGCATCGACTTGCGGGTCGAAGAGAACGCGATCAAGCGGCGCATCGAAGCCGCGCCGCCCCGGCCGCCCCGCTACCTCCGCGGTTACGGTAAGCTGTTCCTCGAGCAGGTGACGCAAGCGCACGAGGGCTGCGACTTCCGCTTTTTGCGCAAAGACGCTTGACCGTCATTGAATGTAACCCGTCCGATGACAAGGGGGCGGCCGATGCTCCGCCGCCGGCCTGCTAATCGCGTTCTGCTTGCCGCTTCGCCTCTGCTTCTTCACCGACAACGCCGATCCCAAAGCGGAGGTAGTCTCCCACGCGCCCCCAGATTTGGCTCAAGCGCTCCTCGACCGTTCCCTGCGGAATAAGCCGCTCGTAACTCTCTGCCGATGGGTAGAGGTCCATCACGCTCCCCATGCCGCGGAGAAAGGCTTTCCTTTGTCGATCATTCATGGACGTCGTTCACTATACGCTATCGAGACGGGGAACGTCTTTGCCGCCTCGGTGGCGCCACCGCATCGAGACAGACGACTTGGGAAATCGTATCGCGCTGAACGGCAAGTGCGTAAAAGCGGACAATGAGCGGCCGGCAGTCACTCATATTGGAGCATCATAACTCATTGTGAGCGAATGGATGCACGGTACGAAAGCGCGGCCATGCACTGTCCACTTTTGATTCCAGATTTGCACCGGAAACAGAGGTTGGCTGTGTTCTTTGACACACTCTTTCCAGTCGTCACAGCTATCGAAAGGCGTTCCCCGGTCATGCATCTCATTGGCTTTAAGGAAGCCGAGGTAAACCAAAATAACCGGGTAGCCGAGTTCCGTCAGTTTCCATGCCCAGGCAAAGCGGTTGGACATCTGATAATGCTTGTCCCGCGACAATGCCCAACAGAGTTTTGTCTGCGCTGTCAGCGCGGTATTCGCCTCATGGATAGCCGCGCCGATTCGATGATGATTACTGCGTGAGTCATGGCTAGCATTATTGGGCTGGAATTGTTTGCCTTTAGCACTGTTTTTCAACTCGTTATGATGCGCTTTTGCTTCAACCAAAAGCAGACCCTTTCCTCCTTGGACCCCGTGAACTGTACAGGTGCTGGCAATGTCCCAATTGGGTGTATTAGCTCTTTGAGGGACTGCCAACCACCACTTGCTCAGCTTGCCACGGTCCGCCACCGCGGACACCAATTTCTGTGACTCATCCAGTCTGGCTTCCTCGGGTGGACAGAACCCGTCCGGCATCCAGTTGTCTTCTTCCGACACCGTGCCCCATCCTTGCGCCAAGCCTGTGAGTCTGCCGGCGACCTCCCTGCGCGTGCCGTGGGTCAACCAATGGCAACGAGGATTGCTTCCTTGTTGCGCTCGAGGACCGAGTTTTTGCATGAGACTGCTGACGCTCACGGGGGATACGGAGGTGTTGGACGCCACTACCTGACTATACATCAAAACCGCGCGTCATTTAACCGCCAGTAGGCATCGGAGCCTTTGAGCGCTTCTCTGTCTTTGGCGTAGTCCCAAGGTATCTTGCCGTCCCCATCCTGCGCCTTGGGTTCCGCCCCGGCGTCCAGGAGCGCCGTGATGACTGCGGGATTCTCGTCGGATTGAGCCGCAACATGCAGGGGAGTCCTGCCATATTTGTCCCGTGCTTCGAGGTCCGCCCCGGCGTCCAGGAGCGCAGCGATGATAGCGGGATTCTTGTTGTATTGAGCCGCAACATGTAGGGGAGTCTCGCCATCCCCGGTACGCGCTTCGAGGTCCGCCCCGGCGTCCAAGAGCGCCGTGATGACTGCGGGATTCTCGTCGGATTGAGCCGCAACATGCAGGGGAGTCCTGCCATATTTGTCCCGTGCTTCAAGGTCCGCCCCGGCGTCCAAGAGTGCCGTGATGACTGCGGGATTCTCGTTGGCTAGAGCCGCACCATGCAGGGGAGTCCTGCCATACTCGTCCCGTGCTTCGAGGTCCGCCCCGGCGTCCAGGAGCGCCGTGATGACGGCAGGATTCGCGTTGAATCGAGCCGCATCATGCAGGGGAGTGTCGCCATACTCGTCCCGCGCTTCGAGGTCCGCTATCTTTTTTCTCTTTTTTCTAAAATACTCCAGAATCGCTGCGGATCGCGCTTTAGTGTCGCCATACTCGTCCCGCGCTTTAGTGTCGTCATACTCGTCCCGCGCTTCGAGGTCCGCCCCGGCGTCCAGGAGTGCCGTGATGACTGCGGGATTCTCGTTGAATCGAGCCGCAACATGCAGGGGAGCCCTGCCATTCCTGTCCCGCGCTTCGAGTTCCGCCCCGGCGTCCAGGAGCGCCATGATGACGGCGGGATTCTCGTCGGATTGAGCCGTATAATGCAGAGGAGCCAAGCCATCCTCATCCCGCGCGTTGGGGTTTGCGCCCGACCGGAGGCAGTCGGCTACATCCTTTACCGTCGCCTCTCGGAAGTACTCTTCCGCGTTCCAGTCCGTGCAGTCAGCGACATCCGTCAAACCCGGGACGATGCATCCGCCGAGCGCCAGGATTGTAACGGCGGTCGTCGTTATCGTTCGTGTTACCATCGCCCCTAAGTATAATTCAGTATAAGCGTGACAAAACGTCTTGCGCGGGCGGCGTTTACTAGATGAAGCCCAAAGCTCCTGCGCAAGCTGAAAACCACATTAGATCCCGTCCACACCTCTAATAGTCCCTAAGTTTCATGGGCAGTTCTCTGTCTTTGGCGTAGCCCCGGTTAAGTATTCTCTAAACTCATGATATTGAAAAGTCTCTATGAGGATATCTCTATCCTTGGCGTAGTCCCAGGGTATCTTGCCGGCCCCATCCCGCGCCTTGGGATCCGCTCCGACATCCACGAGCGCGGCAACCACGGCGGAGTTCGTGCTGTATCCAGCCGCAAGGTGTAGGGGGAGCATGCCGCCAATCTTGGTCCGTGCGTCGGTGTCCGCGCCTGCATCCAGGAGCGCCTTGACGACGACAGGATTCTCGTTGGACTGAGCAGCCCAATGCAGGGGCGTCTTGCCCATGTCGTCCCGTGTTGCAATGTTCGCGCCCACATCCAGGAGCGCGGCCACAGCGGAATCATCGGTGTGCCTACCCATCGGACGCAGGGGGTTCCAGCCAAGATTGTTAAACCTAGCCGCATAATGCAGAGGTGTTCGGCCAAGTTCGTCCCGCGCCTCAATGTCTGCGCCAGTATCCAGAAGCGCCGTGACCACAGCGGGGTTCTCGTTGGACTGAGCAGCCCAATGCAGGGACGTCCGGCCAAGTTCGTCCCGCGCCTCAATGTCTGCGCCAGTATCCAGAAGCGCCGTGACCACAGCGGGGCTCTCGTTGGACTGAGCAGCCCAATGCAGGGGCGTCCGGCCAAGTTCATCCCGCGCCGCAATGTTCGCTCCGGCATCCAGGAGCGCCACAGTCACATCGGAGTTCTCATTGAACCTAGCCGCAAAATGCAGTGGCATTCGGCCAAGCTCGTCCCGCGTCTCGATGTCCGCGCCCGCATCCAGGAGCGTCATAATCACGGCGGGGTTCTCTGTGGACTGAGCAGCCCAATACAGGGGTGTTTCGCCATATTCGTCCCGCGCCTCAGTGTTTGCGCCAGCAGCCAGAAGCGTCGCGGTGACGGCGGGATTCTCGTTGAACCTAGCCGTAAAATGCAGGGGAGTCCAGCCATGCTTGCCCCTTGCCTCGATGTCCGCCCCAGACGCAATGCGGTTAGCCACATCCTCGACCGTCGCAGCCTGGAAATACTCCTTCGAATTCCAGTCCGTGCAGTCAGCGGCAAGGGCTGTCGTCTCTTTTGTTCGCGACGGCGTCATCAACCGCTGGTAGGCGTCCGATCCCTTGAGCAGTTCGTTGCGTTTGGCGACGTCCCAGGGCGTCTTATCAGTCTCATCCCGCGCCTTAGGATTCGCACCGGCATCCAGGAGAGCGACAGTTACGGAGGGGTTCTTATTGGATGCAGCCGCATAATGTAGAGGAGTCCAGCCAAACATATCCCGCGCCTCAAGGTTCACGCCCGCACCCAGTAGCACCGCAACCACGGCAGAAGTCTCGTTGGATCCAGCCGCAAGATGCAGGGGAGTCCTGCCATATTCGTCCCGCGCCTCGATTTTCGCTCCCGCCCCCAGGAGTGCCGTGACCACCGCGGGGTTTTCATTGGACTGAGCCGCACAATGCAACGGCGTCTCGCCGGTCTCATCCCGTGCTGCGGTGTTTGCGCCGGCCCCCAGGAGTGCCGTGACCACCGCGGGGTTTTCATTGGACCGAGCCGCACAATGCAACGGCGTCTCGCCGGTCTCATCCCGTGCTGCGGTGTTTGCGCCAGCCTTCAGGAGTGCCGCGACCACGGTGGGGTTTTCATTGTACTGAGCCGCTCGATGCAGGGGCGTGCAGCCGGTCTCGTCCCGCGCCTCGATGTCCCCTCCGGCATCCAGGAGCGCTACGATGACGGCGGGGGTTTTGCTGGATTCAGCCGCATGATGCAGAGGGGTCACACCACCCGCGGTCTGCGCCTTGGGGTTCGCGCCAGCGGCCGTGAGCACTCTTATGGTAGCGGGGTTCTCATTCGACCCGGCCGCACGGTGCAGTGGCGTCCAGCCATAATACCTCTCCGCCTTGAGGTCCGCTCCAGCGGCAGCGAGCACGCCGATAACGGCAGGGTAATCATTGGATTCAACCGCAAGATGCAGCGGCGTCCAGCCGTACTTGTCCCGCGCTTCGAGGTCCGCTCCGGCATCCAGGAGAGTCATGATAACGGCGGGGTAATCGTTGGATTCAGCCGCATGATGCAGCGACGTTTGACCATACTTGTCCCGCGCATTGGAGTCTGCTCCGGCGGTCGCGAGTGCAACGATGACAGAGGGGTTCTTATTGGATGCAGCCGCAAGATGCAGCGGCGTCTTGCCATCCCCGTCCCGCGCATTAGGATCTGCGCCAGCGGCCGCGAGCACTTTGATGACAGCGGGGTTCTCGTTGAATACGGCCGCAAAATGCAGGGGGGCCTTGCCATTCCCGTCCGGAGCCTTGGGGTCCGCGCCCGACTGCAGGCAGGCGTCCACATCCTTTAACGTAGCCGCCCGGAAGTACTTCTCCGAGTTCCAATCCGCGTAATCGGCGGCAAGTGTGCTCTTCGATATCGTTCGCAGCGGGGCCATCAACATGTTCCGCCACCAGATTTTAATTTTCTTGGTCGTGGTCGTCGCCATCGTTCGCGGCGGCACCATCAACCGCCGGTAAGTATCTGATCCCTTGAGCGGCTCTCTGTCCTTGGCGTAGTCCCAAGGGGTCTTGCAGACTTCGTCCCACACCTTGGGATCAGCGCCGGCATCCAGGAGCGCACCGATGACAGCAAGACTCTCGTTCAATCGAGCTGCAAGGTGCAAGGGAGTCCAGCCATACTTACCCCGTGCGTTGGGATTCGCGCCAGCATCCACGAGCGCACCAATGATGGCAGGATTCTCGTTGGATTCAGCCGCACCATGCAGGGGGGTTACGCCATACTTGTCCCGCGCCTCAAGGTCCGCACCGACGACCGCGAGCGCCGTGATGACGGCAGGGTTCCCGTTCAATCCGGCCGCAAGATGCAGGGGGGTACGGCTATGATACTTGTCCCGCGCCTCAAGGTCCGCACCGGCGGCCGCGAGCGCACCGATGACGGCGTAACGCTTTCTCCATGCGGTCGCAGCATGCAGTGGGGTCCAGTCAAGTTTGTCCCGCACATCAAGGTTCGCTCCAGCGGCAGCGAACGCCGTGATAACGGCTGGATTCTTATTGAACTCAGCCGCAAGATGCAGGGGGGTACGGCTATAATACTTGTCCCGCGCCTCAAGGTCCGCGCCGGCGGCCGCAAGCACCGTGACAACGGCTGGATTTTCATTGGATGCAGCCGCAAGATGCAGGGATGTTCGGCCATTCTTGTCCTGCGCCTCAAGGTCTGCGCCGGCGGCCGCGAGCGCCGTAATAACGGCTGGATTCTCATTGGATTCAGCCGCAAGATGCAGGGGGGTATGGTTATAATATTTGTCCTGCGCCTCAATGTCCGCACCAGCGGCCACGAGCGCACCAATGATGGCAGGATTCTCGTTGGATTCAGCCGCACCATGCAGAGGCGTCCTGCCGATATTGTCCTGCGCCTCGATGTCCGCGCCAGCGGCTGCGAGTGCATCGATAACGGCGGGGTGCTCGTTGAGCCAGGCCGCATAATGCAAGGGTGTGTAGCTATGCTCATCCCGCGCGTTGGGATCCGCGCCCGACTGCAGACAGGCGGTTACATTTTTTCCCGACGCCTCCTGGAAGTACTTCTTTGAGTTCCACTCCGCGCAACCGGAGGCTAGGGCGGTTGTCGTTATCGCTCGCGGTGCCGACACTCCCTTAAATATAAGCGTCACAAATACGTTTTGCGTAGCCGCCTTCCAGAAATCATCGGGCCTGTTCCAGGGTCTTGTGCGAGTCCGGTTCCATACGCAAAATCATTCTCTGGTGATTTTCTCGCCCCCACCATTGCCTCAGGCTCACTTCTCATTGGACAGTGCATCCAGACGACCGGTCCGAGAGTTGCGCAACGGGCCAGCTACCCCTAGAATAAAAAGACAATGTTCTCACGGCGGGCGGGTGCCTCCGACGTCCGGCGGGGTGTTGCGGCGGGGGCGATCCGACCCGAGGGGCTGTAAGACTTGCGCGCGGACCGGGCGGCGGTATTCCGATGTTCGATAACTTATCCGAGAAGCTTCAGCGCACGTTCAAGAACCTGCGCGGCCAAGGCAAACTGACTGAAGAGAACATCGGACGATGCTCTCAAGGCAATCCGGCTCGCCCTGCTGGAAGCCGACGTCCATTTCAAGGTCGTCAAGCGGCTCATCGCCAACATCCGCGAAAAGTCACTGGGCGCGGAAGTTTTGACCGCGCTTTCGCCCACGGAGCAGGTCGTCAAGATCGTCAAAGACGAGTTGACGGCGATCCTCGGCTCAACCGAGTCGAAGGTGCGCTACTGCTCCACGCCGCCAACGGTTTACATGATCGTCGGCCTGCAGGGTTCCGGCAAGACGACGTCCGCCGGCAAGCCGGCGCTCTGGCTGTCGCAGCACGGGCATAAGCCGCTGCTGGTTTCGGTGGACGTTTACCGGCCCGCGGCGCGGGACCAACTCAAGATCGTCGCGGGGCAGATCGGGCAGCCGATCTACGACGGCGCCGCGGGCGAGATCGTTCGGCGGCGCATCCCCGGCTACACGCCGTATGCCTCGAGCCATGGCCTGTGGGAGCGCGCCCGGCACGATCATCTCGATGTCCTCGAGGCGGCATGGAAACCCTACCTGGAGGGCGGCAGGGAGCTTGACGCCGCAATCGAAGCGCTTGTCGATGGATTAGCGATCAGCGAGCGGGCGCCGGCGCAAGCCAAGCATGATTCCTTCCGTCGCAAACCAAGCGGCCAACCGTCCCATTCCAACCGGCTGCGTACAATCACGGGCCGATAGTATCCGCCGCCGTCCTCCTACTCTTCCGGCCGGTCGAAATTGGCGACCATGTATTCCGCGTAGGGGCCGCTCAAAAACCCGAGAAAAACCTCGCCGATCAACTTGACCGCCGAGCGGCAGGCGTAGGCGACGTCTCCATCCGTCGGCACGACCTTGAGCGTGACATATCCCTTGCGGTTGGAGCACTTCACCGTCGCCCGCGCGGGGTGAATCCGGCGGTGGTCGGGAACCTCCGGCAACGTCCGCGAACGGATAAACGCTTTCAGATCGCGGTAAATCCGCGAATCGGCCGGGGCGTTGGGCAGCAGGCGCGGGAACGTCAGCGAACCCGTCCGCGGATCGAACACCAACTCGATGCGCCGCGCGGACACGTAGGCGAAAGAAAACTTCCTCTTGCCCCCGCGCGCGCCGGCCGTGCTGAACGAACGGAATACGCCGCGGTCGGCATAGCGGCGCAGCGAGCGCTCGACGTCATCGACCGTCCGTTGCGCGCCAACCATCAGTGGTAGTAGGCCATGCAGCCCGGCTCGACTTTCTGCAGCAAGCCCGGCGGATAGTCCCGCGAGCTCCAGAACTCCTTGATCGCCTGGCAGTTGATCACGGTGGAGACGCCTTGCGCGGCCGCGGCTCGGTAGCTTCTCTCCAGCGCCGGCCGGAACTCCGCGGCGGCGGTGACGTACTCGCCGCGACCGCCCAACGCTTCGCCGATCTTCTCGTAGCGCAGGTTCTCCTGGAAGAGATACATGTGCTGCGCCCGCGTCGTGTTGCCTCTGCCGCCGGTTTGGCCGTTGCGCCAGACGCCCCAGGCATTGTTGTTGTAAACGATCACCACGGCGGGGATGCGGTATTTCGACAGCGTTTCGAGCTCCATGCCGGAGTAGGCAAAGCCCGCGTCGCCGGTAACGGCGACGACCGGCGCTCCCTTGTACGGCTTGTGCGTCCCGACTCCCTGCTGGACCGCGGCGCCGGCGCCGACCGTGTAGCCCACGTCCGGGCCGATCGCGCCGTACTGATAGGCGCCGTTGCAAATTTGTCCGGGACGGTGCGCCCTCAGGAACCGCCGCGTGTAGCGCGCGATGCCGTAGCCGCCCGATACGACCGTCGTTTGCTTGGGGTCGAGCTCGGCGTTGTACAGGAAGTCTCCAAGCTCGCGCGCGATCACCGCCGGGTGGACCGCCTGCGCCGCCCGGCTGTGCTGCAGACCGAGCTTGTAGTACTCTTCGTTCTGCTCCTCGAACCTCTTGCGGGCGGCGGCCAACTCGTCCCGCCAAGCGGGTCTCTGCGCCTTCTTGAGCGTATCGGCCAACGCTTCGAGCGCAGCCTTTTCGCAACTTACAATGCCCAGGTCGATGGGCAGATTGCGGCCGATGTCCGCCGGGTCGGGGTCGATGCGGATGTAGCGGGCGTCGGGGTCGAACGCATATTCCCCGATCGTCGGCATCACGTACTGCCCCACGAGAACGACGAGATCGGCGCTCAGCAGCGCGTCGGGCGCGGTATTCGCCGACAGCGGGTGATCGTCGCCGAAATGGCCGCGACTGGGGCCGGATTCGACAACGGCGATATCGGCCTTCTCCGCCGCCGCCCGCAACGCATCCCAAGCCTTGCCGTAGAAAACGCCGGCGCCGGCAACGACAATGGGCCGCTGCGCTGCGGCGATCATGCCGGCGGCGCGCTCGATGTCTTTCTTTGCAGGATGGGGCTTCGCTTCGGTGCGGTACTTCGCGCGGTCGTGGAAATAAGCAAGGTCCTGGGGAGACTCGAACACCGCCCGCGCCACCTCGCCCGGAAAGTCCAGGTGGACCGGCCGCGGCACCCCCGTCTTCAACTGGCGGAAAGCATAGGCGGCGTACTCGTGGACGCGGGGCGGATCGATGAGCCGCTTGCCGTATTTTTTCAGCCCGACGGTCGTAGGCTGCTGATACCCGCGCTGGATCGCCTGCTCCGTATCGTCCAGGCCCACGGTCATATTGCTCGCCAGCAGCAGCAGCGGCGTGCGCGCCGAGTTGGCCGCGGCGACGCTCATGATCATGTTGGTGAAACCGGGCCCTTCGGTGCCCGATGCGGCGGCGACCTCGCCGGTCACGCGCGAGAACCCGTCGGCGGCGGAGCACATCATGCCTTCGGTCCTGCCGCCGTAACTGGGAATGCCCTCGGAGGCGATGGCGTTGATGACGGTATAGTTTCCGGGCGCGCAGAACAGCGCCGCGAGACCCTCCGCCTTGCACGCCTTGGCGAAGACCTGCGCCCCCGTCATGGGGAAGTCGGCCGGACGCGGCTCTTCGCTCAGCGTCGCCGGCACTTCTTGCGGAATCAGAATTCCGCGGTCGCGCTCCGTGGCTGCCGCGGCCGCAGCCGGAACGGCGGCCGACGCCGCCGCGCCGACCAAAACCTTGCGCCGCGACACTCGCTTTGCATTCGACATAGTGTTTTCTCCCCGGCTATTCGCCCGCTCGGCCGCGGCGCTCCCGCGGACCGATGCTTCTCAGAAAATGGACGATGCGCCAAATCTGCTCGTCCTCGAGTTGCGCCCGAAACGGGGGCATCTCGTGTCCGACTCCGTCCCGTATCGACAGGAAAAGGCGCTCGTCGCTCGTACCGTTCCGCCACTCTTGCGGCCGGCGCAGGTTGGGCGCGTCGAAGTCGGGATTCGCCTGCGCGCGGCCGTCCTGGCCGTGGCAGTATTGGCAGAGCCGGAGATACGTCTTGCGGCCCGCGCGGACGGATTCTTCTGAATATGCGACAGAGCTTTGCAACGTCTCCGCGCTCGCCGCGAGAGCGGCTTCCCGACTGCCGGCGACGGCCGCCGACAAGACCAGAAAAATCATGAAACGAGCCATTGCCCAGCCTACGCCACGATATCTCGAACAGCACTGTATCACAGCAGCCGCGCTGCGCCGAGCGAGAAATTTTCCCCGCGGGCCGCTAACGAACTCCCTTGAACGCCGGCTTGCGTTTTTCCCCGAAAGCCGTCACGGCCTCGCGGAAATCGGGCGTCTCGCTGAGGGCGGCGATCGACTGCGCCTCGTACTCCATCTGGCTTTCGAGGGTGTTGCTGAAGCTCTGGTGCAACAGCCGTTTCGCCGCGCCGTAGGCGAGAGTCGGCCCGGCGGCGAGACGGGCGGCGATTCCGGCGGCTTCCGCTTCCAGATCGTCGTCCGGCGCGGCGCGGTTGATCAGACCCCAGGCAACGGCCTCCTGCGCGGATAACACGCGGTTGAGCAAAACCAGTTCCATCGCGCGCCGCAGGCCGACCAACCGGGGCAGGAAGAACGAAGTGCTGTTGTCCGGGCTGACCCCAAGGCCCGAGTAGGCCAAATGGAACTTGGCGCTCTCGGCCGCGACGGCCAGGTCCGCTCCCAGAGCAATGCCGATTCCGCCGCCGGCGGCGACCCCGTTGACGATCGCCAGCGACGGCTTCCGCGAGCGGGACAGGCGCGACATCGCGCCGTGCGCCAACAGCGTCATCCGCTTCAACAGCCGACTCGAGCGGTCGAGCTCCGCGGCAAACTCGGCGATATCGCCGCCGGCGCAAAACGCCTTGCCGGCGCCCGTAATCGTTATGACCCGCACGCCTTCATCGGCGTCGGCCTCGGAGACCGCCTCGAAGAACTCCCTGAAAGTCCGCATGTCGAGCGCGTTGTACGCCTGCGGGCGATTCAGCGTGATCTTCGCCACACGATCTTCGACTGCATAGAGAATCGACCGGAACTCCATCTGACCTCCCCCGAACGAATGCTTCCGCCTTCAGAATACGCTGACGCGGCCGGTGAGCGCGGCGCATGGCGGATAGCAAGACCGCGGCGCCGCGGGCCGGCTATACGTGCCCGGGGGCGCCCCAGTGCCTGCGGTACCGCCGCTTGACATGGAGATTCGCCTCCGCGTCGCCGATGACGGTCTCGCTCTCGGAGTCGAAGCGCAGCGTACGGTTTACGCGCGAGACGATGTTGGCCAGGTGGCAGTGCATCGCCGACAAGTGCGCGATGCCGATGTCGGCGTTGGGCAGCTTGCGCGACTTGATCGAGTCGATGAAGTCCCGCCCGTGAACGGCCATCTCGTCCTCGGTTTCCGCGTCGTGCATGACTTCCCCGCCCTGCGCATCGAAGACCTTGAAACCCCAGCGGCGGTTCCAGCGGCCGATGCGCACCATGCCGTCCGTACCGTACACGGCGACTCCGTTATCGACGCCTTCCATCTTGTACGGCGTCCAGATGCGCATTTCCCAGATCAGCGCCTTGTCGCCGTAATCGAAGGTGACGTTCATCGTGTCGGGGGTCTGCTGATCGTCGTCGAAGAACACCTTGCGGCCCATGCCCGAGATCGTTTGCGGATAGTTAACGCCCAGCGCCCAGCGGGCAATGTCGAGTTGATGCGCGCCGTCGTTGCCCGCATCCCCGGTGCCGAAATGCCAATGCCAATGCCATTTGTAATGGAAGCGGTTTTCGTTGAACGGAATCCACGGCGCCGGCCCAAGCCAGGTATCGTAGTCCACGCCTTCGGGAACCGGGCCGTCCGGCTTATGTCCGATGTCCTCGCGCAACTGGATGTTCCAGGCTTTGGCCATCAGCACTTTGCCGATCTTTCCCGACTTCGCGTAGTCGATCGCGCGAACGGTCGAAGGGCGGTTGCGCGCCTGCGTGCCGTGCTGCACGATGCGCTCGTTGTAGCGGGCGGCATTGACCAGCAGCCGCCCCTCGCGGACGTTGTGGGAGCAGGGTTTCTCCACGTAAACGTCCTTGCCGGCTTCGCAGGCGAGCAGCGCGGCCGGCGTATGCCAATGATCGGGAGTGGCGATCACGACGGCGTCGATGTCCGCGCGGTCGAGAGCGCGCCGCATGTCGCCGCTCGTCGGCGGCCGCTCGATTCCGTTTTGCTCGAGTCGGGCGAAGGCGCGTTCGAGCGACGCCTGATCGGCGTCAACGAGATGCGCGACGTTGACATCGGGCAGTTTCGCAAAGCTGCTGACCAGGCCGCGGCCGCGCCCGCCCACGCCGATGAAGGCCAGATTAACCTTGTCGCTCGCGGCCGTTGCGCGGCGCGCGGCCGCCGTCGCCGCAGCCGCCGCGCCGGCGAAAAAATAGCGTCGATTCACTGCAACCTCCAAGTCGTTTATGCCAGTCCGGCCTCGACCCGGCGCAGGAATCGCGCGGACTCGCGGGCGACAACCTCGCCGCTCGGCTCGAAACGGAAAACCTCGAGCGAGAGCCAGCCCCGATAGTAGATATCCTTGAGTGTTTTCATCGGCGCCGCGAAGTCGTAGCCGCCCGTGCCGGGCCGGCGGCCGTCCATTTCGTTGACGTGGACATGCTTAATATACAGGCCGTATTTCTTGATGAGGCGGTCGTGGGGCAACTCTTCGGCAACGGCGTTGTGGGTATCGAACATCGTCTGCACGGCCGGGCTGTCGATTTGGCGGACGATCTCCATCGTTTCGTCCATCGTCGTCATCACGTCGCAGAGGTGCGGCGCGAGCGTTTCGGGCAAGATCGTCACGCCCCGCGATTCCGCGTGGGGCGCAACGCGCGCCAACCCGTCCGCGAGCCGTTGCAGCGCATCCTCGACGCTCGAGCCGCCAACGGCGCGGCGCTGCTTGCCCGAGCCCAGGATCATCAGCTTGTCGCCGCCCAGGTCGGCGCAAAGATCGATCAATCTGCGGAAGTAGTCCCAACTTCTGCGGCGCACCCGGTCGTCGGGGGTAGTGACGTGCAACTCTCCCGGCGGCGCCGTCAGCAGACTGTGCAGCCCGACGCAGGTCAGGCCTTCGCCGGCCATGGCCCGGCGGCAGTCGGCGCGGGCGGCCCGCGCGATGGACGCGGGATCGCCGCTGAGCGTCCACGGAGCGATTTCAAGCCCCGTATAACCGGTTTCGCGGGCCAGGCGGCAGCCTTCCGCAAAGTCGGCGCGCTGAAACGTCTCGTTGCAGACGGCGAGCCGAAAGCGGAAAGGCCGCTGTTCCGCCGGCGGGGCCGACCGCCCGCACGCGTACGCCGCGGCGGCCATGCCCAGCCAGCCGCGGCGCGTCGGGTTCGAGACCGCCGGATTCATAGGTTGAACAATCTCTCCGCGTTGCCGCCGAAAATCTTCGCCTCGTCCTCGGGCGGCAGCCCCAGACTCCGGATGTGCCCGGCGATGGTTTGCGGGTCCACCCAAGGATGATCGCTCGAATAGAGCATGCGCTCAACGCCGACGTAGTCGATGCCGTATTGGATCGCCAAGGGGATGGGCGAGACCGCATCGAGATAGATCTGCCGCAGGTATGCGCTCGGAGGCTTGGCGATGTGCTCGGCGCCGCGCTTGAGAACCTGGGTCTGGTGGTCGATGCGCCCGATCAGGTACGGCAAGGCGCCGCCCGCGTGCGGGCAAACGAGCTTCAGCCGCGGATGCCGCTCCAGGATTCCCGCCAGGATGATGCGGGCAAGCGCGATGGTGGTGTCGAACATCAAGCCCAGCCCCGCCGTCATGCCGTGACCCTCGGTTGCGTCGAACGTCACCGGGTGCGCGGGATGCAGCAGAATCGGCATGTCCAGGCGCTCCGCCTCCGCGAACAACTCGCGGAACTCTTCTTCGTCGGGAAACTTTCCGGCGAGATTCGAATAGAGCAGGATGCCTTTCATGCCCAGCTTGCTCACGCAGCGGTCGAGTTCCTTGAGCGCCGCATTCATGTTCTGCAGCGGCAGCACGGCGAGACCGGAAAATCTAGCGGGGTAGCGCTTGCCCAGATCGGCGATCCAGTCGTTACAAATGCGCGCGGCGATTGAGCCGTCCGCGGCGAACGTCTCCGGCCCCGGATCGTTGATGCTGATCATCGTTCTTTCAATCCCGGCTGCGTCCATGTCGGCCAGCTTGGCCGCCACGTCCATGTGCTTGTCCCGCAGTCGGCGGCGCCATGCGCCCGGCGGCCCCGTGACGACGTAAACGTTGCCGTCTTGCTTATAGGAATACGGCGGGGTTTTCCGCTTGGCCATCATCTCGATCAGCTCGGGAACGAAAAGGTGGCTCTGGCAGTCGATGACGGGGCCGACGGGCTTGCCGTAGGCCGCGGCCGCGGCTACGGCGGACTGCGCCGCCCCGCTGCGCAAGAACCGGCGGCGCGTGGTCGAACTCATCGTTGCCTCCTCATGCGACCGGCAACAGGCGCCGGCCGGCGGACCAGCGCTCAAACCATTCTTCCAAGGCGGCCAACTCTTGCCGCCGGCCGTTCGAGACCGGCAAGGCGAAATGCGCTTCGCCGAGGCCGCGGCGCTGCGCCAGCAGCTTCAGAGCCCAGGGAACCGGCAGAGTCTCGATGCGCTCGACGATCTCGAGCAGAATCGCGTCGGCGGCCGCGGGGTCGTTGCCGGCTCGATGGGCGCCCACCAGCGCGCCGACGACTTCAGGGAACACGCCGGCAACGCCGGAAATCAGGCCGTTCGCCGCGCCCGAGGACAAAGCCTCGGAGATTTTCGAGTCATAGCCTATCCAGCGAACCGCCGCCCGCTGTTTCTTGAGCGCGGCCAGAGATGCGAGGCTTCCGCTGCTGTCTTTGGCGCCGATAATGTTGGGCGCCGCCGCGGCCAGCCGGGCAATGCATTCGGGAGCCACGGGGTTCGTAAACGCCGGGATGTTGTAGATCAGAATCGAGCCGTCCAGGCGCGCCGCCGCCTGGCAGTAAAACGAAGCGACATCCTGCGGCTCATACCGGAAAAAATGAGGCGGAGGCAGCAGCAGAGCGTCCGCCCCGCAGTCGAGAGCGCGCCGGCCGAGGGCGACCGACTCGTCGAGCGTCGGCGCGCCGATACCGACAATCAAGCGGCCGCGGCCCTGCAGCGCCGCGCTCGCGTTCTCGGCGACCGCCCGCCTTGCCGCAGGCGTGAAGCAAGGATACTCGCCGGTGGCGCCGTTCACGCAGACGCCGTCCACGCCGGCGGCGATCACGAACTCGATATTCCGGCTCAAGGCGTCCCGGTCGAGCTCTCCCCCCGCATCGGTCGGAGTCAAGAGCGCCGCAAGGAATGTTACGCGTCCGTTATGCACCGGCGATTTCAGCGTTCCATGCGGGGCGCCCCGGCCCGGAAAGCCGGAGGCTGCGCCCATGAAAGCCCAGGAAGTTCCACTTTAGCACAAAAGTTTCATTTTTCGAGAGCGCCCTGCGGGCTCCCCCCTTCAACCGAGCGCTTGCTTATGTCGAGCCGAACTCTCGAACGATATTTTCCGCGCTTTCCTTGAGCGCTTCGACGATGCGCTGCTGCGCGCTCTCGGTCTTGTGGCGGCTGGTCGGCATGGAGACGCTCAGCGCCGCGAAGGCCGTGCCCGACCCGTCGAGCAGCGGCACGCCGTGGCAGCGGCCGCCCGGGGTGTTTTCTTCCGCATCGGCGGCGTGGCCCCGGCGCCGTATCTCTTCGAATTCCTGCTGCAAGTCGCTTTCGTCGACGATGGTCTTCGCGGTATAGCGATAGATTCCGTAACTGCGCACCAGCATCTCGCGCCGCTGCGCGGCCTGAAACGCGGCGATGGCCTTGCCCAGCGAGCTGGCATGCGGCGGCAGGATGCGCCCGACCGTGTTGCTCATGCGCATAAACTCCGGGCTTTCAAAGACTTCCACAACCTCTACGTGATTGTCGAACAGCGCCGCCAAGCTGACCGTTTCGCGGAATCGCCGGCGCAGGCGAAGCATCGCGGAGCTCGCCGCATCGGGCAGTTGGCGGCGGTACCGGGCGGACTGCAGCGACCCGCGGCCGACGGCGAAATAGCCGCCGGAAGCGTCCTTGCCGACATATCCGGCTTCCTCCAGAGTATGCATCAGCCGAAACGCCGACGCCTTGGCCAAGCCGAGCCGCTCGCAAAGCGACTGCAACGATTGGGCTTCCTGAACTTGGCCGAGGGCCTCAAGCATCTTGAGCGCGCGCAGCACGGCCTGTGACGTATAAGGCTCCTTGATCGGCGCTTTTTTCTTCATCGAACCGCCTCGCCGGGCATTCCCCTTTCTCCATGAGAGCACAGCGCATGCCGCGCGCCGCCAAGGCCGGCCCGGAAACAATGTGAAACCGGTTTCATATTCTCTTGACATCCATTCGAGACAAGGGCTATCTTATGGTCACATGGGGTCGTGAAGCCCCGTTGCGGAGCAAAGCCGCAAAATCTTGAACCCATTTCCAAAAGGAGAGAGTTGAATGAGAGACACCATCCTTCGCGGTCTTTTACGGGCCGCGTTCAGTACGCTGACGGCGGTGGCGCTGGTTGCGCCCAGCTTCGCGCAAGTCACGACCGCCACGCTCTACGGCCGCGTGCAAGATCCGTCCGGCGCGTTGATCCCCGGCGCCCGGGTTACTCTGATTAACAACAATACCGGCTTTACCAAAGAGGCCGTCAGCAACGAACGCGGCGAAGTGACCATACCGTTTGTCACCGTCGGCAGCTACACGGCGCTGGTCTCTTCGGAAGGCTTCAAAGGCTACGAGCAAACGGGACTGCAGTTGTCTTCGGGACAGAAGGTGGCCGTTACCTTCACGCTCGAGCTCGGCGTGACGACCGAGACGGTGAACGTTTCCGCTGAAGCGCCGCTGCTCAACACGGTCAGCGCCGAGCAGGACGTCAACCTCAACAGCGATCAGGTCCACGAGCTCCCGCTTTTGCGCCGCGATATCACGGGAATCCTGCAGAACGGCACGGGCTTGTCCGCCGGGGACGGAACGACGGTATCGATCAACGGCCTTCCGCCGCGCGGCTTCTCATTCTCGGTGGACGGCGTGGACGCCGCTCCCGATTCCGAATTCCCGTCGATCTCGCTCTATCAGAATTTCAATTTCATCAAGGGCGTCAGCCTGGAAGCCGTGCAGGAAGTCGAGATCTCGAAGAACATCTTCTCAGCCGAAATCGGGCAGACCGTCTCCGGCAACTTCAACATCATCACCAAAGGCGGAACGAACGATCTGCACGGCAGCCTGTTCGAGCAGTATCAATCGGGCGGCCTGAATGCGAACAACCATATCCTGGCGCGCAAGACCTCTCGGGTGTACCACCAGTACGGAGGCTCGCTCGGCGGCCCGGTCGTCAAGAACAAGGTCTTCCTGTTCGGAGCCTTCGAAGGCTACCGTCTCAACGAGCAAAGGCCCTTGACGGGATTCGTGCCCTCGGTGAAGTTCCGCGATGAAATCGGGCAGGCCATTCCCGAATCGAGAGCCTATTGGGACGCCTGGTATCTGCCGACCGAAGCTCCGGCGAACCCCGACGACGCGCGCGCTTTCTTCAGCGGCTCCGGGGCGAAACAGAACCAGGACAACCACTTGGTTGTCCGCGGCGACTACCAGATGAACGCCAATTCCCTGTTGACGGTGCGCTACACGCGCGGCCGCCCCTTTCAACTCACGCCCAGGCTGGCCAGGGGCAATCCGCGCACCCACGACGGCCTGAACGAAAACGTGGCTTCCACCTTCAGCCGCGTACTCAGCCCGACCATGACGACCGAGTCGCGGTTCGGCTACAACCGCTCGGACATGCACCGCGTCGATCAATTGCTGACCTTGAACGTGGCCAAGGTATTGGGCGCGGGACTGCCCGATGCCGGGCAGGCGCGGCAGTTCAGCAAAACCGGCTCTACGACCACCTTCGAGCAGAACTTCGCCAAGACCAAAGGCAGGCATTCGCTGAAGTTCGGCGGCCTTTTCCGCGTTCATTTCGCCCGCCGCATCCTCGCCGACACGCCTCGGTTTTCGTACAACACGCTGGCGGACGCACTGGCCAACAACCCGGAGTCGGCGTTCTTCAATTTCGGCTTGAGCGAGTTCGAGATCCGCCGCAACTTCTTCGGCATGTTCGTGCAAGACGACATCCGCGTGTCCCAGAGGCTGACGGTCAATATGGGTCTGCGCTGGGACTACGGAACCGTTCCCGTCGAGCGCGACGGGCGCTTCTTCAACCGCGACGGCCCGTTCGGCCCCTTCCTGCCGCCGGAGGACGTGTGGAAAGAACATTTCAACATGTTCTCGCCGCGCTTCGGCTTCGCCTTCTCGCTTGACGACAAGACCGTGATGCGCGGCGGCTTCGGCGTGTTCTACATCCCGTTCAACCTGTTCTCGGGGCCGGTCGAGCTGGTGCGCAACGACCTGACCACTCCGACGCAGGCGAGTCTCGACCGCTCGCAACTGCAGCAGTTCGGAGTCAATTACGGGGCGACGCGCGAACAGGTCCTGCCGTTGGTCGCGGCCAGCGATATCGTTACCGGCTCGGCCGTCGACCCGAATTGGGAAAACTCCTACAGCCTGCAATGGTCGTACGGCATTCAACGGCAGTTGACGGACACGCTGGTTTTCGACATCGCCTACGTCGCCAACCGCGGCGTGAAGCTCATCTACAGCCCCGGCTTCAACCGCAACGACCGCCAGACGGGACAACTCCCGGTAACCAACTTCGGCCGCCAGTTCCGCTACTACCAAAGCGCCGACAACAGCGACTATCACAGCCTGCAAACGTCGTTGAAGAAGCGGCTCTCAGCCAACTTGCAGGCGAACTTCAACTACACCTACGGCAGCAACACTTCGTATTTCCGCGGCGACTATACATGCTGCGGCGGAGGCGAGGAGCCCCAGGATCTGACCAATCTGACGCTCAATCACGCGCCGACGCCGTTCCATATCCGCCACCGCTTCGTGACGGATTGGATCTACGAATTGCCGTTCCGGGGGCAAGGAAGCGCGGCGCGGCGCCTGCTCGTCGAAGGTTGGCAGATCGGCGGCTTGCTGACCGCCGCGACCGGCAATCCGCTGCGCATCTATCAAGGCGCCAGCGGGCCGGGCGCGCGTCCCGACTTCATCGGCGGCAGCCACGCGGAGGCGGTCCGCAGCGATAACCGCACCTCGATGAACGGCCGCTATCAGTACTTGAACCCGGGTGCGTTTCAGAACGTTCCGCGCAACGCGCGCGGCAATCGAACGATTCGAGCGGGCACGTTGGGGCGGCGTTCGATCTACGGCCCGGGCGCCTGGACGGTCAATATGTCTCTCTCCAAGAGCCTGAAGCTCAACGAAGAAGGCATGCGGGTGCAGATCAGGGTCGATTTGTTCAACGCTCTGAACCACACCAATTTCGGCGGCGTCGATACGAACACGCGCGGCGGAGGCTCCGACGCCATCCGCGGCGGTTTCGGGCGCATCACGTCCACCAGACCGGGCCGCGAAACGCAATTCAGCCTGAGGTTTGAATTCTAGCTTTCGACCCAATCCATTCGAGGCGCAAAACGGCCGGCCCGCAACCGGGCCGGCCGTTCCGACTCAAAACCGAAACGTGTACTGCAGCTTCGTCGCCAGTCTCGAGTCCTGTTGGCGGAAGTCGTAAAAGCCCCCGAGTTCTTGCACCCAGCCTTGGCCGAAGATGAAGAATACGTCGTTCCCCGGTTCCAGCGTCCAGCGCACGCGGCTCTGCAGCCCGAGGTTCCCCGAGCGGTTGTCGAACTGGATCAGATTGGAAAACGACAGGAACGGCGAAACCGCGTAGTTCACCTGAGCGCTGAAGATTCTGGCGATGAAATTGCCCTGCGGCAGTTGCGCGAACGTTTGGTTGGTATTGACGGCGATCGAAAACTTGGGAGGAAGCTGATACCTCAAGCCGGTCTGGACGGTCTTGGCGGTCCCCGACCAAAAATTCCCGAAAGTAAGACCGATGCTCCCCTGAAGCTTGCGCTTCTGCGCCGAGGTGAAGAAGATGCGCATGGGCGTAAAGCGGTACTCTCCCGCCGGCAGCACGACGCCCGGAGAGATCTCGAACGGTTGGAACAAGCGCTCGTAAGTCGGGTTCAGATCGAACAAGCTATGTATGGAATCGCCCGACATCAGGTGCCAGTCGAATATCGTGGCGTAAAGTTTCCAAGTCTCTACGAGTCCGTTGTCGAGCCGCGTAAAACGGGTATAGAAAACGTCGTGGAACATCTGCTGAATACCGGACGACGGTTTCGGGCGCGGGTTGAAACTACCTCCCAGCCGCAGCATGCGCACATTCGCGCGCTGCACGAAACCGAGTTCCGGGTCGAAATTCTCCTGGATCTCGCGCCACATGATCTGCCCTTGGAACCTGTCGTTCGGGTAGTGCGCCGCAAACCCGTACGAGGCGTTCTTGCTATCGACCCCTCTTTTGTTGGTCTTGAGCCCCCAGGCGTTGAAGACCATGTTGCGGTTGGCGCCCAAAAAATTGGAAGTGGCCAAGCGTATGTCCATGCCCGCTGTGCTGCTCGCTGAAGACCGCGCCGGATCGCCAACGACGCCGCTCGACGGCGCCCGCGCGGGGTCGCCGCCGGTGAAGACCGCGCCGACGTAAGATTGCTCCAGGAAGTTCTGCCGGACGCGCCCGACAAACAGGTTGTTGGCGGCGACGCCCGGTATGTCGCGGGTGCGCACGTTGAGCACGCCGATCTCGGTGCGGCCGGCCTTGCCGGTCAGCTTGACCCCGTAGTCGATGGGCACCTCTTGTCCGCGGAGCAAACCGATGCGGCGGCTGAAGAAGGGGAATATCTCGGCCCCCGTGCCGGGAATGCCTCCCGGCTGATCGACGCCGGTCGTGGCGAAGTTGAAGACGCCGGCGTCCTGTAGGAAGAAAGACCGTTTCTCGGGAAAAAAGATGGAGAACCGCGTCAGGTTGATCTGGCGCGCATCGACTTCCGTTTCGCCGAAATCGGTGTTGATCGTCGTGGACAGCCGGAGGCTTGGGGTCAGATTGTAAAACATATCCAGACCGGGCTTGCCGCGGACGACATCGTTGCCGGTGGCGCCCTCATGGAGCCAGCGCTGCGCAATAAACGGCCGGACGTCGAGGCCGACTCCCTGCTCGATGCCTTCGAGATTGGTAATCTCGCCCGCCTCGGAAACCTGAAAGATCTGCGTCTGAAAGCGCGCCCCGGTCCAGCGGACCTCTTCCAGCGTTCGTTGCACGATGCGGCTGATATTGAATCCCCAAACCGTCTGCCCGGAAGGAAAGCTCAGGCTTTTGAACGGAATGGAGAACTCGGCGCTCCAGCCCTCGTCCGAGCGCTTTGTCTTCACGATCCAGATCGCGTCCCAATCTTCGTTCGTCTCGCCGTTGGCGAAGACCAGGCCGTCGACAAGGGCGCCGTTCGGATTGGTGGAAAAGTAGAAAGCGTTGCTCTGGTCGCGGAAGGTGTCGAGAATGACGGTCAGACGGTCATCCGGGTTCAGTTGAGCGTCACGCGCCATTTGCGACGCGAGCACGCGACTCGGCTCGGAATCGTAGCACATCACGCCGATATAGAGGTTGTCTTTGTCGTGCAGCAGCGTAACCTCGGTCCGTTCGGTGGGCTTTGCGCCGGCCCGCGGAATCCTTTGCACCAACTCGCCGATCTTCGGCGAGCGGCGCCACGGCGCCTCGTCGAGCGCGCCGTCGATGACGATCTCCACGTCGACCGCCGTCACGACGGCCGAGCGGGTCGGCTCCGTCGTTCCGGTCTGCTGCGGAGCGGCGGCGCACCGGACCGGCGCAACGATGAGTTGGCAGGCGTAGATCGCGGCAAGCAAGAAGACGGCCCGGCAACTTTTGGGTGAGCGGATATTCTGCAAGCTACGGTTCCAGGCCTGAAGTCGTTCAGGGCAAACGGCGCCGACTCGTTCCCGGTTATGCGCTCGGGAGACGGACCGGCGAACCGAGTTCCCCCGATGCGGCGGCGTCCCCGGCGCCCGTCAGGCGCGCGGCGCCGGCAAGCGATGGATTGAGGTTCAACCTTTGGGGTTGCGAAGATCGGATTTCAATTTTACAACAGGCATTCGCCGGGAGCGAGTCCTTGCGCGGTTTTCAGGCCGCGGGCGAAGGCGAACCGTCAGCCGGGGCCGGCCTTTTTCCGCGCTCCCCCCGCGCGCGACGCGGTCGAAGGCGGGACCAGACCCTTGAGGCGCATGTAAACAGCCATCGATCCATAGACTTCGTTGCCATGGGCGACATTGCCGTTGAGTATCCCGAAGCGGCTGCGCGCGCCCCGCCTGCCTTCGACCATCTCCGTGCCGTTGGCGTCCGTCAGCGAGTTGTAAGCCGTATCGCATTCCGCGAAAGACGCTTTGAGCGCGGCAACGAGATCGGCCTTCGCGGTCAGCGAGCCGGTCCGGGCCTGCTTCGCCGCGCCGTTATAGTTCGAGCACGTGCGTATCTGGGCGGCCGCGATGTGCGCCACGTGGCCGCCGAAACTGCGCACCTCGTCGGTGGCCTTGAAGCCGTAGTGTTCGTCGGGCATCTGCTCGGCGGCGGCGATGAAGAATCGCTTGATCCGCTGGTAGGACTGCTTCGTTTCCGTTGCCAACGGTCCCGTTTGGCCGAAGGCAGGGACGGCGCCCACGAGAATTACAGGGCAAAACAGTCGAGCGAGTTGTTTCATAACGGGGTTCCTCCGGTAATCTCAGACGCTGCCGCGCGGCGTCGGGTTACGCGCATCGCGCCGCCGCGCGCGAAGAATCTTGCGGCATACAGGCGGCGCAGGCGGTCAGTTCCGCGCGGCGCCTCTCTGCTGTTCCTCGTAAGCCTTTTGCGTTTCTTCGTTCGGAGGGTAAACGCCGTATATCGAGCGCCCCTCGAGCAACAGCTTGCGCTGAAAGTTTTCGAATGATTCCTTCGCGATGGCCTTGTCGAGCACTTCGTCGGCCAGCGCCGCGGGGATCACCAGAATGCCGTGGCGCTCTCCGAGCAGCAGATCGCCGGGCCTTACCGTCACGTTGCCGATGCGCACCGGAACCTGGTAATCGACGCTCATCAGATGGGGCCGGACCGCCGCCGCCTGCCCTCGGCGCACATACGCCTGCAAGTGCATGCCCGCCAGCTCCGGCATATCGCGCAGGCCGCCGTCGACGATCAACCCCGACCCGCCGCGAACGAGAAATCGAGTGGTCGTCACATCGCCGGACACCGCCGAACGCGTGTCTCCGCCGGCAGCGAACACCAGCACGTCCCCCGGCTGCGCTTCCTCGGCGGAAACGTAATTGAGTTGTTTCCGGGCGGCGTGAATTTCCTCGCGCAGATCGGGTCTCGTGGGCAAATAGCGCATCGTCCGCGCCCGTCCGATCAGACGCCGGTCGGGATGCAGCGCGTCAAGCTCGTTGATGAAGCAGTGCGCGTAGCCTTTTGCCGCGAGTTGCGACCATACCGCTTCCAACGGCGCCCGCGCCAGCTTGTCGAACAGCGTTTTGTCCGCGGAACTCAGCCGCTCTCGAACGTAAGGGTGTACCGCCCGTTGGGGCAACTCCAGATCAAGCTTGGCCTGCCCCCACAACCCCGCGGCAATCAGGCAAAGGAACAGCAACCGAAACGGCATGGCGCAGCCTCCAAGGGAAAGATTCCGCCCGCAGTGTAGCTCATCGCAGCAGCGGCGCGGCGTAAAAACCCTTTGCTAGAATCGAACTTCAGGCTGTCGACGATGTCGTCTGCGATCCCCGTCAACTCGAAAATTTCTTCCGCGGAATTTGCCGCGCAATGCCGCGGCCAAATGATTCCGCTGAACAAGTGGCTGTCTTATTTTTCAGTCGTCTCGCTGGATGACAGCGACCTGCAAAGGCTCGTTTACGATCCTGCGTCGGCCATGCCTGCGAAGCTCGCGGAGATCACCCCCCGGCTGCGCCTCGTCTTCGTGCCGTTCCTGGAAAAACCGGCCGGCGGCAACGGCGCCGGCCCCGCGGGCCCGATCGTTTCGTTTCAGGCCCCCAACAGAATCGCGCGGTTGCTCTCGGGGCATTTCGAGATCGACGGCGAGACGTTTATCTTTCTGTCGGTCCACGACGAAGACATCGTCGATGCGCACCACATCTTCTACCAGAAGCTCGCCGATTTGATCATCGCCCGCGCCGGCAAAGCCGACATCGAACCCTTCCACGATCTGGTGCGCGCCGAAATCCGCGGGAATATCCACGGCGAACTCGACGAAGGTGCTTGGCGGCTGAAAACCGAATTGTTGCGCAAGCAGAAAGATGCGCGCCGCGAGACCAAGCTGCTGGCGGCTTATCGCCGGCAGGCGCTGAAAGATACGCTGGTGCTCTACCTGCACGGCTTGTGCTGCGATATCGATGTCGCCGGCGGCCCCAGATATATGGCTGGCAGCCACATTCGCAAGCGGCTGTTGTTGCTGAAAGATTTTCTGCCGCCGCCCAGCGACGTGGCCCTGTTTCCGGAAGATCTGCCCCCCGCCGCCGTGCAGTGACGCTGCCTGCCATTACGACCGAAGAACAGCTTGACAGCGTTCTTGCGGCTCCAAGCCCTGCCGACATTGCTTCGATGGGGCGGCTGCAAGGCGATATTCTCATCCTCGGCGCCGGCGGCAAAATGGGGACTACTCTCGCTCTGTTGGCCAAGCGGGCGTCGGACGCCGCCGCCGCCCCCCGGAAAATCATCGGCGCGGCCCGCTTCTCCGCTCCTTCCGTCCGCCGCAAACTCGCATCGTGGGGCATCGAAACCATCCGCGCCGATCTGCTCGACCGCCAAGCCGTGAATGCTCTTCCCACTGTCCCGAACGTAATTTTCATGGCCGGACAGAAGTTCGGAACCGTCGGCAACCAAGCGCTTACCTGGGCCGTCAACACCCACGCCCCGGCAATCGTTGCCGAGAAATTCCGCGCATCTCGAATCGTCGTTTTTTCGACCGGCAACGTTTATCCCTTGACCGCGGTTGAAGACGGCGGACCCGACGAGGAATCCCCCCTCGGCCCGGTCGGCGAGTACGCGCAATCGGCGCTTGGACGCGAGCGGACGTTCGAGTATTTTTCGAGGCGAAACCGCGCTCCGGTCGCCGTGGTCCGCCTCAACTACGCCGTCGAGTTGCGCTACGGCGTGCTGCGCGATATCGGCGACAAAGTGTTTCACGGCCGGCCGGTCGACCTGGCGATGGGCTACGTCAACGCGATCTGGCAACGGGACGCGAACTCGGCCGCCTTGCGCCTGCTCGAATACTGCGCATCGCCGCCCTTCGTGCTGAACGTTACCGGCACGGAAACGCTTGCCGTCCGCAGCATTGCGCAGCGCTTCGCCGCGCGCTTCGGCACCGCGGCGCAATTCACGGGGACGGAAAGCCGCACTGCGCTGCTCAGCAACGCGGCGAAGTATGCGGCAATCCTCGGCCCGCCCGAAACCGCAATCGACGAAACGATCGATCGGGTCGCCGACTGGATTCGCCTGGGCGGAGCGACCCTCGGCAAGCCCACGCACTTCGAGGAACGCGGGGGTAATTTTTAAGCGGCAGCCGGCGGCGGCTCAATGCTGCCGGGGTTGGGCGGCGATGGCTGCGCGGCAGCGCTGCGCCTCGTTGTGCGCGATGCGCATCGACGTTTCCAAATCGACGGCCAGTTGGCGCATATAGCCCTTGAGCGCCGTAATGCTGCCGGCGTTGCGGCCGCGGGCGGAATCCAGCAGATCCGCGACGGCGCCGTTGTAGTACTTGCGTACCCCGGCAGCCATCGAGTCGAGCAGCGAATCCGAGCGTTCGAGCCACAAGAACGTATCGACCGCATAGGAAAGCCGTTGCGGGTCGCGGCCCAGCGCCTGGGCCGCAAGCACCGTGCTTTCCAGGTCCGCCCGCAGCGTTTCGAGTTGCTCGACGTACGCTTCGGGAGCGCCGTCCCGGGACCATTCCTCGGGCCGCAACTCCGCGAGCACTTTCTGACCGGTGGCGACGTTCTTGACGATATCCCCGGTCATTTCGCGGATCTCCCAGTGGGGAATCATGCCCTCTTCCTGAGCCGCGCCGATGCTCATGAAAAAAAACGCCGTTGCGGCCGCGAGCAGCGCCCTGGACTGAATCGTCATCCTGCAATTCCCATTTCGCAATTCATCGTACCTGAGATTCGACGGCGAGACCGGCCGGCCGCGGGTTTATCATGGAAAAGCCATGTTGCGTTCGGTTGTTTTCGCCGCCGCGCCGCTCCTGTGCTTATGCGCAGCATACGCGCAATCGCCGCAGCAGATCGAATTCTTCGAAAAGAACATTCGCCCGGTTCTGGCCGAAAAGTGCTACGCCTGCCATAGCGCCGGCACGATGGCGATGGGCGGCCTGCGGCTCGACTCCAAGGCGGCGGCGCGCAAGGGCGGCAGCCGCGGCGCCGCTCTTGTCCCCTCCGATCCCGACGGCAGTCTTTTGATCCGGGCGGTCCGCTACCGTTCCCTCGATCTGCGCATGCCCCCCACCGGAAAATTGGCCGACGACGAGATCGCTGATCTCGAAGCCTGGGTACGCATGGGCGCGCCCGACCCGCGCACCGGCGAGCGGCCGCCGCAAGCCCCGCAAGAGAAAATCGACGTGGAGAGCGGACGCGGGTTCTGGTCTTTCCAACCGGTCCGCGACCCCGCGGCGCCGGCGGCGCCCGCCGCGGCCCGGGCGCCCTCCGATATCGACCGCTTCATCCTGGCGAAGCTCGAAGCCGAGCGCCTGCGCCCCGCCGCCGAGGCCGACCGCCGCACCTTGCTGCGCCGCGTGACCTTCGACCTGATCGGCCTGCCGCCGACTCCCGATGAAATCGACGCATTTTTGGCGGACACGTCTCCCCGAGCGTACGAAAAAGTCGTCGAGCGTCTCCTTGCCTCGCCGCACTACGGCGAGCGTTGGGGGCGCCATTGGCTCGATCTGGTCCGCTGGGCGGAAACGAACGGACACGAGTTCGACAACAACAAGCTCGATGCCTGGCGCTATCGCGACTATGTGATCGACGCGTTCAATTCCGACCTGCCGTACAACCAATTTCTCAAGGAGCAAATCGCCGGAGACCTGCTGCCCCAACGCCTGGCGGCCGACGGAACCCACGCCGTCAACCCGATCGCGAGCGGAATCTTCTGGCTTTGGGAGGTACTGAATTCTCCGACCGACTCGGTCAAGGCGAGAGCCGATCGAATCGACAATCAGATCGACGTGATCTCCAAGACGACCCAGGGACTGACCGTCGCCTGCGCCCGCTGCCACGACCACAAGTTCGACCCGATCCCGACGGCGGATTACTACTCCCTGTTCGGCATTTTCCAATCCACGCACATGAGCGAACGATGCATCGATTCGCCGCGGCGCGCCGCCCGCATCCGAGACGCCGACCGGACGATCGGCGATATCCAGAAGGACGTGCGCAGTCATCTGCAGCCCGCGCTCAAGCGCCTTGCCGCAACCGTCGCCGCGCGTTATATGGCCGCGGCGCCCCGCATCGCCCCCAGAGACGCGGAATCGCGCGCGCGGGTCGGCGCGTGCCCCGTCCCGCCCGCCGCGGAACCCGAAGTCAAGGACGAAGAACCGCGGGCGCCGGTCGTTGCGCGCTCCCGGCAGCCTGCCAAGGAGCCCAAAGACGCTTCCGAAGACCCGGTAGGAATAGCCGCCGAGCTCCATTACGCGCTGACCGAACCGAGCAATCCGCTCTTCCCTTTTGCCCGGATGGCCGCACCCGGCGCGGACGACTTCGCCGGCCGCCTCGACCGCATGCGGCGCGAAATGCGCGATTGGACGGCCAAAGCCGACCGCAATCACCCGCTGTGGGCCGAGCGCGGCGACGTGATCTATGAGGACTTCGAATCCGGCTACGCCAAGTGGCAAGTCTCGGGCGCGGCCTTCGGCGCGGAACCGGCGCGCATCGTTCCGCCCAACCTGAATCTCGCCGGACATGCCGGCCACGCGCTGGCGAGCTCGTTCGGAAACGGCGCGGATTCCCTCGTCGGAACGTTGACCACCGGAAATTTCCGCATGCCCGCGCGCTTCGTTCACGTGCGCATGGCCGGGGCCCAGTATCCCCCGAAAGACAAGGAAAACGCCAAAATCCGTTTCACCGTCGTCGCCGACGAGCACAAGTCCGGCCACATGATAGCCGACGGCAGCGGCCGCCTGAAATGGAAAAGCATCGCCATGACGAAGGAGCGCGGCCGCATCTGCTACCTCGAAATCATCGACCGTGACCGCCGGGGCTCGCTGGCCGTCGACCGCATCGTTTTCTCGAAAAGCTGCGCGCCGCCGCCTATCGCCGGCAAGCCGGACGAACGCATCTCGGCCTTCCTGGAACGCGGCGGCGTCCAGTCGCTGGAAGACCTCGCGCGGGCCTACCAGCGTCTCGCCGAGAACTTGGCTGCGGAGAAGAACCGCGCGCCCGCCGACGAAGCGCTGCTCGCCGCGCTGCTCGGCTTGAGGCGCCTCGAAGATGCGGCGGCCGCCCTTGACGATCCGGAGACCCGCCGGCTCGAAGAGCTCTTCTCTTACCGCGACCGCGCCGCGAAAGATATCCCGCCGTCGGCCTTCGCCATGACCAGCATGGATTACGAACCCGCCGACTCGCCGATACACATTCGCGGCAACCACAAGAATCCGGGCGCAATCGCCCCGCGCCGGTTCCTGCAGATAGTCGCCGACGGCGATCGCAAGCCGTTCGTCAACGGCTCGGGCCGACTAGAGCTTGCCGAGCGGATCGCAAGCGACAAAAATCCGCTCACGGCGCGGGTCATGGTCAACCGCATCTGGAAACACCACTTCGGCAAGGGCATCGTCGCCACGCCCGACAATTTCGGCAAGACGGGCGCGCGGCCCACGCACCCCGATCTTCTCGACCGCCTCGCGACCCGTTTCATGAGCAACGGCTGGTCGATCAAGGACTTGCAGCGGACAATCGTCCTCTCGAGCGCGTACCGCCGGAGCAGCGCGGCTTCCGCCGAGGCGCGGGAACGCGACCCTGCGAACCAATGGCTCTCTTACATGCCCGTGCGCCGGCTGGAGGCCGAGGCGATCCGCGATGCGGTGCTGGCCGTGGCGGGCGCGCTGAACCGCAAAATCGGCGGTCCGAGCGTCCTGCCCCACATCAGCGAATTCCAGGATGGACGCGGCAAACCCGAACCGGGCGGTCCGCTCGACGGCATGGGCCGCCGCAGCGTGTACATCCAGGTCAGGCGCAATTTCCTGACGCCGCTCCTGCTCGCCTTCGACTACCCGCTGCCGATTTCGACCATCGGCCGGCGCGGCGTTTCCGCCGTACCCTCGCAAGCCCTGATGCTGCTCAATAACGAGTTCGTCAATATGCAGGCCGCCCGTTGGGCGCAAAGGGAGATCGAGACCCACGGCCGAGCGAAAGCCCGCATCGGCGATATGTACGTCAGGGCGTTCGGACGCGAACCGCTCGAAGAGGAAGTGACGCGCATCCGCAGGTTTCTCGCCAAGCAGCGCCGCGCCCGCGGCGTCTCCGGCGACGACCCGCGAGTCTGGACCGATCTCGCCCACGCCCTGCTGAACACTTCCGAGTTCATCTTCATCCGCTAGGCGCAAGGTTTGCGGAGCCGACCCCGCTGCTACCAGTTGGTGACCGACCCGTCCGGCCGCTCGAGCAACGGGATCGGCCGGGAGCGTTCCGTCTCCTCGAAGACGAGGTCCGCTTGGCTGGAATCGAATTCCACGCCCAACCCGGCGCGGCTGTTCGGCCACATCTTTCCGTTTCTGAAATCGTAGTGGACCGGCAAGTGAGGGTGCGACTTTGCTCCGGCGCCGGTCATCTCCATGATCGCCGGGCCGGACAGCGCCGCACAGCAATGCACCAGAGCGGCCTCGGACACAGGACCGGTGAAATGCGGGATCAACCCGACGTAGTGGGTTTCGCAAAGGGCCGCCAACTTCAGAAACTCGGTGATGCCGCCGCAGTTCGGGATCGAGACTCGCGAGTAGTCGATCAGGCGGTTCTCGATCAGCACGTTCGCGTCCCAACGGTCGCCGAAGTGTTCTCCTACCGCGATGGGAACCCTCACCAGCGGCCGTAGCGTGCGATAGACCTCGGGATTCTCCGAGCGCACCAGGTCTTCGCAAAAGATCGGACGCAAGGGTTCGAGCAGGGACGAGAGCCGTACGGCGTCCGGCAGGTCGAAGCGGGTGTGGTAATCGATGGCCCAGTCCCCTTCGTCGCCGACGCCGGCGCGGATCTGCTCACATCTGCGGACAGTCTCGTCGACCGCTTGCCGGTGTCGGTAGGCGCCTTCGCTTCCAGACCCTGCGCTGCCCGTGCGAAACGCCCGGAATCCGGCCTGGATGCAGGCGGCCGCGGTTTCCCGCAGAGTGCCCCGGTTCGGGAATCCCGTCGAATAGCACTCGACGTAATCCCGGGTCTTGCCCCCCAGCAACTGCCAAACGGGAACCTCCAGCGCCTTGCCCTTGATGTCCCACAGGGCAAGGTCAATAGCGCCCAGCGCGTGGATCTTCTCTCGGCCGGGCGGGTAAAAGTAGCCTCGGTACATCACCTGCCAGAGGTGTTCGGTACGGAACGGGTTCTCGCCGACGATCATCGCGGCCAGTTGCCGGACCGTGTCGGGCGAGCCGCCCTCGCCGATTCCGGTGAGGCCGGCGTCCGTTTCGACGGTAACGATGTGGCTGCTCTGGTTGAAGATCGGCCGCGAATCCCGTACCCGAAAGAAGCGGACGCGCGTGATCTTGGCCTCCGGCAGGGCGGAGGCAGCCATCGAGCCCCATGCAGCGGGCGCGGCGGGAAGCACTCGGAGGAAGTTCCGGCGGCGCATGGCTTACGGGATTATACGCAATCGGCAGCGGCTGGCGGGGCGGCAGCCTCACATCCGTCGAAGCCGCCGGAACGAGTGCGCCATAAAGGCAATGGCCGATAAGCCGCGCATCGCCGGCGCATACCGGCGCGCACGGCAATCAGAACTCCGCGTTGCCCGGAGTGCGCGGAAACGGAATCGTGTCGCGGATGTTCGCCATGCCGGTTGCATAGCCGATCGTGCGCTCGAAACCGAGGCCGAACCCCGCGTGCGGCACGGAGCCGTAGCGGCGCAGGTCGCGGTACCAGTCGTAGTCTTGCTTGTTCATGCCGCATTCCTCGAGGCGGCGGTCCAGAACGTCCAGCCGCTCCTCGCGTTGGCTGCCGCCGGCGATCTCGCCGATTCCCGGCGCCAGCACGTCCATCGCGGCGACGGTTCTTTCGTCGTCGTCAAGCCGCATGTAGAACGCCTTGAGCTCCTTCGGATAGTTGGTCACAATGACCGGACGGCCCACGTGCTCTTCGGTCAGATAGCGCTCGTGCTCCGACTGCAAATCGACGCCCCAGCGAACCGGGAACCCGAATTTCTTCGGCGCCCGCCCGAGCGCGCGCACGGCTTCGCCATAGGTCATGCGCTCGAAGGGGGAGGCGATGACCTGCTCCAGCCGGCGGATGCAGCCGCCGTCGATCCGTTTCTCGAAAAACGCCATGTCGTCGGGACGCTCTTCGAGCAGGACGCGGAAGATGAACTTCAGCAGCGCTTCGGCCAGCGCGGCGTTGTCGTCCAGGTCGGCAAAGGCGGTTTCGGGCTCGATCATCCAGAACTCCGCCAGATGACGGCTGGTGTTGGAGTTCTCGGCGCGGAAAGTCGGCCCGAACGTATAGACCCTGGTCAGCGCCAAGCAGTAAGCCTCGACGTTGAGTTGCCCGGAAACGGTCAGGAAGCTTTCGCGTCCGAAGAAGTCTTGGCTGAAGTCCACCGCGCCGGATGCGTCGCGCGGCAAATTCGCAAAGTCGAGCGAGCTGACGCGGAACAATTCCCCCGCGCCCTCGGTGTCGGCTGTGGTCACGATCGGCGTGTGAATCCAGTAGTAGCCGTTTTCGCGGAAGAAGCGGTGTATCGCCTGCGCCAGGCAATCGCGGACCCGCGCGACCGCTCCGAAGGTATTGGCGCGCGGCCGCAGATGGGCCACGGTGCGCAAAAACTCGAAGCTGTGGCGTTTCGGCGAAATCGGGTACGTGTCCGGGTCTTCCACCCAGCCCGTAACTTCGATGGCGGCCGCTTGAATCTCGAAACGCTGGCCCCGGCCCTGCGATTCGACGAGCTTGCCGCTGACCTTGACCGCGCAGCCGGCGCCGACGTGCAGGATTTCGCTTGCATAATTCGGCAGATCGTTCCTCGCGACGACCTGCATCGCGTCGAAGCAGGAACCGTCGTGGACCTGGATGAACGAAAAACCGGCCCTCGAATCGCGCCGCGTGCGCACCCAGCCCTGCACGACGACTTCCGTTCCCGCGCCGGCGCGGCCCGCGAGCAATGCGCCGATCGTGTATTTCGCCATACTCTATTAGTTTGACAATCTCAAACCAATGGCGCGCCGATGAGCACGTCTAAACTTCGCGTTGCGGTGTTGTTCGGCGGGCGCTCCGGCGAACACGAGGTATCCATCCGCTCGGCCGCGTCGGTCATCGCCGCTCTCGACCGCTCGCGCTACGAGGTCATCCCGGTGGGGATCGCCAAGAGCGGGAAATGGCTCGATCCGGCGGCCTCGGCGGCGCTGCTGCCGGGCGCGGAATGCGGGCCGCCGGCAACGGGCGCAAGACTGCGCTTTTCGCGCCGGCCGGGCGCATCGACCGGCTTCGACGTCGTCTTCCCGGCGCTGCACGGCACATTCGGCGAAGACGGCGCCGTGCAGGGCTTCCTGGAATTGGGCGATATCCCTTACGTGGGCTCGGGGATTCTGGGTTCGGCCTGCGGCATGGACAAGGACGTGATGAAACGCCTTTTCCGCGAACGCGGCCTGCCGGCGGTCGAACACGTCTGCCTGCTCCGCGATTATCGCCGCACCGGCATCGAGGCGGTCGAGCGGCGGTTCCCGTACCCGCTGTTCGTGAAACCGGCGAATCTCGGCTCGTCGGTCGGCATCTCGCGGGCAACCGACCGCGGCGAGTTGACGGCGGCGCTCGATTCGGCGGCGGCCTTCGACCGCAAGATCGTCGTCGAGCCCGAAGTCGCCGGCCGCGAAATCGAGTGCTCCGTGTTGGGCAACGACTCGCCCCAAGCGTCGCTTCCCGGCGAAATCGTCACCCGGGGCGGTTTCTACGACTACGAAACCAAGTACGTCACCGACGATGCCGAGTTGGCGATACCCGCCGCGCTCGACGCGGAGCAGACCGCTGCAATCCAGCGCCTGGCCGTCGAGGCGTTTCAGGCCGTCGAATGCGCCGGGCTCGCGCGCGTCGATTTTTTCCTGGAGAAAGCGACCGGACGAATCTTGCTCAACGAGGTCAACACCATGCCCGGCTTCACCTCGATCAGCATGTACCCCAAGCTCTGGGCAGCATCGGGACTTCCCTACCCGGCGCTGCTGAACCGCCTGATCGAACTGGCGCTGGAGCGCAGCGAGCAGCGGCGGCAAACGCGCTTCCTGAAATAAACGCCGCCGCGAATCGTTTTCTTGGCGCCAACCCGATAAACTGATGCTCGTGAAACCATCCATTCTTCTTTTACTGGCGTCCACGGCTTGGGCGTCGTCGATTGTCGAAGTCCGCAACGGCAATCTCCAGCGAGCCGTGGACGAAACTCCGGCCTACGGCACGGTCGTTGCCGACCGCACGACGCAACTCGAGATCGACGCAACGGTCAAGATCGACAAGCCGCTTACGCTTACCGGCCTCAACGCCCGACTCAAGCCCGGCCTCGGCAAGACGCCGATCCTCGAAGTTCTCGCCGAGGGCGTCCGCATCCGCGATTTTCTGCTCGAAGGAAATACCGACACCGTCCCGCAAGAGCGGCGGGCGCCGCTGATCCTGGTTCGCCGCGGGCGCTTCGTCATCGAGAACGGGGAAACCAACAACAGCGCGAAAGACGGCGTGATGATTACGCCGGTACCGGAGTTCGGCAACATCGAGCACGGCGTCGTGCGCAACCTGACGGCGCGCAATACCGTCCGCGACGTCGTTTCGATCGGCGGCGCAGGCGACGAAGGGCTGTATGTCCGCCACCTGGTCGTGGAGAACATCCGCTCGTACGGCTCGAAGCTGCGCGGCCCGGTGGAGGTATCGGACGGCTCGGAATACATTACGGTGCGGGACATCTACGCCGAATCGTGCGCCTACGGAGCCGACGTGCAAGACCACAGCAGGCCGGGGCAGATCAACCGCAACGTCGTGATCGAAGGCGTACACGTCAAAAATACGACGGCGGCGATCCGCACCGCGAACCGCGACTTCGGCCATCACGGGCTGACCATCCGCAACGTGGCGGGCAGCGACTGGCCCGACGGCGCCCGCTCGCCGCTCGACATCCGCAATACGCGCGGCGTGCTGATCGAGAACGTGAAAATCGACGGCTGCCCGGCCCTGCCCCCGGTGTCCGTGCGGCAGAGCAGCGACGTCACCCTGCGCGGCGTGACGATCCACGATTGCGGGCGCAACGGCGAAGCCGTGCTGCTCGAAAATGTCGACCGCGTCCTGGTGGACGATCTGGTCATTTCCGGAGAAACCCAGCCGCAGACGGGCTTGCGCTACAGCATGACCGCCGACCGCATGTTTTCCGGGCTACGCATCCGCAACGTGCTGGCCGAAGACGTGCGCGGCGCCGGCATCGTGATCGACAACGCAAGCGCGAAAGGGGGTTTGCGCTCGGGACTGATTGCGGACAACCTGGCGGCCGTCAAGCGCAAGGGCGAGCGCATCCGAGCAACCGTCGAAGACAATCTGCAATCCGGCGAATAAAGCGCTCGGCCGGCGTTCCGGCGGGCGCGGCGCATCGTCTGTCTATGATGGGATGAATGGGGCTGTTCGACGAGCAACCTTTTTACCGCATCGGCAAGCTCCCCGATTACGTCTTCGCCGTGATCAACGAGATGCGCGCGAAGGCGCGCGGCGCCGGGCTCGATGTAATCGACCTGGGCATGGGCAACCCGGACGGCGCGACCCCGGAGGTTGTCGTCCGCAAGCTGGCCGAAGCCGCGCGCGACAAGCGCAACCACCGCTACTCGCTTTCGCGGGGCATACCGCGGCTGCGCGAAGAAATCTGCAAGCGTTACCGGACGAATTACGGCGTCAGCCTCGACACGGAGACGGAAGCGATCGTCACCATGGGCGCCAAAGACGCCTTGGCGCACCTAACGTTCGCCGTGATCGGCCCCGGCGATCCGGTGGCGATGCCCGACCCTTCCTACCCCATCCATCAGTGGGGCGTCGTCATGGCCGAAGGCGAGCAGATCGCGCTGCCGATGCCCTCGCCGGAGGAGTTTCTCAACCGCCTGGAAGACCTGTACAAGACGGGCCGCAAGAAGCCGGCCATGATCCTGGTCTCGTTTCCGCACAACCCGACGACGCATTGCGTGCAGCGGGATTTTTTCGAGACGCTCGTCGCGCTGGCGCACAAGCACGGCACGATGATCGTCCACGATTTCGCCTACGCCGACCTTACCTTCGACGGCTACCGCGCGCCGTCGCTGCTGGAGATACCCGGCGCGAAAGAGATCGGCGTCGAAATCTTCTCGATGTCGAAGAGCTACAACATGGCCGGCTGGAGAGTCGGGTTCTGCCTGGGGAATCGGAAAATGATCGGCGCGCTCGGACGCATCAAGAGCTACCTCGACTACGGCATGTTCCAGCCGATCCAGATCGCCGCGATTATCGGCTTGCGCGCATGCGAGAAGTTCACGCGCGAAAACGCCGATTTCCATCGAAAACGCCGCGACGTGCTGATCGACGGGCTGGCGAAAGCAGGCTGGGACGTGCCGCCGCCGCAGGGAACGATGTTCGTCTGGGCGAAAATCCCGGAGCGCTTTTCGCAGGCCGGTTCGCTGGAGTTTGCGAAGCTCGTGCTCGAACGCGGTCTCGTCGCGGTTTCGCCCGGAATCGGCTTCGGGCCGACGGGCGAAGGCCACGTTCGCTTCGCCCTGGTGGAGAACGAGCAGCGCATCCGGCAGGCGACGCGCGGCATCCGCAAGATGCTGCGGGATGAACGGACTTGCCCATGATGCGCAGGGCCGCGCTGGCGACCGCCTTGGTCTGGGCGGGCGCTCCGTTGCAAGCCCAATCGGCGGACCGTGTCGTTGCGGCTATCGAGTTGCGCTACAACCGCTTGGCGACGATGCGCTCGGAGTTCGAGCAGTCGCTGGAGTACGCCGGCAGGCGGCGCATGGTCGAGGCCGGAATCCTTTACCTGCGGCGCCCGGGCAAAATGCGCTGGGACTACACGCAGCCGGAAGGAAAGATCGCCGTCGGCGACGGCGATATGTTCCGCATTTACAACCCCCACACGAACCAGGTGCGCCAATTGAGGCTTGACGAGACCGCCGACCTGCGCGCGCCGCTGGCATTCCTGCTTGGACGCATGCGGCTCAAGCGCCAATTCCGCAACCTGCGCATCGAAACGATCGCAGGCGAAAGCGTGCTCGTCGCCGAGGGGCGCACCGGCCGAGAATACTTTTCCCGCGTAGAATTCGCCTATGACCCGCACGATTTTCGCCTGCGGCGGATCGCGGTGTACGGGCGGGACGATTCGCTCAACGCATTCCGTTTCCGCAACGAAACCCTGAACCCCGACCTCGCACTCGAGTTGTTCGAGTTCCGCCCGCCGCAAGGCGCGGAAATCCTGCCCGCCGGCAGCTACGGCGGAGGCCGGCGGACCGACGGCGGGAGCGCTCCCGCGAACTGACTTGCGCCGCGCCGGCGGACCGGTCCGCGCAAGCGGTCATTCGCTCGATTCGACGCGGGCCGTCTCGAGGAAAACCGGAAGGATCGGGACGTCTTCCATCGGCCCCCGGCGGCTGGTTTGCACCCGCGAGATGCGCTCGACCACGTCCATCCCCTCGATGACGCGGCCGAAAACGGTATAGCCAAAGCGCCGCGCGCCGCGGTTGAGATCGGCGTTGTCTTTGAGATTGATGAAAAATTGCGATGTCGCGGAATTTTTTTGCCACTGGCGGGCCATCGCCACCATCCCGCGCAGGTTGCGCAGTTCGTTCCCGGTCTCGATCTTGACTTCCTTGAAAGTCGGCTTGAGCTCCAACTCCGGCGTAAACCCTCCGCCCTGCACGACGAAATTTTCGATCACCCGATGAAAAACCGTATCGTCGTAAAAGCCGGCGTTCACGTAGGCCAGGAAGTTCTCGACGGTGCGGGGCGCCCCGGACGGAAACAACTCGATGCGGACTACGCCCTTCGACGTTTTCAGGACCACGATCGGCCCCGCCGCTGCGCTCGGGCCGGCGGCCGCGAACGCCGCAACGACGAGAAGCATTCCAGTCAACAGCCGGCGCATCGACGCCCCTCAGTTTACTGCGTTTCCGCCGTCGGGCCGTCTGCTACCGTAATGGAGCCTGGGAGAGCGCAGTGTCACGGCCGCGAATCGGCATTTCGGCATGCTTGATCGGCGAGCCGGTCCGCTACGACGGCGCCGGGCGGCGCTGCGGCCGGATTCTCGAGTACTTCGCGGGTCGGGTCGAATGGGTGCCGGTATGCCCCGAAGTGGAGGCCGGCATGGGCGTGCCGCGCGAGACAATCGAGTTGGCCGCGGCGCCGGACGGGCTGCGGCTGCTCGGAATGGAATCGCGCAAAGACCATACCGCGGCAATGCGGGAATGGGCCGCGAAACGACTGGAAGAACTCGACGGAATCAGCGGCTTCGTACTCAAGGCGCGCTCCCCGAGTTGCGGGCTTCGCGGCGTGCCGGTGCGCAACCGCGCCGAGCCGGCGAGCGGCATGTTCGCCGCGGCGCTCGCCGCCCGTTTTGCCTCCCTGCCGGTCGTTCAAGACGACGATCTCGACAGCGCCGCGGCTCTGGGGGCATTCGAGCGCCAAGTCAGGGATTACGCGCGCCGCAAGGAACGCAGCCGCTTGAGCGCCGGATCTTCTGGTACCGGGGGGCGGATTTGAACCGCCGACCTACGGGTTATGAGTCCGTCGCTCTGACCAACTGAGCTACCCCGGCAGAACTGCTTTCATTGTACCGGTTCCCTCATCCGCGACGAGACGGGCGCCGCAGAGGAAGGCGAAGCGCCCTGCGGGACGGCCCCGCCGGGCAGGCCGGGAAAATTCCGCAAAGCTACGCGCTGAACGAACTGCCGCAGCCGCAGGTGGAGGTCACGTTCGGGTTTTCGAACTTGAAGCCCGCGCCCTCCATCGTCTCCACGTAGTCCACGCGGCAATTGTCCAGATAGAGCAGGCTGGCCTGATCGACAAAGACTTTCAGCCCCGCGTAGTCGTACACCTTGTCCAGCGGCAAGCGGTTGTTCTCAAAGGCCATCGAGTATTGGAAACCCGAACAGCCGCCGCCCACCACCGACAGGCGCAGACCTTCCGGCTGCGGATTCTGTTGAGTCAGAATCTCGTGTACTTTCGATACGGCGGTCTCAGTCAATTGAATCATCGGACGCCATCCTCCAAACTTCATCATAGCGCGTCTGCCACAATGGGAAACGATTTTATTGTTTCGGGGGGGGCGGCAGTGAAACGTTCATTCTATGCAGGATTGCTGATATTGGTCATTGCGGCGGCGCCGTTGGCCGCCGGCGTCAGGATCGGCTTCGTCGGCCTCAGACATTCGCATTGCTGGCGGCAGTTGCAAAACGTCTCGAACGTCGCCGAAGCCGAGTTCGTCGGCGTTGCCGAATCCGAGCCGGAACTCGTGCAGGAAGCCAAAAAATACCAGCCCGACGCGTACTACGCCGACGACTACCGCGAGCTGGTCAGCCGGCGGAAGCCCGAGATCGTCTGGGCGTTCGTCGAGAACAACCGGCATCGCGAGATTCTCGAATACATGGCGCCGCTCGGCATCCACGTGATTTTCGAAAAGCCCCTGGCCGCAACCTACGACGACGCCGCGGCGATGCAGGCGCTCGCGCGGGAGCACAAAGTCAAGGTCATGACCAACTATCAGATGGCCTGGTGGCCGACCAATCACGAAATCAGGCGCCAGGCTGCCGCGGGCAAGGTCGGCGATGTCTGGCGCTTGCACGGCATCGTGGGCCACGGCGGCCCGGGCGGCAGGGGCGTGCGCGGAAAATACTTCTTCGACTGGCTGACGGACCCGCTCCAGAACGGCGCGGGCGCGCTGGTGGATTTCGGCTGCTACAACGCGATCTGGGCGCTGTGGTTCAAGGGCCTGCCCGATACGGTGTACGCGACGGTCAACCGCCTGCAGCGCGAACGCTTCCCCAAGGTTGAGGACAACTCGGTCATGGTGCTCGCCTATCCCGACGGCGTGGGCATTTTCGAAGGCAGTTGGGACTTGCCGCGCGGTTTCCAGGACCTCGAAGTGTTCGGCCGGCTGGGCAGCCTCTCCATGAACCGCAACGGCGTCGAGCGCCGCAGCGGACGCAAGCCGCCGGAGCAAATCGAAGCGGCGCCGCTCACGCCCGAAACCGACGATCCGATCCGCTACATGATCGACCGCGTGGCCAACGACAAGCCGCTCGGCCACATCGTCGCCATCGACATCAACGTCCAAGCGGTGGAGATACTCGAAGCGGCCAAGCAATCGATTCGAGAGGGCCGCGCCGTCCGGCTGCCCCTGAAGTAGGCCGCGCTACCAGTAACGCGCGCGGACCGCCATCAGCTCGGGGTACTTCTCGTCGTTGTCGCCGACCTCTGCCTTGAGGCGCAGCAACTCGGCCTTGAGTTCCTGCGTCACGCTTGCGTATGCGGGGCGGCCGTAAACGTTCGTCAACTCGTGAGGGTCCGCGCGCAGATCGTAAAGTTCCCATCCGGGTTGGGTTGCGGCGGCCGCCGCGCCGGGCGCGTCGAGCGGCAGCCCGTAGAAAAAGATCAGCTTGAAATCTTCGGTGCGGATGCCGTAATGCGCGGGGTTGTCGTGGTGCGCCATGTGCATCCAATAGCGGTAGTAGGTCGCCTTTCTCCAATCGGCAGGCGTCTCGCCGCGCAGCAGCGGCGACAGGCTGCGGCCCTGCATGAAGTCGGGCGCCGCGACTCCGGCGAAGGCCAGCAGCGTCGGCGCAAGGTCGGTGTTGTTGACGATCGCCCGCGAGCGCGAGCCGGCGGCGACCGTCGGGGGATGCCGCACGAGCAGGGGGATGCGCAGGGATTCCTCATACATCCAGCGCTTGTCGATATAGTCGTGCTCGCCGAGCATGAAGCCCTGATCCGAGGTATAGACGACGACGGTATTGTCGAGCTCGCCCTCGTCTTCGAGGTATTGCAGCAACCGCGCGACAGCGTCGTCGACGCCGCGTACGGTGCGCAGATATTTCTTCAAATAGCGCTGATAGGCCGCGCGCTTGTAGGCGCGGTCGCCGAGCGCGGGGTCGACGAACATGTGCTGACCCATGTTGCGGCGGGCGTTGCGCTTGCCGATCGACGTGCCCATGCCCTGCGTAGCCTCGGAGCCGTGGTTGGGAACCTTCCACAGGCTGGGCGGCTCGGGGACGTCGGCGTCCGCGTACAGAAAGTCGTAGCGCTCGGCGTTCTCGAAATTGTCGTGCGGCGCCTTGAAATGATGCATCAGGAAGAACGGCCGCGTCTTGTCGCGGCGCTTGAGCCAGTCGATCGACACCTGCGTGATGACGTCGGACGAGTGCGCCGAATCGTAGGCGGAAAAACGCCGCACGTTGCGCGGCCACGGCCCGCCCGATTCGCGCATGATCGGGTTGAAGTACGACCCCTGCCCCGGCAGAACGCAGTAGTAATCGAAGGCGGCGGGTTCCTTCTTGAGGTGCCACTTGCCGACCATCGCCGTCTGGTAACCGGCCTGGCCGATCAGCTTGGGCGCGTACTGGCGGTCGGGTTCGAGATGTCCGCTGAGCGTCGTCACGCGGTTGACGTGGCTGTATTGGCCGGTCAGCAGCGTCGCCCGGCTGGGCGTGCAGATCGAGTTGGCGCAGAAGGCGTTCTCGAACAGCATCCCTTCGTTGGCGAGGCGGTCCAGCGCGGGCGTGGGGTCGAGGACGGCCAGGCGTCCGCCGTAGGCGCCGAGCGCATGCGCGGCGTGGTCGTCGGACATGATGAACAGGATGTTCGGCTTGCCGGCGGCGTACAGGCAGCAACTCGCGGCGAGGAATAAGCTTATGCGTTTCATCGTTCCGTAATAGCAATCATAAGCGGTTCGATCGGTTACCGACGGCGCGGCAAGATAGAATCGTAACGATGCTGCGCAATGCGACCCTTGCCCTCCTGCTTGCCGCGCCGTTGGCGGCGGCCCCGCCCAATGTCCTCTTCCTGTTCGCCGACGACCAGCGGCCGGATACGATCGGCGCCCACGGCAACCGCTATATCCAGACGCCCAACCTCGACCGCCTGGTCGCCGGCGGCTACAGCTTCCGGCGCAATTACTGCCTCGGGTCGCAAGGAGGCGCGGTTTGCGTTCCGAGCCGGGCCATGCTGAACACGGGCAAGAGCTTTTTCAAGATCCCGATGGATATGCAGGGACACGTCACGCTGCCGCAGTTGCTGGGCCAAAACGGCTATACGACGTTCGCCACCGGCAAGTGGCATAACCAGCGCCCGTCGTGGCTGAAAAGCTTCCAGCAGGGCAAGCGCATCATGTTCGGCGGCATGTCCAATCACACGAAAGCGCCCACCGTCGACCTCGGCCCGGACGGCAAGCTGACCGCCGAGCGCGAGAGCATTCGCTTTTCGAGCCGCCTGTTCGCCGATGCGGCGATGGAATTTCTGCACAACTACAAGGACGAAAAGCCGTTTTATGCTTACGTTGCCTTTACCGCGCCGCACGACCCGCGCAATCCGCCGCCGAGGTACCGCCGCATGTATTACCGGCGGCGTCCGCCGCTGCCGCCGAACTTCGCTCCGCAGCACCCGTTCGACAACGGCCACATGAAAGGCCGGGACGAAAGTCTGGGTCCCTGGCCGCGCACGCCGGAAGTCGTCAGCGATCAGCTTGCCGAATACTACGGCCTGATCACGCATCTCGACCGGCAGATCGGACGCATCCTGCGCAAGCTGGAATCGACGGGCCACGCCGAAAATACGATCGTCGTTTACGCCGCCGACCACGGCCTCGCCGTCGGCAGCCACGGCTTGCTCGGCAAGCAGAACCTGTACGAGCACTCCATGGGCGCGCCGCTGATCTTCTCGGGGCCCGGCATCCCCAAAAATCAAGAGACTTACGCCTTCAGCTACCTGCTCGACGTTTTCCCCACTCTGTGCGCGTTGCTGGGCGTCCGCGCGCCGGGCGATCTCGACGGCCGCGACTTGTCCCCGATCTGGAAGGGCGAGAAGACGAAGGTCCGCGATGCGGTCTTTACCTCGTTCCGCGACCTGATGAAGGCGGTCCGCGACGAGCGCTGGAAGCTGATCCGCTACCCCAAGATCGATCATACGCAGTTGTTCGATCTCGACGGCGACCCGCACGAGAGGAACAATCTTGCCGGCGACCCGTCGCAGAAGCAGAGGATCGCGCAATTGACGGCCTTGATGCAGCGGCTTCAGCAGCAGGCCGGCGACAACCATCCGCTGACGGTTGCCAACCCCGCGCCCAAGGAGATCGACTTGACCGGCAGCGAGCGCGTGCGCGACCGCTGGCAGCCCGCGTGGATCTTCGACAAGTATTTCGAGGAACCGTACGGGAAGCTCTCGGCGCGGTGAAGCGCGGCGCGGCCTGGCGCATCAACAGGCCAGGTCCGCGCGGTCGATGGCCAGACCTTGCAAATTGCCGAGCACCGCCGCGGCCAAGCGTTCCTGCCGGAACCATTCGTTGGCCAAGTCGCGGATTTGCTGCCGGGTGACGCTCTCGATCGCGTCGTTGATTTCGTCGAACGAGAAGTGGCGGCCGTGGTAGGCTTCCTGACGGGCCAGGTTGGCCATGCGGCTGCCGGTCGATTCCAGACCGAGCATCATGCTGCCCTTGAGTTGGTCTTTGGCGCGGCGGATCTCCGTTTCGGGAACGAGATTGTCTTTCAGGTCGCGGAACTCGCGCAGGGTGTATGCGATGACGCGGGCGAGCGAGTCGAGCGATGTGCCGGCGTGGACCGACAGGCAGCCGGTGTCGGAATAGAGGCTGAGATCGGCATAGACGGCGTAGGCCAAGCCGGCTTCCTCGCGGATTTTCTGGAACAGCCGGGAACTGAAGCCCCCGCCCAGCATGGCGCTCAGCACGAAGCCGGCATAGCGCTTCGCGTCTCGAATGGAGAACGTCTCGACTCCCAGGGTCACGTGAATCTGTTCGAGAGACGGCTTGTCGCGCAGGACGATTTGCGGGTTGGGCGCGGGCGGTTCCTGACTACTGCTTTCTTGCGCGGCGGGCGCTTCGGCCGCGGCGTCGAAACGTTTGCGCGCCTCTGCGATCAACGCATCGTGTCCGATGTTTCCCGCCGCCGTCAGCAGAAGATTGGCCGGACGAAAGGCGCGCTCGAAAAACCCGCGGAGTTGGGGGCTGGAAAAGGCTTCGATCGACCGCCGATTGCCGATGATCGGACGAGCCATGCCGTGGCCCTTCCAGAAACTGCCGGCGAAGAGGTCTCCGATCAGATAGTCGGGGTTGTCCTCGTCCATCTTGAGCTCTTCGAGGACGACGCCTTTTTCGCGTTCGATGTCGTTGTCGGCAAACTTCGGACGCTGCACCATGTCGGACAGGATGTCGAGAGCCCGCGGCAGATGCTCGTCCAGAACCTTGGCCGTGAAGGCGGTGGTTTCTTTCGAGGTGAAGGCGTCGAGGTGGCCGCCCAGGGAATCGATCGAGACGGCGATCTCTTGCGCGGAGAAGTTTTCGGTGCCCTTGAACACCATGTGTTCGGTGAAGTGGGTGATGCCGGTTTCGGATTCGGACTCGTGACGCGACCCCGCGTTCAGCCACGCGCCTACCGCAACCGAGCGTACGGTCGGCATGTATTCGGTCACCACCCGCAGCCCGTTGGGCAAAACGGTTTTTCGAACGTCGCGGGCGGCTGCGGGCATTACAAGCCATCGTATCAGGGGCCGGCCGGCCAAGATTTCCGCCGAAACAGGCGGTGGCCGCGGACTTCCAGGCCGGCTTGACGCAGAACCTTCTCCCAGTCTCTTTTGCGTCCGATATCGGGCCGCGAGAGCAGCGCGCGCTTCTCTTCCTGGCGCGTCAGAAAGGCGAACTTCTGATACAGCGGGTACGTTTCGTCGACCAGGGCGTCTTTGCGATGCAGAATCGGCGGGTTTTCGGAATGCGAGAAATCCCTGAAGCCGTAATCGGCGCGCGGCAAATAGACCGCAAGAGACGACTGCAAGCAGGGGTGGGCGTCGTTGTCGAAACCGGGGTAGCGCAGGAAGCTGACTTTTTGCCCGTCCGCCGCAAGTTTGAGCACGTCGTATTCCGTATCGCCGACGATCTGGCGGGCGGCGAAGAGTTGCAGCCTGTTCAGGGCCGGAAGCTGTTCCTCGGCGGAGCGGTGCGCATAGAGCGAGCCGGCGACGCGCTTGCCCACGGAGGCGGCCTGCGCCGCCGCAGCCGCTTGCCGCGGGTCTCCCAGCGAAAACAGGAACCGCTCCCCCTCGGCGCGCGCCGCGCGGTACGACGGCCAGAGCGAGCGGATATCCGCTTGGGTCTCCGCCGGCAGCAGCGCCGCGCGAGTCACGCGCATTCCCTGCAGGCGCATGGCGCCGTAGCACACCAGAAAATCCTCGCGTTTCTGCAGGCGCAGGCTTTCAATCTCGGCGGGGTCGAGGGCGGCGTCCGCGAGCTTGCGGATGCGCCGCGGCGAGCCGAAGCGCTCGGCAAGCGCCGCGAATTGCGGAAATTCGCTCGGGCGGGGCAAGCGGGCCAGCTTGCGCGCGAAGCTCAGGTACGCGGCGCCCAATTCGGACGACTCGAATTCCGCGATCGTGAAGCGTCGGCCAAAAGCGGAGCGGCCGAGCGCAGCCCGCGCGAGATACTCCCGCTCCAGAGCCGGGTCCTTGAAAACGTAGGCGACCCCAAGCCCCGCCGGCGCCGGCTTGCAGCCGCACACGGATTCGACGTAATCCAGAAACTCGGCTTGCGTATAGACTTTCTGGAAACCGCCCCTGGAGGTAACCAGGCCGTCCTCGAACGCCTCCCCGGACAAAGGCCCGCGGTCCACGCGGACCGCGACCACGAGAACGCGGCGAGCCGGCGCCAGCGCCTTGCGCAGGACATCGGCGCGTTCCGCCGGGTTTTCGATGACGTTCAGGACGTAGCCCAAGTTCACGACATCCGCCGCTTCGACCGGGTTTGCGGGCCGGTAGTGCGGGTCCCAGCCGGACGCCGCAACGTCGTGCTCGCGCAGATAGCGGATGTCGTCGCCGCGGCCGCAGCCGTAATCGAACACGCTCGCGCCGGAGCGAATCAAGCCGTGTTCCCAAGCGAGAGCAACGGGCCGGGAGAGCCGGAATCTGCGCATCGCCGTCCGAAACCGCGGAATCGTCGTCGCAGCCACAGACAAACAGGATAGGGAAACTTGCCGCCCGGTCCCGGTTCGAAAGGTGGGCGGGCCGGCAAGAAACGGTATCCGGCGGCGCCGCCGAGTTGCTACAATTGCCGAGTCATGAGACTCACGACTCGGATTTTTCTCGTACTCGGCTTGACTGCGGCGGCTTGGGCGCAGACGCCCTTGACCGCGGACGGCGTCGTTTCGTTCCGCGTGCGCTTCGGGCTCAACGATATCGCGCCAACAAAATGGGACGGGACGGTTGCCGTCGCGAACGGCGAACTGCTCCAATTGCGCGATTGGCATCCCCGGCCCGAAAACGCAATCGAGGCGCCGAACAAGTGGAAGCTGTCCACGCACAAGGGCGCGAACTACAGGTATCCAGCCTACTACATCATTCCCAACACGGGCGTCGTGGAATACTACCGGACTCCCGGCATCGTCCTCGATATCGCGGCGAAGGCCGGGACGCGCGTCAACGTCCGCACCGCGCAGGGGCGGTTTGCGTTCAACGCAAGGGACGTTCCCTTGGCCGCGCCGAAAACGTTTCTGGACGGCGCCGCCGTCGTGGAGCGCGTGGCGCCGGCGGAAAAGCTCACGGGAGACGAGTACGAAGACGATTTCGCCGCGATTCTCGGCGGCGAGGACGGCGAGATCCGGGTTGCCTGGATCGCCTACAAGGCGGGAGCGAACCACGTGCTGACGCGGCGGTTCGACGGGAACTCCTGGGGCGAGACGCAGGAAATTACCGAGGGGCCGAGCGACGCCTACCTGGTCAAGATGGGGCGGGACAAGGCCGGCGACCCGTGGTTCGTCTGGTCGCATCAGGTTGACGGCAACTTCGACCTCTATGGGCGCGCGCTCAAGGGCGGCTCTCTGACGCCCGTGATGCGCCTCAGCGACAGCCCCCAGCCCGACGCCTATCACAACCTGGCGACGGACTCGAACGGCGGCATGTGGCTCGTCTGGCAGGGGTTCCGCAACGGCAAGGCCGACATCTTCGCGCGGCGCTACGACGGCAGCCGCTGGGGAGACGAGCAGAAAATTTCAACTTCGCCGGCGAACGATTGGGAACCCGTCGTCGCCGCCGGGCGCAAGGGCGAAATTCATGTCGCTTGGGACAGCTACGACAAGGGCGATTACGACGTGCTGCTGCGCACCTGGGACGGCGCGAAGTGGGGCGAGGTCGAGCCGATCGCCGACACGCGGCTTTACGAAGCGCACGTTTCGCTGCAAGTCGATAGGGAAAACAGGTTGTGGGCCGCCTGGAACGAGAGCGGCATGAACTGGGGGAAAGACACCGGGGCGCTGCTCAGCGTCGAGGGCACGCGGCTTTACCATTACCGGCGCATGCGCGTCGCCGCGCGGGACGGCCGCGACTGGCGGGTTCCGGTCGCCGACATCAACGACTCGTTGCCGGCGCATATGGACGACCGCCACAACGATTTTCCGCAACTCGCGCTCGACGGGCAGGGCAGGATCTGGCTTTTCGGCCGCCACCGCACGATCCGCCAGCGCGACATGCCCGACGAGACGCCGCTGCACCGCGCCTGCTGGGAGATTTGGGGCGCGGCGCTCGACGGCGACCGCTGGACCGTTCCCCTGGAGCTGCCCTTCAGCCAGAGCCGCCAGGACGTGCGCTGGAGCGTCGCGCCCGACGGCAAAGGCAACCTGTTCGCCGCCTGGGCGATGGACAACCGCGATTTCGCGGACTTTCTCTACCAACACGAGGACGTGTACGCCGCGAAGCTGCCCAATCTGGAGCGGAAAACCGCGGCTCCGGCGCTGACGGCGCGCGCGGCGCCGACGCTGTACTACCACAACCTGGCGCCCACCGAAACCGCCGACCTCGAGCGGCTGCGCGCGTACGAGATCAACTCCGGCGGAAAGACCTACAATATCTACCGCGGCGATACTCACCGCCACACCGAGTTTTCGATGGACGGCAACAACGACGGCTCGCTGCTGCAGACCTACCGCTACGCAATCGACGCGGCCTCGCTCGACTACCTGCTGGCCAGCGAGCACAACCACCTCGGCGGACCCGACAACGAATACATCAACTGGCTCTTGCAGCAAACGGTCGATGTGTTCTCGGTCTCCGGGGCGTTCCAGCCGTACTACGGCTACGAGCGCTCGATCAGCTTCCCCGACGGCCACCGCAATATCCTGTTCGCCAAGCGCGGCAACCCGACGCTGCCCATGCTGCCGGAAGAGCGGAATCACGAAAAAGGCGCGGGTCGGCTTTACGACTACCTCAAGAAGCACAAGGGCATCGCCATTTCGCACACGCCGGCGACGCGCATGGGCACGGACTGGCGGGACAACGACCCGGACGTCGAACCGCTGGTGGAAATTTTCCAGGGAGACCGCGTTTCCGCCGAATACGAAGGCGCGCCGCTGGCCGCCAACAGCGAGAACCCGGCGTCGCAGGTCGGCGGCTTCCAGCCGGAGGGTTATGTGTGGAATGCTTGGGCGAAAGGGTACAAGCTCGGCGTCCAGGCGGCTTCCGATCACCTTTCGACGCATTATTCCTACGCCTGCACCATAGCGGAGGAGTTCACCCGCGAAGGCATGATCGACGCCATGAAGCGCCGCCACAACTACGGCGCGACGGACAACATCATCCTCGACTACCGCTTGCGCGCCGCCGACGGGAAAGAGTATTTGCAGGGCGATATCGTAACCGCCGCAGGCGGGTTCGAGCTGGTCGTCAACGTGATCGGAACGACGCACCTGCGGCAAATCGACATCGTTAAAAACCAGGAGTTTCTGCACAACCGCCAGAATCTTCCCCAAAAGACGAGCTTCACCTTCGTCGACAACGACAAGCAGCCGGGCGAGGATTTCTACTACGTGCGCGTGGTGCAAGACGACAATAACGTCGCCTGGTCGTCGCCGATCTGGGTCACGACGCGGTAGCGGCCCGCGGCGCAGATTACGCGAACATGCCGCAACGAATCCGCTGCGCGTGGGCCGCCCGCCCGCTGCTCGCCGAATATCACGACCGCGAATGGGGCGTCCCCGTTCACGACGACCGGACGCTCTTCGAATTCCTGATTCTGGAAGGGGCGCAAGCCGGGCTGAACTGGCTGACGGTGCTGCAGAAGCGCGAGTCGTACCGCCAGGCTTTCGCCGGGTTCGATCCCGCGCAGGTGGCGCGTTTTTCCGCGGCCGAGCAGGCGAAGCTGCTCGCAAACCCGGGGATTATCCGCAACCGCCTCAAGGTCGCCGCGGCGGTGGACAACGCCAGGGCCGCGTTGGCGGCGCAGCAGGAATTCGGCAGCCTGGACGCTTGCCTGTGGCGGTTCGTCGGCGGCAAGCCGATGCGCAATTCATGGCGGAGCCCGGCGGAGATTCCGGCTGCGACGAAGGAATCGGAGCGCATGAGCAAAGACCTCAAGCGGCGCGGGTTCCGTTTCGTGGGCTCGACGATCTGCTACGCGTTCATGCAGGCGGTCGGCATGGTCAACGACCACGAGACGGGCTGCTTCCGCTACGGCGCCTGCGGTTAAAACTTGACGCCGCGCTTGGTCAGGTCGGCGAGCACGCGGTCGACGCCGCGCCGGTTGATGATCTTGATGCCCTTGGCGCTGACGCGCAGCTTGACCCAGCGCTTGCGGTTCGGCGACCAGAAACGCTTGTCGTGAATGTTCGGATGGAACACCCTGCGCGTCTTGTTGTGCGCATGCGAGACGTTGTTGCCCGACATCGGGCCCTTGCCGGTAACGATGCAAACCTGTGCCATTCGATTCAGCATAGCACGGCCGGCCTGCCGATCGCGCGGCGCCGGGGCGGGAGCGATCCGGCGCCGGGATATACTTGAAAACGGCAGCGCTTTTCGATGCAGCGGCACTATTTCGATCACAACGCCACGACTCCCGTTGCGCCGCAAGTGCTGGAGGCGATGCTGCCCTATTTGCGGGACGTACACGGCAACGCGTCCAGCATTCACGGCTTCGGGCAGGAGGCGCGGCTGGGCGTCGACCGCGCGCGGCGACAGACGGCCGCGCTGCTGGATTGCGCGGCGAAAGATATCGTTTTTACCAGCGGCGGCACCGAAGCCGACAACCTGGCGATTTTCGGCACGGCGCGCGCGGTTCGCGGCCGCGGGCGCCACGTGATCACGACCCGCATCGAGCATCCGGCGGTGCTCAATGCCTGCGAGCAATTGGAGCGCGAAGGCGCGGCGGTCACTTATCTGCCGGTGGACGCGGACGGCCTGGTTGCGCCCGGCGACGTGAGGGCGGCGCTGCGGCCCGACACGATCCTGATTTCGGTGATGCACGCCAACAACGAATTGGGGACGATTCAGCCGCTGGCCGAGATCGGCAGGATTGCCCATGAAGCCGGAGTCCTCTTCCACACGGACGGCGTGCAGAGTTGCGGCAAGATTCCGACCCGCGTCCGCGAGCTCGGCGTCGATTTTTTCAGTTTGAGCGCCCACAAGTTTTACGGCCCCAAGGGCGTCGGCGCGCTTTACGTCCGCAGGGGGCTGCAACTGGAGAACGTGCAGTACGGGGGGCGCCACGAGCGCGGCCGCCGGCCGGGAACCGAAAACGTGCCGGGCATCGTCGGGCTGGGCGCGGCGGCCGCCTTGGCCGCAAGCAATCTTGAGGCCGAGGGCGCGCGGCTGGCGGCCCTGCGCGACCGGCTGGAAGCGGAGGTATCGGCGCGCATCGACCAGTGCCGGGTGAACGGCCGGGGCGCGCCGCGCGTGCCCAATACGTCCAGCATTCGATTCGATCATGTCGAGGGCGAGGCGCTGCTGATTGCGCTCGACCTGCGCGGCTGCGCAGTTTCCAGCGGCGCGGCTTGTTCGAGCGGCGCCGTCGAGCCGTCTCACGTGCTCATCGCCGCCGGCCTCGACCGCAACCAGGCGAAATCCACGCTGCGGTTTTCCCTGGGCAGACAAACCGACGACGGGCAAATCGACGCGCTTATAGCAGCCTTGACCGAAGTGACGCAGCGCCTGCGCGCGCTCTCGCCGGCATACGCGGAGGCGTGATTTTATGCGCTCGGGGACGTGCAAGGAGTAATGGAATGCGCTTGGGAATCTGCGTCTTGGGACTCGCTCCGGCGTTGACGGGCGTTTGTTTATGGGGCCAAGAGCCGCCGACCGCGCGGCTGCGCGAATTGGCTTTCGCCAAGCAGCCGATTGCCGCGCGAGACCTGTTCGAATCTCGGCGGACGCAGCAAAAAGTCCTCACGCCGGAATGGCTGGCGGCGATGTCGTGGGTCGGGCGGGCCGGCGCAATCGGCGGCGATTGGCAGATCGCCGAGACCTACGCGAAGGCAACCGTCGAAGGCTGCGAGAGGCTGCTCGGAAGCCGCGAGTTGGACGCCGACGGCGAGGCGCCGCTGCCGATCGCGCTCGGGGCGGCGATCGAGACTCTGGGCAAGTTCTACGACGCCGCGGGCGGCCGCGGTCGCGCGGTCGGCTATCTGCGGAAACAGAGCCGCAAATACGCGGGAACTTCGATCGAAACCCGCATCAATAAAAACCTGAACCTGCTCGACCTGGCCGGCAAGCCGATGCCCGCATTGGACGCGGCGCAGTATTTAGGCGCGAAACCGCCGACGATGGAGCGGTTGCGCGGCCATGCCGCTCTGTTCTTCTTCTGGGCGCACTGGTGCAGCGACTGCAAAATGCAGAAGCCGATTCTGGAACGGCTCCATGAGCGCTACGCCGAGCGCGGGTTGCGCATCGTCGGCCCCACGCGCCTCTACGGCTATGTCGTCAACGGCGACGACGCAACCCCCGCCGAGGAACTGGCTTATATCGAGGGGCCGTACAGCCGGCGCTATCCGCTGCCCGCCTGGATGCCGGTTCCCATTAGCGAAGAGAATTTCGTGCGCTTCGGCGTCAGCTCGACGCCTACGCTGGTGCTGGCGGACCGCTCGGGAATCGTGCGGCTCTACCACCCGGGGCGCATGAGCGAGGCGGAGTTGTCGCGCGAGATCGAAGCGCTGCTCTGAAAACATGCGCAGGCGGCGGGCGGAACGCGCGCGGCGTGCCGCCCGGTCCGCCCTCAGCGCCGGGCGGGCTTGACCTCGTGCAGCAGAAGCTCGCCGCGCAGTCCCCGCAGCAGGTTTTCGACGGAATGCTCCGCCATTTTCATCCGCGTTTCGACCGTGGCGCTGCCCAAGTGGGGCGTGATCGTAACGTTGTCGAGCGCCAGCAGCGGGTGACCGCGCGGCAGCGGCTCGGGTTCCGTAACGTCCAGGGCGGCGCCGTAGATGCGTTTCTCCCGCAGCGCTTCGTAGAGCGCCTGCGTGTCCACGATTGCTCCGCGGGCGATGTTCACCAGAGACGCGGACGGCTTCATCTTCGCCAGCGCTTGCGCATCGATCAGGTTGCGGGTCTCCGCGGTCAGCGGACAGGCCAGAACCACGTAGTCCGAGCGGCGGAGCAAGTCGTCGAGGGAAACGTAGGCGGCCCCGAAGGCGGCCTCGTCCGCCCGGCGCCGGCGGTTGTGATAGAGGATGCGCATGCCGAAGCCGCGGGCGCGCTTGGCGATTTCGCAGCCGATGGCGCCCAAGCCGACGATGCCCAGCGTGCTTGAATGGACCTCGCGGCCGTGCATGAACCCGGGGTCGTAGCGCAGGAACTCCGGCGAGCGCGCGTAGCGGTCGCCCTCGGCCGTCCGCCGCGCCGCGGCGAGCAGGAGGGTAAAGGCCATGTCGGCCGTTGCGCCGTCGAGGATGCCGGGCGTATTGCCTACGGGGATGCCCCGCGCGGCGGCGGCGGCAACGTCGATATGATCGACTCCGACGCCGTAGTTGCTGACGATGCGCACGCCGCGCAGGCGGTCGAGCATGGCGCCGTCAACGGGGACGTGCCCGTAGGTGTAAATGCCGTCAACGGGTTCCTCGCGGCCCGCGAGGGCGACTTCCCAGGGGAGCCAGGCGACCTTGCCGGCGCCCAGTCGGAGGATGACTTCGTCGAGCGGACCGTCGGCGATGACCTGGGCAAGGGGCATGGGCGTCTCAGCCGGCGGCGTGGCCGGCCGCCTTCCAGAGCGTTACGCCGTTTTGCAGCCGCTGCTCGACGCGGCCTTCGCGGAACACGTATTCGAGATGAGCGAGCGCCTCGGCCATGGCGAAGCGCCGCGCGGCGGCCGGCCGGTCTTCGCCCCAGACGGCGCCGGCGATCTCGTAGGCGGACAGCGGACGGCCCCCCACCGCGGCCAGTATCTGCGCGCAGCGCTTGCGATGGTGGCCGCGGACGCCGGCGATCCACTCGCGATGACCCTGGAACGGACGGCCGTGGGAGGGCAGAACCTTGTCGACGTCCAGCAGTTCGAGCGTCCGCAGGGAGTTCAGATACTCGCCCAAAGGGTTGCCTTGATAAAACCAGTGAACGCCGATATTAGGAGTCGTCCGCTCGAGGATCGCGTCCGTGGAGAACAGCAAGCGCTGCTCGGGGCAATGGAAGCACAGCATCGCGGGCGAATGCCCCGGCGCCATGACGGCGCGCAGCGCGCCTCCGGCGAACTCGATCGTGTCGCCGCCTGCTATGGATTCGTCGGCCACGAAGCGCTCCATCCGCTCGGACACGCCGCTCGCTTCCTCGCGCATGGCGTCGATGTCCGCTTGGGGCACGCCGTGAGCATGCATGTAGGGTTCGGCCCGCTCGAAAAATTTATGGTCGGGACCGCGCGGCTTGACCATTTCGGCCTCGCGCGGGTGCATGCGGATCGGCGCCCCCGAGCGCCGGCGGATTTCGGCGGCCGCGCCGACGTGGTCGGGGTGCATGTGACTGATCAGAATCCGTGTGATGACGCGCCAGTCGAGGTTGAGGCCGGCGAGAGCGGCTTCCAGCGCCAGCAGGGATTCGTCGGTTTTCAGCCCGGTATCCAGCAAAAGATAGCCTCCGGATTGCCGGAAAAGAAAGACGTTGACGCTGTTCAACGCCCACGGCAGGGGCAGCCGGATTTGCCAAGCGCCTTCCCCGGCAGGCCACACTTGGGGAGTTGGATGCGCAGACGGCAAGGGTTTCGGGGGGCAGCGTGGAATCGCGCCGGGGAAGCCTCGATTGTAGCAACGCGGTTGTGGCCTATCCTGAAAGCAATGTCCCTGCAATGCGCGGAGGAACCTGCCCCGTGACGCGGCTGCGGGCAAGCGCAAGGAATGCGGCGCTGCTCTTCGCGGTGGTCGGCGTAGCGTGGGCGTACGAGCCGGCGCCCGCGATGAAGTGCGGCGCGGAAACCTTCGGGCCGTTCCTGGACTTCGAATTTCGGTTTTTCGCGGGCCTGCAGCTCGGCCTGCCGGTCAAGCATTACCGCGGGCGAAAGCCGACGTTCGAGATGCTGGTCACGGTGACCCCGGTCGAGGGCACGCCGGGCCGGCCGGTCGAGTTGTTCGACCGCTTCAGCGCAACGCAGGAAATGCCCGGCGACGCCTCGGGCCGAATCATCATCAATCCGTCGTTTTCGATGGGTGAGGGGCGCTATCGAGTGGATTGGCGGCTTGAGGATAACCGCGGGCAGTCGTGCTCGGGCTCGCGGAAACTCAAGGCTTCGCTATCGCGCGGCCAAAAGACCGTCAACCTGGCGCTGCAGCCGGGCGAAATTATCGAATCGGGGGTTTATCTGTTCCGTCCCGAGCCGCCTGTCGCCCGCCCGCACCTGACCACGTCGAAGAAGCTGAAAATTTTCGTCAGCATGGATATCCGGCGGCGGCGCGGGCAGGTCATGCGGCCGAGTCTGTTACGGCTGCACCCGCATTTCTCGACGGTAAGGCAACTCGCGCGGAGCCGGGCTTTCAACGAGTTTTCGGTTGTTCTGTTCAGTTTCGAGGATCAGCAGGTTATACACCGCCAGGATTATGCGCCCGCGATCGATTTTCGTCCGATGCGCTCTACGCTCGCAAAGCTGAATCCGCAGACGGTGGACATCGCTCAGCTCGGCAGAGGCCGGGAGATGGACTACTTCGAGAGCATGCTCTCCGTCGAGTTGCTGGTCGGCGAGCCGCCGGATGCCGTCGTCTTCGTGGGCCAGGAGACGCATTTCGGGCGTCAGGTTTCAGAGTTCATGCGCGGGCGCTTGCGGCAGACGGAGGCGGCGTTCGCCTTTCTCGACACTTCGCGCCTGGCCTGGAAAGGCGCCATGGGCAACGTGGTGCGCGCGGTCAAGGGGAAGGAGTACCGGCTGCGGCAGCCTTCCGACCTGTCGAAGGCGCTGGCCGCGATCGAGCGCAGCCTGGGCGCGAGCGGCGAATGACGCGCCGGCCGATGCCGGATATCATAACCGGTATTGAGGAGATTCCATGAACGCCAATCCCCTCCCCCCCGCAAAGGGTCTTGACAGCACGGTTGGCGCATTTGGTTACCTCTGTCTGTGTCTGAACGTATTTTTCTTCAGCTTTATCTTCGCTGCCGACCCGCAGACATTCAGTGCGCTGTGCAGGGAAGACTACTGGGTGGAGAACCTCACCGCGGTCTGGTTTCTCCTGGCGGGCATCTTGTTGTTCGTCACGGCTTGGGCGGAGCGGAGCTTCTTGCGGCGCTGCGTCTATATTCTCGGCGGCATGGCGATGGTCTTTGCCGCCGGCGAAGAAATCAGTTGGGGGCAGCGCATCTTCGGGTTTGCCACGCCCGATTTCTTGATGCCCTTGAATATGCAGGAAGAATTCAATGTCCACAATATCGCCAATGGAATGTTTGACATTCTCTGGTTGAACGGCGTGCTGATCCTGTGCATGGCAACCAGTGCGGCTTTCTTTTGCCGGAAAGACAGGCTTTGGGGGATTCCATTGCCGTCAATCCCGCTGATGCTGGGTTTTCTGATAATGCTTTCCTATGACTCGGGAGCGCACCTCAAAGAATACTTGGCGCACCCCGAAGGATACGTAATCGGCATCAGACAATACTTCGGATTGATCGTGATTGAGGAGGATCTGCTGCTGTTGCTCTTGCTCATCTTCGCATTACTTACAGGCAAATCAAATTTGGTCATTGCTTCCGCTGCGACTCTGGCGCTCGTTTTGGCTCTCACCTACCTGAACCATGATCAGGTGGTCGAGCATAGTAGCGTTAATCTCGCGCACCTGTGGGAGGTGCGCGAGTATCTGTTCGGCATCGGCTGTCTTTTCTATTGTTTGCAGCTCTTGACGGCTCAGGGACGGTTAGCGGCAATCTCACGGACGTCATTCAGCGCCCTGAAACCGGCGGGCGGACGGATTTCATTCCAGATGATGACCTGCCGGCTGGTAATTGCAGGCAGTATCGGGTTGATGTTTTTTGTGTATTTCAACGCCACTGCCAACTTCGAGAAGGCATACCGGTCAATCCCGGCCGGCGAGGAGGCATACTGGTCAATCCCGGCCGGCGAACCGGCAGTCCGCTCCAACTTTGACATCTATCTCCACGAAAACACGCTGACCTATGTCAAGGAGCCGTGCGCCCGCGCCGACACGGAGGCAACGTTCTTCCTGCACCTCATCCCGATTGACGCGAACGACCTTCCCGACCGGCGCCGGCAATACGGCTTTGACAACCTGGACTTCGATTTCGATGAGCGCGGCGTGATATTCGACGGGAAGTGTATGACGAGAGTCCCTCTCCCTGAGTATGATATTACTCGTATCGTGACCGGTCAATACGTGGTGCGGCGCGTGTTAGGCGGTTTCAAGCGCTTCTGGGAGGAGGAGATACACCTTGAACGGTAACGGGAACGACCTTCCCGGCCGGCGCAAGCGGTACGGCTTCGACAACCTGGACTTCAACTTTTGGACGCACGGCAGGGGAGGAGTCGAGACATGCCTGGATTCAGTCGATACCGCTTCGGCTGATCGAGAAGGAAATTTCGATATACTGATGGGCGCGGACGAAGAAAACCTGGTTTTCCATACGAAGTCGGAGATCGTCTGGTTGCGGATAAACTGAACGCCTTATTCAGCCTGAATGACTGCTTCAATGACAGCCGTCGTCTTCGTGGGCCGGGAGACGCATTGCGGACGGCAGGTTTCAGCGTTCATGCGCGCGCGTACGGTTTCCACTCGGCCGGCGCGCGCATCTCGATGCTGTTCCCGTGCTGCGGAGGCATCGAACCGGCGCCGCCTCTGCCCACGCGCATTTGAGCAGATTTCATGAACGCCAATCCCTCCCCCGCAAAGGGTCTCGACAGCACGGTTGGCGTCTTTGGTTACCTCTGCCTGTGTCTGAACGTATTTTTCTTCAGCTTTATCCTCGCTGTCGACCCGCAGACATTCGGGGCGCTGAGCAGGGAAGACTCCTGGGTGGAGAATCTTACCGCGGTCTGGTTTCTCCTGGCGGGTATCTTGTTGTTCGTCACGACCTGGGCAGAGCGGAGCTTCTTGCGGCGCTGCGTCTATATTCTCGGCGGCATGGCGATGGTCTTTGCCGCCGGCGAAGAAATCAGTTGGGGGCAGCGCATCTTCGAGTTTACGACGCCCGATTTCTTGATGCCCTTGAATGCGCAGCAAGAATTCAATGTCCACAATATCAACCAGAGAATGTTTGACGTTCTCTGGTTGAACGGCGCGCTGATCCTGTGCATGGTAACCAGTGCGGCTTTCTTTTGCCGAAAAGACAGGCTTTGGGGGATTCCATTGCCGTCAATCCCGCTGATGCTGGGCTTTCTGCTAATACTTTCCTATGACTCAGGAGAGAACCTCAAAGAATACTTGGCGCACCCCGAAGGATATGTAATCGGCATCACACAATACTTCGGATATATCGTGATCGAGCAGGTGGGGCTGCTGCTGTTGCTCTTGCTCATCTTCGCATTACTTTCAGGCAAATCAAATTTGGTCATTGCTTCCACTGCAACTGTGGCGCTCGTTTTGGCTCTCACCTACCTGAACTATAATCATGCGAGCGACATTGGTGAGGCTAATGCCGGGGATCTGTGGGAGGTGCGCGAGTATCTGTTCGGCATGGGCTGTCTTTTCTATTGTTTGGAGTTCTTGACGGCTCAGGGACGGTTAGCGGCAATCTCACGGACGTCATTCAGCGCCCTGAAACCGGCGGGCGGACGGATTTCATTCCAGCCGATGACCTGCTATCCGGTCATTGCAGGCAGTATCGGGTTGATGTTTTTTGTGTATTTCAACGCCATGTCCGAAACTGCCGCCCGCGAAGAGACATACGAAGAGGCATACCGGTCAATCACGGCCGGCGAACCGGTCGTCCGTGCCGACTTTGACGTATATCTCAGCGAGAACGAGTTGATCTACGTCAAGGAGCCGTGCGTCCCCGCCGACACGGAGGCGACGTTCTTCCTCCACCTGCACCCGGTTGACGTGAACGACCTTCCCGACGATCGCAAGCAGAACGGCTTTGACAACCTGGATTTCAATTTCGACAAGCGCGACGGCGACGTGATATTCGACGGGAAGTGTATGGCGAAGGCGGCTCTCCCTAAGTATGATATTATCCGCATCTACACTGGCCAGTACGTACCCGTGGGAGGCGGTTTCCACCACCTCTGGGAAGCGGAGTTCCGTCTTGAACGGTAACGGCCGCTGCAAGGCTGCGCGCTGAACGATCTGCGGCGCGCGTGGAAGGCGATAGCTTCATGGCGAACACCGTAGGGGATGACCGCGCCGAGGGCGACACGGGATGTAGCGTGCTGCTCGCGGACATCCCGGAAACGTTTGTGCCGCGCGACTGGTTCCCGCCGGTGGCGCCGGGAAGGCTCCCATATTCGCCTCCGAACTGTCGTGGAGGCTCACGTTGTGAGGGGCATGACCAGCAATGACCATGCCGAAAGACACTACGCTGAATCGTCTCCGGCGCGCCCTGGCCGCCCGTTTTGCGGGCATGAAAATACGGGGGGAGCCAATGCTGTCCTCCCGGCTGCGCCACGCGCTGTTCGTCCTGTTCCTCGGCGGCATCCTGGCCTACGGCGCCGGGTTCGCTTGGTACATGCTCGCCCGCTTCGATCTGATCAACCTGATCCGCGACGCGAGCGAAGATGACGCCTTCTATTACTTCCAGATCGCCCGCAATCTGGCTGAAGGCAAGTTTCGACCTTCGACGGCGGCATCACGCGCACCAACGGCTATCATCCGCTTTGGCTGTTTCTGATCACGCCCTTCTATTGGCTATTCGACAAGGAAGCCGCGCTGTTCGCCATCAAGGCGTTCGAGATCATGCTCGTCGCCGGCGGCGTGGCCCTCGTCGCCGCGGCCGCCCGGCCGGCGGGCATGCCGTGGTATCTGCTGTTCGCCGCCCTGCCGATGTTCTACCGGCGCCACGCCTTGATTGCGGGAATGGAAGCAGCGGCGGCGCTGTTCATGCTGGGCCTGTTTTTCTTGGCCGCGATGCTCTACGCGCGAGACTCGCAACGGCGGCAATGGCCGCTCGCCGCCGTCGCCTTTGCCTTGCCCTGGGTGCGCCTGGAGTACATCGCCATATCGCTGGCGGCGACTGCGGCGCTGTGCCTGATCGAGTGGTCGAGGCGGGAGCGAGCGCCCGGAGCGCCACTCGGAGAACGGGCTCGTTCCGCGCTCTCCGTCAAGACGGCCGTCCCGTTTCTCGCCGCCGCCGCCGGCATCCCGGCATACTTCGCCTACAACCGGCTCGTCTTCGGCGGCGTCGTGCCGGTGAGTGGCGCGACCAAGGCTGCCTGGTCGCAGGTTTTGTGGGCGCGGGACGGCGGATACAGTCTGGCGCAGAACTTCCGGGACACCTTGCAGATTCCTGTCTTTAATCATGAGTTGCCGGTTGCGCTGGAGGTTTGCGCCTATTTGCTGCTGGTCTGGTGGTTCGCCCGCCGCTCCCGGAGTCGGGAGGACCGGTTGCCGCCGGCCTTTCTGGTGGGCGTGTCCGGCTTGGCGGTCGGCCACCTCGCCAAGTTCGCGCAGACTGTTTTCACTGTGCATCCCACTTTGGGGAGCCATGACTGGTACTTCGTCCCGGCGTACCTGATGACGGCGCTGATCGTTCCCGTACGATGTTGGGTCGCCATTTACCTCATTCGCCGGTTCATCGGGTCGAAGTCGCAGCGCGCGGCCAACATCCTGAGCGTGGGCATTGTCCTTGCGGGCGCGGTCTTCCTGTTTGCCAAGACCGATTTCACCAAGCCGTTTCAGTGGGTTGCAGCGAATAGTGACTCAACCAAAACTGCCGACGAATGGGCCGAAGCCGTCTATGGGGGTACGCAGCTTATGAATCGCGTGCTGCCCGAGGACAGCGTGGTCGGGTCGTGGGACGCCGGCGTCATCGGGTATTTCTCGCGTTTTCCGGTGGTGAACCTGGATGGCCTGGTCAACTCCTACGACTATTTTCACGCGACAAACGTGGATAGAGACGGATACGCCAACTGGAATGACGGATTCATTCCCCTCTATCGAGAATTTGGGATAACTCACTTTGTCAACCTTACGAGAATGGGTTTTGAAGGCAAGGTGCTTTTTGAAGGTTCACTAAGCTCCACCCGTAGAAGGGTGTTCTATCTATGGCCCATCGAACCGCTGGAGGCCGCCCATACCGCCGCTTGGATCTGGAAGAGAATGGAGCCGCATTTCGACTACCAATCGGACGGCGCCGGGCTGCTTGTTGACGGGCGGCTGGTACAGACCTTCGCCAGGGAATGCGATCCGGATGAACTGGTCGTGTGGGCCGGACCAGGGGATGAAACGGTCGCCAGAGCCTGGACGCGAACGCAAACGGGGTTGTGCGTAACCGCCGCCGTTCTGCCCCACGCTATTTCGAGTCCGATTCGGATCGAGACAATGTCAGTAAGCGATTACGCGGCAAGACTGATCGGAGACAGCCCGCCGGTCATCCGCTCCGACTGGGATGCGTATCTCATCGAGAACAGCCTCATCTACGTGAAGGACCAATGCAGCCCGGAGGACGTTGAACCATCGTTCTTCCTCCACCTGTACCCGGTTGACGCGAACGACCTCCCCATCTGGCGCAAGCAGTACGGCTTTGACAACCTGGACTTCGATTTCGACGGGCACGGCTTGATATTCGACGGGCGCGGCTTGATGTTCGACGGGAGATGCATGGTGAGAATCCCTCTCCCCGAATATGATATTACCCGTATCTACACCGGCCAGTACATACCCGTGGAAGGCGGTTTCCACCACCTCTGGGAAGCGGAGTTCCGCCTTGAACGGTAACGGGAACGGCCTGCAAGTCTGCGCACTGAACGATCCGCGGCGCGCGTGCGGGGACGGTTTCAAGCGCGGCGACGAGCTTGTCGGCGATGAAGCGGTCAAGGGCGCGGGCGCAGCACATAGGGCCTCTCGTTGGGCTTCAATGAGAGCATGACGGTCTTCGTGTCGAACACAAGTTCATGCAGCAACTCACCATCCTGAGAAACGGTGAAGGGCGCGCCCAACCAATCCGTTGGCTGTTCGAACAGTATCGTCAGCGGATGATCGAAGGTCGCGTTGTCCAGTCCGTCCGAGAGGGTCATCTCGATCCTTTGGGCTCCTCCGAGGTCGTCCTCGAATACTTCAACCGCTATCTCGGCCTTCTCCCTCTCCCTGGCATACAAGGTTACGTCGTTCATCGACGCCGTCCAGAAATCCCGCGCCGCGATTGATTGAACGTCTTTACGGAATTCGTCCCAGTCGTACCATCCCCACCATTCAGACTGTCCGATGGCGTGGTAGGTCAATATGATCCACGCGGTCCGCTCCAACGCCTCATCCAGGATCGGCGTCAAGTCGTCATTGTCATTGATGCAGTTATCGCGGCCTTGAAACTCGATGCTTTCCATCTCCAACGACCACAAGCCAAACCAATTATCCGGCGCTAACCGGTCCCCCGGGATGTTGTAAAAGTCGTCGGGGTTCGTGGTCACCAGTCTGCCGCTCAAAAATCCGGCAGCCTCCAAAGCCCGTTGCGTCTCTGCTTCGAACCCGGCGCTTCTTGGATAGGCGTAGGCGACGGGCTTCATTCCCCAATCTTTCATGAGGTCATAGTTGGCTTGGAACGATTCGAGCGCCTCTTCGTAAGATAGTTCGTCGTGGTCGATGTGATTGTGCCCATGCCCGAAATAGCTAAGCCCCTTGGGAACCAGCTCCGACAGCAGATAGACGATCCGCTCATCGTCAGGCCCGCTGAACACGCGATCGCCGTAAAAGGTATTCCCGGTCACAATTTCATAGCCCATTGCGAGGCCGTGCTCCATCACGTAGCTGTCTATGTCCGGTTCCCTTCCCGGGGTGGGCCAGTCATCGTTGGTAATCGAGATGGCGGCGGGGTGATTGTCGAACCACTTTGCGACCGATGCGTTCAGGGGGGCGTCCCCTGCTTGGGGCCGGCATCCCGCCGCCAGGACCAAAACGCCGCATAACAACGCCCACTGCCGGGGAAAGGGCGCGCGGGGCAGTGCGCAGACTTGCAGGCCGTTCCCGTTACTGTTCAAGACGGAACTCCGTTTCCCACAGGCGGTTGAAACCGCCTCCCACGCGCGTCACGTATTGGCCGGCGCCGATGCAGGCAATATCATACTCCGGAAGCTCGCGCACCGGCCGGCGCTTCCGATTTTATCTCACACGGCGCCGGCCAACGCCGCCGCAACGGCCCGGGCAACCTCCCGGCCCTGCCGGATCGCATAGTTCGTGCCTCGGTCTTGCGGATAGATCTGGGCCATGGTCGCCAGAAACAGGTTCGTCACAGGCGTGCGCGTAGCGGGGATCAGCCGACGGTAGCCCCGCTCCACGACGGGCTGGGCATATTGTGCGCGCCAGACGTGCGCGGCGAGAATCCGGTCGTCCGTCAGATCGGGAAACATCCGCCGCAGGTGTTCGAGCGTGAACGCGACCACATCCGCGTCCGGCATCCGCCAGAGCGCGTCGCTCTCGGGCAGATAGCGGGACAAATACACGATGCGCCGCCCGGCATAGGTCGATGCCGGCTCGAAGTTGGTGTGCTCGATGACTCCCACGAAGGGGAAACCGGGGTCATTGACGTTCAGCCAGTAGAGGTCCGACAGGCTGCGGTCGAGCTCGAGCACGACGCAGACATTGGCCAGATAGCGGATGCGCCGCAGGCCGTCCACGTACTCGCCCGGCGCGTGAGGCGCCACGAGATCGGCGACGATGGGCAGCGCCGGCGTCGCGATCACCGCGTCGGCGGCGAGGGTTTCCGCCGGCGCGGCCACCCCGACCGCCCGCCCGGCGTCCACCTGCAAGCCGCTGACCCGAACTCCGGTTCGGATTTCTCCGCCCTGTCCCCGGATGGCCTGGGCCAGCCTGTCGGCCAGCGCGGAGAAACCGCCCTTGTAGTAGGCCAGCCGTTCCCCGCCGCCCCTGCCGCGGCTGCCGCCCCGCAGCTTGAGCTTGTTCCAGAACCAGACCGCCGCCACCTCTTCCGCCAGATCGCCGAACTTGCCCCGCAGCAGCGGCTCCCAGACCACCCGATAGACCCGCTCGCCGCCCATCTCGCGCAGCCAGTCGGCGGCGGCGCGGTCTTCGAGGGCGCGCTGGTCCCGCACCCGGCGCGCCCGCAACGCCAGCAGCCCGAGCCGGAGGCGGTCCGGGAACGGCAGCGGCGAAAAGCGCAGCAGATCGAGGGGCGTCGAGAGCTTGAAGAAGTCGTGGGCGTAGTACGCGCCGGTCCGGGTAGGCCGCGTCAGCACTTGGTCGGACAGCCCCAATTCCGCGATGAGTTCCATCACGTGGACGTCGTTGGTGAACCAGTGGTGGTAAAACTTCTCCAGCCGCGCGCCGCCGACGGGAAAGCTGCCGGCCAGGCCGCCGATTTCGGCGTCCCGTTCCAGCACCGTGGCGCGGACGCCGCGCCGGCCCAACTCGTAGGCCGCGGCGAGCCCGCAGAAGCCGCCGCCGATCACCGCGACGTGGGGCCGGGAGGCGCCGGCCGGGCTACTCGTCAAGGCGTATCTCCTCCTCCCAGAGGTGCTTGAAACCGCCTTCCGCTGGTACGTATTGACCGGTCCCGATGCCGGCAATAGCATACCCCGGAAGAGGGATTCTCGCCATACACTTCCCGTCGGATATCACGCCGCGCTCGTCGAAATCGAAGTCCCGGTTGTCGAAGCCGTATTGCCGGCGCCGGTCGGACAGGTCGTTCCCGTCAACCGGGTGCAGATGCAGAAAGAACGTCGCCTCCGTGTCGGCGCGGGAGCACGGCTCCTTGACGTAGGTCAGCGTGTCTTCGCTGAGATATACGTCAAAGTCTGAGCGCATTACGGGTTCGCCGGCTACTAACGTCTCGTAGTCGGAACGGAGCGCCGCTTCGAAAGACTTTTTGGACTCTTTGGCGTTCACAATCACAGCAACACCGTCATCAAGGCGCATCTCTACTTCCCAGAAGCGCTTGAAACCGCCTAACACGCGCCGCACCACGTATTGACCGGTCACGATACGAGTAATATCATACTCAGGGAGAGGGACTCTCGTCATACACTTCCCGTCGAATATCACGCCGCGCTCATCGAAATCGAAGTCCAGGTTGTCAAAGCCGTATTGCCGGCGCCGGTCGGGCAGGTCGTTCGCGTCAACCGGGTGCAGGTGCAGCAAGAACCGCGCCTCCGTGTCGGCGGGGGCGCACGGTTCCTTGACGTAGGTCAGCGTGTTGTCGTTGATGTATATGTCAAAGTCGACGTGGACTGCCGGTTCGCCGGATAGCACCGCCTCGTAACCGGAACGGAGCGCCGCTTCAATGGACTCTTTAACGTTCGTAATCAGAGAGATATTGAACTTTCCGTCACCGTCAGCAAGGAAACGCTCAACTGAAAAGTGCTCTCCCATCAGATCCCATCCCTCTATTGATTCCATTGATCCGCGCTGATGGACCAGGAAGATTCTATTGGGGAGATCAGGGGACAATAAGACTAATAAATCGGTCAGCTCCCGGCGACATGGTTTGCTGGAAAGACCACACAAGTGGTTTCCATAGTAGTAGTTGGAGTAGTAATTGTCCGGCCTTTCCCTTTTTTCCTGATAGAACCGGAGGTCCGGGACTGCCCACTGGCCGACGTAAACCAGGTCATCTTCCCGCACCCGTTCTTCCAAAAAGGCAAGAACGGATTTGATGTTTTGCTTCGTCTCGTACGGATTGTCCTGCCTCATGGCGTCCATTCCGGCCAGCGCTATGGCGACGGCGGCCGCGGCGACCAACGCCGGCGCCGGCCACCCCCGGCGGGTCGGCCCGGCCAGACCGCCGACGCCCCCATGAAACGCCACGCCCACCGCCAGGAAAACAATCGGCCCCAGATAGATAACATGGCGAGTCCCGCCCAGGGGATATATGCCCAGCACGGCAGCGCCGACGGAAATTGCAAGGCAAAGCGAAAATAAAACGGCGACGGCCCGGTCTGGAAACTTGCCTTGAAACTTGCCGAGCAACGCCGCGACCAGGAGGAGCGCGCCGGCCGTAAGCGCAGCTATCGCCACAGCCTCCGGCAAATGAAAGGTCAATAAACTCCAAATCCCATAAATCGAAAACTCGAAGATCGAGTGCGCATCGAATTCTCCCTGATAGTAATATGCCGATAAATAGCCATCCGGGCCGAAGCTCAGATCACCATGCCATTGATAGCGCAAAGTGACCGCGTAGCTTATGGCGCACCCCGCCAGAAAGCACCCTGCGGGCCGGACCAGCGCGATGCGCGGCTTGAACCAATTGCGAAGCCGGCTGAGGTATGAATTCCCTTCCGGCGCAGCCAAAATTGAGGGGGGGGGTAGAACTATAGCGGCGCCCATTACGGCGGCGCCGAATAAAACCAAACCGTACTGGAGCAACGGCGCGAGGAACAGCGAAACGCAGAGCAGGGCCTTCCTGCCGTCCCGCAAATACCACAGCAGTCCCGCTATCAGCAGCACAGCCAGCAGCGCGTCAATGGAATATTCCCGCGCATCCTGAGCGTGCCGGATTGCTTGGACGGAAAGGGTAGAGAGCAGAGCCGCCAGAAACGCAGCTCCCCGAGCGACCCCGAGGCCCGGCAGCAAAAAGAGCATCACGGCCACGGTCAAGACGCCGGCCGTCGCCGGCAGAACGCGGATGCTGAAGGCCGAGACATCCACTTTCTGGACCGCCCACAGCACCAGAGGGTACAGGATCGGGGAAGAGTTTTTGTTGCGAGTATTGGGGACTACCTCCGAGAGGGCGCCACTCGAATTACTGGAGGCAACCGCTTCGTCGGCCCATACGGAATCCCCCGACAGTTCATGGAAGCGCAGCCCCGCCGCGGCGACAAGCAAGACGACGCAGGCCGCGTAGTATAGACACGCCTTGCGGTTGCGGCCGAAATCGGCGATGCGCCGGAGCGCAGCGCGCATCCCTATCGCTCGCACCGGGACTCCCTCGCGGTCCCCGCCTGGACCGTTGTCGTTGCGGAAGTTCGGCGTGCGCCGGGCGGGATGCCGCCGCGCCGGCCCAACTCGTAGGCCGCGGCGAGCCCGCAGAAGCCGCCGCCGATCACTGCGACGTGGGGCCGGGAGACGACGGCCGGGCTACTCATCAAGGCGTATCTCCGCTTCCCACAGGTGGGTGAAACCGCCTTCCACGTGTACATACTGGCCGGTCACGATGCGGGCAATATCATATTCAGGGAGAGCTGCCGTCACCATACACTTCCCGTCGAATATCACGCCGCGCTCGTCGAAATCGAAGTCCAGGTTGTCAAAGCCGTATTGCCGGCGCCGGTCGGGAAGGTCGTTCCCGTCAACCGGGTACAGGTGCAGGAAGAACCTTGCCTCCGTGTCGGCCGAGGCGCACGGCTCCTTGACGTAGGTCAGCGTGTTCTCGTGGAGATATACGTCAAAGTCGGAGCGGACTGCCGGTTCGCCGGAAGTCGCCGACGACCAATAGTCGTCAAACCACCGCCGTTTCTCTTCGAACCAGTGCTCCATTTCCCAAAGGAGGTTCCCATCGCGGTCAACCTGTCCGGTCTGGATGCCGACGATGTCCTTGTCGGGAAGCCCGCGCTCGGCGACGCAGACTCCGTTGCCCTTCCAGAAATTCCCGCGCCACCCGAAATCCAGCATATCGAGTTCCGGCTCTCCACTTGCGGAAGCCGGCGAATAGACGATCAACGGGAAGTGCGTACCCTCCTCGTCTGCCCAGGCGCAACTCCGGTTCTCATAGATCAGCCTGTTTCCGCGGAGATACACAGCGTACTTGGAACGCATGCCGCGGTCCGCTTCGGAAGCGCCCGCCGCGTCCCTGCCCTCTTCGCTTCCAGGCGGCGCCAAGAGCACTTTCGGGAGACCCGGCCGTACGGGTTTTGACGGCTCGGTAGTCGCTTTCACTCGATTGCCGAGCCGGTCTGCGTAGTACGCCGAAGCGCGCAGGCGATGCCCGACGTCGGCAACCGTGGGGGTGTACGCGTGGCTGGGCCGTTGAAGGGGAAGGGTCGTCCAGCCGGCGGCATCGCCGCCTTTCTCCCAGCGCCACGGTTCCGCGAACAGCCGCCGGCCGTGGGACCGGTTGATATAGGCATCGAACGCCCCCCCCACCACCGGAGCATCGGAACTGAGGAACATGGCGGGGCGGGACTCCAGGGATTCGCGTTCGATCAAGCGATACAGCGTGCCGTCCGCCAACTCCGCCACCGGCTCCAGCAAAGGATCCCGAGACAAGTGGCTGCGCAGGGCGTCGTCCTGCCACTGAGCGCATCCTCCCCCCCGCGGGTCCCTGAAATAGAGGACATATGCCTCTTCGCCGCCAAGCGCTTTCGACCATGCGAACCGTAGATGATCCGCTTCGCATGGTAGGGCGTAATGGCGTCGCAGACTTTCGGCGTACAAAGCCGTGACGGGCTGGGCATTGCTCCAGATCGCGCCTGTCAGAGCCGCCTCTGAAATGTACTGCAAGCTTTCCGAATTCCTCCACTGCGGCGCGGCATACGCTTGTCGCGCGCCGGCATTCCAGAGCGGTATCTCGCGCTTATGGAGCACAACCAGCCAAGCCGTCTGCAGGGGCAGCGCCAACATCAGCACGGCTGCAAGAGTCTTCCGCGCATACCGCAGGGCGCCGTCCAGCAGTAACAGCGCCGCGAACAGGAGCGGAACATACACCGGAGCGAGGAATCTCTCCTGCAATCCACTCCAGGTGCCTCCGGACATCATCGCGGCGACGAGCAGCGTCAGGTACGCGAGCGCAAAACCGCCGCATACGCACAACGGACCCCAAGCAACATCCGCAGCGACGGGAGCGTCGCTTTTCCGCTGCGAGCGGCGATGGAGCGCATAGCCGGCGGCCGACACGAGCGCCAACACGACCGGAGCGGTCAAGCCGACAAGCCACCAGTCCCCGACGGCGATGCGCAACGCCTCGTCCACGATGAAGGGCAAGGAGTAGAAAGCCCGGCCTCTTGCGCCGGCCGGTAATCCGACAAGCAGAAAGTTCCGCAGCATCCACAGACCCAACGGCGCCGCGGCAATCAGCGTATAGACGGCGATGCGCTTCATCTTCTCCCGCGGCGCAACCCGCGCCGCGAGCAGCAGCGGGATCACCGTCAGGATCACGGAAGCGCCCATGTAGCGGGTCAGGCAGGCCGCCGCGCTAAACGCCGCCGCCCGCAGCAGGGAGGCGCGTCCGCCGCCGCCCAAGTGGACGTCGATCTGCGTCAGCGCGAGCGTTATGAACAGAATGAAAGCCGACTCGCTCTCGGCCCGGGACGCCACGTGGGCGAGCGGAAGGGCAAGCGCGATCGAGAGGCAACCCCACAACCACAGGAGACGGGACCGCAGCCGGCGCCGCAGCCACCAACCCGCGACCAGAACGGTCAGCCCGAAGAAGACGGCGTTGAGCGGCCCGGCGACGGCGTAGGGATCGAGCCCGAACAGTCCCCCGCCGGCGAGCAGCGCCGGATACAACGGCGGCCAGGACACCATGGGGCGAATCAAATCGACGAGGCCGGCGCCCGCCAGGAGATTGCGGGCCGCCGTGACGTAGTTGACGGCATCCCAGCCCATCTCCGGTCCGTAGGCGGCCTGCCGCAGGAGCACGAGACCCGCGGCCGTCGCAGCCGCCGCGGCGAGGAGCAGGGTGAAGCGGTCGGGCCGCCTGTCTGCCGCCCAAGCAGGCAACCGGACTTTTTCCGGCGAGAGGTTTCCCCCGGCGCCCCCGGCTGAAGTCGCCGATCTCTTCAACTCACGCATTGGGAATCGTCCTCGCGGCTGCCGGATTGACGGACGCCCACGAAGGGAGGAGGCAGAGCAGTCCCGGAAAGAACACCCCGACCAGAACGGCTGCATCCAATACCCGCTCGACGACGAGGGTTTCCGTCACCCGCAAGCCGCTGACCGGGACTCCGGTTCGGATTTTTCCGCCCCGGCGCCGACCGGCCTGGGCCGGCCTGCCGGCCGGCGCGAAGAAGCCGCCGACCACCGCGACGTGGGGCCGGAAGACGCCGGCCGGGCTACTCATCCGCAGGCTCCTCGCGCGCCGTCCGCCGGCTGGCGGACGCGAACCCCAGCCGCTCCTTGACCAGGTAGAGCGGCCGCCGCTTCACCTCGCCGTAGATGCGCCCCACGTACTCGCCGAGGACGCCGAGGAGCACGAGTTGCACGCCGCCGAGAAACAGGATGGCGATAAGCATCGACGTCCAGCCGGAGACCCAGGCGGCGGTAAAGAGACGCAGGACGAGGGCATAGACGATGCCCGACAGAGCCAGCCCGGCGGCAAGAATGCCGAGCCAGGTCGCCAGGCGCAGCGGCGCGAGGGAGAACGACACAATGCCGTCGGCGGCAAAGCGCAGCATTTTCCTGAGCGGCCACCCGCTCTCCCCTGCCAACCGGGCCTCCCGCCGGTAGGGAACCGGCTCCTGCCGAAAGCCGGTCCAGGCCACCATGCCGCGCACGAAGCGGTCACGTTCCGGCATGGCCAGGAAGGCGTCCGCCACCGTGCGGTCCATGAGACGGAAGTCGCCCGTGTCGAGCGGAATGGAGACGTTGGCGAGACGGTCGAGGAGGCGGTAAAAGGCTCCGGCCGTCCAGCGCTTGAACCGCGTCTCGCCGGCGCGTTCGGTGCGCAGGCCGTAGGCAACGTCCGCCCCTGCGCGCCAACGATCCAGCATCTCGGCGATGACCTCGGGGGGGTCTTGCAGGTCGGCGTCGATGAGCACGACGACCTGACCGGCGACGTGCTGCAAGCCGGCGGTGACGGCCGGCTGGTGGCCGAAATTGCGAGACAGGGCGAGAACCCGCACGCGCGCATCGGCGCGCTGGAGCCCGCGCAACAGGTTCAGCGTGGCGTCTTGGCTGCCGTCGTCGACATAGACGATCTCGAAGTCGAGTGCGGGGACGGCTTCAAGCGCGGCGACGAGCCGGCGATGCGTCTCGCGGACAACCGTTTCTTCGTTGAAGCAGGGAACGACGACCGACAGGAGAGCGGGACCCCGCTCACGATTCGAGGCCGGCCTATTTGAATCTACAGAGTTGGGGGGGGACATACGCTAACTTGTTCGGCGTTCATAACGTGAAAAGCAATTCCGATACATTCGTATGCAGGCTTGTCGGCGATGAAGCGGTCAAGGGCGCGGGCGCAACGCCTAGGACCTCTCGTTTGGCTTCAATGGGGGCATGATAGCCCATTGCGAGGCACTGCTCCATCACCCGGCCGTCCATGTCCGGCTCCCTTCCGGGGGTGGGCCGCTCATCGTTGGCAATCGAGCCGGCGGCGGCGTGATTGTCGAACCACTTTGCGACCGATGCGTTCAGGGGGGCGGGAACGTTGCCGACGCAGGAGTCGGAACGTCTCCTGCTTGGGGCCGGCATTCCGCCGCCAGGACCAAAACGCCGCATAACAACGCCCACTGCGGAAAAAGGGCGCACGGGGCAGTGCGCAGACTTGCAGGCCGTTACCGTTCAAGGCTTATCTCCTCCTCCCAGAGGTGGTTGAAACCGTCTTCCACCGGCACGTACCGGCCGGTTCGGATGCGGGTAACAGCATACTCCGGGAGAGCTGCCGTCACCATACACTTCCCGTCGAATATCATGCCGCGCCCGTCGAAATCGAAGTCCAGGTTGTCAAAGCCGTATGGCCGGCGATGCTCGGGAAGGTCGTTCGCGTCAGCCGGGTACAGGTGCAGAAAGAACATCGCCTCCGTGTCGGCCGAGGCACACGGCTCCTTGACGTAGGTCAGCGTGTTGGCGTTGATGTATATGTCAAAGTCGGCGCGGACTGCCGGTTCGCCGGAAGTCGCCGCCGACCAATAGTCGTCAAACCACAGCCGTTTCTCCTCGAACCAGTGCTCCATCTCCCAAAGGAGGTTCCCATCGCGGTCAACCTGTCCGGTCTCGATGCCGACGATGTCCTTGTCGGGAAGCCGGCGCTCAGCGACGCAGGTTCCATTGCCCTGCCGGAAATTCCCGCGCCACCCGAAATCCAGCGTATCGCGTTCGGGCGTTCCACTTTCGGAAGCCGGCGAATAGACGGTCAACGGGAAGCGCGTACCGTATTCGTCTTGCCGGATGCAACTCCGGTTCTCATAGATCAGCCTGTTTCCGCGGAGATACACAGCGTACTTGGAACGCATGCCGCGGTCCGCTTCGGAAGCGCCCGCCGCGTCCCTTCCGTCTTCGCTTCCAGGCGGCGCCAAGAACACTTACGGGAGAGCCTGCAGTACGGGTTCGGACGGCTCGGTGATCGCCTTCACGCGGTTGCCCAGCCGGTCTGCGTAGTACACCGAAGCGCGCAGGCGATGCCCGACGTCGGCAACCGTGGGGGTGTACGCGTAGCTGGGCCGTTGAAGGGGAAGGCTCGTCCAGCCGGCGGCATCATTGCCTTTCTCCCAGCGCCACAGTTCCCCGGATAGCCGCCGGCCGTGGGACTTGTTGAAAGAGACGGCGAACGACTTGTCCACCACCGGAGCAGCGGAACTGCGGAACATGGCGGACCGGGACTCCAGGGGTTCGCGTTCGATCAGGCGATACAGCTCGCCGTCCGCCATTGCCGCCACCAGCTCCAGCAAGGGCTCCCGAGACAAGGCGTTTCGGAGGTCGTCGTCCTGCTGCCGAGAACATCCTCTCCACCCATCCCCTTCGCTGAAATAGAGGACATGCGCCTCTCCGCCGCCAAGGGCGTTCAACAGCGCAGACTGCAGATGATCCGGTTCACACGGCAATCCGTAATGGCGCGCCGAACCGTGGGCGTACAAACGCATGACGCCATAGGCATTGCTCAGGGTCGCGCCTGTCAGAGCCGCTTCCAAAACGTACCGCAGGCTTTCCGACTGCCCCCACCGCGGTTCGACAAAACCCTGTTGCGTACCGGCGTTCCAGAGCGATATCGCGCGTCCATGCAGCACAACCAGCCAAACCGCCTGCAGGGACAGCGCCAACATCAGCACGGCTGCAAGAGTCTTCCCCGCATACCGCAGAGCGCCGTCCAGCAGCAGCAGCGCCGCGAGCAGGAGCGGAACATACGCCGGAGTGAGGTATCTCCACTCCAATCCATCTCCGACGGCTCCCAGCATCAGCGCGGCGACGAGCAGCGTCAGGTACGCAAGCGTAAAACCGCCGCATACGCGCAACGGACCCCAAGCAACCTCCGCAGCGACAGAAGCGCCGCTTTTCCGCTGCGAGCGGCGACGGAGCGCATGGCCGGCGGCCGCCGCGAGCGCCAACAGGAGCGGGGCGGTCAAGCCGACGAGCCACCAGTCCCCGAGGGCGATGCGCAACGCCTCGTCCGCGATGTAGGGCAAGGAGTAGAAAACCCGGCCTCTTTCGCCGGTCATGGATCCGACAAGCAGAAAGTTCCGCAGCATCCACAGACCCACCGGCGCCGCCGCAAGCAGCGTATAGACGGCGATGCGCTTCATCTTCTCCCGCGGCGCAACCCGCGCTGCGAGCAGCAGCGGGATCACCGCCACGATCACGGAAGCGCCCATGTAGCGGGTCAGGCAGGCCGCCGCGCTGAACGCCCCCGCCCGCAGCAGGGAGGCGCGTCCGCCGCCGCCCAAATGGGCGTCAATCTGCGTCAGCGCGAGCGTTACGAACAGAATGAAAGCCGACTCGCTCAGGGCGTGGGACGCCACTTCGGCGAACGGAAGGGCAAGCGCGATCGAAAAGCAGCCCCACAGCCACAGGAAACGGGAGTGCAGCCGGCGCCGCAGCCACCAACCCGCGACCAGAACGGTCAGCCCGAAGATGACGGCGTTGAGCGGCCCGGCCACGGCGTAGGGGTCGAGCCCGAACAGTCCCCCGCCCCCGGCGAGCAGCGCCGGATACAGCGGCGGCCAGATATCCCAGGGTCCCCAGTAGCCGCCAAGACCATCCCCCGCCAGGAGATTGCGGGCCGCCATGATGTAGCTGAGTCCATCCGCCAGCATCCCCGGTCCGTAGGCGGCCTGCCGCAAGAGCACGAGACCCGCGGCCGCCGCGGCCGCCGCGGCGAGGAGCAGGGTAAAGCGGTCGGGCCGCCTGTCCGCCGCCCAAGCAGGAAACCGGACTTTTTCCGGCGAGAGGTTTCCCCTTGTGCTCGCCGCTCGCTTCAACTCACGCATTGGGAATGGTCCTCGCGGCTGCCGGATTGGCCGACGCCGATGCGGGTGACGGCGTAGTTGGGAAGCTCGCGCACGGCTACGGGTCGCTCGGTTAGTGGAAGCTCGTCGGCGATGAAGCGGTCAAGGGCGCGGGCGCAACGCCTAGGGCCTCTCGTTTGGCTTCAATGGGAGCATGATAGCCCATTACGAGGCCCTGCTCCATCACCTGGCCGTCTATGTCCGGCTCCCTTCCGGGGGTGGGCCGGTCATCGTTGGGAATCGAGCCGGCGGCGGCGTGATTGTCGAACCACTTTGCGACCGATGCGTTCAAGGGGGGCGTTGCCGACGCAAGAGTCGGAACGTCCCCTGCTTGGCGTCGGCGCCCCGCCGCCAGGACTAAAACGCCGCATAACAACGCCCACTGCCGGGAAAAGGGCGCGCGGGGCAGTGCGCAGACTTGCAGACCGTTACCGTTCAAGACGGAACTCCCCCTTCCATAGGTGGTTGTAACCGCCTTCCACGGGTGCGTACTGACCGGTACTGACGCGAGTAACAGCATACTCCGGGAGAGGGATTCTCGCCATACGCTTCCCGTCGAATATCACGCCGCGCCCGTCGAAATCGAAGTCCGGGTTGTCGAAGCCGTACTGCTTGCGATGATCGGGCAGGTCGTTCCCGTCAACCGGGTGCAGGTGCAGAAAGAACAACGCCTCCGTGTCGGCCGAGGCGCACGGCTCCTTGACGCAGGTTCGCTTGCTTCCGCTGCGATATACGTCAAAGTCGGAGCGCATTACGGGTTCACCGGGGATTGACTGCCAGGCTTACCGCAGTGAGTCGGCGCTGTCGTAAGCCTTCAGCACGGGCGCGGAAGGCGCGGTCATCGCTCTGATTGTCTTACCGTCTTTGTCCGTACAGTACGCATAGGCTCTCAGGCGCCGGCCAACGTCCGCGGTGGTGGGTGTGTATTGGTAGGGCGCCCAACGGGGCGTGACTTTGCTCCAGCCGGTCTCATCGCTGCCCCGTTCCCATTGCCATGATTGGTATCTGGCATGCCCGCATTCAACCCGGGCGGACAACCTGACGCCGAACGACTCACCCGCCGTCGGCGCAACGGCGCTGACGAAATAGGCAGCAGCGGGGTCGGCGCCGCTGCGGGTTACGCGATAGATTGAACCGTCTGACAATTCGGCCGTCAGCTCCAGTCCCATCAACTTCCTCAACACGGCGATATAGCGGGACTTCTCCTTCGAATCCATCCAATACAAATCCATCCAGGCGACATATGCGCCGGGCGCAGCATTTTCTATATGCTCTCTCACCGTATCCAGCTTGAGGGGAAGATGGTGATAGTCCGCATGATTCGTGCGGATGTATATGGCGGATGCCGCATTGCTGAATATCCGCTCCGCCATGAGATGCTCTTCGACGTACCGCAAGGTTTCCGAGTTGACCAATACCGCGGCCATACCCATGCCTCGGCCCTCATTATTCCGTTTGATTTCATACACGTTCAGCGCCGCCAAGCCGGCCGTCCACAGGGAAAGGGTTGTCACCAGGGTAACCGCCAACCAAGCTTCCCCCCCTCCGCGCGCTATTTTGTTCTGAATCACCGGCAGTCCGCAGCGGTTTTCAAGGAATTTGTCCAGCGCAAACACTGCCGCGAACAGGAGCGGGATATACATGGGAGACAGATGGCGATCGCCGAGGGGCGTGAGTTCGAGGACCGCTTGCGAGGCGGTGAGAAAGACGAAGTAGGCCAGGGCAAAGCCGCCGAACAAGTGGAAGGGCTCTATCCGGCGCCGTTCCCCACCTTCCAGGCACGAACGGACGAACGCATGGCCGACGGACATTGCCAACGCCAACAGAACTACTCCGACCAGTGCCGCGGCGGCCGTCCTGACACTCTCGAACGGCAAGTAGGGGAATACCCACCGGGCCATATCGCTCAGGAATTTGTCCAGAATCTCCAGCAACGTATATGGCGACGGGCCGGTGCGCCCGCGCCATCTTCCGTGAAACAGGACGTTCCGCAACAGCCACAGCGCCGTCGGCAGCGCGGCAATCGACAGGTACATGCCAATGCGCTTCGCTTTCTCCAACGGCGCGGCGCCGCGCCGGAAGATCAGCAGGGGTAACGTGGTAATGATCAAGGTGACGCCGATATAGCGGGTCAGAAAGGCCAAGGAAGCGAACGCCGCCGCCCAAATCAGGTCCGAACGCTTGCCGCTATCCAGAAACGCGGACGTCCGGATCAGAGAGAGCGTCACGAACAGGATAAAGGGAACCTCGGAAACTGCGTGCGAGGCCAACCTGGTCAAGGGGATTGCCGGCATGATGGCGAGACAAGCCCAAAGGACCAGGAAAGGGTGTCGGACATGCCGCCGCAAGTATTGACCGGCGACGAATAGAGTCAGTCCGAAGATGGCGGCATTCAACGGCCCGGCGACGTCGTAGGGGGCAAACACAAAGAGGCCGGCAGCGGCGAGCAGCAGCGGATACAGCGGCGGCCAGTGCAAATAGGGCCAACCGTGAATTTGAACGAAGCCCTCTCCCGCCGACAGATTCTGGGCCGTGGACAGGTAAGCAGCCCAATCCGCGCGTAGTCCCACTCCGTAGGTGACCTGTCGCGCCAGGATGAGTACGGCGCCCAGCGCCGCAAGGGCGGCGAGGAGCAGGGTGAAGCGGTCGGGCCGCCACCAAGCAGACGCCGCGCCGTAGGGCGGAATGCCGCCAATGAACCGGGCGAACAGGACGGCGCGCAGCCGGGAGGAAGAGATCACCCCCTCCCCCCGTACTGATGTTCCGATAACGCACCGGCAGGGCGCGCCACAGATCGTTCGGTGCGAAGGTTGCTCCCGTTACTGTTCAAGGCTTATCTTCCCCTCCCACAGGTGGTTGAAACCGCCTCCCACGCGCACATACCGGCCGGTCTCGATGCGAGCAATAGCATACTCCGGGAGAGGGATTCTCGCCATACACTTCCCGTCGAATATCAAGCCGCGCTCGTCCAAATCGAAGTCCAGATTGTCAAAGCCGTATTGCCGGCGCCGGATGGACAGGTCGTTCGCGTCAACCGGGTACAGGTGCAGAAAGAACCGCGCCTCCGTGTCGGCGCGGGCGCACGGCTCCTTGACGTAGGTCAGCGTGTTTTCGCTGAGATATACGTCAAAGTTGGAGCGGATTACAGGTTCGCGGGCTACCAGCGCCTCATAGGCGGATACGCGAGCCTCGTAGGCGGATTGATACGCGCCGGCGCTGTCGAAGGCCGCATTCACTCTGAAGATGGCGCCGTCGGCCAGTTCCGCCACCGGCTCCAACGGCAGCGGCGATTTCATATCCCAAAGGGTGCAATTTATCCGGCTGCGTTCGCCTTGGCCGACCCATACGACGTACTTTTCCGGCTCCCCGTACTGCCGGGATTTCAGGATGGCCCGCTCGAACCAGCGCTGACAATCGTAGATGGGCTGCACTCCCCGTAGCGGAACGGGAACCCAGGTCACCAGCGTTCCCGGAACGCCCGCGTTCCAGCGGAGTACGTTGGGGTCGTTGCTGTAATACCGGCCGGAGACGGGGTTCGCCCGGACATACGCCGTCAGCTCGGAATCCTCCCAGTACGCCGTATTGAAACTCTTGTCGATGTACCCCGATTCCAGCGCTTCGGCGGTCAATTGCAGATTCTGCAGCACCGAGGCGCCGACATGCCAAGAGCCGCCGATAAGCGCGAGAGCGACCGGCGCCCACCGGACCATTGACATCGTGCCCGACGGCTTGTTGCTCAGGAATGCGTCCAGCCGGAATGCCGCGACGAACAGCAGCGGGACATAGACCGGCGCGAGGAATCGGCTATCTATGGCCTGCCAGGACTTGAAGGGCGTCACTGCGGCGATAATCGCAAGGTACGTCAGCGTGAAGACCCAAAAGACGGAAGACGCCCTGCCCGGGCGGGGGGTGATGAGGAGCAGCGCCGCCGGCAGCAGCAACAGGCCGGCAATCAGCCACGGCGAGTGCTGCAACTGCCAGTGGACCGGGAACAGAGGCGGGTCGGCCCACCCCGCGAACACCACGACGATCTGGCGCAGCGAATCGAACAGGGATTGTCCCGACGCCAAGGGCCTGTCCCCGGTGAGGGTCCCGGTGACCAGTTGGTTGCGCGCCAGCGCCGCCGCGAGCGGGAGCGACGAGCCGGCGCCGAAGGCCAAGGCATGCTTCAACCGCCGGCGTACCGGAGTATCGCGGCGCGCAAGGAGCATAAGGACTGCGTAGAAGATGAGCGCAACCCCGATGTACCGCGTTAGCGCGGCGAGCGCGGCGAATACGGCGGAAAGCGCGAGGACCCGCGGGCCGCTTCTCCGGTTCAGGAACGACTCCAGCGGCATCAGGGCGAGGAGGGTGAACAGGATGAAGAGGGGTTCGCTCAGGAGGGTCGAAGCGGCATGAGCAAGGGGGAGGGCCGCCGACGCCGCCACTGCTACGCCCAGCGCGATCGCCGGCGTCCGGAGCCGCCGGGTCAGCCAGAGACCCGACGCCAGGATCGTCAGGCCGAAGGCGGCGATGTTCGCGAAACGGCCCGCGTCCGTCGGCTCGACTCCGAACAGCTTGAAGAACGCCATGAGCATGGGAAAGAAGGGCGGCCACAGTATAAAAATGTCGCCGCCGGGGCTGAGCAAGCCCTCTCCTGCGGCCAGGCTCTCGGCCGCGGATATGTAATTCATGGAATCGTTTTCGAGCGCCGCGCCGTAGGTGGACGTGCGGACCAGGATATGCGCCGCGCCGAGGAGGGCGATGAATACGATGAGCGCGGGCAGGCAAAGGGTTGCCCACATCCCTTTGCGCGCATGGAACGGCGTTGTCCAAGCCTTCATTAGCGGCATGGCGCCGTCCAACGTCCGCGGCGGCGGGCGGGCATTCTCATCACGCAGGGCGAATCTCGACAATCCGCGACGTGGTGATTGTCTTGAAGTCCGGGTGCTGGAATTCAAGGTGCATTCCGCGGCCGATGTAATCCACCTTGAGCATCGAGCCGCCCCAGTTGGAGCCGCGGATGCTGACCGACACCGGATGCGGACAGAAAACCGGGTGCCCGGAGATCAACGCGCCGCCGTCTCGAAATTCCAGGCGGTAGTTGCGGTTCTCGGTCTCGACGACCAGCGATGTTCCTTCGTCCAGGCTGTCGAGACGGACTCCGCCTTCGATCTCCGACTGTACGATTCGGCGGTTAACGTCTTTGCCGAAGCGCGAAAGTCTCGTAAAGAGGCTCGGGCGGAACTCCCCGGTGCGATGGTTCATTGCCTTCCAGGAACTCTGCCTGCGGGTCCATTGTAGCCGAACCGCAGTCAGTTGGCGCTCAGCCTGCGGTAGTATTCCGCCACGGCCTCGCGGTAGGTTTCGGGCACCGGTTCGGAGACGATCGCGCGCACCTCTTCCTTGTCGTCCAATTCGACTTGGCGCCGCACCTGCACCTCGAGTTGCTCGAGCAGCGCGAGCATCCTGCGGTACTCCTCTTCAAGGAGATCGGGGTTGCCCTGGAATCGCTCGTTGGAGAGGCCGCGGACGAAATCGCGAAACTCGGCGAGGTCTTGCGGCTCGAATTGGCCGGACTGCCGCAGCCGGTTGACGATTTGCGGGGCATCGGCAATCCCTTGCCGCAACTCTTCCTCCATCCTGCTGCGGATTTGCGGATCGGCCGCGCCGCGGTAAGGCCGAGGATCCCAATCGCCGTAGTTGGCCGCGCCCAACGCGCCGGGGCCGCCGCGGCGCGCGCTGTCGGCGCCGCCGGGTCGGTCGGCCTGCCGCTCGCCGCCCGGCTGTCGGCCGGGCTGTCGGCCGCCCGCTTGCCGCCCCTCGCCGTCCTGACCTTGCGGGCGCCGGCCGCTCTCGCCCAGGCCCGCCGCTTCCTCCATGCGGCGGCGCAAGTTCTCCATGTCGTGCAGCGCGCGGGCGAGCCCGAGTTGGCGGTCCTCGCCCCCGCCTTGCGCCAATTGCTCGATATCCTTGAGGTCGTCGCGCAGTTGGCTCAAGGCCCGCGACACGCCCCTTTCGCCCTGCGCGATGTAAGGCGCCATGCCGCGGCGGATCATGTCGGAGGCGTTCAGCAGCGCAGTCGCCGCCTCGGACTGCTGCAAATCGCCAAGGGCGGCGCGCAGCCGGCTGGAAGCCGCTCTGTTTTCCTCGCGCAGGCGCCGCGATTGGACCTGCATTCCGCGCTCGATTTCAGCCAGCCGCTCGCCCATTGCCGCCTTGCGCTCGGCCAGCGCGATCTCTTCCTCGCGGGTCATGCCGGTGGGCGGCAAGCCTCTTTGCTGCCCCCCCTGGGCCTTGATGGCGGCGAGCGCCGTTTCCAGGGATTGTTGCAGCCTCTCGGCGGTCTGCTCCTGTTCCCGCGCCAACCGCTCGGCGCTTTGGCGCATCTGCGCGATCGCGTCGCGGCTCTGCTGCTGCCGCTCCTCTGACATCGCTTGCAGCGCCTCCCGAAGCTGCTGCTGCGCCTGCGAGGCGGATTGCCCGCTCGGGCTGCCGTTGCGGTTGCCCTGCTCCATGGCGCGGGTGGCGCGGTCGAGTTCCCTGATCGTGCGCTCGAGTTGCTGTTGCTGCGGCCGGCCCTGCGCATCGCCGCCGCTCGCGCCGGACGACGAACCGGAACTCGACGAGGAAGAGCGGCTCTGCTGCCCATTCCGCCCCTGGCTTTGCTGCCGCCGCTGCAACTGCTCGAGTTGGCGCTTGAGCTCTTCGGCCTCGCGGCGCAGCATTTCCTGTTTCCAGCGCTCTTCGAAGCCCATCTCCCGGCGGCCGCGCGCCCGGTCGGCAAGCTGCTCTTGCCGCCGCGCCAACTCTTCGAGCTTCTTGAAGGCGTCGTCGATTTCCTGCTCGATCTGCTGCCCGGAAGAACCGCCGCCGGTCTCGTACTGGTTCTTCTTGAGGTCCATCTCGAGCTCGAACATCTCGGCGAGATCGCGCGACGCGCCGCCCCCCCCGCCCCCGCCGCCGTTGCGGTTCATGGAGATCTGGATGTCGGTAAAAATCGATTCCGCGCGCAGCAGATATTGCAAAGCCTGCTGCTCGGGGCCTACGGCATCGTCCAACTCGTAGGCGGCCAGAGCATCGGCGGCCGGCTTCATGAACTCAGCCGCTTTTTCCATATACTCGACGAACTGCTTGAATTTCGGGTCGCTTGCGGTCAACTGCCGGGCGCGGGCGCGCTCGGCCAGAGTTGTCGCCTGGCTCATGAGCGTAGCTTGCAACTCGGCGAGCATCGCGGCGCTTTCGCGCAACTCGTCCGACTTGCGGCCGTCGCCGGCATCGCGTTCCTTGATCAGATTCCAGGTGGCGACGATGATCTCCTTTTCCCTACGAGAAATTTCGTCCTGCTGTCCGCCGCCCTGCCCGCCGCCGCCGGACTGTTGGGACTGCGAGAACGAGCGGTTGAACGGTTGAATCTCGATGAAATAGATGTCGGTGCGGGTTTCGTTCCTGCCGTCGGAGGCCGTTGCGTAGTAGCTGATCAGATCGCCCGGAATCAGGCCGGCCGGCGGCGCGGGCGGCGGCAGTGGTTCGGCGGAGGCGCCGGGTGCAAGGGCCGGGGGCGCCGGAGCTTCAACGAGCGCTTCGCCCAACTCCTCAAGCTGGAAGAGCCGGCCGGCGCGAAACTCCTTCTTGCCGCGGACGCCGCCGAAAGCGATCTTCGGTTGCTCGACGCCGTTGACGGAATAGCGCAACTCCAACGACCGCAGCCCGAAATCGTCGCCGGCCTTGAAGCGCGCCATGACTTCTTCGATGCCGGTCGCTTTCCAATCGCGGGCCGGCTCGAGAATCTCCAGGACGGGCTTTTCGTCGGGAACGACGGTGATGAAGAAGTCGTCGGTGAGGCGGATGTCCTCGCCGCGATAGACCGCGGCGACGTGATATTCGCCGTCGTCGGCCACCTCGATCTCGGCCTGGGCGCCGCGCAGCGCAATCCGCTCTTCGCCGACCGCAAGGATGCCGTCCCGCAGCGGCTTGTCGGTCGTGACCGTGACCTTGACCTTCGTGCCTTTTACCGCGCGAATGTCGCCGCCGGGGTCTTCGACGAGCGGATCGAGGCCGGTCCACGCAGGGAACTCGTATTCGAGTCCGATGCTTTCGACGTTGGGCATGGCGACCACATCGACATTGAACTCGCGCGTGCGCACTCTGCCGGCGACCACGTAGTAACGCAACGGCTCGCGCACCGCCGAAAAGGTAAACTCATATCCGCTGCCTTCGAGTTGCGGCCCCATCGGGGCCTTCTCCCAATCGACGCTGCTCTCGAATTTGGCGTAAACGTCCACGCCGGCCGGGTCGAAGCCGATCGGACGGGCGGAAACGGCCAGGTTGGCGCCTTTGCGCACGGTTGTGTCGCCCGGCTCGACCAGGAACTCGTAGAGCGGGGCGTCCGCGGAGAGGAACCACCCCGTCCAAAGCCGGGACGTGCCGTATTGCCAGTAACCGGGGCCGGAGGTTCCCAGCCAGGCCAGCGCCCCCAGGCCGGCGATCGCGGCGCCGATAAAAGCGAGAATGCGCCCGCGGCCGACAACGTCGTCCAACGGAACGGTTCGGGCCACGCGCAGGGTATCTTCCCGCAGCAAATCGAGCAGCGGGTTTGCGGGGGCGTCCGCGCCGCGCGCGCGGGCCGTTTGATCGACCCAGGCATCGAGCCGTCCGCCGAACGCCGGCGAGCGCCGTTCCGCCTCGTCGGCCGCCCGCCGGGCGCTCAGCCCGCGCAAAGGCCGCACCAGGAGAACGGCGGCGACGGCGGCGACGGCGGCGATCAGCAGCGCCCGCGCTCCGGCCATGCCGGCCGTCGAAAAAGCAAGCTTGTTGGCGACATAGACGCCGCAAACGGTAACCAGCAGGGCGGTCAGCGCAAGCGCGCCCAGCCCGCGGGAGGCCAGCGACGCCCTGAGACGCCGGCGGACGCGGTCGAGATAGTCATCGAGGCCGGTCGAAGAGTTGATAATGCTGAATGGAGCCATCGGCTCAGACCTCCCTCGCGATGTTCAAATGCCGGTTGCCTACGATTGATTCTACCAGCGCCGCCGCCAGTAAAAGGAACAGGATGAACTTCCAAATCTTCAGCGGCGGCGGCTTCAGCGGCGATTCCCCGCCTGCCGCCGGGGCGGCCGCCGAGTCGGCCCGTCCGGTCGATCTCCAGAGATCCAGCGTGTCTTCGTCGAGCGGACGGAGATTCGACTCGAGCGGATCGGGATTGACGGCCAGCAACTCCGAGCGCTCTGCGCGCCGCACTTCGTAAAAACCCACCTGGTCGAGTATGAGATCGTCGCGGGCCACCGCTTCCGACAACGTGAGCGCGCGGTTTCCTTGCGGGTCGAAGACTTGCACCATGCCGCCGGAACTCCGCCGGCGGCTCAATTCGAGCACCGAGCCCACCAGAGCCCGGCCCCGCGAAGCCTCCATTCCCGTGAGGTAACGCGCCGTTTCCACGGCAAAGGGGACGAAGAGCGGGCTGATCGGCAAATCGTTCCAAACGTTGTCGATCGTCGAAGCGAACAGCAACACGCGGCCCGCGCCGAGCGCATGCTCGAGCAACAAGGGGTCGCCGTTGCCCAAGCGCAGGGGCACATCGTCCTCCTCGTCGGCCCGGACGCGGGCGTAGAGGAAGAATTTCACGCCGCTCAAGCGCTTGAGCTGCTCCACCACCGGATGCGACGGGTCAGACCGGCCGGCGGTCTGAAAGCGCGTTGCGCCGCGCTCGGCAAAAAGCGGCTGATCGACTGCGTGACCGGTGAGAACGACCTTGCCCGCATTCGCCGTTTTCGGTCCCAAGGCCAGAAACAGCGAGCCGCCGGACTCGACGTAACTTCTCAGGCGCGCCAGGAATCCGCTCGACAACTGCGGGATATCCGACAGCACGATCAGCGCATACCGCTCGGGGTTGAGCCGCTCGGCTTCGCCCGGCGAGGCCGACTCCAGCGCGAAGCTAACGCCGGTGGAGGCCCCCAGCGCGGTGCGGTAATGGAGCAGGTCGCGCTGGCGGTTGTCGGCGCTGACGAAGAGCAGCGGATCGGGTTCGGCATTGTCCAGCGCCGCCAGACGGCGGTCGTCGGCCGGGAGATCGTCGGCCGGCTCGATGACGAACTCCGCGCGGCTGAAGCCCCGCGGCGGGTCGAAATCTTCGAACGTAAAGGTTGCGCGCCCGTTCTCCGGAATTTCGCCGGTTGCGGCCGCGATCTGTCTGCCGTCGATCGCCAGCACGACCCGCTTGTTGACTTTCGGCGTTGCGTACCCGCCGACGGTCACCTCGAGCTTCGGCCGGTCCACGCCGAACAACTGCCTGGAGCCCTTCACGCTCTCGACGGCCCAGTTGGGGGCGGCATCGCCGGCGACGTTGTGGATTTGCAGCGCCGCCGTCGCCGGCAAAACCAAATCGTTGAAACGGCCCGGCATCGCGGTGTTCTGGTAGTCGGAGATCAGATGCGCCTCGACCGGATAGTCCGCGTTGGGAGCGAGACTGCGCAGCGCTTCGATCACGTCGCCGAAACTGTTCCGCGCCGCGGTCGGCGCCAGCGAAGCCACGGCGTTGCGCAACTCGACTCGGTCGTCGATTGCGTCGGTCACGACGCTCACCGACGGGCCGTTGGCGATGACCTGCGCCCGGTCGCCTTCGTCCAGGGAATCGATGATGCCGTTCGCCGCCTCCCGGGCGCGCGTCCAGCGGTCGGAGTGCTGCATGCTCAGCGAGGTGTCGAGGGCGATGACGTGCAACGACGGGATGTCCCCGGCGACAACGGCCGGCGGGCGCTCCCAGATCGGCTTGGCGAAGGCCAGCGCCAGCAGCAACAGCAAGGCGAGCCGCAGCGCGAGCAGCAGCAGATGCCGAAATCTTCTCTCGCGAATCGTGCTCTGCGTCCGCTTCTCGAAGAACATCAACGAACTGATGCGCAGCTTGACGGGGTTTTCCCGCTGCAGCAGGTGCAGCCAAAGCGGGAGCCCGACGGCCAACGCGCCGGCCAGGAACCACGGAGAGAGCAGCGCCATCGTCCCCTAGCGCCTCCTCTGCCGGAACAGCAGAAATTCGCGCAGCGCAAGGTCAAGCGGCTGCGCCGTATTCATCAGCACGCAGTCGGCGCCCTCGGCCTCTACCGTATCCTTCAGCCGTTCGATATGCGCCCGGATGCGGGCCGGATATTCGCGGTTGGCGAAGTCCGGCGATACTTCCATCAACTCGCCGGTCTCCATATCTTCCAGCACGGCCGAGGCGCCGAGTTGCGGTTCGATCTCGCGGGGGTCGAGCACCTGGAAAAAAACGATGTCCTGCCCGTGAAAGACCAGCGGCCGCACGGCGTCCATGATCTGCCCGGGGTCGGCGAAAAAGTCGGAGATCATCGCCACCAGCCCCCTGCGGCTGACATGCTGCTGAAACTCGTGGAAAGGGAGATCCAGGTTCGTGCCGGTCGCCGGCCGGGCGTTTTGCAGGATGTGCAGGATGTTCTGCAAGTGCCCCGGTCGGAAGGCCGGCGGACGCATCTCGCGGATTTTTTCGTCGAAAAGCATCAACCCGACCGCATCGTGCTGCCGCGTCGAGAGATAGGCCAGCGAAGCCGCCAGGAACTTCGCATAGTCGAGCTTCGAAACCGCGCCCGAGCGGTAGCCCATCGAGGCGCTGGCGTCAACCAGCAAGACCAGATGCGTATTCGTCTCGCCGAGAAACCGCTTGACGTAAGTGCGGTTCGAGCGGGCGAGCACGTTCCAGTCGATAAATCGAGGGTCGTCGCCCTGGGCGTACGGGCGGTATTCGGCGAACTCCTGGCTGAAGCCGAAGAACGGCGAGCGATGGAGGCCGGTCAAAAAACCGTTGACGACCGTCTTGGCGACCACTTCGATGTTCGAGAGCCGCATGAGAATCTCAGGATCGAGCAGTTGCTGAACGGCCATCGGCTTATCTCCGGCTTCTCCAAAGCGTCATGCGCTCATGTCTCGTTGGGCGCCGCTTTGGAAGCGACCGTCTCGCGCAAGACATCGTCGACATCCACCTTGTCGGACTCGGCATGAAAATTGGTCAGCACGCGGTGGCGGAGGATCGGCAGCGCGAGGGACTGCAAATCTTCGGCGGTAACGTGGTACCGCCCCTGGAGCAGGGCGCGGGCCTTCGCGGCGAGAACCAGAAACTGCGTCGCGCGGACGCTGGCCCCGTAGTTGATGTACTTGCGGACGATCTCCGGCGCGGCCGGGTCGGCCGGACGGGTCGCGCGGATCAACTCGACGGCGTACCCGATCATCGCTTGCGACACCGCCACCTGGCGCACCAGCCATTGGTACTTGCGGATATCTTCCGCGCAGGTCACCGCCTGCACTTCGGGCAGCGGCTCGCCGGCCGTGTTGCGGTCCACCACGTCGCATTCCTCTTCCGCCGACAGATAGCCGAGAATCACGTTGAACAGGAAGCGGTCGAGTTGGGCTTCGGGCAGCGGATAGGTACCTTCCAACTCGATCGGGTTTTGCGTGGCGAGCACCAGGAACGGCGGCTCGAGTTGGTAGGTGTTGCCGCGCACCGTAACGCTCAACTCCTGCATGGCCTCGAGCAGCGCGGCCTGCGTTTTCGGCGGCGTGCGGTTCACCTCGTCGGCGAGCATGACGTTGGTGAAAATCGGCCCCTTGACGAACGTCCAGGTACGCCGCCCCGTCGTCGGGTCTTCCTCGATGATGTCGGTTCCGGTCACGTCGGTGGGCATCAGGTCGGGCGTGAATTGAATGCGCTTGAAGGTCAGCCCCAAAGCGGTCGCCAACGTGCGCACCAGCAAGGTTTTCGCCGTGCCCGGCATGCCGGTAATCAAGCAGTGCCCGCCGACGAGCAGAGTCATCAGCAGGTTTTCCACGACCTCGTCCTGGCCCACGATGATCTGCCGCACCTGTTCGCGGATGCGCTCCATCGAAGAATGGAAGCCGGCGACGATCTCGCGGGACTCGCTCGTTTCCGGGGGACTCTGCAGCAAAAGAGACATTAAATTTCGACCTATTCCTTGATTTCCATCAACAGCTTCAACGCCGGGCCGAACGTGGGGGCGTTTTCCAGCGAGAGCAACACGTGCCGGCGCGCCTTGCGGCGATCGCCCATCTTATCGTAGGTTCGGGCCAGGTTGTATTCGGCGTCGGCCTTGTTCAGCGGGTCGAGCGCCAGGACGGCGTGGAATTCTCTCGCGGCGCGGCGGTATTCGCCTTGGTCATAAAGCAGATCGCCCAGTCTGCGGTGAACTTCCTCGTCCTGCGGCCAATTGTAAACAATGCCGTCGTAAACCCAAGCCGCTTCCGCGCCGCGCCCGGCCTCTGCGAGCCATTTGCCGAGCTTCTTGAGCATCTCAGGATTCCTGCCCCCGCGCCGCTCGTAAGCCGACAACTCGCCGATGGCCGCATCGCGCTTGCCCGTCCGGTCGTACGCCTCGGCGAGCAGAACGTAGGGATTGCCGCTGCCGACGTATTGCGGGTACGTTTGCTTGGCCTCGACGGCAGGCTCGACGACGCTTTCCCAGTCCTCTTCGCGGGCCGCTTCCAGCGCTTTCTGCAGGTCGCCGCGCCAACCCTTCAGCCCGCCGAGAACGGGACCGATGAATTCCCGCAGATAGTCCTGGAAACGGCTGTCGAACTCACCGGCGTCCAGCCCGAGCGCCGCCTCGATGTTGTCGGCCGTTGACGTGTTTCGGGCGAACCCCCTGAGCAGAACAGCCAATTTCTCTTCGCCCCATTCGCGGGCGATGAAGCGGCAGACCAAGCCGGCCTGCATATACGAGATCTGCACCTGCCCCGGAAAGCGCGGGCGGATAAAGCCCCTGTCGAGCTCGGCGATCGGCAGCAGCTTTTCCTTCTGAACGGCGGAGATGAAATCCGGACCGACGCTCTCGCCCCAACGCGGGTCGCCCTGCCACTCCTCGTACATCGAGACGCCTTCGGAGTACCAGCGCGGCACCAGATGATCGGTCGCTTCGAGGGTGAAGACGTGCGCCAACTCGTGCCACAGCGTCGTGCCCCAATGGAAACCGCCGGGCTCGCGCCCCGAGGGGCTGTCCATCGCCACGACGTAGCCGAAAGTCACGCCCAGCAGTCCGATGCCGGGCATGGCCATCGTGCGCACCGCGAAGTCGTCGTGATTGGGATAAAGCTCGATTTGGATGGGCTTCTCCGGCGTGAAGTCGTATTTCTTCGAGAATTCGGCGACGGCGCGCTCGGAAAGCTCGAACACGTACGGCCGCAGCAACTCGGCCTCGTCCTTGTGCAGCTTCACGAGGATTTCGGGCTTCGTCAACGAGGCCAACAATTCTTGCGCGTCCGCCGGGGCGGCGCGTTCTTTGTTCGACAGCGTTACGAAATCGCCGAAGCTGTCCATCAGCCGCAGCGTGTTCACGGTTTTGGCGCTGTACGGGTCGCCGTTATAGGCAATTTCGAGGCGCCGGCGGCCTTCCCCTTCGAGTCCCTCGCGCATGAGATTGACGCCCAGATCGGCGTGCGCCTGCCAGAGCGTGGGGTCGAGAGCGACCGCCTTCCGCAAGCGCTCCGTCGCCTGGCGGTAGCGCCGCGTAATGACGTAGAAGTGCGCTTGCTCGGCATAGATCTTGCCGAATGCGGGGTTATGGGCCAACGCCTTGTCGATCCATTCGCTGTCGGGGTTTTGCCTGAGCAGGTCCAGCGAAGCGAGCAGCGCATAGGTTTCGAGCGGCGAAGCCTGCAAGCTCTCGACTTTTTCGAGCGCGGTCCGGAGCGACTTCTCGGCTTTTTCCAGATCGCCTTCTTCCAGCGCCATGCGGGCGAGAAGAAGATAGCCGCCGACTTGCTCCGGCTTGGCTTCGAGCGCCTCGTTGACTCTCTCGAGCGCTTCGCCCTCGAAGCGTCCGGCCATCACGCTTGCGGCGCCCAGCTTGGCGGCGACGTGGTTTTTGTCGCGCTCCAGGGCTTCGGCGAACAACTTCGCCGCTTCGCCTTCCTGGTGCGACTGGACGTAGAGATACCCCCAACGAACCCGCAGATCCGGGTCGTCCGGCGAAGCGTTGACCGCATCGCGGAAACGCTCGTTGGCGCTCTTGAGGTCGCCCAGCCGCCAGAACGCTTCGGCCTGCGCCGCCGGGTCCGCGCTACGGCCGATCAACTCGCGGTAGCAGCCGGCAGCCTGCCCCCGGCGGCCGCGGTCGTAGTGCTCGTCGCACGGTTTCAGCAACTCGCTGCGGCGGCCGCGGTCCGGGTAGAGCGGCGCGCCGAGCAACGCGCCGGCGGCCCAAGAGAGCAAGAGGAAAGAGACCGTCCGCGGCAAGCGTAACGAGCGGGGCGCGGTCCGCGCGACGGGCTGCGGCGCCGGGCAAGCAATCACGGGCGCCCCCCGTCGTCCAGGATTTTTTCCTGGATCGCGGCAAGCTCCACGAGCAGCGCCTGCAGCGCGTCAAGGTATTGCTCTTCGGGCAGATCGCCCTTGCGCAGCCGCAATTCGTCGATTTTGCGCTCGAGCGCCTCGCGCTCCGCGAGCAGCGCGCTCTTCGCCGGGTCGGCAGCGGCCTGCGCCGTCGCCCCCAGACGCGCCAGCACGAAGCTCCCGGCAAGCTCGCCTTCCAGCCGCGGATGCTCGGTAGCCAGCCGTTGGGCGTCTTTGTAGTGCGTTTCGACCTTGCTCTCGGCGTAACGGTAGGCTTCGAGCGCCGAGACGGTCTCGTTTTTATCGGTGTCGGCTTCGGCGCTCAACAGGGCTTCGGCCCAGTAACGCCCGAATACGGTGGCGTTTTTCTCGCGGCCGTTCTTGGTCGCGGTAATCACGATGCGGCGCTCGGAACCGAGCGTCTCGATTGCGCCGCCGCTCGAGCTGGTGGTCAAAACGATGAGTTGCCGCCCGGCAGGGACGGCGTCGAGCCAGCGCTTGAGTTGAGCATCGGTAAAATCAGCGCCGGGAACGTTCAACTTGTACTCCCGCCCGTCGTGCGTGCCGTGGCCGATCAGGAACACGGCCAGCGCATCGCCGCCCGACAAGTCGTCGGCCAGCGCCGCCAGCGTTTCTTGAACCCGCTCGCGGGTCGCCTCCCTGCCGGCCAGCACGTGAACGCGGGCGTCGTCGTCAACCGCCTTGCGCGCCGCCAGCCGCAAATCTTCCACCTGTTCGCGGAATTCCTCGGCGTACTGCCGGCTGCCGCCGAGTCCTTCGACGATGACGAAATGCGTCGCGCCGAAGACAGGCGGCGCAACAGCCAAAACAGCCGCGGCAACCACCGGCAGTCCGCGCAAGCGGTCTTTTTTTTCACGCTCCACTCTGCACTCTCCAGCGGCCGAGCAGCGGCATCAGACTACGCCCCATTTCCGCCGCAACAGCCATTCCCCGCCCCTGAGCAGAAACAGCAGAAAGAAGAACGCCGGCATGTCCCACAGATCGAGGATTTCGCGCGAGGCGATGCCGGCTTCGGAGAAGCGAATCTCCGCCGGCAAGCCGGCAAGCTCATCGAGGCTCCAGTAGCGCCCGCCGGTCTGCTCTGCGAGCCGCGCCAGCAATTCCCGATTCTGCTCGGGGTGGAAATCCTCGGCAACGCCGTCTTCGCGGCGGAGATGGAGCGTGTCGGCGCCGAGACGCTGCTCGCCCAAACGGGCCGTCGTCTCGACCCGGTAAGCGCCGGCGGCGGCAGCGGTAAACTCGGCCTCGTAAACGCCCGCCTCGTTGGGCGACGGATGCATGTCGAGCGTCGCCGCCTCCCCCGACTCCGGCGTGACGACCGCGGTCACGATAGCGTTGTTCGCCGCTTCGTAGGTCTTGGTCCGCACCTCGGCGCGCAAGTGGACGCGCGGCTCGTCGGCATAGATCGTGCGGTCGCTGGAAAGCAGCACGGTCCCCTGCGTGTCGGCTACGAGGCTGCGCAAGAGTTGCCGCCAATAGGTGTGATGGCGGTCGTCGTCGCTGGGCAGGTTCATTTTCCAACGCCAGCTCCCGCCCGTGGCGAAGATCACCGCCCGCCCGCGGCCGTAGTTCTGCCGCACCAGCAGCGGCAGCGCCTGCGGCCCGACGCGGACATTCAAAAGCGTCACGGCCGCCGGCTTGAGCGCGCCGAGCCGCTGGTAGTCGGCCAGCCGCGGCATTTCGCTCCATAGACCGGCGTTTTCCTCCGGGTCGGAAGCCAAGCGGCAAATCAGCGACTCCCGCCCCTGCGCGGTCAACTCCACGGCGACTTTCTCGCGGACGAAGCTGCCTTCGCCCCCCGGCAGCGCCGCCGGCAGCACGTCGGCGACCTCGGACGCATTCCAGCCGCCCTGGCCCAGACCGTTCGGCCCGGCGATCATCATCAGGCTCCCGCCGCGGCGGCTGACGAACCGCTTGATCGTTTCCTGCTGCTTCGGCGTAAAAAAAGCCGCCTCGAAGCTGCCGATCATCAGCGCATCGTAGGCGAACAACTCTTCCGGTTCTTCGGGGAAGCCTTGCTCCAGATCCTCGGCCGTATCGACGCCTTGCCGGTAGTATTTATTCGTCGAAGTGCGCAGCAGGCCGACCAGTTGAATGCTGGCGTCTCCGGCCACGGCCCGGCGCATGAACTTGTATTCCCAGCGAGGCTCGCCCTCGACGTAAAGAATGCGGCGGCGGCGGCGCGGAACGTCGATCACGCGGCGGCGCGAGTTGTTGCCCGTCACCTCCTCGTCGGGCGCCGGCTCCAGCGAAAAACTCAAATTGCGGATACCCGGGTCCCCGGCGCTGAAGTCGATCCATTCGCCCTGAATCGGCTCGTTCGGCCGCAGCGCGACCTCTTTCGTGGCGAGCACGGCAGGGCCGTCCTTGACCGAGATACGGGTGGTCCGCTCGCCGCTCCCGTCATGGCGGATGGTCAACTGGGCGCTGACTCGGGAGTTCGGCAGCGCCTTCGCCGCCACGACGACATCGGCAAGCTCGATGTCGTTGGGAATTTCCTCGCGGCCGACGCCGACCGTATGCACCGGAACTTTGCGCCGGCGTATCTCCGCCATCAACTTGCGGTCGAATCGGCCGGTGTTGTCCGCGCCGTCGCTGACGACCAATACCGCCCCCAGAGGCACGGCCGTGGACTCGCGCAAGATATTCGCCAACGATTCGCCGATCCTGCTGCTCGTTCCCGGCGCCGGCAAATGCTCGTCCGCGAGCGATTCGAGGCGGTCTGCGTAACCGGCAAAAGCATAGAGCCGGACGCGGAATTTTTTCTCCAATTCGTCGAGAACCGGCCCTTGCAAGGCGGCAACGGCCTGCTGCAGCCGCGACCGGCCGCCCGCGCCCAACGCCATACTGCGCGAAGTGTCGAGCAAGACCGCAACTACGTTCTGCCGGTTCTTGAGCGACTGCACGGCGAGACCCGGCTGCCACAGCATCAGCAGCGCCAACGCAACCGCAGCCCATTGGAGCGCCCAAACCGCCGCCGGACGGCGGCCTTGCAAGCGGCTCGAGGAACGCCGCGCGTGCCACCACAGGCCGGCGCCGGCCGCGGCGACCAGCACCAGCAGCAGCCAAAGCGGCCAGCCGCCGGCAAACACGAACCGGCCCTTGCCGAAGGCCGTCAACGGATACTTGAAAAAAAACTCGAACACCGGCGCTGCTCTAATGGGTCATCGCATAGATGACATAGTTAATGGCGAAACGGTAGGCTAGCGCCGTCATGTTTTCGGGGTACTCGGGCCAGTCGGCGTGCTCCCAGGCGTCGCCCAGGTCCATATTGAAATTGATCGCCACCATCAGCCGCTCTTCGTCGTCGTAAATGCCGCGCCAGTGGGGCGTGTAGCCGTCCCGCTCGTAGGTGCGGCCGCTCCAGAGCACGCGGATGCCGGGAATCTGCGTTCTCTGGTCCAGATCGTAGAGGGTGTGCAGCAGCGGATCGTCTGCGGGCACTTCCACGATCGGGCGGTCGGGGAACACGCGCTGCATGCCGGCGAGAAAAGTCGCCCACTCCTCGGAACCGTGAAAATCGTCGACCATGAGGAACCCGCCGCGCAGCAGATATTCGCGCAGCCGCGCCGCCTCTTCGTCGCTCAGATGCCAATGGCCGACCTCGACCGCGTAGAGCCACGGATAATCGAACATTTCGTCGTCCATCGGCTCGAAGAACCGCCCGCCGTGAACGGCATCGATCGCCGTCAGGCGCTTGATGCCCTGCGTCAGGTGGTATTCGGCTTCCGGGAAGTCAGTGCTCCAACCGCCCCGCCCGCGGCCCCAGCCTCCGTAATAGCCCGAGCCGTACGCATAACGCGCAAACGAGAACTCGGCGGGCCTGTGCTCGTAGTCGTAAGCGCGCGGGTCTCCGCCCCGGCCGCGGCGCCCGCCGAAGAATTGAAACGCCTGCAGCAAGGGCAGCGCCGCGGCGAAACCCAGCGCGAAAAATAAGAGGATGCGTCTATTTCTTGCAGACGGCAATCGGCTGCCCTTCCCGTTGCGGCGTTCCTGAGAGTAGCATACGGCCCCGCGCAGGGCGGCCGGGGACGCTCGCCGGGACCTGCCGTTTCAGGCGTAACCGCCGCCCTCAGGTTACCGTAGGGGAGGGCGGCATGACGGGCCGGAATGTGCGCGGGCGAACACCGCCTGCCGGCGGCGGCGATTGGTTATCATAGCGGGCATGTCCGAGAAGATTGCAGCTCTGCGCAGCGCTCTGTCGGCGGGAGGCGGCATCGTGCGCCTCGCGCCCTGCTGGGTGCCCCGCTCGTTCCTGATGCCCGGCGGCCGCCTCAAGCTCCATCCCGGCGATCTCTATGCGCTCGGCGCGCACCGCGGCGGCATAGACGAGCGCTGGTTTTCATCGACGACGCAAGCCGACAACGGCCCCGGCACGCCCGAGGACGAAGGGCTGGCTTACATCGTCGCTGCGGTCGGCGCGAACGGCAATGCCCTAAAAATCCTGTTGAAAGAGGCCGTCGACGAAATCGGCGACGAATTCCTGGGGCAAGACGTGATGAGCGAGCGCGGCGGCTGGAACGTGCTCTGCAAGTTCTTCGACAACCTGGGGCCGATCCCCCACCACATGCACCAGGGCGACGAGGCGGCCGCCCGCGTCGGCCGGCGCGGCAAGCCGGAAGCCTACTACTTCCCGCCGCAATTCAATTACAAGGAAAACAATTTCGCCTACACGTTCATGGGCCTCGAGCCCGGCACGACCCAAGACGACGTGCGGCGTTGCCTCGAACGTTGGAACGAAGGCGACAACGGCATTCTGTACCACTCGAAGGCGTACAAGCTCAAGCCCGGCAGCGGCTGGCACATTCCGGCGGGCGTATTGCACGCGCCCGGCTCGGCCGTCACCTACGAGCCGCAGGTCAACTCCGACGTTTTCGGCATGTTCCAGTCGCTGGTCGAAGGCCGCGCCGTGCCTTGGGACCTGCTCGTCAAAGACGTTCCGGAGGAGTGCCGCTACGATCTCGACTACATTATCGGCATGCTCGACTGGGAAGCGAACGTCGATCCCTACTTCATGCAAAACCGTTATTTCGAGCCGACGCCCGTCAAGCCGCCGGAGGAAATGGAAGCGGCCGGCTACCGCGAAAATTGGGTCACCTACTCCACGGATTTTTACAGCGCGAAAGAATTGACCGTGCTTCCGGGCCGCACCGCGGTCATCGCCGACGCGGCGGCTTACGGCATGATCCTGACGCAAGGGCGCGGGAAAATAGGCGTATGGGACATCCACGCGCCGGCGATGATCCGTTACGGCGAGTTGACCTCAGATGAATTTTTCGTCACCGCCCCGGCGGCGCAGGCCGGCGTCACGATTACCAACGCCAGCAGCGAAGAAAATCTGGTCATGCTCAAGCACTTCGGCCCCGGCAACCCCGACGCCAAGCATCTGATCCGCTAGGCGCCGCATTGCGTTGCGCGCAGCAGGATTCCATATCGAAAGTTTTTATGGGGCTTAGAAACTCCCGCGCGCGGCCGCCGTTGTGTTATTCTTTCCGTTCAGACCCGCGTTCGGTCTGCGCGGCGGGGCCGTCCGGCTCCGACCGCCAAAGAACAGACCGGGATGCGCGAGCATAATCCTTCCCCTTTTTGAGAATCACCAGGAGGTTGAATGGCTACCAAAAGAACCCCAGCGGAGGTTTTGGCGTACGCGAAAGAGAGCGGCGCGGAGATCCTCGATTTACGGTTTGCAGATCTTCCCGGCCTGTGGCAGCACGTTTCGTATCCGATCGCCATGCTCGAAGAAGACAGCTTCGAGGATGGCTTCGGTTTCGACGGATCGTCGATCCGCGGCTGGCAGGCGATCAGCGAGTCCGACATGCTGATCATGCCCGACCCGAATACCGCGTTCATGGACCCCTTCACCGAGGTCCCGACGCTGTGCATCATTTCCAACATCGTCGACCCCATCACCAAGCAGCACTACGAGCGCGACCCGCGCTGGATCGCTCAGAAAGCCGAGCAATACCTGCAGTACACCGGCGTCGGCGACACCGCCTACTTCGGCGCCGAGGCCGAGTTCTTCCTGTTCGACAACGTCAGCTACGACTCGTCTTACAACTTCGGCTTCTACAAGATCGACTCGGAGGAAGGCCGCTGGAATTCCGGGCGCCCCGATAACAACCTCGGCTACCGCCCGCGTTACAAAGAGGGCTATTTCCCGGTTCCGCCGACCGACCACCTGCAAGACCTGCGCACCGAGATGACGCAGGTGATGGAGAGGTGCGGCATCGAAATCGAGTGCCACCACCACGAAGTCGCCACCGGCGGCCAGTGCGAGATCGACCAGAGATTCGACACGCTCGTACTTTCGTCCGACAACATGATGCTCTACAAATACGTAGTGCGCAACGTGGCCTACCGCAACGGCAAGTCGGCGACCTTCATGCCGAAGCCTCTGTGGAACGACAACGGGTCGGGCATGCATACCCATCAGTCGATCTGGAAAGACGGCGAGCCGACCTTCGCGGGCAACGGCTACGCCGGCCTCAGCGAGACCGCCCTGCACTACATCGGCGGGCTGCTCAAGCACTCTCCGGCGCTGGCGGCGATCGTCGCCCCGACGACCAACAGCTACAAGCGCCTGGTGCCCGGCTTCGAAGCTCCGGTCAGCTTGGCCTACTCGCGGCGCAACCGCTCCGCGGCCTGCCGCATCCCGATGTACTCGCCCAGCCCGAAGTCGAAGCGCGTCGAATTGCGCTACCCCGATCCGGCGTGCAACCCCTATCTGGCCTTCTCCGCCTGCCTGATGGCCGGCCTCGACGGCGTCCAGAACAAGATCGACCCGGGCGAAGCGCTCGACAAAGACATTTACGATCTGACGCCGGAAGAGTTGGCGGGCGTTCCTTCGCTGCCGCACGATCTGGCCGGCTCGCTCGACGCGTTGGAGCGGGATCACGACTTCCTGACCCAGAACGACGTCTTCACCGAGGAGTTGCTTTCGAGCTACATCGAATACAAACGCGCCGCCGAGGTGGACGAAGTTCGGCAGCGGCCGCACCCCTACGAGTTCTCGCTCTACTACGACATCTAGCCGCGCGCTGAGAGTCGAAAGAGGCGGCCGTCCCGCGGCCGCCTCTTGTTTCCTCCATGCCGGCCGCGCCCGGCCGAAGAAAAGGCGGTCCGGTACCCTTCGAAGGCCGTTTGAAGGGCGCTTAAACGGTCTTTAATCCCCTCTTGCGCGGCTGCGGGCAGCAGTCTTCCCGCTGCTGCGGTCTCGGCTTCGACTATACGCCGTCGAGCCGGAGGTACTCCCGCGCGTTGCGGAAGCAGATGTTTTCGATCATGCCGCCGACCAGCTTGTCGTCGCCGGGGATTTCGCCGTTTTCGATGTCGCGGCCTAGCAGATTGCAGAGCACGCGCCGGAAATACTCGTGGCGCGGGTACGACATGAACGACCGCGAGTCGGTCAACATACCGATGAAGCGCGAAAGCAGGCCGACGTTCGACAGGCAGTTCATCTGCCACTCCATCGCCTCTTTCTGGTCGAGGTACCACCAGCCGGAGCCGAACTGCATTTTTCCGGCGACCGCGCCGTCCTGAAAATTCCCCATCATCGTCGCAAACTGGTAATTGTCGTTGGGGTTGTTGTTGTAAACGATCGTCCGCGGCAGCGCGTCTTGCCGGTCCAGGCGGTCGAGGTAGCGGCTCAGGTTCTCGGCTTGCGGCCAATCGCCGATCGAGTCGAACCCGGCGTCGGGGCCGGCTGTGCGCAAGCCGCGCGTGCTGTTGTTGCGCAGAGCGCCCAAATGCATCTGCTTGGTCCAACCGCGCGCCGCATCCAGCTTGCCGAAGTAAACCATCATGCAAGCGGCGAATTGCCCGTGTTCCCCGGCATCCGCGGGAACCCCGTCACGGGCGGAATCGAAAATCGCCGCCGCCGTTGCATCGGACGGAAAGTCGGATGAAAGCCGGTCGAGCCCGTGGTCGGAAAGACGCCCGCCCATTTCGTGGAAAAAGTCGTGCCGTTGCTTGAGCGCATCGAGGAAACTCTGGAAATCCCGAATCTCGACGTTGCTCGCGGCCTCGAGCTTGGCGACCCAGGGGTTGAAGACCTCGGGACGGTTCACCGTCAACGCCTTGTCGGGACGAAACGCAGGATAAACCTTCGTCTCGAGATTTGACGCCGCGATGGTCCGGTGGTGGGCCAGATCGTCCGTCGGGTCGTCCGTGGTGCAAAGCGCGCGGACATCGAACTTGCGCAGAATGCCGTGCGCGGTAAGGCCGGCGCCGGCAAGCTGCTCGTTGGCCCGCCGCCAGACGCTCTCGGCGGTCGACTCGTCGAGCAGGTCGTCGATGCCGAAGTAGCGCTTCAACTCGAGGTGGCTCCAGTGATAGAGCGGATTGCGCAGCGTATGCGGCACGGTGCGCGCCCAGGCAACGAACTTGTCGTAAGGGTCGGCGCCGCCGGTGCAGAACTCTTCGCCGACGCCGTTGGCGCGCATCGCCCGCCACTTGTAGTGATCCCCTTCCAGCCAGATTTCAAACAAGTTGCCGAAGCGGCGGTCGGCGGCCACGTCTGCGGGCGGCAGGTGGCAATGGTAATCGAGAATCGGCGGCTTGACCGCAAACGCGTGGTAGAGGCGCTTGGCCGTCTCGCTGTGGAGGAGAAAATCTTCGTGGATGAACGGCATGGTTGACGTGTGGAGAGTTCCTCATCATAACCGCCCGCAGCGGGGTTGCCGTCACGGGGCGCAAGGGCTTCCCGGTCACTGTCTGAGGCGGAAAAAGGGGCGGGTCGCGAAGTAGGTCAGGAAAAACATGAGAAACCCGGGCAAGCCGGTGGCCGCATAAGTATCGAGACCCAGCTTGTCCCAGATCACCACTGTCGCAAAACCGACCGAAGCCACGACGATCGCTCCGATCTCGGAAATGCTTGCATTGAAAATACGCAATACGATCAGGCCGCCGATCGAAACCCCAAGCCCCGAATAAGAAAAAACCATGAGCGAAAAAATGCTGTCCTCGGCGAATAAAGCCAACAGAGCGGCGACTACGGTCACGCTCATAGTTCCGACCTTAGCTCCCCGTAACGAGTTGCTGGGAGGATCGGGGAAATCCCGCATCAAAGAAGCCGAGCAACTTAAAATCTGCGAATCCGCAGTGGACACCGACGCCGAGAAAACACCCGCCAGAACAAAACCGGCCGCTACGGCGGGCAGCATTGCCCGGGCCGATAAAAACAAAGCCTGCTCCGAATCGAAATTGACGATATCTTGTAAAATCACCCGCGTGCATAGACCGACCAGGATACACAAGCAAGTAAAGCCAATCTGGAGGGCATAGCTGGCGCGAACGAATTTTTTGATGTCCCGCGGGTCTTTGACCGCCATGGCGCGGATCAACACATGCGGCTGCCCGATCACGCAGGAACCTACGGCAATGAAGCCCAACACGAACATCCCCAAACCGGAAAACCCGCCGATGGAAAGGTTCTGCGGAAACAGAGCCACCGCATTGACATCCCCCACCCCCGTCTGCATGAACCCGTGGAACAGATTCGCGACTCCGCCCGATTCCGATGCAGCCTTGACCAGGATCACCACCAGGCTCAATGTCATCAGCGAGACTTGCGCCACATCGGTCCATATCGAAGCCTTGATGCCGCCCGACCAACAATAAAAGAGAATGACCCCCATACTCAAAGCTACGCCCATATAAGGGGAATAGCCCAAAGCAGCCTCCAGTGCTTTGCTACTTGTCTTCAGTTGCGCCGCCGCGTAGAAACTAAGGAAAAAAAGCGTGATAAACCCAATGAACCGCCTCAACCACACACGGTTTTCGCCGTGCCAGAATGTAATCAACTCGGCAACGCTTAAAGCCCATCCGCCTATATTCATAGTCTGCAAGCGCGACGTAACAAAACCGTACAGGCAACAATATCCTGTCAAAAAACCCACCGAATACCAAATTACCGCGGTGCCATTGGCATAAGCCATTCCCATAAATCCAGCGAACATAAAGCCGCTGAAGTGCGAAGCCGAACTGGATAACGCCAGAACGTATGGCGACACCGTTTGATTCGCCAAAAAGTAATCTGTCTCCGAGTGGCGGCTTTTCCGAGCCGCCCACAAACCGATCGGGTACGTACTGGCAAGAAAAAAGAACAGAAAACTGACTTCGATCATAGTTGCCTCGACGAGTTGCCGCCGCGCGGGGGGCAAGACAGCCGGCGCAGGCCGCGCCTTCCGCGGGACCTTCGCTGCGCGCCTCCGTGTCTTAATAATAGGAGAGAGGACGGATAAAAACCTGCCGCGGCGAGAAAATGGGGCGGAATCCTCCGCGCCTGCGCTAGAATCTATGCGGGGAACCCGCATGGCGCCTGCGCTCATCGCCTCTCTGCTGCTGGCCGGCCTCGCCGCCGCGCTGCCGGCCGCCGAATACCGCGCGAGCGAGCGCGCCTTCTGGTCTTTCCAGCCGCTGCGGCAGGCCGCGCTGCCCCCGTCGGACTCCTCTTGGGCCGCCGCCCCGATCGACGCCTTCGTGCTCGAAAAGCTGCGGCAAGCGGGACTCGAACCGGCGCCGGAAGCCGACCGCGCCGCGCTCATCCGCCGCGCTTCCTTCGACGTCACCGGCCTGCCGCCGGCGCCGGACGCGGTTGCCGCCTTCGTCAACGACGCTTCCCCCGACGCTTGGGAAAAAGTCGTCGACCGCCTCCTCGCCGATCCGCATTACGGCGAGCAGCAGGCGCGGCAATGGCTCGACGTCGTGCGCTACGCCGAAACCGAAGGCTTCGAATACGACCGCTATCTCCCCGGCCTGTGGCGGTACCGCGACTACGTCATCCGTTCGTTCAACGCCGACAAACCCTACGACCGGTTCATCCGCGAGCAACTCGCCGGCGATGAAATAGCCGGCGGCGATGCCCGGACCGAACGCGGCCGCGAAACGCTGACCGCCGCCGGCTTTCACCGCTTGGGGGCGGTCCGCCGCAACGCCGGCAACCAGGAAGTCGCCTCCAGCCGCAACGAAATTCTCACCGAGCGCACCGACATCGTCGGCTCCGCGTTCCTGGCCATGACCGTCGGCTGCGCCCGCTGCCACGACCACATGTTCGACCCCATTCGACAGGTCGATTACTACCGCCTGCAAGCCTACTTCGGCCCCGCCTACGAAACCGACCTCGTGCTCGCAGGCGGTCTGACCATTGAGGCATGGCGAGAGAAAACCAAGGAAATCGCCGGCAAGATGAAAAAGCTGCGCGCCCGGGTCAAGCCGGCGGAAGGCGCCGAGCGCATCGAGCTGCAGGCCGAGCACGACGCGCTCGAAGCGCAGTTGCCCGAACCGCCGCCGACGCTGGCGACCGTGCGCAACGATCCCGAATATCCGCAGCCGGTTCACGTTCTCGACCGAGGCGACCACACCCAACCGCTGCAGGCGGTCAACCCGCGCCCGTTGGGGGTCCTGTTGCCGGAAGACGCGCCGACGCTTCCGCAGAACGTCGAAAATCCCCGCTCGAAACTGGCCGATTGGATCGCCGACCCCGGCAACCCGCTGACTCCCCGGGTCATGGTCAACCGCATCTGGCTCGGCTATTTCAACAGGGGAATCGTCAACACGCCCAACGACTTCGGATTCATGGGCGAGCGCCCCAGCCACCCGCAACTGCTCGACTATCTGGCGGGCCAACTGATAGCAGGCGGCTGGAAAATCAAACCGCTGCACCGTCAAATTCTGCTCAGCAACGCCTACCGCCAAGCCGCGAAAAACCCGGCAATGGAAGACCTCGGCATGGAAAAGGACGCCGCCAACAGCCTGCTGTGGCGCGGCCCGTCCCGCCGCTTGACCGCCGAGGAAATCCGCGACGCCATGCTGGCCGTCTGCGGCAAGCTCAACCGGCGGCAGGGCGGCCGCAGCATCATGATTCCCGTCGAAGAGGCGCTGGTCGATCTGCTTTACGATCCGACCCAATGGCGCGTCACCGAAGACCCCGACGAGCACAACCGCCGCTCGATATACCTGATTGCCAAGCGCAACCTGCGCCTGCCGTTCATGGAAGTCTTCGATCAGCCGGCGCTGCTGACCACCTGCGCGCGCCGCGAGACCAGCACCCACGCGCCGCAATCGCTCGAACTGCTCAACGGCGACCTCTCCAACCGTCTGGCGGCCGCGTTCGCCGAACGCCTGCGCCGCGAAGCCGGCGGCGACCGGGAGGAACAAATCGACCGCGCCTACCGGCTGGCCGCCGGCCGCCCCGCTTCCGCGCGGGAGCAGGCCGCGGCGCAAGCCTTCCTGCAAGAGCAGTCGCTGCGCGAGTTCGCCCTGGCGATGTTCAACCTCAACGCTTTCTTGTACTTGCGGTAAGGGAACGCCGCGGGTCCGCGCAGCGGCCCCTAAAGCGTATTCAGAACGTTCGGCGCAGCGCGCTCGTAAGCCTCGACGGCGCCCATCTGCTGCTGGATATAGCTCAACTGATCGCCGCCTTCGAGCATGCACTTGCGGGAAAACTCGTCGATGGGAAACTCGACCTCGCGGCCGGACGGCAAGCGCAGCGTCCGCCTCGCCAAGTCGACCGAGACCCGGCAATCCTCATCCGCTTCGGCAGCGGCGAACAATTCCCCGTGCGCCGCCTCGTCCACGACGATCGGCAACAGCCCGTTCTTCAAGCAATTGTTGCGGAAGATATCCGCGAACGAGGTGCTGATTACGGCCTTGAACCCATGCCCCATCAGCGCCCAGGGAGCATGTTCGCGCGAGCTTCCGCAGCCGAAGTTGTCGCCGGCCAGCAAAATCGTTCCGCCCTTGGCCCGCGGCCGATTGACGATGAAGTCCGGGTTCGGACCGCCGTCGGCCAGATACCGCCAGTCGTGGAACAGATTCTTGCCCAAGCCCAGCTTCTCGATCGTTTTCAGAAAACGCGCCGGGATGATCTGATCCGTGTCGACGTCGGCAACCGCCAGAGGGACAACCTTGCCCGAGAATTGCGTAACCGATTCCATGCCGCTCTCTCCCGCTTACAGATAGCGCCGAGCGTCGGTCACGGCGCCCTCGACCGCCGAAGCCGCCGCCGTCAGCGGGCTTGCCAGGAACGTCCGCCCGCCCTTGCCTTGCCGCCCCTCGAAGTTGCGGTTGCTCGTGGACACGCAGTACTGCCCCGGAGTCAATTGATCGCCGTTCATGGCAATGCACATGCTGCAGCCCGCTTCGCGCCACTCCGCTCCGGCGGCCTTGAAGATTTCCGGCAGACCTTCCGCTTCGGCCTGCACCTTGATCTTTTCCGAACCGGGCACCACCATCATGCGCACGCCGGGGGCGACTTTGCGCCCCCGCAGCACGCCCGCCGCCAAGCGCAGATCGGATATCCGCGAGTTCGTGCAACTGCCCACGAACACCACGTCGATAGGCCGCCCCAACAGCGGCTTGCCCCCCTCGATCTGCATGTAATCGAGCGCCTTGCGGATGCCGGGATTGCCGTTCGGCTCGGGCGCCGGCTGCGTCACGCCCACGCCCATGCCCGGATTCGTGCCCCAGGTAATCATCGGCTCCAGGCCCGCCGCGTCGACGGTTTCAGTGCGGTCGAACACAGCCCCCGCGTCGGAAGGCAGCTTCCGCCAGCGTTCGACGGCCGAGTCCCAAGCCGCTCCTTGCGGCGCTTTGGGCCGGCCGGCCAGATACTCGAAAGTCGTATCGTCCGGAGCGACCATGCCCGCTCGCGCTCCGCCTTCGATCGACATGTTGCAGAGCGTCATGCGCCCTTCCATCGTGAGCGCGCGAATCGCTTCGCCGGCGTACTCGAGCACGTGGCCGGTCCCGCCGCCGATGCCTATCCGGGCAATCAGCGCCAGGATCAAGTCCTTGGCCACGACGCCGTCCGGCGCGGCCCCCTCGAAGCGCACCTCGCACGTGCGCGGGCGGTCTTGCAGCAGGCATTGCGTGGCCAGCACATGCTCGACTTCCGTCGTGCCGATGCCGAACGCCAGCGCCCCGAAAGCGCCGTGCGTGGACGTATGGCTGTCGCCGCAAACCACCGTGAAACCCGGCTGCGTCAAACCCAATTCCGGGCCGATCACGTGGACGATGCCCTGATCTTCCATGCCCATGTCGGCCAGAGGCACGCCGAACTCCCGGCAATTGATGCGCAACTGCTCCACCTGCTTGGCGGCGATCGGGTCCAGAATCGGCAGCGCGCGGTCCGTCGTCGGGATGCTGTGGTCCATCGTGGCCATCGTGCGCTCGGGCCGGCGCACCTTGAGGCCGCGGTCCCGCAGACCCTGAAAAGCCTGCGGCGAGGTCACTTCATGCACCAGATGCAGGTCGATGTAGAGCACCGCCGGAGCCCCGGCTTCATGGACGACGACATGCTCGTCCCAAATCTTCTGGAATAGCGTGCGCGGCTTACTCACAACCCGCCACTTTAGCACAGGCTTATCGCGCGCCGGGGCGGCGGCTAACGCCCGAATCGCGAGCGGACGACCGTGAAAGCGGCATCCACTTCGAAGCTGCAAGCCAAGCCGACCCGCCCGCCGCGCAAGAAACGCATGTCCGCCAGCGTGACTCGATAGCCGCCGGGCAGCCGCTCGACCCGCGCGAACCCATATTGCGCAAACCGCCCGTAGTCGCGGCCCTGTGCGCCGGCCCGCACCGCCTCGACCGCGGGATGCGCGGCGAGCTTGGCGACCCGCCGCCCCCGCTCGGGAACGACCGCTCCCGGCTCCAACGCATCGACGTCGAAGCCGAAGTAAGCCGTCTCCGTCTCCACGACTCCGGTCCAGGCCGTCGGCAGCCACGGGGCCGGAAATGCCGCTCGACGCACGACGGCCTCGCCAAGAATCGACTCCGCCGGAAGCGCGTCCAGCACGCGGTCATGCCAGTACCGGTTCAGCGCGCAATAGCCGAGCAGCAAGACCAGCCCCAGAACGGCCGGACGCCGCGCGCGGGCCTTGCCCGATAGCCAACACGCCGCCAGCGTTGCCGACAGCGCCGCCCATAGCAGCGGATCGATCACAAACAGCGCGTCCCAGGAAGACCAGGCGGACGAAAACGGCAGCCAGAGGCGAATGCCGTAGGCGTTCATAAAGTCCAGCAGCGGATGCGAATACGCAACGAGCAGGGCAACGCCGTACGCCGGACCCCAACGGACCCGCTCGGGGCGGCGCAGCAACCGCGCCGCGCCGGCCGTCAGGCCGACCGCCAACAGCGCCATGAACGGAATCGCAAACAGCGAATGCGTCAGATGCCGGTGATAGTTGAGATAGTCGATCGTGTCGAGGCCGGCGGCGATATCGACGTCCGGGACGTTCGCCGCAACCAGACAAACGGCCGTGCCCAGCGGAGTGCGCTCGCGCAGGCCGGCGCGCGCCAACAGGCCGCCCACCAGGGTATGCGTCAGATTATCCATGCGCGGGCATGGCGGCGCGAGCCGGCGCTTCAATCGGCGAAACGCCGTAACCCGCGGGCAGCAATATCCTGAGGGCTTGCGGGCGCATCGTCACCCGAATCGGCAAGGCGCCCGCAACTTCGCCGTCCACCTGCACTTTCACCACCGCCCCGTCGGCGGACTCCAGCCGAACTTCGTCGGCGAGATAATGTTCGATGCCGGGCCAACGCGCCGCCGCTCCCAGCGCCATGCCCAGCACGTGACTGAAATACGGCAGGCAATTGGCGCCGGAAAACTCGGCCACCTCGAAGCGGTCGGCGAGCAGATTCGCCCGCGGAGTCAGCACTATCCCACCGCCGTATTTGCGGCTTTTGGAGACCACCACGAAGCTGCGCTGTTTCTGCGCGCCTGCGCCGAACGCGCGCAGCTTCGGAAACGGGCGGAACATCCGCTGCAAGCCGCTGAGCCAGTAAGCGCCCTCGCCCAAGCGAGCCTTGATGCGCAGGTCGATTCCCGCCGCCACTTCCGCATCGATACCTGCGCCGCACATCAGTAAAAAGTACCGTCTCGCGCCGCTTTTGAGAAAGTCCACGCAGCCCAAAGATGCTTCTTGCTCTTCCAATGCAGGCAGCAAAGCGGCTGCGCCGCAAGGGTCGGCGGGCAAGCCGACTTCCATGCTCAAGACGTTGGCCGTACCTCCGGGCAGCACCAGCAGCGAGGCTTCGCACTTCGGCGCCAAGCCCTGCACAGCCTCATTGACCGTGCCGTCGCCGCCGCAGACAATCACCAGATCAGCGCCGGACTCCTGCGCCTTCCGGGCCAATGCCGAGGCGTGATGCGGCCTCTCGGTGCGCGCCTTTTCGACTTCCCGGACGTGCTTGAGCAACACCTTGCGGGCTGCGTCCACGCGCGCCGCGTTCGCGCCTCCGCCTGCGGTCGGGTTGTAGATCAACACGCCCCGATCGAACAACATACGCAGTTTTTATAATAACGGCGATGCCTGCCGAAACGGCCCCGCAAGCAGCGCGCAGCGCCCCCGTCCGGCAGATCGAAACACTGCGCGCAGAGATTCGCCGTCACGAGCATCTCTATTACGTCCTCGACGAGCCCGAGATATCCGACGCCGAGTACGACAGCCTGATCCAACGCCTGCAAGCGCTCGAGGACGCGCATCCCGAGCTGATCACCGCGGAATCCCCGACGCAGCGGGTCGGCGGCGCGCCGCGCGCGGGAGCGGAGAAAGCCGAGCACTCCTCGACAATGCTCAGCCTCGACAACGCTTTCAACGAACAGGAGTTGCGAGACTTCGACCGCCGCGCGCGCGAGCTGGCCGGAGTCGAAACCCTCGTTTACGTCGGCGAACTCAAGCTCGACGGCATCTCGATGTCGGTGCGCTACAGCGGAGGCCGCCTCGCCGTCGGTCTCACCCGCGGCGACGGCGTGACCGGCGAGGTCATCACCCCCAACGCCCGAACTATCCGTTCGCTGCCCCTGGCGATCGACCCCGCGGCGGCGGCCGCCGCCGGCATGCCGGACGCATTCGAAGTGCGCGGCGAAGTGGTCATGCCCCGTCGCGCCTTCGAGCGCCTCAACGCCGAGCGCCTGGCCGCCGAAGAGCCGGCTTTCATGAATCCGCGCAACGCCGCCGCCGGTTCGCTGCGCATGCTCGACGCCTCCGTAACCGCCTCGCGACGCCTCGATTATTTCGCCTACTCGCTGCTGGACGCCGACGGATCGACCTTCATGGAGTCGCACTGGAACGCGCTCGAAGCGCTGGCCGCCATCGGCTTCAAGGTGAACCCCCACCGCGCCCGGCTCACCGGCCTCGGCGAACTGTTCGAATTCCGCAACCGGTGGATTGACCGCCGCGATTCCCTGCCCTACGAAATCGACGGCTTGGTTTACAAGGTCGATTCCACCGCCCTGCAGCGCCGTCTGGGCGCCACCGCCAAAGCCCCGCGTTGGGCTATCGCTTGCAAATCCGCCGCCGAACAAGCCGAAACCATCGTCGAAAACATCGACGTGCAAGTTGGGCGCACCGGCGCGATCACTCCCAGGGCCCGGCTGCAACCGGTATTCGTCGGCGGCGTTACCGTCTCCCGCGCCACGCTCCACAACGAAGACGAGATCGCCCGCCTCGAACTCCAGGTCGGCGACCGCGTGCTCGTCGAGCGCAGCGGCGACGTCATCCCCAAAGTCGTCCGCGTCGTCGAGCAGGCCGCCGATCGGCGCCCCTTTCGCATGCCCTCCGCCTGTCCGGTCTGCGCAACCGCCTTGGTGCGCGAGCAGGACGAAGTCGTGCGCCGCTGCGTCAACGTCAACTGCCCGGCGCGGCTCAAGGAATCGGTCCGGCACTTCGCGCACCGCACGGCGCTGGACATCGACGGCATGGGCGAAATCCTTGTCGAGCAACTCGTCGACGGCGGCCTCGTCAAAAACCTGGCCGACATTTACGACCTCACCGCCGACAAACTGGCCGCCCTCAGCCGCATGGCCGAAAAATCCGCCGGAAACGTGATGGCAAGCATCGCGCGCTCGAAAGCAGCGCCCCTGCCGCGGGTCATCTACGCGCTCGGCATCCGCTACGTCGGCGAACGCACCGCGCAACTGCTGGCTGACTATTTTCTGAGTATCGACCGCATGCTTGCCGCCTCCCCCGAAGAGTTGGAAGCAGTCGAGGGAGTCGGCCCGCGCATCGCCGAATCCATCCGCGATTTCCTGGCCGCGGAACAAAACCGAACCCTCATCGAACGGCTGCGCCAAGCCGGCCTGCAATTCGAGCAAGACCCGCCCCCCGAGAGCGGAGAATCCGAACCGGCCGCCGGCAAGACCTTCGTGCTGACCGGCACGCTGCCCAATCTGACCCGCGACCGAGCCAAGGCGCTCATCGCCGCGGCCGGCGGAAAAGTCAGCGGCTCCGTCAGTAAAAAAACCGACTATGCCGTCGCGGGAGAAAAAGCAGGCTCCAAGCTCGAGAAGGCAAACCGTCTGGGAGTCGCGGTCCTCGACGAGTCCGGCCTGCTCGCGCTGCTCGGCTCCGAAGAGCGCCCGCAGGCGTGAACCGCGTTCGTCCGGCGGCGCCTCTCCCGTTGCTATCGTGGCCCTTATGACCGATTTCACATCCCTCGGCGCAGCCCGGCTCGCCAAGCTGGCGCAAGACGGCGAAGCCCTGCCCAGCGAGATTGTCGAAGCCCACCTGCGCCGCATCGAAGCGGTCAACCCCGCCCTCAACGCCATTACCGATCTTCAGGCCGACCGCGCCCGCGCAGAGGCTGCAAAAGCGGATGCGGCCGTCCGCAACGGAAAATCCACGGGACGCTTGCACGGCGTCCCCATCACGATCAAAAGCTCCATCGCCGCGGCGGGGTTCCGTCTCGAATGCGGCTCGCATCTCCGCCGGGGCCAAGTCGCCCAGCGCGATGCAACCCTGGTCGCCAAGCTCAAAGCCGCAGGCGCGATCGTTCTCGGCACGACCAACGTGCCGGAATTCCTGATGGCCTACGAGACCGACAACCATCTCTACGGCCGCACGGTCTCTCCTATCGACCCCGGCTATACTCCCGGCGGCTCCAGCGGCGGCGAATCCGCGGCTATCGCCGCGGGGTGCTCCGCCGCCGGCTTCGGCAGCGACGCCGGCGGGTCGGTGCGCGTACCCGCCCATTTCTGCGGCCTCTACGCACTGAAGCCGACCCCCGGCGTCATCTCCCGCGCCGGCCACTGGCCCGCCTGCCTCGGCCCCACAAGCACTCTCGGCCTTGTCGGCCCCATGACGAAAACCGCCGAAGACCTCCGGCTTCTGCTCGAAATCACCGCCGGCCCCGACCCCGGCGACCCGTCGTCCGTCTCCGTCTCGTTGCAGGCGCCGGACGAGGCGGAGTTGCGCGGCGCCCGCATCGGCTGGTTCGACCAAGCCTGGGCAACGCCCGCGGCTCCCGAAGTCCGCCAAGCCGTTCGCACGGCCGCCGCCGTGCTGGCCGAACGCGGCTACCGCGTCGAGCAAATCGAGTTGCAAGGGCTGGAACGTGCGCCGCAAACCTGGCGGCTGCTGTTCGGCGCCTGCCTGCGCACCCTGATCGAAGCCTCGACGCCGAAGGGCTACCGCCTGCACCCGCTCGCCTACGAGGCGATGGCCTCCGCCAAGGAGGAAGCAGGAACGACTTACAAAGACCTGCTGTGGGGCTGGGTCGCCCAAGATCAACTTCGCCTGAAGCTCCGCGAACAGATGGAGCGATACTCCATCCTGCTCTGCCCGGTCGCCGCCGTCCCTGCTTTCCGCCACGGGCAGCGCGAATGGACTATCGAGGGGCGGACGGCTGCCTATCCCGACGTTTTCGTTTACAGCCAGGTCTTCAACGTGCTGGGCAACCCCGCCGCAACCGCCCCCGTAGCCCGCTCGCCGCGGGGCCTGCCGGTGGGAGTCCAGATCGTGGGCCGCCACTACGAAGACGCAAAGGTGGCGGCCGTCGCAAGGGAACTCGAAGTCGGACGCCCCCGGCCGGCAGACGGTGGATAGCAAGACCGAGCCGCGGCGGCGTCAAGTGGTTTTCCGCATATGAAGACGATGCTCAACATTGCGGCCGTGAACGTCACGCCCCCGCTCATCGCCGCCGGACGATCCCGCTATCCGGGCGACGGCTAAAGCACCCCAACCGCGTGCAAGAAAACCAACCCTACGGCCACGGGCACGGGATACTTCAGGACCCAAAGCCACCCTTTGTAGAACTTCGCCAGCATGCTCCCCGATTCGAAAGCCCCGCGGCGCAGAGCGGCGTCCATCCGCCAGGCTACGAAGAGCGCGACGCCGAGGCCGCCTAGCGGCAGCATCCAATTCGAGACGTAATAGTCGATTTGCCCGAACCAGCCCGTGCTGACGGTTGCCGGTATGCCCAACGCCGCGATGCCGATGCCGGCGCAAACCGTCGACCGCCGGCGCGACAGTCCCCAGTCGTCCATCAAATAAGCCGTCACCACTTCGAGCATCGAGATCGCGCTGGTCAACGCGGCAAAAGCCAGCAACACGAAAAACACAATTGACAGCAAGCCGCCGCCGGTCATTTGCGCCAGCGCGATCGGAACCGTGACGAACAGCAGCCCCGGCCCCTGGCCGGCCTCCAAGCCGAAGGTGAAAATAATCGGGAACAACATCATGGACGCCACGAGAGCCACCAGCGTATCCACGGCCGAGGTCATCACCGACGCCGAAACCAGGTCGTCTTCTCGGCGCAAGTAGCTGCCGTAGGTAATCATCGTGCCCATGCCGAGACTGAGCGTAAAGAAGGCGTGGCCGAGCGCTTCGAGCACGCCGCCCGGCGTCAGCTTATCGGCGCGGAAACCGAACAGGAAATCCATCCCCTGCCCGAATCCCGAGAGCGTAAACGCCTTGCCTAACAGGATCAGCAGCATCACGGCCAAAGTGGGCATCAGAATCCGGGACCAACGCTCGACGCCGTGCGAAACCCCGGCCACGACCACCAGAACCGTGAGCGCCATGAACGCCAGTTGCCAGGCGACGCCCAGAGAGGGGGTCGCGGTAAGCGAACCGAACGCCGCCTGCAATTGCTCGGGGCCTTGCCCGCTGATTTGACCGCTAAACGCCAGATAGCAATAGTGCAGCGCCCAACCCGCCACCGTCGCGTAATAGGAAAGCAGGCAGACCGAGGTGAGAATGCAGAGCCAACCGATACCGATCCAACCGCCGCCGGGGCTCAGCGAACGCATCGCGCTCGCCGGCGATTTTTGCGTCGCCCGGCCCAACGAAATCTCGGCGATCATGATCGGCAGCCCGACGAAGGCGATGCAGGCGAGATAAACGAGAACGAACGCGCCGCCGCCGTTTTCTCCGGTGATGTAGGGAAATTTCCAGATGTTCCCCAGACCGACGGCCGATCCCGCCGCCGCCAGAATGAACCCGATACGGGAACCCCAATGCGCTCGCTCTGTTTCTACCATGGCATCCTATCCGGCAATATCAAGGGCGGCGGCGCAGTCTCCATTCCGCTTGCCGCCGGCTTTAACCGACAACCGCAACCGTATCGACATCCGTCTCGCCTTCCGAGCGGGCGATGATCGCCGCGCCGCACGAATCGCTGAAAATGTTGATCACCGTGCGGTACATGTCCAGCGGGCGGTCGATGGCCAGCATCGCGCCGACGATCAATTCCACCTGCGGCCCGGTCAGATTCACGGCCTCCAGCACGATGAAAATCACGACCAGCCCGGCCGACGGCACCGCCGCCGCGCCGATCGAGGCCAGCAAGGCCGTAATCACGATCAGTATCTGCTGCTCGATACCCATCGACACGCCCATTGCCTGGGCGACGAACAGCACCCCGGCGCATTCGTAGAGGGCGGTGCCGTCCATGTTCACCGTGGCGCCCATCGGCAGCACGAACGAGGTGACGCGGTTGGAGACGCCGACCTTGTTTTCCACCGCGTCAATGGTCACCGGCAGCGTCGCGCCCGACGAACTGGTCGAAAAGGCCATGAACATCGGATCGACCATGTTCTTGAAGTGGATCAGCGGATTGATGCCGCCCAGCAGCCGCAGCACCAGCGGCATGGTCACCCCGATGTGAATCGTCAGCCCGATGAGCAGAACCGCCGCGTACATGCCCAGCGACTTGAACGAAGCCAGCCCCGTCGTGCCGACCAGCGTAACGATCAGCGAGAACACGCCGATCGGCGCAACCACGTGGATGATGCCCGAGGTCATGCGCATCATCGTTTCGAAGGCCGAGCCGATGAAATCCTGCAGCGGCCGGCGGGTTTTGTCGGGCAGTCCCGACAAGGTGATGCCGAAGAGAATGGCGAAGAAGATGATCGAGAGCATCTTCGTTTCCGCCGACGCCGCGACGATGTTTTCGGGAACGATATCGAGGATCAGATCCACCGGCGAACTGATGACCGTCAGGTCGGGAAGCTCTTCGGAACCCGCGCCGCCAAGCTCGAAGCCTACGCCGGGCTGCAGCAGATTGGTCAGCATCAGGCCGACGATCACCGCCAGGAAGCTGGTCAGCATGTAATAGCCGAGCGTCTTGCTGAACAGCCGCCCGAGGCCGGCGCCGCCCACCGACGCAACGCCGGAAACGATCGACGTCAGCACCAGGGGCACGATAATCATTTTCAGCAGCTTGATGAACAACTGCCCGATCCAGCCGATGTTTTCAGCAAGCGTTTCGCCGCCGATGAGCCCGGCAATCGTGCCCAGGCCCATCGCGCAGGCCACTTGCCAGTGAAGTTGCTTGTACCAGAGTTTTTTTTCGGCGGCCATAACGTCATAAGAGAGTAGCAGAACGCGCCGCCTGCTATCGTTCAATCATGCGCTTTTTTTACATCGCCGTTTTCTGCGCGCTGCTCCCCGCCGCGCTGCCGGCCGCCGATTGGGTTTCTCTGCTCGAAGGAGGCTCCCTCGCAGGCTGGACGCAGCCCAACGGCTCGGCCAAGTACGAGATCGTTAACGGCGAGCTTGTCGGGACCACGGCCGCGGGAAGTCCGAACAGCTTCCTCGGCCCGCAACGCTCCTACGGCGATTTCATCCTGGAGTTCGAAGTCCTCGTGGATCCGCGCCTGAACTCCGGCGTGCAAATCCGCAGTCATCAGTACCCCGAGGAAACGACAACTTGGGTTTACAACGGAGGCCGCCGCCGCGAACGCACCTTCCCCCAGGGCCGCATTCACGGCTATCAGGTTGAAATCTCGAACGAGGAGCGCGCTTCGTCGGGCGGCATTTTCGACGAGGGCCGCCGCGGCTGGATCGCCGACATCACCGGAGACCCGGCCGCAAGCAAGGCGTTCAAGGACAACCAATGGAACCATTACCGCATCGAGGCCGTCGGCGACCGCATCCGGGTCCGGGTCAACGGAGTCGCCTGCGCCGACCTCGTCGACCCGCTCGACCTGGAGGGTTTCATCGGTTTTCAGGTCCACTCTTTCCGCGACCCCAAGCCGGCGCAGGCGCGCTGGCGCAATATGCGCATCGCCGATCTCGGCAGGCACGCATGGCAGCCGATCTTCGACGGCGAGTCGCTTGGCGGCTGGCGCCACGAAGGGGGAGGAAACGCCGCGGTCGCAAGCGGCGCGATCCGGCTCACCGCCGCCCAAGGCGCATCCGCGGGCGTACTGCTCAGCAATGCCGAATACGACGATTTCACCGTGCGCCTGAAATACAAGATCGTCTCGGGAAACAGCGGCGTGTTCTTCCGCAGAGCAGCCGAGCCGCCGCCCGACGGCGAACCCCGCTCCTACGAGATCGAAGTCGCGCCCGACAGCGCCGGCGGCCTGCAAGAGCCCGGCCGGCGCCCCTGGATCGTCAAGCCGGACGCTGAAGAGATGCAACACTACTACCGTCCCGGAGAGTGGAACGAGTTGGCCGTCAGCGCCCGCGGCGGGCGCATCGTCGTGCATGTCAACGGTACGCGAACGGTCGATCGCAACGACGATACGGGCCGGCGCAGCGGGCGCCTGGGACTGCAAGTCAACGCCCGCCGCGCCGCCGTCGATGTCTGGTACAAAGACATCGAGTTGCTGCAGCCCGAATAATCGTGCCGGCAATGCAGCCAACCGACCTGAGCGGAAAAACCGCGGTCGTCACCGGCGGCGCCCGCGGCATCGGACGCGCCGTCTCGCTCCACTTGGCGGCGCGCGGAGCCGCGGTCGCGGTCAACTACCGCGCCCGAGCGGACGCCGCCAACGAGATTGTCGAGAGCATACGCGCGAACGGCGGCCGGGCCATCGCCGTGCGCGCCGACGTTGCCGACAAGCAAGCGGTGTGGACGATGGTCGAAACCGTCGGCATGCAACTCTCCGCCGCCGACATCCTGGTCAACAACGCCGGGCTGTTCCACCAAGGCGAGATCCTCGACTACGACGAAGAAGAGTTCGACGCCATGTGGCGCACCAACGTGAAGGGAGTCGTCCATTGCGCGGCCGCGTTCGCGCCGGCCATGATCGACCGCGGCTGGGGCCGCATCGTCAACCTGGCGTCGAACGCCGGCATCGGCACGGCCCACCCCGGAACGACGCTCTATGCCGCGACCAAAGGCGCGGTGCTGACGCTGACCAAGCGCATGGCCTACGAGCTGAGCCCGCAGGGCATCGCGGTCAATGCCGTCCTGCCGGGGTTCACCAAGACCGACATGGTGCTGGCGGGCAAATCCGCCGAAGAGATCGGCGCGCTCGTGCGCAACATCGCGGACAAGTCGATGTTGGGCCGCGTGGGCGAACCCGAGGACATCGCCCGGGTCGTCGGCTTCCTCTGCTCGCCGCAGAACGGCTTCATGACCGGCCAGTTCCTGCTCGCCGACGGCGGGCGGCAAGACTACCTGGCCCACGTCTGACCTGAAACGGGCAAGGGCTCTTTGCCGGTCACGACTCCCCGACCGGCGCCTCTTCAATCCGCTCGCGCACGGCGGCGGGAATCGGCAGGGAGCGAATCCCGCCGGCGGCGCCGCGCTCGACGCAGACAACGGTAATCTCTCCGCGCGCGACGATATCCCCCTCGTGGCGGAACACGTGCTCATAGGCGATCGAGCTATTGCCCATCCGCCGCACGAGCAAATGACAATCGAGCCAATCCCCGCAGGTTACGGGCTTGATGAAGTCGCACGAGGCGGCGACGCGCGGAAATCTTACCGTATCGCCGCCGTCGCGCCGGAACGGGCCGGGCAAGCCGATGGAGTAATAGAACGCGATCTCCACCTCCTCCATGTAGCGGAAATAGTTGGTGAAGTGAATGATGCCCGCCATGTCGGTGTCGACAAACTGGACCATGCGTTTGTAGTGGAATTCGTGCGCCATAAGAATTATTGAAGTTGCCGTAGTTGCCGTTCGTAAAGCGCCAGCGTTTCCGCCGCCATGCGCCCGGCATGAAAATTTCTTTCCACGGCCGCGCGGCCTCGCGCGCCGATTGCGCGGGCCCGCCCGCGGTCGTCCATCAGCAGTTGGAGCTTCGCCGCCAAATCGTCGGCATCGCCCGGCTCGCACAGGATCCCGCCGCCGGTCGCCGCCGTCAACTCGGGGAAAATTCCGCTGCGCGGCTGCACCGCGGGAACCCCCGCGGCAAGCGCTTCGATCATGTAAAGCCCCTTGGATGCGCCGTAGGCCGCCGGTACCGAGAAAGCGTCGAGCGACGCCAGAAACTCGATTTTTTTTGCGCGTTCAAGGTAGCCCATATCTTCCAACGGCACGCGGCGCGCAACCCGCTCCAGATAGCGGGCTTCCTTCTTCCCGCGCCAGCCGGCCACGCGCAGCCGAATCGTCTTGCCGGCATTCGCCGCGCGCAGCTTGGCCACTGCAGCGGCCAACACGTGCAGGCCCTTCTCTTCCGCGATCCGCGCCAGGTAGCCGACGACGAACTCCGGCCCGCCCGAGCCGCTCCCGGCCCTGAAGCCGTCGAGGGCAATGCCGGGCATGACCGCGGGTATCTCTTCCGCGCCGATGCCCAGCCGCGGCGCCAGGGCTGCGGCATGATCGCGGCACGGCGCGAGGAACAGGTCGACGTCCGCGGCGCAACGGCGCAGGAGCTCGAAGCAGCGCCCGCGGTAGGGCTCCGGCAGATGCGCCAGGAAATAATCCTCCCCTTGCAGCGAGCAGACTACCGGCGCGCTCAGTTCGCGCCGAACGGGCCCGGCCATGCAAACGAACATCGAGTTGGTCAGATGTACGACGTCCGGCCGAAAATCGCGCAGCACGGCGATCAGCTTGCCCATCTCCCTGGCGTGGGGCCCTGCTTCGCCCTGCATGGTGGCGAGCGTCATCGCGCCCAACTTTTCCGGTTGCGTATCGACGCCGAATTGCGAGACCCAAGCCAACAAGCCCGGGTGGTCGAGAATGCGGTCGAACAAACCGCTCCGGCGCAAAAACGGCCGGCGCGCCTGCAAATACATGTTGACGCCGCCGAAGACGACACGCCGGTCGCTGACATCGGCTTCGTCGGTGCGGATCGGCGTGTACGCCGGCAGCAGCAGCACGTCTTGCCCGGCCTCGATCAACGCCGCGGCCAGCGCGTTGTCCTTGAGGCAATTGCCGCAGATCGTCCCCGCCGCTCCCGCCGTGATGTATGCGATTCTCATGTTGCCGGCCGCCGTTCGCGCCGCGCTATTTCGGAAAGAACTTGGCGAGGGTCGCTGCCGAAGGAGCTTTCGTCACCAGTGAAACCAGAACCAGCGCAGCCGTCGAGGCGGCAAAAACGGTTGCCGCCGGCATCATGCCGGCAAACAGATAGCCGGGGTCCGCGCCGTAGTCTCCGGCGCGAAACAGCGCCGACCAGACCACGGCGGTCACGACGATGCAGGCAATCGCGCCGGACGCCGTGGCGCGTCGCCAATAAACCGCCGCCCAGACGATCGGGAAAAGCGCCGAGAACCCGCTGAAGCACCAGACTCCGAAGGTAAAGACGCTGCGCGGCTCGAGCAGCGAGAGCAGATATGCAACGACGACCACCGCGACAAGAAACAGCCGTCCGCAAAGCACCTGCCGCGCGTCCGAAATGCGTTTTCGCCCGAAGTAGCGCAGCACGATGTCGTTAGCGAACATCGAACCCAGCGCCAGGAACTGCGAGTCCAGCGACGACATGATCGCCGCCAGGATGCCGGCGCCGAGCATGCCGCCGAGCCAGGGCGTCGTCAACCGCTCGACCATGACCGCAAATTCCACGTTGGGCGGCGACCCGGGCGGAACGACGGGCGAGCCGTCCGGCATCATAGCCGACGTCGCCCAAACGCCGATCAAGACGCAGGGCGCCCAGACGACCATGATGAAAATCGGATGGCCGACTACGGTCAAGCGAAACGTCTCCGCCGAGCGGGCGGTCAGCCAGTGTTGAAACAGATGAGGGAAAACGCCCGCGGACAGCGGGATCAGGCAGTAGCTGAAAAAGTGCAGCGGCGAAATCGCCTCGCCGCGGACCAGCTTTTCCGGGTGCGCCTCGAGCACCGCCTGCGAAGCGGAGGAAAAGCCGCCCAACTTCGACGCGATCACAAAGAACGATACGATTCCGGCCAGCATGAAAACCGCGGTCTGAAAGGTGTTGGCCCAGGCCGCTCCGCGCAACCCGGCAAAGAACACGTACAGCAAAACGACCGCGCAGACCGCCAGTCCCGTCAGCCACGGCGGCACTCCGCCCCCGGTCGCGGCGAACGCCTCGGGAAACGCCCCGCGAGTCAGCGAGACAACCACGCTGCCGGCGCCCAACAATCCGGTCAGCAGGTAAGGAATGGTCAGAGCGACCAGAATCGGAAACAGCAGCAGCCCCAGGAAGTCGCTCTCGTAGCGCTCTCTGAGAAACTGTATCTGCGTCAAATAGCCGTAGCGCTTGCCGAAGGCCCACAGGCGGATGCCCACGAAAAAGAACACCGCCGCATGCACGAGCGCCGACCACGAAGCCATCAGCCCGTACACGCCGATGCCGGCGCGGTACGACTCTCCCGTGCTGCCGACCAGCGCGAACGCCGTCATCGTCGTGCCGAACACCGACATCAGCAGCATCACCGGACCGATCGAATGGCTGGCGGCGAAGTAGTCTTTCGCCGTCCCGCGGAACATGCGGTTGCTCAACAACCCCAACCCGAGCAACAGGCTCAGGTAGAGAACCATGATGATGAGTTGGGTCACCCGCCGCCGTCCTCCGCATCGCCGCCCGATTCGGCAAAGCGCGCCAACTCGCCCGGCCACGCATAGCGCACGGCAAGATACCAGAGCACGGCCGCAGCCAGCGTGTAAGCCGCGTGATAGGCCAGCCCCAGAGGAAGAAAACCGAACGCCAGCGTCGGATCGTCCCAGAACCAGGGGTCATGGTGCAGAATCGCCAGGACGGCGATTCCGAGATAAACAGCGATCTTGGCCACGAATGACAGGGTAACAAGTCACTGCGCCGCCCGGCGGCGCGGGTCACGAGTCTTGCTATCCACTATCCGCCGGCCGCGCAAGCGGCCCCAGCGCCTTCTCGACTACTCTTCCGTGTACGTCCGTCAGGCGGAAATGCCTTCCCTGGTATTTGAACGTCAGCTTCTTGTGATCGACGCCCAGCAGGTGCATCATCGTGGCGTGCAAGTCATGCACGTGGACCGGATCGGCAGTCACGTTATAGCTGAAATCGTCCGTTTCGCCAACGGTCGCGCCGGCGTTGACGCCCGCTCCGGCCATCCACATGGTGAAGCAGCGCGGGTGGTGGTCGCGGCCGTACTTCGTCCCCGAAAGATTGCCTTGGCTATAGACCGTGCGGCCGAATTCGCCGCCCCAAACGACCAGCGTGTCTTCCAGCAGGCCGCGCCGAGCCAGATCGGTAATGAGCGCCGCCGAGCCGCGGTCGGTATCGGCGCACTGCTTGGGCAACTGATCGGGTAGATTCGTGTGCTGATCCCAGCCGCGGTGGAACAACTGGACGAAGCGCACGCCGCGCTCGACCAGACGCCGGGCGAGCAGGCAATTCGCCGCGTACGTCCCGCGCTCGCGCGCTTCCGGTCCGTACAGCTTGAAGACGCTCTCGGGCTCCGCGGAGAGATCCGTCAACTCCGGCACCGAAGCCTGCATGCGGTAAGCCATCTCGTATTGGGCAATGCGCGCGGCGATCTCGGGGTCGCCGAAGTCCTCGTGCTTGATCGTGTTGAGCTTCGCCAGATCGTCGAGGTAACGGCGCCTGGCCGAGCGGTCGATCCCCGGAGGGTTCGACAAATAAAGAACCGGGTCGCCGTGCGAGCGGAACTTCACTCCCTGATAGCGGCTCGGCAAAAAGCCGCTTCCCCATAAGCGGTCGTAAAGCGGCTGGCCGTTCCGCCCCGAGCCGGAGGAAACCATCACCACGAACGCCGGCAACTCCCGGTTCTCGCTGCCGAGTCCGTAGGAAAGCCAGGCGCCGATCGACGGGCGTCCGGCAAGCTGCGCGCCCGTCTGGAAGAAGGTCACCGCCGGGTCATGGTTGATCGCCTCGGTATGCATCGACTTGATGAAGCACAACTTGTCGGCGACCTTCGCCGTATGCGGCAGCAATTCGCTGATCCAGGCCCCGGACGCCCCGCGCCGCTTGAACTCGAAAGCGCCGGGAGCAATGGGAAAGGTCGATTGGGTGGCGGTCATCGCCGTCAAGCGCTGCCCGCGGCGCACCGAGTCCGGCAAGTCGGTTCCGCGGTGTTTTTCAAGCTGCGGCTTGTAGTCGAAAAGATCGATCTGCGAAGGAGCGCCCGACTGGAACAAGTAGATCACGCGCTTGGCTTGCGGGGCGTGATGCGGCAATCCGGGCAAGCCGGCGGCCGGCGAATCTTCGCGCAGCAGATGCGCCAGAGCGGCAACGCCCAGGCCGTGGGCGCTTTTCCCAAAGAAGTGGCGGCGCGTCAAGTCCATGATCGAATACCCGGCGTTATTATAGCCCCGTCTATGCGCAAACATGCGTTAGACTGACCGGTTAAGCGTGTCCTTGTATCCGATCTACGGCATCCTGGGCGCCGCGGTCGTGGCGCTGGACCGCTGGTCCAAGCTGGAGGTTGCCGAGCGGCTGCCGCTTTACTCCTCGCAGACGATTGTCGAAGGTTTTTTCAACATCGTGCATACCCGCAACACCGGCATCGCCTTCAGCCTGTTTGCCGATGCGTCCCCGCCGGTGAGAAACGTTATCCTGCCGGCGGTTTCCATCGCCGCCGTCGTGCTGATCGTCTATGTATTCGCCAGATCTCCGGATGCAGGCCGCATGTCGACGGCGGCGCTGACGCTCGTGCTCGCCGGCGCCGCAGGCAATCTCTACGACCGCTTCGCCTACGGCTACGTAGTGGATTTCCTCGACGTTTACATCGGCGCGCGCCACTGGCCGGCCTTCAACGTCGCGGACAGCTCGATTTCGGTCGGAGCCGCCCTGCTTCTGATCGCGTCCTTCCGCAAGCCGCGGCCGCCGGGCGGCAAAACCTCGTGAGTCGGGCAATGCCGTTCGGAGTTGCTTCGGCGGTCGCCCTCGCCGGCTTGGCTGCGGCGCAAGCCGCCGAGAAACCGGGGGAGAAGACGTTTCGGGACTATTGCGCCGCCTGCCACCGGTACGACGGTCAAGAAATGGGCGAGGCGCCGCCGCTGCACGCATCTCCCTGGGTCGACGGCCCCGCGGAGCCGCTGATCAAGATCGTCTTGCACGGAGTGCGCGGACGGATGCAGGTGCAGGGCAAAATCTACGATCGCGAGATGCCGGGATTCGGCAGCATTCTTGCTGACAAGACGGTCGCGGACCTGCTCTCCTTCGTACGAACGACCTTCAACGAACAGGGCAAGCCGGTTTCCGAAGAGGAGGTGCGCCGCATCCGCGAGCGGAACGAGAGCCGCACCGAGTATTGGCGCGTGGACGAGTTGCTCGGCGGCAAGCAGGCCGGCGAATAGCTCAACCGCTTCCGCCGCGGCCGCGGAAAACCCTCCGGGGACGCGGTTTCCGATCCCGATCGAGCCGTCTGCCGGCGGACCGTTCCAACGCCGCCCGGCTCGCGGCGGTTGACCTTCCGTCCGCCGGCGACTCAAACTACTCTTTTGGCGGCTTAGTTCAGGCAACGCTCATGTTTCCGCGCTTATTCACCATCGGGTCTTTCTCCATCCCCACCTACGGAGTCCTGGTGGCGCTCGGCCTGTTGGTCGGACTCAAGATCGCCGTTCGACTGGCCAAGCGCTCGCGGCTCGACCCGGAAAAAGTCACCAACCTGGGCGTGTACATCGCCGTATCCGCGATCGTCGGCGCCAAGCTCTTCATGATCTTCAACAACTGGAGCTACTATTCCGCCGACTTCGGCCGCCTGTTTTCGCTCTCGGCCTTGCGCGCCGGCGGCGTCTTCTACGGCGGACTGTTGGCGGCGCTGGCCGTGGCCGTCGCGTACGCCAAGAAAGTCGGGCTGCCCTGGCTGCCGGCGGCGGACGTTCTGGCGCCGGGCGCGGCCTTCGGCCACGCCATCGGGCGGCTGGGCTGTTTTGCGGCCGGCTGCTGCTGGGGCCGGAAAACCGACGCGCCGTGGGCCGTCGTCTTCAGCGATCCCGCCGCGCGCGAATTCACCGGGGTCCCGTTGGGCGTCCATCTGCACCCGACGCAACTCTATGAAGCCTTCGGCGCCGCGCTGATCGGGTGCTATCTGCTGCGCGCCTGCTGGCGCCCTCATGCCCCCGGCTCCATCCTGGGGCGCTATCTGCTGCTCTATTCGTCGTTCCGCTTTGGCGTAGAGTTCTTCCGCGCGGAAGGCGCGCGCACGATCCTCGCCGGCGGAATCTTCAGCACGACGCAGGTCGTCGCCGCCGCGCTCGTTGCGCTCGGCGCGTACGTCTGGTTCAGAGCATCCCGGCAAGAAACCGCCGCGGCATAGCGGCTTCGCTCTCTTTCTTGCGTTTTCCGCTGCGCGCATCGGGAGCGGCGGATATAATGATTGCAGGTTCGGGTTGAGCCCGGCGCCCCGCGGCGCATCATGGATAAAACGATGATAAAAGTGAGCGATCAACTGTTCCAAAGGAAATTTCTGCCCACGGCGCTCATTGCGTGTACGCTGCTGATCGGCATTCTTATCGGCACGATCGTGTCCGACCGGGTCGGCGCCGCGCCGGAAGGCGAACCCGTCTCGGACGCCTCGCCGCTGGTCGTGCCCAAGAGCGAGCCGGTCGAAAACCAGTTCTCCGAGATCGCGCGGCGCGTGCGTCCGTCCGTGGTCAATATCCAGGTCGAATCGTCCCCCGAATCGGGCGGCGCCGAGCAGCGCCGGCAGGCTCCGGGCAGAGACGACCCGAGCAACATGGAAGATTTTTTCCGCCGATTTTTCGGATCGCCGCCAAACCTTCCCAATCCGCGGCGGCGGGGACCGGGCGAGGGTTCCGGCGTGATTGTCGACCCCAAAGGCTACATCATCACCAACCACCACGTCGTCGCCGACGCCGGCCGGATTCACGTGCGGTTCGTTGACGATGAAAAGAGATACGAAGCAAAAGTTATCGGGGCGGACGAGGAAACCGATCTGGCGGTGATTTATGTTGCCGGCAAAGAGAACATGAAGGCGGCGCCCATCGGCAACTCCGACGTAGTCAACGTCGGCGACTGGGCGATCGCCATCGGCTCGCCGTTCGGTTACAGGGAAACAGTCACGGTCGGCATTATCAGCGCCAAATCGCGCGAGGTCAATATGACCGCGATCGTCCGCCCATTCCAGAAATTCTTGCAGACGGACGCGGCGATCAACCCGGGGAACAGCGGCGGGCCTCTGCTGAACGCCCGCGGCGAAATCATCGGCATCAATACGGCGATCATCTCGCGAACCGGCGGATACGACGGACTCGGCTTTGCCTTGGCGTCGAACATCGCGGTCGACGTCTATAACCAGATCATCAAGTACGGTCGCGTTGCCCGCGGCTCGATCGGCATCGAGTTCAGCAGCGTCCAGGACCCGGCGCTGCTGCGCACCTACGGCGCCAAGCAAGGCGGCGTCTTCGTGAGCCGCGTGGTCGAAGACGGCCCGGCGGACAAGGCCGGCATGGAGGCCGAAGACATCATCACCCGCATCAACGGAGTCGCCATTCAAGACGGCGATCACCTGATCGAAGTCGTCGCCGCCACCGGCGTCGGCTCCACCGTGCCGGTCGATCTGATCCGCGGCGGCAAAACGATGACCGTCAACATCACGATTGCGGATCGGGAAAAGCTGTTCAGCTCTTATGGATTCGGCCGAGGCGGAGAGCGGGAAGAGATCGACGAGACGCGGGTCGAGTTCGGCATTACCGTCAAGAACCTGACCGAGAGCATGCGCCGGGAGCTGAATTACGACGAAGACGACGGCGTTTTGATAACCGCTGTCGAACCCGCGTCGTTCGGCGCCGATATCGGCTTGGCGGAGGGGGATATCATCGTGGCCATGAACCGCCGGAACATCTCGTCCGCCGCGGATATCCGCGATATCCGCGAGTTGCTCGAGCCGGGCGGCGATGTCGCCTTCAAGGTGATGCGCCGGGAGAGCCCAACCCAATGGCGCGCGTTGTATCCCGCAGGCGTTCTGCCCAAAGAAAAATAGCTCGGCGGCGGAATGCGCTCAATCCAGGCGTTCGCGGCATCCGGCCGGCTTCAGAAAAAGCGCCGCCAGAGGCGGCAAAACCAGGCGCAGAGATTGCCCGCGGCCGTGGCAGGGTATTTCTTCGGCTTCCACGCCGCCCAGATTGCCCACTTCGCTGCCGCCGTAGGCCGCGGAATCGCTGTTCAATAGCTCATCCCAACGCCCCGCCGCCGGCGCCCCGATGCGGTAGTCGTAACGCGGAACCGGCATGAAGTTGCAGACAACGACAATGGGCGGATCGCTTCCGCCGGATTTTCTGATAAAGCCGATGACTCCGCTGCGGTCCGCGCAGTCGATCCACTCGAAGCCGCCCGGGTCGCAATCGCCGCGGAACAGAGCGGGCTCGCTGCGATAGAGGCGGTTGAGATCGGCCGTGAGCTTTTGCAGTCCCTTGTGCGCCGCGCAGCGGGTAAGGCTCCAGTCCAGGCTGCCGTCGTGATTCCATTCGGCGCGCTGCCCGAACTCGCAGCCCATAAAGAGCAATTTCTTCCCCGGATGGCCGAACATGTAGGCGTAAAGCAGGCGTAGATTGGCAAACTTCCGCCAATCGTCGCCGGGCATTTTCTGCAGCATCGAGCCTTTTCCGTGAACGACTTCGTCGTGGGAAAAGGGCAGCAAGAAGTTCTCCTGAAAGGCGTAGAGCATGCTGAAGGTCAAAGAGTCGTGACAGTGCGGCCGATGCGCGGGGTCGCAGGTCATGTAGCGCAGCGTGTCGTGCATCCAGCCCATGTTCCATTTGAAACCGAAGCCGAGCCCCCCGTCGCAAACAGGCCGCGAGACGCCGGGCCAGGAAGTCGATTCCTCGGCCAGGGTCATCGCGCTCGGGAACCGCGCGTAAACCTCTTCGTTGAGCCGCCGCAGGAAGGCGACCGCCTCCAGGTTCTCTTTCCCTCCGTAGGCGTTCGGGACCCAGTCCCCGGCGGCGCGGCCGTAGTCCAAATAGAGCATGGACGCCACGGCGTCGATGCGCAGCCCGTCGATGTGGTACTTGTCGAACCAGAACAGCGCGCTGCCGATCAGAAAATTCGTCACTTCGTTGCGCCCGTAATTGAAGATCAGACTTCCCCAGTGGGGATGCGTCCGCCAGCGCGGGTCGGCATGCTCATAAAGATGCGTGCCGTCGAAGTAAGCCGGCCCGTGCTCGTCGTTGGGAAAGTGCGCCGGCGCCCAGTCGAGGATCACGCCGATTCCCGCCCGATGCAGAGTATCGACGAAAAACATGAAGTCCTCGGGCGCGCCGAACCGCGAGGTTGCCGCGAAGTAGCCCACCGTCTGATAGCCCCACGAGCCGTCGAACGGATGCTCGGTGACCGGCAGAAGCTCGACGTGCGTGAAGCCCATCTTGCGCGCATACGCGGCGAGCTTGGGCGCGAGCTCGCGGTAGGAAAGCGGCCGGCCGCCGTCCTCGGGAACCCGCATCCACGACCCCGCGTGGACCTCGTAGATCGAGAGCGGCGCCTCGCGGTTGTTCCTCGTTCCCCGGCTTTCCATCCAGCGGGCGTCTTGCCAGCGATAGGTCTCGAGGTTGCAGACCCTGGAAGCGGTGCGGGGCCGCATTTCGGCGCCGAAGGCGAACGGGTCGGCCTTCTCCACGTCGTAGCCGTTCTCTCTGGAACGAATGAAATACTTGTAGATCGCGCCGGGTTCGAGACCTTCAATAAAACCTTCCCAGACGCCGGAGGACGCCAGGCAGCGCAGCGGATGCGCCTCTCGACGCCAACCATTGAAATCGCCGACCACGGAAACCGCTGCGGCGTTCGGCGCCCAAACCGCAAACCACACGCCGCTGCGGCCGTCCGATTGGCCTGGATGCGCCCCGAATTTCTCGTAGTTTTCGTAAAACCGGCCCTCGTTGAACAAGTGCAGGTCGAGTTCGGAGAAACGGCCGGTCATGGTTGCGTTACGCGGCGCCTTTCGATTTGCGGGAGCGGTCGAGCTTGGCGAGCACCCTCAGGATTGCAGGGTCTTTGGAGAACTGCTCGAAAGAGCGCTGCGCGCTGCGCGACCAGTTCGGGCGTTCGCGGTCGGCGCCCGGGGTATTCTGCGGCATCCGCTCAGCCCACAGGTCTTCGAGGTTCACCACGACGCAAGCCGCCTGCGATACGCCGAGCTCATGCAAGCAGTCTTCCAGTATCGCCTGTGCGGCGGCGTTTTGCGGTTGCTGAAAATAGCGGCATGCAGCGCCTTTGAGCTTTCGCCTGCGCTCCGCCGCCTCTTCGGCGTGCCGGGCTGCGAGCAAACCGAGAGCCTGCTGCTCGCGGATGTCGTCTCCGTTCCAGAAAGATGCGAAGGTCGGCGTATCGTGCGTATTGATGGACGCTACCGCGTCTCGGGCAGGCGCGGGAAGCGCGTTTGCGGCGTCGGAGTTGAGCTCGAACTGGGCGACGTACATGCGCTGCAAGCCATGAGAGCGCATCCGGCCGCGGATGTAATGCGGCACGGTTCCGAGGTCTTCGCCGACGATCGCCGCGCCGCGCCGGCATGCTTCCAGGCACAAGACGGCGTACAACTCATCGGCGGGGCAGCGCACGTAGGCGCCCCGGTCGGCATCGCCTCCCGGCGGTATCCAATACTGCCGGTGCAGGCCCATCGCGTGGTCGATGCGCAGCACGCCGGCGTACTGCATCTGCGTACGGATGCAGTCGATAAAGTATCGGTGGCCGCTCTCCCGCTGCGCGAGCGGGTTTAGCGGGGCGAACCCCCAGTTTTGCCCCTTGCTGAAAAAGCGGTCGGGCGGCGCCCCTCCCGTAACCCCCGCGGCGAATAATTCGGGATGCTCCAGGCGGTCGAAGCCTTGGGGATGCACTCCAAGCGGGAGATCGAGATACAGCCCGGCGCCTTTCGCCCGCGCCGTTTCGGCGATGCCGCGCAATTGCCGCCGCAGCGCCCATTGGGCGTAGCCGTGGTAAAGGCGGGGATCGCAGCGGCCGCCGCCGTCATGGCAGGCGCCGCCGGACTCTTGCTCGACCCGCGCGCGGAAAGCCGCGTAACGCCGCAGCGCCGGATCGTTTTCGAGCGCCTGCCCGTATTGCCGCAGCCGCTCCCCGGACAGCGCCCCGGCGAGCAACTCGAGCGCTTTTCTCCTGACGGCCGCCACCGCTTCGAAATCGACGTGCCGCGCCGGACAAGCGCGGTCAACCGCGCTGCGAACCTCCGCGGATTCGAGATAGGCCCGCGCCGCGGGGCATGACCGCCACTCCGGCAGCCGGCGCAGATCCAGATAAAACTCGTTCCAGAACAGACGGCTGACCGGAGTATAAGGACTCGGATTCCGCGGGAATGCCGCCAGCAGGGGGAGAATGCCCGCCAAACCGCCGCCCAAACCGTACACCCAATCGAGCAGTCCGACAAGATCGCCGAGGTCGCCCGCGCCGAGAGATTGCTCGCTGCGCAGCGCGTACAACGGCAGGAAAACGCCCCAGGTTCTCTCCAGGGCGGGCGCGATGCGCGGCGCCCGCAGCACGCGGGCGCTCCACGTTTGCCGCCCGGCCTTGACATGCAGCGTGTGATAGCCGGCGGGAACGCCGAAATCGGGCGCTATCCGCAGAACGCGGTATGCTTCTCCGCGCACTTGCGCCGCGCGCTCAACGCGCGACTCCCCCGCCGCCGCGGCCCACGACCGGGTTTCGCCGTCTTCGAGTTCGAGCGCGCATTCCAAGGGCGCTTCGGCCTGATTCCGCGGCAAGCGCGCCCGGAAGCTGAAAGGCATGTCCAGCCAGGAAACGACGACCGGCTGCAGCGCCCGTCTCCAGCGGGCTTGCAAGCATTCTTCCAGCGCTTGCTCGATGTCGTCGAAACCCCGGACGGGCGCGCCAAGCGCCTGCAGCACGGCGATTATGGATTCGTCCGCAGGCTTGCGCAACTCGCGGAATCCGTCGCGGTAGCTCGACAGTACGCCGTAGGCCCGCGCCAGACGCTGCAACGGCGGCAACGGCGCGCCCTGTTCTCTCATGAGCGCGTCTCGGGCTGCCGGAACAAGGCCAGCGAGTGAAACGAGAGTAGGTAGCTGCCGCTGTGTCTGGAACCGAGCGCCTCGTCGTCGGCGGTGTCGAGCAACAGTTCCCATTGCGCGGCGCCGGGCAGCAAGAACGACTCCGCCTCCGCCATCGGGTTGAGCAGCATCAAAAGCGCCGGCGTTTGCGCGCCGCCCGCGATGCGCGCGCCGAAACAGCGCAGGTCGTGGTTCCGCCAGTCCGCTTGCCGCATGCCGCCGTTCGGCATGAGCCAGAGAATATCCTTCGCTGCGTACGGCGGCTGGGGCGTTCCCTTGAAAAAGGCAGTGCGGCGAAGGGTTGGGAAGCGTTTGCGCAGAGCGATCAACTCGGCCGTGAATGCGTACAGCGCTTTTCGCGGCGGGTCGAGGTCCCAGTCGAGCCAACTGATTGCATTGTCCTGGCAATAGGCATTGTTATTCCCCCGCTGCGTCCGGCCGGACTCGTCCCCCGCCAACAACATCGGCACACCTTGAGCAAGAAACAACGACGCCAGCAGGTTCCGCTGCTGCCTCGACCTGAGAGCCCGGATACCCTCGTCGTCCGTCGGGCCTTCCACGCCGTGATTCCAACTGCCGTTGCAGCGTTCGCCGTCGCGCCCGTCCTCGCCGTTCGCTTCGTTGCGCCTCTCGTTGTACGACACGAGATCGGCCAGCGTGAAGCCGTCGTGAGCGGTTACCAAATTGATTCCGGCTTGCGGAGAGCGGCCGCTGCGTTCGAAAAGATCGCTGCTTCCCGCAAGGCGCGTGCCCATCTTTCCCACCGCGCCGCCGCCCAACCAGAAGCGGCGCACATCGTCGCGGAACCAACTGTTCCATTCCGCCCAGCCGTTCGGGAATCTCCCCAACTGGTATCCGCCGGGGCCCAGGTCCCAGGGTTCGGCGATCAGCTTCACCCGGCGCAGCACCGGGTCTTGGGAGACCGCCATGAAGAACGGCGCCCACCGCTTGAATCCGCCGGGCGTGCGGCCGAGACTCACCGCCAAGTCGAAGCGAAAGCCGTCCACGTGCATTTCTTCGACCCAATAGCGCAGGCTGTCCATTATCAGCCGCAGCACCGCGGGATGGTTCGCATTGAGGGAGTTGCCGCATCCCGAGTGGTCGATATACTGCCGGCGGCCGGCGGCGAGGCGGTAGTAGGAGGCATTGTCGATACCCCTGAACGAGAGCGGCGGAGCGTCCCATTCGCCTTCGCCCGTGTGGTTGTAAACCACGTCGAGAATGACCTCGATGCCCGCCCGATGCAGCGCCCGCACCATGACCTTGAACTCGTCGACAACGCCTTGCGGCGCCGCGGCGGCCGCGTAGGACGGTTCCGGCGCGAAGTAGGCCAGCGGCTGATATCCCCAATAGTTGGTAAGACCCAGCCGCTCGAGGCGGTAATCGTCAACGTGGTGCTGCACCGGCAGAAGATCGACGGCGGTGACGCCCAACTTGCGGAGATACTCGATCGAGGCCGGCGCCGCGAGGCCGGCGTAGGTTCCGCGCAACGGAGCGGGCACGTCGGGGCGCCGCTTCGAAAAGCCGCGCACGTGCAGTTCGTAGATTACGGTGTCGCGCCACGGCGTGTTCGGCGGCCTGTCGTCTTCCCAGTCGAATTGCGGATCGACGACCGCCCCCAGCGGCGCCTGCCGGGCGGCGTCGGAGCGGCGCGCGCCGTTGCCGTCGGGCATCGCCGCCGGCCGGCCGACCGCCAGGGCGTAGGGGTCGAGCAGAATGTCGTCCGGGTTGAAAAGCCGTCCGCTTTCGGGGTGATTGGGGCCGGCTACGCGGTAAGCGTACAACTGCCCCGGCGCGATCCCGGTCAGATGCGCGCGCCAGACGTCCTCGCAGCCGCGCGTCAAATCGAAGGATGCGGATTCGCGCCGGTCGCCCGGCGAGTCGAAAAGACAGAGCGTGACCCGCTCGGCGTTGGCCGAGAACAACGCGAACTCGGTCGCGGACGCCCACCGCGCAACTCCCAGCGTTCCCGAGGCGCGCCCGACAGCTTCGCCGACGGCGGAAACCTTCGTAATTTCAGGCGCTTTCCCTCTCATCCTTGTATTGGACCAAGACGATAGCTTAAAATGTATAATGAAGCGGGGCGGGCTCCCCGCAAGGCAGAAAACGGAGACTACGAACCTCGGGGCCCCGGAGGGTCCGGAGAGGAGCATCTTATGGCTACTTCGGTTGGAACACTCACTCCTCTTTATCTGGAAAAAGGAGACGCGCATCCGCCGGAGTTTCCCTATCCGGGCATCGCCACGACGTCGGACGGCGCCGGCGCCGTCGTCTGGGTCGAGACGCGCATCTGCCAGGGCGCTTGCGCTTACCCGATCACTTCCTCGACCACCATGGGCGGCGGTTTCGAATCCGCCGTGGCCAACGGGCAAAAGAATCTCTGGGGGGAAAAGCTCGTTTTCATCGAGCCCGAGTCCGAACACAGCGCGGCGACGACGTGCGAAGGCTTTGCGGTCTCCGGCGGACGGGTGACGAACTTCACCTCCGGCCAGGGCCTCGTGCTGATGAAGGAAGTGCTGTTTACGATTTCCGGCAAGCGCCTGCCGATCGTCTTTCACATCGGCGCCCGCGCGCTGACGTCGCATTCGCTGAACGTTCACGCCGGCCACGACGACGTGTATTCCGTGTCGGACTGCGGCTGGGGCATACTGTACGGCCGCAATGCCCAGGAGGCCGGCGACCTGGCGCTGATCTGCCGCCGCGCCGCCGAAGATTCCGAAACGCCGTTTCTCAACGTGCAGGACGGCTTCCTGACGACGCATACGATCGAGAACGTGCTGCTGTCCGAGCCGGAGATGATGAAGCATTTCGTCGGCGACCCCAATCAGCGGCTGCGCAACCTGATGAATCCGGCGATGCCGGTGATGTCCGGCGTAGTGCAGAACCAGGACTCGTACATGAAGGGCAAAATCGCCCAGCGCCACTACTACGACCAGGTCATGCCGGCGATCGAGAACGCGATGGAAGAGTTTTACGCGCTCACCGGCCGGCGCTACGGCACGGTGATGCCCTACCGGCTGGAAGACGCCGAGTACGCCATCGTCGGCTCCGGCGGCATGATGGAGACCGGCGAGGCCGCCGTGGACTGGGTGCGCGACAACATGGGCATCCGCGTCGGCCTGCTGCACATCACATCCTTCCGTCCTTGGCCGGGACCCCATATCGTCGAGGCGCTCAAGCATTTGAAGGCGGTCACCGTCATCGAGCGGCTCGACATCCCGATGCAGCAGTCCAACCCGCAGCTTTGCGAGTTGAAGGCGTCGTTCACGGATGCGCTCAACGCAGCGCCCGGTTATCCGCAAATCGACAGGATGCCCAAGTTCTACGGCGGCTCGGCGGGACTGGGCAGCCGCGACGTCCGCGCCGGCGACTTCATCGCCATCGTCGAGAACATGGTGAGCAAGGCGCCGCGCCACTACTTCAGCATCGGCATCAAGCACCACACCGCTCTCGAGCCGCCGACCGACCCCGACGTGCGCACCCCGGGTTCGTTCTCGATGCGCGGCCATTCGATCGGCGGCTACGGCTCGGTCACCACCAACAAGGTCATTGCCACGATCGCCGGCGAAGCCTTCGGGATGGACGTGCAGGCGTATCCGAAGTACGGTTCCGAAAAGAAGGGCCTGCCGACCACTTACTACCTGACCATCGCCAAAGAGCATATCCGCACGCATTCCGAGCTCAATCACGTCGAGTTCATCCCCATGAACGACGTGAACGCGTTCAACAACGGCAATCCGCTGGCGGGCCTCGCCGACAACGGCAAGGTTTTCGTGCAAAGCCCCGATACGGACCCGGTCAAGGTTTGGGCCTCCGTCCCCGCCTGGGCGCGCAACCGCATCCGCGAGCACAACGCCCGCCTGTTCGCCCTCGATACGGTGGCCATCGCCCGCGACGTGGCCAGCGAAGCCGACCTGCAGCAGCGCATGCAGGGCATCGTTCTGCTGGGAGTCTTCCTGAAAGTGACGCCCTTCAGGGATGCTTCGCAAATCAGCGACCAAGACCTGTTCAAGAGCGTCGAAGACTCGCTGCGCAAGTACTTCGGGAAGCGCGGCGAGCGCGTCGTGCAAGACAACCTGAAGGCGGTCCACCGCGGCTATTCGGAGGTCATCGAGATTCCGCGCCGCGTGATGAACGCCACCGAAGCCCAAGACCAGATTGACGGAGTAATGAGGATCATCCAATGAGCACACACGTAAACGGGACGCCCGACCAGGCGCTGATCAACGACTTCCGCGAGAACGTCGTCGATATCGCCGACTTCAACGAAAGGGTCGTGGGCGCCTACAACAACGGCACCGCCGAAATCGGTCTCGAGGCCGACATCCAGGTCTCGCGCAGCGTGGTTCCGGCCGGAACCGGCGCGCTGCGCGACTTCAGCTATATCGCGCCGGACATACCCGAGTTCCTTTCCGACAAGTGCGTCGGCTGCATGGACTGCGTGACGCAGTGCCCCGACACCGCCATTCTGGCCAAGGTCATCGAGCCCGAAACGCTCGATGAGCAACTCTCCGGCATGGATGACGAAGCCGCGCGCGAAAAAATGAGCGAGCAGTGGACCGAAACCAATAAATACTGGAAGGTCCGCGAGAAAAAGGGCCTCGGCGGCGGCAAGTTCGGCATCTTCATCGACCCGACCAAATGCAAGGGCTGCGCCGAATGCGTCGATGCCTGCGGCGACCACGACGCGCTGAAGATGATCGTCAAAAACAGCGAAAACATGGATTGGTATCGGGACGCCTTCCACTTCTTCAATCAAGCGCCGAACACGCCGCGAAAGTTCATCAACGAAAGAGCGCTGGCCGACATGATGCTGTCCGACGATTCCCTGCTCTACGTCGGCGGGGCGGGCTCGTGCATGGGCTGCGGCGAAGCGACGGCGCTGCGCATGATGCTGGCCGCGACCGGCTTCGTTTACGGCAAGGAAAACGTCGGCATCGTTGCCGCCACGGGCTGCAACACGGTTTACACTTCGACCTACCCTTACAACCCGTACCTCGTTCCCTGGACGAACTCGCTCTTCGAGAATGCGCCGGCGGACGCCATGGGCGTGCGCGCCAAGTGGGACCAGAACGGCTGGAGCGACAAGCGTCTGTGGGTGATCGGCGGCGACGGCGCGATGCTCGACATCGGCTTCCAGTCGCTCTCGCGGATGTTGGCTTCGGGCATGGACATCAAAGTGCTCGTGCTCGACACGCAGGTTTACTCCAACACCGGCGGCCAGGCATCGACCGGCTCGTATATGGGCCAGAACGCCAAGATGGCCACGCACGGGAAAGACATCCACGGCAAGACCGAGAACCGCAAGGAGATCGCCAACATCTGCATGATGCACAAGGATGTCTATGTCGCCCAGACGACCTGCGCGCACACCAACCACTTCTACAAGGCGATCATGGAAGCGAACGAATACCCGGGTCCGGCGATCGTCAACGTCTTCACGACGTGCCAGCCCGAGCACGGCGTGGCCGACGACATGGCTTACCATCAGGCCAAGCTCGCCGCCGACTCGCGCACCTTCCCGGTGTTCATCTACGACCCGCGCAAGGGCGAGCGTTTCCGCGAGCGCCTCAGTCTGGTCGGCAACCCGAACGTCAAAGCCGATTGGTACGTCCATCCGAAAACGAAGGAAGAGATCAATTTCTGCTACTTCGCCAAGACCGAAGGACGCTTCGCCAAGCACTTCGACCGGGAAGGAAAACCGTCGTCCGACATGCTGGTCGCGCAGCAAGACCGCCTGGAGAACTGGCGCCTGCTGCAAGACCTGGCGGGCATTCGACAGTAGCGCGGGGCGCAAGCCCGGCGGTTCGGCATGTGCGGGCAACGCCCGCGGAGGCGGCCTGTTTGCGCGGACGCCGGCAACGATGGGAGCGGCAGGCGGGAGCGGTGCGGATGCGCATTCGAGTACTCTTTTTCGGGCAACTCAAAGATATCGTCGAATGCTCTGAAGACACGCTCGAGTTGCCCGCCGGCGCGCGCGTCGAAACGGTGTTCCGGCATTATGCGTCTCAGTTTCCGGGACTGGGCGCAATGGCCGACAGCATCGCGATAGCGCGGAATCGGGAGTTCTCGGGGCCGGACGCCGGCCTTGAGGACGGCGACGAGGTCGCGCTGATGCCTCCCGTGAGCGGGGGGGCGGCATTGCCGGCCGTCAGAGAGTCGGCCGACGCCTACTTTGCCGTCACCTCCGATGCGATCGACAGTTCCGCGCTCCGCCGCCGCGTCCAGAGCAACGGCGACGGGGCGCTGCTCACCTTCGAGGGCGTGGTCCGCGACAATTCGCAGGGCCGCAAAACCCGCTATCTCGATTACGAGTGCTATGTCCCTCTCGCGCTGAACACGATCGAGGAAATCGGGCGCGCCGTGCTGGAGCGGTTCGACGCGCGGCGCATCGCCATTGTCCACCGCGTGGGGCGTCTCGAAATCCGCGAAATCAGCGTAGCGATCGTCGTCGCCGCCGCGCACCGGCGGGCCGCTTACGCGGCAAGCCTCGCCGCGATCGATACGGTCAAGAAGCGGGTCCCGGTTTGGAAGAAAGAGTATTTCGAGGATGGCGAGATCTGGGTAGAAGGGCAGTGGGACGACGACATTCCGCGGTCGGTCGGAGCCGCCGAGGCGTGCTGATCGCCTTCCTGGTCCTGGCGGCGTTACTGCCGGCCGCGGCCGCCTTCGGACAAGCCCCCGCGGAGACCGTATTTACCGCCGACGTCAGCTTGGTCAACCTGCTGGTCACGGTGAAAGACGAGCGCGGCGCGCCGGTTGCGGACCTGACCCGAGAAGACTTCCGCGTTACGGACGGCGGCAAGCCGCAGGAGATTGCCGTATTCGAAAAGCGCACGAACCGCCCGCTGTCCGTCGCGCTGATGGTGGACGCGAGCTTGAGCACGGCGGTCGAGCTCAAGTTCGAGCGCGAGGCCGCCTCGCGGTTTCTGGCAAACCTGTTGGGCGCCGGGGCGCATCCGGACGACCGGGCCGCGGTTTACAAGTTTTCAGACTACGTAGAGATGCTTGCGCCCTATACGCGCCGGCAAGGGCTGCTGACAAAGGCGCTGAACGAGGTGCGGCCGGAGACCGGCACGTCGGTCTATGACGGGATACTGCTGATTGCCGAAGAGTTGGAGCGGCGCGGCGGGCGGCGCGTCATCGTCATCGTCACGGACGGCGGCGACACCACCAGCCGCGTTTCATTCGCCGACGGACTCAAGGCCGCCCACGATGCCGACGCCGCGATCTATCCGGTCATCGTGGTTCCGATTCGCAGCGACGCGGGACGCAACACCGGCGGCGAGAACGCGCTCAAGACCTTCGCCCGGAATACCGGCGGCCAAGCGTTCATTCAGCACGGCGCAGCAAACCTCGGCGAGGCGTTCGACGAAATCCTGCACAGCCTGCGCACGCAATACTTGATCGGCTATTACCCGCCCACGCACGAAAAGGCGCCGCGGGACGGCTTCCGGCGCATCCGCGTGGATGCAGCGCCGGCAGGAGCCGCGGTGCTGTCGCGGTCCGGCTATTTCGTTCCGAACGTTTCCGCGAGAAGGAGCTATCGGCCCGCGGCGAAGAGTCCTGAAAAAGTAAGCCTGCAAATTCCGGCCCAGGGCGGCCCCAAGCCCCGCAGCCGCACCGTGGAGCAAAAATCGGAAGACGCGGAGAAGAAAAAACCGCGCGGCGGCGAGCGCCGAACGCAAATCGTGAAACCGCTGCCCTAGCCGCGCGAGACCCGACATCGGGTTGGTGCGATGATAGTGCGGGGAGGGATGCAATCGTGGGTTTCGAAGCAATTCAATCCGCTATCGGGGAGTTGGAGGAATTGGTCGCCGGCCTGCCGGCCGAGTGGCACGCGATCCCGGACGAGGAGGCGGCGCGGCCGCGGGCCGACGGCGGCTGGTCGCGCAAGCAGATCGTCGGGCACATGATCGATTCCGCTACCGTGAATCATCAAAGGTTCATTCGCGCCTTGGCGGGCGAGACGGATTTCAATCTTCTGTACGCTCAAGAGGAATGGGTCGATCTGAACGGCTATCAGTTGCGCGATTGGAACGGAATCATCCGGCTCTGGGAGGGAATCAACCTTCATCTGCTGGCCATTTGCCTGCGCATTCGCGAGGATCAGGCCGAGCTCGCCTGCGGGCAAGACGGCGACCCCGGCCCCTGGACGCTGGCCTACCGCGTGCCGGATTACGTTGCGCATCTGGAGATGCACGTCGAGCAGATGCGCCGGGGTCCCTGGCGCAATTATCAGCTGTAGCCGCCGTCGCGGGGCGTTAAACTTCGCGCAGCTTCGACCCGAGCTCGCGGCGGATATCGGGCAGGTCGAAAGATTCGAGAACGCCGGGCGTGAAACTCGACAGCGGCTGGTCGTAGAGTTTCGTTGCGGCGATCCGCCGGTAAGAATCCGGCGCCCCCTTCAGCGTCAGTTGCCGCACTGCCGGAGAAAGAACGCCGGCGAACATTGCGGGAAACGTCCCCCATCCGGCGGCGGCGAGATGAATTTCATCGTGGCCGTATTTTTTCAGCCAGTCGATGACCGCCAGCGCGTCATGGGTTTTGCCCCCGACGTAGGGCCGATCGAGCATGAGCGCATGAACGGCGTAGAAGTAGTCGCTGCCGTAGGGCGTCAAGAAGCTGTCGGCCCGCGTCGTGTCGGGCCTGGACTCGCCTACGCCCCGCACGTCGCAGGCAAAAAACGCCGCTGCGGGCTCGGCGTCGATCAACTCGCGGACCAGCGGCTCATCGCGCATTTCCCGGTCGGCCGAGTGATGCGAGAGATAGAGCACGGCGCGTCTTTTTCCGCGGGGAGGCCGAGACAAGAGCCGCTCGCCTGAAAGTCTGTAAACCAGCGCTTCAATGCCCGGCTCGGTTTCCACGGCATAGCAGGCGGCATGCGGTTTGGGGTAGCCGCGCTCGCCCCGCGGCCGCAGAATCCGCGCGTATGGAGCGCCGCTGCGTTCCTGAAGACGAAGCTTTTGCCGGATGGCTGCGCGCAGGCGCCGGCCGGAAATCTCGGGGCGGGCGGAAGCGAGGGCGTTGGCTTTCTCTGCGGTGAACTCGAAAATGGGTTTGGAGCCCAGCGAGGCAACTTGGCCGTTCGGCGCGCAGAGCAGGGTTTCGTCGGCTTCGATCGTCAACTCCGGCTCTTGGGAATTTGCGGAAAGCCCCGCCGCTCGGTTGAACCAGCCGTACATTGCCTCGCGGTTTTCTTGCGAGAAGCCGTGATACGTCGGGCCGATGAACAGCGCCAGATTCTCTTCGGCTCCGAGCAGCCGCCAGAGACGCTTGAGCCTGGCGTATGCCTCCTCGACGCCGCGCACATCGAAATAGTCCTTTTCCTTGGCCAGAATCATGACCGGCTTGGGCGCCATCGCGGCGAGGAAGTCTTCGTGATCGAGTCCGCCGGCGATGACGCGCGGAGGACACTGCTCGGTATCGGCCGGGAGTTCGTTTTCGAGGTTTCTGCGGAAAGTCGTTACGAAGCACGACGGTGCGGCCATGCTCCAACGCTGCTCCAGAGCGCACAGCCAGGTGGTCATTGTGCCGCCGCCCGAGTTTCCGGTGACGCCGATGCGGTTCGGGTCGACCTCAGCGCGGGTGAGCAGATAGTCAAGTGCGCGGATGCCGTCCCAGGCGCGCCACGACCCGATGAATTCGTCAACCAGAAACTGCTGATTGCCGGCTTGCAGGTGCTCTCGCGTTCCCGTTCCGATCAGCGCCTCGAATTGCGCATCGACGTACTGCAGGCGCTCGCCTTGGCCGATCGGGTCGTAGAGCAGAACGACGTAGCCCTGACGCGCGAGCCCTTGCGCAAATGCCTGGTAGGTCTCCGCGGCTTTGCCGTTGGCGGAGTGGCCGCAGGTTCCCACGACTCCGGGAGCGGGGCGGTCGAGACCCTTGGGCAGGTAGAGGTTGGCGGAAACCAGGAAATCGGGACGGCTTTCGAAAATGACGTTTTCGACGCGGTAGGCATCACGCTCGAAGCCGCCGGAGACCTCGGCATTGAGCGGCGTTTTCGCGGGGAACGGCCCGAAACACGCGGCGATACGCTCGCGGACGGAGCGAACGTGGGCCTCGGCTTCCGCTTCGCTTCCGATCGCCTCGAAGGCGGCAAGGCGCCGGCGCTCGGCTTCGCGCAGCCGCTCGACGAACCACTCCTGGACCATCCGCGGGAAACGGTTGAGCGGTTCGAAAGCCTCTTGCTCGGCTTGGGAGCAGCCATAGAGCGCCGCGCCCGCGCCCAAGCGCCAGAACTGCCGCCTTGTGCGCAGACTGCGCTGCGGCGCTCGTATCTCAGGCACGGAGTCGCTCGCGCAAAGCCGGCTACTCGCCGCCGCTCGTCCCCGAGCGGCGCACGGTTCGCCTGCGCTTCTTGGCCTGCTCGGCCGCTTGCGCAACGTGCCGGCGCTGCAACTTTCTGTACTCCGCGCGGATCGCCTGCGTGTCTTCCTCGCGGACGGCCAGGCCGTTGAAGATGAGCGAGCCCATCTCTTCGACGGACGAGAGTCCCCAGGTTACCCGCTTCGGCGGGTTGTGCGGGTTGTGCGGGTTCTCGGCCGAATTGTCGTAAACGATTTCGGCATGCATCGTCGTTCCGGCCGGCAGCCTGAGAGGCTCGGCGTAAATGTAGCTGTCCTGCCAGGCGAAGTCCCAATCGGGGACGTGGATGAGCGGAACCTCTTCGCCGTCGGGCAGCACGGCCCAACCCTTGAACGATTTGCCGATGTAGTGGGCATGGGGGGTAACCGTGTAAAGCTCGATGGCCGCGGGCAGCGTAAACCGCTCGCGGATCGTAAAGCTCGATTCGCCGGGCGGGATATCGATGTCTGCGCCTCTGCCGTAAAGCGGCGGGATTTGAAAGCCGATGCTCGTGCGGGTCGCCGGCTTGTCGGTGAAGTACACGCCTACGGCCGAGACCTCGGTCTCGACTTTGCCGGAGGGGTGGAAATGGGACTGAAAGATGAAGTCCGCATTCGGCGGCAACCGCTTCGGCGATTCTTGCGGAAAGACCCGCGTATTGCCGCCTACGGCCCATCCGCCGAGGTTGACGAGGCCGCGTATGCCCGCGTCCATGCCGCTGTAGCCGGGTTCCTCATCGCGCGCGTCGATCTTGCGCGCTTTTCCGCTGGTGTCGGCCTTGAACAAGCTGTGGTGCATGACGCTGCGGGCTCCGGGCCGGAACTCGATGGCGCGCACCCATTTCTCTTCTTTTGTGCCGATCGCGGCTACAAAATTGCGGTAGATGTCGGAGCCGTCGGCGGGAACGCGGTAAGGCTGCTCCATTTCGACAATCAGATCGGGCTCGCCGAACTGCCAGCCTTGGGGCAAGTCGGGCGGCGCGGGCAGCTTCGCGGCGTCTCCTTGCGGCATGCCCCCCTCGACCCACTTGCCGATCAACTCGATTTCTTCGTCGGTCAGGCGCCGCTCGTCGGCGAAGCTGCCGTAATTCGGCGCGGCATGCCAAGGCGGCATGTAACGCGACCGGGTCACGGCGCGGATCAACTGCGCGCGTTTGGAGACATCGCCGTAGCTCAACAAGGAAAAGGGCCCCGCCTGCCCGGGACGGTGACAGGACGCGCAGTTGTTGAAGACGATCGGCGCGATGTGCTCGTTAAACGTCACCTTCGCATCCGCGCTCGTCTTGGGAGCGGCGGCGGAAAATACGGGCAGCGCGGCGAGCGCAAAAATCAAGGCGAAACGGATCATGGAACGGCCTCCTCAGCTTCTTGCCTATTGTAAACCGAGACACTCCGCGTGTCCAACAAAATCTTTTGCGCGCAGCGATCGGAGAGAACCGCCCGTCGTGATACGCTGCATCGAGACATTGCCGACAACGTGACCGAACTGCAAAGACGGCTGGGGCTGCTGAACGCCGTGACCATCAACATGTCGAACATGGTCGGGATCGGTCCGTTCATCGCCATCGCCTTGATTTTGAAGACTTTGGCGGGGCCGCAAGCCTATCTGGCCTGGATCGTCGGCACGGTCATCGCGCTTGCGGACGGCATGGTCGTGGCCGAGCTCGGCGCGGCGCGGCCCGCCGCGGGCGGCTCCTACGTCTTCCTGCGCGAAGGATTCGGCCCGCGGACCTGGGGGCGCATGCTTGCCTTCCTCTTCGTTTGGCAAATCCTCTTCGCCGGCCCCCTGGAAATCGCCAGTGGAACCATCGGCCTGACGCAGTATCTGCGGGTCTTTCTGCCGGGCTTGACCGACTTCGGCGGCAAGGCGGCCGCCGCGGGCATATGCCTGCTGCTCGTCTTCGCGCTCTACCGCCGCATCGACGACATCGCGCGCCTGATGTTCTGGCTGTGGTGCGTCATGCTGCTCACCACCGGCTGGGTGATCGTAAGCGGCATCCTGCACTTCGACCCCGCGCGGGCCTTCGATTTCCCGCCCGGCGCATTCCGCTTCGATTTGCAGTTCGTGCAGGGGCTGGGCGAAGGTTCGGCCGAAGTGCTCTACCTTTTCCTCGGTTATTACCAGGTCTGTTATCTCGGCGGGGAAGTGCGCAACCCCGGCCGCACGATCCCGCGCGCCGTGATCTACTCGGTTCTCGCCGTGGCGGCGATCGACATTGCGATCTCGCTCAGCTTCATCGGCGTCGTGCCCTGGCGCGAGGCGATGGAATCGCAGTTCCTCGGCGCCGCGTTCATTGAGCGCATCTACGGCCCCTGGGCCGCCAAGCTGCTTGCCGGCCTCATCGTGATCACCGCCTTTGCGTCGATCTTCGCGCTGTTGCTGGGGTACTCCCGCGTGCCCTACGCCGCCGCCCGCGACGGCGTTTTTTTCCGTCAACTCGGCGTGCTCCATCCCACCAAGGGATTCCCGCACCGCTCGCTGCTGCTGATCGGAACGGGCGCCGCCATCGCCGGCTTTTTCAGCCTCGACAGCGTAATCAAGGCGCTCATGGCGGCGCGCATCCTCATCCAGTTTCTGGGGCACACCGTCGCGCTGTTCCTGATCCGCGCGCGCCGCGCGGACATCCGCCGCCCTTACGGCATGTGGGCCTACCCCTTGCCCGCCGTCGTCTCGCTGGTCGGCTATAGTTATGTATTCCTCTCGCTCGGCGTCTCGTTCATCCTGTTCGGCGTGGGGACCCTGCTGCTCGGCGCCCTCGTCTATCTGGTTATCGCCAGGCGGCAGCGGGAATGGCCGTTCGGCGGCGGCGCGTCTTGACCGAATACAGGAGATTCGCATGCGTTTCACACCAGTCCGTTTCACGCAAATTCCGGTAATCCTCGCCATGACACTTGCTTCGACAATCCCATCCGTTGCTGAAATCCGCGTCATCGCATTCGGCGCGCACCCCGACGACTGCGACATCAAGGCGGGCGGCCTCGCGGCCAAGTACGCCGCGGCCGGCCACAAGGTCAAGTTCGTCTCCGTCACCAACGGCGACGCGGGCCATCAATCCGAAGGCGGAGGCATTCTCGCCGCGCGCCGGCGGGCCGAGGCCGAGGAATCGGGCCGCCGGTTGGGCATCGACTACGAAGTGCTCGACAACCACGACGGCGAGCTCACGCCCGGGCTGGATGTGCGCGTTCAGGTCATCCGCAAGATCCGCGAGTGGGACGCCGACATCGTGATCTCGCCCCGTCCGAACGACTACCACCCCGACCACCGCTATACCGGCGTGCTGGTGCAGGACGCGGCCTACATGGTCACGGTGCCGAACCTCGTCACGGATACCCCGGCGCTGCGCAAGAACCCGCTGTTTCTCTATTTCTCCGACCGTTTCACGCAGCCGCAGGCATTCCGCCCCGACGTCGTCGTCTCGATCGACGACGTAATCGAGAAAAAATACCGCGCGCTCGACGCCCATGTCTCGCAGTTTTACGAATGGCTGCCTTGGCATGCCGGCATTCTCGACCAAGTGCCCCAAAGCCCGAGCGCGCGGCTCGCCTGGCTGAAATCCCGGCGCAGCTTCGCCGTCCCGGATGCTTGGCGGGAGGCGGCTCGCAAGCGCTACGGCGGCGCCGCCGACGCGATCGAGAACGCGGAGGCATTCGAGATCACCGAGTACGGCGTTCAACCCGGCGAGGAGCAGATCCGGCGGCTGGTTCCCTTCTTCCCGGAATGAGCGCGGGCTACTCCCACTCGATTGTGGACGGCGGCTTGTGCGAAATGTCGTAAACGACGGCGTCGATGCCGTCGATGGCGCGCATGCGCCGCGCCAGCGCGAGCAGCGCCTCGGGCGGAAGCTGCGCCACGGCGGCGGTCATGCCGTCGACGGACGTGATCGGACGCAGCGCGATGGTTTCGCCGCCGGCGCAAGCGAACGGCAGCAGCACCACCGGACATTGCCAGACCTTGGAGTACAGCCCTTCGCGGTAGAGAAACTCGGTCACCATGCGGTCGGCCGCTTGCAGTAGAGAGACGCGCTTTGCGTTCAGCGAAGCCCGCTCGATTCTCCAATCCTCGACGGCCAGGCGTTGCGGCGCCAGGGCCGCGACGATGCGGTTGGTGCGGCGGAATGCGTTGGTAATTGCGGTTGCGGCCGGCAGCAGCCCGGCGTAGTCGAGCGGTCCGTCATGGAGAACCGTCAGCTTGGCGTAGCTGCGGCTGTCGCCTTGCACGCCCACGCTGCGCAGCGGCAACAGGAACGAGCGGTAGCCCCACTGCTCGGCAACCGCCGCGATCTCTGCGTCCGGTTCGGGCCGCGCCGCGGCGCCGTTGCAGATGCAGCGGATGGCCAAACCGGGGCCGGGGAAAGGATGGCGCGCGAGCAGCCGCGGCGCGAGGCCCAGAGCGCGGCCCAACTCGCGGACCTCGTCCTTGTAGAACTCGGCCAGCGGTTCAAGCACCCGCCCCTCGTCGATCAGCTCCTGGATGCGTTCGACGCGGTTATGGTGCGTTTTGATGACCGCCGCGGATTGCGTTCCGCCCGATTCGATCGTGTCCGGGTAGATCGTGCCTTGACCGAGCATCCAGTCATGGCCGCGGAAGCGCTCGCCGGCGAGGATTTCGTCTTGCAGGTCGACGAACGCCTTGCCGATGACCGCTCGTTTCTCTTCCGGGTCGATTACGTCTTGCAGCCTGCCGAGAAACATTTTCGACGCTTCGACGACTTGCAGCTTGCCGAGGTTCATGGCGCGGAACGCCGCTTCGATTTCCGCTGTCTCGCCGGAACGCATGAAGCCGGTATCGACATAGACGGCCTCCGCCGACTCCGAGCCGACGGCCTGCACGGTCAAGGTGTAGGCCACCATGGAGTCGACGCCGCCGCTCAGGAAGAACAGCACCCGCCGGCCGTTGGCTTGCTCGCGGATCGAGCGCTTGAGTTGCTCGATGCGGTCGCGCGGCCGCCAGTCCATGCGGCAGCCGCAGACTTTTTCGAGGAAATTGCACAGCATCCGCAAGCCGTTCGGCGTATGCGCGACTTCGGGGTGGAACTGGATGCCGTAGAGGCCGCGGTCGGGGCGGGCCATCGCCGCGATGCCGCATTGCAGCGTATCGGCGAGCGCGGCGAAGCCTGGAGGAAGTTCCGAGACGCGGTCGCCGTGGCTCATCCAGACGCGCTGCCGGCCGGCCAGACCGGCGAACAAGTCGGCATGCCAGCGAATGCGCAAATCGGCGCTGCCGAACTCATGGGTCTCGCCTCTTTCGACCGTTCCGCCGAGGTAGCGCGCCATCAGTTGATGCCCGTAGCAGATGCCCAACATCGGCTTGTCGAGTTGGAAAAGCCCGCTGTCGGGCTGCGGACTCTCATCCGCGAACACGCTTGCCGGCCCGCCGGAAAGGACGATGCCCTTGAACCGTTCCAGCTTGGCGGGGGCGGCGCTTACGGGCAGGATTTCAGCGTAAACGCCGAGCTCGCGAACCTTGCGCGCGATCAGGTGGCAGTATTGCCCCCCGGAATCGAGAACGGCGATTTTTTCCATGGAAACGCGGTTTTCAGCCCGGGAGCAGGGTCTAAAACCACGAATGGCGCGCCTGGAGGCTGCATTCCAGTATAGCAGCGGAGGTAGCGGTTCAATACTCTTTGACGCCCTGCGGGAAGCCGGGGCATCGGCTCGGCGCCCGGCAAGCGGCAGCTTGGCGAAGCCCAACGGCAGCCGGATGCGGTCGTTGCCCCTATCGGCGATGTAGCAGGTTGCCCGCGCCGTCCGGCGCCATGCCTGCGGGGTCGCTCAGTTGCGCGGCCACAGCCGCGCCGCCGTCCCCGTTGTAGCCGTACGTCCCGTTTCCCGCCACCGTAGTGATCACCCCCGCAGAGTCCACCTTGCGGATGCGGTCGTTGCCGGAATCGGCGATGTACAGGTTGCCCGCGCCGTCCGGCGCCACGCCGTTGGGGGAGTTCAATTGCGCCGCCACGGCTGCGCCGTCGTCCCCGTTGTAGCCGCGCGTCCCGTTCCCCGCTACCGTGGTGATCACCCCCGCAGAGTCCACCTTGCGGATGCGGTTGTTGGACCTATCGGCGATGTACAGGTTGCCCGAACCGTCCGGCGCCACAACTGTGGGGAGGTTCAGTTGCGCCGCCACGGCCGCGCCGCCGTCTCCGTTGTAGCCGCGCGTCCCGTTCCCCGCTACCGTGGTGATCATCCCCGCAGCATCCACCTTGCGGATGCGGTTGTTCCAATAATCGGCGATGTACAGGTTGCCCGAACCGTCCAGCGCCACGCCGGAGGGGAAGTCCAGTTGCGCCGCAGTGGCCGCGCCGCCGTCCCCGTTGTAGCCGCGCGTCCCGTTTCCCGCCACCGTGGTGATCACCCCCGCAGCGTCCACCTTGCGGATGCGGTTGTTGTCTCCATCGGCGATGTACAGGTTGCCCGCGTCGTCCAGCGCCACGCCTGCGGGGGAGTCCAATTGCGCCGCCACGGCTGCGCCGCCGTCCCCGTTGTAGCCGCGTATCCCGTTTCCCGCCACCGTGGTGATATCCCCCGCGGAGTCCACCTTGCGGATGCGGTAGTTGGACCTATCGGCGATGTACAGGTTGCCCGCGCCGTCCAGCGCCATGCCTGCGGGGGAGCCCAGTTGCGCCGCCGCGGCCGCGCCGCCGTCCCCGTTGTAGCCGTACGTCCCGTTTCCCGCCACCGTGGTGATCATCCCCGCAGCGTCCACCTTGCGGATGCGGTTGTTCTCCCTATCGACGATGTACAGGTTGCCCGCGGGCTGAGTCCCGCAAGCCACCGCCAGCAGCGCGACGAGGATTATGGCAGAGTGAAAAGTGCAGAGTGGAGAACAAGACCGCCTGAGCGGAGCGGCAACAGCGGACAACTTGAAGAAGAGATCTTTAAGAGACCTGCGTCTGAAAAGGGAGAGAGAAGAGCGGAAAACGGAGAGTGCGCCGCTCATTAACAACTAAGGTATCCCATCCGCCAATGCCTTGTCGAGGGCAAATCGGCGAAAACCGGATTTTGGGGCCGCCGCCGGCGCGGAATGCAGCGCGTCGGCGAGAGCAACGCCGCCGATTGGGAGTTGGAGAGCACGATCGTTTCCGTTGCGCCGGCGACCCGCGCGAGGCAATTGCCCGCGGGCGTCTGTCTCACCTTGCTCGGAGCGCCTCCAACGCTATTCACTGCGGCGCGAAGCGCCCCTTGCGGTTCTCCGGGGGCTCGCGCCCGCCGGCCTCGACCCGGCAGGGAACGGCTTTGTGGTGCGGGCAACCGCTGATCGGATCGCGGTCGAAGGCGTCGGTGATTTCGTTGAGATTGACGCCTTGCATCGTCAACTCGCCGGTCGCGGCGTCGGGATAGACCGCGCCGAAACCGTTGGGCGCCCAGACATGGCCCGGCAGCACCTTGCGGTCGATTTCCGCGGGCAATTCCAACGCGCCGCGCGCGGTGTGCAGGGCTACGCGGCCGCCGTCGACAACCCCGATGGCCGCGGCGTCGTCGGGGTGCAGGTGGAGCGAGCAATGCGGACCCTTGCCCTTGCGCCATGCCGGATCGCGGTGAATGGTGTTGGCCGTCCAATGCGTGCGCAAGCCGGCGGCGAGGAGCAGCGGAAATTCCTCCGTCAGCGGCGCCCGGAAAGCGAGCGCCCGCTCGATTTCGGCGACGATCGGCGCGGGCAGCAGGCGCACTCGTTTGTCTTCCCAGCCGACGTTCGATTCGAAGTTTTTCGCGCGGTCGGCGACGGCGATGACGACGCCTTCGGGATGGGCGAGCATGCGCCGGAACATCTCCAGCCCCAAGCGCTCGGCGCCGGCGTCTTTCCATTCTTCGCCCAGCGCGCGGACGACGGCCGCGGGGCGCTGCCGTCCGTTGTCGATGCAGCGCAGCAGCAGCGCGGCAGGCGCGGGGCCCGGCAGTTGCGGCCCCAGAGTGCGGTAGGCCCAAAAAAGAGAGCATGGGCCGGCGGCGCGCCCGGCCCGCTCCTTGGCCGCCCCCGCCAAGCGCTGCATATAGGGGCCGATACCGGCGGGCTCGAGAGCGGTCTGCGCCAAAGCGCGCAGATCGGCCGGCGGCTCTCCGAAAAGATCGAGGGCCTCGGCCAGCCGGGCATATATTTCGGGTTCGGGCAGGGCTTCGCCCGGCGGCGGCACGACCGGCGGGCGAAGCTGCGTGCCGATCTTCGGGAAGCCGCCCTTGGCGAATCCGGCCCACTCCCATTTTTCGTAACCGACCGGCGCGGGGAGCACGTAGTCGGCCGCGGCCGCGGACTCGGTCATGGCCACTTCGACGACCACCATCAACTCGAGCTCCTTGCGCGCTTCCCGCCAGCGCGGCGTATCGGCATAAGCCAGCCACGGGTTGGAGTTGTCCACGATGACGGCGCGCAGACGCCGCGGATCGTCGGTGAGAATCTCTTCCGGGACGACGCTCGGCGAAGTCATGGCGAAGTTGCCCAACGCGCGGATCGCGGGCACGCCGGCGACAACCGAGCGCTCGGGCTCCGCGAATCGGTTCCTGGAGCGCACCGGCGGACTGAACCCTTCGCGGAAGAAGTTGCCGCCCGGCCGCGAGACGTTTCCCGTCAGCGCAAGGATGAGCTTGATCAGGTACGAGTTCAACGTGGAAAACCAAGTCTGCTCGACGGACAGGTCGTACATGATCGAAGCGGCTTCGGCGCCGGCGATCTCGCGGGCCGCGCCGCGGATTTCGTCCTCGCGCAAACCGCAGCGCCCGGCCATCTCGCCGACGTCGACCGCGGCCAGCGCAGCTTGCAGGCGATCGAAGCCGACTGTTCTTTGCGCAATGAAAGTTCTGTCGACGCGGTCTTCCTCGATCAATGTTTTGGTGATCGCCAACAGCAGAAAAACGTCGGTCGCGGGTTTCAGGCGCAGATGGATGTCGGCGCCCGCCGTCGTTTCCGTGATGCGCGGGTCGACGGCGATGAGCTTGCGGTTTTTGGCGCGCCGCAACTCGTTAAAGGTGATATTGGGCTTGGGTCCGCGGTTCGAAACGCGCGGGTTGGTGCCGATCGTCACCAGCAGGGGAGCATTTTCTTCGTCGGGCTGAAGGCTCACGGCCGGCGGGGCGTCGAACATCCATTGATCGATGAGGTGGTGCTGGGATTTCTCCTGAGCATAGGAGCTGTACCAGCGCCGGGAGCCCAGAGCGGCGGTAAGCGAGAGGCCGTAGGCGCCGCCGAGGTGATTGCCCTGGCCGCCGCCCCCGATCAAGCCGATTGCGTTGCCGCCGCGCTCGGCGCAAATTCGCCGGATCTTGGCGGCAATCTCAGCGATCGCGGTCGCCCACGAGACGCGCTCGAACGAGCCGTCCCCGCGGCGGCGGAGAGGATATTCGAGGCGTTGCGCGTGCTCGACGGTGAGCGGGATGCCGGCGCCCTTGTTGCAGATATAGCCCTCGGTCAGACTGGACTCGTCGGGCCTGACGGCGGTAATCCGGCCGTCGGCCACGTCAACGCGCACGCCGCAGTTGTGGCTGCAAAGCACGCAGACGTTGGCCAGATCCCGCGCATCGAGCGGGAGCGGCTCGCGGGAAACCGACGGGTGGACGGAAGCTGCGCTGCTCATTGCCGTTGCCATGTTCAGAAACAATTTTAGCCGCAACGACCCGGCAACTCCGCCGCGTTGTAAACTGACCGCAGACGGGTTCCGCGATATGAGCACGATTTGTCTGCGCCTGCTTGCACTGTCGGCGCTTGCGGCGTTTTGCGCGAGGGCGCAGCCGGTTATCGAAACCATGAATCCGCGGGGAGCGCAGCGCGGAACCGCCGCGCGGCTGATCTTGACGGGCGAACGGTTGGGGGCGCAAGCGCGGCTGCTCAGCGATATTCCGGGCGGGGCCGCGCCGTTGAGCTTGGCGCCTGCGGCGGACGGCGCGCCGGGCGAGAGCATTGCCTATCTGCTCGAGATTGCCGAGGACGCGCCGCTCGGCGCCTACGCGGTGCGCGTCGAGACGCCCGAGGGGATTTCGAACGTGGCGCTTTTTACCGTGGGGGAGTTTCCGCATGACGAGGAGGCCGAGTCAGAAGATCGCGGCGGCGGACAGGCGCCCTCGAACGACTTCCCCGAGACGGCGCAAGCGGTGGAGACGCCGGTGACGATCAACGGCCGGCTTCATGGCGCCGAGCGCGATCTGTTCCGCTTCCACGCGGAGAAAGGCGAGAAGCTGGTTCTCGAAGTGGAGGCGCACAGGATCGGCTCGGCCATCGATCCCCGCCTGGAACTGCTCGATGCGAGCGGACGCGCCGTAGCGCGCAACGCCGACGCGCGCGGGTTGGGCGTCGATTCGCGGTTGGAGTTCGAGTTTCCGGCGGACGGGGATTACTTCGCCGTCGTTCACGACGAGAGATTCAGCGAGCAGAAGGCTGATTTCTACCGCCTGACGATCGCGGAGTACGCCTATGCGGACGGCGTCTTTCCCTTGGGCTGGCGGCGCGGCGAGAGCGTTCGCGCCGAATTCTACGGCGGCAATCTGACGGGGCCGACCGCGGCCGAGATCGACCTGGCCGGCGCCAACGCCAACGCCGCGGAGACCTGGGTCCCGGTTCCGCATTCGCCGGCAAGACTGCACTTTTTAGTGGGCGATGACCCCGAGACGTTCAAGGACGACGCCGCCAAGTCGGCGCTGCCCGAGGCGACCGTCGTCAACGGACGCATCCTTCGAGCCGGCGCGGTCGACCGCTACCGGCTGCCGGTCGAGCCCGGCGAGCATTGGTCTCTGGAATTGCGTTCGGGAGAGTTGCCGGGGTCGGAGTTGTACGGCGTCCTGACGGTATCGCACGCGGGCGAGACGCTGGCGACGGCGGGACGGTACGCGGGCGATCCGAGCCCGTCCGTGATCAGCACCACGGGGCAGACGGCGAGCTACCCCTTCATCAATCTTGAGGTCCCGCCGGGCATCGACGAATTGACCGTTGCGGTTGAAGACCTGCTGCAGCGCGGCGGGCCGGCGCACAGCTACCGGCTGACCGCCCGCCGTCAGGGACCGGACTTCCTGGCTGCGATCGACGTTCCGTTTGTGAATATCCCGGCGCGCGGGTCGGCGCTTGTCAACGTGACGGTCGAGCGGCGGGGCTACCACGGCGCCATCGACCTGTTTCTCGAAAATCCGCCCGAGGACATCGTCGCCGGCGGGGGGCATATTCCGCCAACGTCGGAGTTGGGCAGCACGCGGCCGCGTTTCGCCAAGGGGACTTTGACCTTGAGCGCGAAACCCGGGGCGCGGCTTGGCGCAATGAACCTCGTCGTCCGCGCGCGAGGCGTCCGCGAAGACGGCAGCGTGATTGAACGCCGCGCCGAGGGGCCGGGACTGCGGGTCGCGGCGGCCGGCAAAGGCCGGGACCCGCTCACCGCGGCCTGGCTGGGATACGACCTGCCGGCCAGGATCGTCCCGCAAGCGCCGGCGGCGGTCGAGTTTTTGATGCCGCGCGCGCTCCGCGTGGTGCGCGGCGGCAAGCAGCACGTTGCGCGCTGGGCCGTCCACGTGCGCGGCGATGCGAGCTTGGCCAAGCCTGTCGAATTTCCCCGCAGCGCCGGGTCGCTACGGCTGCGCGTGGACAAAGACAAGAGCAAAGCGGCGCAAGGCGAATTTCTGATCTTTCCGCACGAGCGCACCGGACTGGGCACGATGGATTTCAATCTGGCGGCGCAGGTGCGCGCCGGGGGCAGAACGCGCACGGTATATTCGGCGCCACTGGAGCTCGAAGTCGTGGACGGTTACGGCTTGAAGCCGGCGCCCGCTCTGAAAATCGCGGCCGGCGGGTCGCAGACGTGGAGCGGCTCGATATGGCGCGATCGGGAATTCCGGCAGACGGTCAGGGTGCGGGCCGAGAACCTGCCCGTCGGCGTGGAATGCGAGCCGGCGGAGTTGGTTGCGGATGCCGCCGACTATCGGCTGCGGTGCGCCGCCTCCGCCGACGTTGCCGCCGGCGAGTACGCGGTCGCGATTCAGGCCGAGTCGATTCTCTCCGACGAAGCAACCACGCCCTACACGGCCGACCCGGCGCAGACGACGCTGACCGTCGCTCGTTGACCGGCCGGCGGGAAACGGCGCGGGCGGCCGCGGTCATCGACGCATGGAAACGAATAGGAAACGGACGCGCCGCCCGGCAGGCGCATCGTATATACTCTGTAGCATCCGCCGTCGAACGCGGGCTTGATCCATGTCGAACCGGACCGGAACAGCAACCGCCGCGCTCGCCGCCGCGCTGCTCGCGGCGGTTGCCGCGGCGCAGTCCGCAAAGCCTTACGTTGCGCCGCGCGCGCCGGACGGCAATCCCGATCTCAACGGCATCTGGCAGGCGCTCGGCGCGGCGCATTGGGATCTGGAGGATCACGCGGCGCGGGGCGGCCCGGTGGAAGCGCTCGGCGCGCTCGGGGCCATCCCCGCGGGCCTGAGCGTAGTCGCAGACGGCAAAATTCCGTACCTGCCCCAAGCAAAGAAAAAACGCGCGGAGAACCGGGAAAATTGGCTGAAGCTCGATCCCGCGGTCAAGTGCTACATGCCCGGCATTCCCCGCGCCACCTACATGCCCTTCCCGTTCCAGATTGTGCAGACTCCCAAAAAGATACTGATGGCCTACGAGTTCGCCGGCGCGAGCCGGGTCATCCGCCTGGACCGCCCAGGCAGCCAAGCGCCCGCGACCTCCTGGATGGGCTATTCCCTGGGCCGCTGGGAGGGCGAAACGCTGGTCGTCGACGTCAGCGATCAGATGCCGGACACCTGGTTCGACAGTTCGGGCAATTTTCACAGCGAGGAGTTGCGGGTCGAGGAGCGCTACACGCCGACCGGCCCCAATTCGCTGCTCTACGAGGCCGTCATCACGGACCCAAAAGTGTTTTCCCGCCCGTGGAAGATGGCCATGCCGCTCTACCGCCGCCTGGAGCCGAACGCGCAGCTACTGGAGTTCAAGTGCGTGCCGTTTGCCGAAGGCGCCGTGTACGGCCATCTCCGCAGGGGCTACAAGCCGCCGCAGCCGCAACCCGAATCCGAGTCGAGCCCGCAAGGAGCGAAGCCATGACCCATCGCAGCGTATTCGCCGTCGTTCTTGCCGCCGCGTCCGCGGCCGCCGGTTTTGCCCAAGAGGCGCCGAGAACGTCGTGGGGCGCGCCCGACTTGCAGGCAACCTGGGACTTCCGCTCGATCACGCCGTTCGAACGTCCGGCGGAGTTCAAGGACAAGGCGGTTCTCACGGCCGAGGAGGCGGCCGAGTGGGAGCGGAAGACGCGCCAGGCGAGCGCGGCGCGCAGAGCGCAGAGGAACCGCGAGGCGGTCCAGAGTCAGGGCGACGTCGATGTGGGCTACAACGCGTTTTTCCTGGATCGGGGAGAAAAGATGACCGGCACGCTGCGCACGTCGCTCGTCGTCGACCCGCCCGACGGCCGCGTCCCCGCGTTGACCGCGGACGCCAAGCGCCGCTCGGCCGAGCGTTTCGAGCGCTGGGGACGGCTGCCCGCGGGACCGGAAGACCGCAACCCGCTGGAGCGCTGCATCGTGGGCTTCAACTCCGGGCCGCCGATGAATCCCGGCGCCTACAACAATTTCATGGAGATCTTTCAGACCGAGGATCACGTCGCCATCCTCAACGAGATGATTAACGACCACCGCATCATCCCTCTCGACGGCCGCGAGCACGCGCCGCAGGACATCCGCCTGTGGAAGGGGGATTCCCGCGGCGCCTGGGACGGGGATACGCTGGTCGTCACGACCAGGAACTTCACCGAGCACACCAATTTCCGCGGCTCGGGACCGAACATGATCCTCGAGGAGCGCTTCACGCGGACCGACGCCGACACGCTGCTCTACGAGTACACGGTAAACGACCCGGAGTCGTTCGAGAGGCCGTGGTCGGTTGCCGTCGAGATGAAGGCCACCGACGACCCGCTGCTGGAGTACGCCTGCCACGAGGGGAACCGCTCGATGACGCTGATGCTGCGCGGCGCGCGGGTGCGGGAAGCGAAAGGCGAGGCCGGAGAGCAGGACTGGCTCGCCAGTTGGTACGGCGGCGCGAAGGCGGTCAAGGCCGCGCAGGAGTTGCTGCAGGAAGAGAACGGCGAGCGCTAGGCGATTGACCGCTTCGACCGCGTTCGTTCCGCCGGGCGCATCGTGCGGCAGAGCGGCGGGGGAGGCAAGCGTACGCCGAGAAATGCTTTTCCGCCTTTGAGCGGGAATCGCCGGAACTGCGGGTCAACTCTTGAAGAGCGCGAACAGGCCGCCTGCAACCGCGCTGAGCAGCGTAACGCACACGGCAATAACCAGCGGCCAGAGCACTTTTTGGAGGGTGTCGATGCGGGCGCCGAGTTCGTCGAAGCGCGCTTCCATGACGGCGATAACGTTTCGGCCGGCTTGGGCGCGGACTTGCTCGGTAGCCTCATAGGCGAGATCGGGGTCGACCTGAGCGGCCCGCCAAGCGCGGTAAGCAGCATCGATGGGCGGCTCAGGCTCTACGGCTGCGCCAGGCATCGGAGATTCTCCTTCTTGAATCGAGGCAGCCGGTTTTGAGTAACCGGCGTGAAAGCCTCGTGAGCGCGGCGTCGGACTCTCAGGGGCGATTGCTGCGTTCCCGGGGGTCGGCCCCGTCCGCCGGCGCGCCCGTCCCGGAGGAGCCCATGAACAGGCTGCGGCCGTCGGGAAAGGTGATGTCGCGCCCGCTGCCCTTGCAACTCGGGTCGCAAAGCCGGTCTTTGCTCTGGTAGCCGCGCACCGTCACTGCGGTGCCGGGCGTCAGCAGCGTTTTGGTCAGGCCCCTGCGGATCAACGTGTTGGGAGTGCCCGCCTCGAGTTCCCAGATCAGCGCCTTGCCGTCCTCCTGCTCGGTTTCGACATGCACCCAGGCATGAGGATTGATCCAATCGACCTTGACCACCTTGCCCTCTACCCGAATCGGCGCGTTGGCGTCGAACTCGGCGGAGAAGGCGTGGTGGGCGTAGGCCGAAGGCGCGGCCGCGAGGAATGCGGCCGAGAGCGTGAAAGCGGCGAAGCGGCGGAGCATGGCGGCGTCTATTTTACCAGTGGACAGCGGATAGTGGATAGCAAGATTCGGCGCGCTTATTCCGTCGCCGCTCTGTCGATGTTCGCCCGCGAAACGATGTATTGGCGGACAAGCTCGGTTTCCTGCTCGTCGAGCTCGTCCGTAAAGTCGTCCATGCCGAGCTCTTTCAGCAGGCCGCCGCGCACGATGTCCTGAAAGGCGTCGTGGATCGCGGGCGCCATCGCGCGCAGGTCGGCGTTGCGGTAGCCTCTGGCCTGGTGGCCGTGGCAGGAGCTGCAGAACCGGTGGTAGAGCTCGCCGCCGCGGACGATCTCCTCCGGCGATGCGGTCAACGGCGGCTGCTCGGGGATCGTCATGTCCCGCTTCGGGGGTTCCGGCAACTGCGCCTCGCCGCCGAGGGCGAAGGCCATGATTTTGCCGTAGTTCTCATAGTTGAAATTCGCGGAGGCGACCAGCGCGACGTACTGCCTGCCGGCGAGCTCATAGGTCATCGGCGGCGCCTGAATCGAGCCGTAGGAGTCGAATCGCCACAGCCGCTCGCCGGTGTCGCTGTCGTACGCCGAGACCGCTCCGCTCCCGTCGCCCTGGAAGACCACGCCGCCCGCCGTAGCCAGCACGCCGCCGACGCGCGAGACGGCGTTCTCCACCGCCCAGAGAGTCTCGCCCGTCAACGGATCGAACGCTTTGAGGATGCCCTTCGCCGCGGGCGGCGCTGCCGCCTTCTCGACCAGACCGAGGCGGTAACTCCCTCTGGCGACTCCGAGATTCATCGAAAACTCGCGGGGCGCGTAGCGGCCGGTTTTGACGAACTCCTCGGGCAGGGCGAAAAAGTAAGGGATGTCGTGGGTGGGGATGTACATCACGCCCTTGCGCCGATCGAACGACATCGCCTCCCAGTTGTGCGCCCCGGTGTTGCCGGGTAGAATCCACTGCGGCTTCTTCTCCCAGACGGCCGCCGGGTTCTCGACCGGCCGGCCCGTCTTCATATCGACGTGCGTGGCCCAGGTCATCGCGCCGTAGGGATGGGCGCGCAGCAACTCGCCCGTAACGCGGTCGAGCACGTAGAAGAAGCCGTTCTTGGGCGCCTGCAGCAAGACCTTGCGCCGCCGGCCGTCGACGACCATGTCGGCCAACACGATGTCCTGCGTGGCGGTGTAGTCCCAGTTGTCGCCCGGCGTCGTCTGGTAGTGCCACTTCATCTTGCCGCTGTCCGCATCGACGGCGACGATCGAGGCGAGGAAGAGGTTGTCGCCGCCGCCCGGCGAGCGGATCTCCCGCGCCCAGGGGGAGCCGTTGCCCACGCCCATGTACACCGTGCGCAACTCCGGGTCGTACACGATGCTGTTCCAAACGGTGCCGCCGCCGCCGAGCTTCCACCATTCGCCGTTCCATGTCTTGGCGGCGAACTCCATTTCGGGATGCTCAAAGGGCAGCGAGGGGTCGCCGGGAACCGTGAAGAAGCGCCAAGCCTTCTCTCCCGTCTCGGCGTCGTAGGCCGTAAGGTAGCCGCGATGGTCGTATTCCGAGCCGCTGTTGCCGATGTAGATCTTGCCCGCCGCGGCCAACGGCGCGCCCGAAATCGTGTAGGGGATGCGCGACGGGTAATCGGCGGTATCGACGTCCCATATCTTGCGGCCGGTTGCCGCGTCGACGGCCACCAGACGGGCATCGAAGGTCGCCGCGTAAACGCGGCCCTTGTAAACCGCGACGCCCCGGTTCATGGGTCCGGCGCAGCACGACCAGCGGGCGTATTCGCGGCGCGTCTGCGGGTCGAAGGTCCAGATCTCTTCGCCGGTCGCGGCGTCGACGGCGTAAATGAAGCTCCAACTGTCGGTGTAGTACATCGTCCCGTCCACAACCAGCGGCGTGGATTGCAGGCGGTGGCGCATCGCGATGGCGTTCGTCCAGGCGAGGCTCAGGCCGCGGACCGTCTCGCGGTCGATCTGAGTCAACGGCGAGAAACGCTGCTCGGAGTAGGTGCGGCCGTAGGCGATCCAGGCTCCCGGCTCGTCCTCTTCGACGCGGGCGATGCGCTCGTCATCGACGAAAGCCGCGCTCGGCGCAGGCGCCCCGCCGCCGGGCAAGGACCCGGAGGAAGAACAACCGGCCGCGGCGGCCAAAATCAGGACCGGCAACCGTTTCACGGCCCATTCCGCCCATGCTCTGCTCACATGCTCCTCCGCGGCCGCCCCGCGCGCCGAATGCAAGCAGGAGTATAGCCTATTCCCGATCCGGTTCGGCGCCGCCTCTGCGCGCCGCGGGAGCGGCCGCAGCCGGATCCGCCGTAAAAAACCCGATCGGATAAGATAATGGCAGGCGGCCGCGGGCAATGCTGAAGCTCATCTCCCTCACCCTGAAAAATCTGACGCGCAACCGCCGCCGGACCGTGCTCACGGTGCTGAGCGTAGCGGTGTCGCTGTTTCTGTTGGGCGTGCTGTTGTCGCTCTACACGGCCTTTTATCACCGCCAAGCGCCCGATGCGCAAGCCCTGCGCCTGGTCACGCGCCACAAAGTCTCGCTGACTCAGGAGATGCCGCTCTATTACGGCAGCCGCATCGCCGCCATCGACGGCGTTGAAAACGTGATCGTCCTGAATTGGTTCGGCGGGACCTACAAGGACAACCGCCCCGAAAACATGTTCCCGCGTTTTGCCGCGGAACCGGACAAAATCTTCGACATTTACAGGGAATTCAAGGTCCCGCCCGAGCAGCTCGAAGCCTTCAAGCGAGACCGGCAAGGCATTGCCATCGGCAGCATGGTGGCCGAGCGGGTCGGCCTCGAGCTCGGCGATCGGATCACGCTCAAGGGCGACATTTACCCCTTCGACCCGGAGCTCGTCGTCCGCGCGATTTTCGAAGGCCCCGACGACTTCAACAGCTTCTTCCACCTGGACTATCTCGAAGAGGCTCTGCCGGAAGGGAGACAGGGACACGCCGGCACGTTTACGATTCGGCTGCGCAGCACCGACGACGCGGCGCGGGTCGGGCGGGAAGTCGATGAAATGTTCCGCAACGCGCCGGCGCCCACCAAGACGGAAACCGAAGCGGCGTTCGCGCTCTCTTTCGTAGAGCAACTCGGCAACATCAAGGTGTTCCTGATGAGCATCGCCGGGGCGGTCGTATTCACGATCATGCTGGTCTCGGCGAATACCATGGCCATGACCGTCCGCGAGCGCACCGCCGAGATCGGCGTTTTGAAGACGCTGGGCTTTCGGGCCGGTCCGTTGCTGGCAATGATTCTCGGCGAGGCATTGCTGATCGCGCTGGCCGGAGGGATGCTCGGCTCCGCTCTTGCCTTCGGCGTGACGCAGGCGATGGCGAACGTGATGGTGGCGTTTTTCGCCGGCTTCACTATGCCTCTTTGGGGCGTGCCCGTCTGTTTGGCGGCAGCCTTGGCGATCGGAGTCGGCAGCGCGCTCGTCCCGGCGGTTTTGGCCGTGCGGACCGACATCGTGAGCGCCCTGCGGCACACGGGGTAAGCGAACGATGGCAAGCATCCCGCTGAGCTACAGCCTGCGCAATCTGATGGTGCGCAAAGCCACCACGGTCATGACCGCGCTGGGGATCGGCCTGACCGTTGCCGTGCTGCTGGGCATCGGCGCCTTGGTGGACGGGCTGACCGGCGCGCTCGCGGCCACCGGCCATGCGCGCAACCTGATCCTCATGCGCCAAGGGGCGCCGTCCGAGTTGGTCAGCGCGGCGCCGCGTGAAAAATTCGACGTGGTGAAATTTCTCCCGGGGATCGAAAAGCTCGACGGCGAGCCGATGGTCTCGCACGAGGTCGTTTCGGTGACCAACCTGGCGCTGCGGAGCGATCCGCAGTCCGTGAGCAACATCACCGTGCGCGGCCTGTCGCCGATGGGCATCAAGCTGCGCGGCGACGCGCGTCTGGTCAGCGGCCGCTGGTTCGAGCCCGGCAAGCGCGAGGTCGTCGTCGGCTCGGGAGCGCACGCCGTCCGCGCCGGAACCTCGATCGGCGATGCGATTCCCTACGGCCGCGGCGATTGGCGGGTCGTCGGCGTCTTCAATGCCGGCCGCTCGGCCTTCAACAGCGAGATCTGGGCCGACGGCAACTTCGCCACGGCGGACCTGGGCCGCGGCAGCAACCGCAGCGTCATCCTCGTGCGGGCCGCAGACGACGCTGCTGCGCAGGCGTTGACGAACCTTGTCGCCGACGATCAACGGCTGTCGCTCGAAGCCAAAGCCGAGCGCGCTTATTACGACGAGCAGATGGTCTCTGCGGCGCCGGTGCGCTCCCTGGGCATATTCGTTGCGGCGATCATGGCTATCGGCAGTTGCTTTGCGGCAATGAACACGATGTACACCGCCGTCGCGCGCCGGGCGCGGGAGATCGGCATCTTGCAGATGCTCGGGTTTTCCCGCGGCGGCATCCTGCTCTCGTTTTTGATCGAGTCGCTGATGCTCGCCTTGTGCGGGGCCGTGCTGGGCCTGCTGCTGGCGCTGCCGCTTAACGGACTCGAAAGCCGGATCGGCAATTTCGTAACGTTCAGCGAGACGACGTTCCAGTTTGCAATTACGCCGTTGAACGTCGCCGTCGGATTTGCATTCGCCGCCGTCATGGGCGTGCTGGGAGGGCTGTTGCCGGCGCGTCAGGCGGCGTCCCGAGAGATTCTGACCTCCATGCGCGACTTGTGATGACGGAAAACGCGAAAGTCAACGAGAGTCTGGCATCCCTGAAGATCGACCGCGCGAAGAGCCGGCCGCGCGAGCGCCGCCGGATCAAGTGGTGGATTCTCGCCGGGGCCGTCCTGTTGATTCTGCTGGGTATCCGGCACGCGTTCTTGTCGGGCACGGCGGTCTATGCGGTGGAAACCTACCGCGTCCGCGTCGAGACCGCGGGGGAATCGGGCGCGGCCGTTGTGCTGGATGCGGCCGGCTACATCGTCCCCCACCACAAGATCGAGGTCGCCTCGAAGGTCGTCGGCCGAGTTGCCTGGATCGGCGTCGAAAAAGGCGACAAGGTGCGCCGGGGGCAGGTGCTCGTCCGTCTCGAGGATGACGAATACCGCGCCCGCACCGCCCAGGCGGAAGGCCGCCTGGCCGCGCTCCGCGCCCGCCTGCAGGAGTTGGAAGCCGGCTCGCGCCCCGAAGAGATCGCCTTGGCGAAAGCCAATCTCGAGGAAGCCAAGGCGGAGTTCGAGAACAGCCGCATCGAGTTGCGCCGCGCCAAGGAGCTCTTCGACGCCGGAGTCGTCTCCCGGCAGGAATACGACAATGCGCAAACCGTCTCCGAGGCTCGCAAGGCCCGCGTCGCCTCCCTCGACCGGGCTTACGAGTTGCGCCGCATCGGCCCCCGCGAAGAGGAGATCGCCGCCGCCCGCGGCGAGGTGAGCCAGGTCACGGGCGAGGTCGCCTATTCCAGGACGATGCTCGACGCCACGATCATCCGCGCCCCCAGCAACGGCACGATCCTCGAGCGCAACGTCGAGATCGGCGAGTTCGTCACCACCGGCTTCGTCGGCGACCGCGGCGCCAAAGGCTACGTCGTCTCGCTCGCCGATCTGAACGATATCCAGGTGGAGCTCGATATCAGCCAGGACGATTTCTCGCGGCTGCGCATGGGCCAGCGGTGCATCGTGACCACCGACGCCTACCGCGACCGGCATTACGCAGGAGAAGTCGTCGAAATCTCGCCCGAGGCCGACCGCCAGAAAGCCACCGTCCAGGTCAAGGTGCAGATTCTCGAGCCGGACGCCTATTTGCGCCCGGAAATGAACGCCAACGTCGCTTTTCAGGCGGCTGACGAGCGGACGGACCAGGCGCCGGCGGCGGCACCCGCCGTCACGGTTCCCTTGTCGGCGGTGCGCGACGGCAACGCGGTCTTCCTGCTCGTCGGCGGCCGCGCCGTGCGCCGCGCCGTCAGCGTCCGCGGCTCCACGGCCCGCGGAGTCGAGATCGCCGCAGGACTCGCCGGCGGCGAAGACGTCATTCTCAATCCGCCCGCCGCCCTCAAAGACGGCGACCCCGCGCGAAGGAAAGAATCATGAACCGGAACGACAGCGCCCCGGCCGTGCAGGCCCGCGGCCTCACCAAAGAGTACCGCCGCGACGACTTCGTGGTCACGGCGCTGGACAAAGTCGACCTCGACATCCCCGACAAGGCGTTTTTCTGTTTGATGGGACCCTCGGGCTCCGGTAAATCGACGCTGCTGCACCTGATCGCCGGCATCGACAAACCGACTTCCGGCGAAATCCGCGTGCTGGGCGAAGACATCGCCTCGCTCGCGGAGAAAACGATGGCAAGCTGGCGCAGCGAAAAAGTCGGCTATGTCTTCCAGACGTTCAACTTGATCCCTGTCCTGAACGCCTTGGAAAACGTCGAATTGCCGCTGCTGCTCACCGGCCTGAGCAAGCAGGAGCGCCGCCGCAACGCGCGCACCGCGCTGGAGATCGTAGGTCTCGGCGACCGGCTCGACCACTACCCCCGCCAACTCTCCGGGGGGCAGGAACAGCGCGTCGCGATCGCGCGGGCGTTCGTCACCGACCCGCGCATCATCCTCGCGGACGAGCCTACGGGCGACCTCGACGCCGACTCGGCCAGAGACGTCCTGGAGATACTCGCCGCGCTCAACGGCAACCACGGCAAAACCATCGTCATGGTCACCCACGACCCCCGAGCGGCGGAATACGCCAACATGCGCCGCTACCTGGAGAAAGGGTCTCTGCAAAACGCCGCAACCGGTTAGCGGACGGCGGCAGCAGCGGCCCCGCGTCCGGCAGCGGGAGACTACGCGGCAAGCATGGCGTTCAGCCGCTGCTCCCATTCGCCCTCGTCGACAATCTCGAAACGCACGATCTTGTCGCGCATGGCGGGCACGAACTCCGCCCAGTCTTTCCTCATCGCGTGCCGGGAACAGATGTCGAAGACCGACCGCTTGTAGCGGGTGTCTTCGGCTTCCTTGAGGTGGAGACCCTTGGTCTCCACGACGAAGACCCGATGGAACGCATCGCCGGCATCCGGTTCGTCCGGCCGCAGCGTAACGATGAAGTCCGCGTATATCCGGCCGCGCTTCCATCCCTGCACGTAGTAATCCTTGCGCGCGCGGTTGCGGTACCAGAAAAACAGACGCTCTTGTTGGTACAGATAGGTCGCAACCTTGTTCTCCAGTCCGTTGAGTTCGTCCTCGTTCGTCCGTTCGAACAGGTTGAGCAGATACTGGCCGCCGTCCTCTCGGTTGGCCTGTTTTCCTTTCGCGGTCTCGATCTTGCGGGGCAGGCGGTTGAACCGCAAGTCGTCGGCCACGACGATGAACCGCAGCGTTCCCGCGTCGAGAAGTTCCGCGAACACCCGCCTCGACAGGTTGTCGCGCTGCTCCTGCAAGTGTTGGCGCAGCCTTTCAAGAACGAACATGTAGTTCGCGGCGACCCGCTCGCCCGGATATTTCTCGAGCAACGCGCCGAATACCCGCTTGGCGGCCTCGCTGCCGCGCCACGGATTGGGCATGACGTCCAGCAAGTGGGCGGCGGCGAAGTAGTAGTCGATCACGCCTTCTCCGGCCCGGGCGCGGACGGCCGCGGATTCGCGAGCGATCAACGGAGAGTTCCCCTCCAGGCCGGTGCGCAACTCGAAACCTCTCCGCCCTTCGGCGCCGAGCTCGATATCGAATAACGCGCTGACATCCACTTCGTCCCAGGGCACGCGCGACAGGATGTCCGCTTCGTAATGCACCAGGCGCCATTCCTGCCCGTCTTGAATCATGAACGCCGGCAGCACGAGATCGCGGGTCGCTTTTCGATACCGTTTGCGTTGCCTGAGAACCTGGGTTTCGGTTGGCTCCGCCGGCCCCTCGCCGTCGGCGACAACCCTGCCTTCCATGCCGTGGAGTCCTTCCAGTCCGAATCCCTTGCGGACTTCCTCCAGCAAATCGGCGCCCCGGCGCTGGAAGCAGAAGACATAGCTTTCGTCCAGCCAAGCCACGCCGGTTTTCCTGGCGTAGGGCTGTCGGAGAATGCGTCCGACGAGTTGCGTCAAGGCGCTCTTGGAGGCCGGGTTCGTCAAGATCGTCAGGATGTAGGCGAACGAGCAATCCCAGCCTTCCTGCAGCGCCTGTTTGGTGACGATGAAGCGGACGGGGCAATCGCGCGACAGCAGGCCGCCGACCTCGTCCACCTCCTTCAATTCGTCCCGCTGACTCGTCTTGACCGCGATGTGCTCCGCTCTGATTTCGGGATGCCGCAGCAGGTAATCCCGAACGTCTTCGGCGTGGATCACGCCCGTCCGCCGCTGATCCTTGCCCGTGCGCTCCACCTGGATCAGGCAAATGGGGCGGATGTGCTCGCCGGTTTCCGCCGCGTGCGCAAGCGCTTCTTGTTCAAGCCGCTTGCGGTGCTCGATCGAGGCGAGAAGAGTGTCTTGCCAGCTTGCGCTCGCGCTGTTGTTGATGTGCAGGTCGAGCTTGATCATCTCTTCCGCGTGCAATTCACGGCCGCTGATGTTGACCAGCACGTTCGCCCCCTTCGGCGGCGTCGCCGACAACTCGACGATCATGCACGGATTGAATTCTTCCAGCGTCTGCTTGGCTCTTCGGCTGTAGGCTTTGTGCCCTTCGTCGAGGACGATCAACGGCCGCAGCAGGCGCAGCGCATTGCCCAGGGATGTCTTGGCATGGCGGCCCCAGATGCTGTTCTCCCGCTCGAACGTATCGAGATTCGGTATCTCCGCAAGCAGCGCCTTGTGCGCCGCCGCGTCGTCGTCCGGCGGGAAAAAACCGTCGAAGCCGCCGCTGTCTCGAAACATGCGCAATTGAGCTTTGCTTTCCCGATTGGCCGAAGGCAGCATCAGCAGCAGCACGCACAGTTTTTCAGCGACGTCCCGCGGGCCGAATCCGCTGGTCTTTTCCAATATGAAGGCGCGGCCCGCAGAGGACAAATCGAGTTGCCGGCGATACGGATGATCGCGGTCTTTCAGCGCCTTCAGCGTCTGGTTGTAGATCTGCGTGGTCGGCACGATCCACAGCACCAGCCCTGTTTGCCGCCGCCTGTAATGCGTATTGACAAGGTCGATGACCTTCGTCGCCAGCAGCGTTTTGCCGCCGCCGGTCGGGATCTGCAGGCAGAACGACGGCAGCCGCTCGCCAAGTCCGTTGCGGCGCGGCAGGGGAAGTTGCGGGGCCGCCGTCTTCTCCCACGCCTTGGCCACCCAGTCGAAGTCCATCTCCGCATCCAACTCGAGCGCCTTGGCCGCCTTTTCGCGCCATGTGGACAACTGTTGGAGAAACTCCTTGACGGTTTCCAGCGCGCGCTGCTGATATTCCTTGAGGATCATCTGTCCAAACTGTCGACCGTCTCGTAAATCTCGAACGGCAATTGCTGGAAGGTGACGTTGTGCCGGTGCAGGAGATCGCCATCGATGTACTTGGTAGGAGCGAAGACCAGCTTGTTCCCGCTGCCGGGAAGCGCCCGGACTTCTCGCAGCGTCAGCGCCATGTTCTTGAGCTTCTCGACGTCGGCTTCGTAAATCAGGAAAACGTCGTAAAGTCGGCTGCGGCCGATGAACCCCGTCTGCTTGTCGATCTTCTCCGGCTCGAACTCTTGGCCCGTGGCGGTGAAGAAGACGTAGCCGGCCAGCTTCTCGTAGTTCGGCAGCTTCGATTCGTCGAGCAGCGACTCCCGGCGCATCGGCCGCCCCAGCTTGAAATAGCTGAACGCGCCGCCCAACCCGGCCTGGAGCGATGCGTCTTTCGCCGAGGGGACGCCTGCGATGACGCGCCGCACCCGCTCGGCAGTGATCGAATCCACGTAATCCTCGCACTCGATCAGCACGAAGCGCCGGTTGCCGCCGTCCTCCTTGTTCAGCGCCAGCACCGCTTGCGCGGTTGTGCCGGATCCGGCGAAGGAATCGAGAACGATGGAGTCTTTGTCGGTGGCGATTTGCAGGATGCGCTTGATTAACGAAGAAGGTTTCGGCGTAACAAACAAATCTTGCGCAGCTTGGGCCGCCATTACTTGACTCAATTCTTGCTTGGCATTCCGAGTGCTGCCAACATCTCTCCACGACCAGAAAGTCTGAGGCGGCACTCCACTCCGTACTTCTGAGAGAAACCGTTTGATGCCCGGCCGCGTATCGCCCGATGCTCCCCACCAAATCCGATTATCGGCGTCAAGTTTCCAGAATTTTTCTTCGTTGACTCGCCAATAGCTTCCTGCCGGTGGACCGTTAATCACACGTCCGGCCTTGGTCGTAATTGAATAGCGGCCTCCAGCGTAAAAATTCCGCGCTGCAAGATCGCTCAACATCCATGGGCCGCGTGGGTCATTGTCCGGATTCTTGTAACGAGCCAGCATCTTTGCAGATCTCGGAAGAGGATTCGGTCGCCAAGTTTCAGCATTCCTTGCGTATATTGCGATGTAATCATGGTCTTGACTCAGATGCATTGCCGTGTTCTTGGGGCTATCCATCTTCTGCCATACGATATTCGCCACAAAATTTTCTTCCCCGAACACCTCGTCCATGAGGCAGCGGAGGCGGTGAACCTCGTTGTCGTCGATAGAGATGAAGATAGCCCCGTCGTCGCGGAGCAATTCGCGCAACAGCTTCAACCGCGGCAGCATCATGCAGCACCATTTGTCATGGCGGGTCAGGTCCTCGCGGTCCACGACCTTGCCCAGCCAGTCGCACATCATCGGCGAGTTGACCTTGTCGTTGTAGTCCCAACTCTCGTTGCCGGTGTTGTAGGGCGGGTCGATGTAGATGCACTTGACCTTGCCGTGATAGGTGGGCAGCAGCGCCTTCAGCGCGGCCAAGTTGTCGCCTTCGACGATCAGGTTGTCGTGCAGGCTCGCCTTCTTGCTCAGCCCCTTGGCTCTGACCGCCTGCAACTCGTGGAACGGAACCGCCAGATGGTGGTTCTCCACGAACACCTTTCCCTTGAAATGCAACGACGGCACGTCGGACGTTCACCCCGCCCCGCGGGCGGCAGCGGGCGCCCGGCGCGGCGCCCGCTGCGGTCAGGATATCAGGCGCAGCGGGCTTCGGCGCCTTAAGGCTCCGGCGGCGTTGACGGTCTCTGCCTATTCCTGCTGCGCGATCCAGATCGGGCTCGACCAGGCCAACTCGCCGTCAGCCTGCTCGACGCGCGCGTAATACCAGTGGTTGCCCGGGCCTGCCTCGGCGTCGAGATACTCGAACTCGGCTTCGGTCCCGCGCGGCTCCAGCTTATAGATATAAGCGGCGTCGCGGATCAGATGAATCGCCGCGATCTTGTCCGTTCCGCGGACGTACAGGCGAATGCGCTGCGGCCCGCCGGCGGCAATCTCTTCGCCCATGAAGGCGCCGCCCATGCGGAAGTCGAGCACGATGTTGTCGGTCGCGCCGTAAGCGCGGCGCTTGCGGAGCGCGTTATGGATCGACTCGCGGCCGGTGTCCGGCGTGTAAACCAGCGCATAGGAGACGTGCGTCGAATAGTGGTCGGAACTGGCGATGACGCCGATCTTGTAACCCTTGCTCCAGGCGTTCCAAAACATGCCGGGTTCTTGAAATCCGCCGGCGGCGTCGGCCTCTTCCCCGTCGCGGATGCCGCGCGGCGCGTTCTTGTGCTCGTAGTTCTGGCGCGCTCCCTGGTAGATTTCGGCGACCGTGTCGACGTCCGGGTCGTTGTCGCGCCAATCGGTGCCCATCGAGCTCGTGCCGGAAGTGTGCGGAATGGCCAGTCCCCCCGTCTTCTTGGCCACGTCGTAGAGCAGCTTGGTCTCGTTGCGCACGCCGCTGCCGAAGCCCATCGAACTGAAGGTCAACAATTCCCCGTCGGGGCTGTCGGGCAGCAGAAACTTGGGGTGCGCGGGAATGAAAAAGGGCACGATCGGATAGTCGCGGTGCGTGTAGATCATGTTGCGGTGGCCGAACGGGTTGCCCGGGTTGCGCTCGTACCCGTAGAGCGTCGAGAAGCGGTCGGGGAAGTGGTGCATGTCGGCCATCTTTTGCGTCATTGCATTCCAGAAGTCCGTGCCGCCGGCCTGGTGATCGGTCGATGCGCCGAAGTCCATCTCGGCGGCGTCGATCATATAGCGGTAGAACTCCGGCAGGGAGCCGTCGTCGATGCCGCCCACGTCCTGGGAGAGTTCCGTATGGCGGTGCAGGTCGCCGCGGACGATGCGCAGCGTTTCGCCGGCGTGCTCGGCGCGGTAGTTGCGGATGAAACGAACGTCCGCGGCCTCGTTGGGGTGCGTGTTCGGACGCTGCTCTCCCGGCGCGGGGCGGTAGGGCGTCAGGCGCGGGGGCGCGCCCGGCCCCGGCAACTCCAGCGAGCCCGCCATGACGCGGTTCAGCCGCGGCCGGCTGGCGAAGGCCCATTGACGGCTTTCGTTCGGCCAGAAAGCCCACAGGCGGCCGCCGGCGGCGGTCATGCCCATGCGCGTGCTCTTGCGCGCCCAACTCAAGGGGAGCGTCAGCGGGTCGGTCCAACGGCGGCCGTCGAGGCGGGACAGGAACGATTCCCAGTAGCTCGTAGGGCGGTACGAGCGGCGGCTGTAGCGGCGTTTGAACGACATCCACAGGTTGCCGTCGGGATCGAAGAAAAGCTGCGGCCGGCTTTCTCCGGTGGCGCCGGCGGCCAACGGGTCGTCGAACGCAACGGGCGCGGGAGCTTTCCATCGGCCGCCGTCGTAACAAACGAGCTCGATGCGCCGGGCCGCGCCCAGCGGCGTGCCCGGTTGGCGGTCGCCGAGGCCGCGCCCGAGATCCTTGCCCCAGTTGACGCCCGAAGTCTCCCAGGCGACCCAGGGCCGGCCCTGCTTGTCGACGCCGATGCTCGCATGAGCTTCGAACCGCGAGGTCGAGGCGACCGGCATTTCGGCGCCCAAGCCGCCCGGCGGAGAAAAGCTGCGCGCGAACACGTCGTAGCCGCCGCCGGCGGTGTAGCGGTCCCAGGTGATCCAGGCCGCGCCGTCCGCTCCGGCGGCAACCGCCGGCGCCCAGTTGTTGGCGCTCGTATTGGTCACCGACACCGTTTCCGACCAACGCCCGCCGCGCAGGTATTTGAGGCGAATCTGCGAGTGGCGGCCGGCCATTGACTGCCAGACGACGTAGAGGGTTCCGTCGCCGGCGCGCGCAACGTGCGGCTCGATGTCGGGCAGCGGGTTGCTGCTGAGACGGTGTTGGCGGCCCCATTCGTCGTCCTCCCAGGCCATCGCGTAAATGTCCCAATTGCCGGGGCCGTCGGCGGGCGGGCGCTGCGAGTAAATCAGCCAGGGCTTGCCGTCGGCGTCGGTTGCGATTTGCGGCCGCCAGAGGTCTTCGGCGGCGCGTCCGACGGGGATCAGGCGCGACCAACGGCCCTCGTGGTAGCGGCGGAAGTTCAACTCCTCGCGGCGGTCGTGGTAGCTGTACCACGTTGTGAACAGGTTGCCGTCGGCATCGGCCGCCCCGGCGGGCGAATCGTGTTGGCGGAGTTCGGTTCCCGAGAGATCGGTCGCCGGCGGCGTGCGCTGCAGCGCAACGCGCCCGTCGAGAAAGCGGGTCCAGGGGCCGAACGCCGCCGCCATCGGCTTGAACTTGAAATCGCCCTGAGCTGTGCTTATCGAGACCTCGGTCGCGTCGTTGCCGCTGCCGCGCAGCCACAAGCCTTTGGCCAACACCGTCTCGCGGAAACCGGGAACCGGCTGCGGCATGACCGTCGAGCGCAGCATGACCCTGACCGTTTGCGTGCGCAGCTTCCAGCCGCCCTGCGGCAGGATGCGGTCGGGCGGTTCCTGCCGGTGCGCGTCGATGTCGAGAATCTCGCCGCCGCGAATGGACAAACTGCCGTCCCACGATACGCCGGCCGGGTCGCCGACGCCGAACAGAATCAGCGTCTGCCACGTGTCGGCCTCACGGGTTCCGCCGGGATGCGAGGTGAAATTGTCCATGAAGTCGGCTGTAGCCGCGGCCGTCGCGCCCGTCTGCGGCGGCTCGAGTTGCTGCGCCGGCAGCAAGCCGCAAACGAGGCCGGCGCAGAGCGCAAGGGCCGCGCGGCGGAGCGGAAAATGCGAACAAAGGCCGTGGGTTGAAAACACGCGCTATCCCCCCTTCAGGATGTCCGATCGAAGGGTAGCGCAACCGCTTTGTTGAAGGGAAGACGCGCTTTTTCCTTAAAAGCGGCGGCGCGGATCGCCCGGAACAACGAGCCCTATGCTTCTGTGCTAACATCGCCGCGGTCGCCATGACTTCGCGCCGCAAGTTCATACAAGCCGCCGGCGGCGCGCTCGCCGCCGGCGCACAGGCCCAAACGGCCGGCCTCGACCGCCTGCTCGCCGTTCCCGGTCCGGGTCGCGTGAGAGCCGTGCTCGACACCGATACCTACAACGAGATCGACGACCAATACGCGGTCGCCTACGGCTTGCTGTCCCCGCAGCGGATGTCGCTGGAGGCGATCTACGCCGCGCCATTTGTCAACGATCGCTCGTCAACCGCCGCGGGCGGAATGGAGAAGAGCTATGAGGAGATCCTGCGCCTGCTCGATTTCTTCCCCAATGCGAACAAGAGCGCGGTATTGCGCGGCTCGGACCGGTTCTTCGAGCGGAAGGACAGGCCGGTTGAGAGCCCCGCCGCGCGCGACCTGATCGAGAAGGCGCTGCAAACCGGCAGCGGGCCGCTTTACGTCTTGACCATCGGCTGCCCCGCGAACGTCTCGTCGGCCATTCTGATGGAGCCGCGGATCAAAGAGAAGATCGTTGTCGTCTGGCTCGGAGGGACCGCGCACTATTGGCGTTCTGCAAGTGAGTTCAACCTGCGGCAGGATTTGATCGCCTCGCAAGCGCTGTTCGACAGCGGGGTTCCCTTGGTGCAAATCCCGACCAAGAACGTCGCCGAGCATTTACGGACAACGGCCCCGGAACTGGAACGAAACATGCGCGGGCGCTCGCGGATAGGGGACTATCTGTACGGCCAATTCCTTGAGTATTCCGCCGTGCGCACGAAAGGGCGAAGCAGAGGATTCCCGTATTCCAAAGTCATCTGGGATATCTCGGCAATTGCTTGGCTGAACGACCCCGAGTGGGTACCCTCAGAGATCGTGCCGAGCCCCGTGTTGACCGACGACATGCGCTGGGAAAGCGCCGCCGGCCGCCACAATATCCGGGTGGCGAACAATATCAACCGCGACGCGGTTTTCAACGACCTGTTTTCCCGGCTCGCCGGCCTCGGAGATCCTGATCTCTAACATCCATCCGGCAACCGTTCGGCCGGCGCGGCGGCGGCCCGCGCTCACAGCGAAGCCAGCTTGTCCCGATAGAGCCGCCGCGCGCGGTCGATCGTTTCTTGGGCTTTTCGGCGGTTTTCCCGCGAGCCGAAGTTATCCCGCTCGACGAGATAGGCCCACAGGCGGTCCACCCAGCGGACGGCCGTTTCCAGATCGCCGCGGACGAGCGTCGGCCGGCCGGCGGCGGTGACGTAAACGGCGCTGGAGTGCGCCATCGCGGTCGTGGTCAAACCGGGCGCGCCCGGGCCGTAAACGCGCGCGGCAAACCAGCTCGAGGCGTTGACCCGGACCTCTTTTTCGAGACGGAACCGGCGCGCGCCGGCGGCGTCGGCGGAGGCGATCACGCGGCCGTTTTGCAGGAACTCCACGCGCTCGATGGGCGTGCGCGACATGACGTCGGCGCGCAGAGCCGCGCGATAGGCGGCGCCGGAGTTGAAGCGAATCTCCTCGCCCACGCCGCGGCCGTTGACCTCGAACGTCAGCAGCGGCCCGCTGGTGGCGAAAGAACGCCCCTCGCGGTAACGGTCGATCCAACGCTCCCAGCTCATCTTGCCGCCAACATGGACATACTGGCGGCTGCCGCCCGGGATACGGTTGATCCCGCGCCAGTTCGTAAAGGCATCGGTACCCGCGCCGGCGGCGATGCGCAGGCCGCAGTTCAACAGGGTGTACCAGAGTTGATACGCGCCGTCGCCGTAAGGGATCAGATCGATCGTGTCGAGTCCGCCGAGCGCCGCCGTCACGACGCTCTCCTTCGCGCCGAGATTGGTGTCGAATACGTCGCGCATCGAGCCGCCGATGGGGTGCATGTAGGTGACCAGACCGCCTTGGCCGCGGGCCTCCAGGGCGGCCGTGGTGTTCAGCGGAAAGTCATACGGCGAATCGCTGCCGGGAACGCTCGTGTACGCGGGCGGCACGAGCGCTTTGATGTTCAGAAAACCCATGTGCCCCAGCGGGTCGCTGTTGCGGTACTCCTGTCCCCAGTAGAGGAAACGGCGGTCGGTCGAGAGCGGACTGAGCGCCCCTGTAAAGAATTCCTTGTCGTGGACGAAGGCGCCTTGCGCGTTGGCGACGATCATGTTGGCGGCGTTGAGGTCCATCGCCTTCAGCCAGGCGAGCGATTGCGCCGGCCGCTGGTAGTAGCTGCCGAGGTAGTTGGCGTGAAAATGGTTTTCTCCCGAATACCAGCCGCGCTGATTCCAATTCGTCCAGCGCTCGAGTTGCAAGGTAGTCTCCGTTGTTTCACCGGGGACGATATCGATGTTCCGGGAGGCGAGGCGGTATTCGTAGCCGCGCACCGCCGTGAGTTGCAGTCCGCCGGCGGGAACATCGAATTCCGCTTCGCCTACCGCGACGAAAAAGGCATCGCGGCTGCCTCCGGGCTCGAGCGGGTAGTAGAAAATCGGCTCGCCGCGGGGCGCGTAACCCTTGCCGTCGGATGCCTCGACATAAAGCCGCGCCGCCGTCGGCTTGCCCATCTCGTCGACGATCCTGACCCGCGCCCTGCCTGCCGGCTTGCGGAACTTGAGCGCGTCGATCAACAAATGCGCCGCTTCTCCCCCTGCGGCGGGCATGGTGAACAGATCGATATTGCCCAGCCGGTTCGAGGCGAAGGCGATCCGCGAGCCGTCGGGCGAAACTTCCGGGGCAAGCTCATGGCGCGGCGTGTCGGTCAGCGCTGCGGGCTCGCCGCCTTGACTCGATACGCGGTACAGCTCGAAATTGCCGGCGCCGTTGATGACGTCGGCAGAGAAGACCGCGCCGCCCGCGGGCAACGCGCTGACGCCGTCCAACATGACGATGTGTTGCGGCAAGTACCGCGTCAACGGCAACTGAATCGTCAGCCCGTCTCTGCCGGCGGGTAACGACCAGACTTGCGGGGAACCGACCCGCCGCGCGGCAAAAAATATCTCTTCGGGGCCGCTCGATACTTCCAGCCACGGCCCGGCCGGGTTGCGTTGCGGGCGCGACTGCAACGGCGCGGCGCGGCCCGAGGCGGGGTCGACCGCATGCAAAAGAGCGCCCGCGCCGCCGACCAGCAGCGGACACAGAATGCTTTTCCCGTCCGCCGCCCAATCGGGCGCGCCGCCTGTCGGGTAGGGAAGCGGCACGATGCGCTCGCGTCCGCTTGCCGCGTCAACGACGGCGAGCTTGCCCGAAATCTTGGCAAAGCGCCCCCGCGGATTCGCGCCGCTCACGTAGGCGATCGAAGCGCCGTCGGGCGACCATGCCGGATGATCGTGGAAACCCGCCGAGGGCGTCAGTTGCTCGGCGGCGCCGCCGGCGGCGGCAACGGTCCAGATGCTTCCGAACAACGAAAAGGCGAGGCGCTTCCCGTCCGGAGACCATGTGGGGTCGGTTGCGCCCCACGCCGTCGCATCCGCATCGGCCGCCGCTGCCGGCGGCGCCGCGGGCCGGACGGCCACCCACGCCAACAGCAGCAAAAGCGAGCAGGCCGCGATGCGAACCCTGTGCGTCATGCCCGGATTATATAACCGCCGAGGGCGGGCCGTAGGAGGTTTTATAACGGTTCCGGCGGCGACTCGATGCGCTTGAAGTAGCGCAGCCACGGATCGCCCGTCTCCTCGCGAAACCGCGCTACCTTTTCGCGCAATTCGGCCAGCGCCCCCTGATGCCGGCTCGATCCGGCAAGATTCGTCGTCTCCATCGGATCGGCCTCGATGTCGTAGAGTTCTTCCGGCGCATGGCGCAGCATGTTCTGCGTCCGCCGCAGCCCGACCGTCTTCGATCGCCGGGAACGAACCCCCTGCCAGGTAGGCGAGCCCCACAGGTCGCTTGGCAGAGGCATTTCCAGTTCCGGGTAGAGAAACTTCGTGTATTTGTACTTGCGCGTTCGCACGCCGCGCCAGGGAAAGAAATTGACGATCTCGTGAAAGGTGTGCGAATAGAAGTGCTCATCGCGGCCTTCGGCGCCCTCCCGTTCGAGAAGCGGCACGATCGAGCGGCCGTGGAATCGGTAGTTTTCGGGGACTTGCGCGCCGCACCAATCGATTACGGTCGGCGCGACGTCGGTCAAGCTGATCATCGCGTCGTTTGCATGCCCCTTGCGGCGCTGCCCGGGCGCCATGGCCAGAAACGGCACGTGCAATCCGCTGTCGTAAGGCGACGCCTTGGCGCCGGGAAACGGCATGCCGTGGTCGCTGAAACAGAGCACGAGGGTATCTTCGAGCCGTCCGGCCTCTTGCAGAGCATCGAGGCAAAAGCCGTAACCTTGGTCGAGCCTGTCGATCGACTGGTAATACTGCGCCAACTCGGCGCGCACCTCGGGCCGGTCCGGCAGAAAATCGGGCGTCTCCACGTCGGCAGGCGAATACTCCCGCGCCTGAACGTGGGGGTAGTCGCGGTGGTTGGCGAATCCGCCCGGTCCGCCGGCGCGGTGCGGGTCCGAGAAGCCTACGTGGAGATAGAAGGGCTGCCCATCCGCTTGTTGGAGGAACTCGCGGACCTTCCGCCCCATGTCCCAGACATCGCGGTTGCCGAAGTTGGCGGTCCGTTCGTAATCCCAGGGATAGACGTCCGCCGGCTGGACGTGCAACTTGCCGACCACGCCCGTGCGAAAGCCCTGGGCCTTGAGCAGGCGCGGGATCGACTGCACCTGAGGGTGGGTGTGAAAATTCGCCGGCAGATGCGCGTGCCCGAACTGCCCGTTGTTGTGGTTTTGCAGCCCCGAGAGGATGACCGACCGGCTGGCGCTGCAAGAGGGCGTGGTGGCGTAGGCGTGCGTAAAGCGGACGCCGTCGCGGGCCAAGCGGTCCATATTGGGCGTACGGATGACGGTATTGCCGTAGCATCCGGCGATTGCCGACTGGTCGTCGGCGATCAGGCACATCACGCTCCGAAAAGGGCGTCCCGTCTGTGCGTTGAGCAGCGCGGGCGCGGCGGCGGAAGCGCCCAGAAATTGGCGGCGGTCAAGCGGCTCCGGGGGCATAACGGTAGAGGATTGTAGCAAGCGGAGGCGCCTCGCGCGAGGATGCCGCGCCGGCGGCCGCTTAGCCGAGCCAGAGGTCCATCAGAGGCTTGCCCTTGACCAGATCGCGCGGCTGGCTCAAGTGGTTGTGTATCTCCTGATTGGGATCGATGCCGAGCGCGTAATAGATCGTCGCCAGCAGGTCGTTCGGATGCACCGGCTTTTCTTTCGGCGACGAAGCCGTTGCGTCCGACTCGCCGTAGAGACGACCGCCCGGAATGCCCGCGCCCGCGATCATTGCGGTGTAGCAATACGGCCAGTGGTCGCGCCCGTCCGGAGAATTGGAATTGCCCGAGGTCGAAACGCCCAGGCGCGGCGAACGCCCGAACTCGCCGACGGCGACGACCAGCGTCTCGTCCAACGTTCCGCGCTCGTCCATGTCGGTCAACAGAGCCGACAGCGTGCGGTCGAGTTTCGGGCAGTGCAGATCGCGCAAGGGGCCGAAGTTCGCGGCATGGGTATCGAACGCCGTGGTCTCCGGATTGCCGTTAGCGACCGAAGGCCAGTTGAGTTGCACCATGCGCGTGCCGGCCTCGACCAGGCGCCGGGCCATCAACGCGCCTTGTCCGAAGGTGAAGCGCCCGTAGCGCTCGCGCATCGCGGCGGTTTCCTGCGAAAGGTCGAACGCATTGCGCGCCTTGCCCGAGAGCACCAAGTCGAACGCATCCTGATAATACTCGTCAAGCGCGTTCTTGCTGACCGTCTTCTCGAGTTCCGGCATCGAGCCGTTGATGCCCTTCAGCAACTCGAAACGTTTTTCGAGCCGCGAAGCCGGCGTTTCCTTGCGCAATTCGAGATCGTCGAGAGTAATCGCCTTGTTGGGATCCTGATACAGCCGGTACGGATCGTAAGCCTTGCCGATGAAGCCCGCGGCTCCGCCTTTGCCGATGACGCTCGATTCCTGCAGCGGCCGCGGCAATTCGACAAACGGCAATACCGGGTCGCTCGGAGGCCGGAATTTCGTAATCCACGAACCCGCCGTCGGATAGTCGTTCGGCGAAGGCGGCTCGAGTTGGCCCGAAGGCGAAATCTCGGTCGGCTCGTAGCCGGTCAGCATCTGGTAGATCGCCGCCGTATGGTTGAACAAGCCCGCCGGCGTGTAGCTCATCGAGCGGATCAGCGTACACTTGTCGATGGAGTCGGCCAACATCGGCATGGTCTCGCTGAGTTGAATGCCGGGGACTTTCGTCTTGATCGGCTTGAAGTCGCCGCGCACGTTCGCCGGCGCCTCGGGCTTCGGGTCCCAGATATCGATGTGCGAGGGGCCGCCCTGCAAAAAGAGCACGATGACCGACTTCGCGGAACCGAATCCGGTGGCGCCCTGCAAGCGGGACGGAACCGGCGCGGCCTTCGCTCGATCCTGCAGCTTCAACACGTTCTGCAGGCTCAAGCCGAACAGGCCGAGCGAGCCTACTTTCAGAAACTCCCTGCGCGCGGAGCCGTCGCAGAAACGGGCGGTATAACGAGTCGGAATCGTGAGCATGATCGGCAGCCTCCCTACGCTGCGGCTATTATATACACATTAAGCAAGACATGCGGCGATTGAGGCGGGAATCGGCGGACTCTTCGAAAAATTCAAGACTTCGCGCCTGTCGTCCGACGTCGGGGGACCGGGGCGCCGGCGACCACTGCCGCCTGCCGATCGAAATCGCGACTTGATGGCGCCCTTGTCCAAATCTTTTGCGAGCGTAACGAAGTCGGAAACTCTCGACATCGACGCGGAAGTGGGTTTCGCCGATGCGTTTTTTGCTTCGTTGGCGCTTTTCCTCAGACGGGGGCGGGGCGGGCTGACCGCCTGCGCCGTCGTTTGCGCGGTTGCGGCAGCGGCGATTTGGCTGTCGGGAGCACACCGGCTGTTGTGGATTTTCGCCCTGCCCGCAGCCGCCGCCTTGCTCGCGGTCGGGTTCGTTGCGCGCCTGACGCAGATAGACTTCCGCTCGCGCGGCGGGGGGCCGCTGCGGTTGCGCTACCACGTTTGTCCGAGCGGGATGGAAGCGACCGCCGGCGGGCGCAGCGGTTGGCTGACCTGGGACGATCTGTGGGACGCCGTAGAAACGCGGCGGAGCTTTCTGCTTTGTCCGTCGCCCGAGGAACAGTACGTTTTGCCCAAGCGCTGCTGCGGCAAGCGGGGCGTCGAGTTGCTGCGCGGGATTCTGGCCGCCAGGCGTTCGGCGAAAGCTTCAGGCTGAAACCGGCAGGCCGAGAACCCGGCGGCGGATGAGATCGAGTCCCGTCTGGACGGCCAGCGCGCGGACGCGGTCCCGCCCTGCGCCGAGTTGCCTGCGTTTGACGACGACGCCGTTGTCGTCGGCGATGCCGAAATAGACCGTGCCCACCGGGTTTTCTTCCGTGGCGCCGGCGGGGCCGGCGATTCCCGTGGTTGCGATGCCGATGGCGGGGCTGCCCAGCGCCTGCGCGGCGCAGCCGCGGGCGGCTTGCGCCATAGCCGCGGCCGCCGGCTCGCTGACCGCCCCGTGCGCTTCGAGGATCGCGGCGTCCACGCCGAGCCAGTCGATTTTGGCCTGCTCGCTGTAGCTGACCAGGCTCCCGGCGAAGAATTCGGAACTGCCGGGGACAGCGGTGATCTTCCCGGCGAGCAGTCCGCCCGTACAACTCTCCGCGGCGGCAAGCTTCAGTCCCTTTTCGCGCAGCAGTCCGGCGACTACCGCCTCCAGCGGCTCGTCGGCCAGGGTATAGACGGCCCGGCCCAGCTCGTCTTGAATCTTCGTTCCCAGGCTCTCGGCGATGACGCGCGCTTCGGCTGCGGTGCGCGCCCGGGCGCGCAGATGGATTTGAATATCGCCCGGGGCGGAGAGGATCGTCGTGGCTACGCGGCGCTCGGCGGAGTAAATGGGGCCGATGCGTTGGTCGACGTCGGACTCGCCGATGCCCGCCACCCGCATCGAGTGCGTGAAGTAGCGGAAAGGAGATTCGCGGCGGTCGAAGCGCGGCAGGCAGGATGCCTCGAAGAGCGGCTTGAGCTCGCGGGGCGGTCCCGGCAGCAGGATCAGGATGCCGTTTTCGTCTTCGAACCATTGGCCGGGCGCGGTCCCGCGCGGGTTTTCAAGGATTTCGGCGCCCGCCAAGACATAGGCTTGGCGCTTGTTGACTTCGGCCGGCTTGCGGTTGAAGCGGCGAAAGCGTTCGGCGATGCCCGCGGCGATCGAGTCGTGAAATTCCAGCTCGCAGCCGAGCGCGGCCGCGGCTGCATCGCGGGTCAGGTCGTCGAGCGTAGGGCCGAGGCCGCCGCTCAAGACGACGACTTCGACGGCTTCGCGCGCGCGCCGGATTTCAGCGGTCAGCCGCTCATGGTCGTCGCCGACGACCGACTTGCGCACGACTTCTATGCCCCGTTCGCCGAGTTTCCGCGTGAGGTACAGCGAGTTGGTATCGAGGCGCAGCGGCGTGAGCAGTTCGGAGCCGACGGCGATGATTTCAGCGTTCATGGGCCATTCATTCAGTTTCTCATCCGGTCCGCCGCCGCCCGCAGGGGAAACCGGCGAGGACAAGGGACGGCGCGCCCAATGTTCAACCCGTCAGCCGGCCGCGACCCTGTAAACCTCGGACGTCGTCGTGACGACCATATCCTGATCGTGCGTGAACGCCAGACCGACGATGCCGGGGCCGGAGACGACTTGCTCTACCGAGTCGTCTGCGCCGAGCCGGAACACGCCGTAGCCGCCGCGGTACGAAGCGCAGAGATGGAGCCGGTCGTCCGCGTCGAAAGCCACGCCCTGCGGCCGCCCGAAGCCGCGGCTGTGCTCGGTCACGCGGCCCTTGGGGTCGACGCGGTAGATGCGCTGGAAGCTCGAAGTCGTGGCCCCCGAAACGTACAGATGGTCGTCCGGGCCGTAAGCCAGATGGAATGCGGCCACCGACGGCTCGAGCGTGGCATAGACATAAATCTGGCGCGACGGGCTGATCTTGAAGATAGTGCCGGTGCGGTCGCCGACATAGACGTTCTCTTCGCGGTCGACCGCCAGGCCCGTGGCGACGCCCATGCCCTCGGCGTAAATTTCCATTTGGCTGTCGGGCGTGACCGCGTAGATCGTGCCGCTGTGGCGGCTGGAGATGAGCAGCCTGCCGTCGGGATGGAAAACGAGCCCCGTCGGGTTCACGATGTCGGAGATGAACGGCTTGACGTTGCCCGCGGGATCGATCTTGAAAACCGAGACGGGAAGCTTCTCGCCGCGGGAGCCGCTGCGGGTAGTGAAAACATTGCCGGAAGCATCGACCGCGGGCGCCGCGACCGGATGCATGTTTTCGGCCAAAACGAAGCCGAGGGAACAGAAATACGGCGCGCTTTTATATCCGCCCGCCTCGACAGTCAGGCTGCCTTCCGCGATCCCGCGCGGCACGGCGACCACGGCGCGCCGCGGCCCGCCGACCACCAACCGGCCCTTGACGTCGCCGAAGCGCACCACGGACTGCTCGCCGGCGTTCGGGGCCAGACCTTTGCCGCGCAACTCCAGCAGGCCGCCGGATATTGCCGCGGGCGGCGCAACGCTTTCGATTTGCGGCCCGGAATCAGAAATTGTGGGCATACGCGACTGCCGGCGTCAGAGCAAAAACCAACGCATCGCCAGCAATCCAATCATAGCGCAGACCCCGGCGGCAACATCGTCGGCCACGACGCCGCGGCCGCCGCCGATCTTTTCCAGACGGCGGATTCCGAACGGTTTGGCGATGTCGAACACGCGGAAGAGAATCAACGCCCAAAGCCAATGCCGCCAGTCCGCTGCGGCGACCGGCGCCAGCGCCAGCCATTGGCCGACGACTTCGTCGATCACGACGATTTGCGGGTCGCTGACGCCGAGGCTTTTTTCTACCTCGTTCGCCGCCCAAACCGCCGCCGGCAGCAGCAGCAGCGCCGCGGGCGCGAAAACCCAGGGCGGAATGCCGCAAGCGGTTGCCGGCAGCCAAGCGGCCAGCAAGGCTCCGATGGAGCCCACGCTGCCCGGAGCCGCCGGGAAACGGCCGCAGCCGAACCAAGTGGCCAATACGAACGCCGCTCGCCGTTTATTCACGGGCATCGGCATCGGGGTCCGCAGCGGCAGAATCCAGGTTCTCGTCGGCTTCCGTAAGCGGCCCGGCAACCGTGTATGCCTCGGTTGACCAGTTGGCCAGATCCTGCGTGCGGCAGCGCTCGCCGCAAAAAGGATACCAATTCGATTGCGGGTCGGTCGGTTTACCGCAGAGCGGACACTGCTTGAGTCGTTTCGGCACGAGTCGAAAACCTTGCGGGAAAAACGCCTCTATTGCAAGACGGGCAAAAGCTCGGCGGCAGGAGTTTCGGCGGCAGGGCGGACGACGCGTTCGAGCGCGCCGAACAAGTCGTAGTCGGAGGCCCGCTCGATGCGCACTTCCCCGATGTCGCCGGGCCTTGGAAAGCGATCGCCGGGAAACGCGGTCAGGTACGTTTTGCCGTCTATTTCCTCGGCCTGGGTCTGCAAGCGGCCTTCCCATAGCAACTCGCTTTCGGACGAAGGGCCGGAGACGAGGATCGGCAGTCGTTGTCCTACGAGGGCGCGGTTGCGCTTGCGCGAAATCTTGCGCTGCAAGGCCATCAGCCGCCGGCGCCGGTTGTAGCCGGCGCGCGCATCGACCTTGCCGTCGAGCGCGTAGCTCTCGCTTTGCTCGTCGTCGGAATAGCGGAAACAGCCTACGCGGTCGAACTCGGCGGCTTCGACGAACGCGCACAACTCGTTGAAATCGGCCTCGCTTTCGCCCGGAAAGCCGACGATGAAACTCGTGCGGATCGCCGCGCCGGGTATGGCGCGCCGTATCCGCTCGATCGTCTTGAGGAAGATATCGCCGTTGGCGCCGCGCTTCATGCGCTTGAGGATGCGCGCGCTGGCGTGCTGCAGCGGGATGTCGAGGTAATTGCAAACGGCGTCGTGCGCGGCGACGGTATCGAGCAGTTTCTGCGTGACGCGGTTGGGATAAGCGTAGAGAAAACGCACCCATCCGGCGTTTTCGACCTGCGCCAGCCGCGCCAGCAGCGCGGGCAGGCCGTCGGCGATCCCCAGGTCTTCGCCGTAGGCGGTGGTGTCTTGGCCGATCAGGTTGATTTCGCGCACTCCGGAGGCGAAGAGATTCTCCGTCTCGCGCACGACCGACTCGAAACGGCGGCTGCGGAAGCGTCCGCGAAATTGCGGAATGATGCAGAACGTGCAGGGATGATCGCAGCCTTCGTTGATTTTCAGGTAGGCGAAGCGCTTGGGCGTCGCCCGCTTGCGGGGCGTCAGGTCGTGATAGAGATAGCCTCCCGGCGGGGGCGGGATGTCTTCGCCGCCGCCTTCGCAGCGGCTGACGATGGATTCGAGCTCGTTCGTGCCCAGCACGGCGTCCACCTCGGGAATTTGCGCTTGCAGCTCCCGACGGTAGCGCTCGACAAGGCAGCCGGCGACCACCAGGCGCCGCGCGCGGCCGGTTTTCTTGTATTCGGCCATTTCGAGAATGGCGTCCACCGACTCCTGCTTGGCCGGATCGATGAAGCTGCACGTGTTGACGACCAGCGCCTCGGCGTCGGCCGGATCGCTGGTGAGTCGATGGCCGCGGGCTTCCAGAAGACCCATCATGACCTCGCTGTCCACGAGGTTCTTGGGGCAGCCCAGGCTGACGAAACCGATTTTCATCGTGAATCTCCAGTCTAGCCGAGCCGCCGGAACGAACGGCTACAATAAAAACGAACGGAACCTTTCTCCCCGATTTATGCTCGACACCGCGTTAGCCAAGGTATTCGGCACCAAGCACGACCGCGAAATCAAGCGGATGCGGCCCCGGGTCGAAGAAATCAACAGCTTTGGGCCGGAGACGGAAGCGCTGTCGGACGCGGACTTGCAGGCCAAAACCGCGTGGTTCAAGCAGCGGCTGGCCGCCGGCGAAACGCTCGACGACCTGCTGCCCGAGGCCTTTGCCGTATGCCGCGAGGCTGCGTGGCGGCTGATGGGCATGCGCCATTACGACGTGCAGTTGATCGGCGGCATGGTGCTGCACCAGGGAAAGATCGCCGAAATGAAAACCGGCGAGGGCAAAACGCTCACGGCGACGTTGCCGGTCTATCTGAACGCTCTCGAAGGCAAAGGCGTTCACGTCGTTACGGTCAACGACTATCTGGCGCGCCGCGATGCCGAGTGGATGGGCCGCATATACGAATGGCTGGGCCTGTCGGTCGGCGTAATCGTCCACGACCTCAGCGACCAGGAGCGCCGCGACGCCTATGCCGCCGACATTACCTACGGAACGAATAACGAATTCGGTTTCGATTATCTGCGCGACAACATGAAATTCGAGGTGGGCGACATGGTGCAGCGCCCGCACAATTTCGCCATCGTCGATGAGGTCGATTCGATCCTGGTGGACGAAGCGCGCACCCCGCTGATCATTTCGGGTCCGTCAGAGGTTTCGACCGATAAATACTACCGGGTCAACCGCATTATCCCCCGGCTCGAGCGGGGCGAGACGATCGAAGGCGACGAGCCCGGCGACCGCACCTACACCGGCGATTTCATTCTCGAGGAAAAGCACCGCTCGGCCTGGCTTACCGAGCAAGGGGAAGCGAAGGTCGAGAAAGCCCTGAACATCGACAACATCAACGAGCTTGCGCATTACGACATCAAGCACGCGGTCGAGCAGGCGTTGAAGGCGCATGTCGTCTTCCAGCGCGACAAGGACTATGTCATCAAGGAAGGCAAGGTCATCATCGTCGACGAGTTCACCGGACGGCTGATGCCCGGAAGACGCTGGTCCGACGGCTTGCATCAAGCGGTCGAGGCCAAGGAAAAGGTAAAGATCGAACGCGAAAACCAAACGCTCGCCACGATCACCTTCCAAAACTATTTCCGCATGTACGACAAGCTGGCCGGCATGACCGGCACGGCGGATACGGAAGCGGCGGAGTTCAGCAAAATCTACTCGCTGGAAGTGGTGGTCATTCCGACCAACCGGACGCTGGTCCGCATCGAGCATCAGGACATCGTTTACCGCACGGCGGAAGAAAAATGGCGCAATGCGGCGTTGGAGATCAAAGAGCGCCAGGAGCACGGCCAACCGGTGCTGGTCGGCACAATTTCAATCGAGAAGTCGGAACTGCTTTCCAAACATCTGAAAAAGATGGGCGTCAAGCATGAAATCCTGAACGCCAAGCACCACGAGCGCGAGGCGAAGATCATCGCCCAGGCGGGGCGCAAAGGGGCGATCACGGTTTCCACGAACATGGCCGGCCGCGGCACCGATATTCTGCTCGGCGGCAACCCGGAGTCGCTGGCCCGCGACGCTCTGCTGCGCAAGGGCGTCGACGCCGATCATCCCGACAACAGGCAGATCTGGAAGAAGACGCTCGAAAAGTGCAAGGAAGCGACCGACGCCGAGCACGACGAGGTCGTTCAGGCGGGCGGGCTCCACGTCCTGGCCACCGAGCGCCACGAGTCGCGGCGCATCGACAACCAGTTGCGCGGGCGCGCCGGACGCCAGGGCGACCCCGGCTCTTCGCGCTTCTATCTGTCGCTGCAAGACGACCTGATGCGTATCTTCGGCGGCGAAAAGATGCAAAACCTGATGCTCAAGCTCGGCATGGAAGAGGATGTGCCGATCGAGTCGCGGCTGATTACCAAACGCATCGAAGCGGCGCAAAAGGCCGTCGAAGCGCAGAACTTCGAGTCCCGCAAGCACCTGCTGGAATACGACGACGTGATGAACAAGCAGCGCGAGGCCGTTTACGGCACGCGCCGCAAGCTGCTCCAAGGCAAGGATCAGAGAGAGTACATCCTGGGTCTGGTCGGCGACGCGACAGGCCGCTTCGTGGACGAGCGCTGCCCTGAAAAGGCGCATCCCGACACCTACGACATGGCCGGCCTCGCCGCCGACGTCGCCGCGCAGTTCGGCGTGAAGATCGAAGGCGTCGAGTTGCAAGGTCTCGACCCGCAAGAAATCGCCGATGAGATCACCGATCATCTCTGCAACCGGTACGAAGCCAAGGCGGAGATGCTGGGCGATGAGCGCATGCGCTATTCCGAGCGCATGATTATGCTGCAGTTGCTCGATCAGCAGTGGAAAGGGCACCTGCTGTCGATGGACCACCTCAAGGAGGGCATCGGGCTGCGCGGCTACGGGCAGAAAGACCCGTTGATCGAATACAAGAAAGAGTCGTTCCAGATCTTTCAGGCCATGATGGCCAATTTCGAGGACGAAACCCTGAAAATTCTGTTCCACTTGCAGCCGGCGCCCGGCGGCGAAGAGCGGCAAGCCTCCCCACAGCCGGCGCAGCCCGGCGGGGACGGCCGGAGAACGAACGGGGCAGGCGCGCCGGTTGACGAAGAGCTTGCCGCGGCCGGTTCGATCGAGTCGTTCACCCGCGACGTGCGCCGCCGGAAAGAACGCGAGCTGCAGCAAGTCAGCATGGCCGGCGCGGGCGCCGCAACTGCCGAAGTGAAGCAAGTGGTTCACGGAAAAAAGATCGGCCGCAACGCGCCCTGCCCTTGCGGCAGCGGCAAGAAGTACAAAAAGTGCCACGGCGGGGTGAATTGAGAACCCCGGACCGGGGAACCGCCCGCTTGCCGGCGGTGTCTATAGGACGACGCTCATGAAATCCATGAAATTCGTAGTGGCCTTGCTGACATTCGCGGCGTTGTCTTCCGCCGCGATCCTGCACGATGCGCTGGGCGCCTTCGAGCGGGGCGAGGAGCGCGCCTACGAGCCGCAGGACGCGGCGCTCTTCAAGGAGTTCGGGTTCGAACAAGGCAGCCGGGCCGAGTACCGCACCGCGGACGGTCTCGCCGTCGAGGCGCGGGTCTTGCAGTTTTACGACGACACGGGCGCTTTTGCCGCGTATCAATGGCTGAAGCCGGCCGGCGCGGAGGACGTCGTTCGCGGCGAGCGGGCGGCGCAGAAGGGAAACTATACGCTGATCCACTTCGGCAACTATTTGCTCGAGTTGACCGGCGACCTGCCGGAATCCGACGATATCGAGGTCGCCTTGGCCTATCTGCCCCGGCCGAAGCTGACCGGCGACCCGCCGGTGCTGGAATACGTGCCCGAAGAGTCGCTGCTGGCGGATTCGGTCCGCTACGTCCTGGGGCCGACCTCGTTGGAAAAGGTGGCGCCGATGCTGCCGCCTTCGGTGGTCGGCTTTCATTTCGGCCCGGAAGGGCATTACGGCGTTTACGACACGCCCGACGGCGAGTTGCGCATGATGATTCTCAGCTATCCTTCGTCGCCGATCTCCCGCGGGCAGATCGAGGGTTTTTACGGCCTCGAAAATGTCGTGGCCAAGCGCGACGGCCCGTTGATCTCGGTGGTGCTCGACCCGTCCTCGCCCGACGAGGCGCAGCGGCTGCTGGCGGCGATCCGCTACAAGGCCGACGTCACGCTCAACCACCAGCCGCCCCAGCGCTACGACAGCCTCAAGAATATCGTTCTGGATTCGCTCTTTCTATGCGCGGTGCTGGCCGTGCTGATGGTTATAGGCGGCATCCTGGTCGCCGTAACGCGCAGGCTGGCGGGCAAGGTGGCGCCTACGTCCATCCTTGCCGCGCCTGAAGGCTCCAACCTGCAGCAGCTCAACATCGACCGCGGCAGCCCGCGGCGCAAGCGCTGACGTATCGAAAAACGCCGCAGGCGGGCTTTTTGCCCTTGACAAGCTGCGGGCGGGGGCTGTTATAGTCTTTGACCGGATGGGTCATGGAGTTTTTCTGCATCCAGGCGAGCTTTCGAGCGAAAAACGCTGGACACAGCGCTGACCCTGCTTTTATGCGGAAAAAAGACCGGCACGCCAGAGATTTTCCAACAGAAAGGAAAAATACAAATGAAGTTTCGCATTCTCGTTCTCTCGCTTTTCACGTTAACGGCTCCTCTTCCTGCAGTCGCACAGGATAAAAAGAGGGCGCTAACGAATGACGACATCCGGGAACTCTGCGAGAAGCAGATTGATCCAGATTTCATCGTAGCGATGATCTTAGCAACCGAAAAAAATGCCTTCGATTTATCACCTGATGTGGCAATCGAATTGAGCGGTAAATGCGAAAATTCGGTCCTCAAAGCAATGGCCGGCGTGGGAGATTCCGGCAAAGATGAGGTAGGAGTTACTCTGCGTGACGGGACAGATATCACCGTCCTACTACGCAAACCGATATCCTCGGCCTCGGCCCGTATAAATGATCGAGTGGAATTTGAAGCAAAAGAGGATGTACTGGCCGATGGAATGGTGGTTATCAAGAAGAGAGCACTGGCTTGGGGTAAAGTTATCCTAGCTCGGCGGAAGAAGAGTTTTGGGAGAAGCGGGAAATTGGATTTTACCATTGAATACGTTGAGGCCGTAAACGGTCAAAACGTGCGCCTACGCACTACTCAAGAATCGCGAGGAGCCAACAGCTACGGTGCAGCCGGAGTAGTCACGCTTCTTTTTGGTCCTTTTGGAGCCTTCGTGAAAGGAAAGAATGTGAAGTTTGAAGTTGACCACGAATTCCCAATTTTCATCGATGGAGACCGGAAGATCAACCTGAATGATGAGTCATTCAAACAGTAAATCTGGCCGCGGAGGAGATGTTCAAGGACCGCTCCGGGCGTAAGGCCGTCGTCGTTATTTCCGACGGAATCGATGCCGGCAGCATGATCAAACTCGACAAAGCGATCGAGTCCGCGCAGCGTATCGGCCTGATCGTTTACACGATCATCCATATCGACAGTGACTTCTATCGCAGCACGGGGAAGAAGCTGGGGTTTGGACCAGGCTTGCTGGAGCGAATCCTGGAGTTCGGCACGCGGCAACTCAAGAAGATGTCGCTGGAGACCGGCGGCGCCTACTATGAGGCAGGCCCGGCGCAGGATATGGAAACGATCTTCGCCTTGATCGATGACGAGTTGCGCAGCCAGTACAACATCGGATACGCGCCGACAAAAGATTTGTCGATTTCCGGGTACCGTCGGATCGCTCTCACGTGTCTGCGCAACGGAGTCTCGGTCCAAGCGCGCAAAGGCTATTATCCGGATGCAATCTGAGTGTCCGACTGTATCTCGGAACCGCCGACAACCGGATTCAAGGTCGGCAGTGGCGGACGGAGTGGCGGGCGGTCATCGCGTAGGAAATGCCGGAGAATACGATCGTGGCCGCGGTCGCGATCGTTCCGAAGACAATCACCGACGGCGAGAGTTGGAGCAGGATGCCGGCCAGAAAAAATGCCTGGAAGCCGTCGGCGATCTTGCCCGCAATGTTCGGCTGAATGGCGACGCCGGCGCGGTAGAAAATCAGGCTCCAGCCCAGGACGATCGAGACATCGCGCAGGATGACCAGGCAGGCGAACCACAAATGAAATTGACCGGTGAGCGCCAGCGTGAGGTACGCCGCGCCGATGTAGAGCTTGTCCGCCAGCGGGTCGAGGATTTCGCCGAAGCGGTTGCCCGCCCCGAGACGGCGCCGTCCCGCGCGGGCCAGAAACCCGTCGATCATGTCGGTCGCTTGCAGGAACACCAGCAAGGCAACGCCGGCGGAGCGCCATTCGGGCGCCTCGGCCGAGCGCCAGACCAGCAGAACCACCAGGGGCGTCGCCAGCAGCCGCAAGAGCGTGAGAAAGTTCGCGGTCGAGAGCAGGAACTGAGCGACTTGGCGCGACATGCTTGGGTGCGCAACAGGCGGCCCCGGCATGACGCCGGCCGCCTTCTTCTCCATCATACCCGCATCGGGGCCGGGCGCGCCGCGCGTCGATAGAATTCCAAGCCGGCGTCGATTTTGGTAGCCTGTCGAATCGCATCGCCGGTGGAGCGGAGAAACGGAAACCGATGGAGCGGAGACTGAACTGGGGACTGATCGGCGGCGGCGAAGGCAGCCAGATCGGAGCGGCGCACCGCATTGCAGCGGCCCTGGACCGCAAGTTTCGGCTCGTTGCCGGCGCTCTCGATGTCGATCCCGAGCGCGGGCGCGAGTTCGCCGCGCGTTGCGGCATCGACGCCGCAAGGGCGTACGGCGATTGGCGCGAAATGCTCGAGCGGGAACGCGTCCTTGCGCCGGATGCCGGGCGGTTGGACCTGGTGACGGTGGCGACGCCGAATGTTACGCACTACGCAATCGCCAAGGCGTTCCTGGAGGCCGGCTTCGATGTCTTGTGCGAGAAGCCGTTGACGACGACGGTCGAGGACGGCGCCGCCCTGGTCGCCGCGGCAAAAGCGCGCCGCCGGGTGCTTGCCGTGAACTACGGCTACTCCGGCTACCCGCTGATCCGTCAGGCGCGGGCGATGGCGCTGTCGGGAGAGCTGGGCCGGATTCGCGTCGTAGTGGCCGAGTTCGCCCACGGGTTCCACGCCTCCGCCGCGGATGCCGGGAATCCGCGGGTGCGCTGGCGTTACGACCCGCGGCAGATGGGCGCGAGCTCCGTGCTGGCGGACGTGGGCTGCCATGCGCTGCATTTGGCTTGTTACGCGATCGGTCAAGAGGTGCGCAGCGTCGCGGCCGATTTCGCTTCGTGCGTCGCGGGCCGCGAATTGGAAGACGACGCCATGCTGGCCTTGCGCTTTAGCGGCGGGGCGGTCGGACGCCTGTGGGCCAGCGCCGTGGCCGCGGGGCAGATGCATGGATTGACGCTGCGGGTGTTCGGCGAGCGGGGCGGTCTGCGTTGGGCGCAGGAACAGCCGAACCAGCTTTACTGGGCGCCCTCCGGCGAGCCGACGCGCATCCTCGAGCGCGGCGCGGAGGGCCTTTCGCCCGAGGCGGCTCGCGCCTCGCGGATTGTAGTCGGCCACGTCGAAGGCATGCTCGGGGCGTTCGCCAACGTGTATGCCGACCTCGCCGAGGCGTTGGCGGCGCGGCGCGAGAACCGCCGGCCCGCCCCGCCCGGCCCTGCCTATCCGACCGGAGCGGAAGGCGCCCATAGCGTTGCCGTGGTTCACGCCGCGGCGCGCTCGGCGGCCGCCGGCGGCCGCTGGGTCGAGGTGTAGCTTCCCGTGTTCGAGAAGCCGGCCGGCCATTGGCGACAGGTCGTTTCGGCGCTGCTGTTCGCCGTGCTGTTCTTCACCGCAACGTTCGTCCTGAGCGCCGCCGCCGCTTGGGCGCTGCGCTCGCTGACCGCGTCGCCGCTCGCGCTGAACGCGGTTTCGCTGTTCGTTGGGGCGGGGGCGGTCACGGCACTTTTGCTGCGCGCCCCGCCGGCCCGCCCCTGGTCCGCGTTGGGTCTGGGGCCGGATTTCGCCCGGCCCCTCTTGCTCGGGCTGGCGCTCGGGGCGGGAAGCTGCGCGCTGATCGTCGCGGCGATGCAGGCGGCCGGCTGGGCATCGTGGACGCCGATCGATCCGTCCGCGATCCGCTTCGATTGGCGCGGCTCGGTCGGAACCGGCCTGCTGCTCCTGGCCGTCGGCGCGGCAGGCGAGGAACTGTTCGTGCGCGGCTACCTTTTGCAGCAACTCGGACGGGCGCTTACCCCCTCGGCCGCGGTCGCAGTGACCTCCGCGGCGTTTGCGCTGCTGCATGCGGCGAATCCCGGCGCTACCTGGCAGGCGGTCGCGAATACGGCGCTCTACGGAGGCGTTTTCGGCCTCGCGGTTCTGTGGCGGCGGTCGTTGTGGGTGTCCCTTGGCGTACATTACTCCTGGAATTGCGCGGAAGCGTTGCTTGGCGCCAACGTTTCGGGCATTACAATTAGATTGACTGAGTTGAACCTCGAGCCGACCGGCGCCGCTTGGCTGACGGGCGGAGCGTACGGCCCCGAAGCCGGAGCGGCGGGAACTGCGGGAGCGGTTTTGATAGCCGCCGTTCTGTGGCGGTTGCCGCGGCGCGAGGGGACGCCGCTGCTGTTATGGGAACTCGAAACGCAGACCGACGCCGGAGACGCCCGATGCGAGCGGCCCGATTGCCGTTGATCCTGTTGGCGGCGGCGGCCGTGCTGCCCGGCAAGACGGAGAAACTGACCGCGGAACAGAGAGTCGATCTGGTGCGCTCTCTTGCCGCTGAATTCGGCACCGCCAAGGTGCTGATCCCGCGCTCGAAGAAACCGCTGGAGATGTCGTCCCGGGGCCAATACGACCGGGAAGAGTGGGCTTTCGCGATGAGCAAATTCGGCCCCGCGGCGCGCTTGGGCGATTTGGTGCAAATCACCAAGCTGGAATTCAAGGGCGAGAAGCTGATCGTCGAGTTGAATCACGGAATCAGCGGCGGCCGGAGATGGTGGCACCGCATACAAGTAGCCGGCTCGATGAATCAGGGCACCACCCTGGGCGCCAACCAGGCGACGCACGCGCCCGGCGGAACCAAGATCGCCTTGGTCTTCGGCGACGACGGCCCGCCCGCAAGCGCCGACGATCTCAAACGGATGCTGAAACCGGTGCTGGACTTTGAGCAGCGCTCGGCGACGGAGTTGTATCTCGACAAGATCGACAAGAAATTCCGCGACGCCATCGAGAGCAAAACGGTCATCGCCGGCATGGACAAGGAAATGGTCCTGCTGTCGAAGGGCAAGCCCGTGCGCAAGGTGCGGGACTACAAGGCAGGCATCGAGACGGAAGATTGGCTCTACGGCGAGCCGCCCGGCGACATTCTTTTCGTTACGTTCGAAAACGGCGAAGTGATCCGCATCAAGGAATTGCATGCGGCCCTCGGCGGGCAGGTGCGCGAGACGCCGCCGATAGAACGGTAGCGGCCCGCCGGGACCGATGCCGCCGGCGGCGCGCGCCGCGAGGGTGTGCGATCCTGTATGACCGTTCGTTGCGGCCGCTGAAACGTCATGAATTTCACTTTGCTTCGCGCTTCGATCATTGCCGCCTTGGGCGGTTTGCTGTTCGGCTTCGACACCGCCGTCATTTCCGGCGCCACCGCCCTCCTGAGCGAAGTTTTCGAGCTTTCTTCATCGCTGCTGGGGCTGACCGTCGCCTCGGCCCTGATCGGAACGATCCTGGGAGCGATGACGGCCGGCAAGCCCGCGGACGTTCTCGGGCGCCGCAAGACGCTGATCTGGATCGCGGTTTTGTATTTCGTCTCGGCGCTGGGCAGCGCGCTGGCTTGGGATTGGCATTCGTTCCTCTTCTTCCGCTTGATCGGCGGCTTGGCGGTGGGCGGCGCTTCGGTGGTGTCGCCCCTTTATATCGCCGAAATCTCACCGGCGCGGCTGCGCGGCCGTCTGGTGGCCATTACCCAATTCAATATCGTGCTGGGCATTCTCGCGGCCTATCTGTCGAATTACGTTGTCGCCGGCCTCGAGTTGGGGGCGCTGGAATGGCGCGCGATGTTCGGCGTCGAAGCCCTGCCTGCGGCCTTGTTTTTCGTGCTGCTGTTCGCCACGCCCCTCAGCCCGCGTTGGTTGACCGCCCGGGGACGGCGCGACGAAGCCGCCGCCGTGCTCGCCTCGCTGGGCGCGTCTGCGGCGGAAGACGAGGTGCGGCAGATCGAGGAGTCGCTGGCGCTGGAACGGCACAGCCTCCGCGAGCCGCTTTTCCGCGCCGCCTACAGGCAGCCTATCTTGCTGGCGGTAGCCATCGCCACGTTCAACCAGCTTTCGGGCATCAACGCGCTGATGTATTACGCGCCGCACATTTTCCGCATGGCCGGGGCGGGCAGCGACTCCGCGCTGCTGCAGGCGGTCGCCGTCGGCGGAACGAATCTTGTCTTCACCATGGCGGCGCTCGCGGCGATCGACCGTTTCGGACGCAAGAAACTGATGATCGCCGGGTCGGTCGGCTACATCGTCAGCCTGGCGGCGACGGCGGCCGCCTTTTACCGCTACGGAACCGCGTTCGACGCATTCGGCGGCACGGTCGTGCTGGCCGGTCTATTGGTGTTCATCGCCTCGCACGCTTTCGGTCAGGGCGCCGTGATCTGGGTGTTCCTGAGCGAAATTTTCCCCAACCGCGTGCGCGCCCGCGGCCATGCCCTGGGCTGCTTTACCCACTGGTTTTTTGCGGCGCTGATTTCGTGGACCTTTCCGGTGATCGCCGAGGTTTCGGGAGGACATACGTTCGCCTTCTACTCCTGCATGATGGTGCTGCAACTGATCTGGGTGTTGAAGGCTATGCCCGAAACGAAGGGCGTCCCCCTGGAAGAGATTCAGAAGCGGTTAGGCATCGAATGAGTCGGCCGTGAGCGTGCGCGATTCTCCGGCGGCCAACTCGACATCGATCTCAACGTCCCGGTAGCGGACCTTGAGCGGCTTGCCCAGCTTGGATGCGACCGCGGCCGCGGTCAGGCGGCCTTGCGCCCAGGCGATCGCCACCTCGAAACCGCCCCGCGCCCGCAGCCCTTCGACCGACCCGCTCGCAAAAGCGGACGGCAGCGCCGGCAGCAGATGCAGGTAGCCGCTGCGGCCGCTTTGCACGCCGCTCTCGCCCAGGGGCGCGCCGTAAGCATCGTGGCTTTGCAGCAGCATCTCGGCAATGCCTGCCGTTGCGCCGAAATTGCCGTCGATCTGGAACGGCGGGTGCGCGTCGAACAGATTGGGATACAGCCCGCCGCGCCGCCCGTCCAGATTCCGGGACGATTCTTGAGGCACGGGTTGCAGCAGGTTCGACAGGATCAGGTAAGCGTGGTCGCCGTCGAGCAGACGCGCCCACCAGTTGACCTTCCAGCCCATCGACCAGCCGGTCGCGCCGTCGCCGCGGAATTCGAGCGATTTGCGGGCGGCGGCGAAAAGATCGGGCGTGCCGTAGGGCGTAATCTCGACGCCGGGGTGCAGGCCGAAGAGGTGCGAGACGTGGCGGTGCTTGTTCTCGGGGTCGTCCACGTCTTCGAGCCACTCCTGAAGCTGTCCCAGGCGGCCGACGGCGTTGGGCGCGATGCGTTTGCGCAGAGCCCCCAACTCGGCGGCGAAGTCGGGGTCGGCCCCCAGAACTTGCGCGGCGGCGATGGTGTTGCCGAACAGGTTGCGGATGATTTGATGATCCATCGTCGGCCCCATTACCAAGCCGCCGTTTTCAGGAGAATTGCTGGGGCCGGATATCAGCCATTTGCCGTCGGGCGACTCGACCAGCACGTCGGCGAAGAACCGCGACGCGCCTTTGAGCAACGGATACGCCGTTTCCCGCAAAAAATCTTCGTCGCCGCCGTAGAGATAGCGCTGCCAGAGGTTTTGGCAAAGCCAGGCGCCGCCGGTCGGCCAGATGCCGTGATTGGAATGGTTGATCGGGGCCGCGCCCCGCCATAGGTCGAAATTGTGATGCAAGACCCAGCCGCGCGCGTTGTAGTGCTCGCGGGCCGTGCGCGCGCCCGATTCGGCGATGTCTTGCAAGGCGCGGAAAAGGGGTTCCTGGGTTTCCGGCAAGGCCGTCGATTCCGCCGGCCAATAATTCATCTCGGTGTTGATGTTGACGGTGTACTTGCTGTCCCAGGCGGGGCTGTTCGAGTCGTTCCAGAGACCTTGCAGGTTGGCCGGCTGCCCTGCCCCCCGGCTGGAAGCGATCAACAGATAACGGCCGTATTGGAACAGCAGCGTGACGAGCTGGGGGTCGTCGGACGTTGTGAACCGTTCGATGCGCCGGTCGATGGGCAGGTCGGCGGCGGCGGTCCGCCCCAGGTCGAGGGTGACGCGGCGGAAGAGGCTGCGGTAGTCGGCGAGATGGTCGGCTTTGAGTTGTGCGAACGACTTGCCGCGAATGGCGGCGAGGCGCTCGGCGTTGCGGGCGGACGGATCGCCTGAAAGGTCGCGGTAATTGACGAAATTGGTAGCCCCGGCCAAGAGCAGCGTCGCCCGGCCGGCGTCGCGGACGATCAGCTTCCCGTCGGCGATCTCGCTGTTGCCGTCGGTCGCCGCGGCGAGACGCGCCTCGAAGCGGATGCCGCCGCCGGCGACCGCGCCCGAGAGGATCAGGTCGCCGCCGCTCTCGCCGATCGCGGCCGCCTCGTGAGCGCTCTTGAATCCGGCGGCGAAGTTCAGGCGGCCGCTGCCGGAAGCCGTCAAGCGAACGACGAGCGCCTGAGCCGGGTAAGAGGCGAAGACCTCGCGGGCGTACGCGGCGCCGTCGGCTTCGAAAGCAACGGCGGCGACGGCGTCGTCGAGGCTGAGCGCCCGCTCGTAGTCAGCGACCCGAGCGGCGTCGATGCCTGAAAATTCGAGCGTGAGGTCGGCGAACGCCTGATACGCTTTTTGCCGCAGCGGCACGCTCATGAACTCGTCCATCGCCAGTTGCTCGGCCGCGGCCTGCTTGCCGTCCGCCAGCAGCCGGCGGATGCGCTCGAGGTAGCGGTGCGCCCCGGCGCGGGCGTAATCGTGGGGCTCGCCTTGCCATACGGTGTCTTCGTTGAACTGGATTCTTTCCGCGGAGACGCCGCCGAAGACCATCGCGCCGAGGCGTCCGTTGCCCACGGGCAACGCCTCGACCCACTCCGCCGCGGGCCGGCCGTACCAAAGACGGAGATCGGCGGCGGGCGGCGCGGTTGACTTGCAGGCCGGCAAGGCGAGGCCGGCGGATACCGCCGTCAGAAATTCCCTGCGGTCAAGATTGCGCTGCATGTCGCATCCAAGTGTAATCCGAAGCGCCGCGCGCGGGCCGCCGCGCTGCCGCATCGTTTTCCGTATCAAGAACTGATTCTTACCGATGCGGTCGGGCTGCACGCAATGGCCGCGCCGCCGCGCCGCTAGTTTTCGCCGTCAATCTTCTTGCGCAGCCGGCGGACTTCGCGGGCGAGTTCCGGGAGGCGGTTATAGACGACGGTCGAGCGCAGCCATTGGCGGTTGTCGGTTGCCGGATAGCCGGAGACCTTCGCGCCGTCGGGCAGGTCGCCGGCTACCCCCGACTGGGCCGTGATGAGCACGCCGTCGCCGATTTTGAGGTGGTTGACGAGGCCGACTTGTCCGGCAAAGACGCAGTTGCTGCCGACCGTGGAGCTGCCGGCGATGCCGACCTGGGCGCAAAGGATCGTGTCGACGCCGATCTTGACCGCGTGGCCGATTTGGACGAGGTTGTCGATTTTCGTCCCGCGGCCGATGCGCGTTTCGCCGACCGCGGCGCGGTCGATGCAGGCGCCCGCCTGAATTTCCACGTCGTCTTCGATAACCGCGATGCCCGTCTGCGGGATTTTTTGGTGGCTGCCGTCGGCGCGGCGGGCGAAGCCGAATCCGTCGGAGCCGACCGTCACGCCGTTGTGCAGCACGACCCGGTTGCCGATGCGCGAGCCGCGGCGCACCGTGACATGGGGATGGGCTTCAAAATTGTCGCCGATTACCGCGTCGCGCTCGATCACGACGTGGGGGCGCAGCACGGCGTTGCGTCCGATGACGGCCCCGGCCTCGACCACCGCATAGGGGCCGATCGAGGCATTGGCGCCGACCCGCGCCGAGTCGGCGATGACCGCCGCAGGGTGGATGCCGGGCTCGTGTTTTTCGGGCGGGTGAAACAAGGCCAGCGCGCGGGCGAAATCGAGGTAGGGATTCGCAGACAGCAGGAGCGCCGCCGGGCAGTCGGCGACGGCGGACTCGACGAGGACCGCGGCGGCCCGGGTCCGGCGCACGAGCGGGGCGTACTTCGGGTTCGACAGGAAGGTCAACTCGCTGGGGCCGGCTTCTTCCAGTCCCGCCGCTCCGCTGATTTCCAGGTCGGCGGCGCCTTGCGCGGCGCCCTTGAGGGCGCAGCCGAGGGCGGAAGCGATATCGCCTAGTTTCATCCTGTCGTCCAATGCCAATACCAGGCCAGGATTTCCCGCGAGCGGAACATGGCCGGCACGGCCGCGGCGGCCAGATAGCTGCCGAAGGGGAGCGCGTATTTCCAATCCTTGCCGGCAATGAGGACAACCGCAACGCCTGCGGACGCAGCGGCGAGCGAGCCGGCGAACAACACGAGCAGCGCCTGCGGGACGCCCCAGAATGCCGCGATCATCGCCGCCATTTTGACATCTCCCAGGCCCAGGCCGTCAATGCCGCGCAGGCGGAAGTAGATTTCGCCGATGAGAAAGAGGACGCCGCCGAAGATAACGGCGCCCAGCGCCGATTCGGCGAGCGAGCGCATCCACGGCGCGGGGTCTTTGCTCATCAGCAAGAAGACGATGTCGGCAAGCCCTGCGTCGAGCGGCAGAAAGGGGCTCAGCGCGATGCCGAGAACGATGCCCCCCACGGTGATCTCGTCCGGCAGGATGCGCTCGGCCAGGTCGGTGCAGAACAGAACGATCATCATCGAGGCGAAGAGCATCATCTTGGCGGACTCGAGGCTCCAGCCGCCGTGCGCGGCGATCAGGGCGTACAGGGCCGCATTCGTGAATTCGACCAACGGGTAACGCGGGGAGATGCGCGCGGCGCAGCGGCGGCAGCGGCCGCGCAGCAGCAGATAGCTCAAGAGGGGAACGTTGTCGAACCAGGCGATCGTTTGCCCGCAGCGGGGGCAGCGGGAGCGCGGCGAGATTACGGATTCCCCGGCCGGCCAGCGCCGGATGCAGACATTGAGGAAACTGCCGGTGAGCAGCCCGCAAAGGAACGAGATGGCGGCGGTCACGGCTGGGGCGGGAGCCCGAGGACGCGGCGATAGACCGCGAGCGTCTCGCGCACCATCATAGTATCGCTGAATTCTTCGAGCGCCCTGACGCGGGCGGCGGACGCCAAGCGCCGGCGGAGGGCGGGGTCCGCTTGCAGGCGGCGCAGCGCCGCGGCGGCGCTGCCGGCGTCGTTTTCCACGAGCAGGCCGGTTCGCTCGTGACGCACCAGCTCGGGGATGCCCCCGGCGGCAGAGGCGACGACGGGCACTCCGGCGGCCATCGCCAGCAGGATGGCGGAGCCCAGCCCTTCGGACTCCGAGAGATAGACGAAAACATCGGCTGCGCGCAGGTCGGCCGGCAAGTTCGACGCGAACGTCGGAACCAGGCCGGCTTCCCGGCACGCCGCGGCCGCCAGGGCGCCGCCTTTCTTGGGGTCGGCAAGGCCGTGGGTCAGGACGCGGAACGAGCGGTTTTCGCCTGCTGCGGGGCGGACCGGCTGCGCGGGCTTGACGGCGTCGCGGACGACCGAGATCTTGTCCGACGGCACGCCGGCGGCGGTCAGTTCGGCGGCGACGAATCGAGAGACGGCGAGGTAGTGCGCGGCGCGGCCGTATTTCCAGCGTGACGGGAAGCCGGTCTTGAGCGGAAACGCGACCCGGCGGGAGACGACGACGGGTTTTCCCGCGCCGTGGACGACGGCGAGCGTATGCGCGCGCGCGTCGTGGGCATGGACGATGTCCGCCTGCCGGGCGCAGCGGCGGACGGACCGCCACGATGCGCGCCGGTCGGCTTGAGCGGGAGGGACGGCGTTCGCCAGGACCGTCTGCGAGACGCCTTCGCGGCGCAATCCATCGACCAACAGCAGCATCTGGTATTGCCCGCCGCGCATCTCGCGGCCGGTGTCGATGTGCAGGACGCGCACGGCTAACGCCCCGTCCGCTGCGCTGCAAGGGCGCGGGCCTTGGCGTACTTCTTGTAGGCGTACAGCGCCGCCATGCGCGCGATGGCAAACCCGGCCGCGCCGTCGAGCAAACCGAGTTTCCAGAAAAACGACCGCAGGAAGGCCGCCGCCGGCGACACGAGCAAGCGATGCCGCGGCGTCCGGCGGCCGCGGTCGCGCAACTCGCGCGCGGCCAGGTCGGTATAACGCTCGATCGTCTGCAAGTGCTCCGCCGCGGAGTTGCAAGTGTAGTGCAAAAGGTTGCCGTTCAGGCTGCCGACGGAGCCTTCGACCTGCACGGATTCGTGTACGTAGTCGCCGACCCAGCGCGCGGCGGCGCGGCGGTAGAGGCGGACCTTGCGGTCAGGATACCAGCCGGAATGACGGATCCAGACACCCCGATAGCGGGCGAGCCGGGGGAAATCGAAAGCGGCGCGCTCCGTCCCCTTGCGGCGCACCTCCTCGATCTCCCGCGCCAGTTCCGCGCTGACTTCCTCGTCGGCGTCGATGGAGAGAATCCAGTCGTTGGCGGCGGCTTGGGCGCAGAAATTCTTTTGCCCGGCGTAGCCGCGCCACTCGTTGACGATGACCCGCGCGCCCAACGACTCCGCGATCCGGCAGGTGCGGTCGGTCGATCCGCAATCGACGACGACGACCTCATCGCAAAAGCGCAGCGAGCGGACGGCGCGCCCGATATTCGCTTCTTCGTTGAGCGTGACGATGGCGCCCGAGATATTCACAGCGCCGCCGGATACGGCGCGGCGGCGGACGGGGAGTCCCGGCGTTCCCACTCGACTTGCTGCACAATCCAACGGTAGAACCACTTTATTGCCCAAGGTATTGTCACGATCGGCAGGCACAAAAGCATGGAAACGAACAGCATCCCAAGAATCTGATGTCCCTTGCCGACAAATCGCAGAGTTCCTTCGGCATGTCGGATATGGCGCACGATCCAACGGTAGAAGGCCGCCATCGCCCAGGCCCAGCCGACGATAGTCACAATCGAGAGGTATGTCAGCAAAGTCCAGCCGGCATAGCCCCATACCGATCCATCGAAGCGAAACGAACCCGCGCCGAGTTGCGCATGGTTGACGAACCACCGAAGAACGGCCCACCCAAATGGGATTCCCGCCAGAGCCATAATGTTGCTCGAAACCTCATCGCCCAGATAAGTCACGGAAACGAGCATGAAGATAGCGTATAGCATCGCTACGACGGCCAAGCGGCTCGGCGTGCCCGTGAACGTCAGAGCGGTTCCGTTGCTCAAGCGTATTCGGCTCGCAAGCCATCTCGCGTACCAACAGGCTATCCAGGGGGCCGGAATCACGAACATCATCGCAAATAGTGCGGCGAGCGACCTGAAGAACAAGCCGAGCGCTCCCGCGGTGAAATCGAAGTTGGCGGTTGCAGGCAGCGCAGCGGATGCGGCGGCCGCCCCCTTGCGCGGCCCGTCCGCGCCAACGCGCTCAGACCAGATCCGCTCGGCTGCGCCGGGCTGCGCGGCCGTCCCTTCGCGCAGCGCCGGGGCGCCGCAATGGGCGCAGAACTTGACCGATTCCTCTAGCGGCGAGCCGCAGGTCGCGCAATGCATGGGAACATCCTTTCGCGTTCCCGGTTCCAGGCCGCCGGGAGTCCATAATTATATACGCAGGTATCTTCCCCGTTCGGCGCAGACGGCGCGCTGGTTTGATACTTTCGAGAGACACGCCTCCAATGAAACGCATCGTTGTCGGCATCAGCGGCGCCAGCGGCGCCGTTTACGGCGTTCGCCTGCTCGAGCGGCTGGCCGAGCGCTCCGGGGCGGAGACGCATCTGGTCGTCAGCCGCGCCGGAGAGAAGACCCTGCACCAGGAAACCGGCAAGCTTGTCAAGGACTTGCAGCCGTTGGTCCACGAGCTTCACCCTGTCGAGCGGATCGGAGCGTCGATCGCAAGCGGGTCGTTTTTGACGGACGGGATGGCGATCGCCCCCTGCTCGATCAACACCATGTCGTCGATCGCGGCGGGAACCGCCTCGAATCTGCTGGTGCGCGCCGCCGACGTGACTTTGAAGGAGCGGCGGCGGTTGGTTTTGATGGTTCGCGAAACTCCCTTGCACCTGGGGCATTTGCGGACCATGACGGCGGTAACGGAGATGGGCGCGATCGTTGCCCCGCCGATGCCGGCGTTTTACACGAAGCCGCAAACGGTCGATGAAATCGTCGAGCAGCAAGTCGGGCGGCTGCTGGATTTGCTGGGCTTCAGCGACGCTGCGACGCTGCGCTGGCAGGGCATTTAGGGGGATGCTATGCGACTGAACCCGACTGAACCCGACTGAACCCGATTGAGCGGCTGCGACGCTGCGCCGGCAGGGCATTTAGGGGGATTCCACGGCGGCGGGTTGCGCGGGCAAGACGGCGCCGCTTGCGCGGCCGGCGGATAGCGGACCGCAAGACCGCCGCGGCTATTTTTTCATGAATCCGCTGGTTTCGACCGGTTGGGCGCAGAGTTCGTCGTTGAGCGGGTCGTCGAGCGCCAGGAGCTCGCGCAAGCCGCTGTCGAGACCGGCCCGGACTTCGGGATCGAGCCATTTTTTCTGCTGGATTTGCTGCGGCTGATCGCGGCGGCAATAGAAGCAGTTGAGGGAGAGCCGCGGGCGGTCGGTGCGGTTGGCGAGTCCGGCGTGCCAGAGGTTGGCCTGCAAAATCAGGATGTCGCCCGCGTTGCCGGTGACGACGATCTCGTCCGGGTGCGGCGCGAGCGGATTCTCCAAAACTTCCTGCGGCCGAGCGTTGCGGCGATGGGACTGCGGAATGACCCGCAAGGCGCCGTTGCGGGGGGTGAAGGCGTCCAACATCCAAACGGCGTTGATTGCTTTGGTCCCCCGGTCGTCGGCCAGGAATCCCATATCGACGTGCAGCGGCTGGCCGGCCGCGGAGTTGGGGTTGGCGGAGCGGGCGTTGAGGCTGCTGAGCTTGAATGGGGTGGTGAATACCGCCTCGATGCAGGCCAGCACGTCCGGGTGGCGGACGACGCTATGGAAGATCTCGCCCTTGTTTATCAGGTTGGCCAGACGGCGCGCTTCGGGTTCGGTGCGGAATTCGCTGCCGGCGTTGGCGCCCTCTTGTGCGAAGAGTTGTTCCAGGCGGACGCGCAGACGTTTTCGCCAATCGCTGTCGATGGCGTTGCGCAGCAGGGCATAGCCTTGTTCGCGGAGTTCGGCGCGGGCTTGCCGGAGATCGGACGCAGACATGGCGGGCGGCTGCAAGAAAGCGATTTTACCAGTCCCGCGATGAAAGTCCCGTGCAAGGCGCGGCGGGCCGTTAACGAAAGCGGAAGCTGACCCGCACCTCGGCGGGAACGTTCAGCGGCTCGCCGTTCGCGGCGGCCGCCTCGAAGCGCCATTTGCGAACGGCGCGCACCGCATTCCACGAAAGGCCGTAGGGCAGAGGCCGGATCACCCGGACATCGTGCGCCCGTCCGTCGGGCCGCACTTCGATCGCCAGAACGACTTCCCCCTGCACTTTCGCCGCGACCGCTCCGGGCGTGTACCTGGGTTCCGTTTTTTTAACCAGCCGCGGCGAGACGTAGTTGCGCAAACGCCGCCGGCGCCGCCTCTTCGCCGCGGATTCGTCAGCGGGCGCCCGCCAGTGCCTGATCTCGGCGCTCAACACGCGCGCCTTCAGGTCATCGCCTTCCGCGCGCAGAACGCCGGCGTACAAGGCGCCGGCCTTGCGCCAGGCGGCGGCCAACTCCCTGCCGGGCGTTGCGCCCCCCTGCATGCGTTCCCGCGCATGGCGCACGATCGGCTGCAAGACCGCCTTGCTCCGCCGGCGGCGGTGGTAAATGCGATAGCTTTCGGCCAGATTGCAGGACGCATCGACATACCGCGCGTCATCCGGGTCGCCGGACTCGGCAAGCGCCGCTTGCGCCGCCTCGAGCAGCGCCGCGCCTCTGGCCTGCATGTCCACGGCGAGATGGAATTCGCCCATTTCGATCAAAACGCCGCCGCGGTCAGCGGGCGGCAGGCCGGCCAGTCTTTGGCGAACCGCGCCGAGCGTTGCCATGGCGTCGTCAAGCCTCGCGCGCGCGGCCTGAATATCCGCCAACAACAGGCGCGCCGACGCTTCCTGAAGCGCCGCGTCCGCCCGCTGCCGAGCGAACCGCGCGGCGCACTCGCCGGCGCTCTTTTGCGCCCCGCCGAGATTGCCCGCAACCGCCTGCGTTACGGCGAGGCGCTCGCACGCCGGCCAAACTCTCGCCGGCCCCAGGCCGCCGGAAACCGCGGCGGCGTATGCTTCTCGAAACAGCGCCTTGGCGCTTTTGTAGTCCGCGGCGTCCTCGGCTTCCGCCGCCCGTGCGACGACCGCCTGCCAGGCGGCAAGCGCATCGGCCCAAGCGGCTTCCCGCAAAAACGGCAGGATCAAAAACACCAAGCTGAGGCGGAGCGCAGGCAATACCCCCCGCATGGTATCTCAGCGCTCGACCGCCGGCGGGCCGTTCGCTGCGCCCACCTCGCCCTGATATTCAACCACCGTATCGACGACGCCGATCTCGACGCGGCGGTTGCGCTTGCGCGCTTCCGGCGAGGTTCCTTTCACCCGCGGACTCGACTGCCCGAAGCCCTTGGCGTCGATGATCTCCAGCGGCAGCCCGGCCGCGGCCAGATAGTCCCTCACCGCATACGCGCGCCGCTCGGAAAGCCGCTGATTGTAGGCCGGGGCGCCCTGATCGTCGGTGTGGCCGTAAACGTAGAGCTTGTAGCCGTAAGAAACCAGCAGCACGCCGGCGATGCGGCTGAGAATCTCGCGGTTCGCCGGCCGCAGTTCGGCATTGTCGAAGTCAAACAGAAAAGAGTCTTCGCTCAGGTTGATCACCACGCCCATCGGCGTTCGCTCGGTCTCGGCGATGCGTCCCAGGGCGTCGTGCAGGGCATCGAGCTCGGAATCGCGCCGCTTGCGCATCTCCTCGGCCAAGAGCCGCTGGCGCTCGGCTTCTTCCATCGCCAGCGAAGTCTCGCGGCGGGACTGCTCGGCCTCGGAAAGCGCTATTGCGCGCTCGGCCTTCGCCTGTTCGGCGGCGGCGGCGGCCAACGCGGCGCGGCCCGCTTCGTCGCGAGCCCGCGCCTGCAAGCCCGCCTCGCGCTGCCGGGAAGCGGCCAACTCGACATCCAGCCACTCCGCGTGCCGCCACAGCCGCCAAGTGACAAAGCAAACCGCGAGCAGCAACGGCAGAAAGACAAAAAGAGCAATGCGCTCGGCTCGGCGTCCCGCGAACATGCGTCATTCATTCTCGCAGACGCGCGCGGACGCAACTCGCGGATTGGCGCTACTCGGGCTCGGGCGCCGGCCCCTCGTTCCAATAGATCTTGACGTTGTGCGTGGCGCGGCCGGCGGCAATGATTTCGGGACGCCCGTCGCCGTTGAGGTCTTCCAGAGTCAGGTCTTCGGCGGCCATGCCGCCCCAATCGACAATCTGGATTTTCCCGTCGCCCGGATCGTACACGCCGACGCCCGGACGGTCGTAGGGCATGCTGCCTTTCAGCCTCCAGCCGAAAGCCAACTCCTGTTCGCCGTCGCCGTCGAGGTCGCCGGTCCACAGCGCGTGCCCCCCGTTCAGGCGGCGCGCAGCCACTTCGCGCCGCCACGGCCCGCGAGGGTTCTCCGGCTCGCGATAGAGCACCAGATGGTTGGCGTGCCAGGGCTCGACCGTAGCGATGTAGCGCTTTCCGTTCTTGAGCCGGCCGAGCTTGACTTCGCCCGCGCCGCGGATGTCGTCGCCGACATGCCCCTCGCCGAGCCGGATGCGGCGCCACTCGCCGGCCGGCCCGCGGTCGAGCAGGTGGACCCCTTCATACGAAGCCGTCAACAGTTCGTCCGCCGGATCGCCGTCGAAATCGAGCGCCCAGAAGTTGTGAACGATATGGAACGTGTCGTCGATGACCTCGCGGCCCCACTCCTGCCCGGACGGGCGGGCCGCAGGCGCGAGCGCCAGCAGGCGGGCGCCGTTTCCGACCCAATGCCGCGGCCCGGACGTGCCGCGCCCGTGAAGCGGCGCGACGATCAACTCCCGCTTGCCGTCGCCGTCGGTGTCGGCCCAGCGCATGCGGTGCGTTGTCGGCTCCGAACCCAACGGGCGCAACGTCCACGGTTCGCCTGCGCCGCTCTCGCGGGAGATCCATTGCAGCGTGCCGCCGCCTTGCGTATCGCTCGGGCGCCAGGCCGCCCCGATGGCAAAGTCAACCTTGCCGTCGCCGTCGATGTCGGCGGGCGCAATGGCCACGTTATCCGCCTCCGTCTTGCCGTCGAGGATGACGTTCTTCCGCCACGTGGGGTTCTGCCACCAGACGACTTGCGTTTCGTTGAGTCCGACGATGTCGGGCTTGCCGTCGCCGTCAACGTCGGCGGTCAACACGGCATAGCCGATACCGAAATTCGCTTCGATTTCCTGGTGACGGAATTGCACCGCCGCCTCGCCCGGCGCAAGCAGCCAAGCGGCGGCAAGGGCAATCGCAAGCGGAAAGCTGCGCTGCATAGCGATAGGGTATCAAGCCGCAAGGCGGATCAGCAGGGAACGAACAGGTTCATCCCGTCCCGCGTGGAAACCGCGCCGCGCCGTCCGAGCGCTTCCCGACTGCCGAAATCTTCGAGCGCCGCGGCGTCGTTCGGCGTGTTGGCAATGAACCGCTTGCCGCTGCCGGCCAGACGGCCGATCACGATTCCCCGCTCGGGGCCGTTCCGTCCGTAACAAAGCGCATAGGTCTCGACCGCCGCCGCGCCCGCCGGCCGCTGCGTGAACTCGGGGCTTTCCATCGCGTCGATCTCCGCCTGATACGACGCCGGAGACTCCCGGCGCCAAACGCCGCGGGTCGGCGTTGTCGAATAGATGCCCGTCGCGTGTTTCGACAGATAGCCGCCGTTGGCGGTCACCAGGCCGTAACTTCCGGGCTTCCCGCGAACCTTGCCGGCCATCGCTGCAATCGCATGCATCGAATAGTTATTCCCCGGCCCCCCGAAAAAGGGAAGCCCGCCCGTGACCGTCAACCCGCGCGGGTCGTCGCAAGCAAGCCCCAACGCAGCGCACGCCGCTTCGACGGCGGACGGAAAACAACTGTAGAGGTCGATAAAGTCGACGGCGTCGACGGCGATGCCGGCCATGGCGAACGCCTTGCGCGCGTTCACGCGGATTGCCGGAGACGACGCGTAGTCCACGCGGTCGCTGACCGGCAGTTTCTCGTTCGCCTCGGCGCAGCCGTGAACGAACACCCATTGCGCCGGATCGACGCCCAGCGCCCGCGCCTTGCCGGCGGACGCGAGAATCAGCGCCGCGCCCTGGTTGACGCCGTCCATCGCGTTCATCCATTTGGGATACGTATCGGAGATCAAGCGGTTCTCGGCCGTAACCGCCGCCAGTTGCTCGGCCGAGCGCTCTACGCCGTAGAACGCGTAGGGGTTCTTCGCGGCGACCCTGGTGAACGGCGCAAACAGACGCCCGAGCGCCAGGCGGTGTTCCGCGGCGCCGCGCCCCGCGCGACCGCGCAGCGCGTTTTCGAACAGCGGATACGTTTGGACCGGTATCCCCACGCCGTGGTCGAGCTCGTGCCGGGACGCCAATGGCGCGCCGATGCCGCGATCTTCGAACGGCGCAGCGTCGGGTTCGTTCCAATCCAACTCAATGCCCTGCCGAAACGCCGTTTTGCCGGCGTGAATCGCTTCTCCGCCGGCCAGCAAAACCGTTTCGACCTCGCCCGCTGCGATGCGCTCGCACATTTCATTGACGAGTTTCTGCGGCGTCTCGCCCCCCACGTTGCCGTAGATCGCGTTGCGGGGAGCGGCGCCGATGCGGCGGGCCACTGCGCGCGGCGGGTTTTCGGCGCGCCCGAAGGGATAGCGGAAACGGGGGCGGTTGCTCGAATCGTGAAAAGTCCGCACTACGGCCACGGTGTCGATATGCGCCGCCAGGCTTGCGCCGAGCCCGGTATCCTCGAGCGCGGCCCTTGCGGCTTCGGCGGCCATGCCCATCGGCGGCTGCGCCCGCTCGGGCGGAACGCCTTTTTCCATGAACTGACCGGCGCCGATCAAGACGGGGGTAGAGGCTTCGAGATGCGCATGCGGCATGGACCCGAAAAGCATAGCGCGCCGGCGCTTTGCCTACAATTGAAGGTTTGCCGGATTTCGACCGACTCGCCGGCGCCTTGCAGGCCATCGCGCCGCTGCGCCTGGAAACCAACGTCCCGCTGGCCGCGCACACCCGCTTCGGCATCGGCGGCCCCGCCGACTTTTTCGGCAGGACAGCCGACCCGCAAGCCCTGGCAAGCGCCGTGCAAGCGTGCCGCGAGGCCGGCGCCGCCTGTTACGTAATGGGCGACGGCAGCAACGTAGTCGCCGCCGATGCAGGCTTCCGCGGGCTCGTGCTGCGCTTCACCGCCGCGGCCGTCAAGATCGACGGCGGAGTCGTCGCCGCCGACGCCGGGGCCAAGCTGCAAAGCTTGGTCGACTTCACCATCGAGCGCGGTTTCGAGGGCTTGCACACGCTCACCGGCATCCCCGGCTCGGTCGGCGGCGCGATTTACGGCAACGCCGGCGCCTATGGAAACTCGATCGACCAATTCATCGAACGCGTCGATTATTTCGACGGCGCGGCAGTCCGCTCCAAAGACAATGCCGCCTGCGAGTTCGCATACCGCGAGTCCGTCTTCAAGCGCCATAAAAATTGGGTCATCCTGGGCGGCGCCCTGCGCCTGCCCGCCGGAGACCGCCAAGCGCTGCGCGCGCGCGCCGACGAGATCCGCCAAATCCGCGACGAAAAATTCCCGCCGAGCATGCTTTGCGCCGGAAGCATTTTCAAAAACCTGCATATCCGCGACCTGCCGGCCGCAGCCGCGGCCGAAGTCCCCCGGCAGGCCGTGCGCGCGGGCAAAGTCGCCTCGGCGTATTTCCTGGAGAAAGTCGGCGCGAAAGGCATGCGCAACGGCGGCATCGCCATCGCCTCTTATCACGCCAATCTGCTCTATAATCGCGGCGGCGGCACGGCGGCCGAGGTCCGCGCCCTGGTCTGCGAGCTCAAAAGCCGCATCCGCAAGCGCTACGGCTTCGAAGTCGAAGAAGAAGTCCAATACATCGGCTGACCGCCGGGAGGATCGAACCATGCTACGGATAACGACGCCGCCTATCGGCATCGTCCTGCTCGCAAGCGCGCTGCTCGCGCCCGGCGCCGCAGCCGCGGACTGGTCGGACCTGCTGCGTAACGGACTCGACGATTGGACCGTCCTCGGCGACGGAATCTGGCGCCTGCGCTCCGACGGCGTGCTCACCGCCTACCGCGCCCCCGACAAAAAGCTGTTCGCCGGACGCGAGACCATTACCGCCGAGGACTACAAGCTCTGGAACATCCGCCAATCCTGGCTCTACACCAAGCGCGAATTCGAAGAGTTCGACCTGCGCCTCGAGTACTGGGTGCGCAGTCCCGGCAACAGCGGCATCTCGATCCGCGACCCCTCGCAAGCCGCATGGGGCGTCTCCGACCCGCCCGACTTCAGAAAAACCCCGTCCAAGCTGGGTTACGAAATCCAGATCAACAGCGAATGGTCTGACAAGTGGGGCTCCGGCTCGATCTACGGTCTGGCGCAAGCCAAGGAAGGACTGCATCGCGTCGGCGAATGGAACGGCATCAACATCGAGTCGCGCCAAGACGCCATCCGCGTTTACGTCAACGGCGTTCTCGCCGCCGAGCACCCCGGCGACCCCCGGCGCCCAACCAGGGGACCTATCGGGCTGCAACTCCACGATCAGCACAGCGTTGTGATGTTCCGCAATATCTGGATATTGGAGCGCTGACCCATGCGCGAGTTCGACATTGCCTTGATACCGGGCGACGGCATAGGCCGCGAGGTCATGCCCGCCGCCGAGGCGGTGCTGGAGGCCGCCGGCCGAAAATACGGCGCGCGGTTCCGCTGCTCGCGGTTCGACTGGGGCACGGACTTCTACTTCGCCGGCGGACGCATGATGCCCGAGGACGGCCTGGAGCAATTGCGTCCGCACGACGCCATCCTGCTGGGCGCGGTCGGCCACCCGCAGGCGCCGGACAACGTCACGCTCAACGGCTTGCTGCTGCCCATCCGCCGGGGCTTCGATCAGTACGCTTGCGAGCGCCCGGCGAAGCTCTACGCCGGTGTCGAGTCGCCGTTAAAAGGCTACGGCGCCGGCTCGATCGACCTTGTGGTCGTGCGCGAAAACACCGAGGGCGAATACGCCCAGATCGGCGGTTTTCTGTACCCCGATTTGCCGGCCGAAACCGCTGTCCAAACTTCGCTCTTCACGCGCCGCGGCTGCGAGCGCATTATCCGCCGCGCCTTCGATCTGGCCCGCAAGCGCGGCGGGAAAAAGCGCGTCGCCTCGATCACCAAGTCGAATGCCCAAGGCTATTCGATGGTCCTGTGGGACCGCGTCTTCGCTGAAGTCGCCGAGCGCTTCCCCGACGTCGAGACCGAATCGTTGCTCGTCGATGCCGCGGCAATGAATTTCGTGCGCCGCCCGGACAGTTTCGACGTGGTTGTCGGCTCCAACCTGTTCGGCGACATCTTGAGCGACCTGGCGGCAATGGTCACCGGCAGCATGGGCTTGGCGCCGAGCTCCAACATCGACCCGACGCGCCGCTGCCCCTCAATGTTCGAACCCGTACACGGCTCCGCCCCCGACATCGCCGGCAAGGGCCTGGCGAACCCGCTGGCGATGATCCTGAGCGCCCGCATGATGCTCGACCACCTCGACCTCGCCGCAGCCGCAAACGACGTCGAGGCCGCCGTCTCAAAGGTATTGGCCGACGGCAAGGCCATGCCGCGCGACCTCGGCGGAAGCGCCGGAACCCAAGCAGTCGCCGACGCCGTGCTGTCGGCCTTGGAGCAGACATGAAACTCTTGCTCAAGGCAGTTGCGGCTCTCGCCGGCCTGGCGGTCGTCCTGGCCGTTACGGCGAGCTTCCATCCCGAAGCGCGCAACATTTACCGCGCGCTCAATCCGAGCGAGGAATACGACACCGAGCTTCCCGCGCTGCCCGACGCTCTCGCCGATCCGGCAATCCTGGTTTTCACCAAGACGAACGGGTTCCGCCACCGCGAAGCGATCGACGCAGGGCTCGCCGTTTTCCAGGAAATGGCCGCGCGGCGCGGCTGGACGCTCTTCCACACCGAGAACGGCGCAGTCCACAACCCCGAGATTCTGCCGCGTTTCAAGACGGTAATCTGGCACAACGCCAGCGGCGCGCCGGTCAATGAAGAGCAGCGGGCCGCGCTCAAGAATTGGATCGAAAGCGGCGGCGGCTTCATCGGCATCCACGCCGCGACCGACGACTCGCACTCCGGCTGGCCGTGGTATCAGCGGCAACTCGTCGGCGCCCGCTTCATCGGGCACACTCTGGGGCCGCAATTCCAGCCGGCCGTCATCCGCGTCGAGGACGCCGCGCATCGCGCCATGCGGCATCTCGGCGCGACCTGGGAGCACACCGAAGAGTGGTACTCTTACGACCGCAGCGTCCGCGGGCAGCCGGGAGCGCGCATCCTGGCGACCGTCGATGAAACCACCTACAGCCCCCGCCTGAAACTGCTCTGGACCGACCGCGATCTGTCGATGGGCGACCACCCCGTCATCTGGACCCGCGCCCCGGGTCGGGGACGCGCCTTTTTCTCGGCCCTGGGGCACTCCGCCGAAGCCTACAGCGGCGCCCGCTACCAAGGCGTTCTGGAAGGCGCGATCGAATGGACGGCGCGCCTCGGCGACGAACCCGATTCCGGCAATTGACGAATCAGTCCCCGGCTTTGCCTACCCAGAACGGACTCGACCAGGCCATGCCGCCGTCGATCTGGCGCACGCGCACGTAGTAGTAATCGCCCGGCTCGGCGGGGCCGCGGTCGGTGTAATGGAATTCCCGGTCGAGCGCCCGGCCGCGCGTCACGATTTGAGCGGAAAGCGCGTCGGTGTGCTCCAGCACGCGGTATTCCTTGCGGACAACCTGACCGTTGAAGTCGCCAAGACGGAAATCGACCTTGTTCGCCGGCAGGCGCTGCGGACGGCGCTCGTAGCCGCCCGACCCCAGCGACTCGCGCGTCGTTTCCATATCGACGGTCACCGTCGTATCGGGGCCGGCGCCGGCGAGCTTCAGCAGCAGCGCCTTGCCCCGGCCGCGGGTGTTCATCTCGAAATCGATCCGGTTGCGGTCACGGCTGTTGCGGGCGGTGCGGTAAGTCGCCGGCTGCGTGAACCAGGGATCTTCGTAGTCGATCAGCCGCGCGCCCTTGACGACAACCGCCCCGCGCCAGGGCCGTCCGCCGCGGGGAACTTGGCGGCGCCCGATGACTTCCGTCGAAGACTCGAAGACGATCTGCAGCCAAGTTTCCTCCGCAACCTCGCTCTCGAGATACCGCTTGCCGTAAACCACCTTCCCGTTCTTGATGACGTCGATCGCATCGATCGGCGCGGTTCCGTTGACGCGGCAAGCGATCGCGCGCGCGGAGGCGTTCGGCTGCCGCCGCCCCATGCGGCTCCCGTTGAGGGTGACATCGAGAATCATCCGCTCGCCGGTGGTGGCGTACACGGCGCGGTCGCGCAGCGCGCTGAAAATCTCGTCGGGGGTGTTTTCCCGAGCGACCGCCGCCGCCAGTCCGCCCATCTGGCGGTTGCCGATGCCCGAATAGCCCGGATGGCCGTTGTGGTTGTCGGACGCGCCGACGAAGCCGACCTCGAAGCCGTTCAGCAGATACTTGTCGCCGAACCAGTCGAATGTCCCGTGGCCCGATTGGATCTCGACCAGCCGCTCCATGTCGCCGTCGTTCTTGCTCCAATCGCCGGCCTGATGGGCATGCGGAATGATCAACACGTCATCCGTGCCGTTTTGCCTGCGCAGACCGGCGTAAAGCTCGTCGAGCAGAGGCGCTTTCTGATTGGGCACGCGGCGGCGTCCGGGCGCGTTGCGGAAGAAGACGTTGTGGTGCCCGCCGTAGAGCAGCCGGGAAGTCCACTCGAAACCGAGAATGGTCGTAAACCGCCCCGGAATGCGGTATTTCTCGACCATTTCCTGCAGCGTCTTCCATTCGCGGTCGTCCATCCAGATGTCATGCTCGGAAAGGCTGAGAAAGTCGAGACGGGCCACGTCGCGCCCGAACTTGTAGTAGCCGTCGGGAGACCCCTGGCCTTCGGCAAACGCCGTATGGCCGTGGGTTTCGCCCCAGAAGACGCGGTAGGCCGGATCGGCTTCGACGCGCACCGGGTTGCTTGTCGCCTGCAGCGAGCCGTCGGCGGTGCTGACGGAGAAGCGGTAAACGCCCGGCTCGGCGAGGCGCACGTTGTCGAGCTCGACCAGGGCGGGGCTGCCCGCCGCGATCTTGCGGAACGGCTTGCCGTTGACCAGCACATCGAGCGCGGGCATGACTCCCGACGACAGGTTCTTGCCGCGGTCTTCGGCGCGCACCGCCAGAGTGAACGCCTCGTCGGGTTCGACGATCGACGGCGCGACCGCGTTGACGTAGCGGACCTCATCGCGGCCGACGACCTCGAACGAAGGCCACTGCGGCGTCAGCAGATCCCCCTGCCCCTCGAGATCGACCAGGACATGCAAAATCACCTGATCGTTCGAGGATTCCTGCAGCTTCAGGCCGGGGCCTCCGCCGGACGTGTCGCCGTAGGTGATCGTAACGGTGTCGCCCTCGGCAAGCTGCGCCCCGCTCAGCCGGAAGGGCAGGTTCGAGGTGCGAATGAGGAAGCTCAGCCACTCTCCCCACGGCTCGGACGGCGTAAAGCGCGCCTGCGGGTTGGAGCTGCGGACCGTGACGTAGTTCGCCTGCGCCGGATCGTCGGTTTGAAGGCTTGCGCTCCGGCGGCCGCTTTTGCGCAACACGATTCCCCCGCCCGCGGCCATCGGCATCGCGCCGACCGTATAGATTTGGGTCAGCGTGACGGTCTCTCCGGCGCGGAAGGGGCCGGACGGCGTCAAGGTCAGCGAGCCGAGCGCGTCCAGCTGCTCGTCCTTGATCTGAAACTCGCGCGCGTAACGCCGGATAAACTCCGGGACTATGGCGACCGGAATTTGCGCGCCGCCCTGCGGCAAGCGCCGCAGCGCCCGGTTGGCGTTGGCCGTAAGCTGCGGAAAACCGTCGGGAAAGGGGCCGCCGGTCAACGAATAGGCGTTGGCCCATTGCCACAGCGTATCGAGCCGCGCGGCCAGCGTCGCGATGTCCGTAGCGCTCTGTGGGGCCTCGACCTTGAGCCGCTCGACGCGGCTGCGCAGGTCGGGACTCAGGTAATCGCCGGAGTCCGCGGCGTTGCGGTTCTGGGCCGCGGCCAGAATCAGCGAACCGAGCAGGAGCAGGCCGAAAGCGGTTTGACGTTTCATTTGAAGAGCCGGCATCCGCGGAAGGCCGCGGACTGCCCAAAGTATAAACTACGCGCCGGCAAGGCGCTGCGCGCAGCGGTCAGCCGGCGTGAATGTCCGCGAGCAACTCGCTGACGTTGGACGCCGTTCGATACCGCGCCGGCGCCGGGCCCGTTCGCAGCGCATCGAAATGCGCTTTCCCGCATTTGATCTTGGCGCTTTCGGCGGGACGAAGATCGCCGGCAAACAGGCTGCCCTTCGTTTCCACCACGAAGTACAGACGCTCGCCCTCACCGTCCGCGACCAGCACGGCCCAATCCGGGTTGTAGCCGCCGAGCGGCGTCGGCACGGTGAACCATCCGGGCAGCTTGGCGTACACCTTGACCGCGGCGTTCTTCTCCAGGTCGCGCGCAAAGTCGGCTTCGACCGCAGACTCGTAAACGACCTGCTCGTAAACCGACTTCTCCGCGTCGAGCATGTTTTTCAGATAGCCGGAAAGCTCCTCCGCCTCGAAGAGTTCCTGCGCGTAATAGCTTTCGTCGCCGAGGCGCCGGTACTTGATGCCGTCCACCAACGCTTGGCGCTTGCAGCGGTTGATCTCTTGCGCGGCAAGCTCGATGAACTGCTGCGGATTGCGCATGAAGTCGCCGAGGCGGCCGCTCGCGCAAAGAATGCCGTGGATGCTGCGCCGCGTGAGCTGCGTGCGATCCTGAAGCTCCGTGAGCACGTCGGGCAGCGCGATGTCGGCCTCGTCCAGCGCTACCGTCGCCGCCCCGCTTGTCTCGGTCGCTTCCACGCCGGAGCGGCCGATAGCGATGCCGGCCCTGCGCCACTGCAGCCGGGTGGCGGGGATCGGCGGCGCCTCGTGCAGCGCCCGCGCGCATTGCGAGAGCAGCGCCTCGTTATCGAACGCCACGCGGTAAGTGGTCTTGTGCTTGATGCGATCCCAGAGCGCCTTGAACTCCTCGCTCTGCAATACGGCTTGGCGCGGGCGCACCGTGCGGCGCTTGTCGGCGTTCTCGATCCCCAGGCCTGCGGCCAACTTGCGCAGCGCCTTGACGATCTCCGCTTGCTGCCCGGCAAATTCCCGAGGCGCGCAAAAGGTCTCGTCCTTGAGCGCCTTGCGCAGAGCGTTCCGTATCCGCCCCTGCGCGTCGATATAGCCCTGCGTCTTCAGCGCGTCCCAAATCTTCCGCGACGCCTCGAAGCCGAGAGGCGCAGGCTGTCCGTCCTTGCCCGCAACCGGAATGGCTGCGAACCCGTGAGGCTCCACGATGCCGAAGCGTATCCCCGTGTCGCGCTCGATCTCCCGCTGCAGGTTCTCGGCGAACTCTTCGTAGCTCTCCATCGCAATCACCGTGAGCGTGTTCACCTCGAAGCCGCGTAGGCGCTCTCCTTGCTGGTTGACGCACAGGCGCAGGCCGCGCCCGATGGTCTGCCGCCGCTCGCGCTCGCTGCGCATGTCGCGGAGCGCGCAAATCTGGAAGACGTTGGGGTTGTCCCAGCCTTCGCGCAGCGCCGAATGGGAGAAGATGAACTTGAGCGGCGTCTCCAGGCTCAAGAGCTTCTCCTTGTCCTTCATGATCAAGTTGTAGGCGCGTTCGGCGTTTTCGCGGTTGGCCTGGTTGTTCTCGGCCGTGTCCGTCCAGCCGCCCTTCTTGTCGATGGAAAAATAGCCGTCGTGGACTTCTTCGGCGGCGGCGGCGCGATCCACGCCCGCGAAAAGCCCGCAGTAGTCCGGATGACCGGCCAGACGCCGGTACTCCTCCTCGAACATCCGGGCGTAGTCTCCCTTGACGGCGTTGCCCTCGTCGTCGTACCGGCGGTAGCGCTCCACGGCGTCGATGAAGAACAGGCTGAGCACCTTGATCCCCTGCGGGCGCAAGCGCCTCTCCTTGTCGAAATGCTGCTTGATAGTGCGGCGGATCATCGCGCGCCGCAGGGCGCGAGCGTCCACGTCGCCCCAGGCATCGCCCAAGCGCAGATATTCCTCGCCGCCGGGCACGCGAAGCTCGACAAACTCTCTGCCTTTCTCGACGCGGATCTCGCCGATGCGGCAATCGCGGTAAACGGCGCGTTCGGCAATCCGCTCGAGATCGTCGCCGGCCTGAACGTTGACTTCCCGGCGCCGCACCTTGCCGAACCGCTCGACATCGATCTCGACCCGGGCTTCGATGACGTTCCGCCTGTTCCGCGTTGACAACAGGCGCACGTAGGGCTTGTTATAAGCGTCTTCGACCTCGGCCGCATCCACCTCGATCCGCTTCACCAGCTTGCGCTGGTAGGCGTCGATGGCGTCCAGCCGATAAACCATGTGATGCTCGTCCGCGTGCGTCGCCGAGTAACGCAGCGTGCAGAGCGGATTCATGGCCGCAAGCGCCTCTCTGCCGCGGCCCTGCAAGCCGCCGTCCACGCTCTGCGGCTCGTCCACGATCAAAATGGGCCGCGTCGCCCGGATCAGGTCGATCGGCTTCTCGCCGCCGGTCTTCTCGCTGTCTTTGTAGAGGTTGTTGACATCCCTCTTGTTGATGGCGCCGACCGTCACCGTCATGATCTGGATCTGCGGGCCGGCGGCGAAGTTGCGCACTTGACCCAGCTTCGCCGAATCGTAGAGGAAATACTCGAAAGGCGTCCCCGAATAGAGCGCCCGAAAATGCTCTTCGGTGATCTGGAGCGATTTGTACACGCCCTCCTTGATCGCCACCGAGGGCACGACGATAACGAACTTGGTGAAGCCGTAGCGTTTGTTCAACTCGAAGATCGTGCGCAGATAGACGTAGGTCTTGCCGGTCCCCGTCTCCATCTCCACGGTGAAGTCGCCGGAATCGAGGGAAGCGGACGGCGGCAGGCCGTTGCGCAGTTGGATGTCCTTCAGGTTTTCGAGGATTCCATCGTCGGGCAGCGTCAGCCGGTTGCCGATGCCGAGGTCGTTTTCGGCGAAGCCGAGGCTGCTTTGGGACTCTGCGGCGTTCCGCGTGACGGTGAACTCGGTGCGGCAGACCTCCTGCCCGCGGAACAGGCCGCAGACGGCCTCGACCGCCTCAAGCTGGAAGTCGAGATTGGGCTCGAAGTGGAGTTTCATGACACGGACTCAGAAAAAAGGCTTTCCTGCGCATCATGCGGAATCGGAAACACTCCGATAATGACCCACGGATTTGGAGCGAATTGGTGAAATTGCTGTGTCGTGCCAAGGAAAAAATGAAGATCCGTCTTCAGGAACGCATCGAAATACTTCTCTCGTACCTTGTTGAGCGCTGCTGTCTCGTCCTTTCCTGTTGATCGTAAACAGTTCCAATAGAGAGCGCCGACTTCCCAGTCCAGCACCTGCAATTTGCTGCGTTTTCCGGCAGCATCCTCAAACTTGTACGAGAAGCTGTAAGGCAGCTTCGGAATTAGCTGAAACGTCCGCCGCCAATCATTGTCTTCGAACATCGCGAGTTGGCTATGCAGCGAGCGCATCGCTTGGAGCTTGTCTTCATTCCAATCGGGTTCTTCATTCTCCCAAATGAAATCACTAACCTTTTGGGGTTTGAACACAGCCAGTGAGACTTCATTGTTTTTAGCCCCTTGGATAAGTTCGTCCAGTCTGTCGTAAACCCGTGCCTTCTGGAGCAGTATGTGCCGGCGTTTGCTCCATTTTCCAGATGTACCGATGTGTCCAACCCGAATAATTTCACCCGCCGTCCTGAAAGACTCAGGTCTAGGATCGGCTGTCCTCCGTACAAGACGGCATTCAATCCAGTCGAATTTGCGGTATTGTTCGCTCTCATCGAGTCGGCGAAACGGTACGGGATAGATGCGAACCCAAGTTCCATCCTCTCTGACCCCGGCCGTGCATACAGTCTCGCCGTATTTCTTAGATAAAGTCGGGTAGGTCTTTACCGTGACAAGGATACGTTCTTTCTCTTTCGTGGCCATCATATGTGCCTCACGGTATAATCCCGCCCCACTGCAGCACTCACACAATGTCGATGGCATTGGACAGCCTCACGCTCATAGCAGGTGAGCGCCACAGCCTTTCCGGAGCGCAACCAGAAACGGATTTTTTCAAGAGCATCGCTCCGCATCGGCAGGATGCGTTTCTTATACATCTCGAATAGGGCATCAAAATCTTCCTGCTTTTTGAGGCCTTGTCGCAGTTGGGATTCAATTCCAAGTTCAGGCAAATGCTCGTAGTGAATGCCGACGCGGTCACATGCTTTCGCAAGCGTAGCCTTCGAAAAGCCGTACTTGCGGCTGATGGCATTCCGTCGAACATCGCAAAGTACGGTGACACTCGACTCAATCAGCGCATTCAAATAATTCTCCAGAGTTCGCCCCTCATAGCCGATAGTCGAGAACGCGCCAACTTTTCTTTCCGGGCGGGCAGCTTCGATACTAGATAAAGCAGTTTCGTCGCCCTGGAGCACACGCTCGGCAATTTCGCTGTGGATCGCGTAATAAGGATATCGACGATAGGTTTCCGCTATGAGCATATCACCGCGCAGATTGTGATAGCGATGAGCGAATGAACGTATCGCGGAATCCAAAATCTCGCGCCCGATATGTTTCCCCATATCGGTAAGTATCCAGGAGTTCTCATCCTTGTTAACCAAGCCATGATCGATAAGATAGCGCCGGTCGGCATAGCATGTAAATGAAAAAGCCCCGTACCGGTAAGGTACGAACTCATACAAAGGATCTGCAACTCTGCCTACCCGACCAACGGAAGGCAATTCTTGGCAGTAGAGAAACAGAAGCTTCTGGAAGTCCCTGTTTCCAATTTTACCTCCAAGTGCGTAAAGCAGTGCGAGAAGCCGACTCCGACGCGTGTATAACCGGCGATTTCCGTTATTCTTTGGAGAGATCATCATTCACTCCGACAATACCCACAGTCTGTCGCACCGAACAAAGCGACGAGTAGGTCTGCGTCAATCAGAATCACCGCCCGTGCTTCTTCCTGACCGCTTCGACAACCAAAGCCTTGGCCTGGGAAGCCGGGCCGATAGCGGCGCCGCCGGGACCCGGGTCAAGACGTCGGTATATCTCGTAAGGGTACTCAGCCGTTGTTTCGCGCTCGGCCGCCGCGTAGGCGCGCAGGCCGCGTTTCAGCACCTCAGAGATCGACAGGCCGGTCCGTTGCCGCAAGGCTGCCAAGGTCGATTCCGCATCGTCATCGAGTCGAACTGTCCTGATGCTCATGGGTGCTCCCCGCTTTCGTAATACGGATTGTAATACAACACGGGCGGACAGTCAGCTTACCTGGAAGCGCCATCCGCGTTCTCCCCGTTTTCCGCTACACGTGGACCGCATCCTTTTCGACATACGGGCGCAACTCCGGGCGCAGCGCCTTGTCCGTGACCAAGTCGACGGGGAAGCCCAGAAGATCTTCCAAATAGAATTGGACCCCGAAGTAGCGCTTGGATGTCGCCGGCCCATCGAAACCGACCAGGATATCGATGTCGCCGTCGTCTGCCGCCTCACCGCGGGCCGTCGATCCGAAAAGCGCCATATCGACGACGCCGAACCGCCGCGCCAGGACAGGCTTGTGTACTCGCAGCAGCGTCAGCGCCTTATCTTTGTCCATTGCATACTCCTTTCTCAGATGATTTCAATTCCTGGGTTCAAATATTTAGATTCAGATTCGAAGCGGGGCTTTATTACTTTCTCTCTGACTCCGACAAATACTGCTTCCAATTGTCCTTTACATAATCATAGAATCCCTCCACGGGCTTGCTGCCGCATATCGGCGCAAGCTCTCGGCCGATACTTGTAAGAAGCGTATTTCCCATGTCAAGTTTGTTGTCAACATCTTGGGGCATCTCCAAGTCCAACGGCCTACCGTAGTAATGTATGGAGAATTTCTTGGGAAGACCAACTCTGAAAAAGACGGTCGGTCCATTAAATTGAGTAAACCCAATACTGTCAAGGTGAATTAGGGAGCTATAATTAATATCATTTCTGTTGTAAATTTCCGCTTCATGATCGAATATCAGAGGATAAATACCTCCAATATCCCAGGTGAATCCACAGAGTTTGGTGAAAAGTTTGGCTTCGGCCTTATCAAGATCGGAAAGAAAATTGACCGTCCTCTTCGAATAGGTCCCGGGGCCGTTCGCTTCGCCGGATAGAACACGCGACCATAGACCCTGCATCTCATCATCAGAAACGATTCTACATTTATCGAAGAAATTGACAAGCCAATCGTCTTCGATGGAATCCGGTTTTGCGTCTTCGTTCAACCCCGGCAACGCTTTAGCGGTAATATCTTCCATGTTTTTCTGGCGTTGCGCTTCTTCTTCAATCCATCGACTTGCTGCTCTTCGATGCAAGTCGGTTATCTCGATTTTGGATTGCGCTTCTGTCAATGCCTTTATCGATGCTGCTTCTGCTTCAGCCTTTGCAACTCTTTTGATCTGCCGGGGCGCATAGAGAACACCCACTGCGTTCGATACCTTTTTTATCAGGGTATCAACAGGCTTCGATGGGTCTCCAAGATTTATGAGGGAATTAGATGTATCGGGGGGCACAATAACTCCTTCTCTACAAGCTCCGCACGTTGCCCAAGCCGCGCTGCTCCAGGATGGCCGCTAGGTTGGTCTTGGCCACGTCGTCGGCGAAGGCGCTGTCGCGGAAGACGACCGTGCTGTCGCCGGCGGGCGTCAATTCCGCGCGCCACGCGGTGATGCCGAAGGCCAGCGGCTCGACATCCTCCCTAGCAATGTTCTCGTCGAGGCAAGCGAACAACACGCCGGCGCCGATGGAGCGCACTTGCTTGCCGGCGACGGTCCGCGTCTCGATGGGCGCACTGAGGTCAAGACCGAGCTTCAGCAGCAGTTCGTAGAGGATGTCCTGCTCGCTCCGATCCGGCTTGATGTGGTCAATGCCGTCGAGCAAGGTTCCTTCCAAGTCCTTGCGGTCGGGTTCCCAGGACCGGATGTTCGTTGTGTCGAGTCTGAAGACGCGGAAGCCGATGTCGCCGGCAAACATCGGATTCTCACCCCGTACTTTGTTTCCGGCACGGCGGAGACGCTCTTTTGTCAGTTCGGCGATGTTGCAGGGCTTGCCAAGCCTATCGCAAAAGTCGGCGGCAGTCTTCTGATCCCTATTTTCTGTACTTAAAAGCTCGGGCAACTGAATAAGAATATAGCGGCGTTTTCCACCATCGGCAGCATTTTGCGCCATCACCGCGTGACCGGTAGTACCAGAACCCGCGAAAAAGTCCAGCACTATATCCTCACCATCGGCGCCTTGTTCAATTAGGTTCGTAATCAGTCTCACTGGTTTGGGAAAACTAAAAAGTCGAACGTCGAATAGCGCATCAATATCGGCCGTACCATCTCGCGTGAATATATAATCCCCGATGAATGTAGAGAACCCGGTGAAATCGGACTCCAGTTCAGAAAGAAAAGCTTTCCGGCGCGGTCGCCCATTGGGGTTGGCCGGCCACAGCACCCTTTTTTCATCAATCAGCCGTGCCATCGTGTCACGGTCATATCTCCAACCCATCCGAGGACAACCGTAGTTAAGTCCCGTCCCAGGGTTAACCAGATCGTAATGAAGGTTTGGGCGCCGCTCAGCCGTAGCGATTCCCACCATGTTGGCGCTGATCCAGTCACCACGGGAATCATTATCTAAATTAGAATATTGGCTTTGGTCGCGAACGTTCCCCCTGATATTGTTGCCATAACAAACTATATATTCATGATCGACCGAGGCGCCTGTGAGTGTCCGATTATCTTTGTTTTGTCTGCTCTTCCATACGAAACAGGCAAGGAAATTTTCTTCGCCGAAAATATCATCTGCCGCAAGACGCAGTGCAGGTAGTTCACCATCGTCGATACTGATGAAAATCACACCGTCACGTCGAAGTAGATACTTAGCCAGCTTGAGCCGCGGGTACATCATGTTCAGCCAATCGGTATGGAACCGGCCCGAGGCTTCGGTGTTGGACGACAGCTTGCGGTTCTCGCCGTCGGTCTGCCCCGTCAACTCCAGGTAGTTCTTGATGTTGTCGCGGTAGTCATCGGGATATACGAAGTCGTTCCCCGTGTTGTACGGCGGGTCGATGTAGATCAGCTTTACTTTCCCGGCGTAGCTCTTCTGCAGCAGCTTGAGCACTTCCAGGTTGTCGCCCTCGATCATCAGGTTTTGCGTCGTGTCCCAATCGACGCTTTCCTCCGGGCAGGGGCGCAGCGCGCCGGTCGAAGGCGTCAGCGCGAGTTGCCGGGCGCGGCGCTTGCCGTGCCAGTTCAGGCCGTACTTTTCCTCGCGCTCTTCGACCTCGCCGCCGAGAAGCTGCTTGAGCGTGGCGAAGTCGATCTTCCCCTCGGCGCACGCCTCGGGAAACAGGGCTTTCAGGCGCTCCACGTTCTCGGCAACTATGTCCGCCGAGCGCGTCTGAGGGGCGTCGGCTGCAATTTTTTTCACGCGGCCTCCCTGTTCACGGCTTGGCCCTCGGCTCCCTCAGAGCGCGCCGCCGCACGCTGCGCTCAATTCGAACCGAGCAACTCATGCCTGACCCGCTCCCAGGCCAATACCGGGTCGGCGGGGCGCCGAAGCCGTTCCAGGGCTGCGGCGAGGTCGTCGGTCAGACATGCGGTTATCCGCTGCATACGGCTCCCCCTGATTCGATTTCATACGGTCTTTGCCGCCCCTGTCAAGAATACATTGGCATTGCCGAACAGGAACTCGCCGGCGCCGTTCGCGGCGCATGGAGCGCGCGCGGCTCCATATCTTCGATGCGCAGCGCACTCATGGCGATATGCTTTCTTTATCGGGCGGCGGCGAAGCATGACCTTGACGGCGATGGCGATGGGCTACTTCCGCGGCCGCGCGCTCTGCGCCGCCGCGCGGCTGGGCGTCGCCGACGCTCTCGGCCGGGACGAACGTTCCGTGGAACGGCTGGCCGCCGCCTGCCGCGCCGACCCGGCCGCCCTGCGCCGTCTGCTGCGCGCCCTGGCGAGCTTCGACATCGCGGTCGAGACCCGGCCCGGCTTCTTCCGCCTGACGGAACGCGGCATGCCGCTGCGCAAGGACGATCGCAGCTCGGAATGGGCCGCCGTCATCTTCTGGGCCGATCTGCTCGCCGACGATTGGGGCCGGCTCGCCGAATGCGTCCGGGAGGGAAAAACTGCAGCGAGCCTGCGGCCCGAGGGCGCCCCCCGGCGCTGGGAGGAAGACCCCGAAGCGCCGCAAATCTTCCGCGCCGTGATGGGCACGGCGCCCGCGGAAGACTACATGCCGATCGCCCGCGCGTGGGACTTCTCGCGGCATCGCGTAGCGGCCGACCTCGGCTGCGGCGGCGGCGCCCTGACCGCGGCGATTCTCGGCGCCTGGCCCGACGTGCGCGGCATGCTCGTCGACCGGCCCGAAGCCGTCGCCAAGGCGGCCGCCCGCCTGCAGGCCGAGGGGTTCGGCGCGAGGTGCGATTGCGAGGCGGCCGACTTGCTGGAGCGCGTCCCGCCCGGCGCGGACGTTCACGTTCTGAAAAGCGTGCTGCACGGCTACCCGGACGAGGAGGCGGTCAAGATTCTGCGCCGCTGCCGGGCCGTTCTCCCTGCCGAGGGCCGCCTTTTGCTGATCGAGTTCGTCTTGCCGGAAGTCGTCGCCGGCCCCGACGAGGGACTGGAGCAGCGGCTGATGAGCGACCTCAACATGCTGGTCGCAACCGGCGGCAGGGAGCGCACCGCGGCGGAGTGGAAGAGCCTGTTGCGCCAGGCCGGGTTCGATTCCCTGTCTGCGGCCGACGCGGCGCCGCAAGCGGTCACGATCATCGAAGCGGCGCCGCGCGGTTGACGGCGAATCTTGCTAAGATGCCGCTCAGTCATGACGATCACACGGCGGACATTCGCCGCGGCCTGCTGCCCGGTCATCGCTCTTCCGCAGCAACGGAGCATCGACCAACGGGTCGTGTTCGCCGCCGGCGCAGACGGCTACCATACATACCGCATCCCCGCGCTGCTACCCACGCCGCAAGGGACGCTGCTGGCGTTTTGCGAAGGCCGCCGGGACGGCCGCGGCGACAGCGGCGCCATCGACCTTGTCCTCAAGCGCTCGGACGACGCGGGCGCTACCTGGTCGCCCCCGCAAGTCGTCTGGAGCGACGAGGACAACACTTGCGGCAACCCCTGTCCGGTTGTCGACGCGCGGACGGGGCGCATCCTGCTGCCGATGACCTGGAACCGCGGCGATGACCGCGGCCGCGAGTTGCACGACGGCACCGCGAAAGGCGCGCGCAAAGTTTATCTGACGCATTCCGCCGACGACGGCAAGAGTTGGGCGCCGGCGCGGGACATCACGGCGCAAGCCAAGGGCGGCGATTGGTGGTGGTACGCCACCGGGCCGGGAACGGCGATTCAGATCCGCAACGGCGTCCGCGCGGGGCGCATCGTCGTGCCGGCGAATCACACGTCGCAACGGAAGGGGTTCGCGGCCCACGTCATCTTTTCCGACGACGGCGGCGGCTCGTGGCGGCGCAGCGCCGTCATTGCCCCGGCCTGCAACGAGAGCCAGGTCGTCGAGTTGAGCGGCGGCCGCCTGATGATGAACATGCGCAGCCAGTCGTTCACCGGCGAAGAGCGCACGGGATACCGCTCGATCGCTTTCAGCTCCGACGGCGGGGAAACGTGGACCCCGCCGCATTTCGACGCGCATTTGGGCGATCCGCAAGTGCAGGCGAGCCTGATCCGCTATGCCCGGCCCGATGAAGAAGGCGGCGGGATGCTGCTGTTCGCCAATCCCAGCCCGCCGGTCTCGCCCGAGCGGGGCAAGCGTATCCGCATGACGGCGCGCCTGAGCCGCGACGGCGGCCGGACGTGGCCCGCGAAGCTGCCGATTCACGAAGGCCCGGCGGCCTATTCGAGCCTGGCGCGGCTGCCCGACGAGCGGGTAGGGCTGCTGTACGAAGCCGGAGAACGGCACGCTTACGAGGGCATCCGCCTGGCGCGCTTCCCGGTGGAACGGCTGGAGGGCGGCAAGGCATGAGCGGGCAAGCGGCGGCGGCGCGCCTCTCGCTCTTGGCGGCCTGCGTCTGGTTGACGGCTGCTCCGGCCCATGCCGCCCGGCCGAACGTGCTGTTCCTCAGCGTGGACGACATGAACGACTGGGTCGGCGCCTTGGGCTACGCGCCGGCGCGGACGCCCAACATCGACCGTCTCGCCGCGCGGGGCGCGTTGTTCGCGAACGCTCACGCCCCCTCGCCGAAGTGCAACCCTTCGCGCACCGCGATTCTCTCCGGGCTGCGGCCGTCCACCAGCGGAATCTACGGCAACGGCGAGTGGTGGAAGCCGAACCTCCCCAAAGTCGTGATGCTGCCGCGCTACTTCAAGGACAACGGCTACTACGCAGCGGGGGGCGGCAAGGTTTTTCATCACACTCCGGGCTTCAATCCGCCCGATTCGTGGGACGAGTACTTCGACCTGCAGGACGATCTGAAATCCGCAGGCTTTCTGGTTCCCTACCGCCGGCCCAATCATCTGACGAGCTTCGACTGGGGGCCGCTCGACCGCGCGGACATGGAGATGGGCGACGGCGCGACGGTGCGTTGGGCGGAGGAGTTCCTGGCGCGCAAGCACGAACGTCCGTTTTTCCTCGCCGTGGGGCTGTTCCAACCGCATCTGCCGTTCTATGCGCCGCGGGCGCAGTACGACGCGGTCGGGCCGGACGAGGCGCCGGTCCCGCCGGATAAGCCCGGCGATCTCGACGACGTGCCGCCGGCCGGCCGCAGGATGGCGGCCTTCCGCACGAACGACCTGGAGTTGATTCTCGAGCACGGCGACCTCGACGACGTGGTCCGCGCGTACACGGCGTGCATCCGTCACGCGGACGCGCTGATAGGCCGCTTGCTCGACGCGCTCGACGCCGGCGCCTATGCGCAGAACACGATCGTCGTATTCTGGTCCGACCACGGCTACCACTTCGGCGAAAAGCATCACTTCGCAAAGAATACGCTTTGGGAGCGGTCGTCGCGCGTGCCCCTGGCGATCGTTGCGCCGGGAGTGACCAGGCCGCAGACCGTCTCCACGCGGCCCGTCAGCCTGCTGAACCTATATCCGACGCTGCTCGATCTATGCGGCCTGCCGCCCCGGGCGGCTCTCGAGGGCGTCAGCCTGCGGCCGTTGCTCGAGGACCCCAAGCGGGAATGGGCGCGTCCGGCCGTGATGACCTTCGGGCGCGGAAACCATGCCGTTCGCTCGGAGCGCTACCGCTATATCCGTTACGCCGACGGCGGCGAGGAACTGTACGACCACGCGCGCGACCCCGGCGAATGGACCAATCTCGCCGCAGACCCCGCGTATGCCGCGGTCATCGAGCGGCACGCGCGGCGGCTGCCCGCCGGCAACGCGCCGGCGGCGCTGCCCAAAAGCGCCTTCGAGTTCGACCCCCAAAGCTATTCCTGGCGGCGCAAGCCCAAGGCCGGCAAGCCCTGAGCGGACGCCGCCGGCGCCAAGATCGAACGGCCCGCCGGGCAACAGGCCCCTTGCCTGCACACTGCCGCGCCTGGCGTCCGGCGCCGGTCTCAACCGCTCAGATCGCCCCGAACGAGCGGGTTCCGCCTTGCTTTTCAGCCTGTCAAAAGGCAACAAAAATACAACATGTTGTATCTCGAGAAAAAACTACAGCAAGATTTAGTCAATCGATAAAAAACTGAAAAAAATCGACGCAGACCCTTGACAACCTTTGGGCAGATATTCAGAATAGGTGGTCAAAAGTGGACGGAAGTGATCTTAAGTGGTTGAAAGTAGTCAAGCTGTTTGGACACGGACATTCTGACGGTTGAGGGGCATGTTTCGGGGAGCGCAATCGGGCAACGTCGACGCCAAGGGCCGGCTGAAGGTGTCGTCCCTGGTGCAGCGCCGGTTGCAAGAGCAATACGAGAGCGGAGAAGTCTTCATCACCAGTTTGGACGGCGTGACCGTCAGCGTTTTCCCGATCAAGGAGTGGGCGGCCGTCGAGTCCAGATTAGCGGATAAATCGACTGCGGGCAATCAGGCGGCGGACGGCGCGATGAAAAACAAGATTTTGTTTCAGGCAAACCGCTATGGAGCGGAGAATACCTTGGACAACCAGGGACGTTTCCTCGTGCCTGCCGTGTTGCGGGACTCGGCAGGCATGAGGGGCGAAGTGAAAATCCAGTGGCAATCGAACCACATGGTTGTGCTGAGCGCGGCGAATTACGAAGCCGCGGCGGCAGCCAACGAGCTTTCCGGGGACGAATTGGGACGTGCGGCGGATTACGGATTCTAACGGGGTGGGACATGGGCCACTACCCCGTCATGTTGCCGGAAGCGGAGCAATGCCTGCGCATCGCTCCGGACGGAACGTACTGCGACTGCACGGCAGGAGCCGGCGGGTACGCCGGCATGATATTGCGCCGTCTCGAAAAGGGGCGGCTGGTGTTGATCGACCGCGATCGGGAAGCGCTTGCCGCTTGCCGCGAGCGCTTTGAAGAGTTTGGAGAAAACGTGTCGTTTTATCACGGCAGCTACGGAGAAATCGCACAGGCGGTCAGGGGCTGCGCGCCGCTGGACGGAATCGTCGCGGACCTGGGCCTTTCGAGCCGGCAACTCGACGACCCCGAGCGGGGCTTCAGCTTTCGGGCCGAGGGGCCCCTGGATATGCGCATGGACCGCGACCAGGAGCTGCAAGCCGAGCGCATCGTCAATCGCTACGACGAAACCCGGCTCGCCGACCTGATCTACCAACTGGGAGGCGAGCGCCGCAGCAGAAGAATCGCCGCGGCCATTGTCCGCGAGCGGCCCGTCAGGAACACGCGGCATTTAGCGGAGATCGTCGCGCGGGCCGCGGCTCGGCCCAAAAGACGGCGCATTCATCCGGCGACAAAGACGTTTCAGGCTTTGCGCATGGCCGTGAACGACGAACTCGGCGAGTTGCAGAAGCTGTTGGGCGCGGCGCCTGCGCTGCTCGCCGCGAACGGCCGCTTCGTTACGGTGAGTTTTCATAGCGGCGAAGACAGGTTGGTGAAGCAATCGTTCCGCGGCGGAGCCGACGCCGGAATTTATGAAATTTTGACGAAGGGCGTGATGCGCCCCTCAGCGGATGAGGTCGATAAGAATCCGCCCAGCCGCAGCGCCAAACTGCGGGCGGTTCGTCGAACGGACCGCGCCATCGGGCAATTCGATCAATAGGGCGATCAATAGGGATTGTGACGCAATGGAGGAGCAAATGCTACCGAGAGAGTCTGCACCCGCGGCGCCGTCGAACAAACAGGTCAATGGGTTTACCTACGACGGCGTCCGGGCCGGGCGCAATATCCGCGCCAGGCTCTCTCGTCGAGCTGCGTTTACGCGCTCGCTGCCACTGGAGGATGTTGCTTTTTTTATCAAACCGATCGACAACGACACGGTGGAATACCGCTATGACCCGACCGATAAACGCTCGCTGCGGGGCTTTTTGGGCATTGGCCTGGCAGCGGCGCTGACTTTGTTGATCGGGTACGGGCCGCGCGCCTGGGTTCGGCAGTCAGGATATCGGACGGCCGAGCTCAGCCGGCAGGTCGAAGAACTGAAGATGGTGCAGGGTCAGCTTACCGTGCGACAAGGGCAGTTGGGCGACCTGCGGCGGGTGGCGGAGTTAGCGGCGAAAGAAGGGTTTGTCGAACCCAAGCCCGAAGATTACACGTGGCAGGAGCGGACGGCGCCGGCGGCGAATACGGATAATGCGCTGGCGCAATTACTGATGGAAGGCGATTGATCGGATGTTCCCGCGGCCGGCCCCATCCGCGCAGAGCGTCGGACACATGCATTGAAACGAGTCGATTTTGAGGTTCGGACAGAGAATGAGCGGCACGCCGGCAGAAGATGAATTGCAGGGGCTCTCCGCCGCCGCGAATCGCCGGCGACTGATTCGAATCTATGTTTTCGGCTTGGTCGCGACGCTCTGGTTCGGCCTCCTGATTGTGCGCCTTTGGGACTTTCAGGTTCGTCAAACCGACTTCTTGACCACAAAAGCCGCCAACCAGCAAGAGGGCGAGGTGGATATCCGCGCCGACCGCGGCGCGATTTACGACCGCACCGGCGCGGAATTGGCGCTGAGCACTCCGGTTCAGTCGATCGGCGTTTTCCCCAAGAAAATTGAAAATCCGGAAGTTGCCGCGGGCACGCTGGCCGACATTCTGCAAATCGACGAAGCAGAGCTTCGCCGGAAGTTTACGAGTCCGCGGTTTCAATGGGTCAAGCGGCAGGCGAACCCCGCCGAGGTCGAACGGGTGCGGCAATTGGGCATCAAGGCGCTGCACTTCGAGGAAGAAGGCAAGCGCTACTATCCGAAGGGTTCGGTGGCCGCCCAGGTCATCGGCGCGGTCGGCATGGATCACAGCGGCCAATCGGGGCTCGAGTTCCATTTCGACAAGCAGTTGCGCGGCACGGACGGCGTCAGGCTGCTGCAATACGATGCGCGGCGGCAGGATTACAAGCGTCAGGAACTGCGCGCGCCGATCTCCGGCGACGACCTGCTGCTGACGCTCGATCTGCGCATACAGAGTCTGGCGGAGCTCGAGCTCAAGCGCGCCGTGACGAGCTCGCTGTCGCGCGCGGGAACGATCGTGCTGATGCGCCCGGAGTCGGGCGAAATCCTGGCCATGGCTAACTGGCCGCCGTTCGATCCGAACCAAAGAGCCCGAACGAAGCAGGAGCTCGAGAACCGCAAGAATTTCGCCGTCAGCCACATGATCGAGCCCGGCTCGACTTTCAAGATCGTGACCGCGGCGGCGGCGATCGAAGAAGGGGTGGCGCGCCCGGACGACGTGTTCGATTGCGAGATGGGCGGAATCAATATCGGCCGGCGCCGGATTCGCGATCACAAACCCTTCGGACTGCTGACACTGGCCGACGTGCTCGTGAAATCGAGCAATGTCGGCATTATCAAGGCGGGGATGCGCGTCGGACCCGATACGATGCACCGCTATCTCACCCGCTTCGGATTCGGCCGATTCACGAACATAACCTTGCCGGGAGAAACCGGCGGGCTGGTCCGTCCGCTCAATCGCTGGCATTCCGATTCGCTCGCGTCGGTTTCGATGGGCCAGGAAGTGGGCGTAACGGCGCTGCAGATGGCGCGCCTGTTCGCGGTCATCGCCAACGACGGCTATCTGGTTCAACCGCGCATCGTTGCCGCGGCGCGCAACCACTACGGGGTAACGACCGCTTTCGAGCATGCGTCGAAAGTGCGCGTGCTCAGCTCGGACACCGCGACCACGATGCGGGCCATTCTGGAACGCGTAGTGGCTTCCGGAACGGGCCGCCTGGCGCAAATCCCCGGTTACCGCGTCGGCGGCAAAACCGGCACCGCGCAAATGATCAATCCCGAAACGCGCTCCTATCAAGACGGCACCTATGTCGCCAGTTTTTGCGGGTTTGCGCCGGTCAACGACCCTGCCGTGGTCGGCGTGGTCGTGCTCGATGCTCCGCAAGGCAGGGAATACTACGGCGGCAGGATATCCGCCCCCGTATTTCCGCGAGTCGTGCAACAAGCCCTGCGCTACCTGGATGTTGCGCCGGGACATGCGCAAGACCGCAAGGCCGCTCCGCCGCCGGAAGTTCCCGATCATCTGCTGGCGGACTTCATTGCAGAGGACGAAGCCGAAAGTCAGGCGACGGACGCGGACGGCCATATCCTGGTGGCCTCGCGGGGGGCGTCCGCCGGCGGCCGCGCGGCTCCGGCAGAGGCCGGCGGCGATTCCCCGAAAGAGTCGAAGGTCGCCGTGCGGGTTACCGATCTGGTGACTCCGGATTTTCGCGGGATGCCGATGCGTGAAGTGCTCAAGCTGGCCGTGAAGATGGGCATTGCCCTCGATGTCGACGGACATGGACTCGTGCTGCATCAATCGCCCGGTCCGGACACGCCTCTGACGCGCGGGTCGGTTGTCAAGGTTCTTTTGGCGCGCGCGCTTCCGGCGAAAAGCGCGAAACCGGCGGGAGCGGCGCGCAATACGCAGGCGAGCGGCGGGGGATGAGGCTCGACGCAATGCTCGCAGGCGTATCGATCGGCAAAGTTCCGCCCCTGCGCGTAGCCGGGATGCAATACGACTCGCGGAAGATACGGGCGGGCGACGCTTTCTTTCCTTTCCCCGGCGAGCGCGTTGACGGACACCGCTTCGTTGCGCAGGCGGTCGCCGCGGGCGCCGCGGCGATTGTGAGCGAGCGAGCCGCCCAAAAGGGTTTCGAAGACCGCTGGGCAACGGTGCGGCATGGGCGCCGGGCGCTGGCCGCAGCCGCGCTGCGCCTTTACCGCCGGCCCGACCGCAAGCTGAAGCTGACGGGCGTCACCGGCACCAACGGCAAGACCACGACCGTATATCTGATCGACTCGCTCCTGCGCTCGGCGGGAAGAATCACGGCGCGGCTGGGGACGATCGAGCACCGCGTTGGAGAGCGCGCGGCGCCGGCGGTCAACACGACGCCCGAATCGCTGGACGTCATCCGCTTTCTGGCCGAGTTGCGCGATATCGGCGGCTCGGACGCAACCATGGAAGTTTCTTCGCACGGTCTCGAGATCGGCAGAGTGTTCGGCATGGACTTCCATACGGCGGTCTTTACGAACTTGTCGCAAGACCACCTGGATTTCCACGGCGACATGCAGCGCTATGCCGCCGCCAAGAGGCGGCTGTTCACGGGCGCCGGAGGAGCGGTCCCGCGATTCGCGGCGATCAACATGGACGACGCGCTGGGCCGGGACCTGCTGAGCGGCAGCAAATCGGAAAAACTGTCGTACGGGCGAACGCCCGCCGCGGACGTAGCGGCAACCGCTGTCGAAGTCGGGTTCGCAGGCGTCAAGTTCAGCGCCGAAACGCCGGCCGGCAAGATCCGGGTCGAGTCGCGGCTGCGCGGCGAGTTCAATGTGGACAACATCCTGGCGGCGATCGCGGCGGCGCTGACGCACGGGGTTTCCCCGCAGCAAATCGAGCGCGGCCTGCGCGCAACGCCGGCCGTGCCCGGCCGCTTCGAGACCGTCGATCAGGGGCAGCCGTTTCTCGTGGTCGTCGACTACGCGCACACCGCCGACGCGCTGCAGCGGCTGATCGAGGCGGCGCGGGCCCTGCTGTCGCGCCGGGGCGGCTCCGGGAGAGTTCTGACGCTGTTCGGGTGCGGCGGCGACCGCGACCGCGCAAAGCGCCCCGCCATGGGCCGCGCGGCGGGGACCTTGAGCGACTGGGTCGTGCTGACCTCCGACAACCCGCGCACGGAAGACCCGGCGCGGATCGTCCGCGATGCGGAAACGGGGCTGCGGGCAGGGTCGGCGGCTTACGCCATCGAACCGGACCGGGCGGCGGCGATCGCAGCCGTCCTCGGACAAGCGCGCCCAAGCGACATCGTGCTCATCGCGGGCAAGGGCCATGAGGCATATCAGGACATCGGCGGCGTCAAGCTGCCGTTCGACGATCGGCAAACGGCGCGCAAAGCGCTGCATGAATTGGGGTACGGGCAGCAGTGAAGTTATCCCTGGCGCAGATCGGAGAGTGGCTGGACGCCAAGCCGGACGCCGCCGGGGCGACGGCGGCGGGCTATTCTATCGATTCGCGGACGGTGCGCCCGGGCGATTTGTTCTTCGCCATCCGCGGGCCGCGCCGCGACGGCCACGACTACGTCGAGCAGGCGCTCGCCGCGGGAGCCGCCGCCGCCGTAGTCGAGACAGGCCGGCGGCCCGGCCGCAGCGGCGCCGCAATTCAGGTTGCCGATCCGGCGGAAGCGCTGCGCCGGCTGGCGCGCGCGGCGCGGCTTCATTGGGGCGGGTCGGTGGTTGCCGTCACCGGAAGCAACGGCAAGACGACAACCAAGGAAATCACCGCCGCTCTGCTGAGCGAAACCTTCGCCGTCTCGAAGACGGCCGGCAATCTGAACAACGAATTGGGGCTGCCGCTTTCGATTCTGAGGATCGAAGACCGCGCGCGGATCGCCGTGCTCGAATTGGGCATGAACCACTCCGGAGAAATTCGCCGCCTAGCCGAGATTGCGCAGCCCGACGTCGGCGTCGTGACCAACGTCAGCGCGGCCCACGTGGGCCACTTCGATTCGGTCGCCGGCGTGGCCGCGGCGAAACGGGAATTGATCGAATCGCTCGACGCCGGCGGCACGGCGGCGCTCAACGCGGACGACGAACGGGTTGCCGCCTTCCGCGCGGCGCACTCGGGCCGCACGGTCGCGTTCGGCATCGAGCGGCCGGCCGATGTCCGCGCCGACGATATCGTCGATCTGGGCGCCGGCGGGGTTCGTTTCCGCGTAGAGGGCTGCCGGTTCGAAACCCCGCTCGCCGGGCGCCACAACGTTTACAACATCCTTGCCGGGCTGGCTGCGGCGCGGTCGTTCGGACTCGAGTTGCCGGCGCTCGCCGAGGCGGTCCGCCGTTTGCATCCCGTCGGCATGCGCGGCGAGATTCGACGCAGTGGCGGAGTGACGATCATCGACGATTGCTACAACGCCAACCCGGCGGCAATGCGGGCCATGCTGGAAGTGCTGAAGAACACTCCGGCGCGCCGGCGCATCGCCGTGCTGGGCGAAATGCGCGAGTTGGGCGCGCAGTCGAAGACGCTCCACCGCAGCATCGGCAAAGCAGCCGGCGCGGCCGGGATCGATCGCCTGCTCGCGGTCGGCGGCGACGCATCTCAAATCGTTGCGGCTGCCGATTTCCCGGCTGAATTCTACGAGACGCCGGAATCGGCCGGGGCGGCTCTGGCCGAAGACCTCGCTCCCGGCGACGCCGTGCTCTTGAAAGGTTCCCGCGGGATTGCCCTCGAGCGCGCCAGAAACCTGATCTTCGAGGCAATGGGCGCAGCGGAAGCGCTCGTCGAGGAAGGCGGCTAGCATCGTGTTCTACCACCTCCTGTACGAACAGTTGTTCGAGTATTTCAGCCCGCTGCGGGTGTTCGGCTACATCACCGTCCGCACCGCGTTGGCGAGCTTCATGGCGCTCGGCCTGGGGCTGACGATGGGGCCGTGGTTCATCCGGCGGTTGCGCGCGGCGCAGATCGGCCAATACATTCGGGGAGACGGCCCCGAATCGCATCGGCAAAAGGCCGGCACGCCCACGATGGGCGGGTTGTTGCTCAACCTGTCGATCGTCCTGCCTACGCTCCTCTGGGCGGACTTGAGCAATACATACGTCTGGGTCGCGTTATTCGCGCTGACCGGTTTCGCCGCGATCGGACTGCTGGACGACTATTTGAAGGTCAACAAGCAACGCAGCCTCGGGCTTTCATCGCGGGCCAAGATGGGTTTGCAGGCGCTGATGACTCTGGCCATCGGCGGCGTCCTGATCCGGCTGCACGGGCACGGCTTGTACGACATGACGATTACGTTGCCGTTCTTCAAGGACGTTCGGCCGAACCCGGTGATCGAGCCGTTGACCGGCGGCTTCCTGTTTCCATTCGCTTTCATTCTGTTTTTCGGATTCCTGTTTTTCGTGTTGGTCGGCGCCAGCAATGCCGTCAATCTCACCGACGGACTCGACGGGCTGGCCATCGGGCTGACGATCATCTGCGTCGGCGCGCTGACGCTGCTGGTGTACATTGCCGGGCATCGCGAGATTGCGCAGTATCTCGATGTTCCGGGCGTGCCGCAGGCGGGCGAGTTGACCGTCTTTTGCGGGGCCATCGTCGGAGCGAGCCTGGCGTTTCTCTGGTATAACGCCCATCCGGCCGAGATTTTCATGGGCGACGTGGGCGCGCTCGGGCTGGGCGGCGCCATTGGGACGGTCGCCGTGCTGGTGAAGCAGGAGATTGTCCTGCTATTCATCGGCGGGGTCTTCGCCGCGGAAACGCTGTCGGTGATCTTGCAGGTAACGAGCTTCAAAACACGCGGGAAACGGATATTCCGCATGGCGCCGCTGCACCATCATTTCGAGCAACTGGGTTGGCCGGAGTCGAAGGTGATCGCGCGCTTTTGGATCGCCGGGTTCGTATGGGCCTTGCTGGCGTTGAGTACGCTGAAATTACGATGACTTGGCAAGGAAAACGCGTGCTGGTCGTCGGATTGGGCAAGTCCGGCCTGGCGGCGGCGCGTTTTTTGCTGAGCCGGGGCGCGTTGGTCGCGGTAACGGATACGCGCCCGGAAGACGAACTCGGGCCGGCCGCGGCCGCGCTCGAGGGGCTGCCGGTCGAGTTGCATCTCGGCAAACAAACGGAACGGCTCTTTCTTGAGCAAGATGCGGTCGTGCCGTCGCCGGGGGTAGCTTGGGATCATCCTTGCCTGACCGCGGCGCGGGAGCGCGGAATCCGCACCGTAGGCGAACTGGATATCGCCGCCGCCTGTCTCCGGGGCCGCGTGATCGGCATCACCGGAACCAACGGGAAAACGACGACGACCTCGTTAATCGGCCATATTCTGGAGCAAGCCGGCCGCGCGGTCAGCGTCGCCGGCAACATCGGCACGCCGCTGCTGTCCACGGTCGAAGACTCGCGCCCCGACCCGTGGCGCGTCCTGGAGTTGTCGAGCTTTCAACTCGAAGCATCGCGCGCTTTCCGTTGCCATATCGCGGTCGTTCTCAACGTCACGCCCGATCATTTGGACCGCCACCGCACGTTCGCCGCCTATGCCGACGCCAAGCGCCGGATTCTCGCCAATCAGAAGCCCGGAGATTTCGCCGTTCTGAACGCGGATGACGCCTGCTGCCGCAAGCTCGCGGGGACCGTGGATTCTCAGTTGCTATGGTTCAGCCGGGAGCGGCGGGTTGACCGGGGAGCCTTCGCCGACGCGCAGGGAATCGTGTCCGACGGCAGATTCGTCTGCGGTCTCGACCTGCCGATCAAGGGGCCGCACAATCTGGAAAACGCACTCGCGGCGGCGGCGGCGGCGGCGGCCGCGGGAGTGCAGCCGGACGTCATCGGCCGCGCGCTGAAGTCTTTCCGGCCGGTCGAGCACCGCCTGGAGTTCGTGCGCAGCGTGCAGGGCGTCTCCTACTACAACGATTCCAAGGCGACCAACGTCGATGCGGCGCTGAAAGCCTGCCGGACATTCGACAAGGGGCTGTGGATCATCTTGGGCGGACGCGACAAGGGAGCGGACTACCGCCCGCTAAGCGATGCGCTGGCCGCCCGCGCGCGGCGCGTTCTGTTGATCGGCGAGGCCGCCCCCATCATTCGCGGCCATCTGGGCGGCGCGGCGCCGATCGAAGACGTAGCCACGATGGAGCGCGCGGTGGCCTTCGCCAGGAATCACGCGCAGCCGGGAGATTCCGTCGTCCTCGCGCCGGCCTGCGCCAGCTTCGACCAATTCGCCGATTACGCCGAACGCGGCCTGGAATTCAAGCGCCTCGTCAAGGAGTTGGAGAGCTGATATGCCAAGCGCCTTGCGCTACGACCGGCTGCTGTGCGGGACGATCCTCACGCTGACGTTTTTCGGGCTGGTGATGGTGTTCAGCGCGACGACGGCCTCCTCGGAAACCACTTGGACCTACATTATCAAGCAGGGCATTGCGGCCTCAATCGGCTTGACGGCGATGCGCTATCTGATGTTTCTCGATTACCGCAAGCTGCGGCAGGAAAAAGTCGTCTTCGCCGTACTGGGCGTTTCGGTGGTGCTGCTGGTCTTGGCCGCGCTGCTCGGCACGGGGGCTAACACCCGCCGTTTCTTGCGTTTGTGGCATTTTTCGCTGCAGCCTTCGGAATTGGCCAAGCCGGCTCTCATCCTGTTCCTGGCGTTTTATCTCGAGCAGCGCCGCGAACGCCTCGGCGATTGGCGGACGGTCGCCGGCTTGGGCTTCATCATCGCCGTGCTGTCGCTGCTGATTTACGTCGGGCGCGACTTCGGCACGATGGCTTCCCTGCTGGTTCTGGCGGGAGTGATGCTCTTCGTGGCGGGCCTGCCGCTGCGCTTCATCGCGCCGGCCGCGGCGGCGCTCGTTCCGCTGCTGTTTTTTTTCGTCTGGCGCGTGCCGTACCGGCTCCAACGCTTGATCGCATTTCGCGATCCGGGAGCCGACCCGCTGGGCAGCGGTTTTCAGATTCTACAGTCGGAGATCGCGGTCGGCTCGGGAGGCTGGTTCGGTCAGGGTTGGATGGCCGGCAAGCAGAAAATGCACTTTCTGCCGGAAGCGCATACCGACTTCATCTTTGCCTTGATCGGCGAAGAGTTGGGTTTAATCGGGGCCGTCTTTGTCGTTCTGGCGTTCGGCGTGTTGCTATGGCGCGGTCTGCGGGCCGCAATCAAGGCGCCGAATACTTTCGGATGCTACTTGGCGCTGGGCGTGACGGCCATGATTATTTTTCAGGCGATGTTCAACATGGGCGTCGTTCTGGCGCTATTGCCGACCAAGGGAATGCCGCTGCCGTTTATCAGCTACGGCGGCTCGGCGATGATTACGATGCTCGCGTCCGCGGGGGTGTTGCTGAATGTCAGTCGTTATGCCGATAGACACAGTCTCTGATCCGCGCGCCCGAACGGCGGAGACGGCGACAACCGGGGCGGCGGCCGCCGGCGAGCGGTTTGTGATCGCCGCCGGCGGAACGGGCGGGCACGTGATCCCCGCTCTGCAGGTCGCCGCGGCGCTGCGCCGCCGGGGCCATGAATGCATCTTCGCAGGCACGTCCCGCGGGCTGGAAAACCGGCTGGTTCCGGCCTCCGGGTTCGAGTTGCGGCACATACGCATCGGGCCGCTGAATCGCGTTTCCTGGGGCCGCCGCCTGCGCACCGCGCTGGAGGCGCCGCGCGCGCTGCACTCGGCCTGGCGGCTTCTGGACGAAGTCAAACCCGCCGCAGTGTTGAGCCTGGGCGGGTACGCCTCCGGGCCGCTGGCGTTGTCTTGCGCTCTGCGCGAAACTCCGCTGGTCGTTATGGAGCCCAACGCCAGGCCGGGCATGGCCAACCGCCTCGCCGGCATGTTCGCCTCCCGCGCGCTGCTCGGATTCGAGGCGGCGGCAAAGTATTTCCGCAACGGAATCGCCCGGCAAACGGGCGTGCCGGTACGGGCTGAGTTTTTCGAGCGGCCGCCGCGGCCCGTCAAGCGGACTTTCACCGTGTGGATCACGGGCGGGAGCCGGGGCTCGCGCAAACTCAACGAAGCGGCGGTCGGCGCGGCGCGCTATTGGCGGGCATCCGGCGCTGCGGCGCCCGATATCGTCCATCAAACCGGAAGCGACGATTTCGAGTGGGTTCGCGGCGCTTACCGCGAGTTGGGATTCGCTGCCGAGACAGCCCCCTTTTACGACGACGCGCCGGCGCGCTGCGCCCGCGCGGATTTGGTGATCTGCCGCGCCGGGGCTTCGGCCCTCGCCGAGCTTTGCGCGGCGGGCAAGGCGTCGATCCTGATTCCCTTCCCTCACGCGGCCGACAATCATCAACTCGTCAATGCGCGCGAGCTGGTCCGCGCGGGCGGCGCCCTGCTGGTCGCAGACGGCGAATGGACGGGAGAGAAGATGGCGCAGACGGTGGATCGCTTGCGGTCGCAACCGGACGAACTCGAAGAGATGGCGGCGGTTGCCGCCGGCCGGGCCATGCCCCGGGCTGCCGAGCGCGCCGCCGGCGAGCTCGAAAATATCGCCCGCACGAGAGAAGGCAGAGGATAGCAATGTTATTCAAGGAAATCGGCATTCGCGAGAGGCGGATTCATTTCATCGGGATCGGCGGCATCGGCATGAGCGGCATTGCCGAAATCCTGCTGAATCTGGGCTACGCCATTTCGGGCTCCGACCTGCAGGAATCGACCGTTACGCAACGCTTGCGAGGGCTGGGCGCAACGATCTCGATCGGGCACGGCGCCGACAACGTGGGCGGGGCCGACGCAGTCGTCGTCAGTTCGGCGATCAGCGACTACAACGTCGAGTTGATGGCGGCGCGCCATAGAAAAATTCCGGTAATCTTTCGCGGCGAGCTGCTCGCCGAGTTGATGCGGCTGAAGTACGGCATCGCGGTCGGCGGCAGCCACGGAAAAACCACCACTTCATCGATCACCGCGTCGGTGCTCCACTCGGGGGGGAAAGACCCTACCGTCGTGGTCGGCGGGCGCGTCGATGCGATCGGCTCCAACGCCCGCCTCGGCAACAGTGATTTTTTGCTCGTCGAGGCCGACGAGTCGGACGGCTCATTTCTGCACCTCGACCCGATCGTCGCCGTGGTTACGAACATCGACCGCGAACATCTCGATCACTACCACACCGTCGAAACGCTCACGGGAGCTTTCGTGCAATTTGTCAACAAGGTGCCCTTTTACGGGACGGCGATCGTCTGCATCGACGACCCGCAGGCGAAGCTGATCACGCCGGCGATTGAGCGGCGTTACCGCACCTACGGCATCAAGGAACTCTCGCCGGAGGCCGACCTGGTAGCCGACCAAATCGAGTTGGGGCATTTCACAAGCGCCTTCCGACTCCGTTACCGCGGCGAAGATTTAGGGAAATTCGAGATCCGCGGCGTCGGCTTGCACACGGTTCGCAACGCGATGGCGGCAGTGTTGGTGGGCCTCGAAGTCGATATTCCGGTGGAGAAAATCCGCGCCGGACTGGCGGCGTTCAGCGGCGTTGACCGCCGCTTCCAGAAACGGGGCGAGGCCGCCGGAGTCACCGTGGTCGACGACTACGGCCACCATCCGACGGAGATCCAAGCGACCCTGAAGGCCGCGCGAAATTGCGCGTTCACGGGAGTCAACGTCATTTTTCAACCGCATCGCTACAGCCGCACGCACCTGATGCTCGACGAGTTCGCCGGCTGTTTCGCCGATTGCGACCGCCTCTGGGTAGTGGACATTTATGCGGCCGGCGAAAAGCCCTTGCCCGGCGTGAACAGCTTGCGGCTTGTGGAAAAGATCGCCGCGGCGGGACATCCGGCAGTCGAATACTGCGAATCCATCGAAGACGCGGTTCGCCGCGCGGCGACGCAGGCGCGCGCCGGCGAGGCCGTGATCACGCTTGGCGCGGGCAGCATCTGGCGCTACGGCGAAAAAATTCTGGAAGGTCTCAAGGCGGAAGAAAGCGCAGTCGAGAAGAGCGGCTCAGGCGGCGTTCGGGTGCAATCGAAAGGGCCGAAAAGTCATGGTTAAAGAGAAGCGAGCACAAGAAGTCGACGACTCGGCTTCGTATCTCCGCAGTAAAAAACCGCTGCGGGCAACGCGCGGTATCGAGTTGCCGCATTGGTCTTACCGCCGCCTGCTCTCCGTCTTGCTGGGACTGGCGGCCGCCGGCTCCGGCGCATACGCGCTCCATCGTTACATCCATTCGAGTCCGCGATTCCGTGTCGATGCGGAAGTCGGCAATCTGCGAATTGCAGGCTTGAAGCTGCTGGACGGCGAGAAGATTCGCGGCATTTTCGCCGGCGATCTCGGCCTGAGCATGAACGCGGTAGCTCTGGAGCAGCGCAGGCGGCAAGTCGAGCAGTTGCCGTGGGTGCGGCGCGCTTCCGTCGGCCGTATCTGGCCGAACAAGATCGCCGTTTATATCGAAGAGCGTTCGCCGATCGCTTTTCTGCGGCTGCCCCAAGAGGGCGGAACCCGCCTGATCGACGCCGAAGGCGTAATTCTGACGCCGCTCGAGGGCAAACAGTTCGACCTGCACGTGGTGAAAGGAATCGATCCTGCGATGGACGCCGGCGCGCGCAAGATGCGCATGAACCTGTTCGCCCGTCTGCGGGACGCGTTGGATGCGCAACAGCCTCGGTTCGGCGCATTCGTCTCCGAGATCGACATTGGCGATCCCAAGAACGCGGTGGTCAGCGTACTCTACAAGGACGAAGTCATCGATCTGCGCATGGGCAATGAGCATTTACGCCACCGTTTCGAGGTTTTCCTGAAATACATCGATACCTGGAAGTCGAAGTTCGGCCCCATCGCATCGGCCGACTTGCGCTTCGAAGATCAAGTGACCGTCACTCCGGTGAAACGCAGCTAGGAGAAAGCTATGCCGAACAAACAGCCCTATCTCGCCGGTCTCGATTTGGGCAGCGACGCAACGCGTTGCATGGTCGCGCTGGAGGAGGACTCCAGACTACGCTTCATCAGTTACGGCGCGGCGCCTGCTCAAGGAACCGCGCGCGGCGTCATTACCGATCCCGAATGCGTTCTCGAATCCGTGCAGGCAGCCGTCGCAGAAGCCGAGCGGAACGGCGGCATGCCGGTGGAAGCGGCGGTCGTCGGCGTCGGCGGCCCGCACGTGCGCAGCAATATCACGCATAGCTATACCGTGCTCAAGGCGGGACAGGTCGAGGTCGAGCAGAGCGATATCGACAATGCCGTCAAAAAGGCCGCGCAGATACCGCTGAGCGACGATCGGACGATCTTGCAGGTTGTCCCTCTCGAATTCGCGGTCGGAGTGGATGCGCACGTCAAAAATCCGCTGGGCCGCCCGGCAGAGCGCCTCGACGCCCGCATACAAGTGCTTTCCGCGTCGGCGCAAGCTCACGGCCGGCTCCAGTCCATCGTGAACCGGGCAGGGATCGTCGTTGAAGAAACCGTCTTCGAGGGCTTTGCCGCGGCGTATGCCGCGCTTGAAGAGCAAGAGCGCGGCAAAGGAGTTCTACTCATTGACATCGGCGCCGGTTCGAGTGAATTCGTCGCCTACATCGACGACGAGCTGCGCGCGGCGGGCGGCATCGGCATCGGCGGCGACGTGCTCGCGGCGGATGTGGCGGAAGTGCTCGAAACGAGCACGGAAGTCGCCAAGCTGCTGATCGAGCAATACGGCAGCGCGGTGGCGGAAGGCACGCCGGATAACGTTCAGGTGGAAATTCCCAATCGGACGGGCGATGCCTCGGTTTGCCGGCCGCGGCATCTGCTCAACAACATTATCGAGGCGCGCGCGGAAGAACTGTTCCAACTGGTCGGCTCCGCTCTGCTGCGTGAAGGGATCGGCAGCGGCGCTTTCGGCAGCTTGGTGATCACGGGCGGCGTCTCGGCTTTGGCCGGCCTGTGCGACTTGGCCGAGCGCGTGTTGAACGTCGAGGCGCGCATCGGCTTGCCGCCCAGACTCAAGGACCTTCCCGATGAATTGGATCATCCCGGTTGGGCCTGCATGGTAGGCTTAACGCTCTATGCCCAGCGACTGCAGTTGCACCGGTCCCGGCGCCGCGACCGTATTTCCGATTGGCTCAGATCACTTGTGAGTTAAAGAAAAATTGTCATGATCGAAGAAGCTCCTCCTCCATCCGATACAGCGCACGACGCAGAGAAAGACTCGGTGAAATTCACCTTCGACGAAGAACTCCCGCCCACTCCCTGCATCAAGGTCGTCGGCGTCGGCGGCGGCGGCGGCAACGCCGTCAACCGCATGATCGAGGCAGACATCCCGGGCATGGAGTTCGCCGCCGTCAATACGGACGTGCAGGCTCTTCGCGTTTCCCGCTCGCCGACGAAGCTGCAACTAGGCGCGCAACTGACTCAGGGGTACGGCGCGGGTTCCGACCACAAAATCGGACGCAACGCGGCGCTTGAGGATACCGAACGCCTGATCGAGTTGCTCAGCGGCGCCGACATGGTGTTCGTGACCGCCGGACTCGGCGGCGGAACAGGAACCGGCGCGGCCCCGGTCGTCGCCTCGCTGGCCAAGGAAATGGGCGCGCTTACCATTGCCGTTGTCACCAAGCCGTTCGCATTCGAAGGCGCGCGGCGCATGGAAGTCGCCGAGCAGGGCTTGGCCGAATTGGCCGAGACGGTGGACACGGTCATCACGATTCCGAACGAATACCTGCTCGCGCACGTCGAGAACGGAACGAGCTTCTTCGAGGCGTTCCGCATCGCCGACGACATCCTTCTCCAGGCCGTCCGGGGAATCAGCGACATCGTCACGATTCCGGGAATCGTCAACTGCGACTTCGCCGACATTCGCACCGTCATGCTGGGCATGGGGTACGCAGTCGTGGGCACGGCGACGCACAGCGGCGAAAACGCCGCAATCGAGGCGGCCCGCGCCGCGATCGCCGGCCCTTTGCTCGAAAATGCCGATATCGGCGGGGCGCGCGGCATCCTGATCAACATTACCGGCTCCTCGCGTCTGGGGCTGCACGAGGTGCATGGGGCATCGACGATTATTCAGCAGGCCGCAAATGAAAACGCGAACATCATCTTCGGCGTAGCAGAGAACGACTCGATGGGCGAAAACGTAAAGGTTACGGTGATCGCAACCGGGTTCCGGAACCTGAAGGAGGACCTGGATGAGTCCCCCGGCAATGCGGCGGAGCCGGAGCAGAACATCCGCGCTGCAGCCGACGCCTTTTCCATTGCGGAGCCCGCGGCAGGCGACCCCGCGCCGGAGCCGGAACGGACGGACGCGCCGCAATTCCCCGTTTCCGAGAAATTCGACAGCCCCGACGGCGAGTCCGAAACGGCGCCGGCCGAAGAGGATATCGACCGCCCCGCATTCTTCCGCCGCCACTTCAGCGGAGCGGAGTCCGCGGCAGGCGACCCCGCGCCGGAGCCGGAACGGACGGACGCGCCGCAACTCCCCGTTTCCGAGAAATTCGACAGCCCCGGCGGCGAGTCCGAAACGGCGCCGGCCAGGGACGAAGATATCGGCCGCCCGGCATTCTTCCGCCGCCGCTTCAAATAGTGGAGAGCAGTTCGTGAAGAGTGGAGAGTTGAAGACCGTTGCGCGCATGCGGCGCAAGACTGCAACGCTTCGGCATTGGCGAAGCCGCCGGCGCCTGCCGTCCCGGTCTTGCTATCCACTAATTGCCGCATTGCTGTTCGCCTGCGCTCCGCGCCCCGAGGCGGTCGACGAGGCGCCCAAGCCGAACGTGATTCTCATTCTGGCCGACGATCTCGGTCACGGCGACACCGGCTATACCGGCGTAAGCGATATCGCCACGCCGAATATCGACCGCCTTGCAGCCGAAGGCGTGCAGATCGCGCGCGCCTACGCCAACGGCCCGGTTTGCACGCCGACCCGCGCCGCGCTGTTAAGCGGCTGGTATCAGCAGCGCACGGGCGCCGACCGCGTGATCTACGTCAGGGAAAGAGAAGTCGGCATGGACCCGTCCATCGAGCTGCTCCCGAAATTCCTGAAGGAAGCGGGCTACGCGACAGGCGTCTTCGGCAAATGGCACCTCGGCTTTCCCAAGGAGGGCTACCCCTCCCGCAAGGGCTTCGACGAATTTGTCGGTTTCGTCTCGGGCAACATCGACTACTTCGCGCACACGGACCGTTTGGAAAATCACGATCTCTGGCGCGGCGAGGAAGAGATTTTCTCTGATCGCTACTTCACCGACCTGATCGGCGACGAGGCCGTCGATTTCATCCGCCGCCACGCCCGGGAGCCGTTCTTCCTTTACCTCCCGTTCAACGCCCCGCACGACCCGTTCCAGGGGCCCGAGCACCGCGATACAGCCGGCGACCAGCGCGTCACGCGCGTCGTCAACCGCAAACGGACGGTGCTCAAGAGCATGGTGGAGTCAATGGACGCCAACATCGGGCGGATTCTCGACAGCCTCGATGCCGAGGGTCTGGCGGAAGAGACTGCGGTCTTCTTCATGAGCGACAACGGGGGCGTGCCGGTCGTTTCAACCAATACCCCCTTCCGGGGCTATAAAACGACGCTGTGGGAAGGCGGCATTCGCAGCCCGTTCTACGCCCGCTGGACCGGGCGGTTCCCGGCCGGCCGCAAAATAGAGGACACGCCGGCGATCAGCATGGACCTGTTCGCGACAACGCTGGCCATCGCCGGCGTCTCGTTGCCCGCGGACCGCATCCCCGACGGGGTGAACCTGTTGCCGCTGCTCGACGGCAGCGGCGGCATCGACCGCGACACGCTTTATTTCCGCTATCGCAATCCCCGCGGCGTCTTGCAGAAAGCGATGACGCAAGGCGGCTGGAAGTATTTGAGCGACGAAAAGGGCGAGGAACACCTGTTTCATCTGGCGGAAGACGTGGGCGAAGAGCATGACCTGAAAGAAGCGGAGCCGGAGCGTTTCGAGCGGATGAAAAAGACCTGGAGCGATTGGGAGACGCGCGTACTCGCAGGCGCGCCCGCGCTGCCCGAATACCGCCCTTGACGCATCGCCTCGCGCAGCGGCCTTCACGTTTGCCCCTTGGTTGCGCGAAACTGAACGGCGGGAGGGTTTCAAGATGAATTGGCTGCGGCGAGGCGAAAGTTCCGGCATGACGGTACTGCTGATGGCTGCCTGGGGGGCCGCCGCGCCTCTTGGCGCTCAGCCGGTCGTTGAGCGCGCCGTCCGCGACGCGCTTCTCGGCGGCCGCGGCGGGGCGCTGCAGTTCACGGCCTATCCGCAGGCCCGCACAGGCGGCAACTACATGCACAACTACTACTTGCCGCCGGCCGCCGGCACGCCCTGGCGCCCCTGTTTCTCGCCCGACGGCGAGTGGATCGCCTTCAGCATGGCGGGGTCGATCTGGAAGATCCGCATCGGCGAAGACGTTGCCTACCAGTTGACCGCCAATGCCACGTACGATTCGTCTCCCATTTGGTCCCCGGACGGCCGCTGGATCGTTTACACCGCCGATGACCGCTACCGCAGCATCAACCTGATGCTGTTCGACACCGCGACCGGCGAGAGCACGGCGCTCACCCGCAACGAGCACGTTCAACTGGACCCCGTTTGGGCGCCCGACGGCTCCCGCATCCTCTACGTCTCGACCGACCCCGGCGGTTGGTACAACCTCTACGCGATGCCGCTGCAAAACGGGGTTCCCGGGGAGCCGATGCGCTTGACCGAAGACAACGCCTACGCCAACTCGCGGCTCTATTTCGGCAGCCGGGACCTGCACATCCAACCGACCCTGTCTCCCGACGGCAAGGAGATGATCCTGGTGTCGAATCGAGGAATCCCCCTGGGGTCGGGCGCTCTCTGGCGCGCGCCGGTCGCGCCGGACGCAATGTCGCGGGCCAAGCAAATCTTGCGCGAGGAAACGCTCTACCGCACGCGGCCGCAGTGGTCTCCCGACGGCGCGCGCATCGTTTACAGCTCGCATCGCGGCAACCAGTACAACAACCTGTACGTGCTTCCGGTCGAGGGCGGCGAGCCCTATCAACTCACGTTTGGAGAGTGGGACCGCTTCGATCCCCGCTGGTCGCCGGACGGAGAGTGGATCGTCTATGTTTCGAACCGGCGCGGAGTGACCGACCTGCGGCTGCTGAAAACCTTCGGCGGCGAAGAGCGGGCGGTCGAGATTCGCCGCCGCGCGTACCGCCGGCCGCATGGGACGCTCAAGGTCGTCGTTACGGATGCAGACACCGGGCGGCCCACGGAAGCGCGGATTCTTCTGCGCGCCGCGGACGGCAAGGCATACGCCCCGCCCGGAGCGTACCGGCGGGTCGCCGCGCGCGCCCTGCACCTGGACTTCTTCCACGCAAAAGGGGAGTTTTCGCTCGACTTGCCGGTCGGGCCGGTCTCGATCCTGGCGACCAAGGGATTCGAGCGCAAGCCTATCGCGGCCGCCGTCGAGGTGGAAGCCGGCGCCGTTGCCTCGCTCCGCCTGTCTCTGGAACGCTTTACCGACTACAAGGCTCGGGGCTGGTACAGCGGCAGCGACCACGTACACATGAACTACGGCGGCAACCTGCACAACACGCCGGAGAATTTGCTGTTCATGGCGGCCGCCGAGGATCTGGACGTGGTCGGCGAGAAGATCGCCAACAAAGACAACCGCATCTTCGACCACCAGTATTTCAACGGCGCCTTCGACCGGGTTCGCTCGACTCCGCAGCGCATCCTGGCCTGGGGCCAGGAGTACCGGCCGCCGTTCTACGGGCACATCAACTTCATCAACCTTACCGAGCGCCTCCTCTCGCCATACACTACGGGCTACGAGGGCACCGCAATCGAGAGCCTCTATCCGAGCAACACCGACATCTTCCGCATGGCGCGCGAGCAGGGAGCGCTGGGAGGCTATGTCCACCCGTACGGAAGCGATCCGCCTTCGGCCGGGTATGCGGGCGCGCGGGGGTTTCCCGTCGACCTCGCCTTGGGCGCCGTCACGTACCTGGAGGTGATGACCAGCGCAAGGCATTCCCTGCACACCGCGCGCGTCTGGCATCGCGCTCTGAATTGCGGGTTCAGGGTCACGGCTTCGGGCGGGGAGGACTCGATCAGCAATCTGCACCGCACGCCTGCGCTCGGCGCGGCGCGCATGTACGCCTATCTCGGCGACCGCCTCGCCTGGGACCGCTGGGTCGAAGCGGTTCGCCGCGGCCGCACGTTTTTCACCAACGGGCCGCTGGTGCAACTGACCGTCAACGGCGAGATCGCCGGGGGCGAGATTCGCTTGCCGGCCGAGGGCGGGACCGTCGAAGTGGACGCGCGAATGGAAACGGCGTTTCCGGTGGAGAAGCTCGAATTGATCCGCAACGGCGAGGCGCTGGAGGAGATCCCGCTCCGCGAGGGGGGGCGTTCGGGAGCGCTGCGCAAGCGCATCCCGGTAGAGCGCAGCGGCTGGTACACCCTGCGCGCCACGACGGAGGAGCCGGTCTTCCCCATCGACGACAGCCGCCTGCACGCCGAGACGGGACCGGTCTATGTTTACTGCGGCGAGCAGCCGATCCGCTCGGCGGAAGACGCGCGCTACTTCATCCGCTGGATCGATGACATTGCGAGGCAGGCTCGGGAGCATCCCGGATGGCGCTCCGAGCGCGAGCGCGAGCACGTCCTGGGGCAGTTCAACCAGGCCCGCGCGGTCTTCGAGCAGCGCGCCCGCGAGGCGGAGCGGTAAGCTTCGGCGCCCAGGGTCGCAGAGACCGGCAAGAACCGGAATTCTTGCTATCCGCTAATGCTGTATCTTGTTCGGCATGCGTATCTTCTTTTGCCTGCTCCTGCTCGTTTCGTGCGGCGGCTCCCCCGAGCCGGAGTCCGCAGCCCGCAAGCCCAATATCGTTTTGATCGTCGCCGACGATTTGGGCTACGGCGATCTCGGCGTTTACGGCCAGCAGGAAATTCGCACGCCCAATCTCGACCGCATGGCCGCGGAAGGCTTGCGTTTCACCGACTACTACGCAGGCAGCACGGTCTGCGCGCCTTCCCGCAGCTCGCTGATGACGGGACTGCATACGGGCCATACGCCGATCCGAGGCAACAAGGAAGTGCGGCCGATGGGCCAGCACCCCATCGCCGACGAAGTCGTGACGGTCGCCGAAGTGCTCAAGACCGCCGGCTATGCGACCGGCCTGATCGGCAAGTGGGGGCTGGGCGGCCCCGACTCGAGCGGCATCCCCAACCGGCAGGGCTTCGATTACTTTTTCGGGTATCTCTGTCAGCGTCATGCGCACAATTACTACCCGGAGTTTCTGTTCCGCAACGAAGAGAGGGTACCGCTGAAGAACAAGCTGCCCGAGCCGGTCCGCGCGGACGGCGCCGGGATGGCGGCGGAAAAGAACGAGTACTCGCACGACCTGCTGGCGGCCGAAGCGCGGGACTTCGTCGAGCGCCGGCGGCAGCAGCCGTTTTTCTTGTATTTGGCGCTCACGATCCCTCATGCGAACAACGAAGCGCGGGAAAAAGGCATGGAGGCGCCCGAGCTCGGCGCCTACGCCGAGAAGGACTGGCCCGAGCCGCAAAAGGGCCACGCCGCGATGATAAGCCGCATGGACGCCGACATCGGCCGGCTGCTGGCCAAAATCAGCGAACTGGGTCTCGACGAACAAACGGTAGTGTTCTTTACCAGCGATAACGGCCCGCACCGCGAGGGCGGCAACGACCCCCACTTCAACGACAGCAACGGCCCGCTGCGCGGCATCAAGCGCGACCTCTACGAAGGGGGCATCCGCGTCCCGCTGATCGCCCGCTGGCCCGGAAAAATCGAGGCCGGCCGGACAACCGGCCACGTCTCGGCATTCTGGGATTTTCTGCCGACTCTGGCCGGCATCGCGGGCGCGGAAACCCCGGCCGGCCTCGACGGCATTTCGATGGAGCCGACGCTTTTCTCGCAGGACGGGCAGCAGCGGCACGAGCGGCTCTACTGGGAGTTTCACGAAGGGCGCTCCTCGAAACAGGCCGTCCGCCTGGGCAAGTGGAAGGGCGTCCGCCTGTCCCCCGAAGGTCCGCTCGAGCTCTACGACCTTGCGGCGGACATCGGCGAGACCGTCGACGTCGCCGCGGACCGCCCCGAGATCGTCGCCGCCATCGAATCGTACCTGGCCGAGGCGCGCAGCGCATCGGAGTTCTGGCCGTTGCGTTCGCCATAGCGCCGGGTTATCATTGATGCCGATGAGACATAGCGAAAATCGGGGGACGCGCCGCGAGTTCCTGGCCGCGGGCGCGGCGGCCGCCGCCGCTCTTAAAGGCGCCGTAAACGCCGCTGAAACGGGCTTTAAGCCGCTTTTTAACGGTAAGGATCTGACCGGCTGGGAAGGGGACCCGTTTTTCTGGAAGGTCGAGAACGGCGTGCTGGTCGGCAAGACGCCGGGCATCGCCTACAACGATTTCCTGGCCACCGAGCAGGAATACGCGGACTTCATCCTGCGCTTCGAAATCCTGCTGGCGGACAACGAGGGCAACAGCGGCGTCCAGTTCCGCAGCCGGCGCGAGAGCGGCTCGATGGCCGTAATCGGCTACCAGGCCGATATCAGCGATGTTTTCTGGGGCGCGCTGTACGACGAGCACCGGCGGCGGGTCATGCTGGCCCAGCCGTCGGAGGCGCTGATCGCCCGCGCGGTCAAGCGCAACGACTGGAACGACTACGAGATCCACGCCGCGGGCAAGCACATCGTGCTGAAGCTCAACGGCATCGTCACGGCGGACTACACCGAGACGGACGACAACATCCCGCAAACGGGCATCGTCGCCGTGCAGGCGCATTCCGGCCCGCCGATCGAGGTTCGCTTCCGCAATATGCGCATCCGCGAGCTTTAAGGGCCCTGCGCGCCGGCCCGCTCAAAAGGAAAAACTGATCAGCGCCTGGACCTGGTTCCGGGCTCTGTGTCCCTGGACTCTAGAGAGAGATTCACCCCCTGACCAGTGCGTGTAGTTGACCTGGGGCGTAATCGTCCAGCGGCGCCCGAAAGGGATGTCGACGCCCAAGGCGGCGGCCGCTCCATAGGGACGCGGCGGATTCCTACCCGCCTTATTGATGCGGAAAGTCGGGCCGGCGCCGAGGAACGGACGGACTTTCGATGTCCCGAACCGGTATTTGAACAGAACCGGAATCTCCCAAATGTCCTGCGATTTACCGTCAATCAACTCGTGTGCGTCGTGGTCGGGGAAGATGAGGTCAAGCTTCCAGCCCAGCGCACGGAACAGGACGGTCGCCTGCAGCGAAAAATTGCGGGTCAATTTCGTCTCCGCGAATACGCCGACGAGCGGCCGCGTAAAGTTGGGCACAATGTATTGGATCGCGGTAGCGGACTCCACGATTTTACCGTCGATGAAGACTCCTCCTGCCTCGCCCGTCGCTTCGTATCCGGTTCTGTAATCCGGCGTCACAGTCGCTCCCGTGGTAAAGCCGAAGGTCAGCTTCTCGCCGAAAAAGGAAAGCCGCTTCGCCCCGGTGTTTTCGTCGTTCGGCATCGGGGCGCCGGCTTCCTGGGCGGAGACCGCAACCGCCGCGGCCAACGCCAACGCGATCAGCAAAATCAACCGAATAAGCATCTCTTTTATCTCCTTGGGCGGGTCGGCAATCTCAATCGCTGCCTTTTTGCCCTTCTATCCAAGAGACTGAGCGAGACGCCGATCCCAGGACAAATTTTTTCACTTTTTCGCAACTTTTTTTGATCGCGGTGCAGAAAGACGCCGCGGCCGGCCGTTGCGGAGCCGGTTCCGGGCGCTTTACGGAAGGGGTTTGCCGTTTGACGGCGGCTTGGAAGAATCGCCGCGGAGACGTTTGGCAAGGCTGCTGCGAAGCATTTTCACGGCGCGGGTCAGGCGCTTGGCGGCGGCGGCGTCGGAGATATGCAGCCGGTCGGCGGTTTGATGCATGGAAAGCTCTTCCTTCCCGTAGTGCAATTCGACTACCTGGCGGTATATCTCGGGCAGTTCCTTGACCGCGGCGTCGAGCAGGCGGTACAACTCCTTCTGCCGGGCAAAGTCTTCGGGGAAGATGGCGGCGGCATCTTCGGGGTCGGGCGCCGGCTCCGGCATCTGAGCCATGCGCGTTTCCTCGTTGCGAACATCATGGGCGCAGTTGACGACGATGGCATGCACCCAGGCGCAAGCCGGGGACTTGCCGTCGTATTCTTCGACGTGCTGCCAGACCCGGATCCAGCTTTTCTGCAAGGCATCCTGCGCCTGCGCGTTTCCGCCGGCGATGCGCGCAGCCAAACGCATGAATTGCTTCGTACAGCACTGGAGCCAAGCTTCCTTGTCGCCCTTGAGCAGAGGGCACTCCTTGACGGCGCGCTCGAGCGCCGGGGAATGGAAGACGCGAAGCTCCGCAGCGGGAGCGGACTCTTGCTTGTCGCCGGGCTTGCTCGGCATAGGCGCGTCTTCAGCCGCGGGCCAAGGTTACTGCAAGCGGGCGGCGGCGCGCGGGGCCGCCGCCCGACGCGGAGGCGGTCTCAGAAATACAGCTTGAGTCCCAGTTGCCCGACGCGGGCGGACTCGGCCGCCGTGATGTTGCCGAAGTTGTTGTTCCCGAAACTCGTATTCGGCCGCCGGAACACCGTGTTGTTGAAGAAATTGAAGAACTCCGCGCGGAACTGGAGCCGAACCCTCTCGTTGAAGGGAAAATCCTTCACGATCGACAGGTCCCAGTTCACGTAAGCGGGCTCGCGGGCGTCCGGCAGGAAGTTGCCCATATTGCCGAAGGTGAAGTCCTCCGGCTGCTCGAATGCGCTCGCGTTCAAGTACGGCTGATCGGAAAACCGGCCGCCCAGGCGGCTGCTGAGCGGTCCCGACGTCTCGGCCTCCTGGCCGACGACCCGGTTCGGCGTCTGGCGTCCGCCGAAAGCGTTGAGATTGTTGAACCGCGAAGTGACCCCTATGGGCAGGCCGCTCTGGATGGTCGTGACGCCGTTCAGATTCCATCCGCCCATCACCTGATTCACCCAACCGCCCCGGTTGAACAAGGCATTGCCCTTGCCGAACGGCAATTCGTACTGGTAGTTGATGACCAGCCGGTGCGCCACGTCGAGGCCCGACAGGGACTTGTCCAGGCGCTTGTCGTAGTGGTTGGTGTAACCGGGGTTCTGGGCGCCGACGAATCCGGCGACCGAACTGACGTCGTCGATCATCTTCGACCAGGTGTAAGCGCCCAGCAGTTGCAGACCGCTCGTATAACGCTTGCGCATCTTTATCTGCAGAGCGTGATAGGTGGAATGGAACTCGTAGCCGCGCGGCGTATTCACTCCCGAGAAATGCGGGTAGGGGCGCAGCAACTGCCCCAGCGAAACCTGTTGCCGCCCCAGTCCCAAATTGCTGGGGATGACGCCGAAGAAGGGGTTGGCCACCTGCTCGTTCAAGCGGTCGCCCAACGACTGGTAAACGTTCGGCAACTGATTGAATTGCACGCCCGTACCGAGCAGCTTGACGCCCCCGTTGCCCGCGTAGGCGGCATCGATCAGCCAGGAGTCGGGCAATTCGTACTGCAGGTTTAAATTCCACTGCATCGAATACGGAGTGCGGTCCCTGCGGACGATGGCCGCCGGGCTCTGCCCCAGGAACGTCGCCAGTCCCTCGGCTCCGTTCGAGGGCGCATTGAAGCCCAGAGGAAACGGATCGGAAACATCGGTGAAGGGCGTGCGGCCGCCGTCCTGACTGCCGATGACGGGCGAGAGGGCGTTGAAGCTGACTGCGCCGGCCGTTGCCGTTCCGGGTCCGAAGCCGGTCGTCGGGTTGAAGAATATGCCCGCGCCGGTACGGATGACCAGCCGCTCGGTGAGCTTGTAGGCCAAGCCGAGCCGCGGCGCGAAGTTGTTGTTGTCGTAATCCTTGATGTGGCGGGGATTGCCGTTGACGCCGGCGAATTGGAGGCCGCCGACGACCGGGCGCTCGATGCCGGGGGTGTCCAGCACGAGCGCGGATTGCGCCGCTTCGAAGTCGAACCAGCCGGCCCGGTTGAACCGCTCGGTGATCGGACGGTCCTGATCCCAGCGGAAACCGATATTGAGGGTCAGCTTGTCAGTAACGCGCCAGTCGTCTTGAATGTAGAAGCCCCAGTACGGGGTCTGCTGCGAAAGAGCCGGCTCGAAACGGATTCGGCCGCCGTTCATGAATCCCAGCAGCATGCTGGCGACGGAATTGCCCTGCGAACCGCGGTTGAACCGCTCGCGAGTCCAGTTGCGGTTGAACTGATAGAAACCCGCCGGGTCGGCGGGACGGTGATTCGAGACGCGGTTCAGCCGGAACACGCCGCCGAACTTGATGGTGTGGTCGCCGAACAGACGCGACATGTCCCCGACCCAGGTGTGCGATTCGAACTTGTTCCCGATGTACCAGAAGGCGTTGTTGCCCATCTGCTGGAAGTCCGCGACCTGAATCCGCGGAAAGACGGGGAACTGCGTCTGGCCGTCGATCTCGGACGGAAACCCAAGCGACGCCTGGGAGACGTCCTCTTCGATATATCGCCGGGGGTTTGCGTGATACGACCAGCCGTAGTTGCCGTGCAGCACCCATCCGCCCGCCAGGTGCGTATCGTCGAACGTGGCCGAGCGGTTGATGCTGCCGTTCCAGCCCGAGCCGGGCGAGGCGATGTTGTTCCAGCGGCTCGGCAGCGTATTGATCGTTTTGTTGAGGGACACGCGGGCGAACAGCGTATTCCTGTCGTTCACGCGGTAGTCGATCTTCGTGGACGTGTCCCACGTGCTCGGGCGCGACCCAAGCTGCGAGAAGAAGTTGTTGCGGATGCCCGGGGCGGTCGGTTCGGGGTAGAACGACAGCAGATTCTGCGCCTGCGGGCTGCGTCGGTCCGCGGGCACGAAGCCGTTGGGAAACGGATCCCTGGTGCCGTTCTCCTTGAGCGTAAGCGGATCGTAGATGGTGCGGTTGTCCTCGAGGAAGTCGCCCTGCTTCATCAGCGGCGTCGGCACCGATTGCGTAACCGACGCCGGGTTGACTTGCCGGCGGAATTCCACGCTCTGGAAGAAAAAGAGCTTGCTGCGCGAAGGAGACAGGGGGCCGCCGAGGGTTCCGCCGAATTGGTTGAAGCGGAACGGCGCGCGGTCGGCGCCGTTGGCGTTCGCGAACCAGTTGTTGGCCTGCAGCTTGTCGTTGCGCAGGAACTCGTAGAGCACGCCGTGGAACTCGCTCCCGCCCGAGCGCGTGACCATATTGACGACCGCTCCGGCGGTGCGCCCGTACTGGGCGGAAAAGGCGTTCGTTTGCACTTTGAATTCCTGCAGCGTGTCGGGCGACGGAATGTACGAGGGCTGGTTGTAGCCCATCACCTCTTGCGACGATCCATCGAGCATGATCGAGTTGGCCACGTTGCGGCCGCCGTTGGCCGAAAACGCGACCGCGGCAATCGAGCCGTTGCCGTTGGTCGAGTTGCGGAAGTTGCGCGTGGTGTTGACGCCGGGCGTAAGGCCGATCAACTGCATAACGTTGCGGCCGTTCAGCGGCAGGGACTCGGCGGTGCGCGAGTTGACCACCTCTCCCAAGTCGGATGTCGCCGTCTCGAGCAAGGGGGCTTCCGCCGAGATTTCCACGACCTCGGTGATGTCGCCGATCTCCAGCGGGACATCGATCTCCGCGACCTGAGCGACTTGCAGGATGAACTGCCGGCGCTCGTAGCGCTTGAAGCCCTCGGTCTCCACTGCGAGGCTGTAGTTGCCCGGCGGAATCTGCTGGAAGACATACGCGCCGGCGGCGTTGGACTCGGCGGCCCAAGGCCGGTTCTGGTCCACGTTGGTCAACGTCAACGCGGCGCCCGGAATCACGGCGCCGGAAGAGTCGGTCACCGTGCCGCGCACGGTCGCGGTTTGAGTTTGAGCGAGAGCGGAAACCGCGAAAGCGCCCAAGAACGCGGACGCAGCAAGAAAACGAATGGCAAAACCGGCAATCTGCATGATAAGTACCCCCTGAAAGGCAAGTCCCCAAGCTCGCTTTGTTCAGTGTACCCATCCCCTGCGAAGGCATCTGTAAAAAATCTGTAAAGGGCGTTCTCTGCAACCCCAAAGGCGGGACGATCCGCGGTGCGAGCGCCGCGGTCTTGCTATCCGCTACTCACCGGCCGCGTCAGCGACCCTATGCGGCGTAGCGGTCGAGCGCTTTGGCGTCGAACGAGAGGCCCAGTCCCGGCGCAGAAGACAAGACGATCTCCCCGTCTTCGACGATCGGCTCCTGCTCGAACATCGCGAATGTCCAGGGCATGTGCTCGACGGTCAACCCATTGGGCGCGGCGGCGACCGTATGCGCCTGAACCTCGGGCGCGAGATGACTCACCACGGGAACGTTCATCCCCTCGGCCATGTGGGCGATCTTCATCCAGCCCGTGACGCCGGCGGCGCGGAAAACATCGACCATGGCGATATCGATCGCGCCGCGCTTGAGCATGTGGGCGAAGGGCGCCATGCCGTAGTGGTACTCGCCGGAGGCAAGCGGCGTGTCGAGAGCGCCGGCGATGCGCGCCATGCCGTCGTAGTCCTCGAAATGAATCGGGTCTTCGAGCCAGTAGAGATCGTAGGCTTCCATCATGCGCCCGATGCGGATCGCGCGGTTGACGTCCCAACCGAGATTGATATCGACCATGAGGTCGATCTCGGGGCCGACGGCTTGGCGCAGAACCTTCAGGCGCTCGACCTCGGCAGCCGCCGATTTCTGCGCGCCGATGCGGAATTTCATCGCGCGAAAGCCTTGCTCGACCAGGCGGGGCGCCGTCGCGGCAAGCTCGGCGAGGCCGTGATTGCGCCACAGCCAACCGCTGGCGTAGCAGGGAACGCGGTTGCGCAACCCGCCGAGCAGCTTCCATAGCGGCTGCGCATGGACTTTGCCCGCGATGTCCCACAGGGCGATATCGATGGCCGCAACCGCGCGGGTCACCAAGCCGGCGGGCGAGCCGAACCCGCCCTGCCGCAGCAAGTCCGGGCAGACGGCCTCGCGGGCGAGCGGGTCGCGGCCGACGGCGAGACCGGCAAGGCCGTCGAGGGCGGCCTTGAGCGCGGGCAGCATCACCGCCGGGACGAATCCCGCGTAGCCGATGCCCGCGACGCCTGCATCGGTGCGCAACTCCAGCGTAACGAAGTTGGCCACGACCTCTCCGGGGCTGTTGGCGATGGGCGCGGGAGCGGCGCTGAGGTCGATCGCTCGGGTTTCGAAGGCGGTGATCTTCATAGCCGATTTTATGCGGCGTTGTCCATGAAGTGATAGCAAACCATGTGGCAGACGATCATGTGGGCGTCTTCGATGCGGCCCATGTGCTGCGCATCGACGTGGATGCTCAGATCGACGGCGGGGCGCAGGCGGCCGCCGTCCTTGCCGCTGAGCCCGACGGTGTAGCAGCCTGCCGCATTGGCGTAGGCGATGGCGCGGATAACGTTTTCGGAGTTTCCGCCGGCGCTGATGGCCATCACGACGTCGCCCGGGTTGGCGAAGTTCTTCAGCGGCTCCTCGAATACGACATCGTAGCCCACGTCGTTGGCATAAGCGGTCATGGTCGGGATTTGCTCGCTCAAAGCCATGATCCTGAAGCGCTTGTCCCGGCCGTAACTGGCGCCCTTAACGATGTCGCAGGCGAAGTGATTGGCGCTTGCCGCGCTGCCGCCGTTGCCGAAGACGAAGATCCGGCGCCCCTCGTCCCGCGCCTTGGCGAACACGCCGATGAGCTCTTCGACGCGCGCAAGATCGAGGGTGTCGAGCGCGCGCAGCAGGTCGGACTTGTAATTCCCGGGGAACACCTTGCCCCTATTCTCTCACGGCAGCGGAATCCGCGGCGGCGAGGACTTCGTCCGCGGAGGCGGCGCCCGTGCCGGGCTTGGTCACCGTGACGCCGGCAACCATCGCGCCGAAGCGTACGGCGGTTTCCATGCCGGCGCCGGCGCACAAGGCCGCAGCGAGCCCCGCGGCGAAGCCGTCGCCCGCCCCGCAGGTATCGACCACTGCGCCTGCCGCGAAGGCCGGGACAAGCCGCTCGCCGCGGTCGTCGATCAGCAGGATTCCCCGCTCTCCCCGCGTCACGACCAGCGGCCGAACGCCGACGACCCGCCGCAGACGCTGATAGTCGATTTCGCCGAACAACCGCAGGCAAGCCCGTTCGGCCTCGGATTCGTTGGGCTTGACGATGACGTTGCGGAATTCGTGAATCCGATTGCGCGAGTCGGCGACGATCGTCTTGCCGGGAGACCGAGCGGCTATCTCGCCGACCGCCGCGCGCAGGGCCGGCGTCACAACGCCTCCGCTGTCGGTCTCGGCTTGGTCGGCAACGAGAATCGCATCGTAATCGCCGTGGACGGCGGAGAGATTGGCGATCAGCCGCCGTTCGATTGCCCGCGGCAACGGCTTCGTGTTGACAAAGTCCGTCCGCGGCTTGTCCTCCACGCCTGTCTCGGCATTGATCAGCTTGGTGTAGGTGAACGTCTGCACGTCCGCGCATTCGACCAGCAGGCCGGCGTCGATTTGGCGGGCGTGGAGGGCGCGCTTCAACTCGAAACCGAAGCCGTCGCGGCCAATGGCGCCGAGAACTGCAACGCGGCCCACACCGAGCGCCGCCAGGTTGCCGGCGACCGTGCCGCCCGCACCGGGAGTCGCCTCGCTGTGGACAACGCCCGTGCGAGGAATGCCGGTTTCGCGCGACGGCTCCGCCAGCGCCGGGTCGTAGCGGCTTCGGAAGTCGAGGCAGATATCCCCGACGACCAGCACGCGCGCCGCCTTGAAACCGGCGGTCAAGGCGGCCCAATCCATGCGCTATCCGCTGCGCTCCCCATGCGCGAGCACCGCGCGGCGCAGCGCCGGAAAGGCAAGGCGATGGTCTCCGCGAATGTAGATGCTCCGCCCCCCGTCGGCGACGGTGCGCACCAGGATGGTCTTGTGCGGGCGGAAGTAATAGCCGGGATCGCTCTTCGGCAACTCGCTGTGGATATCGCCTTGAATCGGCGTCAAGTCGAAAACCGCGGTGGTGAGGTCGGCGATGCGGCGGCCTTCCTGCCGCGCGACGTTGCGCGCCATCGACAACGCTTTCAGGTAAACCTCGGGCGCCATGACCGCGGAGCCGAAGCTGACCATGACGCCGCCTTCCAGGTTCTCGACTGCTCTGGTGAAGATCAGAAAATCGCGGTAGCTTGCCTGTCCATAGGCGCCGCCGTCGCAGTTGGGGTGCTCGTGCGTGATGTCGTACCCCAGGCCGACATGGACCGTTACCGGGATGCCGAGCTCGTAGGCGGCGGCCAGAATGCTGACCTCGCGGTGCGGCAGATTTTCTTCGAGTATCTTGCGCCCGAAGCCTTCGCCGAGACCCAGGCCGCGCTCGGCGGCATAGACGGCCCAGTCGTTCAGCGCGCCGGTTCGATCCCAGAGGCCGAACTCGCCCGTCCGAATATAGCGGGCGACGCTCTCGGTGGTGGCGCCGATCGAGGCCAACTCGAAATCATGGATGGCCCCCGCGCCGTTCATCGCCACGTGGCTGAAGACGCCGCGCCGGAGCAAATCGATCAGATGACGCGAGACGCCGCACTTGACGACGTGCGCGCCCATCATCAAGATGCCGGCGGCTTCCCCGCGGGCGGCCAATCGCGAGGCAACCGTTTGCAGATCGCCGCGATACGCCTCGTCGATCTCGCCGGGGTTGTCGTCGATCCGGAGCACGTGCCCCAGGCTCATGTCATGGTCGCGCTCGACAAGCGGGCGGACGTGGAGCCTGGAGCGGTCAAAGATGGGGTATTTCGATGGCATCCGGTTTTCTTGTCGGCCGCCGGCCGCCCTTTCCGGCAGAACGCGGCGTTTATTGCGGGAACAGCGCGCCTATCAGTTCATTGTGCGCGTTGAAGTTGGGAACAATCCAGTCGGCGCCGACGCCGATCAGCCTCTTGCGCTTGACCGCATCGACGGCGGCGCAGTCGGGTTCGTCGCTGGCCACGCCGACGGCGACTCCCCCGACCCGCTTGACCGCTTCGATTTCGACGAAGCCGTCGCCGAAGCCGATAAACTCCTCGCCCTTGAAATCGCTTTCGCGGATGATCTTTTCGACCAGTATCTTCTTCGAGAAATTCTTGTAGTCGTCGAGCGCGCCGAACATGCCGCCGTCGAAATAGCGGTCCACGCCCAGCAGTTTCGCTTCTTCGCGCATGAAGGGCTGGTCGGTTCCGCTCGCCAGAAACATCGTCAGGCCGCGCCCGCTCAACTCTTCGAGCAGCCGCCGCGCGCCCGGAACCATCATCTCTTCGGGAGCGGCGCGGCCTTCCCGCAGATTTTCGCGGCGATGCCTGATTTTCTCCAGGAGCAGGCCGAGGTAGATGTGCTTGTACTCCAGGGGCTCCTTCGGGGCTCCGCCGCGCGCGGCGATATTTTCGGCGAACTCGATCATCTGATAGATCGTCTGCCGTCCGGTCAGACGCCCCACGTACTCTTCGACAACGGCGGTCAACTCCGCCTCCGACTCTCCGCTGCCGAGAGCCGACAATTCCTCCACCATCATCGCCACCATGACGTCGAACCAGCCGGTTCGAATCAGAGAGATCGTGCCGTCGAAATCGAAGACGGCAACGCGCGCGGCGGCGGCGTGCGCCTTGGGGTTGAGAGTTTCCAGAGCGGGCGGGAGCAATTACCAGTTCTACCAAACCGCGGCGGGGTGGCGTTACCTTGCAGTCTTAACAATGGCCGTACCGTACGCTTGCCGCCCTGTCTTCTCGACTAGGCGCCGACGAAAGCGTCCATCTTGCTCTTGCCTTCGCGCAGCCAGCCCGGCATTTTTTCGGCGTCGCCGCCGATTTCGAACATGAGCACGCCGCCGAACCGCGTCTCGCGCAGCTTGGCGATGAGGCGCGGATAGTCGATGAAGCCGTGGATCAACGGCTTGTGCTCGGCCCAGGTATCGGGCTCGATGTCGTTGGTATGCACGTGGAACAGCTTGCCGCCGAGCGCTTCGACAATGCGCAGGTTCAAGTCGTTGTAAGCTTGGACGGCTTGCGGCGAGCCGCGCTCCTCGGGCTCGACGTGCGCGAGCTCCTTGAAACGGGCTTGGTGGCCGACGTCCAGCGTGACGCCGACATTGTCGTGCCCGATCTCTTCCTGAAAGCGCACCAGGTCGGGGACGGAGTTCGGCATGGCGGTCTCGAAGGCGATCCGGAAGCCCTTGTCGGCGGCAATCGAGCCCCACTCCCGGATGCGGCTGACGGCGAGGTCCCAGTTGGCGTAGAGATCGGCGCCGCTGGGTTGGGGATGCAGGACGGCGAGCTTGGCGCCCAGGAATTCGGCGGCGTCCATCGCGTTTCCGAGCCGGCTGACGGCTTCATCGGCAGCGGGCGCGATGTAGTTCATATCCGCCGCGTAAGGAAGATGCGCCGTGAGATGGTCGAAAGGCTTGAGGGCGGCGAGGATGCGCTCCTTGTCCTCCTCAGAGATTTTGTCGTAAGTGAAGCCCGGGAATTCACCTTCGACGGGGTCGAGCTTGCCGCTCAGGTTCTGGACTTCGACCGAACGGTAGCCGATGTCCGCGAGCAGCGCGGCAACCTCGAAGAACCCCCAACCGGTGATGGCGGTGTTGGCGCCCACGACGTAGGGGACGAATGCATGCGCGGCGGCGGGCGGTTCGGGGGCAAGATCGGGCTGCGAGCAACGCCAGAGGGAAGCCGCTGCGGTTCCGCAGAGCGAGCGTAGAAAGCAACGGCGGTCGAGCGGCATGCAGCCATCGTTTTAGCACACGAAGGTTGCAGGCAAGCAGCCGGCGAGGCTCATCGTTCGATTTCTTCGAATGCGACGGTCGATTCGGCGCTGAAGCGCTTGTAGTCGGTGTATTCGATCTCGTGCCGGACGCGGACTCCTCCGGAGGGGAACGGCAGAACATCGTCGGCGAGAGTTTTCACCGGAAACCAGAACTTGCCGTCAACCGGCTCGTAGAAGGTCGTGAATCCGGGGAACAGGTTGCTTTCTTCGATGCGGTGAAGCTGGGGGACCGGCCGGCCGGAAACGCGAATCACTTGCGCCTGTTCGATGCCGATCCAGATGACGCCCTCGAAAAAGCGCTGCCCGTCCAGGATTTGGCGCGGCGCCACCCGGTAAACGTAGCACTCCACACCGTCCAGCAACTCGACGCCCTTGTATTTGACGGCGTAGCGCCAAAGGCTGTCGGCAGTCAAGACGAAGGGGTTGATTTCGCGCAGATCCTGAAAGTCCTCCGCGGTGAGACGCAGGCGCTCGAGGTTGTTCCGGGGACCCTCGATAAACTTTTCGTCGCGCTCTCCGCCGGCGGTGAAAACGATGTCGCGGACCTCGCTATAGAACCCGGCCGGCATTCCCTTGCGGTATTCCCACAGCTTGAACGATTGCCGGTAGGTGTATTTGGCGCGCTCGGCCGCGAAGAGGCTGCCCTGTTCCGCAACTTTCGCAATCAGTCCCGGGGGAGGCCGGTCGGCGGCCGTGACCGCGGCGGCGGCAAGCAAAGCTACCATGAGAAGCTTGACGACCGGCGGCCCAACCCAAGCCGGCTTGAAGCCGTTTTGGCTCAGCTTGGCCGCGCTGTATCCGGCACTGGCCATCGCGTCCGTCATTCTCGCACGGAAATACGGCATTCCCGCCTCGGTCGGCGCGCCGGTAGCCGCGGCCTTCGCCTGGCAGATTACGCTCTATTGGGCGGCGGTCTTCGAGCGGACTCGGAGCAGGATCGCGGCGCTGCTGCCGGGTTCGCGGCTCGCCGCCGCCTTGGCCGCCGCCTCGGTCGCCCCCTACTGCATCTATTCCCTGCCGACCGGCGTTTTCTCGCCGGGCGCGGCCGCGAAGCTTGCCGCGTTGTGCGCAGCCATAGCCTTCCTCTATGTCGTGTTTCCGACGCGGCAATGCAAGCTCGTCCGGCAGGACGCGGCCGCCGCGGCGGTCATCGCCTTTCCCATGATTAGCGGATTGAGTCCGCTGCTGCGGGACGTTTACCAGGGTTTCGACTACCCGCTGAACCGCCTGGAATCCCTCGGCAAGTTGATGCTGATTCCGCTGGGCTTGTTCGTGTTTCTGGAGTTGCGCAAGCTGCCCGGAGCGGGCTTCCATCTCGTCCCGCGGCGGCGGGACTGGCGGCCGGCGCTCGAGAATTTCCTGCTGGGAATGCCGTTCATTGCAGCCGCGGCTTTGAGTACCGGCTATGCCCGCTGGAATCCGCGGTTCGACGATCCCGACCGCCTGCTGCTGGATGCCGCCGGGAAGCTGCTGGGCATCTACCTGACGACGGCGCTGGCCGAGGAGTTCCTGCTGCGCGGCGTCGTCCAGAATCTGCTGGCGCGGCGCAGCGGCCGCCCGTTGTCGGCGCAGGCGGCGGCGGCGGTCTTGTTCGGAGCGACTCACCTCGGACGCGGCGGCTTCCCCAATTTGCCGTATTTTGCTACGACCGTCGTGATGGGCTGGTTCTGCGGGCGGGCTTACGCCAAGTCGGGCAGCGTCGTCCCGGCAATGATCACCCACACCCTGGTAGTCGTCGCGCAGACTCTGTTTTTTCAATAGACCGACTTCCGCCCACAGGCGGATGCTCAGCGCAAGGTTACGAGGCCGTCGTCGGACCCGCCGTCCGTCACGCGGCCGACGATCGCCGCTTGCGCATACCCCCGGCGCCGCAGTTCTTCAACGCACTCTTGAGCCTCGTTTTGGGGCACGCCGGCCAGCAGACCGCCCGCCGTTTGCGGGTCGAACAGCAACAAATATCCCGGATCGCCCGCGAACCGCTCCGCATTCGCCGCCTCTTGCCCGAATTTGAGATTCTCCGGGTGGAGCGAGCTGAAAATCCCCTCTGCGACGCAGGCGGCCGCGCCGTCGAGGATCGGTACGTCAGGCAAAACGAGCTCGGCGGACTTTTCCGACGCGCGCAGCATTTCCAAGAGGTGGCCGAGGAGTCCGAAGCCGGTGACATCCGTGCAGGCGCGCGCCCCGCGCCGGCGGAATTCTTCGGCGGCGGCGCCTGCCGATTGCAGCATGGCTGTCAGGGCGGCCTCGACCCAGCGGCCTTTTGCCCGCCGCCGGGCGTCGGCCGCGAACAGAGCCCCCGTGCCGATGGGCTTGGTCAGGATCAGCGCATCGCCCGCGCGCAGGCCGCCTTTCGACAAGATCCGCCCGCGCTCGGCCAAGCCGCTCATCGCAAAACCGAGCGCGAGCTCGGGCGCTTCGCTGGAATGTCCGCCGGCCAGCGCCGCGCCGGCTTCGCGCAAGGTTCGGTTCGCCCCCAGCAGGAGTTGGCGGAGCAAGTCCTCGGTCTTCTCCGGCGGCCCGAAGGGCACGCCGGCCAGCGCCAACGCGGATTGCGGTTCGGCGCCCATGGCGAAAATGTCGCCGAGCGCGTGATTGGCGGCAATGCGCCCGAAGATGAACGGGTCGTCGACGATGGCGGGGAAAAAGTCGACGGACTGCACCTGCACCTTGCCGGGAGGGACTTCCACGAGGGCGGCGTCGTCCCGCGCATCCATTCCGCTCGGAACGTCGGGGCGCGGCAACGGGTCGATGTCCGCGAGCACGCGGTCGAGCACGCTCGCGCCGAGCTTCGACCCGCAACCCTTGCAGCGCATCGCAAAGGCCGAACGCTTGCGCGGCGATTCTTGGCCGGCCGCCGCCTCGGACGCAAGCGCGGCGCCGGCTTCGTCCATTGCCGGCAGATCGCTGAACTTGGCCATGAAGCGGCGGTCGATCCAATCCTTCCAAGTCCAAACCCACTTGCCCGCGACCGACCACCCGCCTCGGGAACCGACGGCGCGCTTGTCTCCGGTACTAATCAGGCTGAGGAACTTCTTCTGCGGGCGGAACGGCCGCGGCGCGGCGCCGTGGAGGACGCGGCGCAGGTTCCGTTCCAGCGGAGGCCCCTGGCGCACCGCGAAAACCCCGGCCTTTTCGCGTTCGTGGTTGACGACGGCGGCGATGTCGCCGGCGGCGAAGACGGTATCTCCGTGGGAAAGCGACCGCAAGCAATCGTCCACCGCGGCGAAGCCGTCCGCATCCGCCGCCAAGCCGGATGCGGCCAACCACGGGGGCGCCGCCGCGCCGGTAACCCAAACGATTTCGTGGAAGCTTTCCCGTAAGCCGGAATCCGTGCATAGGCCGTTCGGCGACACTGCCGACACGCGGGCGCCGCAATGCACGTTTACGCCGCGCTCCAGCAGCAGCCGGTGGAGCTTGCGGCGGACGCGGGCGTTGTGCGTGGGCAGGATGTCGGCGGTCCGGCTGAAGAGGTGCATCTCGGGTTCGCGGAACGTGCGTCCGGCAGCGGCGAGCAGCCGGCGCAGGCGGTGCTGGATGGCGAGCGTCAACTCGACTCCGCCGGCGCCCGCTCCGACCACGGCGATGCGCGGGCGTTCGCCGGCGCTCAAGACCCGGCCGACGAACGCTTCCCAACGCGGCAGAAAATTGCCGATGGGCTTCACCGGAACCGCGAACTCGCGCGCTCCGGGAACGTTGTCGAATCCCGGCGTCGAACCGATGTCGAGCGACAGCAGGTCGTAGCCGAGCGGGGGGCGGTCCGCAAAATGGACAAGGCGTTTCTCGGGGTCGAGCGCGGTTGCGCCGGCGTGGAACAATCGAGCGCCGGCGAAATTGGCCAGGGGGCGGAGATCGATGTGCGCCTCGTCGTAAGTGTAATGGCCGGCGATCAGTCCGGGGAGCATGCCCGAATAGGGCGTATGCATGTCGCGGCAGACGAGGGTTATGCGCACTCCGGGAATCGGCTTCATCCCCAGGCGCTTGAGCACGATGACGTGCGCATGCCCGCCGCCCAGAAGCACCAGATCTTTAGCGACAGGCGTAGATTGCGGGATCATTCCGATGCCGGCGGCGGAATTCTGATTTTGTCACGATTGCAGAGTCGGAAGCGATTGCCGCTCGAGTCTCGACGCCGTTACCCGGCCCCGCTTCGTTGCGCCAGAATACGATAGTCGCAATGCACTTACGATTCCTGGGTATCCCGGCGCTTGCCTTTGCCCTCTGCCCGCCGGCGCAGCCGCAGATGGCGGTATCGGCGCGGGCGGGGCTCATTCACCACGCCGAAGGCGAAGTCCGCATCGACGGCGAACCGTTCCAACCGAGGGCCGCCGAGTTGGCGCAGCTTTCCGCCGGGCAGAGCTTGCGCACGGAGGACGGCCGCGCCGAACTGCTGCTGACGCCTCAGGGATTCGCGCGCAGCGGCCGGCGGACCGAGGTGCGGCTGCTGTCCGACGACATCGCCGATCCCAAGCTGCGGCTGAGCGGCGGCTCCGTCATCATCGACTTTCGCCGAGCGGTCTCGAAGAAGGAACGCATGACTCTGGCTTACGGCGGCGCCGCGATGGAGCTTGCGCGCAAGGGCCTTTACCGTTTCGACGCCGTACCCGGCCGGCCGGCGCGCCTGCGCGTTTACAAAGGCCGCGCAGTCGTGCGCTCGGGTAACGAGAGCCGAACGGTCGCGAAAACGCAAGCGCTCGAAATCGACGGCGGCCCGCTCGCCCTGCCCCGGCGCTTCGACCCCGACTTCAAGGACGAATTGGACGAGTGGAACGCCTACCGCAGCCGGGCCGCGGCGCGCATGGCGCGAGCCGGAGCCAAGCGCAAACGCCCGCTGACGGGAGTCGAATCCGGCATGGGCGGCCGCCGCGGGCGAGGCCGGCGCAGCGGGGGAGGCGGATACGGCGGCGGTCTCGGCGGCATGCCGGGCGGCGGGCGGCGGTTCCGCAAATAAGCCGCAGGCTCCCGGGTCCGGGCGTATTGCGCATCCATAGACTCGGGTTTTCCGGCTCGCCTACACTAAAACTTCGATGTCCGTCCCGCAGTGGATTCTGGCCGCCGCCCTGCCGGCCGCCGCGGCATGGCCCATGCCGGCGCAGGAAGCCGAGCAACTGAACGCCGACGTGCGCATGTTCGCCGTTATGGCGGCGATCAACGTCGCAGGCTATGACGACGGGCTCAACGCGGCATCCGACAGTCCGGCGCGCAAGGCGCTGCGCGACGACCTGAGCGCGCTCGACGCAACGGTCGTAACCCGCCTCAAAACGTTTTTCGAGCAGAACCGCCTGGAAAACCCCGACCTCAACTTGTCGCAGTACATCTCGTTCGCGCTGATGTGCGGGGAGCCGCCGTTTTTCGATCTCAAGGCGGAGGTGCCGACAGACCTGCCGGCGGATGTCCGGGCGATTCGCGGGCTTTCGGGGCTGCTGCGCGAATTTTACGAAAAGGCCGACATCGCGAGCCTCTGGCGAAAATACCTGCCCGCGTATGAAGCCGAGATGCTGCGCTACCAGGACGCCCTGGTGCGGATAGTCTTCGAGACGAACGGCTATTTGCGTCTTTCCTCCACGAGCCGGGAAGCCCGCGGGTTTCAGGTTTACTTCGACTTGCTGGCCGCGCCCGGCAGCGTCAACACGCGCGCTTACGGCGGCGACGTGAAGGTTGTCGTACACCCTTCGGCGGAGATCCGCATCGAAGAGCTGCGCGCGGCGTATCTGCTGCATCTGCTGGACCGCCTGTCGATCCGCCACGCCGACGTCGTCGCCAAGAAGAACGTGCTGGCGCGGTTCGCGCTGTTCGCCCCGGCGCTCGAGGAGGCGTACAAGACGAACTTCCAACTGCTCGTGACGAAATCGCTGGCGCATGCGGTCGAGACGCGCATGCGCTACGAAACGGAAGAAAAAAAGCTCGACCGGGTCGATGCGCGCCTGCGCGAGGGGTTCATCTTGACGCCCTATTTCTACGAGAAACTCGCCGAGTACGAAAAGCAGCCGCAGTCGATGCGCCGCTACTACGAATCCATGATCGGCGACATCGACCTCAAGCGCGAGGGCGCGAGGCTGCAGGAAGCGCGCTTCGCCGAGCGACGCAGCCGGCCCGCGCCGCGCCCGCGTCCGGTGGCCAAGCCCGAGGTTTCCGCAGTGGAAAAGCTGTTGGCGCGGGCGGAAGGGCTGCTGCAGCTCGAAGAGCTCGACAACGCCCGCAAGACCTTCGAGGAAGCCCTTGAAAAAGCGGGCGGCGCAAATGCGCAGGCCAGTTACGGGCTGGGCCGGGTGGCGCTGGACGAAGCGGATCCGGATCTGGCGCTGGAGCATTTCGCCGCGGCCGCGGCGGCCGGCGGCGGCGCGCGGCTGGTGGCCATGTCGCACATCTACATGGGCCGGATAGAGGACATCCTGGGCAACCGCGAGTTGGCGGTCGAGCATTACAACAATGCGCTGGCCGCGGGGGATACTTCGCCGATCACCAAGAAATTCGCCGAGGACGGTCTGGCCGCGCCCTTTACCGGCGCCGAACAATGAGCGGCGCGGAGCCCATGAGCGACAGAGAAATCCTGCTGCGCGGCCTGCCGTCGGTGGACGCGCTGCTCCAATCCGACACGGGCGCGGAGTGGCTGCAAGCGCTGCCGCGGGAACGCGTTACGGCCCTGGCGCGGGATGCGCTGGCGGAGATACGCGCCGCCATTCTCGCGGGCGAGCAGCCCGGCGGGTTCGACGGCCTCGCCGCGGTCAAGGCCCGCGTCACGGCCAAGCTGACCCGACTGACGCGGCCTTCGCTGCGGCGGGTCATTAACGCTTCCGGGGTGATCTTGCACACGAATCTGGGGCGCGCGCCGCTCGCCGCCTCAGCTATCGAGGCGATCCGCGAAACGGCGGGCGGATATTCCAACCTGGAATACGATTCGGCCGCGGGCGGGCGCGGCAAGCGCGACGTCCATGCCGGCGAGCTGCTCGAACAACTTCTGGGCGCGCCGGCCATTGTCGTCAATAACAATGCCGCGGCGATTCTGCTGGTGCTGAACGAACTGTCGCGGGACGGTGAAACGATCGTCTCCCGCGGCGAGTTGATCGAGATCGGCGACGGATTCCGCATCCCCCAAATCCTCGAACGCTCGGGCGCGGCATTGCGCGAAGTCGGAACCACGAATCGGACACGGATCGAAGATTACCGCGGCGCGGTCGGCGAACGGACCCGCATGCTCATGCGGGTTCACCCCAGCAATTTTCGGCAGATCGGGTTCACCGGCCGCCCGAGCCTGGCCGAGCTGGTCGCGCTCGCGCGCGAAAGTTCCCTGCCCCTCGTCGAAGATCTCGGCAGCGGCTGCCTGCACGACCTGCGCGCAATCGGCATCGACGACGAGGCGCCGGTCGGCGCCGGCCTCGAAGCCGGCGTGGACGTGGTGACGTTTTCCGGCGACAAGCTGCTCGGCGGTCCGCAAGCCGGCATTATCGCCGGCAAGCCGGAACTCGTGCAGCGCATTCGGCGGAACCCCCTGTTCCGCGCCTTGCGCGTCGATAAGTTGACCTACGCCGCGCTGGGGGCCACCCTGCGCGAGTATATTCGGGGCAATCTGGAAGGCATCCCTGCTTTAAGCATGATGCGCGCGCCGGCCGCCGCGCTGCGCGAGCGGGCCGCTCTTTTCGTCAAAAAACTGGACTGTCCCGGCATCGCCGTCCGCGAGGGCGAATCGCTGCTCGGCGGCGGCTCGACCCCGCTCCGCTCACTGCCTTCGCCGGTGATCGCGGTCGAGCCGGGCGGCGGCGCGGCGGCGCAGCGAATCGAGCGCCGGCTGCGGGCCGACGATCCGCCGGTGATCGCCCGGATCGAGCGGGGCTGTCTGCTGATCGACCTGCGCACCGTTGCCGCAGCGGAAGAGGCCGACCTGCTCCGGGCGCTGCAAGCCGCCCTGCGCCCGGCGAGCCGGGGCGAACCGGAGTTACCTTCGCCCTGCTGAAAACGTCGTAACGGAATACCATTCTTATATGCGAACCGGACTCCTTGCACTACAAGTCTCGCTCGCAATCTCGCTGCTCTCAACGCCGGCGACGGCTGAAGAGGCGGTCGGTTGGATCACGTCGTACGCAGAAGCCCTGGAGGAGGCACGGCGGACCGGGAAGCCCATCTTTCTCGAGTTCCGCTGCGCGCCTTGACGCGCCGGACGTGAATTCGACGCACAGGTTGTGCTGACCGAGGCAGGAACGAAACGCGGCGATTTGCTCAAGCAATACGTCACCGCCCGCATCGTACGGATGAACGGGATCGATATCGGTCTGTTCGATTACGACCGCTATAACACGCTGTACTTCTTCATTCTCAACGCAGACGAGCACATCTACATGCGCTACGGCGGCAGGGACCAGCGCTCGCCGACGACGTACCTCGATCTGGAGAGCCTCGAGCTGGCGCTGGAGCAAGGGCTGGAGCAGCACCGCTCGTACCGGGCCGGGAAGATCGCCCGCAAGACTCGGCCGCCGGCGCGGTATCCGCGGGACATTCCAGAACTCTATAAACGGACGATCGGCGCGGGGCGCTGCGTCGAGTGCCATCTGATCGGCGATCTCGAGAACGTGCAGCGCGAGATCGACGGCAATCTCGACAAGCTTTCGCAGATGTTCCGCTCGCCCGACATCCGCACGATCGGCATCGGCCTCGATATCCCCAAGGGTCTTCGCGTGGCGCAAGCAACGAAGGCGGCGGCCGCAGCGGGAATGCAGGCCGGCGATACGATCACCCACTTCAACGGCAAGCGCATCCGGACGTTCGGCGACCTGCAGTGGGAGTACGACCGCGTGGATCGCCGCGCGCAGAAAATTCAACTCCAGGCGAGCCGCGGCGGGAAGAGCGTGGAACTCGATATCGCCCTGCCCGATTTCTGGTGGCTGACCGATATCTCCTATCGCAACTGGAGCGTCGACCCGCGCGTTTACTTCGACTCGGAGCCTCTGACCGCCGCGGAAAAAAGAAACCTCGGCCTCGATCCCGACGGGTTCGCCAGCCGCGTGACCTACATCGACCGGGTCGCGGAATTGCTCGGCAACCACGAGCTCGCCGCCGGCGACATCGTGTATGCGGTGGACGGCGAGACACGGGACGAAATTGCGAACACAGCGGAGCTTTTCCTCAAGCTCCGCAAGCAGGCCGGCGACCGCTATACCCTGCAGATCGTGCGCAACGGCGAGCGGATGGAGACCGCGCTCAAAACGGATAGAATGAGCTTTCGGAAATGACGTTTTCACTGCGCATCCTGGCGGTCTCGGCCTTGCTGGCCGGTCCGGTTTTCTGCGGCGAATGGACGCCCGAGGCGCACGCCTCGCGCAACGGCCGGCCGCTGGCTTCGTACCGCGCGAAGCTCGACGGAGACTACTTGGTCGTTCAGGTCAAGACCGCCGACGGTTGGCACACCTATGCGATGGACAACAAGCAACGCGCCAAAGAGGCGCTGGCGGGCAAGATGTCGCTGGGGGTCGAAGAAAATACGCAAGTGACCGTCTCGGAGGGCCTGCAAGTGACGGGACCCTGGTATCAGTCGGAACCCAAGGACTTTTCGCAGCCGAAGCTGCGCTGGTTCACCTGGGGCTTTGACGGCCCGGCCCTGCTGGCCGCCCGGGTCAAGCGCTCCGGAGCGGGTCCGGCGGTCGTGGCGATCCATGCGCAAATCTGCGACAGCGTGAGTTGCCGGGCGGTCGAGACCCGGTTGGCAGTGCCGCTCCCGCCGGCGGGCGCGAAGACCGAGTTGGATATCCGGACGCTGACGAAGGTGCGGGCGGACTAACCGCTGACGGAAACCGCGCGGCCCGTTTTCGCCGATTCGCCGGCGGCTTCGGCCAGGATGAGCGCCCGGCGGCCGTCTTCGAACGCCGGCGAGGGCTGTCGGCCCTGCTCGACGGCCTCGACGAACGCATCGACCTCGGCAACGTAAGAGTCGGCATAGCGCTCGATGAAGAAGTGGTGCAACGGCGGTCTCGCCGCGGTTGCGGACCCGCTCCAGCGCTCGACATGCGCCGGCGTCGGGTTTGTCGAGACGAGCATGCCCTGCGCGCCGAACGCCTCGACACGCTGGTCGTAACCGTACGCGCAACGGCGCGAGCAGTTGATGCAGCACAGGGCGCCGGACGCCGTTTTCATGGTGATCATGGCCGTATCGACGTCGCCGATGGCGCCGATCCGCGCATCCACGAGCACGCTGCCCATGGCGGCAACCTCGACGAACTCTTCGCCGAAGACAAATCTCGCGAGATCGAAATCGTGGATCGCCATGTCACGGAACAAACCGCCCGACACGCTGAGATAATCGAGCCCCGGCGGCGCCGGGTCGCGGCTGGTGAGAATCAATTTTTCCAGCGTCCCGATCTTGCCGGCGCGAACCGCCCGCTGCAGGGCGAGATGGCTGGGGTCGAAACGGCGGTTGAAACCGATCTGAATCGGGACGCCGCTGCCGGCAACCGCCTCGCGGCAGGCGTTGACGCGGTTGAGGTCGAGGTGGATCGGCTTTTCGCAAAGAACCGCCTTGCCGGCGCGGACCGACTGCTCGATCAGATCGCAGTGGGTGTCGGTCGCCGAAGCGATAAAAACCGCGTCGATGGACGAGTCGCCGAGGATCGCCTGCGCGGAATCGACTGCCGCCGCTGCGCATTCAGCAGCCGCTGCGCTCGCCGCGGCCGCGGCGACATCGTAGATCGAAACCAGCCGGACCCGCGGATTGGCGGCGAGATTGCGCGCATGCATGCGGCCGATGCGGCCGGCCCCAAAGAGTCCGAATTGCAGCATGAGCCTCTCCGAAAACGCCGCCCCTCTAGCGCATCCGCAGGAACTGTTTCTGTTCCTGCTCGGCAACGGAGCGAAAATGCCGCCTGTGGTACTCGTAGCTTGCGCCGATGAAAGCCGCGAACAACGGGTGCGGCTCCAGGGGCTTCGACTTGAATTCCGGGTGGAATTGACAGCCGAGATACCAGGGGTGATCCGGCAGCTCGCAGATTTCGACGTAGGCCCCGTCCGGCGTATCGCCTGTAATGCGCATGCCGTGGGCAGTCAACGTCCGCTCGTATTCGGGCCGATTGAACTCGTAGCGGTGACGGTGGCGCTCGCTGATTTTGTCTGCGCCGTAAGCGCGCCGGGCGAAGCTGCCCGCCTCGAGCCGGCAGGGCCAGGCGCCCAGGCGCATCGTGCCGCCCAGGTCTTCCACTCCCTTCAGCTCGCGCAACTTGAAAAACACGCGGTGTTTCGCCGCCGGAGCGAATTCGGTCGAATGGGCCTCCGCAATGCCGCAGACATTGCGCATGAACTCGATGACCATCGTCTGCATGCCAAGACAAATCCCGAAGTACGGAACCTTTTTCTCGCGAGCATAGCGGATCGCCTCGGTCATGCCGTCGATGCCGCGGATGCCGAAGCCGCCCGGCACCAGGAGGCCGTCGCATTCGCCAAGCTGACGCGCGGCGGTTTCCCGCGTAATGCTCTCAGCCTCGATCCATTCGATTTTGATCCTGAGGCCGTGCGGCAGCCCGCCGTGCAGCAAGGCTTCCTTGAGACTTTTGTAGGAATCCTCGTAGTCCACGTATTTGCCGACAATGCCGATAGTGACCTTGTCCTCGGGATTGCGCAGCCCCTCGACCATCCTTTTCCACGGCTCGAGGCGGCGCGGCTCGGCCGGTAAGCGCAGCAGTTCCAGCGCCATGTCGTCGACGCCCTGTTCGGCGAAGTTGACGGGCACTTGGTAAACCGTATCGACATCGCGGGCGGCGATCACGGCGCGCTTGTCCACGTCGCAAAAAAGGGCGATTTTCTCGCGCAACTCGCGAGAGAGATCGGTTTCGGTGCGGCACAGCAGAATATCGGGCTGGATGCCCAGGGCTCTCAGTTCCTTGACGCTGTGCTGGGTCGGCTTGGTCTTGAGCTCGCCCGCCGCGGCGATATAAGGCACCAGCGTGACGTGAACGAACACGCAGCCGGCGCGGCCCACGTCGTGGCGCATCTGGCGGATCGCCTCGATGAACGGCAGCGACTCGATATCGCCGACCGTTCCGCCGATCTCGACCAGCACGACATCGACATCGCCGGTCGAAACCTTGTCGATCTGCGCCCGAATCTCGTTGGTGACGTGCGGGATGACCTGCACGGTCTTGCCCAGGTAGTCGCCGCGGCGTTCCTTCGCCAGGATGCGCTCGTAAATGCGGCCGCTGGTGGCGTTGTTGTCCTTGCTGAGCGCGGCATGCGTGAAGCGCTCGTAGTGGCCCAAATCGAGATCGGTTTCCGCGCCGTCGTCGGTGACGAAAACCTCGCCGTGTTGGAACGGACTCATCGTTCCCGGATCCACGTTGAGATACGGGTCGAGTTTTTGCAGCGTGACGCGCAGGCCGCGGCTTTCCAGAAGATTGGCGATCGAGGCCGCCGCAATTCCCTTGCCCAGGGAAGATACGACTCCGCCGGTGACAAAAATATACTTCGGCTTCGGCATCAAGAGGGCGCTCCGGGATGATTCGAGGGAGGCGCCTGGGGACAGTCGGGACAGCAAAGTAAAGGGAAAAGGCCGAGCGTTCGCAAAATCACAGCCATCCGCACACCGCGGGCAAATCGCAAAACCCTGTATTCGCCGGGCCGCCGCCGGCTTCCGAATGCGCCGTTGACCCGCGTCGATCTACGGCACAATCCAGGTTATCACAGCCCGAGAGCCTACAGCCGATGCCGCCCCGCGCAGCAGTCTTGCTATCCGCCTTTCGCCAAACGCTATCCGCCGACCGCGCAAACAGCCCCGCCGCCGGGCAATTTTTGTCGTTTTTTACAAGCAAACCTCTTGCGCCGGGAACCGGCAGCGCTTAACCTACCTTTGGGTTTGCTATTTACGATCACTGCCCGATGCATAGACAGCGAGGTTTGTAGGTCCGGCTAAAAACATCCGTCAACAAAGCAGGAGGTATTTCCAATGTCTCTCCTTTCGCTGCCGCGGCTGCTGTTCGCGGTTATGTTGCTGTCGTTTTTTGGGGGCGCGGCGAGCGCCCAAACCTTGGGCTCCATCATCGGCGCCGTCACGGACGACACCGGAGCCGTAATTCCCGGGGTCGACGTTGAAATCACGAATGAGGAGCAGGGTACCTCCAGCGTCGTTTCGACGCAGAGCGACGGCTCGTACCGCCTGCCCGGCGTGCAGCCCGGTTCTTATTCGATCCGCATCGAAGCCGACGGCTTCCGCAGCCACTTGGTGCAGAACCTGCGCGTCGAGGTCGGCAGCATTCTCACCTACGACGCGGTGCTCGAAGTCGGCGCCGTTACCGAAACGGTCACCGTCGAAGCCGCGACGCCCTTGGTCGAGACGTCGCGCGGCTCGCTCGGCGCGGTCGTCGAAAACAAGCGCGTGCTGGAGTTGCCCTTGCAGACCCGCGAGGTCTTCGATCTGATCGATCTGACGCCGGGCGCGCAGCGCATGCGCAACAGCAACCGCGCCGGCGGGGGAGACGTGACCATCGCCGGGGGCCGCACGCGCGCCGCCGGCGTCTTCATCGACGGCGTGGTCAACAGCCGCACCGGCATCGGCGCGACGATCACCGAGCTCAGCACGCCCATCGACGCCATCCAGGAAGTGCGCGTCGAGGCCAACGCGGCGACGGCCGAGCTGGGCCGCTCGGCAGCCGGCTTCATCAACGCCACCACCAAAGCGGGCACCAACGAGATTCACGGCTCCGGCTACTGGTTCCTGCGCAACGACGCGCTCAACGCCCGCGGTTGGGACGCCAGAAGCAAAACCAAGCTCCGCCGCAACGTAGTGGGCGGCACGATCGGCGGGCCGATCGTCAAGAACCGCACCTTTTTCTTTTACAACTACGACCACACGATCGAAAATCGCGACAACCTGCGGGTGCGCAGCGTCGGGCTGACCGAGTGGAAGAACGGTGATCTCTCGACCATGCTGCAATCCAACGGTCAATTGCGCAGAGTTTACGATCCGTTGACTTCTCAAGGGCGCGGCGGGGAAATGCAGTTCCCCAACAACGTGATTCCCGGCGCCCGCCTGGATCCGGTTGCCCAGAGCGTCCTGGGCTTCCTGCCGAGCGCGAATTTCGCGCAGGTCGATGTCTCGAACGAAGGCAACTGGCAGCGCAACCTGCCCTTCGAGCTGCGCCGGACGAGCCACACGGGCCGCGTGGACCACGAATTGAACTCCGCCAACAAATTGATGTTCCGCTACAACCTGTTCATGCCCGTCAGGGTCGACAATGTCCCGGCCGACGACTTCGGCATCTCCGATCCGAATGCGACCCGGGCGCCGGTGCGGCAGCAGAACATTCTGCTGTCTTATACGAAGCTCTTTTCGCCGACGTTTTTCATGACGGCGACCGGCGGATTCTTCCGTTTCCGCCAACACAATCAGGGATTCAGCCTGAACGAAGACGTGGCCGGTCAAACCCTCGGTCTCCGCGGGGTCGGCCCGGACGCCTTCCCGCGCTTCAACATCGGCGGCAACCCGGGCTTCACCAATTTCGGCACGGGCAACCACAACCGGCTGTTCGCCTTTACGAACTTCGAATACACCGCGCACTTCACGAAGGTATCGGGCGCCCACACGTACAAATTCGGCTGGGACTTCCGCCGCTATCAAGGCAGCGAGATCGGCCGCCAGCAGGGTTCCGGCGTATTCGATTTCGCGAACACGGACACGCGCGGGCTGAACCCCGACGGCAGCGTCATCGGCGGCACGGGCGCCGACCTGGCCTCGTTCCTGATCGGCCAAGCCGACCGCGCCCGCGTCCAGGCCAACCCGACCTTTGGGCGCCGCTCCTGGTACACCGCCGGGTTTTTCCAGGACGACTGGCGGGTCAACGCCAATTTCACGGTCAACCTCGGACTGCGCTACGAGTACGAGGCGCCGTTCACCGAGGTCGCCGACCGCGTCGCCGGCTGGGACCCCGGCCTGCCCCTGCCGGCCGCCGGAACGAACGGCATCGCGCCGGGCCAGCGGGGCGCCTATTATTTCGCCGGCCGCGACGGCTTTCCGCGAAACCCCATTCGCCCCGACAAGAACAACATCAGCCCGCGCTTCGGCTTCGCCTACAGGCCCGGCGGCAATAACAAGTCGGTCATCCGCGGCGGGTTCGCCGTGATGTACGGCGGCAACTACGACGGGAACGTCCTGCAGACCGGCAGCCAGGGCTTCGGGGGGGCGGGGAACATCGGCGGCGGACAGGTTCCGCTGCTCAAGGACGGCATGCCGGACACGTTCCTCACCATCCCCGATCCGTCGGAACTCAATGCCGACTTCGGCACGCGCGGCACGAAGTTCGTGCAGGGCCGGGTGGACTACGTGGACATCAACCACCGCACGCCGTACTCGTTCGATTGGAATCTCACTTGGCAGCACCAGATCGGCGAGCAACTCTTCGAGGTGCGCTACTTCGCCAAATTCGCCAAGAAGGTCAACCTGCGCCGGATGAACCTCAACCAGATTCACCCGCTCAACCTGCCCCGCGTGGGGACGAACGAGTTCGGCAGCCAGACGCAGCGCCTGCTCAAACCGTTTACCCAGTACGGCGGCACCGGCCAGATCCGCATGAATAACCCGAACTTCTTCAAATCGGACTACCAGGGCCTCAGCTTCAAGACGGAGAAACGCTTCAACGAAGGGGTCGGCTACATCTTCCTCTATACGTTCTCGCGCTGGTACGACAATGCGCCGTTCGTAGGAGAAGACGGCGCCACTCTCGGCGACCACGACTGGTTCCAGAACATCCACGACTTCGCCTCGGAGTGGTCGCTTTCAGGCAACAACTCGCCCCATCGCGTAGTCTTCAGCCCGGTCTATGAGCTGCCTTTCGGCAAAGGCAAGCGTTTCGGCGCGAACATGGGCAGGGTCGCCGACAAGATCGTGGGCGGATGGCAAATCTCGGGCATCTACACTTTCCAGAGCGGCTCGCCCTTCGGGGTCACCGTGCAGAACGGCGCCCGCGACGTCAAGGGCGACAACGCCGCCGACGCGACGCTCTACGCCAACCTCGTGGGAGAGCCGAAGCATCCCAACCAAGGCGACCCGGCCCTCGGCGGGCGCCGCGGCGTGCTGTGGACCAACGAAGCGGCGTTCGAGTCGCCCGATCCGTTCACGCTGGGCAACGCCGGCCGCAAGGTGCGCGGCATCCTCGGGCCGGGCACGCCGCACATCTTCAACATCAGTCTCGCCAAGAACACGCAACTGAGCGAGAAAGTTCGCATGCAGATCCGCTGGGAGACGTTCAACAGCTTCAATACCCCGGAGTTCAACAACCCGCGCGACCAGGTCGGGCAATCGGGCTTCGGCGTTGTCAACGCGGGCAACTCGCACCGCGAGATGCAACTGGGCCTGAAGTTTTATTTCTGATAACGTGAAACGTCCGCCCGGCGGCGCCCAATCCGTTTTTTTCGATACGCGAACGTGGCGGAATCGGCAGACGCGCTAGATTTAGGTTCTAGTGGGGCAACCCGTGAGAGTTCGAGTCTCTCCGTTCGCACCAAATCCGGCGGCCCGCGGCGCGCGCCCGCATAGCAGAGAATACGAATAGCGGAAAATAATTGTCATGGATCGCGTGCCCAACTATATCGGCGGCCGCTGGACCGGCTTCGCCGCCGGCGAGGTTTCGCCGGTTGTCAATCCGGCCACGGCGGAAGTGCTCGGCGTCGTCGCAAGCGACGGGTCGGCGGAGGCTGCGGCCGCCGTCGAAGCCGCCGCGGCCGCGTTTCCCGCATGGCGCGCCGTGCCGCCCGGGGAACGCATCCAGTACCTTTTCAAGCTCAAGACGCTGCTGGAAGACAATTTCGACGCCATCGCGCGCATCGTCACCACCGAGAACGGCAAGACGCTCGCCGAATCCCGGGGCGAGTTGCGCCGCGGCATCGAAAACGTCGAGGTGGCCTGCGGCATTCCGACGCTGATGCAGGGCTACAACCTCGAAGACATCGCCCGCGGCATCGACGAGACGATGGTCCGCCAACCGCTCGGCGTGGTCGGGGTCGTCACGCCCTTCAATTTTCCGGTCATGATCCCTCTCTGGTTCATGCCCTACGCCATCGCTTGCGGCAATACCCTCGTGCTCAAGCCCTCGGAAAAAGTGCCGCTGGCGATGCGCGCCATGTTCGAGTTGATCGAGCAACTCGACCTGCCCCGAGGCGTCGTCAATCTGGTGAATGGCGGCAAAGGGGCGGTCGATACGCTGCTCGAGCATCCGGACGTGCGGGCGGTCAGCTTTGTCGGCTCGACGCCGGTCGCCAAGTACGTTTACGCCCAGGGAGCGCGGCGCGGCAAGCGCGTGCAGTGCCAAGGCGGCGCGAAGAACCACGTTGTCGTCATGCCCGACGCCGACTTCGAAACGACTACCCGCATCGTCAGCGACAGCGCCTTCGGCTGCGCGGGCCAGCGCTGCCTAGCCGTGGCCGCGGCGGTGACCGTCGGCGAGGCGCACGATATCTTCCGCGAGGCCATCGTCGATATCGCCGGCTCGCTCAAGGTAGGCTGCGGACTCGATGACGGCGTGCAGATGGGGCCGGTCATCACTGCGCAAAGCCGGGCGCGCATCGAAGGAGCGATCGCCGGAGGCGCCGGCGAAGGCGCGAACCCGGTGCTCGACGGGCGCGGCGCGAAAGTCGCCGGCTACGCTTCGGGCAACTTCGTCGGGCCGACCGTTCTCGACGGCGTCAGTCCCGCGAGCGCGCTGGCGACGACGGAAATCTTCGGGCCGGTGCTGAGCTTGACCCCCGCCGCGACGCTCGACGAAGCGCTGGCCGTCATCGCCCGCAATCCGTACGGCAACGCATCGTCGATCTTCACCGCCGGCGGCGCCGCGGCGCGCAAATTCCGCAACGAAACGACGACCGGCAACGTGGGCGTCAACATCGGAGTGGCCGCGCCGATGGCCTATTTTCCGTTCAGCGGCTGGAAAGACAGCTTCATGGGCGTGATGCACGGCCAGGGCCGCGATGCGGTCGAGTTTTACACCGACAAAAAAGTGATCGTCGAGCGCTGGCCCAAAGAGTGGTCGCGGAAATTTTAGAGCCTGCGAAACCCGCGGCCCGCCGACCCCATCAAGGCCGCCCCGTTCCCTCTTCCAGGGTCACGGTCGCGCCCGGCGGCGGCGGCGGAAAGCTCTCGCGGACGCCGCCCGGCCAGCGGACTTCGAGAGACAGCGCTTCGCCGCCGGCGGCCGGGCCGAAGTACGCCGCCGCCTCGCTCGAGCTGAGGTAGCTGCCGTCGCGCCGCACCCGCCGCCAAATATACGCGCCGCTGCGCAGACTGAGGCCGACGCGCGCCCCGAGGCCGTTGCGGTTGGCGCGCCGTCCGACAAGCTTGACGCGCAGCCATTGGCCGCCCCCGGTTCGATTGAGATACAGGCGGGCCGGGCCGTTGTTGTTGGCGACCACGACATCCCGGTCGCCGTCCAGGTCGAGGTCTCCCGCGGCCGCGCCGCGGCTGAGCAGGGGCTCCAATTCGCCCCAGACGCGCGCGCCGGCGGCCAAGGCGAACCCCTCCGCCGCGCCGCGGAAAAACTGGTTGTCCTGCGCTGAGGGATAGCGGATTCCGTTGCGCGTCTCCGTCACCGTGACGGCGCCGTTGCCGACAAAGACATCGAGCCGGCCGTCACGGTCGAAGTCGGCCCAGGCCAGACCGAAGCCTGTGTAGGGCAGACTCGCGGCGCCCAGTCCGAAGCGGTTGGTGGCGTCGAGAAAGATCCCCTTCCCGTCGTTCAAATAGAGCGTGTTCGTCTCCGCGGTGTTGTGGGTCAGCAGCAGGTCTTCGTCGCCGTCATGATCGAAATCGGCCGCAAGCACGCCCATCCCCGCCTCGGCGCGGCCGTCGGCGTTGACGGCCGCGCCCGCGAGCAGCCCCCGGTTCTCGAACCGGCCGTTCCCCCGGTTGAGCCAGAGTTGGTTGTCCGTGCCGTCGTTGGCGACGTAGAGATCCGTCCGTCCGTCGTTGTCGAAATCGGCGGCCGTAACCCCCAGGCCGTTGCCGAAGGCCGCGCCGAGACCCGCCTGAATGGAAACATCGACGAAGCGGCCGCCGTCATTGCGGAACAGGCGGTCCGGGACGGGGTTATAAACCGTCGGGTGGCAGTAGTCCTTGGCGCCTGCGGGGGAAAAACAGTCCTTGTTGCCGCGCACCGTGAAATCGACGTAGTTCGTAAAGAACAGGTCGAGATCGCCGTCCCCGTCGTAGTCGACGAATGCCGCCGACGTGCTCCAGCGCTCGTCTTGCGGCCCTGCGGCCTGCCGAAAGGTCCCGTCTCCGTTGTTCTGGAACAGCGCGTTGGGGCCGAGGTTGGTGAGGTAAAGGTCAGTGTCGCCGTCGCCGTCGTAGTCGCCCGCGGCGGCGCCCATGCCGTAGCCCTCGAAACCGAGGCCGGACCGCTCCGTCGCGTCCCGAAACGAGAGCTTCCCGTCGGGCGCGATGCGGTTCTCGAAGAGGCGGTTGCCGAGGCCCATGCGGGGCGGAAACAGCGATTTCTCGGCCGCAACGCTCTTGTCGAGCATGACGCCCTGGGGAAAATAAACGTCGAGGTCGCCGTCCCCGTCGAAATCCAGCAGCGCAACGCCCGGCCCCATGATCTCCGGCAGGAAATATTTCCCCGAAGCGCCGACGAAGTGGTGGAAGACGAGCCCGGTCTCCGCCGCCGCCTCGCGGAAGAGCAACGGCTCGGCGGGGGTTTCGGTTCCCTGCTCAAGGGGGGGGGAGCAGGCCGCCGGAAGGAGAGCCGCGAGCAAGGCGCTTCGCGCACAAGGGCCGGCGAAAGCGCGGGCGAACCGTCTGCGCATCCCTACGGGAAGAACACAAGCTTGAGCAGGAGAACGATAACCGTCGGACCGTAAACGAATTTCATGAACATTATAGAAGACCGCAACTCGGCGATATCCCGCTGCATCTTGGCGATATCCCGCCGTGTAAGCTCTAGAGATTCGGCGATCTTTTTCTGCGTGGGCGCTTGCAGATTGGCAATGCTCTGTTGCGTGGACACTTCGAGTTTGGCGATCTTTTCCTGCGTGGACGCCCGCAACTCAGCGATATCCTGCTGCGTGGCCACATGCAGCTTGGCGATCTTTTCCAGCGTGGCCGCTTGCAACTCGGCGATGTCGTCTTTGCCGGCGATATCCCGCGCCGCGGGGATGGCCCCGGCCGCAGCCTTGGCCTTGTCGTCGGGAACGCCGGCGAGCAACAGGGCTTCGTAAACCTCGGTGACGATCAGACTCATGCTTTCGGCCCGCGCCGGCGCCCCCACCACCTCATTCTACTCGAAAACGATCTATAGACCCAGTTCGGCCGCGATTTGCGCCGCCAGAGCGTCTTGTCCTCCCGCGCGGGCTTGCGCCAGGGCGAGAGCGCCGTACTCGCGCGCCTGCGATGCGTTGCCGAGCCGGCGGTGCGTCAGGGCCAGAACGTATGCCGCCAGCGCCGGCTGCCCGCCTTCGCTCTCCAGCGCCCGCTGCAAATAGGGCAGCGCCTGGCGGTAGCGTCCGCGCTCGGCAAGCCGCCGCCCCAGATGGAAATTGGCCGTCGAGTCGGCGGGGTCGTGCTGCAGAGCGGAGCGGAAATGTTCTTCGGCCTCGGCGCCGCGGCCGAGTTGTTCCAGGGAGACGCCCAGGTTGCCGTGCGCCTTGGCATCCGTCGGGTTGATCTCCAGAGCTTTGGAGAACGCCGCGGCCGCGGCCTTGAAGTCTCGGGCGTAGTGCCGCAGCAACCCCAGGTTGTAGTGCGCCTCGGCGATATCGGGGTTCAGGGCGGTCGCCCGCTCGAAGTGCAGCACGGCCTGCCGGTCATCGCCCAACATGCCATGCACCGCGATGAGGCTGACGTGCGCCTGCGCATGGTCGGGGTCGATTTCCAACACGGCGTTGTAGAGGGCAAGAGCCTGCTGCAACTCGCCGGCGTTCTGCTGAGCGAGGCCCTCTTCGTAGAGCGTGCGCGCGTCTTGCGCCCGGAGCTCATCCAGAGCATCGAGCAGCGGGTCCGCGTAGTGGCGCCGCGGCCGCGGGTCCGCCTGCTCGAAAAGCTCGAGATGCCTGCGGGCGTCCGCGGCGCGGCCCGCCAGAGTGTAGGCATTGGCGAGGAGATAATGCGCTTCGCGGTAGTCCGGCTCGATGCCGATCGCCCGTTCCAGGTAGGCGCTCGACTTGGCGCGGTCGCGCGAGGCGTACAGGCGGCCGAGCCTGTAATGCACCGCCGCAACGTCGGGCTCCCGCTGCAGCGCGGCTTCGAGCATGCGCAGCGCCTGCTGCCCGTCGCCGGCCTTTTCCAGCAAGTCCGCCAGATGCAGGGACGCCGGCAGATCGCCGGGCCGCAGCGCCGCGGCGGCGCGCAATGCCTCTTCCGCCTCCGCGAACCGCCCCAGGTCGGCTTGCGCAACCCCCAGAAAGTAAGCCCATTCGAACGCTTCGGGCTCGATGGCGCGGGCTCTCGAGAAGGCTTGCGCCGCGGCCTCGCGCAGCCCGTAGGCATAGAGCGCGCGGCCCCAGTCGCCGGCCGGGGAAGCGTTGCCGGGCTCGGCCCGCGCCTTGTCCAGGACCGGCTGCATCCGCTCGCGCACCGCCGGCGAGAACTCGTCGAGGGCGGGCGCCGGCAGCGGCGGCAGGGGCGGCGCGGCGCCGCAGGACAATGCCGACGCGGCCAGCGCGGCCGCCGCCGGCAGCCCGCACGTCCGCGGCGATGCTGCGAAGCTCAAGGACTTATTTTCGCGCAATCGGCAGCATTGCCGTTTCCCCGACGCCGGCATCGCAGCCGAAAACGGGGGCTGCATTGATGGAATCGGGGCGAATTGCGGCGCCGCCGGTCAGGCAAACAATTGTCGAAGCCAATCGGCGAACCTCATAGCGAGCGCCCCATCGATGTCCAGTTCCTGCGCTTGAATGGCCGTGCCCATGCGCTGGGGGGTCTTTCGCGTTGCCAGCCAAGCGTAGAGCTTGGCTTTAAGCGCTTTATCCTCCCGGAACCGGCGGACAGACTCCGGGATGTCGTCGATGTACGCCTGGGACCTCGGCCATACCGAGTCGCCCTGCGGGATCATCGCTTCTACGAAGTCCTCAAGCTCGCCGGGGCGTCCGTTGTCGGGACACAACCAGATCCCGATACGGGGCCTTCCCGATAGGATTGTCCCGGTTGGATGGGGACTTGCAGGCGGCTGAAAACCCTGTTTTTGAAGTCGGCGTCTTATCGCCTTCCAGCGGTTTCCCGGGTTGTCGTTCGCATCCACGAGGATGCCGAGCGTCTTTCTGCCGGGTACTTTGATCTCCGGGCCGATGGACTTAAGAAGCTCATCGATACCGCCCTTATCCTTAATGTCGAATGACGGCATGGCATCGCTGCGGAGGAAGAGTTGTAGAACGACGTGTTTGTCGTCCTGCCCTTCCACAAGCAGAACGCGCTCCGGCTTGCGGTCGGCCATGCGCTTATCTCACTTCGATCCCTTGCTCGGCGGCGGTCTCGAGCTCGGCTTCCGAGTACTCGACTGCGCGCATCTCTTCGCCGTCCCTATCGAGTCGCACGAGAACGCCTTCGGCATCCTCGGTCGCCGCCGCCTGCGCGAAGCCTCTAACGCAATCCCAACTATGGGTCGTCGCCAGAACCTGAACGTTATCCTTATGCGCGCTGCGCAAGACCATGCGCCAGAAGTTGCGCTGTACGGAATAGTGGATACCGTTTTCCGCTTCGTCGATGAGCAGAAAGCCGTTGCGGCTGTTGGCCAATGCCAGAGCGGCGCTGAACAGTCGGACTGCTCCGTCGCCCAGGCTCTTCAACGGAACCGGTTCCGTGCTACCCCGCAGCCTTACGATCACGCGGCGGCTGCGCATCCTGCCGTCTCCAATCACGGTGACCCGCTCCAAGACATCGCCGAGGATCGACTGCAGAGCCTGGAGCGGCAGGTTTTCGCTGTCTGTCAGTGCAATTTTGTCCCAGAATCGCGCCATGTCGCTGTTGCCGAGCAGTCCCGGTCCCAACGATGCGCATTCGATTGCGGGCTCCCATTGGTCTTCGTCGAACAGCCGTTGCCATCTTCTAATTCCCCGACCGCGGCTGAATTGTATTTCGTCCGGGAAAATGTCCACGGGCAGCAGCCATTTTTTGCCCCGGAACATAATTTGCAATGCTTTCATCTTTCCATTCGGAGAAAGATCGGAAAACATTTTCTGCTGTGAACCGGGCAGTTCGTCTGTCGTGGATATGTCGATACCGAGGCGATCCTTGGCATCCGGGCCGATCGAGATGGCAGCGTCCGCCGACATCTCTCTTCCATGAAAAAAAGCCGTAAGGTCAGGGAACAAAATTTCGTCGCCTGCTTCATCGGATGCGGTATTGAATTCCTCGCGTCCGTTCAGCAGTTCTGTCAAAATCGCGGGGCGCCCCCGCGCGGCATAGAGGCGAACGGCATCCAGCACCGTCGTTTTGCCGACGCCGTTTCTGCCCGCGAGCAACGTGACATGCCCCAAGCGGGGAATCGACAGGCGCTCGATGCCCCGGAAGCCCTCTATAGCCAAATCCGAAAGATGCATGCGGTTTCCTCGCGGCGCAGGATCGATACCCTTGCATTTTAGCCGGTAGGTCGCGCCACAGGTTTTCCGGCGCGCATCCCGCCGCTTCCCCAAAAAAAAACCGCCCACCCCCGGAACTCGGGAGCGGGCGGGTTGGAGGTCGATATTTGCCGTCGGTTAGAAGATGAACTTGAAGCCCAACTGCAGGTTGCGTGGGTTGCCGGCACCGCTGATGATGCCGAAGTTCGCATTACCGACACGGGTGTTCGGAGCGCCGAACTGCGGCGTGTTGGTGAAGTTGAACGCCTCGAAGCGCAACTGCGCCGAGTACTTCTCGCCGAACTGGAAGCTCTTGTAAGCCGAGAAATCCCACTGCGTTCTGCCGGGAATGCGCAGGATGCCCTTGCCCGCGTTGCCGAACGCCAGAGGCTGGTTGGGCGCCAGCGCCGCAGGATTCCACCAAAGACTGGGATCCTGCTTGGCCGGATTCACATCCTGCCCGGCGACGACATCGGGACGGTCGAGGTGATTGAGGTCGTTGACGTTCGAGCGGCTCGCGCCCTGCACGCCCGGCGTGGCGGGAGTTCCGCCCATCAAGGTCACGATGCTGCCGATCGACCAGCCGCCGAGCAGCGTCCTCTTGGCGCCTGTGGCGCTCTTGAGGAAGGGCAATTCGTAAACGATGCTGCCGATCAGACGGTGCCGGATGTCCTGCGGGCTCGGCCCACGCTCGTGGCTCAGATCGAGAACGTCGTTGACGATCCGCGCGTTTTCGCCCGGGGCGCCGCCCGAGCCGGGGATCGAGCGCCAGTCGCCGATGGCGTGCGACCACGTGTAGGAAACGATGTAGGTCATGCCCTGCGAGTAGCGCTTCTCGAGCTTGGTCTGGAGCCCGTGGTAGAGCGAATTCCAGCGGAACGAGTGCATGTTCGACCGCCCCAAGGTGATGCAAGAACTGGGCACTCCCATCGACTTCGCAGCCGCGGTGCATTGTCCGTTCGGGTCGCTGCCCGGGTACGGCACGTCGCCGCGGCTGGCGGTGGGCACGAACGCCGTGCGCCACGGGCGCCGCTCGTTGATGCCGCCCGTCGGGGGAATCATTTTCTGCGTATAAGGATCCCACACCGCTTCGCCCGGCCGCGGCACGTTCTCGTCCCAGCGGCCCATCATGTGGTTCATCTTGTTGCCGAAGTAGCCGATCTCCCAGAGCGTATCGCCGGGAAGCGAATACTGGACGTTGAAGTTCCAGTTCTGCGCCATCGGCCAGTCCGGGGCCGGCTCCCAGCCCGACATCTCGACCGCCACGGCATTCGCCGCGCTGATCGTGCCCGGCGGCATGCCGTCCTTGAACGGATACTGCGCAGGGTTGTTGGGGTCGGCGGAAAGTCCCACCTTGAAGTGGAAAGGCGGTTGGGTTTCCTTGTACTCGCCGCCGCCGGTGTTGGAGAAGGTGCCGTAGAAGATGCCGTAGGCCATGCGCAGCACGGTCTTGTCGTTGAGCTTGTAGGCGATGCCCAGGCGCGGCCCGAAGTTGGTGGTGTCCGGCTCGGTGAGGCGTCGCGGCGTGCCGTCCAGGCCGGCGATCTTGATCTCGCCCGGCGAGCCGCGCGGCCCCGGGTCGAAAAAGCCGATGCCGTCGCGGGTTTCCAGAAACGGCGGGTTGTACTCGTAACGCACGCCGATGTTGAGCGTCAGCTTGTCGTTGACCTTCCAGTCGTCCTGCACGTAGAAGTGCTGGTAGGGCGAGCGCATGTTCATGTAGATCGTGTCCGAGCCGCGGATGCCGGAGGAGGTGCCCAGCAGGAAATCGGCGAAGCCGTCGCCGCCTGCGCCCAGAGGCTCGTCCCGCGTGAAGTTCCTGGGGAAGGCCATCCGGCCGAGCGCCAACTGCGGGTTGACGATGCCGGTCTGCATGAAGAAGATTTGCGCGCCGAACTTGATGGCGTGGTCACCCTTCGTCCAGGTGTTATCCACCGACACCTGCCGCGTCTGCGACTGGATCAGGTTGGGCGCCCAGTTGGAGTTGCCGAGTTGCTGATAACCGCCGATTTCGAAAATGGCCATGCCGCGCAGATTCTCGTCGAACCCCGGCAGTCCGATCAGTTTGTTGACGTTTCCTTCGACGTCGTCGTGGATTTCGGCGTCGGTATCGAGATAGTTCCAGCCGAGACGGATGTTGGAGATCAACGACGGGCTCCAGATGCGGTTCCAGCCGAACACCGTATTGTTGCTGGTCACGTCGAGCGAGTTGCCGCCCGGGAAGAGCGAGCCGTATTGGGTCGCCGGCAAAGCGGGAGTGCTGCCGCGGAACTGCTGCTGGCTGCTCCAGCGCGCGAACAGATTGTCTTTGTCCGACAGGTTGTGGTCCCAGCGGATATCCCATTTGCTGAAGTCCTGGTTGCGGGGCGTCTGAAACGTGTGGTTCCGGGTCAGACTGTCGTTCTGGGGATCGGGGTAGAAGTCTTTGGCGACCGACGAGATCGGATCGAACCGCGACGACGGGATCGTCTGATTGGCAAAGGGTTCCCGCGCATTGGCAACGGCGCCCTCGGAGGTGAACGGATCGTAGATCGTGTTGGAAAGCTGGGAAAAGTCGCCCTGCCGCATGAGCGCCGTCGGAATCGTCCGCACGAACGTCGACGTCTCGCGGATGTCGGTCAACTCCATGTCGCCGAACAGGAACGACTTGTTCCTCTTGACCGGACCGCCGACGGCGAAGCCGTACTGCTTGCGGCCGAACTGCGCCTTCTCGCCGGGGGCGAAGTAGGGCTTGGCGTCCATCGTTTCATCGCGCATGAAGAAGAAGCCCGTGCCGTGCAGGTCGTTGGTGCCCGACTTGATGGCCAGCGAGACGATGCCCGAAGACGACTTGCCGTATTCGGCGGCAAAGCCGTTGGTGATGACCTTGAACTCGGCCACCGCGTCCACCGAAGGCTTGACGGTTTCTTTCTGCGCGCCCTGCGAGGCGATGGACTGGTTGTTGTTGTCCATGCCGTCGATCATGAAGTTGATTTCGGTGCCGCGCTGGCCGCCGATCGAAATGCCCTGGCCGCGGGAGACGACGGTGCCCGCCGAGATCACGGCAAGCTGCAGGTAGTCGCGGCCGTTGAGCGGCAAGTCCACGATCTGACGGTTTTCGATCACCGTGCCGGCCGAGCTCTCGGTGGTCTGCAGCAGCGGCGCGGACGCCTCGACTTCGATGACCTCGGTCACCGCGCCGACCTCGAGGGCGACGTTCAACTCGCGGACGTCGCCGATGGACAAGGTGACGCCCGACCCGGAATACGCCTTGAATCCGTCCGCCTCGACGACAACGATGTAGTTGCCGATACGCAGCGGATTCGAGCGGTAGTTCCCGGATTCGTTGGTCTGCGTGGTGGATACGATGCCCGTCTCGACATGGTTGAAGGTGACGTCAACGCCCGGGATGACGGCGCCCGTGGTGTCTGAGACCGTGCCGACGATCAACGCCGTGTCGGCCAACTGGGCCGCGGCGAACGGGGCCGCCGCGAGCAATAGAACAAGCGCTGCGCAGAGGCAGCGGAATTGCGATTTCTTCATCGATAATCTCCTACTCAAAGATCGGGGGAAAGGAATTCAAGCACCCTTGGAACCAAAGGACCGTATCGCCCAAAACCCGCGGGTTTCCTAGCCCGTATCCCCAACACCTTACTCGGTAAATATATAAAGCAGAATCGATGATCGGCTGTCAATAGGCCGCGGCAAATTTTTTTAGGCGGGACTCCCGCCGGGCCGGCGCAGGCCAAAGCCGCTGTCGTCCCGCCTTGCATTTTGTATCTATATCGGATACAACAGAAAAGTAACGGCGATTGAGAGATTCAAGAGCAAGGCGTTGCAGCGGTTCGCGTTCCTTCGCGTTCCTTCGGGTTCCTTCGCGTTCCTTCGCGTAGCCGTCAGTGGTCCCAAATCAGGCGTCCCTGGTGGGGCCCAAATCACGCGTCCTCGCGCAGGGAACTACAAAACCGCTTGAGCTTATCGGGACCGGAGGGACCCATCGCTTGCATCCACTGAAAGGAAACCGCCGCCGCGTAGGTCCGCGCCGTCAGTCGGCGGAGCGCGCCGGCCGCTACAGCCGCACGACCTCGCCCTTGCCGGCCGACTCGTAAACCGCCTCGACGACGGCGAGCGTCTGCAAATAATCCTCCCCCGTGCTCTCGAAGGGCTCGCCGCTCAGCAGGCAGTCGGTGAAATGCCGCTGCAGGGCGTACACGCAATCGCCGGCGAACCCCCTGTTCTCATGGCAATAAACGATGTCCGCCGCGGTCCGGCCCAGCGGCTTGATCCTCAGATTCGCTTCCGTATCCAGCTCCAGGTGGCCGCCCGAAGCGTCGATGCGCATCCGTCCGAACGTGTAGCGCGGGTTCGCCGACTCGCCTTCGTTGTAGCGGTTGGCGTCGAGCAGCGCCGTCGCCCCGTTCTCGAACTTGAAGAAAACCTGCCCGGCGTCCTCGCCGCGGATAACCGGGTTCAGCCGCCGCAAATGGGCGTACGCCTCGCGCGCCTCGCCCAGCAGATAGCGGAACGTGTCGATGAAGTGAACACCCGTTTCATAAATCAGCAGCCGGGGGTACGAGCGAAAAAACGGCTGCCGCGAGAGATAGGCGTCCGGCCCCCAGCCGTCGCCGGTGCGCATACGGAAATAGACGTGGGTGAAGTCGCCGATCGCCCCTTCGCGCTGGATCGCCTTGATGCGCCGGTGCCAGGGCTGCCAACGAAAGTTCTCGTGAACCATGAAGCGCACTCCGCGCGTCGCCTCGACAATCCGCCGGCTTTGGGCGAACGTCGGCGCAAGCGGTTTCTGGCAAACGATGTGTACGCCCCGCTCGGCGGCGTAGGCGCAGATTTCGGCGTGGGTCTCGGGGGGAGTCACGATATCGACGAAGTCCGGCCGCTCGCGGTCGATCATCTCGCGCCAATCGGCGTAGTAGCGCTCGATCCCGTAGGCCGCCATCTTCTCGCGCGCCTTGCTCTCGGTTCTGTTATGGACGGCGGTTAGAGCGACTTCGGGAATCCGCGTCCACGCCTCGTAGTGAAAATCCGAAAAATAGCCGGCCCCGACCGCAACCGCCTTGAACTGCGCGCGCATGGGGCCACTGTAACGCGGCCGCGGCCGAAGCGGACTTTCCTAATAGATCCAATGGGGACGGGATTCTCGTCTTGTCGGGGCAAGAGCTCGCCGCTCTACCCGCCGCTCTGCACGTCGAGCTCCCATTGACGCAACTTGCGTTGGAGCCGCGCGGCGGTTTCCGGCTCTCGGCCCGCGAGGTTGCGGATTTCACGGGCGTCTGCGGCCAGATTCGAGAGAAACGCCTTGCCGCTGCCTTGCAGCGCGTATTCTTCGCCCAAGGCCATGATGCCGTTGACGACGAGCTTCCAATCGCCTTCGCGGATCGCGGCCTGGTCGTAGCGCTTCCAGCACAAGCGCTCGTGCGGCGACGGCGCGTTTTCCGCCAGCACGGGCCAAATGTTCCGGCCGTCGATGACCCGGTCGGTCGGCGCGCCGGCGCCGCAAAGCTCGGCGACCGTCGGGAACAGATCCATCGAGGCCGCCGGCTGGGTGCGCGTCTCGCCCGCCGGCAGGACTCCGGGCCAGTTGGCAATCGCCGGCACGCGGATGCCGCCCTCGAACAGGCTGAACTTGAAGCCGCGGAAAGGCGTGTTCCGCCCGCCGAGTCCGGCGCGGTCTTCGATCGTGGCGCCGTTGTCGCTCTGGAAAAATACGAACGTGTTCTCGCGCAGCCCCCGGTGATCGAGGGTTGCGACGATGCGGCCGATGCCGTCGTCCATTGCCGCGCAGAGAGCGAGGTGCATGCGGCGCTCGGGGTCCATGTCTTGCGGGAAGCGCCGCAGGTATTCCTCCGGCGCATGCATGGGGTAATGCGGGGCGTTGTAAGCAACGACCAGGAGAAACGGCTCCTCGCCCCGCTCTTCCAGAAAGCGCACGGACTCGCGGGTGATCAAATCGGTGGCGTAAACGCCCGAAGCGTCGATTTCGCGGTCGTTGCGCCACAGATCGTGGAACGAAGGCGCGCCCGCGCCCAGGCCCCAATAGAAGCGATGCGAATAGTAATCGACGCAACCGGCATGGAAACCGTAAAACTCGTCGAAGCCCTGGTTGTTGGGCAAGCTGTCGCGGTGCGAGCCCAAGTGCCATTTGCCGATCAGAGCGGTGCGGTAGCCCTGCCGGCGGACGAGCTCGGCAATCGTGAGCTCGTCGCCGGGCAGCCCCAACTTGCCCGGCCGCGAATCGACGACGAAGGGGACGCCGCAGCGGTAGGGGTAGCGTCCGGTCAGCAGCGCGGCCCGCGTCGGCGAGCACATCGGCGCGTTGGCGTAGAAATCGAGCAGGCGGACTCCCGATGCGGCCAGCGCGTCGAGGTGGGGCGTCAGCGCGTCTTGGGCGCCGTAGCAGCCGACATCGCCGTAGCCTTGGTCGTCGCTCAGAACGATCACGACATTCGGGCGTTTCCCGGCCGCCGGCCGGCCGAGGAGAGCGCCGTTCAGTCCCATTGCGGCCAAACCACCCAGGAACGATCGCCGTGTCGGCACCCCGCCATCATAGCGCCGCGCGAGATGCCGGCAGTTTTTCCTTTTTGCGGCGCCGATCTTTGGGTAAGGTGGAGCAATGCCGACGAACCGGTATTGTCCGCCGCTTTACATGGCCGCGCTCGAAGGGCTTCCAGGGCGCGCGCTGGAGCGCATCCCTCTACAGGGCGGCAAATTTTATGAAGACTGGCTGCAACGGCAACTCTTCGAACATCCCGAAATTTTGCCGTTTCGCGAGATCGACCCTTCTTTCGCGCCTGCCATACCGCTATGCCGGGAACTGCCGACAGACGCCGGCCGCATTGACTTGGCCTATACGAGCGACACCGGACGCATCACGCTGATTGAATGCAAGCTCTGGCGGAACCCGGAGGCCCGCCGGGAGGTGATTGGCCAAATTCTCGATTACGCCAAAGAGCTTGCGGCCTGGGATTACGACCGCCTGTCGCGGGCCGTCGGCAGTGCGGCCGGACGAAGCGGAGATTCCCTGTACGACATTGCCGCCGAACAAGACCCGAATCTCGATCAAGCGACTTTCGTCGACGACGTAACTCGGAACCTCAAAGAGGGGCGTTTCCTGCTTGCGATTGTCGGAGACGGCATCAGGGAAAGCGTGGAAAGCATCGCAACTTTTTTGCAAAGCCACGCAGGACTCAGGTTTTCATTCGCCCTTGTGGAGATGGCCGTATATCGGATGCCCGCCGAAGGGCCGGAAGGTTTCATCGTTCAACCGCGAGTGCTGTCCCGTACGGTCGAGATCGAGCGCCTCGTCGTTCGACGAGAGGACGACGGGATTGCGGTCGAAGACATTGCCGACGGGGGATCGCCCGGCAGGGACGACGCAAGCGGGCCAAGAGCCGGACGCCCAAAATTATCGCTTGAAGAAATCTACAAGCAACTTTCGTCCGTCAACCCGGACTTGGCGCCGGCTGTCGCCGAATTTCTCGGGAGCTGCAAAGACCGCGGCATTTACCCCAGCGTCAACCGCACCCTCGTCCTGCGCTATACGGACGATCTACTGGGAAAGCTCAACTTCGGCTCCGTCTATCCCGACGGGCTGTTGAATACGAACTACATTTGCGCAAGCGCCGAGGAAGCCGGAGACATTTCGGTCGGCGTGGATTACCTGGCCGGTATCGCTGCGATGGTTCCGGGGGCCGCGGTGCTGAAGAAGGGCGACTCCTGGACTTGGCGGGTCGTCACCGGCAAAAGCTTGCCGCGAGTCGAGACCGTTCTGCAACGATCCGACGACTGGTTGGCTCTGATCGACAAAACGTTGGCCCGTTTTATGCAACTGCGCAAGCGGCTGGAAGAAGCGCCGGACTGATGCCGAGAGGTTCGGCGGCGGTCTGCAATGCCGCCGGCGCCGCACGAGGGCGCCGGCAGTTTTTCGCTCAGCGCGGGTAAGGGTGCCCCTTCATGATCGTGAAGGCGCGGTAGATCTGCTCGGCGGCGGCGACCCGCGCCAGTTCGTGAGAGAAGGTCATTGCCGACAACGCGATCACGCAGTCGGCCTGCTTGCGGAAAAGCTCGGGAAAGCCGTCCGCGCCGCCGACGTAGAAGTCCACGTCCCGCCCCGCGTTCTCGATCAACCGGGCGAAACCGGGGGAGTCGAGTTGCCTGCCCCGCGGGTCGAACACGACGCTGAGGCGCTTCGACGCCGGCATCCCGGCGGGCGCAGATTTCAGGGCGACCGTCTCGAAGCGGCAGTATCTCCCCAGTCGTTTGGCGTACTCCTCCGTCATGGCGCTCGCGGGTCCGGCGCGCGGCTTGCCGACGGAGATGAGGCGAATTTTCACCGCGCGGCGGCCGCTCCTACGCGGCGGCGGGGACAGGCAATCGCGGCGCGGTCTTCCATAAGCGTTCCAGGTCGTAATAGAGGCGTTTCTCCGGGGAGAAAACGTGCATCACGAAGTCGCCGTAGTCCAGCAGGATCCATTCGGACGCCTGGTAGCCCTCGATGCTGAGCGGCCGCAGCCCCTCCGTCTTGAGCGCCGCGCGCACCGCGTCGGCAATGGCTTGCGTCTGGCGGCTGTTGGCGCCGCTGCAGATAATAAAATGGTCGGTAAAGGTGCTGACGGCGCCGATGTGCAGCACTGTCAGATTCAGAGCTTTGCGGCTAAGCGCGGCTTGAACTGCTGCTTCCCAATCTTCCATTCGGCGGGGGCGGGATCGGCGTTGCCGTAACGAACCCTTCTATCTTAGCGCCGTTAAAGTGCTGTCGGGCTTGCGGCGTTCCGCGCCGCTTCGGGCGTCGAGCCGCCTCGTTAAAATGCCGCCTCGTTAAAATAACTGTCGTGCCGCGTGGATTCCGTATTTGCCTGGGGCTCCTGCTCTGCCTCTTGCTCTGCCTCCTGCAGCCGCTGCGCGCCGCCGTCGAGACCGAGGCCGAGTTGCGGCGCATCGAAGAGTTGGTCGCGGCGGGAGCGCTCCCGCGCCGGGCTTTGGGGCAGGCGCAGCGCGAGTTCCTGCAGGCCGGCTACCGCAAGACCCTGCGCCGCACGCTGCTCAAGCAAGACCTGACCGCAGCCGAGATCCCCGCCATGCTCGATGCGGCCGAGGGACTGCGGAACGTCGCCAAAGAGCGCCTCGACGTGGCCATGAAGCAAGTCGAAGCGGGCGCCTTGCCGGCCCGGCGCCTCGCCGAGGCGACCGAGGCGCTGAAAAGCGCGGCGAGGCAACTCGAGCTTGCCCAATCGCGGGCGAAAATCGTTCGTCAGATGGTGCGGCAGGCGTCCGCCGAGAGCTACTTCGACGAGTTGGAGCAGGAAGAGTTGGCCTACAAGTTCGAGGGTTTCACCATCTACGAAATGGACGCGCTCAACGAGATCGACGAGCTCTACTACCAGGCGTTCCGAGAACCTCCGCCGATCAGCGCCGAGGGCGATACCCCTCTGCACCGCTCGCTGGGTCTCGATCACACCGGGCGCGTGGACATCGCGATTCACCCGGACAGCGAAGAGGGCATGTATCTGACGTTCCTGCTGGAGGGCTGGGGCATCCCCTACATCGCCTTTCGCAGCGCGGTTCCCGGGCAATCGACGGGACCGCACGTCCACGTCGGTCCGCCGAGCGAGCGCATCCCCGTCGAAGCGCTGCCGGATGCCGGGAGCGGAGGCGGATTACAGCCCGAAGATCGTCCCGCGAGCGCAGCCGAACGCTGAATTCGCCCCGCGGCGCGTGGTACGATTGGGAAATATGCCGCGAGATTACATCCCCATCCTCATTTTCGTCGTTGTCGCGGCGGCGTTTCCGATTGTGACCCTGTTGGTTGCCAAGCTGATTCGTCCCAGCGCTCCCGGCAAGACAAAGCTCGAGGCGTACGAATGCGGCATCGCTCCGGAAACGGATACGCGGGGGCGTTACTCGATCCGTTTCTACCTGGTTGCGATCCTGTTCGTCATCTTCGACGTGGAAACGATTTTCCTGCTCCCCTGGGCCATACAGTTCGACGCGCTGGGTCTCTTCGGTCTCATCGAGATGCTGGTCTTCCTGGCCATCCTGATCGTCGGCTACGTCTGGCTTTTCCGGCAGCGCGCCTTGAAGTGGGCGTAGCGCCCGCGCCGGCTTCTTGCCCCGGCGGTCAGCGTCGCGCTGCTTCTCCGGCTACGGCTTTCTCGAAGAAATTGGCGACGTGGGCCGCAACCATCCGATTGCCTTGGACGTTGGGATGAATCCCGTCCGCCTGATTCAATTCGGGCCGGCCGGCGACGCCTTCCAGCAAAAACGGAATGAACGGAACGCCCAATTCCGCCGCCAGTTGCGGGAAGACGGCTTCGAACATGCCCACGTACTCGCTCCCGTAGTTCGGGGGCAGCCGCATTCCGGCAAGCAGCACGTTGACGTTCGCCTCCAGAAACCGCCCGACGATCGTGTGCAGGTTCGCTTCCATCTTTTCCGTTGACAGGCCGCGCAGGCCGTCGTTCGCCCCGTAGCAGACAATCACCCAGCGCGGCTTGCGCGCAAGCACGATTCCGCTGCGAATCAGCCCCTGGGCCGTCGTTTCTCCGCTGACGCCTTCGTTGACGACACGGTACTCGAGGCCGCGCTCGTCGAGCTCGCGCTGCAGGAAGTCGGGATAGCCGGCGCCGGCCGGAACTCCATGCCCGGCGGTGAGGCTGTCGCCGAAGGCGACTATGACGGGGCGTTCGTCGGCCGGCGGAGGCGCGGAGGGGCTTTCCGCGGCCGCGGGCGGCGGCGTCTCGACGTTGCCGCCGCAAGCGCCGAGCAGCAGCAAGACGGCGCCGAAAAGCCGCTTGCGGCCCCATGCCGCCGCCGGTTTCGACGGACTGCAACCCGTTGCGCCGGCCACCATGCCATAATAAGTTTCTTCGGAGGCCGATGTCGAATCCCCGGTCCGTCCTCGCAGTCCGCAATCTCTCCAAGTCCATCCATAGCGGAACCCACCGGGTAGATATTCTGCGCGGCATCGACTTCGAGATCCCGGCCGGACAATTCGCCGCTATCGAAGGCCCGTCGGGCAGCGGGAAGAGCACTTTGCTGGGGCTGATGGCCGGGTTGGATACGCCCACCGCGGGCGATGTCGCGATCGACGGCCAATCGATCGTCGGCCTCGCGGAAGACGAGATGGCTTTGCTGCGGGGCCGCAAGATCGGCTTCGTGTTCCAGTCCTACCAACTGGTTCCCACTCTCAACGCGGTCGAAAACGTCACGCTGCCGCTCGACCTGACGGGTTCGTGGAACTCCCATGCCGAAAAGCGGGCCGTGGAGTTGCTGGAGCAATTCGGGCTCGGCGATCGGCTGGACCATTATCCGGTGCAGCTTTCCGGCGGCGAGCAGCAGCGCGTGGCGGTGGCGCGGGCGTTCGCCGCCAAGCCGCCCATCGTGCTGGCCGACGAGCCGACGGGCAACCTGGACAGCCGCAACGGGGCGTTGGTGCTGGAGATGCTGCGCTCGCTCAACCGCGCCGAGGGCGCGACGTTGATCCTGGTCACCCACGACGCCGCGCTGGCCTCCCAAGCGGACCGCCGCATCGTCTTGAAGGACGGCCTGGTGGTTGCCGACAAGGCCGGGCGGGCGGTTTCAACGGCTTCGGGGAAGTAGTTCCCGGATCGGGCGCGGTTCGGGACGGCGCGCAATTCCCTCAAGCAGAGGGGTACCGATCATCCGGATTTCGACTGGGGCGCATTAGACTATCGGGCGCTTCCGCTACTTCGACGAATCGACAAACTCCATCTGCATTCTCATCTTCGCATGCTCTACGTAGCCGGTGATTCCCGTGTACAAAGATGCGTATGTAATGCCCATCAAATCCAAATCGATAAGCGCGCGAAGGACCTGCGTCTTCTCGGCTGAAATCGCGAATAATGTCAATCCCTCAACTTCGTGTGTTACGCATGTTGCGCATTCTTCGAGATCTAAATTTTCCTTCGTCCGTACGAACCACCCGCGTTGACCCCGTAATCTCGGATTGGATCCCAACAGCGTATCTCCCTCGATTATTTCTACCTCTTTATCTTTAGGTATAGACTTTTTATCTTTCTCCCTTTTCATTTTCAGCGCCCAGACGCCCACGAACTTCCTCGAACCCGAATGCGGATCGGATTTTGAAAACAAGTCTTCCGCCAGAAATTTGGAAAATGCAAAGAACGCGGCTATGTATGGGCTTTCGGACCAGTCTGTGAGCTTGCTTGGCAGTTCATAGTGACGAGCGAATTGCTCTAACTTCTCTGTCTCAATGTCTTTCTTGTCATTCCGAAACAAGTGTCGGTATTCCTTATCATTCTCGAGCTGTGTTCTAAATCGTTCCAGCATAGAGTCATATATTTTATCTCGTATATTCCCTTCAACATGCTCGATATTTCTGAAAAAAGTTGCTTGGGGTTTCCAAGTGTGATTCCTCTGTCCTCTGAATATATACTTGGGGTATTGCTTGCCGGAAGACAAGTCTTTCAGGCCGAGTTGATCATACAGGTCTTTCTTGAATGTGTCCCACCTGTCGTAGTAGAACGTGCGCTTTTCAAATTCCCGAGATGCCATCGATACGCCCTGCGCGCCTTAATTCTTCAAGAATCTCGCCGAAGGTAAACGCGCCAACCCCATCCACGCGATCCAGCCCGAGGCGAAGCCGACCGGGACGGTCCAGATGCCTCCCAGCCCCACTCCGCATACGCTGCCGACGATCCAGCCAAGCCAAGCCGGCCAAGCGCGGGCGCATTTCCATCCGGCCGCATGCCTCATGACCCAGGAACCGAGAACAACTCCGCCCAGGGCCGGCGACGTGGAGCCCATGAACGTCAAAAACGAGAATAGAAACGAGATGCGCGTCGGATCCAAAGCTGCAAAAGCCGCCGCCAATATGGCGCAGCCGATCACGGCCCGCTGCCGGCTGACCGAGAAAATTCTCGCCGCATTGAGCGCCGCCGAGTACATGTTGTTGTCGTTGGTGGTCCAAATGTTCGCCAGGGCCAGCAGCACGGCCAGCGGGATCAGGCCGAATGAGACAAGAATCTTTGCGGGGTCGTACTCATTGGCGAGCGCCGCGCCGGAAGCTCCGACGAACAGCGTAAAGCTGTTTCCGAAAAGAATGCCTGCCGACCCGACTACGGCGCCGGTCAGGGGAGTTCGGCAAAACCTCGTCAGGTCCGGCAGGCACGTGAGAACGCCCATGATCCAGGTTCCCGACACGAGCGACACGGCCGTCGAAAGGTCGAGGGCGTCCTCTCCGAAGCCGAAGCGCGCTTCGTTGCCGCCGGTCATGCTCAGTAGCGCATAGCCGCCCAGCAGGATGACGCAAGGAACCGCCACCATGCTGACCCATCGCATGGCGACGAAGCCCCAGTAAGAACTCACCGCGAACGCCAGAGTCGCGCCGGACATGAGAGCTCTGCGGCCGAGTGTCGGCAAATCCAGAATTTCACCGATGAGGTTGCCGAATATGGCCGCCTCGACCCCGAACCAACCGATAAGGACAATGGGCACATACGCCGTTACCAGCCTCCAGGAGAAGCCGGGAAAGCTGATTGCCGCCAGTTGGTTGAAGGTCATTCCCGAAGCGGCGCCGATCCATCCGGAAAAAAACGCGAATGCCGCAAGCAGAACGTTTCCCCCGACAACGGCCGGGATTAGATCTCGAAGCTGCATCTGGGAGGCCAATCCGCCCCCTACGGCCATGATGCCGATGACGACAATAAAGCCGACCCAGACGGCGAACACGGAAAGCCAGTTGTCCCGTGCGTCAGCGGGCACGGCTTTATCGACAAAGTCGTCTCGCGTCGATTTCGATCCTAAATTAAGCGGCATCGCTGTCTTCACTCCAAATCCTTTCCTTCTTTCTTCACAGCCATTCAGCAGAACTTGCCCCTTTGACGCAAGTTTATTTTCCTTTGGGATGTGATTCAGTCATTTCGCTGCATATCTGAAACAGGTTCCCGTCATCGTTGATAGGCGTCTTGTGCTCCGTCAACACATCCCACAAATCTTTGAAAGCTGTAAAAAAAGCGATATCGCGATCGCAGTTCACGCGGTACAAAATCTCGTTCTGTATTTCTTTGAGTGCCGCTGCGTTGTCATTCAATATCTTCTGGGTTAGATTCCAGATAGCAATAATCTCGGTGGATTTCCAACTCTCTTCCTCTGTGGACTTCAAAGCCCAGAAATAAACCTTATCTACTCCTAAATCCTCACCGTAAACTTCGTTATCAGCTTCAATGATGCCTGCCAGATATTTTTGGGCAAACTCATTCTCACGACCACCGACAATGCAAGCATCTACACTTTTTTTGAATAGCACATTAAAACACTCGTACACATTGTCGACAGGATACGGAGACATGTTTTGCATTTCTCCTTTACTCGCTCCCTTTTTTTCTGCTTTTTCTACTACTGCTTTTGCTTTTTTTGCTGCTTTTTCTGCTGCTTTTTCTGCTGCTTCTGCTTCTCTTGCTTTTTCTTTTGCTTCTGCTTCTTTTGATTTTGTTTCTTCTCTTGCTTTTGCTCTTGCCCTTGCTGATTGTGCCTCTTTTTCCTTTGCTTCTGCTTCTTCTACTTTTGCTTCTGCTTCTTCTGCTGCTTTTTTTGCTTTTACCGCTTTCACCCTTGCCTCTTCTGCTACTTCTACTGCTTCCCTTGCTATTGCTTTTATCGCTTCCATGTTTGCTCTTTTTGCTGCTTCTTTTGTTCTTACCACTACTCCCTGTCTTGCTTTTCTTGCTGCATCTTTTGCATCTTTTGCTTCTTTTCTTGCTCTTTTTACTGTGTATTCTTTGTACACATCACCGTGCTCTGAATTTCCTATGATAGCTATTCTATTCCTCCTGTCGTTTTGGTATCCTGAGCGCTCGAGCACATAGTAACCCTTGTAGTTATAGAGAGGTTCTTTGGTGCGTAATAATGGCCTATGCTGAGATACTTGAGTCGGTACGAGACGACGTTGCGCTGTCTCGATAGCCTCATCGTGGAACGCAATGTCGATTCGATTATTTTCCAAAGCTCGATAGGTGTCGGACCAAGGAACGTTCACAATTTCAAGATCGATTCCATTAGATTGCCCTACAATGGCCATGATATGAATCAACGCTGCCTCGGTGAATGGAATTTGGTTGATGCGGATTGTGCGGTTTTTTACAAACGCAAAACTGGAGCGTTTTGAGGTGCAACCTGCGCGGCATGACGGCTCGTAGTAGAGTGTCCAAAATTGTTCATGGAAAGATCTAATGTTTTCCATGAACTTGTCCTTATCATTTTTAATTTCTGAGATAAAATTTACGAGCAAGGTTATATATATTATTTTTATGTCTTCCTTTTCTAATTCTAGCTTTACATCAGTACACGATTCATTGAGTTTTCTTTTTATTGTTGCGCATTCAATCGGTTTTCCGTATATTTTTTTTATTTCTCCTACTCTCTCCCCACATAAGGATGTACACGAAATTTTACAAAAATTACATTGAAATGCTTGGCGCATTTTTAGAAGGAAATCTGGATTATTGTTTGACACGATAATTTCCGGTTAAATATGGCAGGGAGTAGGGAAGTCGCTAATTGTATAGCGGACAGGCATAAGGCGCCGGTATCCTTTCGCGTTCGCACCACTCGCCGAGCCTGGGACCCACGCGCTCAAGGCGGGGGTCGGGCGGAACGAGCCCATCGACGAGAACGCGAACGACGTGGAGGCCGGCGAGAGTTCCGAGGCGAGACCAATGCACTTTGTGTTTCCTGCGTTCGAGAGCATAGCAGAGATCTGCGATGGATGCGACGGATCGTTGATCTGTTGCCGCGGAATGCGGCGCCGGGCCGGCCTCCTCGGATATCAGGTGAGTCAGATAGGAACGGAAGGACGGGTCGCACCAAGCCAGACGCTCGTCGTTCGACAGCCGTTCGTATTGGATGAGTTCCCGCCATTGGACGTTGGCGACCAGGGAGAGGTCCGAATGGGCTTGGAATGCCTCAACGATCGATTCCGTCAGGGCGTCTCCGGCAGTCAACGCCGCTCCGCTCCCTTTGCTGAACGCCGGCATCCGATTGCGCTCGTCGACGAGGACGGTCAAAGCGACGGGGACGGGCCAATCCAAAGATATCCACTTGCAATGAACCGATATTCCACTCTTCTTTATCCGCTCGACGGCGGCGGACAGGCGCGGGTCGAGACTCTCGATCTGAGCTGCGGATACATCCGGGCACCCGGGGCGGCACCGGAACGCGATCGAACAGGCGTCGAGCTCCAACAACTCAAGCAGAGCGCCGGCGAATGCCTCGGCGAGCGTAGCGCCGGCAGCCAAGCCGACAGTGTTGCAGAGATTCAACGCGGAAACGCCGCTATGGGGCTCGTATGCCGTGAACGCGGCCTCGGCGGGAATCCACGCAGGGCCGCCGGCGAACGTTTCCGCACGAACCCAATCGGTGAACAGCTCGGGGGAGGAATAGATATCGCGCGGTCCGGATACGATCTCCGGCAGGGAAAAACCGGCTTTGCTCAACTCGGAGGGCGAGGCGAACGCCGCGGCCGGAGGATGGGCGTTCTCGATAGCCGACTCGCCCACCAGGCGCTCGACGGCCTCGCCAAGCGCGGAGCGCTTCGCCCGATCGCGGTCGATGCCTTTCCCTTCGGCGACAACTTCGTCGTCAGGGGAAACCACATCGTATATCGGCAGCAGGTCGTCGCTTGGAATGAACGGCGCGGTCGTCTCGGAATCGCGCCGCCGCAGCCGAATGCGGTACCCGCGATCGACGAGGCAGCGCTCGACCTCTTGCCAATTCACCGCCTGCGCCGAACCGGGGATATTTGCTGCGGTCCGCTGAAGCTCGGTTACTTCCCGCCGCATGTCGAAGCTTCGGCCGGGCTTGTCCGGAATGCAAGCCGCCTTGCATACGCCGCCCGCTTCCAGCCAGCGGCTGAAGGCCGTACGCGCGTGCTCGGCAACGTCCTCCGGGGGCTCCTCGCGATTGCAGATCAAGCGGGATACCGCGACGGCGACCTTCCTGACATATTCGGGTTTCTCGGAAATCGGAATCACCTCGTGGCGCCCTTCCCGAGCCAACCCCAGACCGATTCCCGGTATCAGGAAAAAAAACGGCCTCACGCCGGCGCAAATATCCCCGTTACCCAATTTTCACCGGGCCGCATGTTCCTCTGCAGAAAGATCGATCCGCCGCATTCCGACCGGAAGCGGGCTCAACGTTTTGCGCTAAAGCTCCGCCGCGGCAGGTACGAGGGCTTGGTCTGCCCCGAAACGATGCGCTCGTAGCGTTCCGCCGGACGGGGATTGAACGAAAGCCTGCTCCGCCGCGGCAGGTACGAGGGCTTGGTCTGCCCCGAAACGATGCGCTCGTAGCGTTCCGCCGGACGAGGACTGAACGAAAGCCCGTTCCCCGCATACGGCTCGCCCTTGCGATGAATCGAGCGAATGGTTGTCGCCTGGCTGGTCATTGTCGGCCTCCTATACCATCAATGTAGCACACTGTCGATAGAGGCAAGCTCTCCGTCTGCAAACCGACGAGCGCATCGTGATAGCGAACGGCAAGACCGCTTGCCCGGCTTTCGCTGCGGGCCGCTATGCGCTCAGCAGCCCTTTTTCGAGCAGATAGCGCCAGATCTTGCCGGCGGCTTCTTCGGCCGAGCACTCGCTTGAGTTGAAGCGGACCTCGGGGTTTTCGGGGGCCTCGTATGGGTCGGACACCCCTGTGAAATTCGCGATCTCGCCGGCCAGCGCCTTCTTGTAGAGGCCCTTCGGGTCGCGCGCGATCAACGCGTCGAGCGGGCATTCGACATAGACTTCAACGAAGTTCTCCGCCGCCCTGCGCACTTCGTTGCGGATTGCCGCGTAGGGCGAGATCGCGGCCGCGATGGCCACGACTCCGTTGCGCGAAAGCAGATTGCAGACAAAGCCGATGCGGCGGATATTTTCGTCGCGGTCTTTCTTGCTGAAGCCCAGCCCCTTGGAAAGGTTGGTGCGCACGACGTCGCCGTCGAGCGTCTCAACCTTCGCGCCGCCTTTTTTCAGGCGCTCGCCGATGAGATTGGCGACGGTCGATTTGCCGGCGCCGGAGAGTCCGGTAAACCACAGAGTGAATCCTTTGTGTTGCATAATTCCTTTGCTTGTTTGCGAGTGGAGCGGGCGGTTTGGCGCGCGGTTATTTCACGAGGTAGGGCCGGCGCAAGGGCAGCACTTCGTCCAGCAGCACGTCGAAGTCGCGGCGGACGTCGCCTCTTGGCGAGAAGTGCATGCCGCATTCCCCGTCGCCGTTCTCTTCCCACCACCAGCGCCCGGCGCGGGGATGCTCGCCCGGTTCGATGGCGCGCGTGCAGGGAGCGCAGCCGATGCTGGGATAGCCCCGGGCGTACAAGCCGTGCTGCGGCACGTCGTTGCGCGCGATGTAGTCGAATACCTGCTCCGCGCTCCAATCGGCCAGCGGGGCGAGCTTGACGATGCCGCCGTGCTCTTCGTCGATCGCCACTTTTTCGATGCGTTCGCGGGCGTTGCTCTGGTTGCGCCGCAGGCCCGTCACCCAGGCGTCCAGCGAGGCGAGCTTGCGCTTCAGCGAGCGCACCTTGCGAATCTCGCAGCACAGCTTGCGCTTGGAAACGCTGTTGTACATGAGATTCGGTCCGTGCATGGTGAGCATCGACGTCAACTCGGCGCTGTCGGGCGCGACGAGCTCGACGGCGATTCCGTAGCGGCCGCGAATCTTGTCGATCAACTCGTAGGTTTCTGCGTGCAGCCTCCCCGTATCGAGGCTGAACACCTTGACGTTGCCGGCGGTCATGCAGGCGGCCATGTCGAGAACGACGGTCCCGGTAGCCTGAAAGCTGGTGCAGATCGCCAGCCCCTCGCCGAATTCGCCGATGCCCCAGCGCAGCACGTCCTCCGCCGAGGCGTTCGGCGCGGGCCAAGTGAACTTGGGCCGGAGGTTCGTCATGCCGCTTGCGCCGCCTGGAGCAGGATTGCGGCGATCTCGGGCCGCGTGAATTCGTTAGGCGGCTTTTTGCCTTCGGCCAGCATCCGACGGACGGCCCTGCCCGCCAAATGTACGTGATCTTCCCGCGGATGCGGGCATGTTTTGGTCGAAGCCATGCCGCCGCACTTCCTGCAGAAGTGAACGAAATCGAAGAAGATCGGCTCAATTCCCAATTCGCCCGGAGCGAAGTCGGAGAAAATGTGCTGCGCGTCGAACGGGCCGTAGTAGTCGCCGACGCCGGCGTGGTCGCGGCCCACGATGAAATGCGTCGCGCCGTAGTTCTTGCGGACTTGCGCGTGAAAGACGGCTTCCCGCGGGCCGGCGTAGCGCATCCAGGCAGGGAAACCGGCCAGTAACGTATGTTCCGCGGGGTAGTAATTCTTCACCAGCGCGTCGTAGCAGGCGAGGCGCACGTCAACGGGCGTGTCGTCGGCTTTCGTCTCGCCCAGAAGCGGGTGAATGATCAGGCCGTCGGCGGTCTCGAGCGCGATCTTCGTACAGAACTCGTGCGCGCGGTGGATCGGGTTGCGGGTCTGGAAGGCGACAACCTTTTTCCAGCCTTTCCGCGCGACGATCGCTTGCGTTTCGCGCGGAGAAATCGGCAGATTGCCGGGGATGTCGAATTGCCAGTCGGCGGCGGCTTCGACGCTGCCGGCCACGGAATAATCGCCGGCGTCCCGCAGCCAGGCGACGCCGGGATGAGCTTCGTCCTCGGTGCGGAAAATGTTCTGCGCATAGCGGCTCTTGTCGATCTTGAAGATATCCTCCACGTGCAGCGCCCCGGCTATGGAATCCCCATCCTTCAAAACCAGGCGGGACGCTGAGCCGATCCGTCGCTTCGTGTCCTCGTCGATGGGAAAAATCACCGGGATGCTCCAGGGCTCGCCGCCGGGCAAATGCATCGTTGCGGCGACGGACGCGGTTTCTTGCGCGCTCAAAAAGCGCGTGACGGGCCGGTAGCCGCCCGTGGAGAGCAGGTACAAGTCGCTCAACTGGCGGAAGGTGGCTTGGTGGATAAACGCGCCGGACGCTGCGGCAGCGTCGGCTTGTTCTGCAAAAAGCGGCATGCTCGAGTGAATTCCCTGAATCTCTATCGGAATAATAGAGATTATAGCAGAAACGGGGCGCTCAAGTCCAGTTTGAACGCCGGCTTCAGCGAAAAATAATTTTCCGCGGGGCGCCCGCAGGCCGCGCGGACGCCTTGCGCGCCGGGCATGGCGTCAGCCGGGAGCCCCTGCGGGCAGCAGGTAGTAACCGGCGGCCATGTAGGCCAAGTAAGCGGCCAGCAGCACGTAGCCGAAAGGCCGCCGTAAAGTATCGCCCGAGGCCATCACGCCGGCGCGGAACACGAGCAGGATAAACAGCATCGCCGGAAAGAGCACGGTGAAGAAGTTGGGGCCGGCCTCCAGCCCCGCCGCGGTGACGGAAGCCGCGGTTCCGGCGACGAACAGCACGTTCAGGATATCCGCCCCGACCACGTTGCCGACGGCGATCTCGCCGTGGCCGCGGCGGGCGGCCGTGACCGCCGTGACCAATTCCGGCAGCGAGGTGCCGAACGCCACCAGCGTCGCGGCGATGACGCTTTCCGGCACGGAGAGCCGCAAAGCCGCTTCGTTCACGGCCGGAATGAGCACGCGGGCCGCGATCACCACAACCGCGGCCGCGCCGCTGAGTTTCAGAACTCCCGGCCATATCGGCGCATCGTCGCGGCGCTCGTGTTCCTGCTCCGCCCGCCGCTCGCGCGCCCAGCGAACCGACAGGTACAGGTACGCGGCCAGAAGCGCCAGCAGCAGAAAGCCGGCAAGCTGCGGCAAGCGGCCGCCGGAGGCGAAAACCCGGCTCGGATCGCCCCACGGGGCGCACAACACAACGAGCAGGAAGCCCGCTCCCAATTGCATCCAGCCCTGGCGGTTAACGATCTTCCGGTCCAGCCGCAGCGGCGCGATGATGCAGGCCAGGCCGAGGATCAATCCGGTGTCGGTGATGACCGACCCCACGGCGTTGCCCAGCGCCAGGCCGGGTTTGCCCTGAATCGCGGCCAAGACGGAAACCGCGGCCTCGGGAGCCGTCGTGCCCAGGCTGACGATCGTCGCCCCCACGACCATCTGCGGAATCTTCAGCCGCTCCGACAACTCGACGGCCTCGTCGACGAGCCAATCCGCCCCTTTGCCGAGAACGTATAGCGTGACCCCGATAACAAGAACGAGCAGGCTCCAATGCACGCCGGCGAAAAAGTGCTCGAAGCCCTCTGCCATAAAGCCTTGTAGTGTAGCGAACCGCCTCGACGCCCACGCAAATCCGCCAGCGGCTCGGGGAGGCGCTACAATCGGCGGCAATGAGGCGCGTGAATCCCGCTGCGTTCTTCGCGCTCTGCATCTTCGCTTGCCCGTTGAGCGGCCAATCCTCCTACCAGAGTCCGGCGCGGTATGCGACCGAGAAAGAAGCCGCCGCGCAGGCCGAAGAGCTCGGCCTCGGCGCCGCCGAGTTCGCCGGCGTCACCGAGGTTGTCGCCGGGAGATACGCGGAAATCAAGCTGCGCTTCACCGTGGGCAAGGCCGGCATGGCCGCCGGCGGCGGGCTGCGGCTCTCGACTCAGCACGATTTTCAGTGGGACATGTGGGGCGGGACAATGCTGCAAACCCGCGACCCGCGCGCCCCGAACTTTCTCACCTATCGGACTTCCACCGGCGCGCCGTTGCAGTGGGAGTACGCAGGCGGCGCGGAGGCGTACTTCCCCTGGCAGCGCCTCAATCAATTCACGCTTGCCGGCGAAAGTCTTGTCGAGGGAGATTTCATCGAGTTGGTTTTCGGCGACCGCTCCGCGGGCTCGCCCGGCGTCCTGATGCAGCCGATGGACGAGTCCGCCTTCGAGCAGAAGGTGTGGGTGGACGCCTTCGGCAAAGGCGAATTCCTGCCGCTTGCGCGCAACCCGCGGCTGGCGGTACTGGCGGGCGGAGCGCAAGAGTTGATCGTGACCGCGCCCACCGACTGGGAAGTCGGCAAGTCCCGCTGGGTCAACGTTTGGGCGGAGGACGGCCTGGGCAATCCGGCGGCGGCCTACCGCGGCACGGTCGCGCTCGAAGACCCCGCCGGGCGGGGAAAACTGCCGCCGCCCTACGCTTACGCTGAGGGGGACCGCGGCGCCCACCGCTTTCGGCCGGTCAGCTTTGACCGGCCCGGCGTCTATCGCCTCGTCGCGCGGGACCGCAGCGGGCGCGAAGCCGCGAGCAATCCGATCGTGGTCCATGAGCGGCTTCCCCGGCGGACGATCGTCTGGGGCGACTTGCACACGCACACCAAGTACTCGGACGGACGCGGCACGCCCGCCGAGCTTTACGATTTCGGCAAGCGCTACGCCGCGCTCGATTTCTGCGCGGTCAGCGACCACGCCTTCATCACCACGGCGGAAATGTGGGAGGACATCAAGCGCGCCGCCAAAGAGTTCAACGCGCCCGGCGAGTACGTGACGTTCTTGGGCTACGAGTGGAGCGGCCCCAGCGAAGTGGGCGGCGATCACAACGTCTATACCACCGGCGACGATATGCCGCTGATCCGCAGCTACCTGCGCTATCGGTACGAGAACGTCCGCAACTATCACGGCCCGCAGCGGCAGGCGGGCCACGTGGAAGATCTGTTCCGCATGTTGGCGGAGAGCTTTCGCGGCGAGAACCTGCTGACCATTCCCCACTTCGGCGGCAGGCCGGGGAACCCGACCTGGCACAACGACAAGCTGCAGCGGGCGATCGAAATCTTCTCCGACCACCGGCGCTCGGAAGATTGGGTGGCGACGTTCCTCGAAAAAGGCCGCCGCGTCGGAGTCGTCGCTTCGACCGACAATCATTCCGGGAACGCGGGTTACGGAATCCGCCGCGAAGCCGTCGCCCGCGGCGCCGGCGGGCCGTTGTACTCCCGCTACAGCCCGGCCGAGCGGGGTACGGCTCTAATGGCCGTATTCGCTGACGATCTGGACCGCGAAGGCGTCTTCCAAGGCATCTACCACCGCCGCACTTACGCCACGACGGGCGAGCGCATCGTCCTGCGCTTCGCAGTGGACGGCGAGCCGATGGGCAGCGAAATTCGCGCCGGCGGCGACATCTCGTTGCAAGTGTCCGCCGTGGGCGCCGCCGGTCTGAAGACGGTCCGCGTCGTTAAAAACGGCGGCATCGTTTACGCCGTCGATCCGCCGGCCGAGCGGACGGATTTCGAATTCGTCGACCGCGGCGCAAACGGCGGCTCCGCCTACTACTACGTGGACCTCGTTCAGGACGATGGCGAGAAAGCGATCTCCAGCCCCATCTGGGTCAATTGACCTCGGGACCGCGGCGCTTATGCGATTCTGAGAGTTGACGGCTCCTGCGATGGCGGACTCCGAACGGCAATCGACCCTTGCGCTGGCGATCGAGGTGCGCAACGAAAACGGATCGCTGCGCGAAATCGCCGGCGCCGTCGCCGACCGGGGCGCTCAGATCGTCTGGATTTCGATCCTCGACGCGGATAAGCCGGCCGGCGCCGTTTTCCTCGAAGTGACCGGCGTGCGGTCCGCCTCCGCGCTCCTCGACGCGCTGCGCTCCCTCGCGGCTGTAATTTCCGTATCCCCAAAGCCCACTCTGGGCCACATCTTCGGCAAACGCATCGTCATTATCGGCGGCGGCTCCCAAGTGGGTCAGGTCGCTATCGGCGCGATCTCCGAAGCCGACCGGCACAATCTGCGGGGCGAGCGCATCTCGGTTGACACGATTCCGCTGGTGGGCGAAGAGCAATTGGCCGAGGCCGTCCGCGCAACGGCCCGCTTGCCGCGCGTCCGGGCGCTGGTGCTCGCCGGGGCGATGATGGGCGGCGTCATCGAAACGGCGGTGCGCGAAGTCCGGGCCAAGGGGCTGCTCGTCATTTCGCTCAACATGGCCGGCTCCGCGCCCGACGCGGCGGACCTCGTCGTTACCGACCCCGTGCAGGCCGGCGTGATGGCGGTGATGGCCGTCGCGCACACGGCGGCGTTCGACATCGAGCGTCTCCGCGGGAAACGGTTCTGACCCGATTTTCTTCTCCCGCCCCCCGCGAACGTGATAAGTTTCGTGGAATGGCCGGCATACCGGGGGCAGCGGCATGGAGAGCGGCGTTGTTGGAACGGCCTCTGCTCTACTTTTTACCGGTGCAATGCGGACTGCTTTTTTACAATCTCGATCTGCTTCCCATCTGGGGCGATGAGCAGTTCACCCTGCACGTCACCGCCAAGCCGTGGGCCGCAATCCCGCCTCTTCTCCAGCCCGACATCCACCCGCCGGCCTACTACTTTCTCGCCCGTCTGTGGATTCAATTGCCTTGGCCCGGCAGCGATATCGCACAGTTGCGCGCGCTGTCGGCGCTGCTCTGCCTGGGCGCGACCGTCGTCGTCCACGCGTTTTGGCTGAGGGGCGCTGCCGGCGCCTCCCGCTTGTGGTTTTCGGCTTTGTGGTGCCTGTCGCCTACGTTGCTGATGTACTCGCGGATGGGGCGCTCCTATAGCTTGCAGTTGCTCATGGCGACCCTGGGGATACATTGCGCGCTGCGGCTTATCGCCCGACCCTCTTCGCGCGGGCGCGTGCTCGCCTATGCGTTGGCGGCCGCCGGCTTGCTCTATACGCACTATTTGCCGGCGATCTCGGTTATCGGGGCGACGACGCTGATCCTCGCCTGGCGTTGGGTTCGCCGCAAGAGAAGCGAGTTTTTGCGCGCGCTGCTGGTTTCCCACGCGATTGCGGCCTTGCTCTATCTCCCTTGGGCGGGTACGTTCGCTTACGCCCTGTCCCGCGTGTCGCAGTCCGAGCCTTATTGGCTGGTGCAGAACTTTGCGCTCGAAACCGCGGTCAAGCTCGCTTACTGGTTCACGGCGTTCACTTTCGGCGAGGCGTTCCCGCCGTGGGCAATCTTCCTGGGGGCGGCGCTCGGCCCTGCCGTTTTGTGGCTGCTCCGGCAGGGGGTCAAGGCTCCGGCGGCGCCTTGGCTGCCGTTGGCGGCCTTGGCTGCTCTGATCGGTTATCTCGGCGCCGCCTCCTGGGTGTCATTCCCCTTCATGGGCGCCCGGCTGTTGTTCATGCTTCCGTTTTACCTGCCGGCGCTCATTGCCGGACGGGAACGCAGTCCCTTGGCCGGCAACGCGGTCTGCGCCGGCCTATTGGTCGTCTCTCTCGGCTCTCTGAGCGCGTATTTTGGAAAACAGGGTTTTCTCAACCAGGGTTATCTTGTGCCCTTTGACGAAATGGCTCGCCGCATAGAAGAGAAATCGCCGCGTTCCGATGCGCTGCTGTTGGCGGATGGATACAATACCGACCCGTCTCCCCTGTTGGCTGCGCTGGAGGGGCGGCTGGAGCGCCTCACGATTTACGGCGAACAGTCGGAGACGCTGGCCGCAAAGCACATCCGCGAAGAGCGGTTCGAAACGGTTTGGTATCTGCGCAACACGCACGACTCCTCGCCGGGAAACGTCGTTACCCGCCTTGAACGGCAGGCCGCGGAGCGTTATGCGGGAGAGGAACATCTCTTTGCGCCCTATGACGCGGCCAATCGTTGGGCGGCCCGGCTGCTCGGCCGGCCGCCGCGCACGCACCATTACCGGCTCACCGAGTTTCGCAAAACCGGGGAAGGGCCTTGACGTGTCCGCGGCCGCCGGCGCCCCGTCTTATCCGGCGTTCAGTTCCGTAATCAATGCGGACCGGGGCCGCAGAAAGACCAGCGCGATCAACAGACCGATCGCCAACTCGACCGCCACCGCGACGAGAATCACCAGATTGCGCTGGTTGACGAACTGGTCCCGGCCGTTCCGAAAGGCCGCGCGCAGACTTTTCAGTTTCTCTGCGCTGCCGAACTCGCCCAGGTTCCCGGCGGTCAGCACGCGGCCCACGGCAAGGCGCCCCTTGCGCACGCGCTCGACCTGCTCGTTGCGAAAATCGAAAACGTCCTTGGCGATGCCGCGGATTTCCAACAATCCCTTGCGTTGACCGAACGGCGGCTTGTTCGCCCTGGCCAGCCGCCAGTAAAGCTCTGACGCCGTGCCCAGTTGGAGATAGGTCACGATCGCCGGCAAGTTGCGCTCCATCTCGGCGGCCGACTGCCCTTCGACGGCCTCGAAAACCCATTCGTGATCGTTGCGGTTCAGATAACGGCGCGCCCGGCCGCCGATTTGCTCGAGGATAAAGCCGACCTTGCCGAGATCCATCAGCGTCGAGTCGGCTTGCACCGTTCCGAGGAAGTTCGCTTCCGTCTCGGCCAGCCATTTCTGGCGGTTCCGCCAACGTTGAATCAGCTTGCGCGAGTCCTCATCCGCCGGCAGCGGAGGCAGAATCGGCTCCGCGCCCGGCAAAGGCGCGAGGGCCGCGAGCAAGAGAACCGGGAGCAAAAATCGGGGCATGACCGGCCGAGGCGCGCTTTTCAGTTTAGCCGCCCGCCGGCGGCGATACGCCGTCATCCCTTGACCTCGCCCGCTCCGGCCGCTGCGCGGCAACAGTAAACGCGGGGCGCGCGGCGAAAGGCTTGCCCATACCGCGCGGCGATTGCCGCGCAAAACGATTCGACGGCTTCTGCGCGAACCAGATTGACCGTGCATCCGCCGAACCCGCCGCCGGTCATGCGCGCCCCGACGACGCCGTCGATTTCCAGAGCGGCCTCGACCAGAAAATCCAGTTCCGGGCAACTGACTTCGTAGTCGCGGGACAGGCTGCGATGGGCTGCGCGCATGATCTCCCGCAGCGCCCCGGCATCCCCTCTTGCGCAGGCTTCGACGAAGGCGAGGACCCGCCGGTTCTCATGAACGACATGCCGCGCGCGCTTCCGCGGGATATCCGGCAGCTTCGGCTCCAGCGCGGGCCAGTCTTCGACTGACACGCCGCGCAGCGACTCGACGCCCAGACGGCGCGCCGCGGCGGCGCATTCGCTCACGCGCCGGTTGTAGGCGCTTGCCGCCAACTTGTGCTTCACGCCCGAGTCGACAACGACAATCCGCATCCCCGCCAGGAGGGCGACCAGGCGGTGCTCCAAGCTGCGGCAGTCCAACAGCACCGCTCGATTCTCCGCTCCGTACAGGGCGGCGAACTGATCCATGATGCCGCACTGCGTACCGGCGAATTCGCGTTCGGCGGCTTGGCAGAGCTTGGCCGTCTGCAGGCGCGGCAGTTCCCGTCCGGCGAGTTGCGTCAGCGCCAGCGCAACGGCGGCCTCGAGCGCCGCCGACGAGCCCAGCCCGGCGCCGAGCGGCACGGTGCTCGTGATCGATACCGCCAGCGGCGGAATCTCGATCCCCGCCAGGGCCAACTGCCGGGCGACTCCGAACGGGTAGTCGCTCCAGTCTCCGCGAGGCGCTATCGACGTCAATTCTTCTACTCTGTAGCTGCCTCCGGGGCCCAGCAGCGCGCTGTCGATCGTCAGCCGTCCGTCTCCGGCGGGCGCAGCAGCCGCGCGGCACTCCATATCCAGGGCAACGGGGAGGACGTAGCCCTGGTTGTAGTCCGTGTGTTCGCCGCACAGATTTACGCGGCCGGGCGCGCGAAACGTTCGCATCGGCAAGGGGGCCTTCATGCCGCTTTACAGACCGGCGCCCGCTGCTTTCCGGCGCAGGGGACGGGGCGCGGGCGCGGGGCAGCAGTCGGCGGGGCAGACGTCGGGGCAAGGGGGAAGCCGTCCCACTGCCGCGCGCCGCGGACTGCCGCCGGCGCGTTCGGCAATCAAATCGCGGATTCCCGCTATGAAAGCCGGATGTGCGCCCACCGTGCCGGCCCGCGCCATTTTCATGCCCAATTTGGCGGCCAGCCCCGCCGCCTCGGTATCGAGATCGAACAGCACTTCCACGTGGTCGCAAAGGAACCCGACCGGCACGACGCACACGCTGCGGCAGCCGTCCGCTTGCAACTCCCGCAGCCGGTCGCATATATCCGGCTCCAGCCAGGGCTGGCTGGGCGGACCGCTGCGGCTTTGGTAGGCGAGCTCCCAATCGCCGGCGCCGGCGCCCTCGGCGATCAACCGCGCAGCCTCTCGAAGCTGCGCGGCGTAATCGCTGCCCGCGGCCATCCACAGCGGCACGCTGTGCGCCGTGTAGAGCAACTTGACCGCCGGCCGCTCGGCCGCGGAGAACGTTCCGAGCGCATCGTTCACCCGGTCGATCATCGCCTCGATGAACCCCGGATGGTTGAAGAACACTCTGATCTTGTCGACGACCGGAGCTCCCTCTCCAATTGCCGCGCGCGCCCGCTCGATGTCTTCGCGGTATTGACGGCAGCCGGAGTAAGAGCCGAAGGCCGAGGTCACGAAGGCAAGAGCCCTGGCGACGCCGGCGGCCTGCATCTCCCGCAGCGCATCGGCCAGAAAAGGACGCCAATTGCGGTTGCCCCAATAGATCGGAAGAGCGGGACCCCCGGCCGCAAGTTCCGCGGACAGCGCCTCGATCAACTCCCGGTTGCGGTCGTTGAGCGGACTGCGTCCGCCGCAGCGGTAGTAGTGTTCGGCGACCGCTTGCAGCCGCTCGCGGGGTACGGGTTTCCCGCGCAGCACGTTCTCCAGGAACGGAATCACATCCTCGCGTTTCTCCGGCCCGCCGAAGGAGAGCACGAGCACCGCGTCGTACGCGCCCTGCATGGCCCGAGTATTGCAGATCGGGCAGGCGAACATTCCCGGTGACGAACGGAGGGGGGCGGACCGGCCGTTCCGGAATACCGGCAAAAAACGCCGCGCCGAAGACGGGCTACTCGATGGAATACCGCATCAGGAGCTCGGCGCGCTCGATCATCCAGTGCCAGCCGACGTGGGCGACCAGAGCCGACAGGACGATGACGCCCATTCTTTCGGCGACGGCGAAGCGAAAAAACGCATGCAGCAGAGGAACGAGGAAGAGCAGCACGAGAATCTGCCCGAGCTCCACGCCGACGTTGAACGCGAGCAGCGACGTGACCAGATGCGCCCCGGCGAACTGGAGCGTTTCCCGCAAGGCGAACGAAAAACCGAAGCCATGCACCAGGCCGAAGCCGAGCGCGAACATCCAACGCCGCCGCCCGGCAACGGCGCCGAAGATGTTCTCGAGCGCCATGTAGAAGATCGAGACGGCGATCAGCGTTTCGATCAGCGGCGGAAACCATAGCGCATCCGGAGCGAAATCGAAGGCGGAGGCCATGAGCGTCAGCGAATGAGCAGCGGTAAACGCCGTGACGATCAGCGCCAGAGGGCGCAGCCGGCGGAAGGGGATGACCAGGCAAAGCAGGAACAGCAGGTGATCGACGCCTTCGAGAATGTGGAAAAAGCCCGACTCGACGAAATGCAGGGCGGCCTGGCTCCAGCGCGGGTCGAGCGGCGTCACGCCGGGGTCGCCGACGAACTCGTAAGCGCGGACGGCGCCGCCCGGCGGCAGAAAGCGCAGGGCGGTCACCACGCGCGACGCCAGCCCCTGAAGACCGGGGCGCATCGCAAACTCCGAGCGGTCCGACTCGATGGGGTATTCGAGCAGGACGTCGAACCAGACCTGGTCCCAGACGACATTGGCGCCGTTGGCGATCAACGGACTCGCGACATGAGCGGCCGCCCGCTCGAAAGAAGCGAAGGACTTGTCGGCTTGGATCGCGATCTGCGTAGCGGCGATTCTCGGCATGGGAAGCCGTTCGCCGTTCTCATAGATTTCGACAACCGCGCCGATCCACAGGGACGCCAAGTCTTTCAGCCGGGGTTCGAGCCGTTCGACGTCCAGATACCCCGGCCCGAACTGCGGAAACTCCACGTCGCGCACGGCCCGCAACGGTATGCGCACGAGAGCCTGCAAGCGGTTCCCCGCCGGCTTGACCAGAGCATGGACGCGGACGTCGACCGGGATTTCGTGCGCCCCGGCGGCGCCGACGGCCGCAAGGCACAGCGCCGCCCGGAGCGGAAATCGACAAAACCGGGTCAATATGCCGCTCCCTTCCTTTTTTCCTTTCCGGCGAACGGGGTATGATACCCTATGCCTGATCGATGAGGTGATTATGAACCGCGCATTCGCCATTGGCATGACAGTATTATTGGCCGCAGCGCTCGCCGGCTGCGGCGCCGGAGGCGGCGGCGAGCAGGCCGCGGCCGTGTCCGACGGCCCGACGGCGCCTCGTTTCGAGGTCGACCCGTTGTGGCCGAAACCGTTGCCCAACCACTGGCTGCTCGGCACCGTCATCGGCGTCGACGTGGACGCCAACGACAATGTCTGGATCATCCACCGCGGCGGCTCGCTGGAAGCGAAAGAGCTTTACGCGACTTGGGATCCGCCGGCTTCGGAGTGCTGCTACGCGGCCCCGCCGATCTTGCAATTCAACTCGGAAGGCGATTTGCTGGGCCATTGGGGCGGCCCGGGCGAAGGCTACGACTGGCCGGCCTCGAACCACGGCATCGACGTCGACCACAAGGGGAATATCTGGATCGGCGGCAACGGACGCGGCCAATCCAGGGCCGCGGCGGCGCTGCCCCACGACGAGAGCGCCATGGGCAGAGGCCAGGTCCACGACAGCATGGTCTTGAAATTTTCGCAGAGCGGCCAATTCTTGATGCAGATCGGCAAGCCGTTCACCGGCACGGGCAGCAACGACCCGGGCAATTTCAAGCTGCCGGCGAAGACCCTGGTCGATCCGCAGACCAACGAGCTTTACGTTGCGGACGGCTACGGCAACCGCCGCGTCATCGTGCTCGATGCCGACACCGGCGAATACAAGCGCCACTGGGGAGCGTACGGCAACGAGCCCGACGACACGCAGCTCGGGGCGTACAATCCGAGCGATCCGCCGGCGCAGCAGTTCCGTACGCCGGTGCATGCCATAACGCTGGCGGACGACGGCCTGCTCTATGTCTGCGACCGCACCAACGACCGCATCCAGGTTTTCAAGACCGACGGGACCTACGTGGACGAGGTTTTCGTGGCGAAGAACACGCTGGGGGACGGGTCCACGTTCGACGTGGCGCTCTCGCGCGATCCCGAGCAGAAGTACCTGTATGTCGCCGACGGCGCGAACATGAAGATTCACGTGCTGAACCGCAAGACGCTGGAAGTGCTGACGACGTTCGGCGACGGCGGCCGCCAGCCGGGTCAATTCTACGCGGTGCATAGCGTCGCAACCGACTCGCAGGGCAATCTCTATACGACCGAGACCTACCGCGGCCAGCGCGTGCAGAAGTTCATCTACAAGGGCGAAGCGCCCGTCGCGGAAAAGAACCAGGGAACCGTCTGGCCGTCTGATTAAGACCGCCGGCCGCGGCGGACCGGCGGACGTTCACGGCGAAGCGCTCCATGAGCGCGCCCTGCGCCACGCCGACGTGGAGGCTGAGTCGGCGGCAGCCCGCGGCCAGAGCGCCCTTGCGGCGCGGACGGTCAAGCGTACGTCCAACTCGATGCGCAAAATCGTCCGCGATCGTTTCCCCCTTGCCCTTGTCAGCTCTTCGGGCTTGTCTTTCGATTGGCATAGAGGGGAGCCGCTCACCGGGGCAAGGCGAGGTCTTTGCAGGCGCGCGGCAGAGCGCGTATGCGGAGGCGGCGCGACGGTTGCTACCCCTGCGCGGGCGGCGGGTTACCGATCGGCCCGTTCCCTCGATACGCGGTTGCCATTCGCTCGAGGCTGAACGCCAGCCCGATGAGGAAAAAGTGGCTCCAATCGATTATGAACGGACCTAGGGGAATCAGGAGGGTGACGATCGAATAGGCGGCCGTCGCTCCGACAACGCCGGTGGCGAGGAAATGGAGATCCGCATCCTGCCCGCGCATGACAGACCTTATGGAGCGGATCAGCGACCGCAGCACGAGAACATAGAACAGCAGGAGCAGGATCAAGCCGGGAAATCCATAAAGCACGAGGGCGTGCAGAAACTGATTGTGCGGCGGCTCGTTTAATATATCTTCCACCTGCCAGGGCTCCAGCATCGTGCTTACGTGCGACGCGGTTGGACGATACAGGCCCGTTCCGAGCGGATGGTCCCAAGAATAGCGTAATGCCGTGGCCGCCATGTGTATCCGTATCAGGACCGACCAATCGGAAATCTGGAAGATGCGAGTATTCCCATCTAATCCTCGATCGGACAAACTGCGGGCAGTACGCGCCGCGAGCAGCTTCCACTCCTTTTCGTTTGCTTCGCCGGCGGGGTCCGACGTGGCGAGCCGGTGACCGCTGCCCGCGATGGGAACAAAGCTCTGCCACGGCTTCCACCTCTCCATAGCGGGATTCCACAAGCAGTATTGGTAATCGGTGATGCTCGTTGGGTCGTCGGGTTCGCGCCAAGCCAACATGAGGCTGCCGTCGTTTTCCGCCTTGGCGGTAATTTCACGGCTTGCCGCACCGAACCCATATTCGTTCTGCGCGCGCAGTCGCACCCTGAACTCCGCCCGCGGGATCAAACCCTCGATCACGTGGCGGAGGGTCGGGCGGTTACCGTTGTCGGCGAGGCCGCTGCTGTCGGTAGCGAGAGCATCGATGACCGGGCCTTTGCTGCTCAGGGAGGGCACGAAGTCCAGCCACTGCCGCCACTCCTTCTCATCGGGTACGCGCAGCCGGAACTGGTAACCGGTGATGCCGGGGTCGTCGGATTTGCGCCACGTCAACGTCAAGGCGCCCTCGTTCCCCGGATGGGCGGTAATCTCACATTTCTCCGCTCCATATTCCCGGCCGTACCGCGCGCGTAGTTGCACATTGTATGGATACCGGAGATCCATGCCCCCGATCATGTGGCCGATGACTTCGTAGTCACCGCTGCCGTCGAAACCGGCGGCGAGGTTGTAAAAGGCCGAGTCGTCGGTGGTGCAGGGCGTGCCGTCGCCGACCTGGGGAGAGAGGGAAAAGTTCCGCCACGGCCGCCACGCCGTCTCTCTGTGACCTCGCAGCCGGAACTGGTAGCCGGCGATGTTGAGATCGTTGGAGACGTTCCAGGAGAGCGTCAAGCTGCCGTCGTTTTCCGTCACTGCGACAATCTCGCTCGCCTGCCCAAAACCGCGATCATTCTGTGTGCGCAATTGCACCGCGTACTCCGCCCCGGCGGCAATCCCTCCAATCCTCTTGTGGTAGATGACCGCGCGGTCACCGCTGTCAGCGAGTCTGTCGCCGGCGGCGAGACCGTCGATCGCCGGGAGGTCGCCGGCCAAGAGGCCGACGACGTCGCGGACCGCAAATACGGGATTAAAAAATGCAAGCATCCAGATTGCCTGCAGCGGAACGATAAAGAGCAAACGCCGCCGCAGGAGCGGCGCCCTCAGGGACGGCAAGGCGACGATAACGGCGCCGACCAGTGTGCCGAGAATGGCCGATCGGGTGGCGTTTACGACCAGTGCCGTTGCCATGGTCATCGACATGACGAACAGCGCTGCGTTACAGGTCCGCCCGCCCGTCTTACCCTGCTCGAAAGGGCTATACAGGAGAGCCGCAAAGGACAGGCAGATGCCGACAGCGAGTTGCATGGCGAAGATGCCCACATTCAGAGCGAGTCCGGCTATTCGGCCCTCGGTAAAAACGATATCCATCTTTTCCGCGTTCACATCGGCGATATGCAGCCAGACACTCAAGAAGGGATCGCCGACAAGAAGCACGCCGAAGCCGAATAGCGCGGACATAAATGTTGCCGTAACGATCGCCAGCGCCATGAACTTGGCCCGGCGCATGCTGTCCACTGACAGATACACCGCAAACAGGACGCCGCAGCCCAGCGCCATCTGCGCCGGCCGCACCGACTGCGATCGCAGCGTATCGGTGAACAGATAGACAGCCAGCGCCCATGCCGCCAGCAGCGCCGACACCGCAACGACCGGGATTATCGGACGGTAGTCCTCGACGAGGGCGCAGACGGCGGCGGAGCGCTTCTCGATCCGAACGGCGCGCCGCAACACGCAGAACGCCGACAGGAGAACCGTCAGGCCGGCCAGCATGACGTTCGGACCGCCCAATGGCAGCGGAGTGCTGGCAAACCACATCTGCGCGAAAATAGCCGCCAACAGCAAAAAGAACGCCAAGCGCTTGGGATTCATCTATCGTGCATTCCCCGGCGCAGCCTGAATAGCGCTGCGTATCAACTCCAAATGCCGCTCCAGCGACGCTGCCGCGGAATAATGGCGCGCTCTGGCGATCAAACGTTCTCTGGCGGGGGGGCGGTCGAGCGTATCCCGTATCGCCCCCGCCAGCGCTTGCCAGTCGCCCACCGGCACGAGGCGCCCCCACTTGCCCCCTTCCAATATCTCACGGGGGCCGCAGGGGCAGTCCGTGCTGACCACCGGCGCGCCGCAGGCCATGGCTTCGATCAGCACCGTGGGCAGCCCTTCATGAACGGACGACAGCACGAATACCCGCGCCCGAGCCATGTAGGCGAAGGGGTTGGCCCGGAATCCGGCGAAATCGACGTGCTCCCGAATTCTCAACTCGCGGGTGAGGGCCGTCAGCCCGGCTCGGTCCGGCCCTTCGCCGAGCACAATCAGCCGCGCGGGATGCGACTTGAGCACCTCCGCGAATGCCTTGAGCAACGTCGGCTGGTCTTTTTGCGCGATGTCGAGCCTGCCGGCGGTGAGGATCACCGGCGTCCGCTGGTCGTCGAACCAGGGATGCGCTACCGGCAACGCGGCCTGTTCGACGAGCGCGGGGGTCACCACCGGGTTCGGGACGATCCGCACCAGGCCGGCCGCCCGAGGAGCAACGCGCTTCAAATCTTCGGCCACGCCGGACGAGACGGCGACGATTGCATCGGCGGCAGGCAGCAGCCGTTTCAGGAGGCGCTGCGCCGTACGCAGCGCAAACCCTTGAGTCCGACGTAGCGCCGTGTACATGCTGTCCTGGCGCGCCACCAGATACAGCTTTCGCGTAAAGAACTTCTTTGCCAGTAAAGCCGTTAAATTGCCCAGCTCCAAGGTCGAAACGAGCACGGCGGGCCGCTCGCGCCCGATGTAGCGGATCAGCGCGGGAAGACAGGTCGGGGTCTTCCAGGATTTCAGGTTGATCAATCTAACGTCCTCCGGGACCGCTCCCCAGAGCGCGCCGCCGCTGCGGGTGACCACCAAATCGACGGAGACCCCGCGCCGGACCAACCCCCGCGCAATTTCCAGCAAGGCGCGCTCGGCGCCGCCGCCGGTAAGCGAAGGCACGAACAGCGCGACTCGCCGGTCTGCGCTTGTCCGCGCCGAGACGCCGGCGGTAAGGTCACGCATGGTTTTCCGGATACGGCGGTCCGGCGTCTTTGCAGCGGCCGCGACGTCGATTGCCGGACAACGTTTCGCCATTCGTTCTGCAACCGCTGCTCACATGCATTATTGCAGCAAGGGAACGATTGTATCCAGGTGCCGCTGCATTGTAAAATACTTTTCATAACGTTCCACCGTCGCCCGGCTCATCGCCTCGTAGCGGTCGGGTTCGGCGGTAATGCGCCGGACGGCATCGGCGATCCGCTCCGGCCGGCCGAGATCGATCAGCATGCCGGTGACGCCGTCGACCACCATGTCCGGTATGGCCCGGTAGTCCGTGGCGATCACGACGCAGCCGTAGGCCATGGCTTCGATGATCGAAACGGGCTGCCCTTCGGTGAAATAACGGGTCGGCAGGAGAAAAAAATCGCTGGTCTCGAGCAAACGCCGTTTCTCTTCGCCAACGACCGGTCCCGCGTAGCGCACGACATTCTCGAGGCGGTTGGCCGCAACGTACTCATGAAATCTCGTTTCCGCCTCCTTCGGCGGCATTGGCGCAGGATCGTCGGGGGACGCCAGGAAGCGGCCCGCGAAAACGGCTTTCAGCGGAATCGCCGTCGTCCTCCGCAGTATCGCCACGGCCTCCAGCACGTCGACGTAGCCCTTGGACTGGATCAGGTTGGACAGGAACAGGAGTCGAACGGGCCGGTCCGGACGCAGGCGCCGGCCGCGCGGCGCGGCGTTCGGAGTAAAGAACAGGCTGTTCGCTACGACCGCGATGCGCTCCTTGAGCGTCGGGTCGAAGTCGAACATGCCTCGCAATCGCTCGCTGAGGACGAGGATCCGTTGAGTGCGCCGCAGAGTATGGCGGATCAGGAACCGCCAGAACCGCGGCTGCGAGCGGTAGAAAACATCGTAATTCCCCCCATGAACATGGATGGCGACGCGGCAACCGCGTAGCCGGGCGATACAGATCATCGCCATGTCGCGCATGAAGCCCGGTCTGGATCTGGAGACCGTAATGTACACGCGGCGGTAACGCGGGAGCGCCCCGCTCGCGAAGCGGACAATAGAAAGCAGCGTTTCCATTGAGCGCCGCAGGGTCAACCGTCCAAGAGAGGAGGGATTCTTTCCTTGGATGTTCACGATCCGGCAATCGTAGCCGCGGTCGCGAAGCGCGCCGCACAACATCTCGAACATCAGCGATTGGCCGTGTTCCGGGGGCGGGAGCGGACCGGCCAAGAGGAAACGAGCCGCGGGCCCGGATGTCGAAGCGTCCGTCTTGTTCATGGGCAACGGCATGGTCAACGGGACCGGTCGCTCATAATGCCGCTCGCATGGCAGCGGGCCGGGCCCGGCAGGATGTTGCCGGGCCGCTCCCGCTCGCCGGCCGCTTCGATCTCCCGCTTGCCGTCGGCGCGATCGACCCGCGCCCGGTCGGACTCGGGTTGCCGCTCGGGCAATTCAGGCAACTTGCCGCTTGCAATCATGCGTTCCTCTTTTACATCCATATTATTTTCTATCGGCTGCGGGCGTGAGCATCGTCCGCTCGGTTGCCGCGCAGTTTATGTCCGGCACAGGCCGCGCAGGTCCGCGGCCATGCGGTCGTGCCAGACCGCGCTGCGGAAGTATTCCCCCCGGCGTTCGGCGCCCTTGCAAAGCCGCCGGTACAGATCGGGATCCGCCAGCAGCCGCTCGATCGCGGACCGCACCGCCGCGGCGGAGCGGGGTTCCACGAGCAGGCCGTTCTCTTCGTGCTCGACAAGCTCGGGAACGCTGCGCCACTTGGCGGCGACGACGGGCAGGCCGCACTGAAAGGCTTCGAGGACGACCCCAGGGTAGCCCTCCATCGAATAATAGCTGGGAAACAACAGCAGGTCGTGCTCGCACAGCACGCGGGGAACCTTTTCCGGCTCCAGAACGCCGCCATAGATCGCCTTGGGATGGTCTTCGAACAGGGAAAAGTCCGTGTCGGACATGCGCGGCCCGAAGACATCCAGACGGCAATGCTCGGGCAGCCGGCGGCATGCCTCGAGGGCTTCGGCCAGCCCTTTGCTCATGTGCAATCGGGAGACGAAGATCAACTTGCGAATCTCTCCGCGCCGGACCGCGGCGGGCGCTGCGACGTTCCTCGTATTCGGGAACCAGCGAAAATTGGTCAGGCGGTGGAAGTCGCGGTACAACTGCTGCGTCTCGACATACACCAACGAACAACGCATCCAGGTCCGCTCGGCCAGCCGGCGGGCAACGGCGCCATATCTGCGGTACACCAAGCTGAGGTCGCCCCCGGAGAGCCGCAGCACCATGGGCCGGCGCGCGATTTTGCAAATGGCCCAGACAGACGAGGCCAGCACGCTCGCCGAATGGGGCGCTATAACGAGGAAAACGAGCTGGGAGCGTCGAATCTTGCTCGCGACTCCCCGGATCACCCGCAAGAACCTCGCCAGGCGAATAAGCTGGAATTTCCATGGGGGGAGATTGGTCACGCCGCCCGACGTGTCGAGAATCTCGAACTCGAAATCCCGCTTACCCAACTCGCGAACCGACTCGGCGGCCAGCAATCGGTTCCCCCCGATTACGTTGGCGGCGGATTTCCCGGAGCCCAGCGGGGCAATGAGCAAGATTTTCGTCATGTCGATCGCCATTGATGAGCGAGCACGGATCGACCGGCCGCCCATAAGAAACTCGCGTCGCTGCGCCGCGGCAACCAGATCGGCAGCCAAGCCATGCGAGTCGTTTTTCTGAATACGACCGCGAGGAGGAGGCAGCGGCAGGCCATGACGGCGGTCATGGCCCAGGCGGCCGCCGCGACACCGAGCGCCGGGTAGAGCAACAGGACGGCGCCGAGATTCGCGCACATGCCCGGGCCGACCGCCCACGAGCAGATATCCGGGCGATTGACGCCTTTGAAGTGCGTCATGAAAATGCCCGTGCCGGCGTATGCAACGATGCCGGGCGCCATGATCCAGAGCAGCGGAACCGCCTGCAGGAAGGCGTCCGACAGCAGGAACCGAACCAGCGGCGCGCCGGCCGCCAACACGACGAGGACGGCGGCCGCGGTAGCTCCGCAGACGAGGCGCAAGCAGAGAGCGGTCAAATCGGGGCTGTTTCTGCAGGCGATACGGGGCAGCAGCGCATTGCCCACCGCATGGGAGATCACGGCGAACCCAAGCATGAGCGAGCTTGCCGCCGCGAACAGCCCCATATCGGCCTCGCCGGCGATGGACCCGAGAACGAAAATGCCTAGGTGCGGCTCGAGCGCTTCCCCGGTGCGCGCGATATGGTAGCGCAAGCCATAGCCGAGCACGCGGGTCAAACTCGACCGGGACGGCAGCGCCGGCGCCAGCCCGCAATGCCGCCGCAGGTCCCGCAGGCAGGCGGCGATCATGACCAGATGACCGGCGGCAAACGACGCGACGGCGCCGGCGACCCCGAGATCGCCGCCCCAGACAAGCGCCGCGATCGCCAGCACGTTCACCGCCGCCCGCAACAGCGAAAAGACCGCAAGCCGGCCAAAGCGTCTGAGCGCGGCAAGTTGATGCTCGACCGCCGTCGATGAGGCTACGAGCGGAATCAAGATCAGCGCCAAGTGAAACGAGCGTAGATCCGCTTTTTGAAAGAAGGCGATATCGCCGTGGATCAGCAGGATCGCCGGCGCGATAGCCAATCCTCCGCCGACGAGGCTGATCGCCAGCGCCGAGGACACGCCTTGCGACACGCCGGCCTGTCCGGCCATGACGAAATACTGCGCGCCTTGTTGGGCGCCGGGCGTGAAGAACAGGCCGAGCAGAGTGCCGAACGCAACGCAGGCGGCATAGCTGCCCCTTCCTGCGGGAAGAAGAAGCCAGGCAAGTCCCCCCTGGATCAGTAGAAAGAGCACGACGAGGCCGATCCGCGTCGCGAACAGGATGGCGACATCCTGACCGCCGGTCGTGTGCGGACCTTGCAGCGTATCCCTTGTTCCCGGCGTCGATTGCAGCATCGCGCGCCCGGCCGCCCTAGCGCCCGGAAACCGTTGTCGTCGGCTCCGACCGCTTGCGGTCGGAAGCGGCGGCCTGACCGGCCCGGACCGGAAAGAAGAAACCGACTCCCCAGCTCACGTGCATGGCGGCGAGCGCCAACGGGAGAAGAATCGCGGCGGGATCGCGGCGGCGGATGCCGACCGCCAGAGAGCCCGCCGCCAGGACAAGGAAGTAGGAGAGCGCCAACGCTGCCGGAAATGAGAAGGCTCCGGCCAGGGCCAAACACACCGAGGCGGCCAAACCCGGCGCGACCAGCGCGCCGATGAGATGCCGCGGCAGCATCGAACGCGGGTGCCGCAGGATCACTTTCCGCTTCCAGCGGCCATATTCGAAATACTGCAGGGCGAGCGCGCGCAACGTGCCGCGAGGCCGGTAAACGACTTCGAGTTCGGGATCGAACCACACCGTGTACCCGTGCTCCCGCAGCCGCCAGTTGAGTTCATAGTCCTCGCCGCGAACCAGGAAGGGGTCGACTCCTCCGCCTACCTCGTCCAACGTTTTGCGCCGGAAGACGCCCAGAAAGACGGTATCGACGGGACCCTCGGGGCCGCCAAGCCGGTAGCGGGCGCCGCCCGCTCCGAGCACCGTGGTCATCGCCAGCGCTACCGCCCGCTCGAAGAACGTGGTCCCGACCGGCCGTTGCCGCCCGCCGACGTTACCCGCATTCGTTCTCTCCAGCGTTTCGACCGCGCGGCGCACGTATCCGGGCGGGAGAAACGCATGGGCGTCGCAGCGCACGACGATCTCTCCGCTTGCCGCCCGCGTCGCCGCCCGGATGCCGAACCCGACGACGCGTTCCGGATTGGGCACCTGCCGCACCGACGGGTACAGCCGGCGCACCAACTCGGACATGGCCGGGGTTTCGGATCCGTCGGCGACGATTACCTCTATGGAACCCGCATAATCCTGCGCCAGCACCGAGTCGAGAGCCATTGCGATGGTCGCCTCGGCGTTCCTGGCCGGGATGACAACCGACACCGATGGAAGCTGGGCCGCGGCGACTGTCCCCTGCTGCTTCATGCAACGGTCCGGGGCGCCGTCTTGACCGGCGCCTCGCGGGGAAAACGCCGGATGCCGGAGCGTTGCTTCCACCTCGTCGCAAAACCGGTTGCGCAGGGCGTCTTGCGAGTAACGGCGCCGGACCAGTTCCTGCGCGGAGCGGCCCATCCTGTCGAGACGCTCGCGCGGGGCGCGGCGGATATCCCGCAGCGCCTCCACGGCGCCGTCCACGTCCCCGTGGGCGACGCGCCAGCCGATGTCATGCTCGCCCATAATGTCGCTCGCATGGCAACGCTCCGGACCCAGCAGCAGGATGGGGCGCCCTGCCGCCATCGCGCCGTAGATCTTGCAGGGATGCGAGATCCCGACCGTCGCATTGCCGACGGACACCAAGTGTACGTCGGCGGCGGCGAGGGAGTAGCACAGAGTCTCCAGGGGTTGGTACGGCAGGGAGCGGATATTGCCGGGCCGCTCCCGCTCGATGGCCGCTTCGACCTCCCGCTTGCCCAAGCCGCCGCCAACGAAAAGGAACTCGAGACCATCCTCGTTCTGCAGCCGCAGCGCGGCTCGCAGCACCGTATCCAACGGGTGCGCCGGACTATGATTGCCGCTGTACATGACGACGCGGCGGTTTTCCTCGATGTGTTCCTTGCGCCAAGGGTTGTCGGCATGCTCGACCCGCGCGCCGTCGTCGTTGTGCGGCCACGGCGGCATGACGGCGGTCTTCGCCGCCACGTCCAGCTTGCATTGCAGGCGCTCGGCCATGAAGCGGTCGAGAACGACGATGCGCCTCGCGCGGCCGAAAAGCCGGTGGTTCAGCCGGTCCATCAGGCGCGCCGGGAGGGCGTCCTTGCGCAGCATGCCCATGGCGACCGCCAGGTCCGGGTTCAGATCGTGAATCCAATAGCAGAACGGAACCCCGCGCAGCCACGAGAGGACGAAGGCGGCCAAGGGGCACAGAGGGGGCGCCGTGCTCACCAGTATCGCGTCGGGTTTCCGCGAAAAAACCCCGCGGACAACGGCTTGCGCCACGAAAGCCAGCGCTCCGGCTACCCGCACAAGGACGCCGCCCTTGCCAAACGAACTCAGCGGAAGGCGCCGGATCTCGACCCCGTCTCGCGTCTCTCGCGAAGGGTACTTCAGTCTCGAGTCCTCGTAGCCCCGGCCGGCTGCGAACACGCGCACCTCGTGACCTCGGCCGGCCAGCGCCGCGGCGACGCTGTGCAGGTGTTGGCCTGTCGTGGACGGATCCGGCACATACGGCTGGGTCAGGATCAGAATGCGGGCCACGAGGCTTTAACCTTGCTTCTTTACATATTCGTCGTGGATCCAGCGGTAGGTGCGCTCCATGCCGTCCCGCAACCGGGTCGAAGGCTCCCAGCCGAGCGCCCGCCGGATCGTCTCGTTGTCGCTGTTGCGGCCGTTCACGCCCTTGGGGGCGTCGAGTTTGTAGCGCCGCTCGAGCTTCACGCCGGCGATCTCCTCGACCGTATCCACGAGCCCGTCGATGGTCGTCAACTCGTTCGAGCCGAGGTTGATCGGTTCGAGGATGCCGCTGTTCATGACGTCCTGCGTACCCTTCAGGCAATCGTCAATGTACATGAAAGACCGTGTCTGCTTGCCGTCGCCCCAGATCTCGATAACGAGCTTGCCGCTGCGTTTGGCCTGGATCACCTTGCGGCATATCGCCGCCGGCGCTTTTTCCCTGCCGCCATCCCAATCGCCATGCGGGCCGTACACGTTGTGGTAGCGGGCCACCCGGGTGCGCAGCCCGAAGTCCTCCCTGAAGTGGCGGCACATCCGCTCGGAAAACAGTTTCTCCCAACCGTAGCCGTCTTCGGGCTTCGCGGGGTAGGCGTCCGCCTCCCGGAGGGGAGCCGCATCCTCACTCTTCTGCTTGTCAACATTGTACACGCAGGCGGAAGAGGAGTAGAAGAACGACTCGAGTCCGTGCTCTCCGGCCGCCAGCAGCATATGCGTGTTGATCAGGACCGAGAGCATGCACAGCGCCTTGTTGTTCTCGATGAAGCCCACGCCGCCCATGTCGGCGGCGAGTTGGTAGCACTCGTCCATCCCCTTGCAGGCCGCCATGCAGGCATCGATCCCCTGGAGATTGGCGACGACGTTCTCGGCTTCCTCGTGGACCTGGAGCCAGTCGCCGGTGGGCTTGCGGTCCACGCAACGGACCTCGTGGCCCTGCGCCAGCAACGCCCCCACGAGGTGCCCGCCGATAAACCCTCCGCCGCCCGTGACCGCAATCTTCCGTCTCATATCTTTTCGAAGCAATCGGGTGAACAGTTGCCGGCTACGCCGGGGTTTTGCAGGAAATCGTCATCCATAGCAGGCGGCGCCTCGTTGAATGCGCAGGCTGTCTTTGCGGGAGGGGTATCTGCATTCGGCTTGGACAGGCGGCCGCTGCCGCGGGCCCGATTGCAAACCTTGTCGATTTACCCATAATGCCCGCCGCCGGCAAAAGACTACTTTATCAAAGTCTTTCCATGACCGAACAAGCAGGCAGCCTCGAACCCGGACAATATCGTCATCCGGCGGGACCAAGTGGGCCGGTGGATGAAGCGCGTTTCATAATGCCGGACCGAGCGCGTATCATAAGCGCTTGCGCGCCGGCAAGAACCCGCGCGCGGCCCGATGACTCGCCGAGCGCATATTGCCGCCGGTTCCGCCGCCGTCATGGCGGAAGCTCGTCCCCGCGGACCGAATGTCCTGCTTTTTCTCACCGATCAGGAAACCCAACGAGTCCGGCGCGATCTGCTGAAGCTGCCCAACCGCGAGCGCCTGGAGCGCCAAGGAACGCGGTTCGAGCGCAACTGGTGCGCAACGCCGCAATGCTCGCCCGCCCGCGCGGCCCTGCTCACCGGGCGGTATCCGCACCGCACCGGCGTCTTGGGCAACGTCGGCGCGGCCGGCGGCGCTCCGCTGCGCGCCGCCGACGCCTCGCTCGGCAACGTTTTCAAGAAAGCCGGCTACCGCGCCGGCTACTTCGGGAAGTGGCATCTCTCGCAAGGTTCGCGCGCGGGCTGGGAAGACCACGGGTTCGAAGCCGCGCCGTCCGCCGGCGGAGGTGACGCGGCCGTTGCCGCCGCCGCGGTCCGTTGGCTTGCCGCCGCCGCAGGCCAACCCTGGCTCTGCGTCGTCTCGCTGATCCAGCCGCACGACATCTACGAATATCCCCGCCGCGCCGCAGCGGCGGCGGCGGCAGGCCGCAAGATGCCGATTCGGGACGGCATCCCCGCTCCCGCCGCCACTGCGGCGGATCTGAACGACCGCCCGCGCCCCCAACGCCTGTACAACGAAGACGACCAGGGGCAAGTCACCGCCGACTACACCGCCGAAGACTGGCGGCGCTACCGCAGTTTCTACTACGGCCTCATCGAAGACGCCGACCGCAATCTCGGCAAGCTCCTCGACGCCGTCGAAGGCACGGACACCATCGTCGTTTACACTTCCGACCACGGCGACGGGATCGGCGCGCACGGGCTGGCCTTCAAAGGGCCGTTTCTCTACGAAGAACTGCTCAACGTTCCGCTGGCGGTCTCGTGGCCCGGGCGATTGCCGCAGGGCGCCGCCGTCCACGCGCTGACCACGCATGCCGACGTGCTGCCGACGCTCTGCGACCTGGCCGGCATCCCCGCCCCGCCCGACCGCGACGGCCGCTCGCTGCGGCCGCTGCTCGAAGGCGGCGGCTGGGAGCGCGATGCCGTTTTCGCCGAATATCACTCCAAGCAACGCTGGGTCAACCCCGCGCGGGCCGTCCGGACCGACCGCTGGAAGCTCGTTGAATACCTGCGCGGCGGACGCGAGATCTACGACCTGGCCCGCGACCCCGGAGAAACCGAAAATCTGGCGGGCGCCCCGGCGCGCAGAGAGACCGAGCGCGAGCTTCTCGTCCGTCTCGACGAATGGGCCGCCCGGACCCACGACTCTCTCTGGTTCCGCTACCGCCCCCGCGAGTTGCGATGAGCACGATCTACGTCGTCGGCAGTCTCAACGCGGACTACGCGGTTCCCGTCGAGCGCATCCCGCGGGTCGGCGAAACGCTTCCCGGCGGCGATCTTGCCGTCTATCCGGGCGGAAAAGGCGCCAACCAGGCCGCCGCCGCCGCGCGTCTGGGCGCCGCGGTCAGGATGATCGGCCAAATCGGCGCCGACGCCGCCGGACGCTTCCTGCTCGACAGCCTGCGCGCAGCGGGCGTGGACGTGTCGGGCATCGGCGCAAGCCCCGGCGCGAGCGGCTCCGCGTTGATTTACGTGCTTCCCGACGGCGGGAATTCCATCGTCGTCTCCCCCGCGGCGAACGCGCGCCTGACGCCGAGCGACGTGCGCGGGCGCCTCGCGGGCCTGCGCCGCGGCGATTGCGTCCTCTGCCAGTTGGAAACTCCCCTGGAAACGGCAGCCGCGGCGCTGCGGATCGCCAGGGCCGCGGGCGCGAAGACGATTCTCGACCCGGCGCCGGCCCGCCCGCTTGCGGCGGACGCGCTGCGAGATGTCGATATCCTCACCCCCAACGAGACCGAATGCGCCATGCTGCTGGGAACGCCCCCGCCGGCAAACCATGCGCAAGCCGCCGCCGCGGCGAATGCGCTGCGCGCGCTGGGGCCCGCGGCGGTCGTTCTCAAGCTCGGCGAACGCGGCTGCCTCGCCGCCGACGAACGCGCCCCGCGCGCCATTGAGCCCTTCCGCGTCGAAGCCGTCGACACCACGGCTGCCGGCGACACCTTCAACGCCGCGCTGGCGGTCCGGCTCGGCGCCGGCGATGCGCTCGACGCCGCCGCGCGCTGGGCCAACGCCGCGGCCGCCGTCTCGGTCACGCGCCAAGGCGCCCAAACCTCCGCCCCGAATCGAGCCGAGGTCGAAAAGCTGCTCGCGCGGCAGCCCCCTACTCCCGGCCCAATTCCTTGATGCGGATATTGCGGCACTCGACCTGCATCGACGGCCCGGAATGGAGTTGAATGGCGAGGATTCCTGCGCTGCTCGCGTCGTCCTCGGCGTCGATGGTCACCTTGCCGTTGAGCGTCAAGCGGATGCGATTGCCCCGGGCAAGAATCTCATACGCGTTCCAGCCGGCGGCGCGCACGACCGGCTCGGCTTTGCGCCAGCCCTCGTCGGCCGTCTTCATGACCGCCCGGCCGCGGCCTTTTTCCTCATAGAAATTGCCCCACGCCGAGCGCTCGCCGGCATGGGAAAAATCGGCTTGGTAGCCATGCGCCGCCCAACCCGGACCCGGCGCGCGCCGGCTGCGGAACTGAATCCCGCTGTTGCCGTTGCGCAGCCGCACATCGACTTTGAGCATGAAATCCGAGAACGGGCGCTCGTAGATCAAAAACGTATTCGTCTCGACTTTTTTGCCGTCGCTCGAACCGACGATCGCGCCGTCGCGCACCGACCACAGCTCCGGATCGCCGTCCCATCCGTCGAGATTCTTTCCGTTGAAGAGGAGGACATAGCCCTCGCGCCGCTCTTGCTCGCTGAGCAGGTTGGCTTCACCCGCCGCGAAAGCCTGAGCGCAGGCAAGGACGCCGGCCAAAACCGGGAGCGAAAACGCTTTCACTTTGCCCCTCCCTGCCGGGCTGCGGGAGCCTTGCGATCCCCGGCCGCTGCGGCGCGCTACGCCGCCGGAATCGGGTTGACCCGGATGACGCGGCCCTTCCGGCCGCGGTTGCGGAATTCCACAACGCCGTCGATCTTGGCGAACAAGGTGTCGTCCTTGCCGCGGCCGACATTGAGACCCGGCTGAAAACGCGTGCCCCGCTGGCGGACGAGAATGCTGCCGCCCGTAACCGCCTGGCCGGCGAAGCGTTTCACGCCGAGCCGCTTCGCTGCGGACTCGCGGCCGTTCCTGGACGTTCCCTGACCTTTTTTGTGCGCCATGACTACAACTCCGTGTTGTCGGCCGACTGAACGTCGATCGACTCGATCTTCACCTGCGTGAAAGGTTGGCGGTGGCCGATATGGCGGCGGTACATTTTGCGCCGCTTGAATTTCAGCACGTCGATCTTCCGCGCGCGCCCCTGATCGGAGATCGTGCCGGCGACCGCGGCGCCGGAACCGCCCCCCGCCGTCAAGCTGCCGTCGTCGCCGGATACGGCAAGCACCGTGTCGAACCGCACCGGATCGCCGACCGCGCCGTCCAGCTTTTCGATTCGAATCTCATCGCCCGGGGAAACGGCGTACTGCTTCCCTCCGGTTTCTATGACCGCATACATGACACTGAACTCCCCAGGAACCGGGCGCTGCGCTCTTCGCCTGCCGGCGAGACGCCGCGCGCCCCCGATGTGCTGACTCTTGATTATAGGCAAGACCGTCCGGCGCGGTCAATCGCCGTCTGCCGCGGTTTGCGCCTCCGCGGCGAAAAGCGATAAAATCAGGAACGGCGCATGGCAAAACTGAATCGCAAATATCTCAAGCGCGACCGGTTCGCAGAAGAGGTCGGCCATCAGGTCAAGTATCTATCCGAGCACCGCAACAAAGTCATCGTCTCGGGGGCGGTTGCATTGGCGCTCCTCATCGGCGGAGGCTCGTTCTGGAGCTATAAGCGGGCCAAGGCCGCGAGCGGTCGCGTTGCCTTGCACAAGGCGCTCGACCTGTTCCACGGCGTGGTGTCTCTGGAGAACCGGCCGGGAACCGTCACCTTTGCGACAACCCTGGAGCGCATCCGGCGGACGAGCGAAGCAATGGAAGGCGTCATCGGCGATTACGCCGGAAGCGCGCCGGCCGCCGCGGCCGAATACTATCTCGGACTGCTGAACGCCGAGCAGCAGAAAACGGAAGAAGCCCGGACCCGGTTTGAGGCGGCGATCGACGGCCCGGACCCGGAGTACGCCGCCCTGTCCCGGCTGGCCTTCGCCGAAATGCTCGAACAAAGCGGCGAGATCGACGAGGCGCGGCGCCACTACGAGCGGCTCGCCGCGGAACCTACCCGGGTCGTCTCCAAGGCCCGCGCGCAAGTTGCTCTGGCGCAGACCTACGCCGCAAGCGATCCGGCGAAGGCGCGCGAAATCCTGAACGCAGTCCAACAGGAAAACGGCCCGGAGGCGAGCATGTTGATCGGCGGCGAGCTTCAGAATCTGATCGAAGGCAGCTAAGCGCAAGCCCCGCTCGATGACAGCCGAGTTGCGGTTTCCAGCGGAGGAATCCCGCGGCCGCCGCTATCCCGAGAGCGAGCACCCCTACCGCGGGCCGTTTCAGCGCGACCGCGACCGCGTGATTCATTCGCGCGCATTCCGGCGCCTGGAGCACAAGACGCAGGTCTTCACCGCCCCCTACTCCGACCATTTTCGAAACCGTCTGACGCACACCCTGGAGGTTTCGCAGGTGGCGCGCACGGCCGCCGCCGCATTGGGACTGAACGAAGACTTGGTGGAATGTCTGGCTCTGGCCCACGACCTGGGGCACCCGGCGTTCGGCCATGCCGGCGAAGAGGCCCTGGATCGGGAAATGCGCCGCTATGGAGCGGGCTTCGACCACAACCGCCACGCGCTGCGCATCGTCGAGCATTTCGAGCAGAGATACGCGGCGTTCCGCGGACTGAACCTGACGTTCGAGACGCGCGAAGGTCTGCTCAAGCACTCGCGCGAGCTGGACCCACAAGACGCTGCGAACGGGGAATATCTGCCCGCGCTGCGGCCCCTGCTCGAAGCCCAATTGATCGACCCCGCCGACGAAATCGCCTACCACTGCGCGGACCTCGACGACGCGCTCGATTCCGGCTTCATCGCCGTGGAAGACGCTTGCCGGCGCGTCGCAAGATTCGGCGAGTTCTATGCCGACGCCGCCCGCGAGCATCCTTCCGCCACCGCGCGCCAGAAAGTCAACGAGGCGATTCGCCGCTTGCTCGGGCGGCTGGTCTTGCAGTTGATCGACGGCTCCGCCGCTGCTGTTGCGGCATCCGGCGCCGACAGCCCCGAAGCCGTCCGCCGACTCGACGGCCGCGTTGCCCTGCTCGCACCGGAAGGCATTGAAACCTCGCGGCAGCTTCGCTCGCTGCTGCGCGAAAAATTTTACGGCGCCGCCGTCATCCGCGCGGAAGCGAACGCCGCGGCGCGCAAATTGAGCGCGCTCTTCCAACATTTCATGAGACGCCCCGAAGACTTGCCGCAGTCCTACCGGGAGCAGGCCGCAACCGAGCCGCTGCATCAAGCCGTCTGCGATTACGTTGCGGGGATGACCGACAAGTTCTTGTTCGACCGCCACCGGCGCCTGGTCGGAAGCTGACTCCGAGCCTAATTTTTCAGCACCGCCAAGTGTTCCCTATAGGTTGAGCGCGCGGCGATGAAGTCCGCATGATCGAGGCGCAATTCGCTGCAGATTCCCCTGATCTCGTTGTCCTCTTTCACGCTGATCGACCGGTCCGACGACGACACGGCAAACAGACAGTGCAGCAGCGCCAGCTTCTGGCTGCGGTTTGCGATGCGGTTGAACTGCTGCGTGACGACGAAATTTTCCGTTGCGCCGAAGAGAGCGTGCTGCGCCTTGGCGATCTGCACCACCAGCGCCGCCTGCGCCTCGGGCAATCCTCCCACGCGCTCCACAATGCGTTCCATCTCGGCGATCTCTTCGGCGCTGATGTGCAGATCGGCATTCGCCACGCGCCCGAGAATGTAGGCAAACGAAGCGATGTGCCGGGCCTGGTCGGGCGGCAATGCATCGATTGCCTGACTGATTTTGTGAATCGTGTCCGAATCGGTCGGCGCCGCTTCCGGTTCGCGGGGCGCCAACCCGAAGAGTTCCAGTAATTTCATTCCTATCTACCCTACGCTACCGCGGACGGCGTTTCAATTGGCGGCCGCGGAAGCCAGAGCGGTTTCGATCGCCCGTTGCGCCAGAGGGGCCATGACCTTGTAGCCCTCGGCGTTGGGATGCAAGCCGTCGCCGGCCATTTCCTTGCGCAGCCTCCCGGCGTCGTCGACAAGCGCGCCGAAGTAGTCGAGATAGCCCCAACCGCGCTCCCGGCAGGTTTGCGCGAGCCAACGGTTGAGCGCCAGGATGCGTTCGGGCTCGCGCAGAAGCGTTCGCTTGTAGCGGGGGCTTTTGTCCTCGTGATAATCGCTTACGGGCAGAATCGATGCGAACACGGGCGCGACGCCCGCGGTTTCGGCCAGGATGCCGATCGTCTCGAGGTTGTTCCGAATGGCGCGCTCGGAGACTCCCCGCGCCAAGTCGTTCGTGCCGGCGAGGACGACCACCGCGCGCGGCTTCAGATCGAGCACGTCGGCCTTCATGCGGCCGAGCATTTGCCCGCTGATCTGCCCGCCGATGCCGCGATTGAGGTACGGCTTGGCCGGGAAATACTGGTTGAGCTTCCAACCGTCGGTGATGGAATCGCCCAGAAACACGACGCGCCGCTCGCCGCCGCGGGGCGGACCGACGGTGTGATTCTCTTGCGCATAACGGCGCAGGTTGTCGCGGTCCGCGCCGAGCGCTTGCTCTTCGCGGAACTCGAGCGTCGCCCGAAAATGACGCTCGAGCTTTTCGACCCGCTCGCGCAGGCGGGCGATTTGATCGCCGACTTCCGCGGAAAATTCCTCGGGCTTCGGCATCGCATCGAGCACCTGGAGATAGATGCGCGCATTCGTCAGCATCCGATAGAGCACGCCGGAGTGGTCGCTGCGGCGGCCGGCCGCCAGTGTTGCGGCGCCCTGCCGGAAGTTCTCCACCAGCGGAGCTCCGGCGCGCGCCAACTCGGGAATCACGATCCGGTTGGCTTCCATCAACTCGGCGATGCCGTCGTAGAGCTTCGCCGCGTCGCTGCCGCGCAGGCGGGCGTCCGTTTGCGCGAACGCCGCCGCGGCAGACGCGGAGAGGATCAAAACCCGCAGCAAAAGCATAGGACTCAGTTTAGATGTACGGTTCCGGGCAAGCGATGGATCGGATTGAAGTCAAGCCTTTGGAGTTGCGCGGACCGCATTATACAGATGTATTCATCGGGGGTGAGGCCTTGCAGTGTTTTCAGGCCGCGGGCGATGCGGAATTCCGTGCGCCGGATCAGCCGCTCCCAAAGTCCTTGCGGGTTGGCGTCGAATACCGCTTCCGACTCTCCCGGCAGGACGCTCCACGCCCCCTGGTCAAGCTCGGCGTCCAACTGCCCCGGCGCCCAGCCGGCATATCCTGCATAGATGCGGAAACTGCCCGGTTCCGGCGCGCTTTGTCCGGCGATGGGGTCGAGGTTATTGGCGAAATAAACGTCATCGACCACGGGCACGGCGCCGGCCGGCCGACTGTCGGCGCGGAGAAGCAAAAAAATCTTGTAGGTCTCCACCGGGCCGCCGACATAAGCGCGGCCGCCGCGGTCGGCCAAAACGGAGATATCCGGCAAGAGCTTTGCGGCCTGAATCGGCGTCTCCCTGTTGACCACCAGCCCCATTGCGCCGCCCGCGTCATAGCGGATCAGCAGCACGACCGTCTCGGCGAAATTGGACCCGCTCAGGCTGCGGTCGGCGACCAGAAACCGCCCCTTGGCCGGATTTTCCGCGCCTGCCGGACCGCCTGCCCAAGCGGCCGCCAGCAGGAAAACGAACACCCGCAAAGAACCGTTTCGCATCGCGTTGCCTCGCATGGCGGCGGCCGACCCTCATGTAATTTACCAACCCCGCGCAAGGTTGGGGGGCTGCAACCGGCGCCTGCGCTTAAAACGTAGCTATGGGATTGAAAGGGCTGCCGGTGCCTTTGCCTACGGCCATGGGGGCGGCGGTAATCAGGAATTCCCAGCGGTTGAGGCGCGCGGCCTGCTTGCCGACGGCTTCGAGGTCGAGGTTGTCGAAGATGGGCATGCCCATGGCGACCAGCGTCAACTGATGGATCGGCTGGCCGACGCCCTCCACGCCCGAGGGCATGACGTCGCCGGCGGCGTCGCTGCCGAGGATGGCTGCGTCGCGCTCTTTCAGCCACTTGGCGCACGAAGCATGCAGGCCGGCCGATTTCTTCGACGCCGCCCAAGGTCCTTTTTTGTCGCGCAAGGCCCAGCGCCCGGTGCGGATGAGCACGACGTCGCCGGGCTTGACCTTGACGCCCGCTTTCTTTTCCCAAGCGTCAAGGTCCCGGGGGTAGACCGGCGTGCCGGGCTCGAGCGATTCGACGCCCTTGAGGCGCGCTATGTCCATCAGCACGCCGCGGGTAAAAATACCTTCCTTGTAATTGGCGACGGCGAGCTTCGGGGCGCCGTCCGCCGTTACGTCGGCTTGCGGGAAGCCGTTGTAGGACTTGCCCTTGTAAGCCATGTGGCAGAGCGAATCCATGTGCGAGTGGGCGTAGCCGTGGTAGCTGACCGCGTAGGTATCGGAAACGAACTGCCCCGGATTGTTGAGTCCGACGTTGTTCATCGAATGCCGGAACGGGCGCGGATTGTCGTCGGCCTCTTTCTTTTCGACATCGCGGGCCAGCGACACGGAAATGCCTTCCCAGACGAGCTTGACGGCTTCCAGGCGCTTTTTCGGCGTGATCAGGTTGTAGGCGCCGCGCTCGTCGTCGTCGCCCCAGCGGCCCCAATTTGAGAGCTCGGTCATCCAGCGCTCGACATCGGCCTTGGTGGTCTTCGGCTGGGCCGCAAGCGGGAGGCCGCAGAAAACGGTTGCAACGATCAGCTTTTTCATTTCGTTAACAGCTTAACAAGTAGTGGATAGCAAAATTGCTGCGCGGAACGGTTGATAACGCACCGCCGGCCTTGCGATAATCGACAGCATGCGTAGTTATGGGCTCACTCCCCCGGTTTTTGCCTTGTTGCTCGCGCCGGCCTCCGCGGCGGCTTCCGCGCCTTGCGCGGAGAAGTCGGTCTCCGCCTCCGCTATCCGTTCCGTGGCGGATGTCGAGACTTTCGTGCAGTGCGCTTACGAATACGTGCAGGAAATGGGCTTTGAGGAAGCGTACCGCGCCTTTCACCAGGATGCGCGCTGGAAAGGCGGGCAGTTCTACGTGTTCGTCGATCACCTGGACGCCAATGGGCGGCAGGCTCGTTCCGCTGTCTATCCCCCCGACCCGAGCCTCGAAGGAGAGTTTTGGGACGGTCTCATCGACGGCTTCGACACGGATTTCATTGTGGAGTTCCATCGCGCCTTGCGGATTACCGGCCGCGGCTGGCTCTATTACGAGTTCCGTAACCCGGAGAACGGCCTGACCGAGCCGAAGGCCAGCTATACGATACGCCTCGATTGGCAAGGGCAGCCGGCGTATATCGGCGCGGGCATTTACCGCCGCGACTTTCCGGGAACCTGTCACGCCGCGCAAGTCAACGCCGCGCTGGTGGAGGCCGAGCAATCCATGGAAAGGCTGCAAGAGTTCGTCCGCTGCGCCGCCCTGGAGATCGAATCGAAGGGCTACTTCGCCGCGCTGCTGCTGCGCAGCGACCCGCGCTGGCGCGCCGGTTCGATCTACGTCTTCGGCATGGACACAATGGGCAACCAGTTGTTTTCGGGCCGCCCGCTCGAGATTAACGGACAGCGCACCGCAGAGTGGGGCCGCGACCCCAGAGTAATGTTCGAAGGCCGGGACATGGTGGACGTGGCGGAGACGTTCGGCGAGAGCACGATCTATTACCAGGCGAACCATCCCGAGACGGGCCGCCTGCAGCGCAAGGCGGCCTTCGTCAAGCGCGTCTCGGCGCCGGGCGCCCCGTTGTTGATCGGCGCCGGCATCTACTTGCCCGACTGAGCGCACGCGAGATCCATTGGCAATTGACACGCCGCGGGCGTATAACCTACTATTTCCGGTTATGCAATCCCAACGTATTGTCCGCATGCTCGCCCCCCTTGCGGCGCTGCTTGCAGCGGGCATGGCGGCGGCGGCCGAGCCGATTCCTTGCGCGGAAAAGTCGATCTCCGCCTCCGCTATCCGCTCCACGGCGGATGTCGAGGCATTCGCGCAGTGCGCTTACGAATACGTGCAGGAAATGGGCTTCGAGGAAGCGTACCGCGCCTTTCACCAGGATGCGCGCTGGAAAAGCGGGCAGTTCCATGTGTTCGTCGATCACATGGACGCCAATGGGCGGCAGTCTCGTTCCGCTGTCTATCCCCCCGACCCGAGCCTGGAAGGAGAGTTTTGGGACGGTCTCATCGACGGCTTCGACACGGATCTCATTATGGAGTATCATCGCGCCTTGCGGATTACCGGCCGCGGCTGGCTCTATTACGAGTTCCTTAACCCTGAGAACGGCCTGATCGAGCCGAAGGCCAGCTATGCGATACGCCTCGATTGGCAAGGGCAGCCGGCGTATATCGGCGCGGGCATTTACCGCCGCGACTTTCCGGGAACCTGTCACGCCGCGCAAGTCAACGCCGCGTTGGTGGAGGCCGAGCAATCCATGGAAAGGCTGCAAGAGTTCGTCCGCTGCGCCGCCCTGGAGATCGAATCGAAGGGCTACTTCGCCGCTCTGCTGCTGCGCAGCGACCCGCGCTGGCGCGCCGGTTCGATCTACGTCTTCGGCATGGACACAATGGGCAACCAGTTGTTTTCCGGCCGCCCGCTCGAGATTAACGGACAGCGCTCCGCAGAGTGGGGCCGCGACCCCAGAGTAATGTTCGAAGGCCGGGACATGGTGGACGTGGCGGAGACGTTCGGCGAGAGCACGATCTATTACCAGGCGAACCATCCCGAGACGGGCCGCCTGCAGCGCAAGGCGGCCTTCGTCAAGCGCGTCTCGGCGCCGGGCGCCCCGTTGTTGATCGGCGCCGGCATCTACTTGCCCGACTGAGCGCACGCGAGATCCATTGGCAATTGACACGCCGCGGGCGCATAACCTACTATTCCCGGTTATGCAATCCCAACGTATTGTCCGCATGCTCGCCCCCCTCGCAGCGCTGCTTGCAGCGGGCATGGCGCCGGCGGCCGAGCCGATTCCTTGCGCGGAAAAGTCGATCTCCGCCTCCGCTATCCGCTCCACGGCGGATGTCGAGGCATTCGTGCAGTGCGCTTACGAATACGTGCAGGAAATGGGCTTCGAGGAAGCGTACCGCGCCTTTCACCAGGATGCGCGCTGGAAAAGCGGGCAGTTCTACGTGTTCGTGGACGAGAGGCATACCGACAGGGTGGAGTGGACATCCATCGTCTTTCCGCCGAATCGAAGCCGCGAGGGAACGACTTGGGAAGCTATCGTCGATGCTTTCGGCACGGATTTCAACGCGGAATTTTACCGCGCCACGCAAATCATCGACCGCGGTTGGATCTATTACGGGACCGTGAACCCGTCGAACAACCCGTTCGAGAGAAACCCGACGGCAAATTTGTTGGAGCCGAAGGGCAGCTACATCATACGTCTCGATTGGGACGGCATGGACGCCGTAATCGGTTCGGGGATCTATCGCCGCGACTTCCCCGGATCCTGTCACGCCGCGCAAGTCAACGCCGCGCTGGTGGAGGCCGAGCAATCCATGGAAAGGCTGCAGGAGTTCGTCCGCTGCGCCGCCCTGGAGATCGAGTCGAAGGGCTACTTCGCCGCGCTGCTGCTGCGCAGCGACCCGCGCTGGCGCGCCGGTTCGATCTACGTCTTCGGCATGGACACAATGGGCAACCAGTTGTTTTCCGGCCGCCCGCTCGAGATTAACGGACAGCGCTCCGCAGAGTGGGGCCGCGACCCCAGAGTAATGTTCGAAGGCCGGGACATGGTGGACGTGGCGGAGACGTTCGGCGAGAGCACGATCTATTACCAGGCGAACCATCCCGAGACGGGCCGCCTGCAGCGCAAGGCGGCCTTCGTCAAGCGCGTCTCGGCGCCGGGCGCCCCGCTGTTGGTCGGCGCCGGCATCTACTTGCCCGACTGAGCGCACGCGAGATCCATTGGCAATTGACACGCCGCGGGCGTATAACCTATATTCCCGGTTATGCAATCCCAACGTATTGTCCGCATGTTCGCCCCCCTTGCGGCGCTGCTTGCAGCGGGCATGGCGCCGGCGGCCGAGCCGATTCCTTGCGCGGAGAAGTCTGTCGCCGCCTCCGCCATCCGTTCCGTGGCGGATGTCGAGACCTTCGTGCAGTGCGCTTACGAATACGTGCAGGAAATGGGCTTCGAGGAAGCGTACCGCGCCTTTCACCAGGATGCGCGCTGGAAAGGCGGGCAGTTCTACGTGTTCGTCGATAACATGGAGGCCAATGGGCGGCAGGCTCGTTCCGCTGTCTATCCCCCCGACCCGAGCCTCGAAGGAGAGTTTTGGGACGGTTTCATCGACAGCTTCGACACGGATCTCATTGTGGAGTTTCATCGCACCTTGCGGATTGTCGACCGCGGCTGGTTCTATTACGAGTTCCGCAACCCGGAGAACGGCCTGACCGAGCCGAAGGCCAGCTATGCGATACGCCTCGATTGGCAAGGGCAGCCGGCGTATATCGGCGCGGGCATTTACCGCCGCGACTTCCCCGGATCCTGTCACGCCGCGCAAGTCAACGCCGCGCTGGTGGAGGCCGAGCAATCCATGGAAAGGCTGCAAGAGTTCGTCCGCTGCGCCGCCCTGGAGATCGAATCGAAGGGCTACTTCGCCGCGCTGCTGCTGCGCAACGATCCGCGCTGGCGCGCCGGTTCGATCTACGTCTTCGGCATGGACACAATGGGCAACCAGTTGTTTTCGGGCCGCCCGCTCGAGATTAACGGACAGCGCACCGCAGAGTGGGGCCGCGACCCCAGAGTAATGTTCGAAGGCCGGGACATGGTGGACGTGGCGGAGACGTTCGGCGAGAGCACGATCTATTACCAGGCGAACCATCCCGAGACGGGCCGCCTGCAGCGCAAGGCGGCCTTCGTCAAGCGCGTCTCGGCGCCGGGCGCCCCGCTGTTGATCGGCGCCGGCATCTACTTGCCCGACTGAGTGCATGCGAGATCCATTGGCAATTGACACGCCGCGGGCGTATAACCTACTATTTCCGGTTATGCAATCCCAACGTATTATCCGCATGCTCGCCCCCCTTGCGGCGCTGCTTGCAGCGGGCATGGCGCCGGCGGCCGAGCCGATTCCTTGCGCGGAGAAGTCTGTCGCCGCCTCCGCTATCCGCTCCGTGACGGATGTCGAGGCATTCGCGCTGTGCGCTTACGAATACGTACAGGAAATGGGCTTCGAGGAAGCGTACCGCGCCTTTCACGAGGATGCGCGCTGGAAAAGCGGGCAATTCTACGTATTCATCGATAGCTTGGCCGGCCGCGAGCAGTCCCGCTCTTTGGTCTTTCCCCCGGATCCGAGCCGCGAGGGAACGCTTTGGGGAGACCTCATCTCCGAGGAATTTCAGCGTACTTTGCAAATCGTCGACAGAGGCTGGGTCTATTACCAGTTCCGTAACCCGGAGAACGGCCTGATCGAGTCGAAGGCTTCCTACGCGAGGCGCATCGACTGGCAAGGAGAGCAAGCCTTTATCGGCGCGGGTATCTATCGCCACGACTTCCCCGGATCGTGTCACGCCGCGCAAGTCAACGCCGCGCTGGTGGAGGCCGAGCCGTCGCTGGAAAAACTGGAGGAGTTCGTCCGCTGCGCCGCCCTGGAGATCGAGTCGAAGGGCTACTTCGCCGCGCTGCTGCTGGAGAGCGATCCGCGCTGGCGCGCCGGTTCGATTTATACGTTCGGCTTGGATATGAGGGGCAACCAGTTGTTTTCGGGCAGTCCGCTCGAGGTCAACGGACAGCGCGCCGCGGAGTGGGGCCTCGACCCCGGAGCGCTGTTCGACGGCCGGGACATGGTGGACGTGGCGGAGACGTTCGGCGAGAGCTCCATCTACTACCCGGCGGTCCATCCTCAGACGGGGAAATGGCATCCCAAAGCGGCCTTCGTCAAGCGCGTCTCGGGGCAAGGCGTGCCGCTGCTGATCGGCGCCGGAATCTACATGGACTGTCCGCCGGGCGGCTGCGGCGGAACAGGGAGCGGGGACGGCATGACCGCGGCGACCTGCCGGGCAGCCCGTCAAACGCTGGCCGACTTCCCGGCCAAGCTCGTCAATTACGGCTATTACACCGATTTCAATCCGCTGAGCTACTCCACCGGGCAGGCCCCGATGGGCTATGAGCCGTCCCTGGTCGCCGCCGTCGAGATCTTTTCGGGAGGGAGGCTGCGCTTCAACAGGCTGGGCATCGGCAATCCCTTCTCCGGTATCTGGCTCAAAGCGGCGCAAGAGGCTTACGACATGGTGGGCGGCGGCATCACCGCCTTGCCCGAACGCACCCGCGATGCGGACGGGCGGCAGGTCATCCGTTTCGGCGCGGGCCATATCGACTTTCGCCAATCGCTGTTGGTGCGCGCGGAAAGCGCCATCGAACGGCACAGCGATCTGACCGCGGAACACCGCGTGGGCGCTCTGCGCGGCGTCACCGGCGAGAAACGGCTCCTGGAGTTGACCGGCATCATCGACGCCCAGGGCTTCCTCCGCGCCGGGACCCGCATCCTGTTGGCCGACGGCACGGTTGTGACCGCCGGACCGCCGGGCAGCGAGTCGGGACTGCGCATCGCCGCCGGCGTGGGGTCTGCCGCCATCGCTGCCCGCGTGCGCCTGACGCCGCCCGGGGACGATCAACCCCAGGTGCTCTATTTCGATACCGAAAGCGAGCAAATCCGCGCGGTGGTGGATGGTACGGTGGATGCCGTGGCGCGGGGGGAGCTGGGCAACCTGATTGCCGCCCGCGACACGCCGGGTCTGCGCGTGACGGCCATCGACACCGCGGGCAGCGAGCAGGGCGCCTTCAGCTATCCCGACACGCCCGCCGGCGATGCGTTGCGCATAACCATGAACACGGCTATCGCCTGCCTGACCGCGAACGGCAGCATCGGGTTCGCGCAATGGCTCGAAAGCGGCGGCGCGATTTTTGCCGAGCGCGCCGAGCAATGGCGCTGACCGCGGATAGCAAGAGTCCGCCGCTTCTGCCGGGGGCCGTTATGGGCCTTTCCAGTTCGTTTCCGCGTCGGGACGGCGAATGTAGTTGGCGTCGATAAGTTCCGGATTTCGGCCGCGGCCGGCGGTCAGCTCCAGAACGGCGATTTCAGCGATCGCGGCGGCAAGGTCTGCGTCCACGACGGCATGGCGGCTGTTGCGCCCAACCGCCTCGGCCGGCCCGCCGGGCGCGAAGACCGCCGGGTCGGTTGCCAGGTAGGTAGGGTTCCGACTCTCCAGCCGCTCTATCAACTCGGCGCAGCGGAGCGCCGTCTCGGGGAAAACTTCGGCCAAGCCGCCATCGTAACCGGCCGCGAAAACTTCGCCGCCGCGGCGGGCGTCGAGCAGCGGGACCCGCAATTCGCCCCGCCCGGCGGCGGCGATAGCCTTGAGATTGGATACGGCGACCACCGGCTTGCCGTGAATCTCGCCCAACGCCTTGGCTGCGGCCAGGCCGACGCGGATTCCGGTGAACGACCCCGGACCCGATGCCGCCGCAAAACCGTCCATTGCGGCCAAAGACGCGGCGTTGCGGGCGAGCAAGGCGTCGGTCCGTGGAAAGAGCACGCCCCCGAACCCGTCCGGCGCATCGACCGCAACGGTTTCCACGACCGTAGCCCCGAGCCGAAGCGCGAGACTGCCGCGGCGGCGCGTCGTGTCGAAGGCGAGTACGTTCACTGACGATTCTTGCAGGCCGACCCCGGCGCTCAGGCTCCGCCGGGCGCTCTTTTCCCGGAAGGTTTCTTTGCGGCCGGCCGGGTTTTCTTCGCAACTTTCTTGACTGCCGGCTTCCGCGGGCGCTTGACGCCGACGCCGGCCGCGATGCGCTCGGCGCGCGCTTGCAGCAGCGCGACGGCATCGTCCATCGTGATCTCCTCGGGCTTCAGGCCGAGCGGCAGAGAGGCGTTGATCTCGCCGTCGGTGACATAGGGGCCGAAACGGCCCGAAAGCACCTTGACGTCCTTTTCCGTTACCGGGTGCTTGCCCACCTGCTTGAGTATTTCGATGCGGGCGGCCGCGCGGTTCCGACCCTTGGGCTGCCGCAGCAACTCGACCGCCCGGTCGAGCGTGATGTCCAGCGGATCGCCCATGTCCTTGGGAAGCGACCGAATTTCGGCGCCCCATTTGACGTAAGGTCCGAACTTCCCATAGGCGGCGATGACGTCTTTCTTGTCGTCGGGGTGCGCGCCGAGCGCGCGGGGAAGCGCCAGCAGCTTGAGCGCGTAGGCGAGATCCGCTTCATCTGACTTCTTGCCCGACGGCAACGACGCCATCTTCGGCTTCTCCTCGTCGTTTCCGTCGCCGAGTTGCACATAGGCGCCGAAGCGTCCGTTCTTGAGATAGACCGGCAGACCGGTTTCCGGGTCCAAGCCGAGGGGCTCCGGCCCCTTGCGGGCGGCCGCGATCAACTCTGCCGCTTTCTCCGTCGTCAATTCGTCCGGGGCCAGCATGTCCGGGAGACCGGTCCGACTTTCGCCGTCGGTCAGGAACGGACCGTAGCGGCCGATGCGGACCTCGACCTCCACTCCTTGCGGCGTCTTGCCGAGCGGCATGCCGCAGACGGCGCGCGGGTCGATGTCCGACGCGCCGGCGCGCACGAGCGTCTGGAGCCCGGCATGGCCGTCGCCGTAGTAAAAGCCTTTCAGGTAGTCGATGCGGGCCAGCTTGCCGCGGGCGATGGCGTCGAGCTGGTCTTCGAGCTTCGCCGTAAAAGCGTAGTTCATCAGGTGCGTGAAGTGGTTTTCCAGCAGCCCGACCACGGCCATCGCCGTAAACGTGGGGATCAGCGCGTTGCTTTTTTTGAACGCGTACGAACGGGAAAGGACGAGATCGACAATCGTCGCCCAAGTGCTGGGACGGCCGATCCCCAGGCGTTCGAGCTCGCGAATCAAACTGCCTTCGGTGAAACGCGCGGGCGGTTGCGTGCGGCGTTCTGACGCCTCGGTCGAACGCAATTCGAGGCTGTCGCCTTTGGCCATTGCCGGCAGCACCCTTTCTTTGCCGCCCGGCTGCGCTTCCGTATCGTCCATCCCCGCCGCGTATGCCTTGAGGAAGCCGGCGAACTCGATCGTTTTGCCGGTTGCGCGGAAACGCGCTTCGCCCGCTTCGACCGTGACGACGGAATTCGTGCCGCGGGCGTCCCGCATCTGGCTGGCAACGGCGCGCCGCCGGATCATTTCGTACAGCTTGGCGGCTTCAAGGCCAAGCAGGCGGCGGACTTCGGCAACAGGTCGAAATTCCGCGCCGGCAGGCCGAATGGCCTCGTGCGCCTCCTGGGCGTTTTTGACCTGCGTGCGGTAGTAACGGATTTCTTCTGAAAGGTACTCCGCGCCGAACTCCCGCTCGATCAAGGAGCGCGCCGCCGCCTTCGCTTCGTCCGACAGCATGGTCGAGTCGGTGCGCATGTAGGTGATGAAACCGTTCTCGTAGAGTTGCTGCGCGACGCTCATCGTGTGGCGCGCCGAGAAACGCAGCCTGCGGTTGGCCTCCTGCTGCAGCGTGCTGGTCACAAACGGCGCTTGCGGCGAGGTTGTGTAAGCCTTCTCCTCGACCGCGGAGACGCGGACCGCGGCGCTGCGGACTTGCCGCTCCAGCCCGCGGGCGGCGTCGGCGTCGAGACGAGCGGCATCTTTGAGGTTCTTGAGCCGCCCGCTGTCGGGGTCGAAGTCTTTGCCGATCACGACGCGCTTGCCGCCGACGTGGGTCAGTTCGGCCTCGAACGCCTCGCCGTCCTTCGCAAAAACCGCTTTCATGCCCCAAAACGACGCTTCGGTAAAGCTGATGCGCGCTCGTTCGCGCTCGACGAGCAGGCGCACCGCGACGCTTTGCACCCGGCCCGCGCTCAGCCGCGGCGCCATCTTCCTCCAGAGCAGCGGGCTGACCTCGTAACCGAACAGCCGGTCAACCACGCGGCGGGTTTCTTGCGCGCGAACCAGATCGTGGTCGATATCGCGGGGAGAATCCAGCGAGTGCCGGATGGCTTCTTTTGTAATCTCGTGGAAAACCAGCCGTTTTACGGGGATCTTGGGTTTGAGCGCTTCCAGCAAGTGCCAGCTTATCGATTCGCCTTCGCGGTCTTCGTCGGTCGCGAAGTAGATTCGGTCGGCGGTCTTGATTGCCGCTCGCAGTTCCTTGACGTGGTCTTTTTTCTCGGAAGGGACGACGTAGAGCGGCTGGAAGTCTTTCTCGATGTTGACGCCCATGCGCGCCCACGGCTCTTTCTTGAGCTTGGGCGGGATCTCCGCGGCGCCCTTCGGCAAGTCGCGGATGTGTCCGTTCGACGCTTTCACGACGTAGTCTTTCCCGAGGAACTTGGTGATGGTGCGCGCCTTCGTGGGCGACTCGACAATCACCAGCGTCCGCTTTTGCCGATTGGATGCCGCAGCCATGTATCCCTTCTATATAACAGCTTCCGCCGCGCGCCGCGGCGGCAGTGCGTCAGCTTGTCCAAATTCGCACGAACGACTTGCCGGGCATTTGCCGCACGGCGCCGAAGAGCTCCAACTCGCTTAACGCCGCAAGCACTTCGGCGGGCTTGACCCCGTCGAGGTTACGAATCAAGTCGTCCACTTGTGTCGCCTCGTCCACGCGGAGCAACGGCAGTATCTTGTCCGCGAGCGGGGAAGCCGCGTGGAAAAGCGATTGCTGGGCATCCGTGTCCACTGCCGCCGCCGCGGTCTTGCCCGAGCGCAAGCTCCGGCGCACTTCATGAGGCAGTCCTTCGATCACGTCGCTTGCTTCCTGTACCAGTATCGCGCCGTCTTTGAGCAATAGATTCGGCCCCCAACTCTGTTTCGAGAAAATGCTGCCCGGAACCGCCAGCACATCGCGGTTTTGCTCCAGGGCCAGCCTCGCGGTAATCAGCGAGCCGCTGTATTGGGCGCCTTCGACAATGAGAATGCCATAACTGAGACCGCTGATGATACGGTTGCGAATCGGGAAGTTTTGCGGGAAGCCGGTCGCCCCCATCGGGAATTCCGAGAGCGCCAGGCCCTGCTCCACGATCGAACGCCGGAGTTTCGTGTTTTCGCGCGGATACGCCACGTCCACGCCCGTGCCCAGCACCGCGATGGTCTTGCCGCCTGCTTCGAGGGCGCCGACGTGCGCTTTCGAATCGATGCCCCTGGCCATGCCGCTGGTGATGGTCAGCCCCTCCAGCGCGAGATCTCTGCTCAGCCGCTCGGCGACCGCCCGCCCGTATTGGGTAGGCCGTCTGGTGCCGACGATGCCGATTTGCGGGCTCCCCAGCAGGTCGCTATCGCCCATTGCATACAGCAGTATCGGCGGGTCGGCAATTTCCGCGAGCATGGCGGGATAGGGTTCGTGCCCGTAGAAAATCAGCCGGGCGCCCGCGGCCTCGATCTTGCGCAACTCGTCCGCCGCGGCGTCGAAGGAAATGCCGGCATGTATGGATTCGGCAACCGCGGTGCGGATACCGGCGGAACGAAGCTCTGAGACGGAGGCGTGAAAGACAGCCGGCGGGCCGCCGAATGCCCGAATGAGCTTGAGCGCGTTGCGCGCGCCGAGGTCCGGCAAAAGGTGCAGAGCCAACCAGTAGAGCGCCGTTTCCCGGTCGGCTGCAGGGTCGGTCATCCGAGTTTCAAAAGAATCTAACATACTGCGCAACAGGGCGCCGGGCGGCGCATACCCGCGAACCGGGTCGGGGGGCGGGCAATCCGTTGCGGCCGGCAGTCCGCAGCGCAAGCCCCGCGGCAGGCTCTTGCCGCCGCTGCGAACCTTTCACGCTGCTCCGCGGCGCAAGCGGACCGCGCCGCGGTCTTGCTCGCCACTCTCCACTAGTAGTGCCGACCGAGGACGTACAGGTAGATTTTCTGCTCCTTGCCGCCTGCCAAAATCGTCTCCGTCCTGGCCGCTTTCCACCCCGGAATGCCCGAGCAGTACGACACCAGGCGCGTGCCGGGCCGCAACTCGAGCTCGATCTTCGGCTTGAGTTGCATGTAGGACGAGCCGAGCAAATATACCGTGATGACGGTGGCCGGACTGAGATCGGCGTCGAAGATATTTTTCTCGTAGATTTCCGCGAGGCTTTCCACTCCGGCGGCCTGAATCGCCGACTCGGTTTCTCTGACGAGCTCGCGGTTGATCTCGAACCCCACGGCGCGCGCGCCGAAATTTTTCGCGGCGCGGACAAGAATGCGGCCGTCGCCGGAACCGAGATCGTAAACGAGATCGTCCTCGGTGACGGCGGCGATCTCCAACATGCGGTCGACCGCTTCCCACGGGGCCGGCACGAAGGGGGCGATGCTGCGGGGGTCGACGAGATTGGATTGCGCCAGCGCAGCCAATCCCTGGGCGAGGACCATTGCCGGCACGGCGGCCGCGCGAATGAATCGACGGGCGAACATCAGGTTTCCACGCATTTCCGGTTCCCCCTGCCTGTAGGACGCGGCAGCGGCCTGCCGGGATGCGCAAGGCTCCCGAACCGCGCCTGTCAATGTGCCGGGGCGCACAAACCGATCCCGCGCCCCGATGTCATTCAATGTAGCACGCCGGGCACGAGCGGAAACTGCCGGAAAGTGCGCTTCGCGGCGATTATCCCGCGGATTGCGGGCGTTACAGGCCGATGGCGATATCCACGTAGTCGATCAATGCGTTGCCGGTGGAGATGGTCAGCGGAATCGCCGGACCGATGAATGCCGTGGTGGGCGCCTGCACGTTGATCTGGTAGAGGCCGACGAAACCGGGTGCTGCGCCGGAATAGGATACGGTTCCCGCCTCGCCGCCGAATTCGACGGATACCGACTGGTCAACCGTGCGCGCGAACGGCTCCGCGCCGGGGGCGGGCGCGCCGTCCGGGAAAGCGGGGGCCACCGCTCCGAGGCCCGTTAGAAAGACGACGATGTGCTCGCCGGGGGCCGCCGGGCTGTCTTCGCTAACCAGAGTGTAGTTCGCGTGCGTAATAATTCCGTGGCCGAGGCCGTTCTGGTTGACGGAGAAAACGCCGGGGCTCGTCGCGGAAACGGGAACCGCGATCTCGTTCGAAGGCGCGCCGTTGTTGTTCACCGCAATGACTGCCCGGCCGCCGTCCAGGGAAAACGGCGTTTGCAGGTTGATCTGCCCGGCCGAGACGAAAAACAGCGGCGCCGGGACGCCGTTGACGGCGACGGAAACTCCGGCCAGCGACGTCGGCAGCGGCGTTCCATCCGCGAACGCCGTCATCGGCGCCAGACCGGAACCGAACAGCGACAGCAAAACGCCGGGCGAGAGCGGATAGGTAGTCGGCGCAAACGCGGCCGCGTTGACCGCGCCTTGCGGAGCGAGAAAGACCTCTCCCTCGGGTTGAATCGCCGGCATGCGCACGCCGAACAGGATGCCGTGAATCCGCTTCAGTCGGAGGTGGTTGACCTGAGCGCTGACGAAACCGTTGGGAACCAGGCCCGCGGCTGTCTCCGCCGGCGCGCCGATGCCGAAATTGTCTCCGTGCAACTCTTCCGGAATTCCGAGCCGGCCCGCGCCGCCGGCATCGACCGCCGAAAAAAGGAGCAGCCCGTCGTCGAATATACCGAAGCCCGCCGCCGTTGCCTCATGAGTCCGCCGCGCGGTGGGGGCGCGCCCCTCGCCGTCGGCCCTCATGCCGCCGACCCCGGCCACGTACCTGCTGCGGTCGAGCTCGAGATTGAACTCGGCGAACCAGAAGGCGCCGGCGAAATCGGCGTCACTCGAGCTATTGCCCAGGCTGCGTACTGCGACGAGGACCGAGCGTCCGCCCGCAGCGTTCGAGTGGCCGAGTATATAGTTGCCGGTTTCCGAGACGAAAATGTCGAACCCGCCGGCGATAAGCGTCGATCCCGCGCCGACCGCGAGCGCGCCGCTTCCGTTCGCCGTCAGGGAGTAGGTGGAACCGTCCACGCTCTCCGCCGCGGGGCGGTCTTCCGAGGCGGCGCTGTGCCCGCTTACCCGCATCGCCGTCAGCGCTCCGGCGGCATCGCTCGAAAACGCGATCAGCGCCGAGCGCGCCTGGGCGGCGGAACCGCCCGGAAGCGACAGATACGACGCGATGTAATCTCCCGCGGCCAACGCTTCGGTGGCGCCGGAAGGCAATTTCACGGCGGCGAAAAAGTCCTCCGTCGTGCTTTCGACTTCGGTTGTCGAGCCGGTCAACGCCTCGGCGCCCGCGCCGAGGCGGGCGTTGATGAATGTCCCGCCGTCCAACGGATTGGTCAGCGTCAGCAGACCGGACGATTCGACGGCGTAGCTCCCGCCGCCCGCGGCGGCTTGCAGCGCTCCCGCTCCCGTTGCGGACTGCGCCTCGAACGTAAATCCGCCCGTTCCGTCGAACGACAGGACGCCGCCGATCGTGCGCACGGCCGCAAGCGCGCCGCCGCCGTCCACGTCCGCGGCCATCTGGATGAAGCCGTAGTCGCCCGTCAGCGACGAGTTGTCGAGTTGTTGGCCGGGGGCAATCCCGGCGAACAAGAAGAACAAGCAGCCGGGAATCGTTTTTTTCATGGTTGAGGCGCTTGCGGGGGAAAAAGCAATAATGAAGGTGAGGTTACTTACATTAAACCAAGATCGGCCGCATTACCATTAAGTTGCGGATGCGCGCACGATTCGGTCGTTGCCGTGAAACTTTTGCGCCGCGGCAGGAGTCTTAAGCAACAGGCCGTATGTTAGGCTGAACAACGTGTCGGGCGGCAAGGCCGACGCGCCGCGCGCCTGACGGGATTTAGGGGGACTCGGAATGATCGCAAGTTGGAAGATAATCCCGCCGGTTGCGCTCTTGGCGCTGTTTTTCGCGCCGGCTGCCTCGGCGGCGGATGCCGGGACGGTAGAAATTGTCGCAGCCGAAGCTTTTGACGACTCTGTCCCCGAACACGGCGCTTGCGAGTATTTCGGCGCCGACCGCGAAAAATATCTGGGCGCCGGCTTGTCCCTGGATTTGCGCCGGATGAAGCAGCGCGCGTCGCTGACCGAGAACGTAATGCAGGCGATCGCCCTTACGGGAAGCTCCGGGTCGTGGGCGCGCGGCGGCGTGTCTTACATCGAGAGCCCGCCCCCGTCCACCGGACCCTGCGTGGGGATCGACGCATGCATCCAACAGAAAGCGTCGGCGGCCGGCGTCCCAATGGCGCAATTGACAACCGACGCCGAGTTCTTGCGCCGCGTGACATTAGACCTGACCGGCCGGATTCCAACGCCGGAAGAGGTTACGGCGTTCTTGGCCGACACCTTGCAGGACAAGCGGACGAGAGCCGTCGAGCGGCTGCTGGCAACCCCGCAGTGGGCCGATCGTTGGGCGCTGTTCTTCGGCGATCTGTTCAAGAACACGCGGCTCACGGCGCAGGTCAACCGCTATCCGAACGGACGCGATTCCTTTCACCTCTTTCTTTTGGAGTCGCTGCGGCAGAACAAGGCGTACGACCGCATGGCGCAAGAGATGATCGCCGCCTCCGGCTTCAGCGACGGCCGTTCCTATCCGACGGGAATCAGAAACGGCAGCCCCTATCCGACCGGCTACTCCAACTTCCAGCATTTCCAAAGGGTCTATAACGACTACGTCAGGAACCCCGTAAGACCTTCGCCGGCAGGTTATATCGTCGGCGGTCGCACCACGGGCGGGCCGATACAAGACACCTACGATACGCTTGCGTTTTTCACGGCTCGGGACTTTTTGGGTCTCGGCCAGATGGATTGCGTCCTCTGCCACGACGGCGCCGGCCATCTCGACGAGCTCAGTGTCTGGGGCGCCGCCGCCAAGCGTCTCGAAGGCTGGCAAATGGCGGCGTTCTTTTCCGACATCCCGCGCTATCAGTCATGGCGCGTGCCGGGCCGCTTGCTGCCGACCAACCCGGCGAACGGACGGCGCGTCAATGCGAATTATTACCACGTCGCAGATCTCAGGCCCGGAACCCGGCAGCAAGCGCGGCGAAACGGTCAGGTGGTTGATCTGGCCGGGGAATATCTGGCGCAAACCGAGGGCGGCAACCGCCCGGACCGCCTGTACGGTTCGCGTTTCGTCGTGCCCGAGTATCCGTTCGCGTCGACGGCCAAGGGGACGGTCTCGCCGAGTCTTTCCCTACGCGCGCAACTGGGCCTGTACCTTACCGCGGACCCGCAGTTCGCCCGCGCGATCGTCAATTACATCTGGAAGGAATTTTTCTCGCGCGGAATCGTCGAGCCGGCGGATCAATTCGATCCGGCGCGGCTCGACCCGGCGCACCCTCCGGGCGGGTCCTGGGGCATCCAACCTTCCCACCCGGAGATGCTTGAATGGCTGGCCGCCGGTTTCCGCCAAAACGGCCATGATCTGAAGTGGCTGATGCGCACGATCGCGACATCCCATACCTACCAACTGTCCTCGCGGTACGACGGCGCGTTCAACCCGATATACGAGAGATATTTCGTGCGGCATAACGTCAAGCGCTTGTCCGCCGAGCAGATCCACGACGCGGTCGTCGCCGGCAGCGGAATTCCTGTGACCTACCGCGTCTCCCGGGGCATACCCACCGTGAATTTCGCAATGCAACTTTCCGACGTGGACGGCGTGCCGCTGGGAGGCAACGCATTCCAGGCGCGGACATTCCTTGACGCCTTCCTGCGCGGCGACCGCGATGGAACGCCGCGGTCGGGGGTGGGCAGTCCGCTGCAGGCGCTGCAACTGATGAACAGCCAACTCGTCTTGCGCCGCGTGAGGAGCAACGCCGGCGCCCTGTCGGCATTGCTCGAGCAGTCGGACGACATGCTGGTGAGATCCCTCTACCTGCGCGTTCTGGGCCGCATGCCCAGCACAGAGGAACTGAGCTTCGGCGTGCGGACGCTCGGCAACGGCTCCCGGGCGGTGCAGGCATCGAACCTGATGTGGGCGATGTTCAACAAGACCGATTTTTACTTCAACTACTGAGGAGGCGCGAGATGAGCCCACGCGAACGTTTTGAAAAACTTCTCAAGAAACTCCCGCACGAGCACCATTCCTTTTTTGCCCGCCCGCATGCCACGCGGCGGCAATTTTTCCGCAATGTCTTGAGCGGAGTCAGCGGTTTTTACCTGGCGCAGGCGTTCGCGCCGAGCGAGGCGCGGGCCGCGGGTTCCGCCACGCCGAAGGGAACGGCAAAGAACGCCATCTTTCTGTTCCTCCGGGGCGCGCCGAGCCACGTGGACACCTTCGACTTCAAAAATCTGCCGGGCGTGACCCCGGCCGACTTCGCGCCGGAGACTTTCAACGGCGTGACCATTCCGATGGGCCTGCTCGGCAACACTTCGCGCGTAATGGACAAGATCGCCATCGTTCGTTCGGGGTTGGCTTGGGCGCGCGCGCATCCACTGTCGCAAACGTGGATGCAGATCGGCCGCAACCCGACCTCGGCGGCGGGCCGCATCGCTCCTCATATCGGCAGCGTGGTGGCCATCGAGAAAGAGCCGGAACGGCGCCCCGATCAAGTGTTCCCGACGTTCCTTGCCCTGAATTCCGCGGGGGCTCCCGGCGCGGGTTACTTCCCCGTCGCCTACGGCCCCTTCAAGACTACGCCCACCGGCGTGGGGCTGGCGAATACGAATCACCCGAGCGGACGGCAGCGTTTCGACGCCCGCTGGGAGTTGCTGCAGCAAATGGACGGCAACCTGCGCGGCGCCGAATCGCCGTTCGGCAGGCAGGCGATCGGCATGGGCGCGCTCTACGACAACGCCCGCCGGCTGATGTTCAACCCGGCCGTGACGCAAGCCTTCAGCTACACCGAGGAAGAAAGCGCCCGCTACGGCAATACGGCGTTCGGCAACGCAGTGCTCACGGCGCGCAAGGCGATCGAAGCCGACCAGGGCACGCGCTTCATTCAGGTCACCTTAAACGGCTGGGACCACCACGGCACGATCTACTCCAACGCGCCGGCGCCGCAACGCAACATCTACAATCAGACGGCCGTGTTCGATCCGGCGTTCGCCGCTCTGATCGAAGACCTGGAAACCGCGGGCAAGCTCGACGAGACGCTTATCGTCGTTTGCGGCGAGTTCGGGCGTACGCCGGGACAACTCTCCAGCGGCCGTCAAGGCCGCGACCACTACCTGCAAATGTTCTACGTCTTTGCCGGCGGGGGCGTCAAGGGCGGCACGGTCATTGGCGTGACCAACGATGAGGGCGGCCGAGGGCCGGGTTCGTTCACGATCGATCCCGGTTGGTCGATGCTGCGCGATATTCGTCCCGAGGACGTCGAGGCGACGATTTACTCCGCTCTGGGAATCGACTGGACAACCGTCCGCACCGACGACCCGCTGGGACGGGGCTTCTACTACGTGCCGCTGAGCGAGGAAGAAGTTTACGCGCCCATACACGAGCTCTGGGGTTAGCAAGTCCGCGGCGGACGCGCCGCGCCCGGCGCGTCCATGTAGATTCCGTCGGCCCCAAGGCTTCGTCCGCGGACGGGTCCGGATGCGGACCCATTCCGCCCCCGCGTGCTGCCCGACGGCTTCTTCCCGCATATCGAACCGCCTGTTGTAAACTGAACTCGTGACGGGCGACCGCGCTGCGTCTGTGCAGCCGGCGGTCGTCCCGGCCGGGCGCCGCGGCGCCGCTCCTGCAACCCTGTTACGGCCAATGAAATCCTTGGAGGTTCATCCGGTACGGAATTTGCCGGCCGGCCCGGCATGCCGGCTTGCCGCGATCGTCGCTCTCGTTGCCATGTTGTGGGTCGCCGGAACCGCCTATGCGCAGCAAAGGCCGCCGATCATGGATGCCGGAGCCGAGCAGCCGAATGACCGCCGAGCGAGGCTGAGAACTCACTTCTACGATCTGGAAATAGATACCGTGGAACTCGAGCCGTTCCGCGGGTACGGGGGAGGCATTGAACCCTTGGGCGGCGACCTGCTAATCGCCACGCCGCAAGGCCGACTCGCCCTCATGACCCCGGACGGCGCGTTGCGGTATCTCGACAGCCAGGTTCCGATGGGCGAGGAGGCGGGAATCGAAATCCCCTCAAACGGCACCCGGGTGTCGGACATTCTGCTGAAGGAGCATTCGCCCGGTCGCTTCGAGCTGTTCGTCTCCCACCACTACTTCACCGGGGAGTGTTTCCTGTTCCGGGTGTCAGCCACGACGTTGCTTCGAGACGAGCGGGACGTGGAGTTGTCAGACGCCTGGAGGACGGTTTTCGATGCCCGGCCCTGCTTCCTCCGACCGGGATTCGCCGGGCATGAAGCCGGGGGACGCATGTTGATGGCTGGCCCGGACCACCTCCTGGTCTTGGTGGGGCATCACGACGCGAGCGATGATGAACTTCTGGATGACGAACTCGATCTGGGCAAACTCCTCCGCATCGAGATCGGGACCGGCGCCGCCGAAACGCTGACGCGCGGGCATCGCAATCCGCAAGGGCTGGCGCGCGACGCGGCGGGCGACCTGTGGGCCGCCGAACACGGGCCGCGCGGCGGCGACGAACTCAACCTGCTCGAACCCGGCCGGCACTATGGCTTTCCGCAGGTCAGCTACGGTCTTCCGTATGGGGACGAGACCTCTCGGCAGTATGGAATGGAGGGGCGGCACGACGGCTTCACGCGGCCCGTTTTCGCCTGGGCGCCGTCGCCGGGAGTCTCCGCTCTGACGGTGAACGACCGCCGGGCATTTTCCTTGTGGGACGACGATCTGCTGATCGCCTCGCTGAGCGGAACCTCTTACATCGAAGGCATCCCCGGCGGCCACTCGATCTTCCGGGTGCGCCGCCGCGGCCGGGTCATCCAGTATGTTGAGAGGATCTTGGTCGGCGACGGGCCGATCCGCGACCTGACCTTCCTGCCGGACGGCCGTCTGGCCCTCCTGCTCGATTCGGGCCGGGTCAAACTGTTGCGCCGCTTCGACGAGGAACGCGCCGACATGCTGAACTGCGCCGCCTCGCGTCTGTTCGCTCTGCGCTGCGCCGAGTGCCACTCCCTGAGCGAGAAAACCCATCGCGCCGGGCCCCATCTCGTGGGCGCGCTCGGCAGGCGCGCGGGCGCAGTGGAGGGTTTCGCCGACTTCTCTGACGCCCTGCGGTCTCTGGACCGGGACTGGACGCCCGGTGACATGGAGCGCTACCTCGTGGACCCGCAGGGATTCGCTCCCGGAACCACCATGACCGGCCCGGCGCTCACCGCGGAGGATGCCCGGCAGATCGTGGGACTCATCGGCGCTGACGCCGACGCCATCGACAATCTCCGCGTCGGCGCCAAAGAGCGGGCGGACGGGCGCGGGGGCCGGACCCTCGCTCACCGGATCGGATACCTCACGCCCGGATTGAAATACGCCGCGCAACTGCGTACGCGGACCGCGAACGGCAAAGCGGCATACAGCGAGGTCGTCGTCGCGGTCCCGGACCGCGACGGCGGCTTCGTGCTGCGCTGGGACGCGCAGGCGCCGGCGCCGGAGGCATGCGCCACTCACGAGTTCCGGCTGCGGTCGGACGGGAAAAGGGAGTGGCGGCGATGGCGCAGGTTCGTTCCCCTGGTCGAGTAGTCCCTGCTTGGGCCGGTGGGGCAAACGCCGTAGGCTGCGGTCTTGCTATCCACTGCCCGCGTAAGCGGTCGGTCAACTCTCGCGGTTGACGATCCAGTCGGCGGCCGACGCCAAGGCCCTCTTGTAGGGGGTGTCGGGGATCGCGTCGAGGCTGTTGACGGCTGCTTCGCAGTAGTCCATGGCGTGGCGGCGCGCTTCGTCGATGGCGCCGTACTTGGTGACGATTTCGAGCACGCGGGCCGCCGGCGCCGTGGCGTAGCCCGCTTCGCGCACAACCGTCTCGATTGCATGCCGCTCGGCGGCGGTGCAGGAGCGCAGCGCCAGGATCAACGGAAGCGTGACCTTGCCTTCTTTCAAATCGTTGCCGACGGGCTTGCCCAGCACGGTTTCGCTCGCTTCGAAATCGAGTACGTCGTCGATCAGTTGAAAGGCCATGCCGAGATTCCAACCGTAAGTGCGCAGCCGCTGCTCGACTTCCTCGCCCTTGCCCGCGAGAATCGCGCCGAGGCGGGCGCAAACCGAAAACAGGCAGGCAGTCTTGCGATGGATCAAATCCTGGTGCTGCTGCTCGGTGACGTCGATGCGTCCGATCATTTCCGCCTGGATCAACTCGCCTTCGACCATCATCTGGGTGAGATCGATCAGCAGGTCGAGGATGTAGAAGTTCCGCTCGCGCACGGCAAGGCTGAAGGCTTGCATGTACAGCCAATCGCCCGCCAGGACGCTGACTTGATTGCCCCATTTCTGGTTTGTGGAGGGGCTCCCGCGGCGGATTTCCGCCGCGTCGATCACGTCGTCGTGGACCAATGTTGCCGTATGGATAATTTCCATCACGGCGCCCATGCGCACCGCGGCTTCCCGGTCGGCGCCGCAGGCGCCGGCCGCGAGCAGCAGGAGCGCCGGCCGCAGGCGCTTGCCCCCGCTCGAGTGCAGATGTCTGCCGATCGCCGTGACGGCGTCGACCGAGCAGACGGTGTCGGTCCCGATTATCTTCTCGACGCGCTTGAGATCGCCGGCGATGAGAGCGAGGGCTTCAAGCCGCGTCATCGGTCCGGTTTTGATGGTTTCCATGAGCAGCGGACGAAACCCAATCCTAGTTTAACCGGTTCGCTGCATACCGGCAATGACGAGCCGCCGCGTGACTTTCGCCGCGGGCGGCTACGCGGCTTGCGGCAATTGGCCCTCGGCGTCGAAGACAAATGGCTGCGGTTCGGAAACGACCTCGATTTGCGGATTGGCGCGCAACTCGTCCAGCAGATTTTCGCTCACCAGCATTGCGCTCAGTTCCATCGTGTTGCGAATCCAGGCGACGGTGCATTGCGCCGTATCCGGGCGGCCGCAGGTGGACAAAATTTTTGCCAGGCATTCCCGGTCGGTCGCAAAGTGCGGCGGGCACATCGAGCCGATGGTGCTGGACGCGGTGAAGGAGTTGATCCAGGTCTTGGCGAAATCGACGCCGTGGTACAAGCGGTCGTGGATGACGTCGCACAAGCCGATGCCGATCGCGTTGCCTCCGCCGTGCGGCGTCAGGCTGCGGGCGTAGATGCGTCGGATGGAGGGTAGGCCCGGCCAGCAGTTGCGCCCCAGCGCCGAGCGGTTGATGACCTTGGTGTCCATCCCGGAGCCGGAGATGTTCTTGCCGATTTCGTCGACAATCAGCAAATCCAGCTCCTTGACCGGGATGTCGGCTTTCCAGGATTTGACCCGCGCGAGCAGTTCTTCCTCGCGCGGGACCATGCCTTCGGCGCCCAACGCATGGACTTCCGCGGTATGGTGATGCGCATCTTCGAGGATGGCGAGCCCGCCGAGCATCTTGCCGGTATCGAGCATCGCCTTGCCGACTTTGCGGAAAACTTCCTCGAGCCCCAATCTTACGGCCCAGGTGTGGTAGCGCTTGGCGCCCTCCCACTTGCCCAAGCCGATAGCCATCATCTTGTGGACGCCGCTTTCGAGCTTGCCTTCGAAACCGGTATGCCACTTGACGCGGCTGCAGAGCATGACCCCGTCGGCTTCGTAGGCTGCCTTGTCGAGCGAGACATCGATGCCTTCGGGCGTGCGGCCGATCTTGACGACATCGAGCGCGCTGACCACGGGCGCGCCCATGGTCTCTTCGCTAATGCCGTAATGCGCGAGGACGGCGCGCTGCCCCTCGGGCGTGCCACCGCCGTGGCTGCCCATGACCGGGATAATGAAAGGGTTGACTTGGCGCGATTTCCAGAAATCGACGACCGCTTTGACGATGACGTCGATGTTGGCAATGCCGCGGCTGCCGACGCCGACGGCGATACGGCTGCCGGGTCTGACGGCGCGCGTCCAGGCGGCGGACTCCATCTCATCGAGAACCGCTCGGGAAACGTCGGCGAGCCCGCGGTCGGGCAGATTTTGGCGGATTCGGACCAGTTGGGGCAGATGCATCGCAGGCAACGATTATAGCGGTTCCGGGCTTGGAGCCTTGCGGCCGGCGAGACCGCTCTGCGTTACTCTGAACACTGCGGCGCAGACGATGCCGGGGAAGATTTCGCCGTGATTTCAAGACGCGAGTTGATTGCCGGGGGAGCTTGCTCCCTGGCTGCCGCCGGCGGCGCCCGCGCGGAGGAGAACCGTTCGATCACCAACGTCCCGGGCATAGCGGTCGGCCACTGGACGCACGAATCGGGATCGACCGGCTGCACGGCGGTCCTCAGCAAAAACGGCGCGGTCGCGGGCGTCGACGTTCGCGGCGGCGCGCCGGGCTCCCGCGAGACCGAGCTTCTGCGGCCCGAAATGTCAGTCGACAAGATTCATGCGGTCGTGCTTTGCGGAGGCAGCGCCTTCGGACTGGCCGCCGCGGACGGCGCGATGCGCTATCTCGAAGGAGAAGGGATCGGCTATGCGTTCGGCGGCCAGGTCGTTCCGATCGTCTCCGCGGCGGTGCTGTTCGACCTGGGGGTCGGCGATCCCCGGATTCGCCCGACGGCGGAATCGGGCGCGGCGGCCGCGCGGGCGGCTTCGGACGCCCCGGTCGCAATGGGCAACGTCGGCGCCGGCGCCGGCGCGACGGTGGGGAAAATGCTGGGGCCGCGGCGCGCGATGAAAGGCGGGCTGGGCTCGGCGATGCTGGAGTTGCCGCAGGGCATCGTCGTCGGCGCGCTTGCCGCCGTGAATGCGCTGGGCGACGTGGTGGACCCCGAAAACGGGACGATTATCGCCGGCGCCCGCAACGCAAGCGGCTCGGGCTTCATCGATGCGATGCAGTGGCTGCGCTCGGGACGGACCATCGCAAGCGGCGCGGGGCGGAACACTACCATCGGCGTCGTCGCGGCCAACGTGACGTGGACGAAAGCCGCGGCCGCGAAAGCCGCGCAGATGGCGCACGACGGCTTGGCGCGCGCCGTGCGTCCGGCGCACATGCCCGCGGACGGCGACACGATCTTCGCCCTGGGAACAGGCGGTCCGGCCGCCGACTCCCAACTGACCGGCACGATCGGCGCAGCGGCGGCGGATGTATTCGCGCAGGCCGTGGTTGCCGCGGCGCGCGCGGCCGAGAGCGCTTTCGGTTTCCCGGCGGCCGCGGATATTCAGCCGGGCGCGGAGTAACCGGGTCTGTTAGAATTTTCGATGGTGAAAATTATGTCCTCAAGTAAAAAACTCGATCGACGGACGTTTCTCGGCGGCGCAACCGCCGCGGCCTCGGCGGCAAGTCTCGCCGCGGCGCAACCGGCTGCCGGCCAGAGCGCTGCCTCCAGGCGGCGCATCCCGGGCGCCAACGACCGCATCAGCGTTGCCCAGATCGGCGTCGGCGGGCGCGGCAGCAGCTTGCAGCGCCTGATGCTGGCGATGATCGAGGGCGGGCGGAACTTCCGCATCGACGCGGTCTGCGACGTTTACGAAAAGCGCAAGCGGCTGGCGCAGGAAAACTCGAAGGCCGAATTTGCGACGCTCGACTACCGTGAGATCCTCGCCCGTCCGGGCATCGACGCGGTGGTCATCGCCACCCCCGACCATTGGCACGGAACCATGGCCCTCGCGGCGCTCGACGCCGGCAAGGACGTCTATCTCGAAAAGCCGATGACGCACACCATCGAGGAAGCGAAAGCGGTCGCGGCAAAGGTCAAGGAAACCGGCGGCGTCTTGCAAGTCGGCTCGCAAACCACTTCGGCCGATCAGTGGTGGAAAGCCCGCAAGGCGCTTGCCGACGGCATGATCGGCAAATTGATATCGAGCCAAGGCTCGTATCACCGCAATTCGCTGCGCGGCGAGTGGAATTGGACGCCCGAACGCGGCAGAGGCTGGGTGATCGAGCCCGACGCCGGCCCGCACGGCCGGGGCGTCAACTATGTCGATTGGGACATGTGGCAAGGCCCGGCGTCGAAGCGCGAGTGGGACCCGCACCGCTTCTTCCGCTTCCGTAAGTATTGGGACTATTCCGGCGGCATCGCGACCGACCTTTTCTACCATGTCGTCGCGCCGTTGAATATCTGCTGGGGCAGGCCCCAGTTTCCCTACCGGGTCACCGCGTCGGGCGGAAAATACGTTTTCAACGCCCCAGGCGACCGCGAGGTACCCGATACGTTCAATCTGATGGCCGACTTCGCCAGAGGCCACTCGTTGATTCTGAGCGCCTCGATGGCCAATTCGCACCATATCCCGGGGTTGATTCGCGGCCATGAGGGGACGATCGTCATGGTCGAGCACGGCCGGTTCGAAGGCCGGACCGAATACATTACCGTCGAAGCCGAGCGGATTTTCCAGGAAGATTTCGTGCGCAAGCACGGTACCGACAAAGTTCAGATCAAGGTCGAGAACAAGGGGCGGGACGCGCACATGAAGAACTTCCTCGAATGCATGCGGACGCGCGAGAAGCCCAATCTCGATGCCGACACGGCGTATCGGGCGCAGGTGACGATCTCGATGAGCGTCATGGCTTTTCGGCAAGGGAAGGTTTTGTATTTCGACCCCGATCTCGAGACGGTGGTCGACACGCCGCCGGCGTTTGCCTGAGCGGCGCGGACGAAGGCGTAAAACCTTGCATTCTCCGCTCCGCGTTCCCGCATCGCTTGCCGCCGCGCGCGGCGGTTGGGCGCTGCCGCTCGCGCTGTTGGCCGGGGGTTGCGGCGCTGCGCCCCCGCCGTCCGCGCCGCTGCGCCCGAACATCCTGCTCATCCTGGCCGACGATCTCGGATACGGCGACGTAGGCGCTTACAATCCCGAGTCGAAAGTCCCCACGCCCAATCTGGATCGACTCGCCGCGGAGGGCATGCGCTTCACGGACGCGCACAGCCCGTCCACCGTCTGCACGCCGACGCGCTATAGCATCATGACCGGCCGCATGGCGTTCCGCACGGGCATGGCCGGGGTTTTCACCGGCGTGGAAGGGCCGGCGCTGATCGAGGAAGGCCGGCTGACCTTGCCCGAGATGCTGCGCCGGTCGGGTTACGCGACGGCGCTCCACGGCAAGTGGCACATCGGCATGACGTTTCTGACGCCGGAAGGAAAACCGGTTCATGAAATCGAGTTGCCCGCGGCAACCCGCGAACAGCGCTCGCGGGCCGGCGTGGAGCGCGTCCGCCGCGTCGATTTCTCGAAAGCGATCCCCGACGGGCCGCTTCACCGCGGCTTCGACCGATTCTATGGAACCGTCGCCTGCCCCACGACCGATTGGCTCTACGCCTGGATCGACGGCGACCGCGTGCCGGCGCCGCCCGAACGGATCCTCGACCGCGGGCCTCTGCCCAAGCACCCTTACGCAAACGACAACCGGCCGGGGATGATCGCCGCCGACTACGACCTGGAAGAAGTCGATCTGGTCTTCCTCGAAAAAAGCATCGAGTTTCTCAAGAGCCATGCGGCCGCGCAGCCCGAGAAGCCGTTTTTCCTGTTCCATTCGATGCAGGCCGTCCATCTGCCGTCGTTCCCGGCGGATGCGTTTCAGGGCAAGACGGACGCCGGCCCTCACGGCGACTTCATTTTCGAGATGGACCACATCGTCGGGCGGCTGTTGGCGGCGCTTGACGAACTCGGCTTGGCCGAGAACACGCTGGTGCTGTTCACGAGCGACAACGGCCCCGAGGTCGCCTCGACGTATTTCATGCGCAACGACCACGGCCACGACGGGGCGCGCCCCTGGCGCGGCGTGAAGCGCGACCAGTGGGAGGGCGGGCACCGCGTTCCGCTGATTGCCCGCTGGCCGGGAAAGATCGCCGCGGGCGGCGCGACAGGCCAAACGTTCTGCCTGACCGACGTGATGGCGACGGCGGCGGCGCTGGTCGGGTTCGACTTGCCCGCATCGGCGGCCGAAGACAGTTACGACTTCCGCGGCGTGCTCCTGGGCGCCGCCGGAGCTTCGCCGGTGCGCGAATACACGCTGCATCAGACCAATCGCCTGGAACTGGCGATTCGCCGGGGACCCTGGAAATACCTCGATCATCGGGGTTCGGGCGGCAACGACTACAGCCGCGAATACCTGGCGCCGTATGCCTTGGAAGACACCGCTCCCAACGCCCCGGGCCAGCTTTACAACCTCGACAGCGACCCCGGCGAAACGACGAACCTCTACTTCGAGAAACCGGAAATCGTCAACGAGCTCAAGGCGAAGCTGGAGCAGTTCGTCGCCTCCGGACGCAGCGCGCCGGCCGCCCGCTAACGCAGGAACGCGAACAGCGCGGGGAGAGCGTAGAACAGCAGCGCGACGTAGCCGACCGCAGCCGCTTTGGAGCGCACGGCAACGGCCCCCAGCTTGCGCGCCGCACGCAGCGGAATCCGGCGCACGGTCTCGACGGGATAGATCAAAATCGTTCCGGCCAAGTTGAACATCAAGTGCGTGAGGGCGATGACCACTCCCGCTTCCGCATTGGGTCCCGCTACGGCCAGCGACGCCATCAGCGCGGTGACGGTGGTTCCCAGGTTCGCTCCCAGAGTGACCGGAAACGCCTGTTCCAGGGTAATCAGACCAGCGCCCGCGAGCGGCACGAGCAGCGAAGTCGTGATGGAGCTCGATTGCACCATGCCGGTGACGAGGGCGCCTACGCCGATGGCGACGAACGCCGAGCGGCCCAGCACTTTCTCGACCGAAGCCTCGGCCCTGGCCAGCATGGCCGCCCGCAGCACCTTCACAATGCGCAGCAGCGCCGCGAAGATCAGCAACCCGCTAATCAGGATCAGCAACCCGCCCTGCACGGCTTGCGCATCCGTGAGCGCCTCGAGCAAGCTCCGGATCGGAGCTAACGCCGTCTTGAGCGCGGCTTTGAGCGGGTTGTCGAGTTGCAGGCCGGCGCCGCCGTCCGCCAGTCCGGCGGCCAACGCGGCCGCCGTCTTGCGCAGCAGCCCCGTCGCCATTTCGAGAGGCAGCAAAACGATCACCGCCATGTAGTTGAAGAAATCGTGGCAAACGGCCACCGAGAACGCTCTGCGAAATTCCTCCGGGCGGCCGATCTGCGCCAGCGAAACGAGGGTGTTGGTAACGGTCGTGCCGATGTTCGCGCCCATCACCATCGGCACCGCATTCTCCAGGGGCAGCGGGTTCTCCGGCGCCGCCACCAGGCCCACGACCATCGACGTGGTGACCGATGAGCTTTGCACCAGCGTCGTCGCCAGCAGCCCGACCATCAGCGCGGCAAAAGGATTCGAGGTCGCCCTGAAGAACGAGTCGAGCAAGTCCCCTCCGAGCAGCGTAAAGCCGTCGCCCAAGCCGCGGACGCCCATCAGGAAGACAAACAACAGAGCGGCGACGGCCGCCGCGCGCGCCAAGTTCCCTGTCGCGTCGACGCCGGCGGTCCCCGATCGTTGGACCGGTTCGGAACTCATAGGGGTGTCACGTTACTAGAGGTTCGAAACCGCTCCGTGCGCGAGAATGCTACTCCGAGGCCGACAGGCGATTATAGCGCGGCCCGTCTCGCGGCCGGCCCGCAATCGGCGACTCGGCCCGCTCTATCTCTATTATTCGACAACGGCATCGTTACAGAGGGATTGCAAAACCGGAAAACCGCTTCCATCCATGGGCGTAGCCGGCGTTTCGCCGCAGCCCGGGTCGAGAAAGCGCCGGTCGAGCAGGCGCTCGGCATCGATGCGCCCCATCGCCGCGAGCATGGTCTCCGTCAGGTGCGGGTTCCTCTCCTTGAGTCGCTCGAGAAAGCCGCGCAATGTCTCGCGCACCGTACCGGACTTGAACGAGCAGACGCACGGCGTAAGGGGAATCCGGCGCTGCCGGGCGTAGCCGCGGGTAATCTCCTCGGACACGTAAACCAGCGGCCGGATCAGGCGGAAATCTCCGGAACGCGAGCGCGTCACGGCCGGAAGCGCACTGAGCCGTCCGGTGAACATGACGTTGCGCAGCAGCGATTCGCAAAAATCGTCGGCGGTGTGGCCCAGCGCCACGACGTTGCAGCCGAGCTCGGCCGCGACCTCGTAGGCGGCGCGGCGGCGGTAGCGGCTGCACAGGTCGCAGCCGTGGTCGGGCTGCTCGTCGAGCAAGCGGAACGAAGCGCGGTCGCGGTAATAGCTCCACTCGACGCCTCTCTCGGCCATATACGCGCGCAGAGGCTCGACGGGGCGGACGAATTTGCCCTGTTCGACGGTGAAAGCGCAGAGCTCGAACGCTACCGGGGAGCGCTCCCGCAAAAAGCGCAAGGCGTCGAGCAGCGCCAGCGAATCCTTGCCGCCCGAAACGCCTACCGCGATACGGTCTCCGGCGCGGATCATGGCGAAATCGACAACCGCCTTGCCGGTCTTGCGCAGCAGCGTTTTTCCGAAGTCCCGTTCCAAGCCACGATTATACGCGGCGGCGGGGACGCTGCGCGGCCGGTGAACAGTGGATAGCAAAACCGCCGTCCCGCTGCGGACTACTATGCCAAGTCTTCGCGCCGGCGGTGGACCGCCGTCGCCCGGCCCGTCGATTCATCGACGGCAACCACCACGGCATGCAGACGAACCGCTCCCGCCGCGGGTTGAAATCTCCTCGGGCGGCCGCTCATGAAGCGCGCGATCGAGGCTTCCTTATCCATGCCGATGACCGAGTTCACGGGCCCGGTCATGCCGGCGTCGGTGATATAAGCGGTCCCGCCGGGCAAGATGCGCTCGTCGGCCGTGGGCACGTGCGTATGCGTGCCGACAACGGCGCTGACGCGCCCGTCGAGGCTCCAGCCCATGGCAACCTTTTCGCTGGTCACCTCGGCGTGAAAATCGACGAAGCGCACTTTAACGGCGCAGTCCAACTCCGCGAGCAGCCGGTCGGCAACACGGAACGGACACTCGATGCTCGGCATGTAAACGCGCCCTTGCAGATTGAGTACGGCGAAACACACGGCAGAGTCGGTGCGGCCGATGTAAAGCCCGCTGCCCGGGGCGTCGGGATAGTTCGCCGGCCGCAAAATCCGCGGCTCGCGGTCGAGATAGGGAACAATCTCTTTTTTGTCCCAAATGTGGTTTCCGGAGGTCAGCACGTGAATTCCTTCGCCGAACAGACCTTCGGCGATCGCCGCGGTGACGCCGAAACCCGCCGCGGCGTTTTCGCAGTTGGCGATGACCAGATCGACATCCTCGTCGGCGACGAGCTTTTGCAGCGTCTCCCGGACGATGCGCCGCCCCGGCCGGCCTACGATGTCGCCGATAAAGAGAATCTTCATGCTTGCCGGCCGCCCCGGCGGTCTTACTATCCACTATCCACTATTCGCGACCGGCCGGCTGCGCAAGCGGCCCGAGCCGGTCGCCGAGCGAGAGGAGCTTTCCTTCTTGACCGGCGGCGATCCTGGTGTTCACCGCCAACCGGTAATAGTGGTCGAAAGCCGCCCGCTCGACGCCGTCGGGGAGGCTCCGCCGGCGCAGTTCGGCAAATCTTTGCGCGAATTGCGGGTCGCGGATGGCGCCGCTCAGCGAATCCCGGCTCGGCACGGAGCAGCGCGCGCAGGGATTGACGCCCTGGAATTCGACATCGCCGATACGGAATCGAAGCGGGCGATCTTTGGTTGCAAAGAGGCGGTCTTCCTCGAATGGGGCCAGTCCGTCGAGCTCCAGGTTGGCGCGGAAACGGCGGCGCACCTCTTGCGGGTCCAAGGCGAACCAATCTGCAACGGTTTCGATCGTTGCGCGGCCGACAACCGTCGGCCCGGACGCCGTTTTGTCATCGGGAAAGCCCTTCCGCCTGTTGCGCTGCAAGGTAACGGGTTGCCCGAGCCGCGCGGTAAACCAATCGGCGATTGCTTTTGCCTGATCGGGAAGCGAAAACGCCGCCTCCTCGCAGCCGCTTGCCGACAAGCGGACGGCCCCCGCCGCCGGCCCGTATCGCGCGCGAATCCGCAGGATGCGTTCGCCCAGCCGCTTGGCGTTGGCGAAGTTGCCGCGGGCGTCGACCAGAGCGAACTCCCGGTCGCCCGCCAAGCCGGCGCCGCCGACAACGCGAATCGCTGCAAGCGCAACGGGGTCGAGCGACTTGATCGGATAGATGCGGAGCCCCGCGAGCCGCGGCGTCATCGCGCCTCCCGCCCGCCGGACATCAGGCGATAGCGCGCTCGGGCCGGTTCTCGCGCAAAAACTTGACGATCGAGGCCAGCGAGGCTCCCGGCCGGAAGACGCGGGCGACGCCCATTGCTTGCAGCGCCGGCAGATCGTCGTCGGGGACGATACCGCCGACGACGACCCGCACGTCGGTCATCTCGTTTTGCTTCAGCAGTTCCATCACGCGCGGCAAAATCACCGTGTGCGCTCCGGAGAGGATCGAAAGGCCGATGAATTCAACGTCCTCTTGCAGCGCCGCGTTGACGATCTGCTCGGGGGTCTGGCGCAGCCCGGTATAGACGACCTCCATGCCGGCGTCGCGCAACGCTCTGGCGATGATCTTCGCGCCGCGGTCGTGGCCGTCGAGGCCGGGCTTGGCGACCAGCACCCGTATCGGAGTCGCTGAATTTTCCGCAGACATCCCGCGCTATTCAACGTATCACGCCGGGGGAGGGGCTGCGCTCTTGCCGGCCCGGCGCGGCTTCGGGCGCGATTGCCGCCGCTGCGGCGGGTTTTTTCTCGAACTTCATCTTTTCCCCGTCGCGGTCCGCGTACACGGTATCTCCTTCGCCGAAAGCGCCGTCCAGTATATGCAGCGCGAGGGGGTCTTGAATCAACCTCTGGATCGCCCGCTTCAGCGGACGCGCGCCGAATTGCTCGTCGTAGCCGGAGGCCGTCAGAAGCTCCTTGGCGCCGGCGGAGATTTCCAGACGGATATCCTTCTCGGCGAGCATCCGTTCAAGGGCGGCAAGCTGCAACTCGACGATCGCCCCCAAGCTCTCGCGGTTCAGCTTGTTGAAAACGATGATGTCGTCAATGCGGTTCAAGAACTCCGGACGGAAGCGCCGCCCCAACTCATCGAGCAGCTTTTGCCGAATGTCGTCGTGCGCGCCCTGCTCGTGGGTGAGCGAAAAGCCGATCGACCCGCTCTTCTGTATCTCGCGCGAACCGATGTTCGACGTCATGACGATGACGGTGTTGTTGAAGTTCACCGTGCGGCCTTTGCCGTCGGTCAGGCGCCCGTCGTCGAGCACTTGCAGCAGCACGTTGAAGACGTCAGTATGCGCTTTCTCGATCTCGTCGAGCAGGACGACCGAGTAAGGCTTGCGGCGCACGTGCTCGGTCAGTTGACCGCCCTCCTCATAGCCCACGTATCCCGGAGGAGCTCCGATCATGCGCGCAACCGCGTGCTTCTCCATGTACTCTGACATGTCGATGCGCGCCATCGCTTGCTCGTCGTCGAACAGGAATTGCGCCAGACTGCGCGCAAGCTCGGTTTTGCCGACGCCCGTCGGCCCCAGGAACACGAAGGTCCCGATCGGCCGTTTCGGGTCGCCGAGTCCGGCGCGGTTGCGCCTGACCGCGTTGGAGACCAACTCGACCGCTTCGTCCTGGCCGATGACCCGCTGCTGCAGGCGCTCTTCCATGTGAACCAGCTTTTCGATCTCGCCTTCGAGCATGCGGGAGACGGGAATGCCGGTCCACTTGGCGACAATCCGGGCGATATCCTCTTCGGTGACCTCGCCCCGCAGCAGCGCGCTTTCGGAGTGCTCTTCCTCGAGGCGGCGCGTAGCGCCGGCGAGTTCGTTCTCGACTTCGACCAGCCGGCCGTAGCGTATCTCGGCGGCGCGGGAAAGGTCGCCGGCGCGCGCGGCCTCTTCTTCCTCGGCGCGCAACTGTTCCTGGCGCTCCTTGAGGCGCCGCACGGAATGGATCAGTTCCTTTTCCTTTTCCCAACGGCCGCGGGACAGAGCGGCCTCGGCGCGGAGCCGCTCTAGCTCGTTCTCGATCGCGCCGAGGCGTTCTCGCGAACCGCGGTCTTTTTCCTTCTGCAGCGCCTGCCGCTCGATCTCAAGCTGCACGATTCTGCGTTCCGTGCGGTCCACGTCCACGGGAACGGAATCGATCTGCATGCGCAGGGTTGCGCCCGCCTCGTCCATCAGATCGATTGCCTTGTCAGGCAAAAAACGGTCGCTGATGTAACGGTGCGAGAGCGTAGCGGCGGCAATCAGCGCCGTATCGCGGAAACGGACCGAGTGGTGAATCTCGTATGTTTCCTTCAAGCCGCGCAGGATGGCGATCGTATCCTCGACGCCGGGCTGCTCGACCAGCACCGTTTGAAAGCGCCTTTCCAGCGCCGAATCTTTCTCGATGTGCTTGCGGTACTCGCTCAACGTCGTAGCGCCGATGCAGCGAAGCCGCCCGCGCGCCAGCATCGGCTTGAGCATGTTCGCGGCGTCGATGGAGCCTTCCGCCGAACCCGCGCCGACAAGCGTATGCAGCTCGTCGATGAAGCAGACAACCGCGCCGGCGGAGTCTTCGATCTCCTTGAGCACGGCTTTCAGCCGGTCTTCGAATTCACCGCGGAATTTCGCGCCGGCCACCAGCGACGGCAGGTCGAGCGCAACCAGGCGCTTGTTTTTCAGCGTTTCGGGAACGTCGCCGTTGACGATGCGCTGGGCGAGCCCCTCCGATATGGCCGTCTTGCCGACGCCGGGCTCGCCGATCAGGACGGGATTGTTTTTTGTCCGCCGCGAGAGCACCTGAATGACCCGGCGAATCTCTTCGTCGCGGCCGATCACCGGATCGAGCTTGCCCTTCCGCGCCTCTTCGGTCAGGTCGAGAGCGTAGCGCTCCAGCGCCTGATACTTTTCTTCGGGGTGCGGGTCGGTCACGCGCTGCGAGCCGCGGACGGCGGCAAGCGCTTGCAGGATTGCCTCGGGCGAGGCGCCGACATCATGCAGCAGCTTGCCGGCGGCGTCCCCGACCGCGCGGCCGAGGGCAAGCAACAGGTGCTCGGTCGAGACGAACTCGTCCTTGAACCTCTCGGCCTCCCGGAACGCCTGCGCAAACGCCTGTTCCAGGGCAGGGTCGATGTGCGTACCGCCGCGCACGCCGCGGACAACCGGCATTGCAGCGAATTTCTTGCGCGCATCTTCGGCGACAACGCCGGGGGCGATGCCGAGCTTGGATAAAACGGCCGGCGCGACGCCGTCTTTTTCCGCGACAAGCGCAGCCAGCAGGTGAATCGGCCGCACCGCCTGGTGTTGCGCCTCAGCGGCCAGCGCCTGCGCCGCCTGCACCGCCTGCTGCGCCTTTTGCGTGAATTGGTCGAATCGATTCATGGTGCTTCTATTGCCCAACGTTCATCGCGCCGTATCGTTCTCCGCCAGCAGGGGGCGGCCGCAATGCGTTCCGCTGCCGCCCCCGCTCGGTCGGCCCGCGCTCACTTCACGGCAATGGTGCGTCCCGTTTCCCGGACCGCGGTCTTCGGCAGCGTCAGACGCAAGGCGCCGTTCTTGTACTTGGCTTCGATGCCTTCGCTGTCGATCGTGGGCGGCAGCGAGAAGCGGCGGACAAACGCGCCGTAGCTGCGCTCGATCCGACGGAAGTTGTCTTTCGACTCGTCGGACTCCAGCTTCCGCTCGGCCCGCAGGGTCAACGCGCCGTCGTCCACGCGCACGTCGATGTCTTTTGGGTTGACGTCCGGCAAGTCGGCGGTCAGCACGAACCGCTTGTCGTCTTCGACGATGTCGACGGCCGGCGCCCAGGTCCGCTCGGCGGCGGCGGGAGGCGCCCCCGCATCGTTGAAGAAATGGTCGAAAACGCGGTCGAAATCCGCGAAAAACGGCTTCAAGCCGAATTGTGGGGTGTGTCGAATCAAGTTCATGGGTTGTCTCCTGTGTTTCGGTAATCGGATCGTTCGGGGCGCGGTTGCCGCCGGCGGGCGGGCGCCGTCTGTGAGCGCGCATGCCGTTTGTCCGGTCAACTGCATCCCCAAAGGTCTCCTCAATCATTATCAATATAAAATATGAGTATATTCATGTCAAGTTTTATGATCTATAAATTATATATACAATGTGCGATTCCATACATTTAGGATAGACGCGGCGGCCGCCGACTGCATCCGCCTGCGGTTTCGTCCGCTGCGAGTCCGCTCGATTTATGATGAAGGTCTGTGCAACTCCCGGGGCACCGCAAGCGTTCCGTCGCTTTCTGGATCGTTCTCGGCGTCTGTCTCGTCGCGCTGGCTCTGACCCTCAACATCACCTGGGTGGTGGCCAACTGGCGGACGGGCGTCATGGTCTTGGTGGGCGCGGTTTCTTTCGCCCTGTTGATTGCCGGCCTCGTGCTCAACACGATTTTTCTGGTCCGCGAGATCCGCAGGAACGAGCAGCACGACGCCTTCATCAACGCCGTCACGCACGAGTTGAAGACGCCCGTCGCCTCGATCAGGCTGTATCTCGAGACGCTGCAAGCGCGCAAGCTCGACGACGAGCGGCGGCAGGAGTTTTACGAAACCATGCTGCAGGACGCCGCGCGGCTGCAGGGCACTATCGAACAGGTGCTGACCGCGGGCGCGGCCGGCGCGCGCCGCAAGCGGCGGCGCGCGCCGGTCGACATGCCGGTGCTGGTGCGCGATTGCATCGCCGCGGCCGGCCGGCGGCATCATCTTCCCGACGGCGCCCTGAGCTACCGCTGCGCCCTGGCCGAGGGAGAGCCGGCAATCGTTGTCGGGGACGCCGAGGAACTGCGCGCGGCGGTGATGAACCTGCTCGACAATTCGATCCGCTATTCGGGCAAGCAGGTGAAGGTGCGCATCCGGGTCGCGAAGGTCGGCGCCGAGCGCATCGCGGTTCGCGTGCAGGACGAAGGCATCGGCATTGCCCGCGCAGAGTTCAAGCAGATATTCAAGCGTTTCTACCGCATACCGGGAACGCTGCGCGTCAAGGGCGCCGGCCTGGGGCTGTTCATTGTTCGCTCGGTCGCCAAGCGCCACGGCGGCCAGGCATACGGAGAAAGCGAAGGGTCGGACCGCGGCAGCACGTTTACGCTCGAGCTTCCGTTGGCCCCGTCGACATGAGCAGCGTACTGGTAGTCGAAGACGAAGAACATCTCGCAGCGGGACTGCGCTTCAACCTCGAGGCCGAAGGTTTCCGGGCGACCGTGGTGGAGACCGGAGAGGCGGCGCTGGAGTTGCTGTGCGCGGACAGCGGCTTCGACTTGGTGCTGCTGGATGTCATGCTGCCCGGCAAGAGCGGCTTCGATGTTGTCGCCGAGCTGCGCGGCGGCGGGCATTTCGTTCCGGTCATCATGCTGACGGCGCGCGGCCGGCCGGACGACATCGTCCAAGGCTTCTCGGCGGGCGCCGACGATTATTTGTCGAAGCCGTTCGAATTGCCGGTGCTGCTGGCGCGCATTCGCGGCCTGCTGCGCCGCCGACAATGGATGCAGGAAGACGACGCGCCGGCCGGCGGAGCGTCCAAACCGCGCAGCTATTCTTTCGATGGGCGCACGATCGACTTCGCCCGCCAACAGCTTACGGTTGACGGTGAAACCCGCGAGCTCACCCTGATGGAGACGGACTTGTTTCGTTTTCTCATCGAGAACGAAGGCGCCGCCGTGTCTCGAAAAGACTTGCTCTCCGCGGTCTGGGGCGTTCGGGAGGATACCGATACGCGGGCGATCGACAATTTTATCGTGCGTCTCAGACGCTATATCGAGCGGGAACCCTCGCGGCCCAGGCATCTCGTAACGGTGCGCGGCGTCGGCTACCGGTTCGTCGCCAATCCGCGGCCATGACGGCGCGACGGCGCTCGACGGGCGGTTCGGGCCACGGTTTTACGCGCGGCCGCGCGTAAAACGCCGGGATTCGGTTACGATAATGGATATTGCCGTTTCACCGCTCGCCGCCGGCTCGCGCACAGGCAATTCAGCAATCTGAACGGCGCCCGCCTTGCGCGCATCCGCAGGTATGAACTTACCGAAGAAAATCAGTTTTCGTTCGTTGGTCGGTCTTTTTTCGCGCGACTTGGCGATTGACTTGGGCACGGCGAACACGCTTGTCCACGTTGCCGGAGTGGGCGTAGTGATCGACGAGCCTTCGATCGTCGCGATCAACACAAAAAATAAGAACGTCCTGGCCGTCGGCGCGGAAGCCAAGGAAATGGTCGGGCGCACGCCCGGCAATATCGTCGCAGTGCGTCCGATGCGGGACGGCGTCATCGCCGACTTTCAGGTGACCGAGCGGATGTTGACCTACTTCATCCAGAAAGCGCACAACCGCAAGCTGCTGGTCCATCCCCGGGTCGTGATCGGCGTGCCCAGCAGGACTACGCCGGTCGAGCGCCGCGCGGTTACGGACGCGGCCTTTCAGGCCGACGCGAGCGAAGTTTACCTGGTCGAACAGGCGATGGTCGCCGCAATCGGCGCGGGTCTGCCGATCACGGAGCCTTCCGGCAGCATGATCGTCGACATCGGCGGCGGCACGACCGACACCGCCGTGATTTCGTTGTCGGGCATTGTGTATTCCAGCTCCATCCGCACCGCCGGCAATGCGATGGACGAGGCAGTTATCGCCTATCTGAAGGATAAGTACAACCTTTATATCGGAGAGCGCACCGCCGAGCGCGTGAAGATCGAAATCGGCTCCGCCCATCCGAACGACAAGCCGCTGACCATGGAAATCAAGGGCAGGAGCCGTATCGAAGGCATGCCGCGGATGGCGAAAATCAACGACACCGAGATCCGCGAAGCATTGTCGAATTGCGTCGACGTCATTGTCCATGCGATCCATGAGGCGCTGGAAAAAACTCCTCCCGAATTGAGCGCCGATATCAGCGACCGCGGCATCGTTCTCAGCGGCGGCGGCGGGTTGTTGCGCGGCCTGGACCTGCACATCCGCGAAAAGACGGGACTGCCCGTGTCGGTCGCCGGAGAGCCGCTTGCGGCGGTGGTCAAGGGCACCGGCAAGATATTGGATAATCTCGACTTGCTGCAACAGATCGCCATCGATTGACACGCCCCGGCCAAAGGTGCTATATAAAGGAACGATCGAAGAGACGATTCATTGAAGTTTTGGTCCAGGCGCTATTCCGGCAGCATTATGTTTGCGGGGTTGGCGTGCGCGCAGTTGATCGTGTTGGGTTATCAGGCGCGCACGGACCGGGATATCGCGCTGCCGCGCCGTTGGGTCGTCAATGCAACGGCGCCGGTCAAGAAGGGCCTGCAGCGCAGCGGCGAGACGGTTTCAGGCGCTTGGAGCCGCTACTTCCAGCGTGTTGACAAAGGCGGGGAAAGCCGGGAGCTTGCGGCGGAAATGGCGCGGCTGCGCTTGGAGAACCAGTGGCTGCGCCAAAGCGTGAAAAGGTTCGACCGCGAAGCCGAGTTGGTTGCCTACCAGCGCGAAGCGGCAGTGCAGACCGTGCTCGCGCGCGTTGTCGCGGGCGGGTCGAACCCGTTAGCGAAAGAGTTGTTTCTGGACCGGGGCGAGAAGCACGGCATCCGCGCGGGCATGGCGGTCATTACCGCGGACGGAATCGTGGGCAAGGTGCAGGCATGCTATACATCGGTGTCCTTGGTCTTGTTGATCAACGACACGGAATCGAGCGCCGGAATCGTGCTGGCGGACAGCCTCGCCCGCGGGGTGCTCAAAGGAACCGGCGGGCGCGCCTGCACGATCGACTACATCCTGCCCGAGACGAAGGTGTCGCCGGGCGAATTGGCGTACACATCCGGCGACGACCGGGTGTTCCCGCGGGGATTGCCGGTGGGCCGGGTGACGCGGGTTGCGCCGGGCACGGCGTTTCAGGACATCTCCGTCGAGCTCTTTGCGCCGCCGGATCTTGTGGAAGAGGCGTTGATTGTGACCAAGGGCGTTCATCTGCAGCTTCCCGGCGAAGGGACGCCGGAGGCGCCCGGAGCGCTGACGGCCTCCCAGCGGCAAAACGAGGTGGATTCCACTCCCGCGCCCGGCCTGAGCGCGGCGCCGGTTGCGGCGCTGGACGCAGACCGCATCAAGCAACGATATCGAGAAACCGTAGGCGCGCAGGGCACGCGAATCGGCAATCTCGGGCAACCGGCGCCCGATTTTAATTTCGACCCCGCGGCGCTGCCGCCCGCAAGCCCCGCCCCCGAGGCGTCCCCATCCGCTGCGCAAGAACGGGAGAAGAAGCCGTTGTGATGCGGGCTTCGACGATCCGCTTGCCTGCGGCGCGTCAGGCGAAGAAACATGCGGGGATGTATCCGGGCGCGGGCTTCGCGCTGGCCGCGGCGGCGCTGATCGTCCAGGGCTTTCTGCCCATGCGGCCCACGCCGTTCTCGCAGGTCAGCCTGCCGCTGATCGTTGTGGTCTTCCTGGCAATCTCCGGGCGCAGCGCCGGGGCGGGCATGCTGGCGGGGATGGGCATAGGCTGGGCGCAAGATGCTTTGACTCACGGCCCCCTGGGCGTATTCGGCATTGTCCAGACCTGTGTCGGGTACGCGGCTTCCTCGATAGGTCTTTACGTTAATGTCGGCTACCCCGGCATACGCAGCACGATTCTCGCCCTGTCGTTCCTTTTGCACCAAGCGCTGCTGCTGACGATTCGAAATGGCTTGCTGGGGGGCGATGTCTCGTTCGACCCGCTTGGCTGGACTGCTTGGGCGGCGGTCCATGTCGTTGTCGGCTTGCTGCTTTATCCGCTCTTCGACAAGCTCAAGAGGGCGCAATGAGTCCCGGTGAAAACCCGCTGCGGCGGTCGAGGAGCGTCGAGATCGCGCTGTTCCAGTACGCCGCGGCGGCTGTTTTCCTGTGGTTGCTAAGCGGCTTCTGGCAACTCCAGGTGCAGAAATCGGGCATCTACGCGCAGAAGGCTGAGCAGAACAGCGTGAAATCCCTGCCGATACCGGCGCCGCGCGGGGAAATCCTCGACCGCGACGGTCGTCCGATTGTCAACAATGCGCCGAGTTTTTCGGCGACGCTCGCCGCCGGCAAGGCGTATTCCGCGAACTTGCCGGACATCGCGGCGGGCCTCGACCTGCCGCTCGACCGCCTGCAAGAGCGGCTCGCGGAAGTCTCGCCCAACCTCGCGCGCGACCGCATCGTCTTGAAGGAAAACCTGTCGATAGCGGACATGGCGTTTCTGGAAGCGCATCGCGCGCAATTCCGGGAAATCGACATTGTGCAATCGCAGCGCAGGTTCTATTCGGCGGAGGGCGTCGCGGCGCATGTCGTCGGTTATGTCGGCGAGATCGGCAAAGCCGAGTTGGCCATGCGGGAATTTTCTCTCCACGGCCCCGGAGACAAGATCGGCAAGACCGGCATCGAGCGGCAATACAACCATCTGCTCGCCGGCAAGGACGGCCGGCGGCGTCTCCTGGTTGACAACCGCGGCCGCAGTCAAGGCGTTATCGAATCCATCGCAGCTCAGCCCGGCCGCAGCCTGCGGCTCACTCTCGACCTCGATCTGCAAGCCGTTGCCGAGATGGGACTCGAAGGCTACCGCGGCGCCGTGGTAGCGCTCGACCCCCGCAACGGCGAAGTGCTCGCGATGGCCAGCGCGCCTGTTTTTTCGGCGAATGCTTTCGTTGACGGCATAGACGGCAAGGAATGGAAGCGCTTGCTGGAAGACCCGGCGAAGCCGCTCTTGAATCGAGCGGTGCAGGGGCAATGGGCCCCCGGCTCGGTTTTCAAGCCCATCGTCGCCCTGGCCGCTCTGGAGAAGGGACTGGCGAACAGCACGTTCCGCACGACTTGCACGGGCAGCAGGACGTACTTCGGCCACAGGTTCCGCTGTCATGCCCGCCGCGGCCACGGCTCGGTCAGCTTGAACGAAGCCATGACCCAGTCCTGCGACATCTATTTTTATGAGTTGGGCAAGCAACTCGGCGTGGATGTCATTGCCGAATACGCCCGCCGCGCCGGTCTGGGCGCGAAGACGCTGATCGACCTGCCCGACGAAGCCGCGGGGATCGTTCCCAGCATCGACTGGAAGGTGCGTCTGTTCCGCGAGCGCTGGTACGCGGGGGAGACGATCTCGTTCGTCATCGGACAAGGCGCGCTCACGGTGACTCCGCTGCAGGTCGCCCAAGCGATCGGCGGACTGGCGATGGGCGGAGTCTGGCATCGCCCGCGCCTCGTCTCCCCCGGTCAATTGGCGGAGATGCGCGAGGGTCATGCCCGGCGCGAGCCCCGCCGCGCGCCGCTCGCGCCCTGGCACTCGAGAATTATTCGACAACTGCTGTGGGGCGTGGTCAACGCCGGCGGAACCGGCGCGCGGGCGCGGCTGGACGCTGTCGATGTCTGCGGCAAGACAGGCACGGCGCAGCGTGTTTCCAATCGGACAAGACTGGAGCATAACCGCCCCGAATTCGAAGACGACGCGTGGTTTGTAGGCTACGCGCCGTGCCGCGAGCCGGAAATCGTGGTCGCGGTGTTGCTGGAGAACGGCGCTCACAGCTATTTCGCCGCACCGGTCGCGCGGGACGTCATCAAGGCGCACTTCGATAAAAAGAAGCGCCGCCAACTCCAATTGAGCGCAACGCGTCCGACGTTGGCGCGTCTGGCGGAGCGGACGCAATGAGTCTCAGACCGTTGCCCAAACGGGGGCGCCCCTTTCATGACTTCGACTGGGTGTTGATCGGCGCGGCCGCCCTGATTGCCGCGTTGGGCGTCCTCGAAATCTACAGCGCCGCGCTGGCGACTCAGTGGCAGGACGCCTGGTCCAAGCAATTGATCTGGCTGGGGCTGGGCGCGCTCCTGTTTTTGGCCATGTCCTGGATCGATTACCACTGGCTGGTCAATCGGGCGGCCGTTTTCTATGGGCTGGCCATTGTCCTGCTGGCCGGCCTGCTGCTCTTCGCGGAACCGGTCAACGGCGCGCGGCGCTGGCTGCCGCTGCCCGGAGGACTGTCGCTGCAGGTCTCGGAGTTCGTGAAGGTGGTGCTAGTATTGATAATAGCCCGCTACTTCGGAAATTTCACGACCGCAAGGATACGCTTCCGCGAGGCGCTGTACGCCAGCGCCATTTTCGCCGCGCCGGCTCTGTTGGTGCAGCACCAGCCCGATATGAGCACCGCGTTGAGTTACGCGCCGTTACTCGGGATGGGTATCTTGCTGTCGGGGATTCGCTGGAAACATGCGGCTGCCGCCGTTCTGGTCCTGATGTTGGCCGTGCCGGCCGGCTGGTGGGCGCTCAAGCCCTACCAGCAGGAGCGCATCGTCGCTTTCATGCATCCGGAAGACGATCTGCGGGGCGCCGGCTACCAGCCGTTGCAGTCCAGGATCGCGGTAGGCGCGGGCGGAATATGGGGACAAGGTTTTGCGCGCGGGACACAGACCCAGTTACGGTTCCTGCCCGTTCCCCATACGGATTTTGTTTTTGCCGCATTTGCGGAAGAAAGCGGCTTCGTCGGCGTCTTCTTGGCGATGGCGCTGTACTTTGCCCTGACGATGAGAATCGTGCATAACGCAAGAACTGCTGCGGACGCCGCCGGAATGCTGATCGCAATGAGCGTCGCGGCCCTGTTGCTGTTTCAATTGCTGGTAAACGTCGGGATGGTGGTGAACAAAATGCCGGTAACCGGCATTCCGCTGCCCCTGATGAGCTATGGAGGATCGGGCACTGTGGCATTCCTGATGCTGTTGGGCCTCGTAAACAACGTGCGGCTGCGCCGCTTTACGAATTGATCGAACTTTGCGGGCCGACCGCCGGAACCCGACCGGGGCATCCGGCGCATTCGCCCGCGCAACCGGAGAAAGGCATAGGGAAGTATCTTGAATCCGCGGCCGAGCAGGCGCGGGACGGTTCCCTTGAAAACAGCGCATGCCGAGCGGAAGCGTATGAGCGCCGGACCTTGTTTCGGGCGCTCCGCATGCTTGGAGGCTGTGGAAAAACAGATGGCGGCAACGGCGCCGGCCGGCGGTTCGACAGACCGTGTCCGACGCCGCAATGCCTCCGGAAACGTGAACCATGACTGAATCGTCCGGCAATCTCTCGAAGCGAGCGCGGAAGCGGGATTTCCTTCCCTGGAGACAGGTTCCATGTCGAAAGAATTGGTCGTTTCGTCGAATCGACACGAAACAAAGTTGGCGATCCTCGAGGACGATCGCCTGGTTGAAATTTATGTAGAGCGGCGCTCGAATCAAGCCATCGCCGGCAGCATCTACAAAGGCAGGGTATCCCGCGTATTGCCGGGGATGCAGTCGGCGTTCGTCAAGCTGGGGCTTGCGCGGGACGCTTTCCTGTACGTTTCGGACGTGCTGGAGCAGACGGCCGATCTGGAAAACGGAGACGATCCGGATCTTGCCGAAACTGCGGATGGGGAGTTGCCGGAGCGCAACGGCCGCGCCGACTCCGGACGGCGGCGCAACAGACGTCCGAACCCGAAACGGCGCGATTCCGCACGGCTCGACGCCGAATCCGCCGATGACGACCGGGACGGCGCCGAGGCGGAGGGATCGAGCGCGGACGGCGGGGGAGCTGAAGAATCCGAGCGATCCGCCGGCCGTCGCTTGGGGCGCCGCCGGGGCCGCCGTCACGGCCGCCGCGGCCGCGAGGGCGAACGCGAGCGGATTCGCGGCGGCGCGGCCGAGCGGAACGCGGACGCAGCAGACGAAAACCACGCAGCGCCGGCGGAAACCGAGGCCGGCGGCGACCTGGTTTTCGAAGTGCTGCCCGGGGAATCGCTGTCGAAATACGACGCGGACGATGAAGGTCCCGCGGCGAACGACGGCGGCGGCCTTGACGCCGAAAACGAAGAGTTCGCGGCTGCCGAAGAGCGCGGCGAAAACGCCCCGACCGGAGGCGAACCCGACGGCCCCGGAGAAGAAATCTCCACTCTCGGCGAAAACGCCGAGGTCGATGCTTCCGACGCCCCGGAAGAGCTGGAGGACAACATCGAAGACGACGTCGAAGACGAAAGCGGCGAGCCGCCGGCCGCAGCCGCCAGCAGCGAAGCGGAGAACGACCCGCTCGACGGCGGCGGCGATGCAGAGGGAGAACCGGCCGCGGATAGCGCCGGGCAACAGGTTGAAGATATGGAGCCTGCCGCAGCCGGAGCGGACGGCGGGCAACCGGACACGCCCGAAGCCGCCGAGGAAGCTCCCGCTGCGGCGGCCGCCGTTGCGAGTCCGCCGGAGTCCTCCCGCCTCCAGCGGCGCGGACGCCGCCGCCGGTCTCGCGATGCGCAGCCGCCGGAGACGGCTAACGAGGAGCAGAGCGCCGAGAACGGCTCGGAAAGCCCGGCGGACGAGGCGGAAGCTGCTTTGCCTGACTCCGCTGCGCTGCCCAACATCAAAGATCTGCTCGAACCCGGACAGGAACTGATCGTGCAGATCGCCAAGGAGCCGCTGGGCAAGAAAGGCGCCCGCATCACCTCGCACATAGCGTTGCCGGGGCGCTTCATGGTTTACATGCCCACCGTAAACCATAACGGCGTCTCGAAGAGAATCCGCTCCGACTCCGAGCGCGCCCGCTTGCGCCGCATTGTCAAGGCCCACGCCGCGGGCAAGCCGGGCGGCTTCATCGTACGCACCGCGGGCCGCATGGCGTCGGAGGAAGAATTGCAGGCCGACCTCGAATTTCTCTACAAGCAGTGGCAGGGCATTCTGGAAAAGGCCGAAAAACGCCGGGCTCCGGCTTTGCTCTATCACGATCTCGATGTCGTCGAGCGCGTGATGCGCGACCAGTTAGGCCAGAGTTACAAGACCATCTGGGTGGACGGCGAAGAAGAGTACGAGCGCGTCCTGCGCTTCGTCGAGCGCTTCCAGCCGGACTTGCTGGACCGCGTGAAGTTCTACACGCGGTCGATGCCGATCTACGACGAGTTCAACATTTCCCAAGAGCTCGAGAAAGCGCTGCGGCCGAAGGTCTGGCTGAAATCGGGCGGCTATCTGGTCATCACTCAGACCGAAGCGCTTGTCGCCATCGATGTCAACACGGGCAAATACGTGGGCAAGTCCGACCGTCTGGAAGACACCATCTTCCAGACCAACATGGAAGCGGCCGAGGAGGTCGTCCGCCAGATGCGGCTGCGCGATCTCGGCGGCATCGTCATTGTCGATTTCATCGACATGGACGACCCTAAAAACCGCCGCGGCGTGTATCAAACGATCGAGGCCGCCTTGCGCCGCGACCGCGCGCCCGCGAAGGCGCTGCCGTTCAACGACTTCGGCCTCGTGGCGATTACCCGCAAGCGGGTCAAGCAGTCGCTGGAGCGGGCGCTGTGCATGCCCTGCCCGACTTGTTCGGGTTCGGGAATCGTGAAGTCGGCGCCCACGATCATCTCCGAGATACTCAACGAGTCCCGCAAGATGGCGCTCTCTGCCGAAGAGACCAAAGATGTCGTTTTGCGCGTGTATCCCAATGTCGCCAAGTTGCTGAAGTCCCGCTCGAATTCCTATCTGCGGGAACTCGAGGAAACGTTCCAGGCGAACGTGTTGGTGCGGGGGGATGCCCAGTTGAGTCCGGACCAGTTCGACTTCCACTGAAGGCCGCTTGCGCGGCCGGCGGATAGTGGAGTAGCGGATGGCGGATAGCAAGACCGCTGCGCAGACTGCCGAGCATGCGCAATGCAGCCGCGGGAAGAGCGAGCGCATCGCGGTGCGTTTTCAGATCAGCGGCCGCGTTCAGGGAGTCGGGTTCCGCTATTTTGCGCTGCGGCAAGCGCGCGGGATCGGCATCGGCGGATGGGTTAAAAATCTGCCCGATTGCCGGGTCGAGGCTCATGCCGAAGGACCTGAGCCGGAGATCAGGCAATTCGCGGCCGCTCTGCGGCAAGGCCCGCCCTTGTCTCGGGTGGACGCGGTGACGGAGCACGCCGCGCCCGGCGAAGGCGCGGCAACCTTCAAGATCCGCTATTGACCCGCAATGTCTTGCGCTGCAAGCGCGGCGGGCGGGCTATTCCCGACCACCGCCCGCGCCGGCGGTTCAGTTGCGGCGCGCCTTGCGGTCTCTCCGCTTGGCCCGTATTTCCTTGAGCTTCGCCTTATTGCGTTTCGGCTTGGCGATTCTGAATGTTCCGCTGCCCAGATACTCGGCGCGGTAAAGGTTTGTCTTCTCGGCCATCCTGCTTGAAATTTCCTATCTGCAGATCAGGCTAGCGCGTCGGAGCCGCGTTTGGCAACCGGTTTCCGCGCAGTCAATCTATACTGGGGAATTCCCCCGATCGAGCTTATGGCCTACCCGCGCATTGCCAGGATGCAGTCCGTCGATGATTTCCGCGCCCGTTGCGCGGCTCTCGGGCTGACGATCGAGGCGGAAGACGCCATCGAAACGGCGCCCGCTTCGCCCCTGGCGCAGCCGATCGACGTGGAAGGGCGGCGGCTGGGCAACCGCTGGGTCATCCACCCCATGGAAGGTTGGGACGGCGAGGCGGACGGCCGGGTCAGCGAGCTGGTGCGTCGGCGGTGGCGGAATTACGCGCTCAGCGGCGCCAAATGGATCTGGGGGGGCGAAGCGATGGCGGTTCTGCCCGAGGCCCGCGCGAATCCGCGGCAGTTGGCGATCAACGAATCGACCGAGGAATCGCTGAAGTCGCTGCACGACGACTTGCTGGAGACCCATCGAGCGGCGTTCGGCTCCGCGGACGATCTGCTCACCGGGTTCCAACTGACGCACTCCGGCCGGTTTTCCAGGCCGACGCAGGCCGGTCCCGCGCCGAAAATCCTGTACCGCCACCCGCTGCTCGACCGCAAATTCGGTTTGGCCGACGATCACCCTATCCTGACGGACGACGAAATCAAACGGATTATCGACCGATTTATCGCGGCGGGACGGATTGCGGAGCGGTGCGGCGCGGAATTCGTGGACGTGAAGCATTGCCACGGCTATCTTGGGCACGAGTTCCTCAGCGCGGTTACCCGGCCCGGCCCCTACGGCGGGTCTTTCGAGAACCGCACGCGGTTTCTCCGGGAGGTTGTCGCGGGGATTCGGGCGGCTACCGCGCGCCTCAAGATCGGGGTACGCTTGAGCGCTTTCGACTTTGTTCCCTTCCGTCCCGATCCGAACCATAGCGGCGGGAAGAAGCTCGGCGTCGGCGTTCCCGATGATTTCGCGGGAGCGCTGCCCTATCGGCATGGGTTCGGAGCGGATGCGAACAACCCGGTCGAGTACGATCTGACCGACACGGTGCGCTTCATCGAACTGCTCGAGCGGCTGGATATCCGCATGCTCAACGTTACCGCCGGGAGTCCTTACTACAATCCTCACGTGCTGCGGCCCGCGCTGTTCCCCCCTTCGGACGGCTATCAACCTCCCGAGGATCCCTTAGTCGGCTGCGCGCGGCACATTCAAGCGGCCGCCGAGCTTAAAAAGAGATTCCCGAACATGATTCTGGTAGGTACCGGATACACCTACTTCCAGGAATTTCTGCCGCATGTCGCCCAGTGGGCGGTACGGTCGGGGCAGGTGGACACCGTCGGCTTGGGCCGGATGGTCGTGGCCTGCCCTACTTTCCCCGCTGACGTGCTGCGTGCAGGAGTCGTGCGTTCGAAGCGTATTTGCCGCACGTTCAGCGACTGCACCACGGGACCGCGCAACGGTCTCGTTTCGGGGTGTTATCCTCTGGACCCGTTTTACAAAAAACTTCCCGAAAGCGCGGTCATCCGCAAGATCAAGGCGAGCTTGTAGTAGAGGATAACCGCGCCGCCGAGACCCTGCAGCCGCGGGTTGCTAAGCAGTGAGCTCGTTCCAGGGAACCCAGCCTACTTTCTCGGCCCAGGCCGTCCAGGCGGCTTCCATTGCGGCGACGCGCTCGGGGCTATCGGCGGCGAGGTCGTTGAGCTCGCTGCGGTCGGCTTCGAGATCGTAGAGCTCCCACGGCGCATAGCCGCCGCCGGCGCGGTCGTAAAGCGACACCAGTTTCCATTTGCCCATGCGCACGGCGCGGTTGCCCTGGTGATCCCAGAAAAGGGCTTCGTGCCCTTCGCGCTTGCCGTTTGCGAAGATCGGGCGCAGGCTCTTGCCTTCGAGCGGCGTGATGGGCTTGCCGTTGAAGGTTGCGGGGTATGCGGCGCCGGCCAGATCGAGGCATGTCGCCATCAGGTCGATCAAGTGGCCGGGCTCGTCGGTGATCGAGCCTTTCGGCTGCGCGACGCCGGCCGGCCAATGGCAGATCAGGGGCGTCGCAATGCCCCCCTCATGCACCCAGCTTTTGAACATGCGGAAGGGCGTGTTGCCGGCGTTGGCCCACGGCCGGTCGTAGCCGTCGAACGAATCCGGCCCGCCCGGCATGGCGTTCGGGTCGCCCCAGGTATTGCGCGGCGTGCCCTGTTCGATATCGGCGTTTTCGTGGCAGGCGCCGTTGTCGGCCAGAAACAGGATCAGGGTGTTGTCGAGCTTGCCGAGGCTGCGGATCTTGTCCACGACGCGGCCGATGCCTTGATCCATGCAGTCGATCATCGCGGCGTACACTTCCATGCGGCGCTCCCAGAGCGGCTTGTTGTCCACGTCTTCCCACGCCGGCACGTCCGGGTCGCGGGGGCTGAGCGCCCATTTTTCGTCGATCAGTCCCAACTCGAGCTCGCGGGCGTAACGCTGCTCGCGCAGCGCGTCCCAGCCCATGGCGTATTTGCCCTTGTACTTCGCAATGTCCGCGGGCTTGGCGTGCAGCGGCCAATGCGGCGCCGTGAACGGCAAGTAGAGCAGGAACGGGTTGTCCTTGCCGCCGTGCTTGTCGAGAAATTCGACGGCGTGGTCGGCGATGGCGTCGGTCATGTAGAAGGAGCCGTCGTCGGGAGGAGTCCACGGCTCGTTGCCGAGCGCCATCGTGCGCGCGCCGTCGAGCTTGAAGTAGTTCGAGGCGCCGCTGATCAAACCGAAATACTCGTCGAACCCGCGGTCGACGGGCCAATGAGGGCGCTCTTCGCCGACATGCCACTTGCCGGACATCAGCGTTGTGTAGCCGGCGGGCTTGAGCGCCTCGGCGATGGTCACGCAACGGTCGTTGAGATAGCCCCGATAGGCCGGCCGGCCCATATCGCCGACCATGTGGCCGACGCCGGCCTGATGCTGATAGATTCCCGTGAGCAATGCCGCGCGGGTGGGACAGCAGCGCGCGGTGTTGTAGAACTGCGTGAAGCGCAGCCCGTTCGCGGCCAGATAATCGAGCGTGGGCGTGTCGATTTCGCCGCCGTAAGGGCCGATGTCGGAAAACCCCATGTCGTCGGCCATGACGATGACGATGTTGGGACGGCCGTCGGGCCCGGAGTCCGCCGCGGAACACCCGGCAAGCGCAGCAGCGCCGGCAAGGCGCAGGAAGTTGCGGCGGTCGATGGTTTCAGTCATCTCATCCAAGAGTGTCGCGCAACAGGCCGCGCCGGCGCAAAGGGCTACAGCAACTCGCGGCGGCCGGCCGCTTCCAACGCTTCGACCAGGGCCGAAACCTTTTGCGCTTCGCTTCGCGGACAGATCAGCAGGGCGTCCGGGGTATCCACGACGATCAGGTCGTTGACGCCCAGCAGCGCTGCGCATTTGCCGGGAGCGTCGATGAAATTGCCTGCAGCCTTTTGGAACAGCGCAGCAGTGCGGGCGGCATTGCCATCTTTGTCCTTGGGCAGCAGACTGTAAAGCGCCTGCCAACTGCCGACGTCGTTCCAGCCCAGGCCGGCCGTAGCGAAGCCGGCGATGTTCCCTGATTTTTCAAGGATGCCGTAATCGACCGAGATGTTCTCGCAGGCCGCATAATGCGCCGCAAGAGACTCGTTGAAATCTTGCGGAGATGCGCCGGCAATTCTGTCGATCGTCTTGGCGGTCTCCGGGAGGAATTGCTCCAGGGCGTCCCACAACGCTTGGGCGCGCCAAACGAACTGTCCGCTGTTCCAGAAAAAATTTCCGGCGCGGACGAACCGTTCCGCGTCCTCCGGCCCCGGCTTTTCATGAAAACGGATCACGCCGACAGGAGTTTCGGCGCCCGCAACAGTCCCCTTGGGGAATTGGATGTAGCCATAGCCGGTTTCGGCCCAGCGCGGTTCGATGCCCAGCACGAGCAGCTTGCCGGAGTCGGCCGCCGTGACGGCTTGCCTGAGAACGGCGCGGTAGGGCCGTTCGTTCTCGATCAGGTGATCCGCGGGGAAAACCCCCATCACCGCATCGGGGTCGCCGCGCAGCAGCATCCTTGCCGCGAGGCCGATGCAGGGCGCGGTATTGCGCGGCGTCGGCTCGGCGACGATCTGTTCCGCCGGCACGTCGGGCAGTTGCTGCATGACGGCGCGGCGCAGCAGGTCGTTGGCGCAAACCCAGATCCGCTCGGGCGGCGCGAGGCCGCGCAAGCGGCTTACCGTTTGTTGCAGCAGAGTCGAGCCGCCCACAACCGGCAACAGTTGCTTCGGCGCGCGCTTGCGGCTGCGCGGCCAGAAACGCGTGCCGCGCCCGCCGGCCAGGACGACGGCATGGAAATGGTCCGGCAGCTTCGAGCGGCTCATTGCTGCGGCGCGTCGAGAGCGGACCAGTCGTAAGAGTGGATGAGCTGGAACGTGCGCTTCCAGCGGGTCTTCGGGAAAAAATTCAGCGCCAGATCTCTGAGATGCGCGAGCGATATGCCGGCGTCTTGCAGGTGCGACGTCGGCGCATCGTATGACCAGTAGATAATCAGGGGCTTGCCGATGATGTGGTCGCGCGGAACGAATCCCCAGTAGCGGCTGTCGAGCGAGAGGTCGCGGTTGTCGCCCATGGCGAAATAGTTGCCTTCGGGCACGACGATTTCGCCGTCGCGGACGTGGTTTTCAAGCATATCCACCGCCGACTGGTAAACCTGCATGCTTCTGGGCGGCGAGGGAAAATTATCGCGGTAGGCGTCGATATAGTCGCTTTTGTGTACGACATACGGCTCGTCGAGAGCGGCGCCGTTCACCCAGAGCTGTTTGTCGACGACTTTGAGCCGGTCGCCCGGCGCGCCGACTACGCGTTTCACGAACGTCTGGTTCAAGTCGATCGGATAACGGAAAACGATGATGTCGCCCCGCTCGACATCCTGATAGGGCAGCAAATACTTGCCGATAGCGCCTTGCGGCGCGTAGGCGAGCTTGTCGACCAACAGGTGATCGCCGATCAACAGCGAATCTTCCATCGAGCCGGTTGGAATGACGAACGCCTGGACCAGCGTGGTCGTGCCGAAAAGCAGGAGCAGGATCGTGACCGTCCACTCCGCTACGAATCCGCGTGGCGCTTCCGCATCGTGCTTCTTTTTGGAAATTTCCGGGGCTGCGGGGGTTTGGGCTTGGCTTTTTCTCACGGCTATCGATTTGGACGGGAAGCGGGACGGAAAGGATAGAACCCGGCCCGCGAAAATGGTAAAATCTTATTCTAGTCCACGGGCGTAAGCTCCGGGGGACCTTCTCGGGACGGTTCGTGTCCGGCGAGGAATGGACCGCCCTATCCAACCGAGAGAAGCCATGCAAGAGTTCAACGGTATTCCTGTCCCTGCCGAAGGCGCGCAAGTGCGGGTGGAAGGGGGGCGGTTTATCGTTGCCGACAACCCGATTATCCCCTTTATCGAAGGCGACGGAACCGGCCGCGATATCTGGAAGGCGGCGCAAGCCGTGTTCGACGCCGCGGTCGAGAAAGCCTACGGCGGCTCGCGGAAAATCGTCTGGTACGAGATTTTCGCCGGCGAGAAGGCTTTCAACAAATTCGGCGAATGGCTGCCGCAAGGAACCGTCGATGCCGTCCGCGAGTTGAAGATCGCCATCAAGGGGCCGTTGACGACGCCGGTCGGCGGCGGCATCCGCAGCTTGAACGTTGCCCTCCGGCAGTTGTTGACGCTGTATTCCTGCATCCGCCCCGTGAAGTGGCATCCGGGCGTGCCCTCGCCGATGAAGCATCCCGAGAAGCTGGACGTGGTCATTTTCAGAGAGAACACCGAAGACGTTTACGCCGGCGTCGAATGGGAGCAGGGGACGGCCGCCGTCAAGAAAGTTATCGCTTTCCTGAACGGCGAGATGGGCCGCAATATCCTGCCCGACTCGGGCGTCGGCATCAAACCGATTTCGATCTCGGGATCCAGGCGGCTGGTGCGCGCGGCGATCCGCTACGCGATCGCCGACAAGCGCAAGTCGGTGACGCTCGTTCACAAGGGCAATATCCAGAAATTCACCGAAGGCGCGTTCCGCGATTGGGGCTACGAATTGGTAAAAACGGAGTTCCGCGGCGCATGCGTGACCGAAGACGAAATTTGGGCCGGCGGCGGAGACGGCACGGTTCCCGAAGGCAAGATTCTCGTCAAAGACCGCATTGCCGACGCGATGTTCCAGCAGTTGCTGCTGCGCCCGGACGAGTACGACGTAATCGCCACGACGAACCTGAACGGCGACTATATTTCCGATGCCTGCGCCGCGCAGACGGGCGGCTTGGGGCTTGCTCCGGGGGCGAACGTCGGCGATGAGCAGGCGGTATTCGAAGCAACTCACGGCACGGCGCCCAAGTACGCCGATAAAGACGTGATCAATCCTTCGAGCGTGATCCTGTCCGGCGCGATGATGCTGCGGCACATGGGTTGGGCCGAGGCGGCCGAAGCGATCGAAACGGGAATTACGAAAACGATCGCGAACAAGACCGTTACCTACGATCTGCACCGCCAGATGGCAGGCGCAACGAAAGTCGGCACGAGCCGATTCGGACAAGAGATCGTCCGCAACATGGCTTAGGCCGCTGTTTTCGAGCGAGGAGGGACAGAAAAATGCGAAAGAAAGTTACGGTAATCGGAGCGGGCAACGTGGGCGCAAGCTGCGCCCTGCGCCTGGCCGACAAGGAATTGGCCGATGTCGTGCTGGTGGATATCGTCGAAGGCGTGCCGCAGGGCAAGGGTCTCGACATTCTGGAGTCCTGCCCGGTGGAAGGAACCGATGTCAAAGTCACCGGCACGAACAGCTATGAAGACACGGCGAACTCCGACATCGTCGTCATGACCGCCGGTTTCCCGCGCAAGCCGGGCATGAGCCGCGACGACCTGCTGCTGAAGAACGCGTCGATCGTCAAAGCCTGCATCGAGCCGGCGGCGAAATACTCTCCAAACGCGATTCTGATCGTGGTATCGAATCCGCTGGACGCGATGTGCCATGTCGCCAACAAGGTTTCGGGCTTTTCGAAAAACCGCGTCATCGGCATGGCGGGCGTGTTGGATACGGCGCGGTTCCGCACATTTCTGGCCGAAGCTGCGGATGTTTCGGTAGAGAACGTCACGGCGTTCGTCCTGGGCGGCCACGGCGACACGATGGTGCCGCTGGTGCGCTGTACGAGCGTCGCCGGCATCCCCATTACGAAGCTGATTCCCGAGGACGAGCTCGCGGCGATTGTCGACCGCACGCGCAAGGGCGGCGCCGAAATCGTGAAGCTTCTCAAGACCGGCAGCGCATTCTACGCGCCGTCGTCGGCCGTGGTCGAGATGGTTGCGTCGATCCTCAAGGACAAGAAGAAGGTTTTGCCCTGCGCGGCGCTGCTCGAAGGCGAATACGGCCGCAGCGGCATCTTTGTCGGCGTGCCGTGCAAGCTGGGCGCAAACGGCATCGAGCGCATCTACGAATTGGACCTGGAAGCCGGCGAGGAAGCGGCGCTGAACCGCAGCGCCGACGCGGTCGAGGAGCTGGTCGGGGTGCTTGCCGCGAACGGGTATTGATTTTTTCCGGCGATTCGTTGTTGACACTTGCTGCCCCGCTCGCTACCATTGATGCATTCGGGCCGTCAAATCGGCCTTGAGGAGGACCCAATGAAAAAAATCCTGACCATCGCCATTCTGACGCTGGTGACTGCCGCGCTTTGCTTCGCAGGCTCGGCGACGGGCTTCGTCACGGACGCCAAATGCGCCAAGGCGGGCAAGGCCGGCGCCGGCCATGCCGGATGCGCCAAGGGCTGCATCGGCGGAGGCGAGGCCGCCGTGTTGGTTGACGCCGACGGCAAGATATACGAGATAGCCGAGCAGGACAAGGTCAAAGAGCACGCCGGCGCGAAAGTTACGATCAACGGCATGATCGCCGACGGCAAGATCAGCTCGATCGAAAGCGTCGAAGCCTCGGACTGACCGTTTCTCTTGAAACCGGCGACTCTAGTTCTGGCTCTCGGGCTGGGCGGGGGAGTTTTATCCGCGGCGGAGTTTATCGGCTACGTCGCAGATGAGAAGTGCGCCCGCGCGGGAAACGCGCCAAGCGAAGGGCATGCGAAGTGCGCCCGGTCGTGCGTCGAGGCGGGCGAACAGATCGTGTTCATCGAAGACATCGACAAGAAAATCTATAAAATTGTCGACGGCCTCGACCACGTCAAAGATAAGGTCGGCTCGAAGGTTCGGCTTGACGCCGAAGCCGGCGGGTCGGGAAACGACCTGACGCTGAAGATCAGGTCGGCGGTCATGTAAACCGACTGCGAAGTTTCGTTGTGCGACAGGGCCGCCGCTTCTTGCGGCGGCCTTTTCTTTTTCGCCTCTTTGCCGCAAACCAAGTGTCAACGCATAGCGGGATTTCATGCGGCTGACGGACCGAGCGTTCGTGCGGCGCCTGCTCAGTTGGTACGCGGACGCCGCGCGCGACCTTCCCTGGCGGCGCACTGCCGACCCTTACCGCATCTGGGTCGCGGAAATCATGCTGCAGCAGACGCGGGTCGAAGCCGTCGTCCCCTACTACGAGCGCTTTCTCGAGCGGTATCCGAACGCCGCGGCATTGGCCGCCGCGCCGGAGCAGGAGCTGCTGCAAGCGTGGGCCGGATTGGGCTACTACCGCCGCGCGCGGCTGCTGCAGCGCGCCGCAACGAAGATCGCCGGCGAACACGACGGGCAATTCCCCCGGGACTACGATGCAATCCGCGCGCTTGACGGGGTAGGCGGGTACACCGCGGCCGCCGTCGCGAGCATCGCCTTCGACCTGCCGTTCGCGGTGCTCGACGGCAATGTGATGCGGCTGCTCACCCGGCTTGCGAACGACCGCCGAGACATCGCCAAGGGGGAAACGAAACGCGCTCTGGCCGGCCGCGCCCAAGAATTGATGGACGCGGCGGCGCCCGGCGAGCGGGGCGCTTTCAACCAGGCTCTGATGGAGCTTGGGGCTACCGTCTGCACTCCCAAGTCGCCGCAGTGCGGCGCCTGCCCTTTGGCGCGGGACTGCCGCGGCCTGGCGCAGGGCGCCGCGGACACATTGCCGTACAAATCGGTTCGCCCGAGAATCCGGCGCGTCGAGTTGGCGGTTGCGGTCGTTCGCCGCGGCGGAAGCCTGCTGATGAGGCAGCGCCCTCAGGACGCCGCAATCATGCCGGGTTTCTGGGAACTTCCGTCCACCTGCGGGACGGGCGGCCATGAAGCATATTTCGCGTCTCTCGGCGTGGCGGTCGGCAAGAAAATCGGCGAATTCAAGCACTCGATAACCGATCGCCGATTCCGCGGCAGCATCTACGAAGCCGCGTTGCACCGCGGACGGCCGCAGGGGCACTGCTGGATATCCGCCGAACGCTTGAGCCGGCTGCCGGTGACCACGATCTCCAGAAAAGCTCTCCGGCAGGACATGCTTGCCGGCCCCACGCAATGAACGCCCCGCAACAGACGCAGCCGCCCGCCGCAACCGTCCTTTTTCTCGTCATTCCCGTCCGAAAACGCGCCCGAAAATATAATCGACATTGCGCAGTTGGCGCTTGAGCGAAAACGCGCGGTCGTAGTCTTGCGCAGACAGCACGCCTTGAATGTCGGCGTCCTGCTCGACCAACGCCCGGAAATTGTCATCGTCTTCCCAAGCCTTGAGCGCGTTGCGCTGTACCCATCCGTAAGCCGTTTCACGCAGCACGCCTTTGGCGCTGAGTTCCAGAAGCAGTTGTCCGGAATAGACGAGGCCGCCGTTCGACTCGAGGTTTTTTTTCATCCGCTCGGGGTAAACGAGCAGTTTGCGCACCAGATCGGTCGTTTTCGCCAGCAGATAGTCCACCAGCGTCGTCGAATCGGCCAGGACGATGCGCTCGACCGAGCTGTGAGAAATATCGCGTTCGTGCCAGAGCGCGACGTTCTCGAAGGCGGCGACGGCATTGCCGCGGACAACGCGGGCCAGCCCCGTGATCTGCTCGGAAACGATCGGATTTTTCTTATGGGGCATCGCCGAGCTGCCCTTTTGAGATTTGGAGAAATATTCCTGGGCCTCGCGCACCTCGGTGCGCTGCAGGTGGCGCACTTCGACGGCGATTTTTTCCAGCGTGGCGGCGATATTGGCCAATGCCGCGACGTAGTGAGCGTGGCGGTCGCGCTGAATGACCTGCGAGGAAACCGCGGCCGCGGCCAGTCCGAGCTTGGCGCATATCCGCTCTTCAGCTTGCGGACTGATGTGCGCGAGGGTTCCCACCGCTCCGGAGATTTTGCCGACGCGCATCTGCTCGCGGGCCGCATCGAAGCGCTCGACGTGGCGGTCGACCTCGCTGTACCAGTTGGCCAGCTTGAGGCCGAACGTCGTCGGCTCGGCATGGACGCCGTGGGTGCGGCCGACAATCACCGTGTCTTTGAACTCGTGCGCGCGGTCGCGGAGCGCTTGCCGCAAACCGCCGAGCTTGGCTGCGATCGGCGCGGAAGCCTGTTGGATCAACAGCGCCTGAGCGGTATCGACCACGTCGTTCGAGGTGAGGCCGAAATGCAGCCAGCGGGAATGCTCGGCCTGGCCGGCCGCGGCCATCTTCTCCGCGACCGCGGTGGTGAAGGCGATGATGTCGTGGCGAACCTCGGCTTCGATCGCAGCGATGCGGGCGGCATCGAAGTCGGCGTATCGGCGCAGGGACTGTGCGGCTTCCGCCGGTACCTCGCCCAATGCGGCAAGGGTTTCCGAAGCGGCGATTTCGACCCTGAGCCATTGCCGGTACTTGTTTTCGTCGGACCAGATACGGCCCAGCTCGGGCAGCGTGTAGCGCGGAATCATAGTTAACCAGTTTCGCGCAAGATGCGGGCGGAACGGGGAAACGAACATCGCAGGGAAAGATCGGCTTTGCCGTGATAACCTTACGATGCGGCCGCGGCCTCCCTCGATGATCTCCGTTCGTTCCCTACCCAAAATCTGCGTGGCGCTCGGTCTGCCCGATTCCTCGCGGTTGGAAGAGGCCGCGATCGCTTCCTGCGACCGCGGCAATCGGTTCCTCGAATTTCGTCTGGACATGCTCGCCGACCCTATGAAGGGCGCGAAATTAATCCCCAGGATTCTGTACAGGCATCCCGACGCGGTTATTCTGGCGACTTGCAGGCGCAAACCGAACGGCGGCGAATTTGGGGGCTCGGTCGCCCGGCAAACGGCGGTGTTGGCGGCCTCCGTCGCAGCCGGCGCGGCTGTGGTGGATATCGAGATCGAAACTGTCGAGGCGCAGCCGGCGGTCGTCGAAGAATTCCACGGCAAGGCGCTGCGGATGATCTCGTATCACAACTTCGAATGCACGCGCGCTCTGAGGACGACATTGAAGCGCCTGCGGAAATTCCCGGTGGAGCTTTACAAGATCGCGGCGCATGCGTCGCGTCCGAGCGACAACCTCAAGTTGCTGTCGCTTGCGGGGGGCGATTCGCCGCTGGTGTTCGTCGCCATGAGCGAGGCCGGCGCGATGACCCGTTTGCTCGCGCTCTCCAGAGGGTCGGTTTTTACCTTCGCGGCGCCGGACGCGCTTGCGCCGCGGAACGGCCGGCCGGGGGAAATTCTCCAGGCCGCGCCAACCGCGCCGGGCCAGTTCTCCGCTTCGACCTTGCGGCAGTTGTACAGGGTTCAGCAGCGGACGCCGGACACGGCCGTTTACGGGATTATCGCCAAGCCGGTCGGTCATTCGATGTCGCCGGCGCTGCACAACCGGGCGTTCCAGGCCAACCGCATCGACGCCGTTTACCTGCCTTTCCTGGTGGAGCCCGGCGCTATCGGAGATTTTTTCAAATGCGTCGCCGAGTTGCCGATCGCCGGACTCAGCGTGACGATTCCGCACAAGCAGAAGGTGATGCGCCGCCTCGACGGGGTCGATCTGCCGGCGCGCAACATCGGGGCGGTCAACACCGTCTTCCGCAAGCGGGGCAAGCTGTGGGGAACGAATACCGACGCGGTCGGGGTGACGGCGCCGTTGGCGAAGAAAGTCAGGCTCAATCGTTCGCGCGTGCTGGTCGTCGGCAACGGCGGCGCGGCGCGGGCCGCGGTCTTCGCTCTGAAAGACCGCGGCGCGGAAGTCGTGATTACGGGGCGCAATCCGCTGAAAGTCAAGCGGTTGGCTCGCGCGGCCGATGCGCCGCTCATCGAGTTTTCCAAGCTCGGCGGCGATTACTTCGACGTTCTGGTGCATGCGACCCCCGTCGGCATGTATCCGAAATCCAACGGTAATCTCTTTCCCGGCCGCATCCCGGCGGATGTCGTTTTCGACATGGTGTACAACCCGCTGGAGACGGCTCTGTTGAAGCATGCCCGAGACGAGGGCCGCGCGGTGATCGGCGGCCTGGAGATGTTCGTCGAGCAGGCGGCGGCGCAGTTCCAGCTTTGGACCGGCACGGAGGCCCCGCGCGCGCTGATGCGGAACGCCGTGCTGGAACGCTTACAGTGAAAGAGTGAGCTTCGCGCCGGAATTCGAATCTTTTGCGCAACTGGCCAAGGAAGGGAACATCGTTCCCGTGTGGAAGGTGCTGACGGCCGACCTCGAGACGCCGGTTTCCGCCTACTTGAAACTCGCCAGGCGGAAGAAGTACGCCTTCCTGCTCGAAAGCGTCGAAGGCGGGGAAAACATCGGCCGCTACACCTATATCGGCGCCGCCCCTTTTCTGATCGTGACCGCGAGAGGCGACGGCGTCGAGATTCGGCGCGGGGATGACGTCTCGCGCAGACAGGCGAATGTCTTCGCTGTCTTGAAAGAGCTCGCCGCCGAGTTTCGGCCCGCCGGCGCGGACGAGTTGCCGCCCTTTTGCGCGGGGGCCGTCGGTTACGCGGGCTACGACCTGATTCGACTGCTCGAGCCGCGCGTGCCGAAGTTCGAGAAAGACGATGTGAAGGCGCCCGATGCGGTCTTCATGTTCTTCGCGTCGGTGCTGGTTTTCGACCGCGTGAGGCATCAGATTTACGCGATCGCCAATGTTCGCATCGACGACCACGCCGACTTGAGACAAGGCTACCGCCAGGCTTGCCGCGAGATCGAAAGAATGGAAAAGGCGCTTGACAAACCGGTTGTCCCGGCGCAAAACGCGGCGCGGCCGAAACCCTTGCGGCTAGCCTCGAACATCGGCAAGAAACGCTTCTGTGCGGCGGTCGAGAAAGCAAAGGAATATATCCTCGCCGGCGACATCTTTCAGGTCGCGCTCTCGCAGCGGTTGGAGATGAGTCCGGGCGTCCACCCCTTTCAGGTTTATCGGGCGCTGCGCACCGTCAATCCCTCGCCGTATCTGTATTATCTGCAGCTCGGCGACACGGCGATAGTGGGCAGCTCGCCCGAAATTCTCGTCAAGGTGGAAGGCCGCGATATCGAATACCGTCCGATCGCCGGCACGCGGCCGCGCGGCAAGACGGCCGAGGAAGACCGGGCGCTGGCGGCGGACATGCTTGCCGACGAAAAAGAGCTCGCCGAGCACGTCATGCTCGTCGACCTGGGCCGCAACGACATAGGACGGGTAGCGGAATACGGTTCCGTCCGCGTACCCGAGTTCAAGATCGTCGAGTACTACTCGCACGTGATGCACATCGTCTCCAGCGTGTGGGGCAAGCTGCGCGCCGACAAGGACGCCTTCGATACGTTGGCGGCATGCTTCCCGGCCGGAACGGTCTCCGGCGCGCCGAAGGTGCGGGCGATGGAGATCATCGCCGAGCTTGAGCCGACCAAGCGCGGCATCTATTCGGGCGCCGTTTTGTATCTCGATTTTTCAGGGAATCTGAACTCGGCGATCGCCATTCGCACGATGATGATGCGCAAGGGGAAAGCATACTTGCAGGTCGGCGCGGGGATCGTCGCCGATTCCGTGCCCGAGCGCGAGTGGGACGAAACCATGAACAAGGCCGGGGCGTTGCTGCGCGCGGTGGAGAAGGCCGGAGAGTTGTAACAACGCCGCTTCAAAGCCCTTTGAAAGCGCTTTGAAGACGCCTTAAAGGTGCCCGAAAACCGGTTCTTCCTCGACGCGGACCGGGGCGGCGGCGGCCAAAATCCCGCGTACGCGGTCGATCGCCGCGCGCTTCTCGCGGTTGCGCAAGGCGCGCCGGTTGGCCAGAAGGTGGGCGGTGGATCCTGCCAAAACCTTGTGGACGATCTTCAGACCGTTGGCGCGGATCGTGCTCCCGGTTTCGGTATTGTCCACAATCGCTTCTCCGTCTTCGGGAGGCTTCGATTCGGTCGCGCCGAACGAATGAAAGATCGCCACCGGAGAAGACCCGCGGCGCTCGACGCTCAACCGGGAGTAGGGGCTGTAGAGCGACGGTTCCAGGTCGGTATGCTGCCGCACCAGGGCTTCGGTCAGATTCAGGTATTCGGTCCAGATGCGCAGCGGGTGGGTTCCGGTGGAGTTGACGTATTTTGCGAACAAGTCGGCCGCGGACTGCACGTCGTCCCAGTCACTGGATACGCAAAGGACGATATCGACGCGCCCGAAGCCGAGATCGGCGATGTCTGCGACGTTGGCTTGCACTTCGCTCTCGCGGTACCAGTCGATGCCCGAGATGCCGAGATCGAAGAAGCCGGCTTGCAGCATGTAGGGGATTTCCTGCGGCCGCATCGTCTTGACTTCCACGCCGGCGATGCCGAACTCCGGGCGATAGCCGCGGCTGCCGTCGGCGTAACCCTGGGGATCGATGCCCGCCCGCTCGAAAAACGCGCGCGCCTTTTTTTCGAAGCTGCCCTTGGGAATGGCGAATCTTACGCGGCTCATGATCTTTCCCTCGGCGCCGCGGGCATGCGCGCGCGGGTAACCGCGGCGGCCAGCGCATCGACCGCCGCTTCGACCTCGGCGCCGTCGGCCAGCCGCACCCGCCCGCCCGCGACGGTGGCGACCGCGGCGCCGGCTGCGCCCACCCGCAGGCCGCGGTCGCGGAGGCCCTCGGCCAGACTGACGGTTTTCGCCAAGTCGGTTGCGGCGGCCGGCTCCAGCACGATGCCCGGTTGCGGCTGCGCGTCCGCGGCCGCGGCAACGTCGAAAAGCGTATCGAAGCGGAACGCGCATCCCGTCGCAGGGAGGCGGCCGCCGCCGAACAACTCAATCAGATTGTCGTAGCGGCCGCCGCCGCAGTATTTGCGGCCGTTGGCGGAGATCTCGAAAACGACGCCGGTATAGAACGTCAGGCCGCGGGCGATGCCGAGCACGACCTGTGAGCAGCCGGCGCCGTAAGCTTCCAGCAGCCGGCACACCGCGAGGAGATTGTCGAGCGCCCCGCCCGCTCCGGCGCCCGGAAGCAATTCGGCGGCTTGCGCGGCAACTTCGTCTCTCGCGCCGCGAATACGGCTGACGCGGATCAACAGGTCGGCGGTCCTGTCGCTGAGGTATCCTTCGACGTTCCATACGCGCCGCAGCGCGGCGGCCGCCTCGCGCGGAAAGCGGTCGGCCAATTCCTCCGCCGTCGGCGCCGGGCGGTCTGCGATGGCGTACTCGCCGCTATAGTCGGCTTGAGCCTGCATCGCGGCGAAATCGCTGCGGTCGATTTTCAGTTGATCGAAAAGTCCTTGGCTACCGGTCGCCGCCAGAACGGCGCAGCGTTCGTCGATGCCGATCAGGCGGTCGAGGTGGCCGATAACCGCGGCCCGCTCGTCGGCGTTCAAATCATCGGGCAGCAACTCGCGGAAAATGCCGACCGTGCCGATCTTGAGCGAAAAGTCTTCGATTCCTACCGCGCGCAGGAACCTGCAAGCCGCGGCGATAACTTCGGCATCCACGCCGGGGCCGGGTTCGCCGATGCACTCCAGGCCGGCCTGAGTAAACTCGCGGTAACGCCCCGAGTGCGGGCGGCAGTAGCGAAAGCACGGCGCGACATAGAAGAGCTTATACGGCGCGGGCCGGCCGGCAAGCGCCCCCGAGGCGGCCAGGCGGCAGGCCGGCGCCGTCATTTCCGGCCGCAGCGCATATTCCTCATGGTCGCAATGAAAGGTGAGCAGCGAGCTCTTGATCTCGGCTCCGGAGCGGGCGGCGAAAAGGTCGGCGCGCTCGAATGCGGGCGTCGCGATCTCCTCGAATCCATAGGCTTCGGCGGTGCGGATAAAGCTCGACTCGAGATGCCGGCGGAGGGCGGTGTCCTCGGGCAGCAAGTCGCGCGTGGCGGGCGGCGGCGCGGTATTCAACATGGCAGACGGCGATGGAGTCCGGTTGGGGAACCCGCTCGGGCCGTTCGTTTTCGCCGGAGAGCCGGGATCCGCGAGATCAATGCGCGGGATGGAACCGATCACGGCGGTCCGCAGGCATGCCGCGGTCCCGGTTAAGCTTCGCCCCGTTCAATTTCGATTGTAGCGCAGCGCGGCGTTACAATCGTTAGAATCATGCGCCGGTTTTGCTTTCTACTCCTTGCCTCCGCTTGCGCGCTCGCCGCGGCGGACCGCCCGAACATTCTCTGGATCAGTTCCGAGGACAATGGGCCGCACCTGGGCGTGTACGGCGATGCGTATGCCGACACCCCAAATCTCGATGCCGTCGGCCGCAAAGGCACGATCTACCGCAACGCCTGGTCGACGGCTCCCGTTTGCGCCCCGGCCAGGACGACGATTATTTCGGGACTGTACCCGCCTTCGACCGGGTCGCAGCACATGCGTTCTCTCACGCGGCTGCCGGACTACATGAAGATGTATCCGCAGTATCTGCGCGACGCCGGCTACTACGTTTCGAACAACGCGAAAGAAGACTACAACCTCGAAAAACCGGGGCAGGTATGGGACGAGTCGAGCCGCCGGGCGCATTGGCGCAAGCGCGCCGAAGGACAGCCGTTCTTCGCGATTTTCAACTTCACGGTCACGCACGAGTCGCAAATTCGAAAGCGCCCGCACACGCCGGAGCACGACCCGGCAAAAGTACGCATCCCGGCCTATCACCCCGATACGCCCGAGAGCCGCCGCGACTGGGCGCAGTATCACGACAAGATGACCGAGATGGACGGGATGGCCGGCGAGGTTCTCGCGCAACTCAAGGAAGACGGCCTCGAGGACGACACGGTGATTTTCTACTGGGGCGACCACGGGCCCGGCATGCCGCGCAGCAAGCGCTGGACGTACAACTCGGGGCTGAACGTGCCGATGATGCTCTACATCCCCGAAAAGTTCAAGCGCCTGCGGCCGAAAGACTACCGGGCCGGCGGCGAGAGCGACCGCCTGGTCGGGTTCATCGACCTGGCGCCTACCGTGCTGAGTCTGGCCGGCATCGAGCCGCCGGCGTTCTACCAGGGCCACGCTTTCGCGGGCGCATACGAAGCGCCGGAGCAACCCTACGGCTATGCGTTCCGCGGGCGCATGGACGAGCGCTACGACATGGTGCGGGCGGTGCGCGACAAGCGTTACATCTACATCCGCAATTTCAAGCCGCACAAGATCTACGGGCAGTACATCGCTTACATGTTCCAGACGCCGACCACCGCGGTCTGGAGCAAGCTCTATAACGCAGGGAAGCTTGAAGCGCCGATGACCCATTTTTGGGAAACGAAGCCGGCCGAAGAGCTCTACGACCTCAAGCAAGACCCCGACGAGACGGTCAACTTGGCGTCTTTGCCCAAGTACCGGAGCGTCGTCGCGCGGTTCCGCGAGGCGCGCCGAGCCTGGTCGCTGCGGATTCGCGACGTGGGCTTTCTGCCCGAGGGCGAGATTCATGAGAGGGCTGGGACGGCAACGCCCTATGACATGGGGCACGACGATATGCGCTTCCCGCTGCGCCGCGTGATGGCTATGGCCGAGCGAGCGTCGGCGCCCGCGGACGATGCGCTGCCGCAGCTCAGGCGCGGCTTCGGCGACAGCGACGGCGCAGTGCGCTACTGGGCCGCGATGGGCTGCCTGATACGCGAAAAAACCGGAGTCCGGGCGCTCGCGCCGCAACTCCGCGCCGCTCTGGAAGATGCGTCGCCGTACGTGCGCATCGCCGCCGCCGAGGCTCTGGGGCGCTACGGCTCCGACGCCGATGCGCGGAAGGCGCTGGAGGTCCTGCTGCCGTACGCCAACGCCGAGAAGCACGGCATCTTCATCGCCATGCCGGCGCTCAATGCGCTCGATTATATGGACGGCCGCGCCGGGCCGGCGCTGCGCGAGATCGCGGCGCTGCCGCAGAGCGATCCCCAAGTCGACGGCAAGTTTCGCGCCTATCTGCCCAATCTGATCAAGAAGATCCGGATGGATTTGGATTAAGGCTCGGATACCGTTCCCGGCCGGCCCCGATTATTCCGTATCCGGCGAGTGCGGTGTTGGAGATGCGGCGACGGACTCGCAGTTGACCGAGTAAACGTCGCGGCGATTCCGCGATTCCTCATCGCAGTATCTCAGGGAACGGCTCAGAAAATAGACCCACCCTCCATCGCGCAACAGGGCTATGCGTCCGTCCGGCATGAACGTCAGGTCTCGGATGCGGTAGCCGAGTTCGATTTTCTCGGCGTACTGCACCTCCGTCCCGTGACGACATACTCGAATGAGTTCCCCGGCGGCCGGCATCTTGCCTAAAAGTCCGGCGGGTCGCGCGGCGAGAGATTCTTGACCGGCAGCGTGACGGTATTGCTGACGAACAGCACTTGCGCGATGGTCAGCGGCGTCTGCGGATTATCGGCCAAGTCGGTGTTCGTTCTGAGGTTGATCTGGTACACGCCGACGAACCCCGGCATCAGGCCGACGAATTCCAGTTGCGCCGTGCGGCCGCCGAAGAGCGACGAGACGAAGTCGTCGGCAACCAACGGCACGTTGATCGGCGGGGCCATGGGCGCAGGCATGCCCGTTTGGACCAGGTTTTGAGCGTCCGTGAGTCCGAGGCCGGAACCGAAAACGACGATCACCTCGCCCGGAACAATCGGGTTTTCGTCCGTAATCGGCGAAAACGGCTCGTTGCCGCAGCATAGATTCGTTCCTCTCGCCGTCAGCGTCAACTCGATGCCCTGCAGCGACTCGTTGACGTTGGTTGTCGTCGGGTCGTCGGGCTGAACAGGCGTTCCTTCCGCGGCGTAGGTGATATCGTTGCCTTGGCGTCCGGCTTCCCGCGCCGTGAGCACAACGACGGGCGGCGTTTGGCCGCCCTCGAGAAAACCGTTTTCGCGGTTGCTCACGACCGTAATTCCGGCGTCGTCCGGGCTGACGCTGAAGGCGAACGGAATTTCGTTGCCGTCGTCGCCGAGAGAGCGGGCGACGATTTGCATCGTGGATTGCCCGAATATCTGCAGAACCCTCGCCGTGACTTCCGGGTCGCCGCGGCCGGCGTTGACCGAGCGCACCAGAATGTTGCGCATTCTGATCAGCGGATTGCCGGCGTCGATATCGACCTGCGTCAGGCTGTACGCATACGAACGGTCGCGGACCGTGACCGTGACCGTGTCGCTGACTTTAGGCTCACCTTCGAACGTCAGGTCCGCGCGCGCCGAGAAAAAGCCGATGGTGCGGGCCGATGCGATCACTTCCGGGTCGCCGTCGCCGGCATTGATCGTCGCGATGAATTTGTCGCGGATCTGCTCGGCATTTTCTCCTCCGGGAGAGTCGTAGCGGTATTCCCGGCCATTGATTACAATCCGCCCGAAAGCGCCTTCCTGAGTCAGCGGTTCGTCGTCGTTGTTCGTCGGGGTGGAATCGGGAATCGACACGGCGACCGAGCCCTCGGCGGGTCCCGCGGCATGGACGGCCACCGCGCGGCGCGGTTCCGCTCCTGCGAGCGCGAACAATCCGGGCGCGGCGCGAACCGACTGATTCGCCCGCGCCGCCGAAACCATGACGGCGCCGCCGGGCATTTCGCGCCGTACCCAGAAGCTGAACCCCGTGCCTTCCAGCTCCCAGGGAACCTGGAAATTGATCTGCTCCGGCGAAACAAGGTAGAGAGGCGCCAGCTTGCCGTTGGCGTACACCTGCACGCCGCCCAACTCGGTCGGCAGCGCGCCGTTGACCAGTCCGGCATGAATCGTTTCGCCCGCGAGGTTTTCGCCGAAAATCGAGGCGATCGTTCCGGGAGGAAGATCGCGGGCGTCGGAACCGCCGGTCAGGCGCGAGCCGGAAGTGGACACGTCCAGAACTCTGCCCGTGTTCTGTATCCGCACGAGCGTGAAGTTTCCGGTGGGGCCTTCCTTCTTGGCCACGAGTTGGGCGCGGTATTGGATCGAGCCGTTGGACAGCGTTTCGCCCGAAACCGTCGCGGTTGTCGGGGAGCCTTCGGTGATCGAGATGGAAAACGGCAGGTTGTTGCCGTCCGGGCCTACCGTTTTGTGAACCAACTCCAACGCGTTGATGTTGTCCACTTTGCGGTCGACCAACACCTCGGGGTCGTCCTTCTGATCGACGATGAAGTTCAAGCGGTCCACGAAGCGCTCGGGGACATCGCCCTCCGGAACGGTGTACGAATACTCTCTGCCGTTGATGTTCAGGGTCACCAAATCGCCGGGCCGCGCCGAGCCGCCGAATTCGATCGTGCCGGTGGCGTGCGTTCCGAAACCGACAGTGGGCGAGGCAATGACGGGCACGTCGGGATCGTTGTTGATCATCTCGATGAATTTGTCGCGCACCGATTCGCTCGTGTCGCCTTCGACGGTTGTATAGGTAAGCTCGGAACGATCCAAAGTCAGTTCGATTTCCTCGCCGGCCGGAACGTTCAACGGGGCCTGGGATTCATTCACGTTCGGGGTAGCCGGGTTATCGAAAAGCACGGGAACGTCGAACTCCAGGAAGCCGACGCTGCTGATCCTGTAAGCGGCGGCGTTGCGAATCCCTTCCCGGGCGATCATGTGCTCGCCGGGAGTGAAAACGAGAATGCGCCGCGTGAAGGGATCGGCCACGTAGAGATTCGTTCCGTCGTGCGCCAGCGCGGTGGGCGAGCGCACGCTGCCCGGGCCGTCGGACTCGGTCAGTTGCACGAAGTTGGGCTGCCCGATCACAACGTCGGCCGCGGGAGCGTTTTCGGTTGGAATCTCGTTGTAAACGAGGATGCGGTCGTTGCCGCCGTCGGCAATGAACAGCCGCTCGCCGTCGGAAAGCGCAAAACGAGGGAAATTCAGCGTTTTTTCGCAGCGGCGCGGGTAAAACACCTCGTCCGGGTCGATTTCCCCCAGGACTGGCGGCAAGGGGAACAGAGGAGGGACGTTGCTCGGCGGCGTTTCATTTTCGCTGATGCTGCCGTCGTCGTCCAGCGGCCCGATCGGTTCGCAGAGGTTTTCGGAGTCGTTCGCCAAATCGGATGTGAAATCCGGTTGGCCGATGACGACATCGGCCGGGGCATGATTCGCGGTCGGAATCGAAGAGAAAATCAGAACGCGGTTGAAGCCCAGATCCGCAACGAACATCTTGCCGTTGTTGACGGTCACCGAGACCGGATCGAGCATGTTGCGTGCGTCGGGCGTGTAGTTCGACTGCGTGAGATCGGCTTCCGGACGCGTGTTGAGATCAGGTTGACCGAGCACGATATCGGGAGCTTGTCCGTTTGCCGTAGGGATTGAGTTCCAGATCAACACGCGGCTGTTCTGCGTATCGGCGACGAAAAGTTTTCCGTCGGCCAACCAGAGTCCCTGCGGGCCGCGCATTCCGGAGGGAGAAGTGTCCGGCGCGAAGCCCGACATGTCCGCCTGGCCCAGAACGACGTCCGGCGGCGTGTTGTTGGCCGCGGGGATCGCGTTCCAAAGCAGCACGCGGTTGTTGTTGGTGTCGGCAACCGCCAGCCGGATGCCGTCGCAGGCGATGCCGGCGGGATTGTTCAGGCCGTTCGTCGCGGCCGTGAAGGTCTCGAAATCGGGCTGGCCCAAAACGACGTCGGGCAGGCCGACGCAGGCCGGGCAAGCCGCATCCTGGGGCAATTGCGCATCGACCGGCGGGAGGAAGCCCGACAACTGGTTGTAGATCAGAATCCGGTTGTTTACCGGTAGCGCGCCGACGCGGTTGCCCTCGGCGATGAAGAGGCGGTCGCCCGCGGTTGCTACTCCCGCGGCGGAACCGATCACCTCACGGCTCGGTTTGGGATTCTGGCGCGTAAAGCTGTCTTGGCCGATCACCAGCCGCGCGCCCTGGTGCGTCACCCATTGGGGCTCGGCGGCCAACGGAACGCTTGCCGCGGCCGCTGCGCATACAAAAATTTTCCAAACAGATTTCCAGCCAATCGAACACATGTTGAATCCCGTCAGACCGCTTTCACTAATCCGCCGTCGACCATGAGACTTGTCCCGGTCACGTAGCTTGCTTTCTCCGAGCACAGGAAAACGACGACCGCCGCGAATTCTTCGGGGCGGCCGACGCGCTTCAGCGCAGGCCCCTGAGCCAGTTTTGCAATCATCTCGTCTTCGCTCACGCCGGCCGCTGCGGCCCGCTTGCGGGCGATGCCGCGCAGCCGGTCGGTGGCGATCAATCCGGGGCCGACGTTGTTGAACAGGATATTTTCGGCGCCGAATTCCGAGGATAAGGTTTTGAGCATGCCGATCACGGCCGCGCGCACGCCGTTCGAGAGGATCAAGCCGTCAATCGGCTGCCGCACCGATGTCGATGTGAGGGTCACGACCCGGCCCCAGCGCTGCTTGCGCATGTCCGGCAGGACGGCGCGGATCATCGCCCAAGCGCTCATGAAGTTGAGATCGAAAGCTCTCCGCCAATCGCCGGCGTCGAAATCGTCGAACTTCCCGGCCGGCGGTCCGCCTGCGTTGGTCACCAGGATGTCGATCGGCCCCAATGCCGCGCGGGCGCCGGCAACGAATGTTTCAACCGCGTCGAGATCGCTGACGTCAACGGCCGCATGATAGACCTCGACCCCGTGGGCATTGCGGATATCCTCGGCGGCCGTCGCGATTCTGCCGGCGTCGCGGGAACACACCGCTATCTTGCAGCCCTCTGCGGCCAAGGCGTTGGCGATGGCGCGGCCCATGCCGCCGCTGGATGCCGCTACCAGAGCGGTTCGATCACGAATGCCTAAGTCCATGAATCTCTCTGCCGAAGCGATTTGTCAGACAAGCCAAGCCCGCGCCTGCCGCAGCGATGACGCAAGAACCCCTACCGGACTATTACGCGGTTACTCTTCCGACGGGTTTCGCAAATACGTATCGCCGCCCTTGAGCCAATCCGTTCTTACAGGTTGGAAAACATCCATGATGGAAGAGTCTTCAAGCGCCTCGACGCGATGCGGTTCATGGGAGTTGATTTCCACCACCTCGCCGGGCCCGGCCGCAATGTCGCGGTCGTCGAAGAGGTATAACGCCCTCCCCGCGAGAACGTGGCTCATCTGCTCGTTGTCGTGACTGTGGCGCGGAACCACCGCCCCCTTTTTGAGATCGAACAGGGCCGTCGTCATGCGCTCGCTGTGGATGACGCGGCGGACGATCAGCGGCCCAAGCTCCTCGCGCTCGGATTTGTCCCAGGAATGAACTTTCATCGCAACGGGGCCGCTCAAGGCGCCCCAACTCATCAGTATAGTCGAGGGGAGAGCTTTGCGGGTAATCAAGCAGCCGCGGCAAAAGTCACGCAGGCGGGGTTACGCGCCCCGGCGCCGATGCGCGGGCCGGAAAGACACATTTGCGGCCGCAGGAACTCGCCGCGCCGCCCACGCCACTTTCATCACGGACTGCTAGACTGGGGTAGTCGAGCGGGTTCCGATGAAACAGGCGAAGGACATTCTTCCCGATCTTTACCGCCGCGGCGCCGACCGCGGCCTCGAAGAATGGGAGCTTGTCCGCGCCTACTGGACCGAGGCGGTGGGCCGCCGCGTCGCCCGGCATACGCGGCTGGTGAGGTTGAAGGGCGAGACGCTGGTCGTCGAGGTCGATGACGAGGTCTGGCGGGCGCAGATCGAAGCGCTCCGCGGCCGTATTGTCGCCGGCCTGCGGAACGAGCTCGCCCGCTCGCCCGTCAGTGAAATCGAGTTGCGGCCGATGCTGCCGGAGCGGCGTCAGCCGGAACGGGCGCAATCTGCGTTCGGCCGGGCCGTTCCGCAAGCCCGCGGCCGCGCCGGGAGCGCGTAGCTCCCCCGCTGCAGTTCTTGTTCCCCTCAGCGAGCCGGCAGCCATTATGAAAATCACCGAAAAAGAAGTGCGTTACATCGCGGGACTCGCCAATCTCAGCCTCAGCGACGACGACATCAGGCGATACGCGGCGGACATGGAGCAGATTCTCGAATACGTGGACAAGCTCAATGAGCTGGATACTTCCACGGTCGAGCCGATGGTGCAGGTGTTGTCCGCAGCCGGCGGCGCGGATACGCTGCGGGAGGACGCTCTCGGGGCGAGCTACGCCGCGGACAAGGCGCTGCAGTCCGCCCCGTTGTCCGGTGCCGGGCACTTCAAGGTTCCTCGAGTGATCGAGCGTTAGCGCGGGCGTCAAATCATGGACAACTACCGCGAGCTCACCATCGACTCGATCCGCGAAGGCCTGAAGAATAAACGGTTCAGCGCGCGCGAGTTGGCGCAGGAAGGGCTGCGGACGGCGCGGGCCGAGAACGCATCCTCCGGCGTATTTCTGAGCTTCTGCGAAGAGAAGGCCCTGCGGGACGCCGGCGCCGTCGATCGCAAACTGGCTGTCGGCGAGGAAGTCGGAGCGCTGGCGGGGGTTCCGACCGCCGTCAAGGACGTAATCATGACCGAGGGGCTCAAGACTACGTGCGCTTCGCGGATGCTGGAGAACTATGTCGCTTCCTATAGCGCGACCGCGGTCAAGGCGATCGAAGCAGCGGGGGCCGTAATCGTCGGCAAGACCAACTGCGACGAGTTCGCGATGGGCTCGTCGAACGAAAATTCGGCATTTTATCCGGTGCGCAATCCGGCCGCTCCCGACCGCGTGCCCGGAGGGTCGAGCGGCGGTTCGGCCGCCGCCGTGGCTGCCGGGCACACGCCCATTGCGCTGGGTTCTGACACCGGCGGCTCGATCCGGCAGCCGGCGTCGTTTTGCGGAACCGTCGGCGTGATGCCGACTTACGGGCGGGTGTCGCGATTCGGACTGGTCGCATTCGCCAGCTCGCTCGACCACATCGGGCCGTTTTCGCGGACGGTCAAGGATTCCGCAACTCTGCTCGGCGCCATCGCCGGCCGCGACCCGAACGACTCGACGTCGGCTGCGGTTCCGGCGCCCGATTACGCGGCCGCGCTGCAAGCGGATGTCGCCGGCCTGCGGGTCGGGGTTCCCAAGGAATACTTTGCCGAGGGACTGCAAGCCGAGGTGGGCGCGAAGATCGAAGCCGGCATAGAAAAGCTGCAAAGTCTCGGCTGCGAAATTGTCGCCGTCAGCCTGCCGCATACCGAGTACGCCGTGGCCGGCTACTACCTGATTTGCACGGCGGAGGCATCTTCCAACCTGGCCCGTTACGACGGCGCGCGCTATTCGCGGCGCTCAGAGCGCTCAGAGACTCTCGCCGACATGTACCGCAACTCCCGCGCCGAGGGCTTCGGCGCGGAGGTCACGCGGCGCATCATCCTCGGCACCTATGTTCTGAGCGCCGGTTACTACGATGCCTATTACCGCAAGGCGCAGCAGGTGCGCGCCCTGATTGCCCGGGACTTTGCCTCGGCGTTCGAGAAAGTGGACGCCATTGTCGGGCCGGTGTCGCCGTTCCCGGCGTTCAAGATCGGCGAAAAGGCCGGTGACCCGCTGCAAATGTACCTCGCGGACATCTATACCATTACGGCCAGCTTGGCCGGCATCGCCGGCATGAGCGTCCCCTGCGGGAAAAGCTCTGAGGGGCTGCCGATCGGCATGCAGATTTTGACGAACCACTTCCGGGAGCAGACGATGTTCAACCTGGGCCACTCTTTCGAGCAAGCGGGCGGCTTCTGCGGCTGAATTACAGCGCGTCGTAGCACTTGCGGGACGCGGTGCAGGTGTCTTCGTCCACGATATCGCCGTCGGGGCCTACCGGGTTCTGCGTGCGGTCGCACCAGTAAATGCGCGTGTTCGACAGCGGGACGCTCGGATCGTCGTCAGCGTCGATGTACATGCCCTTCCAGCGGATGTCGGTGCAGCGGTTCGTCAGGATCTTCAGGCCCGCGCCTCGGTTACGGGACATTTTTATGCCCTCTCGGAGTCGTTTTGCGGATGAATCGACCGGCGGACGCGCCGGCGCCGCGGATACGAACCGGGCGCGGACCCCGGAGTCCGCGCCCGGTCGGGGTTTCGTCTAAACGACGCTTCTGCCGCCGGCGAGCATGACCGCGCGCTTGACGGCGACACCGGCCAACTGCACTTTGGCTTTGTTCCCGCTGAGAGGCGTGGCTGCGGCAACGGCCGCCTTGCCCGCCGCTTCCGCGTTGCCGTCGCTCAGTCCTTTGCTCTTAAGAGCGGTTTCGGCTTCGGACGAACGCCACGGAATCGGCGCCACGTGCCCCATCACGACACGGGCGTCGCGGACATTGTTGCCGCTCATCCGGCAGGCTACCGACGCGGTTGCCAGCGGCCAATCGAGCAGACGCCGCTGGCGCACTTCGTAGGTAGCGGTTTTCCAGCCCGAAACGCTCGGCACGAGAATCTCGATGACGATTTCATTGGGCTTCAGCGTGTTCTCGCGTTCGCCTTCCGCACCGGGAATCCGGAACAGATCTTTGACCGGCATCTGCCGCTCGCCTTCGGCGTCGGCTACCGTGACCTGCGCGCCCAGCGCGATCAACGCCGGAGCGAAGCTGGAAGCGCTCACGAAGTACGCCGGACCCTTGTTGCCGAGGATCGCATGATAACGATTCTCGCCGTTGGGGACCATCGATTTGCCTTCGTGCATCGCCAGCAGACCGTGGCCGTTGCGGTAATACCAGCAGCGCGGACGCTGCAGCAGATCGCCGACAACCGTGCCCATAGCGCGGATTTGCGGCGAAGTGATGCCCTTCGCCGCCTGCATCAACGCCGTATAGGCGCCGGCCGCCTTCGAGTCAAGCAGGTCTTGGATCGTGGCCATGGCGCCGATGCGCATGCCGCCGCCCTGCTTGGCGATGCCGTGCAATTCGCGGATGCCGCGCAAACCGACCACGCGCTGCGGGTTGGCGACGCGCTGTTTCATCAGCGAGAGCAGGTCGGTGCCGCCCGCCAGCACGGCGGTGACCCCTTCGTGCTCGCTGAGAGCCTGCGCGGCGGCCTTGACTTGAGTAGGAGCAAGATATTCGAAATTTCTCATTGTTCCTCACCTCCCTTACGCATCGGCCAGCGCCGCCAGGATGCGGTCCGGCGTGAGCGGTAACGTTGGTACGCGGACGCCGATCGCATTCGCGACGGCATTCGAGATGGCCGCACCGGGCGAGATCGCCGGCGGTTCGCCAATGCCGATCACTCCGCGGTCATCGTATTTGTTCTGCACCATGTGGACTTCGAGCTCGCCGATGTCGCCTGCGCCGGAGAGCTTGTAGAACTCCATGTCGGCGTTGAGCATCTTGCCGCTGGTCTGGTCGTAGATCGACTCTTCGTAGAGCGCCCAGGCGACGCCCTGAATCAGCGCGCCGTAAACCTGACTCTCGCTTTGCTTGAGGCAGACCACCAAGCCGACGTCCTGCACCGCCGCGATCTTGTTGATGGTGACGATGCCCGTTTCGGTATCGACCGAAACATCGGCCATCTGCACGCCGCCCACGCCCGAGTCGTTGAGCTTGCCGCCGTCGCGGTCGGGTTGCTTGCCCTGCCCCGTGATCGTGCGGTTGCCCAGTTTCTTGCAGGCGTCGGCCCACGAGAGCGACTTCGAGGAATCGGACTTGGCGAAGATCTTGTGGTCTTTCGCCATCAGGTCTCCGGCCTCGACGCCGAGCGACTCGGCAACCACGCCCTTGAGCTCTTCGAGCGCGTTGACGGTAGCGCGGCGCGTGGAAGCGGTGGTCCCGCCCACGGTGGTCGATCCGCCCGAAGCGCCGGAAATCGGCAGCTTCGAGTTGCCGATGTTGATGCGGATATCGGGGATGTCGAGACCGAGCGTCTCGGCCGCGACCACCGACAGCGTGGTGTAGGTGCCGACGCCCAAATCCTGGCTGGCCATGCTGACCGAGACGCCGCCGTCGGGCTCGATGCGCACCTCGCACGTCGAGTCGTGGGGACGGCCGCCCCAAGTGTGCAGCGACATGCCGAGGCCGCGCTTGACCGGGCCGGAACCCGAGTCGCCGCGTTTGCGCCACTTGTTCTTCCAGTCGATCATCTCCGCGCACTTGTCGATTTCGTAGCGATAGACTTCGGGGCGGGCGGTGAGATCGGCGTTCTTCTTGAAGAACTCGACCGGGTCCATGTCGAGCTTGGCGGCCAGATCCTCCAGCGGGCACATCGTCAAGACGGCGGCCTGCGGGTGATTGGGAGCGCGCCAGGCGCGAGCCGGGCCGATGTTGGTGGAGACGTTGAGATGGCGGATTTTCTGCGCCAGCTTTTCGTCGTTATCGAAGATGTAAGGCAACGGCGGGGAGCCGCGGCCGGCGATGCCGCCGGTCGACCAGGTCTCCGACTCGTAGGCGACGATCGTGCCGTCTTTCTTGGCGCCGACCTTGACGTTGCCGTAATCGGACGGCCGGCTGCCGGCGACCGTGACTTCTTCGTTGCGGTCGAGCATCAGCTTGACGGGCTTGCCGGTTTTTTTCGACAGTTGCGCGCAGGCGATGCCCCAGGTGTCGATGTTGAATTTCGACCCGAAACCGCCGCCCATGTAGGGGGTGATGACCTCCACCTGGCCGGCTTCGACCCTGCCGATCGACTCGTCGCGCGAGAGCCCCTTGGCCAGATCCGCGGGGATGCGCGCCACGGCTTGCGTCGAGGCATAGACCTTGATGTCGTCGCCGGTCCAATCGACGACCTGGCCATGCGGCTCCAGGCAGCAGTGCGTGATGACGCCCAAGCCGTAGTAGCCCTCGTGGGTCACCTCGGCACCCTCCCAGGCCGCGGCCAGGTCCGGGCCTTTGGCGTCGTCCTTGGCGGGCTTGACGCGGTTGGCCTCGCCGGCCTTCTTGACGTCTTCTTCCTTGACCCAGTGATCGAGTTTTTCGATGTTTACGGCCACCGCATGGGCGGCGTCGCGGGCATGCTCTTCGGTGTCGGCGGCGATCGCGAGGACTTCTTTGCCGGCCCATTGAATTTCATCGCCCGGGTTGAGGATGTTGACGTGCCCCTTGTACCCCTTGACCTTTTCGGCCCGGCTGGTATCGATGCCGATGATGCGGCCGTGCGGGACCGGCGATGTCACCAGACGCGCGAACAACATGCCGCTCAGGTTGCGGTCGTAGGAATACTTGGCGTCGCCGCGGGCTTTTTCCGGGCCGTCCACGCGGTCGTGCCGTTTGCCGATCAGGCTGCGGTCTTCGACTGCCGGCCAATCGTATTTCGTCGCCATTATGCACTCCCCTTTCCGGCCGCGTCGTAAACGGCCTGACGTACGCCGACATAGGTGCCGCAACGGCAAATGTTGCCGCACAGCCCGTCTTCGACTTCGGACATCGACGGCCGCGGATTCTTATCGACAATCGCCTTGCCGGCCATGACGAACCCGGGCGTGCAGAATCCGCACTGCTGGGCGTCATGCTCGACAAAGTACTGTTGCACGGGGTGCATTTTGTCGCCGGCCGAGATGCCTTCGATGGTTTCGATCTTGCGGCCTTGGGCCTCGATCGCAAACGTGGTGCATGCGTAAGCGGGCAAGCCGTCGAGCATCACCGTGCAGGCGCCGCAGGTCGCGCGGTCACAGACCTTTTTGGCGCCGGTATAGTCAAGCTGATTGCGGAGGGCGTCGATCAAAGTGACGCGGGGCTCCACTTTCAGGTCATGATTCTTGCCGTTGATATTGAGCGTGATGGATACCGGATCGGGACCGACGGGCACATGATGATCAGCCTGAGCTCCATCGGTGACGACGACCGAGCCGACCGCTCCGGCTCCCAGACCGATGCCTTCGATAAAGGTACGGCGTGAAAAGCCTTTGCGCTGCTCGGCGCCTGAGCCCTCAACGGACCCCTCAATGGGTTTGTTCGAACTCACCAGACACCTTCCTTTGCTAGGGTTTTTTTCGGTTGTTGCAACAAGCGGTCTTTCCTTCCCTGGAAAAACAGTCCGCGCCTACTATAGCAGAGTCTCGGCGCGCAAGCGCAGAAAATCAATTATTATTTGCGCGGCCGCGGTCAGCGAATCTGTCGGACCGACCGAATGACCGTGCCCGCGGCGATGCGGTCGAGCAGCTTGTCTCCCGACGCCAAACGGCCGAAGTTGACATAGCGGCTGTCGGCCAACGGCAGGGCCGTAAGGCAGAAGAAAAACTCCCCCGGCGAGGAGACGGCGCCTGTCCGCAACAGGCCCAGGCTCCCGCGCAAGAACGGCTGCGAGTTGATCTCCGAGCGAACGGAGCCGAGACGGGCGTCTGCGACGATGTAGCCGTTCGGCGCGACCGTCGCGAAGCGGGCGCCGTCCAGAGCGCCGGCTGCCGCTTGGCGGCGAAAATACTCGGCCGTGAGCGGAGCGTGCTCATAGTCGAGATCGACGTCGAAATCGCCGCCGTTGGTCTCAATGCGCAGGGCGGCGCCGAGAGTCCTGGCGATGCGTTGGTAGTCGTCCCGTTCGTACAGCGCCCGCGGAGCGCGGGCCGCCGACCGGGGCCGCAGCCGCGGTTCGCCGGCGGGCAACCGCGGAGTTGCGGCGCCCGACAGAGCGGCAAGCGCCTGCTCGGCTTCGTAACGCACTTTGCTGTCGCGGTGCTGCGCGTTGCCGGCGACGGCCTCGAGCAACTCCCGGGTCGGCGTTCCGGCGGCCGCCGCGCGCAGGGCCGCCGCGCGCACGAATTCGTTGGAGTCGCGCAGTAGTTTCAGCAGCCTCCCGCCAATCTGCGGCGACCATTCGAGTTCCAACTCGGCTACGGCGAGGGCCGCCGCCCAGCGGCTGTCCTGGTCGTCGGATTCGAGGTACTCGGCGACAAAATCGGATTGCTCGGAAGCGCCCATCCGAATCAGCGCCGTCATCGTCATCACGATCGGCGCCGCGGTCTGCGTGATCTGCGGGGCGGTCTCCCCGGCCTGAATCTTGCCCAGAGCTTCGACGGCGTTCGCCGCCGCGCGGCGGTCATCGTCGTGGAGGATGCCGACGAGACCCTGCTCGGCAGCGGGAAAGCTGCGGCCTCCGTGGGGGCCGCGAGCGTCGAGCACGTGGCCGATGCCGAACGCGGCCTGCGCGCGCACGGAGGGCGCGGGATCGCGAAGCGCTGCGACCAAGCGGTCAAGGGCCGCCGGACCTTCGATCCGGGCAAGCGCAAGGTAGGCCCGCGCGCGTTGCTCGGCGATCGGGTTCCGGAGTTGCTCCAGCAGCCAGTCGTCGGCGACGCCGACATCTTCCCGCTGCATGAAATCGCCGGCGATGCGATGCGTCGGGCGCGTCAAAATCAGCCCGCCGGCCGCAGCCGCCAGCAACAACATGCAGACCATGAGCAGCTTGGCGTCGACTTTCAGACGGCTGTCCGTTGTCTGCTCGGACCGCAGCATTGGGCAATGCTATCAAAAGGGAAGCGGTTCTCCTTGGGGCGGCGCCGGGCGCGCGTTGCTATGCTGCCGTCAATGAGCGAAAACGCCGAGGCGCTGGCGAAAATCGAGAAGGAATTGAAAAAATACGTCCACCCGCTGCTGAGCTTCGGCGCGCGGGAGACCGACGGCGGCCGGGTCGAGCTCGTGATCGATCTGAAGAACAAGCCGGCAAACATCCATACTTACTATCTTGAGATTCATCCGCGCGACCTGGAGCACCCGCAGTTCGTCTGGACGCTGCAGCGCATGATCTTCGAAGGACTCCACGACTACTTCGTAGAGATGTTCGTTTATACCCCGCAGAGCATCGACAATCCTGACGCGCCCTATGAAATGCGCCGTTAGCAAGGCCGCTTGCGCGGCGGACCGCTGAACCGTTTTGCCGCTTGCCGACATCATCCGCGAAGAAATCGAGCGGGACGGGCCGCTGCCGTTCAGCCGCTTCATGGAGTTGGCTCTGTATCACCCCGGGCTCGGTTACTACCGCCGCGGGTCCGCTGTCTTCGGCCGCGAAGGCGACTTCTATACGAACGCGCAACTCCAGCCGGTCTTCGGCAGGCTTGTCGCCCAACAGATCGACCGTTGGCGGCAGGAACTGGGCGCGCCGGCGGAGTTCTGCGTAGTCGAGTTGGGCGCGGGCCGCGGCGAAACGGCCGAGGTTGCTCGGCGCTGCTTGCCCGGCGTCCGCTGGACCGCTATCGAAATGGGTTGCCCCTGGCCTGACGAGCCCGTTGTCGGCGTCGTTTTTTCCAACGAATTCTTCGATGCGCTGCCGGTCGATTCGGTCGAGAGGCGGAGCGGGGGCTGGGTCGAACGGCGCGTCGGCCGGCGCGGAGAAGGTTTCGATTGGGTGCTTGGGGGCGAGGTTCAGCCCCGCGCCGGACTGCCCGACTGCCCGGCCGGCAACCGCATCGAGAGTTGCGAGCGGGCCATGGAGCAATTGGAGCGCATCGACCGCCTGCTGCAACGCGGGTTCGTCTTGAGCATCGACTACGGCTACACGCACGGCGAGATCGCGACGGCGGGGAAGTTTCCGCAGGGGTCGCTGATGGCCTACAAGAACCATCGAGCCGACCCCGACGTTTTGCTCGAGCCGGGGGAGCGCGACATCACCGCCCACGTCAATTTCACGGCCCTGATCGAACGCGGCAAGGAGCTCGGTTGGGAGACTCTCGGCTTCTCGCCGCAGCAGGAATTTCTGGCCCGCGCCGGCGCCGGGGATAACTTCGCTTACGCGCTCGGCGCCGATACGGAAGACGCCGCCGCGCGGCTGCGCATGCAGCTCAAGACCTTGCTCTTCGGCATGGGCGAGACGTTCCGCGTTCTGCTCCAGCGCAAGGGTTGAAGGCGGCTGCAAGTCGCTATACTTCGAGTGAGTCATGACCGCGGAGTGGCAACAATCGGCACTCGACGAGCTCGCGGGGCGGCGCTTCTCGCTGTACCCCGCGATTCGCGGGATCGAGCACAACGAGTGGACGCTGCAGCGGGAAACGTGGTCCGAAATCTTGATCAAGAACGATACTTCGGGCCGGGAGATCTGGATTCCCCGCAATCATCTCGGCGAAATCAGCAGTTCCGATTCGCCGGTCCTGATCCTGGGACTTCTGCGCGAGTTGGAATTCAAGGCGGGGGCGGTGGCCCCCTACCGCAAGGTCGTGCTCAACATGCCGGAAACGCCGGCCGGCCGGCAAGCGCCGCCGGACGTTCAGCCGCCGGAGCCGCCGCGCAACGAGTTTGTCAAAGGTTCCGACGCCAAAACCTTCAAGTTGTTGGGCATCGCCTTGAGTATCGGGTTGACGGTTGCCCTGATCGGTTTCGTTGCGGTTGTCGTCGGCTTCCAGAATCCGTTCGAGTATTTCTTCAGGCCCGACACGACAACAACCGATCAGCGCTATCTCTCGTTGGCGTCAACCGACGGGTACCACGACATCGTGATCAAAATGGCCGCTCCCGAGCGGGAGCAGTGGATTACCCGCGAAGAAGACGAACTGCAGTTCCAGGCACTGTGGTACGGCTCGCGCTCGTATATCGTGATCTTGATGGGCGGCGCGCGGACGGGCATGCGCTACATCGGCACGATTCACGACCCCTCGCGGCGCGTGCTCGATTCGGCGGCCTTGGCCGGCGGCGGCGATACCTCGTCGTTGATGCGCAACCTGCCGGACTTTTAAGGATCAGCGCGCAGACCGGGCGAGCTCGCCGAGCGCCGTCAGGAATCGTTCGACCTCTTCGGCGGTGTTGTAATGCGCCAAGCCGATGCGCACCATGCCGCCGTCGGACTCCACGCCCAAGCTCTCGGTCAGATTGAGCGCGTAGTAGTTGCCGTCCCAGACGAAGAAACCCTGCCGTCCGAGGCGTTCGGCGATGCGCCGGGGATGGAGGCCGTCGATGCGCACGGCGACGGTCGGCGTGCGCCGGTCGAAGCGCTCGGGTTCGCGGATGCCGAAGAACCGCAAGCCCGGAATGGCGAGCAGTCCCTTCACGAGCGCCGCCGCCAAGCCGCGTTCGTAAGCGCGGACGGCTTGCATCGCCGCGGCGATTTGCTCCCGCCGCGGGCGCTCCGACAGCGCGCCGTCCGTTCGGCGGCCGAGCTCGGCCAGATAATCGACCGCCGCGGTCACGCCGGCCATCGCTTCGTGGTTCTGCGTCCCGGTTTCGAAGCGCTCCGGGATGTCCTCGCCCGCAGGCCGGACCTTGTACGGCCGCAGGCGCTCGAGATGCTCCGCTTTGCCGTACAGCAAGCCCTGGTGCGGCCCGAAGAATTTATAGGCCGAACAGACGAGAAAATCGCAGTCGAGCCGGCGCACGTCGAGCGGTCCGTGCGGCGCATAATGCACGGCGTCGATGAACGTCAGCGCTCCCGCGGCGCGGGCCCGGCGGATCAGGGCTTCGACATCGTTGATCGTGCCGACGGCGTTCGAGGCGTAGGCAATGGCTGCGAGTTTGGTCTTGGCGTTCAGTTTCGACTGAAAATCGTCAAGATCGAGGGTGCAGTCTTCGGCATGAAATTCGACCTCTCGGAGCACGATTCCCCGTTCGCAAAGCGCCTTCCAGGGAGCGTGGTTGGCGTCGTGGTCGAGCTTGGTCACGATGATCTCGTCGCCCGCCGAAAGATCGCGAGCGAGCGAACGGCTGAGGGCGAAAGTCAGCGTCGTCATGTTCGGCCCGAAAACGACCTCGCGGGAGTCGCAGCCGAGAAAGTCGGCCGCCGCGCGATGGGCCTCGCGTACGATGCGCTCGCAGTCGCGGCTGGTCTTGAAGGCGCCGTGGAGGTTCGCGTTCGCGGAAAGCAGCGAGTCCGCGACCGCATCGGCCACGCGCTGCGGAACCTGGGTTCCGCCCGGCGCGTCGAAAAAAACAGCCGGCTGCGGTCCTGCTTTCAGGCGCAGCGCGGGAAACTGCGCTCGGCTCCAATCGATGTCCGGCATGGAAGGCATAGCAGGTCGGGCGCGAGAGTCTCGGCCTCATGCCCCGCGCCCCTGGATTATAGTAAATACATACGCGCGTCCGAACCGCGTCCGCCGGCTTTCGCGATGGACTCTTCATGACGGTTTCTCTCGTCATCCCTCATTGGAACCGAGCGGATCTGTTGGAGCGGGTGCTGCGCTCGGTGCATGCGCAAGCGCTCCCGCCGGGGGTGTCCACCGAAATTCTCGTCGTGGATAACGCCTCGCAGGACGATTCGCGCGCGGTGGCCGAGCGCCACGGCGCCCGAGTGATTGCGCTTGCCGTCAACGAGGGCGTCAGCCGCGCGCTCAACAGAGGGATCGTGGCGTCGACGGGCGAATGTATCGTATTGCTCAACAACGATGTCGAATTGACGCCGAATTGGCTGCGCGAGTTGCTCGACTCCGCCTTGCGGCAAGACGCATGGTTTGCCACCGGAAAAGTGCTCGACGCCGCCGCTCCGGACCGCATTGACGGCGCCGGCGACGCGGTCTGCCGCGGCGGCGCGGCTTGGCGTCTGGGCAACGGCAAAGCCGACGGCCCGGCGTTCGACAGCCCGCGCAAGACATACTTTCCCGCGGCGACCGCCGCTCTGTTCCGGCGGGAGTTTTTCGACCGGGTAGGGCCGCTGGAGGAATCTTTTTACGCCTATCTCGAAGACGTCGATCTGGGGATGCGTGCCGCGCTGGCCGGGCTGCCGGGAATCTACGCGCCCGGCGCCGTGGCGTTCCATCGCGGCAGCGCAACGGCGGGCGCCTGGAGCAAACGCAGCGTGGCCTGGATCACCCGCCACCAGATACTCCTATTGGCGAAGTATTACTCAGCCCGGCTGCTGCTTCGATTCTGGCTGCCGATCCTGGTTGCGCAACTGCTGTGGGCCGCGCTGGCGGTTTCCAGAGGGCAAGCGGGCGCATGGCTGCGCGGCGCCGGCGGCGGCTTGCGCGCCGCGCTCTCCGTGAGGCGCGCAAGCCGCCCTCTGCGGGCGGACAGCAGCCGGTTGGCGTCCGTGCTCGAGGAGTGCGAAGCCGAAATCGGCGGCATCCAGAGCCGCGCGGGATGGGACACTTACTGGAAGTGGTACTTTCGACTGGCGTTTCCACCGGCCCGGAGGGCGGCGTGACCCCTCCGATCGCCGCCGTCATTGTTGCCTACCGCTCGGCGGCCGCAATCGGCGGTTGTCTCCGCTCGCTTGCCGGCAAGGTGGAGCAAATCGTCGTCGTGGACAACGCGGCGGAGCGCGCATTGCCGGAAATCGCAGCGCAGGCGGCGTCTCGGGCCAAGCTGATCGTCAACTCGCGGAATCGGGGGTTTGCCGGCGCGGTCAACCAGGGCGTTGCCGCCACTTCCGCTCCCTACGTGCTCTTGCTGAACCCCGATTGCGAGCTGCTGACCGGCCTCGAAGCGCTGGCCGCTTGCTGCCGCCAGGAAAACGTCGCAGCGGCCGGGGGGCTGCTGCTGGGCGCGGACGGCGCGCCGCAAACGGGGTTCTTCGCCCGCTCGCTGCCGACGCCGGCGGCCCTGGCGCTCGAAGTATTGGGAGTAAACCGGCTGTGGCCGCGGAATCCCGTAAACCGCCGCTACCGCCTGCTGGACATCGACCCCGCAATCGAACAGGAAATCGGTCAACCCGCCGGAGCGTTCCTGCTCGTTCGCCGCGGCGCCTTCAATGCCGCCGGCGGAATGGACGATAGATTTCATCCCCTCTGGTTCGAGGATGTCGATCTGTGCCTGCGGCTGCGCCGCGCCGGCGGCAAGATCCGGTACACTCCCCGGGCTGTCGCCCGCCACGGCGGAGCGCATTCCGTAGAAACGCTGACAGTACAGGAAAGGCAGCGATTCTGGTATGGTAATTTATTGGGGTTTGCCGAGAAACACTATTCGACGGCAACGTACCGCCGCCTGCGTCTGGCAGTATTGTCGGGTCTTGCTCTTCGCCGGTTTTCCCATATATTCGGATTCGGCAACGGCGCCGATTCGCGGTCCGTCGCTCATGGAGAGACGTTCCGGCGTCCGCAACGACAATTCGGAGACTTCAACGGCTGAGTTGAACTGAGAGGACCATGAGAAGACCTTCGGTTTCCGTCACTGTAGTGACCTACAACAGCGGGCGCTTTATCCGGCGCTGCCTCGAGTCGGTTCTCGACCAGCGCTGTCCTGGGCTCGAAGTCATCGTCATCGACAACGCATCGACGGACGGCACGCCGGACATCATCGAGCGTTTCGAAGACCGTTGCACCGTCGTTTACAACGAAGAAAACATCGGTTTTGCGGGCGCGCAGAACCAGGCGATCGCCTTGTCGCGCGGCGATTGGGTGTTGACGCTCAACCCCGACGTCATGCTGTTGCCGGACTTTGTCGCCAGTCTGATGGAGACCGCGGAGATCGACTCCGCCACCGGCACGATCTGCGGCAAATTGCTGCTTGTGGACGCCAGCTTCGAGACGCCCGAACGGCAACGGGTGGATTCGACCGGAATTTACTTCAATCCGATGCTGCGGCATATGGACCGCGGCTGTTTGGAGAGCAGCAACGGGCATTACCGCAAGCACGAATACGTGTTCGGCGCCACCGCGGCGGCAGCCTGCTACCGCCGCGAGATGATCGACGACATCTCGGTCGACGGCGAGTTTTTCGACTCCGATTTCTTCGCCTACCGCGAGGATGCCGACGTAGCCTGGCGCGCGCAACTGCTCGGCTGGAAGTGCATTTACGATCCCAACGCAACGGGATACCACGTGCGCAAGCTGCGCCCCGGAATGCGCCGGCAGTTGTCGGCGGAAATCAACATGCACTCGGTGAAGAATCGTTTCCTGATGCGCATCAAGAACATCACGCCGAACCTGTATTTCCGCAATTTCCTGCCGATCACGATCCGCGATCTGGGTGTCGTCGCCTACTGCGTAGTCATCGAGCAATCGTCGCTGCGCGCGTTCTACTATTTGTGGCGCGATATCGGCAACGTCTTGCGCAAGCGCCGCTGGATCCAGTCTCGTCGGCGCGCCGACGACACGCAGATGGCGAGTTGGTTCCGTTTCACTCCCGTCAGCCGGCCGCTGGAAACTTCCGCCCAACGCCGTCCGAACGCGCGGGAGGTTATCATCAACCGGCCGTGAGCGCCGCTCCCCCATGAAAATCGCTCTTCTGGGGACGCGCGGCATTCCGGCAAATTACGGCGGTTTCGAAACTTTCGCCGAAGAGTTGTCGGTGCGCCTCGCCGCCCGCGGCCACGACGTCACGGTTTACTGCCGCGCGAACGTCTCCGCAACCGGCGCCGCAAGCTATCGCGGAGTCCGCCGCGTCGTGCTGCCCACCGTCTCGCACAAGTACGCGGACACGCCCGCGCATACGTTCGTCTCGACGCTGCACCTGCTGTTTCAGGGCTGCGACGCCGCTCTGTTTTGCAACGGAGCGAATGCCGTCTTCACCTTCTGGCCGCGTTCGATCGGCATTCCCACGGCGTTGAACGTGGACGGCCTCGAGCGCAAGCGCAAGAAATGGAATGCGCCGGCGCGCGCCTGGTATCTGCTCTCGGAGCGGTTGGCGACGCTCTGTCCCAACGTTGTCGTCAGCGACGCCCGCGTGATCGAGCGCTACTACCGCGAGCGTTACGGACTCGACACCCGGTTCATTGCCTACGGCGCCGAGACATCGCCGGTGGAATCGACTGCCGCGCTCGACGAGCTCGGCCTGCAACCGGGCGGCTACTTCCTTTACGTCAGCCGCATGGAGCCTGAGAACAATGCCGACCTGGTGGTGCGAGCGTTCGAGCGAACACATTGCCAGCAAAAGCTCGTCATGGTCGGCGACGCCCCGTACGCACAGGAGTACATCCGCGCGGTACGCCGCACGACGGACTGCAGGATCGTGTTTCCGGGCGCCATCTACGGCAAGGGCTATGCGGAATTGCAGTCGCACTGCCTGGCCTATATCCACGCCACGGAGGTCGGCGGCACGCATCCGGCGCTGATCGAAGCGATGGGACGCGGCTGCGTCGCGCTCTACCTCGACACGCCGGAGAATCGCGAGGCGGCCGGCGTCTCGGGCATCGCCTACGCCAAGAGCGCGGAGGAATTGGCCGAGCGCATCGAATGGGTTTCAGCGGCGGCTCCCGGCGAGCTCCGCCGCCTGCAAGAAGCCGCCGTGACCGACGCCGCGGCCCGCTACGACTGGGAGCGCGTGACCGATCGCTACGAGCGGTTGTTCCTCGAGATGCGCGCGGACAACGCAGCTTAACGGTCGTGCAACCGGGCCGCCGTTATACTCAGATTGAGTGACGGTACTGTCCGGCGGGAATCGGCGGCTGCAGCAAGAGATCTTGTCGTGGATCCTGGTTGCCGTGCTCGTCTATTTCCTGGTTCGGGTCGTTCAGCCCTTCTTGACGGCGCTGACTTGGGCCGCGGTTCTCACGATTTTCCTTTTTCCCTGGCATGCAAAGCTCGAAGAACGCTTGCAGCGTCCGAATGCCGCTGCATTGCTGAGCGTCCTGACCGTGACTTTCCTGCTCGTCGGCCCCGCGACCTGGCTCATTCCGGCGTTTGTGGGCGAAGCCCTGGCCGCGGTGCGTTCCGTCGATTGGTTGCCGCGAGTCCCGGAAATCGTAACGCAGTTCCTGGAAAGTCTCGCCATTCCGTCGGCCGACATCGAATCGACGGTGGACGCCGCCGTGCGTAACGCCAGAGGCTTCCTGGCGGAGCAATCGGCGCGCCTGGCGGGAGATGTTGCGGCCTGGGCGTTCGACCTGATCGTGATGCTGTTCGCCATGTTCTATCTGTTTCGCGACGGCCCGCGTGTCGTGCGCTTGATTCGCGACGTCTCGCCGATGGGAGGGGATCACCGCGACCTCATGTTCCGGCAGGTCAGCGAGCTGGTTGCCGTTACCGTTTCGAGCGGATTGGTTGTCGCCTTCTGCCAAGGCTTGGCGGGCGGCGTCATTTTCTGGTCTCTCGGCATCGCGACGCCGCTGTTCTGGGGCGTGGTCTGCGGGTTCCTGGCATTCTTGCCTATTATCGGGCCCTACCTGGTCTGGGCGCCCATCGGGGTCGGCCTGCTGGCCGCAGGCGAGACCGGGCGCGGGATACTGATGCTCCTGCTGGGGACGTTTGTCATCAGCGGCATCGACAACGTGCTGCGTCCGATTCTGATTGCCGGCCGCTCGCAACTCAACGGGCTGCTTGTCCTGGTGAGCCTGTTGGGCGGGGTAAAAACCTTCGGTCTGGTCGGCTTGATCGTCGGCCCGCTGGTCGTCGCCACGGCGGTCGGGCTGCTGCAAGGATACCGCGAAAGCTTGCGGGCGCGTTCGCGCAGCAGCCGGGTGCGCCCGGCAGCCGCCGAAGCCGCATAGCGGTAAGATTTTCCCTTGGCTGCTTCTCCCTCAGCGCTGAGCGTCCGCGAATTCTTCCGCAGAGGCGGCATGCTTTCCAGGCATCTCGGGAAATGGGAATTCCGCCCCGACCAACTCGAGATGGCCCGCGAAGTCGAGGCGGCAATCGACGAACAACGCCATCTCATCGTCGAGGCCGGCACCGGGACCGGCAAGACCTTGGCCTACCTGGTCCCGCTGATCGCCGCCGGGCGGCGGGCGGTCATCTCGACGGGAACCAAAAACCTGCAAGAGCAACTCTTCCAGAAAGATATTCCCTTCCTGGAACGGGCGCTGGGGCGCAAGCTGCGCGTCGCTTACATGAAAGGCCGCGCGAACTTTCTTTGCCGCGAGAAATTGTATGCGGCGGAAAAACGCCCTGTCCTCGAAGGCCTCGAAGAAGTCACGGACTTCTCCGTAATCCAGGAGTGGGAGCCGGAAACCGAGACCGGCGACCGGGCCGAGTTGCGGCGCTTGCCGGCCGACAGCAGCCTCTGGCCCAAGCTCGATGCGCGCCGCGAGCTTTGCAGCGGGCAGAAGTGCGAGCAATTCGACCGCTGTTTCATCACTCAAATGCATCGCCGGGCGCGCGAAGCCGACATCGTCATTGTCAACCACCATCTGTTCTTTGCCGACTTGGCCTTGAAGGAAAACGATTTCGGCGCCATTCTGCCCCAGCACCAGGTCGTTGTCTTCGACGAGGCGCATGAAATCGAGAATGTTGCCGGGCAGCACTTCGGCGTGCAAATCAGCAACTACCGTTTCGAAGAGCTTGCCCGCGACATTCAAGCGGTTGCGGCGCGAGAAGGTTTCGGCTCGGCCGAGTTGGACCGCGCGGTCAATGCGCTGCGGATTCGGTCAGAGGAGTTCTTCGCCTTGTTCGACGAGGTGCAAGACCGCCGGGGCTTTCGCGACCGGGAACAGTTCATCCGCAAGCACGAACGGGAATGTTCGGGGCTATCGGCCGCGCTGCAAGCGCTCGGCGGCCGGTTGAAGCTCGTGCGGGAGCGCACCGACGAGATCCTGCCGCTCGAGAACCGCGTCGTGGAACTCACCGGCGCCTTGCAAACGATTCTCGAGGGCGACGACGCGGTTTTCGTTTATTGGGTCGAAAGGCGCGGCCGGGGAGTTTTCTTGCAGGCAACACCGATCGACGTTGCGGAAATCCTGGCCGAGCGGCTTTTCGCCGCGGTGGACAGCGTTGTGCTGACCTCGGCCACGCTGGCGGTAAACGAAGGATTCGAGTTCATGCGCACGCGGCTCGGCCTGGATGCGCCGCGGGAACTGCTGGCGCCCGGGCATTTCGACTACCGCGGTCAAGCGCTGTTCTACGTGCCCGAGCATCTGCCCGACCCGCGCGACCCGCAATTCGCCGCGCGCGCCGCCGCCGAAGCGGCACGGCTGCTGGCGTGCAGCCGCGGCCGGGCGTTCGTGCTGTTCACGAGCTATCGGCAGATGCATATCTTCCACCGGCAGATCTCGTTTTCGCTTGAGTTTCCGTGCCTGCTGCAAGGACAGGCTCCGCATTCGGCATTGCTCGAAGAATTCCGCGAGACTCCGCACAGCGTCTTGTTCGCGACGGCGAGCTTCTGGCAGGGGGTCGATGTTCCCGGCGAATCGCTGAGCGCCGTAATTATCGACAAGCTGCCGTTCGCCGTGCCGTCGGACCCGATCGTCGACGCGCGTATCCGCAAGATCCGCCAAGACGGCGGCAAGCCTTTCGCGGAGTACCAGATACCGTCGGCGGTGTTGGCGCTGAAGCAGGGCTTCGGGCGGCTGATCCGCAGCGCAGCGGACCGCGGGCTGCTCGCGCTGCTCGACAAGCGCATCCTGAAACAGGCTTACGGAAAAATCTTTTTCGACAGCCTTCCCGATTACACGTTCACGACCTGCCTGCAAGACGTGGAGGAATTCTTTGAATCCTGAAGACGTGCGATGCGGCCCGCCGCATACGGCCGCCGACAGTTGTAGCGCGGAGTCGAGGAGACGCTGCAGACCCGTGCGAGTAGAATGGGAAGGTAAACTATGGCAGGCGCAATCATGACTCCAAGCGAACCGCCGAAGCACGACGCCTTGCTGCGCCTCTTTGCCAAGATCGAGCAGGACCCGATCACGGTGCATGAGGCTCTGGAGGACATCCGCGCCGTTTCCGGGGAGAACATTCGCAAGGACATCGAGGGTCTGGAAATCCGCATGACCGCCCGCTTCGACACCACCGACGCCCGCATCGACACGATCGACGCCCGCTTCGATGCGCTGAGAACCTGGGTGACCGCCCGCTTCGACACGATCGACGCCCGCTTCGACGAACTGAAAACCTGGGTGACCGCCCGCTTCGACACGACCGACGCCCGCTTCGATGCGCTCCAGCGCGAGATATCTTCGCTGCGCTGGATGATCGGGGTCGGGTTCACCCTGCTCAGCATTTTCATTGCCCTCTCCACGTTCCTCGGCGGTTGACGGGCGCGGGAACAGCCTGAACGCGCCTCGGGCGGCCGACGGCTCGAACGTAGCGCTGCGGCGCACAACGGTGCGCCCGCGGGTAAGCATCGGCGGCGTGGAGGCAGTCGAGTGTAAGCGGACAGATGGTTTGGCTGGGGTGGAGGCGGGGGATTTGTCGGCGAATCGCTGAGCGCCGTAATTATCGACAAGCTGCCGTTCGGATGGCGCTGAAGCAGGGCTTCGGGCGGCTGATCCGCAGCGCAGCGGACCGCGGGCTGCTCGACAAGCGCATCCTGAAACAGGCTTACGGAAAAATCTTTTTCGACAGCCTTCCCGATTACACGTTCACGACCTGCCTGCAAGACGTGGAGGATTTTTTGAATCCTGAAGACGCGCGCTGCGGCCCGCCGCATACGGCCGCCAACGGTTGCAGCGCGGGGTCGAGGAGACGCTGCAGACCCGTGCGAGTAGAATGGGAAGGTAAACTATGGCAGGCGCAATCATGACCCCGAGCGAACCGCCGAAACACGACGCCTTGCTGCGCCTCTTCGCCAAGATCGAGCAGGACCCGATCACGGTGCATGAGGCTCTGGAGGACATCCGCGCCGTTTCCGGGGAGAACATTCGCAAGGACATCGAGGGTCTGGAAATCCGCATGACCGCCCGCTTCGACACCACCGACGCCCGCATCGACACGATCGACGCCCGCATCGATGCGCTGAGAACCTGGGTGACCGCCCGCTTCGACACCACCGACGCCCGCTTCGATGCGCTCCAGCGCGAGATATCTTCGCTGCGCTGGATGATCGGGATCGGGTTTACCCTGCTCAGCATTTTCATTGCCCTCTCCACGTTCCTCGGCGGTTGACCGAGGCGCGGGAACAGCCGGAACGCGCCTCGGGCGGCCGACGGGAGAACTGCGGCGCACGACGGAGCGCCCGCGGGTAAGCATCGGCGGCGTGGAGGCAGCCGAGGAAACCGTGCTGTTCTCGGGCTTGGCGCCGAAGCGGCGGAGGCGATCATGGCCATAGGGGGCAGAGCGAGTCAACCCGGCGTGACCGTTGCCGTGGAGTAATAGCCGCGGGACGGGGCGCCGCGCTTCCGCCGCGGACTGCCGGCGCCTGCGCTACATTGGAAGTCATGAAGCGGACGGTCGGGGCGCTCGCGTGCATATGCTCTCTCGCCTGTTCCCCGCCGGCGCCCGCCCCTTCGTCTTCCGCCATGAACTACCGCGAGAAAGTGGACGACTACGTTTCCTTCAAGCTCGAAACGGACCTCGGCGCTCTGTCAGAGAACCAGAAAAAGATGCTCCCTCTGCTGATCGAGGCCGCGCGGGTAATGGACGGCTTGTTTTGGCGGCAGGCGTACGGCGATCGGCAGGAGCTTCTGGACGGCATCGAAGACCCCGGCGCCCGGCAGTTCGCCGCAATCAACTACGGGCCGTGGGACCGGTTGAACGACAACGCGCCGTTTCTGCCCGGCGTCGGCCCCAAGCCGCCCGGCGCGCGGTTTTATCCGTCCGACATGACGAAAGAAGAGTTCTCCGCCGCCGCGGCAAGCGACGCGGCGCTGAAGAGTCTCTACACCTTCGTCCGCCGCGACGGCGGCGGAAAGCTTGTCGCCGAGCCCTATTCCCAAGTTTTTCGGAAGGAGCTCGAGACCGCCGCGGACCTGCTGCGCCAAGCCGCCGAGCTTGCCGCAGACGCCGGTTTCAAGAAGTACCTCGAACTTCGCGCCGAAGCCCTTGTCACCGACAATTACCAGCCCAGCGATTTCGCCTGGATGGAGATGAAAGACAACGCGCTCGACATCGTGATCGGGCCGATCGAGACCTACGAAGACCGGCTGTTCGGTTACAAGGCGGCGTTCGAGGCATACGTCCTGGTGAAGGATAGGCAGTGGAGCGCCCGCTTGGCCAAATACGCCGCGATGCTGCCCGATTTACAGGACGGCTTGCCCGTGCCGCCTGAATACAAGCGGGAAGAGCCCGGAACGGATTCCGATCTCAACGCTTACGACGCGATCTACTATGCAGGCGATTGCAACGCCGGCGCGAAGACGATCGCCATCAATCTGCCCAATGACGAAGAGGTGCAGCTTCGCTCGGGCGCGCGCCGCCTACAACTCAAGAACTCCATGCAAGCGAAGTTCGACAAGATCCTGGTTCCGATCGGCGACGTTTTGATTGCGCAAGACCAGCGCAGCCGCATCCGCTTCGACGCCTTTTTCGCCAACACGATGTTTCATGAGGTTGCGCACGGACTCGGCATCAAGAACACGCTCGACGGCAAGGGGACCGTCCGCGAGGCGCTCAAGGAAAAGAGCGCGGCGCTCGAAGAAGGCAAGGCCGACATCCTGGGGCTCTACATGCTCGCCAAGCTGAGCGCAAAAGGCGAGTTGGGCGATGCCGACCTGAAAGACAACTACGTCACCTTCCTGACCGGCATCTTCCGCTCGATCCGCTTCGGGGCTTCGAGCGCGCACGGCGTCGCCAACACGCTGCGGTTCAACTTTTTCCGGGAAGCAGGCGCGTTTTCCCGCGACGAGTCGAGCGGAACTTACCGCGTCAACTTCGACAAGATGCCGGCCGCGGTCAATGCCCTTTCCGAAAAAATCCTGCGCCTGCAAGGCGACGGCGACTACGCCGGCGCGACCGCTTTCGTGAATGCAATGGGCGCAATCGACAATCGACTGCAAGCCGATCTCGACCGCTTGGAACAAGCGGACATCCCCGTAGATATCGTTTTCGAGCAGGGGCCGCCAAACTGACGCGCAAGAGGCCCCTCCGTTGTTATTCCAACCGTTGGCGCGCCGCGGAACGCGGCGGAGACGCTTGCCCTTGACAGGCCGTTTGCAGTTTTCCGCTCGGGTTGACCGCTTCCTCGACAGCAGTCCGCGGGTTGCCTGCGCCTACTTGCTGTTGACATTGGCGATGACCTATCCCCTGGCGTTCAACTGGCGCAGCGCGCTGCCCGCCGGAGCGGGAGACCTGTGGCAGAACTACTGGAATTTCTGGTGGTGGAAAAAATGCTTGCTGGAGGGGCTCAATCCGTACCATTCCGACTATTTGTTCCACCCGTTCGGAATCGACCTCGTTTTTCATACGCACTCGGTCTTTAATCAGATTGCGGCAATGCCCGTAAACCTTCTCTTCGGCGAGGCCGCGGCCTATAACTTCAGCGTTTTCCTGGCGCTGACGCTGTCGGGTTTTGGCGGTTGGCTGTTCGTGCGCGAGTTGACCGGCGACTCGCAGGCCGGCTTTCTGGCCGGAATCGTTTTTGCCTTTTTCCCGCAGCACATCGAACAGACATTGGAGCATGTCAATCTGTTCTCCACCCAATTCATCCCGCTGACGCTGTTCTACGTCCTCCGCTGGACGCGGGCGCAACGCACGATCGACGCCGTTGCAATGGGTCTGTGTTTCGGGCTCAACGCGTTGTGCAGTTGGCACCTGGGCTTGAAGCTGACTCTTGTCCTCGCGCCATGGGCGCTGTGGATGCTGTGGCGCTCCCGCCCCTCTCCGGCGGCCGCGGTACGCGGTTTGGCCGCCGCCGCGGGCGCCGCGGCTCTGCTGGTTCTGCCGGCAACGCTTCCCCTGCTCGTCGAAATCGGCGGAGGATCGGACTACTACTTCAAGGATCCCGCGCCCAGAGGGATCGACGCAGCGTACCTGCTCACGCCGGCGTACGCGCACCCGGTTTTCGGATCGCGGGTAACGCCGGCGTATCTGCAGCGCGCGTATCAGGCCGCGGGGTTCGTTTGCTATCTTGGTTTCGTTCCCTTGGGGCTTGCGCTGGTTGCGGCCGTGAAGAAACGGCGGCAAGCGGCCGCATGGATTGCCCTGTTCTGGGCAACGTTGCTTTTGTCGCTGGGCAAAAACCCCTTTTGGGACGGGCAACTCGTCGAGTCGATTACGCTCCCGTTCGCGCTGCTTGCGGATGTTCCCATTTTCGAGGCCCTCCGCGTCGCCAACAGGTTTCTGATTTTGACGAGCCTCGCGCTCGCCGTCATGGCGGGCCTGGGCTGGACGGCGCTCCGGGAAAGGCGGCGGCGGCTGTTTCCCCTGATCGCCGGCGCGATTCTCTTCGAGTATTTATGGCTGCCGTTTCCAATCCGCCGCGTCGAGCCTTCCCCGCTTCTGCGCCGCGCGGGCGAACGGCCCGGCGCCGTGCTCGATATTCCCTTTCACCAGAAGAACCGCAGCGTACACAATATGGCCGCGCAGACCATGCACGGCCGCCCGATCGCCGGCGGCTATGTCAGCACCTACCCGCCGGAAACGCTCCATGCGCTGGCGTCCGAGCCGGCTCTCGCCAATCTCGCGGGCGCCCCGCGGCCCGATATCGACTCGAATCGGCTGCGGGAACTCGGCATCCGCACCGTCATTCTGCACAAGCGCCGCCGCGCGAGCTACGGCAAGGCCGCGGTGGAAGCCGTTGCGCCCGGCGACATCCTCGGCAGGAAAAACGCGCTTCGACTGGGCGGGACGCCTGACGAGGCAATGGACGCCGTGCGCGCCCGCTTGACCGAGCAATGCGGCCCGCCGGCTCTGGAAGACGACCGCTTCGCCGTCTTCTTTCTCGATTGAGTCAGGGCGCTCGGGGCTCGACCAGGGCCTCGATCCACTCGCGCAGGACGCGGCCGCGGAAGGCCACGTCCGCGGTCACGATCTTCAACCCTGAGAAAGATGCGTCCGGCGTGATGCGGAAGCGCGCGCGGTCTTCGGCAAGACCCTCGACGGCAATCTCCGCAGAGGCCGGCTCGCTGCGCCAGTCCGCGGGAACATTCGGCGTTACGCGGTACGTTTCCGTCTCGTCGAGATGGTTGAAGACCACCGCGTAAAGGTCGAACGGGCGCCCCGGCGCCGCCGTCAGCCCGTAGGGATAGAAGCGCGCCCACTGTTCGTCCGTGCCGAAGTTCGGGTCCTCCCAGGGCACAAGCTCGGCGATGACCTGCTTCTTGGTTTCCAGCGTCTTGCGCATGAACGCCAGTTGCTCGTCGTCGTAGCGGAACGACTCGTCGATGTGCTGATTGACCAGCAGATAGTCGCCTTCGATCGCTGCGATGACGTTGAGGCAGCGGAAGTGACCGAGCAGGGGATGGAGGAAATGCCGGTTCAGCAGGCAGTAGTCGTCAAGACCCGACGGGCTGAACGAATCGCCGATGAAGAAAAACCGCTCGCCGTTGTCGCGCCGAACATCGAGCCCGCCGTGGAAGACGGCTTGGCCGGGATAGTACGTGTAGCGGAACTCGAACTCCCGCCAGCGCAGCGTTTGGCCTTCTTCCAGGCCGTGGACCGGGCGGATGGGCGCATGCGTCATTGCCGGCATGCGGTAGGCCGCCGGATTTTCCAAAATGTCCTGCATTTCCGTCCCCGCATATACGGGGCACTGCGCCCGCTCGGCCATCGCTTGCACGAAATCGGTGTGATCGTCGTGGAAGTGGGTGACGAATATGCCCTCCAGCCGCTGAAAGCCGCCCTGCTCTTGCAGCGCGAGGATGTCCTCGAAAATTCGCCGGCTGCCGCAATCGATCAGGAACGCCGCGCCGCTGTCGGAAAGGAGCAGCCGCGACGTGCCGAACTTGCGCCACCAGCGCGGCGGAGTTTGACGGATGCGGGTCGCCAGCGGCATCCATTCGATCCGGCGCTCGCCGAGTACCCGCCGGGCGCGCTTGCGGAGGTTGTCTTCGCCCCAATACCAGCGCAGGGCGTCGGTTTGAAAGTAGGCGGCGAACAGGCGCTCCAGGCGGTCGATCAACGCTTCGACGGCTGCGGCGGGGTTATGGATCGGCGGCCCCCGCGCCGGAATGAGGATATCGGGTTCCCGCGCGGCGAGCTTGCGCAGACTCGCCAGGACGTCGGCCGCCCGCGCGGCATAGCCGTGGTAGCCGCGGGTTTCGGTTTCTTCGATGGCGTCCTGCAGGCTGTAGAGATCGAAGATGCGGCCGCCGGCGTAGATCAAATCGCCGGTGAAGGCGATCCGCTTCCCGCCAAGCTCGACCAGGTACGACACGGAGCCTCGGGTATAGCCCGGCGTGTCGAGCGTTTCGATCGCGACTCCGCGCCAGTCGATCGCGCGCCCTCCGACGGCGGGTTCGTCGATCGGCAGGGCAGCGGTCAAAATCTTCGTTGACTGCTGAGCATAGTCGTGGAAGCGTTCCGTGCGAAACCGCCCCCAGAACTCCTCGGCGCCGTCGAAGTAGCCGCGTTCGGCAATCGGCGCAACGACTTTGGCGCCTTGCGCGGCGAGAGCCCGTCCCGCCCAAACGACATCGCGGCGGTGATGGGTGAAGAGCACTTTTTCGGCGGCCGCCAACTCGCCGTTGGGGTCGCCGTAAAAAACGAGATTTGCGCCGTTGCGGGTAATGACGGCGCCGTTCACGAGGCCGGAGAGGAGACGGATTTCTTCGGGCAAGCGCCAGCCGGACTCCGCGCATGACGCCAAACAGGCCAGACCCGCGGCGAGCGCCGCGGTTTGCGCGGCCGCGCGCCGGCGATTAGCGAACGTAGTCACGATAGCTGACCGCCGAGCGCGCCGGCTGCTTGCGCGGCTCGGTTCTGTTGGCTTGGAACCAACTCTCGAATTCCTCGACGAGCCCCCGGCGGTGGCGGGCCAGATCGGTCGTTTCGCCGAGATCCGCCTGCAAGTCGAATAGCCGCACCGGCTTCGACATGTCGTTCTGAACAAACTTCCAGCGGCCCTTGCGCGCGCCGCGGCGTACGATCTCGCGCTCCGCGCCGCCGATGAGCTCCCAGTAGAGCCACTCGTGCTCTTTCTGCTCCCCGCCCAGCAATTCCGGCGCGAACGAGATGCCGTCGGTCGGCGGCAGACCGCCCGCCTCGGCGAGCTCGGCCAAGGTCGGCATCATGTCAGGGAAATAGGTAACGTGGTCCGTCACGGCGCCGGCTTCGATCTTGCCGGGCCAGCGGACAATCTGCGGAATCCTGAGTCCGCCCTCGTACATCGAGCCCTTGAAGCCCCGCAACGGTCCGCTCGCTTCGAAAAATACTTCGTTGACGTCGTGGCCCACCTGCGCGCCGTTGTCCGAATTGAAAATCACCACGGTATCTCGATCCAAGCCCAACTCCTGCAGCAGAGCCAGGATGCGGCCCACGTCGCGGTCGAGGCGCGAGACCATTGCCGCGTATGTCGCCTTCGGGGTGGGCGAGACGATGTAGCCCTCGCGCTTCTCCTGGAACCCGGGAATTTCCGGCCAGCGCCCGAAATACCGTTGCAGCGACTCGTTCGGAACCGCCAACTCGACGTGCGGGATCGTAACCGGCAAGTAGCAGAAGAACGGGCGGTCTTTGTGCTTGCGGATGAAATGCCGCGCGCGCTCCATCAACACGTCGTGCGAATACTGCCCGCGCTTGCCGCCCTCGTTCCAGGGCAGCATCATGCGGCCGTAATTGAACGTCAGCCAATAGGGGTAAAAGAAATGGGCGTGAACCTGATGCAGGTAACCGAGAAAGTCGTCGAACCCCTGCCGTAATGGATTGCCCGGGCTGTCCTGCAGCCCCAACCCCCATTTGCCGTATGCGCCGGTTGCGTAGCCCGCCTGCTGCAAAACTTCGGCGATCGTCACGTCTTCGTCGGAGATATGAGCGTCGCCGAGATTGCCGCGCACGGGGGTATGTCCGCCGTGCAACCCCGTCATCAATACCGACCGCGAAGGCGCGCAAACCGTCGAGCCGGCGTACGCCTGCGTGAAGCGCATGCCTTCCGCGGCGAGCCTGTCGATGTGCGGCGTTTCGATCTTCGCGCCGCCGTATGCCTTGAGGTGGCCGTAGCCGAGATCGTCGGCCATGATGTAGACGATGTTCGGCGGCCTCGCCTCGGCGGCGGCCGACAAAAATACCGCGGCTGACAACAGCGTTCCGATTTTCATGACATCCATTGTGGCAGGGAGTCCGGCGAATGTCGTTCTCGGCGCCGGCAGTGCATATATGGCATACTCATCGCGGGATGCCGATCGCCATCGCGCTGGGGATGGTCTTGGCGGCGTCGCTTCAGGCGGCCGCGGCCGACGGCTCGGCTATCTACCGGGCGGCGTGCTCGCGCTGCCACGATAGCGGCGAGGGGCGCGCGCCCAAATTCGAAACCCTGCGCCGGTTCCCGCCAGAGGCGATCGTGCAATCGCTGCGGGCGGGCAACATGCGTTTCGTGGGGAGCCGGCTGCCGGCGGCGGCCCTGCCCGCGGTGGCCGCCTATATTTCGAGCGCCGAAGCGGCGCCGCCTCCGGCGGATGCGAATCCGTTTCCCTGCGAGTCCGTCCCGTTCGCCGATCCGTTCGCCGGGCCGCGCTGGATCGGTTGGGGCGTCGATGCCGGGAATTCCCGTTTTCAGTCCGCTGAGTTCGCCGGCCTTGCGGCCGCGGACGTTCCGCGGCTTGAGTTGAAGTGGGCCATCGGTTTCCGCGGCGCTACGAAGGCCAGAGGCCACCCCGCGGTTGCCGGCGGACGCATCTACGTGGGCAGCGACTCCGGCGCCGTCTATTCGCTGGACGCGAAATCCGGTTGCCTGCATTGGAAGTACGAAGCCCGCGGCGGCGTGCGCGGAGCGGTCGTCATCGGCCCCGGCGAGGAGGCCGGCCGGCATATCGCTTACTTCGGCGATCAGCGCGCCAATCTCTACGCCGTCGACGCCGAGACCGGGGAAGAGTTGTGGCGCAATCGCATCGACGAGCATCCCGGGGCGCTCATCACCGGCTCTCCCGTACTCCATGACGGCCGCGTCTTCGCAGCGCTCAGCTCGTTCGTGGACCTTCTCGGCTCGCGCGCGGACTATGAATGCTGCAAGTTCCGCGGCGCGGTAGCGGCGGTGGACGCCCTGTCAGGAGAACGGCTGTGGAAGAGCTACACGATTCCGGAGGAGCCCGCAAAAGTCCGTAAAAACCGCAACGGCGTACAACTCTGGGGGCCGTCCGGGGCCGCAGTTTGGTCCGCGCCGACCATCGACGAGAAGCTGGGGCGCATCTACGTCACGACCGGCAACAACTACTCCGATCCCGCGACCGACGACAGCGACGCCGTGATCGCGTTCGACTTGGAGACCGGCGAGCGCGCGTGGTCGCGTCAATTTACTCCGGGCGACGCATGGAACATGGCCTGTTCGGCTGCGAGCGATCACCTGAACTGCCCGCAGGCGCAGGGGCCCGATCTCGACTTCGGCTCTTCGGGCATTCTGGTCGCTATCCCCGGCGGCAAGCGCCTGTTGATTCTGGGACAGAAGTCGGGCATCCTGCACGCGGTCGACCCCGACCGCAACGGCGCAATCGTCTGGCAGCGCCGCGTCGGGCGCGGGGGCATGCTCGGCGGCATTCAGTTCGGCCCGGCGGCCGATCGAGACAAAGTCTATGTTGCGCTCTCGGACATTCAACGCATCACGACCCGCGGGCCGGACGGCAAGGTTGCCGGCGGCGCCAGCCCGCACTCCGGCGGCGGCTTGAGCGCCTACGATCTCGCTACCGGCGACCGCCAATGGTTCGTGCGGGGCTTCACTTGCCCGCCGGACCGCAAGGGCTGCTCGCCGGCGCAGTCGGCCGCGGTCAGCGTCATTCCCGGCGTGGTGTTTTCGGGCTCGCTTGACGGCCATCTGCGCGCCTATGCAGCCGAGTCGGGGCAAGTCATCTGGGACTTCGACACCTTGCGCCCATACGAAACCGTCAACGGAGTGAAAGCCCGCGGCGGCTCGCTCAACGGCCCCGGACCGGTGATCGTCGACGGCATGTTGTACGTGAACTCCGGCTACGGGCAGTTCGGCTCGATCCCCGGCAACGTCTTTCTGGCATTCGGCCTTGCCGATGCCGGCGAGTAACGCATGCTGCTAAACTGAAAATACGGCAGAAGGAGGAACGAGCAATGCCCTACCCGGAATTGATGATTTACCCCATGCGCGAGGATCTCACCCGCCACGGAATCGAGGAGACCCGAACCCCCGCGGACGTCGACCGAGTGCTGGACCGCGACAGCGGAACGGTCTTGATGATCGTCAACTCGGTTTGCGGCTGCGCGGCGGGCAAGGCGCGGCCCGGCGTGGTGCAGTCGCTGCAGGGCGAGGTCAAGCCCGACAAAGTGGCGACGGTCTTCGCCGGCGCGGATGTCGAAGCGACGGCGCACTTGCGGCGGGAAAAACTTGCAATGCACCCGCCCTCATCGCCTTCGTTCGCGCTGTTCCGCGACGGGGATCCCGTTTTCGTCATGCACCGCCATCAAATCGAGGGCAACGACGCCCCGACGATCGCCGCTGCGCTGCAGCAGGCTTATGCGCGGCATTGCGTGACCGAGCCGGCCTGAACAAGGCGTGTCCACAGCGGCGCAAAGCCGCAAAACCGATGGGAACCGGGCAACGATTGCCCGTCGCGGCCGATGCCGGGCAACCAACACGCCGCCGCCCGCCTTGCGCGGGCTTTCCCTAGAAAATGAACTTCAACCCGAATTGAATCACCCGGCCCTCCCGCTGCGGATCGAAAACCGAGGTCGTTTCGCCGAACCGGCCCCTGTCCACCCTGTTATTCGGATTGTTGAACTGAGGCGTGTTGAAGACATTGAAGAACTCCCAACGGATCTGCAATGCGGCGTCCTCGCTGAAGCCCAGGCCGATGTTCTTGAAAAAGGAAATATCGAAGTTGTGATGCGGCCAACCGCTCAGGCTGGCCACGCCGCAGTTGCCGAAGGTCCCGTTCTTGGCTATGGCGAAAGCCGACGCATTGAAGAATTGCTCGACGGTTCGCGGCCCCTTCGGGTCGCCGATGCAGTCCGCTCGGGGGTTCTGGCTGCGCGTTCCGCTGCGGTCGGGGCCGCGGATGCCGATGGGGGCGCCCGAGGTGGAGCTCCAGATGCCGTTGAACTGCCAGCCGCCCAGGATATGCTCCGCCGCCCCGTAGCTCGGAAACGGGAGCTTCCAGGTCCAATTCATCACGAAACGATGCCTCTGGTCGAAGACCAGCAAGCCGTAGTCGGCGGCCAGATCGTAAGCGTTCTGCGGCCGGACGTTGCTGGCCGAAGCGCCGCCCGAGAGATTGTCCTGCGTATCCCCCAGCGCTTTGCTCCAGGTATAGTTCACGTTGAAGGCTAGGCCCGCGGAGATCGCCCGCCGCAGGCTCACTTGCAGCGCGTTGTAATTGGCGTTGCCGTCGCTGGCCATGTGGTCGCTCAAACGCGCCCAGTCGGGGAAAGGCTGGGTGATCGTTCCGTCCGTATTCAAGATGCCCTGATTCAGCGGCCGCAGCTTGCGGATCCGGTTGGAGTCTCCGCCTACGTAGGAGATATCCAGCAGATAAGCCGGGTCGAAGCGGAATTGGAAGCCGAAGCTGTACTGTTGCGACCAAGGCGCCGTTGCGGCGAAGCTGCGGCTGCGCAAGTCGATCGTCTGCGGATTGAACTCATCGCTGCCTCCGGGGAAGGGATCGCGCAGCAATAGCTTCGGAACCTCGTTGAACCGCGACTCGTAGCCGCGGAAATCGATCAACTGCGGAGGGTTCAACGGCAGCGCCGCCGAACTGCCCAAGCGGTCGATCGCCTGATAGAAAATCGCGTACCCGCCCTTGACGACGGCGTGGTCCGAGAGGCGGTAGGACGCTCCGAACCTGGGCGCGAAATTGTTGCGGTCGGGGTTGACCAGCGCCCTGCTGAAAATGCCGTCCCCCTGCACCCGCTGCACGCAGTCGAAGTCGCAGGGAACTTGGCCGAGGCTCCCCGGGTTCGCCGTCAGCAGCGCCCCTCGCCCTCCGTTGGCGCCGGGGTCGAAATTGGAGACCAGATTGTCGCGCTCGACGATCGGCGTGAAGTACTCGTACCTGACCCCGTAGTTGAGGGTGAGATTGGAAGTGGCCTTGTAGGAATCCTGCAGATAGAACATGAAACCGTCGGTGTAGGTATGCGGCACCAGAGCCGAGGTGGCCTCGATTCTGCCGACGGAGCCCAGCAGCAGGTTGGCGACTCCGTCCCCGACGTAGGCGTTCCCGGGCACGATGTAGCGGCCGTTGGGCGCTTTGACGTCCAGGTAGTCGTTGGCGGCCCGCTTGTACTCGAATCCGAGCTTGAAAGCGTGGTTGCCGCGAATCCAACTGAGATTGTCCAGCAACTGAAAGACCTGCGACACCTGGAACTGGGGCCGCCATTCCGAGGTGCCCAGCAGGGTATAGCCGCCAACGCGGATCGGAGGCAGGCCGTAAGCGAACGTCCCGGGCAGGTTATTCAGTCCGAAATCGGGGCCGGCGTCGCCTTCGGGAGCAACCGGGTCGGAAGTCGAATAGATGCGGTTGAAGCCGAAGCGCAGGCTGTTGAATACGGACGGACTGAAGATGCGGTTCCAGGTCAGCGCGGTCAGTTGCCCGCGGGCGTAGCTGTTGGCCGTGAAGCCCCCCGTGGCCAGCGGATTGGGGAACGGACCCTGCTCGACGATGGTGTCGGTCTGTTGAAAGCTGTAGGAAGCGTAAAAGACGTCCTTGGCCGAGATATTGTGGTCGATGCGCACGTCGAAGGAGTTCTGATCCAGCGGCACGTCGAGCGCCGACTGGTAGCCGAACGCGCCGGCGTTGGGATCCGGATAAAGAGCGGCCAGGGCCATGCCGGTCGGGTCGCCGCAAGGCAAGCCGTCGGTGCGCCTCGCCGTCAGATTGAGGACGTCGTTGACTTCGTCCACGCAAGGCGCGATCTGCGGATAGAAGGGCTCGCCGTCGGCATTCCGGTCGATCTCCAGATCGCGCGCCCCGGTGAAGATGCCTTGTTTCATTTGAGCCGTCGGAACCGTGCCGTTCGCGCCGCCGGCCTTGCTGGAGTCCGTCCGCTGATAATCGGCGAAGAAGAAGGTGCGGTTATTGACGATCGGCCCGCCGAGGGTGAGGCCGGATTGATTGCGGCGCTCGGCCCCTCTTTCCACGCCGGCTGCATTGTTGAAAAAGTTGTTGGCGTTCAACTTGTCGCTGCGCAGAAAGTACCAGCCGGAACCGTGAAAGGCGTTGGCGCCCGATTTGATCTCGGCATTGATCACCGCGCCTTGGCTCCAGCCGAACTCGGCATCGTAGGTCCGCGTCTGGATCTTGAAGGATTGGAGAGCGTCGGGAGGAGGCGAAACCGCCTGCGGACTCCGTTCCTGGGCATTGGTCGTGAAGGTGTTGTTATCGACCCCGTTGAGGGCGAAGTAGTTCTGAAGCGAGAAATTGCCGTCGACGTTGATTCTGGCCTCGCGCGGATTGGAGCGCGTTCCGGGCGCCGGAACCGCTCCCGGACTGAGCAGAATCAGGTCGGAGTAACGCCGCCCGTCGAGCGGCAGGTCGGCAATCTCGTCGGCGCCGATGACGGAGCCCAACTGGCCGCCCTCCGTGCCCACCTCCACGATGCCGGCGACAACTTCGATTTGCTCGGTGACGTCGCCCACTTCGAGCATGAAATCGACTGCAAGGCGTTGCTGGATGGAGAGTTGAATCTCGTCCCTGACCGCGGCCTTGAAGCCGTCCGTCTCAGCGCGAACCCGGTAGGCGCCGGGCCGCAGCCCCGCGGCTTGATAAACGCCGGCTTCGTTGGTGGTCAACTCCACCGCAACGCCCAACTCGGTTTGCGTAACCGTGATTTCGGCGCCGGGAATGACGCTGCCCTGGGTATCGCTAACCGTCCCCAGAATCGTTCCTGTGTTGATCTGGGCCGGCAATGGAAATGTGGAGAACATAACCGAAAGCAACCCGACGAGAAGTCTGTAGCGCATGGCGCACCCCCATTTCTGAAACTGACCTATATATACCCCTATTTCTGTCGAGTGTCAAACGATAATCGATTTTTTACGTCAGGATGCTGCAAGTTGCTGCAATATATGGTGTTACAGGGCAAAAAATGTTGGCGCAGCGCAGCGCGGAGCGCATCTCCGACCTGCTGCGCGCGATGGATTCGGGCGGCCGCAAAACGAGCAAGGCGGCCGGCCGCGTAGCCCGACGCTCCGGGACAACCGGTAAAACAATGGCGCCGGGCGGCGGCGCTACTGCTTCTTCGCGCGCCGCTGCTCGCCGCCGATGTGGAAGGTCATCCCTTCGGGCGAACCGCCGGCATCGAGGTCAAAGACGATCTTGGCCGCCGTCCAGCGCAGAGAAAACTCCTCCTGCGAGTGCGGCAGCAACTCGATGGGCGGCAGCAGGTTGAAGACGACGTAAAGCGTGGAGCCTTCTCGAAAAATCCGATTGCGGCCGCCTCGCGGTTCGAGGTAGTCCCCCGCGTAGCGGTCGAGAACCTCGGGCGCGAACGTAACCAGCGGCTTCGTGTCGTACTGCGCCGGACCCTTGCGCGGTTCTTCGTCCAACTCGCGCAGCCAGATGTTGCGGTACAGCACGGGGTTGCCGTGGTCTTGCAGCGACAGCGGCAAGCGGTCGGGGTGCGACTCGTAAGGCAGGTGCTGCAGCCACGAGGTCGGCCCCCAGACCTCGGAATTGTCTTGCGCCAGGATTCCGTTGTGCAGCACGGTGACCCGCGCCGGCCGCAGCACGCCGCCGTCGGGCTTGAACCGCGGGCGCCGAAAGATAATGTCGTATGCCTGCCACTCGCCCGCGGGGCGGCCGGCGTTGACCAGCGGCGGGTACTGCCCGTAAAGCGCGCCGGCCTGGCCGTCCGCGTAGGTGACGTTCTCGTACGAATCGAGCACTTGAATCTCGTACTTGCCCATCAGGAAGACGCCGCTGTTGCCCCGCCCCTGGCCTCTGCCGCGCGCGGGCGTCGGAGCGGCCCATTCCACGTGCAGTTGGATGTCCCCGAATCCCCGGCGGGTATAAATCGGACCGCCCCCGGCGACGGCTTCCATGTTGCCGTCCTTGACGATCCACTGGGCCTCGCCGCCGCCCGCGGCGCGCCATTGCGAAAGATCGTTGCCGTCGAAAAGAACGACCGCGTCCGACGGCGGCGGAACCGGCAGTTGCATCCGCGAGACGACTTTCGCCGGACGCGGACGGCTCATGTCATGCGCCTTCCAACGCGCGGGCGATTGAGCGCTTGCAACGGCGGCGGAAACAAGAACGGCGCAGGGAAAAACAAGGGCTTTCAAAACCAACCTCCAGGAACCGAACGATTGTAGCGCGCCTGCCGGCCCGCGTTGCTTCAGCCGGCTCTCAATCCACGAACAGGAACTCGTTGCTTGACAGCATTGCGCGCAGGTACCCCGGCCAGGCGCGCTGCGCCGGCTCCGCGCCGGCCGCAAACGATTCCCCGCGCTCGATTTCCGCCGGGGTCGGCTCGCGCCCGAAGATTGTCCGATAAGCGTTAGCGACGAAATCCCGCGGGGCGGCGGCGCGGGCCGCCCAACGCTCCGCAATCGCCTGCGACTGCTCGTGCAGAAACTCCGAGTTCATCAGGAAAAGCGCCTGCAACGTGGTTGTCGTCGCCTTGCGGTCGCTCAAAGGCAGGTTGCCGTCGGGGCCGTCGAACAGATCGAGATACGGGTTCTTTTGAATCCGCTGCTGCATCATGTAAACCGAGCGGCGGTTCGTCGCATACTCCGCGGTGAACGGCTCGTGCTGGCGGTAGAAATAGGTGCGCCGGTGCGGAAACGGATGACGTCCGCCGACCGAGCGGTCGAGGTCTCCGCTGAAGGCAAGAATCGAGTCGCGGATCTGCTCGGCGTCCAACCGCCGCCGGTTGGCGCGCCAAAGCAGATGGTTTTGCGGATCGACTGCGTGGTTCTCTGCGTTATCCAGACTCGCCTGCCTGTAGGCGCGGGAATTGACGATGAGGCGGTGCATTTGCTTCACCGACCAGCCGCTGTCGATGAAATAGCGGGCCAGGTAATCGAGCAGCTCGGGGTGGGTCGGCGGCGCGCCGCGCAGGCCGAAGTCGCTGGTCGTTTTTACCAGGCCCGCCCCGAAATGGTGGCGCCAGATGCGGTTGACCATCACCCTCGCGGTGAGCGGGTTCTCGGCATCGGCGATGGCCTCCGCCAGCAGCAGCCGGCCGCTGCCCGCGTACCCTTGCGGCAATTTTCCCCCGCCCAGAATCTGCAGAAAACCGCGGCGGACAAGCGGACCCTTGGCCTTCGGGTCGCCGTAAATCTGTATGGCCGCGTCCTTCGGGTCGCCGTCGCGGATGGCGTAAGCCGTTTCCAGCGGCGGCTCGGTGCGGGCGAATACCGCGCGCTCGCCGCGCAGCGCCATGATCTCCTCCCAGACGACGGCCCGGTTCCGTCCCGGGGTTGTGATCAACATGCTTTGGAAGGACTGGTACTCCCGGAATTTCCGGCGCTCCCTGTCGTTCCAGGAAGTCAGTTCCCGCTCGTAATCGCGCAGCGCCTTCCACGCCTCTTCTCGGCCGACGCGGTAAACGAAATCGCTGCGGTAAGGCAGATGCTCGGCCCCGGCGTGCGGATAGATTGAGCTGTCGAAAATCCCGTAAAGAGCGTAGTAGTCGGCGGTCGGAATGGGATCGAATTTGTGATCGTGGCAACGGGCGCATTGGATGCTGAGGCCGAGGAACGTCTTGCCGACGTTGTCGATCGTATCTTCGATGGTGATGTGGCGCAGCCGGTGCGGGCTCACGCCGATGCGCCGCGAGATGGCGATATAGCCGGTAGCGATCGTCTGTTCCCAGCGCTCGTCGTCGTTCTCGTAGGGCAGCAGATCGCCGGCAATCTGCTCGCGGACGAACTCATCGTACGGCTTGTCGGCGTTGAACGCGTCGATGACGTAGTTGCGGTATTTGTAGGCCTCGGGAACAGGGAAATCGCCGGCGTCGCCCGCGGTGTCGGCGTAGCGCGCGATGTCCAGCCAGTGACGCCCCCAGCGTTCGCCGTATGCGGGCGAGGCGAGCAGCCGCTCGACGAGTTTTGCGTAAGCGCCGGGAGAGGCGTCGGCGGCGAACGCCTCGACCTCCGCCCGCGAGGGCGGCAGTCCCGTCAAATCGTAGGTCAGGCGCCGAATCAAAGTCCGCCGGCCGGCAAGGGGCGACGGCTTGAGGGACTTCTCCCGCAGCTTCGCCGCGATGAAGCGGTCGATAGCGTTCGCGCCTGTGCGCCGCCCTGCCAACTGCGGCACGGGCGCGTTGGCGAGCGGCTGGAACGACCAGTGCGCGCGGTGCTCGGCGGAGACGGCGTATTCGGGAACCGCTGCGGATACGGCGTCGGGCCAAACGGCGCCGTCATCGATCCATTGCTCGAAGTGCGCAACGGTCTCGGCGGGCAAAGCCCCCGTAGGCGGCATTTTGAGCGCATGGTCGTAGCTCACCGCCTGAATCAACAGGCTTTCCGCCGCATTTCCGGGAACCACAGCGGGGCCGGATTTGCCGCCCTTCAGAAGCGCTTCGCGCGTGTCGAGGCGCAAACCGCCCTGCGGCGTTTCGGCATGGCAGCCCAGGCATTTTTGCACCAACACCGGTTGAATTTTGCCGGCGAAGAACTCGCGCGGCGACAGCGGCCAGGGCGCGCCCATCGCGATCCAACGGCTCAGCGCCTCGATTTCGCGGGCTTCGAGCCGCAAACCCGCCGGCGGCATGGCCATGCGCCCGCCCGTGCCCGTAACGGCCTGGATGACGGCGCTCTCGGCGGGGCGGCCCACGGCGATGGCCGGTCCCGATTTACCGCCTTTGAGCAGACCCTCCCGTGAATCGACGCGCAGGCCGGCTATGGCGTTTTCGGCGTGGCAGCCGTAACACCGCCTGGCCAGAACGGGGCGGACTTTCGATTCAAAAAAATCCTCGGGCGTCTCCGCCGCAAACAGCGGCAGGGCCATGAGCGGAAAGAGTGTCCAACGCATCGTGCCCATCGTATTTTAGTAGCCGAGCGGCGGTCTCGTCTATACGACGCTGCCGCCCGTGACCAGGACCACTGACCCGGTCACGTAATCCGACAAAGGCGACGCCAGGAACAGCACCGGGCCGGCGGCGTCTTCGGGCGTGCCGAGCCTGCGCAGAGGAATAAAATTCATTGCCGCATCGCGCTGCGCCCGGGGAATTCCCAGCGCTACGCCGGCCGATGTCCGGTCATCGTTTTCTTTCGCCTGCGTCAGGCGCGTCTCGATGAAACCGTAGGCCACGGCGTTGCAGCAGATGTTGAAGCGGCCCCACTCCTTGGCGATGGTCTTGGTCATACCGACGATGCCCATTTTGCCGGCGGCGTAGTTGATCTGCCCCGCGTTGCCCGCCACGCCGCTGGTCGAGCTGACGTTGACGATCTTGCGGCAAGGGGGCGCACCGCCCGCTTCGACGGCGATCTTCGCCGAACTGCGCAGGAACGGCGCCGCAGCGCGCACGATCCGAAACGGCGCTTTCAAATGCACGTCGAGCATGGCGTCGAATTGCTCGTCGCTCATCTTGTGAATCACGCCGTCCCAAGTATAGCCGGCGTTGTTGACGATGATGTCGATTGCGCCGAAGGAATCGAGCGCCGTGCGCACCAGCTCTCTGGGGAAACCCGGTTCGGTGACGCTCCCGGCGCAGACGGCGACTTCGCCTCCGGCGCCGCGCAGTTCCTCGGCGGCCTCATTGGCCGGACCCTCGTCGAGATCGTTGACCACGACATGCGCGCCGTGCGCGGACAATAATTTGGCGACGGTGCGCCCAATCCCTCGGCCGGAACCGGTAACGATCGCGGTTTTCCCATTCAATAAACGCATTGTCTTGACATGATAATGTCTCCGGCGCCCGCGGCGCGACATCGGCATGGGGGACAACGGCCCGGCCTCAGCGCCGCGCCTTCGCCGCCAGAAAAAATACCCGCCCGCAGCCGCGCCGCATGCCGAAGTCGTCTTCGGCCGACAGAACTTCCAAGTCAACGAAACCGACCTCGCGGAGAGTTTCTTCCAGAACGCGCGCGTCGTGCAGGAATTCCTCGATCTCGAAATCCCGGCGGCGCCATCTGCCGTCCTGCAGGCGAAACAGCGTGACTGCGGACGCCCCGCGCCCGGCATCCGGGTCGAACCGTGTCTTGACCACGCACACGCGCTGCGTCTCGACATCCGCATAGGTCTCGGCAGCGGCCTCCTGGAAACCCTCTTGCGTATTCACGTCGAACAGGAACAAGCCGCCGGGTTCGAGCGCCTTGAAAACATTCCGAAACACCGCGCCGACCTCGCCGCGAGAAGCAAAGTGATTGACGCTGTCGAACAGCGCAACCGCCGCGCGGAACGGCCCTGCCGGCGCCGAGCCGCGCACGTCGGACTGCTCGAATTGCGCTCCCGGCGCATTCTTGCGGGCAAGCGCCAGCATCTCTTGCGAGCCGTCAACGCCCACCACCTCGAAACGCCGCGCGCACAACAGCCGCGCCAGTTGTCCCGTGCCGCAGCATACGTCGAGCACCCGCGAGCCCGGCGGCAGCCGCGGCAAAAAGAAACTCTCGAAGCCCTCGCGAACGTCTTCCAAAAACTCGTCCGCCCAGTAACGGTCGAAGAACCACGCGAAATCGTCGTATATCGTATAGGCCACGCCGCGCTAAAACCGCATCCGCTTCTTGCGCGGGAAAAAATGGATTCCGCAACCCGCTGCGCCGGCAGTCTTGCTATGCACTGTCCCCGCCCTCCGGCTCGAGCGGTTCGATACGCACCGCGGCAACGCGGTTGGCGTCCATGGCCACGATCGAATACCGCCGGCCCTCGTACTCGACATACCGGCCTTCCGAGGGAATATGCCCCAGTCGGCTCAGCAGAAAACCGGCCAGCGTCTCGAAGCCCGCATCGGACGGCAACTCGATGCCATAGCGGTTCTCCAAGTCGACGATATTCGTAATGCCGTCCAACTCGACAACTCCGCCCGACGCAAGCGGATCCGGCGGCTCATGCTCCTCGCGAATCTCACCGACAATCTGTTCGATCGCATCCTCCACCGTCACGATGCCGACAACGGTGCCGAACTCATCGACGACGGCGGCCAACTGATGACGCCGCTTCTGAAACTCCTCGAGCAACTGGAACAAGTCTTTGGTTTCCGGCACGAACTCGACATCCCTGACGAACGACTGCATGCGGAAAGGCGGGAACGGGCGGGCGAGGGACTGCCGGCGGCACGCCTGCCGGACATACGTCCAAATCTCCTTGGCGTAAATCACCCCGACGATGTGTTCGGGCGAGCCGCGGTAAACGGGAATGCGCGAATGCCGGCTGCGCGCCAGGCAATCCACGACCCGCTCAACGGTCGATTCCACGGGCAGCGAGACCAGGTCCTTGCGAGGAACCATCACCTCGCGGACGGTCAAGTCGTAAAAATCGATGACCCTGCGCAGCATGTCGCGCTGCTGCTCGGCGGCTTCTCCCGGAAGCTTGCTGCCGGAAACAACCAGCTTCAGTTCCTCGGCGGAATAGGCTTTGTCCGCGCCGGTAATCTTCAGCCCCATCAACCGTGAAATCCTTTCCGCCGACCCCTTCACGAGCGACACGAAGAAGCCGGTCGCGCGTATAAACAACTGCATCGCCGGAGCTATGGTCAACGCCAAGCGGTCCGAGCGCTCGATCGCCAGATTCTTGGGGACCACCTCGCCCAGCACCATGTGGAGAAAGGTAATCGTCAGGAACGCGAGCGCGAACGCCAGCAGATGCTCGACACCCGCGGACAAAGCGAGCGGCGAATAGGCGAAAACCGGCTGCAGCAGCCGATAGACCGTGCTTTCGCCGGCCCAGCCCAATCCCAGGCTGGCCAGCGTCACCCCCAACTGGGTGGCCGACAGCATCCGCTCGGGAGACTCGATCAGCTCCAGCACTATCCGCGCGCTGCGGTCTCCGCGCTGGGCCAACTCCCGCATCCGCGTATGCCGGACGGAAACCAACGCCGCCTCGGTCGCGGCAAAAAAACCGTTGACGCCGAGCAGGAAAACAAGAACAACGAGGCGGAGAGTTGCAGGCAGGTCTTCCATTGACAAGGGAAGCCGATGAGAACAGCCGGCTATCTTATCACGGCGCCGCGCAGCGGTTGCCGCGCCAAGGCAAAGCCGTCCGCTAAAATTCTGATATGCGCATGTCAACGGTTCTTGCACTGGCGGTCCTGTCGGCGGCGGCGGCCCAGGATACAAACCGGTTGGGACTGCCCAATCCTGAAAAGCCCGACCGGCCGTACATCATTCACGGCGGCTCGCTGATCGAAGTCGAGCCGCTGGACGCCAACGAAGAAGAAACGAAAAACGAATTGCGGTTCTGGGTACCCGGCGCAACCTCAAGCGCGCGCACGCCGTTGGCCGCTCCGGAATTTCTCTTCGAGTGGGTCGAAATCGATCCCGCCGACTTGCGTCTCTACGGTTTCGAAGTCGTCAAGGGCCGCCGCGAAATTCTGTACCGCAAAAAGAAGAAGATCGTGGCCAGGCCCTACTTTCTCGACATCGAAAGAATCGAGGGCAAGGTAGTGCGCATCCGCATCAACGGCAGCCTGCCCGCGGGCGAATACGGGCTGACGCCCCAGGGCAGAAACGACGTTTTCTGTTTCACGGTGTTCTGAGCGGCTGCGGCCGGCTATTGCAAGCGGTCGATCTCCGCCCGGAGATAAGCGATCGATTCGTTCACGATCTTTTCCGCCCCCGGAGTGAAGTCGAAAACTTCCATCGACACCCATCCGTCGAAGGCGCGGTCCTTGGCGATCTGAAGGACCGGCTTGAAGTCGTAGCCCCCGCCCGGCCGGGGATAGCCGCCGTCCAATTCATTGACGTGAACGTGGCGGATCTTGCGCCAGTGCCGGGCAACGAGAGCGGCGTGCGGCTCGACCTCATCGACCGCATTATGCGCGTCGAACATCGTCTGCACGTTCGCGCTGCCGATCGTTTCGACGATCTCTGCGGCGCGGTCGAGCGTCAGGATCACGTCGCACTGCGCAGCCGGCAGAGCTTCGACGCAAAGAGTCACGCCGGCGGCTTCGAGATCGGCAACGATCGAACGCAGCCCGTCAATGTAGTTTTGCTCCGCCTGCGCCGTTGTCAGTCCGCCGGCGGTCTTCCTTTGGCCGGGCGAGCCGAATACCATCACGCCGCCCGTTCCGCCGCCGGGGCGTAAATCCGCGCACAAGTCAACGAGCCCCCGCACGTACTCCCAACTATGCGCCCGAACCTTCTCGTCCGGAGTCGTTACGTGCAGGCCCGGCGGGCCGACCGTCAGCCAGTGCAGCCCGACGAATTCAAGTCCCTCGGAAACGACGATGTCGCGGATCTCCCGGCGCCGCGCCGCAGAGAGCTTCGTGGCGTCGGGCAGCAGAGTGAACGGCGCAATCTCGATCCCGTCCCATCCGGCGGACTTGATCGAACGGCAAGCCGCCGCGAAATCCGCCTCGCCGTAGAGCTCGTTGCAAACCGATAATCGGAACGGACCGTTCGCTCTCACTACTATAGGGTATCGTGTTTCGCTCGATATTCCCCAAAACGATCCCGGAAACGGTACTATAGGGAGATTGCGCCGCCTTCCGGCAGAAGAAGAATAGGAGAGATACGAACACGCCCGCCATGACCCGCAAAACGACCCGCAGACACTTCACGCAAACTGTTTTCACCGGCGCCGTCGGACTGACCGCGGCAAACCGCGCCGCCGCGCACGAAGCCAACAACTCCACTTTCAACGGAGTAACGGTGGGCGCGCAGAGCTACAGCTTCCGCGACCGCCCCGTCGAAGAGGCCATCGCCGCAATGAAAGAGATCGGCTTCGGCCTATGCGAGTTGTGGAGCGGCCACATGGAGCCTCTGCGCGAAACCCGCGGCGCAAAGAACGGCCGGGCGAAGCTCAGGGAATACCGCCTGACGGCGCCGCTCTCGAAATACGAAAAGGTCGGCCGGGCCTGCCATGAAGCCGGGATCGACCTTTACGCCTATAACTACAGCTTCAGAGACGACTTCACCGACGAAGAAATCGAACGCGGCTTCGAAATGGCCAAGGCGCTCGGCGCGCGGGTGATTACCGCCTCCGGCCACGTCTCCGTGTCGAAGCGCGTCGACCGGTACGCCAAGCGGTACAACATACCGGTCGGCATGCACAATCACTCCAGGATCCGCGAAAACGAGTTCGCCACGCCCAAGGACTTCGAAGCGGCGCGAATGGGCGCCGACCATATCGCGGTCAACCTCGATATCGGGCACTTCGTCGCCGCCGGATTCGACCCCGTCGACTACATCGAGCGCCACCACGGAAACATCGTCGCTCTGCACATCAAAGACCGCAAGCGCAACCAGGGCGAGAACGTGGAATTCGGCGAGGGGGACACGCCCATCACCGAAGTGCTGCATTTGTTGCGCGACCGCAACTTCAATATCCCGGCCGACATCGAGTACGAATACAAAGGCGCCGATACGGTTGCCGAGGTCAGGAAGTGTTTCAATTACTGCAAGCAGGCCCTCGAGGCTTGAGCGCGCAAGCGAGCCGGACGCGCAGCGGCCGGGGCGGCGGCATACTGTCCGTCCATAGACATACGACTTGTGAACACCATGACAGGCTCCCCTGAGCGACGGCTTCTCCGCGGCGGCGGTCGGGGGATGAAAGCGTGAAGGAACTGTGGGGCTTTCGAGTCGTTTTTGCCGCGGGCTTCGCGCTGCTGTCTTTTGCCTTCGAACCGTTCGGGCTGGGGCCGCTCCCCGCCAGCGCGCTCGGCGCGCTGCTCGCCGCCGCGGCGATCTTTTTGGAGATACGCCTCCATCGCGTTGCGCCTCAACGGCTCATCGGCGCCGCCGCGGGGCTGATCGTGGGCATACTGGCGGCTTATCCGCTATCTCTCGCCGCCGGCGCGGCAATCGATTCAGCGGGAGCATCCTACGTTCAACTCAGCGTTCTTCTGCCGGCGGCGTACCTGGGCTTGCTGCTGGGGGGGCGTAAAGGGGACGCGCTGCTCGCAGGAAAAATCGCCGGAGACGCAGCCGAAGAGCGGCAGCCTTCTTTCACTTCCAAGATTCTCGACACCAGCGTCATCATCGACGGCCGCATCGCCGACGTGGCCGAGACGGGCTTTATCGAGGGAACCCTGGTCATCCCGCAGTTCGTGCTGTGGGAGCTGCAAACCATAGCCGACTCGTCCGACAGCTCCCGCCGCAACCGCGGCCGCCGGGGACTCGACATTCTCCAGCGCATCCAGAACACCCCGAACGTCGACGTTTCGATCGTCGAAAACGACTACCCCCTGTTCAAGGAAGTGGACCTCAAGCTCATCGAGTTGGCCAAGGAGACCGAGGGGACAATCGTGACCAACGACTTCAACCTCAACAAGGTCGCGCGCCTGCACGGCGTTTCGATTCTCAATTTGAACGAGCTCGCCAACTCCCTGAAGCCGGTCGTGCTCCCCGGCGAAACGATGCAAGTCTTCATCATCAAAGAGGGCAAGGAGTACAACCAGGGCGTCGCCTATCTCGACGACGGCACGATGGTGGTCGTGGACAACGCCAGGAAGCAGATCTCGAAGAAAATCGAGATTTCCGTCACGAGCGTGCTGCAAACGACGGCCGGAAAAATGATTTTCGGCCGCTACGACGAGCGCGGCGCCGCGCATCGGCCGCCTGCCGGCGGCGGTCAGAAGCTGCGGCAAGCGAGCCCCCAACAGCCCGATGATCCGGTCGAAGAGTTGGACGCGCCCGACGCTCGACGGCCGGGAACGCACCGCTCGCGATATCACAGGACCGAGCATGCCGGGCGTTAATTCGGCTTCATGAGAGTCGCGGCGATACTCCCGGCAGCGGGGCTTGGGACGCGGATGGGCAAGGATGCCCGCGAGCAGTTCGGAACCGGCCGCAAGCAGTTCATGCTGCTCGGCGGCGTGTCTATCCTGACGCATGCCGTCCGCAAATTTCTCGCCGCTCCGAGCGTCGAAGAAATCCTCGTTGTCGTTCCCGCGGAAGATGTCTCGACCGTTGCCGGCGGCCTGGCCGCGGAAGGAGGCGCAAAGAGCATCCGCTCGGTCGCCGGCGGCCGCAACCGGCAGGAGTCTGTGCGCAACGGACTTAACGCCGTTTCGGAAGGCATCGACATCGTCGCGGTTCACGATGGAGTCCGCCCCTTTGTCCCGGTCGATCTGATCGAAGCGGCGATCGCCAAAGCCGCCGAGTCCGGCGCCGTGATTCTAGGCATGCCCGCGATGGAAACGGTCAAGCAAGTCAGGCGCAACACGATCGAAGCGACGTTGCCGCGCGAGCGGATCATGCTGGCGCAAACGCCGCAGGTTTTCCGCAAGGAGCTGCTCGACCGCGCCTTCGACAATGCGCAACGCGATGGATTCCTCGGCACCGACGAAGCGGCTCTGGTGGAGCACCTGAACGCCGACGTCCACGTCATGCGCGGGAGCGACCGCAATATCAAGATCACCCGCCCCGGCGATTTGGCCTTGGCGCAACTCTTCTACGACGAAGAAAGGCGGGCGACCCGAACGTGAGCGCGCCGCCTATCCCGAGCATCGACCAGCGCGAGTTTCGCATGGGCGTGGGGTACGACCTGCACCGCCTGACCGCCGGCAAGAAGCTGATTCTGGGGGGCATCGAAATTCCCTTCGAGAAGGGATTGTCCGGGCACTCCGACGCAGACATTCTGCTGCACGCCGTCACCGACGCCCTGCTGGGCGCGGCATCGATGGGCGACATCGGAGAAATTTTTCCGTCTGCCGACGATCAGTGGAAAGACGCCGACAGCTCGATCTTTCTGCGGCACGCGAGGGAGTTGCTCGAAGGCTACGGCTGGCGGATCGTCAACGTGGACACGGTGATCGTTATCGAAAGACCGAAAATTCTGCCGTACCGCGAGCTTATCTGCAGGAATGTCGCCGGCATCCTGAAAATCGACCGCGAAGCCGTCAGCGTCAAGGCGAAAAGCGCGGAGGGAATAGGGCCGATCGGTCTGGGCCAAGCGGCGGAGGCTCACGCCGTGGCGACGATCAGCCGCGTGGCCGGCCCCAAGCTGATGTAGCGCCGCCGTTCCCGAGCGGCAGAGCTTATAATTCAATGCAGAATGCGCATCACGCTTTTCTTGCCGGCGCTCGCCTTGTGCGCCCTCGCCGATGCTGCTACCGTCCGCTTCAGCAAGGACATCCGTCCGATTTTCTCCGACAAGTGTTTTACCTGCCACGGCCCGGACGCCTCGAACCGCACCACGAAACTCCGCCTGGACACCGAGCGCGGCGCCCGCATCGACTCCGGCTCCGGGCGAAAAATCATCGTTCCCGGCGACCCGGCGAGCAGCGAGCTCTACCTGCGCGTCAGCAGCGGCGATCCGGCCCGCCGCATGCCTCCCGCCTACGCCGGCCACGCCGGGCTGACGCAATCCGAAATCGACTTGATCAAAACCTGGATCGACCAAGGCGCGGAATGGAGCGGACATTGGGCGTTTGTCGCTCCCCAATCCCCGCGGACGCCGGCGGTGCGGCAAGCGGATTGGGTAAAAAACCCGATCGACGCATTCGTCTTGAAACGCCTCGAAACCGAAGGGCTCTCCCCGTCGCCGCAAGCGGCCCGCGAAACGCTGATCCGCCGCGTCAGCCTCGATCTGAACGGCCTCCCGCCCTCGCTTGAAGAAATCGACGCCTTCCTGGCGGACAGATCCGCCAACGCCTACGAGAAGGTCGTTGACCGTCTGCTGTCCTCTCCCCGCTACGGCGAGCGCATGGCGGCGCGCTGGCTCGATGCGGCGCGGTACGCCGACACCAACGGCTACCAGACCGACGCCGAGCGCTACATGTGGCGCTGGCGCGACTGGGTCATCGACGCCTTCAACGCCAACAAACCCTTCGACGAGTTCACCGTCGAGCAACTGGCCGGCGACATGCTGCCCAACGCCACTCTCGAGCAGATCGTCGCCACCGGCTTCAACCGCAACCACCGCGGCAACGGGGAAGGCGGGATCGTGGACGCGGAGTATGCAGTCGAATACGTAGTCGACCGCGTCGATACGACATCGACCGTCTGGCTGGGCATCACCATGGGCTGCGCGCGCTGCCACGACCACAAGTACGACCCCTTCACGCAGAAGGAGTTTTACGGCATGTTCGCCTACTTCAACAACGTGCCCGAAAGGGGCAAGGCGTTCAAGTACGGCAACTCCCCGCCGTTCGTGCAGGCGCCCACCGCCGAGCAGCAGGAAACGCTGGCGGCAATGTCGGCCGAGATCGACTCGCTGAAACGGCGGCGCGCGAGGCTGATTGAAGAAGGACGCCGCGCCCGTCTGGACTGGGAACGCAGCGCCGCCGCCGCACCGGCGGATTGGACCGACGCCCGCGGCCAAGTCGCCGCTTGGGGCAGCGAAGCGGCGGAAGCCTTCGACGGGAAACGCGCCGTCGAGCTCGGCGACATCGCCGATTTCAGTTTCTACGACCGCTTCACGGCAAGCGCCTGGATTCGCCCCGCCGCGGCAGACGGAGCCATCGTCTCCAGAACACGCGACATCCCCGCGGAAGAAGACACGCAGAGCAATCCCGGCTGGGGCTTCTATCTCAAAGACGGCCGCTTGCAGGTCAACCTCGTCAACCGCTGGTTGGACGATTGTCTGCGCATCGACTCCGAGCCGAAGGTCGCTCGCAACGAGTGGCGGCACGTAGCTTTCACTTACGACGGCAGCCGCCTTGCTTCGGGCTTGAATCTCTACATCGATGGAAAACCCGTCGCCAAGAAGATCGTTCGCGACGAGATGAATCAGGAAATCAAATCGAAGGAACCGCTCACAATCGGCCGCGGCCTGGGGCTCGGCTTCGAGGGGCTTATGGAGCGGGTTTCCGTTTGGAGCCGCGCCCTGACTCCCGAAGAAATCGCAGTCGAGGCCGTTCGCGAGCGCATCGACCGGCTGGCCGCCGTTCCCGGGGAGCGGCGCAGCCCGGCGGCGCAACGCAAGCTCGACCGGGCGTACGCCAACCGTTTCGGCCCGGCGGAGCTCACGGCGCTCACCGCGAAAATCCGCGGCCTGGAAGACGAACGGCAGCGGTTTTCCGACTCGATCCCGACCGTGATGGTGATGCGCGAACGCCGGATTCCACGCAAAACCTACCGTCTCGACCGCGGCGCCTACGACGCCCCGGCCGAGGAAGTGCAGCCCGGCGCGCCGGCCGTTCTCGCGCGGCAGTCTCCGCGCAACCGCCTGGAGTTCGCGCGCTGGACGGCCTCTCGCGACAACCCGCTGACGGCGCGCGTAACGGTCAATCGGTTGTGGCAGATGCTGTTCGGAACCGGCATCGTCAAGACCGTCGAAGACTTCGGCGCACAAGGCGAGTGGCCGACGCATCCGCAGTTGCTCGACTGGCTGGCGGTCGAGTTCATGGAATCGGGCTGGGACGTGAAGCATATCCTGAAAACGATCGTCGCCAGCGCCGCCTATCGGCAGTCGTCGCGCACCGGCGGCGAACTGATCGAGCGCGACCCGGAAAACCGCCTGCTGGCGCGCGGCCCCCGCTTTCGCCTTCCGGCCGAGGCCGTCCGCGACCAGGCGCTGGCGATATCGGGCCTGCTGGTGGAGAAGATAGGCGGCCCGTCGGTCAAGCCCTATCAACCCCCGGGACTCTGGAGCGATCTGGCGGGCACGAAAGATTACCAGATGGACAAAGACGAGAATCTCTATCGCCGCAGTCTCTATACGTTCTGGAAACGCGCAGTGCCCCCGCCGGCGATGATGAACTTCGACTCCGCCGGCCGCGAAGCCTGTACGGTGCGCGCCGTGCGCACGAACACGCCGCTCCAGGCGCTCAACCTGATGAACGACTTCGCTTTCGTCGAAGCCGCCAGGGCCTTGGCCGCGCGCGCCATGCGCGAGGCGGGCGGCGGCGCCGAAGCCCGCTTGAGCTACGCCTTCAGGCTGGCCGCGGCCCGCCGGCCACGCCCGGACGAACTGGCCGTCCTGGTCGAGGGGTTCCGGCATCAGCGTTCCCGCTTCGCCGGCGACGAAGCCGCGGCGGAAGTCTTGTTGGCTCAAGGCGCCCGCCCGTCCGATGCGCCGCTCCCGCCGGCCGAATGGGCCGCCTACACAACGATGGCGAGCCTCATCCTCAACCTCGACGAGACGATCACCAAGGAGTGACCGCCGGCAGCCGGATCAGACGTCCGGGTATTCCATGGTCATCGGATCGGGCAGCGGGATGGCGTGAATCCCCTCCCCGCGGGCAAACTTGTCGAAGCTGTAATCGGGCTTGTCGGGGTTGCCGGCAAGCATCGCCTCCCGGTCGCCTACCGCCAGGACGACCAGCTTCTCGGGACGCAGATATTTCTGCGCAACGTTCAACACGTCGTCGATGCTGACGTCGGCCACGCGCTCGCGGTACTTCCGCCAATAGCCGGCTTCCCGCTTTGTGTATTCGTCCGCAGCAAATGTTCCCGCCACTTGACCCGCCGTTGCAAAAAACCGCGGGAATATCTCGATTGCCGAGCTCTTGGCCGTGTCGATCTCCAAGGCCGTGACTTTTTCGTTGCGGATGCGGTCGATCTCTTCGAAAACGATCGCCGTCGCTTGCGCGCAGGTAGGGTTCCGCGACTGGAATGCCGCCTGAAACAGCCCCGGATAATAGGTTCCCGGCCGAAACGAAGAACCGGCGCTGTAGGCCAGCCCCTCGTCCGAGCGCACCCGCGACATGATGCGGGAAATAAACCCGCCGCCGCCTAAAATGTCGTTCATGATGCCGACGGCAAGGTGCTCGGGATTCGAGCGCTCGATGCCCAGGTGTCCGACGGCGACATGGGATTGATTGACGTCGCGTCCGACCTTGTCGACCATGTACGCTCCCGCTTGCGGGGCGTGACTGGGGGCCGGAATCTTGCCGGGATCCTTGGTTTCCGCGGGCCAACCGTCCGCCAAGGCGGCATTCAGCCGCCGGATCATGTCGTCCGTGTCGAAGTCGCCCGACACGGCGAAGATGAAGCGCGAAGGATGGTAGTAGCTGCGGTGAAAATCGCGCATGAAGTCGGGAGCGATCGCTTTGACGGTCGCCTCGGTCGACTGCTTGGTCGAGAAATGGTTATCGCCGCGCATCAAGCGGGAAAACTCTCTGCGTTGGATGCTGCGCAGTTGATCGTTGCGCCGCTGCATTCCCTGCAAAGTCCGCGTGCGGGAAATTTCAAGCCGCTCCGGGTCGAATCCGGGGTTCTTCAGCATGTCGAAGAACATCGCCAGCGATGCATCCAGATTCTGCCTCAGGCAATTGACCGACGCGCCGCCCGAGGTCGATCCGATGCTCGACGAGATCTGCGTGGCCAGAAATGCAGCCTCCTCGTCGAACTCGCGCGCGGACATCGTTTTCGTGCCGCCCGAGCGCATTTGACTGCCGGTAAATCCGGCCAGCCCCAGATGCTCGTCGGGAACCAGATAGCCGCCCGTGCGCACGGTCAAAGAGACCGTGACCAGCGGCAACTGATGGTCTTCGACCAGATACGCAGACGCTCCCGCGCTCAAGTCATGACGGTACTCGTCCGCCGAAGGAGGCTCGAAGCTCAACGGCGGGAACTGCAACTCCCGCGGATGAGCCGGCATGTCGTCCGCCCGCAGCCACGCGGCGGAGGCGGCCGCTCCCGCCGCCGTGCGTATCCAATCGCGCCGATTCATCGCCCACCTCCTGCGCGCCCCGCGGAACCCGGTCTGCGGCCTCTCGGGGGAGTCGCGCCTTCCTTCGTGTAATAGACGGCCACGTTCTTGTTCGTGTCGAAAAAGTATTTCTTGGCGACCCGCTGAACGTCTTCGGCGGTGACGGCCTGGATACGGTCTGAAAACAAGTTGATGTTCTCCCATTCGCCCAGCGCTTCGTAACTCAGCAATTGCATCATCAGCCCGAACTTCGAGCGCAGCTTGCGAAAATCGCCGGCAAGCTGCTGGTTTTTGACTTTCTGCAATTCCCGCTCGCCGACCAGTTCTTTCTGCATGACTGCGATCTCCGCCAGCAGCGCTTTTTCGACTTCCTCCGGAGCGTGGCCGGGGGCGGCAACGCCGCTCAATTCGAAGTAGCCGTCGAATTTGAGTCCGTTGACTCCCGCGCCGGCCTGCGCCGCCACTTTCTGTTCCAGGACCAAAGATTTGTACAGCCGCCCGGTGCGCCCGTTGAGCAGCGCAGAGAGAACCAGCAAAGGCGGCTCATCCACGTGAGCGTCGGCAACCGTGTGATAGCGCAGATGCACCGTCGGGCGCGTTTCCGCGTAGCCGGTCATGCGCTTCTCCGCCTGCTGGGCAACCTCGCGCGTACGCACCGGTTCCGGGGCCGCGGGGCCGCGCTTCAGACGCCCGAAATACTGCTGCGCCAATGCCTTTGCCTGCTCCACGTCGAAGTCGCCGACGATCGCCGCCGTGATGTTGTTCGGAGCGTAGTAGATCGAAAAAAACCGAAGGGCTTCCTCGCGCGTGATGCCCTCCAAGTCGCTGGGCCAGCCAATGACGGGCCAGTTGTACGGCGACGACTGCCAAAACATCGAGTCGAATTGCTCGTTGAGCTTGCCCGTGGGCGTGGAATCGACCCGCAACCGGCGCTCTTCGTGTACCACGTCCCGCTCGGAATAGAACTCGCGGAAAACCGGGTTCGCCAACCGGTCGGACTCCATCCAGAACCACAACTCCAGCTTGTTGGCCGGGACGTTGATGAAATAAATCGTGAAGTCGTTGGTCGTCCCGGCGTTCATGCCCGAAGCGCCGGCCGCGGTATAGATCCGGTCGAACTCGTCCTTGACGATCAATTCCCGCTGTTGCTGAATCAACCTCTCGAATTCCTCGATGAGCGCCGCGTGGGCCGCGCTTCTGTGTTGCGGATTCTTGGGATCGTCGATCGCCCCCCGCCGGTGCTTTTCGATCAGCGCCGTTTCCTCGGCCTGAATCCGCTTGCGCAGATCGTCGAGCTTCCGAATCGTAGCCAAATCTTTCTCGATGTCCTTGGCGCCGATCGTGTGCGTTCCCTTGAACATCATGTGCTCGAAGAGATGCGCCACGCCGGTGACGCCGGGCCTTTCGTTGACCGAGCCGACCTTCGCCACCCAGCCCGCGGCGACGTTCGGATCTCCCTTGCGCGGCAGCAGCAGAAAATTCATGCCGTTGTCGAGGGTAAATTCCTCGACCTCAACCCGCTGGCCGAAAAGCGCGGACGCGGCAAGCGCAACCACGAAAAGCAAACGCAACTTCACCAAGGATTTCATGTTCATCTTCGATTATGACGGACGGCGGCTCGATTTGGCTTCGCATCCGCGCGGGAAGTCGGCGCGGTTACCGTGATAAGCTTCCGGCGTGACGGACCTGCGCCGGCTTGCCGCAACCGCCAAGACCCTGGCGCCCGGCATCTTCATCATCGGCTACGTCATCGGTACGGGCAGCGTCACCACGATGGCTTCGGCCGGCGCGAGCTACGGCATGTCGCTGCTGTGGACGTTGATCCCGGCCTCGCTGTTCACCCACGTCATGGTGGTCGGCATCAGCCGCGTCACGATTCTTTCCGGCGACACGATCTTGCACGTATTCCGCCGGCATTTCGGCAGCACGGTCACCGTCGTCGTCATCGGCTCGCTGATGGCCACCCAACTCACCTCGATTATCGGCGTCATGGCCATCGTCGTCGATGTCCTGCGGGAATGGACGGCGACGTACCTGGGCTACGCCGTTCCCATGCTCGGCTCGGCGACGTTCTTCACCTTGCTGCTCGTCATGCTGTTCTGGGTCGGCCGCCACGATTTTTTCCTGAAGGTGCTCGCGGCGCTGGTGAGCGTGATGGGGCTGGCCTTTTTCTTTACCGCTTCGCTCGTTCCCCCCGCGGCGTCCGAGGTCGTTGCGGGACTGATGCCCGGCATGCCCGACAGCGGGAACCCGAAGCTGCTGATCGCCGGCATGGTCGGTACGACAATGGCCTCCGTCGTGCTGATCACACGCAGCGTGCTGGTCCAGGAGGAGGGCTGGACCGTGAAAGACCTGGGCGCGGTCGACCGCGATTCGGCGGTCTCCATGACGCTGCTCTTCTTCATCAACGCCGCCATCATGGCTTGCGCCGCGGGGACCCTCCACGTCAAAGGGATGGAGATCGAAGCCGCCATCGACATGGTGAAAACCCTGGAGCCGCTCGCCGGCGGCGTCGCCGTGACCGGCTTCGTGCTGGGCATCCTTGCCGCCGGGCTCTCCTCGCTGTTTCCCAACTATCTGTTGGGACCGTGGCTGCTCTCGGACTTCCTCGGCATTCCCCGCGACATGAGCCGCGGCGTCTTCCGGGCGATGGTCGCCGCCGCCGCGATGTTTGGGCTGGTCGTCCCCGTTTTCGGCGGCAAGCCCGTACAGATCATGATTGCCTCGCAGGCCGTCAGCCCGATCGCCATGCCGCTGCTGGCCGTTTTTGTGACAATCCTGCTCAACAAAAAATCGGTGGCGGGAGAAAACCGCCCGGGCATATTGCTGAACGTCGGCCTCGTCGTTACCGTGCTGTTCTCGCTCTACATGTTCACGGTCGCGCTGACGGGATTTTGGGGCGGCTGACCCGCTCACCCGCCGCCGGCGGCCGCAGGCAAGAAGTTGTGGCGGTCGAGCCAATCGACCGCTTTTCGCGCGGTGCGCTCATCCACGCGGCCGGTCGCCAGATAGTATTCGATCACGCCGCGGATGTCGTACAGGCAATGCACCGGGTATCCGCGCTCGCGCAGGATTCGCGCGCCGCCCTGCCCGCGGTCGACAACGACGAGAATGCGGGCTGCGTCCAATCCCGCTTCGCGCAAATAGTCGATCGCCCAAATCTTCGTTTTCCCCGAGGCCATCACGTCGTCGATCAGCGTGATCTCGCGCGACGAGTCGCGGACGCCCATGTAAGCGCAGGCGCCGGATTGCCCTCCGGGATACGCCGCGGGCTGTTTGCGAAGCTGTCCGTAAAGTAGAGACTTGCCGCTTTCGCGGGAGGCAAGAGCGGCGGCCAGGGCCAATGGGGTTGCCGTGTCGGGAATGCCCACGACCTGCTGCGGCCTTGGGGCGCCTGCCGCCAACTCGAAAATCTTGCGGCACAAGGCTGTCCCCAGCAAATTCAGCAATTCGAGGTCGTCGTACAACCGTTGACGCAGGTTGACGAAGACCGGCGTGCGCAGCGCGTATTCCTCCTCCACGCGCTTGCCCATGAGGATCAAGCCCTGTTCCCAGAACGCGTCGAGCAGGGGATCCGCCTGTTTCGCCGGAAAGAGCCGCGCCATCGGATTATAGGCTACCAACCGGCGGCGCAAGCCCCGCCGCGCGCGGGCATCGTTAGAATGAAGAATTCATTACCCGGGAGAAATCGCGCTTATGCTCAACGTTCTGATTATCGGCTCCGGCTGCGCCGGCAACACCGCCGCCATCTACGCCGCCCGCGCCAACCTGGAGCCCCTCGTCGTCGAAGGCCCCGAAGCCGGCGGCCAACTCACGCTGACCACCGAGGTCGAGAACTTCCCCGGCTTCCCCGAGGGAATCATGGGCCCCGAACTGGTCGAAAACATGAAAAAGCAGGCGCAGCGCTTCGGCGCAATTTTCAAGCCCGGCCATGTCGCTCGAGTCGATCTTTCCGAGCGCCCCTTCAAGGTCTGGATCGGCGGCGACATGGTGGAAACAAAAACCCTGATCGTCGCCGCGGGCGCCTCCGCCCGCTGGCTCGGCCTCGATTCGGAGCAGCAACTCATCGGCCACGGCGTGAGCTCCTGCGCCACCTGCGACGGGTTTTTCTTTCGCGGGCAGCCGGTAGCCGTGATCGGCGGCGGCGACAGCGCGATGGAAGAGGCGACCTTTCTCACCAAATTCGCTTCCGAAGTCTCGATCATCCACCGCCGCAGTGAGTTCCGAGCATCGAAAATCATGCTCGACCGCGCCCGCGCCAATGAAAAAATCGACTGGATCGTCAACGCCACGGTCGAGGATGTTTTCGAGCCGGCGCAAAAAGCCGTCAGCGGCCTCAAGCTGAAAAGCACCGTCGACGGCAGGGAATGGGAGCACAAGACCAACGCCCTGTTCCTGGCTATAGGCCACATCCCGAACACCAAAGTGTTCCGCGGCCAACTGGACCTCGATGCGCAGGGCTACATCGTCTCGCACGGCGGCGCGCGGACCAACGTCGCGGGCGTCTTTCACGCCGGCGACGTGCAAGACAAGGTGTACCGCCAAGCCATCACCGCGGCCGGCGCCGGCTGCATGGCCGCCATCGAAGCTGAGCGCTTTCTGGAGGCCGAGCAGTAGCCGAAAACAAATCAGGAAACGGTCTTGGCCGGCGCTGGAAACAGGTCTTTCTGCTCCCGGTCTAGTTGTTTCCGGCGAGCCCTGCGGCGATGAATCGGGCTGCCGACCACACCCAGCACTTGAAAGCCGTCCAGCGCGCTGCGCGGCACAAACACCTTCTGCGTATTCGCGTTCGCGTCCGGGGGCGTGATCGTAACCCCGTGCTCGCCGACCTGCAGCAGGTCGTTGGGCATCACGCCCTCGAGCGCCTCGCCGTCGCGGAACTGCATCTGCACCCAAAGCCCGCCGAGCTTCGGCCGCGAGGCGAACGCCTTGCGCTGGTCCGGCTCCGGGTTGCCCTTGAAGTCGCGCACGAAATACACGGCCCGCGTCTGCTCATAGGGAACGAGCACGACCTCGGCCTCGCGGTCGATCACCTCGATCCCGTCCGCGCGCAGAAACGCATGCGGCGACACGTACCCGGCGAGCATCTTGCGGTCGAAGCGCCGCACATAGACTTTCTTCGTGGTAGAGTTTGACAAAATATCCGCGGAATGTTTTAACCGTCAGACGTAATGCTAGTATGCGGAAAATCGTCTGTCAACCTTACGGCTTCATAACCCTATGATTTTCAAGATGTTGTGCAAGCGATAGAAACAAGCGTCGGGGAATATCTCGATTACTGCCGCGTCGAGAAAGGGCTCTCGACGAACAGCCTCCAGGCATACCGTCGAGACCTCGCGCGCCTCGCCGACTTCCTGCAGTTGCGCGGGCGGCCCGTGCGTCAAGCCGACGGCCCCGACCTGCGCGCGTTTCTCGACTCGCTCTACGCGGACGGCCTCAGCGCCCGCTCGGTCGCCCGCCATCTCTCCAGCCTGCGCAGCCTCTACCTTTACCTCCGGCAGCAGAACTACCTCGCGGCCGACCCGACGGCAAATCTGTCCTCGCCCCTGCAATGGAAAAGACTTCCCAACTACCTGTCCATCGAAGAAGTCGACCGTCTGCTTGCCGCCGCGGACACTCAATCTCCGACCGGAAGCCGCAACCATGCGATGCTGCAACTGCTCTACGCGACGGGGTTGCGCGTGTCCGAGCTGGTGCAGGCAAAGACCGCGGAGCTGGACGCCAAGATGGGCGTGCTATGCACGACGGGAAAAGGCGGAAAAACCCGCCTCGTCCCCGTCGGGCTCGAGGCGCTCGAGGCGGTAGAAGATTACATGCGCCGCGCCCGTCCGGTCATCCTGAAGAACCGGCCGTCGGAATATCTTTTCGTAACGGCGCGCGGCGGCGCGATGACCCGCCAGGCGTTTTGGAAACTGCTGAAGCTCCAGGGCCTTGCCGCCGGCAGCGCCAAGCGGCTCACGCCGCACGTCCTGCGGCACAGCTTCGCGACGCATCTACTGGAGCGCGGCGCGGACTTGCGCAGCCTGCAAACGATGCTGGGCCATGCCGACATTTCCACCACGCAAATTTACACGCACGTTCTTCGCGAGCGCCTGCGCGAGGTTTACGACAGACACCACCCGCGCAGTTAACGCGCGGCGGAAGTCTCGCTCGCGCCGGCGGCCGGCGGCTGCCCGTCCGGACGCAGGACCGTCAGCAGAACGGAGGGCAGCGGGCGGCGCACGTCATTGCGTTTCCGCGGCGGCCCGATCCACAAAGTCGAAATCGCCTCAACCACCTCCGAACGCCCCGCCGCGCGGCCGAGAACGCGAATCGGGTAGTCCCCGGGCGCAACGGCCGCATCGATAGTGAGATGCAGAAAAACATCGGGAATAATGACGTTGTCGCCGTCGCCCGACGGGCCGAAGAACCGATCCGCTCGAAAGCTTCCCTGCGTCGCGGCGATGCCCGCGGGCAACCCCTCGACCCACACGTCGACCGCTTCGTCGAACCCGGGCTCGCGTATCAGCAAAACGCCGAATCGCTCCGTTGCTCCCGCGCGCATGTTCAGGTTCTCCGGATCGGAGAGCAGAGCAAAGCCGGGCAGCCGCTCTTCGATCCGCAGGCGGTACGCGAATGACGGGCCGCCGCGTCCGATGCGGTCGCGCACGACCAACCTGAGCCTGCCGTCGGACTGCGGCGTGAAACCCAGCAACGAATCGGGGTTGCCGATCACCGTTCCCGCGCCGGCCATCAGGTCGTCGTGCTCAGCCAAGAGTTCGCCCTCGCCGTCGAACAACTCCAGCACCGTGTCGATGTACGGCAAGCCCATCTGCGCGGCGAGACCGGTCACGACGATCGGCTTGCCCGCGCGGACCTCGATCGTGTAAGCATCCTCGCTGCCCGCGCGGTCGAGCGAGCCGTTGACAACGACGCCTCCGGCGGGAATCCGTATCTCGCTTGAATCCGCTTCCGGCAGGTCGGAGATTTCAAAGCTCAGGCGGTCGTCGACTCCGTGCGGCCCGCGCGTCCACAGGCGCCAGAGCCCTTGGCGCGCGTGTTGCGGAATATCGAATTCGACCCGGCATTCGTTTTGGCCGCACTGCAAAACCTTGCCGGCGATGCGCGCGCGGCGGTCCGCCCCGCCCCTGACGGGAATCGTGTAGGGGAAAGTCAGCCGGTAGTATTCCGCCCCGCGAACCGGAGTGAGATAGACCTCCTCGACCGCATGCAGCGCGCGGCCGCGCAGCGAAACCTCCACGGTCGAACCGACGCGGGCGCCCAGGGGAAAAACCGCTTCGACCGTAGGAAGCTGCGAGATGCGCAGCATGTAACCGCAATTCCTTGCGCAATTCACGCGCTGCGGCCCGCGGTACTGATCGAGCTTCAGGTAATAGCTCCCGGCATTGTCGAAGACATGCTCCAGAAAGGGCGTTTCCAGGTAATCGTCGCGGTCGTCGTTGAAGGCGACGCGCCGGCCGGCCGCATCCAGCAGCGTCAAATTGTTTTCGAGAAAGCCGCCGTATTCGAGCGAGCGCAGATCGAACGTCCAGCGCTCGCCCGCGCGAGCCTCGAACCGGAAACAGTCGATATCGGCAAGCTCGTGCATCGCCCCTTGCACGGTTTGCGGCTTGAGCTCGAGCGCCTGCGCCTGTCCGATCACGTCGTTGGGCTCGGCTTCGTATGTCGAGGGAAACTCATCGACGTAAAACAGCCGCGAATTGGCGCGGCCCGCGGCGGTCAGCAGAGTGGCAATGTGCGGTCCCGGCGCGGCCCGGGAATCGATCCGGATGCGTCCGGTTATTTTCGAGTCCGAAATTGCCTCGCCGTCTTCCCAAACCAGATGCGGGGAATCGAACGCCACAGCCGGCGGCGCCGCAAGATTCCTGCCGACAATCTCAACGGCAACGGTTGCGCCCTGCTGCCCGCCAAGCGGCTCGAAGCGGTCGACCCAGGGGTCGTCGGGATCTTCGGCGGCAAAGCTTACCGCGGCGAGCAGCAGCGGAGAAACAACGAGCGGCAACCGCGCGCGAACCCTCATTCGACCCGTTCCACTAAGCGAACAACTCGCGAATCGGGGCGCCGCCGTCATTGATCTTCACCGGACGCCCGTTGGCGTGGTATTCCTCGTTCCAGTCGATGCCGAGCTTCTTGTAAACCGTCGCTCCGAGGTCTTCAACCGAAACCGCCCTGTCGACCGGTTCCGCGCCCTTGCCGTCGGACGCCCCGATCACCTGCCCTCCCGGAACTCCGGCGCCCGCCGCCGCGATCGAAAACACGCCGGGCCAGTGATCGCGTCCTGCCGAGTGATTGATCTTCGGGGTGCGCCCGAACTCGCCGAGCGCCAGCACCAGAGTGTTCTCCAGCAATCCGCGGCTGCCCATGTCGTGCAGCAGCGTCGAGAACGCCCGGTCGAACTCGGGGTAAAGCTCTCGATTGGTCTTATCGTTATCGGTGTGCGTGTCGTATCCGCCGTGGAAGAGCGACACCAGCCGCACGCCGGCCTCGATCAGCCGCCGCGCGAGCAGCGCTCCCTGCCCGGCGGTGGTCCGCCCGTAGGCATCGCGCAGCTTGTCCGGCTCCGCCCCCAGATCGAACGCTTTCTTGGCCTGGGGCGAGCTGACCATATCCAGCGCTTTCCGGTAAAAATGCTCCATGCCGTCGACAACCTGAGATTTTTCCATGCGCTCGATGGAGGAATCGAGCGCCGCAAGCAGTTTCGCGCGGCCCTCGGCCTCTTCGAGACCGAGTCCGGTGGGCAGCGTCAGATCCTGCACCGAGAAGTTCTCCGCGTTGGGGTCGCCGGTAATGAACGGATCGTAAGCCGCGCCCAGGAATCCGGCATCCGCGCAGATATCCTTCTTCGGAATGACCACGAACGGCGGCAAGCCGTTGCGGGCGCCCAACTCGCGGGCGACGACCGAGCCGTAAACCGGATGCTTGAACGCATTGTTCGGCTGCTGCCCGGAGAAAATGTATTGCTTGGCTTTCTCGTGAATCGCTTCGCGCGAGTACATCGAGCGGATAACGGAAAACTTGTTGAAGTCCCTTGCCAGACGCGGCATCAATTCACTGAAGCGAACCCCCGGCTGCGTTGTGGGGATCGTCCCGAAGCCGCCTCGAATCTCGCCCGGCGCTTCCGGCTTGGGGTCGAACGAGTCGTGCTGGCACAAACCGCCCTGCTGGAAAAAAATCAGGCAGGAGACATCCTTGCGCCCGGTCGACGCCTGCAGCATGCGCGCCGGCGAAATGCCGCCGAACGCCATGCCGCCCAGCCGCAACACATCGCGGCGGCTGTAGCGCGAACGCATTTGCGAAAGCAGCATCGCAGCGTCAACTCAGCGGTTCAGCTGAAACTCCTTCGCATTCAGCATAGCCCACAAGACGTTCTCAAGTCCCCGCCGGCGGCTCCGTCCCGCGTTCCGTTCCGCCGCGAGGTAGCGTTCGACCGCCGCGCTCTTCTGCTCATCCGGCGCGGCGGAATATGCGCGCACGTAGAGCTTGCGAACGATTTCCCGATCGGTCAAGCCGCGGTCGATGAGGGCGCCGAGTATGTTGTCTTGCGCGGCGAGTCTTTGCTGCAGCACGTCGCCGTTCATCATGTGCAGCGCCTGCGCGAGCGAGGGGGCATTCGCTCGCGCTTCCATGACATCGCGCCGCGGCCGGCCGAACGTGGTCAAAAAATAGGTTGCCCCGATGTTGGCGATCAACTCTTTCGGAGACGTTCCCGGAGGATAGCCGCGAAACTCCTCCGGGCTGCCGGTCACCTGCGAAATCGCGTCGAGCAAGACCTCGGCGGGCAGCTTGCGGGGGACGTAGCGCGCGAACAGAATTTCCTCCAGCGCGTCCTCGCCGCCGGCGCGGTCGGGAGTGTGCGCGCCGAGTTGATACGTCTTCGAGTTGAGGATCGCCCGGTGGACGGCCTTGAATCGAAAACCGGAGTCGATGAAAAGCCGCGCCAGATCGTCGAGCAGTTGCGGATGGGTCGCGCGGTTCGTCGAACGGAAGTCGTCGAACGGCTCGACAATGCCGCGGCCGAAATACTCGTACCAGACGCGGTTGACCGTAGCGCGGGCGAACTGCATCTTCCGGCCGCGCGTAATCCAATCGGCCAAGACTTCGCGGCGGTCGACGCCCGGCGGAATGTGCGCGGCCGCGCCGTCCAGAAATTTGGGCGCGACAGGCTTTCCCGTCAGCGGGTGCGCCGCTTCGCCGCGCCGCTCGTTGTACCAGATGCGGCGGTACTGTCCGTAGCCGTGCTTGACCTTCATCCGCGCCAGGAACGCCGCCATGCCGTAAAAGTCGTCCTGGGTCAGGTTTTCCAGCGGATGGTTATGGCACTGCGCGCATTCGATGCGCTGTCCGAGAAAGAGGCGCGTCACCGTCGGCACGGCCTTCTCGATCTCGAACTTTTTCAGCATGAAGTCAATTGCCGGGTGCCAGAAATTCCCGGCCGGCCGTACGGTCGTGTCCCCGACCGCGGTGAGCATTTCCCGCACCGCCGCATCGTAGGGCTTGTCCCCGCGAATCAAGTCGTGCAGCCAGCGCTTGTACGAGCCGTTGGTGCGGCCCTGCGAATAGTACTGCGAATTGCGGAACCAGTCCTCGAATTTGACCAACCAGTGCGTCGCGTACTCCTCGCGCTCCAGCAGGCGGTCGATCAGCTTCGACCGTTTGTTCGGATCCCGGCTTGCCGCGAAACTTTCGGCCTCGTCGGTCGTCGGTAAAACGCCCGCCGCGTCGAGGAAAACGCGCCGCGCGAAGGTTCGATCCGCAGTCAACGGGAACGGCTCGATGTTGACTTCGCGCAGCTTGCGAAAAACGTGCTCGTCGATGAAATTGTTCGGGCGGAGCGCCCGGTATCCGTCCCCGGCGGCCTCGTCGATCACGATGAACTGCGCCGTGGCCACCTTGCCCATCGCCCGCGCGGTTACCGTGGTCAGGCCCCGCCCCTGCGCGGTCACCCGGCCGTCTTCGACTGCGGACACGACGGCGGCATCGTTGACGGCGTAACGCACTTCGTCCGACATATCGCGCGTCGAGCCGTCCGAGAGCCTGCCGATGACGACGAGCGGCTGCGCCGCCCCGGCGCCGGCGAGCACGCTTTCGCCGGGATACATCTCCAGCCGTTCCAAGCGGACGCCCGGCGACCCATAGCCCGCGCCTTGGCGGACCCAGTTCAAAATGGTGCGGTATTCGTCCGACTCGGGAGTCATGAGCTGACCGCCGCCGTGGGCTATGCGGAAGGACGGCTTGGCCAGCAGCAGAGATGCTTCCGGCGCTTGCAGAGAAATCCGGCGGCCGTTGTCGCGACGCACGATCATCTCGTGATCGGCTTTCGCGTCGGAGCCGTAGAGCGACAGCTTGAAACCGTTCTGCCCGGCGGGCGAGCCGTGACAGGCCGAGCCGTTGCAGCCCTTGGTAGTGAAGATCGACAGCAAATCGCGCTCGAAACCGATATCGACGGCGGCAGCGCCCTCTCCCACGCGCACCGCGGCCCGGCTCGATCCCTCGGCGCAGCGCACGGAAAGCTCCGCCGCGCCGGCGCGCCGTCCGAGCAGACGGTTCCCGTCAACGCCGACAATGTTGGAAGCGTTGCTCGCTACCGTGCAGCCGCTGCCGCCGCGAATGAGAAATGTTTGCGTTGCGCCCGGTCCTTGCAAGTGAATTTCGGGCGGCTCGAGAGACACCTCGGCCCAACTCGGCGGCGCAAACCAAGCGGACAGCAAGATGAGCGTCCCAAAGCGCACAATGGCAGCATACGCATCGACCCGCCGCGGCGTCAACAAATTTCGCCCCTGCGGGAACCTTGCCCACGCCGCGGCCTGCCGCATCTATACGATTCCGGTCTTGTGCGCCTTGACGGCCAGCTCGGTTTCGTTGCCCTTATCGCCCTGCTGCTCCATCCAGGCGTCGAGCTTCGCCTTCAGGAGCGCAATCTTTTGGGCATGCTCCGGCTGCTCGACAAGATTGGTCAACTCGAACGGGTCCGCAACGACATCGTAAAACTCGAACTCCGGCCGTTGTTGATACATCTTCACGAGAGCCGCCGCCTCCGCGTCGGTCTTTGCCTTCCGCACCCAACTCGACCAATACCCCGAGCCGTCCGATTCCGTGAGAATGTTTTGGAACTTCGTCGCGTAGTTGGTATTCCAGATCAACTTGTGCCGCTCGTCGCGGACCGACCGCACCGGGTAGCAGCGGCTGCCTTGAATGATGCCCCGCGTGGTATGCGCCCCATACGCATAGTCGGCGTGCCGGTCGGCGCCGCCTTCCAGCACGGCGAGATAACTCTTGCCGTCGAAATCGTGGACGGCAGGGTCGCCTCCCGCCGCTTCGAGCAAGGTCGGCAAAGCGTCCACGCCTTGGACCATCGCCTTCGCCGTCGAGCCCGCCTTGACGCGCGCCGGCCAGCGAACGATCCAGCCTTGGCGCAGACCGAGGTCGTAGCAGGTCCATTTGCCGTGCGGAAACTGCACGCCCTGCTCGCTGCAGAAAATGAAAATCGTATTGTCGGCCTGCCCCGATTTTTCCACCGCCGCCATCAGGCGGCCGGTCTGTCCGTCGAGATATTCGATTTCGGCATAATAGGCGGCCATCGCCTGCCGCGTTTCGGGGGTATCGACCAGATAGGGCGGCACCGCGAACGCCGCCGAGTCGAACTTCGCCGCATCGCCGCGGTTCCAGGGGAGATGCGGCTCGTTGGAGCAGGCCACGAGAAAGTACGGTTGCTCGGGGTCGCGCGCGATGAACTCGTCGATCGCTGCGTAGTCGATGTCCTTGCCCTCTCCGAGGAACTCGAACGGATAGTTTTCCGGCGGTCCGAAGTGTTTCTTGCCGCTCAGCGCCACGCGGTAACCCAACGGCTCGAAATAGTGCGGGATGCTCTTCACGCCCGGCTTCGACTGCGAATGATTGGGGTATGCGCCGTTGCGCACCGGAAAGATCCCCGTGTACATCTGCTGCCGCATCGGGGCGCACATCGCCGTGGCCGTGAACGCGCGCTCGAAGCGCATGCCCTCGGCGGCCAGCTTGTCGATATGGGGCGTCGAGACCTGCGTCGCGCCGTAGCAGCCGATGTCGCGCCAAGCCAGGTCGTCGGCGATAACGATGACGATATTGGGTTGCTTACTTCCTCGCGGCGCAGAGCATCCGAGCAAACTTGCAGCGACCGTCCCCGCCCCCGATTTGAGGAATGTCCGGCGATCCGTTGACCGATTTTCCATAGCGTCCTCAGTTAGTTGTAGCACTGTTCCAGGCTGCCGGCCCATTGACAAGGCGCGGCGGATTGCAATACAATCGCCCACATGAGCATTTGGCAAGCGATTGCTTCCCTTGCGGCTCTGCTGCTTGCGGGAACCATGACGCAAGCCCCCGCGGCGGCGCCCATCCCTTGCGCGGAAAAGTCGGTCTCCGCCGCCGCCATCCGTTCTGCGGCCGATCTCGAGGCGTTTGTGCAGTGCGCTTACGAATACGCGCAGGAAATGGGTACCGAAGAAGCCCACCGAGCCTTTCACGAAGATGCGCGCTGGAGAAGCGGTCAGTTCTACATATTCGTCCTGAACCCTTCTACGCACACCCCTCTCGTTCAGCCTCCGGCTCCGAGCCGCGAAGGGACGCCTTGGGACGACCTAACCGACGGCTTCGACACGGACCTGAACGACGAATTCCATCGCGTGTTCGGTCTTGTCGACCGCGGCTGGGTCTATTACGAGTTCCACAACCCGGATGACAACCTGACCGAGCCGAAGGCCAGCTACACGATGCGCATCGACTGGGACGGGAACGATGCCGTGATCGGCGCGGGGATCTACAGACGCGACCTGCCCGGAACCTGCTACGCCGAGCAAGTCAACGCCGCGGCGCTGGCGGCCGAGCCGTCGCTGGAAAAACTGGAGGAGCTCGTCCGTTGCGCCGCCCTGGAGGTCGAATCGAAGGGCTACTTCGCCACGCTGCTGATGGAAAGCGATCCGCGCTGGCGCGCCGGTTCGATTTACATGTTCGGCATGGACATGACGGGCAGGCAGTTGTTCTCAGGGCATCCGATCAGGATAAACGGGGAGCCCGTTGTCGAGTGGGGCCGCGAACCCAAGGAGAGGTTCAACGGGCGGGACATGGTGGACGTAGCGGGGACGTTCGGCGAGAGCTACATTTACTACCATGCGATCCACCCCGAAACGGGCAACTGGCACCGCAAGGCGGCCTTCGTCAAGCGGGTGTCGGGGCAAGGCGTGCCGCTGCTGGTCGGCGCCGGAATCTATTTGACCGACTGACCGCGCCGCTCTTCCCCCGGCGGCCCGTAGCTCCATAATCTCGACATGCATCGTCGACAGGAGGCTGAAGATGGCAAGACCGATGGAAGAGTGGCTGAACCAACCGGAGAACCGGGAGCAGATGGGGGACATCGTGACGGAAGTGACGCGGCGGGTGCAGCGGGGCGAAGTGCCGTGGGCGGACGGGCCGGCGCTGGTGAACACGCTGCAGTCCCAGGTCAGAGAGATACAGATGGCGGAAGCGCCGGACGAGTACCTGGAGCCGGAGGATCTGGAGTTGCGGATCGAGCGGCGGAAGGCGCTGGAAAACCCGGAGATCTGACCCCGACTCCCAAGCCGGAGGTTCCGCAGTGGGATCCGCGGGCGCGCTTCGCCTACAAGCCGGGGGAGCACGCGACTTCGACGCGGAGCAATTTGCGCGCTGCGGTAGAAGTCCTGAACGAGATCAACGCGCGGAATCTGCAGCCGGGGGAACTTACCGCCGAGCAACAGGCGGTATTGGCGAAATACTGCGGCACGGGAGGGATCAAAGCGGCCTTCGATGATCGGTCGCCGGATTTTGACCCTGACCTGGAGCATGCGGTCAAAGACCTGGCGAACCGAACGAAGGGGGGCGGCTACCTCTTCACGAAGCTGTCGATGCAGAATGCGCACTACACGACGCCGGACATCGCGCGCGCGATCTGGGAAGGCGCCATCGCCGGGGGCGTCGCGAGCGGCAGGATATTGGAGCCGGGGGCGGGCGTGGGCATCTTTGCCGGATCGATTCCGCCGCAAGCGCAAGACGTCGAGATGACGATGATCGAGCGCGAGCCGCTAAGCGCGCAGATTGCAAGCTACCTCTACCCGAAAGATCAAGTGCGCTGCGAGGACTTGAAAGACTTCGACGCGGAAGACGCTTTCGATGCGGCGGTGGGCAACGTCCCTTTCGGCAAGACGCGCATGATGGTGGGCAGACGGCAGTATTCGCTGGACAACGCGGTGATTATCAAAACCTTGCAGGCGGTGCGTCCGGGCGGTCTGGCGTTTTTGATTACGACGCACTCCACTCTCGATGCGAACTCATCGAATGGGCGGAAGCGGATGGCGGAGTTGGCCAACCTGATAGCCGTGGTGCGGCTGCCGAGTAACGCCTTCGCGCAAAACGCCAAGACCGAAGTGGTCACCGATCTGCTGGTTTTCCGACGAAAGCAGCCGGGGAAAACGTCGCTGAGCCTCCCCTTCAAGAACACGGTGCGCGAGACCTACGAGAAAGATGCAAAATCGAAAAAGGGCACGATCGAATTATCCTACCGGGTGAACGAGGTCGTGAAAGCCGGGAGGGTGCATATCATCGGTAAAGAGACGTTGACCGGGACGATGTATAGGGGAGGCGGCTACAACGTAGAGAGCCGGCTTTCACCCGAAGAGATTGCCGCGGAAGTGAAGTCTTACCTGGTTTCGCGGTTCAAGCCGAAGCAACTTTCCGCCGCCGAACGAAAAGAGAAGTTGAACCGCCTGGTGAGAAAATTCGGGGGCGACCCCGAAAGCATGAACGAAGAACAGAAAATGGCCCTCTTGCGCAAGAGCATCAAGGAACAGAAGTTGTGCGCATGAGTTCGCCGGCGGATTGTTGGGATGTCGATGAGGTGGACTTCGCCCAGGAGTTGGGCTTGATGGACAATCAAGCGGAGCCGGAGCCGCCCGCGCCGCATCTCGAATCCCCCCTAGCGGCCCGTAGCTCCATAATCTCGACATGCATCGTCGACAGTTTCTTCAGGCCGCCGCGGGACTGCCCGCCTTGGCCGGCGCGGCTGCGCTTGCAGCCACGACCGCGCACCGGATTTGAGGAATGTCCGGCGATTCCGTCGACCGATTTTCCATAGCGTCCGCAGTTAAGTTGTCGCACTGTTCCAGGCTGCCGGCCCATTGACAAGGCGCGGCGGATTGCAATACAATCGCCTGCATGAGCATTTGGAAAGCGATTGCTCCCCTTGCAGTTCTGCTGCTTGCGGGAACCATGACGCAAGCCTCCGCGGCGGCGCCCATCCCTTGCGCGGAGAAGTCGGTCTCCGCCTCCGCCATCCGTTCTACGACCGATCTCGAGGCGTTTGTGCAGTGCGCTTACGAATACGTGCAGGAAATGGGCTTCGAGGAAGCCCGGCGCGCTTTTCACGAAGACGCGCGCTGGAAGAGCGGGCAGTTCTACATATTCGTCACGAATCCGGCCGCCGACGGCGAGCATCCGCGCACTCCCCTCGTTTTCGGCGCCGACCCGAGCCGCGCGGGGACGCCTTGGGGCGATCTCACCGACCGCTTCGACACGGACTTGCTCGAAGAGTGGAATCGTACGTTCGAATTCACCGACCGCGCTTGGGTCTATTACGGTTTCCCCAACCCGGCCGACGCCCTAGTCGAACCCAAGGCTACCTATCTGATACGCATCGACTGGGAAGGAACCTCCGCCATGATCGGCTCGGGGATTTATAGCAGCGACCTGCCCGGAACCTGCTACGCCGAGCAAGTCAACGCCGCGGCGCTGGCGGCCGAGCCGTCGCTGGAAACACTGGAGGAGTTCGTCCGTTGCGCCGCCCTGGAGGTCGAATCGAAGGGCTACTTCGCCACGCTGCTGATGGAAAGCGATCCGCGCTGGAGCGCCGGTTCGATTTACGTGTTCGGCATGGACATGACGGGCAGGCAGTTGTTCTCAGGGCATCCGATCAGGATAAACGGGGAGCCCGTTGTCGAGTGGGGCCGCGAACCCAAGGAGAGGTTCAACGGGCGGGACATGGTGGACGTAGCGGGGACGTTCGGCGAGAGCTACATTTACTACCATGCGATCCACCCCGAAACGGGCAACTGGCACCGCAAGGCGGCCTTCGTCAAGCGGGTGTCGGGGCAAGGCGTGCCGCTGCTGGTCGGCGCCGGAATCTATTTGACCGACTGACCACGCCGCCCTTCTCCCGGCGGCCCGTAGTTCTATAATCTCGACATGCATCGTCGACAGTTTCTCCAAGCCGCCGCGGGACTGCCTGCCTTGGCCGGCGCGGCTGCGCTTGCAGCCACGACCGCGCACCGCGTGATGGCCCAGGACAAACGCCGTATCGCGGTCGTCAACCCGGACGGCTCGGTGGACTGGACCTGGGAAAACGGCGCCGTAGCTCACGACCTGCACTTGCTCAAAAACGGCAACGTTCTGGCGCCTGCGGCAAGGAACGTCATCGTCGAGGTCACGCCCGAGAAGGATGTCGTCTGGAAATGGGAATCGAAGCCCTCCGGGTCATACGACGGCCAAGTCGAGATTCACGGCTTCGAGCGCTTCGACAACGGGCTGACGATGATCGCCGAGACCGGCAACAGGCGCATTGTCGAGGTCGACCGCAAGGGCAAGATTCATGCCGAGACGCCGCTCCAAGTGGACAAGCCCCACCACCACCGCGACACGCGCCTGGTGCGCAAGACGCCGCAGGGAACCTACCTCGTCACCCATGAGAACGATGGCGCGGTCCGCGAATACAACCGGGACGGCAAGGTTGTCTGGGAATACCGCATGGAGTTGACCGGGCCGGCGACGCCGACGCACCAGGGCCACGGAATTCACGTCTATTCGGCTTACCGCCTGCCCAACGGCAATACGATGATCGGCGGCGGGAACAACAACCGCGTCCTCGAAGTGAATCCCGGCGGCGAGATCGTCTGGAGCGTCGAGCGCGAGGAATTGCCCGGCATCAAGCTCTTCTGGGTCACGCAATTGCAGATCCTGCCCAACGGCAACGTCGTAATCACCAATACGCACGCCGGAGGCAAGTATCCGCAGCTTATCGAGGTGAACCGCAAGAAGGAAGTCGTTTGGAGCTTCCTGGACTGGGAAACGTTCGGCAACGACCTCTGCGCCAACATCCTGCTCGACGTCGAAGGAGACGTGATTCGCTAGGGTTCGTTGGCCGGCTCACCTCCTGTCCTCGCGCACCGTCGCCGACAACGGCTTGCCTCGCGCGCGGATGGGGTTGAACGCCCGCGGCCGCGGCTCCGCGCGTAGTTGCCGAAACCGGGGATGGCTGCGGTTGATGCGAATCGCCGTGGTCGGCTGCATGGGGTCGCGGGGATTCGGAACCTGGCTCGTGAGCAACAGTTTTTCTTCCGTTGCTTCTCGAATCAGATGCCCGCAGAAGCCGCGGTCGTCCGCCCAGGAATAGCCTTCCTCCGGGAGAAAGCGGTCGCGGAACCACTTCAGCCCCACGAAGTTCCGTGATCCTTCGATGCGCTCGAGAGCGTCTATCAGTTCTTCGATTTCGGGCCGCAGCGGGATATCCTCCGGGGCGGAGAAACCGTGTGCGGATTCTTCTTCAGCGTCGTCCGCATACGACTCGAAGCGCAGAATCACTTCGCAATCCTGGGGGCGGAAGTCCTGCGCCGAAGCGTCCGAGCGGAGTCTGCCGCCGTTCTGAACGTTGCGGATCGTCACCCGGCAATCGACTTTATGCGGGACCAACAAGCGCAGTCCCTGCAACTCCGCGGGGAGATGGGGCATGGCTTGCACGGCCTCCAGACTGTCCTCTATTTCTCTCTGCAATTCCTTTATCGTCATAACTTGTCTCCATTCCCGGATTCTCTTGGCTTGTACTCACTCTACCGGGATATCGGGGCTTGGCAGCCAACATCCGCCAAGTAACCTGCTCCGATATCCGCCATGCGCAACTTCGCTGTCACGTCAAAGCTTTAATTCAACGGTTTTAATCGTTCCGCCTCCCATTGTCACAAGTTTCATCGCCAATAAGTAATGTCTTCCTTGCTACGCCCTATTCACGGCTTTCGGCGTAAATGGAAGGTTGCGGCTGGAGAGCAGCGGCGGTTTTTCCGGGCGTGGGCATCAAGACGGTAAATTCCTTTTACCGAGCTTGGCTGAAGGCGATCAGCGCATCCAGCTTGCGGGCCGCCGCGCCGGAGTCGATCGCCTCAGCCGCCCGCGCCGCGCCGCCGCGGAAGTCGGCGGCCCGCCCGGCAGCGACCAGCGCGGCGGCGGCGTTCGCCAGCACGATATCGCGCCGGGGGCCTTTTTCACCCTGAAGAATCGCTTGCAGCGCCGCGGCATTGGCCTCGCGGCCGCCCCCGGACAGATCCGCCGCGGTTGCCCGGGGGACCCCGAAATCGTCGGGCGTCACCTCGCGGACGCTTACCGCGCCGCCGCACACTTCCGCCAGCTTCGTCGGGCCCGTGGTGGTGATTTCGTCCAGTCCGTCGCTGCCGTGAACGACAAACGCCCGCTTGACGCCGAGGCGGCCCAACACCTGCGCCGCCGGCTCGACGAGCGAGTCCGCGAAGACGCCCATCACCTGAGCGCCCGCGCCCGCGGGATTCGTCAACGGGCCGAGAATGTTGAACACCGTGCGCATGCCCAGCTCCTTACGCACCGGGCCGGCATGTTTCATGGCCGGGTGCATGGCGGGGGCGAAGAGAAAACCGACGCCGATTGCGTCGATGCACTCGGCAGCCCGCGCGGAGGCGATGCTGACGTTGACGCCGCAGGCTTCCAACACGTCCGCCGAGCCGCAGCGGCTCGAAACCGAGCGGTTGCCGTGCTTGGCGACGGCGGCGCCCGCGCCCGCGGCAACGAATGCGGCCGCGGTCGATATGTTGAACGTCGCGCCGCCGTCGCCGCCCGTGCCGCAGGTATCGACGAGGGCTTGCGGGGCGGTCTTCGCCGGTCGAACGGCAACGGCATTGGCGCGCATGGCGCGGGCGAAACCGGCGATCTCGTCCACCGTTTCGCCTTTCATCCGCAGCGCGGCAAGCAGCGCCGCCGTAAGCCCGGGCGTCGATTCGCCCCGCAGGATTTCGTTCATGACCGCGGCGGCTTCCGCTTCGGCAAGGTCCGCCCGCGAAATGACCTTGTGCAGCGCCGCTTGAATTCTCACCATCGCATTGCATTCCCTTCGCAGCCTCGATAAAATCGGATGTTAAGGCTCCTTTCCCAATCCCCTGATCGTACCGCCGCGCAGAGCGGACCGCACAGGGGGCAGTCCCATGAAAATTCACGAATACCAAGCCAAGGATATCTTGCGCCGATACAACGTCCCGACACCGCGCGGCACGGTCGCCTTTGCGGTCGATGAAGCCCGCGCCGCGGCCGAGGAGCTCGGCGGCAAGGTCGTCGTCAAAGCGCAAATCCACGCGGGCGGACGCGGCAAGGGCGGGGGCGTCAAGCTTGCCCACGGCGTCGAAGAGGCGGCCGCAAAAGCGCAGGCCATCCTGGGCATGCCGCTCGTCACTCCCCAAACCGGCCCCGCAGGCAAGATCGTCAAGCGGTTGCTGATCGAAGAGCAAATGCCCATTGCCCGCGAGATCTATCTCGGCGTCGTGCTCGACCGGGCGATCGCCAAGCCGGTCTTCATGGCCTCCGCCGAGGGCGGCATGGAGATCGAGGAGGTCGCCGCCGAGAACCCCGACGCGATTCTCAAGGAAACGATCGAGCCGGGCCGGGGACTGCGTCCCTATCAGGCGCGCCGGATCGCCTACGCGCTCGGCATCGAGGGCGACGCGTTCGATGCCGCGGTGCAGGCGATGACAGCCCTCGCCAACGCCTACGAAGCCACTGACGCTTCTCTGGTCGAGATCAACCCCTTTGTCATCACCCATGACGGCCACGCCGTTGCTCTCGACGCCAAGATGGATTTCGACGACAACGCCATGTTCCGTCACGCGGACCTCGCCGAGTTGCGCGACCTCGACGAAGAAGAGCCGCTCGAAACCGAGGCGATCGACCACGGCCTCAACTACATCAAGCTCGACGGCAACGTCGGCTGCATCGTCAACGGCGCCGGCCTGGCAATGGCCACCATGGACATCATTCAATACGCCGGGGGCATGCCCGCGAACTTTCTCGACGTCGGCGGCGGCGCCAGCAAAGACCAAATCCGCAACGGGTTTCGCATCATCCTCTCCGACCCCAACGTCAAGGCCGTGCTGATCAACATTTTCGGCGGCATTTTGAAAGTGGACGTGTTGGCCGAAGGAGTCGTCGCAGCGGCCACGGAGCTCAATATCGAAGTGCCGATCGTGCTGCGGCTGGAGGGCACGAACATCGAGCGGGGACGTCAAATCCTGAACGACTCCGGCCTCGATTTCACCGTTGCCGGCGACATGAAGGAAGCCGCCGAGAAAGTCGTGGCGCTTGCCGCTTGAGGCCGCAATCATGAGCGTACTGGTCAACGAAAACACGCGCGTCATCGTCCAGGGCATGGGCCGCGCAGGACAGTTCCACGCCCGGCAGTGCATGGATTACGGAACGCGGATCGTCGGCGGCGTCCACCCCGGCCGCGGCGGCTCGGAGTTGCTCGGCGTCCCGGTTTTCCATACCGTCCGCGAGGCCGTCCGCGCCGTGCGGCCGAGCGCCTCGATCGTGTTCGTTCCCCCGCCGGGGGCCGCCGACGCGATCCTGGAGGCGGTCGAGGCGGAGATCGAACTGGTCGTCTGCATTACCGAAGGCATTCCCGCGCGCGACATGGTGACCGCAGCGGCGGCGCTGCGCGGCGGCAGGACGCGCCTGCTCGGCCCGAACTGCCCCGGCGTCATCTCGCCCGGCAAGTGCAAGCTCGGCATCATGCCGGGCAAGATCCACAAGCAGGGCGGCATCGGCGTGGTCTCGCGCTCCGGCACGCTGACCTACGAGGCCGTCGGCCAATTGACGGCGCTGGGCATCGGCCAATCGACCTGCATCGGCATCGGCGGCGATCCGATTATCGGCACGAATTTCATCGACGCCTTGAGCCTGTTCAACGAAGACCCCGACACGACGGGCATCATCATGATCGGCGAAATCGGCGGAACCGCCGAGGAAGCGGCGGCCGAGTTCGTCAAGAGCAACGTACGGAAGCCGGTCGCGGGCTTTATCGCCGGAGCGACGGCGCCGCCGGGGCGCCGCATGGGCCACGCCGGCGCGATCATTTCGGGCGGCAAGGGAACCGCCGGGGAAAAGAAGGCCGCGATGGAGGCGGCGGGCATCGCCGTTGCGCCTTCGCCGGCCGAATTGGCCTCTACATTGGCGCAAGCGATGCAAACCGCAGACAGGTAGCGAAGAATAGAAATGCCTACCGAAAAAACGCTGACCATCGTCAAGCCCGACGCCGTCTCCGCCGGCAACATGGGCAAGATCATCGCCCATCTGGAACGCGCCGGCTTCAGCGTCGCAGCGATGAAGAAAATCACGCTCAGCGAGGCGCAGGCGAAAGCTTTTTACGCGGTTCACAGCGAGCGGCCGTTCTATAACGACCTGGTGGCGTTCATGACCTCGGGACCGGTCGCGCCGATGGTCCTGGAGCGCGAGAACGCTATCGCCAAGCTGCGCGAAGTCATGGGCGCGACCGATTCGCGGCAAGCCGCCGAGGGAACCATCCGCAATCTATACGGAACCGACATCGAAAGAAACGCGATTCACGGCTCCGACGCGCCGGAGACCGCCGCGGTCGAGCGCGCGTTCTTCTTCAGCCGCCTCGAAGAAAACGGCTAGAAATCCGTAGCGGCTGTAAACGGGGGGCGGTTCTCACCGCGTCTCGGTACGACCGTCCGAATGCAATGCCTCGACCCGAACAGGCTGCGAGACCGACCGCAGATGCACGTCGCGCTGCGGATACGGAATCTCAATCCCTTCTTCCGTGAAGGCGGCGAAGAGCTTGAAGTAGATATCGCTGGCAATGATCTTCGGCGTCGTCACCTGCTTGGATGTCCAGATGCGCAACTCGAAATCGAGGGAACTGTCACCGAATCCGATGAAGATAACGTCACAGGGCGGATCGTCGAGCACATCCGCGTGTTCCTGCGCGACATGCAAGACCACGGATCGCACGCGCTCCGGATCGCTCTCGTAAGAGACGCCGAAGGGAACATTGATGCGCACGTTGCGGTCATTGGCGGTCCAATTCGTTACCCGCCCTTCGATGAATTCGGAATTGGGGACGATCATCACGACGTTCTCGTTCGTGCGCACCCACGTCCCGCGCGCGCCGATGTGGACGATGTCGCCCAGCAGATCTTCGACCTGCACGCGGTCGCCCACCTTGATCGGCTGCTCGACGAGAAGGATCAATCCGGAAGCGAAGTTCTTGGCGATGGTTTGGAAGCCGAGGCCGAGGCCGATTCCGAGCGCGCCGCTGAACACGGCGATGCTGCTCAGGTCCACGCCGAACATATGCAGTCCGGCCAGAGCGCCGAGAGTGAAGAAAGAGTACGAGACGATGCGCTGCAGCGAGAACTTCAGCCCCTCATCGAGCGCGGTTTTGTCGAGGAGCTCGGCGCGGAATGCGCGGCTCAGCATCCTGGTAACGAACCAGAGGGTTGCCAGAAAGACCGACGCCTTGACCAGCAATGCGGCTGTCGGTCCGAAATTGTCGAACCTCGAAAAAAGACGGGACCACAAATCTTGCAGCCCATCGACCCAGGCGAGAAGCTGCGCGCCAGCCGCCGGCTCGGAGAGCCGCAACGCGGCTGCAATTGCAGCAACCGCCGCTCCAACCAGAAGAGCGGTTCTCTTCACACTCCAAGACCGGCGACTCACTGCCCGTTTTCCTCCGTATCCGCCCGACTCGTCACCAGTGTTGCATAACGGCCGGCGGCGGCCTTGCCGGGTTTCCGCGCTGCGCAAGCGACCGTTGCGCCGGACGCTTGTTACGATGGGCGGTTGCCCGATTCGGTTTGGTTCCGCACGCTGCCGCGTGAATCGCGCGAGGCGCTGAACGTATCCTCTGAACTGCCGCGCAGCGCGGAAGTCGTTGTCGTCGGCGCGGGCATGATCGGGCTTTGCAGCGCGCTCTCGCTGGCGCGGCGGGGCGTCAGGGATATCGCGGTCGTCGAGCGCGGAGAGGTTTGCGCCGAATCGACCGGGGCCAGCGCGGGCGGCATCTGGCTTGCCCACGAACACTTGAACAGGGGCATCGACGCCGCTCATGCGCTGCGCGGCCGGGAACTGTTCGCGCAATTCGACGAGGAATTCAATTTCGATTACGTGCGCAGCGGGCTGCTGAAGCCGGAGGCCGCAGTCAGCGTCGAAGATGCCCGCAGGGCCGTCGCGCGAACCCGCGCGGCGGGGCTGGAAGCGGAATGGATTTCCGGGAGCGCGGTTCGGGAAATCGAGCCGCGCCTCGATTACTCAGGCGGCGCATTCTTCTTCCCGGGCGACGGCTCCATTCACCCGGCCAAGTTGGCCGTTGCGCTTGTCGGCCATCTCCGGGAGCGGGGAACCCGCATCTGTCTCGCAACCGCGGTCTCGTCGATCGGGAAAGGCCGGGTAGAGACGAACAGGGGCTCGATTTCCACGCCGGCGGTCGTCGTTACCGCGGGCGCCTGGACGCCGCTGTTGACGCGGCTGCTCGGTTGGGAGCCGCCGATCCGGCCGATTCGCGGCACGCTGCTCGCCTGGCCTGCGCAGCCGGCGAAAACCTTGCGCGCGGTCACCTTCGGCCGCCGGTTCTATTACTGGCAAACGGCCTGCGGGCCGCTCGCCGGCGGCGGTTCCGAAGACGATATCGGCTTCAAGGCCGGGGTGGACGAAGCGGCGGCGGCGGCGATCGAAAGCGAATTCCAGACGCTGTTCCCATCGTTGGCGAGCCTGCCCGCCGCGTACGGCTGGTCGGGGTTCCGTCCCTTTTGCGCGGACCTGAATCCGGTCGTCGGGGCCGTGCCGGGGCACGAGGGCGTTTACGTCGCGGCGGGGCACTTTCGGCGCGGGATTCAACTCGGACCGCTGACCGGGGAGTTGCTGGCCGAAGAGATCGTTGCCGGCAAGCCGGCGCTCGGCGCCGCCGCATTTCGGCCGGAGAGATTCGGGCGCACTCCTCGGACGCGCCAATAGCAAGGCGGGCGCGGCGGCCCGCCTTGCGCTTGAAGAATCGAAAAAACTTACGCCGCTGCGGCGAAACGGGCCGCGACGGCGTTCCAGTCGATCACGTTGTAGAACGCGGCGACGTAGTCGGGACGCCGGTTCTGATATTTGAGGTAGTAGGCGTGCTCCCAAACGTCGATGCCGAGAATCGGGGTGCGGCCCGCCATCAGCGGGGTGTCCTGGTTGGCAGTCGATTCGACGACGACTTTGCCGCCGTCAACGCTCAGCCAGGCCCAACCGCTGCCGAAGCGGGTTGCCGCAGCATTGGAAAACTGCTGCTTGAAGCCGTCGAAACTGCCGCATGCGGCGTTGATGGCGTCGGCGAGGTCGCCCGAGGGCGCGCCGCCGCCGTTGGGGCTCATGACGGTCCAGAACAGCGAGTGGTTGGAGTGTCCGCCGCCGTTGTTGCGGATTGCGCCGTTGGCGACCGCGGCCGGGTTGCGCATCAGGTCGTCGATAGCGACGCCGTCGAACTCGGTTCCGGCGACAGCGGCGTTGACTTTCGCGACGTAAGCCGCATGGTGCTTGTCGTGATGGATTGTCATCGTGCGCGCGTCGATGTGCGGCTCCAGCGCGTCGAATGCATAGGGAAGATCGGGTACCGAATAGGCCATGTCAGGCTTGCTCCTTCTTGGGTTTGGGGAACTGGAAAGACTTCTATTCTACCCGACTCGGCGCATCCGCGCCGTTTGGGGTTTGCGCGGCTCGCGGGCTGTTTTCCCTCCCGCGGCGCCTTTCGCGCTTAATTGCCGTTGGCGACGGCCTGCCACACGGCCGGCGGATTCATGGGCAAGCGCTGCAGGCGCCTGCCCACGGCGTTTTGGATCGCGTTGGCGATCGCCGCGGGCGGCGGCACGATATTGGCTTCGCCGACGCCGCGCACGCCGTAGGGGTGGCCGGGATTGGCGACTTCGACGATGCAGGTGTCGATCATCGGCAGATCGAGCGCGGTCGGCATGCGGTAGTCGAGCAACGTGTTGTTCTGCATGCCGCCGTCGGCGCCCATGAAGTACTCCTCGTTGAGCGCCCAGCCGATGCCCTGCGCCGAACCGCCTTGCATCTGTCCCTCGACGTAGCTCGGGTGGACGGCCTTGCCGACATCCTGGACGGCGGTGAAGCGCAGAATATCGACCTTGCCGGTTTCGGGATCGACTGCGACATCGACGATGTTGCCGGCGTAAGAACCGCCGACGCCGCGCGGCTTGACCGTAGCGGAGGCGCTGATCGGCCCGCCCGTGCGGCTTGCCTGGGCGGCAATCTCCCGGAAGGAGACGCTTTTGCCGGCGGCGGAATAGACGCCCTTCTCGTGCGTTACGCCGGCGGCGTCCGCCTCGAGCAGCTTGGCCGCGCGGACCTTCATCTCATCGACGATTTTTTGCGCGGCGTCGTGCGCCGCCCAACCGGTGGCGAATGTCGTGCGGCTGCCGCCGGTGACGGAGGTGTAGCCGACGGAATCCGTATCGACGACTTGCGGGTTGATGTCTTCGGCGGGAATGCCGAGAACTTCGGCGGCCTGCATCGCGATCGAGGTGCGCGTGCCGCCGATGTCGGTCGAGCCTTCGATCAGATTGACCGTGCCGTCGGAATTGACGCTCAACGTGCAACTCGACTCCAGGCCGACGTTGAACCAGAACCCGACGGCGACGCCGCGCCCGCAGTTGGGGCCCGCGAGCGGCGCGCCGTAATGCGGATGGCGCTGCATCGCTTCGAGCACCTCGACGCAGCCGATGCGCCTGAATTTCGGCCCGTCCACGCGGCGCGAGCCTTCTTTCGCGGCATTTTGCAGGCGGAAATCGATAGGGTCGATGCCCAGCTTGCCGGCGATTTCGTCGATGACCTGCTCGGCCGCAAAGGCGGCTTGCGTCGCTCCCGGCGCGCGGTAGGCGGCGCTGCTCGGCTTGTTGACGACGACGTCGTAGCAATCGACAGTGACGTTCTCGCAGGCATACGCCGCGAAAATGCACATGCCGCCGGGAGCGACGAACGAACCCGGATAGGCGCCGGCTTCGTAGGCCAGGTTGCCCTGCATGGCGGTGATTTTGCCGCCGTTCACGGCGCCGATCTTGACGCTGACATGGGAGCCCGGCGTCGGGCCGGTTCCTTCCAGCACGTCGGCGCGCGTCATGACCAGCTTCACCGGCCGCCCGGTCTTTTTCGAGAGCAGTGCGGCGACGGGCTCCAGATAGACCGGAATCTTGCCGCCGAAGCCGCCGCCGATTTCCATCGGCGTAACCTTGATCTGCGAGACGGGAATCTCGAGGATCGTCGCGGTCACGTCACGGACGACGAATGCGCCCTGAGTCGATGTCCAGATATGCACGCGGCCGTCGTTGTTCCACAGCGCGGTAGCGTTGTGCGGCTCGATATAGCCCTGATGGACGGTCGCCGTATCGAAAGTGCGTTCGACGACGACGTCGGCCTTGGCGAAGCCTTCGTCGCTGTCGCCGATCTTCCATTGAAAATGCTGCGCGACGTTCGAAGCCTTGTCGGTCGGTTGGCCGTACTCCATGGTCTTGAGATCGTCGTGCAGCAACGCAGCGCCGCTGCTCATTGCCTCGGGGGCGGTCATCGACGAGCCGAGCGTTGCGTACTTGACGTCGATCAGCTTGGCGGCCTGCTCGGCGACATGGACGTTGGTTGCGGCGACCGCGGCGACGGCGTGGCCTTTGTACAGCGTCTTGCCCTTGGCCAGGACGTTGCCGTGGACGTAGGCGAGCCGGGTGTCGCCCTCGCCGACATCGACGATTTTGTCCTTGGCCGGCGGCAGGTCGTCAGCCGTAACCACCGCGAATACGCCGTCGAGGGCCTCGGCTTTCGAAGTGTCGATCGAGACGATCTTCGCGTGGGCGTGGGGGCTGCGCAGGACGAATCCCTGCAGTAGTCCCGCCATCTGCTTGTCCGCTCCGTAGAGCGCGCGGCCGGTGACCTTGTCGGCGCCGTCGTGGCGCACCGGGCGCGTGCCGACCACGTCGTAAGCGCGGGTCGCCAGCACCATGTTGGGTTCGTAGGCCGGAGCCGGATGGACTCCGTTGCCCGCGGCGCCGTTGGCCGCGGCTTGGGTCTGAACGGGATCGAGCGTCGTACTCATGCGGGCGCCTCCTCTTGAAGCCGGCAAGCGGCGGCCTGGACCGAGCGGACAATTTTATCGTAGCCGGTGCAGCGGCAAAGATTGTTCGCCAACCAGAAGCGGATTTCATGCTCTGTCGGGTTGGGGTTTTGTTCGAGCAGCGCCTTGGTCGCCACGATGAAGCCGGGCGTGCAGACGCCGCATTGCAGCGCGGCGCCTTCGAGAAACGCCTTCTGCACCTCGTGCAGGCCGCTGCCCAGGGCTATGCCCTCGATGGTGACGATTTGCGCTCCCTCGGCTTCGACGCCGAGCACGAGGCAGGAGGGCACGATGCGCCCGTCCATCTCGACGGTGCAGGCGCCGCAATTGCCGTCGTTGCAGCCTTCCTTCGTGCCGGTAAGGCTCAGGTTATCGCGTAAGACCTCCAGCAACGACTGGCGGGGTTCGCAAAGAAACTCGACCGGCCGGCCGTTGACGATTGTTTGAACTTGGGTTTTCTTCATGTTTCGCCTCCGCCTTGGTTAAAGCTTCCCGCCGGCTCTTGCGACCGCGTCCTCGAGGGCGCGACGGGTGAGCACTGCGCAGAGATTGCGGCGGTATGCGGCGGTTCCGCGCATGTCGTCGATGGGTTTTGCAGCGGCTTTCGCGGCCGCGGCGGCCTTGGCGATGGACGCGGCATGGACGGGCCGGCCGACAAGAGCTTCGCCGGCTTCTCTTGCGAACAGCGGCGTCGGGGCGACCGACGCCAGGGCGACGCGCGCCGCGGAGAATCTGCCGTCCGCCAATGTGACGGAGACGCCGGCGCCGGCCACGGCGATGTCCATCTCGTTGCGCGGGATGAAGCGGATGTAGCGGGCGCCGGATTGCAGCGCGGGCGGCGGAAAATGCAGCGAGACGAGCAACTCGCCGGCGGCCAGCGCATTCTTGCCCGGAGCGACGCAGAAATCTTCGGCGGCTATCTCGCGGGTTCCGCCTGCCGAAGTGACTTTGCACACGACTCCCAAGGCAATCAACACGGGGACAACGTCTGCGCTCGGCGCGGCGTTGCAGAGATTGCCGCCGACGGAGGCGCGGCCTTGGATCTGCGTTCCGCCGATAATCGAGACGGCGTCGATCAGAGCCGGATAGGCCGCCGAGACGGTCTTGTCCCCATAAATGCGGTAGCAGGGGACGGCCGCTCCGAGCGTCAGGCCCTGCTCGGGGCTGTAGCTCATCTCGTTGAGCTCGGGGATGTTCTTGATGTCCACGAGGACGCCGCTTGCGCATCTGCCGGCGCGCATTTGAACGAGCAGATCGGTGCCGCCGGCGAGCGCCTTCGCGTTGCCGGCATTTGCGGCGAACGCTTGCAGAGCGGCGTCGAGGGACTCGGGGCGTTGGTAGTCGACCCAGTGCAAAACGCAATTCCTCCTTGGGATTCAGCGAGTAATCGAGAGTAATAGAGTAGCGTACACGGCGGGCGCTAACCGCGGGCCGCTCGCAGGCGGCGGCCCACTTCCAGCAGGGTCCGCTCGTCCGTCGGGTCGATCGAGCCGTCCGGCAGCGGGTCGGCGTTGAGCAGCAGATTGGCGTCGTGTCGCTTGCAGGAAGCGAGCATCTCCATGACGTCGCCGGCGCTGCGGCGCCGGCCGTCGTTGCGCTCGGCGTAGTCCCGGGCGCGGGGTTGCAGCGCGTCGCAGATTTCGATGGGCTTGTTCTTGTTCAACTCCCAGACATCTGCCGCGATCCTTCCTCCTTCGGGGTGGGCGCGGGGCTCGCGCTCGTGGGCCGTGAAGTCTTCGCCGCCGTTCGCGCCTTGCTCGAAGCAGATCAGAATGTCGGGCTGGGCCTCGCGGATGAACTCGTAAGTCTGCTCGATGGGGAACAATTCCGGACGGGAGTAGAAGCCCATGATCGGACCGAGCCGGATGCCCGCCAGCGGGCGGTAGCGGTAGATGATTTCCTTGAGTTGCGCGTGGACGAACTTGATGTAGTGCAGGAAGTCTTCGTCCTTCTCGAATTTGTACTCGGGCTGCGGCTGCTCGTAGTCGGGGCGGGAGTTGGGCCAGTCAAGCCGCGCGGTCTCGCGGGGGTAGAAATAGGGATGCCGCCAATCGAGCGCGTACGAATAGTACAGGAAGAGTCCCAGTCCCTTGGCCCGGCAGGCGGCGGCCAACTCGCCTACGAGGTCGCGGCCGCAGGCGTCGAGGCTGTTGAAGTCGGTCTCGTTGGTGCGGAACAGACAAAAACCGTCATGGTGGCGGGCGGTGAGGTTGACGTACTTCATGCCGGCGGCGGCGGCCATGTCGACGATCTTGCCGGCGTCGAAATTCTTGGGGTCGAAGGAGTCTTTGAGCTTGGCGTATTCGGCAACGGGGATGCGCTCGCGCAACTGCGTCCATGCGCCGCGCTTGAGTTGGCTGTAAACCCCGTACTGCAGGAAGAGTCCGAAATCCGCGTCGGTGAACCATTGCAGCGCGGCGGCGCGGGGATTTTCGGCGTAGAGATCTGCGTAACCGCTTAGAAATTTGGGGAGCTCCGGTTCGGGGTCCGGCGGGATCGGGTCGGACGAGCAGGCGCCGGCGGCAGCCGTCAACGCGAGGAACTCACGGCGCTTCATTGCTGCGATTTTAGGTTATTTCTCGCCGATATCGCCGCGGTTCGTGTTGGCGACCCGCCGAAACACTTCCAACGGCGCTCCCGCCCGGATCGTCTTGGGCGAATGTTGTCGGATTACCGCCAACATGATATCCAACGGGCTCATTCCGGCGGGGTCCATAGCCCCCCTACCTCGCCGGGCTTCCAGAACACGAGGAAGTAGGAGTGATTCTTGCGGGCATGGACTTGCTTGACGACACGGCTCGCGCCGGGCCTGTTGCGCCGCACAAGCACGAACAGGTCTTCGGCGACGAAGCCCATGTCCTCGTATGCTTGCATGATTTCGACATGCGTGAACCGTTGCCGGTTCGAGCAGACCTCGTCCCGGCATTTGACGATCAATACCCCGCGGTCTCGCAGCACGCGGCGGGCCTCCTTGCCGGTCTCGACATAAAGCTCCAGCACGGCCTCGTGATACTTCGCGCCCGTGCGGTTCCCCGTGCCGTTGTTGCGGTAGTACCGCTCGAAGGGCTTGTGCCCCCGATGCGCCGTTCCGCCCGGCGAGTGCATGTAAGGCGGGTCGAACACAACGCAATCGATCTCGCCGTCCCTGTAGGGGAGCGCGCGGCTGTCCACGCCGCCGATCAGGTCCGTCGCCAGCAGGCGGTAGCGGTCCGGCGGGACGTTCCTCCAGAACACCCCCCGCCCATAGGTGATGTCGGCGACGGTGCTTCCCGGGGCCGCGTAGAGACTCAAGACGCTGGGAAAGATATCTTCGTTGGTCCCCAGCGCTGCGCTCAGCACGAGGTCATTCGAGGGCGCGCCGTTCTTAACGGTGCGCTTGGGCGTGTCTCCCGGAGTTTGCGGCGGAACGCCAAGGGGCAAATGCGCCTGCTGCCCGTGGGCCAGCATTACGGACGGGCTGGGCGTGGATTCGGGCATTGCCGTTTAGAATCTATCAAAATCGTATTTCTTGGGCGCGTAGCGCTTTGAAGCAACAACGAGGCGGTCTTTCGCCGTCCCGCGCGGCGCAGCGGCCGGGCGGGCGGGAACCGATGCTACGATGGGCGGAACAGCCGTTTTTTCACCGGTTGCGCCCGTAGAACCAATGCGTTGGAGCCGTCTTTTCATCCCAACTTTGCGCGAGGCGCCCGCGGACGCGGAAGTCGTCAGCCACAAGTTTTTGCTGCGCGCCGGCTATGTGCGTCAGCTTGCGGCGGGGTTCTACTGCTATCTCTATCTCGCCAAGCGCTCGCTGCTGAAAATCGAGCGCATCGTCCGCGAGGAGATGGACGCGATCGGCGCCCAGGAGATTTACACGCCCGAGGTGCATCCGGCGGAGCTTTGGCAAAAGAGCGGCCGCTGGGAGGTGATGGGGGACGACTTGTTCCGCCTCAAGGACCGCTGGGGGCGCAGTCTGTGCCTGGGCATGACCGAAGAAGAGGTGATGACCTGGATCGCCCAAGGAGAGTTGCGCAGCTACAAGCAACTGCCGCAGATCTGGTACCAGATCCAGCCCAAGTTTCGAGACGAGTTGCGGCCCAAGTCGGGATTGATGCGCGTGCGACGCTTCACGATGAAGGATTCGTACACGTTCGACATCGACCGCGCCGGCCTCGATGCGGCCTACGACAAGCACTACGGCGCCTACTGCCGGATTTTCAACCGCTGCGGACTGGAGTTCCTGCCTGTCGAGGCGCACTCGGGCGCGATGGGCGGCAGCGAGTCGCACGAGTTCATGGTTCCCGCGGAGGCCGGCGAGGACTGGGTGATCGAATGCGCGGCGTCGGGGTACCGCGCGAGTCTCGAGAAGGCCGTCACGCGGGCTCGGGAACCGGAAACGCCGGACCCCGAGGGTACAGGGAGTCCCGAAGCGTTCCACACGCCGGGCAGGAAGACCATCGAGGAAGTCGCGGAGTTCGACGGCTCGCCCGCTACCGCTCACATCAAGACGCTGGTCCTGGTTGCGCAGGGCAAGCCGTTGATGGCGCTGCTGCGGGGCGATCACTCGTTGAGCGAGACCAAGCTGCAAACGGCTGTCGGGACCGATGACGTACGGCCGGCGCATGCGCACGAGATCGGAGAATGGTTGGGCGCAGCGGCGGGCTCGCTGGGCCCGGTCGGCGTCGCCAACATGCGCATTCTTGCCGATGCGGCGCTCGAAGGCCGCCGCAACATGATCGCCGGCGCGAACAAAGACAACTACCATTTGCGCAACGTGACGCCCGGACGCGACTTCGAGGCGCGGTTCGCGGACATCCGCGAGGCCGAGGACGGCGATACGGACATCGCCTCGGGCGAGCCGGTGCGGCGGCGGAAGGCGATCGAGGTCGGCCACATCTTCAAGCTCGGCCGCAAATACGCCGAGGCGCTCGGACTCCGCGTGCTGGACAAAAACGGCAAGGAAGTTACGCCGATCATGGGTTCGTACGGCATCGGGCTCGAACGCGTGCTGACCGGGGCGATCGAGCAGAATCACGACGACCGGGGCATGGCGTTGCCGGTATCGATCGCGCCGTTCGAAACGGTGGTTACGCCTGTGAACGTCAAGAACGAGGAGCAGCGCAAGGCGGCCGAAACCGTTTACCAAGCGCTGCGCAACGAAGGCGTCGACGTGCTTTACGATGACCGCCTCGAACGAGCCGGAGTGAAGTTCAAAGACGCCGAGTTGATCGGCATTCCCTTCCGGGTGACGGTCGGCAAGCGGATCGCGGACGGCGCGGTCGATCTCTCCGAGCGCGCGACCGGCGAATCGGTCGGTGTTAAACTGGAAGAAGTTGCGAGCGTGCTGCGCAGGCGGATCGAGGCCGCCGGACCCCGCGCCTGAAGGCAGCTTGCGCAACGATCGGTTTCGGATTGCGGTTTCAGCGCCCGGGCGCCCTGTAAAAATGAAAATTCGCCGGATCGGTCGACGACCGCGTAATCCGCCGAAACCATATCGACGATAGCAGCGTCGTATGAGCAAAGATTCGACGAAGCGTTCGATGCCTACCCGCAAAACAACCCGACACGGCGCGGGCGCCAAGCCTCGGCAAGACGGGCGCGTGATTGTCATCTCGGGCTGGATCGCGCGGCCGATCAAGTTCCTGACGAGTCCGACCGGCAAGGTGCTGCTCGGCCTTGCCCTGATCGGGGCAGTCGCCGGCGGGACGGTCTTCAATCACTACTACTGGAAGTACAAAAAAATCATAGACATACGCTTGGCTTCGGGGGCGTTCAACCGCACGGCGCGGATTCTCTCGGCGCCCAAGCCCGTGTATGTCGGCAGCGAGTTGGCGCCCCTCGATGTCGCCAACGGCCTGCGCGCGGCGGGATATACGCAGTCGAAAGACAATGCGCTCGGCTGGTATCGGATGAGCGCGGCGTCAATCGAAATCTATCCGGGCGACTTGTCGTATTTTGCCCGGGAACCGGCCGCCATTGACTTTGCAGACGGCAAGGTGGTCGGCCTCCGCGCGCTCAATGCGAACAGGGAACTGGATGCTTACGAGCTGGAGCCGGAACTGATCACCAACCTCTTCGACGACAACCGCACCAAGCGGCGGCTGTTCCAATTCGAGGACTATCCGCAGCATCTCGTCGACGCCGTCATTGCCGTTGAAGACCACCGCTTTTATTCGCACCGCGGTCTGGACGTGATTCGCACGATCGGCGCGACGGTCGACGGCATCCGCGAATGGCGCCGACCGCGCGGCACGTCAACGCTGACGCAGCAACTGGCGCGGAACTTTTTCCTGACCCCGGAGTCGACGTACAGCCGCAAGGCGGCGGAGGCGATGATCGCTTTCCAACTGGAGTCCCGGCTCAGCAAGGAAAAGATTTTCGAGTACTACTCGAATCAGATTTTCATGGGCCGCAGCGGCAGTTTCAACGTGAACGGGTTGGGCGAGGCGGCGCGCGTTTACTTCGACAAGGACGTGCGCGACGTCACTTTGGTCGAAGCGGCGCTGCTGGCCGGCCTGCCGCAGGGGCCGAGCTATTTGAATCCGTACAGGCATCCCGAGCGGGCCAAGCATCGGCGCAATCAGGTTCTGGCGGCCATGCTGCGCGAAGACTACATAGACCGGGCGGCCCACGACGCCGCGGCGCAACAGGAGGTCACGGTCCTGCGCGGGCACCTGGAGGTGCGCGATGCGCCGTATTACGTGGACCTGGTCAACAAGAATCTGCGGGAGCACTTCCCTTCGGAGGAGCTCATCACGCAGAACTACTGGGTCTATACGACGCTCGACCAGCGCTTGCAGAACATGGCCGTCGAGGCGGTGCGCGCCGGAATGGAGGACGTGGACAAGCTGGTCGCCCGACAGAGGCGTTTCCGCGGGGTCGAGGAGCCGCCGCGGGCGCAGGCCGCCCTGGTGGCGCTCGATCCCAAGACGGGCGAAGTGAAAGCGATTGTCGGCGGGCGCGACTACGGCCGGTCACAGTTGAACCGCGTACTGGCCAAGCGCCAGCCGGGCTCGGTTTTCAAGCCGTTTGTCTATGCGGCGGCGATCGACAGCGCGCTCGACGAAGAGCGCGCGCTGCTGATCGAGCAGGGCTACGCAGAGCAGATGCCCGAGTACGCGCGGACCGCCTACGAGCCGCCGCCGGAGCCGCTGACGGCCGGCACGTTGGTGGACGACGTGCCGACGACGTTCTGGTTCGACGACAAGCCCTACGAGCCATCGAACCACGGCAACAAGATTCACGGGCTGATCACGCTGCGGACGGCGCTGATGCGCTCCATCAACATCGCCACGGTGAAGGTCGGCGAGATGGCCGGCTTCCAACGGGTTAGGGACATGGCGGCCCGCGCCGGCATGGGCGAGGATTTGGAAGCGATGCCGTCGCTGGTGCTGGGAGCTTATGAAGCGACTCCTCTGGAGATCGCCGGGGCATACACGAGCCTTGTCAACGGCGGCATTCGCAAAGAGCCGCATTTCGTCAAGTTGGTGCGCAGCAGCGGCGGCGACCGCCTGCTGCGGGCGCAGCATCGGGACCGCGAGGTCATGGACCCCCGCGTGGCCTACATCGTGACCAGCATGCTCGAGGACGTGATCCGCCGGGGCACGGGAGTTCGCGCGCGGTTTACCTACGAGTTGACGGTTCCGGCGGCGGGCAAAACCGGCACGGACGATGACGGCTGGTTCGCCGGGTTTACGAACAATTTGCTCTGCGTGGTCTGGGTCGGTTTCGACGACAACACCGATTTGTCCATCGAGGGGGCGCACTCGGCGCTGCCGATTTGGGCGCGCTTCATGAAACAGGCGCACGAGTTGCCGGAGTACGCCGCGCCCGAGCCGTTTGCCATGCCCGAGGGAGTGATCGGCGTCGACGTGGATCCTGAGGCGCAGGCGCTCGCCACGCACTCATGCAGCGGTTGCGTCAAGGAAGTCTATATTGCGGGCTCGCAGCCAACGGCGTTTCAGATGGCCGAGAACGCCGGCCGCGTGTCCACCAGCGTCGCCGGCTGGACGCTGCCGGCCGAGGACGAGAACGCCGAGAACGACGACCCCGAAGCGGAGGAAGGCAAGAAGAAGAAGAAAAGCGGCTTTTTCGGCCGCGTAATTGGGGTTTTCCAAGGCGAGAAGAAGAAGACCCCGCAGCCTGAACGGCAGTAGGAGGCGGCCGCCGCATTGCTCGGCGGTCTTGCCGCGGGGGCTTTTGCCCGCCCGCTACCAATTGTCCGGGCGAACATAGTCTTTGGGCGGCGGAGACGTTGTTTTGGTGCGGATCGGCGGTTCGTGAGCCGCTTCGCCTTCGGCGTCGCGCCGGGGAATCAAAAGCCGGGGCGCGCGGTCAATTTTGCCGATCGGCCGGGCCGTCGCCGGCAGCCTGATTCCGGGGTCGTTGGGCCACACCGGGCCGTCGCCGATTTCTTCGCGGCCTTTTTCGAGCAGACCTTCGAGCCGGGCGGCCGTTTCCACATTCTCGGCGGCGACGTCGTTGCTTTCGGCGATGTCGACTTCCAGATCGTAGAGCGCGCCGTCAGCATGCAGTTTCCACTTCCCGCTGCGCACCGCGCGCAGTTCGTAGCCGCGGTAGTAGTAGAACGCTGCGTATGCGGAAGGCCGCTCGGTCGCGCCTTTGAGGATGGCCGAAATGTCGTGGCCGTCGATGCGCTCGGCGGGAACCGCGCCGCCGGCCAGCGCGGCGAAAGTCGGCAGAATGTCCATGGTCGAGGCCGTGTCGGCGTACTCGCTGCCGGCGGGAACGGTTCCCGGCCACCAGGCGATGGCGGGCTCGCGCATGCCGCCTTCGTAAGTGCTGCCTTTGCGTCCGCGAAGCGGTCCGGCGCTGCCTCGCGCGGGGCCGTTGTCGGAAGTGAAGAAGACGAGCGTGTTCTCGGCGATGCCGTGCTCTTCGAGCTTCTTGCGCACTTCGCCGACGCTCCAGTCGAGTTCTTCGATCGCGTCGCCCAGGATGCCGTTGCTCGACCGGCCGCGGAAGTCGTCGCCGGCGAAAAGCGGCACGTGAACCATCGAGTGCGGAATGTAGAGGAAGAACGGCTGCTCATGGTGAGCGTCGATGAACTTGAGGGCTTCGGTGGTGTAGTCGCCGGTGAGAAAAGACTGGTCTTCGGGCACTTCGCGGATCACTTCGCCGTTGCGCAACAGCGGCAGCGGCGGGTGGTTGCGTTTGTTCAGCGGCAGGAAAGGCGACATGTCGTTCGAATACGGCAGGCCGAAGTAGTAGTCGAAGCCGTGAGCGTTGGGCAGGAACTCGGGCTGGTCTCCGAGATGCCATTTGCCGATAATGCCGGTCGCGTAGCCTTGCTCCTTGAGCGCTTCGGCTACGGTGATCTCGTCGGCATGGATGCCCTGCGGGTCTCCGGGCATGAGCACCGGATGCCAATAACCGGTTTGCAGGCCGTTACGCATGGGGTAGGCGCCCGTCATCAGCGCGGCGCGCGAGGGCGTGCAGACGGGGTGCGCGTAGAAACTCGTCAGTCTCATGCCCTCGGCGGCGAGGCGGTCGAGGTGGGGCGTGCGGTTGTCGGTCGAGCCGAAGGCGCCGATGTCGCCGTAACCCATGTCGTCGATGAAGATCAGCACGAAGTTGGGTTTTCGGACATCGGGAGCGCCTTCCGGCGCGCCGCCGCAGGAGAAGAGCGCAAGCGTTGCGCAGACGGCGGGAACGAGTCGTTTCATGGCTTCGCCCATGTTAGCGGAACGCCGGCGCGGCGCCTCATCTTTTCTCCAGAGGCGCGCCGCATTTGCGGCATGCGCTGCGGCGTTTGGCGTTGAGACTCTTGCAGGCGGCGCAAGTGAAATAGGCCGACTTGCAGTAGATCTGCGTGAAGACCGCTCCCGAGCCGGCGATGACGATGACCAGCGCAACGTTCCAGAGAATGTCGTGCATAACCGGATTTTAAGCTGTCGCGCGCGGCCGCGGCCGGCGGCTGAAGCCGGCCTTCGCCGCGGACCGTTACGGCAAGACTCGGCGCTCTTTCACCCACTCCAGGAACAGGTCGCGCAAGGTCTCTCCCGTCGGCTTGAAGTCGAGCTTGCGGCCGGCCCATTGGCCGGCGACGAAGTCGTTCGTGACCAGCCGGTACAGTCTGTTCGGAGCAAGTCCCCCGGCGACTTCCTCGGGCGCTTCGGAACCCCTCACGACCGCTTCGACGATCTCGTTGTCGAAGGGCAGGATGTTCCAGACGTGACGCGCGAGCATCGGTCCGGCGGGCATGGAATCGCGGATGCCCCCGGCGTTCATGTAAGCCAGATCGGCGCCGGTCTTTGCGAGCATGGCCCGTTCGATCGCCTGTTTCAGGCCGGGTTTGCGCAGGGTCTCGCGGCACTCGCCGATAGGCACGTCGACGATTTCCGAGACGCGCGACTCCCAATCGTCGACGGCCGATGCGGTATCCGGATCGGCTGCGAGGGCGCGCGCCTCGATGGGGATTCGCTTCCATCGGTAGCTTGCGACACGCTTGGCTGCGGGGTCGAAGGCGATGTCGAGACGGCCGAGCTCGCGGCCGTACGCGCGCAGCTTGACGCAGATGCGTCCGTCGATCGCCAGAGGCTCCTCGCGGCCGCCGTGGTTGTGGCCGCTTATGAGGATGTCCACGCCGGGCAGCTCGCGCAGGATGCGCTCGTCCTCGTCGTCGAAGAGGTGACCGAGCACGACAACCAGGTCGGCTCGGGCGCGCGCCTCGGCAACGACCGGGCGCAGCGCCGGGATCAGCGGGGCGGCCTTCCACGGACCGGTAACTCCCGGCTTGAGCAGTCTCGCCAGGCGGGCCGTCAGAGCGCCGACAACGGCGATCTCGAGGCCGCCGGCTCGGCGGATCACGTAGGGTTCGACGAGATGCCCGCCGGAGTCGTCGACGACGTTCGCGCTGACGATCGGCGCCGTCGAGACCGCAGCGAATTCGCGGATTTTTTTCCAGCCGTAATCGAACTCGTGGTTGCCCAGGCAGTGAACGTCGATGCCGAGGCCATTGCCCACCTCGAACGCGGGGACTCCTTCGAAAAGAGTCGATACCGGAGTGCCCTGCACCATGTCGCCCGCGTGGAGGACAAGCGCGTTCGCCGCTTTGGCCCGTTCCTCCCGGATCGCGGCGGCGACATAGGCGAAGCCGCCGCGCCCGTCGGCGTCCGGCAGCAGACGCGCGTGGAGATCGTTGAGATGGAGGATGGTTACAGACTGCGCCGCGGCGCAGGCCGAGGAAAGCGCCGCGGCAAGGAGCGCTATGCAGCACAGGAGCCGCCGGCGCAGCAGGCGGCCGCCGAAGCGAGAGCGAACGATGGCGGCCATATCTCACTATAATCGCGGGTATCGGCATGTTGAAACCGGTTTATGAGTTTTTGCTTTCGCTCGGACTGAGCGCAGGGCAAGCGCGGTTCGGCCTCGAAGCCCTTGAAGTCGTAATTGTGGTCGGGGCGGCCTACATCACCACCCCGTTGGCCAGGCGCGCCTTGCTGAGCGCCGTCCACGCCTTCTCGAGGAACACGAAGACCGATTGGGACGACATTCTCGTCTCATGCCGCGTCTTTCACCGCTTGTCGTACCTGGCGCCGGCCGTGGCGGTTCACGTTCTCGCGGCGGCGGCGTTCGAGACGCCGGCAATGATCACGTGGGCGCAGCGGTTTGCCGAAATCTACGCCTTGACCGTTCTGCTGATCACGGTCGACGCTCTTTTGAATGCGGCGAACCAGATTTACCAGCGGTTCGAGATCGCCCGGCGGATTCCCATCCTGGGCTATCTGCAGGTGGTCAAGATCGTGCTTTCGGTCGGGGCCGCGATCGTCGCGGTTTCGATTTTGATCGACCAATCGCCGCTGATTCTACTGACCGGACTGGGCGCGATGACCGCCGTGCTCCTGCTGATCTTCAAGGACTCGATTCTCGGGCTGGTCGCGGGCATTCAGTTGATCGGCAACGACATGGTGCGTCCGGGAGATTGGATCGAGATGCCCAAGTTCGGCGCGGACGGCGACGTTCTGGAGATCACCTTGAACACCGTCAAGGTGCAGAATTTCGACAAGACGATCATCACGATTCCCACCTATGCGTTGATTTCCGACAGCTTCAAGAATTGGCGGGGGATGGCGGAGTCGGCCGGACGGCGGATCAAGCGCTCGGTGGCGATCGACGTTTCCAGCGTGAAGTTCTGCACGCCGGAAATGATTGCGGAGTTCAAGAAGTACGCGGTGCTTCGCGACTACGTTCAGCTCAGGGAGAACGAATTGGCGGAGCACAACAGAGCGCGCGGGCTGGACGATTCGGTCCCGGTCAACGGCCGGCGGATGACGAACCTGGGCACTTTCCGGCAGTACATGCTCGGTTATTTACGGGCGCACCCGATGATTAACCGGGACATGACGTTTCTTGTCCGGCAGTTGCAGCCGACCGAGCTCGGGCTGCCGCTGGAGATTTACGTTTACAGCGCGGACAAGAACTGGGTGAACTACGAGGCGATCCAGGCGGATATCTTCGATCATCTTTTCGCCGTGCTGCCGTATTTCGATCTGCGGGCTTTCCAGCGGCCCACGGGACACGATCTGGCCGCGGTCGGGCGGGCGGGTTCCTGATGAAAACGGCCGATTACTTGAAGTGGGCGGGCTTCACCGCGCGGTCGATCCAGTATTCGGGGGGATGGTTGTTGTAGCGGGTGGGATTGTAATCGCCCACGATGGTTGCGTCGGCGCCGTCTTCCGGGATGCGCTCCTCCATGCCGAGCGCCCAATAAACGCCGTTGACGATCATGCGCCGGACGCCGTCGGAGAGGATGTCGGTTGAGGCGCCCATGGTCGTGGCGAAGACGCGCCCCTGCCGTCCCTCCGGCAAGCGGTAGGACTTGGTCCAGGCTACGGGCATCATGGGGTTGTTTTTCTCGGCGACCGGCGGGCCGTCGTCGGGACGCATGCCGTACATCGCGTCGCCTTCGTCGTATTCGCCCTTGCGGGCGACCACCTGGCCGTAAACGAGCGGGGTCGAATCACCCGGCAGCGGCAGGCGGACGGTGTAAACGTCGCTGGGTCCCCAGATATCGCCTACGCCGCGCAGGATGGGGTGCTCGGCCGCTTCGGGGGCGATCACGCCTTTGGTGGCTTCGTGCTTATGGCGGCCGTGGTGGGCGTACCAGCGCTCGCCGATCACCAGACGGCCGAAGCCGTCCCGCCATGCGGACTGCGGCCCGGTGTAGCCGTCGCCGTAGTGGCCGTAGGCGCCCCAAGCCGCCTCGGGGATATCGGGCAGGGGCACGGAGTCGGGGTTTTCGGCCTTGCGGTATTGGCGCAGATAGGCGCTGACGGCGGGGTGGATATCCTTCGGCGGCGCAAAGGCGTGGGTTGCGGTGCGCAATCCGATGACGGGCTTGCCGGCTTGGAGAAAGCGGTCGATAGGCGCCATCTGGTCGTCGGGCAGGACGCGCCAGCGGGTGAGAATAACCATCAGGTCGGCGCTGTCGAGGGCCTCGGTTCCCGGGATGTTGGTGTTGACGTGAGGGTTGACAATTCCCGTTTCAGGATCGACCGCGAACAGGACGGTGCAGCGAAAGCCGTGATGGTTCGCGAGAATTTTGGCAAGCTGCGGCAGAGCTTCTTCCGAGCGGTACTCCTCGTCGCCGGAGACGAGAACGACGTGCTTGCCCCGGCCCGGCCCGGCGGAGCCTTCGTAGGTCAGGATGTGCGGCGAGGAGGGCGTTTCGGCGGCCGGCGGCGGCTCGGCGGACGAGCAGCAGAAAAGGGCGGGCGCGGCGGCGGCAAGAGCGATCGTGCGTTTCATTGTCGATTGTTCAGTTTAGCGGAATTGGATCCCGCTTAGTATGCTGATGAGAAGACTGTCGAATTTTCAGGAGGAAAGACATTCGATGAGCAAAGAAGCTGCGCCTTATACGCGGTTGGGCCGACTTTTGGCGCTGATGGATTTTTCCTGGGGGCGCACGCAGCGCATGCTCGACCGGGTCGGCGAACTCGACGCCTGGATGAATCGGTTCCGCCCCGGAGGGCCTCATGCGCTTTGGATTGCGGGCCATCTGGCTTATGTGGAAGCCGGGTCTCTGGCGCGCTATACCGGCGCGGAGCACGCGCTCGCTTCGTGGAAGGATTTATTCGGCAACGGCAGCGAGACCGTCGACGACGCGGCGCGCTATCCGGCCGTTGCGGATGTGTCGGCGGCGTTGCGGGACGTGCGCGCGCGGTACCGGGAATACGTGGCAGGACTTGCGGATGCGGACCTGGACCGAGCGGATATCGCCAGCAGTCGCTTGCCGGTTCGGGATTTGCATTCGCACGTCGGCTTCATGATTTGGCATGACGGCCACCACGGGGCGCAATTGCAGGGAATCGTCAAGACGGCGGAAGAGGCGGACTTGTAAGAGACTCGACCCGACGCGCTATCGTGAATAGCGCTAACGTCGCTATCCCTGCGATCGTGTTTATTTTCGTCCGGAAGCCGAGCCCGAGCAGCCGACGGCGCCGCGCACGCTCAAGGCGTCCGTACGCGCCGCCGGCGCGGAGATCGTTTTGAGATAGCCGCCGGGGGGTTCACGCCTCTTCGCGGCCTCGGGGCGGTTATTCAGGGTATAAAAACTTCGGATTGGACTCGATTCGGCGCCGCCCTATACCGTAGAAGGGAGGGGAGAACCCGAGGAAAGTGCCTGTGTCTGTTTTAGAACCTGAAATCGAGAGCCGGGCGAGCATCCCGGGGCAACCGGTGCAAGCCGAGGACGACGTTGAATTTCTGCACGAAGTGGGCAGTCTGCTGGCGTCGGCCGAGCCGCTCGGCGCGGTGCTCGACCGCGTGGTGACCTTTATCAACGAGGTGATCGGCGCGGACTCGGTTTTCGTCTATGTGCTGGAAGGCGACGAACTGGTGCTGAGCGCATCGAAGAATCCCCGGCCCGACGCGGTGGACAGGTTGAAGCTGAAGGTCGGCGAGGGCATCACCGGCTGGGTGGCGCAGCACCGCAAGCCTGTCGCGGTTCCGCGCGATGCTTCGTCAGATCCGCGGTTCCAGGCATTCAGCGAGTTGCCCGAAGACCGTTTCGAAGCGTTCCTGTCGGTTCCGGTCGTGGCGCGGGGCAAGCTCGTGGGCGTCATCAACCTCCAGCACCGCATGCCGCACATGCATACGCGGCGCGAGATTCAGATCGTTTCGATGGCGGGATTTTTGGTCGGATCGGAGATCGAGCGGGCGCGGCTCGACTCGACGGTTTCACGCCTCGCGGATCAGTTGGAGACGCGGAAGCTGGTCGAGCGCGCCAAGGGCGTGCTGCAGCGGGACCTGGGGCTTGCCGAGGAAGAGGCGTATCTGACCCTGCAGCGGCAGAGCCGGCAACGGCGTTTGACAATGAAGGAAGTGGCCGAGGCGATCGTGCTTTCGGACGAGGTGCGGCGCGGGCGGAAGACTGCGGGCGGCGATGCGGGATAGCAAAGCCTTCTCGGGCGCTTGAGCGGCGCCGGGACTTTCTCCCCGAACGGCGATGCCGGCTCTGCAACTCGCGGCGGCGGGCCTACCAGAATTTATTGCGGCGAGGGTCTTGCTCCGGATTTTCCTTGCGGAAAGTGTTCAGAAGCGAGCGGTGGAAGCTGCAAAGCTTGCCGTCCGCAGCCGGGTGCCCGCATTTGATGCAGACTCCCGTTTCGCCGCTGTTGCCGTTGCGATAGTCATTGCCGCCGTTCACGCGATTGTCGTTCGGGCCGCCGGCGTACCGATTTTTTCGACCGCCGCCTTTTCGTTTTCCGGACTTGTTGAATCTACCGGGCTTTCTGCCTGTTTGTTCTCGCATATCCTGATCTTCGGTCGAGACGCATGATTGCCCGATCGGCGCTGCGCCTCGTCGCTCTCTCGATTCGGCGGCTCTCGGTCTTCCCGTCCAAGCTTGTCGGACCGGGAAAAGACATTCTTGAGAACCGTGAAAATTGCCGTGCGGTCAGCCGCTTTTCGCCTCCGCTCGGGGCCGGGGAACCCGTCCGTCGGGCGGCTGAAGTCTCAGCATATACCACCCCTTGCACGAACTTCAACTCTCACAATGACCCTGCGCGGGGCCGTCACTCCGCCGGGCCGGCGGCGGCCGCGGCGTGCTCCGCGTCGTACAACGCGACGATGGCGTTGGTAATGTTCACCTCGTTGACGGCGTAGAGCACGGGGCTCTGCGGATTCGAGATGTCCAGCACGATGGACAGGCCGTTGTCTTTGGAGTATTTGTCGATGACGGCCATCAACTTCGTTCCGACGGCATTGAACAAGTTGTTTTGCGCCTGGTTGAACTCGCCGCGCGCGTCTTCCATATCGCGCTGCAGGTTGCGCTCCTTGGTCTGGATGTCGCGGGCCAGGTTGCGGCGCGCCTCGTCGCTCATCGTGTTGGCGCCTTTTTGCAGCCGGTCGCGCATCTCGGCGATGCTCCTGTTCTCCGCCTCCATCTTGTCGCGGGTCGGCTTGTACTTTTCTTCGAGTTCCTTGATCAGTCCCTGGCCCTCTTGCGTGGCGGCAATCGCCTGCTGAACGTTGATCAGGCCGATCTTCGTCTGGGCGGCGGCGGGCAGGGCAGCGGCAAGGACACAGAGGGCGGCAAGGACTTTGGGCAAAGCAGCGGATCGCATGGTTCAAGACCTTCTTTCAAGTTGATTTTACGCTTCCAGATTAACATGCGGCGCCGTTGTCGCCCCGGCCGCCGGGGATTGCAATCAGAACGTGCGGCTGATGGTGAAACGGAACATGGAACGCTTCTCGAAATAGGGAGACGCTCTCCCAAATTGGCGCACCCCTTCGATAAATGCGTTGCGGTTGGGGAACAGCGAACGGTCGGCGACGATCGGCGGCTGCAGGAATTGCTCGACGCGCAAGGGGTTGTACGCCCAGTAGAAACGGAACGGAGCGTTGACCACCGGCATCATGATTTGCAATTCGAGACCGGTGGAGCTGCGCACCTTTTCGGTGGCCGGAATGACATCGAGGACATCGGTGAACCCCGCCTGCGGGAACTTGGTGTTGAGCTCGAGCGTGCGCGCGGAGTTCAGGCGGACCTGATTCTTGAGCAGAATCTTGTTGAAGCCGATGTCGAAGAACGGCGCCAGGACGACCGGCCCGAAGAGCTTGATGCGATATTCGAAGTTGTAAACGAAGCGCGTGTCGCCGCCGGGGAAGTTCACGCGGTAAACGGGGACTTCGGTGGTCACCGGAACGCGTTCCTCGACGCCGTCGATTTCTACGACCTGGGTGCGCCGGACGCCGTTGTCGTTCACGATGGGCACGGTGGCGATGTCGGGGATCCAGATCATGGGGATGATCGACCATATATTGAATCCCCGAACGTCGTTTTCGCCGCCCATGTAGGAGCGGTTGAAAGGCGGCGGAACCTTGCCGCCGTATCCGCTCAGGAATGAGAACAGGCCGCGCATGGCGATCGTGCGGCGGCCGCCGTGAGGCTTGAAGTATTTGGCCTCGACCGTCGGCTGAATGAAATTGGTGTTGCCGCCGAACCCGGCGATCGCCACCGAGGCGAAGAGGCTTTTGCCTTTCGAGGGAGAGATCGGGTGATCGACGGTGTTGTAGAAGTATCCGGGAGTGATCTGGCTGGTGGTAATGCCCTCGAGCGAGTTCGGGCCGGAAACGTTTTCGAAGGCGATGAACCGGAACTGGTTCTCCGCCGATCTGCTGAACGGGATGACGCTCGATCTGCGGAAGCTGTAGTTGAGGCTCAGGCGGGCGAAGCTCTTGCGCAGCGGGTAGCTGACGAAGGTCGTGAAACCGGCGCTGTTTTGCCGGTAATTGAGGAGGTTGTCGTTGCCGAGCTGGTCGAAGAGCGGGATGAGGTTCTGGCCCGAAAATATCGAGACTTCGCGGGCCTGGTTCCAATTGAACCGGCTGGTAAAGATCGTGAAGCCGGCTTGAATCGGCTTGTCGAACAGATACGGCTCGGTGAAGCCGAATTGGATCACGCGCTCGCGGCTGCCGAGCTGCGTATCGAAAGAGAGCGTTTCGCCCAGCCCGAGGAAGTTGTTGGTCGCATACCCGAAGCCGATGAAGCTGCCGGCGAAGCCCGAAACGCCGCCGTTGAGATTGATCGTGTTGCGTCCGCGTTCCTTGACTTTGAGCGTCAGATCGACCAGTCCCTCGCGGGTGTTGCGGCGGATGTCGGTATCGGTTTCCGGCCCCTCGGTCTTGATCGGATCGAAGTAGCCGAGCTGGTTGAGGCGCAGCATGCTCAGGTCCCACAGGCGGGTATTGAACATGTCGCCCTCGTCGAGCAGCAACTCGCGGCGGATGACTTTGTCGCGCGTGGTGTCGTTGCCTTCGAAATCGATGCGGCGCACGAAGAACTGCTTGCCTTCGTCGACGGCGAGGTTGAGGTCGATCAGCGGCGTGTCGTTCTCTTCGCGGAACTCGAAGCTCGGCTCGGCCACGAAGTCGATGTAGCCGAATTCGCCGTAGAGCTTCTTGAGGTTTTCCATGCCCTTGCGCAGTTTCTCCACGTCGAAGATGGCGCCTTCGGTCATCGCGAAGACGGGGCCGAGCACCTGATCGGGCACGCGGAAGAGCTCGACATCGGTGAAGCTGAGCTTGCCCCGGCGATATTGCTCGCCTTCGTCCAGAGTGACGTGGATGTCGGCCAGCTTAGCCTTCTTTTTCTTGAGCAGCGGAATCGGGAAGAGCCTGCGGCCTTTCTGGTCGCGTGTTTCCAGGTCGTGCTTGAGAACGGTGGCGCGGAAGTATCCCTTGGTCTGGTAGGCGTTGCGCAGGCGCTCTTTGTCTTCTTCCAGCTTGCGCACATCGAAGGTCTTCTTGAAAAGATTCTCGAGCACGATGCTCTTGGGAACGCCGATCGGCTTCGTGTTCTTCATCGCCCCCCGCGCTTGCCTGGCGGACATCACCCGGTTGCCGTCGAAGGTGACCTTGCCCACTTTGACCTTCGGGCCTTCGTCGATGTTGAAAACGACCTCGACCGACGACGGCGGAATCTGCCGCACCTCGGGCGTGACCTCGGCGTATTGGCGCCCGCGTTCGCCGAGCAGCTCCTTGAGCACGAAAGCGGCGATGTTGACCTTTGTCGGATCGTAGCGCGACTCGACGCTGAGGCCGACTTTCCGTTCCTTGAACCGCTCGAGGATGTCGGAGATCGTCGCCGACTTGTTGCCTTCGTAGCGGATCGTCCTGACGATGCGCCGCTCGACTACCACGAAGCGGATGATTTTGCCGATTTCGCCGTCTTCGACTTCCAGACGGAGATCGTCGAAGTAGCCGGTATTCCACAGGATCATGAAGTCGCGGCGCAGCGTCTGCGGGTCGTAGAGATCGCCGCGCTTGGTGAAGATGCGGGCGGCCAGGCTGTCGCGGGGGATGCGGCGGGTGCCGCGGAACGCGATGGCTTCAACGATGGCGTCGTCGGGGCGCTGCTGTACTTTCTGCTCGGTTTCGGCTTCGACTTCTTCGAACGGAGAGGCCGGGCGCTGGGGGCCGGCTTCCTCGGGAACTTCTTCGAACGGCGACGGCCTTTGCTGCGCTTGCGCCAACAGGAAGGTGCGGGGAGCGGGGTTCGGCAGCGGCTGCGTTGCGCCCGGCGGCCGTTTTGCCTCCGTCTGCGCGGCCGCTGCGGGGCCGCTTTGCTGAGCGCGCGCCGGGCCGGGGAGCCAAGCGGGCAAGGTCAACACGAAAATAGAGGCGGAAAGTAATTGCCGGAAAGAATGCTGCATGTGGGGTTGCAACGCTGCCGGCCGTCGCGGGCCGGTCCGTCCAGGTCCAAGTTTTAGATACGCACGGTTTTCGTCGGTGGTTTCAGTCTCGTTGCGCCCCGGCCGCGGGGATGCGACCGCAGCGCGGCGCCGGCGCAAACCCGGGCCGCTCATCGTCGTGCAACCGTCTATTTTAGCAAACACGTTGAAACGGCGCGTACCTATCGAGCGCCGGTTGGTTGTAAAAATGCGATTTGCCCGCGGGCGGACCGGTCTGGATGCGGTCGCGGCCACCGCTGCGCCGGCTGTTTCACTCCGGCTTTTTGAAGGCGATCACGAACTCTCCGAATTCTCCATCGTAGCTCAGTTCCAGATGCTTGCGCTTGACTTTCGCGGGTATCTGAAAATACAGATACCCGGCAGCGGCGTCAGCGGTTTCGAGCGGCAACTCGAGCTGCGCGAGCTGTCCGGCGAGGGTTGTGGCGCCGCCGCGCCGCTGCGCGAGCTCGACCGTCTGTTCGCCCGAGCGGACTCCGCCGATGCCGCTTGCTTCGCTTTCCAAGCGCCGCGGCCGCGAATTCGTGCCCGGCGCGCCCCCGTAGATCGGCGTATTCACGGCGTCGCGGAAAACGTTTCCGCCGCCTCTCTCCGAGACGCCCAGCGCCAGTACCGCGTCGCCCGCGATGCGGTCGGGAGATTGCGCTGCGGAAGTGTCGTTGTCGCGGCGGGAGCGCAGCAGAAAGTCGTCCCGCTGGAGCACGACGCGGCTGCCGTAGAGCGGTCTGACTTTCATCTCGATGAGAATGTAATCGCCGTCCAGCGAATCGCCCGCGATGCTTTCGATCCGCCGCACGTCCTGGACGATGCGCGCCTCGAATTGGACGTCGTCAAGCTTGCGGACGTACCAGTCCGGCAGCTTTGCCGCCAAGGTGAAGGCAGCGGCTGCGGCAAGTAAAAACAGCAATCGCAGCGGCATCGGACTCACTAATAAGAATTATGGCACGGCCCGCGCCGGATTGCGCTCGACGGGGCGGAGAAGCGCGCGGCCGTTGGCTCAGATGCCCACTTGTTCCTCGATCTCGTCGCCCTCTTGTTTGCCGGTTTTCAATTTGCCCAGCGCCTCTTTGCCGCGCTCGAGGGCTTCGCGTCCCGATGCGGCGGTCTCGCCGGCGAAGCGCCGGCCCTGTTCGTAAAACTCGCGGCCCCGCTCGGCGGCCAGATGGCCGGTTTTTTCCAACCTTTCACGGCCTTTGCGGGTCGTTTCGCCCAGCGCTTCGCGTGTTTCCCTACCCGCCCGGGGAGCGTAAAGTATGGCGCCCACGACTCCCGCGGTCACGCCCGCGAGGAACCAGGCGAGGCTGCTGCTTTCATTCTTGGCCATTGTCGGTCTCCTTGGCTTTCAGTATATACTCCGACCGGCCGAGTTCCGCCGCGCCGGTTACGCCGGCGGCGTCGCCGAGTTGCGACCGTCTCAGGCGGAACCGCTCCACTGCCGGCGGAGCCAATATCTTCCGTGCCGCGCTTTCCAACTCGGCTTGAAACAGCTCTGCTCTGCGCGCGACGGAGCCGCCGATGACGACCAGCGACGGATCGAGGACCGCTGCTATGGTTCCGACCGCGGCGCCGACGGTTGCGCCGTAGGCTTTCCAGGCAGTTCGGGCCGTTGCGTCGCCCCCTTCAGCCAAGTCGCCGATTCGATTGGCGTCGAGTGCCCGCGCAGCGCCGGCAAGGCTTTCGTAGCGGCGAACTACGCCGCCGCCGGAACATGCGCTGTCGTAGTCCGCGCCGTCAAGCGGACAGTAGGCGACCTCGCCGGCGTTGTGGCTCGCGCCCGAGAACACTTGTCCATCGATGACGATACCGCAGCCGAAACCGGTGCCCAGCGTGATTCCCACCACGACCGATGCGCCGCGGCCGGCGCCCTGCCGCGCTTCTCCCAACGCGAAACATGCGGCGTCGTTCTCCAGATATAAAGGAGCGCCGAGTTCCTCCGCCACGAATTTTCCGATTGGAAACCCGACCAGGCGCGGCAGTGAATCCTTGTCGAGCAGGACTTGGTTGCACAGGTCGAGCGGCCCCGTGCTGCCCATGCCCACGGCCGCCGGCGGACCGTCCAGACCCGCCTCCGCCGCGGCCTGTTTCGCGGCGCGCTTCAAGTTCATGAGCGTAACCGCGGGCTGCATCGCGGCCATGGTCGGCAGACGGGCGATTTTGCCGAGCCGCTTGCCCGCCAAGTCGAAAGCCGCAGCAGCAATCTTGGTGCCGCCAAGATCGATTCCAAGGATGTAGGAATTCGACATCGTATCCTGCTGTCGGAGAACTCAGGCGCCAACAATCCCAGTCTATCGCCGAAGTCCCTAACATTGGGCAGCCAGGTTCCTTCCCGCTCAATGGCTACTCATAGTCTGTAGATTCAGAGTCGTCATTCTCGGAAGGCTGTTGAATATCTGTGTTTCGAGGTAGCAAGGGCAGTTGGACGGCAAACAGCTTAGAGCGCCGAGTACGGAATTGAGGCGGATTCTTGCAGGCAACATCCGCGCTTATCGAAAATCCGAGTGCCTGTCTCAAGAAAAACTTGCCGAAATGTGCGGTCTTCATCGGACCTATGTGGGTTCGGTGGAAAGAGGGGAAAGGAACGTAACCCTGAGCACGTTGGAAATTTTTGCCGCCGTGCTCGACGTGAGTGTTCCGGAACTCCTGACCGATAGAGCGCTCAGGGATGAAGATCGATAGCGATGCCCCGAGTCGATATGTCGAAGCGATTCGGCGCAGTGGCCTGACGATCTACGACCCTATTGAAATCGGTGATCCGCACCTGTGGATTCCAACGCCGGAATTGGAACAGTTGCTGAATGCAACGATAACGGGTATATCTCTTGCCGGCCTACCGTTGCGGACACGCTCAAAGGTCGTGAAGGAACACGTCTGTCGAGCGCTCGGTTATCCGGTACCGCCCCGCTTTACCAAAACGCAGCCGCGTTTTCCAGGCCAACTTTTCGACACCTATGTGCAGAAATCCAACAACTTACAGATTTGGAATGAGGAACTGGCTCCTGCGCGGCGCTATGCGATCTTTCGCATCGGAAAAGACGATGTCGTTACCGGGGTAAAAGTGGTTACAGGGAACACTCTGTCGCAACTGGATACTACCGGTACGCTAACTCAAAAGTATCAGGCGAGGGTAATCCCAGGCGAAGCGGAGTCGGAGCTTATCGCCGCCGAGGATACAGACCTGCTTCGACCCTTTGTACAGATCGAAGTCGCACTTGACCCTGCAGCAAGCCCAATCGGTTACCCCCGGAAAGGGCAACTCTTGTCCATTCGAGAGGTTTTTGAAAAGCTGCAAATACTTGTTGGCGAAGGTTTTCCGGATACAGGCTACGACCAGGAGCGCAATCGGGGAGCAACCCTGCATTGGCTGGTATGCCAGCAATTGAGCTACACTGATTATCGAGACGATGGACAATTCCCGGATGTGCGCCACCAGCTTCTTGAAGTGAAGCTACAGACTTCGCCTACAATCGACCTCGGTTTGGTATGCCCGGATAGCGAAGAGAGCCTCGATATACCGAAGATCGGCGACCGGAAGATCCGACACTGTGATGTGCGCTATGCTGTATTTTACGCTGCCTTAGATGGCAGAAATGTCACGCTGACACATCTTTTTGTAACAACTGGAGAGAAGTTTTTCACACGGTTTCCACAATTTCAAGGCAATGTTTTGAATAGGAAAATACAGATTCCGTTACCGGTTGACTTTTTCGGATCCTAGACCGAACGATTCCCAAACCATGTTATCCAGATCATTTTGAATACGGACGGATTCATGGGATGATATGCATTCGTATACCTGTTTGGTCTTGTCTATGATTGCTTTGCTAAGAGGGGTTTGCGGATCGGGAATCGGGAATTTTTCGACATACTGGGTAATAAATCGGCGACGTCCTGCATAAAGTTTGTTGTTGAAACTGTGATCGTAAAACTGCTCGATAAAGGTTGAGTTGCCGATAGCTGCTGCAAGCCATAGCAAGTCTTCATGTATCGAATTCCGACAGGTAAGCCAGTAGCAGTCGCCGTTTACAACGGATCCCTCCAGATCAATCCAGAATGTGGGTTCGTCGGCAATATCACGAAAGACGAGCTTAGGGCAGGGCCAGGATTCAGGGTTCTGCGGCACCCATATTTCGTACCATTCGCGGCCGGAATCCATAACGTATCGGCGGCTTTCGAGAGCGGCCCGGTGAGTGTCGAGATAGGCTTTGCTGCGCGGGTATTTTGTAAGATCGACGGCGTGTCGGCGGCCGTGTGAAACTTTGTGCGGATAGAGTATCTGGGTTGATCTCTGTTCGGTGAGAGGCTTGAAGCGACGGGCAATATGGTGAGTTGTAAGTGGCTTGAGGAGTTCGGGGCGATCGCTCTCGGGCATGTTCTGCCAATCGTTTCTAATAAATGTCTTGTCTGCACAAGTCTTGACGCCGACACGGATTTTGCCGATGTCGCGGAATATGCCCCAGCTATGGGCTTCCACCCTTCTCAACCAAGCGTCAACAGCTTCTGTGGTAATGCGCCAGACGCCATCGGACGTGCCGCTTGTATCCAGCTTGCCGTGCCGGACTTTGAAATGCCGTCCATCGTCAACCCCGATAACGCCTTCCTCAGCCAGAGCGCTAATCGGATTGTTTACACGCCGGCGTATTGGTTCCGTAGTCTGGTAGATTGAGGTGAAGTCCGGGATTTTTCGTTTACTCCCATTCTTTCCCTGAACGAGTAGTACAGCGGGTAAAACCGCAGCATTGAAGAGTTTGGTGTCGCCTAAATCCCAAACGTTTCTGATGTTGAAACTCCTTAGCAGGGCTTGCCGGACTGAAGCCCCGGATCGAGTGGTCATGAAGCGGTTGGAGACTATGATTCCGGCAATGCCGCTATGCTTGAGTACATAAGATATGCCGAGAATGAACGCGTGATATAGGTCAACGCGACCGGTCAGCCCGAACTGCTCCGCCAGAAGCCGCGACTGCTCGGCCCCCATAATCTGGGTGCGGACATAGGGGGGATTGGCAATGATCAGATCGTAAGTCTGGGGAACGATGGGGTGAAACAGGCTGCCGCGGCCGCCGTATCCAAAATTTTCAAGAACAAATTCAAGAAAATTGTCCGGCTCGAAACGAAGCAAGGTGTTTGGGAATTGTTGCTCGATCCGAGTTGCCGCGATGCTAAGCGCCTTGCGGTCGGTCTCGAAACCGCAGACTTCGACGGTCATGCCCGGCCGGCCGGCCAAGCCCTTAAGCAGGCTGATGAGTAATTCTCCATGGCCGATTGCGGGATCGAGGACACGGAGGGGGCGGTCGGCGGGGAATTCTCCGGCAATCCGGATAATTTTCCGTGCGACGAAATCGGCAAGGACCTTGGGTGTGTAGGTGGCTCCGCCGGCTTTTTCCTCGGTGACAACGTGGGAGCGCTTTGTAAAACGCGGCTCCGTGCAGTTTGAGCTTCGCTCGAGCATGGCGGCGAATCCCTATCATAGCTTTGTCCTGGTTTTAGGGAATCAATCTCGAGCCGGCGCCGAAGCTCCGCCGTCGTAATGCTTCAGATACGAAAGCCATGCCGCGAGCCGGCCCGGAGCGTCGAAGTCCGCCCGCCAGTGGTCTACGAACCGGGCGATCCGCTGCTGTTCGCGGGAGTGGAGAAACGCGGTAAAACGCTTCCCGTCAGAGCTGTCCGCAAGCTCGGCTTTGCGGATCAGGCGGGCCGTCGCGGCGCAATCGCTGATCTCGCCGAGGTAGCCTTGCACCTTCTTGAGCTCGCCGAGGCGCCGGTCGATGCCGGAACCGTAACAGGGCGCGAAGAGCTCCAGGGAATAGCGCAGCCGTTTGCCGCGCAGCCGCAGCTTATGCAGAGAGCGCGCAGTCGGGCCGGCGCCGACGGCTTCGCGTCCGGCTTCGAAAAATCTTGCCGCCAGCCAAGGCAAGACGCGCTTGGCGTTTTCCGCGGCAGTGGCCGAGAGCTTCCAGTCGGGTTTCTTGCCGCCGCCCGCCATCAGTTCAGGCCGAACCTTCCCCGCCAACGCGCCGAAAATCTTCTGACGCTGCCCCGCCGCAACTCCTGCTGCAGCGCCAAGGCGTGCTGCCGGCGCTTCTCGGAAAGAGACTCGACCAGCGGCGAGCCCTGTTCGACCCCGGCCGCGGAGGCCAATTCCAGCGCGATGTCGTAGTCGCGGACAGCGCCGGCCGCCTTCAAGATCCTCTCGATGCGACCCTGGAAATCGCGCAGTTTCTTTTTGTCGAACAGCCGCGCGAAACAATCGAGCGCAGCCGACAACCGCCGGATGGAGACGCGCAGATCGTGAACGGCATCCGCAATCGTCGACTGCCGCGCGATCCCGAGTTGAAACGCCGCGCGGTCAAAACGCTTGGCCGTCTGCCGTATCCCGAACCGCTTGAACGAGCGCTCTCCCTCGCTTCCCACTGGCAATCAGCATCGTACTCTCGGGCTCGGGATGTCAAATCGCGAAGCGGCAATGACCGGCCGCGTTGCCTGCGCCCCTTCCCGCAACATCATTGATTCGGTAGTGGACGCAAGCGCAGCAGTCTTGCTATCCGCCGGCCGCGCCGACGGCCGCTAAAACGGAACGTCGTCGTCGCTGACGCCTTGGCCGCCGAAATCGTCGCCGCCCTTGGAGGAAGCGGCCGCGGACGAACCCGCGGAAGCGCCCCCGCCGCGCGAGAAGTCCCCGCCGCCGCCCTCGCGGCCGCCGAGCAGCATCAGGCCGAAACTGTCGGCGACAACCTCGGTGCGGTAGCGCTTCTGGCCGTTCTGGTCTTCCCAACTGCGCGTCTGCAGCCGGCCCTCGACATAAACCTGGCGGCCCTTGGTCAGATAGTCGGCAATTTTTTCGGCGCGCCAGACGACGACGTCGTGCCAGTCGGTGGCATCCTTCCACTCGCCGGTCTGGGGGTCTTTCAAGCTGCGGGCGGTGGCCAAGCTGAAATTGGTGACGGCCGCGCCGTTCGGGGTATAGCGCGTCTCGGCGTCCTTGCCGAGATTTCCGATTAACATGACTTTGTTGAGACCGCGCGCCATAGGCGTCACAATACAATCAATCGCCCCTCGAAATCAAGTGCCTGAAATACGTTTCTTCATGCTGCCCCGGATTGCCGCAATTTTGTTGGCAAGCTCTACCGCCGCGGCGGCTGCGGACGGGGCGACGCTGATGGTGGTCGAGAAGAAGGCCAACCAGGTCGGTTTCTACACCTCGGCCGGCGAGCGCGCCGCGGGCGTTGCGGTCGGCGAAACGCCTCATGAAATGGCGCTGTCCGCCGACGGCAGGTATGCTTACGTCTCCGACAACGGCGTGCTCTGGATGGATTACGAAGGGCCGGGCGGCAATACGGTCTCGGTGATCGACATCGCAGCCCGCAAACGCATCGGCATCCTGCCGCTGGGCAAATTCCACCGCCCTCATGGGATCGGTCTCGACCCGACTTCAAGCCGGGCGTTCATAACCTCGGAAAACCCGGACCGCCTCGTCCTGGCGGACCTCGACGCTCTGGCGGTGATCCGCGATTTCGACAACGGCGGCGCAGACCCGCACATGGTCACGTTCGACAGCCGCGGCGAATGGGGCTACGTGTCGAATACGGCTTCGGGAACCGTAGGCGCCGTGCATGCGGTTACAGGCGAGCTTCGGACGATCCCGGTGGGCAAGGGACCGCAGGGGAGCCTGCTCTCGCGCGACGGCTCGAAGCTCTGGGTGACCTGCCGCGACGACAACCGGATCGACATCGTGGACACGGACGCGAAGAAAGTGGTCGGCTCCATCGCTACGGGCGAGGGCGTCAACCGCGTCGCGGCGACGCCGGACGAGCGCTTGCTGGTATATTCGCTTCAGCAGGGCGAATCCGTCGGCATCGCCGACGCCGCGGCGGGCAAGCAGATCGCCGAGATCGCGCTCGGCGGGGCGCCGCTTTCGATCTCTCTCTCGCGCGACGGCAAGCACGCCTTCGCCGGCGTGCAAGACAGCGATCAGATCTGGATCGTCTCCGTCCCTCGGCGCACGGTAGTGCAGGTCATAGATACGCCCAAGGGCGCCGGGCCGGATCCCGTTATGGAAATCGGACAATACATGCCTCCCAACGGCCGATAAGAATGAACGAAGAACAAATCAGAAACCTTTTGGAGGAAGTCCGCGACGGCTCGCGCGGCGTCGATGCCGCGGTCGGCGAGTTACGCCGCCTGCCGTTCGAAGACCTGGGGTTTGCCAAGGTCGATCATCACCGCGCGCTGCGGCACGGTATGCCGGAGGTGATCCTGGGGCTGGGCAAGACGGTCGACGAGGTCCGCTCGATCGCGGAAAAACTGCTGGAGCGCTCGCCGAATCTGCTGGTGACCCGCGCGGGCGAGGCGATGTTCGACGCGGTGCGCGGCCTCGACGGCAAGGCTGAGTTTTTTCCGCGGTCGTCGGTGATTCGGGTTTGGGGGGATCGGCGGATTCGCGGCAAGGCGAAGATTGCGGTCGTGTGCGCGGGCACCAGCGACATTCCGGTCGCCGAGGAAGCACAGGTTACCGCCGAGGTGATGGGCAATGAAGTGGACACGCTTTACGATGTCGGCGTCGCGGGCATCCATCGGCTGCTGTCGAACATGGAGCGCTTGAACGGGTCGCGGGTCGTGATCTGCTGCGCCGGGATGGAAGGGGCGCTGCCCAGCGCCGTCGGCGGGCTGGTGTCGGTTCCGGTGATCGCCGTTCCGACGAGCGTCGGCTACGGCGCCGGCTTCAACGGATTGTCGGCGCTGCTCGGCATGTTGAACTCCTGCGCAAGCAACGTGTCGGTCGTGAATATCGACAACGGCTTCGGCGCCGCCTACGTATCCACTCTGATCAACCGCATTTAGCCGGGCGCGGTATGCGAAACTGACAGGACCATGAAACGAAATTTCCCGCCCGCCGCCGCTCTCGCCGCCCTCGTTCTCGCTTTTGCCGGCCTCCTGCCGGCTCAAGACGGGAAAAGGCACATCCTCGCGCTGGGCGGGTCCGAGAGCTTCGCCCACGATTCTGTCTCGCACGCGATGTTCACCTTGGCGAAGATCGGCGAGCGCACCGGTCTTTTCGATGTGCGCTTCCACACCGATACGACGCTGCTGACAAAGAAGAAATTGAAGGGCAACCGCAAGAACCTCGATTATTTCGACGCGGTATTCTTCTACACGCAGGGCGACCTGCCGTTGACAGACGACCAGAAAGCCGACCTGATGAGCTTCGTCAAGGAGGACGGCAAAGGCATCCTGGTCGGCCACAGCGGCACCGACTCTTTCCGCGCAAGCTGGCCCGAATACATCGACATGGTCGGCGGCGCGTTCAACAAACATCCCTGGCATCAGGAAGTGACCGTGCGGGTGGACGACCGCACGCATCCGATCACGCGGCATTTTCCCAAAAAATTCAAAATTACGGACGAAATCTATCAACTCAACCGTTATTCGCGCGACAAGCTCCGCGTGCTGATGAGCCTCGACACTTCCAGCGTGGACATGACGAAAAAAAACGTGGAGCGGACGGACGGCGACTACGCGCTGGCTTGGGTGCGCGAGTTCGGCAAAGGCCGCGTGTTCAGTTGCGTGCTGGGCCATCGCGAATCGGTCTGGGACCGCGCCGCCATGCAGCAGATGTGGCTTGAGGGCATCCGTTGGGCATTCGGCATTACCGACGGCGAAACGGCCTCGATTGCGCAGGCTTCGGAATAACGCGAGCAACGGACCGGCGCCCCCGGGGGCGACCGGCGAAATTCAATTCATGACGGATTCGGCGCAGCCCGTAGTTCGCAAGGTCTGCGGCATTACGCGGCCGGCGGATGCTCTGCATGCCGTCGCCTGCGGCGCCAATGCGCTCGGCATGATCTTCTACCCCGGCAGTCCGCGGGCGGTAAGCGCGCTGCGGGCGGCGGCGATTGCCGGCGGCGTTGCCAGCGCAGTGTGGCGCGCCGGCGTGTTCGTCGACGAAGACCCCGAAACCATCGCGGATACGGTCCGCGCGGCGCGGCTGAACGTAGTCCAGTTGCACGGAACCGAGACGCCGCAGCGCTGCAAGCGGGTTCGCGAAAAGCTGCCGCCGGGCGTCGCTGTCTGGAAGGCGGTTCGCGTGGGCGCAGGGTTCCGCGCGTCCGTTCTGGCGGATTTCCACGTCGATGCGTTCCTGCTGGACACCGCGAAAGACGGATCGTTCGGGGGGACCGGCGAAACCTTCCCTTGGCCGCTGGCGCTCGAGGCCAAGCGCTACGGCAAGATTGTCGTTTCCGGCGGACTCGACGGCGCGAACGTCGCCGAGGCGGTGCGCAAGACCGCGCCTTGGGGCGTGGACGCAAGCTCCCGCCTGGAAAGCGAACCCGGCGTCAAGGATGCAGAGAAGGTCCGCACCTTTCTGGCTGCGGCCGCCGCGTAGGGAAACGCCGTGACCGTCGCGCGCCGCTTTTTCTTCCTCGCCGGGGATTTTCTTTCCGCCGTTGCCTCGGGCGCTGCGGCGGCGTTCGCCGCGGGCGTTGTTTTACCCGAATCCTGGCCGCCGGCAATCGCGATGCCGCTCGGCATGATCCTCGGCATGGCGGCGGCGTTCGCGGTCTCGACGCCGTTTCAAGCGGTATTCGGCTGCTTCGAGGTGATGATGCCCTCGATGCTCGCCGGCATGGCGGCCGGCATGACCGGCGCGATGACCGCCGGGAGCGCAGGTCATGCCGCCGCGTTGGGAGCGGCCGCCGGCGCGGCGGCGTTTCTGTTCACCTGCCTGATGAACGCCTTGCTGCGGGGAGAGGCTTCCTGATGGACGAAGCCGCGCGCCATAAATGGAACCGTGCGGCCGCGGCTTACGACCGCTTCGCCACACGGGCGGCCGAGCGCCGTTGGGCCGATTACAAGCGGGCCCTGTTCGGGAATATGTCCGGCAGAATCCTCTTTCTGGCGGTCGGGACGGGGATCGATATTGCATTTTTCCCGCCGGGACAACAGATCGTCGGCATCGACATCAGCGAAAAAATGCTCGAGCGGGCAAAGCCCCGGGCCGCCGCCTACGACGGCGCGCTCGAATTGCGGCAGATGGACGTTCACGAATTGGATTTTCCGGCGGCGCGCTTCGATCAAATCTATACGTCCTGCACGTTTTGCTCCGTATCGCGCCCGGTCGAGGCCCTCAAGCGGCTCCGGCGGGCGCTGCGGCCGGGCGGAGAGTTGCGCATGTTCGAGCACACCGGCAGCCGCTGGTTTCCGTTCAACCCGATGCTGCACGCCATGAACCCGATTACGCGGCGGCTCGGTCCGGAAGTTAACCGGCCGACGGTCGAGAACGTCCGGGCGGCGGGCTTCCGGGTGTACCGAGTCGTGAACCACTACCTCGATATCGTCAAGAGCATCGAGGCGGGCAACGACTAAAGCCGGTCCCAAATCTTCGAGAACTCGTACAGTCCCTTGCGGCCCATGATCCAGCGCGCGGCTTTCAACGCTCCGCGAGCAAAGCCGACGCGGCTCCGCGCCGCATGCGTCACGCGAATCGTATCGGCTGCCGAGTCGAACCCGATTTCATGGGTTCCCGGCACGTGGCCCACGCGGTTGGAAGCGACATCCACGGCCCTGGCGTAACCGGCCTCGCGCATCGCGTCGAGCAGGCGGAGCGCCGTGCCCGACGGCGCATCCACCTTGAACTTGTGGTGCGCTTCGTAGAGGAACGCATCGTATTCCTCTTGCCCGGCGAGCGCTTTCGCCGCGGCCTCGACGATGCGGTAAAACGCATTCACGCCGACTGAAAAATTAGCGCCGTAAACCAGGGCCGCGTCGTGCCGCTCGACGGCGGCGCGGACGCGGTCCAACTCGTCCAGCCAGCCGGTAGCGCCGATGGCGACGGGCGTCTGCATTTCCGCCAGCCGCACCGCGTTATCGGCGACGACCGAGGGAATCGAGAAATCGACGGCAACGTCCACGCCGGCAAAATTTTCCGCCGTCATCCCGGCGCCGTTTTCGTTGTTGAACTCATCGAGCTTGAGGACAACGGCGAAGCCGTGCTCCGGCGCAAGCTCTCCGACCAGCCGCCCCATGCGGCCGTAACCGATCAGCGCCAGCTTCTTCTTGGGTTCATTCATTCCGTGTCCGGCCCTCCGCCGTCGAAAAATGTCGCATGCAGCTTCTGCACCGCCGCTTCGATGTCGCCTTCGCCGATCACGAATCCTATGTTCAGGCGCGAGGCCCCGAGCGAAATCATGCGGATGCGGATGCCCTCGAGCGCGGCAAACACCTTGGCGGCGATGCCGGGAGTATAGCGGATGCCTTCGCCGACAACGCACACGATTGCTTGGCCGCCACTTGCCTCCACGTGCGCAAAGCGCCCGAGCTCGCGCAGAATTTGCGGCAAGCGGCGGGCCTTGTCCACGGTAAGCGACACGCTCACCTCTGAGGTCGAGACCATATCCACGGCCATGCCGTATTTCTCGAACACGCTGAAAATCTCGGCGAGAAACCCGTGCGCCATCAACATCCGCGTCGAACGAATATCGATCAGCGTGATGTTTTCCTTGTAGGCGATGGACTTGACGACGGTCGCCGCGGCCTCGGCCTGCTTGACGATCAGCGTGCCCTCCGCCTGCGGGCGCCGGGAATTGAGTACGCGGATGGGAATGTCGTGCTCCATTGCCGGCAGCATGGTCGCGGGGTGCAGCACGCGGCCGCCGAAATAGGCGAGTTCCGAGGCTTCGCCGAAAGACATGACCTTCAAGCTGCGGGCCGCGGGTATGAGCGAGGGATCGGCGGTCATCACGCCGTCGACGTCGGTCCAAATCTGGATTTCTTGGGCGTCGAGTCCGGCGCCGACCAGGGCGGCCGAATAATCGGAGCCGCCGCGCCCGAGCGTGGTCGTCTCGCCCGCGCGGTTCGCGGCGATAAAACCGCCGAGCACGGGAATTTTGCCCTGTGCAACGAGAGGCCGAACCCGGTTCGTCAAGCGGGCGCGGGTCTCGTCGAAGAGCGGCAGGACTTCCCCTTGCCGTTCGTCGGTGACAACGACGCTGCGGGCATCGACGTGTACGCCCGCGAGCCCGTGGTTGGCCAGGGCCTCGGTGACGATCAGGCTCGAGAGGCGTTCGCCGAAGGCCGCTGCGCGGTCGGTCGCCTTGCCGTCGAGCGCGCCGGCGGCGGCGATTTGCGCAAGCGCGTCCGACAACTCTGCGCAGTGCGCGTCGAGCATGTCCCGGACCGCGCTCCGGCGGCGCTGAGGACACGTTGCCTCCGCCACGCGCGCGGTGCGCCGGCGCCATGCGTCGAACAGCCGCTGCGTCCTGCCTGCGTCGCCGGCGGCGGCCGCCCGAGCGATCGCCAGCAACCGGTCGGTGGTCTTGCCAAGCGCGGAAACCAGGACTACGGGTTGCTGCGCAGCCCGCCCGCCGATAGTTTCGGCGGCGCGGTTCACGGCTTGGGGGCCGGCGAGCGAGCTCCCGCCGAATTTCATCACGATCATGGCGTTTGGAAAGCGGCCGGAGCGCCGGCCCTCTCTTGATTCTGTCCGACGCCGAGGTTGAAAGTCACCCGGCTTCAATTCGGGCGCGCGCATTCGCCTTGCGCTCCTTGCCCGGGCGCCGGCTGTGTTAGAGTAAAAGCGGTTCGCCGGGGACCGCCCGCATATGGAGAGGTGGCTGAGCGGCTGAAAGCAGCGGTTTGCTAAACCGTCGTAGGGTTATAAAGCTCTACCGGGGGTTCGAATCCCCCCCTCTCCGCCAGTTTTTCGGAAAAGATATCGCGGGCATGAAGGAATGCGCGGCGGTTGCCCGCCGATCAACGGCCTTCGGCAAGGCAGCGGAACACTTCGCGATAGAACTCGGGGTGCGACTGCCAGGTTTGGGCGCTCACGATCCTGCCGTCCCGCACCGCTTCGCTCGTAGAGTACGCCGCGCCCGCCCGCTCGGCTTCCGAGCGCACGTGTTCGTAGCAGGTCACCGTGCAGCCGGCGATCAGATCCGCCGCCACAAGTATCTGAATGCCGTGGCAAATCGAAAAGATCCATTTCCCTTGCCGGTCGAATTCCCGGACGATCTCCGTCACGCGCGGAATGTGGCGTAGGAACTCGGGCGCCCGTCCCCCCAGCAGCAGCACGGCATCGAACTCGTCGACGTTCACGTCGTCGAAGCCGACGTGCGCCTCCAGTCCGTAGCCTTGGCGCTCGATGTAGGTATCCCATCCCGGCTCGAAGTCGTGCATCACCAAGTGCAGCCGGCGGGCCGACGGCGCGGCGACCACGGCCTCGCACTCGGCCTCCAAAAAGCGGTGGTAGGCGTAGAGCGCCTCGTAGCTTTCGCCGGCGTCGCCCGTGACGATCAGAATCTTGTCGCTCATGGGCCGATTGTAAACGAGTTCCCCGCGGCGGCCGCGGGAGCGCCGCCTACAGCCCGCGCAGAAACGGGTTCCACCTGCGTTCCCGGCCGATGGTCGTACCCGGACCGTGGCCGCAGGTCACTTTCACTGAGTCATCGAGCGTGAGCAGCTTGTCTGCGATCGACGCGAATATCCGCCGCTGGTTTCCGCCGGGCAGATCGGTGCGCCCGATGGAGCCGTAAAACAGCGTATCCCCCGCGATCAGCTTGTTTTCGGACTCGATGAGCAGGCAGATGCTGCCCTGAGTGTGTCCGGGAGTGTGCAGGACCTGAAAATCGGTATCGGCGAGCTTGATGGCGTCGCCGTCTTTGACCGTGACATCGATCTCTGTCTTCTCGGGGTCGGGGCAATTGACCCACGAGGCTTGCGTGTCCAGCATGTCGCGCAGAGCGATATCGTTTTCGTTCATATAGACGGGGGCTCCCGTTTTGGCTCGCAACTTGGCCGCGCCCCCGATGTGGTCGATATGGGCGTGCGTGATGACAATCCCCGTGACGCGCAGGCCGTTCCGCTCCAGGACGGCTTCGATCCGGTCGAGCTCGTCGCCGGGGTCGACCACGATGGCGCTGCCGGTGGATTCATCGCCGAAGATCGAGCAATTGCACTGCAAAGCTCCGACGGGCAGAACTTCGTGAATCATCGCTGGTATGCTAGCAGCTTTGCTGTGCAGGGTTACCGGGCGCTTCACGAAGGCGCCGCGCGGCTGGATATTTCCTCGCGCGGCCGGATACGGGCAACGGGCGCGGACCGCGTCCGGCTGCTGCACGCGATCGCCAGCAACGCGCTCGATCAACTCTCTCCGGGGCAAGGCGCGTACACGTTTTTTCTGGATTCGCAAGGCCGCATTCAATCCGACAGCCGGGTCTTCGTTGCCGGGGATCACGTCCTGCTCGACTGCGAACCCGCATGCCGCGAGCGGCTGCGGGAGCACCTGGAAAGCTGCATCATCATGGATGACGTCACCTTGAAAGACGTTACGGAAGAGACCTGCGCGTTCGCCGTTGCCGGGCCGCGCTCGGCCGCGGCGGCAGGGGCTTTCTGCAGCGCGGCGCCGACCGGCGAGCTCGGCTTCGTCGAGTCGAACGGCGTGCGGGTCACGCGCGTTTCCCTGGCCGGCAACGAGGGCTTCCAGATCAGTGGCGGCAAAGAGAAGCGCGGCGCCATTTTGAATCGGCTCGAACGCAGCGGGGTAGCCGCCGCCTCGGCGGAAGACTTCGAGATCGTCCGCGTCGAGAACGGCGTCCCGCGCTACGGCATCGACTACGGCCGCGAAAACATCCCCCATGAAACTCAGCAGTTCAACGCCGTCTCGTTCACCAAAGGCTGCTATACGGGGCAGGAAATTGTCGAGCGGGTGCGCTCGCGGGGCCGCGTCAACCGCCTGTTGGTCGGGCTGCAACTGAACGCGGCGGAACAGCCGGCAAGTCTTGAGGTGCAATACGAGGGCCGCGTAGCGGGGAAAATGACCTCGGCGGTTTTTTCGCCTCGGTTCGACAAGGTCATGGGATTTGCTATCTTACGGCGCACGGCGGCCGTTCCCGGAACACGGGTCGCGGTCGGCGGAACGCCCGCCGTCGTCACCGACGTCTCAAGGCAGGGAAAGGAATGAAGCGGCGCCCCGGATACCGCGCGCCGCCCGCAGTCCCGGCATGATCGATTTTTACGGGCTGACGCACATCGGACGAGTCCGCTCCCGGAACGAAGACAGTTTTGCCTCGGTTCCGGAAATCGGCTTCCACGTTGTCGCCGACGGCATGGGCGGAGCGCAAGGCGGCGAGCGCGCCTCGCAAATCGCGGTGCAAACGATGGTTGCGCGGATGAAGCGCGCCGGCGTGGAAGGAACGGTCGATACGCTGGCCGAAGCCGTCCACTTGGCCAACCGCAATATCCGCCGCGAAGCCGAGCAGAACCCCACTCTCAAGGGCATGGGAACGACGGTGGCCGCCGTGCTTGTCCGGCCGGGAAAAGCCTGCATCGTCAACGTCGGCGACAGCCGCGTTTACTTGCGCGCGGGAGGCCGGCTGCGCTGCCTGACCACCGACCATTCCTGGGTCAACGAGGTCGGCCGCGGACTCGGGCTGAGCGAAAGGCAACTCGAAACGCATCCGTTCCGCAACGTCCTGACACAAGCGGTCGGCTGCGAGGAGGCGGTTTCAGTCGATCGAATCGAAAGCGAGTTCACTCCCGGCGACACGCTGATGTTGTGCAGCGACGGGCTCCACGGCGTCGCCGGAGAAGCCGCTCTGGCCCAGGCGCTGGATGCGCATTCCGGCCTCAAGCAGCAGGCCGAGGCGCTGATCGCGGCGAGCCTCGCCGGCGGCGCTCCGGATAACGTCACCGTAGTCCTGGTTCATCACCGCGCTGCGGGCGCTCGCGGCAAGGGCGCGAAGCGTTGAATTTCCAGGGAACATGGCGCCTCAAGCGCTACGAGCGCCGCCGCGCGGACGGCAGCTTGCGCCTTCCGCTCGGCGAAAACGCCCGGGGCCTTTTGATCTACACGCCTGACGGCTGCATGTCCGGCCAGATCATGCGCCCCGAGCGGCCGCGCTTCCAAGAGGGCGCGCTCGCCGGCGGTTCCGCGGCCGAAATCCGGGCGGCGCTGCTCGGCTATGTCGCCTATTTCGGTACGTACGCGGTCGATGAGAGCGCCCGAACCGTGACCCACGAAGTCATCGGCAGTTGGTACCCCAACTTCGTCGGTTCCCGGCAGGTGCGCCATTACGAATTCGAAGGCCCCGACAGACTGCTGCTGCGCACCCCGCCGCGCGCTTCCGGCCGGGAAACGCAAACGGATCTGCTCGTCTGGGAGCGCCTATGCGACTAAACCCGACTAAACCCGACTGAACCCGACTGAACGCCGGGAAACGCGAACGGATCTGCTCGTCTGGGAGCGCGCCGGCCGATCGTGTTAACCTGCGCCGGTGAGCCTCGAAACCGCGCGCGGATGGATCGACGCGGCCCGGCGCATCGTAGGCTTCACCGGCGCAGGCGTCTCGACCGAATCGGGCATCCCCGACTTCCGCAGCCCCAACGGAGTCTGGGCGCGCAACCGCACGATCTACTTCGATGAGTTCGTCTCCAACGAGGCGGACCGCATCGAATACTGGCGGCAAAAGCTGCTGGCGTGGCCGGACATGCGCAAGGCGCAGCCGAACGCGGGTCATTATGCGTTCGCCGACTTGTACCGACGGGGAAAGCTGCGCGCCTTGATTACGCAAAATATCGAGCGCCTCCACCAGAAATCGGGGCTTCCGAGCGAGATCGTTCTCGAGCTCCACGGAACGACCACGGAGGCGGCCTGTCTGAGTTGCGGCGACCGCATTACCTCCGACGAAGCCTGCGCGCGCGTCGCAGCCGGAGAAAAGGCGCCGCGCTGCCGTCCGTGCGGCGGGCTGCTGAAGCCGGCGACGATTTCATTCGGCCAGTCGATGCCGCTCGAAACGATGCAACAGGCGCAAGAGGCCGCCGAAAACTGCGACCTGTTCCTGGCGGTAGGCTCCTCGCTCGTCGTGCAGCCGGCGGCATCGTTTCCGGCCGTAGCAAAACGGGCCGGCGCCCGGCTGATCATCGTCAACCGCGAGGAAACGCCTCTTGACGGCGCAGCCGATCTGGTGATTCACGATGAGATCGGCAAGGTCTTGCCGGCGATGGTAGGCGCCAATGCCCGAACTGCCTGAAGTCGAAACCATCGTGCGCGGTCTGGGGCCGCGCGTCGAAGGCAAGCGCATCGCCAACGTCGAGTTCCTCTGGGCGCGGACGTGCGTGGGCGACGTGGATGCGACGATCGACAACCTGCGCGGGCAGCGCATCCGCAAGCTCGACCGCCACGGCAAGTACATCGTATTTCGACTGGAGAACGCCCGCGGCGATTCCGTGCTGGTCATTCACCTGCGCATGACCGGCAACCTGCTCCTCGACGGCGCCTCCGGGCCGTTTGTCCGCGCCTGGATGCAATTGGAAGCCGGGCCGCGCATCGTCTTTCACGACATTCGCAAATTCGGGCGCTGGCAATGGTCGCGGACGCTGCCGTCCCGGCTGGGCGAGCTCGGCCCCGAACCGCTGGAGATCGACGCGGACGAATTCATTGCCCGCTTGAAGGGTCGCGGCGCGCAACTGAAAGCCCTGCTGCTCAACCAGGAATTCCTGAGGGGCCTCGGCAATATCTACGCCGACGAGGCGCTGTTCCGCTCGCGGCTGCACCCCAAGCTCAACAGCGCGAGGCTGGGCCGCGAGCGCGCGCGGCGGCTGCATGCGGCAATCCGGGACGTTCTCAACGACGCCATCGCCGCCGGCGGCACGACGATCGACAACTACGTTGACAGTCAAGGCTCGCAAGGCTACTTTCAATTGCAAGCCAACGTTTACGGCAAAACCGGCGAGGACTGCAAAGTCTGCGCCACGCCGCTGCGGCGGACGATCGTCGCCGGCCGCGGCACGCACTTCTGCCCGCGCTGCCAGCGGCGTTAAGAGGGATTTGCCGTGAAAATCGAGCGCATCCGCCTGCGGCAGATCCGCATGCCGCTGAAACATCACTTCGAAACGAGTTTCGGGCGCACCTACGAGCGGCGCATCGTCCTCGTCGAAGTCGAGGACGGCGACGGCGCCGCGGGCTGGGGCGAGGTCACCTGCGGCGAAAATCCCTTCTACAACGAGGAATGGGTCGACGCCGCCTGGATGATTCTGCGCGATTACGCCGCTCCCCGCGTGCTGCGCGCCGAGGTCGAGTCCGCCGCCGATATCGCGCCGTTGACCGCCCGCGTGCGCGGCCACCGCATGGCGCGCGGAGGGCTGGAAGCCGCCTGCTGGGAACTCGAAGCGCGCAAAAAAGGCATCCCGCTCTGGCGGCATATCGGCGGGACCCGCAGCGAAACCCAATCGGGCGTCTCCATCGGGATTCAAGACTCGCGCGAAGAGTTGCTCGCAATCGTCGCCGCCGCTCTGGCCGACGGCTATCGGCGCATCAAGATCAAGATCAAGCCCGGTTGGGATATCGACGCGGTCGCCGCGGTCCGCGAGCGCTTTCCCCAAACGCCGTTAATGGCCGACGCCAACTCCGCGTACACCCTCGCGGACCGCGAGCGCCTGCGGCAACTCGATGCTTTCGGCCTGACGATGATCGAGCAGCCGCTCGCGCACGACGACATCGTCGACCACGCCGAGCTCCAGAAATCCATCGCGACGCCGATCTGTCTCGACGAATGCATCCGCACCGCGCGCCACGCCGAGCAGGCGATCCGCTTGGGAGCGTGCCGCATCGTCAATATCAAGCTGGGCCGGGTGGGCGGCTTTCGCGAAGCCCGCCGCGTCCACGAGGTCTGCGCGGCCAACGGGATTCCGGTCTGGTGCGGCGGCATGCTCGAAGCCGGCATCGGCCGGGCGCACAACATCGCCCTGTCGATGCTGAGCAATTTCACGCTTCCCGGGGACGTGGCGGCCTCCAAACGCTATTGGAGCCGGGACATCGTTGCGCCCGCCGTCGAAGTGACGCCGCAAGGCGCAATCGCCGCCCCCAGCGGCCCCGGCCTGGGCTACGCATTGGACCGCGAGCGCATCGAAGCCCTGACCGAACGCCGGGAAGAACTGACTTGACCGCCGACCGCAACGCGCCGACCCGCCCGAGCAAAGCAGCGCTCTACGGCGCGGTCGCCGCCGCAGTGCTCTTCTGGACGCTGAACGGCCCCGTCGGCAAAATCGGCTTCCGCTACTTCCCTCCCCTGCTTTTTTTCACGCTGCGCATCGTCGGCGCCGGCTTGCTGATGAACGTCGTCCTGGCGCTGCGCGGCCTCAGCTTACGCTCGATCCGTCCCGAGGACCGGCTCAAGTTCCCGGCGCTGATGTTGTTCGGCCACGTCGGCAACCAACTCGGTTACCTGACCGGGCTGGCGCGGACAAGCATCGCGCACTCTTCGATTATTTATGCGACTCTGCCGCTTACGATCCTGTTTCTGGCGATCCTGACCGGACAGGAAAAGCTCAAGAAGCCGCGCCTGCTGGGGATGGCGATTTCTGCGGCCGGCGTCGTCATCCTGGGTTTCGACCGCGGCTCGCGCCTGCCCGGAACGGCGCCGACCTTCACCGGCGATCTGCTGACGTTCGCCGCCACGGCGGGTTTCGCCTGCGTAACGGTTTTCGGCCGCGGCTTCCGCCAACGCTACCCGCCGGAGTTGTTTCTCGGCGCCGCATACACAATGGGCGCTCTCATCGCGGGACCGACGCTCGTTTGGCCCGGCTGGGACTTCGATTTCTCCGCCGTTCCCGCCGCCGGTTACCTGTCGCTGCTGTTCATGGCCGCGGGCTCGGCGGTCATCGCCTATTTGCTCTACTTCTGGGCGCTGGGCTACCTGGAAGCCTCGCGGGTAGCGAACGCTCAGTATCTCCAGCCGCCGCTGGCGGTGTTGATCGCCGCCGCGTTCATGGGCGAGCCCGTGACGGCCGCGCTTGCCGCCGGCGGCGCAGTCGTCCTCGCCGGCGTTTACCTGGCCGAACGGGCGTAGTCCCCGCCGGGCGCTCCGTTGCTACCATGATGAATTCGCGGAGGAACGGGAATGTTCGAATTCAAGGGCGTGGATTTCATGGATTTCGACTCGCTGCTGAGCGACGAAGAATTGCTCGTCCGCCGGACCGCGCGCCAATTCGTCAATGACCGGTTCATCCCCGTAATCGACAAGCACTTCCGCGACGGCACGTTTCCGACGGAGTTGTCGGAGACGATCGCCGAACTGGGGTTTTTCGGCGCCAACCTTCACGGCTACGGCTGCGCCGGCATGAGCGAGGTCGAGAACGGCCTGATCATGCAGGAGCTCGAGCGCGGCGACAGCGGGCTGCGCAGCTTCATCTCGGTGCAGAGCAGCCTCTCGATGTTTTGCCTCCACCGCTACGGCAGCGAAGCACAGAAGAACAAGTGGCTGCCGGAGTTGCAGCAAGCCAAAAAATTCGCCTGCTTCGGCTTGACCGAGCCCAATTTCGGCTCGAATCCCAGCGGCATGACGACGCGCGCCGTCCGCGACGGCGACAGCTATGTCCTCAACGGCGAAAAAACATGGATCACCAACGGGACGTTCGCGGACGTGGCCATTATCTGGGCGAAAGTCGCCGACACCGACGACATCCGCGCCTTCCTGGTCGAAAAGGGAACGCCCGGCTTCACGGCGACCGACCTGCACAACAAGCTGTCGATGCGCGCCTCGATCACCTCGAGCCTCGGCTTCAGCGACTGCCGCATTCCGGCCGCCAACGCGCTTCCGGGAGTCACCGGCTTGAAGGCCGCGTTGAGTTGCCTGTCGAACGCCCGCATGGGCATCGGCTGGGGCACGATCGGCGCGGCGATGGCCTGCTACGACTGCGCGCGGCAGTACACGATGATGCGCACGCAGTTCGACAACCGCCCGATTGCCTCGCATCAACTGGTGCAGAACGAGTTGGCTTTCATGATTACCGAGATTACGAAGGCGCAGTTCATGACGCTGCATGCCTCCCGCCTGAAAGACAAGGGCAAGCTGCACTTCAGCCATGTCTCGATGCTCAAGCGCAACAACGCGCAGATGGCGATCGAAATCGCCCGCCGCGCCCGCGATCTGCTGGGCGCCAACGGCATCACCGACGAATATCCGATTTTCCGGCACATGTGCAATCTCGAAACGGTGAAGACCTACGAGGGCACGCACAATATCCACACGCTGGTGCTCGGCGCGCGCGTCACCGGCGTACCCGCGTTTGTGTAGATAGTGACGATGCTCGCCGCGGCGCGAATCCTTTCGGCAATCGTTGTCGGAGCGGTGTTTCTCGGCGCTGTCTGGGCCGCCCCCGGCGGCGATTTTGCTCGCGCCGCGACTGCCGCCGCGTTTTCTCCTTTCTGCCATCAAGAGCCGGCCCGGTCGTGGGCGGCGCTCGGAACGCAGCTCCCCGTTTGCGTCCGCTGCCTGGGGTTTTACCTGGGAGCCCTGGCGGCTTGCTGCCTCGGACTCCGTTTCGAGAAAAAACGGCTTGCCGCCGCTGCCGTTCTGACCGCGGCCGGCCTCGGGCTCGAATTCATGCTCGGGCAAACCGGGGGCGAGATCGTGCGCTTCGCAACCGCCCTGGCGCTTGCGGGCTTCACCGTGCCCGCGCTGTGGTCTGAGACCGCCGCCGGCGCGCTGCGGCCCTCCCGTTGGACGGCGTCATGACCCGGCTGCTCGCGGCGTTGACGGCGGGACTCGCCGCCGCTGCCGGCCTCTTCGCCGCCGAGCGTCCGGGGTTGCTGGCTACTTACTCCGACGCGCGCCGCAGCGTTCGCGCCGAGACGCCCGACGCGAATTTTTTCCTCGCCGCCGAAGAATCGCCGCATCCGGGGATCGCCGCGGCGTTCGAGGCGGTCTGGCGCGGCAAGCTCTCGGTGCTGCGCAACGGAGACTACCGGTTCGACGCAGGCGGCGCGCAAGTCGCGCTCGGCGGGAAAGTTGCCGCGGACGCTCCCTTGCAACTCGCCGCGGGGTCGGTTCCGCTCGAAATCCGCTACCGGCGGCAGGCCGGCGAAGCGCAACTGCGGCTGCTCTGGAAAGGTCCGGGGTTCGACTGGGAACCGCTGCCGAACCGCTTGCTGTCCCATGACGAAAGCCTGTCGGCGCAGGAAACTCTCGTGAGCGAGGGCCGCCGTCTGGCGGGCGAGTTGGGCTGCGTCAACTGCCACGCCTCCGCATCGGCTTCGCTCGAGCGGCGCTTGGCCCCCGAGCTGAACGGAATCGGCGCGCGGCGCAACGAAGGTTGGCTCTTCGCCTGGATGGCGGACCCGCGCGCGGTGCGCAGCGATGCGGCGATGCCCGCGCTGTTGACCGCGGCCGAGCGGCGCGATATCGCGCGTTACCTCGCGACGCTTCAGGGCCCCGCCGCGCCCGCGCTGGACGCCAAGTTGCCCAGCCGCTACCGCGAATTCGGATCGACGCTCTTTCAGACGCTGGGCTGCGTCGCCTGCCATCACCGCGGCGGCGTACCGCTCGCCGGCGCCGGCTCGAAGATGCCCTTCGGCGAGTTGGTCGCCTATTTGCAGGATCCCGCCCGTTACGACCCCGGCGGGCGCATGCCCGCGCTGTCGCTGGACCACGAAGAAGCGCCGGCGATAGCGGCGCACCTGGATGAAGCCTTCGGCGACGAGCGGTATGCGCGGCCGGCCGCGGGCGGCGATGCCGCGAAGGGAAAGGCCCTTGTTGCGTCCGGCGGGTGCTTGAACTGCCACGCGCTGGACATCGCTTCCGCATACGAGCAGCCGGCCCGATTTGCCAAGCTGCGCCCGCGGCAAGGCTGTCTGGCGGCCGAACCCGCCGGGCGCGCCCCGCGGTACCGCCTTGCGGCGGAGCAGCGGGCGGCGCTGAATGCCTTCGTCGCCGACTTTTCCGCCTACCCTGACGTCAGCCGCGCGCCCGTCTTCGACCACGCCGGACGCTTGCGGCGGCTGCGCTGCAATGCCTGCCACGAATGGAACGGCGCCGCGCCGGCGGCTCCTATCGCCGAATCCGCGCCCGTCCTGACCGCAGTCGGCGAAAAGCTCAGAAGCGATTGGCTGCGGCAGGCATTGACCGGCGGCCCGCGCGCGTTCGACTGGACCGAGTTGCGCATGCCCGCCTACCATCCCCGCGAGGCGGCGCGTCTCGTCGAAGGCTTCGCCAAAAGCGCGGGGTTGAGACCGGGCGCGGGTCCGCCGCTTGCGCGGCCGGCATCGGCGGCAAGCGGACACGCCATGCTGGGCCTGAATTCCCAAAAGGGCGGGATGGCCTGCAACGGCTGCCACGGCTGGGGAAAGTTCGACCCGCTCGGCGAGCGCGGCCCGCAGTTGCTGACCGCCGGCCGGCGGCTGCGCTACCGCTGGTTTTCGCGCTGGATGCGCGACCCCGTCCGCATTCTTTCCGGCACGTCGATGCCCAACTACTTCGGTTCCCTGCCCGCGCCCGAAGCGGCGGAAAAAATCGACAACCTGTGGGCGGCGCTGCTTGCCGCCAAGGCGGAAAACGCCCCCGAGGGGTACGAGACGACAAGCGCCCGGCCCGGCAGCGAAGACATGCCGATCCCCAGCGACAAGCCGATCGTCGTCCGCTGGGACATGCCGGGCACGTCTCCCGCCGCTATCTCGGTCGGATTCCCCGGCGGGTTGTCGTACTGCTTCGACGCCGGCGCCGTGCAACTGCTCTATGCCTGGCAAGGCGGCTTCGTCGATATCTCGCCCACGCTGTGGACGAAAAAGAACAAAGACACGAACCGCACCGAGACGGCGCGTTACGTGGGCGGCATCTTTTACCGTTCGCAAAACTACCCCCTGCGCGTGGGCGAGCGCGGCCGCATCCCCCAAAGGCGTTTCCGCGGCTACCGACTGGTGGACGGCGCGCCGCAATTCCACTACGAAGTGGACGGCGTCGAGGTTTACGAGTTGCTTGCGCCGCGGAACGCGAAGCTGATCCGGCAATTCGAGTTTCCCCGAGTCGACAAGCCGCTGTGGTTCGTCGAAGGCGGAGAAACCCGCGAGATCGCCCGCGGCGCGAACAAGACGCTCACGGTGGAGGTCGGACCGTGAGGACGCCCGCCGCGCTGCTCTTCGCCTGCGTTTTCGCCTGCGCCGCCGCTCCGGGTCAGGTCCTGCCGTCCAGCTACAAGGTGGAAACGGTTCGCGGGCCGCGGGGCATTCATCCCGAATTCTGCTCCATCGACTTCGCCCCCGACGGCAAGCTCTACGCGGCGTTCCGGCGCGGCTACGTCTATTCGTTCGATCCGCGGTCGGAGCGCTGGAGCAAATTCGCCGAGGGTCTGCATACTCCGCTGGGCATCCTGGCGGGCGGCAAGGGCGAATTCTTCGTGGCGCAAGTCCCCGAGCTCACGCGCGTCGTCGATACGGACGATGACGGCGCGGCCGACCTCTTCGAAACGATCAGCGACGGTTGGGGGCTCTCGGGGAACTATCACGAATACATCGCCGGGCCGGTCCGCGACCGGGACGGCAACTTCTACGTCAGCCTGGGGCTGGCGTCGGGCAACGCTGACCCGCGCGAGCCGGCGCGCGGCGAGCTCAGCCGCAAGCCGCGCAGGGCCGCCGAGCCGCTCCCGGGCAAAGTGAACCGGATCGGCCACTACTCGCCGGCGCCCTACCGCGGCTGCGCGTTGCGGATCGCCGCCGATTCGGGCGCCCTCTCGGTTTTCTCGTGCGGCTTTCGGCAGCCGAACGGCATCGTCATGAGCCCCGCCGGCGATATCTTCGCCGTGGACAACCAGGGCGGCTGGGTCGGCACTTCGCCGCTCCATCACGTCACGCTGAACGCCTTCCACGGCCACCCGGCGTCGCTGCCCTGGCACCCGGATTTTCTCGGCGTCAACCCGGTCGAAGCCGACGTGGCCGAGTTGGACGCGCGCCGCAAGAAGCCCGCGATCCTTTTTCCGCAGAACGACATGGGCGGCTCGAGCGCCCAGCCGCTTTTCGACCTGACGGACGGCGCGTTCGGTCCCTACGCCGGCCAACTCTTCGTTGCCGAGTGGACCTACCCGCGCATCTACCGCGTTTTTCTCGAAAAGGTTCAGGGCGAGTGGCAGGGCGCGGCGTTTCCGTTCATCGACGGCAACGGCCTGCGCATGGCCAACAACCGCCTGGCCTTTTCGCCCGACGGCAAGGCCCTCTACGTGGCGCAGACTTCGCGCATCTGGGGCTCGACCGAAGGCTTGCAGCGGGTTGTGTACCAGGGGCGGGTCCCGTTCGACATCCTGGCCATGAAGCTGACGAAAACGGGCTTCGCTCTGACCTTCACCAAACCGCTGGACCGCGCAACCGCCGGCGAGGCGTCGAACTACTCGTTTACGCACTACTACTACCGCTATCACGCGACATACGGCTCGCCGAAAACCGAGGTGACTCCGGCAACGGTGCGCCGCGCCGTCGTATCGCCGGACGGCCTCGAAGTCTCGCTGACGCTCGACAAGCTGGTTCCGGGCCGCGTGTACGACCTCAGACCGAGCAACATCCTCTCCGCCGCCGGCGAGCCGTTGACAACCGGCATGGCCGCCTACACGCTGAACCGGCTGCGGTAAGGGCAGACTGCATGACCGCTCCGGTCAGGCGAGCGGCCAGCCGCCGCGGGCTTCGATTTCGCGGTCGATGCGGGCCATGATGCAGGGCGTTTCGGCCAGCGCGGCGCAGATGCGGCGGTAATGGGTAATGTCGTCGAAAGACAGGACGCGGCCCTTGCGGTCCTTCAGCCACTTCTCCGCCGGGCGGTAGCCGCCGATGGCGAAGTCCCAGGTCTCGGGCGCTACGCCCGCGAAATACTGCTTGCTGTTGATCCACGCCCGACCCGGCAGAACGTCGGTCGGCGGCGCGTAGTGAATCTTGCTTATCCGGTTGTCGCCCTTGCACGGAAAGGCGGGCGTGTCCTTGCCTTCCGCTTCCATCAGGTGCAGGGAGGCGAGGCGCTTGCCCAAGCCGGCCAGAGCCGCGAACAGCGCCAGGTCGTCGCTCAGCGGGATGCGTGGAAAATCGGATTTCAGGAAATCGGCGTAGCGGCGGCGGTATTCCGGGCTGTGCAGCACGGCGTAGATGTAGTGAAACACGTCCTCCGGGCCGAACTTGGCCGTGAGATTGCCGACACCTTCGGAAAGGAACTCAAGACCGATCGCGGAGGAGATCTCTGCGACGAACTCTTGATCGAGATTCGCTTTGCGCATCCCCTTTCCGTAGGTATAGAGAGGGAAGAGACAATTTCCTCCGCGTCGGAACAAATTAAAGTCCGAAGAATTTCTTGAGATGAAAGCAACATTCCATTTGTTTGACCCAATAACCGCCCCCGCTCGACCAACACACAATCCCACATTCGGTCCGGCCAGCATATGGCGCATGACGCGCTCACGCCGGTGGACAGCGACATTGTGATCGAACACGGTCGTCCGCATATCGAACGGCCGATAGAGAATGGGGGCGATCCGCTCGCGCCATGAATCATCGGCAAGCTTCAGTTTTGCCCGCTCGTACCGCCATTGATCTTGCGAACACAAGCGCCATATTTCACGCGCTTCTTCTTCCGATTTCGTAGCCAGCAGACGCTCCACCTTGGATACTGCTTCCTCGCGCGTCCAGGAGATGGCGAACTGGTCGTGCGTCGTCACGATTCCCGGCGCGGGGTCGCCGTTCGGTGCGAAGATCGCGGGAATGGGCCATGCCGCCTTGTACTCGTCAATCAACCTCTCGTCGCGCGGCACGAACAGGTAGAGCGGCGGTTTCGGCGCAAGCTCGGCCCATTCCGTGGTCTTGATATCGTTGGCGGCCAGCCAACCGTATTTGCCGCCGCCCGGTCCCGCTTCGCGTTCGCCCCACAGATCGGCATGGAACACCTGCGCCGGAGCGTCGTCGGTATCCGCATGCTTGACGAACAGGCTGACGGCGACGCCTTGCTGGATGTCGAACACGTTTTCGTCCTTGCCGCCGCCCGGCGTCCGTTCTTTCTTCTTGGCGTTGCCGTGCAGGTCGAGCAGATATATCTCGTCGAAGGTCCGCATCAAGCTGTGTCTCATGCCGCGGAAGGTCGGATTGTCCAGATAACTGTGGTTGGTAACGAAGCCGAGCACGCCCTCGCCGGTGCGCTCGATGCGCCATTGGGCGAAGCGGATGAACTTGACATAATCGTCGCTGAGCCATTTCGCCTGCGCCGGCTTCTTCAATTCGGGGAAACCGCATTTGTAACGATCCAACAGCCCCTTGATCCACGCGCCCTTGTTGGCGGAATGCCCGGAATAGGGCGGGTTGCCGAGCACGACCATCACCGGCTTCTCGCGCTTCACGGCGTCCGCGCCCGCCGCCTCTTGGGCGATTTCGTGAGCGAAGAGCGCGCCGGCCACGCTTTCGTGCGCCTCTTCCAGCGTGTTGGTGAGAAACACGCCGAGGCGTTGGTCGTCCGGCATCTTGAACTTGGCGTCGGTTCCGCCGATCTCGAGCGCGAGCTTCAGATGGCAGATCGCATAGGGCGCCATCAGCAACTCGAACCCGAACAGGCGCGGCAGAAGATGATCGCGGATATAGTCGGGCCAAGCTCCGGTCAGTCCCCGGTCTTCGATGGTCGAGCGGATGGCGGCGACCGTTTCGCGCAGGAACGTGCCCGTGCCCGCCGCGGGGTCGAGGATCAGCACGCGCGGGCTCGACTCCGCGGCTCCGTTCAGCGTGCGGACTGCGACGGTCGCGGTGTCGGCGAGTCCGTCGGCCAGACCGAAGCCGCTGCGAAGCAGGCGGTCCACGCTGCGCACGATGTAGCGGACCACCGGCTCCGGCGTGTAGTAAACGCCGCGCATCTCGCGCATTTGCGGATCGTAGGCGGCCAGAAAGTCCTCGTAAAAATGCACCACCGGGTCTTCGCGCCGAGTGCGGCTGCCGAAATCGGCGAGCACCGCCGCTATGTCCGCCCGGTCCAGCACCAGCGCGAGATCGTCCACGATCCAGGCGATCCGAGGATCGATGCCGGGACCGGCGATACGGCCGAAGATATCGCGCAAGAAAGGCGCCGTTTGCGTGAAAACGGCGGATTGGCGCGTGAACGGCTCTCTTGCATGACCCGTATGCAGGCAGCGGGCCGTGAACAGGCCGTAGGCGGCGGTCTGCGCCTGCAAATCGGCGAATTCGGCGGGCGAGAGACCGGCGATCAGCACTTCGCGATAGGCGGCCAGCAAATCGTGCAGCGGTCCCGACGCGCCTTCTTGCCGGAGAATGCGTCCGATGGCGTCGCGCAACAGCCTGGCCCTGGCAGCCATTGCATTGGCGAGCTCGCGCGGGCTGTCGATGGACGGGAAATGGGTTGCAAGGAACGCCTCGAGCAGCGCGTCGGTTCGCGCGGCGCCGACTTTGTCCGCCGCGATCTTGCCTTGGCTGTCGAGGCGCGCCAGACGCGCCTCATCGCGCAGTTCGCCCTCCGCATACCAGCGAAACTGCAGATAGTCGGTCAGGATCAGGTTGGGCAGACCGTCGCGGTAGCGTTTCAATTGCGCAGAGACTTCGGCGCGGTCCAGGTTGGCGCCGACATCCTTGCACTCGATATGGCCTATCCTGACGCCGCGCCGCTCGACGATGAAGTCGGGCGCGCCGCAGGCAACGGATTGGGGCTCGTTGATGGCGCGGACATCGCCGCCCGCCAAGTCTTGAATGAGCTTCTGGAGCGCCGGCCTGTAGCTGTGCTCGGTCGCCTGTCCGGTTGCCCGCGTCTGCCCTATTTCGCGGCAATAGTCGCGAAACACGGCCGCCGAGGTCCGCTTCGTCACCGCTCCCGCTTGCCTCCGCCCGATTGCCGCATGGTTGCCTGCGCTTCCTATAATGACAGTCGGAAGCCGCCTGACCGGCGAGCGCCGTTTCCGCATGCGCGCGGCGGGCGTTGTGGCTCAAGCGCAGGTTGTGCCGACCGCTTGATCGGTAACCGGGGAATCGAGAATTTGAAAGTTGTGAACGTAGAATGACGGACCGAGCAGCCGAACCCCGAGCAAGCTACGGCGGAAAGTGGACCATCGAGAAACGCTGCATTATTCGAGTCCCTGTTTGCGTCGGCAATCCGAAAGGAATCAGAACTGCCAAAAGAATCGCGGAACATGTATTGAAAAATATGTAGTCATGTCCGCGCGCTCCAAGATCGAATGGACTGAGACTACCTGGAACCCGGTGACGGGCTGCACGAAGATCAGCCCCGGCTGCAAGCATTGCTATGCGGAGCGCATGTCCTTGAGGCTCCGCGCTATGGGCGTAGCCAAGTACGAGAACGGATTCTCCGTTGCCCTCCACGAATCCTCTCTCGGCGCTCCGCTGAAGTGGCGGAAGCCGCGCCTCGTCTTCGTCAACTCCATGTCCGATCTGTTTCACGACTCCGTTCCGGCGACGTTCATCGAGTCAGTGTTCGCGGTCATGAATCGGGCGTCCCGACACACTTTTCAGGTGCTGACCAAGCGGCCGGGCCGCGCCGCCCTGCTCAGCGGCAGGCTGCACTGGACGCCGAACATCTGGTTGGGTACGAGCATCGAATCCGCAGACCTGATGGGACGGCTCGCGCCGCTCCAGGAAACCGGCGCCGGGACGAAGTTCCTATCTCTCGAACCGCTGTTGGAGCCTTTGCCGGATGTGGACTTGACGGGTATCGATTGGGTCATTGCCGGCGGCGAGTCCGGGCCGGGCGCCAGGCCGATGCAGCCGGACTGGGTGCGGGAGATCCGCGACAACTGCGTGCAATCCCGAACGCCGTTCTTTTTCAAGCAATGGGGCGGCGTATTCAAGAAGAAAACGGGCCGGACGCTGGACGGCAGAACGTGGGACCAGACACCCGAACCGAAGGCGGCGCCGGTATGAATCCGCGGGTATCGATTCCCCGAGAACGCCTTGCCTTGTTCTGCGGTGCGCGCGGAATCAGGCGGCTCGCCCTCTTCGGTTCGGCGCTGCGACAGGATTTCGGACCGGACAGCAATGTCGACATACCGGCGCGCTTCGAACCGGAATCGCGGCGACGCGGTTAGGCGGCGCATTGGCCGAGAGATTGAGCGTCTCTGGTTCCGCTCGCAATATCTCGCCCGGATGCACCGGCCGCATACCGTTCTTTAGGTTCATATTCTCAGCCTTCACTCCCGCCCCTGCATCGCGTTGCGCACCGCCGTTTCCATCGCGGCGATTTCGGCGTCGTCCAATTCGGGAAAGCTGCGGCGTTTCGTTGCCGAAAGCCGGCCTTGATTCTGCATGCAGAGGCTCACGAATAAGGAGGCGCGGCGGTCCGGCATATCCACGGTCGCGCGCGCCGCTTCGAATGCCCGGTCGAAGACCGCGACGAAATCGAGCTCTTCCTTGAGGTCGCGGCGAACGGTGTCGGCCACGCGGTCATACAGATACTCGGCGAACCCGGTTGCATCGAAATAGCGGTAGAGATCGGCCGTCTCGTTGTCGACGACGATTTCCCGCTCCGACGTCCAATGCCGGCGGATGTATTCGAAAAGCGGCCGCGAGAAGGTTTCCAGCACCGCATCGTAGCTGCTCCGGTCGCGCAAAATGGCCGCGGAAACGGGAAAGATAACGCCGGGCGGGCTGTAGCCCCGCTTGGCCAGCACATGGTGTATCAGGAAGCGGTGGATGCGGCCGTTGCCGTCCTCGAAGGGGTGGATCAAGACGAAGGCGAAGGCTGAGACCGCCGCGGCCGCGACGGGATCGCTGTAGCCCTCGACAACGCGCCGCGTCAATTTCATCCAGGCGCCCATGAGCCCCGGCACGTCCTCGGGCCGCGGACAGATGTAATGCACGTTCTCGCGATACCCGCCGACCGTCTCGCCCACGAAATTTTGGGAGCCGCGCCAATCGGCAGCCGCGTAACGGCGGTCGACGATAGCGCCTTGCAAGCGGATCAGCGCGGCCTTGTCGGTCGGGTCGAAGTCGGGCGCCGCCCGCAGCGCGGCAACGAACCGCTCCGCGCGCGCGGCGTTCGGGGTCTCGCTCTCGATGGCGAACGAGGAGCGCGTCTCTTTCGTGTAGAGGTAATTTACGGCCCGGGCGAGAATTGCCGGCTCGCAGCTTGCAATCAGCGCGCGCGCCTCTTCGTCCAGCCGCAGTCCCATCCGCTCCGTTAACCGCGGCGTGCGCCTGATCGAGGGGCACAGGCCGGGGCCGCCGAGCAGATTGTCGGCAACGCGGTGACGCGGGGAGTTGCGGCGCGCGGCGACAAGGTGCTTGTTCGGGTCCAAGGCTTCGACATAATTACCGGCGCGGGCATTCTCCAGATCCAGCGTTCGACCGGTGAACATCTCGTAGAAGAACCAGGCGCGCCGGCTGAAGGCGCTCGTCGGTTGCGCCCGGACCCAGTCCTCGATGTCGGCTGCTTCGACCGCCTTGAGGGCGGCGATCAGCACCCCGATATCGACGGGTTCATGGCGCAACGCAAAGCGGAGGTGCGCTACGGTCGATCCCTCCGGGGCATATTGCCGGGGGTAGATCTCCACGGTTCGCGAGTTACAAGTTTCGGTCCGGCGCGCTCCGGCCGCGATGTAGCTCTCCACGGAGGGCGGCGGAACCGCCAGGCCCAACTCGCGCCTGAGCCAAGCTTGGCCGATGGGGAGTTGCTCCCTGCCTGTTGCAGGTCGTGACATGCGAAGTCAACGGCGTCCGTACCAAAACGCTTAGAATCGGGCGCTTTCCTCCAAATTCTATTACTAAACCCGAGAAATCTGTAAAAACACTTAAAATAAGCTTCTTTCTTCCAAATTCTATTACAAACCCTGCAGAATCTGCAAAAACGCTTAGAATTGGCCAGCGCCATCCAAATTCTATTACGAACCCCGGCGAAACCGGCAAAAACGATTAGAATGAGCCCGTTCTCTCTCAAAACGATTACAATGCGCGGGGCGGCGGGTTGCCGCTGCGGAAAGCGGTCACTTGGTTTGGGATTGGCGGCCATTGAGTTGAGAATGTTTTTCGGGCGGCGGGCTGCCTGCCCGCTGCTTTCTCTTGTACTCCTGCCGGCGGCGGCCGCCGCGGCCGAGACGCTGACGCTGCGCGCGACCGTGACGCCCGAACTGCCGCGGGGCATCGCCATGATTTCCGCCGTCGCGCGGGCATTCTACGACGAGGCGCCGGTGCGCAACGGCGTGTTCGCGTTCAAGAAGCTGGAGCCGGGCGCATACACCTTGACCGTGCTCGACCCGCAATGGGGGGTCACCAGCCGCACGGTGCAAGTCACGCGCAATTTCGCCGACAGTGCGGGGCGCGTGGACATACAAGTCGTTCTCGAACGCTCGGAAGACGCCCGCCGCAGGAATATCGAGAGAGAAAACTCGGTTTCGCTCGGCGACTTGGCGGTTTCGCCGAAGGCGCGGGCGGCTTTCAAGGCCGCGCGGCGACGGTTGACCAAAGGCGACCGCGAGGGCAGCATCGCCCGGCTGCTGCAAGCGGTGGAGTTGTCGCCGGGCTTCGTCGAAGCCTGGAACGAGTTGGGCACGCTCGCCTACAAGGCCGACGATTACGAGCAGGCCGAGGAATACTTCCGCGCCGCGCTGCGGCATGACCCGGAAGCCTTCGCTCCGATGGTCAACCTGGGCGGCGCGCTCCTGTCGCAGCAGCGCATCGACGACGCGCTGCCGTACAACCTGATGGCGCAGTCGATGCGCCCGGACGACGCTCTGGCCAACGCGCAACTCGGCATGAATTTCTTTTACAAGCAGCAATTCGACAAGGCGCGGAACCATTTGCTGCGGGCAAAAGAAGCCGACCGGGGGCACTTTTCTCACCCGCAGTTCTTCCTGGCCGAGATCTATGTCAGAGCGGGGAAGCCTCAAGCCGCAAGACGCGAGCTCGAAGAGTTGATGCGGCTGCACGCCGGCGCTCCCGCGGCCGAACTGGCCCGGCAGGCGCTGGCGCGGGTGAAGGACCAAGCTCCGCCGACGCCCGCGGCTCAACCCCCCGAGGGACCGCCGTAGTCTTTCCCGGTGAGGCTGTTCAGCACCGATTCCTGCCACTCCCGAAGCTGCCGCTCCAGGTCGGCGGCGATCTCCGGCTGCGCCTCGACAAGGTTGGTCTCTTCGGCTTGGTCGGCGCGCAGGTCGAACAGTTCCTTGACCGTTTCGTCGCCGCGTTCGCCGCCGATGACCAGCTTGTAGCGGTTGTCGAGTATCGCCCGCGCGCCGAGAAAGTCGTCCTCGGCGATTTCCGGGTGATGGAAATTGCGGAAATTGCGCGTGAAGCGTCCGTCCATGATCTTCGCCAGAGGAGTCGTGCCCTCTTGCAGTTGCGGATCGATGTAGGGCTTGGGGTCGCCGGCGGTTTCATGGCGCGTGTCGTAGGACCAGAAACAAATCGGACTCGGCCTCTCGGTCATTTCCCCGTCGAGCAGGGCCTTCAGGCCGATGCCGTCCAGCGGGCGCTCGGGCGGCGGCGCTTCCGCCAGCTCGCACAGCGTCGGCAGCATGTCGCTGGTCACGGCGTTCACGGCGGTCGCGCGGGGCTGCGTAATTTTCGCCGGCCATTCGACGATGCCCGGGACGCGCACGCCGCCTTCGTAAACGTTGCCTTTTCGGCCTCGAAACGGCGCGGTCGGGAGACCGCTGGCGGGGATGCCGTTATCGCCGCAGTACCAGAGCGCCGTGTTGTCGCGCAGCCCTTCGTCGGCGAGATACGACCGCAGCTTGCCGATCGCGCGGTCCATCGCCGTGATCTCGGCGTAGCGCTCGCGCAGCACGTCCCGCAGCGGCCGCTCGACGGGCAGGCCGGTATCCATGCCGGTCAGCCGCACCGTGCGCTCGGCGTACTCTGCCGGCAGGTCGTCGTAGAGCGCCAAGTCTTCATCCAGCCCGCTGTACGGCTCGTGCGGCGAGCCGAACCAGACGACGGCCAGGAACGGCCGGCGGTCCGCGGCCGCGCCGCCGATGAAGCGGATCGCTTCGTCGATGACGACCTCGGAGCTTTCGCCCTCGAACCGCTGCGGCGGCCCGCCGTTGCGCGACAACTGCGGATTCATCTCGAAAAAGTTGTCGTGCGACACCCATTCGTCGAAACCCATCGCTCCGGGATTCAAGGGAGAGCCGGCCTTCACCGCGCCGACGTGCCATTTGCCGAAGTGCCCGCAGGCGTAGCCGGCCTTGCCTAGAATGTGCGCGATGGTGATCTCCTCCGGGCGCATCGACCAGTTGGGCGTGAACGTGCCGTAACGATTGGGGTGGCGGCCGGTCAACACGCTGCCCCGCGTCGGGGAACAAACCGGCGAGGCCGCATAAAAGTTGTCCAGGCGCAGACCGGTTGACGCCATCTCGTCGAGCGTCGGCGTCTGCAAGTGGGGATGCCCGTTGTAGGCGGTCTCGTCCCAAGCGTGATCGTCTCCCATCAGCAGCACGATGTTGGGCCTTGGGCCGGCGGATTCGCGGGGTTCCGGCGAGCAAGCCGCCGCGAAGGCGCCGGCAATGCCTGCCGTGCGTTCCACGAATTGCCGCCGCGTCAGCGAACGTTTCATAGGGTCAACTCCTCCCTGCGCATTCCGCGGCTTGGCAACCACTTGGGCCGGCGGGCGCGGACGCCACGATAGTAGCAGTCCGCGCAGCGCTTGGAACCGGCCCGCGAAGTGTGCTATTCCCAATCTTTACGGGGACCCCTCGCCATCCGCTTCAGCAATCTCAGCATCCGGCGCCTGCATCCGCCCATCGGCCGTTACTTCCGCGGCCGCCGCTTCCGGCATCTTGCCGCGGCCTTCGGCCTCGCGGAAGACTCCACCGTGCTCGATATCGGGGGCGCGGCTTACTACTGGAATTTTTTCGCAGTCGTTCCGCGGGTGGTGATCGTCAATCTGCAAAAACCCGAGGCCGCCGACCGTCGTTTCCAGTGGGTCGTCGCCGACGCGCGGCGCCTGCCCTTCCGCGACCGCGCGTTCGATCTGGCGTTCGCCAATTCCGTCGTCGAGCACATACCGGGGCAGGAAAACCGCGCCGCCTTCGCCAGGGAGATCGAGCGGGTCGGCCGCGGCTACTACGTGCAGACGCCCTACCGCTGGTTCCCGGTCGAGCCGCATCTCTACACGCCGTTGATTCACTATCTGCCGAAGAGACGGCAGCGCCCGTTGCTGCGGAACTTCACCGTATGGGGGCTCTTGCAGCGTCCGACCGCTGAAGGCTGCGACGATTTCCTGCGCGATATCGATCTGCTGACGACCCGGCAACTGCGCGCGCTCTTTCCTCATGCGTCGATCTGGAAAGAGCGCGTCTTCGGCCTGCTGAAGTCGATCGCCGCCGTGCGCATCGAGACGCCCGCAGATTGAGGAGAATATCCGCCCGTTCCATCACAAGGCAGGGCGGTTGGCGGCGGACGGAGCGGCGCAAGGGGCTGAAAACAAAACCGCCCGCCCCCGGGTTGCCGGGAGCGGGCGGCGGTTGCGGGTTGCGTTGCGTTCGACTAGAAGATGAACTTCAGGCCGATCTGCATGTTGCGCGGGCTGAAGGCGCCGCTGATGATGCCGAAGTTGCGGTTGCCGAACGCGGTGTTCGGGCTACCGAAGTTCGGGGTGTTGGTGAAGTTGAACGACTCGATGCGCAACTGCGCCGCGTACTTCTCGCCGAAGCGGAAGTTCTTGAACCCCGAGAAGTCCCACTGCGCGCGGCCCGGGAGACGCAGGATGCCCTTGCCGGCGTTGCCGAAGGTCAAATCGTCCGGCCGCGTGAAGGCGGCGGGGTTGAACCACTGCGCCGGGTCGGGGTTGGCCGCCTGCGGACTCATGCCCTCCACGACGTTGGGGCGGTCGCCGCCGCCGATGCGCGCCGGATTGCCCTGCACGCCCGGCGTCGCCGGGGTGCCGCTGGTCAGGGTAACGATGCTGCCCAGCGACCAGCCGCCCAACAGCGCGCGCTTGGCGCCCGTGGCGTTCTTGAGGAACGGCAACTCCCAGACGTAGCTGCCCACGAAGCGGTGGCGCTGGTCCTGCGGGGTCGGCCCCCGTTCGCGGGTCAGGTCGAGAACGTCATGCACCAGGCGGGCGCTCTCGCCCGGGGCGCCGCCCGAGCCGGGAATCGCCCGCCAGTCGCCGATGGCCTTCGACCACTGGTACGAAAGGATGTAGGTCAGGCCCTTCGAATAGCGCTTCTCGACCTTGGTGTGGAAGCCGTGGTAGAGAGAGTTCCAGCGGTTCGAGTGCGTGTTCTGGCGGCCCAGCGTGATGAAGCAGCCGCAGCCGGGCGCGAACGGCTCGTTCGAAACCGAGCCGGGGAACTGCAAGTCGCCGCGGCTGGACGAGGGCACGTACACCCGCTTCCAGGGGCGGCGCTCGTTGATCGAGCTTCGCGGGCCGAAAGTCTGGTTGAGCACCGGATCGTAAACCGACTCGCCCGGACGGGGCGGGTTCTCGTCCCAGCGGCCCATCATGTGGTTCATCTTGTTGCCGAAATAACCGATCTCCCAGACCGCGTCGCCCGGCAGCGAATACTGGATGTTGAAGTTCCAGTTCTGCGCCATCGGCCACGGCGGGTCCTCGTCCCAGGCGGACATCTCTACGCCTTGCGCGTTCGCCGCCGAAATCGTGCCCGGAGGCAGCGCCATGCGCAAGGTGGGTTCGTCGCCGGCGGACAATGCCGCCTTGAAGTGGAAGGGCGGCATGGTCTCCATGAACTCGCCGCCGCCGGTGTTGGTGATGTTGCCGTAGAAGATGCCGTAGGAGGCGCGAATCACCGTTTTCTCGTTGAGCCGGTAAGCCATGCCGAGACGCGGCGCGAAGTTGTTTTTGTCGTGGTCGATCATGGCCCGGTCGGCGCGCGAGCTGCCGGTCATGCCGGCGACGCGGATCGCCCCCTGCGAGCCGCGGTGGCCGCCGCGCTGGAACAGGCCGATGCCGTCGCGCGTCTCGATATAGGGGTAGTTGTTCTCGTGGCGCAGGCCGAGGTTCACGGTCAGCTTGTCGTTCACCTTCCAGTCGTCCTGAATGTAGGTGTGGATGAACGGCGAGCGCATGTTCATATAGACCGTGTTCGAACCGAGGATTTCCCTGGGCAGGCCCAGCAGCAGATCGCCGAGAGAGTCGCCGGTCGCGCCGCCGCCGCCCGGCCCCTCGGTGAAGCGGCCGTCGAAAATCATCGTGCCCATGGTGCGCTGCGGATTGTCGATGAAGCTTTGCAGCAGGAAAATCTGCGCGCCGAACTTGATCGCGTGATTGCCCCTGGTCAAGGTGTTGTCGGCGGAGATTTGCCGCGTCTGCGACTGGATCAGGTTCGGGCGGAACGTGTTGTTGCCCAGAGCTTGATAGGGATTCATGACCATCTCGGATACGCCGCGCAGGTTCTGGTTGAAGCCCTCGAGGCCGATGCGCGCGTTGATGTTGTCGGGCACGTCGAGGTGCGTTTCGATGTCGGTATCGATGTAGTTCCAGCCGAAGCGGAAGTTCGACACCAAAGCCGGACTCCAGATGCGGTTCCAGCCGAAGACGGCGTTGTTGCTGGTGCGGTCTTGCGGGCCGCCGCGCGTCATCGAGCCGAACTGCGTCGCCGGAAGCCGCGGCGGATTAAGGATGACCTGCTGCTGGTAGCTCCAGCGGGCGAAGATGTTGTCGGCGGCGGAGAGATTGTGATCCCAGCGGATGTCCCACTTGTCAAAGTCGTTGTTCCGCGGCGGCTGGAAAACATAGTTCCGCTGCAGGTCGGAGCTTTGCGGATCGGGCCACCAGTCCTTGATGATGGCGGCGCGCGGGTCGAAGCGGCTCATCGGAATCCTGTTGTCGGGGAAGGCTTGGCGGTCCGCGGCGCCGACCGCTTGTCCGTTGGTGAACGGGTCGTACACCGTTTGCCCGAGATCGTTGAAGTCGCCGTTGCGCATCGCCGGCGTCGGCACGGTGCTGACGAAGGTCGAACTCTCGCGGATGTCGGTGAGCTCCAGGTCGCCGAACAGAAACGACTTGTTGCGCTTGATCGGGCCGCCGAGCGAAAAACCGTACTGCTTGCGTCCGAATTGCGCCTTCTCGCCGGGCGCGAAGAAAGGCTTGGCGTCCAACGTCTCGTCGCGCATGAAGAAGAAGCCCGTGCCGTGCAGGTCGTTGGTGCCCGACTTGATGGCCAGCGAGACGATGCCCGAAGACGAGCGGCCGTACTCGGCGGAAAAGCCGTTGGTGATGACCTTGAACTCGGCGATGCCGTCCACGTTGGGCTTGACGACTTCCTTCTGGCCGCCCTGCGAGGCGATGGACTGGTTGTTGTTGTCCATGCCGTCGATCAGGAAGCTGGTTTCGGTGCCGCGCTGGCCGCCGATCGAAACGCCTTGGCCGCGCGAGGCGACCACGCCCGCCGAGATCACGGCGAGTTGCAGATAGTCGCGGCCGTTGAGCGGCAGATCGACGATCTGACGGTTTTCAATGACCGTGCCGGCCGAAGCCTCGGTGGTTTGCAGCAGCGGCGCCGCCGCCTCGACCTCGATCACCTCGGTGACCGCGCCGACTTCGAGCGACACGTCCAACTGGCGCGTATCGCCGATCGACAGATTGATGCCCGAACCCGAATAGGCTTTGAAGCCGTCGGCCTCGATGACCACCAGATAGGCGCCGATGCGCAGCGGATTCGAGCGGTAGTTGCCGCTCTCGTTGGTTTCCGACGTATAGACGGTACCCGTCTCGACGTGGTTGAAGGTCACGGTCACGCCCGGGATGACGGCCCCGGTGGTGTCGCTGACCGTGCCGACGATCAGCGCCGTGTCGGCCTGCTGGGCCGCGGCGGGGAGCGCCAAGCCAAGCGCCAGCGCGAGCGCCGCATAAAAACAGCGGTACATATTCATGTTTTTCATACCTCTCTCCTCGATGTGTCGCCGCGCCTCCGACCGGGAGCCGCGGGGCAGGATGAAACCCCTTCCAACCTGCTTCGACGAAGTATCGTAGCACAGCGGCGAGGGGCAGGGCGGCGAATGTAGGCAATAGCGGCAAAAAAATTTAACATTGCGGAAGCAAGCCCCGCGGATGGGGTTGATTTTCCCCATATTCCTCCTATACTTAGACCAGGGAGGAATTTGTGATGCCGCTGAACATCAAGGATGCCGAGACCCATGCTTTGGCGAAGCGGCTTGCACGCTTGACCGGCGAGTCCATGACCAAGGCCGTCAAGCATGCCGTTCAGGAAAAACTGGCGCGGGTAGAGAAAAGGCAAGGCGAGACCACGCCGGCCGACGAGCTCGACTACATTGCCCTGCAATGCGCCGGCCTGCCCAAGCGCGACACGCGGAGCGCCGAAGAGATCATCGGTTATGACCAACACGGCCTGCCTTCATGATGGTCATCGACACATCGGCGCTCATTGCCATTCTGAGCAATGAACCGGAACGGCGCGTCTTCAATCGACGAATCGCCGCTGCCGCCGAAACGTATATCAGCGCTGCCACCCTGCTTGAGGCCCGCATCGTCCTGTTTGCCCGATTCGGCTATCAGGCGGTTCTCGCCTTGGATGCTTTCCTGCTCAGAAGCGGCATGACGGTCGTGGAGGTTTCTCCTCTCATCGCCGACATTGCCTTCGCCGCCTTCCGGCGTTTCGGTAAAGGGACCGGCCACGGAGCAGCCTTGAACTACGGCGATTGTTTCTCTTATGCCTTGGCCAAGCATCTGGGCGCGCCGCTGCTGTTCAAAGGCAATGACTTCTCCCAAACGGATATTCGACCGGCCGGGGGTGAGGAGACCAGCGGAAGCGGGCCGAACGGCCGCAATTTGATCTGAGGCGGAGGACGACTTCAGGCGGAATCGAGCGCCGCGCGGACGAACTCCCCGAAGGCCGGCGGTAGCTCGCGAACGACCTCGCGCAGGCGTTGCAGCCCCTCCCGCTTGGAGACTAAGCCGTGGCCGCCGCCGGCGACGACGCGCATTTTCTTCTTGACCGGAATCAGCGCCAGCGCGGCTTCCATCTCTGCGAGCGTTCCGAAATCGTCGCGCGCACCGTGAACGAAGAACGACGGGACGCGCAGAGCCGGCAAATGCCCGCTGCGCAAATTCTCGGGCTTGCCGGGCGGGTGCAGCGGGTACGACGTCAGGAACAAGGCATCGGCCGCGCCGGGGTCCGCGGCGGCAAGCATGGTTGCCTGGCGTCCGCCGTACGACTGCCCTCCGAGGTAAAGGCGTCCGGCGAAGCGTTGGCGCGCGAACTCGGCGGCCGCGCGGAGTCCGGCGCGGTCCAGGGGCGCCCGGGCCGGAGACGGCGGCCCTTGCGGCCGGCGTTGGCGGTAGGGCAGGTCGATGCGCAAGACGCCGATGCCGCAGGCGGAGAACTCTTCCGCGATGGCGACCAAAAGCGCCGAATCCCGGTTGCCGCCGGCGCCGTGGGCGAAGACCAGGACATCCCGCCCGCCGTTGCGGGGCGGGTGAAGCATGCCTCTGACGGCGAATCCTTGGCTTGTCGGACGGTCGATGAACTCCGCGGTCACGGCTGCGCCTCGCAGATTCTTACAATATCTTTAGCCCGCCCGCCGGCGCCGCTTGGCGGCAGCGTTGCGAGGAAAGTCCCGATGAGCCGCCGATTCGGCCAGCCCGCCTATCATTTCGAGGAGACGGATACGACGATGCGCGAGGCGGCGGAGCTCGCGCGGAACGGCTGTCCCGAAGGCGCTATCGTGACCGCCGCGAGGCAGACCGCCGGCCGCGGACGGCTCGGCAGGCGGTGGTTGTCGGAGCCGGACGGCGGGCTGTACCTTTCGCTTGTGCTGCGGCCGGACGTCGCCCCCGGCGCGGCGCCCCTGCTCACGCTGGTTGCCGGGCTGGGCGCCGCCGAGGCCGTGCGGGCCGCAACCGGACTCGACTGCGATATCCGCTGGCCGAACGACATCATGATCCGCGGGCGGAAGTGCGCGGGCATCCTGGTCGAGATGGAGACGCGCGAAGAGCGCGTTACCCATGCGGTCGTCGGCATCGGACTCAATCTGAATTACCGCGAATTCGGCGCCGACCTCGCCGATTCGGCGACTTCGCTGTTGCTGGAGACGGGGCGGCGCCACGAGGCCGACGCCGTCTTGCAGCCGCTGCTGGATGCGCTCCGCGATTCCTACGAAATCTATCTGCAACAAGGCAAGGAGCCCGTACTGGAGGCGTTCGCCAAGGCTTCGAGCTACGTTTCCGGCCGGCGGGTGGTCGTGACCGGGGGCGGCGGCCGCGCGGCGGACCGCCGCGGCGTCACCGCCGGACTCGACGCTGACGGTATGCTTTTGTTGAGGGACGCCGCGGGCCGGGTCGAGCCGATCTCGGCCGGCAGCGTGCGCCTCGACGAGCGCGGACGACGGAGCGATGCTGCTAGCGGTTGACATCGGCAACACAAACCTGACGCTGGGGCTGTTCGACGGCGCCGAGCGGCTGGCCGATTGGCGGCTCAAAACGGACCCGCTCCAGACCGTCGACGGCTGGGGCGTGCTCTTCCGCAATCTCTTCGCGCTCGGCTCGCTCGATATGGCCAAGGTGGACGGCATGATCGTAGCCTCGGTGGTTCCGCAGGCGGGCGCCGCGGTGGACGGCATGGCCGCGCGCCATCTCGGCCTGCGCCCGCTGCACGTCGATTCGAATACGCCGGCGGGAATCGCGGTCCGCGTCGATTACCCGGAGGAAGTGGGGGCGGACCGCATCGTGAACGCCGCGGCCGCGGCGGAAAAATACGGCTGCCCCTGCGTCGCGGTCGATTTCGGCACCGCGATCACGCTGGACGCCATTTCCGCGCGGCGGGAATACCTCGGAGGCGCAATCTGTCCGGGCGTCGGCATCTCTTCCGAGGCGTTGTTCCGGCGCGCGGCGAGGCTGCCGCACGTGGAGTTGCGCAAGCCCGACCGCGTGATCGGCTCGAATACCGTGGCGGGGCTGCGGTCCGGCTTGTACTACGGCATGCTGGGCATGATCGACGGCATCCTCGAAAAGATGATCGCGCAATTGGGGCCTGCCGTGAGCGTCGTCGCGACGGGCGGCCAGGCGCAGGCGCTGGCGCCGGCTTCCGCCTACATCCAAATCGTTGACGATTACCTGACGCTGGAAGGATTGCGGCTGATCTGGGACCGCAACCGAGGCTGATTGCTCCGCCGATGCCCGCTCCTTACGGCCCGTCGCTTGCGCTGCTCACCGATCTCTACCAATTGACCATGGCCTACGGCTATTGGCGCGAGGGAATCGCCGAGCGCGAGGCCGTCTTTCATCACTATTTTCGGCGGGCGCCCTTCGGCGGCGCGTTCGCCGTCGCCGCGGGATTGGCGCCGGCCGTCGAATGGCTGCGCGAGTTGCGCTTTGACGCGGACGACCGCGACTACCTGGCGGCGCTGACGGGCGCGGACGGCAAGCCGCTGTTCCCCGGCGAATTTCTGCGTTATCTGGCGGCGCTCGAGTTCCATTGCGACCTCGACGCCGCGGCGGAAGGCTCGCTCGTCTTTCCCCAAGAGCCGCTGGCGCGCGTCCGCGGGCCGTTGCTGCAATGCCAATTGATCGAGACGGCGCTGCTCAACATCGTCAACTTTCAGACGCTGATCGCGACGAAGGCCGCGAGGGTCTGTCTGGCGGCGGGCGGCGACCCGGTGCTGGAGTTCGGCTTGCGCCGCGCGCAGGGCATCGACGGCGGGCTGAGCGCGAGCCGGGCGGCCTATATCGGCGGCTGCGCGGCGACCTCGAACGTTCTCGCCGGCAAGCTCTTCGGCATCCCGGTTCGGGGCACGCATGCGCACAGTTGGGTGATGGCCTTCGACAACGAGCCGGAAGCCTTCGACGCCTACGCCCGCGCGCTGCCGAACAATTGCATATTCCTGGTGGACACCTACGATACCCGCAAGGGGCTCGAACACGCGATTGCCGCAGGGAAGAAGCTCCGCGAGCGGGGCCGTGAGTTGGTCGGCGTCCGTCTCGATTCGGGCGACCTGGCCGCGCTTTCGAGCGAAGCCCGCCGTATGCTGGACGAGGCGGACTTTGGGGAGGCGTCGATTGCCGCCTCGAACGATCTGGACGAGCGGCGCATTGCCGCGCTCAAGGCGCGGGGCGCCCGCATCGACACGTGGGCAGTCGGCACGCGCCTGGCGGTCGGCGCGGACGAAGGCGCTCTCGGCGGAGTGTACAAGCTGTCCGCGCTGCGCGATGCGGCCGGCGCTTGGCGGGGCAGGGTCAAGCGTTCCGAGGACGGCGCGAAGGAATCGACCCCCGGAATGCTGCAGGTCAGGCGGTACGTAGAGGGAACGCGCGCGGTTTTCGATCTGATCTACGACGAGTTGCAGCCGCCCGGCGGCGTTTGGCAGGGAACGGACCCCGAAGGGCGGGCGGCGGACAGGCGCATCGCCCCGCAGCAAAAATACGAAAACCTGCTCGCGCCGGTGCTGCGTCAGGGGGCGCCGCTTGCCGCGCCCGTTGCACTGGACGAGTCGCGCGCGCGGCTGCGTTCGCAACTCGACCGGCTGCCTGCCGAATTCCGCCGTCCGGACGCCCCCGCGAAGTTCCCGGTTTTCTTCGAGCGCGGCCTGTTGGCGCGCCGCAAAAGAAGGGTGAAGGCTGAAGAGTGAATTATGCGTCGAGTTCGGGCATGTTCTCGCGGAAAATGCCGATGTCTTTGTCGCCGCGTCCGGAGAGGTTGACGATGAACGTCTGCCCTTGGGCGCCGGGGGCGCGCTTGACCGCCTCGGCGACGGCGTGAGCGGATTCCAGGGCGGGAATGATCCCTTCGAGCCGCGAGAGCATCCGGGCCGCTGCGATGGCGTCGCCGTCGCTGCAAGAGGTGTATGCGACGCGGCCCCGGTCGCGCAGCCAGGCGTGCTCGGGGCCTACCGAGGCGTAATCCAGGCCGGCGGAAACCGAGTGGGTGGGCGCGATCTGGCCGTCGTCGTCCTGCAGAACGTAGCTGCGCGTTCCCTGCAGCACGCCGGGCAGTCCGCCGGTGAAACGGGCGGCGTGGTCGCCCAGGCCGGCGCCGCGGCCGCCGGCCTCGACGCCGACCATGCGCACGGACTCGTCGCCGAGAAAGGGGTGGAACAAGCCGATGGCGTTGCTGCCGCCGCCGACGCAGGCGATCAGCAGATCGGGCGGCTTGCCGTTGGAGATTGCGAGATACTGCGCCCGCGCCTCGACGCCGATCACGGACTGAAAATCGCGCACCATCAGCGGGTAGGGGTGCGGTCCGAGCGCGGAGCCGAGCAAATAGTGGGTCGTCTCGAAATTGGCGGCCCAGTCGCGCATGGCCTCGGAGATGGCGTCCTTGAGCGTGCGGCTGCCGGTATCGACGCCGGCGACTTCGGCGCCGAGCAGCCGCATCCGAAAGACGTTGAGCGCCTGGCGGCGCATGTCTTCCAAACCCATATAGACGGTGCAGGGGAAGCCGAACAGGGCGCAGACCGTCGCCGCGGCGACGCCGTGCTGGCCGGCGCCGGTTTCGGCGATGATGCGGCTTTTGCCCATGCGGCGGGCGAGGATCGCCTGTCCGAGGCAGTTGTTGATTTTGTGCGCCCCGGTGTGCAGCAGATCTTCCCGCTTGAGGTAGATCGCGGCGCCGCCCAGATGCTCGCTCAAGCGCTTGGCGTGGTAGAGCGGCGTGGCCCGGCCGGCGAACTGCCGCAGCAACTCCCGCATTTCGGCCTGGAAGTCCGGATCGTCTTTGGCTTCCCGGTAAAACGCCTCAAGTCGGTCGAGCGGCTCCACAAGGATTTCAGGCACGTAACGGCCGCCGTATGCGCCGAAGCGCCCAAGGGAATCGGGGAGCTTCCGCGCCGCCAAGTCAGTGGAAAGCGGGGAGACGGACGATGTCATTACTTGCGCCCGAGCTTGCCGTCGATGGAAAACGGGCCGGGGCCGTTGGCCCACAGGAAGAGCAGCACGAAGCAGAAGATAACGGCAAGCTCGCCCCTGTTCATGATCGGCAGGAAGCTGTTGGAGCCGTGCGCCAGCCAGTAGGCGGCGGCCATCGAGCCCGAGGCGATGAAGGCGGCGGGGCGCGTCCAGAGGCCGATCATGATCAGGGCGCCGCCGAAAAATTCAATGGGGCCGGCGAGGGCGTGGAGACTGAAGCTCCAGTCCGCCTCCTTGCCCAGGACCCCGAACAGCTTTTGCGCGCCGTGCGGAATGAACAGAAAGCCCATCACGATGCGCAGCGCGGCGTGCGTGACGCCTGCGTATTTCGAGCCGAAAGCCATATTCATCTCTCCTCTTCAAGCCGGCGGCAAGCCGCGCGGCTGAACATATCATGTTAGAGGATAGTGAAAATAGTGTTTTCGAGCGGGGCCCTTAGCTCAGCGGTTAGAGCTGCGGACTCATAATCCGTCGGTCGTAGGTTCGAATCCTACAGGGCCCACCATTCACTCGCCCCCGCGACCCCGTAAAACTCCCCTGTAAAAGCCGTTCAAACGCTCATTAAAAGCCCTTTAACGAGGGTTCAAGAACCCTCGCCGCCGGATGGATTAGAATGACGCCGTGACGCGCCGTCGCAACATGCTGCGCAGTCTGGCCGCGGCTCCCCTGACGGCTCTGGCGTCATGCGCCGGCGCGCCCGACCGTTACGCCGCCGCGATTGCCGTGCGGGCGGTCGAGATCGTCCGCGTGCGCGTCAACCGCCGCGGCAATTGGGTATTCGTCAAGGTGCATGCCAACGAGGGACTGACCGGGCTGGGCGAGGCTTCGCACGCCGGGCGCGGCGATCCGCAAGTTGCCTTGCTCGAAGAGTTCGGCGAGTGGCTGGCGGGGAGAAGCATCTACGACATCGAGGCGCTGCGCGCGATGGCGCAACAGCGGTTCGCCGAGCACCGCCGCGCGGCCCCGCGCGCGCTCAGCGGGATCGAGCAGGCGCTCTACGACCTCCAGGGACAGGCCGCGGGCGTTCCCTGCTGCCAACTCTTCGGCGGCAAGCTGCGCGATGCGGTGCGCAATTACGCCAACATCAACCGTTCGACCGAAACGCGCACTCCCGACGGTTTCGCCGCCTCGGCGCGCCGCGCGATCGATGCGGGCTTCGATGCGGTGAAGATGGCTTCGTTCGACGGCATGCCCCTGCGGGGTTCCGCCGCCGAAATCGAGGCGCATACCCGGCTTGGGGTCGCTTGCATCGAGGCCGTGCGAGAAGTGATCGGCGCCGGCCGGGATTTGCTGGTGGATGCGCATAGTAATTTCGATCTCGAACGCGGCTACGACCTGCTGCAGCGCCTGGAGCCGCTGAATCTCTACTGGTTGGAAGAGATTACGCGGCCTTTCGACGACCTCGCAGAGCTGCGCCGGGCGGCCGAGATGCCCTTTGCCGGCGGCGAGTCGCTGGTCGGTCTCGCGCGGAACCGCGCATACATCGACGCGGGCGCGGTGGATATTCTCATGCCCGACGTGAAGACGATCGGCGGAATGCTCGAGCTCAAGAAGATAGCCGTAATGGCCGAGGCCGCCGGGCTGGCGGTCGCGCCGCACGGCCCGGCGGGTCCGGTCGGCAACATGGCCGCGGCCCACGTATGCGTCGGGCTGCCGAACTTCGACATTCTGGAGTTCTCGCACGGCGAGACCGACTGGCGCGCCGAGCTTGTCGATCCTCCCGAGTCGCTGCAGGGCGGCCGCCTGCGAGTCTCGGAGCGGCCAGGGCTGGGGCTGAAGCTCAACGAGAAAACGGCGCGGGCGCACGCGGCGGCGTAAAGCTGCGTCTAGCCGACGGGTTCGCCGCGGGAGAACTCGGCCGCCGGGCCGTTTTCAGCTTCCTCTTCCGCGCGCTGCTTCGGAATCACTGCGCGGAACAGCCGCCAGACGCCCAAGGCAATCAACAGCAGCGGCCAGAAGGGCAGCACGTCGGTGAGTTCCCAGATGCCGAGCGCGTGCAGGAAGAAGACGACGCCGAACGCGATCCAGGAGACGCTGCCGGCTATGCTCGGAGCGCCGCCGAACATCAGGTCGATAATGCCGGAGAACTCGTTGACTTCCTCGCCGCGCCGGAGCGCGCGGGCGGTGCGCATCGCCTCGAACGGCTGGTACAAAACCAGGAACGCCAGCAGCGGCACGAACAGGCCGTACAACTCTTTGACTTGTCCCTCGACGATTACCGTCAACAGACTGCCGAACATCAGGATGTGGATCAGTCCCTTGACGTACTGGCCGTTATACACGGCGCCCAAGCCCGGTATGCAGCCGAGGATAAACGCCAGCAAGGCGGAGGGCGCCGCGTCGGGGGCGGCCGGCGGCGCGGACGGACGGCTCGCGGCGCCGGGCGGCAGCGCGGCCGCCGCAGCAGGCCGAGGCGCGGATGCATGACCCGCGGCGACCGAGCCGGCCGGTTTTTCGAGACAGTTGCAGCAATGTGGAATGCCCTGCCACGTCCGGCGGGTCTGCGCGGTCAAGGCGACGCCGCATTGCCGGCAGAAACCCGGCTCCGGCGGCGATGCCGCAACATTGCCGCTCATTGGGCGCCCTCCTGCCGCGGCGCCGGCGCGGATTGCTCGCCGAAGCCGGTTTGCAAGGCGTACGCCATGACGACATCGTCGTAGAATTCGACGGCGCCTTCCCGGACGGTCTCGATTTTCGACTTGACACCGGAGACAAACGCGGCCGCCGAAAACTCGCCGGCTTGCCGGCCCTGCCACAGGTTCTGCGCCTGGAACGTGAGCATCGAAAACGACAGCGTCGTGACCGCCAGGCTCATCGCAAAACGCGGCTGCAAGATGGGGCCGAGAAGCGGCCTGAAGAATCTCGCCGTCGGACCGTCCTGCGCCGGAGAGCCGGCGATTGCGGCCAGCGGACCGCGCCCGGCGTAGCCGATTGTGCCGTGGATGATATCGGCTACGAGCTCGACCGGCGCTTCGACCGCGGGAGCGCTGCGCAGCGTCCGGCTCGCGAATTCCGCTCCGGCGTGAAAATCGGCGCAGGCGGCGCAGTCCAGCAGATGCTCTTCGACGGCGCGGCGCTCGTCGAAGCTCAGCGCATCGTCGATGTACCCGCACAGTTGCGCTTCGCAGTCACGGCACTTCATGCTTCGTACCCCAACGCGCGGAGTTGTTTCGCCAACTCGCGCCGGCCTCTGCTGATGCGGGACTTGACGGTCCCTTCCGGGACTGCGAGCGTTCCCGCGATTTCACGATACTCCATTTCCTGAACGTCGCGGAGTATGACGGCCTCGCGCAGACCGGGAGACAGTCTCGACAGCGCGGCCTGCAGCAGGTCGGCCGCTTCGCGCGCGCGCAAGGTACGGTCGGCCCGGCTGTCGCTTCCCGAACGCTGCTCCAGCACGGCGATCTTGTCTTCAAGCGAATCGACGACCCGGTGTTTTTTGTTCTTGCGGTAGTCGTCGATCAGCAGGTTGCGCGTCAGGCGCATCAACCACGTTCTAAAACCCCCGGCCTGCGGGTCGAAGGCGTGCAGACTGCGAAAAACCCGGATGAAGACGTCTTGGGTCAGGTCGCGGGCGGTTTCGGCTTGACCGGTGAAGCGGTAGCACGACGCGTAAACCAGGCGGGAATGCTCGCGCACGAGGCGTTCCCAGGCGCCGTCGTCTCCACCGAGGCACTCGACCACCCATTGGGCATCGCGATCCATGCGCTGCCTTACCGCTTTTACCGCTGCCGGCGAATCCGCAGCTTGCGACGCGTCGCCCCATAATCTCCCCCACGCTTCGGACATTGCGTCAACAGCCATCGTTCTACCACTCTTCATTCAATAGGAACGCGCGCGGCGCGGAAAAGTTCACCCGCGGTCCCGAAAAATTTCGGCTTCGCAGGCGGTTGCTCGGCCGGGGGAGGGGGGCGTCGGCGCCTGCGCGCTATCCTTGAGTTTGGGACAAGACCGGCCTTTCGTGTTTCGGCATCCCCATGTCATCCCCCAAAAATCCCTGGAGAGGCCGGATAATCGCCGCGGTTCTGATCGCCGCGGTTGCCTATGCGCTCATGCGCAACTCGCAATGGCGCAATTTCGAGTGGAGCGCGTTCGCCGCAAGCTTCCGGCAGCTTCGCTGGGGTTGGCTGCTTGCCGCCGCCTGCTGCGTGCTCTCTTCGTTTGTGCTGCGGGTAATCCGCTGGATGCGCCTGATGAGTCCGACCAAGAGGAACGTGCGGTTCGCGGATGTCTTTTCCGCAACCGTAATCGGATTCTGCGCCGTCGCGCTGCTTGGCCGGGCGGGCGAGTTCGTGCGGCCGTATCTCGTCGCCCGGCGGGTCGGCGTCCCCGTCGCGGGGCAGATCTCGATTTGGTTTCTGGAACGCTTCCTGGACCTGTCGATCATTCTCGTTTTGGCCGGCAGCGCGTTCGGTTCGATGAATTGGGGCGCCGATTCGGAGCTTGCCGCAGGGGCGCGGGGAGCGGGGCGGGCGATGCTCGGCGCATCCGCGGCGGCGTTCGCCGCCCTCTTTATCCTGCCGCCGTTCTTCGACCGGTTCCGCAAGTCGGTTCTGCGCTTGGCCGTGCCGCTGCCGCCGCGGCTTCGAGACAGGTTGGGCGACGCGCTCGCTCGGTTCGGCGAAGGGCTGCGGGGGCTGCGCGGCTTGCCGAGCGCCGCCCACGTATTCGGGTCGAGCGCCGTGATGTGGCTCGTGCTCTGGCTGGCCTTCGATTTCATGCTGCGGGGCTGTCTGCCCGACCGCTCTTTCGACGCGCGGCAAATCTCGGCGTTCATGGGGCTATTGATGGCCGGCTCGGTAGTGCAGGTCCCGGGGATCGGCGGCGGGGTGCAAATCGCCGCCGTAGCGGCGCTGACCGGCGTGTTCGGGGTCGATGAAGAGCCGGCCTCGGTTGCGGCGATCGTCATCTGGCTGACGGCGTTCATGCTGCCGGTTCCTCTGGCGCCGGCCTTGCTTGCGCGCCAGGGGCTTTCGTTGAAGGCTTTGCGCCAATTGGAATCCGAGGGCTAGATTCGCCGTGACCTGTCCGTTCTGCGGTCATCCCGACCATAAAGTCATCGACTCCCGCGAGAGCAAGGAGGGCAATGCGATCCGCCGCAGGCGCCACTGCCAACAGTGCAACCGCCGCTTTACGACCTATGAGCGGACCGACGAGATCCCCTACATGGTGGTCAAGAAAGGCGGCCGCCGCGAGAAATTCGACAGGCAGAACGTGCTCAACGGCCTCTTGCGGGCCGCCGAGAAACGCTCGATTTCAATGGGCGACCTGCAGCGCATCGTAAACGCCGCCGAGACGATGGTGATGGAGTCGCCGGACCGCGAATGCCCCACGGCGAAAATCGGCGAGTTGCTCATGGAGAAGCTGCAAGCGATCGACAAGGTGGCCTATGTCCGTTTTGCCTCGGTGTACCGCGACTTCCAGGACGAGAAAGAATTCCTGAAAGAGTTGGAACGCTTGATTCGGCAAAAAAAACGGGGTTAGCCGTGCTAAACTCAAAGTTGTATTTCAGAGCCGTCGGCGCTTGCCTGCCGGGCAGCCGCCGGCAAGAGGGTGCAGATGCCCAAGAGAACGTTTCAGCCGAATCGACGTAAGCGCGTGAAGAAACACGGTTTCCGCGAACGCATGAAGACTCCCGGAGGCCGCCGCATTCTTGCGGCCCGCCGTGCAAAAGGCCGCAAGCAACTCACGGTCAGCGACGAATAGCGCCGGGCGGAGGATTGTTGAGCGAAACGCGCAGCGATTCCCCGCGTCGCGGCGTATTCTGCGCAGAGCCCGTTTCCAGAGGGTCTATCATGAAGGTTCCAGAGCCGGGTGCAGCCTGTTTACGGTTTTCATCCGCGCCGCGCAAGACGATGCGCCCGCCCGCGTGGGCCTTACGGTCACGCGCAAGATCGGGAACGCCGTGGCGCGCAACCGCGCGAAGCGGCTGCTGCGCGAGGCGGTGCGGAAACACTGGGACCTTTTACCCGCGGGCCTGGAGATCGTGCTGCATGCGCGGGGGGCTATCGTCCGCCGCAGCGGCGCGGAAGTAGAGGCTGAATTTGTCCGTTTGTTGCCGCAAGCCATTCGCCGAGCGCTCCGCAAGTGAGTTGCCGCCGCCGGCCGCGCATCGAGAAGGCCGGAGCATCGGGCAGCGCGTTGCGGTGACGCTGCTGCTGATCTACAAGGGCGCGCTGTCGCCGGTTCTGCCTTCTGCGTGCAAGTTCTACCCGACTTGCTCGACGTATGCCCGCGAAGCGGTAGAGCGCCACGGCGCGCGCCGCGGCCTGCTGCTCGCGGCAAAGCGCTTGCTGCGTTGCCGGCCGTTTGCTCCCGGCGGGGTCGACCCCGTTCCCGACCGCCTATTTCACGATGTCTGAGTCGAAATCGGAAGAACAATTCATCCAGCGCCAGATGCTCAAGGCAGCCGTGCTGTCGGCGGTGGTTATGGGCCTCTACGTCTATCTGGCGCCTCGCCCGGAGCCCCTCGATCCTCCGCCGACGGCAACGGAACGCGCGCCGGACGGCGGGGCGGCGGGCGATGCCGCCGCGGCCGGCGAACGCAGCCGGGAAACCGAGCAGGCGGCGGCCGACGCCGTCCTGCCCGCAGAAACGCCGGCGGCGGGCGCGGCCGTCGTCCGGGCGGAGCGCGAGCGGCAGGTCACGGTTGAGACCGATACTTTCACCGTCACGTTCACCAATCGAGGCGCCGCGGCCCGCGGCTGGACGCTCGTTGACTACGACGACTCTCTGAATATGCCGCTCGACCTCGTTCACCAGCAGGGCGCCGAGCGTTTCGGCAGACCGTTCCGCCTCGTGGAGCCCGGCGGCAAGCCGATTGCCGGGGCGGACGATGCGCTGTTTACGGTCAATAACGGTCCGGATGTCAGGAAAGCTCCCGCCACGCTGCGCTTCGAGTTTTCCGACGGCAGCCTGAGCATACGCAAGACGTTCGCATTTCGCAAAGAAGGCTACCTTGTCGGCGTAGAGACCGAGGTGATCGAGAACGGCCGTCCGCGGCGCCATCTGGTCGAGTGGGGCGGCGGTTTCGGCGATACCGCCCAAGTGCAGGATTACGTCCACAGCCAGACGTTCTATTTCGACAAGGGAGAGCTTGTGCGCAACGAGGCGGACGACGCCGAGGACGAGCGGCTGGCGAACTCCGGCCGTTACGCCTTCGTCGGCATCGCCGACCTGTTCTTCGCCGCCGCGGCGATTCCGGAGGAAGACGCCGAGATCGACCTCGAAACCGGCGCCGTCGAGATCACGCCGGCAGGCAGCGAAGCGGACGACGAGCAGTTGTTCGCTTCCGCTGCGTTCGGAGGCGCGGACCGCAACCGATTCGAGTTCTACGTAGGGCCGAAGAGCCTGGAGGAGCTCGCCGCCGTCGAGCGCGTGGGGCCCGCGCTGCGCAGGGTGGTCGATTTCGGCTTTTTCGCCTTCATCGCCGAACCGATCTTCGCCATGCTGCGGTGGGTTTACGACCACGTCGTTTCAAACTGGGGTTGGAGCATCGTTCTCGTCACCGTTTTCATCAACTTCCTGCTGTTTCCCTTGAAGTACAAGAGCAGCAAGTCGATGAAACGGATGCAGCAAGTGCAGCCGCTCATCAAGCAGATCAACGACAAGTACAAGGGCTTGTCGATGCGCGACCCCAAAAAGGCCAAGCAGAGCGAGGAACTGCAAGCCATCTACAAGAAATACGGCGTCAACCCGATGGGCGGCTGCCTGCCGATGCTGCTGCAGATGCCCTTTTTCTTCGCGTTCTACAAGTTGTTGACGGTAGCGATCGAGATGCGGCATGCCGATTGGCTCTGGGTTACCGATCTGGCCGCGCCGGAATCGTTGGCAATCCGCATTCTGCCCCTGGCCATGGTCGCCACCCAATTCTGGTCGCAGTCCTTGACGCCGACGCCGACCGCCGACCCCACTCAGGCCAAGGTGATGAAGCTGATGCCGATCATGTTCGGCTTCATTTTCTATCAGTTCCAGGCAGGTCTGGTGCTATACTGGCTGACCAGCAATGTTGTCGGCGTGGGGCAGCAGTATTTTCTGAACAGATTGCCTGCCGAAGAAATCACGTTGGAGCATTCGCCCCGCCGTGGGAAGAAGAGAAAAAAGTAGCGCGATAAGCTTTTCTTCGGGATGACCTGAAGGCGCGCCCCCTGCTTGTTATGTCCTCCGTGAAATGGACCGTTGACGCTCTGGCGCCGAAGATCGAGGATTTTCTCGAACCCGTGCTGGACGCCGCGGATTTCGACCTCGACTACGACATTTACGCGATCGAAGAGAAATCGGAGTTCATCAGCCCGGACATTGCCGTGGACTTCGGAGGCGACGATGTCGAGTTGCTGCTGCGCCAACGGGGCGAGTTGCTGCTCGCCCTGGAGCAACTGACGCTCGAGGCGCTGCGCATACCGCATGAAGACCGCTACCGCATCGTCTTCGACGCGAACGACTACCGCATGCTGCGCATCGAAGAGTTGCGGCTGAGCGCCGAAACGGCGGCGCAACAGGTGCTGGCGACCGGACGCCCGTTCGAGTTCGGACCGATGACCTCGCGGGAGCGGCGGATCATTCACCTCGCGCTGCGCGGCCACGGCGCCGTGACGACGCGGTCGGAAGGGGCGCCCCCCCAGCGGTACGCCGTCGTTTACCTGAAGGGCGCCGAGTCGAAATAGCCCTACGGAGGCCCCCGCGCCGCCGGGCCGTCAGCCTTGCCCCCGATCGACGCCAACATAGACGCCGCGGGCAGCGGCGACACCATCGCCGCCTTGTCCACGCCGCCCGGACGCAGCGGCATTGCCGTCGTGCGCATTTCCGGTCCGCGGGCGGCCGCGATCACGGCGCTTCTCGCCCCGGCGGCGCGGCTTGCCGCGCGAACGGCCGCGCTGGGCAAGATCGTCGATGCGCAGGGCAACGCGGTCGACCGGGCTCTCGTCACGCTCTTCCCCAAACCCAACAGCTATACGGGCGAAGACGTGGTCGAAATCGCCTGCCACGGCTCGCTGCCGGTTGTCCGCTTCGTTGTCGAAAGGGCCCTGGAATTGGGCGCAAGACTCGCCGAGCCCGGCGAGTTCACCCGCCGGGCGCACCTCAACGGCCGGATGGACCTGGTGCAAGCGGAAGCCGTCCGCGACCTGATCGACGCGGCCACGCTCTACCAGGCGCGCGTCGCCGTGCGCCAAGTCGACGGAGCGCTGTCGCAAGAGATTCGGCCGCTCAAGAAACAACTCGTCGATTGCATTGCGCTGCTCGAGGCCGGAATCGATTTCGCCGAGGACGATGTCGATGTCGCCGCGGACGCCCATATTCTGGAACGTCTGGCCCCGGTCAGAGCGGGCATTGCGCGGCTCGTGGACGGCTTCCGGTTCGGCAAGGTCGTGCGCTCCGGTCTCAAGCTGGCCATCGCGGGCCGCCCCAATGTCGGCAAATCGAGCTTGTTCAACCGATTGCTGAACAAAGACCGCGCCATCACCGCCCCGACGGCCGGCACGACCCGCGACGCGATTCACGAAACGGTGTCGTTCGACGGCATTCCGGTCGAGTTGGCGGACACGGCCGGCATTCACGCAACCGGCGACGCGATCGAGGCCGAGGGCGTCGAGCGGTCGTGGCAAGCTCTCCGCGAGGCGGACATCGCCCTGATCGTCTGCGATCTGTCCGCGCCGGCCCAGCGCGCGGACAGCGAGTTGTGGCGCCGCGCCAAGCAGACATGCGCGGCCCTGAGAGTCGGCAACAAGGCCGACCTGCCGGCGCGTCTCGAAACGGACGAGCCGTTGATCAGGGTTTCCGCGAAAACCGGCGAGGGCCTCGCTGCGTTGCGTCTGAGGATTCGCGGCGCCGCTCTGCCGGGTTTCGACGCCGCCGATGACGGGACGTTCGTCACGAATATCCGCCACGAAGGATTGCTGCGCGCGGCCCTGCAGGCGCTGGCGAAAAGCGAAGCGGCGGCCCGCGGGCGCGTGCCGCATGAAATGCTGCTGCTCGACCTCTACGAGGCGCTGCATGCGCTCGACGGGATCACCGGAGCGACCACGCTGGACGATATCCTGAACAACATTTTCTCTACCTTCTGCATCGGCAAGTGACGGGGCGGGCTATGCAGATCGGCCGTGCAAAAATAGACGCATGAAGGCCATAGTCCGCGTTGCGCTGAAGAAGACCGTCTTGGACCCGCAAGGCCGCACGATTTCCGCGGCGCTCAACAGCCAGGGTTACGCCGCGGTGCGCGACGTGCGCCAAGGCAAATACTTCGAGATCGACCTTGCCGATGGACTGGACCGCGCCGCGGCCGGCGCCCAGGTCCACAAAATCGCCTCCGATGTGCTGGCCAATCCGGTCATCGAAGAGTTCGCCGTCGAAATTCGAGACTGACCGCCCTCCGCGGGGCGCCGCGCCGGGCGCCTACCGCCGCTTCAGCGTCGGCCGCTCGTCCTCTTCTTCCTCGGCTTCGACGTCGATGTCGTCGGTGGATATCGTTCCGTCCGAGCTTGTCCGCCGGAGGCGCGGCCGGTTCGGGTCTTCCTTGGCGTCTTTGCGGTGCAGCACCAGTTGGCTGAGACGCTCCTTGACCTGCAGGAACTCCGACGTACTGACCACGTACTCCGGCTTACTGGGCAGAAGCTGGTCGATGGTCTTTTGACTCTTCCTGATGCGCGAGCCGTGCGGCGGGTGGCTTGAGAAAAGCTTCGACATCGTGCCCGGCCTGCGCTTTTCATCGGCCAGCATTTTCTCGAAGAAGTCGATGACCGAAGTGGGGTCGTAGCCGGACTTGTAAAGGTATTGAACGCCCAGGAAATCGGCTTCCGATTCCATGCCTCGGGAAAATTTCAGGAAGCCCATCGGGATCGCAAACCCGGCCGCCTGGCGGATGCCGAACCCGGTCCACCCGCCGATAAAGAGCAGCGGAATCGTGGCGAAATTGACCAGTTGGCCTTTGGTTGCCTGACGCGTTCCGTGGCGCGCGGCAACGTGCGCGATTTCGTGCGCCATCACGCCGGCCAATTCCGATTCGCTGTCGGCCCGCATCATCAGGCCGCTGTGGACGTAAAAGAACCCGCCGGGCAGCGCAAACGCGTTGATCACCTCGCTGTCGATCAGCTTGATCGTGAACGGAACCCTGGCGTCCGAGTTGCGCACCAGATTCTGCCCAACGCGGTTGACGTACTCCGCGATCACCGGATCGTCGACGATCTTGGCGTGGCGCTCGATGTCGTTCGCCAAGCTCTTGCCGAGTTGGATCTCCTTTTCGAGCGAATAGAAGTTGACGCCCTTGCCGACGTTCCGCTCGCCGATGGCTTCAACGTCTTCTTTCTTGTTTTTCGGGTTGCGCTTCTCGGTTTCGCGCTCCTCCTTGGCCAGGACGCCCGCCGGAAGGATAAGCGCAAGCGCAAGCAGGACGGCCAATTCCCGGTTGTAGCGAATCATGACTGTTGAACCCTCCTACGAATTTCGCGGTTCCAATGCCGCATGATTAGTATAGCCCCCAGCGGACAGCCCTTGCGCCCGAGCAAGCGGGGGCGCCGTATTGCAACATACCCATGACGAACCTTTCGGCGCTCAGAGAGCAGTTCCCGGTTACGGAAAATTACGTCTATCTCAATCATGCCGCCGTCTCTCCGCTGCCCAAGCTTACGGCGGAAGCGATGCAGGCGCAGGTGGCCGGCGTCGCCGCGAACGGCGTTCACAAGTTTCCGCGCTGGCTCCGCGACTACCGGGGGCTGCGCAAGGCGGCCGCGGAAATGATCCGTTGCGCGCCGGAAGAGATCGCCATAACCAAAAATACGTCCGAGGGGTTGTCCATAGTCGCCAACGGCCTGGACTGGAAGCCGGGCGATGTCGTCGTCTGCCTGGAGGACGATTTTCCGGCAAATTTTCTACCTTGGCGGGAGCTGCAATCGCGGCGCGGCGTCCGCTTGCGCGGGCTGGAGCTCGATGCCGGCGCGCTCGATCTCAACCGCATCGACGAGGCTTGCGCGGGGGCGCGCCTGCTGGCGCTGAGCTACGTACACTTTCTCACCGGTTTTCGTCTCGATTTGCGGGCGGTAGGCGAGATATGCAGGCGCCGGCGGTGCCTTTTCGTTGTCGATGCCGTGCAGGGCATGGGTCCCTTCCCGATCGACGTCAAGCAAGCGGGCATCCATGCGCTCTCGGCTTCCGCGCATAAATGGCTGCTCGGGCCCGAGGGCTGCGCGGTTTTCCATATCGACAGGGATTTCATGGCCGACGTGGAGCCGATGGAGTTCGGCTGGACCAACACGCAGGGTTTCGAAGACTACTGCCGGGACAGAGTCTTGCGGGCCGACGCAGGCCGCTACGAATGCGGCACTCTGAATTCGGTAGGCTGCGCCGGCATGAGGGCTTCCATCGAATTTTTGAACGCCATCGGCCCCGCCGCGGCGTCGGCCCGCATCCATGCGCTCGTTGAGCGCTTGCTCGCGGGCGCCCGGCAAAAGGGCTATGCCCCGGCCGCCGAGCGCAGCCGCGCAACGGGTTCGGGGATCGTATCGCTCAGCAAAACCGGCGTCGACTCGGGGGAAACAGTGAAAATGCTCAACAAAAACCGCATTTCGACGGCGCTGCGCATGGGCCGCATCCGCGTGGCGCCCCACGTTTACAACACGAGCGGGGAGATCGACCGCCTGCTGGAGTTGCTGCCCTGAGCGTGCGGCCGACCGGCGCGGCGTGCGATGCTGTTGTGATCCGCTCGAAGAAAGGAATGCGCGCCGCCGCCATCGTACTCGCCGGGCTGATCGGCGCCGGCGTCGATTCCGCCGGGGGCGAGACGCTCGCGATTGAAAATCCGGAAGGCGGCGTTCATGTCCTCGTGATCCCCGGCCAAGCCGTTTCGGTGGACGGCCAAGTCGCCGCAAGAGAGCTGACGAAAGAAGACGTCCGCATCGAAAAGATCGACGACACGTTTTTCATCGACGTGATCCCCCCGGACTTGGCCCGGATCAATCTGTTCATCCGCGTGCCTTACGCTTGGCCGCTTGCGATCAAGACGCTTTCGGGGAACGTCACGCTCAGCGGCAACGTCGCCTCCGCCTCGATCGAAACGGGCACGGGGGCGGTCAACCTGTCGGTTCCGATAAAAACGACGGCTCTATTCGTAAAGAGCGAGGAACGGCCCGGCGACCTGTCGCTCCCCGCCGACAGCGGCTACCGGCAGACAACCGACGCCAAGAAGGGCTTTCTTATCGAGACCGAGCAAAAGCGCGCCGGGACGATCGAAATTCAGGGATTCTCGCCCAGCCGTCTTTCCGTGCAGGATTATCTTCCCGCCCACGATTTCGAGTCGGACAAGCCAATACCGCTCGATCTTGCGCGGCCGCTCTTGCGCTCGCTGCGGGCGGAGCAAAAGCGCGCCGGGCCTGCCGGCGAGCGCCGCGTAATGGTTTCGATCCGCGCGAATCCCGACGCCGCCAAGCCCAAGCCCGGCGACATCGCGGTCATCGAGAACGGCGAGCCGCGCCCCGTTACCAGGGTGCAGCCGGCAGCGCTCGGGGTCAATGCCGTTCTGATTTTTCAGAAGATCGAGCCGCCGAGTTTCAGTTTCGGATTTTCGAGGTCGCGGCGCGACCGGGCGTTCTTGCGGCGGCTGATCGCCCGCGCCCGCGATGCCGACCGCATTGCCCTGGCGCAAGCCGAGGGAGGATTCCTCAGGGTGCTCGCCCGGGCGACGACGGAACACAGCCGACTGCTCGAGGCGTACGACGGCGCCGACCGGTCGAAGAGCGGCAGCGAGTTGCTGGCGGCGAGCGTGCTGGCGCACAAGGCGTTCGCGCTGGGCGGCCTCGGCGAAAAAAACGTTGTCGTCGTCGTCAACGCAGCCGGCGACTTCAACTGTCTGACCCGCGTCCCCGACGAAGAGATCGCGGGCGCGGTCGAGGCGCTGGCGCGGACGGGCGTGCCGTTTTACGCGGTGGGAGGCGACTGCAACGACTTCGACCGTCTGGCGAAGCGCTCGGGCGGACGCTCCCTCGCTCTCAAGCCGGGCGCAGCGGAGGCTGTCGCCGACCGCTTGACCGCCGATCTGGCGACGTGGTACGCCGTGACCTACAACTCCAAAGTTCCCGCGGGGACGACGCCCGGCCGCCTGGTTGTTAAAGTACGAGGGCGGAACTTGCGCCTGCGGCGCGGCCCCGCCGCGCCCTTGCCCCCATCGCGGTAACTCCCTGTGCTTCTTGAATTGAACGGCATTCGCAAATCGTTCGGCGGCGTTCACGCGCTGACCGGGGGAGACCTGCACGTCGATGCGGGGCAGGTTCACGCCCTGATCGGCGAGAACGGAGCGGGAAAGTCCACCTTGATGAAAATCGTCGCCGGCATGCACCGGCGCGATGGGGGGGAAATGCGCTTGAAAGGCGCGGCGGTCGACTTCGCCAGACCTGCCGAGGCGCACCGCAGCGGCATTTCGATGGTGCATCAGGAATCGCTGCTGGCGCCGCATCTGACCGTCGCCGAAAACGTATTCCTCGGACACGAGCTTTTGCGCGGACCGCTCGCGGACCGGCGGGCGATGGACGAGAAAACCGCGCGGCTGATCGCCGAGCACCGCTTCCCTCTCGATGCCGGCCGGCGCGTCGAGACGCTGAGTCCGGCGCAGAAACAACTCGTCGAGATTGTCCGCGCCCTGCAAAGCGACGCCTCGCTGTTGATCTTCGACGAGCCCACGTCTTCGCTGTCCGAGTCGGAGACCGTCGAGGTGTTCAAGATCGTCCGCCAATTGCGCGACCGCGGCAAGGGCATTATTTACATCACGCACCGCCTGGTCGAACTGGACGAAATAGCCGACCGCGTCACCATCCTGCGCGACGGCGAGACCGTGCATTCCTGCCCGCGGGCGGAGATCACGACGCGGGAGATCGTGCATCACATGGTGGGCCGCGAAGTCTCGGCAATCTACGAGCGCGGGCAGCTTGCGCCGGGCAAAGTCAAGCTCAAGGCGGACTTGCCCGGCGCCGCGTTCGAGCTCCGCGCCGGCGAGATCGTCGGCATTGCGGGGTTGATGGGCGCCGGCCGCACCGAATTGTGTCAGACGCTCTTCGGCATCACTCCGGCGCATGAGGGTTCGATCGAGGTGGACGGTGAAAAACGCGCCATCGGCTCGCCGCGGGAGGCGGTGGCCGCCGGCATCGCTCTGGTTACGGAAGACCGCCAGCAGACCGGATTGGCCCTCGATCTGCCCATATGCGCCAACATCGTCATGGCGCATCTCGATGCGATATGCTCCGGCGGGTTGGTGCAGGCCGGCGCGGAGGAAGAGGTTGCCGAGCGCTACCGCGCGCGCCTGCAGATACGGGCGGAGTCGATCCGCCGGCGGGCCCGCCAACTCAGCGGCGGCAACCAGCAGAAGGTCGTGATCGCCAAGTGGCTGTTCCGCGATACCGGCGTGGTATTGTTCGACGAGCCGACCCGAGGCATAGACGTCGGCGCCAAAGCGGAGGTCTTCGCCCTGATGGAAGAAATGGCCGCGGAAGGCAAAGCGCTGCTGATGGTGAGCTCGGAGTTGCCCGAGTTGCTGCAAGTGGCCGACCGCATCCTGGTCATGCGCAACGGGGCCATCGTTGCAGAGCTTCCCCGCGAGACGACGCAGCAGGAAATCATGCACCATGCGGCGGTAGGCGCCTGAGAGCGGACAAATACGAAATGAAGCTTCAAAGCGGAATGTTGCAACGGCTGCTGCCCTTTTTCAGCCTGATTGCGCTCTTCCTGATCCTGTCGATCGCCTCGCCGTATTTCCTGACGGCGACCAACCTGTCGAGCGTCGTGAGGCAAACGGCGGTGATCAACATCATGGCCCTGGGCATGACCCTGGTCATCGTTGCCGGCGGCATCGACTTGTCGGTCGGCTCGATCCTGGCGTTCGCCGGCGTCATGGGCACGATGACGATGGTCGGCAGCGGGTCCGTGCTGCTCGGCATCGCCGCCGGAGTGCTCGCCGGCTTCGTTTGGGGATTCGCCAACGGCTTCATGATCACCAGCCTGAAAATCCCGCCGTTCATCGTGACGTTGGGCACTTTGGGCATCGTTCGCGGCCTGACGCTCGTCGTTACCGACGGGTTGCCCGTGGTCGGGCTGCCCAAGGAGCACAGCTTCCTCGGCGAGGGAACCGTCGGCCCTGCGCCGTTCGTGCTGATCGTGCTCGTCGTCTGCGCCGCAATCGTACACGTGGCGCTGCACTCCACGAAGCTGGGCCGCTATACCTATGCCATCGGCAGCAACGAGGAGGCCGCGGTTTACGCCGGCATCCCGGTCGGCCGTTACAAAATCGCGATCTATGCCATCAGCGGCATGTTGACCGGATTGGCGGCCATGATCGAGACGTCGAGATTGATGACCGGACAGCCGACGGCCGGAGTCGCCTACGAGCTTCAGGTCATCGCGGCCGTGGTCATCGGCGGCGGCAGCCTGACCGGAGGCGAGGGCACGGTCATCGGCACGCTGATCGGCGCATTCATCATGGGCCTGTTGTCGAACGGCAGCGACTTGCTCGGCGTCAACCCCTACTGGCAGCAGGCGATCATCGGCGCCATCATCATCATGGCCGTCGCCCTCGACGAAGCCCGCAAGCGCCGCTTCGCGACATAGCCCGGCAGCTTGGGGCGGAAGCGCCGCGGGCGTGACTTTTGCCGCGGGCCGCCAACTATTCTTCCAGCGAGAAGCGCACGATCTCTTTGTCGTTGCGGATAATCACGTGGCGGTTGGCGTAGGCCGGATGCGTCCAATGCACGGCGCCCAACTCCCGGCGGCGGTTCAGGGGATTCGTGGCTTCCATCACCCGCGCGCGGTCGATTTCCTCGTAGCCCCGCGGGCTGAATTTGGCGATGATCAGATCGCCGCGGTCGTTGTTGATGAAGTAGCGGCCGCCGTTGCGCACGATTTGCCCCGAAGCCCAGCGGGCGTTTTCGTTGGTCAGCGCAAGGCTTTCCCAGACGCGCTTGCCGGTGCGCGCGTCAAGGCAGCGCAGATGCCCGTAACTGCCGATTCCGTAGATGTAATCGCCGTCCACCACCGGCGTCGTCACCAGCGAGTGCAGGCCGTCGGTGTCGATTTCGCTGTCGCTGCCGCCCTTCCAGATCAACTCGGCCGCCGGACGGTCGTCGAGCAGCCGGTACATCCGCGAACCGTTGTAGAAGGCCGAAACCAGCAGGCCGTGCTTGCTCAATACCGGCGTGGCTACAGTCAGGCCGGCCTGTATCTTGAACGGCTGCCGCCAGTAAACCGCCCCGGTTTCGGGGTTCAGAGAGGCCACGTCGGTCGGATGCCAGACGATCAACTGCCTGACCCCGCCCGCCTCGAAAATAATCGGCGGATCGTAGCCCGGCTCCGACGAGGCGTCGAGCGCCCGCCAGAGCTCCTTGCCGGTCATCTTGTCGAACGCTACGACTTTTGCGTCCGGCGAGCCGCCGACCAGCGCGACCAGCCGCGGCCCGTCCACCAGCGGAGCGGCGACGAATCCCCAAGTCGGCAGCTCGGCGTTGTAATCTTTCTGGTAATCGCGACGCCATATCTCCGCGCCGTCCTGCACCCGCAGGCAGAACAAGTCGCCCATCGCCCCCAAGACGTAAACCCTGTCGCCGTCCACGGTCGGCGTGGCCCGCGGGCCGAGGGCGTATTGCAGACCGCTGTAATCGACGGCCCATTCCTTCTGCCAGAGCAGCTTGCCCGTCCGCTCGTCGAGGCACAGAACCCGCTCGGTCCCGCGGCGGCCTTCTGCTCTGCGGTAGTCGGTGGCGAAGACGCGCGCATCGGCTACGGCCGGCCCGGCGTAGCCGTCGGCGATCGGCGCGCTCCAGACGCGCTGCGGCCCGCCTGCGGGGAATTTGCTAAGGATGCCCGTCTCGTCCCATACTCCCAGCCGGTCTTTGCCGCGCCATTGCGGCCAGTCCTCGGCCTGCAGAACGGCGGTCGCCAGGACGAGCAGTAGTATTCGGCGCATGTCCCCACCATTGTAAAAGCCCGCGGGCGTCGGCCGCGAAGCGGCTACAATACCCGTTTCATGTCGAAATCGGCGGGCGCGGCAGCGCGTCCCGATCTCAAGCGCCTGGGCGCCGCTGTCCTCTTCGGGTTTGCCGTCTATTGGCTGCTCCCGCGCTCGTCAAGCGTCGCGCCCGAGGGCCGGCTGCTGCTGGCGATTTTTGCCGCGGCGATCGCCGGGCTGGCGCTGCGGCCCTTGCCCGGCGGCGCGGTCATTCTGCTGAGTCTGGTCGCCGCGACGTTGTCGGGCGCGCTGGAAATCGAGCAGGCGGTTTCGGGGTACGGCGCTCCCGCCGTCTGGCTCGTCGCCGGCGCCCTGTTGATCGCCCGCGCCCTGATCGAAACCGGACTGGCCAAGCGCATCGCCCTCTGGTTCGTGCAGCATTTCGGCTCGCGGTCGAACGGCATCGCCTATGCGCTGATCTTCAGCGACGTGACCCTGGCGACCATGATCCCCTCGAACACGTCCCGCGCGGGCGGCGTCATCATGCCCATCACGCGCAGCCTTGCCGAGCTTTACGGCTCTCTGCCAGCGAAGACCGCGGGCTTGCTGGGAACCTTCCTCATGGCCGCGGTCTATCAGGGCGAAGTTGTCGCCAGCGCGATGTTTCTCACCGGGCAGGCGAGCAACTTCATCGCCGCCGACATCGTGAAATCGCTCACCGGCTACGAGTTGTCGTGGGGGCTTTGGGCGCTGGCCGGAATCGTGCCCGGACTGCTGAGCATCGCCGGCCTCGTCTGGATCGTCTCGCGCCTGCTGCCCCCGGAGATTCGGCACACCCCCCGCGCCACGGAATTCGCCCGGGAAGAGATCGTCAAGCTGGGGGCCATGGGCTCCAGGCAGTGGATCACCGTCGGCGTTTTCATCTGCGTTTGCAGCCTGTGGATGACCTCGACCCTGCACTCGATTCCGGTCGCGGCGGCTTCGCTTGCAGGCGCGGCGGCGCTGCTCGTCAGCGGCGTGCTGAGCTGGGACGACGTCGTCGGGCAGGCATCCACCTGGGACATATTCATCTGGTACGGCGGCGTCATCACTCTGGGCAACGCGCTTACCGAAGCGGGAGTTCCATCCGCCTTCGCCGCGGCCGTCAGCGGGGCGCTGGGCGAGCTTCACTGGCTGCCGCTGCTGGCCGCTACGCTGCTGGTCTATTTCTACGCGCACTACGGGTTGGCCAGCATCACCATGCACATGCTGACCATGCTGCCGCCGTTTTTGCTCTTGCTGCTGGCGCACGACGCCCCGCTGGGGCTGGCCGTATTTCTGTTCGCCTGCCTGGCGAACCTCTCGGCCGGGTTGACGCACTACGGTACCGTGCCCTCGCCGATCTTCTTTTCGCAGGGCTACGTCAGCTTTGCCGACTGGTGGCGCGTGGGCTTCCTGGTCTCGCTCTGGAACCTGCTCGTCTGGTGTACGGCCGGCCCGGCCTGGTGGAAGCTCATCGGCATCTGGTAACTTGAGCGGCGCGGGGCCGCGAGCGCCCCATCCTCGGCCGGTACCTGCGCCCCGAGGAAGTCCGGCGCTTCACCGACACCGCCCGGCGCATCGCGGCGGTCTTGCTTTGCGGCCGGGATGGCTGCTATTTCGAGACCGGCTGTTAATCCTTTAATTTCGGCGGCGGGGCGGGCGGGGGCGGCGGTTTGGCCACGTTGGTCGGTTTTGGCGACATGCCATCTTGCACACTCACCCGCTGCCCATTAACCTGTCGTTTCGATGGCGCTGATTTTGGTTCTTCGGCCACGATTTACTCCTTTACTTTCGGAGGCGGGGCAGGCGGCGGCGGGGGTTTGCGGGCGTTTGGGGGCGGCAGTGTCGGTTGCTTGGCCATGTCTTACTCCTTGGATTTTTCGTGGGGTTTCAGAAACTCCACCATTTCGACTTCGCTAACGGGTATCAGAATATCAGAAACCCCCGTTGCGGACGTTCTGTCGTGCTCAACCAGCCATTCGGCATCTTTGATTCGGAAATGGCCTTGATCCGGACGACTGGGCCACTCTTGGGGCCAGCCGTAAAGACGGCGTTGCCCTTTCAGATGCAAGACCACATAGCAGCTATCGCGAGAAAAAGAGGAATACCACTCGGATGGGTAGGATGTTTCCTTGGTGATGCGAAGCCAGCGGAGGAAGCGGTGTATCCAGTCCTTATTCGAAAGGATAACGGCTATCAACCCCAGCACGACCGCAGCCGGCACGGCCAAGAGAAGTTCCCGGTCTTTACTCAAGGGGAATCCCGCTGTTGCCGCTTGCACGATGACCGTGAATATCAGGGCGTGAATGACGCGGTCGAACGTGCCGGGTTTGGGGTGTGAAGTGAGCGAATAGAAAACCGCGGCCGCCACAAATCCCGGCAGAAGAAACGTGAGTACGCGAATCACTTCATCGGATACCGGATTCATCGTTGTACTTCAAGGAGCGCCGCGGCGCACTCCCCGCATTCTAACCGGACGCCGCCCGGCAAGACCCCGGCAGTGCGCTACCCTGTGAGCCGTGCCCGTTGCGCTCGGCTCCTTCGATTTTGCGATTTTTCTGGCGAGCTTGATCGTGGTCATGGCGGTCGGGCTGTGGACGGGCCGCAAGGAAGAGGGCGCGGAGGATTTTTTCCTGGCCGGCAAGAGCGTCCCCTGGTGGGGCGTGGCCGGCTCGATTTTCGGCACCAACGTCAGCGCGGAGCATCTCGTCGGCATGCTCGGCATCGGCTATTCGATCGGCTTCGCGCAATCGCACTTCGAATACGGCGCGATCGCCGGGCTGCTGATTCTGGCCTTCGTGTTCCTGCCGCTCTACCGCAAGATGGGGCTCTATACCCTGTCGGAATACCTGACGAAGCGCTACGACGCGCGCAGCGGCTTTCTCTATTCGGCGTTCACCATCGTCACCATCGTGATCGTGCGCATGGCCTTGGGTTTCTACATCGGCGCGCGCGCCTTGAGCTACCTGCTGCGCGGCACGGACTTCGAAATAAGCTACGCCGCGGGGATTCTCGTATTCGCGGTCGTCACCTGCGTCTATACGATCCTGGGCGGCTTGAAGGCCGTCATCTGGACCGACGTCATCCAATCTTTCATGCTCTTGACGGCAGGCATCGTGGTCGCCGTTCTCGTCTTCGCGCAGCCCGAGGTCGGCGGTCTCGGCGGCCTGCTCGCCGCTGACGCCGCGCTGCCGGCGGCCGAACAGAAATTCCATCTGTATCTGCCCACCGACCACCCGCAACTGCCCTGGACCGGCGTGTTCTCGGGGCTGCTGATCATCCACATCTTCTACTGGGCGACGAATCAATTCATCGCCCAGCGCGCGCTGGCCGCGCGCAGCGATTTCGACGCCAAGATGGGCATCGTCGCGGCGGGCTATCTGAAGCTGCTCGTGCCCTTCGTGTCGGTCGCCGCGGGCATCGCCGCCGGACACCTTTTTCAAGCCCGCCTGAAGACCGGGGAAATCGGCGCCCTGCCGCTGCCCGACGACGCTTTTCCTCTATTGGTGAAACTGGTCGTACCGGCCGGATACGGCTTGGCGGGAATCATTACCGCGGGGCTGATCGGCGCGATTCTGTCGAGCATCGATTCGATGATGAACTCCGGCGCGACGTTGTTCACGTTCGATTTCTACAAGCGCTATTGGAACCCCGCGGCAAGCGAAAGCAGGCTGGTCCTGGTCGGACGCCTGACCATCCTTGCGTTTGTCGTCGTCGCCGCCGGCATCGCCGCCGGGATTTACACGGAAGACGCCGCGGACAATTTCTTCCTGAAAGTGCCCTCGCAGATCGGCCACGTCGTGCCCGGCATTGCCGCGGCGTTTCTGGCCGGCGTGCTGTGGCGCGGCGCCGGCGCGGCGGGGGCATTCTGGGCGATGCTGCTGTCGCCGCTGTTCTCGTTTACAATCCAGTGGGGCTACGGCGCATGGGTCGCCGGCGGCTCTCCGCTTGCGCAGTCGGCGGCCTCGGCGCTGGGCGCCGAATTGAATTTTTTGCACCGCACGGCGTTGACCGCAGTGTTTGCGCTGGTTTTGTTGATCGTGCTGAGCCGTTTCGGTCCGCGCCGCGCGGACGGCGTCAATGCCTACACGCGGGCGGGCCTCCGCCGCGCGGAAGCGTCCGCAGCGGAGCGGCCGTTTTGGCGCAGCGAGCGCCCCTGGGCCTGGGCGCTCGGCGCGCTAACGCTGGCCATGCTGATATACTTCGCTTGAAACGGACGCCGCCGCGATAAAGGAACCCCACGCATGAGTGAAGTTGCCATAACCGGCTTCGCCAAGAGCTTCGACGGCGGCGAGAGCTTCGCCCTGGAAGGAATCGACCTGGTCGTAAACGACGGTGAAATCCTCGTTTTGCTGGGAAGTTCCGGTTCGGGCAAGACCACGCTGCTGCGAGCGATCAACGGCCTCATCCAACCCGACGCGGGGCGCGTCACGGTGGGCGGAGACGACATCGCAACGCTCGATGCGACGGCGCTCAGACGCACCATCGGTTACGTCATCCAGGGGGCAGCGCTGTTTCCGCACATGACGGTCGCGGAAAACGTCGGCATCGTCCCCAACCTGCGCGAATGGCCGCCGGAGCGCACCGCCGCGCGCGTCGACGAGCTGCTGCAACTCGTGCAGCTCGAGCCGGACGACTACCGAGACCGCATGCCCGCCGAGCTTTCCGGGGGGCAGGCGCAGCGCGTCGGCGTGGCCCGCGCGCTTGCCGCCGAACCATGCATGATGCTCATGGACGAGCCTTTCGGCGCGCTCGACCCGGTGACGCGCGTGCAGCTTCAGGACGAGTTCAAGAATCTTCAGCGGTCGCTGTCGCTGACCACCGTTCTGGTCACGCACGACATGACCGAAGCGCTGCTGCTCGCGGACCGGATTGCGATTCTTGCCTCCGGCGACGTGGCGCAGATCGGAACCCCGGCGGAAATTCTCAACCGACCGGCCAGCGCGTACATCGAAGAACTGCTGACGACGCCCCGCCGCCAGGCCGCCGAATTGAAAGGATTGTTCACTTCATGAGCAGCTTGGCCGAAAACTTGCGCGACTTGCCGGAACTGCTTTCCTGGCATCTGTTGCTTTCGCTTTGCGCTCTGACCACGGCCGCGACGCTGACGCTGATCCTCGCGATCGCGGCAGACCGCAGCGAAAAAATCAAGCGCATCGCCCTGGACCTGGCCGGAACGGTGCAGACCATCCCGAGTCTGGCGCTGCTGGCGATGATGGTTCCGTTGCTCGGCGGGGCGATCGGCTTTGCTCCGGCCTATGCGGCGCTGACGCTTTACGGGGTTCTGCCGATGTTGCAAAACACGATCACGGGCCTCGATTCGATCGACGGCAGCTTGATCGAAGCCGCGCGCGGGTTGGGCATGAGCGAGCGGCAAATCCTGCGGCGCGTCCGTTTTCCGCTCGCTTTTCCGGTCATCATCGCCGGCCTGCGCACGGCCACGATCTGGGTGGTCGGCCTGACCACGCTGGCGACGGCGGTCGGCGCCAGCGGACTGGGAACGTACATTTTCACCGGCCTGCAGACGCGCAATAACGGCATGATGCTGTTCGGCTGCTTCTTTGCGGCCGCCTTGGCGATCGTGCTCGACCAAGCGCTCGGTCTGCTGGAACGCGCCTTGCGCAACCGCCACCGCGGCGCAGCGCGAGCCATTGCCTTCTGGTTCGGCGCCGCCGCGCTGCTGGCGGTCTTTACAGCCTGGGAGCCCACGTTCGAATCGGAGCGGGAAGGGCCGGCCGCCTCTCTACCGCCGGCGGACGAGTCGGCGAACCCCGCGGCGCCGCGGCGGCCGCTGCAGGGGCTGGCGCTGACCACCGGTTCGAAGCCGTTCATCGAAAGCTATATTCAGGCGGAGTTGCTTGCGCTGGAGCTTGAAAATGCCGGCGCAAGCGTGGACAACCGTCCCAATATGGGCTCGACGATCCTCTTCGACGCGCTGCGCAGCAACGCCGTCGATTGCTACGTCGATTACAGCGGCACGATCTGGGCGACGATCATGAAGCGCGAGGAACCGGCATCGCGCATCGTAACGCTGCTCGAGGTCGCCGGCTATCTGCTCCGCGAGCACGGCATCGTGACGGTCGGGCCGCTGGGCTATCAAAACGACTACAGCTTCGCCATGCGCCGCGGCCATGCCGCGCGGCTGGGCATTCGCTCGATCGCCGATCTGACGGACCGCAACTTGAAAATCGCCGGCGACCCCGAGGTTTTCGGACGCCCCGAATGGCGGCGCGTCCGCGAGGCTTACGATCTCGAATCGCTTTCCACCGTCGGCATGCAAAAGATTTACATGTTCGACGCCGTGATGAACGACCAGGTCGATGCGATCGTCGCTTACTCGACCGACGGCCGCATCACCTTGTACGATCTCTTGCTGCTCGACGATCCCAAGCAGGTCTTTCCGCCTTACGACGCCATCCTGCTGGTTTCGCCCCAAGCGGCCGAGAACGCGGCGCTGATCGACGTTCTGGCGAATCTGGTCAATCGAGTGGACGAGACGCTCATACGCGATGCGAACCGCGCGGTGGACGTGGACGGCGAGACGCCCGAAGCCGCCGCGGCCTTCCTTTGGGGCCAACTGCGTTCGCCAATAGCGCCGCCAATAGCGTCGCCCGACGGCGGCGAATAAAATTCCGCGGCCGTCCCGCTCGGTTGCAACCGAGCGGCATAGCGCGTATATTACCAATGGGCGAGAGGGTATGCGCACGCATCTCCCTTGAATACCGAGGAGGAATCCAATGCGCAGGGTAGCGCGAATTTTTATAGCGGCCTTTTGCCTGCTCCCGGTTGTTTACGGGCAGGGGGTCTCCGGCAGCGCATCCGTTGCCGGCACGGTTAGCGATGCGACCGGCGCGGTCATCCCCGGCGCCGCGGTCACTCTGATCAACGTGGAGAGAGGATCGCAGCAGGAAGTCTCCACCAACGAGGCCGGCAACTATGCCTACCCGGACATCACGCCCGGCGTTTACACGGTGCGCGTTTCGAGCGAAGGCTTCGAGACGCAAGAGATTACCGACCTGCAAGTGGCCGTAGGGCAGCGCGCCGCGGTCAACGTCGAGTTGGCGGTCGGGCAAGTCACCAACGTCGTCACCGTCGAGGCCGCGGCCGTCTTGCTGGAAACCGAATCGAACGCGATCGGCACCGTAGTCAACCGCGAGCGCGTCAACGAATTGCCGCTGAACGGCCGCAACTTCCTGCAGCTCGCCTTGCTGGCCGGCGGCGTCGCGCCCGCCGAGGGCCGCGCCTCGTTTCAGGGCCAGATCGGTCATGCCGGTCGTTTCGTCGTGATCGGCGGCGTCAAGGCAGCGAACAACAGCTACACGATCAACGGCATCCAGGTGCGCGGCGCGCGCGGCGGCGAGTTGGCGGTCAACCTCTCGGTGGCCAACATCGACCAGTTCAAGGTGCAATCGAGCTTCTTCATGCCCGATCAGGGGCCGAACCCGGCCATGGTCAACGTGAGCACCAACGGCGGCACGAACGACTTCCACGGCCAGGTTTTCGAGTTCCTGCGCAACACCGAGCTCGACGCGCGGAACTTCTTTTCGCCGGGGCCGGAAGAGCTCAAGCGCAACCAGTTCGGCTTCGCCCTCGGCGGACCCATCGTGCGCGACAAGATGTGGTTCCGCGGCGGCTACGAGGGGCAGCGCGAGCGCGCCGGCTTCACCCGCGGCGTGTTCACGCCGACGCAGGCCATGTTCGGCGGCGACTTCAGCGAGGTTCCCGATATCATCCATGACCCGCTGACGCTCGACGAGGAGGCCGGAACGCGCGAGCCGTTCCCCAATCAAACCGTTCCCCGCAACCGCTTCAATTCGGTGTCGGAGAACCTGCTGCAGTACTACCTGCCCGGATCGAGCTTCAATGCGCGGCCGAACAACCTTTTCGTCAATCCGCGCAACACCGTGGACGACGACCAGTTCAACGCGCGCGTCGATACGCAGCTTACCCCCAAGCAAAATCTCTTCACCCAGTACATTTGGAACGACTCGTCCGCGGTGCGGCCGGGCAATTTTCCGCTGAGCGGCGCGTTTTATCCGAACCAGTTCGCGATGTGGATGGCGCAGCATACCTATACTCTCTCGCCCAGCCTGGTTTCGACCTTCCGCCTCGGAGTTTCTCGGAACCAGGCGCTGTTCAGCAACGAGGCTCGCGAGGTCGGCGACATCCTGACGCCGCTGGGCATTACCGGCACGTTCGACACGCGCGGCGTGTTCGCGCAGAGGATTCAGGGTTTCAGCGGCTTCGGGCGCTCGAACGGCGACCTGGGCAACATCGACAACAACTACCAGCTCGATTACGGCATGAGCTATATCAAGGGCAATCATCAGTACCGCTTCGGCACAAGCATCCGTTACCGCCGCACCTGGCAGCAGAACGCCAACGCCGGCGCTCACGGCAACCTGCAATATCAGCGCTATTACAGCGCGCAGTTGACGCGCAACGCCGGCGGCGCCCTGGTTCCCGCCGCGGGGTCGGGCAACGCCTTTGCCGACTATCTGCTCGGCGCCCCGGTCCAGGGCAGCACGCGCGGCTTGCCGATGCTGCAGTACCGCCACACGCAATATATGCCCTATGTGCAGGACACCTGGAAAATACGGCGCAATCTGACGATGAACTGGGGCGTTTCCTGGTTCAAGGACACGATTCCGAATCCGCGGGGCCGCGCCGCCGACTACCCGCACGGCTTCGACCCGGCGACCGGCTTGCTGGAGTTCGCCGTGCTGGGCCAAGTCGACCCGCGGGTCGTGCAGCCCGACAGCGACAATATCGCGCCCCGCCTGGGGCTGGCCTGGCAACTCAACGACAAGACGGTGGTGCGCGCCGGCGCCGGCGCGTACTTCTCCGATATGCAGTTGATCGAATTGCAGTTCGCCGCTGTCGGTCCGCCTTTTACCAACAGCGTCGATGTGATCAATCGAGGCAAGCTGCTGCCCGAGTTCGTTCCCGGCGTCAACGTCTTTCCAGTGACCCCGCTGCCGCCGATCGACGAAAACTTCGCGCGCGATCTGCCCAGCGGGATCACGCCCTTCACGCTCAACGAGGAAGGGCGGACGCCCTACGTGCAGCAGTGGAACTTCTCGCTCCAGCGCACGGTCGGCGAGAACGATTTGTTCGAATTGACCTACCTGGGCAACAGTGCGCACCGCCAGCAGAACCGCTACGACAACAATCAATGCATCGTCGGTTCCGACCTGCGCTGCGACCGCTCGACCCGTCCCTATCCGCGCTATCGGGCCATCCTGCAGTCGGATTTCAATGCGAACTCCAACTACAACGCGCTGATCGCCAAATACCACCACCGCGCGGCGCGCGGACTCGACTTCCGCTTTGAGTACACCTTCTCCAAGGGGCTCTACGACGGCTGGGAACTGGGCGGCGCGACCAGCAACCAGATCGCCAACAACCGCGCCGCCGACAAGGGGCCTACGTCGTTCGACGTGCGCAACCGCGTGGTGGCCAGCGCGATCTGGGAGTTGCCCTTCGGCCGCGGCCGCATCTTGGGCGCGGACATGTCGAGGGCGCTGGATGCCGTCGTCGGCGGTTGGACGGTCACGACCATCGCCACGTTCTCGAACGGATTGCCGGTCTTCATCACCGTTCCCAACCGCACGGGCAGCCCCTTTGTCGGCCACCGTCCGAACCGCCTGTGCGCCGGCGACCTGAGCGGCGCGGATATCCGCCGCGACCGCCTGTTCATCGATAGAGACTGCTTCGAAGACACGCAGCAAGGCTTCTTCGGCAACTCCGCCCGCGTGCCCATCCACGGACCGGGCCTGAACAATTTCGACATCGGCATCCAGAAGCACTTCAACATCGACGAGACGCGGCGGGTGCAGTTCCGCGCGGAGATGTTCAACGCCTTCAACCACGCGCAGTTCGGCCAACCCAACGGCCAGGTGGGGAACCGCAACTTCGGGCTGGTCGGCGGCGCCCGCTTGCCGCGCTTGGTCCAACTCGGTCTGAAGTTTATCTTCTAAACCCGGCGGGAGGTAGCTGAAAACATCGATGCGAACGCTTCGGGCAGCAGCGGTTCTGGCTGCGTGCGGCTTCTGCGCCCCCGCGCCGGCCCAACTGCCGCCGGCCGCGAGCGAAGCGGTCGATTTCGAGCGGCAGATTCAACCGCTGTTCGCGCAACGCTGTTACGCCTGCCACGGCGCCGGCAACCAGATGAACGGTTTGCGGCTCGATGCGCCGGCCGCGGCGCTCAAAGGCGGGCACTCCGGGCCGGCAATCCTGCCCGGAGATTCCGCCGGCAGCCGCCTGATCCAAATGGTTGCGGGGCATTTGACGAAAACCAGGATGCCTCCGGTCGGCGAGCCGCTCACGGACGAACAAATCGGGCTGCTGCGCGCCTGGATCGACCAGGGCGCGGACCGGCCGGAGCAGCGCGTTCGAGAGGAAACGCCGGCCGCGCGGCAAGGCCACTGGTCGTTTCAGCCGATCGTCCGCCCCGATGTTCCGCCGGGCGTCAACGCAATCGATTACTTCATAGGCAAGCGGCTCGCCGCCGAAGGACTCGAACCCGCGCCGCCGGCCGGCAGCGCCGCGCTGATCCGCCGGCTATCGCTCGATCTGACCGGCCTGCCGCCGACGCTCGACGAGCAGCTTGCCTTCCTGAACGACGAGCGGCCGGGGGCCTACGAGCGGCTTGTCGAGCGGCTGCTCGCATCGCCGCACTTCGGCGAGAAGCAGGCGTTGCACTGGCTCGACCAGGCGCGCTACGCGGACTCGGACGGCTATGCGAAAGACTACTTCCGCCCGCACGCCTGGCGCTACCGGCGCTGGGTCATCGACGCCTTCAACCGCAATATGCCCTTCGACCGCTTCTCGACCGAGCAGATCGCCGGCGACCTGCTGCCGAACGCCACCGTCGAGCAGCGCGTGGCGACCGGCTTCCACCGCAACACGCTCAAGAACCGCGAAGGCGGCGTCAACCCCGCGGAGTACCTGTTCGAGGAAACGGTTGACCGCGCGAGCACGCTGGGAACGGTCTGGCTGGGTCTGACCGTCGGTTGCGCGCAATGCCACGACCACAAATACGACCCCATCTCCCAAAGGGATTTCTACGAGTTGTTCGCCTTTTTCGACAACATTGAGGAAAGACACATCTACGCGCCGATTCCCGGCGAGATCGGCCCGCACCTGGCGAAGGTCAACGAATACCGCGCCAAGCATCGGGAGATCCTCGACCGCTACGGCGTTCCCGCGTTGCAAGCCGACTGGGAGAAAAACTGCCTCAAAGCCGGCGCCGACCCCGGCGTTTATCTCGATTGGGACCTGGCTTGGCAGGAGTTGGGACTCAACACCGACGGCGGCCAACAGATTATCCGCATCCCGCCCGAGCGGCGCGCTTGGCGTCAGGCCAACATGGTCACCTATTACTTTCTACGCGCCTACAAGCTGGTCGTCGGCAACGAAAAGTCCAAGGAGTTGCAATTCGGCGAGGCGCTCGCCGAGCTCGCGGAGTTGAACGAGTCGTATCCGCTGTTGAGCGAGGCGCGCGTCGTTGCCGAACGCCCCGAGCCGCAGCCGACGTTCCTGCGGGTGCGCGGAAGCTGGGACCGCCGCGGCATCGAGGTGCGGCCGTCGCCGCCGGCGGTCTTGCCCGCGCTCGAGGGCGCGCAGCGGCCGACCCGGCTCGACCTCGCCAAGTGGCTGTTTTCCGCCGACAACCCGTTGACCGCGCGCGTGGCCGTCAACCGCATCTGGCAGGAGTACTTCGGCCGCGGCTTGGTGGCGACTTCCGACGACTTCGGCTCCCAGGGCGAGCCGCCCAGCCACCCCGAGCTGCTCGACCTGCTCGCCGCCGAGTTCCGCGATTCCGGTTGGAACGTCAAGCGCATGCACCGCCTGATCGTCAATTCCGCTGCCTACCGCCGGTCTTCCGACGCGAGCGGGGAGCTTGCCCGGCGCGATCCCGCCAACGCGCTGCGGGCGCGGCAGTCCCGCCTGCGCCTGCCGGCCGAGCTCATCTGGGACCAGGCGCTGGCGGTCTCCGGACTGATCCATCACGACGTCGGCGGGCGCAGCTTCCGGCCGAGAATGCCCGCGGGAACCGCCGGCTTCGGCTCCGCCCAATGGCCGCCTGCCGAAGGAAAAGAGCGTTTCAAGCGCGGCATGTACATTCAATTCCAGCGCAACAAGCCGTATCCGTTCCTGATGAACTTCGACTCGCCGGAATTCCGCGCCGCCGTCTGTCGCCGCGAGCGCTCGAACACGCCGCTGCAGGCGCTCAATCTGTTGAACGACCCGACATTCGCCGAAGCCGCCCGCGCCCTCGCCGTGCGCATTCTGACCGAGGCGCCGGGCGGCAGTTTCGCCGAGCGGCTGCGCTTCGGCTATCGGCTGGCGCTGGGCCGAGAGCCTCATGCCGACGAAGAAGAACGTTTTCTCGCTTACCTGACCATGCGCCGCGGGCAGGTCGAAAACGGCCCGGCGCTGCCTTGGGTGGAAGGCGTCGCCCCGGGCGATATCCCCGCCTGGAGCGGCATCGCGCGCATTCTGATCAACCTGGACGAATTTGTGACCCGGCCATGAACTTCCACGACTTCCTGCGCATCCGGACGCGCCGCCGCTTTCTGGACAACGTCCTCGGCGGGCTCGGCTCGGCCGCGCTCGCCCACCTGCTCGCCGTCGAAGGCCGTTCGGGCGCAGCCGCAACCGACCCAATGGGCGCGAATCCGATGGCGCCCCGCGCCCCGCACTTCGCTCCGCGCGCGAAAAACGTCATCTTCCTGTTCATGGGAGGGGCGCCGAGTCAGATCGACCTTTTCGACCCCAAGCCCGAGTTGCACAAGTGGAACGGCAAGCCGCTGCCCGATTCCATAGCCAAAAGCCTCCGCCTGGCTTTCATCAAGCCGACCGCGAAGGTGCTCGCCAGCCGCCGCAAATTTCAGCCCGCGGGCCGTTGCGGCACGCAGCTCTCCGAATGGCTGCCGCATACGGCCGAGATCGCCGACGACATCTGCCTGATCCGCTCGATGCGCGGCGAGTCGGTCAACCACCATCCGGGCCAGTCGCTGCTGATGACCGGCAGCCCGCTGCTGGGGCGTCCGACCGTAGGCGCCTGGGCGACCTACGGACTGGGCAGCGAATCCCGGGAACTTCCCGGGTTCGTCGTGCTCAAGACGGGCAGCTCGACTCAGGGCAGCACGGGCAACTGGTCGAACGGCTTCCTGCCGTCTTCCTATCAGGGGGTAATGTTCCGCAGCCAAGGCGACGCCATCTTGCACCTGTCGAACCCGCAGGGCGTCAGCGGAGCGATGCAGCGGCGCGATCTCGACGTCATCCGCGATCTCAACCAAGCCCATCTCGAGCGCACCGGCGACCGCGAAATCGCCTCGCGTATCGCCGCTTACGAATTGGCTTACCGCATGCAGGCGGCGGCGCCGGGGCTGATCGACATCTCCGACGAACCCGAGCGCGTCCGCGAGATGTACGGACTGAACGACAAGGCTACGAGCGAATACGGCGCCTCGTGTCTGTTGGCGCGCCGCCTGGTCGAGCGGGGCGTGCGTTTCGTTCTCAACCAGCACGCCCAATGGGATCACCACTCGAACCTCGATAAGGGTCTCAGCCAGAAATGCCGCACGACCGACAAGCCCGTTGCCGCTCTGGTCAAAGACCTCAAGCAGCGCGGGCTGCTCGATGAAACGCTGGTCGTCTGGGCGGGTGAGTTCGGACGCACCTCGCTGTCGGAATGGCGCAACCCCTCCGACCCGGCCAACATCGGCCGCGATCATCACGCCGACGGCTTCAGCTTGTGGGTTGCGGGCGGCGGCGTCAAAGGCGGCCAAGTCATCGGCAAGACCGACGAGTTGGGCGTCACGGTCGCCGAAAACCCCGTGCATATCCACGACCTGCAGGCAACCCTGCTGCACTGCCTCGGCCTCGACCACGCGAAGCTGACCTACCGCCACATGGGCCGCGACTTCCGCCTGACCGACGTAGGCGGGCGGGTCGTTGAGGAAATGCTGGCTTGATCCGGGCGGTTAGCAGCAGTTGCAACAGACAAGTCCGCGGCGGTCTTGCTCTCCGCTGCCCGCGCAAGCAGGCGGCTATGGCCGCGGCGCGAGCTTCACGTCGGCGGTCCGTTCGGCGCCGCCCCGCAGAAAGCGCACCTTCACCACGTCGCCGACGGCGCCGGCGCGCAGCGCATAGGTGAAGTCGTACAGGTTCCGGATGGGCTTGTCGTTCCATTGGGTAAGGACGTCGCCCGCTTGCAGCCCCGCCTTTTCCGCCGGAGAGCCGGGGCGGATGTCCGCGAAGCGCACCCCTTCGGGAACTTCGCCGAAATCCGGTATCGACCCGAACCAGGGCCCGTATCCGCCGCCTCCGCCGGTCGCTGAAACCTGCCCGTGAGACGATTCCGGCGACCCTTCGAGAAAAGCCAGCCGCGCCTCGGCTTCGAGCAGGCTGCCGGTCAACTCGGAGACGAGCGCCAGCAACTCGACCGCGGACTCGGCATCGATCTTGTCGGCGGTATCCGAGGGCTTGTGGTAGTCCGCATGCAGCCCCGAGAAAAAGAACAGCACCGGAATCTTCTTGCCGACGAACGAGCTGTGATCGCTCGCGCTGTAGCCACTGCGCGAAACGTCGATCTCGAACGAGTAGTCGCCCTTGACGTCGTCGAGCATTCCCTCGAAGGGCTTGGCCGTGCCGATGCCGCCGACATAGACTTTGCCGTTGTCAACCCGGCCCACCATGTCCATATTGAGCATGGCGGCGACGTTTTCCAGCGGCAGCGTCGGGTTTTCGACCCAATGGCGCGAGCCCAGCAGCCCGATCTCCTCGGCGGCAAACGCCAGAAAGAGCAAGCCCCGGCGCGGTTTTTCGCCGGTTGTCCGTTGCTCCGCCGCGTAGTGGCGCGCCAATTCGATCAGCCCGGCCGTGCCGGATGCGTTGTCGTCCGCGCCGTGGTGAACGTCGCCGATGCGGGACGGAGCGAGCGAGCTTTGATCGCCCAGCCCGAGGTGGTCGTAGTGGGCGCCGACCACCACGAACTCCTCGGTTGCGCCGGGAAGATAGCCGGCCACGTTGCTGACCGCCGCCTGCTCGCGGTCGACGTCGACGCTGAGAGCGATGCGCAGCGATTCCGCAAGCGCAAACGAGTGGGGTTCCTGCTTGCCGTTGATGTCCTTGCGCAGGATGCGCAGCGAGCGGCCGGAGCCGCGCAGCCATTTCTCCACAACGGAATGCTTGGCCTGAACCATCGGTATGCCGGCGTCCGCCGGGCCGGAAATGCTGCCGAACTTGATCAGCGAGTCGCCGCCGCCCCGCCGCGCCGGGGAGCCTTCGACCAGGATCACGGCCTTTGCCCCGCGGTTCCGCGCGTTGATCGCCTTGGCAATCAAATGCGAATGGCGGGTGAAGCGGCGCCGTCTCCCGCGCCGCCCGCGCTGCTGCTCTTCTTCGAAAAAATCGGGCTCGTAGCGCATGACAATGACGATCTTGTCTTTGACGTCGAAGTGCGCATAGTCGTCGTAGCCGAGCTCGTCGGCCGAAATGCCGTAACCGGCGAACACGACCGGGCCGCTGACCTCTCCGCTGCCGGAGAAGTTGATGGGGATGTAATCCGCGCCGGGTTCGAGTTTCTCGACGCCCCGGTTGCGGGCGGCCTCGAGCCGGTTGTCCGCGCCCATCTTCGCGCCCGTCGTCACCGTGAGCTTTTGGAAATACGATCCTGCGTCTCCGGCGGGCTGCAGGCCGGCTTCCTGGAAACGATCGGCGATATATGCAGCGGCCCGGTCCAGTTCCGGCGTTCCGGCGCCGCGCCCCTTCATCGCGGGCGACGCCAGAAACTCGACGTGCCGCATATAGCTGGCGGGGTCGTCTTGCCGAAACGCTCCCGGCGCGGCGAGCGCGGCCGCCGCGGCGGAAAGCAGAGCGAGCAGCAGGCGGGCGCAGACCCGAGCAGGCGTTCGGTACGGCATCGGTTAGTTCTCAAACCCCGGCAGCGTGATGTTCAACGCGCAGCCGCAATCGTCGCCGGAGTTGTGCGTCACCTGCTGGTACTCCAACTCGTAGTCGATCACCGCTTTCAACTGCGTCCATTGCGGCGTGCCCGGCATTTTCCGCCCGTTCACGAAAACCGTCGGCGTGGAATTGACCCCGGCCGCCCGCCCCTCGGCGAGCGACATTTCGACGACTTTCAACGTCTCGCGAGAGTCGATGCAGGACTTCAGCTTTGCGCTGTCGATTCCGCTGCCGGCCATGAACTCCAGCGTCTTGTCAACCAGGTTCTTGGCAGTGAGCGTTCTCTGGTTTTCGAATACCCGGTCGTGGTACGTCCAGAATGCCTCGGGCGATTGAGCCTGCACGCATTGGCCGGCGACGGCGGCCGCCAGCGCCCAGTCGTGTTTCTGAGTCAGCGGGAAGTCTCGAAAATAGACGCGCGCCTTGCCGCCGTATTCGTCCTTGAGTTGCGTGCGCAAAACCTTGGCTTCCCGGGCGCAATAGGGGCATTGAAAATCGCTGAACACGGTGACGACCACCGCAGCCCCTTCGGTTCCGAATGCAGGCGCGCCCGTGTTGTCGATCGTGTCGAGAACCGGCCGAAAGGGGTTGTCGTCGATCTTGTAAACCGTCCCCTGGACGACGTGTTGTCCGTCCTGCGATACGTAAAAGGTTTTCTTCTGGGAAGACTGCCGGAAGCTTGCGGTGACTTCGACCTCCAGCATTCCCGGGATCGCCGATTCCTTGTATTCGCCCACCGCAACCGCGACCTGCGGGCCCCAGACGAACAGGTGCCTGACGTAAAACTCGAGATCCGCCTTGTCGCGCGCATTCGTGGGGGGGACGGGTTTTGACGCTTTTGCTTGCGGCTCGTCCAGAGGCGACAGCTCTTGGCCGCGGGCGGCCGGCGCGAAGGCGAGGATCGATGCGAAGAGCAGAGGCGACAAGCGGCGCATAGTTTTTATTGTACGCGCGGCTTGCCGCTTCTCGTTGCCGTTGTCCGCACCGCCGCGGCCTCGCGGGGAATTGTTAAAACTAAGTAAATGCCATCCGCGGGAATAACCCCGCGTCTCTCGGGTGACGCCATATAATCGTTACAGTTCGTTCGAGAGGCAGACCGATGGGCACGACAGCTTGGTTCCCGGCAATGCGCATTCTACCGTGGCAGTTCGACAGCGGGTTGCCCGAGCCGGCGCCGGCTCGGCCGCCGTCGGAGCAGCCCGGCCCGCAGCTTATACCCGATCCCCCCGCCGAAAAACCGCCGCGGTTTCCGTTGTGGGCGGCGGGGCTGATGCTGGCGCTCGGGGCCGCGGTCGGCGCGGCTGTTTGGAGCGCCGCCGAGAGCGGCGCCGAGACCGCCCAGGTCACCGCCGGGACGGTCGAGACGGTAAAAGTCGAAAAAACCCGATTCGCCAGAACCATCCGCATCGGCGGAACGATCGGCGCCAAGAATTTCGCCATGATCCGCACACCGCAAATGCGCGGCGGCCGCGACCGCGGCGGCGGCGCGGGCGGCGGCGGCCTGATCATCGCCACTCTCGCCGAGCCGGGAAGCATAGTGGAAAAAGACGATATCGTCGCCGAGTTCGAATCCAAGCGGACGGCGGACATCCTGGACGATTTTGAATCGATGCTGGCGCAGACGCGCGCGCAGGTCGGCACGCGCAAGGGCGAGATCATGATCGCCACCGAGACTCTGCGGCAGGAATACCGCACGGCCAAAGGAGACGCCGGCAAGGCCGAGCTCGATGTCCGCACGTCCGAGGTCAGGTCGGATATCGAAGCGGAGATATTGCGTCTCTTGGCCGAAGAAGGCCAAGTCACGATCGAGCAGCTTGCAGAGCAGGTCCGCCTGCAAGAGATTGCGGATGCGGCCGAGTTGCGCAGTCTGGATCTCGGCGTCTCCCAGGAAGAGAAGCGTCTCGAACGCACGCAATTCGACATGCAAAAGATGCAACTGCGCAGTCCCGTAGCGGGCTTGGTCGTCATCGAAACCGTATTTCAGCGCGGGAGCCTTGCCCAAGCCTCCCCCGGAGACGAGGTGCGCCCCGGTTCTTATTTCATGAGGGTAGTCGATCTGTCGAAGATGGCGGTTTTTGCCAATCTCAACCAGGTGGATAGCCAGATGGTGCGGATGGGGTCGCCCGTTGCGGTCCAACTCGATGCGTATCCTGAAGTTACGTTCAAAGGCCGCGTGGCTTCGGTCGGCGCGATGGCCAAATCAGGAGGGAGCAGCGGCGGGCGCGGCCCCCCCGGCTCGTCCGGTTCCCGCGATCAGTGGGTCAAGCAGGTTGCCATCGAAATCGAAATCCTGAGCCAAGACGAGCGGGTCAGCCCCGATCTTTCGGCGAGCGCCGACATCCTCGTGGAAGAGTCGGACTCGGCACTCGTCATCCCGCGGGCGGCAATGGAAGAGCGCGGCGACAGCCGGGTCGTCTGGGTGCGTGACGGCGATTCTTTCTCTGAAAGAGAAGTGCGAATCGGCTCCATCAGCGATACGCAAGCCGTCGTTCTGGACGGCCTGAGCGAAGGCGAAGAGATCGCCGCCCAGCCGATCGCGGTCGAAGCCGGATTGGCAAAACGTTAGAGCGGAGATCTTGCGCACCGGAGCGGTCGAGCAGGCCGTGATAAAATCAAACGTAGGTCGGATGCCGTCCGGCGTCTCGACGCAGCGAGTCCCCATCGTCTAGCCCGGCCTAGGACACCGCCCTTTCACGGCGGCAACGCGGGTTCGAATCCCGCTGGGGACGCCATTATCGTCGACCTGTCTTGCTCGCGCGCCGCGGCGGGGCCTGCCTGTCGATCGTTGCCCGCATCTTCCTCAGATTCATCTCTGCCTGGAATCCGCCCCTCTTTCAATCCCAGCTCTCTTTGGACAAAACTCCGACCCGAGCGGCGTCTGAAAATCCTGATACCATTGAGCGCGTCAGTCTTGCCGCCGGAACCCGCAACGGCGCATCTTCAAAGAAATTTTCGAGTGGATCCGGACCGATGATCTTGCAACAAGGCCGGCTTGCCGGCGCCCTGATGGCGGTCCTGTCCGCTCTTGCCGCCTGCAGCCAAAAGACCGAGCGGCCGCCGAATATCGTACTGATTATTTCCGACGATCAGGCATGGACGGACTATTCGTTCATGGGACACGAAGCGATCCGCACCCCGCACCTCGACAAACTGGCCGCGGAGAGCATGGTGTACACCCGCGGTTACGTGCCCACGGCGTTATGCCGTCCGAGTCTGGCCACAATCATGACCGGGCTTTACCCGCACCAACACGGGATTACGGGCAACGATCCGGACGGCGCGGCGCGGGACGCCGAGAACCGCGCCCGCATGGTGGATGTTTTTACGAAGTCGGAGACGGTCGCCGCTTTGCTGCAGCAACGGGGATACCTCAGCCACCAGTCCGGCAAGTGGTGGGAAGGGCAGTGCCGCTGCGGCGGGTTCACCCATTGCATGACCCACGGGGACGTCGAGCGCGGCGGGCGGCACGGCGACGAGGGTCTCAAGATCGGCCGCGAGACGATGCAGCCGATTTACGACTTCATCGCGGAAGCGGGCGAAAAGCCGTTCTTCCTGTGGTACGCGCCGTTCCTGCCGCATACGCCGCACAATCCGCCCGAACGGCTGCTGGCGGCGTACCGCGCGCCCGGCAGATCGGAGGCGGTGGCGAAATACTACGCGATGTGCGAGTGGTTCGACGAAACGGTCGGCGCGCTGCTCGGCCGCCTTGACGCGCAAGGACTGCGCGAGAACACCGTCGTGCTGTACCTGCAAGACAACGGTTGGATTCAGACCGACCGCGAGCGGCAGGCATGGTACGAGAGCCGGGCGAAAATTTCGCCGTACGATGCCGGAGTCCGCACGCCGATCATGGTGCGCTGGCCCGGAAAGATCGCGCCCGGCCGCGACGAACGGACCCTGGTCAGCAGCATCGACCCGGCCCCGACGATCCTGAGCATTGCCGGGATCGAGCCGCCGCCGCGTATGCCGGGCATTGACCTGCGCGATACGGCCCGGCTGGCCCGGCGGAAGCAAGTATTCGGCGCCCTCTTCGCGCATACCGCAGTGGATGTCAACGTTCCGCTGCGCAACCTGAAGTACCGCTCCGTCGTGCGCGCAGACGGCTGGAAGCTGATCGTTCCCTACGCGCCCAACGAAGATGTCGCTCTGACCATCAGGGGCCGCTTTCCCGATTGGATGCGCAGCGAGCCGGAGCTTTACAACGTGATCGACGACCCGCTGGAAGCAGAGGATCGCGCGGCGGACCGCCCGGAGATTGCCCGCCGGCTGCGAGCGGCGCTCGATCGCTGGTGGCCGGTTCCGTAGAGGCATATCCGCAGGACCGTCCGCGTTTTTTCAGGAATTTTTCCGGAACAACCGGAACCGAATTCTCGTACTATAATGCTGACGGGAGAGTGCAGTGAAAGGAACGTTGGAATCCGTAAAGTTTTTGTTTGTGGGTCCCATGCTGCTCGTCATGCCGGCCGTCATCAACTGGATGACGACGCCCGGGCACTGGTGGGTTCAATGGGCGGCCTTGGGCATCGGCATTGGCTGGTTCTTCAGTCTGCTCCGCGTTTTGAAGGCGATCTTCCTGCTCGGCGGCTTGGCGGCGCTGTTCGCCTACCTCCAGAATCGTAAAGTTCGCATATTCTGAAGCTTCGCTGCCCAGCGTAATTTTCCGCTACAATCCGAGCGTGAAAATTTTTGCGCTTCTTTTTGTTCCGGCGATCGCGGCGACCGCGCCCGCCGAGCGTCTCTCTTCCCCCGAGGACTATGCCGACTACCCCGCGGCGGCGGTCGCTGCGAACGGCGATCTGTGGCTGGCGTTTCTCAGTTACGACCAGCACGGCAGCGACGTGGTCAAAGTTCGCCGGCGGACCGCCGCCGGCTGGCAGCCCGCCGAGACGATCACCCCGACGCCCGGAGACTTCTTGAAGACGGCGGCGGCGGCGACGCCCGACGGCGCGCTGTGGATCGCCTGGGCCGCGCAGGTCGAGGGGAACTTCGACATTTACGCGCGCAAGTTCGACGGCAAGCGCTGGTCGCCGATCTACCGCCTCACCGAAGCGCCGGGAGCGGATTTTCACCACCGCCTCGCGGCGGATTCAAATGGCAATCTGTATCTGGCGTGGCAATCGTTCCGCACCGGCGACGGGAATATCTATTTGAAGGTTTTTGACGGCGTCCGCTGGTCCGCTGCGATCGCCGTCAGCAGCCACGAGGCCGGCGAATGGGAGCCGGCGATCGCCTTGGACTCTCAAGACCGTCTCCATATCGCTTACGACACCTATCGGCACGGCGACTACGACGTGTTCCTGCGCATTTTCGAGAACGGCGAGATGGGTCCCGAAATTCCGATTGCCGACTCACCGGATTTCGAAGCCAGAGCCGCAATCGCCATCGACAAAGAGGACCGCGCCTGGATCGCCTGGGACAACCAGGGCCCCAACTGGGCGCTCGACATGCCGCACTGGAATATCGACAGCACCGAGGGCGACTGGGGCGAGCCGGCCGACTGGAGCGCGCCCGACCCGCGCGGGCGCGTCGGCCAAAAGGTCAGCCTGCGCTACGACCAAGGCATCGGCATCGCGGTCTATGCGCAAGGCCGCCGCTGGACGCCGCGGGCGTCGATCGCCGCGGTCCTGCCCGACGACCCGCCCGCGGGGGTTCTGGAGATTCCCCACTTTGCCGTCGACGGCGCGGGCGTTCCCTGGCTGTTCTTCCGGCGCTGGCTGCGGCGCAACGACGGCGGCGGCATGGCCGAGCGCCCGCTGGGTTGGCGCATTTACGCTTCGGCTTATGCAACCGACCGCTGGACCGAGCCGATCGTGCTGGAAGACAGCGCGGGCAGCAACGACAACCGCCCTGCCGTCGTGCTGCAGGACGGAGAATCGCTGGATGTCTTTTTCGCGGCCGACGGGCGTTACGACGCCGCGGCGAACCGGGTCAAGCCCATCGAGCAGCGCCACGGCTTTGTCGCCCACCGGAAAATCGAACCGCTGCGCGGAACGTCGGCGCAGCCTCCGCCGGAGTTGCATCCGATCGCGCCCGGAGCGCTGCGCGGCCACCGCCACACGGCCGCCGGCGACCGCCGCAACGAGGTTGCCGCGGGCACGAAGCGCTATCGACTTTATTGGGGCGATCTCCACCGCCATACCGAAATCTCAAGCGACGGCGGCTACGACGGCACCTTGTGGGACATGTACCGCTACGCCATCGACGTCGCCGAACTCGACTTCATCGCTTCGACCGACCACTCCTACGGCGGCGCCGGCAAGGACGGCCTGCTGGAAACCTACGACTGGTGGCGGACGCAAAAACTCGCCGATGTCTTTCACCTGCCGGGCGTTTTCATGCCGCTGTTCGGCTACGAGCGCACGCCCACGTTTCCTTACGGCCACCGCAACGTGATTTCGCCGAACCGCGGCGCGGTGGCGGTTCCGATCACCGTCCCGCGCGAAGAGCGCAATACCAGGTTCCCCCGCCGGCCGGACGAGTTGGCTTTGTGGAAAGCGCTCAAGGGTTCCGACGCGATCACGATCCCGCACACGATCGCCTCCGGTGGCGGTACGGATTGGAGCTATCACGACCCGGCGTTTCAAACGCTGCTGGAAATCTACCAGGGCTGCCGCTTGAGCTATGAAGGCCGGGGCGCTCCCCGCGTCAATTCCGCCGAGCGGTACGAGGTCGGGTATGCGCAGAACGCCTTGGCCAAAGGCTACAAGATGGGTTTCATCGCCTCGTCCGACCACCGCTCGACCCATGTCTCCTATGCGGCCGTTTATGCCGAGGAGCCTACCCGGCAAGGGATTTTCCGGGCGCTCCGGCAACGCCATGCCTATGCCGCGACGGACAACATCGTTGTCGACGTTCGCCTGGGCGAGGCGATTATGGGCGATGAGGTCACCGTGTCGGAGCCGCCGGTGATACGCATTGCCGTGCGCGGCACGGCGCCGATCGACAACATTCAGATCATCAAAAACAACGAATACCTTTATTCGCGCCTCCCCGGCGCCCGCAATGTCGCCTTCGCTTACAGAGACGACACTGCCGAGCCGGGCGAGAGCTACTACTACGTGCGGCTGCAGCAGACGGACGGGCAGATGGCCTGGGCTTCGCCGATCTGGGTGGACTACCGGCCTTAGCGGCGATTCCTCAGGCTACCCGCACTTGTTGTCGTCGCAGGGGCGGTGGCAGACGACCTTGTGCTCGGGCGTCAACGTGCAGCCCACCGCGTCTTCGTCGCTCTGGCCGCAGCGGAAGAAGCATTCCGGCTCGCCGGCCGGGTTCTGGTTGGCGCGCGGGGGGCGGTTGCCGCCGCCGCCCAAGGCTTCCCGCAGCGCGGTTTCGGCGACGCCCAGCGTGCGCGCGGCGGCGGCCGGGTTCACCGGTTTGATGCTTCCGGGCTCGACGCGCAAAGCCTCGGCGACTTTGCCCGCGTCCATGCCCAAGGCCGCCGCTGCCTGGGAGACTTGCTCCGGGCCGGGACGCCCGCCGCCCGGGCCCCGCCGCGGCCGGCGGCCGGACCGGTTCTCGCTGACTTGACGCCGCGGCCGTCCGCGGTTGCGCATCCCCAGCGGCTCGCCCGCATAGCAGCCGATGATGTAGGGCCACGTTTCGGTGGCGTGATAGTGATAGTCGCCCGATTCATCGGTGTGGCCGTTGCACTGGTCGAGGTACTCGGGTCCTTCCTTGGCTACGTAATCGAAGGCGTCCCAGGAATCGGTGTCGGGGTTGCCGACTTTTTCCCAACTGCTCTTGAATTTCACGACATCCGCGCATTCGGCGTCGAGGCAGCCCCAAGGCCCGCGGATGGCGAAACCGTCGTAGGCGAAGCCGAGGACCGGCGAGCGCTCGCCGTCTTTCACGTCGCTCAGGCAGCGCTGGACCAGCGCATGGTAGTGATATTCGAGCGCCGTGTGCCCCATGCAGGCATCCATGATGGAGTGCATCACCGGATCGCCGAACTCGGCTTCTTGCGGAACCGGGCCTTCATTCGGCCCAAAGATCGCCAGCCCGCCGACGCTGAAGCCTTCGCTGCCCAGCAGCGGTATGGGGGTCGGTTTGTCGGCCTTCTTCGGATTCAGCGGAACACGGAATTCGTAGTCCTGTTCCAGCAGAGGGTTCGGCGTGACTTGAATGAACTCGTAATGTGGAATGCCGTTCGAGCGGACGACCAGCTCGTCGCCTTCGCAAGCGGCTTCGAGGCGCGGTTTGGGGTACTCGGCGCCGGCGCCCTCGTATTGCGAGACGTCGAGGAATACGTCGATCGGGCAGGGTTTTTGCTGCGCCAAGCCCGCGGCCGCGGCAAAGGTCAAGAAAACGCTCAGTCGAAGTCTCATGGTTAACGGCTCTCCAGATGCTCGCGTAGAAAGTCGATCGTAAGCGGCCAGGCCGCTTTGGCGGCAGCCAGGTTCGCCCCGTCACGGGCCTTTTGCTGCCGCAGGAAGGCGTGGCCCGCGCCGTCGAAAACATGCGGGGCGTAGCTCTTGCCGAATTGCCGCATCAGGCGCGCCGCGTCAGGGATCGTCGCATTGACGCGGGCGTCGTCCGCGCCGTAGAGGCCGAGCACGGGCGCTCGTATCCGCCCCAGGGTCTTGCGCTCCGGCGACGTTCCGTAATAGACGACCGCGGCGGCCAAGCGGTCTTCGTTTCCGGCGAATTCGAAGCTCGCCGCCCCGCCCCAGCAGAAGCCGATGCAGCCGTACTTGCCGTTGGAGGCGGGCAAGGAAGTCGCGTAACGCGCCGTCGAAGTCAGTCTGCGGACAACGTCTTCGGTGCGGCGCTCGCGGATCAGCTTGACCGCTTCCTGCGGATCTTCGGGCGTGCGGCCGGCGGGGCCGTAGCCGCTCAACAGATCGGGCGCGACGGCGATGAAGCCTTCGGCGGCGAGTTGGTCGGCCACGGCGCGGACCCAGTCCGTCAGGCCGAAGATCTCATGGATCACGATGACGGTCGGGGCGCGGGTCGCCCGCTCGGGATACGACACCCAGGCGTGAACCGAGTCGCTCCACGAATCGTTGCGCCCTTCGCCGATTTCGATCCATTCGCCGTGGCGCGGGGATGCGTTCAATTTCGCGGCGGCGGATTCGGCATCGGCCGGCAGCGCGCCTCTTCCGTCGTGAGAAGCGGCCCAAGCCAAAACTGCGGCAGCGAGCAGCGCTGCCGGAACGGCTCGAAGTTTCATGCGAGTTTCCGCCGCTTATGATAGCGCGCCGCCGGCGCAGCCGCGGTTCTACAGCGTTTTTTCCCGCCCCAACTCATAGACGACGTTGCCGTCCACGTCATGGTGTCGGAAAGTAATCTCGCTTTTGCCCAGCATCTTCTCGGTCGTTACCGACAGGAACCCTCCGGCCACGCGGTGAAAGCGGTGGTAGCGGCGGTCTTCGCCCGGGCTGCCGCCGGCGTGCTCGTCCGTCGCCGGCCCGGAGGAGAATTCGTGGACGCCCGTTGTCGGATGAACCGAATGATACTGCCAGTGCCGGTCGCCGCAGGCGATAAAGAAATTGTCCGGCAGGTTGTCGGCGAACCAGCGGCGGATTTCGTCGCCTTCATGGGTAAAGCCCGCATTGGCGTGGTTGTCGTTTTTTTTGCTGCGGTCGGGACCGACGATCGGCGTCGGGCTCACGAGCACTTTCCAATCCGCGTCGCTTGCCGACAGCGTTTGCTTGAGCCAGCGTTTTTGCGCTTCTCCCCAAATGCTTTTGCCGGGGCCGTCTTCCATGTTGTTGGGTGAACGAAAATCGCGCCCCTCGACAACCCAGACTTGCAGCCCCTTGCCCCAGCGGAAGGTGCGGTACGGCGCGTCGCTCATCGGCGCCTGTTCGCTGTAAACTTTCAGTCCTTGCTCCCAACTGAAGGTCCCCATGTACTCGCGGCTCATTCCCGGCCAGTTGTCGTTGTGGTACGAGTCGTGGTCGTCTTTCTCCCAGTAGCCCGGCACGCTGAGATGAAACTTCAAGATCGTCGGAAAGCTGTACATGCGGTGCCAGTGGAACCGCGCCAAGTCGATGGAGGTCGCGAGCGGCGCGTCGCTGTCGTAGTAAACCGTGTCGCCCGTCGGCACGATGAATTTCGGCCCGAGCTTCAGCATGGCCGGATATATCTTGTAGCCGTCGGGATGGTCGTGGTCGCGGTTGGCTTGCCCCGTAACCACGGTGAATGTGACGGTTGCGTATTCGTTCTCGGGCGGCGCGGTCTCGAAGCGTCCGTTCAGCGGCTCGTGCAGCACGCTGCCCTCGACGTTGGAAGTTTCGGTCTCGACGTAATAAACGGTTGACGGCTTCAGGCCGCTGAGCTTGAAGTGGTGCGTGTAGTCGTCTTCGGCGTTAACCGCGAACCATTCGCTCTCGACGGGATCGAAGAAATTGACGTTGTCCGCGTAACGCAAACGCACGCGGCCGGGGGCGCCGGGCACGGAGTTTTGCAGGTCGTTCGGGTCGAGTTGCGCGACCGGCTCCCCCGATTTTGGTTTGACCGCGCGGGCGCGGATGGCGATCCCGTCGGCGCGGCGGCTTGCGGCTGCGGTAATCCGCGTCCAGACGACCGCGGTGGTCGACGTCACCTCGCCGACCTTGATTCCGGTCGCCTGCCGCGATTCCGGCAGGTACTCGACATCGGCGCCGCAGCCGGCTCCCAAAACGAGGGGAACGACGATTGCCGACAGGTAGCGCATGGGAGCATTGTAAAGGAAAAGGCGGGCCGGCCGTCAGTCCCGCGGGCCGCGGCGGTCCGCTCCGGGCGGCCGCGCGTCGCCGTACATACAAAGTTGTCTCGATGACAAGGATATACTCTTGACATGCGCGCTGTTTGGATCGCCGTCGTGCCGGCGCTCTGCGCAACCGCTTCCGCGCAACTCAAGAGCCCGGACGAGCGGCCGGCGGCGGAGGCGCCGGCAATGATCGACGAAGACGAAGAATTCGTCGCTCCAACCGAATACGTCTTCAACCCGATTCAAGCGCAATACGAGATGAAGGTCGGCGATCACTACGCCGGGAAGGGCAGCCACCGCGCCGCCGTCGGCCGCTATATCGAGGCGACCCGCTGGAACCCCTCCTTCGCCCTGGCGTTCTGGAAGCTCGGGCGGTCGCGCGAAAAGCTCGATCAGCCGGCGCAGGCTCTGGAGGCGTACAAGACGTTTCTGGGACTGGAGAGCGTGGGCAGCCGGGCGAAGCAGGTTCGCAGGCGGGTGGCGGAATTGGAGAAAGCGGTCGAAGAGCTTCCGCCGGCCGGCTCCGGCGTTGAGACTGCGGATACCGCGCCGTAAATCCGCAACTCTTTGCGATCCACTATTCACCGGCGAAGCCCGGCTACACTGGCACAAGCCATGTCTTTGCGGAAATTGCTGTTCCGGTCGCTGGTCCATTACCGTTCGCTCCATGCCGCGGTCGCTTGCGGCGTTGCGGTCGGCGCGGCGGTGTTGGCGGGCGCGCTGCTGGTCGGCGATTCGGTGCGCGGCAGCCTGCGCGGCTTGACGCTCGACCGGCTCGGAGCAATCGATCACGCGCTGGTCGCCGAGCGTTATTTCCGCCCGGAGCTGGCCTCCGAGATCGCCGGATTCGACCGCGTTTCCGCCGGCGTTCTGATTCGCGGCAGCGTCGAGAACGCGCAGACGGGCGCACGCGCTTCCAAAGTCAATATCCACGGCGTGGACGAAACGTTCTGGGGTTTCTACGATCTGCCGACGCCTGAGATCGGGACGCGGGAGATCGTCATCAACGCGATGCTGGCCCGCGAGTTGGGCGCGGCGGACGGCGACGCGATCCTGTTGCGCTTTCAGACCGACACGCTGGTTCCGGCCGAATCGGTGATGGGGCGCAAGACGGATAACGTCCGCCTGCTGCGGCTGAAGGTCGTGAAGATTCTGGACAACCGCGGGCCGGGCCGTTTCGGCCTCTCGCCGAATCAGCAGTTGCCGTTCAACGTTTTCGTCAGCCGCGGCGTTCTGCAGCAGGGTCTGGACCGGCCGGGGCGCGTCAATGCGCTTTTTGCCGCGGGCGGCAACGCCGAAGACCTCCGCGCGTCGTTCGCCGAGGCGGTTTCTTTCGACGATCTGGAAATCGAGGTTCGCCCGCTCGACGGCCGGCGGCAACTCGCGGTGCAGACCGGGCGCATCGTCCTCGAGCGGCATGCCGCCGAATGGATCGCAGACGCGGCCGAGGCGGCGGAACTCGATTCCGTACAGGCGCTCACCTACTTGGCGAACGCCATCGATTCGGGCGGTCGCTCGATCCCCTATTCGACCGTAACGGCGCTTGAACGCTTGCCCGCAGGTCTGCGTCTCGCCGGAGGAGCGGCCCCGCCCGCGCTTGCCGGCAACGACCTGTTGCTCAACCGCTGGGCGGCGGACGATCTGCAGGCGAAACCCGGCGACGAAATTGCTCTGAGCTACTACGAGCTGGGCCCCGATGGGGCGCTGGTCACGGGGCGGCGGCGGTTCCGGCTCAAGGGCATCGTCGCCATGTCCGGCCCGGCGCTCGACCGCGATCTCGCCCCGCAGTACAAGGGCATGTCCGACGCCGAGCGCATCGGCGATTGGAATCCGCCGTTTCCGGTCGATCTCGGCCGGATCCGGGACAAGGACGAGGACTATTGGGACAGATACCGCGCCGCGCCCAAGGCTTACGCAGCGTTGGAGACGGCGAAGCAATTGTGGTCGAACCGCTTCGGACAACTCACCTCGCTCCGGCTTGCCCCCGCCGCCGGCGTAAGCCTCGCCCAAGCCGCCGCGCGGTTTCGGGACGAAGCGCGGAAGCGCATCGACCCGGCGGCGTTCGGGCTGGAGTTTCAGCCGGTGAAGCAACAGGGGCTCGAAGCGTCGTCGGGCGCGACCGATTTCTCGGGACTGTTCATCGGCTTCAGCATCTTTCTCATCGCTTCGGCGGCGATGCTCGTGGCGCTGCTCTTCCGGCTCGGCGTCGAGCGCAGGGCGAAAGAGGTCGGCTTGCTGCTGGCCGCCGGGCAAAAGCCGGGACGCATACAACGGCTGCTGCTCGCGGAAGGCGCGCTGATCGCCGCGGCGGGCTGCCTGATCGGGATTCCCGGGGCCGTCGCCTATGCGGCGCTGATGGTGTACGGCCTGCGCACGTGGTGGAGCGCCGCCGTCGGCGGCTCGTTTCTCGAGTTGCACGTCGAGCCCGGCAGCCTGGCGTTCGGCGCGGCGGGCGCGTTCCTGCTGATGGTTCTTTCCGTTTGGCTTTCGGTGCGCAAGCTGAAACGCCTTTCGCCGCGGTCGCTGCTGTCGGGCGCCGCGGAAGCCTCGGCATGGGGTGAAGGCCGCCGCAAGAGCGTCAGGCGCCTGAAATGGATCGTGCTTGCCGCCTCCCTGCTCGGACTCGGCATGTTGGCGGGGTCTTTCGGCTCCGGCGCGAGCGCCCGGCTGGGGGCGTTCTTCGGCGCGGGGACCCTCGCCCTGGTGGCCGCCGTAGCGTATTTCCGTTACATGCTGCTCGCTCCGGCGCGCTCCGCCGAGGCGGCGTCCGGCATCCGCCGGCTGGGCATCCGCAACGGCGCGCGCCACCCGACGCGCAGCGTGCTCTCGGTCGCCTTGGTGGCCTGCGCCGCGTTTCTGATCGCGACGGTCTCCATGTACCGCCAGGACGTGACGGCCCAAGAGCCGGCGCGCAATTCCGGAGACGGAGGATTCCGCCTGATCGCCGAGTCGGACCTGCCGATTTTCCGCGGACAGCTTCAGGCGGATGCTCTCGATTCCATGACCGTGTTTCCCCTCCGCCGCAAGCCGGGGGAAGACGCGAGTTGCCTGAACCTGTACCAACCGTCGAAGCCGACCCTGCTGGGCGCGCCGCAAGAGTTCATCGCCCGCGGCGGCTTTGCCTTTCAAGGCACGCTGGCCGAAACGGAGGCCGAGAAAGAAAACCCCTGGCTGCTTCTCGAAAAGGATTTCGACGGCGCGATCCCCGTTTTCGGCGATATGAACTCGGTCATGTGGATCCTGCACCTCGCGCTCGGCCAAGAATTGACCGTTACCGACGACTCCGGGCAGGACAGGCGCCTGCTGATCGCCGGGCTGCTCGCGCACAGCGTCTTTCAGTCGGAATTGATCCTGTCGGAGGAAAACTTTCTGCGCATGGCGCCCGGACACAGCGGATTTCACACGCTCCTGGTCGAAACCGATGCGGACGATGCGGCGCTCGCGCTCGAAGAGGCGTTTGCCGACCGCGGTCTCGACGCCGTGCGCACGGCCGACCGCCTCGCCGGTTTCCTGGTGGTGCAGAATACTTATCTCAGCACGTTCCAGACGCTTGGCGGGTTGGGGTTGCTGCTCGGCGTCCTCGGGCTTGCCGTGGTCATGATCCGCAACGTTCTGGAGCGGCGCGGCGAGTTGGCGCTGCTCCGGGCGGTCGGCTTCGGGGAGCGCTCGATCGCCAAGCTGGTCTTGTCGGAAAACTCATTTCTGCTCTTCTTCGGCATGGCCGCCGGGAGCCTGTCCGGGTTGCTTGCCGTGACGCCGCATCTGCTCGGCGGCGCGGCCGATCCGCCGTGGCTTTCGTTTGTGGCGATGCTGGCCGGCATTGCCGCCGCCGGGCTGCTCGCCGGAGCCGGCGCGGCGGCGGTCAGCCTGCGCCTGCCGTTGCTCGAGGGGTTGCGCCGCGACTGAATTTCGCAGGTTCATCGCTCAATGACGATGCGCTCCAAGCGCTCGAAACGGCGTCCGGGGCGCATCGACGGCTCTCCTTCCCGTCGAGCGGGAACGCCTGAGGCCGCCTGCCGACGAGTGGTATTGTGGAGCGTGCCGATCATGACCCATAGAACTGCCTGGTTGCTCGTTGCCGCCGTGTCTCTGCCGCTGTTCTACTCGCTTCGGGGGCAACAGGCCGGGCCGCCGCGAATGACGCTCGACAGGCGGCTCGAAGCCATCGAAGCCCGCCTCGATACGATGGAAAAACGCGTCGCGGAGTTGTCTCCGCCGGCGGCGCTCGGCAACTCGGCCGAAGCGAAGCTTGACCGGCTCGAAGTACGCGTGATCCGCCTGGAAGAGAGTCCGTCCCCGTGGGCCGGGGCCAACTCGCCCGGCCGGCAAATGGAAGCGCGCATCCGTTCGCTGGAACGCCAGATCGCGCGCCTGCGGCAGCGTCCCTGAGAGACGCGGAGACCGCAGATGACCGAGCGATTTGACAACGCCCTTGTCTTTGCCTGCCGCTTGCATCGCGGACAAGCGCGCAAGGTGTCGGGCGTTGCTTACATATCTCATCTGCTGGCCGTCGCCGCGCTGGCGATCGAGGCCGGAGGCGATGAAGACGAGGCGATCGCCGCGCTGCTGCACGATGCCGTCGAGGATCAGGGCGGCGCCGCGACGCGGGAGAAAATACGCGCCCGCTTCGGCGCAAGAGTCGCCGCAATTGTCGACGGCTGCTCGGACACCGACCGCATGCCCAAGCCGCCCTGGAAGCAGCGCAAGCGCGCCCACGTCGCCGGCCTCGCGGACGCCGGCCCTTCCGTGCTGCTGGTCGTATCCGCCGACAAGCTGCACAACGCCCGATCGCTGCTCGCTGCGTACCGCGAAACCGGCGAAGCAATCTGGAAGCAGTTCAGGGGCGGACGGCAGGGGACGCTGTGGTACTACCGCGCCGCGGCCGATGCGATTCGGGCCGCGGGCGGCACGCCGCTCTCCGCCGCGTTGGAGCGGACCGTCGCCGATCTGGAGCACGCCGCCGGCTCTTCGGTCAAGCGCTAACCGCCCGTAGTGAAAATCACGAAGACGGAGCGGCGGACTCCCGCGGCCGTTCGGGGAGGAGAGGCGTCAAACCTGGTTCTCCTCCACCATGCGCAGGAGTTCCGGGTCGAGGTCGGCGAGGGCTTGGCGCACGCGCTCCAACTCGCGGCGCGCGGCGTCGATCTCGCTGCTGACCCGCTTGCGCAATTCGAGGATCAAGTTGCGGCCCATGCCGCGGGCCGCTTCCGCTTCGCGCTTGATCTCGGCCAGAGACGAAGCGTGCAACTCGCCGATCGCGGCGTGCATTTCGCGGACGCGGTAGCGCGTCCAGGCGATTTGCCGGTCGGTTCGGGACAGCAGCGCATGAGGATCGTTCCCGGAAATCGAGCTGCGCTGCGCCTCCCAATGCTCGAGCAGCCATTGCAGCCGCCGCGCGTCGTTCGCCCGGTAGGCCAGCGTGGCTTCGGCCATGAACTCGTGGCGCCGCACGCGGTCTTCGTCGTCCACGGCCAAGTCGGGATGGATGCGGCGGGCAAGGGCGCGGAACAGACGGCGCAACTCGCCGCCGGGCCGAAATATGTCGGTTTCCGGCTCTTCCGGCGGCGCGCTCTCCGCTTGCGGGGCGCGGCCGCGGCGCAGGGCGTCCCAGGCGCGGTCGATCTTCCCGCGGAGCCGTTCCAACTCGTCGTAGCGCGCGCCGACGGCGGGCTTGTAGCGGCGCTCGAACTGCTGCAGCGCGGCGGCTTCGGCGTTGTACTCGTCTTCGAGAGCGCGCAGCTTGCGGCGCAAATCGAGCAGCAGGCCGCGGCGCGCGAACAGAGTATCGCCGAGCGGGGGCTCGTAGCGGACCAGGGCCGTGGTCACGCCGCGCCTCCTGCGAGCGCCCGGCGCACGGAATCGCGGATGACGCGGGGCACGGCGCTCCACGCGCGCCGCTCGCGCACGGCGGTCGCCGATACGGTGTCGTAATGCGCTGCAATCTCGAAGGGATGAATCCGTCCGGCGTGGCGCGGCGCCGGCGCATACGTTCCCGCGCGCGAGCCGACCAAAAGCTGAAAATGCCGCAACTGCTCGTCGAACGAAGGCGCGCCGGCGTAGTCCCAGGATATGAAGCGCTCGGCTGCGTCGCGGCCGCCGATGACGTACAGCTCGACGGATGCGGGGACCTGTCCGCGAAACTCCTGCGCGATCTCGCCGACCAGTCCGCGCTCGCAGCAGGCGGCAAGCCGGGCGGCATTGCCCCGGGCGAGCCGCCCGATCCACTCCAGGCGCTGCGCGAACCCGTTGCCGTCGAGCTTCTTGTGGGGTAAGGTTTCCGGCAGCACGAACGCCACCTGATCCAGCGCGAACCGCTCTTGCGCGGCATCGGCCAAAGCGACGTGGGCGACGGTCGGCGGGTTGAACGCCGCGGGCAGAATGCCCAGACGCGCTTGCGCCGTCAATTTCCCCTCGACGAAGCGGATCACTACTGCAAATAGGCGCCGAGAACGCGGTCGATCTCGGCGTCGGTCCATTCGTTGACGGCAATGCCCCGGTGCAGCGACCAGACCTCGAGGTGGTCGCTGAACTCGCCGGGCTGCAGCGTGCGCAGCGGCCCCAGCGTCTCGAGCTCCAGAAACCGCTCGTTTGCGAAAGTCTCGTACGACGCCCCCATGTCGGGGTACTCCCGGCCGGCCGGCGCCTGGTATTTCTTGACGAACAGGTTGCCGTCGAGCAGGTAGGCGCCCCGCGTCTCGGGGTTGAACAGGCCGATCTTTTCGGGGTCGGCATTGTTCGCGTCCTGCCGCAGGACGATGTACTTTTCGAGCCAACTCCAGCGCGGATCGCTCATGTTCGTAAAGGCGAAAACGATCAGCGGATTCGTCGGCGCCAGCACTTCGGGATGGGTTCCGCGCGGCGGCAGCGTGGTCACCGCGGCCCCGCCCGGCGCCATCATCGAGAGCACCCAGGGGGCGATGCGCAGCGGCCAGATCGTCTTGTTGGTAAGCCGGTGGCGCACCTGAACCACGCTGCCCGTCTCCGCGAGCTCGACCTCGATCTGTTTTTGGACGCCGGTATGCTCGACGGGCGCGCGCGCCGTCAAGACGTTCCCCGCGATGCGGATATCCACCGGCTCGTTGTCGGCGCCGTAGCTGTAAACCGGGTCTTCGGGGGCGACCCAGAGCCGGCTGCCGCCGAATAAGCGCCACTGCCCGCCGCCGGTCTTGCCGAGGTCTTCCGCAAGCTCGACGAACATGTTGCGGCCGCCGACAAAGCCGTAGCGGATGATGCGCGGGCCGACGTCCGCGGTCACGATCAACTCGACCTCGCCGTTGGCGATGCGGTAGCAGTTCGGCCAACCTCGGTATGCGGTTTTTTCGATGGTCACGGCAGCCATGAGCGGTGCGCCGGCAAGCGTTGGAAGCAGGAGGAAAAGAAGGAAAATTCTCGGTCTCACGGCAAATCGGCTAGTAGGTCGCGCGGCCGCCGCTGACATCGTAGCACTGGCCCGTCACGAAAGAACAGTCGGGACTGGCCAGGAAATGCACGACCGCCGCGACTTCTTCGATCGTGCCCGTGCGGCCTCTGGGTATCTTCGAGGTCATGTACTCGACCTGCTGCGGGGTGATCTGATCGAGTATCGGCGTGCGGATCACCGTCGGGCTGACGGCGTTGACGCAGATATCGCCGCCGGCGGTTTCTTTTCCCAACGACTTGGAGAGGGCGATGACCCCGGACTTGGACGCCGAGTAGGCCGCCATGTTGGGGTTGCCTTCCTTGCCGGCCAGCGAGGCGATGTTGACGATCCGGCCGTAGTTGTTGGCGATCATGTGCGGCATGACGGCTCGGCAGCAATAGAAGACGCCGCTGAGATTGACGTCGAGGACGGAATGCCAATCCGCGTCGCTCTGTTCCTGGACGGGCGCGGCTTTCCCAGCGATGCCGGCGCAATTGACGAGGATGTGGATTTGCCCGTGGGCCGCGGTCAGATTATCGAATGCGCCCGCAACGGCCGCGCTGTCGGCGACGTCGAGCGCGGCCGCCTCGGCCTGCAAGCCTTCGGCGCGCAACGCCGCGGCGGTCGCTTCCGCGCCCGCAAGGTTGCGGTCCGCAACGACGGCTTGCGCTCCGGCCCGCGCCAGCCGGCGGGCGATGCCGGCGCCGATGCCGCGGGCGGCGCCGGTGACCACGGCCGTCTGGCCGGACAGATCGAAGAAGCCGCCGTTCACGACGCGCTAACCTTCCGTTGCGGCGCCGTCGCTCTCGGCAGCCCCCGCGGCTTCTTCCGCTGCCTCGGCTTGCGCGGCGGCGGCGTCCGGCTCTTCCTCGGGAGTCAGCGGTTCGTCTTCGCGCCCTTCGGCGCGGACTTCGACTTTGACCGTCGTCTCCACGTCCTTGTAGAAGCGAATGGGAATGTCGTAGTCGCCGACGACGCGCAGAGGCGTTTTCAGGTCGATGCGGTGGCGGTCGATGGCGATCCCCTGCTCGGCGAGCGCGGCGGCGATCTGGCGGTTGGTGACCGAACCGAAGAGTTGATCTTTCTGCCCGGCGCGGGCGACGATGCGGACGACGACGCCTTCGAGCGCCGCAGCCTGCTTCTCGGCGTCGCCGCGCAGACGAACCGCCTCGCGCAGCGCCGCCGACCGCATCTCTTCAAGCTGCTTGAGGCTGCCTTTGGTGACGGGGATGGCCAGCTTCTGCGGATAGAGGAAGTTGCGGGCGTAACCGTCGGCGACCTTGACCACCTGGCCGCGGTCGCCCAGCTTGTAGATGTCTTTTTTGAGAATGACTTCGAGCATCGCGGCTTACCCCTGCTTGCCCTTCTTGATTTCGCCGGCGAACGGCAGCAACGCAATGTTGCGCGCGCGTTTGACCGCCAGCCGCAACCGGCGCTGGTGGTGGGAGCTCAATCCCGTGTGGCGGCGGGGCAGGATTTTGCCGCGGTCGCCCAGGAACTGCTTCAGGTTGTCGACATCTTTGTAATTGATGTCGTCGATCTTGTTGACACTGAAAAAGTCGACTTTGCGGCGCCGGAAAAACCGTTTGCCGCCGGCGTTCCCCTGCCGCGGACGGCGGTCGCCCCCCGGTCTCGCGGCGCGGGCGGCGGGGCGTTCGCCGGATGCCTGCTCCGGGCGCGGCGCGGCGGCGGGTTGTGCTCCGCCGGGCGCCGCGCTTGCCGCAGATTCCTCGGTGGCCGGCGATGCGGTGGATTCCTGATTCTCAGCCATTTCGTTTCTCCCGATTCCTAATTCTCAATGCTCGTTTGCGCTGCCGCCGCTTGGTCGGGAGCGCTGCCCGGTTGCGCCGGGACCGGCGCGCTCGGAGCGGCAGGGGCGTCCGGGCGGGCGTTCGCCGGGCGCGGGGATCTCTGCGGAGCCCGCGCCGCTCTTTTCTCCCTGCGTTTCTTCAGCTTTTCGAGCCGCCGCAGGTCTTCGTCTATGCGGATGGTCATGAACTTGATGACGCTATCGGAGACGCGCAGCCGGCGCTCGATTTCGCGCGGCAGCGAAGACTTGTCTTCCGCCGAGTATTGCATGAAAACGTAGTGGCCGTCGGCAAAGCCGCGGACGGGGTAGGCCAACCGGCGCTTGCCCCACTCATCCACCTTGTCGACAGCGGCGCCGCCTTCCGCCAGCGCCGTCTTGACTTGCTCGACAGCGGCCTGCGTCTCCTCTTCGGGAAGATCGGGCTTGACGATAAACACCAATTCGTAGATTCTCATTGTTCCTCTGTTTGTTGCCCGCGGGCGCGGCGGTTGCAATCCGCCATGGCCTTTTCGGCGCCCTTGGCAAGTAACCGGCGGACAAAGCCCGCCGCTCGGTTGACGATCGCATCCGCCTCGTCGAGTTGCTCTCGACGCAACGGACGCAGTAGAAAATCGGCGCCGCTTGCGAGGCGGCGGCCGGGGTGAATGCCGATGCGCAAACGCGCGAAATCCGACGAACCCAACGAGCCGATGATGGACTTCATGCCGTTATGCCCCGCGGACGAACCCTTGAGCTTGATGCGCAAAGTCTCCCACGGCAAGTCCAGGTCGTCGTAAACGATCAAGAGCCGGTCGAGCGTCAGGTCGTAACGCCGCAACAGCCCCTTGACCGGTCCGCCGCTCAAGTTCATGAACGAGAGCGGTTTGGCGAGAACGACGGATTTGCCGCCGATCGCGCCGAGTCCGACGAGGGCATTTTCCTCGGGGCGGGTCACCCGAATGCCTTCGTCCTCCGCCAAGCGGTCGATCGTCATATACCCCAGATTATGGGGCGTCTGCCGATACTCTTCGCCCGGATTCCCCAAACCGACGACAAGAAATTCCGCGCCGGTCTTTTTTCTGCGCCGCCATAACATGATCGACTCCGGCAGCGAAAGCCGGCCTCGGGGCTATCAGTCATCCTTCTTGGCCTTTGCCGCCCCGTCGCCCTCGGCTGCCTCTTCCTGCCCGCCGCCTTCCTCGTCGGAGGCAGCGGCGGCGCTTGTCTTCGCGGCCATGATGTGCAGGATCAACCTGTCCTCGTCCTCCGCCAACCTGTACTTGTCGCTTGCCGGGATGTCGCCGGCGCGGATCGCCTGGCCGACGTGCAGAGCGGCGATGTCCACCTCGATTTTTTCCGGAATATCGAGCGGCAGGCACTCGACCGTGACTTCGCGGCTGATCATTTCCTCGAAGCCGCCCTGATTCTTGACGCCGAAGGCCACTCCGACAGGAACGACGGGGACCGCCGCCATGACGGCCTTTTCCAGATCGACCCGCCGCAGATCGACGTGCAGCAACGCGTGATTCACGGGGTCGATCTGGTAGTCGACCGCCATCGCGGATTCATTGCCGTCGCCGCCCTGCAAATTCAAAATGCTGTTCCGGCCGGCGGAGCTTTGCAGCAGCCGGGTCATGCGCTTGGTATCGACGGCGACCGCGCGCGGCTCCTTGCCCAAACCGTAAACGATGCCGGGCGTCCGCCCCGAAGAACGCAGGCGCCGCGCTTCGTTCTTGCCGCGCGCGCCGCGCTCAGAAACTTCAAAATCGACTTGTTGTTGCATCTCAATTCGTCTCAATCTTGTCGGGCGCAACGGCCGCCCGCAAGCGGACCGCCCGCCGAAATCTTCATTCGAACAATACGCTGATCGAGGTCTCGTCGTGGATCGATGCGATCGCTTTCGCCAGCAGCGGGGCTACGCTCAACCGGCGGATCTTGCCGCATTCCTCGGCCTGCTTGGCCAGTGGGACCGAGTCGGTAACCACAAGCTCGGTCAGTCCCGATTCTTCAATTCTAGCGACTGCGGCGCCTGAAAGCACGGCATGCGTGCAACTTGCGTAAACCGCATCCGCCCCTTTTTCAAACAGCGCTTCGACGCCCTTCACCAGAGTGCCGGCGGTATCGACCAGGTCGTCCACGATCAGACAGGTGCGTCCCTTGACCTTGCCGATGACGTGCATCACATCGGCGACGTTGGCTTCCTCGCGGCGCTTGTCGATGATCGCCAGCGGCGCCTTGAGGCGCGCCGCGGTTGCGCGGGCGCGCCGCGTGCCCCCGGCGTCGGGAGAAACCACCGTCAAATGCGGCAGGTTGAGTTGCGACAGGTAATCCACCATTACCGGGCGACCGTAAAGGTGATCCACCGGAATATCGAAGAACCCCTGGATCTGCGCCGCATGCAGGTCGAGCGTCAATAGCCGGTCCGCACCGGCCGTCACCAGCAGAGCGGCCACCAGCTTTGCCGAAATCGGAACGCGCGGCCTGTCTTTGCGGTCCTGCCGCGAATATCCGTAGTAAGGCAGCACCGCCGTGATGCGTTTCGCCGAGGCCCGGCGCAGCGCGTCGAGCATCAGCAGCAGTTCCATCAAGTTCCTATCCACGGGCGTGCAGGTCGATTGGACGACGAAAACGTCCCTGCCGCGGACGTTTTCCTTAATCTGCAGATAGATTTCACCGTCGGAAAATGTCCGCAGCAGATGCCTGCCTTGCTCGATCTGCAGGCAATCGCAGATGCTTTGGGTCAACTCCGGATTGGCGGAGCCGCTGAAGACGGTCAGACGATTGCGATCTACCATGGCGCAAAACTCCCGCTCGGCGTTCAGGCAATCGGCTGCTGCGCGCCGCGGTATTCGGCGCGCGGCAGGAACCGGCAGGCGACGGCCTCGAGCCCCTGCGCCGCGAACGATCGAACGGCGGCGTCCGCTTCCTTCCCGGACTCGAAGACTCCGAACAAAGCCGAGCCGCTGCCGGACATCAGCGCGAGGCGCGCCCCGGCGGCCGGCAGTTGTTGCTTGAGGGTTTCGAGTTGCGGGAATTGACCGAAAACAACCTGCTCGAAGTCGTTGGCGAGCGCCCCGGCAAGGTTCATGGCGCCCCCGGCATCGTATGCGCGAATCGCTGAACGGAAACTATTTATGATACTGCGCTGCGCTGCGGGTGTCAATTTTCCGGCGGCCTGCCGGGCGAACTGCCGATAGGCCCAGGGGGTCGAGACGGCGATGCCGGGAGCAACGACCACGACGGGGCCGGCGGGCCGGTCCGCGAGCGGATAGACCTCCTCTCCGCGGCCGATGCCGAGCGCCGTGCCGCCGACGAGGAAAAACGGAACGTCGCTGCCCAGGCCGGCGGCGATTTCATGGAGGGCCGCCTCGTCGAGGGGGGGGCGAGCCAGTTCGCTGAGCGCCGTCAGAACGGCCGCCGCGTCGCTCGATCCGCCGCCCAAGCCGGCGCCGGCCGGGATATTTTTCTGCAGGCGGATGCCGATGCGGGCGGTCAGTCCCAGGCGCTCCAACAAGGCGCGCGCCGCGCGCACGGCGAGATTGTCGTCGTTCTCCAGGTCGGGGCGGTTGCAGCGCAACTCAATGCAGGTTGCGGCGGCCGGTTCGCAGGAGACTTCCACCCGGTCCGCGAGCGAAATCGTCTGAAAAACCGTGCGCAGCTCGTGATAGCCGTCGGGACGGCGTCCCAGTATGCGCAGGCCCAGGTTGATTTTAGCCGGGGCCTGCCGGATGATCGTCGGCATGAGGGTCCGCCCGGGCGCCTGCCTACGAGTCGTAGTTCAACAATGCGGCGACATCGTAGTTCGCCAGTTTGCCGCGGCCGTTCAAGAAACCGAGCTCGATCACGAAAGACAGCCCCGCGATCGTCCCGCCCAGGTCTTCGATCAATTGGACGCAGGCGGCGGCGGTTCCGCCGGTCGCCAGCAGGTCGTCCACGATGAGCACCCGCTGTCCGGGCTGCACGGCGTCGGTGTGAATCTCCAGCGTATCGCTGCCGTATTCGAGATCGTAACTGACTTTCGTTGTTTCCGCCGGGAGCTTGCCGGGCTTGCGCACCGGCACGAACCCCACGCCGAGTTCGGACGCCAGCGGCAGGCCGAACAAAAAGCCGCGGGATTCGATCCCGGCGACCACGTCGACATGCCGCCCGTCCGCTTTCTCGGCCAACGAACCAGTGATGAGCTTGAGCCCCCTCGCGCTTTTCAGAGCGGTGGTGATGTCGTAAAACAAAATGCCCGGCTTGGGGAAGTCCGGCACCTCGCGAATCAGAGATTTCAGTTCGTCCATAGCGCTTCGGCCCGCAGCGTCCATGATAACCGAGCCGCGGGAAAGCGCAGGCCGCGCCCGCTCAGCGCCGCCCCGCGATGTAACGCTCGACCTGCGCTTCCAATAAGTCCAAGGGCAGCGCTCCGTTACGCAGAACGGCGTCGTGGAATTCGCGGATGTCGAACCTGCCGCCGAGCCGCTCGCGGGCTTTCGCCTTCAGTTCGAGTATCTTGAGCTGCCCCATCTTGTAGGCCAGCGCCTGCCCCGGCCAAGCAATGTAGCGCTCCACTTCGCTGACGTCGCCCAAATACTCGATCGCCTGCTCGCGGTTCCAGCCGAAGGCATGGATGCCGGTATCGACGACCAGCCGCCGCGCGCGGAAGCGCTCGCTGTCGAGCGCGCCGAACCGACTGTAGGGGTCGTCGTAAACGCCGAGCTCGCCGCCCAGCGATTCCGCGTACAGCGCCCAACCTTCCGTGTAGGCGGTCGCGCGGTAGATTTTGCGGAACTCGGGCAACGCCGCGAGTTCGAGTTGCAGCGCGATCTGCAAATGGTGTCCCGGGTTGGTTTCGTGCAGCACCAGCGCCGCCTTGTCGTATTTCGTCTCCGTTTCCGGGCGATAGGTCTTCAAGTTGAACCAGCCCGGTCTCGAGCCGTCCGCGGCGGGGCTGTTGTAGTTCGACGCCGACTCCGCTTCGCGGTCGGCGGGGATCGGCCGGATGCCCACCGGCATGCGCGGCAGTTTTGAGAACAGCCGGGGCAACTCCGGCTGCACGCGCATGGCGATATCTCGGTGATAGACCAGCATTTCTTCCTTGCTCGAAAACAGGCGCCGGGGCGAAGAGCGCAAGCTCTCCTCGAACTCCGCGACCGTGCCCTCGAACCCGACTTCGCGGGCGATTGCGGCCATTTCCCTTTCGATGCGCTCGACCTCGCGTTTGCCGATCTCGTGGATTTGCGCGGCGGTCAGGTCGGTTGTCGTGTGGTATGCAATGAAAAACTTGTAAGCGTTTTGCCCCTCGGGCAAGGCGGCCGCGGCGATCGCGGCGCGTGCTTTCGGCAAGTACTCTTCGGCGAAAAACTTCCGCAGCTTTTCCCAGGCGGGCAGAAAGTCCTGCTCGTAGATGCGTTCGGCCTCGCCGCTGAACCGGCGGCGGTCCGCGGCGCCGACCGCCTCGGGAAACTTGCGGAAAGCGGCGAGCAGGCTCGATTCGCCGGGCGGCTGCGCGGCCTGCGCCCGAAGCTGCTTCACGATGCGGTCGACGACCAGCTTCGGCTGCACGATTCCCTTTTGCATGCCCTCGCGCAAAGCGGCGATGTTGTGCTCGACGTACCGGGGAACCGCCCGCAGACGCGCCAGAATGTTTTCGTAATCCGCCGCAGTCCGGGCGGGCATTTCTCTGACCGTCAGATAAACGACCGTATGCATTCCGAACAATTGGTTCACGCGGGTTAAATAGACTTCGTAGGGCAGGCCCGCAATCTCGCGTTCCAGCTTGCCCTTGAGCAACTGCAAGCCGATGCGGTCCTGCTCGTTCAGGGCATCCGGCTGAAAGGCGTCGAGCCGCGACAGAAAACCGCGCATTGCGGCAAGCCAACGGCCGCGTCCGGACTGCGACCAGTCCCGCCAGCGGTCGTTGTGCTCGTTGCGGCCGAGCGAAGTCGCTTCTTCCGGATTCTCCCGAAGATATGCTTCGTGATACTCGTCGAACAGGGCGTGAAGCCTCTCGTCGGCAGGCTGAGCGGACATGGTTGAGATCAAGCAGAAGACGGCTGCGCACAGGCGCATAGCCTGGCGGCGACAGGGGGCGCGTAAACGATTTGCCGTATGCACACGCGCCATTGTACACAGGCGCGGCCGGCGCGCTGACAAGCCCGGCGGCCCTCTCGCTTTCTTGCCTGCCGGCAAGGACTTCGGGCGGAAGAACCCCGCCCCGTGTAAGAAACAGTCCCCTTTTGCCTGCTGTTCACGGGAACTGCGTGCTAGACTACGATGCGAACTGCCCACGCCATGTTTCCGCGCCTGATTTGGGGCTTGATGCTGCTCGGTCTCGGGGTCCCGCTGCCGGCGCAGGAAGTTGACGAGACCGAAGAAATCGACGCCTGCGCGGCGACCCAGGCGTTTCTCAACAATCCGCACGGCGTGGCGGTGGACGGCGCGGGCAATGTTTACATCGCCGACCCGGACGACAACCGCGTTCGCCGAGTCGATGCCCTCACCAAGAGAATGACCGCGATCGCCGGCGCCGGGTTTTTCGGATTCCGCGGCGACGGCGGTCCGGCGGTCGAGGCGCGGCTGAACTCTCCCCACGGCGTGGCCACGGACGCGGCGGGCAACGTCTATATTGCCGACGTTTACAACGACCGCATTCGCAAGGTCGATGCCGCCGCGGGAACGATCGCTACGATTGCCGGTTCCGAGGACTTCTGCTTCGCCCTGACTACGGTCTGCGGCGACGGCGGCGAGGCGGTCAATGCCGTGTTGCGTTCCCCCTACGGCGTAGCCGTGGACGAGGACGGCGATATCTATATTGCCGATACTTTCCATCACCGCGTGCGCAAGGTCTCTGCGGGGATCATCGACACGGTCGCGGGGAGCGCCGCCGCGTGGCGCGCGACCGGAGGCGACGGCGGGGACGGCGGGCCGGCGGACGCGGCGCAGTTGAACCGCCCCCAAGGCGTGGCGGCGGACCGCTGGGGCGCCGTGTATATCGCCGATACCGCCAACCACCGCATCCGCAAGGTTTATCCTGACCCTGACAATCCCGAGCGCAAGCTGATCGACACGGTCGCCGGGGATGGGACCCCCGGCTACGGCGGAGACGGCGGTCCGGCGGTTGCGTCGCGGCTGAACCACCCCCAAGACGTGGCGGTGGACCGCTCAGGCAACGTTTACATCGCCGACCGGGACAACCACCGCATCCGCAGGATCGACCGCCGCCGGGGAACGATCGCCACAATCGCGGGAACCGGGACGGGCGGATTCGGCGGGGAAAACGGTCCGGCGGCCGAGGCGCAACTCAACCAACCCACCGGCGTAGCGGTGGACGCAGCGTACAACATTTACATCGCCGACCAGGGCAACCGCCGCATTCGCAAGATCGACTTGAAGGGGAAGATCGCCACGGTCGCGGGGCGCGGAGAGCGCGAGTCGAACGGCGGACAGGCTTCCGGGGTATGCACGAGCTCCTCCGAAATATCCTTTGCGCTGCCGCAGGATGCCGCTCCGGCTTCCCAAACGGTCGCTTTGTATGTCGTCAGCGGGGACACGGACTTCGAGGTGCGGCCGGGGCCGCGCTGGATAACGGCGGCGCCGGAGAGCGGCAGCCTGGCCGAGGACGGAGAGGCTGCGGTCGAAGTCACGGTGAATCCGCTCGGGCTGCGGGTAGGGCCGCACCGCGGGCAACTGTACATCCGCTCCGGGGGGAGCGTCACGGCGCTGGTGACGGTCGTGTTGGAAGTGCTGCCGCCGCTGGGGCCGGCAGTGTCGGAAAGCGGCGTGGTGAACGCGGCGGTGATGAGCGCTCTCGGCAATCCGGGGCTGTTCGGCCCGGCGACGCTGTCCGTGGCGCCGGGGTCGATGGTTACGGTGCTGGGGCTGAACTTCACCGAAGGCGGGCGCATCGAGGCCGCGGGCTTTCCCCTGCCGACGAGCCTGGGCGGCGTGCGGGTGATATTCGACGACGTTGCCGGCCGGAGCGGCGGCTTGGCGGCGCGGCTGTTCGCTGTGGGACCGAATCGCATCGACGCGCAGTTGCCGTCCGCGCTGGGCGCGGGCGCCCTCGAAGCGGGTCGAGCCGTGACGGTAACGGCGGTGGTGGAGACGGCCGAGGCGCGCAGCTATCCGCGGCCATTCCACGTGAGCGCGCATGCCCCGGGCATCTTCACGATGTCGGGAACCGGCAAGGGCCAGGGGGCGGTGTTGTTCGCGGGCGCCGCGGCGCCCGCGGCGCCGCGGGGGTACGGCGCGGAGAGCCGCCCGGCGCGGACCGGAGATGTGGTGGAAATTTACGCCACGGGACTGGGGCCGGTGGAGCCGCCTCTGGCCGACGGCATGAACTCGTGCGAGCCCGACGGCATCTGTCTGGCGGACTTCTCGAATGTCGTGCTGCGGCGCACGGTCGAGCAGCCGCGGGTGCGCATCGGGGGCGCTTGGGTGGCCGAAGAGGACGTGCTCTTCTCCGGACCGGCGCCGACGCTGGCCGGCGTGAACGTGGTCGTGGTGAAAGTGCCGCCGCAAAGATTCGCGCCGTCCGACGCGGTGGCGGTCACGATCGCTGTCGGCGGCCGGGAGAGTCCTCGCGGCGTCACGATTGCGGTCGAATAACGGGCGTCGTCCGCCGCGGCCCTCGACCATTGGTATCCTGGCGGTTGCGGCGGAGGTTCCGCCCGCAGGAGGACTTCGACCCGTGAACAAAATTTCACTTTCCGGCCATGTCGCCGTCATCACCGGGGCGAGCAGGGGCCTGGGCCGGCAGATGGCCGAAGCGCTCGCCGCGTCGGGCGCGGCCGTTGCGTTGGTCGCGCGCAACAAAGCGCTGCTGGACGAAGTAGCCGCGGGCATCCGCGAAAAAGGCGGCGCCGCCGAGCCTATCGTTGCCGATGTGACCGACGAACCGGCGGCGGCGGAGGTTGTGCAAACCGTTACGGAATCCCTGGGCGGCTGCGACATCCTGATCAACAACGCCGGCATCAACAACCGCAAGTCAATCGAAGATTTCACGCTCGAGGAATGGAACGAAATCCTGGCCGTGAATTTGACGGGACCGTTCCTCATGTCGCGGGCATTCGTGCCCGGCATGAAGGAAAAAGGCTGGGGGCGCATCGTCAACATGACGTCGATCATGTCTCACGTATCCTTGCCGAACCGCACCGGATATTCCACGACGAAGGCCGGGCTGCTGGGCTTCACGCGCTCCCTGGCGCTGGAGTTGGCGGCGCACGACATCACCGTAAACGGCATCAGCCCGGGGCCGTTCGCCACCGAGATGAACAAGCCCCTGATCCAGGACCCGGAGAAGAACCGGCAATTTCTGGAGCGGCTGCCGCTCGGCCGCTGGGGCAAGGTCGAGGAAATCGGCCGGCTTGCCGTGTACCTGTGCTCGGAGGACGCGGGTTTTATCACCGGCGCGGACATCGTGATCGACGGCGGCTGGACGGCCCAGTAAGCGCGTCCGCTTCGCGCGGCGGGCTTACCGCCGCCGGCGGTCCGCCTGCACCGCGGCGAATGCGTAGCCCGCCGCCCTCAATTCGGGAACGATTTTGCGGACGGCTTGCAGCGTCTCCGCGCGGTCGGCGGCGGGGCGCGTCGCGCAGCCGTCGTGCAGGCAGACGATGGCTCCGGGGCAGGCGGCGGCGAGCACGCGCCCGGCGATTTTCGATGCGTTCCATTTCCAATCGTTGCCAATGACGGTCCAGTGGACGTCGAGCAGCCCGAGATCGGCCAGAACGGGCGCCAGGAACGGCGAGCGCAAGCCGTAAGGGGCGCGGAACAGACCGGGGCTTACGCCGGTTGCATCTTCGATCAGGCGCTGCGTGCGCACGATCTCCTCGCGGACGCGCCGCGGGCCGCATGCGAGCAGCCGGGGGTGCGAGTACGTGTGGTTGCCGATTTCATGACCGGCCGCGGCGATCGCGCGGGCGGTTGCCGGCCGCCGCGCAACGTTTTTCCCGCAAACGAAAAATGCCGCGGGAATGTCAAACCGCTCGAGCAATTCGAGGAAGCGGTGGGTCTCGTTGCCGGGTCCGTCGTCGAACGTCAGCGCGATGCGGCGGCCGCCGGCCGCGAGCCGGCGCATGCCCCCGCCCCGGAGGGAAGCCAAAAGCCGCATAGCGACGATTCTATCGTCTGCAAAGCGTTCTTGCCCGTGCGGGGAAGCGCGACTATACTGATGTTCTTGACGCACTCCCCATTGTGAAATGGCGCAGAGAACCGCGATGCAAGCGCACGAGAACGAGTTTCATTCGCCGCAGAACGAAGCGGCGATGTTCTACGGCATGTTCCTGCGCGGGCATTCCGCGGATTCGCTCCGCCGCCAGATCGACATTCCCCCGAAAGTGTTCCGAAAATGGATGCGCGCGCGGGAGTACGACCCCAATTTCCGCGAGCAACTCAAGCGGGTGTATATCTACCGCAAGCGCGTGCTGGCGATTTTCGATTCGCTGATCACCTCCGAGCAGGCCGGGCGCGCTTGGCAATAGAACACATTCTCCCCTTGTTGTAATATCTTTGGAGTTTCGCGGGCCGCTCGCCGGCGGCCGCGCCCGGAGTCATCGCATCATGCCGCTTTACCATCCATCCGAAGAATTCGTTTCCCAAGCCAATGTGTCCGGAATGGACGCTTACCGGGCGCTTTACGAGCGCGCGCGGGACGACCCCGAAGGTTTTTGGGCCGAGCTCGCCGAGGAGCATCTCGACTGGTTCAAGAAGTGGGACCGAGTGCTCGACAGCTCGCAGGCTCCCTTTTACAAATGGTTCGTCGGCGGTCGCACCAACATGACGCACAACTGTCTCGACCGCCACTGCAAGACTTGGCGCAAGAACAAGGCGGCGATCATTTGGGAAGGCGAGCCCGGCGATCAGCGGATGCTGACTTACCGGGAGCTTGCGCGGCTCGTGGAGCGGTTCGCCAACGTGCTCAAGAATCGCGGCTACAAGGCCGGCGACCGGGCGATCATCTACATGCCGATGATCCCGGAGTTGCCGGTCGCCATGCTGGCTTGCGCGCGGCTGGGCATTACGCACAGCGTGGTTTTCGGCGGGTTTTCGGCAGAGGCGCTCAAGACCCGCATTCTCGACCTGGACGCGGGCGCCGTGATTACGGCCGACGGCGGTTGGCGGCGGGGCAAGATCGTTCCGCTCAAGCCGGCGGTTGACGAGGCGTTGGCCGACTGTCCGGGCGTGCGCAATGTCGTGGTTTACAAGCGGGCGGGCAACGAGGTCGAGCTCGTTGCCGGGCGCGATCACTGGTGGCACGATCTGAACGCCGGCGCGGACGACTCGTGTCCGGCGGAAGAGCTCGATTCCGAGCATCCGCTGTATGTGCTGTACACCTCCGGGACGACGGGCAAGCCCAAGGGAATTGTCCACGCGACCGGCGGATATCAACTGCAGGTCTCGATGGCGATGCGCTGGGTCTTCGACATCAAGGAAGAGGACACCTACTGGTGCGCCGCCGATATCGGCTGGGTCACCGGCCACAGCTATATCGTTTACGGGCCGCTGCTGGCCGGCGCGACCACCGTCATGTACGAGGGCGCGCCGGATTTCCCGGGACCGGATCGTTTCTGGCGCATCGTGGACAAGTACAAGGTCAACGTGTTCTATACCTCGCCCACCGCGGTCCGGGCGTTTATCCGCTCCGGCGTCGAGCATCCCGAGAAACACGATCTGTCGAGCCTGCGGCTGCTGGGTTCCGTCGGCGAGCCGATCAACCCTTCGGCTTGGGAGTGGTACTACAACGTCATCGGCGGCGGGCGCTGCCCCATCGTCGACACCTGGTGGCAAACCGAAACGGGTTCGATCATGATTTCGCCGCTCCCCGGAGCGACGCCGTTGAAGCCGGGGTCGGGCGCCTTCCCGCTGCCCGGCGTCGCCGCCGACGTGGTCGACGGAGACGGCGCTTCGGTCGCTCCCGGCAGCGAGGGCTATCTCGTGGTGCGCAAGCCGTGGCCATCGATGTTCCGCACCTTGTGGGGCGACCCGGACCGCTTCCGGCAAACTTACTGGAGCCAAATCCCGGGCGTCTATCTCGTCGGAGACGCGGCGCGCAAGGACAAAGACGGGTATATCTGGGTGCTGGGCCGCGTGGACGACGTGATGAACGTCAGCGGCCATCGGCTTTCGACGGCGGAGTTGGAATCTTCGCTGGTGCGCCATCCGTCCGTGGCCGAGGCCGCCGTGGTCGGCATACCCGACGAGTTGACCGGCCAAGCGGTAGCGGCGTTCGTCACGCCGAAACAGGGCGTGGAGGCCGGGGACGACCTGGCCGCCGAACTGCGCGGATGGGTGGCGAAAGAAATCGGCAAGTTCGCCCGGCCGAAGCAGATTCGTTTCAGCGACGCGCTGCCGAAAACGCGCTCGGGCAAGATCATGCGCCGCCTCTTGCGCGAAATCGTCACGACCCAAAAGGTCAGCGGCGATATTACGACGCTCGAAGATCTGTCGGTCATCGACCGCCTCGCGGCCGGGCAGTCAGAAGACTGAACGCCCCGGCGTGCTTGCAGCGACGCCTGCCGCCGAGCTATCGACGATCACTTGGGCAATCCCCGCTCGTCGTAGAACATATCGCCATGCGCCGCGGCCGAAGGCCCCGGACCCGGCAGCTTGGCGCAGCGCCCCGGACGTTCACGCGACGCAACGGCAATCGCGCCGGTCAACCGGGCCGACTCGCCGGCGAGCCACAGGTCTCTTCGTTCTCGATGCGGAGGGTCATCGCTATTCTCCAAGCAAAGAAACTGCCCTACGCTATGCCGCAGGCATGCGCAACTCCAATGACGGGTATCGCCCTACTTGAATCTTTGCTTGATGAAAGCCTGGGTCTGACCTGCCCTCAGTTCTGTCGTGGCTGGGCCGGTGCGTATGTAGAATCGCTCTATCTCGCCATCCTTAACAAAGACCGGAACAGGCGATTGCATGCAACGTACCGCCAACACCCGGCGGCCCTCATGGTCTTCAAAGCGCATGTGCAACGGAATCATCGCTTGCGCACCCATTCGGGCTTTGACGATGTTGACCAGATGCAAGCTCATCTTGTCTTCGCTCGAGAACTTGTCGGCTTCGACTCCTACCGGAGCGCCGTCATCCGATACACCTACAATCAACGTCCCGCCATGAGTATTCAGAAAGCCCGCCAAAGTCTTGAGAACCGCCAATTCCATTCGTTTGTCTTCTCGTCCCGTATGCAGATTGATCCTTAACGTAGATTTGAATTCTACCGCTTCGGACTCACCGCCGTCCAATATCATCCCTAGATCGAATTCCTCGATTTGAGAAACGGGAGACTCTGGTCCGGACATCAGCGCCCGATAACCTTCGAAGATGATCTGCGCCATCAAACCCCGGCGTTCTTTCAGGAAAGTCTGATATTCCATCCGCTCCCAGTTTTCGGGCAACGCATGGCAACGGTACATCCTTGTCAGTTCGACTTGACTAAATCGCGCCTTCAACTGAGGTATATATTCTAATGGTGGGCGATCAGAAATCTTCATATTATCTGCCCATTCTACATAGGCGTAGTTGGCGATTTGGTTTATCTCGCGCGTACCCGAGATCATCTGCGTTTTCAAATAACCCTTCGGAAACAAGTGATGCCGTTCTATCAACGAGTGTCCGGCATGGATAGCTGGATCCATTAAATCGGCTAATTTGACCCCGGAAAACAACACTCGTGCGTCCAATAGCACCAAGGCGGCATTGTAAGCAAGCAACGATGGACTACGAGGTGACGAGGTTGCAAGATCATTGGGTAGAGTAACACTCCAGAAATCGTTGGTCAGCGTTATATCACAAACTTGCCGGAGTCGGCTAACAAACTGGTCCGCCTGATTTATGTCGCGCAGCCTGGCCAAATCGAACTCCATCGTCGATTCCGGTGAACCAGTGAAACGACCGGTAACAGCAGACATGAAAAACCACTGCGCAATCGCTTTTCGCAATGCGGACTCCTCTACGCCATATTCAGTCCTGCCAATCAGGTAAAGCATATAGGAAAACAGCAAGTTATTCTGCGAACTGATCATCTTTCTGCTACGGAAGCCCGCCATTCGGAGGCAGTTCATGAAATCGTGCCAGTGCTGGAGGTTGAGTGTGCGCACTTGGGACTTCTTCAATACAACGAACTGATCAATCCGTCGTTGAGTGCTGAACTTGCCCGTCTCCAAATCCTTGCCCCTCAGGATTGAATAGACGTATTGCAGACGGGCACGTTTGAAAGCTACGCCTACATCTACGCGCAGTAGTTGATCGGGGCTCGGCTCAATGAAATGATTGAATGGCGATGCAGCGCCTTTAGCGGGTTTACGAGCGCCTTGGCAAAAGCGCTCCAACTCAGTCCGGCCTTCATCCCAGAAAACCGACATCAAGGTCAAGATGAAGTCAGCTTGATTCAGCGGCGTACCTTTGCTGTTGATGCGAACGAAGACATCGGAGACATTTTCCTCGGAGATGTTCGCATCCAACTCCAACGCCGTGAACGGGAAGTCCAGCAGAGATTGCAGTTTTACGATTGCGTTCTGAATTTTCTTGATCTCTTCCTTGCTAACCTCGCGAGACACACAGAGCTCATTTAGATAGTTTTCAGCAACCGTGAATATGTTAGCGGCGCTACTCCAGATACATGAAATATCAGGAATAAACGCCTTGTCGCGACGGATGGCTGCATCAGCAACCTCAAACCGTTCCTCCAAGGGATTGAAAGCGATGAATATCTTTTCACTCTCGTAGTTGTCTCGTACTACGGGCACGCCTGCGATTACCGCGTACAGCGATGTGAGCCGTTGTTGGCCATCCACGATTACCAGTTGCGGCGGTTTCTGTTTCCTTGCTACGCCGATAGTACGATCATCGACCGCGCCGTTCTTCCAGAACAGCAAGTAGCCAACCGGATATCCCTTGTACATCGAATCGAACAGGTCACGAACCTTCACGTTCCTCCAGACAAACGGCCGCTGGATGTTAGGCAAGCCAATTGCGCCTAATTCGATGTTCTTGACCAAAGCTCCCAGTGTGTACTGGACTTCAGTGAAAACCCTGTTACTCATGTCAACACTTCACTCGTCTCGATAATAAACATGGAGAATTTCCCTGCCGAGTCGTAAGATCGGCCGGAACGCCTGCACTCACCATCTTTCCAAACTTTTCCGCTCGAAGGCGAGCGCGCTCTGCTTTGCGCCGAAGGCGGGAGGATTTTCCCGCACAGTCCCGGCGCAGCCGCTTTTCAGCTTGACAGATTCTCGCCCGCGTCTCTAAAATAATTGCCCGACGCGCCGCGGAGCGCTGCCTGCGCCGCGGGGTTCCGTTGTCGGGAGTCGGAGTCAGGGCATGGACAGGAGGCGGCAAGATACGTACCGCAAGCGGCTGAACGCCGAGTTGTCGGAGCTGCGGGCGCTTCTCGAACGCACCGAGCAGGCCGGCCGCAACGTCGGCGACAAGACCCGCGGCGACGAGGGCGAGGAAGCGGCGAAGTCCTATGACCGGGAAATCCTCTTCAGCCAAAGCGACGGCGAGCGGACTCACCTGAACATGGTGACCGAGGCGCTCAAAAGACTTGACAGCGACGAATTTGGTATTTGTATATTATGCGGGGACGCGATCAAGCTGAAACGGCTCGATGCGGTTCCGTGGACCCGCTACTGCCGAGATTGTCAAGAAGAGGTGGAGCAAGAGGCAGGAGCGTCCTGACCGTCGCGAGGTGAGCTTTCTTCCGCAGCAGCCCCCCGAGCTACTCTTCTCCGCAAGCAGTTCGCTCGCTCGTTGAGTGGACCGCCCCGGTTTTTGCGGTCCTGTTCCCGGCCGATTGCCTCTTGTGCGCGGCGCCCCTCCGCCACTGGACGCGGGCGCCGGTATGCCCGCGTTGCCTCGACCCGATTCCCGCCCGGCTGCCCAAGCACAGTTGCCGGCGCTGCGCGCAGCGCATTGAATCCATCGCGCCGGACGAGAGCGAGCCGCTGTGCGGCGCATGTCTGCGCGAGCCTCCGCCGTTCGAGCGCGTAGTGCCTCTGGGCGCCTACGAAGGCGGTCTGCGCGCGCTGATCCATCTGCTCAAGTACGAACGGATGCGGCCGCTCGGCGCCCGGCTGGGCCGCTCTCTCGGCAAACGGGTTGCCGCGGCCGGCGTCGAGGCCGACGTGGTGATTCCGGCGCCGCTCCATTGGCGCCGCCGGTTATCGCGCGAGTTCAATCAGGCGGCGTTGATCGCGCGCGGTCTCGCCGCCGTAATCGACGTTCCCTGCCGTCCCTCCTGGGTGCGGCGGTCGAAAGCAACCGCCGCGCAGGCCGGCCTGACCGACGAGGAGCGGCAGCGCAACATGCGCGGCGCCTTCCGCGTTGCCGCGCGCGAGAAACTGCGCGGCAAGCGGGTGCTGCTCGTCGACGACGTGATGACGACCGGTTCGACGCTCGCCGCCTGCGCCCGAGCCGTCAAGCGGGCGGGCGCGGAAAGCGTGGCGGCCGCCGTGCTGGCCCGCGCGCACCGCCGGCGTCCGGTGAGTTGAGCCGCCCGCAAGAAACACGAGCACGGAGTGAGCATGGAACCCATCAGCCTGTTACGGAAGCCCGTACTCGTATTGAACGCCAGTTACGAGCCGATCCACGTCTGCGCCGCCCGGCGCGCTCTGGTGCTCCTGTTCAAGGGCCTCGCGGCCACCGAAGAGGCCGCGGCGGAACGGGTGCATTCGCCTACCCGCAGCCACCCGCTTCCGTCGGTGATCCGGCTGCTGGAGTACCGCCGCATTCCGCGGCAAACGCGGGCGCTTTCCCGGAAAAACATCCTGGTCCGCGACCATCACACCTGCCAGTACTGCAACAAACGGTTCGGCGCGGCGGAGTTGACGCTCGACCATGTGATTCCACGCTCGCGCGAGGGCAGCAACAGTTGGGAAAATCTCGTGGCCTGCTGCCGGCGCTGCAATAACCGCAAAGGCGACCGCCTTCCCGACGAGGCCGGCATGAAACTGAAACGGCGTCCGAAGGCGTTCAATTTACACACCAGCCGCAGCCTGATGCGACAATTAGGAACGCAGCAAGAAGGCTGGAAGAAATACTTGTTTTTCTGAAAGCGGGCCGCGTGTCGCGTCGAGGAACAAGATGCCGCAATCCATCCGCGAGACGGGCAGCGGGGCCGCGTTCACGGTCGGCGGGCAACTCGTCCCGCAACCCGTGCGCTGGCGCACGTTTGCAGGATCTCTCGGGCTGCACCTGCTCGCCGTTCTGACCGCGCTCGCGCTTGACCGCTCGACCGCCGGCGAACCCTACTCTCCGCCGACCGTCGCCGAAGCGGCCGCGGCCGAGGGCCTCAAGATCACCTGGTACCGGCCCGAAGAACTGCTGCCCGCCGTGGCCCCCGCGGCGGCGGTCGATGGGCCGCCGCGCCCGGAGGCGCAAGACCGCTTCAAGCTGAAGCAGAGAATCGAGGCGGCAAGCCCGGAACCCGACAGCCTGCGGCAAATGATCGTCAACGGGCCTCCTGATATCCGCATTGAACGGGACATCGAGACGGCGAACATGCTGGCATTGGGGCCCATCGTCGAGCGCCAACGGTTCGAGTTGCGCAGCCGGCCGAGGGAAGCGCGCAAGCCTCATGCGCTGCCCGCGCTCGATGCCCCGCGAATCGACGTTCAGGCGGCTTACGGCGAGTTGGCCGCGATGCGGGAACTCGAACGCCTGCGCTACCTGCCCGCAGAGGAAGAGCAACCGGAACCGGCGCGCGCAGCTCTCGAAGCCGTTCGGGCGCCCGACATCGAGTCCGCGGCTCCGGCTGCAAGGCTGGCGGCGTTGGGCATCGTTGCGCCTTTGCGCTACGAACCCGGCGCAGCAACGAACGCCCGCCCCGAAAGACAGGCGGTCGCCGCCGCGCCGCCGGATGTTCAAGCCCAAGCGGTTCAGGGAGTCGATCTGACGGCTTTTCAGCGGATGCGGCAATTACGCTACATGGCCGCCGAGTCTCGGGCCGCGGCGCCGTCCCGCGGGGCGCTGCCCGTTGCCTCGGAGGCTCCGCAGATCTCGGGCGCGGCGGGCGCGGGGATAGACACGGCGGTGTTCCAGCACGTCAGCCCGTTGCGTTACGCAATCGGCGGCGGCGTGGAAGACGCGGGCGCGAGCCGCGCGGCCGTCGTCCGCAAGGCGATCGGAGAGGTTGCCGGCGATCCCGCGGCTCCCGATATCCGCGCCGGATTGCCGTCCGATCATCCTGCCGGACCCGCCGGCGCGGGCGCCGCTCCATCGAGCTTCCAACGCATTGCGCGGCTGCGCTTCGAGCAATGGGGCGCGGTCGGAAACGGACAGGCGCCGGGCAGGCGCGCGGTCGGGACGGTCGGGGCGGCAAGCGCCCCGCCGCAGCAGCTTCTCGGCCGGCCGCCGCCGGCCTCGAGCGGAATTCCTTACGGTCTCGGACAGACGACGGGCTCGGGTCCGGCGCTTGCGGGCGGCGGACTGCCGCCGCCTCCGGGGGGAGGCGGGACGGCGGAGCGCAACCTGGTCGTCGTCGGCGTGAAACCCGGCGAGCGCATACCGCAAGAAATCCCCCGCGGGCAACGGGCGGGAAGTTTTTCCGGAGGCCCGGAACAAGGCGACGGCTCCGGCGGCGGCGGAACGCAGACCGCCAAGCTGCATGTGCCCAACCTCACCATCGGCGGCCGCCCGCGAACCGAGGCGGCGATTGCGGCCGGCCCCGCGGGAAGCGCGGTAGAAGACCTGCAGCGCCTTGCCGCCTTCCGCAGCCCGTCCGCCCTGCGGCCACTGCGAGCGGCCGCGGCCGACGCCGCAGAAAAACCGGAAGAGATCGACCCCGACCGCCCGTTCCGCGGCAGACCGTCTTACTCGCTGGCGATCAACATGCCCAACATCACCAGCGCATCGGGAAGCTGGGAACTGCAATTCGCCGAAATCGGCAGGGAAACCGAGCAGGGCAAGCTGGCCGCGCCCGTCCCCCGCGTGAAGGTCGATCCGCGCTACATCCGCGAAGCGGTCGAGGAAAAAATCGAAGGCGAGGTCATCCTCCACGGCATCATTCAACCGGACGGCGCCATGGACAAGCTGCAAGTGATCCGCGGCCTCGACGACCGGCTGGACGCCGGCGCTCTGGCGGCGCTCTCGAAGTGGCGCTTCGACCCCGCTCGAAAATACGGCCGGCCGGTAGCGGTCGAAGCCGTGGTGCGCATCCCGTTCCGGCTCACTCCGCCGGCCGTTCGGCGATAATAGTCGCTTAACCCCGGGCCATGCGACTCACTCTTTGGATCGACGCGGACGATACGCTATGGGACAACGGCGTCTATTTCGAGGAAACGATCGCCGAATTCATCGCCTACCTCGACCATCCGGCGCTGAGCGCCGCGGCCGTCCGCGAACATCTGGACGCCATCGAGATCGAAAACATCAAAACGCGCGGGTACGGCACGGCCAACTTCACGCAAAACCTCGAACAGTGTTTTGCGGAGCTTCGCGGGCGGCCTTGCAGCCCGGGCGAAAGGCAGCGCATCGACGGCATGACGGAGCGGGTTCGGAATCACCCGGTCGAGCCTTTCGACGGCGTGGAGGAAACGTTGCGGTATCTTCGCGGGCGGCACTCCCTGCGGCTGGTCACCAAGGGGCGCCGCGCCGAGCAAGCGGCGAAAATCGAGCGCTCCGGTCTGGGCGCCTTGTTCGACGACTGCTCGATCGTCAGAGAAAAGAACGCAGATTCCTACCGAGCCGTGCTGCGGCAATCGCGCGCCGAGCCTTCGCGGACATGGATGGTGGGCAACAGTCCGAAATCCGACATCAATCCGGCGCTGGCCGCCGGCATCGGCGCCGTGTGGATTCCTCATGCGCAAACGTGGTCGTTGGAGCACGAGGACGTTCCCGAACCGCACGAACGCTTCCACGTGCGCGAGCGGTTTTGCGACTTGCAGCAACTCTTCTGAAGCGCCGCCGCATCGCCCGCTCTCGATTGGCGGCACGTTAGTATGGGATTCGGATTCGCCATGAAACATTCGTTTGCGCCGGCAGCCGCGCTCTTGCTCGCCGCCGCGGGCGCCGCGCCGGCAGCCGATTGGCCGCAGTTCCGCGGCCCCGATCGAGACGGCGTCTATCCGGGGCGCGCCACCCTTCCGGATTTTCCCGCGGATGGGCCGCCCGTCGTTTGGGAAAGGCCGGTCGGCGCGGGTTTCAGCGGACCGGCGGCGGCTCGCGGCCGCGTGATTCTGTTTCACCGTCTGGGCGGCAACGAAGTGGTCGAGTCGATCGCCGCCGGCGGCGGCGAGACGGTCTGGAAATCCGCGGACGCCACCACTTACCGAGACGATTTCGGCTTCGACGAAGGTCCGCGCGCGACGCCGGTCGTCGCCGGCGGGCAGATTTATACTTTCGGCGCCCAAGGAGTGCTGCGCTGCCTGGAATTCGCCACCGGACGCACGGTCTGGAGCCTCGACACGCATCGCGAGTTCGGAGTCCGCAAGGGCTTCTTCGGCGCGGCCTCGACACCGCTGGTGCTGGGCAGCCGGCTGTTCGCCAATGTCGGCGGAAGCGGCGGCGCGGGCATCGTCGCGCTCGACAAAGACACCGGCCGGCTGCTGTGGAAGGCCACCGACCACGAAGCAAGCTACTCCTCGCCGGTCGCCGCCGAATTCGAGGGCGAAACGCTCGTCGTTTTCTTTACCCGCGAAGGTCTGGCCGCGCTCGATCCGTCAAGCGGCGAGGTGCGCTTCGAGCGGCGCTGGCGGTCGCGCAGCAGGGCATCGGTAAACGCCGCAACGCCCATCGTCTCCGGCGGCACGATCTTTCTTTCGGCCTCGTACGGCACGGGCGCGGTCGCGCTGCGCGTGCGCGGCGGCGCTCTCGAGGACCTCTGGTCGGGCGGGGATTCCCTCAACAACCACTACGCGGCCGGCGTTTTGGCCGGCGGCGTACTCTACGGATTTCACGGCCGCCAGGAATACGGCCAGAGTTTCCGCGCGGTGGAATTGGCGAGCGGCAAGGTGCTCTGGTCCGCAGACCAATACGGCGCGGGCACGGTGACGCGGGTCGGCGACCGCCTGCTGGTCTTGCGGGAATCGGGCGAGCTCGACCTGCTCGCGGTCTCGCCGGAAGCGTTTCGCTCGGTCTCGCGGGCGCAAATCCTGCCTGCCGAAACCCGAGCTTACCCGGCGCTCGCGGACGGGCTTTTCTTCGCCCGCGACAAGAACACGCTGGTCTGCCTGCGGTTGTGGAAAGAGTAACCGCCTTGCGACAACGCCGGCTCGCCGCCATGCGCGCGGCGCCCAAGCGTTAGGCGCGCCCGGCAAGTCCCATCTGAAATTTTCGTAGGTTCGACTTGACGGTCTGCCTGCGGTTGCGGAGAACGCAGCGCTTTACTCGAAGGCCAGTTTTGCGCTGAAGAACGGCATGGCCTTGGTCTCGATGCGGGCCGCCACGCGGTTGATGTGATTGCCCTCGTAGATCTCGAAGTCGTGGGCGATGCCATATCGGTCGAGCGTCTTGTCGAGCACGCGAATCGCAGCGGCGATGGAGCGGTCGGCGTCGCCCGCGTCGAAGGCAATGCCGCTCAGGCTGCGCAAAGCGTCGATGCGCTGGTCGAGGAACGCCAGCGGCGCGTTCGCCGTAATTTTTGCCAGGACGGCCGGCTGCGGCTCGCCGTCCTTTGTCGGCAGATCCAGATAAAACGGCGGGTTTTCGGGGTTCGGCGCCCAAGCGGCCGCGGTCGAGATGACGGCCTTGACCCCGAAGCCGGCTTTTTCGAATTCTTCGATCGTTTGGACCTTCTCCCAATCGGGCGTGCCGCCGCGAGTTCCCCGCGGCTGCAGGCAGCAGGGGCTGAGCAAGTAAACGGCGGAGAAGACATCCGCATGCTTCGCTCCGATGCGCATCGCGCCGTAGCCGCCCATCGAATGCCCGGCAAGCCCGCGCGCCTCCCGCTTGGGGATGGTGCGGTAGCGCGCATCGATATAGGCCGGCAGTTCCTCGCTCACGAACCGCTCCCAATCGCCCGTGACCGCCGAGCTCGAGTAGAAGCTGCCGTGGAAGCGCGTGAACGCATCCGGCATAACGACGATGACCTCCCGGGTATCGCCGCGGGCGAGGCTGCGGTCGAGTACGTCGGGCAGCGTGATCCAGTGCTCCTTGCTGAACCACTTCGCCACGCTGTCGGTAAAGCCGTGCAGCATGTACACGACCGGGTAGCGCCGGTCCGTATCCGCCGCATAGCCTGGAGGGAGGTAAACGGCCGTATCGCGCACGGGCGAGTCGCCGGAGAGGTTGCCTTCGAGGCTGCGGCCGCGGAGCGCGATGCGCTCGACCGTTCCGGTTTCGGCCGCGGCCGCGGCAAAAGCAAGGCCGAGACAGGCGAAAAGCGCGCAGGCGGCAAGCCCGGGCAACATGCGGATTCGGCGTAGATGCGGCATGACTGAAGTTTCTCAACATCATGATACCCGCCCGCCGGCGAGAATACGCTAAGATAGCTGCGGGCCGTTTGTCCGCCGATCGGACGGACGCGGTCGATGAGGAGGGCACTTGAAACACCGACTGCTTCCCGCCCTGCTGCTCGCGGCGGTCGTTCCCGCCGCCGCGCAGCACGGCCACGCCACGCTGAGCAATCCCTACACATCGCCCGATGACGTCGCCGCCGGCGGCCGCATCTACCGTTCGCACTGCGCCGTCTGCCACGGACTCCAGGGGAAAGGCGATCGCGGAACCGACCTGACGACCGGCATGTTCCGCCACGGCGCGAACGATGACGACATCTACAAGACCGTCTCCGAGGGGATTCCCGGCACCGAGATGCCGGGCACTTTCTTCAACGGCCGGCAGTTGTGGCAGATCGTCGCCTATGTCCGCTCGCTGAGCGCAGGCCGGGCGGCGGAACAGACCAAGGGCGACCCGAGCAAGGGCCTCGCCGTTTACAATGCCAAGGGTTGCGGCGGCTGTCACCTGGTCAACGGCGAAGGCGGCCGCATGGGGCCGGACCTGAGCCGCATCGGGGAACGGCGCTCCCTGGGCCACCTGCAGATGTCGGTGACGAAACCCAACGAAAACGTCCTTCCGCAGAATTGGTCCGTACGCGCCGTCACCCGAGACGGAAAGAAAATCAACGGCCGGCGCATGAACGAAGATACGTTCTCGGTGCAGTTGCTCGATGCGAACGAGAGGCTCGTATCGCTGAGCAAGGCCGACTTGGCGCAATTCGAGATCGACCGCAATTCCAGCATGCCCGCCTACGAAGGGCAGTTCCAGGGCGGTGAGTTCGATGACCTGATCGCCTATCTGGCGAGCTTGCGGGGACCCGAAGCGAACCAGGCGGCGGAATAGAAAGGCACATCCACTCATGCGGATTTTCGGACTTCTCTTAAGCTGCGCCGCCGCGCTTGCGGCGCAAGTGACCTACGAGCGCATTCTCAACGCCGACAAGGAGCCGGGCAACTGGCTCACCTACTCGCGGACGTACGACAGCAACCACTACACTCCGCTCGCCGGGATCCGCCGCGAAAACGTCAAAGACCTCGAGCTCAAGTGGGTGTTTCAAGCCCGCTCGCTCGAAAAGTTCGAGATGACCCCGCTGATCGTCGACGGGGTAGTCTATGCCGTCCAGATGCCCAACGACATCGTTGCGCTGGATGCGGCGACCGGACGCAAATTCTGGGAATACAAGCACATTCCCGACAGCAAGACGAACGTGTGCTGCGGCCGCGTGAACCGCGGCCTGGCGATCCTGGGCGGCACGCTCTACATGGGCACGATCGACGGCAAGCTGCTGGCGGTCGACGCCAAGACCGGAGCGCTGGTTTTCTCGCGCCAACTGGTCGATCCGACGGGCGGCTATTCGCTGACTGTCGCCCCGCTGGTAGTCAAGGACAAAATCATTCTGGGCGCGGCCGGCGGCGAATACGGCATTCGCGGCCGGGTCATGGCGATCGATCCGCAGACCGGCGAAGAGCTCTGGCGGTTCTATACGATCCCCGGCCCCGGCGAACCCGGACACGAGACCTGGTCGGGGGATTCCTGGCAGCGCGGCGGCGGCTCGATCTGGGTTACCGGCTCTTACGACCCGGAGCTCAATCTGACCTATTGGGGCGTCGGCAACCCGTCTCCCGATTGGAACGGCGACGTGCGCCTCGGCGACAACCTCTATACCGATTCGGTCATCGCGCTCGACCCGGATACGGGCAAGCTCAAGTGGCACTTCCAGTTCACGCCGCACGACGAGTGGGATTGGGACGCGGTGCAGCTTCCCGTTCTGGTGGACCGCGAGTGGGAAGGCAAGCCGCGCAAGCTCATGCTCTGGGCCAACCGCAACGGGTTCTTCTATGTCCTCGACCGCGCGACGGGCGAGTTCCTGCACGGCAACAATTTCGTCAAGGTAACTTGGGCGAAGGGCCTCGACGAGCGCGGCCGGCCGATCAAGATTCCCGAAGCGTCGCCGACGCGCGAAGGCACGCGCGTGTGGCCGAGCGTTCAGGGCGCAACGAACTGGTACGCTCCGGCTTACAACGAGAAAACCGGCCTGTTCTACGTCTCGGCCTGGGAGTATTCCAGCGTTTACCACAAGGGCGACCCGCAGTACACCCGCGGCAACCGCTATGTGGGCAGCCTCCCGCGCGGCGTCTGGCCGAACACGATGGCCGATGTCGAAGAGCAGCAGGGGCACGGCGCGATCCGCGCGCTTTCCCCCGAGACGGGCGAGAAGGAATGGGAGTTCAAGATGACCGGCGTCAGCGAAAGCGGCCTGCTGGTCACCGGCGGCGACATCCTGTTCTCCGGCAGTATGGAAGGCTACTTCATGGCGCTCGACGCATTCAACGGAGAGATGCTCTGGTCGACGAATCTGGGCGGCCGCATCGCCGCATCGCCGTTTGCGTTCGAGGCCGGCGGCAAGCAAATGGTGGCCATCGCCTCCGGCAATTCGATGTTCGTCTTCGGCCTCCGCGACTAGCGCCGTTCCGCAACCCACGACTTCAGGCGGTTAACCGTCAGATGACCAAGCAAGACACCATCCAAACGATCCTCGACACGAAAATCGTGCCGATTATCAGGACGGATACGGCCGAGCAGTCCCTGCGCGCCGCCGAAGCCGTCCACCGGGCGGGCATCGACATTCTCGAGGTGACGATGACCGTGCCGCGGGGGATGAAAGTGATCGAGAAGATCGCCGACAAGTTCGGCGACGAGCTGATTCTCGGCGCGGGAACCGTCCTCGATGCCGAGACGGCGCGGGCCTGCATGTTGGCCGGCGCGGAATTTTTCGTTACCCCCGCGCTCAACCGCGGCACGATCGAGATGTGCAACCGCTATTCGAAATGCGTCATGTCCGGAGCGCTGACCCCCACCGAGGCGGTCCAGGCGTGGGAAGCCGGCGCCGACATGGTTAAAATTTTCCCGGTCGGCGCTCTCGGCGGCCCGAGCTATATCAAGGCGCTCAAAGCGCCGCTGCCGCACATCCTGATGGTTCCGACCGGCGGAGTGACGCTCGGCAACGCCTCGGCTTTCCTCAAGGCGGGCGCAAGCGCCGTGGCCGTAGGCTCCGAGCTGGTCAACCGGGCCGCTCTCGACAGCGGCGACTTCGGCAAGATCGAAAACGCGGCGCGGGCATTCCTGGACGTCGTCGCCGACTACCGCGCGGCCGCTTGAGGTCCGCGCGTGCGCCGGTCGATCCTTGAGCGGCTCGGTCCCGGCGGCTCTATCGTGCTCATCCGCCTGCGCTCGCTCGGCGATACGGTGCTAACGACGCCGGCCATCCGCATGTTGCGTCAAGATCTGCCCCGGGGACGGATTCACGTCGTCATCGAACGGCGCTTCGCCGGCGTCCTGGAAGACCACCCCGACATCGACGGCCTGCTGGCGATCGAGAGCGGCGCAACGCTCCCGCGCAAGCTCGGTCTTCTGCAGCGCATACGCTCGCTCGGCGCCGGACTTTGCTGGGATCTGCACGGCGGCTCGACGAGCGCCTGGCTGACGGCGTTGTCGCGGGCGCCGTACCGCGCCGGCTACGCCCACTATCGGCACGGTTGGGCATACAACGTGCGCATACCCCGCGCGCAAGAAGCGCTGCGCCGCGCACCGCAGGCCGCGGTGCATACCGCCGAGCATCACGCCGCCGGAGCGATCTTTCTCGGCGCCCGCTCTCCCCGGGACGGCCGGCCCATACCGCCGGCGAGCCTCGGCGCGCAGGCGAGCCGCCGGCAACGGCCGTATGCGGTTCTGCACCCGACCGCGGCCTCTTTCACCAAGCAATGGGCCGCAGCAAACTTCCGTCTGACCGCGGAAGCGATCCGCAGCCGCTACGGCCTCGAGCCGGTATTCATCGCCGGCCCCGGAGAAGAAGCGATCTTCGGCGAACTGGAGGGTTACGCCTGCCTGGGTCCGCTCGCGCTCGGCGAGCTCAAGTCGCTGCTGGCCGGCGCCGGCCTGTTCGTCGGTAACGACTCCGGCCCGGCGCACATCGCCGCCGCCTTCCGGGTGCCCAGCGTGATCGTTTACGGGTCCTCGAACTCCGCCGTCTGGCGCCCCTGGAAAGCTCCGCACCGCGTCGTCGAAACCGCGTGGGATTGCAAACCCTGCCCCGGAGACCGCTGTTATGCATTCGACGAACCCAAGTGCATCCTGTCGGTCGAGCCGAGCGCCGTCGAGCGGGCGGTCGACGAGTTGCTGCAGCCGGGGCCGGCGGCTTAACGCCGCAGCAGGTACACGGCCGAATCCGCAAACAGATTCGGCAGCAGGCGCACCCGCTTGCCGCCGTCCACGAAAAACGACTTGTCCACTCGAAAGTTCTCTTCCCGCGCCAACGCTTCGAAATCGGTAATGGTCAAGAAGTGGATGTTCGGAGAGTTGTACCACTCGTAGGGCAGTTGCCGGGTGCGCGGCGCCCGGCCGGACCACAGCAGGGCAAGACGCACCGACCAATGCCCGAAATTGGGGAAGACGACGATCGCCCGCCGCCCGACGCGCATCATCTCGTGCAGAACCGCGAGAGGCTCCCTGACGACTTGCAGCGTCTGGCTGAGAATCACGTAATCGAAGCACCGGTCGGGATAATCCGCCAGCCCCTGGCTGATGTCCCCCTGATAGACCGAAAGGCCCAACTCCACGCACCGCCGCACTTTTTCCGGCGCAATTTCGACGCCGCGGGCTTTTACCGCTTTGTGCTCGACAAGCCAATCCAGCAAGTCGCCCTCGCCGCAGCCCAGATCGAGAACGCTCGCCCCGCCCTCGATGATCTCGCCGATGATGCGGTAATCGCCGCGCCCCAAAACTTCGGGGACGAACTCCGCTCCGGGAACCGCTTCGGCTGTAGCCATCGAATCTTTCCATTATAGTTTTTCGGTCTGCGGACTCTCTCCGACGAGGATGTCGATCCCAATCGCGTCATGGTCGGAAAGCGGCTTGCGTCCCTCGCGGAATTCGTGGAGCACCACCGGATCGGCCGCCTCGACGCCCCGCGTCGCAAACCAGTCGATCTTCAGCGGGCATTTCCCGCCGTGCCGGCGCAGCGACCAGCGAATGAAATCGAAGCACCAGGCCGGAACCCACTCGCGAAGATTCTTGTGCGTCTTGACATCGTCCACGTCGTAGGATGTCGTCCGCTCGTCGAGAGAGTTCGCCCGCCTCCAGTCGAAGCCGCGTGTTTCGAGCAACTCGAAGAGCTCGCGCTCGAACCACGCGTACGGACGCAGAAAGTGGTTTTCGATGACATGGCCGGGACCCATGAAAACCCGCCGCCAAAAGCCCATGATCGCCCGCAAGGCGCTCGACGAATTGAAGGTGGTCGTGTTCCAATCGCCGCCGATGACCGCCGGTCCCGCGCCGCCGAGTCCGTCAAGAACGTCGCGCATTTGATCGCGGCGGTGCCGCCTCCGCGATTGCGCGTCGAGATGCACCGAGCAAACCGTCAACTCGGCATTGGGAAACTCGATTTCCGCAGCCGCGGCGGTCTGCCGGCCCAAACGTTTTTCGCGTCCCCGCATCTTGTCCCGGCCGTTCTCCAAGAACACGGGGCGCGCGTTGCGGATGGGGTATCGGCTCAGAATCGCATTGCCGTGCAGACCGAGCTCGTTGCGCCCCCCGGCATCGTTTTCCACGCCCGCGCCTTTGGCCAGGTTCAGGTAGCACGGCGTAAAGGCATAGTGCAGCGCCAACTCGCGAGCGAGCCCGCGGGCGATGTTCCGATTGCCCGACCGCGCCATGCCGACATCGGTCTCCGTCAGCAAAAACACGTCGGCCGATGTCAAGTAGGGGTGTGCTTGAAATTCCTTCAGTTGCCCTTCGTACTCGATGCCGCGCTCGAGATTCCAGGCGACCACGCGGTAGCGCGATTTGCCGGGCGCGGCGCCGGCCGAAAAATCCCCCGTCTCGGGCGTCTGCAGAACATCTTCCACGTATGGCCGCACCTGCCGGTACAACGGGCTTGACGCCAACTCCCGCCAAGATCGGCAGCGCGCCAGTTCCGCAAAATGCGGCGCCAGTTCCCTACGGATCGTTTGCGCGATGCGCTCGACCGCCGAAGCCGCCTGTTCCCCATTCTTCAAATTTCAAGTTTATCGAGAGGCGGCGTTCGAGCAGAGCGGTAAGCTGGAAGGCGCCGATGGCCTTGCGCCGCATATTCGTGGAGCGCGTCAACGGATCGCGGGCAAGAGTGACGGGTGACCGCGCCCGTCACCTGTGCAGCGTCGTCCGGCTTCGCCGCGGCGAGCGCGTCGAGGTCTCCGATCAATCCTGCGTCTTCTCGGCGGTGACGACCGCCTGCTCGACGCAGGCGGTCGACTTCGATCTCGAAGACAAGCTGCCGGCCGCGCCGCCCGAGCCTCCGCTGGCGGCCGCCGTCTCGCTCTTCAAGTTCGCCCGTTTCGAGTGGGCAATCGAAAAGCTGACGGAGCTCGGCGTCGATTCCATTCAGCCGGTTATCGCCGAGCGCAGCGGGAAAGGCTTGGCCGCCGCTGCCGGAAAACGCCTCGAGCGCTGGCGCCGGATCGCCTTCGAAGCCGCGCAGCAGTCGCGCCGCGTCGCCGCCCCGCGAGTGCATGAACCGCGCGCGTTCGCCCCTGCGCTCACTGACGCCGAACCCGCTCGAGCGGTCATCTTCGATCCGCAAGGCGCGAAGCTGCCGGACAGTCTGGCCGCGGGACCCTTGACGTTTTTCGTCGGACCCGAAGGCGGCTGGACCGACGCCGAGCGCGACCGCGCCAGAGCCGCCGGCATCGCCTGCGCCGGACTGGGCTCCCTGATCCTGCGGGCGGAGACCGCGGCCGTCTGCGCCGCGGCCGTCTGCCGCAACCAACGCCTGACGGAAGGAGCCGATCGTGCAGGCCGATAGCCGACGGTTCCGCTGCGCCATCGAGGGCTTCGACGCTCTCAATGCAGCGGACCCCAACACCGAACCAACCCCCGCCGGGCCGGTCGCCAAAGAACTCCTCTACGCCCGCCGCATGTCCGACCGCTTGGCGCAGTTCGCCCCCGAAGCCTCCGCAGCCGTCAAGCTGGCCGTCCGCGCACAGCACATTTGCCGCTGGAAGATTCCGCGCGTCGACTACCCGATGACGCGCGCGGGCTACCTGCGTTGGCGCCGGGAACTCGGCGCCTTCCACGCGGAAACCGCCAGCAAAGTCATGCGCGCATGCGGCTATGCCGAAGCAACGATCGAAGAGGTCGCCTCAATCCTGCGCAAAGAGCGGCTCAAGCTGAATCCCGCGGCGCAGCTTCTGGAAGACATCGCCTGTCTGGTATTCCTTGAGCACTATTTCGACGACTTCGCGCAAAAGCAAGACGAAGAGAAACTCTTGAACATCCTCCGCCGCACCTGGGCGAAGATGTCCGAGGAAGGCCGGCAGGCAGCCCTCGCGCTCGATCTGCCGGCTCATCTGTCCGCTCTGGCGCGCAAGGCGTTGGCGCCGCCGGCTACTCGTCAGGCGGTCGGATCGGCTCGACGCTCTGCGCAACATTCCGCTTGTAAGTAACCCGCACCGGCGCACAACCCGCCGGCAGGCACGCGGTGTAGTCCACTATTCGGGTCGCCGCATTCGCCGATTGCCGCATCAACTGCCCCACTCCGAGAGCGAACGCGATCTGGAACTCGCTCATCCCCGCCTCGACTTCGTGGTTTTCGACCTTGGCCCACATCTCCTCGGTCCAGTGGTCGTAGAGCTCGCGCGGGTCTTCGATGAAAAACATCTCGTCCACGTAAACCCGCTCAGGCGCGCCGACGGCAACGCGCGCCTGCTTGCCGTTTTTCTCGAACGCGAGATAGACGCTGCCGCCGCGTCTGACGACATCGACGGGGACGATCTTCTCCAGCGGCGCGAACAGCCGGCCGCCGGGTTCGTAGGTCCAACGGTAGCCCTCCTTCACCCATAGCGGCGTACCCGTGAGCCTGCGCTTGGCCGACTCGAAATCGCTCACGTACGACTTCCGGGGGTGTACGTACAGGTCGTCGTGCAGATCGACAACCGGGGCTTCCGGCGGCTTCACGGTCGCCAGCCGGTAGCGCACGTAGAAGGTGTAGCCGACATAGAGCAGAGCGGCGGCGAGAGTGATCTTCACCAACAGCCGCAGCCGCTCGAACCATTCGCTTTCGAGCCAATTCATGGCCGCTCTTCCTCGTTGGACGCTGCGCCGGCGCGGCGCGTTCCCTCAAGCGGGAAAGAACGAATGCTCGCTCCCGCGGCGAAATCCGGCAACAGCGGCGCAAAAGCCGACAAGATTATGATGTATTGAAGGCAGGCGGTAGCCTCAGTGCCCCGCCCACAACCGCCCGACTGAAAATTTCGACGATGGCGCACACTGCCGATTTCTGCGACGCGCACCGCCGTCACTGGGAAGATGCAGAGTTACTCTTCGATCACGCCCGTTGGTCAAATGCCGATCAGTTGTACGGGTTCAGCGCGGAATGCGGATTGAAAACAGTGATGAAAACCTTGGGGATGCCTGTCGATGAGACCGGGACGCCGCGCGAAACGCAATATCGACGGCATGTGCAGCGCCTTTGGCCGCTTTTTAGAACCTTTGCCTCGGGGCGGCACGGTGCGCGGTACCTGAACCTGCTCCCAAGCGGCTCGCCGTTCGCCGACTGGTCGCACCACAACCGATATGCCCACCGCCGCCATTTGGAGAAATCGAAAGTAGAGCGCCGTCGCAAAGCGGCTCAGGGGGTTTGCCGCATGGTGCAACACGCGGCGGAGGACGGCCGGGTATGAGCAACAATTTCGTCTCGTTCGATGACATGCGCCACCGCGCTGACAGCGTACTCCATGCTGCAAATCTCCCGGACGGCATCCTCCCTCTTTACTTGGTGCGGGACCTGTCAGGCATAGTGCATCTGTCGGTCTCGAACGAACTCGAAACGGACGAAACTTGCCGCGAGGCACTGCAACATCTCGCCGGACGTTTGCGCGAAGTCTTGGGCGCGCACGGCTGTTTGCCGGAAGACGCCGTGCTATTCACGGCCCCCGCCATGCTGGAAATTCTTGACCGTACGGCACAAAAAGTCAGCGGCTTTGACCGCGTATATTGGGTCGATCGTTTGGTGACCGGTCGAGACTGGTGGACGGTCAGCGATTCGCTCCATACGGAATCGCCGGGGCGCTGCACGCTGTTCTCGGTCAAGGGCGGCGTAGGACGCAGCACCACTGCCGCCGTTCTCGCCTGGCATCTGTCGCGCAAAGGCGAAAGGGTGCTGGTCGTCGATCTGTATCTGGAATCCCCGGGGCTGTCTTCGGCGATGCTCGATGCCCACGCGCGGCCCAAGTTCGGCGTCACTGACTGGTTCGTGGAAGATCTGGTCGGACAAGGCGACCGCGTACTCGAACAAATGACTGCCGCCCCGGCATGGGCGCAGGATTTCGAAGGGGACGTGCGCGTAGCGCCGGCGCACGGCGACAAACCCGGAGAATATCTGGCCAAGTTGGGGCGTGTCTATATGGATACCTGCGACAGATCTTGGCCGGAACGTTTGGAACATTTGTTACAACGCCTGGAGGAGAGCGATTTCGAGCCGACCGTCGTCCTGCTGGAAAGCCGCAGCGGCTTACACGACATCGCGGCGGCGACCGTCACCGACCTCAACGCTCAGGTCTTGCTGTTTGCCGTCGATTCGGAGAGCAACTGGACCGACTACGATATCCTCTTTCGTCATTGGCAGAACGACGACTTGGCAACAAAGATCAGGGAACGTCTCTCAATCGTCTCCGCATTGACTCCGGAGATCGACACGGAACGATACCTGCAAGATTTTCGAGAGCGGTCATGGGATTTATTCCGGGATCGTCTGTACGACTATGCGGCGCCGTCCGCCGTTCCCGGCAATGAGTTCTCTTTCGCGCTGAACGACGAAGACGCGCCGCATAATCCGATCGCCATTCACTGGACGCGCGGTCTTGCCGCCGGCGCCTCGCTGCGCGATTTGGAACGGGTAACCGTAGCACAGGCTTACACGCAATTCCTGAACCGTTTCGATCGGCTCATCGACATCGGCAAAGATAGAAAGGCGTTGTGATGGCGATTGACGTTGGGAAGGCGCGCCAAGCGCTCGCCGATTTGCCGGAAGGGACAAGCCACGGTGAAGCGCCGCCGCCGGAGCATGTGTATCTGCCGCGGTCCCATATCAAAGCGATAGATCCGGACAATCCGCTTGTGACCGGCATGCGCGGCGCCGGAAAGACTTTTTGGTGGAGCGCTCTTCAAGATCTGGATGTCCGCCGATGGGTCGCTAGTCAGGACAGCCGGTCGAAATTGAGCGTGGACACCGAGGTACGGACAGGGTTCGGCGTCAAGCCGGCTCCGGATGAGTACCCAAGCAAGGATGTGTTGGGACAGCTGATGCGTCAAGACTTCGATCCCAGGATCGTCTGGCGGACGGTGCAAGCTTGGCAACTCGCGCCGGATAACCACCCTCTGAGGCGGCAAGATACATGGCTGGAGCGCGCACAATACATCGACAACCAGCCGGAATCGGTCGAGCGCATGTTTCAGCAACGCGACGATGAATCCGACCGAAAGGGCATTTATTTTCTGATCCTCTTCGATGCCCTGGACCGTTGCGCCGACGACTGGCAGAGCATGTATCGGGCGATTCGCGGTCTGATGCAAACCGCGCTTGAAATGCGTTCGTACAAACGTCTTCGAGTGAAAATGTTCTTACGCTCGGACCAAGTCAACGAGACCGAAATCGCCGATTTTCCGGACGCATCGAAAATCCTTTCATCGGCCGTTGAGCTGAGTTGGCCCCGCCGCGAGCTTTATGGCCTCCTGTGGCACAGCCTCACGAACGGCGAGAACGGCGAAGTTTTTCAGACATTTCTTGGAGATGAAGATTCGGCGCCGGTAAATCTCGACAGGCAGGCGCTCCTGTTCGACTTACCACGGCGCTCGATCCTCAGCGAAGAGTATCAAAGAAAGAAATTTCATGTCATTTCCGGCCCATGGATGGGCACGAACCCCAGACGCGGTTTCCCCTACACATGGGTTCCAAACCACTTGGCGGACACAGAGGGCAGAGTAAGCCCGCGCTCGTTTCTCGCCGCGCTTCGAACGGCTGCCGAAGATACAGCAACCAATCGCTCGGATCACGAGTACTCCTTGCATTACGACAGTATCAAGCGGGGCGTGCAGGAGGCTTCGAAAATACGGGTCAGCGAACTCAGGGAAGACTATCCATGGGTGGATCGGGCCATGCGGCCGCTTGAAGGCATGGTCGTACCTTGCGTATTTCGCGAGATCGCGGATCGCTGGCAAAATGAAGGCGTCATAGAACGCCTCACAGAAGAAATGAAACAACAAGAAGTGAAGCTGCCCCCCAGCCGCATCTCGCAAGGCCCCGCGGGTGTTCGCGCAGATCTTGAATCTTTGGGTGTCTTTATGCGTATGCGCGACGGACGGGGCAATATCCCGGATGTCTTCAGGGTAGGATACGGCCTTGGGAGGCGAGGCGGAGTCAGACCCGTTCGCTGAACGACTCGCCTGTTGAGAAGGACCCCAGCCGCAGCCGCTCGAACCATTCGCTCTCGAGCCAATTCATGGCCGCTTCTGCCGATTGGACGTTCCGCCGGGCGCGGCGCGTTCCCATAAGCGGGGAAAAACGCGCATTCCGCAGCGGCGGCGCATTGATATAATTCCTGCCATGTCGGCCGGTCGTTTCAGTTTAACCGCGCTGCTCGCGTTGGCGGGCGCTTGCGCGCTCCATGCCCAGGAGCCTTTCGACGATCCGCAACTTGTCTCCATCCGCGTGCAGCTCGGCGTCGGGGACAAGCAGCCGACGCGATGGGACGGCAAACTCTCCGTCTCGGGCGGAGAACCGGCCGGCCTCGCCAGTCTGCGCCCCAAGCCGGACGACAGTATTGCGGGCGCCTCCTGGGAAATGGCCTCCTGGCAAGGGCCGAACTTTCGGTATCCGCCGACGAAGCCGCAGCCCGTAACGGGCATTCCCGTCAACATTTTCAGCCCGGGTCTGGTGGCCGCCGTCCGCAGCCGCGGACGGACGCGCGTCGCGTTCGAGACCGAACAGGGCAACTTCCGGGTCGATCTGCGCAACCTGCCGCTTGGCCGGACGCAGCGGTTCCTCGGGGGGCGGGCGGTCGTGGACAGAACGCTCGCCACGCAGAAGATATCCGGCGCCGAGCATCAAAACGACTTTGCGTCCATAACCAGCGGACCGGACGAGCAGTTATGGGTCGCCTGGACCGCCTACCGCGGCGGGGCGAACGAAGTCCTGCTGCACCATTACGACGGGCGCTCCTGGGGCGAGATCGAAACGGTGACCGAAAAGCCCGGCGACGTTTTCCTGGCGAAAGCCGCGCGCGGCGGCGACGGCCGCATCCGGGTAGTCTGGTCCGACCAGGTCGACGGCAACCGCGACCTCTATGCGCGCAGCTTCGCCGGGGATCGCTGGTCGGCGGTCGAGCGCCTCACGAGCGCTGCCGAACCGGACCTCTACCACAACGTGGCGACGGATTCCGAGGGGCGCGTCTGGGTCGTGTGGCAAGGGTTCCGCGAAGGCCGCTCCGACATCTTCGCGCGCCACCACGACGGCGAACGGTGGTCGCCCGCGGAAAAAGTCTCTACGTCTCAAGCCAACGATTGGGAGCCGGCGGTCGCCGCCGACGGCAGCGGCAACGTTTACGTCGCTTGGGACACCTACGACAAGGGCAACTACGACATCCTGACGCGCCGCTACAACGGCGCAGGCTGGGAGGACGTCCGGCCGCTGGCCGATACCCCGAAGTTCGAAGCCCACGTTACGCTGACCTGCGATGCCGACGACCGCCTGTGGGCGGCCTGGAGCGAAAGCGGAACCCTCTGGGGCAAGGACGACGGCTTCGGCCTCGAGCAGGAAGGCACACGCCTGTACGCGTGGCGCTCGATGGCCGTCGCCGTCCTCGACGGCGGCCGCCGGCTTGAGCCGACCGTTGCGCTCGAGGCGGCGCTGCCTGCCGACCTGCCCGGAGACAGGAGCGACTCTCCGACGATTCAAGCCGACGGCAACGGGGGCGTCTGGGTATTCTTCCGGCGCCGCAACCCGCGCATCCAGGACATCGTTTCAGACTTTTACGCTTTCTACGCCACTTGGGAGTTGTGGGGCGTGCGTTACGCCGGCGGATCCTGGAGCGAGCCGGTCTATTTCCCGCACAGCCGAGGGCGCCTGGACATGCGCAGCGGTTTCGCGCAAACCGGCGACGGCGGCATCGCCGCCGCTTGGCCGACCGACAACCGCGATTTTGCCGATATGCTGGCCGAGCAGTACGACATCCGCGTGGCCAAAGTTCCGGCGGCGCCCCGCCGTGGCGAGCACGCCCTGCAACCGCGCGTGCAGCCGGAGATCACGGTTTACCCCATCCATCCGAACGAGACCCGAGACCTCGAAACGATCCGCAACTACGAAATCGTCTCCGGCGGCAAAACCTACAAGATTTACCGCGGCGACACCCACCGCCACACCGAGTTTTCGATGGACGGCTTCAACGACGGCTCCCTGCTGCAAGCCTACCGCTACGCCATCGACGCGGCAAGCCTCGACTTCTACGCCAACTCGGAGCACAACTACCTGGGCGGCCCCGACGTGGAATACCACGACTTTCTACTGCAGCAGTTCGCCGACTGCTTCCATCTGCCAGGCAGCTTTACGCCGCTGTTCGCCTACGAGCGCAGCGTGCGCTACCCCAACGGACACCGCAACATCATCTTCGCCAAGCGCGGCGTCCGCCCGTTCCGCATTTCGCGCGAGGAGTTCGGCTCGCCGCTGTTTCCCTTCTCTTCCGAGGAAGTCACCAGGCGCTTCGCCAACCCCGAGCCCGTGGGGACGAAAGACCTTTACGCTTACCTCAAGGAGAACGACGGCATCGCCATTTCGCACACCTCGGCGACCAGCATGGGCACCGACTGGCGCGACAACGACCCCGCAGTCGAGCCGCTGGTCGAGATCTATCAAGGCGACCGCGTCTCGGCCGAATACGAAGGCGCGCCGCGAGCCGCGTACGCCGGCAATCCGCGCTCGGCGCCGGGCGGCTTCCGCCCCGCGGGCTACGTCTGGAACGCCTGGGCCAAGGGCTACAAGCTGGGCGTGCAAGCGGCGTCGGATCACGTTTCGACGCATATTTCCTACGCCTGCACGATTTCAGAGGATGCCGGCCGCGAAGGGCTGCTCGACGCCATGCGCAAGCGGCACTCCTACGGCGCGACGGACAACATCGTGCTGGACTACCGGCTGCGGTCCGGCGGCAAGGAGTACCTGCAGGGCGACATCGTAACCGTATCCGGCGACTTTCGCTTGTCGGTGCGGGTAATCGGCACGGAGCCGATCCGCCAAATCGACATCGTCAAGAACCGGGAGTTCGCCCTGACCCGCCACGACCTCGACCGCGACGTCTCGTTCGAGTTCACCGACGCCGACCCAAGCCCGGGAGAGAGCTATTACTACGTAAGGGTGCAACAGGACGACGGCCAGATCGCCTGGTCGTCCCCCATCTGGGTGACAACCGGCGGCGCCCGCTAACCGGCCCGGCAGATGACGGAGCGCCTTCCCGAACCGGGCCGGATCGCCTTTGTCCGCCGTCGCCGAGAAAGGCTTCGATGACCCCGAGTTGTTCGCCGCCTACCTGCGCACGCTGTCATGGAACTGCGTGACGGCGACGGACCCGAACCTCTTTCAGGCACCGTTCCGCGCCGGCATCCGCATCGACGCCTATCAACTCGAGCCGCTGCGCAAGGCGCTGCGCTTGCCGCGCGTCAACCTGTTCATCGCCGACGATGTCGGTCTGGGCAAGACGATCGAAGCCGGCCTCATCGCGCGCGAACTGCTGCTGCGCCGTCGTATCGACCGGATCGTCGTTGCCTGTCCGCCCTCCATGCTCGATCAGTGGCGCGACGAAATGGAAACACGCTTCGGGCTCGCCTTCACTATCCTCGACCGGACGTACCTGACGCGCATGCGCCGCGAGCGCGGTTTTTCGGTCAACCCCTGGACGACGCATTCGCGATTTCTGGTGTCGCACCGCCTGCTCATCGACGAAGCGTACGCCTCGGGACTGCGCGACTGGCTCGGCGAATTCGCGCCGCAATCGCTGCTGATCCTCGACGAGGCGCACAATGCAGCGCCGTCGAGCGGCGTCCGCTATGCGATCGATTCCCAAATTACGCGGGCCGTCCGCGACATCGCGCCGCGCTTCGAACACCGCCTGTTCCTGTCGGCCACGCCGCACAACGGCCACTCCAACAGTTTCTCGGCGCTGCTCGAAATCCTCGACCCGCAGCGTTTCTGCCGCGGCGTGCGCGTCCTCAAGGGACAGCTCGAAGAAATCATGGTGCGCCGCCTCAAATCCGACGTCCGCGCGCTCGAAGGCGGCTTCCCGCGGCGCGCCGTGGTGCAGATCGATATCGACGGCCTGCCGACGGACGCGCCCGAGCTCGTACTGGCGGAGAAGCTGCATGCGTACCGCCTCGAACGCGAAAACCGGCTCAAGGACGAAACGCGGTCGAGGCAGGCCGCGGGCGCGCTCGTCATCGGCGGCTTGCAGAAGCGCCTGCTGTCGTCGATCGAAGCATTTGCGGGGACGCTCGCAGTCCACCGCAAAAGCGTCGAACGCGCACTGAAGGAAGCCCGCGAGTCCGAGAACCTGTCCCAAACGCTGCTTGCCGATCTCGAACGAATGACCGCCGGCGGCGATCCCGACGCCGCGGTTTTCGAGACGGCAGGCGAGGACGACGGCACTGAAACGGCAGATGGCGCGCCCGACCTATCCGAGCTCGAATTCGAAGAACGCATGGCAAGGGCGACGGCGGCATCGAGCGGCGCCGGCCGAGCGGCGAAGCGGGCGGCGCTCGAGCGCGAGCTGGCGCTCGTCAACGAGATGCGCGAGATCGCCGAGGCCAACCGCCATGCGGCCGATCCGCGTATGCGTAAGATCGTCGCTTGGGTCGGCGCGAACATGTGCCCGCGCCTGTCCGCAACGGCCGGGCCGCCGCCGGAATGGAACGACCGGCGCCTCCTCGTCTTTACCGAGTACGAGGATACGCGCCGTTATCTCGAACTCCGCCTGCGCGAGGCAGTCGCGCATACCGACAGAGCGGTCGAGCGGATCGCCGTTTTTTCCGGCATGACCTCCCGGCAAAAGAGGGAGGATATCAAGCACGCCTTCAACATCGAGCCGCAAGATCATCCGCTGCGCATTCTTATTGCTACGGACGCTGCGCGGGAAGGGCTCAACCTGCAACGCCACTGCCTCGATCTGTTTCACTTCGATCTGCCCTGGAACCCCAGCCGCCTCGACCAGCGCAACGGCCGTATCGACCGCAAGCTGCAACCGGCCGGCGAAGTGTTCTGCCGCTATTTCGTTTACACGCAGCGGCCCGAAGACCGCGTTCTCGAAGTTCTGGTCAAGAAGGCCGAACGCATCCGCGAGGAACTCGGCAGCGTCGCCAGGGTGCTCGAAGGCCGCTTGGCCGAAAACATCGGCAAGGAGGGAATGCGGCGCGGCAAGCTCGACGAGCTTGCGGACTTCATCCGCAATGCGGCAGTGGACGATCGGCGGCAGACCGCGGCCGCCGAGCTTGAGGATACGCGCCTCCGACAGGACAAGCTGCAGGAAGAGGTCGGCGCTCTGCGCAACCGCCTGGAACGGTCGCGGCGGCACATCGGCATCTCCGCGGCGCAGTTCCGGCAGACGCTTTCGATGAGCCTGCGGCTCGCCGGCGCTTCCGCAATCACGGAGACCGCCCCGAATCGCGCGCGGGAAAGGGGCGCGCCACGCACCTTCGACTTCCCGGCCGACGACGATGCGCTGGCGCGCGATCCCGGCTGGGCGGCAGCGCTCGATACATTGCGCGAACGCAGGCGGCGCGGCGAGAGCATGGGCGAGTGGCGGCGCCGCGCGCGCTGGGTGGATCCCGGCCGGAGGCGGGGCGCTCTCGCCCCCTACGGCCGGACGGGCGAGCAGACGACGCCGGCCTCCCTGCAAGAGGCGCTCAACGAGGCCGGACGCAGCAGTATCCCGCAGCGAATCTATGCCCGCCTCGCCGCGGCGGCGCAGGCCGACATCGCGGACCTCCGGCCACATCTGGAAAGCCGCGCCGCCGCGCTGTGCGAACGGGCGCAGGCGCGCCTTGCCGAGAGGGCGCAGAGCGAAAGCCGCAGCATGACCGCATTACTCGAACGCCGGCACAAGAGGATCGCCGAGGCGGCCGGCGCCGACGACCGGCAGATGGCGTTCGATTTCGATCCGGCCGAGCAACGCCAGCGTGAAGCGGACCGCCGCGCCTGGGAGCAGCGGCTCAAGGCGATCCAAAACGAACCGGCAACCGAGCCGGGGCGCATAGCCGACGCTTACACCGTCCGCGCAACCCGCGTCGACCCTCTTGGCATCGTCTATCTCTGGCCGGGGACGGGATAAGCCGTGGCGGACCGCGAACGGCGCAGCCTGATCTTCGCGCACCAGGAATGGCTCGGCTTCGTCCAGCCTGTCGGCCTCGTCGTTGCGCCCGCGGTCATGGCGGACGCCCAAGTCGTCCCCGACCGCAACGTCTCGGGCCGGCGGCGCGATTTCTGCGAGTTGTTGGAAGAACAGGGCAAGGGCGCCGCAACCCGCCGGCGCGCGCCCGATCTGCGGCGGCTGTTCCGCGACTATCTCGGCTGGGAGCAGGGCGACCTCGTGGATGCGGCCGCGCATGCCCAAGCACTCGAAATCTCCCTGCCGGAACTGCACGCCGTGCTGGTGCCGACTTGGGTGGTTCCAGCGGAGGACGATGCCGGCGCTGCCTCTACGGCGTGGACAAGAACCCGATGGCCGTCGATCTGGCGCGGCTGTCGCTGTGGCTGGCCACGTTCGCCGGCGACCATGAGTTCACCTTCATCGACCACGCCCTGCGCCGCGGCGATTCGCTGCTGGGACTGACCCCGCGGCAGATCGAAGGGTTCCACTGGAAGGCGGACGCGCCCCCCTTCCAGAAAGGCATCGAGACCGTCCGGGTGAGCGGGCATACGGCGCGGGCCGCGGAACTGCGCCGGCGGATCCGCGCTGCCGGCGAGGGGGCGCCCGAGCGGGAGTTGCGCGAGCTTTGGCAGGAAGCGCAGCGCGAGATGCAAAGCGTCCGCCGGTTCGGCGACCTGGCGCCGGCCGCGTTCTTTGCCGCAAGCAAGCCGCAGGAGCGCGAGCGCAAACGCAGCGAATATGCGCACCTGGTTGCGCGCAATGCCGGCCGTCTTCCCGCCCCGCTTGCGGACATGAAGCCGCCGCTCGCGCCGTTCCACTGGGAGCTCGAGTTCCCTGAAGTGTTTAACCGCGAGAACCCGGGCTTCGACTCCATTGTCGGCAACCCGCCGTTCGCCGGCAAGAACACGGTCGCGAAGGCGAACGTTGCGGGCTACCCCGACTGGCTCAAGCAGATGCACGCGGAGAGCCACGGCAACGCCGACCTCGCGGCCCATTTTTTTCGCCGTTCGTTCGCCCTTCTTCGTACGGGGGGTGGGCTCGGCCTCATCGCCACGAACACCATCGGCCAAGGCGATACGCGCGCGACCGGTCTGCGCTGGATCTGCAAGAACGGCGGCGCCATCTACAACGCCCGCCGCAGGATCAAGTGGCCCGGAGAGGCGGCCGTTGTCGTCAGCGTGGCCCACATCGCCAAGGGGCTTCCGGCAGGCCCGAAGAAGCTCGACGGCCGGGAAGTGGAAACGATCTCCGCGTTCCTGTTCCATCGCGGCGGCCACGACGACCCGGCGCTGCTCAAGGCCAATGCGCGGAAAAGCTTTCAGGGCAGCATCGTTCTCGGCATGGGCTTCACCTTCGACGACACGGACAGTAAGGGCATTGCCACTCCGCTCGCCGCGATGCAGCGGCTGATCGACGAGAACCCGCGCAACCGGGAGATCATTTTTCCCTACATCGGCGGCGAAGAAGTCAACACAAGCCCGACTCACAAGCATCACCGCTATGTCGTCAATTTCCGGGATTATCCGCTGCGCCGGGAAGACTTGGGGCAAGAATGGCGGAAAGCCGGCGAAGACCGACGCAGAGAATGGTTGCAGGCGGGAATCGTGCCGCTGGACTATCCCGCTCCAGTAGCGGCGGACTGGCCGGAACTACTGACGATTGTGGAGGAGAAGGTGAAGCCGGAACGGGATGCACAAAACGACAGAGGTGCGAGAGAGAAATGGTGGCAGTTTATAAGGTCGCGCCCGAAACTGCACGTCGCCATCACTGGGCTGGGCCGCGTGTTGGCGATCTCCCGCGTCGGGCAGCAAGCGGCATTTACGTTCCTGCCGAAAGACATGATTTACGCGGACGGGCTGATTGTCTTTCCCTATGACACCTACGCCGCCTTCTGCGCCCTCCAATCCCGGGCCCACGAAATCTGGGCGCGGTTCTTCGGTTCGTCGATGAAGGACGACCTTCGCTATACCCCCTCCGAGTGTTTCGAGACCTTCCCTTTCCCCGATGGCTGGGCAACGCATCCGGCACTGGAAGCCGCGGGCAGGGAATATTACGAGTTCCGCGCGGCGCTGATGCTCGCGAATGGCGAGGGCCTGACCAAGACCTACAACCGCTTCCACGACCCCGAGGAACGCAGCCCGCAAATCGCCAAGCTGCGCGAGCTGCACGCGGCGATGGACCGCGCCGTTCTCGACACCTACGGCTGGCGGGATATCGCCACCGACTGCGCATTCCTGCTCGACTACGCGGTCGACGAAGAAGCATGGGGCAAGAAGAAAAAGCCTTGGCGCCACCGCTGGCCCGACGCGGTCCGCGACGAAATCCTGTCCCGCCTGCCGGCGCTGAACGCCGAACGCGCCCGCCAAGAACGGCGCCCCAGCGCCGTAACCGGCAAGGCTATCATGTCTTAAGGGCAAGCGGCATCCGAAAGACTTCGACGATGACGCACTCATACGGCCTCGGACGAAGAAGCGGAATAAGGCCCGTTCGCTGAACGGCAAGTTTGGCGGGAAGACCATGCTTGAAAAACTGAAGATCGCCAACTTCAAGGCATGGCGCGAGCTGGACATGCCGCTCGGCAAGGTCACCGGGCTGTTCGGAGCCAACAGCTCGGGCAAGAGCAGCGCGCTCCAGTTCCTGCTCATGCTCAAGCAGACCAAGAATGCGACCGACCGCGGCTTGGCGCTGGACTTCGGAGGTCCGAACGCCCTTGTCAACCTGGGGAGTTTCCACGACTTGGTTCACCGGCACGACGAAGAAGCGCGGATTGACTGGCGCCTCGACTGGACCCTGCCCAAAACGTTGAGGGTCGGCGATCCGGCAGGTCGGCGATCGGACGTTCTGTTTCAAGCGAAACGGCTGCAAACGGGGTGCGGGGTGGGACTGAGGCGTGTGAAACCCTGGGTCCACCGCCTGACGTACAAATTCGGGGAGGCGGTTTTTACCTTGGAGCCGGCGAGTGAAGGATCGACCGAATTTCAGCTTTCGGCGAGCGGCGCCGCCGGCTTCCGGTTTGCCCGCAACCGCGGGCGGGCCTGGCCGCTGCCAGGCCCGGTCAAGACCCATCTTTTCCCGGAGCAAACGCGGGCGTTCTATAGGAACGCGGACTTCCTCAGCGACTTCGAGGTCGAATACGAGCGCCTGATGGACGGCATTTTCTACCTTGGTCCGCTGCGGGAGCGTCCCGCGCGGGAGTATCTCTGGGCCGGGTCGGGTCCGACAGATGTCGGGTCGCGCGGGGAACGCACGGTCGATGCGATTCTGGCGGCAACGGCAGGCCGGGAACAGCGGAATCTCGGGACACGCAAACGGTACAAGCCGTTCCAGGAGATGATTGCGCATTGGCTCAAGGAACTCGGCCTGATCGACTCGTTCGATGTCTGCGAGATCGCCGAGGGGTCCAAGCTCTACCGGGTCCGTGTCAAAAAAGACCACGCGGGCGCCGCCGCGATGTTGACGGACGTCGGTTTCGGCGTGTCTCAGGTTCTGCCCGCGCTGGTTCTCCTTTATTACGTTCCCGAGGGATCCATCGTTCTGTTGGAACATCCGGAAATCCACCTGCACCCTTCCGCCCAGAGCGGTCTGGCCGACGTCATCCTCGCCGCTGCCGGCGCCCGCAACGTGCAGGTCATCGTGGAGAGTCACAGCGAGCACTTGTTGCGGCGGTTGCAACGCCGCGTTGCGGAAGGCCGGGCGGCCCCGGAGGATGTCAAGCTCTACTTCACGTCGATGACCGAGGGCGCCGCAACTCTCTCCGATCTCGAGCTCAATGAGTGGGGCGAGATCCGGAATTGGCCCGACAACTTCTTCGGCGACGAGTTGGGCGAGATTTCCGCGATCAGAATTGCCGGTCTGGAGCGCAAGCTCAACGGTGATCGATGAGCGGCAAAGTCGTCGTGGACACGAATGTCCCAATTGCCGCCAATGGCCGCGGCACTCATGCCGACGAGCCGTGCCAGTTGGAGTGCGCCAAGGCGATCCGCGATGTTGGGTCGGATGGGACAGTGGTAATCCTGGACGATCTAGACTTGATTTGGAAAGAGTATAAGCGACGCCTGAACTTCCGGGGGCAACCCGGTGTCGGCGACGCGTTCTTCAAATATGTCTCCGATCACATGCACTCGGATCAGTCAAGGGTGTCGCTTGTCCCGGTCACGCCCGTGGGCGACGACAAACAGGGCTTCGCCGAACTGCCGCAAAACACGCTTGATCGAGACGACCGCAAATTTCTGGCAGTCGCCGTTGCAGCGAACGCCTTGATCCTCAACGCGACAGACAGCGATTGGCGCCAACAGCACGCCCTCCTGCGCAATCTCTCGATCACGGTGAAGCAGTTGTGCCCGCAACATGCATAATCGAGGATAGAAGAATCCGCCGCTCATGACCGCCGCCGCCAAGACCGCTCGACAGGCCCCCGCCGATTCCCCGGCGGTCCGCGAACTGCTGGTCGATGCGCTGCGGCTCGACCTGATCGGCCCGCGGCCCCACGACCGGGACTTGCAGCGCGAACGCCTGCCGCAGGCGCCGTCACGCTGGTACCTGACCGGCTTTCTGGCGCCGACCGATGCGCCGCACGAGCAGCGGACGCAGGACAGCGAAGAGGAATTCGACGAGCCCGCCGAGCCTCCCCACGGGGGCGACGACTCGAATACGCCCGACCGCGGCAGCGGCAAACGTGTCTTCTTGCCGTCATCGCTGGGGCTGAGCATCCTCGTCGATGAGCAGACATCGCGCCTCGAAGCTGCGGTGTCGTGGGGCTATTATGCGCTCGAACCCGGCGCAGAGGAGCGAAACGCCGCGGAACGGGAGGGGCCGCCCGCCGGCGGCAGGGCCGACAGGGAGGGCAGGCCGCCCTGGGTTCGCCAACCACGCGCGGAATCTGTAGCCGTCGACCTTGCAGCCGTTCCGGTCGGCGCGCCGGCAGACTACGACATTCCCGGCAGCGGCGGCCTCAAGCTTGTCTGCCTCGTGCGGCCGACCACAATACGGACGCCCGACGGCGACCGGAACATCCGCGCGGTTTCGCTGTTTGTCGTCAACCGCCGGCCGCCGGCCGCGGACGGCGACTTGCAGGACACAGCTTTCGCCTTCCAGGTCGAGATGAGCGTCGAGACCGATCTTCCGCTTGTCCCGCGCCGCGACCTGCGCGGCCTCGACAGCGACGATTGGGACGAGCGCCTGGCCGATCTGCACTACCGCGACGCCGCCGAATACGCGGTCGGCCACAACGTCGCGGCCCGCGCCGACATCGCGGATGGCGAATGCCGGCGGGTGCATACCGAATGGATGCCGCGGGCCGGCGTCGAGCGGGTGGAGCCGGCCCGCATCGCCGGCGTCGAATTCGACATGGAGAAGCTCGGCGCGGTGACCGATGCGGCGCACGCCAAACAACTATTGGATCCGCTGGTGCGGCAATATCGCGGCTGGGTCGACGATCAGCGCACCGGAGCGGGCGCCTTTACCGGCCGACGAAAGGAAGTCGCCGGCAAATTGGCAACCCGCGCCGCACAGGCGGCCGATCGCATCCAGGCCGGCATCGACCTGCTGGCCGAGCCCGCTGTGCTGGAAGCATTCGGCGCCGCCAACCGCGCCATGGCTGCCGCGGCGCGCCGGCGCCGCGCGCAGGAAGAGGGTAAAAGACCCCATCAAGTCGACCCGCCGGCGTGGCGCCCCTTCCAACTTGCCTACATCCTGATGAATCTGCGCGGCATCGCCGAGCCGACGCACAGCGAACGCGAAATCGTCGACCTGCTGTTCTTCCCGACCGGCGGCGGCAAAACGGAAGCCTATCTCGGCCTTGCGGCTTTCACTCTCGTTCTTCGCCGCCTGCGCCACCCCGACCCGGCCCATCGCGGCCTCTCCGTGTTGATGCGCTACACGCTGCGCCTACTGACGCTCGACCAACTCGGACGCGCCGCAGCACTGATCTGCGCGCTCGAGCTCGAACGCGAAAAAACATCTGAGACGCTCGGCGCATGGCCTTTCGAGATCGCGCTGTGGGTCGGGAGCGCCGCGACGCCCAACTACATGGGACGCAGGGGCGACGGAAACGACAACACGGCCCGCGTGAAGACCCTGCGGTTTATGCGCGATAGCTCGCGGGAACCGCCGCTGCCGCTCAGGCAATGCCCTTGGTGCGGCGCGCCGTTCGACAAGCATTCGTTTCGGCTGCACCCGAACAGCAATGAGCCGACCGACCTCCTCGTCTCTTGCGCCGACCGGCATTGCGACTTCAACGGAGGACGGCGGCATCTGCCCATCGTTGCCGTGGACGAGCCGATTTACCGCCGCCTGCCGGCCTTCATGATCGCGACGGCGGACAAGTTCGCGGCCCTGCCGTGGACCGGCGCGACGGCAAAATTCTTCGGCGGCGGCGCGGGCGGCCCGAGACCGCCCGATCTGATCGTCCAAGACGAGTTGCACCTCATCTCGGGACCGCTCGGCACCATGACCGGACTTTACGAGACGGCGGTCGACCGCCTTTGCACGCGGTCGCTCGGCGGCGCGGAAGTGCGCCCCAAGATCATCGCCTCGACCGCGACCGTGCGCTTGGCAAGCAAGCAGATCCGCGCCCTGTTCAACCGGTCGTCGGTGCAGGTGTTTCCGCCGCCGGGCATCGACCGGCGCAACTCCTTTTTCGCCGAGCAGGTAACCGAGGATGAGGAAAATACGCGGCTCTATCTCGGCATCGCTGCGCAGGGACGCGGACCGAAGGTCATTTTTCTGCGGGCCATGACCACGCTGCCGGCAGCGGCGCAGGCCGCCTGGGAAGCAGCCGGCGCAGCGGGCGCGGACCCCAATCCGGCCGATCCGTACATGACCGCGGTCGCCTATTTCAACGCCTTGCGCGAACTGGGCAGCGCCAGGCGCATTGTCGAGGACGAGGTCGGAGCGCGGCTGCTGACCTACGCCGGCCGCAAGCGCCTCGACGAAGCCGAAGGGCTATTCGCCGACCGGCGCATCGCGTTCGAGCCGGTTGAGTTGACCTCGCGCGTCGGCGCCGGCGATGTCGCGGAGGCCAGGCGCAGGCTCGCCCTGGACTTCAGCAAAAAGGGACGAGTCGACGCGGCGCTGGCTACGAACATGATCTCGGTCGGCCTTGACATCATGCGGCTCGGTCTGATGGTCGTTTCCGGCCAGCCGAAGACCACATCCGAATACATTCAAGCCACCAGCCGCGTCGGACGCGACCCGTCGCGCCCCGGCCTCGTGGTGACGCTGCTGAACATCCACAAGCCGCGCGACCGCTCGCACTACGAGCGTTTCGCCAACTATCACGAATCCTTCTACCGCGGCGTCGAAGCGACGAGCGTCACGCCGTTCTCGCCGCGCGCCATGGACCGCGGCCTGCCGGCGGTCACGGTCGCGCTGGCGCGCCTCGGCATTCCGGCGCTGACGCCGTTGTCGGCGGCGCAGGACGTCGCAGACCACGACGCGGAGACCCTGGAAATCGCCGAGGCGATAGCCGGCCGGGCGCAGAGCCACGCCGCCGGACTGCCGGCCGGATTCGGCGATTCCGTCAGCGGCCGCGTACAGAGCCTCATCGACGACTGGGCGCAACTCGCCCGCGAAGCCGGACAAGGCGGTGCGGCGTTCGGTTATGTCCGGGGGCGCGGCGTTTCGACGCCGTTGCTGCGCGAGATGATCGACCGCGACAGGGATATGCTGAACGACACCCAGCTTCGCTTCCGCGCGCCCCGCTCGCTGCGCGACGTGGAGCCGGGCGTGCTGCTGGGGATCAAGACGCCCGAAGGCAAGGACATTGCATAGAACATCCGATGATTGACAACATCGTTCGCCAGAGCCGGATGATCACGATCCACGGACCGGGGGCGATGCTCGACCTGCCCGAGTATTCGGTGATCGTTTCCGGCTTGCGGGACTGGTCTTTCCTGCGGCGCGAGAAAATCGACGAACCGCGACTCGCCGCCAAGCTGCGCCGGCTTCTCGACGTGCCGACGCTCGAACTGTACACGCCGCCCCGGCACGAGGAGAACGCCGCGCGCCCCGCCCCGGTCGGCGTGCGCATTTTTCCCACTTGGTTCATCGTCAAGGACGCAAAGCCCTCGCCCGGCAACCCGCAGTGGCGCCGTCGCCGCCTGGTGCGCTGGTCACATCTGGAGGGGCGGCGCTTCCGCGGCGACGACGGCAAACGCAAGCCGGTCGTGCCGGTGCGCTTCGTCTGCGGCTGCCGGCGCGGCCATATCGACGATCTGAATTGGCGGGCTTTCGTCCATCAAGGCGGCAAGACTTGCGTGCGGCCCTTGTGGATCGAGGAGCGCGGCACGAGCGGCGATATCGCCGATACCTTCGGCGTGTGCGATTGCGGCGCGGAGCAGTCGCTCCGCACGGCGGCGGCTTTCGAGACCGGCGCGCTCGGCCGCTGCCGCGGCAGGCGGCCGTGGATAGGGCAATACGCAGCGGAGGCTTGCGACGAACCCTCCCGCTTGCTGGTGCGCACGGCCAGCAACGCCTACTTCCCGCAGACGATGAGCGTCATCTCACTGCCGGAATCCGATGCCGGACTGGCGGCCAAGGTATCGCGCCATTACGAGCGCCTGAAGGCCGCCGACGATCTGGGCGTGCTCGCCAACTTCCGGATGATACCGGAACTGGCCGCGGCCTTCGCGGGTATCGCCGATACGGACACGATTGCCGAGTACCGGCTGCAGAAAAGCGGCGGCGCAAGCGCGGACGCGCCGGTCAAGGTCGCCGAGTTCGAGATTCTCAATAAGGGCGGCGCCTGCATCGGCGAAGACGATCCGCGGTCGCGGTTCCATGCCGAGACCTTGCCGCGCGCGGCGTGGAGCCCCGGCAACGACCCCCTCTTCGCTATGGTCGACAAGCTGGCGCTGGTCCACCGGCTGCGCGAGGTCGTGTCGTTGCTCGGCTTCACGCGTTTCGAGGCGTTCAGCCCGGATAAGAACGGCGAACTCGACCTCGATGTCACGCGGGCGACGCTGGCCGAGACGATCACCTGGCTGCCTGCGGTCGAGAACCGCGGCGAGGGCGTGTTCGTTTCCTTCAAACCGGGCGCGATCGAGCGGTGGCTGGCGCGTCCCGGCGTGCGGGCGCGCGGCCGGAAAATCGAGGCCGGCTGGCGGACATGGGCCAAGGAACGCAACCGGCCGGAAGACGGCTTCCCCGGACTGCCCTATGTGCTGCTGCATTCGCTCTCCCACATGTTGATGACGTCGATTGCCCTCGAATGCGGGTACCCTGTCGGGTCTCTGCGGGAACGCGTGTACGCAGACGGCAGCGGATACGGCATCCTGATCTATACGGCTTCTGCCGACTCCGACGGCACCCTGGGCGGGCTGGTCGAAGCAGGCCGCCGCTTCATGGAGCATCTGCGCCGCGCTCTTGACGGGAATTTGCTGTGCTCGAACGACCCGGTGTGCGCCGAGCATGCGCCGGACGCCGCCTACGAATCCCGGCAATTGCAGGGCGCCGCCTGTCACGGCTGCCTGCTGATCGCGGAGACAAGTTGCGAGCAGCGTAACGACTTCCTCGACCGCGCGCTGGTCGTTCCGACGGTCAGCGTAGAAGATGCAGCATTCTTCGACGCCGCCGGCCTCGGCCCGTGATCGCATTCACCGCACTGTATGCGGAGATTAGCTGCTACAACCTCGGCAGGAAGCCTCTGTTTGACATCGGCAGGGCCGGCTGATTGGGCGGATGAAATCGCTCGGCTTCGATCTCAGACAACAGGCAGTCCTGCGGACTCTCACCGAGGATGTCGTCAAGACGAGCGGAATCGAAGAGGAAAAGTTGGATGCCGAGCAAGTTCGTTCGTCGATCGCCCGTCGTCTCGGCCTGGATGCCGGCGGGCTGAAACAGCCGGACCGCAAAATCGAAGGCGTCGTCGAGATGATGCTCGATGCGGGGCGCCGCTACGACCGGACGCTTACCCCGGCAGGACTTTTCGCTTGGCGCGCCTCTCTCTTTCCAACGGGTAGGAGCGGCATGCGGCGAATCCGGGTCGACGAAATGCTTGCAGGACACGGCTCTCCGCGACATTGCCGCTCTCGGCGCCGGCGGCGCCTCGTCCGCAGGAAGGCCGGCGGCCGCAGCACGAGCTATCGACTTGCTCCGCTCCGGCATGGATAGCCGTAGAGCGACCCATTCCCGCGGGAGCGGATCGCTCGTCTCACCGGCTGCGCATCGTTGCCGGCATGGAGCGGGAGACGGGGATCGAACCCGCGACATTCAGCTTGGGAAGCTGACGTTCTACCACTGAACTACTCCCGCTGAAATTGGCTCTCAGGACGGACCCGTTGTTGCCCGCCGCCAAGAATATAGCACAAGCGCGCCTTCCGTCCCTCTATTCCAAGCGAAGAATGAGTCTGAAGCGGGGCTGCGGGAACTGCGAGCACAAGGAGCATGGCAGAGGTCCAAGCAGGGGCTGTTCAGACTTTCCTCAGCGCGGAGACGAGCAGCCGGCGCTCAGTATCCGCGGAGACATGGTGAGGCGGCTGGGACTCGAACCCAGGACCCACGGCTTAAAAGGCCGTTGCTCTACCTGCTGAGCTACCGCCCCGCTTCGAGGGGAACCGCTTCCCGCAAATTTCAGCGGCGTCTTCGCCGCGGCGGCGTTCCAACGAGGGACTGCCTTCAGATTAGCAGCACTACCCCCGCTCGCGGAGCGCTTGCAGAATTCCCTTGATATAGCCGAATCCGTAAGCGAACCCCTGCCGGCGGTCGGGGTCGTCCGAGTGGAGCGGCACGTGGTCGGGCATGAGCATGTAGGGGTAGTCCACATCCCAAAGCGTTTGCGCGACTGCGGCCATGTTCATGTCTCCTTCGTCAGGATAGACCTCTTCGAAACGGTCGCGGCGTCCGCGGATGTTGCGGAAGTGGATGTTGAAGATTTTCTTCTCGCTGCCGATGCGGCGGATGACCTCGTGGATTTCCGTTGCCGGGTCTTGCAGCATTTCCGCCGTCGTGCCCAGGCAGAGATTGAAGCCGTGATAAGGACTCTTTTCGATCTCCATGAACTTGTAGAGACCTTCGGGGGTTCCCAGCACGCGGGCGGCGCCCTGGTAGCCCTCGGGCGGGACGCCGGGATCGTGCGGGTGGCAGGCGGCGCGGATCTTGAACTCGTTGGCGACGGGGATAACCCGCTCGAGGAAGTAGGCAATGCGCTCCCAGGCCGCGTCTTCGTCGACGCGTCCGGCGCGGGTGAGCGGCGGATCGGGCTGCGCTTCGTCGAGACGCCAACTCGAATAGGTCGAGCCGCCTCTGCCCGGCGTACGCTCGGTGCGCAACACGCCCAGGATGCTCATGTTGTACTTGAAGGCGGGAATGCTCGTCTTCGCGCAGGCCTCGATCATCTTGTGGATGTCGTCGATGTCTTTGTCGCGCTCGGGCGATTGGCCCAGCATGATCGCGCCGCGCTTTTCGCGGTCGATGTGCGAGGAGGCGAGGAAGGGCAGCGCAACCATGTCGAGCGAGACGCCGTGCTCTGCGCACAGATCGCGCGTTTTCTCCAGGTCTTCGGGAAGCCAGTAGCCGCGCTCGCCCGGGTCGGGCGGAAAGCCGCAGCAATTGTTGACGCCGTGGCGCTTCAGAAATTGCAGCATCCCGCTGTCGGTCGGGCCGCGCTGCGCGCCGACGTGCATCTTTAGCGGCGGCCGCGCGGGTTTGGGTTCGGGCTGCGGCGCGGCGCATGCGGCCGCCGATGCGGCGGCGGCGCCGGTAATGAAACTGCGGCGTTGCATATCGTCCTCCCTGGGTGCGGCCGGGCGGCCCCGGCCCACGCTGAAGGTAGCACACAGCGCCTACAATGTGGGCATGCACGGCTTGACGCGGCGCTCGTTTTAGCTGCCGGCGCGGGACGGGTCGGCCTGCGGCAAATGCGCCGGTCGCAATTCCGCTACCGCAACTTCAGCGTTTGGGAATTGGCCGGCGGACAGGCACAATAAAAGTTGGGATGTTACTGGTCATCGACAACTACGATTCGTTCACTTTCAATCTGGTGCAATACCTCGGCGAGTTGGGCGCTGATATCGTCGTCAGGCGCAACGACCGGGTGACGGTAGAGCAGGTCCGTGAGATGCAGCCGGAAAAGATCGTTGTTTCGCCGGGGCCGTGTACCCCCCGCGAAGCAGGGGTCTCGGTTGCGCTCATCCGGGAGATGGCCGGCGCGGCGCCGATCCTGGGCGTCTGCCTCGGTCATCAGTCGATCGGCGAGGCGTTCGGCGGCAAAGTCGTCCGCGCGCCCTACCTGATGCACGGCAAGACAAGCCGCATCCATCACGACGGCAAGACGGTGTTCGCAGGCATCGAGCAGGACTTTACGGCGACGCGCTACCACTCTCTGATCGTCCAGGAAGATTCCCTGCCGGCGGCGCTCGAAATCTCGGCGCGAACGGAGGACGGGCTGATCATGGGCCTGCGCCACAGGGAACTGCCCGTCGAGGGCGTGCAATTCCACCCCGAGTCGATTCTTACCGCCGCCGGCAAGCGTCTGCTGGGCAATTTTCTGAACCTGTAGCCCGCCGGCACAGCGCCGCCGCGGGGCTTGCTATCGTTGATGGCGGGCGTTGCGGATGATCTGCAAGACTCGTTTGCCGTTTTCGTTTCTCTTGCTGTTGCTGCCGGCGGCATCCGGCGCCGCGGCGCAAGTTCCGGAATTGGCGGCCGCCGGCGGCGCTGCGGCGCCGATCACGATGCGGCTGATGTTCGGCATGGACAGGCTCACGCCCGAGCGCTGGGACGGCTCGATCGCCGTGACGCCGGGCCGAGTGCTCTCCCTCGGAGGGGTTCACTTCGAAGGCCGCGACCGGATCGTTGCGCCGAATGCATGGCTGTTGACCAACCGCGTCACGCGCTACGCGGATTCGACGATGCCGCGCGGTTACGACCCGGTGCATACGCGGCCGTTCGCCATGATCCCCAACGGCGTCGTCGCCGCGCTGGACGCCCCGGAGGACGCGGCGGTCGCAATCGAAACGGTCATGGGCTCGTTTTCGTTCACGCCGGCCGAAATTCCTTTCGGCCGCTCGAAAAGCTTTCTCGACGGCGCCGCGCTGGTCGAGCGCACGGCGCCGACCGTGGATTTCACCTCCGGCGAGAGCTACAACGACTACGCAGCTCTGGCGGCGGCCGGCGACGGATCGGTCTGGCTTTCGTGGATCGGCTACAAAAACGAAAAAGACGCCGTCTGGCTGGCCCGGCACGGCGCCGGCGGCTGGGGCAAGCCGATCCGCGTTTCGCCCCAAGGCGAATACACCGACAATTTCCGCGCGGCAGTCGCCGAGGCGGCGGACGGGCGCATCGTCGTAGTCTGGTCGGGCAAGTCGCCATCGGGGGAATGGGGCATTTTTTCGCGTATCCTCGACGACGGAGCGCTATCCGGCGTGGCTGTGGTCGGCGGGGCTTCGCAGAACCTCTACCACCGAGTCGCCGCGGACGGCAAGGGCGGCGTACACGTCGTCTGGCAAGGCTTCCGCGACCGCGTCTCGAAGATCTTGCACGCGCGTTGGGACGGCTCGGCCTGGTCCGGCGAGACGGTGGTCAGCGGACCGGAAGGCGACAATTGGGCGCCCGACATCGCCGCCGATTCCAAGGGCAACGTCTGGGTCGGCTGGGACGGCTACGCGGCGGGCGACTTCAATGTTTACGTCCGCCGCCTCAACGCCGGCGGCTCATGGGACGGCATCCGGCAAATCACCGCGTCGCCTGCCTTCGAGGCGAACGCCGCGCTCGCTTGCGATGCGAACGACCGCCTGTGGATCGCCTGGGACCACGGCGAAGCCAATTGGGGCAAGGACTGGAGCAGTCAGCGCTTCAAGCCGGGCGGCGGCGCGGGACTGTACCGCACCCGCGCCGTCAAGGTCGCCGTGCTTGACGGCAAACGCCTCAAGCAGCCGCCGGCGCTGATGGACGCCATCCCCGCGGAAGCGAAAGATTACGTCCAGCAAGCGAGACTGCAAACGGACGCCGACGGGAACCTGTGGGCGATGGTGCGCTCGCTGACGAGCACGACGACGCGCGTCAACAACAACTGGGGAGCGGGCGGCATCTGGGAAATGCTGCTGACGAGGCTGGAACCCTCGGGTTGGACTCCGGCGGTCAAGCTGCATGCGACCAACGGACGCAACGACGTATGGGCGTCGAGCGCTCTATCCGCCGGAGGTAAGCTGTGGTTCGCCTGGTCGCGCGATGCGCGGCCCTTCGGCTCGCCCGCCCGCGCCGGCAACCGCCCGACGCCCGCGGCGCAGACAACCCATATTGCGTACACGACTTTGGACCCGAGCGCGGCGGCCTGGCGCAGCGCAGGGCAGCCGCGGCTCGCGCCGTTCCGCGAAGCCGCGGTGCGCGCGGCGCCGGTCCACGCGAACGAAGCGGCGGATACGGCAGCCATCCGTTCCTACCGTTACGAGGCGGGCGGCAAAAGCTACCGCATCCTGCGGGGAGACCTCCACCGCCACACCGACATTTCCAGCGACGGCATCGGCGAGGGCGGACTGATCGATTTCTACCGCTACGCGATTACGGCCGGCTCGTACGACTTCATGATGGTGGCCGATCATCAGTTCGGCGGCGATACCGTTCCGGGCGTCGAGTACAACTGGTGGCGGACGGAGAAGTCCGAAGACATCTTCCTCGTGCCGGGAAGATTCTGGCCGCTGTTCGGCACCGAGCGTAGCTTGCCCTACCCCAACGGCCACCGCAACACCGTCTTCGCCCGGCGCGGCATTCGCCGCCTGCCGATTCAAGCGGGCGAGCGGAACGCCGTAATCAACACCGGCGACGTGCTCTATCCTTACTTGCGGCGCCACGGCGGCATCACGACCGGTCACACGTCCGGCACCGATCAGGGCACGGATTGGCGGGACAGCGACCCCGAAGTCGAGCCCATCGTCGAAATCTACCAGGGTCTCCACGCCTCTTACGAGTACCCCGGCGCGCCGCGCGCCGAAACGCCCGACAAACGCTATTATCACCACGGCGAGGCGTGGCGCCCGGACGGCTTCGTCTGGGAAGCATGGGCCAAGGGAATCAAGATCGGCGTGCAGGCAAGCTCCGATCACGTCGGCACGCACGATGCGTATGCCTGCGTGCTGGTTCCCGCCGACAAGCAAACGACGCGGCAAGACCTGCTGGACGGGATGCGCGCGCGCCGCACCTACGCCGCAACCGACAACATCGTCGTCGATGTGCGCATCGGCGATCACCTGATGGGCGAAGCGTTTGCAAGCAGCGAACCCCCAGTGGTGAAAGTTCGGGCCGTCGGCACGCTGCCCATCGCGCGCGTGGTGTTGATCAAGAACAACGAGTTCGTCTATACGGCCGAACCCGGAACGAAGGACATCGTGTTCGAATTCCGCGACGATGCGCCGGCCGAGGGCGAGAGCTACTACTACGCGCGCGTCGAGCAGTCGGACGGCTCCCTGGCCTGGAGCAGCCCGATCTGGGTGGACTACCGTTAACCGCGCGAGCCGGGCCGCACGCCCAACGCAACCGGGTACGATGGTTCGGCGATGAACGCCTCGACACGCCGCGTTTTTCCGGCGCAATTGGCGGCCCTGGGCTGCTCGACCGCGCCGCCTTCTTCCGCACCCGAGAAAAAATCGCCGTGGAAGCCGGCGATCGGACTGAACGGCTTCGGCTCGTCGGAGACCCATCACGGCAAGAAATACGACTAGCTACATCCAATTCTCCGACGGCGATTCGACGCTGCGGCCGTTTCCCGACGGCCGCGCCGGAACATCGCGGCGCCTGCCCTGCGGACAGGGAATCTACGATATTCCGAAGCTGTGCAAAATCCTGTACGACGGCGGTTTCGAGGGCTGGTTCCAGATGGATAGCTGGGCCGTCGAGGACGCCTATCTCGCCTCGAAAACATGCAAGGACGCGGTTGTCGCATTCCTGAAAGGCAACCGGATGGAAGCATGACGCGCCGCCCGCCGCGCCGGCGATGCGAGCCTGTGGCAAAGCGTTAGACGAGGGGCGGCTCAGCGAGTGCGGATGATGCTCGGATCGTCCTCGTAGCGGTATTCCCAATGGCAGCCTTGGCAGGCGTTGTAGATCAATTCCCCGCGATCGAAAACCGCATCGGCGTCGTAGGCTTCGGACGATTCGAGCACTGCCGCCGCGGCCTCTATGAGATCTTGGCAGTGTTCCATCCACTTGTCGTTGTCTTTTGCGCGTCCTGTCATCATCAACAGATTGCCCGCTTCCATCAGCGTGCGTGCGCCGCTGTGGACGACTTCCCACTCGATATCGGTGCGGGGGCGGATCTCTTCCGTGCCTTCCTCGGTTACGATCGTGCCGACCGATTTCCAGACATCGTGGGCGCGGGGATAAACGACATCATGCATCAACTGGCCGACGGTGGATTTCGGCTGAAACGGCGGCGCCTGCGAGCAGGCGGGGATCAGAACGGTTACGCCCAAAACAACGGCGGCGAGCGGCGTAAATACTCGGGCCGGTTGGTTTCCCAAATCGAACATCCGTGGATTCGAGTATAGTGCAATTCGCCGGCGGCATGCGCCTCCGCGGCTGCGCCGCTATCTGGCGAAATATCCGGGCCGCGCCCGAATCACGACATCCTTACGGGCCACTTGGAGCTTCACCTTGCGCCAGCCGCCGTCGAAATTCTGGTTGTCCGGGTAATAAGCAATCGAATATACGCTGCGCAACTCCTCCGCCAAGCGCGGGAGCACGGGCTCCACGTCGGCAATGGAGAGCGCCGGGAAGATGCGCCCGCCGGTGACCTCGGCGAGCTTGTCCATGCGGTTCCTTGCTTTCTCCGACCAGCCGCGGGCGAAGCGTTCGCCGGAGCGCAGAAAAATCGGATAAATGCGGGCATCCATCTCGCGGGCGGCGTTGATCAGCCGCTCGGCGTTGAGCGCCGAGGGCGCCTCCTGGTTGCTGATGCGGTTATCGATGCCGTCGCTGATGATAATCAAGGCGTTGCGCTCGCCTGCGCGGTCGATCAACTCTTCGCCGTAGGCCAGAACGATGCTGTCCCAAAGCGGCGAGCCGCCAGCAGCCCTCGGCAGGCGCTCGACCCGCTCGATGAGCGATCGATGATCCGCGGTCAATGCGGCCAGGACATGGAACATGCCGCCGGCAAGCGCGTACAGCGCGACGCGGTCGTCCTTGCCCGCCAACTCGATCAGCTTCACGGTTACGTTGCGCATGTGGACGCGGTCGATGCTCGTGCTGCCGCTGAGATCGAGCAGGATGACCATGTTGAACGGCGCAGAATCCTTGGTCGCGACAGTAATGCTCTGCGGCGCGCCGTCTTCTTCGACCGTGAATTCGCCGGGATCGAGGTCCGTTACCGGGCGGCCCTGCCTGTCGCTCACAGCCGCCGTCAGGCTGACCATGCGCACGTTGGAAACGAACAGCGCCTCGCTTGCAGGTTGCGGCGGACCGTCGGCCGCTGGAGACGGCGGACCGGCCGGCGCCGGCCTGCCCTGTTCGCGTTGCTTGCGCAGCGCAATCAGCCGCGCGGCGATTTCCCTGGACCGCAAATGCGATTTGAGCGGCCAATCATCGGGGGGTAGGTAGGTTTTTAGAATCAACTCCGGCGAATTTCTCAACTTGACCTCGATGTCGCCGTACACCGCCGCGTTGACGTCGAGCCGGTCGCGCAGCCGCCAGATCGATTCCTTCGGCCCGATCCAAATGCGGGACTGCATGAACTTCGCATCGGGCGGCATTGCGACGCGCGGAGGCTTGCGGCGCGCGTCGAGGTCGAGGCGCGTGATTTCCCACGGCGCGGCGATGGTGAGCGCTCCGCTCTCGGTCCGCACGGACAACTTTTGCATCATGCCGGAGATCTCGATATCACCGTCTTTCGTGGCGATGGCAAGCGGGATGCCGAACGGAACCATGACCCGCAGGTCAACGGCTTCGCCGTCCTTGGGCCGGACCGCGATGCGCATGGCTTGCGGCCCCTGTTCGACGAATACGTCCCCGCGGTCCGCCTCGCGAGTTTTGCCGCTTTGGCCGACAAGCAGTTTCCGTCCCTTGACGATCTCGACGAAAACTCCCCCGAAGCGGTTCTCGATTGTGACGGGCTGGGCCGGCAGCCCGGCAACACCAATCCCCAGCAGCACCGCGCAACGAGTAAGCATCGTCTCTTTCCTTTTATTCTGGCGGAAGCATCCGCGGTAAACTGCGAAACCCGGTAGGGGAAAGCACGTTTCCCGGCAGGCGCCGTCAACGGACGATGGAGCGCAAACACATCATCGTCGGCACAGCCGGTCATATCGACCACGGCAAAACGTCGCTCGTCCGCGCGCTGACGGGCATCGACACCGACCGTTGGGAGGAAGAGAAGCGGCGGGGCATTACCATCGATCTCGGCTTTGCCCATTTGGATCTGAGCGATGACTTGCGGCTCGGCTTCGTTGACGTTCCCGGCCACGAACGCTTTGTAAAAAACATGTTGGCGGGCGCCGGCGGCATCGACCTGCTGCTGCTGGCGGTGGCGGCCGACGAGTCGCTGATGCCGCAAACACGCGAGCACTTCGACATCTGCCGTCTGTTGGGGATTCGCCGGGGCATCGTCGTGCTGACCAAGGCGGACCTGGCCGACGACGACATGGTCGAGTTGGTCAAGCTCGAAGTCGAGGAGTCGGTCGCGGGGTCGTTTCTGGAATCCGCGCCGACGGTCGCCGTGAGCGCACAGACGGGGGCGGGCTTGCAGGAGCTCCGCGCGATGCTGCTCGAAGCGGGCCGCGCGGTCGAGCCCAAGAGAGCCGGCGGTTTTGCGCGTCTGCCGATCGACCGCGTGTTTTCCATGAAGGGGTTCGGGACCGTGGTGACCGGGACGCTTACTTCCGGCAGACTCCGCGCGGACGCGGAAGTCGAAGTCCAGCCGGGCGGAGACCGCGCCCGGGTTAGAAGCATCCAGGTTCACGGAGAAAAGTCGGGCGCAGCAGTCGCGGGGCAGCGAACGGCGATCAACCTCAGCGGCGCCGGCAAAGCGGATCTGCGCCGCGGTCTCACGCTGGTCGAGCCGGGGCTTTTTCGCTCGACCCGGCAGTTCGACGCGCATCTGGAATTGCTGCCGTCGGCCAAACCGCTCAAGCACGGCGCGCCGGTTCATTTGCACATCGGCACTGCCGAGACGGTCGGCCGCGTCTATCTGCTGGAACGCGAAGCAGGGCAACCGGCTCCGGCGCCCGGGTCCGCCGCATTCGTTCAGTTGCGCCTCGACGAGGACGTATTGGCGTTGCCGGGCGACCGTTTCATCCTGCGGCAGTTTTCTCCGCTGGTTACGATCGGCGGCGGAATCGTGCTCGATCCGCTGGCGGCGCGCCACCGCCTCAAAGACAATTGGCGGCCGCTGCTCGAAGCGCTGCATACGGGCAGCGGCGCCGACAAGCTCGCGCAACTTTGCGCGCAGTACCCGTACGGCGTTGGCGCGGAGGAGCTTGTCGCCCGCAGCGGCCGTACGGCGGACGAGCTCGCCGCGGCCGCCGGCCGCACGCCCGGCGTCGTCGTGATTCGCCGGAATCCGCTGCTGCTCGCATCGCAGGGCGCCGTCGCCCAAGCCGGGCAGCGCGTTCTCGACGCCTTGGCTGCTTTTCACGAAAAAAATCCGCTGCGCCCGGGAGCGCCGCTCGAAGCCGTCCGCAGCAGCGAGCTGGGCCCGGCGCCGGAGGCATTTGCAACTTATCTGGTCGATAAGCTGGTTTCCGCAAAGAAAGTGCAAATCGACGGAGAGTTGGCGCGCCTGGCCGGCCGCCGCATCGTGATGCAGGCCGACGAGCGGGAAGCCCGCGAGAAAATGCTGCGCGCATTCGAAAACGCCGCGCTGCAAACGCCGGCCTTGAAGGAGTTTTTGCCGACGCTCAATATCGACGCGGCGCGCTGCCGGAGCATCCTGCAAACCCTGCTGCGCGAAGGTCTGCTGCTGAAGGTGACGAACGATCTCGTCTTTCACAGCGGCGCCGTGGCCGGGCTGCGCCGCTCGCTGGCGCCGCTGCGCGGGAAAGAGATCAGCGTGCCGGAATTCAAGGAACTGGCCGGCGTGAGCCGCAAGTACGCGATCCCGCTGCTCGAATACTTCGACAAGCAGAAAGTTACGCGGCGGTCCGGCAACACGCGGACCGTGCTCTGACCAGCGCAGAGCCCCCCGCGCCGCGCGTCAGCTTGCGCCCCTGCCGCCGAGTACGCGCGGGATCGACTGCAGCAGGATTTTCATGTCGAGCGACAGCGACCAGTTATCGATGTATTCGAGGTCCATTTTCATCCAGGTCGCGAAATCCAACTTGTCGCGGCCGCGGACGGCCCACAAGCAGGTAAGCCCCGGCCTCATCCTGAGCCGGCGGCGTTGCCAGACTTCGTAGCGCTCCACTTCGGAGGGAACGGCCGGGCGCGGTCCGACGAACGACATGTCGCCCCGCAGGACATTCCAGAATTGCGGCCACTCGTCGATCGAGTAGCGCCGCAGAAACCTACCCAAGACGGTGAGGCGCGGATCGTCCGCGATCTTGAACGCCGGCCCGTCCTTCTCGTTGAGGTGCTCGATTTCCGCCCGCAGCGCCTCGGCGTTTTCGACCATCGAACGGAATTTGTAGAACTTGAACGCGCGGCCGTTCAACCCGCAGCGCGTTTGCTCGAAGATTGCCGGCCCCTTGGATGTCAGCTTGATCGCACAGGCAAGAGCGGCCATCGGAATTGCCAGAAAAACCAGGCTCGCGGCGGACAGCACGATGTCGAAAATCCTCTTGGCGAGAAGCAGAAGCTCGTCGCTTGGAGAAGTCGAGAACGTCAGCAGCGGCTTCGTCCCGAATCGGTCGAAGTACATCCGACTGTGTACGTGCGGAAAGAAATCGGCGACGAGCCTGGTTTTCACGCCGTGTTCGTCACACAACACGAACATCCCCTCGAGCTCGGAAACCTGCTTTCCCGAAACGGCGAAGACAACCTCATCGACGACTTGCTCGTTGAGCAGACGAGGCAGCGCTTCAAGCGGATACACGGGGTACTGCTTGACCAGTTGCTGCGAGGCGCCCAGTCCGCGGCCGCAATCGACGATCCCCGACAGCCGCGCGCCGTAGGGTTCGGCCGCCTCGAGCTCGCGCGCCATCTCGAGCGCCTTCTCGCCGTCGCCGACAACGAAAAACGAAGCCTCCGCCCCCAAGGCTTTGCGCAACTCTCCGCGGAATCCTCCGGCGGCAGCGCGGTAAACGATGAGCCCGCAGGCGAGGTACGCCGCGAGCAACGCCGTAAACGGCCGGCTGATCGGCGTTTCGAGGTTGAGCAGGTACAGCAAGGCCATCAGCGCGAGCATGCTCAGCGCGACCTGCCGCAGCGTATCGACGGCGGCCCGCCGGACGTTCCCGGTGTACAGACGCGCGTAGATGCCCATCGCGCGCCCGACGCCGACAACGGCCAAAAGCACCGCCACCAGGATCGACCAACGAATCGGCGCTTCGATCGAAAACTGCCTCAGCGGCAGCAAGCTGCGGGTTTGATAGGCCGCCTCGAAAGCAATGACGGTCAACACGATATCGGCCGCCGCAAAGAGAACGGCGGCTCTTTGCTGATGACCCGCGAACACTTGGGCATTTAGAATATCAGAGGCAGGCTGGCGCTCAACGCCGCGCCGGAATCGGAAACACATGACTGAACAGAAACAAGCTAACGTGCGCATCGTGGAGCAAGAAAACTACCGCGAAGAATACGCCAACAGCGTCCAGGTGCGCGTCAATCTATGGGACTTCTTTCTTCAGTTCGGAAGACTGAATCAGAAGTCGCCGACCGAAATGGAAATCGGCGCCTTTCAAGGGATATACCTGAGCCCCCAGCAGGCCAAGGCGCTGCATACGGTCTTGGCGCAGAACCTGGCGCAATATGAATCCACCTTCGGCGAGATCAAGCTCGACCCGTCGGCGGTGCAATCGAGCGCCGTCCAGTAACGCGCGCGCCTGCTACCATTTCATCGGAGGAAACCACGATGACGAAAGCTGCGGCGATCCGTTTCATTGCGGCGTTCTTGACGGCCGGCAGCCTGTGGCTGGCCTGGACCCAACAGCGCAAGGGCGGGCAACCCCGGCCGGCCGAGCTCGCGATCGACAAGATCGCCGACGACCTCTACGTGATTATCGGCGGCGGCGGAAACATCGGCGTTCTGGTCACGGAAGAAGGGGTTGCCTTGGTGGACGACAAATTCGACCGAGACGTCGAAAATATCCTGGCCAAGGTCAAGAGCGTCACTGACCGGCCGGTGCGGTACGTGGTCAACACCCATCATCACGGCGACCACTCCGGCGGCAACGCCAAGCTGCTCGCGCAGGCGGAAATCGTGATGCACAAGAACGCCCGCGCGAACGTGCTGAAAAATTCCCAGCCCGGCGCTTCGCGGTTGACCTACGCCAAGGAGGCATCCCTTTATCTGGGGGGTAAGGAAATTCGCGTGATGCACTTCGGGCGGGCGCACACAAACGGCGACTCGGTGATTTACTTCCCGCACCGCAAGGTCATTCACACGGGCGACATGTTCATCCGCGGAGCGCCGTTTATCGACTACGCCAACGGCGGTAGCGCATTGGCCTGGGACCGCACGATCAGTCAGGTTCTGCAGCTCGACTTCGACACCGTCATTCCCGGCCACGGCCCGGTGGGCAAGCGAACCGACATCGCCAAGTGGCGCGCCGACTATGAGTTGTTCCGCACCCGCTTCCGCGCAATCAAGCGGAGCGGCAAGTCGGCCGAGGAAATCCAGGCCGAGATCAGCTTCGAGGGCATGACCGGCTGGAATTGGTCGCGGCTGCTGCTGCGCAGCCTGCCGGGGCTGTACGAGGAACTCTGATCCGCGGCGAACAGTCCCCCCGCGGGAAAAGTTACGCAGGCGGCGTTACGCGCCCGAGAACCGATGCAGCATTGGGCGGGAACTCAAAGGACTCGCCGGCGCGGGCGGAAAGACGAGCGACCGCAGGAGCCCGCCGCGCCCCTAGGGGACTTCCGCCACGGACTGTTAACGGTTGAGAACTTCGAGCGCTTTCTCCAGGAACGGGTCTGCCCTTCCCTCCGGCGGCGGCTCGACCTGCGTCTGCCGGGGGCGTTCCGGTTCGTTCAACCGCGGGCCGGCGCTCTGGAATTCGCGGAATCTGCGCAAGTCCCTTGGCGCAACGAGGTAACCGGGCTCCAGACCCTCGTCGTGGATCGCCTTGCCGTCCGGCCCGTGATACTTCGCCACCGACAGCAACAAGGCCGCGCCGTCGTCCAACTCGATAATCTCTCGGTGCGCCGCCAGACCGTAGCTGCTCTCGCCCACGACATCGCCGCGCGAGTTCTGCAGGATGGCGGCGGCCGCAACTTCCGCCGCGCCCGATGTCGGCCGGTCGATGACGAAGACCGCCGGCAGCGCCGTCACGGTCGAACCGGGGTCGGCCGTAAACGTTTTCTCGACGTATTTCCGGCCTTTTGCGGAAGCAATCACGCCGCTGTCGAGGAACAGATCGGCCAGCCGAATGCCATTGGCGATTTCGCCGATCGAGTTGCCGCGGAGATCGACGATCAACTTCCGCGCGCCGTTGGCTTCCAGCGCCGTGATCGCGGACTCGATCCGCTCAACGTGCTCGGCCGTCAGCGCCGCCACCTTGATGAGCCCGACATCCTCTTCGATCGTCTCCGATTCGACATCGGGCAACTTCACGGCGCTGCGCTGCAAACCGTGCTCCTGCGGCGAGTCGTAGTCCGCTGCCGGGCGGATCATGACGTTGACCCGCGTGCCGGGTTTTCCGCTGAGCTTCGCCAACAAATACGCAGGCGGCATCACGCGGGTGCTCATCCCCTCGACAGCCTCGACGAGATCGCCCGGCCGGATGCCCGCTTCGTCGGCTGCCGAGCCGGGCAACACCGACATCACCGTCGTATAGTTGACGCGCTTGTGGACGACCATGCCCGTCGCCAGGCCGGTTCCCTTGTCCTCGTTCTTCAGTGCCTCGAGATATTCCGCATACTGCTCCGCCGAAAGATAGCTCGACTGGGGGTCGAGATATTCGACCAGTCCCTGCAATGCGCCTTGCGTAACCTTCGGAATATCCGGCTCTTCGACGTAATCGCTCTTGATCCTGCCGAGCACTTCGGTATAGACCGCGAGAGGCCGGTAGGCGCCCTCTTTTTCTTCGCTTTTGCCGAGAACGGCGCCCAGAACGAGCAAAACCGTAACCACGAACGAACTGAAAAGAACGCTGACCTTCATCCGCGAGCCCATGACGCCTCTCATCATACTATGCGCTCGGATGCCGCGCCGCGCCGGCCCGTAAGCAGCGGGCGGACACCCCGGCTAACGCCCCGTCACCCAGATCGGCGAACCCCAGGCCACTTGCTTGTCGCGGTCGGCCTGACGCACCCGAACGTAGTAGAAATCCGCTTCCTCGCCCGGTTTGCCGCTGTCGCTGTACTCGAAATCGACGACCTTGCGGTCGGGCGCCAAGGCGTAAACTTTTTTGTTGTTCTTGACGATCTCGACGTCTCCGATTTTGTCGGTTCCTTCGATATGCACACGGAATTTCGGCGGTCCCGCGACCGCGACGTCCTCGCCCATGAGATACTCGCGGCCGTCCTCCACCAGGCGGAAATCGACAATGATGTTATCCGTCGCGCCGTAAGTGCGGCGGGCGCGAATCGCATCGACCAAGCCGTTCCGCGAGTTCTCCTCGGCAAGCAGCATCGAGTAAGAGGTGTGTACCGCGAGATGGTCGGAGCTTGCCTGAACGCCCAGGCGGTAGCCCTTTTCCCAGGCAACGGAAACCATGCCGTCGGGGCGGTAGCCGCCGAATTGCTTGGGTATATCGTCTTTCGGGGCCGAGCGCCAGCATCCCTCGCACTCGTAGCTGTTCCGGTCGCTCTGGTAGATCTCCACGATGGGCTCCACTTGCGGATCGTAGTCCGCCCAGTCAGTGCCCATATCGGTGCCGGATGTATGCGGCATCGCCACCGCTTTGTATTTGCGCAGGTAGGCGAAGAAACGCTCGGGACCCTGCCGCTGATAGTTGTCGCTGGACGACCACTCGTAATGCTGGTAGTCGAGAATCGGGGCGCCGCGGTAGGGGAAGACGACGTTGCGGTGGCCGTTGGGGTATTTGATCGACCGCTCGTATCCGTAGAGCGGGACAAACGACGACCCGACGCGGAAGATGTCGACGTACTTCTGGCTGCGGAACCAGTCGTATTCGTCCGCTACGCCGAAGTTGTGTTCCGTGATGGCCAGGAAGTCGAGCGCGCCGGGGTCGAGCGCGTAGCGGTAGGTGTCTTCGGTAGAGCCGTCGTTGTAGCCGTCCCATGAGATCTCGGTGTGCCGGTGCATGTCGCCGCGGTAGATCTTGTAGCGCTTGCCGTTGACCTCGTAAACGTAGCCGCGGATGCGCGCGACGTCCGCTTCGTCGTTGGGATGCACGGGCTCGGTTGCCGGCATCTCGCGGCGCGGGCGGTTCGGCGGCTGGCGCGCGGGTTGAGCGGGCGGGAGACGGAACGCAGTGAGCCGGTGGCCGCGAGCTTGGCCCGGGACCGCCGGCATTCCGGCGGCGAAGACATCGGGCATCATGTTGACGAAGTCCCGGAAGCTGCGGCGATCGGTCGGGTACGCCGCGATCAGCTTGCCTTGCGCATCGCGCGCCACGTCGATGCGCATGTCGTTGCGGCCCGTCGAATAGGGCAGCAACATCATGGACGACCAGCGGTCGCCGTCGTAATAGCTCGCGTAAATCTCCCACAAGGCGTGGTGCGCGGGAGTGCGCCAATAGACGTTGTGCTGCATCGGACGCCGCAGACGGTAGAACGCCCAGACCCGGTTGGCGCCGTCCACCGCCAACTGCGGGTATTCGTAGTAGTTATTTCCCGGTCCCGGGTCGGGAAGCGCGGCATCGAGACTCTGCGCGGGGGCTCGCAGCCTCCCGCCCTCGTAAACCGCCATGCGGATATTGCGGGAATTGTAAAGCCCGGAGCCGTTGGCCTGAATGTCGTGCGGATAGCCCCAATCCTTGCCCCAATTGATGCCCGACTCGTGCCAAGCGAGCCAGATCCGATCCTGCTTGTCGGCGGCAAGGGTGGCGTAAGCTTCGAACCGCCCGGTTGCGGCAACGGCCAGCGGCCGGTCCCATTCGGCTCCGGCTTTGCGCGCCAGATAAACGTCGTAGCCCAGCGCTTCGCTGTATTGATCCCAGGCGACATAGACATAGCCGTTGCCGTCCACGGCGACCGACGGCTCCCAGCAATTGCCGGCGTCGAGCGCGCTGATGCGGACCGCCTCGCTCCAACCGGCTGCGGCATCGAAAGACTTGTGGAAAATCGAGAATTTGTTGCCGCGGGCGCCTTGCCAGACGACATGGATACGCCCATCCGGGCCGCGCGCCGCGCGGTGGTGGATGTCGGGCTGGGGGGCGGTCGTCAGGCGGACGATGCCGCCCCAGTGTTCGCCGTCGAAGGCGCGGGAGTAAAGATCCCAGTTGCCCTTGACCTGCTCGGACCAGATGACCCGGATATTGCCTTCGGCGTCTTCGGCGACGGCCGTGCGATAGACATCGCCGCCCTTGGGGCTGACGGCGTGCGGCCGTTTCTGCCGAACGGCGCTGCGGCCGGGAAGAATCCGGTCGACATAGACGCGGTCGCTGCCGCCGGAATGTCCGGAATAGGCGACCCAAACCGTGTCGTCGCCGGCGACCGTTACGGAGGCGAAATCGTTGTCGGTCAGCCGCTCGTTGGCGGGACCGGCAGCGCCGCGGCCGATCAATATGCCATAAGGCGAATCGGCGGCGGCGGCGCGGCCCTCGAGAAACGTCTTTTGGCCGGCCGGGGGAATCTCCGCAAGCGAAAACGAAAAATTCCCCTGAGCGGTGGTTATATTGACGCGGGTTGCGGACGAGCCGTTCAGGTAAACGTAGAACCGCGGCGTGAGGTAGGCGCCTGGGGCCAGGTCTTCGAGAACGTCCTCGTCGTGGTTGCGGCGGTTGAAGGCAAACGCGGGCCTGGTTGACATTTCCCAGCGCCGCGGCGGATGAATGACATCTCCGCGGCCCATTTCATAGCCGATGAGTTGCGCCAATTCGCCGTTCTCGACCTCGATCTTGCCGTCCCACTCGATTTCGCTCTTGTCGCCGATCCCGAACGTTATCAACAGCACGCGGTCCGCCGACGGCGGCGGATTGCGCAGCGTCGTCTGGGTGGACGACTGCGCGAACAGGCCGAGCGCCGGCAGCAGAGTAGCAATGGTCAAAAAATAGGCGCGCATGATGAAAACCGTCCTTGCCGGAAGCCCATCGAGCATAGCACGCGGCCTCGGTCAGCCGACCATATCCTTGGCGGCCGCCGCAATATGGCGAGCGGAGATACCGAATTTATCGAGCAACTCGGCCGGCTTGCCGCTGCGCGAAATCGAGCGGACGGCAAGTTTGCGGACGCGCGCATCTTCCTCGGCCAGGGCCGCAAGCACGGCGTCGCCGATACCGCCGTGGGCGTAGTGGTCTTCCACCGTCAGCACTTTGCCGCCGACGGCGGCCGCGGCGGACGCCAGCGCGGCTTTGTCGATCGGCTGCACGCTGAACAGATCGATGACGCGCGCCGCAATGCCGTCTGCGGCCAGTTCATCGGCGGCTGCAAGCGCCTCGTAGAGCGTGACGCCCGCGGCGACGATTGCGATGCGGTCATTGCCGCTTTGCCGCAGCACCTTGGCCTTGCCGATTGCGAACTTCTCGCCGGCGCCGTAAAGAATGCCGGTCTTCGGCCGGCCTGTGCGCACGTAGGCGGGGCCGTCGACGCGGGCGACCAACTCGATGGCGCGCCACGCGCTGGTCGCGTCGGAAGGATAGAGCACCGTGTAGTTCGGTTGCGCGGCGGTCATTGCCAGGTCTTCCAGGCCCATTTGCGAGGCGCCGTCTTCGCCGATGGAAATCCCGGCGTGGGTGCCGACCAGCTTGACGTTGGTCTCGCTGATGGCCGCCATGCGTATGAAATCATATCCGCGCGAAAGGAAGCAGGCAAAGCTGGAAGCGAACGGGATCTTGCCGCGGCAGGCCAGACCCATCGCCACGCCGATCATGTTTTGCTCGGCGATATGGCCTTGCAGCAGCCGTCTTGCATCGACGCGCGCGATCGTCGTCGTGAACGTCGAGTTGCCGACGTCCCCATCGACGCCGACGACCCGCTCGTCGCTCTTCGCCAGCGCCTCGAGCGCCGCGCCGTAAGCCTCGCGCGTCGCGACCGCCGGGCCGCCGATTTCATAAGGCGGCGCGGGCATCGGCCGCGGCGCGGCGCCGGCGCCGTTGACGGCTGTCGGCAGAGTCGGCCGCCACTCCCATTCGGTGCCGGTCAATTGCGCTTCCAGCGCCGCCAGCGCTTCCCGCTCCTTCTCGCCGGTGAAAGGTTTTCCGTGCCAACCGTCTTTGTCTTCCGCGAACGGAATGCCACGGCCCTTATACGTCTTGGCCAGAACGACGGTCGGGGCGCCGGCCGCCGTCAGCGCGGTTGCATAGGCGTCGAGCAGGGCTTCGATGCTGTGCCCGTCCACAACCAGCGCCCGCCAACCGAAGGCTTCCCAGCGCGCCTGCAGCGCGTCCATGTCGTGCTCCAGCATCGTCGGGCGGCTTTGCCCGAGGCGGTTGACATCGACGGTCGCAATCAAGTTGTCGAGCTTGTCGTGGGAAGCCATCGCGGCGGCTTCCCAAACCGAACCCTCGGCGATCTCGCCGTCGCCCATCAGAACGAAGACGCGGCGCTCGTTGCCGTCGAGCTTGCAGGCGTGGGCCATGCCGACGCCGACGCTGAGACCCTGGCCGAGAGAGCCCGTCGCTACGTCCACAAACGGCAGCGTGGTCGGCGGGTGGCCCTCGAGATCGGAGTCGATCTTGCGCAGCGTGAGCAGGTCGTCTGCGGTGAAGTAACCCGCCTCGGCCCAAGCCGCATAGAGCACGGGCGCCGCATGGCCTTTCGACAGGATGAAAAGGTCGTTCGCCTCGCTGCCCGGATTTTCCGGGTCGTAGCGCATCACCGAAAAAAAGTGCGCGGCCATGATCTCAGCCGCCGAAGCACACGTTGTCGGATGGCCGCTCCCCGCGGCGCTGGTCGAGCGGACGGAATGAATCCGCATCTTCGTGGCTTTTTCTCTTAACCCTGCAAGGGTATCCGCACTGAGCGCAATGGACATGCTCTCGCCTTTCTGAATTCTCTTCGTTGCCGATGACCGGAATGCGCCAAGGCCGCCGCGGCGTTTCTTCCGTTCGGGCGTCGTGAACGCTTGCGACGCCGCAGGAACGCGGCCGCGGACTACGCCCAGCCTTGCAGCGCGAATCCTCTTACTATCTTACTCGGTCAAAGTCGTGGGCCGCCGCGGCTTATAGTAAAACCAGGGCGCATAGTCAGACTCGAATGATCGTAACCACTCACACCGCGCGCTTCGATTCCCTGGAACTCGATTGCGGCCGGGCGCTCGAACCGGTGGATATCGCCTATCAGACCTACGGCGAGCTCAACCGCGAGAAATCGAACGCCATCTTGATCCTGCACGCATTTTCGGGCGATGCCCATGCCGCCGGCATCAGCGAGCAAACCGGCAAGCCCGGCTGGTGGGACAACATGATCGGCGCGGGCAAGGCATTCGACACCAACCGCTACTTCATGATTTCGTCGAACGTGCTGGGCGGCTGCAGCGGCACGACGGGACCGAGCTCGATCGATCCGCGGAGCGGACACCCTTACGGATCGAAGTTCCCGCCTGTTTCGATCCGCGATATCGTGCGTTTGCAAAAGAAGTTGACTGATTCGATGGGCATCGAGAAGCTGCTGGCGGTCGCCGGCGGTTCGATGGGCGGCATGCAGGCGTTGGAATGGGCAGTCTCGTATCCCCAATCCGTGGCCGCGGCCATGCCGATCGCCACCACTCACCGCCATTCGGCGCAGCAGATCGCCTTCAACGAAGTCGGCAGGCAGGCGATCGTGGCCGATCCGGATTTTCACCGCGGCGACTACTACGACGCGAAGCACCCCGAACGCGGTCTGGCCGTCGCGCGCATGATCGGCCACATCACCTACATGAGCGACGACTCGATGCGCGAAAAATTCGGCCGGCGCCGCCTCAAATTAGCCGACGAAGACAGCATGTTCGAGGTCGAAAGCTATCTGCGCTACCGCGGCGGTCAATTCGTGAGCCGTTTCGACGCGAATTCGTACATCGTCATCACGCGCGCGATGGACACCTTCGATCTGAACGCGGGCGGCGGCCCGCTGGAAGCCCGCTTCGACGGCAGCGGCACGCGGTTTCTGGTCTTGAGCTTCACCTCGGATTGGCTGTACCCGAGCTATCAGTCGCAAGAGATCGTGCGGGCGCTGCGGTCGAGGAACCTCGACGTTGCCTACGTCGAGCTGGAGTCCAATTACGGACACGACGCGTTTCTGGTCGAAGCGGGGGAGCAGACCGCGTTGATCAAGGGGTTCCTCGAAAAAACCTTTCAGCGGTTGTAATGCGCGGAGGACGATTACTGCGGCAGGAACTCGAAGCGTTCCTCGCCAAGCTGGGCGATGACCCGGCCCGGCCCCAGGCCGCGGCCGCCGGTGGGGAAAAACACGGCCCCGTCCGTCGAGTCGCCGGGGCCGATTTTCCCGCTCACGAAGGCGATCGCCGATGCCGCCGCCGCCGCTTTCAAGCCCTTCGGGCCGATCGCCAACGCCGACTTGCGGCGTTGCTCGTAGCCGTTGTTGGAACGGATATGCTCGTTGCTGTACAATGCCTTCTCGTACACCGTCTGCAACTCGAGCATCTCGGAGCGGCCGGCGTTGCGAAAGAAGTCGCCGACCACGGTCTGCTCGGATATGGCGCGCACCCGCATGCCGTCTGCCGACTCGAAATAGAAATCCGTCGCTTCAACTTTCCAAGTGTGTACGCTGCCGTTGTTGAGAGCGATTTGCAGTACGGAGTAGCGCCCCGCGGTAAGCGGCATGCGGGCGAACATCAGGGTCAGTCCCTGCTTCGTAAGCGCTTGATAGTCGAGACCGCTTGAGCGGAATTGGATGACCTGGGCCGCGCTGGGAAAAGAAGTAATGAAAAGCACGGCGAGTGTTAAAATTGCGTTGCGCACTCGCCGCGGGAGCATCCTATCCCTTATCATACAAAAAGTTTCTCGTTGGTCTTTTTAGTCTTGCAATGAAAGCACTTACGGGTCTTCCTGCAGAAGCCTACCTGAAGGTTTCCGAGGAAGCGAAAATCCAACTGGCGAATCTCCTCCAGTTGGTGCAAGCACTGGAAAAGGGCGCGGCTCCAGCCTATCTGGCGCGCTACAGGCCCGACGTGTGCGGCGGGCTCGATGAGCGGGCCATCCGCGATGTCCATGCGCATCTCAAGGGCTGCCTGGAGCTTGCCGACCGCAAGGTTTCGATCCTGGCGGCGGTCGAGCGGCGCGGCATGCTGACGCCCGAACTGCGGCAGCGTCTGGAACGGACGATGGACCGCCGCGGTCTCGAAGACCTTTATCTTCCTTACCGCCCCAAGAAGCGGGACAGCGCCGATGAAGCGTTCGAGCGGGGGCTCGAGCCGCTCGCGCGGCTTCTCTGGGATCAAAACCGCGCGCTGGACATCGACGCCGAGGTCGTGAAGTTCGTCAATGCCGACAAAGGCGTCGCCGACGCTGCCGCAGCGCTGGACGGCGCTTACGCAATCGCCGCCCGCTGGCTGAGCGAAAAACCGGAAATCCGCCGCGAGTTGCGGAAATTGTTCCTGCGAGACGGCGAGATCGTCGCCTCCGCCGCACCGGGAAAGAAAGCCGCAAAGCAGCGGCATCTGATTGGTTACCGCTCCAAGGCTTCGAAAATATCGTGGAGCCAGATGCTGGCGATTCGACGCGCGGCGTGTGACGGAGTCTTGAACTATGCCTTGGATGTTCCGGCGAAAGCAGCGGAGGACTATCTCGACGCCTGCTTGCTCACCGACAAGGAATCGCCGTACGCCCCCCATATCGCACGGATTGCCGAAACCGCCGTTAAAAGCCGGACGCTGGCCGGCCTGCGCGAGGACGTTCTGCAGAGTGTCGAAGACCGCAGCGATGCGCAGGCCGTTCGCTCATTCCAGAAAAGCCTGCGCAAAACGCTGCTGGCCCCGCCCGCGCGCGGCTTGACGATCGCCGGGCTGGAGATCGGCAGGGCGGGCGGCTGGCGCGCGGCAGTGGTCAACCCCGAGGGAGAAGTCGTAGGCTGCGCGGTCGTTCATACTGAGAAGGCGGCTCCGGGCGCTGCCGAAAACGGCGGCGGAAAACTCGGCAGGCAGGCGCCGCCGGCCGCCGAACCGGCTGCGTCGGACGCGCCGGAAACGGCGCCGCGGCAAGCGGATTCCAAGCAGGAAGAAGCCGCGCCCGAAAACGCAGCGCCGCGGGCGGCCGAGGACGCAGCGGCGCAGGCCGAGGCTGCGGAGCCTGTCCCGTCCGCCCCTCCCGAAGACGCAAACGCGGCCGCTGTCGAAGCCGCTTCCGCCGCCGGCGCCGCCGAAACGGAGCAGTCCGCGGCGCCGGCCGCGGCAAGCGTTGCCGAGCCGCCGCCGGCTGCGCCTAAACAGGTCCGGCGCGAAGCAACGCCGGAGGCAAGCCTGGCCGAGTTGCTGGCGGAGCACAAGGTCGATCTGGTGGTCTTTCCCAACGGGCCCGGACTGCGCCGGGTCGAGCGCTTCTTGCGGGCGCAAATTCGCCAATCGAGGCGGACGCAAATCGTTTGGCAAGCGGTCAACTCCGCCGGCGCGTGGATTTACGCCAATTCCAAGTCGGCCAAACGGGACATGCCGCAATACGAACCTGCCGTGCGCAGCGCCGCCTGCCTCGCCCGGCGGGTGCAAGACCCGTTATCCGAACTGGTCAAGGTCGATCCGAAAACGCTCGGCATCGGCCCCGGACATCATGAGGTTGAGCCCAAGAGATTGCGCGAAGCGCTGCAAGCGACAGTCGAGGAGTGCGTTCACGAGGTCGGCGTCGATCTCAACCGCGCGCCGCAGGAACTCTTGGCCCTGGTTCCCGGCTTGACCGAACGGTTGGCCAAGCGCATCGTCGAGTACCGCGCCGCGAACGGCCCTTTGGCCTTCCGCGAGGACTGCCGCAAGGCACAGGGCCTCAACGACCGCATCTACCGGCAGGCGGCAGGCTTTCTGCGGGTTCGAGGCGAGAATCCGCTCGACGATACCGGCGTGCATCCAGCCCTCTATCCGTTGGTCGAGCGGCTCGTATCGGCGGCCGAATCGGATATCGAAACAGTCCTCTCCGATCCCGCGGCGCTCGAAAAGTTGAACCTTGGCGAGTTCGCCGGTCAAGACCATCCTCTGCCCCGATTGCAGGCGTTAGTGCGGGAGTTGCATCCGCAGCGCCGCAATGTGCGGGGCGAATTTCAAATGCCGAAGCCGGGCGTCGAGTTGCGTACGAACGACGATCTCCAGGTCGGCGCGAAGGTCGAAGGGACGGTCTCGACCGTCACCGCTTTCGGAGCGTTTATCGACATCGGCGGCGACCATGACGGCCTGCTGCACGTTTCGCAGATGGCCGATGAGTTGGTCAAGGAATCGAAGCCGGAGATCAAGACGGGCGACCGCGTCCCCGTGTTCATAACCGGTCTCGAGCAAAACGGCAGCCGCATTTCGCTCTCGATGCGCGAGCCGCGGCCTGAGCGCAAGCGGCAGCGCGCGGCTGCCGAACGCGCGCGCGGAGCGGCGTCCAACGGCGCCCCGCGCCGCAGTCGAGCGCCGAGGCGGCAGGCGTCCAACGGCAAAAAAGCCGCCGGCCGCCAATTCGGCCCCAACGAGAAAGAATTGGCGCGCGAAGCCCGGCGCATCGGCAGCATGAGCATGGCGGACAAGCTGTTACTGCTGAAGGACAAATACCGCACCAAGACCTGAGCCCGCGAAGCCGGTTGTGCCTTCCAAATACGGACACCCCACCGCGCGCTACGAGCGGCAGGTCCGCAAACAGGGCTGCCGCGTCATCGCCGGCGTTGACGAAGTCGGCCGGGGGTGTCTCTTCGGCCCCGTGGTCGCCGCCGCCGTCGTTCTGGACCCGGACAAGCCGCTGCGCGGGCTCAACGACAGCAAGCTGCTCGACGCCCACAAACGCGAGGCGCTTGCAGAACGCATCCGCGAGCGCGCCTTGGCCGTATCGGTCGGCGCCGCCGACGCCGCAACCGTCGATTTTCTCAACGTCCTGCAAGCCTCCCGCCTGGCCATGAAGCTGGCGGTCGAAGGCTTGCCGCTGCAACCCGATCACCTGCTGGTGGACGCCCTCTCCATCGACGCGCCGGTCGCGCAGACGGCGCTGATCGGGGGCGACCGCAAAAGCCGCTCCATTGCCGCCGCCTCCATCGTGGCGAAGGTCGAGCGGGACCGCTGGATGCAAGTCTGGGACGGCATTTATCCCGCTTACGGCCTGGGCGCCAATAAAGGCTACGCGGCGCCGCGGCATTTGGCCGCCCTCGCCGCATACGGATGCACTCCGCTGCACCGCATGAGCTTCTCGCCGGCGGCCCGGGCCGCCGCCGTCCTGCCGGACGCTCCCGGGCGGCAGCTAAACTTGTTCCCATGAGCATCACTCCCTTCTCGCCGCCGGGCGCGCCGGACCCTGCCGGCCACAGGACGATTTTGCTGAGTCAGATCGTATTTCTGTTGTTCTGTCTTGAAGTCGGCCTGGTGCTGCTGCTGCTGCCCTGGACGCTCTTATGGGACAACAACTACTTCTTCAGCTTGCAACCGCGGCACGGCTCGCTCTGGTTGAGCAACTATCTGCGCGGCGCCATCTCGGGTCTCGGCATGGTGAATCTGTGGATGGCGGTCGAAGAGATCCAGCGCATCAGGCGGCGATAGCATGCCCTACAAACCGATTGAAGCCTACGGCGTGATCGGCGACATGCACTCGGTCGCCCTTGTCGGCAACGACGGCTCGATCGACTGGTGCTGCCTGCCGCACTTCGATTCGCCCAGCGTGTTCGCGGCGATTCTGGACGCCGACAAAGGCGGCTTCTTCAAGATCGCCGCCACGCACGGCGGACACAGCCGCCAGCTTTATCTGCCGGAGACCAACGTGTTGATGACCCGCTTTCTCAGCGACGAGGGCGTTGGCGAGGTCATCGATTTCATGCCGGTGAGCCGCCGGCCGGGCAGGAATTATCACGAGATCGTGCGCATCGCGCATGCCGTGCGGGGCGCGGTGAGCTTCCGCATGCAATGCTTTCCGGCCTGCGACTACGCCCGCGCGGCGCACAAGACCGTTCTCGACCCGCGGGGCGCCGTATTCGAGACGGACGGGGAGGCTTTCGCGCTTCTCAGCCGGATACCCCTCGAACGGGACGGGAGCGGCGTGTCCGCCGACTTCGTTCTCCAGCCGGGCGAAAAAACCGTATTCGTTTTCCGCCGGGCCCATGACGCCCATGACAGCGCCCTGCTCGAGCCCGCAATCGACGGCCAAGAAGCGCAGCGCTCCACCGTCGCTTTCTGGCGGAACTGGTTGGGAAGCGGCAAGTATCAGGGCCGCTGGCGTGAAATGGTCGAGCGCTCGGCGTTGGTCTTGAAAATGTTGACGTTCGCGCCGACCGGAGCGATCATCGCCGCCCCGACGACCAGCTTGCCCGAAGAGATCGGCGGCGTGCGCAACTGGGACTACCGCTACACCTGGATTCGCGACGCCGCATTCACGATCTATGCCTTTCTACGCCTCGGCTACACCGAAGAAGCGGACAACTTCATGCACTGGCTCGAAGACCGCGTCCGCGAAGAAGACAGGCATACCGGCCCCTTGCAGATCATGTACGGCATCGACGGCCGCCACGACCTGCCCGAGATAGCGCTCGACCATCTCGAGGGTTACCGCGGCTCGCGTCCCGTGCGCATCGGCAACGGCGCGGCGCAGCAGATCCAACTGGATATCTACGGCGAGTTGATCGACTCGGTCTATCTCTACGACAGGTACGCCACGCAAATCCCCTACGATCTCTGGACCAAGCTGCGCCGCATGTTGAATTGGGTGGCCCGCCACTGGGAAGACGCCGACGAAGGAATCTGGGAAGTCCGCGGAGGCCGGCGGCAATTCGTCTATTCGAAGCTGCAATGCTGGGTTGCGCTCGACCGCGGCCTGCGGCTTTCCCAGAAGCGCGGCATCCCGCTCGACCGCGAATGGCTGCGCCAGGAACGCGACCGCGTTTACGAATGGATCATGGAGCGCGGCTGGAACGCCCGCCGCAACTCCTTCGTGCAGCACTACGGCTCCGACGCCCTGGACGCCAGCAATCTGCTGATGCCGCTGGTGCGCTTCGTCTCGCCGCACGACCCGCGCATCCTGGCGACGATCGACCGCACGATCGAGGAACTGGTCTCGGATTCGCTCGTTTACCGTTACGAGGTCGGCAAGGGCGCCGGCGACGGGCTGAGCGGCGGCGAGGGAACGTTCAGCGTATGCACTTTCTGGCTGGTCGAGGCGTTATCCCGCGCAGGCCGCCTGGAGGAAGCCCGGTTGACCTTCGAAAAGATGCTGACCTACGCGAACCACCTAGGCCTGTACGCCGAGGAGATCGGCCCCAGCGGCCAGGCGCTGGGAAATTTCCCGCAGGCTTTAACCCACCTGGGACTGATCAGCGCCGCGTTCAGCCTGGACCGCCAACTGGGCGCCGGGTAGTTGAGACGACATGCAAACGAGTAACCGAACGGCAACGGGCAATTCGACGCTCCTGACGGTGGCGGACCTCTTTGCAGGGGCAGGAGGCTTGTCGCTCGGATTCGAAAGGGCAGGCTTCAGGACGCTATGGGCCGCCGACCGCAGCCCGGCGGCCGTCGAGACGTTCGGACGCAACCTGAAGAGCAAGGCGGAATGCGTGGAGATTGAACCCGACACGCATTGCCCGCGGCCGACAGTGATTATCGGGGGGCCGCCATGCCAAGGCTTTTCATCGGCGGGAATGCGTAGGATGGGGGACGAGCGGAATTCTCTCGTCTCTACTTTTGCGCAGGTTGTCGCGCGGGTAAAGCCCGAAGCATTCGTTTTCGAAAACGTCGAGGGCTTCCTGACCAGCGAACGGGGAATGCGGATTCACGAGTTGCTGCACCCTTTGATCGCCGCGGGATACCGTATTCATCTGCGAAAGATCAATGCAGCGAACTTCGGAGTCCCACAGCACAGGAAGCGGGTACTGGCGATCGGAGGATTCGGATTCGATCCAACTTTTCCAGAACCCACGCACAGCGCCTTCGGGGCGCCCGGAGCGCATCTGGCAGCGGCTCGCCTCGCGCTGACGAAAACGGTCGGGGAGGCAATCAAAGACCTCCCGCAACCAACGCGAGACGCGCCCGGACAACCTGCGGATCACTACAGCGGGCATATAAATGGGGAACGCTTGCACAAGATCAAGGCGTTGCAGCCGGGGCAGACGATGCGTGACCTTCCAGAGGCGCTCTGGCACCAGAGCTACCGGCGGCGGGCTTATAGGCGCGTGAAGGACGGGACTCCAACGGAACGGCGAGGAGGAGCGCCGGCGGGAATGCGGCGTCTCAGACCGGATGAGCCGTCGAAGGCAATTACAGGAGGGGCCGGCAGCGAGTTTATCCATCCTTCGGAGGACAGGTTCCTAACACTAAGGGAATGCGCCCGACTCCAGACATTCCCGGACGATTTCGTATTCTATGGGACGAAAGCGGAGCGGACGTTGCTTATTGGCAACGCCGTACCTCCAAAATTGGCCGAAGTGGTAGCGCGAAGTCTTGTCCGGGACTTGCAACACCCCAAAAATGAGGCGATGCCCGGAGCGCTGATAAGTTTCGTACCGGGGTTGTCGGACGGAGTAAGTCCGGTGTTGAGGCATGTCACGGACACGGTCGAGACCAATTTTCAGCCAACTGCTCGGCAACTCGAGTTTTTCTAGTGGCGCTCAGCCAAGCACAACTCGCCATGCTGGAGAGGGCTCGCGCCATCGGAGGCGGAACTCCGGGAGCAGCTCTCTCAGAGGGCGCGTGTGTTTATATCCTCGGCACAGTCGTTGCGGACCTCGACCTCAAGGCCGAGTTTCCAGAGCTTCCGGGAAAACTGCCGGCGTTCTTTGGCGGCAAGTCCATTGGCTCGTTGGAAATTCCAGATGTCACCTTCTTGCCATTGCTGGAGCGGCTTGTGGGGCTGGCGCCGGATGCGGATACATACTTTGCCAACCTCGCCAAGCTCCATAAGACCCGGCTGAAATACGAACGAATCCTGAATACACAGCCCATCCCGACGATGGAACAGGTGGGACCGCGGGCGCTCCTTGAGTTCGGAAAACTCAGTCCTCAGGCTCTGGTTGCGTTGCTCTTATGGCGAAAATGGATGTTCGACATCGATAACCGGGCTGCTCAGGAAACCGGTTATCTGTTTGAGCCGATTATCGCCGCCGCCATCGGAGGCGTTCCGGCCGGCGCCCGCAGGAGCCCTATTCATAGACACGACAGCCCACACAAAGGACGGCAAGTAGATTGTATCAAGCACAATCATGCATATGAGTTCAAGTTGCGCGTGACGATCGCTGCTTCCGGTCAGGGCCGTTGGCGTGAGGAACTTAATTTCCCGCGTGACTGTCGCGTGAGCGGTTTCGTTCCGGTATTGATTGTCCTCGACGCTACGCCGAACCCCAAGTTGCACGAACTCTGTAAGGCATTCGAGTCGGAAGAGGGTGAGGTTTATGTCGGCGAGGCGGCTTGGAAACACTTGGATGAGATGGCAGGGCCAACGATGGCGATGTTTTTGAAACGATACGTCCACGGCCCTATTCAAGCGCTCTTGGAAAAAGCGCCTCACTCATTACCGGATCTTACCCTGCGCATGGGTGCGGAGGATATCTCGGTCGGCGTCGGCAATGAGTCGTTCAGGATCGTTCGGGAAATCGAAGGAGAGGCCGAGAACGATGGGAGGTCGTCTCTTCCCGGCGATGCGGACGAGGAGACGCCGGGACCGTGAGATCGGGAGCGGGCGGCATAGCTCGACCGTTGCGGTCATTGCCCGTCGATTGCGGTCATTGCCCGTCGATCTTGAGCTATCATCGTAGTAGTATTAGCGATGATCGAGGTCACCACCAGCGCGACGAACAGGATTCGCGGCATGCTCGACAGCGGCAACCCCGGAGGACTGCTGCGCCTGGGCGTGGTCGGCGGCGGCTGCTCCGGGCTGCAATACAAGTTCAAATACGAAACCCGGCCGCGCGCCGGCGACAATGTCTTCGAAGTGGACGGGGTCCGCTTGTGCGTCGATCCCAAGAGCTTCCAATACCTGGACGGCATGACGCTCGACTACGTGGAGACCGTCCTCGAGCAGCGCTTCCTGTTCAAGAATCCGAACGCCGGGAAAAGCTGCGGTTGCGGCAAATCGTTCCAGGTATAAGATAAAAGTGGGCGGCGCGAACGGCGCCGTTCGAGCGAGGGGCTGCATGGAAAAGCTGCGGTTCGAGGATTGGTACGACGAGTTCAACCGTCATGCGGGCGATCTCTATCCCGGACGTTATACCCGCGAGTTTGTCGACGAGCTTATCGCCGCCGGCAGAAAAGTCCGCGATCTCGTTCCGCGCAAGCGGTCGCTGGTCGTCGCCCATAACTACCAGTTTCCCGAGCTGCAGGAAAGCGCCGCCCAAGTCGGCGATTCGCTGGGACTGAGCCGCTACGTGGCCGCGCAAGACTCTCCGCGGGTCGATTTTTGCGGCGTGTGGTTCATGGGCGAGACGGCGAAGACCATCGTCGGCGACCGCGCCAAGGTTTACATGCCCGACCGGCCCGGATGCTCGTTGGTCGAGTCGATCGACTACGCCAAGATCGTCCATTGGAAGCGCCGCAATCCCGACGGCATCGTGATCTCCTACGTCAATACCGACGCCGGGACAAAGGCCGTCAGCGATTACATCTGCACTTCGCGGAACGCCGCCAAGGTTCTCGACCACGCCGCGCGGCGGAACCCGGGGAAACGCATCCTTTTCCTGCCCGACAAGTTTCTCGGGTCGGTGTCCATCGCGCAGAGCAGCGTCGCCGACCCGACCTTGATCGACCTCTACGACGGCTGCTGCCACGTTCACGCCAAAATCGGCGAGACCGCGCTCGAAGAAGCATTCGACCGCCGGCCCGACGCGGAGTTGCTCATCCACCCCGAATGCGGCTGCGCTGCGCATTGCATGTCGAAAGTCATGCAGGGCAATTCGCCCTATCAGCGGGCGTTTTTTCTCTCGACCGAAGGCATGATCCGCCATGCGCAGGCGTCCCCGGCCAAGGAATTCATCGTCGGCACGGAGCTCGGCATGGTTTACCGGCTGCGCCGCGAAATTCCCGGCAAGACCTTCCACCCCGTCAGCGCCGAGGCGACTTGCGAATACATGAAAATGAATACGCTCGGCAAGCTGCTCGCCTCGCTGGAGAACGACGAAATCGAAGTCACGGTCGACCCGGAAATCGCGGGCAAGGCGCAACTGGCCATCGACCGCATGCTGACGATTCAATAGCGCCGCCGCTGCAGCGGGAGCCTTATCGGCGCACTACGCGCACGCGGTGGTTTTCGCTGTCGCCGATATACAGGGTTCCGCGCGAATCGACGTAAATGCCGTGCGGCCGGGCGAGGCCGCATTGCAGCGGGTCGCCGTCGGGGCCGTCGCGGCGCGAGCCGTCGCCCGCCACGGTCGAGATGATCCCCGAGGCGAGGTCGATGCGGCGGATCGTATGGCTTTCGGTATCGGCGATGTAAACGGCGTTGTCGGGGCCGACCTCGATTCCCTTGGGTCCCGACAGCTTGGCCCGCTTGGCCGGCCCCCCGTCGCCTGCGTAGCCTTTTTCGCCGGTTCCGGCGACGTGCTCGAAGCGCCGCCGCTTCATGTCGAGCTTATAGACGGCATTCCCTTCGCGCAGAGCGAGAAACATATCTCCGTTTTTGTCGAAGGCAAGGGCGCGCGGGCCGTTGAGCGGAGTTCCTGCGAGCGGAGCGCCGTCCGGCGTGGGCTGCCGCGCCCCGGTTCCCGCGAAGGTCGAAACCTTGCCCGAGGCGAGGTCGACGCGGCGGATGCGGTGGTTCCCGATATCGGCGACGTACAGCGACCCCTTGCCGTCGAGCGCGATCGAGTGCGGCCTGGCCAACGCGGCTTGCCGGGCGGCGCCGCCGTCGCCGGAGAACCCGGCCTCGCCCGTCCCGGCGATCGTTTCGATAATGCCGGTCGCGGCGTCCACGCGGCGCACGACCGCGTTCCTCATCTCCACGAAGTACATGTTCCCGGCGCCGTCGAAGCGCACCTCGTAAGGCTCGTTGAGCTGCGCCGCGGCCGCCGGTCCGCCGTCGCCCGAGTAGCCGCGAACACCGGTTCCCGCAACGGTCGAGATGCCGCCGGAGACGAGGTCGATGCGGCGGATGCGGTGCGTATCGATCTCGCAGACGTAGAGCGCCCCGTCGGGGCCGAGGGTCAGTCCGTAAGGGTTGCCGACCCTGGCTGCCGCCGCGGCGCCGCCGTCGCCGGTTGCGCCGCTGACCCCCACGCCGGCTACGGTCTCGACCTCGGCGCCCAAGACGGCCGCCGCAAGCAGCGGAAACAACAGCGCGGTTCTCATCGATAACGACATAGACCGGACGGCATTCGATTCGACCATTCGATTCAACCTTGAATCCGCTTCTCGCGGCCTGCCCATTCGCGCTCCCGCAGGACAAACTTCTGGATCTTTCCCGTGGCGGTCTTCGGCAACTCGCCGAACGCGACGTGCCAGGGACACTTGAAATGAGCCATCCGCTCGCGCGTGAAGGCGATCACCTGCGCCGCCGACAGCCCGGCGCCGGGGACGGGAACGACAAACGCCTTCGGAACCTCGCCCCATTTTTCGTCGGGGACGCCGACGACCGAGACTTCGAGAACGTCCGGGTGATCCATAATCACTTTCTCGACTTCCTGGCTCGATATGTTTTCGCCGCCCGAAATGATGATGTCCTTGGCGCGGTCGCGAAGCTCGATGTAGCCGTCGGGATGGCGCACGGCAAGGTCGCCGGAGTGGAACCAACCGCCGGCGAACGCCTTGGCGGTGGCTTGCGGGTCGTTGTAGTAGCCGGTCATGACGTTGTTGCCGCGCATGACGACCTCGCCCAGGGTCTCGCCGTCCCAAGGGACTTCGGCCATATCGCTGTCGACGACCCGCAGGCCGGTGTGCGCGATGCCGTAAGGGACGCCTTGGCGGGACTTGATCCGGCCCCGCTCGGCGGCGGCCAGACCGCTCCAACCCGGCTGCTCGGCGCAAATCGTGTGGGGGCCGTACGTTTCGGTGAGCCCGTACAGGTGATGAACCTTGGCGCCCATGCCCTCTATCGTACGGATGACGTGCGGCGCGGGCGGCGCCCCCGCGGTCGCGATCGTGAGTCCGTCCAGCCGCCGCCCCTGCGCGGCCGGCGACGAATAGAGCGCGGTCAAGACGGTAGGGGCGCAGCACAAATGCGTAACGCCGCGAATCTCGATCAGGCGATAGATTTCCGCCGGGTCGATCTTGCGCAGGCAAACGTGCGTTCCCCCGACGGCGGTGACGCCCCAGGGAAAGCACCAGCCGTTGCAATGGAACAGCGGCAGCGTCCAGAGATAGACGGTTTCCGCGTTCATGCCCGTCTCCATCGCTTCGCCCAGCGCATTGAGATACGCGCCCCGGGCATGGAAGACGACGCCCTTGGGAAAGCCGGTCGTGCCCGAGGTGTAATTGATGGCGATCGTTTCGCGCTCGTCGAGTTCCACGGGCTCTTCGACCGGGTCCGCCGCCGGCAGCAGCGATTCGTATTCCGGACCGGCGATATCGGCGGCGTCGGGCGCGCCGTCCGCTATCCGCACATAGGTCTCGACGCCCGGACAATCCGCGGTCAGGCCGCGCACGGTGTCCGCCGACTCCGTATCGAAGAGCAGCGCTTTCGCTCCGGAATGATTCAGGATGTAGGCGATTTCCCGCGAGCCGAGGCGCGTGTTGAGCGGGACCAGCACGGCGCCGATGCGCAGCGGGCCGAACTTCGCCTCAAGCATCGCCGGCGTGTTCGGCGACAGGATCGCAACGCGGTCGCCCCGGCCCACGCCCAGGCCGCGCAGCGCGCCGGCGAGGCGGCAGACCCTTTCGCGGAACTCCGCGTAGCTGTAGATCCGCTCCCCGTGAATGACGGCGGGCTTGCCGGGATACACCAGCGCGCTGCGCTCCAGAAACGCCGCGGGGTTCAAGTTGTCGAACGAAACGCCGTTGCGCATACCGCCCCCGTGTTGCAAGTATAACCTGCTCCGCAAGCGCCCCTGCCGGTCAGGTTTCGGTTTGGCGGAACCGCCCGATAACGCCGGCGGCGATGAGACCGAGAATCCACTTCAGGCCGGAGATTTTGTCGTTCATCCCGGTCTTCGAGAGCGGCAATGTCCGAACGTATGTTGTTGCCTGCCGTTTCCGGCGCCGTTTCAGTTGCGGCATAGGCCAAGCCTTGTAAATCGGTCGCCGGATGGATTGGCAAGTTCAGGCATCTGAGGTCTCCTCGCCGGCGTCGGTCTTGGGCGGCAGGTCGAAAAGTTGGCGGTCGCGGTTCACGGTGAGGAACTCATCGAGGCCGGCGGCTTCGATGTCGCCGCTGCGGGCCGGGCGCTGCTCGCCGGGGACAACTGCAATCGCGGCAGCCGGCCGGCTCAATCGCCGTGCTCGGCGGTCTCGACCAGCGGCGGGCGGCTGAAGAAGGTTGCCGAGACGGCCCCTTCCAGGCGGGACAGACGCGAACCCAAACCGCTCACTTCGCGGCGCAGGCCGGCCACGTCCGCCGTCAACTTATCCATGCGGGCATCTTGCTTATCCATGCGCGCGATCATCTCCGCCTTCAATTGATCCGTGCGGACATCTTGCTTATCCATGCGCACAATCATCTCCGCCTTCAATTGATCTATGCGCGCGATCATCTCCGCCTTCAATTGATCCGTGCGCGCATCTTGCTTATCCGTGCGGGCGGTCGTCTCCGCCCGCAGTTGCTCGAATTCCCGGCGCGTCTGACGCTGCCCGTTCAGAATCAGCCCGGCCAGTGTAAGGCCGATCACCACAATGCTCACGATATCGGGTGTCATGTCCCCATTGTACACGCCTTGCCGGTTCGCGAGGAGACAACTGCAATCGCGGCAGCCAACAGGCTCAATCGCCGTGCTCGGCGGTCTCGACCAGCGGCGGGCGGCTGAAGAAGGTTGCCGAGCCGGCACCTTCCAGGCAGGACAGACGCGAACCCAAACCGCTCACTTCGCGGCGCAGATCGTCTCCGCCCGCAGTTGCTCGAATTCCCGGCGCGTCTGACGCCGGCCGTTCAGGATCAGCCCGGCCAACGTAATGCCGATCGCCGCAATGCTCACGATAGCGGGCGGCATATCTCCACTGCACATGTTCGGCCTTGTTCGTTTATTGGCCGAGGCCGGCGGCTTCGGCGTCGCCGCTGCGGGCTTGGCCCGGTTCGCGGGGGACGACCAGCGAGGCATAGCCGTACATCATGGAGGGCGCGACGCCAATGCCGTCGGTGACCAGGGCCATGCCGTGCGCGTACCGGAAATTGCAGCGCGCCAGCAGATAGCCCTGAAACTCCGGCGTGGGCGCGATGTCCTGCGCCGCGTTGCCCACCGACAAGGTGAAGATCAACTGCTCGCCGCCGGCCACCGGCGTGGATCTCTGCGTGTCGGGCGCCGCGCCGCCGCCGGGCATCCCGCCGTAATAGTCGATGGCGCAGGAGCCCGCTTGCGTCTCCGTGCCGAACGCATCCTGCGAGGTGTTGGCGATGATAATCGCCGTGCTGAAGCCCGCCCGGTTGGTCACGAACGGGAACAACAGCGTCGTCGCGCAATGCTCGATCAGGACGGCCTCCGCTTCCTCGCCGCCGGCAACGAAGCGCGGCACGGGGGCCGCGGCGTCGGCCGCGGAGACAGCGCTCGCCGGCGCGAAGCCTACGCTCACGCGGCCCCGGCCGACGCCCGTCTCGTCGCCGTCTTCGCCGCCCCACGAGAACGTTAGCGGAATCTCGCAACTTTCGATCTCGTCGCCGTCGCTCCCCGTGACCTCGTAAACGGCGGCGCCCGCGCCCGCCGTCAGCGAGACCGTGACAGTCCCATCCTCGTCCGCCGTGGGGGTCTCGCCGACGACGGCGCCGTTGAAATCGAGGTTCCTGCGCAATTCGAGCGTCAGCGAGGCATCGCTGCAAATGGGGCGGACCGGCAGCCGGACCGCGACTCCGGCGGGAATGTCCGCGAACCGCAGCAGCAAGCGGATGTCTTGCGACGTCTCCCCCGCCGCCTCGAAAGCAGCCGCAAAACCTTCCTTGAGCTCGATGCCGACGGTCTCGCCTTCCTCGTTCGCCGCGCACTGCAAGCCCGCCGCCGGGCTGTCGGATACCCCGACCTTCAGGCCGGCGGTCGGCTGCGCAATGACCACCGCGCCGTCAAGCTCCGCGGCGCCTGCGTACAACAACGGAAGGGAACCGAAGGTTACTGCCGCCGTGATGGGATTCCCGCCCGCGGCCGCAGCATTGACCCGAACGCCCGTAATCTTCATCCCCACGGACGTGCTCGCGCTCGCCTCCGGCTTGGTCAGGATAAACTCCAGGCTGCCATCCGCAATCCTGCCCGTCGCCGACCCTGCTACCGCGCCGTCGTGCAGCACGGTCAATACGGCTTCGCCGGCGAGCTTGTCTGTGCTGCCGTCGTGCCTGTTGGTCACGGCGACGCCGTTCTTCGGCGCGACGACCGCTTTGAAGTCCTCGATCTCCGCGCCCGCGCCCGCGCCGCTCAAGCAGGTCAGGGTAATCTCGCCGGCCAATTCGGCGGCGCCCTCGGCGCGCACAGGTGCAGCTTCGCTGGAAACGATGCAGAACTGCGCCCGCGCCGCGCCGCCGCCGAACGCAACCAAGGCAAGCAACGCAACCCAAGCGGGAATTTTTCTCGAATCCGTCATACGGTTGCTTGGCCGGCGAGAAGCGCGAGAAGCTTGAACCAAGCCCAGGACAGCAAGCAAAAAGGCAGGGAGGGGTGTTGGGTCCCTCCCCGCCGAGGTTGGTTATGACGCGGCGTTCGGCAAACGCCGCGGAAGAACGAGCCTAGTGGCCCAGCCTCTCGTGGCCGCCGGCGACCATGCTGCGGTTGCCGTGCTCCACCGGCACCACCAAAGCCAGGTAGCCCTGGCCTAAAGTCGGAACGCCGGCGCCGAAGCCGTTGGTCAGGAAGGCCGCGCCGTGAGCGAACCGGAAGTCGCAACGCGCCATCAGATAGCCCTGGAAGCCCGCGGCTTCGCTGGACAACTGAACGAACAAATGCTCGCCGGCGGCAATGGAATCGGAGGTGTACGAGTCCGGCGCGGCTCCTCCGCCCAGCATGGAACCGTGGAAGGAGACCTCGCAGGAACCGGCGCTTTCCGTCGTCCCGAACGTATCTTGCGAGGTGTTCGAGATGACGATGCCCGTATCGTAATCCGCCTGGTTGGTGACGAACGGGAACAACAGCGTCGTCGAGCACTCGCCGATGGTGATCGCCTCAATGGCGCTGCCGCTTTGTTGCATAAAGCGCGGAATCACCGCATCCACGTGCGCCGCAGCGACGCTGCTCAGCGGCGCGAAGCCCGCGCTCACCGTGCCGGAGCCAAGCTCCACCCCGCTCGTCCAGACAAACGCGATGGGAATATCGCAGTCGTCGTTTCCGGCGCCGCCATTCTCTAGGGCGTGGACCTGGTAAACCATAGCGCCCGAACCGCCCGACAAGGAGACCTCTACATAGCCTTGGGTAGGGGCAACGGCAGGCGTGCCGTCTCCGGCGCCGTCGGAGCCCAAGCCGCTCATCAAGGTCAACGTCAGCTTATCCGCGGCCGTGTGAGTGGGAGGGGTGGCTCCTAGTTGTGCAGACGTTGCGCCCGAACCGCCATTATCGGCCGAGCAGTCGGGACTGGGCCGCAGGTAAACCTTGACTCCGGCGGGAATGTCATTGAAACTCAACCGGATGCGCATACCATTATTGGTGTTTGACTGGAAGGCGGTCGCAAAACCCTCCTTGACCTCGATATCGAAGATCGCGACATCTTCATCGTCGGCGTCATTCAGAGCCTTGAGATTTTTTTTGCTGGCGGCGCAGGCCAAGCCCTGCACGGGAGCGTTGAACGTGTTGCTTCCGCTGACATACCCGATCGACTTGCTTACCAGCCCGGCTACCGGACGCGCAACGATGGCGTTGTCGTCGAAGATCGAAGCGCCCACGGCCGAGACGGTCGCCGTGACGAGGTTCCCCGCGCCCACGGCCGCGGCGTTGACGCGAATGCCTTTGATCTTCAACGCAAACCGGCCGGTGGTCGCGGCAACGGCCAAGGTGTTGAGCTCGAACTGCACCGCGCTGTTGCTGCGGATCAGCTTGCCGGTGGTGGCCGCCACCCAGTTAGCCGTGACGGTGCTAGGGTCTGCAGCATCAAATGCGGCGGGAGTGTTGAACATCGTCAATGTGACGTCGCCGCTATCGGTTTCCTTGCTGGAGTCGATCCTGTTGGTGATCTTCGCGGCGCCCATATCGACGATGACCTTATAGTTGCTTTTAATGGCCACCTGCCCGGCGAGGCAAATCATGTGAATCTCGTCCACCACCTCGGTGAGCCCCGAGGCGCGCACCTGGAGACCCCCATTGGGAGCGCTGACGGTGCAGAACTGCTGCCCCAGCGCCGTACCGCTGCCGACCAGCGCCAAAGCCAGCGCCATCGACAGCACAAAGAACTTTCTCGAACCCATCATTTGATTGTTTCTCCTTTTTTTGTTTGCCCAAACAAACCACACGAAAGATACAGCATCCTTACGATAGACGCTCATCCAGCCATGTTAACGCCAGCTTAGAACAAACGCCGCGGACAATGCAACCGCCCGCAGAACTTTTTTCAGATTTTTTCGCCCCGCGCCCACGTCAACACCCATAGCATAGAACAAATTCCCCTGTCAACGCAAGAGTCAAGGGGTGTACGGCATAATTTTGATCTCGCCGGGATCAGGAGTCGGGGCATGTCCGGCAAGAAGGGCGGCGGCGCCTCGTTTCCGTCAGTATAATAAGTTTCAGAAAGGGGCTTTTATGCCCTAGCCTGCCGACGTATCGTCCGTGCGGAGGCGACTTGACCGGCGCCGCAGCCAACTCGCTGTAGTCGCTGATCTGCGCCCCGGCTCGCTCGCCCGCGGCTACCGATCCGTGGCCCGCCAAAGAGCGCCTCCGGCAAGTCTCCGCGCACCTGTTCGGCGCCGACACAAGCGCCGCCCGCTCTCCAACCACATACATGGCCGCCCGCATGCGCTACGCCCACCGCCACGCCCAACAACCGTGCGTCACTGCCGGCGTCGTCGAAGTCGGCTGTAAAAACGTCGGCGCCGCCTGCGGCGCTCAATCGCCGGCAAGGGCGGCTTCTTCCAGGAAGACCCGCTCCGACTGCGCCGGCATTTTCGGCAGATAGTTCCGCGACTCCGGGTAGTCGTCGAACCAGTGCGCTTCCCGCCTCCGCGAGAAGATCATGATCTCGCCTTGGCGCCAGGGATCCGCGGCGCGGTGGTGCTTGAGCAAAATACAGTCGTCCGTCAGACCGATGACTTCGAGCAAGCCGAACTGTCACTGCGCCGCCCCGGGCGCCCGCGGCCACGGCCCGAGTCGGTCGCTGACGCGCGCGGTCGGCGGCAAGACCGTGAACGCGGGCGATTCCTGCGCGCGCCGGCGGCTTGCCGCCTACAAGCTCCGGCGGGGGCTGCTGCGCGAGCGGCCGACAGGCAGCGAGCGCATCCGCCGGGCGCAGTTGGAGGCGGGTAAAAAAACTTCGCGGAGGAGTTCGGGCAGGCAGCGGAGGGCGAACTCGGGGCCGGCAACAGTCCGGGGTAGAGGCGCCTGAAGAAGCGCCCGGATCCGTACGGAAAAGCAAAAAAGACGGGGAGGGCCGCATGGCCCTCCCCGCCGAGGTTGGTTATGGCGCGGCGTTCGCGTTCGGCAAACGCCGCGGAAGAACGAGTCTAGTTGTTCAGCATCTCGTGGCCGCCGACGCCTATGGGGCGCCTACCGTGATCCAACGGCACCACCAAAGCCAGGTAGCTCTGCGCCAAAGTCGGAACCCCGCCGCCGAAGCCGTTGGTTATGAAGGCCAAGCCGTGGGCGAACTGGAAGTCGCAATCCACCATCAGGTAGCCCTGGAAGCCCGCGGCTTTTTGGGACAACCCGAAAACCCACTGCTCGCCGGCGGCAATGGAACCGGAGGTCTCCGAACTCGGCGCGGCTCCTCCGCCCATCATCGAACCGTGGAAGAAAACCTCGCAGGAACCGGAGCTTTCCGTCGTCCCGAACGTATCTTGCGAGGTGTTCGAGATGGCGATGCCCGTTTCGTAACCCGCCTGGTTGGTCACGAACGGGAACAACAGCGTCGTCGAGCACTCGCCGACGGTGATCGCCTCAATGGCGCTGCCGCTTTCCATAAAGCGCGGAATCACCGCATCCACGTGCGCCGCAGCGGCGCTGCTCAGCGGCGCGAAGCCCACGCTCACCGTGCCGGCGCCAAGCTCCACGTTGCCCGTCCAGACAAACGCGATGGGAATATCGCAGTTTTCGACCCTACCGGCGCCGCCATTCATCTGCGCAGCGTCGGTATGGCTAGCATCAGCAGTTCCGATCTGGTAAACCATAGCGCCCGAACCGCCCGACAAGGGGACCTGTACGTAGTTTTGGGCAGGGGCAACGGCAGTCGAGCCGTCTCCGGCCCCGTTGGCGTTCACGCCGCTCAGCAAGGTTATCGCCAGCTGATTCTCGCCACTCTCTGCGCCATTACCGCCATTAGTGTCCTGGCAACTGGGACTGGGCCGCAGGTAAACCTTGACTCCGTCGGGAATGTCATCGAAACGCAACTGGATGCGCTGCGCTTTCCCGTTGTCCCGCTCGAAGGCGCTCGCAAAACCCTCCTTGACCTCGATATCGAAGACCTCGTCGGCGTGATTGAGATTGCCGACCTTGGCGACGGTATTCAGAGCCGTGAGATTCCTGCTGGCGGCGCAGGCCAAGCCCTGCACGGGACCGCTTCCCGTGACGGTGGGGACGCCGATCGCCTTGGTTACCAGCCCGGCTACCGGACGCGCAACGATGGCGTTGTCGTCGAAGATCGAAGCGCCCACGGCCGAGACGGTCGCCGTGACGAGGTTCCCCGCGCCCACGGCCGCGGCGTTGACGCGAATGCCTTTGATCTTCAACGCAAACCGGCCGGTGGTCGCGGCAACGGCCAAGGTGTTGAGCTCGAACTGCACCGCGCTGTTGCTGCGGATCAGCTTGCCGGTGGTGGCCGCCACCCAGTTAGCCGTGACGGTGCTAGGGTCTGCAGCATCAAATGCGGCGGGAGTGTTGAACATCGTCAATGTGACGTCGCCGCTATCGGTTTCCTTGCTGGAGTCGATCCTGTTGGTGATCTTCGCGGCGCCCATATCGACGATGACCTTATAGTTGCTTTTAATGGCCACCTGCCCGGCGAGGCAAATCATGTGAATCTCGTCCACCACCTCGGTGAGCCCCGAGGCGCGCACCTGGAGACCCCCATTGGGAGCGCTGACGGTGCAGAACTGCTGCCCCAGCGCCGTACCGCTGCCGACCAGCGCCAAAGCCAGCGCCGCCGACAGCACAAAGAACTTTCTCGAACCCATCATTTGATTGTTTCTCCTTTTTTTCTTTCCAAAAACAAACCACAAGAAAGATACATACGCCCTTACGAGAGGCGCTCGCTCAACCATGTTAACGCCAGCTTAGAACAAACTTCACGGACAATGCAACCGCCCGCAGAACTTTTTTCAGATTTTTTTTCGCCCCGCGCCCACGTCAACACCCGCAGCATAAAACAATCCCCCCGTCAACGCAACAACCAAACGGAAAAAAAACTCAATCCGCAAAATTTCCCGCAGACAAACCGCCCGCCAAGGCCGTCTTGGCCCTGCGCCGGCGCATCCTCGGCGGCGGCTGCGAATCGACTCCAGGGAAGGCCATTCCGCCGCCCCCTGCCCCCCTGCTCATAAATCCGTCGCCGGCAGCGCACAAGAAGCCGGCGAGAGGTTAACCTGAAAGCTGCCGCGCGGCGCAGAAATGATTATCCCCTGCATCGACCTGATGGACGGCAAGGTCGTCCAGCTCGTGCAAGGCAGAGAGAAGGCGCTCGAAGGCGAGGCGCCCGAGGTCATGCTGCGGCGCTTTGCGGCTTTCCCCGTAATCCAGATTATCGACCTCGACCAGGCGCTGGGCCGGGGCTCCAACCTCGCTGCGGTGCGCCGTCTGGCCGCGGCGGCGCGCACCCGGGTCGGCGGCGGCGTGCGCAGCATCGAGCGCGCCCGCGGCTTGCTCGACGCCGGCGCGGAGAAAGTCATCGTGGGCACGGCGGCGTACAAGGACGGCGCTTTGAACGAACCCTTTCTGCGCCGCCTCAAGCAAGAAATCGGCTCGGAGCGGATACTTCTGGCGCTCGACTCGAAAGGCGGCCGGATCGTCATCGAAGGCTGGCGGGAATCGACCGACTTGACCGCCGAGCGCGTCGTTTCGCGCCTCGAGCCCTACTGCGGCGGTTTCCTCTGCACCTACGTCGACAAGGAAGGAATGCTGGCAGGAACGGACCTCGATTGGTACCGCCGTTTGCGCCAAGCGACGGACCACGAGATCACCGCGGCCGGCGGCATTGCGGCCATCGAGGAGATCCGCGTCTTGCAGCGACTCGGCATCCACGCCGCTTTGGGCATGGCCGTCTATACCGGGCGGCTGAGTCTGGCCGAGTTGGCCGCGCTCCAAGCCGAAAACGCCCCCGGCGGAACTGAAATGTCGTAACCTGATTCTCTGCTGCCGCGCCTTATCCTTCAAGGAAAAATTAATGGGCGCTCCGGCAGGCGGCTATCCCTGAATGCTGGTCGAACCCGAGACGATTGAACGCGCCCAGTCCGGCGACGACGCGGCGTTCAATACGATTGTCCTGGCCTACCGGAAACGGATACTCGGTACGGTCTATCGGATGATCGGTCGCGGGGACGACGTGGAAGACGTCGGACAGGAAGTTTTTGTCCGGCTGTACTTCTCGCTGAAGCAACTCAGGGCGCCGCAGGTTTTCGAGCCTTGGCTCTATCGGTTGACGATCAACGCCTGCTACGACTATTTACGCAAGAAGCGGCGGGTGATGGATGTCAGAATGGCCGATTTGAGCGAGGAGCAGGTGGTGGCCGCCGACGTAGCCCTCAGCGGCAAGAGAGCGCTGGATGAAAAGGAGAAAGAGAGCGTCAAGGAGTTGCTCGACATTCTGCTGGACCGCGTGTCCGCAGAAGACCGGGCGCTGCTGACGCTCAAGGAGGTGCAAGGACTGTCGCTGAAGGAATTGAGCGGGATTTACGAGGTCAACACGAACGCCTTGAAAGTCCGCTTGTTCCGGGCGCGAAAACGTGTTTTGGAGGCGTACAATGAGATGGCGCAGAATCATGAAATCTGATAGACTCCGAGAGGACGGCATGGGCAAGATGCGCAGGGGCGATGAATTTCTCGACCGCATGTTCGCGGCTTACCGCGCCGCTCTCGGCGAGTTCCGGCCCTCGCCCGAATTTCTGCCCCTGCTGTGGGCGAAGATCGAATCGCGCAGGCCGGTCAGTTGGCTTACGTACCTGGCGGCCTGGTCGCCCCGCCTCGCGCTCGCGGCCGTCGCCTTCGCGGCGCTGCTGATCGCCTCGCTGTGGTTCCCATACGGGCAGCCGAACGAATCGGCCGTTCTCGAATCCAGCTACGTGGACGTTCTGACGCTCGACTCGATGGACGAGCACGACAGAGCCTTGTGGCAACTCGCGGAGAACAACAGGTGAGAAACGGACAGCCGAAACGGACCGCGGCGATGTACATCGCGCTGGTCTTTCTGGCCGGCGCGGTATTCGGCTTCGCGGCGACCCGCTTCTATTCGCTGAAGATCGCGCAGGCGACCAACCGCGGGCTGTCGCCGGAGGAGTACCGCGCCCGCCTGCTGCAAGAACTGACCGCCGACCTGAACCTGAATCAGGACCAGCGGGGCAAGATCGAAGTCATCGTGGATGAAATCGGCGAGCGGTTTCACTCCGTCCGCGACGCGATGGAGCCCGAGTTCGCAGCCATCCGCAGCGAGCGCGCGGAGCGGGTGATGGCGGTGCTCGACGAAGCGCAGGGCGGCAAGTACGCGCAGATACTCGAAGAGCGGCGCAAGAAGCGGGAAGCCAGGGCGCACCGCCACTGAACGGCCGCAGGCCGGCGCGCAAACCGCGCTTGAAGGCCGTGCAAGCGCCCTTAAAAGACCGTGTAAATGAAGGGCGAGAGCGCGGAGCCCTCCACCGCGACCAGCAAAGCCCCGAGCAGGCACAGCACGACGAAAATCGGCAGCAGCCACAGTTTCTTGTGCTCGCGCAAGAAGAACGCGAACTCCGCCAGCAGGGAAAGCTTACTCACGAGAATCTCTACTTTGCCGCTCCATCATAACAGCGGGCGGCGCGGGTGGAAACCGTCGATGCGGCCCGTTGCGCTCAAGCGCTCGAGATGCGCCAAGACCTGCCGCGCCGCAAGCGGACGCGCCTCGGGCGCCGTCCGCTCGTAAACCGCGGCGACGATCGCCTCGGGCGTCCGCTTGCCGGACCGCCAAGCCTCGAGAATCCTGTCCTCGCGCATGAGCCGGTGTTGGCGGGTCTTGTCGAGCAGGCGCGCGGGCTCGCGAATCATCGTGCCGTGCCCCGGCAGCAGGACATCCGCGTCGAGCGCCGCGAGACGTTCGAGCGAAGACAGAAAATCGCCCATGTTGCCTTCGGGCGGGTCGATTACGATCGTGCTTGCGCCGGCGACCATGTCCCCGCCGATGAGCGCGCGTTGGGTTTCTTCGTAAAAACACAGGTGCCCCCGGGCATGGCCCGGCGAATGGAGCACGCGGAAGCGCAGGCCGCTCGGACCCGCAAGCGCCAGGATTTCCCCGTCGGCAAGCCGGCGCTGAACCGTAATCCCGCGCGCGGCGAGCTTGGCGGCGGACTCCGCATGAGCGGCGACCGGCACGTTATAGACACGGCGCATCCACTCCACGCCGCCGACGTGGTCGCCGTGGTGATGCGTGAGCCAGATTGCGGTCAAGCGCCCGCCCGTCTCGCCGATGACCGCATCGACGATCTCGCGCAAAGGGCCGAGTTGATCGTCCCAGGGCGAGCCCGGGTCGATCAGCGCGAGGTCTTTGTCTCCGACCAGCAGAGCGTTGGTGTGCGTCGCGGGCGGGAGCGTCGGCGCAGCCAGGGGAATGACGCGAATTGCCGGACGGAACTCGATCGCTTTCGGCGCATCGGGCTCGCGGCCGTGAAATTCGGCCAAGCGCGGCAGTCCGTTTTCCACGCCGTGCGCGGCGAGGATGCGCAAGGTCTGGAGCGTCGGCTGCGCGAGCAGCGCTTCGCCCGCCGCCCAGCGGCTTACGGCGACCGCGGGCCGCGCCCATTCGCCGAAGACCAGCTCGCCGGGAATGACGGTCGGCTGCAGTGTTTCTTCGAGCGGCCACTCCAGCAGGAAAAACGTCGCATCGAAGCGCATCCGCGACAACGGCGGCGTTACCCAGCGCCCGGCGTAGCGCAAGCGCGAGCGATCCAGATGCAGGGAATGCTCCTTGAGCCACGCGGCGAAATCCAGGCCGTCCGCGAGCAGTTTTTCTCGGGCGGCGTCAAGGCCGGCGGCCGGCGGCAGGCGGCCGCGTACGGCGAGCAAGCCCGTTTCTTCGAAAAGCTCGCGGAGCGCGCATGACGGATGGGCCGCCGCCGGACCGGAGCGGCGATAAATCTGCGCATCGGGAAGCTCCCCGGCCTGCGGGACGGCCGCGTCGGAATCCGCCAAGCGCCCGCCGGGGAAGGCATGCCAGCCGCCCATGAAGCGCAGCTTCTTCGACCGCCGCACCCAGTAGATTTCAAGCTCGCCGGCGGCGTTGAAGCGATAGGGAACGATGCCGGCCGAGAGGCGCGGCTTGGCCGGCTCGATGCGCCGGACGGCCGCGCCGATGGATTTTTCGTAGAGGTTCCCGGAACCGGGCGCGCTCATCTGCATATCGGGTATCGCTGCCGGGAAACGATCCGGCGGCGCGCTACGCCTGCGCTTCCGCGATCAGCTTGCCGCCGTTCACGGTCGGCCTCTCGGAACGCCCGTTGTGCAGGTAGGTCAGGTCGAGGTGGTTGAGCCCCAGCAAGTGCAGGATCGTGGCGTGAATGTCATGCACGTGGTAGGGTTTTTCGACCGCGCGCAAGCCGATCTCGTCGGTCGTCCCAATGGTTTGACCGCCTTTGACGCCGCCGCCGGCCATCCAGATCGTGAACCCCCAGGGATTGTGATCGCGGCCGTCGCCCTTCTCGTTGAACGGCGTGCGGCCGAACTCGCCGCCCCAGATGACAAGCGTTTCCTCGAGCAGGCCGCGCGACTTGAGATCGGCCAGCAGCCCGGCGATCGGCTTGTCGGACACGCCGCACCACTTGGTGTGATTTTCTTCGATTTTGCGGTGCGCGTCCCAGCCGCCGCAATAGGCTTCGACGAACCTTACGCCGCGCTCGACCAAGCGCCGCGCCAGCAACAGATTCGCGCCGTAGCGGTCGGTAGGCTCTTCCCCGATTCCGTAGAGCTTTTTGGTTGCTGCCGATTCCTTCGTCAGGTCGATCGCCTCGGGCGCGTGCGCCTGCATGCGGTAGGCAAGCTCGTAAGATTCGAGCCGGGCGTCCAACTCACTCTCGTGCGGGTGTTTTTCCGCGTGGCGGCGGTTCAGCGCGCCGAGCAGGTCGAGCTTGCCGCGCTGCTGGCGGCCGCCGACCGTCTCCGGCGGATCGAGGTTGAGAATCGGCGCGCCTTCCTGTTGAAAGAGCGTTCCCTGATACGTCGCCGGCAAAAATCCCGCGCTCCAGTTTTTGGCGCCGCCGTTGATGCGCACCTCGTCGTTGAGGATGACGAAGGTCGGCAGGTTGCGGTTCGCGGCGCCGAGGCCGTAGGTCACCCAGGCGCCCATCGAGGGGCGGCCGGCGAGGATCGAGCCGGTGTTCATCTGGCACACCGAGCCGACGTGATTCAAGCCGTCGGCCTGGCAGGAGCGGATGACCGCCAGGTCGTCCGCGTGCTCGGCCACGTGCGGATACCAGTTCGATACCCACAAGCCGCTTTGGCCGTATTGCGCCCACTCGCGCTGCGACGGCATCAGGGCATTGTTCGCCGTGCCGGGCATCGCGGTTGCCGGACGGCCGTACGACTCGGGCATGGGCTGCCCGGCGTATTGCTCCAGCACGGGCTTGGGATCGAACGTGTCGATGTGGCTGGGGCCGCCCTCCATGAAGCACCAGATGACCGCTTTGGCCGTGGGCTTGTGGTGCGGTTCTTTGGCGTCGAACGGGCCGCCGCCCGCCGCGGCCAAGCCGCTTTCGCCCAACAGCGACGTCAGCGCCAAGGCGCCGAGACCGCTGCCGGCATGCGTGAGGAACTCCCGGCGCGAGCGCAGGGAAAGCCGAGAACGATGCTGCGGGGCCATGGGCGTCTCCTTCAGTTGCGATAGACAAACTCGTTCGAGTTGAGCAGCGCGTGGCAGAAGTCAGTGAGGGCGGCGCCGTGCTCGCGGCTCATGCCGGCGGGCAGCCGTTCGGGGGCGGCGATCGTCTCGCCGGCCGCCGCGCGCTCGGCGATGATCCGGCTCTGTTTGTCGAAAAAGGTCAGCGCCGTGTCGCGCTCCCAGGCGTCCGGCGGGCGGGAATAGGCGAGGCGGTACGCTTCCTCCACCTGCCTTGCCCTGTCGGCGCCGGCCCGCGCGACGACGCGCCCGGCGAATCCCTTGGCCCAGGCGACCGTATGCCGGCTGTTGAGCAGCGCCAGGGCTTGCGGCGCCGAAGTCGTCGTATTGCGCCGCGCGCACGCTTCGTGCGTATCCGGCATATCGAACGACTCGAGCATCGGGTAACGCGCGTTGCGCCGCACGAAGATGTAGATGCTGCGCCGGTTCTGCTCCGCCTCCGATGGCGAGGTATGCCAACCGCCGCGGGGCTCGGCGGCGCCTGCGGGCAGGGTCGGAAAGACGCTCGGCCCGCCCATTTGGGTATTGAGCTTGCCCGCTACCGCCAGCATCGAGTCGCGGACCGCCTCGCCCTCGAGCCGCTGCGGCGGAAAGCGCCACAACAGCTTGTTGAACGGGTCCGCCTGCGCCGCGGCCGCCACGTGAGCGGACGCCTGCCGATACGCCTCGGAGTTCATGATCAGCCGGTGCATGCGCTTCAGGCTCCAGCCGTTGCCGACGAACTCCTTGGTCAGGTAATCGAGCAATTCGGGATGCGTCGGCCGCTCGCCCATCAGTCCGAAATCGCTGGGCGTGCGCACAATCCCTTGGCCGAAGTGGTAGTGCCACAAACGGTTGACCATGACGCGGCCCGTCAGCGGGTTGTCCGGGTCGGTAAGCCACAGCGCCAGGGCGGTGCGGCGCCCCGATGTCTTGCCGTTCGCGGGCGGGGAATAACGGGCGGGCGCCGCATCGAGAATGGACGGGAAACCCGGTTGAACTTCCTGCTGCGGCGCCAAGAAGTTCGCCAGCGAGAGTACGTGCGTGGGCGGCGCCTCGGGACCCAACTCGGCCAAGCCGCTGCCGAGCGGGAGATCGCCGGGGTGCTGCGGCGCGAACTTGGCCAACTCCTGCTCCAATTGCTTGTACCGCGCCTTCTTCTCGTCTTTCAGCGACGCGGCCAGCTTTTCGTCGGTGAAGTAGCGCAGCGCCCACTGATGTTTCTGCAGCATCAGCCGTTCGTACATCGTCCGCTGCTCGGGGGGCTTGGCGTAGGCGGCCTGCGTCTCGGCGGCCCGGCGATGGATTTGATCGCGCTGGGTCTCCTCGCGTTTTTCCGCCAACAACTCCTGCATCTCGGCGCGGATTTCCGCGGTCGCCTCTTGCCAGGCGGCGAGCTTGCGCCGATACTCGCCGTGCTCTTCCGCGCTCAGCAGCACGACCTCGTCGTCCTCGGTCACGTTGGCGAAGAACGCCTGCAGGCGGTAATAGTCGGCCTGGAGGATGGGGTCGAACTTGTGGTCGTGGCACTTGGCGCAACCGTAGGTCAGGCCCATGAAGGTCGCCCCGACCGTATCAGTGATATCGAGCAGGATTTCGGAGCGCCGCTGCATGAGGATGGCGGCGTTGGTCTCGTCCGCGTAGTGGCGGTTGAAGCCGGTGGCGACGCGCGCCTCGGCGCTTTCGGGCCAGAGCTCGTCGCCGGCGATCTGTTCCTGCACGAAGCGGTCATAGGGCTTGTCGGAGTTGAAAGCGTCGATCACGTAGTCGCGGTAGCGCCAGGCGTTCGGGCGCGTCTCGTCGGATTTGAAGCCCTCGCTCTCGGCATAGCGCGCCAGGTCGAGCCAGTGCCGCGCCCACCTTTCGCCGTAGCGCGGCGAAGCGAGCAAGCGGTCCACGAGCTTGGCGAAGGCGTCGGGGGCATCGTCCCGCACGAACGCATCGACTTCCTCGGGCGTGGGCGGCAGCCCGGTCAAGTCGAACGACGCGCGGCGGATCAGGGTGACTTTGTCTGCGCGCGGCGAAAGCTCCAGTTGCTTTGCGGCCAGCCGGGCGCGGATGAAAGCGTCAATCGGATTGCCTGCGGCGTCCGCCGGCATCGCCGGCGCGGCCACCGGCTGGAAGGCCCAGTAGGAACGCTGCCGTTCGCTGAACCGCGGCGCCTCGCGCGGATTGGCGGACAAGGCCCATGCCGCCGACAGCAACAGCGCTCCTGCTGGAAAAACGGCTCCGAATTTCATAGACACTTCCCTTCGCATATCACTATGGTTATAAGCGGCGCGTTCTGTCAAGACCTGAAATCGGGAAATTACGGATGAAAACCAAGCCGTGAGCGTGCGGACCGATTGCGGATCGCCGCCGGCGGCGCATCGGCGCTATCATGGTGCGGGGTTTTCATGAGACGCATATTTCCCTTGCTGCTTGCCGCCGCCGGCGCGCTCTTTGCCGGCAATGAAGCGTTCAACGGGCGCTGGACGATCGAACCCGCCGGGGACAACAACGGCCGCGTCCTGTGGCTCGAAGTCAACGGCGCGGGAACGGCAAAGATTACGGGTTGGATGGTCGGCGGCGGCCCCGGCGGGCAACTCGACGCCATCCATAACGCGCGCATCGAACGCGGCCACCTGCGCTTCCACCTGGAGCGCCGTTCGAACCGCACCGGAGAAACGATAAAAACTCCGGTTTCCGCCGCGCTGCACGGAGACAACCTGTTGGGCGTTGCGCAACGCGGAAACGGCGCGCTGCTCTGGTTCGGCCGCCGCGCGCCGGTCATCGCCGACAAGGACGACGGCTCGTGGCGGGAAGGCGAGCCGCTGACGCTCTTCGACGGCAGCGGCCTGCAGCATTGGCGCACGCTGCGCCCCGGCCGCGAAAAAGATTGGTACGTCGAAGACGGCGTGATGAAGAACCGCAAAGGCGCCGACATGCTGATGACGAAAGATCGCTTCTGGAATTTCCGGCTGCAGATGGAATACCGCGTCCGTCCCAAGATGAACGGCGGGATCGGCCTGCGCGGGCGCTACGAGATCCAAATCCTCGACGATTACGGGCAGCCGGCGAGCGACCACGGCAACGGCGCGCTCTACGGCCGCATCGCGCCGGAGGTCAACGCCGGCCGCAAGGCGGACGAGTGGCAAACGTTCGATATCCGTCTCGTGGGGCGCGAATTGACCGTCATCCTCAACGGTAAGAAAACGATCGACCGCCGGACCGTGGAGGGCTTCACCGCCATGGCCAACGACTGGCGCGAGGGCCGCCCCGGTCCGATCACCTTGCAGGGCGACCACGGCGCCGTCGAGTTCCGCCGCATCGTCATCACCCCCCTCACGCAGTGAAGCGTTCGCAAGCGATCGTCTGCGCTTGCGCCGCCCTCGGCGCGGCGGCGCTCTATCTGGCCCCGCTCGGTTTGCGCGGGCTGGTCGGGCCCGACGAGCCCCGCTACGCCTCCATCGCCCGCGAGATGGCCGCAAGCGGAGATTGGGTCACGCCCGTGTTGTGGGGCGAGCCGTGGTTCGAGAAACCGGTCCTGCTTTACTGGCTGGGGGCCGCGGCCCACGCGGCCGGATTCGAAGACTTCACGCGCCTTCCCGCGGCGCTGCTGGGCCTGGGTTTTCTCGGCTTCTTTTATTGGATTGTCCGCCGGTGGTTCGGGGCGGCGGAGGCGCGGGCCGCGGCGGCGATCCTGGCCACGTCGGCGGGCTGGACGGCATTCAGCGATATCGGCGGGTTCGACATGCCGCTGGCCGTTTTCACCGGCGCCGCGCTGCTCTGCCTGCTGCCCTGGATCGACAACCCCGCGGCAAAGCGGACGGCGCTGCCCGCCTTCGGAGCGCTGCTCGGTCTCGCCGTGCTGTCGAAGGGGCTGGCGGCGCCGGCGATCGCCTTTCTTGCGCTGCTGCCGCTGCTCTGGGAAACCCCGCGCCGGGCGCTCGACCTCGCCGCTCCGCGGACGCTGATTCCATTCGCGCTCGTCGCCTTGCCCTGGTACGGCGCCTGCCTGGCGCGGAACGGCGAGGCGTTCTGGTCGGAGTTTATCTGGGAGCACCACGTCGAGCGATTTTTTACCTCTTCGCTCGAGCACGTTCAACCCTTCTGGTTCTATCTGCCGGTGACGGCTCTGTTTCTGCTGCCCTGGACGCCGCTGCTGGCGACGCTGCGACCGGCCGAGATCGCCGCCGACCGCCGCTTGCGCTTTCTGGCCGCGTGGGCCGGCGGATTGCTGCTGCTTTTCTCGGTTGCGGTGAACAAGCTGCCGGGGTACGTTTTGCCGGCCCTGCCGCCGCTGGCGGTGCTGCTGGCGGTCGGCTGGGTGCGCCGGCCCTCTCGCGCAGCGGCCCTCGTCGCGGCGGCTTCACTGCTGGCGATCCCCCTGGCGGCGCTGCTGCTGCCCCGGGCGCTGGCGGACGGATTGGGCAAAGCCTGGGCGTCCCTTGCCTTCGGCGAGTTGCTCGCCGCCGGCGCCGCGAGCGCCGCGGCAGTCGCCTTGGCGGCGTTCGCCGTCGCGCGCTTCGGCGGCCTGCGCGCGCTGGCCGCGGTTGCCGCGGCGGCGGCGCTGCTGCTGGCGCTGTTGAAGTTCGAAACCTATCCGGCGATCAGCCGGCTCGCCGGCGCCCGCGAATTCTACTTCGAGCACCGCGCGCGCATGCCCCAACTATGCATCGGAGACGTCAGGCGGCACACGGAATACGGACTGCGCTATTACTCCGCAGACCGCATCCCCCGATGCGCGGAGCGGACGGCCCGGTTCGAAATTACCGGCGACCCGCCGAGAATCGCCCCCCGGCAGTAAAAACCTACGCCAACTCTTCCATGACCTCGTCGAGAGCGGCGGATTCCGGCCGCAGCCGCGACTGCGGCAAGCGGGCGATCGGGGTGTCGTCCAGGTTGAGCAGGTCGATGAAGTTCGGCTTCTCGGTGTTGACGTAGAACACGCCGGTGAGAACCTGCCCTTTTTCCGCGGCGGTCTCGACCCGCTCGATCGCCCGCAGGCGGTCGCCGGGATCGTAATCTTCTTCGAGCTTTTCGAGACGGAGCTTCGAGCCGTCGTGCATTTCGATCTCGCGGACGCTGCCGGGAGCGAATCCGTTCTCGACGTGAATTTCGTCGAAGTGGGGTACGAATCCGATCGTCTGCAGGTCGGTGCGGTTGTCCCGCACGTACTGGTAGCTTCGCGTCGAGCCGTGGTGGTCGTTGAAGGTGACGCAGGGCGAGATCACGTCGATGACGGAAGTGCCGCGGTGCCCCATCGCTCCCTTGAAAACGGCCTGAAGCTGCTTCTTGTCGCCCGAGAAAGACCTGGCGACGTACGTCGCGCCGAGTTGAATCGCCAGCGAGCAGGTATCGATCGGCGGCAGGTCGTTGGCGATGCCGGTCTTGAGCGTCGAGCCCAAGTCGGCCGTCGCCGAAAACTGCCCCTTGGTCAGCCCGTAGCAGCCGTTGTCTTCGATGATGTAAACGATCGGCAGATTGCGCCGCATCAGATGGACGTACTGGCCGATGCCGATCGACGCGGTATCGCCGTCCCCGGTGACGCCCAGCGCCAGCAGGTCTTTGTTCGCCAGCACTGCGCCGGTGCCGACCGAGGGCATGCGCCCGTGTACGGAATTGAAGCCGTGCGACATGCCCAGGAAATAGGCCGGCGACTTCGACGAGCAGCCGATGCCCGACAACTTGATGACCTGGGTCGGGTCGATGCCCATCTCGAAGAAGCATTCGACAATGCGCTCGGAAATCGAGTTGTGGCCGCAGCCCGCGCATAAAGTCGTTTTCAGGCCGCGGTAGGGCTCGAGGTCCAATCCGATGCGGTTGATCTTGGGCGCCTTGCGCGGCGCGGCTGCGGCGGTCATAGACCCTCCCTTTCCACTATGGCGTCGGTAACGGTGCGGGCGTCGAGCGGCATTCCGCCGTAATAGCAGATGCTGCTCAGGCGGTCGTGGAATTCGGGGAACTGCCGGCGCAAGAGCATGTGCAATTGGCCGTCGCGGTTCTGATCGACCACGTAAATGCGCTCGTAGCGGGCGATGAACTCGCCCGTGAGATCGCTGAACGGGAATCCGCGCACGCGGCAATACGCGGTCTCGAGGCTCCACCCCCGCGCGAGTTGATCCCGGCTTTCCGACACCGCGTCGTCGCTCGTGCCCGCGGCGATGAAGCCGACCTTCGCCTTCTCGTTGTCGCGGACGACCGGCTTGGGGAGCAATTTCCGCGCCGCGATCATTTTCTTTTTGAGGCGGTCGAGATTCTCGGTCCAGTCGTCTTCGCGCTCGCTGTAGCCGGCCTCCGCATTGTGGCCCGTGCCGCGCGTGAAATAAGCGGCCTGCGGGTGCCCGACGCCCGGCAGCGTGCGGTAGGGAATCCCGTCGCCGTCCACGTCGCGGTAACGGCCCCAATCGCCTTGCAGGGCTTCGATGTCTTCCGCCGAGAGCACCTTGCCGCGGTCCATCTCCCAAGCGGGATATTCGAATTTCTCCGACATCCAGTAGTTCATACCCAGATCGAGATCGAGCATGACGAAGATCGGCGCCTGCAAGCGCTCGGCGATGTCGAACGATCGGGCGGCAAATTCGAAGCACTCTTGCGGGTTGGCCGGAATGAGCAGCGGATGCATCGTGTCGCCGTGCGACAAAGTCGCCGAAGAGAGCAGATCGCCTTGCGAGGTGCGGGTCGGCAGTCCCGTCGAGGGGCCCATTCTCTGCACGTCGATCAGCACCACGGGAATTTCGGCGAAATGGGCCAGTCCGACGAACTCCGACATCAGCGAGATGCCGGGACCCGCGGTCGTCGTCATCGCCCGCGCGCCCGCCCAGCCGGCGCCGATGGCCATGCCGATCGAAGCGAGCTCGTCTTCCGCCTGGATGACGGCGAACGTGGCCTTGCCGCTTTGCTTGTCGATGCGGAACCGCTTCAGATAGTCCTGCGCCGCTTCCGCCAGCGACGACGACGGCGTGATCGGATACCAACTGATGACGCCCACGCCGCCGAACACCGCGCCCAGAGCCGCCGCGGCGTTGCCTTCGATAATGATCTTGCCCTGGTTTTCGTTCATCCGCTCCAAGCGGAACGGATCGGCTTTTTCCAGGTTTTCCTGCGCCCAGGAGAAACCCGCCTGCGCCGCCGCCCAGTTCATCTCCGCCGCCTTGAGCTTGGATGCGAACTGCTTGAACAGGGCTTTCCGCACCTCTTCCAGCTCGATGCCGAGCAGGTAGGCCAGCACGCCGTCGTAGATGATGTTGCGCACGAGCTTGCGGAACTTCGGCGGGGCCAGCGGGGCGACGAGCTTGTCGAACGGCGCCGCGTAGAAATGAACGTCCGAGCGCAGCGCCTTCAGATTCAGCGGCTCGTCGTAGAGCACCGCCGCCCCCGGATCGAGATTGATGACGTCCTCGCGGGCCGTTTCGGGGTTCATCGCGACGAGGAAGTCGATTTCTTTCTTCCTGCCGACAAAGCCGTGCTTGCCGGCGCGGATCGTGTACCACGTCGGCAGGCCGGCGATATTCGACGGGAACAGGTTCTTGCCCGAAACGGGAATGCCCATCTGGAACAACGCCCGCAGCAAAATGAGATTCGCCGACTGGCTGCCGGAGCCGTTGACGGTCGCAACCTGGATGCTGAAGTCGTTGACGACCTCGCGGCTTGTGGGGGCTAGAGCTTCGCCCGGAGCAAAAACATCGACTGTGGCCATCGATTGACCTCGCGGAAAAGGGAACGTGCGGATATCCCTGTCAACCCACCTCACTGAGGCGGGTGAAGACTGCAATCATTATAGCCGGACCAACCTGCCGGTGTACAGTTTGCCGGCTACCGCGGCTCGGTTTTTGCCGCCGCCGCAGCGGACGGACGGCTTGAAGGAACCAAAAACCCGTACGTCTTGGATTTGGGCAGCCGCTTCAGCCTCTCGAAAAACTCGGTGTCGGTAATCGTGCTCGGCCAATCGAGATTAACCCCGATGTAGATGTCGCGGCTTGGTTTCTCCCGCCTCACGGTGACGGCGCCGAGTGCATAGAGCCGATCAATATCGCGCACAATCGCTGCAAGGGGATTCTTGCGGGATACGTAACGCCCCCGCACATCCCTGACGAGTTGCCGCCATTCGACTTCGCCGTCTTTGTCCAGGAGGTGGTTGAGGAGCATGATCTGGCGCTTGACGATCACGCGCTTGCGCGTGCTTTCCAGACGCGCGAACAACTCGTGCATAAGATTTCGGAACAATTCCTTCTTTACCGCTTTCTTGAGCCATCCGGTTACCCGCGAGGCTTCCTCGGCGATCCCTTTCAGGGCGAAGTTCAGAAACGGGGTCAAGTCGTGGCCGCGTTCCCGCGTCTGGGCCAACGCCGCCAAATAGGCATTTTTATTGCCGTAATAGTAGTTCGACATGGGAACGAACAGCGCGTCCTTGAGGCCGGCGCGCCGCAGCATCAACGCTTCCAGCGCTCGGGCCGTGCGCCCGTTGCCGTCCGCGAACGGATGCATCGCCGCGAAGTGGTAGTGCAGGGCCAACGCCCGGATGAGCGGGTCGTGCTCCCGGAATGAGGCCGCCGCCTCGCGGGTCAGGCGTTCCAGTGCTTCCGCGCACGGCTTGCCTCCCGCGACTCCGCGATGCCTCGGCCTTCCAAATGTGACGTTGTGGTCCGCTTTCCTGGGCACTCCGGGCTCGCAGTGGTCGTCGTCGCAGCCGCGGACGATCGAGCGGTGGATCCTCCGAATCAGATCGACCGTGACGGGCCGGTCATCGGGCAGGCGCGCAATCTTCCGGTAGGTTCGCACAGCCGCGTTCGCCTGCCGTTGCGACCGCGTCCGAAGCTGCTCCGGCGTCTCGGCTCGCATTGCTTCGTCCAGTTCGTTCGGGGTGAAATCCGCCCCTTCGATCCGCGACGTGCCCGCGGCTTCCATCTTGAGATGAACATTCTGGAGCTCGGCGACCCAGCGCCGCTGGAACGGGATGGCCTGCAAGGCCAGGATCTCTGCCTTGGCATTAAAGAGCCGATCCATAACGGCGTCCCGGTCATACCGGATCCAGGCCGTCGGCAGCGCGTACTGGATGGCTTCCGGCATAGACTCAGCATAAGCTATTGGCGACAAATTTTCATGCAAAAAATAATCGCCTTCGATAAATCTTAAAATACTGAAAATAAAGTTCTTGTTTTGTGTTTCTTGAAATTCAATGCAAATTTTCGTGCAAAAAATCTACGCTTCGATATGGCGTGGTTCGCTGCTTCCTGCGACGGAGCGGCTGACGGCGGATCGGCGTTTCCCCTCGCCTAAGCCCGCCGCAGGGCCGCGATGGTTTCCAATTTGGCCGTTTGCGGGAAGAGGTCGATCAGCGTCAGGGATTCAAGGGCGTAGCCGCCGCCGAGCAGCGCCCGCAGATCGCGCCCCAGGGTCGCCGGGTCGCAGGAAACCAGATGCATCCGCTTGGGGCGCAGGCGGGTCAGTTGCCGGGCAACCCCGTCGATACGCTCGGCGCACAGGGCGAAAAACTTCGCGGCGAGAGGCCGGGCGGCCCGGGGCGCATGGACCAGCACCCGCTCCTCGTCGGTAAACAATTCGATCTCGCGCGGAAATCCGGGGAACGGCGCCTCGCGGACCGTCTCGGCCGGCGCGCGGTGCGCCTCGTTCAGCTTCGGCGAATTGATCGGGCACTCATCGGCGGCGACCAGCGCATGCGAGCCGGCGGCGTGGAAGGGCCGCCAACTGCTGTTGCATCCGCGCAAGACGCGCCTGTTGCCCTCCTTATTCAGACCTTCCCTAGGAAGCGAGCTTGGCGAATTGTCTCACGATTTCATTCTGAAGCCTCAACAAGAACTCCTTCTCCAAATCGTCTACGAAGCCATCTTCCACAGCGTCCGCAGCCATTTCCCGGTAAGCAGTTACCATAGCCTTAAGCCTGCGAACACCTTTGCCCTTTTTGTTCTCAATGGCTTGGCCGATCAGGTCAACCCCATTACCAATGACGTCATTAAAAATGTCAGGGGTCATCTCAGCACCTCCATCTATTAATGCACCCTGCGCGATAACGTTTTGTCAAGCCCGCCGCAGGGCCGCGATGGTTTCCAATTTGGCCGTTTGCGGGAAGAGGTCGATCAGCGTCAGGGATTCGAGGGCGTAGCCGCCGCCGAGCAGCGCCCGCAGATCGCGCCCCAGGGTCGCCGGGTCGCAGGAAACCAGATGCATCCGCTTGGGGCGCAGGCGGGTCAGTTGCCGGGTTACGGCCGCGCCCAGTCCCGCGCGGGGCGGGTCGGCGACGACCAGATCGGGAGTTTCGTCGAAACCCGCGAGGAACCTGCCGGCGTCGAGGTTGACCACGCGCGCGTCGAGGCCGGCGCGGTCAAGGTTGCAGCGTAGGCTGCGCGTTGCCGGTTGATGGGCATCGACGCCGACCGTGCGCTTGAAGCGGCGGGCCAGCGGCAAGGTCGTCAGCCCCGCGCCGCAATAGAGATCGAGCGCCACGCCGCCGGAAGCGTCTCCCACTGCGCGGCGCGCGAGCTCGTCCGTGAGGAAACGGTTGACCTGGAAGAACGACCCGCGCCCGACGCGGAACATGTCGCCGCCCGATCGGTAATCGAGGAACCCGTCCCGCGCAACTCCGTCGATACGCTCGGCGCACAGGGCGAAAAACTTCGCGGCGAGAGGCCGGGCGGCCCGGGGCGCATGGACCAGCACCCGCTCCTCGTCGGTAAACAATTCGATCTCGCGCGGAAATCCGGGGAACGGCGCCTCGCGGACCGTCTCGGCCAGCGCGCGGTGCGCCTCGTTCAGCTTCGGCGAATTGATCGGGCACTCATCGGCGGCGACCAGCGCATGCGAACCGGCGGCATAAAAGCCGACTTGGGATGCGCCGCCGCTCCGCTGCGTCCGAAGCCGCGTGCGGTTGCGGTAGCCCCACGGCGCGGCCGACGCGGTCTCGATCGCGTCCGCCCACTTGACGCCGCCCGTCCGCGCCAGAGTCTCGCGCAGGATTTGCCGCTTGTAGCGGAGCTCGCCGGCGTAGTCGATGTGCTGGTAACTGCACCCGCCGCAGCGCGTAAAGACCGGGCATAAAGCCTCTTGCCGCTCGGGCGAACGCTTGAGCCAGGCCGCGGGCCGCGCGCGGAGAACCTTGCCGGCCGCGGCGGGCGGCTCCAACTCGACGACCTCGCCCGGCAGCACGAACGGCGCGAGCACGACGCGCCCCTCGCGGCGGGCCAGCCCCTCGCCGCCGTACACGAGCTTCTCGATTTCGACCTGCACCGTGAGCGGCGCCTATTCCCCTCCGGGGGATTGTTCGCTTGCGATCCGCAGATTACGGATGTCGATGTTGACTCGGTCCGGGAACAGCACGAGATTGGTAATCTCAGGGCGCTTGGCGGAAGGAGAAAGAAATCCCTCGATGACAGGGGATGATTTTTGCAGCATATCGCGAAGCTCCTGAGTGGGCGCTGTCTGCCGATGCGAACGCGTAGCGGGGATACCGCCGCCGCTGCCAAGATTGGGATAGCTCAGCCAATCGCCGGTGAGCTCCTGTAAGTTGGCGCCCGCGTTGCGGCGTTGGGAAGGGTCGCCGAAGTCAACGATTGCGCCAAGGGTTACACGGACGGGAAAGACAACATAGCTGCTCGGTTGCAGTACTTGGCGCAGGTTGGGCGCCTGCATGACGCGGACCAGCGCCTGCACTTCAAGCAGAGCGGTAAGAGGGTCGGGGGCAAAATACAACGTAGGGTAGGAACCCGCGCCGGAACTGAAGCGGCTTGCCGACGCCAAGGAATGTTGATAATTCAGTGGGGTTTTCCTGAATGCAGCCGGCACAGCCCGATACCAAGTGGACGAGAGAAGGCAGAAAAGCTGTAATGAGGCGGCTTTTGCAGGATTCAAGAGAAAGTGCCCTGTTCGATTGCGGCGATGAAGCTTGCGAGACGCTCGCGTTCCCTGTCGCTGCCTTGCAGCAGAGCGCCCGGGCGCTTGCCTCCCAGCGCCGGCGCGGGTTGACCAAGCCATTCCTTTACACGCGACTCGGCATCGCAGCGGCTTGAGGCGCCGCCGAAGGTAACAAGGAACGGACCTGTTGCCGGCGGGATATCGGGACATCCCTCGCGAATCTGTTCCATCGTGAACCGAGGGAAGTCGCCGTTGGCGACGGGAGCGACCAGCGTCACCAACCGCTCGTAAAGTTCCTCTGAAGTGGGTATGCGTTTCTCGTCCCGTATTTCCATGAGAGACTCCCGCGGTCGATGCGGCGCTCATGTTACCACGCATGTCATGCGGAAGCATTTTCCAATGGCGCTTTCAACCTGCCACCGCGAGCCTTGCGCTGCTTGCTTCCGGCGGCGGCGCATGGGTACGGTTAGAAGTTCATGCCGAAAACAGCGTTCGTGTTCCCCGGGCAGGGTTCGCAGGTTCCGGGCATGGGTCTCGATACGGCCGACGCGGTTCCCGCCGCGCGAGCGGTTTTCGACGCCGCGGACCGCGCTCTCGGCTTCCCCATTGCGCAACTTTGCTTCGAGGGTCCGGCGGAAGCGCTCAAGTTGACCGAGAACACGCAGCCGGCGATTCTGACGACCTCGGTTGCGCTGCTGGCGGCGGTTCGGGCGGCGGGTCTCGAAGCCGACTACGTGGCCGGGCACAGCCTGGGGGAATACTCCGCGCTCGTCGCCGCCGGCGCCTTGCCGTTCGCCGACGCCGTCCGGCTGGTGCGCAAGCGGGGGCGCTACATGCAAGAGGCCGTGCCCGCCGGAACGGGCGCCATGGCCGCGCTGCTGGGGCTGAGCGCCGAGCGGGTCGATGCGCTTTGCGCCGCCGCGGCGCAAGGCCGGGTCGTCTCCGCGGCCAACCGCAACTCGCCGGGCCAAACGGTCATCGCGGGCCACGCGGACGCGGTCGAAAGGGCGGTCGATCTGGCCAAGCGGGAGGGCGCGAAACGCGCCGTCGTGCTGCAAGTCAGCGCGCCTTTCCATTGCGCGCTGATGGCCCCCGCGCAGCAAAAGCTGGCGGCCGATCTCGACGCCGTTCCCTTCCGCGATCTTGCGATTCCGCTGATCGACAATTGGCGGGCGCGGGAAGCGTCGTCCGGCGAAGAGGCGCGCGAAGGCTTGAAGCGGCAAGTAACGAGCCCCGTTCTGTGGGAAGAATCGGTAAGATATCTGGCAGCGCAGGGCGTGGAGCGCTTCGTTGAAATCGGTCCGGGGCGCGTCTTGACCGGCCTGCTGCGCAGCATCGACCGGGGACTCAAGGGCGAGAGCGTCCGCGATTTCGACAGTCTGAGAAAATTGACGCCATGACGCAGCGCACGGCCTTCGTCACGGGAGCGAGCCAGGGGATCGGCCGCGAGTGCGCCAAGGCTCTGGCCGCGGCCGGCGCCAAAGTGCTGGCGGGCGCCCGCCAGCAGGACAAGCTGGCGTCTCTTGTCGCTGAAATCCGGGCGGCCGGGGGGCAAGCCGAGGCGGTCGCCCTTGATGTCGCCTGCGCCGAGTCGATCGACCGGGTTTTCAAGCAATACGCCGGCGACGTCGATATTCTCGTTAACAACGCGGGGATCACCCGCGACGGTCTGGCCATGCGCATGGCCGACGCCGCCTGGGACGCCGTGCTCGCAACCAACTTGACCGGCAGCTTCCGCTGCATCAAGGCGGTCATCCGCCCGATGGCGAAAAGACGCTGGGGCCGTATCGTCAACGTCACGTCGGTCGTCGGACAAACCGGCAACGTCGGGCAAGCCAACTACGTCGCCTCCAAAGCCGGGCTGATCGGCCTGACCAAGTCGCTGGCGCAGGAGTTCGCCGGGCGCAACGTCACCGTCAACGCCGTCGCCCCCGGCTTCATCGCCACTCCCATGACAAACGGGTTGGACGAAGCTTCCCGCGATAAAATCCTGGCCCGGATACCGCTCGGACGGATGGGCGACCCGCGCGAAATCGCCGCCGCGGTCTGCTTCCTGGCGAGCGAGGACGCCGGCTACATCAGCGGACACGTGCTCAACGTCAACGGCGGAATGTACATGTGATGGCGGCCGCACGGGTTACGCAGCTTTCCGTTCTGGATCAGATCGTCGTGCGCAAGCGGGCCGAGCTCGTGGCCGAGCGGGCGCTGGTCAAGCAGGAAACCCTCGAAAGCAAGCAGCGGCCGCTGCGGCGCGGTTTCCGCAAGGCGCTTGCGGCCAAGCGGCCGGCCGTCATCGCGGAGATCAAGAAAGCGTCGCCCTCCGCAGGGACGATCACGGAAGACTTCCATCCCGCGGAGATCGCCGCGCGCTATGCGCGGGGGGGTGCGGCGGCGCTGTCGGTGCTGACCGACCGGCAATTCTTTCAGGGTTCGCTCGACCATCTCGTCGAAGCCCGCGCGGCCTGCGCGCTGCCGGTCTTGCGCAAGGACTTCACCCTCGACCGCTACCACCTTTTGCAGGCGTCGGCCGCCGGCGCGGATTGCGTTCTGCTGATCGTCGCGGCGCTTGACGACGCCGAATTGGCAGACCTGCTGCGGGCGGCGCGCGAGTTGCATCTCGACGCGCTGGTCGAGGTTCACGACGGCGCGGAGCTCGAGCGCGCGCTTGCCGCCGGCGCGGACACGATCGGCGTCAACAACCGCAATCTCAAAACGATGGAAGTGTCGCTCGACACGTCGTTGGAGTTGGCGCAGCGCATTCCCGACCACGTCGTGCGCATCAGCGAGAGCGGCATCCGCAACAGCGGCGACGTGAAGCGCCTGATGGACGCCGGCTACGAAGCGTTCCTGGTCGGCGAGAGCCTCATGCGCCAGGCCGACCCGGGCGCGGCGCTGGGGCGGCTGCTGGAGGACTAGGGCGGTGGCGTCCCTCTCCGCAGCCTTGCGCGCGGCGCTCGAAAAGACTGCCGCCGTGCTCGAAATGATCAAGTTCGGGCACTCCGTCTTCGCGCTGCCGTTCGCCATGACCGGCGCTTTGCTGGCCGTCCGCGGGCAACGGTTGAGCGCCTCGGCCATAGCCTGGAAGCTGCTCTGGATCACCGCGGCCATGGTCGCCGCCCGCTCCGCGGCGATGGCCTTCAACCGGGTCGCCGATGCCGACGTCGATGCGCGCAACCCCCGCACGCGGGGCCGCGCAATCCCTTCCGGGGCGGTTTCGGTTCGTTTCACTTGGGGTTTCATAGCGGTTTCGTGCCTGGCCTTCGCCGCCGCCGCGGCCATGCTCAACCCGCTGTGCCTGCAATTGAGCCCGCTTGCTCTGGCGGTCGTGCTGGGATACTCCTATGCCAAGCGCTTCACCGCGCTGGCGCATTTCATCTTGGGATTCGCGCTGGGCATCGCCCCGGCCGCGGCGTGGATTGCGGTTCGCGGCTCACTCGACGCCGGCATCCTGCTGCTGTCCGCAGCGGTCATGCTCTGGACCGCCGGCTTCGACATCATCTACTCCTGCCAGGACATCGCTTTCGACCGCTCCCAGGGGCTGCGCTCGATCCCGGCCCGGCTCGGCGCCGGCGGGGCGCTGCGGGTTTCGCGGGCGCTTCATGCGGGGATGGTCGCGCTGCTCGCCGTGCTCTGGGCGCGCATGGATTTGGGCGCGGCGGGACTGGCGGGCATCGGCGTGACGGCCGCGCTGCTGGTTTACGAGCACTCGCTCGTCCGCCCCGGCGATCTTTCGCGGATCGACGCCGCGTTCTTCGCCGTGAACGGCTGGATCAGCATCCTGTTCTTCGCTTTCTGGGCGGGCGACATCTGGCTGAGTTAGCAACCCCGCGGCCCCGCGCAGCGGTTTTTGCGCTCCACTCTCCACTTTCCACCGGCCGCGTCGGCGGCCATGCTATCTTGGAACTCTCGGGCAGCATCATGGTTCCGCGCATCTCCGACAAGAACCTGCGCCCCGTCGCCGAGAAGGTCATGGCCGGCGAGCGCCTCGCGTTCGACGACGGCGTGGCGCTTTACCGCTCGCCGGACCTGCTCGGCGTCGGTTACCTAGCGAATCATGTCCGCGAAAAGCTGAACGGCAACGAGACGTATTTCAACGTCAACCGGCACATCAACCCGACCGACGTATGCGTCGCCGCCTGCAAGCTTTGCGCGTTCGGCAAGCAGAAGCGCAACCCGAGCGCATACACGATGTCGCACGAGCAGGTGTGGCATACCGCGGGGCTCGGCTACAGCGAAGCGGTCTCGGAATTTCACATCGTCGGCGGTCTGCACCCCGAGCTTGACCTCGAATGGTACTGCCGCATGTTCCGCGGCCTGAAGGAACGCTTCCCGGCGGTGCATTTGAAGGCGTTGACGATGGTCGAAGTCGGCTACCTCTCCCGCCGCGAGAATATCTCCGTCCGCGAAACGCTGGAGCGCCTCAAGCAATCCGGCGTGGACTCCATGCCCGGCGGCGGCGCGGAGATATTTTCAGAGCGCGTGCGGCGCATCATCTGCGACCACAAGATCGACGGCGACGAGTGGATCGAAACCGCCCGCACCGCGCACCGCATCGGGCTCAAATCCAACGCGACGATGCTCTACGGCCACATCGAAACCGAAGAAGACCGCATCGATCACTTGATCCGCCTGCGCGCCCTGCAAGACGACACGGGCGGCTTCCAGACCTATATCCCGCTGGCGTTCCACCCCGAGAACACCCCCATGCGCCACATGCCGATGACGTCGGGGTTCCAGGACATCAAGGCGATCGCAGTCGCCCGCCTGATGCTCGACAATTTCCCGCACGTCAAGGCGTACTGGATCATGATGACGCCGAAAATCGCGCAGGTTGCCCAGCGTTTCGGCGCGGACGACATCGACGGGACCGTGGTCGAGGAGAAAATCTATCACGACGCCGGGGCGCAGACCGCGCAATCGCTGCGGCGCGGTCAACTGCTGCGTCTGATCGAGCGCGCCGGGCGCGAGCCCGTCGAGCGCGACACGCTCTACCGCCGCGTCTCGCGCGACGAGGCGGCATTCACCGTTCTGGCGTAGTTGCGTTTTTGTTCGCAGAGCCGTCCGGCAGCAGGTCGAGGATCGCCCGCAACTCTTTCTTGATCTCCGTCAGGGCGTCTGCGTCGATTTTCTTGCCCGCGGCGAGCAGGTTCTCTTGCCGGGGCGCGGGCAGGGCTTTTTGCTTCTTCCCGATGCGTTCCCTGAGCGCCTTGCGGGCGCCTGCGATGGTGTAGCCTTCGTCGTAGAGCAGGCGCTTGATCTCCAGCACCGTTTGGACGTCTTTGCGACGGTACCGCCGCTGCCCGTTCGATGTTTTTTGGGGCGAAAGCGTCGGAAACTTGCTTTCCCAAAAGCGCAGGACGTGGGTTTCTACGCCGGCCAGTCCGCTCACGTCGCCGATGCGAAAAAACAGGCGGTCGGGTATCTCCGGGGCTTCCGCCGCAACCTTCTTTCCGTCCGTCATCGAATACGGATACCCTCAAGGAGCGCCGCAGCCCAGCCCGGCGGCGCACGATCCCTTCGAGAATATCAGACTGCTCTAATACGGTTATGGGTCTTGAAATTTGGCAAGTCGATGCGTTTGCCGACCGCCCGTTCAGCGGCAACCCGGCGGCCGTCTGCTTGCTGCCGGCATGGCGCGCGGATTCCTGGCTGCAAGCCGTTGCCGCGGAGATGAACCTTTCGGAAACGGCGTTCCTGGTCCCGCGCGGCGAAGCATTCGAGCTGCGCTGGTTCACGCCGGCGGTGGAAGTCGAGCTCTGCGGCCACGCGACCTTGGCAAGCGCGCATTATCTGTGGGCGTCCGGCCGGTTGTCCCCGGACGCGGCCGCCCGCTTCCACACGCACAGCGGAGCGCTGACGGCAAGGCGGCGCAAGGGAGCGATCGAGATGGACTTCCCGGCAACGCCGGCCGCTCCCGCCGAACCGCCCGCGGGACTGACCGCCGCGCTCGGCTTCGAGCCCGTTTCCGTCCACCGCGGCGGCGCGGATCTGCTGGTCGAAGCGGCGTCGGAGAAAGCGCTCGGGGCGGTCCGTCCGGACTTTCCCGCGTTGGCCGGGATCGACGCCCGCGGCGTCATCGTCACCGCGCCGGGCGGCGGCTCCTGCGACTTCGTCTCCCGCTTTTTCGCGCCCGCCGCCGGCATCGACGAAGACCCCGTAACCGGCTCGGCGCACTGTGCGCTGGGGCCGTTCTGGGGCGGCCGCCTGGGCAAGACCGATCTGCGCGGGTATCAGGCTTCCAAGCGCGGCGGCCACGTCGGAGTGCGCCTTGCCGGAGACCGCGTCGTGCTGAGCGGCAAGGCGGCAACCGTTTTCCAAGGGGTTCTGAGCGCAACGGCGTGACGCGGCGCCTATAATGAAAACTTCCCGCCGAACTGCAATGGCCCTGCATCCCAAAATCCGCTCGACCACGGTGCTGTGCGTGCGCCGCAACGGCAAAGTGATCATGGCCGGCGACGGCCAGGTCTCGATGGGCTCCGAGATACTCAAGAGTTCCGCGCGCAAGATCCGCCGCCTCTACGACAACAAAATCCTGGCCGGATTCGCAGGCTCCACGGCCGACGCATTCTCGCTTTTCACGCGCTTCGAAGAAAAGCTCCAGGGGCACAACGGCAACCTCAGCCGCGCCGCCGTCGAGCTTGCCAAGGACTGGCGCCTCGACAAAAGCCTGCGCCATCTCGAAGCCCTGTTGCTTGTCGCCGACACAAAAACAACTCTCCTGCTCAGCGGGACGGGAGACGTCATCGACCCCGACGAACGCGTGGCCGCGGTCGGTTCGGGCGGCTCATTCGCCGTGGCCGCCGCCACCGCCCTGCTCGATCACACCGCCCTGGGCGCCCGCGAGGTCGCCGAAGCCGCCATGAAAATCGCCGCCGACATCTGCATCTACACCAACGAGAACATCGTTTACGAGGAACTGGGTTAAACCCCGATGGTCATCTATCTACCCGGGCAGTCCAACTCGGAATCGCCCGCACTCGACGAACTCACGCCCCGTGAAATCGTCCAGGAGCTTGACAAGCACGTCGTCGGCCAGGCCGAGGCCAAGCGCGCCGTCGCCATCGCCTTGCGCAACCGCGTCCGCCGCCAGAAGCTCGCCCCCGAAATGGCCGAAGAGGTCATGCCCAAGAACATCTTGATGATGGGCCCTACCGGCGTCGGCAAGACGGAGGTCGCGCGCCGCCTGGCCCGCCTGTCGAACTCGCCCTTCGTCAAGATCGAAGCCACGAAATTCACCGAAGTGGGCTATGTGGGGCGCGATGTCGATTCCATGATCCGCGACCTGGTCGAGATGTCCATCGAAATGGTCCGCGAAGAAAAGCTGGACCTGGTCGCCGACCGCGCCGAGCAGAACGCGGAAGACCGCCTGCTCGAAACCCTGATGCCGCCGCAAGCTCCCGAAGAGGGGGAAACCGAGGACGCCACGGCAAAAACCCGCGAGAAGCTGCGCAAACAGCTTCGCGACGGCAAGCTCGACGAGCGCATGGTCGAGATCGAGGTGCGCGACCGCAGCACTCCGATCGAAATCGTCACCAACCAGGGCGCGGAAGAGATGGACATCAATCTCCGCGATATGCTGCCCGGTCTTTTCGGCGGCCAGAACCGCCGCCGCAAAATGCGCGTCATCGAAGCGATGGACTACCTGGTCCAGGAGGAAGAGCAGAAGCTCCTCGACATGGATCAGGTGACCCGCCAGGCCGTGGACCGCGTCGAGCAGGCGGGCATCCTGTTCCTCGACGAGATGGACAAAATCGCCGGACGCGAAGGCGGGCGCGGCCCGGACGTCAGCCGCGAAGGCGTGCAACGGGACATCCTGCCCATCGTCGAAGGAACGACCGTCAACACCCGCTACGGCATGGTGCGCACCGACCATATCCTGTTCATCGCCGCCGGCGCGTTCCACGTGTCGAAACCGAGCGACATGATCCCCGAGCTGCAGGGCCGCTTCCCCATCCGCGTCGAGCTCAAATCGCTGACCGCCGAAGATTTCGTGCGCATCCTCACCGAGCCGAAAAACGCGCTGACGAAGCAATACGTCGCGCTGCTCGAAACCGAGGGCGTCAAGCTCAAGTTCACCGACGACGCCGTGGAAGAAATCGCCCGCACGGCGATGCAGGTCAACGAGCAAACCGAAAACATCGGCGCGCGGCGTCTGCACACCATCATGGAAAAAATCCTCGACAAGGTTTCGTTCGAGGCGCCCAACCTCAAGAAGAAGTCGGTCCAGGTCGATGTGGACTACGTCCGCGAGCAGCTCGCGGACATCATCAAAGATCAGGACCTGAGCCGCTACATCCTTTAGGCATGTTGAGTTGGAGATGAGTACGGACTTGTTGCCGGAATTCATCCGGAAATCGGACGATCTGCTGCATGAAGTCGGCGGGCGAAGGTTTTCGACCGTGTTGGCCGATCCGCCGTGGCGGTTTCAGAACAGGACGGGCAAGATGGCGCCCGAGCACCGCCGTCTTTCCCGCTATCGAACAATGTCGTTTGAGGAGATCGAGGAACTGCCGGTCGGCTCGATCGCCAACGATACCGCGCACCTGTACCTGTGGGTTCCCAACGCCCTGTTGGCCTACGGTCTGCGGGTCATGTCCTGTTGGGGTTTCAACTACAAGACGAACATCGTCTGGTACAAGGTGAGGAAGGACGGCGGGCCGGACCGGAGAGGCGTCGGCTTCTACTTTCGCAACGTGACCGAAATGATCCTGTTCGGCGTACGCGGCAAGAACGCCAGGACGCTGCGGCCCGGCAGAAGCCAAGAGAACGTCATTATCTCGCAGAAACGGGAACACAGCAGGAAGCCGGACGAGCAGTACGACTTGATCGAGGCGTGCAGTCCGGGGCCGTTCGTCGAGTTGTTCGCCCGCGGGCCGCGCCGGGGTTGGTTCGGCTGGGGCAACCAGGCCGAAGAATACGATCCGGACTGGGAAACCTACGCCAATCACTCGCAATCCAACGCGGTTTCCCCGGGTCAAAGCGGCCTGTTTTGAGAGCGCGCAAGGGAGCGGGATGAAACGGTGAACGGCAGCAGTCCCGCGGCATGCGGAAAAGGCGCCGGGGATGCGGTTGCGGCATCGTCGAGAGACGATGAAAACGCGCCCCGCGCAGCGGTCTTGCTCTCCTCTTTCTTCCGGCGGGCGGCGCCCGCGGCGGCCGTCTTGTGGGCCGCATGCGGCTCCATCGGCGACCCGCTCCCGCCGATGGCGCACATCCCCGAAGCGGTCGGCGATCTGGCCGCGCGCCAGGTTGTCGATGAAATCGTGGTCACCTGGAGTTGGCCGCTGCTGACCACCGAAGGCGCCGCCGCCGGCCGCCTGAGCCGGTTCACCCTGCGCGCCGTCGAGGTCCCGGCAGACGCCGCCGGCCTGCCCGAAGCGGCGATCGACGAGCATGGCAGGGACGTCGCCGTAGTCGCCGCCGGCCGGCTCGCCGGCAAGGCGCCCGGCGACCGTTTCGAGCTCCGCCTCCCGCTCGAAGATTGGCGACTCGACCGCACCGTCATCCTGGCCATGACCGCGGACAACCGCGCCGGACGCGCCGCCGGCTATTCGAACCAGGTCAAGCTGCAGCCGATAGAACCTCCGGCCGCGGCGGCTGTGGCGCAACCGGTCGTGACGCAAGACGGCATCGCGCTGACTTGGCGCTCCCCCGGCGGCGCCGGCGCTTACGTCATCGAACGGCGGGTAGGAAGCGAACCCGACTTCAGCCCCGTCGCCCGCGCCGAGCAGCCCCGTTTCGTGGACCGGGCGGTCCAATGGGGCCGGCGGCACGAATACCGGATCCGCTCGTTCGCCGCAACGGTTGCCGGCGAGGCCGAGGGCCGCTTGTCCGCAACGGCGGCCGTCACGCCGGCAGACGTCTTCCCGCCCGCCGCCCCGCAGGGCCTCAGAGCGGTCTCCACCGAGGCGGCGGTAGAGCTTTCCTGGAGTCTCAACCGGGAACCCGATCTGGCCGGCTACCGCGTGCTCCGCGACGGCAAGGCCGTCTCCGCGGTCGTCGAGCGCCCCGCTTTCAGCGACAGGCAGGCATCGGCGGGACGGGAACACGAGTACGCGGTCGTCGCCGTGGACGGCGCGGGAAACCAGAGCGGCCCGTCGGCGCCCGTGACCGCCGCCGCCGGCCGCTGACCCGTCCGGCAGCGGTCTTGCTCTCCATTCTCCGCCAAACCGGCCTGCGCTATCGTAAGGCTGCAATGCGCCGCGCCGTTCTCTCGCTTCTTGCCGCCTCGCTGCCGGTCTCGGCCCAGGCGGCGGAAAAACCCAACTTCGTCATCGTCTTCGCCGACGACATGGGCTACGGCGACCCGCAAGCGTACAACCCGCGCTCGCGGATTCCCACGCCGGCCATCGACGCGCTGGCCGCCAAAGGCATGCGCTTCACCGACGCGCATACCGCGTCGTCCGTATGCACGCCTTCCCGCTACGGATTGTTGACCGGCCGCTACCCCTGGCGCTCGCGGCTGCCGGTCGGCATCACCCAAAGCTGGGGGCTGCCCGTGATCGCCGCAGACCGCTTGACTCTGGGCAAGCTCCTGCAACGGCAGGGTTATCGCACGGCAGCCATAGGCAAGTGGCATCTCGGTTGGGATTGGCCGCTGGACAACGGCGGATACGTCTCCGACGAATTGCAGACCGTCAACCCGGCGGCCGCCGACCGCGAGCCCCTGGGCCGGCGGGTCGATTTCTCGCGGCCGATCCGCAGCGGCCCCACCGCACGCGGCTTCGACTACTACTTCGGCGACGACGTGCCCAATTTCCCGCCCTATGTGTTCATCGAGAACGACCGCGCCCTGGGCATCCCCGCCGAACGCATGCCGCGCCACAAAAGCCAGCGCGCCGGCCCCATGCTGCTCAATTGGGACCTGTGGGCCGCGCAACCGACGATCGCCGACCGCGCCGTCGAGTGGCTGCGCGAGCAGGCGCGGTCCGACCGGCCGTTTTTCCTGTATGTCCCTCTGCTCGGCCCGCATACGCCGATCGTGCCCTCCGCGGAGTTCCGCGGGCGCAGCGAAGCCGGCCCGTACGGCGATTGGGCGATGCAGATGGACTCCATCCTCGGGCGCATCGTCGCCGTGCTCGAGCAGAGCGGGAAAATCGACAACACCTTCGTTTTGTTCACCTCGGACAACGGCTCCCCGGCGCGCAGCGGCATCGGAACCGTCAGCGGGACCCATACCGTGACCGAGCTCTATGCGCACGTCCCCAACGCCCCCTGGCGCGGGCTCAAGGCCGACGCCTGGGAAGCGGGGCACCGCGTGCCCTTCATCGTCCGCTGGGACAACCGCGTCGCAGCCGGCTCGACCAGCGATGCGGCGATCTGCCTGACCGACGTTTACGCCTCGATTGCCGAAATCGTCGGCGTCGAGCTGCCCCGCGAGGCCGGCGAAGACAGCTTCAGCCTGCTGCCCCTGCTGCTGCCCGACAGGCCGGAAGCCTACCGGCGGAACGCAGTCGTTCACAGCAGCTCGAACGGAACCTTCGCCATCCGCAAAGCCGGGTACAAGCTGATCTTCAGCGACGGCAGCGGCGGGTTTTCGAGTCCGCGGGGCAAGCCCACCGACCCCGGCGGCGACGGCCCGCTGCAACTCTATCTCTTGAGCGAAGATCCTCAAGAGCGGCGCAATCTCGCCGGCAGCCGCGCCGCCAAGGCGCGCGAACTGCGGGCCGAACTGAACCGCATCCGCGCCGCGGGCCGCTCCCGCCCGTAACCGCCCGCTGCCGCGGTCCGACGCGGACTCTCCGGCGTTCTATGCCGCTTCCGCCATCAGCCGCTTAACGCGTTGCTCGGCAGGGGCCGCCGCGAGGGGCTGATTCAACCGCTTGCGCGCTTGCGCGATGTCGTACTTCGCTTGAAGCTCTACCCACGCGTCGGCAGTGGCCCAGCCGGCCGCTTCCATCTTCATCGCCAAGTTCAGCGTGATGGGCCGCTGTCCGTGAACGACACGATTCAGCGTGACGCGGTTGACGCCTAACGCGCGCGCCGCCGCCGTGAGCGTCATGCCGGGGTAGTCTTCCCAGGCGTCAAGTACGCTGCGTTTGAAAAAGCGCCCCGGATGCGGCGGGTTTTGGCGCAGCCAATCCGTATCCTTCATGCCGGCAATCATCGGCTTGTAGGTGCGCGGCGAAAGAAGTTTCATCGGGTTGTCGCTGTCCAGCGCGGCCGGGATGTCGTCGATTCGCTCTGCGGAGACACGCCGCGGCGGTCGCCTTTTTGCGCCAACCGCTTCAGCGCCTTGCTCTTGAATCCCTTGATCGCCGCTACAGTTTTTGTAGCCAATGCGACTACAAGAAGCAAGCGATCAGGGCATTGCCGCGGTTACTCCGAACCCATTGCCTACTCCAACGGTCCGGCTATCCGCACTCCACGATTCATTACCCGCTAAAACGTGACTCGGAAGCCGAACTCCATGACGCGGCGGCCGCCATTCACGCCCGTCACGATGCCGAAATTGCCGCTGCCGACCGACGAATTGGGGAGGGCGAACTGCGGCGTGTTGGTCATGCTGAACACTTCCGCACGCAACTGCACCTTCACTCTTTCTTTCCACCAGAAGTTCTTGGCCAGCAGCATGTCCATATCGAAAAGCCAAGGCCCGCGAATGCCCGGCAGATTGCGGGAGGCGTTGCCCAGCGTGAAGCGATCCGGAATTTCGAAGGCGTCCGGATTGAGCCAGTACAACCCGGTTACGCCGTCCGCCGGCTCGCTTTGCCGCGGGGACTCGAACGGTGCGCCTGTCAGATTGGGGCGCAGCACATGACCTGCCGTCAGGTCTCCCTTGATGTTCCCGCCTCCGTTGACGGTGGCCCCGACGAAGCCGCCGCTCTGTATGGTGCCGATCGACGAGACCTGCCAGCCGCCGGCGACCGCGTTGAGCGCCTTGGGCCACTGCTTGCCCCAACGGCGGCCGCGGCCGAAAGGAAGGTCGTAGATCGGCGCCAGCACCACGCGGTGCGGCAGGCGGCTGCCGGAGCTCGACCGCTCGTTCCTGATGTCGTAAACGGTCTGCGGATAGTGATTGTTGCCGAACGTGTCGCCGTTGCCGATGAAGCGGATGTTATCGATCCACTGCGTATGGGTATAGGCGATCGTCCAGCCCATACCGTTCTGGTAGCGCTTCTCCGACTTGAATGTCGCGGCGTAAAAGTTGGAGATGCCCCAGTTCGGCGACATCAACTGTATCTGGTCTATCGAGCCTTCCCAAGCCGTCCAGGGCAGGAACAATCGCTCCTTCATCGCGTCGTTGACCCCGGGGGCGTTCGCCGCCGCCAAGTCGTCCGGGTGTATCTGATTGACGTTGATGTTGTTGTACGCTTGGTGGCGCGCCAGCGCTCCCAGGAACCCGAACTCCCAGAGCACGTCCTTCCAGCGCATCTGCAGCGTCAGGTTGAAGTTCTGTGAGTAGGGCATCTCGCGCGCCTGGTTCCAGTATTGGATCGTCGAAGTGGGGAAGCGCGTGCCGACCGCGCCGAAGCCGCCGTTCAATTCCTCTTCCGGAATATCGTCCAGCGCGCCGGACGGCAAGCCGTTCCGCAGATACGAGTTGAACCCGCCGCGGCGGCGGAAGATATTGTCGAACCCGGCGCGCCCCGGCTGGATCGAGTTGCGGTCGTAGGGATTGCCGTAGAAGATGCCGAACCCGCCGCGCAGCACCATCGAAGAGTCCCGCTTGAGCCGGTAGGCGAAGCCGAAACGCGGCGCGATGTTGTTCTTGTCCCAATCCCAGAGATACTTGCCCGTCCCGTCCCGATTGGGAAAGAGAACCTTGCCGATCGCCCCTTCGGGAATGCCGTTCTGCCCCGCCAGCGGGTGCGCGCAGAATTCGCAGAATCCGTTCATGCGGCCCCCGACCTCGTAGATCGGCGTCTCGGTCTCGTAGCGGACGCCGACGTTCAGCGTCAGCCGCGGGGTCACCCTCCAGTCGTCCTGGAAGTATCCCGACCAATACTTGATGCGCTTGCCGATCGGCGCCGCAATCCGCGCATCGAGGTTCCAGACGTGCCCCAGCAGGAAATCGGCCATGGGGATGCCCGTGTTGACGTTGCCGCCGCCCCTCGCGGGCCACTTCCTCGTGAAGCCCCCGTTGTTCGCGTTCCAATTCCCCGAGGGCTGCGGCCGGGCCAGCTCGTTGCCCTGAAACGACGTGTATTTCCCGCCGAACTTCATCGTGTGGTCGCCCTGGATTCTGGTGAAATTCGCCTCGTAGTCGAAGTTGGTGAAGGCGGCGATGCGTTTCGCGTAGCCGCCGCCTATGTTGGTCATCGGAATGCGTCCGTTGAAGCTGAAGCGCGGAAACGATTCGCCGCCCTTCTCCAGGCCGGGGAGTCCGAGCAATTGGCCGTAGTTGGTCTCGCAGCAGTCGCCCTGCCTGTTGTTGATGTACACGCGGTTGAAGCCCACCAGCGCCGCTACGAAGAACGTCGGGCTGAAGGTGTAGGTGTTGTTCAGTCCCCAGTTCTGGCGGCGCTGCCTGTTGTTGGCTCCGTTGGGGTCGGCCACGCCGTACCCCTGCGAGTAGTTGTTGTTCACGCGGTTGTCGCTGATGATCGTGCGCAGGAAGGTGCGCCACTTTTGCGTGTAGTTATGATCGACGCGGAACGTGTTGTAGGTGCGCGTGGTCGAGAGCCTGACCAGTTCGTGCCAGTTGCCGGCAAGGTTGTTGACGTTGTTCGGCGTCCGGTTCTGCTCCGGCAGGTAGCCGAAGGCGGCCACGGCGACCGGGTCGAACCGGTCCATAGGAATCGTGTTGTTGGGGAAAGGGTCGGAAAGGCGCGGCCTGGTGAACGTGCCGGCCTTGCGCGTCAGGGGATCGTGGATCGGCATCAGCACCGGCCTGCCCTGCCGGTTCTGAAAGGCTCGCGAGAAATCGCCGGTGCGGTACTCGTTCCGGCCGACGCTGCGGATGCGGTTCACGGTCCGCGGGTTGAGGAACAGGTCGCTGTTGACGAAGAAGAATGTCTTGTTCTTGGCCACGGGGCCGCCCAGCGAGAAGCCGCCCTGATTGCGGCGCAAGACGGGCTTGGTGTCCTGGTTCCAGCCGATCGCGTCGAAGACGTCGTTGCGCACGAAGTGATAGGCTGTGCCGTGAAACGCGTTGGTGCCGTTCCTGGTGGTGGCCATGACCACGCCGGCGGAGCTGCGCCCGTACTCGGCGCCCATCGAGTTGACCTCCACCTTGAACTCGTGCATGGAGTCGATGGGCGGCGTCATTTCGATATTCTGCACGCCCAGGCCGCCGCGCGTGTTGTTGATGCCGTCGAGGTACGAGCCGGCGGAACGGGTGCGCCCCCCGCCGATGGAGATGTTGCCGTTGCGGGAGCGGTAGGCGCCGGGGACGAGGTTGACGAGGTTGAAGATGTTGCGGCCCGCCAGCGGCAACTCCACCATCTGCTCGATCTGAACGGCCGAGCCGACCGACCCGGAAGTCGTCTGCACCTGCACTTGCGCCGCGTTCACCTCGACGACCTCGGAGACGGCGCCGATCTCCAGCGCGAACGATTGCTGAATCTCCGAAGCGACGTTCAGACGCAGACCCTTGACCTCGGCGCGCTTGAAGCCGTCGGACTCGGCGGCGATGTCGTACTCGCCGATAGGCATGTTGGGCATGTAGTACACGCCGTTCACGCCGGTTTCGGCGGTCGTCACGACGCCGGTTTCGGCGTTGACGATCTCGACCGTCGCGCCGGGGATGACCGCCCCGCTCGCGTCGGTCACCGTGCCGTTGATGAGGCCGCCCGCGCCCTGCGCCCAAGCCGCCGCCGGAATCAGCAGCGCCGCCAGCGCGGCTCTGCAAAAGCCGGGCTGCCGGCCCGCGTTGGAATTCCTCGCCTTGCATTTCATGAGACTCGCCCTCCTGCGCCATGACGGGACCCCGGGGCATCCCCGCCGGCGTGGAAAGGCTAATGCCGCCGCGCAGGCTGCGTCAACAACCGCTTGTAAAAGAGTTGTTAAAACCCGTCTGCCGGCCGCGGGACTTGCGCCGCGGACCGCTGCAGAGGCGTCTCGGCGGCCGGCTTGTAAATCTTCCGTAAAGGATGCGGAACTGCGGCAACAACGCCGCGCCGGGCGCTCCCGGACTGTATCGGCTTGCCGTGACCGTACCCGCGGTTGCCGCCGGCGACGCGCTCTTGACCGCCGAGGTCGACGGCATGAGGCCGCAAGCAGGCGTACGCTTGACGGTGCGGCAGTGAATCCGTTCCGCCAGGGACTCCGGCGGGCCGGGTCGATGCCGGGGCGCCGCTACAGAGGCGGCTCGGCGACGCGGTACAGCGCCCGCAGGCGCTTGAGCTCGGCCTTGAGCGCGGCGGCGATCTTTTCGCTGCCTTTCTCGCCGTAGATGCTGTCGAGCTCGCTCGGGTCGGCCTCGGTGTCGAACAACTCCCATTCGTTGCTCTCGTAAAAGCGGATCAGCTTGTAGCGGGCGTTGCGCACGCCTTCGTGCGCCGGCACCCCGTGCGCCGTCATGCTCTCGTAATAGTGGTAGTAAAACGTCTTGCGCCAGTCTTGGGGCGTCTCGCCCTTCATGACGGGAACCAGGCTGCGGCCCTGCATGTCGGGCGGGACTGCGACGCCCGCGATCTCCAGAAAGGTCTCGGCGAGGTCGAGGTTCGACACCAAGTCGCGGTTTGTCGAGCCGGGCGCGATGACGCCGGGCCAGCGCGCCAGCAGCGGCGTCCGCAGCGATTCCTTGTACATCCAGCGCTTGTCGAACCAGCCGTGCTCGCCCAGATAGAAGCCCTGGTCGGAGTTGTAGATGACGATGGTGTTGGCGGCCAAGCCGGACTCGTCGAGGTAGCGCAGCAGGCGGCCGAAGTTGTCGTCCACTGAAGCGATGCAGCGCAGGTAGTCTTTGATATAGCGCTGGTACTTCCAGCGCAGCAGGTCTTTACCCTGCAGGCCGGCCTCGCGGAAGGCTTTGTTTTTCGGTCCGTAGGCGGCGTCCCAGACGGCTTTTTGCGCCGCGTTGAGGCGGCCGTAGCTGTTCGTCCATTGGCGCATGCCGCGGTCATTTGAGGGGGCGTCCGGCGGCGGCGCCTTGAGGTCGCCGGCGTCGGTCATGTGGCGGCCGATCTCCATCAGGTTGGCGGCCGCGGGGGAAGCGCGCCCGGAATAATCGTCGAAAAGCGTGGGCGGCTCCCAGACGTGCTCGCCGTCGTAGAGCGCAAGATGCTCGGGACCGGGCATCCAGTTGCGGTGCGGCGCCTTGTGCTGGCTCATCAGCAGGAACGGCTTGTCGGGGTCGCGGCGGTTTTTCAGCCAGTCCAGCGAGAGGTCGGTGACGATGTCGGTGACGTAGCCGGTATGCCGGCGGCGCTTGTCGTCCGGCCCGATGCGCATGTCGGGGTTGTAATAAGCGCCCTGGCCGGGCAGCACTTCCCAGTGGTCGAAGCCCGTCGGCGCGCTTTTGAGATGCCACTTGCCGAAAACGGCGGTCTCGTATCCGGCCGCCTGCAGCAGTTTCGGAAACGTCTGCTGCGCGCCGTCGAACACCAGGCGGTTGTCGAGCACGCCGTTGAGGTGGCTGTACTTGCCGGTGAGGATGACCGCGCGGCTCGGCGCGCAGATCGAATTGGTCACCAGCGCCCGGTCGAAACGCATGCCCTCGCGGGCGAGACGGTCGATGTTCGGCGTGCGGTTGATCATCGACCCGTAGGCGCCCACCGCCTGATAGGCGTGGTCGTCGCTGAACACGAAGACGATGTTCGGCCGCTCTGCCGCGGCGGACGGGAACGAGGCGAGCGCGAAGAACAGCGCTGCCGGGCGGTACAGTGACAGACAAGGCATAACGACGAGAACATTGTAGCGGATTGCAGGCGGATAGAATGGGCAGAGTGCCCGCGGCGGTTATCGAGGTGCGCGATCTGCACTATGCCTACGCCGGCGGCGTCGAGGCGCTGCGCGGCGTGAACTTCGTGCTGCGGGCAGGCGAGACGGTCGCGGCGTTCGGCGCGAACGGTTCCGGGAAAACGACTTTCCTCAACCATCTGGTGGGTTTGCTGCGGGGCCGGGGCGCCGTCACGGTCTGCGGCATGGAACTGACGAAAGAGAACCTGCCGGCCGTCCGCCGGCGGGTGAGCATGCTCTTTCAGGATTCGGACGACCAGTTGTTCATGCCGACGGTCGAGGAGGATGTCGCTTTCGCCCCGCTGAGCATGGGACTGGAGAACGATGAAGTCCGGCGGCGGGTCGAACGCTGTCTTGCCGCCGTCGATTTGTCGGAGTGCCGCCAACGCGCTCCCCACCGCCTCAGCGCCGGCCAGAAGCGCCGCGCCGCGCTGGCCGGGGTGCTGGCCATGGACCCCGAAGCGCTCTTGCTCGACGAACCCGCGACGTTTCTCGACCCGCAGGCCAAACGGGCATTGGTGGCCACCTTGCGGAAACTGCCCCAAGCCAAGATTCTCGTCACGCACGACGTCGGCCTGGCCGCGAGCTTGGCCTCGCGCGCGGTGTTCTTCGAGCGGGGCCGCATCGTCGGCGAGGGCTCCGTAAGAGCCGTGGCGGAGCGGTTTTCGTGGGGCTGACGGGCCGGGCGGCGCAACGAAACGGCGCGCCGATTCGTCTTAATATGTATAGGTATGCGATTGGCGGCGCTATTGCTCACTGCCTGCGGCGCGGTTTGCGCGGCGGTTCCCCTGACCGACATCGACGGCAAGACGCACGACTTGCTCGATGCTTCGTCGAAGCGGGCGAACGTTTTGTACTTCGTCACCAACGATTGCCCGATCTCGAACCAGTACGCCCCGGAAATCAACCGCATCTGCGCTGAGTACGCCGCGCAAGGCGTCGGCTGCTATCTCGTTTACATCGACCCCACGCTGCCGTTGGAGGCCATCCGCAAGCATCTGGCCGACTACGGCCACGCCTGCTGCCCGGCGATCCACGACACCGAGCATAAGCTGGTCGAGTTGCTCGGCGCCGAGGTCACGCCCGAAGCGGCGCTGCTGTCGCCCGCCGGCGCGGCGCTCTACCGGGGCCGCATCAACAACTTCTATGCCGCCCTGGGCAAGCCGCGGCGCATGGTCACCGTCCACGATCTGCGCGATGCGCTGGATGCCGTCCTGGCCGGCAAGCCGGTCGCCAACCCGAAAACTCAGGCCGTCGGCTGCTTCATCCCCGAGCGGGCCGTTTACGATGCGCTCGACAAGCACAAGCATCACCGCCCATGAAGACTGCGCGCCCATTGACAGCAGCCGCCCTTGTGCGATAATTGTTTTCTTACCGGGCGGAGAGAGTTTTTCAGGCTCTCCGCTCCCGGCTTCACCACTCAGAACTCAAACAAAGCAAGTCCTATGATCAAAGTTGAAGGCGTAACCAAACGTTACGGTCCCGCCACTGCGGTCAAGAACGTCAGTTTCAACGTCGAGAGAGGCGAAATCGTTGGTTTTCTCGGTCCCAACGGGGCGGGCAAAACCACGACCATGCGCATTTTGACGGGCTTTCTGCCGCCCACCGAGGGAACCGCGGCGGTTGGCGGCTACGACGTTCAAAAAGACCCGATTGAAGTCAAGAAGCGCATCGGCTACCTGCCGGAGACGCCGCCCCTCTATCCCGAGATGGAGGTCGTCGATTACCTGCGCTTCGTCGCCAGGTTGAAGGGCATCGAAGCCGGCGTCATCGAGCGCCGCATCGATTCCGCGATCGAGCGCACCGCAGTCGGGGGCGTCAAAGACAAGCTGATCGGCAAGCTCTCCAAAGGCTACAGGCAGCGCGTCGGCTTGGCGCAGGCGCTGATTCACGGCCCCGACGTGCTGGTGCTCGACGAGCCGACTTCCGGATTGGACCCCAAGCAGATCATCGAGGTCCGCGAATTGATCCGCTCGTTGGCCGGCGAGCACACGATCATCCTCAGCACGCACATCCTGTCGGAGGTCTCCAGTACGTGCGGCCGCGTCATCATCATCAACGAGGGGCGCATCGAGGCCAACGACACCCCGCAGAATCTGACCGCCCAACTGCAAGGCGCGCAGGCATTGCAACTCGAAATCGACGGCCCCGAAGACGAGGTTCTGCGCCGGCTGCGAGACGTTCCGGGAGTCAATGCCGTGTCCTGCGAGAACGGCGGCGGCCGGCTGATCTGCCGGGTGGAGGCCGAAAAAGACGCGGATATCCCGCGCCGCCTGGCCGAAACCGTCGTCAACCTGGGCTGGGGCCTCTACGCCATGCAGAGCCTGGGGCTGAGTCTCGAAGACATCTTTCTCAAGTTGACCGCTCACGACGAGGCGCCGGCCGGCGGCGAAGCGGCCGCCGAACCGGAAACGGCCGAGCCCGCTGCGGCGCCCGCCGGGGAGGAAAGCGAATGAAAAACGTACTGACCATCGCCATGCGCGAATTCAAGGTGTACTTCAGCTCGCCGATCGCCTACATCGTGCTGGCGATGTTCGCCGCGATCTTCGGCTATTTCTTCTCGACCGGACTGGCCTACTTCGCGCAGTTCAGCGCCCAGGCCGCCATGCAGGGGGGCGGCATGGGCATGCCTCCGCTCAACATCAATCAATTCGTCGTCGCGCCGTCGCTGGGCAACATGACCATCGTGCTGCTCTTTCTCACGCCGATGATCACCATGCGCCTCTTCGCCGAAGAAAAGCGCAGCGGCACGATCGAATTGCTGCTGACGTCGCCGGTGAAGGACTACGAAATCATCGCCGGCAAGTGGCTCGGGGCCATGCTGCTGTTCTGCGCGATGCTGCTCGTCGCGGCGGCCAACCTGTCGATCCTGTTCTTCTACACGACGCCCGACTGGCGGCCGATGCTGGTCGCCCTGCTGGGCCTCGTGCTGATGGGCGGAGCGATGATTGCCGCCGGCGCCTTCCTCTCCACGCTGACCAAGAACCAGATCGTCGCCGGGGCGCTGACCTTCGGGTTCCTGCTGCTGCTGTGGGTGCTCAACTGGGCGACCTCGTTCAGCAACTCCACGCTGAGCGAGATCTGCGAATTTCTCGCGCTGTCGCCGCACTTCGAGCAATTTTCGAAAGGCGTCATCGAATTGAAGGATGTCGCCTACTACGTCAGCGCAATCGCGCTCGGTCTGTTTCTCAGCAAGCGTTCGCTCGAATCGCTGCGCTGGAGAGCGTAAGGAGTTCAAGCAATGATCGAAGCACTCCGCTCCAGACAGATGAAATCCGGCAGCTATGCCGCCGCCTACGTCCTGGTGTTCCTGGCGATCCTGGGCGCGGTGAACTGGCTGGCGAGTCAATACAACCGCACCTACGACTCGACGGCGCAGAAGCTCTACAGTCTGTCCGCTCAAACGCACAAGATACTCGGCGATCTCGACCGCGACGTCAACATGTTCTACTTCGACCGCAAGACGAACTTCCTTGGCGCGAAGGACATGCTGGTGCGCTACGAGAACGCCTCGAGCCGGGTCAAGGTCGAGTACATCGACCCCGACGAAGATCCGCTGAAGACCGAAGCCATGAACGTGCGCAGCTACGGCACATTGGTGCTCGATATCGGCGGCAATCGAAAGGAAGTTTCGGCGACGACGGAAGAGGAAATTACCAACGCGATCATTACTGCGCTGAAAGGGCAGGACAAGACCGCGTGCGTGGCCACCGGCCACGGCGAAGCGGCGAGCGAAGATACCGGCCGCGACGGTTTTTCGAATGCCCGCACGGCCGTCGAAGACGCCAACTACAACTACGAGGACGTTTCGTTGGCTTCCGGGAGCGTCCCCGGCAATTGCACGCTGCTGATCGTTGCGGGTCCCTCCACCGGTTATTTCGAGCCGGAAACGGCAGCCCTGGCCAATTATGTCGAAGGCGGCGGGAGGGCGCTGTTGATGTTGAATCCGGCGCTGCCGGACGCCAACGGCAGACGCAAGCCGTCGAGCCCCGAGCTGGTCGATCTGGCGGCCCGCTGGGGCGTCACGGTCAACGACGACATCGTGATCGACCGGTCGCCCATCGGCCAACTCTTCGGCGGCGGCCCCTTGACGCCGATGGTCGCCGAGTACGAAACGCATCCTATCGTGTCGGCGATGAGCAACGTCGCCACGTTGTTCCCGGCCTCCCGCAGCGTCGAGCGAGCTGAAGACGCGCCCGATGGATGGGACGTTGAAGACTTGTTCCGGACGTCCGACGAGAGCTTCGCCACAACCTCGTTCGCCACCGATTCCGAAGGCGTCTTGATCCGCAACGACGCGGCGGAAACGCCGGGGCCGATCAATCTGGCGGTCGCGGGAACATACGACGTTCCCCAACACGCCGCCGAACCGGAGGACGGCGAAGACCAACCGGAAACGATCGACGCCGATGTCGAAGAGCGCGAAGGCCGCATCGTGGTCATCGGCTCCTCGCGTTTCAGCAGCAACTACGGTCTCGGCCGCGGCGGCAACTATGACCTGTTCCTCAATATGTTGAACTGGCTCAGTTCCGACGAAGACCTGATTTCGATTCGTCCCAAAGACCCGGAAAACACGCCGCTCGATCTAAGCGAAGCCCAGATGCGGCGCATTTTTCTGTTCAGTCTGATGCTCCTGCCTATGGTGATTATCGTCGTCGGCGTGTGGAACTGGTGGGGCCGCCGCTAGCCCGCCGCGAACATATTGCGGAGATGTTGCCATGAAAGCGAATCCGTTATTGCTCGCCGTTGCAGTGCTGGCGGCGCTGGGCGGCGCCGTTTGGTACACGCGCGAGAATCCGCCGCCCGATGAAGACGAGACGCCGACGATCGTCAAGATCGAGGAAGAGACGGTGCAGGAAGTCGCCGTCACGCGGACGGGCCGCGATACCGTCACGGTCGTCCGCGGGGAAGACGGCGCATGGGGCTTCGGCGCCGGCATCGGCGTCCCGGCCGACGATTCTTCGATCGGGTTCATGATTACCAGTCTGGCTTCGCTCAACGCCGACCGCGTGGTTTCTGAGAACGTAAGCGACTGGTCGCCCTACGCGCTGGAAGACCCCGCATTGAAAGTCGCTTACAAGCTCAAGGAAGGCGAAGGCGGCGAGGTCTGGTTCGGCAAGGAAACCCCCACCGGCTCGGGCGTCTTCGCGCGGCTCAAGGGCGATCCGCGGCTGTTTACCGTTTACAGCTACAACAAATCGTCGTTCGAGAAAGAGATTTTCGATCTGCGCGAAAAGAAATTGCTTCAAGTGGACGACGACAAGATCGCGCGGGTCGTCGTGCGCGCCGGCGGCCGGGAAATCGAGTTCGGCAAAAGCGGCGACGATTGGCGGATTCTCAAACCCAAGCCGCTTCGCGCCGACAATTTTACCGTCGGCGATCTCGTCCGCGCGGCGCGGACCGCGGAGATGACCGCCGTGCTCGCCGCAGAGGAATCCGGCGGCGGCTATAGTTTCCGGCGGCCTCTGGCGGTCGTCGAGATCGTCGACGACGCCGGCGCGCACGAGTTGACCCTGGCCCAAGACGGCGATACCTACTACGCCAAGAGCACGGATCAGGACGGCGTTTACGAAGTTTCATCCACTCTGGCGGAAAGTTTCGACAAGCCGGTCAACGATTTTCGCAACAAGAAGATTTTCGATTTCGGATTTGCAGATCCGGCAAGGGTCGAAGTCCGCGACGGCGCGAACGCCGTGGAGATCGCCAAGGAAGACGACAAATGGCTGTTGCGTTCCGGCGGCGGCCGCGAGTTGGCGGGCGAAAAAGTGCAAATCCTGCTCGACGGGCTGAGGAATCTGGCCGCCGTGGAATTCCCGTCCGACAACGCCTCCGATCGGGCACGGTACGGTTTGGACGCCCCGGCCATCGAAGCGGAGGTCACTCCCTCCGGCGAAGATGCCGAGCCCGAGAAAGCGGTTATTTCTTCGCCTGAAGCAGAACGGGTTTACGCGGCCCGCGCCGGCGAGCCTTCGATTTACGAAGTCGAAAAGGCTCCGGCCGAGGATATTCGGCGCGCGCTGGAAGACATCCTGAAACCCGCCGAAGACGAAGCGGACGAAGACGCCGAGCAGCAAGCGCCGGAACCGGAGAACTGAGCGGCGCGGCCGAGCGGTTTTTGCTACTCACTATTCACTATCCACCGGCCCGAGCCTTCAAGGGCGGATAATCGAGCCGTCGCGGCGGCGGGTCGTTCCCCAGTGATAATCGAACGGCTCGTCGTAACGGGAGTCGACGTCGTATTTTGCGGCGAGTTCTTCGTCGATCTCCAGGCCCCAGCCCGGCGCCTCGTTGGGGAAGAAGAATCCGTTTTCGAGACGCGGGCAGCCTTGAAAGACCTCCTGCACGGAGTCGGGCCAAGTGCGGCCTTCCTGAATGCCGAAGTTGTAGCAACTCACGTCGAGCGCGATGTTCGCCAAGTGGCCGACCGGAGACGTGTCGCCCGGTCCGTGCCAGGCCGTGCGCACGCCGAACCATTCGGCTAACGCGGCGAGTTTGCGCGCCGGAGTGAGCCCCCCGATCTGCGAGATGTGGACGCGGATGAAGTCGATCAGGCGCTCGGCGATCAAACCGGTGAACTCGTGCGGGGAGTTGAACAACTCGCCCATGGCAACGGCGGTCGTCGTCTGCGAGCGCATGTGGCGGAAGTAGCCGATCTGTTCGGGAGAGACGGGGTCTTCGATAAAAAACGGCCTGTATTCTTCGACGCGCTTGAGCAGCCACATCGCTTGCGCGTTGTCGATGCGCTCGTGGACGTCGTGCAGCAACTCGATGCGCTCGCCCAGGTTCTTGCGCATGTGCGCGAAGAGCTTGGGGACGCTGAGCAGGTACGGGGTCGGCTCGTACATGCGTTCGGCGTGAGCGCCGCCCGACGGGGCGTCCAGGAAACCGCCGGCGCGGTTGCCGGCGAACCGCGCGCCGTAGTTGGCGTTGCCTTCGACGGCAACCTGGATACGGATATGCCGCACGCCTTCCGCGATGTAGCCGCGGGCCATTTCCTCGACCGCCTCGGGAGTCGAGCCGGAAGCGTGGCGGTAAACGTCGGCGCCGTTGCGCGCCTTGCCGCCCAGCAGCGCATAGACCGGCATGTTGGCGCGTTTGCCCTTGATGTCCCACAGCGCCTGATCGACCCCGCTCATGGCGTTGTTCAGCACGGGGCCGTTCCGCCAGTACGAGCTGACGTACATCGTCTGCCAGATGTCCTCGATATGGTCGGGGTTTTTACCCTTGAGAAACGGGCGCAGGAACTCGTCCACCGCGGTGACCACGGCCCTCGCGCGTTGGGTGAAGGTGGCGCAGCCGTAGCCGTGCAGACCCGGCTCGCTGGTCTCAACCTTGACGATGACCGTGCGGGGCAAGCCGGGCGGCGCGGTCAGAATCGTTTTCACGTCGGTGATTTTCAACTCGGGCAGGCCGCGGCGGGCTTGCGCCTCCTGCGGGACGGGGCGGGCGCGGGCTGCGGGCAGAGCGGCAAGCCCGGCGCCGGCGATCCATTTGAATGCGTTGCGTCGATCCATCGTTGCGCCTCCTTGCGATGTTGCGCGTCTTTATCGTTTCGCGCGGCGCACGGCAAGCGCAAGTCGGGGCGCCGAGCGTTTGCTGTGGTTGAATGGAAGGTTGCCCGTCTTGCCCCCGGAGCCGGGCGCTTCCCGCGGTCGGGAGAAGGGACGGAAGCCGTTGCGAGTGCTTGTATCCGGCGGCGCCGGATTTATCGGTTCTCATCTGTGCGACCACTGGCTGGCCGCCGGCTGCGAGGTTACGGCCGTGGACAATCTCTCCACGGGGCGCCGGGACAACATTGCCCATTTGAACGGCAATTCGCGGTTCCGGTTTCTCGAGCACGACGTGTGCGCGCCGTTCGCGCCGCCCGGAAAATTCGACTACGTCTTGCACCTGGCGTCGCCGGCCAGCCCGATGGATTACCTGCGGGCGCCGCTCGAGACCTTGGCGGTCAACTCGACCGGAACGCAGAACATGCTCGATATCGCCCGGCGCGACGGGGCGGCGTTTTTGCATGCCTCGACGTCGGAATGTTACGGCGACCCGTTGGAGCATCCCCAACACGAGGGATATTGGGGCAACGTGAACCCCGTCGGCCCGCGGTCGGTGTACGACGAAGCGAAGCGTTTCGCCGAGGCGCTGACGATGGCCTATCACCGCGAGTACGGCGTCAATACGCATTTGGCCAGGCTCTTCAATACCTACGGGCCGCGCATGAAGCTAGACGACGGGCGCGTCGTGCCGGCCTTCCTCGCCCAGGCGCTGCAAGGGCGGGCGCTTACGGTTTTCGGCGACGGCTCGCAGACGCGCAGTTTCTGCTACGTATCCGACGTGGTGCAAGGGATTGCCCGGCTGATCGCGAGCGGCGAGCATTTTCCCGTCAACATCGGCGGTTCCGAGGAACTGACGGTTCTCGATTTTGCGCGGCGCATCCAGGAAATCGTCGGCTCTGCGTGCGCCATTGAATTTCACGAGTTGCCCGAAGACGATCCGCTGCGGCGCCGGCCGGACATCTCGAAAGCGAAGCGCGTGCTCGGCTGGCGGCCGACCGTTTCATTGGCGGAAGGCTTGGGCGAAACGATCCGTTACTTTCAGTCGCGGGAGCTGACGCTCGCCTGAGCGAAAATGGGCTTGTGCCGGCGCTTTCCGAGACCCGTTTCCTGCTCACCAACGACGACGGCATCGACGCCGCGGGGCTGCGCGCGCTCGCCGACAGCATCGCGGGCGCCGCGGGCGCGCTGACCGTGGCGCCCGCCGATCAACGCTCGGGGGTGGGCCACGCCACCACGACCGACCGGCAGTTTCAGGTCTCCCGGCGCAGCGAGAACGAGGTGGTCGTGGACGCGCTGCCCGCCGATTGCGTGCGCGTGGCGCTGCACGATTTTCGCGAGCGCATCGATTGGGTCTTGGCGGGCATCAATGCCGGCGGGAACCTGGGCGTGGACATCTACTACTCGGGGACCGTCGCCGCCGCCCGCGAGGCGGCGATACACGGTCTGCCGGCGATTGCGGTCTCGTACTACCACGACCGGCTGCTGACGCCCGAAGACTGGCGGCGCGCGAGCGCTTGGCTCCGGCCGATTCTCGCGGATATTCTTGCGCGTCCGGCGCCGCCGGGCGTTTTCTGGAACGTCAACCTGCCGTGTCCGCCGGAAGCGAGCCCGCCGCCGCCGCCCGTGATCGAGTGCCGCGTCGATACTTCTCCCCTGCAATTGGCCTACCGCTCCGCCAACGGGGGATACGCTTACTCCGGCCGCTATCGGCAGCGGGCGCGCAGCGAGGGTTCCGACGTGGATGTCTGTTTCGGGGGCGGCATCTCGCTGAGCCGATTGGAGTTGCCGTAGCGCTTCGGCCGGCGGGATATTTGCCGTCAACGGCGCTGGTCATGGCCGTCGAGGGCGTTCCAGCGGTTGCTGATCAACGCCGTCCAGACCGCCGCGACCGCCCAGCGCAGGGCATAGGCCAAGGCGATCGACCCGATTGTCAGCAGCAACCAAAGCATGGCGTCAGGGGCCGAGCGCCGCGGCCCTTGTCACATTATGGCTATAACATTATGGCCGCGGGGCGGCATCCGGTCTATACTAAAAACCGATTCGCTCGATGCGGCGGTACAGACGAGTTTTCGGTTTCCTTGCGGTATTGTCAGCCGCCGCGGCGGCCCCGGCGCCCGCTGCGCCCCCGCGCGTCCTGCTGCTCGACCTGGACAGGGTTGTCCATCCGCTGACGACCGAGATCATTGTCCAAGGGCTGGAACAAGCCGACCGCGCCGGCGATGCCGCGGTAATCTTGCGCATCGACACGCCCGGCGGCCTGCTCACGGCGACGCAGGAGATCGTGCAGGCGATCGTCGCCTCGCCGACGCCCGTGGTTACCTATGTGACCCCCAGCGGCGGCCATGCGGCGTCGGCCGGCTTCATCATCCTGGTAGCGGCCGATGTCGCCGCCATGGCTCCGGGCACGAACACCGGCGCGGCGCATCCGGTTTTAGCCATCGGCGGCGAAATGGACGAGGTGATGAAGCAGAAAGTCGAGAACGACACCGCCGCATCCTTGCGGGCCATCACCGACAAGCGGGGCAGAAACAGCGAGTTGGCCGAGCAGGCGGTTCTCGAAAGCAAATCGTTCACCGAGGAAGACGCGCTCGAAGCGAACCTGATCGAGGTGATCGCCAAAGACGTGGACGACCTGATCGCAAAACTGAACGGCCGGACCGTCGTGCGCCTCGACGGCGAGGAGCAGGTTCTCGAACTCGCAGGGGCGCAAACTTACACGCTGGAAATGAGCCTGCGCCAGAAGATTCTGTTGCCGTTGATCAACCCCAGCGTTGCCCTGATCGTTCTCGTGCTGGGGATATTGGGCATCTACATCGAGTTTTCCAGCCCGGGGTTGATCTTGCCCGGAGTGCTGGGGGGCATCCTGGCGATTCTGGGGCTGATGGCGCTGTCCGTGCTGCCGATCAATTGGACCGGCGCCATGCTGCTGGGGCTGGCGATCGTCTTTTTCGTGGTCGAGGCCATGACGCCGACCAACGGCATTCTCGCCGCCGGCGGCGTGATTGCGATGGTGCTCGGCGCCGTGATTCTCATCGAGACCGACGTTCCGGAATTGCGCATCGGCTGGGGGCCGGCGATTGCGGTCACGCTACCGTTCGCCCTGATCAGCGTATTTCTACTGCAGTTGGCCATCCGCTCGTTCCGCTACAAGATGGCCGGCGGCAACAGCGCCATGCTCAGCGAAATCGGCGTCGCCAAGACCGCCGTCGCCGATGACGGAAAGGTTTTCGTTCATGGGGAATGGTGGAACGCCCGCGCGGACGAGAAAATCGAAGAAGGCCGCAAAGTGCGCGTGGTCGCCATCGAAGACATGCATCTGCGGGTCGAGCCCGTACGACAGGAAAGGAATTGACACATGTTTGATTTTGTTGGACTGATCGTTCCGGTCATCATTGCTCTCTATCTCATCAACAGCATCAAAATTCTCGCGGAATACGAACGGGGAGTCATCTTCCGCCTGGGGCGGTTGATGCCCAGGCCCAAGGGTCCCGGGCTGGTGCTGGTCTTCGCTCCCATCGACCGCATGGTGCGCATGTCGCTGCGGGTCGAAACGCTCGAAGTTCCTTCGCAGGACGTCGTGACCCGCGACAATGTCACGGTCAAGGTCAGCGCCGTTGTGTTTTTCCGCGTCGTGGGCCCGGCCAAGGCGGTCGTCGAAGTGTCGCATTACGTCCATGCGACGTCGCAACTGGCGCAGACGCGGCTGCGCTCGGTGCTGGGCGAGGCCGACCTGGACGAACTGCTCAGTCAGAGAGAGAAGCTCAACGCCCGCTTGCAGGAAACGCTCGACGACCACACCGGGCCGTGGGGCATCAAAGTGCAGGCCGTCGAAGTCAAGCACGTCGATCTGCCGGAACAGATGATCCGCGCCATCGCCCGCCAGGCCGAAGCCGAGCGCGAACGGCGCGCCAAGGTCATTCACGCCGACGGCGAAATGCAAGCGGCGGCAAAACTGACCGGGGCGGCCGAGCAACTCAGCAGTCAACCGTCGTCGATTACGCTGCGCTACTTGCAGACCTTGACGGAAATCGGCACGGAGAAGAACACGACGGTCGTATTCCCGCTGCCGATAGACATTTTTACCGGCCTGTCCCGCTGGGCCGCCGCGCAGAACGATAAAAACGGCCAAGACGAAAACAATTAATGGCAAAAGTGTTTTAGCTGCGGTAGAATGGCGTCATGAGTCGGAAGCGGCAGGACGAAATCCAACTGGTTGTCGGCAATAAGCACTTGCTGTTCCTGTTCTTTACGGGCGCCGTGTTCTTTTCGCTGTTTTTCTTCTGGGGATACACGATCGGCTACGGGCAGGGCGAGAGGGCCGGGCCGTCCAAGTCGGCGGCCTTGAGCGAAACGCCGGAGCCCGAGGAAGGGATGCTGCCGCGGACGTTGTTCGAAGATCCTCCCAAGGTCGAGGTCGCCGCCGAGCCGAAGCCGGCGGCGGCGAAGGTTGCCGCGGCGAAACCGAGCGCGGTGAAGTCGGCGGCCAAGCCGCAACCCCCGGCGCCGAAACCCGCCGCGCGGAAGCCGGCCCCGAAGGCGGCGGGCAAGGGACTGCATCTGCAGGTCGCGGCGTTGCGCATGGGCAAGGATGCGCAGGCGCTGGCAAGCCGTCTGCAGAAGAGGGGATACGCCGCCGCCGTCCATCAAGCGCCGGACAACGGTTGGTTCCGCGTTGTCGTCGGGCCGTTCGGCAGCGACCAGGCGGCCGAGGCCGAGACCGTGCGGAAGAAGCTGAGCAGCGACGGCTTCGAGGCGATGACCCGCCGGTTCTAGCGGGTCGGCGCGGGCTGGGCCGCGGTCAAGGGCGTCGGAGGCAGAGCATCCGCCGCAGTCCCGGTCAATTCGAGCAGCACGGCGCCGCGGTCGGCGCGCAGGCCGAGCCGGTACACCGCGAACTGAATCGCCGCCCACGTGCCGAAAAAGACCGCATAGTCCGTGATTGCGTTGCAGGGACTGCCGTCGATGAGGCAGTAGGCCGCAGAGGCCGCAAGTCCCCCTCCGAAGCCGGCGGCGGCGCCCCCCGCAATGGCAAGAGTACGATTCTTTGTGCGGGGCGCTTTGCGGGGGACAAGCCGGACCGCGCGGATGTCTTCCCGCGCGACCGCCGTTTCCGCCTTCTTGCGCTCGATGCGCAATGCCTCGTCGGTCGTCCCGATGAGTTTCCCCTTCAAGCGCTTGCCCGATTGCATCTCGACCCGAATCGAGGACAAGAAATCGTCCTGCGCCAACATCGCCTGCGCCTTCTCCCAGCCGACCCGCATAACGACGGTCTTTGCTTGAGCCGCGGGAGCGGGCAGCAAGACCGCCGCAAGCAACGGCGCACAAATTTTTCTCATCGTGGGCCGCCTTGTGGAATTGTTTTTGGCTCTCGCGGTTGTTTCTCCTCGACTGGGGAAGTCTGCCCCGCGGGTAAAGGCGGCGGCGCATCCGCCGCGGTCTCGGTCAACTCAAGCAGCACTGCCCTGCGGTCGGCGCGCAGTCCGAGCCGGTAAACCGCGACCTGAATCGCCGTCCATGCGCCGAAAAATATCACATAGCCCAAGGGTACGCTTCCCTTGCTGCCGTCGGTGAAGCAACAGGCAAAAGACGCCAAGGCGCCCCCTGCGAATCCGGCGCCGGCGCCTCCTGCGATGGCAAGGATGCGGTTTTTTTGACGAGGCGCTTTGCGGTAAACGAACCGGATCTTGCGGATGTCTTCGCTCACAACCGTTGTTTCAGCCGTAGATTGCCGGAGACGCAGACCTTCGCCGCTTGTCCCGGCGAGTTTCCCTTTCAACCGTTTGCCCGACTGCAGTTCAACTCGGATTGAAGGGAAGAAATCGTCCTGCGCCAACATCGTTCGCGCCTCTTCCCAGCCGACCTGTTTCACAAGGGTCTCGGCTTGGGCCGCGGGAGCGGACAGCAAGACCGCCGCAAGCAACAGCGCACAGATTTTCCTCATTGTGGGCCGCCTCGTGGAATTGTTTTGGGCTGTCATGGTTGTTTCTCCTCGACTGGGGAAGTCTGCCCCGCGGGTAAAGGCGGTGGCGGAGCATCCGCCGCGGTCTCGGTCAACTCAAGCAGCACGGCGCCGCGGTCGGCGCGCAGGCCGAGCCTGTAGGTCAAGACCTGAATCGCCGCCCACGTGCCGAAAAACGCCGTAGTGGAGATCACGGGATCTGCCTCTCTGCAGCAAAGAATAACCGCCAAGGCTCCCCCGCCGAATCCGGCGCCGGTACCTCCTACCAGAGCAAGAGCACGATTCTTTTGACGGGCCGTTTTGCGGGGAACGAGCCGAACCGCGCGGATGTCTTCCCGCGCAACCGCCGTTTCCGCCTTCTTGCGCTCGATGCGCAATGCCTCGTCGGTCGTCCCGATGAGTTTCCCCTTCAATCGCTTGCCCGATTGCATCTCGACCCGGATAGAAGGCAAGAAGTCGTCCTGCGCCAACATCGCCTGCGCCTTTTCCCAATTTGTCCGCATAACGACGGTCTCGGCGCGGGCCGCGGGAGCGGACAGCAAGACCGCCGCAAGCAACGGCGCACAAATTTTCCTCATCGTCGGCCGCCTTGTGGAATTGTTTTGGCTGTCATGGTTGTTTCTCCTCGACTGGGGAAGTCTGCCCCGCGGGTAAAGGCGGTGGCGGAGCATCCGCCGCGGTCGCGGTCAACTCAAGCAGCACGGCGCCGCGGTCGGCGCGCAGGCCGAGCCTGTAGGTCAAGACCTGAATCGCCGCCCATGTGCCGAAAAACGCCGTCCAGACGACTGCAGGCGCAGTGGTCAGTTCATCTGCAGCTCCGCAACAAACAACAGCCGCCAAGAGCCCCCCTCCGAAGCCGGCGGCGGCGCCGCCCGCGATAGCGACGGCCCGATTTGCTTGCCGAGTTGCTTTGCGGGGAACGAGCCGAATCGCGCGGATGTCTTCCCGCGCAACCGCCGTTTCCGCCTTCTTGCGCTCGATGCGCAATGCCTCGTCGGTCGTCCCGATGAGTTTCCCCTTCAAGCGCTTGCCCGATTGCAACTCGACCCGAATCGAGGACAAGAAATCGTCCTGCGCCAACATCGCCTGCGCCTTCTCCCAGCCGACCCGCATAACGACGGTCTTTGCTTGGGCCGCAGGAGCGGACAGCAAAACCGCCGCAAGCAACGGCGCACAGATTTTTCTCATTTTTTTGCCCCTCTACCCCTATAACGACCGGAAGATGCCCGACCTTACATTTTTTTCGATTTTTTTGGAAATTTTTTGATGGGGGCGGCCGCCGGGCGCCGTCCGCGCGGGAAGCGGAGCCGCGGACCGGCGCCGAAGGCGGTCTTTATACTTAGGGATTCATGCGGCAGCAGGGACTCTGTGCTTTTGTTGTTGGCTTTGGGCTGGTTCTTGCGGCCGGCGCGCCGGCGCAATCGCCAACCGGGACGATCCTCGGCCGGGCCGTCGACGCTTCGGGCGGCGCGGTGGCGGGCGCGGAAGTCCGTCTGCGGCAGGTCGAGACCGACCGGATATCGACGACGGCGGCCGCCGCCGACGGGAGCTACATTTTTCCCGCAGTCGTTCCCGGAGAATACGAGCTCGCGGCGCAGGCTCCCAACCTCGAGTCCGCCGCGCGGCTGGTGCAACTGAACGTCGGCCGCCGCGTGGCGGTGGACATCGCGCTGGTCCCCGAGCGGCTGCGGACGCAAGTCGAGGTCGAGGCAGGCGTTCCGGCTATCGACAGCGGCACGGCGTCGGCGGGAACGGTGATTCCCCGCGAGGGCCTCGCCCACTTGCCGCTGAATCGGCGGGAGTTCTTGCCTCTGGCGCTACTCTCGGGCGGCGTACACGCGAACGCGCCCGGCTCCGAGCTTTCGACGCAGGGCGCCGGCGGCCTGCACGTCAACGGCGCCCGCGAGGTCTCGAACAATTTCCTGCTCGACGGGGTGGACAACAACGACCTCTACATCAACCGCCTCGTGGTCAGCCCGCCGCTCGACTCGGTGCGCGAATTCCGGCTGCACGCCTCGAGCTACCGCGCGGAATTCGGCCGCAGCGCCGGCGCGCAGGTCAACGTGGTCAGCCGCTCGGGCACGAACGACCTCCATGCCTCGATTTACGAGTATGTCCGCAACGACAACTTCGACGCCCGCAACTTCTTCGATCCCGCCGGGCAGCCGATCCCGCCGTTCCGGCGCAACCAGTTCGGCGTTTCGCTCGGCGGTCCGATCGTCCGCCGCAAGACGTTCTTCTTCGGCGGGTACGAGGGGACGCGGATCAAGGACGCGGCGACGCGCACCGCTTCCGTGCCGACGCCGGCGCTGCGCGCGGGCGATTTCTCGGCGCTGCCCTCGCCGATAATCGATGTTTTTACGCAGGCGCCGTTTCCCGGCAACACGATTCCCGCCGCGCGCCAAAGCGCCGCCGGGAGCAGCCTGGCCGCGTATTGGCCCGACCCGAACCGCGCCGACCCCGTTCAGAATTTCGTTTCCACCCCTCTGGGCGACGGGCTGGTGAATCAATGGTACGGGCGAGTTGACCACTACGTCGGCGGCAGCGACGCCCTGATGTTCCGCTACAACCTCAGCCACGCCCGCTCTCTCGATCCGTTCGGCGACGACAGCGACGTTCCGGGGTTCGGCAACTTCACGCTCGACCGCGGGCAAAATCTGGTTGCGGCCGACACCCACGTCTTCACGCCGTTCACGATTCTCGAGACGCGTTGGGGATTCAACCGCCTGCGCCGCGAAGTCATGCACCAGAACGCCGGACACGATATCGGCGGAGGGCTGGGCATTCCGGGGCTGTCCGCCGACCCGCGGTTTACGGGTTTTCCCGCGATCAACGTCGCCGGCTTCGCGAATCTCGCCGACGACGTTGCCCTGCCCATCCTGCGCGAGGACAACACCTATCACCTGGTCGCCAACATGTCCCACGTCGATCAGCGCCATGCCTACAAGTGGGGTTTCGAATACCGCCGCGTGACGGTTGACGGCATCCAGGGACTGTTCGGGCGCGGGCAGTTCAATTTTCTCGGGGCGGTGTCGCAGCATCCCGTCAGCGACTTGCTGCTGGGCTTCCCGACCTTCGCCATTCGGACCACGGTGGACAACCCTTTCAAGCAGCGCGCAAGTTTTTGGAACGGCTACCTTCAGGACGACTGGAAAATCACCTCTCGGCTGACGCTGAACCTTGGCGTGCGCTACGAGTACAACTCCCCCGCCGTTGACGCGGACGACCGGTTCATGCAGTTCGACTTGGCGGCGCGGCGCCTGACGCCCGCGGGGGCCGCGCCGCTCGGCCGCGCCGGCTACGCCGCCGACCGCAACAATTTCGCGCCGCGCGCAGGATTGAGTTGGAATCCGGGCAAGACCCTCGCGGTGCGGGCCGGTTATGGGATTTACCACGAAGTCCACATGCTGGAAGCGAACTCCGGCCTCTACTTCAACCCGCCGTTTTTCGATCTGCGGATTTTCTTCCCGTCGCAGACGCGGTTGTTGACTCTGGACAATCCGTTTCCGGGCGAGGGTTTTGCGCCGCCGGCGTCGGTGAACGCGATCCAGCCGGATTTTCGCACCGGTTACGCCCAGCATTTCAATGCCGGCGTGGAGAAAGCTCTGCGCGGAAAGGTCGTTGCGCGGGCGTCTTATATCGGCTCGAAGGGAGCGAAGCTGCTGCGCCGACGCGATCTGAATCAACCCCCGCCCGGAGCGGGAGACGTCAACTCGCGACGGCCGATCGCGGGATTCGCCAATGTGGCGTTGTTCGAATCGGCGGCGTCATCGATTTACCATTCGGGCGTCTTTTCTCTGGAACGGCGTTTTGCCGGCGGATTGGGCTTCACCGGCGCGTTCACTTGGTCGAAGTCGATCGACGACGCGTCGGCTTTCCTGGGTTCGCGCGGCGATCAGGCGTTTCCGCAGAACAGTCACGATTTCCGCGCCGAGCGCGGCCTGTCCACCTTCGATCAGAGGAGCCGTCTCGTTTTCACGATGACCTACGATTTGCCGTTTCGCCATGCGGCCGCGCGCGGCTGGCGCCTGCTGGCGATCGGCGCCTTCGGCTCCGGCCGGCCGTTCACGCCCCGGCTAAGCGGCGACAACTCGAACACCGGCAATACGGGAGGCATCTTCGGCGCGGACAGGCCGGATGTCGTCGGAGACCCCGCCGCGGGCGACTCGACGCCGGAGCGGTTTTTCAACACGTCCGCATTTGCCGCGCCCGCGGCGCTGACGTTCGGCAACGCGGGGCGCAACATCCTGACCGGTCCGGGTTTGGCGAACCTCGACTTGGCCATCGTGCGCACGCTGCGCATCGCCGACAAAGCGACTATCGACATCCGCGCCGAGGCTTTCAACCTGACGAACCGCGCGAACTTCGACCTGCCGCAGCACTTTTCCGACCAGCCGACTTTCGGCCGCATTCAGGCTGCCGGGGCTTCGCGGCAGATCCAGCTCGGGCTGCGGATCGGATTCTGACATGCGCCGCTGCACGTTTCGGGAGCGGTCCGCGTCGTAGCTTGAGAAGGCAATGGGGGAATACGTCCTGAAATACGCCGATCCCCAAGGCGGCGTTCACGAAGAAGTGCATAGCGCGGCGTCGGCAAGCGAGCTTCGCGAACAGTACGTCGAGCGGGGCATGTTGATCTATTCGATCAAGCCGCGCCGCGCCTTGACCGAGATACAGATCGGCGCCCGCAAGGGGCGTCTCCACCTGGAGCAGTTCATCATCTTCAACGAACAGTTCGTGACGCTGATCCGCGCCGGCCTGCCGATCCTCAAGTCGCTCAAGCTGCTCACCGAGAATGTCAAAAACAAGACGCTGGCCGCGCACGTCGAGGCGATTCACCGCGACGTCGAGACGGGCGCCCCGCTTTCGGAGGCATTCCGCAAGCGCGGGATTTTCCCGCCGATTTACACCACTTCGCTGCTGGCCGGGGAGCGTTCCGGCGCGCTGGACGAGGTTATCGAGCGCTACGTCAATTACCAAAAGCTGGCGCTGGCGATCCGCAAGAAGATTCTGGTCTCGCTGATCTACCCGACGGTGTTGGTCTGTCTTGTGCTGGCGCTGGTCGTGTTTCTGGTCACGTTCGTCGTGCCCGAGTTCTCGGCGCTCTACGATTCGATGGACGCGGCCCTGCCTTACGCCACGCAGATTCTCGTTGCCGTCGGCGTAACGACGCAGCAGAACGCGCTGCCGATCTTCGGCTCGCTGGCCGTGCTGACAGCCGTTGCGCTGTGGGGCATGCGCACGGAAACGGCCGGCCGGTCTCTCGACCGCTTCAAGCTGCGCGCCCCCGTTTTCGGGCAGATCTGGATCAAATATCAAGTGGCGCAACTCTCGCGCCTGATGAGCACCTTGCTGGCGGGCGGCATCCCCTTGATGCAGACGCTCGAAACGACAAGCGAATCGATCGGCTCGCAACTGGTCCGCGGCGCCATGGCCGAGACGCGGGAGAAGGTCCGCGAGGGGCAGCCGCTGTCGAAGAGTTTGCTCGAAACCGGGATTTTCCCCTCTCTGTCGGTAGAGATGATTCACGTCGGCGAGACTACCGGAGCGCTTCCGCAAATGCTCAATTCCGTGGCCGAGTTCTTCGACGACGAGGTGCAGACCAAGACGGCCGCCCTGCTGAGCCTTGTCGAGCCGGCGATCATGATCTTCATGGGCATCTTCGTCGCTTTCGTGCTGATCTCTCTGTATTTGCCGATCTTCACCTTGGCCGAGCAGATATAGCTCCCTTGTCCCGGTTGTCGTTCGGCGGCGCCGGCTGCAAGAGCGGCAAAGTAGATTGAACGCCGCGGGACGTTGCAGCGTCGTTAATTATCAGGAGCCGCCGCATGGCGACGACCGGCGAACCTATCCGCATCTCCCGAGAAGACGAGGAACGGCATGCCCGCGAAGTCGCGGCCCGCTACCGCTACCGCTACGTCGATCTCGATAACGTCCACATCGACAGCGACCTGTTCCGGTCGATCCCCGTCGATCTGATGTTCCGCTACAACTTCGTGCCCATGACGGAGCGGAACGGCTCTCTGGAAATCGCCATCGCCGACCCGCGGCAACTCCCGGAATTGGACGAAATCTCCCTGCTGCTGGGCAAGAAGCTGCGCATCAACGTCTCGCCTCTGTCGCAGATCAACGATCTGCTGAAGAAAACCGAGCAGTCGCAACGCGTTCTCGAAGAAGTCACCGAGGGCTTCGTTCTCGACGTCGTTCGCGCCGAAGACGCCGGCGAGACCCTTTCCATCGACAAGCTGACCGGCGATTCCGACATCTCGCCGATCATCCGTCTGGTCGATACGACGATCTTCAACGCGCTCGAACGGCGCGCCAGCGACATCCACATCGAGACGCGGAATGCCGAAGTGGCCATCAAGTACCGCATCGACGGCGTTCTGCACTACGCCATGCCGCCGATCTCGAAGGATTGGCACGAGACGATCGTTTCGCGCATCAAGGTCATGAGCGAGCTCGATATCGCCGAGCGGCGGGTTCCGCAAGACGGCCGCTTCCGCGTTCGTTACAAGGGCCGCCAGATCGACTTCCGCGTCTCGATCATGCCCACGGTGCATGGCGAGGACTGCGTCCTGCGCGTCCTCGACAAAGAGTCGATGAGCGAGAAATTCTCCTCGCTTTCCCTTGACGTGGTCGGCTTTTCGGAGCGCGACCGGAAACGCTTCGATCATTACATCCGCGAGCCGTACGGCATGGTGCTCGTCACCGGGCCGACCGGCTCCGGCAAGACGACCACGCTGTACGCGGCGCTGAGCGACATCAAAACCGACGAAGACAAGATCATCACCGTCGAAGACCCGGTCGAATATCAGCTTCACGGCATCACCCAGATTCCGGTCAACGAAAAAAAGGGGTTGACCTTTTCGCGCGGCCTGCGCTCGATCCTGCGCCACGACCCGGACAAGATCATGGTCGGCGAAATCCGCGACCCCGACACCGCTCAGATCGCGATTCAGTCGGCGTTGACGGGGCACCTGGTGTTCACCACCGTTCACGCCAACAACGTGGTCGACGTGCTCGGACGCTTCCTCAACATGGGCGTCGAGGCGTACAACTTCGTTTCCGCGTTGAACTGCATCCTTGCCCAGCGTCTGGTGCGCCTGATTTGCGAGCACTGCAAGGTGAAACGACGCTATCCTCCCGAACCGATCGAGCAGTCGAACCTGCCCATGAAGCAGTGGGCCGATTTCGAGTTTTCCGAGGGCGAGGGCTGCATCGAATGCTCGGGGACGGGGTTCCGGGGGAGAACGGCGATTCACGAGCTGCTCGACATGTCCGACCGCATCCGCGAATTGATTCTCGACAAACGCCCGAACTCGGAGGTAGCCCGGGCCGCCCGCGAAGAGGGCATGCAGACGTTGCGCGATTCGGCCGTAGAGCGCGTCCGCAACGGCCTCACGACCTTGAAAGAAATCAACAAGGTTACTTTCATCGACTGACTGTTTGGCTATGCTGCGAATCCTCGACAGACTGCTGCCGGACCCGCCGCCGCCGCTCGTTTTCGAGATCGGCGAAGGGTTCCTGGTGGGCGTCAGGCGGACCGGAGCGGCAGTGGAAGCGCGCGCCCGGCGCGAGTTGCCGGCCGGCGTCATGGAGATCTCTTCGAGCGCGGCCGGGATCGTCGATGCCGACTCCCTACGCGCGCTCCTTGAGGAAATGCTCGTCGAGCTGGCGCCGATTCCGCGGCCGGCCGCGGCCCTCTTTTTACCCGACGCCGCTTCGCGGCTTACCGTTCTGGATTTCGACGCGCTGCCGTCGAAACGTGAGGAGGTGCGCTCGCTGATCGAATTTCGATTGAAGAAAGCCGTCCCCTTCGACATCGGGGCGGCGCGCATGAGTTACCGGCTGCAAAACTCTCGCGGCGCCCCGTCGGTGCTGGTTGCGGCGGCTGCGGGCGAGTCGGTGCGCCCGTTGGAGCAACTGTTCGCCAAGCTTGGGCTGCGCCTCGGTTTTGTCTCGCTCGCCTCGGCATCGATGCTGAACCTCGTGTCCGCCGAGGAAATGACGCTGGTGACGAAGCTCGGCGGCAGCACGATGACCATGACCGCCGTGGACGAGTCGGCCGTGCGGCTGGTGCGCAGCGTGGAGGCTCCCGCTGAATTCGAAACGACGGAATCGACCTTGTCCGAATGGGTCGCGGATATGTATCCGACGTTCGCTTATATCGAAGATCGCTTCGGCTCGCCGGTCGCCAGGCTTTTGCTGGCCGGGTTCGGCGAGGCGCTCGAACCCGCGGTCGATTGCTTTGTGCGCGAGTTCGGCTGCCCGGTGGAAGCCTTGCGCTCGGCGAACGGCGTGGTCGGGGCGGAGGACGCCGGAATCGAGGGGTATCTGCACGCCGCGTAAGCGAAGAAGAACCATGCGCATCGAGCTCAACCTGGCAGCGGAACCGTTCGGCGGCAAACGCGCATCCTGGATGCTGCTCGGCATCGTCGGCGGCATGTTGGCGCTGGCGCTGGCCGCGCTCGTTTGGGCCTTTGCCGGCAGCAGCGATTTGCCTGCGGCAGCGATCGCGCGCGAGAAGCAACTTCAACTCGAGCTGGCCCAAATCGACCGCGCCGAGGCGCAGGCGGCGGCGAAGTTGAATACGCCGTCGGGAGTGGAGATTCTCGACCGCTCGGCCTTCCTGAACCAGCTTCTGCTGCGCAAGGGCATTTCCTGGACAAAAACTTTCGCCGACCTGGAAAAAGTCCTGCCGCCCGACGTACGGGCAGTGACGATTCGCCCGGAGATCGCCTACAGCGGCACGATTCAACTCGATATGACGGTCGGCGCAAAGACGCCGGACGATTTTATCGAGTTGCTGATCGCCCTGGAGAGCTCCGCATTGTTCGGCTACCCGCATGTTCGCGGCAGCGCGCCGCCGACCGAGAACAACCCCACGTTCCGCTACCAATTGGCGGTGAGCTATGAACAGGAACTCTAACGGCGGACCGCTGCTGCCGCCGGCGCCGTGGGCCGACCGGGTCGCGCCGAAGACCGCGCTCATCGCGCTTGCCGCTCTGGCCTTGTTCGACCTGACGTTCTATCTGTTCGCGGTCCGGCCGTTGTCGAACCGCGAGGCCGAGCAGCGCGCGCGCATCGCCGCTCTGGAAGCGCAGATCGAATCGCGGCGGGAACGCCTGGCCGGCGCCGAAGAAGTTGCCCGGCGGCTCGACCGCGCCGATGCGGAGGGACAGGAACTCGTCCGGCAGATTACGCTGGACCGCCGCTCGGCGTTTTCCGTACTGTTCAGCGAGCTCGGCAGCGCCGCCGGCGAATCGGGCGTCGAGGTGCGCGAAACGGCATATGAGGTGGAATCGGTGGACGGCAGCGACAACTACGGCATCCTGTCGATCAACGCCAACTTTCGCGGCCGCTACGAAAACCTGGTCAAGCTGCTGAACGTGCTCGACCGCGCGGAACTGTTTTTCATCATCGGCTCGCTTGGCGCGTCTCCGCGGGCCGACAGCGATACGGACGAGTTGCAAATCAACATGCGCGTCGATACCTTCGTGAGGAACCTGTAGATGGCGCAGATGACGCTCGGCGCGGATAAGAAAAGCCTGGCGCGGTTGGGCATCGTGCTGGCCGTGCTGGCCGGCGTCGTTTACTACCAGTTTTTCCGGGAGATCGAGACCGCAAGCCCCCGGCAGGCCGCGGCTGTTGCGGCGCCTGCGCCCGCTCCGACCGCGGCGCAGCCGGCGCCCGCGCGGGGGAAAACGGAGAAAACATTCCGTCGGGGCGAACGCTTCCGCCCCAAGATGGGCCGCCCGAAATCCGCAGCGCCGCCCGACCTCAGAACCGCCGACCCCACGCTGCGGCTCGACCTGCTCGCGGGAGTCCGCGGCGTGACTTTCGAGGCGGTCGAACGCGACATCTTCAACTTCGGCATGCGCAAGGCGCCCCCGCCGCCGTCGGAAGAAAAAACGCGGGCGGCTCAGCAACGCCTGCAAGAACAACTCGAAAAGCAGCAAAACGCACGGAACCGCCCCAAGAAGCAGCCGCAGCCCGGCAAGCCTGCGATGCCGCGCTTGACCTGGAAATACTACGGCTTTGCCGGCAAGCCCGGAGCGGGTTCCAGGCGGGGGTTCTTGCTCGACGGCGAAGAAATCTTGATCGGCGGCGAGGGCGAGGTTTTCCAAAAACGGTATAAAATCAAACGTATCGGCCTCGATTCCATCGTGATTGAAGACTTGCAATTCCGGCAGGAGCAGACGCTTGCGCTCACGGATCCGAGTTAAGGCGACGTCGCGCTTCAGGCGGCGGCGGGATGCCCGGGGCGGCTACGTGCTGGTTGCGCTGCTGGCTTCGTCGGCCATCATGCTCGCGACGCTGGCTCTAGCCATCCCGCGCATGGCGGTTCAATCGCAGCGCATAAAAGAAGAGACGCTTGTTTATCGCGGCAAGCAATACCGGCGCGCCATCGAGCTCTACTTCCGCGAGCACAAGAAATATCCTGAAGAGCTTGACGATCTTGAAGATACGAACGGCGTGCGCTATTTGCGCAAGCGCTACAGAGATCCGCTGACGGGCGAAGACCAGTGGCGCCTGATCCATGTGGGCAAGGACGGGCGGTTCAAGGATTCGCTGATCTACGATCTGGCCGAGGAAGTCGAGGAAAGCGGGGAGGAGGACGGCTTCGGTTCGTCGTTCGGCCGCTCAAGCGCTCCGTCGAGCTTCGGAGCCGGCGGCTCGGCGCCGGGGCAGGGAACCGCTCCGCTTTCGCTCGGCGGTTCGCCGGGCTTCGGCTCGGGAGTTCCGGCGCAGCTTGCCGACCGGCGCAGCGGCATGATCCCCGGCGCAGCGCCTCCGGGGCAGTTTCAGGGCGGCGCCCGAGCGCGCGCCGTGCGGCAGTCCGCCGCGCCCGACGGGACGCAGCAGGTTCGCTACAACCAGGGTTTTGAATTTCCGGTAGGCGCGCCGCAGCCCGGCCAAGGGCAGGGGACGGTTCCCGCTGTCGGCCCGGACGGGCAACCGATTCGGCAGCCGCCCGACTATCGCGACATGCTGCCGAGCCAAATGCCGATGCATGAGAATCGACCGCCGACGCCCGATCCCAATGCTCCGTTCGGACAACAGGGGCAACAGGGTCCCGGCCGGCCCGGATTCGTCCCCGGCCGTGGTCTGCAAAGTCTTGGCGGCGTCTTGCCGGCCGGCGTCTTGCCGCAGCAGACCGGCGGCCGTCCGGCGTATGGGGCGGGCTCGGCACCGGGACAATCGCCGTTCCCGGTCCTGCCGCCGGGTGCCTCTGTCGGCGGCGCCCCCGCAGCATTCGGTCCGCAGGGCGCCGGGGCGAGTGCAACGAATATCATCCAGCGGCTGCTGACCACTCCGCGGCCCGGAGGATTGGCGGGGTTGCAGGGCTACCAACAAGTTCAAGCGGCGGGCGCCGCCGGCGCAGCGGCTGCTTTTACGGAAGGCATCGCCGGCGTGGCTTCCATGGTCGAGGACTTCGGCGTCAAAACCTACCAGGGCCGCGAGATGTACAACGAATGGGAGTTCGTTTACGACTATCGCAAGGACATGGGCAACGGCACGGGCCTTGCCGGCGGTCAACCGGGGAGCGGCGCCCCCCGCGGCCTCGGTATGAATCCGGGCATGGCCGGCGGCATTGCGCCCAACAGGCAGCAAGGGATAGCCGACCCCCGCTCGCCGGCGCCGGGCGGCTTCGGCGGCTTCGGCGCCGCGGGGGGCCAGGCTCCGGGAACGGCGAGCCGTCCGGGCTCCGGCTACGGCGCGCAGCCGGGCGGCGCCGGCCCGTACCAACCCTCTCCGAACGGCCCCTACCAGCCGCCTGGAACGCCCGCGCCGTCCCCGTACGAGACAATCCCCGGCGCGCCCAATCCGAGCCGGACGGACGGCCCGCAGCCGCTTTACCCGCCGCCCGCGCCGCATGTCGATCCGCGCCGGAAGTGAGGACTGCCGTGCGCGCTCCGCAACGATTCTTACCTGCGGCCTCACTTGTTGAGCACGCGCACGACCGCCTCGGGGTCGCGGTCAATGACGGCCAACAGGACGCGGGCGGCGCGGTCGGGAACACGACGCCCCTGTTCCCACTCCTGCACGGCGCGCGCGTCGAGACCGAATCGGTCTGCGAACTTCCGGCGACTCAACTTCATACGCTTGCGTAGCGCAAGAATGCGCTCTGCATCGGGATCGTCGATAATGCGGCACGGCAGATCCGCTTCGCCGCGCACATGGGCAAGAACCTCGCCCAAGGCCGCCTCTATCTCCTGACCCACTTGGGTTCGTTTCGTCGTCATCGACTTACCTCCTCTTTTTTGATCGCAGCTACCAGCCGCGACAGGGTTTTTCTGTCTGCCGGCGTCAGGTCTTCACGGTCGGCCTTCGCATAGGCCGTCAACATGTAGATTGTCTCCGCTTCTGTGTGGCGGAAGTAAATCGTCCGGATTCCACCTCGCTTTCCCCGTCCCGATCCCGGCCAACGCAACTTACGAATGCCTCCCGCGCCTTGTCGCGCCACTGCTGCATCTCGATTGATGAGACGCGCACGGCGGCGATTGCGATAGTATGCGATAGTGACGGTGTTTGCCGGTCCCCGGCGGTCATAGGCCGCAACGCATGATAGAGTCCGTTTTCAATCGCGAAGACCCGCGGGATGCCCGCCGCCGCAGACTTGAATCTCGGGCGGGATTGCTGACTTCCGTCCCGCTTATGGCTGGCGTCCGTTGGCTGCTGACTTGGCTGCAGCCGGAGATGTCGGCGTCCCTGCGGTCGCTCATTGTCGCGGTTGTTCCGGTGTTGCTGTTTCTCGCCGTGAAGAGGCGGCTGCATCGCGCCCGCCCCAATCCGAGAGACGGCTTGGGTCCCGAGGTCCGATAGCCTCTCCGGAAGCCTGTCCGTGCGAGAACCGGACAGCGAATCTCCGGGTTTCGGCGCCTATGAGGAATTTGTTATATTGGAATTTGGACGCGGAGGCGTTGCCTGCCGCTTTTCCGCAACTCTCCCCAAGGATCAGCACCGTGAAGAAAGGCATCCATCCCGACAACTACCGCGAGGTCGTGTTCCGCGACGTGACGACCGATACCGAGTGGATCACCCGCTCGACAGCCAAAACCGATAAGACCACCGAGATCGACGGCAAAAAATACCCGCTTTACGACTTGGCGATTTCTTCCTACTCGCACCCCTTCTACACCGGCAAGCGCAAGCTGGTGGACGCCGAGGGCCGCGTCGAACGGTTCAACAAGAAATACCGCCGCAAACCCGCCGAATGACGCGGGAACGTCAGTCGGCGTAGCGCCACGCGGTGCCGTCGCGCGAGTCTTCGAGAATCACGCCCTGAGCGGCGAGTTCGTTGCGAATGCGGTCCGCTCGAGCGAAGTCGCGGGCAGCGCGGGCCCGCGCGCGGTCGGCAATCCGCGCTTCGACCGCTTCGGCCGGCAAGCGGCCCTCCCGCGGCGGTTCGAGCACGTCGAAGATCGAATCGAAAAGCTCCAGGAGACGGCCGGCTTCCGCCGCGTTTTCCTGTCCGAACGTTCCGCCGTCGATCGCTGAATTCGCCTCGCGGATGTACTCGAAAACCGCGCCCAGTGCTTGAGCGGTATTGAGGTCGTCGTCGAGCGCCGCGAAAAATTGTTCGCGGGCGCCGTCGGCCTGCCCGCTCATCCGCGGCGAGGCGGCAGCGGCAAAACCGCCGCCGGCGATGCGGCGCCTGAAGCTCCGCAGGCGGTCGATCGCCGCCGCGGCGCCTTTCAAGCCGTCCAGCGTGAAGTTCAACTGCTTGCGGTGCGGAGTCGAAAACAGCAGGTAGCGCACCGCCTCGGCGGAAAAACCTTGCTCCAGCAGATCGCGCAGCGTATAGAAATTGCCGAGCGATTTCGACATCTTCCGTCCTTCGACCAGCAGGTGCTCGGCATGGATCCAAAAGCGCACGAACTGCTTGCCGGTCGCGGCTTCCGACTGCGCGATCTCGTTCTCGTGATGCGGAAACTGCAAATCGACTCCGCCTGTGTGGATGTCGAACGTCTCGCCCAAATACTGCATTGCCATGGCGGAGCACTCCAGGTGCCAGCCCGGCCGTCCCGCCCCGAACGGCCCCGGCCAATGCGGCTCGTCTTCGCGGCAGGCTTTCCACAGCGCGAAATCGCGGGCATCGTCTTTCTCGTATTCGTCCTGGTCGACGCGGGCGCCGGCTCTGATGCCTTTCGCGTCAAGCCGCGAGAGCTTCCCGTAGTCGTTCCAGCTCGCAATCTTGAAATACGTCGAGCCGCCGCTGCGATAGGTGTGCCCCTTTTCGGCAATGCGCTCGACAAGGCGCAGCATCGCGTCGATGTGTTCGGTCGCGCGCGCGATCTTTTCGGGCTTCTCCAGCCGCAGCCCGGCGGCATCCTCGAAAAACGCCTTCTCGTATTTTCTTGTGTAATCGGTCAGCGAAAGCCCCTTCTCGCCGGCGTTCTTGATGATCTTGTCGTCAACGTCGGTGATGTTCATCACATGCAGCAATTTCCAGCCGCAACGGCGCAAATACCGGCGCAGAATGTCTTGAAAGGTAAATGTCCGCAGATTCCCGATGTGGGCGTAGTGATAGACGGTCGGACCGCAGGAGTACATTTTTACGGTCTCGCCGTCCGCCGGCTCGAACGTCTCGTGGCGGCGGGTCAGGCTGTTGTAAAGCTTGAGGGGCATGGTTTTGCTATCTACTCTTCACTATCCGCTATCGGCCGGCGCGAAGCGCGCCGGGCCGCCTCTCTCGCCAACTCGTCGCAGCGGTTGTTGTCGGCGTGGTCCGCGTGTCCTTTCACCCACCGCCAGGCAACCGTGTGGCGGGCGAGCGCCTTGTCGAGCTTCAGCCACAAGTCCTCGTTCTTCACCGGCTCGCCGGCAGCCGTTTTCCAGCCTTTGCGCTTCCAGCCGGCCATCCATCGCGTAACGCCGTTCTTGACGTACTGAGAATCGATTTCGAGCGCAACCGCGCAGGGTTCGTTGAGGGCGTCCAGCCCTTCGAGCACGGCGGTCATCTCCATGCGATTGTTCGTAGTGAACAACTCGCCGCCCGAGATCTCCTTCTTCTTGCCGTTGAACCGCAAAATCGCGGCCCAGCCCCCCGGACCGGGGTTTCCCAGACACGAGCCGTCGGTAACGAGAGTGACCCGTTTCATCGCTTGCAATTTTTAAGCTACAATCCGCTTGACGCGCTGCGTTAGCATGAAATAAATCACGATGCAGGCTCGGTTCAATCGCGTGTGGATCGTCGCCGTCCTGGCGCTGGCCGGGTGCGGCGGCGCCGGCCGCCCGAACTTCATCTATATCATGACCGACGATCATGCCGCCCACATGCTTTCGGCATACGGCAGCAAGATCGCCTCGACCCCCAATCTCGACCGCATCGCGGACGGCGGGATGCTGTTCGAGAACGCCTTCGTCACGAACTCGCTTTGCGCGCCCAGCCGCGCCGTGCTGCTGAGCGGCAAATACAGCCACAAGAACGGGCAGCTTTCCAACCGCGATACATTCGACGGCTCGCAGCAAACGTTTCCCAAGCTGATGCAGCAGGCGGGCTACGAAACCGCCATGATCGGCAAGTGGCACCTCAAAAGCGAACCCACGGGATTCGACTACTGGAAAGTGCTGCCCGGACAGGGCCGTTACCACGACCCTGAATTCATCGAGATGGGCAAGCGGGTCAGGCATGAGGGTTATGTCACCGATCTGATCACCGATTTCGTGCTGCAGTGGCTCGAAAACCGCCCCGAAGAGCGCCCGTTCCTGCTGCTCTATCACCACAAAGCCCCGCACGGGCCGTGGGAGCCGGATGAAAAGCACCGGTCGATGTTCGTTGGCGAGACCATCGCCGAGCCGCCGCATTTCAACGACGATTTCAGCAACCGGGCGAGCGCCGTTGCGGATGCCGAAAGCGATCTCGAACCCGAGCTTGCCAACCGTTACACCCGATGGGGCAGCCCGCCGCCGCGGGAGATGGACGCTCTCGGACGGAAAAAATGGGTCTATCAGCGGTACGTCAAAGACTATATGCGGGTCGTCGCCTCAGTGGACGACAACGTCGGGCGTCTGCTCGACTATCTCGACGCGGCGGACCTTGCTGCGAACACCGTTGTGATCTATACCAGCGACAACGGGATGTTCGTGGGCGACCACGGTCTGTTCGACAAACGGTTCATGTACGAAGAGCCGTTGCGCGTCCCGCTTCTCGTGCGCTATCCGCCGCTGGTTCGACCCGGCAGCCGCACGCAAGCCATGGCGCTCAACCTCGATTTCGCCCCGACAATCCTCGATCTTGCGGGCATCCCCGTTCCCGAGGACATGCAGGGCCGCAGCCTGCGGCCGGCGCTCGGCGGAGACGCGCCCGGCAACTGGAGACAATCCGTTTATTACCACTATTACGAGTACCCGAGCAGTCACAACGTCTATCCCCACTACGGCGTGCGCACCGAACGCTACAAGCTGATCCGCTATTACAAACCGGTCGACGAATGGGAGATGTTCGACCTTCAGGCCGACCCTCTGGAGTTGAACAGCGTTTACGCAGACCCGGAACACGCGGAGGCCCGCGCCGAATTGGAGGCGGAATTGGCCCGCCTGCGCGCCGAGTTGCAAGTGACCGAAGAATAGCGGCCCTCAGAAGCAGGCGTATCCGCCGTCGATCACGACCGCATCGCCTGTGTGACACGCGCCGGCGTCGCAGGCGAAATAGACGGCGATCCCGGCAAAGCTGGTCGCCACGAGCGAGCCGCCGGCCCGTGCGAGTCCCTCGGCGAAGCCGAAACCGATGACCGAGTTCGCGCCGGTCACCAGCGCGGCTTTGCCCGTGAGGTCGAAAGGATTGGATTGCGGCATACACGCCTACTCTAGATCATGAGCGCGATCCATTTGCATCGCCCGGCAGCTTCTCGGACATAATGGAATTCGGCGCCTCATGCCCTACGAAGAAGCCTTGGCCGACCGCATGCGGACCCTGCTCAAGCGCCGCAGAGGCGTCGAAGAACGCAAAATGTTCGGCGGCCTCGCCTTCCTGGTCAACGGTCACATGGCTTGCGGAGTCCAGCAAGACTGCCTCGTCTTGCGGCTCGGCAACAACGGGGCCGCAAGGGCGCTCCGCGAGCCGCATACGCGCCCCATGGACTTCACCGGCAAGCCGATCCAAAGCATGGTTTACATCGATCCCGCAGGCTGCGCCGGCGACGAGGAACTAGCGTCGTGGGTGAACCGCGCGATCAGGTTCGCGCGCTCCCTGCCCCCCAAGTGACCCGCCGTCATCCGCCCGAGGCGCCCGGTCCGCTCATGAAAGAATAAGTCTGAACCGTCGTGCTGACCATCGACACGCATGCCCACGTTTTTTCGCCGGACGAGAAAACCTTTCCGCCGCGCGAAAACCCGTCGCGGCCGCCCGCGGGCAGCGGCTCGCTCGGGCGTCTGCTCGACCGGGTCGAGCGCCACGAAGTCCACGGAGTCACGCTGGTTCAAGTCAGCGGCTTCTACGGCTTCGACAACCGCTATCTGTGCGCCGCCGCCGAAGCGAATCCCCATTGGACCGCGGGCATCTGCACCCTCGATCCCGCAGACGAGCGCTCCCCCGAATTGCTCAAGAGCTACGCCCGCAACGCCAACGTCCGCGGCATGCGCAGCGTTCCCGCCGGCGGGAAACGGCTCGACCACCCCGGAGTCCGCGCGCTGTGGAAGACCGCCGCCGATGAAGGGCTTGTCGTCAACGTCCTCGGCGGCTACGAGTTGGAAGAGCAGATCGAAGCCCTGCTCGCAGCCTTCCCGGACCTTCCCGTAGCCCTCGACCATTGCCTGGGGCTGCGCTCCGGCGGGACCAACGAACGGACATTGGCGGCGTTGGGCCGCTTGGCGAGGCGCCGCAACCTGCATGCCAAACTTTCGTTCATCGCCAACGGCGCGGCGGGCTGCCCCGACGGCTTTCCCTGCGGCGGCTTCTGGGAAACCGTCCTCGAAGTCATCGACATCTTCGGCGCGGAGCGCTGCTGCTGGGGCTCGCATTTTCCAACCGAAAAGTACGCGCGGCGGCTCACCTACGGCCAACATTTGGAAATCTACCGCAGCCGCCTGCCGCTCTCCGCTGAAGCCCGCCGCCGGATCCTGGGCGAAACCGCAAGACGGCTCTGGTTCCCTGAGATGGACGCGCGCCCGCCCGCATAGATGGCCGCGAACTTGCACCCGCTGATCGCCGTCGTAGGCCCGACCGCCTCCGGCAAGACCGCTCTGACGCTCGCTTTGGCCGAGCGTTTTGCGGCCGAGATCGTCAACTACGACTCCGTGCAGATTTACCGCGGCTTCGACATCGGCTCGGCCAAATTGCCGCGCGAAGAGCGCCGCGGCATCCCGCATCATCTGCTCGATGTCATCGACCCGCAAACCGTGTTCACCGCCGGAGACTATGCCCGCGAGGCCCGCGCCGTGCTCGACCGGCTCAGACGGGCCGGTAAAATTGCGGTGCTGACGGGCGGCTCCGGGTTCTACCTTTCGGCTCTGGTCCGCGGCCTCTTTGCGGGGCCGACCCGTGACGCTTCCCTGCGCAAACGCCTCGAACGGAGCGCGGCCCGGAAACCCGCCGGCTACCTCAGCCGCCTGCTGACCCGCCTCGACCCCGAGGCGGCCGCGCGCATACACCCCAACGACACGCCCAAGCTCATCCGCGCGGTCGAAGTCTCGCTGCGGGCCGGCAAGCCCATGTCAGAGCAATGGCTGGAAAGCGGTGAGTCGCTCGCGGGGTACAACCTGCTGACCCTCGGCCTGTCGCCTCCTCGCGAGTTGTTGTATGCAAGAATCGCCGCGCGCGCCGCCGCGATGTTCGCGCAGGGTCTGCTCGCAGAAGTCGAAGGCTTGCTCGCAAGCGGCATCGGTCGGGATGCGCGCGCACTCGGTTCGCTCGGCTACGCCCAATGCCTGGATTGCCTCGACGGCAAGCTCTCGCCGGCTGAAGCCGTCGAAGCCACCGCTCAGGCAACCCGCCGCTATGCCAAGCGCCAGTTGACCTGGTTCCGCCGGCGCGAGCCGGAAACCCATTGGTTCGAAGGATTCGGAGGCGCTCCCGAAGCCGCAGACTGGGCTTGCGAGACGGTGCAATCGTGCTTCGCAAGGCGCTGATCGTAGGCTGCGGCTACACCGGAAGCCGCGTCGCCCCGCTGCTGGCCGCGCAAGGCTGGAGCGTAACGGCGACGTGCAGAGACCCCGGCCGCCTGCGCGCGCTCGTCGAGCAAGGCGTCCGCGTCGTCCGTTTTGAAGTCGGCTGCGATGCGCTTCCCGACGCAAAAGACGCGGTCGTGCTGCTCTCCGTGCCGACGCTGCGCAACGGAGATCCGACCCGGAGTCTGGTCGAGGAGTTGGGCCGCGATCCCCGGCGCGTCGTCTATCTCTCGACGACCGGCGTTTACGGCAATACCGAACGCGTCGACGCCTCGACGCCGGCCGCCCCGGCCGGCGAACGCCAACGTCTCCGCGCACAAGCGGAACAAGCCGTTCTGAGCGGCCCCCGGCCCGCGCTGGCGCTCCGCCCCGCGGCCATTTACGGCCCCGGCCGCGGCGTGCATGAAGCCATGCGCCGCGGCGACTTCAAGCTTATGGGCGAGGGCGCGAACTATGTCTCGCGCATCCACGTGGACGATCTGGCGCGCATCACGGCGGCGGCCATGGCAAGCGATCTTACCGGAGCCTACCCGGTAGCCGACGATTCGCCGTGTACGTCGCGCGAGATCGCCGCATTCTGCGCCGGGCTGCTCGGAGTCCCCTTGCCGGCATCGGCCGGCCGCGGCGAACTCTCCGAGACGCGCCGCGCCGACCGCCGCGTCAACGGCCGCGAAATCCGCCGCAAACTGGGCATCGACCTTCTCTATCCCGGTTACCGCGAAGGCATTCCCGCTTCGCTGTAACGCTACCAGCCCTGTTCCCGCAGCTTGTCGGCCGACAGCCCGGCGTCTGCCGCCTGGAGCGGCTGCAGCAGCCGTTCCACGTGCTTGGCGATCATGTCGCATTCGAGATTCACCCGCGCGCCGGGCTTGAGCGCGGACAGCGCCGTTTCCCGGTACGTGTGGGGGATCACCGCGATGCCGGCGATGCCGCCTTCCAAAGCGGCGATCGTCAGGCTGATGCCGTCAACCGCGATGCTGCCCTTGAACACGAAGAACTTCAGCAATTCCCCGGGGACGCGAATCTTCAGCAGCCGGTTGCCGCCGCCCACTGCATCCAATGAAACGAGCTCGCCCGTGCCGTCCACGTGCCCCTGCACGAAATGCCCGCTCAGCCGGCTGGAAGGCAGCAGCGGCCGCTCCAGGTTCACCCGCGAGCCCGCCCGCAGGCCGCCCAGATTCGTGCGCTGCAACGTCTCCGGCGACAAATCCGCCGCAAACGTCTGCGCCTCGATCTCTACCGCCGTCAGGCAGCAGCCGTTCACCGCGATGCTGCCGCCGATTTCCAGATCGTCGAGCACTTTTTCCGCGCGCACCGTGACCCGCGCGCCGGCCTCCTGCCGCCGGAGGGCCGCAACGGTTCCCGTTTCTTCGACGATCCCCGTAAACATGGCTAAGGCACTGTCGCCGCCTGCTTCACGACGTAAGCCTCGACCGCGAACTCGTCTTTCGCGACCGGCAAAATTTTCAAGTTTTCAAGCAACAGCGCCCCCGCCCGCGTGCGCCGGCCGACGCCGCCGACCATCGGCAGCGAGTCGAGGCCGCCGAGAATCTTGGGCGCGTAGTAGAGCAGCAACTTATCGACCACGCCGCCTTCGAGCGCGCCCCAGTTGAGCTTCGAGCCCGTTTCGATCATCAGCGAGGCAATCCGCTGCGTGCCAAGCCACTCGACCAGCGCGGACAAATCCACTCTGCCTGCCGGCGCGTCGAAAATCTCCATGGGGATATTCAGCGATTCAAAAAGCCGGCGCCGCGCTTGCCGCGCGGCGGAAGTGGTGGCGATCAGCAAATCGCCCGCCGCCGATTCAACGATCCGCGAATCCACGGGCAGCCGCAGCAGCGAGTCCGCCACGATGCGCAGCAGCGGCCGCCGGCGGGGTAGGGCGGAGCGGTCGGTCAGCAAGCAGTCGTCGGCTTGCACGGTGCCGATTCCGGTGAGAATCGCGTCATGATCGTGCCGCATCTGTTGCACGTGAGCGCGCGCGGCGGCGCTGGTGATCCAACCGGTGTTATCGTCCGGCGCGGCGATCTTGCCGTCGAGGGTAACGGCCGCTTTGAGCGTGACGAGCGGTTTCCCGGTGCGCGCGTAATGAAAGAACGCTTCGTTCAGCCGGCGCGCCTCGGCGGCGATTTCGCCGTCAGCCTCGACCACTTCGATCCCGCAGGCGCGCAGGCGCTCGTAGCCCACGCCATCGACCTCGGGGTTCTCATCGCGGGCCGCGGCAACGACCCGGGAAACGCCCGCCGCCGCCAGCGCATCGACGCAAGGCGGCGTACGGCCGTGGATGCCGCACGGCTCGAGCGAGACGTAAACCGCGCCCCCGCGCGCGGCCTCACCGGCCTCTTCCAAGGCCAGAACCTCGGCATGCTTGCGGCCCTCGTAGGTGTAAAAACCTTCGCCGACCTTGCGGCCGGCGCTATCGACGACGACCGCCCCGACCAGCGGATTCGGGCTCGCCAGAGCGCGACCGCGCCGCGCCAGCGCCAACGTCTCGCGAAGCCAATGCCGGTCGGCCGCAGTCATCCCCTCTGCTTATCCTTCGAACAGCGAGCGCACGAAACTTTCGGGGTCGAAGGCGACGAGGTCGTCCGCCTGCTCGCCGATGCCCACCCAGCGGATTGGCAGCCCCAGTTCCCGCGCGACGGCAACCACGATACCACCTTTGGCCGTGCCGTCCAACTTGGCGAGGACCAAGCCGGTTACGCCGACGCCGGCGGTAAACCGGCGGGCCTGCTCCAACCCGTTCTGACCCGTCACGGCATCGAGAACCAGTAAAACCTGATGCGGCGCCGCGGGCGCGACCCGCCCCGCCGTGCGCTTCATCTTCTCCAGTTCCGCCATCAGGCCGGCCTTGTTGTGCAGCCTGCCGGCGGTATCGACGATGACCGTATCGACTCCCCGCGCTTTCGCCGCCTGCAAGCCGTCGAACAATACCGCGCTGGGGTCCGCCCCGGCCTTTTGCCGGATCACCGGACAGCCCGTCCGCCCGCCCCAAACCGACAACTGCTCCGCTGCCGCCGCGCGAAAGGTGTCGCCCGCGCAAAGTAGAACTTTGCGGCCGTCTTGGGTCAGCCGATGGGCGAGCTTGCCGATCGTCGTCGTTTTGCCGACCCCGTTGACGCCGACGACCAGGATCACTTCGGGAGGCTGCGCCGCGGTTTCCGCCGGCCGTTCGGAACCCCGCAAAATCTCCATCATGCGGCCGGCGATCCGCTCTTTGATCGCGCGCGGGTCTCCGCCTTCTGCGCGCTCCATCTCGCCGCGCACGTCATCGAGAATCTCGCTCGTCGTGCGGACGCCGACATCCGCTCCGATCAGCGTCATCTCCAAGTCGTCGAGAAGCTCTTCGTCGATCTCCTTTTTGCCTTCGAAGATGTCGTCGATCTGCCCGCTCAGGGCATCCCGCGTCTTGGAAACCGCTTTTTTGAATCGGTCAAAGAGCCCGGACTCCGGCGGCGGAGCGCTGAACAAGGTCTGAATCATACGCCGGGACACAGCCCGCGGCTACGATCATATCAAGAGGCCGTTCGACGCCGAGGCGCGGTGCATTCCCGTCATCGACCGGTAATCCTGCGCAAGGCGCCGAGCCCGAGGATGCGCAATGGGCTGACGACGGCCACTGGAACGCCGCCTGCCACCGCCGGCCCGCCCAAGCCCTGCTTGAATATCTGCAGCGCAGCCCTCGGTCCGGCCGGTTCGGGCGCGGCGGATAGTCCCGGCTAAACGCGCGCGACGGCTCGCAGCAAGCCCTTCAGCGAATGCTCACTGGCCTTGGCTTTGCTGCCGTCAATCTCGAAATGCGTCTCGAGCGAAACCGCGCCGGCGTAGCCGTCCTGCAAAAAGGCCCTCAATTGTCCGACGTGATCGAAGTCGCCGTCGCCCACGCCGCACCAGTCCGCGCCGCCGCCCGGGCGGTATTTGTAATCGCGGAAGTGTACGTGGTAGATGCGTTTCGGGTCCAGCAGCTTGTAGCCCGCCGGGTAAGGTTCCGGGTCGCCCGAGCCCGCCGAGTTGTTCGGATCCCACGTCAGGCCGAGCGCCGGGTGCTTGACGGCCTGCAGCAGCTTGGCCGCATGAGCGGCGGTCGCGACGTAGCTGTTGCCGACATTTTCGAGCGCCAGGCGGAAGCCCGCTTTTCGGGCGCGTTCGGCCGACTCCTCGACGCGCTCGAAAATCCAGGGGTAGCGCAAGGGATTCGGCTTGCCGCCCTTGGGATGGGTAAAGGCAAACGTGCGGATCAGATGCGTTCCCAGGATATCGGCCCGCTCGAACGCCTTGTCCAGCAACGCCCACTGCTTATCGAGCGTCTCTTTGCCTTTGGCTGTCGCGGTGTCCGGCGGCGGAATCTTGAAGAACCCGGTGTCGAGAACCGCCAGGCGGATTCCGGCGCCGTCGAGGATTTTGCGCGCCTCCCGCGCCCGTTCGACCGGCTGCGAGGTGTTGTACTTGCCCCAGTACCCGCGAATCTCGCAATGCTCGATGCCGAACCGCTTGAGGAATTCCACTGCAACGTTCAGATCATCGTCGATCTCATCTGTGGTGACCGCCAAGCGGAAACGCGCGCGCTCGGCCGCGGGGAGGCGCGCCCGCGCCGCCAAACCGGCAGCCGCCGCGGATAATGACAATAAGCTCCGACGCGAGAGCGGTCTCATGACTCAAGAATTATAGCGCCCCGCAGTCATGAACCCTTTTGTCCGACAAGCTGCAAACCGATTGTTCGAGATCGCGGTCGGGCTGGCGGCGGGCTGCCTGGCGCTGCGCATCGCGCGCCTCGTGGAATCCTGCATACCTTGGGCGCTGGTTCGCTTTGGGGGCGCCGCGGCCATGCGCGGAAGCTTCGGCGAGGGAATCGCCCTTCCGCCCGATTCTCCGTGGGCATTCCATGCCCTGCACGCTTTCGGGGAAGCACTGCTTCCGGCCGCCGCGGTCGTTTCGGCGACTTGGCTGGTTCCGCGGCTGCCTCGGACGGCTGCGCCGGCCGCGGCTTTTGCGGCGTTCTGGTTTGCGGCGTCCGCCGCTCGGGAACTCGCGATTTACGCCCGCTTTGGGCGCGGCTCCGTGCAAACGCTGGTCAACGCCGCGGGACTGCCCTGGGGAGACTCCGCAGCGCCGCGCCTGGTTGGCGTTGCCCTGCTCGCCGGCGTTCTCCTCTATTTGCTGCGCCGCGCCGTTCGCGGCGCGCGGCTCTACCCGCTGACGGCGTTCCTCATGCCTTGCGCAATCCTTTATCTCGCTTTGCCCGAGGCGCGCGCCGGAGGCCGTTTGCTCCAGCGGCTCGGCATCGAGCATTTGCCGCTTATTCTGGCGGCGGCCGCCGCATTGGCGGCCTGGAAGTGGAAACCGCGGGATGCCGCGGGCGGCAAAGCCGCCTTCGCCGTTCCGGCCGCTCTCGGCGCTGCCGCGTTCTTTGCGCCGGTCACGCTCGATCCGCCCGCTGCTCCGCGGGAAGCCGTCCGCTGGGTCGAAGCGAAGTCCGCTGACTGGCAATTGTTCTTCGAAGAAAACCGATTCGACGCGGCGGAGCGCGAACGGTGGCTGCGCGCCGCAACGCTGCGCAGCGAGCGCTTACGCAAGCGCCTGGGCATTCGGGCGCGCGGCGAGCCCGTCCGGGCGCATGTCGCCAAGACTTGGCAAGCCTTCCAGCAGATCGCGCGCGACCGGCGTTACCAGGGCAATTTTTACCCGCGGTCCGCTTCCGGCCCCGTAGCGCTCGCCGGCCCCGGCAATCGCCTCGACGACGCGCTCGCCGAACCGCTCATGCTCATGCGCGGCGCCTGGGGAGCGCCCGCGTCCGACGCGATGGCGCGGGCGATCGCCCGCCGCGCCATCGGAGATTTTCACGGGAACGATCTTGACGACTACGCCGCGCGCATCGCCTGCGAAGAGCGGCACTACCCGGCCGCCGAGATCTTCGGCGTCAACCGCGCGTATCTCTCGCCCCTGGTGCGGGACGCGGTTTCCGGCGCCTGGGTCGAAAACTTCGTCAGCCGCCGCGGCGCCGGCGCGCTGCAAGCTCTATACCGCCGGGAACTCGGACAGGCGCTTGCGCTGTGCCCCGACTGCATCCCCCGATGCAGCGAACCGACCGGGCGGACTACAAAAAAATCGCCCCCGCTGCCATACCAAAAAGGCATTTCCTTCTCGCATGAGGTAGGCGGCGACTGGGGCTACGGCTCGGCAACCGCCGCCCGCGAATTACAAAAAATCCGCGGTCTCGGCGCTACCGCCGTCGCTCTGGTTCCTTACGCCTTTACCGCGGCGCCCGACCGCCCGGCCATCCGGTTCAGCACCGACGAAACCGACGACCGGCTGCGGCGTTCCCTGCTCTCCGCCCAAGCTCTGGGGCTCAAGACGATGCTCAAGCCGCACCTCTGGAGCGGCCGCCGCTTCCACGGCGACATCTCGTTTTCCGACGAATCTCAGTTCGATGTCTGGTTTGAGCAATACCGCCGCTGGCTGCTCCATTTCGCCCGTTTCGCCGAGCTCCACGGTGTCGATCTGCTGGCGGTCGGGAACGAGCTATCGGGCTTGACCGTCCACGAAAGCCGTTGGCGCGGGCTCATCTCCGACATCCGCAGGATTTACTCCGGCCCCCTGACGTACGCCGCGCATTGGAACGGCGAATTCGAGCGCATTACGTTCTGGGATCGACTCGATTACATCGGCGTGAATTTTTACTTCCCGTTATCCTCTCCGCACGAGCGCCCCACGACCGGAGCGGCGCAAATCGTAGAAGCGCGAAGTCGACTTCAGGCGATATCGACAAGATTCGACAAGCCGATTCTGTTTACCGAGGTCGGCTTTCCTGCGCTCAAGACCGCCGCCTCGAAACCCTGGGAAGAAAACTCGAGCGGCCTTGACGCCGCGCTCCAGAAGCAATGCTACGAACTCTGGTTTCAGCAATTCAGCCGCGCGCCCAACGTCGCGGGAATGTACTGGTGGAAGTGGCCGACCCACGGCCGCGGCGGACCATTCGACACGTCGCACCGCCCTTTGGGCAAGCCCGCGCTCGAAGTCTTGCGGACGTGGTTCGCGGTGTTGTGACCCTGTGATATACTGAAGGCGGTCGTAGCAAGAGCCCTTCTTGCGCCTTCTCCGCATGCCCGAGGCGTATTGAGAGGAGACCAATTTTAAGAAAGTAGGAAATGCCTCGTCAGCATGGGCCACAACATTTATTTTGGGAACCTGCCCGAGTGGGTGACAGCCGACGACATCAAGTCTTGGTTGGAAAGCAGTGATTTGGTTTGCGACGCAGTGCGCGTCATTCGGGATTTCGAAACGCAGGAATCCAAGGGTTACGCGTTCGTGGAAGCGCCGAACGAAGAAGAGATGCTCGCCATCATCCGGCGATTCAACCGCGCGCCGATCGACGGCAAGCTGCTCCGCGCCAAGTCCGCCCACCCGAAGGGCGACAAAGCGCAGCAGCAGAGCCGCCAAGCGCGCCGACCCCAGCGCCGGCGTCCCGCGGCGAGCGCGCAATCGCAACAAAAACCCGACAGCGGCAGCGCCGAGCAAGTCGGCACCTTGGGCGAAGCGCTGCAGAAGGCGCTTTAGCCGTTCATCGCGCCTCCGGTCTTCGGGCCGGCCAAGCGTCACAGGTCTCGAAGCATAAGCTTGACCTCTTCGAAATCCGGAAACCGGCGCTCTTCGGCTTTGAACGCGGGACTGTGTACGCAGCGCCGCCCCCGGTGCATTTCAGATGGATACTTCACGTGCAGCATCTCGTGATAGAGCACGTACTCGAGTAACTGCGGCGGGGCGTCGGGCCGGTCGAAAACGCGGCTGATCGCAATCGCGTCATGAACGGGGTCGTAATGCCCCAACATGCGGCGTGGTTTTCCGGGACTCCAACCGAGCGTCGGCTTGCGCAGTCCGCCGTCAAAAAAGCGCTGGTTGAGCGCCTTGAACAAAACGTCCAGATCGCGGTGCTCTCCCCGCGGAGGAACGAGGCGCTTATGCCCGCGCAGCCGCCGGGTTTCCTGTGCCCGCTGCCTGATTTGCGGACTTTTCGTCCAGTTGCGGTAAATCTCACCGGCCCGCCGCGGCGAGCTTTTGCGGTAGAGCTTCGACAGCAGAATGCGCGCGATCGCCTCTTGCACATTGGCCGGCGCCTCCTCGAGCAAGTCGCTCAAACGCACGAGCATGAGGCGGTGTCCCGGCTCCAGGCGGACGGTTGATTTCAGGCTCGCGTAAGGATAGAATCGAACGGCAATCTCGGGCGGGTCGGCCCGTGGGTTCACCGCGCGGAACACGCGCAGGAAAATCTCCTCGACGGACTCGAACGGCAGGCGCATCTGCTGCACTTAACCGGATGGTAGCGCAGCCGACAGACAAGATAAACTTTGGAAACGGCATCATGTTGCGGACATTACTCATCGCGCTCATATCGACGGCAGCCGCGCTGAGCGCCCGGCCGACGCCTCTGCGGGGCGCAGCCGAGCTGCAAGAGTTGCTCGACCGCTTGAATACGGTCGGCAGCCTGCTGATGCTCGGCGCGCACCCCGACGACGAGAACACCGCCGTCATTGCCTATTTCGCGCGCGGCCGCCACATCCGCACCGGCTACTTTTCCGCGACGCGCGGCGAAGGCGGACAGAACCTGATCGGCGCCGAGCAAGGCCCGCTGCTGGGCATGATCCGCACGCAAGAGTTGCTGGAAGCCCGCCGCATCGACGGCGGCGAGCAATTCTTCGCCGGCGCGGTCGATTTCGGCTTCAGCAAGACGCCCGAAGAAGCGCTCGCAAAATGGGGCGGGCAGCGCCTGCTGCGGGATATGGTGCGCGCCATCCGGCAGTTTCGTCCCGACGTTATCGTCTCCCGCTTCCCGCCGAAACCCGGCAGCGGCGGACACGGCCAGCACACCGCCGTCGGTTGGACGGGACCCGAAGCCTACGAGGCCGCCGCCGACCCGAACATATTCCCCGAGCTCGGCCTGCCCGCCTGGCAGGCGCGGCGCTATTACTACAACACCCCCACGTTCAGCCGCCGCATGGAGGCCGCCGAAGCGCGGCGGGCCGACCGCATCCGCCTCGAGCTCGGCGATTACGACCCGGTGCTGGGCAAGTCGTATGCGGAGATCGCCGGCGAAAGCCGCAGCCGGCACCGCAGCCAGGCCATGGGAACCTCGCAACGCAAAGGCAGCGTGCCCGCGTTCTTCGCCTATGTGGCCGGCGAACGCGCCGAGAAAGACCTGTTCGAGGATATCGACACCACCTGGAACCGCGTCGCCGGAGCGCAGCGCATCGGCAGCCTGCTGGCCGCAGCGCGCTCCGCTTACGACCCCAAGCGGCCCGAGGCGATCCTGCCCCGCCTGCTGGAAGCCTATCGCGAGTTCGACGCTTTGAATCGGCCGGAGTTGGCTTACAAGCGGAAACAACTCGCCCGGGCGGTCGAGCTCGCCTCCGGCATCTGGGTGGACGCAACGGCAGAGCGCTGGAATCTGGTCCCCGGAAAGGAGGCGGCCGGCGCCGTCCGCGTTCTGCGCCGAATGCCGCCGGCCTGGAAATGGAAGTCCGCGCATATCACGGGCGCCGGCGAGGCAACGATAACGGCGGCGGCCGAGTTGCCTCTGAATCGGATCGTCGAAAAGTCCATCGAGCTCACGCTGGCGGAAGACCTGGAATACTCGCAGCCGCCCTGGCTGCGGGTCAAGACTGCGGGCGACTTCTACGAGCGGGCCGACGGTTCGCCGGAAGCCCCCGAAACGCTGACGGCAACGTTTGTTTTCGAGACTCCCGAAGGCGTCGAAGTGACCCTGGCGAAGCCGGTCCGCTACCGCTGGGTCGACCGTTCGTTCGGCGAACGCGAGCGGCGCGTGCAGATCGTCCCCGCGGTTGCCGTCAACTTTGCGCAAGAAAACCAGGTCTTCGCCGGCGCCGACGCCGCGGCGGTCCCCGTGCGCCTGATCGCCAACGACGCGGTCCCGGCCGCGCAAGTCGCCTTGAGCGTCCCCGACGGATGGACCGTTTCTCCCCAATCCATCGCAGTCGAGTTCGCCGGGGTCGGCGAGGAGAAGACGGCGGTCTTCGAGCTTACGCCCCCGGCGGCCGCTTCCGGAGGCGTGGTCAGGGCAGCGGTCAAGGTCGGCGGCAAGACGATTCGCGCCGGGATGCAAACCATCGAGTACGATCACATTTCCACGCAGATGACCTACCCGCCGGCGGAAATGCGCGTCGAGCGCATCGACGTGCGCATGCTCTCCCGGTCGATCGGCTACGTCATGGGCGCGGGCGACAAAATCCCCGAAGCTCTGGAGCAACTCGGCGCAAGCGTGACGCTGCTCTCCGACGTCGATCTGGCGTCCGGCAGCCTGAGCCGATACGATGCGATCGTTTGCGGCGTCCGCGCGCTCAACACCCGGCCCGGCCTGCTCGCGGCGAAGGATCGCGTCCTGGCCTACGTCGAAGCCGGCGGAACGTTGGTCGTGCAATACAACACGCTGCCCTTCGGCCGTGGAGGCGCCGGCCGCGCGGCGCCGACTTTGGCGCCCTATCCGCTCACGCCGTCGCGCAACCGCGTCACCGACGAGACGGCGCAGGTCTCTTTTCCGTCGCCCGATCACGTCCTGCTGCAGGCCCCCAACAAAATCACCGCCGCAGACTTCGCCGGCTGGGTGCAAGAGCGGGGCCTCTACTTCATGTCCGCTTGGGACGAGCGCTACCAGCCGATCGCCGCCGCCAACGACCCCGGCGAAGAACCCCAGCAGGGCGGCATGCTCTACGCCCGCTACGGCAAGGGCGCCTACGTTTTCACCGGCTACTCGTGGTTCCGCCAGTTGCCCGCGGGCGTTCCCGGAGCCTACCGCATCTTCGCCAATCTGGTCAGCGCGGGCAAGCTCCGTTAGTAGGCTTGCTTGCCTGTTTAAGTTGCTATATTCCGCGCTGCGTAATTAGATACACGGCGAAGCTGCCCAGCCAATGGCCGCCCTCGTAGTGTTGGCCGGTCACGGCGGCCAAGCCCGCTTCTCGATGAATCCGCGCAGCCGCGCCGAGCGAAACTCTGCGCGCGTCGTCTTCGGGCAAGCCCGCGGCTATGCCTTCGAGCATCCACGCCCGGCTGAGGTTGAGCCCGTCGAGATGAGCGATCTTGCCGTCGGCGCGGTCGCTCACTTGCGCGGCGGGCAACCAGTCCGGCGAACCGTCTTCGGGGATCGCAGGCATGAAGTCGGCCAGCCAGAGCGCGAATTTCTCCGGAGGGAGAATCCGGCGCATGAGGTCCGCCTCGGCCAGACAAGGCGAAAGAAAATCCTGTCCGCCGGGTTCGTATCCGAGCGGACAGCCCCGATCGCCGCGGTACAACTCCAGCGAGCGGCGTTCCAGCAGGGTTGCCATCTCCGCGTTGCCCGCGGTCCGCGCCCAGTCCAGAATGAGTCCGAAGGCAAAGGCGGTTTGGGAATGCTCCCCGGTTCGGATCGGGTAGGTCAGCTTCGGGAGCCACTCGGCAATGCGTTCTGCCGCGACGGTTTCGAGCGGTTCGAGCGCTTTGCTCCAGAGCCGCGCTTCGCGGTCGTTCCATGCGCGCAGTTCCGCGGCCAGTTGCAGCAGCCAGGCAAGCCCGTACGGCCGCTCGAACGTGCCGCGTCCGGCGCCGCTGACGTAGCGCACTTCCGCTTCCATATTTTCCTTGGCGAGACTCTGCGACAACGCGGCGCGGGCTTCCGCGACGAAGTTCTCGCGCGGATAGCGGCGGATCAAACGCGCCAGCAGCCAGTGGCCGTGAACGGACGAGTGCCAGTCGAAGCATCCGTAAAACGCGGGCGTCAACTCGCGCGGCGGCGCGATGTCCGCGTCGCTCGCGAGGGTATGCATGATCTTGTTCGGATACTCGCGGTGAACGCAGTCGAGCGCCAATCGGGCGAAACGGGAAACCGGAATATCCGCGGCCATAGCGCAAGGAAGGAAAGCGAGGGCAACAATGAGAAAAGCAGCGCCCCGCGGAAGCGAAGCCCGCGAATCGCGTTCAGGCGCATTCCAAAAGGGCTGCACGCGGCTCGATCTAGGCGAATCCGGTTGCGCGCCTGCTAGACAGATCCGCCGGATTCGTTCCAGCGCCGATACGTCAGCCGGCCGATGCCGCCTACGAATCGGGCCGCCGGAAAGCATTGTCGCTTTATGGCCGTGCCTGTTCATTGGCTTCGCGGATCGCACGGGTCAGTCGACCGACAGTCGTCGAGGGATTGCCGTATGGACAACCATCCAGCTCTCGGTTCCGCAATAGCGCCTCGCCGCGTTTTTCGGCATCTTGGACCCGGGTTGCCAACTCGTCGCAATTCGGCGTTTTCGCGCCGCGTGCGTCGTATTCCGGCCGTAGGGCCTTAAGCTCTGCTTGCACTTTGCGGCGATGGTTGGGTTGATTGTACTCACGCTCGTGCAGGATCAGCCAAAGTTCGAAACATGGGTTGGAGCGGCCGACACCGACGCCGTGTTTTTCGCAAAGCGCCACTGCTTCGTCGAATCGAGGATGATCGTCGCGGTCAAACACTGCCCAGACTTGGTCGTATTTCTCGAACGATTCCTTTCTACGGCGGCCGTGTCGAGCAAGACCCTGAGACTCGGCAAAGGCGACAGCTTTTTCCGCAATGGTATAGGGAACACCCGCGCCGCGGTAGGCCGGCGCCTCAATGAGAGTGCTTGAGCAGGCGCGGCGGATTGCTTCGAAATAGGCCGGCTCAGTCTTTTCCCCTTCGCAAAACAGGATAAAACGCCGCTTCGGCTCGCGGCGATGTTTGCGCCGCTTCAGGTCAGGGACGGCGCGGCCGCCGCTCTTACTTCGTCGCGCCAAGGGTCGAGATGGGGTCGTCGAAGGGCGTTGCGCCGTAACGGCCTTGAAGATACCCTCTCTCCAAATTATCGCTCTTGCGGGTTCGAATGTCGGTTAGAGGATAGATCCGTGTTGCTCCCCATGCGTCTTTCTCAGTGAACCAAAGTTGATCCCGCCGCAGCGCGGACAAGTTCATCAGGTTGGTGTCATGGGTCGTGGCTAAAAGCTGCGCGCCTTTAGGATTGGCGCCCGGCGAACAGAACAATTGCAGCACAGCCTTGCCGGCATGTGTGTGCAGACTGGCGTCGAGTTCGTCGACGCAGAGCAGAGCGCCTTCATCGAGGGCGCGAAATGCACGATCGAGAATGACCAGCAACCGCCGCGTGCCGGCGCTCTCTTGGTCCAATGCGAGATAGACTTCCGTGTCGTCCCGGCTGCGGTGGGCCAATTCGATGGAATCCGGTTTAGAGGCGACCAGCGTGGGCTCCAGCTTGCTCAATGCTGCAGATATCTCCCGCTCAATCTTTCGGATGTCTTCCGGGAGTTCGATTTCCTTGCGCCGAAAGCCAACGACTCCTGTACCGATCTTTCCGAGAAAGTCGATCACCCGGCGATCCGGCCCTTCCTCAGCCGGTTGACCTGGAGCCGCCGCGTCCTCCCGAACGCTGGTAATCGACCGAAAATACTCGAATACTCTTGAAAGCTGTGCGTGGCCGTTCTGGGCTGCCGCCGACAAATACAGGCTGTTGGGCCGGATCAACTTGGCAATGAGGTTATTCAGTCCGCTTAACCCCCGCCCGAAGCGAAACTCGCCGCCGTCGCGTTCGAACAATGTCCGGCGGTGGGACCTGGGGAAGGCGTAGAGCCATTCGGATGCAAACGCCTTGTCGGACGCTTCGAAGCCGTAATGATGTCGCACGCCGTCGATGACGAAGTCGATATCGAAACGCGATGTCCTTTGGGGATGGGCGGCATCGAGTCTGAAGGGACGGCGCGGCACGCTGCCGCCCGGTTCCCCTTTTGTTTGAGACCACAGCACCATGCTGCGCATGGTCGCCATCGCGTCCGCAAGGTTGCTCTTGCCCGATGCATTGGCGCCGTAAATTACGACTGCCGGCAGTATCGACCCGCTTGGCGCCGCCGCGCAGGCGATCAGTCCGTCGTCTCGATCCTTCAATGAAGATGCTACGAACGACAACTCTTGCGGATCGCGAATCGAAAGATGGTTGGAAACGCCAAAGCGCAGCAACATGCAAATTCTCCCCTATCTCGACGATTGGATGACCAAGTTAGGGCTTAATGTGCGGGAACTCGTCGTATTCTTACATAATAGGCGATTTCTTTGTGGCATGAAAAAAGCGCCCCGCGGCGGCGCATCTGGCGAATCGCGTTCGGGCGCATTCCAAAAGGGCTGCGCGCGGCTCGATCTAGGCGAATCCGGTTGCGCGCCTGCTAGACAGACCCGCCGGATTCGTTCCAGCGCCGATACGTCAGCCAGCCGATGCCGCCAATGATGGCCAGCGGAGGGATGGCGAGCAGCACAATCCCGTTTTTGAGGGCGTTCACGGCGCGGTCCTTCTGATACGACGCCGTCTCGCGGCACATCGAGCAGCCTTGAGCCCGCGCGCTCGGCGGAACCGCGAGCAAGCAAGAGAAGACGGCTGCGCAAACGAGCCCGCGCGGTACGAGCCCGATGAGACGCGCGCCTTTGCCCGATGGAATCAGAGGCCCAACCTCAGCAACTGGAAGCTGTCCGGGAAGAAATAGCCGCACATAATCAGGATACACGCCACGGCCGGCACGACCACGACCCAACTAAAAACGGGATGGTCGAATTTGAGATGCATGAACCAGCCCATAATCATGCCGGCTTTGATCACCGACAGGAGAAGCAGGATTGTCAGCATGAAGAGTACGCCGGCGAGTTGCACATAGGCCAAAACGACCTCGATCACGGTGAGCGCCAGAAGGCCGATCCATATTTTGTTGAAGAGCGGTATGTGCGCGTCTTCGTACGCAGGGTCTTCGGGCAGAACGTAACGCTCGACCGAGACGCCGCCGCCCGCGGCAGCAGCGCCGGCGGGCGCGAGGCGCGACGGATTGAAACGCCAAGCCAGGTATCCGAACGACAGCACGGCCATCAGCGCGGCGAAAAGCGTCAGGAACAAATTATCCAGAGAAGCCGTCAACGCGCCGCGGGCGACCAGTTCCGCGGACGTCGTCAGCCCCCAAATTCCCAGCGCCAGAGTAAACAGATATCCAATTAACGAAACAATCATCTTCAGTCCTTAGTCCACGCTGGTTGACAACAGATAAATCAACGGGAAAACGAACATCCAAACCAGGTCCACAAAGTGCCAGTAGAGGCCGGCGACCTCGACATCCTCGGGCGTCCATTTGCCGCGGCGGTAGCCGAGCGCGACGATCGCGAGATACGCGATCCCGGTGATGACGTGGAACATGTGCAACCCGGTAATCAGGAAGAACGTGCCGCCGAACAGCGGGGAGCCGTACCGGTTCTGCCACGGGTACATGCCTTCGTCGCGCATCAGGTGCAGCCACTCGTAGGAGTGCAGCGCCACGAAGACCGCTCCCAGCACCGCCGTGGCCCAAATCCATTTGACGGCGGCCCGCCGCGCGCCGTGATGCGCCGCGGAAACGCCGTAAACCATGGTCAAACTGCTCGACAGCAGAAACAGCGTCATCACCGTTGCAAAAACGATCGAAGGGAAGAAATGGAACGGCGTGGGCCAGTCGTTCGCCGCGCGGACATAGCTATAGGCGATTAACAGGGCGGAAAACGTCAGGGAGTCCGAGACAATGAACAGCCACATCCCGAATTTTTTCAGCCCGACGGCAAAGGGAGTCCCGCCCCCTTGCCATGTCGGTTCGGCTGCGGCCGCGTGTGCTTCCGACATCGATTACCTCCAGAACACCAGGAGCCCCAGGATGTAAATCCACAGGACATCCATAAAATGCCAATACAACGCGGCGGCCTCGATCACCGCTTCGCGCGTCGCCCAGCGCTGCGGCGCGCGGACTCTCAGCCAGACGTACCCGAGGCTCAGCAGGCCGCCCAGCAGATGGAGTCCGTGGCCCGCGGTGAGCACGTAATAAAACGAGTTCGCCGGGTTCGAGGCCAGGAAAAGCCCGCGCGCGGAGAGCGCCTGCCAGCCGAGAAGCTGACAGGCCAAAAAAACCAGTCCGAGCGCCGCGGTTCCGTTGACCCACAAGCGAACGCCGCTCCAATCCGCCGCGATCATGCGGCGGCGCGCCCCTTCAAGCGTGAAGCTCGAAACCAGCAAAACCGCCGTGCTCAGGAACAAAATCCACGGCACGTCGAACGGCTGCCAGTCGTTCGAGAGCCCGCTGCGGACGACCATCGCGCTTGTCAGCGCGGCAAAAAACATGACGATGCCGCCGACGCCCACCCACACGCCGAGCTTGTAGCGCTGAATCAACGCCGGGTTGGAAAACGGGCCGCGGCGCCCGCCGTCTCCATTGCCGGGCGGATGCCCGTTGAACGCCCCGCTTCCGTTCGCGGTCGGCGCGGGTCGAGTCTCGGTCTGTGTCAGCGTCGTGGTCATTGGTCCGGCGCGGGCTGCTGCACTAATCTCCGCCCGCCGCGCTGCCGTAAACGGCTTCGTCTTTATTGCACTGCATGGCGAAGTCCCGCTTTGCGCCCGGCAGGCTGAAATCGTACGAGCCGCGGTAAATATGCGGAACCTTGCCGCCGAAATTGTCGTGCGGAGGCGGGGAAGGAATCGCCCATTCGAGCGTCGTCGCTTCCCAGGGGTTGGCTTCCGTACACGGTTTTCCGGCGAATATGCTCTTGACGAAATTGAACAGGAACAGGAATTGCGCGGTGATGGTAAACATCGCCGCGATCGTAATGAAGTAGTGCAGTTCCCCGGCGCTGCCCGTCTGCAAGTAATCGACGCCGGTGAACTCGGCGTAGCGCCGCGGGTGCGGCAACATGCCCAGGTAGTGCATCGGCCCGAAGATCGCGTAAACGCCGATGAACGTACACCAGAAGTGGATCTTGCCCAAACCTTCGTCCATCCAACGCCCGAACATTTTCGGGAACCAGAAGGCCACGCCGGCAAACATGCCGAAGATCGCCGCGACGCCCATGATCAGATGGAAGTGGGCGACGACGAAATAGGTGTCGTGGAAGTAGAGGTCGATCGTCGGCTGGCCGAGGAAAATGCCGGACAGGCCGCCGGAAACGAACAGCGACACGAAGCCGATCGAATAGAGCATCGGCGACGTAAAGCGTATCTGGCCGCCCCACAGCGTGCCGATCCAGTTGAACGTCTTGATGGCGGAGGGCACGCCGATGCACATCGTCAGCACCGAGAAGACGAATGCCGAGTACGGGCTCATGCCGCTGACGAACATGTGGTGGCCCCACACGACAAAGCCGAGGATGCCGATGGCCGCGATGGCGTAAACCATCGCCTTGTAGCCGTAAACCTGCTTGCGGGCGAAGGTTGCCAGCAGGTGCGAGGTCACGCCCATGCCGGGCAGGATCGCAATATAGACTTCCGGGTGGCCGAAGAACCAGAACAAATGCTGCCACAAGATGGGCGAGCCGCCGGAGTGGTCGATGGCCTTATCGGAGACAACCAGGCCGCCGGGAACGAAAAAGCTGGTGCCCATGTTGCGGTCCATCAGCAGCAGCACGCCCGCCGCCAACAGCACGCCGAATGCGAGCAGGCCGAGGATGGCCGTGACGAACCAGGTCCAGACGGTCAGGGGCAGGCGCATCATCGTCAGCCCCTTGGCCCGCAGATCGAGCGTGGTCACGATGAAGTTCAGGGCGGCCAGCAGCGAGGCGATGCAGAAAAACGCGATCGACACGACCCACAGGTCCTGTCCGATTCCCTGGACGGCGGCCTCGGGCACGGCGCTCAGCGGCGGATAGCCGGTCCAGCCCGCCATGGGCGCGCCGCCTTCGACGAAAAATGCCGCTATCAGAAAGCTGAACGAGACGAACGTCGTCCAGAACGACAGCATGTTCAACCTGGGGAAGGCCATGTCCGCCGCGCCGATTTGAATCGGCAGGAAGTAGTTGCCGAAACCGCCTTGCGGAGCGGTGGTCAGCACCATGAAGACCATGATCGTGCCGTGCATGGTCAACATCGCCAAGTAAAACTCGGGGGTCATGACTCCGTCCGGGGCGCCCACCGGGAACAGGTCGCCCAGAATGCCGAACGACCTCTCGGGCCACACGAGCCGCAGCCGCACGAGCAGGCTGAGACCCATGCCGACGAACGCCGCAACCAGCGCCAGCAACAGGTACTGGATGCCGATCACCTTGTGATCGACCGAAAAGATCCACTTCGCAATGAAGCCCTTCGGTTCCGGATGCCGGTGAACTTCGGTGTATTCGGAAACTTCAGGGGAAAGTTCAACTTCTGTCATGACTGATTCGATCCTTAACGCAGCCCCGAAACCTTACAGGAACTCGGCCTGTTCCTGCAGCCAGGCGTCGTAGTCTTCCGCGCTCACCACGTGCAGGAAGCTGCGCATCTTGTAGTGTCCCAATCCGCAGAGCTCGGAACACACGATTTCATACTTGCCCACGGTGTCGGGGGTAAAGCGCAGCTTGCCGACCAGGCCGGGAACCGTGTCGAGCTTGATGCGCAACTCCGGCACGAAGAAATTATGGAGCACGTCTTTCGACTTCAAGATGAGCTCGACTTCCTTGTTCACGGGAACGCGCATCTCGGGAACCATGATGTCGTCCGCGCCGTCGGGATGGCCGCGGTCCACGCCGACCGGGTTGCCGCCGGCATCGTCGGCCTGCAGGAAATCGACGGGGCCGAATTTGTTGTCTTCCCCGGCGTAACGCATGTTCCAGACAAACTGCTGGCCGGTCACTTCCACCACGAGGCGGTCCGGGGTCGGATCGGCCGCACGCTGCTCGATAAACCGCACTTCGGCCCATACCGAGAAGCCGGCAAGCGTCAGGGCGACGAAGATGACCAGCGCGGCGCTCGTCCAGATCAATTCCAGCTTGTTGTTACCGTGCATGTCCCGGGCGCGCGCGCCGGACCGCCGTCCGAATTTCCAGGCAGCGTAGCCCAGCGTGGCCTGCGCCAGAATAAAGATGACGCCGGTGCCGATCAGCGTCCACATGAACGCCCTATCGATCTCGCGACCGAGCGCGGTGATGGGGTCGGGCATCCACCACCATTGCGTAATGAACGGAATCGCCATCGCCAGCGAGATGAGCCAAATCACGATGCCGGCCCAGAAACCCGTACCCATAGTGCAACCAACCCCTGAGAATCGTAAGATAAATCGATCGATCCCACAGGTCGGGAATCCTTCCCGGGGACTGCTCTGAGTATATCAATTCTTGCCGGGGCATTCCAACGCACGGCAACTCCGGGATCGAGCGCATTAAAATTTGGAAACGGCGATGGACTGTTCCACCCGACGCGAATTTCTAACGGCCTGTGGCGCGGCGCCGGTCTTGGCGGCGCAGAGGCGGCGCAGGAACGTGCTTTTCATCGCGGTCGACGATTTGCGGCCCGCGCTGGGCTGTTACGGAGACCCGACCGCACGCACGCCGAACATCGATCGACTGGCGTCGCGGGGAACCGTTTTTCGACGAGCGTACTGCCAGCAGGCCGTGTGCAACCCCTCGCGGGCGTCGCTGCTGACCGGTAGGCGCCCGGACACCATCGGCGTCTGGGATCTCGAGGCGCACTTCCGCGATGCCTTGCCCGCTGCGGTCACGCTGCCGCAGCATTTCAAGAACAACGGCTACGTGACGCGCGGCATCGGCAAGATCTACCACGGCAACGGGCGGCCGTCCACCGATCCGCCGTCATGGACCGATCCTCCGATCTACGATCAGCGCACGCCGGGGGATCGGCGCTACGCTTCGCTGCAAAATCTCCGCGGCCGGGGGCTCAAGCGCGATTCGTTCGACGATTCCGACGTTGCCGACGATTACTACATCGACGGCCTGGTCTGCAACGAAGCGGTGCGCGCGCTGGACAATCTGCAGCGCGCGGGCGAGCCGTTCTTTCTGGGAGTGGGCTTTCGCAAGCCTCATCTGCCGTTTTGCGCCCCAAAGAAATACTGGGATTTGTACAACCCCGCCGCGATTCCGGCGCCAAGCCCGGCGGCGCATCCCGAAGGGGCGCCCGAGGTCGCCGTGCGCACCTGGAACGAGCTGGAAACTTATCGCGACGTTCCGCTCGAAGGGCCGATTCCCGAGGGGAAAATCAAACAACTGCGGCACGGCTATTACGCATGCGTCAGCTATATCGACGCTCTGATCGGGCGGGTATTGACCGCGCTCGAACAGCGCGGCTTGAGCGCAGACACGGTTGTCGCGCTTTGGGGCGATCACGGTTTTCATCTGGGCGAGCAGGGACTTTGGACAAAATCCAACAACTACGAGTTGGCCACTCGATCGCCGCTCATCGTCAGCGCGCCCGGACAGACGGCGAATGCGGCGGACGGCCTGGTGGAGCTCGTCGATGTTTATCCGACTTTGCTGGAGTTGTGTCAACTGCCGGCGGCCGAGGGGCTTGAGGGAATCAGCCTCGCTCCGCTCATGAGCAATCCGAACCGCGCTTGGAAAAAGGCCGCCTTCAGTCAATTCCCGCGAGATCGAACCGGGCGCAGACACCGCGGCGCAGGCGACGTTATGGGCTACGCCTTGCGCACCGATCGGTTTCGCTACGTCGAATGGCGCGAGGGCCGATCCGGCCCCGTGCTCGCCCGAGAGCTCTACGATCATCGGGCGGATCCGACCGAGGCGCGGAACGTGGCCGATCAAGCCCGTTACCGCGGCGACCTCGCCGGCCTGGAGTTGCAACTCGCGGCCGGGTGGCGCGCGGCGCTGCCGAATTGACGGGACTATTCGAACTTGCGCAGTTCTTCGGCGACAGCCGCGGCGCCGCGCTCGCGGTAGATGCCGGTCAGGCGCTGCTCTTCCGCGGAAACCGGAACGACCGCCAACAAGGCTGCCGCTTCCAGGTCGGATCGGCTTGGGATCCAGATGCGTCCGTCGGAGAACTGCGCGTGCCGAACGTACACGCTCATACCCTCGATAGCGGAGCCGGACCGGGTCGGGCGAAAAGCAAATCGTTGCTTGGCGGCGCTCGAAAAGGCGGCGCCGGCGGCGAGCGGCCGCGCGGCATCCATGGGAACCGAACCCGCCGAATAGAGTATGCCGTCCTCATCGCGGATCAGCCAGCCCAACTCGAACGACCGTAAGGGCCGGTCCGCGCGGTTGAGCAGACGAAACACGGGGGCATCGGCGTGCGCGCCCGTAACCAGGACGGAGCCGCGGTCCAATAAAAGAGGCGCGTGGGCCGGCCCGACCATGGCCAATTCGAGTTTGCGGGGCTTGGCGGCAACGGCGATCGCGGCGCCGCTGCGGCCGGCGAGGCGCGCCGCAAGGGTCGGGCGTTCGGCTTGTTGCCGCAGACTGCTCTGCATCGCCTGCATGACGCCGGCCTTGCCGGCCGCTTCGAGGATCGCCCGGAAATGCTCGCGGTCGCGGCGGGCTTCGAGCTCGCGCACGGTCATCTTCCGCTCGGAATCCAAGCGGTTCGGACCGGCGAAAGTCAGATTGTCGTAAAGAACTCCGTCAACGGTTGCCCGCACGACCGCGCCTGCGGGGGCCGGCAGCGGCCTCAACAACCGCAAATTCAGCTTTAGAAAAAAAATCTCGCCCGGTGGAACATTCAGACTCGACAACGCGACAACGGCGCGGCCGCCGAAAGCGGCTTCCGCTGCCGAAACCGCAACGGTAATGCCGCGGATGCGGCCCGCGCCGGTGTTGCGCAGGCGGACCTGCCCGTCGAGGCCGATCACCAGCGCGCCGCCGCGCGGGCGGATTTCGGAATCTGCGAACTCCGTCGAGACAACCGCCAGCGGGACCTCGTCCGGCACGGCCACGGCAACGACGCGGCTCGGGTCGGCGTATTGCCCCTGCAGCGCGGTTAGGGAAAGAACCGCCGCGAGACCCGCGGTTACGCCCCAGCGGAGGAAATTTCTCGGCTTCATGGGGCGTAATACTCCGTAATGGTCATCGCTCCGGAAGCGGCGTCGAAACTGCGCAGGCTCAAGCGGCCGTCAACGGTAATCTGCGCGTCCGGGCCGCTCCACTCGGTGAAAGCGGCCGCGGAAGAGGCGTCATGCGGCGCGGGGGCGTCGGCCCGGTCTGCAATTGCCGCCGTCTCGGTTTGCGGCCCGAGCGGCGCCGTCGAAGGGAGGCGGCTTTCGCGGACGGCCCAGACCGCCAGCAGCAGACCTGCCGCCGCGGCCGGCGCGGCGCCGATTTTCCAAAGCCGGCCGAGGCGCGGCGCCGCCCGGCCGACGTCCGCTTGCACCGCCGCGGCCTGAATGTTACGGGCGAGCGCGAGCCAATCGAGAGCAGGCAATTCCGCCAGTTCGGACAGTTCGGCGGAAAGATGAAAATACTCGGCCGCTTCGGCTTTGCACGACGCGCAGGATTCCAGGTGGCGCTCGATGCGCCAACGTGACAGCGGACCCAGTTCGCCGCCGGCGAATAGAGCCAACTTCCGCTCGTTGGGGTGCGCGCCGAAGAGCTTCATGGCCGGCGCCTCTGCGCGTATTTCTTGAATTTCACCCGCGCGTTCGCAATGTGGGAGCGCACCGTCGCCGGAGAGCAGCCGAGGCAGCGCGCGACTTCGGATGCCGGAAGCCCCTCGACGTCGCGCAAAATCAACGCGGCGCGCTCACGCGCGGACAGCAGGCGCAATCCGTCCTCGATATAGGCATGCTGCTCGCTGCGAAGAACCGCTTGCTCCGGCGTCTCCCCCGGCGTCTCCGGCGCCTTCTCGATTTCCTCGAACACAACTCGCTTGCGCTTGCGCACGAAGTCGAGCGCCGTATTGACGGCGATGCGGCTTATCCATTGCCCCGATTTCGCGTCGTCCCGCAGTTGCTCCCGACGCTTGAGGGCTTTGACGAATGCATCCTGAGTGAGATCCTGCGCGTCGGGGACGTTATTCACCACGCGGTAGATCAGCCGAAACACGCGGCGCATGTGCGCCTCGATGAACGCGGCGTCCGCTTCGGCTTGAGCTTCGCCGCCCAGCCTCGTCTCGGGTTCGGTCTCGATCATCGACCCGGCTGCCGGCGGCGGTAGGACAACGGAAAACACGCAATCGCCTGCCTCTCACAGGAAAGACGAGAGCGGTCGCAAAAGCGTGGAAACATTTTGTCTCGCCGGCCGCGGCCCCTCGCTCATTGTAGGCGCTGCCATGGACTGCGGGACAAGCCGACGAAGAGACTGAAGGAACATCCGCGCGACGCGGTCTATCTGCAAGGCGTATCGAGCGCGGTTCCGTCGCCGTTCCCCGAGCCGGCCGCCGCGGCCGTTACTGCCCGGCGATCCATCGCCGCCGCTCACCAGCCGTAATATCCGGGTCGGGTTCTTATCCGCGCATCGGTGCGGCCGACGCTTACCCGAATCCGCCGCCAGACGCCGTCGAACTGTTGATTCGAGGGATAGTAGCCCAGCGTATAGACGCTGCGCAACTCGTTCGCCACCGCTGCGTAAACGGGATCCAGATCGCCGATCGAGCTTGCGCTGAACAGCCTCCCCCCGGAAGCCGCGGCGATGCGGGTCAGCCTGTCCCGCGCCCGGTCAGCGAGGCGCCGCGATCTCTCCCGCCAGCTTCGTTCGATGCGCACGCCCGGCGGCTCGGGCTCCAGGAAGATCGGGTAGATCACGGCGTTCATCTCCGCCGCGGCGCGCTCCAGTTCCTCCGCTGTCACTTCGGAAGGCACCGACCGATTCCAATTGGGCAGCAAGTCGTTGTCCATGCCGTCGCTGATCACGATCAGAGCGTTGCGCTGCCAGCGCCGCTTGGCCAATTCGTGGGCGTAGGAGAGCACCATGGCGTCGTAGAGCGGCGTCCCGCCCGAAAGCTGAGGAATGTCCTCGATCTTGCGTAGCACCGCATCGTGGTCGTCGGTCAACGACGACAGGACGTGGAGATAGCTGTCGGCGAGCACGTACACCGCAACGCGGTCGGCGCGCCGGGCGGTCATCGTGAACTGCCGCGCGGCTTCGACCACGGATTCGCGGTCAACCAGAGTGCTCGTGCTGCAATCGAGCAGCAGCACCAGATTGAACGGCGCCTCGGCGCCCTGCACGATCTTGATCTCTTGCGCGGCGCCGTCCTCGAGCACCTCGAAGTCGTCCGGCAGCAGACCGGTGAGCGGCCGATTTTCGGCATCCACCACGGATACCGTCAAATCGACCAGCCTGACGTCGGAACTGAAAACCGGCGCTTCCGGCGCCGCGGCGGTTGCCTGCAAGTCCGGTTTCGAGCCGCCGTCCTGCTGCCGTATCAGCTTGCGTTGGAACGGGCTGCGGAAAACGGTTGCGAGCGCGCGGGGCGCGTCCCAATGCATGCGCACCGGCGAATCGGCGGCGACTTCCGCCTCGCGCAGGATCAGCCGCGACGGTCGATTCGCGTCGATGCGAATCTTGCCGTAAAGCGGCCGTGACTGAAGATGCGAGTCGGTCAGAGACCACACCGCGTTGCCGGGGATCTCCCGCGGCGGCACGATTGTCGAACGCATGGAATCGGGAACGTCAACATGCTCGGGACGGTACTTCGAGGCGACTTGCAGCCGGGTTGTTTTCCAGGGAGCGGCGATGTTGAGCGCGCCCGTGCCGGTCTTCAGCGCCGCGCGGCGCACCATGCCTTCGAGCGTGATCGGGCCGTCGACGGTTTCGACTTCCAAGCGGTGGCCGTAGGGTAAATCGACGTCGAGGTCGATCAATTCCCCGTCCGGGGGCTGCGCCCGAATCCGCGTCTTGCGCCGAAATTGCGTTTCGACGGTATCGCCGTCGCGCACTTCCCGAGTGGCCCCGGCTCTGCGTATCCGCACCCGATTCGTGTTCGTCACGCGCACGCGCACGCCGCCCGAAGCATTTTCGATGCGCAAGACGGGTTCGGCGACCGAGCCGGCGTCCGTCCACCAGGGGTCCGCTTCGAAGTTGACCGGCTTGAGCTCCTTGGTATCGGCGCCGGTGACGACCACGTTATTGGTCACGCTGAGGACGCCCAGCACTTGCCGCGCCTGATCTTCGACGGTCCGTTTGTCGCTGAGTTGCTCGACTTCGCCCTCGAGCGTGATGTGGCCGTCGCGCACCAGGATGTGAACCGGCTGCAGCAGGACCCGTTGGACGTCGTCCTGCGAGCGGCGCAGCCTGGACTGGAACTGCGTCTCGCCGGAGAGGTAGCGGCGAATTTCCGGATGTCCGTAGATCCGCCAATAGGCGTTGACGCGCATGCCGATGTCGTTGCCGGAGTGCGGAAACTCCTCGATTTCGTTGCGCACCGACTCGACCGCTTCGAGCTTGGCGACCGCCCGTTCGATCGCCGGCCGCAAAGACGGGCGGGTGACGATTCCCGACAACGTGACGCGCGCCCCCTCCACCGAAAACCCTACCCAGTCGTAAACGCGCAGTTTGGATTCATGGGAAATCAGGTATTCGATCTGGCCGATCAGCCGCGCGGTCTCGTCCTGCGGCCGGGCGGACCCGCCCCCCGCCGAAAAGCTCAGCAGCAGGACGCCCGCGAAGATCGACCGTACGCGCACGAGTTGCCCTTAGGTTACATCGAAGGAAGGTCGGAACAATACGGCAAGCCCGCGCCGCCTACTGAAATGCTTCAGTCTTGGCGCGCTTCTCCGCCGTCTGCCAAAACAGAGAACGGCGGCCGCATCATCGAAGAAATCGAGCGCCGCCGCGACTTTTGCCGCGGGCCGCCGCAGTGCGGTCAATCGAAGTAATCGCGCAGCTTGTCGAAAAAGCTCTTGTCGGACGGCATGTTCTCCGCGGGCAGCAATTCGCCCAGTTTCTTGAACAGCTTGCGCTGCTCGGTGGTGAGCTTTTGCGGCATGCTGACCGTTACGTGGACGTAGAGATCGCCGCGCCGTCCGCTGTTGAGGTGCGGCACTCCCTTCCCCCGCAGCTTGTAGCGCGCTCCCGACTCCGTGCCCGGCCGGACTTTGACCGACTCCTCGCCTTCGAGCGTGGGCGCCTGGATTTCGGCTCCCAGCGCCGCTTGCGCGACATTGACCGGCACCCGGCAATGCAAATCGTACTTCTCGCGGTGAAAGACGGCGTGCTCGCGGACGTGGATCAGAACGTACAAGTCGCCTTTGGGTCCGCCGTTCGGGCCGGACTCTCCCTCGCCGCTCAGCCGCAGGCGCGTCCCGTGGTCCACGCCGGGAGGAATGTTGACCTTCAGCTTGCGCTGGTTTCTTTGCGAACCGGCGCCGCTGCAGCTCTTGCAGGGATGGCGAATGACTTGCCCCGCGCCTTGACAGGCGGAACAAGTCCGGCCCACCGAAAAGAACCCCTGCTGGTAGTAAACCTGTCCGCGGCCGCCGCACGAGCCGCACGTGGACCGGCGCGAGCCCGCTTCGGCCCCCGACCCATTGCAGCGCTCGCAAGTCTCCGTGCGGGGGAACTGAATGTCGGTGCTGAAGCCGAAAACCGCATCCTCGAAATCGATTTCAAGCTCGTACTGCAAGTCGGAGCCGCGCCGCGCCCGGTTGCGCGACCGCCCCCCGCCGCCGAAAATGTCGCCGAAGAAATCGCCGACCACATCAGAGAAATCGGCGAAATCGCCGGGCTGGAACCCGCCGTTCCCGGAAAGTCCGTCGTGCCCGAAGCGGTCGTAGCGGGAGCGTTTCTCGGAGTCGCTCAGCACGCTGTAAGCCTCCGAGGCTTCTTTGAATTTGTCTTCGGCGTCTTTGGCGTCCGGATTGCGATCCGGGTGGTATTTCATGGCCAGCTTGCGATAGGCGCTCTTCAACTCCTGCGCGCTGCAATCGCGGCCGACGCCCAGCACTTCGTAGTAATCGCGTTTCGCCACCATGACCGCCGCCGTTCGGGAATCGAGGCTATTCCTTGACCGCTACCTTGACCATCGAAGCCCGCAGCAAGCGGTCCTTGAAGCGGTAGCCCTTCTGGTAAACCTCGAGAATCGCCTGGTCTTCCTGCCCGTCTGCAGCCGGAGCGCGGTCAACCGCGTAATGCAAATGGGGGTCGAACCGCTCGTGCTGCTCCACTTCGCGCAGTCCGGTCCGCGCGAGCGCGTCGAGCAGCCGCTTGCGGATCAATTCCAACCCCTTTTTGATTTCCGGGTCGATGCCTTCCGTTTCGAGCGCCCTTTCGAAGTCGTCGATAATCGGCAGCAGCGACTCGACCGTGTCCGACGCAGCGTACTGAACGACTTCTTCTTTCTCTTTGTAGAGGCGCCGGCGAATGTTCTCGAACTCGGCCTGCGTACGCTTGAGCCGATCGATCAGCGCGTCTCTTTCCTGCACGGCGCGGTCGCGGTCGGCTCTCGCCTGCTCCAACTCCTGCGCTGCGCGTAAAGCGCCGGCGTCTTCGGCTTCGCCCGCGCCGTTGCGCGCGGCGGCTTCCTCCTGCTCCCCGGCGGGCGGCGCCGCGGCAGGCGCGACGGCTGACTCAGGCATGCTCTTATCGATCTCTGACATGGCTCCCAAGGCTCTTGCGGCTCTTTTGCCATCGTAACAAACACCGCCCGGCGCGCCGCCGCGGGCGGTTATCCGGCCGTCAAAACGTAGTCCAGCAGCAGGATCCCCAACAAGCTGTAAATCACGTCGAAGCCGATGAGCATACGCACCCAGACGGCCGTCTCCGTCACTGCTTCGGGGTCGAAAATCCCCCAGGTCAGGCTTACGCAGGCAATGAGCGCAGGCAAACAGATCGGAAACAAGAGCAGGGGCAGCATCAATTCCCGCAGCCGATTGTTCGCCGTGACCGCCCCGAAAGTCGTGCCGACCGCGGCGAACGCCCATGTGCCGAGGGCGAAGACGCCAAGCAGCGGCCAAGCTTTGGGAACCCAGCTTACGTCGAAGAACACGCCGAAAATCGGCAGCGAAATCCATTCGACTACGAGGATCAGAATCCAGTTGGCAAAAGTCTTGCCCAGAAAGACGGCGTCGCCGGAAACGGGCGAAGCGACTAACGATTCCAGGCATTCGTTCGCCGTTTCGCGGGCGAAGCTTCTGTTGAGCACGAGCACGCCGGCGAAAAGATAGACCATCCACAGCAGGCCGCCCGCCAAGTCGCGGGTCTCCGCGTTGCTGTTCGGGTCGAAGGCGAAACTGAACATCAACAGCACCGCCAGCGAGAACGAGAGGGCGGCGTTCAGCACCTCCCGGTTGCGCAACTCGCTGCGCAGATCTTTGCGCGCGATCGTCCACGCCTGACTGACGAACCGTTTCACGCGATCCTTTCGTACAGGCTCTCGGGGGCGTTGCGCAGGCCGTCGTCGTTCGGCCCTCTGAAGACGACACGGCCGCGGTCAAGCAAGGCGACTTCGTCCGCGAGAGCCAAGGCTTCGCGGAGCTGATGCGAGCAGATCACGACGGTTCGGCCCGTATCGCGCGCTTCCGCGGCCAGCGACGAAAGCAGGCGCATGGCGCGGTCGTCCAGCGCCGTCCACGGTTCATCGAGCAGCAGCAGCGAAGGCTCGTGCAGGAACGCCCGGGCGATTGCCAGGCGCTGCCGCATCCCGCGCGAGAATTCGCTCACCCGCGAGCGCCGAAACCGCTTCAGGCCGACCTTTTCGATCCACTCAGCGAGCTTCCGCTCGATCTCGTCCACTTCATACAGCGACCCGAAGAAGCGAAGATTCTCTTCCGCCGACAAGTCGTCGTAAATCCATTGGCCGTGGCCCACGACGCCGATATGCCGGCGCATCGAAGAGAAGTCCGCGCCGGCCGAGGGAAACGCGATCTCGCCTTCCGTGGGCGAGGTCAATCCGGCCAACATCCGCAGAAACGTTGTTTTTCCTGCGCCGTTGCGGCCCAGCAGCGCCAGGACGCGCCCGGGCGCGACTTCCAGATCGACGCGCCGCAGCGCCGGGAAATCGCCGAAATACTTGGCCACGCCGCGCGCCAGAATCGCGGGTTCGCTCATGCCTTCCGCCGCTTCTTTCTTGGCGCGGCCGCCGCTTTGGGCGAGCGCGGCGGCGCGCCGCCGGAGGTCAGCAGATAAACGAATCCGATGCCGAAGATCGCTGCCGTCAGCCCGATAATCCAGAGAAGCTCGCCCGCGACCGGGGCCGGCTGAATCGAAATCTCGCCTCCGCCGCCCGCTCCTCCCGATGCTGCTTCCGCCGCTTTGCGCAAGCTGCCCGCGCCGGTCACCGACAGGAGCACCTTTGCGGCGTCGGGTACGTCGTAAATGGTTGCCCGCGTGTCGGGCTCCCGCCCGAGAGAGTTCAGGCCTTCTCCTGCAAGCGCGGCGCCCTGCGGCACGGCAACGCGCGTCGGCACGCCGCGATAGAGCGAATGGAGAGCCAGGGGCGCGCCCTCGGCGCGGGGCAGCAGATAGGTTACGTCCACGCGGTTCTCGCCGGGCTTCAAGGGAAAGTCCACTTTGTAGATGTTCTCTTCTTCCGAGGGCAGCCCCGTACTCGACAGGGGCATGCGGGACGGCCCGGTCCCGGACACCTGAACGATGCCCTTGGCTTCCGGGGGCAGGAAAAAGCGCAGCGTTCCTTCCTCGCTGCTGTACGTCACCGGCGGATTCGACGCGTTCAAGAACTGGTAGCTCTCGTTGACGACGATCTCGCTTTCCCCCGGCTCGAGGATGACGATGCGGCCGTCGGGCTTGGGCAGGTTTTGGCCGCGGGCCGAGTAAACTACGATGTCGATGTCCTCGATGTTCGTGTCCCGGCGGATCAACTCGGTGTAGCCGACGGCTTCGAATTCGGCGCGGATCGAGCCCAGGAACGGCTGCTCCGCGGGGGTCGCGGGGAGTTCCTTGGCGAATGCGAATCTGCCGTCGGGTCCGCTGAATGCCTCGTCGATGGGCCGCATCCCGCCCTGAAACGTCGAGAGGGTCAGCGTCACGCCGGCGGCCGGCCGGCCGCTGGTTGCGTTGCGGACCGTACCCTTGACCGCGGCGCCCGCGGCGTCCGCCCATAGCGGGAAGCACGCCGCCAGCATGAGCGGAACCGCCGAACGGCCCCCCCGCACGGGGCGCCGCCGCGCCGCCTCATGCTCAGGCATTCTTGCGCCCCTCGATCTTCTCGATCCGCGCCAGCACGCCGGCCAATTCCTTCTGCAATTCGGCCTTGCTCTCGCGGTAGTCCGCCTCCGACATCTTGCCCATCTGGAACTCGCCGAGCAGGTCGCGCAGATTGCTGTAAATCGCCGCTTTGCGGTCGTCCAGGTGCTGCGTCGGGGAAACCGGTTCTTCCTCGGGGATGCCGCCGGCGCGCACGACCAGCGGCAGCGCGAAGGCGAGGACGATCAAAACCACGGCGGCGGCGATGAGCATATTCGGCGCCCTCGGGCGGAACGAGAGATCCCGGCCCCTGGGAAAAACTTATTCCATCTCCTTGAGTTGCCGCTCGATCTCTTCGCTGTAGCGGTCGACGACCCGCGCGGGTACGGGTTCCGCCGCTGCCTGCGCCCGCGCGTTGCGGCGCCAGCGGCGGACGACAAACGGAATGACCGCCAAGCCGGCCAGAAGCGAAACGAAGGGCATGGCCCAACCGACGATGCCGAACCCTTCGCGCCGCGGCTCGACGCGCATCTCCTCGCCGTATTTTTCGTAAACGGCCGCCAGGATGTCTTCTTGCGAGCGGCCGGCCTCGATGCCGGCTTCGATCTCTTCGTTGATCGGCACGCGAACATGGCAGCCGACCATGTTGCAGGTCGCGATGGTCGACGAGCATCCGCACGTGCATTCGATGTGGTTGCCGATCGCGCGCACCTTCAGGTACATGTCGTCGGCCCAGGCGGACGAGGCCGCGAGCAGCGCCACTGCCGCCGGCAAGCTATACATTCGTTGCAGCAACGGATTCCTCCTTGGGCGCCGCCGCGCCGGCGGCGCGCGCACGGACGGGCGAGCGCCTGACCTTGTTGGGAACGAGCGCCACCAGAGTTCCGAACACGAGCAGAAACGCTCCGATCCAGATCCAGTTCACGAGCGGATTGATATAGACCTGAACGATCGGGTTTTTCCCGTCGTTCGACTGCCCGGCATAGACGACATAGACGTCTTCGCGCAGCCGATAGCGGACGTCGACGCGGCTGGTCGGCTGTTCCGAAGCGTGATAGAACCGCCGCTCCGGCAGCATCGTCTGCAGGAAATCGCCGTTTTTGGCGACATCGACCCGGGCGACGGCGCTGTAGTAATTCGCGTTGTCGGCTTCCGTGACCCCGGTCAAAGTGAACTCGTAATTGCCGACCGCCAGCGAGTCGCCGACCGCCAACTCCTGCTGTTGCACCAGGTTGAACGCGGCGCCGGCGAAGCCGATGAACATCAGCACGATCGCCATATGCACCAGATAGCCTCCGTACCGTCGCGTATTACGGTGCGTGAGATCGAGCACCGCGGGCACGAATGCCAAGCCGCGCCCGGCCTGAATGACGCGGGCGCCGCGGTAGAACTCGACCGCGATGGTGATCGCCACGAACGCGCACAGCGTAAAGCACACCAGCGCGTAGAAGTGCCGGATGCCCGCCGCGAACAACGCCGCGCCCAGCGCCGCCGACGCCAGCGCGGGCCACTGGAAATTCCGGCGCAGCGACTCCGTTGAGGTCCGCCGCCAAGCGAACAACGGTCCGACGCCCGTCAGGAACAGCAGGAACAGCCCGATGGGCACGTTGACCTTGTTGAAAAACGGCGCGCCGACCGTAATCTTGTCGCCGGATACGTATTCGCTGATGACGGGGAACAGCGTGCCCCACAGCACCGCGAAGCAACTCGCCAGCAGGATGACGTTGTTGAACAGGAAGCTGGACTCGCGGGAGACGACCGAATCGAGTTCCGCCTCGCTTTGCAGATAGTCGAGGCGGCTCAGGATCAAGTACGTCGTGATGCCGATGGCGAGCAGCAGGTACCAGACGAAATAGATGCCGATCTCCGATTCCGCGAAGGCGTGGACGGAGCTCACCAGCCCGCCCCGCGTCATCATCGTGCCGAAGATGCAGAGGAAGAAGGTCGCCGAAATCAGCACGATATTCCAGATCTTCATCATGCCTTTCTTTTCCTGCATCATCACCGAATGGAGAAAGGCGGTTCCCGTGATCCAGGGCAGCAGCGAGGCGTTTTCGACCGGGTCCCAGCCCCAATAGCCGCCCCATCCGAGCACGACGTAGGCCCAACGGGCGCCGAGCAGAATGCCGATGCCCTGGAACAGCCAGGTCACCATGGTCCAGATGCGCGTGGTGTGAATCCAGCGCTCGCCCGGCTGCCGGGTGATCAGCGAAGCCATGGCGAAGGCGAACGGCACCGTGAACCCGACGTAACCCAGATAGAGCATCGGCGGATGGATGGCCATCATCGGATGCTGCAGCAGAGGATTCAATCCGTTGCCGTCGGGCATCGCGGTGATCTGCGGTCCGGACATGATCACCGCGAACGGATTCGCCGCGAAGGCGACCAGCCCCAGAAAGAACGCCTGCGTCCCGGCCATGATCGCCGTGACATACGAAATCATGTTGCGGTGGCGCTTGCGTCCCGTATGCACCGCGACGAATGTATAAGTCGCCGCGATCCAGCTCCAGAACAGCAGCGAACCTTCCTGGCCGCCCCACCACGCGGCGAATTTGTAGATCAGATCGAGATCGGCATTCGACCGCGAGGCGACGTAGCTGAGTCGAAAATCGTCGGTCAGGATGGCGTAGAGCAGAATGCCGGAGGCCGCGGTGACCAGCAGCCAGGCGCTCAACACCGCCCGTTGCGCGCTGACCTCAAGGAAGGCGTTGTTGCGCAGCCTGCCGGCCAGCGCGGCGACGACCGCGTACACTGACACGAGGAAGCCGAGCAAGACCGCAAGGTATCCGAGATTTTCCATGGCAGCGGCTTCCGCCTATAGATTAGAGTAGCGCGGCGCGGGCGGCTTGGCGGGCGGCGGAGCAGAAACGGCGGTTCGCCCCGCAGGCGGTCAATCGGAAGCCGTTGCCGGCGCCGACTCGTAAACGGGAGCGGCTTCCTGCCCCGGCTGCGCTTCGTATTTCGATGCGCATTTGGCCTGGATTTTCTTCGCCTCGAATTTGCCGTCGGCCCGCAGGCGCCCGTCGCAAAGAGCCTGCGCGCGGTCGCGGAAAGTGTCGGGCAGAGGGTCGTCCCCGGTGTAAACGACGTCCAGCGCCTTCGGCTGCGGCATGGTTTCGTCTTGCTGCGTAATGGTGAAGCGCACGTCGCCCGCGCTGCGCACGATCGAGCCGACCGCGACGTCGCCGCCGACGCGGATACGCTTGGCCGCCGCGTCGTCCATGGCGAAAAGCTCTTCGATGGTGACGTAATAAGTGGCGCTTTGCTCGACGCCGCTTACCCCCATCCACGCCAGCGTGACGACGATCGCGGCGATGATGACGACGAATTTCACCTGCTTGTTCATGATGGCGCTCTGCGCTTCATTATAAGACAACCGACTTCACTTATTGCCGCAACCATACAAATAGCGAATAGCGGGCGGACGGCAAGCGGCTAGGGAGGCAACTCCAGCGCGCCCTTGCCGCAAATGGCTTCGACCCGTTGCCTGAATTCCCGGTCGGGCTTGACGCGCGCGGCGACGTCGTAAAGCAGCACGAAATCGTTTTTGCGCACCAGCCTCAAGAGCACGTCGGTCTCGCCCGGCTTGCCGGCGAACAACTCGCGCAGCTTCGCGGCGGTTTCCTCGCCCGCGGCTTCCCCGTCGAGACGAACGGTCAAGGCGATTTGCGCCGGCATCGAAACCCGCGCGTTATCGAGCGGCACGATTTCTTGCACCGACACCTTCGGCGGCGCCCCCTCCTCGACGCGGATGCTGCCCCGGACCAGCACCGCCCGGTCTTCGACAAGCTGCGGCGCGAGCTCGTCGAACTGATTGGCGAACACCAGCAGATCGACGCTGCCGGCGAGGTCTTCCAGAGCCGCCGCCGCCCAGGGCCTGCCTTCGCGGTTGCGCTTGCGTTGAATCCCGCCGAGGACGCCGCAAAGCGCAACGCCCGCCTGGTTTTCAAAGTCCGCGACGGTCGCGCTCGTGCCTGTGGCCAACTCGGCGATCTTGCCTTCGTAGGCATGCAAGGGGTGTCCGGTCACGTAGAAACCGATGATTTCCTTTTCGCCCGCGAGCTTCTCTTTCTCCGGCCATTCGGGGACATCGGGCAAGCGCCGTTCATTGTCTTCTTCGGCGGGAGCCGGCGCGCCGAAAAGCGCTCCCTGCCCTGTTTCGCGGTCGCGCGTGGCGCGCTGTCCGGCTTCGATCGCGGCGTCCAACGCGGCGGTCAGTTGCGCGCGGTGTCCGCCGAGAGAGTCGAGCGCGCCGCCTTTGATGGCGCTTTCGAGCATGCGCTTGTTGATGCGCTTGCCGTCAACGTTTTCGCAGAAATCGAAAAGCGACTTGAAGCGGCCGCCTTGGGCCTCGCGCGCTTCGATGACGGCGTCAACGGCGCCTTTGCCTACGTTCTTGATCGCCCCCAGGCCGAAGCGGATCTCTTTGTCGCCGGCCGGCGTGAAATTCCAATAGGACTGATGGACGTCGGGCGCGAGCACCTCGATGCCCATGTCGCGGCACTCGTTGATGTAGCGCACCACCTTCTCGCTGTTGCCCGATTCCGCCGAGAGCAGGGCGGCCATGAAGGCGACCGGATAGTTCGTCTTCAGGTATGCGGTGATATAGGCGACGAATCCGTAAGCGGCCGAGTGCGACTTGTTGAAACCGTATCCGGCGAACTGCTCCATCAACTCGAACAGCTTGCGCACCTTCGCTTCGGGAAAGCCCCGTTCCTTCGCGCCCGCCATGAAGCGCTCGCGCTGCTTGAGCATTTCCTCGACTTTTTTCTTGCCCATCGCGCGGCGCAGCAGGTCGGCTTCTCCCAGTGAAAAACCGGCAACGACGTTGGCGATCTGCATCACCTGCTCCTGGTAGAGGATGACGCCGTACGTTTCTTCGAGCAGCGGCTCGATCTGCGGCAGGAGGTAGGTCACTTCCCGGCGGCCGTGCTTGCGCTCGATGAAATCCGTCACCATGCCGCCCTGGATCGGCCCGGGTCGGTAGAGGGCGTTCAAGGCGCAGAGGTCTTCCAGGCGCTCGGGCTTGTAGCGTATGCAGATATCGCGCATGCCCGACGACTCAAACTGGAAGACTCCGCTGGTAAGCCCCTTCGAGAGCAACTCGTAGGTCGCTCGATCGTCGAGCGGAATCTCTTCCGTTGCAAGCCGCTTGCCGGTTTTCTTCTCGATCCAATCGAATGCTTCGTCGACCACCGTCAGGGTGGTCAGGCCCAGGAAATCCATCTTGAGCAGCCCCATTTGATCGAGGCTCTTCATGTCGTACTGGGTGACGATTTCATCCTTGGAGGTTTTGTAGAGCGGAACCAGGTTTTTCAACGGCTCGGGGGCGATCAGCACCCCCGCGGCATGCACCGACGGGTTGCGCGCGACGCCTTCGAGCCGGCCCGCTGTCTCCATCAGGTCGGCGACGCGCGGCTCCTCGCGGATGGCCTGCTGCAGCCGCGGCTCCTGCTCGACCGCCTCCTTGAGCTTGATGTTCAGCACGTTGGGGACGAGCTTCGTCAAACGGTCGACCTCGCCGTAATTCATGTCCATCACGCGGCCGACGTCTTTGATCGCGGCCTTCGTGGCCATCGTATTGAAGGTGATGATCTGCGCCACTTGTTCGCGCCCGTATTTTTCGGTGACGTAGCGGATCACGTCGCCGCGGCGGTTCATGCAGAAGTCGATGTCCACGTCGGGCATCGAAACGCGCTCGGGGTTGAGGAACCGCTCGAAAAGCAGGCCGTACTGCAGCGGGTCGATGTCGGTGATCTCCATCGCGTAGGCGACAAGCGACCCGGCCGCCGAGCCGCGCCCCGGCCCGACGGGGATGCGCTTGGACTTCGCATAGCGGATGAAGTCCCAAACGATCAGGAAGTACCCGGAATACTGCATCTGCTGGATGATCTTGATCTCGAAGTCCAGCCTTTCCTGGTATTCCTGCCAGGGGCGCCGCAGCCGGCCGTTCTGTTCGAGCAGTTCCAGATAGGCGCGGCGGTTTTCGAGGCCTTGGCGCGCGGCGTACTCGAAGTAGGTGTCGGTCGTGTGCTCGGCGGGCACCTCGAACCGCGGGAACGGGCTGCCGATCGGTTCGAGCTCGATGTCGCACATTTGCGCGATTTCCCAAGTGCGGTTCAGCGGGCCTTCGTCGCCGTCAAAGAGCTTGGCCATCTCCGCGCGGCTCTTGAGGTAAAACTCTTGCGTCGAAAAGCGCATGCGGTTGGGATCGGCCAGCGTTTTCCCCGTCTGCACGCACAGCAGCGCATCGTGGGCGCCGGCGTCTTCCTTGGTCAGATAGTGGGCGTCGTTGGTCGCGACCAAGGGGATGCCGCTCTCTTGGGCCAGCCGGAATTGCACCGGGATCAGCCGCTTGTCGAGATCGAGGCCGTGATCCTGTATCTCGACGAAGAAGTTCTCCTTGCCGAAAATGTCGACGTATTCGTAGGCCAGCCGCCGGCCCTCTTCGTAGCCTTTCTCCAGCAGCGCTTCCTGCAGATCGCCGCGCAGGCACGCCGAAAGGCAGATCAGGCCCTCGGAGTGCGCGGCCAACAGAGCTTTGCCGATCCGCGGCTTGTAATAGAAACCTTCGAGATATCCGGTCGAGACCAGCTTGATCAGGTTGCGGTAGCCCGTTTCGTTCTTGCACAGCAGCAGCAGATGGTTGTAGCGCAGGCTTGCATCGTGCTTGCCGTGATCGCCGTCGACGACGTAAACCTCGCAGCCGATAATCGGTTTCACGCCGGCCTTCCGCGCGGCGTTATAGAACTGGACCGCGCCGAAGAGATTGCCGTGGTCGGTGATCGCCGCCGCCGGCCATTCGTGCTTCGCGGCCAGTTGCATCAGCCGCGGAATGTGGCAGGTTCCGTCGAGCAGCGAGTAGTCGGTGTGACAGTGGAGATGAACGAAAGGTTGCGGCATCTGGCGGGAAACGACACCTGTAGTTTAACAGCGCAGAGCAAGACCGCGGGCGCCGGCCGCGCAGCTACGAGGCAAGCTCGATCTTCAATGTCCGGCCCATGTCGAAGGCCGGGGGTTTGCGGTTGGCGAGGAGTTGCTTCTGCTCGGCGAGAGCGGAAACCAGAAGCGGCATGGCGATGGTCGAGTCGCAGTGGCAATCCACCATCTGCGCGCCCTTGGCGAGCTTGCCCCAGCTTTGCGACTCGGCGAAGGTGCAGCCCGAAAGTCCGCCCCAATGCGGCGCATCCGTCACCACCTGGATGCCGTAACGATGGCCGCTCTTGCCCTTGTTCATCAAGCCGGCGACGACTTCGGTTTGCTGCGTGTAGTTTTTCGGAGTGCCCCCGCCGAAGTAGATCACGCCCGTAGCCTTGGAGTCGGCGACGATATTGGTGATCTCGAGCACGTCGGCCATCATGTCGAAGATCAGCCGATTTTCCCCGCGATGGCGGCTTTCGGCGACGCCGATGCCTATTGAGCTATCGCCGATTGCGGGGCAGAACAACGGCGCCTTGTGCCTGGCCGCCGCCGAAACGATGCCGTCTTCGGCGCAATCCCGCCCCAATTCCCGCCCCAGCAGGTAAAGAAATTCCCGCGTCGTGTAAGGGCGGGACTGGTCGAGCCGCGAGGCGAAGCTGCCGATCCACAGGTCGTGCTCGCGAAAGCGGACCTCGTCGGCGAGCACGTCGTGCATGCGGTCGATCATCTTTTCGCCGAGCGCCTCGTCATCCATGCGCTGCGCGCCCTGGTAGTGGAAAAAGCCCTTGGTTTCGTGGATGTCGTGGAAGAAGTTGGCGCCGGTCGAGGTCAACACGTCAATCAGCCGGTTCTCGATCATGAAGCGCACGACGCGGCGCATTCCCGCCGGAACCATCGCCCCGGAAAGCCCCATCAGGATGGTGCATTCCGGGTCGGCCAGCATCTGCTTCCAGACGCGGAAAGCGTTGCCCAGTTGGCGCCCCTGAAAGGCGGTCCCGGCCATCTTTTCCAGCAGCGCCGCGGCGGAAGATTCGCCGTCGATCACAAACGGCTCGGTCGGCGCCGAGAGCAGGTCTTCCTTCGAACCGCGCATGTTCCTCAAGGCGCTTATGCTAACAGCCCGCGGCGCAAGCCGCGCGCATGCGCTCAAGCCGCCGCGGTCCGTTCCGCCTCCCGCAGCACCCGCAGATTGTTGCCGCCGAGAATCTTGGAAATATCTTCGTCTGAAAATCCGCGCCCGCGCAGCCCGGGCACGAGATTCGCCGTCTCGGCGATGTCGTCGACGGCCTCGGGATAGAGATGCCGCGCCGCATCGAGATCGGAGCCGAAGCCCACGTGATCGACGCCGGCCACGGTTGCGGCGTGCTCGAAGTGGTCGAGCAACCGATCGAAGCCGGGGCGCCCCATCCGCTCGGCTTCTTCCTTGTTGACTTGCCACAGCGCTTCGAGCCGCCGCTCGCGGTCGCCGGCGAATTCCTCCGCGATTTTCTTTCTGCGCGCGTTGAGGTCTGAGAGGTCGGGGCGCGGCCGGCCGTAGTTTTCCACGATCATGCCGTTGTAGTAGCCGATATCGAGCACGCCGCCGTTCTCGGCGAGCGCCTTGAGCATTGCGTCGCTCATGTTGCGTTTCTGGTTGGCGATTGCGCGGCAGCAGGTGTGCGACGAAATGATCGGCGCGCTGGTGGTCTCGAGCGTATCGAAGAATGTCTCGTCGGAGGCGTGGGCGAGATCGAGCACCATGCCCAGACGGTTGGCTTCGCGGACGATTTCATGGCCGTAGTCGGTCAGGCCGTCGGGGCCGCCGGGTTTTTCGGCGGAGCTTGCCCAGGGCGTATGCGAGCTGTGGGTGAGCCCGAACGAGCGCACGCCCAGACGGCGGAATGCGCGCAGCACGCCCAGGCTTTCGTCGATCATGTGGCCGCCTTCGAGCGAGAGCAGGATGGCGATCTTGCCTTCCCGCTTGGCGCGCAAGATATCGTCGGCCGTCGTGGCCAACAGCAGGTCGTCGGGATAGCGCCGGACTTCGCGGACGATCATCTCGCCGATTTCGAGTCCCTTCTTGACCGATTCGAGCGGCGTATGGCTGCCGGCCCCGGCGAAAATGGCGAAGAACGAGGCCGTAATGCCTCCCTCGCGCATGCGCCCGATATCGACCTGGTGGTAGCTCTTGCTTTCGCCCAGGCCGATGCCCTCGGAGAGCATGCGGCTCGGCGTATCGCAATGGGCGTCGAAGACGATGGAGCGGGAGAGGACGTCGCCGCTTTCGGCGGGCTCCCGCTCCGCCTCGGACCGGGACGCCGGCCCGCAGTTGTGCAAGAGAGTTGGAAGGGAAGCGGCAAGCGCCCCGAATTTCCGTCGCGTGAGCATCGTGTTCCGATTGTATCCGCAAACCGGGCGGCCGCCGGGTGCGCGAGGCCGCCTGCTCCGGGACCATGACGGACGCCTGCTTTGGGACCGGCGCCCCGCTAAATGGGATTAGGTGGGATTAACTGGGATTGGGTGGCATGCGCCTGCGGATTTTGATTTGGGACGCCTGGCCGCATGATTCGAGCCAGGTCTCGTGATGGAGATACTCGCTGTCGGACAACGTGCCGTCGAAGTCGAACAGAACGGCGCGAATGATTTCCCCGACCATTCTCTATTTTAGCCGCGGGCTCCCGCGGCGTTCGTCTTTTCGGCCCGCGCCGCGGCTTTGCTATCCACTATCCGCCGGCCGCGCCGACCGCGAAAAACCCGGTCCGCGCGCTCTGCAGTTGACAGGGCGCCGGCGGATGGAATACTTTAGGTTGCTAATGAATAGCGCGCTCTCCGTTTTCCGCTCTTCTCTCTCCCTTCTCAGACTCGGACATCTTCGCTCTCTACTCTGCTTCAAGTTGTCCGCCAGCGCCGCCCCGTTCAGGCGGTCCTGCTCTGCGCTGGTCCTCGCCGCGCTGTCTGTAGCGGTTGCCGGGGCGCAGCCCGCGGCGGACGGCTGGACCATCGAGACGGTCGCGGGCAGCAGCAGCTACGGAGGGGACGGCGGCGCGGCCGTGGAGGCGCTACTGCGCTTCCCCGAAGGCGTGGCGGCGGACGGAGCGGGCAACCTGTACATCGTCGATACTGTCAACAACCGCATCCGCAAGGTGGACGCTGCGGGGGTGATCTCCACTGTGGCGGGCGGTGGGCCCGGCTCCCTCGGGGACGGCGGCCCGGCTACGGCGGCGCAACTGAACTCCCCCGAAGACGTGGCACTGGACGGCGCGGGCAACCTGTACATCGCCGATAGAGACAACCGGCGCATCCGCAAGGTGGACGCTGCGGGGGTGATCTCCACGGTTGCGGGCGACGGGACGTTCGGCTTCGGCGGGGACGGCGGCCCGGCCGTTGAGGCGCAACTGGCCCGGCCCACCGGCGTGGCGCTGGACGGCGCGGGCAACCTGTACATCGCCGATTTGGGCAACCGGCGCATCCGCAAGGTGGACGCTGCGGGGGCGATCTCCACGGTTGCGGGCGACGGGACCTACGGCTTCGGCGGGGACGGCGGCGCGGCTACGGCGGCGCAACTGATCTCCCCCATCGACGTGGCGGTGGACGGAACGGGCAACCTGTATATCGCCGATTTGGGCAACCGGCGCATCCGCAAGGTGGACGCTGCGGGGGCGATCTCCACGGTGGCGGGCGACGGCACGCCCGGCTTCGGCGGGGATGGCGGCCCGGCTACGGCGGCGCAACTGAGCGGACCCTACGGCGTGGCGCTGGACGGCGCGGGCAACCTGTACATCGCCGATAGGAACAACCACCGCATCCGCAAGGTGGACGCTGCGGGGGTGATCTCCACGGTGGCGGGCGACGGGACCTACGGCTTCGGCGGGGACGGCGGCCCGGCTGTGGCGGCGCAACTGGACACACCCTATGGCGTGGCGGTGGACGGAGCGGGCAACCTGTACATCGCCGATAGGCTAAACCACCGCATCCGCAAGGTGGATTCTGCGGGGGCGATCTCCACTGTGGCGGGCGGAGGACCAATAGGGGACGGCGGCGCGGCCGTGGCGGCGCAACTGTACTCCCCCCGCGGCGTGGCGCCGGACGGAGCGGGCAACCTGTACATCGCCGATAGTTTCAACAACCGCATCCGCAAGGTGGACGCTGCGGGGGTGATCTCCACGGTGGCGGGCGCTGGCACGCGCGGTTACGGCGGGGACGGCGGCGCGGCTACGGAGGCGCAACTGGGACCCCGCGGCGTGGCGTTGGACGGAGCGGGCAACCTGTACATCGCCGATGCTTCAAACCGGCGCATCCGCAAGGTGGACGCTGCGGGGGTGATCTCCACGGTGGCGGGCACCGGGGCCTACGGCTTCGGCGGGGACGGCGGCCCGGCCGTGGCGGCGCAACTGAGAGACCCCAGCGACGTGGCGCTGGACGGAGCGGGCAACCTGTACATCGCCGATAGTTACAACCACCGCATCCGCAAGGTGGACGCCGCAGGAGTGATCACCACGGTGGCGGGCGACGGCACGCGCGGCTACGGTGGGGACGGCGGTCCGGCTGTTGCGGCGCAACTGTACTTCCCTTATGGCGTGGCGCCGGACGGCATGGGCAACCTGTACATCGCCGATAGGGACAACAATCGCATCCGCAAGGTGGACGCTGCGGGGGTGATCTCCACGGTGGCGGGAAACGGGACGCGCGGCTACAGCGGGGACGGCGGCCCGGCCGTCGGGGCGCAACTGAACAACCCCTATGGCGTGGCGCTGGACGGAGCGGGCAACCTGTACATCGCCGATCTGTTCAACAACCGCATCCGCAAGGTGGACGCTGCGGGGGTGATCTCCACGGTCGCGGGCGACGGGACGCAAGGCTACGGCGGGGACGGCGGCCCGGCCGTTGCGGCGCAACTGCGCTCTCCCCGGGGCGTGGCGCTGGACGGCGACGGCAATCTGTACATCGCCGATTCCGGAAACGATCGCATCCGCCGCTTGACGCCGCCCGCCATGCCCCCGCCCAGCATCTCTGCGGGCGGCGTCGTGCTGGCCACCGGAACCCCCGCCGTAAACCGCATCTCCCCCAACGCCATCATTTCCGTCTTCGGCCAGGACTTCGCCGGGACGCGGACGCTGAACCCCGTCATCGACGCCGACGGCGGCATTGCCGTCAACCTGGCCGCTACCTGCCTGGAGATCGGCGGCAAGCGCGCCCCGCTGTTCATAGTGACTCCGGGGCAGATCAACGCCCAGGTTCCGCACGACCTGGCCCCGGGAGAGGCGGCGTTGACCGTCACCCGCGGCTGCGGAACGGCGAACGAACAGCGCAGCGCAGCGGCAAGCGCAACGGTCGCCGCCGTCTCGCCGGCGTTTTTCAACCTGGTCAACAACGCCGACGGGCGCAACCCGCTCGTAGCGCTGCACGGCGGCGGTCCCGACCTGGTCGGCGCGCCCGGCCTGCTGCCCGGAACCGAGTTCACGCCGGCCGCGCCCGGCGAGGTGGTCACGCTGTACGGGACGGGTTTCGGGCCGACCGAGCCGGCTATCGCTGCGGGTCGCATCCCGGGCGTGGCGCATCTGACGAACGCGGTCGCGTTTACCGTGGGCGGCATCGCCGTTCCCCCCGAGGACGTGCCCTACAAGGGCGCGTCGCCCTGCTGCGCGGGCCTCTATCAATTCACGGTGCGCGTGCCCGCCGACGTCCCCGACGGCGACGCAACCGTCACGGCCACCGTGCAGGGCGTTTCGACGCCCCAAGGGCCGTACCTGACCGTTCGCCGCGGACAGTGATTCCGATGAGTTCTTGCACGAACCGCTCCGGCGACGGCGGTGGTGGAGACGGCCGAGAGCAGCAGCTATCCGCGGCGCTTTACCGCGGCCGCCCATGCGCCGGGCGTCTTCACGGCGTCGGGCGCAGGGACGAGCCGGGCGCCGCGGGATAAATGTTTTGAGGCTTGCGGCGCGGGCGCGCTATAGCTCCTCGCCGGTGACGGTGAAGTACGCTTCGAGGTATTTCTCGGTGGTTTTCTCCACCACGTCCGCCGGCAGTTCCGGCCCCGGCGGCTGCTTGTTGAAGTCGACCGATTCGAGATATTCGCGGATGTACTGCTTGTCGAAGGATTCCTGCGGGCGGCCGGGTTGGTACAACTCCAGCGGCCAATAGCGCGACGAATCCGGAGTGAGCACCTCGTCGCCGAGAACGATCTCGCCGTTCAGCCTGCCGAACTCGAATTTGGTGTCGGCGATCACCAGGCCGCAGGCGAGCCCGTGCTGGGCGGCGCGGTCGTAGATGTCGAGCGTGAGGTCGCGCAGCTTCTCGCCAGCTTCACGCCCGACGATGGCGCACGATTGCTCGAAGCCGATGTTCTCGTCGTGTCCGCTTACCGCCTTGGTTGCCGGGGTATAAATCGTCTCCGGCAGCTTGCCGCATTCGCGCATTCCGGAGGGAAGCTCGATGCCGCAGACCTTCCCGGTTCGCCGGTAGTCCTTCCAGCCGGAGCCGACGAGATAGCCGCGCGCGACGCACTCGATCGGGAACATGTCGAGGCGGTGAACGAGCATCGACCGCCCCTCGAGTTGCTCGCGGTGCTTGCGCAACTCCTCGGGGTAGGCGTCGACGTCGGACGTGATGCAGTGCGTGCCGATCGTGTCCTTGAGCAAGTCGAACCAGAAGTTCGAAAGCTTGGTCAGCACTTCGCCCTTGCGCGGGATCGGCGTGGGCAGCACGACGTCGAACGCCGACAGGCGGTCCGTGGCGATCATCAAAAGCTTGTCTTGGCCGACCGCGTAAACGTCGCGGACCTTGCCGCGCGCGACGAGATCGAGTTCGGGAATGTGGGTTTCGAGAATGACCGGAGGCATGGTTGCGGGCAAACTGCGATCATAACCGCCCGCCTTGCCGCGGCGCAACCGGATGCGCGCGGCGGCGGCCGGCGGGCAGGCTAATGCGCCGGCGCGCTGGTGACGTCGGCGTCGAGCAGGCCGTCGATTTCTGCCTCGGAATAACCGATCTCGCGCAGCACTTCGCGGGAGTGCTCGCCGGGGCCGGGGGCGGAGCGGGGCGGCGCCTTTTCTGCGCCCTCGACGACGACGGGCGCCGCCACGGTCTTGAGCGGCCGGCCGCCGCCTTCGATTTTGGGGAAAAGCCCCTCGGCCTGCATCTGGGCGTCGTTGACGATATCCGACGGCAGCGATACCGGGCTGAAAGGCATGTCGTTGCGGCTGAGCGCCTCTGCGATATCTTTCATGGCGAGCTTGCGGAACCCCTCGTCCAGGGCGGCGATCAACGGCCGGGCGTTTGCGGCGCGGGAGGCAATGGTGCGGTAGCGGGGGTCGTCAAGCAGGTCGGGGCGGCCGGCGATGCGGCACAGCGCGGGCCAATGCTTGGGTACGTCGAGCGCGCAGAGCAGGAACCGTTTTCCGTCGCCGCTGACGTAGTGGTTGGAGAGGACGTTGCCGCAGTCGGCGCGCGAGCGGCGCGCGGGGTAGGCCGCGCCGCAGTGCGCGGCCTGGATGAACGAGCTGTTCGCCCATACGCCGTTGGCCATCAGCGAGGTCGTGACGCGCGCGCCCTTGCCCGTCCGCTGCCGCGCGTACAGCGCCATCATGATGCCGGCGACAAGCGACATGCCGGTGGGGTGGTCGCCGATGCCCGTCGGTCCGCGGGCCGGCTCGGCGCCGGCGTTATGCACCATGCCCATCAGCCCCGAACGCGCCCAGTAGGCCGTTTGATCGTATGCCGGCGCGCCCGCATCGGGGCCGGCCTCGCCGAAGCCCGAGACGTATCCGTAGATCAGCCGCGGGTTGCGCCCGCGCAGAATGTCGTAGCCGATGTTGAATTTTTCGACCAGATCGGGCTGATAGTTCGTGACGAAGACGTCGGCGCTCGCCGCCAGCCGGTGCAGCGCAGCCTGCCCCGCCGCGCTCTTGAGGTCGAGGGTCAGGCTGCGCTTGTTGCGGTTGTCGAGTATCCAGCAGTAATTGTGCTCCGACTGCGGCATCGTGGGGAATGCGGACAAGGCGCGGAAAGCGTCGCCCGTCCCGGGACGCTCGACCTTGATCACGTCCGCGCCGAAGTCGGCCAGAACGGTTGCGGCGCAGGGCGCGGCGATATAGCTGGCGCAGTCGATGACCCGAATGTCGGCGAGGAGGCTTTCCGGCACGGCGAGTCCTAACCGCGCTGCAAAGCGGCGCGGCTCGGCCGCAGCTTGGCGAAATCCGCCCCGGAGATGACGTAGTACCACTCGGCGAAACGGTTGCGCAACTCCTCGTTGAGCTCCTTGCCTTTTGCCGCGTCGCCTTCGTAGCGCTTGGCGCGGTCCGCGCTATAGGCAACGGTGATCAGCACGTAACGGCGCTCGCCTGCTTCCTTTTCGGCTTGCTCCTCCGAGCCTTCCCGCGCGCCCCCGCCGGAGGCGATTTCGCCGAAGCGCAGCGTGTATTGCAGGCCGTCCTTCGAATCGACGACGATCTCGCCTTCGTTCGACAGCAACTGGCCGGTGTAGGGGTTGGGGAAGAATCCCTTGCCCTGCAGAGAGCGGAAGTTTTCCATCGTGGGCTTGATGCCAGAACGGGTTTTGAGGTTGGCGGTGAGCCCCGCGGGTTTGGGCTGCACGTCGACGATGGTCAGCTTGTCGAGCGCCGCGGTGAGATCGCTTATCGCGTCGGCGTTCGGGGTCCGGCCGCCCATCTTCCACTTGCCGTCGTCGTGGACGAGAGTTGTCGTCCGGCGATTTTCGACGCGCCCGAGCCGTTCGTTGATCGAGTACCTGTTGACCACGATGCGGCGCAGGTCCGCCGTCGTGACTTTGAGCAGATCGGTTTCGATCCAGTCTTCGAAGCGAGCCGAGATATCGGCTTCGGTCTTGACCTCGTAGGTCCGTTTCTGCGACGGCACGCGCATGTAGCGATAGCCGGATTTGCCTTCGACCTTGCTGCCGGCGATAAAGTCGGCCAGGACGTTGCCTTCCCCGTCGCGCAGCGTCACGCGCTTGCCGCGGCCGGCCAGCGAGGCCGCGTTTTCGTCGAGCGGGTCGACCACCGAGTATGCGGCGTGATCTTCCACGCGGTCCGAGACGATGCGGTCTTTACGCAACTCGATCAGCGCCGCCGCGGTTTGCGCCAGGCGCTGCTCGGCGTCGGCGGGGTAGTTGTGGTGCGAGGGGATGACCCATTTGTTGTCGGTGAACTCGACCTGCAGCGGCGTCGCCGTCGCCGTCGCCTGGTTGTAGTCGATGACCTCGATCGTCTTCGGCGCCTGAGGGTCGGTGAAGTCGGCGAAGAAAACGTCGCCCTGATCGTCGAAGACGTCGGGCGTGTAGCCGCTGGGGTCCGCGATCACCGCGGCGGCGGCCATGACCACCGCGCCCAGCACGAAATACAGGGTTTTCGTCAGTTCGCTCATGCGTGTCTATGCCTCCTGCTCGACAAGGCGGTCTTTGGAAACGCCGATTTGCTCGCGCTTGAGCCTGCGCGCCGAAACGAAGAGGAACAGCAGGAAGGCCGGTACGGGCGAGAGCGCCACGGCAAGCATCTTGATGGTGTTCTGGATTTGGCGGATTCCCGCTTCCATGTCGGCGCGAGCGGCTTCGAGCCTGCGTTCCTTCTCGTCTTCGATGTTGCTGCGGGCGACGCTGAGGCGCCGGTTCTCGATGCGTTGCTGGTTGGCGATCATGATCCGCTTGGTCTGCATGTCGAGGTCGGCGCGGTCTTCGAGGCTCTTGACCGCGGCGTCGAGGCGCGCCTGCGCGGTTTCGAGTTTTTCTTCCGCTTCCGCTTCGGCTTTGCGGGTTTCCTCGAGGCGGCCTTCTTCGTAACTCTTGGTCCGCGCTTCCACGGCGGTCAGCGTGCGGTGCCGCCGGCGGCGCTTGCGCAAGGCGATGAACGAGTCGTCGCCGGCAAGCTGGTCGACCGCGTTGAGCAGGAACGTCACGTTATCGAAGCTCAGCTCCTCGATGCCTTGGCGGCGCAGCTCGAAAAACTGTTCGCCCATCATGTCGGAATCGGCGATGACGATCGCGTTGACCGCTTGGGACTCGTCTCCGCCGGTGATGCGCGCCGCGAGGATATGGCTTTCTTCGTCGGCCTCGTGCGGGACGTTGGTCGCCAACTGCGTGCCGAAGATCGACTGCTGCACCAGCCGGAACCACGACGTCGCCCCGGAATCGACGCCGGTTCGAAGCAGCGGCGAGAATTGGGTCTTGACCTCGTCCCCCTCGGCCTGCGCGATGCCGCCGGGGTACAGGAAGACGACCTCTTGCAGTCCCGAGGCCGCGGGCTCGCCGCTGTTGAAAGCGTCTTCGGCGCCGCTGCCGGTCCCGACGAAAATGACTTCCTCGGGCAGGTTGCTGAAGCGCGGGTGCGGATTGTACTTGTCCCAGACGATGCGGTCGCTCTGCCAATCGACGCCGAGCGCTTCCATCAGCGGCCCGGTGTCGGCGGGGGTTCTTTGCGGTTGCCCCTGCTGGAAGGGGCTCGGCGGCGCCTGCTGCGGCGAATACTCGATGTTGAACGCGGGCAGCGCATCGACGACCAGCAGCGTCGGGTTCCCGGCCTTGACCCATGCGGTGAGGGCCGGCATTGCGTCCGGGTTCAAAGTGTTCGGCAGCACCGCCAGCAGCACGTCGATATCCCCCGGGTAAGGCTGGTCGGCGGCTACCTGGGCGACCTCGTATTGCTTGCGCAGTTCGGCGACGATCGACCATTGCCGGGATTGCCGGCGGGCCTGGAAATCGAATCCGCCGAACAGGTCGACGGCGGTTCTGAGAACGCCGACTTTTTTGCGTTCGGCGTCGGCCGCGACGCGCACCGAGCGCATCAGTTCGTACTCGACCGGCAAACCGACGTCGAAGAAGGGAATGACGAACTCGTTGACGCCGCTGGTGAAGGCGATGCCCATGAATATCTCGTCGGGGCCGCCCGGACTGCGGTACAAAGCCGGCACGGGTTGCGGGCGGATGTTGAAGCGGTCGCGGGCTTCGCGCGCCTCGCCGCTGAATTTTTCGGTCAGGATCACGTTGGAGTGAATGCGGCCGCCGCCCAGGGAATCGAACTGCCGCAGCATCGAGACGATGTTGTTGCGCGTTTGCAGGTAGCGCCGCGGAACTTCGGGGCTGAGGTATGCCTGGATGAATACGGGCTTCTCGGCGTCGAGGTTGTCGATCAGCGCGCGGGTGTTCGGAGCCAGGGAGTGCAGGCGTTCGGCGGTGGCGTCGATGCGGCCGCCGAGGCGGCCCAGCAGAATCGCCGCGGCGCCGACCGCGACCACCAGCGCGGCGCCGCGCGCCCAGTAGTGGCGCCCGAGGCGAGGCGCGTCCTTGCCGGTGGCCCAGTGGCGGCGTCCGAGCAGCGTGACGTTCAAGTAGAGCATCGCGGCGGCGAAGGCGATGAAATACACGATGCCGGCCAAGGGCAGGACGCCTTCGGCGAAGTCGCGGAATTGCTCGACGAACGAAAGCCCTTCGAGCAGGCGGCGCAGGCTGCCGGTTACCAGATTGCCGGCATGCGCGATGAAAACGGGCGCGGAGCAGAGCAGCGCGCCCAAAATGTAGGCCACGGTCAGGTTCGTCGTCAGCAGCGAGGCGACCATGCCCAGCGCGACGAGCGCCGCGCCCATCAGCCAGTAACCCGCGTAAGTGGCGAATACGAGCCCGAGGTCGGGGCTGCCGAGGATCAGCAGCACGACCACGTGGCTCAGCGAGAAAGCCAGCGCCACGCTGTAGATCGCCACGTACGCCGCGTACTTGCCGGCCACGATCTCGATGTCGGCGGCGGGCAGGGTCAACAGCAACTCGTCGGTGCCGTTGATCTTTTCCTCCGCCCACGCCGTCATCGTGATCGCCGGAATCAGCAGGATCAGCAGGTATGGAAACCAGGCGTTGAGCGTGTCGAGGTTGGCCAGGTTGTTGGCGAAGAACGCTTCCTGCCAAAACGCGGCGACCGCGCTGAGGAACACGAACAGCGTGATGAACACGTAACCGGTCGGGCTGCTGAAATACGAGGTCAGCTCCCGCCGGCAAACGGCTTTGGGAAGGTGTCGGGATGTCATCATGCGGACGCCTCCGGTTGGCTCGGGGTATCGTTTGCGGCGGGCGGCTCCTCGGGTTCTTCGGGAAGCGGCGCCGCTTGCGCTTCGGCGGCTTCCGCTGATGCGCCGCCGGTCAGCCTGTAGAAGGCGTCCGCGAGGTCTTCGCCGTTCGCCATCTCGGTGGGCGTGCCGTCGAACACGATGCGGCCCTCGTTGATCATCACCACGTGATCGGCCGTGGCTTCGACCTCCTGCAGAATGTGCGTCGAAATCAGCACGGTCTTTTCTTTCGCGAGCTCGCGGATGAGCCGCCGCACGCCGCGGATCTGGTTGGGGTCGAGGCCGGACGTCGGCTCGTCCATAATCAGGATTTCAGGCTCATGGAGCAGCACCTGCGCCATGCCCACGCGCTGGCGGTAGCCCTTCGACAGCTTGTGGATCGCTTTCTCGATAACGGCGTCGAGGCTGCACTGCTCGACGACGGCGTCGATCCGCGAGGAGAGCCTGCCGTTTTCGAGGCCGCGGGCTTCGCCGAAGAACCGCAACAACTCCAACGGCGTCATTTCGGGGTAGAGCGGCCCGTTTTCGGGAAGGTAGCCCAGCCGCGCCGCCGCCGCGATGCGCTGCGAGGCGACATCGAGGCCGGCGATGCGCGCGGTTCCTTCCGTCGGAGTCAGGTAACCGGTGAGGATTTTCAGCGTCGTGGACTTGCCCGCGCCGTTCGGACCTAGAAACGCGGTCACCTGCCCGGGCGCAACGCGGAACGAAACGTCCCGGATGGCGGCGAAATTTCCGTAGAACTTGCTTAGGTCGACGGCCTCGATGGCCGGCGCGCCTTGTTCGTCGTTCATAGCGCTGAATGGTCGTTTTGGAGCCCGGCGCGAAGCCTCTGCGCCGGACATTCCCGATGGAATGAATAAATTCTAATCTAACCGAAATTTCGACGCAGGCTCAACCGGCCGGCGGCCGCGCGCATACTTTCAATGTAGCCCGAGCGGCTCCTCTGCGCCAAGCGCCGGCCTACGGCGTACAATAAGCCCATATATGCTGCAGCGGCTTGTCTTGGTATGTGCCCTTGCCTCGGCGCTTTGCGCGGCCGCCGCGGCTCCGGGCGGCGGCGAGGCGCTCGCCGTTGTCAACGGTGCGTCGATCTACGCCGGCGACCTGAAGATCGACGGCGAGTTGATCGCCCTCGAACGGCAAGCGTACGAGTTGCGCAAGCAGGCGCTGGACGCCGCGATCGCCGATAGACTGCTCAGAAGCGAGGCGGCGCGGCGCGGGGTAAGCCTGCAGGCGCTGCTCGACGCCGAGGTCAATTTTCACGTGGACGACGCATCCGACGCCGAGGTCGAGGCGTTTTACGAGCAGCAAAGGACGCGCATCCGGCAGCCGCTGGACGAGGTGCGCAGTCAAATCGCCGACTTGCTCAAGGACGGCCGCTATCGGGCGGTGCGGCAAGCCTACGTGCGCAAGCTGCGCGCGGCGGCGGACGTCAAGATCGCGCTCGACCCGCCGCGGCTGCCGGTCGATCTGTCGCGGGCGCCGAAGCGCGGCCCCGAGAACGCTCCGGTGACGATCGTGGAGTTCTCCGATTTTCAGTGCTCCTTTTGCCGGCGCGTGCAGCCCACGCTGGCGGCGCTGCAACGGCGCTACGGCGGCAAGCTCCGCTGGTCGTTCAAAGACCTGCCGCTGGTCAGCATCCATCCGGCGGCGCGCAAGGCCGCCGAAGCCGCCCGCTGCGCCGGCGAGCAGGGCAAGTTCTGGCAGTACCGCGAGGCGCTCTTTCAGAACACGAAAATTTCAGACGATCTTCACGACCTGCTCTCCGCAAAGCTGGAGTTGGATCGGCAGGTCTTCCAAACCTGTCTGGATTCCGGAAAATTCAAGCCGCTGGTCGATGCCGATACCGCCGAGGCGCAGGCGTTCGGCATCAGCGGCACTCCGGCGTTCATGATTAACGGAATCCTGGTGTCGGGCGCCCAACCGCTCGACGTCTTCACGGCCCTTATCGACCGCGAGTTGGAATTGGCTTCCGCAACCGGGCGGTAGCCGCCGGGCGCCGTTGCGGCGCGGTATCATTGAGCGTATTCGAGGGAGAAAAAGCGATGGCGCAGGTTTCACGACGCGTTTTTCTGGGCGCAGGGGCCGGGGTTCTGGCGCAGGCTCAGTCCGCCCCGCCCAGCGACCGCATCGCCGTCGGCATGATTGCCGTCGGCTCGCGGGCGCAGGAGTTGCTCGAAGCGATCAGGAAAATTCCCGGCACGGAGATCGCCGGCGTCTGCGACGCTTATTCCGGGCGGGTCGAGCGCGCCGTCGAGCGCACCGCGGGCCGGGCGAAGGTCTTTGCAAGCTACAAGGACATCCTTGCCGATCCGTCGATCGACGTCGTTACCGTGGCCACTCCCGACCACTGGCACAAGCGCATGGTGATCGAGGCGCTGGAGGCCGGCAAGGACGTTTATTGCGAGAAGCCCCTGACCTACGCCGTCGACGAGGGGCTGGAGATCGCCAAGGCGGTCAAGCGCACAGGCAAGCTGCTGCAGGTAGGCAGCCAGGGGATGAGCGGCGGCAACCAGCAGAAGGTTCGCGAATGGGTCCGGAGCGGCAGACTCGGTCAGGTCACCATGATCCGCGCAAGCTACAACCGCAACAGCGCAAGCGGGTCTTGGCTCTATCCCATCCCGCCCGACGCTTCCCCCAAAACCGTTGACTGGGAAGCTTTTCTGGGGTCGGCCGCTGCTCATGAATTCGATCTCGAGCGGTTTTTCCGCTGGCGCTGCTACCGCGATTACTCCGGCGGCATCGCGACCGATCTATTCGTCCATCTCTGCACGACGATTCATTTCGTGATGGACGCCGTCATGCCCGCGGAAGTCGCGGCGATGGGCGATCTCTATCGTTGGCAGGCAAGCCGCGACGTTCCCGACACGCTCAATGCCGTGCTGCGCTATCCGCAAGGTTTCACGGTGAACATGAGCTCGACGTTCAACAACCGCGGCGACGGCGGGGCCGGATTTCAGTTTTTGGGCACGGAAGGCTCGGCGACGCTCGGCTTCCGCGGGGCGGTTTTCACCCCGGAGAACATGCGCGAGAACAACTCGTGGATCGTCCAGGCATGGCCCTCGCAACTCGAAGAGGCTTACTACCGGTCCGCGGCCGGCAAGGCCGAACGGGCGAAGCGCGCCGCCAAGAAGCCCGAGGAATTTATGGGAGACGGAAAAACCGGCGCTACCGTGCTCCATTTCGAGAATTTCTTCGAGTCGGTCAGAAAGCGCGCCAAGACCGTCCAGGACGAGTGGGCCGGCCACCACGCCGCATCGTGCGCTCATCTGATCAACGACTCGGCAAGCCGCGGCGAGTTCGTGAAGTGGGATTTCGACTCCCGCAGGCAGGCCTGACGCCGCCGCGGGCCGTCCGGTCTCCGCTACTTGCTATCCTCTTACCTTCTTGGGCAAAGGAGATGAATTGAGATGAATCAGGCAGGGTTGGGCTGGTTGGCGTTTGCGATGGTAACGGTTGCGGCGTTCGGAGTTTACGGCGTGTTCCTGCACAGCGGCCAGATGAACATGGCCGACCCGGTGAACGGCCGCTATAAGTCGTTTTTGTTCGTGGGCATCGCCTACTTTCTGATCGCGGTGCTGGCGCCGCTGGCGATGATGCTGTTCTCGGGTTCGGACTGGAACATTCCCGTCAAGGGCGCGGCGTTGTCGCTGATCGCCGGAGCGTGCGGCGCCGTCGGGGCGTTTGGCATCCTGCTGGCCTTCGGCGCCAAGGGCTCGCCCGCCGTGGTGATGTCGATCGTCTTTGCCGGGGCGCCCGTGGTCAACGCGGTGGTTTCGATCGCGCAGCACCCGCCCGCCGGCGGCGCGGGGTCGATTCGCTGGCAGTTTTTCGCAGGGATTGCCTTGGCTGCGCTCGGCGGATGTCTGGTGACGCTCTACAAGCCTCCGGCTGCGCCGGCTGCCGCCAAGGCTCCGGCGGTGCAGAGCGCGCGGTCCGTCGCCGGCGGCCGGTAGCCGCAGCGATGTCTCCGACCGTAGAAGACGAACGACCGCCGGCGCCCGAGTTGCTGCGCGCCGCGCTGGGCGGCCTGTTGATGGGGCTGGCCAATCTCGTGCCGGGCATATCGGGAGGAACGATGCTGCTCGCGGCCGGGGTTTATCCGCGCTTCGTCGACGGCATTGCCGATCTGACCGCCTTCAGGCTCCGCCCGCGCTCGATGGCGCCGCTGGCGGCGATCGTCGGCGCGGCTGCGTTGGCGATCGTGCTTTTCGCGGGCCTGTTGAAGGGCCTGGTCGTCGATCACCGCTGGGTGATGTTCAGCCTCTTTATCGGGCTTACGCTGGGCGGGGTCCCCGTCGTCCGCAAGCTCATCGGGACGGCGGATTCGCGGGTCTGGGTCGGGGCCGCCGTCGGCATGGCCGTCATGATCTGGACGGCGTCGGCCCAACCGGCCGCCGGCGGCGGGGAACGGTCGTACGCACTGCTCTTTTGCTCCGGGGTCGCCGGCGTGTCGGCGATGATCCTGCCGGGCATATCGGGCGGCTATTTGCTGCTTGTGCTCGGTCAATACCTGACCATTCTGGGGGCTATCGACCAGGCCAAGACCGCGCTGCTGCAGGCGGGCGGCCCGCGCTGGGACCTCGTCTTCGACGCGCTGCACGTCTTTGCGCCGGTCGGTCTCGGCGTCGTGGTCGGCGCGGCGGCGGTCAGCAATGCGATCCGCTATTTGCTGGCGCGTTACCGCTCGTTGACCCTGGGCCTGCTGCTGGGCCTGCTGCTCGGCGCCGTCCTCGGGCTGTGGCCGTTCCGCGCCGGGGTCGCGCCGGCGCCCGGCGACGTGGTCAAGGGCAGGGTCATGACGGCCGAACGAATCGCCGAGATGGACGCCGAGGACTACCCTCTGCGGCGGTTCGATCCGAGCGCCGGCCAGGTCGGCGTCTCGCTCGCTCTGATCGTTCTGGGGTTTGCGGCGACGCAAGGCGTTGTGCGCATCGGCGCCGGTTCGCAGCAGCGATCCCCGGATTCCCGCTTAAGGTAGGCGAGGCAGCGCCGGATAGACGATCGACGCCTCGCGAACGGTGAAAAACGCGGCGGGCAGCGAGGCCGCCTGAACTTCGCCGGATGCGAAACTATAACCCTATGCCCTACGACGAGGCCGGCAACCGCGGGCGCATCGCCAAGCTGCGCGCGAAAGGCGTGGACGTCTGGGGCGCCGAGCGGGTGTACGTCGGCGCCGACGTACACCTCGACCGGATCGAGGCCGGCTCTGAAATCCGCCGCGCGACACTCGCCGGCGGTTCTCTGCGCATCGCGCGGGGCGCGAAGATCGGAGCGTCCGGGCACGCCCTGGTCGAAGACTGCCAGATCGGCCGCGGCGTGACGCTGGGCGCGGGAAGCTACCAAGGGGCAACGCTGCTCGCGGGCGCGCGCGTCCGCGGCTTTGCGGAATTGCGTCCGGGCACGCTGCTCGAAGAAGAAGCTGAAGCGGCGCACTCGGCGGCCTTCAAGAACACCATTCTTACGGCCGGCTGCGTCGCGGGATCGGTGATCAACTTCTGCGACCTTTTCATGAGCGGGGGCGCCTCGCGCGACGACCACTCGGAAATCGGTTCCGGGGCGGTTCACTTCAACTTCGACCCGCGCGGCGACAAATGGGGCAGTCTGCTCGGTGATGCGCGGGGCTTGCTGCTGCGCTCGGCGCCGGTGTTCGTCGGCGGGCAATGCGGAATCGTCGGGCCGGTGCATATCGACTTCGGCACGGTGGCCGCCGCGGGCTCCATCGTGCGCAAAGACGTAGGCGCGGACGTTGTCTATTTCAAGAATGCAGGAAACGCCGAGATACCGGGGTTCGACCGCGAAGTCTATGCCGGGCTGAAACGCAAGTTCCTGACCACGGCGAAGCTGATCGGCAACCTGTGGGCTTTCGACCGCTGGTACGAAGCCGTCCGCCTGCCCTATGCCGAAGAGCATGAAAAGCCGTTTTACGAGGCGGCCCGCGGGCAAGCCGCGGCGCATCGCGCAGAGCGCATCGGGCGTCTGGGAAAAATCGTCGAGAAACTTCCGCGCTCGATGGCGAAATTGGCCGCCGGCGGCGACGCCAAGCTCAAGTCCTGCCTGCCGGAGCACCGCCTGTTGATCGAGCGCTGGCCGGTTATGGCCGAGTCGCTGTCGGCGAAACCCGATTCGCCGGAGCCTCCCGGGGCCTTCGTCGACGGCTACGGCGAAGCGCGGGCGGCGGGCAGGAATCATGCGGCGGCGACGCGGAGTTGCACGGCGGGCGCCGCCGAAACGGCCGCGTGGTTGCACGATATCGCCGAACAGGTGCGGCAAAAGACCGCAGCAATGTTTTTGGCAAGCGAAAACCTTGACAAACTTTCCGTCCCGGGGTATAAAAGAATTGGCCTTTCGAGGCAAACGCTTTCAAAAGGAGGTTAACCATAGAACCACCGATCGCGAATGGGCGGTCACGCAGCAAAACCGAGGCGCAACGGAGATTCGAACTGATTCTTCGTTGACTGACGGCAAACCGAAATCCTCGCAGGACATGCGAGCTTGGGCGTAAAGCCCGCCGGCCGTCAGGAGTTTCGGCGAACGCGTGACCGCTCTTTCTTTTTTTGCGGCCGGCTTGACTGCGGACAGGGCGGTCCGTCAGTCTGGGAGACCGTGAGCCGCCGCAACCCAACCGCTGTTTTCGCTGCCGCCTTCCTGCTCGCATCGTGCGGCGGCCTTCCTTCTGAAAGCGCAGACGAGCGCCCCAACATCGTCCTGATCATGACCGACGATCAAGGCTGGGCACAGCTCGGCGTCCACGGGGACGAGGTTCTGCGCACGCCGCACCTCGACAAGCTGGCCGGCGGGAGCGTGGAGATGACCCGCTTCTACGTGTCGCCGGTTTGCGCGCCTACGCGGGCGGCGTTGATGACGGGACGCTACAACTACCGCACCGGCGTCGTCGATACCTATCTGGGACGGGCGATGATGGAGCCGGGCGAAACGACCATCGCCGAAATGCTGGGCGCAGCCGGTTACCGGACGGGCATTTTCGGCAAGTGGCACCTCGGCGACAACTATCCGCAGCGGGCGGTTGACCAAGGCTTTCAGGAATCCGTGGTGCATAAGGGCGGCGGCATCGGGCAGCCGTCCGATCCGCCCGGCTCGGACTACTTCGACCCGATCCTGTTCCACAACGGCGAGCAGAAGCAGTACGCGGGCTACTGCACCGACGTGTATTTCGACGAGGCGATCCGCTGGATCGGCGGCGCAGGCGGGCAGCCGTTCTTTGCCTATATTCCGACCAATGCGCCGCACTCTCCGTATCTGACGCCGGATTCCTACCGCGAGCCCTACGCCGCGCAAGGCTTGAGCGACAAGGACGCGCGCATCTACGGGATGATCGAGAACATCGACGACAACGCCGGCAAGCTGCTCGCGCATCTGGAGCGCACGGGGCAGGCCGCAAACACGATCTTCATCTTCATGACCGACAACGGCCCGACGACGCGGCTGTACCATGCGGGGCTGCGGGCGCAGAAGGGAAGCGTTTACGAAAACGGCATCCGCGCGCCGTTCTTCTTCCGTTGGCCCGCCCGCTTGGCGCCCCGCAAGGTGGACAGCCTCGCGGCGCATATCGACATCGCGCCTACGCTGCTGGCCGCGGCAGGAATCGCCGCGCCCGCCGGCCTGCGCTTCGACGGCATCGACATCATGCCGCAACTCGAGGGCAAGGCCGCCGCCGAGCCGGAGCGCACTTACTACGTGCAGGCCCACCGCGGCGACGAGCCGCAGATCTATCGGGCTTTCGCCGCGGTGACTCAGCGCTACAAGCTGACGCAGCCGCTGAGCTTCTCCGCCCCCCCGCCCCCGGACGCCGCGATGGAACTCTACGATTTGCTCGCCGACCCGGGGGAGGAAAACAATCTCGCCGGTGAAAAGCCCGATATCGCCGCGCGCATGAAAGCCGGCTACGAGGCTTGGTTCGCCGCCGTCGCCCCGCCGGGGGGCTACCGCGCCGTCAGATTTTCGATCGGCAGCGAGCAACAGCCGGCCGTCACGCTGACGCGGCAGGATTGGCGCATGAAGACTGCCGACGGCTGGGGCCGCAAGGACAAGGTCATCGGCGCATGGGAGGTGCATTGCGAGTCCGCGGGGCCGTACGACATCACGCTTACGTTCGCCGAACCAGCGGAGAAAGCAGGCCGGGGGGAGATCGCTTTCGGCGGGTTCGACGCCGCCGCGCCGGTGGCGGCGGGTTCCTCGCAAGTCAAGTTCGAGGGAGTGAAGCTGGCGCCGGGAGATGGATTGTTCGAAGCGCGGCTGGTGATCGACGGAGAGGCCCGCGGCGTCTGGTTCGCCGCTATCGTCAAGCAGTGATTGCGGCCGGCGGGGCGTCTTGCCCTCGTCAGGTATTGATCGAGCCGCCGTCAACGGCGAGCGTCTGTCCCGTGACGAAATCGCTGTCTGACGAGGCGAGAAAGAGCAACGCTCCGATCAGGTCTGCGGGGTATCCGTGGCGCTTGAGCGCGCGGCTCGCCAAAACCCCTTCCTGCGCCTTTTCGACGTGGCTGCGGTTTTGCAAGATGCTGTCGCTGAGAATCAGGCCCGGCGCCAAGGTATTGACGCAAATGCCGTGCTCGCCGAGCTCGCGGGACAATGCCCGCGTAAGCGACAGAATCGCGCCCTTCGAGGCGATGTAGTGCAACATCAGCGGCGGCTGTCCCTTGTACGCCGAAGCGGAAGAAACGTTGATGATTTTGCCCGAACCCTGCGCGATCATCCGCGGGCTGACGTGCTTGGCCGTCAGGAAGCTGCCGCGCACGTTGACGGCCATGATCCTGTCCCACAGGCCGACATCGATATCCTGGAATTTGACCGGCGGAAGCAAGGAAAAGACCGCCGCGTTATTGACCAGGATGTCGATGCGGTCGAAGCGCTCGACCGCGGCGGATACGAGCGAGCGAACCGAGCTCTCGTCGCTGACGTCGGCGGCGCAATACAGCGCTTCGCCGCCGGACTGCCGTATCTCGCCGGCAAGCGCGGCGCCGTCGGCGATGTCGGCGATCGCGACGCGCGCCCCTTCGGCCGCCAGCGCGCGGCAATAGACCGCGCCCAGTCCCTTCGCCCCGCCGGTGACGATTGCCGTTTTTCGGTCCAGCTTGCCCATCCGCCAAGTTGTCCCTCAGCCCATGATAGCGGTTTCGACCGGCGCGGCGGCTTGCCGAGACGCCGTTCGGCGTTTGGGAGAAGATAGACGGCGAGGGTCATGCAACAGAGCAGTCACGAGATTCAAGTTTCCACGCGCGGCAAGGGTCTTTACGAAATTACCGCGCCGGTTGTAGGCTGGGTGTCCGCGCGCGGTCTGCGCGAAGGTCTTCTGACGGTTTTTATCCGGCATACTTCCGCCTCGCTGACCATCCAGGAGAATGCCGACCCCGATGTCCGCCATGACCTGGAAGGGTATTTCAGCCGCATCGTCCCGGAAGACGATCCGCACTACCGCCACACGCTCGAAGGCCCCGACGACATGCCGGCTCACGTGCGCGCGGCGCTGACGCAGACGCAGTTGACGATCCCCGTCGCCGGCGGCAGGCCGGTTCTCGGCGTCTGGCAGGGAATTTACGTTTTCGAGCACCGGCGGTCCGCGCACCGCCGCCGCGTTTTTTTGCACCTGCTCGGGGCATAGCTCCGGGCATAATTCCAAGTCGTCTCGGTAGTCGGTTTCTCTTCTTTTCTTCGCTGCCGCGCGACCGGCCGGAGGCCCCGTTGAAATGCCGGCATAGGCGCGCGGCGCCGGCGCAAATGCGGTTCACGCTTCCCGCCGCCGTGTATTATGGATGGTGTTGTTTGGGCGCCGGGAGCCTGCGCCGGCAACGCATCGAGCCGCTTCCCCCGTCGGACGGCGTTCCGCGGCCGCAACGCCGCTGCGCGGGGCGGCAAGACACGAACTCATTGCCTATGTCGTCGATACGATGCGAGCAACGGCCTGCGCATGCGTCCGGCGCTTCGCTGCGGCCGGCGGCTGGCGGCGCGGCATGTCTCGAGCGCCAAGAGCGGCCGCTGCTGAAGCCTGGCGAGCAGCCGCCGTTCGAGATCGTCAATCCGGCGGGCTCGGCCCCCGTGCTGTTCACCTGCGATCACGCCTCGCACGCCGTTCCTCAAGCGCTGGGCGATCTGGGGCTCGGCGCGGAGGATAGGCAACGCCATATCGGCTGGGACCCCGGCGCGGCCGAGGTGACGCGCGGGTTGTCCGCAAGATTCGACGCGCCGGCCGTGCTTTCCCGCTATTCGCGGCTGGTGATCGATTGCAACCGCCGGCCGGGGCAGGCGACCTCGATTCCTGCCGTCAGCGACGGCTCTGTCGTGCCCGGCAACCTCGGCTTGACCGCCCCGGAGGCCGCCCGCCGCGCGGAGGCGCTGTTCTACCCATATCACCGCGCCATCGACGCAACCCTCGACGGCATACGCAAGCGCGGGCGGACGCCGGCTTACCTGGCGATTCACAGCTTCACCCCCAAGCTGAACGGCGGGGCCGCGCGCCCCTGGCATGTCAGCGTGCTCTGGGACCGCGACCCGCGCATCGCCGTGCCCTTGCTGGAGGGGCTGCGCCGGCGCACGGGACTCCCGGTCGGCGACAACGAACCGTATTCCGGACGCGACCGCTTCGATTATTCGAACGACTTCCACGCGAATGCCGCGGGGCTGCCCAACGCGCTGGTCGAGGTCCGCTCCGACCTGATAAGCGACGCGGCGGGCATTGCCCGCTACACGGCGATCCTGGCGGATGTTTTGGCCGGCATCCTGGCGGACGACGCTCTTTACCGCGAGGCGCGTTGAATGTCGCCGCGGGAACCGAGCTTCACCATCGGCGTCGAGGAAGAATATCTGCTGGTCGACCGCCGCTCGCGGAACCTGGTCAGCGAACCGCCGGCCGCGCTGATCGAGGAGTGCGCGGCGCTCTCGCCCGCGGGCCGGGTCAGCCCGGAGTTTCTGCAAGCCCAGATCGAGGTCGGCACCACGGTCTGCAATTCCCTCGACGAGGTGCGCAACGACCTCGCTCACCTCCGCCGGACCGTGGCGGCCGTCTCCGGAAAACACGGCCTCGCCCCGATTGCCGCCTCCACGCATCCCTTCGCTCTGTGGCGGGAGCAGAAGCACACCGACAAAGAACGCTATCGCATCCTGAACCGGGATATGCAGGCCGCCGCCCGGCGGCTGATGATCGGCGGCATGCACGTCCACGTGGGCATCGAGGACGACGACCTGCGCATCGACATCCTCAACCAGGCGGCGTATTTCCTGCCGCACCTGCTGGCGCTGAGCACGTCGTCGCCTTTCTGGGAAGGAACCGAAACCGGCCTGCACTCCTACCGCCTGTGCGTTTTCGACGAACTGCCGCGCACGGGCCTGCCGGAACGCTTCGAAAGTTACGGGGAGTACAAGCGGACGGTTGATCTGATGGTCGCGGCGGGCCTGCTCGAGGACGCCACGAAGCTGTGGTGGGACGTGCGGCCCAGCGCCCGCTTTCCGACCATCGAGATGCGCATCACCGACGTTTGCACGCAGGTCGAGGATGCGCTGTGCTGCGCGGCCGTCTTTCGCTGCCTTTGCCGCATGCTCTACCGCTTGCGGCGGCAAAACCAGCGCTGGCGCATCTATGCTCCGCTGCTGGTGCATGAGAACCGCTGGCGCGCGCAGCGTTACGGTCTCGACGAAGGCATGGTCGATTTCGGACGCGGCGAGATCGTCCCTTTCACCGCGCTGACCCGGGAGTTGCTTGGAATCCTGCGCGAGGACGCGGAACACTTCGGCTGCGTCCGCGAGGTCGAGCATGCGCTGACGATCATCGAGCGCGGCGCGAGCTCGCACCGCCAACTGCGGACGTACCGCGAAGCGCTGCGTTCCGGCGCAACCGAGCGGGAAGCCTTGCTCGAGGTCGTCGACAGGTTGATCGAACGGACCGTCGAGGGCTGCGGCGAAAGCGGCTGAACCACGCGCGGGGCGTGCGGCGCCTGTGCCGGCGCCGAACAGGTGCGCGGAGACTTGCCGCAGATGCTCTTTGGCGAGCCGCGGACCGACGATCCGCCCGGCGCCGGGGAACTGTTTCCGGGCAGGGCGGAGCCCCCTTGCCGCCGGCTTGTCGAACTGTCGGAAAACCGTGCTCCTACCCCCTGCTTTTCAGTATTCCCTGCCCCTTTCTTCCAAAGACCAGCGGGGCAGCGTACGTCCTTCCGACGCGCCGTTTGACAGAGGCGGGCCAAATTGTTTCCAATAGATACGGTCGATCGGGGGAGGCGTACTCCCGGCGGCGCTCAGACCGCGCCGCGAAATTTCGTCGTTCGAAAGGAGTTTTTTTGCGCAAGCCGAGATACATGACATCCGTCGATAAAATCCCCCAACTCTCGCCGGACGAGCGGGAAATCGGGCGTCAGGTCAGCGAGAAGTTCGTCTTCCGCACCAACGACTATTACCAGGGACTGATCAATTGGGACGATCCGCACGATCCCATACGCAAGATCGTCATGCCCGATTCCACCGAGATCAATGAATGGGGACAGCTCGACGCTTCGCATGAGGAACTCTACACCAAGGTTCCCGGACTGGAGCATAAGTACTCCGATACGGCGCTGCTGCTGTGCAACGACGTATGCGGCGCGTACTGCCGCTTTTGCTTCCGCAAGCGGTTGTTCATGGACGACAACGACGAGGTCGTCCGCGACGTGTCGGCGGGGTTGGAGTACATCCGCGCCCACCCGGAAATCTCCAACGTTCTGCTGACCGGCGGCGACCCCTTGATCATGTCCACCTCGAAGCTCGAGCCGATCATTGCCGGCTTGCGCGCGATCCCGCATGTCAGGATTATCCGCATCGGCAGCAAGATGCCGGCCTTCAATCCGTTTCGCATCACGGGCGACCCGAAGCTGTGGGCGATGTTCGACAAATACTCGAATGCGACGGCGGGCCGCATCTACGTGATGTGCCATTTCAACCATCCGGTGGAGCTTACGGCCGAGGCCCGCGAAGGTCTCGAATGCCTGCAGCGCCACGGCGTCGTAACCGTGAACCAGTCGCCGATGATCGCCGGCGTCAACGATTCGCCGGACGTTCTCCGCGAGCTTTTCGACGAATTGTCATATCTCGGCGTGCCGCCGTACTACATCTTTCAATGCCGGCCTACCGAGGGGAACGAGTCGTACTCGGTACCGCTCGAACGGGCGTACCGCATCTTTGCCGAGGCTCAGGCGCAGGGCTCCGGCCTGGCCAAGCGGGCGCGCTTCTCGATGTCGCACATGACCGGCAAGGTCGAAGTCATCGGTCTGACGGACGACTGTATTTTGCTCAAGTACCACCGCGCCGCGGACCCCCGGCGCCAAGGCGAGATCATGATCTTCCCGCGGAGGCGGGAAGCGCACTGGTTCGACGACTACCCGGAGTCGCGGAACTATCTGCCGAAAATGCCGGCGCAGTCGGAGCGGGCATTCCTGGAAGAAGCCGCCCTTGCCGGCGATTGAGCGCCGCAGGCGAACGCTGACGGTTGCCGGTCGAGTCGCCTCTACAGGGACGATACGTCGGCAGGCAAGGGCATGAAAGCCCCTTTCTGAAACTTGTGGCGCTTGCAGCAACGAGGCGCCGCCGCTCTTCTTGCCGGACATGCCCTGACTCCTGATCCCAGCCGGATCAGTGTTATGCCGCACACCCGGAGCGGATTCGGCAATTGATCGGGGCTGCCGCAGGCGCTAAACTATGTGGCGGGGTTTTCGGCGACCGGACTGTTTCCGGTTCGTCAAGCGACGATCCGCCGTTTGACGCAAGCAGGGCCGCCCCAGGAGGTAAAGACGACCATGACTCGACATCGAGCGTATGCGCTGCTCATCCCGGCATTGCTCGCCGCGGCGCCCGCCCTGGGCCAGCAAGACCAAGGGAATATCGCCGGCACGATTACCGACTCGACCGGCGCGGTGATTCCCGGGGCCGCCGTTACGGCGCGCAATGTGGATACGAACGCAACGATCTCGTCCGGCTCGAACGAAGCCGGCACTTACGTTGTCGGTCCGCTGAAGATCGGCGCCTATGAGATTTCGGTCGAGAGCGACGGCTTCAAGAAGTCGGTGCGCGCAGGCGTCGAGATTCACGCCGGCGACCGCATCGGCATCGACTTTCAACTCGAGGTCGGCGACTTGGTGGAAGTCGTCACCGTCGAGGGCACGACGCCCGTGCTCAAGACGGAGAACGCGACTCTCGACTACACCGTCGAGCGCAAGCAGCTCGAGGAGTTCCCGCTGAACGGACGCAGCTATCAGTCGCTGGCCTTGTTGAGCGCCGGCGTGGCGCCTGAAATAGGCGGGCGCGACCGCGGCCCGCTGGGCACTTCGTCGTTCGGCAACGGCCTCAGCGTCAACGGCCAACCGGCCCTGCAGAACAACTACTTGATCGACGGCGTGGACAACAACTCCACCGTGATGGGGCTGCAAGACCGCAAGTCGCAGGCCGTGATCCCCTCTCTCGACGCGGTTCAGGAGATGAAGGTGCAAACGTCGAATTACTCGGCGGAGTACGGCCGCAACGCAGGCGGCGTGATCATGGTTTCGATCCGCGGCGGAACGAACGAGTTCCACGGCAGCGCCTATGAGTTCGTGCGCAACGATATCTTCGACGCGCGCCCGACCTTCGGACGCAACGACCGTGACGGCGACGGCAAGGCCGACCCGGCCGTGCTGCGCCAGAATCAGTTCGGCGGAACGTTCGGCGGCCCGATCGTCAGGAACAAGGCATTCTTCTTCGGCAGCATCGAAGCCTGGCGCGTCCGCCGCGCGCAGAGCGACCTGAACATTGTGCCGACCGCCGCCGAGCGCGCCGGCGATTTCAGCATGACGCGCAACCTCAACCGACTGATCGACCCTAACAGTTCGAGCGTTGTCGCCGACCGCACGACGTTCGCCAACAAGACCATTCCCATGGCGATGCAAGACCCGGTCGGCTCCGCGCTGGCGCAGATCTACCCCAGCCCGAACCTCTCCGACCCGGCCACGCGCAACAATTTCACCAGCGGCGAGCCGTGGTTCACCAACCGCAACCAGTACGATTTCCGTTACGACCAGACGTTTTCCACGAACGACAGCATGTTCGTGCGCTACAGCACCTACACCTTCGACCAGAACCGCGGCGCGCCGCTGCCCGGTCTGGCGCGCGGCGGCGTAGGCAACGACCGCGCCCGCGACGACAACGGCGGGAACCACCTGGTCATCTCCGAAACGCACATCTTCAACCCCAATGTCGTCAACGAGTTCCGCTTCGGGCGCAAATTTCTCGGCGTCAACAAAAACATCGACAGCGACGTGCCGCTGGCCGATGCTGTCGCGCAGTTCGGCATCCAGGGCATAGATGCGGCGGACAATCTGTTCGGCCTGCCCCGCTTCACATTCGGCGGGAATCTGGGCTTCATCGGCCTCGGCGGCTCGGCCTTCCAGCCGAACATCAAAGACACCTGGACGTACCAGTTCCTCAACAATCTGACGATCCTCAAGGGCAACCACAGCTTCAAGATCGGCGCCGACGTCCGCTACGACACGACCGACATCACCGGCTCGCAGAACTCCCGCGGCATCCACAACGTCAACGGCAAATTCAGCGGCGTCAGCATGGGCGATTTCCTGCTCGGCTGGCTCAACAACGCCACCAAGAGCACCCAGGTGCTGAATACGCAGCTTTTCCGCAGCTACATGTTCTTCGCCCAGGACGACTGGAAAATCACCCCCAAGCTCACGCTCAATCTGGGGCTCCGCTACGAGTTGACCTCGCCGTGGTTCGACAGGGAGAACCGCATGAACAAGCTGTCGATCGACGCCGGCACATACGGGCAAACGATCATGGCGGGACAAAACGGCGGCAGTTGGTCGTCCCGCGGATTGATCGACACCGACACCAACAACTTCGCCCCGCGCGTCGGTTTCGCCTGGCAGCCCGGCGAGAAGTGGACATTCCGCGGCGGCGGCGGCGTCTTCTACGGCGGGCAGATGGCGGTGGGCGCCTCGGCCCGCATGTTGGCCAACTTCCCGCTGGTCGCTCAGGTCACGCGCCCGTCGGGCCGCCAATCGCCGGCGTTCCTGCTCAAAGACGGGTTTCCGGCCGATTTCCTGGGCGACCTCAGCGACCCCGACAACCGGCCGTACAACCTGGTCTTGCAGCACTGGTCCACGCACTTCCCGCTGCCGACCACCTATCAATGGAATTTCAGCGTGCAGCGGCAGTTGGACGACAACCTGGGACTTACCGTGGCCTATGTCGGCTCGTCGTCGAATTTCCTGGTGGGCAGCTACAACGAGAACGCGGCCACGCGCGGCCCGGCTTCCAGCGAGGCTTCGCGGCGCAGGCACTTCGAGGACGTCCGCAATCTCAGCTACCGCACGCCTTACGGCTCGGCCAACTACAACGGGCTCAACGCCACTCTGTCCAAGCGCTTCGCCGCGGGCAACATGTGGACGATCGCCTACACCTGGGGGCACGGCATCGGCAACGTGCCCGAGCAGTTTGTCGGCGGCGAGACCGGCGTACAGGACCCGAACTGCTTCGCCTGCCAGCGCGGCTCCAATTCGAGCGACGTGCGTCAGCGCATTGCAACCAGTTACGTGCTCGAGCTTCCCTTTGGCCGCGGCAAGAAATTCATGGACCGCGGCGGCGCGTTGAACGCCGTCTTGGGCGGCTGGCAACTCAGCGGCATGCTGCAGGCGCAGACCGGCCAATACTACAGCGTGACGCTGCCGCAGGCGTTTTCGAATCTTGGAACAACTACCGGCACTTGGCGCCCGGACGTGATCGGCGAGCACAAGGTCGCCAACCCCAACCCCGACGGCTGGTACAACCCCGCCGCCTTCGCCATCCCGCGGGACGCAAACGGCCAAGGCAATTTCGGCAACCTCGGACGCAACATCATGCAGGAGCCCGGCATCTTCAATTGGGACATCGGCTTGCAGAAATCGTTCCAGCCGACCGAGCGGGTCGATGTCCGCTTCCGCTGGGAAGTCTTCAACCTGACCAACCATCCCAGCTACGGAACTCCGAACCGCAACGTGAGAGCGCCGGCGGCGGGCACGATCCGCTCGACCAACACCGATCCGCGGCAGATGCAGTTCAGCCTGCGCGTCGCGTTTTAGCCCTACGGTCCCGGCATGCGCAGCGCGCCGATCAACTCGGCTGCCGAGGCGATTTTGTGCTTGTCGAGAAAGTCGTCCAGTTCGCGGACGGCCGCCGCCGGCCGGGCAGGGTCCCAGAACGAGGCCGTTCCCACCTGCACCGCCGACGCGCCGCAGAGGAGGAATTCGGCGGCGTCTTCGCCGCAGGCAATGCCGCCCATGCCGATGACCGGTATCGAAACGGCCTGCGCAACCTGATGCGCCATGCGCAAGGCCACCGGCTTGACCGCCGGTCCGGAAAGCCCGCCGTAACCGCCCCCCAGGCGGGGCGTTCGCGCCGCGGCATCGACGGCCAAGCCTTGCAACGTGTTAATCAGGGAAACCGCGTCCGCCCCGGCCCGCTCCGCCGCTCTTGCCTGCGCCGCGATATCGGTTACGTTCGGCGACAACTTCACGATCAGCGGGCGCCGGCGCGCGGCGGCCTTTGCGGCGGCAACGACCTCGCCGAGCAGCGCCGCGTCGGCGCCGAACTGCATCCCGCCGCAATGCGTGTTCGGACACGAGACGTTCAACTCGTATCCGGCCGGCCCCTCGGCCTGTTCGAGCGCCCGAATGACTGCGACGTAGTCGTCGACTGCGTAGCCGAATACGTTGGCGAACACCGGCGTATCGAGCTTTGCCAGCGCAGGCAGCTTATCGCGGATGAACGCCTCGACGCCGACATTCTGCAGCCCGACGGAGTTCAGCATGCCTGAAGCCGTTTCGACGATGCGCGGAGCGGGGTTGCCCGCGATCGGATTGCGCGAAAGACCCTTGACCACGATGCCGCCCAACTGATTCAGATCCACAAGGGAGGCGAACTCCAATCCGTAACCGAAGGTACCGCTCGAAGCCAGAATCGGGTTGCGCAACGCAATCCCGCAGAAAGATGTCCGGAGGTCGGCCACGGAAGAACATTCTAGCGGGGCGCGGGCGGCGCATCGGACGGCTTGGGAGCGAGGGCGCAACGGCTGATAGATTGGAAGTTGGGAAGCGGCGCCATCAGCGATATCGTCATCGTTGGCGGCGGCATCAACGGCTGCGCGCTGGCGCGGCTGGCGGCGTTGAGCGGCTTCCGCGTCACGCTCGTCGAGAAGAACGATTTCGGCTGCGGCGTCACCAGCCGCTCGACGCGCCTCATTCACGGCGGCCTGCGCTATCTGGAATCGTTCCGCTTCCGCCTGGTGCGCGAATCGCTTCGCGACCGCACGATCCTCCTGCGGGAATTTCCGGGGCAGATCGTTCCCCAGCCTTTCCTGATTCCGGTTTACGGCAGCGATTCGCGCCCGCCGTGGCATATCGCCGCCGGCCTCGAGATCTACGGCTTCCTGGCGGGCGGCGCCGTGCTGCCGAAACACCGCCGTTTGCGCGCCGAGGAGGTTCGCCGGGCCGAGCCCGGACTCGCTGCCGGAGACCTTCGCGGAGGCTTCGTCTATTACGACTGCCAGGCGGTCTATCCCGAGCGTTTGTCGCTGGAGATGGCGCTGCAGGCCGAGGAAGCCGGGGCGACGGTTCGCAACCATACGGCCGTCACGGGATTTCTGGTCGAAGATTCGCGGGTCCTCGGGGTGAGAGTTGACGGCCCCGACGGCGAAGAGGAGATCCGCGCGCGGTTGGTCGTCAACGCCGCCGGCGCTTGGGCCGACCGCGTGCGCCGCTTGCTGCCCGGGGCAAGGCGGGAACCCCTGCTGACTCTCTTGAACGGGGCGCACATCTTGCTGGCGCCGTTCCCGGGGGCGCCCCGGCACGCCGTTTATCGCGAAGCGCGCGCCGACGGCCGGCCGTTTTTCATCGTTCCCTGGCGGGGTCTCTATCTCGTAGGCACAACCGAGACGCCGTTTGCCGGCAACCCGGACCGCATGACGCCGACCGAGACCGAGATCGAATACCTGCTCAAGGAAATGAACGGCCTGTTTCCGCGCGCGGGCGTCGGCCGCGAATCCGTGCTCTACGCCTATTGCGGCTCGCGTCCGTTGATGCGCGTAACCGGCGGAAACATGAATGCGGCTTCCCGCGATCATGCGCTTTACGATCACGAAACCGAGGACGGCGTGCAAGGCTTGCTGACGATGCTGGGCGGCAAGCTGACAACGGCGCGGTCGTTTGCCTGGGACACGCTGCGGCAAACCGCCGCAAAACTCGGCGCGACGCTTCCGAACGACCCCGGCATTGCCGAAGCTGTCGAGTTGGACGAATCCGACGCCGGTCTCGCCGTCCTGTACGGCCCGCGCGCGCCGCGGCTGCGGGCCTTCGTTCGCGCCCGGCCCGAGCGCGCGGCGCCGCCGGCGCCCGGCTGCCCGGCCATGCGCGGGCAGATCGAATTCGCCGTGCGCCACGAAAAGGCGCGCACGCTCGGCGACATCCTTTTGCGCCGGACCGGCCTGGCCTTCGAGCGCAACTACGAACCTGCATGGGCGCATGCGACGGCAGCGATTGCGGCGGCTGCTTTGGGTTGGAACCGGGCCGAAACGGAAAACGCCTGCGCCGAGTTTCAAGACGAGTTGGGGAACACGCTCGTGTCCGATCGCCGGCTTTCGCCCCCTGCTGCGGGGTCCCGCTTGCCGTAGTTTTTTGTCCCGTTCGCCGCCGCTTCCGTGTCCGCCCGCGATTTTGCGCTTCATCCGCGGACGAACAGGCTTCAAGCTAAAGAGACATGAGGCACATACGTCTTTTCCCGCCCATCGCCGCCTTGGCGGTTCTGGCGGCCGTCTCGGCCGCGGCGCAGTCGCACGGCCGTCTGAGCGGTACGGTGGCGATGAAAGAAACCGGCGGCCCGCTGCACGGGGCCATCGTGCTGATCGTCGAGCTCGGGCGCAGCACGCTGAGCGGCGACGACGGCGCCTATGCATTCGACCGCGTGCCTCCGGGCCGCTACCACCTCGTCACCCATCTCGACAGCGTTTTCAGCGAAGCGGCCAAGATGGTCGAGGTCCGCGCCGGCGGTACGGCGACCGCCGACTTCATGCTGGCCTTGACCGCCATGCACGAAGAAATCACCGTAACCGCGAGCGAGAAGCATGAGACCGCCTTCGAATCGTTCGGCAGCGTGGACTCCTTCAACGCCCAAGAGTTGAGCTTGTCCCGCGACGTCTCGCTCGGCGAGGCGCTTGACCACAAGGTGGGCACGGGGATTGCCAAGCGCAGCTTCGGCCCCGGCTCGTCGCGGCCGATTGTCCGCGGTTTCGACGGCGACCGGGTGCTGGTCATGGAAGACGGCATTCGCACGGGCACGCTGTCGTCACAGTCGGGCGACCACGGCGAAGTGGTCAACACGGCGCAGCTCGAGCGGCTCGAGGTCGTCAAGGGTCCGGCGACGTTGCTCTACTCGGGCAACGCCATCGGCGGCACGGTCAACGCCATCGGCCGGCACCATGAGATTCATCGCCACCCGCACCAAGGGCTGCGCGGTTATCTTTCCGCATCGGCGGGCACGGCGAACGCGCTGGCCGCCGGCAACGCCGGGTTCGAGTACGGCGCCGGCAATTGGATGGTCTGGGGCTCGGGCGCGGGCGTCCGCGCGGGCGACTATACCGCTCCGCAGCAAGGCGAGATCCCCAACTCGCGGACGAACGGCACGAATGGCGGCGGCGGCTTCGGCCGCTTCGGCGACAAGACTTTTTTCAGCTTCGACGTCAAGGTCGATAACGGCAGCTACGGCGTGCCGTTCGTTCAGGAATTTCACGGCCACCACGAGGACGAGCACGAAGACGAAGAAGAAGGCGAAGAGGAAGAAGAAGAAGACCACGAGGAAGAACTCGAGCGGGTCGCGCTCGACACGCGCCGCCAAAGCTACCGCTTCACCTGGGGACTGAACGACCTCAGCGCGGCGGTCGAGAGTTTCGTCTTGAAATTGGGCTATGTCGATTGGGAGCACGACGAAGTCGAGTTCTTCGAGGACGGCGAACAGGAGATCGGAACGGCCTTCCGCAACAACCAGTTCGTTTACCGCGGCGTGTTCGAGCAGGGCAGGCGGGGTCCGCTGAGCGGCCGGTTCGGCTTCTGGGGCATCGACCGCGAGTATGCAGCGGCCGGCGAGGAAGCCCTGTCGCCGCCGGTCGATCAGAGTGGGCTCGCTTTCTTCGCGCTGGAGGAGTTGGACTTCGAGCGGGTGAAGTTCCAGTTCGGCGGGCGTGTCGAGACGCAGCGCTACAACCCGGCGTTCGCCGAGCGCAGCCACGGGCACGAAGATGAAGAAGAGGAGGAAGAAGAGGAAGAGGAGCACCACGAAGAGGCGCCCGACGCGGTCGCGCGGACCTTCACCGGCGGCTCGGCGGCGGCCGGCCTGCATGCCGACCTGTGGCGCGGCGGCGCTTTCGTGGCGAATTACGCGCACAGCTACCGCGCTCCGGCGCTCGAAGAACTGTACAACTTCGGCCCCCATGCGGGGAATCTGGCATTCGAGGTGGGCGACCCGGGTCTGGGCCCCGAGCGCGGCGACGGCGTCGACCTGTCGCTGCGCCAAGGAGAAGGCCGCCTGCGCGGCGAGGTCAACGTGTTCTACTACGGCTTCCGCAACTTCATCTTTCCCTTTGCGTCCGGCGAGGAAGAGGACGGCCTGCGGATAATCGAATTCACGCAGCGGAACGCGCGTTTCACCGGCGCGGAGGCGCTCCTGGACATCGGCTTGAGCCGCGGCCTGCGGCTGAATCTGGGCATGGATTTCGTCGATGCCCAGGATACGGACATGAAGACCCCGCTACCGCGCATCCCGCCTCTAAGAGGCAAGCTCGGCTTCGCCTACAACCGCGCCGGCTTCCACGTCGCGCCGGAGTTGATTCTGGCGAGCCAACAGCATCAGACGTTCACCGGCGAGACGCGCACGCCGGGCTACGCCGTGGTCAACATCAAGGCGTCGTACACCTATGCGCGGCGGCACTTGGCGCATCAATTCTCACTGAACGTCTTCAACGCCGGAGACCGGCTTTACCGCAACCACTCGTCTTTCATCAAAGACCTCGCCCCGGAGATCGGCCGCGGCGTGCGCTTCACCTACATGGTGCGGTTCTTTTAGACGCGGCGGCGCGTACGCGCCGCGGTTGACCGTTGCCGCGCGGCGGGGGATGATGAGTGCAGTTGGCGCGTCCGGTCATCTTTGCCCTGCTGCTGTGCGCCCGCGTGCTTTGCGCCGCGGCGGACGACTATTTGCAGCAGATCCGCCGCGTCGAACTCGACCCGGAGCGCTGCTACCGCGTTCGCGACGTCTTCCTCGAACGCGAGGAGATCAAGCTCTACTTCACTGACGGCCACTTGATTTTCGGCCGCAAGGTCCACGGCCGCGACATCGCCGTTGCTTTCGTGTCGAGCGAGCCGGCCGATACCGGCGAGGCGCTGCTCATCCCGCCGACCCCCGGCGAGCGGCATGCCATCGCCCGCTTTCTCGATGAGACCGTGCTCGACGAAAAATTCCGCACCGCCGTGTTCTTCTTCACCGACGATACGGCCGACGCGCTGATGCGCGCCATCGACAAGAGCCCGAGCAGTCGAGCGGACGCCGCAGCCGGAGCGCGCCTCGCGCCGCGCTGGTCCACGATAGTCCGCAATCTGCTGGGCGGCGCGGCCCTGCGCGTGTTCGCCGATGCCTACTCCGATGCGCCCCCCGAAGACGGCTTCTTCGTGGGCGCCATGCGCGGGAACCGGCTGGGGCGCTTCGAGGTCTCGATCGAACCCCGCCTCGACAAGCAGGTCAGCGCGGGCAGGCTCGTCCGCGACCGCGACCGGGAATTCTACGAAGTCTGGACCAGCTTCGAGGGAAGAAATTTTCGGGAAGGCCGGCGCAACGTCACGCCCGCGCCGGGGCGGCTGCAAAATTACCGGATTGCCGCCGAAATCGGCCCCGAGCTCGACATGGACGTGCGCATGAGCGCAGACTTCTATCCGCAAGTCCCGCGGGCGCGTTCTTTCGACTTCGAGCTTTCCGGGCGCCTGCGCGTTTCCGCAGTGCTGCTCGACGGCGAAGCGGTCGAGTTCCTGCAAAAGGAGCAGCCGGCTTTCAGCGGGCCTTCGCGCCGCCAAAACAATCTCGTGGTCGTTGTGCTGCCCGAGCCGCTGCAAGCCGGTTCGCGGCACGAGTTGGAATTCCGCTATTCCGGAAAATCGATCTCGGACACGGGGTCGGGAGTCTATTACGTGGGCGACCGCGGCACGTGGTATCCGCGGACGGATCTCCGTTTTTCGCGCTACGATCTCGATTTCCGCTATCCCGCGCATCTGGAGTTGGTCGCCACCGGAACGCAGATCGCGGATTCCGTGGACGCCGGCGTGCGTTCGACTCGTTTCCGAACGGAGAGCCCCATTCGTCTCGCCGGCTTCAATCTCGGCCGCTACTTCTCGACGACGCGGCAGGCGAACGGTTACGAAATCGCGGTCCACGGCCACAAGCCCGCCGCGGAGAAGCCGCCCCCCCAACCGGTAACGATACCCCTCGCGCCCGCTCCCGATCCGCTGCCGGGCCGGCGGCGTTCGCGCTACGCCCTGCGGCTCCCGCCCCTCCCCCTGATTTTCGATGCGCCCCGAGAACCGCCCGCCCCGGCGCCGCGGATCGAAGAAACGGCCGATCTTTGCGCGGCGGCCTTCAGCTTTTTCCTGCAGAAATTCGGCGCGCCCGCCCAAAAACGAGTGGTCGTGTCGCCCGTGCCCGGCGATTTCGGGCAGGGCTTTCCCGGATTGGTCTATGCCTCGACCAGGAGCTATTTCCGCCCCGGAGATCCGGCTCTGAGCGGTTTGTCCGCGGAGGAATCGCGCTTCTACGCCGAGTTGCTGCTTCCCCACGAACTCGCGCATCAATGGTGGGGCAACGTGGTGACCGTCGCCCGCCCCGGCGAGAGCTGGATCATGGAGGGGCTGGCCACCTACTCGTCGCTTTTGTTCCTGGAGCAGCGGGAAGGCCGCGCGGCGCTCGACCGCTCGCTGGCCGCGTACCGCAGGCGGTTGCTGGAAACCGTTGACGGCGGCGGCGCGCTCGAAGCCGCCGGTCCGGTCGTTTTGGGCGAGCGCCTGCGCACGGCGAAGACGCCCCGCGCCTACCGCATCGTCGCCTACGAGAAAGGCGCCTGGATTTTCCACATGCTGCGCGGCGTGATGGGTGACGAAGGGTTTTATTCTTTCCTCAGGGGGTTGCGCGAGCGCTTCGCGTTCCGCGCGGTCACGACCGAGGATATCCGCCGGGAAGCGGCCCGCCTGGTTCCCGCCGGATACCCCGACCCCGAGTTGCGCGAGTTCTTCGACCTGTGGGTTTACCGCACCGGAATTCCGCGGTTGAGCCTCGCATACAGTCAAAAACCGGGGCAGGGCCGCCACCTGCTGACGGCGAAACTCAGGCAGAGCGGCGTTGCCGAACGCTTCTCCATCGCGGCCCCGGTGAGAGTCGTCACGGCTTCGGGCAACTCCATCGACAGATACATCCTCACTGACGGCGGCGAAACGGAGTTTTCGTTCGCGCTCGACGAAAGAGCGGCGCGGGTCGCATTGGACCCCGAAGGTTACCTGCTGCGCGGCGAATGAACCCCGCAGTCCGCGCAGCGCGCGGGCATGAGCGCTGCGGAGTCCGACTTTGAGATTAGTTCCAGCGCATGAAACAAGACCTCGCTTCCGTCTGTGGAAACCCGATCGTAACGCCGGCCGGGCGTGTCAACGGCAATTTGAATTTCTGCGCAAAGGTTTTGGGGCCGTTGCGCCGCGGGCCGATCTCTATACGAGAACCAGCACGACGCGGGCGGCCTCTCCGGCAATCGAAAATTCGCGCAGCTCGCCGCGCAGCGGAATGGAGTTCGCGCCGAGCAGGGCGGTGCATAGAGTTTCCTGCATGAAATGCTCCCGGTTCTCGCGCAGCACGCGGACGAGCCGGTCCGACCCCGTAACCGCTAAATGGATGCGGCGGACGTAGTCGATGTTCAATTCCTTGCGCAGGTTCTGGACGTAGTGCAGCAACTCGCGGTAAAGACCCTCGTCGCGCAACGCGTCGTCGAGCTCGGTGTCCAACGCCACGACCGCCGTCGAATCCCCGGCCGCGGCGAAATGCCCCGCCGCCTCGACGGCGACCTCGATATCGGCCGGCTCCAGCTTGAGCGCTTCTCCCTCGAGTTCGATTTCCGCAAAGCCGTCCGCGAGCAGCTTCGCCCGCAATGCCGGCGCATCCAGGGCGGCGAACGCCTGCTTGGCGGCCTTCATTTTCTTGCCGAGCCGCGGGCCGAGCCGCCGGAAGTTCGGTTTCGCGCTGTAGCCGACGTGCGCCTGGTCCCCTTCAGGAAAAACTACCTCGCGAACGTTGAGCTCTTCGCGGATCAGATCGGCATACGGGGCGATGCGGGCGCGCAATGCCGGATCGCTCAGCACGACCTCGACGCCGCGCAGCGGCTGGCGGACCTTGAGTCGATGCGTAGTCCTCACGCGCAGCCCCAGCGAAACGATATTGCGCACCGCCGCCATCTCTGCCGACAGCGCCAGGTCGATGCAAGATGCGTCGCCCGCGGGCAGGGCGCACAAATGGACGCTCTCGGCGCAATCGCCGCCCGGGCCGCGAACGATGTTCTGATAAATCTCCTCCGCCAAAAACGGAGTGAACGGCGCAGCCAGCTTCACGACGGCAACCAGGCACTCGTACAAGGTTGCGTAGGCGTCGCGCTTGTCGTCGTCGAATGCGCTCTTCCAATACCGCGCGCGGCTGCGGCGCAAGTACCAATTCGACAGGACGTCGACGAAGCGGTTGAGCTCGACCGCCGCTTCATAGGCGCGGAATGCTTCCATGTTGCCGGCGACGGCCTGCGTCAGCAAAGCCAACTCTGAGAGAATCCAGCGGTCGAGCAGCGCGCGTTCGGCCGCCGCTCTGCCGGCCATTGTCAGCGGATCGAATCCGTCGATGTTGGCGTAGATGGTGAAGAACGAATAGACGTTGCGCAGCTTGAGCGGGAATTCCTTTTGCGCGGCGCGGACGTTCGCCAGGGAGTTCCGCTTGTCCGACCAGGGTTGATTGCCGCTCAAGAAAAACCAGCGGAAGGCGTCCGCCCCGGGCGCCGGACCGGCAACTTCGATCGTTACGCGCTCGCCGGCCGGCAAGCGGCGCACGTCGTTCGGCGCCGTGTCCGCGCCGCCGGGTGCGAGTTCCGCGCCCAGGGCTTCGCGGTCTTCGTCGGCCAATGCCGCCACGCGGCGCGGCATGCGCTTGCCGGGTCGAATCGACAACTCGATTCCCGCCGCCGGCTTGTCCGGCCGATAGACTTTTACCGCCTCTCCGGGTTTCAGATCCAGCGCCTCGAGGTCTTCCTTGGCGATAACCGCTTGGCCGGCGCGGACTTGCTGCCCGCAGTCTGCGCCGCTCGCTACGGCGAAATCTTGCGCGACAAGGTCGAAGATGACGTCGGGCGGCGTGTAATTGCCCTTCGATTTGGATTCTTTCCTGCCGTAAGGGTCGTTGACGAAACCCAGCACGATGCAGGTCTTGAAAGGATGCGGATAGCGTTGTGTTTCGAGCCCGAGCGTCCGGCGCGTTTCGTCATCGAAAACCAATGTCGAGACCATGAGCTGCGAATAAAACCAGCCGCGGGTCTGGTCGATGGCTTCGGTGATGTAATCGGCCGGGAAACGGCTTGCGAACTCCTCGCGCCCCCGGTGCGGAAAGCCGTATTGCGCGAAGGGCATGCAGCCGGAGTCGAACCAGCAGTCGATCACTTCCGGCACGCGGCGGTAAACGCCCTCTTCGCCGGGCTCGGTCCAGACGACTTCGTCGATCCACGGTTTATGCACCATCAGGTGGTCCGACAGAGTCGGGTCCGCTTCCTTGGCGCGCCGGAAACGGTCGAATGCCGCCGGGTTTTTCCGGAGTATCTCGGCGCTTGAAGCCGGAGCCTGCATCCTGCCGGTGACGTCGTTGACCCAGACGTTGAGCGGCGTGCCCCAATAGCGTTCGCGCGAGAGCGCCCAATCGACGTTGTTACGCAGGAAATCGCCGAAGCGGCCCGCGCCGATATGCTCGGGCAGCCAATGGATGGCGTCGTTGTTGGCCAGCACTTCCTTGTTGCGGGCGGTGGTGCGGATGAACCAGGCCGGCCGTGCGTACTGAATCAACGGGTCGTCGTCGGCGCGCCAGCAGAAGGGGTACTCGTGGCGGTAGTTTTCGCGGTGCGCCAGAACGCCGCTTTCTTTCATCAACCGGATCAGCAGCTTGTCGGCGGCCTTCACCTCTTGGCCGGCGGCGTCGGGGACTTCCGCGGTAAATTTGCCGTCCGGCCCGACCGGACACAGCAGCGGAACCGCTGCGGGATCGCTATACCGCTCGGCAACCGTCTTGTGCAGGTCATAGTCCACCTCGCCGAACGCCGGCGCTTCGTGGACCAAGCCGGTTCCGGTGTCGAGCTCGACAAAGTCGGCCGCGAGGACTTTCCAAAGGTACGGCTCCGACCCGCCGTTCTTGAGCTCTCCCGATGCGTCCGCGAGCGCATCGTAGAAGTAAGGGAACGGCGGGCGGTAGCGTTTGCCGAGCAGGTCGGCGCCCTTGAGTTCCTTCTCGACAGGCAGGCCGCGCCCCAATTTCTGCGCGATCGTCTCCCGCAGCGCGGCCGCGACGATCAAGCTGCGCCCGCCGTCTTTCACTTGCACGTATTCGTACTCGGGGCGCACGGCCACGTACTGATTGGCAGGCAAGGTCCACGGCGTCGTCGTCCAGATCAGCAGAGAGACGGCGGGATCGTCGTCGAGCGGCAGCGCGACGTAAACCGACGGGTCCTCGACCGTTTTGTAGCCCAGCCCGACCTCGCCCGCCGAGAGAGCCGTGCCGCCCTGCGGCCACCACCAGACGATTTTGCGGCCCTTGTAGAGCAGCCCTTTTTCCAAAAGGCGCGAGAGCGCCCACCAGACGCTTTCGACATAAGACTTGTGGAACGTGACGTAGGCGTCGGACAGATCGACCCAGAAGCCGACCCGCTGCGTCATGCGCTCCCATTCCTCGGTGTAGGCGAACACCGAGTCCACGCACTTGCGAACGAAGCGTTCCACGCCGTACCGCTCGATCGCCTCCTTGCCGTGAATGCCGAGCTCTTTCTCGACTTCGACTTCGACCGGCAGGCCGTGCGTGTCCCATCCGGCCTTGCGCGGAACATGCTTGCCGGCCATGGTCCGGTAGCGCAGGAAAACGTCCTTGAACACGCGCGTGAGCACGTGGCCGTTATGCGGCAGCCCGTTAGCGGTCGGCGGGCCTTCGTTGAAGACGAATTTCGGCGCGCCTTGACGCCGCTGCAGACTCTTCTCGAAAATCCGGTTTTCTTCCCAAAACCGCATCACGGCTCGTTCGGCCGCCGGAAAATCGACGATGGGCTTGGCTTGTTGGAATCTCTGCTCGCTCATGGACGCTCAACGGGTAGAAACTTCTAACCTATCTCAAAACCGTGTTTGCCGACGAAATTCCGTTGCCGGCGATTTTGGGCCGCCGCGGACCACGCAGGCGGCTATCCTGTCAGGCATGGCCGCTCGACTCAAGAACAAAGTCGCCCTGATTACCGGGGCGGGCCGCGGCATCGGCGCGGCAATCGCCCGCGCCTACGCGCGGGAAGGCGCCCGCGTTGCCTGCGCCGCCCGTTCCCAAAACGAGCTCGAGGCGACAGTCGCGGCGATCCGGGCCGAAGGCGGCGAAGCGGCGGCCGTGCGCGCGGACGTCACCGACCTCGGCGCCGTCCGCGCCATGTACGCCGCTGCCGCCGCTGCCTACGGCGGCATCGATATCGTTTTCCTGAACGCCGGCGGCAGCGTCGAGCGCGCGCGCATCGACGAAGGCACGGTCGAAGGCTGGCGGGCAACTATCGAACTGAACTTGATCGGCGCCTACTATTGCGCGCGCGAAGCCATTCCCTATCTGAAGGCCCGCGGCGCGGGCAAGATTTTCTTTACCGGCTCCGGCATGGGGCATCGCGGCGCGCAGGGAAACTCCTCTTACGCGGTCGCCAAGGCCGGCGTGTGGATGCTGACGCGCGTTCTGGCGCAGGAGTTGGTCGAATTCAACATCAGCGTCAACGAGCTCGTACCCGGCCCGGTGCGCACGCGCTTGACTCGGGATGTCGAAGAAGGCGCCCCGGAGTCCGGCCGCGGCACGCCGTTTCTGACTCGCGGGGAATGGATCAAGCAGCCCGACGACGTAACGGAGTTGGCTGTTTTCATGGCCGCGCAGCCCGACATCGGACCCACGGCCCAAAGTTACAGCCTGATGCGGCGGGACGGCTGACCTTAGTGGAGAGCAAGACAATGCGGTCTTTGCGGCCCGCGCGGCGCGTTCCCGCAGCCTCTTGCCGCTCAGCGGCCCAGCGAAAGGAGATTGGCGAAGATGCGGTAGGCGCCGGGCACGCTATAAGGGAGTTGTCGATGAACGGCGTAGGCGAAATACGTGTAGTGTCCCTCGCCGTACGAGGCGGTAAGCCATCCTCCCTTTTGCGGTTCCTGCCCCCGATCCTGAGTCTCGATCAGAGGTATGTAAGCGTCGTCCCAACTCGAAAAAAACTTGGAGCCGCGCTGTTCCGCCCAGCCCTCGAAATCAGCGGCGGCGATCCGGTTGGGCTGCCTGAATAGAGGGTGGTCGGGGGCCAGGATTTTGACCGGCGAATCTTCCTCCGAAACCTCTTCAGCCCGGCGCGGGAGGTCGGCCGGAAAGGCGGCCCACTTGCCGGGAACGAACTCCTGCGTTTGATAGAGAACGATCAGATTCCCTCCCCGGCGGGCGTAATCGAGCAGCCGCCGGTTGTATTCGATCAAGTCGCGGCGCACGGCGTAGGCCCGCGTGCCGATCACGATCGCTCCGTAGGCGTCCAGGTCGCCCGCAGCCAGGTCGCCACTGTTCAGTAGAGCGACTTGGGCGCCCATCTGCTCGATTCCGCCGGGAACTTCGTCCCCCACGCCCATGACGTAGCCCACCTTCAAACGGGGAGCGATCTTGACATCGACGCCGCGGATGCGGGTCAGCGCATCGCGGTACAGGTAGCGGATGTCGTAGTCCCGATGACGGATCGCCCGATACCCCTCGCGGTACTCCCGCCCTTCGGCTCGGGCGACCGCCCGGATGTCGTACGTCTCCGCGCGGAGTTGGGGCGCGCTGACCGAAAAAGTGAAATTCCGGCGCGCGTTGGCCTGCGAAAAGCTGAAGGGCTGCCGGGCGGGCTGAGCGCGCCAACCGTCGGGCAACTCCAGCACGAGCTCGCCCCGGATTTCTCCGCTGCGGTTGTTGAGCAACTCCACTGCCAGCGAGACCCGATTCCGCGCCGACCCCAGCGGAACGATCAGGTTGGCCGGGGAGACGTTGACCGCAAGCGCCGGCGCGACCTTCAACTCGCGGAATTCGTAGCCGTAAGGGAGATTCGCCTCGCGGCGGTAAACCGTTGCGCTTGCTCTGATCGACTGCCCTCCGAGCGAGTAGTCGACCGCGGCCGCAAGCGCCGGCGGGCGGCCTGCCCGATGCAGGTATTCGGGCTGCCGAATCCGGTAGCGGCTCTCATGGATCGATTCGCGGTGAAAGTACCGCCGCGAAAGAGTCGCCTCCTGCGGCGCCGTGACGGTGAAAGCGGCGGAGAGCACGGCGCCCGAACGCAGCGGCTTGCCCGCCTGCGCGTCCCCCTCGACCTGCCAATCCCCGGCGCCCTCCAGCGCTATCCGTTCGGTCCGAATCGGAATGCCGCTGGGGTTGACCAGCGAAACATCCACCTGGAATTTTTGACCGGGGACGACCGGCCCCATGGTTGCCTGCGGGGAAAAGGGGGAGCTCGGCTCTGCGGCGCCGAGCGGCGCCGCCGCGGCTCGAAACCGGAGCCCCAGAGCGGCGCTAACGGCGTCTTGAAACTGCCGCTCTTTGATCGCCAGCAGGAAGAGCGCCTCGTCGCGGCCCCGAGACAAGCCGATTGCCTCGCGGGTCAGGGCCAGCCCCTGCGCCAGGAAGGGCGCGGCCGCGGCGGGGTTGCGGACGCTGTAGGCCGCAACGGCATCGCTTACCGAGTTTTCGATTGCCGCGAGCAATGCGGAAACCCCCTCGGGCGGCTCTTCGCCCAAGAGCCGGTAAATGCCCGAAATCGACGTGTCGATGCCGTCGAAGAAACCGGTTTCCCGCTCCGGCGCCTCGACGCGGCTTTCCACCCGCTCGAAAAAATGACGGTGCGCGCCCGGTCTTTCGCGTCGCCGGCCGCTGTTCTGAGAGCGTTGAAAGCTCAATCCCAGGGCTGAGAATTCCTCGTAGCTCTCGCCCAGCCAGGGGCTGAACGCCCCGGCGTTGACGGCGACGTTCCAGCGGTGGTCGGGCGGCTCGCCGCTGCGGCCGAACGAGCGCTCGAGATTGCTGCGGTAGAGCTTGAGCGGCTGCCAGGGTCTGAGCCCCTCGTCGCGTATCTGTTCGGGGAACGCATTGGGGTCGCCGGCCAAGTCAAACGCTTCTTGGGTCACTACGCCGGCCGTTTGGTGGTTGCCGTGGCCGTCCTGCGGGCCGCCGTAGAAGCGGGAGACGAGCGCCAGCGGGCGGTTGATGCGAATGACCCTGACGACATCCCGCAGAACGTTCTCTTTGCCCCATTGCCGGAGCGCCTCTTCCAGATTCTTGGAGTAGCCGTAGTCGATCAGAGTGGTGAAATACTGGTCGTCGAGACCGTAGTAGCGGTCGGAAACGAGGAGTTCCTCGGTGCGGATCAAGCCCAACCCGTCGAACAACTCGGAGCCGATGGCGTTGGCGCCCCCCTCTCCCCGGTTGAGTGTCAGCAGCGCGGCGCGCGCGCCTTGCCCGCGGCTGAGGTAGGTCAAGGCGCCCCCCTGTTCGTCGTCCGGGTGAGCGGCGGTGTAGAGTACGCTGGCCGTCGTCTGCAGTCGCAGCAGGCGCTGCCACAGGCCGGGAGCGCCCCGATCGACCGCGAGCGCGCGCGGCCCGCTTCGGGCCTCGGCCAGCGTCAGGACTCGGTCGAGAGCGGGCGCCGCTTGCGCAAGCGCGGACGGCGCCAAGCCGGCCGGAATGCACAAGGTCAGGAGGGCTGGGAAACCCGGACCGCAAACCCGGAACTGAAGTCGCATGACGCTTCCTCCCTGAGACCTCGAATGTGACGACATTTCGAGCATAAGGCAGCAACCGCCCGCTGTCAAATCGCGCGTGCGCGCAGCGCAAATTTTTGCAAGCCGGATCCGGGCAAGCCGCTCCGCGTTCGGCCTACGTCAGATAATCCAGCCAGGGAGAGTGCGCCCGCCGGTATGCGTCCACCAGCTTCTCCGCCAACTCGCGGCGGTCGACCAACGGATTGGCGGTCAGGGCATCGACCGCCAGCGCCCGCGACCCCTGCAGCGCGGCCTCCACGGCGGTCCGCTCGAAATCCTTGACGCGCAAAACCAGTTCCCCGATCTGCTCGGGGAGGCGGCCGACGGCCAGCGGGCGGGCGCCGTTGGCGTCGATAGCGCAAGGCGTCTCCACCGCGGTATCGTCGTCGAAGTCTCGAATCGATCCCCGATTGGCTACATCGACCGGCATCACCCGCAACCGGTTGTTGCCGATCGCGTCCATGACATCCAGGGCGATCCGCTCGTAGCCTGCCGCGCTGCGGTACAGCTTTTCTCTTGCCGCGGCTACTTTCCCCTCCTCGATGCTCCCTCCCGTTTCAACCGCCATGTAGGAGGCGTTGCGGCTCGCCAGATAGAGGTCGTAGGCATCCAGAACCTTGGCCTCGTTGCCGCCGGCTTCGGCCAGCGACTGCCGTAAGCGGTTTTCCAGCTTGCGGATCAGTTTGCCGCGGGTATTCCCGGATGCCTTGGTCCGGCGGAACGCTTCGCGGGGCGAATAATAGAAGAAAAGATATTCGGTGGGCAGCAGGCCCAATTCCCTGAGAAACGTCTTCGAGAAGAGGGGAGTGGGATAAGCGCGCTCCAGCGCTGCGTCCGAGGCCAGCGCATCCGGCATTACGTCGCGCCCATCCACCAGGACGGCGCGGATCCAGCCCAGATGATTCAGGCCGAGGTAGTCGAAAGACGCCGCTTGCAACGGAATCTCCAGGGCCTCGGCGATGTGCAGGAATTGCTCCCGGGGAGTGTCGCAGACGCCGATGCAGCGGCCGCCCAATCCCTCCCGGATCAATGCCTCGGCCATGATTCCGACCGGATTGGTGAAGTTGATGAGCCAGGCGCCGGGGGCAAGCTCGGCCGTTTTGCGGGCGTAAGCCGCGAGGATGGGGATGGTGCGCATGGCCAGGGCGAACCCGCCGGGTCCGACCGTTTCCTGACCGGGGAGGCCGTGCTCAAGCGCGATCGTTTCGTCTCGAACACGGCCCGCGAGCCCGCCCACGCGAATGCTCGAAACGACGAACGAAGCCCCGTCCAGAGCCGCTTCCAGGGTAGGGGGCCGCGCTACGCGCAGCGTTCCTCCTGCTCTTTTCGCCATGGCCTGCGCGATGCGGGCGACGGTTGCGCAGCGCCGCGGGTCGGTGTCGAACAACGACAACTCGCTTACGGCCAAGGTCGTTTCCGGCCGGAACAGGCCGTTGACCACCAGCGGGACACGGATGCCGGCCCCGCCGATAACGGTCAGTTTCATTTTCGTAACAACCTACGCCTTCGATTTGCTTCAACGGTGTCTTCGATAAGCCGGCGTTCCAATTCCTGCTTGGTGGGCAAAGCCTCTATGCCTCCCGGCGAGCGGGTCGAAAGTCCCCCGCAGGCATTTGCCGTGAGGAGCGCCCCTTCCATTACGTCTCCCGCCATCCATTCGTGCAGGAACCCTCCGTTGAAGGCGTCTCCGGCCCCGGTGCTGTCGACCGCCTCGACCTCGATCCCCTCGACATAGACCGGCCTGGCTGCGTTTTTACAGGCAACCGCGCCCTTCGCGCCCAACTTGATGACCACGGTATTACGCTTATGGGAAAAGCAATCCAGTGCCTCTTGGACCGACGAGGCTCCAGCATACTTGAGCGCCTCCATCTCGTTCAGGAAAATCAAATCCAGCTTGCGGCACAGATGCCGGAAACCGTGGGAGCGTCCGGCCGCGGGGTCCCAACCCAGATCCCAGGATACCGTGACCCCGCCATATTGGAGTTCCTGGACCGCGTCCAGGAACGGCATCCACTTGCTGGGCGTCAGAGCGAAATGGACATGGCCGGCGCTGCCGAGCCGCTCCAGGGTTTGCGCATCGAGCAAATGCTCTTCGAGGAAGCGGTTGGCGCCGGGGTAAGTCAGAAAACAGCGATCCTCGCGCGTGGAGGCGGCCACCGTGAGTCCGGATATCGCGCCTGATCGGGTCCGCGACCAGCCGCAAGCAACCCCGACTTCCTTCAGTCGTTCGTAGTCTTCAACCTCCTCAAACATGGATTTGCCCCAAACCGTTACCAACTCGACAGGCCGCTCCAGCAGGGCCGCCGTTGCGGCGGTGATCGCGGCGCCGCCGCCCGGCGAGACGGCAAATTTGTCGGTTTTGACTTCCTCGCCCGGGGCGGGGAGACCGTCCAGATCGAAGAAGATCAGATCCGTATAGAACTCGCCGGCGCAGACCAGCAGCGGAGGGTCGCGAGGGAATGTCATCTCTTTTCCATCTCCACGATAAACCGGGTGGTTGCCGCGGCTCTCTCGCCGGTAGTGCGGTCCTCTCGGTCTTTCAGGACCCGATACCGTTGGAGCGCCTGCCGCGCTTCCTGCGGCCGCCCCGAGCGCTGCAGTGCAAGGCCCAACCGATAGTGGGCCGACGCATGTTCCGCATCGAGCCGGATTGCCCGCTGCAGCGCCGCGGCCGAAGCTGCCCAGTCGCCCAACTCGAATCGGATCTCGCCCAACAGCAGATGCGCTTCCAGAAAGCGGGGGTTCTCACGGGTCAACGCCAGCAACGTTTCGGCGCGGGACGCCAACCGACTCGCATCTCCCGACCGGGAAGCCTGTTGGAAAGTCGCCAGCGCCTCGAAATAACGGGCCCAGGGATTTGCCGCTTCCCGTGCGAGCAGTTCCCGGAAGGCGCCCGCGGCATCGTCGAAAGCCTCTTCCGAGCGGTCGAATGTTTGCGCGAGCAAGCGGTAGCCCCCCAGCTCTTCGGGCTTGAGCTTCACGGCCTGTAAAAAGGCGCGGGTGGCTTCCTCGTAGCGCGTCAGGCCGGTCGCCGCGGCGCCGGCGCCGACCCACATGCGCCAGGAATCGGGGCGGCTTTCGAGGCCGGCCGAAAAGACTTGCGCCGCGGCCTCCCAGTTCCAATGAATCAGGAATTCGTGGCCCAAAGCATAGTAGTTTGCCGGCGTGGGTTCCAGAGCTACCGCCCGCTGAAAATGAGCGACCGCCTCGAGCGGCTTTTCCTGGGCCTCCAGGATGTCCCCCAGAAGCAGATGGACCTCGCCGGTTTCCTTGAGGCCGAGGGCGGCGTTCGCCGTGCGCGCGGCTGCAGGCAGCTTCGCCAGTCCTTTTTGAGCCAAGGCCAGGTTGAGACGGGCCGGATAGGAAGCCGGAAGCTGCTCCACAACCGACAGGAGCAGTTCCTCGGCGGGTTCCGGCAGGTCTTGACTCAAGAGCAGCAACGCCGCCTGAAATTGCAGTTGCGGGCGGCCGTTCAGCAGAGGCTTGACTGCCTGCAAGACCTCGCGCGTACGGTCGGCGCGCCCCAAAGCGCGGTCTGTGAGCGCTTGCAGGAAGCGCAACTCGGCCCGCGGCGCTGCCGGTCCCGCCAGTTTCTGCAGAACCTCGTCCGCCGCTGCGTACTTCCCCAGCAAAAACCGGCAGTAGGCAAGCTGGTACGCATTCTCATAGACGTCCGACTGCGTTGCATACGCCTTTTCCAACCGGGGAAGCGCCTGTTCGGGACGGCCCTGCTGCAAGAGTATCGTTCCCAGATTGAAGCTCGCCGTGGGATTGTCCGCCTCCAATTCCAGAGCCTTGCGGAACTGCTCCGCGGCTTCCGCGGCCTGCCCCAGGCGCATCAGGCTGGCGCCGAAATTCGTGCGCAGAACGGCCGCGTCCGGCTGTAATTCCACGGCCCGCCGGAAGTGCCGGTTGGCCTCCTCCGGCTTCCGGTTGAGATCGAGGACGATCGCCAGCAGGTGTTGAATCTCGGCGACGGCGGGGCGGCGGCGTTCAAGCGGCTCGAGGACTTGCAGCGCCTGCGGATAGCTGCCGGCGCGGAAGTGGTCCAAGGCGCGGTTGAATTCGGCGGCGGCGTCAGCCGGGACCCGCGACTGCGGCATGGCGGGTAGCGTCCGCCAGACGCACAGCAAAACGAACCCGGCCGCACAAGCCCGCGGGGCGCGGCGGCCGAGGGACTTCCATGTGAATCCATTCATCGCCTTGTTCCGGCGGCCCTTGCGTTGAGCAGCCGCGAGAGGACCCGTTTGCAGTATATATCCGCCGCTTCCGGTTCGCAGGACGCTCCGGCCGGCTCAACGGCGCACCCGCAAGATCCCTTTATAATGGACATGCCGTGCCCCGCTGCCGCAGGGCCTGTGTTTCTTTCCCGATCGGGCTTCTGCTCTTTTGCGGGCTTTTTTTGCCGGACCGGCTCCTGCCGCAGCCGCGCTTTGTCGAAGCGGCGGACACCGCCGGCCTGAGCGGCTTCCATTTGACCAGCGGCGACAGCCGGAAACGCTACATCGTCGAAGCGAATTCCGCCGGCGTCTGCGTGCTCGACTACGACTCGGACGGCCGCCCCGATCTTTATTTCGTGAACGGCGGCAGCCTCGAAGACTTCCAGAAAAGCAAGCCCTCGAACTTGCGGCACGCGCTGTTCCGCAATTGGGGCGGCCGCCGTTTCGAGGAGACCACGGAAAAAGCCGGCGCCGGAGGCAACGGCCATTGGGGCATGGGCTGCTCGGTCACCGACTACGACGCCGACGGGTTTCCCGATCTCTACGTCACCGCCTACGGCCCCAATCAACTACTGCGCAATCGAGGCGACGGCTCCTTCGAAGACGTCACCGAACAGGCGGGCGTAAACGACTCCCGCTGGTCGACCGGCTCGGCCTGGGCCGATGTCGACCTCGACGGGGACCTGGACTTATTCGTCGCCAACTATATCGAGTTGGACCCAAGCAATCTGCCGCAACCCGGAAGCCCGGCCTACGGCTCGATGGGCAGGGCGGGCCTGGGCTGCCGCTATCTGGGCCTGCCCGTCATGTGCGGCCCGCGGGGGCTGCAAGGCGCCGGCGATTCGTTCTTTCTCAATCGCGGAGACGGCGCCTTCGACGAGCGATCCGCGAGCAGCGGATTGAGCGACCCGGAGGCTTACTACGGACTCGGGGCGGTCTTCGCGGACCTGGACGACGACGGTCTGCCCGACCTTTTCGTAGCCAACGATTCGACGCCCAACCTGCTCTATAGGAACTTGGGCAACGCCGCATTCGAAGAAGTCGGGCTCCTGTCGGGCACGGCCTTCAACGGCCACGGCGTCGAACAGGCCGGGATGGGCGTCGCGGTCGGGGATTTTCTCAACAGCGGGCGCCTCTCGCTGTACGTCACGCATTTTTCCGAGGAATACAACACGCTGTACCGCAATGAGGGCGGCCTCAACTTCTCCGACGTCACCACTCGGGCCGGACTCGACCGCCCCACGCTCCCCTTCGTCGGCTGGGGGACGCTCTTTCTGGATTTCGACAACGATGGACGGCTGGACATTTTTGCGGCCAACGGGCACGTCTTTCCCGGCGTGGACCGACTCCAACAGCCCTCCGTAGGGCCGTACCGCCAGAGAAGCCTCCTTTTCCGCAACCTGGGGAACGGCCGTTTCCAGGAGCAGTCGGATCTCCTGCGTCCGGCAAACGAGCAATCCAGCCGGGGAGCGGCCGCGGCCGACTTCGACGGCGACGGGGCGCTGGACCTGGCGCTCAACAACATCGACTCCGGCCCCACGCTCTTCTGGAACCGGCCTGTCGAGGGAAACCGCTACTTGAGAATCCGCCTGGCCGGCTCGGGCGGCAATCGTCTCGCCTTGGGGGCGCGGGTCAGGGTCCGCGCCGGAGACCTGCTGCAGATGCGCGAAGCGCATAGCGGCGGGAGCTATCTTTCGCAGAGCGAACTGACGCTCCATTTCGGGATGGGCGCCCATGCGCAAGCGGACTCGGTGGAAGTCCGTTGGCCCGGAGGCGGAACTTCGACCTTGAAAGAGGTGGAGGCCGGCCGGGAGATTACGATTCGCCAACCGGCTGGAACGGCCACTCGCCGACCCGGCGCGCCCTGAGCATGTACAGACCGATGCCCAGAGCCAGCACCAGCAGCCCCAAACCCACAATGGCGGCGCCCGTCGAGACCAGCACCAGGAGCCAGAGAATCGCGGCCGCGATGCTGGGCAGCGGATAAGCCCACATGCGGAAAGGCCGGTGGATATCGGGCCGGTACCTTCGAATCAGAGTCACGGCGACAATTTGCCCCAACACCTGAATCACGATCTGGATCACGATGAGCGCCTGAATGATGTTTTCCAGGTCGACGAAACAGAAAACGGTCGAGGCCGTCCCCAGCGTCAACAGCGAGACATGGGGGAAGCGTTTGGCCGGGTGCAGCTTGCCGAAAACAGCGAAGAACCTGCCGTCCCTGGCGGCGGCGTAGGGAATCCTCGAATAGCCGAGCAACAGAGCGAAAACGGATGCGGCCGACGCGCCCAGGACCAGCCAGGTCAGCACCTGCGCCGCCCACGGCCCATAGACGATTTCCATGAAATCGGAGACTATGTGTTGCGAGTCCATCGCTTCGCGCCAAGGGACGACGCCGATGATCGTGACGTTCAGAAAGATGTAAAGCAGCGCCACGATGACGATCGAGGCGATGACGGCGAAAGGGATGTTCCGGCTCGGGTTTCTGACTTCTCCGCCCAGGAAGCAGATGTTGTTATAGCCGCCGTAGCCGTAGATGCCGATCAGCGCGGCGCCTCCCAAGCCGGAAACGAACCCCCACGACAGGGAGAAGGCGCCCTCGGGAATATCGAAAAGAAGCTCGCCGCGGATGTTGAAAAGCCCCGAGACAATTACCCAGAGAATGGTTCCGACGGCGGCCAGCATGAGTATGAACGAGAGCCGGCCGATCGTGCGAATGCCGCGGTAAAGCGCGAAGGTGACGAGCAGACAAAGCCCCACCGCGATGAATTGGGTGGTCAGCGGAGAAAGATCGGGACCCAGATAGCGGGCGTAGCGGGCAAACCCGACGGCCCCGGTCGCCACGGAAAGCGGGGCGGTGAAGAAAATCATCCAGACGAAGAGGAAAGACATCATCCGGCCCATCTTCTTGGGGCCGTAGGCTTCCCTGAGATAGATGTAGGAACCCCCTGCTCCGGGCATGGCGGCTCCCAGCTCGGCCCAGACCAAGCCGTCGCAGACAGCCAGCGCGGCCCCCAGCAGCCAGCCCAGCAAGGCATGGGGGCCGCCCATGGCCGCGATCAGAATCGGGATGGTGATAAAGGGGCCGATGCCGAGCATCTCGACCACGTTGGCCGAGACAGCTTCTTTCAGCCCCAGGCCGCGTATCAGCCCCTCTTCCGAGTCTTCGCGGAAAGCTTGCTCCGTAGCCATTGAGACCGCCCTGCGGGTTGCGTGACATTGCAAGCGTAGCGCATCCCGCGGGCGCGCACAAAGCATCCGGTCGTTGCCGGCCATGAAGCAAGCGGAATTATATGCTGGTTACATGGCAGGTCGATTAGCTGCGATCTATCTACGGCCGGCGGCGCGCACTCCGGTCAAGGAAGCCGCCTCCGCCGAAGCCGTTGCGGGCTGCGGGTTGTCAGGCGACCACGCGGGCGGAGGCAGCCGCCAAGTATCGTTGATGAGCCGCGAAGCCTGGGCGGACGTCTGCGCCGACCTCGGCGACCCGCAGATCGAACCCCGCGGGCGGCGCGCCAACCTGCTCGTCGAGGGGGTCGATTTGCCCGGCAGCATCGGCGGGCGGATCGCAATCGGGCCGGGCTGCGTCATCGCCGTCGTCGCGGAGCTCGCGCCCTGCCGCCTGATGGACGATTTCCGTCCCGGCCTGCAGAACGCCCTAAAGCCCGCTTGCCGCGGCGGCGTTTACGGAAAAATCGTCCGCGGCGGCGCGCTGCGCGTTGGCGATGAGGTTAAAATCGTCACCGGAAACGAACAAAAGGGGCTATTCGCATGAAGCCGACTCTGTTTGCCCTTTGCCTGAGCCTGCCGTGGGCGTGCGGCGGACCGAGCGGCGAGCCGACCGCTCAGGAAAAGCAGGCCGCGCCGCAGGAAAAAATCCTGGACGAGACGTACAAATTTCCGAAAGACGGGCTTGTCGCCGCGAAGATCGTTGCGAGCCGTCTGGCGGACAAGGACTTCATGCCCGGCGGAAACTTCGCCGAGTACGAGGCCGACGGCAAAAAGTACCAGATGTTCTTCACCTTGCGCGGCAACGGCGATCAGGCGCTCTTCCTGTTCATGGACTACAAGGACGCGCTGCAGGACGCCGCGTTCATCCCTCACCTGGGCGGCTACTTCGGCCTGGACGCGGGGACGCCGACGCTCGTCTTCCAGAAAGGCAAGTACGTGATCGGCGTCAAGGGGCTGGACCAGGAAGCCGCGGACCAGGCTGCGCGGGTCATGGCGGCGTACCTGAATTGAGGCGGGCGCGGTGAAGCCGCGCGCGAGCGAAGAATTGCGATGTTTTTCCGCGCCGTCACCCGCGCGCTCAAGGCCGGTACTCGATCCACAGCGGGCTGGCCCAGGCCAGCGCTTCGTTGCGCTGCTGCAAGCGCACATAGTACATGTTGACCTGCCCCGCGGCGGCGGCCGGGTCATACCAGTCGATATCGACGGTCCGCTTGCGCGGCGCGAACGAGGCGACGTATTGCGGGGTTGAAGCGCCCACTTGGCGGACGATATCCACGCGGTCGATCGGCGTCGTGCCGGTCGCTCTAACCGCCAGCCGCGGCGCCTCGGCGGATACGAACGCGTCGCCCATCATGAATTCGCCGCAGCGCACGTCGAGCAGGATGTTGTCGTTTGCGGCGTAGGAGTGGCGCTTCTTGAAAGCATCGAGAATCCCTTGGCGGGAGTGTTCCTCGGCGATGACGACCGCGTAGCTGATGTGCGTCGAGATGTGATCGCTCGACGCCTGAAATCCCAGTCTGCGGCTCTTTTGGAACGCCTCCCAAACGAAACCCTTGGGACGGTAACCCTGGATCGTGTCGTCGGGGCCGCGCGCGGCCAGCGGCGCGTTGGTTTCTTCATAGTTCTGGCGGTGGCCTTGAAAGATCTCGACAACGGGTTCGACCTCGGGGTCGTTGTCGCGCCAATCGGTGCCCATGTTCGTGGCCGAGGTGTGCGACGAACAGATCGCGCCGAAACGTTTGAGATACGCATAAAGATTTTTGATGTCCGCGGAACCGTCTTGCTCCGTGCCTTCGTTGTACTCTTTGTCGGCGGAGCGCGGCAGCGGGCGGATGCCCCGGCGCGGGAAGATCACGTTGCGGTGGCCGCTGGGGTAGCGGGCGCTGCGCTCGTAACTGTATATGCCGTTGAACTTGCCCGGCAGGTGGTGCATGTCGGTGATTTTTTGCTGCAGCCACCAAAGGTAGTCCTGACCGACGGCGAAGTCGTGGTCGCCGGGGCCGATCCAGTCCATGTCGGCGACGTCAAGCGCGTAACGCCACACCTCTTCGAAGGGGCCGTCCCAGTCGCGATGGGCGGAGAACTCGGTGTGCCGGTGGAACTCGCCGCGCAGGTATTGGAGTTGCTTGCCGCCGGCCTCGATGCGGGCGGCGCGCATGCGGGCGATGTCCGCGGCTTCGTTCGGATGAACGGGGCGCGGGGCGGTCCGCGGCTCTCGCGGATCGACTTTCTGCAGCACCGCGGGCGCGGGCGGATCGGGCAGCGCGAGCGCGGCGTAAAAGATGTCGCTGTCCCTGCGGTTGCGGACGGCGGAGCGCCGATGGTCAGACGAATAAACCGCGTGCAGCGAGCCGTCTTTGCGGGGCACGACGCTCGGGCGGCGGTCGAGCAGGTGGCTCGACGCCTGCAACTCGATCGGCGACGACCAGCGCTCGCCTTCGTAGTAGGCGGCGTAACTATGCCAGACTTCGCCGACGCCGGTCTGCGAGGGGTGCTTGCGATAGAACAGCCACGGGCGGCCGCGGGCGTCGATTTGCATGACGGGGATGCCGATCTTGTGCCGCTGGGAAGTGGCGATGCGCGGGTCGTCGGAAAAATAATCGACGGTCGGGGCGCGGAACTGCGCGGCCGGAGCGCGCAAGCGTCCGTCCCAGACGCGGACAAGAATGTTCCGTTCGGCGTAGAACGGAACCGCCCGGCGGCCCGGCCAACGGTCGCCGTAGTCCTTGCCCCAGCCGGGGCCGGCGTCTTCGAACGCCACCCAGACGCGGTCCTGATCGTCCACGACAACGGAAGGGCGGGCTTCGAAGCGCGGCGAGGCGGCGACGGCTATGGGCTTGCCGAGTTCCGCGCCGTCGAGCTTGCGCAGGAAGACGTCGTAGTTGCCGGCGTCGTAGGTATCCCAGGCGATCCATGCCGCGCCGGTAGCATCTACCGCGACCGCGGGCCGCCAGTCGTTGGCCTTGCTGGTGGAGACGCGCACCGGGTCCTCGCCGATTTTGGCCGCGAAGATGTCGAAATCGTCTGCGCGGCGGGCTTGCCAGGCAATGTACTCTCCGGCGGCCGCGGCGTTGATGTCCGCGCCGGGGTCCCGCGTGAGGCGCCGCTCGGCCTGGAAAGCCTCGGCTTGCGGGTCGTAAACCCTGGAAAAAAGATCCCAATTGCCGTTGCGCTGCTCGGACCAGGCGACGAGAACTCCTTTTTCCGTCACCGACAGCACGGGCTGCCAGACATCGCTCAGGCCGGAGGACACTTGGCCGACCGAGACCCAGCTCTCGCCGGACCGCCGCGCCAGCATCACCCGGTCGCCGTTGCCGTCGAACTCCACCGAGTCGAAGGCGCCGGCGAGCGCCGCGGCGGCATCGAGGGCGCGGCCGCTTTCGTAAACCGTGTAAGCCAGCCACAACACGCCGTCCGCGCCGGCGGCGGCGGCAACGAAATCTTCCTCGACGCCGGTCCGGCCGATCTTCACGGCCGGCGGCCGGCGTTCCAGGCGCACGCGGCCGTCGAGCCGTTCCATATCGGCTCCGAGTCGAACATCGTTGGGAGCGAAGGAAAACTCTCCCTGGGCCGTGCGCATGCGCAGCGTCTCCGCGGAGGCATGCGGCAAAAGCATCAGAGAAGCGGGCAGAACCCGCGGCGCCTTTCCGCCGCCCGCAAGCTTGAGCGGAGACGAATTGCTTTCCAGTTTCCAGCGTCTGCTTTCCCGCCGGCCGTCGACGAGTGCGCGCGCGTTGCCTTCGACCGACCCGCTCCAGTCGGTCGGTTGCGCGTCGCCGATGCCGAGGACGACGCGGATGCCGGTTGCGATCTCCACCGTCGGCAGCGGGTCATCCTGAGCGCGGACCGAACGCGCGGGACTCGCCGCCAGATAGATCGCGGCGGCAACGAGCGGCAGCGCCGCCGACCATAAGAACTTGCGTGACATCACCAACAATTGTAGTAGCCGACCGGAACAAACCGGGCGATTACGCTGTCTATATCTCTCGATGAGAAAACTCCTGACGCGCGTTTGCCTGTGGGCCGGCGGGGCGCTGCTCACCGCGCTTGCGTTGGGGGCGGTTGCGCAGGGGGCGCTCTCCAGGCTCGCCTTGCGCGGCAACCCCGCGCCCGGCCAACGGGTCGTCGTTGACGGGCGCCGGGGCCATCTGCTTTGCGCGGGAGCGGGAGACCCTACCGTCGTTCTCGAGGCGGGCCTCCCCGGCAGCGCGCTCACGTGGGCGTCGATTACCGCGGATATCGCGAAATTCACGAGAGTCTGCGCCTACGACAGGGCGGGATACGCATGGAGCGAAGCCGCCCCGCCGCCTCGAACGGCAGGCAACATCGTCAGGGAATTGCGGCTTCTCCTGCAGAACGCCGGCATCGAACCGCCTTACGTTCTCGCCGGGCATTCATTCGGCGGTCTGGTCGCGCAGCTATACGCCGGTCGATTTCCGCATGAAGTCGCGGGCATGGCGCTGGTCGATTCCGCTCATCCCGACCAAGCGCTGCGCACGGCAGATCTTGAGCGCATGAGCGCTCTAGCCCGCGCAACGCGTATTTTGGCGCCGTTGGGAATCCCCCGTTTATTCATGCCCGTCCCCGCCGGCGGCACGGAGTCCCGCGATGCGCCGACGCGCGCGATGGAAAAGGAATTGCTGATGACGACGCGCTCTCTGCGCGCCATGGCGGCGGAATTGGCCGGGCTGCGCGAGAGTTTGCAAGAAGCCGCCGCGGCGCCTCCGAGACTTGGACGCAAACCGCTCGTTGTCTTGACGGAAGGCCGGCGGCGGGCGGAGTTTTGGCATGCAATGCAGCAAAAGCTGAGTGGGTTATCCGCGGCCGGCGACTGGCGAATCGTCGAGAACTCCGGCCATTTTATTCACCACGACCGCCCCGGGGCGGTGGTAGATGCGGTTCGCCGCGTAGTGCAGTCCGCTCGGTCGGGAGCCGGGCTGCGCCCCTGACCGCAAGAGTCCGCGCGACGCTACCAACAAGTGTAATAACCGGCCTGCTCGACGACGTGAACGGGCTGGCCGAAGAGGGTGGAAAGCACGGCCGAATTGAGCAATTTCTCTTTCGTTCCGTCGGCGAAGACCCGTCCGTCTTTGAGCAGGACGACGCGCGAAACTTCCGGCAAGATGTCCGGCAGGTGGTGCGTGACGATGATGAGCGCGGTCCCGGCCGCGGCGACTTTGCGCAGCGTCTTGCGCAACTCCGCCATCGAACGCAGGTCGAGGCTGTTCGAAGGTTCGTCGAGCAGCAGCGCACGGGGCCGGTTGACCAGCGCGCGGCCGATGACGACCCGCTTCGCCTCGCCCGACGACATCTCGTCCACGGGTTTATCGCGCAGACGCTCGGCGCCCATTAACCGCAGCACTTCTTCGCCGCGGGCTTCCATCTCCGGGCTGACGCGGTGTTGCGGCCACAGCTCGAAGCTCGAAAAAAAGCCGGAAAGCACGACGCTGCGCCCGGTGGCGGCGCGCGAGCAGGCGCGAACCATGTCGTTCGAGACGATCCCCAGCAGCCCGCGCATGTTCCGGACGCACCAGTCCGAACGCCCGAAAAGGTTCATCACCGGCTTGTAGCGCTTGACCGGGTGGTTGTAGCGCATGACGGTACGGATCAGCGTCGATTTGCCCGAGCCGTTGGGGCCGATAATCGCCGCATGTTGGCCGGCCGGAATCGTCAGCGAAAGTCCGTTCAACGCGACGTTCCCGCCGCGGTAAACGGTGATGTTGCGGAAATCGAGCAGAGGCGGTTCGTGCGCTGCGTCGGACATGAAAATCCAGCATCTTGCGCGGCGGGAATCGAGCGGGCCGCGGCGCCCCTAAAGATTCGCCTGCAACGCGGCGACGTGGCCCTTGACCTTGACCTTGTCGTGAACCTCCGCCACCTTGCCCTCGGCATCGATGACGAACGTCGAGCGGACCATGCCCATGTACTTGCGGCCGAACAGCGATTTTTCACGCCAGACGCCGTATGCCTCCGCGATGGCGTGGTCGGGATCGCTGAGCAGGCGGAACGGCAGCCGGAACCTCGCCTTGAACCTGTCATGCGATTTCACGCTGTCGGGGCTGACGCCGAGCACGACCGCGCCTTTCGCCGAAAATTCCGGCGCGGCGTCGCGAAAGCCGCAAGCCTCGATGGTGCAGCCCGGCGTGTTGTCTTTGGGGTAGAAATACAGCACGACCTTCTTGCCCCGCAGGTCTTTGAGCGCAACCGTGCCGCCGCCGTCGGCCGCGGCGGTGAAATCGGGGGCCGTGTCGCCGACTTCGAGCATCTCTTCCTTCAGGATATCCGCTGCGGCGCCCGCTACACGGTAACGATACGCTTTTCGAGCATCGCCCGATTGCACAGGTGCGCGGTATGGGCCGCCTCGACGCCGGCGCGCACGGGCGCGTTGGGCTGTCGCCGCGAGCGCATGCAGTCGAGCCAGTTGGCGACATTCGTCCGCGTTCCGTCGCCGCTGCGGCGCACTTGAATTTGCGCTTTCGGCAGGCGGGTAATTTCCGGCTTGACAATGCCTTCCGGGTAGAGCGCAAAGCCGTCGCGCGTCAGCTTCAACATGGCCTTTTCGCCGCGGAAAACGATGCCTCCTCCTTCCAGGGAGCCGATCATCGAGCTGTGGTGCATCACGGTGAAGTTTTTAGGGTAGAGCATCGTGCCGACGACGGTGTCGGGCGTCTCGACCCAGTCCTGAAAGTGCGTCGTGCCGGATGCCTGTACGCTCTGGGGCGCCGGGCTGTCCATGATCCACTGAATCGTGTCGATCCAATGGGTGAGCAAGTCGGTGAAGATGCCGCCCCCGAAATCCCAGAAGAAGCGCCAGCGCCGGAATTTCATCGGGTCGAACGGCTGCTTCTCGCGGTCGCCGAGCCACAGGTCCCAATCGAGCTTCGCGGTGTCGAACTTCTCGATCTTCTTGCCGGCGCGATAGTTCTGGTACCAGTAGCATTGCACGAAGGTGATTTGTCCGAGCGCGCCGGATTGAATTACGTCCTTGGCCTGGATGAAGTGATCCCAACTGCGCTGCTGCGTGCCGGTCTGGACGATTTGCTCGGAAGACTCGACCCCTTGCAGCAGTTTTTCGCCCTCTGCCGCATTTTGCGTGATCGGCTTTTCGCAATAAACGTCCTTGCCGGCGGCGACGGCTTCGAGAGTGAGCGGCACATGCCAGTGGTCGGGCGTACCGATGAGCACGCCGTCCACGGTGCGGTCGTCGAGGATTTGCTTGTAATGCTTTACGGGTTTGCACGGCTTGCCGAGTTGCTCGACCGCTTGCTCGCGGCGGGGCGTGTAGAGATCGGCAACCGCGGCGACTTCCGCGTTGGGCGTTTCATTGACCCAGCGGGCGACGGAACGGCCGCGGCCTCCGGCGCCGATCAGCGCCACGCGGATGCGGTCGTTGGCGCCCAACACTCGCGGCGTCGGCAGAAGAGCGGCCGAAGCGGCTCCGGCCCGCAAGAACTCGCGGCGTTTCATGGCAAGCCCATTCTCGCAGATTCTTCCCGGCGGTCTGTTGTCAGACACGGCCGGCCGAAATCAGCACCGCGGACACAAAGCCAAGCGGTCAAGCGTAGGGCGCCGCCGAGCCGACCGGCGCAGTGCGGCAGGAGTCGTCACCGACCTTCCTCACTGCGCTTCCTCACTTTGCCGGAACACCCTCGGCGGGGTATTCATTCGTCCAGCCGCAGCGCCCTTGCCAGTGCCGGGTCGCGACGCACCCAGCCGGCGTCTTCGTCAAGGATCATCGTCTTCAGCAAGACGACGAACTCGTGGGGCGCAAGGTCGATCGTGCCGCAGCTTCCGTCGCCGAGGCCGAGGCGCTCGCGCAGGCGGCAGACGTCGCGGCCGGCGTAGTAGGCCGTTTCAAGCGCGTCGAGCCGATCGGTGAGTTCGGCGTCGAACGCTGCGTGTGCGTCCGGGCCGCGGGCGGCGCGCACGTAGAGCGCCTTGAGACAAGCCACCGCCTGCCGGTAGGTCCGGGCGCGCTCGGCGCCGGCCTGATCCCTCCAGTCGATCTGCGCGCACGCGGCGGCGGCGGCAAGAAGTTCTTCAGTCGCCGCAGCCGCACGCGGCGGACACAGCGCGGCCCAGCATCCGAGCAACGCAAGCGCCGCTGCGACGGCCGGCCGGGGGCCGGTGAGTCGAGACATGTTTCCTCCTAACGGACCGCGACGGTTACAGCAGCGACCAGGCGAAGCACAGAGACAGCAGCCCTCCGCCGCCGAGCGTTGCGCCGCAGAGTCGCCGCCGCGGCCCGGTGAGCCGGACCAGGCCGGCCGCTCCGACAGCCGCCGCGGCCGCCGCGCACGCCAGCGCGAACAGCGTGCTCGCCAAGGGGTCTTGCAGCATGCGCGGGAGTACCGAACCGAACTCCGCGACGCGATCTTCGTGGTCGCTCAGCGCATTGAAAATGCGGATCCATCTCGCGATGAAGTACGCAGGAAGAACAAGCAAGACAATCCCCAGTACGGGCAGGACGTTCGATTCCGTCTTTAACTTCGGCACTTCCGACCTCCGGTTCTCTCGCTCACCCGAGAAGAGTCTGCCAACGTCATTGCATTACATCAAGACGTAGTCGATGCCGGTTCCGTTTCAGGGCCGGAAGCAGGCCAAGCCGCCCGTCGTGCTAAAATCCGATTGCCATGAAAAACGCATCCGCCGCTCCGCTCACCCGCCGCTCCGCCGTCAAGGCGGCCGCCTCGCTGGGGATTCTTTCCGGCGCAACGAAGGCCGGCCTGGCCGCCGCTGACGCCGAGGGACGGCTCAAGCAGTCGGTTTGCAAGTGGTGCTACCGCAATATGGCGCTTGAAGATTTGTGCGCGCATGCGGCCGGGATAGGCATCGTGTCCGTCGAGCTGCTGACCGAAGATCAGTGGCCGACGTTGAAAAAATACGGCCTGACCTGCGCCGTGGGCAACGGGATCTGCAGCATCCCCGACGGCACAAACCGCGTCGAGAATCATAAGTCGATCGAAGAGAACGTTCGCCGGCTGGTTCCGGCGGCGAAGAAAGCCGGCGTGCCGAACCTGATTATTTTCTCCGGCAACCGCCGCGGCATGTCGGACGAAGAAGCCTGGGAGAACTCGGCGGCGGTGCTCAACCGCGTCAAGGCGCAGGCCGAAGACGCCGGGGTAACGATTCTGATGGAGTTGCTCAACTCGAAGGTCAACCACCCCGATTATCATTGCGACAAGACCGCCTGGGGCGTCGAGTTGATGAAGCGCGTCGAATCGCCGCGGGTGAAACTGCTGTACGACATCTATCACATGCAGATCATGGAAGGCGACGTGATCCGCACCATACGCGACAACTTCGATTACATCGGGCACTTCCACACCGGCGGCAACCCCGGCCGCAACGAGATCGACGAAACCCAGGAGCTCAATTACAAGGCGATCGCCAAGGCGATCGCCGATCTGAATTTCGACGGCTACTACGCGCACGAGTTCATCCCGCTGCGCGACCCGATGACCTCGCTCAAGCAAGCCTTCGACCTTTGCGTCGTCTAGGCGCGACGCGCGGTTCGCGTTAATTTTTTTTCTCCGCTCGCTTGCAGCGGCGCGGCGGTTGTGTAGAATAGCTACTGTGGCGGTTGTGTGAGAGCCGCTTTCAATCGAAAAAAGGAGATCTGTGATGAAGAGCATTCGTTTGGCGGGCTTGGCGGCTCTTGTGTCGGCGTTAACCGTAGGCGCGGCGGCCTCCACTATCAACGGGACGTACATCGAATCCCGCAACGCTGAAATTTACGCGTCGCACTGTTTTGCCAATTCCGAAGTCGGCATTACGGGCGACTTGGCGGTGATGGCCTGGAATATCGAATCCGGCCGGCGCAACGGCGTTTCCCTCGACGGCCTCAACGTCGTCGCCGTGGTCAAGGCGTCGGCGACGATCGGCAATCCCTTCGCCAGCCCCCTGCCGGCGAAAGCGATGGCGATCGTCGATGAAAGAGCCTCGGCCGAGCAGCGCGAAGCTCTGGTTGCCTTCGTACAGGAACAGGCCGGGGAGTTGGCCGCCGATATCGTGCGCACGGAAGCGGCGCCGATTACGCTCGACTTCCACGGCAACATGCACGACAAAATCGCCACGCTGCAGGCAGGCGATATCGTTGCTCTCGAGACGCGCGAGATCCGCGGCACGGATTCGCTGTGCCACCTCGACGACATCTATTACACGCCTCTGGTGGACCTCGATCACGCGATGCCCGCCTTCGCGGTCGAGCAATCGTTCCGCGGCGACGGCCTCGGCCACCGCATGCACGAGTACCGCCGCTCGAGCGCTTATCTGGGAACCTTCGCCGTGCGCGGCGAGCAGCAGGTTTCCGACTAAGCCGGCAAACGGCGGACGGCATTTTTCAGGGGGCCGGCGCCACTGGAACCGGCCCTTTTTATCTGTAACTTCGAGAAGGACGGGAATGCTCTCGATGCGTAATGCGCGCGCGCAACTTCTGTTTTCGATGCTGGCTGCGGCGAGCTTGCTGCCGCCTCTGGCCGCGGCGAGCTTCACAATCGAGGCGGGGCCGGGGCCGGCCGCGGCGATCCCGGAAGCAACGCAGGCGCTCGTTGCCGCCGAAGCCGTCACCGTCAAATCGGGCGACACGGTCGTCGCTCACTTCTGGATGCGCGCCGCGGCGTTCGCCGGCGACGCGGTCGATGGGTTCGGCGTGCGCTACGACACCATTCCGGAAGGCGCGTTTCTCGGCGTCGTCAGCTTCCCCGAAAAAGGCTCCGATTTCCGCGAGCAGTCCATCCCTTCCGGGATCTACACTTTGCGCTTCGGCCTGCATCCGGAAAACGGCGATCACATGGGCGTGGCGCCCAGCCGCGATTTTGCCGTGCTGTCGCCCGTGGACAAAGATCTGGAAGTCGAGAAAAACTACGATTTCGACGCGCTGGTGGAGTTGACCGCCGAGGTCGGCAATCCGCACCCGACGGTGGCCCGGCTGGAGCTTCCCGAGGGGGACGATGCGCCCCACCTGTGGGAGAACGATTACGAGCACTGGGTGCTCGATCTCGAAGTCGCCGGCGAGGTGGTCGGCATCGTGGTGTACGGCCACGCGGAAGAATAGTTTGGGGAGGACCGGGCCGCGGCGAGTATGGGAAAAGACGGAAAACGGTAGAATTTCGACAGGGTTCTTCGCGCGCCGCTCAGCAGAATTCTGAAATTCCGGAGCAACGGGAGTTGACACTCCCCGCCAAAGTTCAGTATGCTGCTAGAAGGTTTGTTTGGGCGCTCCGACTTGCGCTCGGGTTGGACTCGGGAGAACGCATAACGGAGTAGGGGGTTTTGCTCCCGCGGGCATAGTTTCCCGCTGGGGCGAACAGAGCAGGATGGGGGCTGCATTTCGGCCCCAACGAGTGGAAGCTACGCTGGGGCGTTGCCGCCGAAAAACCTCCTCCCGGGGGTCGTTATGGCGGAGACGGCTGAACCAGACGGATAGACAGAGACGACAGGGATTTTGTGTGCGCGGCAACGGCTCGCAGGAGCTGCCGCGCAGAGGAAACCGCAGCGGTCGAGGGGCCGTCTGGAAAGGACGAGACAGGAGCAGGAAATCGTGCCGACGTTCAACCAGTTAGTACGCAAAGGCCGCAAGGCGCCGAAGTATGGAACCGCTTCGCCGGCCTTGCAGAAATGCCCGCAGAAGAGGGGCGTCTGCACGCGCGTTTACACCGTGACCCCGAAGAAGCCGAACTCGGCGCTGCGCAAGGTCGCGCGCGTCCGGCTGACGAACGGCATCGAAGTGACAACTTATATTCCGGGCGTCGGCCACAACTTGCAGGAGCACTCGATCGTGCTGATTCGCGGCGGCCGCGTGAAAGACCTGCCCGGCGTCCGCTATCACGTGGTGCGCGGCACGCTCGACGCATCGGGCGTGGCCGACAGGCGCCAGGCCCGCAGCAAGTACGGCGCCAAGCGCCCGAAGAAGTAAGGAAGAAGAGATGCCGCGCAGACGAGAAGTTCCCCAACGCGTTCCCGTGCCGGACTCGTTGTACAACTCGACGCTGGTGTCGAAGTTCATCAACTGCATGATGTGGGACGGCAAGAAATCGGTGTCGGAGAAGATTTTCTACGAGGCTATGGAGATTGTCCGCGAGCGCGCGGGCGAGGACCCGCTGCCGATTTTCAAGAAGGCGGTCGAAAGCTGCAAGCCCGTCGTCGAGGTGAAATCGCGGCGCGTCGGCGGCGCGAACTATCAGGTGCCGATCGAGGTGCGCCCCAACCGCCGCTTGTCGCTGGCTTTGCGCTGGATCATCGGCAATGCGCGCTCGCGCAGCGAATACCGCATGGCCGAGCGCTTGGGCGCCGAGCTCCTCGATGCGGCTCACGGCAGAGGAAGCTCCATCAAGAAAAAGGACGATGTCCACCGGATGGCGGAGGCCAACAAGGCTTTCGCGCATTTCCGCTGGTAAGTCGAAACGGTAAAGCGCCATGCCCCGCGACGTCCCCCTGAACAGATACCGCAATATCGGTATTGCCGCGCATATCGACGCCGGCAAGACCACGACGACGGAGCGCATTCTCTACTACACGGGGCGCCTGCACCGCATGGGCGAGGTTCATGACGGCACCGCCACCATGGACTACATGGAGCAGGAGCAGGAGCGCGGCATCACGATCACCTCCGCGGCCACGACCTGCTTCTGGAAGGATCACCGGATCAACATCATCGATACGCCGGGCCACGTCGATTTCACGGCCGAGGTCGAGCGCTCGCTGCGCGTGCTCGACGGCGCGATCGCCTTGTTCGATGCCGTGGCGGGCGTGCAGCCGCAGTCGGAAACCGTTTGGCGGCAGGCCGACAAGTACCGCGTTCCGCGCCTCGCGTTCATCAACAAGATGGACCGCGCCGGCGCGAATTTCGACTATGCCGTGCAGACGATGATCGACCGGCTGAAGGCCAATCCGCTGGCGATTCAGTTGCCCATCGGCGTGGAGGACAAGCTCAAGGGCGTCGTCGACCTCGTCGAGATGAAAGCCATCCTGTGGCGCGACGAAACGCTCGGCGCCGAGTACGAAGTCGGCGAGATTCCCGATGACATGCTGGAAGAGGCGGCCGACCGCCGCACCAAGATGATCGAGAAGCTCGCCGAGGAAGACGAGGCGATCTTCGAGAAATACGTGGAGGGCGCCGCGATCGGCGAAGAAGAGTTGCGCCGGGCCATTCGCCGCGCGACGGTCGCCATCAAGATTACGCCCGTGCTGTGCGGGTCGGCCTTCAAGTACAAGGGCGTGCAGCGTTTGCTCGACGCCGTGGTCGATTACCTGCCTTCGCCGGTCGATGTTCCCGCCGTGCAGGGAGCGGCGCTCGACGGCACGGGCGCGCTGATCCGCGAGGCGTCCGACGATACGCCGTTTTCCGCTCTGGTATTCAAGATCCTGACCGATCCGTTTATCGGGCAGTTGGCCTTCATCCGGGTCTATTCGGGTACGTTCCGGGCCGGCGAGAGCGTCTTCAACGTGGCCAAGGGGCGCAAGGAACGCATCGGCCGCCTGCTGCGCATGCATGCCAACAAACGCGAAGACGTGCGCGAGGCGCGGAGCGGCGAAATTCTCGGCGTCGTGGGGCTGAGGACAGTCCAGACCGGCGACACCATTTGCGACGAAAAGCATCCGATTGTCCTCGAGGAAATCGATTTTCCGACCCCGGTGCTCTCTCTGGCGATCGAGCCGAAGACCAAGGCCGATCAGCAGAAGATCGGCATGGCGCTGGCGAAGCTCTCGAAAGAAGACCCGACCTTTACCGTGCATACCGACAGGGAGACGAATCAGACGGTTCTTTCGGGGATGGGCGAGTTGCACCTGGAGATTCTCGTTGACCGCTTGATGCGCGAGTTTCAGGTCGCCGCCAACGTCGGGCGGCCCCAGGTCGCCTACCGCGAAACGATCAGAAGAGCCGACCGGGGCGAAGGGCGTTTCGTGCGCCAGTCGGGCGGCCGCGGGCAATACGGCCATTGCAAAATTCGGGTCGAGCCGATCGACGGCGACGAGATCGAGTTCGTCAGCGAGATCGTGGGCGGCGCCATCCCCAAAGAGTTCATTCCGCACGTCGGCCACGGCGTGAAGGAAGCGATGTCTTCCGGCTATCTCGCCGGCTACGAAACGGTCGGCGTGCGGGTAACGGTTTACGACGGCAGCTTCCACGAAGTCGACAGTTCCGAAGTCGCCTTCAAGATTGCCGGCTCGATGGCCTGGAAAGACGCGGCGCGCAAGGCCGCGGCCGTTTTGCTCGAGCCGGTGATGGCCGTCGAAGTGATCGTCCCGGAAGAGTACATGGGCGACGTCATCGGCGACCTCAACACGCGCCGCGGACGCATCGAAGGCATGGAGCTGCGCGGCTCCACGCAGGTCATCAAGAGTTACGTGCCGCTGGCCGAAATGTTCGGCTACGCGACGGAATTGCGCTCGCGGACACAGGGCCGCGGCAGCTACACCATGCACCTCAACGGCTACGAAGAAGCGCCGGCGAAGGTGCAGGAAGAAATTGTGAATCGAGTCACGGGAAAGGTTGTTCGCTAAGGGTTGCGACTGTCGGAAACGAAGGGGGGACGAGATGGCGAAAGAGAAGTTTGATCGATCGAAGCCGCATGTGAACGTGGGCACGATAGGGCACATCGACCACGGCAAGACGACGTTGACGGCGGCGATCACGAAGGTGTTGTCGAAGCACGACGCGACGAACCAGGCGCGCTCGTTCGATTCGATCGACAACGCGCCGGAGGAGCGCGAGCGGGGGATCACGATCGCGACGGCGCACGTGGAGTATCAGACGGGCAACCGGCACTACGCGCACGTGGACTGTCCGGGGCACGCGGACTACATCAAGAACATGATCACCGGGGCGGCGCAGATGGACGGGGCGATCCTGGTGGTGGACGCGGCGGACGGGCCGATGCCGCAGACGCGGGAGCACATCTTGCTGGCGCGGCAGGTGGGGGTGCCGTACATCGTGGTGGCCTTGAACAAGGTGGACATGGTGGACGACGAAGAGTTGCTGGAGTTGGTGGAGTTGGAAGTGCGCGAGTTGCTGAGCGAGTACGATTTTCCGGGGGACGAGATTCCGGTGGTGCGGGTTTCGGCGTTGAAGGCGTTGGACAGCGAGGACAGCGCGGCGGAGGGCATGATCGAGGAGTTGATGCGGGCGGTGGACGAGTACATCCCGACGCCGCAGCGGGACGTGGAGCGGCCGTTTTTGATGCCGATCGAGGACATTTTTTCGATTTCGGGGCGGGGCACGGTGGTGACCGGGCGGATCGAGCGGGGTGTGGTGAAGGTGGGCGAGGAGATGGAGTTTTCGGGGATTCGGGAGACGCACAAGAAGGTGATCACGGGCGTGGAGATGTTCAAGAAGCTGTTGGATCGCGGGGAGGCGGGGGACAACGTGGGCTTGCTGGTGCGCGGACTGGACAAGGATGCGGTGGAGCGCGGGCAGGTGGTGGCCAAGCCGGGGTCGATCACGCCGCACACGCGGTTCAAGGGACAGGTGTACGTGCTGAAGAAGGACGAGGGGGGGCGGCATACGCCGTTTTTCAACGGGTACCGGCCGCAGTTTTACTTTCGCACGACGGACGTGACGGGAGTGGCCAACATGCCGGAGGGGACGGAGATGGTGATGCCCGGGGACAACGTGGAGTTGAACATCGAGTTGATCGTGCCCATTGCCATGGAGCAGGGGCTGCGCTTCGCCATCCGCGAGGGCGGCCGCACCATCGGCGCCGGCGCCGTCTCGGAAATTATCGAGTAGCGCGATGCCGGCGCTTGGCGCGCCGGCCTTGCCGAGTGCAAACCATGCCGCAAGAACGAATCAGAATCCGCCTCAAGGCTTACGATCACCGCGTGCTCGATCATTCGACGGGCGAGATCGTCAGCACTGCAAAACGGACGGGCGCTCAGGTCGCCGGGCCGATTCCCCTGCCGACGATCAAGAACAAGTACACCGTATTGCGCTCGGTACACACGGACAAGCGCTCGCGCGAGCAGTTCGAGATTCGCACGCACAAGCGGCTGCTCGACATTCTGGAGCCGACGCAGGACACGGTCGATGCGCTGATGCGGCTCGATCTTCCCGCCGGCGTGGACGTGGAAATCAAGGCATTCGGGACGTAGCGGGAGCGAACGGATCGCGGCAAGGCGAATTGCAGCAGAAAGACTTTAGATTATGGCGCCGGGGATATTGGGAAAGAAAATCGGCATGACGCAGTTCTTCGATGCGGCAGGGCGCGTGGAGCCGGTAACCGTTCTGCAAGCGGGACCCTGTGTCGTCGTGCAGCGCAAGAGCGCGGCGAAAGACGGCTACGAGGCGATTCAGGTCGGCCTTGTCGATTTCGTCAAGGACCGCCGCGTCAACAAGCCCGTGAAAGGCCACTTCGCGAAAGTCGGCGTCGAGCCCGCCAGGTTCCTCCGCGAGTTCCGTCTCGATGGGGCGGCCGATTCCGCGTACAAGCCGGGAGACCGGATTCTGGCCGCGGACTTCAAGATCAAGCAGCGTGTCGATGTCATCGGCAAGAGCAAGGGCAAGGGCTTTCAGGGCGTGGTCAAGCGCCACGGCTTCGCCGGCGGGCCGGCGACTCACGGCGCCATGTTCCATCGCGCTCCCGGCTCCATCGGGCAAAGCTCCTATCCGTCGCGCGTGCTCAAAGGCATGCGCTTGCCGGGTCAGATGGGCAACAAGCGCGTCACGGCGAAGGGTCTCGAGATCGTCAAGGTGCTGCCCGACGACAATGTGATTTTGGTGCGCGGGGCGGTTCCGGGCGCGAACGGCGGATACGTGACGATCCGCAGCGCGGGGTAAATGCAGATGCCGACGGTTGACGTTGTAGATCTGACGAACGAGAAGGTCGCCGAGCTCGAGCTTGCCGACAGCGTTTTCGGCGTTGCGGTCAACGAGTCGCTGATTCATCAGGCCGTGACCGCGTATCGGGCCGCCGGGCGCGCAGGCGCCCACAAGACGAAGAGCCGCGGCGAAGTGTCGGGCTCGGGCAAGAAGCCCTGGCGGCAAAAGGGAACGGGCCGCGCCCGCGTCGGCTCGATCCGCTCGACGCTCTGGCGCGGCGGCTCGACGACTCACGGCCCGCGCCCGCGCAGCTACGCGCAGGGGCTGCCGCGCAAGATGTTTCGCGGCGCGCTGCGCTCCGCGCTTACGGCGCAGTTGAACGACGGCGCGGTGACGGTCGTTCAGGATTTCACGCTGGCCGACCACAAGACGAAGACGTTCGACGGCGTTTTGGGCGCGCTGGGCGCCGGCCGCAAGGTGCTGGTTGTCGAAAACGAAGACAACGTGAATCTCGAGCGGTCGAGCCGGAATATCCCCGGCGTGACTCTGATCGGAAGCCGCGGTCTGGACCCGTACTCCGTGCTCGGACACGAGCGGATACTGATCTCCGCGGCGGCCGCCCGGAAATGTTGTGAGGCATTGGCATGAGTCCCTATCAAGTCGTTCGCGGTCCGCTGATTACCGAAAAATCAGAGGCCATCCGCGCCGAAGAGCAGACGCTGTGCTTCAAGGTTCATCCCGAGGCGACCAAGACCGACGTCAAGAACGCGGTCCACAAGATATTCAATGTGAACGTTGACAGCGTGCGCACCTCGAATTTCATCGGCAAGATGAAGCGCCGCGGCCGTTACTCCGGACGGCAGGCAAAATGGAAGAAGGCATACGTGAAACTCAAGGCCGGAGAGAAGATGATCGAGTACGCCCGCATATAGGCGCCGCGAGCAAGCGAAGAAAACCATGCCGATCAAGACATACAGGCCGACCACGAAGACGCGGCGTTTCCAGACAACGACGACGCGCGAGGAGATCACGGCCGACCGACCCGAGAAATCGCTGGTCAAGGGGAAAAGCCGCAAGAGCGGCCGGAACAGCAAGGGCCGCATCTGCATCCGTTTCCGCGGCGGAGGCGCCAAGCAGAAATACCGCGAGATCGATTTCAAGCGGCAGAAGCACGATATCCCGGCGACGGTCGCGACGGTCGAATACGATCCGAACCGCTCGGCAAACATAGCGCTGCTGCACTACGCCGACGGCGAGAAGCGCTACATTTTGCAGCCGGTCGGCCTCAAGGTCGGAACGCAGGTCATGTCGGGCGAAAATGCCGACATCCTGGTAGGCAACGCGCTTCCGCTGCGCAAGATACCTCTGGGGGCGCTGGTCCACAACGTAGAGTTGCGGCCCGGCAAGGGCGGGCAGATGGCGCGCGCGGCGGGCGCCGAAATCCGTCTGGTTTCCCGCGAGGGCGGCTATGCGCTGCTGAAGCTTCCTTCGGGGGAAGTGCGGCGCGTGCTGGAGAATTGCATGGCGACGATCGGCAGAGTGGGCAACGTGGACCACGGCAACGTAAAATTGGGCAAGGCGGGCCGCAAGCGCTGGTTGGGGCGTCGTCCGCACAACCGCGGCGTAACCATGAACCCCGTCGACCACCCGCACGGCGGCGGCGAGGGACGCACATCCGGCGGCCGCCATCCGGTAACGCCTTGGGGCAAACCGACCCGCGGCTACAAAACGCGCAAGAATCCGCGCTCGGACCGCTACATCGTGAGCCGCCGCGGAGCGAAAAAGGGCAGGGGGTAATTCGGCGCAATGGGTCGTTCGCTAAAAAAGGGGCCGTTTTACGACGAGCACCTCCACCGCAAAGTCGAGATGCTCAACACCGCGAGCAGGAAGAGGGTGGTCAAGACCTGGTCGCGCCGCTCGACGATTCTGCCCGAGTGGGTGAACCACACCATCGCCGTCTATAACGGCAAGAAGTTCATTCCGGTGTTCATTACCGAGAACATGGTCGGGCACAAACTCGGCGAATTTGCCGTGACCCGCACGTTTCGCGGTCACGCCGGCAGCGCAAAGTCAGGCCGAGGGGCATAGAAGAAGAGCACGAGAGCAATGCGCGCAACGGCCAAATGGAATTACGTGAAGGTTTCGCCGCAGAAGGCGCGCCTGGTCGCCGACCGGGTTCGCCGTCTGGGCGTGGACGCGGCGTTGACGGCGCTGCGCCACATCAACAAGCGGACGGCGGCGCAGATTCAAAAGGTGCTCGAATCGGCGGTCGCCAATGCCGACGACCGGGGCGCGAACGTGGACGAGTTGGTGATCGAATCGATCTACGTGAACGAGGGTCCGCGGGCCAAGCGCATGCGCCCCGCGCCGATGGGCCGCTCGCACCGTTACGTTCACCGCATGGCGCACATTGTCGTGACCGTCTCCGACGGCCGGCCGGACGAGATCGACGAAGAGGAGGGGGCTTCCGAACAGCACGCTCGGAAAGGGGACTGAATGGGGCAGAAAGTACATCCTTACGGGTTTCGGCTCGGTTATACCAAGACTTGGCGGTCGCATTGGTACGCGGAGCAGGGCTACGCGAACCTGGTTTACGAAGACGTCAAGCTCAAGGAGCAATTGCGCAAGCGTCTCAAGGCCGTCGGCATCAGCTCGGTCGAGCTCGAGCGGCCGGGCAATAAGCTGCGCATCACGATCCGCACGCCCCGGCCCGGCCTGATCATCGGCAAGCGCGGCGCGGAAATCGAAAAGCTGAAAGCCGAATTGCAGGAACGGACCAAGCGCGAAATTTACATCGACATTCAAGAAATTTACCGTCCCGAGCTCGATGCGCAGCTCGTTGCCGAATCCGTGGCGTTGCAGATCGAAAAGCGCGTGGCTTACCGCCGCGCGATGCGCAAGGCCGTCGATTCGGCGCAGCGTTTCGGCTGCAAGGGAATCAAGATTTGGGTTGCGGGTCGTCTGAACGGCAAGATGATCGCCCGCAGCGAATGGCAGCTTCACGGCCGTCTGCCGTTGCAAACGCTGCGCGCGGACATCGATTACGGTTTGTGCGAAGCGCACACGACGTACGGCGTAATCGGCGTCAAATGCTGGATATACAAGGGCGAAATCATCGACGCCGGGTCCGTGTCGCTGCAGAAGTCAGGCAAAGGCGATCCGGAGCCGGCGCGGCGGCGCGACGCCCGCGCGCAAGCCGAGCGCAAGCGGCGCCCGCGCGAAGAGGACGCAGCGCCCGCTGCCGGCAAAGCCGCTGCGGCCGAAGCCGGAACAGCCCCGGCTCCGGCGGCGCCTGACGAGGCTCCCGCCGCCGCGCCTGCAACGCCGCCCGCCGGCGACGGCCCGGCGCCGTTCCGGCCGCCTCTCGCGGCCGCAGCGTCCGCAGAGCCGGAGGCGCCCGCGCCCGAGAGCGATGCCGGAGCGGCAAAGAAGGATTGAGGCTTAAGAGAGCACTGTTATGTTGATGCCGAGAAAAGTCAAGCACCGCAAGGTGCATCGCGGCAAGCGCCGCGGCAAGGCTTGGCGCGGGTCGGGTCTCGATTTCGGCGATTTCGGGCTGAAGTCGCTGGAAACCGCATGGATTACCGACCGGCAAATCGAGGCGGCGCGCGTGGCCATCACCCGGCATGTGCGGCGCGGCGGCAAACTGTGGATCCGCATTTTCCCCGACAAGCCCATCACCAAGAAACCGGCCGAAACACGCATGGGCAAAGGCAAGGGAGCGCCCGAGCAATGGGTCGCGGTGGTCAAGCCCGGCCGCATGATGTTTGAAGTCGAGGGAGTTCCCGAAGAAATCGCGCAGCGGGCGATGAAGCTGGCGGCGCACAAGCTGCCGATCAAGACAAAATTCGTCAGCCGGCAATCGGGAGGCCTGTTGTGACCGCTGCCGAGTACCGCGACATGACCGCTGTCGAGCTGCGGGGCAAAGAGAGCGAGGCGCGCGAGCAACTTTTTCGCCTGCGCTTTCAAATCTCGATGGGACAGACCGACGGCATCAAAAAATACCGCGCGACGAAGAAAGACCTGGCGCGCATTCTGACCGCAATGAACCAGAAAAATCGGGCGGAAGGAAACTGACGATGGCTGAAGAGAAAAAACCGCGCAAGAACCGCAAGATCGGTGAGGTCGTCTCGACCAAGATGGAAAAAACCATCGTCGTGGAAGTCAGCCGCCGCGTGCCGCATCCGCTCTATCGCCGCTATATCACGCGCAAGAAGAAATTTCTGGCGCACGACGAGAGCGGACTCGCCAAAATGGGCGACCGCGTGCGCATCGTCGAGTGCCGTCCGCTGTCGAAGAACAAGTGCTGGCTGCTGGAGAAAGTGATCCTGAAGTCGACGCAGGTCGAGATCAACGTTCGGCGCCGGCGCAAGGCGAAGGCAAGCTAGCGGCAGCGCGCGCAGAAGACTCGAGTCGAAGGGGAAGAAACGGCTATGATCGGCATGCAAACGAAGTTGGCGGTTGCGGATAATTCCGGCGCGCGCCGGCTGCAGTGCATTTTGCCGCGCGGCGGCTCGACCGGAAAGAAAGCCGGTTTGGGCGACATCGTCATGGCTTCGGTGAAGGAAGCGGCGCCGGATTCGAACGTGAAGAAAGGTTCGGTTGTCCGCGCCGTAATCGTGCGCATGCGCAAGGAAACCCGCCGCAAAGACGGCAGCTACATCCGCTTCGATCAAAACGCCGCGGTGCTGGTGGACGAGCTCGGCGAGCCGGTCGGCACGCGCGTGTTCGGGCCGGTTGCCCGCGAGCTTCGCGACAAGCGCTTCATGAAAATCGTCTCGCTCGCTCCGGAGGTTCTCTAAGCATCGAAATGTCCAAGACGCAGATCAAGAAGAACGACACGGTCCTGGTGATTGCCGGGCGCAGCAAGGGCAAGCGCGGGCGCGTGCTGCGGGTCGACCGCAAGCATGGAAAAGTTTTGGTCGAAGGCTGCAGCATGGTCAAGAAGCACGTCCGTCCGAATCCCCAAAAACAGGTCAAGGGCGGCATTGCCGAAAGAGAATCGGCGATGGATCTCTCGAACGTCAAGCTGGTGACTGAATCATGACGACGCCGCGGCTGCAAGAAAAGTATCGCAACGAAGTCGCTCCGGGTTTGCTGCAGGAGTTCGCCTACAAGTCGCCGATGGCGGTTCCCCGCATCGCCGCGGTCAAGCTGAACATGGGCATGGGCAAGGCGATCGGCAATTCGCGGCTGCTCGACAGCGCCGTTGCCGAGTTGGCGTCGATTGCCGGGCAGAAGCCGGTCGTCACCAAGGCGCGCAAACCGATCGCCGCCTTCAAGCTGCGCGGGGGCGTTGCGATCGGCTGCACGACCACGCTCCGCGGGACGCGCATGTGGGAGTTCATCGACAGGCTGCTTGCGGTGGCTCTGCCCCGCGTGCGCGACTTCAGCGGCGTTTCGCCGAAGCTCGACGGCCGCGGCAACTATACGCTAGGCATCCGCGAACATGCGATTTTCCCGGAAATCGATTACACCAAGGTCGATGAGATCAAGGGTATGAACATCACCTTTATTACCACTGCAACCACTGATCAGGAAGGCTTTCGACTGCTCAAGCTGCTCGGCATGCCGTTCCGCAGCTAAAGCAAGTCAGGAATCGAAAAGATGGCCAAACAGGCAAAAATCGCGCGCGAGCGCAAGAAATTGAAATTCAAGGTCCGCTTCCGCAACCGCTGTCGGATTTGCGGGCGGCCGCGCGGATACATGCGCAAGTTCGAGCTCTGCCGCATCTGCTTTCGCAACCTGGCGTTAAGCGGCGAGTTGCCGGGCGTGACCAAGAGCAGTTGGTAGCAAGCGCAAGAGGAAAGAAGACCGCATGCATAGCGATCCCATCTCGGACATGCTGACCCGCATCCGCAACGGGCTGGCGGCTCGTCACCACAAAGTCGATATCCCCGGCTCGAAGGTGAAGGTCGAAATTGCCCGCATCCTCAAAGAGCAGGGCTACGTGGCCAACTACCGCGTAGCGAACGAGGACCACAAGCAGACTATCAAGGTTTATCTCAAATACCGCCCCGACCGCAGTCCGATCATTTCGGAATTGAAGCGGATATCGAAACCCGGCCGCCGCGTTTACGCCGACTCGAACAATATCCCGCGGGTCATCGGCGGCATGGGCGTTTGCATCCTGACGACTTCGAAGGGCGTGATGACCGGCAAGGAAGCCGGAAAACAGGGCGTAGGCGGCGAAGTTCTCTGCACGGTGTATTGAGCGGGGAGCCGAGACGAACAAGAGAGCGCAATGTCGAGAATAGGCAAATTACCGATTCCCATTCCTGCCGGAACGGAAGTGCAGATCGAAGCCGGCCTGCTGCGCGTCAAGGGTCCGAAGGGCGCGCTGAGCGCGCCGATTCCGGAAGGGGTCGGCGCAGAGCTCGACGACGGGAAGCTGCGCATCACGCGAAAAAACGACTCCAAGGCGGCGCTGCACGGCTTGACGCGCTCCCTGGCCGACAACTGCGTGACCGGAGTCACGCAGGGATTCGTGAAGCGCCTCGAAATCGTCGGCGTCGGCTACCGCGCGCAGGCGCAGGGGCGCGTCGCGGTTTTCAACATTGGCTATTCGCACCCGATCGAGGTCTTGATGCCCGACGGCGTGGACATCAAGATCACGGCAAACACCAAGATCGAGTTGTCCGGTATCGACAAGCAACTGGTCAGCCAGACCGCAGCCAATATCCGCGGCTTGCGCAAGCCGGACCCTTACAAGCAAAAAGGCATCCGCTACGCCGGCGAGAAGCTGCGCAAGAAGGAAGGAAAGACCGGCGCTTCCTAAGGCGTTGGAATTGCCATTGAAGAGGCGAACGGGAAATGTATTCGAGACCGAAACGCGATGCGAGCCGGCGCCATGTCCACGCCCGGATCCGCAGAAAACTCCACGGTACCGCCGAGTGCCCGCGGCTTGCGGTTTTTCGCTCGCTCAAGCACATTTACGCTCAGGTGATCGATGACAACGCCGGCAGGACTCTGGCGGCGGCCTCGTCAACCGACAAGGAAAGCGAAGGTTACGGGGGCAATGCCGCGGCGGCGGCGGCGGTGGGCGCGCGGGTCGCCGAACGCGCCAAAACGGCCGGGATCGAAAAGGTTGTGTTCGACCGCGGCGGCCACCGTTACCACGGCCGCGTCAAAGCTCTGGCCGAGGCGGTGCGCGAGGCGGGCCTGCTGCCCGCGAGCCGCGAGCGCAAAGCAAAGGAACGGGAAAGCTGATCGGATATGCAGACGAACGAGCGAATCGAAGAACGCGAGCTCAACCTGAAAGATCAAGTGGTGGCCATCAACCGCGTCACCAAGGTGGTCAAAGGCGGCAAGAACCTGAGCTTCTCGGCGCTGGTGGTTGTCGGCGATCCCGAGCGGCATGTCGTCGGCTACGCTAACGGCAAGGCCAAGGAAGTTCCCTCGGCAATCCGCAAGGGGATCGAAAAAGCGAAGAAGAATCTGATCAAGGTGAACGTCCTCGGCCACACGATTCCGCACGAGGTTCTCGGCGTCTTCGGCGCCGGCCGCGTACTGTTGAAGCCGACGCGCGAAGGCCGCGGCGCCATCGCGGGCGGCGCGGTCCGCGCGGTTGTCGAAGCCGCGGGAATCCAGAACGTGCTCACCAAGTCGATCGGCTCGAAGAACCCGCACAACGTCATCAAGGCGGCGTTCGAAGGTCTCAAGCAACTCCGCGAGCGCAACGAGGTCGCACAGCTTCGCGGCAAGGAAACAAACGAACTTTAAGGCTTGACGATGGCGGATAAAATTACGATTCGACTCAAGCGCAGCACGATCGGCGCGCCGGCGAAACTCAAGAAGGTCGTCGCCGGCCTCGGTCTGCGTAAAATCGACCAGACGGTCGAGCGGCCGGACGACCGGGCGGTCCGCGGCATGATCGCCAAGGTTCCGCATCTCGTCGAAGTCGTTGAGCCGGAGGTGACGGAATGAATCTCAGCGAACTGCACCCCGCCGCGGGCTCGCGCCGGCCGCGCAAGCGCGTCGGACGCGGACCGGGCTCGGGTACCGGCAAGACGGCAGGCCGCGGCGAAAAGGGTCAAAAGTCGCGCTCGGGCTACAGGCGCAAGCGCGGGTTCGAGGGCGGCCAGATGCCGCTCGTCCGCCGCGTGCCGAAACGCGGCTTTCACAATCCGTTCCGCAAAGAATACGCAGTCGTCAACGTCGCGCGCTTCGAAGAGCTCGCAGGGGATGCGTTCACGCCCCAATCGCTGCTCGAGAGCGGCGTGATCAGCAAGCTTGCCGACGGGCTCAAAATCCTGGGCAACGGCGAATTGACCCGCGCGGTCACCGTCGCGGCCCACAAGTTCTCGGCCGCGGCAAGAGAAAAAATCGAGAAAGCAGGCGGCAAGGCCGAAGTCATTGAAGGCAAGAAGCCTTCCGACGCATCATGAAGTGGCTTGAGGCAATCGTAAACGTCTTCCGCATTCCGGACTTGCGCCGCCGCGTAGGCTTTACGCTCGGCATGCTCGCCGTGTACCGCGTCGGCGGCCACATCCCCACCCCGGGCGTGAACACCGCCGAGTTGCAGCGGATGTTCGAGGCCGCCCAGGGCACGGCGCTGGGGTTTCTCGATCTGTTCTCCGGCGGACAGTTGAGCCAACTCACGATCTTCGCGCTGGGCATCATGCCCTATATCACCGCGTCGATCATCTTGCAACTGCTGACCGTCGCCATCCCCTCGCTGGAAAAGCTGCAGAAGGAAGGCGAGCTCGGCCGCCGCAAAATTACGCAGTGGACGCGCTACCTGACCATCGGCATCGCCATCGTGCAGTCTTTCGCCTTCTCGCAATTGGTGGTCCAAGGAAACCTGGCCTACAACCCGGGCTGGGGGTTCCGCTTGATGACGATTCTGACGCTCACCACCGGAACCGCTTTCATCATGTGGCTCGGCGAGCAGATCACCGAGCGCGGCATCGGCAACGGCATGTCGCTGATCATCTTCGCGGGCATCGTGGTCGGCTTGCCGGGAGCGATTCAAGGCGTTTACGACAACGTATTCGTAACCCAGCAATGGAGCTACGCGGCCGCGGGACTGATCCTGGTCGTCATGATCGCGATCGTCGGCTTTATCGTTTTCGTGGAGCGCGGCGAGCGGCGCATACCCGTGCAGTACGCGCGCCGCGTCGTCGGCCGGCGCATGATGGGCGGACAATCGACCCATCTGCCGCTCAAGGTCAATGCCGGCGGCGTGATCCCGGTTATTTTCGCCTCGTCGATTCTTTCTCTGCCGCAGACGCTCTCGATGGTTGTCGCCGAAAGCCCGATCCTGACCAGCATCTTCGAGACGGTGCGCTACGGCGAGCCGTTGTATGAACTGCTCTACGTCACGGGCATCGTCTTTTTCTGTTTTTTCTACGTGTCGATCATCTTCAACCCGAAGGAAGTGGCCGACAACATGCGCAAGCACGGCGGCTTTATCCCCGGCATCCGCTCGGGCAAGCCCACCGCCGAGCACATCAACGACATCCTGACGAAACTGACGCTGGTGGGCGGGCTCTATCTGGCGTTGATTTCACTGATTCCCGACCTGATGATCAACGGCGCCAAATTCCATCACCTGCCCTTGATCGGAGACTGGGCCGACGCCAGCATGCCGCGCTGGATACTCGACGGCCTCAACGTGAATTTTTACTTTGGAGGAACTTCGCTGCTGATCGTGGTGGGCGTTGCGATGGACACCGTCAATCAGGTCGAAGCGCAACTCGTTATGCGTCACTACGAAGGGTTTACGCCTCGAGCCGGCCGCATCCGCGGCCGCCGCTCGTCGGCCGTTTGACCGCCGGGGCCGCCCCGCCGGAAATCGAGTTCACACGGAGAAAACCTGGCCAACGACGCACGCCGATTGCAACCGAAGGCAACCTCGAAAACGATGACCCGGACATTTCTCAGCAAAACCGCGCCGCGCATCATCGTGCGCAAGAGTCCGTCCGAACTGGCGAAGATGCGCGAAAGCGGCCGTTGCGTGGCCCGCGTCCTGGCCGCGGTGCGCTCCCTGGTCGCTCCGGGCGTCTCGACCATGGACCTGGAAGTCGTCGCGGACAAGATGATTCGCGAGGCGGGCGCCAAGGCGGCGTTCAAGGGTTACTATGTCCCCGCAGTGGGCAAGCGCTTCCCGGCGGCTCTATGCACCTCGGTCAACGAAGAGATCGTTCACGGCATTCCCTCGAAAAAGCGGATTCTCAAAGAAGGCGATATCGTCAAAGTGGACTGCGGCGTTCTGCTCGACGGCTATTACGGCGACTCGGCGACCACGATCGCAGTCGGCGAGATCGCGCCGGCTACAGAGCGCCTGATGAAAATTACCCGCGAGGCGCTCGACCTCGCCATCGACCAGATGGTTGACGGGCGTCGTCTTTTCGACGTCTGCGGCGCGGTTCAGAAGCACGTCGAAGCGAGCGGCTATGCCGTAGTCCGCGAGTTTGTCGGCCACGGCATCGGCAAGCAGCTCCACGAAGCGCCGCAGGTGCCGAATTACATCGATCCCAAAATCCGCAATCCGCGTCTCCGCGAAGGCATAGTGCTGGCCATCGAGCCGATGGTCGTGGCCGGATCGCCCGCGACGCGCTTGCTCTCGGACCGCTGGACTGCGGTCACCGAAGACGGCTCGAATGCCGCTCACTTCGAGCACTGCGTGGCCGTCACCGATAACGGGCCCTGGATTCTGACCGAGGTCTAAGCAAAATAGGAGAAAGACCGAGCGCGGCCCACGGACGCATCATCGGACGAAAAACATCATGAAAGTTCGGGCATCGGTAAAAAAACTCTGCAAGAACTGCAAGATCATCCGCCGGCACGGCATCGTGCGCGTGCTTTGCAGCAACCCCAAACACAAGCAAAGGCAAGGTTAGAGAAGGTTCATCATGGCGCGATTCGAAGGTGTCGATATTCCCGACAACAAGCGGGCGGAAGTCTCGCTTACTTATCTCTACGGAATCGGTCCGGCGCGCGCGCGGTCTTTGCTGTACCGCGCGGGAATCGATTTCGGCAAGAGGATGGGCGCGCTGGACGATCACGAAATCACGGCTCTGCGCCAGCTGCTCGAAGACGAAGGAGCGGTCGAGGGCGCCCTGCGCAAGGAAGTCTCGATGAACATCCGGCGCTTGATGGAGATCGGCTGCTACCGCGGATTGCGCCACCGGCGCAGCCTGCCGGTCAGGGGTCAGCGCACGCACACCAACGCGCGCACGCGTAAAGGCCCGCGCCGCGGCCAGATCGCCAACAAGAAAAAGGCAACCAAGTAAGCGCAGCGGATAGGGAAACATGGCAAAAGCGAAAACCAAAGGCAAAAAGAAGTTCAAGAGCCGGCAAAAGAAGAATATCCCCGTCGGCGTCGTTCACGTGCAGGCCACTTTCAACAACACGATCGTCACCATCTGCGATGTCGAAGGGAAGACCGTTTCGTGGTCGAGCGCCGGCTCGCTGGGGTTCCGCGGATCGCAGAAAGGCACTCCGTTTGCCGCGCAGCAGGCCGGCATGACCGCGGTCAACGCCGCCAAGGAACACGGTTTGCGCAAAGTCTCGGTCTGCATCAAGGGACCCGGCGGCGGACGCGAGGCGGCTGTACGCGCGCTGACGGCCGCGGGCATTCAGGTTACCCATATCCGCGACGTCACGCCGATGCCGCATAACGGCTGCCGGCCGCCGAAAAAGCGCCGCGTCTGAGGAAACGAGAAGAATCCATGGCAAGGAATAGAGGTCCGGTCCTCCGCCGCTCGCGCCGCTTGGGGTTGGGTCCCGATCAATCGGGCAAACAGGATGTGCCGCTCGATCCCAAGTCGGAGCGGAAATTGGAGAAACGCCGCTTTGCGCCCGGCCAGCACGGCAAAACGCGGCGTCCGAAAAAGATGCTCGGCTACGCCCTGCAGCTTCAAGAGAAACAGCGCGCGCGTTTCATGTACGACGTGCTCGAGCGGCAGTTCCGCAACTACTACAAGCGCGCGGCCAAAATGCCCGGCGTCGTCGGCGACAACCTGATGAGCCTGCTGGAACGCCGGCTCGACAACGTCACCTTCCGCTTGGGCTTCGCGGTCTCCCGCCGGCAAGCCCGCCAGATCGTAGCCCACGGGCACCTGCAGGTTAACGGTCAAAAGGTCGATATTCCGTCGTACCTGGTCAGTCCGGGCGACGTTGTCGAACTGCGCGAGAAGAGCCGCAGGCGGAAGCACGGCGGCGTCCTGCTGGCTTTGGAGACATCCGCCATGACGGCTCCGCCGGGTTGGCTGGAGGCCGATCACGAGAACTTTCGGGGCAAGGTGCTCGGCTCCCCGAGCAAAGACGATCTGAAGACCACCATGATCAATGCTCAACTCATCGTCGAGCTTTATTCGCGGTAGATAAGTCGGCTCTCCAAAGCGGAGAGCACAACCGGAAGCAAGCGGCCCGTTCTGCCGCTGCAAGCCTGAAAAGAGGATTAGCGCATATGTGGAAAGGATTTCAGAAACCCAAGCGACTGGCTGTTGACGGAGACACTTTGGACGAGACGTTCGGGAAATTCAGCGCGCAACCGTTCGAGCGCGGATTCGGCACGACCATCGGCAATTCCCTGCGCCGCGCGCTGCTGAGCTCGATCGAAGGCGCCGCCGTCACCGCCATCCGCATCGAGGGCATCTCGCACGAGTTCAGCCCGATTCCGGGCGTCGTCGAAGACGCTACCGACATCATCCTGAGTCTCAAGCAGATTCCGCTCAAGCTGCACAGCGACAGCGCCCGCACGGTCCGGCTGCGCGTGACCGAAGCCGGCCCGGTTTACAGCGCGGCGATCGAAGCGGACTCCGAAGTTGCGATTCTCGACGAAAACGTCTATATCGCGACCGTCAGCGAGGGCGGCGTGCTCGACATCGAGATGCGCGTCAAGCTGGGCCGCGGCTACGTCTCCGCCGAAAAGAACTTCGACGACGATCTCGCCCTGGGATACATTCCCATCGACTCGGTGCATTCGCCGGTCCGCAAGGTGAACTATACCGTCGAGGCGGCGCGTCTCGGCCAGATGACCGACTACGACAAGTTGACGCTCGAAGTCTGGACGAACGGCGCCGTAACCCCGCAGGACTCGATCGGCCTGGCCGCCAAGCTGATGAAAGACCACATGCAGATCTTCATCAACTTCGAGGAAGAGACCGCGGTGGAAGAGCTTGCCGCCGATACGGCAAGCGATCGTTACAACGAGCACCTCAACCGCTCGGTCGAAGAGCTGGAGCTCTCCGTCCGCTCGTACAACTGCCTCAGAAACGCCAACATTCAGACCATTGCCGATCTGGTTGTGCGCACCGAGGCCGACATGCTCAAGACCAAGAATTTCGGGCGCAAATCGCTCAACGAGATTCGCGAAATGCTCGGCGCGATGGGCTTGGGTCTGGGCATGCGCTTCACCGAGCACGGCCGGTTGATTCCGGGGACGCCGGACGAAACGGAAGAATTCTAAGAATCGAAAGAGATTGCAGCTACCATGAGACACAGGAAAGGCGGCTACAAGCTGCAGCGCGACCCGTCTGCGCGGCGTGCGTTGCTGCGCGGCCTCGCCACCAGCATCATCCTGCACGATCGCATCGAAACGACGATCACCAAGGCGAAGGCCGTGCGCCCGCAGATCGAGAAGGTCATCACCCTGGCCAAGCGCGACACTTTGCATGCGCGCCGCCAGGCCGCGGCCTACTTGCAAGAGCCCGCCGCGGTGAAAAAGCTGTTCGACACGGTCGGACCGCGCTTCGCCGACCGCGCGGGAGGCTACACGCGGATTGTCCGTCTGGGCCCGCGCCGGGGCGACGGCGCCGAACTGGCGATTATCGAGTTGCTCGGAACGCAACTCAAGAAGAAGGCCGAGGAAAAGAAGAAGCGCAAGGAAGAGCGCATGAAGGCCAAGCAGGAAGAAACGGAAGCCGAAGAAGCAACCGCTGACGGCGGCGAAGCGGAAGACGAAAAGCAATAACGCCCCGCACGGGTTCCCGGAGGAGGCGGCGCATGCCGGTTGCAACGGTCAAGACGAGCGCTCCGGGGCCGGCGGCGGCGCGGGCGGTCATGCTGCTCGCCGCCCTGCTTGCGTTGTCGGGGCCGGCCTGCCGCGACGCCGGCGGCGGCATCGCGGCGACGGTCAACGGCTACAAGATCACCTTTGCCGAGTTTGAAGCCTACTACGCCTCTCGACACCGCGATCGCGAGCAACCCGAAAACCCCGAACAGGCGCAGATGCTGCGCCTCAACCTGCTGCGGGAGTTGATCGACCGTCATATCATGCTGCAAAAAGCCGAGTCCCTCGGACTCATGGCTGTCGATGACGAGGTCGAACGACAACTGGAAGGCTACCGCTCCCCGTTCGACGGCAACGAGGAATTCCTCGCTTCCCTGGCCGAGCGCGGCATGACGCCGGCGGATTTGCGGCTGGAAACCCGGCGCAACCTGACCATCCGCAAGCTGTTCAACAAAGAGATATCCTCGCGCGTAACGGTGACGGAAGAAGAGCTGCGAGCCGACTACGAGCAGAACGCCGCGGCATTTACCTTTCCCGAGCAGCAGGTTCACCTGGCCCAAATCCTGGTCACGGAAGTTGAAGAGGCGCCCGTCCCCAACCTGCTCAACGACGACGCCGCCGACCGCAAAGCGGCGCGGGAAAAAATCGAAATGCTGCACGAGCGGCTCCAAAATGGGGAAAACTTCGCGATTTTGGCGCAAAACTATTCCGAGGACCCTGACTCCACCCCGAACGGCGGCGACATGGGCTATCTGGCTCAGTCGTCGCTGGAAAAGGCTCATATCAACTTGCGCCGGGCGGTGGCGGCGCTGCAGCCCGGCGAGATTTCAGACATCGTAGAGACCGACGGGCAGTACCGCATTCTGCGGCTGCTCTCGATCGAAACCGCCGGCCGCCGCGAGTTTTCCGATCCCGCCGTGCAGCAGCAACTGCGCGACAGGGTCGCCAACCGCAAGAGGCAACTGCTGCGCGCCGCCTTCTTCGACGTCGAGCGCAGCGGCGCGTCGATCCGCAACTACCTCGCCGAACGGATCGCCGACGAGTACGGCCTCCGCGACTGATGGGCAACGGCCTCCCGCGCAGGCTGCTACAATCCGCCTCATGAATCGACGGGAGTTCTTGCAGACAGGGTCCGCCTTGGCGGGCGCGGCCGGCTGCGGCCGTACCGAGCAGCGGCGGGCGAAAAAGCCCAACGTCTTGCTGCTCTATACCGACGAGCATTCGCACTGGACGCTGGGCGCCTACGGCGGGAAGGTCGCCGGCACGCCGCATCTCGATTCAATCGGCCGCGAAGGAGCGGTCTTCAACAATTTTTTCGTGAACAGCGCGGTATGCACGCCGTCGCGCGGCTGCTTGATGACGGGGCGCTACCCGCACCGGCACGGCGCCTACCGCAACTATGTCGAGCTCGGCAGCGATAACGTCACGATCGCCGAATTGTTCCGCAGAGCCGGCTACGAAACCGGCATGGCGGGGAAATGGCATCTCGACGGCGCGGCGAAGCCGGGGTGGATGCCCGTCGAGCGCTCGATGGGCTTCGACGATTGCAAGTGGATGTACAACACCGGCCACTGGAAGCGCGTTGTCGAACGGCCCGCGGGCCGGCCGGAGAACCGCTCGACGGCGCGCCAGGGCAAGCGTCTGATAACCCCGAGCGAGCCCGACGGAATGCCGGACGTGGACTACGACGTCGGCGCCGAGGGCGAGTTCTTCACCGACTGGCTCGCCGACAAGTGCATCGAATTCATCCGGCGGCCGCGCAGCAGCCCCTTCTTCTACTACCTGAGCATCCCCGATCCGCATACGCCGTACAGCGTTGCGCCGCCCTACGACACGATGTTCCGTCCCGAGGACATGGAGCCTCCGGCAACGCTGTTCGAGAAGGATTTGCCCGATTGGGCGGAGGAGGCCAGGACGGCGAAGCCGGCCGGCGAGAAAGCGGACGGCCCGTTCGATCCGCGGCGGGTGCAGGTCTTTCAGCAGCGCATGGCCCGGTACTGCGGCATGATCCGCTGCATCGACGACAACGTCGGGCGCATCCTGGCCGCGCTGCGCGAAGCGGATCAACTCGACAACACCATCGTGCTGTTCACCTCCGACCACGGGAACTACATGGGCGAGCACGGCCTCTACAACAAGAACCAGCTTTACGAGACGGCGCACCATGTCGCCATGTTGGCGCGTTATCCGGCGAAGATCGCGGCGGGCACGGTGGTTGACGACGTGGTCGCAACGGTCGATTTTCTACCCGCGGTCTGCCGCCTGGCCGGCGTAAGCACAGCCGGCCGGGAAGAAGGGCGCGGCATGTTCGACGGCTCGGCCGGCGACCGCGCCTGGATTCATCACAGTTCGCTGCAGCGCGCCGGGGTGTTTACTCCGGATTGGGAGTTTGCGCTTGTGCAAGGCGGCGACGGCATCTTGTTCGACCGCCGCAATGACCCGCAGCAGACGAACAACCTGTTCGCCGACCCGGCTCACGCCGCCGTAGTCGCGAGCCTGCGCGTCGAGGTCACGGATCATTGCCGCGACGTCCGCGGTCCGGAACTGAAGTGGCTGACCTAGCCGCCGCTAGCCGAATGCGCGGCCGCGGTGCTGCCCGATCAACAACTGGAACATGCGGTGGCCCATGAGCTCGTGGAGCGTGAGCAACTCCTTGTTGGCGGCTACGATGTCATCGACGTCTTCCGCGCCGCCGCCGCCCGCCTTGAGCGCCGCGGCGGCTTCCTGCATCACCGGGTCTTCCATGACCTCGCCGGCGATGTTCCACAGCGTGATGAAACGGTCGACCGCGCTCGGAAAGCTCACTTTCCAAACGCCGTAATTGGACGTGGTGCGGGGCGGCTTGAAGTCGAGATTGAACGGCCCCTCGTAGCCGTGCGAGCGCAGCAGCACGAGGACGTTCAGCCAATCGAGCGGATTGACGATGCCGACGCCCAGATCGACGTCGTGCTTGAGCGGGTAGCCGTCGTTGATGTCGAAATGGAACAGCTTCTTGCACAGCAGCGCGCGGGCGAGCACGGCCCGCGCGGCGCCTCCCCACATCAACTCGTGAAGGTATTCGGGGTTGAGGCCGACCATCTCGGGGTGGTCGAGCAGCCCGCTCGAAATAAAGGCGAGCATGGCGTCGCTGGAAGGCAGAATGATCTGCGCCTGCGGCTCGAACGGCTTGGCTTCGAGACAGTGCTTGAGCGTCGGGCGGCCTTTCTCCCGCGCGACCTCGATGTCGCGTTTGCAGGCGGCGTTCAGGCCGTCGGCGAACCAGCGCAGCATCTGCGTTTCTTCGACCGCGCCCTGCACCATGTAGCCCAAGGTGCCCGGCCAGTAAACCGCGTAATGCGCGCCCAGCGCGTGTCCGATATCGACGGTGTTTTGCAGCCGGCGGACGCCGTAGCGCCGGATTTCCGGGGCCTCGGCGGCGGCGCTTGCGGCGAAGACCGGGTGAAAGAACGTTTCGCAGGTCACCATCGAGCAACGGACGCCGTTGTCGTCGAGCGCCTTGTCGATGCGCGCGACGATTGCCCACTGCCGGTCGGTCAGCAAGTCGTCCGCGCCGATAACGTCGCTGTCGTGCGTCGCCCAGCAGGAGACGCCGAGTTCTCCGAGATTGCGGATGACTTCCTCGAAGCCGACCGGCTCGCGCGTGGGCGCGTGGAAGAGCGCCTGTCCCTCGTATGCGCCGGCCCACTGAGGGCCGCTGATGTAGTATTTGCGCCTTTCCTCGGGGGAGTAGCTTCCGCCCGAAACCGCGACCAGGCGGTCAATCAAGGAACGCTGTTTCTCTTTTGCGATCGGCGCCATAACCCTCAAGTATAGACGGCCGGCCGCTGCCGGGACCGGCCGTCTTGCGGGCGGCGCAGGCTTACTTCTTCGCGGGCTGCGCGCGGTCGATCACCTTCATGGCGGTGGCGATGGTTCCGGCGATGTCGGTCAGATTGCCCGGCAGGATCATGGTGTTGTTCGTCTTGGCCAGATTGCCGAACTCGCGGACGTATTGCTCGGCAACGCGCATTTGCACCGATTCCAGGCCGTTCGGCTGCCCGATGGCGTCGGCGACCTCGCGGATGCCCGCAGCCGTCGCCCGGGCAACCGTCTCGATGGCCTGGGCCTGGCCTTCGGCCTCGTTGATGCGTTGCGTGCGGGACGCCTCCGATTCCTTGATGACCTTCTGCTTTTCGCCTTCGGCCTGATTGATCGCCGAGTCGCGGAAGCCCTCGGACTCCAGCACCGTCGCCCGTTTTTCGCGTTCGGCGCGCATCTGTTTCTCCATCGCGTCGAGCACGTCGCGCGGGGGCGTGATGTTCTTGATTTCGTAACGCAGCACCTTGACGCCCCAAGGTCCGGTAGCCAGGTCAAGCTCGCCGATAACCTGGGCGTTGATGGCGCCGCGTTCTTCGAAGGTGCGGTCGAGAACGATCTTGCCGACCTCGCTGCGCAGCGTCGTCTGGGCGAGTTGGGTGATGGCGAAGATGTAGTTCGCAATTCCGTAGGAAGCGCGTTCCGGGTCCATGACCTTGAGGTAGAGCACTCCATCGACCGCAACCTGCACGTTATCGCGCGTGATGCAGATTTGTTCCGGGATGTCGATCGTCGCCTCCTTCAGCGAGTGGCGGTAGCGGATCACATCGACGAACGGCATCAAAATATGGAACCCGGGTTCCAATATCCCGCTGAACCGCCCCAAGCGCTCGACGACGTAGGCGTTTTGCTGAGGAACGACGACCACGATCCGGGACAAAACGACAAACGCCAGAATAACCAGCAGACCGGTAACCAATAAACCGCCGACTTCCATGTTCAATCGACCTCTCTTCCTTGTCTTGATGCGATCGTTACTGCGCTCGAATCCACAACGTCAGGCCGTCCACCTTTTCGACGGCGCACTTGCAGCCGGCGGCGATCGAGCGGTCGCCGACATTACGCGCGTCCCAAGGGACGCCGCGCAACTTGGCTTTGCCTCCGGCGTTCGGCTCGATGGCCTCGACGGCCGTGGCGATCTCCTGCGTAACGTCGTCCACCGTGCGCTGCGCGGTTCCTTCGCGAATGCGGTCGAACAGCGGCCGTCTGAAGACGACCAGCGCCGCCGCGGACGACACGGCGAACAAAACCATCTGCAACCAGAGCGGGCCGGCGATGCCGACGGCTTGCAGGATGCCGACAAGCAGAGCGCCGAAGGCGAAGAATATCACATAAAACGTGTTGCCGGCCGCGATCTCGATTCCGAGCAGCGCCAGCGCCGCAACGATCCAAATCCACCAGTCCATTCCCGCTGCCCCCGCTTGCTCCCAGTATATATCGGCCGCCCGGTTTTTCCCCGTCATGAATAGAGACGCGCCGCAAGCGTATTTTTTTTCGGTAAATTCGCTGCGCTCCCGCCGCAGGCCGCAAAAAAACTTTATTGCCCCAAGTCGTGGCATAAAAAGCATTCGTTCGAGACCTGCCGGTCGGCGTGGCAGTTCATGCAGGCGATCATGCCGGTCGAAAGCTCTTGCGTGAGGACTTCGCGCGCCGCGACCGGGCCGTGGCATTGGGCGCAGGACGCCCCGCCCGCGGCATGGCTGCGGTGGCTGAAGAAGACGAAGTCGGGGACGCGGTAGAGGCGCCGCCAGCGAATCGTCTCAGCGGCGGGCAGGGCGGCGAGCTTGCGGATTTCTTCGCGGTCGGCGGCGATCGCTGCGTGGCAGAGCATGCATTGTTCACGCTGCGGCAGCCCGGCGCGGGCTTCGGTCTCGGCGCCGGGATGGCAGTCGGCGCAGGCGATCTTTGCCGCGGCGTGCAGCTTGTGGTTGAAGCGCACGGGCTGCGGCGGGACCTCTCGGGGCAGGCGCTCGGGCGGCGGGCGGTACCTGGCTGGGGCTTGCGCGGCGCCCGGGGCCGCCGTCCAAACCAGGGCTGCGAAGACGAACGCCGCCCGCGCGGCCGGCGCTTGGCGCAGGGGTTCGCTCTTCACCGCCGGATTACCTGCGCAGATTGCGCAATTGGTACTGCGTGAAGGGCGAGCCGGCGCCGGCGATATCGACGTTCAGCAGAAAGGGGACTTCGCTGCGGAACGCGCGGTCGAGCGCCGCGGGCAGTTGCTCGGGGCAGGTGACGTGCTCGCCGTCGCCGCCGAAGCCCTTCATGACCAGATCGTAGCGGGTGCGGCGCAACTCGCACGCTACCGTCGGCGCATCGGGATAGAAGCCTTGCTGCAACTCGCGCTCGATGCCCCAGCCGCCGTCGTTGCCGACGATGACGACGACCGGCAGGCCGAAGCGGACCGCGGTGTCGAACTCGCCGATATAGAAACCGACGGAGCCGTCGCCGGTGATGACCACGGAGGGGGAATCGGGCCGCAGAATTTTGGCGGCAAGCCCCATCGGCAAGGCCACGCCCAGCCCCGCCAGCGCGCCGAGCCGCAGCCAGTAGCCCGGGCGGCGGGCGGGCAGCGAATACCGGCCCCAATGGACGAAATCGCCGCCGTCCCAGCAGATCGTGGCGTCCGGCGGCATCTTGTCCTTGAGCGCCCGATAGACGTGCAGCGAGTGCATCGGGTCGCCGGGCTCGGCCGCCAGCGCGGCGACCTCCGCGGCATACGCAGCGCAGCCGCGCCGGACTTCAGCGAGCCAGTCGGAACGGTCGGGAACGGCCGCGCCCCGCAGGGCCTCGGCCAGCGCCGCCAGCGCCGTCTTGGCGTCGGCGGCGAGGCCGACTGCCGGCTTGCGGTTCAGCCCCAATTCCTCGCCGCAGATATCGATCTGCACGAATTTTGCTGCGTCGTCGAAAAGCTGCGCGCCGCCGAGACGCAGGCGGTAGTCGATGCGCTTGCCGACGACGATGACCAGGTCGGCTTGGCGCAGCGCGGTTTCCGCGCCGCGGTTGAGCGTGGCGTCGGCGTAACCGAAGCAGAGCGGGTGGTCGTCGGATACCAGCCCGCGCGCCAGGCTGATGGTGAAGAGCGGGACGCCGGCGGCTTCGATGAACGCCTGCAACTCGCCGCCGGCGCCGGACCAGTAGGCGCCGGCGCCGGCGATTACCGCGGGCCGCCGCGCCGCGCGCAGCAGGTCGATGACGCGGTCGATATCGCGGCCGTCCGCGCCCGGGCGATGGGGCTCGAGCGGCTCTTGGGGCACGGGGTAATGCGCGTCCGCCGCTTGCTTGAACAGGTCGACGGGGATGCTCAGGTGCGCCACGCCGGGGCGCCCGTTGCGCATTTCGAGGAAAGCGCGCTTGACATGGAAGGGTATCCGCCCGGCATGCGCCGGCACGGCGGAATACTTTGTGATGCCCTGGACGAGCTTGAGTTGATCCTGATCCTGGAAGGCGTTGCAATCGCGCGCCTGCGAGGCGCTCATGCCGCTGACCGCCAGCATGGGCACGGCCGTCGCCGCGGCGGTGGCGATGCCGGTGATCGAGTTGGTGTGTCCGGGAGCGCCGGTAACGAGCGAGACTCCGGGCTTGCGGGTCATGCGGCTCCAGCCGTCGGCCATGTGTACGGCGGCGGATTCGTGGCGCGTGTCCACAATGCGCATCCCTTCGCGCGCCGCAACCTGCAAGACGTCGTTCAGGTGGTCTCCGACGAGGGTGAAGAGCGTATCGACGCCCTGGCTTTGCAGACTGCGGACGAACAGTTCCGACCCGGTAGGCATAAACTCAGTAGGATACTACAGCGGCGCGGCCCTGGCGATGCGCCCTCCGGGCGATAAGCGGGGAGATCGGGAAAGCAAAAAGACGGGGAGGGCCGCATGGCCCTCCCCGCCGAGGTTGGTTATGGCGCGGCGTTCGCGTTCGGCAAACGCCGCGGAAGAACGAGTCTAGTTGTTCAGCATCTCGTGGCCGCCGACGCCTATGGGGCGCCTACCGTGATCCAACGGCACCACCAAAGCCAGGTAGCTCTGCGCCAAAGTCGGAACCCCGCCGCCGAAGCCGTTGGTTATGAAGGCCAAGCCGTGGGCGAACTGGAAGTCGCAATCCACCATCAGGTAGCCCTGGAAGCCCGCGGCTTTTTGGGACAACCCGAAAACCCACTGCTCGCCGGCGGCAATGGAACCGGAGGTCTCCGAACTCGGCGCGGCTCCTCCGCCCATCATCGAACCGTGGAAGAAAACCTCGCAGGAACCGGAGCTTTCCGTCGTCCCGAACGTATCTTGCGAGGTGTTCGAGATGGCGATGCCCGTTTCGTAACCCGCCTGGTTGGTCACGAACGGGAACAACAGCGTCGTCGAGCACTCGCCGACGGTGATCGCCTCAATGGCGCTGCCGCTTTCCATAAAGCGCGGAATCACCGCATCCACGTGCGCCGCAGCGGCGCTGCTCAGCGGCGCGAAGCCCACGCTCACCGTGCCGGCGCCAAGCTCCACGTTGCCCGTCCAGACAAACGCGATGGGAATATCGCAGTTTTCGACCCTACCGGCGCCGCCATTCATCTGCGCAGCGTCGGTATGGCTAGCATCAGCAGTTCCGATCTGGTAAACCATAGCGCCCGAACCGCCCGACAAGGGGACCTGTACGTAGTTTTGGGCAGGGGCAACGGCAGTCGAGCCGTCTCCGGCCCCGTTGGCGTTCACGCCGCTCAGCAAGGTTATCGCCAGCTGATTCTCGCCACTCTCTGCGCCATTACCGCCATTAGTGTCCTGGCAACTGGGACTGGGCCGCAGGTAAACCTTGACTCCGTCGGGAATGTCATCGAAACGCAACTGGATGCGCTGCGCTTTCCCGTTGTCCCGCTCGAAGGCGCTCGCAAAACCCTCCTTGACCTCGATATCGAAGACCTCGTCGGCGTGATTGAGATTGCCGACCTTGGCGACGGTATTCAGAGCCGTGAGATTCCTGCTGGCGGCGCAGGCCAAGCCCTGCACGGGACCGCTTCCCGTGACGGTGGGGACGCCGATCGCCTTGGTTACCAGCCCGGCTACCGGACGCGCAACGATGGCGTTGTCGTCGAAGATCGAAGCGCCCACGGCCGAGACGGTCGCCGTGACGAGGTTCCCCGCGCCCACGGCCGCGGCGTTGACGCGAATGCCTTTGATCTTCAACGCAAACCGGCCGGTGGTCGCGGCAACGGCCAAGGTGTTGAGCTCGAACTGCACCGCGCTGTTGCTGCGGATCAGCTTGCCGGTGGTGGCCGCCACCCAGTTAGCCGTGACGGTGCTAGGGTCTGCAGCATCAAATGCGGCGGGAGTGTTGAACATCGTCAATGTGACGTCGCCGCTATCGGTTTCCTTGCTGGAGTCGATCCTGTTGGTGATCTTCGCGGCGCCCATATCGACGATGACCTTATAGTTGCTTTTAATGGCCACCTGCCCGGCGAGGCAAATCATGTGAATCTCGTCCACCACCTCGGTGAGCCCCGAGGCGCGCACCTGGAGACCCCCATTGGGAGCGCTGACGGTGCAGAACTGCTGCCCCAGCGCCGTACCGCTGCCGACCAGCGCCAAAGCCAGCGCCATCGACAGCACAAAGAACTTTCTCGAACCCATCATTTGATTGTTTCTCCTTTTTTCTTTCCAAAAACAAACCACAAGAAAGATACTACGCCCTTACGAGAGGCGCTCGCTCAACCATGTTAACGCCAGCTTAGAACAAACTCCGCAGACAATGCAACCGCCCGCAGAACTTTTTTCAGATTTTTTTTCGCCCCGCGCCCACGTCAACACCCGCAGCATAAAACAATCCCCCCGTCAACGCAACAACCAAACCGGAAAAAAAACTCAATCCGCAAAATTTCCCGCAGACAAGCCGCCCGCGGGCCCGCCTCAGGCGCCCTTTTTCTCGCGGCTGAGCAGCATCGCCAGCCCCGGCAGCGCGACGGCGCCGATGAAAGCCGGCAGAAACGCTTGCGTCTCGAGCGCCAACGCGCCCACGGACGCATAGACCAGCGCGACCGCGGCATTGGACAGGCCGACCAACAGGGCGAACCGCGCCCGCGGCATGCGCGCCGCGCCCGCGAAAACGACCGCGGCCTCCGCCAAGACGGGCACGGCGCGGGAGACGATCAGCGACCAGTCTCCCCAGCGCCGATGCGCGCCGGCGGCGCGCGCAAGTCCGCGCTCTCCGACGAAGCGCCGCAGCGCCGCGCGGCCGGCGGTCGAACCGATCGAGTAACCAAGAACGGCGCCGGCGTTCAAGCCCAGCCAGTTGACCAGAGCGCCGCGCGGCCAACCCAGCAGAAAGCCCGAGGCGGCCGCGACCAGGCTCGACGGAATCGGCAGCAAAACGTCGGCGCACAGCAGCGCGGCAAGAACGAGCGCCGCCGCCGGCGACCGTTGCGCCCCCCGTTGCGCAGCGATATAGCCTGCGACCGCCTGCTCCGCCTGATGCTCGTAAAGCGCGAACGGGACGAGAATGAACGCCGCCAACAGAACGGCCGGCGCGCTCCAGCGTACGAACCGATGCTTTTCCATCGCGCTCCGGCGGCGCGTCGCAGATGACGGGCCGTTCCCTACACGAGCATACCGCCGGCCGCTCGGCGGCGTTATGATCATGGCCATGCGTTATGCATCGCTCTTTTCGTTGCTCCTCGCGGCTGCCTGCTCCGGCGGCGACCCGCAACCGCAAGCCGCCAAGCCCAACATCGTGATCCTGCTCGCCGACGACCTGGGCTGGACGGACGTCGGCTTTCACGGCGGCAACATTCCCACGCCCAACATCGACCGCATCGCGGCCGAGGGAGCGCAACTCAACCGCTATTACGTCGCGCCGGTCTGCTCGCCGACGCGGGCGGGGCTGATGACCGGCCGCTATCCGATCCGCTTCGGCGCCATGCGCGCGGTTTATCCTCCGTGGCGCGACGGCGGAATGGATACTTCCGAAACGACGATGGCGGACGTGCTGGCGACCGCCGGATACGAGCGCCGGGGCGTCTTCGGCAAGTGGCACCTGGGGCACGGCGGGCTGCAATACCATCCGCTGCGGCGCGGGTTTACCGAATTTTACGGCCACTACAACGGGGCGATCGACTACTTTACCCACGAGCGCGAAGGCGAGTTGGATTGGCATGCCGGGTACGAGTCGAATTACGACGAAGGCTACTCGACCGACCTGATCGCCGCGGCGGCGGCGCGCTTCATCGAAAAGCAGGCGGCGGGCGATGCGCCGTTCCTGTGCTATGTCCCCTTCAATGCCGTACACAGCCCGTTCCAGGCGCAAGAGGAAGATCTGCCGTTGTACGCCGACCTCGCCGCGGCGGAAGGCAATTGGACGGGCGCGGCTCAAGTCAATGCGCCTGCGGGAGCCGAGCGGCGGTTGGCCAACCGCCGCATCCTGGGGGCGATGACGCATGCGCTCGACCGGGGCGTCGGGCGTATTCTGGACGCGCTCGACGAAGCGGGAATCGCCGCTTCCACCTTCGTGCTGTTTTCCTCCGACAACGGCGGCGTGGGCGGAGTCGGGGAAAACGCTCCGTTGCGCGGGGCCAAGGCTTCGGTTTTCGAGGGCGGCATCCGCGTGGCGGCCGCGGCGCGCTGGCCGGGCAAGATCGCCGCCGGGAGCGTGATCGACGCGCCCTTGGCCAACATCGACGTGCTGCCCACCGTGATGCGCCTCGCGGGCGTGGCCGACAGCGGCGGAAAACCGCTCGACGGGCTGGACATCCTCGATGTGCTGACCGGCGAACGGCAGAGCCTCGACCGCGAGCTTTTCAACTACATCGGCCAGGCCGGACCCGAGACGGAGCAAATCTCTTACATGACGAACGCCTGGAAGCTCATCGTGCTGGGGCCGGCCGTCACCGACGAAGCGGCGGACGATGCGCGGCGGCGGCGGATGCTGTTCCGCATCGACGAAGACATGGCCGAGGAACGCGACGTTGCCGCCGAGCATCCGCAGAAAACGGCCGAGATGTACGCGAAAATCAAGGAATTCCGGGCGCTGCAGCCGGCGGATGCGGTGCCGCCCTACAACCAGGGGCGGGAAGGCTCCTTGTTCCGGGCGCCCCCGGAATGGCGCATCCCGGGCGATTACCCGCAGTGACGCCCCTTTCCTTCGCGTTCCTTCGTGTTCCTTCGCTTTGAATGGCGCATCCCGGGCGATTACCCACAGTGATTACCCGCTGTGACGCGCCCCGTCAGCCGAAGTGTCAGCCGAAGTGGTGCGTCCCCTCGCGCTGGTTCCAGAAAACCTTCTTTTCCTTGCGCAGCGCCATGGTGGCCAGGTGGCCGGTAATCGCCGCTTCGTGGCCTAATTCCACGGGGCAGTTCAGCTTCGCGCCGTGCGCGACGGCGTCGATGAAGTTCTTGATGTGGTCGTTGGTCGAGTTGGTTTCGTTGAAGTCCTTGCGCGCGTCGAAGTGCATTTCCGGCCGCGAGGAGACCTTTTCGGGCAGGCCGCGGGCCTTTTCGGGATACACGTTGAGATAGCGCATGCCCATGATTTCCATCGTGCCTTCGCTGCCGCAAAGCTGCTCGCCGTAGCCGTAGTGCGAAGTGCTGAAGGCGGCCGAATAGGAAATATGGAAATGGTCGTCGTATTCGTATGCGGCCGTGACGGTGTCGGGAACTTCGCGGTCGTCCTGAATCCAGTGATGGATGCCGCCGTTGCAGACGACGGACTCGCAATAATGCCGGCCGGTAATCATGTGCAGCGCATCGGTCTGGTGGACGAGCAGGTCGGTGGAGATGCCGCCGGAATAATCCCAGTAGAGGCGCCATTGGAAGTAGCGCTGCTTGTTGAACGACGTGTTGCGGGCGGGCCCCAGGAAACGCTTGTAATCGGTGTTCGCCGGCGCCGCGTCGTCGGGAATCGCATAGCGCCAGGCCGGGTTGGTCAGCGGGCTGTTGCGGTACCAGAAGGCTTTGGCGTAAACAACGTTGCCCAGCACGCCGGACTCGTAGATTTCGCGCGCCTTGGCATAGACGCGGGAGCTGCGGCGCTGCGTGCCGACCTGGAACTTCTTGCCGGTCTTCTTGACGGCGTTGACGATATCGACGCCCTCTTCGATGGTGTGCGCCAAGGGCTTTTCGCAATAAACGTGCTTGCCCGCGTCGAGCGCCGCCAGCGCCATTTCGTGGTGCAGATGCTCGGGAGTCATGATGAAGACGGCGTCGATGGACTTGTCTTCGAGCATCTTGTAGTAGTCGTCGTAGGTATCCGGCGCGGAGCCTTGATCGGTAATGACGTCGTCCTTCGTTTTCGCCAGACGCGGGCTGAAAGTATCGCAGATGGCCTTGACCCGGGCGTCGTCCTTGGAGACCTTCATCAGGGTGCGGATGTGCTTGCCGCCGCGGTTGCCGAGTCCGACCCAACCGACATTGACCTTGGAGCCGGAAGATTGGGCGGAGAGCAGCGCGGGAGCGGCGACGGCGGACGAAGAAACGAACGTGCGGCGGGTTATCGAGTCGGGCATAACTCCTTTAGTCTAGCAATCCGCGGCGCCTTGCATGCCCGCGCCCGCGGTCTTGCCCTTCACTATTTTTATTATCCGCCGGGCGCGCAAGCGGCTTTGCGGTTGTGCTATCTTGAAGTTGCGGGGTGGAGCAGTCCGGTAGCTCGTTGGGCTCATAACCCAAAGGTCGAGGGTTCAAATCCCTCCCCCGCAACCACTCCTCCGCGTTTCTTCAACGGCCCGCGCGCCGCTGCCGGCGGCTTGCCCGTTACCTTGGGCAGGCAACGAGCGGCGACGCGCAGATATCGGGGATCTTGGCAAGGATGAAGACGAGGCACATTTCGTCGTTGGTCCCCGCGCCCCAGCCGACCGCCACCGGGGGATTGTTGGGATTGCGCGGGTTTGACGCCGAATTGTCGTACCGGGCGCGCACCCTGAGCGTATCGCCCCGCTGAAGTTGAAAAGGCTCGGCGTAGGAGTACCAATCCTGCCAGTCGAAGTCCCAATCGTCGATATAGACCATCGGCGTCTCCTCGCCCGATGCGGAGACTCTGTCCATGCGGATTTCCCGCCCGAGCAGGTGCATGTGCGGCAACACGGAAATGACCTCGGCGGGATAGAGTCCGCCCTTGCCCAGGCTGCGCAGAACGCCGTCGAGCAGCTGGTACTGCGCGCCGTCCAAATCGAGCTCGGCGGTCACTTCGTAGTTTTTCTCTCCGGGCGGGATCGTGAACCGCGTATTCAACACCGGCACGACCTGCGCGTTTTCGGCGGTCAATTCATCGGCGAAGTACAGGCCGACGCGGGTGCGGTCGCTCTGCGGCGTACCGTCGGGATGGTAGTGGATCTGCACCGCGATGCGCGCATTCGGACGCAGGTAGTAGCCTGAGCCCGGGGGCAACTCCTGGGGGCGGTAGCCGGGCACCCAGCCGCCCTGCATCACCGATTCCACGCCCGGAACGCCCCCGAAGTTGAACCCCGCGTCGCCGAAACACTGGTATCCCGGTTTTCCGTCGCTCGTTCGGGCTTCGAGCGCCGCCGATTGATGGGTCGGGTCGCCGAACAGGATCAGATGATGGACGATGCCGCGGTTGCCGGGCCGCACCTCGACCTTGACGATGCTCTTGGCCTCGGTTGTCGGCACGGGAATGCTGAAGCAGCGGTAATCGTCTTCGGCATTCGGGTCGGGCGCGTACTCGGGAGTCTCCAGGATCAGATCCGGTTCGCCGAGCGTCCATTGCTCATTGAAAACCAGCGGCTCGGGCAGGTCGGCCGGGTCTCCTTGCGGGGCGCCGGCGTCCGCCCAGCGCGCGATGAGGTCGATCTCGGCCTGCTCCAGGCGACGCTCGTCAATGAACTCGCCGTGCCCCGGAACCGGTTTCCAGGGCGGCATGCGGCGGGCGGCGGTTTCCCGCTTGATCGCCTGCGCCCAAGGCTTGGCGGAGGCGTAGTCCATGAGCGAGAACGGGGCGACCTCGCCCGGGTGATGGCAGACCTGGCAGCGCGCCTGGAACAGGCGGACGATGCGGTTGTTGAAAGTGACCGCTTCGCCGCCGCCGAGGGAGAACGCGACCTGCACCTTGTTGGCTTCGATCCCGTCGACGGTCAGCACGATGTCGACGGCCGGCCTGCCGCTCAACTCGAGCGGCAAGGGGCCGATATTGACCTGGTCGAGACCGGGAAAGCGTGCATGCGCGCCGTGATAGGCCACGTCAACCGGAACTCCGCCGACCGCCGCCGCAAGCTCCGAGCCGCTGCGCAGGCCCGTGCCGAACAAGCTCAAATAGACTTGGCCGGCGGCGAGGTTGACCGGCAGCGGCTCCCACGCCCCGCGCTCGGCATTGTAAACCGCTACGTTCTCATGGCTTTGGGTTCCGTCGGCATTCGCGCGCGCGGCGACCGCAGCCGCCAGTCCCGATCCGGTATTCGCGGCGGAAAACAACCCCGGGCTGACGAGCCGGACCTCGAATTCCCCATCGGCCACGGACGCGCCGCCGCGCATCACCCGCACGTGCGCCGTGCCCGCGGGCAGGTCGGGAATCAGGATGTTGAGCTGCGCCGGCGTAACGGCGAAGATTCTTGCGCGGCGCTCGACTTGGGCGCTGTCCTCGATGACGACCGAGACCGAGTCGAGTTCATAGGGCAACTCGGCCCCGGCAGGGGCAACCGTGGTTTGCGCCGCGAACTCGCCCCCGAACACGGCGGCGATCGAGTTCGGCGCCACCGGTTGCTCGGCGACGAAGCCGGCGCCCGATACAACGGCGGCGGCGCCTTCGTGGGCGCGCAACTCAGGCGCGGCCGCGCAGGCCAACGACACGGCCAAAACGGCCGAGCAGTCAATGAGACGTTTTCTTCGAATCCACTGCATGACCACCCCCGTAGCGGCCGCTCTCGGCGTATGCAATGAGAATAGCAGCCGCCGAAGCGCCGGCGGCGCCCGACTCGCGGAACGGCAACCGAGCCCTTACCCCTTGGCGCTCGATCTTCTTCGCTGCAGATCTCCGCGCACGGCGCGAATCGCATCTTCCGCCCGGGCGGACTCCGGCACGTCCCGCGCGATGCTCAGCGCTGCGATGAACTCGCCTTTCCGTATATCCGCAAAATACCGGACCAGGTCTGCAAGGTTGCCGGCGTCCGCGGTCTCCAAGGCAGAGAAGTATGCGCCGCGGTCCCGATCGCGCACGACCAGCGGAAACCAGCCGCTCTTGATCAGAACCAACGTCGCCAGAGCGCGCGCAACACGCCCGTTGCCATCCTGGAAAGGATGGATTTGCGTGAACCGATGATGCAGCCAAGCGGCTTCTACCTCGGGCGGGGCGTGCATATGACTGCGGTGCATGGCGATCAAACGGTCCATCTCCGCGGCAACGTGTTCCGGCGGACAATACTCGTGCATCTCGCCGTCCGGCCGCCGGGGATTGTTCGGCAGGCGTTTGTAGTCGCCGCGAATCAAGGGAACTCCGGTTTTCCTGCCGTATTGATCCTCGCCTTCCACCGTATGCTGATGACGGGTAATGAGGGCATGCATTTCCTTGATATAGCCGGTGGACAAGACGCGGCGGCCCTTGACGAAATCGAAGATGCCGTCCACTGCCGCCTGGTGATCGCCGATCATGGAAACTACGGCCTCGGGATTGCTCACCGCGCCGTGCGGGATCAAGGAAGCGTCGATGCCGCGCGCGATCAACAGTTGCGTGATGCCGCGGTCGAGGACGTACAGCCGCTCGATCAGGCCGGTTTCGATAGCCCACTCGCGCTTCAGCCGTTCGTTGAACTGCTGGAACTCGTTCCGCCTTTCAAGCCGTTCGCGCTGCTCCCGCCACACGTTTTCCAGAGTCCGCAACTCGCTTTGCGCAAGCTCTTCCGGCGCGGCGTCATAGTCGCGTATGGGTTCCCACGAGCGGCTCATGTCGGTATCTTGCGGACGGTTTCGACCTTACGCGATCTTAGCGCATTGCCTGCAAGCGGTTGCCGTCCGCTCGGCCCCGCCTCTTGCCGGACAAGACGCTTGTTAGACTAAGCAAGGCGCCGCGGCGCAGGAACGGGCGCGTAGCTCAGTCGGATAGAGCATCTGCCTTCTAAGCAGAGGGTCCCAGGTTCGAGTCCTGGCGCGCCTGCCATCGCGTCCAAAGCGGGGAATCAGCGGGGAGTCTCGGGCTCTTCGGCAGGCAACGGCTGGATGTCTTCGATCTCCTCGAACGAGATCGTCGCTTCGACGGTGAACTTGCGGTAGAGCCGGAACTCGACTTCATTGCGGCTGAGTATTTTTCCGTCGCGCATGAAAACTTGCGCCTTGAGCGGCAGCAGGAAGTCTTGGCCGCTGATGTCGATGAAGTCGTAGTCGAGGCGCGAGCGGGCCTCCTGCATGGGAAAATCGCGGGGGATGCCGCGCGCTTCCATCACGATGCGCAGCACCCTTTCGGATTGCTTGTCGATATAGACGAGACCCTTGTAGGCGGTGCGGATGGTGCGCTCCGGGAGTCCTTCTGCGGCGCCGTGAGAGGTCAGCGACCAACTCGAGCGGCTGCGCTGCACTTCCACGTTGAAGACGTAAACCGGACGCCCCCGCAAGAGCGAGTGGCGCGCCCAGGTGAATGCCGCGTTGGTTTCGAGGGCAAAGAGGCCGGCGAGGGTCGAGCCGAATTCGCCGCTGCTGACGGCCCCTCCGAGTTGGTCGAACGACTTGCTCGAGGCGCGGTCGTTGACGCTGAGCAACTCGTAGCGTTCCCTGCCCTCGACATAGCTCACGCGCGTCTTGATCTCGTCGTACTTGAGCCAATCCATTTCCAGGCCGCTGGGGTCGACGTAGCGCCGGGTAAGTTGCAGGCACATGTAATCCGGCAGGCCGGCGGTATATGCCTTGGCGTTGGCGCGGGCCTCGGCGACGATGCGCCGCTGCTCTTCGAGGGACGGCGGGGGCGGCTGTTGGGTCCGCCGGCCGGTTTCGGCAACGAGGCGCGGCGCGGGCAGGCCGGCGGTCAACGGCTGCAGCGCTTCGAGCGCTTGCAGCGTCCTGGGACCGATGCCCCAACCGACGAACTCTTCGATCAGCTTGTCGCTCAGGGCGAACTTCAATTTCTGGGTTTTCAGGTAGTTGGCGATCTGCTTGTCTTTGAAACCCTGCTCGATGGACGACTTGAGAAAATCCCGCAGCCGGTCGTAGTCGAGGGCGGTTTGCGCGGCCAGAACGAGCGCGGCCGCCAAGCAAGCGGCCGGCAAGCGGCGGGCAACGCGCAGGGCCTGCATGGTTCTCAGTTTAGCCGAGCGGCGGCGGCGGCGGCGGCGCCGTCAGGCGAGCGCATCCAAAGCGGCCGCGCTGTACAGAGCGCCTTCGCATTGCGCCTCCACGCGCTGCACCAGGAAGCGCCGCAGATCCGCGGCGTTGCGGCGCTCGGCAGCGATCTCGGCCGGCTTGGCGCGCAGCATCCGCGCGGCGAGCCGGCGGGATTCCGGGGCCATGGCGCAGGCTTCGCGGTTTTTATAGCGCTTGTCGAACAGTCCCGGCCGCGAGCGGCTGAAGTAAACCGTGCCGTCGGGCGGCAGCGGCTCGCCGCTGACGATGCAGCGGTCGAGCGCGGGCAGCCAGCCGCCGAGGCGCACCGCCCACAACAGGTAATAAAGCAGCGCGCGCTGCGCCCGGTCGGCGATCTTGCCGTCCGCCGGGCCGCCGCCTCGGGACTGTTCCAGGATGCCTCGCCGGAACTCTTCGACGACAATCTTCAACAGCCGGAAATGGGCGTCGCTCGGCTCGTGCTCGGGCAAGAGCCGCTCGGCCGTCTCGGCGATCAAGTCGAGGGCGACGCTCGTCGGGTAGTCCGCCCGCAGCAACGCCGGCGGCCCCAGCAACTCCGCGCGGTCGAGGCGCACGAGCTCCAGCGTGTCCTTTTGCACGTAGAAAAGCCGGGAGTGCGCCAAGCGTTCGAGCGACGAGCCGAAGCGGCTCTTGGGGCGGCGGACGCCGCGCGCGACGCCCCGCAGCTTGCCCCGGTCGCGCGCGAAGAAGCTCACGACGAGGTCGGCTTCGCGAAACGGATAGCTGCGCAAAATCAGGGCTTCGCTTTCGCGGGACGGCACGGCAAAAGCACTATTCTTTCACCAACCGACCGCGATTTTGCGCGTCCGCCGGCAGGAAGCGGGAACAAAAAGGGCTCGCCCCTCGTAGTTCCATGCAGCACGCCGCCCCGCCCGAAAGGAGACCGCCCCATGCCTCGCGCCCGACGAACCGCGCTTGCTCTCGCCGCAACCCTCTGCCTGACGGCCGCCCCGCTCGCCGCCAAGGCCGGCGAGAACTTCGAACGCACTTTCGAACTCGACGCGGGCGGCAGCGTCGCCGTCGCCAACGTCAACGGTTCGATCGCCATCAAGGCGGCGGACGGCAGCCGGGTCGTCCTGCGCGCGGTCAAGACCGCGGACAACGCCGATTGCCTCGAAACCGTGACGATCGCCATCGACGCAGCGCCGGCGGACGGCAAGGCCCGCACGCTGCGGATCGAAACGAAGCACGACAAACGCAGTTGGCTCTCCTGGGGCGGCTGCAACGCAAGCGTCGCTTATGAACTGACCGTCCCACGCGGCGCGGCGGCCAAGGCTGCTTCGGTCAACGGCGAGGTCACGATCGAAAACGTGCAAGGCGGCATCGACGCGGAAACGGTCAACGGCGCCGTGAAGATCCGCGGCGCGGGCGGCGCGGTCGCGGCCAAAACGGTCAACGGCGCCGTGCGGGCGGGCATTGCGGACGCGGCGGCGGGCAAAAATTATTCGTTCAAGACGGTCAACGGCTCGCTGCGGGTTTCCCTGCCCCCGGGCGTCAGCGGAAAATTCCGGGCAAGCACCCTCAACGGCGCCATCGAGACCGACTTTCCGCTGGAAGTACGGAAACGCAAGCACTGGGGCAAGAAATCCATCGACGCCCAACTCGGCGACGGCGACGCCGGCTTTTCGTTTTCAACCGTGAACGGCTCGATCGACATCCTCAAGAACTGACGGCGCGGCGAAAAGCGGGCGCCCCCCCCTGCGCGCGCCTTTTGCCGCGGGCCGTCAGGGCGCAGCGATCCAGATCGGGCTGGACCAGGCGATCTGCTCGTTCGCTTGCAGGACGCGCACGTAGTAGTAGGTATCGCCGGCCGGAGCGTCGTTGTCGACGAAGTCGATGGCGATCTCGGAATCCTGGTTCTGCACGGTATGAATGAACTCTTGACCGCGAACGATGTCGATCCGGCGGATGGGGGCCGTTCCGATTACCTTCACGACCAGCTTGGGCTTGCGCGAGGAAACTGCAGCGATATCGCCTTGAATATATTCCTTGCCGTCCGCCTGCAGGCGGTAGTCGAGGACGATGTTGTCGGTCGCGCCGTAGCTATGGCGTTTGCGCATCGCATCGAGCAAGCCCTCGCGGGTGAACTCTTCGGCGATGGCGCAGGCGTAGGAAATGTGCGTCGAGAGATGGTCGGAGCTTGCCTGCACGCCGAGCTTGTAGCCTTTCGCCCAAGCGTTCCAGACGTAGCCTGCGGGGCGGAAGCCTCCGGCGTGCGAGGTTTCGTCGTAGGCCGAGGCGGCTTTCGGCGCCCCTTCGTATTCGGCCGAGACCCTGTCCCCCTGGTAGATCTCGACCAGCGGCTCGGAGTCGCCGCCGTCGTCGCGCCAGTCGGTGCCCATGTTGGTCGCCGACGTGTGCGGGATAGAGATGCCGTCGTATTTCTTGAGATAGTCGAAGAGGCCGACTTGACCGCTCGAGGTTTCTCTTTCGCCCGGCCGATCGGGGAAGGTGGGGTTGCCCCGCGTGGCGAAAAAGATGTTGCGGTGGCCGTTGGGGTAGCCGACGCCGCGTTCATAGCCGTAGATCGGGACGAAGCGGCCGGGAACGGTGTAAACATCGACCCTTTGGCCCAATAGCCAGTTGATGTATTCGATATTCGGGCCGCCGTTGTTGTGGTGCTCGCTCAAGCCGAGGTAGTCGAGCTCGGCCGCGTTGAGCGCGTAACGATAGGTGTCCGTTATGGAGCCGTCGTTATTGCCGTCCGCCGACCACTCCGTGTGGCGGTGCGTGTCGCCGCGAAAGATGCGGTAGGTTTTGCCTTCGGATTCGATCCGGTAATTGCGGATGCGGGCCAGGTTTTCCGCTTCGTTGGGGTGGCGGGTGAAGATTCTCAGGGCTTCGAGGCTGCGGGGCGGTTCGAGTTGCGCAGGATTCGCGCTGCCGCCGAGGCCGGGCACGGCGGCGAAATAGACGTCCGCTTTCTGGAAGAGGTAATCGTCGTAGTTGCGGTGATCGGTAGCCCAGACGGCGAAGAGCCGCCCCCGGCCGCCGCGGGCGATGCGCGTGAGATGATCGGAGCGGCCGCCGGTTACGGGGATCGGCAGCGGATGGGTCCATTCCTCGCCGGCGAGCGCCGTGACGTAAGTTTCCCACGAGGCGCGGTGCGCGGCGGCGGTAAAGGGTACCTCGCGTTGGCGCAGCAGGCGGTGGCGGAAAACGACCGCCGGGCGGCCCTGCGGGTCGATGGCGATCGCCGGCAGGTCGTTGAAGCCGCGGAGGTCGGCCGGCAGCGATGTCTCCAGCGCGGCGGCCGGCCGGCGCCACTCGCCGCCGGCGTAGGCCGCTGCCCGCATCCAACGCGATTGGTAAAGCTGCGTTGCCGGGCGGCGCACCAGCAGGCCGGTGTCTTTGCCCCATTGCATGTCGCTTTCGTTCCAGACCGCCCACAGGCGGTCTTCGGCATCGCAGGTCAAACTGACGTAGGCTTCATGGCGCAGCGAGTCGGCAATGGGCATCGTGTCGGACCACGCTTCGCCGTCGTAGCGGCGCATGAGGATGTCGTAATTGCCTTTGTCGTAGGTGTCCCAGCCGACATAGACGCCGCCTTGGGAGTCGGCGGCTATGGCCGGGCTCCAGTCGTCGTTGGCGGATATCGAAACCCGCTCTTCCGGCGACCATTGGACCCCGTTGAAGCGACGGGCAAGGATGTGCGACCGCCCGCCGCGGAAACCCTGCCAGACCAGCCACAGCCGCCCCAGGGAATCCGCAGCCGTGACGTGGTGGATGTCCGGTCCGGGAGCATCGGTAAGCCTTTCGACGCGGGCCCATTGGTTGCCGTCGAAGCGCCGGGCGTAGAGATCGAAGTTGCCTTCGACTTGCTGCGACCAGACGACCCAGACCCCCAAGTCGCCGGGGAACTTGCCGTTCGGGTCTCCGTCGCGGCCGAGGCGCGTTTGGTAAACGTCGCTGCGGGGAGCGCTTAGGAGAACGGGTTCGGACCACGAGCCGGGCTTGCCGCGGCGGGCCATGACGGCATTGCCCGCCGACCGATAGGCGATCCAGGCGGTCCAGAATCCGCCCGCTCCGTCGGAGATCAGGTCGGGGAAATCGTTTTGGGCCGGGCCGCTCGTGATCCGCTCGGGGGGCGCGGCCCGCTCGACAACGGCGCCGCCGTCAAGGAAGCTCAGCATTCTCTTGCGGGCAACCTCGCTGAGACGGAATGAGAAATCGCCGTTGACCGTGGATATGTCGATCTCGGCGTCGGCCGCGGTCTCGACCGTGAGAATCAGCCCCGCGACGTTGACGTAGTCGGGGACGGGAGTGGACGGCTCCGGTTCCCAGGCGCGGTAACGGAATTTCCTTCCTTCCGTAGTGGCCAGCTTCCAGGCCGTTCCCTCGATGCGGTCGGTTTTTCGCGGCCGCCAGCTTTGCAGCATCGTCACGGCGCCGCCGGAGACCCGCACGGAGCCGTTCCAGGAGCGGGGCGCGGCGTCGGTCAGGCCGAAGCGTATGCGCAAGCAGGCGGTTTCGGCTTGCGCCGCGAGCGGGAGAAAAGCGGCGAGCCCGGCCAACAGGAAACGAAGCGTGTCAAAACGGTAACGCATGGCAATTCAGCGGACGACGGCGAACGGTCAGTAATAGGCGCGGGTCACCCACTCGGCGGCCACGCATGGTTTCGGCGAGCCTTCGAGCTCGACCGTGATGCCCCAAGTCGTCTGGATGCCCCAGTCGCGCTCGTCGAAGGCTTGCACCGTGAACCGGCCCCGCAGCTTCGATCCCGCCGGAACGGGCGCCGGAAAGCGCACGCGGTTCAGGCCGTAGTTGATGCCCATCTTGAACTTGCCCTTGACGCGCACCGTATCGTACGACATCTTCGACAGCATCGAGAGGCTCAGGAAACCGTGGCCGATGGTCGTTTTGAAAGGGGATTCCCTGGCCGCCCGTTCGCTGTCGACGTGAATCCACTGGTGATCTTCGGTGGCGTCGGCAAAGCGGTCGATGCGCTCCTGGCTGATTTCGATCCAGTCGCCGACCGCCACCTCCCGACCGACAAGCGCCTTCATTTCTTCGACGGGTATTTCACGTTTGGCCATGCCCAAGAGTGTACTGCATGCCTTGCCGCGGCAACTCCCGAAAAATTGCCGGTCGGTAAAATCCCGAGGGCCGGGCGGAGTGTGGGAAAATAAGGCGCCCGCCGTCTGCGTTCATCCCCCGCATTCCTTTGCCCGAACAACCCAAACTCGGACTCCTCGTACAGACTTTTCGGGCATTCCGGTATAGAAATTTTCGCTGGATGTGGTTCGGAGCATTTACCTCCACCACGGGATTTTTCGTTCAGCAGGTAGCCGAGAGTTGGTACATCTACGACCAAACCGACAGCTCGGGGCTGCTGGGGCTGACGGCGTTCCTGAACGGGATGCCGATTCTGTTGTTCTCCGTTCTCGGCGGCGTGCTGGCCGACCGCATGGACCGCCGGCATTTGCTGATCGGTTCCCAGGTGCTGCAAATGACGGCGGCGCTGGCTCTGGCGCTGCTGTTTTTTACGGAGCGGATCGCGATTTGGCACATCATGGCGGCGGCCTTCGCCGCCGGCTTGGGGCAGGCGTTCGGCGGCCCTGCCTACCAGGCGATCATTCCCTCTCTGGTGCCGAGGCGGCACCTGCCGAACGCGATCGCGTTGATTTCGATCCAGTTCAATTTGGCCGGGGTGATCGGACGTCCGATCGGGGGCGCCGCGTTCAAATATCTCGGCCCTACGGCCTGTTTTTTTGTCAACGGCCTGAGTTTCCTGGCGGTGATTTTCTCCCTGCTGATCGTGCGCGTGCGCTTTGTGCCCAAACCGGCGCGCGCGAACATGCTGAGCAGTCTCGTCGAGGGGTTGCGGTCGGTATCCTCCAATCCGCCGATGCGCTCGTTGATGCTGCTGTCGGTTATCACCGCGTTTTGCGGCGTGCCGCTGCTGACGCTTCTGCCGGTTTTCGCGCGGGACACGTTCCGGCTCGACGCCCGCGGATTCAGCGTGCTCATGGCGATCGTCAGCTTGGGCGCGGTGCTCGGAGCGCTCATCGTGGCGCGGCTCGGCAACGCTCCGGGGAAGGGCCGCCACTCCCTGCTGATGCAAATCCTGTTGGGCGCCGCGGTGGCGCTTTTCGCCTTGACGGAAAATCTTTATGTCGGCGCGGCGCTGCTGTTGATCTCGGGCGGGGCGCTGCTGGCCGTCTTCGCGATGATCAACTCGCTGGTCCAACTCAATGTCGATGAGGACTTGCGCGGGCGCGTCATGAGCGTTTACAACACTGCGTTTCGCGGAGCGATGCCTGTCGGCAACCTGGCCTCGGGTTTCGTCGCGGATAAGCTTGGCGCCGCGCGGGTCATGGGTGTTAACGGCGCAACCCTGATTCTCGCGGCGGGCTATTTCCTTTTCGGCGGCGACCGCATGAAGAACTTGTGATCTCGGGTTCCCGGCAGGGGCGGCGTTGACGGCGCCATGCACCGCGCCGCGGCCTTTATAATGGCCTTATAATGGCAATCGTCGGTATGACCATCGCACCCCGCGCCGTGTTGAGCCGCAGCGTATTGGCGCTGCTGCTGTTTGCCGTCTGCGCCGCGGCCGCCGAGGAAGCGGCTGCGCGGCGCGAGTACGGCGCCTCGGCGCCCGACGCCGTGAAGGAATCGCTCGCGGCAAGAGTCAGCGCGTTCTATGAATTTTTTCAAGCCGGTAAATTCAGGGACGCCGAGGCGCTCGTCACGGAAGAGTCGCGCGATGTCTACTACAACATCACGAAGATCCGTATTTTTGGGTTCGACATCAAGAGCCTGGAGTTTGCCGAGGATTTCAAGTTCGCCCGAGTGGCCGTGACGTGCAAGATGCCCGTCCCCATGATGGGACTCAAGTCTCTCGACGTTCCGATAAACAGCGAGTGGCATTGGCGGAACGGCGACTGGTTCATGCATTTTGGGCCGCGCAGGTCTCCGGATGGATCGATCCAGACGCCTTTCGGTCCGATGAAAGGCGCTGCGAATACAGGCGCTGCGAGTAGCGGCGGGCCGTTTCCGCCCGCGGGCGCCCGTCCGACGCTGGATTCGCTCGCGAACATGTTCCGCGCCGACCGGACGCAGTTGCGCATGTCCGGGAGCGAACCCGGCGAGCAGTCGATTTCCATTGAAAATCGGGTGGCCGGCCCGCTCGATCTGAAGGTGCGCGGCAGCTTGCCTCCGGGAGTGCGGGTTGTGTTGCCGGAACGGATTGCGGCGGGCGGATCCGGCAAAGTGCGCTTCGTCTATACGCCGGGCGAGGAGCCGCTGCAGGGCCGCCATACGGTGGAATTGACCGTGCGGCCGATCGAGCAGGTTTTGAAAGTGTCCATCGATTTCTGAGCCCGCCAATGGAGGCGGCCGGCAAGCTGCCGCTGCTGCTATGAAGATCGTCGGCATCGGCGAGATACTCTGGGATCGGATTGCAGGCGAAGAGCGCCTGGGCGGGGCGCCTTTCAATTTTGCGCTGCATGCGGCGCGGCTGGGGCACGATGTTTCGTTTGTCAGCGCAGTAGGCAGCGACGCGCGCGGCGAGCGGGCGTTGGCGCAGGCGGCGCGGCGCGGGCTTTCGACCGCTCTGATCAAATATGCGCCCGGACGGGAAACCGGCGTTGTCGATGTCGCCGTCGATTGCGCGGGCCAACCCGGTTATTCGATCCGCAGGCCCGCTGCTTACGATTTTCCTTTCTTGGCGGACGAGGAGATCGCCGCGCTGACGGCGGCTCAACCGGATTGGATCTATTTCGGAACGCTGCAACAGACCGCCGAGGCGGCCCGCCGGCTGACCCGGCGGCTGCTGGATGCGAATCCCGCCGCGGGGCGTTTCTACGATGTCAATCTGCGCCGCGGCTGCTATCGCCCGGACCTGGTCAAGGAGTTGCTGGGGCTGGCCGACGCGGTCAAGCTGAACGAGGCCGAGGCGGCCGAGCTGGGCGAGGCGCTGGGTTTCGCCGGCGGTTCCCCGGAGCGGTTTTGCCGCGCGGGAACGGAGCGCTTCGGTTGGCGCGGCGTGTGCGTGACCCGTGGCGGGCAGGGGTGCGCGTTGCTGCTGGACGGCCGGTACGCGGAGCGGCCGGGGCGGCGGATTCGCGTGGTCGATACCGTCGGCGCGGGCGACGCTTTCGCCGCGGCGTTTTTGCACGGATGGTCGCTGCGCTGGGACGCCGAGCGGATCGGCGATTTTGCGAACCGCGCCGGGGCGCTGGTCGCCGGCAAAGCCGGAGCGACGCCGGAGTGGGAGCCTGCCGAGTTATTGTAACGGCGCGGGGTCGATCCGCCACATTGCAGAAACGGAGCGGTCGCGCTCACAAAAATTCCTGGGAACGGAACCGCCGCAGCGCGGTTTGCCGCGGGTCGTAAGCCTATCCCCGACCATCTCGACTTTCACTCGGCAGTGAATCAGGGCGCTCGCCAAAGCGAACAGGACGCCCGCCGGGGCCTTGTTTCACACTGATTTTCGCCCCGTGTCGTTACAGGTCGGTGACGTTCTTTAACCGCTCGGGCGGGGCCTTGCACGCGAAATTCGCAGCTTCGTTCGGGTTGCCGCCGCCCTTGTAAACCGCGCGTTCCGGGTGGACGCAGAGCGGCCGGGTTTTTTGCAGCTTGCCGTCGATTACGCGCGATGCCGGCGGCTGCTCGGGGGGATTGCCCCGCTCCACCCAGTCTTCGATGGCGGAAACCCAATCGACGCGGTCGGGGCCGGGGCCTCCGGCGCAGTGGAAAACGCCGGGCATCATGAAGAGGCGGAAGTAGTCGCGAACGTCCGGGTCCGATTTTTCGACGGCCTCGAAATAGTCGATCGACGCGTACGCGGTCAGGGCGGCGTCCACCCAACCGTGCCAGAGGATCAGCTTGCCGCCCGCGGCTTTGAGTCCGGAAAGGTCGGTATCGGTCGCGTCGGCGATCGACGCGAGTCTTGCGGAGTCGCGCTCGAATGTCTCGAAATCGTAGCTTGCGTAGTTCCATTCCGGGTCGTCGAACAGCAGATACTTGAACCCCTGCGTGGCGAAGCCGAACTGCGAACTCGGTTCGCCGTAAGCCTTCAGCAGATTGGCGCTCGGGCCGGTGATCCAACCTTGCCAGGCGGGGCCTTCGGCTTCGCCGCCAAGCGGGAACCCGGGGTAGATTTGGCCGTCGCGATTGCGCGGTCCCGCATAGACCGCGGCGATCGCTTCTCTTTGCGCAACCGTCAGGCAATGGGGCGCGGCGCTGCCGCCGGGGCAGAGCGGCAAGCTCGACAGGCGGAACCCGCATTCCCGCGGGTCGTTCAGCACGCCGTCTTCGACGCCGTCGAGCTTGTCGCACCGCTCGAGAACGGCCGCCTGCAACAGCTTGCGGTTCGCGGGCGTGATGACGGGATTTTCGACATCCTGCGGATCCGGGAAAATGCGCTGGATATTGTAGGCAAAGGCGGCCAGGACGCCCGTAAGGTCGTGGGCCGGCGCTCCGGCCACGATGCCGTCGAAGTCTTGCGGATACCGTTGGGCTTCCATCATCGCCTGGCGGCCTCCGTTGGAGCAGCCGTAGAAGTAGGAATACCTTGCGGCCGCGCCGTAATAGGAACGGACGACCGCCTTGGCCGCCTCGGCCGTGCGGTGGACGCCGAGATAGCCGTAATTGACTTGGCGTTCAAGGTGGTTGCGGGCCCAGTCGGCGCGGATGCCGGGGGAACGGTGGCCGGTGTCGGTCCCCGCCGTTGCGTAGCCGCGGTTGACTGCAAAACGCCCCTGGGACCCCAAGCTGCCGGCGAAACCGCCGCCGCCGCCCATCAGGAATTTGCCGTTCCAATCGTCGGGAAGCAAGAGCTCGAAACGAATCTCGTCGCCGATGACTCCTTCGGCTCGGCAATGGGGCGCGACAGCCTTCGAAAGCCTCGACGGCACGCCCGCGGGCAGGTTTTCGGGCCGGGCTTCCTCGCCGGGGGAAGTTGCGGCCTTGTCGATGCGGATGCCGGGAAGATCGAGGCCGGTCAGCGCCGCGCAGTCGCGGGCTGCAAGCGTTTCGATCGAAAATATCGCCGCGGTCGCGGTCGCAAGCGCAAGCTGGAATCGGGTCATGTCGGTACTCCGCCGGCGGCAGCCGTGCTCAAAAGCTTACCACTGCTCTTGTCCGATCGTTGCCGTGCGGTCGCGCCGGGGCGGGCCGTCCGCCTGCCGGTGAAAATCGGGCGGAAGCTGCAGCCCATCGGCCGTTGAAATTGTGCTGTCATAGATGGGATGTTGCGGGCAAAGACATTCTGGAAGCTCGTTTTCTGGGGCGGCGCGATCGCCGTTTGCGTGACATCGCTGATGCCGCCGCAACACGACCCGCTAAGCGGAATTCTCGACAAATGGAAGCATGTGGCCTCCTATTTCGCGCTGATGGCGACAAGCTACCCCGCGTTCCGCGCGCCGCAATGCGAGTTGCGCATCGCCGCGGGCCTGGCGGCGCTCGGCATAGCGTTGGAGGTCGTGCAGAGCTTGCACCCGCAGCGCTTCATGAGCGTGGCGGACGCCGCCGCCAACGCCGCGGGCATTGCCCTGGCCGTTCTCGCCGCCCGCGGCATCGCGAGCCGGCGCCGCCATCTTGCTTGACTTGTCGGATTGCATTGTCGGGGGCGCTCGGTTGTGATTGAAGTTCGGCCGCTGCATACGGCGTTGGCAGCGGAAATATCGGGCGTCTCGCTTGGGCATCTCAGCGAGGCGGACTTTGCACGGGTTCATGCAGCGTTCCTGGAGCGCTTGACGATCGTTTTCCGAGAGCAGAAGATTACGCCCGCGCAGCAAGTGGCGTTCACCGAAAGGTTCGGGCCTGCGCAGCCGCACCCTTTGGGCGCCCGCGTTCATCGCCAAGGGTTTCCGCAGGTGCTCGTGCTGGAAAACAAACCCGGGCGGGCGGGCGCCAGGAACGATTTCTGGCACTCCGATATTTCCTTTGCCGCCAAGCCTCCGCAGGCGTCGATCCTTTATGCTCTGCGCGTGACGGAAGGAGTGGGCGATACGCTGTTTGCCAACATGTACGCAGCCTACGACCGGCTGCCGGCGGGCATGAAGGCGCGGCTGGAAGGGTTGAGCGCATTCCATTCGAGCGAAAAATTGGCCGAGCGGGCAAGGCAGGCGGCAGGCAGCGATGCGCGTCCGATCGACTCGATTCCGCGACCGGCGCAGCATCCGGTCATTCGCCGGCACCCGGAAACCGGGCGGCCCGCGCTCTATGTGAACCCGTACTTCACCACGCGCTTCGCCGGCATGAACCGCGAGCAAAGCCGCCCTTTGATCGACGACCTCACCGCGCGCGCAACCGTCGCCGCCAACGTCTATCGGCACCGCTGGCGCGCGGGCGACGTTGTGATGTGGGACAACCGTTGCGTCATGCACTACGCGGAATACGACTACGACGACAGCCGGCCGCGCCTGATGAACCGCACGACCGCGGGTTGAATCCTGCCGGCGGAGTGGTAGTCTATTGACATGAACCGCAGAGAGTGGATGGCCGCGGCGGCCGGTTTCGCGGCGGCGAATGCGCGCGCTGCCGAGAGCAAGATCGACCGCGCAATTTTGATCAACATGCTCCCGCAGGAGTTGTCTTACCTGGAACGGTTCCGGCTCGCGGTCGATATCGGCTTTCATGCGATGGAGGCGCGGACGGTCGCGGACGATGCCGAAGCGGAACGGATCAAGGACGCGGCCGACAAAGCCGGGCTGCGCATCCATTCGGTGATGAACATGTCGCACTGGAGGGACCCGCTTTCAAGCCCCGACCCGGCTCAAGTCGATGCCTGCGTGCGTGGCATACGCGCTTCGATGCGCCAAGCGAAGCTTTACGGCGCCGATACGGTGCTGCTGGTTCCGGCGGTCGTTCGCGCGGACACGACCTACGAGCAAGCCTGGGAGCGCTCGCAGCAACAGATTCGCAAGCTGATCCCCGAGGCCGAGGCGCACGACGTGATCATCGCCGTCGAAGAGGTTTGGAACAAGTTTCTGTTGACGCCCCGCGACTTTGCCCGCTACGTGGACGAGTTCAACCATCCTCTCGTCAGAGCGTACTTCGACGTTGGCAATATCGTGCATTACGGAGTGCCCGAGCACTGGATCCGAACCGTGGGCGCGCGAATCGTCAAAGTTCACTTGAAGGATTATTCGCGGCAAAAGGGATTCGTGAACTTGGGCGAGGGCGACGTGAACTGGCCCGAGGTGCGCAAGGCTTTCGCCGAAGTCGGTTACGCCGGCGAGGCGACGGTCGAGTTGCGCGGCGGCGACCGGGAATATCTTGCCGATATCGGCCGCAGGGTGGATCGGCTTTTGGAGCTTTCAGCCTGACGGCTTGAACCGTTCGCGGACGAACTGCATCGCCGACTCCTTGCCCGTCAGCCGGCCGTCCAGGTACTCTTCCTCGACCGCGGACAGTATCTCGCGGAATAACGGACCGGGCGCGTAGCCTGCTTTCTTGAGATCGTCGCCGGTAATCGGCGGCGGCGGCGGAGCGGGTTGCTCCCGCTCGAGCTCGGCGAGCTTGCCGCGGGCGAATTCGTAATTGGCAAGATTGCCGTGGCTTGCCAGGCAATCCAGTCGATGCAGCTCGAGGCGCTCGTCGAAATGCCGCTGCCAGAGGAAGCGCTTGAGCTTGGCGGGCCGCATGCGGCTCACTTCGATGAACTTCATGTGGTCGGCGATCAACCCCGCAATCCGTTTCGTTTCCTCGTTGGAAAAACGCAGGCGCCTACAAATTCGCACGGCGATCTCGACCCCGCGCGCAGCGTGGCCGTTGAACCGAATGCGGTCGGTTTCGGTAAACGTGTCGGGCTTGCCTACGTCGTGGAGCAGCGTCCCCCAGGCAAGCGTCGCCGGCGTCCCGGCGGCAAGACCTTCGAGCATCGCGAGGGTGTGCGTCCAGACGTCGCCTTCGGGGTGAAATTGAGGCGGCTGCCGGACGCCCTGCAAGGCGGCGACCTCCGGAAGAACGTGCGGCAGCAGCCCGGATGCGTCGAGCAGCTCGAAGCCCCGGCGCGCGCCGCCCTCGGTGAGGATGCGGCTCAACTCGCCACGAACGCGCTCGGGCGCCGTGCGGGCGATCTCGCCTGCGTGAGACCGGATCGCCCGCATGGTTTCGCTTTCGATGTCGAAGGCGAGGCTTGCGGCGAAGCGCACCGCGCGCAGCATGCGCAGATGGTCTTCCCGAAACCGCCGCCCCGGCGAGCCGATGGCGCGGATCAACCGCTTGTCGAGATCGGCGCGCCCGCCGACGAAATCGATGATTTCGCCGCTGAACGGGTCGTGCAGCATTCCGTTGATCGTGAAGTCGCGGCGCCGAACATCCTCTTTCTTGCTTGCGGAAAACGTCACGCCCGACGGGCGGCGGCCGTCGCGGTAAGCATGGTCGGTGCGGTAGGTCGCCACTTCCACGCATCCCGTGACGCCGTGTACGAGCACGACGCCGAAGCGGGCGCCCACGGTCTTCGCGCCGGGAAACAGCGCCGTAACCTGCTCGGGGCCGGCGCTTGTCGCCACATCGTAATCTTCGATCTTGCGGCCCAGCAGCCGGTCGCGCACGCAGCCGCCCACGAAATAGGCTTCGTAGCCGTTTTCGCGCAGGCGCCTGACAATCGCTTCGGCCATGCTTGCGGCCACCGGGCTGCAACCCTCTCTCAAGTGTTGCACGAGGCCGGCGCGGCGAACGCCGAGAGCAGGCCGCTTACAACTTCGGCCTGTAGCCGGCGCGCGTCCTGACGCGGCGCCGCCGATGCTCTTCGCCCGCCAATTCCACGCTGATGCTGCGCCAGCCTCGATTCGGATTCGGCTGCGGATAGTAAGTGATCGTGTAGGAATTGGCCAACTCCTCGCGGATTTGGACAAATGCCTCCGATTGGCGCTGCCAGGTCTTCGCAAAGTACGCCTTGCCGCCGGTGCGCTCCGTGATGCGGCGAAAGGCGTTGCTGGAAATCGGATCTTTGTTGAGTTCCTTGGTGCTGATGACGTAGATCGGGACGCCCTCGTCTTCGGCGATCGCTCCGACGTCGTCGGGCGCGATAGTGCTGGCGTTGTCGGGGCCGTTGGAGAAAACGATGATGACCTTTCGCCCGGACACCTTGGCCGCGTCGCGCAGCGTCAGCAGCAGCGAATTGTAAAGAGCCGTCTCGTCGCCGGCGACCGAGCGCCGGAGTCCCCTGAGCGCATCGCCGTGCGCGGCCGTCAATACGGTGTGCCGCGTCAAATTCCTGCTGAAGCCGTAGAAGGCCACGGAGTCCGCGCTGTCGAGGCCGCGGATGAAGTCCGCGATGGCGTCTTCGGCGTAAACGAACGAGCGGTACATGAAATTACTCGTATCGAACAGCACGAAAACATTAGCGCCCGCGAGAGAGCCGCCGACGGCATCGTCCACCGCGCTGCGCACGTCCGCTTCGGGCGCGGCGCTGCTGCGGGTGCGCAGTTGCGAGATCTGCCGCGGCGCCGCGTTGCCTTCGCCGAAGGAGGCAATGGTTTGCTCGATGCCGTCTTCCCGGATGCGGAAATCTTCGGGTTTGAGGTCTGTGATATAGCGCCCGCGGCGGTCGGTCACCGCGACGTTCAGCATGACCAGATCGACTTCGACCTCGAAGATGGCGGTCGGCTCGTCGGTCAGGTCGGTTTGCTGGCCTGCCGTCTGGGGCAGCATGAAGCCGAGCGGCATTGCCGCAAGAAAAAGCTTGGCGGTTTGGAGTTGCGCGCGGGTCATGTGCGGTATCCCTTCGTTCGCTCTCAGTTGGACGCAAGCGCCGTTTGTACTTCCTGTTCGAGCCGCGGCCGCTGCTGTTTGCGCACCTCGTCTGCAATCAATCGCAGCGACCTCCAGAGGGCCGGCCAGTCATCGAGATGGGTCGCAAAAATTCGCTCCAGCGAGCGCTGCGTCCATTCGGGAATCAGCAGATTCAGTTGAGCCGGCGCGATGTGCAACTCGTCGGCCAGCGCCGCCCAGAAAAGGTTGTTCGATTCCCAGCTTTCGGCCAGGATGCGGCTGGAGTAGCCCATCATCGTCGGGAAGAGCGGGAGATTCAGCAGTTCGAGGCTGTACGACCGCGCCAGCCGCGGATGCGGCATGCCGAAGAGCCGCGCCGCGCGGTCGTAGTTGAACTTCGACGGGTCGCGGGCGGCAAGCCGCTCGATCGCCTCCAGATGCGGGCCGGCGGCGGCGGCCGCCAAGCCGCGGCTCGACTCCCGCGCGCGCTTGGCCAGAGCGAACAATTCCGCCGGCGTGACGACGTCTACGCCGTCGCGGACCGCGCCGTTGCGGAATGCATTCCCGATTTTCCACAAGCGGCTCGGCTCGACGCGCCGCCGGAGATGCCCCATGACCTCGCCGAGCACGGCGGGGTCGAGCGCCGCCCGCGCCAGCAGCAGCTTGCCCAGCCGCAGATGGAGGCCGACGAACTGCAGTTCCGCCGGATCGATTTTCCACCATCGCGGAACCGTCGCGCCGAGCAGCATTTGCGGAGCGAGGTCTTGCCAGATGAGCGCTTGGCGCTCGGTGGGAACCATGAAGTTCTGCTCGGCGGAAGCAAGACCGTACGGCAGCGTCATCAACGAGCCGACGATGCGTCCGCCCCCGCTGTTGGGCCAACCGAAGCCCTGGATGCGCGCTCGAGACCAGCCGCGCCGCGCTTCGGGGCCGAGAAAATCGTGGCTGCGTATGAACAGCGGGTTGGCCTGGATGATTTCCGCGCCCGGAGGAGAATAAAAAGCGTAGAGCAGCCCGACCAGGGAATCGCGCAGCATCGGCGCCAAGTCGCCGCGAATCTCGAGCAGTTGCGCCGGATTCTCTCTCGCCCGGTCAACCGCCCGCCGCAGATTCAGCGTCCGCTGATCGCGGATGTGGCGCTCGACCCAGTGCCCTTGCGTCAGCGTGTTCGACTCGGCCGACGAAAGCGTGGCGTAGGGCAGGCGAATTTCCGAGATGTTGGCGGCCAAGCGGTTGGCCATGGCGACGTTGAACGCCTCGCCGCGCGAGACGCGCTCGAGGTGGTCGGCCAAGTCGAACAGCGTCTTGAGCGGGATCAGCCTCTGCAGATTCAACAAACGGTTCATGCGCTCGACGAGCTCGCGGTGGACGACGTCTTCGCCCGGCCCGAAGTCGCCGGCCAAAAGCTCGATTAAAACTTCCTGGGGCGCTTCGGTCGCTTCGTGTCCGGCAGCGCGCAACAGGGCAAGAACGCCGTTGCGGCCGGCTTCGAATACGGCCTGCTGATTGCGGATTTGCGCGAACGGCGCCAGAATTGCCCGTAAGGACTCGTCGGCTTGCGCCTCGGGGATCGCGCCGTTGCGGCGGAGAACCTGCCAGAGTCCGATGAGCGCCTGGAAGGCGCCCGTGGCGTCCGCGCGGCGCACGTAAGAGTTGATTTTGTCCAGCCGCGGCATGGCGTCGAGGTGCGCCGTAATCGCTGCGTCGCTCAGGTTCGGCGAATCGTTGTACAGCGCGAACTGCTCGCCGTGCAAGGGAAACGCGAGAATCAGGCGTTCCACGGTCGCCGGGGCCAACGGAACGGACCGGCGGCGGTCGATATTCGAGACGGCCAGGAAAATCTTGAGCGGCTCGTTTTCGATGGCCTTGCGGCACAGCGCGAACATCGCTTCGATGACGTCGTCCGCTGATCTCCAGGTATTCGCCGAGCGGGTCAGCCTGCCGTCGTACTTGCCGTGCGGATGCTTGACGAAAAGATTCTTCCAGGGCTCGACGCCCCCGGGAATGTACGGGCTTCCGTCACTGTTGAAGTGGAGCCGCGTGGCCAGCAGCAACAGTTCCGCGTTGGCGCGGAAGATCGGCCGCGCGGGCCCGGGGCTGGTGATTTTTCCGCGGACCGCGGCGTAAAAGCGCTCGATCCGTTGCGGTTCCGTCAGGTAGTCGCGGGCCGGGCCGCCGGTGCGCGCCAGGGCGTCGTAGAAGGCCGCCAGCCAGCCGTCGTCGAGTTCGATCAGGCGCTGAAAAAACCTGCCCCCGTCGGCGGTGGATTGCCCCGCCAATTTCTCCCAGGCGGCTTTGGCCCTGTCGCCGCCGGGCGCTACGGCGCGGCCGCTTTCGACCTCGAAGGCCGCTCCGAAAAAATCGAGGACGTTGGCGTAGTCTTTCAGGCGGTCCACCGGCGACACGGCCTTCAACGCCTCGGCGGTGGGGCGGTGGAGGCGGCTCATGGCGACATAGAGCCTGGCCAGTCCCGGGTCGCCGAGGAAGATATCGAGAAAGTCGCCTTCGGCTTTCTTGGCGCCCGCAAGCCAATAATCGCGGTCGAACAGGATCGGCAGCTCGCTGGCGCGGTAATCGAGATGGAACGCCTCGTCGCGCTGATAGGCGGCTTCCAGGTCGGCCAGCGGAAACGCCGAGTCGATCGACAGGAAGGCGCGCGAGGGATTGACGGTCTCGAGAACGGCCCCGGCGCCGCACTCGCCGCGCAAGCGGAAACCGAGGATTTTGAGCAACTGCGCGGTTTCCATCGACTCGCACGCCGGCACGTCGATCGTGTTGTCCGCGCCGGCGAACTGCTCCAACTCGCGGGCCTGCGACAGGTATTGCATGATGAGTTTCAAATACTCGGTGGGCTCCATGCCCGCGGGGCCGCCCGTTGCCCGATAACCGCCGGTGACGATGTTTTGCGCCAGCGCCGGAAGCAACTCTTCGAGCCGCAGATCGGTCGAGAGGGCGGCCATGCGCAGAAACGAATTCAGCACGCCGGGAACGACGACGTGGTTGCCGGCCGTGCTCTCGAACGATGCCGGCGCCTGCAGCGCGCGCGCCGCGTCCGGCCAGATCGACGGGTCTTCGCCGCGCAACCGGTTAAGCGCTTCCCGCGCGGCGTCCGCGTCCCCGGCGAGCAGCGCCGCCGGAACCAAGCGGCGGAGCATCTCCCGGCGCTTGCCCGCTTCGCTGCGCGGCAGCTTCTCGATGGCCTGCCGATAGGCTTCGACAACGCCGGCGCCGCCGTGGCGGTCGAGAAATTCGGCCCAGGCGATGCGCGCTTCCGCGTCGTCGGACGCTCGCTCCACCGAGCGGGCCAACTCGATGCGCGCTTCCATCATGCGGCCTTCCCGCTCCAGCCGCAGCGCGTCTGCGACGGCGCCCGCCAGAGGAACCGGGAAAGCCCCAACGGCGCCGGCCAGAACGGCAAGGATAAGTCGTTTCATCCTGTTACCCACTGGAGAAGCCTCTCAATACCGCCGGATTGCAATTCCGCATGGAACAGCCGTTGCCGTGCAAGAGCAAAGCGGATACCCCAAAAGTTTACACCCTCCGCGCGTTGCGTTTGAGGCCCGCAGCGCGGATCAACGCGGAAACGGCCTCGCAACGCCCGTATTGGCGGCGGCGGCGCCCGCAAACGCGCCGGGCGCTCGGGTTGCCGCAGCGAAATTTTTTGGCCGGGATGCCCGGGCGAAACCCAATCCTTCACGGCGCCGCCAAAGATGTTGTATGCTTACTTAGGAAAAGCAGTTGGAGGGATTTTCCATGCAAGCCAAGATATTTCGAATCGTGTTTGCCGCCGCGGCGCCGTTCGTGCTGACCGCGGCCGCATTTGCCCAGACAGGGTCGATTCGCGGTAGAGTCACCGACGAAAACGGCCAACCCGTCAAGGACGCAATGGTCTATCTGGAGCGTCAGGGCGTCAGAGGCAACTACAAGGTCAAAACCAAGAAGAAGGGCGACTATTTCCATGCGGGCCTGCCGCTTGGACAATACGTCGTTTACCTCGAGATCGACGGCAAGGAAGTGCAAAGGATCAACGGCTATCCGATCAAGATGGGCGACGACAAACCCTTGGACTTCAGTCTGGCCGAGATCCAGCAGGAACAGAAAGCCCGACAGGCGTCCGGCGCGGGGCCTTCGAAAGAGCAGCTTGCCGCCATGAGCGAAAAGCAGCGCAAGGAATACGAGAAAGCGCTGAAAGCTCGTCAGCAGCAGCTTACCAAGAACAAGGAGTTGAACACGGCCTTCAATGCCGGCATGGAGGCGCGGCGGCTGAAGGACTACCCCGTCGCGGTGATGCATTTGAAAAAGGCGTCGGAGATCGACCCCGAGCAGGATGTCGTCTGGGCGAACCTTGCCGATGCCTATTCGAATCTGGCCGGGACCAAGACGGGCGACGAGCGCACGGCGGCCGTCGAAGCGGGGATCGACGCCTACCGCCAGGCGCTGGCCTTGAAGCCCGATGCGGCGTATCACAACAACCTCGGACTCGCTTTGATCAAGGCGGGGCAGGCGGAGGAAGGCAAGGCCGAGTTGCAGACCGCCGCGGAATTGGATCCCGCGAACGGCGGCAGATATTACTTCAACCTCGGCGCCGTGATGGTCAACAGCGGGAATGCGCAAGGGGCGATCGACGCTTTCCGCAAGGCGACGGAGGTTCAGCCCGACCATGCCGATGCCTACTACCAGCTCGCCACGGCGCTGGTCGGCACCGCGACGATGAAGGAAGACGGCTCCATCGTTCCTGCGCCGGGTACGGTCGAAGCCTATCGCAAATACCTGGAATTGCAGCCCTCCGGACCGTATGCCGCGAGCGCTCAAGCGATGGTTCAGAGCCTTTCCGGCACCCTGGAAACCACATTCGAGAACCCGAAGAAGAAAAAGAAAAAGTCTTGACCGGCGTTTTCGCTGCGCATCGACGGAACCCGAAGGGCGTGGGCTTTGGCTTGCGCCCTTCTCGGAGGAGGGCCGGGGCTTGCGTACGATCTTGATGATGATCGCCGCGGTAATCGCCTTGGCGATCGTCCGCAGCATTGTCCGCGACATCGCCCGCGCCGTCTCGCGGTCTATGGGCGGGGGCAACAGGAAATCGACCGCGGCCCCGTCCGCGGCGGCGGAAAGCGCCGGCGCCGGAGTCGTCGGAAAACTCGTGAAGGACCCGCAAACGGGAACCTACATCGACCCGGCCGTTGCCGTTGCCGCTGAAATCGACGGCGCGACGCATTATTTCGAATCGAAGAAAACCCGCGACGAGTACCTGAACGCGCAGCGCTGACGGTCCGCGGCGGAAGCGCCGCGGCCGGCGGGGGTTACCATCTTGGTATGAGCCTCAGCATCGCCGGCCGCGAATTTTCCTCGCGGCTGATTGTAGGTACCGGAAAATACCGCAGTTTCGCGGAAATGAAGCGCTGCCACGAATTGAGCGGCGCGGATATGGTCACCGTGGCCGTCCGCAGGGTAAACCTCAGCGACAAGTCGAAAGAATCGCTGCTCGACTACATCGACCGCGAGCGCATGTTCATCTTGCCGAACACGGCTGCCTGCTACAGCGCGGACGAAGCGGTGCGCACCGCGCGTCTGGCGCGCGAAGTCGGTTTGTCGAACTGGGTCAAGCTGGAAGTCATCGGCGACCCCGACACCTTGTTCCCCGATAACGAGGGACTGTTGGAAGCCACGCGCGTTCTGGTGAAAGAGGGCTTCGTTGTGTTGCCGTACACCAACGACGATCTGATCATGGCGCGCAAGCTGATCGACGCCGGCGCCGCCGCGGTCATGCCGCTTGCCGCCCCGATCGGTTCCGGCTTGGGCGTGCAAAACCCGGCCAACCTGCGCATTCTGCGGGAAAAGATCACCGCGGTTCCGTTGATTGTCGATGCGGGCGTAGGCACGGCATCGGACGCGGCGGTGGCCATGGAGCTCGGCGCGGACGGAGTGCTGATGAACACGGCCGTCGCGCTGGCCGAAGACGCCGAAAAGATGGCCGCGGCGATGAAGCTTGCGGTCGAGGCCGGGCGTCTGGCTTACGAGGCGGGCCGCATGACGAAAAAGCTTTACGCCAGCGCGAGCTCGCCGCTCGAAGGACTCGTGGCTTAGCGCGCCGCCTTGGAAACCGAGCGCAGGCGGCCCGCATCCTCAATCCGGCGAACCAAGCCGACGCGATCGTGCCGGGGGAGGCGATCAGCGTGTCGCAAGCCGCGCCCTACACTGCCGCTTACAAGGTCCGCGCGAACTTCGCGCTCAAGGCATTCCGACCCCGTCGGCCCGATTCTCAGCGCCACGCTCGCGGACATCGACAAAACAATGATCGGCGACGGCTCGGCGTACATCCCTTCCCCGCTGCAGGAGATGCACGGTCTCTGATTCCTGAAACGGGAAGGCCGCGGCTATGGCAGCGTTCCTCGCGGGAGTGGTGGGACGAGAAGCAGGCGGACATCGCGGCGCGGGCGACGGGGCGGTAGCGCTCAAAGGACCGTCGCCCAACCCATGGCCCTATTGCCACCTGCGGAACCCGAATCGGAATCCATTGCGACCGCGAAAAAACGGCTGCCGAGGGTTTACCCGGAGCCCGGCGGTTTGTTACGGTTCCTGTGGATGAACCGGCGAACGTTAGCGGCGGGGCCGCTCGTTTTGGCCGCGGGCCTCTTTTTGCAGTGCGGCTGCGGCGGGCCGGAGCAGCCGCCCGCCGCAGCCGGGCCGCGGCCGAATTTTCTGTTCATTCTTGCCGATCAGTGGCGCGGCGACGCCATTGGGGCGGACGGCAATCCATTCATCCACACGCCGCATCTCGACCGCCTCGCCGCGGAGGGCGTTCGCTTTGCCAACGCCTATGTTGCGCAAGCGGTTTGCACGCCGTCCCGCGCCTCGTTGCTGACCGGGGTCTATCCCACGACGCACCGGCTCGACGACAACGTCTATGGGTTTGAGTCGGTTTTCGCGCTGCCGGAGTACGAGTTGCGCCCCAACTACCCGGAATTGTTCCGCGCGGCGGGCTATTACACGGCATATATCGGCAAGTGGCATCTCGGTGAGGGCGACCCGGGTTTGTTCGACGTTTGGGGCGGCTACAATTCGCAGCTCCCGCACTGGATGGGCGAAAAATACGAATCGCCGTATCGTTCCGAGGTCGAAACCGGCCAAGCGATCGAGTTCCTGGAGGAAAACCGCGGCAAGCCGTTCTTCCTGGAAATCTCTTACTATCCGCCGCACGCGCCCTACGAAGCGCCCGCAGAGTTCCATGCTCTTTACGCAGGCCGGGATTTGGAATTCATGGAATACTACGCGGCTTGCTCGGCGCTGGACGCCTACATCGGCCGCTTGCTCGCAAAGCTGGAAGAGCTCGACTTGGCCGGAAATACGATGGTCGTCTTTACATCCGATCACGGCGAGGCGTTTCGCAAGCGGCCGCTGAGCAGCAACAAGCGCGTCGGCTACGAGGAAAGCGCCCGCGTGCCCATGATCGTCCGCTATCCGGCGCGGCTTCCCGCCGGCATCGTTTACGAAGGCGGCGTCTCGACGCTCGATCTGATGCCGACAATGCTCGCAGCCGCGGGTCTGGACATTCCGCGTCGCGTGCAGGGCAAGAGCAGGATTGCTGAAATTCTCTCGGGCGACGTTGGTTGGAAGGAGCCCGTTTTTCAGCAGAACCGCACGCAGCCGGGCGTCGACGGCGGTCCCCACGACGAACGCATGGTGCGCTTCGGCGAATGGAAGCTGATCGCGCGCCGCTTCAACCGCCCGCGCCTGCCGCGCATGGACGAGCTTTACAACTTGTCCGCCGACCCTGCCGAGCGAAACAACCTGATTGCCGATCCGGCGCATGCGGGCAAGGTCGAGGAATTGGCCGGGATGCTCGCTGCCTGGGGCGCCGCAATCGACGACCCGGTTGCCCGGCAACTGGGCGCGCGCTACGCCGCGCAATAGCCGGCAGCCGTTAATCGGCGATGGCCTGATAGGCCAGCCGTTTGAACTTCAAGCGGTGGTCGCCGATGCGCGGCGGCAGCATCTGAATCATGTACAGGCCGATCATTTCTTCCTGCGGATCGACCCAGAACAACGTCCCCGCCAAGCCTTCCCAGTTGTATTCGCCGACCGAGCCGTTGAGGCCGCTTTTCGTCGGATCGACATGGACCGCGAAGTCGAGGCCGAAGCCGTAGCCGGGGCGAAGAATCCGCGAACCGACCTGCAGCCCCTCGAGGTGGTTCATCGTCATCAGCGCGACCGTCTTGCGGCTGAGCAGCCGCGCATCGTCGAGCTTGCCGCCGTTGAGCAGCATCTGCGCGAACCGCAGATAGTCGCGCGCGGTCGAGGTCAGCCCGCCGCCGCCGGAAAACCACTTGCTCTCATAATCGAAATACCCGGCCGAGCGGCCCGCGGGCGCGGCCCGGATGGATTTCTTGTCCTGCGCGCGAAGATAGAGCCGTGCGAGACGCTGCTTCTTGTCCGGCGGGACGCGGAACGCGGTGTCTTTCATATCGAGCGGCTTGAAGATGCGTTCTGCGAGGTATTGGTCGAGGTCCATGCCGGAAAGGACTTCGATCAACCGCCCCTGGACATCGACGGCGACGCTGTAATCCCAGATCGCGCCCGGCTCGTGCTTGAGCGGAAGCTTGCCCAGCTTGGTCATGAACTCGGCGATTGAGCGGTTGCCGGAGAGCACCCCGGATTCCGTGTACAGCTTGTCCACCGGGCTGTTGCCGAAAAGCCCATAGGTCAGTCCGGCGGTGTGGCGCATGAGATCTTGCACCGTCATTTCGCGGCGGGGCTTGCGGGATTGGCCGTCGATGAGCACTTCGACGCCGGCCATTGCGGGAAGATGCCGCTTGACCGGGTCGGCGAGCCGGAACTTGCCCTCTTCGTAGAGCATCATGAGACCGACGCCGACGACCGGCTTGGTCATCGAGTAGATGCGGAAGATGTCGTCGTCCCGGAGCGCTCTGCCGGCTTCCCGATCGGCCATGCCGACTTTTTGCCAATAGGCGATCTTGCCTTTGCGGGCAACAACGGCGAGGGCGCCGGCGAGTTGTCCTGCGGCGACGTCATCTTCCATGGCCCGGGTAATGCGGGCAAGCCGATCGGACGAGAGGCCGACCGCTTCGGGAGCTGCGCGCGGAAGTTCCCCGCCCGGAAGGGCAAAGGCCAAAACAAGAAAAAGGGCGCCGATTCGTTGAGCCATCGAAAGCAGTATATCGGAGTTGCCGCGGGCAGGCCACTGCGCGGCCGGTGGTGAGTGGCGCCCGAGGGCATCGTGCTGTTTTGCTATCCACTATCCACCGGCCGGCGGCCGCGCCGGCTCCGGTTAGCGCAAATAATCGAACTCCCAACCGGCATGGTCGCACTGGCTGCGGATGCGCCATTCGAGCAGAGCGTCCAGCAACTCCCGCTTCTTTTCCGCGCAGGCCGGGTCCGCCCAGAGATTGCTTACCTCGTCGGGGTCGTTTTTCAAATCGAACAGTTGCCCGTCGTTTTCCCCGACGAAGCACACCAGCTTCCAGCCGCGGCTGCGGATCATCGTCTGGTAGTCGTTTGTCGTGAAATTGACGTCGCGCGCCGACTCGCAATACACATAATCGCGGCCCGAGAACTCTTCGCCCCGAATCGCCGGCATGAGCGACCGCGCCGCCATCTTCGGCAGCGGGTCGAGCCCCGCCATTTCCAGAATCGTCGGACCGAGGTCCATCAGCGAACACAATTCTTCGACCGTGCGGCCGCCCTCGATCTTGCCCGGAGCCCAAACGATCGCCGGCATCTTCGTCACCGTGTCGTACATGGTCCATTTCTGGCTGTGTCCGTGGTCGGTCAAGCAGTCGCCGTGGTCGGAAGTGAAGATGACGACCGTGTTGTCGAGATATCCCGTTTCTTCAAGCGTCTCGAGAATCTCTCCGATTTTTTCGTCGATCAGAGTCACGTTGCCCAGGTAGTAGGCGCGCTGGCGATGCCGAGCTTCCGGCGAAGGATGCTGCTGATGAACGACCGAGTCGTGATCGACCTCGCAGTTGTGCCGGATCATGCCGCGGTACGCCCGGGGTTGGTTGTCCAATTCATCCTGCGTCACTGCAAGCAGGGGAAGCTCGCGCTGCATATAGGGCGCCGCGAAACGCGCCGGCGGGTCGTATGGAGGATGCGGCCCCGGAAAGCCGATTTCAAGGAACAACGGCTCCGTCCGCGGATAGCTCTTCAGCCACCATTTGGCGAGATCGCCGACGAAAGCGTCCGGGTGCATGTCTTCGTCAAGCGGCCACTCGAAGGCGCCGAGCCGCTCTTTGTAGTCCGGCAAGCCGCGGTAAACGAGGCGTCCGGGCTTGCGCAGGCCGCGGGCCTGGAGCGCTTTGTCCCATTCGTCGAAGTAATAGCGGCCTTCCAGATGCCGGTCTTTGTTTTCCACCGTGTAGCGCTGTCTGAACCCGAACAACTCGTTGTAGGGGAAGGTATGCATCTTGCCGATGTTGATCGTGTTGTAGCCGGCCTCCTTGAGCTTCTCGACCCAGCAATAGCGCCAGCGGTCGCCGTTGCGCAGCACGCCGTGAGCATGAGGGTATTGGCCGCTGAACAGACTGGCGCGGCACGGGGCGCAGGAAGCGGCCGGAATGAAGCAATGCGTGAAAGTGACGCCTTCGCGCACCAGGCGGTCGAGATTGGGCGTATCGACATGCGGATAGCCCAAGGCGTTGATCGTGTCGAAGCGTTGCTGGTCTGTGATGATGAAAATAATGTTTGGGCGCTCGTCCGGCATGGAACTCGTATTTTACTTGTCCGGCCGCCGAGCCCCTCGGGTTGGCGATGAAAATCGGAATCACGTGTTACCCCACCTACGGCGGCAGCGGCATCGTCGCCTCAGAAATCGGCATGGAGCTCGCCGCGCGGGGGCACGAAGTCCACTTCATTACCTACGCGAACCCGATCCGTCTGACCGACAGCCACCCCGGGGTCTTCTATCACGAGGTCGAGGTCAGCGACTACCCGCTTTTTCAGTATCCGCCGTATAGCCTGGCCCTGGCGTCGCGCATGGTCGAGACGGCGGAGAACGAACGACTCGACCTGCTGCACGTACACTACGCCATCCCGCACGCGGTCAGCGCCTTGCTCGCCGCGCAGATGATGGAAGGGCGGCTGCCGTTTCTGACCACGCTTCACGGTACGGACGTGACGCTGGTCGGCGCGGATTCTTCGTACCTGCCCATCACGCGGTTTGCGATCGAAAAAAGCCCGGCGGTGACTTGCATCAGCGAGCACTTGCGGGAGGAAACCGAGCGCGTCTTCGGCGTAACGCGGGAGATCGCCGTGATCCCGAACTTCGTCAATTGCGGGTTGTACCGCACGGAGGGAGATCCGCGGTTGCGGGCGCGTTATGCCCGTCCGGAGGAGAAGCTTCTCGTACATCTCTCCAACTTTCGTCCGGTGAAACGGGTAGCGGACTGCATACGCGCCTTCGCGGAAATCGCCGGGAAGCTGCCGGCCAGGCTGCTGCTGATCGGCGACGGGCCGGACCGCGTTCCCGCCGAGAAGCTGGCGCGCGAGCTGGGCGTGGCCGGCCGCGCGGTATTCGCCGGCAAGCAGCAACGGATCGCCCCGCTTCTGGCGGTTGCGGATCTGCTGCTTTTGCCCAGCGCAATGGAGTCTTTCGGCCTCGCGGCCCTGGAAGCGATGGCCTGCGGCGCTCCGCCGGTGGCTTCCAGGGTCGGGGGCCTCCCGGAGGTCGTCACCGACGGTCACGACGGGCGCCTGGTCGCTCCCGGAGACCCGCAAGCGATGGCCGCTGCCGCCGTCGCGATCCTTTCGTCGCCGGAGACGTTTCGACGCATGAGCGCCGCGGCCCGCGCAACCGCCTGCGCCCGCTTCAACAGCGAGGCCGTCATTCCCCGCTACATCGACGCCTACAAGCGGCTTTTAGCGAAAGGTTGACCCGGCGGCTCGTCCTCAACGACTACCGCAGTGCCGTAGATCAGAATCTCCGCCATGTTGGCCGCGACGTAGGAAGTCGCGACGCGAGATCCGACGATGGCGTTGGCTCCCAGTTGCTGCGCCTCGGCGACCATGCGGTCGAGAGCATGCTCGCGGCTCTCCGCAAGCAACTTGGTGTATTCATACACCTCCCCGCCGACAAGATTGCGGAACAGGGCCAGGATATCTTTGCCCAAATGGCGGGCGCGAACGGTATTCCCGCGAACGAATCCGAGCGTGCGGACGATTGATTTTCCCGCGATGCTCTCGGTAGTGACGACGATCATCTCTTGACTCCCCGATAGCGGTCGTGCGGCAACTCGAGTATCCGTTGGCGGGCCACGGAGGCCGGCAACAGAAGCAGCCCCACGTGAATAGAGCCGACGATGCTCTTGCGCAACCAGTGCATGTCCGAGGTAACGAACAGGTAACCGCTGTAGAGCACGCCGGCAACGGCGCCGATAACGAACAAAACCCAGCCGACCCGCCGCGGCGCCTTCACCGACAGCCGCTGCTCCAGCTCGTCCATGCGGTCGTCCGACGGCGGGAGGAAGGCCAGTTCCGAAGTTGCCTTTTTCAGCGTCTGAAGTTGCCGGAGCTTTTCTCGCGCAGCGTCAGAGTTTTCCAGGTGGATGCGGACTCGCTGCTGCTCGGCTTGGGTCAGTTCGCCGTCAAGATAGGCTGACAGCATGCTCTCGATCGGTTTCTCGCTCATGGCTTCACAGGTACCTCCCGAGCTTGCGGCGCAGGATTTCACGGGCATCGTGGAGCCGCGAGTTCACGGTCGTCAACGAATTGCCGGTAATCGCGGCGATTTCTTTATAAGCGAATCCCTGCATGTCGCGCAACACCGGAACTTCCCTTTGCTCCGGAGAAAGCCGATGGATCGCCCGCCAAACCCGCTCTTTCAACTCATCCTTCTCGAGCAGAGCTTCCGGGTCGGGATGCGGCGACTCTTGCGGCTGCGTCTCGTCCCAATTCGTTTCCTTGCGCGCGCCTCGCCTGCGGTACAGATCGACCGCCGGATTGCGGATGATCGAATAGAGCCAGGGAGCGAACGGGCGCAACTTGTCGCGCCGGCTCCAATGCTTGTGAATGCGCAGAAACGCCTCTTGGGTGATGTCCATCGCATCCTCGGGATTGCCCACGAGCTGCAGCGCGAAACGGTAAGCCCGCAGGCGGTATTCGCGGAACAGGAGGCCGCAATGCTCTGCTTCCACGGCTGCCGTTTGGCGGGCAATCGGCAGGGGAGAATCGATCGCAGGAAACACCGACATACAGTTTCACAGATAGATACGCGCGCAACTCCGGTTTCTTTCCGGTTTCTTTCCAAAAGATCGCTTTCGAGCCGCGGACGGCGGCGAGCGTTGTACGGCTAAGATAGAAAGTTCCTCCTGCGATTGGATCTTCATGGGACAGTTCGGTGAACGGCTGGCCGCCGCGGCGGCGGTGCTGGGCCCTTGGGGGATCTTTCTCGCGGCCCTGGCGGATAATGCCTTTATCCCGTTTCCGCAGGGCGTGGACGCGCTGCTGGTCGCTCAGGCGCTTGCCGCTCCTTCGACGGTTTACCTTGCTGCGGGTCTTGGCGTGGCCGGGTCTCTGATCGGCTCGGTCGTCCTCTATTTCCTGGCGCGGAAGGCCGGCGCCGCGATGCTGCGCAAACGCGTTTCCGAGGCCGGCATGCGGCGCATGCAGCAGACGATCGAGGAATACGGCGCCGCGGCGCTGATTCCGCCCGCGGCGATTCCGCTGCCGCTGCCGATGAAGCCGGTCGTGCTGGCCGCCGGCATCTTCCAAATGCCGCTCGGTCCGTTCTGCGCCGCGATCGTTTTTGCGCGCGTCCTGCGGTATTTCGGCGTTGCCTACTTGACACTGCGCTTCGGCGGCGACGCATTGGCCTTCGCCGAGGAGCATGCTCTCGCGGCCGCTCTATTGTGCGTCGCTTTAACCGCGGCGTTCTATTGCGTCAACCGTTGGAGCAACAGCCGGCTCAGCCCCCGCGCCTGACATTACGCTCATCCTGCCGGTTGGCGGGACACCACTCGGGAACAGGGATCAACTCCCGAAGAGCGCGAACAGGCCGCCGCCAACCGCGCTGAGCAGCGTCACGCATAGGGCGATGACCAGCGGCCAAAGCACTTTCTGGAGGGTATCGATACGGTCGGCCAGAGCGTCGAGGCGGGCTCCGAATTCGACAAAGCGCGATTCCATGACGCCGAAGCGGGCGCCGAATTCGACGAAGCGCGATTCCACGACGGTGATGACGTTGTGGCCGGCTTGAGCACGGATTTGCTCGGTGGCTTCATAGGCGAGATCGGGGTCCACTTGGGCGGACCGCCAAGCGCGGTAAATGGCATCGGCGGGCGGCTCGGGAGGCGCAGCGCCGGCAGGCATCGGAAATTCTCCTTCTCGAACAGGGCAGCCGGGCGCGAGCAATCGCTCGGCCCGCAGGCGCTGCACGCAAGTTACTGTAGCAGTCGGCGGGCGGACGCTGCAGCCGCGGTTCCCGCGGCGCGCTGTGATGCATCATGGAAAAGGAGGATATTCGGCGATGTTTACGATGCGGTTTGCGGTCTCGGCGGTTGTCTGCGGCGCCTTGCTCGGCTGCTCTTCGGGGCCGTCGTTCACCTCGGAGGTTACGGTTGCGGCGAATCAGAATCCAAACGTGCCGTTGGCCGCGGTGGTTGCCTTCGAGGCGTCGGGGCCGGTCGCGACAACGATTCATGTTTCCGACGGGTCTCACGAGTGGGAATTGAACTACGACGAGTCCGCGGACCCGGCGGCCGGTCTAGCCGTCGTCGGGATGCGGCCCGAGCGCAGCCATCGCATCGAGGTGCGGATCGACGATGCCGCCGGCAGCGCGACGGCCGGCCCGTTCGATTTCACCACTCCCGGACTTCCGGGCGTGGGCGTCGAGTTTCCTCCGCTCGATGTTCGCCTGAGCAAACCGGATGAGATGGAGCCGGGCGTGACGCTGTTCAACCCGCGCCGGAGAAAAGTCGGCAGCGACCGGCAGACCACGGACTTCAACGCCAACTTCGGCATGTTGATGGCCGTGGATGCGGCGGGCGAGGTGGTGTGGTACTACAAGGTCGATTCGCGGATCAGCGACTTCGAGAAAGTCCGCAACGGCAATATCATCTTCTGCACCGCCGATTTCCGGTTGATCGAGACCGATTGGTTGGGCAATACGGTGAATCAGTGGTATGCAAAGAACCGTCCCGGCGGGCCTCCCGAGGAGGGCGTCGCGGTCGATGCCTTGACCTTCCATCATGAGATCGACGAGCTGCCCGACGGCAACATCATCGTGCTGTCGAGCGAATGGAAAGAGATCGACAACTATTACACCGACGAGTACAACGAGCGGGCGCCGCGCAAGAAGCAGAAGGTCATGGGCGACGTGATCGTCGAGTTCGAGCGCGAGAGCGGCAACATCGTTTGGGAGTGGCGCGCGTTCGACCACATGGACCCGTTTCGTATCGGGTACGAAACGTTTTCGAACTACTGGATCCGCCGCGGGTTCCCCGACACGATCGACTGGAGCCACGCGAACAATCTGCTCTACGACGAGGCCGACGATTCCATCGTGGTGAACTTCCGGTATCAGGCGGCGGCGATGAAGATCGACCGCAAGACGAAGGAGATCAAGTGGATCTTCGGCGAGCCGACCGGCTGGGGGAAGCTCTCGGACAAAGTGCTGCGGGCGGACGGCCCCGTCAAATGGCCTTACCACCAGCACTCTCCCAACCCGACGCCGAACGGGACGCTGCTGATCTACGACAACGGCAATTATCAGGCGCGGCCGTTCCGCAAGCCCGTCGATATCGAGAAGACATACTCCCGCGCGGTCGAGTATGCGATCGACGAAGAAAACATGACGGTGCGGGAGAAGTGGGAGTCGGAATCGTTCGGGCCGGACCGCGTCGTGAGCGTTGCAATGGGCGACGTGGATTGGCTGCCGGCCACCGAGAACATTCTGGTGGCGTACGGCGCGTTGATCGTGCCCGAGGCGTTCGGCAAAGTGGGCTGGATGTCGCGCTCCCGTATGCAGTTCAGCCAGTGGACGCGGATGCGCGAATACAAACGCACCGATCCTCCGGAAGTCGTTTTCGAGGTCGTGCTGCAAAGCGAAGACCCCAAGATGGGCTGGACGTTGTTCGGAGCGGAACGCATCGACCGGGTCGGCCCGTAGGGCTTCGTCCGGCGCTTATGCCTCGACGGCCGTCGTCGTCACGGCTTGCGAAGAGACTCTCCCGCCGTTGCGGGCGGTCAGAATCACAATCTCGCCGGCGGCGACGCCGGTGAGTCCTCGAATCGGAAGCGACCCGTCGGCCAGCGTTCGCCCCCCGCGGATCGGGCGGCCCATGCTGTCGGTAATCAGCACGTCGGCATCCGGCGGAAGCTTGACCGCCGGGATGCGGCATGTCGGCGGGCGGCCGGTGTTGGCGGCGGATTCGGCAACGGACCCGCCTCCCCGCGGCTCTTCGCTCGGCGGGTCGACGAGATTGCGCACGCGCAGCCCGAACCGCGGTTCCGCGCCCCGCGGGTCGAACTCCATCTCGAGAAAATTCCAATAGAACGGTCCGTCTTTTTTCTCCAGCATGGGCGTGTCGTAGCGCTGGTGGTAAAGCGCCTCGATCGTCACCGAGCGGCCGTCGAAGTCTTGCATCCTGGGGCCGAAGCCCTGCTTGACGCCGCGGCCGCCGCTGCGGCCTATCGGCCCGAACGAGCACTCATAGACCCGATGGTCGGTATTGCGCAGAATCATGCCGACGTGGACGTCGCCGTAAACACTGACGATCCCATCCCGCGAGCCTATGACTTCGAGTATCCGATCGACTCCCGCGGACACCCATCCGGCGTAGTCCGCCGCGACGCGGTCGCGTTCGTAAAGTCGGATTTTGGCGCCGGGCTTGCGTCCGTCGCCGGTCCAGATCGTATGCATGCCGTTGATTCCGGTGAGGCAGATCAGCGGCGAGGAGTCGGTGCGGACGGTGTCGCTCAGCCAGGCGAACTGTTCTTCTCCGAGCAGGCTGCGGGTGACGTCGCGGCGGGTATAGAGGCTTTCCTTATTGCCCCAGCCTTCGTCGTCCCAGATATTCGTGTCCTGGCTGGAGCGCCACAAACGGCTGTCGAGAACGAGCAGGCTGAAATCGCGGTCGGGCATCTTCCAGCGCCGCCATTTTTTAGGATTTGCGGTTCCCGATGGAGACTCGTCGCCCGTGACGAGGTGATGCACGATCTGGAAGTTGCGCCGCATGTAGTCGATATCCTGCCCGAGGTCGGGGTGGTTGCGGATGGCGATCTGTTCGGGGCCTTTGATGTCGTCCATGCCGTAGTCGTGGTCGCCGGGGTTGATGACGTTCCAGTGGCGCATCATCTGCCAGCGCGAGGCGGGGCCGCAGAGAGTGGTCGTGACGATTTTGTAGGCATCGTCCGGCGAGGGCGGGTAGAGCAGCAACTCCATGTACCACACGTCGTCCTCCCAGAGCATGACCTGGAAGTTATAGTCGTCGAGGTATTTGTAGGCGTCGGGGGTAGGCTGGTCGTGGACGAAGAATCCGCCTCCGGGGCCGGCGTCCGGCAGCTTGGGTCCTCCGCCGTGGATGGCGTGGCAGGAGAGGCCGCACAGCTTATAGGGGGCTTGCAGCCGCGGCAGGCGTCCGACGTAATTGCCGTCGTCCGGGACCCGCCCGACTTGGCCGGCGCCGAGGCCGACTGCGTCCGTGCCCAGGCGCGGATCGGGCGTGACGTCGCGGCCGTCTTTCCAGACCGTGTAGTAAAAGGCGGTTTCCGCGGGGTTCCCGGGCAGCTTGGCGTCGATAACCGCAGTGTTGCGGCGAAAGTCGTTATTGACGATGGCGCCCGACCCGGCGGCAGGCACGCTCGCCCAACCGCCGGCCGGCGAAGGCGAGTCGCTGATGCGCACCTCGGCCTTTTCCCCGTCCGCGCGGAACAAGCCGATGAAGCGCACCCGCCAGTCGCCGTCCGGTTGCTTGAGCGTGTCTCCCAGCGCGTAGCAGACGTGGCAGTCGTTCACTTTCGGCGACAGCGGCCGATTCTCGCCGGGCTCGACGGTGAAGCCGGTAATTTCAAAGTCGAGAAGCCCCTGGCCGGCGACGCCCACGTACCCTTCGGCGCGGGCGGCGCGCTCGATGGAACGCTGCTCGACGCGGTAAACGCCCGGGCTGCCGGCGATCTCGAGTCGGGCCTCCAAATCGGCCAGCAGGGGGTCGTCTCCGCTGACGGATACGGTGAGCGTGAACTCCCGGCCGCCGACCGGGCGCGCCGCTCGTTTGTCGGCAATGCTCGCTTGCGCGCCGTGCTCGTAAATTCCGAAACGGCCGTCGTCCCGCCAGGCTGCGAACCAGGCGGCCTTGCCGCCGCCGCCGGCCTGCCCGTAGGATTCGTAGAGCGTCGAAGAGCCGAATGCCAAGCCGACGAACCCGTACCCCGGCCGGTACATCTTCCAGGAGGCGTCGTCGCCCTCCTCCGGGGGATGCGGCAGCGCGGCGATGCGGCCCCTGATTGCGAGCTTATAGTTGCCTTTGAGCTTCCAGTTACGATTCCAGAGAAATCCGGGAGGCAGGGAAGGATCGTAGTCCACGGGCATGGCGTAAGCGCCGAGCCGGTCGCCGTGGGTTTCGTAGTGGTAGGGAAAGCCCGTGCGGCGGGCGCGGTCTCCGTAGTTGCGGATGCGGCGGCGCAGAGCGTTTTCCTTGATTTGCCAGTAGCCGGGGTTGAGCGATTCCCAGTCGTCGCCGTGATAGAGAGTGTCCGGCCGATGAAAGGACGTAACGGTTGCTTCAGCCTGGGGCGCGGTTGCAGCCGTCAATGCAGCCGCGCCGGCTTTCAGGAAATCGCGGCGGTCGAGCTCGTTCTTCATGCCGCGGCATTGTAGCAACAAGCAACGAAAATAACGGATAGTGGATAGATGATCGAGGCTCCTGTTTCAGCGCCGTTTGCGGCAATGCGCTCCGTTCGCTTTTTCTGCGGGCTCGCCGTTCTTGCCGCCTGCGGCGGCGAGGCGCCCGAACCCGGGACATCCAAGCCCAACATCGTCTGGATCATGGCCGACGACCTCGGTTACGGCGACCTCGGCGCGTACGGCCAAACGCAAATCCAGACGCCGCATCTCGACCGCATGGCGGCGGAGGGCATACGCTTTACCGACGTGTATGCGGGCTTTACCGTCTGCGCGCCGTCGAGAAGCGTGCTGATGACGGGACAGCACACCGGCCATACCCGCGTGCGGCGCAACGGCTCGCCGGGCCTGCTCGATGCAAACGTGACCGTGGCGGAACTGCTCAAAGAGCAGGGTTATGCGACGGCGCTGATCGGCAAGTGGGGTCTGGGCATGGAAGATTCTCCGGGCGCTCCGTGGCGGCAGGGCTTCGACCATTTCTTCGGCTATCTGAGCCAGGGGCATGCGCATAATTACTATCCGCAGTTCTTGATGCGCATGGCCGACCGCGTGCCCCTGGGCAACGAGGTCGTTCCCTCCGGCCGCTACAACGGCATGAGCGGCGTTGCCGTGAAGCGGGTCGATTATGCGCACGACCTGCTGATGGAAGAAACCTTGGACTGGCTGCAAAAGCATGCGTCCGAACCGTTTTTTCTGTATCTGGCGCTGACTATTCCCCACGCGAACAACCAAGCCGGAACCCGCGAAGGCGGCGGAGACCCCGGCATGCAAAACGTTCAGGCCGATCTCGGCGCTCACCGCGAGCGGATCGGCATGGAAGTCCCCGATGCCGGGATATACGCCGGCAAAGACTGGCCCGGCCCGCAGAAAGGCACGGCGGCAATGATTTCATACATGGACGCGGACATCGGCCGCCTGTTCGACGCGCTGAAACGGCACGGCATCGACGAGAACACGCTGGTCTTTTTCACCTCCGACAACGGCCCCCACAAAGAAGGCGGCAACGACCCGTTTTTCTTCGACTCGAACGGCCCGCTGCAAGGCTATAAGCGTTCGCTGCACGACGGCGGAATCCGCGTCCCGATGATCGTGCGCTGGCCGGGCAAAGCGCCCGCCGGAGCAAGCAGCGATTTCGTCTGGTATTTCGCCGACTTTTTGCCTACCGTTGCCGATCTGCTGGGTTTCGAGATTCCCGAAGCGATCGACGGCATCAGCGTTCTGCCGGCGCTGACGGGCGCCCGGCAGGAACAGGGCGACCGCTTTCTCTATTGGGGCGGCACTGCGGGCAACGCGGAAGCCGTCCGTTGGGGCCGCTGGAAGGCCGTTCGCGAAGGCCCGGAAGAACCGCTCGAGTTGTTCGATCTGACCGTCGATCCGGGAGAAGAAAACAACGTGGCGGCGGAGAACCGGGCGGTGGTCGACGCCGTCCGCCAATACCTCGACCGAGCCGTGACGCCGCTGCCTGCGGACTGAGCCGGGAGGCGTTCATTCGCGCGGAGCGAAACGCAAGCATGGCGATGTCTATCTCGGCGATCCCCGCCGCGCGCCGCCGGCCGTGGAAATGACATCGAGCAAGCGATGAACCGGGGAACGCAAGCATTGGCAGGCATCTCCGTTTTCGACGTTGCCGGCAGCGTAGCCGCCGCCTATTGCGGAAAACTGTTCGCGGATCACGGCGCCGAGGTGGTTCTGGTGGAGCCGCCGGACAGCGGATTCGCAACGCGCGGGCTTGCTCCCTTCGTTCCGGGCGCCGCGCCGCCCGAATCGAGCGCGATGCACTCTTACTTGAGCACGAACAAGCGCAGCATCGTGTTGGATATGGACAGCCCCAAGGACGCCGCGCAGTTTTTCGAGTTGGCGCGAGACAGCGCGTTGGTAATCGATTGCGGAATCGGAGGCCGCAGGGCCGTGAACCCGGAACGACTCGCCGCGGCGGCCCCGCACGGGGTCTATCGTTGCGCCGGCAGCGACCGCTGGTTGGCGGTGCAAGTGCAGAACGAGGCGCAGTGGGCCGGCTTCCGCGAGGCGCTAGGCGGTCTCGTTGCCGGTTTCGGCTCGGTTGCCGACCGCCTCCAACGCCGCGGAGAGCTGGACGCGGCGGTCACCCGCTGGACCCGCGGTCGTGACGCTTGGGCGGCCATGAACCGCTTGCAGGCAGCCGGGGTTCCGTCCGGCGTTGTCCGGCCGGCCTCGGATTTAACCCGGGACGCTCATCTTCAAGCGCGGGGCTACTGGAGAATCATGGAACGGGATTTCGTCGGCGCCCAACCGAACCCGCCGGCGCCGTATCGGCTGGTCGGAGCGCCGTTCGACATCGAGCGGCCCGCGCCTACGTTAGGCCGGCACAACCGCGAGATACTCGGCGGTATCTTGGGCCTATCCGGCCGGGAGATCGCAGACCTCGCCAAGTCGGGGATCATCGGGGATCGGCCGCGCCTGCCCGCCCGCCGGACATAGAGGAAATCGTCGATGAAGTTGTTAATCGCCAACCGCGGCGAAATCGCGATTCGGATCGCGCGGGCCGCCGCCGAGCTCGATATTCCCGCCGTCGCGGTCTATTCCGAAGACGATGCCCGCTCGCTGCACGTTCTTCGAGCGGACCGCTCCGCCGCGCTTGCCGGCAATGGGCCTCGCGCCTACCTGGATATCGAGCGGATCGTTGCGGCAGCGAAGGAGCACGGTTGCGATGCCGTTCACCCCGGATATGGGTTTTTGAGCGAGAACGCCGCGTTCGCCGCGCGGTGCGTGGACGAAAACATTCTGTTCGTCGGTCCGCCGCCGGAAGCTCTGGCGCTGTTCGGGAATAAAGCGCGCGCGCGGGCTCTTGCCGAGGAACACGGCGTTCCGGTCGCGGCGGGCATTTCGCAAGCCGTCTCGCTCGCAGAGGCGCAAGAATTTTTCGAAGGCCTGCCGGCGGGTTCGGCGATGTTGATCAAGGCCGTCAGCGGCGGCGGCGGGCGGGGCCTGCGCCTCGTGACGAGCCGCGGCGCGGTCGAGGACGCCTATGCCCGCGCGTGCTCGGAGGCGGAATCGGCTTTCGGCGCGGGCGGCGTGTTCGTCGAGCGCTTCCTGCCGCGGGTCAGGCACATCGAAGTGCAAATCGCCGCCGACGGCGCAGGAACCGTGAGCGCGCTCGGCGACCGCGACTGCACGCTGCAGCGGCGCCGCCAAAAGATCGTCGAGATCGCGCCCGCTCCCGAGCTTGACGGCGCGCTGCGGGCGAACCTGGCCGCGGCGGCGGTAAAGCTGGCAAGCGCCGCGCGCTACCGCAATCTCGGCACGTTCGAATTCCTGGTCGAGGATGCCCGCGATCCCGGCGGGTTTGCTTTCATCGAGGCCAACGCCCGCTTGCAGGTCGAGCATACCGTGACCGAGGAAGTCACCGGCCTCGATCTCGTCCGCTTGCAACTCGAGATCGCGCGGGGGAAGTCGTTGCCGGAACTGGGCGCCGCGCAGCCGATGATCCCGGCCCCGCGCGGTTTCGCGGTTCAGGCGCGGGTGAATATGGAGACGATGGGGCCGAACGGGGAGGCGCGTCCTTCGAGCGGCCTTTTGACGGCGTTCGAAGTTCCGTCCGGTCCGCGCATTCGAACCGATACTTTCGGCTATGCCGGCTATCGGACGAGCCCGGCGTTCGATTCGCTGTTGGCGAAGGTCGTCGCCTATTCTCCTGCCGCCGATTTTCCGGCCGCGGCGGCGCGGACGGCGCGGGCGCTCGGCGAATTCCGCATCGCCGGCGTGCAGACGAATATCGCTTTCCTGCGGGCGCTGCTGACGCACCCCGACGTGCTCGGAGTCCGCGCCCATACGCGCTTTGTCGACGATCGGGCGAACGAGTTGGCGGCGGCTTCGCGGGATTGGCAACCGGCCGCCCTTTCCACTGCCGACGGAGCGGAGGAAAACCGGCGCGCGGCCGGCGCCAGGATCGACAGCGACGACCCGCTTGCCGTGCTCGCTCACGGCAAGACCGCGGGCGCATCTCGGGCCGCGGGCGCGGCGGAGCCTCCCGCAATCGAGGGCGTCGCCGCCGTTCGGGCGCCGATGCAGGGAACGATTGTCAGTCTGGACGTTGCCGCCGGCAGCGAGATCGGCGAGCGGGAACGGATTCTGGTGATGGAAGCCATGAAGATGGAACACGAGATCCGTTCCCCGGTCAGCGGCGCCGTGCGCGAGCTCGCCGTTTCGGTTGGCGATACGGTTTACGAAGGAAGCCCGTTGGCGTTCATCGAGGAAAAGGAGCTCGCGGCGCGGGCGGGCGGCGGCGGCGAAGCCCCCGATCTTGATTTCGTGCGGCCCGATCTGGCGGAAGTTCACGAGCGCCGGCGCGTCACGCTCGACGCAGCCAGGCCGGACGCGGTAGCCAAGCGCCGCAAGACGCAGCAGCGCACGGCCCGGGAAAACATCGACGATCTTTGCGACGCGGGGAGTTTCATAGAGTACGGCCAACTCGCGCTGACCCCCGGGTCGGGGTTGCCGCGCGGCGAGGCGGTCAAGAAATTCCCGACCGACGGCATGGTCACCGGCATCGGCTCGATCAACGGCGGGCAGTTTTCCGGCGAAGCGTCGCGCTGCGTAGTGATGGCCTACGACTATACGGTGCTGGCCGGAACTCAGGGAGTTACCAACCACCTCAAGACGGACCGCATGCTCGAGTTGGCGCGCAAGTGGCGGCGCCCCGTGGTGCTGTTCGCCGAAGGCGGCGGCGGCCGCGCGGGCACGGGCGGCAAACGCAAAGGCGGAACCGGCGTCACCGGGGCAGGACAGGGCCGCACCGACGACGCTTACCGCCCACTCGACATTTCCACGTTCGCCACTATGGGCTCGCTCAGCGGATGGGTTCCCCTGGTGGGCATCGCCTCTCGCTATTGCTTCGCCGGCAACGCCTCTCTGCTGGGCTGCTGCGATGCGATCATCGCCACCGAAAATTCGAGCATCGGCATGGGCGGCCCCGCGCTCATCGAAGGCGGCGGACTCGGCGTCTTCCGCCCGGACGAGGTCGGCCCGATGGATGTCCAGGTTCCGAGCGGCGTAGTCGATATCGCGGTCAAGGACGAGGCCGAGGCGGTGGCCGCGGCGCAACAATACCTGTCGTATTTTCAAGGCGCGGTCGGCGGCTGGGAGTGCGCCGATCAGAGGTTGCTGCGCAACGCCGTTCCCGAGAACCGGCTGCGCGTTTACGACATTCGCAGCCTGGTGCGAACGCTTGCGGATACGGGCAGCATCCTGGAGTTGCGCGCGCAATTCGGACCGGGCATGATTACCGCGCTGGCGCGGATCGAGGGGCGTCCGCTGGGCATCATCGCCAACAACCCGAAGCGCCTGTCGGGCGCGATCGACAGCGACGGAGCGGATAAGGCGGCGCGCTTCATGCAGCTTTGCGATGCCTTCGACCTGCCCATCGTCGTCCTTTGCGATACACCGGGCATGATGGTCGGCCCGGAAATCGAACGGACCGGCCTCGTGCGCCACTGCAGCCGGTTGTTCGTGACCGGCCCGAATATCACGACGCCGCTGATGACGATCGTTTTGCGCAAGGCCTACGGCCTGGGCGCGCAGGCGATGGCCGGCGGCGACATGAAGAAACCGATGTTCAGCGTGGCTTGGCCCACCGGCGAATACGGAGGCATGGGCCTCGAAGGCCAGATGAAGCTCGGCTTTCGCAACGAGTTGGCGGCCATCGACGACCCCGCCGCGCGCCGCCGGCGCTACGACGAGCTTGTGGCCGCCGCTTACGAACGGGGCCGCGCGCTAAACGGCGGCGTGTCGTTTGCGTTCGACGACGTGATCGACCCGGCGGATTCGCGAGTCTGGATCGGCCGCGCGTTGGAGTCGGTTCCACCGCCCGCGAAGCGCGCAACCAAAAAGCGCCCGAACGTCGATACCTGGTAGCTTGCGAACCCGGCGGCCGCGCTGCAAGCCGTTCGCGGCGTTTCTCGGCGGATGCCGGGCGACCGAGGCCGGCGCGGACAAGGCAGGCCGCCTCGTGTATTCTGACGTTATGCTTCGATTTTCCCTCGCGCTCCTGGTTTCCGCCGGCCTGTGCGCCGCCGATCTGAAGCTCGGCGAGCCGTTGACTTTGAACGGCCCTCTGGAAATCGGCAAGCTGCTCGCGGCTGCGGACGATTATGTCGGCAAGACCGTGCAAGTCAAAGGGAAAATCACGGAAGTTTGCCTCATGGCGGGCTGTTGGATGATGCTTCGCAGCGACGGTGGAGACATGGTGCGCATCAAGGTGGCCGACGGGGAAATCGTCTTTCCCAAGGAGGCGCTGGGACGCGAGGCGGTTGCCGAGGGCAAGTTCGTGCGCTTCGAGCTCTCGCGGGAGCAGGCCGCCGCCGCCGCGAAGCACGAGGCCGAAGAGCAAGGCCGCCGCTTCGATCCCCTGAGCGTGAAGAGCCCGCAAATCGTTTACCGGATACAGGGGAGCGGCGCGGTCGTGGCCGCTCCGTGAAGCAGCCCGCCCTCTGCGCGCGCTCCGTTCTCCGCTATCCGCCAACCGCGTGGGTCAGCAACCGCAGACCGGCATAGATCTTCGGGTCGATCAGATAGCCCTCGGCGCTGAGCGCGCCGAGCCGGCGATCGACAACGGCGAGAGGCACGACGCGGACTCGAATGTCTTCGCCCTCCACTCCGCCGCCCGGACCGACCTTTGTCAATTCCGCCGCGTGGACGAAGGTGACGATCTCGCTCGTCATTCCCCCCGAGCTGGGCATTTCCGCAACGACCGAAAGCCGCCCCGCGCAATATCCGGTCTCTTCCTCCAATTCGCGGTTGGCCGCCGCCAACAGGCTTTCGCCGCTGAATGCCGGCTCGTCGCCGACAAGTCCGGCCGGCAACTCGATCATTTTCGCCCGCACCGGCTCGCGGTACTGTTCGACGAGCACCAATTCGTCGGCTGCGGTGACGGCGATGAGAACCGCCACGCCGCGCACGGCAACCCGTTCGACGAACTCCCATCCGTTGCGTTTCTGCAGGCGTAGAAACCGGCCCTCGCCCAATGTCTCGGTCTTGCCGCTCATAGCGCATCTTGCGAGATGACGTCGACCCCGGCCGCGGCCATCTCCGCCCAGGCGCGGGCGCCGGATTCCAGGCCGATGCCGCGGCAGCCCTCGCGGATCACGCGTACGCGCAGGCCGAGTCCAACGGCGTCCAACGCGCTGAACTTGACGCAATAATCGGTGGCGAGCCCCGTCAGATAGACTTCGTCGATCGCGGCGCCGCGCAGATGCTCGTGCAGTCCGGTCGCCCGCCGATGCGCGTTGTCGAAGAACGCGCTGTAGCTGTCGAGCAGGCGGTCGCCGCCTTTGCGAATGACCGTGTCGATGCGGCCGACGTCCAGGCCGCGGCGCAACTCGGCGCCCGCCGTTTCTTGCACGCAGTGGTCGGGCCAGAGCGTTTGCGGCAGGCCGTCGAGATCGACGACGTCGCCGGGCGATTTGCCCGGGTGCTGCGAGGCGAAGCTGAGGTGATCGGCCGGATGCCAATCCTGCGTCGCGATCACATGCTCGAAGCGCCGCGCCAGGCGGTTGGCCACAGCGACGACTGCGTCGCCTCCGGGAACGGCGAGAGCGCCCCCCGGCATGAAATCGTTCTGCAGATCGATCAGGATCAGGGCTTTCATGCGCGCAGCAGTGCGGTCAGGTAATCGCGCACGCGTCCGCCGTGGTCCGGGTCGGCGAGAGCGAAGTCGATAAAGGTTTCGAAATAACTCGGAATACTGCCGATGTCGTAGCGCTTCTCCGCGGGCTCGAGCTTGACCCCCACAACGCGCCGGCCGCTCTCGCAGACCATGCGAATGGCGTCGGTCAACTGAATTTCGCCGCACGCATCGGGCGCGACGCGCCGCAGCAAGTCGAAAATAACGGGAGCGAAAATGTAGCGTCCGGCGACCGCCAAGCGGCTGGGGGCTTCCTCGGGCCGGGGCTTTTCGACCAGCGTGCCGACCGTGAACACGCCGCCGTCGGTTGCGGGCTCGACGATGCCGTAGAGCGAGACGTGCTCGCGGGGAACCTCCTCGACGGCGATCACCGCCGCGGCGCCGCGCTCTTCGTAAGCCGCCGCCATGCGTTCGCAGATCGTGGCGTCGCCCGGGGTCCTGATGATCGAATCGCCGAGCGCGACGATGAACGGGTCATTTCCGGCGAAGGCTTCGCCGTGCAGAACCGCGTCTCCGAGGCCGCGCTGCACGCTCTGGCGCGTGTACCAGAAATGCAGCCCCGATTGCTCGAAATCGAGCTCCGCCAGCAGATCGCCCTTGTTGGTTTGCCGCAAGTGATCCATCAATGCCTGGTCGCGGTCGAAGTGGTTTTCGATCGATGTCTTGCCGCGGCCGGTGATGAACAACAACTGCCGCACGCCGGATTGGGCGAGCTCTTCGACTATGTACTGCACGACCGGCTTCTTGGCCACCGGCAGCATTTCTTTGGGTTGCGATTTGGTCGCCGGCAGCAGGCGGGCGCCGAGGCCGGCCACCGGTACAACGGCCTTGCGGATCACTCTCCCAATCTATCAGACGGCTTGCGGCCGGCCCGCTCGGCCGGGGAATCCGCGGTCGGGGAGCCTACAGCGGGGCGCTGCGGTTCCAGAAATCGTCGAACAAGCTGCGCATGGCCGAAGCCAGACTTTTATGCTCGAACACCAGCGCGGTGATCTGCGGGTGGCTCACGACCGGATCGTCCAACGAAATCATGCCGCTGCGGCTGTCGAACAGCGCCAGCTTCATCGGCACGTTCTTGCCCAGACGCACGTCCGCGCCCGCCTGCTGGAGCAGTTCCAACCTTTGCAATTGATCCCGGCTGTTGACGACTTCGGAGTCGAACATCAGCTTGCAGATGGCGCCCTGGTCGGCGCGGCTTTGCACCATCGGCTCGCGGACGGGGTCGACGCCGTACGGCGGCCGCGCGAATTCCAGATACTCCGTCTTGGTTTGCCGCAGCATGCGGTGATATTCTTCGACGATTTGCCGCGTGTCGGCCACGATGCGCAGATAGTCGAGCGGCCCCTGTCCCTGATTGCCGTATTCGAATACGGCCGCCAGGTCGTCGCTGACGGTTTTCGCCAAGTGTTGGCGGTCGCTCCACTCGCGCTGGAACGATTCGCGCTTGCGGGTAAGGTAGCCGTCGAGCGCCAGCCTGGGCTCTACGGCCGAAAACTGCTTGGCCTTGCCCTGAACCACGCGGACGAATCCCTTCTCGACCAGGCTGTCGAGCACTTCGTAAATCTTCTGGCGGGGGATTTCGGCCCGCCCCGCGACTTCGAGAGCCTTGAAGCGCGAGTGGCCGATCAAGACCAGATAGGCGCGGGATTCATAGGCGTTCAAGCCTACGTCCTGAAGCCTGCGCGCTTGGATCTCGAGTTCCAACTTCCTTGAATTATAACCGGATTGCAGCGGTCCGCCGCGGCGCGCCGCGCGCGGCGGCTAATTCGCGGCCGCGGACGGCGGGAAATAGCCGCGTCTGTGGAAAAGCTGAATCTCCGCGCCCAGATCGACGTTGACCTTGATCGTGCGGAAGGTCCGGTCGGTAAACGGCTTGCGCGGAACGTAACCGAGGATGTACTGGCTCTGCACGTTGCCCGCCACGGCCAGAATCGCCTGGTACAGAGCCGAGAGCTGCGCCGCCGCATAGCCTCCGGTGCCGACCTCGTACTGATAGTTCCCGGCATCCTGCGGCTTGGAGAGATAGCCGGCGATATCTTTGTGGACCTTTTGCAGGGGCCGCACGACGCGGCCGCCGGTCGCCCGCGTCAGCTTCACGAGGTTCTCTTCGGAGGAGTCGTGGAAACCCCAGCCGACGGTGCTCACGGCGTAGATCGTAACCTGGTGCAACTGCGCTTCGTAGATGACTTCTTCGATGGAGTGCTTGCTGGCGTTGTCGTGGCCGTCGCCGATCACCACGATCACTTTTCGCGGCTCGCTCGCGCCCTGATAGGGTTGCGAGGCCAACTTGTCGCGGCAGGCGCGGTAAATCGCGTCGAGCATCGAGCTTCCGCCGCCGTGCTTGAGGCTTTCCATGCTCTCGGTGAGGGTGATGGGATCGTTCGTGAAATCCACCAACTCATCGACTTCCGTGTGGTATCCGAACAGAAAGCCCTTGTTCTTTCCGCCCTCGGGAACGAGCAGCCAAGCCAGGTCGCCGATCGATTCCTGGTAGGTCTTGTAGTAGAGCCGCGCGGTGTTGCTGAGATCGACGATGAAGCCGGTGTGCAGCGGCGGTTTCTTTTCCTCTTCGACGCTGCGGGTAAAGTAGCGAATCTCCACGGATTCGCCGTCCTCGCGGACGTCGAAATCGCTCTTGTCGAGGTCGATGACGAATTTGCCGCCGGAGTCCGTGACGGTAACGGGCAGGTTGACGACATTGACCTCGACCGTGATCGTGTCCGGACCGGCGCCAGCATCCTCCTGGCCGAGTAAAGGCGCGGCGCAAAGCGCCGCCGCCGGCAACAGAACCCCGAGACGCATGACGCCATCATTCTAACGCAGGCGGCGCCGGCGCTTGTTTGATTGGCTGCGAACGGGTTCAGTGCGGTCGTTTCGCCATGTCGGGCGGTTCCGCGTTCCGCTGGTCGGCAATCGGGCGGCCGGGCGCAGGCTCCTCCAGGAACGTGATGCTGTCGTAAAAATCGTCCAGGGCGATGAAAACGCCGTGCCGCTCGGCCCACTCGCGCATCCGGCGGTTGCAACCGTGCCTCCACGACAGCACTTCCATGCGCCAACCCTTGCTGCGCATGCGCCCCAGGTCGGCGTGAAAACCGGCGCCGTCGGCAAAACCGGCGCCGTCGCCGGTAAGCATGACCGCGATTCCCGGATCGCCGTTATAGTCCACGGTATCGCGGAGCATGAAGGTTTGCAGGAGTCGATCCGCCCCTTGTTCCCGGCCGTGTACCGTGCCGCGCTCCAACAAGCAGACGTCGACTCCCTCGTTTTCCAGGCGGTTCCAGACATGCCGCAATTCCGGCGGCGCGGCGCCGCCGGCGACGGCGCGGTGGACCGACCGTCCGCCGCGCGCCAGTTCCAGGAGATTGCGGAAATGAACGCGAACGCGCGAACGCGCCGCTTCGCCTTCACGCTCCGCCGCGGCTTCCCGTGCGCCGATGAAAATGTTGGAATTGTCCCAGTAAATAAAAACCTTGTCCATCGCGCCCTCCGCCTCGGCGAAACCGTCCCGTCCGGCAGGTTAGCATCTTCAGACAAGGAAGAATCCGGTTGCGCCCCGCCGTCAAAGACCGATTCATTTTCGAGAGGCGCCTTTGAGCAAAGGAGAAAGAAGCTGTACGCGGACAGTCGGCTTGCCGGGTTTGCGATAGCCGCTGCTTGCGCGGCGCTTGCAGACGGGATTCGCTGACGCCGCCCTGCCCTTGCTACAGTTTCAGCCGTTTGAATACGCGCTCCGGGACGGCGCGCACGATGAACATCAACGGGCGCCAGATGCGGCGCACGTAAACGACGTCGCGGCGGCGGCGGACCGCGCGGACGACCGCGGCGGCCACCTCATCCGGCTCCGCGGTCAGCAGCGCGGGCAGGTCCATCCCGTCGGTCATGCGCGTGCGCACGAAGCCCGGCTTGATCGTCACTACGCGGACGCCGGACGCGACAAGCCGGCCGCGCAGTCCGGACAGGAATGCGGTAAACCCCGCCTTGGCCGCGCCGTAAACGTAGTTCGCGGCGCGGCCCCGCTCGCCCGCCACGGAGCTGATGCCGACCAGCACGCCGCCGCCGCGCCGCTCGAACCGCTCGGCAAGCGCTCCCAGCAGCAGCGCCGGGCCTACGTAGTTGGCGCGCATCACCCGCTCGGCGGCCGCGGCGTCCCGTTGGCTCTCCGCCTGATCGCCGAGCAGCCCGACGACGCACACGGCTATGTCGGGCAAGGGGTCGAGATCGTCGAGCAGCGAGACGCCGCCGTCTTCGAGCACGTCGCAGCGGCGCAAGGTTGCCGCGGCGCCGGCGCGCACCCGCAGGTCCTGCGCCTCTCGCTCGAGCCGCGCCGGGTCGCGCGCCGCAAGCTGCAAGGCATAACCGGCGTCCGCCAGCTTGCGCGCAATGGCGCGGCCGATATCCGAAGTGGCGCCGATCACCAGCGCCGTTTCCACTCCGCCGTTCATGGCGCCGCTTGCCAGTCATCCGCCGGCCCGACAACATCGAAGCCGGCCTCCCAGAGGTTGTGGAAACCGCCTTCCACGTGTACGTACTGGCCGGCGCCGATGCGGGCAATAGCATACTCAGGGAGAGGGATTCTCGCCATACACTTCCCGTCGAATATCAAGCCGCGCTTGTCGAAATCGAAGTCCAGGTTGTCGAAGCCGTACTGCTTGCGCCGGCCGGGCAGGTCGTTCCCGTCAACCGGGTGCAGGTGCAGAAAGAACATCGCCTCCGTGTCGGCCGAGGCGCACGGCTCCTTGACGTAAACGAGGCTGTTCTCGATGAGATACACATCCCAGTCGGAGCGGATGACCGGCCGGCGGTCCCCGAGCAGTCTTGCCCGGTAATCGCCTCTTGCCATGTAATCGCCCATCGACATGGTTTCAACCCTGACCGGCGGGCGCGCATCGTGGGGCAGCACGAACGCGCCCACGCACGGTCCGGTTTGCGTCCAGTCGTTGGCGACCGTTTCCTTTCCCAAGCCAACCCAGGACAACACTGTCAACTCGTTCGGCGCACAATCCCTGACGAACGCCAGCGCCAGCCGGCCGTCCACGATCAGCCCGCTGCCGGCCGACTGATGGTCGAAGTGGGGTTCAATCCTCTGCCAAGTCCCGGCGCCGGTATTTTCATCTGCCGGCAGACCGCTGGGCCATAGTTGGAGTTCCCATCTATTGAGGATATTTAGCAGTGAACCTTCAAAGCTCGTGGGTTCGGCAAAATGAGTTATCCCGAATTCTCGATAGAATCCGTCTCTAGCCCGGTTTCTCGCGTGGAAATAGTCGTAGGAGTTGACCAGGCCATCCAGGTTCACCACCGGAAAGCGCGAGAAGTACCCGATGACGCCGGCGTCCCACGACCCGACCACGCTGTCCTCGGGCAGCACGCGATTCATAAGCTGCGTACCCCCATAAACAGCTTCAGTCCATTCTTTGTAAGCAACGGCTCTAATCCGCTTGTCGTCAGTTTTGGTTAAGACGCTAAGCGCTTCAACACGCTGAAACGGCTCGGTGAAATCGGCCTTGATAAACAAAAAGACCGCGCCCGTAAGGACGATGCCCAAACTCAGGATGTTGGTCGCGCGCTGCGACTTCGACCCGATGAACCGGCGAATGAAGTAAATGGCGACCCAACATCGTACGGGAACAATCAGCGCCATCATCAGGTACGCCGGGACAAAATACCAAAGCCAAGGCCCCATGGAAGGGTGAATCGTGAGAACAGTCTGTGCGAATTGGGCCAGATGGCCGGCGGCCAAACTGAACACGCCCGCCAGAAAGGCCAACGGCAGCCGGTCCTGCCGACTCCGGGAGCGGCGGGCGAACCACCAGACCAGCAGCAAATAGGCGCAAACCTCCAACGCAACCAGCAGTTCATAGTCAAAGACGGAAATCTGCAATACCTCCCAAAAGCTCTGCGCCAAGCTGTATCCGCCTTCCTGCTCCCACTTGAAGTGCGCCCGAGCCGCCTTGGTCGCGCCACTCACCGGCACGATGCCGCCGAAGACGAGTTGGTTGTAGGCGAAATACGCCAGGATGCCGGCGGCGGCGGCGAGAAACGGGACGGCCGCCTTGATGGAGAGCGCGGAACGAGCCCGCTCTCCGAGTGACGCGCCGGGCGCTCGTTCCTGCCGCGACCACTCCATCAGGCCCAGCGCGGCAGTCGCCGCCAACGATATGGCGATGTACTCCAGGCGCACCCAAGGCAGGGCGAAGGCGACCGCGGCGAGCGGCCATTGCCACCGTTGCGAGTCTCGCGCGTAGAGCATCACGGCCAAGAAAAACAGACCCAGCATGCACAGCGCCGCCGCCGCTTCCATGCCTTCAATCAAGTAGGGGCGCCGGTAGAGCATCGGCAGCGCGGCGAACAGCAGATACCAGGGCATACGCGCCGCCCGGGCGGCCGCGGCGACGAGGGCTACGCCGCCGGCGATGAGCATGATCTCGAAGGCCTTGATGGCGAACAGCGCGGCTTCCTTGTCGAATAGCCAATAGAACGGCGTGATCAGAAGCAGCCAGAGCGGGTGATAGCCGTTGGTGCGCGTGATGCCGCCGTCGAAGGTCGAGAACTTGCCCTCAACCAGGTTGCGGGCGATCTGGAAGTAGTAGAAGGCGTCATCGTGTATGTTGGCGATAAGGTTGATCAGATCGAAGCGATCGAGCATGTACCAGGCGAAGCCGGCCCCGTAGGCCAGGATGCCGCCGAGGAACAGGCCGAACAGCGCGCTGCGCAGTCGGGAGGGCAGCACTATCCCCCTCCCCCGCACAATCGTGCCCGCAAAACGGGCGCCAAGGGCGGCCCGACGGTTATTTTGCGCAGCGTCGTTCGGCACGGTCATACTGCTCCCCTTATCTCACAATCCGAGCCGCCGCGAGAGCGCGGAGGCGAACTTGGCCGGCCACCTCATCCGGCTCCGCGGCCGGCAGCGGCGGCAGGTCCATCCCGGCGGTCATGCGCGTGCGCACGAAGCCCGGCTCGATCGTCACTACGCGGACGCCGGCCGCGACAAGCCGGCCGCACAGTCCGGACAGAAATGCGGCAAACCCCGCCTTGGCCGCGCCGTAAACGTAGTTCGCGGCGCGGCCGATCGCCGGCGCCGTTTCCACTCCGCCGTTCACGGCGCAGCTTGCCCGTCATCCGCCGGCTCGACAACATCGAAGTTGCCTTCCCAGAGGTGGTGGTAGCCGCCTTCCACGGGCACATACTGGCCGGTGGAGATGCGGGCAATAGCATACTCCGGGAGAGGGATTCTCGCCATACATCTCCCGTCAAGCACCATGCCGCGCCGGCCGAAATCGAAGTCCAGGTTGGCGAAGCCGTGCTGCTTGCGCCGGTCGGGCAGGTCGTTCCCGTCAACCGGGTGCAGATGCAGAAAGAACATCGCCTCCGTGTCGGCGCGGACGCACGGCTCCTTGACGTAAACGAGACTGTTCTCGGTGAGATACACATCCCAGTCGGAGCGCATTACGGGTTCGCCGGATACTAACGTCTCGTAGTCAGAACGGAGCGCCGCTTCGAGGGACTTTTTGGACTCTTTGGCGTTCACAATCAGAGCGACACCGTCATCAAGGCGCATCTCTACTTCCCAGAGGTTGTGGGAACCGCCGTCCACGTGTACGAACTGGCCGGTGTCGATGCCGGCAATAGCATACTCCGGGAGAGGGATTCTCGCCATACATCTCCCGTCAAGCACCATGCCGCGCCGGCCGAAATCGAAGTCCAGGTTGTCAAAGCCGTATTGCCGGCGCCGGCCGGGCAGGTCGTTCACGTCAGCCGGGTACAGGTGCAGAAAGAACCTCGCCTCCGTGTCGGCCGAGGCGCACGGCTCCTTGACGTAGATAAAACTGTTCTCGACGAGATACACATCCCAGGCGGAGCGGATGACCGGCCGGCTGTCTCCAACCAGTTTTGCCAGGTAATCGCCCATCGGCATGGTTTCAGCCCTGACCGGCGGGAGCGCCTTGTGGGGCAGCACGAGGGAGGCCGTGCATAACCCCGTTTGCGTTTGCGTCCAGGGACTGACGGCTGTTTCATCTCCTTGGCCAACCCATGACCACACTGCCAACTCGTCCGGCGCGCAATCTCTGACGAACGCCTGCGCCATCCGTCCGTCCACGATCACTCCGACATTGTCCGATTGATAGTCGAAGTGCGGCTCCATCCGCTGCCAGAACCAGTCGGCGGCGTCTCTCGTTGGGGAGTAGGACCAGAGTTTGAACCGTAGTCCGCGGGCATTAGGCTCGGGGAATAGTGCGCCCTCAAACATGACGTTGTCCAAGGCGAATCCACGCTTTACATTCAAATCGCCTCCAGCAACGTTCGCGAATCGGGTAATTCCGTAATTCTGATAGAACGCGTCCTCGGTTACTTCCTTGCGGGCCTGCCAGTAAGGGTAGCGATTGCGGGCGCGATAGAAATCGTAAGAGTTGACCAGACCGTCCACGTTCACCACCGGAAAACGCGAGAAATACCCGATGACGCCGGCGTCCCACGACCCGACCACGCTGTCTCCGGGCAGCACACGGTCCATAACCCGAACGCCCATATAAGAAGCAACATCCCAGTTGTGGCCGGTTGACTCGCTAAGACGGTCAACAAGCTGGAATCGCTCCGTGAAGTCTGCCTTTGTAAGCAGAAAGGCTGCTCCGACAACGACGATGCCCGCGCTCACAATGTTGGCTGCCCGGGGCGACCTCGGTCTGATGAAACGGCGGATGAAGTAAATGGCGACGTAACATCGTACGGGAACGATCAGCGTCATCAGCAGGTACGCCGGGACAAAATACCAACGCCAAGGCCCAAAGGAAGGGTGAATCGTGAGAACAGTCTGCGCGAACTTGGCGAGGTGGCCGACCGCCAATCCGGACACGCCAATCAGAAAGGCCAGCAGCAGCCGGTCCTGCCGACTCCGGGAGCGGCGGGCGAACCACCAGACCAGCAGCAAATAGGCGCAAACCTCCAGCGCAACCAGCAGCTCGTAGTCGAAGACGTGTATCTGCAAGACGTCTCGGAAGTTCTGAACGAAGCTGTACCCGCCTTGGTTATCCCACCGGGCTTGCGACCACATCTGCTTGGTCGCGCCACTCACTGGCGTGACGCCCCCGAAGACGAGACCGTTGTAGGCGAAGTAGACGAGCAGCCCGGCGACGGCGCCAATTATTGGAACAAATGTACGGGGGGGGGGGGTAGAAATTATGGCGGCTCTCAAGGATGCGCCGGGCGGCCGCTCCCGCCGCGACCATTCGATGAGACCCAGCACGGCGGTGACCGCCAGGGATATGGCGATGTACTCCAAGCGCACCCAGGGCAGGCTGAAGGCGACGGCGGCCAGCGGCCAGCGCCACCGTTGCGAGTCTCGCACGTAGAGCATCACCGCCAGGAAAAACAGGCCCAGCATGAACAGCGCCGCCGCCGCTTCCAGCCCCAGAAACAGTACGCGCTGCTGGTAGAGCATCGGCAACGCGGCGAACAGCAGAACCCACGGCAGGCGCGCCAGCCGGGCGGCCGCGGTGACGAGCGCCACGCCGCCGGCCACGAGCATGATCTCGAACGCCTTGATGCCGAACAGCGCGGCTTCCTTGTCGAATATCCAGTAGAACGGCGTGATCAGAAACAGCCAGAGGGGATGATAGCCGTTGGTTTGGGTGATGCCGCCGTCGAAGGTCGAGAACTTCCCCTCGGCCAGGTTGAAGGCTATCTGGTAATAGTAGAAGGCATCGTCGGCGCTCACGTCGCGGATGAGGTTGATGAGATCGAAGCGATCGAGCATATACCAAGCGAAGCCGGCCCCGTAGGCCAGGATGCCGCCGATGAACAGGACGAACAGCGCGTTGCGCAGCCGGGAGGGCAGCATTACCCCCCCACGCACAATCGTGCCCGGAAAACGGGCGGCCAGGGCGCGGCAGCGACCCATCGGCGCGGTGATGTCGGGCGTGATCGTCTTTTTGTTCATATTGTTCATATCCCTGAGGCGGCGCCGATCGCCGGCGCTGTTTCGACCCCGCCGTTCACGGCGCGGCTTGCCCGTCATCCGCCGGCCCGACAACATCGAAGCCGGCCTCCCAGAGGTGGTTGTAACCGCCTTCCACGTGTACGTACTGGCCGGTGCTGACCGCGGCGACGGCGTAATCAGGCAGCTCCCGTAGCGCTGCGCAGATTTCTCCCCCGATAAGACGGCGATTCCTGAAATCGAAGTCCAGGTTGTCGAAGCCGTGCTGCTTGCGCCGGTCGGGCAGGTCGTTCGCGTCAGCCGGGTGCAGGTGCAGAAAGAACATCGCCTCCGCGTCGGCCGAGGCGCACGGCTCCTTGACGTAGATAAGACTGTTCTCGATGAGATACACATCCCAGTCGGAGCGGATGACCGGCCGGCGGTCTCCGAGCAGTTTTGCCACGTAATCGCGGTCGAACGTCCGCAAGCCCCGTCCGGCAAATCGGTCGTTGACCCACTGCCGGTCGGGAGAGTCAAAGGGCATCCACAGAGCCGGACCGACCTTTACGGCATATTCCGCGCGGCGGCTAAGCGCTTGGAATTCGCTGGTTGCCGGCAGGCGTATGGTGAAGTTGACGCCCCGCTCTTCGAGGTATCCGACCGGCGGCCGGCGGTCGTGAGCCATATCGCGCTCGTGGTTGGGCGCTTCGACCGGGTTGCGCGCCACCGTCGCGTCGGTCAAGCCGTAGCGGTCGATGACCTTCAGGTCGGGAAGATAATAGGAGTGGATTCCGAGCGCGCCGCCGACCGTCAGCGCGTCATCGGGAATCACTCCGTTCTCCATGTTCTCGTAGGGTTTCCATCTCCGCAATTGCTGGTTGGCGAACTCGCGATGTTCCACGAAGCGCATAGCGACAGATTGCCGAATGAGACTTCTGCGCAGGTCGCCGGCGCGGGCGGTCAGCATCGGCATCCCGGGCGCGGCCATCAGCCAACCGGCGTTCGCATCGTCGAGTTCAACATGAGTGCGCAGAATTCGTTCGTCGATCTTGGCGGCTGCGAACAGCAGAGCGCCCTGAATCGCGTTGCAGTAGAACAACACGGGCAGGAAGAGAACAAGCGCGCACGCGCTTGGCGCCGACAGCCGCGGCAGCCGGCGCAGCGGACGCAGTCGGGAGGCAATCCGCGAGCCGAGATGAACGATGCCCGCGGCGGCAGGGAGCGCGAGCAAAGGCCAATAGAAATCGAGCGGACGGTATTCGAAATGGTCGCCGCCGATGCGCAGCACATAGGCCATGTGCGCGCCGACCAGAAGCAGCGCCAGCGCGTACGTCCCGTCCCTGTACTCGCGCAGGCGCTCCCGCAAAGCTGCAAATGATAGCGGAATCAAGAGATACAGCCCCGTCTCCAGCGCCGCCGCCTGCAGGTAGCGAAAACCCGACTCATACCACGGCCGCACGTGCTTGGCGTAGTAGGTGTTGGGCAGCCATTCGCCGTAATAGGCGTAGCGCCACAGGAAATGGGCGCCGACCAGGACGACAAAGGGCGCTGCCAGATACAGCAACCGCCGCCAGTCGGGATTGCGACGCCCCGTGTCCGCCATCCGCTGCACGGCGAACCAGCCGAAACACAACGCCGCTAACAGCGGGCCTTCGGGCCGCGTCAAGGCGGCCGCGGCGAGACTCAGCGAGGCCGTGAGCAGGCCCCGCCGGCTGTCCCGGTACAGACTCAGGCAGACTACGGCCAGGACGATGAACAAGGTGAACTGCCGCGTTTCCAGCCCGCCGCCCGAGGTCCACACCGCAAATGTGGCGCTGGAGCACAGCAGCCCCAGCGCCATCCAGGCGGTCATGCCCCGGTGCTGCAGATGGGGCAGGCGGGCGACCCACCACAGCAGCGCGGCGACGGTTGCGGCGGTGCAGGCCGCCGACAGCCACGGCGCCGCCTGTTCCGGCGGTACGCCGAGCGCGCTCCAGACCGCAGCCAATTCCAGCACCCACAAAAAATTGGAGTAGCCCTCGACGTACTCGCCCGGATTGAACACCAAGCCGTGGCCTGCGAGCAAGTTGCGGACGTAGCGGAAACTGATGAAGGCGTCGTCGCAGAGGAACCACGCAACCCGGGAGAACCATCCCAGCAGCGCCAACCACGGCAGAAAAAGCAAGACATGCTTCAGCCGCATGTTTTGCGCAGCCTCGTTCGGCACGGCCATATCGTCCCCTTTATCTCACAACTCGAGCCGCGCCGGGTCGCGCGCCGCAAGCTGCAAGGCATAACCGGCGTCCTCCGGCTTGCGCGCAACGGCGCGGCCGATCGCCGGCGCCGTTTCCACTCCGCCGTTCATGGCGCCGCTTGCCCGTCATACGCCGGCTCGACAACATCGAAGTTGCCTTCCCAGAAGCGGTGGTAGCCGCCGTCCACGGGCACGTACTGGCCGGTGTCGATGCGGGCAATAGCATACTCAGGGAGAGCTGCCGTCACCATACACTTCCCGTCGGATATCATGCCGCGCGCGCCGAATATCATGCCGAGCCCGTCGAAGTCCAGGTTGTCAAAGCCGTACTGCCGGCGATGCTCGGGAAGGTCGTTCGCGTCAGCCGGGTACAGGTGCAGAAAGAACACCGCCTCCGTGTCGGCCCAGGCGCACGGCTCCTTGATGTAAACGAGACTGTTCTCGGTGAGATACACATCCCAGTCGGAGCGGACGACCGGCCGGCGGCCTCCGACCAGTCTTGCCAGGTAATCGCCCATCGGCATGGTTTCAGCCCTGACCGGCGGGCGCGCATTGCGGGGCAGCACGAGGGAGGCCGTGCATAACCCCGTTTGCGTTTGCGTCCAGGGATTGACGGCTGTTTCATCTCTTTGGCCAACCCAAGACCACAAGACCAACTCATCCGGCGCACAATCTTCGGCGAACGCCTGCGCCATCCGTCCGTCCACAAGAATCCCGACGCCGTCGGATTGGTAGTCGAAATGCGGCTCCATTCTTTGCCGGATCGAAGCGGCGGTATTGTCATCTTCCGGCGGCTCGGCGGCCAGGAGTCTGAATTGACGTTTGTGCGGTACGTTCTTGTTGGAATGGAGATATGGCGAGCCTGCGAACAGGATCCCGCCCACGCTCGAGCGCTCCAGACGTTGGAAAATCAGGTCCCGTATTGCCGGCGGAACGTGGGCCTCGGTTCCCTCCTTTAGGTACCAGACGTTGGCGAACCGGGTAATCCCGTATCGCTGGTAGAACGCGGCCTCGGTTCCTTCCTTTTGGGCGCGCAGGTAGTCGTAGGAGTTGACCAGGCCGTCCAGGTTCACCACCGGAAAGCGTGAGAAATACCCGATGACGCCGGCGTCCCGCGACCCGACCACGCTGTCCTCGGGCAGCACGCGGTCCATAACCTGCACGCCCATATAAGAAGTAACGTTCATGTCGCGGTGGCTGGTTGACTCGACAAGACGGTCAACAAACCGGAACGGCCCCGTGAAGTCCGCCCCTGTAAACAGGAAGGCTGCTCCGACAACGACGATGCCCGCGCTCAGGAGGTTGGCTGCCCGGGGCGCCCTCGAGTCGAGGAAACGGCGGATGAAGTAGCCGGCGACATAGCACCTTACGGGAATCATAAGCGTCATCAGCAGGTATGCCGGGACGAAGTACCAGGGATCGCTCCCCCAGTAGGGATGCACGGTGAGAACGGTCTGCGCGAACTTGGCGAGGTGGCCGACCGCCAAGCCGAACACGCACGCCAGGAAGGCCGCCGGCAGCCGGTCTGTCCGCCCTCCGGAACGGCGGGCGAACCACCAGAGCAGAACGACGTAGGCGCAGACCTCCAGCGCGACCGACAGCGGGTAGTCGAAGGCGGGAACCTGCAAGGCGTCCCGGAAGTTCTGAACGAAGCTGTACCCGCCTTCCTGCTCCCAGAACTGCTGCGACCACATCTGCTTGGTCGCGCCGCTCACCGGCGTCACGCCCCCGAAGACGATACCGTTATAGGCGAAGTACGCGAGGATGCCGGCGGCGGCGGCGAGAAACGGGACGGCCGCCTTGATGGAGAGCGCGGAACGAGCCCGCTCTCCGAGTAGCGCGCCGGGCGCTCGCTCCCGCCTCGACCACTCGATCAGGCCCAGCGCGGCTGTTGCCGCCAAGGATATGGCGGCATACTCCAAGCGCACCCAGGGTAGCCCGAAGGCGACGGCGGCGAGCGGCCATTGCCGCCGTTGCGAGTCTCGCGCGTAGAGCATCACGGCCAAGAAAAACAGGCCCAGCATGAACAGCGCCGCCGCTGCTTCCATGCCGAAAAATAAGTAGGGGCGCCGGTAGAGCATCGGCAGCGCGGCGAACAGCAGATACCACGGCATGCCCGCCGGCCGGGCGGCCGCGGTGACGAGGGCCACGCCGCCGGCGACGAGCATGATCTCGAACGCCTTGATGGCGAACAGCGCGGCTTCCTTGTCGAATAGCCAATAGAACGGCGTGATCAGAAACAGCCAGAGCGGGTGATAGCCGTTGGTGCGCGTGATGCCGCCGTCGAAGGTCGAGAACTTGCCCTCGGCCAGATTGCGGGCGATCTGAAAGTAATAGAAGGCGTCGTCTTGGCTCACGTCGCGGATCAGGTTGAGCAGGTCGAAGCGGGCGAGCATGTACCAGGCGAACCCGGCGCCGTAGGCCAGGATGCCGCCGAGGAACAGGCCGAACAACGCGGTGCGCAGTCGGGAGGGCAGCACTACCCCCTCCCGCACAATCGTGCCCGCAAAACGGGCGGCCAGGGCGCGGCAGCGACCCATCGGCGCGGTGATGTCGGGCGTGATCGTCTTTTTGTTCATATCCCTGAGGCGGCGCTGATCGCCGGCGCTGTTTCGACCCCGCCGTTCACGGCGCGGCTTGCCCGTCATCCGCCGGCTCGACAACATCGAAGTTGCCTTCCCAGAAGCGGTGGTAGCCGCCGTCCACGTGTACGTACTGGCCGGTGTCGATGCGGGCAATAGCATACTCAGGGAGAGCTGCCGTCACCATACACTTCCCGTCGGATATCATGCCGAACCCGCTGAAGTCCAGGTTGTCAAAGCCGTACTGCCGGCGATGCTCGGGAAGGTCGTTCGCGTCAGCCGGGTACAGGTGCAGAAAGAACATCACCTCCGTGTCGGTCCAGGCGCACGGCTCCTTGATGTAAACGAGACTGTTCTCGATGAGATACACATCCCAGTCGGAGCGGATGACCGGCCGGCGGTCTCCGACCAGTTCTGCCCGGTAATCGCGGTCGCGCACCCGCAAGTCTCGTCCGGCAAAACGGTCGAAGACCCACCGCCTGTATGGAGAGTCGAAGGGCATCCACAGAGCCGGGCCGACCTTTACGGCATATTCCGCGCGGTCAAGCGCTTGGAATTCGTTGGTTGCCGGCAGGTGTATCTTGAAGTTGACGCCCCGCTCTTCGAGGTATCCGACCGGCGGCTGACGGTCGTGAGCCATGACGCGTTCGTGGTTGGGGCTTTCGACCGGGTTGCGCGCCACCGTCGCGTCGGTCAAGCCGCGGAAGTCGATGACCTTTAAGTCGGGAAGATAATAGAAGCTGATTCCGAGCGCGCCGGAAACCATCAGCGCGTCATCGGGAATCACTCCGTTCTCCATGTTCTCGTAGGGTTTCCATCTCCGCAATCGCTGGTTGGCGAACTCGCGATGCGCCACGAAGCGCATAGCGACATATTGCCGAATGAGACCTTTGCGCAGGTCGTTTGAGCTGGCGACAAGCATCGGCATCCCGGGCGCGGCGAGCAACCACGCAGCATTGCCGTCATCGAGTTCTATGTGCAGCTCCTCGATGTGTTCGCGTATTGCGGCCCCCTCGAATAACAGGGCGCCCTGAATCGCGCCGGCGTAGAACAACACCGGCACGAAGAGAACGATTGCGCACATTCGCACACTCACTGCCGAACCGGGGGAGAATCGTCGCAACCACCGGCGGGCGGCAATCCGCGAGCCGAGGTGAACGATGCCCGCAGCGGCAGGGAGCGCAAGCAAAGGCTGGTAGAAGTCCAGCGGACGGTACTCGAAATAGTCGCCCCCGATGCGCAGCACATAGGCCATGTGGACGCCGACCAGGAGCAGCGCCAGCGCCCATATGCCGTCATGGGCCGCTCGCCGGCGATTGCGCATGGCGACTGCGGCCAAGGGGATCAGCAGATACAACCCCGTCTCCAGCGCCGCCGTCCGCAGGTAGCGGAAACCCGATTCATGCCACGGCCGCACGTGCTTGGCGTAATAGGTGTTGGGCAGCCATTCGCCGTAATAGGAGTAGCGCCACAGGAAATGGGCGCCGACCAGGATGACAAAGGGCGCAGTCAGATACAGCAACCGCCGCCAGTCGGGATTGCGACGCCCCGTGTCCGCCATCCGCTGCACGGCGAACCAGCCGAAGCAGCAGGCGGCGATCAGCGGGCCTTCGGGCCGCGTCAAGGCGGCCGCAGCCAGGCTCAACGACGCCGCCAGCAGGCCCCGCCGGCTGTCCCGGTACAGACTCAGGCAGACTACGGCCAGGACGATGAACAAGGTGAACTGCCGCGTTTCCAGCCCGCCGCCCGAGGTCCACACCGCAAATGTGGCGCTGGAGCACAGCAGCCCCAGCGCCATCCAGGCGGTCATGCCCCGGTGCTGCAGATGGGGCAGGCGGGCGACCCACCACAGCAGCGCGCCGACGGTTGCGGCGGTGCAGGCCGCCGACAGCCACGGTGCCGCCTGTTCCGGCGGTACGCCGAGCGCGCCCCAGACCGCGGCCAATTCCAGCACCCACAAAAAATTGGAGTAGCCCTCGACATACTCGCCCGGATTGAACACCAAGCCGTGGCCTGCGAGCAAGTTGCGGACGTAGCGAAAGCTGATGAAGGCGTCGTCGCAAAGGAACCGCGCAACCCAGGAGAACCATCCCAGCAGCGCCAACCACGGCAGAAAAAGCAAGACATGCTTCAGCCGCATGCCGTGAATCGCCCCCCCCCCCCGCACAGTCATACCCGGAAAACGGGCGCCAAGGGCGGCCCGACGGTTATTTTGCGCAGCGTCGTTCGGCACGGTCATATTGTTCCCCTTATCGCACAATCCGAGCCGCCGCGAGAGCGCCGGGGCGAACTTGGCCGGCCGCCTCATCCGGCTCCGCGGCCGGCAGCGGCGGCAGGTCCATCCCGGCGGTCATGTGCGTGCGCACGAAGCCCGGCTCGATCGCCACTACGCGGACGCCGGCCGCGACAAGCCGGCCGCACAGTCCGGACAGAAATGCGGCAAACCCCGCCTTGGCCGCGCCGTAAACGTAGTTCGCGGCGCGGCCGATCGCCGGCGCCGTTTCCACTCCGCCGTTCACTGTGCGGCTTTTCCGTCATCCGCCGGCTCGACAATATCGAAGCCGGCCTCCCAGAGGTTGTTGTAGCCGCCGTCCACATGTACGTACTGGCCGGTGTCGATGCGGGTAACAGCATACTCCGGGAGAGCCACCGTCGCCGTACATCTCCCGTCGAATATCTCGCCGCGATCCCTGAAATCGAAGTCCAGGTTGTCGAAGCCGTGCCGCTTGCGCCGGTCGGGCAGGTCGTTCGCGTCAACCGGGTGCAGGTGCAGAAAGAACATCGCCTCCGCGTCGGCCGAGGCGCACGGCTCCTTGACGTAAACGAGACTGTTCTCGATGAGATACACATCCCAGTCGGAGCGGATGACCGGCCGGCTGTCTCCGGTCAGTCTTGCCACGTAATCGCGGTCGCGCACCCGCAAGTCTCGTCCGGCAAAACGGTCGAAGACCCACTGCCGGTCGGGAGAGTCAAAGGGCATCCACAGCGCCGGACCGACCTTTACGGCGTATTTCGCGCGGTCAAGCGCTTGGAATTCGCTGGTTGCCGCCGGGTGTATGGTGAAGTTGACGCCCCGCTCTTCGAGGTATCCGACCGGCGGCTGACGGTCGTGAGCCATCCAGCGCTCGTGGTTGGGTGCTTCGACCGGGTTGCGCGCCACCGTCGCGTCGGTCAAGCCGTAGCGGTCGATGACCTTCAGGTCGGGAAGATAATAGAAGCGGATTCCGAGTGTGCCGCCGACCATCAGCGCGTCATCGGGAATCACTCCGTTCTCCATGTTCTCGTAGGGTTTCCACATCCGCAATCGCTGGTTGGCGAACTCGCGATGTTCCACGAAGCGCATAGCGACAGCTTGCCGAATGAGACTTCTGCGCAGGTCGCCGGCGCGGGCGGTCAGCATCGGCATCCCGGGCGCGGCCATCAGCCAACCGGCGTTCGCATCGTCGAGTTCAACATGAGTGCGCAGAATTCGTTCGTCGATCTTGGCGGCTGCGAACAGCAGAGCGCCCTGAATCGCGTTGCAGTAGAACAACACGGGCAGGAAGAGAACAAGCGCGCACGCGCTTGGCGCCGACAGCCGCGGCAGCCGGCGCAGCGGACGCAGTCGGGAGGCAATTCGCGAGCCGAGATGAACGATGCCCGCGGCGGCAGGGAGCGCGAGCAAAGGCCAATAGAAATCGAGCGGACGGTATTCGAAATGGTCGCCGCCGATGCGCAGCACATAGGCCATGTGCGCGCCGACCAGAAGCAGCGCCAGCGCGTACGTCCCGTCCCTGTACTCGCGCAGGCGCTCCCGCAAAGCTGCAAATGATAGCGGAATCAAGAGATACAGCCCCGTCTCCAGCGCCGCCGCCTGCAGGTAGCGAAAACCCGACTCATACCACGGCCGCACGTGCTTGGCGTAGTAGGTGTTGGGCAGCCATTCGCCGTAATAGGCGTAGCGCCACAGGAAATGGGCGCCGACCAGGATGACAAAGGGCGCAGTCAGATACAGCAACCGCCGCCAATCCGGATTGAGCCGCCCCGTGTCCGCCATCCGCTGCACGGCGAACCAGCCGAAGCAGCAGGCGGCGATCAGCGGGCCTTCGGGCCGCGTCAAGGCGGCGGCGGCCAAGCTCAACGACGCCGCCAGCAGACCTCGGCGACTGTCCCGGTACAGACTCAGGCAGACTACGGCCAGGACGATGAACAAGGTGAACTGCCGCGTTTCCAGCCCGCCGCCCGAGGTCCACACCGCAAATGTGGCGCTGGAGCACAGCAGCCCCAGCGCCATCCAGGCGGTCATGCCCCGGTGCTGCAGATGGGGCAGGCGGGCGACCCACCACAGCAGCGCGGCGATGGTTGCGGCGGTAAAAGCGACTGACAGCCACGGCGCCGCTTGTTCCGGCGGTACGCCGAGCGCGCCCCAGACCGCAGCCAATTCCAGCACCCACAAAAAATTGGAGTAGCCCTCGACATACTCGCCCGGATTGAACACCAAGCCGTGGCCTGCGAGCAAGTTGCGGACGTAGCGGAAACTGATGAAGGCGTCGTCGCAGAGGAACCACGCAACCCGGGAGAACCATGCCAACAGCGCCAACCACGGCAGAAAAAGCAGGACATGCTTCAGCCGCATGTTTTGCGCAGCGTCGTTCGGCACGGCCATACCATTCCCCTTTATCTCACAATCCGAGCCGCCGCGAGAGCGCGGAGGCGAACTTGGGCGGCGCGCCGGCCGCCGCGGCCCGCGCAGCCTCGAAGCCGCCAAGGCCGGCATAGCCTTCGCGCACCCGTTGCGGCGCGCAGCGGGCGTCCTTGGCCAGATAGACGCGCCCGCCGTGCCGGTGAGTGATCGCGTCGAGCGCGTCGAGCAGCGCCGGCGTAGCGTTGCGCACGGGGAAATCGAGAGCCAGCGTATAGCCTTCCATGGGGAACGACAGCAGCCCCTCTCCGGCGGGGCCGAACAGCTTGAGCACCGCGAGGAACGAGCCCTGCCCGGCCGCGGCGACGCGCTCCAGCAGCGCCGCGATGCCGGCCGGGCTCTCGCTCTTGGGCAGCACGCACTGGTACTGAACGAACCCCCGCCGCCCGTAGAGGCGGTTCCACGCTTCGATCCGGTCGAGGGGAAAGAAGAACGGCTCGAAATGGACCGGCCGCGTCCCGGCGCGCGCCCGCGCCAGCCGGTAGTACAGCCCGTTGAAGAGACCGATCGAAGCCCGATTGAGCAGCATGGACGGCGCATCGACGGGAACCCGCAGTCGGCCCGCCGGAGGCAGGCGCAAGGGATCGGCCGCGAGCCGCGGCGGCAGCGCGCCGCGCTCCATGAACGCTCCGCGCATCAGCACCGCGCGGCCCAGTTTCGCGCCCCGCGCCAGGCAGTCGATCCAGGCCACGCTGTAGGGCAGGCCGCGGGACGCCTCGAACAGGGCCATGGTCTCGTCGAGGCTGCGCGCGGCCAGGGTCTCCTGCAGGATGAAGGCGGTCTCGATCGGCCGCAGCCGGAAGCGCGCGGAGAGGATGACGCCGGTCAACCCCATCCCGCCCAGCGTGGCGCGAAAGAGACCGGCATGTTGCCTGCGGCTGCACTCCCGGACCTCGCCGTCCGCGGTCGCCAGCGTCAGCGATTCCACGTGCGCGCCGAAGGTCCCGTCGCGGTGATGGTTCTTGCCGTGTACGTCCGCGGCGATCATGCCCCCGACGGTGACGAGCTTCGTTCCCGGAATCACGGGCGGGAACCAGCCCCGCGGCGCGAACGTTTCCAGGATGTCCGCGAGCAGCACGCCGGCCTCGCAACTCAGCAGGCCGGTCTCGGCGTCGAACGCCTGCATCCGATCCATCGCCGGCATCGCCAGCGTCAACTCCGGGTTGAGCGCGGCGTCGCCGTAGGAGCGCCCGTTGCCGCGGGCGATCAGCGTACCGCCGCGGCGCAGCAGAGCGGGCAGGTCCTCGCGCCGGCGCAGACGCTCCAGCCGGCAATCGAGAATCGGATACCGGCCCCATCCGCTGAGCCTCATGTCACGTATCTCCGGAAGACAAGGCGCCGGCCGAGGACGCGCCCTGCATGGATGCAGGCGTCCCGGCAGCGCGCGTCATCCCTATAATCCATTTTTTCTCGGGACGCCCTTTTGACGGCATGCGGTCGTCACAACGCGGCGGCCAGCACGGCCAGGAGCGCGACGCCGGTCAGCCAACTCGTCCTGTCGCCCATCGCGAACACCAGCGGATCTTCGTTGACCTTCCCGCGATTGGCGAGCAGCGCCAAGCGCCCCAGCCAGTAGAGCAGCAGCGGACAGAGCAGCCACAGGAATTCCGGTCGGGCATAGAGTCCGTTCACTTTCGGATCCTGGATGTAGAGAGTGAGGATCACTACCGAGGCGATGCCGGCGGCCACGCCGAGAGCCGTCAGCGCGGCGAGATCCTCGGCGAAATAAGCGCGCCCTGCGGACGCGGACCGGCCGGACTCGCGCAGCGCATACAATTCGCTTTGGCGCTTGACGATGGCCAGAGCGAGGAAAAGGAAGAGGGAAAAGGCAAGGAACCAGGGCGACAGCGCAACCGAAGCCGCCGCCGCGCCGGTCAGGATGCGGACCGCATAGAGCGCGGCAAGCGTGATGACGTCGATGAAGGTCTTGCGTTTCAGCAACAGCGAATAGGCCAGCGTCCCGCTCAGGTAGAGCAAGACGCAAAGCCCCGCCGCGGCGGGCAGCGCGAAAGCCAGGGCGAGCCCGCCCGCCGCCAGCGCCGCGCCCATGCCGGCCGTCGGCAGCAGGGACGTCTTGCCCGCGGCCGGCGGACGACGGCGCTTGCTCTTGTGCCGGCGGTCGTGGGGAAGATCGAGCAAATCGTTCAGCAGATAGGCGCCCGACGCGCAGGCGGTCAGCGCCGCGAACGCCCCGACAGCCGTCGAATAGGACTCCGGGCGCGTCTCGTGCGCGGCGATGAGGGGCGCGAATACGAGCGTGTTCTTGACCCATTGGTGCGGGCGCAAGGCCCGCAGATAGTCGAGCGGACGGCCGCCGAGACCGGGCAGGAAGCGGGCCTCGCCGTCCAGCGCCCGCACTTCCCGCGCGAGACCCGCCGAGAGATTGACCCCGACGGCCCGCCGCGCCCGTTTCCAGACGGCCAGATCGCGCCGCTCGTTGCCGATGTAATCGAACCCGCCCTCGCCAAACCGCTCGACCAGCGCGGCGGCCTTGGCCCGGCCCGCCAGATTGGTGCGCCCGTCCGAGGCGAAACAGCCCGCGGCGCCCACCGCCGCGGCCAGCGGAGCGACGGCGAGCTCGTCGGAGGCGGAGGCCAGCCAGACCGCGCGCCCCGCGGCTTTTGCGGAGGCAATCTCGTCCAGCACGGCCGGGTTCAGCGCCAGCGTCTCCGGCGGCATTGGAACGGCCTCGGCAATCCAGCGCTTCAGCGCGGCGCGGCCGCGCGCCAAGCGGAAAGGCAGGGCGAACAGGCTGAGCGGCGAGACCGCGAGCAGCCGCGCCGCGCCCTCGATCAGCAGATCGCCGCTGACCAGCGAGCCGTCCACATCGACAATCAGCGGCGGAGCGGCCCGCGGCGGCGTCTCTTGTCCGGCAATTCGCTCAGTCGGCATGGCTCGATTCGTTCGGATTTTATCCCCGACGGCAGAATGTTCGATGATTATAAACGGGAGCGGAAAGAGCAACCCGAGCCGTCGGGAAACGGCGCAAGCGGTAGTCAGCCGAAGCCGAATATCCTTGCGCCGAGCAAATAAACCATCGCGGGCGCCACGACCAAGCCGAGCAAGTCGAGCGCGATTCCGGCGCGGAACATCTTGGGAATGGTGATCCAGCCGCTGGAGAAAACGATCGCATTCGGCGGCGTCGCCACCGGAAGCGTGAAAGCGAACGAGGCCATGACCGCCACCGGTATGAGCAACAGATAGGGATGAACGCCGACCTCTGCGGCCATCGCGGCGACGATCGGCGAAAACATCAAGACGGTCGCCACATTCGACGTCGCCTCGGTGAGCGCCGTCGACAGCAGGCAGGTAACGAGCACCAAGAGCCATACGGGCGTGCCCTTCAGCGCGCCCAGTTGCGAGCCGATCCAGGCCGCCAAGCCGCTTCCGGAGATGCCCGCGGCGAGCGCAAACCCGCCGCCGATGAGAAACACGATCCCCCAGGGCATGCGCTCCGCCGCCGTCTTCCAGTCCATCGCGAAACCGTCCGCCGAACCCCGCCCGAGCAGATCTGCGGGCAGCAGAAAGAGCAGCACGGCCATCCCTACGGCGACCGTCGAGTCATGAACGTCAGAGGAATCTAGAAGCAGCCCGGACCATCCCGGCACAGTGAACCACTCGAGATCGAGCGGGCTGCGCGTGATCCACAGCAGCGCCGTCGCCGCCGAAACCATCAGCACCAGACGCTCGGCGGGCGTTATGCGGCCGAGCTTCTTCAACTCGTCTCGAATGACGCTTTGGCTGCCGCGGAACTTGATCGCGGAAAGAGGCAGTTCGGCGCCGAAGCGGCACAGATAGACCCACGTCAGCGGCAGAAAAACCACTACGATCGGGATGCAGACGACCGACCAGGGAACAAAGCCGATGGGGGGCTGATCGGGGAAATGCTCCGAGGCGAAGCCCAGGAACGCGACCGTCGTCGGCGAGCCGACGATCGTTCCGATCCCGCCGACGCTCGCCGCGTAGGCGATGCCCAGCAGCAGCACGAGCCCGAAATTTTCCCGCGTCAGCGACTCTGCTTCCTGCTGCGTATCGACACCCGCGATTTCCGCCATGCCGGCCAACTGATTGACCACGGCCATCGCGATCGGCAGCATCATCATCGTGGTGGCGGTGTTCGAAATCCACATCGAAAGGAACGCCGCGGCAACCATGAAACCCAACAGCAGAGAATGCGGCTCCGAGCCGACGCGCGCGATCGTGGCCAGGGCGATGCGGCGGTGAAGGTTCCACTTTTCCATGGCGATGGCGATGATGAAACCGCCGAGGAACAGGAAAATGATGTGATTCGCGTAGTGCGCCGACACGGCGCGGCTGGACAGGATGTCGAGCGCCGGAAACAGCACGAGCGGCAGCAGCGCCGTCACCGCGATGTGGGCGGCTTCGCTGATCCACCAGGCGGCCATCAGGAAGGCGACAGCGGCGGTTCGTTGGGCAACCGGCTCCATCCCGCCGGGCTGCGGCATCAGCAGCAGCGCCGCGAACCCGATCAGGCCGACGGCGAGCCCGATGTTGCGTCGCTTGGATGCGCCCGAAAGCATGGTAGCGCTACGGGGATTCGAACCCCGATCTGAGCCTTGAGAGGGCCCTGTCCTAACCCTTAGACGATAGCGCCTCGGATAGCCTTTATCGTAACCAAGCGGCTGCGCGCGGTCAATATCGGCGTGAACGCCTGCCGGCCGCATTGCAATAATAAAAATTCCTGCGCCGGCGACGCCGTGAGCATTCTCTACCGATACGTCTTCCGTGAAGTCGTCGCCGCGTCGCTGATCGGCGCGCTGCTCTTCACGCTGGCGCTCTTTCTGCAGAGCGTCGGCCCTGTAATGGCCTTGCTGGTCGGCCCGGGCGCCGCCGCTGCGGATGTCCTGCGCCTGTTCGCCTTGACGATTCCGCAGTCGTTTCCGTTTACGATTCCGATCGGCGTCCTGGTGGGGATTCTGCTCGCGCTGGGGCGTCTGTCGGCCGACAACGAGATCGTGGCGATGCGCTCGGCCGGAATTCCCGGACTGCGCATCGTCCGCCCGGTCGGAGTTTTCGCGGTTCTGGCGACGGCGGTCTGCGCGGCCACGACGCTGTGGCTCACGCCGTGGTCGCTGCGGGAACAGGCGCGCATCGCCGAATCCTTCCGCGTGCCGTTGGCGGGCGCTGAAGTCAGGCCGCGCGTTTTCATCGAAGACTTTCCCGACCGCGTCATTCGCGTGCAAGACGTGCTCCCCGGCGAGGGCATTCACTGGAAAGGCATCTTCCTCGCCGACATGCGCGCCCCCGAGCGCCGGGGTTCTTTCGCCGGCGTCAACGCAGCGGTGGACGGGCCGCGCATCACGCTGGCCTCGGAGGCTTTCGTCATTCCCCGGCCCGAGCAGAACCGCATTCAGGTGCGGTTCCCGATGACGACGACCTACGAGCAGTCGTTCGACCCGCAGCAGTACCACGGTTTCCGCTCGGAGAGCACCGATCAGGTGCTGGAAGCGCGCCCGAGCCGTTTCGATCCGGGAGCGAAGCGGTACGACAAAATGGCGACGCCGGAGTTGGCCGAGGCGGCAAGGACGGAAGCGGATCCGCAGGCCGGCATTCAATTGCAGCAACGTCTGGCGCTTCCGCTGGCCTGTCTGGTATTGCCGCTGGCGGGCATACCGCTGGCCGTTTCGAGCCGCCGGTCGGGCCGCTCCAGCGGGGTCTTGACGGCGCTCGCGCTGGTTTTCGTCTATTGGATGATGCAGTTGGCCGGAACGGCGCTGGCCAAGCAGGGCGCGGTCGGCCCGATCTTTGCGGCCTGGGCCGCCAACGCAGTGTTCGGCCTGGCCGGCCTCGTCTTGCTCGCGCGCCTCGATGCGCCGAACCGCCGGGACTGGAGCGCAGTCGCCGCGACCCGGTTGTCGGCGGTACGCGACCGGTTCCTGAAAACGCTTGCCCGCAGGCGGGAGCGGAACGGCGCCGCGGCGGCGGCGAACAATAACGGCTCGCCGGCGTCCGGGTCGTTCAGCGACCCCGCCCTGCGCATCGTCGACCGCTATGTGCTGCGCAGCTTCCTGTTCCATCTGGCGGTCTTCACCGCGGCGTTCATCGCCATCTGGTTCGTCTTCAGCTTTTTCGAGTTGCTGACGGATATGCTCGCCCGCGACAAGCTGGGCCGGTTCGTTCCCTACATCTATTACCTGACGCCGTTCCTGATCTACAACACGGCGCCGCTGGCGGTAATGGTGGCGACGCTGATTTGTTTCGGACTGCTGGCCAAGCGCCATGAGTTGACGGCATTTCGCGCTTCGGGAGTGAGTCTCTACAGGCTGGCTTCGCCGGTGCTGGTTTTCGCCTCACTGTTGAGCGGCGGCCTTTTCGCGCTCGACCACTACTATCTGCCGCAAACGAACCGCCGCCAGGACGCCATCCGCGATGAAATCAAGGGCCGCCCGGCGCGCACGTACTTGCGGCCCGACCGCCAGTGGACGTTCGGCCTGCGCAACCGCATTTTCTACCACCGCGCGTTCGATTCGAAGGCCATGACGTTCTCCGGCATCAGCGTTTACGACTTGCGCGAGGAACCCTTCGAGTTGCGGCGGCACATCGCCGCCGAACGCGCTTACTGGAGCGCCGCTCGAGGCGTCTGGGTGTTCGAGCGGGGTTGGCTGCGCGAGTTGGACGGCATTCATCCCACCCGCTTCGAACAGTTCGACAGCCGGGAATTCCCCGACATCGTGGAACCGCCCAATTACTTCCTGAAAGAGGACCGCCACGACCAGCAGATGAACTGGCGGCAACTCCAGGCGTACATCGTCGATCTGACGCAAAGCGGCTTCGATACGATCCGGCTGCAAGTCCGCCTGCACAAGAAACTTGCTTTTCCGTTGTTCGCTTTCGGCATGGCGCTGCTGGCGGTGCCGTTCGCGATGCTGACCGGCCGGCAGGGCGCCCTGGCGCCCGTCGCCTTCAGCTTCGCTTTGACGATCGGGTATTACGCGCTGAACGCGCTGGCCGAGCAACTGGGCCGCAGCGGGCAGCTTACGCCGCCGATGGCGGCCTGGGCGCCCTGCCTGATCTTCGCGCTCGGCGGCGCGTATCTGTTCCTGCGGGTTCGCACGTAGCCGCTATCCGCTGCCCGCGTCAGCGGCCTTGCCGGCGGTGACCCCGCCGCAACTCGACCCCGCGCCGGCCGTGCAGCCGTAGCAGTGCTGCCCGGTGACGATGCGCCTGCGGGCAAGCTGGGCGGGATCGAAGTCGCGGATATGCCGGGGCGCGCCGAAGCCCGTCCCCAACTCCAGCATCTGATTGAAATCGCAATCGTAGAGCGCCCCGTCCCAGCCGATGGAAAGCGTGTTCCTGCACATCACGCCGGCGGCCGCCGGCGGGTTGTAAGCGGCAATGAGCTTGTTCATGTAGCGTTCGTAATTGCCGCTGCGCATCAGAAAATCCAGAAAACGGCTGATCGGCATGTTGGTAATGACGTAGAGGGATTGAAAGACGATGCCGTGGCGTTTTTTCAACTCGCGCCGGAAGTCCGCCTCGATCGCTTGCTGCGGAGGGGGGAGGAACGCCCCCGTGGGGTTATAGACCAGATTGAGCGCCAGGCCGGAGCCGGGCTGCCCATAGCCCAAGCCGTTCAGCTTTTGCAGCGCCTCGATCGATTTTTCGAAAATGCCGCCGCCCCGTTGGGCGTCCGTCCGGTCGGCGGAGAAATACGGCAGGCTGGCGATCACCTCGACCCGATTGCGCGCCAGAAACTCGGCGAGGCCGCTCTGCGAGCGCAGGGTGAGGACCGTGAGATTGCAGCGGTCCATGACATGGCAGCCGAGGCCCCGGACCTGCTCGACGAACCAGCGAAAGTTCGGGTTGAGCTCCGGCGCGCCGCCCGTGATATCGACCTTCGGGCGGTCGAGCCTGCGGATCGCGTCGAGACACAACTCGAACGTCTCGCGGGTCATGTTCTCTTCCGTGCGGTCGGGTCCGGCATCGACGTGGCAATGCTTGCAGGTCTGGTTGCAGAGCTTGCCGGCGTTGACCTGAAAGATTTCTATGCCGGTCGCCGCCAAGGGATGCAGCCCGCTTGCCGCCAGGGCGTCGTCGAACGGCCGCTGCGGGCTGCGGCCGGCGCGGTTGTTCAAGATGCGCAGTCGCTCCTCCGCCGGAGGCGGGGAATGCCGCGCGCTGACGAGACTCGTACCCACGATCGCCTACATGCTCAATGCTTCGGCGGTATTGCGCATCTGCAAGCCGTGGACGAGCGCCGCGCCGCCCTTGATGGCCGCGGCCACGTGAACCGCTTCGGTCATCTGCTCGAGGTTCGAGCCTTTCTCCAGGCTCTCTTGCGTGTAGGCGTCGATGCAATAGGGGCATTGCACCGCATGGGCGACCGCCAGAGCAATCAGACACTTCTCGCGTTGGCTCAGAGCGCCCTCCTGAAAGACCGCGCCGTACCACTCGTTGAACTTCTCCCAAAGCTCGGGAGCGTTTTTACCCATCTCGCCGAATCGAGGCAGATCGTCTTCGTTGTAGTATCCCGACATACGCCGCGCAATGCTCCTTTGCCGGCGCCGACGACAAACCCGCTGCGCAGAGAGTCTCGGCGCCCGCCACCCTATGTTATGCTACGCCCCGATGGGGCGCTTCTTCATTCTCTCCCTTGCCGCGGCGGCCTGCCTGCAAGCGCAAATGCCCGACGGCTTTCAAGCGATCTTCAACGGGCGCAATCTTGCCGGTTGGCGCGTCAGCTTGACCAACCACCACGGCGACACGAAAGAATGGCGCGTGTTCGAGAACGCGGTGATCGGCAAGCAGGACCGCGCGGGCAACGGGGGAATCCTGCTCAGCGACGAGAAGTACGCAGATTTCGAGATTTATTTGGAGATCAAACCGGATTTCGGCTGCGACGGCGGCCTGTTCTTGCGCTCGAACGACAACGGGCAGGCATATCAGGTCATGCTGGACTATCTCGAAGGCGGCAACATGGGCGGCATCTACGGCGAGCGGCTCCCCGGCGTCCAACGCAAAGCCTCGGAAGGATGGGAAAAGGTCTGGAAAAAGAACGACTGGAACTCGCTTCGGGCGCGCATCGTAAACGAAGCTCCCAAGATCGATGTCTGGCTGAACGGCGTTCCGATCACCGCTTTCCAAGATACGGCGAACCATCTTCCGGGCGGCGCGACCGAGGGGATGATCGCTTTACAAGTCCACGGCGGCAAGAGATGCCGGCCCGGACTCGAGCACCGCTTCCGCAACATCGCCGTCAAAGAGTTGAACGAATAGGCGTCCGAGCCGCGCGCGGACACTTGAATTGCGACGACGCGCCACTTGAATGGGGACGGATTTGCAGGGTTCGGTTGTCATGGGCGGCGCAGCTCCACGACGGACTCGTAGAGACCGTGTCCATTCGCCGCTTGCCCTGCGCGCACACTGGAGTTGACGATGCTGTTGCCCACCCGCGCGCCGCGCGGGACGTGGATGCCGGCGACCTGGAACCCGTGCAATTCGGCGATCTTCGCCAGAAAGCGGTCCGTGGGGACGTGTACTCCTTGCAGAATGCTGTTGCCGATGACGATCAACGCAACGGCGCCGGGTCGCAGGCACCACTTGGCGCCCCGGACGAACTTGATGCAGTCGTTGAAGTACAGCGCCGCATAGTTCGCCCATCCCGCCCCGCCGTAGATTCCTTTGTCGGGATTCCTGCCGCGCACCGCGGCAAGGGTCTCGCGAATCTCATCGTCTTCGATGGTCGGGTCGATCTCGACTTGCCCCTGTTCTCTGGCGTTCTGCCAGTAGGTTCCGAAGTTCAGCGTTTCCAAACGCTTCAGATCGCCGGGGGCTTTGCACAATCCCAGCCAATAGAGATGCGGGCGGGTATTCCGGTTGTAGTGGTAGTTGTTCAGGTAGGGCGGGGAGGTGGCGAGCAGGTCCACGCTGCCCTGCGCCACTGCCTCGTATCCGTGGAAAAAAGATTCCGCATGCACGCGGCCGTCAGGGCGCCCGCCTCCTCTCCGCTCCCGGCGGTACCAGGCGGCATCGTCCGCCATTTGGGCGATCTTTGCGGCCAGCGTCTCGATCACCGGATAGTCCTGAACTTCGGGGCGGCCTACACTCGACTTGCGCCCCAAGCTGGGTTCGTAAGAGTAGTTGGAATAGTCCACCATCGTTGCCGCGAAAGCAAGGCGGAACATGTCCGCAATCCGCGCATCTTCTTGCCGTTCGATGAAATCCAAAGCCAGCAGGACTTTGCGCAGCACGTGCGGGCCGTAAAAGGGAGAGCGCGTGCGGAAGCCGGCCGGAGGAGCCGCGCGCGGCAGAGTTCCCGCGGCAAGCGCCTTGCGTCCGAACTCCTGGAACTCGCGAGCCGCGGCCCGCAGCCGGTCGATATCCGCTCTGTGCGCTTGCAGCTTGGTCTGCGAGGCGAAGGCGGCATAGGGATTGATCTCGAAGCCGACCGCTTCATGCCCGGCGAGGTCGGCTTCGATCAAGGTGGTTCCGACGCCCGCGAATGGATCGAGAACGACGCCGGGACCGTTTGTAAAGCGGTTCAGGGCGTCCTCTACAAAATCCTTTGAAAACCCGGCGATCCAGGGAACCCAACGATGCACGGCAGCTCCGCGGTTCGACATGAAGGCCGGGTCGCGAAAGATGCTTTCGCCGGCGGGGCGTCTCGGATGTTTCTCGCCCACGTGGAGGAAGGTTCCCGGTCAGTTCCGCCGATCGGGGAACAGAACGATTTTACCCGTCGGCGCGATGCCTGCTCAAAACCGAGGCGCGCAACGCCGCCCGCGTGATTTTTGCCGCGGGCCGTCAAGCCTGCGGACCGCGGGGAAACCAGCGGCCGGCGGCCCACCAGACGAGCTCCATCGCGACCAGCCACAGGCGCATCGCGACGGCAAGCGTCAGCCCGGTCCCCGGCGCGAGCACGCGGCCGAGCAGCAAGCCCAGCACCCCCTCGCGAATGCCCACTCCCGCCGGCGCGATCATCGTCAACAGCGCGGTCAGCCAAGCCAGCGCATAGCTGCCGGCGATGAAAGTAAAGGAAGCGCCGGCGGACGGTAGCAGGGAACGGGCGAAAAAGGCCATCGCCGCCGTCAGCCCGACCCAGGCGGCGAGATACAGCGCCCATACGCCGAACAGCTTTGCAGCGCCGATGCGCAGGGGCGTGTAGGGCTGCTTCAGCAGCCGCGCCAGGAATCCGGCCCAGGCATTCAACGCGCGCGGATGCACGACGGCAAACGACAGCAACGGAAAGATCAGCAACAGCCCGCGCTGGTATTCTCCAAGCTGCGGCAGCGCCGCGGCGGCCGCCCAGACCGCCGGAACCATCGAGGCCAACGCCGCCAAGGTCATATCCACGAGCGTCGCAGCCAGGCAGGCCGCAGGCTGCACCCCGTACCGCCGGGTCAGATAGACGCGGCTGGCAAATTGCCAAACGCCCCCCGGCACGTAACGGCTCAGCTCCGACTTGCGGTAAACACGGTAGATTTCGCCGAAGGGAATGGAATGCCCGAAGCAGTCGATCACGACCATCCAGCCCAACGGGCGCGCCAGAAACCACCCCGCGGCCAATACGAACGACAGGAGCAAATCACCGGCATCGAGCTGCCACGGCTCGCCGCGGATTTGCCGCCAGTTCTCGTAAATCAAGCGGCCGATGAAGAACGCGACGATCAGCGGAACGGCGAGCTTGACGGCGACGCCGAACCGTTTATTCACGGGTTTCCTCGATGTCGAACCGCGGCGCGGCGCGCTCTCCGGACGCATTGGCGACCGCAATTTCCGCGGTCCAGCCTGCGGCGAAGAGCACGACGGCGCTTAGCGCGAAGAAAAGCGCCAATCCGCCGAGAGGAAGCATCCGCGGGAAAGCGATCCACCCTGCGGCCGGCCCCAGGGCGGCCAGTGCGCAGCCCAGAGCGGCGAAGCCGAAGGCATGCGCCGGCCGGTCTGCAAAGCGCGTCACGAGCAACACGGTAATCAAGTCGAAAAAGCCCTTGAAAAGCCGGCTGAAACCGTATTTCGACCGCCCGTGCCGGCGGGCGCTGTGGCGGACCTCGATCTCGCCGACGCGGTATCCCTGCCAGGCGGCGAGCGCCGGTATGAAGCGGTGCAACTCGCCGTAGATGCGCACGCGGCGCGCCAACTCCCCGCGGTAGCACTTGAAGCCGCAATTCATGTCGTGCAGGTTCACCCGCGTCAGACTGCATGCGCAGACGTTGAAAATGCGCGAGGCGATGACCTTGCCGAGCGGGTCGCGGCGCTTCTTTTTCCAGCCGGAAACCAGATCGAAGCCCTCGTTCAGCTTGGCGATGAACCGCGGAATCTCGCCGGGGTCGTCTTGCAGGTCGCCGTCCATCGTGAACACCGTCTCGCCGCGGGTCCGCGCAAAGCCGGCCATCAGCGCGGCGGCCTTGCCGAAGTTGGCGCGCAGCTTGACCAGCCGCACGCGGCCGGGCCGATGCAGCTTTTCGAGCTCCTCCCAAGTCGCATCGGCGCTCCCGTCGTCGACGAAGACGATCTCGTCGTCCGGGCCGAGCGCTTCCAGCAGCCGACGCGCGAGCTCGGCGACGTCGTCCTGCTCGTTGTGGACGGGCACAACGACCGAGATTTCAGGTTTTGCGGCCATACGCGGCGAAACGCCGATGATAGCGAGACCGCCGTTCGCGGGCAACTGCCGGACTTGACAGAAGCCTGGGCGGAGCGTCAGGGTGAAAGAAAGCCATGAACCTCAAACGCATCTCGCCCGAAGAAGCCAAGGAATTGCTCGACTCCGACGAGGAGTACGTTTATCTCGACGTGCGCTCGATTCCCGAGTTCGAGGCCGGCCACGCTCCGGGCGCCCGGAACATCCCCTTGCTGCACCGCACGCCCGTGGGCATGCAGCCCAACGGAGACTTTGTCAACGTCTGCGAAAAGGCGCTCGGGAAGGACGCCAAGATCATTACCGCCTGCCTCAAAGGCGGCCGCTCGATGAAGGCGGCTCAAATCCTGATGGCGAACGGATTCTCCAACGTTGTCGATATGCGCGGCGGCTTCATGGGCGAACCCGACCCCATGGGCGGCATCGCCTACCCGGGGTGGCAGCCCCGCGGCCTGCCCGTCACAACGGAAGCAGCGCAAGACGACACCTACGAGGGTCTGCTGCAAGCGGACGCGCCGCCGCGCTCCGCATGACCGCCTGCGTCAGGAGATCGTTCGTTACCGCGCCGCCGGCTTGTGGATTCCCCACGCGGCGAAAATCGTCGCATTCGAGCCGGGCCGCCGCTTCGTGGACGAGATGACCCGGGGCCTCTTCAAACGCTTCCGTCACAGGCGCCTGTTTCAGCCGTCGGACGGCGGGACGCCGGTCACCGATCGGGTGGAGTTTGCTTTGGGCTGCGGAGCGTTCGTGTACCGGCGCGTCGTCAGGCCCGTCCTCGACTATTCGTTCCGCAAGCGCCACGAGGCGCTGCAAGCGTTCTTCGCGGCGGAAGCGCCGGCATCGACCGCCGCCGACCCCGGTCTGTAGCGCGGCCGCCCAAGCGGCCGGCCGCGCCCATTCACGGCCGGCGCACCGTTCTGAAAAACTTGCGCACGTCCGCGACGAAAAGCTCCGGCTCTTCCATGGCGGCGAAATGCCCGCCGCGCGGCATCTCGGTCCATTGGCGCACGTTGTAGCGCGCCTCGACCCACTTGCGCGGCGAAAAGAAGATCTCGCCGGGAAAGACGGCGACCGCGGTCGGCGTCTCGATTCCGGGGCGCTTGGGTTGGTTGCGGCGCGACTCGTAATAGAGGCGAACCGCGGAAGGCATCGTTGCGGTAACCCAGTAGATCATCACGTTGGTGAGCAGTTGATCTTTGGTGAACCGCGACTCCACGTCTCCGCCGCAATCGCTCCAGGCTCGAAATTTCTCGACGATCCATGCCGCCAGCCCAACCGGAGAATCGTTGAGGCCGTAGGCCAGCGTCAACGGCTTGGTCCCCTGAATGTTGCCGTAGGCGTTTTCGCCCGCCCACCACGCGGCCCGCTCGCGCCAACGCTTGAGTTCCCATTGCGGAATGCCCTTCTCCGGGTCTTCCATGCCGGCCGGCGGTCCGCCGCCGACCATGTTGATATGAATTCCGGCAACGCGCTCCTTGTCGCGGGCGCCCAACCAGGTCGCAACCCCCGAGCCCCAGTCGCCGCCTTGCGCGCCGTAGCGCTCGTAACCAAGCCGCGCCATCAATTGCGCCATGACGTCCGCAACGCGGTCGACGCTGTAACCGCGCTCCGCGGTCTTGCCGGAAAAGCCGTAACCGGGCATCGACGGCAGCACCAGGTGGAAGGCGTCTTGCGCGTCGCCCCCATGCGCGGCGGGATCGGTTAACGGCCCGACGACCTGCATGAACTCGTACACCGACCCCGGCCAGCCGTGAGTGACGATTAGCGGCAGCGCGTTCGGTTCTTTCGACTTGGCGTGTACGAAGTGCATGGCAAGGCCGTCGATTTCGGTTTGGAAATGCGGCAGCTTGTTGAGCTCGGCCTCGTGCCGGCGCCAGTCGTAGCTTGTCTGCCAGTACGCGATCAACTCGCGCATGTAGGCCGTATCCGCACCGTAGTCCCAGGCGGAGTTCGGAATCTGATCGGGGAAGCGCGTCCGGCTCAAACGACTTTGCAGGTCGGCGAGCGTTTCATCGGAGACGCGGATCGTGAACGGGCGAATCGACGTGTCTTGAGCGGCCAGAGACATCACCAGCAGCAAGTGTGCAAACAGCGTCCGCGCCATGGCATCCATTGAACCATGCGGGACTTACCACTCGAAAACTTTGCCGGGCTCGAGCGCCGCGACTTCGACGGCCGAGCCGCCGCCGAGCGCCTCGCGGAGCTTGGCGGGCGTTCCGGTCAGCACGGGGAACGTGCCGTAGTGCATCGGAATCACCGTCTTCGGCTGCAGAAACTCGCAGGCCAAGGCGGCTTCCTTCGGCCCCATGGTGAAAAGGTCGCCGATCGGCAGGAAGGCCAGCTCGGGGTCGTACAGCCGCTTGATCAACTGCATATCGCTGAATACGTTGGTATCGCCGGCGTGATAGAAAGCCCGTCCGTCCGGCTGCTTGACGACAAAGCCCGCCGGCTCGCCCGCATAGACGATGCGCCCGTCTTCGAAGATCGAGCTGCTGTGCTGCGCCTGCGTCATCGAGACCCTTACGCCCAGAGTGTGGTGGCAGCCGCCTTTGTTCATGCCCGTCACGTTCGCGGCGCCTTTCGCTTCGAGCCATTGATAAATCTCGTAGTTGCACACGATCTCGGGCTTGAACTTTTCAGCGACGGCCTGCGCGTTGCCGATGTGGTCGGCGTGCCCGTGGGTGATGAGCATCAAATCGACGCGGTCGAGCTCGTAACCCCGGGGATACGACGGATTGCCGTCGAACCAGGGGTCGATCAAGATCGCCGGGCCGTCCGCAACTGCGATATGAAAGCTGGAATGGCCGAGCCAGGTAATTTTCGTTGCCGGCATGGAATTCAGAAACCTCTCCAGGCAACGATTTTAGCGGGTTACGCAGAGCGGGGCCGGCGGCGCGCGGAATACGGACGGCCGGTTGCGGACTTCTGCTCGGAAGCGGGCTTCTTGGGCCGAGGCAGCAGCCCCGCAGGCAGCAGTGACTCGACCGCCTGCACAAGCTCGTGCTGCTCGCGCGGACCCTTGGCCAGGACGATGTCCGCGCCCGTCGATTCGGGAGTCAGCGCCAACAGAACCGCATATCCCGAGAGAATGATGACCGGCAGATTCGGGTTCGCCGATTTCACCCGGCGGGCGACGTCGCCTCCCCACACGCCCGGCATGCGGTAATCGGTCACCACCAGATCGAACGGTTCGTCGGCGAAGGTCGAATCGAAGCAGCGCAGACCCTCCTCGCCGCTCTGCGCGGTCGTAACCGCGTACCCCTTGTCGGCAAGAAGGCTTTTGCGCGCCGCCAGTCCGTGGGGGTTGTCGTCAATCAACAGAAGTCGGCAAATTTTTCGTTTTTCCCCGGCGGCCAAAGCACTCGCCAAGTTATCAGCCGCGCCGTAAAGTGTCAACAAGTTTGTAACCGTATTGAAACAAAGAAAATCGAGTGCTTGACAAATCCGCCGGCATGTGCCTCGCAAGACCGCCGGCGCGGGGCGGAAAGACGCCGCGGGAGTCCGCCGCGCTGCGCCGCTTTCGCCGGGGCCGCTACTCCACTTCCCGCGGAGCCGTATAGCCTTTGCGCGCCATGATCTTGTACTTGATCCGCTTGTTCTTCTGGTCCGTGATGCGCAGTTCCTTGTTCGTCTGCGGATCGATGAGCCGGACTTCGATTTTGCGGAACGTGCCGTCGCGCTTGGTGTTCGACGGCTGATAGGTCGCGGTGTACTGGTTGCGCATGAGGTAGTTCAGGCTCTGAAAGATCGTCCCGAATTGGCCGTAGAAGCGGGGGAAGAAGGCGAATCCTCCGGTCTCGTTGGAGAATGTGCGCAACTGGTTATCGGCCTGCAGCCAGCCGATGCGGGTCGCGCCGCCGACGTAGCCGTACGCATCCAACAACTCCTTGAGCATTTGCCCCAGCCCGATGGAGTGAACGGTGACGCCCGCCTCTTGCACGATCTTGCGCGCCTGGCCGTAATTCAGCTTGCTGAAGGTATCCTCGCCGCTCGAAAGCAGCACGACGGCTTTGCGGCCCTCGATTCCCTGCATGCGCTGCACCGTGTCGGCGAGCGCATCGAAGAGATTCGATTCGCGATAAGCGGCGATGCGCATGCGCTGCAGCGCCTCATAGACTTCACGCCGGTTTTGCGTGAAATCGGCCAGAATCTCGGGGCGCAGATCGTAGGCAATCACGGCAACCCAGTCTTCGGGCCGCAGCGTCTCGACGAAACCGTATGTCGCCGTCAGCGTCTGGTACCACGTCTCCGACCAGTACTGCTGCCAGCGATTGCTGAATTCGACGAGCAGAGCGACCGTCGCCGGCGCCTCGGTCTGGCCGACGCCGACGATCTTCTGCGGCACGCCGTCTTCGAGGATTTGGAAATTGCCGGCCGGTATGCCCGGAATGAACTGGCCCTTGCTGTCGACAATCGCAATATCGACCGTAACGACATTCGTATCGGCCGAAAATATCGGCTGGTCTTCGGGAATCCGATTCGGAGCGCGGGTGGTCACGGGAGGCAGGTTGGTCGGCGAGTCCGGCACGCCTCCGGGACCGGGAACGTTGCCCGGTCTTCGCGTCGAGCCGGGAAGCGGGCGCGGCGGCCGCGACCCGACAGGTCCGGAAACCTGCGCGGCGAGAACGGCGGCCCCGACACAGACTGCCGCCAAAAGCGCCGCTCCAAGACGCCGCATGGCCGTTCCTCGTGCGCGCATTTTCGTTGCCTCCCTGAGAAAGATAAACTCCTACGGCGATAGACTCCGCCGCCGCCGCAAAAGTTTCCCTTATGGTAACCCCGGCGCGGCGCCGGCGCGGTCAAGGGATTTTCCAACTTGCGCGGCGCGGCCTACGGCATTGCCGCGTCAATCGCGTCGGTCATGCCGGGAACGCCGAGAGCGCCGTCGAGATCGGAAGAAGCCATGCGATGGAGCGGCCGGCCCCGGTTATCGAACACCAGCAGCGCCGGCAACCCATCGACGCCGAGTTCTTCCAGCGCGGCGCTCAGCGGCCGCTTCCAGGCGTAATGCGCGACATGCTCCGCCGCAGTCAGGTCAAGCGCCGCGAGGTCGTCCCCGGCTTCCACGATGCAAACCGCGGCCATTGCCGCGGCCTTGCCGCGCTGCTCTGCGAGGCGGTCGAACGCGGGCATGAGCTGCAAACACTCCTCGCACCACGGCGCCCAGAACAGCAACGCCGTCGGACGCTCCGTTGACACCGGCGCAGCGGGCGTCCAGTCGGCCGGAACGGCGGCAAACTCCGAGCGCGGCGGGCCGGACGAACATCCGAGCGCGATCAGAATCGGAATCCAGATAGTCTTCCGCGGCAAGGAATGCAGGCAGGTCAACTCACCGACTTGAGTTTGAAGTTGTAAATCAATTCGGTGCGCTCGTCGAAGGTCGAAATTGTCCGTGTCTTCGATTCTTTGCCCACGGCGATCGCTTTCAACTCGTAATCGACATTCAAATCGAGGCCGTGAAAATAGAAATCCCCGTTATCGTTGGTATGGAACGATTTGACCGCCAGCGTTTTCGTGTTCTTCAGTTGGACGACCGCGCGCAGACCGTCTTCGGCTTCGTCCATCACTTGGCCCTTGACCGACCGAGTGGGTTTTTCCTTGGGCTTCTTCTTGCCGAAGCCCGGAAACTGGGCGCGCGCGCGCGGCGCCGTGAGGCCGATAGCCGGCAACAGCGCGAACAGGCGGCGACGGGACAAGGACATGACTCTTTCTATCTTATGCGACGCCCGAGTCATTTTTTGGGTTTCAAGATGAGATTGGCGGTTGCCTGCTCCATATCGTAGATTTTGACCGTGCGCCGTCCTTTCTCGAATTTCCGCGCCGAGGCGTGGACTACATAGACCGCCTCGCCGGCAGGGACGCGAACGCGGTATTCGCCGCGGTAGTTGGTCGCCGCCCTGTATTTTTTCTTGGGCGAAGCCTCGTTGTAAACCAGGACGCTCGCGCCGGGCAGCGAAAGGCCCGACTCCTGGAACACCGTTCCGAAGATAACGGCGCCGGGCTGCCCTTTCTTCTTGTCCCGGGCGCAGACCGGCAGCGCGATGAGCAGCAGCAGCGACCGGCGGGGAAGTTTTCCTGAAAAACGCATGGAATTTTGCTTTTTCACAGCAGGTCGGCGTCCGGCTGCGAGCGGCTGCCGGTCCACACCTCGCGGACGCGGTCGAACCCGTCGGTAAACGTCTCTTGAAAATCCTGCGGGGCCGCGGCCGCCGCGGCGCGGGCCGCGTGGAGCACCCAGGGCGCCAGCTTCGACTCCGCAACCGTCTGCGCGGCGCCGGGGAACGGACGGAAGGCGATGACGGCGAGCAAAACCCCCGCCGCGATGAGCAGGCCGCGAACCAAGCCGAACGCGGCCCCGAGCAGCCTGTCGAACCAGCGCAGCCCGACAATGCCCCAAACCTTGACGAGGCCCCAGGCAAAGACGGCACCGGCAATCAGGCAGCCTGCGAAAATCAATAAAAACGCCGCGCAGGCGGCCAACCGCGGTTCGTCGATGTAGGGCTGCAACTGCAGGGCAACGCGGTCGTACCACCACATCGCCAAAAAGATGCCCATGATCAACGCAGCGATCCTGAGGACTTCGCGGGTAGCGCCGTTGCGCACCGCGCCGAGCGCCGAGAGGAGCAGTATCCCGCCGATTGCGGCATCGATCCAATTGACATCCATGTCCAAAGGCCCTCGACCTCCGCTGGGCGGGGTTACGGAAAGTCCGCGCCGGCGGGACCTGCCCGCGGCCGCGCGTATGGCGCAAGAGGCTGCGACTCGCCGGCGGCGGCCGGAGCGCCTGATCCCAGGCACTCATGGACGACGGCGGGCGGGATGTTGCGCCAGACGATGTTCGAGCCCACGGCCTGGAAATAACGGTCAAGCACGGAACGCACGTTGAAGTTCACCGGCCGGACGCCCTCCCAACGGACGCTCGAAAGATACTGATACTGCGTGATCGTGCTGTTTTCGTCGAGAAACGGCGCGATCCCGCGAAAAACCGAATCGACCAGCATCTCGTCCATCAGCGTGGTGCCCAATGACGACACCACGCCGTCCACGCGCTCGATTCCGCGTCTGCGCAATTCGCCGGCGGCGGTTTCGGCGCTCCCTTCCACGATCTGCAAGCGCTCGTCGTCGATGGCGCCGCGCAGATAACGGACGAAATCGGGGTTGACCTCGAAGGCCAGCAGAAGGGCGTCCTGCGGCAGGAAGCCGAGCAACTCCCGTGTCATCGCGCCTGTCCCCGGCCCGAGCTCGAGCACAACTTCGGCGCTCTTCCAACGCAGCGGCTCGACCATCGCGCGGACGAGGTAGCGGGAACTGGGAACGATCGCGGCCGTTGACTGGAAATTCGTCAGAGCTTGGCGAGCAAATGTAGCAAGGCTCATGAAGGCGGTCGCCAGGGCCGCTCGCTGCGCCGTCCCCGGGGCCGATTCATGATAACACAAGGGCTGCGGCGGGTTACGATGGGGAGCGCGCACGGCATGTCCACGCAACGGATCTTCGAATACATGCGCTCCCACAGGCGCGAGATCGTGGACTGCATCCGCGCGCTCGTGGAAATCGAATCCCCCAGCGGCGACAAGGACGCCGTCGACCGCGCGGCCGACTGCGTGGCCGAGGCCGTCGGCGGCATTGCCGCGGTTACCCGTTACCCGCAAACGGAGCACGGGGATCATTTGCGCATTGCGTTTGACATCCCCGCAAAGGGCGAGGGCCAGATCCTGGGACTGGGGCACCTCGATACGGTTTGGGCAATCGGCACGCTCGAACGCATGCCCTGGCGCGAGGAAAAAGGACGTCTGTGGGGGCCCGGCGTATTCGATATGAAGGCCGGCGTGGCGTACTTCGTTTTCGCGGCAAAGGCTCTGCGCGATCTCGGCATCCGGGCCAAGCGGCGGTTCGTCGTCCAACTCAACTCGGATGAAGAGATCGGCAGTCCGACATCGCAGCCCTTTACCGCGGCCGAAGCCCGGCGCAGCGCTGCCGTGCTGGTCGCCGAGCCCAGTGCCGGACTCGACGGCAAGCTGAAAACCGCCCGAAAAGGAGGGGGCTCCTTCCGCATCCGCGCGCATGGCCGAGCCGCTCACGCCGGACTCGATTTCGCGGCCGGGGCAAGCGCCGTGGTCGAGTTGGCCCGCCAGATCGAGCGCCTGGCGTCGTGGACCGACCTCGCGCAAGGCGTCACCGTGAATCCCGGAGTAGTCCGGGGGGGAACGGCGTCGAACGTCGTTGCCGAAGAAGCGTGGGTCCAGGTGGATGTCCGCGCCCCGCGGCAAGACCGACTGCTCGATCTCGAACGGCGGTTCGCCATGCTCGCGCCCTTCGACGAGCGCTGTGAGTTGCGCGTTGAAGGCGCCCTGAAGCGCCCGCCGCTCGAACGCACCGCGGATGTCGTCCGCCTTTACGCAATCGCCGGGGAGATCTCGCGCGAGATGGGCATCGACCTGGGGGAAGCGTCGGTCGGCGGCGGGTCGGACGGCAATACGACAGCCGCGCTGGGCATTCCGACCCTCGACGGCCTGGGCGCCGTCGGCGAAGGCGCGCATGCCCTGCACGAGAGCATCCTGATCGAGCGCATTGCCGACCGCGCGGCGCTCATCGCTGCGCTGGTCGCCCGACTTTAGCCGCCTGCGCGGCGGGCTCCCGCGGCGTCTTGCTCTCCACTATTCACCGGCGGCCTTGCCGCGTCCCCGCGCGAGCAGCCAAAGCTTGACCGCCACCGCCGACAGCGCCGCCAGAAAGCCGAGCAGCGTAATCGGTGGAAGCCGTCCCGGCCAAGTTGCAATATCGAACCAGCCTTTGTAGCCCATCGCGAACGTGTGGCCGCAGGCCAGCGCCAGCGCCCAATAACCCATCCGCTGAGCGCGCAGCCAGCGTTGCCCGCCCAGCGCTTCGTACATGTACGGCAGCGTCGTAATGGCGGGGAAGAACAAGCAGCCGATCGCCAGCACTCCGCAGAGAAAGGTCAACTCCCCGGTCAGGTTCATCTTGCCCGACTCGTGAAAAAATTTCTCGTAGTACGCCGGAGACAGCATCAAAAAGCCCATGAAGATGTGCATCGCGAGCAGCGCGAACCCCGTCAACCCGAAAAACTTGGCCATCGCCCGCCGCCGCCGCGAATCGCCGGGGAAGGGATCGAACAGCTTGCCGACCAGATACGACAGCGCAACGAACGTCACGCCGCTCAGCGCGAACGACTTGTTCACAACGTAAAGCGGCAGATGGATCCACTCGACGCCCTTGAAGACGTTGTAGCGAACCACCGCGTAAACGAGACAGCCGGCCCATAAGAAAAGAATCCAGCGGACGCGCATGCCTACGGGAAGCCGCACGTCCGAACCGGGGTTCATGCGGCGACCGGCCCCGGAAGGATGAACAACGTTCGACATCCTATAAAGCGTAGCGGAAACGAAGAGTCCGCGGGCCGCGGTCGGGGTCTGCGCAGCGGCTCAGTATCCCGGCCGGCGGCGCTTTGCGGGATGCTTCCTGGTTTTGTGCGGCTTGGAAGCAATCAGCTTCTTCCAGCGATTCGCTTGCGTAACGATCGTGCCGTCGGAGGCGACAACCACGTAGATGTTCAATCTGTCGGCGATTCTGCGGTATGCGTCGGCGCCCATCGCGATCATGGCCCGTCGGCGCGCAGCCTTGTCCATGTGGTACTTCTTGTTCCCGCCGTGGTCAACCATGGATCCGTAATCGAGGAGGACCTTGACCGCGTCCTGGCGAATTCCGCGCTGTTGGCGCCGTTTCACGGCATGATCGGAAAAAACATACGGAGTTTTCATGAGCGTTCCTTTTCTCTCTCCCTTCCCTCCTTCCGTACGCCAAGCGAGAACCGAACGCATTATACCCCGGAGCGGCGGCCCGCTATTCCCTGCCGTTGTCGGCGCGGATTCCGAGAGCCTTCATCTTGCGGTGCAGATGACTGCGTTCGAGGCCGAGCGTGGACGCGGCGCGGGTCACGTTCCATGCCGTCGATTCGAGCGTGCGCAGAACGTAGTCGCGCTCGTAGGCTTTGCGCGCCTCCTCGAGGCTGGTGAAGCCCGACGACTCCGGACGGAGATAGCGCCCGCGGCGATCCAGTAGCGGAATCTGCGCCGCGCCGATCGGCCCCCGCGGGTTCATGATGACGATGCGCTCCATTAGGTTGCGCAACTCGCGGACGTTCCCCGGCCAAGGCTGCGCCAGGAGCGGTTCGAGGGCCTCCGGCGCCAGGCGGCACGACCGGCGCCCGTAGGCTCGCGCGAATTCATCGAAAAAATACTGTGCGAGCACCGGGATGTCCTCGACGCGCTCCCGCAGCGGCGGCACGTAAAACGGAACGACATTCAGGCGGTAGAAAAGGTCTTCGCGGAAATTGCCGCGCTCGATCTCGCCCTCGATATCTTTGTTGGTGGCCGCGATGACCCTTACGTCCACTTGCGCGGCGCGCCCCGACCCGACCGGCTCGAAGCGCTGCTCTTCGAGCACGCGCAGCACCTTGGACTGAGTTTTCAGGCTCATGTCGCCGACTTCGTCAAGGAACAGAGACCCTCCGTCGGCCTGCTGGAACTTGCCGATCTTGTCTTCGCCGGCGCCCGCGAGCGACCCTTTCACGTGCCCGAACAATTCGCTTTCAATCAACTCTTCGGGAATTGCCGCGCAGTTCACCTCGACGAAGCTTGCTTGCGACCGATTGCTCTTGGCATGCAGCGCGCGCGCCACCAGTTCCTTGCCGCTGCCGCTTTCGCCGAAGATCAACACGCGGCCGTTCGTCGGCGCCATCAAGTCGATCTGCTGGCGGAGCGCCTTCATCGGAATCGAGTCGCCCAGAATGCGGTGCTTCAAGCGCGCCTCGGCTTCGAACTCCCGGTTGCGGATAGACAACCGCCGGTGCTCCAGAGCATTGCGCACGGCGACCGTCACCTTGGCGATCGAGAGCGGCTTTTCGAGAAAATCGAAGGCGCCGAGCTTTGTCGCGCGAACCGCCGTCTCGATATTGCCGTGCCCGGAAATCACAATGACAACCGCCGTACACGCCGGGGACAAGTTGGTGATGCGCGCGAGCGTCTCGAGGCCGTCGATGCCGGGCAGCCAGATGTCCAACAAGACAACCGGGAACACGCGCGCCGCCAAGCGTTCGAGACAAGCCTCGCCGCTGGCGACGGATTCGACTTCGTAACCCTCGTCTTCGAGGACGCCGGTCAGCGTTTCGCGGATGCCGGGCTCGTCGTCGACAACGAGAATGCAGCCCTTCGATCGCGAGCTCAAGCGGCGACTCCTTCGGCCTCGGGAACCCCGCTGCCCACCGTCGGCAACTCGACGATGAAGCGCGAGCCGGTCGGCTGGTTGTCTTCCACGCGAATGGAGCCGCGGTGGTCGGTGACGATCCCCCTCACGATCGGCAGGCCGAGCCCCGTCCCGCGTTCCTTGGTCGAGAAATAGGGCAGGAAGAGTTTTTGCTTGTCTTCGGCGGAAATCCCCGGACCGGAGTCCGCTACGACCAATTCGACGACGTCCGTATCCAGGCCGACGCCGGTCGAAACCACGATTTCCTTGACCCAGCAGCCTTCGACCGCCTCGGCGGCGTTGTCGATCAGATTCACGATGACCCGCTTGATCGGCTCGGGGTCGATCAGCGCAGCGGGCAGGTCCGCCGTTGTCTTCACCTGGAGCTTCACGCCCGGCAGGCGCCCGTCGAACACGCCGACGGCAGCGCGCACGACGGCGTTAAGGTCGGCGCCGGCGGGCCGCAGCGCCGGAAAACGGGCCAGGTCGGAAAATTCGTTGACCAGGGTTTTCAAGGACTGCGCCTCGCGCGCGATGGTGCTTGTGGACTGGTCCAGACGCCTGCGCACGGCATTCCGCTCGCCCGCATCGAGCGCTTCGTTGTGGCGCACCAGCAGGCGGTCGATGCGCTCCGCGGCCAGGGCGATCGGCGTGAGCGGGTTCTTGATCTCATGCGCCAACCGCCGCGCAACTTCCTGCCAAGCCGCCGACCGCTGCGCGCGAACGATTTCGGTCGTATCCTCGAACACCACGACAAAGCCGTGAGCGGACACTTCGGACTCGAGCGACGATACCGTCACGCTGAGATGCACGATGCGGCCCTGGCGCTCGATCTCGAAATCGCGGTTAGCGATGCCGGTGCGCCGCGCGCGCTTGAGCGTATGCTCGAAGGCGGGCCGGTCCGCTCCTGAAAACAAGTCGCGGATGTCAGCCGCATGCGCGACCGGTTTCGGCGCGAAAATTTGCGCCGCCGATTCGTTGAATTTCAGGATTTCGCCGTCGTCCGATACGGAGATCACCCCGGGCGTAATGCTCTCGAGGATGGCGTTGATAAACCGCCGGCGCGCGTCGAGCTCCGCGTTGACCAACTCCAATTCCCGGTTGCTCCGCGTGAGCTCGTCGGTTTTCGTCTCCAGCGCCCGGCCCATTTTGTTGAACGATTCGACCAAGCCGGCCAATTCGTCCATCGCCGGCGTCTTCACGCGGTAGTCGAGATGGCCGCCGGCGAATTCCCCGGTCGCCGTGACCAGCGCCTCGATCGGGCGGCTGATCTGCTTCGACGCGAACAGCGCCAGCCAGACCGCGACAAAGGCAATGAACAGCGTGATCAACGCCAGTATCCAGGCGTACGACCGCCATACCAGCGTCCGGCCGCCCTCGAGCTCCTGCCAGTTGACGAATTGCTCTTGTATCAGATTTTGCTTGCCCAAGATCTCGTCCGGAATGCTCCAGGCGATCAATGCCGTGCCGACCTCGACATTCTCCGCATAGACCGGCGCGGCGGCGAACACCATATCGAAGTCGATCCCCGAAGTCCGGACGCCGCCGATCTCCGGGATCCGCCGGCGCGCCGGGCCGTCCACGATTCCGCCCTGAAAAATTTCGACCGCGGGATGCCGCGACCCGGGCGGCAGCAAGGCCAGATATTCCGCGTTAACCTGCCGCGCCAGACGATGCAGTTCCGCTGACGCCTTGCGCGCGGCCAGCGCCTCGGCGGCCGCCGGATTTGCGGCCAGCGCATCGACATCGTTTTGCGTCTTGCGCAGAATCACGTCGTTGGCATGAGCCGCCACTGCCTCGGATGCGCGCAAAACCTCGCTCGTGGGCCGGCTGAACCATTTGTCCACGTTACGGTTGAGCAGGCTGATGGAAAACGTGACGTGTACGGCCAAAGGCGCCACCGAAAGCGCCAGCGCGGCAACGACGAGCTTGGTCTTGATGTGCGAGCCGAGCTTGTTCTGGCGGCGCTCGACGTAAACCTTGAGCAGGTTTCGGGCGACCACGAAGGCCAGCGCGATCGTGCCGATGACGACGAAGGTCGACACGCCCCACAGGACAAACGTAACGGCGCCGTTATCGGGCCGGAAGTCGCCGAAATCCAGCGAGGTCTGCCAGAAAGACAGACCGATCAACGCCAGCAGGACCAGCCCCGAGGCGATCAGCGAGATCAGATGCCCGCGTTTCGACAACCTGTGGCTATCCTAGCAGTCCCGCTTGCGCGGGCAGTGGAGAGTGAAAAGCGATCCGCGCCGGCGGCCCTTACCCACGCGAACGGAGGAAGCGGAGATACTCTTGAATCCGCGCTTCATAGCGGACGATGCGCCCGCTGTCGGCGTATTCCTTCAATTTCTGCGCGCGGAAGTAAGCGAACATCCGGTCGCGTTTGAGATCGAGTTCCGACTGGCGGATCGACTCGCCTTCGTCTTCCAGGGCGCTCTCGTCCGCCGGACTGAGCTCGAGGGGGCGGTAAACGACGAAACTGCCGCCCGAGCCGACGGGTCCGACCACCGCTCCATCGACTTTCTGAAACGCTTCCGGCCCCAGCGTCTCGACCCGGACGGCGCCTTCGATCGAGTCCGAGCGCTTCACGAAATCCGATTTCGAGGTCTTGAGGCCCAGCGCGCGCGCGGCTGCCGCGAGATTTCCGCCGTTCTCGCGGGCCTTTTTCGCCAAGTCTTCGGCTTTCGACCGCGCCAGCTTCGAGGCTTCATCGTCGATGTAATTCTCGCGGACCACGCTGCGGAATTCCTCGAGCGCGCCGTCGCGCGCGGGCGTGACGGCGGTCACGACGCCGATGTACAGCGTGCCGTCCTGAGTAACGGTAAATATCTCTTCCGCGGTTTCTTCGAATATGGCGCTGACCAACAGCGACGCCTTCGGCAAGTCGTCAGGCAACTCCGCCCGGCTGAAAGGCGCCAATACCCGCACCGGCAAATTGACGGCGGCCGCGGCCTTCTCGAGCTCGACGCCGTGCTCCTGAGCGGCGGCGAGCGCGTTGTCCATCAGATCGAGGCGCGTGCTTTGCGAACGCTCGATAATCAAGTCTTCGCGGATGCGGCCGCGGACTTCATCGAGCGGCTTGACCGTGCCGGCCTCCTTCGCCTCGACGCGGATCAGGTGGTAGCCGAATTCGGTCTTGACCGGCTCGGCGCTCAATTCTCCGACTTCAAGCGCGAACATCGCCTGCTCGAACTCGGGAACCATCATTCCCTGCGTGATCCAGCCGAGATCGCCGCCGGAGTCGGCGTTGGCGGGGTCTTGGGAGTGCTCGGCGGCCAGCGCTGCGAAGTCCGCGCCGTCGCGCAGCTGCTGCAACACTTCTTCCGCTTTCTTCCACGCCGCTTCGCTTTCCTCTTCGGACTTCTCCATCGTCGAGAAAAGGATGTGCCGGGCCTGGTAGCGCTCGGGGTTTTCGAAGCGGTATTGATTTTCGGCGTAGTAGATCTCGATCTCGGTTTCCGACAAGTCGATGTCGTCGGTGGCGTAATCGGCGCCGATCTCGATCAGCTTGCAGGCGCGCTCTTCCTGCTTGCGGTAGCGCAGCTTGTTGGCCTCGAAGTATTCGGCCAGCTTTTCGTCGGTCACGGAAACCGCCGAGCGCAGATCGCCGCGGTCCACCGCGGCCCACTCGAGCTGCACCGTGTCGTTGCGCTGATGGAATATCTGTTTGACCTCTTCGTCGCTGACGCCGACGCTGTCGGTGACCATGCGCTTCAACCGCGTCTCGATGACGATCTGCTCCAGGAGGTCCGCCTCGAACTCGGGAATCGTCTTCTGGAACTGTTGCTGCACGAACCCCCGATACGCCGCCGCGCCAACGAATTTACCGTCGGGGAACAACAAATCCGGGAGTTGATCGCGCATCCATTGCGCGAGTTCCTCCTCACTGGGGATCAGTCCCAACTCGTCGGCCTCGTTCATGAGAACCCGCTTGCCGATCAGGTTGTCCACCGTATTGTTGGCGAAAAAAGCCAGCGACTCGGGGGGCATATCGCCTCTGCGCACGTATTGACGAATCCCCGCGTCGAGGTCCGCTATCGTCACCGCGCGGTCTCCGACTTCGACCAGAACTTGCGCGTCCGCGCCGCTCTGCTGGGTGCTGAATACGCTCGGCACGAGTGTGATCACCATCGAACCGGCGATCAGGAACAAGAGCGCGCCCATGATCCAGCGCAAGGTTTTGCCCTGATTTTGGAACAACTTCAACATCGGAATCGTCCTCCGGGCGCCAACCGAGGCGGCGCAAACGGCACCGGATAATTCGGACGCGCGAACGTCTCACCGGCCGCCGGCTTTTGTGTCGGCCCGCTCGCTGCGGCCGAGAATCCACTTGTTCGATTGTACTACGCCTGCAGAGAAACCGTTTTGCGGAAAACGTCCCCGCCCGGGCCGGAAGGGCCGCTGCGGACAAGAACATCGACCGACGTAACGCCGTTCTCGAGCAGGTAAGCCCGCGCTTCGTCGATTCCGGCGCCGACTTCGCTCGGTCCGTGGCTGTCGTCGCCGAAGCAGAAGGGTATGCCCATCTCGGCGGCCCGCCGGAGCAGCCGCGGCGCGGGATACGGTCCGCCCAGCCGCTTGCGCCGGCCCGCCGTGTTGAGATCGAGGATCGCGCCGTATTCGCGGGCCGCTTCGAGAGCGCGGCCGGCGGCCTTGCGTATCTCCGGCGTTTGCAGATCGGCGGTATGGGGAGCATTGCGGCGGTGTAGATCGAGGTGGCCTACAACTTGCGGCTGCAAGGCCGCGATCATCTCCGCCACCAGCTCGTAATAAGCCGCGCACAGCGCCTCGAGACCGCCGCACGACTCGACGGCGGCGTCGAAATCTTGCTTGGTCCCGTCGATCGGGATTTCATGCACGTGATGAACCGAACCGACCATGTAGTCGAATGCATGCCGGCGCTGCAGTTCGAGCATCGCGTCCCGATAGCCCGCGGCCGGCACGACTTCCGCTTCGAACCCGCAAAGAACGGTAATGCGGCCGGCGTATTCGGCGGCGAGGCGGCGAACCTCTGCGGCATAGGCATCGAAGTCTCGCTTCAGGCGCTCGACGTCGTAGCCTTTTTCGCGTTCCGAGGCGTATAGGAGCCGCTCTTCGCGGCGCGGCGCGTGCTCGCTTACGCCGAATGTGCGGTAGCCGGCCGCAACGGCGGCCTCGATCGTTTCCCGCAACGAGCCGCGGGCATGCTCGCAAAACTCGCCGCTGTGGCCGCCGTGCAGCGAAACTTTCCACTCCGGGCCGGTGGTCTTGCTATTCACCTGGAAACCTGCGCCAAGACCACCTCCGCCGCGGTCGGGGCCTCTTCTTTGACGCCGTGTCAGCGCTATCTCGATAGCGCCGGCGGGCGCCCAAACAACCCACGATAGCCAAGCGCTCCGGGCTGGTTCGATTCGCTAGCCGCCGGCCATGACGGACCGGCCTACAGCGCGTTAAACCGCGAACCCGTGCTGCTTGCGGTGGTGGGGGCCGTCGAATCTCTGCGTGGACTTGAACAACTCGTGACGCCCGTCGCCGCCCTCGGCGGCGGCCTGCGCCACGACTGCCGCCTTTTGCCCGTCGCTCATCGGCTTGAAGTTGCGCGCGATCTCGATTTCGGCCTGCAACTCTTCCATCGACAGAATGCCGACGACCAATGTCGATACGGGCAGACTCAGCGCATACCGGCGGCACTGCTCGTGAGAAATGTCGGTCTCGGTAGGAATCTTGCCCCGCGGCGAGCCTCCGCCCAGGCTTTTCATGCCGATAACGCCGACGTCCCTGGCCAAACAGACCGGCACGACTTCCTTCTGGAAGCTGCGGTAGTGGGCGTCCATGACGTTGATCGGCATTTGCGCGCCGGCCCAGTCATAGCCCTTGTTGAGCATTTTCAGATGAATGCGCGGGTCCTTGTGGCCGGTGAAGCCGATGTAGCGCACCTTCCCGGCTTTCTGCGCCTCCAGCGCCGCTTTCATGCCGCCTTTCTCGAAAACCCAATCCGGGTCGGAGTCGTAAACCATCTCGTGGAACTGCCACAGATCGATGCGGTCGGTTTTGAGCCGTTTCAAGCTTTCGTCGAGACAGCGTTTCGAGCCCTCATAGTCGCGCTCGCAGTTCTTGGTCATCAGGAAAACCTTGTCGCGCTTTCCCTCTTGGGCCAGGGCGCGGCCCATGATTTCTTCCGAGCCGCCGTCGTGGTAATCCCATGCGTTGTCAAAGAAAGTCAGCCCCGCGTCGATCGCCGCATGCATGATCCTGACGGCCTCGTCCTTGTTTTCGACGGCGCCGATGTGCCAGCCGCCCAGGCAAAGGATCGAAACCTGCTCGTCCGTGCGGCCGAGCCGTCGGGTGGGCAGTCCGCCTTCGTTTTGCTGGGCGACGGCCCGCTGCGCGAGCGCAGCCGCCATGGCGCTGCCGAACATGCCTTTGAAGAAGATCCGGCGGGAATCTTTTTGAGACGACATTGCAATCCTCCTCGACGCGCCTGACGGCCGTCGCAACCATTCTACACTCCCGGCGCGCATATGCCTCCGGGGAGAAACGCAGTCCGGGCGAAAAACGTAACAAATACGGAAGGAGTCGGCCATGCCGAGGTTCTCGCAGGTTCGAATCGGCGCACGGGTTGCCGGCGCGGCGGTTGCGCTGCTTCTTGTCCTCGGCGCGCCGCTGTCTGGGAAATCCGGCAGCTTCGGCGAGCCGTTTCCAGCACCGAAATTTCGCCTGGAATGGGTTTCCGGCGACCGGGAGCAACTCGATTGCCGCTTCAGCGCCGCGCAGTTGGCGCTGCTCGAAAAGCTGAATCGGATCGACCGCGGCGGCCTCGCCGCGCTGGGGAAGATCGTGGTTCCCGACCGTTGGGACCTGCCCGAGAGCGCATACAGTCCGTTGCCCCGGCGGTTCACCTGGGCGGCGTATTTTCCGCAGGCGGTCGTCGTCAGCAAAAGGCTGCAAGCGTTCGCAGCGTATGAAGACGGGCGCTTGGCGCGCTGGGGGCCGGTGAGCACCGGGGCGGCGGGAAGCCCCACGCCGGGCGGGCTGTTTCATCTCAACTGGCGCTCGCCGGGCCGTCGCAGCACGGTCAACCGCAACTGGTTCCTGAAGTGGTATTTCAACTTCGGCAACCAGCGGGGGCACTCTTTCCACGAATACGAATTGCCGGGCCTGCCCGCCAGCCACGGATGCGTACGCATGCTGAGCCGGGACGCGCGGTGGCTGTACGACTGGGGCTCCCCCTGGAAGCTCGCCGAGCACGGGCGGCGGATCGTCAAGCGCGGAACGCCGGTGCTCATACTCGGCGCCTACGACCACGCCGCCGGCAAGCCCTGGCTTACCGCCGAGACGCTCGATCTCGAAGCGGCTGCGCTGCCGGCCGAAGCGTTCGCTCTCGCCGCGGAGACGTCGGCGGAGCGGACCGGCGAGGCGGACGAACCGCCGCTTCCCCCGCATGCCGGAACGGGCGATGCGCCGCGCCGGCCGTGGACGCTTCCGCCGCCCCCGCTTCAGTGAATCGGCGCCGCTAGCGGATGGGCTCGCCGCGCTCGCGGACCCAACTTGCATGCAGCGTTTGCAGGCGTTCGGTCAGCGAGCCTCGGGCGCCGCGGCCGATCCGCCGCCCATCGACTTCGATGACCGGGGAAAGCTCGCCCATGGTACCGGTAGCGAACATTTCGTCGGCCGTATAGACTTCCGTCAGCGACAAATTTTTCTCGACCGTTTCGATGCCGTTCGCCCGCGCAAGCGCGATGACCGCGCCGCGGGTGATGCCGGGCAGGCAGCTATCGGCATGAGGAGTGCAGAGAACCCCGCCGCGGACCAGGAAGGCGTTCGTGGCGTTCGTCTCCGCGACGAAGCCGCGGATGTCGAGCATCAGCGCATCGTCCACGCCGGCGACGTTTGCTTCGATCTTCGCCAGAATGTTGTTGAGCAGGTTGTTGTGATGGATCTTCGAGTCGAGGCATTGCGGCGTGTTGCGGCGTATCGAAGAAGTAATCAGCCGAATCCCGCGCGGGTCGTAAACCGGCGCTTTCCATTCGGCCAGAACGATCAATGCGCAGCCGGACCGGTTCCAGTGGGGGCTCATTCCGGAGGTGACCTTCTCGCCGCGCGTCAGGGTCAGCCTGATATGTACGCCGTCGTTCATGCCGTTGGCCTTGAGCGTTTCGAAGATCGCTCGCTTGACCTCCCCGCGGCCGGGCGCGCCAGCGAAGGCCAGGGCATGCGCGGATGCGAAAAGGCGGTCCAGGTGACGGTCCAAATCCGCGATTTTTCCCTGGTAAACGCGCAGTCCCTCCCATACTGCGTCGCCTCCCTGAACCGAGCTGTCGAAGACTGAAATTTTGGCCTCGGCGCGGGGCTTGAGCTCGCCGTTGACATGGACGAGAATGTCGGCGTTTCTGGGGTCCGGCAAATTCATGAGGGGAATACTGTATCAGGCGCGCGCCGGTGGCTTATAATCGCCGCAGCATGAAAGTCTTTCGCATCCTGTTGGCGTTCGTTCCGGCGGCGGCGGCCGCCCAGTCGGGAACCGTCACGGTCTATCTCGGCCTGGGCGAGAAAGCCGAGGCGGTCGAGGCGTGGGGCGGCTCGGTCCAGGTCTCCGGCGGCGAGCTTACGGCGCTCGAAGAGCGGCATTTCTCCGCAGCCGATCGCTTGACCGGGGCCAACAAGTGGACCGCCTCCACTCGCGAAGAGCGGATCCGCGGGTTCCCGCGCGTCAATTACAACGAGATGAGTCCGGCGGAATTGCCGCCGACGCAGTATTCCCCCGTCGGACTGTTCGCCACGATTCGCGGCGGAGGATCGGCCCGGGTTGCGGTCAAGACCAGGCAAGGCAATTTTTCGTTCCGGTTGAGCGAGCTTACTTACGAGGCGAAGAGCTTTCTCGGCGGGCGGGCGACCGCGGCGCTGACTCCCGCCGTGGAGAAACTCTCGAGCGAGGAGTACGAAGACGACGAGGCGGCGCTTGTTCGCATCTCGGACGATGCCGTCGCCGCGGCGTGGGTTGCTTACCGCGGCCGCGGGGACCGCGTGCTTTGGCGCGTGCGCGAGAACGGCGTTTGGGGCGATGCCGAGGAAGCGACGACCGCCCCCGGCGACATCTGGCGGGTCTCGTCGGCCTCGCCCGGCGCGGACAAGGCATGGGTTTTCTGGAGCCTGCGCGACGGAACCCGCTGGGACCTGTGGGGGCGCTTGCGGGACGGCGACGCCTGGGGCGCCCCGCAAAAAATCAGCAGCGGAGGCTCCAACACGTTCCACCGGGCGGCCTCGGCGGAGGGCAAGGTCTTCGTCGTCTGGCAGAGCTTTCAAGGCGCGGCAGGCAAGACGCAAAGCGACATTTACCTGCGGGTTTACGACAACGGAGCGTGGGGCGAGCCGCTGCGGGTCAGCGAGTCGGACGCCAACGACTGGGAGCCGCAGATCGCAAGCGGCCCCGGCGGCGAGGCGCATATCGTCTGGGACAGCTACGACGCCGGCAACTACGACGTTTTTTACCGCTCGTACGCCAACGGCAAGCTGGGCGCCGTCGAGCAGGTCACCCGCAGCGAGCGCTTTCAAGCTCATGCCAATATCGCCGTGGACGACTCCGGCGATCCGTGGCTTGCCTGGGACGAGTCGGGCGTGAACTGGGGCAAAGACCAGGGCTACCTGGTTACGCCGCCGCTCGCCGCGCCGCTGCACCAGGAACGCTCGATCCGGGTCGTCAAGCGCGAGGGCGGCTCGTGGGTCGAGCCGAAAGCGGCGCTGGAGCCGTTCTACGTCTATCGTCTCTATCCGAATTTCGAGAACCCGCAACTTGCGTTCGACGCGACGGGCACGCTGACGATGCTGTTCCGGCACTGGACGCGGCAAAGAGCCCACTCCATCGGCTCGAAGCTGATGTGGGAAACCTTCATCACCCGCTTCGACGGCAAAGCATGGTCAACGCCGGCGCCGCTCAACCACAGCCAGGGGTCCATCGAAAAGCGGCCGGCGCTGGTCCGCGCGGGCGGCGGAAATCTTTATGCCGCCTGGATGACGGATAACCGCCCCTTCCGCGACATGACCCCGCGCAATGCCGATATCTATGCGGCCGATCTGGGCAAGGCCGGCGGCGCTCCCGACTACGCCGCGGGCAACTTCCAACCCTATGTCGAGCCGTTTGCCGAGGCAGTGCCGATCCATCCCTACGAAGCCGAAAACGTCAAGACGATTCGCGCCCATACGATCGCCGCCGGCCCCAAGAAATACAAGATCTACCGCGGCGACATGCACCGCCATACCGATGTCTCGGCGGATTTCAAGTACGACGGCTCGCTGATCGAGGTTTACCGCTACGCCCTCGACGTAGCGGCGTTCGACTACATCGTGCCGACCGACCATCAGTTGGGCTACGACCAGGAGTTCACCTGGTGGCAGGACGAAAAGCTGGCGGACCTCTTTCATCTGCCGGGAACGTTCACGCCGATGTTCGGGTCCGAGAGGTCTTTGAATTTTCCGAACGGCCACCGCAACGTGATCTTCGCCAAACGGGGCACGCGCCCGCTGCCGATCCCGGAGGCCGAGCGGCGGGGCGAGGAGCGCGCCGAAAAGCTCTACGCCTACCTTCATGAGAACGACGGCATCTCGATGCCGCACAGCTCGGGCACCGCGCAGGGCACTGACTGGTTCAACAACGATCCCGAGGTCGAACCTTTAATGGAGATATTCCAGGGCTACCGCGCCGCCTACGAATACATGGGCGCGCCGCTCGCCGCCTCGCCGCAAAAATTGCGCGAGCAGCGTTCGGGCTTCAATCCGATCGGATACTGGTGGGACGCGCTGCGCAAAGGCTACAAGATCGGCGTGCAGGCTTCATCCGACCATTGGTCGACGCACATTTCCTACGCGATGATTCTTGCCGAGGATTTCACCCGCGAAGCGATGTTCGCGGCGCTGAAAGCGCGCCATGCCTACGGCGCGACCGACAACATCGTGCTCGACTTCCAGGCGTCCGACGAAAACGGCAACACCTATATCATGGGCGACGTCGTGCGCTCGAAGCGGGCGCCGCAATTGAAGGTCAAGGCGATCGGGACGGATAAGATCAAGCAGTTCGTGATCGTGAAAAACGAGGGGATTCTTTACACGCATCACCCCAACGCCGAGGAATACAGCCTGCAGTTCACCGACAAGGATTTCGAGGCGGGCTCGAACTACTACTACGTCCGCGTGGTGCAGAACGACGGTCAGGTAGCCTGGAGCTCTCCGATCTGGGTGGAGTAGATTTCCAGTGGATAGCGGATATGGGAAAGTGTTTCCGAAATCCTGTTTTCAATTTTGAGATAGGTTGCGGCAAGGCCGCTACGCCGGTCGGATGCGCAGCAGATTCGCGCGCGCCGCAGCGCGCGCTTCCCGCACGCCGGCAGTGACCCGGACCGCTGCGGCAACGTCGATTTCGAGGCGCCCCGCTTCATTGCGGGCGATGCGCAGCGGGACGATGGGAGCGCCCGCAGCTTTAGCCGCCGCGAATGCTTCCAGGCGGAAGCGGCTGCGCGAGACGGTTTCGCCTGTCGGGTTGTCGGCCAAGACGACGACGGAGACGCCGGCGTCGAGCGCGGCGCGGATGCAGTCCTGCAAGCCCCCTTGCGCATCGGCCGCGAGCGGGTCGAGCAGGAACGCATACAGAGCGGGCAGATCGGCGAAGCCCCGGGAATCGGCGAATACGAACGGCGAGCGGATGCTCGCGGCGAGCAGCAGGGGGTCGAGACGGTCGGCGCGCGTGGCCGTCCAGACGCACGGCGAGTCCGAGCGGACCGCCGCCCCGGCGGCCGCGCCCGACAAGGCGGCGAGCCGGGCGGCGGCAAAACGAACGATTCTCGAGGCCGCCGCGGGCGCCGGCAGCAGACGGGCGGCCAAACCGAAAGTCAGGGCGGCCGCCGATTGCAGGCCGCGCAGCATTGCCGACTTCACGCGAGCCGCCGCCCGCCGGACGCCCCCCGCGGCCCAGGCGCGGGCGGTTTCCAGCCGCAGCTTGGCGATTTGCATCCACGGAGCGGCGCGTTTCTTGCCGGCGAGACCGTCGGCTTCGTACATGCGGCGGGTTTCGGCCCGTCGGATTTTTCCGCTCGATGTTTTCGGCACGGTTTCCGGCGCAACCAGCACGACGTCATCGGGCGGCAGTCCGATTTTTTGCGCGACAAGCTCGACGATGCGCTCGGCTGTGCGGCGGCGTTCGCCGGGATCGTTCAGGCGCGTCTCGGCGACCACAACCAGCTTTTCGGTACCGCTGTCCGCATCGACCGTCCCGAAAGCGGCGGCGCAGCCCTTGCGCACCCCTGCGGCCTCCCAGGCGGCCATCTCGACGTCTTGGGGAATGATGTTGTGGCCGGACTTGATGATGCAGTCCTTGAGCCGTCCCGTAATGTAGATCTCGCCGCCCGCGAAATAGCCCAGATCGCCCGTGTCCATCCAGCCCGCGGAGTCGATCGCGGCGCTCGTGGCTTCCGCGTTGCGGAAATAGCCCGGAGTGCGGGAAGGCCCGCGGAAGATCACCCGCCCGCGCCTGCGCTCCGGCAGGTCGTTGCCGGCGTCATCGACGACGCGAATGCGATGCCCGGGCAAGGCGGCGCCGTTGGCGACGAAGCGCAGGGCGTCTTGCGGCGCGGCGCCGTTCACGGGGACGGCCCGCCCTTCGCGCTCGAACGCCGCGCGCTCGACGGCGTCGATCAGCGGGCCGCGCCCCAGCGGCGGAAAGGTCAGCGCCACCGACGATTCGGCAAGCCCGTAACAAGGGAGAAATCCGCGCGGGTCGAAGCCCCAGGGACGAAAGCGCTCGGTGAAACGCTCGAGCGTTGCCGGCAGCACGGGTTCGCCGCCGCTGATGACGACGCGCCACGGCGACAAATCGACGCCTTCCAGAGCGTCGTCGCCAATCTTCCGCGCACATATCTCGTAGGAAAAATTGGGGGCCGGGCAGAGCGTTCCGCCCGAGTCGCTCAGCGCCCACAGCCAGCGCTCGGGCCGCGAGAGGAAATCGAGCGGCGACAGCACCGTGATGGGAAAACCGTAGTAAAGGCTGAACAGCCACGAGCCGATCAGCCCCATGTCGTGATAGAGCGGCAGCCAGCTTACGACGACATCGTCCGGCGCGGCGCGGACGGCCCAACCGATGCCGCGCACGTTGGCCAGCACGTTGGCATGGGTCAGCGTAACGCCCTTGGGATTTCCGGTGCTGCCCGAAGTGTATTGGATGAAGAAGATTTCGGACGGGTTCGCGGGGGCGCCGTTCGCCGCCCGGCCGCGGCCGGCAAGCTCCGCGACCGTCGTGACTTCGCGCAGCGCGGGCAGGTTGAGCGCCATCGCCTTCGAGACTGCCTGCACGCGGTCGAACGAGATGAGCAACCTTACCCCCGCGTTGCGCAGGATCAGCGTCTGGCGGCGGACATATTCTTCGATTTGGCTGGGACGCGCCGGCGGATAGATGGGCACCGCGATGCCGCCGGCGAGCATCGCGCCGAGAAAGCCGTAAAAGAAATCGGCGCAGGTCGGCAGCATGACGGCTACCGTCTCGCCCGGCTTCAACCCCGATGCCGCCAAGCCGGCTGCGACTTCCGCCGCGCGTTCGTAAAGCCGGCCGTAGCCGATGTCCTCGCCGCGGTCCCGGTCGAGCAGATGGATTTGCACCCTGGCGGGATCGCGCTCGACGTGGCCGCGAAGCACTTCGGTAAAAGTAACGGCGTCAATCGGGGGAGGCGCGGCTTCCCGCGCCGGTTGGACGATCGGAAAGCGGCCCCGCCGCCCGCCGCCGCTCTCGGCCTCCAGGACGGCGGCCGCCCATTCGCCCGGCGTTTCGGCGGATTGGGCGATTCCGTCGGGCAGCCGGACGCCAACGGACTTCTCGACGCGCACCAGAAGCTCGACCCGCTCGAGGCTGCCCAGGCCGAGATCGCCGTCAAGCTTCGAATCGAGCGCGGCGCGGTTTGCGGCTTGCCCGGAGCCGAGCTCCGCCAGCAAGCCCCGAACGCAGCCGAGCACCGCGGTTTCCGCGGCGGACCGCTCCGCTGTCTTGGCGCCGTGCATCCGATTTTTCAGCATACCGGAGCGGGCAGACGCTGCGCCGCCTATAATGGACCGGCAATGATTTCAAGAAAGAAACGGACGCCGTCCCCGCGAGTTGACGGCTTGCGGCTTGCCTCATGGCTGTTGCTTGCGTTTTGCGGGTTGCCGGCGGGACAGGCGGCGGCGGAGGAAGCCGGGGGGCTGCGCTACGATCCCCCGTCCGATTGGCAGTCGCAGCCCAAGCCCATGAGGACGGCGAACTTCGTCGTGCCGGGCGCCGGCGGAGACGGTGAGTGCGCCGTCCATTACTTCGGCCCCGGTCAGGGCGGGGGCGTCGAAGCGAACGTGCGGCGCTGGCTGGGGCAATTTCTCGGAGCGGACGGCCGGCCGCTCGCAGCCGCGCAGGCGAAACGGCTGGAGCGGACCGTCAACGGAATCGCGGTCACGACGCTCGACGTCTCCGGCACGTATCTGTTCAAGCCGTTTCCGATGGCCCGTCAAGCCGTCGAGAAGCCCGGCTACCGCATGTTGGCCGCAATCGCAAGCGGTCCGGATGCGCCGATCTTCTTCAAGCTCACCGCCCCGGACAAGACGGCCGCGGAGGCCGAAACGGCATTTCATAAAATGATCGACTCGCTGCGAAAATAAATCGTGGGCCCGGCCGCGGCGCCGGGCGGGAGTCTTTTTTGGCGATGCAACATCCACTCACCCTGCTTCTCGCAACGCTGCTGCTGCCCGCGGCTTTCGAAGCCGCGGCGGAGTGGAACCGGTTCCGCGGTCCGAACGGGACCGGCGTTGCCGGCGACACGAACATTCCCGTCGAGTTCGGCCCCGAGACAAACGTCGTCTGGAAGACGCCGCTGCCGGACGGCAACTCCTCGCCGGTTTTCGGCAGAGAAAGCATTTTCCTCACCGCTTTCGAGGGCGACAAGCTGTTCACGATTGCGCTCGACCGCAAATCGGGGCGGGCGCAATGGCGGCGGGAGATCGTGCGGACGCGCGCGGGGAGCCTGCGGAAACCGAACAACCCGGCGGCGCCCAGCGCGGCCACCGACGGCGCCAACGTATTCGTTTTCTTCCAGGACTTCGGCATGATCGCCTACGGCCCGGACGGTAATGAGTTGTGGCGGATCGAGCAAGGCCCCTTCAACAACCCGATGGGGCTGGCCGCTTCGCCGATTTACGCCGGCGGCAAGGTGATTCAGGTCTGCGACTCGGAAACCGGGTCGTACATGTATGCCGCCGACGCGCGGAGCGGCGAGATCGTCTGGAGAAACGAGCGCCCCTATTCGTTGCGCGGTTTTTCGACGCCCGTTCTGTACCGGCCGGCCGGCGGCGGCTTGCAGATCGTGGTCGCCGGGTCTTATGAACTTGCCGCATTCGACGCGGCGTCGGGCGAGAAAGTCTGGTTCGTGCAGGCGCTGACGTGGCAGTTGAAGCCGACGCCGGTCATTGCCGGGGACTACGCTTACGTTCTCGGCTGGGCCGGCAACGCCGACCTCGGCCTGCAGGAAGAAGTTCCGTCTTTCCGGGAAGCCCTCGGCGCATACGACGGCGACAACGACGGCAGGCTGTCGCGGGAAGAGTTGCTGCCCGCGTTCGGCCGCAAGGTAGCGAAGAGTCTCGGCAGCTTCGACCTCGATCTGACGGGCTTCATGGAAGAGCGCGACTGGGAGCACCACCGCCGCAAAAAGAAAGTCGTCAACGCGATGCGCAAAATCAAGCTCGGCGGAAAAGGCGACATGACCGCGGGCGCCGTGCAGTGGAGCCATCACAAGAGCTTGCCGAACGTGCCGTCGCCCTTGCTCTACGACGGCATCGTCTATCTGGTGAAGGACGGCGGCGTCTTCACCGCGCTCGATGCGCAAGACGGAAAGGCGCTCAAGCAGGGGCGGCTGCGGGAGGCGATGGACCGTTACTTCGCCTCGCCGGTCGCGGCGGACGGCAAGATTTTCGCCGCCGACGAGGCCGGAAAAGTCTCGGTCATCGCGCCCGGGGCGGAGTGGGAAGTGCTCCGCACGAATGACATGCGCGATGAAATTCACGCCACGCCGGCCATCGTCGACGGGCGGCTGTTCGTGCGCACGAAGTCGGCGTTGTACTGCTTCGCCATGCCGCAATAGTCGGCCCCTCTACAATGAAAATTCCCCCGGCGCCGCGGGGAGCCGATCCCCATCTTTCCCTACAAAGCAATGTCTCTCGAAGACCGTCTTTTTCAACAGCGCTACGACAAGCTGAGCGAGATCGAGCGGTTGGGGTACGAGCGCTACCCGCGCAAGTACGCGTACACCCACACCGTCGGGCAGATCCGCGAGAGCTACGACTCCGCGGACGCCGCAACCCTCGAAGCGCAAAGACCGCAAGTCCGCATCTGCGGGCGCTTGATGACCAAGCGCCGCCAGGGCAAGGCCGGCTTCGCCCATCTCAAGCAGGGCGGATTGCAGTTGCAAATCTACATCCGCCGCGACGAGGTCTCCGAAAAGGATTTCGAACTCTACAAGAAGCTCGACCCGGGCGACATCGTCGGCGTCTCCGGCCGCCTGTTCCGCACGCGGACTGACGAGTTGAGCGTGCGCGCCGCGGACGTGCAGTTCCTGTCCAAGGGCATTTTGCCCCTGCCGGAAAAATTCCACGGCCTGCAAGATGTCGAAACCCGCTGCCGTCGGCGCTACCTCGATCTTTTCACCAACGACTGCGTCCGCGAGACCTTCGCCGCGCGCGACAGAATCAATCGGTCGATACGCGATTCGTTCGCCCGCCGGGGCTACGTCGAGGTCGAAACGCCGATGATGCAGCCGGTGTACGGCGGCGCGCTGGCGCGGCCGTTCGTAACGCACCACAACGCGCTCGACGTCGATCTCTACCTGCGCGTCGCCCCCGAGCTTTATCTGAAGCGCCTCGTCGTGGGCGGCCTCGACCGGGTTTACGAGATCAACCGCAACTTCCGCAACGAAGGACTCTCCAAGCAGCACAATCCTGAATTCACGATGCTCGAGTTCTATCAGGCTTACAGCGACTACCGCGATCTGATGGAGTTCAGCAAGGAACTCCTCGCCGAAACCGCGCAAGCCGTGCTCGACGGCGGCACGACCGCGGAATTCGGCGGGCGCAAGATCGACTTTGCCGGCCTGAATCGCCTGACCTTGGCCGAAACCGTGGTCGAGTATTGGCCGGACGCCGCAACGCGCCCGACCGTCGACGCTCTCGGCGACATCGGCAAGCTCCGCGAGTTGGCCGCCGTCCACAATGCGCAGGCCGAAAGCGCGCTCGATTTCAGCGGCGCCGTCTCGCCGGGCAAGGCTCTGCTGGAGTTGTTCGAAGCCGCATGCGAGCCGCGCATTATCCAACCGACCGCCGTTTACGACTATCCGCTGGAAGCGTCCCCGCTGTCGAAGCGCAAGCCCGACAACCCCGACTGGGTCGAGCGCTTTGAAATTTTCTGCGGCGGAATGGAAATCGCCAACGGGTATTCCGAGTTGAACGATCCGCAAGAGCAGCGCGCCCGTTTCGAAGAGCAAGTCGTCTTGCGGGAAGGCGGCGACGGCGAAGCCCACGGCATGGACGAGGATTACCTGCGCGCGCTCTGCTACGGCATGCCGCCTACCGCCGGCGAGGGCATCGGCATGGACCGCCTGACGATGATCCTCACGAATTCCCCGACCATCCGCGACGTGATCTTGTTCCCGCTGCTGCGCCCGGAGGGAGAAATCGGCATCGCCGAGCGTCTGCGCAGAGCCGGTAGAGAGCGGGAAGCGGAGAGTGGAGAGTAGGGCCGCGCCGAATTCCTGCTCAACGTTTCGGCCGCGGGGCGCGCATTACGTTGGTGGAGAGTCCGGGCAGCGCCTGCTTCGACCGAGTTCCGGACGGCGCCGCCGCCTTCACTCGGCGATGGCGTACAGATGCGACCGCGTCATGATGTAGAGCGTTCCGTTCGCCGCCACCGGCGTCGAGTAAATGGTGTTGCCGAAGTTGATTTCCGAGAGCGTCTCCATCTCCCGTCCGGCCTTGAGCACCGAAAGATCGCCGTCTTCGTCGCCGATCATGACCTTGCCGTCGACCACGTAGGGGGAACCCCAAACCGCCGCCAGCATGTCGTATTCCCACAGCAGCTTGCCCGAGTCGAGATCGAGCGCGTGCAGGAAGCCGGAAAAATTCGCGGCGTAAACGATGCTGCCGTCAATGGCGACGGTTGAAATGGTGCGGCGAAACGGATGATGCCAGACCACGGCGCTTGCGGTCACGTCGCCGGAGCCGCCGCCGTCCAACGCCCACAGATGCCCCACGCCCTCGCCGTGCTCGGGGTCTTGCCCGACCGCGATGTAAACGATGCCCTCGTGGACTACCGGCGTGGCGATGATGTTGTTGCGGTCGCCGCGCCCCTGTTTCCATTCGGAATCCTTCGGGTTGGCGTCGAATTTCCAGAGCAACTCGCCGCTTTCGGGAACGAAGCTGCGCAGCCAGCCGTCGCCGCCCGCGAAGATCACCTGCTTCCTGCCGCCGATTTCGGCATAGGCGGGGGACGACCACTGGCCGTGCAGGATATTGCGGCCCGGCGAGCGGTCTTCCCACAGAATTTCACCGGTCAGGCGGTCGATCGCCAGGAAGCTGGGCGCCCGAGGCGAGGGGATGTTCACGTGACTTTCGTCCACGCCGTTCGACGTATTGACGAACAGCATGTCGTCCACGATCAAAGGCGACGTCGCCGCCATGTTGTGCGGGAACACGCCCAGGTCGTCGTACATGTTGAGGCTCCAAATGATGTCGCCGTCGGTCTCGGAGACATGCTCCTCGTCTTTGTAAGGGCCGTCGTTCTCGCCGTCCATGAAGCCTTCGGCGTCGAGCGCCAAGACTTCCGCCCGGTTGGAAACGTAATAGACCATGCCGTCCTTGACCGCGGGCGAAGAGCAGACGCCCTGCTCCGGCCAATCGTTCACCCGGCCGGCCGCGAGCTTCGGATGCGTGATCTGCCACAGGAACTCGCCGTCGGCCTCGTTGAAGACCATGACCACGCCGCGGTCGCCGTCTTGCTCGGGGTCGCGCAGCAACTCGTTGTTCGTCCCCAGATAAACCTTGCCCTCGGCGACGACCGGGTTGCCGTAGGATTGCGAGCCGATCTCGGCCACCCACTTGATGTTCGTTTTGTCCTTGACGTCCCAAGTGCGCGGAATGCCCGATTCTCCGGAGACCATATTGCGGTCCCCATCGCCGCCCCACATCGGCCAATCGGCCGCGGGCAGCGGGACGGCGAGCGTCGCGGCAAGCGCAACGGAGAGCGGGAGATTAGCGGTCGGCATAAGGTTTCGATCCCTTTTCGGTTGGATTTTGCGGGTCAGCCGCCGAAAGGCGTGACTTTCAGGTTGTCGTAGTAGATGTCGGCGGAGGAATAGCCGTAGATGCCGGGGCTGCCGCGGCCGTGCCCGAGCGGATCCGTAGCTTCGATGCTCCACGCCTCGGGTTCCGGCTTGCCTTTTTCCCAGACTTTGCCGCGGACCGCGGCGCTGCCGTCGGCGGCGGGCTCGACGCGGAGCTTGATGCGATACCAGACATCGGGGTCCCAGGGAAAATCGACTTCCTTCGAGAAACGGCTCAACTCGGACAACCAGGTGCGGATCATCAGCGTTTGGGCGTTGCCCATCAGGGCCAGCGTATAACGGTGCGAGACGAGGCCGACGTCGGCCATGCGCCGGCGGGACTCCTTCGACAGCACTTCGGCCTCGACCTCGTAATTCTTCTGGCGCGTATCGCCGACATAGACCGTCGTGCGCCAACTGCGCGGGTTGCCCGACGGCTTGCGCAGCATTTTCTCGCCGTCCACCGCGGCAACCTGGAAGCGGCCCCGCGCCCCGGACCAGCCGTCGGGAACGCTCTGCAACTCGTAGCGCGAGAAATCTTCGCTAAACCCGGACGCCGGCCGCACGGCGACGCGGGCAACGCCCTTCAACTCGCCTAGCGCGGCAACGACGTGCCCGCCCTGGGGAAAATCGCTGCTTGCCGCGAATAGCCCCGAGCCGCTTACGCTGCCTTTGAGCGCTCCTTCGATCGACCAGCGGGCCTCGACCTCGCCGATCGCGCGGCCTTTGGCGTCGAACGTCCGCGCAGTGAACTGCGCCTTGCCGCCGGGACGCAAGTTGATCTCGGCGGGCGTTACTTGCAAGAGAGCCGCGGCGGCCCCCGCCGGAGCTTTCGACGGCGCGCCCGTCATGCTGCGCGCCGCCCCTTCGCCGGACCCCTTCTTGCCGATGCAGTAGAGGTCGTTGTTGGTGACGAAGTACACGCGCCCTGCGGCAATCGCCGGCGAGCCGTTGATCTGCGTGGCGCTGCCGTCGGGATTCTTGAACTCGTCGAGGTCGAGCTTCTCGGGCCGGTTGCGGCCGTTGAGCTTGAAAATGTGGAACTTGCCGTCCACGTCGGAGACGTACAGCTTGCCGTCGCCGATCACGGGCGAGGCTTTCTGCGCGATGCCCAGGTTCTCGAGCCAAAGTTGCTCGCCGCTCTTGCCGTCGAAGGCGACGAGATTGGCCGAATTGTCGACGTGATACAGAACGCCGTCATGAATCGCCGGCGAAGCATAGCCGCCCGTAAATCCGTCGAGCATCCACAATTGCTCCGGCTTGCCGTCGGATACGGCCGCGGCGTCGAGCGCCGCCAGCCTGCCCATAGCCGTGCTCTCGTCGATATTCTCTTCGCTGTGCGAGGCGTAAACGATATTGCCGTCCACGACGACCGAAGAATTGATGCCGCGCTTCGACATCGGAAACGCCCAGACCTTCTTGCCCGTGGCGACCTGCAAGGCATAGACGCCGCCGTCTCCGTTGCCCGCGATCAGCAGGCGCTCGCCGTCGATTTCCCGCACGACCGGCGCCGAATAGGTCGTATCGTAGGGGGCGTTGCCGGGCGTCGACAGCCAGACCGTCTCGCCGGTCCTTTTATCGAGAGCGTAAAAACGGTGACGCGGGATGAAGGTCGAGCCCCAGCCCGCCGAAAGAAAGCTGACGATCAACAGATCGCCGTCGAGCACGCCGCTCACCGTGCGCCCGCCGAAACCCGAGATCCGCCCGATTTCCTGCGTGGTCGCGCGTTCCCAAAGCACCTTGCCGCCGGGATCGAAGGCGATCACCATGCCCTCGACGCCGTGGGCGTAAACGTTGCCCGTCGCCGGGTCGCCGACAAGACTCGCCCAGCCCACGCGGTGGTGCGGAATATCGGTCTGGAAGACGTTGAACCGGTATTCCCAAACCTTCTCCCCGCTATCCGCGTTCAGGCAGACGACCTGTTCCTGCCAGCGGGTCGCGTCGTCCGGCTCCGCGAGCCGGATCACGCAGACGCGCTCGTCGAGGACGATCGGAGTCGCGCGGCTGCCGTAAGGCGCTTGCCACAGCAAATTCTCGCCGTCGGGCGACCATGTTTCGGGCAGTCCGCGCTCGCTGGAGACGCCGTCGGCATTCAGTCCCCGCCAATTCGGCCACTCGGCGCCCTGCAAAGCCTGCGCCCCAAGAGCGGCCGCCGGCAGGCAGACGAGAACACGAAGGCCGGCGGCGAACGGCGAACGGAGAGCGGAGAGCAAAGATCTGCGGGGTCTGCGCCGCGGGCCGTTAACATGAAAAACGTCGAAACCCTTGCGGAGGCCGCTCATGGTTCTTGATTTTATCAGAGGCCGCGGCGCGCGCGGCTGCTTCTTCCGGTAGCATGAAGAGCGTCAGCGGAGACCGCTCATGAAAGCTCTTGAAACGGTTGGGCCGGCCTGCGCCGCCGTCCTCCTTGCCGCGTCATGCGCAACGGGACCGGCGGAGGCCCCGCCTATTTTCCCCTACGCGCACGAAGTCAGTGAGTTCGAGAACGGCCTGCGCCTGGTCGCCGTCGATTCCGGATACCCCAACATCGTCTCGCTCTATATCGTCGTCAACGTCGGCTCGCGCAACGAAGTCGAACCCGGACGCTCAGGGTTCGCCCACCTCTTCGAGCACATGATGTTCCGCGGCACCGAGAAAACCCCGCCCGAGGCATGGCAAGCCGTGATGGAGGCCGCCGGCGCGTCCACCAACGCTTACACCTCCGACGACCGCACCGTGTATCACGCCACGTTTTCGAAAGAAGACCTGGAGCGCATCCTCGATATCGAGGCCGACCGCTTCCAAAACCTCAAGTACGGCGAAGAGGCGTTCAAAACCGAAACCCGCGCGGTGCTGAGCGAATACAACAAGAACTTCGCAAACCCTTTCCGCAAGCTGGACGAAGGCATGCGCGCCGCGGTCTTCAAAACCCACACCTATAGGCACACCACCATGGGCTTCATCGAAGACGTGGAAAACATGCCGGCGATGTACGACTACGGACTCCAATTCTTTGACCGCTACTACCGCCCCGAATACACCACGATCATCGTCGCCGGCGACGTCGATTTTGAAGCCGCGCGGGCCATGGTCGAGAAGCACTGGGGGCAATGGGAGCGCGGCGGCTACCGGGCGGACATCCCGGTCGAGCCGCCGCCGGCCGCGGCGCAACGGGTCGAGCTTGAGTTTCAGGCGCCGACGCTGCCGCTGCTGGCCGTCTCTTTCCTCGGCCCGGCTTACGACGACGAGGAGATCGATTCCGCCGTGATGGACGTCATCTCCTTCCACTCTTTCGACGAAAACTCCGCTCTTTACAAAAAGCTCGTCATCGAAGAGCAGAAGGTCGATGCGGTCATGCCGAATTACCCGGACCACCGCGACCCTTACCCCTTCTCGGTGATCGCGCGGATCAAGGACGAAGCCGACATCGACTACGTGGAGCGGCAAATTCTGGAGACGTTCGAGCGCCTCAAGGATGCGCCCGTCCCGGCGGACGAGCTGGAGGCCGTCAAGTCGCACCTGCGCTACCGCTTCGCGCTGGACATGGACGGTACCGAGGCCATCGCCCGAACTCTGGCCCATTACCTGAGTCTGCGTCCCACTCCCGAGACGGTCAACAAGCGCTACGGCCTGTATGCAAGCGTCACGCCCGGCGACATCCGGACGGCAGCCCGAAAATACTTCGTCGAAAGCGCCCGAACCGTCTCGGTGCTGACGCATCGAACCGACAAGAAGGGGAACGGCGATGACTGACTGCAAGCGCCGCCGGCTCTTTGCGCATGCAGCGTTTTGCGCAGCGGCGGCGGCCGCGCTGACCGCTTGGGCGCCTGCGGCGCACGGCGCCGGACCGGAGTTGCTGCTCCGGCCCGGCGAGTCGCCGCTGGTGACCTTGCGCCTCGTCTTCCGCGCCGGCGCCGCTTCCGACCCGGCCGGCAAGGCAGGCGCGGCCGCGCTGACCGCCGCGATGCTGAGCGCAGGCGGCAGCCGGAAAATGAGCTATGACGACATCGTCGATGCATTCTTCCCGATGGCCGCCGGGGTCTCCGCCCAAGTGGACAAAGAGATGACGGTCTTCAGCGGAACGACCCACGTGGAAAACCTCGACGCCTACTACGAAATCCTGCGTCAAATGCTTCTGGAGCCCGGCTGGCGCGAAGACGATTTCGACCGGCTCAAGGACAAAACCCTCAACGATCTGCGGGTCCGGCTTCGAGCCAACAACGAAGAGGAACTGGGCAAGGAATACCTCTACCTCAAGATTTACGAAGACCACCCCTACGGCCGGCAAAACTCCGGCGCGGCGCGCTCCCTGGAAGCCATGACGCTCGAAGACGTCAAAACCTTCTACGCAGCCAACTACCGGCGGGGCAATCTCACGATCGGACTGGCGGGCGGCTACCCCGCGGACTTCCCCCAGCGGGCGCGCAAAGACTTCGAGGCGCTCGCAGACGGCGCCCCCGAAGAAACCGCGCTGCCCGAGCCCGAGTCCCCCGACAAGCTGCGCGTCCACATCGTCGAGAAGGACACGCGCTCCACGCTCATCTCCCTGGGCTTCCCGCTCGCAGTCAACCGCGGCCACCCCGACTGGCCGGCGCTCAAGCTCATGCAGTCCTATTTCGGACAGCACCGCTCCAGCAAGAGCCGCCTCTATCAACGCATCCGTGAAATCCGCGGCATGAACTACGGCGACTATGCCTATATCGAGTATTTCCCCCGCGGCATGTTCCTCACGAAGCCCGAGCCGAACCTGGCCCGCCGGCAGCAGATTTTCCAGATCTGGATTCGCCCCGTGGTTCCCGAGAACGGGCTTTTCGCGCTCAAGACGGCACTCTACGAACTCGACAAGTTGGTCCGCGAGGGCATCCCCGAGAAGGATTTTGCGGCCACGGCCGAATTCCTGGGCAAGTACGTCAACCTGCTCACCCAGACCCAATCGGACGCGCTCGGCTATGCGCTCGACGCCGCCCATTACGGCCTGCCCGATTTCAACGGCTGGATCAAGCGGCAGATCGCCGGCCTGACCCGAGACGGCGTGAATCGCGCCGTCGCAAAACATCTGCGGACAACCGATCTCGACGTGGTCATCGTTACCAAGGATGCGCAGGCGATGCGGCGGATGCTCCAAGCCGGCGCGCGGGCCGAACCGCTCTACGCCTCGCCGCCGCCCGACGACATCCTTGCCGAGGACAAGATAATCGGCGGCTACAAGCTCGACATCGGGTCGATCGCAATCGTGCCCGTCGAGACGATCTTCGAGCAATAGCTCGCTCCCCGGATGAGCCGGCGCCCCGTTGCTCGACGGCCCATCGGCCGTAGTGCGCCGCCCGCCCGCGGGGGTCACGTCAAGAGCTCGCCCGCGACCGCGTCGGCGAACAGGAATCCCTCGTCCGAGAGGCGCAGCGTCCGCCCGGCGACGAGCAGCCGGCCCGACGCGAAGCTTGCGGTGCGCTCGGGGGCAAGCAGCTTGCGTTCGCCGGCGGTCAAGGCCACGCCGTCGGCCGTGCGCAGGCCGGTGAGTATCCGCTCTTCCAGCAGCCGCCGTTCGTCGAGGCGCTCGAGCGGCTTGCGCGGCGAAAGCCCCCCGCGGATGCGCGAGACATATTCCCCGGCGGTTTCGACATTGGCCCAGCGCCGCTCTCCGTCAAAGGAATGGGCGTCGCTGCCGCATCCGAAATAGGGCTCCATGCGCCAATACTTCAGGTTGTGGCGCGACCGCTTCCCGGCTCGCGCGAAGTTGGAGACTTCGTACCGCTCGAAGCCCAACTCCGCGAGGCGCTCGACGGCGCGGAGATAGAACTCGACAATGCGCTCGCCGCCGGGAACCGCGCCGGCCCCGTAACGGCTGCCGCCCGCGCGCAATTCCTTGCCCAGGCGGCTCTTGTCGTCGACTTCCAGCATGTAAACCGAAACGTGATCGACTGCGAGACGGTCGACCCACGACAACGATTCTTCCCATGTCCGGCGGGTTTGATGCGCCAAGCCGGCGATGAGATCGACCGCAATGTTGCGGATGCCGCGCCGGCGCAGCCGCGCGATATCCGCGCGGACCGTTTGCGGACCGTGGCGCCGTCCGGCCGCGCGGGCGACCTCGGGGACGAACGACTGCACGCCCAGACTGGCGCGGTCGATGCCCGCCTGCGTCCAGGCGCGAATGCGCGGCGCGTCGGCATCGCCGGGGGCGGCTTCGATCGTGGCCTCCGCCCATTCCCTTGCCGGCAGCTTGGCGGTAAGCGCGGCGAATTGTTCGGCGGAAAGCATGCTCGGGCTGCCTCCGCCGAGGTAAAGGGTATCCGCCCCGCGCGGCGCCGCTTGAGGCGATGCAGCCGAATTTCCCAACTCGCCCGCTACGCCTGCGAGGTAAGCGCCCAGCCATTCACGGGGAAAGACCCCGGACGCGAAATTGCAGTACGTACACTTCTGAGCGCAGAATGGAACGGAGATGTAGATTCCAGCCGGCGGCATTCCGGTCGCTGCCTATTTTCTAAAATAGCGGCCGGACATTCAGGCGGCCGCGTGGTTTACAATCTGAGCGGATCACTAATCACCTTGAGGATGGAAACCATGAAACGAATTCTAGTTCTCCTGTTGGGCTGCGCCGCGCTGGCGGCTGCGGCCGATAAGAAAATCGTGGTGCGGGCGCTCTCCGGAGGCTTTGCCTACGACGACAACGCAGCCAGGCTTTACAAGCGGGCCGCGGGAAAAGACGCCGACGTCGTGATGGCCCGCTCGATGGAAGCCTTCGAGCGCGAGATCGTCGATGCCGACGCCGTCATCGGCGGCATCAATAAAGAGCAATTCGCCAAGGCCGCGAAGCTCAAGTGGGTGCAAGCGACGAGCGCCGGCGTCGAAGCCTACAGCTTTTGGCCCGAGTTCATGAAAAGCGACGTGGAGTTGACGAACTGCAAAGTCGTCCAGGGACCCACGATCGCCGACCATGCTTTCGCCATGCTGCTTGCGTTGACGCGCGGGCTTTACGAGTACATCCCCGAACGCGGGGAGCAGAACTGGCGGCCGCGCGGGAAGTCTCCCAAGGGCATGACCGAGTTGCCGGGCAAGACTGCCGTGATTGTCGGCGCCGGCGGCATCGGCACACAGATTGCGCAGCGCGCGCGCGGCTTCGGCATGAACGTCATCGGCGTCGACCCGAAAGATATCCCGGTGTCGAACTTTTTCCCCACGATCGTTCCGCCCGACCGGCTGGACGAGGTGCTGCCGCGCGCCGACGTGGTCTTCATCGCCGCGCCGCTGACCCCGGAGAGCGAGCGCATGATCGGAGCGAAGCAGTTCGACTCGATGAAGCGGGGCGCTTACTTCATCGCCGTTTCGCGAGGCAGGTTGTACGACAAGGGAGCGCTGGTCAAGGCGCTCGATTCGCAGAAGCTGGCCGGCGCCGGGCTTGACGTGACCGATCCGGAACCGCTGCCGAAGGGCGATGCGTTATGGGGATTCGGCAACGTCGTCATCACCCCGCACGTCGCCTCGGAAGCGAAAGCGTCGGACGACCGCCGGCTCACCGTCATCGCCGGCAACGTCGGCCGCTTCGCCCGCGGCGAGCCGCTGACCCACGTCGTGGACAAGTCGGTCGGATATTAGGCCGCGCTTTCCGCGCGGCGGGTAAATGGCGGACGGCAGGACCGCTGCGCGCGGCGCTTTTAACGCTCGAACAGAGCGACGCTGTCTTCCGAGCGGCTTTCGCCGCCGTCGTTGACGGTGAATCTCGAGCGCCGCCGGGAGTCGTTGCGCGCGCGGTCCCAAAGCGAGGCGCCCGCGTAGGCGCCGTCTTTTCTGAGGGCGTAGAACGACAGACCGATCCCGCTCAGCCAGCCGCGGTCGTCGTCGTAGTTCCGCGCGGCGCGGCGCAGCGCATCGAGGCAGGCTTCGGCCGGCTCCATGCCGCGGCGCATGTTTTCAACCACCGCGTGCGCCCCGCAGATGCGAATGTTTTCCTCGCCGCGGCCGGTCGAGCCGGCGGCGCCGACATCCTGATCGCAGTAAACCCCCGCGCCGATAATCGGCGAGTCGCCGACGCGGCCCGGGATTTTCCAGGCCAGTCCGCTGGTTGTCGTGCAGCCCGACATTTCGCCTTGGTCATTGAGCGTGAGACAGGTGATCGTGCCCGTCGGCGGATGAGCGGCCGTCTCGCGGGCCCAGGCGAGCCATTCGGGGCGGGCGCCGGGAATGCGCTGCAGAAGGGCTCTGCCGGGAGCGCCGCCGGGAGGCGCATCGAGGCCGGGACCCCAGTCTCCGCCAAGCGACTCTTTCCACGTCAGCCAGGCCAGTCGCGCTTTGTCGGTCAGCAGGTTTTCCGCCCGGTAGCCGTGCGCCTCGGCGAACCGCGCCGCGCCCTCGCCGACCAGCATGACGTGATCGCTCTGCTCCATGACCAGCTTGGCGATTTTCGAAGGGGTCTTGATTCCGCGGATCGAAGCCACCGCGCCGCAGCGCCGGGTGGGGCCGTGCATCACGCAGGAATCGAGCTCGACATCGCCTTCCTCGTTGGGCAGGCCGCCGTAGCCCACGCTCGTATCCTCGGGGTCGAGCTCCTGGATGTTGACGCCTGCAATGGCGGCGTCAAGCGTATCCCCGCCCGCCTTCATCGTCTCGACGGCCTTGGCCGTGCAGGCGAGGCCGTTGCTCGACGACACGGCGATAAACCGCGGGCGTTGCGCGGAAGAGGCAACTGCGGGAGAGGCGGCGCAGACGAACAGCTTGCGGCGAGAAATCATGGCGTCTCTAACGCCCCGGATCCGGTCGCCCCGACTTTCTTTCGTCGAATTCCTTCTTGACGCGGGACGCGAAGCGCGCGGCGCCCTGCAGGGCCTTGTCTTTGGCCGCTTCGACTTCCGGCTTTGCTTTCTCCCAGGCGTCCTTGGCCGCCGGCTTCACTTCGTCTTCGAAGACTTGCTTCGCCGTCTCGCGGACGCGCGGGTTGTTCGCCGCCTGGCGCAAGGCGTGTCCGATCAGCGAGCGTAGAAACGGCATCTCCGTGCGTATCTTAACAGACAAGCCCGTGCGGACTAAGGCGGCCAAGTCTCAGCGCCGGCCGACTTTGGCCAGAAAGAGCTCGTGGACGCGGGTGTCGTCCGTCAGTTCCGCATGGAACGTCGCGGCCAAGCGGGGCCCTTGCTCCAGCATGATCGGGTCTTTTCCGTCGCGGATCAAAACCTCGACTTGCGGGCCGACGGAGCGGACGATGGGCGCCCGGATGAGCACCGCTTCGAGCGCGCCGGGCCGCGTCCGCTCGGTAAACGCCCGCTCGGGCTCTACCCGCCGGATCGAGCTGTCGATCTGCCTGCCGTAGGCGTTGCGCTCGATAGCGAAATCCATCGCGCCCAGCGAGCGCTGAGACGGGCCGGCGACCTCGCGCGCGAGAAGAATCGCGCCGGCGCAAGTGCCCAAGACGGGCTTTTCTGCGGCAAACCGGCGCAATGGCTCCCACAGTCCCTCGCCTTTGAGCAGCAGCAGGTTGGCGGTGCTTTCGCCGCCGGGCAGGATGAGGCCGTCTATTGCGTCGAGTTGCCGGGCATAACGCACAGCGACCGGCTGCGCGCCGAGTTCGGCCAGACGGCGCTCGTGGGCCTCGAAATCGCCCTGCAGAGCCAGGACTCCGATTTTCATGGCGGAATGCCGCGCCGGCGCCGCGGGCTACCAGCCGCGGGTCTGGAGCAGATCGTCTTGGGCGATCTTGCCGATTTCGAGCCCCGGCATGGGTTCGCCGAGATCCGCGCAGGCTTCGAGCAGCTTGTCGGGATCGCTGTAAAACGTGGTTGCCTTGACGACCGCGGCGGCGCGCCGTTCCGGGTCTGCGGACTTGAATATCCCCGAACCGACGAACACCGCTTCGGCGCCCAGGCTCATCACCAGCGCGGCGTCCGCGGGCGTGGCGATCCCCCCGGCGGAAAAGTTCGGCGTCGGCAGCTTGCCGCGCGCGGCCGTCCACTCGACGAGCTCGAGCGGCGATTGCAGTTCCTTGGCCGCCGCGGGCAATTCGTCTTTGCCCGTCACGGTGAGTTGCTTCATTTCCCTTTGGATGGCGCGCATGTGCCGCACGGCCTCGACGATGTTGCCCGAACCCGCTTCGCCTTTGGTGCGGATCATCGCCGCCCCCTCGCCGATGCGCCGCAGCGCCTCGCCCAGATTCCGCGCACCGCAAACGAAGGGCGTCTTGAAGCCGCGCTTGTCGATGTGATGCTCCTCGTCGGCCGGGGTGAGCACCTCGCTTTCGTCGATGTAGTCCACGTGCAGCGCTTCCAGTACCATCGCTTCGGCGAAGTGGCCGATCCGCACCTTGGCCATGACCGGAATGCTGACCGTTTCCATGATTTCGCGGATGACGGCGATGTTCGCCATGCGCGCCACGCCGCCTTCTTTGCGGATGTCGGCCGGGACGCGCTCCAGGGCCATGACCGCGGCGGCGCCGGCGTTTTGCGCAATCCTTGCCTGCTCGGCGTTGGTGACGTCCATGATGACGCCGCCCTTGAGTTGCTCGGCCAAACCGACTTTCAAGCGGAATTCATCTGTCAAATACATGAGGCGCTCCCCAATCCGCCGGCCTGCCCCCAAGCCGTTGCGGGCCGCTCGATACCGGCCCGGCGCCGACCGGCGTCTATTCCTTCATCGTAGCGCCGGACGCGCGGCTCTTCAAGCGCCTGCGGCGGACAAGCGCGCCCGCCGCGCCGCAGCACAGCAAAAATCCGACGCCGCTGAGGATTGCGCCGGCATAGACGCTGCCCGGGCGGTAGGCGAACTCCACGAGATTCTCGCCCGCGGGCAGCATCACCGCCCGTACGCCCCCGTAAGCGCGGAGCAGCGGAGTCGGCTTGCCGTGATTCGTCGCCGTCCAACCGGGATAGTACGGGTCGGCAACGACCAGATATGCATCGCAGGGAGCGGTTGCGCGGACCCGCGCCGCTTGCGCGGAGACGAGCGTGTACTCGATGGTTCCGCCGCCTCCGCAGCCGGCCGGGGCGAAGGCGCCGGCAGCGGCTGTTTCGATGTTGTCCGCCGCGTGCTCGAGCCACGCCCGCGGACCGTGATTGGGGTTGAAGTAAACCCGCCAGGCGGTGTTCGGATCGGCGTAAACCTCGACTTGGCCGTCCCGCGTCGGCTCCTGCGCAATGGTGTATTTCGTGTTCAGCCTCAACCGGCCCTCGTCGTAGGACGGCCAAGCGTCAATGAACGCGAGGATATCGTTCGTCAGCGACGCGGTAAAGCCGTCGGACGCCTCGACGCCGTACCAGGCGGACAAGCTCATCGCGCGGTCATGATGCAACTCCGACCTGAAGGGCCTCTCCTGTTTCTGGAGAAACCGGTAAACGCCCTGAAACTCCTGCAGTTCCGTCAAGAACCTGATTTGATTGCGGTCGTCCCGGGGCTTGATGTGCCAGATCTGCACCGCGGCCGTCTCATGGACCATCAAGAGCAGCAGAGCGGTTTTCAGGGCGGTCGCTCCCAGGGCGGACCGCCGCCGGCCCTGCAGCAGAGCGGCGAAGAGAAACGCCGATACGGCCGCCACCGCGAACTGATCGCCCGGGACGGCTTCCATGGCGCCGCCGGCAGCCTGAAAATAGAGCGCCGCGAGGAATACGGCGCCGCAGCCGAGCAAGACCCGCTGGAGGCGGACGGTCCAGCGCAGGCAATCCGCATCGTCCGGCCCTGCTTCGAGCAGCCGGTCGATGCCGTGAGCCGCCAGGACGAGCAGCGCAAATTGCTGGATATAGATGGCATGGGAAGCGCTGCGCGCCTTGTCCGCGAACGGCACGAAAGCGTACGCCCACCCGTGCAAAATGGACAGGTGAGCGGCCGAGTAGCTCAACGCGGCGAGGCCCAACGCGGCATATACGGGCGTCCAGCGCTGCTTCCAGGCAAGGGCGGTCCCGAGCGCGGCCAGCCCCAGGCAGACGAATCCGACGAAAACGTTGACGTTGCGATGCAGGCCGGGGACGACCGCGCCGAGCCATGTAATCGGATAGGCGCGGAACTCGTGCATCAGGTAGTAGGGCAACTTGTCGTCTATGCCGATCGGATTGTCGGCGCCGACCCAACGGACGGATCGTTCGGCGTATTCGAGCATCGGCAGCAACTGCATCGCGGCTACCAGGAATGCGACTCCCGCGATCGTGAAATACCAGCCGCACCAACGGGAGAGGCGGGCGCGAGAAGCCCGCCGCCGCCAAGCGAAGAGCAGAAACAACCCCGTAAGGCCGAGCAGCATGAAAATGGGAGTCTGGTGATGGCCGCTGAGCAGAGCCAAGCCGACGGCCCCGCCGCAGAGTATGGCGTACGGCAAGCGTTCCGCGCCGGATTGCGCGCGTTCGACGCGATGGAACAGCAGGAAAACCAACGGCAGCCAGACCGCGCCGTGCAACATCTGCGGCCAACCGATCGCGCCGACGTAGCCGCCGCAGGCGAAAGCGACGCCCCCGAAAATCGACGCATAGCGGCTGCGCCCCAACTCGCGCAGCAGCGCGTACATGAACAGCGCCGCGAGCAGGTGCATGGCGGCGTAATGCCAATGAATGAACTTGAGGTTGATGAAGCCGTCTTTGAGCGGGGCGAGGAACAACGGCCAGTTCAGCGGGAACATCGCGCCGGGCTGCATCTGTCCGACAAGCGTCTGCCCCGCCCAGACGTAAGGGTCCCACAGCGGGAACGCGCCGGCGTTCCATTGCGCCGCCTGCACCTGATACCAGGGCAGGATTTGATAGACGTGATCGGGAGAATCGAGAAACGTGAACTGGTCGGAGAAAAACAGCTTCCAGTAAAAAAGAGCCGTTACCGCCAGAACGATTGCGATCGGCCGTCTGTCGAACCAATCGAGCTTCATGAAGTTCCAGAATAACCGCGGCGGAGGATGGAGTCATGCGGCCGCGGCGGGCGGCGACAAGGACTAAATCCGTTCCCTGGTGAAATAATACGTTGCCGCCGCGCCCACCAAGCCGGACACAACCGGCAGCACGGCGTTGAACACCTTCTCGATCTGGACCAGCCCGTCCGCATTATCGGCAAACGTGAACCAGGTCACCAGAGCGTACTGACCCGCAACGACAGCAACGAAAACCCATATGAGCCAACCGGCGATGCTCCGGGTCGCTTTGTCCCGGTATCTCCTGGAATTGTACTCGGAGGCTTCCCAAGAAACCTTGCCCAAGTCCGGCGGGCTGCCTGCCTGGAGGCTGTTGTCGTTGGACTCGTTCATTGCAGCGCTTGCAACCGCCTCCACGCTCACCCGACCGCGTTCGCCTGCTTGCCGGCGGCCTTATCTTCCCGGGAAGTACAGAATCCTTATCTCGCGCGTCCGGCGATTACGCACCAGGATCTGGTCGAATCCTTGTTTCTCTTCGGATCGCAGGGCATCCTGAATCCTGAGCGAGTCGCTGACGACATCTCCCAAAGTGTTGTACTTGGTGGGGTCTTCTTCCTTAAGCTTGCTGATATGCCTGTAGGCAGCTTCATCGAACGGAAGCGAGTATTTATTTTCCGTATCTTTATTCATGTCCTTAATCCTTATCCGTTACCCGGGTTGCCGTCCCAAGTCGCTCCACTATGAGTATAGACCCCCCGCTTCCCGCCGAGTCGATTGCGGCTACGGCGCCTTGGGGGCGCGGCCCGGATCCTCCGGTAATTTCCTGTAGTTGCGGTAGCTGCCGAGGATTTCGCGGCGCAGCGTCAGCAATGGGCCTACCCGCACGTTGGCGCGCACGCGGAAACCGTCGTCCACCCACGCGCCTTCTTCCAGTTTTCTGCGCCGCAGGCTGAACGTCGAGCCCTTTGCCAAGCGGAACAGAAACATGCGGAATGGAGCGGCGTCGAGCGTCTCGGCCTCGAGCCTGACCCAACCGTAATCTTCCTTCGCAACCCAGAACGCGCCGCGCACCTTCTGCAGGAACCGGGCGCGCGCACTCCGCGGTTGATAGTGCGGGCGGGGTTCGGCGCGGATCACCCAGCTTTCCGCGCCGTTGACGGTCTCTTCACCGACGAGACTGAAAGTGAAAAGGTCGCGCATCTCGGCTGTGCGGGCGTACTCTTCCTCGCGGTCACGCTCGATTTTCTCGGCCCGCTTGCGGCGCTGCGCCGGAGTCAGCCGCTCTATCTTGGCGATGCGCTGCTCAAGCTCGCGCCGTTCCCGGGCGTCTCTTCGCGGGGAGAGCGGCCGGTCGTTGACGGCAATCAACCGCTCGTGCTTCTCGTCGAAAAGAAAAGTCACGTCGAACGTTTTCGACTCCGCGCTCGCGATCTTTCCTGCGCGGTCGAGGCTGCGCCGTTCTTCGCGCAAATGGAAGGCGAAACGGCGAGCCGCGGCCTCGTTGGCTTGCTCGCGGAGAAAGGCGCGCTTCACGATTTCGCCGACTTCCGGCGCCGCTGCGTTCGGTTCCGCGGCGAGCGCCGCCGAAAGCGCAAGCGTAAGCGCGGCAGCGGTCCGCGGCAACAAACCTACTTCCTCCTGAGCGGTTTCAGACGGTACTTCACGATGCACCACAACGCCCGGAAACCGTCCTTCGCGCCGATCTTCTTGCCCTCGCCGTAGGTTCGGCCGTGGTACGAAATGCCCACTTCGTAAACACGGGCGCCGGCCTTGGCGATCTTGGAAGTAATTTCCGGCTCGAAGCCGAAGCGGTCTTCTTCGAGCACGATGGACTGAATCAACTCGCGCCGGAAAACCTTGTAGCACGTCTCCATGTCGGTCAGGTTCAGATTCGTCGCCATGTTCGAGAGCAGCGTCAGCAAACGGTTGCCCACCGAATGCCAGAAGTACAGGACCCGACGCTGTTCCGTCGTGAGGAAACGGGAGCCGAACACGACATCCGCTTGCCCCGAGAGCAGAGGATGCAGCAGCTTGGGGTAGTCCTGCGGATCGTATTCGAGATCGGCGTCTTGAACGATGACGAAGTCGCCCGCGGCATGATCGAACCCGGTGCGCAGCGCCCGGCCCTTGCCGCGATTCCGTTCATGCAACAGAACCTTTACGTTTTCGGCTTGCGCGGCGATCTCCGCCAGCGCTTCCCTGGCGCCGTCCGTCGAAAAATCGTCGACCAGGATCAGTTCTTTCGACACGTCCACGGCCTGAACGCGGCGGACGATTTCGCGGATCGTCGCCGCCTCGTTATATACCGGAATCACTACCGAGAGCCGCATGAGTTATGCCGGAGCGCGCCCTTTCAGCGTAAGGGAAACGCGGTCAGTCGGGGAAGGGGCGGGTTTGCGCCGCTTCGAGAAAGGTTGGATTCCGCCGCCGCAGCCGCAGGGAAAGCTCTTTCTCGGCGCTCGCTTTCTTGCGCTCGCCGAGGCGGAAGTACACCTGCGAAAGCAGCAGGCGCGGCTGCGGATGGCGCGGCTCGATGCGCGCCGCCGCGTTGAGGACCTCGACGGCGCGCTCCCAGCGCCTGAGTCCCATCAGCGCCCGCGCCAGGCTCATGCGCGCGGCAATGTAGTCGCCGCGGACGGCGACGGCTTTTTCCAGAAATTCCAATGCCTCTTCGTGCCGCGCCTGCTTCACCAGCCAATCCCCGTAAAAGAAGAACGGCTCTTCGTAGCCGGCGTCGAGCGCCATGGCCTTGCGCAGCAGCGGCAGCCCCTCGTCGAAGCGCCCGTCCTTTTGCAGGTGCCAGGCGTACTCGAAATTGGCGCGCGCGGATTGCGGATATTTCGCGGCGGCCCGCGCGGCGAGCTTCAGCCCGCCGGCGTAATCGCCCGCCTGCTGGTACGCGCTCAGCGCGAGGTAGTAAAGGTTTTCGTTCTCGGGCTGCAAGTCGAGCGCCCGGCGCAAAAGCTCGGCGGCCTCTTTGTGATAGCGGCCTTTGCCGTATTCGACCGCCATGACTTGCATCAGCTTGAAGTGGCCGGGGCGGATCGCCAGCGCCGCGCGCCAGGCCCGCAGCGCCGCCTCGCGGGCGCCGTTCTGCCGATGCGCCGACCCCAACAGATAATGCGCGTTGAAGTCGCGCGGGCCGGCCTCGGCGGCCTTGGCGAGCCAGTCCGCCGCCTCCTTGGGGCGGCCTGCGGAGTAGTGCATGAAACCCAGATTGAAAAGCGCCGGGAAATAATCCGGCGCCAGCGCCGCCGCCTTGCGCCAGAGCTTCGCGGCGTCCGCCGCCCGCCCCCGGCCCGCGAGTTCCCGCCCGGCGTCGGTGAGCGCGGCCGGATCGCCTTGATCGGCGAGCAGAGCATCGACATCCTGGGCCGGCAGCGCCGGCAGGAGCAGCGCCAACAGGGCGCCTGCGGCCCCGCATCTGCCCCCGCGCGCGCTCATGGCGAGGCCGCAACCTCTCCGGAGCCTTCGACGAGCAGCAGCGTGCGTCCGCCCGCCGCCCCGGGAAACTCCTCCACCTCCCCGGACGGCCAGCGTACGGCGATGCCTTCGACCCGCTCCGCCGCGCCCAGGCCGAAGTGTACGCGCAGATCGTTGTGCGAGACGTAGCTCGACTGACTCAGCACGGCCTCGGTCTGGCGGACGCCGCCTGCTTCGATCGTCACCGCGGCGCCGATCGCCGCCCGGTTCGACTGCGTGCCCCGCAGCTCGATCCTCACCCAATGGTTGCCGTTGTCGAGATCGTTGCGCAGCAGCGACGCCGTATCGGCCATGTTCATCGCCACTACGTCCACGTCCCCGTCATCGTCGAAATCTCCGAACGCCGCCCCGCGGCTCGATTTTTCGATTTTCAGACCGGGGCCGCTGAGGGCGGTTACGTCCTCGAAGCGGCCGCCCCCCAGGTTGCGGTAAACCAGATTCGATTGCTTGTACGTTTCGTTCACCTTCGTCTGCCGGTCGAGCTCGGGGTAAACGTGTCCGTTGACCTGGAAAACGTCCTGCAGTCCGTCGTTGTCCAGGTCTGCGTATTCGACGCCCCAGCCGACGTATTGCGGATTGACCGCCAGTCCCGCGCGCACCACGACGTCTTCGAAAAAGCCGCCTTCCTGATGGTGATAGACGTTGGGATAATCGCCCGCGAAATTCGTCTTGATTAAGTCCAGCAGGCCGTCGCCGTCGAAATCGCCGACGCCGATGCCCATGCCGCCCTGCTCGAAGCCGTGCTCGTTGAAGGCCAGCCCGGTTTCGGTGGCGAAGTCGGCGAACGTGCCGTCGCCGTTGTTGAGGAAGAAAATGCTGGGAGTCGAGTCGCAGGCGATATAGATGTCCTGCCAGCCGTCGCCGTCGAAATCCGCCGCGGCCGCCGTAAAGGCGTAATAGTTTTCGACGCCGCGCACGCCGGCGGCCGCGCTGACGTCGCGGAATGCGCCGTCGCCCTCGTTGCGGTACAGGGTTACGTTGCCGAAGGGCAGCCCGCGCGGGCCGCAGTAAACCGGCATGCCCTTCCATTCGCAGTTCGAGGCTTTCCCCGGAGGGGGCGCCGTCGCCGGGTCGAACTGCTGGTACTGGGTCACCAGCAGGTCGAGCAGGCCGTCGCGGTCGTAATCGACGAACGTGCAGCCGGAACTCCACTGCTTGCCGCCCCCCGCAACGCCGGTCGCGGCCGCAACCTCTTCGAAGCGGCCCCCGCCGGCGTTGCGGTAAAGCGCGTCCGGCCCCCAGTAGGCGACGAACAGATCGAGCGCGCCGTCGTTGTCGTAATCGCCGGCGCAAACCGCGCTGCCCCATCCGGAGCGCGCCAGGCCCGCGGACTGCGTCGCGTCTTCGAACTGCGAGCCGCCTCGATTGCGGTAGAGCCGGTTGGTCGGCGCGTTGCCGTCCGCAAAGCCTTCGAGCGTCGATCCGTTCACGAGAAAGATATCGAGGCGGCCGTCGTTGTCGTAGTCGAGAAACGCGGCGCCCGAGCCGTTCGACTCGATGATGTAGCTTTTCGCGGTCTCGCCCCCGTAGGTGAAGCGCAGATCGAGGCCCGCCTCGGCGGCGATGTCGGTAAACTGCGCGTCCCAAGGCAGCCCCGAGGCCTTGACGCGGGGCGCCGGCTTCGAGCCCGAGCTGGCGACGCCCTGCGCGTTCGCGGGCGAAGCAGCCGCGGCAAAGACTGCCGCCGCAAGGAATGCAACGAACGGAAAAGACTTTTTCACTTGGAAGTTGACCGGCCCGGCATAAGCCTGAAAATTCGTTGCCGGGCTTATTGACACTTTACATCCAAACTCGATGTGGTGTAATATACGAGATACCTATCTCGCGGTGGGGGGGGCATGCCCGCCCCGGCTTTTGCCGGAGCAGTTGGGTTGCCTGTTATCCGCATACGATCGGAACAAAGTTTCAGGAGGATTGAATCATCATGACCATTTCCAGGATGGGCGCGCTTGCCCTGACTGCTCTGAGTTTGCTGTTGCTCGCGCCGTCGGGCGCGTTCGCCCAGACTCAAGCCGCGATCGTCGGTGACGTCACCGACCCGTCGGGCGCGGCGATTCCCGGCGCGGCGATTACCGTGACCAACCAGGGCACGGGTATCGAGCGCATCGTCGAGTCCAACGAAGGCGGCCAGTTCCGCGTGTTCCCGCTGAACCCGGCAGCCTACACCGTCAGGGCCGAATCGGCCGGATTCAAGACCCAGATTCGCGACGACGTCGTCCTGCAGGTCGCCGACGTGCTCGAAGTTGACTTCGTCATGGAGCTCGGCGAGGTGACCGAAACGATCGAGGTCACCGGCGCCGCGCCGATCATGCAGACGCAGGAAGCGTCCGTCGGCGGCGTCGTCAACGAAAGAGAATTGCAGCGCCTGCCCGTCAACCAGCGCAACTTCACCCGCTTGATCCTGCTCATGCCCGGCACCAGCTCGCGGCGGCGCAGCCAGTCCCGCGGCACCGGCGAATCGGGCACGCAACTGTATTCCGTCAACGGCGGGCGCCCACAGGACAACAACTACACCCTCGACGGCGTCGACTCCAACATGCAGATGATGAACTCGCCGGGCATTTCGCCGCCGATGGACGCCATTCAGGAGTTCAAGGTGGCCACCAACACCGGCTCGGAGTTCGCCCGCTCGGCCGGCGCGAACGTCAGCCTGGTGCTCAAGTCGGGCACCAACGAGATTCACGGCACGGTCTATGAGTTCCTGCGCAACGACAATTTCGACGCCAACGAGTTCTTTTTCAATCGCAGCCGCGGGCCTGATTCTCCGAAGAATGTGCCGTTCAACCTCAATCAATTCGGCGCCGCCGTCGGCGGGCCGATCCCCGGCCTCAGCGACAAGATGTTCTGGTTCGTTTCGTGGGAATCGTTCCGCCGGCGCCGCGGCAACACCACGTTCTTCTCGACGCCGCCCGTCGATTTCCGTCAAGGCGATTTCTCGCGCGTCACGGATACCATCAGCGATCCCTTTACGGGCGACCCGTTCCCCAACAACACGATCCCCATGACGCAACAGAATCCGACGATCCCCACCGCTCTCCGTCTGACCAATCCCGACGCACCGAATATACCCGGACGCGACACCAACAACTTCGCGAACAACCGCGGCCAAGCGAACGACCGCGATCAATTGCATTGGCGCTGGGATTACAACATGGACGCCAACGACACGTTCTTCTTCCGCTTCAGCAACCAGAACGCCGACCTCGTCAGACCCGACTCTAACCCGCTTTTCAGCAGGAACAGCGGGTTCGATGTTTTCAATTACGGCGGAACGTGGAACCACGTGTTCGGCGCGACGACCGTCTTGACCACGACCTTCGGCGCCAACCAGCCCGACAATCCGAGTATCACGAGCATCTCGTCCGGTCTGACCCGCGGCGATTTTCTCGACCAAACCGGCTTGCGCATGTACCAGCGCGACGTCTTCCAAGATCCGCTGGTCAGCATCAACTTCGGCGCCTACCGCGCCGGCCAGGGGGGTGGGACGGTCACCGGCGACGAGGTGTACCAGTTTTCCCAGAACCTCTCGTTCGTCAAGGGCAAGCATAACTTCAAGGTCGGCGGCCAATACCACCGCCGCCGCTTCTACACCAATACGACGAACCCGATGAACGGCAACGCCACATTCAACGGCCAACTCAGCGGTTTTCCCATGGCCGACGCGCTGCTCGGCTATCCGACGGAGATCCGCCGCGGCCAAGGCAACACGCTGACCAACGGCATCGGGCACTTCATGATCGCCCACGTCCAGGACGACTGGCGCGTCAGCCAGAAGCTGACCGTCAACATCGGCCTGATGTATCAGTTCGGCAGCCGCCCGTACGACACCACCGACCGTCTCGGCAACCTGTGGGTGCGCCGCGACCAAACCAGCGGCGAATACTTCGGGACGCTGCTGTGGGCGGCCGAGAATCCGCAGCCCGCGCCCCCGGACGGCCGCGTGCCGGCGCCGTTGGATACTTTCCAGACCGGCCTGCCGGCGAACATAGGCGGTTGGGGGCGCGCCCTGATCGGCTCCGACAGGAACGACTTCGCGCCGCGCCTGGGCATTGCCTACCGCCTCAACGACAAGACGGTCATCCGCAGCGGTTTCGGCATGTTCTACAACTCGACCTTCGTGCAGGAGTTGCAGGACTTGCGCAAATTCTGGCCCTTCACCGTGCAGCAGGTATTCAGCCCGAACCGCGGCGCCGTGCCCGACTTCCCGATCACCGATGAAGGCCCGCCCTTTTCCTCGACCGCCGCAATCGGCGGCTGGCCGCAGCAGCCGACCAACCGCTCGCCCTACTCGATGCAGTGGAACTTCACCATTCAGCGCCAGGTCATGGACGACATGACGTTGGACGTCGGTTACGTCGGTTCCGGCAGCCGCAAGCAGATCGGCTACTCGCCGTTCAACAACGCGCTGCGGCCGGGCCCGGGCGACGTGCAGCCGCGCCGCCTGCTGCCCAGCTTCGGCGACCTCGACGGCGGTTCGAACCAGTACAACGGTTCCTATAACGGTCTGCAGGTCAAGCTGCTCAAGCGCTTCAGTCGGGGCTTGCAGTTCAACCTGAACTACACGTGGCAGAAGGCCCTCGACGGCCAGTCTTCTCTGGCCGAGGTCAAGGTCCAAGACCCCTTCAACCGCCATCTCGATTACTCGCGGTCGAGTTGGGACACCCGCCAGGTCTTCAACTTCGCCTACGTCTATGAGTTGCCTTTCGGCCGCGGGCGGCAGTTCGGCGCCGACATCAGCGGAGCAGCCAATGCCATCCTCGGCGGTTGGTCGCTCGAAGGCATTACCCGCCTGGAGACCGGACCGCCGATCAATATTCAATTGGGCCGCGATATCGCCAACACGGGGCGTTCGCGTCAGCGTCCGAACTTGGCCGGCAATCCCAACAACGGGGCGAAAACGCCCGATGCCTGGGCCAATGCGGGCGCCTTCGCCGTTCCGGACCAGTACACCTTCGGCAGCGCCGGAGCCTACATCACCGAAGCCGACGGCATTGTCTCTTTCGACGTCGCCATCCAGAAAGAGTTCCGGGTCAACGAGCGGCATGCGATTGAATTCCGCACGGAGTTCTTCAACTTGCCCAACCATGCGAACTTCGGGATCCCGCAGGAACGCATGAACCGCGGCAACTTCAACCAGATCACCAGTCAGACCGGCAACCCGCGCCAGATCCAGTTGGGTCTGCGCTGGCGCTTCTAAAACCCTTCCGTTCTCGAACGGAACTAACCCCGAAAGCCCCGCCGGTTACTCCGGCGGGGCTTTTTGCATGCCCGCTGGCCGGAGCCGACCCCGCCCCGCGAGCCCGGAAAACGTGTACAGTGGGCTTATGGTGCCCGACATTATCAGCATTCTGGGAGTGGGCATTGCATTGGCCGGTCTGATCCTGAACGGCCGGCGTCAACAGCGGCGGGGAATGGAGCAACTACGAGCCGAGTTCACCGGTTTGCGTCGCGAAGTGAGCGAGTTGGACGCCCGCTTGTCGCGCCTGGAAGAGGTGGTTTCGACCCTGGAAGGGGTAGTTTCGACAGCCCTCTTCAACCGCCCGTCACTGGTTGAGTCCGCCGAGCGCAGCGACTGAGTTGTCCGGTACGCTCCCGCGAGCCCGGAAAACGTGTACAATGGGCTTATGACGCCCGACATGATCAGCATCCTTGCAGTCGGTGTTACGTTGGCCGGCCTGATCCTGAACGGCCAACGCCAGATACGAGCCGAGTTCACCGATTTGCGTCGTGAAGTGAGCGGGCTGGACGCCCGCTTGTCGCGCCTGGAAGGGGTAGTTTCGACAGCCCTCTTCAACCGCCCGTCACTGGTTGAGTCCGCCGAGCACGGCGACTGAACGGCTGTCCGCTTGCCGAGAAATTAGCGGGACCCATCAACCCCGCGACCGCGGTCAAGCCGCCCGCCGCCGTCAAGATACCGAATGAGTTCCAAGTTCGCGCGCGTAGCTCGGCAGAGGCAGCAGCCCTACGCGGGCGACGGCTCGCCGCCTTCGATCCCCGGCAACGGCGGGCTCGACTCCGGCTCGGCGATGTCGGTCGATTCGGGCGCCCCTTCGTCGTCCAACGTTGGCGGCCGGGTGTCGATGGGCGCCAAGGCGCGGCCTTCCAGCAACGCCGTGACCTGCTCGCCGTCGAGCACTTCCCGCTCCAGCAAGGCTTCCGCGATGCGGATCAGCCCGTCCGAATGCTTGGCGATCAACTGTTTGGCGCGGTCGTAGCTTTCCGAGACCAGTCCCCGCACTTCGGCGTCGATGCGAATCGCCGTCGCTTCGGAATAGTCGCGCTGCCGGCCGATCTCGCGGCCCAGGAAGACCTGCTCGTCGTGCTTGCCGAAGGTGAGCGGACCCATGTTGCTCATGCCCCATTCGCAGACCATCTGCCGCGCCATGGCGGTGGCGCGCTCGATGTCGTTGCCGGCGCCGGTGGTCATGTGGTCCATGAAAATTTCCTCCGCGATGCGCCCGCCCATCAGGATGGCGAGCTGGTCGCGCAGGTACGCCTGCGTATAGGTGTGCTTGTCGTCCACGGGCAGTTGCATGGTTACGCCCAGCGCCTGGCCGCGCGGAATGATGGTGACTTTGTGCAAGGGGTCGGCCTGCTCGAGCAGAGCGGCCACGACCGCGTGCCCGGCTTCGTGGTAAGCGGTGTTTTTCTTCTCCTCGTCGGTGAGGATCATCGACCGCCGCTCGGCGCCCATCATGACCTTGTCCTTGGCCAGCTCGAAGTCCGACATGGTGACGACCTTGCGGTTCTGGCGGGCGGCGAACAGCGCGGATTCATTGGTCAGATTGGCCAGATCGGCGCCCGAGAAGCCCGGAGTGCCGCGGGCGAGCACCGACAGGTCCACGTCGTCGGCCAAGGGAATCTTCTGGGTATGGACTTGCAAAATGCCTTGGCGCCCGCGCACGTCCGGCCGCGCGACAACCACCCGCCGATCGAAGCGGCCCGGCCGCAGCAGCGCGGGGTCGAGCACGTCGGGGCGGTTGGTGGCGGCCATCAGAATGACGCCCTCGTTGGAGTCGAAGCCGTCCATCTCGACGAGCAATTGATTCAGCGTCTGCTCGCGCTCGTCGTGCCCGCCTCCCAGGCCGGCGCCGCGGTGGCGGCCCACGGCGTCGATCTCGTCGATGAAGATGATGCAGGGCGCGCTCTTCTTGCCCTGCTCGAACAGGTCGCGGACGCGGCTGGCGCCGACGCCGACGAACATCTCCACGAAGTCGGAGCCCGAAATCGAGAAGAACGGAACGTTCGCCTCGCCCGCAACCGCGCGGGCCAGCAGAGTCTTGCCCGTGCCCGGAGAGCCGATCAGCAAAACTCCCTTGGGAATCCGCCCGCCCAGCTTCTGAAACTTCTGCGGCTCGCGGAGGAACTCGATAATCTCCTGCAGCTCTTCCTTGGCCTCCTCGACGCCCGCGACGTCCTTGAAGGTCACTTTCTTCTGCTGGTTCGTCAGCAGCCGGGCGCGGCTCTTGCCGAAGCTGAGCGCCTTGTTCCCGCCGGCCTGCATCTGCCGCATCATGAAAATCCAGAAGGCGATGATCAGGATGAACGGCGAGACCTGCCAGATCACGGTCCAGAAATTCAGCGTCGCCGGGTCTTCCAGGTTGACCTTCACGTTCTGCGCCGTCAGTTGGTCATAGACTCGCGGATAATCCTTGGGGATCACCGAGCGGAACTTCTCGCCCGCGGTGCGCCCTTCGACCTGCTGTCCGGTAATCGTGACTTCCTGAACGTTGCCCTGGTCGATCTCGGTCATGAATCGCGTGAACGGGAAGTTCTCGACCTTCTCGCCGGCGTTTGCATTGACCACCTTCCAGAGCAGAATCGCCGTGCAGAGCATGACAATCCAGAAAACGGCGGTTTTGAATGTGGAATTCACGATATTCGATTCCCTTGACTCGCGTCCCTAAAGACTATAGACGCCTCAAAGCGGCCGTTCGATACTTTTTTCTTCGTCCGAACGGTCGAGCTCCCGAATGGACAGCCGGTTGCGGCTCTCCGTTCCGGCCGCAAATTCGGCGGCGGGACCGAAAGCGCGGGTCCAGACAATGACCTCGTTCCGCCCGCCGTCCGCGGATGCCGCGATCACCGGCCAGCCCTCCCGTCGCCACGAATGGATGCGGTTTTCCTGGAAAAGCCGTTTGAGCTTTTTGGCTGCAGTCCGCCCCGCCGGCCTGTAACGGTCGCCCGGACGCCGGTTTCTTAAACGCAGCGGCTTCGGCATGCGGTCCCAGTCGAGAAACGCCCAATCGGTAGCATTATAGCGCTTTTTGTCCGCGGACGGCCCAAGAAATCGCGTTTCGATACGGATTGCGGCTGTTCCGGGCGCCTCGGTTCGACCGGGCACGCGCAGAGGAACGTCGAAGCTTACCGCGCGCGCGCCCGGTTGCCGCAGCAGGATACGGTCGAAAGAGCGCTCTACGCGCAGGCCGGGCAGATCGATCCGCACCGAGCCGGCATCCGCGTGAACCGCCGCGCGAACGGCTTCGACGTGGTCAAAACCGACCGCGTCCGCCCGGGAAGACGACTCCGCGAGCGCCCGTCGCAGCAAGCGCCGCTGCTCCGCCGGGTGCAGCTTGCGCACCGCCTCCACCTGCAGCAGCAGACCGCGCGGCTCGCGGGACGCGCAAGCGGCAACGAGCTCGTCCGTGCGCGCTTCCCAGAACAGTTGCTCCGCGAAATGCCAATCGGCCGTTTTCGCCAGTGTCCGCTCAATCTGCGGATTCCACTCGCGCTTGAGTTGCGGCAACAGCTCGCGGCGCAGCCGATTGCGCGCGAACGCCATGTCGTTGTTGCTCGAATCCTCGCGCCAGGAGATGCCTTGAGCCGTCAGGTAAGCCTCTACCTCGTCTCGCGAAACGTCGAGCATGGGGCGGACGATAGCTCCGTTGCGCAGCGGCCGCACGGCGCTCAATCCGGGTCCCGCCGCCCCCCGCAGCAAGCGGAACAGCACGGTTTCCGCCTGGTCGGAACGCGTGTGCGCCGTGGCGATCTTGTCGTAGGCGCCCGCCGCCAGCAATTCGCAAAAGAACCGATAGCGGCAGTCCCGCGCCGCTTTTTCCAGGTTTTCGGCGCATCCGCCGGCGCGCCGCGAGGCATCCTGCCGGCGCACGGAGACGCTCAGTTCGAGGCGGCGGGCCAGGGCGCGCACGAAGGCTTCGTCCTGCTCCGATTCCGCGCCGCGCAGGCAGTGGTTGCAGTGGACGACGCCGAGTTGCGCCTCGGGAAACAACTCCCGCAGCACATAGAGCAGGGCGACCGAATCGGCGCCCCCTGAAACGGCGGCGCCGATGCGGTCGCCGGGGGAGAGCAGCCGGCGGCGCTCGACGAATCGTGCAACCTTCGCTCGCAAGATCAATTCTTACTCTAAGGAAAATCAGAACAAGGCGGTTTTTGGCTCATTGGATAGTTGCCCGCCGGCCGCGGCGCGCGATCGGGTAAAGGCGGCGCGGCGGCCAAGTTCGGTTCCTTGTACACTGATGCCGATGGCGGTTGCCGCGGCTCAGGGAAAAGCTCGGGAGAAAGGCCGGGCGATCGGGATCGGGGGCGTGTTCATCAAGTCTGCCGATCATCGGGAATTGAGCCGGTGGTACTGGGAGAAGCTCGGGCTGCGCCACTCCCCCGGCCGGGGAATCCTGCTGCAATGGCGCGCGGACGACGCCCCCAATGTACGGCGCTCCACCGTCTGGAGCGCGTTTCCGCAGAACTCGCGGTACTTCGACCCGAGCCCGGCGCCGTTCATGATCAACTACATCGTTGACGATCTCGATGCCTTGCTCGACAAGCTCAAGGGCTGGGGCGTAAAGATCGATCCGCAGCGGGAAGACTACGATTACGGCCGGTTTGCCTGGATTTTCGATCCGGACGGCAACAAAATCGAGCTTTGGGAACCGGCCGAGCAGGACGAATAGCGCGGCATCGCTTCACGGCTTCAACTCGACAGCCGCGTAACCGAACGTGGACGACTCGATGTTCGAATGCAGCCTCAGGAAATCGCCGCGGAAGAGACGCCCGACTCCGGCTGAGAACGTGGCGACCGCGTTGAGCCGGTATGTCGCCGAGAAGTCGCATTCGTAGCCGATTCGCCGGCTGCGCGCGCCGCCGGCGACGCGGGGAACGAGGGCTTTGCCGTTGAACGTGTAGTAGGCGTCATGGCGGTCGGCCAGCCGATACGAATCGATTTGGAGCTTCAGCGACAGCTTGCCGGTCAGGGCGGCTTCGACGCCGCCGCCCCAGTCCTCGAGATTGCGGTAGCCGATCACGTCGAGCAGGCCGCGGTGGCGGTGATTCGCCGGGAAAAACTGGTCGTGGGTTCCGAACTTTCCGTCGGTCGGGTCCGCGTCGCCCGAAGCATAGCGGTAGATCGCGAAGAGTCGCGGCTTTGCCGGCGGCCCGTTGAAGCGCCAGCCGACCTCGATGAACGTGGACCAGGCCGAGATAGGCGCTTGGGCCATCCGGCCGCGCTGGATTAAAGCCTCGATTTCGTAGTCCGCGCCCGCCGGGGCCTTGCCGGCGATTCTCAGCCCCGGGGCCCACAGATCGCCGGCGCCGGTGCGTCCGAGCTCGTCGGTTGTCCGGCGTCTGGTGCGGTACAGCAGGTAAACATCGACCTCGGCGTCCGGAACCGCGCGTTTCCAGGTGGAATAGATGCCGTGGAAGCCGTTGCCGTAGTCGGAGCGATCGGGCAGATCGGGGGAATCGTTTACGACCGAGCCGGTAAAGCCGTCGACTCTTGCCGTCTCGTTTTCGAAACGGAAACGCGCTGCGTCGAAGGCGCGCCGAGAGTTGCTCCAGTTCGCCTGCGAGATGAACCGCTCCGAGCCGTAGATCAGAAGCTGGCGGCCGACGATGACCCGAAAGCGGTCTTTTTCGGGGTCGCCGATCTGCACGTATGCCTCGCGCACGTCGAATACGTCGCGGTAGCGTTCCGTGAGTCGCTCGCGCTCGGCGGTCGGCATCCGCGCATCCATTCCTTGAACGAAGACGCGGAAGCGGCGGTGCGGCCGCAGACCGACTCCGAGGAAGTAGCGCGTCAGCAGGCCGTTGGCGACGTCGATGTCGAACGCATTGCCCGACCGGCCCTCGTAGCGCACGCGGACTTCGGGGCGAACCTCCAGCCAATCGGGAAGCGAGCTCCTGAAATCGGGACTGTCGGATCCAGCGGCGGACTCGGCCGTCAGCCAAGGGGCGCCCACAAAAAGCGCCAAGGCAGCCCAACGAAAAAACGCTAACGGAACGGACAAACTTGAACAAAACCCGGGGGCCGCCGACCGGCAGCCCCGGTACTCCTCTCGGTCGAAAATCAGACGGATTAGAAGTCAGGCCCCGGAGGCGGGACGGCCGCCGCCGCTTTCTTCTCGGGAAGCTCGTGAACCGTCGCTTCCGTGGTCAGCATCAGGCCGGCGATCGACGCGGCGTTCTGCAGAGCGGTACGGGTGACCTTGGCCGGGTCGATGACGCCGGCTTCGACCAGGTCGCAATACTCTCCGGTCTGGGCGTTGTAGCCGTTCGCGCCTTCGCCGGCGCGCACCCTCTCGCATACGATCGCGCCTTCTTGACCCGCGTTTTGCACAATCCAGCGCAACGGGGCTTCGAGAGCGGCCTTGACGACGTTAACGCCCGTGCGCTCGTCTTCGTCGTCGGGTCTGCAATCGGCGAGCGCCGCGGCGGCGCGCACCAACGTCACGCCACCGCCGGGAACGATGCCTTCCTCGACTGCGGCGCGAGTGGCATGCATGGCGTCCTCCACGCGCGCCTTCTTCTCCTTCATCTCCGTCTCCGTCGCCGCCCCGACCTTGATCACCGCCACGCCCCCGACCAGCTTCGCCAGCCGTTCTTGCAGCTTCTCCCGGTCGTAGTCCGACGTCGTCTCCTCGATCTGCGCCCGCAGTTGCTTGACCCGTCCCTGGATCGCCGCCGTGCTGCCGCCGCCCTCCACAATCGTCGTGTTGTCCTTGTCGATCACCACGCGCTTCGCGCTGCCCAGATCCTCGAGTTGAACCCCCTCCAGCTTGATGCCCGTCTCTTCCATGATCGCCTTGCCCCCGGTCAAAATCGCAATGTCTTCCAACATCGCCTTGCGCCGGTCGCCGAATCCCGGCGCCTTCACCGCCGCCACGTTGAGCACGCCCCGCAGCTTGTTCACCACCAGCGTGGCCAGCGCCTCGCCTTCCGTCTCCTCGGAGATGATCAACAGCGGCCGCCCCGAACGCGACACGTTCTCCAGCACCGGCAGCAGGTCTTTCATGTTGCTGATCTTCTTCTCGTGAATCAGCAGCAGCGCCTTCTCCAGCACGCACTCCATCGAGTCCTGATCGGTGACGAAGTAGGGCGAGGCGTAGCCGCGGTCGAACTGCATGCCTTCCACCACGTCCAGCTCCGTTTCCAGCGTCTTGCCTTCCTCGACGGTGATCACTCCGTCCTTGCCCACCTTGGCCATCGCCTCGGCGATGATGTCGCCGATCGCCGCGTCGTTGTTCGCCGAAATCGCCGCTACCTGCGCCACTGCCTGATCTTCGACGGGGCGGGCAAGATCATGGACGGCATCGACGATCTTCGCCGCGGCGGCTTCGATGCCGCGTTTGACTGACATCGGGTTGGCGCCGGCGGCAACGCTCTTCACGCCGCCGCCGTAGATGGCCTGCGCCAGTACCGTGGCCGTGGTGGTGCCGTCGCCGGCGACGTCGGAAGTCTTCGAGGCGACTTCGCGCACCATCTGGGCGCCGAGGTTCTCGAGCTTGTCTTCGAGCTCGATTTCCTTGGCGACGGTCACGCCGTCTTTGGTGACGGTCGGCCCGCCGAACTTCTTCTCCAGCACCACGTTGCGGCCCTTGGGGCCGAGCGTGACCTTGACCGTGTCCGTCAGCTTGTTGACGCCCGCCAGGATAGCGTGGCGCGAGTCTTCGCCGTAAACGATTTGCTTTCCCGCCATGTTTCCCGCCTTGCGCCTAGCTTTCGAGGACGCCGAGGATCTCGTCCTCGGTCATGATGACGTAGTCGTTGCCGTCCACATTGACGTCGTTGCCGGCGTACTTGCCGATCAGCACGGTGTCGCCGACGCTGACGTCGAGGGGCACGACCTCGCCGTCGTCTTTCCTGGAGCCCGGGCCGACGGCGATCACCTTCGCCGACTGACCTTTCTCTTTCGCGGAATCGGGAATGATGATGCCCCCCGAAACCTGTTCTTCTTCTTCCGCGCGCTCAACCACGACGCGGTTGCCTAAGGGTCGCAGTGTCATAGTGTTTTCCTCCTGGTGCTTGGGATCGCCCGCGCGGGCAAGCGGCGCTGCCCTCGACCGCTGCGGGCCTTCAATAAAACTCGTGCGTATGAGCCCCGGAACGGCGGCGGCCGTGCAGCATGCCCGCTCCCGCCACGATACGGTTCCGGGGTCGGTCCCGAGCGGAACCCGAACTTTCTATTATGGCTGAGCGGCAAGCGGCGATCAAGGGCGGCGGGGGGCGGGCGAACCTAGAATTTGTAGGTGAAAAAGAAAAACGAGAACGTGTTCCCCTGTCCCGGGGTATTGGCTTTCAGAAACGGTCCGGGGATCATGTAGCCGCTGCCGCCGCCCAGCGTGAGAACCGCTGTCAGCGGAATCGTGACCGTTGCGTTGACCTCGTCGCCGATCTTGGCGGCGGCGGCGCCGCCGGACGGGGCCGCTACCGTCAGCCGGCCGCCGACGTTATACAGACCGTCGTTCCGTTCGGCAAGATGGAACGAGTGGTAATCCAGGCGCAGGCCGAGCTTGCTGCGCGGCCGGAGTTGAACGCCCAAGCGCAGATTCTTTACGTTCCGCCAGCCCACGAGATCGTTGTAGCCGTACCACAAATGCGCCGTCGGAAATAAATCGACGAATCCGCCAATTTTGCCGTCCTCGGGATCCGCATCGCCCGAGCCGAACGTGTATTCGCTGTAGAGCCGCGGCTTCCAGGGCGCATCGAGCGTATAGCCGAGCTCGGCGTAAAAACCCCAAGCGTCGATCTCGGCGCCCGCGGCGTTGCCCCACTGCCTTGCCAGCGCCGCGTTGTAATCCCACGGGCCGAGCCCCTTGGCCCAGACGCGCGCGCCTCCGGTATAGCGGTCAAGATCGCCGCGCAGACCCAACTCGTTGACGACCGTGGGCGTGGTCTGCCAAAGCAGATACGGTTCGAGCGTCGAGCCGGGTACGATGTTCTCGACCGCGGCATAGACGCCGTGCAGGTTGTTGCCCTCGGCGGAGCGGTTGATTCTGCGCTCCGGATCGTTCTGCACGACCGAGGCCGAAAAAGCGATGGTCTGTACCCTGCCGGCCTGTATCTGCAGTTTGACGGCATCGAACGCCCGCGACGTATTGGCCCAATCCAGCGCGCCGACCAGGCGCTGGTCTCCGAGCGCCAGCAACTGCCGCCCGGCGGTAAGGCTGACCGGCGATTTGTCTCCGCCGAGTTGGACGTAGGCTTGCCGCACATCGAATCCGTCGCGAAAAGCTCCGATGTTGGCAAGCCCTTCGCGGATGTCCGGGGCGCGGGCATCCTGACCTTGAAATCCGAAGCGCAGCCACGACGCCGGCTCGATGCCGATATCGACGCGGGTCCGCACCAAGCTGTAACCGTCGTTGTTTCCCGCCCGGTAGCCCAGACCTTGACGGCCCTCGAAGCGGAAGCGGAACTCGCCGGAGAGCGACAGAAAATCCGGCGTCGTCTTGTCGATGTAGCGCCGAATCTTGTTCGCGGAAGCCGCTTCGGTTGCTGCTTGAGGAACATTGCCGGCAAGCGCCAACGACGCGGCGAACGCGGCAACCGCCCAGAGCCGGCCGGTAAGCCGGACTCTTGCGCCGCCGCCCGTCATGGAAAAACCTCGAACATATAACGGTTCCAGTTGTTCCATGTCCGCGGCCGGGCGCAATAAGGCCTTAATTGTAGCACCGCCCGCGCGGCCTCGAAGCGAGATCGGTTTCGCCTGAAGAATTCCTCCTCGCCGGACGGCTTCGCGGGAATGTGTGGAATTTATTAGGTTTCGTCGGCTACACTCTAAGTGCGGGCGAAAATTCCACAGGATTTGTTTGCCCGGACGAGCAAGGAGGCTGGAGAAATGGAAATTAACACCGAGCGAATGGAAGGCGTCCTGGTCGCGAAAGCCTGGGCGCGCATCGACGGCGCCAACGCGCGCGATTTCGAGAAGGCGATGAAGGGTGCGATCGGCAAGAGCGACGGCGCCGTCGTGATCGACTTCGAAGACCTTTCCTATATCAGCAGCGCCGGTCTGCGGGCTCTCTTGGTGATCGCCAAGAATCTGCAGAATCGCGATGCGGCATTCGCGATCTGCGCGCTTGCCGATCCGGTGCGCGCGGTTTTCGAGATCAGCGGCTTCGACAAGATCATTGCGATCCATTCCACTACGGCCGAGGCGCTCGCCGCCGTGGGCGGATCGGCATAGCCGTCAGTTCTGCGCCGCGGCGGGAGCCTCCGCGGGCAAGTCAACGGTCATTTCGGTGAAGCTTCCGGGCTCGGACGCGACGCGGATGTTGCCCCCATGCTTGCGCACGATGTCGTTGGACATCGAAAGCCCGAGTCCTGTACCCCGGTCCGTCGGCTTGGTCGTGAAGAAGGGGTTGAAAATCTTGTCGACGGCGTCGGCGGGGATGCCGTTTCCGTTGTCCCGGACGCTGATTTCGATGCGGTCCCCGACGCGCCGCGTGGTCAGCCGCAGCGTGGGCGCGTACGACGCCGCGCCGCTGTTCCCGGCGCCGGCGAGGCGCTTGTCATCGGTGGCGTGGCAGGAGTTGCCGACCATGTTCAGGATGACGCGGCCGATTTCTTGCGGGACCACTTCGACCATGCCCACCCGCGGGTCGAAGTCCTCCTCGATCTCGAGGCGAAAATCCGAATCGGTCGCCCGCGCGCTGTGGAAGGCAAGCAGGGCGTTATCCTTGACCAGGGTGTTGATGTCGGCGGCCATGCGCTGGCCGGAGTCCCGGCCCATCATGAGCATGTCGTGTACGATCCGATTGGCGCGGTTGCCGTGCTCGCGGATGCAGTCGAGATTCTCGGTCAGGTCCACGCAGAGCTCGCGCACTTCCTCGTGCTGCTCCGCGGTCAACTTTTCTCCTCCTTCTTGCAAGATCTCCTGCAATTCTTCCAGCAACTCGCCCGATACCTCGGAAAAATTCTTCACGAAGTTCAGCGGGTTCTTGATTTCGTGGGCCACGCCGGCAGTGAGCTCGCCCAGCGCCGCCAATTTCTCTTTCGTGACGATCTGATCCTGGGCGCGGCGTAGATCCGTCAGCACGGTCTCGAGTTCGGCATTCTTGCCGCGCAGTTCTTCGGCCAGTTTTTCAACCAGGTTCAGGCGCTGCGCTTCCAGCGCTTGACGGCGGAAGATTTCGAGGGCCGCGGCCATGTCCGCCACTTCGTCGCGCCCGCCGATTTCGACCTTTGCATGCAAGTCGCCGCCCGCCATGCGGCGCATCCAGGCCGAGAGCAGCGCCAGGCGGCGCAGCAGCACGCGGCCGACGAACAGCCAAGCGATCAGCACCGCTCCGGCGATGCCTACCGCGTTCAACGCGAGCAGGAGGTTTTGTCCGGTGCGGATCGTATCGGCGGACGCCAGCGTCGCCGCATCCGCGCTCTCGCGGGCGGCGCTCACGAGACCCTCGACTTCGGCGACAAGTTCGAGCGCGATCTCCCGGTTCCGGATCAGCAGACGGCGCTGCTGGTCGGCGAGATCGAGTTCCTGCCCGCGCAGGTCGAAGCCCCCCTGCTCGCCGAGACACAGTTCGATCAGACGGGCGAAACGGGGGTCGGTTTCTTTCGCTAACGGGGTTTTGCCGAGAGCCGCAAGGTGCCGGTCGATCCGGCGCGCGGCCGCTTCGAACCGCTCCCTCAAGGGTTCGAGCAGAAGGATGTCGGAGATGTTGAAGGCGCTGGCCACGAGTTGCGTGGCAATGGTGGCGTCCGCGTGCAATTCGGTCAAATGGCGGTAACGGTTGACCTCTTGTTCCCGAAAGTGCAGCCCGCGCGGCGCGGGCTCCTCGCCGAGGTTGCGGTAACCGGTCATCGCATAAAAAAATTGATTGTCGATGGCCGGGATCAGGATTCCATCCAGAGCGCTTTGCAACCGCCCCAGCTCGCTGCGCAGGGCTACGCTGCGGCCGGCCAGATTGAACCGCTCCGTGACCGAGTCTTCGATGGAATCGACGTTCGCCATCAGCGCTCTGCCCTCGGCGCGGATACGGTTGAAGCGCCGCTCTTCTTCGCCGCTTTGCGCCAGAGCGGCCAAGCGCTCTTCGAAAGCGCCGCGCTCCGCGCCGATTTCCGCGGTGACTTGGGCCAACTCTTGCGGCGTCGCCGCGGTCGTCAGGCGCGGGGCCGCGGCCACGAGGGCGCCGACCTGCTGAGCGATGCCGAACGCAGCCGCCATCTCCGGAACGCTGCCCTCGTTCACCTGGCTCTGGGCATCGCCTACGCTGTTGAAAGAAACCCATGCGACCAGGCTGGCGCTCAGGGTAAGAACGACCGCCCCGCCGAGTCCGATATAGAGCTGCTCGGCGATGCGCAGGCGCACCCGCAGCAGGCGTTTCAGTAAAGCAGTCACGGCTCCAGCGCGGCCGACAGCTTGCGGATCGGACGGTAGCGTCCGTCGGCGCCGATCATCGTGAGAAAGACCGCGTCCGACCCCTGATTGTCGTCTGCGCCGTAGCGCAGTCTGAACCCGTTGAGGTCGATGTCCTCCATGCGGCGCAGACTTTCGACGAACCGATCCCGATCCGGCTCCCGGCCGCTGCGCTCCAGGCCGACGATCGCCAAGCGTCCGGCCAAGTAACCTTCCAAAGAGACGAAACCGGGAGAGGACTTGGGCGCGTGGGCCGCCAGCGCCCGGCGGTAGGCGGAGACGATGGGCAGGGAGGCCGTCGGAAAAGGCACCACCTGAGTAACGAAGATCCCGGATCCGTCCGCGCCCAACTCCTTGGCCAGCGCATAGCTGCCCACGAACGAAATCGTAACGAAGACGGGGTTGAAATCCATGAGCCGCGCCCACGAGATCAGCGCCGCGACCGGCTTGTAGGCCCCGATCAGAACGATGGCATCGGGGTTCCCCGCGCGCAAGTCGAGCAGTGCCGTCTTCACGGCCGTCGTGTTGCGCGCATACGATCCCATGGCCACCGGGTTCATCTTGCGCCTCTCCAGCGCCTGCTGCACGCCGCGGTAGCCCGCGCGCCCGAAGGAATCGTCCTGGTACAGAATGGCGATGCGTTCGATGCCCAGGTCTGCGCTCAGGCGGTCGACGATTTCTTCGGTCTCCTGGTCATAAGAGGCGCGCAGGTTGATCACGTTCCACCACTTGGCGTCGCGCAGGAAGGCCGCGCCGGTGAAGGGCGCGATGTAGGGCGCGCCCGCGCGCGCGGCGACCGGGGTTGCCGAGCGCGACGTCGGCGTGCCCACGGCGCCGATCAGGGCGAATACCTGTTCCTCGTCGATCAACTTGCGCGTGTTGGCGATGGCCAGCTCCGGCTCGTAGGCGTCGTCGAGGGAGATCAGCTCGAGTTTCCGCCCGTGGACGCCGCCGCGCCCGTTGATCTCTTGAAACGCCGCTTCGATGCCGAGTTTGAGGTCTTTGCCCAAGTCCGCGGCGGGGCCGCTGAATGCCGCCGACTGGCCGAAAAGAATGCGGTCCTCGAAAACGCCGGCCTCGGCCGCGCGGGTATCCGGCGCCGCGTAGAGCGCCGCGAAAACCAGAAACGAAGGCAGACCGGGCGCGCGCATCATCCATCCGTCCGTTTGACCAGGGTCAAGTGGTTTCTGCCGTCGCTCCGCCGGTAGCGCATCGTGTCCATAAGGGTGCGCATCAGATGCAGGCCCAGCCCGCCCACGGGCCTGTCTTCAAGCGCCGCGTCCAGGTCGGGTTCGGGGCCGTCCTCCAGCGGATTGAATGCCCTGCCGCCGTCGGATATCTCGATCGTCAGATTGCCCGCTTCCGACGATATTGAGATTTCGATTTCTTGCCGGCAGCCGGCGCGTTCTCCGTCGCCGTATCCGTGCTTGACGACGTTGATCACGGCTTCCTCGAGAACGAGACGGATCTGAAAGGCAAGAGCTTCGGGCCAGTTCGCCGCGCGGCCGAACCCCTCGGCCGCGGCATCGATCTTCTCCAGGGCGGTCAATTGCGGTTCGACTCGCAGAACCAGTTTCTCGCTCACGCCGCGGCCCCCTTGTAGCAGAGAGTCAGGCAGGTAATGTCGTCGAACTGGGGAGCGTCTGCCGCAAATTCGCTCACAGCCTGAAAAATAGCCGTATTCGCCTGCTGAGCGTCAGGGAACGGCCCTTCGGCGAACACCCGGCACAGGCGCTCGACCCCGAACTCTTCGTCAGCGGGGCTCATGGCCTCGGTGACTCCGTCGGTGTAGAGCACGACGGTATCGCCCGGGGAGAGGCTTACCGTGCTGGAACCATAGTGGAGATCGGGAACCACCCCCGCGGCGACCCCTCCCGTCAGAGGAAGCAACTCCGAGCTCCCATCGGCACGGACGAGCAGCGGGGCGTTGTGGCCGCCGTTGGCATACGTGAGCGTTCCGCTCTCGGGGTCGAAAACCGCATAGAAAAGGGTTACGAACATCATGGTCTCGTTGTTCGCGTAGAGCAGATCGTTGACTTCCCGCAGCACCTCGCCCGGGTCGTGGCAGCCGATGGCGGCGCCTTTGAGCAGAGTGCGGCTGGACATCATGAACAGGGCGGCCGGCACCCCTTTGTCGGAGACGTCGGCGACGGCCACGCCGATGCGGCCTTCGTCGAGTTGCAGCACGTCGTAGAAGTCGCCGCCGACGGCGCGGGCGGCCTGCATGTCGGCAAACACCTCGTAGCCGGCGGTGCTGGGGAATTTCGTGGGCAGGATCGACTGCTGCATCCGCCGCGCGATGCCCAACTCTTTCTCCAGAGCGACCAGCTTGTCGCGCGACACGAGGGCCTCGCGCCATACGGCCAGATTGCGCAGCGTCCGCTCGATGGTGATGCGCAGGTCGTCGAAGTCGATGGGCTTGGTGATGAAATCGAACGCGCCGCGGTTCATTGCCGTGCGGATGTTCTTCATGTCGCCGTAGGCCGAAACGATCACGGCGCGGATGTTGGGGTCGACGCTCGGGATCTGCGCGAGCAGCGTGAGGCCGTCCATCTGCGGCATGTTGATATCCGAGAGCACCATGTCGATGTCTCGGCTTTGCGCCATCAGATCGAGCGCTTCGACCCCGTTGTGGGCGAAAACGAAGCTGTAACGGCCGGCGCGGATATCCCGGCGCATGCGCTGCCGAACGAGGCGCTCGAGATCGGGCTCGTCGTCGACGACCAGTATCTTGTGTTGCTGCTGCGGTGCTTCCGTACTTGGCGCTTTCATGTCGACCCCCGGTTCATGCACGGCACGATTTGCTATTCCAGATTCTACCCGAAACCCGTGGTCAATCTGCGCGCGATCTCATCGACGGCGCCGTCCGCCCGCCGCCGGATCTCTTCAGGGGTTCGATCCTGAATCGGATGCGCAACGTACACCGCGTCGTAATCGGGACGGCCCAGGCCGGCGGCTTGCGCCCGCGCGGCCGTGCGGAAGACGTCGGTCGCGACCGGCGCCGTCGGGATGCCCAGAGCTTCGAGCCGTATCGAATCGTGCAAACTGCACGTGGTGCAGGAGCCTCAATCGGCCAGCGCCTCGATCGTTGCCTGCACTTGCGCCTCCCGAATTTTCGCCAGCACTTCGTCGGGCGCGGGCTTGGCGAAGGTGGGCTTCGCAATGCGCAGGATGCTTGCCGCCCCATAGCGCTCGGTCAGCAGCGCCTCCAGGCGGTCGAGAAATATCGAGCCGCCGGGTTTGCTGATGTCGAGCAACGCCAGGCGCTTGCCTTGCAGCGTGTCGAGGCGCTGCGCCGGGTTCGCTTGCGGGCGCACGCGCTCGTCGAGCGGATTGACCAGTGTGGTTGACATGACGGTTGCTCCATTCTTATTCGTCGTCGAGCGGGTAGCTGACCATTTGGCTGCCGCGCCTGCCCGTCTGCCAGGAACCCAGTACGGCGGAAAATTTTCCGGCGGGGCCGCCCGCGACCATTACTCGAATCGACTCCGTTCCGTTGAACTTCCGGTAGCAGCGCACGCCGCGGATCATGCACTCTTCGTAGCGCTGCGTCGTCTTCGCGCCCTCGCCGCCGTCGCCGTCGTATTCGCAGAGCGGAATGCCCGTGTTCTCGTAAAGATAAGAGACGACATCGTTTTTCGAGAAGCCGCTGCGCTTGAGCGTCGCGGCGTGCTCGGGGCCGATGACCACCAGCGCTTCCGGCGCGCGGCAGACGCGGCGGCTCCAGAGATTGGCCAAGACGGGGCAGAATGCCCGCAACAGCACTTCGGCGGTGCGCGCCGCATGCTCGCTGATGCCCCGCGGCGGCTCGCAGCAATAAAGCGTCAATGCGCTGCGCCGGGGATCGATCCCGAAGTCGGCGCACAGCGGCGCCCACGGGCCGGCCTCTTCGTTTTCAGCGATGACATAGCTGAATTTGCCCGGGTTGCCCAGCGTGGACATGTCGATCTCGCCGGGCGCCGCGCCGCCCAGATTGCGCAGCATCAGTTGCACCGCCCGGCCGAGCGTCGAGTTCGCGCGGGCCGTGTTGGAGAACACGTTGCTGCCCGAGGCGAAACCGAGCTGCCCGCGGACGGGGCCGTTAACGATGACCAGCGGCGCTGCGGAATGAGTCGTGCCCTGGACGCCGTGGATATCGAGCCGCTCGTCGCACAGGGCGCGCGTCAGCGGAACGAGCACGCGCATCATCTCCGGCCGGCAACCGGCCATGACCGCGTTGGCGGCTATCTTTTCAACCGTCGCCGCGCCGAAGTTCGGCGGTATGCGGGCAACGATCCGCTCGGGCGGCAGGCCGGTGGCGGCGAGCATCCGCTCGACGCGCTCGACCGTCGGCGGCACGACCGGCAGCGGGTCGGCGAAGCCGTGCTCATAGCAGTACTCGTAGGGATCATCGGCGGCGGACAACTCGACGCGGCCGGCGCGTTGCCCGCGTTGCGCATGGACGTCAACCGGAGCGGGATCGCCCGCGCCCGACTCGGGCTCTCGATGGCGCGACACGCAGCCGGGTTTCCATTGCGGATTCCCGTCATGGGGCGCCGCCGGCGCCGCGGCGGGAACGCCCGCGAGCGCGCAGAGCCGCCCGGCGATGCGGTTCAACTCGGCCTTGTCGAACCCCGTCGATTCGGCGGCGATGCGCCGCCCGCGGTCCACCAGAAACAGCGCCGGCGCCGCCAACGGATCGTAGGCGCGGCTGGCGGCCAAGCCGCGGTCGATGTGGATGGGAATCTCGATAGGCAGAGACTTCGCCAGCGCTTCGGTCGGGCAAGCGGAATCCTGGGATATGGCCGCGACAACGGCCTTCTCCCCCACCGCGGCTTGCAGCGCGTTGAGATAGGGCAAAGTCAGGTGACATGCCGGGCAATCGGTCTCGAAGAATGCGAGCAGCGTCGGCTGCGAGAACTCGATGCCGTCGATCGCGGGGGCTGCGGCGCCGATTTCGAGCATCGAATGTCTCCGGGCGCGTTCCGGCGTACCGGGAAGCGCGTTCTCACGATGGTACACTACAAATGTCGGCCGGCATTGTTTTCTCCGCCCCGAATGAAGTTCGGCGTCGTTATTTTCCCGGGTTCGAACTGCGATCACGACGCGGTTTATGCCCTATCGCGCAACCTTTCGCAGGAAGTCGTCGAGATCTGGCACCGCTCCGAAGACCTGTGCGGCGTCGACGTCGTTTTCCTGCCCGGCGGGTTTTCTTACGGCGACTACCTGCGCTGCGGCGCCATCGCCCGTTTCTCGCCGGTGATGCGTTCGGTGAAGCGCTTCGCGGCATCGGGCAGGCCGGTCATGGGAGTCTGCAACGGGTTTCAGATATTGCTCGAAGCGGGGCTGCTGCCCGGCGCGCTGATGCGTAACCGCAACCTGCGGTTCATCTGCAAGACGGTTCGGCTCAGCGTGGCGACGATCGACTCGCCGTTCACCAATCGTTGCCGCCCCGGGAGCGTGCTCGCGGCGCCGATCGCGCACGGCGAAGGCTGTTATTTTGCCGGCGGCGATCTGCTCGACCGACTCGAAAGCGAAGACCGCGTCGCCTTCCGTTACGCCGGCGAGAACCCGAACGGCTCCGCGCGGAGCATCGCCGGCATTCTCAACGAAGGGCGCAACGTGCTGGGCATGATGCCTCATCCCGAGCGGGCCTGCGATCCGGCGATGGGTTCGACGGACGGCTTGACCGTTTTCCAATCTCTTGTTGCCGCCGCGGTTCCCGTCCTCTAGTCGCAATGATTGCCGAAGTTTCCGAATCCGCCGCCCTCGAACACGGGCTGACGCGCGAGGAGTACGCCCGCGTGAGCGAGCGGCTCGGGCGCGCGCCGACGCTCACGGAGCTGGGCATCGTCAGCGTGATGTGGAGCGAGCATTGCTCCTACAAAAGCTCGCGGCGCCATCTCAAGAAACTGCCGACCAGGGGCGAGAGGATTCTGGTCGGACCGGGAGAAAACGCCGGCATCGTCGATATCGGCGGCGGCTGGGCGGCGGCCTTCAAGATCGAGTCGCACAATCACCCCAGCTACATCGAGCCGTTCCAGGGAGCGGCGACCGGCGTCGGCGGAATTCTGCGCGACATTTTCACCATGGGCGCCCGGCCGGTGGCGGTGATGGACGCTCTGCGTTTCGGCCCGCTCGACGCCCCGCGGACAGGGATGCGCAACCGGCATATTCTCAAGGGCGTCGTAGGCGGCATCGCCCACTACGGCAACTGCTTCGGCGTGCCGACCGTAGGCGGGGAATGCGTCTTCGCCGACAGCTACAGCGGCAATCCGCTGGTCAACGCATTCGCGCTGGGCGTTTTCGCCAAGGACTCGATTTTTCTGGGCTCGGCGAAAGGCGTCGGCAATCCGGTGATCTACGTCGGCGCGAAGACCGGCCGGGACGGCATCCAGGGCGCTTCGATGGCCTCGGCCGAGTTCGATGAAAACTCCGCAGCCAAGCGGCCCAACGTGCAGGTGGGCGACCCTTTCCTTGAAAAGCTCTTGCTCGAAGCCTGTCTCGAAGCAATGGCTACGGGGGCGGTGCTCGGCATTCAGGACATGGGCGCCGCGGGGCTGACCTGCTCGACGGCGGAAATGGGCGGCCGCGGCGGCGTCGGCATAGAAATCGATCTCAAGCACGTCCCGCAGCGCGAAAAGGGCATGACCCCTTACGAGATCATGCTTTCGGAATCGCAGGAACGCATGCTGCTCGTCGCCGAGCGCGGCCGCGAGCGGGAAGTCTTCGCTGCGTTCGAGAAATGGGGACTGGACGCGGTCGAGATCGGCGCCGTGACCGACGACGGCAACCTCACCGTAAAGAACCACGGCGAAGTGGTCGCGTTGCTGGAGAACTCTCTGCTGACCGACGACGCGCCGCTCTACGACCGCCCGTACACGACCCCGCTGCGCGCCGCCCCACTCGACGGACCGCAAGTCTCCGCGCCGGCGGGCGGCGAGCTGCGCGCCGCCCTGACCAAGTTGCTCGCCTCGCCCGACTTGTGCTCGAAACGCTGGATTTGGGAGCAGTACGACTATCAGGTGCGCACGAATACGACCGCCGGCCCCGGCGGGGACGCGGCGGTGATCCGCCTCAAAGAGGCCGGCATTTCGCTGGCCATGTCGCTCGACGGCAACGCCCGCTACTGTTCGCTCGACCCTCGCCTGGGGACCAAGCTACTGGTTGCCGAGTGTTGCCGCAACCTGGCCGTCGTCGGCGCGAAACCCATCGGCGCGACGAACAATCTGAACTTCGGCAACCCCGAGAAGCCGGAGATCATGGCCCAGATCGTCGAGTCGATCGAAGGCATGGCCGAGGCTTGCGCTCATTTTGAAACGCCGATCACCGGCGGCAACGTCAGTCTTTACAACGAAACGCTCGGCGAGAGCATCGATCCCACCCCGGTGATGGGCGTCGTCGGGATCGTCGAGCGCGTCGATCCGCCGCCGGGCGCCTGGTTTTTGAAGGCGGGACGGAAGTTGATTCTGCTGGGCGGGCTGCTTCCCGGCGGGGACGACCGGGTCGAGCGCCGTTTCGGCTCCGGCGAGTACGCCAAGACCGTGCTCGGGCGGACGTGGGGGCTGCCCCCGGCCCTGGATCTCGACTACGAGTCCGCCGTGCAGGCCGCCGTCCGCGAGATTGTCCGCGCGGGACTGGTCGAATCGGCGCACGATCTCAGCGCCGGCGGGTTGGCCGTCGCCTTGGCCGAATGCTGCTTCGGTCCCGGGAAAGTGGGCGCGCGGCTGGCGGTCGAGACCGGCCGGCCGGCGCATGTCGCGCTCTTTCACGAAGCGCCTTCGCGAGTGCTGGCAGCCGCGCCCGCCGATGCGGCGGCCGCCGTGCTCGGCATTGCGCAACGTCACGGCATCGAAGCGCCCGTCGTCGGCGAGACGATCGCCGATGAACTCGTGGTGGAGATCAACGGGTCCGAGGCGTTCCGCGCCCCGGTCGCCGAGTTGTACGCAGCGTGGGATACTGCGCTTGAACGCATGTTGGAGGCATCGTGAGCCTGCAAGACGGCCTCGACGGCGGCAGCGACCGCTTCCACGACGAATGCGGCGTCTTTGCCGTCTTCGGCCACCCCGAGGCCGCGAACCTCGCCTATCTGGGTCTCTATGCGCTGCAGCACCGCGGCCAGGAGAGCGCCGGCATCTGTTCCAGCGACGGCGTGAACGTCTTCACGCACAAGGCGACCGGCCTGGTCAACGAGATTTTCCGCGAAGCGCAACTCGAAGAGCTTCCCGGGCACATGGCGATCGGCCACACCCGCTATTCGACCGCGGGCGACGGAGGACGTCAGAATGCGCAGCCCTTCTACGTCGAGTGCAACAAGGGCGCCTTGGCGGTCGCGCACAACGGCAACCTGACCAACGGCCACAGCCTGCGTTACGAGCTCGAGATCTCGGGATCGATCTTTCAGGCGACCAGCGACACCGAAGTGATCCCCCACCTGATGGCGCGGTCGCGGGAGCCGAACTTGCGTCATGCATTGCGCGAATCGCTGCTGCGCCTCGAAGGCGCGTTTTCCCTGGCGCTGCTGGCAAAAGACCGCATCATCGTGGCGCGCGACCAGCGGGGTTTCCGGCCGTTGGCCTACGGCCGCATGACTTACGAGGGCCGCGAGGTTCACGTCTTCGCCTCGGAAACCTGCGCTTTCGATTTGATCGGCGCGAAATACGTCGATCAGGTTCGCCCCGGCGAAATGATTACGGTCAGCAGCGAAGGCCTGCTCCGGCAGCAGTTCGCCCCGCCGCTCAAGCAGTCGCAGTGCGTTTTCGAGCACGTCTATTTCTCGCGTCCGGACTCGACGGTCTTCGGCCGCGCGGTTCAGGAATCCCGCGAAGACTTGGGGCGCATCCTCGCCCGCGAAAGCCCGGTCGAGGCGGACTACGTGGCGCCCGTGCCGGATTCCGGCGTCGCGGCGGCGATCGGCTACGCGGCCGAGTCGGGCATTCCCTTCCGCCACGCCTTGATCCGCAACCATTACGTCGGGCGCACGTTTATCGAGCCGAAGCAGTCGATCCGCAATTTCGGCGTCAAGTTGAAGCTCAACCCGGTGCGGCATCTCGTGGCGGGCAAGCGCGTCGTTCTGGTGGACGACTCCCTGGTCCGCGGCACGACGAGCCGCAAGATCGTCGGCATCATGCGCGATGCCGGAGCGACGGAAGTCCACCTGCGCATCTCGTGCCCGCCCACGATTTCGCCCTGCTATTACGGAGTCGATACTCCCGACCGCGACGAGCTGATTGCCAACAACATGACCATCGAAGAGATTCGCGGCTACACCGGCGCCGATTCCCTGGCCTATCTTTCGCCGGCGGGCTTGCGGCAGGCGGTTGCCGACACCGCAGGCGCGTACTGCTATTCCTGTTACACGGGCCGCTACCCTACCGATCTGGTCGGCATCGAGCAACTGGTGCGGGAACACCGCTTGAAAGACGATGCGGCGCAAGGCGAAATCGCTGCCGCGCGGTCCGGCAGGGTCGATTGACCGCCGGCGGCGGTCCGCGGCTCTTTCCTGAATGGCGATTCGACTTCAGGGGCGTCCGAGCGGCAATTATGGAACAATTGCGGATGGAATGCCTGCCGATCTGAAAGCCGACAGCCTGACGAAACGCTATCCGACGCCGGGCGAGCCGCTGGTCGTCCTGGAAGACCTCTCTCTCGAGATGTCCCGCGGCGAGGCATTGGCCGTAATGGGTCCGTCGGGCTCGGGGAAAAGCACTCTCCTCTACATCCTCGGCTCGCTCGAACGGCCTACGAGCGGCTCCGTCGAAGTCGCGGGGATCGATCCGTTCGCTCTCGACGCCGGCGCGCTGGCGCAATTCCGCAATACCCGCGTCGGCTTCATTTTCCAGGATCATTATCTGCTGCCCCAATGCACCGCGCTGGAGAACGTGCTCATTCCCGCGATGGCGGGCGCTGCGGCTCCGGCGGCAACGGAACGCGCGCGCTCCCTGCTCCACCGCGTCGGCCTGGCCGAGCGCATGACCCACCTACCCGCCGAGCTCTCCGGCGGCGAACGGCAACGCGTCGCGATCGCGCGGGCGCTGATCAATCGGCCGCCGGTGATCCTGGCCGACGAGCCCACGGGCAATCTGGACCGCCGCAGCGCCGAAACGGTCGCGGCGCTCCTGCTCGATCTCTACCGCGAGGAGAACGTCCTGCTCATCGCCGTCACCCACAGCACGGAGCTCGCCGCCCGCTTCCCGCGCCGCGCCGACCTCGTCGACGGCAAGCTGCAGTTCGCCTCCCCCTGAGTAAGCGCCTGACCCGGCACGATACTATTGCAGGCATGAACGCGGTTGGGGATATCGACATCGACCGGGCCGTTGCCGAATTGTCCACGGGCCGGGGATATTTGTTGTTCGAGAATTTCTTCTCCGCGGAACTGATCGCCGAGGCGCGCCGGTCAATTTACCAACTGGCGCGCAGCGAGCCTGACCGCGCGTCGCACTTTCACGGCGACGAAACCGAAGCCGCCCAAAAGCGCATCTGGAATCTTCCGGCCAAGGGCGAGGCGTTTCGACGCATATGCTCGGACGAGCGCCTGCCGGCGATCATGGCGCCCCTGCTCGGCGACGATCTGATGCTGAGCTCGTTCGCCGCCAACATTCTCTACCCCGGCGCTCCGGCGCAAGAAGGCCACGTGGACTATCCCTACTGGGACCTGCACGCCCGCAGCCGCTGGCCGCGAACGCTGAACGCAAGTTTCTTCCTGGCCGTCGAAGCGGTCGTTACGCTGGACGATTTCACCCTCGAAAACGGCGCGACGGCCATTGTCCCGGGCAGCCAGAAGCTCGCCGCATGGCCCGACCCCGAGCGCTTCGCCGCCGAGAGCATCCGACTCGTAACGCCCGCCGGTTCGTTGTTTCTGTTCCCCGCGCTGCTCTGGCACGCCGGCCAGGCCAACCGTTCTCAGCGTTCCCGCGCCGCCTTGCTGGGCTCGTACACCTGCAAATCAATCAAGCCCATCGAAGACTGGAGCCGCTGCATCGACCCCGAGGCGGCAAAAGGCTACGGCAGCCGCATGCGCGCGCTGCTCGGTCTCGACTACGCCTACCCCGCCGTGATGGACGCCCTGCCGGGGCGCAGCTCCGAGGGCAAGCGCAGCCGCAAGGCCATCAACTATTAATTTGCCCCCCCACTCGGCCGAACATCCGTGCTAACCTGAACCGCATGAACTGTATCAAAACATCAGGGCTGGTCTTTGTTTTGAGTCTTTCCGCGGCCGCGGCGCCGCCCGCCAGCCTCCGCGCCAATTCCCAATCGCAAATCAAGCAGAACGAACGCGCCGACGCCGACCGACTCTCGCGCATGGCCGACAACGACATGGTCGCCCGCTGGGCGCGTCTGAAGCTGCTCGTGCCGGTACCCGCCAAAACCAGAGATTATTACCTGCACAACCTTTCGTCGCAGAGGCGGTATCTGCGCCCTTGGGCGAAGCTCTTTCTGGATCGACTGAGCGGGCAGTACCGCGCGCGGTTCGGCAAGCAAATGCGCGTCACCAGCCTGCTGCGAACCGTCAGCTACCAGAACGGCCTGCGCCGGCGCAACGCAAACGCCGCGCCGGCTACCGGCCCCAAAGCTTCGTCGCACCTGACCGGCGCCTGTCTCGACATCTCGAAAAAGGGGATGACCGCAGCGCAGCAAAGATGGGCGCGCAACGTCCTGCTGTCGCTGCACAACAAGGGCTACCTCTTCGCGGTGGAAGAATTCTATCAACCCGTCTTCCACGTCATGGTTCACCGCAGCTACCAGGACTACGTAGCCCAGCGGCTGGCGGCCGCGAAGTGACGCCCGCGCCGCGGTCTTTTCGGCAGTGAACAGGTTTTCTCCGTCCGTAGCCGAAACCGCGCAAGCGCTCAGCGCGGGGCGGACCACTCCGCCGGCGCTGCTCGAAATCGCGCTGCGCGCCGGCCGCGAAAACGAAGCCGCTGTCCGCGCGTGGCGCCATATCGACGGCGCCGGCGCCCGCGAGCGCGCAGGCAGGCTGAGCGCGGAGTTGCGGCAACCCGGCGCGCGCAGCGGACTCTGCGGCGTCCCCTTCGGCGTAAAAGACATTTTCGACACCGCCGGCCTGCCGACCGAATGGGGGACGCCGCTCTGCAAGGGGCGGGTCCCGGCGAAAGACTGCGCCCTTGTCGCCAGGCTCAAAGCGCTTGGCGCGGTGCTCGTCGGCAAGACCCATACGACGGCTTTCGCCTACTATGACGCCGCGCCCACGCGCAATCCGCACAATCCTGCGCACACTCCGGGAGGTTCTTCCAGCGGGTCGGCCGCGGCGGTTGCCTGCGGCATGGTTCCTTTGGCGGTCGGCAGCCAGACGCAAGGCTCGGTGCTGCGTCCGGCGTCGTTCTGCGGCGTCGTCGGCTTCAAGCCAACGTTCGGCAAGCTGCCGCTCGCAGGGGTCATGCCGTTCGCGCCGACCCTCGACCACGCGGGGCTGTTCACCGCGGACGCGGCCGACATGCAAGCGGTTTGGCGGGCGCTGGGCTTTGCGTCGGATGCCGCCCCATGCGGCGCCGTCGCCGCCGTCCCCTGGCCGCCGCCCCCGGCAGGCCCGCTCGACGGCTCGATGCGGGACGCCTTGGAGGCGGCGCTGCGAACGATTGAAAACGCCGGTTTCCAGGTCGAGCGCCTGCCGCGCCCGAGCTTTTTCGATGCTCTGCCGGCGGCTCTGCGGACGGTCATGCGCTACGAGGCCGCGCAGCAGCACGGCGAGCTGTTCCAGGCGCATGGAGCCGCGGTCGGCGAAAAGCTCGCCGCGCTCCTCGACGAAGGACTGCGCATCGCCCCCGAGGACTATCGGGACGCTCTGGCGAGCCTGCGCGCTGCGCGGACCGCGTTCGCGGAATGGGCGGCCGGCCGGACCGTCATCGCCTCGCCCGCCGCCCTCGGGCCCGCGCCCAGGGGACTCGACTCCACCGGCGACCCGGCGGCCAACGCGCCTTTCACCGCGCTCGGCGCGCCGGCGATCGCCATTCCCATGGGCAAGTCGCCGGACGGCCTTCCTCTCGGGCTTCAGTTGGCGGCGGCCCCCGGCGCAGACAGCCTCCTCTTGAACACGGCCTGCGTTCTGGAGCAATTGCTCTGACGGTTTTTTGAATAGAAACGATCCTGAAGGAGGAAGAGGGGCGGCGTCGGCGCCCGCTCCGTCGATCGTGGATAATAATAGCCGTCATGTTGCGTTCGGTTGTTTGTCCGGCCGTCTGCGGGTTCGCTTGGGTCGCCGTTGCGGGAGCGGCCGGCGTCGATTTCACCCGCGATATCGAGCCGATCTTCCGCGCGAAGTGCTACTCCTGTCATGGGCCCGACCAGCAGCTCGGCCGGTTGCGGCTCGACTCGAAGACCGTTGCTTTCGCCAACGGCGTAAGCGGCAAGCGAATCGTCCCCCATAAGGCGCAGGCAAGCATGCTCTACAGCCGCGTGGCCGGCGCCGCGGAGTTGCCGCGCATGCCGCTGGGCGGCAAGCTCGCCGACGCGGAAATCGAACTGATCGCGCGTTGGATCGATGAGGGCGCCGCTTGGCCCGACGACGGCGGCGCGGCAGCCGGACTCAAGCGTCACTGGGCGTTCGTCCCGCCGGAGAGGCCGCCCGCGCCGCGCGTCGCGCGCAACGACTGGGCCGTAAATCCGATCGACCGGTTCGTGCTCGCGCGGTTGGAACAAGAACGGCTTGCGCCGTCGCCGCGGGCGTCGAAAGAAACCCTGCTGCGGCGCCTGAGCCTCGATCTCATCGGCCTGCCGCCCACGCTCGACGAAATCGACGCCTATCTGCACGACGACGGCGAGGATGCCTACCAAAAGCAGGTCCGGCGGTTGCTCGATTCGCCGCACTACGGCGAGCGTTGGGGCCGCTACTGGCTCGACGCGGCGCGCTACGCCGATTCCGACGGCTTCGAGAAAGACAAGCCGCGCAAGGTATGGTTCTACCGCGACTGGGTCGTCAAGGCATTGAACCGGGACATGCCTTACGACCGGTTCGTCATCGAGCAGATTGCCGGCGACCTGCTGCCCAATGCGACGCAGGACCAGGTGGTGGCCACGGGTTTTCTGCGCAATTCGATGATCAACGAGGAAGGCGGCGCGAACCCGGAACAGTTCCGCATGGAAGCGATGTTCGACCGCATGGACGCGGTCGGCAAGGCGGTGCTCGGGCTGACCGTCCAGTGCGCGCAGTGCCACAACCACAAGTTCGACCCCATCTCGCAAGAAGACTACTACCGCATCTTCGCCTTCCTCAACAACTCGCACGAGGCGATGCAGGCGGTCTATACGCCCGAAGAGCAGCAACTGCGGGCGCGGATTTTCAGCGAGATCGCAGCACTCGAGCAAGACCTGCAGCGCCGCGCGCCCGACTGGCGCAAGCGCATGGCCGCCTGGGAACGCGAAATCGCGGACAACCAGCCCGATTGGCATGTGTTGGACGCCGCTATCGAGCTCGGCAGCGGCGAAAAATACGAGATACAGCCCGACAAGTCGATCCTGGCGCAAGGCTATGCGCCGACCCGCAGCGTCGTCAGCCCCGAAGCGCGCACCGACCTGCAAGGCATCCGGGCGGTGCGGCTGGAATTGCTCACGGACCCCAGGCTGCGCCTCGGCGGGCCGGGACGCTCGTTCATGGGCTCGGCGGCGCTGACCGAGTTCGAGATCGAAGCCGCCCCGGCCGACAACCCCGAGAAAAAGAAGAAGCTCAAGATCGCGAGCGCCACGGCCGATGTCAATCCGCCAATGAGCGAAGTCGATTTGTTCCTCTTCCCCGATAAGGACAACAAGCGCCGCGTGCTCGGCGAAGTCGATTTTGCGATTGACGGGTTCGAAATGAGCGCCTGGTCGATCGACGGCGGTCCCGGCCGCCGCAATCAGCCTCGCAAAGCCGTGTTCCAACTGGCAAAGCCGGCGGAGATCGACGGGCCGATCGTGTTGACCTTCAACCTGGTCATGAAACACGGCGGCTGGAACTCCGACGATAACCAGTCGCTGAACTTGGGGCGCTACCGTTTCTCGGTCACGACCGACGAGAACGCCGTTGCGGACCCGTTGCCGGCGGCGGTGCGGCATATCGTTTCGCAGGTTCCGCGCGAGCGGCGGACGCCCGAGCAGGAAGCTGCCGTGTTCCGCTTCTGGCGCACGCAAGTTCCCGAATGGGAGGACGAGAATCGGACGATCGAAGCGCTTTGGGCGCAGCATCCCGAGGGCTCTACGCAATTGGTGCTGAGCGAACGCGCGGCGCCGCGCATGACGCACGTGCTGCAGCGCGGCGATTTCCTGCGGCCCGTCGAACAGGTGCGGCCCGGCGCGCCCGCATTCCTGCACCCGCTGAAGACCGCCGGACGCGAGCCCACGCGACTGGACTTTGCCCGTTGGCTGGTGGACCGCGATTCGCCGACGACGGCGCGGGCGATCGTCAACCGCATTTGGCAGGGGCACTTCGGCATCGGTCTGGTCGAAACCGCGGAGGATCTGGGCAGGCAGGCGCCCGCTCCGTCGCATCCCGAGCTGCTCGACTGGCTGGCAGTCGAACTGATGGAGAACGACTGGAGCCTGAAGCGCATCCATCGGCTGATCGTCTCGTCGGAAACCTATCGGCAATCCTCGAAGGCGGCGCCGGAGTTGTACGCAAGAGACCCCCGGAACCGCTTGCTGGCGCGCGGCGCGCGGTTCCGCGTGGACGGCGAGGCCGTGCGCGACGCGGCTTTGGCCGCTAGCGGCCTGCTCAACCCGCGGATCGGCGGCGAGCCGGTTTACCCTCCTGCGCCGGAATTCCTGTTCCTGCCGCCGGTGAGCTACGGCCCCAAGCGCTGGTACGTCGAAACCGGGCCGGAACGCTATCGCCGGTCGCTCTATACGTTCCGTTACCGCTCGGTTCCCTATCCGGTGCTCGATACGTTCGACACCCCGAACGGCAACTTCGCCTGCGTCAAGCGCGACCGCTCGAATACGCCGTTGCAGGCCCTCGCTACGCTGAACGAAACCCTGTTCTTCGAAGCTGCGCGCGCGCTCGGCCGGCGCACGGTAGAGGACGGCGGCGCTGCCGATGCCGAACGCATGGACTACGCCTTCCGCCGCGTCTTGACGCGGCGCCCGAGCATAGCGGAGAAAACCGAGCTGCTGGCGCTGCTCAACGCCCAGAAGGAGCGTATTGCGGCGGGCGGCCTCGACGCCTGGCGGCTCACCGCCGCGGACCGCGGCTCGCTCCCGGCAGCGCAAGCCGGCGAGTTGGCCGCCTGGACCGCCGTCTCGCGCGTCCTGCTCAATCTCGACGAAACGATCACCAGAGAGTAACCCATGAAACGCACGCCCTTCGCAGCCGATCCGCTCGCGCGCCGCTGGTTCCTCCGCCAATGCGGCATCGGCCTTGGCTCCATAGCCTGCGGGCAACTGCTGGGCGCCGACGACCCGCACGGGGCGAAAAAGCCCCATCACGAGCCGAAGGCCAAGAACGTCATCTTTCTTTTCATGGGCGGCGGCCCCAGTCACCTCGAGCTTTTCGACAACAAGCCCAAGCTTGGCGAGTTCGATGGAACCCTGCCCCCCGAAAATCTGCTCGACGGTTACCGCGCGGCGTTCATCGACCCCAATTCGACTCTTCTCGGACCCAAGTTCAAGTTCGCGCGCCACGGGCAATGCGGCGCCGAGTTGTCGGAATTGATCCCGCATACGGCGTCGATCGCGGACGACATCGCGATTGTCAAGTCGGTCGTGACAGACGCCTTCAATCACGCTCCGGCGCAGGTGATGATGAGCACGGGCTCGCAGCAATTCGGCCGCCCGTCGATGGGCGCGTGGACGCTCTACGGGTTGGGCAGCGAAGCGCGCGATCTGCCCGGATTCGTCGTTTTCAGTTCCGGCCAAAAGGGGCCGAGCGGCGGCAACGCGAATTGGGGCAGCGGCTTCCTGCCTTCGATGTATCAAGGCGTGCAATTCCGCTCGAGCGGCGATCCGGTGCTCTACCTCTCGAACCCGGAGGGCGTCGACCGCAAACTGCAGCGCGACTCTCTGGATGCGATCCGCAGCTTGAACCGGATGCATCTTGACGCGGTTGGCGACCCGGAGATCGAAACCCGCATCCAATCGTTCGAGATGGCTTACCGCATGCAGGAAAGCGCTCCCGAATTGATGGATATCTCGCGCGAACCGCAAAACATCCTCGACATGTACGGAGCGGAGCCCGGCAAGCCGTCATTCGCCAACAACTGCATTCTGGCGCGGCGGCTGGTCGAACGCGGCGTGCGCTTCGTGGAGCTTTTTCACGAGTCGTGGGATCAGCATGGGTCTCTCATCCAGGGGCTGACCAAAAACTGCAAAGACACCGACCGGGCCGGCGCGGCGCTGGTCAAAGACCTCAAGCAGCGCGGCCTGCTTAACGATACGCTCGTGCTCTGGGGCGGCGAATTCGGGCGCACGCCGATGGTCCAAGGCGGCTCCTACGACGGACGCGACCATCATCCCAACGCTTTCACCATGTGGCTGGCCGGCGGCGGAGTCAAGCCCGGCTTGACCTTGGGCAAAACCGACGAGCTGGGCTTCAACGTCGTTGAGGACAAAGTGCATGTCCACGACTTGCATGCGACGATTCTGCACCTGCTGGGCTTCGATCACACGAAGCTCACCTACCGCTTCCAGGGCCGGGATTTCCGCCTGACGGACGTTCACGGCAAGGTCGTGGAGAAATTGCCGGCCTGACCGGGACCGTTGCGCGGCGGCAAGACCGCGGCGCTTTCTCAGTGAGCCGCTAGACGACGATCTCTTCTTCGTAGATGCCGAACTCCGACCGCAGCACGCCGCACATCTCGCCGAGCGTCGCGTAGGCGCGCACCGCCTCGACGATCGCCGGCATGAGGTTGCGGCTCCCGCGGGCGTCCGACTGCAGCCGCTGCAAGGCTTCCTGCGCCGCCGCGCGGTCTCGGCGCGACTTGAGGCGCCGCAGCGCGCCGGCCCGATTGCGAGTGACTCGGTCTTCGATGCGCAGCGTCTCGATCGGCGCGCTCTGCTCTTCCTCGTAGATGTTGACCCCGACAATCTTCCGTTCGCCGGCTTCGAGCTCGCGTTGAAACTCGTAGCTCGATCGGGCGATTTCGGCTTGCGGATAGCCCTGTTCGACGGCGGCGGCCATGCCGCCCAGACTGTCGATCTTGTCGATCTCGGCGCAACAGCGCTCTTCCAGTTCGTTGGTCAGCTTCTCGACAAAGTAGCTGCCCGCAAACGGATCGACCGTTTCGACAACGCCGGTTTCATGGGCGATGACCTGCTGCGTGCGCAACGCCAGCAGCGCGGCTTCTTCGGTAGGCAGCGCGTAGGCTTCGTCGAGCGAGTTGGCGTGCAGCGACTGGGCGCCGCCCAACACGGCGGACAATGCCTGCGCCGCCGTCCGCGCCAGATTGACTTGGGGCTGCTGCGCGGTCAGCGAGACGCCGGCGGTCTGCGCGTGGAAACGCAGCCGGAGCGAGCGCGGATCTTGCGCCCCGAAACGTTCCGCCATCACCCTCGACCAGATACGGCGCGCCGCCCGGAACTTCGCGATTTCCTCAAAAAAATCGCTGTGCGCATCGAAGAAAAAGCTCAGGCGAGGGGCGAAGGAGTCGATGTCGAGGCCGCGTTCGACAGCCCATGCCGCGTACTCGATGCCGGCGCCGAGCGTGTAGGCGAGCTCCTGCACCGCCGTGGCGCCCGCCTCGCGAATGTGATAGCCGCTGATCGAGATCGGATTGAACCGCGGCGTCCGCTCGGTTGCAAACTCCAGCGTGTCGGTAACCAGCCGCATCGACTCGCGCGGCGGGTAAATATACTCCTTCTGCGCCATGTACTCCTTGAGGATGTCGTTCTGAATCGTCCCGGAGACATGCTCGGGTTTGACGCCCTGCTTCTCGGCCGCCACCAGGTACATCGCCCAGACGATGGCCGCCGACGAAGTGATGGTCATCGAAGTCGTCACTTCGCCCAAGGGGATTCCGGCGAGCAATTCCTCCATGTCGGCGAGGGAAGAGATGGAGACGCCGCACTTGCCGACCTCGCCGGCCGCGAGCGGGTGGTCGGCGTCGTAGCCCATCAGCGTCGGCAAATCGAAGGCGACGGAAAGCCCTGTCTGCCCTTGCCGCAGCAGGTATCGAAAGCGCGCATTCGTCTTCGCCGGGCTGCCGTACCCGGCAAATTGGCGCATCGTCCAAAGCTTGCCGCGGTACATGCGGGGATGAATGCCGCGGGTATAGGGCGGCTTGCCGGGCTCGCCGATGCGCGATTGCGCGTCGCAGTCCGCGAGCGACCCGGGGCCGTAAAGCCGGTTGACGAGGATCCCGGAAAGAGTCTTGGGAATCACGAGCCTAATAGGCCAGCGTGCCGGTTCGCGGCGTTTCGGACTCGTTCGGCAGGTAGAGAGTCAGGCACCGCTCGCAGCGGTACACTTCGACCGCCGGGCCGAACTTCGAGCGCACTTCGCCGCCTGCTTCGTACCAGCGTTTGAGGTGGCCGGCGCAAATCTTCTTGCCTTTCGGCTCGTCGCAGGCGCGCTGCCTCGCGCTGCGGCGTTTGACGTACGTCCCGTCCGCCAGAGTGGCGACGAGATTCGCGGGCGGGGCGGGAGCTTCTTCGGCGGCTGTCTGCGCTGCGGTCTTTTCAGCCATGGTCAATATCGAACCTCGAATTGTATCAGAATCGCCCTCCGCGCCGCTGCCGCTCATTGCAGCGGCAAGGGCGATGCGGGCCGCGAAAGCAGTTTCGCTTCGAGCACGGCCCGGTAATGCTCCGCGAGCTTGGGGGCGATCGTCGCGCAGTCCCAATGCTTGGCGATCATTTGCCGCGCGTTGTAAGCGAGTTGCTCGGCATAAGGGCGGTCTTGCAGCAGCCGTACCGTCGCCCGGGCGAAATCGGCCGGGCGATCGGCGACTTCGAGCACGTCTATGTCCGGATCTTGCAATCCCTCGGCCCCAAGACTCGTCGCCACCGCCGGAATGCCTGCCGCGAACGCCTCCATCAGTTTCACCCGCACGCCCGAACCCGTCAGAATAGGGGCGGCGAAGACCGCATACCTGGCGAGAACCGAGCGGATATCGTCCACCTTGCCCAAATACTCGACTCCGGGGCGCTGCAGGGTCCGCACGAACGCCGGCGGACCCTCGGCGCCCGCGATCACCACTCGGGCCGACGGCAGCGCCCGGAGGATGGCGGGGTGAATCCGCTGCAGAAAGTAACGCAGCGCCTGCCGGTTCGGCTCATGCCGCAAGTTGCCGACGAATAGAATCGTATCGGGCTCCCGGCCGGACGCCCGGTAGTCATACCGCCGCACGTCGATTCCCGCGCGCAGCCCGGCGAGAATCGGCGGCTGATCGCCGAGGTACGCGCGCAAGTAGCGCCGCTGTTCGTCAGTGCAAACCTGGACGGCGTCGAACTGCGCCAACGACAAAAGCTCGAACCGCAGGGCGCGCAGATACTCGTAAGCCGCGCGTATGCCGGCGGCGCCGGGCGCCGAGGCGATCGCGCGCCGCACCGACTGAAAGTAGATGTCGTGCTCGAACAGAAAGGTCGCCAGTTGCCGGAAGTTGCCCGCGTAAGCCGCAAGCTGGGTATATTCCAGTTGCACGACGTCGATCCGTTTCATGAAGATCGCGCGGTGGATCTTCCACAACATATCCGGATGCCAGAAATGCTGCGCCGCGAACGGGCGCAAAGCCGTCGCGCTGTCGTCATGGACGCGCCGGCGAACCGTCAATTCCGCGCTTGCGCAGCGCCGGGCGAACCGGGCGTTATCGGCGCGCTCCGCTTCGCGCTCGAGCAGGCACAGCAAGTGTACCCGGCACATGCGCGCCAATCTGTCTATCGTCTGGTTGATAAACACCCCGCCGCCGTGCAGCGGAGGATGAATCGGATACGGCGCCACGAACAAGACGTTGAGCTGCGCAGCAGGCTTCGGTTCGAAGCGATGGTAACGGTCGCGGAAGTAGCCTCCAAGCGGCCGGCAAAACGCCTCGGTGTCGCTGATCGCGGCCGGGTCGCGCGCCGCCGCGCGCCGCCGCAACAGCATCGGCAGTTGCCGCGCGGCCAGTCGGAACCCGCCGCCGGACGGCCGCTGCGGCGCCGGACCGAGCAGAAAGCCGGCCCACAAGCCGGCGTAAAGCCAAAAGAAATGACCGAGCAAGCGGCCCTTTTCGTGGATGTTCTTCCACACGAACAGCAGCCGGTTTTTCTGCACTACGGCGGCGATGTACGCTTCCGAAAAGTGCTTGCCGATCGTGCCCCGGTGCTCGTGATAGACGACGCTGTCCGGCGCATACATGTTGATCCAACCGCGCTTCCAAGCCATGTAGCCGAGGTCGACGTCTTCGACGTAAAAGGGCGCCAGCAGCTCGTCGAAGCCCCCGAGTTCCAGAAACTTGCGCCTGTCGTAGGCCGTCGAGCCGCCGCCGCCGTAAAACGTGGGGAAAAGCTCGGTTACCGCGTCATCGACGACGTGCGTCAGATGGATGCCGCCGTTCACCCAGCGGCCCATCGCCAGCCCCGTCTCCTCGCGGCGCTTGCTCGGATCGGAGAAAAATATCTGCGCGGTAACCGAAAAAATTCGGGAGTCGCGAAAGCCGTCGATGAGCGGCTGCAGAAAGTCCGGCTCGACCCGCATATCGTTGTTCAGCAGGACGACGATGTCGTTTTTGGCGGCGCTGACGGCTGCGTTCGAGCCGCCGCCGAAGCCCAGATTGCGGCCCATTTCGAGCACCCGAACCGAGGGGAACTCCCGCGCCAGGAACTCGACCGTGCCGTCGTCGGATGCGTTATCGACCACCAGAATTTCATGGTTCGGATGCGCCGCCGCCGCCTTGACGACGGACGGCAGGTTGCGCGCCAGATGCTCTTTCCCGTTCCAGGTCGGGATCACCACAGTCGCGGCGCCCTGCGCAACCGGACGCGGCGCGGGCGAGCGCTTCTTGCGCCGCAAGCCGGCCAGCCCGTCCAGCACGAACAGCAGCGCAGCGATCGCCGGCAATAGAACGGGAACGACGACCAGGAGGAAAGCGAACTCGGCCAAAGTCCGCATCCAGGCGCGGAGCTTGGTCATGTTGCAACCGGAGCCTCGGCCGCGTTGCCGGCGAGGCGGGCATTGGCGCGCACCTGACAGGGCAGATGGATGTAGCCGTAAACTTCCCTGCCGCTGCCGGCCATCGGGACGACGAGGGCGTTGTCGATCAAGTCGCACACCTCGAATTCCCTGAGATCGCCGTCCACGATCGCCGGCGAGAATGAGAACTCCCGCGGGTATAGCTCGGGCAAATCGAGATGAAAATCGACCGTATAGATGTCGCCGGGGTTCATCGGCGGCAGAGGATGCCCCTCGCGCAGGGCATTGCTGCCGGCGAAATCGAGTCCCAGGTGGTTGCGCATCGTAAAGCCGACGTTCGGCGTCTCGATCCGTTCGTGGGCGCGAACGCTGATGCGCAGAATCAACGGACGGCCGGGTTCGAGCAGGTGCAGCGCGTTCCCGGCGGGGTCGAGCGCCGCGATGCCGATCACCTCGGCGCGCCGGTTGCCGCGGCGGGTGTCCACGTTGGGGATCGTCTCGACGACCTCGGGCGCCGTCACCGCGGCCGGCGCCGGCGCGCCGGCCGGCGCGCCTCTGCGCCGCAGATAGGCCGCGTCCTTTTCGGTCATGCGGTGCAGATAGCTGCGCACTACCTTTTGCGGAGAGCCTTGCTCGACCACCCGCCCCCCTTCCAGCCATACCGCCTTCGTGCCGATGGCCTGCACGTCGCCCATCGCGTGCGAAACGAAGAGGATCGTTACCTGCTTGCGGCGCAACTCGTGAACCTTGCGCAGGCAGCGCTGCCTGAAATAGTGATCGCCGACCGAAAGCGCCTCGTCAACGAGCAGGATATCCGGGTCGACGTTGATCGCGACCGAAAACGCCAGCCGAACCAGCATCCCCGAAGAATACGTCTTGACCGGGCGGTTGATGAAGTCGCCGATTTCCGCGAACTGCTCGATCTCGCTGAAACGCCGCTTGATTTCCGCGGTGGAAAGGCCCAGAATCGTACCGCTCAGAAACACGTTGTCGCGGCCGCTGAACTCGGGGTTGAATCCCGCGCCCAACTCCAGCAGCGCGGAAACCCGGCCGTGTACTTCCACCGCTCCGCCCGTCGGTTCGAAAATTCTCGCGGCGAGTTGCAGCGACGTGCTCTTGCCCGAGCCGTTTTCTCCGATCAGGCACAGCGTGTCGCCGCGCTTCGTCTCGAACGAAACGTCCCGCAACGCCCAGTGATTCCCGTGAAACTCGGCGCGGTTAAACGTGGCAAGCTCCTTCAGCCGATCCACGGGTCTGCGGTAGATCGGGTAGCTCTTGGATACCGAATGGAAGGCGACGGGCGTCACAAGCGGGGCGTTGCTCTATTTTACCTTGCGGTTATCCGCGGCAAAACTCGGCGGCCGCGTTAGCGGCCCTACATCACGTCCGCGAATCCCCGCTTGGCATGGCGGAAGAACAGCGCTCCAGCCAGAAACACGCCGACCGCAAACAGAGTCAGGGCCGACAGGTCGCCGGCCGCGGGCAGCCGGCCGCCCAGGATCGTATCCCTGTAACCGCGCACTACGAAGGCGATGGGGTTCCAGGTCAAGACGAAGTCCATCTTTCCCCGGAAGAAGCTCTCCGGGATGAAGATCGGAGTCAACCAGAACCACGCGGTCAGCATCACCGTCAACACCTGGGTCGTGTCGCGCAGATAGACCTGGAGCCCCGCCGCGATCCAGGCCAGTCCCAGGCTCAACAGGCCCAGCAGGAGCACGAACAGCGGCAAGATCAGCAGCGTCGCGTGCAATTCTCGAATCCAGAAGAGCGCGGCGGCGATCAAAACGAGAACCGAAATCAGGTGACTGACCGCCGCGGAGAGCAGAATGCCGAGCGGCACGACTTCCGAGGGAAAAACGCTTTTTTTGATGAGGTTGGCGTAATCGACGAGCGCCGGCGCCGAGCGCGTCAAAGTTTCGGAAAACAGCAGCCACGGCAGCATTCCGGCAAATAAAAACAGCGGATAGTTGTCGGTTACTTCGCCTTTGGGCAGTTTCTGCCCGAACGCGTAGCTGAAGACGAAGGTATAAACCGCCAGCAAAACGAGCGGGTGAATCACGCCCCAAAGCCAGCCGATAATCGAGCCGACGTAGCGCTGCTCGAAGTCCCGCCGGACAAGTTGGTAAACCAGGCTGCGGTCCCGGCGCAGGTAGCGCAAAAAGTGGCGCCCCGGAACGTTCCCAGCGAATGCCATCGAGCGACTCCGGAACCAATGCTATCCGACCAACTCGCGGCCGGCGGCCGCGACCGAGCGTTGCGCGCCGGCGGACAGCCGCAGCAGCGGCAGCCGGGGGATGCCGCCGTAGTATCCGCGCAGGTCGAGCGCATGCTTCAAGGCCGGCGCGCCGTGCTCGGCCAGCAGCGCATCGAGATCGAGGGCGGCGGCGATGAGTTGCCGAGCGGCGTCGATCTCGCGTGTCCGCACGGCTTCTTCGATGGAAAGGCAATAAAACGGGACCGCCGCCGCCAGGGCCGGCACGACCGCGCAGGCCCCTGCAGTCAGGCAGTCAGCCATCAGCCGGATGCTGCGGATGAGCACCGCAAATCCCGGGCCGACTCGGCCGCAAAGTTCCTGCACCGCCGCCGCATCCTCTGAGGCAACCAGCGCGCCGCCGATTCCGGGGTGCGCGGCCAAGCGCGCGATCTCACCGGCGGGCAGGCCCCTCTCTCCAAGCGCCGCATCGATTACGAGCGGCAACTCCGCCCGGTCGGCGACCGCGCGGAAAAACAGACCGGCGCCGCTGCAGGAAGGGGCCGTGCGCGAAAGATCGGGCGCCGCCAGCAGGACGGCGCGGCAGCCCGCCCGGGCGGCTTCCGCGCAGAGCGCTCGGGCCTCGGCAACGCCGCAGCCGCCGACAGCCGCCAGCACCGCCCGCCCGTCGGCGGCTTGCGCGGCCGTTTCTTGCCACAGACCGATGCGCTCGGCCGACGAAAGCAACGCGCCCTCCCCCCAGTCGCCGCCGACGACATACCCGGAGAGCCTGGTCCGCTCCAGCCGGCTCACGTTGTGGCGCACCTTCGCCCGATAAATTTCCCCCCGATGGTCGAACGGGGTAGCGACAGGGGCGAAAACGCCGCGCAATTCCAGGGGAGGCAATGGGCCATTGTAGCCGCCCGCGCGCGCCGCGGCTCGGGGCGACGCCCGCGGCGCGCCCATTGCCCTTGAAGAAAGTCTTGCAATGGATCGATACGCACGCAATTCATTTGGCATCGCCGCTTGCCTGTGCTAGGCTTGGCGCCAGACGGCGCGTATCGGACCGAGGTTCGAGAGGGGGGATAACGCGATGAAGAACAGAGTTTCGGTTTTTGCGATCTTTTTGCTGATCGGCGCGGTGACCTTGGCGACTGCGGACTTGCAGGCGCAAGGCCAAGGCGGGGGAGATACAGGCGGAAATTCAGGAGGCGGAAATTCAGGAGGCGGAAATTCAGGAGGCGGGAACTCCGGCGGCGGGAGCAACACCCAGCAATCCGGCAGCACCAACGATCCGTTCGGCCAACAGAGGCAGAGCGACCCGTTCGCCAACCAGCCGCGGCCGATTTTTCTTGCCGGGCAGGTTTTGACCGACGACGGGCAGCCGCCGGCCGAATCGGTGATTGTCGAGACCGTGTGCAACGGCAACGTGCGTCCGGAGGGATATACCGACCGCAAAGGGCGTTTCAGCTTTCAATTCGGCGGCGACCCCACCTTGTCGATGGGCGACGCCAGCGTAGGCGGCGGCGGGTTGAGCGGCGGCCCCAGCTACGGACAAAGTCCGTTCGGCTCCGGCATCCGCTCGACGGGCATCGGCGGCGGGGTCGATCTGACCGGTTGCGATCTACGCGCATCTCTGCCCGGCTATACCTCCGATATGCTTTCACTCGGCATACGCAGACCGATGGACAATCCCGACGTCGGACTCATCGTGCTGCACCGCATTGCGGGCGTCGTCGGCAACGTCGTGAGCGTGACAACGCTGGCCGCTCCGCCCAAGGCTAACAAGGCATATCAAAGCGGCTTGAAGGAAATGCGCAAGAAGAAGCCCAACTACAAGAAAGGCGTGGCGCAATTCGAGAAGGCCGTGGCCGAGTACCCGGAATTCGCCGCCGCCTGGGCCGCGCTGGGCGACGCCAGGATGGCCATGCAGGATGAGACGGGGGCGCAGGAAGCGTTTACGAAATCGCTCGATGCCGATCCGAAGTACCTCAAGCCTTACAATCCGCTGCTGCAGATGGCGTTGCGGCAGCAGGATTGGACATCGTTGGAGCGGCTCGGCAGCCGCTACCTGGAACTGAACCCGAATCAAATGCAATTGCAGTTCTACGTGGCGGTTGCCGCGATCAACAACGGCAACCCGCAGAAGGCCGAAGAGACCGTGCGGGCCATCCGCGCCGGCGACAGGAAAGACGACTTCCCCCAGAGCCATCAAATCATGGGGCTGATCCACTCGCAGCGCGGGGAGTTCGCCCAGGCGGCCGGCGAATACCGCGCCTACCTGGCGAAACAGCCGGACGGCAGCGGCGCCGCCCACTTGAAAAAGCAACTCAACGAGTGGGAAGTGCTCGGCGTGATCGAGCCCGCGGGGAAATAGGCGCTGCGCGGCGGCGGTCTTGCTCTCCGTTTTCCGCTCTCCGCCGGCCGCGCAGCGGTCCCGTTAGGCGCCGCCATAGACATCGCGGACGATCTGCCGCAGTTGCTCCGGCGTGACCGTTCGCTCGCCGTCCGCCGTCCGCTTTTCGACTTGGCGCGCGAGTTCTTCGGCGGCGCGGCGTTCGCTTTCGTTTTTCAGCTTGAGGTTTTCTGAAGCGGTGCGCTCGAGTATTTGGGCGGCCGCGCTCAGTTTCTTGAGCTGCTCGATCAGGCGCGGCAGAGATTCTTCGGTCAATTCGTCTTCGTGCAGCTTGAGGGATATGTCGAAGGCCAGCGTACGCAGGATCTCGTTGACCAGCAGCCCGAGTTGTCCCTGCGGCGCGGCCCCCAGCTTGTCGATCCATGCCTCGGCGATCTGCCGCGACTCGCGCAGCCGCTTTCCGACGCGGCGCATGCGCCGGTCGTAGCGGCTGACGGCATGGCGGCTGACCCGGAAGTTTTTGCTGCGGGCGGCGAGGTAGTCGTTGAGTCTGGCCGCCGCCTCGGTTTGGGTGACGGACGCATCGCGCAGCCAATCGTCGAGCATCTCGCGCAGGTCGGCAGGCAGTCTGTCGATGGAGCTGGGTCTGCCGAGCTGCTGTCGGAGACGTCGGGGCACTCATGCGCCTCCCGTTGTCCTGCCCGCCCGCGGGCGGGCCACGCCGGGAACGCGAGCGCGCCCGGCGGCGACGTCGGCGCCCCGCTCGGTCAGCCGCGTGGCGCACAGCCCGGGATCGCCGTCGCGCGGGGCGACAACATACTCGACTGCGACGAGGCCCTGCTCGTCGAGCCAGGCGAGATGGCCGCGCAGCGCGTCGGCCGAAGGCGCGATGCCGAAGACTTCGAGCGCGCTGCGGATGACGTGCTCGTTGTGCCGGTAATCGCCGGCTTCGGCCAACACCTGCAGCACGGCCAGGCGGACGGCTGCGGCGAACATCGCGGCATAACCGCCGCGCGGGGAGTCGGGATGCGTCATCGGCAACAAAGAGCCGCGGGTCTTGCGGCTGCTCTTCACTATGCGCCGCAGAGCGCGGGCGCGGCAAGACTGAAACGCTTCAGCAGGAGCCGCCGCGCGGCCGGGTTCCGTCAGGCCAGGAGCTTGCGGATGACGTTCCCGCCAACGTCCGTCAGCCGGAAATCGCGGCCGCGGAACTTGAACGTCAGCTTGGTATGGTCGATGCCCAGCAGGTGCAGAATCGTCGCCTGAATGTCGTGGACGTGAACGGGGTCTTGCACGGGCGAGAAGCCGATCTCGTCGGTTGCGCCGATGCTCTGCCCCGGTTTCGTTCCGCCGCCGGCGAACCACATGGTGAAGGCGTCGATATGGTGGTTGCGGCCCAGCGTATCGCGCTGCTCGCCCATGGGCGTGCGGCCGAATTCGCCGCCCCAGACGACGAGGGTGTCGTCAAGCAGGCCGCGCTGCTTGAGGTCGCGGATCAGCGCCGCGCAGCCCCGGTCGGCGGAAAGGCAGACTTCGTCCAGATTTTCGTCGAGGTTCTCGCCCGGTCCGCCGTGGTGATCCCAACTCGAATGATAGAGCTGCACGAAACGCACCCCGCGCTCCACGAGCCGCCGCGCCAGCAGGCAGTTGTTGGCGAACGACTTTTCGCCCGGCTTGGCGCCGTACAGGTCGAGCGTCGCCCGGCTCTCGGTCGAAAAGTCGATCAACTCGGGGCCGCTGGTCTGCATGCGGTGCGCCATCTCGTAGGCCGCGATGCGCGTTTCGATTTCCGGGTCGCCGTACTTTTCGAGGTTCATGCGGTTGAGATCGAGGACCGCGTCGATCGTCGCCGCTTGGAGTTTTGCGTCGAAACCTTGCGGATTGGCCATGTTCAGGATCGGCGCGCCGCCGCTCAGGAAGGGAATTCCCTGATGCGACGTGGGCAAAAAACCGGCGGCCCAATTCATCGCCCCGCCGCGCGGACCGCGCGGACCGGACTGCAAAACGACAAACCCCGGCAGGTCTTTCGATTCGCTGCCGATGCCGTAGCTGACCCACGCGCCCATGCTCGGCCGCCCGAAAATCGGCGAGCCGGTGTTCATCATGATCTTGGCCGGAGCGTGATTGAAATTTTCAGTATGGACCGATCTGACGAAGGCGAGGTCGTCGACCACTTGCGCGGTATGCGGCAGGCATTCGGAAACCCATTGGCCCGATTCGCCGTGCTGCCGAAACGCGCGCCGGGTGCCGAGCAATTTCGGTGGCGACTTGACGAACGAGTCCATGAAGGCGAACCGCTTGCCCTCAAGCAATGAAGGCGGAAGGGCTTTGCCGCTCAGTTTTTGCAACTCCGGCTTGCGTTCCCACAACTCGAACTGACTCGGCGCGCCGGCCATGAACAGATAGATGATATTTTTGGCCTTGGGCGCGTGACGATAGCCTGTCGCCGGCGGCGAGGCGAACAGCTTGTCGCCGACAAACAGCGAAGTCAGCGCCGCCTTGCCGAGGCCGATGCCGCAATTCTCGAACAGTTGCCGGCGGGTAGTTTGCCGGAGCAGTTTCTTTTCAAGGTTCATTGTCGGGTCACAAACTCGTCCAGGTTGAGCATCACGCGCGAGGCGGCCAGCCAAGCCGCCTCTTGCGGCGAGTCGGCGGCGTCTCCGCCGGCGGTGGCGAAGGCATCCGTCATGCGCGCCAGATACTGCGCCATTCTCTGTTGTTCGCGCTCTTTCGGGGGCCGCGCCAAGCAGGTCTCGAAGGCAAAGCGAATGCGCCCGCCGCGGTCTCCCGCGGCGGCCAGAATCCGTTTGGCCAGATTTGCGGCAAATTCAGTCTGCGCCTCGTCGTTGAGCAGCGTCAACGCCTGCAGCGGCGTGTTCGAGCGGTTGCGCCGGGTGGCCGCCGCCTGCGCGTCCGGCGCGTCGAACAAGGCCAGGCCCGGATACGCCGCGGAACGCCGGAAAAAGGTGTACATCCCGCGGCGGTAGCGGTTGGGTCCTTCGTCGGCTTTCCACTTGCGGTCGACCTGCGTAAATTGCCCGGCGCCCGCGGGCTGCGGGGGGTACACGCTCGGCCCGCCGACGGCCGGGGCCAACAGCCCCGAGACCGCCAAGCCGGCGTCGCGGATAATCTCGGCTTCGAGCCGGAGGCGGTTTTGCCGCGCCAGCAACCGGTTGCCCGGGTCGATTGCGGCCGCGTCGGGACGCGCGGCCGAAGACCGTCGATAGGCGGCCGAGGTCACGATCAGCCGGTGCATCGCCTTCAGGCTCCAATCGCGGCGCACGAACTCCGAAGCCAGCCAATCCAACAGCTCGGGGTGGCTCGGCGCGGTCCCTTGCGAGCCGAAATCGTTCTCGGTCTCGACGATGCCCACGCCGAAATAACGCTGCCACAGGCGGTTCATCGTCACGCGGGGAGTCAGCGGATTCTCCGCGGAAACAAGCCAGCGCGCCAGATCGAGCCGGTTGAGGTTGCCCGCCTTCTTCATCGGGGGCAGCACGGCGAGCGCGCCCGGCTCGACCGCGTCTCCCTTGCGCGTGAAGTCCCCTTGAACGTGGATGTACGACTCGCGCGGCGCGGGCAACTCGCGCATAATCAAGGTCGCTTCGAGCTTGGGCAGCGCGGCGCGCAGCGCCCGGATGCCGTCCTGACGGGCTTTCCATGCCGCATCTTTTTTCGAGAAAAAGCGCGAGAGCAAGTTGCGGTCGATGGTTGCCCGCTCTTCGATCGGCGTTTTGAGAATCTCCGGGATGCGCTCTTCGACGGTATCCCCCGAAAGCTCGAAACGCGATTCCCAATTTTTCTCGATCGTTTTCTGATATTGCAGCAACTCTGCTTCCAGCGCTTCGATTTGCCGCTCGAGCGCTTGCCGCCGAGCGAAATCCTCGGGCTTGCCGAACTCCAGCAAGGGCTGCATCTGAAAGGCCGGGCCTTCGCCGTCGGGGATGTTGCCGCCCAACTCGTCGATGTTGTTGAAAAACGAGAACAAGCGGTAGAACTCGCGCTGCGAGATCGGGTCGAACTTGTGGTCGTGGCAGCGCGCGCAGCCGACCGTCAAGCCCAGAAAGGCCGCTCCGGTTGTGTTGACGCGGTCAACCACGGCCTCGACGCGGTACTGCTCGTAGTCGATGCCGCCTTCCTGATTGATCATCGTGTTGCGGTGAAAGCCGGTGGCGATCAACTGCTGCTGCGTCGGGTCGGGCAAAAGATCGCCGGCGACCTGCTCGATGACGAAGCGGTCGAAAGGCATGCCGCGATTCAAGGCGTCGATCACCCAATCGCGGTAGCGCCAGATCGAGCGGTCGCCGTCGATGGAATAGCCGTTCGAGTCGGCGTAGCGCGCGACGTCGAGCCAGTGCCGCCCCCAGCGCTCGCCGTAATGGGGCGACGCCAGCAGGCGCTCGACCGCTTGCTCGTAAGCGTCGGGGCGCCGGTCGTCAAGGAACGCGCGCAGTTCTTCCGGCGCCGGCGGCAGCCCCGTCAAATCGAGCGAGAGCCTGCGCAGCAGCGTGCGCCTGTCGGCCTCGGGCGAAGCAGCGACGCCCTTTTCCTCCAGCTTGGCCTGGATGAAAAAGTCGATCGCGTTGCGCGTCTGCGACGCATCGCGCAGGCGCGGCGGCGCAGGGCGGCGCACCGGCTGGAACGACCAGTGCTCCGCCGTGGCGCGTTCGCGGGGCGGCGCGCCGCCCCATACCGCTCCTTGACCGATCCAGTCGATCAGCGCGGCAACGTCGTTCGCTTGCAGCGGCCCGGCGGGCGGCATTTTGAGCGCGCCCGTTCGGCGCACCGCCCGGACGAGCAGGCTGGCGTCCGCCTGACCCGGAATCACGGCCGAGCCGCGGCTGCCGCCGAGCATCGCGGTTTCGCGCGAGGCCAGCGAGAGGCCGCTCATTTTTGCCTGGTCGTTGTGGCACTTCAGGCAGTTCGCGGCCAGCACCGGCCGCACCCGCTCTTCGAAGAAACGAACCTTGCCGGCATCGTCGGCGGCGCTCAGGCCGGCGGCGGCGATGACGACGACGGCGGGAAGCAGGATGAAACGGCGTCGCGGCAAAGCAGCCTCATGATAGCGGATAGCAAGACCGTAGAAGCGTCTCTCCGCGGCGCAAGCTTGCGCCGCGGAGAGAACGGCGGCCGGGGTCACCAGCCGATGCGCAGGCCGAAACGGAATACGCGCTGGTCCAGTCCCTCGCGTCCGGTGTTCTGCATGCCCCCGACAAAGCCGAAATTCGAGCTGGCGACATTGCCGGATGGATTGGCGAAGTGGGGCGTATTCGAGACGTTGAAAGCCTCGGCGCGGAATTGAATGCTGACGCTCTCGGTGGCCTGGAACCGGCGGAAGACGCCCATATCGACGTTGATCAGGCCGGGGCCGCGCAGGACGTTCGAGCCGCAGGTGCCGAAGCGGTACCCTCCGCCGACCTCGTCGGGGTCGGCGAAGGAGGAAATGTCCCACCAGCCGTCGGGCGAGCCGAGCTTGCGCGGGGCGGAGAGGCAGTCGGCGAACTGTCCCGACCCCTGGCTTTGGAGCGAAGAGGTCGGGGCGGTGGGGGTTACCGGAGTGCCCGTGCGCAGCGAGGCCAAGCCGTTGATCTGCCAACCGCCGAGAACCGCGGCCGCGGGCCCGCTTTGCGCGAAGCGCTTGCCCTTGCCGAAAGGCAACTCGTAGGCGTTGGAGATGACCAGGTTGTGGCGGATGTCCTGGTTCAACGGTCCGTAATTCTTCCCGTAGTAAAGCGGATGCCGCGCGCGCGGCTGCGCCGTCGAGCTCTCGGCGGTATAGCCGCGGCCGTGCGCCCAGGTGTAGGCCAGGTTGAACTGGTGCCCGCTGGTCGTGCGGCGCACGATCTTGACCTGCAGCGCGTCGTATTTCGGCGTCCCCAGCGTGCCCCAGAACAGCGTATTGGCGGTTCGCCCGTAACGCTGCCGCAGCACCCGGCCGCGGTTGCCGGCGCCAAGGTCGCTCCAGTTGGCCTCCAAGCGCGAGCTTTGGCGCACCGAGCGCGTGGCGACATAGCCCGCCGAGGCGATCCACGAGCCGACCTGCTTTTCGAGGGTGAAGTTCCAGGACTGCACGTAGCCGCGGTTGTAGTTGCCGTCGGCCGTGGCCACGTTGGCGGTCAACGGCATGGCGATTCGCTCTTCCACGGGCACGGGCGGGATCGCCGGGAAACCTTCATCCAGAGTGGTGGACCACGAGCGCGAGTTGGGCAGGGGCAGGCGCTGCGAGAACTGGGTCGGCAGGTTGCCGCGCAGGTCGCGGCCGAGGTTGAACGGGTCGTAAGTCAGCCCGTAGCCGGCGCGCACGACGAACGTGTCGGTCGCGCGCCAGGCGAGGCCCACCCGCGGCGCGAACAGCTTCTTGCTTTGCGGCAGGTCGCAGTTGCGGGGCACCGAGCCGATGCCGCAGACGAACATGATGTTGTTGTCGATGTCGAAACGCTCCAGGCCGCGGTCGGGGCGCACCGGAAAAGGGAAATACTCCCAACGCGTACCGTACGACAGGGTCAGGTCGGGGCGCACCTGCCAGCGGTCGCGGATGTAGAACGAGTATTGTCGCGAGCGCGTTTGCAGGTTCTTGCCGGTGAGGAAGTTGCGCGCCGAGTCGCGCGAGAGGCCGAGCATGAACGAGGCGATCGCATTGTAGTCGCTGGTGCCCGTGCCCGGGCGGCTGGTGGTGGAGTTGCGGAAGCGGAAACCGCCCGCCGGGGCGTCGCCGCCGGGGAAGTTGGCGACTTCCTGGTTGATGTGGATGAGAAAGGTGTCCGTGCCGAAGCGCACTTCGTGGTTGCCCTTGGTCCAGTTGCCGTTGAGCGCGATCTGATACTGGAAGTCGTGGCCGATGAAGGGCGAGGTCGCGCGGTAGCCGAGGTTGCCGAATCCGGCGTCGAAGCGCATGCGCGGCATGCCTCCGTAGAACGTGCCGGCTTCGCCGGGGACGCCGTCGCCGTTGGTTCCCGGAATGCCCAGCACGTCGAGCCCGATTCTCTGGTCGAGATTGCCGGCGAAGGCGTTGCTGTCGAGCAGCATCGTGCCTACGTAGGCGTCGAAGATCAGGTTCGGGCGGGCGACGTAGGTCGTCGACACCGTGCCGCTGTAGGTCGGGCCGAATCCGTTGTCGGTGCGGAAGTTGGTCGGGTGAACGAAGTCGCCGGAGAGGTTGCCGAAAGCAGCCGGATTGTTCTGCTCGTAATAGAAGAAGCTGAGGCGGGCGAACGCCGTCCATTTGTCGCTCAGGTTGAAGTTCGCCTTGCTGTCCACCTGATGGCGGTCGAAGGCGTAGGTGATGCCCGCCAGGTAGTTGCGGTTCAGCCCGAGAGCGCCGCTGCCGGGCTGGTTCGGCAGATGCCAATCGTCGGTCATACCGGCGAGCATGCGGCTGGCCCGCGCGATTCTGTTCTCGGGGATCTTGTTGTCCGGGAACTGCGTGCGGGCGCCTTCGTCGCCGACGGCGGCGGACAGCGGGTCGAAGATCGGCTGCGGCGAGGCGGAAAAATCGCCGGCGCGCATCGCCGCGTTGGGGACTTTGACGGGTTTCGTGGCGTTCGAGTGCTCCGCCGTGCGCTCGTAGCTGAAGAAGTAGAACGCCTTGTTCTTCTTGATCGGTCCGCCGATCGTGGCCCCGGCCTGGTTGTAGATGAACTTCGGCTTGCGCGTCAGCGTTCCCTTGAAGTAAGGAAACGCCTGGAAGCGCTGATTGTTGTGGTACCAGAAGGCCGAGCCGTGCAGGTCGTTGGAGCCGCTCTTGATCTGCAGGTTGATCGAAGCCCCGCCGGCCAGACCCTGCTCGGCGTCGAACGAGTTGGTCACCACGTTGACGACTTCGATCGACTCCAGCGCCGGGTTGATGCCCTGCATGTGCGTCAGGTTCGGGTTGTAACTCGAAGCGCCGTCGATGCGCACGTTGTTGCTCTGCTCGCTGGTGCCGTTGACCGAGAAACGCACCGCGCGCGTCGGGTTGGCGGGCACCGAGTGCGCGTTGCGCGGCGGCGAGAAGCCCGGAATGGTCTGCAAGAGCATTTGATAGTTGCGGCCCAAGGGGACGGGAACGTTTTGCAGGTCGCGTTTGTCAACCTCGGCGCGCACTTCCGCGCGGTCGGTTTGCAGACGCACGGCTTCCGCGCTGATCTCCACGGTCTCGGTGACCTGGCCGACCTGCAGGTCCACGTCGACGCGGGTGACATCGTTGGCGCCGACGGTGACGCCGGTCTCGTTATGCGTGCGGAAGCCCTCCGAACGGACTTCGACCGTATAGCTGCCGGTGGCCAGCGTGGGGAAGGTGTAAACGCCCGAGGCGTTCGACTCCCCCGCGCGGGTCGCGCCGGTCTCGTCGTGCGTGATCGTGACTTGAGCGCCGGGAATCACCGCGCCCGTTCCGTCTGACACGTTGCCGACGATGCTGCCGTAAAGCACCTGAGCGTATGCCGGCTCCATGTTGAGACCGGCAACGAGCGTCAGGGCCGTCAGCCAAATGCCGACAAGAGAGCCGCGGCGCGCTTTGTTTCTACTCATCGCTGTCCACCTCCCGATCACTGCGGCGACTCGGCGCGCGCAAGCGTCGGCCTCAATAGTACACCAGCCGGATGCGCCGCGGCGAAAATTTTTTACGGAACGGGTTGCCCGGCGCCGGCCGGATTGGAATCGGCGGAAGCGTGTCGAACGCCTTTATCGCACCCCGAGCACGCGCCCGGCTTCAAGATCGTACACCCAGCCTTGCAGCCGCAGGCGCCCCACGGCCGTGCGCGCCGCGACCCAGGGATGAGTCTTCAGGTTTGCGATCTGTTGGCAGACGTTCTGCTCGACCAGCGCGCGCCAACGAGCGGCAGGGTCGAGGTTGGGGCGTAACTCGTCAACCGTCAATCTGGCGGGCTCGGCGAACTTGATCCAATCCCTGACGTGCGGAACGGTCTCGAGTCCGTCCGGCTGCAAGGCGGCCTTCATCGCGCCGCAAAGCGTGTGGCCGCAGACGATGATGTTGGGTACCTCGAGCACGGCGACGGCGTATTCAACAGCGGCGATCGCTCCGCCCACGCCGGAGCCGTACGGCGGCACGATGTTGCCCGCGTTGCGGATGACGAACAACTCGCCCGGGCCGGTCTGGGTGATGCGGCTGGGCATCAGGCGCGAGTCCGAACAGGTGATGAACAATGCCTCGGGCGACTGCCCCTGAGACATCGCTTCGAATTGCGGGAGCTTCAAATGCGCTGCTTCCTTTGCAACCGGCTGCGCCTTCGCCGGACTGTTTCATCCCGCCAAGCGGCGTAAATGAACATTGTACGATATCCGCCGGGGAGATGGCAGCGCGCAGTTGAAAAGCCCGCGGCATGCGGTTCCCGCGGACGGGCCGCCGCCGCTGCCCCCGGATTCTTCGGCGTAAATCGCTGTATGCTGTAACGATGCTATGGCGATAACGGGATTCAAGAGCAACGCGCTCAAGAGGTTCTTCGAGAAGCACGACGCACGGAAGCTCCAGCGCCAACAACTCGCAAAGATCGTCAAGATATTGAAGCATTTAGACAGCGGGAGGCCGCTGCAAGACCTGCGCATATTCCGGGGTTACCGGCTGCACGAATTGACGGGAAGCGACAAGGGAGTTTGGACGGTGCGGGTTACCGGCAACCGGCGAATCACGTTCCGCGTCGACGAACACGGGAACGCCTACGACGTTGACCTTGCGGACTACCATTAGAAGGGAGCAAACATGATTGTTGGAGTCGATGAGAACGCCTACATGCGGCTGAATCCGCCGCACCCCGGCTGTTTGTTGCGAGACCTTGTATTTCAAGATCCCGATTTCCCGGAAGATCAGCCGGGAATGACTATCGGCGAAGCCGCCGCCAAGATCGGGGTTAGCCGGGTCACACTCTCTCGCATCCTGAACGAACGCGGCCCGATAACTCTCGACACGGCCATGAAGCTCGAAGCCGTCGGCTGGGGATTAGCCGATTCCTGGTTGGAATCTCAGTTGAAGTGGGACCTTGCGCAAGCGCGCAAGCGCTTGAACCAGCCGCGCTCCGAAGCGCCGGTCGTTCGGGAAGTGAAGCAGATGCTTGCGGAATCGGAAGCCGTCGCCGCGTAGCAGACCGCGCTGCGCGCGGCTGTCGCGGGTTTCGAGTCGCGGGCCGCGCGTCGCCAAGACCCGTGACTCGTGACTCGTGACTGGGGACGGCGCCGGCCGCCCCCGCGGAACGACGGGGACGCTCATCCGCTACGCTGGTCGGAGATGCCTCTTTCGACAAAGCCCATCGCGCTTGAAGACCGGCTCATTTTCGCGCTCGACACGCCCGGCGCCGACGCCGCCCGTTCGCTGGCCGCAACGCTCGGCGACAGCGTTACGTTCTACAAGCTCGGACTGGAGCTCTTCATGGCCGGGGGGTACTTCGAGCTCGTCGACGAGCTCGCCGCGCAGGGCAAGAAGATTTTTGTCGACCTGAAGTTCTTCGACGTGCCGGCGACGGTAGGCCGAGCGGTGCGCCGGCTGCAGGGGCGCGGCGTGACCTGTTGCAGCGTTCACGGCAACGACGGCATTCTGGAAGCCGCCTGCGCCAACAAGGGCGGCGTGAAAGTGCTGGCCGTTACCGTGCTGACGAGCCTCGACCGCGGCGATCTCGACGATCTCGGGTTCGCTTGCGACCCTGCCCGGCTGGTGCTTTCGCGCGCGAGGAGGGCGCTGGAGATCGGTTGCGACGGCGTCGTTTCGTCGGGGCTGGAGGTCCCCGCGCTGCGCGAAAATTTGGACCACAGGCTCGTCGTCGTCACGCCGGGCATCCGGCCGGTCGAGAACCGTCCGGCGGACGACCAGAAACGAACCGTCGACGCGCGCCAAGCGTTCTTGAACGGCGCCGACCATATCGTCGTGGGGCGGCCGATCCGCGACGCTCCCGACCCGCGCGCCGCTGCCCTGGCCATGCAGAAAACGATTGCGGACGTGTTTGCCGGCGGAGAGCAAGACCGCCGAGCAGGCAGGTAAGATCAGGCGCGGGGTTCGCGGTCGGCGATCGGCTGCCGGATGCGCGCCAGGAAATCGTCCGCCGACTCCGCCCCCAGATCGCCCGCGCTGCGGTGGCGCACCGCCACTTGGCCCGATTCCGCCTCGCGCGGGCCGACGACCAGCATGTAAGGGACCTTGGCCAACTGCGCTTCGCGGATCTTGAAGCCGATCTTTTCGCTGCGCGCATCGAGCTCGGCGCGGACGCCGGCCGCCTCGAGCCACTCGACGACGCCGCGCGCGTAGTCGTTCTGCGCGTCGGTTATGGGCAGCGCCTTGACCTGCACCGGCGCAAGCCAAAGCGGGAAAGCGCCCGCGTAGTGCTCGATCAGCACGCCGAAAAAGCGCTCGACCGAGCCCCACAGGGCGCGGTGAACCATCATCGGCAGGTGGGCTTTGCCGTCTTCGCCGATGTATTCCAGTCCGAACCGCCGGGGAAGATTGAAGTCGAACTGCACGGTCGAGAGTTGCCACGAGCGCCCGATGGCGTCCACCAGCTTGATGTCGATCTTGGGGCCGTAGAATGCCGCCTCGTCGGTCATGACCTTGGCTTCGATGCCGCGCTCCTGCAGCGTGTCGAAGAGGCCGTCCTCGGCAAGCTTCCACTCCTCGGGGGTTCCGGCATACTTGCCGCTTGCGCCGCCGTCCCACGTCGAGAGCTCCACCTCGAACTTGTCGAACCCGAAAACGCGGAGCACTTCCAGGGCGAAATCGACGCAGCCGATCACCTCCGACTTGACCTGCTCGGGCGCGCAGAAAATATGGGCGTCGTCCTGGGTAAAGCCGCGCACCCGCATCAGGCCGTGCATCACGCCCGAGCGCTCGTAGCGGTAAACCGTGCCCAACTCCGCCAGCCGCACGGGCAGGTCGCGGTAGCTGCGCAGCTTGTCTTTGTAGATCAGGATGTGGAACGGACAGTTCATCGGCTTGAGCTGGTAGAGCGAGTCGTCCAGCTCCATCGGCTTGAACATGTCGTCGGCATAGAACTGCGCATGCCCCGAGGTCTCCCATAAATGGCGGCGCGCGACGTGGGGGGTGGTCACCAGGCCGTAGCCGCGGGAGACGAGTTGGTCGCGCAGCCAGTCTTCCATGATGCGGCGCACCGTCCCGCCCTTGGGGTGCCAGAAGATCAGACCCGGCCCGGCGGCCTCTTGAATGCTGAAGAGGTCGAGTTGCTTGCCGAGCTTGCGGTGGTCGCGCTTCTTGGCTTCTTCCAGGCGGCGCAGGTGTTCCTTGAGGTCTTTCCCGTTGAAAAACGACGTGCCGTAGATGCGTTGCAGCCGCTCCCGTTTTTCGTCGCCTTTCCAGTAGGCCCCGGCGATGGACAGCAGCTTGAACGCCTTGATGCGGCCCATCGAAGGAATGTGCGGCCCGCGGCAGAAATCGCTGAACGCCTCGCCGGTTTTATAGACCGAAACCTGCGGGTCGTCGGTTTTCTCCTCGATGAGCTCGCACTTCATGAACTCGCCCTGCTCGCGGTACGCGGCAAGCGCCTCTTCGCGCGGGATATAGACTCGTTCGTTCTTGAGATCGCGCTTGACGATCTGCTGCATCCGCTCCTCGATCTTGAGCAGGTCGTCGGGAGTGAAGGGCTGCTCCCTATACATGTCGTAGAAAAAGCCCTGTTCGGTCGGCGGGCCGATGCCGAGCCTGGTTTCCGGGTAAAGCTCGAGCGTTGCGGCGGCGAGCAGGTGCGCCGAGGAATGGCGATAGACCTCGAGCGCTTCGGGGTCGCGGTCGGTCAGCAACTGCAAGTCGGCGTCGGCGGTCAACTCGGTTGCGAGGTCGACCAGCGCGCCGTCGAGCTTGGCGACAAGAGCCGCGCGGGCGAGGCCGGGGCTGATCTGCTCGGCGACTTCGAGCACGGTGGCGCCTTGGGCGACTGTGCGGCCGGAGCCGTCCGGCAGGGTGACTTGGATGTTGGGCATGGGCGGCGAAATACTGCGGAGGCGGTTTACGAACCCGCTCCCGGCGCGGATGGAAGAGAAACCGGCTTTTCTATTTTAGTACCGCTTTGCGCAGCCTGGGGCTTTCCGCTACGCGCTCCGCGATGGAAGGGAAAGCAGCCTGCATATTCAGTATCGCTCGTAGGACTGCCGCTCGTCGGGGATGCCGGCGGCGGCCAGGTCGATCTTCAGGCGCTCGACCATCTCGCGCGGCCCGCAGAAATATGCGTCGCGGCTGCCGCGGCCTTGCAGGGCTTCTTCGAGATGGGCGGACACGCGGCCGCGCCGACCGCGCCAGTGCGGGTCTTCGCCGCTGACCGTCGGGTGGAAAACGAAGTTCGGCCGGCGCTCGGCCAGGGCTTCGAACTCGTCTCGATAGAACAGGTCCTGCGCGCGCCGCGCGCCGAAAAAGAGCCGTGCGTCGGCGTCGGGGTTCGCGGCGAGATGCGCCTGAAGAATGGCGCGGACGGGTGCTATGCCCGTGCCCGCGGCAAAATAAAGCGCCGCGCGGCGCGCATCGAGCAGGCGCATTTTGCCTGCCGGCCCCTCGGCCTCGACTTCCGCGCCTAACGCGAGCGTGTTGAGATATTGCCCGAAATCTCCCCGAACGTCCACGCACAAGTCGAGCGTGCGGTCGGCGCGCGGCGCGGAGGCGATCGAATAGTAGCGCTTGCGCCCCGCGCCGCCGAGAGCCAGGTACTGACCCGCAACGTGCTCGAACTCCGCCTGGAAGACCAAATGAACGGCTTGGGCGCTCAACGCGCGGCGCCGGAGGAGACGGATTGCGGGCATGGTTTTTCAGTATGGCCGGCGGCCGCGGCGCGGACCGTTACGGCTTGCCGATGCAGTACAGGTATCCGGCGGTGCGGATGAAGAGTCGGTTCCCGGCCGCGGCGGGCGAGGCCAGGGTGTAGTCGTCGAGACGGTTCACGGCCAGGATTTCGAACTCGTCGCCGGCCTTCAGAACGGTCGTTGCGCCTTCTTCGCTGATTGCGTAAATCTTCCCGTCGGCCAGCAGCGGCGAAGCGCTGTAGGTTCCCGGCTCGATGCGCGTGCGCTCCCAAACGATGCTGCCGTCGCGCACCCTCAAGCAGAGCGCGACGCCCCTGTCGTCGATGATGTACAGCCGCTCGCCGTCGCTCGTAGGGGTCGGAACGTCGGGTCCGTAATCGGTGGACCAGAGCCTTTTGGAATCGGTGACGTCGCCCGCGCCGCCGGCGCGGAAGGCGATGAAGGGCCTTCTGCGAGACGGCGCCAGCACGATATCGCGGACGACGAGCGGCGAGGCGATCGTCCGATAATTCGTCGCGTCGTTGGGATTCAGCCCGCCGGCGCGCCATCGCTCGCGGCCCGTCTTCAGATCGTGGGCGGTAACGTAGCCGGCGCCCGAAACGATGAGCAGCGGCTCGCCGCCGGTCTCGGCCAACGTCGCCGTCGAGTAGGAATCGGGCGTTTCGTGGCGGGCGTCGGTCGGCCGCTCGACTTTCCAGATCGTTTCTCCGGACCGGCCGTCCGCAGCCAGAAGGTACGAGGGGTCGTCGGTGTACATCCCTTGCAGGTTCTGCAGATAGAGCACGCCTTCATGCAGCACCGGCGACGAGGCGTAGCCGAACTGAACGCCGAACTTGCCGTAGTCCTTTTGCAAGTCCCGCATCCAGAGCAGGCGCCCGGAAAAGTCGAAGCAGCGCAACTCGCCGTTGCCGTTGACGACCCAGACGCGCTCGCCGTCGGTGACCGGCGACGGCGAAGCCATGTTCTGCTTGTTGCCGATGCGGTTTCCGCGCCCCATCGACTGCTGCCAGCGAACGGCTCCGGTCTCGCGGTCGAGCGCGATCAGATAGAGCCGGTCGCGCGCGTCGTCGCCCCCGCCGAACAGCCGCGAGTTCGGCCGGTTCAAGTTGGAGCCTTCTTCCGCCGAAGTGACGAAGACGGTATCGCCCCAGACGATCGGCGTCGCCGCCGCCCAACTGGGCAAGGCCGTGCGCCAGATTACATTTTCCGTCGCGCTCCAGCGAACCGGAAGGCCGGTCGCATCGCTCGTGCCGTTGCCATGGGGGCCGCGCCACTGCGGCCAGTTGTCGCTCGCCGCGGCCGGCGCGGCCGCGATTGCGAGCGCCGCGAGAACGAACGGCAGCCGTTGCATAAAGGTTATGGTATCAGGCGAACGTTCGTCGGAGCGGCCGCGGCCCACAGCCCCGCTTCAGATTCATTCTTCGCTCGGAATCGAGGAGATCAGTCGGCGAACGCCTCAATCAAATCGCCGGTTGCGTGCAACAGGGCCAGCTTTGCCTTGGCGAAGGCATAGCGGGATTCATAAAGCCGCCGCCAAGCCGCGGACTCGATCACCCGGGCGCGCTCGACCGGGTCGATCGCCAGGCGGCCTTCCTCGAACTGCGCCAGAAGGACGCCGAGATTTTCCCGCGCATAGTCGAGCTCCAGGCGCGCCAGCTTGGTACCGCTCTCGGCCTCGCGCACGTTCTCATACGCGCGCAGGCTTTCGAGTTCGATGTCGGCCTGCCTGACCTTGCGTTGGATTTCGAGACCGCGGGCTTCCAGCCTGGCTTTGGCCACGCGCTCGGCGACGCCCTTGCCCGCGAACAACGGTACCTGAAATGAAATGCCGGCCTGCCAGTTATGGCTCTGGAAGCGATTGAAAAATTCATCGTAATTGTTGAACTTGGCGAGCAGCGCGTACTGCGCGACAAGATCGAGCTTGGGGTAACGGCCGCGGGCAGCGGTCTTCTGCTGAAAGTCCTTGGCGCGGAGCCGGGCTTCGAGAGCTGCGATGTCGGGATGGTTTTCGACGGCGCGGCGCTGCGCTTCGGCGCGGTCGCCCGGGAGATCGACCGGCTGCAGCGAATCGTCCGCGACGGGGCGCAGGCGAACATCGGGTTCGAGATCCAGGCGCCGGCGGAGGTCGGCCTCCAGCAGGTCGAATTGCGCTTGCGCGGCGCGCAGCCGCTCTGCGGCCCTGGCGCCGTCGAGGCGGGCGCGGGTCAGCGCCGCGGGGATTTCGCGTCCTTCTTCGACGCGCGCCGCGGTTGCGTCTTCGATGCGGAGGAAATGGTCGAGTTGCCGCTCCAGAAGCTCGATGCTGCGCGCTGCGAGCTCCATGTCCAAATAGAGGGCGCCTGCCCGGTGGACGGCGTTCGCGCGCTTCGCCTCGGCAGAGTGCGCAGCGGCGACGGAGAGTTGCCGCGCCTGCCGGATGCGCTGTTTGCGGCCCGCGTCGAACAGCGGCTGCATCGCCGTGACCTGCGCAATCGACGGCGCGGCGCCGGCGATGCTTTGGGGAATGCCGTCGGTATAGCCCAGACCCGAGCCGGCGAAGAGTTGCGGCGTCCGCTCGGCGCGGACCAATGCGGCGTCGCGGTCGGCCTGCTCGATTTCGAGTTGCCCGAGGCGCCATTCGGGGCTCTGCCGAGCCGCCAGGCGAATCGCCTCGCGCAGCGTAATCTCGCGCAAGACCTGCGCCGGCAGCGGCGCGGGCGGCAGGCAGAGCGCCGTCGCCAGCGCAAATCCATAGGCAAAGAGCGGTTTAATCATGGCGAAGAGCCTCTACAGGGTCGAGTTTCGATGCGCGGGCGGCCGGGAGCAGGCCGAAAACGCAGCCGACCGCGGCAGCGGAGACGACCGCGACGGCGACGGAGACGGCGGAAATGCGCACCGGGAGTTGCGGCCACAGGCGCGCTGCGAGAAGGGGAAGCGCGACGCCCAGAACGGCGCCCAGGAAGCCGCCGAGCAGTGAAAGCGTGACGGCTTCGGCGAGAAATTGGCGGTGAATATCGCGGCGCGACGCGCCGACCGCCATGCGCAGACCGATTTCGGCAGTGCGCTCGCGCACCGCAATCAGCAGGATATTCATGATGAAAATTCCACTGACCGCGAGCGTGACCGCGGCAATGAGCATCATCACGACAGTGAGCGCCGAGGCGATCTGTCCGGCGGCTGCGAGCACGCCCGCCAGATTGTCCACGCGGTAGAGAGAGCCGGGGCGATGCCGCGACTCGAGAGTTTCGCGCACCAGCGCCGCCGCCCGCTCGACCTGCTCGCGGGAGCGCACCGAGACGTATAACGGATCGACGCGCTCCACCGGTTGGAAATAGCGCATCACGGTAATCGGAATGAGCACCGAATCGGCGGCGACCTCCGATTGGCCGAAAGTCTCGACGCCTTCGCTAAAGACGCCCACGATGCGGAAATCGAGATCGTGGACTTTGAGGGTCCGGCCAACGGCTGCATCCGCCGAGCCGTAGAGTCGCTCGGCGGCGGCGGGGGTCAGCAGGCAGACCTTGGCGCGGGAAAGCAGGTCGCCGGCATCCAGGAAGCGCCCGGCAAGCACTTGGAGATTGCGCACGACGCGGTATTCGGCGCTCGACCCCAGTACGCGGATCTGCCGCGGCCGGCCGTTGACGGAGACCCGGTCCCAAGTGCTCATGACGCCCGCGGCGGCTTCGACGAGGCCGCCCAGCCGGTCGCGCACGGCGTCGATATCGGCGAGGTTGATGTAGTCGGCTTCCGCGGGAGAGACATTTCCGCCGGCTTCGTAGTAGGCGTAGATCAAATTCGAGCCGACGCCCTCGATCCGCGAGACCACGAAATCGCGGCCGGTCAGCGCCGCCGTGACGACGACGATCAGCGCGGCAACGGCGACCGTCATGCTCATGCCGGTGAGCAGAGAACGCAGGCGCTGACGGCGCAGCTCGGCAAACGCGAACCGCAGGGTTTGCGCAAACGGGACGGCCCCTTGACGCCTCATATGCCCTTCAGCAGTTTACGCACATTGGAGTAGGGCTCGGCGTCCGGCCCCGTCAGAGGCGCCGCCAGGTAGCGCCGCAGCAGCGCGCGCGCCTCGTCGTATGCGGATTCCCGCTTTGCCGCGATCGACGCTTTGGCGCGGGACAGCCAGACAGCCGGATTGTCGGGGTCGCGGCGGAAAGCCTCGTCGAAAAGCTCGTCCGCTTCCGCGAAACGCCCGCGGCGGGCGAGGAAGGACGCATGGCCGAGCAGATGCCCGCTGTCGTCGGGCTGCAGAGCGCGGGCTTTTTCGAGCGCCGCCTCCGCCGCGCTGAAATCTTTCTTCGCTTCGTGGTAAGCGGCCCGGGCCCGCGCGCCTGCGGCCCTGTCGACGGCCTCGATTCGCCGCGCGACCGCCAACGCCTGCGGCACGCTGCCGCCGACGATAGGGGGAGCCTCGAGGTAATAGCGGAACAGCGACTCCAGGGCGCCGCCGTTTTCGCCGTCGAGCTCGACGGCGCGCTGGAAAGAGGCGCGGGCCTTGCGCGCCAAGCCGTAGGAAGAAAGTATCTTCAGGCCGCTGTTGGTTTCCGCGCGGCGGCCGTAAGCCCGGCCCAGCCAGACATGGTAGTCGGCGTTGCCGGGCTCGGCGCGGACCGCCTGCTCGAACGCTTTCTGCGCACTCTTGTAGTCCTCGGCCACGTAGCGCTCGATGCCTTTTTCGTATGCGTCCGCGGCCGAGTCCGCGGCCGGCGCCGGATGCGGGACAAGCAGGGCCGCAGCGAGCAAAAACGCAAAGGCCGGCGCCGGTTTATTCATTGTCGATTCCTTGCAGCAAAGACACGGGCTGCCCCTCCGCGAGCGCGGCCGCGCCCGGCAGCAGCACGATATCCGCAGCCGTCAGGCCGGCGGCGACGGCGACAAAATCCGGGCCTTGCAAGCCCAAGTCGACCGGTCTCCGCGATGCTTTGCCGTCATCGGCAATCCAGACGAACGGCTCTCCCCGGCGCCGTCCGACGGCGCTCCGGGGCACACTGAGGACATCGGCGGCCGCGCCCGTTTCGATGCGCGCGCTAACCGTGAGATTGGGGATCAGGCGCCCGTCGGAATTCTCGACGGAGCAGGATACTTCGCCGACCCGGCGCGTCTCCAACTCGACGATTTCGACGGCCGTATCTGTGATCGTACACGGCCATGAAGCGCCGGGATAGGCATCGGCGGCGAGGACCGCCTTGCTGCCCCGCGCAACGCGGCCGAGTTCCGGTTCGTCGATGAAGATCGCCGCCCGCAGCCGTTGCGGCGAGCCGATGCGGGCGATCAGGCCGCCCGCTTGCAGGTAATCTCCGTTTTCCACCGTTAACGAATAGACGACGCCCGCCTGCGGCGCGCGGATGGCGAGCGCGGCCGCGCGTTCGTCCGCTTGCCGCAGGGCGGCCTCGGCCTCGCGGACCGCCGCGGCAAGCGCCTGGCGGCGTTCTTCCGCAACCGGCCCGCGCAGCTTCGCTTCCAGCGATGCGATGTCCAGCCGCGAGACGGCGGCCGCGGCTTGCAGTTCGTCCAGTTCGCTGCGCGCGGCGGCCTGCTTGTCGATCAGTCTTTCGACCCGGGCGATCGCGGCGCTCAGCCGCTTGCTCTCGTTGCGGGCGGATTCGAGACGCGCTTGCCAATCGGCCCGTTCCGCCGGGGTCGGTCCCCGCTCGAAGCCGGCAAGCTCCGCGCGCGCGGCGTCCATCTTCGCTTGGGCTTGCATGCGCATCGAGCGTTCTCCTGAATCCGCCAGGCGCGCCAACACTTCGCCGGCCCGCACTTGCCCTCCCTGTCTCACGCGAAGCTCGGCGATGCGTCCCGACGTCGCAGCATGAACAGCGGTCCGGTCGGGCATGAGCAGCCGCCCGTTGGTTACCAGGTAGCTGACCAGATCGCGGCGCTCGGGCTTGACGGCGGCAACCGCGGGCGCGCTGTCGGAGCAGGCCGGCGAGACGAGCGCCGCGAGCAACGGCGCAACGGTTATCGAAGCCCTGAGCATGCCTGGCAAGCGCCCGTTACGAGCCGGTCTCGGCCGCCGGAGGATCGTGCGAGAAATCCCACACCCGCAAATTCGATTCGCCCGGAGTGAAATCGATCAGCGCGTATTCGCCGGGCGGCAGGTCTTCCACCGGCCAAATTTTATACACGAGCGGCGCCAATTGCTGGCGAAAAACCTCGACATCTTCCTGATTCTCGAATTGCTCGGTCGATTGGGGAATGGTTTGAATCGTCTGCACCACTCTCCGCTTGCGTTTTTCTTCCGGCTTGACGCGCACGATTCCAAACCGCGAAAACCGCTCGAGCCGCATGTAAAAGATCGGCTTGGGCGCCGCGGTGGCCAGTGCGGCGGCGAGTCCTTCCAGCGCCAGGGTCTGCTTGTCGGCAACGATCGGCGCCGGCGAAAGGATTTTCAGAACGGTTCGTTTCTTGCTGCGGTTGACCGCCAGCACGGCCTGCGGCAAGGGAACGATCTCGTTTCCGCGCAGGTGATAGACGCCGTCGTCGAGCGGCACCTGGTGCAACTCGGTTCGCGCCCGCCGCTCGGCTCTGCGCTCCCGCTCGACCTCCTCCTTGCGCACCCGAGCGGCTTCCTGCATACGCTTGTTGACCTCGCGGGTGCGCTCGATATCGACCAGATCTTTGGGAATCTCTTCCCACTGGTTGCGCTCGACGCTGAAATAGCGGATGCGGTCGCCGGCGGTCTTGTATTCGCGAATGACGATCTTGTCTCCGTCGGTGAGATAGAGGGCGATCCGCTGAGCATCGAGCAGGGCCGCGAAGCTCGCGAGCATGACCGCAACTGCGAGAACCCTGGCGCGCATTGCAGGTAAACCGGACGGCGCCGGCCTTCACTTATAGTAACGTTGCGGGTTGCGCGCGGGTTTCGCTTGCGCCCGCCTGCGGCCGACCCCTCCGCCCGCGGCAAGCCCGCCGATACAATGGGATGTCGTGGAGGATGCGCTGATCGGTCAGGAGTTGGGGGAGTTGACGGCGCTGGCCGCCGCGCTCGAGGAGCCGGCCTACCGGGCGCGGCAGATCTACCGCGGCCTCTACCGCGAGCGGCTGAGCGGCATCGATCGAATCTCGACGCTGCCGCGGAAACTCCGCGAGACGCTGGAGAGAGATTTCACCAGCGGCTTGCCGGCGGTGGAAAAACGGTTCGATGCGGCGGACGGCACGGCGCGCTACCTGCTGCGGTTGGCGGACGGCAAAAGCATCGAGGCGGTGTTCATCCCCGAAGCCGCCCGCGATACTCTGTGCATTTCCACGCAGGTCGGCTGCCCGGTCGATTGCCGATTCTGCCTGACGGCGGCGATGGGCCTCGAACGCAATCTGACCTGCGGCGAGATCGTTGCGCAGGCGCTGACGCTGGCGCGCCTGCATGCGCTCGAAGCACGCGAGCGCGGGCTGAACATCGTGATGATGGGCATGGGCGAGCCGCTGCTGAATCTCGACGCCGTGATGAAGGCGACGCGCCTGTTGGCCGATCCGCAAGGCGTCGCGATTTCGCAGCGGCGGATGACGGTTTCGACTGCGGGCATTGCTTCCAGGATCGAAGAATTCGCCCGGCATGACGTAAGGGCGAAGCTGGCCGTCTCGCTGAACGCCTCCAATGAAGAGCAGCGCCTGCGGTTGATGCCGATCACGAAAAAATACCGCCTCGGCGAGTTGCTCGAAGTCTGCCGAAACTATCCGCTGCGCCCCTGGGAGTGGTTGATGTTCGAATACGTGCTGCTGAAGGGAGTCAACGATTCCGACCGCGACGCGCGGGACGTGACGCGCCTGCTGGCGAACATCAAGTGCAAGGTCAACCTCATCCCTTTCAACCCCGGACCCGGCATCGATTTCGAAACTCCCGCAGCGGCGCGCGTCGAGGCGTTCCACAAGATCGTCATGGCGGCCATGCCGTGTTTCGTGCGGCAGCCGCGCGGGCGCGATATCTTCGCCGCATGCGGACAACTCAAGCGAACGGCGCAGCCTTCATGAGCACGAATGCTTTCCGGCGTCCGAGCGGGCGCCGGGTCGTTGCCTGCGGCGCGGACCGCGGCAGGCGGTGAGATGCTGCGCCGATTCCTGGAGCGGCTGCGGCGCAAGGCGGACCGCGGGCTGCCCCGGCATCTACGGGAAGGCCGGCGGGGCGAGGACGCGGCTTACAACTTCCTGAAGGAACGCGGTTACCGCATCGTCGCGCGGAACTACCGCGCCCGCGAAGGACGCGGCGAGATCGACCTTGTCGCTTGGGACGGCGGCGAGCTCGTCTTCGTCGAGGTCAAGACGCGCAAGAACAGCGACTTCGGCGCCCCCCCGGACGCGGTGGACGACGAGAAGAAAGAACTGTTGATCCGCACGGCGCACGAATACGCCCGACGCGCGGGCGCAGCGCACGACTGCATCCGTTTCGATATCGTCGGCGTTGTCGTCGAACCCGAGCAGCGCGTCGAACTGTGGAAGAACGCCTTTTCCGCGCTCCGGCGGCCGGGCGGCCGGCGGCGGCTATAATCCGCGCATGGCTATCAAAACGACCGTTGTCGGCAGTTATCCGATCCCCCGCTGGCTTTACGGAGACACTTCGAAGGGCACGCTCAGCGACGCGATCTCCGTCGTGCTGCGCACGCAGGAACTGGCCGGGATCGACGTGGTCGCCGACGGCGAGCTCAACCGGTTCGACCCCTCCCACCCGGAAACCAACGGCATGATCGACTATTTCGTCAGCCGGTTTTCCGGCGTCCGCACCGAGTATTCGATCGGCGATCTCGACGCTTTCAAGGCCGACCCGGGGATGAGCTTCCGCACGGCGCCCGCCGGCGTTGTAAGCGCAGCAATCGGCGCAGGCGCGCTCAACTTGCCGGCCGATTACGCCTTCGTCCGCAGCTTGACTCTGAAGCCGCTGAAGTTCACCTGCACCGGCCCGCACATGCTGACCAAGACGCTGACCGACCGCCATTACGGCAGCGCCGAGAAGCTGTGCATGGCCGTTGCCGACGTCCTGCGGCGGCAACTCGAACGCATCCCGGCGGACATCCTGCAACTCGACGAGGCCAACATTACGGGGCATCCGGAAGAAGCCGAATGGGCCGCCGCCGCGCTGAATCACGTCCTCGACGGCATCGGTTCGACGCGCGGGGTCCACCTGTGCTTCGGCAATTACGGCGGGCAGACGATCCAGAAAGGGTTTTGGAAAAACCTGCTGCCGTTTCTCAACGCGCTGCATTGCGACCATTTCCTGCTGGAGTTCGCCCGGCGCGGGTACGACGAGCTGGCCGAGTTGCGCGGCCTGAATCCCGCGGTCGGCCTGGGGCTGAGCGTCGTGGACATCAAGGACAACGGCGTCGAAAGCCCCGACCTGATCGCTGCGCGCATCGAGAACGCGGCGCGGACGCTCGGCGAGGAACGCATCCACTACGTCAACCCCGATTGCGGTTTCTGGATGCTTTCGCGCAGCGTCGCCGACCGCAAGATGCGGGCGCTGACCGCCGGCCGCGATTTGTTTTACGGGCGCCGATAGCGCGGCGTTTCTTGCAGCCGCTCCGGGACGGCGCGCGCTCGGCCCCGGAGCTTTTCTATCATGGAAAAAATGCCCCTGCCGATCGAGAAAGCCGTGATCCTTGCCGCCGGCCGCGGCACGCGCATGAAATCGCTGACGGACGATTGCCCCAAGCCGATGCTGCCGCTCAACGGCCGGCCGATGCTGGCGCATCAGATCGAGCGGCTGGAAGCGGCAGGCATCGCGAAAATTTGTATCGTCGTCGGTTACAAGGCCGAGATGGTCAGGGAATACTTCGCCGCTCATCCGCCGCGGGCGGCCTCGCTGCGCTATGAGTTGCAAGCGACGCCGGACGGCACCGGCAGCGCCGCGCGCCTGGCCAAGGATTTTGCGGCGGGCGAGCCCTTCCTGCTCACCTTCGGCGACATCATGGTCGACGCCGCGGTTTACGCCCGGCTGTTCGCGCTTGCCGGCGGGGCGGAAATCGTGTTGACCGTCAAGCGCGTCGAAGACCCCTACCGGGGCGCCGCGGTTTACGTGGACGGCGGGCGGGTCGTCAAGATCGTCGAAAAGCCGCCGAAGGGATCTTCGACGACGAATTTCAACAACGCAGGAATTTACATTTTCGGTCCCCGAGTATTCGAAAAGCTCGCGCGGTTGCAACCCTCGGCGCGGGGCGAATACGACCTGACCGACGCGATTCAAGAGACCGCGGCCGCCGGCGAAACGGTTCGTTGGCTTGAAATCGAGGGCTTCTGGCGCGACGTCGGCCGTCCGGAAGACCTCACGCCCGCGGGCGCATTCGTCGCCGGCTGACCTGTTTTTCAATTTTCTCAATGAACCATTCGATTTTGACCGCGGCCGCCCGGGAGGGCTTCCGCCCCATTAACCTTGCCGCCGAGATCAAGCAGGCGGCCCTCGACCACTTGCAGGATTGGCTGCGCACGGACAAGTTTTCCGGCTTGATCGCGGCAGGCGACTACAGACCCCTGCTGCAGTGGATGATCGATTCCCGGAATTTCGATCTGTTGCTGGACAGCTTTTATCAGGTCATCCCCTTCGGTACGGGCGGCCGCCGCGGACCCGTCGGCATCGGCCCCAACCGGATCAACCCCTACACCATCGCTTCGTCGATTCAAGGGCACGTCGAGTATCTGCGCAAAAAGCTGCCCGACGAGCGGCGGCTCAAAGTCGTCGTTGCCTACGACGTCCGCGAATTCAACGATCTGCGCGGCATCTATCCGGCCGGCGCGCCCAACCCGCTGCTGGGGCTCAGTTCGAAAGATCTGGCGCATATCGCGGCTTCGGTGTACTGCGCCGCGGGCGTTACGGCGTACATGCCGCCCGACGAACCGGCCGATTACATTTCGACGCCGGAGCTTTCATACCTGATTCGCCGCTATGGGGCGCACGGCGGCATCAACGTCAGCGCCTCTCACAACCACCCCGACGATAACGGCGGCAAGTTTTACAACAAAGACGGCGGGCAGGAGATTCCTCCGCACGACGAGGAGTTGGTGCGCATCGTCGAGACGGTCGGCGGCGTGCGAAGCATCCCTTACGACGAGGCGCTGCGCTCGGGCCTGATACGTCCGATCAGCGGCGAGGACCGGCAAGCCTATATCGGTCTGAACCTCGGCCTGCGCCTGGAGCGCGGCGCCGGCCCGGCGAAGTTCGTCTTCACGGGACTGCACGGCACGGGGATCAATACCGTGGGCCGCTGCCTGCAAGAGATGGGCTATGCCGCCGGCGAAAAGTTTTTCGTCGTCGAAGAGCAGCGGGAGTTCCGCGGCGACTTCAAAAACGTCATGTTCCGCAACCCCAACCCGGAACTGCCCGAATCTCTAGCGCTCGGCATTGCCCGCGCGAAAGAAGTGGGCGCGGATTTGCTGCTTGCCACCGACCCCGACGCCGACCGCCTGGGGGGAGCGGCGCCGGCAGGCGGGGACTTCGCGTTCATCAACGGCAACGAGTTCGCGATTCTGCTGACCCGCTTCCGACTGGAGTCTCTCAAACGGGCCGGGCGGCTGCCCGCCAGGCCGCTGGGCCTCAAGACGCAGGTCACGACCGAGTTGGTCCGACGCCTGATCGAAGCCTACGGCGGGGTCGTCATCGGCGACCTGCTGGTGGGCTTCAAATATATCGGGGACATTCTCGGTCGCTTCGAGCGGACCGGGCGTTTCGGCGGCATCGAGGCTTCCATCGACGACTTCGTGATCGGCGCGGAAGAAAGCCACGGCTTGCTGATGACTCCCGAGATCCGCGACAAAGACGCCGCCGGCGCCGCGGTGGTGCTGGCCGAGCTGGCCTCCGAGCTCAGGTCCCGAGGGGAAACGGTTTACGATTATTTGCTCGACACCTACAAGCGCTACGGCTATTTCCGCAACAGCGTGCGCTCGACGGTCATGCAGGGAGCGGCGGGTTCGGCGGACATCAGTAAAATCCAGCAAGCGCTGCGCGCCGCGCCGCCTGCGGAAATAGCCGGACGAAAAGTTCTGCAGGTCATCGACTACTGGGACGAGACGAAGTTCGGGCCGTTCGTCTCCGAGACGGACCGCAGCGGCCGCAACCTGATTACGTTCCTGCTCGAGGGCGGCATGAAGGCGACCATCCGCCCGTCGGGCACGGAACCCAAAAACAAGGTCTATCTGGAACTGGGCGCGGAGCCCGTCGGAGCGGATGCCGACGAGCGGACGTTCGCCGCGCTGCGGGCGAAGACCGACCGCGAGGCGCGCGAGTTCTCAAACTCCTTTCTGCAGATGATGCTTGCGCTCATCGGCGTGGAGTTGCCCGCTTACGCGCTCGAGATTTCAGACCTCGTTGCGCTGCCGCACAAGATTCACTTCGGCAAGACCTTCATCCCGGAGTTCGAGCGCCGGGCCGAAGCGGCGGCGCAGGGCCGCGCCGGCGAAGAAGCCGTCGGCGAATGGGTCGACCGCAGCTTGGCGCCCTACGGCCCGGACGCCCGTTTTCTCGTGCGAAACGCCTTCGCCGCTTACGCCGCCGGCCAAGCCGATTCGGCGCGGCTCAGCCTGCAGAAACGCATTTTTGCGGGCGCTCAGCGCAACGCCCCCCGGTAAGCCGCCTCGATCGAGATGCCGTGCCGCTCGAGAACTTGCCCCGTTGCCCGGTCCAATTCGTTGCGGGCGCGGATATAACCGTTGAGCGAGTTGATTTCGTCGTTGCGGGCCGCGGCCAGATCGCGCTGCACCTGCACGATTTGAAAAATCGAAGACGACCCCAAGGCAAAGCGCTTGCGCTCGGCCTCGAGCATCTGCTCGCGGAGCTCGCGGGCCTGCTTCGATATCTCGTGGTTCTGCCGGGCGCGGCGCAGGGATTCCACGGCCTGCGTCACGTCGAGCTTGATGTTGTTCTCCTCCTGGCGGAGGCGGATGTCGCTCTGCCTGAGCCGCAGGAGCTCGCGCGTCATGTCGGCTTGCGCCTGGCGGTTTTTCAAGGGCACGTTCAGGTTCAGGAAAACGCCGTAGTCAGGGAAATTGCGTCTGAAAAGCTGCCCGACCGCCGTCCCGAACCCACCGGTAAAGAAGGGGTTCGGCGCGCCCACGCCGGGGATGTTGGCGATCTGCGGATTGACCGTTCCGGCCAAGGCGTTGTTGCGCATGAACGCGGTCAAATCGAGCGAGGGCAGCATGGCGTTGCGGATGCCCTTGATGTTGATCCGGGAGTTGGTCAGCGTCATCTGCGTGCGGGCGATTTCAGGGCGGGAGCGGAGCGCGCTCTCGACCAGATCTTGAACCGGCTCGACCGGCCCGCGCTGCGGCGCCTCGATGCGGTCGGTGGGCACGATCTCGACGCCGAGCAGCGCCGCGCCGGTCGGGCCGAATTTCGAGATCGCATTCTTGATGACGTTCTGCTGCCGGCGGATATCGTTTTCGGCGTCGAGCACTTGCCGGCTGTAGCTTGTCGTCTCCGCTTCGACGCGGGTGATTTCGAAGCGCGGCTGCAGGCCGAGCTCCACCTGGCGCTTCGTGTTGCGCACCAAAAGCTCGGCAAGCTCGAGATCGGCCCGCCGTCCCGAGGCGACTTCGACAAAGGTCACCAGGTCCCAGTAGAGGTTCTGCAGTTGGCTGACCGTGACGATGACCTGCATCTCGAACTGCGTATCCTGAATTTCCCGATTGTTCTTGGCGATGCGGATGTTGCGGTTGTTGACCGCGCGCCCGAAGCCCTGCAACAGGCGCTGGCTGACCGACACGGATAGATCGCTGGTCAACGTGGGGTTGAAGAGATTGCGCAGGTTGTTGTTTTGCGAGCCGAATGCCGTGAATCCGGCGTTGAAGGTCGTGCCGCTCGTAAACCCTTGAGAAAAATTGAGGTTGTAGGACTCGATGTCCTGGATCAGCGTGTTGGTGCCGGTAACGAAGTCGCTGATTTGAGGATTGCTCGTACGCACGAACGTCATCGTCGATGAGACGGTCGGCTCCAGACCGGTCACCTGGGTACCGAAAAAAGACGCCGCGTTGCCGGTGCTTGCGCTGCCCGTCGCCTGCTCGGACGCGTTTGTCGTAATGCCGTCGGCCTGCCCTCTCGGCTCGCCGACCCGGGCGCCGGAAGACTGCACCGACTGCCCTGTCGAAAGCGTGCTGATCTGCGTCTGAACGCCGCTAAGCTGGGCGCCCGCCTTGGCGCGCAGGAGATCGGTATCCGCCTCCAGGCGCCCGTAGCGGGCGAGCTCGATGTCGAGATTGTTGGCAAAGGCCAGCGCGATGAGATCTTGCAGCGAGAGATAGAGCTTGCCGCCGCGAATCATGTCGGCCGGCGCGGCCGAATCGTCGAGGTCGGCCGGCGCCACCTCGGGAACCCGGTAAGTGTCGAGGCGCGGCCAGAACTTCGCGCCGCGGGAATAGTCGATCGTTTGGCCGCACAGTTGCGGCGCCGAGCAAAATGCAAGCACTGACGCGGCGAGAAGCGAGGCGAGTGGTTTGGACATACGGGCGTCTCCTTATGAAAAAAGCGGCGGCGAAGAGAGCGGTACGCTCTCGCGGTATGACGCGGCCATGATAAAAAGGCATCGGAACAACCCTTCCGACGCCTCTTTGAAAGATACGCAAAAGACGGGCGGATCGTTCCTGCTCAAAGCGAACGCTCGGCCAGATCGCCCAGCAACGGCAGCGAATAGCGCTGCTCGTTCGAGGCTTTGAAAAGCATGAAAATCCACAGGCCCAGCACCGCCATTTGCAGCAGTCCGCTGAGCGGCAGAAACTCGCCGAAAAACAGCAACTCGGTCCACAGATCGGCGACATAGCGCACCAGCAGCCACGTTGCGAAAATATAGAGACCCTGATAGGCGTGAAAACGCACGTCGGGATGATGGCGAAAGGTTTGCCCGGCAAGCACGACGACCGAGCCGATAAATCCCAGCCAGGGCACATAGCAGAGCATCGCTGCGCCGCGCGGACTCAGCCCGTCGCCGGAGGGCGCCGTGGAAGGCTGCGGGCGGCCGCAGCCGCGGCAGAAACGGTCCGCGCCGAGCACCTCGCGTCCGCAATGAATGCAGTAGGGCAAATCGGTTCGCTTTCTATCCGATGGTACGCAGCCGGCGGCGCGGTTGTTCCCCGCCGGGTGAGGATGCCGCCGCCGTTTGTACGCTGCCCACAGCGAATCTTACAGTGTCAAGACCTGGTGATCGACGCAATCGGGGGCAATTGCGTCGGCGATGCGGTCGACGAAGCCCCCGCCGAATTGCGCTAAAAAGGGCAGCATGCCGTAAACCCGTTCCTGGAGGCTGCGGTTGGGGTAGAGGAAACTGCTGAGGTAGGCGGCGTGGCGCTGAGCCGTCTCGTTCCGGCGCAGGCTTTCGCGCGCGGTCTTGGCCTGGATTTTTTCAAGCTGATAGCGAATCTTGCCGGCCGACAAAGAAAAGCTCGCATGCAGCGAAGGGTCGAAACTCGAGAGGCGCCGCTCCATGCGCAGCATCGCGGTTTCGATTTCCCGCACGCTCCCGGCGAACGCGCCGTGCAACTCGGGGGGAACCAGGGAAGCGGCAATGCGCTCTTCGAGATCGGCCGCGGGCACAAAGCACTCCGCGGGCGTCAGGCGGTAACGGTCCAGCAATTTGGCGGCTCTGCCGTCGAGAACGGTGAAACTCGCGCGCGGCAAGACCGCCGGCATGCGGCCGAGCAGGGATTCGTACAAAACGGCCGATTGGCCGAGATACGCCAACTCCGCCGGGCCGCCGACCAGCGCCGCGGTGGGCAGGAGAAAATCTTGCATAACCGGCCGCAACAGCGCGTTCGGCGAGAAAGCGGAAGGGTTTTCGCGGAGCCTGGCGAGCAGATCGCCGTGCGTATAACGCTTCGCCCCCGCCCGATAGGCGTCCCCCTGCTTCTTGAGCGCAACCCGCACGTCGTTTTCGAACAAGAAAAACAGCGACGTCTCGGCATCGACGCGGACCTGCCGGTGGAAGCCCGCCTGTTCGAGTTGCCGTCCTCTGACCAGCAGCTTTGCCGTCAACTCGGGGGAGCGCGCGACCGCCTGCTCGATGACGGGCGCCGCGAGACGCCGAATCTCGCGCTGCATGGGGCACAAAAAAATCAGGCCGAAGCGGCAGAGCAATTTGCGCAGCAGCGCCCGAAAAGCGTCGGCGAAGTAGGGGGCGTCCGCGTAGGCTTCGCGCGCCGACGCCGCCGCTTCATCGGCGAAAGGGAACCCGCTGACAGTCTCCTCGAGCTTGGCCAGGTCGGCGTCGACGATCTTGTGCGCGCCGACGGCGGCGCCCGCGGCGCCTTGCGTAACCGCCCGCAGCTTGGCCGGGACGCCGTCCGGAGAAAAGACCCAGGCATGATCGACTTCCGCGAGGTCGTGGTCTTCGGTGGCCAGCCAGAACACCGGGACGGCGGGGGTTCCGCGCCGGGTCAGTTCCGCCGCGAACCGGACCGCCGTCAACGCCTTGTAAAGCGCGAAGACCGGACCGCCGAAGAGTCCGACTTGCTGGCCGGTGGCGACGACTACCGTGTCCGGCTTCTCCAGCCGGTCCAGATTGGCGGCGGTTTCCGGCCCGCAGCCCTCGTTCTGGCGCCGCAGCTCGGCCGTCAGAGCAGCGCGGTGTCGGGGGTCGAACCGAATTTCGCGGGCGGCGGCCTCGGCGGAATCCAGAACGGGCGGGTAACGGTAGAAATCCGCGACCTCGTGGAACCGATAGAGCAGACTCGCAAAGAGCGGCCGAATCCCCGGCAACTCGGTCTGACGGATGCACACGCCGTGAGGTCGGTTCAAGAGGGGACGTTCCGTTTCAGCGCCGGGGAGGCGGCAAGCCTCAGAATATCAAACAAAAAAGCGGCCGGATCGCGCGATATTTATTTTCCCGGCAGGGCGGCGCGGTCTTTCATGCTACGTTAGGCGAACAGTGGGCTGCGCGGGTTGCAGCCCCAAACATTGTTGTAGGCTGGAGCAAATGAAAATGAAACGAGTGATCGGCATGGCGGCGTTGGTCGGCGCCGGGTTCCTTGCGCAGGCAGCGTTATTCGCCTCCGGCTCCATTTCGGCGGGCCGCGGCATCAGCGCCAGGGACGCCTACACGCAAGGCAAGGCGGTTACGTTCAAGAAGCTCGTGTGCGCGTCCTGTCCGCTGCAAAAGGGCGATTTGAATCGGGACCGCGCCCTGAGCTTGAAAAACAGCCTCGAAGCCCGAGACGAGGCGGAAAAGCCGGGCACGCCGGACGACGACAACATTCAGGTGCTGTGTCCGGGCAGCCGCGGCGCCGATTGCGACGGCGGGACGGACGAACAGGAGCTTGTCCACTACTATCTGACGCGCCGTTACAAATTGTGACCGCCGGCAACGAATCCCGATGGAATTTCAAAAATGCGACGCTCGTGCTTGATTCCTATGGCGGCCGCCGCCGTTTTTAGCGGCTCGACCGCATTTGCCGGCGGCTCGCCGTGGCTGCCGGCTCCCGGAGGCGGATCGGTCAACATCTCGTTGGTGTCGCAGAACGCCGGCGATTTCTACCTCGCCGCCGAGAAAATGCCCACTCCGGGCGGCGGCGCGACTCTCGCGCAGCAAACCGTTTGGTTGGACGGCGTTTACGGCTTGTCGGATGCGGTCTCCCTGGACTTCCGCGTGGGCGGCGCCCGCAGCGATTTCATCACCGGCGAGGGCATCCCCACGCCGCGGGAGAATTTCACCGGCTTGGCGGACTTCAACGCCGGCGTCGTCTGGCGGGTCGCCGACGAAGTAACGAGCGGTCTGCCGAGCATCGCTTTCCGCGCCGGGGCGATCTTCGCCGGGGACTACCGGACCGGATACATCAATTCCCTGGGAGACGGCGGCAACGGGGTCGAGTTGTCGGCGATGGCCGGAAAGTTTGTCGCTGACCGCGTCGCCTTGTCCGGCGAGCTCGGTTACCGCTACCGCAACAACGGCATTCCCTCCGACATCTTCGGCAGATTTTCGGCCGGCGTGCTGCTCGGGGGCGGCGTCGGCTTGAGCCTCAACTACGAGGCGGTCAACGCCTCGGCGAGCGGCCTGGACATCGGCGGTCCCGGATTCTCGCCCGACCGTTTCCCCGAGTTGCAGGAAGACATCCAGCTTCTCGGCGCGTCGGTGACCTTCCCCATGTCGGAGCGAACCACCATCGGCTTGTCATACGCGTCGGTCATCGACGGCCGCAATACGGCGGCGGCCAGAATCATCGGCGTGTCGTTCGGTTATTCGTTTTGATCCGCCGCTCTCAGGGGCTCGGGCGCCGCCGCGCGGCCGGAGAAGCGGGGCGCTACGGCCGGTTCAGACTCCAGTCGTATTCGTAATCCACCGCTCCGGCGAAGTTCTTGAGGCGCTCCGCGAGCGCTTTCTCGGCGTAACGGACGAGGTGTTCGAGCACGCCTTCCTCCGTGCCGCCGAAGTCTTCGACGAACCAGTCGTAAATGCTCGAAACGACGATGAAATCGTCGTCGACGAAATCGACGCCCCGCGGATGGTTCACGTAAGCGCGCGCGCCGGCATCGAGCAGCGTCTCGGCATTGGCGGCGGTAAAGGCCGTCGCAGACAGATTCGGACAGCCGTAGCTGGCGCAGTTCACCGCGTAGTGAATCCTGTTGTCGCGCCAGATGGGGCGCAGGATGCCGTGTTCGATGTTGTCCAGCGTCAACTCCTGACCGGCAACCTCGGCGTGCAGGTCTTCCCAAGGGCCCTTGAGTATCCGGCGGTTCAACCAACTCTCGCTGATGTCGCGGATGGAGTCGACCGGATAGGCGTCCAACACGACCTTCACCGTCAACGCATTGTAGAAATTGATCCAGTAGGGTTTTTGTTCCGCGCGGGAGTATTTTTTTGGATCGAGTCCCTGCAAATCCGTCAGGTACGCGGCCAGCTTGGCGGCATCCGCAGCATTGGCTTTGAGCGCGGCGTAGTCGAAGCGATTGACGCCCGAGTCGTCGGCGCGGAGGTAATCGTTCAATATCTCCTGCCAGGCGCCGTGATCGATTGGGGCGGCGTTGGCTTCGTCGCTTGCGTTCCAAGCCGAGAGCAGTTTCGATTTGGGCTGGGCATTCGCGCCGCCGGAAATCAGCGCCGCGCCGACCAGAACAGCCGCGGTTCGCATTGTCTTCATGACCGTTTCTCCTTGCCTGCATTGTCGCAGGGGCATTCGCGAAAATTCTGCCGCCGCCGGAACAGATCGTAGAGCAGCGCGAGCAGAATCGAGCCGAACTCCAGCAGCCGCGCCCACGCCGGTTGTTGGTAGGGCTGCAGCGCATAGTCGTTCAAGTTGAGCCCGGTTACGTAACCGAGCAACACCACGGCCGAGGCCGTCCAGGCCCAGACGCCGGGAAAGACCGCGGCGAAAGGCAGCAGCCAGAGCAGGTACCACGGATTGATTACCGGCGACGCGGCGAGCAGCGCGCCGTACAGCCAGTCGCCCCGCGGGACGGCGCGCGGCAGGCCGCTGCGTAGATAGCGCACGAAACACCACGCCCAGAAAGCGCCGTAGGCCAGGCCCAGCGCGAGCTTGGCTGCGCCCCGGTCCGACACGGCTGCGAAGAGCGCGAACAGCGCCGCATTGAATTCCCACTCCCGGGCGAAGACTTGCAGCGCCTCGAACTCGGCGCCGCCGCTCAGGACGAACGGCGCATACAACGCCGCCGACGCGGCGCCGAACAGCAGCCAGTGCCTGACTTTCGCGCCGGCCAGCACCAAAGGCGCGAGAACCAACGCGAATATCTTGGCCCCGGCCGCCAGCCCCAGACAGACCGCGGCCCCCCGCCAACGGCGCTCCCGGGCAAGCACGACCGCCGCAAGCAACAGGCAGACGCCGACGCCGTCCGGGTGCGCGGTGAAGGCGATTTCCTTGACGACCAGCGGACACCAGGCATAGAGCATGACGTTCCCGGCCGGCGCCAAGCGCAGCAGCAGCGCTACGGTTGCGAGATCGAAGACAATCAAAATCGCTTGCAGCGCGGCGACGCCGCCCGGCTGCAACAGATAGCCGAGCAGGAAGACAAGTTGCGCGGTCGGGGCGTAGATGGTCGGCAATTCGGGGTAGCCGATGCCGTCCAGCACGCGCTGCAACGCCTCCGGCACGCCGGGGTCGGCGAAGAACGCTTCCGGCGGCGCGCCATAGGGCGAGCCGCTTGCCGCAAAGCGGTAGCCGTCCCACAGGTAACGGTAGAAGTCGTCCTCGTAGAAGGGCCCGCCGGCAAGCCCGCAAAGCCGGAACGCCGCCGCCCAAAGGAACATGCGGCCGCGCGGGAGGGGTTCGCCGCGCCGCCGCAAGTACAGATAGAGAGCGAACGCCGGCAAGCCGGTCCAGGCGACGAGGAGAAAAAACGCGGGCAGCGCGGGTTCTCCCGGTTGCCGCGCCAGAAAGGCGAGAGCGGCGTAGCCCAGCAAGCACCAGAGCCCCGCCGCGTCCACCCGGCGCCGCGCCGCGGCGCCTAGGCGCCCGCCCCCGTTCGCAGCCGGCATCGTCTCGGACACGGCTGTATTCTATTCGCTTCCACGAAGCCCGGCGCGGCGCCGGCCGCACGGCAACAGCCGGCTATTCCGCCTTGTGTTCAGTCCTACGCCCCGGCGCTAAACGTGGCCGCGCGCGTCGATCTTCCAGACTTGGCGGACGCGTTCCCCGCGCACGCAGTACATGCGGTCGTAGAGGTTGGCGTTGGGGTCGCAGTGCGGCACGACGAGCTCGATCTTGTCGCCGAGCTTGACCTCGCGCGCGGCGCCGGCAAGCTCCAACTGCCCGTGCTCGTCGCCGCGGAAAGCGTATTCGAGTCCGGCCGGGCGGGCAACCCGCGGGCCGAAATCGCGGTCGGTGGCGAACGCCTTCAGCCCGGCGTCCACGGTGGCGATGTCGGCGTGGTTCTTGCTGATTACGGTTGCCAGCACGAACAGCGCCGGTTGGAAATCGCCGTACGTCTCGCCGCTCTTGCCGCCGATCATGCTGTAATCCACGTCCATCAGCGCATAGGAGCCGACTTGCATCTCGGTCATGCCGTCGAGTTCGGAGTCGATGTTGTAGGTGCCCGTGCTCGCGCCCGACATGATCTCGGCCGGCATTCCCTTTTTGCGCATCGCGGCGAAGGATTCGAGCACCGGCGTCATGTACTTCTCCGAATGCGCCTTGCGGTTCTCGAATCCCTTGACGTGGGACGACGCGCCCGAATAGCCGTGGACGCCTTTCAGATTGAGATGCGGCAGCCTGTCGATCGTCTCGGCGAGCGCGACGGCCCGCGGGCCCGGAGCAATGCCGGTTCGCCGGCCGACGGGGTCGATATCGACCATCGCGTTCAACTTGACGCCGGCCGCGCCGGCGGCCTCGTTCAGTTGCTCGGCATGCAGCGGATGATCCACGACGGACATCGTGTCGGGACGTTTCCGAGTGAGCCGGATCAGGCGGTGAATCTTGTTCGGCCCGACCAGCTCGGAGGTCAGCAGCAGCCCGCCGACGCCGGCGGCGGCCAGCGCCTCGCCTTCGCGGATCGTGGCGGCGCAGACGCCCAAGGCGCCCGCGCCCAACTGGCGCTTCGCAACCTCAGAACACTTGTGGGTTTTGGCATGCGGCCGCAGGTCGAGACCGGCCTGCTCGGCATGAGCAGCCATGCGGGCAACATTCGCTTCGAACGCATCGAGGTCGAGCATCAGCGAAGGCGTCGGCAAGTCCGCCTTGACGACGCCCTCGATGCCCGCGCCTTGCGCCAGCTTGCTTTCGATCTCGGCGAGGCTGTACGCGCCCGCCTTCGGAATCATCATCGTTGGAGCCATCGCCATGCCTATGCCGGACCGGAGCCACTCCCTGCGGGTAGGTTGCATGCCGCTCTCGCCAATCGCCGCTCTCGATCATAGCAGCCAGGCGCCGCGCTTTCCGCTAAACTTGCAAATTCGGCATGAAACCGATCGCAGGACCTCTCGCGGCGCTGCTGACCCCACGGACGGATTCCGGCGGGATCGACTTCGAAGCGCTCGAACGCACCGCCGAATATGCTCTGAGCCGAGGCATGCGCGGCGTGGTTCCGTGCGGCGGGACGGGCGAATACTTCGACTTGCCGGCGGATCAGCGCAAGCAAGCGGTCGAGCGGCTGGCCGCGGCGATGCACGGAAAGGGTCTGCTGATTGCCGGCATCGGCGGCGCCTCCGCCGGCGAGTCGATCGAGTTGGGGCGCCATGCTCTGCAGGCGGGCGCCGACGCCGTGCTGCTGCCGGCGCCTTACTTTTACCGCTACGAGGGCCGCGACCTGGCCGGCTTTTACCGCCAAGCCGCGCGCGCGATCGAGGGGCCGCTGCTGATCTACAACCTGACTTCGTTCGTGAGCCCCGTACCTGCCGGCGTGGTTCTCGATCTGCTCGAGACGGAGGACAACATCATCGGGGTGAAGGACTCGAGCGGCAGCCTGGATCTGCTCGCAGAGTTGACCCGCCGCGGGGAGCTTGCCGCAGCGCGGGTGCTCGGCCACGACGCGGCGCTGGCGGCCGCGCTGCGGGAGAGAGAGATCGACGCCGTGATCTCGGGTCCGGCGAGCGTGATCCCCGAAGCGGCAGCGGCGCTGTTCGAGTCGGCGGGCGACCCTGAGAGATTCGACCGCGCGGCCGCGTTGTATGCCGAGTTCGTGGAGCGCAACGAGCGGCTCCCCTACCCTTGGGGGCTCAAGCGGATTGCGCAATGGCGCGGTCTTTTCAAGGCGCGCCTGCCGTTCGCGGCATCGCCGGAGCGCCGCCGCGAGTTGCGGGAGTTTCAGCGCTGGTTCGAAGCATGGCTCCCGCGCATGCAGCAATGCCGAGCGGGAGTGAAAACAGGCTGAACCGCGCGCTTACCCTCCACCGGGCGCCCTGATCCCCAGCGCTTCTCGGGCGCGCTGGACGAGAATGCCGGCCAGCGCGGGGTGTCCGTCGAGAGGCGGGGCCGCTTTCAACTCCAGGCCGGGATGCTTGGTGCGGATGCCGTTCAGGATTTCAGGAAAATCGCGCGTCAGGTGCAGCCCCATCGTCAGAAAGTAGGGCGCGACCACGATGCAGCGGGCGCCGGCGCCGGCCAGATCGACGACCGCGCCTTGCAGAGTCGGCTCCGCGAGCTCGAGAAAAGCCGCGCGGTAGAGCGCGAAGCCCCCCTCGTCCGCGGCTTTGCGCGCGACGCGCTCGACGGCCTCGTTGGCCGCGGCCACGCGCGAGCCGTGCGCAAACACTACCAAGCCGATTCGTTCGCAGTCCGCCATCTTCCGCCCGCCGCGTTATACTGGGCGTCTTTCGAATGGACACCTTCATTATCGCCGCCTACTTCGCCGCCGTATTCGCCGTCGGTTTTTACCATTCCCGCAACAAAGACACGACGACGGAGTACTTCCTGGCGGGCAAGCACATCGGCTGGTTTGCGGTAGGCGCCACGCTCTTCGCGACCAACATCGGCAGCGAGCACGTGGTCGGCCTCGCCGGGTCGGGAGCGTCGAGCGGGCTTGCCGTCGGCTGCTACGAGTGGTCGGCGAGCTTCTGCCTGCTGCTGCTCGGCTGGATATTCATCCCGCAGTACCTGCGCAGCGGCGTCTTCACGATGCCGGAATACCTGGAGAAACGCTTCAGTCCCGGCTGCCGCTGGTACCTCACTACCGTATCGCTGCTCGCCTACGTGCTGACGAAAATATCGGTCGCTCTATTCGCTGCGGGAATCCTGGCGCGGGAAATCTTCGGCTGGGATTACACGACCACGGCGATCCTGTTGGTCGCAGCGACGGGAGTTTACACCATCACCGGGGGATTGGCGGCGGTGATTTACACCGATCTGCTGCAAGCCTTCATCATGATCGCCGGCTCGGTGTTCCTGACGTGGCTCGGGCTTGGCGAGGCAGGCGGCTTCGGACAACTGCGCGCAACCCTGCCGGACGACTTTTTTCATCTCATCAAGGGTTTCAACCACCCCGAGTATCCGTGGCTGGGAACGACCCTGGGCACACTCATCCTGGGCACGTGGTACTGGTGTACGGATCAGGTCATCGTCCAAAAGACGCTCAGCGCCCGCAACCTGGCGCATGCCCGCGGCGGCACGATATTCGCCTCGGCCCTGAAGATACTGCCGGTATTCATTCTGGTGCTGCCGGGGCTTATCGCGCGCGCACTCTGGCCGCAGGAAGCGGCCGGGGACGCGGCGTTTCCGTTGATGGTGAAACGCCTGCTGCCCGCGGGGCTCTCCGGCCTCATGGTGGCCGCCCTGCTCGCCGCGCTGATGTCGTCTCTGAGCAGCGTCCTGAACTCCTGCTCGACGCTGATCACGATGGATATTTACAAGAAGCTGCGGCCCGACGCCGGCGAGAAGCGCCTGGTTTTTGTCGGGCGGATCGTTACGGGCCTGGTGGTCGTTCTGAGCATCCTGTGGATACCGATGATCCGCTACCTAAGCAACGAGGTCTATCAATACATGCAGAGCGTGCAGGCTTACATCGGCGCTCCGATTACGGCGACGTTCCTGGTCGGCGTCCTGTGGCGGAAAGCGACGCCCCGGGCCGCGCTGATCACGCTCGTCGCAGGCGGCCTCGCCGGGGCGGGCAGGTTCTTGCTGGATATCCTGCACAAAGTTTACGGCATGCAGTTGGGGCCGCTCGAAGGCTTGGCGGCGATTCCGTTCCTGAACTACAGCGTCGGAGTGTTTTTCTGCTGCCTGCTGACGATGTACGCGGCAAGCAAGCTCGGCGAACGCTCAGTGAGCGCGCACATAGCCGGATTGACGATCGATTGGTCGAGCCGCCGGGATTCCGGCGCGGCAACCGCTGCGGACCGCCGGCTGGCGGCATTGTCCGCAGTCGTGGGTTGCGCCGTGCTGGCGTTATGGTTCCATTTTCGATAGGGCTTTGGCCGTAGGCGGAAATTGCGGCTCGCGCCGGCTCGGCGCCGCTTGCTCGAAACCGTAAGCGATGCGTATCAACTTGGGCTCGGCGTAGGCCGCGCCGAAGAACGACACGCCTACCGGCAACCCGGCGATGAAGCCCGCGGGAACCGTGATATGCGGATATCCGGCGCGGGCCGCGGGAGACGAACTGCCGGTGAAGCCGGAATAGTCGCCGTGGAGCAGGTCGGTTTTCCAGGCCGGCCCGGCGGTCGGGGCGAAAAGGGCGTCGAGGCGATGCTCTTGCAGGGTTCCGTCGATCGCCGCCCGCGAAAGCCCTTGGCTTTTCTTCAGCGCTTCTCCGTAGGCCCGCTCGGTGAGCGGCCCTTTCTCTTGCGCCAGTTCCAACAGGTCCTGGCCGAAGTAGCGCAGCGCTTCGCCGCGGCGGTCTCTGTTGAAGCGGATGATCTCCTCAAGCGTTCTGACCTTTGCCGCCGGGCCGAGATTGACGAGATAGGAATTCAGGCCGGCTTTGAATTCGTACAACATGACTTCGAAACCCGCGGCGTCCACTCCGCCGCCGGCGGGCAATTCTTCGATCTCTATCAACTCGGCGCCCGCGCTGCGCATGGCGTCCGCTGCGGAATCGAGGAGCGCATCCATCGTTTTCCTCCGACCCCGATCACTGCGAATCGAGCCGATCCTGGCGCCGCGCAGCCCGGCGGGGTCGAGAAATTGCACGTAGTCGGCGTAGGCGTAACCGTTACTGCCGGCGGTGATCGCATCTCTCGGGTCCATGCCGGTCAGCGCTCCGAGCAGCGCAGCCGCGTCGGCAACGGTTCGGGCCATGGGGCCGGCGGTGTCTTGGGAATGCGCAATGGGGACGATCCCGGAACGGCCTACGAGACCTACGGTCGGCTTGATGCCTACGATTCCGTTTACCGACGCAGGACAGACTATGGAGCCGTTGGTTTCCGTGCCGATCGCCAGGGCGGTGAGGTTTGCCGCAACGGCGACCGCGGACCCGGAACTCGAGCCGCAGGGGTTGCGGTCAAGCGCATAGGGATTCCGCGTCAGCCCCCCGCGGCCGCTCCAGCCGCTGGTCGAATCTCTCGAGCGGAAATTGGCCCACTCGCTGAGATTCGTTTTGGCCAGGATGACCGCGCCCGCGGAGCGAAGACGCGCGGCAACCCACGAATCCCGTTGCACGCCGGAGTCGATCAGGGCCGGCGAACCGGCCGTGGTCTGCATCTTGTCGGCCGTGTCGATGTTGTCTTTGAGCATGACCGGCGCGCCGTGCAGGGGGCCGCGAATTTTACCCGCGGCGCGTTCGGCGTCGAGGCGGTCGGCGATGCTCAGGGCGTCGGGGTTGATCTCGATGACCGCATTGAGGGCGGGGCCTCGGCGGTCGATGGAGGCGATGCGTTGCAGGTAAAGCTCGCAGATCGAGCGCGCCGTCCAGCGGCCCTGCTGCATGCCGGCGTTCAGTTCGGCGAGGGTGATTTCGGCCAACTCGAAGCGGCCGCGGGCGGGCGCCGCCGCGGAGTCGTTGCCGCACGCCGCGGCGCTCGAGGCGGCGGCAAGACATGCCGCGCGCATAAAGTCCCGCCGGCCCGATGCTTGCTTGGGCGCATTCATGCCGGGACTATGGTAGCGGAGACGGAGACAGGGGAAATGAGAGGGAAGGACGCTCTCCGCCGGCGTTCGGCGGATTGCGGCGGCTACAGCGGCCAGATCAGACGCGCCAGCAGCGTGGCGGCGGCGATGCCCGCGGCCGGCGGGTCGACGTGCGTGTCCCCGTGCATGTGGACGATGCGCGAAAACGCCTCGGCTGCGAAAGCGCCGACGATGCCGAACAGGGCGCCGACATAGAGGTTTCCCGAGGCAATGGCCGCGGTCGCCGCGGGCAGGGCGATGTGGTGCGTGACCGGGGCTTTCAGACCGAACTGGGCGAAGACGAGCGTTGCGGCGGCGATGCCGAAACCCAGAACGCCGCCGCCGCGCTCGACGCCGAGAACGCCGGCCATATAGGCCGATAGCAGGCCCACGCCGAGGCCGATGGCGGCGGCTTGCGCCGGCCTTTCCTGATGGCGCACCCAATGGAATGCTTCGTTCGGGGTAAAGCTCTTGCCGATAAGCGTGGAGTTGCCGAACGCCAGGCGGGCGATCATGGCCGAGACGACGACCGTCAGGGCGATCGTGTCGGTCTTCGGCCCCAGCCCGACCGCCTGCCACAGCGCGTTGAGCAGGTAGCCGATCAGGCCGAACGCGCCGCCGACGAGCAGCACGTCCGTGCGGTTGAGGCCCATCAGAGGAATGGAAATGTCGCGCCCGGTCTCCAGCAGCCCCCGCTTGTAGGCATAGGCCGTCGCCGCGGCTCCTCCGCCGAACGAAATGTGCGGACCGAACACCGGGCCGAAAGCCGCATGCGTCAGAATGTCCGTCCCGCCGCCGGAGGCGGCCGCGGCCACGCCGGCCAGCACCAGCAGGCCGGTGAAGATAAATGCCGGCAAGGTACCGACCGCGGCCCCGAAAAGGCCGCCGCCGAATGCCGCTGCTAACGCCGCTGCGTCGATTTCCATGGGAATCTAGCGAATATAGTCCGGGCGCATTGCATATTCGTTGCAGCGCGGTTTTGCGCTCAGGAACCCAGCGGCAGGAAATACTGCGTTCCCCGCACCGGCCGGCTCAACTCGGCGAGCAGTTCTTCCAGGTCCTTCGGCTTGTGTACGAAATCCACTTCGCTGGTATCGACGACCAAGACGTCCGCCGCCTTGTAGCGGTCGAAAAAATGCTCGTAGGCGCGGACGGTCTCTTCCAGGTAGCGGTCGGATATCTTGGCTTCCGCGGCGATGTTCTTGCGCGCAATCCGCTCGCGGAGAACTTGCGGAGCAGCCTTCAAATAGACAACGAGATCGGGAGTCGGCAGCATGTTTTTGAAGTGCTGATAGTAGGCGTCGTAGATCGCCACCTCGGTGTCGTCGAGGTTGAGATAGGCGAACAGCTTGTCTTTCTCGAACAGGTAGTCGGCGACGATGCGGGTATGCGATTGCTCGATCGCGGCGCCGGCGAGTTGTTGGAAGCGGCTGATCAGGAAGTGCATCTGCGTCCGAAACGACGCGCCGGGCCGCCCGTTGTAAAAATCCTCCAGATGCGGGTTGTTTTCCGTGTCGAACAGCGGGCGGGCGTGGATGCGGTCGGCCAACGCGCGCGCGAGGCTGCTTTTGCCGACCCGTAACGGGCCTTCGATGGCGACATAGTGTGCGGCGCTCATGCAGTCGATTCCTTCAAAAGCTCAGCGTAGCTTGCGGCCCGCCCGGGCGGTGGATCTTGAAATAGTCGAACGCCGGCAAGGCGCCCACGCGCCCGCGGGGCGTTCGATCGAGGAAACCCAACTGCATCAGGTATGGCTCGTACACTTCTTCAATGGTACTGGCATCTTCGCCGACCGACGCCGCGATCGTATTCAGCCCTACGGGGCCGCCGCCGTATTTCGAGAGGATCGTGTCCATGATCTTGCGGTCGATCTCATCCAGGCCCAACGGATCGACGTCGAGCAGATCGAGCGCCCTGCGGGCGATGCGCAGGTCAACGCGGCCGTCCGCCCGCACCTGCGCGTAGTCGCGCACGCGGCGCAGCAGACGGTTTGCGACGCGCGGGGTTCCTCGCGCCCGGCGCGCGATTTCTTCGGCCGCCTCGGCGTCGACCGCTACGCCGAGCAGCCCGGCCGAGCGGAATACGATGCCGGTCAAGTCGGCCGGTTCGTATGGGCTGAGGCGAAGCGTCAGCCCGAAGCGCCCGCGCAGGGGAGCGCCGATCAGGCCCTGGCGGGTCGTCGCGCCGATGGCCGTGAACGGCGGCAGGGGAATCGAATGCGTTCGCGCTCCGGGTCCCGTGCCGACCATGAGATCGACGCGGTAATCCTCGAGGGCGGAATACAGCATCTCTTCGACATCGGGCAGCAGGCGGTGGATCTCGTCGACGAAGAACGCTTGCCGCTCCCGGAGCGTTGTCAGCGCGCCGGTCAGATCGAGTTTTTTCTGCAGAACCGGGCCGGAGGTGTAATCGATGTGGACGCCGAGCTCGTTGGAGATGATCGCGGCGAGAGTCGTTTTCCCCAGACCCGGCGGCCCGTAGAGCAGAACATGGTCCAGCGCTTCGCCCCGCTTGCGCGCCGCTTCGATGGCGATGGAGAGATTCTCTTTAAGCTTTTTCTGCCCTATGAACTCGGCGAGCGTCTGCGGGCGCAGCGTGATGTCGAATTGGGCATCGTCCTCGAAAGTCCCCGGCGAAAGAATGCGCTCCTCTGACATCGGTTGCCTGCAAGGCGGATCAGCGCTTGATCGACTCCAATGCGCGCCGGAACAGCGGCTCGAACTCTGCGGCAACCCCCGCTTCAAGAGCCTTGCGTACGCCTTTTTCGGCCGCGTCGCGCGTGCAGCCGAGATTGACGAGCGCGGAAACGACATCGTTCTCCAGGAGCGTCGCCGGCGCCTGCGCCGCCACTCCCGGGTCTTCGAAGTCGCCGAGCTTGTCTTTCAATTCTAAGATAATCCTTTCGCTTGTTTTCCGCCCCACGCCGGGGATGCGGGCGAACTCTTTCGCGTTCTCCGAGCGGATCGCCCGGATCAATGCGTCGGGGGGCAGCCCGGAAAGGATCGTGACGGCAAGCCGCGGCCCTATGCCGGTCACCGCGATGAACTTTTGGAAAAGCTCTTTCTCGCGCAGGGTGTGAAAGCCGAACAAGGCCAGCACGTCCTCGCGGACGTGGGTGTGAACGTGCAGCGTGACGGCATCGCCCGGCGCGCCGATCTCGGTGTAGGTCGAAACCGGGATGGCGACAAGATAGCCTACGCCACCGGCATCGACGATGACCGAGCCGGTCTGTTTTTCGAGCAGGGTTCCGCGCAGGCAGGCGATCATATCGAGACTGGAATTATATCCGGCGGCGGCGCGGGAGCCGATCGGCAACGGCGGCCGGCTGCGCGATCTCGATTGTCCGCGAGTCGTCGTCGTTGCAGCGCAGGCGGATTTCGATTCTCTCGCCCGGCAACTCACGGTCGAATTTCTCGCCCCACTCGACGATGACGACGGCCGGCCGGCGCCAAAGGTCTTCGAGGCCCAGCGTTTCGAGCTCGGGTACGCGGTCGAGGCGGTAGAGGTCGATGTGGTACACCTTCGGGCTTGCGCCGTATTCGTGGATCAACGAAAACGTCGGACTGAGCACTTCTTCCCCGGCAGCGGCGCCGAGGGCTTCGACAATGCCTTTCGCCAGCGTCGTTTTTCCCGCGCCCAGGTCGCCGATCAGCATAATCAGCGCCGGCGGCTGGAGACGGGCGGCGATCGCGCGGCCGGCGGCCATCGTTTCTTCCGGGGATCGGCTGTGGATCGTCAAGTTTCGAGGGGAACCGCCGGCGGCTGCGGTCCCGCCGGCGCATACGCCCGGATCGCGCGGACGGCAGCGGGTAGAAACTCCAGTATGTCCGATGCGAGCATCGATTGCTCGCCCCGCGCGCTTGCCGCGCGCTCGCCCGCCGCGCCGTGCAGATAGACCGCGGCGGCAACGGTACGCGCGATCGGCTCGGCGGGAAATTGCGCCAACAGCCCCGCGATCATGCCGGTCAGAATGTCGCCGGCGCCGGCCGTCGCCATGCCGGGCGAGCCGGTCGGATTGACGATCACGTCTCCGTTGGGCGCGGCGATGAGCGTGCGGTTTCCTTTCAGAACGAGGAAGACTCGATTCGCCGCGGCGTATTCGCGCGCGATGGAGACGCGGTCGGACCGGATGGCGTCGATGCTGCGTCCCGTCAGGCGCGACATCTCGCCCGGGTGCGGCGTCAGCACGGTCGAAGGTTCGCGGCGCGGCAGCGCTGCGGCGCCGAGAGCGGTCAGGCCGTCGGCGTCGATGACCAGGGGCAAAGAGCACTCGCGGTAAATCCGCAGCAGCAAGGCGCGGTTGGCGGCGGACACGCCCAGACCCGGGCCGACGGCCGCGACGGACTTGCCCGTCGTCCACTCGGGCCGCCAGGACTCCGGCCCCAGCGAACCATCGGCGGTTTCGGCGGCCGGCTCGACCATCAATTCCGGCGCGGCGGAAACGACGGTCCCGGCGGCGCCCGCCGCGGTCGCGACCGTGGTCAGGCCGGCGCCCATGCGCAGCGCCGCGGCGGCCGTCATGCGGATGGCGCCCGGCTTGGAGCGCGAACCGCCGATCGCCAGCACGTGGCCGTAGCTGCCCTTGTGGCTCGAGCGGTCGCGGGCGGCCGTGTACGGCGCGATGTCGGCGGCCTCGGTCAACAGCAGCCGCGGGCCGGGCAATCCGTCCACGACGGACCGCGCCGTGCCGATCGACGCTACCGACAAGCGCCCCATGCGCTCGCACGCCGGCGGAAAGACTTGCGCAATCTTCGGGGCGGTGAAGGCGACGGTATTGTCCGCGGGCATCGCCGGACCGTCGACCCCGCCGTTGTCCGAGGCCGTTCCCGAAGGCAGATCGACCGCCACGATGCGCGGCCTGACGGAGGCGGCTCGCATGTCCGCGATGACCGCGGCGGGCAGGCCGCGCGCGGGGCCGGTCAGTCCCGTGCCGAGCAAGGCGTCGACGAGGACGTTCGAGGCCAGCACGTCGCCGCGAATCGCGCGCCATTTCTCGACGTCGGTGACGACATCCGCCTCGAAATCGACGGCCTGCAGCATCCGCCAATTGGCGGCGGCATCGCCGCGTAAAGAATCCGGCTCGGCGAACAGGACTACGCGCAATGCCGCGGGAGGCCGGCGGACCCACAACTGCCGCGCCGCGGCCAGACCGTCGCCGCCGTTGTTGCCCTTGCCGCAGAGTACCGCCACGCGCTGCTTCCCGATCGGAGAGAAACGGCGAACCAACAGGGAGACGACCGCCGCCGCCGCATTTTCCATCAGGATGAGGCCGGGAATTCCGCGCTCCGCGATGGTCAGCCGATCGGCCTCGCGCATCTCGGCGGCTGTGAGAATGCGCTGCATCAGCTTTCGAGCTCGCGCTCAAGATCTTCAAGCTTGCGGCGCTCGCCCACTGCAACCAGAACGTCTGCGGACTCGATGCGCGTCGTTCCCGGGGGGTCGAAATGCATCTCGCCGCTCGCTTTGGTCACGGCCAGAACGACGATTCCCAGGCGCTGCCGCAGCTTCGATTCTTCGAGCGTCATGGCGGCGCTCGGGCTCGACGGCGAGACCTTGACCTGCGCGATCTCGAGATCCGGCTTCGAGCCTCCGAACGCCGAGGCGACCTCCAGGAAGCTTAAAGCGTGCGGGCGGAGCAGTGCCTGGGCCAGGCGGTGGCCGATAAAAGTGTAGGGAGTGAATACCGTCTGCGCCCCGGCGCGTTTGAGTTTTTGCTCGGCATCTTCGTCGGTCGCCCTGGCGGCAATCAACAAGTTGGGGTTCAGCTCCCGCGCCGACAACGTGACGTAAACGTTTTCCGCGTCGTTGCCTATGGCCGCAACGAGCCCCTTGGCGCGGCGGATCGCCGCTCGTTCGAGCGTGGCGTCAGAGGTGGCGTCGGCGACCAGCACGGGCAGTCCCTGCTCCCGCGCCCAGGCGGCCAGCTCCTCGGATTGATCGATGGCTATGCTCGGCGCGCCGCTGCGTTTCAGTTCCTTGACCACCCCGCGGCCGACACGGCCGAGGCCGCAGACAATATAGTGGTCGGATAGCCGTTCGATTTTGCGCATCGCTTTTCTCTGCCCGAAATAGTTTCCCAACTCCAATTGAATCAACAGGTCGCCCAAGACGCCAATGGCGATGAATACGACGGTTACTCCGCTGACGATCAGCACCGAGTTGAAAATCCGTCCCGCCCGGCTCAACTGAAAGACCTCTTCATAGCCGACCGTCGTCAGCGTGATCAGCGCCATATAGAAGCTGTCGAATAACGGTTGGTCTTCGATCCAGGCGAAGCCGAACGTGCCCGCCAGGAGGACGGCCGTGAGCAGCGCCACGACCAGAAAGATCGCGCGCGCGGTACTTTCCGAATGGAATCTCTTGCTCACAACCTTTTCGCGGCCAGCATGGTCATGTCGTCTTGCAGCGTCGGATCGTCGGTCCATTCGACGACTTCGGTCATGACGGCGGCAATGATTTCTTTCGCGGGCCGGTCGGCGTGGCGCAAGAGCAATTCGCGCAGGCGTTCTTCGCCGAACTCTTCCCCATACGCATTTTCAGGCTCGGTTACGCCGTCGGTAAAGGCGACCAGCAGGTCCCCCGGTTCGAGTGTGACGGCGCCGCACTCGTAACCGGCGAAGGGAAACGCGCCGACTACCATGCCATGAACGTCCAAAGGCTCGACCGCGCCCCGGCGGATCAACAACGGCGGCAGGTGTCCGGCGTTGGAATAGGACAACCGGCCGCTCTGCTCATCGTAAACGCTGAAGAACAAAGTCGAAAACTTGTCCTCGGCGGTGTGTTGACAGAGTTGCTTGTTCGTTCGAGAGACCAGCGCGGCGACCGCGTGTTCGAGGCGCCGCGGGTCGACCCAGGCCAGCGGCGAAAGCTGGATGCGCACGGTCGAGTGCAGCGTCGCCATGACCAACGCGGCGGAAATGCCTTTTCCGGAAACGTCGCCGAAACTGATCGCGGCGCGGTCGTCGGACAGACGCGCGTAATCGAAGAAGTCGCCGGAGACGGAGCGGGCCGGGCGGCAGACCCCCAGCAACTCCAGCGATTCAAGTTGCGGCGGCTCCGGCGGAAAGAGCTTCGCTTGCACCTCGCGGGCGATGTCGAGTTCCGCCTCGAGCCTTTCCCGCTCTTTCGAATCTTCGAGCAAGCGCTCGGTCGAGGCGGTCATCGTATTGAACGAGCGGGTAAGATCGCTGACCTGGTCCGTGCCCGCAACGGGGACGCGGTAGGCGAAGTCGCCGCGGTTGACGTGCTGCGTGCCGACGTACAGGTCGTGGACCGTTCGCGTCAGCGTGCGGGTGAGCGACACGGCCACGGCGAAGGAAGTCAGCACGGCAATCCCGAATGCGCCCAGGAGCGCGTAACCGAGGCGGAGAGCCCACAGGTTGATCTGCTCCCCCTGCCCGGCAAAGATCATGCGCGCAACGGCGGACAGCCTTGTCCGCAAGAAAAAAACGCCGTCGCGGATTTCGTTCGTCTCCCAATCGAGCACCGGCGATTGGATCGGCCAGACAATCTGCCAATCGAGGGGATGCGCGGGGGGCGGAACATCGTCGGCCAACAGGGCGCCGTCGGTCTCTCGCGCGCGACTGACCTGCGTTTGGATGTTTTGACGCGCGCCGCCCGTTCCGTCGTTGAAGCTCACCTTCAGGATTCCCAAGCCGGGCAGCACCTGTCGCATGTAATCGGGCCTGAGGGGAACGACCAGCAAGACCCGGTCGCCGGAGCCGGCGTCGGTCGCCAAGGCCGTCAACAGATTTTCGCCGCCGCGCCGCACGGGACCGGCGATGCCCGCGAGCTTGTCCGGGATCGCCCATGCCCCGGCGCTGTGCGGAACCGCGAGCTGGGCGCCGTCCACGTCGGCGCGGACCTCCACTGCCGGGAATTGCCGCCCGGCGGACGCGGCGAACCCGCGGAGCAAGTCGGCGCGTTGCTGCGGCGGAGCGCCGCGCAGTTGCCAGAGCAGCGACTCAGCGGTAGCGTCGAGGCGCGCGGCGTGGAGGCGGAACTGGGCGGTGACCATGTAAGCGGTCAGCGGTCCGAATAACAACGCCGCGCCCAAGGTCGCCAGCAGGCCGCCGAGCGCCAGGGGCACGGCGCCGACAAAGAAGAACACCGCCGCCATGCGGCGGCGCACGCGCCAGAGAAACCGCCGCGCGGTCCAGCGCATGCCCACGACCGTCCAGCGCATCAGCGCCAGGCCGCCCACGACGTAGAGCAAGCTCAGCAGGAATTGACGCAAGGGAAGAACGAACGAGGCGGAGGACTCGAGCGGCCACAGCCCAACGTAAAGAGCCGCGAGGATCAAAAGAACGATGTCGCTCTTGCCCGGCTTGCTGCGGATCTTTTCCACGAGAGCTTCTATTTTAGAGACGCGGCGCCGATAGGAACGGCCCGCCCCTCTATTCCAAGCGAAGAATGAGCCTGAAGCGGGGCTGTGGGAACCGCGGGCACCGCGGGCACGAGGAGTGTAGCAGAGGGCGGGAGAGGGGCGTCAGCGCCGGGCGCGGCTGCGGCGCAGGTTGCACGGGCGCGGCTGCGCCCGCGGCCGCCCGCAGCTTGCCCCACCCTACCCCCATGCCTGCCCTCCTTCAGCCTCGTCTTGTATTGGACGTCTTGTATTGGAACGAGACGAGGGGAGCGTCCGAAACGCATGTGCGATAATCGATCAATGGTCCCAGACAGGTAACAGCGTGGTGGAACGAATCTTTCAGCCGATCTCGCATCCGACATTGCGCGAGATCGTCGCCCACCAGGTTCGCGCTACTATCTTCACGGGCAAGCTTGGGCCCGGCGCGCGCCTCATCGAGAGTTCCGTGGCCAAAGATCTCGGCGTGGCGCAGAGCACGGTCAGGGAAGCGATTTTCGACTTGGCTAACGAGGGCCTGGTGGTCAAGGAAGCCAACCGCCACACGAAGGTCCGCCGTCTGGACGGCCGCGACGTGCGCAATCTGCTCGCCGTTCGCCTGCGGCTTGAGCCGCCGGCCGTGGAACTCGCCGTTCGCCAAGCCGATGCGGACGGTCTCGATAGCTTGGAATCCCAAGTGGCGATCATGCGCAGGGCGGCCGGCGACAACGACCTTTCGACGTTCTACGAAGCCGACGTGCGCTTTCATTCCAAGCTGGCGGAGTTGACCGAAAACGAGTTTCTGGTACAGGCCATGAAACCGCTGAGGATCGCTCCGATCGCGTTCATCCTGGGCGGGCTGCGCACGGTGCAAGAGGTCGCTTACAAACCGCTGGCGGAACAGCACCAAGCCATCGTCGACATCATGCGCAAGGGCGACCCGCAAGCGGCGGCGGCGTTCATGAGAGCCAGTATCGACTCCTGGCACTCGTTTCAACTGGAAGCAGGCTCGCCTTGGGAGGCTTGAGCGGTCAGTTGTCTCGGCTGCGCACGCGCAACCGCCGCGCCGGGCGCCTGCGCCCATCCGCCGCGCCGCGCGGATTGATGCTAAGCTGAGGCGCCAAGGGGAATTTCACCGTGGAAGAATCCTGCATCGACACGCAGACGGCCGACCGCGCCGGACGGCTGCTCGACATTGAAGACCGTTGGGGCGCGCACAACTATCATCCGCTCGACGTGGTCATCGAGCGGGCGGCCGGCTCATGGGTTTACAGCGTTGACGGAGACTGCTACCTCGACTGCCTGAGCGCCTATTCCGCGGTCAATCAGGGCCACTGCAATCCGCGCATTCTGCAAGCCCTGCAAGAGCAGGCGTCGAAAGTCACGCTGACTTCCCGCGCCTTCCGCAACGATCAGTTGCCGCTGTTCTGCAAAGAGCTCGCCGCGCTGTGCGGCAAGGAAATCGTCTTGCCCATGAATACCGGCGCCGAAGCAGTCGAGACGGCGCTCAAGGCGGCGCGGCGGTGGGGATACATGCGCAAAGGGATTCCGGCCGACCGGGCCGAGATCGTCGTTTGCGAAAACAACTTTCACGGCCGCACTACGACGATCGTCGGGTTCTCATCCGACGAAGACAGCCGGGAGGGTTTCGGTCCCTTCACGCCGGGTTTCAAAGTCATCCCTTACGGGGACGCCGCGGCGCTGGAAGCCGTCGTCACGCAGAACACTTGCGCATTTCTGGTGGAGCCTATCCAGTGCGAAGCGGGAATTTTGATTCCCCCGGACGGCTATCTGACCCGAGCGGCCGAGATTTGCCGCGCCAACAACGTGCTGTTGCTCGCCGACGAGATCCAGACGGGGCTGGGCCGCACGGGCAAGCTGTTCGCTTGCGATCACGAGAACGTAAAGCCCGACATTTACATCCTGGGCAAGGCGCTGTCCGGCGGCTTCTATCCCGTTTCCGCGGTCGTCTCGCAGAAGGACGTGCTGGGAGTTTTCAGCCCCGGCAGCCACGGCTCGACCTACGGCGGCAACCCGCTGGGATGCGCGGTCGCCCGTACGGCGCTGCAAGTCTTGCTGGACGAAAACCTGGCCGGCCGCTCGGCCGAGCTGGGCGCCTGGTTTCTATCCGAGTTGCAGCGGATCGAGCACCCCGACATCAAAGAGATCCGCGGCCGCGGCCTGCTCGCCGGCATCGAGTTGCGCGTCCCCGCCCGCTCCTACTGCGAGCGGCTCAAAAAGCTGGGCATGCTCTGCAAGGAAACGCACGACCTCGTGATCCGCATCGCCCCGCCGCTCATCGTCGAGCGCGAAGAGTTGGCTTGGGCGGCCGGCCGGGTCCGCGCGGCGTTTGCGGCCTGACGCCGGCCCCCCGCGCAACCTAATCGAGGTATTCGGCCAAGTTCGGGCGCAGCAGAGCGGCAATCTCCAGGCTGTCGATATTCGCCGCCGTCACGACGCGGATATCCGTGTCGATCCGCTTGTCCGGGGTTTCGCCGTTCAGCGCCGCGGCGACCGTCATCACCGCCCGATAACCGATCTGAAACGGTTCCTGCACGATCGTCGCGCGGATTACGCCGTCGCGGATATCGGCCTCGAGAGCAGCGGTGAAGTCGAAGGCCACAAGGCGGACCCGGTCATGGCGGTTGCGGCTGCGCAGCCCCTTGGCGGCGCCGATCGTGGCCGGCTCGCCGGAGGCGAACAACCCGTTGAGATCGGGGTGCGCCGTAAGCATATTTTCGGTAACCGCGAGGGCTTGCGCCGGGTCCGATCGGCAGTACTTGAAATCGACGATCTCGATATTCGGAAATTCCTCGGCGATCGTATCTTCGAAGCCTTCTTCCCGCTGCATGGTGGACGAAGCGCCCGGAACCATTTTGACGATGGCGATTCGCCCCTTGCCGGCGATGAGCTCCGCGAGCGTCCTCGCGGCCAGCGCTCCCGCCTCATAGTTGTTGGTCGCAACGAACGAGAGGTAGTTGTCCGAGGCGAGACCGGAGTCGAAGATCGTGACGGGAATGCCGTCGCGCTGCGCGCGGTCGACGACGCCGATCATGGACGTCGCCTCGGTCGGCGCCAAAACGATGCCGTCGATACGCGAGTTGATCATGGCGTCGACGATTTCGATTTGCCGCGAGAAATCGGTTTCCGCGGGCGGCCCCTTCCACTCGATCTCGACGCCGGCCTCGCGGCCCGCCGCGACCGCGCCGGCGTGAACCGTCTGCCAAAAGGTATGAGAAATCGCCTTCGGGACCACGCCGATCCGCTTTTTGCCCGATCGGCCGCAGCCGGCAAGCAGCAGACACAGCGCAACCGCGAGAGGCAAGTTGAAGATTTTTTTCATCACGCCGACTTTTGTAGTGTATCGACTCGCGCCGAGGCCGCAATCACTGCGGCAAGCGCGCCCGCAGCGCGCCGGCGGCCGCCCTTACGACCGGGTCGCGGCGCAGCTCGACTTCATCTCCCTTGGCAACCCCGACCGTCAGATTGAGCACTTCCTGCTTCAGGTTGGCGCGAACGAACGCCACCGCCGTCGACCACTCCGATACCGTCGGCCGGATGCCCCGCGCGGATAGATAGAGTTGAAAGTCGTCGAGCATCTCGTTCGTCGGCTCGAAGCTCTCGCCGATTCCCCGCTGTTGCCCTACGTAGTCGCGGGCGAACTCGAGGAAGGAATTGCTCGCTTTCAGCACCGTCTCGAGTCCGCTGAACCGCGGCGGATAAACCGTCTGGTCGGGTTCAATGCCGCCGCGCAGTTCAGCGGCGGACCGCCCGTCATCGCAGGGCGCAAGCTGATACTCGCTGCAGTTCCCCAGCGAGCGCTGGATCGGGTTTTCATTGGGGGTCAAGTAGTAAGCGGTCGTCAGCGCGAGCCCGGTCTTCGCCCCGAGCTCGTAAACGCTTTGCACCAACCCCTTGCCGTAGCTGCGCTCCCCGACAACGGTTGCTCTGCCGTGGTCCCGGAGGGCTCCCGCAACCAACTCGGCGGCGCTTGTAGTCCGCTCGTCGATCAGCACGGCCAGCGGGAACCGATACGGCTCGTATCCATCCGGAACGGTCAACTCTTCCTTGGGGCCGGAACGCCCCGCAAGCCAGACGATGCGTTTCCGCGCATCGAGGAAGAACGCTGCAACTTGCACCGCCACCTCGACAATCCCGCCGGGATTGCCGCGCAGATCGAGAATGAGGCTTTGCAGGCTCCGTCCACCCATATTCTCGATTGCGCCGTGCAGTTCCCGAGCGGTCGCCGCCTCGAAATTGACGATCTTGACGTAGGCCAGTCCGGGCTCGACGAAAAAGTTCCTGGAAACGCTGGGAGACGCCATTTCCGCCGGAATCAGCGTCATGGGGATCAGCCGGGGAAAATTCGGCCGCCTCACCATCAACTGCGTGCGATCGTTGCGCGATTCCGACAGGACGGCGACGAGTTGCTCGACGGGCATTTGCGTCAGCGGGCGGCCGTTGAGCGCCACCAACTCGTCGCCCGGCGCGATTCCCGCGCGGGCCGACGGACTGCCGGCGAGAGTTTGCAGCACGATCACCCTTCCGGGAAGCAGATTCACCACGCTGCCGAACCCTTTTTCGGTGGAGCGCTGCATTTCCTTCAGGCTCTCGAACTGCCGGGGATCGAGAAACGCCGAATGCGGGTCCAGAGTCCGCAGCATGCCCGGAATCGCGCCTTTGTAAATGGCGCCGGCAGGCTCGATCGGGTCGGCCAGCTTGCGCTCGAGGAGATTGAAGACCTCGACGAATCGCGTAAGCTGCTTGCCCAAGGCATCCGCCTCTTGCGGATCCTCCACCGAGGCGGCGGCGCCCGCCAACACGAGCAAGACCGTTCCGAGACCCGCCCTGGCAGCCGGAAAACACACGCCAACTCATTATAGGGCGGCGCCGGTTGCGGCCAGGCCCGCAGAGGCCGGCCGGTTCCTGCGGCGAAACGGCGGGAGCGACAAAAAGTTGTTTCTCCGCAACAAATCGGCGCTGTGAATCGTCAATATAAGTATGGACGAGGGAGGCCGAACCAACAATGCCTGCCATGAACGACACGATGACGCAAAGGAGCGCGGTTGAAGAGCGTGTCGACCCGTTTTCGTGGTCGGGCGGCCCGCCGGAGTTCGCTGACTCGCAAGAGCATGAGGAGGCGTCCCCGGCGGAAGACAGCGTCCGCCTGTATCTCAGTGAAATGGGTCAGGTTCCGCTGCTCGACAAGACGGGCGAAGTCCGTCTCGCCATACAGATGGAGCACGGAGAGTTGCGCATGCGGCGCGCTCTGTCGCGGAGCCCGTGGATGTGGCGCAAGCTCATCGACTTGCGCGACCGCTTGAATGCGCATCCCAACCAGGCCCGCAACTATATCGGCGGCGTGCCCGCCGACGATGCGGAGGGGATCGCCCGGGCAGGCAAGAGCCTGCGCCGCCGGCTGACCCGCGTCTCGACTCTGCTGGGCGAAGCCGCGCGGGCAAAAGCGGCAGCCGACAAGGATGCCCGCGCCGACAAGGTTGTTCGCCGCCAACGTTCGTGGGCGCTCGGCCGCGCGCTGATTCGGCTGTCGCGCGAGGTCCGCAAGACGCCGTTGAATCCCGATATCTGGCGCTCGCTTGCCGTAGAGTTCCAGCAGGACGCGCCGACCCTGACCCGCAAGAAGAATCTCGGGGTCGAGTGGATGCCCTTCAAGCGCGAAAGCGTGCGCCAGGCGCTCAAGAACCTGCAAGCCGGATCCCGCGAAGCCGAGGCCGCCAAGCGCGCGCTCGTCGAAGCCAATCTGCGGCTCGTCGTCTCGGTGGCCAAGCGGTATGTCAATCGCGGGCTGCACCTGTTGGATCTGATCCAGGAGGGCAATATCGGCCTGACGCGCGCCGCCGAGAAGTTCGACTACCGCCGCGGCTTCAAATTCTCGACCTACGCCACTTGGTGGATTCGCCAAGCGATCACCAGGGCGCTGGCCGACCAATCGAGGACGATCCGCATCCCGGTACACATGAACGAGCAGCTCAACAAGTTTCTGCGGGCGGCGCGCTTGCTCGAAAAGGATTTGGGCCGCGCTCCGACGAACGCCGAGATCGCCGAGTGGCTCGACGCCGGCGTCCACAAGGTGGAGACGCTGCGCTCGATCTCGCGTACGCCCGTTTCGCTCGAGACCCGCGTCGGCCGCGAGGCCGAGTCGGCGCTCGAAGATCTGCTCGAAGACAAGAACTCGACCTCGCCCATGCAAGGGCTGATAGACGACGACGTCAAGGACCATATGAAGGCCATCCTGAATACGCTCAGCAAGAGCGAGCAGGAAGTGATCTGCATGCGCTTCGGCATCGGCTACGATCACGAGCACACCCTGCAGGAGATCGGCAAGGCGTTCGATCTGACGCGGGAGCGCATCCGTCAGATCGAGTCGAAGGCGCTGGATACCCTGCGGCGCGATCCGCAAGGGGCGATGAAATTGCGTTACCTGTTGACCAACTGAACCCGGGCCGGCGCTCTATCTTGCGCGGTAGAGCGCCAGCCTGTACACAACCGCCCGCTCCGTCCGGCGGGGATCGTAGAGCACGGTCGCCGATTGACCGTTCTCGAGTGCGGCGTTGCGTTCCGCGGCGCCGATGCTGCGACGCTCTCCGGCAACGTCGTAGTTCACCAGAAACGAGCGGACGCCGCCCCGGCGCCGCACGCCGGCGACGCATCCGGAAACGGCGCGGCCCTGGGCAACGAGTTTTTTGTGAACCCGCCGCTGCGCATCGGCGAAAACCGCGGCGGCGAGCAGAATCCCCAGCGCCAACCAGACCGTGCGCGTTGAAACCGGCGACGTAATCTCGGGCAGGTAGTGCATCGCCGGATCGGGCGGAAAGTAAACCACTTCGAGACGTTCCCCTTCCGCAAGGGATGCGAATACGGCGCGGGGCACGGTTGCGCTCGACCGGACCGCGGCCCCCGACTCGTCGCTGAAGTTGTAGCCGATCGCATACAGCGCCTGCCCGGTCTCGCCCGCGCGCGTCTCCTTGCGGTGAATCACGGCGACGGCCGACTCTCCCTCGGACGCCAGCATAGACTTCATCCGCGGCGGAGGCAAGCGGTTGAAGTGTTGGTAGGTCAGCGCGCCCGCCGACAGCATCGCCGCTATCCAGACGCCGGCGACGAGATTCCCCCGCGTTGTCAGTTTCACGGCCCGCGGCGCGGGCTTTTTCAGTTCGGGTTCGATGTCCGCTGCGCGGGCGGCGGTTGCGGCAGGCGCCTCGGGTTCCCCCTCCCGTCCGGCGTTCGCGCGGCCGAGGCCGCCGCGCATCGCCAGCGAGCCGACCGCAATCAGAGCGACGCCCAACCACAACGGCGGACCTCCGGCGGGAAGCGAAAAAACAATCAAGAGGCCGCCGGCTACTTCAAGCGTGACGGCGGCGATCAACAGCGTCCGGGGCGAAAAGCGGAAAAACGTCACCTGCTTCAGTTTAGAGGGGACGCGCCGGCGGATCGCGGATAATGGGGATTGCCGGCGGCGGTCGTATTCGACTTCGACTATACGCTTGCGGACTCATCCCCCGCCGTAATCGCCTGCACGGCTCATGCGTTCGAACGGATGGGCCTCGCGCCGGTCGGCGAAGACGCCGTGCGCGCAACCATCGGTCTCTCGTTGGAGGAAACTCTCGTCCGCCTGGCAGGCGAGCGTCAGCGCCCGCGCGCGCAGGAATTTCGGCGCTATTTCCGGGAACTTTCCGACAGAATCATGGTCGCGCGGACAACGCTGCTACCCTGCGTACGCGAGACGGTCCGCGCCTTGCGGATGCGCGGCTTGCGCCTGGGCATCGTGTCGACGAAATTCCGCTGCCGCATCGAGGACGTTTTGCAACGCGACGGTCTGGCGGGACAGTTCGACCCGATCGTCGGCGGCGACGACGTAAGCGAGTTCAAGCCCTCGCCGGAGGGCCTGCTCGCCGCGGCCGCCGGAATGGGGCAGCGCCGCGAAGCGGTTCTTTACGTCGGCGACAGCGTTACGGACGCGGAGACCGCCCGCCGCGCGGAGATTCCGTTCGCCGCCGTGCTCAGCGGAACGACTCCGGCGGCAGCCTTCGACCCGTACGAACCCGCCGCGGTATTCGCGAGCGTCGCCGGCCTGCCGCGTTGGCTCGACCGATCGACCGGTCCGGCCGTGTCTTGAGCGGACGGAACGGCTACAATCGTTTTATGGGAGAAATCGTCCACACTTCACGCATCAGGATTCATCAAGACAAGCCCCCGGAACGCCGGGCGTACGTCGAAGGCTTCGAGGAACCGCTCGTATTCGGAGTCCACGGCGGCATCAAGCACTTCTACGGCATGGAGCCCGCCAGGGACCTGCCCGCAACCCTCGATCACATCGTCGCCGCGGTCGGGGGTTGACTGACCGGCACTCTGTCAGGGGCCCTGGCAGTCCGCAAGATTCCGAACCATCCCGACAAGGTTCGGAGCGAGGTCGAAGGCGACGTCGAAAATGTCGACGGCATCATGCGCATTACCCGCATCCGGGTGCGTTATCACCTCAAGATTCCCGCCGGCGCGCGCGACCGGGCGCAGCGCGCGATCGACACCCATCCGGTAAAATGCCCTGCGGCAATGAGCGTCAGGGACGCGATCGATATTGCCATCAGCGCCGAGATCGAGGAAGAGTAGAGGGCGGGCAAGCGCGCCGCGTCACATGCTTTTTTCGATGTCGCGGTGAAAAACCTTCACTTCGCCGCCGTTGGCCGTTAAATGTCCGGCGATGGTCTCGGCGATAAAAACCGCGCGGTGACGGCCTCCCGTGCAGCCGAAGTAGATCGTGATGTAGCTTTTCCCTTCGTCGATGTAGTGCGGCAAAAGAAAAGAAATCATATCCGCCGCACGCGCGATGAACTCCTGCGTTTGGGGAAATTTCTCAACGAAATCGGCCACCGGACGATCTTTGCCGGTCAAGTAACGGCAGCCCGGCTGGTAGTGCGGGTTGGGCAAAAAGCGCACGTCGAAGACCAGATCCGCATCCGTGGGGACGCCGTGCTTGAAACCGAAGCTGCCCACCGTGACGCGCATCGACGGCGCCGTATCGACTTCCGCGAACAACGTGCGAATCTTCTGCCGCAATTCGTAAATGTTGTGCCGCGAGCTATCGATGACGATGTCCGCCAGTTTGCGAACCGCGCTTAACATCTCCCGCTCTTCCGCGATGCTCTCCTGCACCGTGGAGCCGCCCATAGGGTGCGGCCGCCGCGTCTCGCTGAACCGGCGCTGCAGCACGTCGTCCGTTGCTTCCAGAAAGACAAGCTGCGACGGAATTTCAGTCGCGATCTGACTGTAAATTCGCGGCAACCGGCTCAGCGCCTCCCCTTCGCGAATATCGATGACCAGCGCCGCCCGCGAGATCTCGGGCGAAGTTTGACACAGATCGGTGAACGTCGGAATCAAGTTGACCGGAAGATTATCGACCGTATAGAAGCCCATGTCTTCAAATACATTGAGGACGGTTCCTTTCCCCGAGCCGCTCAAACCGGTGACGATCACCAAGCGCACGGCCGCGGACGGATTTTCTGCCGCGGACTGCGCATCGGAAGGCATGGAGCTATTCCCCTTCAACGAGTTCCAGCACGCCGTCCCGGCGGCGCAGCAAGACATGGACCTTGCCGCTGTCGGCATCGCGGTATGAAATGTGATCGCGTCCGCTGACCTCGAGCTCGAGCGCGGCGCCTTCCGCGGTCAGCGGCTTGGGCGCGAGGCTGTTCGAACGAATAATCGGCGGCGAACGGCGCGGCTCGGCAACGGGCGCGCGGCCGATCTCGGCTTCAAGATCGCTGATGGATTCCGCGACCACTGCCGCCGGACGGTCGCGCTGCCTGCCGGGGCGGTGCGTATCGATGATCTTGTGCTTATTGCGAACGGCCTGCTTCTCCAGCTTTTCCAAAGCCCCATGCACCGCGCCGAACGGCTCCACGGCCGCGTGCGTCACCACAAGAGTGTGGCGCAGCGCGCGAAGAGTCACTTCCGCTTCGCACAAATGACGCTGCCGCGAGAGAATCACGCGCGCTTCCAAATCGGAGCGGCGATTCAAGACGCGGTGAATCTTATCGAACTTTCTCTGGAGTTTTTTCCGCTCTCCTTCGGCGAGTTCCGCTTTTCGGCCCGTGTAATGAACTCTCATCCTCTCCTCTTTCCGCCGTCCTCGTTCGCCCAAGCCTTCGCCGCATGATTGCGGCGGCGCTTATGGATCGAGGGGATATGCAAACCTTCCCGGTATTTCGCGACGGTACGCCTCGCCACGTGAATGCCGTCGTCTTTCAGTATTTTACTGAGATCGTCATCCGTCAACGGGCTTGCGGGATCTTCGGCGGCGATCGTCTGCCTGACTTTGCGCTTGAGCAGGGTCAGCGGCATCGCCGCGCCCGCGGGCCCCTGAACGCCCTCCGAGAAAAAGAAGCGCAACTCGTAAACCCCATGCGGCGTAAGCGCGTATTTGTTGGCCGCGGCGCGGCTGACGGTAGAGGAGTGAACGCCGATTTCCTCAGCGACGTCCTTGATCGTCATCGGCCGCAGAGAGTCCGCCCCATGCGCCAGGAATGCAGCTTGGCGCCGCACCACCGCCTCGCACGTCCGCCGAATCGTCCGCCGGCGCTGCTCGATGTTGCGCAGCAGTCGAAACGCCGCGTTGTAGCGTTTCCTGACGTAGTTGCGGACGTCCTTATCGGACTTGCCGCGTTCGAGCAGCCGGCCGTAGCCGCGGTTGACGCGCAGCAGAGGCAAGCCCTCTTCGTTCAGAACGGCGCGGAATCCCTCGGCCGCGAGGACAAAATAAACGTCGGGCTCGACGTAATGGTTTTGCGTTTGCCCATAGCGCTGTCCGGGCCGCGGATCCAGCGCCCGGATCGTCTCCATGGCCTGCTCGACTTCCCGCTCGGGGCGCTGCAGCGCCGCGGCCGCCCGCGCCGTTTCCCTCCGCGCAAGCATCTCGAAACTGCCGGAAAGAATGTCCAACGCCGTCCCGTTCTCTCCTGCGACCGCCCGCAACTGAATCAACAGGCACTCGCGCAGGTTGCGGGCGGCGACGCCGAGCGGGTCGAACCCCTGCACCAGGCGCAAGGCCCGCTCGGCTGCGGCAAGACTGCCGCCCGTTAACCGCGCGATCTCGTCGAGAGGAACAAGCAGGTAACCGTCATCCGACAGATTGCCGATGATGAACTCGGCGGCGCGGCGGACGTGGTTCTCGGCCGGCGAGAGTCTCAATTGCCCCAGCAGATGGCCGCTCAGAGTCGTCGGAGCGACTAGAAACAGCTCGGGCGAAGGCTTCTTGCCGGCCTCGGGGGGATTGGCGCCCGGCGAAGCATCGAAATAGTCTTCGTAGAACTTTTCATAGTCGATATCTTCCAAGGCGTTCGCGGTCTCCTCGGCCGCCGCCTCGCCATAGGAACCCTCTTCGGCTGTCTCCGACTCCCATTCCGGCGCCGGCGGCTCCCCGTCCGCCAATGCCGCGGCGTCCGCTTCGCCGGCCGCATCGAGAACCGGGTTTTCCTCGATTTCCCGGTTGATTCTCGCGCGCAGCTCCAAGCGATTCAACGCCAGCAACTCGACGAGTTGCCGGAGGCTCTGCGTCAGTACGGGCTTCTGCCGGAGCTTCAGCCCCATCCGCTGCTGCATTGTCATGGCGCTCACGGCCGCTTGGCGGCGTTTGCATCCGCGGCCTGCGAGAATCCTTTGCAATTACTATACCAATTAAAACCAACGGTAGTATTCACAATAAGTTACAAGTCCCTGCCCGCTCTCCCCGCGCTGCTTTTCGGCGCGTTTGCGGGTTGCGGTCGGCGCCCTCGGCGCAGCACAATGGTTCGAGCCGATGTGGCGCTTGTTTTGCCTGGTCCTGCCTTTCCTGGCCGTTTACGTTGCCGTCGGCACGCTTGTCTTCGTCCCGCTGACTTGGGCGACCGGCGATATCCGTCCGATCTATTGGGTAGCCCGGCAAGGATGCCGCCTGGGTCTGCGTCTGGCCGGAGTGCGCATGCGGGTCATCGACCTTGAGTATGCGTTTCAACAGCCGACGGCGCTGTTCGTAGCCAACCACGTCAGCAATATCGAGCCGCCCGCGCTGTTTGCGGTACTCCCGCGCATCGCCGTTATTCTCAAAAAAGAGCTTGCGCGCATTCCTCTGCTGGGCTACGTCATGGGTCTCGGAGGCTTCATCTACGTGGACCGCAAAGTCCGCGGTTCCCGCAAGCGAGCCATGACGGAGGGCGTCAAGACTTTGCGCGGCGGCATCGGCCTGATGATCTTCCCGGAAGGCACGCGCAGTCCCGACGGACGCCTGCTGCCCTTCCACCCCGGGCCGTTTTCCATGGCTATGGAAGCCGGCGTGCCGGTCGTGCCGGTGACCGTTCACGGGACCGAAAAACTTATGCCCAAGGGCAGCCTCGCGGTCCGGCCCGGCCGCATGGCGCTTGTCTTTCATCCGCCGATCGAAACCAGGGGACTGCGGGAGGAAGACAGGCAGGAGTTGATCGCGCGCGTGCGGAGAACCATGGAAGCCGCGATCGACGGCCCCAGCCCCCTGCAGTGAAGGGATCGTCCGCTCAGTCGCCGGCGCTGCGCGCCAGGTAGAACACGTAACCGAAGGATTCGCCGTAGCGGCGGCGCATCTCGACTTCCCGCTCGCTTGCCGCGATCGCCGCAGCGAGATCGACATCCCCGGGCGCGTTCTTGCGCAAGAGCTCGATGCGCTCGAGCAGCGGCGTGAAATACTCGTCCCACCAGTCGCTCGACGGCAGCGTGAAGGCATGCAGCGCCTCGTAGCCCGCGGCGGTCAACCGTGCCGAGTTGCCTGCAAGATCGGTCATTTCGGGGTAGGCGGCCGCCCAGAATTCCGCGGCCTCCGGCGGCCGCTTGTCCGCGAGCCAGGTCAACTCCGTAAACCCGATCAGTCCTCCGGCCGCGAGCAGCGGACGCCAGAGCAGCAACGCAGCCTCCACCCCGATGCAATAGGCGGACCCCTCGGCCCATATCAGATCCACGGAACCGGGCGCGCAGTTCAGATTGTCCATCGACGCGTTCTCGACTGCGATGCGGCCGCCCCATCCCGAAGCGCAAGCCGCCTGCTGCAAACGGTCGAGATAGGGCCGATGGATGTCCACCGCGGTGATGCGCGAGCCCGCCGGAGCTTCCGCCGCAAGCACGAGGGTTTGCTTGCCCGGCCCACAGCCCAGATCGAGCACGCGGGCCGCTTGCGGCAAGTCCGGCAAAAGTTTCAGCGCCCGCCGGGTGCTCGCGTCGCTGCCCGGACCCTCGCGGGGAAGCCCCGTGTGAATGCGCATGAACGCTTCCGCCAACACAGCAGTCCAGGTTAGCGGTTCGCTGCCGGAACGCGCTGTTATAATACAAGCGGAGGACGCCTGAAAAACGGCTCCCAGCGCGGTTATCCACTTGATTGCATGCCCCGTTATTTCACGCTGAGCGAAGCCGAGGAGTTGCTGCCGACGATTCGCTCCCGGCTGGAATCCGCTATCAGCTCCAAGGCCGAATTGGCGGCGATCGACGCCGAATTTCAAGAAATCTCGGCGCGGATCAGCATGGCCGGAGGAAGCGAGATCAATCTCGCCCAGGCCGCCCGCCGCAAGTTCGAGCGCGCCTCGCTGATGAAATCGATCGAGGGCGCCATCGAGGAAATTCAGAGTACCGGCTGCGTGGTCAAAGACCTGGACATCGGCTTGCTCGACTTCCCCGCTCTGCTCGGCGGAGACGAGGTTTATCTCTGCTGGAAACTGGGCGAGCCTAAAATCGAATGGTGGCACCACATCGACGACGGATTCGCCGGGCGCCGCCGCATCGGCGACGAATTCGGCGGTTCCGGTCCCGCGATGCGCCCCAACTAACCCGGCAAGAGTCGAGCAACCGCCGCGGGATCCGCGGCTAATTCGCCTGCAACCGCATCCATCTCGTAAACCGAGCCGGTAACGGAAAGCGCCTCGTCGATGACCAGAGCCTCGTGGTTGCGGTCTTGCAGCAGGCGTTGGAATACCCGCGAGTAGAGTTCCGGGTTATAGCCGCCGCCGGCGGCGGCCGCGATGCCTCGCCGCCCGGCTTCAAGCTCCACTTCGCGGTAAAGCTGCCGGAGAACATCGGGGGCCGCATCGGCCTTCTCGCGTTCGTGCATCGGCTTCCGCGCAGTTCTCTCGCGCGCCGCCTCGATCGCCCGCCGGACTTCCCGCGAGGGAACCGGGATCAGAAACAGCGACTGCCGGCCGGATAACAAGGGCTCGACCGCGTCCGGGACGGGCTCGACCAACTCGACCAGCCGATTGCCCAGGATAGGCGCCTCGCCGATCAGTAGACCGCGCGGCGGCGCGGCCGCATGCCAAGCGGCGATCCCTTGACGGACCCAGCGGCCGACGGCGCGCCGAACGGCGATGTGCGTCACTCCGCCGACTTGCGGATAGCGCCTCAGATTCTCGGCGGTCTCGAAAGCCGCGCGGGTGACGTCCCATTGCAGGAGATGGACGGCGCGCCCGGCCCGGCCCGCCAACAGAACGGCTTGCTGCAGCAGGAGGCTCTTGCCCGAACCGGGAAGCCCGGCAAAAAAAAGGATGCGCTGCCCGCGGACGGCGCGGTCGATGCGTTGGAACAACCCGCCGTTCGAGTCGAGAATCAATTCCGGCACTTACCCGGCACTCCCCCAAATGCGCCGACCCGCAGCCGCGGCACTCTATCGTATGCGATGCCGAGCCGGGAAAATTGAGCGCGGGCGCGGGCATGCGCCGCGGACGCCCGCAGAGTTATACTGTTAGCAGGTCGATAGCTCAAAAACCATGCCCCACACGGAAACCGACAAACCAGCAGCGCCGGCCGTTCCCCCGGCGCCCAAGCCCGTCGCGGCCGCCGGCGATGCAGCGGCCAAAAAGAAGGCGGCCGCCGCAGAACGCAAGCGCAAGGCCGCGGCCGAAGCCGCGCGCATCGCGTCTTTGACGCCGATTGCGGCCCCCCACGAGAAAAACTGGCCGTGGTCGGAAGGCGGCATGACCGGCAACCGCAAGAAAAAACCGCTGATCGTCGCCATAACCACCGAGAATTGCACCGGTTGCGCGGGCTCGCCCGTTTGCATCAACTATTGCCCGGTGGACGAGTGCATGTACTGGATTCCCGATGAGGACCACCCGCCGTTCGGCCGCATCGAAGTCGATGCGCAGACCTGCATCGGCTGCAAGCAGTGCATCGCCAAGGGGCCGGACGGCACCTTGCTCGACGGCTGCCCGTGGGATGCGATCGATATGGCGCCGATCGCGGAAGTCGAAGCGAAACTCGGCTTCAAATTCGAGTTCTAGGCGCCGCGGCGCGCAAAGCAGTCCCGGCATGCAGCATTCGCAGAAATTTCTGGCGCTCGTCGCCGACGCCAAGTCACGCATTCGGGAGACGACCGTGAACGATGTCCGGGGCGATCGCGACGCGGGCGCGGAATTCGTGCTGGTCGATACCCGCGAAGACTCCGAGTGGAACGCCGCCCATGCCGCCGGCGCGATTCACCTGGGCAAGGGGATCATCGAGCGGGACATCGAGAGCGCGGTTCCCGCGGAATCGACCAAGCTCGTGCTCTATTGCGGGGGCGGATACCGTTCGGCGCTCGCCGCGGACGCCTTGCAAAAGATGGGCTACGCCAACGTGTATTCGCTGGCCGGGGGCTGGCGGGCCTGGAAAGCCGCCGGAATGCCGGTCGAGGCCGCTGACGCAGCCGGTGGATAGTTGGCAGGCATACGGTCTCGCGCTTTCATGGGGGCAATGATTTAGCGCCCAAACAGGCGGGATGCGCAGTCAAGCAAACCGGGCATTCAGTTATATAATTCCCCAAAGGAAGCGCTGATATGGATTTCCGCCTCACGGACGAACAAACGCTGCTGCGCAATTCCGCGCGCGACTTTCTGAACCGGGAATGGCCGACGGCCGAGTTGCGCCGCATGCTCGACGCCGGGGACGGCGCCGCCGCGGCGGATGCTTTCTGGTCGAAAATCGTCGAGCTCGGCTGGCCGGGGCTGTTGGTCGGCGAAGAGTACGAGGGTCTCGGCTTGGACAACTTCGACCTTGCGGTGCTGATGGAGGAGGCCGGGCGGCGGCTCACTCCGGGCGGCCTGCTCTCCAGCGGCGTGCTGGCCGCCTTGGCGCTGCAACGCCTCGGCAGCGCCGCAGCGAAGCAAGCCTACTTGCCGAAGATCGCCGAGGGAGAGATTCGCGCGACCTTGGGCATCTATCAACCGGGTTCCGGCTGGACGCTCATGCTGCTCGATCCACCCGCGGGCGGCGTCGTAACCAAACGTTACGTTCCCGACGCCGCGGGCGCCGATTTGATTCTCTGCGCCAACCGCACCGGCGGCAACACGGTCGAGTTGACGGCCGCCGAAGACGCCGCGGTCGCCAATCTCGGATCAATGGACGTCACGCGGCCTCTTTTCGAGATCGCATGTCGAGCGGACGGCGCGGAAAAAGTCGGCGAGGGAACGGTCGGCGATCTCCAAGCCGTAATCGACCAGGCGACCATCGCGCTCGCCGCGGAAATGGTCGGCGGGGCCGCGGACCTGCTCGATCAGACCGTGGCCTATATCAAGCAGCGCAAGCAGTTCGGGCGCTCTGTCGCCACGTTCCAGGCGGTCCAGCACAAGGCCGCCGATATGTTGATCGACCTGGAAAAAGCGCGCACTGCGGTCTATTACGCCGCCGCGGCGGCCGATGAGCAGCCGGAGAATCTGGGCCGCGCCGCGTCGATGGCCAAGGCAGCGGCCAACGCGGCCTACGTCGAAGCAGCCAAAAAAGCCATCCAGCTTCACGGCGGCATCGGCTTCACCTGGGAGCAGGACCTGCACCTCTACCTCAAGCGGGCGAAGTCTTGCGAGTACGCCTTCGGCGATACGAACTGGCACCTCGACCGCCTCGCCCACGGCCTGGGCATCTGAGCTTCTTGCCCGCCGCCGCGGCGGTCTAATTCACCCAGACCGGGCTGGCCCAACCCTTGTTCGTGTCGAGTTGCTCCATGCGCAGATAGTAGTAATCCCCCGGCTGGGGAGCCTCGCGGTCTTCGTAATCCAAGTCGATATCCAGCGGTCCCTCGGCGTTCACCAGCTCGCACTCCAGCACGAAGGCGACGGCGATTCCCATCGCCTGCAGATAGCGGTGCTCGAAGGGCTTGGTTCCCGTGAGCGCTTGGCGGTAATAGCCGTCCCGCTTGAGCGCATCGAGGGGAATGTCGGCCGCGATCGTCCCCAGATGCGGATCTTCCAACTCGAAATGCAACGCCCCCGAGGCGCCGGAAATATCGACCAGCATGCCGTCGCGGTCGTTCGACGTCGCCGCCGTGCGCCAGGTAACGCTGCGGCCGTTCTGCCGCATCGACTCGAACTGCTGATCGCGGTGCAGACTGCGCCGCAGCCGCAGCGTCCCCGAGCCGGCGGAAAGCTTGCCGTCGCTCAAGCCGATATTGGCCCGCCGCTGGTAAATGTTGTCGCCCCACTGGATGCGCGCCAGCGAACCGCGGTTCCGCGACGGATAGACCGCGTGGATAACCTTCGAGTTCTTCAGCAACTCGACACGGGTCAGCGGCTCCGTGCCCGAAACATGGGCGTGGAGCCGGGCCGTCTCGAAATGGCTGCTCGGCAACTCGCCCCCCATCGGCTCGCCGTTGACCCGGAAGTCCAGCAAGATGCGCTGGTTGCCCGTTACGCCGAAAGTCATCCGTTCCTGGAGGCCGTCCCAGATATCGCCGCGGGACCGCCCATAGGCGTAAACACCGGTGAGCGCATTGGTCATGGTGTAGATCAACCCCGGATACGAGTTGCCGAAACCGACCGTATGGTTGTCGCTCGACGCGGTTGCGCTCAGCCGCAGCCCGGCTTCCAGATGTTTCTGCCAGGACTCTTCGAATACCCCGTGAACGGAGGCAATCTCGAAACCGCGCTCGATGCGCGGATTCGTCTTGTGCCGCCAGTTCGGCGGGCCGCCGCCCACGTGCGGGATGACCATCGCCGGGGTGCGCGCGCGCTCGAGGATGTCCATCATCTCGCCGACGTCCGCCCGGTTGCGGTTGGGCTCGATCTGCATCGTCGTCCTGGCCTCGTCCCCTTTATAGAAAACGTTGTGGTGCCCGCCGGCTGCCGTCCCGACGCTGTACTCGTAGGCCAGGATGGTGACGAAGTCCTTCCAGCCGTTGAGCAGCTTGTTGGCGCGCATCATGTCCGGCCAGTTGTCGCGCGGGTCCTGGAACTTGTCGAAGTGGTAACTCGGTCCCGTAACGCTCAAGGGCATGTGGTGCGGCGTCAGCGCGCCGAAATCGAGCAGGCCGTTGCGTCTGGCATGAAGATAAAGCTCTTCGTAAACCCCGCGCCCGTCGTGCAGATAAGTGTGTTGGTGAAGATCGCCGTAATAAACCCTGCGTTTCGGGTGTTCCTCGACGCGGATCGGGTTGCTGACCCCGCGCAGCGCGCCGTCCCTGGCGCGCACCTGCAAGCGATAGACGCCCTCGTCGTTGGCCACCACATTGCGGGCAACGTAGTGCAGCAGGGCCGGATCGTACTCGAACGCGCTCGTCCCCAGCTCGGGGTCGACGAACTCGAGATCGTGGCCCTGGTAGTCGCCGGCGAGCGATTGCCATTCATCCGACGGAATGACCTCGACTGCGAACGGCTCGCGGACGCCCACGAAAGCCGGCGCATAGACTCGCAGCATCGCGGCCGGCCCGCCAGTGACCTTCAGGAACGCATCGCCGCCGTAATCGCGCGGCCGCTCGTCGGCGCCGACGATGAGCACGCGGAAATTGAACAGATTCTCCGCGTAGTGCTGCATGCGCACTCCCCGCCGCCCGCCGAGATCGAAATAGACCTTGTCGCCTTCGCGCAGCGAGCCCGCGGCCAGCACGGCGCCCACGGTCTTGCGGTAGGGGAAAACGTTTATCCTGTTGCGCTGCACGTAATTGGTGTAGATGCGCTTGGCGAACTCGACGCCCGGAGCGGTGGTTTCAAGATCGAAATAAGCAGGACCGTCGGGGTCGTCGATCTGAAACTCCTCGACGTCGCTGGTGAAGTGTTTCCAGATTTCGAGCGCTTCGCCCTGCGCCGCCCCGGCGGGGCCGACCGTGTATTCGATGCGCACGCGCCGGCGCTTGCCCGCCTCGACCACCGGAGACGACAGCAGCTTCACCGCGCCCTGAGTCGGAAATCCGGGCGGCATGTACCCGCCGGGCCGGTAGTCGATGCGCATCGAAGAAGGGTCGAACGCCGCGCCCGCCTTGTCGGCCGGACGGTTCGCGTAAACGACCGCGATCGCCGAGCAGACGAGCAACAGCAGCGGGAACGCATGTTTACTCATGTCGGCACGATTGTAACGCACCCGGAATTGGGGTTCTCGAGGCGGCGCGGCCGGTCTTCGCTATGCTGTTCAGCATGAAACGCCGTCTCGCGGGCCTCCTCTTGATCGCCTCGGCCGCGCCGGCCGGCGACATCGGCCAAGCGCCGTTGATCTTTCGCGAGGACTGGACGGCAACGCCGCCGGCGCTGCCCCTCACGCAGCGCGACGTGGCCAACCCCGAACTCTCCCTGGCGGTCCACGGCCCGGGCGCCGGACTCGTCAAGAAGAGCTTCCACGACGCCCGAGAGTGGGACGCGCACTACGTCTGGTCCGGACTCGCTCAGGGGACCTGGGCGGTTACGTTGTCGCTCAAGTCCGGCGCACCGATGGACCTTTCCGCCGCCGCGACCGTACGCTGGCGCAGCAAGCAGGCGGGTTTCCGCGCCCTCCGCCTGGTTGTCGGCCTGGCCGACGGCTCGTGGCTGGTCAGCGAGGAAAGCGACCCCGCCGCAAGCGATTGGCGCGTTCACGAGTTCGCCCTTGCGGGAATGCGCTGGCGCCGGCTCGACATCGAGACCGTCACGGAAGCCCGCTGGGCCGAAAACGTCGATTTGAGCCGCGTGTACGCGGTCGGCTTTACCGACCTGATGCCCGGCGGGCGCAGCGCCGCCTGCTCGCGCCTCGACTGGATCGAAGTTTACGGCCAACGGGTCGCCGCAGGCCCGACGCAACTGTTCATCCTTTCCGGGCAGTCGAACATGGTCGGCTGGGGCAACAGCCTCGAGCTCGACAGCGTAGCCCGTTTCGGACACGACAACCGCCTGGTCATGTTCGAGGGCGGCGAGTGGCGGAACCTCAAGCCCTTCCAAAGCCCGTCCACAAGACAGCGCGAGGGCTGGAACATCGCCGAGCACACCTTCGGTCCCGAGATCGGTTTCGCCCACGCTCTCGCCGCAGCCCGGCCCGACAAGCGGATCGGCATCGTCAAGCAAGCCGTCGGCGGCACGGGCATCATGGCCTGGGCTCCCGAATGGAACGAGGCCGACGCCGCGCTGACGAACGACGCGCGCAAAGGCCCTCTCTACAAGGAGTTGATCGCCAAAGCGCTCGCCGCGAAAAAAACGGGCAACGTCGAGTTGCGCGGATTCCTCTGGCTGCAGGGCGGCAAGGACATGATCGCCATGGAGACCGCCGAGCGTTATGCCGAAAATCTCAAAACCCTCGTCGCCGCCGTCCGCCGCGACCTCGGCGCCCCCCGCCTGCCGGTCCTGGTCGGAACCTACCGCCAAGGCAACATACCCGACTCCCTTGACGGCCTCGATTCAAGGAACTTCACGTTCGCAAGCGACAAGCCCCGCCCGGGCGCTCTCACGGTCATGAAAGCGCAAACCGACGCGCCCCGCTACATCCCCGATTCGAACTTCGTCATCTTGCGCGACCTGCCGACCCACCCCGGAAACATTCACGCCAATACCGAGGGCATGCTCCGGGCCGGCCGCGCCTACGCCGACGTTTTTCTGCGCACCTTCGGCGAGAAGGACCGCTGAGGAAGGGCCGGCCGCTAGCGCATTACCGCCATCGGCGCATCGATTTCTTCGAGATACGCCTGCAGCCGCTTCTCCAGGCGCCGCGCCACTTCGGGATTTTCATTGCCGACGTCCTGCGTCTCGCCGATATCCTGCGACAGATCGAACAGCTTGACCTCTTGCGATTCGTACAACTTGATCAGTTTCCAATTCCCCGCACGGATCGCCGACGCCGGCTTGCTGCCCTTATCGGTTTGATAGTGCGGGAAATGCCAGACCAACTCGCCGCGCCGGCGGCTCACGGCTCCCTCGCCGCCGTTTTTCAGCAACCCCGTCAGACTTCCCCCCTCGATGCGCGGCGGCAACTCCGCTTGCGCGCCGAGCAACTCGGCAATCGTCGGATAGAAATCCATGCCGGTAACGGGAACCCGACTCACCACGCCCGCCTGCACGCCCGGACCGCGCACGAACAGAGGCACGCGAATGCCGCCCTCCCAAAGCGACGCCTTCTGCCCGCGCAGCGGGGCGTTGGTCATCACCCGCGTGTCCCCGGAGTGGTGATACGAGCCGTTGTCGGAAGTGAAGATGACATACGTGTTGTCCGCCAGACCGAGATCGTCGAGCGCTGCGAGCAATCTGCCGACCGCCGCGTCGGTCTCGTGCGTCATCGCCGCATGAGCCGCGTGGTTGTGCCGTTCGCCTTTCGGCTTGCCCGCAAACTCGCGCACCGTCTTGTCGAACGCGAATATGCCCAGATGCACCGCGTAATAGGAAACCTGCAAGAAGAACGGCTCGCCCGCCTGCTTGCGGTGGTTTAGAAAGTCGATGGCGCGCGTAGTGACGCTGACCGTCCGCTTGGGGTCGGGCGCCGCCGACCGACCCTCGCGATTGCTCGTCGCGCCGCTGTGCTCGTCGTACCCGTGCCGACCGGGGCCGCCGCCGGCCAAATGCCACTTGCCGAAATGCCCCGTCGCGTACCCCGGCCGATGCTGCTTGACGAATTCCGCGAGGGTCACTTCCGCGTGCGGAATATGGTCGATGTGTTGGGGCGGAATCATCGGCAAGCCGTCGTAATAGCGGCCGCTGCCGCGGTTGATGATGTCGGTCATCTTCAACTGCGCCGGAGACTTGCCGGTCTGGATCGCCAGCCGCGTGGGCGAGCAGTTCGGATGCGGCGCATAGGCGTCGCTGAAGCGCATCCCTTCGCGCGCGAGCCGCTCCAGGTTGGGCGTCCGGTGGTAGTCCGACCGCGAGCCGCGCAGGTCGGGGGCCATCTGCACGGACGTTCCGACCCAACTCATGTCGTCGGCCAGGATCAGCAGCACGTTCGGAGACGCAAACGCCGGAGAGGCGCAGGAAACGAGCAGCAAGACGGCGGCCGGAAGATTCGGGGAGGGCATTGCCTGCAATTGTCGCGCGGAACGCCGCCCGAAGGCAACACGCCCGCAACCGCGCTCGCGGAACGAGCGGCCGCCGCTGATACGATGAAATTTCCCTGCGATGCCCGCCGCCGATCTGGTCTGTTTCAACCCCGACTGCCGCAAGCGCTGCGCAATCGACGCGGTTCTCTACACTTGCCCCCGCTGCGGCGCGCTGTTAGAGGTCGCCAACGATTATTCCCGGGCGGATCCCGGGGCGCTGAAAGCTCTTTGGGACAAGCGCCGCGCGAGCCGCGCCAAGATCGACGTCAGCGGGGTATGGCGGTTCCGCGAAATGCTGCCGTTTGTCGAAGACCCGGCGCAAATCGTGACCCTGCCCGAAGGCAACACGCCGCTCTTCGATGCTCCCGGGGCCGCCGCATACGCCGGAATCGACCGCATCCAGTTCAAGCACCAGGGCTACAATCCGACCGCGTCGTTCAAGGACAACGGCATGACCGCCGGCGCAACCCAGGCGGTCAAGCTGGGCATGAAGCGCGTCGCCTGCGTCTCTACCGGCAACACGTCCGCCTCGATGGCGGCCTACGCCGCGGCCGCCGGACTCCAACCGATCGTTTTCATCCCGCGCGGCAACATCGCCTACGGCAAGCTGGCGCAGGCCCTGGAGTACGGCGCGCTGACGATCCAGGTCGAGGCGAATTTCGACCGCATATTGGCGCTGGTCCGCGAGCTTGCCGAAGAATGCGGGATTTACCTGCTCAATTCGCTGAATCCCTTCCGCATCGAAGGCCAGAAGTCGATCGTCATCGAGTTGCTCGATCAGCGCAATTGGCAGGCGCCCGACTGGATTGTTTTGCCGGGCGGAAACCTGGGCAACGTTTCGGCGCTGGGCAAGGGGCTGCGCGAGCTCAGGCAAATCGGCCTGATCGACCGCCTGCCGCGGGTGGCGGTCGTCCAGGCCGAGGGCGCGGCGCCCTTCTACCGCTACTTTCACGGCGGGGGCGGGTACGAGCCGATACGCGAACCGGAAACCCTGGCGACCGCCATTCGCATCGGCGACCCGGTCTCATGGCCCAAGGCCGCAGGCGAAATCGCGGCAACCGCCGGAGTCGCGGAAGCGGTCACGGAACAGCAGATCGCCGATGCCAAGGCCGTGATCGGACGCTGCGGCATCGGCTGCGAGCCCGCCTCGGCCGCCTCGCTGGCCGGAATCAGGAAACTGGTCGCCGGCGGCACGATCGACCCCGCCGCGGACATCGTGGCGATCCTGACCGGCCATCTGCTCAAAGACCCCGATTACGTTTACCGCTATCACACCGGACGGCTGGAAACGCCTTCCGGGGGCAAGATTGCGTCCGCCTTCGGCAACGCGCCCGTGACCGCGCCCGACGATCCAGCGAAAATCGCCGAATTGTTGGCGCGCTGGTCCGGCGATCCGCTATCCGGTCACGGCGCCTTCTGACGCCGAAGACACGAGCCGCGCGTATTTGGCGAAGACGCCCGTCTTATAGCGCGGCGCGCGCGGCTTGACCGCCGCCAAGCGGGCTTGCAGAGTTGCCTCGTCGAGTTCGATTTCGAGCTTGCGCCGGCCGCAGTCGATGGCCACGATGTCGCCGTTTTCGACCGCCGCGAGCGGGCCTCCGCGCGCCGCTTCGGGCGCGACGTGGCCGACCATCAGTCCGCGGGTCGCGCCGCTGAAACGCCCGTCCGTGAGCAGCGCGACCGATTCTCCCAACCCCGCGCCGACAATGGCGGCGGTCACGCCGAGCATCTCTCTCATGCCGGGCCCGCCCGCCGGACCTTCGTAGCGGATGACGACCACGTCGCCGTCTTCGATCCGCCCGCCGGTGACCGCATGCATCGCTTCTTCCTCGCATTCGAAGACCTTTGCCGGCCCGCGGTGCGCGAGATGTTTTCCGCCCGCGCCGGCGACTTTGACGACGCCGCCTTGGGGAGCGAGGTTGCCCTTGAGAATGACCAGGCCGCCGGTTTCCTTGAGCGGATCGTCGAGCGCGTGGATGACGCCTTTCTTTTCGCCTTCCACGGCGTCCGCCGAAGCCTCCGCGAGCGTCTTGCCCGTGACGGTCATTTGCGAGCCGTCGGCGTAGCCCCCGGCGACCAGCCGTTGGGCGATAAGCTGAATGCCGCCCGCCTTGTCCACGTCGGCGGCGACGTACTGTCCGCCCGGCTTGAGATCGACGAGCAGCGGCGTGCGCTCGTTGACGGCGTTGAAGTCGTCGATCGACAACTCGACCCCGCAGTCTTTGGCCATGGCCAACAGGTGCAGCACCGCATTGGTCGATCCGCCGGTGACGGCTACGCCGGCGATGGCGTTCTCGAACGCCTTGCGGGTCATGAAGTCGCGCGGCCGGCGGTTGGCCTTGAGCGCTTCCATGACCACGAAGCCGGCGCGGTAGCCGACATCGTTCTTGCGCGGGTCGACGGCCGGAATGCTTGCCGAGCCCATCGGCGAGATGCCGATGATTTCCATCACGGTCGCCATCGTGTTGGCGGTGTATTGGCCGCCGCAGGCGCCCGCGCCGGGGCAGGCGTGGTCTTCGATGTCGAGCAACTCGGCGTCGCTGATCTTGCCGGCCGCATGCGCCCCGACCGCTTCGAACACGTCCTGAATCGTGACGTCGACGCCGTTCACCCGGCCGGGCAGAATCGAACCGCCGTAGAGCAAGACCGAGGGGACGTTGACCCGCGCCAGGCCCATTGCGCCGCCGGGGATCGTCTTGTCGCAGGCGACGAGCGCGACCACGGCGTCGAACATGTAGCTGCGGGCGGTAAGCTCGATCGAATCGGCAATGAGCTCGCGGCTGACCAGCGAACCCTTCATGCCTTCGGTGCCCATGGTCACGCCGTCGCTGATGGCGATCGTGTTGAACTCCATGGGCGTGCCGCCGGCCGCGCGCACGCCTTCTTTCACCTTCACGGCCAAGTCGCGCAAGTTGTAGTTGCAGGGCATCGTCTCGATCCAGGTGTTGGCGATGCCGACGATCGGCTTGGCGAGGTCTTCGTCGGTGAAGCCGATGGCCTTCAGCATCGAGCGCGCGGGCGCCCGGTCGCGTCCGTCGGTGATCGCGGCGCTGGCGTGTTTGAGTGGATGCGGCATGTTTTGAGAAAACCTCCGGAGAAACCGTCAGTTTAACCCAGCCGCGCGCGGCGGTTTTGCTATCCACTATCTTGGAATTGTGCTGCGCGGCGTGCTCTTCGACCTGGACGGGGTTCTCTACAACGGCGGGCAGCCGATCGCCGGCGCGGCCGCTGCGGTGAACGCGGTTCGCGAAATGGGTTACGCTTCCTTGTTCGTGACCAACACCACTTCGCGGCCGCGGGCGGCGGTTGCCGCCAAGTTGGCGGCTTTCGGCATCGCCGCGGAAACGGAGCGCATTCTGACGCCGCCCGTCGCCGCCGCCGACTGGATGCGGCGGAACGGGCCGGGTCCCGCGGCGCTTTTCGTTCCCGAAAGCACGAAAGCCGATTTCGCGGGACTGCCTGAGGTTGCCGCCGATGCGCAGAGCGGCGCGCGGTTCGTGGTCGTCGGCGATCTCGGCCCCGCTTGGGATTTCCAAACGCTCAACCGCGCCTTTCGGCTGCTCCACAACGACGCCGACGCCCGCTTGATCGCCTTGGGCATGACGCGCTATTGGCGCGCGCCCGACGGCGTTGCGCTCGATGTCGCCCCGTTCGCCGCGGCGCTCGAGCGCGCCGCGGGCAAGACGGCAACGGTGCTCGGCAAGCCGTCGCCGGAATTTTTCGCCGCGGCGGCGGCCATGCTCGGCCTCGGCTTGCACGAGTTGCTGATGGTGGGGGACGACATCCGGGCCGACGTCGCCGGGGCGCAAGCCGCGGGGCTGCAGGCGGCGCTTGTGCGCACGGGAAAGTTCAGGCCGCGGGACTTGGAGGGAGAGGTCAAGCCCGATGCGGCGCTCGACTCGGTCCGCGACCTGCCCGCGCTGTTGGCCGCAACCGGGGCCGAACGACAAGCGGGTTGGGCGCAATCGTGAGCCAATTGCGGATCGCGCTGTTGCCGGGGGACGGCATCGGACGGGAGGTGACCGCCGAGGCGGTCAAGGCGCTGCAGGCGCTCGAAGCGCAGTCCGACGATTTGTCGTTCGCCTTCGACGAATTCTCGGCAGGCGCAGGCGAGTACCTGATATCCGGCGACCCGCTGCCGGCGGAAACGTTCGCCGCGCTGCAAGCGTACGACGCCGTCCTGCTGGGAGCGATGGGGCTGCCGGACGTGCGCCGCGCGGACGGCGCCGAGATGTCGCCCCAACTCGATTTGCGGGAAAGGCTCGATCTCTACAACGGGCTGCGCCCGATTCGGCTCTATCACCGAGCGCTGACGCCGTTGAAAGGATACGGCGCGGGGGATATCGATCTACTGATCGTCCGCGAGAACACCGAAGGGCTTTTCCATGACCGCAACGCCGGCCATGACCCGCAGGCGGAATGGGTTGAAAACGCCATGCGCATCTCGCGCAAGGGCGCGCGGCGGATCGCCCATGCGGCGTTCGCAGAGGCGCGGCGTCGGCGCAAAAAAGTGACCCTCGTGGACAAGGCGAACGTGCTGCCGGCGATGGCCTATTTTCGGGCGGCCTTCGACGAAGTTGCGGCCGAATATCCGGATGTCGAGGCGGAGCGCGTCTATGTCGACGCCGCGGCGTTGTACCTGGTGCAGCGCCCGCAGGCGTTCGACGTGATCGTTACGGAGAATATGTTCGGCGACATTCTGTCCGACCTGGCGGCGGGCATCGTCGGCGGGATGGGCATGGCGCCTTCGGCCGACATCGGCGAAAATCATGCGGTGTTTCAGCCGGCTCACGGCTCGGCGCCGGACATCGCCGGGCAAGGCGTCGCCAATCCGACTGCGGCGATTCTTTCCGCGGCGATGATGCTCGACTGGCTGGGGCGCGAGGCGGAAGGCCATGCCGTCCGCGCCGCCGTGGAGAAAACTTTGCAGGATGCGGGCAATCGCACACGGGACATCGGCGGCGAGCTTTCAACCGCCGCGATGGGCGAGAGGATTATCGGCAACCTGTAGCCGCCCGCCGGTTGCCCGACCGTCCGCTTCCCTGCCAATCTTGAGATTCGGCGTCATGGCAAGCTTGCAGCGGCTTCTCGGAAGCTTCCGCCGCCGAGTTCGGTTGGCGGAAACTCCGACTTCCGCGCTTGCCGCATACATTCTCAGCTTCTGCGCGGAGTCTCCGGACGGCCTCGCATACGCGAAGACGCACATCGAGCGCTTGGCGCGCACCCTCGAAATCACTCCAAAAGGCGGGGAAACCGACAGCGCGCTCGACAGCGGGCGAGTCGTTCTCCTGCTCGGTCGATCTCTTCAACGCCGAGCGCGACCGCTACCCCTATGCCGACGGCCGCTTCGCCGCGGTCGTTTGCTGCGAACTCCTGGAGCATCTCGCGGAAGACCCCATGCGCATGGCGGCGGAGATCAACCGCATCCTGCGTCCGGGCGGGCGCTTGGTCCTGAGCACGCCGAACATCTGCGCCCTGCGCTCCGTCGCGGCGATCCTGCGCGGCCGCCATCCGGGAGTCTGCTCTCAATACACGGCCCGCAAGGGCGGCAACGAGGCGGAGCCGCCGCACGCCCGCGAATACACGCCCGGAGAAGTGGGCAAGCTGTTCGCGGCGGCGGGGTTCGCGGTCGAGCGGCTGGAAACCGGCGCCTACGGCTTCGAGACATCCGAGGATCACGGCGCCGTTCGCGAGCTCTTGCAGCGGGAAGGCTTCTCGCCGCATCTGCGCGATGCCTGCATCCACGCCGTCGGCAGGAAGACCGGGCCCGTGAAACAGCGCTATCCCGGTTGGCTGTACGCCTGAGCGAGCGGGGATGCGCCGCGCCGCTACAGAGCGGCGATTTCGCCGGCGGCGAAGCGGCTCTATGCTACCATCGTCTGGAGGCGGCGTTCTCTGCCCGAGAGCAAGCGCGCCCGCTCCGTAGGCCCGTAGCTCAGTTTTGGTTAGAGCGCTACCTTGACACGGTAGAGGTCAGCGGTTCGAGTCCGCTCGGGCCTACCAGCGCGCAGTTGCGGCGCGATGTCCCGTTCGTCCTGTGCGCGGTTTTTCTTGCCGATGCCTATTCGCTTCCAGGCGGCCGCCGCGGCGTTCGCCGCCGCGCTTTCCGCGTCTCCGGCGGCGCAGAGCTTCGAGGAAATCGCGGATGAGGCCGGAGTCCGTTTCCGCCACGCCGCATCCAGGACCCCCGCCAAATACCTTGTCGAGACGATGGGCGCCGGCGCCGCGCTGCTGGACTACGACGGCGACGGATTGCTCGACATCTATTTCGTGAACGGGGCGGACCTCTCGAATCCCGCGCGGCTCGGCGGCGGCGCCAAGAGCGCCCCCCGCTACTGGAACCGCCTCTACCGCAACCTCGGCGGCCTGCGTTTCGAGGACGTCACGCAAAAGGCCGGCGTCAAGGGGAGCGGCTACGGCATGGGCGTTGCCGCCGCGGACTACGACAACGACGGCGACACGGATATTTTCGTCAGCAACTTCGGCCCGGACACGCTGCTGCGCAACGAGGGCGGCCGCTTCCGCGATGTCAGCCGCGAGGCGGGCATCGGCGGCGAAGGATGGTCGAGCGGGGCGGCGTTTTTCGATTACGACGGTGACGGCCGGCTCGACCTCTTCGTGGCAAGCTATCTCGACTGGAGCTTCGCGCGCAACCGCCCGTGCGGCGACGCCCTGCCGGCCCGCCGCTCGTATTGCCATCCGCGACTGTTCGGCGCGGCGGCCCATACGCTTTACCGCAACGCCGGCGGCGGGCGGTTCACAGACGTTTCCGCGCGGAGCGGCATTGCGGCGTTTCCGGGCAAGGGTCTCGGCGTTGCCGTGGGCGACTACGACGAGGACGGCCGGCTCGACGTGTTCGTCGCCAACGATTCCTATCCGCAGCAGCTTTTTCGCAACGCCGGCGGCGGGCGGTTCGCCGACGTTGCCGTCGAAGCGGGCATAGCCTACGACGCCGAGGGCCGCGATTATGCCGGAATGGGGGTCGCTTGGAGCGACTACGACGGCGACGGCCGCGCCGACATCGTGGTCAACGCGCTCGGCCGCCAAGGATACTGGCTCTACCGCAACGTCGGCGGCGCGTTCGAAACGGCGTCGGAGCGCACGGGGCTGGCCGCGCTCGCGGAGCTGCGCTCGGGTTGGGGCATGGGCCTCGCCGACTTCGACAACGACGGTTGGCGCGACCTGTTCGTTGCTCAGGGGCACGTGATGGACGATATCGCCTTCAGCGATCCGGCGTTGGCGCACCGCGAGCCGCTGCTGCTCGCGCGGAACCTGTTCGGGCGCTTCTTCGACGCTTCGCGCCGCGGCGGCGAAGTTTTCGCGCGGCGGTATGCGGCCCGCGGCGCCGCGTTCGGCGACCTCGACAACGACGGCCGCATCGACGTCGCGGTCAACGTGAACGACGGGCCGGCGCTCGTCCTGCGAAACACGACCCGCGAGGCGGGGAAGCGCCTGCGCATCCGGCTTGAGGGCGGCAAAAGCAACCGCGACGCAATCGGCGCCGCGGTGACGCTGCGCATTGCAGAGCAGGTCCGGCTGACGGCGTTTCGCGGCTCCGGCGGCAGCTATCTCTCCTCGAGCGCGGGCGATCTCCATTTCGGCCTCGGTCGGCGGGACTGCTGCGAGTCGGTGGAGGTGCGCTGGCCGGACGGCTCCCGGCAGTCGATGCCCGGCCCGCAAGACGCTTCGCTTGCGATTCGGCAGCCGTCCGAATGAATCCGCAGATTCTGTACCATTAGAGGGTGCTTCCCCAGGCTGCCCTGCAAGATCTGGAGCGCGCCCTCGGCCCCCGGGCGGTGCTCGCCCGCGCGCAAGATCTGACGCTTTACGAGTACGACGGCAGCATCGAAAAGAGCAAGCCCGAGTGCGTCGTCTTTCCCCGCACCACCTCTGAGGTGGTTGCCGCCGTCAAGACCGCCCGGGCATACGATCTGCCGCTTGTCGGCCGCGGCGCCGGAACGGGCCTGAGCGGCGGCGTCATCCCGCGGGCGGGCGGGCTGATGATCGCCTTCTCGCGGATGAATAAAATCCTGGAGATCGATTACGAAAACGAGTGCGCGGTCGTCCAGCCGGGAGTCGTCAATCTCGACATCACGCGCGCCGTGCAGGGCAACGGCTACTATTACGCGCCGGACCCCTCGTCGCAGAAAGCCTGCACGATCGGCGGCAACGTAGCCGAGAACGCGGGCGGGCCGCATACGCTGATCTATGGCGTGACGACCAACCACGTGCTCGGCATCGAGGCGGTGCTGCCCGACGGCAGCGTCATCCGCGTGGGCGGCAAGGAATTCGACCGGCCCGGCTACGATCTGGTCGGCCTGCTTACCGGCTCGGAGGGGACGATGGCCCTCGTCACTCAGGTCATCGTGCGGCTGATGCGCTCGCCCGAAGCGGTCAAGACACTGCTGGCGATCTACGAGCGGCCCGAGGACGCGGCGGCGACCGTAGGCGACCTGACCGCGCGCGCCGTCACCCCCGCCGCGGTCGAAATGCTGGACGGCGTCATGCTGCGCATGGTCGAGGAAGCGACGCACGCCGGCTATCCGCTCGACGCCGGCGCCGTATTGCTGATCGAACTGGAAGGCTTGCGCGAAACCGTCGAGGAGCAGCTTGCGCTCGTGAACGAAGTCTGCTTGGCGAACCGCGCGCGGGAAGTCCGCGCCGCGCAGTCGGAAGAAGAGCGCGCGCTGCTGTGGAAGGGGCGCAAGAACGCCTTCGGCGCGGTCGGGCGGGTCAGTCCGACCTACTACGTTCAGGACGGCGTCGTGCCGCGCACGCGCATCGCCGACACCCTGCAGCACATCTACAAGGTTTCAGAAAAATACGATCTGCAAATCAGCAACATCTTTCACGCCGGCGACGGCAACATGCATCCGATCATCCTGTTCGACCCGGACGACCCGGAGCAAACCGCGCGGACGAAGAAGGCGGGCGAGGAAATTCTGAAGTACTGCGTGCAAGCCGGGGGCGCCATCACCGGCGAGCACGGCGTCGGCATGGAGAAGAACGAGTTGATGCCGCTGCTGTTTACCGACGACAGCCTGGAAACGATGGAGCGCCTGATGCGCATCTTCAACCCGGACGGCCGGCTGAACCCCGGCAAGCTGCTGCCCACCGGCAAGGGCTGCATGGAGATCCGCCTGCCCCCGGCGCACTACCGCTCGACGGAATGGTAAACGCCGGCGCGCCGCCGAGACCGTCGGGTATGCTACATATAACAGCGGAACGCTGGAAAGGAAACTATGGCGGACAATAGCCTCCCGTATTTCATCATGGGCGTCGGCGTCGGCGCCGCGCTGGGCATTCTGTTAGCGCCCCAATCGGGCGAGGAGACGCGCGAGGACTTGCTCCGGCGGGCCGACGACGGCCGCGAGTATGTCCGCCGCAGAAGCGGCGAGTTGCGCGAGCGCGCCGGCGAAGTCGTTGAGCAGGGCCGCGGCGCGGTCGATGCTCAGCGCGGGCAATTGCACTCCGCGTTCGAAGCCGGCCGCAAGGCGTACCGCGAGGCCGGCGGCGGAAACCCCGAAGACAAGACCGAGACCGCGGCGGCAAGCTGACGGCGCCGCCCGGCAGCGCAGAGTAAGCGATGGATACGCAATTTTTGCTCACCGTCATGGCCGTCTTCACGGGGGTGTCCGCCGTCGCGCTAACGGTCGCGATGGTCGCCGCCATCGGCGTCTGGCGGTCGGTCAACGCACTGCGGGAGCGGACGGCGAGCTTCATGGACCAGTGGGAGCCGGTGGCGAAATCGTCGCAGGAGGCGCTGGCCGAGTTGCAGCGGCAGTCGAGCGAAGTTCTGGCCAAGGTCGGCGAACTTGCCGAGACCGCCCAGGATCTCTCGCAAACCGCGCAGCGGAACATTGCCCGCGTGGACGAGACGGTGCGCAAAACGATGGACCGCGTGGACAACGCGACCGCGGCCGTAGAGCAGACGATCCGCGCACCGGCCGACCAGCTCAGGGCCGTCAGCGCGGGATTGAACGCCGCGCTGCGGCAATTGCTCAAGGGCAAGCGACGGGATATCGACCGCATCCCCTCGTCCGACGAAGAAATGTTCATCTGAAAATCGTCAGCGAGAAAAAGACCATCGGCAGGAGGTTCCGGTTTTGAAACCGAAAGAGAGCAAATCGGGAAAGAAGAAGACGTTCCGCGTCGCGTTGTTGGGCACGAAGTTCATGGGCAAGGCGCACAGCCAGGCATACCGCAACGTGAACATGTATTTCCCCGACGCGCCCAAGGTCGAGCAGGCGGTTTTGTGCGGGCGCAACCCGCAAGAAACCGAGCAGGCGCGCGAAGCTTTCGGATGGGCGGAAGCATCGACCGATTGGCGCGCCGCAATCGCCCGCGACGACATCGACATCGTCGATGTGGCCACGCCGGGGTCGATGCACTGCGAAATGGCGGTCGCCGCCGCCGAGGCGGGAAAGCACGTCGTTTGCGAAAAGCCGCTGGCGAACACTCTGCCCGAGGCGAAAAGAATGCTCGCAGCCGTGGAGCGGGCGGGCGTAAAGCATTTCCTGATGCATAATTACCGACGCGTGCCGGCGGTCGCGTTGGCCAAACGCATGATCGACGACGGGCGGATCGGCAAGATCTACCACTTCCGCGGGCGTTACCTGCAGGATTGGGCGCTGTCCCCCGATCTGGAGCTGGTCTGGCGCTTCGACGCCAAGCAGTCCGGCAGCGGGGCGCTCGGCGATTTGGGGGCGCACACGCTCGACTTGGCCCGCTACCTGTGCGGCGAGGTCAGCGAGCTTGCGGCGACGACGGAAACGTTCATCGAGCAGCGTCCGGCCGCGGCGGGATCGAAAGAAAAAGTCCCTGTGACGGTCGACGACGCGGTAGCCATGTGCCTGCGCTTCGAGAACGGCGCGATCGGGACGCTCGAAGCGTCGCGGTTCGGCGCGGGGCGCAAGAATCACAATACGTTCGAGATCAACGGCAGCAAGGGGTCGCTCATTTTCGACCTCGAGAATCTGAACAACCTCAAATACTATTCCGTCGACGACCGGGACGACGCGCAGGGTTTCCGCGAGATCATCGCCTGCTCGCTGGGCAAGCACCCCTACGCCGACAACTGGTGGTTCGACGGGCACCTTCTGGGCTACGAGCACAGCTTTACCCACAGCATCTACGACATGCTGACGGCGCTGGCGGAGGGGCGCGGGACGCACCCCGACTTCGTGGACGGCGTCAGAAACCAGCAGATACTGGACGCCGCCGCGCAGGCGTCGAAAGACCGCCGCTGGGTCGAGGTGGGCTAAAGCCCGCGCCCTAAAACGGGATCTCGGGCTTTTCGACGATCGGCGCCGGCCCCTTGCGCCGCTCGTTCCCGCTGAAGACGAGCGCGACGTCGACCGTTTTCCGGTTTTCGTCGATATCCATGCGCCAAGTCGCGCCCTTCAGGTTTTCGAACATGGCGTCGGCCTTGACGCGATCCAGAAAATACGCCGGGTAGCGGATGTCGAAAGGCGCGCCGGCCTGCATTCCCCAGCGCTTGCGCACAGTCGGCTCGGAGAGGATGTCGAGGCCGCGTACGATAAGCCGCGAAAACGTATATTGCGCGCCGGGAGCGATCGCCACGTCGAAGTGGACCAGCTTCGCTTCGTGGTCGATAGCGGTCTCGAACGTTGCCTCGGCCTGCATGAAACCCTGGCGCTTCATGCTCTCGGCGATGGCCGCCATCGTCTCGTAAGCGCCGGTCATGTTGACCGTGCCGCCGGAGACGATGCGGTTGACCTTGCTCAGGTTTCGAGGATCGACCGGCATCGGCTGCGGCCAAGCTACTTCGCCGACCGTGTAGATTTCCCCCTGCTCGACGCGAACCTGCACGAGCAAGCCTTCCGTATCCGGGTCGGGCGCGGTTTCACAGGGGCAGAATTTCACGTTCATATAACCGGCTTCGGCATAGAGCGGCCGCACATTGTGATGGAGCAACTCCCTGAGCCGGGCTTCGCCGTACGCCTCGCCCATGGCGGCCTGATTGAACTTGCGCTGCAACTCAAGGGCGGAAAGACTGCCCGTGTTGCTGAAACGGACGAAAGCGATGCGGCTCGTTTCGCGCCGGGGACCGAAGAGCATGGCGAACCGCTCGTTGCCGGCGGGAACCAGGCGCCCCTCGACCTTGCTATCGTTGCCGCGCTGTTTCCACCAACCTTGCAGGGCGTTGCCGATCGCCGCGGCCATGGGGCCGGTGGGCGGGACGCGGTCGCCGAACAGGGGAACCCTTGCGGCGAGCATTTGTCGAATCTCCTCGTCCGGCGCATCGAATCCGTCGAAGCGCACGGGAAACAGCTCGGGCGTTTCTTCGACGACGAACGTCACGCGGTAACCGCCTTCGAGCGGCGCGTATTTGTACTCCAGGCGCTCGAACACGCCCGTTTCGCTCAGATGCCGCAACGCGGCGTTGAAGTCGCTTTTGCGCACCGGGGCGCCGATTTCCAGTCGGACAATTTTCGCCAGGGCTTCGGCTGAAAAATGCCGATTGCCTTCGAACTCTACCGCACGCAACGGGAAAGCGTCCTCGGCAAACAGCGGCGCGGCAAGGACGACCGCAGCCGGCAGAAGCACGGCGGCGCAACGCGGCAGGCAAATCATCGGGCGGTCTCTCCAACTCTTGCGACGCGGGGGCCGTCCCCCGCGGTTACGCATAGATGGACTCGATCTGCTCTTTGTAACGGGATTCCACGGCCCGCCGGCGCACCTTCATCGTCGGCGTGATCTCACCGTCTCCAATTGTAAATTCGCGGTCGAGGACGGCGATTTTCTTGATTTGCTCATAGCTCGGCAGGTCGGCGCAGAGCTTGGCGACTTCTTCCATGATGCGCTCCCGGGCCTTGGGGACGGCGACGAGCGCCGCGTCGTCGGCGAAGGCAATGCCCTCGGCTTGCGCCCAACTGCGCAGCTTCTCGAAGTCCGGAACAATCAGCGCGCCGGGGAAGTTGCGCCGCTCGGCGATGACGACCGCGGCGGCGATGAAGGCGCTGATCTTGAGCCGGTTTTCAATGGGCGCCGGGGCGATATATTTTCCGCCCGAGGTTTTCAACAGATCCTTTTTGCGGTCGGTGATGGACAGATAGCCCTCGTCGTCGATGTCGCCGATGTCGCCGGTGTGGAACCAGTCTCCGCTCATGACCGCGGCGGTCTGCTCTTCCATCTTGTAGTAGCCCTGCATGACGTTCGGGCCGCGGACGAGTATTTCGCCGTCTTCGGCGATTTTGACTTCGACGTTGGAGATTATCGGGCCGACCGTGCCGATCTTCAGGCGCTCAAGCGTATTGCACGAAACCACCGGAGAGGTCTCGGTGAGGCCGTACGCCTCGCAGATGGGCAGGCCGACGGCATAAAAGAACTCCGCCAGATGGCGGGCGAGCGGCGCGGCGCCGGAAACGAACAGCCGCATGCGGCCGCCCAGGCGTCCGCGCAGTTTTTGGAACACCAATTTTTCGGCGAGCGCGTGCTTGCAGCGCAGGAAACCGCCGAGAGGCTTGCCGGCAAGCTTGGCCGCAGCCGCTTCGCGCCCCACGGAGACCGCCCAGGCGAACAACTTGCGGCGCAACGGCGATGCTTGCTCCATCGCGGCCATCACCCGCGCATAGACTTTCTCGAAGAAACGCGGCACTCCGACGGCCACGGTCGGCCGGACTTCCTGCATGTTCAGCGGGACGGTTTCGAGCGATTCGGCGTAGGCGACGGTCGCGCCCTGTTGAAAATAAATGTAGTCGGCTATGCGTTCGGCGACGTGGCAAAGAGGCAGGAACGAAAGGCACACGTCCTGCCGATCGACTTCGATCGGGGCGTCGCGAACGTTCGTCGCGAAGTTGCCGTGCGACAGCATGACGCCCTTGGGCACGCCCGTCGTGCCCGACGTATAGATGATGCTGGCCAGATCGCTCGGCTCGACCGCGCCGATAGATGCCTCGAACCGTTCCCGGTCCCCGCTGCTCAGCGGCTCGCCGCCGATCAGGTCGCCGAGCCAATGGATGCGCTCGTCGCCGCTGTCGATGCGGTCGAATACGATCGCGCGCTCCAAAAACGGAAGGCGCGGCCATGCCTCCGCGACTTTTTCGAGTTGCTCGGCGCTGGAGAGCAGGACCACGCGCGCCTCCGCGTGCCCGAGCAGGTACTCTATCTGCTCGGCCGTCAGCGTCGGGTAGATCGGCACGCTGACGATGCCGGCCGTCATCATGGCGAAGTCCGCCGCCGCCCATTCCCAGCGGTTTTCCGCCAGCAGCGCGCAACGGGAGCCGCGCTCGAGTCCCATATCCAGCAAGGCGAATTGCAGGCGGCAGACCCGCCGCTCCAGCTCTTGCGCCGAAATGGGGCCGTATTTGCCGTCCGCTTTGGTCAGAATCGCGCTTGGCGAATCGTAGGAGACTGTTTGCCTAAAGAGGCGCGCCAGAGTTTCAGACATTGCTATTCATCCGCATTGTAAACGATGGTAACGTGGAGAAATCAATGCAAGACGGCAGCGGAGCGAGAGATTGGCAGGAAGCCGCTCGGGGCTTGGGCTTGCCGCTCGCCGGCAGCCGCGTCGAGCGGATCGCGCCGGTTTTGGACGACCTCGCCGCGCGCAGCCGCCGGATTCTCGATGAGGACCTGAGCCTGGTCGAACCCGTAGGGGCTTTTGGGCCGGTGGATAGTGAATAACAAGACCGCTGCGCGGAGCGGCAAGGCGCCGCAAGAGACCGCCGCGAACCGCTAAGGACGCCGCAGGTCGTAGCAGAGCAGCCGCGGCCCCGTGCGCGGCGCCACGGATCGGGAATTCTGATTGACGTACAGCAGCCCGCGGCTGAGCACCGGCGGGCTCCAGGTCTCGCGCGCCAGAAACAGGCGCGAGCGGGCCAGCACTTGCGGGCCTTGCGGCGACAGGTCGAGCCACAACAGATGACCGTGCTCGCCGAGCGCGAGAAATTTGCCCTCGACGAGCAGCAGGTTGCCGCGCAGCGGGCTGCCGGAAATCGCGCGCGGCTCGCCGTTGACCTCGACCGTCTCCCGCCACTCCAGAACTTCGCTCCAAACCGTCTCCCCGCTCGCCGCGTTGACGCAGGTCAGCTTGGCGTCCGGCTCGTTGCGGCCGGAAAATGCGTAAAAATAACCGTCCTTATGGATCGCCGTCGTCCAGTGCAGATCGAAATCGTTGTTTTGCCAAAGCTCGGCATAGCCGCCGTCGGGCTTGAGCTCGAGGAACGCCGCGCCGGTGCGGTAAGTCGCCGAGACGAGCACGCGGTTGCCGGCGGCGACGGGAGACGAGGCGTTCACCGACTCGTAGCTGCGGCTGCGCCAGGGAAAGGAAAAATCCAGCGCCCCGGAGGCGGGGTCGATGACCAGCAGCCCGCCCGCCGGCGGGTTGCTTTCGCCGCCGGCCAGGACCAACACGCGGCGTTTTCCGTGGACGGCCGCGGGCGTCGGCGAAGCGTAGCTCGGCCCCCATTCCTCGCCCGCGCCCCAGACCATTTTGCCGGTCAGCAGATCGAAGGCCGCGACGGTCGGCCCGCCGGGCGCGCCGACGTTGACGATCAGCTTGTCGCCCTCGATCAGCGGGGTGCTCGCGACGCCGAAGAAGTCCTGCGGAACCTTGAACTCCGCAGCGATATCGCGCCGCCACAACACCTGCCCGGTCGATAACCGCAGGCAGTGCAGCACTCCTTGGGCGCCGTATGCGTACACGCGCCCGCCGGCGATCACGGGGGCGGCGCGCGGCCCGTTGTTATATCCGTAACGATCCTCGAAATCGGTCGGATAGGCATACCGCCAATAGCGCTTGCCCGTTTCCGGATGCAGCGCGTCGATTACTTCTTGCGCCCCTTGCCGGTGGAAGTAGATCAAATAATCGCCTTGGACCGCGGGCGCGCTGTAGCCGGTTCCCTTGGCCATTTCCCAAACGAGCGCCGGCCCGCCGGCGGCGAACGAGCGTAGAATGTGCGTTTCCCTTGAAACCGAGTTGTGCTCCGGCCCCAGAAAATCGGCCCAATCGCCGGTCTCGGCCTTTTTCGCAAGCGGCTTCGCTGCGCGGTGAAAGGTGACCAGCGGATTCGGCCGCGGCTCGAGGGGAACGCGCCCGTCGGGCTCGTTGACTTGCGGCGGCGCCGGGTCGCGGAACTCCTTCGGCGCCGCGCACAGCAAAGACGCGGCCAAGCCGATTCCAGGAGCGGCCCGGCAGGCAAACATGCGGCGCACGCTGCGATTGTCTCACGGGGCGGCCGAGCTACCCGCGGCCGGCGAACGGCATCCGGGTGGCCATCACCGTCATCGTCAAGACGTTCGCGTCCAGCGGCAGGTTGGCCATGTAAACCACGGCGCGGGCGACGTGGCCGGCGTCTATGGTCGGCTCCGGCGCGACGGTCCCGTTCGCTTGCGCCACCCCGTCGGCCATGCGCGCCGTCATCGGCGTCGCCGCATTGCCGATATCGATCTGGCCGCAGGCGATATCGAACGGCCTGCCGTCCAGAGCGGCGGACTTGGTCAGACCCGTGACGGCATGCTTCGTCGCCGTGTACGGCATCGAATGCGGACGCGGCGTATGCGCCGAGATCGAACCGTTGTTGACGATCCGGCCTCCTCTCGGATCCTGCTCTTTCATCAGCCGGAAAGCTTGCTGCGTACACAGGAACATCCCGGTCAGATTCACGTTGACCACCGACTGCCACGTCTCGAAGCTCAAATCCTCGAGAGGAACCGGCGGGGCGCCGCACCCGGCATTGTTGAACAGCACGTCGAGCCGGCCGAAACGCTGCCGGATGCGGTCGAAAACCCCGGCAACCGCCCGCGGGTCGCCGACATCGGCCGGAACGGCGAGCGCATGCGCCCTCAGGCTTCCCGCCAAGTCCCGGGTCTCCTCCAAAGCCGCGGGCCGCCGGCCGACGAGCACGACCGCATAGCCGTCCTCGAGCAAGGCCAATGCCGCGCTGCGGCCGACGCCGCTGCCCGCTCCCGTCACCATGGCGACCCGTTTGCCGCCGTTTCCGTTTGCCATGCGCTCCTCCGCTGCCGACAGGATAGCGATCTCTTGCCGCCGCCTGCGTCTTTTGTCGAATTCGCTAAGCTAAAACACATGCGGAGCACGCGCCGGGAGTTCGTTCTGGGTCTGACCGCCGGAGTCTCGGCAACCGCCTTCGGCGGATGCAGGCTTGCGGCCGAAATTCGTTTCAGCGACGCCGCAGCGCAATCTCGCGAGTTCATGGAGTGGGAGCGCACCGTCAAGTTGACGCCGGAGCAGGAACAGGTCAAGAAAGCGGCGTTGGGGGCAATCCCGGCGCCGTGCTGCAGCGACAATTCGGCTTACACCTGCTGCTGCCCGTGCAACGTTTCCAGGACCATCTGGGGACTGAGCAACTACATGATCGCCAAGCAGGACGCCGATGCCGAGGCCGTCCGCGCCAAGGTGAAGGAGTGGGTAGCCTTCGTCAATCCGGGCGGTTACAGCGGCGCGACCTGCTACACGGGCGGCTGCGCCCGGCCGTTTCACCAAGACGGCTGCGGCGGCATGGATGCGGGCCGTCTGATCACGAATTGATCCGCTTGCCGGCTGCTGAAAACGCCGCCGCGCGCCCGATTCGAAAATGGACGACCGAATCCGACTGACCGAGCAGGCCAATCCGGCTTCAGCGGCCATCGACGAGGCGTCGAGCGAAGATCTGCTGCGGACGATCAACGCTGAAGACGCCGCCGCCGCGGCAGCCGTCGGAGAGCAGATCCCGCGAATCTCCAGGGCGCTCGATGCAATCGTGGAGCGTTACGAGCGCGGCGGGCGGCTGTTCTACATCGGCGCCGGCACGAGCGGCCGCCTGGGCGTGCTCGATGCCGCCGAATGCCCGCCGACCTACGGCGTGGCCGAGGATCGGGTCCAAGGCGTGATCGCCGGGGGGCCGGAGGCCCTGCTGCGCTCGGTCGAAGGCGCTGAAGACCATCCGCAAAACGCCGTTCGCGACCTGCAGGCAAGAGGGTTCTCGGCCGGCGACGTTCTGGTGGGCATCTCCGCCGGAGGCGCCGCGCCCTACGTATTGGGCGCCGTCGAGTTCGCCAACGCCCTCGGCGCCGTTACGATCGGTCTGAGCTGCAATCCCGGTTCTCCGCTCGAACGGCGCGCGCGCTTTCCGATCACGCCCGCCGTGGGCCCCGAGGTGATCGCCGGCTCGACGCGCATGAAGAGCGGCGCCGCGCAAAAGATGACGCTCAATATGCTTTCGACCGGCCTCATGGTGCGCATGGGCTACGTCCTGGGCAATCTGATGGTCAATTTGCAGATCAAGAACGTCAAGCTTGCCGGCCGCGCTTGCAGAATCGTCGAGACCGTAACCGGCTGCGGCCCCGAGGAGGCGGCCCGCGCCGTCGAAGATTCGGGGCGGCAGGTCGGAGTCGCCGTTTTGATGCAGAAGCTGCGGCTGGACCGCGGCCGGGCCGAAAAGCGGCTGAAGGAATGCGGCGGCAACTTGCGCAAAGCGCTCCTGCCCGCTGCGGAGTAGCGAGGGCAGAGTCAACGTCCCGCCGGGCGCCGCGGCGCCAAGCGCGGCCCCGCCCGCGGCAATGCCTGTGATGACGAAGCGCCCGACGGCGTTGAAAGTCCCGCGGAGATCGCCGGCCTCGAGGCGAAACGCCGCTCCGTCGGCCGTTATTTCAGACCGAGCGTTCTGCCCGCGGCCAGCATGTCGAGCGCTTCCCCGAGCCGCCGCTGCTTCGTTTCCTCCCGCTTCGCCGAATCGATCCAGCCGACGTACGCGCGCCGGTACGACGGCGCCAAGCGCTCGAAATGCCGCCAGGCGCTCGGGTTGGTCTTCAGCCGCTGCTCGATATAGGCCGGCGTGACCGCGAAGGCCGTGCGCGGCGGCGCGTCTCCGCTGCGGCCGGTTGGAGCGCGCGCCAGCCCGGGCGCGGCCAGCAGCCCGCGGGATTGCATATCCGCATAGCGCCGCCGGTTGATCGTGGACCACCTGCTATCCGGCTTGCGCGGGGTGAACTTCCTCGCGTAGCGGTCAGCGTCGAGGTTCTTGATCAGGCTGTCGATCCACCCGAAGCACAGAGCCTCCTCGACGGCGGCGTTGTAATCGAGAGAGGCAACGCCGGAGGCGCGCTTGTGGAAGACGAGCCAGATCGCGGATAGGCAATCGTGGTTCGCGCACAGCCAGTTCCGCCACTCCTCGCGGGTTCGTACGTCGAGAGTCTCCATCGCCGGGGATTCCGCGTGCTATGCTGTAAGTTCGACGGTTCGTGCCGTTCGCCGCCGCCATGCCCATCATGGGCGCGGCAAGCGGCGGGATGTGCGCAACCGGCAAGCACACTGTACAATAGAGCGAATCGCCCGTCGGCCCCGGCCGCACGGGTTTTTTATTTTAGGAAGCGTTTGCGGAGGAACGGATATGCGGCTGGATTTCTCGAAGCTCGACGGACTGCTGCCCGCCGTCGTTCAGGACCACGCCGACCAACGCGTGCTCATGGTCGGATTCATGAACGAAGAGGCGTTCGCCAAAACGGTCGAGACCGGCAGGATCACGTTCTTCAGCCGTTCGCGGAACGAGCTGTGGACCAAGGGCGGCAGTTCCGGGCACTATCTGCTGGTCAAGGATATTCAGGTCGATTGCGACCGCGATACGCTGCTCGTCAAGGCCGAGCCGCTCGGCCCCGGCGTTTGCCATAATGGATTTCGCAGTTGCTTCTACCGTCGGCTCGACAGCGGCGAGTGGAGGCAATTCGAAACCCCCTCCTACGACCCCAAGGCCGTTTACAAATAGACCGGCCCGAGCCGGTCCGTTCTCATGCTGCGCATCGTTCACAGCCGTGACCGCAAGGCTCTGGAAGCGCTTTTCAAGCGGCGCTCCCAGCGCATGGACGAGGCCGAAGCCGCGGTCGCGCCCATCCTGGAGGACGTGCGCAAACGCGGCGACCGGGCCTTGCTGCACTATGCCCGCAAGCTCGACGGGCTCGCCGCGGACAGCGTGCGCATCGCGGCGGAGGAGTTGCGCGACGCCGAGCGGGGGCTGACCGCCGACTTCCTGCGCGCGGTCGCTACCGCAGCGCAACGGATTCGCCGCTTTGCTGAAATGCAACTGCCTCAATCGTGGACGAAGAGCGCCGGCGGCGGCATCGAGCTCGGGCAGTTGGTGCGGCCGCTGGAAGCGGTTGCCGCTTACATTCCCGGGGGGCGCTATCCGCTGCCCTCGACCGTGATGATGACGGTCATCCCGGCGCAGGTTGCGGGCGTGGGCGCGATTGCGATCGCCTCGCCCGGTCCGTCGGCGGCGACTCTCGGCACGGCGTCGTTGCTCGGGGTCGAGAATGTTTTTCACATGGGCGGGGCGCAGGCGATCGCCGCGTTCGCCTTCGGCACCGAGACCGTTCCCAAGGCGGACCGCATCGTCGGCCCCGGCAACGTCTATGTCGCCGCGGCGAAGAAACTGCTGGCCGGCGAAGTCGGCATCGATTTTGTCGCCGGGCCGACGGAGATTCTGCTGATTTTCGACGACGGCGATCCGCGGCTGCTGGCGGCCGACATGCTGGCGCAGGCCGAGCACGACGTCGATGCGGCGGCGATTCTGCTGACCACCGAACCCGCCCTCGCGCAGGCCGTGGCCGAACAAGTCGCCGTTCAGTTGCAGAGCCTGCCGACGCGGAGCGTCGCCGCCGCCGCCATCCGCGAAAACAGCGCGGCGGTGGTTACGCGCTCGCTTGACGAGGCGTGCGCGATCGCCAACCGTTTCGCGCCGGAGCACCTTGCCGTCAGCGAGACGGTTCCCCTCGACCGCATCGAGCACGCCGGCAGCGTCTTTATCGGGGCATGGAGCCCCGAGGCCGCCGGCGATTACGCCTCGGGACCCAATCACGTGCTGCCGACAAGCGGCGCGGCCCGGCTGCGCGGAGGTCTGAGCGTGCTTGACTACGTAAAGATCATCTCCGTGCAAAAGCTCAGCGAAACGGGGCTGCGCAGCATCGCGCCCGCGGCCGCCCTATTGGCGCGCGCCGAGGGTCTCGAAGCCCACGCGCGGTCGATCGAGATGCGTACCGATGCCTAGCCGTCCCCAGCCCCGCGAGGCTATCCGCAAGATGGCGCCCTACACGCCGCCCGTCGGGAACCGCCGCGGCAAGCTGCGCCTCGACTTCAACGAGAACACCGTCGGCTGCTCGCCGCGGGTCATCGAGGCGATCCGCTGCGCCGCCACCCGCGGATTCGTCGCCACCTACCCCCAATACGAGCAGGCCCGGCAAAAGGTCGGCGAGTTTCTGGGCGTAAGCAGCGCGCAGGTCATGTTCGGCGACGGTACCGACGAGCTCATCAACAGCGTCGTCCAAACTTACGTCGACCCCGGCGACGAGGTGCTGATGCCTTGGCCGACGTTCAGGATGTTTCAGTTTTATACCGAAGTCGTCTCGGGCGTTGCGCGGCGGATCGACTACCGGCTGCCGGGGTTGACGTTTCCCCTGGAGGAGCTCCTTGCCGCAATCGGCCCGCGCACCCGGCTCATCGCGATCGCCAGCCCGAACAACCCCACCGGCGACGCCTTGACGCTCGGCGGCATCGAAACCGTGCTGCAGGCGGCGGACAACCGGGCGGTGCTGATCGACGAAGCCTACTTCGAATTTCACGGCGTGACGGCGCTCGACCTGCTGCCGCGCTACCCCAATCTGTTCGTCAGCCGGACGTTTTCGAAAGCCTACGGCATGGCCGGTCTGCGCGTCGGCTGCCTCGTTTCAAACGCGGAGAACATCGCCCAGGTGCGCAAGGGGCAATCGCCGTACAGCGTCAACTCGCTCGCGGTCGAGTGCGTCATGGCCGCAATCGACGACCAAGCCTACGTCGCCGACTACGTCGCTCAGGCGCTGGAGGCCAGAGCGCTGCTCTGCGCAACGCTCGAGGAATTGGGCGTCGCCTTCCAGCCGTCGCGCGCCAATTTCGTGCTGCTGCATCTCGGCAGCCGGGCCGACGCGGTCTGCGCGGCGCTGCGCGAGAACGGCATTCTGCTGCGCAGCCAGACGCGCAGCATCGCCGGCGCCGTCAGGGTCACCGCGGGCACGTTGGAGCAAACGGTAAAATTTCTCGCGGCGTTCCAGGAGGTTCTCGGCCGATGAGCGTTCCGATGGTGATTTTCGATATGGACGGCGTGTTGATCGACCCCACCCGGACGTTCCGCCTCGCGCTCATCGAGACCGTGCGCCACTTCACGGGAATCGAGATCGCGTCCGAAGACATCGCCCGCATCAAGAACGAGGGCGGCTACAACGACAACTCCGCAATCGCCATGCTCTACGTCCGCGAGGCGGGAGTGGACGCCTCCAGCGATGAGGTGCGCCAATACGGCCGGAAGCTCTATTGGGGCGAAAACGCGGACGGCATGATCCTCAACGAGCGCCGGCTGGCGGAAGACGGCTTGCTCGAACGCCTGAGCGCAACCTATCGCCTGGGCATCTTTACGGGGCGCGCCATGCCCGCGGCGCTGCACTCGCTGCGCCGGTTCTACCCGGGGATCGCTTTCGACCCCATCGTGACCAGCGAGCAGTGCGCGAACCTCAAACCCGCGCCCGACGGCTTGCTGAACATTCTGCAGCGGATACCCGACGCCGCGCTGACGATGGTCGGCGACAACATCGACGATTGCAAGGCCGCCAACGGGGCGGGGGCGCGTTTTGTGGGCATCGTGCATCCGAGCGCGCCGCGCGCCGCAGAGACGGCGCGGCTGTTCCGCGAGTTGGGCGCGGCTGCCGTGGTCGATACGGTCAACGATATCGAGAGGCGGCTGCAATGACTCGCCGGCGCAGGGCAAAGATCGAGCGGAACACGAAAGAGACGCAAATCCACGTCGAGCTCGACATCGACGGCAAGGGCCTGTATGCAATCTCGACCGGCATCCGCTTTCTGGACCACATGCTCGAGCTCTTTGCCCGGCACGGCGCGTTCGATCTGAAGCTCTCCGCCGCGGGCGACCTCGACGTCGATCAGCACCACACCGTCGAAGACTGCGGCATCGCCTTGGGCCAAGCTTTCGCGAATGCCTTGGGCGACAAGACCGGCATCAACCGCGCGGGATATTTCGTCATGCCGATGGATGAGACGCTCGCCGTCGCCGCCGTCGATTTGAGCGGCCGCCCGGCGTTGGTTTATCACGCGCCCACTCGTTTCAAGACGGTCGGCGACTTGCAGGCGGAGCTTTTGCACGATTTCTTCGACGGCTTCACGGTGCATTGCGGAGCAAACCTGCACGCGCGCATCCTCTACGGCCGCTCGAACCACCACAAGATCGAGGCGATTTTCAAGTGCTGGGCGAAGGCCATGCGCTTCGCCTGCTCGACCGACCCGAGACTCAAGGATCTGCTGCCGAGCACCAAGGGACTACTGGAGAAAGGGGGCGCGCGCGGCGGATAAACCGCCGCCGGCGGCATGCAGTCATGATTGCGATCTTCGATTACGGCGCGGGGAACATCCGCTCGGTGGAGAACGCGCTCGCGGCCTGCGGCGAGCCGTTCGCGATCGTCAACGACTCCGCCGGCCTGCGCAAGGCCGACAAGATCGTTCTGCCCGGGGTCGGCCACTACGGTCAGATGCTGCGTTCGCTCGACGCCCTCGGCGTGCGCGGAACGCTGCGCGAGCGGATCGCCTCGGGAACGCCGTTCCTGGGCATCTGCCTTGGCTTCCAGGCCCTGTTCGAAACCAGCGAGGAGTCCCCCGAGCGGGGGCTTGCCGTATTTCCGGGCCGAGTGACCCGCTTCCCGGCGGACACGCGCGTGCCGCAGATGGGCTGGAACTCGCTGCAAAAACAGGGCAGCCCGCGTTTGCTCGACGGCCTCGGAGACGAGCCTTACGTCTATTTCGCCAACAGCTACTACGTCCCGCGCGATACGGCCGGCGGGCGCGCCGCCGCGTTGTGCGCCTACGCGGGAACGACCTTCTGCGCCGCGCTGGAAGACGGCAACGTTTTCGCCGTCCAGTTCCACCCGGAAAAATCGGGGCCTGTCGGCCAACGGATCCTCGGCAATTTCCTGGCATGTTGACCAAACGCATCATCCCCTGTCTCGACGTCAAGGCCGGACGCGTCGTCAAGGGCGTCAACTTCGTTGGACTGCGCGACGCCGGCGACCCCGTCGAGCTCTCCGAGCGTTACAACCGGGACGGCGCCGACGAGTTGGTCTTTCTGGACATCACCGCGTCGAGCGACCGCCGCGACATCATGATCGACGTCGTCGAGCGAACCGCGCGCAAGGTCTTTATCCCGCTCACCGTCGGGGGAGGCATCCGCGGCATTCCCGACGCGCGCAAGATTCTCACCGCCGGCGCCGATAAGGTTTCGGTCAATACCGCGGCCGTCGAACGCCCCGAGCTGCTGACGGAGCTCTCCAACGAATTCGGTGCGCAGGCGACCGTCATCGCGCTCGACGCCCGCCGTTCCGGCCCGTCCCGCTGGAACGTTTTCACCTACGGCGGCCGCCGCGACACCGGCATCGACGCCGTGGAGTGGGCCGGGGAAGCCGAGGCCAAGGGCGCGGGCGAAGTCCTGCTCACCTCGATGGACTCGGACGGGACGCAGCGCGGTTTCGATTGCGAGCTCACGCGGGCCGTCTCCGCGGCGACGAAGATTCCCGTCATCGCCAGCGGCGGGGGAGGGGAGCCCCGCGACTTCGTCGAGGTGCTGACGGAAGGCCGGGCGGATGCCGGTCTGGCCGCTTCGATCTTCCACTACGGAACCTATACTTCGAACGGGCTAAAACGGATTCTTGCCGCCGCAGGCATTCCCGTCCGCCTGCTCGAAGATGAAAACGCCGTTTAACGGTCCGTGGTGAAAGTCCGGCCGGCGGCGCGGGGGAAGCATGCAGCCGCGCGGCGCCGGCGGTCTTGCCGGCTACTGTTCACTTGTCTCAAAGGCCGCTTAAATACCGCTTAAAGGCTGTTTTCATAGCGTTGAATACGGGCTTTCAGGTCAGCCACGACTGCGGGAAACGCCGCCGCGCGGTTGTAACGCTCCGACGGGTCGATCTCCAAGTCGAACAACTCATCGCCGTCCACCGTTCGCAGCTTCCAATTGCCCGCGCGGATCCCTTGAATTTCCCGCCTGCGGTGATAAATGAATTCGTTCCGCGGCGACTTTGCGCCCGCGCCGGTCCACAACGGCATCAGATCGTAGCCGTCCCGTGCGGGGTCGGCGCCGCCGCCGGCCTGAATCAGCGTGCTGTATAGATCGAGCGTGGCCGCCATTTCGGCCGACACGCCGCCCTCGGGAATCTTGCCCGGCCAACGCGCGATCAGCGGCACGCGCACGCCGCCCTCGTATGTCGTGTGCTTCGCTCCGCGGAAAGGCCCCGGCGAACCGGCATGCCAGGGCTCGACGCCGCCGGCCAACATACGCGGGGGCAGGTTCAACCAGGGGCCGTTGTCACTGGTGAAAAGCACAATGGTGTCCGCTGCTTTCCGCGCTTCGTAAAGCGCCCGCGCGATCTCGCCGACCGACCAGTCGATGGTCTCGATCACGTCCCCGTACAGACCGCCGCGCGACCGCCCGCGAAAGTTGTCCGCCGTGTGCAGCGGCAGGTGCGGCATGCTGTACGCCAGATACAGGAAGAACGGCGCGTCGCCCTGCCGGGCGATGAACTCGACCGCGTTCTCGGTGTAGCGCACCGTCAGCCGGTCTTGATCGACCGGATGCTCGATGCGCTCGGCATTGCGGTAGAGCCATAGCGGGACGTCGGTTCGCACCCAAGGGGGCTGCATATCGTTCGAATAGGGCAGTCCGAACCACTGGTCGAAGCCGCGGCCCGTCGGCAGAAATTCCTCCCGCGCGTAGCCGAGATGCCATTTGCCGATCATGGCCGTCCGGTAGCCGACCGCCCGCAGCGCCTGCGCAAGCGTCGTTTCGCCGTCGGGAATGCCGCCGGCGCCGCCCGGCCCCGTGCCGCCCAGGGCCACGCGGCTCGGATAGCGGCCGAGCAGCAACTGCGTCCGCGCCGGGACGCATGAGGGCGCCGAGTAGAACGAGGTCATGCGCAGGCCCTGCGCGGCCAGGCGGTCGAGGTTTTCGGTGCGGATCGTCGGGTTGCCGTTGACGCCGAGATCGCCGTAGCCCAGATCGTCGGCGAACAAGAGCACGATGTTCGGCGCCGCGAAGGCGGGCGCGGCGGCAAGGCCGGCCGAGAGCGCGAGAGCAGCCAAAAGGAAAGACATCGGAACATTATCGCCCGACCGCGCCGCCGGCCTTCAAGTCTGCGCTCCCCGCGGCCGCCGGCGCCGGCCACTCGCCCGCGGGCTGCGCCCGGGCCGCGGCGGCAAGCGGCCCGAACGCAACGCCTTAGCCCGCGGCAACGTTGTCGATCAGGCGGGTCTTGCCCGCCCAGGCGGCCGCGGCGATGCGCACCGGGCCGGCGATGCGCTCGACCTGCTGCAGCGATTCGGGATCGACAATTTCGAAATACTCGAGCCGCAGCAGCGGCTCCCGGTCGAACCACCGCTGCGCCGCTCTGCGCAGCGCCGCGGCGTTCCGTTCTCCCGCGGCAACGGCGCGGCGGGCGGCCTGTAAAGCGCGCGGCAGCGCCAACGCCGCCGCCCGCTGCTCCGCCGTCAAGTTTCGGTTGCGCGAGCTCAGCGCCAGGCCGTCGGGCTCGCGCACCGTCGCCGCGGACACGATCTCGACCGGCAGGTTCAGATCTTCGACCATGCGCCGAATGACGGCGAGTTGCTGATAATCCTTCTCGCCGAAGTAGGCGCGGTCCGGAACGACGATGTGCAGCAGCTTCATGACGACGGTCGTCACGCCGCGGAAGTGGCCCGGCCGAAACGCTCCGCACAGAACATCGGTCAGCCCCTCGACATCCACGAATGTCGTTGCCCGCCGGGGATACATCTCGGTTTCCGCGGGAACGAACAGGACATCGACGCCGCGCCGCCGGCAAACCGCGAGATCGGCTTCAAGCGAGCGCGGATAGCGTTCGAGATCGGCCCGCTCGTTGAACTGCATCGGGTTGACGAACAGCGTCGCGACGACGAAGCCGCAATCCCCGCGCGCGCGGTCGATGAGCGCCGCGTGGCCGGCGTGCAGCGCCCCCATCGTCGGCACGCAGCCGATCGACTTGCCTTCCTCGCGGGCGGCCCGAACCCGCGCCCGCAAGCCGCCGATCGACTCAACCCGCAGCGTCGCCATCGCCCGCTACCGGGAAATCGAATCGCGCTTCCGGCTCTTCGCAGCGGCGGGGTAGTCGCCGCGGCGCACTTCGCGCGCGTATGCTTCGGCGGCCTCGGTCATTTGCCTGCCAAGTTGCGCGTATTGCTTGACGAAGCCGGGCGCGCATTCGTCATACAAGCCGAAAACATCGTGGCTGACCAGCACCTGCCCGTCGCAGTACGGTCCGGCGCCGATGCCGATCGTCGGAATCTCGAGCGCGCCGCTCACTTCCGCCGCCAAGTCTTCCGGGATCACCTCGAGAACGACCGCGAACACGCCCGCGGCCTCAAGCGCGCGCGCGTCAGACAGCAAGCGGGACGCCTCCCGCGGATGCTTCGCCTGTTTGCGAAACCCGCCGAGTTGATGGACCGCTTGCGGCGTCAAGCCCAAGTGGCCCATCACCGGGATGCCCGACTCGACGAGACGCTGCGCGACTTCGAGCACGGCATGGCCGCCCTCGATCTTCACGGCCGCCGCGCCGCCCTGCTGGATCAGCCGCGCCGCATTGCTCAGCGCCGCGGGGACGCTCGTTCGGTAGGTCATGAACGGCATGTCGGCCACAACCAGCGCGCGCTGCGCGCCCCGCGCCGCGGCCGCCGCATGGTGGACCATCATGTCGAGCGTCACCGGCACGGTAGTCTCGTAGCCGAGCACGACCATGCCCAGGGAATCGCCGACCAGCAGCACGTCGACGCCCGCGCGGTCGAGCAGGCGCGCCATCGTAAAGTCGTACGCCGTCAGCATGGCGATCTTTTCGCCCCGCCGTTTCATGCGCCGCAAATCCGGCGCGCGTACCGGTTGAATCGTCTTGTTCATGAATCCGTACGGGGAAGCAGCAAAGCCTCGATGCGCGCGGCTTGCTCCGCGGGCAGCCCGCGGCGCCGCGCGATGGCGGCCAGTTGCCGCCCGAGCGCGCGGTAAACGGCGTCCGCGCCGGCCGGCGCCGCGCGCAAGGATTCCAAATGGCTCTCGACCGTCGGAATATCGCCTCTCTCGATCGGCCCGGTCAAAGCGGCTTCGGGACCCATTGTCAGGGCGTTCTCGGCGCTCGCAAGGACGAGCGGCGCAAGGGCCTGCAATGCCGATTCGCGCTCCATTCCCGCCTGCTCCATCAGCATAACAGCAACGTCAACGAGCCCGACGGCATAGTTGCCGGCGACTACGGCCGCCGCATGGTACAGCGCAAGATTCTCTTCGGCGACGACGAGGGGCGCGCCGGAAAGCTCCGCGCAAAGCTCAAGCGCCCAAGCGAGCGCGGCGCCCGTCCCGCAGATGCCGAACGCGCAGCCGGGCAGACGCTCCACCGCCCGCGCGGGCGAGGCGAACGTTTGCAGCGGATGGAAAGTCGCGCAGGAAACCCCTTGCTGCGGCAACGGGGCGAGCGCGGACGGCCCCAGCGAGCCGCAAGTATGCAGCGCCGTTGCAACGCGGCCGCCGCTCAGTTCCGCCGCGGCAGCGCCGATTGCGGCATCCGGCACGGCCACGATGACATGGCTGCAGCGCTCCGCCAACTCGCCGACCGCGGCCGGGCGGGCGCCGCCGCCGATGAACGCGGCCGCCCGCGCGGCGCTGCGCGGAGACGCGATCCAGATCTCATGCCGGCGCCCCAACAGCGCCCCCAGCGCCCGGCCGACGCGGCCCGCGCCGACGATGCCGATGGTTCGGACGCGCGGCGCAAGCCCCGGATTCGTTCCGCCGCGCTCCGGCCCGCCGCCGGAACCGGCCCGCTCCGCTTTCATCGCTTCTCCGCCGCGGCTATAATCGGGCGCAATGACTTCCATCGCCGCCGACAAACACCCCCGCGGACTCTACGTTCTCTTCGCAACCGAAATGTGGGAGCGGTTCAGCTTCTATTCGATGCTCTCGCTCTTCACGCTCTACCTGCAAGACAGCGCCCAGGGGTTCGGCTGGTCCGACGCCGAGGCCACCGGCCTTTATTCCTGGTACCTGACGGCCGTTTACTTCACCCCTTTGATCGGCGGGATGCTTGCCGACCGTTACCTCGGTTACCGCCGCTCCGTCATGATCGGCGGCGTTTTCTTCGTCGCCGGCCACTTCCTGCTCTCTTTTCACTCTCTCACCATCGTTTACACCGCCTTGGCCTGTCTGGTCATCGGCAACGGATTCTTCAAGCCGAACGTCACGACGATGGTCGGCAACCTCTACCCCGCAGGCGGCAGCCTCAAAGACCGAGCCTACCTCATCTTCTATTTCGGCATCAACGTAGGCGCTTTCGCCGCCGGCCTGGCGATGGAGTTCTTCAAGCAACTCTACGGCTATCACGCCGCTTTCGCCGTCGCGGGATTCGGCATGTTGATTTCGGTGGCCACGCTGTGGTTCTTCCGCAGTCACGTCGCGGGAGCGGATCGGAAACCAGGCGCCGAAAACCCGGGCGCCGCGGCGAACAGCAAGCTCGAGGCGGTTCCCGAATCGCGCCGCATCATGGCTCTCGTCGTCATCTTCCTGATCGTGATCGTGTTCTGGATGGCCTTTCACCAGAACGGATCGACGCTCACCTACTGGGCGAACGACAACACGGATTGGAACGTCTCGGGCACGATCTCGAATTCGATCAACCCTTTTTGGATCCTGGTGCTGACGTTTCCGCTTGCCGGGGTTTGGCGTTGGCTGGACGCCCGCGGCAGCGAACCCTCCACGCCGACGAAAATGTGCTTCGGCATGGCGCTCACCGGACTTTCGTTTTTCGTTCTCTACTGGGCCGCCAAGGTCGGCGAAGCGAGCGTTGCCGGCGATGACATCTACGCCTTTCGGGTATCGCCGGCCTGGCTGATCTCGTCTTACGCCGTCGTCACGCTGGGCGAGCTTCTGCTCTCGCCGATGGGGCTTTCGCTGGTGTCGAAAGTGGCGCCGTACCGCTTGCGCGGCATGATGATGGGCGGTTGGTTCGCCGCCACGGCCATCGGCAACAAGTTGACCGCGATCGGCATTTACTGGAGCGAATGGTCTCACTCGACGTTTTTCGCCGTGCTCGGCCTGATGTGCTTCGCGACGGCGGTGGTCCTCGCGCTGCTGCTCAGACCGCTGAAGAAAGTCATGCCCGGGGTGTAGGGCCGCTTGCGCGGCCGGCGGATAGTGAATCGCAAGACCGCCGCACGGACCGGAGCGCGCTAAACGGCTACGCCGCGCTCGAAGCGAATCTTGCGGTCGGAAGCCGCGCCGGCGCGCTCGCCCGGCAGCAGCACGCCGACCAGATTCAGCGGGTCGGCGGCGTGAACGACCACCGCTTCCCCGTCCTCCTCCGCGCGGCGGGTCGCGCGCAGCAGATCGACGGCGTCGGGCAAGGCGAATTGCTCGCCCACGAACGCCGCGACGAAGCGGCCGCCGCGGATTTCGCCGCGCGCTTCCATGCGCCGCAAGACCGGCAGCAGGTCGCGCCACGCCGGGGCCAGGGGCTCGCGTTTGAGCGCGTCGCGGAACAGCACGCCCCAGCGGTCCAACAGCCGTCTTGCCCGCTCCTCGACCTCGGTCTCGGTTGGCGACTCGCAGCCGCGCAGGATCGCCCAGCGGCCCGCCGCGTGCCGCGGACGGGCGTTGCGCCCGCGCCCTTCGCCGCGGCGCCGTTTGGGGTCCATCAGGGAGCGCAGGTTCTCGAAGGCATCGGCGGTCGCCAAGCCGGCCGTGACCAGCTCCCAAAGCCCATCCTCGACCTCGCTGGCGAGCCGTCCCGTGCGGCGGCGCAGGTCGGCGAAGAACGACGCTCCGCCGGCCTCCAGCGCCTGCAATATCTCGCGGGCGGGATGCGAAAGCCGCTCGGCCGAAACGTCCGGCTGCGTCCCGGCTTGCCACGTCTCCAGGCTCTCGCGCGGCAGCACGGCGATCGGCGCGGCTTTCGTCGGACGAACGCGGCGGCCCTGCTCGCCGCCGTCGGCGGCAAAAGCCGGATGCGGCGAAAACCGGCCCCAGGCCACTTCGCCGGAAAGGCAGAGGCGGTCGAGCATATCGGGCTTGTAGTGGGCCACGCGGGCCGGCAGGATGTGCGCTTCCCATGCCGCCGCCGGCGCTTCCACGCCTTGCAATTGCCGGATCACTTGAAACAGGCCGTCCACGCCGTGCAGCCGCGCGCCGAGTCCGACATGCTGCCAGCGGAATAGAAAGCGCATGTAGTCGCCGGTCGAGACCGGTTCGATCTCGCGCCGCAGCCTGCCCAGCGTCAGGCGGTGAATGCGCGCCAGAACCCGCCGGTTGCACCACTCGGTTTCGCCGGGGGGCAAGTCGGGTCGAAACCGGCCGCGCAGGATTTGCCCCTCGGCCTCGAGTTGCGCCAGCGCCGCGCCGACCGTATCCGCCGGCAGGAGCAGCAGCCGCTCCAGTTGCGAGGCTTTCCTGGGGCCGAGGCTGTCGAGCCAGCCGCGCAGGATTTCGGCCGCCGCGCCGGCGCGCGACTCGGGCAGCGCCCGCGACGGCTCGACCGCCGGCAATGCCTCGGCGGACGCCGCGCCGGGATAAGCCGCCCGCGCCAACGCCATGCGCTCGGCGGCAACCCACAGAGTTCCCGCCGCCGTTGCCGCCGCCGCCGCCCGCCGTTCGCGGCGAAGCTGCTCGAACGCGGCCGCCCATTCCTCCCGCGGCGGCAGCACGATCAACGACAACAGCGCGTCGTGCAGTTCCTCGGCATCGCGGATGACCGGGAAAACCGCCTGCTCGGTCTCGTCGATGGCCGCTTGGTCCAGCGACCCGGAACCATCCAGCCACTCGGGCGCCAACCCCCGCCGCATCTGCACCGCGCGGGCGCGCCGTTCCTCCAGCGGCGCCGGGTCGAGAAAGGCGTACGGATTGGCATTCAGGATGCCGTGCGAAAACGGCGACGACTCGGGCGTCTCCCGCGCCGCAGTGCGGATGCGGCCGCTCTCGATGCCACGCACGACCGCCGCCAGCCCGTCCAGATCCATGGCTTCGCGCAGGCAGTTGTCGATCGTTTCGTTGACCAGCGGATGATCGGGAATGCGGATCTCCCCCGACAGGTTCTCCGCGCATGCCGCCTGATCGGGGAACACCGCCGCCAGCAGATCGTCGGTGCGCATGCGCAGAATCGGCGGCGGCGTTTTTTTTCCGCCCGAGAAACGCAGCACCGCCAGAGAGCGCTGGGCGTTCCAGCGCCAGCGGACGCCGAACATCGGCGCATCCAGCAGCGCCTGCGTCAACACGTGTTCCAGCGTACTCGGCGTCAGGAACGAAAACACCGTTTCGAGCGGAAACGAATGCTGCTCGGTGAGCGAAATGTTCAGGCCGTCGTCGGTTGCCGAGGCTTGCAACTCCAGATTGAACGAGCGGCAGAACCGCTTGCGCAAGGCCAGCCCCCAGGCACGGTTGATGCGCGCCCCGAAGGGGGCATGGATTACCAATTGCATCCCGCCCGATTCGTCGAAAAACCGTTCCGCGACGATCTGCCCGGTCGTCGGCAGCACGCCCAAAAAACCTTCGCCGGCGCGCACGTAAGCGATTGCCGTTTCCGCGCCCCGGCGGTCGAGGCCGCATTCGGCGGTCAGGAATTCAAGGGCCGCGTCGTCGCCGGCTCGGGAAATGTCCTCGCGGATGTCCGACACGGCCTGCGAAAGCTCGGCCGTCCGCCCCGGCGCCTCGCCGCGCCAGAAGGGGATCGTCGGCGTCGCGCCCTGCGCGTCTTCGACGCGGACCTGACCCCGCTCCACGCGCCGGATCCGCCACGACGCGGCGCCCAGCAAAAACACGTCGCCGCGCATCGACTCGACGGCGAAGTCCTCATCGAGCAGCCCGACGACCTTGCCCTCGGGCTCGACCACGACCTGAAACTGCGCGTTGTCGGGAATCGCCCCGCCCGAGGTAATCGCCGCCATGCGCGCGTTTCTTCGCGGCCGCAGGCGACCGTGTACGCGGTCCCGGTGCAGATACGCGCCGCTGCGGCCGCGCGCCGCGGCGATGCCTTCGGAGAGCATGGCGATAATCGCATCGAAGCTCGCGCGCGCCAGCCGGCGGTAGGGATAAGCCCGCTTCACCCAGTCGTAAAGCTCGCTCTCGCCGCGCCCTTCCTCGCGCTCGCCGGCGCCCAGTTCCGCGACCAACTGCTGCGCCAGGATGTCCAGCGGCGCCTCCGGGATCTGCAACCGATCGAGAACGCCGCGGCGGATGGAGCGGACCAGCGCCGCCAACTCGATCGCCTCGTCGCGCGTCGTGGCGAAGAACCGCCCCTTCGGCGTCGCGCCGATCCAGTGCCCTGAGCGTCCGATGCGCTGCAGGGCGCCGGCGACCGCCCGCGGCGAGCCGATCTGGCACACCAGGTCCACCGTGCCCACGTCGATCCCCAACTCCAGCGAAGCGGTCGCCACGACGGCTTTGAGCCGGCCCTCTTTCAGCCGCTGCTCGGCGTCGAGGCGCAGCTTGCGCGCCAGACTGCCGTGGTGCGCCAGGACCACGCCCTCGCCGAGCCGCTCCTCCAGCGCGTGCGTGACGCGCTCCGCGAGGCGCCGGGTATTGACGAATATCAGCGTCGTGCGATGCCCGCGGATCAACTCGGCGATACGGTCGTGCGTCTCGTCCCAAACCTCGTGCGAAGCAACCGGCCCCAACTCGTCCTGCGGCGTTTCGACCGCCAGATCCAACTCCCGCCTATGCCCGAACTGGAGAATGCGTCCGCCGCCGCTCTCGAACCGCCGGCTCAAAAACGCCGCAACCCGCTCGATCGGATTGACTGTCGCCGAAAGGCCGATGCGCTGCAGCCCGCCGGGGGCGGCGATCGACTCCAGCCGCTCCAGCGACAAAGCCAGGTGCGCGCCGCGCTTGTCGCCGGCCGCCGCATGGATCTCATCGACGATCACCGTCCGCGCGGTCCGCAGCGCCTCGCGGCTGCGCTTGGCGGTCAGCAAAATGAACAGCGACTCCGGCGTGGTCACCAGGATGTGCGGCGGGCGCTCGACCATCCGCCGCCGTTCCCATGCCTTCGTATCGCCGGTGCGCACCGCCGTTCGGATTGCGGGCAGGCGAACGCCGCGCCGCGCGGCCAACGCGGCGATCTCGGCCAGCGGCCCGGAGAGATTCTTCTCGATGTCGTTGCTCAGCGCCTTCAACGGCGAAACGTACACCACGCTCGTTCGGTCAGGCAAATCCCCGCTTCGCGCCAAGCGGACGAGTCGATCGAGACAGATCAGAAACGCCGCCAAGGTCTTGCCCGAGCCGGTCGGAGCGGAGAGCAGAACGTCCCGGCCGGCGCGAATTTCCGGCCAGCCGGCTTGCTGGGGTTCGGTCGGCCGCTCGAAGCGGCCGGCAAACCACTCGGCGACGAGCGGATCGAAATCGCGCAAAGGCATCGCGGAAGCCTCAGTTTAGCGCGCGGCAGCGCTTTCCCCCGCCGCTGCGTTGCCCCTGTTCCGCAACGAGGCGGCCGGCTACATATCCGCGAAAGCCCGCCGGGCGCAGGCGACCGTCCTGTCGATATCCTCTTGCGTCATCGCCGCGCAAAGAAACGCCGCCTCGAACTGCGAGCAAGGCAGATAGATTCCCGACTCCAGCATGCGGCGGAAGAATTGCGCGAATTTTTGCGTGTCGCTCGACGACGCCCCGCTCCAGTCGCATACGTCCCGGCCGGTGAAGAAGAAGGTAATCATCGAACCGACGCGGTTGACGGTCAGAGCAGCGCCGGCATCGGCCGCGGCCGCGGCAACGCCCGCTTGCAGCCGCGCTCCCAGCGCTTCGAGTTTTGCGTAGATATGCGGATTGCCGCGGAGCAGCCGCAGCGTTGCCAGTCCGGCCGCCACCGCCGCCGGATTCCCCGACAACGTGCCCGCCTGATAAACGGGGCCGAGGGGCGCCGCCGCCGCCATGATTTCGCGCCGCCCGCCGAATGCGCCTACGGGCAGCCCGCCGCCGATCACCTTGCCCAAGGTGGTCATGTCGGGCGTAACGCCGAAACGCTCTTGCGCGCCGCCCAACGCTACTCGGAAGCCGGTCATCACCTCGTCGAAAATCAGCACCGCGCCGTACTGCGAGCAGAAGGCGCGCAGCGCTTCCAGAAATCCGGGTTGCGGCGGAACGCAGCCCATATTGCCCACGACCGGTTCGACGATCACGGCCGCGATCTTTTCGCCTTGCCCGCGGAAGGCCCGCTCGACCGCTGCGACGGAGTTGTAGGGCAGCGGAATCGTCGTTGCGGCGAAACCCGCCGGCACTCCCGCGGAATCGGAAATCCCCAACGTGGCCAGCCCCGACCCCGCTTTCACCAACAGTGAATCGACGTGGCCGTGGTAATTCCCCTCGAACTTGATTGCCAGCTCGCGTCCGGTGAACCCGCGGGCGACCCGCAGCGCGCTCATCGTTGCCTCGGTGCCGGAGTTCACCAGCCGGACCGTCTCGATCGACGGAACGAGCGCGGCGATCGTCTCGGCCATCTCGACTTCGCGCTCCGTCGGCGCGCCGAAGCTGGTTCCGCCGGCGAGCGCCTCTTCGAGCGCCGCGATCACCGCCGGATGCCGGTGGCCGAGCAGCATCGGGCCCCACGAGCCTACGTAGTCGAGGTACTCGTTGCCATCGACGTCCCACAGACGGGCGCCCTCGGCGCGGGCAATGAACGGCGGGTCGCCGCCGACGGACTTGAAGGCCCGCGCGGGCGAGTTCACGCCGCCCGGAATCCGCTCTTGCGCCCGGCGAAACAGTTGACGGGATTGGGAATGTTTCATGGCGTCTTTTTCCGGCCGCGCGGCTGCCCCGGAGGCGGGCGGCGGGGCTACATTGCGAGATTCTTGCCGGGGTTCGGCGCCGGCTCGCCGGCTCCGAGAGGAGGGTGTCCCGGCGGCAGTCCGGCATCCGGCGCGTCAAGCGGAGGATGACCGGGCGGCAGTCCGCCGGCCGCGGGCGGCGCCGTTTCTTCGGTCGGAAGCGGAGGCTTCACGCGCCAGCGGCCCGAGCGTTTTTCCAACTCGTAAACCATCTGCATCACGGCCGCCGCATCGTTCGACGCCGCAATCGTCACCTCGACCTGCGCCCGATTTCCTTCGACCTGCACGGCATCGACGGACACTTGCATATTGTCCGCGGCCAAGCCGCCGCGGCCGGCCAGGTAGTCCTCGACCGCCGCCTGCATTTGCGCGGGGAGATCGGCCGCGGCGTTTCCGCACGCCGCCGGCAGGAAGGCTGCCGGCAAGATCGTCAGCAATACCCCGGCGCGGCTCATTGGAGACTCAAGTATAGCGAGGAGTTAACGCACCGCTTCCCAGGCCAGGTGCGCCAGCTCGGGCTCCAGCAGCTTCTCCCAGGCCAGCCGCACCGCCGCGGGCGACCCCGGCGTCGAAACCACCACCTTGCCGCGGTAAACGCCCGCCGCGGCGCGCGACAGCACCGCCGCCGCGCCGACCTGCTCGTAGCTCAACATGCGGAAAATTTCGCCGAACCCGGGCAACTCTTTTTCCAGATTGCGGCTCAAGACATCGTAAGTGCGGTCGCGGCGCGAAATTCCGGTTCCGCCGTTGAACAAGATGACCTGAAGCTCATCCTCGGCGGCCAGCGCAGTCAAGGCCGCCTCGATCTGCGCGGGTTCATCGGGGACGATGCGGATGGAGTGCAGTCGATTTCCGGAACGCGCGACCGCCGCGGACAAATAGGCCCCGTTGGCGTCGGTCTTGGCATTGCGCGTATCGCTCACGGTGACGACCGCCAGCGTTACGGGGCCTCGTTCGGCGGCGCGGCGCTTGTGCTCGGAACTGCTCGGCGACGCCACCAGCCAAGTCTAGCAAGGCCGCTTGCGCGGCCGATGGATAGTGAATAGCGGAGCGCAAGACGCCGGGCGGCTACTGCGGCGTCCCGAAAACGATCTCGGCAATAAACAGATTGGGCATTGTCTGATTCCAGCCGTCGGGAACCGCATCGAACGCCAAGCGGAATTGCCGTTTCTCGCCGGGAGGCAGGCCGACGTTCGCGCGCACGATCGACGCCGGCGCGCGGTCGAGCTCGATGCCGTTGATTTCGTAAAACACGCAGTTGAGCTTCACGCTGCGAATCGGCTTTTCGCCCAGGTTCTCGATCGTTCCGGTGATCTCGACCAGGGTGTGGCCCAGCGCGCTCTCGGTGGCGACCATCTCGACGTCGTCGTGCAGATCGAGCATGGGCAGGTAGGCCCTCGCCTCGTCCGTCAGCACCAGCCCCGCGGGAACGGCTTCCGCGTCGGCTTTCCATTGGTAATAGCCAACCGCCGCCAGCGCCCCGAACACCGCCGCCGCGATTAAAATCGGCGCCGGCTTCAACCTGCCGCCCGCGATCTGCTTTTCCGTCTCGAGCATTTTTCTTATTGTCCGGCAATCGTCATTTTGGCGATCTTGATCGTCGGCGCGACGGTCGCCCCGCGGCGGTCCGGGTCGTTGCCCACCGCCTCGATCGCGCGCAGCATGTCCGCCAGATTGCCGCCGATCGTGACTTCGGAAACCGGATGCGTCAGCCGGCCGTTTTCGATGCGGAATCCCGAAGCGCCGCGCGAATAATCGCCCGTCACCAGATTGACGCCGAAGCCGATCAGATCGGTAACGTAAAGCCCGTCTTTTACCGAAGCGACGATCTCCTCGGGCGCCGCGCCGCCGGGGACGATCTCGAAGTTCCCGTGCCCTATGCCGGCCGCGCCGGAGAGGCCGCGCGCGGCGTTCCCCGTCGTGCGCAGCGCAAGCTTTCTCGCCGCGTAGCTGTTCAGCAGATAGCTTTCCAGCCGCCCTTCCGCAATGACGGCCGTCTTGCGCCCGCGCACCCCTTCGTCGTCGAACGGCGAACTGCCGAACCCGCCCGGCGTCAAGGAGTCGTCGAAAACCGTAACCTGCGGCGCGGCGACCGTTTCGCCGAGCCGGCCCGCCAGGAAAGACGACCGGCGATATGCCGCGCTGCCGCTGACGGCCGCGGCCAAGTGCCCCAAAAGCGACTTGGCCGCGCCCGGCTCGAACACCACCGGCGCTGCCGTCGTACGCATCTTGCGCGGGCGCAACCGCCGGACGGCCCGCGCGGCCGCCGTCCGCCCGATCGCTTCGGCGCTGCCCAACGCCTCCGGGCGCCGCCCGACTTCGTACCACGAACCGCGCTCTTTCAGGCCGTTCGACGCGGCTACCGGAGACGCCCCGAGCGCGCAGCTTGCCGTGCGGTAGCCGCCCGAGAAGCCGAGCGAATTGGCCAATCCCCAATACATCCAGCCGGACGAAAAAAACGCGCCCTCCGAATGGGTAACCGCCGGGTCGGCGTCGAGCGCCGCTTGCTCGCAGCGCTTGGCGAGGTCAATCTTCGCCGCGGAGCTCAACGCCGACGCCGCCGGATCGAAAAGCCGGAGATCGCCGCCGGCGCTGCCGAGCTCCGCCTCATCGGGCAAACCGGCAAACGCATCCTCGGCCGTGACGCCGGCCGCCTCGATTGCCGAGCGCAGCATCCGCTCCAATCCGGCGTCAGTGAAATCCGAGCCGTAGGCCGAGCCGCTCGATCGGCCGCGCAGCAGGCGAACGCCGATTCCCTTCGAACCCGAATCGGTCAGCTTTTCAATTGCGCCCAGCCGCACGCGGACCGAGAACCCCGCCCCCTCGCGGACCATGCATTCGGCGGCATCCGCCCCCAGCGCTTTTGCCCGCGCGGCGATATCTTCGGCAAGCGATTGAAGAGAAGAGACGCCCGGCATGCCCGTTCGAGGCCCGCCAAGACCTCGCTACCATGATCGCAAGCGCAGCGCTAATACTTTGGCACCGTCGGGTCCACTTCGTCGCTCCAGCGCAGGATTCCGCCGGCCAGGTTCGTCACCCGGCTGAAGCCCATATCCTTCAACAACCGTTGAGCCTTGCCGCTGCGCATGCCGCTCTTGCAGTGGATGACGATGTCGGCCGTCGCGTCCAACTCGCCGACGCGCTTGTTCAACTCGCCCAGGGGGATCAGCTTGGTCCCCGGGATGCGCGCGATCTCGTACTCGTGCGGCTCGCGCACGTCGAGCACGAACACGCCGTCGGCGGCCTCCATGCGGGACTTCAGAGCAGCCGGGACGATCTCGGGCAGCTTCTCTTCCGCCGCTTGCGCCGCGGCCTGCTGGGGGATGCCGCAGAACTGCTGATAGTCGATCAACTCCTTGACCGTCGGGTTGTCGCCGCAGACCGGGCAGGCGGGGTTGCGCCGCAGCTTCAACTCGCGGAATTTCATGTTGAGAGCGTCATAGAGCACCAGGCGGCCGCTCAGCGACTCGCCCTTGCCCAGGACGATCTTCACCGTCTCGGTGGCCTGGATGCTCCCGACCACCGCCGGCAGAATGCCCAGAACTCCGCCTTCGGCGCAACTCGGCACCAGGCCGGGCGGAGGCGGCTCGGGATACAGGCAGCGGTAGCAGGGGCCGCCCTCATGGTGGAAAACCGTCGCCTGCCCCTCGAAACGAAAAATCGAGCCGTAAGCGTTCGGCTTGCCCAGCAGCACGCAGGCGTCGTTGACCAGATAGCGGGTCGGGAAGTTGTCCGTGCCGTCCACGACCACGTCGTAGCCGGCGATGATGTCGAGCGCGTTGGCGCTGGTCAGCGCGGTCTCGTACTTGGCGATTTCGAGGTAGGGGTTGATGTCTTTCATGGTCTCGGCAGCGGAATCGATCTTCGGCCGCCCCACGTCTTTCGAGCCGTGGATCACCTGCCGCTGCAGGTTGGTCTCGTCCACGACATCGAAATCGACGATGCCGATCTTGCCGATGCCGGCCGCGGCCAGATAAAGCCCCAGCGGGGCCCCCAAGCCGCCCGTGCCGACCATCAAAACCCGCGCCCCCTTGAGCTTGCGCTGCCCTTCGAGCCCCACCTCCGGGAGGATGAGGTGGCGGCTGTAGCGCATGATCTCTGCGTTCGAAAGCTCGGGCAGGCCGTTCGCCGAGCCCCCGGCGATGGAAGGCACGATGCTGATCGTGTCGTCCTCGCCGACCGCGGTCGCCTCCTTGTCGAGATAGCGGATATCCTCGTCGCTCACGTAGATGTTGACGAAGCTGCGCAGCTTTCCCTCGCTGTTGAAAAGATTCTGCTCGATTGCAGGGTGCGCCTCGACGAGCTTCGCCAGCGCCTCGCCGACGTTCGATGCCTCGACATCGACGGAGTCGTTGCCGCCGGCGAACTGCCGCAACGGCGTTGGAATGATAATTCTGGCCACGGTTCCACCCCTGTTTCGATGCTAGGGAATCCATCGAATCGCTGTCAACGAGCCGGCGGCTTGCGCTACACTAGCGAGTTTGGAGGGTTATCGGAAAATGTTGCGCAACCGTTTATTCACCGCGGCCGCCGCCTTGGGGCTGGCCGCTCCCTTTGCCTTCGGGGGAGAAGGCGACGGCGACGCCGGCGCGGGCAAGGAAGTCTTCGAAACGAAGTGCGTGGTCTGCCACAATGCCGACAACAAAGAAAAAAAGATCGGGCCGGGCCTGGCCGGCGTCAAGGACGGCAAGCTGCCCAGCGACAAGGACACGACCTACGACAACCTGCTCGAGAACCTCAACAAGGGCGGCGGCGGCATGCCCGCTTTCGAGAAGCTGATGAGCGACGAGGAGAAGGACAACGTCATCGCCTACGTCCTGACGCTCTGACGCTATTGTCGAAGCGTTCGAACGGCTGCGTATTGCACGGGATCGGCAGCCCCGGTTAGAATCAGAGATTCGTCGTAACTTTACAGGGGGAGGGCGTATGGATATCCATCAGAAAATTGTCGAGATCATTTGCGAGCAGTTGAGCGTCGAGGAGTCGGAAGTGACGCTGGAAGCGTCTTTCCAGGAGTCGCTGAATGCCGATTCCCTCGATGTCGTCGAATTGATCATGGGTTTCGAAGAGGAGTTCGGTATCGAGATTCCCGATGAAGACGCGGAACAGATCCGCACGGTCGGCGATGCAGTCGAGTACATCAAAGCGAAAAAGCAGTGAAATTGCGGCGGCCGTAACGGAGCGGCTTCCATCTGAAACAGTCGGGGCAGTCTTTGTCTAAAAGAGTCGTTGTTACCGGTATCGGTCTGGCCTCTCCGGTCGGGCTGGGCACGGAAGAGTCGTGGGCGGGCTTATGCGCGGGGCGCAACGGCATCCGGCGCATCACGCATTTCGACACGGAAGGATTCGGTTGCCGCATCGCCGGCGAGGTCGGCGGCTTCGATCCGCTCGATTTCGTGGATAAAAAAGACCTGCGCAAGATGGGGCGCTTCATCTTTTTCGCCCTCGCTTCGAGCGAGTTTGCGATGAAGATGTCCGGGCTGGGCGTGACCCCCGGAAACGCGGCCCGCGTCGGCGTTTACGTCGGCAGCGGCATCGGCGGCTTCGACGTGATCGAGCGCGAGCATTTGAAGCTCATCCGGGGCGGCCCGCGCAAGATTTCGCCTTTCTTCATTCCCGCGTCGATCGTCAACCTGGCTTCGGGTCACGTGTCGATCCGCTGGGGCGCGAAAGGCCCCAACTCGGCCACGGCGACCGCCTGCACCAGCGGCGCCCATGCGATCGGCGATTCCTACCGGCTGATCCAGCGCGGCGACGCCGACGCCATGATTTGCGGCGGAGCCGAGGCCGCGATCACGCCGATGAGCGTCGCCGGCTTCGGCAACATGAAGGCGCTGTCTATGCGCAACGACGATCCCGAACGCGCCTGCCGCCCCTGGGACGCCGCCCGCGACGGCTTCGTCATCGGCGAGGGCGCCGGCATCCTCGTGCTCGAGGAATTGGAGTTCGCCCGCCGCCGCGGCGCGGAGATCGTTGCCGAGTTGGTCGGCTACGGCATGAGCGGCGACGCCTTTCATATCACCTCGCCCGCCGAGGACGGCGACGGCGCTCAGCGCGTCATGCGCAACGCCGTTAAAGACGCCGGCATCGCTCCGTCCGACATCCAATACATCAACGCGCACGGCACCTCGACGCCGCTCGGCGACCGCATCGAGTCGCAGGCCGTGGAGGCGGTGTTCGGCGGTCACGCCAAAACGATAGGCGTAAGCTCCACCAAGTCGATGACGGGGCATCTGCTGGGCGGCGCCGGCGGCCTCGAAGCCGGAATCGCCGTACTGGCGATCCGCGATCAGACCGCGCCGCCGACGATCAATCTCGAAACGCCCGGCGAGGGCTGCGATCTCGACTACGTGCCGGGGCAGGCGCGCCCGATGGAAATCGAATACTCGCTGACCAACTCATTCGGTTTCGGCGGCACCAACGGCGCTTTGATCTTCCGGCGCTACCGCGAGGATTAGCGGCCTGCTTGCAGTTGGTAGAATCTTTCGTTGGCGCAGACTTGCAGCGCCGCTTCGCTGAAATCTCCGCGCATGAACATCTTCGTATGCCTGAAACAAGTCGGCGCGCGCGACTCGGCGCTGCGCATAGCGGTCGACCGCAAATGGGTTGAGGACGAAGACCTCAATTTCGAAATGAACGAGCCCGACGCCTTCGCCCTGGAAGAGGGCCTGCGGCTCAAGGAAAAGCACGGCGGTGAGGTGGTCGCGGTCTCGGCCGGACCGGCGCGCGCGGCTTCGACTATCCGCGAAGCGCTGGCCAAGGGCGCGGACCGCGGCATTCTCATCGAAGACGACCGCTTCGCGCAAGCCGACGCGCTATGCATCGCCCGCGCGCTTGCGGCGGCCGTCGGCCGGGAAGCGCACGATCTGGTGCTCACCGGCCTGCAGTCCGACGATTTCGGCTTCGGCCAGACCGGCGTCATTATGGCCGAGCTGCTGAACCTGCCGCACGCCACGATCGTCATGCAAGTCCAGGCCGAGGACGGCGGGCTGCGCGTCAAGCGCGAGCTCGAAGCCGGCTGGTTCCAGAACGTTTCGATGCCGCTGCCCGCGCTGCTCACCATCCAGAGCGGCATCAACAAGGTCCGTTACGCAACCTTGATGGGCATCAAGCGGGCCAGGAAGAAACCGCTGGTCACGCACACGGCCGGCGAGCTCGGAATCGACATGGCTGCAAGCCAAACGGTCCGCCGCCTGTATCTTCCGCACAAAACGAAGCAAACGCAATTCATCACCGGCAGCGGCAAAGAAGCGGCCGCCGCGTTGCTCGAGAAGCTGAAATTCGAAGCGAGGGCGCTATGAGCGTTCTGGTCGTCAGCGAGCAGGCGGGCGGCGCCTGGCACGGCATGTCGTTCGAGACGATTGCCGCCGGCGCGGAAGCCGCCGCCGCGCTCGGCTGCCCGCTGCAAGTCGCCGTGCTCGGGTCGGGGGTCGCCGGGTTGGCCGCCGAGGCCGCCGCCAAGCGCGTGTCCGAAGTGGTCGTTATCGACGACCCGGCGCTGGCCGCTTATACGCCCGACGGCTTCGCCGCCGCCGTTCGCCAAGCCGTCGAGCAGTTGAACCCGACTCTCGTTTTGTTCCCGCACACTTATCAAGTGCGCGATTTCGCGCCCAAGCTGACCGCCGGCCTCGGCAAGGCGTTCCTCAGCGACGCGGTCGGCATCGCCGTCGACGACGGCAAGCTCGTCTTCGTCCGCCGGCTTTTCCAAGGAAAGCTCAATGCCGACGTGACGCCGGCGGGCGATGCGCCGTATTTCGCATCGATCCAGTCCGGCGTATTCCGCGCCGATGCTCTGCCCGACGGCGGCGCCCCGGCGCCGGTCCGCAACCTGGACGTGGTCATCGACCCGGCGCAAATCCGCACGCGCCCCGAAGCTCCGTTCCAGGAAGCGAAGGGCGCCGTCGATCTGACGGCCGCCGAGATCATCGTGTCGGTCGGCCGCGGCATCAAAGACCCGGAGAACATTCCGCTCGCCGTAGAGTTGGCCCAGGCGCTCGGGGGCGAGTTGGCCGCCTCGCGGCCGATCTGCGACAACGGCTGGCTGCCGCTCGAGCGCCAGGTCGGCAGCTCCGGCCAGACCGTCTCGCCGAACCTCTACCTTGCGCTGGGCATCTCCGGCGCCATCCAGCACGTCGTCGGCATGAAAGGCGCAAAAACCATCGTCGCCATCAATAAAGACGAAGGCGCGCCGATCTTCGAGATCGCCGATTACGGCATAGTGGCCGACCTCTTCGAAGTCGTTCCGGCCCTGATCGCGGCGCTGAAGGAGTAGAGCGATCCCAGGCCGCGGCGGTCAATTCCCTAGTAAACTGGTAGAGATTTCTCATGGATGTCTCCGTCAAAGGCGAATACGCGCTCCGCGCGGTCTTCGATCTTGCCTGCCGCAACGTTCCCGACCCCACCAAGATCGCCAAGATCGCCGAACGGCAAAAGATTCCGCAGAAATTTCTCGAGCTGATTTTGTCCCAACTCAAGCAGAGCGGGCTCCTCGGCTCCAAGCGCGGCGCCGACGGCGGCTATTTTTTAGCCCGCCCCGCCGATCAAATCACCGTGGGCGCCGTCCTGCGCGTCATCGACGGCCCCGTGCAGCTTTCGCGCAAGCCGATCGAGAACGAATCCCCCGACTCGCCGTTTCCCGAATTGTGGACGCGGGCCGAGCGGGCGCTTTCGAGCGTCATCGACCGCACGACCTTCGCCGACCTTGTCGAGCGCTGGAAGCAGAAGCGCGCCCGGCGCGTCGTAAACTGGGAGATATAAAACCTTGGCGCACATCTTCGCCGACAACTCGCTGGCCATCGGCAACACGCCGCTGGTGCGTCTCAACCGCATCCCCGGCAACGCCAAAGCCGTAGTCCTCGGCAAGGTAGAGGGCCGCAATCCCGCCTATTCGGTCAAATGCCGCATCGGCGCGTCAATGATCTGGGATGCCGAAAAAAGCGGCCGGCTCCACCCCGGCATGGAGCTCATCGAGGCGACCAGCGGCAACACCGGCATCGCGCTGGCTTTCGTTGCCGCCGCCCGCGGCTACCCGATCACCATCGTCATGCCCGCCGGCTACAGCGTCGAACGCCGCCGCGTGCTCAAGATGTTGGGAGCGAAGATTGAACTCACGTCCGGAGACGACGGCATGTACGGCGCCGTCATCCGCGCCGAGCAACTCGCCGCCGCCAATCCCAACCGCTACCTCCACCTCGAACAATTCAAAAATCCCGCCAACCCGCGCATCCACGTCAAAACCACCGGCCCCGAAATCTGGAACGACACCGGCGGCAATGTCGATGTGCTCGTTGCCGCAGTCGGCACAGGGGGAACCGTCAGCGGCGTCTCGCGCTATTTCAAGCTGCGCCGGAAAAAGCAAATCGTCACCGTAGGCGTCGAGCCCGAGAGCAGTCCGGTAATCGCGCAGTTCCTGGCCGGCCAACCGATGCAGCCCGGCCGGACCGCGATCCAGGGAATCGGCGCGGGCTTCATACCCGACACGCTCGATCTGGAAATGGTCGACCGCATCGAAAGCTGCGGCGATGAAGAAGCGGTGGAATACGCCAAGCGCCTGGCCGGAGAGGAGGGTCTGCTCAGCGGCATCTCCTGCGGCGCCGCCGCCGCCGTCGCCTGCCGCTTGGCCAACGAGCCCCAATTCGCAGGCAAGACCATCGTCGCCATCCTGCCCGACGCCGGCGAAAGATACCTGAGCAGCCAACTCTTCGACGACCTGGATTAGCTCGCCAACCGATATCTCGTTTCTGCGTACCGTTAGTCGTTTCTGTGCTTTGCGGGCGCCTCGCAGATTATTTTTCGACCCGGGCCGAAATGACCGACAAGCAGGACGGGAGCAGTGGTCAGCAGATTCAGCACCCCAAAGACAAAGGGTTCCTGTTCGGTTCCTCCTACGCGAGGGACGATAACGGCGTGATTGAGCGCCGGCATTGCGGCGGCCGCAACATATGCCGGCCGGCGTTGGCGGACCGAACGGCGGACGGACACCCTGCCCACGGTGTGCTTCTCGAAGGTGACACTGCCGCCGTCGGAGAGGATGAGCGTGATGCTGTCGGCGCCGGCCGAGGCGAAACGTCCGGGGACGACCCGAGGCTGCCCCTTGGGGACTTCGCTCTTGTAACGCCGCACCCAGGTCTGTCTCCCCTGTTGCGTTTTGCGGACCTTGGACCAATCGTTCTTGACCGCGGCGGCCTCGGCTGCCGGACCGAAGGCGAGAAGCCCGACGAGCAGCAGAGGAATCGCCCGCATGTTCTTTGTTTCGAGAATCATGATCGTCTCTCCCTTGGCGTTTTTCTCTTGAAATTGCTCATGGAGCCGTTCCGTTCGGCGCCGCTGCGGCGGCGCGGGTTTTTGCTCGATGCTTGGGCGGCACATTGTAAATGCCTCCCATCCGCGAACCGTAGAAAAAGGCCAGACCGATCGGAATGGTGAACACCGCGTGGGCTTGCGCCCTTGCACTCGATGTAAAGCCCTCGCTTGCTCTCCTGGCGGCTACGGCGGAGAACGTTTCCAGGATGGCGGCGGTAACGCCCAAGGCAACCCATCCCGGCACGCGGTTGGCAAATGGGCGGCGAACCAGCACCTTGCGCACGGCCTGTTTCTCGAAGGTGCGCGTTTGCCCGTCCGGCAACACCAGCGTGATGCTCTCGGCCGCGGCGGACTTGAAGCAGCCCTTGATTTTCAGATTTTGTGGCGGCGCTTCGTTTTTGTAAAGCAGCACCACGGTCCATCTTCCGGCTTCCACCGCCTGCACCCGCGACCAGTCCGATCTGATCTTGGCCGCCGCCGGCGGGGAAACCGCCAACAGCAGAGCCGGCAACAACGCCGGCCGGCTCAAAAATGCGTTCCTCGTCATGGCGAGCCTCCTTCGGCTGCTTGCTGCGAATTGTCGGCGTTGTCCGCAAGAGTCTTCGCCCGATGCTTGGGCGGCACGTTGTAAATGCCTCCCATCCGCGAACCGTAGAAAAAGGCGAGACCGACCGGAAGAACCAACACCAAATCACCGAGGCGATTTTTGAAGGAAAAATCCAGGCCGATGTCTGCGTATTTGCGGGCGCTCTCCAGCGATACGGCGGCAATCACCATGGATGCCCAGCCGGGCCAACGTTTCGCGAACGGGCGGCTGACCAGGACCTTGCGCACGGCCTGTTTCTCGAAGGTGCGCGTTTGTCCGTCCGGCAACACCAGCGTGATGCTCTCGGCCGTTGCCGACTCGAAACGGCCCTTGACCGTCAAGTCTTCTTCGGGGGCTTCGCCCTTGTAGGGTTGCACCCAGGTTCGCCTTCCGGCTTCCACCGCCTGCACCTTCGCCCAGTCGGACCTGATCTTGGCCGCCGCCGGTAGGGGAGCCACCAGCAGTAGAGCCTGTAGCAACGCCAGCCGGCTCAAGAATGTGTTCCTCGTCATCTCATGCCTCCTTCGTCTGTTTGCCGCGGCGGTCATTGCAACGCCCACAACGTCAGGCGCAGCTCCTGGGCGCTGACGGCGACGGCGCGCTGCTCGACCGACTCCGCCGAGGTTTTGGCGCGCACGATGATGCGGCCCGGAGGCACGCCCGAAAATCGGACGTTGCCGAGAGCCGACGTCGCGGCCCGTTGGCGAAACGACTTGTGGGGCCGGGCATTTTTTTGTCCCTCTACCCCTATAACGACCGGCAGGAACCCGACCTTACATTTTTTTCGAATTTTTTTCGACGGGGCGGCCCGCGGATTATGCTGCAGGCGGGTCCGGCAGGAGAGGGCGCCGGGGGCGCAGGCGGGCGTCGAGGCGTTTCTTGAGCATGTCCGCGGCGCGGTGCAGACGGACGGAAACGTTGGATTGCGAGATACCCAGGCTTTCGGCCGTCTCCTCGACGGAAAGCTCGCCGTAGATGCGCAACTGCGCGACTTGGCGGTAGGTTTCGGGCAGCACGGCGATCATTTCGCGGAGCAGGCGCAGCATTTGTTGCTGTTCCTCAGGCGTTTCGAGGTCTTGCGTAGGGTCCACGACGTCGAGCATGGGGTCTTCCCTTTTTTGACGGCGCGCGCGGAGGACGTCTTTGGCCGTGTTGGAGACGACTGCATGCACCCAGGGGCAGGCGACGGGGCCGCCCGCGTACGATTTGATTTTTTGCATGATCTTGATCCAACTCTCCTGCAAGACGTCTTCGGCGAGAGCGTCGTCGCCAACGATGGACCGGGCCGCGCGGAAAAAGCGACGCGAGCAGCAGGCTATCCACTCTTTCGTGTATTCCGTGGTCCCGCCTTTGAGCAGGGGGCACGATCTGGCGGCTTTCTCGAGTCTGGCGGAGTCGAGAATCGGGAAAGGGTCGGATTGCGGCATGGGTTGAGAAGTCCGCGGCAAAAGTTGCGCGGCGGCGTTGCGCGCCTGAGGGCTGAACCACTATGGCACACTCGCACAACGCGCCGCCGGGCCTACCGCGCCGCTTTCCCCGCGGACTGCCGGGCAAGCGGCTCGATCAGCTCGAGCAGGACGCCGCCGGCGTCTTTGGGATGGACGAAGACATAACGGTAGTTTTCCGCTCCGATGCGGATTTCGTCGGTGACGAGACGGCGGCCCGAGCGGCGGACCGCGGCGGCCGCGGCGTCGAGATCGTCCACCTCCACGGCGATATGGTGGATGCCCTCGCCGCGCTTTTCGAGGAAGCGGGCGAGCGGCGAATCCGCGGCGGCGGGCTGCAGCAGTTCGATGCGCGGACCGCCTGCCGGCAGCATGGCGGCTTCGACGCCTTCCTGCGCGACAACGACGCGGCGGCTCGGCGCCGCGCCCAGAACCTCGCGGTAGAACTCCAACGAGCGTTCGATGGAGCGCACGGCGATGCCGATATGATCGATTTTCATTTTTCGCCTCCGCCGGTTGCCTGCGCAACGGCCTGCCGGACGAACTCGTAAGGGTTCAGCTTCCCGGCGGCGGCGTCCTCGGCGGCCCGGTCGAGCGTTGCGCCGCCGAGGGAGTCCAGCAGACCCTCGGAGATGCGCTCGAGCAGCCGCCGACGCCAGTACGCTTTCGCCGCGTCGGGACCGCGGGGGGCGCGCAGCAGCGCCTCCACGAGGTCGGCGACGCCGGCGTCTTCGGTGGCGACCGTGCGCACGATGCGCGGGCGAGGCCGCCCCGCGGGCAGCAGCGACAGCATCGCGCGGAGTTGCTGCTCCAGCCGTTCCGCGCCGGGTTGGTCGGCCTTGTTGACGGCGAATACGCCGGCGATCTCCATGATGCCCGCTTTCGCCGCCTGGATATCGTCGCCCAGGGCAGGCGTCAGGACGACGCAAACGACATCGGCAAGCTGCACGATATCGACCTCGGCCTGGCCGACTCCGACCGTCTCGACGATGACCGCGCCGTAGCCGGCGGCTTCGAGCACGGCAAGCGCATCCCCGACCGCCGGCGCCAAGCCGCCCAGAGCGCCGCGGGTCGCCATCGAACGGATGAAGACCCCCGCGTCGTCGTAGTGCGACTGCATGCGCACGCGGTCGCCGAGGACCGCCCCGCCGCTGAAGGGGCTGGTCGGATCGACGGCCAGCACGGCAACGGCGCGGCCGGCGGCGCGCAGATGCCGCGCCATGCGGTTGACCAGGGTGCTCTTGCCGACTCCCGGCGCTCCGGTGACGCCGATCCGCCGCGCCGGGGAGGCGCCGGCGAACAACTCGGCGAGCAGGGCGTCGGCCCGCGGCCCGCGGTTCTCGACCTCGCTGAGGACTCGCGCGAGCGCGCGGGGGGAGCCCGCCCGCACCTGCCGCGCGATCCCCTTGATTTGCCCGCTCACCCGATATTTCCGCAATGCGGGCGGCGCGCCGCCCGCGAACCCACGATTGTAACGGAGCGGTCCCGCGCCGAGAGAGCGCGGCGCAAAGGCTAAAATCGGTGCAGCGCCCGATGCGCCCGATTCGCTCGATGATCTTGGCCGGATTGCCGCTTGCGCTGGCCTGCGGCGGCAAAGGCCCGTACGACACCGACCCGACGGAACCGGCCGAGGCCGGCGCCAAGCTCGTTTTGGTCGACGGGTTCCGCGCGGAACTCTTCGCCGCCGAGCCGCATGTCGTCGATCCCGTCGAAATCTGCTTCGACGAAGCCGGCGGCATCTACGTTGCCGAAATGCTGGACTACCCCTTCGACCCCGCAGAGGGCGAGCAGCCGCGCAGCCGCATTCGCTTCCTCGAAGACGCCGACGGCGACGGCAAGATCGACAAGGCGACCGTTTTCGCCGACCGCCTGCTGCAAGTCACCAGCGTTCTCCCCTGGAAAAAGGGAGTCTTCGCCACGTCCGCCCCCGACATCCTCTATTTGCAAGACACCGACGGCGACCGCATCGCCGATACGAAAGAAGTCTTCTATACCGGGTTTCAATCGCGCGAAGTCTCTTCCGAAAGCCGCGTCACGAACCTGCGTTACGGGCTCGACAACTGGATTTACGCGGCGAACAACGGCCGCCCCGGAGAGATCCGCTCGCCCCGATTCCCCGGCAAGCCGAGCGTCTCGGTGCGCGGCTACGATTTCCGCTTCAACCCCGGCACGGGCGATTTCGCCCCGGCCGCGGGGCCGACGCAGTTCGGCATGAGCTTCGACGAGTGGGGCAATCGTTTCGTCACGCAGAACACCGTACACTTGCGCCACGCCGTTCTGCCCGCCCGCTACATTCTGCGCAACCCGGCGTACGCGCCCGGCTCGATGCTGCACTACGCGCCCGGCGACGACCCGCGCAACAGCCGCATCTTTCCGTTGACCCGGACGCAGCAATGGCGCATCGAGCGCACCGCCGCCCGCCAGGAACGCTACGACGCAACGCGGCCGGGGCGCAAGGAGCTCGCCGGCGGTCATTTCACGGCCGCAACCGGCACGACCGTCTATGCCGGCGACGCCTTCGGCGAGGAGTACCGCGGCAACGTTTTCATCGCCGATGCCAATGCCGGAATCGTCCGCCGCGAGTTGCTGTTCGACGCCGGCCCCACCTTCCGCTCGGAGCCGCGCCCGGCGGACCGCGAGTTCCTGGCTGCCCGGGAATCATGGTTCCGCCCGGTCAACCTGGCCAACGCTCCCGACGGCAATCTCTACGTGCTCGATTTCTACCGCGAGTACATCGAGGAGCCGGCTTCGATTCCGCAAGCCATCCAGGAGCGCCTGCAACTCGATTTTTACCGGGGGAACGACCGCGGCAGGATCTACCGCATCGTCAAGGATGAGCCGTCCGTGCGGCGCGGCCTGAACTCCGGGCTGCATCGCGCCGGCGCGTCCGAGTTGGTTGCCGCGCTGGAGCACAAAAACGGATGGCGCCGCCTCACCGCCCAGAGGCTGCTCGTCGAGCAGGGGGGTACGGCTGCCGCGGCGGCGCTGGCAACGCTGGTCCGCGGCGGCGCATCGCCGCAGTCCAGGCTGCATGCGTTGTGGACGCTGCACGGCATCGGCGCGCTCGCCGCCGGCGATGTCCGCCGCGCGCTGCGCGACGAGCATCCCGCCGTCCGCGCTCACGCGGTCCGTCTGGCGGAGGGTTTTCTGCCGGAGCTTTCAGGAGAAATCGCCGCGCGGCGCGCCGACCCCGACGCCAAGGTCCGCTTCCAGGTTGCGCTCAGCATCGGCAAGATCGAAGGGGCCGCCGCGGTCATCGCCGAGATGGCCGCGGAGCATGCAGCCGATCAGTGGTTCCGCGAAGCTCTGCTGACTGCGCTGAACGGCAACGGCGCGGAGGTGCTGGCGTCGCCGGCGTTGCGGCGCCGCTCGTTTTTCACGGGTTCCGGCGAAAACGCGCGATTCATCGAGGGACTGGCCGCCCAGGTCGGACGCGGACAAGACCCGGAAAAGATCGCCCGCTTGGCAACGATCCTGGCGTCAAGTCCGCATTTCCGGCAGTCTCGCCGGCTGGCCGCCGGGCTGCGGGGCTTGGCGAGCGGGCTATCCGTGGAGGGCAGGCGCGCCGCTCTGGAGTTCGGGAACGCCGACCGCGTTTTCCGGCGGTGGCTGAGCCACGGCGACGAGACCGTGCGCGAGACGGCGGTCGATCTCGCGCAGTACTTTCTTTTGCCGAAACGCATCGCAACGTCGCTCGCCGCGGCGGGCGATCGGGAACTGGTCACGGTGTGGCGGACCGCGGCGATCCGCCTGTTGCGCGGCGCGGATTTCGATGCGGCCGCGCCCGTGCTCGCGCGCATCCTGGCCGGGCCCGAAGCGCCCGAATTGCACCGCGAAGCCATCGCGGCGCTGGCCGTTTTCGATGCGCCTCGGGTTGCGGACATCGTCATCGACGGCTGGCAAGGCTACGGTCCGCTTGCCCGCGAGTCGGCGGTTCGCGTGCTTCTCGGGCGCCGAGAACGCGCGGCGAAACTGATCGCCGCCATTGAAAGAGGCTCCATTCCGCCGAGCGCGATTGACCCCATCCACAAGATTCGGCTGCGAGAGTACCCCGACGAAGAGACGCGGGCGCGGGCAAGGGCCGTTTTCGCCGCCAGCGCGAGCGACCGGGCCGCTGTGGTGGGGCGCTTCGCCGGAGTTTTGCGCATGCGCGGCGGCGCGGCCCGCGGCCACGACGTCTTCGAGCGGCACTGCGCGAAATGCCACGTGCCGCAAGGCCGCCGCAGCCGCATCGGACCCGATTTGGCCGGAATCAGCAACAAGACGCGCGAAGAACTGCTGACGCACATCCTCGATCCGAGCTTCGAAATCCAACCGAACTACACGAACTACATCGTCGTCGACCGCGGCGGGCGCATTTACGACGGCTTGCAGGCGGGCGAATCCGCAACCGCGGTGACGCTGCGGGGCGAGCGCGGCAACGTCACCATCCCCCGAGCGCGCATCGCAGAAATGCGGGCGTCGGCCGTCTCGCTCATGCCCGAGGGTTTCGAAAACGATCTCTCGCGTCAGGATCTGGCGGATGTCATTGCCTACCTCCGCGCGGGTTTGTAACGATCTTTGCTCGTAGGACGCCTTTCAGGAAGTATCGGCTTGGATCGTTCCTGCCAATCCTGCGCGGCGCTGCTGCTGCTGCTGCCGGCGGCAAGCGCCGCCGCCCCCCAGACCCGGCCCGCGGACAGCATCGTCGCGGCGTTCGACGACTCGCCGCCGCCGGCTGTCGCTTTCATCGTCGATACGCCCGAGCCGTTTCTCTACAAAGGGCTGGTGTGGCGCGGCTTCAGCGTGATTCAAAGCGATCACGACTCGCTGGCGAAATTCCCGCGGAGCGGGTACGCGCGCGGCGCCGTCTCGGGAACGTTTGCAGCCGTCGCCGCCGGGCGGGCATTCGCCGAAAGTACGATCGAGAAATACGGGGGCGGCGCATTCGTTTTCTACGGCGTGCATCTGACGGCCGCCTGGCGGACGGGCCTCGCAGCGACCCTGGAAGGCTTGCGCGGCGGCGAGGTCGTATTCGCCAAGCAACTGTCGGCAAGCCCGACGGAAACCGTTGCGCTGAACGGCGCATGGGAGATCGACATGCTGCGCATCCGTGCTTCCGGAGGGAATAACGAAGACGCTTGTCCGCCGGGCGCCTGCCACCCCGGCCCCGAGTTGGTAATTGACGACTTTACGTTTTCACTGGACGCAGCAGGGCCGGATCGGGAAATGATCGCCTCCGGCGGCGAACCCCTCGAGCCGGCGATTGCCCCCGACGTTGCGCCCGCCGCTCCCGAGCCGCAAGTCGAATCGGAGCAGCAGCCTCCGGCCCCGCCTGCAACCGCGGTCGCGCTTGTGACCGAGGCGGCAGAACCGCCCGAATCCTCCGACGAAAGCGCGGACTCGCCGCCGCCCGCCCGCGCGGCCGGCGTTTGCGGCGGCGGTCGACGCTTCGGCGTACAGGTCGGAGCCTTCGGCAGAGAGAGCAATGCCCGTCGTCTGCGCGGCGCGCTCGAGCAAACTTACAGCGCCGTGCGTATCTATCGGCGGCAGCACGAGCAGGGCCTGCTCCATCATCTTGTCGTCGGCTGCGCAGCAGAGCGCAGCGAGGCCGCAGCGTTGCGCAGAACGCTGGCGGCCGAGGGAGCGAAAGGGTTTGTGGTCGAAGTCGGCGGCGACTTGGCGCTTTCCGCGGACGCCGCGGATTCTCCGGACGCTGCGGGGACGGCGCGGGAAACGGCCGTTTCCGGCAGCGAACCCTTCGAGCCGGCGATCGTTCCGCCGGCAATCGCCGAGGCGGATACGGTCTCCGCGGCAAAAACCGCGCAGCCGCAAGCGCCTGACACCCCCGAGCCGCAAGTGGAACCGGAGGCAATCCCCGTAACCGAAGCAACGCCCGCGGTCGAGGCGGTAAAACAAGCGGAACCCTCCGCCGCAATCGCAGGGCCGCCGCCGCCCGCCCGCTTGGGCGGCGCCTGCAACCTCGATCCGCACTTCGGCGTACAGGTCGGCGCCTTCGGTAGAGAGCGCAATGCCCGCCGTCTGCAAAACGCGCTCCGAGGGACATACGGCGTCGTCCGGATCTACCGGCGGCAGCACGAGCAGGGCGCGCTCCATCACCTCATCGTCGGCTGCGCAGCAGAGCGCAGCGAGGCCGCAGCGCTGCGTGCAACGCTCGCGGCCGAGGGCATGAAAGGGCTTGTAGTCGAAGTCGACAGCGAAGCGTTCGGCGCGCCGCCGTAGTTCATGCGGGCGCGGTTTCCGGCGCCGCTATCCGTCCGCGAACAGCTTTTCAAGGCGTGCAACTTCGCCGGGCTTGCTGTCTGCGATGTTCTCCGTTTCCAGCGGGTCGGCCTCGCGGTCGAAGAGCGCCGTCCGCTCGAAAAATCCCTCGACCAACTTGTAACGGTGGTCCTGCGCCATGCGGAACCGCCCCGTCCGGGCATTGGCGGTTTTCAAGGCCGAGCGCACATAATCGCGATGCTCGCCGCGGCCGGCCTCGAGCAGCGGACGCAGCGAGCGGCTCTCCATCTCCGCGGGAACCGCCAAGCCGGCGCAATCGAGGAACGTGGCCGCAAGATCCATCAGGCTGACCAGCGCATCGCTGCGCGCGCCCCGGGCAACTCCCGGTCCGGCCGCTACCAGCGGCACGCCCGCGGAAGCTCGGTGCGGAACGGACTTGCCCCAGCGGTTGTGATCGCCCAGCATCTCGCCGTGATCGCTGGAATAGACCACGATCGTGTTGTCGAGCTCGCCGCGGCTGCGCAAACGGTCCTGGTAGATTCCCAGCCAACGGTCGATGTTCTCGATCATCGCCGAGTAGTTCTGCCGGATGCGAATGTGCCGCTCGGCCGGAAAAGGCCCCGAGTAACCGTGCGGCTGAGGGAAATCGTCGATCACGCGGTCGGGGCCGCGGTATTGCCGTTCCATCCGCTCGGTGATGTCCATCGGCGGATGCGGGCCGTTGAAATTGACGATCAGGAACCAGGGGGTATCCTCGGGCGTCCGTTCGAGCAATTCCAACCCGCTGCGCGCGGTGTAGTTGTCGAGGTAGCGCTCGTCGTCGAGGGGGCACGGTTCGGTCATGCCCCACCAGTTTTCTTCTCGCGGCTCGGCGCGCCGGGCGATATCTTCGGCGCAGATGCGGTCCAGTGGAGGATCCAACGAGGCGAGGTAGGCATAGTACGGCTCTTTCGGCCCGGGAGCGCCGCCGAAATATCCGCCGCCTTTGCCGGCGGTGATGCGCATGTCCGAGAAGCCCCACTCTTCCATGTTTTTGCGGCCGTCGAGCGTGCGGCCGGCGGCGCCTTTGTGCAGGTCGATTTTGCCGCAGGCCATCGTGTGGTAACCGCTTTCCCGCAAATGCTTGTAACAGGTCGTTTTCTCCGCCGGATACGGGACGCGGTTGACCTCGACGCCGCAATTCTCGTACTCCATGCCGGACGCAAGACAGGAACGCGAGGGGCCGCAAACCGGCGAAGCGACGATCGCCTGGGTGAAATCGACGCCGCGGGCGGCCAAGCGGTCAATGTTCGGCGTCGGGATTGGAATTTCGGGATTGCGGCCGAGCCAGTCCGCGCGGTGCTGATCGGAGAGCAGGAAGAGCATGTTCGGACGCTTCGCGGCGCGAGGGCCCGGCATTGGGGAACCGCCGCAGGCAACGAGCGCCGCGGCCGCCGCCCCGGCGAGAACGTCTCGCCGCGAGAGCGGATGGTTCGCATCGTTTCCGGTTTGCATGGAGTCCTCCCCGCCGCGGCCGGCAACGCCAGTATACTGTGTCGGTAAGTCCGGCGGGCGGCGCGCGCGCTTGACGCAGGAGGCGGTGTATGAGCAGAGTTCGGCGTTCGCGGCAAGGGTTCGTTGCCTTGTGGGTTGCAATGACGGCGCTGACGATGAGCGGCGGCGGCGCATCCGCGGGAAGCGGCGGGATTCGCATCGAGCGGCTTCTGGATGCGCCCATCGTCACGCCCGAGACGCATCCGAGCATCGGAGACAACATCCAGGGCCCCTCGCTGATCCGCGTCCCCGGCTGGGTCGAGGAGCCGCTCGGCAAATACTACCTTTACTTCGCCGACCACAAGGGGAGCTACATCCGCTTGGCTTACGCCGACGACCTGCTCGGCCCGTGGAAGGTTCACGCGCCCGGCAGCCTGCAAATCGCCGATACGCATTTCCCGGCGGAGCCGCCGCCGATTCCGCCGGGCGCTCTGGAAGAAGCCGCGGCCAGGAGAGCCGGCGCCGCGGGCGGCGGCGACAAGCTGCCGCATTCCCTCGCCAAGGAGCTCACCGCTCCGCATATCGCCTCGCCGGACGTCCACGTCGACGAGCAAGAGCGGCGCATCGTCATGTACTTCCACGGGTTGGACTCCTTCGCCGGCCAACTCTCGCGGGTTGCGCTTTCGCCGGACGGCATTCGTTTTCAGGGTCTTCCGGAGAAACTCGGACGCACCTATTTCCGCGTCTTCCAGTACAAGGAGATGACCTACGCGCTGGCGATGCCCGGCCAACTCTACCGCTCGCAAGACGGTCTGACGGGCTTCGAGCAGGGACCGTTGCTGTTCAACCCCGCGATGCGGCACTCGGCCCTGCTCAAGCGCGGAGACCTGCTCTACGTTTTTTGGACTCGGGTCGGCGACGCGCCCGAGAGCATCCTGCTGAGCACGATCGATCTCTCCCCTCCATGGACGGAATGGAGCGCGACCGAGCCGCGAGTCGTGCTCCGCCCCGAACGCGGCTGGGAAGGCGCCGGCCAACCCGTCGAACCCTCGCTGCGCAGCGTGGCCTACGGGAAAGTGAACCAGTTGCGCGATCCGGCGATCTTCGAGGAAGACGGACGGGTCTATCTGCTCTACGCGGTGGCCGGCGAGAGCGGCATCGCCATCGCCGAAGTCCACTTGGGCGGCTGAGCGTCCCGCCGCGGCGAATCCCTGTTGCCCTGCAAGGCGGCGATATGTCAGACTGCGGGCATGGCAATTGAAATCGGCGGCTTCCTGAGTATTGCCGCTTTGCTGCTCGGCTTGTTCGCTTGGCTGCGTAGGGATATGGCCGCGCAAGATGAACGGTTGCGTCAGGATATGGCCGCGCTGGGTGAACGGTTGCGTCAGGATATGGCCGTGCGGGATGAACGGTTGCGTCAGGATATGGCCGCGCTGGGCGAACGATTGAGTCAGGATATTGCCGCCCAAGGCGAACGGTTGAGCCGGGATATTGCCGCGCAAGGCGAACGTTCAGACGAGCAGGGTGAACGATTGAGCCAGGATATTGCCGGCCAAGGCGAACGGTTGCATTGGGATATAGCCAAGCAGAGCGAACGGCTCACTGCCGTGGAGCGCGGGCAAGCCGATTCCCGCGAGCGCATGGCCAGACTCGAAGGACTGCTCGAAGGGTTGCGCGAGGCGGTTACGAGCCGCCGCAACGCCGCCTGAGCCGCTTCGTGTTTGCGGCTCGCGCAACAAGAAATCGCGGCTGCCGCTGCAAGTTGTCGTACAGCGCGCCGGGCCACAAGTCGTACCGGCCGGCGGTCTGACGGCGAACCTCTTGCATCATTCCGCACCCATGAAGATCTTCTCCGGAAAGCGCCGGCAGAATCCGTAAAGCAGCCGCAGTGAGCGTCTCCGGGCCGGCCAACCGCCCGGGTAAAATTCGAGTGGGTTGCGGTTACGGTTTTCGGCGCGGGTCGCGGATGAACCCGCCGCGGTTAGGCATTTTCACCTGGGGCAGAGTTTCCGCGTCCATCGTCTCGTCTTCGCCGACGATGCCGTTCAAATACAGGATGTAGGCGGTCACGGCGTAGATCTGGTCGTCGGTCAACGTGCCCGGCCGGTCGAACGGCATCGCCCGGCGGGTGTAGTCGAACAACGTCGTGGCGTAGGGCCAGAAGCTGCCGACATTGCGCACCGTTTTCTCGCCGACCAGTTGCTCCGGCTTGCCGACGAAGCCGACCTGATCGCCGCCCGCGCCGGCTTCGCCGTGGCATTCCTTGCAGCGGACTTCGTAAACTTGCGCGCCCTCGCGGGCGGCGCCGGCGCCGTGCGGCAATCCCTTGCCCTGCGGGCCGATGGTGATGTCCCACGCCGCGATCTCGTCCGTACCGGCGCTGCGCCCCAAGCCGTACTGCTGCGCCGAAACGATGCCGGCCGCGAGCGCCGGAACCGCGGCCCAAAGGGCTATGCGCCGCCCCATGCGGCGGTTTTGCTCTCCACTGTCTTTGCGGCCCGGGCAGCAGTTCACGCTCAATTCTCCAGTGGCGCGCCTGCGGCGCGCCTCAAGCTTGCGCATTGCTCACACTCCCATCGGCAGCGACTTTCCAGCCTTTGATGCGGTTGCAATGATAGGCGGATTTGCGCCCTCTTTCGGCAATCAATTCCGCGAGCGTCGGCTGGACATAGCCGGTTTCGTCGCGACAGCGCGACAGCAGCACGGCTTCCCCGCCGGCCCATTGCCAATCGAGCGTGAAACGGGTAAAAGCCTTCGTCCGCACCGGTTCCTGAAGCTTGGCTTCGGCCCAGGAGCCGCCGCCGTCGGTCGAGACTTCGACCCGCACGATCTTTCCCCGGCCGGACCAGGCAAGCCCGCTGATCTCACGGTAGCCTTGCGCCCCGATCGTTTGCCCGCCGGACGGCGAGGTAATGACCGATTTGGCGTCCATCTCCAGAGTGAATATCCATGCCTTGCCGTCTTCCATCAACTCGGTGTACTTGGACGTTTCGTCCTTGACGTACTGCGGCCCCTCGGTGAGCTTGATGCGGCGCAGCCATTTGACGTTGGCGTTGCCTTCCCAGCCCGGCAGCACCAGCCGCAGGGGGTAGCCCTGCTCGGGCCGCAGCGCTTCGCCGTTCTGCCCGTAAGCGACGAGCGCATCGTCGAGCGCTTTCTCCAGCGTGACGCTGCGTTGCATCTTGCAGGCGTCGGCGCCCTCGGCGAGCAGCCACTTTGCGCCGGCCTGGACTCCGGCTTCGGCCAGCAGCATCTTGAGCGGAACGCCGGTCCATTCGCTGCAAGCGGCCAAGCCGTGGCTGAGCTGTACGGTGGGCGCTCCCGCCGGCGACCACTCGCCCCCGCTGTTGCCCGAGCATTCGATGAAGTACGGCTGCGAGACGGAGGGCAGCCGCTTGACGTCATCCACGGAGAAAACGAGCGGCCGCTCGACCAACCCATGAATCAACAGCTTGTGCTCGGCCGGGTCGATCGCCGGGACGCCCGCATGATGGCGCTCGAAGTGCAGCGCGGAAGGCGTGACCGTGCCGTACGAGTCGCCGAGCGGCGTTCGGGACGACGACGCCTCGGGCGTCTGCGTCTCGCGAATTGCGCGAGCCGCGGTTTCATGCGGGCTTCTTGCGCCGTAACGGCGGACCGGCTCTCCCAGCAGACTGGGCAGTTCCTGTTCGGCCGGCGGCGCGGACTCTTGCGTCCGGCAGGCGCCGAGCGCCGTTCCGAGCAGGGCGCCGGCTCCGAGAAAAGCGCGTCGACTGGAAGCATCTTTGGGCACGGTAACCCAATTCTACTCCTTTGGCAGGGCAAAATGCGCAGCGGGCGGTTCCCTGAAAATTTTCATTCGACGCGTTGCCGTCCCCTGTCGCGAATCCTTGCCAACAGCGCCGTGAGCTTGGCGGCGATATCCCGGCGGCTGTCGTAGAGGTTCGTTCGCTCTTCGAGATCTGCGGCGAGGTCGTAAAGTTGCGCCGGCGGCCGGCCGGGGTCGAACTCCCGGTCGTCCGCGCCGATGCCCCCTCCGCCTTGCGTCAGCAACAGCTTCCAATTGCCTTCCCTGACGGCGAACTTGCCGCGGTTGCCGTCATGCACGATCGTGTCGCGGACCGCGCTTTGGGGCGCTCCTCCCGTCAGCGCGGAGAGATAGCTGAAGCTGTCTTCGGCGGCCTGCAGCGGCAGCGGCTTTTCGATCAACTCGGAAATTGTGGCGATCGTGTCCGTCAGGGCAACCAGTCGGTCGGAAACCGTCGCCGGCTTGACGGTTCCCGGCAGACGGACCAGCAGCGGGACGCGGTGGCCGCCTTCGTAAATCTCGGTCTTTTGCCCGCGCAGCGGACCATTGGCCTTGTGGCCGTCGTAATCGACGATGTCGGCCGGCCGGTGTCCCATTTGCACGCCGCCGTTGTCGCTGGAGAAGAACACGAGCGTGTCTTCGGTCAGCCCCAGTTCGTCCAACGTGTCCAGGATGCGACCGACCGACCAATCGAGCTCCAGGATGAAGTCGCCGTAAACGCCGATCTCGCTTTTCCCCGCGAAGCGCGCGTTGGGCTTGAGCGGCGAATGGACGTTGCGCTGCGCGAAGTACAAAAAAAACCGTTTCCGCCGATTGGCGTGCAGCCATTCGACCGCTTTTTCGGTCAAGTGAACCGCCAGGTCTTCGTGCCGGTAGAGGGCGTCTTCGCCGCCGCTGAACAGGTGTCGGGGAGTGAGGTTGAAACGTTCCAGGAACGAGCTGCGCCCGGCCAGACGCTCGTCGCGAACGATGCGCAGCGGCGAGTCTTTGCGCAGTCCGACAACGCGGTGGTTCTCGATGTAAACGTGCGGGAACTGGCCGACATGGGGGATGCCGTAGAAATAATCGAAGCCCGTTTCGAGCGGGCCGGGCTTGAGCGGGGCGTTGTAGTCCGGGCCGAGGCTACCGAGCCATCCCGCCTGCCCCGGCGCGCCGAAGCCGAGGTGCCACTTGCCCACGCAGCCCGCGGCGTAGCCCGCGGAGCGCAGCAGCTTCGGCAGCGTCATGCGCTCGGTGTCGATCAACAGCGGGTCGTCGGACCAGACGCAGCGGCTCTTCGCCCATGTCCGCCAAGCGTAACGGCCGGTCAGCAGGCCGTACCGCGTGGGCGTACAGACCGAGTGCGGCGAGTGCGCGTCGGTGAAGCGCATGCCCTCTTTGGCCAGCCGGTCGATGTTGGGGGTTTGGACCTTCGTCGCGCCGTAGCAACTCAGGTCGCCGTAGCCCAGATCGTCGGCCAGGATGAAAACGATATTCGGCAGAGCGCCGCGGGCAGCCCCGAACGGCAGGCCGAGCAAAAACAGGCAGCAGGCAACACGCACCGACATGCGCACAAGATAGCAGAGGCCCCGCTGCTTGCGGCCCACCGTATTTGTAAAGGCCGTTAAAAGGCGCTTCAAAACGCTTGGAACGTCCTTTGAAGATTGTCCGCGCACAGGGTTCGGCTTCCAACTCGCCGCCTGCTTGAAGGTGCGTCACACAAGTTGACGACCGGTTTATTATTGTTCATTGACAGGGAAGCTGCCATCGCAGTCACAAGATCAAAAACATGGAGGAATCACAATAATGGATTCCGTGGACACCCAGGACCGCATCAAAGACATTGCGAAGGAGAGTTTGGACACCTTCTCGAAGGTAGCCGAAGCCGCCGAGTCTCAACTTGCCGGCGCATCGCCCGCCAGCGGATCCGAAACATTAGCCAATCCCAATTCGTGGACTTCATCGAGTGCAGACAAGGAGATACAAGAGATCAAAAAGGACGCGATCGAAGGCTACGAGGTGCTGAGCCGTGAGCCGGCTATCGCCCGCGTGGCAGTGATCGACGAAAGCGGAGACGAGATAACGCACTACATCTGCCGCGCGGCGCCGCCTCGCACCGACGATACAGGAATCAAGTTGGTGAGCTATCGTTCGCCACTGGGACGCTTGGCCGCTCTTCCCATCGGGGAAGAACATACCGTTGCTTTGCCCGGCGGTGAAACGATCTCCGTCGAGGTTCTGGAGAATGCAAAGCTCCATCCGATATGGGTTAACCAGGAATGGGACTCCCGAGACTCGACCCTCGAAGGCGGTGATTATGGGCCGCTAACCGTTGAGTCGCTGCGCACTTTGCTCAGACCAGATGGCGATGAAATAGACGCCGCATGGCTTGAGAGCCTACTGGCGGAAGAAAAGGTGTGGCAAGGGCTGCGCCGCAGCGTTATCCAGAAAATGGATCTGCGCGACCAGCCCATCCTCGACCGGTATCAGGACGATATCTTCCGCCTGCCATTGGACAGCCGCCTACTCATTCTGGGCGCTCCCGGTACGGGCAAGACAACGACGCTGATAAAACGACTTGGACAGAAGCGTGATCCGGCGTTCCTGGACGAGGATGAGCGGCAATCAATCCAATCCAACGCTTTCGGCGGTGAAAACGATCACGGAAAAAGCTGGATCATGTTCACGCCGACGGAACTACTGAAGCTGTATTTGAAAGAGGCGTTCAACAGGGAAGGCGTCCCGGCGCCGGATTCCTGCGTCCGCACCTGGACTGACTTCCGCAACGACTTGGCAAGGAACGTGTTTGGTATTTTGCGCGCGGCTGTCAACAGGAATTCTTTCGTGATGAAGGATGCTGTGCGGACTCTCGAGGCCGGGACCGAAACCGATCAGACAGCTTGGTTTTCCGATTTCGATGAATGGCAAAAAACGGACTTTTGGAACGAGATACGGGATGCAGCCCGGAGCTTGAGCGAGAGCCCGACACAAGAGATATCTGAACTCGCCGGCAAGATTCTGGCGATCCTGGAGAAAGCCGGACCCAAACCGCATCCCGGCGCCTTTGTGTCCCTCGCGGCTCTGGGAAGTGAGATACAAGTTTTGGTCAAGAGCATGAAGGAGGTCACGGATGAAAAGATTCGCAGCACGCTGATCAAACAGGGCAAGCAGTTTCTCGATGACATGGCGCGATTCATCGAGGGACTGGGTGAGACGAACGATGAGCCGGAAGATCAGGATTCGGAAGACGATGAGGAGGAGGATCCCAATCAGCCAACAGGCAGGCCGGCAACTGCCCTACAACATTACATGCGGGCGGTTCGTTCACGCGCCAGGGCGCGGGCAACAGGGCGGCGAGTCCGCAAGGCAAGCCGCACAGGAAGGCTGCTCGAATGGATAGGCGACCGATCGCTCAGCGAACAGGCACTGCTGGATGTCGGCGGCAGTCTTGTGGTTCAATCGGCGCTCAGACGGTTTGTAAACCCTGTCCGTAGATACATCAACGGCGTACCGGCACGGTATCGGTGGTTTCGTCGCATTCGGCAGCGCGAGAGCCGTTGGTACTGCGCCGACGGATTTCGCCCTGCGGATATCCATCCTCTGGAAGTGGACATCGTCCTGTTGACCATGATCCGCGCCGCAGACGATCTGATTACGGGCGCTCGAAGCTTGCGCAATGCGGATAATCCGGCAAGCGTCGTATTAGAGAGATTACAGCAGTTGTACCGAACGCAGGTGCTTGTGGACGAAGCAACCGATTTCTCGCCGGTTCAACTGGCATGCATGGCGGCGTTGGCGCGACCCGGAACGCGTTCGTTTTGCGCTTGCGGTGACTTCAACCAGCGCATTACCAGTTGGGGCGCACGATCACTCGAGGATATGAAGTGGGCGGTTCCCGATATGGATACCAAGGCTATCTCCGTAGCGTACAGGCAGAGCCGTCAGTTGCATGACCTCGCCCAGCGAATCGCGGAACTGTCGGAAAACGGAGCCGCCAATGCCGCGTTGCCCGACTATGTGGACAATGACGGCGTTGCGCCGGTGCTGGCGAAAAACATGACCGAGGCGCCGGCGATTGCAGATTGGCTGACCGGACGCATCGTAGAAATCGAAAAGTTTGTCTGCGAACTGCCCTCGGTCGCGGTGCTTGTGAACGATGAGGACGAAGTGCGTAAAATCACGACTGCCCTCCGTGACTCTTTAGCGGACCGGAACATCAAGGTTACCCCCTGTACGGACGGGCAGGTGCGCGGAAATGACGGCTCGGTTCGGGTGGTCAACGTCGAACACATCAAAGGATTGGAGTTCGAAGCGGTGTTTTTCGTTGGAATCGACAAGCTTGCAGAACGTCGCCCCAAGCTGTTCGATAAATTTCTTTATGTCGGCGCCACAAGGGCGGCTGCCTATCTTGGGATGACGTGCGAGCGGGAACTGCCGGCAGTCATGGCGGAATTGGAAGAAGCGTTCGCTCAGAGTTGGCAGTAGAACGACGCGCCTGCACTCGCCCCGCCCGTGGAGTTGGCGCTCGCGGCGCAGGCCCGCTCGGCGTGGCCGCGCGCAACCGCTAGCGCTGCGCCCGGCTCTCCGCTCCAAAAACGACGTCCTCCGTCCCCGCCGGAAATGCCGCGATCTGTTCCAGACTCAACTCTGCGCCTTGCCGCATAGCGACTGCCGGCGCCCGCTGCTTGCCCACCTTCCCCCATGCTTCCCCCTCCTTCAGCCTCATCTTGTATCGGCCCAAGACGGGTTGCCTTTCGGGGTTACAATAGGAGCGCACGGTTCCTGCCATGAAACGCCTTTTCTGCCCGGCGGCTGCCGCCTTGCTCGCGGCGCTGGCGCAGGCCGCCGCTCCGGTCAGCTACTACAACGAGGTTCGGCCTGTAATCCAGCGCTACTGCTCGGGCTGCCATCAACCCGCGAGCAAGATGAGCGACTTGGTGTTGACCGAATATACCGGCATTCTCAAGGGCGGCAAGAAACACGGCAGCGCGATTGCCAAGGGGGCGCCGGACACGAGTCCGCTGGTGCGGTCAGTCAACGGCGCGTTGGAGCCGCGTATGCCGCTCGGCGGGCCGAACCTCCCGGACGAAGCCGTCGAGTTGCTGGCGCGCTGGGTGCGGGAAGGAGCGGAAGACGACACGCCCGCGGAGGCAAGAGCGCCGCAAGTCCCCAAAGAGCCGCCGTCCTATACGCAGCCGCCCGTAATCACCGGCATGGCGTTTTCTCCGGACGGCCGCACGCTTGCCGTCGGGGGCTTCAAGGAAATCGTCCTGCACAAGGCCGACGGGTCGGGCATCCAAGCGCGGCTGCTGGGCCGCTCGGACAAAATTCATTCGCTTTCGTTTACGCCCGACGGCGCTTTGCTCGTGGCGGTCGGCGGCACGCCGGCCCGCTTCGGCGAGATCCAGGTCTGGGACGTCGCCTCGCGGAAACAGATACGCTCGGTTACGGCGACCGCGGACACGCTTTTCGCGGGGGATGTCTCGCCGGATGGAAAACGGGTTGCGTTCGGCGCGGCCGACAAGACCGTGCGCGCGGTGGAGTTGGAGACGGGGAAAGAACTCTTCAAGGCCGGCCACCATGAAGACTGGGTGCTGCAGACGGTTTACGGCATCGACGGCAAAAGGATTGTCTCGGTCGGCCGCGACCGCGCCGCGAGGTTGGCCGACGCCGAATCCGGCGCGTTCCGCGAAAACGTCAATCTCCTGCGCGAAAAACTCTATGCGGTTGCGCGGCATCCCCGCCGCGATTACATCTTGATCGGCGGCGAAGATCGCGTGCCCTATCTCTACACGATGGACCGCCCGCGGGCGCTGAAGATCGCCGACGATTCGACCTTGATCCACAAGTTCGAAGAACAGGAAGGAAAGATTTTCGCCTTGGCGTTCAGTCCCGACGGCGCGCGCATCGCGGTCGGCGGGATCGCTTCGGAAGCGCCCATCTACGATACGGAATCCGGCCGCCGGGTCGCCGCCTGCAAAGGTCACAGCGGAGGCATTTTCACGATTGCCTTTCACCCCGGCGGGAAACAGCTCGCGACCGCCGGTTTCGACGGCGTGGTGCGGCTTTACGACGCCGCCTCGGGCAAGGAACAAAAAGCGTTTATCCCCGTGCCGCTGGAAAACGGCGAGCGCGAGGCGGAGTAGCCCGATGCGCAGCCGCCTTCGTATCCTGCCGATCCTGGCCTGCGCCGTCGGGTCTCTATCAGCCGGCGGCCCGACGATCGCCCGCATCGACCCTCCGGGCGGCCAAGCCGGGACGGCGGTCCGGCTGACGCTGCACGGCAGCGGGCTCGACCGCAAGCTGGCCCTGCACTCGAAGATTCCAGGGACGCTCACGCCGCTGAGCGCCGCCGGCGCCGGCAAGGAGTATTTGCTCGAAATCGACCGCGACGCGGCGGTGGGCGCGTACCCGCTGCAGGTCGAATCCGCAGCGGGCCTCTCCAATACGCGGCTGTTCGGCATTTCGTCGTTCCCTGAAAGCGTGGAGAAGGAGTCCGCTCTCAAGCGTCATTTACCCGCAAACGATACGCCGTCGAACGCGGAGTTCCTGGAAGCGCCGGTGACTGTGAACGGTACGCTGGCCGGCGCGGACCGCGATTTTTACCGCTTGGAGTTGTCTGCCGGAGACGTCTTGACCTTTGAAGTCGAAGCGCAGCGCCTGGGATCGGCGATCGATCCCGTCATCGCCGTAAGCGACGCGGAAGGCAACCCGGTCGCGCGCAATAACGACGCCGCGGGCATCGGCGTCGACGCCCGCCTACGCCTGCAAGCGACCAAATCCGGAACCTACTTCGTCGCCGTTCACGACGCTCGTTTCAGCGCACAGAAAACCAACTTCTACCGCTTGCGAGTCGGGCCGATCGCCTTCGCGGACGCGATTTTTCCCTTGGGCTGGACGCGCGGCGAAACGGCGTCCATCGAGCTTTCGGGCGGCTCACTGGCCGCGCCGCGGCGCGTCGATGCAGCCGGCGACTCGGTGCGCCTGCCCGGGCGGCGCGTCTCGCTGCCGCTGCCGCTGGTGCGCGGCGAAGGGCCGGAAGAGCTCGAGCCCGCAGGCGAAAGGCCGCACCGTCTGACCGACTCGACGGTGGTCAATGGACGCATCGCGAAATCCGGCGAAACCGACCGCTATTCCCTGGACGTGCAAGAAGGCGAGGAGTGGTTGATCGAGACGCAGGCCGCCGGATTGGGCACGTCCCATCTCTATACCCTGCTGACTCTCTACGACCAGGACGGCAAAAAATTGGGATCCGCGGGAGACCGGGAGCCGGAAGAGATGCTGTCGTTCATTCGCGCCCGCGCGGAGACATTCGGCGACCCGCACATCGGCTTCCGCGTTCCCCCCGGCGTCGCGCGGATCGACTTGACGATGGAAGACCTGCTGAGGCGGGGCGGTCCGGGTTACGGCTACCGCCTGGTTGCCCGCAAGCAGCCCGGCGATTTTGTTCTGCGATTGAACGAGGCCGCCGTGAATATCCCCCAAGGCGGCAGCGCGGCGTTGTCGGTCACGATGGACCGGCGCGGCTACGAGGGCGCGGTGCGGCTCGTCGTCGACGGACTGCCGGAAGACATCATGGTCGAGGGCGGTCATATTCCGGCCGAATTCGGCGGCATGACAACCGCGCGGACGTCGCGCACCGGCAGAGTGACGCTCACGGCCAAGCCGGGCGCGAAACCGCGGCGGCTGCATTTCGTCGTCCACGGGGAGACCGAGTTGCCGTCGGGCGAAATCGTCAGGCGCCGCGCCGCTGCATCGGCGGTAGTCACGCCGGTCGCCGGGAAAGGCCAAAAGCCGCTGCGGATCGCCTCGCGCGAACCGGCGGTTCAGGCCAGTCTGGCAAGCCCCGAGGCCGGCGTGCTGGAAGTCCTGACGCCGCGCAGGCTGCGCCTGATCCAAGGCATGGCGCACGAGATTCGCTGGCAGTTCACCGCGCGCGCGCCCGGCGTCCGCCCGGCCGATGCCGTGAGCGTCATCAACGGGCCGAACGTCGCCAACCTGAGGATCACCGGCGGCGGTAAAATCGAGAAGGGCGATACCAAGGGCGTTTTCGAGCTCAATACCACGATGGGCACGCCCGCGATGACCTTCGACCTGATCCTCGCCGCGCAGATTCGCAGCAACGGAAGCATGCAGCAGATCGTTTCGCCCGCCATCACCGTGGACGTCGTGCAAGGCTACGACGTGGGCGCGCCGGAAAAGCCGGTCGCCGTGACGAGCAATCGGCCGTTCGCAATCGGCGGCTCTTTCCACCGCGAGCCGAATTTCGATTCCGAAGTGATCGTCGAAGCCGAGAACCTTCCGCTGGGCGTGGAGTGCGCAACGGCCGCGATTGCCGGCAACCCGTCCGACTACACGCTCGACTGTCAAGCCGGCGAAGTTGCCGGCGGCGAATACAAGATTTCGATTACGCCGAAATCAGTGCTCGCAAGCCGCGGCAAAGAGGCCGTGCCCTACAACGTCACGCCGGTCGACGCGACGCTCGTCGTCGCAGCCGGGCGTACAATAGCAGTGGCGAACGACTGAGGAAACCCCGCAGCGGCGCTCACGGAGAGAATCTTTATGAAAGCCGTCAAGTTTTTCCTTGCGCTTTGTGTCCTGCCGCTCGCGGCGCCGACACCCGGCGCCAGCGCCGAGCGTCAGACCAATTTCATCCGCGACATCATGCCGGTGCTCAACCGCACCGGGTGTACGGGCGGTCCCTGCCACGGCTCGGCGAAGGGCAAGAACGGATTCAAGCTCTCGCTGCGGGGCTACGACCCGGAATTCGACTACCGGGCTCTGCTTTTCGAAGTTTCGGGACGGCGCTTCAACCGCGCCGCCCCGGCCGAGAGCTTGATGCTCTCCAAACCGGCCATGCAGATTCCTCACGAAGGCGGACTACGCTTCGAAGTCGATTCCGACTACTACAAGACGATCTACAAGTGGATTTCAGAAGGCGCGCCGTACGGCGACCCCGCCCTGGACGCCGTAGCGGAATTGTCAGTCGAACCCGCTGAAATCTTTATGGAGAAACCCGGCGGCGACCTCGCGCTGAAGGTCACGGCGAAGTACGGAGACGGCTCGACGCGCGACGTATCGAGCGAGGCCGTAATCGAAAGCAACTCCACCAGCACGGCCAAGATCAACGACGACGGCTCGGTACACGGAGAACGGATCGGCGAGGCCGCGGTTCTGGTGCGTTACGAAGGCAAATTCGCGACCGTCCCGGTGACGATTCTGAACCCCGAGCCGGGTTTCGAATGGCGGCGGCTTGCGCAGCGCAACTACATCGACAAACACATCGACGCCAAGCTCAAGCGGCTGAAGATTCAGCCCGCGCCCGAAGCAAGCGACGAAGTGTTCGTGCGCAGGATCTACATCGACCTCACGGGCATTCCGCCGACGCCGGAGCAGACCCGCGCTTTCCTCGAAGACCGCGCTGCGTCGCGGACGAAACGCGAGCGCCTGATCGACCGGCTCATCGGCTCGCGCGAATTCGTCGATCACTGGGCGCTCAAGTGGGGCGACCTGTTGCAGTCCAACCGCAAGCACCTCGGCGAAAAAGGGACTTGGGCGTTCCGCCAGTGGATTCGCGACGCCATCGCTTCGAACCAGCCGTACGACGATTTCACCAGGGAGATCCTGACTTCGGTCGGCAGCACGTTCCAATCGCCGGCGTCGAACTACTTCCGCGTCAACGACGATCCCAAGATCGCGATGGAGACCACGACACAGTTGTTCCTCGGCGTGCGCATGGTCTGCGCGCAGTGCCACGACCATCCTTTCGAGAAATGGACGCAGAATCAGTATTACCAGCTCGCGGCGTTCTTCGCGGCCGTCGGCATGAAACCCGGCTTCGACGCCGACGAGCAGATCGTTTACCTCAAACGCGACGACAACGACATCAAGCATCCGAAGACCAACAAGGTCGTGGACGCGGAGTATCTGATCGCCTCCGCCGGCCTGCCGCCGATCGCCGATTTCAGAGACCGCCGCGAAGCTCTGGCCGATTGGCTGACCTCGGCGAAAAATCCGTTCTTCGCGAAAGCGATCGTCAACCGCGTGTGGAGCTACTTTCTCGGACGCGGAATCATCGAACCCGTCGACGACATCCGCGGCTCGAACCCGCCGATCAATCCCGACTTGCTGGATGCCCTGGAGCAGGACTTCATCGCGAGCGGTTTCGACCTGCAGCATCTGATGCGCACGATCGTCAGTTCGCGGACCTATCAGACCGGCATCGAAACCAACAAGTGGAACGAAACCGACGAGGTGAACTTCTCGCGCTTCGCGCCGCGCCGCCTGCCTGCCGAGTCGTTGCTGGATGCGATTACCGTCGCCACCGGATCGCGTCCGAATTTCCCGGAGGTTCCGGAGGATTTCACGGCGCAGCAATTGCCCGACCCGCACGTCGGCAAGGGCGGCTTTCTCGACATGTTCGGGCGTCCGGACCGCGAGTCCTCCTGCGAGTGCGAGCGGCGCAACGACTTGAGCCTGCCGCAAGCGATGAACCTGGTGAACGGGCCGACGCTCGCGGAAGCGATCGCCGACCCCGAGGGCCGCGTTGCCGAGGCGATTCTGGCCGGAAAATCGGACCGCGAGTTGGTCGAGGAGCTTTACCTCGCCGCCCTCAGCCGCTTTCCCACGGGAATCGAGATGGACCGCGCGCTGACTTATATACGCAGCGATTCCGGCCGCGCGGCGCAGACGCAGGACTTGCTCTGGGCGTTGATCAACTCGAACGCGTTCCTGTTCAATCGGTAGGCCGGGTTCGGCCTGTCTCAAACCTATCGACGGTTGGCGGGGCTGCGCGAGAAACTTCTCGTCCCCCTTGACTGGATGTAACGGTATCGCCTCCGTCAGCGCCCCGACCGACAATCGTTTCCGGAAAAAAAGAGACAACAAAATGCAGAACAAGGACTCAAGAATCGTCAAACCCACCCGTCGCGAGGCGCTCATCGCAGGCGGAACCGCCTTCGGCGCGCTCGCCGCCGGCCCGGATTTCTCCCGCGCCGCCGAGTGCATCCTGACTTCGAGACAGATCGACGGCCCCTACCACATCGAGGGCGCGGAGGAGCGGCGCGACGTCCGTTCCGGCAAACCGGGCGTCGATCTCGTGCTGCGCCTGAAAGTCGTCGACGCCGGCTCCTGCGAGGCGGTCGCCGGCGCGAGGACGGAAATCTGGTCATGCGACGCTCTCGGCAACTACAGCGGTCATCCCGATGTCGATCCCAACGTGCCGCCCGGCTCCGGCGGAGGGGGCGGCAGGGGCGGCCGCGCCGGCGGCGGAGAAGGCCGGCGCGGCGGCCCGCCGGCCGGGTTCCGCGGAGGCGGGGGGCTGGGCGGCCGGCGCGAGCCAACCGGACTGCAGCGGTTTCTGCGCGGCTCGCAAACGGCCGACGATCGAGGGCAGGTCGAGTTCCTGACCGTCTATCCCGGCTGGTACACGCCGCGCGCCGTTCACGTGCATGTGAAGGCGCATCTCGGCGGCAACGAGCTGCTCACCACGCAGCTTTATTTCCCCGACGATCTGACCGACGCGATCCATCGCACCGAAGCCTACGCCTCGCGCCACCCGACGCCCTATCGAAATTCCAACGACCGGGTAAAGTACTGGGGCACGGACGGGGAAGAGCCGGCCGGCGTCTTTCCCGCGATGACGACCGAAGGCAAGACCCAGGTCGGCACGATCGTCGTCGGAGTCAAGCGGGCCTGAGGGACCGAAGGGGGTAACAATGAAAACCGTGAAACGAGCAAAGCGCATAGCGCCTCTCCTGTTGGCGTTCGCGGCGGCGGCGCCGGGCGCCGGGCCGAACATCCTGCTGATGGTGGCCGACGATCTCGGCTGGAACGACGTCGGCTACAACGGCAGCGCGATCAGGACGCCGACGATCGACCGGCCGGCCGCCGAGAGGGCTTGCGCCTGGACCGCCATTACGCTTTCCCTTTCTGCACCCCGACGCGCGTTGCCCTCATGACGGGCCGTTCGCCGCTTCGCTTCGGGATGGCGATGCCGATCATCGACCACGGCGGTCTGCCGCTCGACGAAACCACTATGGGAGACATCTTCCAGGATGCCGGTTACCAGACGTGGCTCGTGGGCAAGTGGCATCTCGGCCATGACAAGCGCGCCTACTTCCCGAACGAGCGCGGCTGGGATCACTCCTACGGCTCGCTGACCGGCGGGCTCGACCACTACTCGCACAACAGCGACGTTCTGATGGGCGTCCCCGACTGGCGCCGCAACGGCAAGCCGCTCGAAGAGGAAGGCCACACAACGGACCTCTACACCCGCGAAGCGCTGAGCCTGATCGAGAACCGAGACAAGGAGAAGCCTTTCCTTCTGTACGTAGCGTGGAACGCGCCGCACACGCCGTTGCAGGCGCCCGAGAAATACCTGCAGCAGTACGCGCACATCGACGACGAAGTCCGGCGCACCTACAGTGCGATGGTGACCCAGATCGACGACTCGGCCGCGGCTCTCATTGCTGCGCTCGAGAAGGAAGGGCTGCGCCGGAGCACGCCGGCGATCTGGTTGAGCGACAACGGCGGCCTGGTAACGGCAGGCGCCGACAACAGTCCTTTGCGCGACGGCAAGGGCAACACCCATGAGGGCGGCATCCGTGTGCCGGGACTCGTCAATTGGCCGGGAAAGATCCGTCCCGGAGTTCTATCGCAGCAAATCAGCGTCCATGACTGGCTGCCAACGCTGATTGCCGCCGCTGGAATCGCTTCGGCCGCCGCAAAGCCGTTCGACGGTTTCGACATGTGGCCCGCGATCACGGACGGCGAATCCGTCGAGCGAGGCGATTTGGTCTTCGCTTCCCTCCTCGGCCGCCGCGCGCTTTTCCGCGGGCAGTGGAAATACGTCGAGACGGTTCCCGGAGTCCCGGCTGCAGGGCCGGGAGGCGGACCCGGCCCGCACAGGCCGGGCGCCGGCGTAGGCGGCGCTCCCCGCGGGCGAGGCGGCACCCCGGGGGCGCTGCGGCAAGAGCTGTACGACATCTTCACCGACCCCGCGGAATCCGACAACGTGGCCGCGAAGCACCCCGATCTCGTCAAGGAGCTCGCAGCCGCTTCCCGCGTCATCGACGCCGGCGCCCCGGCGATTCCGCTGAGGCCGAATTTCCTCCTGCGCGGCGGAGGCCGGTTTCAACGAGCGGATCCGCTCGAAGGCTTCCCCGAGGAGCGCGGCGCCCACGTCATCGACCGCGCGGATGAATAATCGCCGCCGCCGGCCCTCTCCCGGTTGAACAGGCGCTCCTCAGTGCCCGTTCAACCGCCGGGGCTCTCCTCCGGCAGCCGCGCCGCAACCAGTTCGGCTACGTCGACCACTTTCACGTCTTCGCGCCCTGCCTGGTTGGCGGCGTCCTTGAGCATGATCGGACAGTAGGGGCAGGCCGTTGCAACCGTGTCCACTCCCACCGCCTCGACTTCCGCGAAGCGTTTGTGGTTGACCCGGCCGCCCGGCAACTCTTCCTTGTCGTCGGCGATGTAGAGTTGCGCTCCGCCGGCACCGCAGCAGAAGGTCTGCTTGCCGTGATGCTTCATCTCCGCCACGTCGGCGCCGATTGCCCGCAGCACCGCGCGCGGCTGCTCCGTAACGCCGCGGCCGCGCGCGAGATAGCAGGGGTCGTGCAGTGTCAGCCGTTCCAACGAGGGCGTCAGATCGAGCGCGGGCAACAGGCGGTCGAGGAGCTCGGTATGATGGACAACCTCGATGCCGAGTTCGGCGAAGGATTCGTCCTGGCGGTAATCGAGGTCGAACATCCGCGTGCAATGCGGGTCGGCAGTGACGATTTTCTTTACGGAGCTCGATCCGAAGGCTTCGACAACCTTTTGCGAAAGCTCCATGTAAAGGTACTCGTTGCCCGCCCGGCGGGCGGGTTCGCCGCAGCAGGTCTCGCGCTTGAGCACGCCCCATGAAACGCCCGCGGCGTTGAGTATCCGCTTCATCGAGCGCGCGACTCGCTGCCCGTGCGGGTCGTAGCTGCAGCCGCAGCCGAGCCACAGAAGCCATTCCTGCTCGCCGTCGAAAACGGGTAGTTCTTCGGCTTCGACGAATTTTCGGCGGATGTCCTGGGAAATCCCCCAGGCATTGTGCGGCGAGCGTTCCATCGTCGTGAACATGCCGGTAAGGTTGTCGTTGTGCGTGCGGCCCTCGCTTACCAGGCCGCGCCGCAAATCGAGTATTTTCATGCCGACGTGCTCGATGCCCAGCGGACAAACCTGCTCGCAGGCGCCGCACGAAAGGCACTGGAAAAGATCGGCTTCCGACACCCAGGCACGGCCCGCTTCGACTTCGCCAGCCGTTCCGGCGATCGCTTCGCCGCCGGCCAGCAGACCGCGCTGCATCTGCAAGACGATCTCTTTGGGATTCAGGGTTCCGCCGACAATGTTGGCCGGGCAGTTATCGGCGCAGCGCCCGCATTCGACGCAGGAGTTCACGTCGAGGATGTCTTTCTGCGAAAGATCGCTGAAAGCGAGCATGCCGAAATCGTCGTCATCGTCTTCGCGCAGCGCGCGCACGCTGCTGGTGATATCTGCGCGGAAGAAAATCGCGACGGGGCCGAGCACGAGGTGCAGGTGCTTGGACCGCGGGATCACCCACAGCATCCCCAGCAGCGCCGCGGTATGCACCCACCAGTTGACTTTCCAGGCTGCGCCGGGCGCATCGAGCCAACTCCAGCCGGCCAAGTAGGAAACCATCAGCACGACAATCAGCGCCGCCACCACGCCGGACGTTTTCGAGACATGCTCTCCGAGAGTCTTGGGGCGGACGACGAACCGCCGGTAGCTGAGTCCGAGGATGCCGACCAGCACGGCTGCGGCCCAGAGCGCCGCGAACCAACCGTACAGCGAGGCGTCGGGCGCGGCGTGGTCCAGACCGGCGAAACCGTGCCGAAAATGCTGGATGCTCACCCAGGCAAAAGCGAAGAAGCCCCACATGACCAGCGCGTGGAGAATGCCCGCCAACGGTCTTTCGCGGACTACCCGGGTTTGCAGCATCACTTCGCAGAAGACGACCCACAACCGCTTGGGAATGTTGTCGAACGGCAGGTTGCGCTCCTTCGCGGCGCGCAGCCCGCCGAGACGAGTCGAGACGATTTTCAGAAAGTAGGCAACGCCGGCAACGGTCGCGAGCAGAAGAACGATCCGGGTCAACACTGCTTAGAATGATAGCGTCTGATACCCTCGCCATCGTTTACGATAGGACTCATCATGTTGCGCGCAGTCATGGGCATCGTCATCGGCGCGGCCTGCCTTCCGGCGGAGACTTACTACGTTTACTACCTCGGCGGCCAATCGAACATGGACGGCTACGGGCAGGTCAGCGAGTTGCCGGCCGGCATGGAGGCCGCGCCGGCCTCGGTTCCGATCTTCCACGGCGACCCGCGGCCCGACGCCGAGAGCGGCGGCGGCGAAGGCATCTGGGCAAAGCTGCGGCCCGGCCACGGCGCGGGTTTTCGTTCCGACGGCAAGAGCAATGCCTACTCGGAACGTTTCGGCGTCGAGTTGACCTTCGCCCGGCGCATCCGGGAGCTTCGCCCCGGCGAGAATGTTGCGTTGATCAAATACTCGCGGGGCGGCACGTCGATCGACGAGACCGCGGCGCGCTGGTTCGGCAGTTGGGAAGCGGACTTCATCGGCGGCCCGCGCGAACATTCGGGGCTGAACCAGTACGACTATTTTCTGGCCGCCTTGCGCAACGCATTCGCCCGCCGCGACATCGACGGCGACGGCGAGGACGACGCATTGATCCCGGCCGGCATCCTCTGGATGCAGGGCGAGAGCGACGCCGGAAGCGCCGCGGTCGCGAAACGCTACGGGCGCAACCTGAAGCGCCTGATGGACTTGATGCGCGCGGCGCTGCGCACGGACGACCTGCCGTTGGTCATCGGGCGCATCTCGGATTCCGGCAACGATCGGGACGGCAAGGTTTGGAATTACGGCGGCATCGTGCGCCGGGCGCAGCAAGACTTCGTCGATTCGGACGCCGCCGCCGCGATCGTCACCGAGACCGACAAGTACGGCTATTCCGACCCCTATCACTACGACACGGCGGGCTACATCGAACTCGGCAAGAGATTCGCCGAGGCGATGCATGCGCTTCGCCCGCGGTAACCGGCTTTACGGCGATGTCCAGGGGTTGGATTCCGTGCGCGGCAGCAGCCAATCGACAGAAGTTCCGAAGCCGCTCAAGACCGCGGAACCGATGGCGATATTCCAGAACGCGAACATCACGAACCAGCCGATTACGGGGATGAACTGGATGAACGTAATCAGCAGGGCGCCGGTGCATGCGGCGCCGAGAACGCCGGCGTTGGGCAATATGCCGCGTCCGACCCAATAACTGACCCCGCAGTAGCCGACGATCGAAAGCACGATAAAGAACAGAAATGCGGGCAGCGGCACGGGAAAAGTCAGCGCCGCGACGATGCTGACAACGAACAGCGCGAAAGACGTTCCGATGCCGAACAGGAACGAGAAGCCGCCGCGCTGCGCGGCCGTATCGGCCAGAACGCGGAACCGCCGCTCTCTGAGGACGGCGAAGCCCAGCATGACGAGCAACGGATGGATCAACAGGACGACGAGCAGAAAGACGCAGAGCGCGATCAATAATCCGGAGACGGCCAAAGGCGCCATCGATTCGCCGGCGACCTCCACCACGTCGCCGGCGACGGCCGCTCGGTCGGCGCCGTGAATGCTGCCGAAAACTGCGACGGCGTCGCCGTCAAGCGCGATTCCGGGGGACAAACTGAGGCCGCCCGCGACGGTTACCGCGTCGCCGGCGACATCGGCGCTCAGCTTGGCGCGTCCGGCAACCACGACGACGTCGCCGGCGACCGGCCCGGCAGAGTCCAGACTGCCCGCCAGCACCACGATGTCCCCGTCCACGCGGCCCTGAATGTCGGCGTCGCCGGCGATCACGACGACCTCCTGCTCAACGACGCCATCCACGCGGACCGAGCAGGCGATGCAAACGACCGTGTCCACTACCTCGTCCGGACCGACGTAGATGTTTTCGGCCACCATGACGCGGGCGGAGGCGGCCGCGGGCGCCAGCAGACTTGCGGCCAGAACCGCCCCGCAGATGCCCGCAAACCTCTGTTTCGCCATGCAACTCACAGTCGAAAATACGCAGCTATTGGAGCAAAGTTCCCTTGGGAACACAATTGCCGTCGGGCGCGATCAAGCCGGCCAAGGCAAGCAGCAGGCGCCGGAGCCCGAGTTCCCTGCCCTCCGGGTCGTACCATTCGCTCGGCATGTGGGCGTCGCCGCCGCGCCCGCCCCCGCCCACGGTTACGGCCGGCAGACCCTTGGCCAAGGGGATGTTGGCGTCGGTGGAAGCGTAGTCCATGCGGGATGAAATGTTCAGATAACGATCCACCGCCTGGAAGCAGTCGGCCACGGGGTTGCTCTCCAGCGGGGCTACGGCGGGACGGTTGCCGACTTCGCGCAGGCGGTAAGCGTTCAGGCGGTCGCTGGAGCGCCGGTTTTCCTCGCGAACGGCCAGGCGGACGGAATCCTCGATGATGCCGACCACCTTTTGAATGCCCGCGCCGTCTCTGGAGCGCACATCGATTTTCGCCCGCGCCGAAGTCGGGATGGCGTTGATGCCCGCGCCTCCCTGAATGACTCCGACGGTCAGGGTGGCCCGCGGGTTGTCGGGCAACTCGGCGTCGGTCATCAGCGCAACCGCGCGCGACAGCGCATGCACGGGGTTGGCGCGGCCGAAATCGTTCCAACTGTGGCCGCCGTATCCTTCGATGGTCAACTCGAAGCGGCGGCTGCCGAGCGCCTCCGCAGCGATGTGGCCGACCGAAGCGCCATCGACGACAAGGTAGCGGTCAACCTGCCCGGCATAGCGAGAGTGCTCCGCAAGATAGCGCATTCCTTGCAGATCGCCTTCGCCTTCTTCGGCGACGTTGGCGATCAGCAGGACGTTGCGCCCGGCATCCGGGAGCAACGGAGCGTCCAGAACTTTGGCCAGCGCCAGCAGGGCGCTGAGGCCGGCGCCGTTGTCGGTGACTCCGGGGCCTTCCATCGTGCCGTCCGCTCGGACGCGGACATCTTCCGGGCGCGCGGGAGCGAGGATCGTGTCCATGTGGGCGCTTACGGCTACATAGGGCCGATTCTTCGCGTAAGTGACGGGAACCACGACGTTGCCGGCTTCGTCGAGGTGCGGGCGGTGGCCGAGTTCCGCGAATTTTTTGCAGAGATACTGCGCCCGCTGCTGCTCGCGGAAGGTCGGCGCGGGAATGCGGCAGACCGCCAGGTGTTGCCGGTCGATCCAGCGCTTATGCCTGGCAATGAGGACGAACCCCCGCCGCACGCTTGCGAGCGAGGCCAGGGACGCGGCGAAGTCCGGCCCTTCCCTTCCGTTCCGGCCGCCGCGCGCCGGCAGCGTGTTGCGGCCCGCCATAGAGCGATCAGTTTAGCAATCCATGCGGTCGACAGCCTGCCGCGCCGGGTGGTATCGTTTCATTGACGAGGCGATTGAAGATTCGATGCAGTTGCGGAAATTTGCCCTGTTTGTCTGTTGCCTGACGGCGGCTTTATCGCCGGCCGCGTTTCCGGGCGCGCGGATGCAGGCGCAGCCTTACGAGCCCGATTGGGAATCGCTCGATGCGCGCCCCACCCCGGAGTGGTATCTGGACGCCAAGCTCGGCATTTTCATTCACTGGGGCGTCTATTCGGCGCCTGCGTTCGCCTACCCCGATTCGTATTCGGAATGGTACTGGCATTCGCTCGACGGCGAGCGCGCAAACCCGAACGAGCGCCAGTCGCGCAACGCCCGGGCGACGCGCGAGTTTCATGAGCGCGTCTATGGAAAAGACTTCGCATACGAGGACTTCGCCCCGTTGTTCAAGGCGGAACTGTTCGACCCCGACCAGTGGGCCGATGTTTTTCGGCGGTCGGGCGCGAAATACGTGGTGCTTACGTCGAAGCATCACGACGGATATGCGCTGTGGCCCAGCAAGGAAGCCGGCAAAACCTGGGGCCGCAAGTGGAACAGCGTCGAGATCGGCCCGCAACGGGATCTGCTGGGCGATCTGGGCTCCTCGGTTCGGGCAGCCGGGCTCAAGATGGGTTTCTACTATTCGCTGTACGAGTGGTTCAATCCGCTGTGGCTCAGCGACCGCGAGCGCTACGTCAACGAACACATGATCCCGCAGTTCAAAGACGTGGTGACGCGCTACGAGCCCGCGATCATCTTCAGCGACGGCGAATGGGACATGGAATACCAAAAGTGGCGCAGCCCGGAACTGCTGGCTTGGCTTTTCAACGAGTCCCCAAGCCGCGGCGAGGTGGTCGTGAACGACCGCTGGGGGAAAGGAATCCGCCACAAGCACGGGGGCTACTACACGACCGAGTACGGCGCGGGCATGGCCGACTCGTCTCACCCCTGGGAAGAAAACCGCGGCATGGGCCACTCGTTCGGCTATAACCGCAACGAGCCGCTCGGCAACTATAGAACGGGCAAGGAACTGGTCTGGATACTGATCGATCTGGTCAGCCGCGGCGGCAACTTCCTGCTCGACGTAGGGCCGACGGCGGACGGGCGCATCCCGGAGCTGCAGCAGGACCGCTTACTGGAGCTCGGCGCCTGGCTCGAGGTCAACGGCGAGGCGATTTTCGGCACGCGCACATGGAAGACCTCGGCGCAATGGACCGAGGGCGAGCGGCCGGCTCAGGGATATGGGCAGTATCGGGAAAAGTACGACATTCTCGAACTGGCCGGGTCGACCCCCGTAAACGGCAAGGCCCGCAAAGAGGTTTTCTTTACGCGCAAAGGTCCCGACCTGTACGCCATCGTTCCGGGATGGCCGCAAGGCAAGCTCGTTCTCAAGGGCGTGAGGGCGCCGGAAGAAGCCGAGGTTTCGATGCTCGGCATGGAGCGGCCTCTCAAGTGGAAGCAGCGGAAAGGCGGTCTGGTCATTACGGTTCCGGCGTTGTCCGTGGACGAGGTTCCCGGACGGCATGCCTATGCGTTCAAGATTCCGGGCGGAGCGGGCAACTGAAACCGCGCCCGCCCGAGCCGAGCAGACGCAAATCAAGCGTCCGACTATCGCCATCCAAATGTCCGCTTCACCGCGCCGCGTAACGCAGTCTGCGCGATTTTTGCCGCGGGCCGCTCAGTCGAGCAGGCGGTCCAGCTTCTCGAAGACGGCTTGCGGGGCGACCGCCCGCATCGCGGCGGCGGGCGCTTTGCCGCGGCGGTAGGTGGTTTCCGCATCCGGGCTGCGCAGCACTTCAATCGACTTGCCGTAAGGGCCGTTGCGGGCGGGGTCGGTCGGGCCGAAGATCGCGACGCCCGGCTTGCCCAGCGCCGCGGCCAAGTGGAGCGGTCCGCTGTCGAGGCCCACGACGGCTGAAGCGCGGCGGGTAGCCGCGATCAACGCCGCGATGTCGGACGGGTGGGGGACGACCGCGCCGGGGGCGGCCAGACGAGCGATCGAAACCGCCGCCGCCTCATCGCGCGGGGCGCAGTCGAGCAGCAGGGGAATGCGGCGGCGGCTCCAAAGCAGATCGGCGAGCGCTGCGTAGCGCTCGAACGGCCACTGCTTGGCGCCCCAGCCGGCATGGGGAGAGGCGATCACGTAATCGTCCGGCAAAGCGGCCTTGGTCTCGCCGGGCGGCAGCGGAAAATCCGCCGCGCCCGCGGGCCGCAGCCCGCGCACGGCTGCGGCCAACTCGCGGTAGCGGTCGACGACGTGCTTCGACCCGGCCTCGATGCGGTTCGAGTAGAACACCGCCGCGAACGGCTCGCGAAGCCGGCAGCGGTCGAATCCGTAGATGCGGCCCGCCCGGCTGAGAAAGGCGACGGCGGCCGACTTGACAAGGCCCTGGAAATCGACGGCAAGGTCGAACTTTGCCTGCCGCAAGCCGGACAGGCAGCCGGCGATCTCGCGGCGCGCCGCCCGACTCCATTTCGCCTTGCGCAGGCGGTTGAGCGGAATCTCGAAAACTCTGTCCACATGAGGGTTCCCGTGAAGCAACGGCGCCCAGCGGCTCTCGATCGCCCAGGTCAGGGCGGCTTGCGGAAAGCAGCGCTTGAGCTCGGCGGCCGCGGGCAAAGTCTGGATGACGTCGCCCATTGCTCCCAGGCGCACGAGCAGGATGTTTTCGACGGATTTACCCGCTGCGCTTACCGGCAATGACATCGGCGACCACGTCGCGCTTCACGAATGCTTCGACATCGACGGCGGCCGCCGGCCGCCAAGCCGCGATCAGAGCGTCCGCCTCGGATTCGTCACAGATTACCACCTCGTCCACGCAGCCCAAGCCGGCGACGAGTTGGGCGCGGTCGCCGGCGTCGAGCACGGTCGCGCGGCCGGCGGATTCGCGGAAGACCAGCGCCACCAGGCCGGCCGCAGCGGTTTTGGCGTCCGCCAGCGCGCGGCAATGCTCGGCGGTCAGAATGTCGAACCAGCCCCGGACGACGACGGTATCGGGCCGGGGAGCGATAGCGTCCGGCGGGCGGATTTTCGTGCGCGTATCCAAGAGCGATTTACCTGGGATGCGGGGGTTCGCGCCGGCGCCGCGGCTTTCCGATCAGGCCGTCCCGACCGCTTTCGGAGCGTAGCGGTTCTCGACGTATTCGTCGAGGATTTCAATGAATTCGGCGACGATGCGGTCGCCCTTGAGGGTGCGGTTGAGGCGTCCGTCGATGTAAACGGGAGCTTTGGGTTCCTCGAACGCGCCCGGCAGAGAGATGCCCAGATCGGCGTGCTTCGATTCGCCGGGACCGTTGACCACGCAGCCCATCACGGCTACGTTCATCTCTTCGACGCCTTCGTAGCGGGTCTTCCAGACGGGCATTCGGGAGTGCAAATAGCTTTCGATTTCTTCGGCCATCTGCTGAAAGAACGTGCTCGTGGTTCGGCCGCAGCCGGGGCACGCCGTGACCTGCGGCGTAAAGCTGCGGATTTCGAGCGACTGCAGAATCTGTTGCGCGACGCGGACCTCTTCGGCGCGGTCGCCGTTCGGCTGCGGAGTCAGCGAGACGCGAATGGTGTCGCCGATGCCTTCCTGCAGCAGGACGGCCATCGCCGCGGTCGAGGCAACGATGCCCTTGTTGCCCATGCCGGCTTCGGTGAGCCCGAGGTGCAGCGGGTAGTCGCAGCGGGACGCCAGATCGCGGTAAACCCCGATCAGATCGCGAACGTTCGAGACCTTGGCGCTGAGCACGATGCGGTCGCGCCCCAAGCCGTAGCCTTCGGCAGCTTCGGCGGAGCGCAGAGCACTGGCGACGATGGCCTCGCGCATCACTTCGCCGGCGTCTTGCGGTTCGGGCAGGCGGGCGTTTTTGTCCATCAACTCGGTGAGCAGCCGCTGGTCGAGCGATCCCCAGTTGACGCCGATGCGGACCGGCTTGCCGTACTCGATCGCCGTCTCGATCATCGTCCGGAAATTGTCGTCGTGCTTCCTGCCGATATCGACGTTGCCGGGATTGATGCGGTACTTCGCGAGCAGCTTTGCGCAATCGGGATAGCGCCGCAGCAGCAAATGGCCGTTGTAGTGAAAATCGCCCACGATGGGCGCGCCGCAGCCGAAATCGCGCAGGGCGCGAACGATCGTCGGCACGGCGGCGGCCGCCTCGTCGTGATTGACCGTTACGCGGACGAGCTCGGAGCCGGCGTTGGCCAGCGCTATTGTCTGATTGACGGTGGCGGACGTGTCGGCGGTGTCCGTATTCGTCATCGACTGGACGACAATCGGGTTCCGTCCGCCAACCTTGACGCCGTCGATGTCGCAGACGGCGGCGGTTCTTCTGTCTATCCGCATCGGTTTTCCGGCGCGCCGCTCTTTTTCGAGTTTATCAGCAGAGGAATTCGCCGGCGCCGGCGGGCGCGCTCCGGCGCGCCGTAGAAGAAGACGCCTTCCCGGAGGCGGACGGCCTCGACCTCGTTCCGCGGGGCCTTAGCCGACGATCTGCGGAATGGGCTCGCCATGCACGTCGGTCAAGCGCATGTGCCGCCCGTTGAAGAAATAAGTCAGCCGGGTATGGTCCATCCCCAGCAGGTGAAGGATCGTTGCATGCAGGTCGTGGTACGTCATCACCTGTTGCTCGGCTTTGTAGCCGAACTCGTCGGTGGCGCCGATCGATTGCCCGCCCGCGATGCCCGCGCCGGCCATCCACGCCGTCATCGCGCCCGGATTGTGGTCGCGGCCGACGCCGCGCTGCGAAATCGGCATGCGCCCGAACTCCGAGTGCCAGACGACAAGCGTATCCTCCAGCAAACCGGTCTGTTTGAGGTCTTGGAGCAAGCCCGCGATCGGACGGTCGACTTCCTTGGCGTGCAGCGTGTGATTCTCGACAAGGTTGCTGTGCGCGTCCCAAGTGTCGATATTCTGTTGGCGCAGCGCGCCGCTGTAAAGCTGGACGAAGCGCACGCCGCGCTCGACCAATCGGCGGGCAAGCAGGCACTGCCTGCCGAAGGGCTCGGTAACGGGATCGTCCATTGCATAGAGCTTTTTCACCGCTTCCGATTCTTGCGAGAGGTCCACCGCTTCGGGCGCGCACCCCTGCATGCGGTAGGCCAATTCGTAAGAAGCGATGCGCGCGGCCAAGTCGCCGGCGCCGGGGTATTTTTTGGCATGCTCTTCGTTCAGCACCGCCAGATGATCCAACCGCGCGCGCTGCTGCTCGGGGGAAACCATCTCGCCGGGCGGCCGCAAGTCGAGTATGGGGTCGCCCGCGGAACGGAAGACCGTTCCCTGGTACGCCGCCGGCAAATAGCCGCTGCTCCAGTTCGCGGGTCCCGAGAACGGGCCGCCGCGGTGGTCGTAAACGACTACGAATCCGGGCAGGCTCTGGTTCTCCGAGCCCAAACCGTAGGTCACCCAGCTTCCGACGCTCGGGTGGCCCATCAGCAGCGAGCCGGTATTCCACTCGTAATGCGCGAGCACGTGGTCGTTCGAACGGCCCTGGCAGGAATGCACGAAAGCCAGATCGTCCACCATCTCGCCCATGCAGGGGAACAACTCGGAAACGTGCTTGCCGCTTTCGCCGTACTGCTTGAAGCCGAACGGGCTCTTCATCAGGGGACCCGGAAATCCCTGGCGCACGCGCACCTTGCCTTTACCCGTCAACGGCTTGCCGTGATGCTTCTCCAGCATCGGCTTGTAATCGAAGCTGTCGACGTGACTGACGCCGCCGCTCATGAACAGCGAGATCACCGCTTTGGCCCGCGGCCTGAAATGGGGCTCGCGCGGCGCGGTCGGCGAAGTAATCCCCGCCGTGTCGCAAGCCGCTTGCGAGGCAAGCAGACCTTCCCCTTGCAGCATGTGGGCCAGCGCGATGCCGCCGATGCCCTCGCCTGCGCGGAACAAGAAATCGCGGCGCGAAACGAAGCGCCTGTCAGTTGATGTAAACGAACTCATTGAGATTCAAAATCACGTCGCAAAGATCGGTTAGGGCGGCCGTCGCATCGCCGCCGTGGAAACGTGTTTGCCGCGACAGAAAGTCCCGATTCGCCGCCGACTCCACCGCGGTCGGCGCCCTGCCCAGCGCAATGCGGTACGCTGCGGCGATGCGCTCCTCGGCGGTTGCCTTCGCCCCTGCCACGCGTTCCGCGAAATAGCGCGCCTGCCGCAACGTGAAGTCGTTATTGAGCAAGGTCAGCGCTTGCGTCGGGACGGTGGTGGTCGTGCGCCGCTCGCAGGTCACGTTCATGTTGGGCTGATCGAACACCTCGAACATCGGGTAGCGCAGCCCGCGCTTGCCGTAGCTGTAAACGCTGCGCCTCCACACCGCCGGACCCGGCTCGGCCATCTCCCATTTGCCCTTCGGAAAGGAGGCTCGCAATTCCTGCGGGATCGGCGGGAAGAACCCGGGGCCGCCGGCTTGCAAATTGAGATTTCCGGCTGCCGCCAGAATCGAGTCGCGGATCGCCTCGCCTTCGAGCCGATGCCGCGGGTAGCGCCAGAGCAAGATATTCTCGGGGTCGGCTTCGCGGGCCTTTTCATCGTTGTGAACCGACGCCATGCGGTAGGCTTCGGAGTTCATGATCAGCCGGTGCACCGCCTTGACGCTCCAGCCGCTGCGAACGAACTCGAGCGCCAGCCAATCGAGCAGTTGCGGATGAGAAGGCAGCGTGCCCATGCGCCCGAAATTGCCGGCGGTAGTCACGATCCCGCGGCCGAAATGATGCATCCAGATGCGGTTCGCCATCACGCGGGCCGTGAGCGGATTCTCTTCCGAAGCAATCCATTTCGCCAGCGCCAGCCGCCGTCCGCTGGAAACGCGCTCGTCTTGCGGCGCGGCGGGAACGAACTGCTGCCCGCGGGCCAAGGCGGCGACATAGCCGGGAGCCACGGCGTCGCCTTTATTGCGGTAGTCGGCGTTGGGCAGGAAATATGCCGTGGGCGGCTTGTACGGCTTGGCGGCAATCCAACTGCCGCTCAACTCGCCGAAATCTTCGCGGTCGCCCTTGCCCGGCTGGACCTCGTCGCCCAGGCCGTTGGGAGCAAGACGGTAGTCCCCATCGCGGATGCCCATGGCCCGCGGCAGCGGTTTCGGCAGATCTTTCTCGATCGCGGCGATCTCGGCCTTGAGCGATTGGATTTGCGCGGCGTCGGCTTCCGCCAAGACCTCTGCGACTCCGCTCACGCCGATCGATTCCACCTGCGCGGCCAGCAGCTTCTGGCCTGCCGTGCGCCGCTCCTCGGGAGTTCGCACCGCTTCCTGTATCTCGGCCGGAAATTTGAGCAATCTCTCCGCCCGAAGCTTCTGCCTGTAGGGCTTCTCGATCGCGGCGATGCGCTGCTTCAACGGCTCCGTACGGGCCTCGACGGCTTTCACGGCCTCCTCGTGCCGCTTGACCTCGTCGGGCGGCGCCAGAGGAAATTCATAGCGGATGTGCGGGAAGAAGACCGCCATCATGCGGTAGTAGTCCATCTGCTCGATGGGGTCGAATTTGTGGTCGTGGCAACGGGCGCAATCGACCGTCAGCCCGAGAAAGGCGCGGCCGGTTGTCGCGATCATGTCGTCGAGGTAGGTGTAGCGGTATTGCGGGTTGTCTTTCTCGCGGAACAGAACTCGCGGACCGATACGGTGCATGCCGGTGGCGATCAGCGTCTCGTCGCTGGGGTTCTCGACTTCATCGCCGGCGAGTTGTTCTGCGATGAAGCGGTCGTACGGCTTGTCTTCGTTGAACGATTGGATGATGTAATCGCGGTAGCGCCAAGCGTGGGGGTAGTCGTAGTCGTGCTCGTAACCGGACGAATCCGCGTAGCGCACGACGTCCAACCAATGGCGGCCCCAACGTTCGCCGTAGCGCGGCGATTCGAGCAACCCGTCGACGAGGCGCGCAAAAGCGTCCGGCGCATCGTCGGCGACGAACTTGTCAACCGCTTCGGGGGGAGGCGGAAGCCCGACCAGGTCGAGATAGGCGCGACGGATCAAGGTGTGCCTGTCGGCGCGCGGCGCGGGCGCGAGACCTTTGCGCCGCAAGGCGTCCAGCAGGAATCCGTCGATCGGAGAGGCGGCGGCCGCCTGCGGCTCGCGGCGCTCCGGCGGAACGAACGCCCACCACGTTTTCTCTTCCGCGGCGGCATCTTCCCGCCACTCGGCGCCTTCGTCGATCCAGCGCGCGACGATCTCGATCTGCTCTTTGGGAAGCGATTTGCCGAAGGGCATGACAGGCGTTTCGAGTCCCGTCAAGTGGCGGTAGAGACGGCTCTTGGCGGCGTCGCCGGGGACGATCGCCGGCCCGTGCTTGCCGCCTTTCAACAGCGCCTCGCGGCTGCCCAGATCGAGGTCGGAGAGTTGCTGCTTATCGCCGTGGCACTGCGCGCACTCCCGCTCGAAGATCGGAGCGACATCGCGGGCAAAATGAACCGTAGGCTCGCCCGCGGCCGGAGCGAAAGCGCTCATTCCGCAACATGCAACGAACATCACCGTCAAGCGTTTCATAAAGCCGTTCCCGCGTCATTCGCAGTGTAGTCCCCTTCCATCTTCCCGGTCAATACGTTGCCCGCAACTATTTTGCCGAAATCCGCTCGGAACGGCGGGAAATTCAATCCGTTAGCGCTTGGGAAACCATCTTCAGCCCGTCCGCCCGCCGGCCGGCGGCGGCCTACCACTCGATCAGGGGTTTGATGACCCCGTCGCGGTAAGCCTCCATCGTCTCGAAGGCTTCCTGGCCTTTTTCCAACGGAAAGCGGTGGCTGACGATCGAGTCGGAGCGGATCGCGCCCCGCTTCAGCAGATCGAGCGCATCGTGATCGTTGCCGTTCGAACGCCGCTGCACCTTGATCGTCGCTTCGACGGCCATGGCGCGCCAGAAATCCACCGGAACCGGCGATGCCGACGGAATGCCGATCAACACCATGCGTCCTCCGGGACGCAGGCAGCCCAGCGCGTTATGGATCGAGTCGGGCTTGCCCGCGGCGTCGAACACGACGTGCGCGCCGAGCTTGGTCAGGTCCATGACGGCGTCGACCGGCGACTCCCTGGCGATGTTCACGGCGGCGTCCGCGCCCAGCTCCACGGCCCGCTTGAGGCGGTGCTCGATGCGGTCGGCGACGATCACCGTCGATGCCCCGCACAGCTTCGACACCGCCGCCGCCAGCAAGCCGATCGGCCCCGCGCCCATCACCGCGACCGACTCGCCCAGGCGCAGATCGGCCAACTCCATCGAGTGCAGCAGCACGGCCAGCGGCTCCACGAACGACGCGTCGGCAAAGGTCATTCCCGCGGGCATCGCCAGCAGGTTGCGGCGCGGCATCAGGGCGTATTCGCGCAGCGCTCCGGGCACGTCGCCGCCTAAAAACGAGCCGTGCCGAGCTTTGTTCGGATGTCCCTTGCGGCTGAATTCGCACTCTTCGCGCACGATCGCCGGTTCGACGGCCACCTTCGCCCCGACGGGCAGGTCGTCGATGTCCGCGCCCACCGCAAGCACCTCGCCGCCCGGCTCGTGGCACAACACGCGCGGGTAGTCCGCGGGGTAGCCGGCGATGCCGCCTTCGCTGAAGAAGTGCATGTCGCTGCCGCAAACGCCGGTCGAGCGCAGCCGCACGAGCGCCTCGCCCGGCCCCGGCTCGGGCGGGTCGGGCAACTCGCCCATTTCAAGCCTTCGCGGCGCAACGAGCTTGAGAGCCTTCATCGGTCAAGAGCAACTTTCTATCGCGGCGGAGAAACCGGCCGTACCCAGACATGGTAATCGAGTTGTCGGATGGAGCGCAGCCCGCATCCCCGGACAAGCAATTTTGGGGATTTAAAACTCATTATATATCAATGAGTTGAGAATTTCGTTGTCGTTTCGGGAGAGACCCTTGGGGGGTGAAGCGATCCATGAAGTCCCGGCATAAGCGCGGTCAGTCGGGGCGGGGGATGAACTGCAAAGCCGCCGAATTGATGCAGTAACGGCGGCGCTCCGGCGGCGGGCCGTCGTTAAAGACATGGCCGAGGCGCGCATCGCAGCGGCTGCACAAGACCGCGCGCCGGTTCATTCCCCAACTGCGATCCCACTCGACGCGGATATTTTCGCCAGCGACCGGAGCCGCGAAAGCGGGCCAGCCGGTCTGCGAGTCGAATTTGGCTGCGGACGAGAAGACGGCGGTTGCGCATGCGGCGCAGCGGTACGAACCCGGCTCGTAATGGTTGTCGTATGCGCCGCTGTAGGGCGGCTCGGTTGCTCCCCGGCGCGCTACGTTGAATGCCGCGGGCGAAAGCGTCTGCCGCCAAGCGGCCTCGTTGCGCACGATCTTCGGCGCGAGCCGCGTCCCCAGCCGCCTGCCGGAGTCGTCGAACACGGCAATGACGACGGGCGGACCCGGCGACTCGCGGGGCGGTTCGTCCCGGAGCGTGGTGACGGGTATGTTGCAGGCCGCCGCGGTCAATCCCGCGGCGGCGGTCAGTTGACGCATGCGTACAGAGTACGCGTGCAGGGGAAGAATCCTACGGCCATTGCCGGTAGGTTCGTCGTTACCGTTCATTTGCCGGGGCAATCGGCGTCATCCCATAACAATTACGGCAGTAATGCGGAATGTCGTTGCTCGAGATGCGCCGTCGCAGATCCTGATATTTCTCGTTGTTCCAGATTCTGGAAAACGGTTCTTCAAACAAGTTGCCCATTTTTGCAACGGTCGAGTCAGCTATTATACAGCAGGGAACAACATCTCCATTTGCAGCAATGTAGGAACTATACCAAGGCCAAATACAGCGGTTCAAAGTGGAATATCTTTGCCCGTGTTCTATAATTATCGGCATATTTATTGTGTCTGCAACTTTTTCCGCTTCCTCAATAAACTGGTCTGTATGGGAATTTTCACGAGAGACATTAATTGGCGCAAGAGAGTCCTGCATTTCTGCCTTGCCCCAATCCGTGAGTAAAGTCGTTATCGTCAGACTATCCACTCCTAGTCTTTTCGCCAGTCTGACGATGTCGGGTAATTCGTGTATATTGCGGAGCGTAGCTACCGTTCTGATTTCTATTCGCGGCCAGGGTTTCTTGCCGCGGCGGCGCGTGAAGTCGGCAACATGGCTGGTAACCGCCTTGAAATTTCCCTTGACTCGAATCGCCTCAAAAGTCTCCGCGGTCGCGCCGTCTATGCTAAAGACAATCAGTGCTCGGCGCAGAGAACTCAGCCGTGACGCAATATTCTCCGTATAGACTGAGCCGTTGCTTGTTACCTCCATGTCGATGCCGCGCCGCTCGCATTCTTCCAGCATATCTATGAGCAGCTTGTTGAGCAACGGTTCGCCCATGCCTTGCAGCTTGATAGACAGAAGCCCGGGAAGCTGCGTGAGAATTGTCTTGAACCGCTCGGGAGTCAGGCGCGTGGTCAAGCGATTCCAGTGCGTCACCTGACAGTGATCACAGGTGAAATTGCACATATCGATTGGCTCGATATCGATTTTGTGAGGAAGGAAAGGAAGCCGTTTTAGTTTGAAACATTGCACAGCCCTGGACCGGAGCGAATAGTAAATAGGAACGCACCCTCCCCGCAGGAAGCGCTTGACTTTTTTCAGCGTCGATTTCACTGCCATCTCTCCATTCCTTTTCGTTTAGTTGCACGCATGGCGCACGTTCGGAGATTTAAAATCAGTTTGACGTAGCCGGAAGCCCGGAGCGCGGATTACGAAGCGGATGTTTACGATCTTCAAACACCGCCGCCGCCAGCGCGCAACTCAAACCGACAAGAAACATGAATGTCCCCTGGGTTAGATAATGATGGAAAGCCATACCGTATAAGGCCATGACAAGCGCCCAACCGACGACCACGTCCCTGGCCGGGGATTCCGGCGCGGCCCAGCGCAACCGCATCAAGGAGAAGAGAAACAACAGATAAAACGATAGCGGCGCAATGCCTGCTTCGCCGACCAGCATCAGGTACACATTGTGGACTCCTGTATGTTTGCCCTGGTGGGGGCTGAAGGGAGCACCCTCCATATTATAGCGGAACCGGCCTACGCCGCTCCCGATAATCGGCGATTCCCGGATTTTTTCGAGGCCGATTTTCCACAATAACGGTCGCTTTTTCATAAATCCGTCGGAGTCGGTTTCCTCGCCTTCGGCAGTCCCTGTGGCCGACCCTGCCGTATCGCGCGTCACCGGCGGGATGTCCCGGGCAGTATCGCCGCCTGCGCCGGCAAGGTCGTTGTCCGCCAAGCCCGGGATCGTCAGATTGTCGAGCGCTTCCAACTCTGCCGGTACGACGCCGGTCAATTGATTTTCCTCGAGGCGCAACTCCGTGAGGTTCGCAAGGTTCCCCAACTCCGCCGGCACGGACCCGCTGAGCCGATTGCGATTCAGGCGCAGCGAGACGAGTTGGTCCAGCGCGCCCAACTCCGGCGGAATACGCCCGCTCAGCTCCATTCGCGACAAATCCAGCGCCACAACGCGCCGTCCTTCCAACAGATTTCCCATCTTGACGCCCTGCCAAAGGGCGACGGGCGCCGCATCGTCCCAGTTCAGCACGGCATCGCCGGCCAAGGTGTCCCGCACGGCCAGCAGAATGGTGCAATCGCTGCTCAAGCCGGGGTTGTTCGGGGGCGTCGTGGAGCAAAAGCCCCCACGGGCATAATCAGGATAGATGTTGATTTTTTGCAGGTACCCGCCTGTGTGGACGACGATGCCGCCCAAGCTCAGAACGCACAGCAGGCGGAGCATGGGGCGCCGCCTGCCGAGACCGTTCGACAGCAGAAAAAAAATGGATAGCGCGCCGATAACAAGCACTGCCGTCCTGGATAACGATCCCCAAGCTGCGGCGTAACCCACTATCAGCCCCGAATATGCGAGTTTGCGCCGGCCGCCGTTGCAGAGCAACGCCACCGCCGCCGCGACCGTCATGCAACCGACGAAGCCCGCGTCGTTGACGTCGGTGAAGGCGCCGGTCAAGCGAAAGGGCAGTCTGTAGAGCGGCGTCAAGCCGACATCTTGCAGGACCGGCGAGGCCAGAATAACGATGCAGCTCGCCATCAGGGTCGCCAACACCCCCTTTAACAACGCCTCGATTCCGGATCGCTCCAGGAGCGCGCGGCCGCCGAGGGCTGCCGCCAGAAGCACGATGAAGAAAAAAACTTGACGCAATATGTCTCTGCCCAAATCCGGCTGCGGCGGCGCGGCGTTAACGAACGAGGCAGCGACGCCGATGATCAGATAAGACGCTATCGTGGCGGCGATCAATAGGCCGGGCGTTCCCGGCTTCTTCCACAATCGGGCGTTGACCGAACCCATCAGGAGCAGACAGCAGGCAAGAATGGCCCAATAGCCGCCATAGCGCACCAGCGGCGCCCCCCAAAGGTATAGCCAATGCGCGTTGACCAGCACTACGACGGCCAGCCCCCAGAAGGCGAATGCGATCAACCGGGACCGGGCGGACTCGGGGTTTCCGAGGAGGGGTGAATCGGGAGCACCGTTCATAGCTTTGACCGGCCGCGCTTACGCTGCTTTATTCTTTTCTCCCCAAAACCGCTCCCATCTCCGTCGGGCGCCGAGCGCCTCGAGCGCCATTCCGGCTAACAGGACATCGGCCGGCAGCGCATCGCTGACCAAGGCGGCGCAGGAGCCAATAGCGGCAGGCCGGCAGCAACAAGCCGGCCCCGCTGCGGTGAGATAAAACCGCCGTGCGGCCTTGGAAGTTGGGTATTTTGTTTCTCAACTTACCACAGGGCGCCGTCTGCGCCTTGGTCCAATACAAGATGAGGCTGAAGGAGGGCAGGCATGGGGTAGGGTGGGGCAAGCTGCGGGCGCCGGGAGTCGGCCGGCAAGACTCTGTTACGCTGGGCCGCTTATGCCCGACGCGGTTCGGCGCGTCTGCCTGTGGTCGGGGCCGCGCAACGTTTCCACGGCGCTGATGTACTCGTTCGCCCAACGCAGCGACACGCATGTCGTGGACGAGCCGTTGTACGCCCACTATCTCCGGGTGTCCGGCGCCCGCCATCCGGGGCGCGGCGACGTTCTCGCCGCGCAGGACGCCGACGGCGAGCGGGCTGTGCGCGGCATCGTCCTGGGTCCTTGCGCGCGGCCGGCGCTCTTTCTCAAGCAGATGGCGCACCACCTCGTCGCTCTCGACCTGCAATTCATGCGCGAGACGGCCAATGTGCTGCTCACGCGCGATCCCGAACAGATGCTGCCGTCGCTGATCCACCAGATTCCGCAACCGACCCTGACCGACACAGGCTTGGCCCGGCAGTGCGCATTGCTCGATATGTTGGAGGATTGGGGCCGTCCGGCGGCCGTGCTCGACTCCCGCGAACTGCTGCTCGACCCGGCATCGGTTCTCCGGCAACTCTGCTTGCGCCTGAATCTGGATTTTCAACCGTCGATGCTCGCCTGGCCTCGGGGGCCGAAGCCGTACGACGGGGTCTGGGCGCCGCATTGGTACCGCAACGTCCACCGCTCGACCGGATTTCAACCTTACCGGCCGAAGCAGGAATCCTTCCCCGACTTTTTGCGGCCGCTTCTCGCCGCATGCCGGCCCTACTACGAGCGGCTGCTCGAACGCGCCGTCCGCGCCTGAAGCCGAACGGTCTTCACGGTATAATTCGCGGTTTGGGGTCCCCTCGGCTTGCCCTTTCTGAGCGTCGTCATCCCGGCCTACAACGAGGAAAAACGCCTCCCCGCGTCGCTGGAACGCATCGCGGCGTACCTAAGCCGGACCGGGATGGACGCCGTCGAGGTGCTGGTGGTCAACGACGGCTCCCGCGACCGCACCCTTGCGGTTGCTCATGAAGCCGCCGAGCTTTTCGCCCGCATCGGCGCGGCGTACCGCGTGCTCGACAATCCCGGCAACCGCGGCAAGGGCTACAGCGTGCGCCGCGGCATGCGCGCGGCCCGCGGCGACTGGGTGCTGTTTTCCGACGCTGATCTTTCGGCGCCGATCGAAGAAGCGGAGAAGCTGCTCCGCGCCGGACGGGACGGCGCATGCGCGGTCGCCATCGGCTCGCGCGCGCTCGACCGTTCCCTGATCGGCGTGCGCCAACCGTTCTTTCGCGAAGCAATGGGCCGCGCGTTCAATCTCGTCGTCCGGCTGGTTACCGGCCTGTCGCCGGCCGATACGCAATGCGGCTTCAAGCTTTTTTCGCGGGAGGCCGCGCGGGAAGTCGCCGCCCGCCAGCGGCTGGAGGGGTTCGGCTTCGATGTCGAGCAACTCTTTCTGGCTGAAAAGTTAGGCTGTAAAATTGCCGAGGTCCCGGTGCGCTGGAACGACGTCGAAGGCACGACCGTCGGTTTCCTCCACGGCGTCGGCGCCTTCGTCGATGTCTTGAAAGTGCGCTGGAACGACCTTACCGGCAAGTATGGAGATAGTGCGCAGTGGGCAGTGGAGAACAAAGAGTCGCGAGCCGCGAGTCGCAAGCCGCAAATCGAAAAGCCCCGCGACCCGTGACCAGCGGCCCGCGACCGGCGCGCTGCGCGGGACTGGCGCTGTTTCTTGCCGCGGGGATGACGCCGGCCGCTGCGGAAATCTATCGCCTCGCGCCGGCGGACGGGGCCGAGATCAGGCTCAAGGTTTACAAAACCGGTTTCATGCGCGGCAAGGTCCACGACTTCGTTTTCAAGCGCTACTCCGGAGAAATCGACTTCGACGCCTCGAATCCGGAAAATTCGAGCGTAAAGATCGCTATCGAGGCGGACGGCATGGTTTGCGAGGATACCTGGGTCAACGCCGGAAATCTGGCCAAAATCGAGCGCGAGGGCAAGGAAAAAATCCTGCAGGCCGCAAGATATCCGCACATCTTGTTCCGCTCGACGGAAGTTCGTCCGCAGGCGAACGGAAGCTTTGCCGTTCTCGGCCTGCTGACCATTCGCAACCGCGCGGAGGCCGTCCGCGTGGAGGCGGTCATGAGCGCCGGCGGGTCCGGCGAATTGCGCTTCGACGGCTCCGCGGCGGTCGCGCTGCGGGACTACGGCCTCAAGCCGCCGTCAGCGGCGTTCGGCGCGGTAGGCACGAAAAACGAGATGGACGTCTCGTTCCGCCTGACCGCCCGCCGGCCGTAGCCGCGGCTTACGCCTGCGATGCGGCCAGCGCCTGATCGAGATCCCAAACCAGATCTTCCACGTCTTCCAGGCCGACGGACAGGCGCACCATGTCCGGCGTGATGCCGGCCGCGGCCTGATCGCTTACGCTCAACTGCTGGTGCGTCGTCGATGCCGGGTGAATGACCAGGCTCTTGGCGTCGCCGACATTCGCCAAGTGGGAAAACAACTGCAAGGCGTCGATGAATTTTCTGCCGGCTTCCAGGCCGCCCTCGATGCCGAACGTAAACACCGCGCCGCTGCCCTTTGGCAGATACTTGCAGGCCGACTGGTAATAGGGGCTCGATTCCAACCCCGCGTGCTGAACCCAGGTCACCGACCGGTGGCCTTCGAGATGCTTGGCCACGGCCAACGAGTTGGCGCAGTGGCGCTCCATGCGCATGCCCAAGGTCTCCAGGCCCTGCAGGAACAAAAAGGAATTCAGCGGCGCCAGGCAGGGGCCGAGATCGCGCAGACCTTCCACGCGGCACTTGATAATGTAGGCCATCTCGCCGAAAGTCTCCGTGAAAACCATGCCGTGGTAGCCCGGACTCGGCGCGGTCAACATCGGAAACTTGCCGTTGTTCCAGTCGAACTTGCCGGCGTCGACGATGACCCCGCCGATGGAAGTCCCGTGGCCGCCGATAAACTTGGTTGCCGAATGGACGATGATGTCGGCGCCGTGCTCGATCGGACGGCACAGGTAGGGCGAAGCGAAGGTGTTGTCGACGACCAGCGGAACGCCCGCGTCGTGCGCGATTTTCGCCACCGCTTCGATGTCGACAACGTTCATGCGCGGATTGGCGATCGTCTCGACATAGACCAGCTTGGTCTTCTCGGTAATCGCCCTGCGGAAATTTTCAGGATCGTCCGGGTCGACGAAGATCGTGTTGTAGCCGAACCGCCGGAAGGTCGTGTCCATCTGCGTATAGGTGCCGCCGTAGAGCGTTGCCGCCGAAACGATGTCGTCGCCCGCCTGACACAGACTCGAGATCGCCAGCAGTTGCGCTCCCTGCCCGCTTGACGTCGCCAGCGCGCCGATGCCGCCTTCGAGCGAGGCCATGCGTTCCTCGAACACCGCGTTGGTGGGGTTCATGATGCGCGTGTAGATGTTGCCGAACTCGCGCAGGCCGAACAGCGCCGCGGCGTGGTCGCTGTCATTGAACACAAAGGAAGTGGTTTGGTAAATGGGCGCCGCGCGCGCATTCGTCGCGGCGTCCGGCTGCTGGCCGGCGTGCAAGGAGCGTGTATGGAATCCAAATTCTCTTTCAGGTCGATCGGACATGGCGTCTTCTTTCTACTTTCTTCGGTGGGGCAAGAGAAACGGGGACGGCGGAGTTATGCGCGATTCCGTCCGGCTAGTCGGCCAACGGACGCTCGCCGCCCGCGAAGCCGTGGTCGAACCGCTCGTAGTGAGCAGCCAGGATATCGCGGCCGAAGTCCCCCTTGAAATCGCGCCACACGGAGTGGCTGTGGTTGTTCCGATTCTGCGTATTGTCGTATTCGATGAGAAATTCGGGCGCCTGGATGCGGTAGTAGTCGCCCTTGCCGGGCTCGATCGACCCGGCCCAGGCGAAGTACAGGTCTTCCTTCGCGGTTGCGCGGACTTTGGCGCTCCGCGCCTCGGCCTGCTCGGACGGGAACGACAGCGCGTACTGCGCGGCAAGTTCGAGCAGCATCTCGTATTGCTCGCCGTCGAGTTGCGCCGCCGGAATGCCTTGCGGCGCCCCCTCGAGCTTGGCCCGCGTCGTGTAAGTCGTCAGAATATCGCGGTAAGCCTTGTCGGCGATGACGGCCTGCTTGCGGCCGGCCTCGTCGAGCGAGCGCACGAGATCGCGCGCGAGGTCTTCTTCGCGCCCGAGCACGCGGATTCCCTTGCGCGGGCCTTCGCGGACTTCGTGCGGGTTCGACCCGAAGAACGTGGGGGAGACCGAAACCAGCTTGCCGTCTTTCATCAGAAAGTGCAGCGAGATGTGATGGCCTTCGAGCCGCCAAGCCCATGCGCCCGCGGTTGACGGATCGCCGAAAATGCTCACGTGGTACATCTCCACGTCGCGGCGCCCGACGGTGTCGTTCTCTTGAATCCGCAGGACTTCTTCGAGGCTCATGATGGTCTTCGCCCGGATGAACCCGGCTTGCGACAGCGAGGCGGCCAGCAGGGAGTCGGCCAGCACGCGCTGCTCGGGAATCATGTCGCGGTAGGTCAGCCCGTTGCGCGCGTAGCCGTGCGCCTGAATGAAATTGTTGTCCGGCACGAAGTGCCAGGTCTCGTAGTCCGGGTTATCCATTTTGAAATGGGCGGCCGGCTGCTGGTTGGGGTTGAGCGAAGCCAGGAACGCTTTGGCCGCGCCGACCATCATGTCCTCGGTCGAGTGATGGTAGGCGATGCCCGCCGCGCAGATCGCCGGCAACAGAATCAGAGCTCGAAGGCGGGTCGAACGGGTCATGGCTTCACTCCTCATCGCAGGGCGGCTCGGCCGAACGCGAACCATGCACGATTATATCTCTAGCGCAAACCCGTACGCACGATTGCGAATGCCGCAATCTTTTGGGCGGGACCGGCGGCCCGCGGCGAAAATGCCGTGGGCGGCGCGGCGGTCTTGCTCTTCGATTTCCGCCGGCCCCGGCGGCCACGAAAAAAATCCGGTCAACGCATTTTACCGTTGCCAAGACGTTGGCGGATGGGATACCTTCGTTGTCAATGAGCGGCAGGCAGCAAAATTGTTTTCTTTGTTGGCGCGAGCGCTTGACGCGGGGCTTGTGACTAATGAGGAGTAACGCGGGCGGCGCGCGCTCCGTTTTCCGCTCTTCTCTCTCCCTTTTCAGAATCGGGTCTCTTCTTCAAGTTATCCGCTCTTGCCGCCCCGGCGGGCTTGCTCTTCACTCTTCACTAATCCTCGCCGCGCTGTCGGCGGCGGTTGCCGGGGCGCAGCCCGCGGACAACTGGATCATCGAGACGGTCGCGGGTAGCGGCACAACCACGGGCAGCTTCAGCGGGGATGGCGGCGCGGCCACGGCGGCGCGACTGCACAACCCCTACGGCGTGGCGCCAGCCGGCGACGACCTGTACATCGCCGATACGAACAACAACCGCATCCGCAAGGTGGCGCCGCCGCCCGCGCCGCCCCGCGAGCCGGAACCGGCGGCGCGCGCGCGAACCTTCGAGTTGGCGTTCGTGCTGCGGCAAGACGACGCGCCGGCGGCGCAGCAGGTCGTCTTGTACGCCGAGAACGGCGCGGTGGATTTCCATGCGCAGCCCGCGCAGCGTTGGATCGCCGTCGAGCCCGCGAGCGGCAGCCTGGAAGAGAACGAAGAGGCGGTGCTTACGGTCACGGTGGATCCTGCCGGGCTGCGCGTAGGACGGCGCGAGGCGCTGCTGTACGTGCGCTCCGGGGGGCGGGTGACGGCGCGGGCGCGCCTCGCCTTGACGGCGCGGGTGAGGATCGCCTTGACGGTGCAGCCGGCCGCGGGGCCGGCGGTGTCGGAGCACGGCGTGGTCAACGCGGCGGTGCTGAGCGCCTTCGGCGAGCGGGAGCTGTTCGGCCCGCGGTTGCTGCCTGTCGCGGCGGGTTCGCTGGTGGTGGTCCGGGGCGTGAATTTCACCGGCGGAGAAGCGTATGCGGCGGAGGGTTTCCCGCTGCCGGCGAGCCTGGGCGGGGTCACGGTGCGGTTCGACGGCCTGCAAGCGCGGTTGTTCGCGGTGGGCCCGCAGCGCATCGAAACACAGGCGCCCTCGCTGTTGGGCATGGAGGCGCTGGAGGCGGGCGAAACCGCTCTGGCGACGGTGGTGGTGGAGACGGCCCAGGGCAGCAGCTATCCGCGGCGCTTTACCGTAGCCGCCCATGCGCCGGGCGTGTTCACGGTGTCGGGCGCGGGGACGGGTCAGGCGGCGGCGCTGTTGGCGGGCGCGGGAGCGCTCGCGGCGCCGCGCGGCGCGAGCGGAAAGAGCCGTCCGGCGCGGGCCGGGGACGTGCTGGAGATTTACGCCACGGGACTGGGGCCGGTGTATCCGCCGGTGGCCGACGGGGAGAACTCGTGCGCGCCGGACGGCGTCTGTCGGGCCGACGGCGCGAACGTGGCGCTGCGGCATACGGCGGAGCGCCCGCGGGTAAGCATCGGCGGCGTGGCGGTCGCCGCGGACGGCGTGCTGTTCTCGGGTTTGGCGCCGACGTTGGCGGCGGTGGACATGGTGCTGGTCGAAGTTCCCGCAGGCATCGCGCCGTCCGACGCGGCGGAGTTGGTCATCGCCGGCGGCGGCAGAGCGAGTCAACCCGGCGTCACCATTGCCGTCGAATAGGCCGCGAGTCGGGCGCGCGCCGCCGGACCGGCGAGGTTGACACTATTTCACTATCCCCAACTGTACGCGGGCGCGTCCGCGTACGAAACTGGTGCGGAGAGGGGGACTCGAACCCCCAAGGGATTGCTCCCACTAGCACCTCAAGCTAGCGCGTCTGCCGGTTCCGCCACCTCCGCAATTGCCGGCCGGGCGGGCAACTCCCCATACGAGTTGCCGGGGGGCGCCGCCCGTCCGTTACACATTCTTTACTATCCGCTATTCACCGGCCCCCTATTCACCGGATAGTGTCCCCGCCTCCGCTTCCCCCGCCCCCGCTTCCTCCGTGTCCGCCGGGGCGGCGGGCGCGGGTTCCGGCGCCGTTTCGGTCTCCTCCGCGGCGATTCCGCTGCGTTCGATCACCGATTGGCCCGCGCCGACGTTGCGGCCCTGCCAGATGCCGAGAGTGATCGACGTCAGCATGAACAGCACCGCGGCCGTCGTCGTCGCCTTGGAGAGAATCGTCGCCGCGCCGCGCGGCCCGAAAGCCGTCTGCGAACCCATGCCGCCGAAAGCCCCCGCCAGATCGGCGGCTTTGCCGCTCTGCAGCAGCACGACAATAATCAGAAAAAAGCTCACTATCACATGCAAGGCCGTAAATAGAATCAGCATCGCTTGCTCCTAACGTTGCGCTCCGTGACTCGCTCCGCCGTTAACCAGCGCCGCGAACGATTTCGGCTCCAGGCTCGCCCCGCCAACCAAAACCCCGTCGATCTCTTCGTCCGCCATCAATCCCTCGACGTTGGCCGGTTTTACGCTGCCGCCGTAGAGGATGCGCAGGCTTTGCGCCGCCTCGGCGCCGAAGCGCTCGGCGGCCAACGCACGCAGAATGCGGTGCGCTTCCGCGGCAATCTGCGGGGTGGCGGTGCGGCCCGTGCCAATGGCCCAAACCGGCTCGTACGCCACGATTATACGCGAGAACTGCGCGGCGGTCAAAGCGCCGAGTCCGGTTAGAAACTGCTCGCGGAGCACAATCTCGGTGTTGCCGGCTTCGCGCTGCTCCAGGGTCTCGCCGACGCAAACGATGGGCGCCAGTCCCGCTTCGAGCGCCGCGAGGGTCTTGAGATGGACGGCGCCGTCGGTTTCGCCGAAGTGCCGGCGGCGCTCGCTGTGGCCGACGATGACGTGGCTGCACCCTGCCGCGGCGATCATCTGCGCCGAGATCTCGCCGGTAAACGCGCCCTCCGGCGCCCAGTGCAGGTTCTGCGCGCCAATGCGCACCGCGCTGCCGCGCGCCGCCGCGACGGCCGCGGCCAGCGCCGGAGCGGGCGGAGCGACGACGATCTCGCAGCCGGCGGCGCCGGCGACCAGCGGTTTCAACGTTGTCAGAAACTCCGCCGTCTCGGCGGCCGTCTTGAACATCTTCCAATTGCCGGCAACTACTGGGATGCGCACAACTCCTCCGCCGCGGATTCGCGAGCTTTCCTGTCGGGGTAACGGGCGAGACGCCGCCCGCAATATTCAGGGTACTACACGCCTTCGGGCCGCGAGTCGCGAGTTTTTCGCTTCGCTGCCGTCTCCGCCGGCCTTGCCGCCGGCCTAACCGTGGCGGATGACCAGCACGTCGCCGTCCTGCACGATATATTGCTTGCCTTCCAGCCGCAGGTCGCCGGCGGCGCGCGCGGCCGCGTACCCTCCGTGCGCGGCCAGCTTCTCCCAACCGATGACCTCCGCGCGGATGAACCTTTTGGCAAAGTCGCCGTGAATCGCTCCGGCGGCCTGGACGGCGGTCGAGTTCTTGGGCACGGTCCAGGCCCGGCACTCCTTCTCGCCCGCCGTCAGGAACGACATCAGGCCGAGCAGCTCGTAAGCGGCTTGGACGATCCGCTCGCGCCCGGATTCGGCGAGGCCGTAACTGTCGAGGTAATCCCTTGCCTCCGCGGCGTCCAACTCGGCCAACTCCGCCTCGATGCTGCCGCAAACGGCGGTTACGCCCAGATTCTTGCGGCCGGGCAGCAGCGCTTCGCGGTACCGGCGTTCGACGGCGGCTAACTCCCCGGCCTGCTCCTCACCGGCGTTGACGACCAGCAGCATCGGCTTTGCGGAGAGGAATTGGAATCCCTTCAGAAGCTTGGCTTCCTCGGCCGTGAACGCGGCCTCGCGCAGCGGCTGTTCTTCTTCCAGAGCGTTCCTGCATTGGATCAGCAGCGCGCGCTCTGCGGCAAGCTCGGGATTCTTGACCCGCTTGATGTCTTTTTCCACGCGCTCCAGCCGGTTCTCGACAACCTGCAAGTCGTTGAGCATCAACTCGGCTTCGATGTTTTCCCAATCGCGCCGCGGGTCGAGCGAGCCCGCGGCATGCATGACCGTCGCCTCTTCGAACGCGCGCAGCACGTGGGTGAAGGCGTCTGCGTTGCGCAAGTCGGCGATGTAGCTCGGTTTGCGCAGCGCTTCACGCGAGAGGGCGGGCATGTCCGCGTACTCGACTACGGCCTGGACCGATTTCGGCGGCTGGAAAATTTCAGTCAGCGCATCGAGCCGCTTGTCGGGAACCTTGGCGCTGCCGAGTTGAACTTTGGTCGCGCCGATGCGGCCTTCGCCGGCGGCTCCGGTCAAGATCTTGAACAGCGCAGTCTTGCCGACCTGGGGCAGTCCGACGATGGCGGTCTTCATAGAGGCAGCACTTTATCGTAGTGGATAGCGAACGGCGGATAGCGGAGCGCAAAGAGAGGCGAGTCGAAAAGACCCGCGCCCCGCCTTATATTGAATGTAATGGCTGCCCGCGGCTTACAGCGCATCGTTTCGGCCTTGGCGGCCGCGGCCTGTCTGCTTGCGGCGCAGCAGCCCGACAGCGCCGGCGAGCGCCTGCGCGCCGGATTGCTCGCGCTGAACGGCCGCGACATCCCGGCGGCGCAAGAACATCTCGAAAAAGCTGTCGAAGAGGCGCCGGAAGACGCTCGCGGATGGCTCGGCTTGGCGCAAATCTACGCCATTCTCAATCTGCACACCCAGGCCCACAACCACGCCGCGGAAGCGGCTCGCCTGGACGGCGAGAACCCGACCGTGCAGCACGCCCTGTCGCTGTTCCATGCCGAATACGGGAATTGGGCCGAGGCCGCCCGCTGGGAAGAAGCGTTCGCCGCGAGCAGCCGGGCCGATTCCCACGCTTACCTGCGCGCCGCCTCGATGTATCTTCAGGCAAACATGCCGCGGCGGGCGATCGAACTGGCGAGCCGGGGCCTCGAAAAGGAAGAGTCGCCGCAACTGCACAACGTCCTCGGCAAGGCGTACGAAACGGCCGGCGAGCCGGCGCCCGCCCGCGGCCACCTGGAAAGCGCCGTCGCCGCCCTGCCCTACGAGGAGTCGCTGCATTTCGACCTCGGCTATTTCCATCTGCGGCACAGGGACTTCGACGCGGCGGCGGCGGCGTTCCTGCACGGCCGCAGGTACTTCGACAAAAGCGCCGCGATCGAGTTGGGGCTGGGCATCGCCTACTACGGGCAGCGGCGCTTCGCCGACGCGGTCGATGCGTTTCTGCGGGCGGCGCAGCTCGCCCCCTCGATGGAACAGCCGCACGCCTTCCTGGGCCGCGTCTTGCAGCACGCGCCGCAGCGCATGGAAGACGCCGTCGAGCGGCTTCGCGTTTTCCACGAAGAGCACTCGAAAAATTACCTGGGGCCTTTTCTGTACGGGCAGATACTGCTCGCGCAACTCGGCGCGGGCAACGCTCCCGAGGCCGTCGCGGCGATTGAGAAACTGCTCCGCGAGTCGCTCGACCGGCGCGAAGATTTCTGGGAAGCGAACTTCGAATTGGGCGTGCTGCTGGCCAAGGAGCGGCGCTACGAAGATGCGGAGCAATACCTGCGCCGCGCCGTCGAGTTGAACCCCGAAGCCTCGAAGCCGCGCTACCGCCTGGCCCGCGTCTATCGCCGCCTGGGCAAGACCGAGGCCGCGCAGGCGGAGCGCGAGGCGCACCGGCGGTTGACCGAAAAAGAACGCGCAATTATGGCCGCGGGGGGCATGGCCGCAGAACTGCTGCCGGCGGCGCCCGAAAATTAAGACAGGCGGCCGCGCCCGCGGCGGTCATCTGCGGCTTGCGGCGCCCGCGGCGATGGGAATCTGCGCCTCGATGTGGATGCCGAACCCTTCGAGCCCGACCACCCGGCGCGGGCGGTTGGTCAGCAGGCGGATGTTTTCGAGACCCAGGTCCTTGAGAATCTGCGCGCCGATGCCCACGCCGTATTGCAGCCTGCGGCCGCCGCCGGATCCCGCGGTCCCGGCAAGTTGCGGATGGGCGACGATGCGGCCGACGGAGCCCGCGCCCTTGTCGAGGCCGAAGCCCGGGCCGCCGTGGTGCAGATAGACCAGCACCCCCCGCCCTTCGCTTGCAATCATGCGCAGCGAATCGTGAATCCAGCGGTACGAAGCGTTCCGCCGCGAGGCGAAAACGTCGCCGAACAGGTCTTGCGCATGCATCCGCGCGAGCACCGAACCCCCGCCGGACACGTCTCCTTTGACCAGGGCCAGGTGGATCTCGTCATCGAGCGTCGTGCGGTAAGCGACCGTTAGAAATTCTCCGAATTCCGTATCGACAACACCCTCCCCGACGCGCTGCACGTAAGCCTCGTGCTGCAGTCGATAGCGGATCAAGTCGGCGATGGTGAGCATCTTCAGGCCGTGAACCGCGCAAAATTCGAGCAGGTCGGGCACGCGGGCCATCGTGCCGTCGTCTTTCATGATTTCGCAGATCACGCCCGCGGGGATCAGGCCGGCGAGCCGGGCAAGATCGACGGCGGCCTCGGTCTGCCCCGCGCGCACCAGCACGCCGCCCTTGCGCGCGCGCAGCGGCGGCACGTGACCCGGCCGCGCCAGGTCTTCCGTCCGCGCCGCGGGATCGATCGCCACCTGAATCGTGCGCGCGCGGTCAGCCGCCGAGATGCCGGTCGTCACCCCGGAAGCGGCGTCGATCGGTTCGCAAAACGCGGTGCCGAACAGCGACGTATTCTGCCGCGTGGCCAAGGGAATCGCCAAATGCTCCAGACGCTGTTCGGTCATCGCCAGGCAAATCAAGCCGCGGCCGTGCTTGGCCATGAAATTGATGATTTGGGGAGTGACATGCTCGGCGGCGATGGTCAGATCGCCCTCGTTTTCGCGGTCTTCGTCGTCGATGACGACAATCATGCGGCGCGCGCGGAGCTCTTCTACCGCTTCTTCGACCGACACGAAAGCCATTGGTCCGATTCTATCAGCGGCCGCGCTTGCCGCCGGCGGGCGCCGCCCGCTATCCTGGTTCTTTCCTGTTCAGGGCTTGCCGCCCATAGGAGTGCGAAATCTTGAGTACCGTCCATCCCCTCGACCGGCCGATTGCGCGCTGGAATCTGCTGGAAAGCAAGTTTTATCGAGCCTGGAGCGCCGGAACGCTGCCCGTCGGCGCGCTGCAGAGTTACGCCGCCCAGTACGGCTCGTTTATCGCCGCGGTTCCCCGCGGGTGGGAGGCTCACGGCGACTCCGCAACCGCCGCGGTCGAGCGCTCGCACGTCGAGTTGTGGAGGCGGTTCGCCGGGGCTCTCGGCGCCGACATCGAATCCCCGTCGAACGCGGGCGTCGCTCGCCTGACGGCAACCGCCCGGAAGCTCTTCGCCGCTCCGGCGGAGTCCATCGGCGCCCTCTACGCATTCGAGGCCCAACAGCCCGCCACGGCCGCTTCGAAGCTGCAGGGCCTGCGCGAGCACTACGCGCTCGACCCCGCCGGTGAAGAGTATTTCGCCGTCCACGAGGTCGATGAAGACGAGCCGCGAGCGTTGCGCGAGCGCTTCGACGCCTTGACCGGCGGCGAGAAACAAGCCGCGCTCGGGGCCTGCCGGACCATGTGCCGCGAACTGCGCGCGGCGCTCGACGCGCTCTACGACGAATACGGCGAAAAATCCGCCTGCTGCGTCAACTAGAGAAAAATCCCGGCCGCGGCGCGCCCTAAAAACTCGGGTCGTCGGCCGAGGGGCCGTACATTCCCGGAATTGGGACGTCGTTCATGCGCAGGTACACGCCCAGTTGCGCGCGGTGGTGGATGATGTGGTTCAGCACCGTGCTCTTCAACACGGCGATGCGCGGCATGGTGAACAAGGTCTTGCCGCCCGCCAGCAGCGACCAGAGCGCCGTCAAATCGTCGTCGCCGGCGCCCCCGACCGCTTCTTGCGCCGCGGCGACGTTCTTGTCGAACAGGGCCAGAAGCTCGTCCCGGGTCTGGGGCTCGAAGGGCTTGTAAACGGGGCCGCCGACGGGCCGGATATCGAACTCGGCAGTGTTGACGGTCGGCACGATCCAGCCGGGCGCATCGGCAATATGTCCGGCGAGATAGCCGAGCTTCATCGACTTCTCGTGCGGCGCGAAATCGAACCGGTCTTCGGGAACCAACGCCAGTATTTTGCGGGTGTTCGCCATCTCCTGGTCGAACTCCATGAGAAAAGATTGCGCAAGCGACATGCGGCGTATTTTAGCAGAGGCGCCCGCGGCTAAAAGATCAGCGCGAAGCGGCCCTGCCACACTTGCGCCGAATCGTCGGCGCCCGAGAAAACGTGGCCCCGGAATTCGACCTTGAAGCCGAGCCGCCCCCAAGGAGACAGGTTTGCTCCAAGACCGAAATTGAACCCGTTTCCGGTCTCGCCGCGCAGCAGCTTGGAGTAGCCGCCGAACGCGTAGGGATCGACAGGGCCGGGCGTTGGGAAGTGCCGATAGATGCTGAGCGAGGCAAGGGTGTTGGTCTCGTCGATGTTGCGGATGTTCTTGAACGACCCGACCACGCCCACTTCCGCGCCGACGCCGAGCCGCATGGGCAGGCCCAGCTCCCCGCCTGCGCCGGCGTGAAGCAAGCCTTCGTTTACGCCGATCCCGCCCACTCCGGGCGCGGCGAAAACATAGCCGTGCGTCCGCTGGGCGGATGCGGTTTCGACGGAGAAAAACAGAACGGCGGCGGCGGCCGCCAACAGTCGAGGGAAAATCTTCATGCAACGCCTCGCGCTTCCGCCATCGTAGCAGCACGCCGCCGCGGCTGAAAAGCGGGAATCACAGCGGTATGTTCCCGTGCTTCTTGCGCGGCATCGAATCGGTCTTGTTCTCCAGCATCTGCAGGGCGGAGATGAGCTTGGGCCGCGTGCGCCGGGGCTCGATCACCTCGTCGACCCATCCTTTCTCGGCGGCTTTATAGGGGTTGGCGAACCGCGTCTTGAACTCCTCGATTTTTTGCGCCCAAAAGGCATCGGGGTCGTCCGCCGCCGCCAACTCACGCCTGTAGAGAATGTTTACGGCGCCTTCGGGCCCCATCACCGCGATCTCGGCCGTGGGGTAAGCGAAGTTGACATCGGCGCCGATATGCTTCGAGCCCATCACGCAGTACGCCCCGCCGTAGGCTTTGCGCGTGATGACCGTGATTTTGGGGACGACGGCCTCGCAAAACGCATACAGCAGCTTCGCCCCATGCTTGATGATTCCGCCGTACTCCTGGCGCGTTCCGGGCAGGAATCCGGGCACGTCTTCGAAGGTGACGAGCGGAATGTTGAAGGCGTCGCAGAAGCGCACGAACCGCGCTCCCTTGAGCGATGCATCGATATCCAGGCACCCGGCCAGCACCGCGGGCTGGTTGGCCACGATGCCCACCGACCGGCCGGCGAGCCGCGCAAAGCCGACCACGATGTTCTTGGCGAAGCGCTCTTGCACCTCGAAAAAATATCCGTCATCGACGACGGCCGCGACGATTTCCTTGATGTCGTAGGGGGTTTTCGCATCGGCGGGCACGACCGCATCCAAGCTCTCGTCGGCGCGGTCGACGGGGTCGCCGGACGCGCGCAGCGGAGCGTCGTCCAGATTGTTCGAGGGCAGAAACGAAAGCAACTCGCGGATCATCTGCAGGCAGTGCGTATCGTCCGCCGCCAGAAAGTGCGCCACCCCGCTGATTTCGTTGTGGGTATGCGCCCCGCCCAACTCTTCCTTGGTGACTTCCTCTTGGGTCACCGTCTTGATCACCTCCGGCCCGGTGACGAACATGTAGCTGGTCTTGTCGACCATGAATACGAAGTCGGTAATCGCCGGCGAATACACCGCGCCCCCGGCGCACGGCCCCATGACGGCCGAGATTTGGGGAACGACGCCGCTCGCCAGCGTGTTGCGCAGGAAGATGTCGGCGTAACCGGCCAGCGACGCCACGCCTTCCTGAATCCGCGCGCCGCCCGAATCGTTCAAGCCGATCAGCGGCGCCCCGTTCTTCACCGCCAGGTCCATCACCTTGCAGATTTTCCCGGCGTTTGCGAGCGAAAGCGAGCCGCCGAAAACGGTAAAGTCGTGCGCAAAAACGTAAACCGGCCGGCCGTCGATGCGTCCGTATCCCGTCACGAAGCCGTCGCCCGGTATTTTCTGCGCGTCCATGCCGAAGTCGGCGCAGTCGTGGACGACCAGCCGGTCCAATTCCTGGAAGCTGCCCTCGTCGAGCAACAGGTCCAACCGCTCGCGCGCCGCAAGCTTCCCCGCCGCGTGTTGCCGCGCGGCGCGCTCGGGTCCGCCGCCCGCCAACGCCGCCTTGTTTCTCCGCTCAAGCTCCGCGCGTTTCTCTTCCAAGGTCATGAATCCCCAAACTTATCACGGCGCCGCGCAAAGCGGGCAGGCGGCGGAATCGGCTACTCTGGTGACGGTTCGCCGCAATGACGCAAATGAAACGACTCATTCCCGCCGCATGTCTGTCCGCTTGTTCCCTGCTCGCGCAAGAGATCACTCACGGACCGATTCTCGGTCGCCTGGGCTCGACCGAAATCGGCGTTTGGGCGCGCACCCGGCGCCCCGGCGAGTTCAGCGTCCGCTACGGAACCGACCCCGACCGGCTCAACCGGCAGTCGCCGGCCGCGCGCACCGCCCTCGACCGCGATAACGCTTCCTGGGTCCACATCACCGGCCTCGCGCCCGACACCCGCTATTACTACGAGGTCAAGGGCGACCCCGGCCCGCGTTCCCACGCCGACTTGCGCGGAGACTTCCGAACTTTGCCCGACCGGACAACCCGCCTGCACCCCCAGCACAACCCCGAGGGCCTGTTCAATTTCAGCTTCGAATACGGCTGCGGCAACAACCAGCCGTCCGACCCCTCGCTGCCGGGCTTCGGAACCATGCTGCGCGAGATCGAGCGGAAAATCGACTTCGCCATCCTTGACGGCGACTGGCTTTACGAAGAGATGCGCGACTACCCGCCGGCGGACTGGCGGCGGCAGACCGGCGCCGCGCGGCTGCCGCGCATCGTCGCGCTCGCCCCGACCATCGTCGGCGTCTGGGAAAACTACAAGCTCTATCTCTCCCGCGGCAAGAATCTGGCCGCCTGGCACCGCGAGGTCCCGTCGTTTTTCATGTTCGACGACCACGAAATGCTGAACGACCTGAACGGCGCAGGCACTCCGGGGCTGCGCCACCGCCGCCCCGCCTTCCGCGACATCGGCGCCCGCGCCTGGTACGACTACCTGGGCTGGTCGAACCCGGTCGGTTGGCGGCAGGACATCCATTTCGGCCGCACCGCGCTCAAACGGGGCAGCGAGACGCTGGTGGACAACGATGCCGACTTCCGCGAACTGAAACTCGAAGAAGCCGGCACGCTGACCGTCCATTGGGGCACGCCCGATGCCGGAGTCAACCGCGCCGCTCTCGACCGCGCCGGAGGCGACCCCAACGCCGGGGTTTACGCCATCGAAGAAATCCTCGACCGCAACCGCCTGCGCATCTCGCCCGCCCCCCGGGCCGACAGCGAAGTCTCCTACTCCATCGGACGTTTCTCACACTTCCGCCAAAAAATCGCCAACGTCGAGTTCTTCTACGTCGACACGCGCAGCCACAGGCAAATGCACGACATCGACAACCCCTTCGACGCCGACGTCTCGATCCTGGGCAAGCGCCAGAAGAAATGGCTGCAGGAGGCCATGCGCGACAGCGGCGCAGACTTCCTCTTCATCGTCTCTTCCGTCAACTTGATGGTCCCGCACATTCGCGCCGGTGAGGAAAAAGGCAACAAAGACGAGGCTTGGACGGCCGTCGCCGCCGAGCGCAACGAACTGATCGATTTCTGGGACTCGCTCGGCAAGCCCGTATTCGTGCTCACCGGCGACCTGCACAACAGCTTCGCCATCAAGATCACCGATCGGGTCTGGGAGTTCGCCTCCGGACCGCACAACTCCGGCAACCATATCCTCGCAGAAGAAAACGACCGCCCCACCAACGGCCCGTTCGCCTCACGGGGGAAGACGGTCGATATCCGCTGGTCGTCGTTCATTCCCAACGAAGCCAGCAAGGGCAACAGGCGGCCCATCTATGCCGTGGTCAACATCAACAACGTCTTCCGCATCCCCAACCCGCGCGGCAAGGAGTTCTGGGCCGCCTACGCGCGGCCGCAGGCAATCTTCCAGTATTACGACGGCCTGACCGGCGATCTGCTCTACGCCGAAACGATCCAGGCCGCAAAGTAGGCCGGAGAGACCGCCTTGCCGGAAGTTCTTTTTTGGATCTTTGCCGTTCCGGCCGTTCTGGCCGCGCTCGTCTCGGTAAAAAACGGCCGGGCCTATCTGGAGTATGTCCAGGAACGCATGGCGCGCCTGGACGAACCCGACCCCGACCCTTATACCCCCAAGGCGACGCTGATTCTTCCCGTCAAGGGGATCGATCACGACCTCGCCGCCAACCTGCGCTCGCTGGGAACCCAGAACTATCCCGACTACGAGTTGATCGTCGTTTGCCGCGACGAAGCTGACCCGGCCGTCTCCGCGGCCCGCCTGACGCTGGGCGAGAACTTTCGCCTAGTCGTGTCCGGCGAGCCTCCCGCCGGCGCCGGCGAAAAAGTTCACAACCTCATCGCCGCCGTCGGCGCCGCGCGGCGCGAGTCGGAGGTCTTTGTCTTCGCCGACTCCGACGGACAGGTCCGCGCCGATTGGCTGCGGCGTCTCGTCGCTCCGCTGGAAGAGGAAGCCCTGGGCGCAACCACCGCCTTCCGTTGGCATTTCCCCGAAAAGGCCGATTTCTGGCCGCTGCTGCGCAGCGTCTGGGACTCGACCATCGCCGGCAGCATGAGCGCGAAAGACAAGAACTTCGCTTGGGGCGGCGGCATGGCGATCCACCGCGAGGTCTTCGACTCCGCCCGAGTCGTGGATTTCTGGCGGGGCACGGTCAGCGACGACTGCCGGCTCCGGGAGGCGCTGCAAGCAGCCGGCCGGGGCATCCGCTTCGTCCCCGAAGCGATGGTGGCGACTACCGGTCAATGCAGCGCCCGGGAGTTTCTGCGCTGGGCCGCGCGCCAACTGGTCATTACCAGGGTTTACCGCTTCGACCTCTGGCTGCCTGCTTTCATCGGCCACGTCGTCTATTGCGCGGCGATGCTCCTCTCGCTCGTCCAACTGGCCGCGGGCAACCTGCTCGGCCTCGCCGTGCTGGTAATCGTTCTGGTTTCCGGCATGGCCAAGGGAGGCATGCGAGGCTACGCCGCGGCATTGATGTTCCCCGACCGCGAAGACCGGCTCGCGGCATACGGCTGGGCGTACTTCTGGATGACCCCGATCGCCACCTGGGTATGGCTCTACAGCCTCGTCCGCTCGAGCCTCACCCGCCGCATCGCCTGGCGGGGATACGTTTACGAGCTCAACGGCAAAGACAAGATCGAGCGGGTCGATAGCGCGCCTTGAGCAGCGCGCAGCAGGGGTCGCATCCAAAGCGCGCGGCCTGTATGCAGCCGGCGGAAGCTCTCTCGGCCGGCTCAGATGCATGCCGAGACGGTCGTGGGGGGCGGGACGCAAGGCTTCAGCGGGGACGGCGGCGCGGCCGCGGCGGCGCAACTGAACAACCCCGTCGGCGTGGCGCCGGACGGCGCGGGCAACCTGTACATCGCAGATACCGACAACCACCGCATCCGCAAGGTGGACGCCGCGGGGGTGATCTCCACGGTGGCGGGAAACGGGACGGAAGGCTACAGCGGGGACGGCGGCGCGGCCGTGGGCGCGCAACTGAACTACCCCTTTGGCTTGGCGCTGGACTGAGCGGGCAACCTGCTACATCGCCGATCGCAACAACCAGCGCATCCGCAAGGCCGCGGCGCGCGCGAACCTTGGAGTTGGCGTTCGTGCTGCGGCAAAACGACGCGCCGGCGGCGCAGGAGGTCGTCTTGTACGCCGAGAACGGCGCTGTGGATTTCCGCGCGCAGCCCGCGCAGCGTTGGATCTCCGGCGAGCGGCAGCCTGCGCGAAGACGAAGAGGCGGTGGTTACGGTCACGGCGGAGCGCCCGCGGGTAAGCATCGGCAGCGTGGCGGTCGCTGCGGGCGGCGTGCTGTTTTCAGGTTCGGCGCCGACGCCGGCGGCGGTGGACATGGTGCTGGTCGAAGTTCCCGCAGACATCGCGCCGTCCGCCGCGGCGGAGGCGCCCATCGCCATCGGCGGCAGAACGAGCCAAGCCGGCGTGACCGTTGCCGTGGAGTAATAGCCGCGATTTTGCTATCCGCCGGCCGCTATTCACCGGCCGTGGCGGCGGCTCCATTCCGCTTTCAGGGAACCAATCGAGGCTTGGCGGTGTCTCTAGTTACGCCGGGCCGGAACGAAGGGTTGTTCGCCGGCTCCCCGGCTGGTACGCTGAAGCGGAGCGAAAGGCAGAGGCAGAGAGGCAAGGAGAAACGAGTGCCGGAACTGAAACTCGACGCTGTCCGCGCGGATCCCGATTCCGCCCTCGTCCGCGGCCTCAAATGCGGCTCGGCGCACAGTTTCGAGCAATTGCTCGAACGCTATCAGAACTCGATTTATTCCTTCGTCTATCGCTTGCTGGACGACCCCAGCGAAGCGCCTGACGTAACGCAAGAAGTTTTCCTGAAGGTTTTTCGCAAGATCGGGGAGTTCCGCGAGGATGCGAGCCTGAAGACCTGGATTTACCGCATTGCGGTCCATGAGGCCGCCAACCGGCGGCGCTGGTTCGCGCGGCGCCGCCTCCGCGAGGTCGCCAACGGCGCCCGGGACGGCGGCGCCGGCCGAGATTGGGAGTTGCCGGCCGCTTCGGTCGAGACGCCGTTCGATTCGATGCAGCGCCGGGAAGTGCGCATGGCCCTGGAATGCGGACTGCGCGAGCTCGATGAGCGCCTGCGTCAGGCCGTGGTTCTACGCGATATCGAAGGACTCGCCTACAACGAAATTGCCGAGACGCTGGGGATTGCCCCCGGCACGGTGAAATCCCGCATCTTGCGCGGACGAGAAGCCCTGAAAAAGAGATTGCAGCACCGCCTGCCCGCTCTCGCGCCCAAGGGGTGGTCGCTGCAGATGGAATAGCGCCATGATCTGCCACTGGACACAAAATCGAATCGCGAAGTACCTGGAAAACGAGTTGAGCCGCCCGGAGGCATTCATGCTGCGCATGCACCTTGCGGAGTGCCCGCGGTGCCTGGAGATTTATGAACGCATGGATCCGATCGGCTCGATGATCCGCGGCGTTGGGGTTCCGGCGCCGCCGCTGCATCTGGGAGTGCAGATCCGGTCGGCCCTTTCCGTGGAATTGGCGCGGCGGGCGAAGCCGAACCGGCAATGGAGCCTGCTCAAGATGCGCATCGGCGACTTGATGCGTCCCTTGGCCGTGCCGGCGATCGGCGGCATGCTGTCGGCGCTGCTGTTGGTGACCGCGCTGCTCTCGGCCTTGTGGATGACGCCGAGCGTGTATGCGGACGACATCCCGGTCAAGTTCCTGAGCAACGCTTTCCTGTCGGAGCCGGTGATGAAGATGCGCTCGCCGTATCCGGTGGATCGGGACTTCACGGTTTTGGCGTACATCAATGCCGCAGGCGAAGTGTACGATTTCGAGGTTGCCGAGGACGAGTTGCTGGACGCGCGCTCCCGCGGACAAATCGGCAATGCGCTGCTGATGAGTCAGTTCCAGCCGGCCATGAACTTCGGCCGGCCGAAGCCGGGGAGAATCGTCATCCTGTTCCAACGCATCGAGAACGAGCCGGTTGCCTAGCCCGCTGCCGCGGGGCTATGGCGCGGGCGGCGGGGCGATGAGTATCAACTCGTCCTGACGCGGATGGAGGCGCTCGGCGCCGTCCGCAGCGATGACGACATCTTCCTCCAAACCGATATGGATTTCGCCGCCGGAGGGTTCGTAGCGGGCGTAGAGTATCGGCTCGACGGCGAAAGTCTGGCCGATTTCCATTTTGAGAAAGACCGTCGATCCGTAGCGTTCCGGCCAATCGGGTCCGAGCAGCGGACCCACGTCGTGGACGGCGAAGCCGATCGCGTGGCCGGTGCCGTGCGGGGGTTCGTCGTACCCGGCTGCGGTTAACGTTCCGCGGCCGATGGCGTCGATTGCGTTGCCGGAGACGCCGGGCTTCATCGCGGCGATCTGGCGGTCGGCGGCGAGGCGGGCGACGGCCCACATTTTTCGCACCTCGGCGGGCGGCTGTCGCTCGTTGGCGCGCAGGACGTAGGCCGTGCGCTGAATGTCGGTCGCATAGCCTTTGTAGGCAATGCCGAAGTCGATGCGCACGAGATCGCCTTCGCCGATGACGCGGGCGCCGGGCTCGGCGTGGCCGCGGGCGGGTCCGGCAACGACGCTGATGAAGGGAACCGAGGCGCCGATTTCCGCGGTCTTGCGCTTGAGATAGTCGGCGACGTCGTTCTCGGTCGTCCGGCCGGGCCGGATTACTTGCGCCGAGAGCGATTCGCGGATGATCTTGTCGGTGTAGAGCGCGGCTTCGCGCAGGATGGCGACCTCGGCGGGCAGCCGCCGCCCGCGGAACGACGCGACCAACGGCTCGGACGAGACGAATCTTGCGGCGTACCGCGGCCCCAGCGTTTCCACCAGGTAGGCCCTCATGCCGGCGGTCAGGCCGTCGGCGACCGGCATGTCGCGGGAGGTATTGACGGCGATCCGCGCGGGGTCCAACTCTTCGACCGCGCGTTGCAAATGCGGTTTGACGCCCTCGCTTTTGTAACCGACGATTGCGTCGTAGATGCCGCTTTCCTGCAGCGGCGTGACATCGTAACTGGCGGCGACGGCGGTTTTACGCAGGCCGCCGGCGGTTCGCGCGAAGAGCAAGGCCATGCGCGCTACCGCCGAGCCGCCGGCGAGATCGGCGGCCAGTGGGTCTTTGGCTTCCTCGCGGGTGAAGACCAGCCAGAGATCGACATCGTGGGTTTCCATCGCCGCGGGAAGCAACTCGTCGATGCGCTGCCGCAGCAGGGCGGGGTCGACGGCGGGGCCGGCGCCGAACAGCGCGCAGGCCGCCGCCGAAAACATCAAAACGCGCAGTAGGGGCATTGCGTTTCAGATTAGCGCGTCGGTTAACCTGAAAGCCGATGGCCACGTTAGTCGAGCGCGACCGCGCGCATCTTTGGCACCCGTTCACGCAAATGAAGACCGCGCCCGATCCGCTGCCTATCGTGCGCGCCGACGGAGTCTATCTGTTTACCGAGGACGGCCGGCGGTTGCTGGACGGCATCTCCTCGTGGTGGGTGAACGTTCACGGCCACAGCAACCCGCGGATCAATCGCGCGCTGCGGCTTCAGGCCGAGACGTTGGAGCACGTGATCTTCGCCGGGTGTACGCATCCGCCGGCGGTGGAGTTGGCGGAACGGCTGTGCGCGCTGCTGCCCGAACGGCTGAATCGGGTGTTTTATTCCGACAACGGCTCGACGGCGGTCGAGGTGGCGCTGAAGATGGCCTACCAGTATTGGACCAACCGCGGCGACGACCGGCGGCGGACTTTCATCGCTTTCGAAAATGCCTATCACGGCGATACCGTCGGAGCGATGTCGGTAAGCCACGATTCGCTTTTCACTGCGTCGTATGCGCCGCTGCTGTTCCAAGTCGAGCGGGTGAGCGCGCCGGCGGATTACCGCGCGTCGTTGGATCCGGCGAACGACGGCGCGGCGCGCGAGCCTCTTGCCGCTCTGGAAGCGCTGCTCGAAGAACGGGGCAACGAAATCGCGGGCATTATCGTGGAGCCGATGCTGCAAGCGGTGGGCGGCATGCTCGTTTGGAAGGCCGAATTTCTGCGCAAGCTGCGGGCGCTTTGCGACCGCCACGACCTATTGTTGATTGCCGACGAAGTGCTCACCGGGTTCGGGCGCACGGGCCGCATGTTCGCCTGCGAGCACGGCCCCGTCATACCGGATATCGCCTGCTTCTCGAAGGGGTTGACGGCCGGCTATCTGCCGCTCTCGGTGACGGTCGCCGCCGAAGACGTGTACGCCGCGTTCTGGAGCGACGACCGCCGCAAAACGTTTTTTCACGGACACTCTTTCACGGCGAACCCGCTCGGTTGCGCGGTGGCGCTCGAAGGGCTGAACATCTTCGCCGAAGAAGGAGTCCTCGAGCGCATCCGCCGGCTCGAAGCGCAGGTGCGCGGGGCGTTGCTGCAGTATGTCGGCCGCCCCTATGTGCAAGACGTGCGCCAGATCGGCGGCGTCGGCATTTTGGAACTGGCGGAGAGCGAATCGGGATATCTGGCCGACGTCGGCCCCCGGCTGGCGCGGGCGTTTCTCGATAGAGGTTTGTTGCTGAGGCCGCTGGGCAACGTGCTTTACTTCATGCCGCCGTATGCGATTACCGACGACGAGACGGCTTGGGCGCTGGGCCAAATCGACGAAGTCCTCGAGGAAACGTTCGCGCGTCGGGCATAGGCGCCGGTCAGCCGGCGCGGCGGTACAGCGACAGCCGATTCGAACCGAAGTCGATCGCGCGGAACTTGCGCATGGCGCCGTAGGCTTCGGCCAACTCCAGCGAGCGGGCATGTTGCGCGGCAACCGTGTCGTGCTCTTTTTCGGCGAGAGCGGCCAACGTGTCCGCGTAGGCCCGGACGGCGGAATAGGGCGGCGTGACGAAATAAATGTCGGCCGCGATTGCGGGCAGGACGCGCTCGACCGGCGCCGCGAGCACCTCGGCGTCCGCTTCCGCTCCTACGCTCGCCAAGTTTTTGCGGATAACGCCCGCGGCTGCGGGGTTGCTCTCGACGAAGACGGCCCGGCCGGCGCCGCGGCTGAGCGCCTCGATGCCGACTGCGCCCGTGCCGGCGAACAAGTCGGCGACGGCGCGGCCGGCGATACGGCCCTGCAGGATGTTGAAGAGGGCTTCGCGCATGCGGTCGGGCATGGGCCGGGTCGCGCTCCCGTCGAGAGAGGCGAGCTTGCGGCGGCGGTATTTTCCGGCGATGACGCGCATGGGAAAGGGCGCCGGCAACGGCTTCGCCGGCCCACTATTCACTATCCGCTATCCGCTGTTAAGATAGAAGTTCGGTTCCACGAGGTTGGGGGCGGGGGCAACATCCCGCTCCGCCCAAGCGCTCCGGCTCGAAGATTCGCCTTGAATGCGTGCAGCGGCCGGCGCCCCAAGCCTCGATCGCGGAACGATCAGCGGACAAGAAGGATAGGGAAGAAGAATGGCAAAGCAGGTTTACTCATTCGGCGGTTCGAAAACCGAAGGCGATCGGAGCATGCGCGACACTCTCGGCGGCAAGGGCGCGAACCTTGCCGAGATGGCGCTGGCCGGGGCGCCCGTACCGCCGGGATTTACGGTTTCGACGCAGGTCTGCAACATGTACCTCGCGGGTGGAAACAAGGTTCCCGACGACGTCGAGGAGCAGATGGCGGAAGCGCTGGCGCGGCTGGAAAACGACATGGGCAAGAAGCTCGGCGACGCAAAGAACCCGCTGCTGCTCTCGGTGCGCTCGGGCTCAAAGTTTTCGATGCCCGGGATGATGGATACGATTCTCAACCTGGGTCTCAACGACGAGGCGGTCGAGGGCCTTGCCGCGCTCAGCGGCAAACGGGAGTTCGCGCTGGATTGCTACCGCCGCTTCATCATGATGTTCGCCGACGTGGTGATGGAAGTCTCGAAAAGCGAATTCGAAGAAATCCTCGAAGAAATCAAGCACCGGCACGGGGCCGAGAACGACATGGATCTCACCGCCGGTCAGCTTGCCGAAGTGGTCGAGGCGTTCCAGGCGCACTACAGGAAGCGCCTCGGCAGCGACTTCCCGCAGGACGCCCACGAGCAGCTCAAGGCGGCGCGCGACGCGGTCTTCCGCTCCTGGGACAACCCGCGCGCGAACCACTACCGCAAGATGAACGACATCCCGCACGACCTCGGCACCGCGGTCAACGTGCAGGCGATGGTTTTCGGCAACCTGGGCGAAACGTCGGCCACGGGCGTCGGCTTCACCCGCGACCCCGCGACCGGCAAGAAGGTCTTTTACGGCGAGTTTCTGGTCAATGCCCAGGGCGAGGACGTGGTCGCGGGCATTCGCACTCCGCGCCCGATTGCGGAATTGGAGGGCGTTCTTCCGGCGGCCTACAACGAGCTGCGGGAAATCACGGCGCGGCTCGAGCAGCACTACCGCGACGTGCAGGACTTCGAGTTCACCGTCGAAGAGAGCAAGCTCTACATGCTGCAGACGCGCAACGGGAAACGGGCCGGCGCGGCGGCAGTCAAGTTTGCCGTGGACATGGTCGAGGAGGGGCTGATCACTCCGAAAGAAGCCGTGACGCGCGTCGAGCCGCAGCATCTGGACCAGCTTTTGCACCCGGTCATCGAACCCGGCTCGAAGAGCGCGCTGAAGACGCTCACCGTGGGGCTGCCCGCATCGCCCGGCGCCGCCGTGGGCCGCATCGTTTTCAGCGCGGACCACGCCGTAGCCGAAGCCGCAAAGGGCAATCCCGTTGTTTTGGTCCGCGCCGAGACGACGCCGGAGGACATCCACGGCATGGAGGCCGCGAAAGGCATTCTCACCTCGCGCGGCGGCATGACCTCGCACGCGGCCGTGGTTGCCCGCGGCATGGGCGCTCCGTGCGTTGCCGGCGCCGGCGAGTTGAACGTCAACCACAAGAGCGGCACGGTCGGCTGCAAGGGCGCCGTGCTCAAGGAAGGCGACTGGATTTCGATCGACGGTTCGACCGGCGAAGTGTTTGCCGGGCAGGCCGTGACGATCGACCCCGATCCGAGTTCCGGCGAGTTCGCGCAGTTCATGGAGTACGTCAACCGCTACCGCACGGTCGGCGTGCGCACCAACGCGGAGACGCCGCGCGACGCCGCCGCGGCGCGCAAGTTCGGCGCGGAAGGAATCGGGCTGTGCCGCACCGAGCACATGTTCTTCGAGGATGGGCGCATCGACCATGTCCGGCAGATGATCCTGGCCCAGGACGAGACAACGCGCAAGGCCGCGCTGCGGCAACTGCTGCCGATGCAGCGCGAGGACTTCGCGGCGCTGTTCGAGACGATGGACGGCTATCCGGTGATCGTGCGCACTCTCGACCCGCCGCTGCACGAGTTCCTGCCCAAGCGCGAGGAACTCATGGTGCAACTCGCCGAGTTGCGCGCCGCGGGCGAAGACAACGGAAAGCAGAAGGAGATTGCCGATCTGCTGGAGCGCGTGGAAGAATTGCACGAGTTCAATCCGATGCTCGGCCACCGCGGCTGCCGGCTGGGCATCACCTTCCCCGAAATCACGCAGATGCAGGCGCAGGCGATCTTCGAGGCCGCCGTGCAGTGCGCCAAGAAAGGCGTCGAGGTGATTCCCGAGGTCATGATTCCCCTGGTCGGCAATCATAAGGAGCTCGAGAACCAGAAGAAGATCGTGACGGATACCGCCGAGGCGGTGTTCGCGGCTCAAGGCCGGCGCGTAAAATACATGGTCGGCACGATGATCGAGGTGCCGCGCGGGGCGCTGACGGCCGACGAGGTCGCCCGGCATGCCGAGTTCTTCAGCTTCGGAACGAACGATTTGACGCAGACGACGTTCGGCTTCAGCCGCGACGACTCCGGGGCGTTCATCGGCGATTACCTGGACAAGGGCATCATGCAGGAAGATCCGTTTCAGGTGCTGGACGCTTCCGGCGTGGGCCGGTTGATCGAGATCGCGCTGGAGAAGGGGCGCAAGACGCGGCCCGATATCGAGGTCGGCATCTGCGGCGAGCACGGCGGCGATCCGAAGTCGGTGGCGTTTTGCGTCAATGCGGGGCTAAACTACGTCAGTTGCTCGCCCTACCGCGTGCCCATCGCCAAGCTGGCGGCCGCGCGGACGGCGATCGAGGCAGAGTCGGCGACCGCCTGAAGGAGCTTCCGCTTGACCGGGGCCCAAGCCATTGCCCGCATTCTGAAGCTCGAAGGGGTTGAGCAGGTGTTCTGTTTCCCCTTGACGCCTTTGCTGGAAGCCCTTGCCGACGAGGACATCCGCCCGATCGTGGCGCGTCAGGAGCGCGTCGCCGAGAATATGGCCGACGGTTTTTCCAGAGCGTCGTGCGGCAAGAAAATCGGCGTCGTTTCCGTTCAGGACAGCGCCGGCGCAGAGAACGGGTTCGCCGGCATCGCCCAGGCGAAGACCGATTCGAGTCCGATCCTTTTTCTGCCGGGGCACCCCGGCCGGGACCGCGCGGGCGTCCACCCCACGTTCGACGCGGTGGAAAATTTCCGCGGCGTAACCAAGTATGCGTCACGCATTCCGACCGTGCATGCGGTTTCAGAGCACATGCGGCGGGCCTATACCGCGCTGCGCAGCGGCCGGCCGGGGCCGGCGCTGGTGGAGATTCCCCGCGACATTGCGCTCGGCGAGTTACGGGGCGGTCTCGACTACCGGCCGGTGGCGCCGCTCCGCGCGGCCGCCGACCCGGCCGCGGTGCGCGAGGCGGTCAAGCTTTTGCTCGCCGCCGAGCGGCCGATGATCCGCTGCGGGCAGGGCGTGCTTTATGCGCGGGCGAGCGCCGAGTTGACCGCGGCCGCCCGGTTGCTGGCGGCGCCGGTGATGACCACTTTGCTGGGCAAGAGCGCTTTCGACGAGTCGCACCCCCTGGCATTGGGCACGGGGTCGCTCTCAGAGGCCGCGCCGGTTCCCGATTATCTGGGCCGCTGCGATGCGCTGCTGGCGATCGGCACGAGCTTGACCAAGACGATTTTCGGCTCGGCGATTCCCGCGGCGCCGCGAATCGTTCACGCGACGAACGACCCGGCGGACATCAACAAGGACTGCGCGGCAGACGTGGGGCTGGTCGGCGACGCCAAGCTCGTGCTGGCGCAGATCGCCGAGGAAATCCGCGCGCAGACCGGCGGGCGGGGCCGCGCCGGGTTGGCTGAGGTAGAGGCATACGTCGCCGCGGTCAAGAAGCCCTGGCTGGAGCGCTGGATTGCGAAGCAGACTTCCAATGAGACGCCGCTGAATCCGTACCGCGTGATGAGGGAGTTCATGGACGCAACGAACGCGGCCGAAACGATCGTGACGCACGAGTCGGGCGGGGCCCGCGATCAGTTGGTTCCGCTGTACGCGTCGGTGACGCCGCGCGGCTACATCGGCTGGGGGCACTCGACGCAACTCGGCTTCTCGCTCGGCGCGGCGATGGGCGCCAAGCTGGCCTGTCCGGAAAAGCTCGTGGCGAACTTCAGCGGCGACACGGCGTTCGGCATGGTCGGCATGGACCTCGAGACGGCCGTTCGCGAGCAGATTCCGATCCTCACCGTGCTGCTGAACAACTCGGCGATGGGCAACTACGACCGCCACATCCCGAAGGCGTCGGCGAAGTACGGCACGCGGTTCACCAGCGGCAATTACAGCGAGGTCGCCAAAGGGCTGGGCGCCTACAGCGAACGGGTCGAGCAGCCGCGGGACATTCGCCCGGCGCTCGAGCGCGGCATCCGTTGCACCAAAGAAGGCCGCCCGGCGCTGCTCGAGTTCATCACCAAGGAAGAGCCGGATATCCCCTACCGCAAGCGGTAGGGGCGCTTGCGCTTCTCACTGTCCGGGCGTTCCCGCAGCGCGACGATAATCGCGCTGCCGTGGATTGGATCAACCGTTCGATTGCTTCAATAGAGCGATGTCTTCCTTGACCTTGTCAAGTGCAGTTATATGACCGGTCTCGGACGAAACAAGGGCATGTGAAAAAAGTTTCGCCAAAACGAGATTGTGCGCGTAGTCAATCCAGCCATTAGTAATGCTGTCGAAAAACTTGAGGCCGTTCTTGCGTTGCCGTCCGCGTCCAATGCCGGCTGCAACGAGACCGCCCGCCGTCTCCGCGCTACGCCGCCACGACCTCTTTGTCCCGATACTTTTGGCGGTAAACTTCCTCGTTGACCCGAATGCCCAGTCCCGGGGCGTCGGGAACGCTGTACCGGCCGTTAGCGAAAGCGTAGCCCTCGGCTACGATCGCATCGCAGGTGGAGCGGTCGTCTTCGGCGAACGTCACGTTTTCGACCGCCTTGGCGACGTGCAGCCCCATCAACAACCCGATCTGCGAGCCCCAGTTATGCGGCACGCAGACCGCTCCGGCGGCCCGACTGCGGCGCGCCATTTCCCGAATGGCGACAAACCCGCCGCGGCGGATATCCATCTGCAGCACGTCGACGAGCCGGCGGGGCTGCAAATAGGGATCGAAGGCGTCAACATCCCTGACGGATTCCCCATCGGCGATCAAGGTTGCGAGGCCGGCTTCCGCCATGCGTTCGCGCAGCCGGGCGTAATTTTCCACGTTCTCCCGAAAGATCTCCTCGATCCAGAACAGGTTCGCGCCGCTTGTCTCCCGCAGAAACCGCCAGGCCCGCTCGAAGTCTCCTTCGTAGCCGTTGTTCGCATCCGCGAGAATTTTGAACTCCGGCCCGACGGCTTGACGCACCGCCTGCATCACTTCGATGTCGCGCCGCAGTCCGTCTTCTTTTTCCATCCAGCGCCAACCGCGGCCTACCTTGAACTTCACTCCGAGATAACCCATGCGCGCGGCTTCCTCGGCCTCTTCCACTACGGCGCGCACGCCGCGGTCGCGGAACCAGACATCGCTGAAAAGAGCCGTGCCGTCGTAAACCTCGATTTTTTCGCGCACGGCAGCGCCGAGCAGCTTCCAGCAGGGGACTCCTTGCAGCTTGCCGATCAGGTCGAACAGCCCGCTGTCGAGGTGCTTGTACTTGCGCAACAGAGACTCATGCGGCGCCGCGCGGCGGACGACCCGCCCGCTCTCCATTTCGTAGAGCGCAAGCGGGTCCGCACCCAAGAGCGCCCGAATGTCCCGGAGAAAGGCGTCGTCGGGAAGGCCGTAGCTCATGGTTCCCACGCCTTCGACGCCCTGGTCGGTCTGGATGCGCACGAGCGTCGTGTCGTAGGTATGCCCCTTCGGAGCCTTGTCGTAGGCGTTCACCGTGACGAATTTGTGAAAGCGGCCCTGAATGGGCGTCAGCACGATACGGCGGATTTTCACCGGCTTGCGGGCGGCTGCCCGCAGAGGATTCGCCGCGCCCAGGGAAAACAAAAAGTAACGTCGATTCATCGCAGGCATCCTTCTTCACTCTGCCGGCGCGGGTACGAGTATACACGGGCGCCGTCCGCCTCGGCCGCAAGCGCCACCAATATCGTGCAACTCTCAGGCAGTTCGCCGCGTCTTTAGGAAAAAGACGCCCGCGGAGGTTGGCATGAAAGGCATACAAATCGGAATTCTGGTTCTGCTGTTCGTAATCGCCGCGCTGCTCGGCGCGCTCATCTTTCAGCAGTCGCCGAAAGTCGTGCTGGTCCGCCTGCACGCCGCGGATGGACAAAAAATTGAGATATCGACCGCGCCGCACGAGCACACGGCGAAATCCACGGTCAAGTAAGACGCCGTAAAAGTCGGCATCCTGACCGGAATCGGAGCCGCGGCAGGCGCCATCGTCGGCGGCGGCAAGGGATCTGCGATCGGCGCCACCGGCGGAGCCGGGGCAGGCGGCGGAACGGTCGCGGCCACTCGCGGCGACGACGCCGTCATTCGTTCGGAAACCCGCGTGGTCTTCTCCCTCGCGCATCCGCTCGAGTTCGTCGAGAAGCGGTAGCCGCAGCGGAGCGCATCAATTTTCAGGGAAAAACCGGGCGGTATCCGCCGGCGGCCGCGACAGCAGGGACACAACGATCATCGCAACAGCCGACGCCGGGACGATTACCGCAATCGGCAGCAAGCCCGACCCGGCAATGCTGTACGGCCCGTCCACGCCGAGCGAATCCACGAAAAAGTATGCCCACAGCCCGGCGACCGCGCCAATCGCGGCCGCCGCTCCGGCCTTGGCGCTCCGCCGCCAATAGAGCGAGGCCGCGAACACCGGCAACAAGCCCGCAAAGCCGGTCAGCGACCAAGTGCCGAGGGCAAAAATCGACTGATCGGCAAACAGCGAGCAGACAAAAGCCAAAGCCAGAAAAACCGCCACGAAAATCCTGCCGAACATGACCTGTTGCCGTTCCGAAAGCCGATCGTCGAACCCGTAATAGCGCACGATATCTTCGGTGAACATCGCCCCCAGCGCAAGGCTCTGCGAGTCGAGCGACGACATGATTGCCGCAAAGACTCCCGCCGCAAGACAACCGGCCAGCAGGCCGCCCGTGTAGCCGACGATCAATTTCACCAGGATCGGCCCGTCGAGAGGAGGCTCGAAGGCCAGCCGTCCGACCATGCCGAGAATCACAATCGGGAAATTTACGACCAGGAAACAGAGCGGGTAGAAAACCAGCACCGTGCGGAAAGTACGAGACTCTTTCGCCGACAGCCAATGGGCGTAAAGATGGGGAAACGCGCCCGTACACAAGGGGATGAGAAAGTACGAAAGCAAGCGCAGCCGCGAGGACGGGTCCGTGTCGAACACCACCAGTTCCCTGTGCCGTTCCCGAAGCGACTGCATGGCCGTTTCCACGCCGCCGAATTCGTGCAGGATGGCAAAAAACGCCGCCGCCGAGACCGTCATGAAGACCGCCGTCTGAAACGTATTCACCCACGACGTGCTGCGCATTCCGCCGTAAGTGACATAGAGAAACGTCACGACGCAAACGGCCAAGCTGCCGACCCACGGCGGCATGCCGCCGTCCGCGCCGCCGGTAATGGCGTTTAACGCATCGCCCCCGCCCTTCACGCCGATCAGGATGTAGGGCAGCATCAGCAGGACGATCACCACGAACAGCAGCGTTCCCAGCGCCCCGGACCGGTAGCGGTCGCGAATGAGTTGGACCTGCGTCACGTACCCGTGGCGCTTGCCCAGCCACCAGCAGCGCGTGCCCAGGTAATAGAAAATAAACGGAACGAGAAGCGCCGAACTCGAGCCCACGAAGGCAAAGACCACGACCCCGCGGTTGTAGGCTTCTCCCGACAATCCCAGCATGGTGAACGCCGTCATATTCGTTCCGACCAGCGTCAGCAGCAAGACGGCCGGCCCGATCGAACGGCTGGCGACAAAGTAGTCTTCGCCCGTCCCCTTGAAAAGGCGGCGTCCGGCCAAGCCGACGAAAGTTACCAGCGAGAGGTAAACGGCGACTACCGTCAGGATCATGTTCGTTCGCGCTCGATTATTCGCCGCGGTCGAGGTAATCCGGCCATGCCTTGCGCACGACCGCCCACATGGCCAGGGCGGCGGCAACGCACAGCCCGGAGTGATAGACCAGGTTGAGAGGAATTCCCGCCAACAGCCTGTCGTTGTCCCAAGCCGCCGGGTTGAAAAACGCAGCCGCGAGCAATGCCAGCGCCGCGAGCGGCCGGCGATAGACTGATATCTTCATGAGTCGTTCTTCGAAGCGCGGCCGGCGTCCGCGGTCCTGCTATCCACTATGTCACTATCCACCAACCGCCGGCGCGTCCGGCGCGCCTAGCGGTAGGGCAAATCGCTCCGCTCGCGCCAGCTATCGCCCGTCCGCTCGAACCAATCCATCGTCATTCCGTCCAGCTTCGCTTGCAGTTCCCGGCGCTCGGGCTTGCCGGCCAGATTGTCTTTCTGGAACGGATCCGCCTCGTTGTCGTAAAGCAGCCATGCGCCCTGCTCGCGCCGCGCATAGGTATAGCGCTCGGTGCGCACCCCGCGCCAAGCCGGAAATTCGGACTGTTCCGTCGGGGTATAGCTCTGCAGGTAAACGGACTCGACAGCGGCCGCTTCTTGCGGCGCGCCGCCTTGCTCCTCGACGAACATCCGCCGCGACAGATCGCGCCCCGACACGCCTTGCGGGATCGGCAGGCGCGCCAGCCCCAGCAGGGTCGGCACGACATCCACGTGCGAAAACGGCAGGTTCGTCTCGACGCCCGCGCGGACTCCCGCCGGATAGTGCAGGATGCCCGGCACGTTGATCGACTCCGCCCACGGCTTCCGCTTGAGATACGTTCCCTGCGACCCGAGCATGTCGCCGTGATCGGACGTGATGAAAAGAATCGTATTCTCGAATTGGCCGGTCTGCTTCAGCGCATCGACGATGCGCCCGACCTCGTCGTCGATAAAGGTGATCGCCGCGTAGTAGCCGGCAATATCGTTGCGGCCGCCCATGTAGCGGCCGCGCGCCCGCTCGACCCCTCCGCTCCAGTTCTCGCGCATGGTCAGCGCATCGGGGTCGTACATGTTCATGTATTCGGGCGGCGCGACATAGGGGTTGTGCGGCGGCCCCCATTGCACGTAAGCCAGAAACGGGGCTTGCGCATCGGCGGTGATGAAAGAGACGGCCTCGTCGGTGAAAAAACTCGCCGAGTACCCGTCCATTGCGATCGGCTCCGGGGAATCCCGGAAGTAATGCATGTTCCAGTAATTGTGCGAGCAGATGTTGGCGGCCCAGAATTCGAACCCCTGCCGCCGCTCGGGCCGCACGAAGCCCGGCAGCCGCTTCCCGCCTTCGAGATGCCATTTGCCGATGAAGCCGGTTCGATATCCGTGCTCCTTGGCGGTCTCGGCGATCGTGATCTCGGCATCCGGCAGCGGCGCGTCGTTGACATCGACGCCGTGCTCATGACCGTAACGGCCCGTGAGCAGCGTGCCGCGGGCCGGGCAGCATACCGGGCAATTCGCCGACGTGTTGGTCAACAAAACGCCGTCGCCCGCCAAACGGTCGATGTTCGGCGTATGGACATCCGGATGGCCCAAGATCCCCAGATCCATCCCGCGCCACTGGTCCGGCATCAGCACCAGGATGTTGGGGCGGGGGAGTTGCGGGTATCCGCAAGCGCCGGCCCAGGCTCCGGCGGCGGCCCCGACCAAGAAGTCTCGGCGGCTGAGCATCTGCGCGCTAGCATGTCACCGGCCGGATAAGCGTGTCAAGCGCCGGCGCGCCGGGTGCTACGCTGAGTTGCGTCGTCATGCAGCGCATCGTCCCCTTCCTTCTGCTGTCGGCCGCCGCCGCTTGGGGTCAATCGCCCCTAAGCGGCTCGAAGCCGAATATCGTTCTGATCCTGGCGGATGATCTCAGCTTCCGGGACCTCGGCATCTGGGGGCAGGACAAGTTCCGCACGCCCCATCTCGATGCCCTGGCGGCCGCGGGCGTTCGCTTCACGCAAGCCTACGCCGGAGCTCCCGAGTGCGCCCCCTCGCGCGGCACGCTGATGACCGGCCTGCACGTCGGCCATGCGCCGATCCGCAGCAACAGGAGCGCGCGCGGGCAAGATCACCTCTACCCCGAGGACATCACGCTGGCCGAAACGCTCAAGCGGGCGGGCTATGCAACAGGCTTTTTCGGCAAGTGGGGAATCGGCCTGCCCGGCACCCCGGGCACGCCGGACAAGCAAGGCTTCGACGTTGCGTTCGGTTTCTACGACCAGCGCCGCGCGCACACGTTTTTTCCCCGCTACCTCTACGCCAATGCCGAAAGAATCGACTACCCGGGCAATGACGGCTTCGACATGGACCATATGTATCTCGACAACCGCACGAAGCCCGAAGTCCGCGATACCCACAAGCATTACACCGCCGACGGCGCGCTCATCCCGCCGGGCGTCGCGGATCCTGCCCAAGCGGTTTATTCGCAAGCGGTCATCGAGGAACGCGCGCTGCAATTCGTCAGGCAGCGCCGGAGCAATCCGTTTTTCCTCTACTTCGCAACGCAATTGCCGCACGGACCGCTGATCGTCGACAGTCTCGGCGACTTCAACCGGCGCGACGATTTCCCGACCGTCGCTCACAGGGAGTGGGCGGCGATGGTCGCGCGGCTCGACGCCTTCGCCGGCCGACTGGTCGGGCTGCTCAAGCGACTCGACCTCTACGACGACACCCTGATCGTCTTCGCTTCCGACAACGGCTACTCCATGTGCGGCTACACGGCGCGGGGAAACGCTGCCGCGAACTGGCCGGACGACCCGTTTTTCCGTAACAAAGGCCCGTTCCGGGGCGGCAAATTCTCGGTGCTGGAAGGCGGCATTCGCGTTCCGTTCTTCATGCACCAGCCGAAAAAAATCGCCGCCGCGGTCTCCGGCGTTCCCGTGTGGCTGATCGACCTGATGCCGACTTTAGCCGACCTCGCCGGCGCCAAGCCGGCTCACGCCGTCGACGGCGAGAGCCTGACCCCGCTGCTGCAAGGAAACGCAGCCGACTTCCCCGCTGACCGGCCGCTCTACTGGGCCGCCGACCGGGAACAAGCCGTCCGCATGGGGCCCTGGAAAGCCTACCGCAAAAGCCCGGAGCGAAAAACCGAGTTGTACCTCATCGAGGAGGACATCCACGGGGACCGCGATCTTGCCGACGCTTACCCCCAAATCGTCAAACGAATCGAAGCGGTCATGGCAAGCGCGCACGTCGACCATCCCTGGTATTGGAACCCGTCGGAAACCGCCGCGGATTTCAAACGCAAGCAGGCGCGGGCCGCGGCGCTCGGGCAATTGCAGGAGGGCCGTACCGGAAACAGCGGGCCCTGAAACCGCCTCGTCGCTGGAAAGCGGGAACAAACGCGGCCCTACGCTCGTATGCAATAACGGAAGCCGCGCGCGCCGCGGGTTTTTCGGCGCCGGGGGGTTCTCTTTGGCGCGTTCCGCCGTTCGCTGCGTAGGAAACAAGGAGGCACGGGAAAATGCTTACATTTCTGCTTTGGCTGTTGTTGTTCGTTCTGTGTTGGCCGCTTGCACTCCTGGCCCTGATCGTCTATCCCATCGTTTGGCTGCTGTTGCTCCCTTTCCGTTTGCTGGGGATCGTAGTCGGCGGAGTTTTCGAGCTTCTCCGGTCGATCATCGCGCTGCCCGCCCGTTTGTTCGCGGGCAGGCCGAGCGTCTAGGGAAAGTCTGAATAAGGCGGTTCGGCCTCGTACTCCCAATCCGCAAATCTTGGTCTTGGAGAACGCCTCGGCCATTGGCGGACATCAGCCCAAACATGGGCGATTCCCCGTTGAGCGGCTTGATAGCCCTGTCCCCCCGGCGCCGCGCCATAATAGAACGTTGCCTGCCCAAGAGCGCATGCGGGTCGATCTGCTGCTGGTCGAGCGGGGTCTCGCGGACTCCCGCCATAAGGCTCAGGCGATGGTGCTGGCGGGGGAAGTCCTGATCGACGGGCAGAAGGCCGAGAAGCCCGGCAGGCAGGTCGCGGCGGCGGCGGCGGTCCGTCTCGTCGGCAGGCGGTCCCGCTTCGTCAGCCGCGGCGGACTGAAACTCGATGCCGCGCTCGACCGTTTCGCCATCGACGCGCGCGGCGCGGTATGCCTCGACATCGGCGCTTCGACCGGCGGTTTTACCGACTGTCTCTTGCAGCGCGGCGCGGCGCGCGTTTACGCCGTCGATGCGGGAACCGCGCAACTCCACTGGCGCATCCGCCGGGACGCGCGCGTGACGGTCCTCGAAAAAACGAACGCCCGCTTCCTCGCGGTCGAGCACGTCCCCGAGCCCGTCGATTTTGTCTGTTGCGACGTGAGCTTCATTTCATGCACGATGATTCTTCCGCGTCTTCCGGCGCTGCTCGCGTCCGGCGCGCAAATGGTGGTTCTGGCGAAGCCGCAGTTCGAAGTCGAGAAAGGCGAGGTCGGCAAAGGCGGCATCGTGCGCTCCGCCGCCCTGCGCGCCCGCGCTGTCGAGAAAGTGCGCCGCGCCGTCATCGCGCTGGGCTTCTCGGCCGTCGAAGCCATCGATAGCCCCATCCTCGGCGCCGCGGGCAACAAGGAATTCCTGCTCTATGCCGGGGCGCTGCAACGGTCTGCGCAATGATCCAACGAGTCGGCATCGTCAGCAAGCCCGGACACGCGGACATTCCGCCGCTGCTCCGCCAACTGACAACTTGGCTCGACGGGCGGGGCATCGCCGTCCGGGCCGATGAGGCCACGGCCGCTTATATCGACCTCCCCGGCGGCGTCGCGCGCGCCCGCGTCGCCGCCGGCTGCGACCTCGTAATCGTGCTGGGGGGGGACGGCACGCTGCTCTCGGCGGCGCGCGGCGTCGGCGATGCGGAAATCCCCATTCTGGCGGTCAACATGGGCGGACTGGGATTCATGATGACCACCAGCCCGAGCGAGCTCGCGGTGGCGCTCGAAGACGTCGCGCAAGGCAACTACGATCTCGACTCGCGCATGGTGCTCGCCGCCCAAGTCGAGCGCGCGGGCGAAACGGTCGGCAGTTTCCTTGCGCTCAACGATATCGTCGTCACCAAGGCCGCGGTCGCCCGGCTGTTGCACCTCCAGGCATACGCCGACGGCGAATACATCTGCGCTTATCATTCCGACGGACTGATCGTCTCGACGCCCACGGGCTCCACGGCGTATTCGCTCGCGGCGGGCGGCCCCGTGATGACGCCGGCGGTGTCGGCGATCTGCCTCACGCCGATTTGTCCGCACACGATCTCGAAGCGGAGCGTCGTCTTGCCGGCGGCGGCGCGCATCGAGGTGAAGGTTTCCGGCGGCGACGACAACAACTTTCTCAGCGTGGACGGCCAAGTCGGCGTCAAGCTCAAACCCAATGACCGCGTGCGCGCCTGGAAGGCCGATCACGCGGTGAAGATCGTGCAACCGCGCAACGTGCGCTTTTTCGACGTTCTGCGCACGAAAATGGGCTGGTGAGAGCGGCGCGGCCGGCGGATAGCAAGATTGCTATCCGGCGAAGCCAAGCCAAGCGAAGAAAACGACTGCCGCCGCCAGCACGACGTTGATCCACGGCGGGTTCTTGAACGCTTTGCCGACCCATTCGAGCCGGTTGTTCATCAGCAGCAACGCGAGCGCCAGCAGCGGCAGGAACAGCGCCCCGAATACGCCGTAAACCAGTTGAATCTGCTTGACCGAGGCGTTCAACAGAAACAGCGGGACGACCGCGATCAGGAACAGCCAGCAGCGGTACGCCGTCGTCCGGCGCAACTCTTGCGCGGTTCCGTCCTGCAAACGGATGCAGTCCGCGAACATGTACGGAATGCTCTGCCAAACTCCCAGCAGGCTCGAAAATACGGCGCCCCAAAAGCCGGCCAGAAACACGATGCGGCCGAGCGGCCCGACGGCCTCGGCCAGGCGGTCGGCCATTTGCGCCGCCAGCGCCGCGCCGCCCGACTCGACGTCGATTTGCGAGCCGATCACGACCACCGACAGGCCGAAGATCCCGGTCATGCCGTTGCCGACCGCCAAATCGGTCTTGCATACCGGCAGCATCGCCTTGCCGCGCCGGCCCTGCTCCTGAATCCAGTACCCGTACGAAAGCAGGGTCACCGTTCCGCCGACCCCGCCGAGCACGGCCAGCACCCAGCGGGTTCCGCTCTCCGGGATGGACGGCACGAATCCGGCCAGCACTTCGCCGATGGGCGGCGCAACTACCGCCGCGGCGCCGACCACGGTTACGAACATCAGCCCGACCAGAGCGGCCATGATCGATTCGAACGCCCGAAAATTGCCTACCAAAACCAGAGCGACGCCAAGGAGGGAATGAATGACGGCCCAGATCGTCACCGACGCTTGCGGGCCGCCGAGCGGATAGATCGCCGTGCCCGCCGTCCCGCAGGCGGCGGCCAGCGCCCGCCCGACGATCACCGTAAACAGCGTCAGGTAAATCAAAAAACCCCAGCGCACCCAACGCCCCAGCTTGAGGCGCCAGCCGTCGAGAAGCGTCATGCCCGTCGCCAACTGCCAGCGAGCGATGCCTTCGGTCAGGACGTATTTCAATCCGGCCCCGACGACTACCGCCCAAAGCAGGCTCACCCCGACTTCGCTGCCGGCCAGCGTGCCGGTCAGCAGGTCTCCCGCGCCGACGCCGGTCGCCGCCAGCAGGATGCCGGGAGCGATTACGCGGAACCGGCTGAGCTTCGGGGTTTCGGTTTCCATCGCAGTCGGTTCCCCAGCATAACGAAGTTGCGGGCCGCGATCCGCAACGGATGGCCGCAACGGACTGATAAGCTGGAGATTCGGGATCGTCGATGTTTTCTCTTCGCCGCCGGCCATGACTCGAATCGCGCCCTCCATCCTGGCCGCGGACTTCGCCCGTCTGGGCGAGCAGGTCGCAGCCGTCGAGCGGGGCGGAGCAGAAATGCTGCACATCGACGTGATGGACGGGCGGTTCGTGCCCAACATTTCGATCGGCGTTCCGGTCGTCGAATCTTTGCGCGCCGCGACCGACTTGACGCTCGATTGCCACCTGATGATCGTCGAGCCGGGGAGATACGTCGAAGCCTTCGCCAAGGCAGGCGCGCGGATGATTTCAGTTCACCAGGAGGCATGCCCGCATCTCGACCGCGATATCCGCCGCATCCGGGACCTCGGCGCGCAGGCGGGCGTCGCGCTCAACCCGGCAACCCCGCTGCACGTCCTCGACGAAGTTCTTCCCCTTGTCGATTTCGTGCTGATTATGAGCGTCAACCCCGGCTTCGGCGGGCAGAAGCTCATTCCCGCGGCGGTCGAAAAGGTCGGGGCGCTGGCCGGCGTCCGCGCCGAGCGCAGGCTCGATTTCCGCATCGAAGTCGACGGCGGAGTCGATCTGTCGAACGCCGCCGCGATTGCCGCCGCGGGCTGCGACATTCTTGTCTCCGGCTCGGGCCTATTCGGCGCCGCCGACCCGGCCGAGGCCGTGCGTTCGATGATACGGTTCACAAACCCGCCGGGCGCGGCCCGCGCGTAATAATCCATACTTGGCCGCGGAATGCGTCCGCGGCTTGCCCCAGCCCCAGCCCAATGCTCCCCTCCTTCAGCCTCGTTTTGCATTGGACCAAGACGATCTCCCGCTGAAAATTTTTTAACGGTTACCATGAGGATTCAGCCCGTCGGTCCGTGACGCTCCTGCTACTCCGCTACCGCCTGCGAATCTTCTTGCGCCTGCTGCGGGACCGTTTCTTCACGTTGTTCGTGCTTGCGCCGCTGATTCTGGGAGGAGTTTTCTATACGCTCCAGCCGGCCGCCGCCATGCTTGCCGAAAGGGTGCAGTGGTCCGGCCGGTCGTTCGTCGAACAGCTCCTCTTGACCGCGCTCGGACTTGCGGCATGGACAGCGGCTTTCTGGCCGAGTGCGGTCAGAGAGACCGCCCCGGCGGGCGGCGCGGCGGCCTGTCTCGACGCTCTGCCGGTTCCGGCGGCGGCGCGGTTTCACGTTGCTTTCGCGGCGCAGTTCTTGCGGAATGCGGGTTTTGCCGCGCTGCTTCTTGCCCTCTGGGCGCCTGCATCTCTGCGCGGACCGGCGCCGTACGTTTTTGCGGCGTCGGCGGCGGGGCTGCAACTTGCGCTGGTTTCGATTTACCTCTCCAAGGGGAAGGCCGCCGCCGCGGTTCTGGGTCTCGGCCTGACCGCGGCGGCGGCCGCCGCCTGGACGGCTTTCCCCGGAATCCTGGCCGCAGCGGCGGCGTGGGCGGCGGCCCGGTGGTTGAGCGGCGGACACCGGCAGACTGCGCCGCGGTCCGCGCCGCGGCGCCGGCGCGGCGGTCTTTCCATGCTCCGCCTGCCGGATGAGATTCGCCCGCAACTCCTGCGCGATCTGCTGTTGACTCGGCGCTTCTTTTCGCCCGCGGTGTTTTTCGCTGCGGCGGGGGCGCTCGCCGCCTTGTCCTCGGCCTGGACCCTGCGCGACAGCGCCGGCGCCCGCTGGTCCGCTCCAATCGTTCTCGCCGGCTGCGCGCTCGCCGCGCTGGCGCTGAGCTCCCTCGCGCCGCTGCTGCTTCGCCTGCAAATCCCCCGGTTTTGGCTCGAACGCTCTTCGCCCGTCCAAGCGGATTCCATCTGGAAGACGAAAGTCTGGTATGCGTCGCTGGTTTCGATTCCGCCGGCGTTGGCCGCGGCCCCCGCGCTCGCTTCGCTGCCCGGCGAAAACTTCGCGGTTTTGGCGGCGCAGGCGCTGCTTGTCGTCCTCGCCGTGTCGTCCGCCGTCGCGCTGCTGATGTTCGAGGCCGCCGACCGCCCGGCGCTGGGACTGACGCAGGCGGGACTGCTTGGTTGCGGATTCGCGGGATCGTACGTTCTCTTTTGGGAATACCTGCCGTGGGTCGGACTGCTGCACGCCTATGCGCTCCATGTCCTGGCCAACCGCGCGCGGCAAACGGCCGCCCGCGTCGGGGGGCCGCCGCTTTGAGCGCGCCGGCGTTAGCAATCGAAGGCTTGACCAAGCGCTTCGGAAGCGCCGTTGCCGTCAACGGAGTCTCGCTCACTGCCGACCGGGAGATATGCGGCCTCCTGGGCGCCAACGGCGCGGGCAAATCGACACTGCTCAAAGCCGTTCTGGGCTTGGTTCGGCCGGACGCGGGCGCCGTAACCGTGGCCGGAACGAACCCGCGGCGCGACCCCGTCGAAGCGAAGCGCAAAATCGGCTACCTGCCCGAAGAACTGGTTCTCTACGACCTCCTCACCGGCCGGGAGTTCCTGCAATTCGTTGCGGGCATCAAGGGAATCGACGCTTCCGCGCAGATCGACGCCGACCTGGACTATTTCGATCTGACCGGCAAGTCCGACTTCCTGATCCGCGAGTACTCGTTCGGCATGCGCAAGAAAATCGGCATCGTCGCCGCATGGCTGGGCAATCCGCCGCTTTTACTGCTGGATGAGCCGCTGAACGGACTCGACGCCGAGAGCATGCGCTTGGTGCGGCTGCGGCTGGAACGGCTGCGCGCCGAGGGTTCGACCGTCGTGCTCAGCTCGCATCTGATGAGTTTCGTCGAACGCGTCTGCGAACGCTGCCTCATTCTGCGCGAGGGCGCGGTGGTTGCAGAAGGAACGCCGGCGGAGATCCGCGCCGCGGCAGGCATGCCCGACGACCCGTTCGAAGACGTTTTCCTGAGTCTCGCCCTGACCGGCAAGAAGGGCCGGTAACCGCGGCCGACTCCGGCGGCGCCCGCCGCGCAACGCGCCACTGGCGCCCGGCGCCGAAAAAGCGTACTGTAATATCCATGCGCTTGGCGATTCCTGCATTCCTGATTTTCTGCGGCTGCTCTTCGACGGCGGTTCCCGACGCCGCCGAGCAACAGGCCCGCGAGGAGGCCTTTGCCGAGTCCATGCGCGGAGTCGTCCTCGAAGGAAACTTCACCATCGCCGGACGCGAAGAGAGCAAGCTCCGCGCCGAACGCTACGAGATCGAGAAGGTCGTCAAGGTCGGCGGCGACATCTGGGCTTTCCACTCGCGCATTCAGTACGGCGGCCGCGATGTAACCCTGCCGGTTCCGGTCAAGCTGCTGTGGGCCGGGGATACGCCGATGGTCAGCCTGACGGATGTCAGCATTCCGGGGCTGGGGACTTTTACCGCCCGCGTGCTTTTTTACAGAGACCATTACGCCGGCGCCTGGTGGCACGGCGACGTCGGCGGCAATCAGTTCGGCCGGATCGTTCGCCCGGGCGGGTAAGCAAACCGGCGTGTTAAACTGAGTCCAAGACGCATGGATGGCTGGTCGTCTAATGGCAGGACACGGGCCTTTGACGCCCGCTATGGAGGTTCGAATCCTCCCCGGCCAACCAATTTCCCCGATCCGCCGCCCGGCGGAGCCGCTGCCGGATGCTGAAAGTCGGACTGACCGGCGGCTTGGCGAGCGGGAAGAGTTTCATCGCCGCCGAACTTGAGCGATTGGGCGCCCGCGTCCTCCACGCCGATAAGCTCGGCCACGCGGCGCTGATGCCCAACGGCGAAGCGTACGCTGCGGCGGTCGAATTATTCGGCAGGGAAATCCTCGCCGCCGACAAGACGATCGACCGCGGGAAGCTCGCGGCAATCGTCTTCAACGACCCCGAAAAGCTCAAGCGGTTGAACGCGCTCGTGCATCCGCACGTATTCGCCGGACAGCAGCGGTTTTTCGCCGCCGTCGAGGCGGACGACCCCGGCGCCGCGGCGGTCGTCGAGGCGGCCATCATGATCGAAAGCGGCAGCTACAAGCGTTACGACCGGCTGATCGTGGCCGCATGTCCGCGCGAGATGCAGATCGCGCGGTTTGTCAAACGCGAGCGCGCCTCTGCCGCGGAAGCCGAGGCCCGCCTGGCCCGCCAGATGCCGCTGGAGGAGAAGCTGCAATACGCCGACTTCGTTATCGACACTTCCGGCGGCAAAGCCGCAACCCTGGCCCGCGTGCGGGACATTTACCATAAGTTGAGAAACGAGGCCCGCGGCGTCCGGTCGGAGGTTTGTTGATGGCAATGCGCGAAACCGATTCCTTTGGCCGGCGCCGGGCGATCCTGGCGATGCTGTTCGCGGCGGCATTTGTCGTTTGGACTAGCGCGCCCGACCTGTTTTCATTCGGCCGCGCCGGCGTCTCGTCGCTTCACCCCGACGAGCTTTTCTGGACCGAAGCCGATTCGACGCTCACCCCCGAAGAGTTGTCGAACATAGCCATCTACGACAAGTCTTACCCCGCGACGGTGCATATCACGAGCACGGTTTTGCATCGCGACTGGTTCCTGGAAATCTACCCGCAGGAATCCACGGGATCGGGGTTTCTGATCGACGCCGAAGGGCACATCCTGACTAACCATCACGTCGTCAGAGGCAGCGCCCAACTCGAAGTGGCGCTGCTGAGCGAGGAAGCCGACAGCCCCCGCTACCGGGCGAAGGTTCTGGCCGTCGATCCGCCGAACGACCTCGCGCTGATAAAAATCCAAGCCGGGAATCCCCTGCCGTATTTGCCTCTCGGCAAGTCCGACAGGGTGCGGGTCGGCCAGAAAGTGCTTGCCATCGGCAACCCTTTCGGACTGGAAGGCACGTTCACCACGGGCGTAGTCAGCTCGGTCGGCCGGTCGATCCAGGACCGCTCGGGCGTTTTGCGCGATCTCATTCAGACGGACGCGGCGATCAACCCCGGCAACAGCGGCGGCCCGCTGCTCGACTCCAGCGGCAACGTCATCGGCATCAACACCGCGATCTACGGCCCCAGCGGGAATATCGGCATCGGCTTCGCCATGCCGATCAGCCGCGCGCAGCCGCTGTTGCGCTTTGTCAAGGGCGGCGCCGAACCGCCGGAGGAAATCGGCATCGAAGGCTTTTTCGTGCCGTCCCGCTTCATCCGAGCGTTGAAGCTGCCTTCCCCCGGACATCTCGTTACGGCCGTCGCGCAGGGCTCGGTCGCCGCCGAGAAGGATCTGCGCGGCGCCCGCGAAGAAATCGTCCTCGGCAATTACATCATTCCCTGGGGCGGCGATTTCATCGTCGCCGTCGATGACCGGCCGATTGCCGCCAAGAGCACGCTCAGCGAAGCGCTTGCTCTGAAACTGGCCGGCGATACCGTCAAGCTGACCATCGTCCGCGACGGCGAAGAGTTGCAAGTGGAGCTCGTTTTGCGCCCGCGGGCCGGCGCGTTCCGACTCTGAAGACGCCCGCCGCAGCGGTCTTGCCGCGAGTTGCCGGACTCGGTCGAAAAAAGGCTCGTGCGGATAGCTTCGAGCAAGCCCTGCCGGCGCGGACGCTCAAGCGATCTCTCGATTTCCGCCCGGTCCGACTGGCCCGCCGCTTATACTCATAATCGGCAATGAGACTCCTCGCGCTTGCATCCCTTCTGGCCTCTCCCGCGTTTGCCGAGCCGCTGCTGTGGTACGACCGCCCGGCCGGGCAATGGACCGAGGCTCTGCCCGTCGGCAACGGCCGCCTCGGCGCAATGGCGTTCGGCCGCATCGAGGACGAGCGCATCCAACTCAATGAAGACACGGTTTGGGCGGGGTCGCCCGTCGAGCGCGATGTCAAGGGCGCTTACAGGCATCTCCCGCAGATCCGGCGGATGCTGTTCGACGGCAAGTACGTCGAAGCCGAGCGCATGATTGAGGAGAAAATCCTGGGCGAGCGCATCTATCCGCGGGGTTATCAGACTCTCGGCGACCTGTGGATCGACGCGGACCCGCCCCAAAGCCTGCGCAACTATCGCCGCGAGCTGGACCTCGACACGGGCATCGCGCGCACGCAATGGACCGAGCGGGGAGTTCGCTTCAGCCGCGAGGTTTTTTCGAGCGCGCCGCATCAGGTCATCGTCGTGCATATCGCGGCCGATCGGCCGGGCATGATCTCGCGCCGGGTCCGCCTGAATCGGGTCGCGGACGCCGAGACGACGGCGGCAGGCGGCGAGTTGGTTCTGCGCGGCCGCGCAAGTCACGCAGGCAAGCATCCCGGCGTCCGTTTCGAAGCGCGGCTGCAAGCGCAAGCCAACGGCGGATCGATGCGCGCCGACGGTTCCTCTCTGATCATCGAGACCGCCGACTCGGCGACGCTGATTCTGGCCGCCGCGACGGACTACCGCGGCCGCGACCCGGCAGCCGCGGCGGCGCAGCAGTTGGCGGCGGCCGCGGGCGTCGGCTACGCCGAGCTCAGGAAAAGCCACGTCGCAGACCACCGCGCGCTGTTCCGCCGCGTCTCGCTGGACCTGGGCGGCGAGCACGAGCGCAGCAACCCCACCGACGCTCGCCTGCGCGCCGTGCGCATGGGCGCGGACGACCCCGACCTGTTGGCCGCATATTTCCAATACGGCCGCTATCTGCTGATGGCTTCCTCCCGTCCGGGCGCCATGCCGGCCAACCTGCAGGGCATCTGGAGCCATCATATCGACGCCCCCTGGAATGCCGATTACCACATCAACATCAACGTCCAGATGAACTATTGGCCGGCGGATGTAACCAACCTGTCCGAACTTCAGGAGCCTCTGTGGGACCTGCTCGACAATCTCCGCGCGCGCGGCCGCAAGACCGCGAAGGACGTTTACAACGCGCGGGGCTTCGTGGCTCACCATACGACCGATGCCTGGTGGTGGACCAGCCCGATCGGCCGCGCCCAGTACGGAATGTGGCCCACCGGCGCCGCCTGGACCGCGCGGCATCTCTGGGAGTCTTACCTTTTCAACGGCAACAAGGAGTTTTTGGAGCGCCGCGCCTGGCCGATCCTGAAAGAAGCCGCCGAGTTCTTCCTGGACTGGTTGGTTGAAAACCCCAAGACCGGCAAGCTCGTCAGCGGCCCTGCAACTTCGCCCGAGAACGTCTTTCTCACCGCAGACGGGCGCCGCGCGCGAATGACCATGGGGCCGGCGATGGAGCAGCAGATTATTTGGGATCTTTTCACCAACGTCCTTTCCGCCGCCGGTGAATTGGGCATCGAAGACGGTTTCACGGCAGAGGTGCGGGAAAAACTCGGCCGACTGGCCGGCCCTCAAATCGGCGGCGACGGCCGGCTGATGGAGTGGCCCGAGGAGTTCGCTGAAGCCAACCCCGGCCACCGCCATATCTCGCATGCGTTCGGCCTGCACCCCGGCGAGCAGTTCACCTTGCGGGGAACGCCCGAGCTCGCCGCCGCCGGCCGCAAATCCATCGAGCATCGCCTGGCGAACGGCGGCGGCCACACCGGCTGGAGCCGCGCTTGGCTGATCAACCTCTGGGCCAGGCTCGAGGACGCCGAAAAAGCGTATGAAAATCTCAAGCTGCTGCTGGCCGAATCGACGCTCGACAACCTCTTCGATACCCATCCGCCGTTTCAGATCGACGGCAACTTCGGCGGAACCGCCGCGGTCGCCGAGATGCTGCTGCAATCCCACGGCGGCGAGTTGCACCTGCTGCCCGCCTTGCCCGCCGCCTGGAGCCGCGGCTCGGTCAAGGGACTGAAGGCGCGCGGCGGCTTCGAAGTGGCGATGGATTGGGCGGACGGAACGCTCCGGAGCGCAACGATCGTTTCAAAGCTTGGGAAAGAATGCCGCATCCGCATTGCCGGGTCGGACGAACTGCAGATCCTGCCGACGCAGGCGGGTGAAAGCTACACGGTCGCCGGCCCGGCGCCGCGCTAAAACAGGAATCGCAGCAGCAGCCGGAAAGTGCGGCCGGCGCAGCGGTCTTGCTATCCGCTATCCGCCGGCCGCGCAAGCGGCGCTCAGCCTATCGTGAGCACGGCCTTCCCGGCAATTTTTCGGTTAGCCAAGTCGCGGATGCCTCGGGGCGCCTCTTCCAGCGGATAGGACGCGCCCACCGGCGGATCGATCTTGCCGTCCTGGAAAAGCCCGATGAGAATGTGGTGCAGCGATTCCATGTAACCGGGGTTCTCTTCGCAGTGGCGCCCCCAAAAGGCGCCGACCAGAGCCATGTTCTTGAGCAGCGCGCGGTTGGCGGCAAGCGAGGGGATGCGTCCGCCGGCAAAGCCGATTACCAGCAAGCGGCCTCCGGGCGCGATCACTTTCGTTGACAGATCGAATACGTCGCCGCCCACCGGATCGTAGATGACATCAACGCCGCGCTTGGCGGTGAGCGCCTTCACCGTTTCGACCCACGAGCCGTCGCGGTAGTCGATTGCGTGCTCCGCCCCCTGCTTGCGGCAGAAGTCGAGCTTTCGTTGGCTGCCGGCCGTGGCGACGATGCGGGCGCCCATCGCCTTGCCGAGTTGAATGGCTGCGGTTCCGACGCCGCCGGCCCCGGCATGAACCAGCAGCCACTCGCCGGCTTGCAGCTTGGCGCGGTAATCGAGCGCGAAATACGACGTCTGATAGACCACCGGCAGCGCCGCCGCCTGCTCGAACGACATGCTTGCGGGAATGGGGAAAGTCCGCGCGGCGGCGGCGATCGTGTACTCGGCGAACCCGCCGCCGCGCGGCAGCGCAACCACGCGGTCTCCTACGGCGATGCCCTGCACGTCGGGAGAGACGGCTTCCACGGTTCCCGAAACTTCCGCTCCGATGGTGAAGGGGAAAGCCGGCTTGGACTGGTACTTGCCTTGACACTGCAGCAAGTCGAAAAAGTTGAGGCCGCAAGCGCGATTGCGGATGAGCGCTTGGCCTGCGCCCGGCGACGGCACGGCAACGTCCGCATAGGACATTTCCTCCGGTTCGCCGTAATGAGTGACTTGCCAAGCCTTCATGCGCAGTAGGGTAACAGACGCGCGCAGCGGCCTTTACGCCGCCTCTTTCTTGGTGATGATTTCGTCGATGATGCCGTATTCCCTGGCCTGACCGGCATCGAGAATAAAATCGCGCTCGACATCCCGCTCGATTTTCTCGACCGGCTGTTGCGTATGGCCGGCCAGAATCGTGTTGAGGTTCTCGCGCATGCGCAGAATCTCCTTGGCGTGGATGTCGATATCGGTCGCCTGCCCCGCCAGTCCCGACATCGACGGCTGGTGCAGCAGAAACCGCGAATTCGGAAGCGCATAGCGCTTGCCCTTGGCCCCGGCCGCCATCAGCACGGCGGCCATCGACGCGGCCTGTCCGATGCAGACGGTCGTAATGTCCGGCCGCACGAACTGCATCGTGTCGTAAATCGCCATGCCGGCCGTGATCGATCCGCCGGGCGAGTTGATGTAAAGCCAGATATCCCGCTCCGGGTTTTCGGCTTCGAGAAACAACATCTGGGCGGTGATCAGATTGGCGATCGTGTCGTCGATCGGATAGCCGACGAAGATGATGTTGTCACGCAGCAGCCGCGAGTAAATGTCGTAGGCCCGCTCGCCGCGGCTGGTCTGCTCAACCACCATCGGAACAAGCCCTGCATACGCTTCGTGAATCTTCGACATGGCTTTATTCTTCGCTTTTTTCCGCGGCCTCTTCCGTTTCCTCCGGTTCTTCTTCGGGAGGATCGACTTTTTCGGCCTCGTCGAATAGAAAGTTCAGCACCTTCTCGTTGCGGTAGAACGTCCGCATCCGCTCGAGAGCGCCGTCCTCCGTCAGTTTCTTGCGCGCGCCGCCGACCGAGAGTTGATGCTCTCGGGCGTAGTTTTCGATTTCGGCTTCGATCGCGGCATCGTCCGCCCGGATGTTCTCGACCTCGGCGATCCGCCCGAGCAACAGCCCTGCCTTGACATCGCGTTCGGCGCGCGGACGTTCCGACTCGCTGATTTTTTCCCAGTCGAGGTCGAGATTCTTGATGTCCATTCCCCGTTGCGCCAAAGAACGCGCGATGCTCTCCAGTCGAGAGCCTATCTGTCGATCGACGAGTTTCTTCGGGAGCGGGAAATCATGCGCCTCGACCAGTCGATCGACCAGATTTTCCTTGGCCTGCCGTGTCGCGTCGGCGCGGCGCATGTCGAGCATGCCTTCGCGAATGCGGGTCTTGAGATCGTCGAGCGTCTTGCACTGCTCATCGACCTCGCCGGCGAAATCGTCGTCGAGCGCGGGCAGTTCCTTCTTGCGGATTCCGAGAATCTTGGCGTGAAACGGGATGCGCTTGCCCTCCAAGAGCTTATTGCCGAAGTCGTCGGGATAAGCCACCTCGAAATCGATCTCTTCGCTCGGGCTCCTGCCGAGCAGAGCATCGTTGAAATCCGGCAGAGTCTGGTCGTCGCCGATGGTCAGAGTCGTTTCGGGCTCGTCGATTTGCGGCGCATCGTCCACCGGCTCGCTCTTCAGCGACAGCACGGCAACATCGCCGTTCTCAAGCGGACGGGGGTCGAGATTGCGATGGCTTGCGTGGCGCTCCCGCAGGCGCTCCAATTCTTCGTCCACTGCGAAGTCTTCGACGACCGGCTCCATATAGGGCGTCTCGATCCGGCGGTATGCGCCCAACTCATACTCCGGGAAAACCTCGAAGACCGCCTTGAAGCGAACCGGCTCGTTCGCTTCGAATTGCAGGTCGGTGACATCGGGATCGCCGACGACTTTGAGATTTTCGGTTTCGGCCGCCTGCCGGAAATACTTCGGCACCAAACGGTCCAGGACTTCGATCTCGATTTCTTCCTTGAAACGAAGCTGCAAGACCGACTTGGGCGCCTTTCCCTTGCGGAACCCGGGTACGCGGACGCCTTTCGACAGGCTCTTGAGCGCCTTGTCGGACTCTTTCTCAACTTCTGCCCAAGGGATTTCGATTTTGAGTTCGCTTGTGCAACTCTCGGTATCAGCCAATGCCAACTCTCCGCTTGAGGAACTCCCGCGTCGTAACGAATCGGAAACCCCCATCTTAGCAGTCGCGGCGCGGCGGTCGGCGTCTCGTTAAACTGGCGTGTTGGCGAAAAGGCCCAAGCTGGGGCAGCACTTTCTCGTGGACGACGACATCCTGAACCGGATTGCCGCCGCCGTCCCGGAGAATTGCGGCCTGGCAATCGAGATCGGCCCGGGGCGGGGCGCGCTGACGCAACGCCTGTCGGCTCGGTCCCGGCAGGTCGTCGCCATCGAATTGGATGCCGAACTTGCCGCGGCGCTGCCCGGCCGCTGCGGCCGCTCCGAGCGGCTCGAGGTCATTCGCGGCGACGTGCTGCGCGTCGATCTGCCCGGGCTGATCCGGACGCGAACGGCGCAGCGGGCCGTTGTTGTCGGCAACTTGCCCTACTACATCACCTCCCCGATCTTGCGCAAGGTATGGGCCGCGCGGGACGTGTGCGGGCAGTGCGTCTTTCTGCTTCAGGAAGAAGTGGCCGACCGCATCGTCGCCGGACCGGGGAGCCGGGACTACGGCTATTTGAGTTGCCTTGCCCGGCTTTGCGGCGTCCCGCAAAAGCTTTTCATCGTGCCGCCGGACGCTTTCCGCCCGCAGCCCAAGGTGAGCTCGGCCGTGATTTCGATGTCCATCGACAGCGCGCCGCTCGCGGACGGGCTGCTCGATTTTCTCGGCGATTGTTTCCGCGCTCCGCGCAAGATGCTGCGCAACAACCTGTGCGGGCGATTCGCGGCGGAGGCTCTGGCGGCCGACCCCTGCGGGGGGCTGCGGGCGCAGCAATTGAGCCTGGAAGAACTGACGGCGATGTGGCGCCGCCTTTCCGCACGGCAAGAATGAGGCGCCGGCGCAGGCCGTCATTCCCCCCGCTTGAACAGCTTCGACCGGATCCAGGGCAAAACCGGCAAGAGCACCGCCGCGATCAGGAAAAACAACACGATCGGCCGCGTCGGAATGCCGCTCCAGTCGCCGCGGCCGATAATCAGCGCCCGGCGCAGGTTGGCTTCCATCATGGGACCGAGGATCAAGCCCAACACCAGCGACCCGAGCGGTATCTGCGCCTTGCGGAAAAAAAACCCGGCAATGCCCGCGGCGAACATGACCCAGATGTCAACGACCGCGTTGTTGAGCGCATAGGCCCCGACCGTTCCGAACAGGACGATCCCCGCCCACAGCCACGGAGAGGGAATGCGCAGGATGCCGGCCAGCGGCCTGGCCCCGACCAAGCCGATCAGCATGATCAGCAGCGAGGCGAAGACCAACAGGAACACGATGGAAAATACGAAGGCCCGGTTGTTCTGGAACAGCAGCGGACCGGGCTGGATGCCGTGGATCAACAGCGCCCCGATCAGGATGGCCGATACGGCGTCGCCCGGGATACCCAGGGTCAGCATGGTCGTCATGGCGCCGCCGATCGCGCCGTTGCAGGCGGCGCAGCTCGCGGCGAGCCCGCGCAGAGAGCCTTTGCCGAACTCTTCCTTGTCCGGCGAAATTCGGCGGGCCTGTTCCCAGGCGATCACCGAGCCGATGTCGCCGCCGGATGCCGGGATCGCGCCCACGATCGTGCCCAGCCCGGCGCCGCTCAGCATCGACGGCAACATCTTCTTCCACTCATCGCGACGCGGCAGGATGCGCCCCAATGCCTTGACCGGCAGTTCGCGGATCGAGTGGCGCTCGGAAATCTGCACGAACACCTCGGCCAGCCCGAAGAGTCCGATCATGACGGGCACGAACGAAATGCCGTCGAGGAACTCCGACATGCCGAAGGTATAGCGCGGATAGGCCGTCATCGGGTCGAGCCCGACGAGGGCCAGCGCGAGGCCCAACGTTCCGGCCAGCAAGCCCTTGAGCACCCGGCCCTTGGAAATGCCCGCCATCAGGCTGATGCCGAACAGCGCCAAGCCGAAGTATTCGGCCGGCCCGAACTTCAAGGCGAATCCGGCGATGGGGAAGGCCAGCAGCGCCAGGAACAAAATGCTGGTGAGTTGGCCGACCGCGGACAGCAACGCGTTGATGCCCAGCGCCAGCCCGGCCCGGCCTTGGCGCGCCAGCGCGTAGCCGTCCCAGGACGTGGCGATCGAGGCCGGCGTTCCGGGAACGTTGATCAGAATCGCGGGGATGCCGCCTGCCGGGATGGCGCCGCAGTAAATGCCCAGCAGCATGGCCAGTCCCTGCTCGGCGGAAACCCAGAAGGTCAGCGGGGTCAGCACCGCGACGCCCATGGTGGCGGTCAATCCGGGCAGCGCCCCGAAAATCGCGCCCAGCGTCACGCCGGCGGTCAGGAAGCCCAGCACTTCCCAATCGAGCACGGCCGTCAGCCCGGCAAGCAACTCAGCGCCCAACGCCGTTCCTCCTACTCCAGCGAAACATTCAAGCCGTATTGGAAGGCGGCGGTCGCCAGCGTCGTCAGCACGAGCGCGGCGCCCGCCGCGGAGCGCCACCGCTGCCCCAGAAATTTCAAGAGCAAGGTCAGGAACAAGACGGTCCGCAGCGGGAAAAAGCCCGTTCCCCAAAGGGCAAGATAGACCAGCAGCATCCCCGCGGCGCCGGCCGTCTGCGTCGCGTTGGCGAAGGCAAACCCGGCGGTTCCGCCGCGCTGCCGCGCTTTGAAGAGCAAGCCGAGCGCCAATACGACCATGAGCGCGCCGATCGTCTGCGGAAAGAAACCCGCGCCCGGCAAGCCGCCGGCGCCGGCCGGGAAACCGCCCCCGCTAGCGACCAGATACGCCCCCAGAGCGGCAAACGCCGCCGCGGTTACGCCATCCGCTCGATGCATTCAGCCGGCCCCCAGGCGAACGAGCTTGGGAATGGCGTCGCCGAAAAACTTCTGCTGCTCCAGCGCGAACCGCTCGAACTGCTCATGGTCGAGATAGAGGGCTTCCATGCCGCGCTCGGCGCACAGCTTCTCCCATTCGGGGGTCTGGAACGCTCTCTTGAAAGCGGACGCCAGCTTCGCCACGGCTTGCTCGGGCAAGCCGGCGGGTCCGAAAAATCCGCTCCAGGCCGGCGCCCCGATCTCGTAACCCAACTCGTGCGTTGTCGGCACGTCTGGGAAAACGCCGGAGCGGCCGGCGTCGAACACGGCAAGCGGCCGCAGGCTCCCCGACTGCACGTGCGCAACGACCTCGCCCACGCCGGCGACCGCGGCGTCGGAATGCCCGCCGATCAGCGACACCAGCGCCCCGGAAGAGCCCGCGTAGGGCAAATGCGTGAACCGCGCGCCGGAACCCTGCTCCAGCAACAAGACGTTGAAGTGCCAGATCGACCCGATGCCCGAATTGGCCATGACAATGCGGCCGGGCTCCCGCCTCGCGCCGGCGACGAATTCCTCGAACGTTTTCCAGGGCGAATCCGCGCGCACGACCAGCGCCGGAGCGGTCTTCGAGACCATGCAGATCAGCGAAACGTCCGACGGCCCGATATCGGCGTAACCGAGCGAGCGCACCACCGCGATCTCCACTGGCGCGTGGCCGATGGTGTAGCCGTCTGCGGGGCGGCGGGCGACATACGAAAATGCCAGCGCTCCGCTGGCTCCGGGCTTGTTCTCGCAAACGATGGGCGCGCCCAAATCCTCCTCGGCAAGACCGGCCATCACCCGCGAAACCGTGTCGGACGTGCCCCCCGGCGAGGCTTGCACGATCAACTTGATCTCTCTGGACGGGTAAGGGCCGTCGGCCGGGCCGCACGCCCCCCCCAGCAGCACCGTCGCGGCGGCAATGACCCGCAGCATGCCGATAGCATAGTGGAACCCCTCGACCGGCGCAAGGCGCGCCGCGCGGCCGGCGGATGGCAAGACCGCTGTGCTGCGGAATGCAGCGCAGCCGCGAGAGCAACGCCGCCGGTCATCGAGCGCGTTTTCTACTGAAATTTGGCTTCGGCGAACTTTTGGATCACCTTTGGCGCGAAGGCCGCGATCAGGAAAAAGGCGGAAAGATACAAACCCTTCTCGTCGTCGGCCTGCGGACAGAGCAGCGTAATCAGTCCGAACACGAACGCCGCCGCGAGCGCCAACAGACTCGTCAGCCGCATCGACGAGCGCTTGCCGTGATGATCGTCCAGAAACCTGGACTTGCCGTTGACCGCGCGGATCTCTTCCGCAGTCATCCCGCGGCGCCCGTCACTCCACGGCGACGGTGACGCCGGGTTGACTCGCTCTGCCGCCGATGGCGATGAGCACCTCCGCCGCGGCGGACGGCTCAATGCCTGCGGGAACTTCGACCAGCACCATGTCCACCGCCACCAGCGTCGGCGCCGAACCCGAAAACAGCACGCCGTCCGCAGCGACCGCCACGCCGCCGATGCTTACCCGCGGGCGCTCCGTCGTATGCCGCAGCACTACGTTCGACCCGTCCGCCAGACAGATGCCCGCCGGCAAGCACGAGTTCATCCCGTCGGCCAACGGCGGATCCACCGGCCCCAGCCCCGTCGCGTAAATCTCCAGCACCTCCCCGGCCCGCGCCGGCCGGCTCCCGGCGCCGAAACCGCTCGGGGCGGCCAACGCCGTCGTACCGGCGAACAAGGCTATCGCCTGGCCGCTGCCCGCGCCCGACGCCGTGAACACCCCAGGCCCATACGCCCCCACCCAGAAGCGCCGCGGATAGCTGCTCTTGCCCCCCGCCTCCACGACCACCTCCGCCACGGCCAGGCCGCCCGCTGCCAGAGACTCCCCGCCCAACGCCGAGGGCAACTGCGCCTCGATGCGCTGCGGCCCTACCGCAAACAGCGGCGCCTCCAGACCGTCGAACAGCACGCGCACTCCCTCCAGGCTCGTCGGCAACGGAAAACCAGCGGCCCCAATCGGTTCGCCCGCGAGGAAGTTCACGCCCTGCACCACGACCAGCGATCCCGGCGTCAACGGCAGCGCCGGCGGCCCGAACAGCCCCGCCTCGCCGTAAGCGCTCATCCGCGCCGCGTTGAGCACGCCCCCGCTCTCGGTCACGTCCGGACCCGTCGGCGGCGCCACCTCCAACACGATGCGCACCCGCGACGCGCGCCCCCCGGAGCGGATATACACATAGCCGCGGTGCGTTCCCGGACGCAGCCCCAGAGGATTCACCGTAACCCGCAGCGTAATCGTCTCGCCCGCGGCCAAGCTCCCCTTCCACGATGCGCTCCCGCTCCAGCGCGAGACCTCGATCCAGCGCGCGCTGGGCAGCACCTCGAACTCCGCCGCCCCGCCTTCGGCGCGCAGCATGAGCGTCTGCGACATCGGCTCCGACGGGTCGGCTTCCGCCGCCGGCGTGAACGACAACTCGAAAACGCCCACCGGCTCCACCGTCGGTTCCGGCTCGCGGGGCCGCGCGGGCGGCGGCGGGGGCGGCCCCACCTTGCGGATGCGGTTGTTGCCCGTATCGGCGATGTACAGGTTGCCCGCTCCGTCCAGCGCCACGCCAAAGGGCTGGTTGAGTTGCGCCGCAACAGCCGCGCCGCCGTCCCCGCCGTAGCCTTGCGCCCCGTCGCCCGCCACCGTGGTGATCATCCCCGTTGAAAGAATTCCGGCAGAAAAGCCCGGTACGGTTTCTATCTTGCGGATGCGGCGGTTGTTCTCATCGGCGATGTACAGGTTGCCCGCTCCGTCCAGCGCCACGCCGGTGGGGAAGTTCAGTTGCGCCGCCATAGCCGCGCCGCCGTCCCCGCTGTAGCCCGCCGTGCCGCTACCCGCCACCGTGGAAATCACCCCCGCAGAGTTCACCTTGCGGATGCGGTGGTTGTTATTATCGGCAATGTACAGGTTGCCCGCTCCGTCCAGCGCCACGCCTGCGGGGCCGCTCAGTAGTGCCGCAGTGGCCGCGCCGCCGTCCCCGCTGTAGCCTTGCGTGCCGCTACCCGCCACCGTGGAGATATCCCCCGAGGAGTCCACCTTGCGGATGCGGTGGTTGGATCTATCGGCGATGTACAGGTTGCCCGCTCCGTCCAACGCCACGCCATAGGGGTCCCACAGTTGCGCCGCAGTGGCCGCGCCGCTGTCCCCGCTGTAGCCCGCCGCGCCGTTACCCGCTACTGTGGAGATCACGCCCGCAGAGTCCACCTTGCGGATGCGTTGGTTGCCCCTATCGGCGATGTACAGGTTGCCCGCTCCGTCCGGCGCCACGCCCCTGGGCTGGTTGAGTTGCGCCGCCGTAGCCGCGCCGCCATCCCCGCTGAAGCCCGCCGTGCCGCTACCCGCCACCGTGGAGATCACCCCCGCAGAGTCCACCTTGTGGATGCGGTTGTTGCCCGTGTCGGCGATGTACAGGTTGCCCGCTCCGTCCGGCGCCACGCTGCGGGGGGCGTTCAGTTGCTCTCTACCCGCCACCGTGGTGATTACCCCCGCAGAGTCCACCTTGCGGATGCGGTTGTTGACCCATTCGGCGATGTACAGGTTGCCCAAAGCGTCCGGCGCCACGTCGATGGGGAAGTTCAGTAGCGCCGCTGTGGCCGCGCCGCCGTCTCCGCTGAAGCCTTGCGCCCCGCTACCCGCCACCGTGGAGATCACCCCCGCAGAGTTCACCTTGCGGATGCGGTGGTTGCCACCATCGGCGATGTACAGGTTGCCCGCGCCGTCCAGCGCCACGACATAGGGGTTGTCCAGTTGCGCCGAAGTGGCCGCGCCGCCGTCTCCGCTGAAGCCGGCAGTCCCGGTTCCCGCCACCGTGGAGATGTTCCCCGCAGAGTTCACCTTGCGGATGCGGTTGTTGTTATCGTCGGCGATGTACAGGTTGCCCGCGCCGTCCACTGCCACGCCATAGGGGTTGTCCAGTTGCGCCGAAGTGGCCGCGCCGCCGTCCCCGCTGAAGCCGGCAGTCCCGGTTCCCGCCACCGTGGAGATATCCCCATCAGTGTCCACCTTGCGGATGCGCTGGTTGAACCAATCGGCGATGTACAGGTTGCCCGCGCCGTCCAGCGCCACGCCCCTGGGCTGGTTGAGTTGCGCCGCCGTAGCCGCGCCGCCGTCCCCGCTGAAGCCTTGCGCCCCGCTACCCGCCACCGTGGAGATCACCCCCGCAGAGTTCACCTTGCGGATGCGGTGGTCGCCCGTATCGGCGATGTACAGGTTGCCCGCTGCGTCCAGCACCACGTCTTGGGGGTTGCGCAGTTGCGCCGAAGTGGCCGCGCCGCCGTCTCCGCTGAAGCCCGCCGTGCCGGTTCCCGCCACGGTGGAGATCACCCCCGCAGAGTTCACCTTGCGGATGCGGTGGTTGTTAAAATCGGCGATGTACAGGTTGCCCGCTCCGTCCACAGCCACGCCGGAGGGGGCGCTCAGTAGCGCCGCCGTAGCCGCGCCGCCGTCCCCGATGGAATTGCCGCCCCCCGCGACCGTCTCGATGACCCAGTCGTCCGCAGGCTGCGCCCCGGCAACCGCCGCCGACAGCGCGGCGAGGACCAGCGCAGAGCAAGACCGCCTGAACGGGGCGGCAAGAGCGGAGAACTTGAAGAAGAGAAGAGAGCCGAGTCCGGGAAGGGAGACAAAAGAGCGGAAAACGGAGAGCGCGCAGAGCGCGCTACTCCTCTTTATTGACGGATTGACGGATTGACGGATTGACGGATTGACGGATTGACGGATTGACGGATTGACGGATTGACGGATTGACGGATTGACGGATTGACGGATTGACGGATTGACGGATTGACGGATTGACGGATTGACGGATTGACGGATTGACGGATTGACGGATTGACGGATTGACGGATTGACGGATTGACGGATTGACGGATTGACGGATTGACGGATTGACGGATTGACGGATTGACGGATTGACGGATTGACGGATTGACGGATTGACGGATTGACCTTTCTTTATTATAAGGATTGGTCAAGAACCGCGTCAAGGGCTCGCGCCAATCTTTTTGCATCGAAAGGGAATCGTTCTGCTGCGTGCCGCTCATAGAAAACGAATATATCCCATCCGCCGCCGCCTTGTCAAGGGCAGAATGCGCGGACCGGGTTTTTCGCGGCCGGCGCGGCCGGCGGATAGTGGATAGCAAAGCCGCGGCGCGGGCCGAAAAGACGAACGCCGCGGGAGCCCGCCGCTAAAATAGAGGATGGCCGCGGAAATCATTCGCGCCGTTCTGTTCGACTTCGACGGCACGTTGTCCGACAGCGAGTATCTCCATCACGAGACCTGGCTCGAAGCTGCCGCAGATTGGGGCGCGGCGGTCGGCTGGGAGGAGTACGCACGGCGCTTCGTCGGCATCAGCGACCGCAACGCCTGCAGATTCCTTCTCGAAAAGGCCGGACGCGAGCCCACCGACGAGGCGATAACCGCCGGATGCCTGCGCAAGCAGCAGTGCTACCGCCGCCGCAGCCGGGTCGAGCTGACCGTCGACGAGCGGGTGGTGGAGTGGATCCGCGCGGCGGCGCCGCAAGCGCCTCTGGGCGTCGTGTCGTCCAGCGCGGTTGCGGACGTCGTGCCGACGCTCGAACGATACGGCATCGCCGACCCGCTGCAATTCGTGATCTGCGGCGACCACGTCGCCCGACTCAAGCCCGACCCCATGCCCTATCTTCTTGCCCTCGAAAAGCTCCGCGAGCATGCGGGCATCGAGCATGCCGGCGACTGCCTCGTGTTCGAGGACTCCGCGACCGGAGTCGCTTCGGCCGCCGCCGCGGGGATGACCGTGCATCGCCTCGCGGCGCCCGCCCGACTCGCGGAAGCGCTCGAGCAATGGGCGCCGAAGATCGACGCCTTGCGCAGCCGTTGACGCACGCCGCCGCCTCTTGGGAGAGAATGAGGGTCCATGGGCAGCGGCGTCCGCGATCCACTGGTTCCATTGGCCGGGACCGACGTCAGGGAACGGATCTCGAAAATCTACGGGATCGACCAATGGGGGTTCGGATATTTCGGCATCAACGCCGCGGGCAGGCTGCAAGTCACCCCGCACAAGATCGCCGACCTGCCCATCGACGTCTTCGCGGTCGTCGAAGGCCTGGTTGCCGATCAGCATGCGCCGCCGTTCTTATTGCGTTTTCCGCAGATTCTCGACGAGCGCCTGTCGGCTTTGCACCGGGCATTCGCCCGGGCTATCGCCGAGTTCGAGTACGCCGGCGCGCACGTCGGCGTCTATCCGGTCAAGGTCAATCAGCAGGCCGAGGTCGTCAAGCGGCTCGTCGAGTCGGGGCGCCGCTACAACTACGGCCTGGAAGTCGGCAGCAAAGCGGAACTGGCGGCGGCGCTGGCCATGCCGCTGGCCGACGAGGCGCTGATCGTCTGCAACGGGCTCAAAGACCAACTCTTTTTGCGTATGGCGATCCTCGCCGAGAAACTTTGCCGGCGCACCGTCATCGTCGTCGAAGACATCGAAGAGCTCGAGACGGCGCTCGACCTGGCAAGCAAGCTCGGCCTGCAGCCGAACTTGGGCATCCGCCTCAAGCTCTACGCCCGCGGCAGCGGCAGATGGGAAGAATCGGGCGGCGAGTTCGCCAAATTCGGCATGAGCATCGTTGCCCTGGTCAGCGCGCTCGACCTCATCGAGCGGCGCGGCGCGGCGCAGCGGCTCAAGATGCTGCACGTCCACATCGGCTCGCAGATCAACGACATTCGCCGCGCCAAGCAGGCTTTCAAAGAAGCCGCGCGCGTGTACGCCAAGACCCGCCGCATGGGTTTCGCGATCGACTATCTCAACGTCGGCGGCGGGCTCGGCGTGGACTACGACGGCTCCAAGACCGCCAGCGAATTCTCGATGAATTACTCGGTTCAGGAATTCGCCAACGACGTAATCCATACCGTGGGCGAAGTCTGCTCCCAGGAAGAGGCGCCGCTGCCGACCATCGTCACCGAGCACGGCAGGGCGATGGCCGCCTACCACTCATTGCTCATCGCCGACGTGCGCAGGGTGCTCGAACCGGGGTCCGCCGGCAATTATTCGCTCGAGGCGATTGAATCCGAATCCGCGCCCGTCATGCAGTTACGCGATATCGCGGCTGAAATCAATGTCAAGAACTTCCGCGAGTCGTACCACGGTGCGCTGGAGCAGCGGGCCGATCTCATCTCTCTCTTCGAGTTGGGGTATCTCGATCTCCGCGACAAGGCCAAGGGAGAGTGGTTATTCTGGGATATCTGCCGCAAGGCCGCCCGGCTTTCGCGGACGCTGAAGCACCGCCCGGGAGGATTCGACGATCTCGACCTGCTGCTCGCGTCGAAATACATCTGCAACTTCTCGATGTTTCAATCGCTGCCCGATTTTTGGGCGTTCGACCAGTTGTTCCCGATTCTGCCGATCCATCGGCTCAACGAGTTGCCTACCGAACGCGGCGTGCTCTGCGACATTACCTGCGATTCCGACGGCTCCATCGACAAATTCGTCGACATCAGGCGCGTCAAGGAAGCTCTGGAGCTCCACGCGCTGCGTCCGGGCGAGCCGTATTACCTCGGCTTTCTGATGCTGGGCGCGTACCAGGAGACCCTGGGCGATCTGCATAATCTCTTCGGCGCCGTCACCGCAGTGGACATCGTCGTCGATGCCGGCGGGGCCGCCCGCATCGAGCAGCTCGAGCGCGGCGACAATGTTCGCGACGTGCTCGCCGACACGGGGCACGAAGCCGAGCAACTGCGCGAGGCCGTCGCCCGGCGGCTTTCCGAGCGCAAGCTGCAAGGGGCGATCGGCGACGATGACGAGCACGAAGTGCTCGCGACGTTCTCGCGCGTCCTGGACGATTACACCTATCTGGATTAAGCGCCGTCCGTCGCAATCGAGCGGCCGCTTGTCTCAATCCAATTGTCCGGCGGGTTCCGCGGGCCGGCCCGTTGCGCCGGCGGCGCAAGACCGGCCGTCTAATCGGCGTCTTCTTCGCCGCCGCGGGCGCGTTTGGCCGCTTCGATAATTTTGGCGGCAATCTCGTGGGGCACGTAATCGTAATGGCCCATCTCGATCGTGAACGAGCCCCTGCCCTGCGTAATCGACGTCAGATCGTTGGCGTAGGTCAGCATCTCGGCCATCGGCGCCTCGGCGCGGATGATCTGGTTGGCGCCCTTGGTGTCCATGCCCTGGATGCGCCCCCGGCGGCTGTTGAGATCGCCCATCAGGTCTCCGGCGAAATCCATGGGCGCGACGACCTCCACTTTCATCACCGGTTCGAGCAGCGCCGGCCCGGCCTGAGCCATCGCCAACTTGAACGCCTTGCTGCCGGCCAACTTGAAAGCAAGCTCCGACGAATCGACCTCGTGATGCGAACCGTCGTACAGCGTTACCTTGAAATCGACCACCGGATAGCCCGCCAGATAGCCCTTCTCGGCGGCTTCGAGAATGCCCTTTTCCACGGCCGGGATGTACGTCTTGGGAATGGCCCCGCCGAAAATCTCGCTGACGAACTCGAATTGCCGCCCGCGCTCGAGTGGGGCCATCCTGATCTTGCAATCGCCGAACTGACCGTGGCCGCCGGACTGTTTCTTGTGCCGTCCGTGGACATCGGCCGTCCCGCGAATGGTCTCGCGGTAGGGAATCTTGGGCGCCTTGAGCTCGACCTCGACGTTATAGCGCTTCTTCAATTTGCTGCAAACGATGTCGAGGTGCTGCTGACCGTTGCCGGCAAGCAGGAACTCTTTCGTTTGCGGGTCGCGGTAGAAGTTCAGCGCGAGGTCTTCTTCGAGAACCTTGGCGATCGCGCTGCTGAGACGGTCCTCGTCTTGCCGGGTTTTGGGCTGAATGGCGAACGAGATCGCCGGGACCGGGATATTCGCCTTGGGGAACGTCACCGGCGCGTCTTTGGCGCCCAGGCTGTCGCCCGTGAGAGTCTCTTTGAGCTTCGCCACCACGCCGATATCGCCGGCATGGAAGCGGGCCGCGTTGGTGAGCTCCTTGCCCTGGGCGACGCCGATGCGCGAGAACTTTTCGCCGGTCGACCGCGTGTGGTTGTAAACCGCCGCATCGTTCTGCAGGACGCCCGAAACCACCTTGAAATAGGTCACCCGTCCGGCGAAAGCGTCCGCCGCCGTCTTCCAGACGAACAACGCGAGCGGGCCGCCGTCATCGACCTTGAGGGCGCCGTCTTCGGTTGCAATTTCGCCGCGGTCGACCGGCGACGGCGCGGCGCTCTTGAGGAAATCGAGCAGCCGGTCGATCGCGATGTTGTGCAAGGCGGAGCCGCACAGCAGCGGAATGACCTCGCCCGCCGCGACGGCCCGCCTCAGGCCCGCGGCGATCTTGTCTGCGGGCAGGGCGCCTTCGTCGAAGTACTCGTTCATCAAGTCTTCGTCGGTCTCGGCTACGGCTTCGATCAACTGCGTGCGCGCATCTTCAACTTCGTCGGCGATGTCCGCGGGGACGCCGCCGGGCGTTCCCTTGCCGTTGCCGTCCAGCGCGTACGTATAGGTCTTCATGCTGATCAGATCCACGACCCCCGCGAAGTCCTTGCCTTCGCCGAGCGGGTGCTGCAGCGGCACGGCCGTGACGCCGAAAACTTCTTTGATCTGATCGACCACGGCCGCGACGGACGCCCGCTCCTTGTGCATCTTGTTGGCGAAAACCATTTGCGGAATGCCGTAATCGTCGGCAAACTTCCAGGTTTTCTCGGTCTGAATCTCAATCCCGTTGACCGCGTCGACGACTACCAGCGCGGCGTCGGCGGCCAACAGGCCGGCTTTGGCGTCGTTGATGAAGATGTTGTAGCCCGGCGTGTCGATCAGGTTGATCTTGACGCCGTCCCATTCCGCATAGGCCGGCGCTGAGGATACAGAAACCTTGCGGCTGATTTCCTCTTCGTCATAATCGGTGACCGCGTTGCCTTCGTCCACGCTCGTGAGGCGGTTGGCGGCGCCCGCGGTGTAGAGCAACGCCGACGCGAGCGTCGTCTTGCCGCAGTCGCCGTGGCCGACAAGACCAACGTTGCGCACATCCTTACCTGTATATACTTTCATCCCGCATCGTCCTCTGATTGAGTGAGTTTGGCCCCGCGCGCGAGGCTTGCCGCCGCGCCCGCCGAGTTGTCGAGCCGTTAAAAAGGCCGGTCAACGCAGTTTAATACACATTGGGCGAAGCTGAAAAGCAGCGCGGCGAGGGCCTTGCCTACGGCGCATGGTTGGCGAGCCACGCGTCGAAGGCGTGCCTGCGTCCGCCGGTGTATTTGTAAGTGTCGAAGACCCAGCCCCGGCCCAGAGCGCGCGGGTCGCCGTCGTCCTTGAGCCGGCGTTCCAGTTCGGCGCGCATGCGTTTCTTGGTTTCGGCGTGGGCGGGGTCGTCGGCCAGGTTCTCGACGCAATCGCTGTCTTCGGGGATTTTATACAACTCCTCCGCGGGGCGCTTGCCGAACGACATGCGGTAATACTCGTCGAATCCGCGCAAAAGCTGAGCCTTCGTCGGGCTGTCGTCGCAGTTGCGGTAACCGGTCTCGGGGTTGCCGGCGGGCCAGCGGTCGGGCTCATAGTTGCGGACGTAGAGGAACTCGGGCGTGCGCAGCGCCCGCACGGGGTAGCCCCAGTCGTTGGGGCGGCCCAGGTCGTGGCGCTCCTTGCCGATCAGCATGCGGTTGCGCGTCTTGTCCACCAGATCGGAATCGCCCGAGCGCAGCACATCGGCAAAACTTTTGCCCGTCATCGAATCCGGAATGTCGATGCCGGCGAGCTCGAGGAACGTCGGCGCGAAATCGCGGACGTTGATGAAGTCGTCGATCTTGCGTCCGCCCTGCATCCCGCCCCAGCGCATCGCCAGGGGCAGGTGGAAACCGTACTCGTAAATCTGCCCCTTGACCCGCGGAAACGGCATGCCGTGGTCGGAGGTGACCAACACCAGCGTGTTGTCGAGCTCGCCGATCCGCTCGAGCTTTTCGAGGATGCGGCCCAGGTGCGTGTCGAACCATTCGCTCTCGACGGCATAGTCGGCGAGATCGCGGCGGATCGTCTCGTTATCGGGATAGAACTTGGGGATATCGACATCTTCGTAGCGTTTGTCGCTGCGCTCGCCGGCGCCGTCCTCGTAGGCGCGGTGCGGCTCGTGCGTGCCGAACCAGAAGCAGAACGGCCGGTCGCCGCGGCTTTCGAGAAAGTGGTCGAAATTGCGGGCATAGTCCTTGTTCGACATGTAGCGGAACTTCGGCGGCGCCGTGTGCTTGTCGTAATTCGGCCCCGCCGGATTGCGCTTGAAACCGCCGGCCTCGTAATCGCCCGGCCCCCAGCCCTTGCCGGTGTGGCCGACGTGATAACCGGCCTTTTCGAACAAGTCGGGGAAGACCGCCCACTTGGCCGGAAAGACGCCGAAATGGTTGGTTGCCTCCTCGAGCTGCCAACTGTTTCGTCCGGTCAGGATGCTCGCGCGGCAGGGCGAGCATTTGGGGTTCGAGGTGAAGCAATTGGCAAACAAGACGCCTTCGCGGGCGACCCGGTCGAAGGCGGGCGTGCGTACCCAGGAGCAGCCGTAGGCACCGGCGTGCGGCCATCCCCAATCGTCGGCGATGGCCAAGAGGATGTTCGGACGCCTGTCTTGGGCGGACGCCCGCGAGGCCGCGGCGGCCAGCGAAGCAAGCATCAGTCGGCGGCGGGTAAGGCTCATCACGAATATGATAGAGCAGCCCGGCAACTCGGGCGCGCGGCGCAGGCTAACCGCGGCGCTGCCGGGGACGGTTCAGAAACGCCTCCATCATGCGCCTCGGCTCGTCGGTTGCGTACGCTTGCGCGAAAGCGTCGACGCCGGCCTCGACTGCTGCGTCGAGGGGCAAGATTTCCCATTTGCGGATCAGCGCCTTCTGTATGCGCACCGCCCGCGGCCCGGCGGCGGCGATCGCCTCGAGCCGGCGCTCGACGGCTTCGTCGAGTTCCGCCCGGACGGTCAATTTCTCGATAAAGCCGCAAGACAGCGCTTCGGCGGCGTCGATCGTTCTGCCGGTAAGCAGCAGTTCGCGCGTCTTGCCCCAGCCGATCAGGCGCGGCAGCAAGGCGGCTTCGATCACCGATGGGATGCCTGCGCGCACTTCCGGCATGCCGAAAACCGCGCCGGCGGCCGCCGCGCGCATGTCGCAGCTTGCCGCAATCTCCATGCCGCCGCCCAGGCAGTAGCCCTCGATGCGCGCGATGACCGGAACCGGGGCTTCCCGCACCGCCAGGCAGACTGCGTGCAGATCGCCGATGAAGCCGCGCGCGGAAACGGGGTCGAGCGCCGCCATCTCGGCGATGTCCGCGCCGCCGATGAACGCGCGGCCGCCGACCCCGCTCAGCACCAGCGCCCGCACGTCCTCGCGCGCGCCCAACGCCTGGACCGCTTCACGCAACCGCCCGCATAACCGCCGGTCGAGGACGTTGAGCTTGGCCGGCCGGTCGACGGCGATGCGGCCGACAAGGGCGCCGCCGCTGAGCCGCGAAAGCTCCGCGCGAATGTCCCCGTCATCCGCTGTCGGCCTGCCGTCCATTTGTCCGTTGGCGCGAAGGCGCGCAAGCCAATAGTATATTCGGGCGGAATTTCTCGCGGGCCGATGGTTACAATGACAAAGCGCCCCCGTGCAGAGGCGGATCCACGATGCGGAAGAAGCGTTGGGTTTGGTCGCGGTCGGAGCTTCGATCACGAGCTTTGGGGGCTTCCTGGCTGCGCAAGCTCATGCGCTTTGCGCTTGGCCTTTACCTGATGGGCCTGATCGGCTTGACGGTTGTTTGGGCTGCGCTGTTCGGCATCGACGATCTCGGGGAAAACTGGTACGGCCTGCACGTCCTTGCGTTGCAACTGACGGCTTCGGTGGCGTGGTTGGCGGCTGTGGCTTTCATAGCAGAGAGCTTTACGGCAAAGTGGCGTGACTGGAAAAGAAAAAAGGCGCCGACTCCCGCCGGTCCGGTTTGGGACGGAGCGGATGCCGGGGGCTTTGCAATCGCGCCGGGGCCGCGTTTGGAGCCCTCTCGGCCGGCTGACCGATTGCGGCGTTTTTGGCGTAAGCGGCTTGGGACTATGGATGCGGGCCGGGCTTTACTGATAGGTCTGTGTTTCTCGAATCTGATCTTGGCGTATGCGCCGATCGAGTTTGCCCGCCGGCGGCCGCTGCACCGTGCTGCAAGGTGGGGAAACGCGCACTTGACCCGTATTTTGGCCGAGGTTTCCAATGTCAACGAGCGAACCGCACCGGGGGGCTATACGTCTTTGTACTATGCGGCGTTCCGCGGCCACGCGAAGGTTGTTCGTGTTTTGCTTGAGGCCGGCGCCGATCCCAATGTGCGAACCGAACAAGGAGGCTATACGCCCCTGTACCATGCAGCGCGCGGCGGCCACGCGGAAATGGTCCGCGATCTGCTCCAGTCCAACGCGGATATCAACGCGAGAACCGCACGCACAAACTCGACGCCTCTGTACACTGCGGCGTTCCGCGGCCACGCGGAAATTGTCCGCGCTCTACTCAAGGCCGGCGCCGATGTCAACACGCGAACCGCACGCGCAGGCGCGACGCCTCTGTACGCTGCGGCGTGCAACGGCCACGCGGAAATTGTCCGCGCCCTGCTTGCGGCCGGCGCCGATCCCAATATACGAACCAAACGCACAGGCTCAACGCCCCTGACGGTCGCGCAATCCAGGAACTATACGGAAACGATAGCGCTGCTCGAAGCGGCAGGCGCGACCTGACCGTCCCGGTTGCAAGCACTTTTCGGTTCGGGTATTTTCGCGATATGTTTTACGGCAACCGGCGTCGGTGGTAGAATGCTTGCGGGGACTTTTCGTTTGTCGGCGATGCGCAACTGTTTGCTTCCGGCGGCGCTCTTGCCGCTGACTTGCCTGGCGGCCGGCGCCGGGGAAGATCTGTTCCGCGAGATCGTGCAGCCCACGCTCAAGCAGCAGTGCCTGGGCTGCCACGGCGAGGGGAATACCTTCGCCGAGCTCGACCTGCGCACGCGCGACGGGGCCTTGAAGGGGGGGCTGCGCGGCGCGGCGGTCGTTGCCGGCGATCCCGGTTCCGGGACGCTGATCGCCGCCCTGGAGCATGCGGGCGAGCTGAAGATGCCGCCCGGCGGCGATGAGAAGAAGCTTCCCGCCGATACGGTACGCGCATTTCGCGAGTGGGTCGCGGCCGGCGCGGCGTACGGCCCGGCTGCGTCAGAAGCGGCTTGGGACTACGCCGAGGAAGACCTGTGGGCTTTTCGCCCGCTGCAGAAAACGGCGCCGCCCGAAATTGCAGACACGGAGATGAAAATTCGCACGCCTGTCGATCGCTTCATCCTCGAAAAGCTGGCCGAAAAAAACTTGCCGCCCGGCCCGCGGGCGGATAAGCTGACGCTGCTGCGCCGCGTGACGTTCGACCTGACCGGGCTGCCGCCTACCCCGCAGGAAGTGCGCGAGTTCCTCGACGACACGGACGCGGGAGCGTACAAGAAAGTCGTCGAACGCCTGCTCGCCTCGCCGCGCTACGGCGAGCGCTGGGGGCGCCATTGGCTCGACGTCACGCGCTATGCCGATACGTCCGGCTACTCCAACGACTTCGAGCGTCCGACTGCTTGGCGTTACCGCGATTACGTCATTCGCAGCTTCAATGCCGATAAGCCCTACGATCGCTTCATCCTGGAGCAAATCGCCGGCGATGAGATTTTCCCCGACGATCCGGAAGCGATTCTGGCCACCGGTTTCCTGCGCACGGGACCCTGGGAGCATACCGGAATGGCGGTCGCGGCGGTCACCCGGCAATTGTTTCTGGACGACGTAACGCACCACGTCGGCCAGACGTTTCTCGGGCTCACGCTCGGCTGCGCGCGCTGCCACGACCACAAGTTCGATCCGATTCCGACGAAAGATTACTACCGCATGCAAGCGGTGTTCGCCTCGACGGCCTTCGCCCGGCGACCGTTGGATTTCCAGCCCTACGAGCCCACGGCCGGATTCGCCGCGGGCGAGAAGTACTACAGCGACACGATCGCCGACCTCGACCGCCGCATGGACCTGCTGCACGAGCGGGGGCGGGTGCGCTTGGCCGCGGCGAAAGGCGAAGAGGCCGCGGCCAAGGCTGCGAGCGGCGCCCTGCAGCGCTATCTCGACAAGGAAGAAGGCGAGACGCTCAAGCTTCTGCGCAAGCAAAAAACCCTGCACCAGGGCTCGGCGCAGCGTTTCAACCCGATTGCGACCGCGGTCAGCAGCGGTTTGGTCAAAGCCTGGAACGACATCCCCTCCGGCGCCAACAGCTACATGCAGAAAGGCGACTACGCGAACGCGCAGACGCATGTTCTCGTCGGCGGCGACCTGCAGGCGCCGAGCGACCCCGTTTCGCCCGGCGCGCTCGAAGCCGTGGCCCGCTACTCCGCTTTGCCCGCGGCGGACATTCCGCAGACCGTCTCCGGGCGGCGGCGGGCGCTGGCCGAATGGGTGGCCGACCCGCGCAACCCGCTGACCGCGCGCGTGATGGTCAACCGTATCTGGCAGTATCATTTCGGCCGCGGCATCGCCGCCAACCCCAACAATTTCGGCAAGATGGGCAAGAAGCCGACCCATCCGCAACTGCTCGATTGGCTGGCGGCGTTCTTCGTCGAGCAGGGCTGGAGCGTGAAGGCGGTTCACCGCGTGATTTTGCTGTCGGAGGCGTATCGGCGCTCGGCGGAACACCCGACGCCGGCCGCGCTGCAGCAAACCGATCCTGAAAACCTTTACTTGGCGCGTTTTTCGCCGCGGCGTCTGGAAGCCGAGGAAATCCGCGACAGCATGCTCGCGGTTGCGGGGGAGCTCAGCGACTCGACGGGCGGCCCGGGAACGTATCCGCAGATCAACTCGGACGCAGCGCGACAGCCGCGCCACGCCCAAGGCTCGCTGCGGCCCGCCTATCAGCCGGCGCCGAAGCGGCGCGATAGAAACCGCCGTTCGATCTACAGCTTCCAGCAGCGCAGCCTGCTCGACCCCATGATCGAGGCGTTCAACGGCGCGAACCCCGATCTGACCTGCGAGCGCCGCGAGTCTTCGACCGTGCCCACGCAGGCGTTCGCCTTGTTGAACGGCGAGCAATCGCACGACATGGCGCTGATCATGGCCCAGCGGGTCGAGGCCGAAGCGGATTCTCCGGCGCGGCGCATCGCGCGGGCGTTCAAACTGGCTTACGGGCGCTCCCCCGCTGACGACGAGCTCGCTCTCGCGCTTGACCACTACGCAAAAATGTGCGAGCATCATGCCGCCCATCCGGCCCGGCCGCGCGGCGAGGAGCCAACCATCGTGGCGATGATTACGAGCGAGTTGACCGGCGAGAAATACCAGTTCGCCCAACCGCGCCTGAAAGTCGATTACGAGCACAACCCGCACCCCAGCGAAGCGACTCCCGAGACCCGCGCATTGGCCGATATCGCCTTGGCGTTGTTCAACTCCAATGAATTCGTTTACGTGTACTGAGGATGAACATGCAGCGAAAAGTTCACACGGCGCAACCCTCCCGCCGGGAGTTTCTCTACCACTCCGGCATGGGTCTGGGCGCGCTCGCGCTGACGGCGATGCTCCATGGGGAGAAAGCCCGCGCGGGAGTGCTCGCGCCGAAGCAGGGACACTATCGGGCGAAGGCTAAAAACTGTATTTTCCTGTTGATGGAAGGCGGCCCCAGCCACATCGACACCTTCGACCCCAAGCACAAGCTGATCGATCTGCACATGACGGAATTCGTCAAGGAGCGGACGAAGTTCGAAGCCTCGATGAATACCGGACGGCGCTACTTCGTGCGCAGCCCGTTCGCATTCCAGCGCGCCGGCAAGCTGGGCATCGAGATCAACAAGAAATTTCGGCATTTCGCCGACTGCGTTGACGACGTCTGCTTTTACCGCGGCCTGCAAGCCACGTCGGTCAATCACCCGACGGCGCTCTACCACCTCAATACCGGCAACCGTTTCGGCGGAGACCCGGCCATGGGTTCGTGGGTGACCTACGGGCTGGGGACGGAAAATCAGAACCTGCCGGGGTTCGTCGTGCTGCCCGACCTGGCCTACCCGCAAGGCGGCGCGGGAAACTGGTCGAACGGTTTCCTGCCGGCCTATTTCCAGGGCACGCCGCTGCGCTCGCAAGGCGCTCCGGTGCTTGACATGAATCCGCCGGAGTACGTTGACCGCGAGCAGCAGCGGGCGAATCTCGACTTTCTCGGCGAGCTCAACCGCCGGCACATGGAACGCCGCCCGGCGCACGACGAGTTGGCCGCGCGCATCGAAAGCTACGAGCTGGCCTTTCGGATGCAGGCCGAAATGCCCGAAGCCATCGATCTCGACGCGGAGCCCGAAGCGACGCGCGAGCTCTACGGATTGAACAGCGAGAACGCCGATGTCGTCTCTTTGGGCAGGCGCTGCCTCCTCGCGCGGCGACTGGTGGAGCGCGGCGTTCGCTTCGTGCAGGTGATGGCCAGCGGCTGGGATTCGCACGATTACATCGAAAAAGCCCACGGCTCGCGCATGGACGCCGTCGACCAACCCATCGCCGCGCTGCTCAAAGACCTCAAGCGCAGCGGCCTGCTCGAAGAGACGCTGGTCGTCTGGGCCGGCGAGTTCGGCCGTTCGCCCGACAACGGCATCCGCGGCGTGGACAAGGCATGGGGCCGCGACCACAATGCGCCCGCGATGGCCTTCTGGATGGCCGGCGGCGACGCTCCCCGCGGTAAAATTGTCGGCGCCACCGACGAAACCGGGCGAACCGCGGTCGAAACCGTGCATCCGATCAAAAACCTGCACATAACGCTGCTGCGACTGCTCGGCCTCGACGACGCCAAGCTCACCTATTTCGCCCAAGGCCGCGACAAGCAACTCAGCCAAACCGGCGGCGAGTTGATTCGCGAGCTCGTAGCCTGAACTCGGCGGCCTCCGCAGGGGCGCGCCGGCGCGATTGCGGCTTATAATAAAGCCCGTCCGTTTTCGCAGCGCCCGCAGTCTCGATCGAGGTGGAACGCGCCGCTTCCGTTGCACAGCCGCCGGCCCGAATCCGAATGCATTCCCCCGAAGCCGCTCTGGAACTGCTGCCCGGCATGGAGACTGCCGTCGCCCGGTTGCGCCAGCAATTGCTCGACGTCAGCAAGCGCAATCGGTTGACGAATACGCCGCTCGGGAAGAACCGGGCCAATCAACTGGATATCGAAGACGAGCGCTCCGACGAGGTCTTCAAGCGCTTGTACCTGCAGGGTATGAAGATGACCTTCGAACCGTCGCGGGGCGCCCCTGCCGAGGGCGGGCCGAAGGAAGACGACGCGGAGAGAATCTACGTTCCGGGCGAAAACGACGAGCGCGGTCAGAGTCTCGCCGCGCATCACGTCGATTCGAAACTGCAAACCAGACTGCCGCTGGAACGCCTGCAGAAACGGCTCCTGTCCCTGTTCCGCGAAGCCAAATCGTTGGAAGAAGAGCAAGGCATCAGCGTGCTCTTCCTGGCTATGGGTTTCCTGTGCTGGTACGAGAGCGAATCGTCGGACACCGAGCGGTTCGCCCCGCTCATCCTTCTGCCCGTGGATCTCCAACGCGAGACCGCCCGCAGCCGCTTCCGGCTCGAATTCCGTGACCAGGAACTGGAAACGAACCTGTCGTTACAGGCCATGCTCGCCAGCGATTTCGATCTCCGGTTGCCCGCTATCCCGGAAGGGGGGCATTGGCTGCCGTCGGAGTATTTCGACCTCGTGCGTGCGGCGGTGTCTTCCCAGTCGCGTTGGCGCGTCGCGCCCGACACGATGGAGTTGAGCTTCTATTCGTTCGCCAAGTTCCTGATGTGGCGCGATCTCGACCCGGCCCAGGAGTGGGCGGACGGCTTGGGGTACGCGGGCAACCCGCTCATCGAGGATCTGCTCGTGAACGGCTTCGCGTCCAGCGGCAGCATCTTCGCCCCGGACGAGAACCTCGACCGGCGATTCCCCGATCCCCGGGAACTCAGGCACATTCTGGATGCCGACGCCTCGCAGGCCCAAGTCATCGCCGCGGCGCGCGGCGGTAGGAGTCTGGTGGTTCAGGGGCCTCCCGGAACCGGCAAGTCGCAAACGATTGCGAACATCGTTGCCGAAGCCGCCGCGGACGGCAAGCGCGTGCTGTTCGTGGCGGAGAAACGCGCCGCGCTGGACGTGGTTCACGAGCGGCTCGAAAAGTGCGGCCTCGGTCCGCTCTGCCTCGAGCTGCATTCGCACAAAGCCAACAAAAAGCACGTGTACGCGGACCTCAAGAAAACCTTGGAGTTGGGGGAACCGAAGAGCGTTCACCAAGAACATTACGAGCGCGTGCGCAGGCTCCGCGACGAGCTCAACCGCATCTCTTCGCTTCTGCACAGGATGGACGCAGCCAGCGGGGAAACGCCGTACGGCATCATCGGCGAGATTGCCGGACTTTGTGAAGGCGATTGCCCCCGGCCGGATTTTTCGATTCCGGGAGCCGACTTCTGGGACAACGACGGGTTCGACGCACGCCTTGAGGCGGCCGGAAATCTGGCTGCGCTCACGGTTCGGTTCGGCAGCGAGCGGAAGCATATCTGGCGCGGCACGCAGAAACGGTTGAACCAAGTTGAGCAGGGGCGGCTTGCCGCGCAGGTTGCCGCTGCCGCGGCCCGCCTTGCGGCCATGCGCGCCCTGCTGTATCCGGCTGTGCGCGCCGCAGGCACCGGCGATGCCGGGACCGTCTCGGCGACGGGCGCAGCGGCGGTGCAGTTGGAAGCGCTCGACGCCATGCCGGAAGCGGTTCCCGGCCTGTTGGAGTCGGCAACGTTGGCTGCACAGCCCGACGCGGCGCTGGAGATCTGCAAAAACGTTGCGGCGCTGCAGCAACTGAAATCCGACCTGCTGCGGGACGTAATCGAGAGCGCGCTCGAGCTGCCGTGGCATGAAGAACGCCTAGCCATCGGACAGTCCGGAGGGTCTCTATTCCGCTGGTTCAATGGCCGCTACCGCAGCGCAGTCGGGCGGTTGCGCTCCGTGCATCGCGCGGCGCTGCCCAAGGGATGGCAGGAGCGCCTGGCGGTGCTCGATCGATTGCTCGAGTTCCGCAGGATGAGCCGCGCACTCGACAAGGACGAGTCCTTCGGTCGCAGCGCTCTCGGGCGGCTTTGGCGCGGCGCAGACACCGACACGAAAGCGTTGCTCCCGGCGCTGCGCTGGGTTGCAGCGCAAGCCCGCATGCTGGGTTCCGGGCATTCCGTGAAGCAGCAGGTTGACGGCATTCCCGCCGGCGCCGACCTAGCGGGCATGGCGCGAGAGTTGCGCAGCGCGCATGTCGAGTGGAGCGGCGCTTGGCAAGCGGTTGCGGGCATGCTGAAGCTCGACTGCGCAACCGCCTTCAACGCTGACAGCGTAGAATCCGTTGCCTGGGCCGACCTCCACGAGCGCCTGGAGTCCTGGGAATCGAGCACCGAGTCGATGGACGGCTGGCACAGGTTGAGCGCGGCGGCGCGCCGCGCCTCGGCGCTCGGTCTGGAAGAGTTGCGCCGCCGATTGGCGGACGGCCGCCTGGATGCGGGCCATGCGCAGAATACCCTCCGCTTCGTCCGCGCGCTGGCCGTTTGGGACCGCATGCGCCGGGAAGAGCCGGAACTGGAGGACGTGGACGGCGAAGAGCGCAGCGCCAAGGTGGAGGAATTCAAGCGGCTAGACCGCGCGCTCCAGAGGTTGGCTTCCCAGGAGATCGCGCTGCGGCATTTCCGCTCGCTGCCGGCCGGCTCAGCGGGGCAAATCGGTATTGTACGCGGCGAAGCGAACAAGAAAGCCAGACACATGCCGTTGCGCAGACTCCTCGACAAGGCGGGAGAGGCCGTAGCTGCTGTCAAGCCGGTCTTTTTGATGAGTCCGCTCTCGGTCGCGCAGTTTCTGCGGCCCGGCGGCCTGACGTTCGATCTTGCACTGATCGACGAGGCCAGCCAGGTCCGCCCCGCGGACGGACTCGGAGCAGTTGTGCGCGCCCGCCAGGTTGTTGTCGTCGGCGATCAGAAGCAGTTGCCGCCCACCTCTTTTTTCGATCGACAGGTCGCCGGCAACGATGCCGAGGCCGAGCACGACGAGGCGGCGGACATTCAGGCTGCGCAAGTAGGAGACATGGAGAGCATCCTTTCGCTCTGCGAGGCGCGGTCCATGGCGGGCGGCATGCTGCGCTGGCACTACCGCTCCAAGCATCCGTCGCTGATTCAGGTGTCCAATCACGAGTTCTACGACAACAGCCTCATATGTCCGCCGAGTCCCGACGGGGCGGGCGGCAGCTCGGGGCTGACGTTGGTCAAGGTCGAGGGAACGTACGACCGCGGGCGGAAGCGGAACAACCCCCAGGAGGCCGCGGCGGTTGCCTGGCAGGTGCTCGCCCACGCCCGCGAGCATCCGCACGAAACCCTCGGCGTGGTGACGCTTTCCGTCGCGCAGCGGGACACCATCCGCGACAAGTTGGAGTTCATGCGCTCCGAGTTTCCCGAGCTCGACGCCTTTTGTAAGGAAAGCAAGAGCAATCCCTTCTTCGTCAAAAATCTCGAGAACGTGCAGGGCGACGAGCGGGACGTGATCTTCATTTCGGTCGGCTACGGCAAAGACGCGAACGGCTACATGTCGCAGAGCTTCGGCCCCGTCTCCAGCGAAGGCGGGGAACGCCGCTTGAACGTGCTGTTCACCCGCGCCAAGACGCGGTGCCGGGTCTTCTCCACGATCGGCCACGACGACATCCGGCTCGACGCGACCAAGCACGCCGGCCCCAGAGTGCTCAAACGCTTTTTAAAATTCGCCGAGACCGGGGAACTCGATATCCCTCTCCTGCCCGGGGCGGAGATGGACAGCCCGTTCGAAGAAGCCGTTGCCCGCGCACTGCAAAGCCATGGCTACCGCGTCGCCGCGCAAGTCGGGTCTTCCGGCTTTCGCATTGATCTCGCCGTGTACGACCCGGACTGCGCCGGCCGATTCCTGCTCGCGATCGAGTGCGACGGCGCCCGCTACCACTCTTCGAGTTGGGCGCGCGAAAGGGACCGGCTGCGGCAGATCGTGCTCGAGCAGAAGGGTTGGAAAATCCATCGGATCTGGAGCACCGACTGGTTTTATCGGCGCGATGCCGAGATGCAGAAGCTGCTCGAGGCGATCGAGCGGGCCCGTTCCGGCCAAGCGCCGGGAACCGGTTCCGCGCGCTCCACGGCCCGCGCGGAGACCGTGGTGGAGCGCGCCGCCACCGCACCGAACCGCGACCCCAAGCGCCGCCGCTACGCGGAAGCTGTTTTCGAGATTCCGGAGAGTATGCTCATGAAACTGCACGAAATGCCGCTGGAGCGGCTGGAACGGTATGTCACCAAGATCGTGGAGACGGAGGCGCCGGTCCATGTCGAGGAGGTCGGACGCAGGCTGAGCCGCCTTTGGGGATACAATCGGGCGGGGCAGCGCATTCAATCTCTCGTGCGGCAGGCCGCGGAGAGAGCCGTGTGGCGCAAGCTCATCCGTTGGTCCGACGACTCGTCCGGGCGGTTCCTGGAATGTTGCAACGGTTCGCAAGGCGTAACGGCGCGGGATCGCAGCGATGCGGCGTCGCCGTCGCTGCGCAAAGTGGACATGCTCCCGCCGAGCGAGATTCAGTCAGCCGTCCTGGAGGCCGTTGAGAAGAACATCGCTCTGAACGCCGCCGATTGCGCCGTCGAGACCGCGCGGGCGTTCGGCTACAAATCGACAAGCGCCGACTTGAGAAAGCGCGTCGAGGAGAATGTCGAGAAACTGGTTGCCAAAGGATGCCTGGAGCGGCGCGGACTTGAATTCCGCAGGGGCGGGCCGGCGCCGCGAAACGGCCCGAGCCGGGCAAGATCGGTCGCCCGCAGCCGTCCGCTATGATGCAGTCATGCCGAACCGCCGCTCTTTCTTGAAAAGCGCCCTGGGCGCCGCGTTTCTGGCCGAAGGGCCGCAGGCGCTGCGCGCCTATCCGCAGGCGCAGAGCCATCTGGGAAAGGTCAAGATCACCGCCGTCAAAACGGCTTCGGTGATGATCAAGTACCCGGCGCACCTGGTGAAGATCGAAACCGACTCCGGCGTTTACGGCATCGGCGAAGCGTACAACCGCCACGGAATCCTCGACCACATCCGCGGCCTCGAAGACCTGCTTCTCGGCGAAGACCCGCTGCAGGTCGACTATCTCGCCGTGAAGATGGCCGAGGCGCAACTCGGGCACGGTTCGTGGACCGGTTCGCTGGCCGGCGCAATCGGCGGCATCGAGACCGCGCTCTGGGACCTGGCCGGAAAGATACTCGGCGTCCCCGTCTACATGCTCCTGGGCGGAAGGTTCCGCGACAAGATCATGATTTACCACGACACCGGCTCGCCGAAAACGCCCGATCCGGCGGCTTGGGTCGCAGAGGCCGAGAAATCGCTCGATTACGGTTTCGTCGCCACCAAGTTCGACATGGATTGGGAAGGCCGCGGCATGACGATGGCCGGGCAGCCTTACCGCTACCGGCAGGAACTTTGGAACCGCGCCATCACCACCGTCGAGATGGAGCAGTGGCGCAACATCCTGGTCGCGGTTCGCAAGCGCCTCGGCGAGCACTATCCGCTGGGCATCGACCTGCACTTCAACTACAACTACGCCGACGCCCTGAAGTTTTCATACATGGTCGAAGACCTCAATCTGTGGTTCATCGAAGACCCCATCCCGCCGCAAAACGCCGACGCCATGGCGCGGTTCACGCAGGAGTGCAAGGTTCCGACCTGCACGGGGGAAAACCTCTATACGCGCCACTCGTTCCGGCCTTTCATCGAGAAACAAGCCGCCGACATCATCCAGCCCGACCCGCAAAAATCAGGCGGGCTGCTCGAGACCAAGCGCATCGCCGACTGGGCCGACCAGTACTACATCACCTTTGCCTGCCACAACATGTGTACGCCGGTCGGCACCGTGGCGAACGCGCACGTCTGCGCCTCGATCCGTTCCTTCGTAGCCCTGGAATCGGATTCGGTGGAACTGGAGCACTGGGACGACCTCATCCTGCGCGAGAAGCCGTTCTATCGGGACGGTTATTACGTCCTCGACGACAAGCCGGGGCTCGGCATCGAGCTCAACGAAGAAGTCTGCCGCCGCCACTTGGCGGAAGGCTCGACGTACTTCGGCAGCTAGGCCGCTGCGCTGCGCCGGTTCACGGGCCGTCGGGGGAAAGATCGCGCACGAAAATATCCTTGAAGCGCATCTTGCCCTCGCCGCCGGAGTGCAACTGCAGCGCGATCAGCCCTTCTTCGGCGCCCGGAGAGGGATAGGTGAAATCCAGCACGCGGATGCCGTTCAAATGGACGACGTAATGGTTGCCCTCGACCGCGATCAGCATGTCGTTCCAGTCGTACGGACGGATGACCGTCTCGTATTGCGGCGAAGGCCAGGCGATCCAGCCTTTGCCGTCGCCGTAGATTCCACCGACGTGCCGGCCCAGCGTGCGGTCGATTTCGATTTGCCGTCCGGCGACGATTTTCGGCGTATCGCCCTCGAACGCGGTGTGGATATAGACGCCGCTGTTGCCGTCGGCCTCGCACTTGAAACGCAGCGACAGATGAAAGTCGCGGTAAGACTTTTCAGTGGCCAGGTAGCCGTACTGGTCGGTGATCCCCTGACCGAAGATCGCGCCGTCGACGACTTCCCACCGCTCTTTGCCGACTTTTTTCCAGCCGGACAGGTCTTTGCCGTTGAACAACGACTGCCACTCGGCGCCGAGCGCGCGCGGCCGGGGGCGGTTCTGCGCCGCGCCCGCGGCAACCAACAGCAGGGAAACGGCAATCATGCCCATGCGGTGTTTCATTGCTCATTCATGCTATCAGGCCGCTGCGCGGCGGCCCGCGTCAGCCGCCGCGCCGGGACTCCAGAATCCGGTAGGCGTCGCGCTTGCTCAGGCCATGTTCCCGGGCCGCGCGCTTGATGGCGTCCATCCTGTCAACGCCTTCGCCGATCAGTTCGTCGACTCGCGCGCCCAAGGGGGCGCGGCCGTCCGCGTCGGCGGCCTCGGCGCCGCCGATGAGCAGCACGATCTCGCCTTTCACCGCGGGGCGCCCTGCGCATTCGGCGGCGAGCTCCTCTGCCGTTCCCCGCAGATATTCCTCGTGCAGCTTGGTCAACTCGCGGGCCAGCACGAGCGTCCGCTCGCCGAGAACCGCAGCGATATCCCGCAGAGCATCGACGATTCTGTGCGGGGCTTCGTAGAGAACGACGGTAGCCGTCTCCGCGCGGAGCGCTTCCAGGGCGGCGCGGCGTTTCGCCTTGCGCGACGGCAGGAAACCCTCGAAGCGAAAACGGTCAGTCGGCAAGCCCGAAGCCGTCAGCGCGGCCAAGGCGGCGCTCGCGCCGGGGATGGGCGCGACCCGGACGCCGGCCTCGACCGCCGTCCGCGCCACGCGAAAACCGGGGTCGGAGATTCCCGGCGTGCCGGCGTCGCAGACGACCGCGATCGACTCCCCGCCTTGCGCCCGCCGGATCAACTCCGCGGCGCGCGCCGCCTCGTTGTGATCGCGGTAGCCGAGCAGCGGCTTGTCGATCTCGAAATGACGCAGCAAGCGGCCGGTGCGGCGAGTGTCTTCGCAGGCGACGAGATCGACTTCGCGCAGCGTGCGCAGCGCGCGCAGGGTGATGTCTTCCAGGTTGCCGATGGGAGTGGCGACCAGATAAATCACGCCCGCCATAGGTGCTGCTTCACACTATGGCACGGACGCCGGCCGGTTCCCCGGGCGCGGGTTTCGCCGGATTCCGTACACTGGGGAGACGCCTCCGCCGGCGCCGGAAAACAAGCTCATGCCCGCACGCGCGCGTCCCAACGTCATCCTGATTCTCGCCGACGATATGGGCTACGGCGATTTCGGCGTTTTCAACGAGGGCTTGGTGAAAACGCCCCATCTCGATCGGCTTGTTGCCGAGGGAACGTGCTTTCGGCAGCACTACTCGGCGTCGCCGATCTGCGCGCCGGCGCGGGCCGCGCTGCTTACGGGGCGGTATCCGCACCGCACCGGCGCGATTACCCAGCATGAAATCCACGGGCTCGACCGCATCGCCCTGCGCGAGGTGACCATCGCCGACGCCTTCCGCGCAGCCGGTTACGCTACCGGACTGGTCGGCAAGTGGCACAACGGAACGTTCGACCGGCGCTACGAGCCCAATGCGCGCGGCTTCGACGAGTTCACGGGTTTTTGCGGCGGTTGGACCGATTACTACCGCTATTACCTGCGGCGCAACGACGCGCTCGCGCCTTCCGACGGAACGTATCTCACCGATCTGCTGACCGCCGAAGCGGTCGATTTCATCCACCGCAAGCGCAACGCCCCGTTCTTCCTTTACCTGCCTTACAGCGCTCCGCATTCGCCGTTTCAGGGGCCGGCGGACCGCGTCGCGCATTACCGCTCGCAAGGCTTCAACCGCATCGTGGCGACGACCTACGCCATGATCGAGCGCATGGACGAAGGCGTCGGCCGCATCCTCGAAAAGCTCGACCGCGAGGGCTTGACCGAAAACACGATCGTTGCTTTCACCAGCGACAACGGGCCGGCGTTTTTCAATCCTCCCTACATGCTCGAAGCGGGCGAGGAGGCGTTCAACGAGCGTTTCAACGCAGGGATGCGGGGCAGTAAAGGCTGGGTCAACGAAGGAGGCATCCGCGTGCCGATGGTCGCGCGTTGGCCGGGCGGGATCGCCTCGCATCGGTTTTGCGACGCGTTGACGCATTTTACCGACTGGATGCCGACTCTGCCGGCGCTGTGCGGCTGCGAGCGCCCGCCCGGGCCGGCGGTGGACGGTCACGATCTTTCGCCGTTGCTGCGCGGCGAGCCTTTCGAAGTCGAGCCGCGGCGGTTCTGGCAATGGAATTTTTACTTTCCGAATGTCGGCACGAACGCGGCGGCGCGCGACGGCGACTGGAAACTGGTGCGGCCGCTGATTCGCGGCACGCGCTTTTTCAGCGACGATCTGTGCGCATCCGACGAAGACATTGCCCGCACGGCGGCCTTTGTCGAAGCGGATCTCAAGCACAAGGAGAACCCGGCGGGCATCGACCGCATCCTGCCCGTGCCGCGTCTGAAGCCGCAAGAGCCCGAACCGCCGCAACTCTACAATTTGGCCGCGGACCCCGGGGAAGCGAACGACCTCGCGGCGGAACACCCCGCCCGCGCGCGCCGGATGCTCAGGGACCTTGAAAACTGGTTCGAAGCGGTCGAGGCGGATCGCCGCGCGATCGACCGGCCGGACTGAGCGCCGTTACTTGACGGCAATGGCGCCGCCGGGTTGGCCCGCAAGCGTATCGACGATGCGGTGTTATGATCCCGGTAATGGCTGCCGCCGAGCGTCCGCAGTTAGTCATTGTCGGGCGGCCGAATGTCGGCAAGTCCACGCTTTTCAACCGGATTACCCGTTCGCGGCGCTCGATCACGGGCGACGAACCGGGCATCACGCGCGACCGCATCCGTCTGCCGGCGGCCTGGAACGGCAAGCCGTTCGAGATCACCGACACGGGCGGCATGACGTTCGGCGAGGAAGGCGTTTTTCCGCAACTCGTCGGCGAACAGGTCCGCGCCGCGGCCGCGGCGGCCGATCACGTGGTTTTCGTCCTGGACGGCCGCAGCGAGTTGACGCCGGCCGACCGCGACCTTGCCGGATTCCTGCGGCGCTTGGGCCGCGCGGTGACGGTCGCGGTGAACAAGTGCGATACCGAAGCTCTCGACGGGCTTGCCGTCTCGTTTTACGAGTTGGGCTTCACCGACGTGGTCGGCGTTTCGGCGGAGCACGGCCGCGGCATCGAGCGGTTGCTGCAAGCGGCCACGAAAGAGTTTCCGCGCGCCGAAGACAGCGGCGAGGAAGACCGCCCGATCCGGGTGGCGATCATCGGGCGGCCGAACTCCGGCAAATCGACGCTGCTGAACCGCATTACGGGGCAGGGGCACGCCATTGTTTCCGCAGTCCCGGGCACCACCCGCGATGCGGTCGACGCCGAGGTCGTCCGCCGCGGGCGCCGTTTTGTGTTCGTGGACACCGCCGGAATCCGCCGCAAGGGCAAGACGACCCAAATGGCCGAGAAGCTCAGCGTCGTCATGGCGCGCCGCCACCTGCGTCTCGCCGACGCGGCGCTGCTGTTGGTCGAGCCGCTGGAAGGCGTCACGGCGCTCGACGCGAATATCGCCGGCTATGCGCACGAAGCCGGCAAGGCTTGCGTCATCGTCGTCAACAAGTGGGACTTGAGCGAGACCGCTCAGGCCGAATTCCGCCGGCATGTCCGCGAGCAACTCAAATTTCTCGACTACGCCCCGGTCGCGTTCGTCTCGGCGCTCACGGGCGACCGCATCGAAAACCTGTTTCCGCTCGTGTTGAAAGGCAATGCCGCCGCGCGGCGGCGCATCCCCACCGCCGAGTTGAACCGCTTTCTGGCCGAGGTCGATTTCGAGCGCGTAACCGTGCCGGGCTACCGCAAGCCGAAGATCGCGTATGTCACGCAGGCCGGCGTCGCGCCGCCGACTTTCGTGTTCTTTACCAATCGGCCGGAGCCGTTCCATTTCGGGCTGGAACGGTATCTGATCAATCGGCTGCGCGCTGCTTTCGGGTTCGAGGGGACGCCAATCGTCGCGCGCTCGAAATTGAAACGCAAGTGAGCCGCTTGCGCGGGGCGGCAAGGCGCAGAGACGGCTACAGGACGACGCCGAAGAAGCCCTTGAGCAGGTAGGCCGTCAGAATCGAGATGAGCAGGAACCAGACGACCCAATGCGTCGTCCACGAACCGAAGCCGATTTCCCGCTCGGGGTACCGGATTTCGAGCCACTCGATTGCAGTGGACTCGTATCCGTCCTCGCCCGGCGCCAGGAACAGCCGCTCCCACCATGCGCCCGCCCGGCGTTGCGACACATAGCCGAAACCCTCGCCGACCGCGGCGTTTTTGCGCAACTCGCCGTGCCGCGACTGCAAGGTCAACTCGGCTTCGCCGGCGCCGATAGCCCTCACGCGCCAACTGACTTCGCCGGCGGGCCACACGCGAACCGCGGGGGTTTCGACTGCGACTCCGGCGGAAGCCGTCAGGCGCGGCGCCTCGCCCGACAGGTCCATTTTTGCCGTCGCGAGCGCCGCTTCTCCGACGCGCAGGGGGCGGCGCCCGTAAACGGCGTCGAGATGGCCGTAGAGGACGACCATAGGCGCGGCCAGGAAAAGCGCGGGCCTGAGCATGTGCGCGACGTACTTGACGTTGTTGACGATCAGGTCCTTCTGCGCCCGCAGCAGCAGGCCGGGATCGTCGCCGAAAAGGCGCATCTCCAACAGGTGCGCCTGCATCCGTTTCTTGGCGCGTTCGAGGGCGGGTTGGTTCGAAGTTTTCCCCACGACCCAGAGCATCGCGATGCCGATCATGATCGACAGCAGCACGAACCCCGGCATGGGGCCCGGTCCCGCGAAGATTCCGCAGTAACCCGCAACGAGCGCGCGCAGCAGGCCGTTGAACAGATCGACGATCACGGCCTACTCGAGATAGCCGAGACCTTGCAGCTTCTGCATGATCTCTTCATCGGAAGCGCCATCCTCGATTTGCGCGAGCTCTCTTTCGAGCACGTGCTCGACGAACTCCTGCGCAGACGAATAGCCGCCCGCCTCGGCGCAGCGCCTGACGCGCTCGAACAGGGCCGGTTCGAGTTTGACCTTATGCGAGGAACCGAACATGACGAACCTCCATGATAATCCGCCGGCGGGCCGCTGCGCGGCCGGTGGAGAGTGGAGAGCGACACAAAAGCCGGCTATAGAAGCCGGGCGGCGCTCCAGGCGGCCGCCGGCGCTTCGATTGCGGCGGGGTCAACGGAAATGAGACGGGGGATCTCGCCCAGCACCCGCACTTGCCCGTAAATTTCGATGGCCCGGCGGTTTTCGGCGTTCGGTTCGCCGACCATCGCCACGCCGGCGACTTCCAGGTTGCGGCGGCGCAGAGCCTCGACGGTCAGCAGCGTATGGTTGATCGTTCCCAGTCCCGAGCGCGCCGCGACGACGACCGGCAGGCCGACCGCGGCGATGAGGTCGGAGATCAGTCGCCTATCGTTCAACGGCACGAGCAGCCCGCCGGCGCCTTCGATAACCCAGTAGCGATCGGACGCCAGGCGGTCTTTTATGGCCAGCAGTCGGTCCAGGCGGATGGGTCGAGCGGCCAGCCGGGCCGACAGATGCGGGGACAGCGGCCGCTCCAGGCGGATACCTTCATTGCAGATTTCTTGAGGCGCGCAGCTTGCCAGCCTGGCGACCTCGGCGGTGTCGTCGTCTTCTTCGATGCCGGTCTGGACGGGTTTCCAGTAGCCTACGGCGCGGCTGCGCCGCAGGGCGCTTACCAGAACGGCGGAGACGACGGTTTTGCCGACGCCGGTATCCGTGCCGGTTACGAAGACGCCGCGCACGCTGCGACCCCGCTCAATTCTTTTTGGAGGATCGACGCAAAGCGGTCGACTTCCGCCGCGGTCAGCCTTGCGTTGAGCGATATGCGCAAGCGGGCCGTTCCGGCGGGCACGGTAGGCGGACGAATCGCGCGGACATCGTAGCCGGCGCGCTGCAGGCGGGCGGCGGCTTCGACCGCGGCCGCATTCCCGCCGAGCACGATGGGGACGATCGGGGCATCGTCCGGCGGCATGTCCAACCGTTCTCTGAGACGCCGGGCCAGGCTGCGCACCCTGTGGCGCAAGTCGGGTTCTTCGGCAACCAGATCCAGCGCTTCGTCGATCGCTTCGGCCGCGGCGGGCGGGGGCGCGGTGGAGAAAATGAACGGCCGGGCCGTTTGAATCAGGTAGTCCGTCGCCCATGCGGGCCCGCACACGAACGCTCCGGCGACGCCCAGCGCCTTCCCGGCGGTATTGACCGAGAGAAAGACGCTGTCGGAGCAGCCCGACTCCTGGAGCAGGCCGCTGCCCCTTGCGCCGAAGACTCCGACGGCATGAGCCTCGTCCACGATCAGCGAAAAATCGTGCGCGGCGCGGAGCCGCGCGTAGTCGGCGAGCGGCGCGCGGTCGCCGTCCATGCCGAACAGTGACTCGGTGACGACGAACCGCCGGCCGGCGCAGGATTCCCGGACGAGAAGCCGCTCGAGCGCGGCGGAATCGGCATGGGGAAAGACGACGCAGCGGGCCTTCGACAGGCGGATGCCGTCGATGATGCTGGCGTGGTTCAGAGCGTCGGAGAAGACCAGGTCCCCCTCTTCCGGAAACGTTGTCAGCAGGCCCAGATTGGCCGCCCAGCCGGTGCTGAAGTAGAGCGCCGAGGCGGTCTCTTTCCAGCGGGCGAAACGCTCTTCGACGCGGCGGAAGGCGGCGCGGTGTCCGCGCAGCAGCCGCGACGCCGTGGAGCCGACGCCCAATTCCTCGATTGCCGCGGCGAACCGCTTCTTGAGGCGCGGATGATGCGCCAGGCCGAGGTAGTCGTTGGACGAGAGGTCGATGCCCCGCGGCGGGGCGAGGGAGCGCGCGAGGCCGCTGCTTTCGAGCGCCGCCAGGCGGGATCGAATGCGCCTTTCGAGTGCGCCGTCCATCACGCTGCCGCCGGAGCGGGCGTCTCGGTTACGGGCTCGGCGCAGAGCCGCATGCCCATGCGGTCGAGCAATCGTTCGTCGTCGCCGATGCCCGGGTTGGGAGTGGTCAGCAGCTTTTCGCCCATGAAGATCGAATTGGCGCCTGCCAGGAAGCAGAGCGCCTGGCCTTCTTCCGACAACGCGAGGCGTCCCGCGGAGAGCCGCACCATCGCGCGCGGCATGAGCATGCGGGCGGTTGCGATCATGCGCACGAATTCGATCGGGCCGACGGACGGCCGGTCGGCCAGCGGGGTACCCGCGACCCGCACGAGACTGTTGATCGGCACGCTTTCCGGGTGCGGGTCTTGGGCTGCGAGTTGCTGCAGCAGGCGCAAGCGGTCGTCCACGCTTTCGCCCATGCCGACGATGCCGCCGCAGCAGACGGTGACGCCGGCGTTGCGTACCCGCTCAAGGGTGTCGAGGCGGTCTTGGTAGGTGCGGGTGGTGACGATGCTGCCATAGAATTCCGGGCTGGTGTCGAGGTTGTGGTTGTAGGCCGTCAGGCCGGCTTCGCCCAAGCGGTCGGCTTGCTCCTGGGTGAGCATTCCCAGCGTGCAGCAAGCTTCCAAACCCATCGCGCGCACGCCGCGCACCATCTCGACGACCCGGTCGAACTCCGCTCCTTGAGGCGCGTCCCGCCAGGCGGCGCCCATGCAAAAGCGGGTGGCGCCCGATTCCTTGGCCCGCCGGGCGCCGGCCAGCGTTTCGTCGATGCTCAAGAGCGTTTCTCCCTCGACCTCCGTTTTGTAGTGGGCCGATTGCGGGCAGTAGGCGCAATCCTCCGGGCAATTGCCGGTCTTGATGCTCAACAGGACGCAGCCCTGAACTTCATCGGGGCTGTGATGGGCGCGGTGAACGGTCTGCGCCCGGTAAATCAAGTCGGGCAACGGCAGAGCGTGAATCTCTCGAATCTCGTCCAGTGTCCAATCGTGGCGGGTCATCTCGAACCATTATCGTATGCAAGCGCTTGAGGGGGGCGCCGCGCGGCGAAGGCCGCAAACGCAAGGCTAACCCGGCCAATCGAGGATGCCGTCTATCGTGTTGCTTGCAATCGGGTGGTAGCCGGGGCGGGCCGCGCGGTAGATTTCGAGCCCCCGCCGCTTGCCCTGCTCGGTTTTGGCCAACTCTTCGTACAGCGGTTTGAGAAACTTGCGCCGGCCGACCGAGGTCAGGAACTTTGCCAGCGCCGGGTCGGCGGCGGCATAGTCGTTACGCACCGCCATAATCAGCCACTGGCAGAGGATTTCGGAGTTTCCGGAAGAGGTCAGGCGGAACGCACGGTCAAGCTCGGCCATGCGCCCGGCCGCGAGTTCATCGGGAAGCGTGCGCAAGAAGTGCAGCCAGTGCTGCGTGGTCCAGCCGCCGGCAGGGAGCGCTTCCGCCGGCGCCGTCCCGGCGAGCCACTCCGCGGCTTGGGCTTCGATTTTCTCGAATGCGTCGGAGACGGGTTCGTGGCGGCGCTCGGGCAGGCCGGGTTGTTCGATCCATTCCTCGATGTCGATTTTTTCCGCTGCGGCGGGGCGGTCGTCCAGCAGATTGGCTTGCAGATAGCGGACGAAGTCCGCCGTAGTAATGCTCTGGAAGGCGAAATTTTCGAAATAGCCCCGCAGGAACGGATCGAACGCCTCGCGCCCGACGATTTTTTCCACGGTGCGCAGGAACATCGCGCCTTTGACGTAGGGCACTCCGGTAAAACCTTCGTCGGGGTCGCGGCCGGCGAGGTCGACGTGCAGGATTTCGTCGCGGTCGTCGAGCGAGGCCATTTCCTCCTTGAGCCCTTCGACTTCGAGCACGGTTTCCATGGCGGCGCGTTCGGGGCCGTAAACGAGTTCCTGGATGCGTTCTTCCAGGTACACGGTGAAGCCCTCGTTGAGCCAGAAGTCGCGCCAAGTGGCGTTGGTGACCAGGTTGCCCGACCAGGAGTGCGCGAGCTCGTGCGCGATCAGGCTGACCAGGCTTTTGTCGCCCGCGATCACGGTGGGGGTGGCGAAGGTCAGGCGCGGATTCTCCATGCCGCCGAACGGGAAGCTGGGCGGCAGGACGAGGATGTCGTAGCGCCCCCAGCGGTAGGGGCCGTAGAGTTTTTCCACGGCCGTCATCATGCTCTCGGTGTCTTCGAACTCCGCCGCGGCGGCCTTGGCGACCGCGGGCTCGGCGTAGATGCCGGTACGTTCGCTCATGGGTTCGAAGACCAAATCGCCGACCGCCAGGGCGATGAGATACGACGGTATCGGCTGCGGCATCTCGAAGCGGTATGCGCCGGTTCGGGCGGCGCCGGATCGCATCTCCGCGCTCATCACCGCAAGGACGTCCTTGGGGGTTCGTATCTCCGCCGCATACGTGGCGCGGACGGCCGGCGTGTCTTGCAGGGGAATCCACGTGCGCGCGTGGATGGCCTGCGATTGCGTGAAAAGGAACGGCGCTTTCTTGCCGGCGGTCTGATGGGGTTCGAGCCACTGCAGGCCGGTTGCGTCCGGGCCGGTCGCGTAATGCACCCGCACGCGGTCCGCTCCGTTGAGCGCGATTGTCAGCGGCGCGCCGAGAACGGGGTCCGCGTCTCCGAGATCGAAAGAAGTTTCGCTGAAAGTTGCGCCGTCGGACGAGGTTTCGACCCGCTCGATCGTCAAGAGCTTGGTATCCAGAACCAGGCGGTCCGCGGCGCCTTCGAGTTGCAGCGCGGCGCTGCCCCGCAGCTTCCGGGACGCGAAGTCCACATCGAGGTCGAGGTCGAGGTGCGTGACTCTTGCGTCCTCGAAATTGGCGTAGGAATGGTGGTCGGTTCGCGAGTCGTCTTGAGTGTCCGCCATTTCGGTGGGTGTCGTGCAGGAGGAGGCCAGCGCTAACGCGATGAGGGATCGGCGGCGCATGATCAAGACCATCATAGCGGCGCGGACGGGCGCTCTCCGCGCAGGCTTGGCATATTCCCGTACCGGGTGAACCGCCGACGCCGGCCGAAGGGGTTACGCTCCCGTCTCGTAGCGGCCGGAGGCGACGATGGCGGCCGGGCCCGTCAGGTACATTTCATCGCTCCATTCGAAGCGCATGGCGCCCGCCGCGGTCTTGACGGCGATCGGGCTTGCGGCCCGCTCGGTGATGACCGCCGCCGCGCCGGCGCCCGCGGCGCCCGTACCCGAGCTCATCGTCTCGCCCGCGCCGCGCTCCCAGAAACGAACGTCGAGCGTGTTGCGGTCGAGAACCCGGACGAACGAGACGTTGGCGCCGTCGGGAAACCGCGGGCAGCGCGCGAGAGCCGCGCCCCGCTTGCGCCAGTCCGGGGCAAAGCTCTCGACGAACACCGCGCATTGCGGGTTGCCCACGTTGACGAGCGTGGCCGTGAGCGGCCTGCCTTCGACCTCCAGCAGGGCCGCGGCGGCTTCGCAAATCGGCAGGCCCATAGCCATCTTGAACGTGTACTCGGAACGGCCGCGGCCGATCAACTCGAGACGCTTCACGCCGGCGCCGGTGGCGATGGACAACCGTTCGCCGACCCTCTCCGCCGCCGTCAAGTAGGCGGCCGCGCAGCGCGTTCCGTTGCCGGAAAGTTCGGCGGCGCTGCCGTCGGAGTTCCAGAGATGGATTTCCGCGGCGGCGGCGGCGGTCTCGCCGACAACCTCGAGTCCGTCGGCCCCGACGCCGAAATGCCGGCTGCAAATCCGCCTGGCGAAGTCGGGCAGCGCAGCCGCCTCGATGCCGACTGCCTCCAACCCGCGTTTTTCGACGATCAGAAAATCGTTGCCGGCGGCATGCGCCTTGGTGAACGCAACGGACCCCATCCCAACAGTTTGGCGTCCCTGCCCCGCGTACCGTCAAGCCCCCGCCGGCCGCTGGTATTCTGAAAATTCTTCCCCATGTCGAACCCTCTTACCGCCATCGACTTCCGCATTCCCTTCGATCGGGTCAAGGCCGAGCACGTCGAGCCGGCAGTGGACGAGTTGCTGGCGGACGCACAAGCGGCGGTCGACGCTCTCGCCGCGGCTGCCGCGCCGCCCACGTTCGCCAACACGCTGCTTGCCCTGGAAGAAGTAACCGAGAGGCTCGAATACGCCATGACCGTGGTCGGGCATCTCGAAAGTGTCGCAACTTATGCGCAGCTTCGGCAGGCGTACAACCGGGTCCAGCCGAAGGTCAGCGCGTTTTATTCCGGCATTCCGTTGAACGCGGGACTTTGGCGGCGGCTCAAGGCTTTCGCCGCAACGAAAGAAGCGGCGGGACTCAACCCCGTGCGCGCGCGGTTCCTCAAGCAATCGCTGGACGGCTTCCGGCGCGCCGGGGCCGACCTCGACGAAGCCGGCAAGAAACGGCTGACCGCCGTCAACGTCGAGTTGGCGCAGCGCACGACGAACTTTTCAGAGAACGTGCTCGATGCGACCAATGCGTTCGAGCACTATATCGAAGACGAAGCCGGCTTGGCCGGGTTGCCGCCGAGCGCGGTCGACGCCGCGCGGCAAAGCGCGCAGAGCAAGGGCCGCGAGGGCTGGCGGTTTACGCTCCAGGCGCCCAGCTACACGGCGGTGATGACCTATCTCGACGATGCGGCGGCGAGGGAGAAAGTCTATCGCGCCTATGCGACGCGGGCCTCCGGCGGCGAGTTCGACAACCGCGAGAACATTGCCGCCATCCTCGAACTGCGCAGGGAAAAGGCGCGGCTGCTCGGCTACGCGAATTTCGCCGACCTCGTGCTCGAAGACCGCATGGCCAAGAACGGCGGGCAGGCGGGCGCGTTCGTGCGCAACCTTGCCGCGCGCACGCGGCAAGCGTTCGAGCGCGAGAACAAGGAATTGCGCGCGTTCGCCGGTAAAGAACTCAATCCCTGGGACGTGGGTTATTACGCGGAAAAAATGCGGCAGGCGCAATACGCTTTCGACGAAGAGGAGTTGCGCCCGTATTTCCCCTATGAGGGCGTGCTCAAGGGCATGTTCGCAATTATCGGGCGCCTCTACGGAATCCGCGTGGAAAAGCAATCCGGCGTTCCGGTCTGGGACGCGGGCGTCGATTACTACGCGGTTTACGACGCGGACGATTCGCTGCTGGGTTCGTTTTACGCCGACTACTTTCCACGCGAGAACAAACGCGGCGGCGCGTGGATGGACGGTTTCTTGACCGGCAAGCCGACCGGCGAGGGCTTCACTCCGCATTTGGGATTGAATTGCGGCAACCTCACTCCGCCGGTGGGCGGCAAGCCGGCCTTGCTGACGCACCGCGAAGTCGAAACGATCTTTCACGAGTTCGGCCATTTGCTGCACCACCTGCTCAGCCGCGTCGAGATCAAAAGTCTGGCCGGCACGCGGGTGGCCTGGGACTGGGTCGAGTTGCCCTCGCAAATCATGGAGAACTGGTGTTGGGAGCGGGAGGCGCTCGACCTGTTCGCGCGCCACTACGAGACCGGCGAGACGATTCCGCAAGAGTTGTTCCAAAAAATGCGGCGGGCGAAGAATTTCCGCGCAGCCAACAGCCAAATGAGGCAATTGGGTTTCGGCACGGTCGATCTGGCCTTGCACGTGGAGTACGATCCGCAGCGCGACGGCGATTGCATGGCGTATGCGTGGGAGATATTGAATGCGTTTGCGCCGGCGCCGCTGCTGGCCGAGCACGCCATGCTCGCCGGATTCACGCACTTGTTCGCCGGCCCGGTCGGTTACGGCGCCGGCTACTATTCGTACAAGTGGTCGGAAGTGCTGGACGCCGACGCCTTTACCCGTTTCGCCGCGGAGGGCATCTTCAATCCCCGAGTCGGCCGGGCGTTCCGCGAAAACATTTTGGCGAAGGGCGACAGCGAAGACCCTGAAAAATTGTTCCGCGCCTTCATGGGGCGCGGTCCGGACGCCGAAGCCTTGATGCGGCGGATCGGGCTGGCGGCCTGATGGCCGGTCCGCGCCGCGCCGGGCTTGTATGATCGAAGTTCGATGGCCAAACGCTCACGAGTCGGCATTGCCGGGTTCACCGGCTACAGCGGGCGCGAGTTGCTGCGCATCCTGAAGCGGCACCCGGACGTGGATCCGGTGCTGCTGGAGCACAGGCCCGTCGCCGATACGGAGCTTCCGTTCGGCGAGACGACGCCCCGTTTCCCTTTCACTCCCGAGGGCTTGCGCGAGTCCGGCGCCGTGCTGGTCTTCCTGGCGACTTCGCTCGAAGTTTCGCTCGAAAGCGCGCCGATGGTGCTGGACGCCGGGCTCAAGTGCATCGACCTCAGCGCCGCTTTTCGGCTGCGCACGCGCAACAATTACCGGCGCTGGTACAAGATCGAGCACCCGCGCCCGGATCTTTTGACCGAGGCGGTGTACGGCTTGCCGGAGTACTTTCGGCAAGTCGTGAAGGTCGCCCGTCTGGTCGCCAACCCCGGCTGCTATCCGACCGCCGCGAATCTGTCGCTGCGCCCGCTGATCGTCGAAGCGGCGCTCGACCGCGCGGCGGGCGTGGTCTGCGACGCAAAATCGGGGGTCAGCGGCGCGGGGCGCAAGCCTGCGCTCAAGACGCACTTTTGCGAGGTGACGGAGAACTTCTCGGCCTACGGCGTGCTTTTCCACCGCCACGTGCCGGAAGTGCTGCTGACCTCCGATGTCGAGGAGCAGGAATTGAGCTTCAGCGCGCAGTTGCTGCCGCTGCACCGCGGCATTCTGGAAACGATCTACGTGCGCACGGCCCGGCCGATGACGCATGCCGAATTGACGGCGGTGTACGAGAAATACTACCGGGACGAGCCTTTCGTGCGACTGTATCCCGCAGGCCGCCTGCCCGATCTGGCGCAAGTCCGGCAGACGAACTTTTGCGGCATCGGCATGACCGTCGATCCCGACACGCGGCGGGTGGCGATCGTTGCGGCCATCGACAACCTGGTGAAAGGAGCGGCCGGCCAAGCCGTGCAGAACATGAACCTGCTGTTGGGCTGCGAGGAGACGACCGCGCTGTTGTAGTTCGAGAAGCGCATGCGCAGCCCATGAAACTTCTGGTCAAGATCGGCGGGACTCTGCTGGAGTCCGAGAAAAGCCTCGACGCGCTCGCGGCGCAGTTGCAAGCTCTGCTCGACGGCGGCCACAGGGTCGTGGTCGTTCACGGCGGCGGCAAGCGGCTGAGCCGTTACCTGGCGAATCTCGATCACGAAAGCGAGTTCCGCAACGGCCTGCGGGTGACTCCGCCGGAAACGCTCGATGCGGTTCTGCGCGTGCTGGCCGGTTCGGTGAACCGCCGTCTGGTCGCCGCGCTGCAAAAGGCCGGCGCGCGGGCCGTGGGTCTGACCGGCATCGACGCCGGCATCGCGCAGGCCGTGCAGATGGACCCCGCGCTGGGCGCCGTCGGCAAGGTCGAAAGCGTGGACGCCGCGCTGCTGGAGTTGCTGACCGGACAAGGCTATCTTCCGGCGGTGGCCTGCATCGCCGGCGGCGCCGGCGGCGCGATCTTCAACGTCAACGCCGATCAGATGGCGGCGGCGTGCGCCCGCGGCTTCGCCGCCGACCGCGTGATTTTTCTGACCGACGTCGGCGGCGTTCTGGACGCCCGGCAAGCGCGCATCCCCACGTTGACCGCCGCCCGGGCGGAAGAGTTGATCGCGTCCGGCGTCGCCCGGGGCGGGATGGAAGCCAAACTGCGCGCGGCGATGGCCGCTGCCGGCGGCGGCATCGAGCGCGTTGCGATCGTCTCCGGCGCGGAGCCCGAAATCCTCGCCCGCGTTCTGGCCGGCGAGGACGCGGGGACGACGCTGCTGCCATGACCAACCCGTCCGACGACGCCTTGCGCGCGATTCTCCGCTCGGCGCGAACCATCGCCGTGGTGGGGCTGTCCGACCGGCCCTGGCGCCCCAGCTACGGGGTCGGGCGCTACCTGCAAAGCCGGGGCTACCGCATCGTTCCGATCAACCCGCATATCGCAGAGGCGCTCGGCGAGCGCGCCTACCCGTCGCTCGACGCCGCGCCCGGGGATTACGACATCGTAAACGTGTTTCGGCGCCCGGAACTCGTCGGCGAGTTGGTTCCCGCTGCAATCCGCAACCGGGCCGGGACCGTGTGGATGCAACTCGGCGTAGTCGATGAGAACGCGGCGCGGCTGCTCGCCGCGGCCGGCAAGACCGTCGTCATGGACCGCTGCATTCTTGAGGACCACCAACGGCTCCTCGGGCGGGGCTGAGCGCGCCGCGCGTTCGGCCGCAGCGGAACGACGAGACGAAACCGAGCGGCTACGCGATCAGCTCGGGGATGAGTTGTCCGCCTACTTGCGAGAGTTGCTTGAAGCGGCCGCCGTGGAAGTAGGTCAGCTTGTTGTCGTCGAGGCCGAGCAGGCGCAGCCAGGTTACATGCAGGTCCCGCAGCGGGTGGACCACCTCGACGGCGCGGTTGCCGGTTTCGTCCGTCGCGCCGACCGCCGCGCCCGCGGGCGTTCCGCCGCCGGCCATGACCACGACCATCGCGTCGGCGTTGTGTCCGCGGCCGTTGGGGTTGACTCCGCCGCGGCGGTTGTTGTCGGGAGTGCGGCCGAACTCTCCCGAGCAGACGACCAGCGTCTCGTCGAGCATGCCGCGCGCCTTGAGGTCGCGGATCAGCGCGGCGATCGGCTTGTCCACGCTCTTGATGCGCGCCGAGTGGTTTCTCTCCAGGAAGTCGTGGCTGTCCCAGCCTCCGGAAAAGATCTGCACGAAGCGGACGCCCTTTTCGACCAGCCGCCGCGCCAGCAGGCATTGCCGCCCGAAGGCCCGCGTCTCCTGCTCGTCGAGGCCGTAGGCCGTTTTCGTTTTCTCCGATTCGGCGCCGAGATCGATGATATCGGGCACTTCGCTCTGCATGCGGAAGGCCAACTCGTAGTTTTCCATGCGCGCGGCGAGCTCGTCGTGGGACGGATGCTTTGCGGCGTGCTTGCGGTTGAGCTCGGCCAGCGCGTCGAGGCCGCGGCGCTGCTGTTCGCGCGTCTTCCACTTGGGCGGTTCGAGATCGAGAATCGGCGATCCCGAGGCGCGCAACGTCGTGCCTTGATAGTGCGCCGGCAGGAAGCCGTTCGACCAGTTGCCCGCTCCGCCTTGCGGATAGGCCAACTCCGTCATCACCACGTAGCCCGGCAGGTTCCGGTTCAACGTCCCCAAGCCGTAAGTCACCCAAGACCCGACGCCGGGGTCGCCGCCCAATACGGAGCCGGTGTTGAGGTGATACAGAGCGTCGGGATGATTGACCGATTGGGCCTGGCAGCCGCGGTAAATGCAAAGCTCGTCGGCGACCTCCGCAGCGGCCAAGTGGATGAACCGATCGCACATCTCGAGCCCCGACTTGCCCGTTTTGCGGAAGCCGAACGGGCTGCCCACGTAATAGGTTTTCTGCTTGACCTCGACCAGCACCTGGTTCGGGTCGCGGACCGACTCGGTCAGGTGAAACTCGTTCAGCTTGGGCTTGGGATCGAAGGTGTCCATGTGCCCGGGGCCGCCTTCGAGGACGATGAAGATGCAAGCCTTCGCCTTGGCTTCGAGCATCGGCTTTTTCGGCGCGAGCGGAGCGGGGCGGGCCGCGGCCCGCGCTTCGTCCGCCAGCAGAGCGGTAAAGGCCGGCGCGCCCAGCGAAGCGCCGAGTCCGTAGAGAAGCTCACGGCGGGTAGTCATGCTGCGGATTCCTTGCGCCTCAATAAACATACACGAACTCGTTGCTGTTGAAAAGCAGCAGGCACAGATCGGCCAGCGCCCGCGTTCCGGGGCCGACCCGCCAAGCTTTGACATCGGGCCGGTAGTCTTCGAATACCGGCAGCCATTCCTCGTAATCGAACGGCTTGCCGCTGAATTCCTCGACCAGAGAGCGCTTCACGCGGGTCGGATAGGGGACCGGCTCGGGCTCGCGGGCGCGGTGATGCGCTTGCATCTCCCGCACGTAATCGAGCATCGCGCGCAACTCGCCGGCGTCGGGCTCGCGCAGGTAGGCCAGGAGAAACGCGCGGGCGATCCGCGCGGGCAGCGCCGCTGCTTCCCGCTCGAGACGCAGGGCGAAGGCGATCGAGCGGTCGGTCGCCGCGTCGGAGTTCATCATCGTCAGCGCCTGCGGGCTTACGGCCGCGGCGTCGCGGCGCTCGCAGGATTCGTTGGGGTTCGGCTGGTTCAGGACTTCCAGGAAGGGGTCGGCCTGCCCGCGCACGCGGTAGGTATAGATCGAGCGGCGGTTGCGTTCTTCCGGCGTCGGCGAAGGCTGATGCGCCGGGGCGATCGAGAACTGGATCATGCGCGGCTGCAGGGCGGCTTCCATGTTGATTTCCGGCATCGCCGGCAAGCCGCCGAGCTCGCGGTTCAACTCTCCTGAAACCGCCAACATGCTGTCGCGGATTTCCTCCGCCGCCAGCCGGCGCGGCTCGAATCGGGCCAGCAACGCGTTGTCGGGGTCTTGCTCGCGCAGGCGTTCCGCCCGGGCATGCTCGGTCGATTGCCGGTAGAGATCGGAGGTCATGATCAGGCGGTGCAGCCGCTTGATCGACCAGCCGCGGGCAACGAAGTCGGCCGCCAGCCAATCGAGCAGTTGCGGATGGGTCGGCTTGGCGCCGGAGGCTCCGAAGTTGTTGGGGTTGGCGGCCAGGCCGCGGCCGAAATGGTAGGCCCACACCCGGTTGACGATCGAGCGGGTGGACAGCGGGTTGCGCGGGTCCGCGATCCAGCGCGCGAGCTGCAGCCTGCGCCCGTCCAGGCCGGCCGGCAGCGCATAGGAGGCGCCGCCCGGCTCGTCGTTCGACGGTAAGCCGGCCGCGCTGAGAACGCCCGGAGTCACCGGCTCGGTCGGCGCATGGACGGAACCTCCGGCAAAAATCGCCGATTGCGGCCGCCACTCGGGGTCCATCCGCTGCGGCATGCGCAATTTGCGTCCGTTCGGCGGAATGTAGTCGGGTCCGTTGAAAACCGACTGCGCGAGAGGCTCGTAACGCTCGAGGCGGCGCGTCCAGATCCATTCGTCCTGAGCGCGCACCTTGCGCCGCCCTTCTTCCACATGCGTGAATCCGTAGTGGCGGGGAGGCTTCTCCGCGTCGGGCAGCTTGCTGCGCTCGGCTGCGGGGACATAGGGCTTGCCGCGTTCGGCGTACCAGCGGCGCGCGGCTTCTTCGAGCATGGCGTCCAATGCGGTCTTGCGTTCGGTTGCAAAGTTTTTGAGCTTCTCAACGCGCCGCCGGCCGGACTCGAACCGCGCCAGGTTTTCCCGCGGGAGGAATGCCGCCGGGCGCTCGGCGATCTGCGTGGCCGCGAACGCCGCGTAGAAGCGGTAATAGTCGCGCGTGGGGATCGGGTCGAATTTGTGATCGTGGCACTTGGCGCAACGCAGCGGCATCGAGAGAAACGTCTGGCCGACGCTGTGAACCACGTCGTCGAGGTATGCCTGGCGCGCGATTTTCTTGGGCAGCATCGCCGAGCCCCAGGGGCCCATGCGCAGAAAGCCGGTCGCGACGAGCATTTCCGGATTGCCGGGTTCGAGCTCGTCTCCGGCAAGCTGCTCGAAGACGAAGCGGTCGTAGGGCTTATCGTCGTTGAACGAGCGGATCACGTAATCGCGGTAACGCCAGGCGTTCGAGCGCTCGTAGTCGTTGGAGTTGCCCGCGGTGTCGGCATAGCGCACGACGTCGAGCCAGTGACGGCCCCATTGCTCGCCGTAATGGGGGCTTGCCAGCAGGCGGTCGATCAGCGCTTCCCAGGCGCCCGGCGAATCGTCTTCGAGGAAGGCCCGCGCCTCGGCGGGGGTGGGCGGCAATCCGGTCAAGCCGTAGCTTGCGCGGCGCAGCAGCGTCAGTTTGTCGGCCCGCTCGGCGGGCGCAATGCCGGCCGCGTCGAGCTTGGCCCGGTGAAAAGCGTCGATCGGGTTGCCGCCCGCTTGGGCGGATGCGGGCGCGACCGGCCGGCGGAGCGGCTGGAACGCCCAGAGGTCTTCCGGCTTGTAGCGGCGGTTCGTCCAGTCGTCCGCGAGGCCGCCGCTGGTGGCGACGCGCACGCCGCCGTCCGCGGCCGGCTCGTTGCGGTAGCGTTCGAGAGTTTCATCGTCGGGCCAGGGGGCGCCCGCGTCGATCCAGCGGCGGATGCTCTGAATTTGCCGCTCCGTCAGGCGGTCGTTTTCCTTGGGCGGCATTTGCAGCTTGGGGTTGTCCCGGGAGACGGCCTCTACGACCGCGCTTGCCGCCGCGTCGCCCGGCGCGATGCCGGGGCGGCCCGACTTTCCTCCGCGCAGCAGCCCCTCGCGCGTGGTCAGATCGAGTCCGCCGAGCGTTAGAGCCGGGTCTTGCCCGTGGCAGGCGAAGCACTTTGCCGCCAGCGCCGGCCGCACTTCGCGGGCGAACAGCCTCGCCGCGTCGGGCTCCGCTGCGGCGGCCGCGGGCAACGCGCAAACGATCGCAAGGCCAAGAAGACGGGTCATGCCAATGGTCGTCCATCAGCGTAGCAGGCGGCGCGCAGCGCCCTACTCGCCAAAGCAGTAAAGGTTCTTGCGCGTGCGGACGTACAAACGGCCTCCGGCGATCGCCGGCGTCGCCTTGGCGCCCTCGTTGAGCTGCAAGGTATGGACGACCTCCCACTGCGCTCCGACGCGGACGACGGTCAGCGCGCCGTCCAGATCGAGGAAGTAGATCCTGCCGCCGGCCGCCACGGGCGAGGCGTAGTAGGCCCCCATCGCTTCGGGAAGCCTTCCCTGCTTGACGATCTTTCCGCTTGCGGCGTCGATGCTCGAGAGGATGCCGGCGTTGCGGATGGAGTAGATCACGCCGTCGTAGAGCAGCGGCGAAGGGACGTTGCCCATCGGGCGCTCGACGACCCACTCGACATGCGTTGCGCTGACGTCGCCTTTGCCGCCCAGCCGCACGGCGAAAACGCCCGGCCGCGTCGCCATCCGCGCGCGGAAGAAGTCCCATTCGTCTTTCTCGAGATGTCCGTTTCGGTTGAAATCGTACTCGAAGAATTTCGACCTCCGCCGGGCGTAAAACTCGGCTTCGGAGAGCAAGCCGTCGCCGTTGCCGTCGAACCGTTCGATCGCGTCCGCGTGTTCGGGGTATTGGCCGGCGTTCGCATCCGGCCCGGCGCCCTGGCAATTGAAATAAACGCGCGCCGCGTCGAGCATCGGAACGGCTTTCGGCTGCCAGCAGAAGCCGCCGGCTCGCCAGACCTCTGCGCCCGTTTCGAGTGAGTAGGAGCTCAGCGAAAAGGAGCCGGGAACCAGCAGTTGCGCCGGGCCGTTCTCGGTTCTGTAAACCGCGGGAATCGAGAAAGACTTGCGGAACTCCGCGCGGTCGGCGCGCCAGATTTCGCGTCCCGATGCGCTGTCGAGGGCGAGCAGGGCCGAGTGTCCGCTGTCGTCGTCGAGCGTAACGATCAGCTTGTCGCCGACTACGATCGGCGAGGCCGCCATGCCGCGGATGTTCACAAACGGCCCAAGCGGGACACGCCACCGCTCGCCGCCGTCGGGGCCGTACGCAAGCAGGCCGTAATCGCCGAAGAAGACATACACGTTTTCGCCGTCGCCGGCGGGCGTGCCGGAGGCGGGGCTGTTTTGCTCGTGCATCGTGGAGCGGCGCGGGCGCGGCGCCTCGCGGCGCCAGAGGATGCGGCCGGTCTCGCGGTCGAGCGCGAGGGTGTAGAGCCGTTCCTGCTCCACGGCCGTCAGGTAAATCTTGTCCGCCGCGACGATGGGCGAGGAATGGCCGGGAGGCAGGGGCGTTTTCCACAACAGATTGTCTTCGAGAGACGGTTTCTCGACGGTTTTGCGCTGCGCGACCCCCGTTCCGTTCGGGCCGCGGAAACGCAGCCAGCTTTCGGCCTGAAGACCGGCCGCGAAGATCAGCGCCGCAAACGGCAGCGAGCGGTGCAACACGAAACTTGCCCTCCCTGGAAGTATTTTATCCCGCTGCGCACAGCGGTCTTGCTATCCGCCATCCACTATTCACCGGGCGCGCGCCGGTGGATGCGCACGTGTTCCGGTCGGATGGCGGCGATGTTGACGGCGCCGCACATGGCCATATCGCGGGCGAGCTCGGTCTGCATCAGCTCAATCGCGGTGCGCGCCCCGGCGGCGCCGTAGGCGGCGAGGCCCCAGACGGCGGGACGGCAGACGAGGACGGCGCTTGCGCCCAAGGCCAGCGCTTTCAACACGTCGCCGCCCCGCCGGAAGCCTCCGTCGATGAGAATGGGCGCTCGGCCTGCAAGCGCGCCCGCGATCGCCGGCAGGACGCCGATCGGCTGCGCGGCGGCAGCGCCCGACCGGCCGCCGTGATTGGACACGACAATGCCGTCGGCGCCCCTTTCGACCGCGGCGTGCGCGAGTTCCGCATCCATGACGCCCTTCAGGATCAACGGCGCCGAAACGGCATCGCGGACGCGCTTGAAGAAGCCCCAGTTCAGCCGCCTCCCGGTTCCCGGGCCGGGGTTTACGGTGACCACGACGGCGGAGCAGCCCGCCGCAGTCATCCTGCGCACGCGGGCGAGAGCCGCGGCGCCGTCTCCCGACATATAGACCTGGCCCCAAAACCCGGCTGCGGCCCGTTCGGCGATGCGTTCGACCGGCACATCCGAGCGGTCGGCGAGCGCCATGACCGCCTTGGCCCCGGCCGCGCCGGCGGCCATGGCCGCTTCTCCGTCCGCGTGGAATTGCTTCTGGCGTGCGATCGGTCCAACCAGAATCGGGGCGAACATCGAGCGGCCAAACAGTTCCGTGGTCAGGTCGAGCGCCAGCGTGTTGACCATCATGCGCGGGCGGAACGTGATGCGGTCGAACCCGTCGCGCGCCGTTTCCGCGACCGTCTCGTAAACGGCGCTTGCCAGCTTGCGTCGCGCCGACGGCTCGAACTCGTGCGTATTGACGAGCTCGTCCAGGGGAGCGATGCGGCCCGGCGGCTCGCCGCGCAACTGCGGAGCGCGCTGCGCCCGCAGCAGAGAAGAGAAAGCCGGCAGCGCGGCGAACCGCGCGACGGCCTCGCGCCGGGTGAGCGCGCCGCCGTTCATGGCAGATCGAGCCTCACCAAGCTGCGGTCGGCCGCCGCCAACGTCGGGCAGCCGGCCTGCTTCATGGCCAGAACCAATTCGGCCTGCACGATTTCGAGCGCCCGCTGAACCCCGGCCGCGCCGAAAGACGCCAGGCCCCAGCGCGGAACTCTTCCCAGACAAACCGCCTTCGCGCCCAGAGCCAGCGCTTTGAGGACGTCGCCGCCGCGCCGGAATCCGCTGTCGATCAACACCGGTATGCGTCCGCCGACGGCATCGACGATTTCGGGCAAGACCTCGAGCGACGACGGCGAGTAATCGAGACCGCGGCCGCCGTGGTTGGAGACGACGATGCCGTCGAGTCCGTGCTCGATGCACAGCAGCGCGTCTTCGGGCGTCAGAATGCCCTTCGCCAACAGCGGCGTCCGCACCATCGGCCGCAGGCCGTCAAAGAGCTTCCATTCGTACCAGAGCCGCGTCGAGGTGAAACGGTAGGGGTTCTGCGGCTTCACGCCGGGGCGGACGCTCGGGCGCCGCCTGCGGCTCGACAGGTTCCGGTCATGCGCCGAACGGTCGTAGTAAGCGGCCTGTTGGTCGATGGTGACGACGACGGCTTTGCAGCCGGCGGCTTGCGCCCGCTCCAGACGCGGGCGGTTGTCCTCGAGCTTCTCGCGCGGGTAAAGCTGATACCAGAGCGGGCCGCCCCCGGCCGCGGCGATTTCTTCGAACGGCGTGCTCGTAGCGTAACTGACGATCATCGGGGTTCCGGCGGCCGCCGTGCAGCCGCTGTAGGAGCCCAACTCCTTCGAAGGATGCAGCGCGACGTGCGCCGCCGAAGGCGCCGCCATGATCGGAAACTGCATCTTGGTCCCCAGGACTTCGGTCGAGGCGTCGACGACCGCGGCCTTTGCCGAAGACTTCGGCCTGATAGCGGCCCACTGGAAAGCCTCGCGGTTGCGGCGAACCGTAAATTCTCCGGCCCCCCCGTGCGCCGTGTAGTTGTACGCCGCGCGCGGCAGCTTGGCGTAGGCGACCTCTTCGAAATCGAAGGCGGTCAGCAGTTCATCGAGGCCGGGCACGCGGCTGTGATCGCGGAACGGGTCCTGCTGGGCAAAAAGATCGGGGCTGCCGAGCAGAAAGCCGGCCAGGCTGCCGAGGGCGGCGCGGCGCGATGGGCTTCGCCGCCAGGATTGCTCGATTTTTCCTGCAGGGCGTTCGCGCAAAACCTCTCCTTCGGCGCCTACGGCGGCGCGCGGGGGGCGACGAGCACGATTGTAGCGCGCGGAAACGCCGGCGGGCTTGTCCCGACGCCCGCCGGCGACTCGCCTACAATTGCAGTAGCGGCGGCGCGAACGGCGGCGGCGGCGCGCCGGGTGGGATGCGGGCAGCGTCCGCTCGAAATCGCCGGCGGCGCAAGGAACGGAGAAAGGCAATGGCCCCCGAATACTTTTTTATGCTGCTTTTCGCCACGGCTTTTTTCATGTTCATTACGGCATATTTTTCCCTGGAAAGATTCCGGCTTCTCATCGACATCCTGTGCGAGTACTTTGTTCTTCTGTGTACGTCGTACGGTTTGCGCATTCAACTTGCATACTTGAAGTTCAAGTACCGCGTGCTCGTCGCCGTGCGCAAGATGCTGATTCGCTAAAATACGCCCCGAGCCTGCCACTCGCCGCAACCTTGCGCCGGCCGGCGGGGAGGCAAAGCGCATGAAGGGAAACATCTGCAAGAGCGCCGCGTTGTTGAGCGCACTCGCCTGCGCCGGTTTCGCGCAGCCGATACCCTTTGCCGCCAACGGCGGGCTCAAGATGCTCTACGACAACCGCATGTACCCGCAGGCGGTCGAGCACGACGGCGCGACGTACATGGTTTGGCGCGGCGCCGAGGGCCTGCCCTACATCCGCTCCTACGACAACGCCTCAAAGCAGCTTTCCGACCCCCACATGCTCTTGACGGGCCGCTTGGACCAAGCGGATACGGATAAATACCGCCGCGACCATCACTTTGCTCCGATCGTATGGGTTGACGGCCGCGGCCGCCTGCACACGCTCTTCGGCTGCCACAGCACGCCCGGCATGCACCTCATCGCCAAGAAGCCCGGCCGCCTTACCGAATGGACGCTCGGCCCGCGCATCTTCGAGAACCTTTCCTACCCCAAGGCGCACCGGATATACGACGGGAAAACGCTGATCTACTTCCGCCACTGGGGGCATCTCGGGTCGTGGAAGTACCGCATCGGCGAGCGCGGCGGCGAAAGTTGGAGCGGTCCTCCGGCGGCGCTGATCGACATGAACGCGCATCCGCAAGACGGATTCATGGCCGCGCACGCGGGTTCGTACAACACGAGCCGCGTCAGCCGCGACGGCAGGACGCTTCACGTGGCTTTCATCTGGAAGATGGAAGAAGAGCACCCCAACGCCCGTTACGGGAGAGTCCTGCACGATCACCGCCGGCGGCACAATCTCTACTATCTGCAGGTCGATCTGCCAACCGGGCGCGTCTTCAACATCGACGGCAAGGAATTGCAAGCTCCCGTGAACAAAGGCGTTGCCGACCGCGATTGCCTCGTCTGGGACACGCAGGAACGCGTCGCAGCCGTCGGCCCGTCGATTTATCTCGACGAGGACGACAACCCCTACTTCACCCTGCCCATCTCGGGCGATACGCCTTACAAGGGCAAGTTTTATTTCGTGCGCCGCGACGCCGGCCGCTGGGTGAAGACGCCGATCGCGGCGGCGCCGCATCCTTTCAATTCGAGTCATCTCGACCGCGGCGGCGACGGCGTTTTCCACGCATTCCTGATTACCGGCGAGGGGGAGAGTATCGCTCCGGGCAGCACGCGCAGCGCCTACGGCTGGGGCGGGGCCGTCGAAGAGTGGCTGTCGTCGGACGGCGGCGCGACGTGGCGGCGGGGGCGCGATCTTACGCCCGTCCGCAAGCGCCGCTATCAGAACATGCAGTTCGTCGGAACCGCCGGCGGCGGCATTGCGCGCGGCCGCTTGCTGTTCTACGGCTGGCAAGGGGACGACGGAGCAGGCACGGCGTATCTCTGGGACGACGGAACGTCCGATTGAAACGTGTTCACTGCTCGCTGCGGCTGCCCGCGGGCGCCGCAGCGCCTCTACGGCGCGGACTCGGCCCCGGTTGGAAACAGCCCGCGTACAATCGGCGCCGCGCTGTCGAACTGGGTCAACGGATTGAGTCCGAGCAGCCACTCGACGCTGCGCACCAGCGACGGCGTCGAGACGAACTTTTCGATCGTTGCCCCGCGGCGGGCCGGGCCGCCGGCGACAACGGCGCCCTTGAGGCGCGGCGCGAGGGGAACCGCGAAGACGGCCGTTTCGGCGAACGCCGCCGTGCGTTCGAAAGCTTCGAGCAGCGCGCCGAGCCGGCGGTCCTGCTCGGCGGCCGGGCCGCGCAGGCGAACGACGGTAAGGGTCGGCGGGCGCTCGGCGGCCGCGGCCAATAGTTCCTCGACGCTGCGCCCGCCGGAAAGACCGTAAACCGCCGTCGAAAGCCCGGCGTCTGCGGCGTTCGACCACAGCGTGCCCGCCGCGGGGGCGGCCGCCCGCGGAATCGCGCCGAGCTGCTCGAAGGGCAAGCGCCGCGCCGCTGCGGCCGGGCCGAGCTTGACGAAGAAATCCGTTTCGTGCGCGCTGCTCAGCCAAGCCAGTTGCGCCCATTCGTCGCGGCCCGCGGCGGCGAATCCCGCCAAGTAGGTAAACCGCTCGCGGATGCGCCGCCATGCCGCGCCGCGCGCGTCGGTAAAGATCAGCACAACGTGCTTGACCGCGCCGGGGACGGCGGGAAGCGCCTCCGCCGCCGCGGGCAGATTGCGCACGGCCGCGGCCGTCAGGTAGCCGATCTGCTCGGAGTTGAGCGCGGGCAGAATGCCGGCGAGTCCGCCGTTTTCAGTATCGCCCTTGCCGCTCAAGTAGGCGACTCCGCCGTCGGGCAATCCCGCCGCGGCGGTCGGAAACCAACCTGTCGGCAAGGCGCCGACCACTGCGATCAACGCCGCGGAGAGATCGGCGGCAACGATGCTGTTGTTGCCCGAGTTCACGATATACAGCTCGCCGTTCGCCCCCAGGCCGAGCGCCGTCGGGAGCGACCCGACCGGCGACGCCGGACCCGGAGCGACCGGCACGACCTGGATCAGCTCGAACCGGTTTTCGGCGGTGATGCCCAGCGACCAGACGCTGTCCGTATAGGCGCAGGCAACGAGCAACCGGGCGGGATAGCTGCGCGCTTCGTCGTCGGGGGCTTGCGGATCGAGCACTTCGACCGCGCCCGGCGCGACGATCAGGTCCGTCGGGCGCTCGCCGACGGGGATGCGCTCGACCAGCCGGCGGTCCGCGAGGCGGTACAAGCCGACCGAGGCTTCCGCCCAGTGGCTGATCAGCAGATGCTTGCCGTCGGGCGCGAGGCGCATGCGGTACGGCGCGGCGCCGGTCTTGAAATCGCCGAGCACGAGGCCGGATTGCGTATTGATTACGGCGACGACGCCGGCCGGCACGTCGGCGGCGTAGAGCAGTCGATCGTCGGGGTCGAAGCGAACGTCGCCGATCAGGGTCGGCCTGCCGCCGGCATCGCCGGGCAGGAGGGGGAACTCGCGTTCCCGTTGCAGGCGCCCCTCGACGAACGAGAGCTCGAAAACGCTGCCCCGCGCGCCGCCGCCGACATACACTTTGTCGCCGCGGCGGTTGAGCGTCAGTCCGAGCCAAGCGTCGGGCAATTCAAGGCGCTGGACAAGCCGGCGGGCGGCGAGGTCGATCACGCTAACCGAGGGGGGCTCGTAGCCGGCCTCGAGCACGAGCAGATGCCTGCCGTCGCGGGAGACCTCCAACGACATCGGCAGGCTGCGCAGCGCCACTTGCGTGCCGGACGGCGTAATGCGCTGCCCAGTGGGCAGGATCGAACTGCCGTCGGCCTGCCGTCCGGGACCCGGCTGCGCGAACGCAGGGAGGGCGGGCAGCGCCGCGGCGAGAAAAAGCGCCGCCGGGGCTTTCTTACGGTCAAGACAGCCGCACCGGAGGCGGCGAGAAGCCGTCTCGAAATTGCAAGTCCGCATCATGACCTTGGCGGGCTATACGAACGCCTCTTTCTATTTTCAGCACATCCGCTTCCCGCTTCATGGATTGAGTCCCGCGGAATACGATTTTGCGGCAGGCTTTAGTCGTGCGGTTCCGGCAGCGGCCTGCGCAGAACGCGGGCGCAGATCTCTTGGACGGCGGCGGCCGCGGCCTCCATGCGCGGCTCGAAAGCCTGGAACGAATCCACGGCGGCGGCGCTTTGCAAGAGCGGTCTCAGCCTCGCCGGCGCGTCTTGGTTTCTTGTGTTCTCGCCGATCAGGTCTTGAAGCGCGCGGATCCGCGTCCAGAGCTGCCACGCGTCGAGAAGCCGCTTGGCGTCCTCGCCGGATAGTGCGCCCCTGTTCGCCAGCGCTGCAATCGCCTCTCCGTTTGTCCCGCCCGCCGGAACGCCCGGGGCCTCGCAGAGCAGCAGGTATTGGGTGAGAGCCTCGATGGCGTCGAGACCTCCGCGGCAGCACGCCGGCGTTTCCGCGATCCGCGCGCCCGCTGCGGCAAGGTCGCGGCGGAGTTGTTGCGGGGCGAGAGACTCCAACGAGACGCCGCGGACGCTCTCTTGCAGGCGCGCGGCGCCGGCGCCGCTGCAAACCACCGCCCGCGCCCGGGCCGAGGCCCTGCGTTCGCGAGGCCCGGCGCTTGCGTAGAGAAGGCGCTCGAACGCAGCAAGACCGACTGCACAGGGCCCGGCGTTTCCGTCCCGGGGGAACAGCAGCGCAACCTTATAGCTATCGCTGAGTCCACGCCGGCTGCCGAGAGCGGACAGCATGCAGGTCAGGAAGCGGTCGAAATAGATCGGCGCCGGGAGTTTCTCCGGGCCGTCGGACTCGGCATCTTCGGGCGCGTCGTAGAGAAACAGGAGTTCCAACTCGGAGGCGAGAGTCATCGCCCGGCTTGCGAGGCTGCCGGCGGCAACGAGCGCCGTAGCCGCCCCCTCGATACGGCCGAAGCGCGCCGCGAACTCCGTCTCGGCTCGCTCGTGCAGCGCCGCGAGGGCGCAATCCGCGATGCCGCTCAATAGGCGCGGCGCATCCAATGGGTCGAGGCTGTGGAAAAGAAGTCGGACGCAAACTCGAAAGCGGGCCCCGTCCACCCATTCTTCGAGCCGGTCGAGGAAGTCTTCATACCCGTCCGCCGGTTCCAGGTGCGCGGCGAGATCCGGCGCCGGCGCCACCGCATCCGTTCCCGGGTCGACGAGCGTTTCGAGGAGCGTCGGGCGCGCCGCGAGCAAGTCGTTGACCGCCGGCGCCGAGACCATGATCTCGGCTGCGCTCTCCATCGCGTGGAGGTTGGCCTGGAAGAGCGAGAAGATTTGGAGGCCGTCCGGCAGGTTGTCGAGCAGGCGGTCGAACCGCTCGATGGCCAAGTCAGGGTCGGTCGTTCCGCTCATGGCGATCACCAGCGGCGACGCAAGCGCCTGCAGAAGCTCGCGGGAGCGCGGCGCGCGCGCAGCGGGGCAACGCCCGTCCCGCCACTTCTCGACGACCCGCGCGGCGGCGCCCGGGTTGCCGAAACCCATGCGGCGCAAATGGCCTTCTTCAGCGAAATCCGGGGATGCGCTCGCGGTGGCGGTCTTGACCGGAAACGGGAATTCGAAAAACGATTCGTACTGGAGCTCCACCTGTTGGAGACAGCCGATGAGATCGCCGCTGAAAGTCCGCCCGTCCCGGTATCCCAGAAACCGCGCGAGCGTCTCGTACTCCGCCGCATCCTTCGGCAGCGAATGCGTCTGCTTGTCCGCGACCATCTGCACGCGATGCTCGGCGCGCCGCAGAAATCGGTAGGCGGCAATGAGGCTTTCGGTCGTTTCGGAGGGGACATGGCCCGCCGCCGTGAGCGCGCGCAGCGAATCGCAGGTGGGGATCTTTCGCAGTCGGCGGTTTTTACCGCCCCAGATCAACTGGTGAATCTGAACGAAGAACTCGATCTCGCGGATGCCGCCGCGCCCGAGCTTGAGGTTATGCCCCCGAGCGCCAATGGCTCCGCTGCCGTGTTGCGCGTCGATGCGCCTCTTGATGTCGTGCAGGTCGCGCATCGCCGCGAAGTCCAGGACGCGCCTCCAGACGAACGACGAGATCCGCTTGAGAAACCTCTCTGCCGCGCGCAGGTCGCCGGCAATCGGACGCGCTTTGATCAACGCTACGCGCTCCCAGGTTTGTCCTCGCTCTTGGTAGTAGCGCTCGGCGAAATTCGTCGAGATCACGAGCGGCGTCGAGAGCGGGTCCGGGCGGAGCCGCAGGTCGACTCGAAACGCCATGCCCTGCACGGTGGGCTCGGAAAGGAGCGCGATGAATGAGCGGGCGAGGCGCAGGAAGTGGGATTGCATCTCGTAAGGCTTCTGCGCCGGGACGCGGTCCGAGTCGTAAAGGAGCACGAGGTCGATGTCCGAGGAATAATTGAGCTCCCGGCCGCCGAGCTTGCCAAGACCGAGGGCAATCAACCCCGAACCTTCCTCCGGATTTTTGGGGTCCGCGGGGGAGAAGGCGCCCCGGTCGGCAAGCCGAGTCAGCAGCACGCGGAAGGCGGCCGAGCAGGCCGCGTCGGCGAGACGGGACAATGCGCCGGTGACCGCCTCGAGTTCCCAGAGCCCGGCGATGTCCGCGAGCGCGACGGCGACCGCCGTCCGCCGGCGCGCTTCGCGCAAGATCCTGCCGGCGGTTTCTTTGTCCGCATCCGCCGGCAGCGCCTCGACCCCGGCGTAAATTTCCTGCATGCAGCGGTCCGGGCCTTCCAGCCAAAGCCGGCGCAAGAAGCCGGGATCGCGGATCAGGCAATTGCTGAGGAACGGACTCGCGCCGAACACGCAGGCAAGCATGGCCCTGCCGCCGGCCGATTCGGAGAGCGTCTCGGCGAAGTCCCTGTCTTCGCCCCTGTCGAGTCTTCGCGCCGCTTCCTTCCATTTGAGGAACTCGACTCTCCGGCGTTCGGGGTTACCCGTATCCGGCCACGTCTCGACGCTGTCGAACCCACCGGGTTCATCTTGCCTGCGACTCAATGCAAATACACATTAGCAAGCCGGCCGCTCGCGTTGCGACGGGCGCATATCCGGCAAGGGTTGCCTGCGCCGCTGCAAAAAGAAAACGGCCCCGCCGGGCAGGCCGGGAAAATTCCGCAAAGCTACGCGCTGAACGAACTGCCGCAGCCGCAGGTGGAGGTCACGTTCGGGTTTTCGAACTTGAAGCCCGCGCCCTCCATCGTCTCCACGTAGTCCACGCGGCAATTGTCCAGATAGAGCAGGCTGGCCTGATCGACAAAGACTTTCAGCCCCGCGTAGTCGTACACCTTGTCCAGCGGCAAGCGGTTGTTCTCAAAGGCCATCGAGTATTGGAAACCCGAACAGCCGCCGCCCACCACCGACAGGCGCAGACCTTCCGGCTGCGGATTCTGTTGAGTCAGAATCTCGTGTACTTTCGATACGGCGGTCTCAGTCAATTGAATCATCGGACGCCATCCTCCAAGCTTCATCATAGCGCGTCTGCCACAATGGGGGCGATTCCGCGCTTTCGCAATACAAGACAAGTCCGTAGAGGGTGAAGGTAGGAACGGGGGCAAGCTATGGGCACTGGGAGTCGCCATGGAGTAAGTCGAAAGCCGGCTCGGGCTTAATCGGTTGATCGGGGAGCGAATTTCTTTCCCTGTGTAGTCCGCATCTGACGGAGGAATACGAGATGATGAAGAGACACAGGTTTTCGGGGGAGTTAAAGGTGAGGCTGTCCAACAAACCAGGACCACCGCACTTCTTCCCAAGTCAAAACTCCGGCCATTGTGGCTGTGGTTACATGGGGCTGGCGAATGGGCAGTTCAAGTGCCGACTCGGCCGCAGATCCCGACAAGTCAATCAATGGAGGCGATCTCGATCAGGAATAGCCTTTCTCCTTTTCCCAAGCTCGAGCAGCGTCCTCGGTCGTACGGCGACCGACTTTCTTGATGTGTCCGTCCGGCCACTTCTGTTTGTGCTCGTCCTCACGCCGGTCAAGGTCGTTGGTGATGCCACCATGAACAATCCTGTTGCCAACTTTGAATTGGTACTTGTAAGTATCGCGGTTGCTCTGTCTTGCCATTGCTCCCTCCTCTTTTAGTATACCCAACGCGGATATCCTTTCCGAACCGATCGACCGTCTCCATGACGAAACAGCCTGGAATCTGATCTGATTCGGTTCCGAATGCGCGGCTTTGAGGCCAAGCCTCACAGCGTGGGGCCGATGCGCCAGGTTACGAACTCGCGGTGGCCCAGGCGCTCGCTGTGGGTTTTTTTGCCTGAAGCTACATCGAGAACGAACTCGTACATGCGCTTGCCCAGAGACGGGATATCCTCCTCGCCGTCGGCCACCGTGCCCGCGTTGATGTCCATGTCTTCGTTCATGTACGAGGCCATCGGCGTGTTGGAGGCGACCTTGATTACCGGCGCGGTCGGAAAACCGAAACAACTGCCCCGGCCCGTGGTGAACAGGCAGACGTTGCAGCCGCCCGCCACCATGCCCGCCACCGAAGGCGGATCGTAGCCGGGGCTGTTCATGAACACGAAGCCCGGTTCCGCGATGCGCTCGGCGTAGTCGTAAACCGCGGTCAGGTTGGAAGCGCCGCCCTTAGCCACGGCGCCCAACGATTTTTCGGCGATGTTCGAAATGCCCCCGGCGCGGTTGCCCGGCGACGGATTGCTGTTGAACGTCGGCGCGTCTCTGAAACGGCCCACGTAATCGAAATACCAGTCGAGCATGTCGAGCAGCCGCCGGCCGACCTGCCGGTTGACCGCGCGGCGCGTCAGCAGATGCTCGGCGCCCCAGATCTCCGTCGTTTCCCCCAGACAGGCCGTCCCGCCCTGCTTGACGATGAGGTCGGAGCAATAGCCGACGCCGGGGTTGGCGGTAATTCCCGAAAAACCGTCCGAGCCGCCGCATTCGAGCGAGACGGTCAGCTTCGACGCCGGGCAGGGCGCGCGCGCCGTCTTGCCCGCCTCGTCGATCAACTCCCAAACGGCCTTGACGCTGTCGGCGACGACTCTGCGCGTTCCGCCGCTCTCTTGCAAGGTGAAGCCGCGGCGCGGGGCGCCCCCCGCTTCGGGCCGCGTGTAGTAGCCGATCTGGTTGACCTCGCAGCCCAGACCGACAACGACCGCGGCCGCGACGTTGGGATGGTCGGCCAAGCCGTCGAGCGTGCGCCTCAGCAGTTGCGCGTCCGCCCCTTCGGCTTTGCCGCAGCCGTCTTCGTGGGGCAGGGCGATGACGCCGTCGATGCCGGAACCGTCGAACGATTCGTGCTGGAACGCGTCCTCGATTTTCTGCGTCGCGTAGGCGGAGCAGTTGCTGGCGCCGACAATCGCCACGTAGTTCCGCGTGCCGGCGCGGCCGTCCGCGCGGGGGTAGCCGAGGAACACGCTCCTGGGGTGGACCGGGGTTTGCGGCAAATCGGTCAGCGCCGTCGCGAACTCGTATTTACGCTCGCCCACGTCGAACAGCAAGTTGTGCGTGTGAACCCAGTCTCCCGGCGCAAGCGCGGCGCCGGCGCGGCCGATATCTTCGCCGTACTTGAAAACCACGCCGCCTGCGGGAATCTCGGCAACGGCTACCTTATGGCCCGCGGCGACGGCCCGGGAAATCCTGATCGAAGCCCCTTCGAACGCAACCTGCGCATTGGCCGGAAGCGATACCCGCGCCACCGCCACGTTATCCGCCGGGTTGAGCCGGATCAACGGATTGGCGGGAATGGCCGCAGGATCGAGATGGACGAGACCGGTCATGGTTGCCGCCGAATCCTACAACGTATCGGCCAGCGCCGCGCCGACTTCCATGAGCAGCGCCGTTTCTTCGCCGCTGAACTGCCGCTCGCGCGCCGTGGCCACGCCCAGAGCGCCCACGGCCTTGCCGTCCTTCATCAGCGGCACGCAGATCGAGCCTTTCGCGCCCGTCGCCTTGGCGCCCGGCCTGGCGTCGCCGCTCGCATCGGTTTGCAGGTTGCACATGTCGACCGGTTCGCGGCGCTCGACGGCGAGGCCGGCGATGCCCTTACCCACGGGGATGCGCCGAATCACGGGCAATAGGCCGTCGGGAATGCCGCCGGCGTGGGCTTCGAGATGCAGCGCTCCGTCGGCGGCGAGCTTGTGGACCGTGCCCGTGTCGGCGTCCAACTCGGCGAGCACGAGCGCAAGCGCGCCGGCGGCATCGAGCGTCCGAATTTTCTGCAGCAAGCGGATGCACTCAGTTTAGCGGGTTCCGCCGCTCAAATGAACGCCACGGAACCGTCTTCGCGGTAACCCGTCGAACGCTTCCACGGGCGCGGCGGGTAATAGCGGAACGCCTCCTCGTTGAGCTCCACCCCCCATCCGGGCTTGGTGGGAATGTCCAGATACCCTTCGCGCACCATCAGCGGCTCTTGCAGCACGTCTTTATGCGCCCCCTCAACGGGCGCCCGGTACTCGAGCACCAGGAAGTTCGGAGTCGAAGCGGCAAAGTGAACGTTGACGGCCGTCGCCAGCGGACTCATCGGGTTGTGCGGCGCAACCATCATGTACTGCGCCTCGGCCATCGCCGCGATCTTCTTCATCTCGAGCATGCCGCCGCAAACGCAGATATCCGGCTGGACAATGTCCACGGCCTGCAGATTGACGATGTCGCGAAACTCGTATTTCGTGAAATTGCACTCGCCGCTGGCCAAGGGGATATCCACGTGGTCGGCGAGCTTCTTCATCGCCTCGGGGTTTTCCGGGCGAATCGGCTCTTCCAGCCAAAACGGATAGTAGGGTTCGATCTCCTTGGCGACGCGGACCGCGCGCTGCACTTCGAAATAGCGGGCGTGGATGTCGACAGCGATGTCCACGTCCGGCCCGACCGCATCGCGAACGGCCTTGACGCGGTCGCCGGCAATGCGCGTGACGCGGTTGTAGGGCATGCGGTTGTCGCCGGGGTTGTGCGGCGACATCTTGACCGCGGTGTAACCGTGGTCGGCGATCAACCTTCGCGCATTCTCCGCCGCCTCTTCGGGCGACGAGCCGCCGATGCTCTGGTAGGCGCGCACCTTGTTGCGAACGCGCCCGCCGAGCAGCGCCCACGCAGGCAGCCCCGCCGCCTTGCCGGCGATATCCCACAGCGCGTGCTCGATGCCGCTGATCGCCGCATTGACGACCGACCCGCCCGGAAAGCGCGTCGTGTTGTACATCAAATCCCATAGAAACTGGATATTGCGCGGATCCTGCCCAACGAGCCAGAGCTTGTAGTCTTCGATAACCTTGACGGTCGCTTCGTCCGGCCCGACGGAGTAGGCTTCGCCTATGCCCGCGATTCCCTGGTCGGTTTCGACTTTCACGTAAACCCAGTTGCGCCCCCGCGGGATATTGCCGGTCCCCGATCCGCCCTCGCCGGCCCGCGTGGTGCCGACCAGAAAAGTCTTGATGTCGGTAATCTTGATCGCCGGCTTGTCGCCCATGGGCGCGGGCGCCTGGGGCATGGCCGAAACCGCAGCCGCCCCGAGTCCGGCATGACCGATGAATGCCCGTCGCTGCATACGAAAACCTCCTTCTCCGCGGCCGGCTTTATTGTATCGGGCGGGCGGCGGCGCGGCTTTTGCCGCGGACTGATAAGATAATGCCCGGCAGCCTATTTGTGTTGGGAATTTTCATAAGCGTAGTCGTCGCCGTCGTTTTATGGCTGCGGCTGCGCTCAGTGGAAGCGGAGAACCGGGGGCTCAAACTCGAGCTCGCCGGCGTCCGGGAGGAAATTCAAGCGGTCCGCAAAGCGTTCTTGCGGCGAATCTCGGCCTTGGAAGACGCGGCCGCCCCGCCGCCGGAGCATGAAACGCCGCCGGCGGCGGAACCCGTCCCGGAAACTCCGCCGGCCGCCGCAGAACCGCCGGTCGCGGCCCGAGCGCCGGACGCTCTCCCGCCGCCGGCGTCTGCCGTCCCCCGGCCGCGGGGCAAGCTCAAGCGCATCGACTGGGAGCAATGGGTCGGCGTGCGCGGCGCCGCGGTCCTCGGCGCCTGCGTGCTCGGTTTGGCGGGCATACTTTTCTTGCAGTATTCGATCGAGAGGGGCTTGCTCTCTCCCGAAATTCGCGTCGCGCTGAGCTCGCTCCTCGGGGCCGCCTCGGTCGCCGGCTCGGAGTGGCTGCGCAAAAAGAACTACTCGCGGCAGGCCGACGCGATGGCCGGCGGAGGCATCGTCGTTCTCTACGCGGCAGCCTGGGCGGCGCACGTGCTCTACGGACTGATCGGCGACAGCGTTTCGTTCGTCCTGATGGCGCTAATCACCCTGCTTTGCGGCTACCTTTCCTGGCGGCGGCGCGCCCTGAGCACCGCGCTCCTGGGGTTGATCGGAGGCTTTCTGACGCCGCTTCTGCTCTCCACCGGACAAGACCGCCCGATAACGCTTTTTGCTTATCTGCTCATACTCAACATCGGCCTGTACGCGGCGGCCCGCGCGCGCGATTGGCCGCTGCTCTCGGCATTAGCGATGGCGGCCACCGTCTTTTATCAGACCGTCTGGATTCTGGGTCGCATGGGCGCCGGACAGAGCGGGCTGGGCCTGACCATTCTGGGCGTATTCGCCGCTTTCTACTTCCTGACGGTCTTGCGCCAATCGCGCCGCGAGACGGGCGCGCTCGAAAAATTCACCGGCGTCGCCGGCATCGCCACGCCGCTCGGCCTGACGGCGTACTTCGCCTCCTCGGCCGAGCTCAGCCCTCACCTTTTCCCGCTCGCGGCGCTGCTCGCGCTGCTGTCGCTGGCAAGCGTCCGGCTGGGGCGCGAACCCGGCATGGAAATCCTCCCGTTCCTGGCCGCCGCAGCCGATGTCGGCATCATGATCGCCTGGACGAACCAAGCAACGTTCGACTCCGCGCGCTCATGGGAATTCGCCCTTGCGGCGATCCTTCTGGCCGCCGTTTTCCACGGGCCTTGGGAGTGGTTCCGGCGCGGCGGCGGCGCGGAGGAGCGTTCACTCGGAATTCCGGCGTTGTGCAGCGCCGGCGGGCTGATTCTGCTGCTGATCCCCACGCAAAGCTTCAGTATGCCGCCGGCGTTTGCAGCGTGGCTGACCGCGCTGACCGTCCTGGGACTGTTGGCGATCCGACAGGACTATTTGCGGGGTCGCGTCCGCGGCGCCTGGGCGGCGGCGTTGGCTGTCGGCGCGGGGTTTGCAACCGCCATCGCGCGCCCGCCGCTCGACGGCGAGCCGTCGCGGAGTTGGCTCTACATTCTCGGCCTGGTATATTGCGCCGCTCTGCTCTTGCCCGGAAGCCTGACGGCCGACCGGCCCCGGCAAAAGGCGCTCCTGCGGGCGGGCGCGCTCGCTCCGGCAGCGCTGTTGGCGGGATTTTTCTTGCGGGCCAACGATCCCTACGTCCCGGGTCTGTTTTTTCTAACGATTGCGCTGTTTCTAGGGATTCTTATGGCCATCGCCGCCGAACAACTCGAAAACGGCGGCGTACTGACCGCGGCGGCGTTCCTGGTTGCCGCCGTCCAGTGGTCATGGGCCGTCAAGCAGTCGCATGACGCCCCGGCCGCCGGCCCCTTGCTGCTGATGTTCGCCGGCGTTTTGTTCTTCACGGCATGGCCGCTGTTTTTCTCGGGGTTGCGCGAAAACCGCTGGGCCTTGCGCGCCTCCGCGCTGGCCGGTCCGCTCGGGTTCGGCGCGGCTTACGGATTTTTCAAGGGCGCTTTCGGCGCAGACTTCCTCGCGGCCCTGCCTCTCGCCTTGGCCGCCGTGTCGGCAGCGGCGCTGCGCATCTTTCGGAATTTCCCCAACGTTTCGCCCGCCGCGCGGCAACACGGCACGGTATGGTACGCCGCCGCCGCGCTCTCGTTCATCGCCATCGCGATACCCCTCCAACTCCAAAAGGAATGGGAGCTGATCGGCTGGGCCTTGCAGGGCGCGGCGCTGATCCAACTGTGGCGCAAGCTCGATCACCCGGGGCTCAAATACTTCGCGCTCTCGCTGTTGGCGCTGGTCACGCTCCGGCTGCTGCCCGATGCGTGGGATTTTCATCCGCACTCGGGCCGCCCGGTTCTGAACTGGTTGATGTACGCCTACCTTGTCCCCGCCGCCGCCCTGATCGCCGGCGCGGTCGGTCTGCGCGCAAGCGAGGTGGAGCGGGCTCGCCAAGCGGAGTCGTTCCTCTATCGCGCCGGGCGGCCGGTCGGCGCCGGCTTATGCGGACTCGCCTCCATTCTCGTCATTTTCGCCTGGATCAATCTGACCGTCCTCGATGTCTTCTCCACCGGCAGGCAAATCGAGTTCGGTTTCGAGCGAACGGCGGCGCGCGACCTTACACTGTCGCTCGCCTGGGCGATCTACGCCCTCATCCTGCTTGCGGTCGGCTTCCGCACGCGCATCCGTTCGCTGCGTTGGATCAGCCTGCTTTTTCTGCTGATAACGATCGGAAAGGTATTTCTTTACGATTTGGGCGAATTGGAAGATCTTTACCGCGTAGCCTCGCTGCTCGGCCTCGCCCTGTCGCTGATTCTGGTCTCTCTTGCTTATCAAAGGTTTGTTTTCGGACATTCAGGCGATTGACGGACGGTTGGGCGGCTGATATTCTCGAAACGTCCGGTAACCGTCGGAGCGTCGGCCCGCATCTAACGAAACGAAGACATCTTGCTGGGAGGAATGCCATGACACATCGAACGAAACGACCGGCGGCCGCCGCGGCGGTTATCGTGTTCACTGCGTTGGCGGCGCTGCTGCCGTGCGGGCTCTCCGCGCAATCGACCGACAGCGGTCCGGCGCTCGGCGTGGCGCGCATCAGCCTGGTCGGCGGCGAAGTCACGACCAAACGCGGCGATTCGGGAGATTGGGTCGCCGCCCGCATCAATCAGCCCGTTGTCGAAGGCGATTCGGTCATGACCGGACCCGGCTCGCGCGCCGAGATTCAACTCGACTACGGCAACCTGGTGCGGCTGAACGGCAACAGCGAGATCGAATTCGCCTCTCTGGGCAATCGCAAGTTTCAGATTCGCGTCGCCCGCGGCTCCATCGGCTACAGCGAGCTGCGCGACAGCGAAGCCGACGTGGATATCGAAACTCCCCTCGTCGCGGTGCGTCCGGCGCAAAGCGGCCGCTACCGCATCGATTTCGGGCCGGGAGAAACCGTCGTGACGGTGCGCAAAGGCACGGCCGAAGTCGCCTCCGTCAACGGCTTGGAAACCCTCGGCAGCGGGAGAACGATGATCGTCCGCGAAGGCGTCGAAGGTCCCGAGTTCCGCTTGGCAAAGGCGGAGCCGAAAGACGATTGGGACCGTTGGGCCGAAGCGCGCGACAACCGCCTCAAAAAATCGGAATCGTACCGCTACGTCAGCCGCGATATTTACGGCGCCGAAGCGCTCGACGACTACGGCGATTGGCGCCATGTGTCGGGTTACGGCTATTCGTGGTTCCCGCGTAGTACGGCAAGCGGTTGGGCGCCGTACCGTCAAGGCCGCTGGACCTGGCTCGATTATTACGGCTGGAGTTGGGTCGGCTCCGAACCCTGGGGCTGGGCCCCGTACCACTGGGGACGCTGGTACCACCACGCAAGCTACGGTTGGGGCTGGTATCCGGGCTCGCTCTATCGGCGTCATTTCTGGCGTCCCGCGCTGGTCACGTTTTTCGGCTACAACGGCTATTCCGGATTCAACTTCGGGCTGGGCTACGGGTACGGCAACATCGGCTGGTGCCCGCTGGGCCCCGGCGAGATCTACTCTCCCTGGTACGGCTCCGGCTTTTACGGCGGCCGGCCGAACCGTACGGTCGTTGTCGACAACAGCGTCAACATTTACAACACCTACCGCAACGCGCGCGCGCCCAACGGCGTGACCGTAGTCGATGCGCAGGGTTTCTCGCAGGGTCTGGTGAACAACCCGCGGACGCTGCGCAGCGCCGAGTTGACGCGGGCCACGTCGATTCGGGGACAGATTCCGGTAGTTCCGGCGCGCGGCAGTCAGGGAACGATCGTGCGCGCTGCAACCGCCGCGACAGGCGGCGCCTCGGCGGCGCGGTCGCTGCGCAGCGGCGTGGCGCGAGTGCCCTTCGACCGGCAGCAGGCGCAAATCGAAAGCTCGGTCCGCACTTTCCGCAATATGCAGACTCGGACAACGACCGCGGCGGCAAGCGGCGCGCCGGCGGCGCGCGGCGCGGTAGCCCGCACAGGCGCCCCCTCTTCCGGGATCCGCACCGCTTCCCGTGCGCCCGCCGGGAGCGCGGCCGTTGCGCCCACGTCCCGTTCGCTGCGCAGCTTGGACACGCGCCGCGCCGGCAGCGCTTCCCCAAGCACACGCTCGAGCACGGCGCGGGCAAGCTCCCCGCGCCGGACAACAGCCGCCGCCGGAACCTGGTCGCGGTTCGGCCGCGCGGCGCCCTCGGGCACGAGGACAAGAACCGCCGCAACGCGCACGACGCCGGCCGGCCGCTCGACGCCGCGGCCGACTTATGCGCCGCGGACGCAATCGCGGGTATCGCTGCGCAGCGGCGCTGCGAGCGCCCGGAGCCGGAGATCGACGCTCGGCGCGCAACCGACCGTCAACACCGGCAGCGCCTCGAGCCCGCGGGTCTTTGCCCCGCGCAGCCGGTCGCGCGTGAGCACGGCGGCGCCGTCCGCCCGCAGCCGCAGCACGCGGACGACGAACATCCCGCGCAGCTCGGCTGCGCAGAGCCGCGCGCGCAGCGTCTATACCCCGCGCGCGCCCTCTACGTCAACCAGGAGCAGCGGTTTCCCCACCCGGTCGTCGGTATCGCGCTCCTCGTCCAGCGGCGGTTACTCGGCCCCGACGCGGTCCGTTTCGACCCCGGCGCCCGCGCCCCGCACCAGCGGCGGCGGCGTGACGCGCTCGTCCTCCGGCGGCGGAGTGCGCTCGCGGGGCGGCCGCTAACCGCTGCAACGCCATGCGCGCCGCCGTTACCGGAGCTACCGGGTTTATCGGCAAGCAGTTGTGCGCCTTGCTCGATCGGCCCAAAGTGCTGACGAGAAATCCGGGCGCGTTGCCCAGTGAGTTGTCCGGCCTGCAGGCTTTCCAATGGGAGCCTCTCGCCGGACCGCCTCCCCCCGCAGCCTTCGAGGGCGTGGAGGCGGTTTTCCACTTGGCCGGAGAGCCGGTTGCAGAGGGCCGTTGGAGCGCAAAAAAGAAGGACGCGATCCGCAACAGCCGCATCGCCGGCACGCGCAATCTGATCGCCGGCCTGGCGCCGCTGCGCGACAAGCCTCAAGTGCTCGTCTCGGCCTCCGCCGTCGGGTTCTACGGCTCGCGGGGCGGCGAGATGCTGACGGAGAAGTCCGGCGCGGCGGAAGGTTTTCTGGCCGACGTTTGCCGCGGCTGGGAATCCGAAGCGGCGAAAGCCGAGGAACACGGCATCCGCGCGGCCTCGGTCCGCATCGGACTCGTGCTCGGCAAATCCGGCGGCGCCTTGCAAAAGATCGTGCCCATTTTCAAGCTGGGCGCCGGCGGGCCGCTGGGCAACGGCAGGCAGTGGATGCCCTGGATTCATGCCGCCGACTTGGCCCGGCTGTTCGTTTACGTTGCCGAACACGAAGCAATGCGCGGCCCGATCAACGGGACCGCGGCGAGCCCGGTGACCAATAAGCAATTCACGCGCGCGCTGGCCAAAGCGGTCCGCCGGCCGGCCCTTTTCCCCGCCCCCGCTTTCGCTCTTCGCCTGATGCTCGGCGAATTCGCCGAAGTGCTGCTGGCTTCGCAGAGAGTCGTGCCGCAAGCGGCGCTCGAAAACGGGTTTCAGTTCGAATTCAACGAGTTGGCGGACGCCTTGGCCGCGGCCGTCCGTTGAACGAGGCCGTGAAAATCTACGGGGCGCGCGGCGATTTGGTACCGACGGATGGATTTGAACCATCGACCTCCTGATCCACAATCAGGCGCTCTAACCTACTGAGCTACGTCGGCAACCGTTGCGGGCGGGGAACCACAACCCACTTTCCATTGTAGGGGATGGGCGCGGGCCTTGCCGTCCGCGCGGATGCGTCATATCAACTTGACGGGCTTGTTCCCGCGCGCGGACTCGTATATGCCGAGCACGATTTGCAGCGCGCGGAAGCCTTCTTCTCCGTCCACCAGCGGCGCTCTGCCTTCTTCAACGGCTTGGCCGAAATCGAGAAATTGGAGTTTCAGATTTTCGATGGAAATGGCCATCGGATCGGCCGCGCCGGATTCGACTCCCGCGGCGAGCGGAGCGTCGGCGCCGGGGTCGCCTGCCACGTTCCAGGCGGTCAGCCGGTCGCCGGTAATGACCGCCGATCCTTTGGTTCCGTGAAGCTCGATCCTCTCCGGGTATCCCGGCAGCACGGCCGTCGCCGCTTGCACCACGCCGGTTGCCCCGCTCGCGTAGGAGACGACGGCGTTCACTATGTCTTCTCCCTCCATGACGTGCGCGGCGCCGAGTTGCCAGTTGGCGAAGACCTGCGAAAACCGCCCCCCCAGATACTGCATCACATCGACCGTGTGGATCCCCTGGTTGATCAGGGCGCCGCCGCCTTCCACCGCCCAGGAGCCCTTGCCGGGACGATCGTAGTAGCTCTGCGGGCGATGCCACTTGACGTAACCGTCCACTTGCAGCAGCTTGCCCAGCCGGCCGGCCGCGAGCGCCTTTTTCAGGAAAATACTACATGCGTCGAAGCGGTGCTGGCTGACGACTCCGAGGCGCAGGCCGGCCGACCCGCACAAGGCGATCATCTCCCGGCAAGCGTCGAGGGTGAGCGCCATCGGCTTCTGCAGCAGAACGTGTTTCCCGTTCGCCGCCGCCGCGCGGCAGATGTCGAGGTGCGCGTCGGGGAAAGTGCAGACATCGATATAGTCGATGTCGTCCCGTCGGCAAAGCTCTTCGTAGCCGCCGAGGAATTCGCAGCCGTACTTCGCGGCAAACGCCTCGCCCTTCTCGCGGCCGCGGTTGCTGCAGCCGACGAGCCGATAGCCTATCGCGCGATAGCAGTCGCCGTGCTTGTGCGCGATCGCTCCGGTACCGACAAGTCCGACTCTCAGAGCGCTTCTTCTCCTACAGTCGTAGAATTCCGACGTTTGTAGAGCAGCTTCGCGTCGTCGCGCTGCGCGCTGCGGCTGGTCGGGCCGGCATTGCCGTATTCGCTGCTGAGGTTGGCGAAGCCGCCGGCGGCGGGCGGTGCGTGAAGGTAAAAGTCTTTCAATTGTCGAGTTCTTCTTCCCCGGCTCTGTGCGCCTGCCGATATATTACAACATTCCTTGCCTTGTATATTTTAACCCTTTGCAGCCAATATCCCCGCGACGGCGGCGTAGGCGTTGTCCGGCGCCGATTGCAGATCCGCGCCCCGCGCCGTTACGCCGAGGACGCGCCCGCCCGCGCTTACGGGAACGCCTCGCCTTTCTCACTGCCGCGGTTGCTGCAGGCGGCCGCCGGCGTTACAATTTCCCCGACTTCCACTCATAGTTCAAGCGCATGTAGTAGTATCCGCCGTTGAAGCCGAACGGCGTAGATTGGGGATACAAGTTTCCCAGACCGGTGTAAGCGTTGGGGTTGATCTCCGGGTAATTGTTGAAGATGTTCCGGCCGCCGCCGGATATGGAGAACGCGTCGGTCAATTGGTAGGTGACTTCGAGATCGCTCAGGTACTCGCCCGGGTAGTTGCGGTTGTCTTCCTTGTCGAAGAAATCGCCCCAGTAACTGAGCCGCGCCAGCAAGCGGAACTTGCCCTCCTTGCGCCTGACGGTCAGACTCCAACGCGATTCCGGCAGAACGTTCTCCAACAGGTTGATTCGGGCCGGCGTCACTGTCTCCGGGTTGTATCTCGTAACGCTGCTCCCGATGTGACTCAACAGGAAACTGAAGACCGTCTCCCCTTGCATTTGGGGCGGCGTGAACGTAGCGACCATGTCCACGCCCTGCGAAAGGGTGTCGAAATCGTTGGTGAAAAAGCGGAACTGCTGTAAGTTCCCCGCGCTCGTGATGCCCTCGGCGAGCAGTCCCTCGACTTGCGAAGGGGTGAGTCGATGATCCCTTGAGACCCAGAGGCGGTCGCGGAGGTCGATGCGGAAATAATCGCCCGACAAGCTGAACGGACCCTTGTCGATAACCACGCCGCCCGTGTAGTTGCGCGACTTTTCCGGCTGTAGCGGCTCGCCGCCGACAACCGCCGCGACGCGCGAAGTCGGCGGAATCGTGCCCTGATTGACGATCGCTTGCGATATGCCGGGCACGGTCGATACGTTGAACGCGTTCTGCTGCCCCGGCGTAGGGGCGCGGAATCCGCTGCTTGCGCTGCCGCGCACGGCCAGACCTGCGACAAGCTCGTATCGGGCCAACCCCTTGTAATTGATCGTCGTCCCGAAGTCCGCGAACCGCTCGCCGCGGACCGCTCCGCCGACCGTGTAGCGGCTGCCGGGGCCGCCCAACTCGACGTCTGCGTACAGCGCGTAGTTGCGACGGTCCCAGGTTCCCGCGGTCATCGGGCTGAATCCGTTGAAGCCGTTCGATCCGCTGCCGAAGCCCTGCGCCGCGTAGGGTCCGATTTCCCACGAGGCTCTTTCGCCGGGGCTGACCGTGAACCGCTCGTTGCGCCACTCCGCGCCCGCGGCGAGATGCACCGCGTCGCTCGCGGCGTACGAAAGATCGATATTGAAATTGGTCTCCTGCTGGGTGTATTTGCCGGGGGCGAACTCGAACGGAGATTCGGGGCCCAAAGAAGGGTTGACCGTGTCGTAGATGAAAAAATCGACCGCATTGGAACCCACGCCGATGCTTGCGTCCCAGACGAAATTTCCTGCAAACGCGCCGCGGACGCCGGCTACGACCGAAGCATCCCGCGCCACGCCGCCGAATTGCGGGGTATGCCCTCCCGGCGAGCCTTCGGGCTGCCCGGCGAAGGGCTGGTGAAAGGTGAAGCAATTGGGGTCGCTCAGCACGGTTGCGAAATTTTCCGGGTCCAGCACCCGGCCGCCGGCGACGCGCACCGTCGGGCACCCCGCGGAGCCGTCAACGATGCCGTCCTGCGCGTCGAGCACGTCGCCGACCAGCAGCGTCTTGCCGCCGTCCGCGCTGTACACGCCGGACCGGGTGTGCGGATTGCGGAAGTAAAAACCTCCATCCACGCGCTTGGAGGCGTAATTAGTATGAGCGTAGATCTGCCTGGTTCCACCGATGAATTTGCCGAAGTTGCCCCAGAACTTGACATCGTCATCGATTCGGGGAGAGCCCCATATTTGAGCCGTCGGGCTGCGCACGTGCGTATTGCCGTTGGCGATCAATTGCTGCGCGTCGTAGCGCTGCACGCTGCGGCTCGTGGGCGCGCTGTTGCCGTATTCGATGCTGAGGTTGGCGAAGCCGCCTTCGCCCAACGGCAAGCCCGCGTTGGCCGCGAAGGTGAGGCTCTGTCCGTCGCCGGCCGCGTAGCCGCCGGCGCCGAACTGCATGCTGCCTCCCGAAGCCGCGTCCTTGAGTACGAAGTTCATGACGCCGGCGATGGCGTCCGATCCGTATTGCGCCGAGGCGCCGTCGTGCAGCACCTCGGCGTGCCGGATGGCGATCGACGGAATAACCGACAGGTCGGGGCCTTGCGATCCGTCGAAGACGCCGTTCGTAAACCAATGAATGATCGCGGCGCGATGCCGGCGCTTGCCGTTCACCAGCACCAGCGTATGGTCGGGGGCCAGGTTGCGCAGGCCGGCCGGGCGCACGATGGTGCCGCCGTCGCTGATCGGCTGCGCGTTGACGTTGAACGAGGGGACGGTGTTGCGCAATCGATCGGCGAGGTCCGCGCCGCCTTGCTCCGTGAACTCCTCCGCCGTGATGAGATCCACGGGGACGGCGGACTCCAGCACGGTGCGCCCCTCGGTGCGGCTGCCGACAACCACCAACTCCTCGGTCACGGACTCCAGCTCCAACTCGATGTTCACCAGCCCCTCGGACCGCTCCACGGTTTCGAGCTTGGGGGCGAAACCCGCCGCCGCGGCGACGATTTCATGCGGACCCGTCCCCAATTCACAGAAGACCGCGGCGCCGGAGTCGTCCGTCGGCTGCTCGCGGCCGCCGATGGCGACCGTCGCGGCCGTTATCGGAGCCGATAAGGGATCGACGACCCGGATTCTGAGGCATGGGGTTTGGGCCGCCGCCGCGCCAAGCGAAAACAGGAGCAACAACCCGCATCCCGCACGCAGGACGTTTCTGCGGATGCCGCCCATTCCCACAAGCAGGAGCCCCCCCTTCCCCGCCTTCACCCTAACACTTTTACCTTTTCGCGCTTTTCGCGTTCCAACCCCTTGCGGCCGATGTCCCCGCGCCGGCGGGCGCCCTCGAAATGAATTTTCTCGACGGCGGCGTAGGCGTTGTCCAGGGCGGATTGCAGATCCGCGCCCCGCGCCGTTACGCCGAGGACGCGCCCGCCCGCGCTTACGGGAACGCCCCGCGAGAGTTGCGTCCCCGCATGGAAGACTTTCGCGCCCGCCGCCTCGGCCTCTCGAAGGCCGCCAATGGCGAAACCCTTGCGGTAGCTTCCCGGGTAACCCTGCGAGGCCATGACCACGCAGGCGGTCGGGCCGCGGTCAACTCCTACAAGTGTCGAATCGAGGCTTTTCCGCGCCGCGCCGTGCAAAAGCCCGGCGAAGTCGCCGTTCAGCCTGTACATCAACGGCTGCGTTTCGGGGTCTCCCATGCGCACGTTGAATTCGAGAACCTGCAGCCCTTCGCCGCCAATCATCAACCCGCAGTACAAAAAGCCGCGAAAAACTTGCCCGCGCCGGCGCATGCCCGCCAAGGCGGGCTCCACAACCGTTGCGACGATTTGTCTGCGGAGGTCATCGGAAACGATGCCGTCATCGCAATAGGCGCCCATCCCGCCGGTGTTGGGGCCTTCGTCGTTATCGAAGGCCGCCTTGTGGTCTTGCGTCGCGGGGTATTCGAAATACCTTTCTCCATCGCTCAGAACGATAAAGCTGACCTCGCGCCCGCGCAGAAAGCGCTCGACAAGAAGGCGCCGCCCGGCGCCGCCCACCAACTGCCCGCTGAGCATTTTGCGGGCCTGCTCGCGGGCTTCGGCTTCGTCCCGGGCGATGACGACTCCCTTGCCGGCGGCAAGCCCGTCGGCTTTCAGCGCTACGGGGAACCCGAACCGGCCTATATGAGCATCGATTTCCGAGACGCTCTCGACGACCGCGAAGGGCGCCGTCGGTATGTTGCACTCGTTCAGGAAGAGCTTGGCGAAAACCTTGCTTCCTTCGAGTTGCGCGGCGGCCTGAGACGGGCCGACGACCGGTAGGCCGCGGGCTTCGAACTCGTCGACGACGCCCGCTACGAGCGGCGCTTCCGGGCCTACGACCGTAAAAGATACGCCCAGCGTTTCCGCCAAGGACGCCATTTCCCGCGGGTCGAGGATATCTCCGGGAATGCATGAGGCTTCCATCGCCATGCCGGCGTTTCCCGGCGTGCAGTACACCTGTTCGACACCGCCGCTTTGCGCGATCTTCCAACTCAGAGCATGCTCGCGGCCTCCGCCGCCGATGACCAGAACTTTCATTTTCTCAAGAAGGCTGCAAAAAGGCCGGGCGCCCGCGAAAGCCTAGAATAACAAGTAGAGCGAGCGCGCCGTGAAACGATTCGAAGAACCGTCCGAAGCGTACGATGTCGTCGTCGTCGGCGCCGGCCACGCCGGGTGCGAGGCGGCAACGATCGCCGCGCGCATGGGGCGCCGCGCCGCGTTGATCACGCTCAATCTCGACCTGGTCGCGCAAATGTCGTGCAATCCGGCGGTAGGCGGCATCGCCAAGGGCCACCTGGTGCGCGAGATCGACGCGCTCGGCGGCGTCATGGGGCAGGTCGCCGACGCCGCCGGGATTCAATTCCGCCTTTTGAACACGTCCCGCGGGCCGGCGGTGTGGTCGCCGCGGGCGCAGTGCGACAAGAAGGAATACCGCATCGCCATGCGCCGGGCGCTCGAGGCGGAGCCGAACCTGGTGATCAAGCAGGCCGAGGTCGTGGATTTGCTGCTGGACGGCGCGCGGGTGCGCGGAGTCGATTTGCTCGACGGCCGGCGGGTCGGCGCCGGAGCGGTGATCGTCACCACCGGCACGTTCCTCAACGGCCTCGTGCATATCGGCGAGCGAACCTATCCGGCGGGGCGCAGCGGCGAGCCGGCGTCCGTGATGCTGGGCGAAGCGCTGCGCCGCAAGGGCTTCCGCTGCAAGCGCCTGAAAACCGGCACTCCTCCCCGCTTGGACGGACGGACAATCGACTGGCAGGCGTTCGAAGCGCAGCCCGGCGACCGGCCGCCAACGCCGTTCTCCTTCCGCACGGAATCGATCGAGCGCGACCAGATCGAATGTCACATTGCCTACACGAACGAGGCGACGCACAAGCTGATCTCCGCAAACATCGCGCGGTCGCCGCTCTACAGCGGTCAGATCGAAGGCGTGGGCCCGCGCTACTGCCCTTCGCTCGAAGACAAGATCGTCAAGTTCCCCGGCAAGCCGCGCCATCAACTCTTCCTGGAGCCGGAAGGCCTGGACACCAACGAGGTTTACGTCAACGGCATGTCCACGAGCATGCCGATCGACATTCAGGAAAAGATGACGGCCTCCATCCCGGGCCTCGACCGGGCGAAGATGATTCGCCCCGGATACGCCATCGAATACGACTCGATCGACGCCACCGAATTGCTGCATACGCTAGAAACCAAACGGCTCCGGGGGCTTTATCTGGCCGGGCAGATCAACGGCACGACCGGTTACGAAGAGGCGGCCTGTCAAGGTCTGCTGGCGGGCATCAACGCGGCCCGCTCCGTGCGCGGAGAGGATGCGGTCGTGCTCAGTCGGACGGACGCCTACATCGGCATCCTGATCGACGACCTGGTGACCAAAGGCACGGACGAACCCTACCGCATTTTTACGTCGCGCGCGGAGTTCCGCCTCCACTTGCGCATCGACAACGCCGACCGGCGCCTGATGCCGCTCGCGCACACGCTGGGGACGATTGCGGACGCCGACTGGAATCGATTTCTACAATGGTCGGAGGAACGCTCGCGGATTCTGAACTTGCTGAAGCAGCGCAAACCCGATCTGTCGAGCCCCGTTTACCGGGCCATGCGCTCCGCGCCGGCGGGACGCCGGACGCTCGACAGCATACTGCGGCGGCCGGAAGTCTCGATCGACGACATTCGGCCGGAGATTCCGCCGGGCGCCGCGCCGGCGCTCAAGCCCGCGCACTGGAAAGCCATCGAGACCGAAGTGAAGTATGCGGGCTATCTCCAGCAGCAGCAGCGCCAGATGGAGCGCCTGAAGCGGGCGGAGGCGCGGCGAATCCCCGCGGACTTCGCCTACCGCGGCTTGCCGGGGCTGTCGCGCGAAGTCGTCGAGAAGATGGAGCGCGTGAAGCCGCAAACCCTCGGCCAAGCCGGCAGAATCCCGGGAATCACCCCCGCGGCGATCGCCGTTATCAACTTGCACCTCGGCCGATGAAGTTCGCGCAGGCGCTGGCAAAAGTGATTGCCGATCTGGACCTGGATTTGACGGAAAGCCAGTTTGCGGCGCTGGCCGGGCATTACGCGCTGCTCACGCATTGGAGCCGCCGGATCAATCTGACCGCCGTCCACGACGCCGCCGGGGCCGCGGTCCGGCATTACGGGGAATCGCTCTTTCTGCACAAGCGGCTGCCGCCGTTGACGGACGCGGCCGACGTGGGCTCCGGCGCGGGCTTCCCCGGCATTCCGCTGGCCATTCTGCGCCCGGAGACACATTTCTATCTGATCGAAGCGGTGCGCAAAAAAGCCTCTTTCCTGAGCGAGGCGTCGCGGGCTTTGGAAAACGTTTCCATCGTCTCTCGCCGGCTGGCCGATTGGCCGGGACGCTCCGAGTGGGCCGTGATGCGGGCGGTCGCCCCCGAAAAGGTGTTCGGCGATTTGGAGTCCCGCGTCCGGCAGGTCGCCATTCTGGGCACGAAGCGCCCCCCCGGCAACCATTTTCAGTGGCAAGACCCGATCGATTTGCCGTGGGGAGAGCGCCGGAGAGTCTGGATCGGTTTCACGTGAAACATGTTTCATGTGAAACGTCCCCTTTGCAGCGGGCGGCAAGGCCGTTGCGCGGATATCCCGAGTTGCCGGACGCTTCTGCGCTAACCTAGCCTGAAGCAAAGCCCTGCTTGTGGCCAAACGGATCGCAATCGCCAACCAGAAAGGCGGCGTCGGCAAGACAACGACCGCCATCAATCTCTCCGCCTCGCTTGCCGCCGCGGATTGCCGCGTGCTGCTCGTCGACTGCGACCCGCAGGCGAACAGCACTACCGGACTCGGCATCGACAAGACTTCCGGCAAACCCAGCCTCTACGACGTGGTCGCCGCCGATGCGGACATCGCGGAAGCTTTGGTGGCGACGGATTTTTCGGGCTTGGCGCTGCTGCCCGCAAGCCCCGACCTGGCCGGCGCCAACGTCGAGCTCGCCTCCGCCGAAAATCGGGAATACCGGCTCCGCGAGCGGCTGTCGGCGGTCGAAGGCGACTACGACTACATCCTGCTCGACTGCCCGCCCGCTCTCGACCTGCTCACCCTCAACGCTCTGGTCGCCGCCGCGTCGGTGCTCATTCCGATCCAATGCGAGTATTTCGCGCTGGAGGGGATATCCTCTCTTATGAACACGATGGGGGCGGTCAGAGAAACCATGAATCCGCAGCTCGCGGTCGAAGGCGTGCTGCTGACGATGTACGACGAACGCACGGTGCTGGCCCGGCAGGTCGCCGCCGAGCTCCGCGAATTCTTTCCCGACAATGTTTTTCAAACGGCGATTCCGCGCAACGTCCGCCTTGCCGAGGCGCCGAGCCACGGAAAACCGATCTTCCAGTACGATGTGCGTTCCAAGGGCGCCGAAAGTTATTTGAATCTTGCCCGCGAGATTCTCGCCCGGAGCGCAAACCGCCGCCGCCGATAGAGAATGGTTTCCATGCCTGAAAAATCGAGTTCCGCAAAACGCCGCAAGGCTCTCGGCAAGGGGTTGGGGGCGCTGCTCCCCGCGCACCCCAAGGGCCGACAAGCGGCGCCGGCGGCAAGGGCAGTCGAAGACGCAGTGGCGCTCATCCCGATCGCAGCGATCGACCCGAACCCGTTGCAGCCGCGCTCCGCGTTCGACGAGGAATCGCTGAAAGAGCTCGCCCAGTCGATTCGGGCCGACGGGCTGTTGCAGCCCGTCCTGGTGCGCCCGAACGGTTCGCGCTATTCGCTAATCGTCGGGGAAAGGCGGCGGCGAGCCGCGGAACTTGCGGGCCTGAGCGCCGTCCCGGCAATCGTCAGGGAACTCGAGCCCGACAAAATCCTCGAGGCCGCGCTCGTCGAGAATATCCAACGCGAAGACCTCAATCCGCTCGAGATCGCCGCGGCTTTGCAGCGGATGATTGGCGAGCTCGCTCTCAGCCACGAGGAGTTGGCGGCGCGAACGGGCAAGAGCCGGACGAACATCACCAACCACCTGCGGCTGCTGAACCTGCCCGGCGAAATCCAGGACCTGCTGCGCCGGGGCAGCCTGCAAATGGGACACGCGCGCGCGCTACTGTCGCTCGAAGACCGCGGCGCTCAGCTCGCGCTGGCCGACCGCGCCGTCAAGCAAAAACTTTCGGTCCGCGAAGTGGAACGGCTGGCCCGCGAGAAAGCCAATCCGCCGCCGCCCAAAAAGAAACCCGCGGCCGACCCCAATGTGGCCGCCGCCATCGACAAGCTCGAACGCTCTCTCGGAACGCCCGTGGCGATTCAGCAGCGCAAGCGCGGCAAAAGCGGATACATCAAGATCTTCTACGGGACGCAAGACGACCTCGACCGCATTTACGACCTGATCGTCGGCGAGGCGGACTAAGACTTCCGCGCCGCAATCCGTTCCAGCAGCCCCGCGGCCCGCGCGCGGGCAATATGCACAACGTTTTTCTGCAAGGTAATCTTGGTCAGAATCGGAACGAACCGCTCGGGGGCAATGATCCGTTCGTGCTCGAAAGCGTTTTCCAGAAGAATCAGCGTCTGGTTGATGCCCAAGCGGTCGAAGCGCACAACCCGTTCGAGCTCGAACAAGTGCTGCTGCGTTTCGGCCAATTTCACGAACCAGCCGGCCAAATCGCGCACTACCTCATCCTCGGAATAATCGAACGCCGCTTCGCCTTTGACGCCGCCGTCCGCCTCGTAGCGCAAAACCTTGCTTCCGCTCGAGGCAACCTTTTTCCGATCGCTCGCCAGGTTCCCGGCGAAGAAATCCAGCGCCTCGGCCTGGTCGAAGCGCTGCGCCGTCTCTTTGCCGTCGAGTTGGAACTCGACGGGCTCCTCGTCGGGTTCCGTATAGATGACGCGCCCTTCGCGGTCGACCGATGCCTCGAAACTCTCCGGCACGGAACCGGGGAAGACCCTGGAAAAGACAATCCTGTCTTGCGCAGACACGACGGCGGCGCATGCGGTCAACAAGACAAGCCGGCGCAAAATCAAACCTGCAGCCCTCCCCCGCGGGCGGCAACGGCGTGCGCATGGCAGATCGCCGCCGCCAGAGCATCGGACGCATCGTGCGGACTCACCGTTTCCCGCAGGCCCAGCAGCGATTGCACCATCATGCGCACCTGGCCTTTATCGGCCCGGCCGTAGCCCACGACGCCGGCCTTGATTTCCAAAGGCGAGTACTCGGCGACAGGCAAACCGGCGCGGGCGCCGCTCAGCAGCGCAACGCCGCGGACGTGCGCCAGCTTGAGCGCCGTCCTTGCATTGAAGGCATGGAACACGCCTTCCACTGCAACCTCTTGCGGGCGGTGCTCGCAGAGCACGCGGTCCAGCCCGTCCGCGATGCTGCGCAGTCTTTGCGGAAACTGCTCCTGCGTCTTCGTGCGGATTACGCCGTAGGCGATGGAACGGTGGCTGCGGCCGTCGCTTTCGATCACGCCGAAGCCGGTAGCTTCCGACCCGCAGTCGATGCCCAGAATGCGCAACTTCGGCCTCAGGTCGCGAGCGCTTCCAACTCGCTCTCTTCGATATCGAAATTGGCGAAGACGTCTTGCACGTCGTCTTGCTCTTCGAGTTTTTCAATCATGCGAATCACCGATCCGGCCTGCTTGCCCTCCACCTTCACCGTGCTCGAGGGAATGCGCGTCACGGCGGCGGACGCGGGCGGAATGCCGGCAGCTTCCAGGGCGGCGAGAACGTCGGCATGCGCTTCGGGAGAAGAATAGACTTCCCAATGCTCTCCTTCCTCCTTGAGATCTTCCGCTCCGGCGCCCAGCGCCAACTCCATCAACTGCTCTTCCTCGGCCTGCGAGCGGTTGACCACGATCAGGCTCTGCTTGCTGAAAATCCAGGCGACACTGCCGGACTCGCCCAAATTTCCGCCGTTTTTCGAGAATATGTGGCGCAACTCGGCCACCGTGCGCTTGCGGTTGTCCGTGACCACCTCAATGAACACCGCGACTCCCGCCGGCGCGTACCCCTCGTAGGTGATCTCTTCGAGGGTTTCTCCTTCAAGTTGGCCGCTGCCGCGTAAAATCGCCCGCTTGATATTGTCCGCGGGCATGGATTGGGCCTTCGCCGCCGCAACCGCGGTGCGCAGCCGCGGGTTGGCCTCGGGGTCGGGGTCGCCTTCACGCGCGGCGATCTGTATCTCGCGAATGAGGCGCGTAAAAACCTTGCCGCGCTTGGCGTCCGTAGCGGCCTTTTTGTGTTTGATCGTCGCCCATTTCGAGTGACCGGACATCTCGTCTCAATTGCTCCCTCACGCGGCGCGCATACGCTTCCGCCCTGCCCGCAGCGCGGAACGGCGCCTACCCGCGAATCCACTTCAGGGTAACAGAATCGGACGCCGTCGATCTCTTGCCGGGCGGCTACAATAGGCCCATGGCGTTCCCGGCGCACCGCCCGCGGCGTCTCCGCTATTCCGCTCTCCTGCGCGAAGCCGTGCGGGAAACGCGGCTCTCGCCGCCGGACCTGATCTCCCCGCTGTTCGTTTGTCCGGGAGAAAACGTGCGGCGAGAAATTCCGTCGATGCCCGGCAACTTCAACCTTTCGATCGACAACCTGGTCGAAGAATGCCGGGAGACCGCTGCGCTGGGCATTCCCGGAGTGATCCTGTTCGGCATTCCGCCCCGTAAAGACGCTGTCGGCTCGGGCGGATTCGACGAGCGCGGCATCGTTCAAGAAGCCGTCCGCGCCGTCAAGCGCGAGGTCGCGAACCTGCTGGTCATCGCCGACACCTGCATGTGCGAGTACACCGACCACGGCCACTGCGGGCAAGTCGTCGAGGGGGACGTGGACAACGACCGCAGCCTGGAGTTGCTCTCGAAAACCGCGCTGTCGCAGGCCCGGGCGGGCGCCGACATCATCGCGCCGTCGGACATGATGGACGGCCGGGTAGCGGCCATCCGCTCCACTCTGGATGTGCACGGATACGAAAAGACCCCGATCCTCGCTTACGCCGCCAAGTATGCATCCGCGTTCTACGGACCGTTCCGCGACGCCGCCGATTCGGCGCCCCGGTTCGGCGACCGCCGCTCCTATCAGATGGATCCGGCGAACCAGCGGGAGGCGGTCAAGGAAATCGCCGCCGACATCGAAGAGGGCGCCGATCTGATCATGGTGAAGCCCGCCATGCCCTATCTGGACGTGCTCCACCGCGCCAAGACGGAATTCAACGTCCCCACCGCCGCGTATCAGGTCAGCGGCGAATTTGCGATGATCGCGGCCGCCGCGCGCAACGGCTGGCTCGACGAAAAGGCCGCCGTGCTCGAGAGCCTCACGTCGATCAAGCGCGCCGGGGCAGACTTGATCCTCACGTACTTTTCCAAGCAGGCGGCCCGCCTGTTAAACTAGAGTCCATCGCGTTGCGGATTGTAGGCACGATTGCGCTGATCGCCGCGGCGATTCCAGCTCCTACTCTTGTAGGAGCTCAGGCGTCCGCATCGCGGCAAGCGGCCATTGCGGACCAGATCGAGGCGATTCTCGAGCGGCCGTCGGCGCGGCGGGCGTTCTGGGGCATCGAGGTCGTCGATCTGCGCGCCGGGGAAACCGTTTTCGAGCACAACGCCGACAAGCTCTTTCTGCCCGCCTCCAACGCCAAGCTGTTTTCGACGGCGCTGGCTCTGCGCCGCCTGGGGGCCGATTATCGCTTCACGACAACTGTAGTATCCGCTGCGCAGCCGGATGAAAACGGGGTGCTCGACGGCGACCTGCGGCTCGTCGGCGGGGGCGATCCGAATCTTTCGGCGCGGATCGTCCCTTACGACCGGCGGCGCGAATACGGCGCGGACAGAATGGCGCCGATGAAAAACCTGGCGCGGCAAATCTACGAAGCGGGTTTGCGCAAGGTGCGGGGCGACATCGTAGGCGACGATTCCCGCTACGTCTGGGAGCCGTATCCTCCCGGCTGGTCGTACGCAGACACGCTTTTGAACTACGGCAGCCCGGTGAGCGCCCTGGCGTTCAACGACAACCTGATCGCGGTACACGTGACGCCCGGCGGCGCGGCGGGCAGAGCGGCGCGGGTGCGCAGCACGCCGCCGGTCGCCTATTTCTCCATCGCCAACCGGACGGCGACCGCGGCCGCCCGCACCGTGGCCGCCGGACTCGACATTCGGCGCGGCTCCGCCCCGTCCGAGCTGGTGGTGTTCGGCGGAATTTCCCTGCGCTCGCGCGGGCGGTCGTTCAAGCTGGCCGCCGGCGACCCGGCGCGTTACGCCGCGGCCGCGCTGCGCAAGGAACTCGAAGCCTTCGGTATCGAAATCAGCGGCACCACCCGCTCCGAGCACCTGTTCCCCGACCGCGCGCACAATCTCATCTCCCGCGCCTCGCCGCGCAAGACCAAGCCGTACAAGTCAGTCTTCGCCGCGCGCGCCTCGCCGCCGTTGAAGGAAGCGATCCGCATCGTCAACAAAGAGAGCCAGAACCTGCATGCGGAAATGCTGCTGCGCGAAGCCGCGCTGCACGAGCGCAACATCGCCGGCATCCGGTCGACGGTTGAAGAGCTCCGCGATTTTCTCAAGGAAGCGGGCCTTGCTCCGGGCGAATACTATCTGCGCGACGGATCGGGGCTCTCGCGGCACAACCTGGTCACTCCGAGCGGCACGGTGAAGCTGCTGGCCTACATGTGGAACTCGCCGGACCGCAAGACCTACCTCGACAGCCTGCCCGTCGCCGGCCGCGACGGCACGCTCGATTGGCGCTTTTCCCGCACGCCCGCGCGGGGCCGCATCCTGGCCAAGACCGGCACCATGTCGCACGTCACCGCGCTCTCGGGCTACGCCGCCGCGGCCGACGAACGCGCGTTCGCGTTTTCGATCTATGCAAATAATTTCGGCATCTCCACCTCGTACGTGCGCAGCCTGATCGACCGCATCGCGGCGACGATCGTTACCGCGCCGCCGCCGCGCGAGGAACGCACGGCTGCCGAGTGAACGATTGTATTGAGCGCAAGCAGGAGGGAGCGCAAATGAGAATCGGCGTAGTGGGGCTGGGGTTCATGGGCAGCACGCATCTCGAGGCCTACCAAAAGGTGGCGGGCTTCGAGTTGGCCGCCGTAGCGAGCTCCGATCCCCAAAAACTCAGCGGCGACCTCTCGGCCGTCGGCGGCAATCTCGACCGCGGCGGCGGCAACTACGATTTCTCCGCTGCGGCGCGCTATGCGGCGGCCGGCGAGTTGATCGCCGATCCGGACGTCGAGGCCGTCGACCTCTGCACGCCCACGCATCTCCACGCGCCGCTGGCGCTTCAGGCGTTGGCGGCCGGCAAGCACGTCCTGGTCGAAAAACCCATGGCGCTGACGGCGGGGGATTGCGGCGCCATGATCGCGGCCGCAAAGAAAGCCGGACGCGTTTTGATGGTCGCGCAGGTGCTGCGCTTCTTCCCGGAGTACGCGGCGGCGCGCAAACTGGCTCTGTCCGGCGAATTGGGGCCGATACGGGCGGCGGAATTTCGGCGGAAATGCGCCGCTCCGGCGTGGGGCCGCTGGCTCCAGGACCCCGCGCGCAGCGGCGGCGGCGCGATGGATTTGCTGATCCACGATTTCGATTTCTGCCAACATCTGTTCGGCGCGCCGCAAGCGATTCGCGCCGTCGGCTACGAAGATCTCGCCGGCGGCATCGACTTCGTAGAGGCGCAACTGGACTACGGCAACGGCGTCCCGGTGATCGTCAGCGGAGGCTGGCGCCATGCCGAAAGCTATCCCTTTTCGATGGAATTCACGATCGTTTGCGATGGCGGAACGCTGGATTTCACCTCGCAGCAATCCGGTTTGCGGCTGCACCGCGCCGACGGCAAGCAGGTGGATGCCGCTTTGCCCGCCGGCGATGGATTCGTTGCCGAGCTACAGGCTTTCGTCGATGCCTGCGCGACAGGACGCCCGCCCGACATCTGCCGCCCGGAGGACTCGGCCGAAGCCGTGCGCATGGCGCTGGCGATGAAACGCTCGCGCGCCGGCGGCGGGCTGCCCGCCGCCCTTGAGTAACGATGCCGCGGGCTACCGCTCCCGCTGCCAGTAGGCGCGTTCGGTCGCCGCCAGCAGCGCCATCGCTCCGCCGCGGTCGTCCCGCCCCAGAATCGCCTCGCGGTCGAAGTACGCCCGCAAGCTCGGCTGCTTGCCGGTGCTGCGGCAGACATCGACAAGCGAAGCGTCCGGGGCAATCCTGGTTTTCAGCGCATACCACGCCCGATCGGCCGCCGATTCGAACTCCCGGCGGTCCAGCCAGCCGCGCCGCAACCCCCGCGTGAGCGCGAAACCGATCATCGCCGTCGCCGTGAACTCGCGGTAACTCTCGACACGGTCGATCACCTGATGCCAGGCGCCGGTTTCGTCCTGCCGGCGGACAAGCGCCGCCATATGCTCGCGGAAGGCGGCGAGCGGCATTTTTCGATCCGGCCGATCCTCCGGCCAGTCGGACAGCGCCAGCGCCAGTCCCAACGCCGGAAAACCGTTGCCGCGGCCCCAAGCCGCCTCATCGAGCGGCGAGTGGCGGTACAGGCCGTCTTCCCGCAGGTCCAGAGCCTGCATGAAACGCAGGTGCCGCAGCGCCATCCGAAAATAGCGCGCTTCTCCCGTCAGCCGGCCCGCGCGGGCAAGGATGGCGCAGCCCATGAAGACCGCATCGCTCATCTCGTTGTGGAACGGCATGGAGCGTCTCGGCGACCCATCGGCGTTGAACCCCAAGTCCGCCGCCCGGCGCACCAAGTCGAGATACGCAGGCTTGCCCGTGTACTCGTACAGATCGGCGAACAGGAGATGTCCGGAGAGGATGCTGCCCGAGACGCGCTCGCCCATCGTCGGCGTTCCCGACAGATACGGCGCGGCGATTTTTTCCACGTCCGCCAGACGGCTGCGCGATGCGGTAAGGTCGTCGAGGCGCAAGCGCCCTATCAGCGCGAGCGCCGGGATGTAGGCGACCTGATCGAGTCGATGTCCGTATGCCGTTTCCAACTGCTCGGCAATCTCGACCGGGTCGCGCCGCAGCCGGCGGCGCATTTCCTCGCGCGCGGCGGACGGCCGGCGGACGGCGGACAACTCCGCGAGCGCCGAGCGGATCGCGCCGAGCAGGCGTTGCGCAGCGTTTTCTTCCGTATCCGCAAGCATGAATTCGAGCGTGGATACGGAGCCGACTCCGGCGGGCGCGTTGCCGGCCGCCGGCGCCTGCGTCAACCCGCCGGAGGCGCCCGAGTCGCGAACCTCCACGACCAGGTCGGGCGCATGCATGCCGATGAACCGCCGGAGATAGCGCGCTTCCGGGTTCCGTCCGCCGTAAGCGACCCCTTCGGGCGGAAAATCGGCGACGACCGCGGCGCGGGCCGGCGACGAAAGACCGTCGGGCAATGCGTTGGGAATTGCGGAAACGGCGAAGTCTTCCCCGGCGAGACCGCCGCGCAAAAATGCGTTGACGACATCGGTAGATTTTCGAGAGCCGTCCAGTCCGCCGACCAACAGCACGGCGGGCTTCGGCAATTCGAACTGCAAAGCCTCCCAAGCGACCGCGGCGCGGATAGGGCTGCCCCGCTCGGTAACTCCGACCGCGGTATGGAAGCGCTGCGCGCCCAATACCGCCGCCGCCGCAAGAAAAGCCAAGGTCAAACGCCGCATCTTTCCAGGGAGGGGCTAACGCGCCGGCAACGCCGCCGTCATGCCGTACAACGTCACCTTGGGATGTTCAGCCACCGCGCGGTATTCCCAATCGCGGCGGGCATCGACTTTCGACAGAACCGCCGAAAACCCGCCCGGCGCGGAAAGACTCTGCTTTTTCTTGCCGACGGTTTTCCACGGGTCATCCGGCTCATACATTTCCGCGGTGCTCTTTTTCCGGCGGTATTCAAACCCGACCGCGACGCTCGACGCGTCGCCGAGGTCTTTCAATTCGGCCGCCAGCGTTGCGCCCCGCGCGCCCCAGGCGGCAGTGGAGAGCGTAACCACGACCGGCGGCCGCAGTCCCGCCTCGGCGTGCGTAATCTTGAGCACAACCGGATTCGGCCAGCGGCGGTCGTTGTAGAGCCTCTGGGCGCGGAACGCCGTAATGCGCAGCCCGGCGGCGGTCTGCTCGAACTCCGTCTTGGGGGTCACGTCGGGGCGGTATTCGAGGACGGTCTCGTTCTGTCCGAGCACCCGCACGGTCGTGTCCGCCGTAGCCTTGACCGATTTCAGCGTAAACGTCTTCCGCGCGCCCCAGGCCCAATCCGCGTTGGTGACGAAGGCATAGACCGTGGCGGCGTCCTTCGCCTTGGTGAACCAGATATCGCCCTCGTTGGTGATGACCCAGGGACGCACCGCCAGCACCGCCTCTTCGTTGACCAGCCGCCACAGGCCCATCTCGCGCATGCGCGCTTCCTGCTCGATGGGCATCTCGCCGTCGGGCTTGGGGCCGATGTTCAACAGGAAATTCCCGCCCTTGGCGCGCGTCTCGATCCATGTCCGAATCAGGTCCGTACCCGATTTGTAGCGCTCGTTCGTGCCGCGGTACTGCCACTGCGCGCCCATGGTCATGTTGCCCTCCCATGCCTCGTCCGGGGGCACGCCGGGAGTGTACTGCTCGGGCGTCTCGATCTCCCCGCGCGTAATCACGGTATCGGGGTCGAGCCGCCAGACGATCTCCTTCATTTCTTGCACAAGCCGGTCGCGCGCGATGGGCGAACCCGTCGGCGGGTCGAAAAATACGACATCGATCTTGCCGTAATTCGTCATCAACTCCTCCTCTTGCGCCAGGTTGAGCGCCAGCAAGCCGCTGTTGTTGGGCGGAAGCGCCTCGGGCCGCAGGCGGCTGATGAGCGTCCCCGAGCGGTAGAGGTAGTGAAAATCGTCCGGCGAGAAATACCAGCCGATGGCGATGCCCTCCGCGCGGAAGGCGTCGAACAACTCCTTCGTCACGTCGCGCGCATAGGGGGTGTTCATGATATTGAAATCGGTTGTCTCGGTGCCGAACATACAAAAGCCGGAATGGTGCTTCGCCGTGAAAACTACATAACGGAACCCGGCAAGCCGCGCCAGGCGGGCCCACTCCCGCGGGTCGAATTTCTTGGGGTTGAACGACCGCGGCAACTCGCTGACGTAGCGCTCGAGATATTCCTTGTCCGCCCCGACCATCGAGTGGCTGATCACCGCGGTCACCTGGCTGTCGAGGCTCCAATGGATAAAAAGGCCCAGTCCCAAATCGCGGAACCATTCCACGCGCTCGGGATTGTTCGCCGCGGGCAGGCAGGCCGCGAACAGCCCGGCGAGCGCGAGAAACGAGAGAGTTCGCCGGAGCGCAGACCGTCGATTCATGACAACCGGTATTGTGCCACAGGCGCCCCGGCCCGATTTTCCCGGGCCGTTCGGAAACCGGCAATAGCGGGCGCGGCGTCTTATGCTTGGATACAGGAGGTTCCCGATGCGTCTTCGAATTTTTTCCTGGCTCTGCCTGTTCGCGCTGCTCGCGCCGTTCGCCGCGGCGCAGAAGAAATCGCCTATTAACGGCAGATGGGAGATCAAGGTCGGCGCCCGGATTTATCTTTTTACGCTTGTCGAAGATCAGGGCGACGTTACCGGCACGGTCGTTCTGCCGGAGGGGACGACCATCGAGATCGATTACGGGCTGATCGTCGGGCCCGACTTCGAGTTCAGCACCACCGAAAACAACATCGAGTACGAGTGGACCGCCGCAGTCTCGAGGTCCGGGCTCAAGGGCGAACGGCTCAACCTCGAGGACGATTCGAGCGTCAAGTTCACCGGGAAAAAGAAAAGGTAGGCTTTCCGGCCGGCAGCCGGCGGGCGCGGACCCGTCAGTTCAAGTAGTAGGTGCGGTACAGCGTATCGCGCTGCTTGGGTATGAAACCCGCCTCGCGGATCATGCGCCGCAAGTCTTCCTCGGTTGCGCTATGGGCGGCGCCCGCCTGGCGCACGACGTTTTCTTCCAGCATTACGCTGCCGACGTCGTTGCCGCCGAAGCGCAATCCCAACTGACAGACCTTCAAGCCCTGCGTCACCCAAGACGTCTGGATGTTCACGATGTTGTCGAGGTAGAGCCGGGAAACCGCCAGCGTCTTGAGAAACTCGCAAGCCGTCGCTTCTTCGGGAACCTTGCTGCCGAGCGGGGTATTGTCCGGCTGAAACGGCCAGGGGATGAACGCCGTGAACCCGCCGGTCTCTTCCTGCAAGCGCCGAATCGTCTCCAGATGATTGACGCGGTGCTCGACGGTCTCGCCGCAGCCGAACATCATCGTCGCGGTCGTGTTCATGCCGATGGCGTGCGCGGTGCGGTGAACGTCGATCCAGTCCGCCGTGCGGCACTTCAGACGGGCGATGCGCACCCGCACCTCGTCATCGAGGATTTCGGCGCCGGCGCCGGGCATCGAGTCCATTCCCGCATCGCGCAGCCGCAGCAGCGTATCGTGAATCGAAAGACCGCTCACCTCGGCGATCGTCAGTATCTCGGGCGCCGACAGGCAGTGCAACTGCACCGCCGGAAAGCGTTGCTTCAGGCGGCTGAACAAATCTTCGAAGTACTCGATCTTCAGGTCCGGATTGACGCCGCCCTGCATGAGCACGCCGGTACCGCCGAGCTCGACGGTCTCCCGGATTTTCTCGGCGATCGTCTCGAACGGCAGAACGTAGCCTTCTTTGTGGCCCATCGGCCGGTAAAAAGCGCAAAAGCTGCAGTACTCGGTGCATTCGTTGGTGTGGTTGATGTTGCGGTCGACGATGTAGCTGGCGATGCCGTGCGGATGCAGTTTCGCGCGCAGCGCGTCGGCCGCCATGCCGACGCCGATCAGATCGTCGCTTGCAAAATACTCAAGCGCTTGGGTTTTGGTCATCGTCGGCGCCTTCTAAACCGCTGCCTCCCGGCAGGCGAGAAAAGGGATCTCGGGAAGCGGCGGCGCCAAATCCAATTCGGCGGCAAGCCGCAGGTAAAGCCGCAGCGCGGCGCATTCGCGCTCACCCAAATCGAAGCGGATGCGCTCCGTCAGGTACGTCCGCACCAACGCGGGCGGAAAATCGAGACGCGCGCTTTCAACGCGGACGATCTCGTCGATGCGCGCCCGGCCGTAGGCCGCCGAGGCATTGAGCGCCGCGGCCGCCGCGTCGTCCCCCCCGGACGTCTTCGCCGCCCAGACCGCGAACACCATGGGCAGCGCGGTCATCTCGCTCCACTCGGCCCCCAAGTCGTAAACATACACCGGCCGGCCGCGCCAACTATCCATCATCGGGTCGAGCCGCAGAGCCGGATTGCCGATGACCAACGCCGCATCGGCCGACTCCAGCATTGCGTCCAGCCGCGGGGGATGCAGGCGGACCCGCGGCCGCCGCCCGTATTTGCGCGCCGCGAGAATCTGCATCAGCACCGAGGACGTTCGCGAGCCGTTGTCCGCCGCGAACGATTCGATCGCAGCGAACGGCTTCTTGGAAACGAGCAGAATGCTGCGCACCGGTCCGTCGCAAGCGATGGAGCATCCCGGCACGACCGCCGTATCGGGTTGCCGCGCCAACTCGATCACGGGAATCAGCCCGACATCGACGGACCCCGCCCGCAACCGGTCTGCGCAGACGGAGGGCAATTCGAAGCTCAGATCGAAAACGCCTTGCTGCGGTCCGCGCGACATGCCCCAAACAAGCGGCGCAGTGTTGAGGTAGCTGACGGCGCAAACACGTCTTTTGCGGGCCATAAGACGAATCTCAATTGTACCAACGAGACCGCCTCGGGCTATAATGACTTTTGCGTGGCGTCTGCAATCCATCGAGAAGAGATCGACCGCAAGGAGCGGAAACTGTTCGCGCTGCTCACGGACATGGGCCGGGTGATGGTCGCCTACTCAGGCGGAACCGATTCGGCTTATCTGGCTTGGGCGGCCAACAAGGTCCTGGGCTCCGCGGCGATCGCCGTCACCGCCGACTCCGCCTCCATCCCCGAGTCGCACAAACGCGACGCGGAGGAGTTCGTCAAGCGCTTCGGAATCCGTCACCGCTATGTCGAGACGCGCGAGTTCGAGAACCCCGACTACACCAGGAACGACCCGAACCGCTGCTTCCACTGCAAGGATGAATTATTCCGCCGGCTCGAAGAAGTCGGCACGGAGCTCGGCGTATCCGCAATCGCCTACGGCGTCAACAAAGACGACACCGGAGACTTCCGCCCCGGCCACCGCGCCGCCCGGGAACATGCCGTGCGCGCGCCCCTGCTCGAGGCCGATCTCGCCAAGTCCGAAATCCGCGAGCTCTCGCGGCGCGAAAACCTGCCCACCTGGGACCGCCCGGCGGCCGCCTGCCTGAGCTCGCGCATACCCTACGGCACGGCGGTCACGCGGGAGAACGTGAAGCTCGTAGAGGCCGGCGAAGAAACCCTGGCCGCACTCGGGTTCCGGATATACAGGGTGCGCTACCACGGGGAGCTGGCCCGCATCGAGGTCGGCCGGGACGAGTTGCCGAAAGCCCTGGATCCCGAAATGGCCGGCATTCTCGCAAAAAACTTCAAAAGCCTTGGTTTCAAGTATGTTACACTCGATCTTGAAGGCTATAGACAAGGCTCTCTTAATGAAGTTTTGGCGCCGGTAGAAAAAGAGTCTTTGTTCCCGATTGTTTCGTAGGTTTTTACAAGAATCACTGCAACACGCTGCGCGGAACCTGTTTCGGAACACAAACAGGGGTTCCGATGTTCATAACGGAACAATTTACCCGCAGGGCGTTTTTGTTTGCCAAACTACCCCTACGCATTGGTCCGGCGTGCTACCATCTTCTAGGGCGCAGGGGAATTTCAGCTCGAAATCAACGGAAATTTGTTCCGAAATAATCAGAATTTATACCCCCTAATTGACGGAAGTCAGGCCTCGAGAAAAATGAATGAATGGGGATGCGTCCTCGCGTATCTGCGCGAACGGACAAGCCGCGAAAGTTACAAGAACTGGCTGGAACCGGTGCGATTCCTGGAGGTGGACGCCGGTGGTTGCCTTCGCCTGGCGGTGCCGAACAAGAATGCCAAAACTTGGTTGGAAACCGAGTACCTGCCGAGCATCCTGGCCGTTTCGACGCAACTCAAGTTGAGTTTTCACTCTGTCGCGGTCAACGTGGACGGCCGGACGGCGCCGCCGGCTCAACACGCCTTCGCTTTTCAGCCCAACGGCCAGCGGTTCAACGCGAAATACACGTTCGACAGGTTTGTCGTCGGTTCCTGCAACGAGTTCGCTCACGCCGCCGCCCGCGCAGTCGCCGACAATCCCGCCAACGTTTACAATCCGCTGTACCTTTACGCCGGAGTCGGCATGGGCAAGACCCACTTGATGCAGGCGGTCGGCAGCAGCATCCACGCAAGATCTCCGCAAATGAAAGTCATTTACGTCTCGGCGGAAGAGTTCATGAACGACATGGTCAACTCCATCCGCTACGACCGCATGCGGACATTCCACGAGCGCTTCCGCACCGCCGACGTCCTGTTGGTCGACGACATCCAGACACTGGGAACTCGCGAGCGCACCCAGGAAGAGTTTTTTCACACGTTCAATACCCTGCACAACAACGGCAAGCAGATCATCATCTCCAGCGATTCGGCGCCGAACGCGATCAAGGGACTGGTCGAGCGGCTCAAGTCCCGATTCTCATGGGGCCTCATCGCCGATATTCAGCCGCCCGACCTCGAAACCAAAATGGCGATTCTCGGCCGCAAGGCCGAAGAGGCCGACGTCGAATTGCCGAGCAACGTGCTCAACTTCATGGCGACCCATTTCAATTCCAACATCCGCGAGCTGGAGGGCGCTCTGATCCGGCTGATGGCCGTCGCTTCCATCTCGGGAACCGGCATCACGACGGCTATGGCGCGCCAGTCGTTGAAAGCGGCACTGGCGGAAAACGAACGCACGGCCACCATCGCCAACATTCAACAGGTCGTCGCCGCGTACTATCAACTGCGCGCCGCTCAACTCCGCGAGCGCACCAACACCCGGGCGATAGCCGTGCCGCGCCAAGTCGCCATGTATCTGTGCAGAAAGCTGACCTCCGCCTCACTCCCCGAGATCGGCAGGGCATTCGGCGGGAAGCATCACACAACGGTGCTCCATGCAATCAAGAAGATCGCCGACGAGAGGCGGCGCGACGCGGATCTCGACACCCGCATCAACAAGCTAACCGACAGATTCAATTGAGGTATAATGGTTCGTTCCACAACGCAGCCCGAACCCGGTTGTGCATGGTTGTGGATGCTGCGCCGCAACCGGCCGGCTGTGGACGCAGCGCAACGTTCCGCACAGGAAACAATGCCTTCAAGTCATTGAAAAATAAATACTATCCGCTGTTTTCCACATATCCACAGGAACTATTCCAAGTGTTCTATAATAATTTATTGAAGCCAAGTGGCGAAGAGGGGCCCCGCCCCGGACAAAGAGCGCAGAAAAGGGACCGCAACCGATGGAATTGACTCTGAAAACGAGCGACCTCGTAGAGGAGCTTAGCGTAGGCCAGGGGGCCGTGGAGAAGAAGACGACCATCCCGGTCTTGTCCAACGTGCTCATCGAGGCCCGCGCCGGCGAGGTCGTGCTGACCGCTACCGATCTGGAGATCAGCATCCAGAGTTCTTGTCCTGCCGCCGTCAAGGAGAACGGCTCCACGACGCTGCCGTCGCGGAGGCTGCTCGATTACGTCCGATTGCTGCCCGACATGGAGCTCGCCTTCCGCGTGCTGGAAAACCAATCGGCAAGTCTGACTTGCGGCCGCTCGCGAACCCGCATCGCGGGCATGTCCGCAGAGAACTACCCCGAGTTGCCGGAGATGCCGGCCGTCTTGACGCATATTCCGGCAAAGGTGTTGACCAACGCCATCTCCAAGACGAGTTTCGCGGTTGCGGACGAGGAATCGCGCTATACGCTGACCGGCGCGCTTTTGATTATCCGCGAGGATTCGCTGGTGATGGTCGCCACCGACGGCCACCGCATGGCGTATTTCGAGAAGCCGCACAAGTTCGACGGGATCAGCGGCGAGGTCAAAGGCTTGATTCCCAAGAAAGCTTTGGCCGAACTGTCGATGCTGGCGGAGAAACTGGCGGCGCAGGGAGACGAGTCTCTGACGATTATGGTTGATTTCGCCTCGGACGAAAATCACCTCTTTTTCCGTTGCGGCAAGCGCCTGCTGGTCATGCGCAAGCTCACAGGGCAGTTTCCCGACTATGAGCGCGTGTTGCCGAGAGAGGCCGGCATGTCGATTGAGATCGGCCGCGAAGAGTTCATGGCGGCGGTGCGCCGCGTCGCTCAATTCGCCGACGAACGCTCGCGCGCCGTGCGGCTGGAATTGGAAGAAGGGCAACTGAAGCTTATCGCCTCCGGCTCCGACGCCGGCGAGAGCGAGGAATCGCTGCCCACCGTTTATAGCGGCGACCGCGTTCAGGTCGGCTTCAATTCGGTTTATATGCTTGACTTTTTGGGAGCCGTCAGTGAGGCCCGCAATGTCGAGATTCAGTTCAAGGACGAGGAAAGCGCGGGGCAGTTCAGGATACCCGGCGAAGACAGTTACGACTATCGCTACGTCGTAATGCCCATGAGGGTCTGAGTCGACAGGCGGGAAAGTTCCGACACCACGCATGGCGGAAAGCAAAGACATTCAGAAAAAGCAGTACGGAGCGGACAGTATCCGCGTTCTCGAGGGTCTTGACGGGGTGCGCAAGCGCCCCGCGATGTACATCGGCTCAACCGGCGAGATGGGCCTTCACCATCTTGTGTACGAAGTCGTGGACAACTCGGTGGACGAAGCTCTAGCCGGTTACTGCGACGAGATCCGCGTTCATATCCATATCGACGACTCAATCACCATCACCGACAACGGCCGCGGCATCCCGGTCGCCATACACGCCAAGGAGGGAATCTCGGCTGCGGAAGTGGTGATGACCAAGCTCCACGCCGGGGGTAAGTTCGATGCCGACAGCTACAAGGTATCGGGCGGCTTGCACGGCGTCGGCGTGAGTTGCGTGAACGCGCTCGCCGAGTCGCTGAAGCTTGAAATCTGGCGGGACGGCCATACCTGGGAGCAGGAGTACTCGCGGGGCCGGTCTTTGGCGGCGCTGCAGAAAACCGGCAAGACGCGCAAGACGGGAACGAAGATCACATTCGTCCCCGACACCGAGATTTTTACCGTTACCGAATTCAAGCACGATGCGCTGGCGACGCGACTTCGCGAGATGGCGTTTCTCAACGGCGGCCTCAAAATCATCTTCACTGACGACCGTTTGGAACGCGAGCCGCAAGTGTTCCATTTCGAGGGCGGCATCGCGGAGTTCGTCTCTTATCTGAACCGCGGCAAGACCGCTCTTCACCCCGACCCGATTCATTTCAAGGACGAGCAGGATTTCAGCGGCGGCAAAGTCGCGGTCGAGGCCGCTCTCCAGTACAACGACGGCTATCAGGAGAATATCTTTTCCTTCGCCAACACGATCAATACCGTTGACGGCGGCACGCACCTTTCGGGTTTCCGCTCCGCGCTGACGCGAACGATCAACGCCTACGGCAAAGACGCCGGCCTCTTCAAGAACGCCAAGGTTAACCTTTCCGGCGACGACGTGCGCGAAGGTCTGACGGCGGTGATCAGCGTGAAGCTTCCCCAACCCCAGTTCGAGGGGCAGACCAAGGGCAAGCTGAACAGCGATATTCAAGGGCAGATCGTCGCCTCGGTGAACAAGCATCTCGGCGAATACTTCGAGCGTCATCCGGCAATCGCCAAGCGCATCGTGGGCAAGGCGATTGATGCTTCCCGGGCGCGCGAGGCCGCCCGCAAGGCGCGCGACCTGACGCGGCGCAAGGGCGCTCTCGACTCCGCCGGCCTCCCCGGAAAGCTTGCCGATTGCCAGGAGCGCGACCCCAGCCGCGCCGAACTGTTCATTGTCGAGGGCGAGTCGGCCGGCGGCACGGCGAAGCAGGGGCGCGACCGCCGCTATCAAGCGATTCTGCCGCTGAAGGGAAAAATCCTCAACGTCGAGAAGGCGCGTTACGACAAGATGCTCTCGCACGAGGAAATCCGCGCGATGATTACCGCCCTCGGCACGAGCATCGCCGACGATTTTGACATTGCGAAGCTGCGTTATCACAAGATCATCCTGATGACGGACGCGGACGTCGACGGCTCGCACATCCGCACTCTGCTGCTGACGTTCTTCTTTCGCCAGATGAAGGAGTTGATCTCCGCAGGGCGCGTTTTTATCGCTCAACCGCCTCTCTACCGCATCAAGCGCGGCAAAAAGGAAACTTATATCAAGGACGATTCCGAGCTGACCTCGCAGGTTATCCATATCGCAACCGAAGGCGTAAAGCTCGCTTACGGGCGCAACGGAGCCCTCGGGTCGATACTCGAAAAAGACGCCCTGCGCAGCTATGTATCCCGGTTGAACGATTACGCGCAGATGTTTTCGCGCCTGGAGCGGCGCTTGCGCAACGCGAAGGTCGTCGAGTTTCTGGCCGATGCGGCTTTGGATCTCGATACGAAGGATCATTTCCAGGACAAGGCGCACCTCGCGGCGCTCGTCAGGCAAATGCAGGAGCTCGGCCTCGAAGTCAGGCTGATTCCCGACGAAGAGCATTCGGCCTATGCGATCGGCTTCAAGGAAGGTACGGAAGGCGAGCGCCTGATCGATCTCGAAGCCGCCGCACAGCCCGAATATCGGCGTCTGCGGGCGCTCTCGAAGCAACTCTCGGAATACAACAAGCCGCCGTTCATCGTCGTGGGAAAAAAATCAACCGAGACGCTTCAAGACCCCCTGGCTCTGCTCAACCACCTGAAGGATACGGCCATGAAAGATGCGTCCGTCCAACGTTACAAGGGCCTTGGGGAAATGAACGCCGAGCAGCTCTGGACGACGACGATGAGCGCCGAAAGCCGTCTCCTGCTGCGCGTTCGCATCGACGACGCGGTCGAGAGCGAAGAGATATTTTCCACGTTGATGGGCGAAAGCGTCGAAGCCCGCCGCAAGTTTATCGGCGACAACGCGCTGAACGTCAAAAATCTCGATATCTAGCGGCCGGCGGCGGGTTCAGCTCGGGTCGGGCCGCTTGTCTCAAACCAACTGTCCGCTTGTACCGGGCGGCCCCGGCGTCAGGCGACCCGAGCCTCGGGCGCGGCGGCCAACATGGCGGTTTCCGCAACATACGCTCGATAGCGCTGCCGCAGCCCGTTGATGAACTCGTAGAGCGCGGCGTCCCCCGACCCGCGCGGCGCGGCATCCGAGAGGCGGAACGGCGGAAAGATCTTCGCGGCCAGCCGCGTCCGCGTGATCTGCTTGTCGAAGTTGGCGACTGCGACCGGCACGATCCAGGGTTCCTCTTGCGCGTATTCGGCAATGCGGAACGCTCCGGCGCGAAAAGCCATCGGTGAAGCCTCGGTGGAGGTCGAGCCGCCTTCGGGACAGATCACCAGATTGACTCCCGCTTGCAGCACGGCCGCGGCGTCCTCGACAAACCGTTTCCGCAACTCGGCAACGAGCCGGACGGAGTCCTCCGGATTTCCGGCCGGCCGACCGCGCGAGACCGTGATGTAACCGAGCCGGTCGAAATACCGGCGGTGGCCGAGCTCGTCGGGCTCCGCCTGCCGCACGACGCGCACCGGCGCCTGGCCGTAGCGCCGATAGAGGACGACGGCGCTGACGAAATGCGTGTCGAGGGTCAACTGAAATCGATTGGGCAGGGTGTTGTCGGGGTGATTGGCGAGATGGTTCATCAGGACGATGAATCCGGGTTTCTCGGGCAGGTTCGACCAACCTTCGACGCGATAGTCGGTGAGGGCGTAGAGCCGCTCGAATTCTTCGCAGCACTTGCGGCGAATTTCTTCCGGCGGCTCGCTCGCGGGCGCTTCGGCAACCGCGTCGTAGATGCGCTGCAATTGCCGAAACGCCGCTCCCTCCCGCCGCGCCTCGCCCAGGCTTGCAAGCAGTTGCCGGGCCAGGCGCTGCTCCAGATCGCTGCCGATTTTTGCCAGGCGCTCGAGAATCTCGAACGCATCGGCTACCGTCAGCCGCGCTTCGAGGTAGTGCGGAACCTTGTGCAGAGGCGAGTTCATGCTCAACCCGGACGCCCGCTCGGCGATGACTGCGCGGACGCGCCGCGCATCCGCCGAACCCCGGCGGCGGGCCAGTTGTTGGCGGCTGGCGCCGAGGCGGTCGCCCAACGCCCACATGATTCTTTTCAGAAACCGCCAGCCGAACTCCGGCCGGCGCTCGCAATACTCTTCGACGAACTCGCGCTCGAAGGCCAGCAGGCGCGAAGTCTCGCAGGCCTCCGCGCCGGCTCGGTAGATGTAGGGCTCGACCATCGCCGACCAGCCGATCAACACGCCGGGCCGGTTGATGGTATGGATCGCCACCTGCTCGCGCGCGCCGCCGACCACGGGGTCCACTTCCACCGGATCGACCGGCGCGAGGAACGAGAGCTCGACCGTGCCGCGCTCGATTACGTAGAACCGGTCCGCGCGGCGGCCCTCTTCAATGATGCGCTCGCCTTTGTCGAAAGTCAGGCGAACGGCGTGGCGCGACAGCGCGTACAGGTCTTCGTCTTCGAAAACACTGAAGAACTCGGATTCTCGCAGCAAATCGACGGGGGTATGCATAACGCCCTCCAGGAGAATCGAAATCCCGAACCGCGGCGGTATGGTAGCATCCGAAATTTACGTTCTCGTGCGCCTATCAAGAGCATCAATAATTTTTTCTCCGGCCGGCCGGAGCGGGCAGGACGCGCCGCCCGAAGCGCCGGAACGGAAGGATGCTCTGAGCGAGTCGATCCGGCAAACGAGGCCCGCGCTGACGACGCCGCCGGCATTCGAATCTTTCTGGAAGCGCACCGTCCGCGAGCTGGATGCTCTCGACCCCGAGGCCGCAAGCGAGCCGGACCGGCGCCAACCTTACCGGCAACTCGAGCTGCGCAACATGCGGTTCCGCTCATGGGGCGGCGTACGGATTGCAGGCTACCGGCTTTTTTGGCAGGACGACCGGCCCCGCCCGCTGGTCGTTCATGGGCACGGTTACAACTCGCGCTACAGCGTGCAATGGTTATGGGCGCTGCAGGGCTTGAACGTGGTCGGCGTCGATATCCGCGGTTTCGGCCGTTCCCGCAAGGCCGTGGAGCGGCGCTCGCCGTGGGGCTTCATGCTGACCGGGTTCGAATCGCCCGAAGCCCACATGCTGCGCGGGGCCGTCTGCGATTACATCCAGGCCGCCCGCGTGGGGCACGGCTTGGCGCGCGGCCGGACAAGCTCCCTCGTATTCCGCGGCTTCAGCTTTTCGGGGGCGCTGGCGCTCATGGCCCAGGCGGCCACGCAGCGCGCCGATCTGCTGGCTATCGGCACGCCCACTTTCGGTTGGCACGACGGCCGCAACGAGTTGGCGCGAGCGGGCTCGGCGGTCGAAGTGCGGCGCTTCCACGAAAGACAGCCGCGCCATGCCGCGGCCGTCCGCGATACGCTGCGCTATTTCGACTCGATGAACTTCGCGCCCCTGATCCGCAGCCCGACGCTGTTGGGCATCGGCCGCCGCGATATCGTGGTCCCGCCGGCGACCGTTTACGCGATTCGCAATCGGTTCGAATGCCCGCTGGAAACCATGGAGTTTCCCGTCAGCCATACCGACGAGCCGGAAGAAGCCGAGTGGGAGCGCTTCAATGTCCGCTGGACGGAACTGGCTCTCGAAGGAATCCCGCGGGGCTTCGGCGCGCCGGCGGGCAACGGGCGGGAAGCAGGCGGCTAATCGCCCTCGACCGGCTGAAACTCGCCGAGCACATCCTCGCGGCGCCGCGAGGAACGCTCAGTGAGCTCTTCCAAGGTGGCGTAAACCACGGGGATGAAGATCAAGGTAATCAGCGTCGAGGTCAGCAGTCCGCCGATCACGACTCGCGCCATCGGCACTTGCAGTTCCGAGCCCTCGCCGATTCCCAGCGCCATGGGAACCAGGCCCAGCACCGTGGTCACGGTCGTCATCAGGATCGGCCGCAAGCGGCGCTCGCCGGCGGTCGATACGGCTTCGCGAATGCTGAAGCCGTGGTCGCGGCGCAATTGGTTGGTGTAGTCGATCAGCACGATCGCATTGTTGACCACAATGCCGACCAGCACGATGACCCCCAGGAAGCCTTGCATGTTGAAAGTCGTGCTCGTAGCCACCAACATCGTCACCACGCCAACCGCGGCCAGCGGAATCGAGAACAGGATGATGAACGGATCCCGCAGGGATTCGAACTGAGCGGCCATCACCATGTAAACCAGAACCAGCGCCAGGACGGCGGCGAACAGCAAATCGCTGAACGCCTCCTGCTGGTCTTCCCATTCGCCGCCGAACTGGAATTCGTAGCCGTCGGGGCGGTTGATTTTGGCGAGCTCGACTTCCAGGTCTTTGATGATGCTGCCCAGGTCGCGGTCGGCGATCGTCCCGGAAACGTACACGATACGTTCCTGATCGACGCGGCTGATTTCAACGGGGCCTTCCTGCCGTTGCAGCCGGACCACGTCCTCGGCATGAATCAACTCGCCGCGCGGCGTACGCAGCGGGATGCGCCCGACCTGCGCGAGATCGAGACGGTCTTCCTCGCGCAGGCGGACGACGATGTCGTATTCGTCGCCTTCTTCCCGGTAGAAGGACGAGCGGCGCCCGCCGACGGCCGTCTCCAGCGTATCCGCGACCTCGGCGACCGACATGCCGACGCTGGCGGCTTTCAGGCGGTCAACGCGCACCAACATTTCCGGCGTCCCCGGCCGGCGGCTGACTTCGGCTTCCGCCACTCCGGGCACGGCGAGCATGGCGTCCCGCGCTTGCAGCGCCAAGCTTTGCGTAGTTTCCGGGGAATAGCCGCGAATGGCCACCTGCAGTCTGTCGCCGTCGCCCCCGCCACCGCCGCCGCGGCGCCGCCCGAAGTTGCCGCCCGAGATGCGCGTGCGCACCTGAACGCCGGGCGCGATGCCGGTCAACAGCGGGCGGAGCTCGTTGGTGATTTCGCGGGCGTTGCGCTCGCGCAGCGACTGATCGGACAGCGTGATGCGCAACTCGCCGATGTGCGTAGAGATCGAGCGGAACGGGCTGTCGCTGCCCGCTTCGGTCATGATGTATTCGGCTTCCGGCACCCGCTCGACGACTAATGCCTCCATCCGGTCGATGATGTCCTTGGTGACTTCGGCGCGCGTCCCGGACTCCAACTCGACATTCACGCGGATCTGTCCGTCGTCGACCTGCGGCTCGAGTTCCACGCCGACATAGTCGGAAAGCCATACCGAGCCGCCGAGCAGTCCGGCCGCGAAGGCCGTGACCAGCAGGCGGTTGCCCAGCGCCCAGCGGATGCCGTGGCCGTACGATTCCGAGAGCGAGGTCATGGCCTTTTGCAGCGGACTGAAGATGCGAAAACCGCTTTGGCCGCTGCCCAAATACCTGGAGCAAAGCGCCGGCACCACCGTCAAGCCCACCGCCAGCGAGCAGAGCAGCGCGAACGACACCACATAGGCCAATTGCTGGAACGTTTGCGCCGAGTACCCGCCCATGAACAGTACGGGGACGAATACGGCGATCGTGGTGAACGTAGAAGCGGTGATGGCCATCGCCACCTCTCTGCTGCCGGTCAGAGCCGCTTCCTTCGGTTTCTTGCCCTGCTCCCGGTGCCGGTAGATGTTTTCGAGCACGACGATCGCGTTGTCGACCAGCATGCCGACGCCCAACGCCAATCCGCCGAACGAGACCGTGTTCAACGTGAAGCCGTTGAAGTACATCAAAGAGAAGGTCGAGATCACCGAGATCGGGATCGCCACGCCGATGATCATCGTGCTCGAAAAACTGCGCAGGAAGAACAGCAGGACCACTACCGCCAACACCGCGCCCACCCCGGCGGCGGCCTTGACGTTGTTGATCGCGGAGTTGATGAAATCCGCGGTGTCCATCGTTTTTTCGATCTTGATTTGCGGGTAGTCCTTATGGATTTTTTCCACTTCGTCCCAGACCGATTGGGAAATCTTGACCGTGTTCGAGCCGGATTGCTTGAAGAGGATCAGGCGCAGCGCCGGCTGGCCGTTGACGCCGACGTAGTGCCGGATGTCTTCGTGGGAGTCCTCCACTTCGGCGACGTCGCGCACGTAAACCGGCACGCCGTCCCGCGAGGTCAACGAGACATTCAAAATCTGGTTGACCGAGTCGAACTCGCCGCTGGTGCGCAGCAACACGTCGAAGCGGCCTTCTCTGACCGGCCCGACGGGGCGGTTCATGTTTTCCTGGCGGATCGTGTTCACGACCTGCGCGACGGAGAGATTCAGGGCGCGCAGCTTTTCGAGGTTCAGATCGACGTGAATTTCGCGGCGCAGACCGCCGCCGACGCGCACCTGGCCCACGCCCTTGACGCGCTCGAGCCGGTACAGAATCGATTTCTCGACGAATGAGCGCAACTCCTTGGCGTCCATCTCGGCAGAGGCCAGGGTGACGAACATGATCGGGAATTGGGTGACGTCGAATTTGAAGATCGTGGGCGGGTCGACATCGTCCGGCAGCGCGCGGCGGCCGCGGTCCAGACGCGAGCGAACCTCGTCTGCGGCAACTTCGATATCCATTCCGTAGGCGAATTCCACGCGCACCGAGGAGCGGCCTTCGCTCGACTCGGAGCTGACCCGCTCGACGCCCGGCGCCGAGGAGACGATCTGCTCCATCGGGCGGCTGATCAGCGTTTCGATTTCTTCGGGGGCCACGCCCTCGTAGTCGGTTGTGATGCTCAGCGTCGGCGAGTCGATCTCGGGCATCAGATCGACGGGAATCTCGACGAACGAAATCGCCCCCAGCAGCAGACAGATCATGACGGCCATCAGCACCGTCACCGGACGTTTGATTGAAAATTCAGGAAGACTCATAGTTGCACGGACCCGCCTTCCATTAGGGCGAAATTCCGCGGCGGGATGGTTACTCCGCGAAAAGTTAAATCAACCGCGGCGGCCGCGGCCCCGCCGCCCGAAACCGCCGCCCCGCCCGCGCATGCCGCCGCGCCCGGTGGAGCTTCCCGGCGGTTGCCAGCCGGCTTCCCGCTGGATGTTGACGTAAGTGTGGACGTGCGGCGCGCCGCGGAAGTGCCACACCATGTTGGGGCTTTCGAGCTCCCAAATGTCCCACACGCCGTCGTTGCCCAGATCCTGCGCCGCGGAGAACGACATCTTGAGGCTCTCGACCCCGCCGGTTTCCCGAATCAGCTTCATCGCTTCCAGGCGGTCCTGCTCGCGGAAAGGCAGCAGCAGGTCTTCGAGCACCTTGTCAACCAGCCCGCGCTGATCGCGGCTCATATCGGCGACCGGCAGGCCGGGAATCCGCTCGGCGTCGGCGCGCAGCGCGACCGTTCCCGTCCCCGTTTCGCGCCGCAGGCGGTCGCGCAGCGCCGTTTCCCGTTGCTTGCCGTCCAGAGCCTGAAAGACCTCGTTGGCGCGCAACGCCTGGAACCAGTACACGTTATCGGGATGCGTCGGCAGCTCGTAAAACCGGTCGCCTTCGTGTCCGTAGAAAATCGGCCCGCCGAACGCCGCGCCGTCCACCGAGTCGCCGTCGCAGCGCGCGGTCATGTGGCGGCCGGTGACGACGAACTCGAACTTGCCGCTGCCGGGCTCGCCGAACAGCCCGACGGAGTATCCCTCGAGCCCGCCGGCGTCGTCGCGCAAGTGCTGCGCGAGCGGCTTGTGGAACTCGGGGTTGTGCATCCCGAAGAAAATGTCCTGGATGAGCGCCTGTTGATCGCGGTTGAAAAACCGTCCGATGCGGGCGGAGGAAACATGCCAGTTGTTCTCGACGCGCGAGCGCAACGGATCGTCGAAGTCGAAGTGCATGACGCGCTTCTGGTCTTCGCTCAGAGTGGCGTAAAGCTGCGCGACGAGGGTTTCCGAGAGAGGCTCGGTCTGCTTGGCGGCGCCGGCGGCAAGCCCCGCGGCGCCCAACGCCGAAGCGCGCAGAAATTGGCGGCGGTCGATGTTCCGATCGGTCATAATTCCCCCTTCGTGCATAAGGACGTTCGGCGCTGCAGCCGGTTACGGCGCCCGCCCGCGGCCGGAAACAATTAACAACTGTCAACCGCCGGGCGTCCCGACGGCCTGCTAATCGCCCGCGGCGGGCTCGAACGGGTCTGCCGCCGGTTTCCGTTCCCGCGCCCTTTCGACCCGTTCCTCGAGTCCGGTGTAGATCACCGGAATGAAGATCAAGGTGATCAGCGTGGAAGTCAGCAGGCCGCCGATCACCACCCGCGCCATCGGCGCCTGCAATTCGGCCCCTTCTCCCAGGCCGAGCGCCATGGGACCGAGTCCCAACACGGTGGTGATGGTGGTCATCAAAATGGGGCGCAAGCGCCGCCTGCCCGCCGTCACAACCGCCCGGCGCAGATTGATCCGCTGCTCGCGCCGCAAGAGGTTGGTGTAATCGATCAGCACGATCGCGTTATTGACGACGATGCCGACCAGCACGATAATCCCCAGGAATGCCTGCTGGTTGAACGTAGTTTCGGTGACCAGCAGCATCAACACGACGCCGATTGCGGCCAGCGGCACCGAGAACAGGATCAGAAACGGGTCGCGCAGCGATTCGAACTGCGAAGCCATGACCATATAAACCAGAACCAGCGCCAGAATGGCGGCGAACAGCAAATCGCGGAAGGCTTCCTGCTGCTCTTCGTATTCGCCGCCGAACTCGATCGAAAACCCCTCCGGCAGCGGGATGCCGCCGAGCGCGTCGTCGAGGTCGCCGATCACGCTGCCGAGATCGCGGTCCGTGACCGCGCCGGTGACGTAGAGGCGGCGCTCCGCATCGACGCGGCTGATGAACGTCGGGCCTTCCTGCCTGCGCAACTCGACCACGCTTTCGGCCGGAATCGTGCGCCCCGCGGGCGTCGTGAGCGGCACCTGCCCGACGGCCTGCAGGTTCAAGCGGTCTTCCTCGCGGAGCCGGACCAGAATGTTGAACTCGTCGCCGCCCTGGCGGTACATCGAGCTGCGCGTGCCGCCGATCGCGGTTTCGAGGGTCGTGGCGATGTCCGAGACGTTGAGGCCCATGTTGGCCGCTTTCATGCGGTCGACTTCGACCAGCATTTCAGGCATTCCGGGGCGCTGGCTGATCTGCGCCTCGGCCACGCCGGGGACGGTGGACATCCTTTCGCGGATGGTCTCGGCCAACTGCGCCGCGGTTTCGATGTTGTGTCCGCGGATCTCGACCGACAGGCGGTCGCCGTCGTCGTTGCCGCCGCGGCCGCGGCGGAACATCCCGCTCGATACGCGCGTGCGCACCAGCATTCCGGGATGGACCTGCAGCAGGGGACGCAACTCGTTGGCGATATCCTTCGCGCTGCGCGTGCGTTGCTCCTGCGGAACGAGGTTGAAGCGCAATTCTCCCTGATTGGCGCCGACGCCGGAGCCGCCGGACGTTCCCCCGGAGTTCACCATCGAAGTGGCGATCTCGGGGGCGTAATCGGTTGCGATGCGCCACAACTGCTGCATCACGCTGTCGGTGACCTCGACGCGCGTGCCGGGCTCCAACTCGACGTTGACGCGAATCTCGCCCTCGTCCACCTCGGGCTGAAGCTCGACGCCGATCAACGGAATCAGGTACATCGAGCCGGCGAACAGCAAGGCCGCGCCGAGCGTCACTAACGCCTTGCGGTCGAGCGCCCGGGCGACCATGCGGCCGTAGGAGTCGGCGAGATCGTCCTGGACGCCGCCGGCCCAGCGGGCGATCGCGGCGAGCGCCCCGCTCGCCTGGCGGCGCCCCATCAATTTCGAGCAAAGCGCGGGCACGACGGTCAGCGCAATGATCAGCGAGCAGAACAAGGCGAAACTGACGACGTAGGCCAACTGCTTGAACGTTTGCGCGGTCATTCCGCCGATGAACAGCACGGGCACGAACACGGCGACCGTCGTCATCGTCGACGCCGTGATCGCCATGGCGACTTCCTTGCTGCCGTCCAGAGACGCTTGATAGGCGCCTTTGCCGTCTTCGCGGTGGCGGTAGATGTTCTCCAGAACGACGATGGCGTTATCGACCAGCATGCCGACGCCCAGCGCCAAGCCGCCGAACGACACCGTGTTCAAGGTGAAGCCGTTGAAGTACATCAGGGCGAACGTCGAAATCACCGAAATCGGGATCGCCGCGCCGATAATCAGCGTGCTGGAGACGCTGCGCAGGAAAAACAGCAGCACGATGATCGCCAAGCCGCCGCCCTGTATGGCTGCGCGTTGGACGTTGGTGATCGAGGCGCGGATGAAATCGGCGCTGTCGCGGGTTTTTTCGACGCTGATATTGGGAAACGCCCTGTGGATTTTGTCCACTTCCCGCCACAGCGCCTCGGACACCTTGACCGTGTTGGCCCCCGACTGCTTATAGACATACAGCCGGACGCCGGGTTGGCCGTCCACGCTGACCAGGTAGTCGGAATCCTCGTGGCTGTCTTCGACGGTCGCGATGTCGCGGATGTGAACCGGAACGCCGTTGCGGGTGGTGATGACGACGTTGCGGATTTCATCCAGGCTTTCGAACTCGCCGCGCGTGCGCAGCAGAACCTCGAAACGCCCTTCGTCCACCGGGCCGACGGGGCGGTTCATGTTCTCCTGCCGCAGGATTTGAACGACGCGGGCAATCGAAAGATCGAGCGCGCGCAGCTTTTTCAAATTCAAATCGACGTGAATCTCGCGGCGCAGGCCGCCGCGGACGTTGAAGGCGGCGACGCCCGGAGCGCGTTCGAGACGGTATTGAATCTGCTTTTCGACGAAGTGGCGCAACTCCTTGGCGTCCATGTCCGCGGCCGATACGGTCATGTACATGATGGGGTACTGCGACGAGTCGTACTTGTACATCGTCGGCGGTTCCAACTCTTCGGGCAGGTTGCGCCGCGCGCGGTCGAGACGCACGCGCAACTCGTTCGCCGCCTCGTCGACGTTGACGTCGTAATCGAAGCCGACGCGCACGTAACACAGGCCCTGGTAAACGGAACTGACGATCTGCTCGACGCCGGGCGCGGCCGCGAATGCTTCTTCAAGCGGACGCACCACGAGGTTTTCCATCTCTTCCGGCGCAACCCCTTCGTACTCCGCGCGCACGCTGATGGTCGGATAGACCGTCTCGGGCATCAGATCGACGGGGATATTGACGAACGCGATCCCGCCGAGCAGGATGGCGATCAGGCAGGTCATCAGGATGGTGACCGGCCGGTGGATCGAGAAGTTGGGTAAGTTCATTCCCTACACCGCACGGGGGCGTGTATGAAAACGCACGTTTATCATACCGCCGTTGCGGGTCGGCGCCCGCGCGCCGCGGCAAATTTCAACTGCCGCGGGCCGCGCCGGCGGAACTTGTTTTAGCGCCGCCGCCGCTGCTTTTGCTCCCGTCGGCGCCTTTTTTGCCCGCGCCGCCGGTGGCGATGCGGTCGCCGTCGCGCAGCATGGTCGCGCCGCGCCCGACAATCTTCGTCCCCGGGTCGAGATTGGCCAGCACCTCGACCTGACCCTCGTGGGTCATGCCGGTCTCGATCGCGCGGAACACGGGCCGGTCGCCGCCGCCCTCGACGACGTACACGCCCGGCTGCCGGCCGCGATAGACCAGGCCGTCGCGCGGGATCAACGTCGCTTCGCGCATCGAGCCCAAGTCAAGAGTGATGCGGGCGAACATTTCCGCTTTCAAAACCAATTCCGGGTTGGGGATATCGATTTCGATCAGCGCGCTGCGGGTAGCCGCATCGAGCACCGGCGCGATACGGGCCACGCGCCCGCTGAACGCATCCCCCGGGATGGCGTCCACCTCGACTTTTGTCTGATTGCCGATTTTCAGCTTGCCGATGTTGCGCTCGGGCACGTTGCCCTGCGTCACCATCGTCGCCAAATTGACAATGCGCACGATCGGGTTGTTGGGGTTGACCAGCGCGCCCGGGTCGACTTGGCGCTCGGCCACCACTCCCGACATCGGCGAGTAAATCCTGGTTTGCTCCAGCCGAATCTTCAATTCGTTCAACGCCGCTTCGGCCTGGGTTGCCTGTGCTTCCGCGAGCGAAACCTGCGCGTTCATCACCTCCAGCGAAGTCTGTTGCTGTTGATACTCCTGGGGCGAGAGCAATTCTTCTTCGAAAAGCTGCCGCGCGCGGTCGAGGTTCGCTCTGGTATTGGCCAACTCGGCCTTGCGCTGGGTCACGCCGGCTTGCGATACCTCGATGGACGCTTCGGAACGCTTGACCTGCTGCAGGAGCTCGTCGTCTTCCAACTCCGCGATCAACTGACCTGCGCGAACAAGGTCCCCGACCAGAAAATGAATCTTTTCCACCCGTCCCGTCGCCTTGGCGTTGACGTCCACCACTTCCTTGGGCTTGAGCGAGCCGGTAAGCAGCAGTTCCTCGCGCACCTCGCCGATACGCGCGGAGGTCAGATCGACATTGACCACGCGCCCGCCGCCTTTCTTCTTGGCCGGCGCGGACGCCTGCCGATTCGCCTCATAAACCTTCGAGCCGACCAGGTACACGAGCCCCAGCCCGATCGCAATCGCGATAATTCGTTTTGTCCACATAGGCTTTTTACGCCGGGCGCAACTCCTCCGCTCACCGAACAGGCGAATTTCAAGAGAACTCGGTTACGGAGCGAGCCGCGCTAAAAATCGATCCGCCCGCCCGGTTGCAAGCCGTGCGCCGCCGCTTGACCCGCGGCCAATTCCAGCACGTACACCGAGTCCACGGCGCCGCCGTAGGCCGGGCATCGGCGCGCATCGACTTCTTTGCAGGGCGGAACGTCCGCTTCGATCTCTACGATCTCGCGATTGCCGTCGAGCCAGACGATGTCCAGAGGAATGAGGCACTGGTACATCCAGAACCCGCGCCGCCGCGGCTCCGCGGCCACGAAGAGCATCCCCTTGTCGGGCGGCAGATACTCGCGGAACATCAGCCCGCGGCTCTGCTCTTCCGGGGTAACGGCCAGTTCGGCCTCAATGACGGCGTTGTCGGGCAGCGTGACCGCTGCGGTCGGCAGCTCGGGCCGATAAACCTTTCCACCGCCGGCGGGATTCCCGGGCGCCGCGCTGTCGCCGCAGGCCAACGATAGCAGGACGATCGCCGCCGGCAAGCGCAACGCCGTCCGGGCCCGTTGCATCCGCATAGCGCGCTAAAAAGCCAACACGCGCTCGGCAGCCGCGCGAATCGTCGCTTCCGACGGCAGCGCTTCGCGCTCGAGGTTCGGCGCGGACGGAATGAAGCAGTCTTTGGCGCCGAGCCGCGCGACCGGAGCGTCCAGGTCGCTGAAACATTCGTCCGCAACCACCGCCGCGACCTCCGCGCCGAAGCCCATGGTCAACGTATCTTCGTGCGCGATCAGCACGCGGTTCGTCTTGCGCACGCTGGCGAGCACCGCCTCTTTGTCCCAGGGGACGATCGTCCGCAGGTCGATGATCTCGACCGACGCCCCACGCTCTTCCTCCAGCGCCCGGGCGGCGGTTTCGCACTGATGGGTCGTATAGCCCCAGGTCACGATCGTCAGGTCGGCGCCCTCGCGGCGCTTGCGCGCCTTGCCGAACGGGATCAGGTAATTCTCGTCCGGCTCGGGCGTGCGCGCCGGCATGGCGCGGTAGAGGCCCTTGTGCTCGAGGAAGAGCACCGGGTCCGCCATGCGGGCCGCGGTTTTGATCAGGCCCTTTGCGTCCTGCGCGCAGCTTGGGTAGGCCACTTGCCAGCCGGGCACGTGCGCATAGTAGCTCTCGATATTCGCCGAGTGCCACGGACCGCCTTTGATGTACCCGCCGACCGCGACGCGGCAAACCAGCGGACACCCCCAGACGCCGTCGCTGCGCCAGCGCATCGGGGCGATCTCGTCGCGCATCTGCATGAATCCGGGCCAGATGTAGTCCGCGAACTGAATTTCGATAATCGGCTTGTATCCGCCGGAGCCCATGCCGCCGGCGATGCCCACGATCGAGGCTTCCGCGAGCGTCGCGTTCTTGCAGCGTTCCTCGCCGAATTCGTCGGTCAGCCCCTTGGTGACGCCGAACACGCCGCCCTTGGGGTCTTGAATATCCTCGCCCCACATTACGATCTTCGGGTTCCGCCGCATCTCTTCGCGCAAGCCGTTGTTGAGCGCCTGCACCATCGAGACCTTGCCGCCGGCGGCATGCGGCTGCGTCTCTTCGGCAACGGGCTTTTCTTTTGAGAAAACATGCTCCAGCAGGTCGTAATTTTGCGGAAACGGGTGCCGGTCGGCTTCTTCGGCCGCCTTGTCGACCTCTTCCTTGATCGCCGCGCGCAGCGACTCGATCTCGGCCCCGCCCATGATCTCGTTCTGCAGCAAATACTGCTCGGTCTGCAAGATCGGGTCTCTCTCGACCGCCGTGCGGATTTCTTCCGCGGTGCGGTATTTGCGCTGATCGTCCGACGACGAATGATGGTCCAGCCGCACCACGTTGAACTCGACCAGCACCGGACCCTTGCCCGCGCGAATGTCCCCGATGATCCCGGGCAGCAACTGGTACATCGGCTCGAACCAGGTCCCGTCGAGGTTGAACGTCGGCAGTCCGAACCCCTCGGCGATGCGGTGAACCTTCGAGGCGGTCTGATATTTCTGCGGCACGCTGATCGCGTAGCCGTTGTTCTGCACGACGAAAAGAACCGGCAGCTTTTCCCGGTTGGCCCAATTCAACGCCTCGAAAAATTCGCCTTGGCTCGTTGCGCCCTCGCCCGACGCGGCATATACGATGGCGTCCGAGCCGTCGTGCTTCATCGCCTTGGCCATGCCCACCGCGGGGAGATACTGGGTGCCCGTGCAGGCGCTCTGGGCGACGATGTTGAGTTCCCGCGACGACCACTGCTCCGGCATGTTCACGCCGCCCGAGTTCGGGTCGCCGTCACGGTTCAGCAGGCCGAGGAAAATATCTTTGTAGGGCATGCCCAGCGCCACGGCGACGCTCTTCTCGCGGTAGTAGGTGTAGAACCAGTCGTGCCCCGGCTTCATCAGCATGGGCACGCCGACCTGGACTTTTTCGTGTCCGCGGGTCGAAGCGTAGAAGGCTGTCTTGCCCTGCTTGACGAAAGTCTTGGAGCGCTCCTCGACGTAGTAGCACTGGAGCATCTTGTGAAAAAGCTCTTGGGCGACCCCATCGGGAACGATTCGCTCGCCGGTATTGACTGCCGCGGTAGCCGCCATAAGTCCTGCTCTCTTTCTTCCATCCGGGCGCCGCTGCGCCCCATTTTTTACCATACTGCATTCGCGGGGCGTTTCCCACCGGCTGTTGGTGCTATGCGCCCGCGGCGCGGCGGCGACGGCAGATCTTGCGCCGCTTGCCCCACCCCTTCGCCGGTGCATTCCCCTCCTTCAGCCTCGGTTTGTATTCGATAAGACGCCCGCGCTACGTGTATGATGGAATCTGCTAGGCTGTTCGGGAAAGCTTTCGGAATTATTATGTGGGGAAGAAAAGACAGAGAAGACACGGAGAATCCGGCTGCGCGGCCTGCGTCGGCTCGGAGCGGAGACCGCCCGCCGTTGAGTCCCGCGGAGCGTTCCTCGCCTGCGCGCCCCGCGGAACGCCAGGGGGCCAAGCCGCCCGCTCCAAGTTCGCCGACCGGCACGCGCATCGGCAACTCGATGAACATCAAGGGCGAGATTACCGCCCAGGAAGACGTTTACCTGGACGGCATCGTCAAGGGCTCCGTCAAGCTGGAGCGCGGTTGCTTGACGATCGGCGTGAACGGCGCCGTTGAAGCCGACGTTAACGTGCGCACCCTCGTTCTGTTGGGCGGCCTGAAAGGCAAGGTGCATGTGGCCGAGCGCATCGAAATTCGCAAGACCGGTTCGTTCGAAGGCGATATCGTTGCCGGCAATATCGTTATGGAGGAAGGCGCCGTATTCAGCGGCAGCATAGACATCATAAAACCCAAACGGACGCAGGCGACCGCCGGCAATGCGAAACCGGGCCAAGCCGGCCGGCCGGCAAGCGCCCCCAAACCCGCCGTTCCCAAACCCGCCGTTCCGAAACCTGCCGTTCCGAAACCCAATGCTCCCAAACCCAATGCTCCCAAACCCGCAACCCCCAAGCCCGGCGTAAAGTGAGCGGGTCTCCGGGGCGCGCGAGAAGGTTGCCCGATTTGCGTTCAAGGATCTGAAACAGACAGTGTACGGGAAAGACTTCGAGACGCCGCCGGGCATGTCCCGCATCAAAGTGCGCCGCAAGACGCTCCCCGGCGAGGAAACGCCGCCGCAAACCCTGCGCCGCGAGAGCAACGGCCTGGCCCGTTTCATGAGACAGCTTCCGGAAGCCGAAGGCCGGATATTCGATCTCGGCGGATTGATCGACTCCAATGCCCGTTATTGGGCTGAAAAGGGCGTCCGCGTCCACGCGGTCGATCTGTTGCGCGCCTTCGACGACGAACGCGCGCGGATGCCGCACAAAAGATTCGACGACCTCGCGGCGCAGCGGTTTGTCGATCGGCATCTGTCGTTTCCGGAGGGTATGTTCGACGGGATCCTGGTTTGGGACGTCCTGCACTTCCTCGATGGCGAGTTGCTGCAGCGCATGGTCTCGAGACTGACCGCAATCGTGCGCCCCGACGGAGTCGTCCTGTGCTTCTTCCACAGCCAGCCGAAAGGCGAAAAAGTTCCGGTCTGTCGGTACGCGATCGAGCCGGCCGGAGGCTTGCGGGCGACGGCCCATTGCCGGCGGACGCTCCCCACGACTTTCACCAATCGGAATCTCGAGACGATGCTTCAAGATTTCAAACTGACCCAGTTTTTTTTGAGCCGCGACAGTTTGAGGGAAGTAATCGCCGTTCGCTAGGCTGCGTCTGAGAGTCAGGGTGCGAGTTCCCGCAGCCGGTCTGGTCTTTCTTGCGGCGGCCGCGGCCGCGGCGGACGACCGCGCCGCGGGCCACGACCACTACTTCAATCTCGAATACGACGAGGCGGTCGCCGCCTACCAAAGAGTTCTCCGGGCCGAGCCGGACGATCCGTCGATCTACAACCACCTCGCGACGGCGGTTCTTTACAAGGAGTTGAACCGTCTCGGGATGCTGGAGACCAGCGCGTTCAAGAGCGACAACCGCTTCCTCCGGAGAAAGAAGCCGAAGCCCGACCCGGGGGTCAAGGACGAGATTTTCGGCTACCTCGAGCAGTGCCGTCCGCTCGCCGCCGCCCGGCTCGAAGAGGCCCCCGGCGACCGCGCCGCCCTGTTCGCGCTCTCGCACAACTACGCCCTTCGCGCGAACTATCTGTTCATGGTCGATAAAGCCTATTTTCGGGCGCTGAGAAACGGCAGGCGGGCGCGGAAGTTCAGCAACAGCCTGCGCAAATACCATCCCCAATTTGTGGATGCCGATCTGGTCGCCGGCGTGCAGGAATACGTAATCGGCAGCCTCCCCTGGGCGGCGCGGGCGGTGATCGCGTTCGGCGGCGTTCGCGGCAACAAGGCCAGGGGCGAAGCGATGGTCGCCCGCGTTGCCCGCGAGGGCGGCCATGCGCGCGATGAAGCGCGGGCGCTCATGGCGCTGGTGCATCGGCGCGAGGGCCGTCCGCTGGAGGCGGCGAGAATGCTGGGCGCGCTGCTCCGGGACTACCCCCGCAACTACGTCCTGCAGCTCGAAATGGCCGCCATGCAGCTCGACGCCGGAGACGAGGCGCTCGCCCTCGAAATTTTCAAAGAGGTCTATCGCAAATACGAAGCCGACGAGCAGCGCTTCGCGCGCATGCCGCCGCGCCTGGCGAGAGCGCTCGAGCGGCGCATCGAAGAGCTCGAGAACGAAGCGGCGCCGGCCCGCGCGCAACTCGCCGCGCTGCGCCGTTAAATCCCGGCGGGCGGGCCCGCGCAGCCGTCTTGCTCTGCGCCGATCCCGGGCACCGGGAAGCGGCGGCACATGTCTTCGACCGCCGCCTTCACCCGCGCGAGCGCCGCCTCGTCGTCGTGATGGCGCAGCGCTTCGAGCATCCAGCCGCCCAGGCGTTCCATCTCGAGCAAACCCATGCCGCGCGTGGTTGCCGCCGGCGTGCCCAGCCGGATGCCGCTGGGCCGCAGCGGGGGATTCGGGTCGTCGGGGATGACTTGCTTGTTGCAGGTAATGGAGACCCGGTCGAGCGCTTCTTCGGCAACCCTGCCGTCGATTGCAAAGCCGGCGATGCAGTCCACGACCATCATGTGGTTCTCGGTGCCGCCGGTGACCAGCGCGGCGCCGCCGGCCGTCAAGGTCTTCGCCAGCGCTTGCGCGTTGTCGAGCACCTGCCGCGCGTACGTCTGGAATTCGGGCCGGAGGGCCTTGCCCAAGGCGATTGCGACGCCGGCGACGGCGTTCATGTGCGGGCCGCCCTGCATCCCCGGAAAGACCGATTTGTCGATCTCCCGGCGGAATTCTTTCTTGCAGAGGATCATGCCGCCGCGCGGGCCGCGCATCGATTTGTGCGTGGTCGTGGTGACGAAGTCGAAACCGTAGTCGCACGGGTTGCTCATTACGCCTCCGGCGATGAGTCCGCCGATGTGCGAGACGTCGGCCATCGTCAGCGCGCCGACCTCGTCGGCGATGCGCTTGAATTCGTTGTAGTCGTAGTCGCGCGGATACGACGAGTAGCCGCAGACGATCATTTTCGGCTTGTGCTCGCGGGCGGTCTTGCGCAACTCGTCGAAATCGATCCGGCCCTGGTTCGACGGGTCCGACTTGTAGCGGACCCAGTTGTAGAGCTTGCCCATGTGCGAGACGGGCGCGCCGTGCGTGAGATGGCCTCCGTGGGAGAGGTCCATGCCGAGCACGGTGTCGCCCGGCTCGAGCATGCACAGATAGACGGCGGCGTTCATCGGCGCGCCGGAGAGCGGCTGGACGTTGGCGTGCTCGCAGCGGAAAATCCGCTTGGCGCGGCTGCGGGCGACCCGCTCGATGACATCGGTGAACTCCTGTCCGCCGTAGTAGCGCCGGCCGGGGTAGCCTTCGGAGTATTTGTTGGTGAAGACCGAGCCGAGCGCCGCCAATACCTCCGGGTAGGTATAGTTTTCCGACGGGATCAACTCGATCCCGGAAGCCTGACGGGCTTCCTCGCCGCTCAGCGCGGCATGGATTTCCGGGTCGTTTTCAGCCAACAGGGCGCGGTTGTGATCCTGGGACGAGGCGGTAGGCATGGGTTCATTGCCCTTGGCGCGGCGCAACCGGGCGCGTCTTGGGGCCGTGTTCCAGTGTACCCGAGCGGCGCAGGACGATTTACCGCAGCCTGCTCAGGTATTCGACGAGATCGACGAGATCGTCCACCGACATTTGCTCTTGCAGGTCGTCGGGCATCGCCGATACGGAGGACTCGCGGCGGCTCAGGATGTCTTGCTTGGCGTAGTCCGCCGCCGCGCCGCCTTCCATGCGCAGAGTCACCGCGCCGGCGGTTTCGTTGACGACGATCCCCGAAACGAGCTCGTTGCCCGCCAGCTCGAAATGCTGCAGCCGGAAGTCGGGGGAGACGCCGGCGCTGGGGTCGAGAATGGATTCGTAGAGTCCGGCCGTGGATAGCTTGTCGCCGATTTTAGAGAGGTCCGGGCCGAAATTCACGCCCTTGCCGGCGATGACGTGGCAATCCGCGCAAGTGGCCGACTCGAATACCTCGGCGCCGCGCGCGGCGTTGCCGACCAGCACCAGCAGGTCCGTCATGCCGGGCAGCGGCTCGTTGTTTTTCATGGGCGGCACGGGGAACAGCCGTTCCGCCTCCGCTCGCATGCGCGCATGCATGGAGCGCGTCATGGCGGCGCCCGCGGTCTCTCGCAGTTCCTGGGGGAATGCCCCCGCGCGGGCCAGGGCGATCAGGGTTTCCGCGCCTTGGCGGATGCCCGCCAGCGAGCGGACGGCCTGTTCCCGCAGCAGCGGCGGCGCCGCCGCATCGAGCATGACGGTCTCCAGCAGGGGGACGGCCCGGGCGTTGCGGCTGTTGCCCAGCGCCGCTGCCGCATCGACGGCGGCGGCCGGATTGCGGCGGATGAAATCTTCGATGACGTCGGCGGCATCCGCTGCGAGCAGCGTTGTAATCGAGGCGATCCCGAGCGGATTGTCTTTGTTCGCGGCCGCCGACGCCATCAGCGCCGGATAGTGCTCGCGGAGCTTGTACCGCTGCGCCAGGCGCGCGAACTGCTCAGTGCCTTGCGCCCGGTCGAGCAACTCGACGACCGCCTTGCGCATGCGGGGGTTCGCCGCCAAGTCGATTTCCGGCAGCCGCAAAAGAGCTTCGGAGGCGATGAAAACGTCGCTCGGCGTGCGGCTGCCCGGCCGGCCGAAGGCGAGCTTGCGCAAGTTGCGCGCCTTGGCCGCGGAGTCTTTCTGGAAATCGAAAGCGCGCAGGTAGCGCGCGGCGTCTTGCTTCTCGAGCGGAGAGCCGTGGAGGATGCGCGCCAGGTAATCGGGCGTTGCGTCGGCCCGCGAGCGCCAGACGATATCGCGGCCCGCGGGCGAGTCCCACAACGCGCCGGCGCGGGCCGGCCAGGCGCGCAGGCAGGCGTTCCAGCGGCCGTCCGCGGCGATGCCGAGCGCTTCCAGATACCAGCGGTCTTTGCCGTCGTGCCGCGCCGCGAGCGCGGCCCACAAGGCCGGCGCTTCGGGCGCGCGCAGGCCGCGCAGCGCGATGGCGCACTCGCGGCGCACCCGGGGCGAAGGGTCCGCCGCCAGCCGCTCGACGATCGGAACCAGATCCAGACCGATCTGCCGCGCGGCGCGCAGCCCGACGATGCGTATGTTCTCGTCCGCGTCGTCGAGCGCCCGGCCGACGTAATATGCGCCGCGCCCGTCGAATTTCGCCAGCAGCCAAAGCGCCCGGGCGCGCAGGCGGGGCTCGCCGGCGCCGGTGAACATTTCCGCCAGAGCGGGCTCGGCTTCCTCCTGGTTCTCATGGAGCGTCGTCCAGGCCAGGTAGCGCACGGCATGGTTCGGATTTTTCAGCGCCTCGACGGCGCCGGCGACGGCGGCGAAGTCGTGTTCCTCCGGCGCGTAGCGGCGGCCCCGCGGCGCGATGCGGAAGATGCGCCCGCGGCCTGCGTCTTCCATGCGGTTCCAGCCGATGACCGGGTCGTACCAGTCGCTGCAGAAAAGCGAGCCGTCCGGGGCCGTGGCGACGTCCACCGGACGCACCCATTTGTCGCGTTCGCCCTTGAGGATGTCGACCGTCTCCGCGCTGTAGCCGGCGCCGTCGGGCGCGGTCAGGACGGCCCGCAGAACGCCTGGTCCGGCGTCGGCGTAGAGAACCTGGTCCCAAAACTCGCGCGGCAGCAGCCGCCCTTCATATACGCTGATGCCGGTCGGCGAGCCGGCGCCCGTAATCAGCAGATTGGGCACGACGCCGGGGTCGTTTTGATGCCAGTGGCGCCGGGGAATCTCCTCGCTGCGGCCCGTGCGGGGCGCCTGGTTGCTTGCGCCGGTCATTTCATCGCGGTATCCGTAGTTGCCGAATTCCAGGATGTGGTTGATGCGCACGGCGTAGTTGCCGTCGTCGTCGTTGTCCGTCTGCCAGAGGTTGCCGAACGAGTCCGCCGCGACCTCGTAGTTGTTCCGAAAATTATGGCCGAGGACTTCGAAATCGCTGCCGTCGAGATTGGCGCGGAAGACCATGCCGCCCTGGTAGGGGCTTTCCCTGTTTTCGTAGCCGCGGGAAAAGTCGGGCCGGTCGGCTTCAGGGTTTTCGCGCAGGAAATTGACGTAGTTGCGGTCGAGAACCGGGTTCCCCGCCCGGTCGATCGTCAGCCGTCCGTCCTTGCCGCCGACGTAACGGCCGCCGTTGCCCATGTTCCAGTAGAGTTTGCCGTCGGGGCCGAACAGCACCGAATGGGTGGAATGGTCGTTCTGCGGCGCGCCGGAGTTGGTAAACAGATATTCCTTGCGGTCCGGCTTGTCGTCGCCGTCTTCGTCGGTGAAGACGATCACGTTCGGGGCGGCGGTGACGATCGTGTGCTTGCCCATCACGGCGATGCCCAGCGCGGCGTCGATGTCGCGCCCCTGGTAGTACACCTTCGAGGAATCGGCGGCGCCGTCGCCGTCTTCGTCGGTGAGGATCAGGATGCGGTCGCCCGCGGGCCGGTCGTTGTTGCGGGCGCGCTCGCGGTAATTGACGACGTCGCAGACCCAGACGCGCCCGCGGTGGTCGACGGCGATGTTGGTGGGGTTCGACAACATCGGCTCGGAGGCGAACAGCGAGGCTTCGAGTCCGGGATAAATATCGAGGTTGGCGACCGCCCGCCCGGCGCTGCGGCTGTCTTCCGCACCGGGCGAGCAGCCGGTCAGCGCCAGGGCCGCCAATGCCGTCAGCGCGGCGGGGGCGCCTCGATGCATGGCCGGCGCCCTACAGCGGCAGATTGGCCCGCGCGTAGTCGATGGAGCGCTGATTGTAGGTGTCCTCGAGCGCGAGTTGCTGCCCGGCGGTCAGGCCGCCGACCCGCGGCAGCGGATGTTTCGGCGGATGTTTGCGCGCCCAGGCGACAAGCCGCGCGAGATCGTGCGGCGGAACCGGGCTTTTTTCGTCGTAGATTTTCCAGTAGTCGGCGGTGAAGATCGGTACTTTGAGCGGGTCGCGGGTGATGATCTCGAGTTGGAAGAGCATGTCCGGCTTGCGTTTCTGGAGCATGGCGACAACCGCCGCCAGATCGTAACGCCCTTCGCCCAGCGGAACTTCCGAGAGCAGCAGCCCGTCCTCGTAAAAATCCACGGCGACGTCTCTGAAGCTGACGAACAAGGCGTACGGCGCAAGCGTCTCGACCGTTTGCATCGGCGTCTCGATCAGGGAAACGTTGTTCACCATGTCGAGCCCCACGCCGACGTACTCGCTGCCCGTGGTTTCGACCCACTCCGCGAGCTCGTCCGACCGCCAGCCCTTGTGGTTCTCGATGGCGAGCGGCATTTTGTGCTTGCGCAAGACCGGCTCGGCGCGCTGCACGGCGGTTTTGCACTTGGCGAAAAATTCGTGGAATTCGGCCGCCGTCCGGAACTGCTCGTAGCGCCGCCCCGAAAAATAGTCGTGGACGCAGACCACGCGGCCGCCCATTTCCGCAGCCGCCTTGATCTCGGCTGCGTAGCGCGCCAGGTCGCCGTCGTCCGCCGGCGAGCGGACGGTTACCGTCAGCCGCATATCGTATTTTTCGATCCGGCCGCGCAGCTTTTTGAGCTTGGCGGGGTCGAGGCCCCGGGGCAGCCGCACGTGCGCGCCGCCGAGGCCCTTGCCGCGGCAGTATTCGACGATGTCCCATTCCTTGCCCGCCGCTTCGGCCGCGCGGATGCGGAAGCGCAGCCCCGGGCCGGCCGAGCCCATGTTCTTGAGAATTTTGCGCGCCGCCGCCGGCGCCGGGGCCGCGAGCGCCGTTCCGGCCGCAGCCTGCAAGATCTGTCGTCTGGTCATGCCCTCCTCCGCGTCCGCGATTTTATCCGGTCGTAATCGAATCCCAGGGCGGCCGGGCCTTGCGGCCGAGCAGCTTGTCCGCTTCGGGATCGGAGTCGAAGCGTTCTTTTTCGCCGTCCCAGCGGAGCTTGCGGCCGACTGCGTAGGCGATGTTGCCCAGGTGCGCGACGGCGCTGGAGCGGTGCCCGACCAACGCATCGCAGCGCGGCTTCTCGCCTTCGCGGATGCAGCGGATGAAATGTCGGCCGTGCAGCAGCGTGGGCTCCGGGTTGTTCTCGTGGCTGCGCTGCAGCTTGGGGCCGGCCGGCGGCGTGCGGTCGTACTCGTTGATCCTTTTGGGGCCGGCCGGCAGCACCTCGTAGCCCAGGCGGTCGGCGACGACCGTTCCGTTCGAGCCGTAGAAGGCCATGCCGTTGGGGCGGTTTTCTTCGCCGCGGGCGCCGTGCAGATTCATGCCGGGCGTCAGCCGTCCGACGGCGCCGAACCCATTGACGCTCAGCGTCTCGTAGCTGACGACGAACCCGGGATATTCGTAGCTGACCTGCAAGACGTCGGGATGTTCGCCCATCCCGCCGACGGCGAAGCGCCCGCCGGCGGCGGCGATCGCAAAGGGTTTGTCCGTGTCCATGATCTGATGCACGGTGTCGAAGCGGTGAATGCCGAAATCGGTAATCATCCCGCCGGCCAGATCTTTGAAGTAGCGGTAGCTGCGCAGGTGCAGCCGGGGGTTGTAGGGACGGTAAGGCGCGGGCCCCATGTACATGTCCCAATCGAGGCCCTCGGGAACCGGCTCGTTGGGCGTATCGGGAATGCCGTAGGGCATCGTGTTGACGTAGTTCCAGATGCGCACGAAGTGGACGTCGCGCAACTCTCCGTCGTTGATCATCCGCGCGATGTCCATGAAGTGCGGCTGGGAGCGGTGCTGCATTCCGGTCAGAAAGACCTTGCCCTTGTTTTCGCGGGCCGCGCGGACCACTGCCTGCCCCTCGACGATGTTGTGCGTCAGCGGCTTCTCGCAATAGACGTGCTTGCCCGCTTGGCAGGCCGTCACCGCCGGAATGGCGTGCCAATGATCCGGCGTGGCGATATGCACCGCGTCGATTTCTTTCAGGTCGAGCGCGTCGCGGAAGTCGCGGTAGGTGGCGGCGGTCCCGCCGAATTCTTCCTTGGCCTGCTCGGCCTGCGAGTCGAGGAGGTCGCAGAACGCCGCGTATTCGACGTTCACGCTGCCCTCGACGATCTGCCGGGCGACGCTTTTGCCGCGGCCTCCGGCGCCGATCAGCGCGATGCGCACGCGTTCGTTTGCGCCCGCAACGCGCCGGGACGAAGCCGCGGTCAACGCGGCGGCCTTGAGAAAGTTTCTGCGTTCCATAATCTGCGCCCGCCTTGTCCGGCCGCCCGCGGCGCAAGTCGCGCAGGCGGCGTTACGCGCCTTGAGGGCCAATCCAGTATCGCACGGATTGCTACGGTACGGGCCGGCGCCGCAGCGGGGTCGATGCGGCCTTGCGTTTCCCTTCGGTCAGGGTATGGCGGCGGTTCGCGGCGAGATCGGTCCAGCTTTGCTTTCTTCCGCTGGGCCACGCGACCTCGAGCCGCTCGATCCGCTCGGCGCCGCCGAGGCCGAAGTACAGCGTCAGGTCGTTCTGCGAAAAATAGCTGCCGCCGCCGGAGACTTCGCGGATAACGGTTTTGCCGGAAAACCGCGCCAGCGCCCGCGCGCCTATCGCGCTGCGGTTCGACTTGCCGCCGATCAACTCGACCGCCGCTGCGTTGGCCAACTCCGCCGTGTTGCGCAGCAGCGTCGGCGGCGCGTTGAGATTGACGACCACGATCTCGGGATGTCCGTCGCCGTCCAGGTCGCCCGCGGCCATGCCGCGCGAGGGGCGCTTTTGCGCCAGCGCCTCTCCGGCCCCGGCGGTGTCGTCCGTGAAGCGCCCGCCGCCGGCGTTGCGGTAAAACAGCATCGGCTGGCGGTAAGTCTCGCCGATCGACGCCGCGTCCACCTCGGGGTAAACGTGGCCGTGGGCCATCAGGATGTCGGGACGGGAGTCTTCGTCGGCGTCGACGAAGACGACGCCCCAGCCCAGCAACTGGTTGACGCCCAGCCCCGCGCCCATCGAGACGTCCTCGAAGAAAAAGCCGTCTTCGTTGTTGTAGAGCGAGGGCAGGTCTCCCGAGAAATTGGTTTTCACGATGTCCAGAAACCCGTTGCCGTCGTAGTCGGCGACGGCGACGCCCATGCCTGCTTGCAGTTGGCCGTTGACGTTGTAGGCGACGCCGGTTTCGCCGCCCGTCTCGGAGAACGTCCCGTCGCCGTTGTTCTGGTAGAGCAGGCCGGCGGTCATGTCGCAGCCGACGTAGATGTCGGTCAGCCCGTCGTTGTTGAAGTCCGCGCTGACGACCCCCAGGCCGTAGCGCCCGCCGGGGGCGAGGATGCCGGCTTGCTCCGACACGTCCTCGAACGCGCCGTCGCCGCGGTTGCGGTACAGCGCGTTGAACGCGCGCGGCAGCCCGCGCGGGCCGCACATCACGGGCAGGCCCTTCCAGCGGCACTCCTCGCCGGAGCCCGGCTTGGGCGTATTTTCGAGATCGAGATCGACATAGTTGGCAACGAAAATATCCAGGTTCCCGTCGCGGTCGTAATCGAGAAAGGCGCAGCCCGCGCCCCAGCGCCGCCCCGCGGCGGGCAGTTTCGCCTTGCGCGTCGCGTCTTCGAACTTGCCGCCCAGGTTGCGGTAGAGCACGTTCGACCCGAAGTAGGTGACGAACAGGTCGGTCGCGCCGTCGTTGTCGTAGTCGCCGGCGCAGACGCCCTGCCCCCAGCCGGTCTTGGTCAACCCGGCCTGCGCGCCAATCTCCCGGAAGCGGCCCGCCCCGTCGTTCTCGTAAAGGTGCGCAAGCGGACTCTCGCCCGCGGCTTCCAACTCGAACGTCGTGCCGTTGACCACGAAGACGTCGTTGTCGCCGTCGCCGTCGAAATCGAATATAGCCGCCCCCGTGCCGGTCGTTTCCAGGATGAAATCGTTGGCGGCAGGATTGCCGAACGTGACGGTTTCGGCGATCCCCCACTCCGCGGCGACATCCCGATAGTGCGGCCCCGCGGCGCCCAAAAGCGCCGGAATGCCCAGAAAAAGCCGGTAGAGTCTCATCCGGACATTGCGCCTGCGGCCGGCGGACCGCTGGGCATTCCGCAAGCCGCGCGCGAACTCTTCGCCGGAGGGGCCGCCGGTCGGCTTGAGGGCTGTCCCTCCGAGGTCCATAAGTCCGGGAAGCGCGTCATCGCCTGGAAGCCGCTCGATGGCGTGAGCCTTCAGGAAGGCCCGAACAATAGTTTACCAGCGGACTTGCGCGGCGCCGGCGGCATGGCCTTTCAGACTTTCGCCGGCGCCCGAGGGTCATCGACCCGCAAGGCAAGCCGCGCCCCAAAATCCCGATTTTCATAGAATTGCCCCGCAAAATCCGTAAATTCATAGCAAATCTTTTGGAATCAATGCTTTGCAATCGGTCGATTGTTGTTGACTTGACTGCGGGCGGTTTGTCATAATGCCCCATGGTGGGGATTGAGTAGGGGGGGCTTGCGCCTTCCTTTGTTTCGGTCCTCTGTCATCGTTTCAAGAACAAGTTTTTCGAAGGAGAGAAAATCGCTATGCGTAACCTGTATTTGGCGCTGCTCATGCCGGCGCTGCTCCTTTGTCTCGCTGCGCCCGCGACGGCGCAGCGCGACATGGGAACGATTTTGGGCGCGGTCACCGACCCCTCGGGCGCGGCCATTCCCGGGGCGTCCATTACCATCGTCGAGGAATCGACGGGCGTCACCGACCTGGTGGAGTCCGACGCGGCGGGCAACTACATCCGTCCGCTGATCAAGCCCGGCACCTATACCGTCTCGGCCGAGACGGCGGGCTTCAAGAAGGGCGTGCAGACCGGCGTGCTGGTGCAGTCCTCGTCCCGCGTACAGGCCAACTTCGTGCTCGAGATCGGTCAAGTCACCGAGACCATCGAGGTCACCGCGCAGCCTCCGGCGCTGCAGACCGAGACCACGCAGATGGGCGGCAACCTCGAGAGCCGTCAGACCAGCGAGTTGCCCTTGGGCGGCCAGCGCCGTTTCGCCTTCCTGGCGCGCACGGTGCCCGCGGTCGTGCCCGCCGAGCCCGGCGCGCGCGACGCGGCCGGCGGCGGCTTCTCGGCCAACGGCGTGCGCTCCAACGGCCAGAACAACTTCCTGCTCAACGGCGTCGATAACAACGTCAACGTCATCGACTTCATCAACCAGACCGCCTACGTCGTCGGCCCCTCGGTCGAGGCCATCGGCGAAATGCAGATCCTGACCAACGGCTATAACGCCGAATACGGCCGCGCGGCCGGCGGCGTAGTCAACATCACCATCAAATCGGGCAGCAACGACGTTCACGGCACGGCCTTCTGGTTCCTGCAGGACGACGCCATGAACGCCAACACCTGGCAGGCCAACCGCGCCGGACAGGAAAAAGGCGTTTACGGCCAGGATCAGTACGGGCTGGCCATCGGCGGCCCGCTGGTCAAAGACCGCACCTTCTGGTTCGCCGACTACCAGGGCACGCGCATCGAGGACGGCAGTCTCTCCAGCAACCTGATAGTACCCAGCGCCGGCTTCGCCGGCGGCGATTTCTCCAACCTGATCAGCGGCGACGTGCAGGGTATGGACGAGTTGGGCAACACCGTGATGCGCGGCCAGATCTTCGATCCGTTCACCCAGCGCGATGTCAACGGCGTCCTGGACGTACGCGACCCCTTCCCCAACAACAGGATTCCGAACGCCATGTTCGACCCCGTCGCGGCGCAGTTGATCGGCCAGTACCCGGCGCCGAACCACGACATTGCCGCCCCGGGCAAACGTCCGGGGAGGAACTTCTTCACCCAGCGCGAGGCGACGCGCAACGTCGATCAGTTCGACGTGCGCATCGACCACCGCATCTCCGACAACGACAGCATCTTCGGCAGCGTGAGCTGGATCGAGGAAGACAAGATGCAGTCCCCCCCCTTGCCCGGCGATCTCGACGCCGGCGGCTTCCTGGGCGAGCAGGAAAAGAATCAGAGCCGCAACGCGATGATCAGCTACACCAAGATCTGGTCGCCCGCCTTGATTACCGAGTCGCGCGTCTCGTATTCGCGGCTGATCACCACGCGCACGCAGGCCAACGCCGACAGCGACTCGTTCTCGTCGCTGGGCATCGGCGGCCTCAACCCGTTCACCACCAATAACGGCGGCCTGATGCGCATCGGCCCGCAAGGCTATTCGACGGTCGGCGGCTCGGAGTGGCTGCCCACGCAGGAATACAGCAACGTCTGGGACTTCATCCAGAACGTCTCCTGGAACAAGGGCGCGCACGCCTTCAAGTTCGGCGCGGAGTACCGCCCGATCGGCTTCCCCTTCTTCCAGGTGCCTTCGCCGCGCGGGCGCATGGACTTCCGCCAAGACCACACCAACCAGGTCGGCTTCAACGACACCGGCGACGGCATGGCCTCGTGGCTGCTCGGCGTTCCGGGCTTCAGCCGCATCACCACCTCGAACTTCATCTCGTCGTTCAAGGACGCCTACTCGTTCTACGCGCAGGACGACTGGAAGGTCTCTTCGAAGCTGACCGTCAACATCGGCATCCGCTACGAGGTGACCAGCCCGATCGGCGAGAAATTCGGTCGCCAGGCCCACCTCGACGTGTTCGGCCACGACCACGCGCAGCCGACGCTGGTCATTCCCATGGGCAAAGACCAGGACGCGCCGCTGCCGCCCAACTTCGCCACCGATTTCCCCGGCATCGCCGTGGAGCGCGGCGTCGCCTCGACCTACCTGACCGGCTGGGACAAGAGCAACATCGCTCCGCGCATCGGCTTCGCCTACGAGGCGCAGCCGGGCTTGGTCGTCCGCGCCGGCTTCGGCATGTTCTACGGCGCCGAGGAGAACGAGGGCGGCAACCCCAACCGCGGCGAGAACGTGCCCTTCAACCAGGAAGTCCGCTTCAACCCGCCCCGCGCCTCCGCGCGCAACCCCTTCATCGACCGCTTCTCCGACGGGTTCCCGGTGGATTCGTTCACCGGCAATGCGCCGATCAGCTTCCGCTCGGTCTATACGCGCCGCCGCTGGCCGCTGGTCAACAAGTGGAACCTCAACATCCAGAGGGACATGGGCTGGAACTCGGTCATGGAGATCGCCTACATCGGCTCGAAGGGCAACCGCCTGACCGACAACTACAACGGCAACCAGCCGGTGACCGACCCGCGGCCGAACATCGACAGGCTTAGCCGACGCCCGTTCAAGTTCGTGGGCAATTCCAACATCAGCTTCACCAACAGCAACGCCCGCTCGGCCTACCATGCGCTGACGGCCAAGTGGGACCGGCGCTTCTCCAACGGCTTGGGCTTCCTGGCCGCCTACACTTGGGGGCACGCGCTGGCCGACTCGGGCACGACGCTCTCGGGCGGGCCGGGCAACCGCTCGCCGCACCAGTCCCTGGAGTATGCCCACGCCAGCTTCGACGTACGCCACCGCTTCGTGCTCAGCGGCAACTGGCAGTTGCCTATCGGCAAGAACCTGACCGGCGCGGCGCGCACCATCGCCGGCGGCTGGCAGCTCAACGGCATCATGACGCTGCAGACGGGCAACTACTTCAACGTGGGCACCAACCGGGCGGTTTGCTCGTGCTCCGGCACCACGCGGCCCGACCCCGTTCCGGGCAAAGACCCCAACGCCGCGCCGTCTGGCGGCCGCAGCCCCGAGGAGTGGTTCGACACGTCGGCCTTCATGGACCCGGCGCCCGGCACCTTCGGCATGCTCGGCAACTACTCGAACATCGGGCCGCCCACGAGAACGGTGGACCTCTCGTTGTTCAAGGACTTCCGCATCAACGAGGGCATGAAGGCCCAGTTCCGCCTGGAGTCGTTCAACCTGACGAATACCCCGCAGTTCAACGTTCGCAGCATAAGCACGACTCACGGCTCCGGTGATTTCGGGACCGTCGCCAACACGGTAGCCGGGTCGAACCGCCAGCTTCAGTTGGCCGTGCGGTTCATGTTCTAAAACCGGTGGAACCGCCTGAGAAGGCGGTCTCTGCAAAACCCAAGGGGCTCACGCTTGCCAAGGCGTGAGCCCCTTGCCGTTTCCAGCGCGCGGCAGTGCGTTGGAAAGACGGCGGGAACATGCCTGCCGAAAAAAGTCGAAAAAAAAGTGTCATCGCTTGCCGGTTCGTCTCGTCTATTAAGCAGAGGGACGAAGACGGCCGCGGCATGGCTTTCCGGATTCCCTTGGAACGTGCTGTTTGTGGAAAAACCAAAGGAGGAAACGATGAAACACACGGTTGCGTTACTGTTGATTCTGGTTCTGGCGGTTCCGCCGGGCATGGCCGAGGTCGTTACGGTCCAGGCCGATTGGGCGCAAGCGCGGACCATGCTGGCGGAGGACGGCGTCCGTCCGCCGATCCGGGTTCTGCTGCAATCGGGCAAGCAATTGAAGGGGAAGCTTGCCGGCGCGGACGATGCCGGCCTGATGCTCAAGCGCGGCGGCTCGACGGAAACTTTCGCGCGTAAAGACATCCGCGAGATTCGCATTACCTATCGGACGGATCGCAGGCTCAAGCGCATCCTCGGCGGCGGCGCGGGCCTTGCCGCCTTGATGGGATTCGGGAACGCCTGGGGGGAACGCGGGCAAGGCAATCCCGCGCTCCTGATCGGCGTGGTCGTAGCCGCGTGGTCGATCCCTGTTTATTTCTGGAAACTGGGCGCGCGCGCCGACCGCGGCGCGACGGTCATCGAGTTGGTCGAGAGCGCGGCCTCCGCGGGGCCGTCCGCTTCCCCGCCGTCAACGGCAAGCCCCTAGGCGCCGTGCGCGGGACGGACGGCAAGACGCCGCTTTGCGCGTCCTCGTAGTAAAGATCGGGGACAGGCGCGAAGCGTGCCGATGATTGCGGCCTGCGGCAGGCAGGCAAGGCGCCCTGCAAACCGCAACGAGGTAGTACGATGAATATGGGGGAAGGGCAACGATGAAACGGCGAAAGTTCCTGGCCGCGATGGGCGCGGCAGCCGGAGCGGCGGCGGGCGCCGAGCAAAAACTGCTGCTGCCCAGCGACGAGCCCGACAAACACGGGTTCCGCCTCATGTGGTACAACCCCGTGCCGCCGCTCGAGCGGGCGTCGTACCGCTTGCAGGTCGGCGGCCTCGTCGAGCGTCCGCGCGCGTTTTCGACGGACGACCTCGAGCATTACGGCCAAGTCGAGCAAAGCTCGCGCATGAAGTGCGTGCAGTGCTGGTCGGCGCGGGCGTCGTGGGGCGGCTTCCGCTTCGGCGAGCTTCTTGAAGACGTGCGGCCCCGCGCCGGCGCAACCGCGGTGCGCATCGACTGTCATGACAAGTGGTACGAGTACATGTCGCTGGAAGAGATGACCGCTCCCCGCGTGCTCATGGCGCTGCGCATGAACGGCGAGCCGCTGAGCGACAGCCACGGCGCGCCGCTGCGCTTGATCGACCCCTCGAAGTACGGTTACAAGTCGGCCAAGCTGATCACCAGGATCACCTTTGTCGAGAAGGGCGAGGGATCGATGGCCTGCGACATCGGCCCCTACTATTCGCCGAGCGGCGAGATTCTGGCCGGCTACGATCATCCGCTGGACCTGGGCAGGAACGTCCGTCGAAAGATTTCCGGCGGCGAGATTACCGCGTACTGACCGCTTGCCCGCCCGGGCCGCCGCCTGCCGAGCGAACGCGCTTGGGCATTACCATATAGAAAGTGTTCTCGCTCTCGAAGCGCCAATTTCTCCGCCTGTCGGGCTTGGCCATCGCCGACCGGCTTTTGCCTTGGCGTTTGCGGGCGCAGGAGCCCGAGCCGCGGGCCGAAGGCGATCTGAAAATCATTCTGGTCACTTTCGGCGGCGGCGTGCGCTACGCCGAAACGTTCGCGCCCGAGGGCCTGCGCAACATTCCCCGCCTGCGGGCGCTGCGGTCCGAAGGCCGTTTTTTCAAGACCTGCATCAATTCGGGAGTCCTTTCGCACTACAACTCCACCTCGTCGATCGTGACCGGCAACTGGCAGCGCGTGGACGATTTCGGCTTCGGCCGCGCGGCGAGTCCCACGCTGTTCGAGCGCTACCGCAAGGCGAGCGGCGCCGGGCCGACGGACGCCTGGGCGATCTGCACCAACAAGAGCTTCGCCACGATGGGCGCGGGCCGCAGCCGCGATTTCGGCGAGCCCTTCGGCGCCAACGTCGTGCTTCCCAAGCAGTTGCTGCTCGAAGCCGTCTCCGGCGTCATCGCCCGCGCCCCGGCCGCGGGCGTCGCCGACCGCGCCAACGTGCTGCGCCGCCTCGAGAACATTCTCAACGCCGGCTACGAAGGCATCGGCTGGACGATCTTCGAGGGCGGCCGGCGGCTCGACCGTCAGGTCAAGGACACGCTCACGCGCAGCCTGGTCGAGTACATCCACGGCCCCGAAGCGCCCAGTTCCGGAGACGAGTTGACCTTCTTCGTCGCCCGCGAGGTGATGCGCGAGTTCGCGCCGCGCCTGATGCTGGTCAATTTCTGGGACATGGACGTCGCCCACTGGGGCGCCTACTCGCTTTATCTGCAGGCGATCGCCAAGACCGACCGCCTTTGCGGCATGTTGTGGGACGAGGCGCAGACGAACCCCGCCTACAAGGGCCGGACGCTCATGCTGACGCTCCCCGAACTGGGCCGCGACGGCGACGCCGACACGGCGAACGGCTTTCTGAACCACCGCAGCGGCGACCCCTCGTGCCGCAACACGTGGATGCTGGCTCTCGGCGCGGGCGCGGCAAAGGGCGAAACCGACCGGCCGATCGCCCACGTGGACATTTGCGCCACGGCGGCGGAGTTGCTTGGCGTGAAGCTCGGCGAGACCGCCGGCCGGCCGATTGCGGAATTGATTTGAGGGCGGACGATGGCCAAAGTCAGCCGCAAGCTGCAAACGCTGATCGACGACGGCCTCTTCGACCGCCTGCCGCCCACCTTCGCGGCGTATTCCTTCGACCGCATCGAGGACTGGAAAAAACTGTTCCCGGCCGAACGCGGTTACTTCGAGCGGCTGTTCGGCATGCTCGCCCGCTCGGACAACCAAGCCGTCGAGCGGCTCTTCGCTCCGCTCCGCGCGGTCGAAGCAAAGATGGGCGTTGACCGCCGCACCTGGAGCACCAGGGAATTCACGCTCGAGCACGTCGATTTCCTGCAGCGCAACCGCCATCTGGCCGAATGGCGCCAAGTCATCGCGGATATCTTCGGGCGCATCGACCCCCTGCTCGACGCCGAGGTCGCGCGCCGCGGCCGGCCGCGGCTCGTCGTCGTCGTTTCGCCCTCGGAATTGCCGATGGGTCCGGACCGCATGTGGCGCCGCCTGCAAGGAAAAGGCAAGCTGGTGAATCTGGCGCTCGACGAGTCCGATGCGCCGGAGGATTATCTGGCGCGCATGTTCAGCGGAGCGCCGCGCGCCGCACGCGCCGCGGCCTTGTTCGACCGCTTCGGCGCAACGCGGACGCAAGACCCCTACGACGCCTGGGTCGTCGAGGCCGAAGACTCGCTGCACCGCCTGGCGGAATCCATCTCCGGCTGGACGGGCCTGAGCTACGGCCGCCTGGCCGAACTGCGCGAAATCCTCATGGAGCAGGTCAACGCAATGGTGACCCGCGAGCAAATCCCGGGACCCCGGCAACTCGGCGAGCGCTTGCAGCGCATGAATCCGGGAGCGTTGAAGCGGGCGGCGGGCGGCGACCCGGCGCTGCGCGATTTTTTGCAGTCGGTCTTGCTGAACGGCAACGGGACGCTGCTGATCAACAACACGTTCGTGGAATGGGCGGCGGTGCAGGCGATCCGCCGCGCCCGCCCCGCTCTCGTGTGCGTGGCGTTCGGCATCCGCAACAAGGTCAAGCCGTTCTCGAGTTTGCTGATTTACTCCGACCAGGAGGAGACGAACCCGATTCCGACCCAGGCCGACATGCTCGGCTCGTATGTCGATCTGGAGATCTTCTACGAGTACGTCTGGCGGGAGTGCGAGAAATACGCCGAGTACCGCCGCAACACCGCCTACCTGTTCGTGGGCGAGGGCATGGACGCCTTGCTGGCGATCGGCCCGGCGGATTTTCCGCTGCTGCAAGCCGACAAGCCGATTCGCCTCGAAGAAGTGTTCGCAACCGCGGCGCAATGGCTGAGCATCTGAATCGGCGCCGCTTTTTGACGGCCGCCGGAGCGGCCGGAGCGCTCAGGTATGGGCCGGCGCCGCCCGCGGCCGCCGCCGAGACGGAGCAGGCGCGCTTCCCCGCGCGCTTCGCCGAGACGCCGGCGTTCGAGAAGCTGCGGCCGCTGATCGACCCCGAGAACGACGAGTTCGCGAGCGAGAAACGCGCCGTAGAGATCGCCTCCGTCCTGGACAGGCTGCTCGAAACCCGGCGCCTGCCGCCGGCTGAGGGCTTCCGCGGCGGCGACCCGAACCCCGTTGCCTACGAGCCCGCCGCGGACGACGCCGAGGTTGCCCGCTACGCCGCGCAAACGCTCGGCGCGGGCGAATTTTCCGCGGCTCTTGCCCGCTGGATCGATTCCCTGGGGGAGGTCCGCGCCGCGCGGTTCTTTCCCCTCGACGCAGGCCGCGTGCGCTACGAAATCGCCTCGCGGGCCGGCGGCCGCCTCGAATACCGCGTCGGACATTGGCGCATCGGTTGGCGCGGGCGGCAGGCGGAGTCGTTCGCGCCTCTGGACGAGTCGCGGACCTTCTCCCCGCGAAAGCTCTTCGAGGACGCCACGGCAGGACTGTTCGGCGCGGCGGACTCGTTTCGGGAGCAGCTCTTGCGCGGCGTCCCTTACTGGCGCTCGCGCCTCGATTCGGCCTGCGGCATCGACGTTTACGGGCAGAACGGCATCGCCGTCGGCGACATCGACAACGACGGCTTCGACGAGATCTACGTCTGTCAGCCCGGGGGCCTGCCCAACCGCCTCTACCGCCGCGGCCCCGACGGCGCGCTGCGCGACATCACCGCAGAGGCCGGCGTCGGCCTGCTCGACAACTGCTCGAGCGCGCTGTTTGCCGACTTCCGCAACGCCGGCCTGCAAGACCTGGTCGTCGTGGCCGGCCGGCCGCTCTACTTTCTCAACCGCGGCGGCGGCCGCTTCGAGCTCCGGGCGGACGCATTCCGCTTTGCCCGGCCGCCGCGCGGCACGTTCACCGGCATGGCCGCGGCCGACTACGACGGCGACGGCCGCCTCGACCTCTACCTGTGCGCCTACATCTACTTTCAGAGCGAAGATCAATACAATTACCCGGCGCCGTATCACGATTCGACGGGCGGTCCGCCGAATTTCCTGTTCCGCAATCGGCTTGCCGCGGACGGCTCCGGGTCGTTCGAAGACGTCACGGCGCGGGTGGGCCTCGACCGCAACAACGACCGCTACAGCTTCGCCGCCGCCTGGTGCGACTACGACGGCGACGCGCGGCCCGAACTCTACGTGGCCAACGACTTCGGCCGCAACAACCTGTACAAGTTCGACGGCGAGCGCTTCCGCGATATCGCCGCGGAGAGCGGCGCGCAAGACCTCGGACCGGGCATGAGCGCAAGCTGGCTGGACTACGACGGCGACGGCCGTCCCGATCTCTACGTCACCAACATGTGGACGGCGGCCGGGCGGCGCCTGATCGCGGACCCGGCGTTTGCGCTCGTTGCCGAAAACGGCCTGCGCGAGGAATTCCGCCGCCACGTCAAGGGCAACTCCCTCTACCGCAACCGCGGCGACGGAACCTTCGAGGAAACGGGCGCGCAAGAGCAAGTCGAGATGGGCCGTTGGTCGTGGGCCGGCGAGGGCCTGGATTTCGATTGCGACGGCGTTCCCGAACTCTACGTCGCCGCGGGCATGCTGACCAACGGCGCGGCCGAAGACCTGGAGGGTTTCTTCTGGCGGCGAGTCGCGGCCCAGTCGGGCGCCGACGCCTCGCCGTCGAGACCCTACGAGGCCGGCTGGAATGCGCTCAACCAATTCGTGCGCGAGGGCAAATCCTGGAACGGCCGCGAGCCCAACGTGTTCTACGCGCGCCGCGCAGGCCGCTACTTCGACTTTTCCGGCGTGTCGGGACTCGATTTCGCGGAAGACAGCCGTGCGTTCGCGGCGACGGATCTGGACGGCGACGGCCGGCTCGATCTGCTGCTCAAAAGCCGCCTCGCGCCGCAGGCGCGCGCGTTGCGCAACCGCTCGTTCGGCGCAAACCGCGCCTTGGCGCTCAGCCTGCGCGGGGTGCGCTCGAACCGAGACGCGATCGGCGCCTGGGTCACGCTCGTCTTCGCCGCCGGCGGGACAACGTCGCAGGGGCTGCACGCCGGTTCGGGATACCTCTGCCAGCACACCAAGCGGCTGCACTTCGGGCTGGGCAAGGCACAGCGCGCGCGGGCTACGATTCGCTGGCCGTCGGGAGCGGTCGAGACCCTCGACGATCTCGAAGCCGAGCATCTTTACGAGATCGTCGAGGGGGCGGGAGTGGCGTCGAAGCGGCCGTTCGCGCCCCGCCCCTGGCCGCGGGGCGAAGCGGCGCTCGAGGCCGTCAACGAAGAAACGTTCGAGCCGACCTGGCTGCTCGACCCGTTGCCGCTGCCGGAAAAACGTCCCGGTCCGGGGTTCGTCTGTCTCGCCGCCGGCGAGCGGCCGCCGCCGCCCGCGGCCGTTCCCTGGCAAGCCGTCGATCTCCGGGCGGAGGAGCCGCAAGCGGCGGCCTGGTACGCCTTGTTCCGGCGCTATATTTTCGATTACCGGGTCGGGCTGTCGCTGCCCTTGACGCTGTTGCTCGACGCGGACTCCCGCGCGGTGAAGCTGTACCCGGGCCTGCCCTCCGCCGGCGAGGCGGTTCGCGATCTGGCGGCGGCAGGCGAAGCGCCGGCGCGGGCGCTGCCGTTCCCGGGGTTCTACGCCGCGCCGCCGGCGCGCAATTACTTCCGGCACGGCGCGGCTTTTTTCGGCGCCGGTTACCCGCAACAGGCATTGCCTTATCTTGAAGAGGTGATCCGCCGCGATCCTGAAAACTTCAAGACCCTGCTGGCTGTCGGGCAAATCCACTTGGGAGCGAAGAGACTCCCCGAGGCGAAAACGCATCTGGAGCGCGCTGCGCGCTTGCGCCGGGACTCCCCGGAACTGTGGAACAACCTCGGCGGCCTCTCCCTGGAGGAAGGCAATTACGAGGCGGCGCTGGAACGGTTTGCGCGGGCGCTGGCCATCGATCCCGATTTTTCGTTCGCGCAGGCCAACGCCGGACTGGCCTATGCGCGCCTCGGGGACGCGGCCGCCGCCGAGCGCATGTACCGCAAAGCGCTCGATATCGACCCGGGCGACTCCGACACGGCCGACCGTCTGGGGTTGTTGCTGGCCAAGCAAGACCGCCTCGACGAAGCGAAAGCGCTGTTCCAGAAGGCGATCGAGGCGCAGCGCGACAATGCTTCGGCAATCAATAATCTGGCGGTGCTCTACATACGGACGGGCCGTCCCGACGAAGCGCGGGCCGCCCTGCGCTACGGGCTGCGGGTCGCCCCGCGCGAGGAGATGCTCTACATCAACCTGGCGCGCATCCATGTTCGCGCGGGAGACCGCCCCCGCGCGCGCGGCGTGCTGGAGCAGTTGTTGGCCGCGGTTCCCGAAAGCGAAACGGGCCGCAAGGCGCTGGAGGAGTTGACGCGCCCATGAGACTTGCCGGGTTGTTCTGTCTGTTCGCGGCGACCGCCGCCGCTCCGGCGGACCGGGCGGTCGAGCGCATCGCCCGCTCCGGGCGCGTGCTGACGCTCGGCGCGACCTCGTCGCAACGGCTGCTGCCCGAGGCCGTGCTGGCGCCGGGCGATCCGCCGCTGTTGCGTTTCCGTTACCTCGACGGCAAGCGCCGCGGCCGTTTCGGCGGCCTCGATCTGGTGATGGACGATGCCGGCCATTAGTCGCCTTGCGCTGCTGGTCTTGGCGGCGGCTTCCGTTCAGGCGCAATCGGTCCTGGAAGGCATCGAGCTCTTCGAGCAGGGCCGCTACACGGCGGCCGAGGCCGCGCTCGAGGGTTTGCCCGACAAGCGCGCCCGCGCCTTCGTTGCTCTGGCGCGGGCCGCGACCGGGCGCTGCGGCCAAGCCGCCGGCGGGCTGCAGGCCGCGTTCGACGAAAAATCCGACCGGCAAGTCATGCGTCTCGCGGGGCTGGCCCTGGCGCGTTGCCGGATTGCCGAAAAAAGCTTCGCCGGCGCGTTGAGCTTGCTGAACCTGCTGGCAAGCGAATTTCCCGATGACGGCGACGTGCTCTATGAAATCGCCCGCCTTCATCTGAAGGCGTGGAACGACGCCGTCGAGCGGATGTTCGACAAGGCGCCGGCTTCGTTTCGAGTCAACCAGTTGTCCGCCGAAATTTTCGAGATCCGCGGCCGGTTCTCCGAGGCGGTCGCCGAGTACCGCCGGGCAGTCGAAAAGAATCCCCGGGCGATCAATTTGCACTACCGGCTCGGGCGCGCGCTGCTGATGGAATCGCATGCGCCCGAAGCGTTGGCGGCCGCCCGCCGCGAATTCGAAGCCGAGCTGCGCTTGAACCCCAACGACTCGGTTGCGGAATACCAGATTGCGCGCATCCTCGAAGTCGAAGGAGAACATGAAGCGGCTCGCGAGCGGCTTGAAAACGCCGTGCGGCTGGACCCCGACTTTTCCGAGGCGCTGACTGCGTTGGGCCGCGCGCTGTCCGCGCAAAAGAGTTGGCCGCGTGCGGTCGAGTTGCTCGAACGGGCCGTAGAGTTGGCGCCGCAAAGCGAATCCGCGCACTACAACCTGATGCTCGCCTACCGCAACGCGGGCCGCGAGTCCGAGGCGCTCGCGGTCAAAAAGCGTCTCGACGAGATGCAACGCTCCCCCGAGGGCGAATTCACCGATTTTCTGCGGCGGATAGGAGAACTTCCCCAACAGTGACCCGGCTGCTTGCGGCGCTCGGGCTGGCGGCCGCGGCCGCGGCGCAGTCGGTCAACGTGGCCGCCGAGGTCGGTTTGACGCACGTCTTCCCCAACGGCGGCGACGAAGCGAAGACCTGGATTCTGGAAACCACCGGCAGCGGAGCGGCCTGGATCGACTACGACAACGACGGCGATCTCGATGCCTTTCTCGTGTCCGGCAAGGGCGGCGTCAACCGCCTGTACCGCAACGACGAGGGCCGCTTCGCCGACGTCACCGCGGCCGCGGGTCTCGAGAGCGAAGGCTGGGGCCAAGGCGTTTGCGCGGGCGATTACGACAACGACGGCTACACCGATTTTCTCGTCACCTATTGGGGCCGCAACCGGCTCTACCGCAACCTCGCGGGCGAACGCTTCGCCGACGTAGCCGCGTCCGCCGGGTTGCTGCAAGACCGGGTTCGCTATAACACCGGCTGCGCCTTCCTCGACTACGACAACGACGGCGACCTCGACTTGTTCGTGGCCAACTACCTGAAGTTCGACTTCGAGACGACGCCGCGCCCCGGCGCCAACCCCTACTGCTACTACCGCAGCATTCCCGTTGCCTGCGGCCCGCGCGGCCTGCCCTTCGACCGCAATCTGCTCTACCGCAACGACGGCGAAGGCGGCTTCACCGACGTTTCGGTGGAGTCGGGAATCGCCGCGCCGGCTCGAAACTATGCGCTCGGCGTGGTCACCGGCGATTGGAACAACGACGGGCGGGTCGATCTCTACGTTGCTTGCGACCGCACCCCGTCGCTGCTGTATATCAACCGGGGCGGCGGAAAGTTCGAGGACGAGGCGCTGTTCCGCGGCGCGGCGCTCGATGCCGACGGCCGGGCGCTCTCCGGCATGGGAGTCGCCGCCGGCGACTACGACGGCGACGCCGCGGTCGACATCTTTCGCACGAACTTTTCCGACGAGCGATCCACGCTCTACCGCAACCGCGGCGCGGGCGACTTCGACGAGGCGACGCTCGCCGCCGGCGTCGGCCGGAACACGCGCCATGTCGGTTGGGGCGCCGGGTTTTTCGACGTGGACAATGACGGTTGGAAAGACCTGTTGCTCGTCAACGGACACGTCTTCCCCGAAGCGGCCGGTCTGGAGAGCGGCATCCGCTACCGGCAGCGGTCGATCCTCTACCGCAACCGCGGCGGCGGGCGCTTCGAGGACGCGGCGGAAACAGCGGGTCCCGGCGTTACGGAAACGCACGCCGCCCGCGGCCTGGCCCTCGGGGACTACGACAACGACGGGCGGGTCGAAGCGCTGATCAACAGCCAGAACGAGCCGCCCGCCCTGATCCGATTCGCCGGCGAGCCCGAGAATTCCTGGATTGCCCTGAAGCTCGAGGGCGTGCAGTCGAACCGCAGCGCGGTCGGCGCCCGCGTGCGCGTCACCGCCGGCGGGCGCAGTCAAGTGGATTCCGTGCGCAGCGGCGGCAGTTACCTGTCGCAAAACGATCTGCGCCTCCACTTCGGCCTCGGGGGGGCAAAAGCGGCGGATGTCGAGATTCGCTGGCCGAGCGGCCTGCGCCAGAGTCTGAGCGGTCTCGCGGCCGGCATGACGCACCGCCTCGTCGAGGCGGCGCCGCAAGCGGCGGTCAACCCTTGAACAGCGTGAACAGGTCGCCGCCGACCGCGCTGAGCAGCGCGGCGGATATGGCGATGACCAGCGGCCAAATCACCTTCTGGAGAGTGTCGATGCGCGCGGCCAAAGTATCGATGCGCGCGCCCAAAGCGTCGATGCGTGCGCCGAGTTCAGTGTTGCTGCGTTCGCTACGCGCTGCCGAAGCGTCGATGCGCGCGCTGAGTTCGGCGATGACGTTTAGGCCGGCCATGTCGCGGATTTCCTCAACGGCTTCGTAGGCTGACTCAGCCTCCCGGCCTGCATTACAAAAAAATTGGATTATGGTGGGCGGCGCCGGACTCGAACCGGCGGCCTCCTGCTTGTAAGGCAGGCGCTCCAACCAACTGAGCTAGCCGCCCCAAGATTTTTTGGAATGCTCCCTTCATTGTTCCATGCCGGGATCCCCGTTCCGCAAACCCGGCCTGCGTCGAAAAACCTTGCGGCGCGGGCGCGCCTCGGCTATGCTGACAGTGCCGGCCAAGCTTGGACGACCCGGAGGCCCCCGCATGAGACGCAAGTTTTTCCATGACCGCAGGCAATTCCTTCGCGGGGCTTCTTACAGCCTCGCTCTTCCGTTTTTGCCGTCGCTGCCCGGAGGGCTGCGGGCGCAAGAGCGGCGCACGGCGGCGCAACCCAAGCGGCTCGTTTGCGTGGGCTCCCAACTCGGTTTCTATAAGCCCGAATTTTTTGCGGACGGCGGTTCCCCGCGGCTCGCGCAGCCGCTCGATGCGGCGGGACTCGGCGCCGATTTCACCACCGTATCCGGCCTCGATCACAAGGGGCCGACGGGCAACGGGCACGAACTGGTGTACACGCTGTATATCGGCCACGTTGTCCGCGGCATTTCCCTCGATCAATTCGCCGCGCCGGTGCTGGGCAAGGACACGCGCTACGAGTCGCTGCAGTTGTGCTGCGGCGAAGCGCAGCAGAAGGCGTCGCTGTCATTCACGCCGTCCGGGGTCCCCTTGCCCGTCACGTTGCGCCCCAGCGTTTTGTACGCGCGCGTTTTCGGCGCCGGCTCCGTTGCGCTGAGAAAGCAAACGTACCTGATCGAATCGGGGAAAAGCCTGCTGGACGAGCTCACCGCGGAGGCGCACGGCCTGAGCGGCAAGGTCAACGCGGACGACCGGCTGAAGCTCGATGAGTATTTCTCATCCATTCGCGACGTCGAAGGGAAGCTGAAGCGCCGGCGCGACTGGCTGGACAAACCTTTCCCCACGCCTCCCGCGAAGTTCGCGCTGCCCGTGGAAGAAAACGTCGACGGCTCGTTCCTGCTCGATAACGAAGACTTGATGTGGGATCTGATGGCCCTCGCCGTCAAGAACGACTCCACGCGGGTCATCTCGCTGACGATTCCGATTACCGACCGCGCCCTCGCGCTTGACGGCAAGTTGATGAGCGAGGGCTACCACCGCCTCTCGCACCACGGCAACAAGCAGGAAAAAATCGACGGGCTGCTGGCCATCGAACGCAAGCACATGGAAGGCGCGGCGCGATTCCTGAAATCGTTGAAAGACAGCCCCGACCCCGACGGCGGAAGCCTGCTCGATTCGACCGTCACGCTGATCGGCAGCGCGATGGGCGACGCCGCCGCTCATCGGCGGACGAATTATCCGCTACTTGTCGCCGGCGGCGGACTCAAGCACCGGCGCCACGTTTCCTGCGGCGAAGGCGCCTTGAAAAACGAAATGGCCTGCGACCTCTACGTAACCGTCCTGCAGCGGCTCGGGTTCGAGGTTGACCGCTTCGGCACGAGCGAGTCGGACTTGAACGGCATTCTGACATGAACGGTTGTTTCCGCCGGGCCGCAATCGCCGCCGCTGCCGTCATCGGCACGCTTGCCGCCGCCGAGCCGGAGAACGCCGGAGCGGAAAACACGGAAGCGTTCCGCCGCCGGTTCGTCAACGAGTACTGCGTTGCCTGCCACGGGGCGGACAACCCCCAGGCGGGTTTGCGCATCGCCGCCGTTTTCCGCGAGCCGACCGGTCCGGACGCGCAAGAGCAAAGGCGGCGCGCGCTCGATTACGTTGCCCGCGGCGTCATGCCGCCGCCGAAAGCGCCGCGGCGCCCGACGCCGGCCGAGCGCGAAAGGTTCGCCGCGGCGCTCGCCGGCGCCGACGCGAAAGCCGGCGGAACGCTGATCCGCAGACTGCATCGGATCGAATATCTCAATACCCTTCGCGATCTTTTCGGTATCCGCGAAATCCGCCTGCCGCCGACGTTTCCCGAAGACGCCAACAGCTTGCGTTTCGACACGATTGCAGAAGGCATGTTCTTTACCCCGGCGCTGTTGGACGCGTACCTGCAAGTCGCAACCGATATTGCCGATCGCATGGTCCCCCTCCCCGACGTCCGCCGAATTCGTTCCGAGTCGGCGCGCGGGAGCATCGGGCAAGACCCTGCCCGCACCCCTTTTTGGACCCGCGAAGGCGATGCATCGGGCCTCTATTTCACCGGCGTCAATATCGCCGGCTGGTCCGGCGCCTTGTGGGACAAGGCATTCGCCGCGCACGAGTCGGGCATCTATCGCGTGCGGCTGAAAGTCAGCGCGGAGGCGGAGCGCGGAGCCGACGGCAGGCCCTTGCGGCTGGGCTTTTACGCGCTCAACTTCAGCGATTACAACCTGCCCAAACGCGCCGGCCGCGCCGACCTGCCGTTGGTTGCGTCGCTGGAGGTCGCCAACGGCGAGCCGCAGTTTCTGGAAGTGGACGTTCCGCTCGAAAAGGGCGAGAACTTTCACCTCTATTGCGAAAACCGGCTGCAAAAACAGTATCCCCCGGAACTGCGGCGGGAGCCGGGGAACACCGAAGATCTGAGGCGGCTGCTCAAGACGTATCTGGAGGAAGCGCAAGCATCGACCGAGCCTACGATCCGCTTCGAGCGGATGATCGTCAGCGGCCCGGTGCGGCCGTTGCCGCGGCAGGAAGCGTTTCTCCAGAACCGCAAGCCGACTCGGGACGCCGCATACGCGATCTCGGTTTTGCTCCCGCCGGCGGAGCGCGCTTTCCGGAGGCCGTTGACGGATGCCGAAAAGCGCGACTTGACGGCAAGCGTTCTGCGGCACATGGCCGCGGCCCCGCTTCCCGAGTACGGCATTCATTACGGCATCCGCCGGATCCTGAGCTCGCCGCAGTTTCTCTATCGAGAATCGCGGGAAGGCAAGCTGGACGCTTACGGGCTGGCCTCGCGCATGTCGTATTTCCTGTGGAGCACGATGCCCGACGCCGAGTTGTTCGACCTGGCCGCCCGCAATCTTCCGGCGGACCCGGATGCGCTCGGCGGGCAGGTCGCCCGCATGATCCGCGACCCTAAAGCGCAGCAGTTCGTGAAACATTTCACCGGTCAGTGGCTCGGCAACCGCAAGGCCCGGTCCGTAATGGTTTGTGACAACCGCCACGTCTGGAGCGAGTTGATCCGTTACGGCATGGTGCGCTCCACGGAGATGTTTTTCGACGAGATTCTGCAGCAGAACCGCTCGATTCGGACCTTCATCGATTCGGATTTCACCTACGCCAACGAACCGATGCGCATCGCTTGGGGCATCCCCGGAAACGAAGTGGATTTGCGCCGGCTGGAGGCCGACCAGCGGCAGAGCCTTCGTTGGCCCGAGCCCGAGCGGCTTGACCTGAGCGCGCTCGGCGCGGAGGTTCCGGCCCACGTCGCGCAGCGCGGCGGCGTGCTGGGCCTTTCCGGGGTGCTCGCCGCGACCGGCGACGGCGTGGAGTCGTCGCCCATCCTGCGCGGCGTCTGGGTGCTCGAAAACCTTTTCGGAACGCCTCCTCCGCCCCCGCCGGCCGACGTGCCCGCCCTCGTGGTCGATATCTCGCAGGCGAAAACGGTCCGCGAAATCCTGGCGGCGCACCAGCAACAGGAGTCTTGCGCCGCATGCCACGCCGAAATCGATCCGCTGGGCCTGGCGTTGGAAAACTTCGACGCCGTCGGCGGCTGGCGGTCCGCCTACTACCGGGAGGACGAACGGCAGGAGGAGCAGCCGGTGGAGGCAAGCGGCGTGTTGCCGGACGGCGTCCGGCTCAACGGCCCGGACGACATCAAGCGCTATCTGCTCGCGCGGCCGCGGCTTTTCACGGCCTGTCTGACCGCCAAGCTGCTGGAGTACGCGACGGGCCGCTCGCCGCTGTCCGCCGGGGACGAGCGGACCGTGCGGCGGATCGTCGATGCCGAGCCCGCGCAGGGGTACGGCTTCCGGGATTTGATCGTTCGGGTTATTCGCAGCGAAGCCTTTCAAACCAAGTGACCGCCCTGCCGGGGCGCCGCGGCGGGAATTTTTCTCGCGCTTGCGCCCCACTGCGTCGATTCACGAGCTTTTCAACGGGCCGTAACCTCCCCGTAACGGGCTGCCGGTTAAGTTGAAGGCATGGACGGCGATGAAGGCCGAGATCACGCTGATCGAAGACGATTCGGACCTCTACAATCTGCTGCGCTACGCATTCGAGCAGGATGGGTTCAAGCTCAGCGGCGCGCAGACGGGCGCCGGCGCCCGACCCGTCGAATCCGCAATTCATTCACGCGCTGCGCGGGTTCGGCTACACCCTGCGGGAAGGCGCGTGAGATTCATCGGGAATTCATCAGTGTGTCACCGGAGTGTAAAACACGTTCGCTAAGGTTGGGGGTTTGAAGCGCCGATTGCCCTGCGGGCGAGAGAGTTTCGAGAAACGGCGTAGGCACTTTTCTTCTGTTTCAGCAAGCCGCCGGGCTGTTGCCGGCCGGGGCGGCGCACCGAAGGAATTGGATTCTATGAAGAAAAACAAGGTCTGTTTGTTGCTTCCCGCCGCGATGGCGGTTACGGTTTTGGGATTTGCCGCGGCATCGGCCCAAGCCCAGATTGCGGTCGTGAACTCCGCCGGGTCGAGGGCGGGCTACCCGGTGGCGCCGGGCAGCTTGGCGTCGGCTTACGGGGCTTTCGCCGGAGCCGCTACGGAAGCCGCGGCCGCGCTGCCCTTGCCGATCACGCTGGGCGGGGTCATGGTTACCGTGGGCGGCCTGCCGGCGCCGCTGCTCTACGTTTCGGAGGGTCAGATCAATCTGCAGATTCCGTGGGGCGTGCCGGTCATCGGATCTGCTCCGGGAGTCGGGCCTGCGCCGATCGTCGTCAACGTCGGCGGCGCCGAGGTAAGGGGAGTCGTGTTGACGGCGGAAACCGACCCGGCGATTTTCAACTTGGTCGTCCACCATGCCGACGGTTCGCTGAACGGCGCGGACAACCCCGTAAACCGCGGCGGCGCCGTTATCGTTTACGGCACAGGCATCGGTCCGGTGGACAACACGCCCGCGGACGGCAATCCCCCCGACGGGTTGAGCACGGGCGAGCAAACCGCGCGGGCGTTCTTCGGCGGCGCGGAAGGAACGGTTTTTTGGAGCGGCTTGGCGCCGGGATTCGTGGGGTTGTGGCAACTCAACCTGCAGGTCCCCGCCGCGCCTTACGTCGCCGGGCCGCTGCCGTTGCTCGTGACGCTGGGCGGCCGTCCGAGCAGCAATTCGGAAGTCACGATTTACGTGGCCGAATAGCGGACAGGGCAATCGAAAGGCAGCAAGTACAGGAACACTCCAATGCGTACGGATTTTCTTCACTCGCGGACCATTGCGGCGGCTGCTCTGGCGGCTCTGATCGCGGCAGGGGGCCTCTCTGCGCAAGAGACGGGGGGCACGGTTCTGGGCTTCGTTTACGATGCATCCACCGGCAACGCCATCCCGCAGGTGCAGGTCGAGTTGGCCGGCCCGGCCACGATAACCGCGGTCACGACGATCGAGGGCAGCTACACGATCGACGGGGTTCCCCCGGGAACCTACAAGGCGACCTTCCAATCGCCGCACTACCAGGCGGTTGCCGTAGAGGGCTTGGTGGTCGTTGCCGGCGAGATGATCGACGGCAGCACCGTCATGTCTTCCACGAGCGAGAAAACCGTTGTCGATGTCGTCGCCGAGATCGCTCCGGCGGTCGCCACGGCGGAGGCGATGCTGGTCGAGCGCAGGCTCTCTTCCACCGTCTCCGACACGATCGGCGCCGAGGAGATCAAGGGCGGCATGGCGTCCGACGCCGCCGAGGCATTGGAAAAGGTGACCGGCGTCACCACCATGAACGACTTCGTTTACGTGCGCGGACTCGACCCGCGCTACAGCGCCACCACGCTGAACAACGCGATGCTGGCGACGACCGAGCCGGAACGCCGCGTCGTCCCGCTCGACCTGTTTCCCGCCAACCTGATCAACAACATCAAGGTGCTCAAAACCTATTCCCCCGACCTGCAGGGAGAGTTTTCGGCCGGCTTGGTGCAGGTCGAGACCACCGAGTTTCCTACCAAGCCGACCTTCAGCGTCAGCTACTCGATCGGCTTCAACGACCAAACGCAGGGCAGCGCATGGCTCGACTACCCCGGCGGCGGCAGGGACTTTTTCGGCTTCGACGACGGCTCGCGCTCGCTGCCCGCCGCGGTCCCCTCCGATACGCGCGTGGACCGCTTCAACTTTTCCAGCGGCGAGCTGCAAGAGCTCGGCAGACAGTTCTCGACGAACTGGGAGCGATCGGCGCGCGACCTGAACCGTCCTTCGATGAGTTGGAACGTCGTTGCCGGCAACACGTTCGGCAAGCTGGGCGTGGTCGGCGCGTTGACCTTTTCCAACTCGCTGCAGACGATCTTCGATCAGGAACGCAACTACTACTTTCCCCCGCCGGGGTATGCGCAAGGCGTTGCCGGCGCCCCAGTGCTGCAGAGCGCTTTCGACTACGACGAGTCCACCGAGTCGTCAAGGCTCGGCGGCGTATTCAACCTCTCGTACCAGTTCTCGCCCGCGCACAAGGTCGCTTGGCGGAATTTCTATTCCCACGATACGGACGACAACGCCCGCTATTACGAGGGGTATTACCAGGACTTCAATACCGACATCCGCAACCAGCGTCTGCGCTACATCGAGAGAACCATCCAGAACTCGCAGGTCGAGTCGGAGCACCTCTTCAAGGGCCTGGGCAACAGCGTCCTGACCTGGTCGATGGCCTACTCCAGGGCGGCCCGCGACGAGCCCGACCTGCGCGAAAGCCTGCAAATCTACGAAGGGGGAGATTTCCGTTTCTTCGACGACAGCCAGAGCGCCTTCCGCATGTTCAACGATCTCGAAGAGACCATCCTCAATCCCGGCGTGGACATGCTCGTTCCCTTCTACCGCGGTTCGTTCAGCGGGGCGCTGAAGTTCGGCGCCAACTATGCGAGCCGGGGTCGCGATTTCCGCTCGCGACGCTTCCGTTTCAACCTGCGCGGCAGCCGGGGCATCGACCTGACGCTGCCGCCGAACCAATTGTTTGCCGAAGAGAACATCCGCCCGTGGGGCTTCGAGTTGAACGAGACAACCCGCATCACCGACGCCTACCGCGGCGTGCGCGACGTCTTCGGTTACTACGGCATGGTGGAGTTGAACTTCGGCGCCAAGTGGCGGCTGATTTCCGGCCTGCGCGTTGAAGACGTAAATCAGAACGTCACCACCTTCGACCAGTTCAACCCCGCCGCCGGCCGCGAGGAAGCGCCGTTCCAAACCAAAAACTACCTGCCCGCGGTGAACCTGATCTATTCGATATCGCCGAAACAGAACCTGCGCGTCGGCTACAGCCGCACCGTTTCCCGTCCCGATTTCCGCGAATTGGCGCGGTTCGGCTTCCTCAACGTCGTCGGCGGTCTGCAGACGATCGGCAACCCCGACCTGCGGCAGACCGACATTTCCAATTACGACGTCCGCTGGGAGTATTTCCCCGGCGGCAACCAGTTGCTGGCGGCGAGTTTCTTCTACAAGGATTTCGAATCGCCGATCGAGCAGACGATGATCGCCGCCGTGGCTCTGCTGCGCACCTTCACCAACGCCCGGGCGGCGAAGAATTACGGCATCGAGGCCGAGTTTCGGCGGGGACTGAATTTCCTTTCGCCCAAGCTGCGGGAGTTCGCGGTTTCCTCGAATTTCACCTTCGTCGATTCGAATATCGATCTCAGCGGGAGAAGCAGGCAAATCCTGACCTCTCTGCAGCGCCCCATGCAGGGGCAGTCCCGCTACGTGGCCAACGTCATCGCCGAATGGGCCCGTCCCAAGGCGCGCAGCACGGCCCGTTTTTATCTCAACTATTTTTCCAACCGGATTGCGGACGTCGGCGCTTTCGGGCTGCCGGACGTGATCCAGGACGGCATGACGACGACGGACCTCGTTTACGAGTACATGCTCAAGGGCGAGGACCGTTGGAAGATACGGGCGGCCGTCGAGAACCTCGGCGACGCCCGTTGGAGGTGGACTATCGGCGGCCTGACCTACCACAGGTATTACATGGGCCGCTCTTTCACCATCGGAACCAGTTTCCGGGTGTTTTGATTTTCAATCCGGCCGGAGCCCCCCCCCCCCCGGCCATATGAGGAGACGACAAGCAATGCAAAGAAAAATCACCGTTACGCTGGCGGGCTTGATCCTGGCGCTGGCCGCGTCCGGCGCCCGGGCGGCGGACGGCGGCAATAGCCGGGATTTGGCCGACGCGCTGCTGCAGAACACAGCGGCGAAAGCTTATCTGTGGACAGACAAGCTGGGCTATACCTCGGGGGAGTTGGTGCAGTTGCACGCCACCCTTGACCCGATGGGCGACAACAACCTGTACACAATCTTCGTTTATCTGGAGAACATCGAAACGGGCGAGCGGCAATACTTCTCGCCGGGCGTCCTCCAGTTGGCGTTGGTCGATGAAGCCAAGGATTTTATGGGCGGCAGCGGGGGGAACTTTATCCCGACGAAGATACCGGCGATCGCGAAGCAGGCAATCTGGGCCGGCCCTGCGCCCGCCCCCGGGCTGTGGCATTTCGTCGGCGAGTTGCGCAGCATCGACACCAGCCAGGTAATCCGCAAGGCCTGGGCCAAGTTCGTCGTGGTCGCTCCCGAAAACGTGGTCGAGTTGAACGCCAACAGCCAGGATATGGAGATCTCCGCGGATACCACCTGGAACAACGATACGATCTACAAGATCAAGCGCCAGGTGTTCGTCAACCCGGGCGCCACGCTGACCATCGAGCCCGGGACGCTGATCCAGGCCAGAGGCCAGAACGCGGTTCTGGTTATTGAGAAAGGCGCCAAGATCATGGCCGCCGGCCGTCGCGAGGCGCCGATCGTAATGACCTGCGACGCCCCCGTAGGACTGCGCTTCTCGGGCTGCTGGGCCGGTCTCATCGTGCTCGGCAACGCGCGGATGACGCGCGGGACCGGCTTGGCGGAAGGCGTGCTTCCCGAAGACCGCCCGGCATACGGCGGCGATGACGACATGGATTCCAGCGGCGTCCTGCGCTATGTGCGGGTCGAGTTCGCGGGCGTCGATTTCAACCCGGAAACGCAGCCCAACGCCTTCGGGTTTCACGGAATCGGCTCGGGAACCGTGATCGAGAACATCCAGGCCCACGAGGGCGAAGACGACGGCATCGAGTTCTTCGGCGGCACGGCGGACTGCAGGAATTGTGTTTCCTCCGGCGCGAAAGACGATTCGCTCGACTGGGCTTTCGGTTGGCGCGGGCGGGTGCAGAACCTGTTCATCCTGCAGGATGCCGGAAGCGACAACGGCATCGAGGCCGACAACGACAGCCAGGGGTTCGACCGCACGCCGCGCTCGCACCCGGTGCTGAACAACGTGACCATCGTCAGCGCCGGCAACGCCGGCAAGGACGGCATGAGGATTCGCGTCGGCACGGCGATTACGGCGCGGAACGTGATTGTAACGGGCGTTACCGGCGAAGCCGTGGACGTTCGCGACAATTCCTCCGATCTGTTTAACAGCGGCGCGAGCAGCATCGCCAACTGCATCATGAACGGCGCCGTCACGCCGGATAGTGTCGAGCTTTCCTGCATGGATGCCGCTCCGATGCTGCGCAACGTGCGCTACGAGGGCAACCCCGACCCGCGGCCCGTGGACGGCTCCCCCGCCGCCAGGATCGGCGCGGGCGCGGCGATGCCCTCGGACGGCTTCTTCGACACGAGCGCGCAGTGTATCGGCGCCTTCTGCGAAGACAACTGGCTCGAGGAGTGGACCTTCTTCGGCGCGGAAGAAGACTACAACACCGCCCCCGCTCGATAGCGCGGAACGCAGCAGCCCGCCGCAACGGCGGCGGCAACCGATTCAAGGGGTTCTTTCCCGCCGCGGAAAGAACCCCTTTTCTTTTGCCTTGGAGGCGAAGCTGCTATGATGAAAGGGGATCGCTTCCCCAACACATATACAATGGATCCCGTACTGAGGCCGGTCGATGATCGCATCAAGAGTCAGTTGACCAAGCACCTTGAGACCATTGACGAGTCACTTGGCGCCGATGTTGTCGCGTTAGTCAGTCCTATTCTGCCCGGTCTCGAATTTCGGCTTCGTGACGCTATACACCGGCTTTCTGATAGGAAAAGATCCGTTGCCGTAATCCTGGACACGCCCGGCGGGGTCGTCGAAGTCGTAGAGCGGATGGTGACGGTCTTGCGATTCGTTTATGAAGATGTCACGATGATCGTGCCGGATCGAGCAATGTCGGCCGGGACGATATTTGCCTTGAGCGCGGACCGAATCATGATGGATCACTTGTCCTGTCTGGGGCCGATCGACCCACAAATTGAGAAGGATGGGAATTTGCTTCCCGCGCTATCGTATTTGAACCAGTTCGAGCGTCTCAACCAAAAGGCACAGGACGGCCAGCTTACCACCGTTGAATATGCGCTTTTGGACAAACTGGACCTCGGTGAGCTATATCAGTTCGAACAAGCGCGGGAGTTGTCGGTCGAACTTCTCATCAAGTGGTTGTCTCGGCACAAATTCAAGAACTGGAACGAGACGGAAACGCAATGTAGAGAAGTCACACAAGACATGAAGACGGAACGCGCCAGGAAGATAGCGGAGTTGTTGAACGACCCGGAACGATGGCATTCTCACGGACGGGCGATCGATAAGAGGACACTGCAGGAAGAAGTCGGATTGAGGATCGATAATCTTGAAGACAATCCCGAACTGCACAAGCAGGTTCGGCAATACTTCGGGTTGTTGAAAGACTATCTGCATAGGGAAAAGTTGTATTCTTTCGTCCAGACGAAGGAGTATTTTTGATATGGATACACAGCGAAAAGCGCCGAGGCCGGTATTGCAGCCGGAAGAGATACTTGTTCAGAATCCGAAAATCGACTTCCGCATCGTCAAAGCCCACAAGGCACTGCACCAGGAACTCAAGAAGCTCGGCGTGAAACCCGAGAAGCCGGGTTACAATCTGGAACCGCCGCTGGGTCGGAATCGGACCGGCCTCCACAATCGAAGCGGCTGAGGCCCATTGGCGGGGCTGACTGTCGCCGTTCATGCGGCGCCGTCGAAATCGCATTTAGAGACGGCGCCAAGCACAATCGCTCAATACGCATGAGGCCGTCAAGGAGTTGAAGGCGGCCGGGGCAAGTGAGCCTCTGGCCGAGGCAATCGTCGCCACTCCCGTAAAAAGCATCGGCGCGGATGTTGCGACCAAGGCAGACATTGCCGGAGTCAGGACGGAGATCGCTGAGCTTCGGGTCTACGTCAACCGCACTTTGTGGGTCCAGGCGGCAGGCATCATCGGCATTTTGGCTACGCTGAAACTGCTGCCCTGATCCCGGCGCGGAAAACCCAAGATATAAAGCGTCGCGTCCTATGCGAAGCGGGATGCTACCGACCGGGAGGATCGGCGGTCCGCTGCTTCGGAGGAAATGACGTTGCTCCGCGCTAGCCCGGTCGGGTTTCGGCAACGAATTGCCCTGCGGGTCGACGAACTCCGCGTTGGCGCCTTGAGGCATCGACGCACGGGCGGTATGGCGTAACGGCTACATCAGCCGGAAAGCGATTTCGAGGCGCGCGCGGGAAGGCGCTCGGCGCCCGCGCAGGCGCGCCGGCCGAAACCGCCACTGCTTTACCGCCTCGACGGCCATTTCGTCCAGGCCCAGCCCGAGTTGCCGGACAACCCGGAAGTTTCCGACCCGCCCTTCGGAGTCAATCTCGACATCGAGCAGCACGCTGCCCTCCTGCCGGGCAATGCGCGCTTCGTCGGTGTAAACGGGTTCGGTGCGTTCGACGAGCTCGGCGGGGCGCACATCCCCGCCGGTAGGGATCTCGCCGAGATCGACAGCGGCCGTCTGCGCGAACCGTGCTTCGCGGTAAGCGCGGGCGCGGCGGGCCAGCGCTTCGGCTTCGTCTGACCGCGACAATTTATGCAACAGCCGGGAAAAGTGCTCCAAGGTCAAAATCGTATCGACGTGGTCGCCGCCCAGAGCCTTTTCGCGGATGTCGAGCGCGGTCCGGTAATAAACTTCCGCCTTCGGGTAGAGTACCTGGTTCTCGTACAAGACCGCCAGATTGTTGATGCTGGCGGCGACGTCGGCGTGTTCCCGGCCGAGCAGCCGTGTGCGGATGCCGAAACTCTGTTTGTAGAATTGTTCGGCCAAATCGTACTTGCGCCGGGCATGGTAGTAGCGCCCGACCTCGTTGAGCATGCTTGCGTATTCCGCGCTTTCGGCGCCCCATGCCCGGCGGGCGAGCGGGTCCGCTTCGCGGTACAGCGTCTCGGGCCGCGCGTAGTCGCCGCGCGCGCGGTGCAGCTTGGCCAGTTCCATGAGCGAGCGGACCCGCCTGGGATCGTTTTCCGCAAACCCGCGGGCTTGCTCCAGGGCCTGTTCAAGCCGCGCTTCGGCCTGCTCGAAATGGCGGCCGGCCAACGCCCTGCGGCCGGACGAAATCGAGGCTTCCCAACTGTCCTGCCAAGCAGGGGCAAGCGGCGCCGCCGCCAACGCCGCGGTCAACAGTCCGATAAGTCTGAACGGCCCGGACAAAACTCCAACCCATGCCTGTCGGGTACTCACGCGGCCAAGCCGCGGAAGAAGCGGCGCCACACCCCAAAACATCCAGTTTATCAAGGCGAATGAGGCGGCTGTTTTTGTCGGCGGGCGTGCAGCGGCGCGGCTTGACGCCTAAATCGAGCGATAGCCTTTTTGCAGTTCCGCGCCGGCCGCTTCCGCTTTTTCCTCCGGGATCTCCGCCCGGGCGCCCTGCAACTCGTCCAGCCGGCGCGTTTCGCGCCAGGTATGCACGATGCGGTGAATGACCGTCAGGTTGGAGAGCACGGCCAGCACCCACAGAACCGGCGCCATGCGGTTGAACAAGGCGCCGATAATGATCAGCACGATCCGTTCCGGCCGCTCGAGAAATCCGACTTTGCACGACTCGATCACATTTTCGGCCCGCGACCGGCTGTAGCTGACGAGAACCGTGCCGATCATCGCCACCGCCGTGAGGACGATGTACCCGAAGCGGTTGATGCCCGCGTAATAAACGAGCAGTCCCGTCAGCAGGATAAGGTCTGAGTAGCGGTCCATTACGGAATCGAGAAAACCGCCGAACCGCGTTACCTTGTTGGCGTTTCGGGCCACCGCGCCGTCGGTCAGGTCGAACACGGCGGCGCCTAGAATCACCAGGCCCGCATACAGGAATTCGCCTCGGGACAAAATCCAGGCGGCGACGCCGTTGACCACCAGGCCGATCAGCGTCAACACGTTGGGGTGGACGCCGCTGAGGGTCAGCACCTGCACCAGCCGGAGCAGAACGTAGCCGGCGCCCTTGCCGATGGATTTCGTGAACGACATCTTGTCCGCTATTCCCGATCGTGAATCGTAATCAGACTCAAGATCTCGAATTCCTTGATTCCGCCCGGAGTTCGGGCCTCTGCGACGTCGCCGTCCCGCTTGCCCATCAACGAGCGTCCGATCGGCGACGTGGTGGAAATTTTGCCGGCGGGCGCGTCCGCTTCTTCCGAGGTCACCAACTCGTAGGTGATTTCCCTGTCCCGGCCGACATCGTAAACGACAACCGTCGAGCCGAGGCCGGCCACGTCGTTTGGAATTTTCGACAGATCGATCATTTTGAGCTTGGCGAGACGCGCGGTAAGTTGCGCCATGCGGGAGCCCACGAGGCTCTGGCGCTCTTTGGCGGCCGAGTATTCCGCGTTCTCGCTGAGGTCTCCGAGTTCCCGCGCCTTTTGGATTTCCTTGGGCAACTCGTTATGCAGCTCGTAGTCCAATTGCCGTATCTCGGCTTCGAGCTTCTCAATGATTTTCAACCCCATGATCGAGGCGTCTCCAAGCGCATTGGTGCGGCAGGCCGGCAGGCAAACCCCGGACCGCCGCGGCCGGAGTCCGCCGAAACCTGTCCTTCATTTAGAATTATACGGGTTTTGCGCCGCGTCGGGGCGCTGCAGCCGCGCCTTCCCGCTCGATTGGCGGCGCTGCCGCGGCATTGCCCGCAACACCGGTTAAAATCGCAATAGAGTGGCAATTCCCGAGCGGTTGCGTTTCGGTTCGCTCGCAGTCGAACCCGCCTTGATTCTCGCCCCGATGGCCGGCTTGACGGATACCGTCTTCCGCCGCGTCATTCGCAGCCTGGGCGGTTGCGGGCTGATCATGACGGAGTTCACCAACGCGCACGGCGTCGTCGCGCATCGCGGCGGCCCGGCCGCGAAGAACAGGCGCAGACCGTTCAACTATCTGCACTACGAACCCGACGAGCACCCGATCGTGGCGCAGCTTTTCGGCTCGGATCCCGAGGTGCTGGCCGACGCCGCCCGCGTGGTCGAAGACGCCGGTTTTGACGGCATCGATATGAACTTCGGTTGTCCGGTAAAGAAAGTTGTCAAGTGCAACGGCGGCTCCGGGTTGCTGCGCGATCTGCCGCTCGCCGAAAGAATCCTCAAGGCGGTGCGCGCCGCGGTCGCCATCCCTTTTACCTGCAAGATCCGCACCGGTTGGGACGAAGATCGCCTGGTTTACGCGCAGATGGGCCGTCTCGCCGAGGACTGCGGCTTGCAGGGCATCGCGCTCCACGGCCGGACCAGAGCGCAGGGTTATGCCGGCGAAGCCGATTGGGACCGCATCGCCGCCCTGAAGCAAGCGGTGGGCATTCCGGTCGTCGGCAACGGCGACGTGTTTTCGCCCCAAGACTGCCTGCGGATGTTCCGGCACACCGGCTGCGACGGGGTGATGATCGGCCGCGCGGCTTCCTCGAACCCCTGGATCTTCCGGCAAATCCGGCAATATATCGCAACCGGACGCTACGACCGGCCGACCGAGGCCGACCGCTACCGCCTGCTCAGCGACTATTACCGCAGATTGGCGCGCGACGGCGACAAGATATCCGGCGATCCGCTCGGCAAGATGAAGCAATTCGCGGCTTACTTTACCCGCGGCGTGCGCAATGGGGCAAGGCTGCGCAAAGCGATCTACCGCGTCCGGTCGCAAGAGGAAGCCTGCGCCGCGGTCAGCGAATTTTTCGAAGGACAGCTCGGAGCCGCGGCGTAGGCCGTTCCGCGGCGATGCTTACAGCGCCGCGCCCAGTTCCCGCAGCTTCGCCGCCGCGGTTGCGCCGACCGCCCGCGCTTCGTCAATGCGGCCCTCGGCGGAGGCGCGAATCGCGCAGCCGCTTGTGGAAACCCCCGCGGCGTCCAGTATGAGCCGGCCGGCCGCGACGCGCCCGTAAGCGCCCAAGGGGACTTGGCAGCCGCCTCCAAAGGCGTGCAGCAGCGCCCTTTCCGCGGTCACCGCGGCAGCCGTTTCCCGGTGGCGCAGGGGCGTCAGGGCAGTCCGCGCGCGCTCGTCGCCGGCGCGGATCTCGATCGCCAAGGCGCCTTGGCCGACCGCCGGCGCCATGATGTCGGGCTCCAATATCTCGGCGATGCATGCTTCGAGTCCCAGCCGGCGCAAGCCCGCTGCCGCCAGCAGGACGGCGTCGTACCGCCCTTCGGCGAGTTTTCGCAGCCGCGTGTCCACGTTGCCCCGGATGCCTTCGATGGCGACATCCGGCTTGAGTTGCTTGAATTGGGCGGAGCGGCGCAGCGAGCCGGTCCCGACACGGTCTCCGAGGCCGAGTTCCGCGAGTTTTTTCCCTACGAGCGCATCGCGCGGGTCGGCGCGCTTGGGGATGCAGCCTATCTCCAGCCGCCCGTCGAGCTCGGTGGGCAAGTCCTTCAAGCTATGGACCGCCAAGTCGATGCGGCCGTCGAGAAGCGCTTCTTCGATTTCCTTGGTGAAGACGCCCTTGAGTCCCGCGCCGGCCGCAACTTCGGCAAGCGGCGCAGCGCTGATTTTGTCGCCCGTAGTTTTGATGACTTGCACCGAGGCGGCGAAGCCGAACTCGCGCAGCCGCGCCTCGGTCCAGCGCGCCTGCCAAAGCGCCAGCTTCGACCCGCGCGCGCCGATCGTGAATTGCCGCCGGTTCATTTAGTCGTCGAGGCCGAACGCCCGCCGAATGCGGTCGATGGATCCCGACTCCTTCGGGTCTGCGGCGCTGCGCTTCATTTCGACGATCGGGCGGTGGGCCACCTTATTCATCATGCCGCGGGTCAGCGCTTCGACGGCCTCTTCCTGCTCATGGGTGAGCCCGCTCAGCTTGCCGCGGAAACGCTCCAATTCGCTTTGTCTGATGGTTTCCAGCTTGCGGTTGAGCGAAACGATCGTCGGCGAAACTTCGTGCGTGCGGAAACGCTGCAGCATCTTCTCGACCTCATCGTCGACGATCCTCTCGGCGATCTCGGCTTCGTGGCGGCGCTGCCTGAGATTCGCTTCGGCGACTTGCTCCAGATCGTCGATGTCGTAAACGAACATGTTGTCCACGGCGTTGATCTCGGGATCGATGTCTCTCGGCACCGCGATATCGACGAGAAAGATCGGCTTGTTCTTGCGCGAGGCGATGACTCCGCGCGCCGTGTCTTTGGACAGGATATATCCCGGCGCCCCTGTCGAGGCGATCACGATGTCAACGTGTTGCAGCAACTCCAGCAGGCGGTCGAATTGCACGGCCGAACCGTTGAACCGCTCCGCGAGCGCCGCCGCGCGCTCATGCGTTCGGTTCATGACGTAAAGTTTCGAGATACCGCTGTTTTGCAGATGAAGGGCGGCGTTCTCGGCCATTTCGCCCGCTCCGATCAGCAGCACCGAAAGCCCTTCCATTTCGCCGAAAATTTTCTTGGCCAACTCGACCGCAACGTAACTGATCGAAATCGCCATCTCGCCGATTCCGGTTTCGTTGCGCACGCGCCGCGCGACGCGGAACGCGCTGGAAACCAGTTGGTCCAGCGGCCCGAAAAGCGTGCCCGCGTCTTTGGCCCGCTGGTAAGCGTCCTTCACCTGTCCCAGAATCTGAGGCTCGCCGATGACCATCGAATCGAGGCTGGAGGCCACGCGGAAGAGATGACGGATCGCGCCGCGGCCGGCATGGCTGTAAAAGAATTCCTCCGCCTGCGCCGGCGTCGTCTCCAGGGACTCCCGCAAGTAGGCGAGGATCTCGTCCCGCGGGTCGCATTCCTCTCCGCGCACAAGAAACTCGACGCGGTTGCAGGTCGAAAGCACCATCGCTTCGTTCAGAGCCGATTGCCGGGTCAGTTCCTGCGCCACGACACACGCCTGCTCGTCGGGGAAGGCAAGCCGCTCGCGCACCTCGACCGGAGCGGTCTTGTGGCTCAAACCGAAAACAAGGACACTCATCGGCTCATGAACGAATGCATGCCGCTGTTGATCACCCAAGTCAACGCGGCGCAACCGAAGCCCGCAATCGAGAAGTAAGCGCCTTTGCGCCCGCGCCAGCCGACCGCCAGGCGGCTGAAGACCATCGCCAGGTAAATCGCCCAGGTCAAAAAGGCCAGCGCGATGGTCGGATCGACGATCCAATTCGCGCCCCATTCCGCAAATGCCCAGACCGAAGCGGCAATCAGCCCGAGCGTTACCAGCACGAACCCCACCGCCAGCGCCTGGTAGCCGATCTCGTCGAGTTTCCCTAACGGCGGCAGCCGGTAGTAAAAAGCGCGCGGCTTCTTCGATTTCAATTCGCGCTCTTGAATGATGTACATCACGCCCGCAACGCAAGTCAGAAACAGCGCCGCGTATCCGAAAAGGAAAAGCACGACGTGTACGGACAACCACCAGCGGTTCAGCGACCGGTCGACGGCGAGCGGCGAATCGCCGAGAGAGCCTACGAGAGTCAACACGAACACGATGGGGAACACGAACACGGCGAGGCTTTCGTATTTGAAACGCCAATACGCGGCCAGAAAGACGACCGTTATCGAAAACGCCGTCATCGACGCCATTTGCTGCAGGGTTTGCACCGGGCAGCGCGCCTGCGCGGTTCCCAGCATGACCATCGAAACGAAATGCGCCGCGGCGCCGGCGCCGAACGCATAGAGCGCCGGCAGAAAGATTTTATGGCTCTGTTTGATGACGCTGTAGAGAGCATGGGCCAGTCCGAACGAGTAGAGCGCCAGAGCAGCCCACAGCAAGACGGCGCTCCATGCTTCCATATCGGCATTATATCCGCGCGCGCCCGAAACGCCTTCTTGGCAAACGGGCCGCCGGCATTTTCACATTTTCACGCTTGCCTTGCGCAAGAGGGAACGATAAAGAAAACGGCGCCCCGCCGCGCGGCAAGTTGCCCAATTCCTCCAAATTTGCTATAAACCAATCCGTCGCTTCCGGCGGCGCTCGGCGGCTGCCGGGCCTCAAGCTGTTGCCGCATGCGGCGGCCTGGAGATATGGCGAAGAAAGCGGACGAGAAGACTGCCGCCAAGACGGCTGACGAGGCTTTTGAACAAGCCGCGCAAGCGACCGCGGAAGCGGAGACGGCGCCGGCTCGCAAACGGCCGCGCAAGGCTGCGCGTAAAAGAGCGAAGAAACCGGCGGCCGGCGAGAGAGCGCGCGCCGGACGCGAGGCCGAAGAAAGACAGGCGGCTCAGTTCGGCAAAGCCGTCCAGTTGTTCCAAAACCGCCAGTTCGGTCGGGCGCGGGCGCTGCTCGAAAAGGTTGCGGGCGGCCCCAACGTGGGCTTGAATCACCGCGCGGGCGTTTATCTGCGGATCTGCGAAGAGCAGTCCGCGCGCGCCAAGCCCCGGTTGAAGACCGTGGAAGAGCATTACAACTATGCGGTGCAACTCATCAACGATTCGCGGCTCAAGGAAGCGGAAACGTACTTGAACAGGGCCTTGAGAATGGACCGCAACGCCGCGCACGCTCTTTATGCGCTTTCAGTCTTGAAGGTATTGTCAGGCGACGCGAAGGGAGCTTTCGAGGCCCTGCGGAGGTCGATTCGGATCGACCCGCAGAATCGGATACTGGCCCGGAAGGACCCGGATTTGGCGGCGGTCGCGCGGCAACAGCCTTTCAAGCGACTGTTGGGCGTTTAGCGCCGTCCGTTCGGCGGCGACACGCCTTGGGCGGGCAGCGCTCGACGCGCAGGCTCGCGCCCCGTTGTTGCCAAGGGAAATTTTTGCATCCGAATCGGCGGTGGCTGCGTCAAACTCAATAGTAAGAGCAAGTACTGACGGCCCAGTCGTTTTAGGGGGAACAAGCAGCGGTGGGTTTGCGTATTCCCTAACAGACGCCGCGGCGCAAGGACTCGCGCGGCGGGAGAAGCATGAGCATGAGCGATCGGGCCAAGGCATATCTGATTTTGCTGCTTTTGGCCGTTTTGGGCGCCGGCGGATATTACGGCCTGCAGCATTACGGTTCGGAAGCCGCGGCCGCCGCCGAAGCCAAGACCAAAGACGAGAAAGAGAACGGCGCTGCGATTCCGGTCGCGGTGCAGCCGGCGGTCCGCGGCGCGATCTCCGACCTGCTGGTCTCGACGGCGAATCTGCGGGCCATGCGCGCGGTCGAAATTACGAGTCAGGCGGACGGCGTTGTCCGCTCGGTGGCCGTGGAAGAAGGCGATTTCGTGCGCAAGGGGAGTTTGCTGGCGAGCCTGGACGACCGCGACCTGCAGATCGACTTGGCGCTTGCGGAACAGCGCTTGGCGCAGACGAAGGCGCAACGCGAATCGGCGGAAATCCGCCGCGAAAAGGCGGATACGCAGATCAGGAATCAACGCGCCGATCTGGAGCGGAACGAAGAAGCGCTCGCCGAGGGTCTGGTGAGCGATACCGAGGTCGCCGCCATGCGGCATCGACTCGACGATTTGCTGCACGACCAGCGCGTCGAGGCGGCGACGGTTCGGGAACGGAACCACCGCATCGAGGAGTTGGAATCCGAGATCCGCAAGGTCAAGTTGCTGATCTCGCGGACGCGGATCGTTGCGCCCTTTTCATGCCGCGTGACGGAGCGCGCCGTCGAACTGGGCCAGACCGTGCGCAACTCCGACAAGTTGTTCAAAGTAGGGGTGTTTACGCCGCTATTCGCCGATGTGCATCTGGCCGAGCAAGACTCGCAGCGGGTGCGGCCCGAGCAAAAGGCCGTCATCCGCATGAGCATGGACGGCGGCGAAGAGGTCAAAGGCCGCGTTGTGCGCGTCAGCCCCGTCGTCGATGACGCAACCGGCACGGTCAAGGTGACGACCGAGTTGCGGCCGTCGAATGCCAACTTCCGCCCCGGCGCCTTCGTTCTGGTGGAAATCGAGACGGACACGCACGACGATGTCGTGCTGATTCCGAAGCAGGCGGTTGTCGAGGAAGACGGCGGAACTTTCGTATTTATCGCAAACGACAACACCGCCGAGCGGCGCGCCGTCGAATTGGGTTATCAGGACGACACCGCCTACGAGGTCCTCTCCGGAATCGAGGCCGGCGACCGGGTGGTGACAGCGGGCCAAGGCAATCTCAAAGACGGCGACAAGACGCGCGTGATCGACGGCTAGGACCCGCATGAACACCGTCCGCACCGCCATTCACAGACCGGTCAGTGTCTTCATGGTCGTCGTGGCGGTCCTGTTGTTCGGAGCGGTCTCGCTCGACCGCTTGGCGCTGAATCTGCTGCCGGACATCTCCTACCCGTCGATAACGGTCCAAACCGATTACGAGGACGCGGCGCCGGAAGAGATCGAGACGCTGATTACGCGTCCGTTGGAGGAGACGGTCGCGGTGGTTTCGGGATTGAACCGCATCAGCTCCACCTCGCGGCCCGGACAATCGGAGATCGTTCTGGAGTTCGTCTGGGATACGGACATGGACCTTGCGGGCATGGAGGTCCGCGAAAAAATCGATTTCGTCGAGTTGCCGCGGGACGTCGAGAAGCCCGTCATTCTGCGTTTCGACCCGTCGAACGACCCGATCCAGCGCATTCAGGTTCACGGGGGATTGAGTCTGGCCCGGCTGAGAGATCTCGCCGAGCGCGAGCTCAAGAAACGCATCGAGGCGCTTGACGGCGTGGCCGCGGTCAAGGTGGCCGGCGGGCGCGAAGAACAGATCCGCATCGAGGTCGACGAGAAACGGCTCGCCGAGTTGGGCATTCCCATTACGACGGTTACGTCCATTCTCCGGGACGAAAACCTGAATCAGGCCGGCGGCAGTCTTTACGACCTGGAAGCCAGCTACAACGTCCGCATGCTCAACGAATTCCGCACGGTGCAGGATATCCGCCGGATCGTTGTGCAAGACACCGACGGGCGTCAGGTATTGCTCCAGGATGTTGCCCGGGTGTGGCGCGGCGCGAAAGACCGCGGCATCATTGCCCGCTATGACGGCGACGAGAGCGTCGAGATGGCGGTCTATAAGGAGGGCGACGCCAATACGGTCACCGTCTCGGAGGCCGTCCGCGAGCGGCTCGACCGGATTCGGGAAGAAAGCACGTTTCCGCAAGCCGTCGAAACGGCGGTCGTATTCGATCAGGCCGAATTCATCTCCCAGAGCATCGGCAACGTTTTGCAAGCGGCGCTGTTCGGCGGGATACTCGCCACGTTTGTGCTTTTCGTGTTCTTGCGCCACCTGCGCAGCACGCTGATCATCGGCGCGTCCATCCCGATTTCGATCATGGCGACGTTTGCGCTGATGTACCAGACGGGCATCAGCCTGAACATCATGTCGCTCGGCGGCGTCGCGCTTGGAGTGGGCATGCTGGTGGACAACTCGATCGTCGTCCTCGAATCCGTGTACCGCCACCGCAAGCCGGGCGCCGGCCTCGCCGAAACGGTCTATCGCGGGACGCGCGAAGTGGGCATGGCGGTGACCGCTTCGACGTTGACGACGGTGGCGGTCTTTCTGCCGATGGTCTTTGTCGAGGGCATTGCCGGGCAACTCTTCACCGATCAGGCGTTGACGATCACCTATTCCCTGCTGGCCTCGCTCGCCGTGGCGCTGACTTTCATTCCGATGCTGCTGGCGTTCGAGATCAAGGCGGAAGAGTTGCTCGACAAGGAGCGGCAGGAAACGAGCGCGCCGCCCCGCTCCGGCTTGGGGGGCTCGCTCGCCCGCGGAATTCACTTCGGCGCGCTGGCGATGCCGCGTATCGTCTTGCGCGATATCCGCCGCTGCCTGCGTTTTTGCGGGCGGGCCGTCGCCCGTATCCTGGAGCCTTTCCTGAACTGGTTCGACCGTGCGTTCGAGCGGTTGTCCGCGGCTTATCCTCATTGGCTTGAAAAGTCGTTGGACCACAAAACGGCGGTTTCGGGAGCGGTTGCCGCAGCGGTCGCGTTGTCTGTGATTGCCGCCGGCTTCCTGGGAGGGGAGTTGATTCCGCCGTTGACGCAAGGGGAGTTTTCATTTGAAGTCCGCCTGCCGGAGGGCAAGCCGCTCGAGGCCACCGACGCGGTCTTATTGGAGTTGGAGGAAAACGTCCGGCGTTACCCCGGGGTGGCGAAAGTATTCTCGAGCGTCGGGGGCAGCCAGAAAAATCAGTTCGCCTCGGGGACCCTGGAAGAGAACATCGGCACGCTGCACGTAGTCATGGCCAAGCCCTCCGAACGTCTCGAGGGCCTCGACCGGCTTGGTCAAGCGGCGCACTACTTCGGGCGCCTCGTGGATTTCGTCTCGGGATCGAGCGAGATGCAGACGCTGGAAGACCGAGCGATCGGGGGCATTCGCGAGCAACTGGCCGGTTTTCCCGACGTGAGTCATCGGTTCAGCCGGCCGACGCTGCTCAGCTTCAAGACGCCGGTTGAAGTCGAGATCTTTACTTACGAAGTAGAAGATCAGCGCGCGGCCGCGAAGCTGACGGCCGAAAGACTGGGGCGCATCGAGGGGCTTTACGATATTCAAACCTCGACCCGCTTGGGCAACCCCGAAGTTCAAATCCGCTTCGACCGCTTCCGCATGAGCCGGCTCGGCCTCGAGGAAAATCAAGTCGCCGCCCTGCTGCGGAACAAGATTCGCGGCGATCCGGCTTCCCGCTACCGCCAAGGAGACAGGCAGATCGACATTGTCGTTCGGGCGAGCGAGCGCGACCGCGACGCGGTTTCGGATATCCGCGATTTGATCGTCAACAGCCCCTCCGGCGCCGCGGCCGCCGCGCAGAACGGCATGGGCGGGGAGCAAGAGCAGAGTCCCGGACGGCAAACGCCGCAACGCAACGGCGCCGGCGGCGCATTCGTGCCGATCCGCCTGCGGCAGGTGGCCGACGTTTCGATCGCGCGCGGCCCCAGCGAAATCCGCCGCATTCGATCGCAGCGGGCCGCGGTCGTCAGCGCGAGCATTGCCGGCCGCGACCTGAGCGGCGTATCCGCGGACATCCGCGCCGCTCTCGCCGAGATCGCCGGCCGCATGCCGTTGAACACGACCGTCGCGCTGGGCGGACAAAACGAAGAATTCGAAGCATCCTACGACAGCTTGATGTTCGCGCTCGCCTTGGCGGTATTTCTGGTGTATCTGGTGATGGCGTCTCAGTTCGAGTCGCTGATTCATCCGTTCATCATTCTCTTTACGCTCCCCCTGGCGCTGGTCGGCGTGGTGCTCATGCTGGCGCTGACGGGCGCCGCGGTGAGCGTGGTGGTCTTGCTGGGCGTCATCGTGCTTGCCGGAATCGTCGTGAATAACGCCATCGTGCTGATCGACTACACGAATCAACTCAGGCGCGCCGGCCGGAGCAAGCGCGAAGCATTGATCGAAGCGGCGCAGATCCGCTTGCGGCCGATTCTGATGACGACGCTGACGACAGTGCTCGGCTTGGCCCCGATGGCGCTGGGCTGGGGCGAGGGCGACGAGGTGCGGGCGCCGATGGCCCTCGCCGTAATGGGCGGGCTCACCTTCTCGACGCTGTTGACCTTGATCCTGATTCCGGTGGTTTACGACGTTTTTGACCGCAGGGCGATCGTTCCGGCCGACCGCGCGGCGGCGTTGCCGGCCGGGGTCAACACATTCGCCGGACGCCTCGAAGGCGCCGTTTCGGACGGAGATTAGAGGAATCGTTGAGCGGTCAGGTAAATCAGGGCGCCGATGCCGGCGGCCGCAGGCTGGCGGCTTTCTCCATCCGCAAGCCCGTCACGATCTGCATGATCTTCGTGACGATCGTGCTGATGGGGCTGATCTCTCTGTCCAAGATTCCCCTGCTGCTGATCCCCAGGTTGGACGCGCCGATACTTTTCGTATGGGCTTCGTATCCCAACGCCACCCCGGAACAGATACTCGAGTCGATTACCAAGCCCTTGGAAGAAGTGTTGGCGACCATTCCGGGGGTCAAGCGGATGAGCTCCCGGACCGGCGAGGATGCCGCCCAGATCGAGATTTTTTGCGGCATGTCGGCCGATGTCGAGATCTTGCGCGCCGAAATCCGCGAGAAAATCGACCGCATCCGCGGCGACCTGCCCAGCGACCTGCGGCTCATCCACGTTCGCAATTTCAACACCGACGAGATCCCCATCGTCGAGGGATCGATCTCTGCAAAGCGCGACCTGCGGGCGGACTACGAATTCCTCGACGCCAAGATACAGAAACCTCTGGAACGCATCCGCGGAGTCGGCAACGTCGAGTTTTACGGAACCGACCGCAAGCAGGTGGATATCTATCTGCGGCTCGACGACCTCAAGCGCTACGGCATCGACGTCGGCCGTTTGTTCCGCGCGCTGGACAGCTCGAATCTGAACGTCTCGCTCGGTCAGGTGGAAGACGGCGGCATGCGCTATGCCGCCGTGGCCAAGGGAAGCATGACCTCGCTGGACGATCTGCGCAATTTTCCCGTCAACTCGCGGGGACTCGTGCTGAGCGACATCGCCGACATCCGCTACGACGAACGAGACCGTGATTACGGGCGTCATTTGAACGGCGAATTCGCTGTCGGCTTTTGGGTGCAGAGAACATCGGAAGCGAATACCGTCGATACCGTCGACGAAATCATGGCGCTCGCCGAGGAATGGAAGAACGACCCGACGCTCGAGGGTTTCGAAGTCATGTGGTGGCACAATGCCGGCGACGAAATCTACAAGGGTCTGGTGGAGTTGCTGAAGGCCGGCGTTATCGGCGCCGCGCTCTCGGTCCTGGTGCTGTTTCTCTTCCTGCGGCGGCTGAACGCCAGTCTCTCGATCGGTCTGGCGATTCCCTTTTCCATCGTTGCCGCAATCGGTTTTCTGTACATGAACGGGCAAACGCTGAACACGCTTTCGATGATGGGGCTGATGTTGGCTACGGGCATGCTGGTCGATAACGCCGTCGTCGTGCTGGAATCCATCTTTCAGAAGCTGGAAAGGGGCGATGCGCGCAAGGACGCCGCGGTGATCGGCGCCGGCGAGGTGACGATGGCCGTGATTGCGGCCACCGCGACGTCGATGATTATCTTCGTGCCCTTGCTGTTCGATTCCGAAAGCCAGCTTTCGATCATGCTCGGACACGTCGGTCTGTCGATCATATTCGCGCTGTCCTGCTCGCTGTTCATCTCTCTGACCTTGATTCCGCTGGCGCTCGCGCGGTTTCTGGATATCGATGTCAAACGGCGCTCCCGCTTCGAGGCGGCGTTGGCGAACACGCTGCTGGCGCCTGCGCGCTGGGCAGCGAAGATCGTTCGCGGAAGCAACCCCGGCGGCCGGGGGCCAACGAGCCTTACCGAGAAATATCTCGCCTGGGTAGGCTGGCACTTGCGTTGGCCCAAGCTCACGGGCCTGCTCATGGCGCCCGCGATGCTGGCCGGCGCGGTTTATCTGCTGATGGAGGTCGTTCCCGACACCACGCCCGACGCCCGGGAACTGAGCGAGCTGCGGATCAACTACGACTTCTCGGAAAACTATCACTACGCCAAGATCGAGGCGGACTACGTTCGTCCGATCGAAGCTTTTCTGTTGGCGAACCAGGATGAATTCAAGATCAAATCGACGATGACGACCTATTCGAACAACAGCGCTTCGACCCGCGTTTACTTCGACAAGAACGTGATTTCGGCAACGGAAATGCCCGCTATCAGGAAGAAGATCGACGAAGGTTTGCCGGTGATTCCCGGCGCCGAGATCAAGCCCGGACGGCAGGAGGGGGCGCAGAGCGAATCGTGGGTGAGCGCGAATATCTACGGCGACGACCCTGCCGTGCTGCGCGGCCTCGCCGCCGAGGCCAGGCAGAAGCTCATGGAGCGGGAACAATTCGGCGATGTCTTCGCCGGACTCGAAGACGCGCGCCGCGAGGTGCAGATTCGGATCAAGCGCGAAGTGGCCCGCAAATACGACATTTCCGCCGAGACGGTGGGACAGGTGCTGGGGATGACGGTGCGGGCCCGCCGCATGAGAGGATTCCGCACCGCGGACGGCGAGACTGAAATGTGGGTCGGGCTTCACCCGGCAGACATGCAGAGCATCGAAGATCTCAAGTCGGTGATCGTCGGCGGCGGACCCAACGGAGAGCAGATTGCGTTGGAGCAGGTCGCAGACTTCCGTCTGGAGAAGGTTCCCGGCGGGATTCTGCGCGAAGACAGGCGCACGTACACCTATGTCCAGGCCGCATTCATCGGCCGCAAGATCGACGAAGGGCGCGAGGCCATGCAAGAGGTTCTGGACTCGTTGTCGTACCCGCCCGGCTACGGTTGGACATACAGCTTCTGGACGCAGCAGAACGACCAGGAGGAGGCTCAGTTCGCGTTCAACCTGATGCTCTCTCTGGTCATGGTCTATTTCGTGATGGCGGCGTTATTCGAGTCGATTTTCCATCCCTTCGCGATCATGTTTTCCATGCCCTTCGCCGTCGTCGGGGTAGCGCTTTTTCTGCTCGCCACGGGCACGCCGTTCAATGCGATGGCCTGGGTCGGCATGATCGTGCTCGTCGGCATTGTCGTCAATAACGGAATCGTGCTGATCGACCACATCAACAACCTGCGCCGCGCCGGCCTCGAGCGCCGAGAGGCGATTCTTCGCGGCTGTGCGGAAAGGCTGCGGCCCATCGCGATGACTGCGGCGACGACGATCGTCGGACTGATTCCGCTCGCCTGGGGCAGCGGCGGCTTGTTCGAGATGAGGTATTTCCCGCTGGCGCGGACCGTGATGGGCGGCCTGATGGCTTCGACGCTGCTGACGCTGGTCGTATTACCGACCTATTACGTGCTGCTCGACAACTGTTCGCGGTGGATTCTGCTGGTATGGTACGGCAGCGACCCCGACCGCGCCGCTGCCTGAGTTTCCCGGCGCGATCCGGCGCTCGCCGCTCTGTCCGAACCCGGGGGCGAGTGTACGCGGCCATTTAATTTGTACCGATTGGTCACATGGTATGCGACGTCGTCCTGCATGCAGGCGCCCGCTGTACGCGGGCTATGCGTCTTCGGCGTCAGAGCCCGCTGTACGGTTCGCTGAAAGTGATCGTGCATCCTCAGGGACGGGCAAAGTCATGAAGGAAACGATGCCTGCCGCGGTGCTTTACGGCAAAGAGGAGCTGCGCATCGAGCGGGTCGCGGTGCCCGCGGTCGGCCCGTCGGACATCCTCGTGCAAGTCAAGGCGGCGTTGACCTGCGGCACCGATTTGAAGGTGTACCGCCGGGGCCACCACGCCAGGATGATTACGCCGCCGGCGATCCTCGGCCACGAGTTGGCGGGGGATATTGTTGAGGTCGGCTCGGCGGTCAAGCACTTCCAGGTCGGCAACCGCGTGGTCGCCGCCAATTCGGCGCCTTGCTTCAAATGCTTTTTCTGCTGGTGCGATCAGAAGAATCTCTGCGAGAATCTGCTGTTCAACAACGGCGCTTACGCGCGCTACGTGAAAATTCCGGGGCCGATCGCCGACTGCAACACGCACCGCATTCCCGACCACGCGGACGGGGTTCCGACATCGTGATCGAGGCGGTCGGCTCGCCGCACGCTTGGCGTCAGGCGGTGGGCATGGTGCGCGCCGGCGGCGTCGTGAACTTCTTCGGCGGCTGCCCCAAAGAGACGGCGATCTGCCTGGATACCGGGCGCATCCACTATGGCTCGCTCACGCTGCGGGCGACGTTCCACCACACTCCCGGACATATCCGCGAGGCGCTCGACATCATCTGCCGCGGCGACGTTCACGCCTCGGACTTCATCCTCGACGAAGCCCCGCTGAGCGACCTGATCGCAGTGTTCCAGTCGATGATGAGCCGCAACGGCCGGCTGAAAACGGCGTGGACGCGCCGAAAAAAACGTTGTCTCAAACGTCCTATAGACAGGAGAAACAAAATCATGAGCAGCGCGGCCGCGTACTTTCGCATCTTGGCAATCCTGTTTTTCACCGCTGCTGGCGCGTTGCTTGCTCAAAACGGTAACGAAGCGGCCCGAATTCTTTTCGATGAGAGCGGCGGACGGTTGGATGCCCTGTTCGCCGGCGTATCGCCGAACGAGGAGGCGGAAGCGGCTTTTTTGCAGGCGGGGCGTTTGTCAGAGGCGTGTCGGAATCCTGCCAGCAGGTGCCGCCCCGAAGCGTCTCTGTGTGGCAGAAGGTGTGGAGAAGCCCCATATTGAGTTGGCTGCGGCCGCTAACGGCGCATGCCTATGGGTGTTCGACAGGGCCATGCGGAGGGCACTATTACGGTCTCAGATGGCAACCTTGCTACATGACCGATTGCCAGGACTACTACAACTTCCACTATTCCGATCCTCAGAGCGCCTCGTGGAGCCGGGGTTGGAGATATATCGGCGGCTCAACTTGCTGCGGCAGAGGCCCTTGCCCCGAGATAAGTTGCCCGAATTGGTACTAACCCTTATGAAAAGGAGAAATTCCATGCTGCGTTGTTTGCGAATTCTCGGCGTTTCGATTTGTCTGGCGCCGATCCCGGCGCAAGCCGTGCAACTCCAGGTTCCGGATAGAACGGAGAATTTTCCCCGTGGAAGTTTAGGGGGGCAACCGTTGCCGAGTTATCAGGCAGGGTATGTGTTCTCCAGAAACCAATCGCATACTGCAATCTGGGTCGACCGCGCCAAAGAATCTCCGGGGACGGCAATCGAAAAGATGTTGGACCTGCCCGACAGCTTTCGTCACAGCATTAGAGAAGTTGCGGTTGCGTTTGACGGCTCGATTGCCGTCACCGCTTCGGTCATGGACAAGGAAGGGCGTTTCGTATCCGTCATTGCATGGCTGCGCGTGGACGGATCGCTTATCCGCGCAGTGCGCACCTCGCCGTTCGCCGCCGCGGACATCGGATTCACCGCGGACGGGTCGTTGTGGGCCTTCGGCATCGTAAAACAGGAGGACATGAGGGAAGAAGAACCGGTCCACGACGTGCTGCGGCAGTACGCTCCGGACGGCAGACTGATCCGCACCCTTTTGCCGCGTTCGGCCGTTTCGACTAAACATGCCCACCCGATCAGCTACGGCTTTCTGGCGACATCCAGAAATTATGCCGCTATGCTATCCAGCTCGGCCAAGAAATTCGCGTTGATATCGACCGGAGGAATTGTAGTGCATGAGGGTGCGCTGCCCTATCCCGAAGACTTCCAGATGGTCATAGGAGCCGTCACGGATTCCGGAAGGATCTTTGTGCAGGGTCGCTGGAGCGGCAGCGAAGGAAAGGATAATTATCCCAATATCCCTCTTTTCGAGGTCAATTTTGAAAATAAAAGGGTGGATTTAGTGGATACTGACCTGGCAATTGGAGAAAATGAATTCGGCATGCTTGTCGGATCGGAAAAAGAGAATCTGATTTTCCACGTGAGAGCTAAAGACGGTCAAAATAAGATCGTATGGTCAGAGGTAAAATGAATTCCGTATTCAGCCTGAACGACTGTTTCAATGAAAAAGGAGACTTCTCATGCTGCCCTGCTTACGAATTCTCGGTGTTTCGGCTTGTCTGTTGCCGTTTCCGGCGCAGGCTGCGCAACTCATTACGGAGCGGACGGAAAACTTCCCCCGCGTAAATTTGGGCGATCGACCGTTGCCCAAGTATCAGGCCGGGTACATATTCTCCAAGAACCAATCGCATACCGCAATCCGGGTCGACCGCGCCGACGGGTCTCTATTGCCGGCGGTCGAGCAGGCGCTCGACCTGCCCGACAGCTTCCGCCCCGATATTAGCGATGTTGCGGTTTCCTTCGACGGCGATATCGCCGTCGCCGCCTCAGTCATGGATCGGCACGGCGGTTATCTGTCCGTCATCGCTTGGTTTCGCGCGGACGGATCGCTCGTCCGCGTAGTGCGCACCGCGCCGTTCAACGCCTTCGACATCGGATTCACCGCGGACGGGTCGTTGTGGGCATTCGGGAACGTAAAAAAGAACATGCAAGAGCTGGATCCGGGCCACGACGTGCTGCGGCAGTACGGCCCGGACGGCGAGTTGGCGCGCTCTTTTTTGCCGTGGTCCGGCGGAGATCCGCCCGATCTTTCCCATCCCGCCAACGACGGTTTTCTGGCGACATCCAGAAACTATGCCGCTATGGCGTCCATCTCGGCCGGGAAATTTGCGTTGATATCGACCGACGGAATCGTCATGCATGAGGGCCGACTCGCCTATCCCGAGGGTCTTACGGCTACTATAGGGGCCGTCACGGATTCCGGCAGAATTTTCGTGGCGGGGCTATGGAGCGGCGAAAGCCCCGGGAATTATTTCAAAGGCGCTCTTTTCGAGGTTGATAGGGAAAACCGAATACTGGATTCAGTCGATACCGCTTCGGCTGATCGAGAAGGAAATTTCGGTATACTGATGGGCGCTGAGGAAGAAAACCTGGTTTTCTATGCGAAGTCGAAGCTCGTCTGGTCGCGGATAAACTGAACGCCGTATTCAGCCTGAATGACTGTTTCAATGAAAGCCGTCGTCTTCGTGGGCCGGGAGACGCATTTCGGACGGCAGGTTTCCGAGTTCATGCGCGCGCGTACGGTTTCCACTTGGCCGGCGCACGCATCTCGATGCTGTTCCCGCGCTGCGGAGGCATCGAACCGGCGCCGCCCCTGCCCACGCGCATTTGAGGAGATTCCATGAACGCCAATCCCCCCCCGCGCACAGCACGGTTGGCGTCTTTGGTTACCTCTGCCTGTGTCTGAACGTATTTTTCTTTAGCACTTTCCTCGCTGCTGGCCAGCAGACATTCAGGGCGCTGAGCAGAGAAGACTACTGGGTGGAGAATCTTACCGCGGTCTGGTTTCTCCTGGCGGGACTCTTGTTGTTCGTCATGGCCTTGGCGGAGCGGCAGGTCGGCTTGAGCCGCGCGCGCCGGCGGCAGTTGGCGCGCCTGAAGCGCGACGGCGAGCGGGCGGCTCGTTCGTTGGCCGCTTTTCTTTCAACCTGCGAGTTTGCCCGCTGACATGCGCATATCCGGCGAGACGATGGAAGCCGCTGTACGCGGCCATTTAATTTGGAACGATTGGTCACATGGTTTGCGACGTCGCGTTGCCTGCGGTGAGAGGGAAAAATGGACGCGCCGGCGGCGGCGCAGCTACGCCGTTTGATCGGCGTCCGAGCCTGCGGCTGCTTCGCGGGCTTCCCGCCGGGCTATGGCGCGGGTCGCGCCCATCCTGCGCAAGCGCTCCAACGGGATGGGGCGCAGCTTGCCGGCGCGCTCCAATTCCGTGGATCGCTTTTCCTCGGGGTCGGCCTCGATGGCCGCGTTGACCGCGGCGTCTTCCTCGTCGCTGCGCATGGAGCCTCAGTACATGATCGTCGGGCAGGCGGCCGGCGTTGCGGCGAAGATGGCGGTCGCTGCGGGGCTGCCGGTTCAGGAGATCGATACCCGCGCGCTTGCCGCGGCGCTGCGCAGGCAAGGGGCCGTGATGGAGTATGCGCCTTCGCCCCAGCAGCGCCTGTTCCGGCTGTTTCGGCGCGAATGGTGCGGCCCCGGCGGGAAGTTTTACGGCATTGCCAACGGCGGGACGCCCGCTTGTCCCTGAGAGGCGGAGAGCGTCAGGCCGCCATGATCGCTTCGATGGCCTCGGCTTCCTTGGGCAGGCGGCCGGTCATCGTCCGGCAGCCGTCGTCGGTGACAACCACCATGTCTTCGATGCGCACGCCGAAGCCCTCGTCAGGCAGGTAAAGGCCGGGCTCGATGGTAAGCACCATGCCGCGTTGCAGCTCGTCTTCCGGCGGACGCGGATCGTGGACATCCAGGCCGACATGGTGGCCGAGGCCGTGCGTAAACCGCGAGCCGATGCCCGGCTCGCCATGACGCTCGAACCAGCGCTCGACAATGCCGGTGAGACCGCTCGGCCCGTGCGCGTAGAGCCGCGCTCCGGGCTTGACCGCGGCAACGGCCTGCTTCTGGGCGCCCAGGACAAGGTCGTAGATTTTACGCCGGCGGTCGCTGAAGACGCCGCTGACCGGAACCGTGCGGGTAATGTCGGCCGCGTAACGGCTGTATTCTCCGCCCACGTCCATGAGCACGACGCCGCCGGCGGCAAGCGTTGCATCGTTGCGGTCGTAGTGCAGGATCGTCGAATTGAGGCCGCTGCCGACGATCGGCGGGTAGGCCATGCGCTCGCAGCCGGCGGTCAGTGCCGCTCCGACCATGGCGCCGGCCACCTGCTGCTCGGTAACGCCCGGGCGGATAACCTTCCACGCGGCCAGGTGCGCTTCGATCGAAGCATCGACGGCCTTCTGGATCGTTGCAATCTCGCCCGTCGATTTGACCGCTCGCAGGCGCGCGAGCCGGCTGCGGATGTCGCGCACGTCCTTGCGCCGGCACACCTCCTGCAGGCGCGCGAGCAGGCGCTCCGCGGCGTTTCGGTCACGGCCGGGGCCGCCGGGCAGCAGGCCGTAGAGTCTCTTGCGCTCTTTCAACAACATGCGCGCCTGCGGCTCCATCGCGGAGCGGGACAGGACTTCATCGACGCCCAATTCGCCTGCGTCGTCGATGCCGAGCCGCGGACCCAGCCATTTCGAGGCGTGCGCGTCGGCTTCGGGGACGAACAGGATTTCCCTGTACGGCCGCCGGCCGCTCTCGGGGGCGATGGCCAAGGCGGCGCCGGGCTCGTTGTGTCCGGTGAGGTAGTAGAAATGGCTTTCCTGGCGGAAGCTCGAATACCCCGACCGGCCTTCGTATTCGTCGTAGCCGAGAACGACGATCAGGCCGCCGCCGACGGCTTCGGCGAGCGCCCTCCGCCGCTGGGAATAGATTGCCGCCGACTCGCGCTCCCAGGCCGCCGCCGGCGCAAGCGCGCCCAGCCCCAGCAGAAACGTCCGGCGCCGCGGATTCACGCTTCAGTATAGGCGGCGCTCAGCCGCGGCGGAGGCGCGCGGCCTTGACCGTGTTGACCATCAACATGGCCACCGTCAGCGGGCCCACGCCGCCGGGAACGGGCGTGTAGGCCCCGGCCGTCTCTCTCGCGTGCTCCGGATGGACGTCGCCCACGACGGCCGCGCCCGTTTGGCGGAACCTTTCGAGACGCCGCGGGCTGTTGGCGAATACTGCTTCCGCGACGGCCGGATCGGTCACGCGGTTGATGCCGACGTCGAGCACCGCGGCTCCCGGGCGGATAAACTCCCGCGTGAGCATCGCCGGCCGGCCGACCGCGGCCACGAGAATATCCGCCGCGCGGCAAACCGCGGCAAGGTCTTTCGTGCGCGAATGGCAGACCGTCACCGTGGCGTTCTCGGCAAGCAGCAGCAGAGCGGCGGGCTTGCCCACGATGTTGCTGCGGCCGACGACGACGGCGTTCTTTCCGGCAATGGGGATCTCGCTGCGCTTCAAGATCTCGATCAGCCCTGCCGGCGTACACGGCGCGAGCGCGGGCCGTCCGCCGGCGAGCTTGCCGACGTTCATCGGGTGAAAGCCGTCAACGTCTTTTTCGGGGCGAACCGCGAGCAGAACCCGATCCTCGTCGACGTGGGCGGGCAGAGGCAGTTGGAGCAGAATGCCGTCAACGTCGCCGCGCGCGTTCAACTCGGCCGTGACGGCCAGAATCTCTTCGGTCGTCGATTCTGCGGGCAGACGGATCGTTTGCGAAAAAAGCCCGATCCGCCGGCAAGCCTCGATCTTGTTGCCGACGTAAATCCGCGATGCCGGATCGTTGCCCACCAGCACGGCCGCCAGCCCCGGACGGACGCCCTGCTCCGCCAGACGCGCGATTTCGCCGCCGAGGTCGGCAAGAATCCGGTCTCGAATTGCGTTGCCTTTGAGAATGCGCCCCGCCATCGCCGAAACCTCGAATGGTAACAGCAAGCGCAACGATATCCAAGCGCCGCAGCGCCGCGGTACGATAGACCCCTCAATGAAAGTCCGAGCGATTGAGACCCTGCACTGTGACGCCGGGTGGCGCAATTACCACTTCGTCAAACTTACCGCCGAAGACGGCATTGTCGGCTGGAGCGAATTCGATGAAGGGTTCGGCTCGCCGGGAGTCAGCGCGGCGATCGAGAAGCTCGCCGAGCGCGTAGTCGGTTGTTCGGTCGGGGCGCACGAGCGCATCTACGCCGACTTGTTCTGCGCCACGCGGCCGGCGGCCGGGGGCGTCGTCGGCGAAGCCCTCGGCGCACTCGAGAATGCGCTGCTGGACGCCAAGGCGAAAGCTTTGGGCGTCCCCTGTTACGAGTTGCTCGGCGGGAAGGTCCGCGACCGCATCCGCCTGTACTGGTCGCACTGCGCCACATGGCGCATCAATCATCCCGACTATTACAAGCCCGCGATCACCGATCTCGACGGGGCGCGGTCGATCGGCGCCGAGGTGCGCGAGCGCGGCTTCACGGCGCTGAAAACCAATGTCTTCATCTATGAAGACGGCGGCGTCACGGGCTGGCGGCCCGGTTTCGGCGCGCCTTTCGAGCCTGCCCGCAACGTCGATCGCAAGGTGTTGCGCAACATTCGGGCGCACCTCGAAGCGATGCGCGAGGGCGCCGGCCCCGATATCGACATTCTCCTCGATCTGAATTTCAACTGCTCGACGGAGGGCTATCTGAAAATCCTGCGCGAGATTCGCGACCTCGACATTTTCTGGGTCGAGATCGATACGCGCAACCCCAAAGCAATGGCGCACATCCGCCGGCAGAGCCCGCACCCGATCAGCGGCTGCGAGACCTTGATGGGACTGCGCAGCTTCTTGCCCTACTTCGAGCAAGAGGCGGTCGATGTGGCGATCATCGATGCGGTCTGGAACGGCGTCTGGCAAGGCCTGAAATGCGCCTCCTGCGCCGAGGCGTACGAGATCAACGTCGCGCCGCACAATTTCTACGGCCACCTCTGCTCGATGATCAACGCGCACTTCGCCGCCGCCGTTCCCAATCTGCGCATCATGGAAATCGACATCGACCGCATCCCTTGGGACGAAGAGTTGTTCACGCATCGACCGCCGATCGAAGACGGCTTCCTGACGCTCCCCGACCGGCCGGGATGGGGAACCGAGCCGAACGAGGAAGCGGTCCGCGCGCGTCCGCCGAAGGAATCGAAAGGGCTGCTCCACTACGGCAAAGCGTAGGTCGGCCGCCTGCTCCCCGGCCGCAAGGCGTCAGTCGTAACTCAGTTGAATGCCGCGGGCTTCGAGCAACTCGCCGGTCGACTGCAGCAGCGTAACCACGGCTTGACGGTAGCCGATCGCTTCTTGCAGCAAGTCGGCCTCGCTTTGCACCAGGTCGTCTTGCGCGTCGAGAACGATGAAGGCGGTGTTGACGCCGAGGTCGTACTTCTTCTGCTCGGCGTCGAGACGCTTGCGCGAAAAATCGAGAGCGACCGCCGCCTGTTGCATCGCCGCCTTGCTGAGTTCGACGCCGGCGATCGCGTTGAGCACCGCCAGGCGTATCTCTTGCTCGAGCGAGCGCAGGTTGTAAAGGTTGCGCTTCTTCGAGATGACGCTGTTGGACAAGTTCGCCGCCGCGCGGCGGTTCCGCAAGGGAAGCTGCAGCGTCAGTCCCGCGCTGTAGGTCGGGAACCGAAATTGAAACAGTTGATCGAGAGCGTCGCCGACGCCGCCGGGGATGAAACTGCCCGCGCTCCCGCCGAGCAGCGATGTTTCGAACAGATTGCCGCCCAATCCGGTGGCTCTGTAGGAGGCCGTCAGGGAAAGATCGGGGCGCAGCGCGTTCGTATCGCGCTTGATCGCATAGTCGTCGATTTTGAGATTGAGTCTTCTCTGCTGGATTTCCGGGCGCATTTGCAGAGCCTTGGCAATGGTTTCCTCGGGCTCGAACGAAGGCACGTAGGCGGGCGGTTCGGCCGACTCGGTGAGGATCAAGGGCAGATTGCGGATATCCGGATGCAGGTCTGCGCCGATCTGTCTGCGGACGCGGTCTTCGGCTTGCTGCAGGCGGAAGCGCGCGCGCGTCACGCCGACCTGCGCGGTCGCGAAGTTCTGCTCCGGTTGATAGATATCGAGCGGCGAGATCGCGCCAAGCTCCAGCTCGCGCTGCGAACGCTCAAGAAATTGTCGGCGCAATTCGAGGTTGTTTTCCTGCACCTTGAGGTTCTCGCGATTGGAGACCACCTGCCAATAGAGGCTCTCGGCTTGCGAGACGATGCCGATCACGCGCTGCAGCACCTGGGCTTTGGTCAGGTCGAGCCGCGAGCCGGCGATCAGGATAGGAATGCGCTGAATGCCGCGGCCGCGGTTACGCAGCAACGGCTGGGTGAGGTTGAACTGCAGCGTGTCTTGGATCGAAGGGTTGAAGGTGCGAAACGAGCTGCTGCTCGAATTCTTCACGCCCGTGAAAGCGACCCGATAGTTCGTGCCGGTGTCGAGCGTTTGGTTGTAGGTGAACCCGCCGTTTTGCCGCAGGCTGCTCACGACGTCGCCGCCCTGCAGCACGTCTTGCGAGGGATTGGTGCTGCGGTTGGTATTGAAGTTCAACTCGAGATTCGGGTCGAACGGGCTCATCGCGCTCTGGACTGCGTTCTCGCTCTCGCGCACCGACAGTTTCTGTATCTGCACGTCGGTGTGGTTGGCCATGACCAGCTCGAGATAGGCGCGCAGCGAAAGCTCCAGCTTGTCGTCGACGACAAAGTCCTGGAGGTTCGCGACCGCCTCGATCTCGACGCCGTAGGGCGCGGATTGCCATTGCTCCCGAAAATACGTGCCGTCGGGAAAAGTGTTCAACTGCGCCGGCAGCGGCGCCGCCGCGGTCATCGCCGCCAGCGCGGCGGCGAATCCAATCGTGCGGCGGATGAATTTTTTCGAGCGGTTACTCATAACGAATGGCCTCAATAGGATCGAGCTTGGCCGCTTGCACCGCAGGGTAAATCCCGAACAGCAAGCCGATAAATACCGATACGCCGAATGAAACGACGATCGACAACACGGTCACGACAGTCGCCCAACCGGCGATCGCGGCAATCATTTTCGAGCCGCCGAATCCGGCCGCAATGCCGATGACGCCGCCCAGGATGGAGATCAGCACCGCCTCGATCAGAAACTGCCTGACGATATCGCGTTGGCGGGCGCCGATGGCGCGGCGGATGCCGATTTCCCGCGTGCGCTCGAGCACCGTAGCGAGCATGATGTTCATGATGCCGATGCCGCCGACCAGCAGCGAAATGCCGGCGATGCAGATCATGACGACTTGAAAGACAAGCTGCTGCTGCTCGCGCTGGGCGAGCAGATCGGCGGGCACCAGAACCGAGAAATCGCTGGCGGCGTTGTGCGTGGCGTTCAAGATCGCGCGCACGATCTGCGAGGTTTCAATCGGGTCCGAGTCCGAGTTGACGCGGATAAAGATGCCGTCGATCTCGTCTTTGAGATAGCTGTTGTTGTCCTCGAAGCGGCGCATCACCGAGTTCAGCGGCGCCAGGATCAAATTGTTGCGGTCGTCGGTTTCCAGTCCTTCGACGTCGGACTCGGCGGTCGCCTGCGGGGCCATGACGCCGACCACGCGCAGCCAGACTTCATTGACCTTGACGTACTTGCCGACCGCGGCGCCGTAGCCGAGCAGGTTGATCTTGGCCCGCTCGCCCAAGACGCAAACGGGCGCCGAGCGCAAGTTCTCTTCTTCGTCGAAAAAACGGCCTTCGAGAAGCGTCAGGTTGTAGATTTCGGTGTAATTCGGCAGCACGCCGAGAAGCTGCGGCAGGTCGGCGTCCGTGCGCGGCAGGATGCTCGTCGGATCGAAGGTTTTACGGGGAGACAAATGGTCGATGCTGGGCGCGTTGGCCGCGATCGCCCGCGCGTCACGGAAGGTGAGACCCGGCGAGATCTGGCGAACGGCCAGTAGGGTATCGCGGTCGACGGCTTCGTTGGCTTCCACGACGATGTTGTTGACGCCGAGCAGATCGATGTAACGGATCATCTCCTGCTGCGCGCCCTCGGTGATCGAAAGCATCGCGACCACGGCGCCGACGCCGAAGATCATGCCGAGCATCGTCAGCAGCGAGCGGAGCTTGTGCGCCAGAAGACTGCCCAGCCCCATAAAGAGCTCGGGCAGGATGTTGGGGATAGTCATCGATCAGCCGCCTCGTCTCCCGCCGCCGAATCCACCGCCGCCGCCCCCGCTGGGAAGAGCCGGCCCGGAGGATTTTTTCTCGGCTTTCGGCGCCGCGCCCGCGGCATTGCCGGGAGCTTGCAAGGAGATCATTTCGCCTTCCTGGAGACCGTCGGTTACGGCTATCTGCGATTCCGAGCGTTTGCCGAGAGAGACCCGCCGCGCTTGGAGGCGGCCTCCTTCCAACACGTAGACGATGGGCTGCGCCTGGTCTTCGAACACTGCCTGGAAGGGAATGTACAAAGTATCGGGAATGTTTTCGACGATCACTTCGGCGTCGGCCAGCAGTCCGGGGCGCAGCAGGATATCGACATCCGAACCTTCTTCCGGGGGACGCGGCAATACGGCCGATTTGCGCTGTTCGGCGCTGAATTCCGACCCGCTGGAAGTCGGGCCGCTCGGTTCGCCGCCGCCAAAGCCTCCGCCGCGGCCGCCCCCGGCCGCGCCGAAGCCGCCGCCCCCGGCAGGAGCGCCGCCGCCGCCCGGTCCGCCGAAGCCGCCTCTGCCGCCGCCTCCCGGGCCGCCGCCGCCTCCCGGGCCGCCGCCGCCCTGAAACGCCGCCTGCATGATTTGCCGAAATTTCTGGCGTTCCTCGTTGCTCAATTCTTGCGGTCCGCGGCCTTTGAGCAGCGCTTCCGCCTTTTTGCGGGCGTCTTCCGGAAGCCGGCTGAGCATCGCTGACGGATCGGAGCCTCCGCCGCGGCCGCCTTGACCGCGCTGCCGGCCGCCGGCTTGGGCTTGCTGTTGGCCGCCCTGTCCGCCTTGCGCCTGGCGGTTACCGCCGCCGCCCTGGCCGCGCTGCCGGCCGCCGGCCTGAGCTTGCTGTTGGCCGCCCTGTCCGCCTTGCGCCTGGCGGTTGCCGCCGCCGCCCTGGCCGCGCTGCCGGCCGCCGGCTTGAGCTTGCTGTTGGCCGCCTTGTCCGCCTTGCGCCTGGCGGTTGCCGCCGCCGCCCTGAGCCTGTTGTTTGCCGCCGGCCTGAGCTTGTTGTTTGCCGCCTTGCCCGCCGCCGCCTCCACGGGACGCGCCGCCGGACGAACCGTAGCCGGTAGCCGCATTCGCGCGCGCCGTCGCCATGATGCGCGCGATGCGCTCTTCGTCAGCGCCGACGTGGGTGAGCAATTGCCGCATGTCGATCGAGATGATGCACTCGAATTTCTTGGTCGCCTCGCCTGCGAAGATGTTGGTCGATGCCGTATTGCCCAACCGTTCAATCTTGCCCTCGACCGTCTTTCCGGGCAAGGCGTCGAGGCGAATCACCACGGTCTGGCCTTCCTTGAGGTTTGCGCGCTCGACTTCTTCGACTTTGGTCACAAGCTCCATCTCTGAGAGGTCGAGCAACTGCGTCACCGACATTCCCGCCGGGATCTGATCGCCTTCGCGGATGTCCGGCGTCGATTGCCCGAAGCCGCCGCGGCCGCCGGAGCGGTTTTGCAGCACCGAAACCAACCCCGTCATGGGCGCCAACACGCGGGACTGCTCGATGCGCCGTCTGTCGCGGTCCACGTCGAGTTGCGCCTTATTGATCTGCTCGCGCAAAACGGCAAGCTCGGCTTCGCGCTGCTGCAAGCGGTTCTTGATGTCTTCTTCCAGCTTTTGCTTGCGCCTGCGCGCTTCTTCCAGAGTCAAGACGTTTTTGCGGGCGTCGATTTCCGAGATCAACTCGTTGCGGCGAACCTCGAGCTCGGCGCGGCGCACCTGGAAGTTGGCGCGAACGATCTCGACCTCGTCCTGGCTTTTGCGGATATCGAGTTCGGTTTCGGCTTTCTTCAGATCTTCCTGGATTTTTTCGACCGCCAGCAGGCTGTCTTCGAGCGCCGCCACCCGCTCGGAATCGTCGAGCTCGAAGATGAGATTCCCGCGATTCGCCAGCGCTCCGGCAGGCGCCAATTGCGTGATCTGAGACTGCGAGCCGATGTTCGGCGCGGTCAGCGTCAGCGAGCGTACGGCGCGCAGCTCTCCGCGCAAAAACGTCTTGACCACCAAGTCGCCGCGTTTGACCTCGGCGAGCGCAATCATCGATTCGTCTTCGGGAATCTGTTGGACCAAGTAGTAGCCGCCGGCGACCATGCCGATCACCGCGAGCAGAATGACTAAGCGGATGAGCATCTTGTTCATGGCTTGCACCTTCGGTCGATTAAGTCGTGCGGCTCTTGGCCGCGGTCAGTTCGGGGTTTTCGAGCGCGATCACTTCGCCCTCGTCGAGACCCGAGGCGACGACGATGTCCGTGCCGTTACTCGCCAAGACCTCGATTCTTGCCCGCCGGTAGCCGGCCCCGTCCTTGACGAATACCGTAGGCTTGCCGTCGACCTGCGTCGAGGCTTTGGCCGGAATCACCAGGACATCCGGCAGGAGTTGCACCACGATTTCAACCGTCGCGCTCATGCCCGGCCGCAGGCGGTCGTCGATCTCGTCGAGGGCCGCATGCGCCGGGAAATTTTTCTCCGGGGGCAGCCGACTGAACACGAGCGTTGCAATCGGGCTCAGCCAGGTTACTTTTCCGCCAAGCACCGCGTCGGGCACGGCGTCCACGCGAACGCGGGTTGCCTGTGCTTCGGCGACGCGGCCGCGGTCGATTTCCTCGACGCGGAATTCAACCCGCAACGATTTGAGATCGGGAATTTCGGCGATGGGCGCTCCCGTCCAAACGGTATCGCCTTCCTGAAACGGCGGGCGCGCGGTGCCGAACGACCCCTGCGCCCGGTTGTTGGGAAGGATGTGGATGATGCCGTCGGCGGGCGCCCGCAGCACCATGCTGCCGAGGTAGCGGCGGGACAGGTCGAGATCGCGCAGCGCCTTGCTGCGCCGCTCCTCCAGACGGACCAGGTCGGCGTCCTGCGAAATGTTGCTGGCTTCTTCGTTGGTTTCGGCTTTGTTCAACTCGCCCCGGCTGATTTCGACGTCGATCTTGGCTTTTTCCGCTTCGATTTCGGCGAGTATCTCCTGTTTGCCGGCCTCGAGCTCGGCGCGCTCGAGGTTGTATTGCGCCTGCATGATTTCCATCGCATTGCGCTCGTCGGTGATGGAATGCTGCGCCGTGGCCTGCTTGATTTCGCTGTCCACCTGCCTGACGTTCGTTTCGCGCAGGACCAGCGTATCTTCCTGCGCGGACTCGTCGAACTTGACGACGATATCTCCCGCGCCGATCGCCTTGCCGTTCTCGGCCAGTTGAACGATCTTCAGATCGGGCGTTTGCGGAGCCGTGATCTGCACCGACTTGGCGCTCTTGAGCTCGCCGCGGGCGCGCACGGTACGCAAGAAATCGCGGCGCTCGACCCGTGCGGTGGGGATTTCCGGCGCCGGCGGCTCGTAGAGATTCAGCGCCGCAAAAGAGACGACCGCGCCGCACACCACCATCGCCGCCCAGCGCACCCAAGGTTTGCTCAGTAAATTCGACATTTCCAATCCTGCGGGCCGGGAACGGCCCTACCGAATATAATGACGCGATTTCAGGGGCTGAGGTTATCCTGGCGGCCGGCTTGAAGGACGAGGCGGAACCCCGGGCGGCTGCGAAAAGACGCGGTTCTTGCACAATCGTCCGCGCACGTTCCCTTGCAGGCGCGCTGCGCTACTTGCGCCAGAACCAGGGGGTAAGGATGACCAGAACGGTGTAAAACTCGAGACGGCCGGCGATCATGTCGAAACTCAGCACCCACTTGGCGAGCGCCGGCAGGCTGGCGTAGTTCTCCAGGGGACCGACGTTGCCGAAAGCGGGGCCGATGTTGAACATCGAGGCCGCTACGGCGGTGATCGAGGTCAACACGTCCACGCCGAGCGCCGCCAGCGCCAGGCAGGAGAAAAAATTCACCACGAAGGCCAGATAGACCAGGTTGAGCAGGCTCTGGACGGCGGATTCAGGCGTCACGGCGCCGCCGACTCTTACGGCGAAGACGCCGTGGCGCTCGACGATCCGCTTGAACTCGCGGTCGACGACCTTGCCCAAAAGCGCCAGGCGCGCGATCTTCATGCCGCCGGCTGTCGAGCCCGTGCAGCCGCCGACGAACATGAGCGCCAGCAGAATGAGTTGCGGCAACGGATGCCAGATTTCAAAATTTTCGGTAACGAAGCCGGTCGTCGTCGTGATCGAGACGACCTGAAACAGGGCGCCGCGGAAGGCCGGCTCCAATCCGTAGCCTCCGCCGGAGTAGAGATAGCAGCCGATCAGCCCGGACGCCGCCGCGACCAGAATGAGATAGAGCCGCACCTCGAAATCGCGCAGCACGCCGCCCGGCTTTCTCTCGACCCACAAGCGGTATTGCTGGATGAAACTGACGCCGGCCAGCAACATGAAAACGATGATGACGTATTCGACCAGCGGGCTTTCGAAGCCGGCGATGCTCGCGGTGCGCGTTGAAAATCCGCCTGTCCCCATCGTCGAAAACGCATGGGTGACAGCTTCGAAATGCGACAGGCCGGCGCACAGCAGAACGGCGTATTCGGCCAAGGTAAGCGCGAGATAGATTTTCCACAACGCCGCCGCAGTCTCGGCGATGCGCGGTTTGAGCTTTGCCGACTTGGCCCCGGAAAACTCCGCGCGGTAGAGATGCATGCCGCCGTGGCCGACCAGCGGCAGGACGGCGACCACGAGCACGACGATGCCCATGCCGCCCAGCCAATGCGAGAAGCAGCGCCAGAGCTGGATAGGGTTGGATAAAGCCTCGACGTCGTCCAGAACGGTCGCGCCGGTCGTCGTAAATCCCGAGACGGATTCGAACCATGCGTCCGTAAAGCTGTCGAAATAGGGCGAGAACGCATAGGGCAGGCAGCCGAAGAACGATGCGCCGAGCCAGGTGGCGACGACCAGCAGCAGACCCTCGCGTTGACTCAGCTCGCGGTTGCGGCCGCGGCAGCCCAAGCGAAGGGCTGCGCCGCAGGCCGCAGCGCAGGCCAGAGCGAGCGCCAAAGGGGCGAGATCGGCCCGGTCCGTGGCCAGAGAATAGACGACGGGAAAACCCATCGCCGCCGCGAAGGCGAGCAGGAAATGCCCGAAAACGAGTCCGAGAGCGGACCAGTGGATCACAGAATGCCTTTCCTGCCGGCGGGCTCGAGCAGAAATGCGGATTCAAGTTCGGGAACGATGCTTTCCAGCGTGAAAAAGATGACGCGGTCGCCCGCCTCGATGGCGACATTGCCGCGGGGGACGCACACGCCGCCGTCCTTGCGCGCGATGGCTCCGACGATTGCTCCCCGTGGGAAACGCACGTCGCGCAGCTTCTTGCCTACGAACTTGGCTCCCGGCGCGGCGATCAGCTCGATCGCTTCGGCTTCTTCCTCGCGGAAGGTCGTCACCGACAACACGCGGCCCTTGCGGACGTACTGCAGCACAAGGTCGACCACCGTGAGGCGCTGGCTGACCGAGGTGTTGATGCCCAGGCGCTGCACCATGGGCAGGTAATTCAGGCGGTTAATCAGCGCAACGACTTTCTGGGCGCCGAGGCGGCGGGCGAGCAGCGAAGCGATGATGTTGTCTTCGTCGTCGTTGGTGAGCGCCAGGAAGGCATCGACTCCTTCGACGTTTTCTTCTTCGAGAGTGCCCTGATCGGTACCGTCGCCGCGCACGACGATCGTCTTGTTGAGGATCGTGGAAATCATGTCGCAGCGCCGCTGGTCGCGTTCGATCAACTTGACCTGAACGCCCTGTTTTTCAAGTTCTTCGGCTACCCATATGCCGACCTGCTTGCCGCCGACGATGAATACGCGTTCGATCGACTTCTGCTTTTTGATGCCCATGAACGCCATCACGGCATCGAGGTTTTTGCGCGTGGTGCAAATGTAGATGTGATCGCCGGGATCCAGGCGTTGCGCGCCGTGCGGGATAATCACCTGCTGGCCGCGGAAGATCATGGCGATGAGGCAATCGGGCGGAGGATGGGCTTGGTCGAGCTCGACTACGGTTTTGCCCGCGAACCAACTGTCGATCTCGACGTTCATGCCGAAGAGCTTGATCTCGCCCTCCGCGAAATCGAGGATGTCCGAGACCCCGGGGACGCGAACGACGCGCTTGATGCGCTCCATGATTTCGGTCTCGGGATGAATGATGCGGTCGATCTGCAGGCCCATTTCCCGGCCGATGCGGTCCCACTGCCCGAACTCGTGGGTGCGGACGCGGGCGACCTTGACCTTTGCGTTGGAATCGGCCTGGGCCATCATGCAGCAGAGCAGGTTGATCTCGTCCGAATCGGTATCGGCGATCAGCATTTCGGTGTCGGCGAGGCCGGCTTGCTCCAATGTGCGGAAGCTGCCGGCGTTGCCGCGGACGACTTTGGCGTCGAGAGATTCCTCGAGCTGACGGCAGCGCTCGGGGTCTTTCTCGACGATGGTGACTTGATTGCCTTCGCGAATCAGGCGTCCGGCGATGAGAGCGGCGCCTTGGCCGCCTCCGGCGATCAAAATACGCATGCCGACAACAGGGAGGGCTTGTTCGAGAGTAACACGGAGCCTTGTCCCCGGAGAAACGAGACCGCAGGCCGGCGCGAGGGCGGCGCAAGCCGCAGGCGGCGGGTTTCGATGAGAGCTCGCGAACCCTGGAGCGTCAGACTTGCCGCGGCTCACACGGACAACGCCGGAAAGCGCTCCGTCTCGACTTTTCCGCCCGCAATCGACGGCGTCCAAGACCGCTGCTACAGGGCTCCTATGGCGATCGGCGAGGCGTGTCCCTTGACGACCACGATGCCGGTTTCGCTGACGGTATGCTCCCGCCGGTCGGCTTCGCGGTCGAAGCCGATTTTGGCCCCGGCGGGGATTTGCGCGTTCTTGTCGACGACGACTCTCTTGAGCTTGGCGCCCGGCCCGACGCGAACGTTATCGAGCAGAATCGAATCGCGCACTTCGGCGTCGCCGGCGACGAACACGCGGCGCCCCAGCACCGAGTCGATCACCTCTCCGCCGGCTACGATCGACCCGTCGCAGATTGTCGAGTCGATCATCCGGCCGCGTTTGCGGTCGCCGCTCAGGACGGTTTTAGCCGGCCCTTCGTTGATGTCCGCGGTGCGTATCGGCCATGCGCGGTTGTAGAGATTCAAGCTCGGCCGGTCCGACCGCAGATCCATGTGCGCTGCGTAGTAAGACTCGATGGTCCCCACGTCGCGCCAGTAGCCGATGTTCTCCGGCGCCTCCCCGGGGACGCTGTTCGTGGTGAAGTCGTAGGCGAATATCGGATGCTCGTCGACGATTCTCGGCAGGATATTGCGCCCGAAGTCGTGTGCGCTTTCCGCGTCGAGAGCGTCGCGGCACAACGCGTCGACCAGCGCCTGCCGGTCGAAAACGTAGTTGCCCATTGAGGCCAGGGTCCAGCCGGGGCGTCCCGGAATCTCGGGCGGCCTGCCGACCTTTTCGAAGAACTTGACGATTCGCCAGCTCTCGTCGATCTCCATCGTGCCGTAGTGCTTCGCCTCTTCAATCGGGATGGGCAGCGCGGCGACCGTGCCTTTGGCCCAATTGCCTTGATGGAACTCGATCATTTGGCGCACGTCCATTTTGTAAACGTGGTCGGCTCCGAAAACCAGGACCAGGTCGGGCTTCGACAGATCCAGCAAGTGGAGGTTCTGGTAGGTTGCGTCCGCCGTGCCCTTGTACCACCTTTCGCCTTTGCGCATCTGGGCCGGAACGGGAATGATGAACTGCTCGCGGATGATATCTCCGAAGTGCCAAGCGTCGCGCAGATGCTGCAGCAGCGACTGCGCCTTGAATTGCGTCAGGACATAGATCGACTGCAAACCCGAATTGACCAGATTGCTCAGCACGAAATCTACAATGCGGTGTTTTCCGCCGAACGGGACCGCGGGCTTGCTGCGATTGGCCGTCAGCGGCATCAAGCGCGTGCCCTTGCCGCCGGCCATCACGATCGAGAGAATCTTCGTTGCCACAAGTTTTTCCTTTCCTCAACAGTTTCCGCGGCCGTCCGGACCGCCGCGCCGGCTTGGCGGAGCCGCCGGTTCGTCCGGCGGTCAAGCCGCCTTGGCCCATGCGTTCTCCGCTGCGCGCCGGTCCTGCTGCGGAGAGCCGAAGGGCCGCCCGCGTTCTTCCCACAGCCGGTAGGCGAGGCGGGCGATGTCGTCTTGAAAGGGCGCCGGCCGCCGCGAGGCCGGCGCCGCGGTCTGCGGGCTTGCCGCCGGTTGCTCTTCCGTCGTCATGGTCAAGATACCGGCGTTACCGCTCCGCGGGCCGAGTCTCCCCGCCGACGCGGGCCCGCTGCGAATAGGCGTTGAACAGATACTGCGACACCATGCGGTGCGTATTGAAAAACGAGCCGTTCAACGCGATCGTCGAGCGCATGACGGTCGCGTAATCGTTGGGGCGTTCGTAGAACAGCGGAATTACGAGGCGCTCCAACTTGCCGTACAAAGAGTGCGCGACGGTGCCTTCGTCGTCCGGAGCATTGCGGCGGTTGGCTACCGACCAGCCGGTAACTCCTTCCACGTGGCCTTCGATCCACCATCCATCGAGAACGCTCAGGCTGGGCACGCCGTTCAGCGCCGCCTTCATGCCGCTCGTGCCCGACGCCTCGCGGGTTTTCTCCGGCGTGTTGAGCCAGAGATCGACGCCGCTCGTCAGCAGTTGCCCCCATTGCATGTCGTAGTCCTCGACATAGACCGCGCGGACCGCGCCGCCGAGCTCCTTCGATGCCGCAAAGACCCGGCGGATGAGGTCTTTTCCGCCTTCGTCGCGCGGATGGGACTTGCCGCCGTAAACAAGCTGAAAGGGCCCCAGATTCCGCGCGATCCAACGCAGCCTGTCGAGACTGTGAAACAGCAGATCGGCTCGTTTGTACGGAGTCGCGCGCCGCGCGAAACCGATCGTGAATACGGAGTCGTCCAGTTGGACGCCGGTCTTGTCTCGAACCGCTGCGATCAGGCCGGCCTTGGCTTCGCGGTGCGCTTCGACAAGCTCGGCGGTGGGAATGTCCACCGCGTAGCGCAGGTACGCATTATCGAACCGCCACTCGGGGATATGCCTGTCGAAAAGCCGGCGCATCGACGGACACGTCCATGTTCCGGCATGCACTCCGTTCGTCACCGCGCGGATGCGGTACCTGGGGAACATCGCTTGCGAGACGCCCTGGTGGATGCGCGCGACTCCGTTGACGTAACCGGCGCACTCCAGGGCCAGATGCGTCATGTTCAGCTTCTGCTCCTCGAGCAGTCCGAGATCGGCCAGTATGGTTGTGCGGGCGGAACCCAGCACGCTTTCGACGAGCGGCTTGGGGAAAGAATCGTGGCCGGCCGGCACCGGGGTGTGCGTGGTGAACACGCAGCGCCGCCGCACGGCGTCGACGTCGCTGCGGTCCGCGGCGCCGATCTTGGCCACCGCCCGATGTTCGAGCAGGTGCAGGGCGAGCAGCGCCGCATGGCCTTCGTTCATGTGATACGCGTCGAGGTCGGAATGCCCCAACGCCTGGAGCATCTGCAACCCGCCGATGCCCAGGATCGTCTCCTGGCAGAGGCGGTAGCGGTCGTCCCCGCCGTAAAGCGAATGGGTGAACTCGCGGTCGAGCGGAGCGTTCGGCTCGACGTCGCTGTCCAGCAAGTAAACGGGGATTGCATGGCCGCCGATGCCGCGGACCAGGTACCGCCAGGCGCGGAGCATGACCGAGCGGCCCTCGATTTGCACCGAAACGCGCGGCTCCATCTCGTCCAGATGCATCTCCGGCCGCCAACTCGCGGCGGTTTCGGCCTGGTTTCCCGCATCGTCCAACGACTGGCGGAAGTAGCCCTTGCGGTAGAGCAGCGTCACGCCGATCATGCGGATGCCGAGATCGGCCGCGGAGCGCAGCGTGTCGCCGGCAAGCACGCCCAGCCCCCCTGAAAACGTCGGCACGTTGTTTTCCAAGCCGATCTCCATCGACAGATAGCCGACCGTTGTGCTTCCGGCCAGGCCGAAAGTATTGGGCGCCGCCGCGGGAGCGGGGCTTTTGCCAACGTTGGCGTTGCCCGCTGCGATTCCGTCGGGCGGGCGTGGAGTTCGTTCTGTTTCCGTTTGTTTCATGGTTCGTTTACGGCTTTCGGGATCGACGCTACTGCCGATTACACCGCCTGCGCGAGCGGGCGCTCCCGCCCCGCCTCGAGCGCCTTCAGTCTCTCGTCATCGAGTCCGTATAGCGGCGCATACCGCGAGAAGACCGTCTCCCAGCGGTAATTCTCGCGGACATCGCGGTTCGCGGCCTGTTGCATCTTGGCGAGTTCTTCTGGCGCGGCATGAAGAGAGAGCGCCCGCCGCATCGAGTTGACCAACCCGCGCAGATTCTCGCGGTCGTTGGTGGCGAAATAGCCGATGCCCGTGATGCCGTCGGCCACTTTGGCCAAGCCGCCGACCTGATTGACGATGGGAATGTTTCCGTTCAACTGCGCGATCATGTCAATCAGTCCGCAAGGCTCGAACCGCGAGGGCGCCAGGAAAAAATCTCCTGCCGCGTAGATGTTCGCCGCCAGCCGCTCGCTGAATCCTTTCAACACGACAACCCTGCCGGGGAACTGCTCGACGAGAGCTTTCAAGCTGCGCAGCAGGAAGGGTTCGTTGCCCTCGCCGAACACGCAAAGCCCCGCCGCGGCATGCACCCGCAGGATTTCTTCGGCAGCCCGCGCAACGATATCGACCCCTTTTTGGCCCGTCCAACGGCCCACGAACGAAAACAGGCAGCCGTCCGGGGGCATTGCCTGCAGCAGCCCGAATTGATTTTCCGGCCCGATGCCCCAGCGCGCCGCGAATCCATCGCGGGAAACCTGATGAATGAAGCGGCCCTTGCACTCCTGTTTCCAGTCGAAGGACTCGCCCCGCGGGCGCAGCATCTCCAGCGCCTCCCACTGCGCCTCGGGACCCTTCATATCGGGCGCGATACCGTTCGTGATGCCGCGGATCGTAATGTGATTCCGGCCGAGAAATTCCGACAAGGCGCTGACCTCGCTGTCGCCGCCCGAGGTCGAGAGCCAAGCTCCCTGCACCTCCCAGGCATAGCCGTCGCTGACGGTCGTCAGATAGTCGGCGTACAGGCCCGCGGCGCCCAAGGGGTCGAATGCGCCCTCGATGACGCACTCTTCGATCTCGCGCCGGTCGAGACCGGTGACCGCCGCCACGTATTGCAAATCCGGGCAGCGCTGGCGGTAGCCGGTTCCGCAATTGTGGGCCGTGACGACAAATCGGCTGCCCACGAATGAAGCGTACGCTTCCGACTTCCGGGCCAGCATCGGCAGCAGCGCGGCGTGCGCGTCGTGGCAGTGGAAAGCAGGTTTCCGCAGCCCCAGACGGGCGGCCAGTTCCAAGGCCGCTTTCTGCAGGAGGACGTTCATGGCGAAGTAGTCGTAATGCCCGGCGCCTTCCTCCACGGCTGCATCCCGCGGCGGCGGTTCGGCGCCGCAGAATGTCTCGGCCTGCGCATCGAGACAAGCGAACGACTCCGCTTCGCGGCTGCTGTAAACGTAAGGCTTGTCCTTGCCGGCGAAGCGCTCCGCGCAGATCAACGCCAAGCGCAGCCGGGCGGTGGAGCGCAGCACGACGGAATGCACCGCCACCCGCTCGCGCCTCGCCGGGGAGTCGGCGTAGGCCATGTCAATCAGAAAATCGCCGACCGCCTCGTGTTCGACCTTCGCCTCGCCGGCCTGCAACGCGCGGGCCAGGCGGACGGCCGTATTGTCCAGCGATTCTTCGCTGAACGGGCCGTAGTGCGGGACGACGATCGTCGTGTCGAAGCCTTGCCGGACGCACTGAACCGCCAACTGCAATACAACGTCGCCCACTCCCCCGGCGACTGCTACGCCTGCGCATTCACGAGCGACGTGAACGATCTCGTTAGGGGTTTCGTTACCGTTTCCCGCTGTTTTCACGTCCTCCCCCCTTTTCGTCTTCCAAGTCCCGCGGCCGTTATGCGCGGCGCCGGCATCGAGCCGGCATGTATCGGCCGGCTCTCAAGCCGCTGCCCGCAGCGCCCGCAACGGACAAATGGATGCCGGCGCTTGAACCGCCTGCAACTCTGCCGGCCCATAGCCTGGGGCGGCCGCCCCGAACCTGCGCAGTCTTCAATCTGTAATGTGAGATAGGCGCAGAGATCTGCGCTTTCTTTAGTGTGGCGCCGGCAACGCCGGCGTGTCAAAAAATATCCGCCGCGGCGCCGCCTTTTTTAACGGCCTTGCAGCCAATCGACGATCCGCCGCGGTTCGGCCGCGCCGTTCAGCAGCGCGAGTCCGTCTGCGTTGCCCGCGGCGTCGAATGCCGCTGCGTGCCAACCCGACGGGAATGCGTCGTGGAGGTTGTGCAGCAACGCTCGCCGCCGGGCAAGCAGGACGGCAGCCGCGCGGAAGTCGCCGGCCCGCCGCAGTCCCGGAATCGCCAAGCCGTGCAAATACGCCGCGTCGTCGGTAACATCGAACCCGTCGAGGTCGGCGGCGACTTGCAGCGGCCCCTCGTCCAGCGCCGCGGCCAACACGACCCACAAACCGGCCCGGCCGGCGCCGACCAGATTGACGGTTGCCGCGCCTGTTTTTTCCCGCAGAAAGGCGAGTCCCGTGAGAATATCCTGAACCCGGTTGGCGTCGTCGGTGCGATTGAAAACGCGAAAGTATTTCTCGGCGTCGTCGCCCGCGCCGACGATATCGCGCGGAGCGGCCGCCGCGCCGGTCTGGAAGGCATCGATGGCCAGCAGCGGTCCGCCCGCCGCAAGCAGCGCCCGCCCCAGCGCGGAGCTTGCCGCCTCGGCTTGGCCGCCCGGAAAGACCGCCAGAGTCGGCGTTCCGCCGGCGCCTTCGTTCCAGAGCTTTGCCGGAATCCGGTCGCCGGCGCTCTTGCGGCCGATCGCCGTCCGCCCGTCCGCCTCGGTTTGGGCGACGGCATCGCCGGCCGCGGGGCTTGCAGCCAACAGCGCCGGCCGCAGCCGCTGCCGAAACTCCCGCTCCGCCCGCTCCAGCGCCCGCGGGCCGCTGGGGTAAAGGACGGCGGTAGCGGCCTCGGCGGCTGCGATTCTCTGCCGCACGAACTCGTCGAGGTCGACCGCGTTTTCCGGCAGCGTGCGGTTGAAAAGACTGAGCAGCGAGGTCACCCCGTCGGGCCGCACGGGGCTTTCCTTGAAGCGAGCCGCGTCGGCGTCCGCCGGAACGTGCTTGCCGAAGAAGCGGTAAACGGCCTCGCGGCTGTCCCGGTGATAGTTGTGCGGCGAGTCGAACTGCTGCGACTCGACGTTCGCCGCCGCGTCGAACAGGCGGTAGATCGACTGCACCGCCGGAAATTCCTCCTGCGGGACGTTCACCGTCCAGTCTCCGGTCGCCGCCACCAGCAGCATCGGCTTGGGGGCGAACAGCGCCGCGAATTCCACGTTGTGCGTATCGACCCGCAACAGCGGCGCGTTCTCGCAGCGCGAGCCGCCCTGCATGAGGAACGACACCATGTTGACCGGCGCGGCGTAGCCGATGCGCTCGTCCACCGCCGCCAACAGAAACGTCTGTACTCCGCCGCCGGAGGCCCCGGTGGCCGCGATGCGGGCGGCGTCCACGTCCGGCAGCGATTGCAGGTAATCGACGACGCGGATGCTGTTCCAGAGTTGGACGCCCAAGGCGCTGATCGACCACAGTTCCTCCCGCGGCCCGGCGAACCCGTGCGGGAGCTGCATCGTGTCGTTCCAGCCCACCATGTCGTAAGTGAACACGACGTAGCCCTGCCGGGCCAGATTGATGGCGCGCGCCGGAACCGAGACGATTTCGGAATGCTCGAAACGCCCGTAACGCCAGTGCCCGTGCGGTGAGACGACCGCCGGAAACGGCCCCGTCTTGCCCGCCGGGCGGTAAAGATTGCCGCCCAAGTAATAGCCCGGATACGTTTCCAGCAGGACGTTCTCGACGGAGTAGTCCGCGTGGACGGTCTTGCCGCCGACCTGCGGCTTCAGCGGCGTCTTTTCGGGCAACGGCAGGAGCCCCGCCGAAAAAAGAATCTGCTTGCGCAGAAACGCCGCGCGCGCTTCCCACGCGGCGCGGTCGTAATCGCGCATGGCGTAGTGCGTGTCCGTGTGGCGGATGTCGGTGTTGCGGCTGTCGCGCTCGGCTATCTGCGCCGGGAGCGAAAGCGGCACGCAGAGCAAAAAGAAGAGTACGCGCATAATGCAGCCAGGATACGCCCGCCGGCGTTGCCGAAGCAATCGCAGCCGCGGGGCGCCGGGGCGGGTTGCGCAACCGCTGCCCGGGTCTGCTAAAGTCTCTTTCGCCATGCAAAAAACCGACCCGAACCGCCGTTCCTTCTTGCGCGCCGCCGCCGCTGCGGCCGCCGCCCCGCTCGCCGCCCGGGCGCAGCGCGATTGGACCAACGCGACCCCGACCCGTTACCCCGACCCGGACATCGTCTCTCTCGATAAGCGCTTCGACAAGTACAAACTCGGCAATACTCCGATTCAGCGCCTGCACGTGGGCACGCTGTGGGCCGAGGGGCCGGCCTGGAACGCCGTCGGCCGTTACCTGGTTTACTCCGACATTCCCAACAACGTGCAGCTTCGCCGGCTTGAAGAAGACGGCCATGTCAGCATCTTCCGCCACCCTTCGGGCAACTCCAACGGCAACACTTTCGATTGGCGGGGGCGCCAACTTTCCTGCGAGCACGGCAACCGCCGCCTGGTGCGCTACGAGCACAACGGCTCCGTCACCGTTCTGGCCGACGAGTGGAAGGGCAAGCGCCTCAACGCTCCCAACGATGTCGTCGTCGACCCCGACGGCAACATCTGGTTCACCGACCCCGGCTACGGCTCGTTGATGAACTACGAGGGCAACAAAGGCCCGCTCGAGATCAAGGAAGCCGTCTATCGCCTCGACGGACAAAGCGGCAAAATGGAGCTCGTTACCGATGAGCTCTACAAGCCCAACGGCCTCTGCTTCTCGCCCGACTACAAAAAGCTCTACATTGCCGACACCGGCGCCTCGCACTATCCCCAGGCCGAGCGCGAGATCAAGGTCTGGAACGTGGCCGGCGGGCGCAGGCTGACCGGCGGCAAGCGCTTCGTCTCGATGAAAATGGAGGGCTTCGACCAGGCCGGCAACGCCGACGGCATCCGCTGCGATATCGACGGCAACGTATGGTCGTCGGCCGGCTGGGTGGGCGACGGCTACGACGGCGTACACGTCTTCTCCCCGGACGGCGCCCGCATCGGACTGATCAAGCTGCCCGAAATCTGCTCGAATGTCTGCTTCGGCGGCGCCAAGCGCAACCGCCTCTTCATGACGGCGAGCCAAAGCCTCTACGCGGTGTACGTGGAGACGCAAGGCGCCCACATCGCCTAGGCAGGCTTCGCTGAAGATCGAATCATGCCGATGAAAAACGCGCACCGTCCGGGCCTGCCGCGCAAAGCAATCGCCGGCGCCCCCGCGGGCGCCGCCTGACGCGGCAAGAAAGTTCGACCCGGAGGCCGCCGGCGCGTGAGCAGCGAGAACATCTTTCGGGGCAGTCTGTTCGCCAACGATTTCCTGCGGGAAACCGTCACCGAATCGACGGACTGGCGGAACTTCGACCACGAGGCGCTCGATGCTCTCGAAAGCGATCTACGGGCGATCTTCGAGCGGTTCCCGCTCGCGGGGGCGCCGAACGAGAGCCAGACCGAGGACGATCTGATCCGGCCCGTTCTCGAACGCCTCGGATGGACGGCGAGTCTGTGGCAGCAAAACCTCAGCGCCCGCGGCCGGAAAGATGTGCCCGACGGTTTGTTGTTCGCGGACGCCGAGGCAAAAGTCCGCGCCAACCTGTTCGTAGAGGAATGGAAGCGTTACGAGCTGGGCGCGGCGATCGTCGAGTCCAAGCGCTGGCGGCGTCCGCTCGACCGCCGCTCCGAGCGGCGCGGCGAAGAAACCGCGCCCTCGACGCAGATGCTTCGTTATCTGCGGCGCGTGGACGATTTGACGACCGGCAAGCTGCGCTGGGGCATTCTCACCGACGGCGCCCGCTGGCGGCTCTACTTCTCCGGCGCGCGCTCGGTCTCGGAACAGTTTTTCGAGATCGATCTTGCGGCGGTCCTCGACATTCCCGCCCGCAGCGGCGATCTGTTCGCTTTGGGCGAGCACGGCCGCCGCCATTGGCTGACGGTGTTTGCATTGGTCTTCCGGCGCGAGGCGTTTCTTCCCGGCCCCGCCGACCCGCGCACGTTCCATCAACGCGCCATAGAGGAAAATCGGCTCTACGAACAGCGCGTCGCCGCCGGCCTTTTCGATCTGGTCTTCGACAAAGTTTTCCCTGATCTTGCCCGCGCCATCGCCGCCGCCGCGCCGGATGCGCCGTTGCCGGAGGTGCGCGAGGCCGCCCTGATCCTGCTCTACCGTCTGCTGTTCATCCTCTACGCCGAAGACCGCGACCTGCTGCCCGTGCGCGACGCGCGCTACAACGATTACGCTCTGCGCAAGAATGTGCGCGGCGACGTCATGCGGCGCAAGAACCGCAACGACGTATTTTCCGCAACCGCCGCCCGCTATTGGTCCGCTTTCGACGACCTTTGCCGGGCCATCGACGACGGCGACGCCTCGATCGGACTGCCGCCTTACAACGGCGGGCTTTTCGACCGCGAGCGCACGCCGCTTCTCGCCGCTATTCGCCTCGGCGACCGGGTCATGGCCGACGTTATCGACGCGCTTTCTTTCGAGAAGACGCCCGACGGCCGCCGCTACATCAATTACCGCGATCTCGGCGTTCAGCAACTCGGGTCGATCTACGAGCGCCTTCTCGAACACGAAATCGTCCGCAGCGGCGAAGGGATCGCGGTGCGCCCCAACATCTTCGCGCGCAAGGGCTCGGGCAGCTACTACACGCCCGACGATCTGGTCGGCCTGATCGTCGAGGAAACAATCGAGCCTCTGGCCCGGGCGCGCAAGGACGCCTTCGATGCAAAGGCCGCCGAGCTTGCGGCAAGCCGGCTGCCCGACGAGCGCGGGATAGGCCGGTTGAAGCGGCTCGACCCGGCCGAGAAGCTGCTGGAGTTGAAAATCTGCGATCCGGCCATGGGTTCCGGGCACTTCCTGGTCAACCTCGTGGACCATCTCGCCGACCGGGTGCTCACGGCCGTGGCCGAGGCGGAGGCCGCATGCGACGGCTACGTCTCGCCGTTGACCGAACGGATCGACGTTATCCGCAACACGATCGCGGCCAACGCCGAAGAACGCGGCTGGACCGTCGACGCCGAGCAACTCGACGACCGCCACATCGTCCGGCGCATGGCGCTCAAACGCTGCGTTTACGGCGTCGACAAGAACCCCATGGCGGTGGAGTTGGCCAAGGTCTCGCTCTGGCTGCACACCTTCACGGTCGGCGCGCCCCTGAGCTTCCTCGATCATCATCTGCGTTGCGGCGACAGTCTGTTCGGCTCCTGGGTGCGGGACGGCATCGACAAGGCGGAAGACCGGGGAGGGACGCTTTTTCTGCGCGGACCGGTGAACCGCGCCACCCGTTCGGCGTCTCCCATGCAGATCATCGAGGGGCTGACCGACGCCGAGATCGCCGAGGCGCACCGCTCCGCCGACATTTTCGCCGAGGTCGAGGAGATGACGGCGCCGCTGAATGCCTTTCTCTCCCTGATTCATGCCTTCGAGTGGCTGAACGTCCGCGAGCGGGAAGACAAGGCGGCGATGCACTCCTATTTCATGGGCGCGTTCGGCGATCCCATCGACGTTGCCTTGGGGAAAGTCGAGGTCTTGCAGGAAGGGGCGGAAGGCGAGCGGTTCGCCGGATTGTTGGCGAGAGCGCGGACTCTCGTCGCCGAGGAACGCTTTCTCAACTGGCAGGCGGCGTTTCCCGGCGTGTGGTCGGAATGGAAAAGCGCCGAATTGCACGGCGGTTTCGACGTTGTGATCGGCAATCCGCCCTGGGACCGGATGAAGCTGCAACAGGTCGAATGGTTCGCGGCGCGCCGCCGCGAGATCGCTTTGGCCCGGCGCGCCTCCGACCGCAAGCGCATGATCGCCGATCTATGCAAGGCCGCAGACCCGCTCGCGGACGATTACGCCGCCGCCGGCGAACGAGTGACGGCCGCTATCCGCATGGCGCGGACATGCGGCGACTATCCCTTGCTGTCCGGCGGCGACGTGAACCTTTATTCCCTGTTCGTCGAGCGCGCCCTGGCGCTCGTCAAGCCCGACGGCATGGTCGGGCTGCTCACGCCGTCGGGCATCGCCTCAGACAAGATGGCGGCGCGGTTCTTCAAGGGCGTGGCGGCGGAGGGGCGGTTGCGGGCGCTCTACGATTTCGAGAACCGCCGCACGCGGTACGATGCGCCGCCCTTTTTCCCGGACGTGGACAGCCGCTTCAAATTCTGCGTCTTCGTTGCGAGCCCGTCTCCAATGCCCGATCCGGCGCAATGCGCTTTCTTCCTTCAGGACGTGTCCGAACTCGACGACCCCGAGCGCCGCTTCCCGCTGACCGCGGCGGACTTCGCCCGCGTCAACCCGAACACCGGAACTGCGCCGATCTTCCTCACCCGCCGCGATGCCGCGTTGACGACGGCGATCTACGGCCGCTTGCCGGTGCTGGTCGACCGTTCGTCGGGCAAGGAAGCGAAGGCGTGGCCGGTGAAATATAGCCGCATGTTCGACATTTCGCTCGACTCCGGCCTCTTCCGTACGCGCGAGGAGCTTGAGGAAAAGGAGGGCGCCTGGCCCGTCGGCGGCAACCGCTACGACAGTCCGGCGGGCGAGTGGGTTCCGCTCTACGAGGGCAAGATGGTGCAGGCGTTCGACCACCGCGCCGCAAGAGTCGTCGTCAACCCCGAGAACGTGCATCGGCCCGCGCAGCCCGAGCCGACTACCCCGGCGCAGCATCGGGACCCGGATTGGCTGCCCGACCCGCAGTTTTGGGTGTTGCAAAGCAAAACGTCGTTCCCGGATGCGCCGTATCTGCTTGCGTTCAAGGACGTGACCGCGCCGACCAATGTGCGCTCCATGATTGCGGCGTTGATCCCCGGCGTCGGCGCGGGGAATACGCTTCCCGTCGTTTCGCTGGATGAGCGGGACGGCGGGCATCCGGCGGACGCCGCGCTCCTGCTGGCCAATTTCAACTCCGTTCCGTTCGATTATGTCGCCCGCCGGAAGATTCAAGGGCAGCATCTCAACTGGTACATCGTCGAGCAGTTGCCCGTTGTCCCGCCGGAGCGTTACGAGACTGTCCGTTTCGGCCCGAAGACGGCCGGCGAGATCGTCTGCGAGGCCGTGCTGGAGCTGACCTACACCGCCCGCGACATGGCGCCCTTCGCCCGCGATATGGGTTACGTGGACGAATCCGGGGCTGCGAGGCCGCCTTTTCCGTGGGGCGCAGACCGCCGCCGGCGCCTGCGCGCCAAGCTCGACGCCGTTTTCTTTCACCTCTACGGCGTTACCGACCGCGCGGACGCGCGCCACGTCTTCTCGACCTTCCCCATCGTCGAGCGTCGGGAAACCCGGGCGTACCGCCGCTACCGCTCGCAGGAACTCTGTCTGGCCTGGATGAATGCGCTGGCCGCAGGCGAACCCGACGCGGAGATCGCCTTGTGAACGGGCCGCCGCAAAATCGCCGGCCCGAAATTTTCTTCGCTTTGTGCTTGTTCGGCTCGAACGGTTTCGCTATATTGCAGGGGAGAGTCGGATTACTGTAAATAGCGCACGAATGAGTTCAGGCGCATCGAGGTGATGAGACCGTGGCAGAGAAAGAGCGAACCAAGCGTTCAGATCAAGTAGATAGGCAAATACGGCCAACCGAAGCCGAGATCGTAGATGCCATCCAGAAAGCTGTGCAGCAGTATGAGGAGTATATGAAACTTGCTGACTTATCGGATTCTCCCGAAGTTACCGAAGTTTACTGTCCAAAATACTCCTGGGATAACCCGATCGGGCTCACAGTAACCAAAAACTCGCATGGCGACTTGGGCTGAACTCCAGAATGAGTTGGAACAAGTCGAACCTGAAGGCAGGGGTGCGTTCATAGCTGAAAGATCTCATCGGTCGATAGCTGAGATCGCAAGAATATACGATAGAAATATTCTTTACTACGCATCGGGATTCCTCCAGAAGCCTCAAGTTCCCGGTCTCTTCACTTCCATAAATACGGAAGATATAAACGGGTACATGGCCGGTGTTCACGGCCATGACTTCGAAAAGGGACTTCTACTAATCCTGCATACTCCCGGTGGATTGGTGGAATCTGCACAGACAATTGTGAGTTACATTCGCAGTAAATATAATGCTATAGATGTGTTGATCCCAACCTATGCAATGTCTGCTGGGACTATGATCAGCCTGGCTTGCGACCGAATTATTATGGGGAGACAAAGTCAGCTAGGGCCAACGGATCCGCAACTCATAGTTGGCGATAGGCCGTATTCTTCCCATTCAATAGTTGGGCAATTTGCAGAAGCACAACGGGACATCATTCGCAATCCGATTCTCGCTCATGCCTGGGCTCCCGTATTGCGTTCATTTGGGCCTGCATTGCTCCAAGAAGCTCGAAATTCGATTGCATACGGTCAAAATATTGTGCAGAATTGGTTACAGAGATATATGTTTTCTGAATCGTCCTGATTCAGCCAAACGAGCAAAGGAAGTTGCCGGGTACTTTAGTGGTGATGAACACAAGAGTCATGGTAGAAGAATTGGTCGGGATGAAGCAAGGTCGCAAGGGCTTGAAGTAATTGATCTAGAAGAAGATCAAGATTTTCAAGATGAGGTCTTGACACTCTATCATTTGTCAACAATAGCCTTCGAAATGGGTCCTGCACTAAAGTCTATCATGAGTAGCAATGGTCGATTGTGGGTCAAGAATCAGGCAAGCGCCATTGTCGTCGAGGGTGCGTAGCTGTCACGCGCCAAGCTGACCAACGTATCCGCGGCGGCGGTCTCTTTTGCGCTTGCGTCTTACGGTCTCGATGCCGAAAAGGCAACGATCGGCGGGTTGGTCATGAAATCGTCCCAGAAGGGATTGTCCCGCTCGTCCGGACTCAACGACAGATCGACCCATTGAAAATCCCGGAAGCCTGCCGATTCGAAGGCCCGTCGGTAGGTCTCGGGCGAGAGGTAGAAATTCTTGAACTCGAATCGGCTGCCGTCCGGGTTGACGATCGCGTACACGATCGCGTCCCCCTCTTTCGGGGGAAACGGGCACGAGCGCTCGAAGCTGTATTTGGACCACAATCCGGTTCCCCGCGGAGGATTGCGGACATTGTCGTTGATGCCCGCGAACCGTCCCCCCGGCCGCAGCGCGTCGTAGCAGACTTGACAGAATCCACGAAGCTGCCCGCCGGTTCGAGCGTAGTTCAACAGGTACGTGGCAACGACGAGATCGACGGGCTCGGCCGGCTCGAACGCGGCGGCGTCCCGCTGCAGATACTTGCACCCCAGCGGACGCGCCTGCTCCTCGCGTTCCGCCAGTCGGATCATCTCCGCGGAGAGGTCCACGCCCGTAACGGCGGCGGCTCCGGCCTGTTTGAGCAGGCGCGTGTAAAAGCCGTCCCCGCAGGCCAAGTCGAGCACCGTCTTCCCGCGGATGTCGCCCAGCAACTCGAACAGCGTGCGCCGCTCGATGACTTCGCGGAAGGGCAGCCGCTTGGAGTCCCGGTACTGTTCGGCGATTGCATCGTACTCGGCCATGCGATTCGCTCGGACATCCAAGCCTACACAGCCGAAGCCTCGCGCGCAAGCGCCGCTTCCGGCGCGGTCTCGGCCGGCTGGTAGAATCGTTTGCGCGGAAGCTAATCTCGGCCGGTGTCGGGTGCGGTCTTCAAAACCGTTGTTTGGCGTTATGCGTCAAAGGTGGGTTCGACTCCCACTAGCTTCCGCCAGCGCCGGCCCCGCACGCGGGGGCTTCCCCGGCGATTCCCACGGAACGCAGATGCCTCGACAGCCGAACGTCCTGCTGATTACGACCGACCATTGGCCCGCCGCGCTGCTGGGCGCGGCCGGACATCCGTCGATTCTGACGCCGACCCTCGACGAGTTCGCCCGCAGCGGCGCGCGTTTCACCAACTGCTACAGCGAATGCCCGGTCTGCATCCCCGCGCGCCGCACGCTGATGACCGGCGTCAGCCCGCGCAAGCACGGCGACCGCGATTTCGGCGAGACCAAGCCGATGCCCGCGCTGCCGACCCTGGCGCAAACCTTTCGGGACGCGGGCTACCAAGCGTACGCCGTGGGCAAGCTGCACGTCTATCCGCAGCGCAGCCGCATCGGCTTCGACGACGTGATCCTCGACGAGGAAGGGCGCACGCAATACGGCGTCATCGACGACTACGAGATGTTTCTGGGCGACCGCGGCTTTCCCGGCCGGCAATTCGACCACGGGATGAGCAACAACGACTACAACACCCGCCCGTGGCCCCTGCCCGAGGATACGCACGCTACGAATTGGGCGACCGCGCAGATGGTCCGCGCGATCAAGCGCCGCGAGCGCGGCAAGCCGGCGTTCTGGTTTCTCTCCTACCGCCACCCGCACCCGCCCCTCGTGCCGCTCCAAGCCTATCTCGACATGTATGCCGCCGGCGACGTCGACGAGCCGTGCAGCGGCGAATGGGCGTCCGGCGAGTTGCCCTACTCGCTGCAGGCGGTCCGCGCCCGCGCCGCGCACATGACGCCGCGTCAGATCCGCGCCGCGCGGCAAGCGTTTTATGCGTTGTGTACCCATATCGACCATCAGCTTCGCGTCGTGATCGGCACGCTGCGCGAGGAAGACCTGCTCGACAACACGGTCATCTGCTTCACCTCCGACCACGGCGACATGCTCGGCAATCACGGCATGTGGGCCAAGAAGCTGTTCTACGAGCCGTCGGCGAACGTTCCGCTGATCCTGACCGGCGCCGCGGGCTGCAAGCGGACAGGCCGGGGCCGCATCGACGCGCGCATCGCCGGTTGGCAGGACGTCATGCCCACTCTGCTCGATCTGGCGGGAATCGACATCCCGGCTTCGGTCGAAGGGCTGTCGCTGGTCGGCGAAAAGCGGCGCGATCTGCTCTACGGGGAGGTTGGCGAGGGAGACCACGCCACGCGCATGATCCGCCGCGGCCGCTACAAGCTCATCTATTACGCGGCGGGGAATCGGCGGCAACTGTTCGACGTCGAGGCCGACCCGCGCGAGTTGCGCGACCTGGCCGGCAATGCGGCCCATGCCGCGGCGCTCGAAGAGCTTACAGCCGACCTGATCGACAGACTTTACGGAGGCGACGAAGCCTGGGCAGCGGACGGCCGCCTGCAAGGCCGCCCCGACCGCCGCTTCCGCTTGGGCGCCAACCGCGGCCTGTCGAGCCAGCGCGGGCATCATTGGCCGCCGCCGCCGAAGACCGATATGCAGCAAATCGTCTGGCACGTCGAGGCAGAAGAAGACGCGCAGCCGTAAAATGCGGTTTCCGGCGAGCCGCCGCCGCGGGCGATACGGAAAATAGAAGGTCAACGAGGACGAACTCATGACGGACAAGACCGACCGGGACACGCTGTTGGCCCATATCGCGGGCATGTTTTCTTCCCGCTCCGAAGACATCGCCGTCGAAGCCCTCGCGCACATCCTGAAGGCGCCTTCGCCCCGCAGCGCCCTTGAGGACGCGCTGCGGCAAGGCGGTGCGGAAGTCGGGTCGATCGCTGCCGTACGCACCCAGGTCACCGGCGAAGGCGGGGAGCGCCCCGACCTCGTCGGCTTCGACCGAAATGGCCGGGAATGCGTGATGATCGAAGCGAAGTTCTGGGCCGGGCTTACCGAAAACCAGCCGAACGCTTATCTCAATCGGTTGCCGCTGCGCAAGGCGCTCCTGTTCGTCGCGCCCGCATCGCGTATCGAGCCGCTGTGGGACGAGTTGCGCCGGCGGGCGCGAGTCGATGGGCAGCGATCCGCTTCCGAGACGACGGAATTCAAAAGCGCAGCGACCGGCGGGGAACGGCGCATGATGCTGATCAGTTGGCCGTACTTGCTCGATCTGCTGGAGTCCGCGGCCGATTCGCACTCGGCGGTTGAGATTCAACAACTGCGGGGGCTTGTCAATCGGATGGATCAGAACGAATTCCTGCCTCTTCGCTTGGATGAACTCTCCCCTGAGTTTCCGCGGCGCTTGCTCGGTCTGCAGGGACTCGTCCGCGACGCCGTTGGACGGGCGGCCGCAGCCGGCTGCGCGGATACATCGAATAGAAGTGTCAGGTCGTGGGCAACCGCTTACGGCCACTACTTGCGCGTAGCCGGTAAAGAAGCATGGTTCGGCATAGACCATGAACTCTGGGCGCAGGGATCGTATCCGGATACCCCGCTATGGCTTGAATTGGCGCAATCGGAGGACGAGGAAGGAAACTTGTTCGCCAAGGTTCGCGGCGCACTCGAGCCGCTCGTGCAGCGAGACCCGCCCCGATGCTTCGACGGCGGCAATGCGTTGTTTGTCCCGGTCATGCTGCCGACGGGAGTCGAACGCGATGTCGTGCTTGACGCCGTGGTCGAATGTTTCCAGGAAATAGCGCGTCTGATCGAGGCGTCTGCCTGACCCGCGCAATCCGGGCGGCGGTGCCCCGCTGCCGTAGAATGAACCCATGAAAGCTCTGCGCGCTCTCGCCGCCTGTCTTCTGCTTGCGTCTTGCGGCGGGCCGTCGGCCCAACAGCAGGCCGACGAGTTCCTGAATATCCACGAGAACATCCTCGTCCCGCTCTACGCCATCACTTCCGAAGCCTATTGGCAGTCGATGACCGACGTGAACGAGGCCCACGTCGGCGAGCGCATCGGCGCGGAACGTTCCATGGCGGCGTTCGACGGCAACGTGTGGGTCATCGAAACCGCCCGGGCGCTGCTGGCGCAGAAAGACCGTCTCGACCCCGTTACCGTCCGTCAGATCGAAAAGATACTGCTGGCCGCGGCGCAGTACCCGGGAACCATCCCCGAAATCGTCTCTGCCCGCGTCGCCGCCGAGGCCCGCCAGGGAGCCGTTCTGGACTCGTTCGCGTTCTGCGCCGACCGCGCGGGCGAGCGCTGCCGCAAGACGGTCACCGCCAACGAGATCGACAACATTCTGGTCAACTCGCGGGACGAGGCCGAGCGCCGGCATATCTGGGAAGTTTCCAAGCAGACCGGCCCCGCGCTCAAAGAGGGACTTGCCGAGTTGCGCGACCTGCGCAACCGACTCGCGCAAGAGATGGGCTACGACTCGTTTTTCGCCTTGCAAGTCGCCGATTACGGCATGACCGTCGAAGAAATGATGGCCATGATGGAGCGCTTCAACGAAGATTTAAGGCCCCTTTACAAGCAAGTTCACACCTGGACGAAGCATCGGCTCGCCGAGCGCTACGGCCGGCCGCCTCCGCAGAAGATTCCCGCCCATTGGATCGGCAACCGCTGGGCGCAAGCCTGGCCCGGCCTTTCCGCCGGCGTGGACCTCGACGCGCTGGTCAAGGACAAAACCCCCGAGTGGATCGTCAAGCAGGCCGAGGCGTTCTATACCTCGATGGGCATGCCGCCGCTGCCCGCATCCTTCTACGCGAAATCCGACCTTTACCCCGTCGCCGCCGATTCCGAACGCAAGAAAAACACGCATGCGTCGGCCTGGCACATGGACCTGGGCATGGACGTTCGTTCACTGATGAGCGTCGAGAGCAACTGGCGCTGGTTCGAGACCTCGCACCACGAGTTGGGCCACATCTACTACTACCTCGCCTATACCGGGGCCGATGTCCCGCTGACGCTGCGCGGCGGGGCGAACCGCGCTTTCCACGAAGCCGTCGGCGATCTGATCGGCATCGCCGCGCGCCGGCCCGCCTACCTCAAGGAGATCGGCCTGCTCGACGACGCTGCGCAAATCGACGAGATCGCCTGGCTGCTCGACGAGGCTCTCGATCAGGCCGTCGTCTTTATCCCCTTCTCCGCCGGAACGATGTCGTTCTTCGAGCACGACCTCTACGAAAAGAACATCCCCATCGACGCATTCAACAAGACTTGGTGGGAATACGCCGGCCGCTATCAGGGGATCGAGCCGCCGGCCGAGCGCGGCGAGGAATTTTGCGACGCCTGCACGAAGACGCACATTTCCGACGATCCGGCGCAGTACTACGATTACGCGATGGCCTTCGTCATCAAGTACCAACTGCACACCTACATCGCCAGGAACATCCTCGGGCAAGACCCGCGCGACTGCAATTACTACGGGAACGAAGAAGTCGGCGCTTTCCTGTGGGAGCTGCTCAGTCTGGGGGCGACCCGCGACTGGCGCGAGGTCATCAAGGAAAAGACCGGCGAAGAAATCTCGACCCGCGCGATGCTCGACTATTTCGAGCCGCTGATCGCATACCTCGAGAAAGAGAACGCCGGCCGCGAAGCCGGCTGGTGATTGCCGGGCAGCCGGCGTTCGGGTTCAGTCTCCCCCGGCGCCGGTGAGGAAGGGGAACTCCTGAACCTTGCGGTAGATCGCCCCTTCCGGAGTCAACGTGCTCTCGAAGAGCACAAAGCGATCCGGCGTAATGGCGCCGAAATCGCGGCTGGGCAACTCTTCGATCGCCTCGTGCATCTCGGTCAGATCTTGCCCTGCTTTCATGCGGCCGAGAGTCAAGTGAGGGGCATAGGGTCGGACTTCCGGCGTGACGCCCAGCGGGGACAGCGCCGCGTCCACCGCGCTCGCCAGTTGACGCAAGGGCGGCGTATTTTCGGCCCCTACCCAGAAAACGCGCGGGTTGCGGATGGAGGGGAAATAGCCCAGCCCCGCCAGCGGCACGTTGACCGTAAACTTGATCTTGACTTCTTGCAGCGCCTGGATGATGTCGTCGAGGCGATGCTCGTCCCATTCGCCGATATATTTCAGCGTGACGTGCATGTTCTGCGGATGAATCCACATCACCGGCGAAATCGGCGAGAGCCGGCGCACCAATTCCGTCAGATTCGTGATTACCTTCGAGTTCAATTCCAGGGCTGCAAAAAGACGCATGGGATTTCCGTTTTTCGATCCGGCCCGGCGGCCGTCATGCCGGTCGAGCGCGCCGCTGCGGCGGGCTTCATTTCTTGTGTATCGAGTGCTGCGCCTGCGGAGGTTCGAGCTTGATGGTGAGGGTCTGCTCCAATTCGGAAAGCTCGACCCGCTCTCCGTGGGTCTTGAATCCTTTGCTGATGACTTGCACCATGACGTGTCCGCGCGGCAGCGGCGGAACCGGCGCGCTGCCTTCGAGGCTCGTCTTGAGCTCGAAGGTGGCCCCGACCTTTTTGAGTTGCTTGCCCTTCAATTCGCGGACGATCACCGCGGCCCGCGGCACCGGACGGCCCTTCTCGTCCTGCACCACGACCCGCAGGGTGGTCCATTCCTTCTTGGCCGTCAAGACGGCGGGGAAGGCCAGAACGGCCGCGCTCAGACCGCGCGCGAATTCACGACGACTTCTCATGGTTCCCCCGGCTTGGAATGAGACAAACACCTGCGGTCAATAGATGAAGCTCAGCGCCGCGCGGTAGCTGCGGATGGCTTGCAGTAAATAGATCATGCGGCCGTCCACCGTCTGCAGCGGGACATAGCCCGACTTGAGCAGGTTGCGAAAGTCCGCACTGGCTTCGAACTTGCCCGGCAGGCCGCCGCCGAAGGGCAGCGGTTGGCGGATGCGCACGTTCAAGCCCGGATCCGACTGCGCCGCGAAATCGTTGTAGAGATCGCCCGGAATCACCGACTGCCTGCTCACCCAACGGTGCGAGGCGGTCACGTGGGTATCCGCGCGCGGCAGGTCGGCCGAAATCGAGGCGACCACCATGTGCGCGCCCTTGGAATCCAACAGGCTGCGCAACTCTTCCGCCGAAGCGGTCTGCATCCGGCTGCTCGTCGGCGTCAGAACGCCGGTCAAGCCGTAGCCGAGCGCGGCCTGCAGGCGGTCGCGGAGCTTGCGCGCGTAGGAGACGCGCACCCCGGGAGACCGATAGGTTCCGCCGTTCAGCGTCGCGGTGCGCGAAAACAGATCCGGAACGATGTTGCCGTCGGCGAACATTCCATCCGGCGCGTTGACGGCCAGCGCAACGTCATTGATGACGTCCTGGAACACCGCGGCCTCGACCATGTTCTTGCCGAATCGCTCGCGGTAGGCGATCTCGAGATGCTGGGCGCGCTGCACCGTCGGCCGCCCGCCGCGCATTGCAATCCGCGGGAACATGCCCAAGCTGTCCACCTGGCCGCGAAGGGCTTCGCCGCCGGCCGGCGAGGAGACCGCCGCGGGCGGAACTCCCGACGCGTAGCTCAAGGCGATCTCGCGCCTCGGCGAAATCTCGTGGATCACCTTCCCATACGGGCTGAGGAACTCCAGGCGGTCGACGAAGTTGACCGCTTCGTACAGCACGCCGTACTCGATCCGAGTCGCTTCGCCGATCGCGACGCTGTCGCCGAGCTCGAGAGAAATCGTTTCCAGGCGGGGCGCCCCCTGCATGCCCTGTCCGAACCCGAAAATGCCGTTCGCCGCCGCCGAAGACGCCTGCATCTGCCGAACGGTCAAGGCCACTTCCGGCGTCGCCGCGCCGAGCTCGTGAGTGTAGGTGGTGCGGAACGCCGTAGTCGGACTCGCCGCCGACGCGCTAGGCGCGCCCATGTTGCCGCTAACCGTCAGATCGTGGTTGCCGAACAGCGAAGTAGCCACGGCAAATGCGCTTCCCAAGTCAGAGCGATTGGTCAGGCCCGAAGGCCGGACGCCCAATCCCGTGCTCAATTGCGCGTAGGCGTGGGTGTCGGCGAAGGTTCCGTTCAAGCGCCGCAGCACGCGGCCGCGCTCGTCGAAGCCGGCGGCGTCCGGCGCAAAGCGCAGCACGTTGCGGCGCGAATAGTTCGCCCGCAGGATCCACTTCCAGCGGTCGGTCATGTCGCGGATCTCGCTGCCGGCGGCATAGTTGAGTTGCAGGTTCGCGAACAGCCCGCGCAGATTCACGTCGAGATAAGTCCGCCCGCCGGCCTTGACCACCAGACCGCTGCGCGCCGCCGGCGAAAACTGCGCCAGCGCCACTTGAATCCCGTAGGCGCCGGGAATCAGATTGGCGAATTCGAATGTCCCGTCGGGATTGCTGAAAACTTTGCGCGCCTCGCTGCCGTCCGGAGTCAGCAGCGTGACCAGCGCCCCCATTTGCGGAATGCCCGCGTGATTGCTGACCAGCCCACCGAGGCTGCCGTGCAACTGGGCGCGCGCCGGGGCCGCGCAGAAGGCTACGGCCAACCCCGCGGACAACAGCGGCGGCAGGCCCCGCTTGAAAACCGCTTTGCCGCGTTGGATGGAGGGCCGCATGGGCGAAGTCCTCTATAGCACCTTGAACGTCGCGGTCGGGTTGAGCGATTCGTTCTTGATGCCGTCGTTCACTTGCAGATTCAGGCGGTACTCGCCCGGCTCCAGGCTGCTGAGCGGCAGAAGTTTTTCGATCACGACCTGCCGCACCGAAGCGCCCCGAATTGCGTTCACGTCTTCGCTGAAGTCGAGCAGGAACTCGTCCGGGTTGTCCAGGCGCGCGATGCGATAGGTGATCTGTCCCTGCGGCTTTTGCGTTTCTTCATTTTGGCCGAAGTTGTAAACCTGCATGTAGATGCCCATTTTTTCGTTGCGCTTGAACTCGTCGTTGAGCCGCGGGCGGACTTTCGAGCTGCCGATCACGAACTGCCCCGCGCCCAGCGAACGCACCGGAACGCGCTCGATCTTGTCGGCCAAGATCAGCGAGCTCGCCGCCAGCGCCTCGTCGTCGTATTCGGGCACGCGGACCGCCGTGCGGTACGTGCCCATCGTCTCGCCGACCAGATCCTTGACCACCAGCTCCAGCCGGTACATGCCCGGCGCCAAAGGCTCCGATTTGTTGTAGATCGAAGCGCGGTCGCCCTCTTGCTGCAAGCGCTCGGCGGTGGTTTGCACGCTCACCGTATCTTCGAACGTCGTGTGGACGCGCCGCGTCATCGTCGTCAGCCGCCCGAAGATATTGGCGACCGCCTTGTGCAGGCCGTCTTCTTCCTTGAAAACCAGGTCCTTGTTTTTGAGCATCACGGTGATGCCCGTCAGAACCGCACTGTTGGTCACGCGCACGAAGTGGATATCCACGTCGAACGGCAGGGTGTTGTATTCGATCGTCGAATTGATGATCGCTTCCAGGTCTTTGAACTTGACGGCCGGCGGCTTGAAGATATTGGCGTAAAGCTGCAGCCGTTCGAATTGGTTGTAACGAATCGACTGCGCCCCGCCGATCGGCGTGCCCATGCGGGTGCCGTCGGTGCGCCGGAAACGGTCGGCTTTGGTGGTGAGCCCCATTTGCTCCGACAAGGTCAGACCGGCGCCCGGCACGAAGAGCAGGGCGTCCTTTTCCGAAGGGTCCATCGTCAAGCGGTATTCGCCGGTCATCGTCGGGTCGACGAACTCCAGCAGGATGTCGCTGCCGATGCCTTCGATCCAGCGGTAGCGCCAAATCTCGAACGGATAAGTCGAGGTGAACCCGCCGCCCTCGTCATAGGGGCGTTGATATTGCCCGCCCGACGGGTGCGACTCGATCTCGTCCGGCGGACCGTAGGCAATGTAAATGCGGCCGCGGTCGGTTCTCCAGCCGGGGATGCCGGAAGCGTACCGTTCGTTGGTGTAGGCGATGCGGCGGTAGTGCTCTTCCTTGTACTCGTTTTCCATCGAGTCGGGCGTCGGGTCGCGGCGCAGCCAGAACTGCTCGATGAAGTTCTCGCGCTCGTCGTCGGTGCTCATTTGAATGAACGCCTTCCGCTCTTCGCCGGTGATGATGTATTTGACGTCTTCGTCGAGCCAGCGCTTGAACGGCCCGCGCAACTCCTTGCGAAGTTGATTCAGCCGGCGCCTCTCTTCTTTTGCCGAGAGCTTCTTCGGCTCTTGCTGCGCAGCCAACGGCGCGAGCAGGGCCGGCAGAATAAAAGCGGCGAGACACCGCGCCGTTCGACGAAACCTTCGATTGCGATGCATGCGACCCCTCCGATTCTTACTACGTAACTCCAAGCTTCAGCGTTTCTCTTCGGGCGCAACGGCAAGGACGCTGCCCGCAGCTACCGATACAGTTTAGATTCTAGGGGTTAAAACAGCAGCGGTCAAGTGCAAGCGCAACATATTGTTGGCCGGGGGCGCCCGCTGAAGCGGCGAAGCCGCCGCTCCGCAAGCGGCGGGTGAGCTACAATCGGGCCGATACGCCATGACTGCCGCCGCCAACCGTCGAGACTTCCTTAAGCAATTCGCCGCCGGCGCCGCCGGCTTCGCCGCCTACGGCTGCGCCGCGGCTCCTCCCGAGTCCGTTCCCGCCGAGAAACCCAACATTATCTTTCTGATGGCCGACGACATGGGCTACGGCGATCTCGGCTGTTACAACAGCGCATCCAAAATCCCGACGCCCAACATGGACCGCCTCGCCGCCCAAGGCATGCGTTTCACCGATGCGCACTCGGGTTCCGCCGTCTGCACCCCGACCCGGTACGGCGTGGTTACCGGCCGCTATGCCTGGCGCTCGCGTCTCAAGCAGGGCGTGCTCTCCGGTTATTCGAAAGCGTTGATCGAGCCCGAGCGCATGACTATCGCGGAAATGCTCCGCGATAACGGCTATCACACCGGCGTGGTGGGCAAATGGCATCTCGGCCTCGACTGGGTCGCCGTCACTGAGCCGGATAGCTGGGTCGAGGCCAACACGGCGAACGCTTTTCAGGGCGCAGACGATTTTTCGAAACCCGAAGGACTCGAAATCGACTACGCCAAGCCGGTCACGAACGGGCCGGCAACGCAGGGCTTCGACTATTCGTACATCATTCCGGCCTCGCTCGATATGGCGCCGTACGTCTATCTCGAAAACAACCGCTGCGTGAAACCGGCCACCGCGCACGAGCCCGGACGCAGCGACGGCCCCGTGTTCTGGCGCCCCGGAGAGGCCGCGGAAGGGTTCGACTTCTTCGAAGTTCTGCCCAATCTCACCGAGCACGCCGTGCAATACATCGACGACCGCGCCGTCAACTCGCCCGACCGGCCGTTTTTCCTCTATTACCCGTTGCCCGCCCCGCATTGGCCGTGGGTTCCGACCGAAGAATTCGTGGGCAAGAGCCAAGCGGGCAAATACGGCGACTTCGTAGTGCAGGTGGACGCTCAGGTCGGCAAGATCATGGACGCTCTCGAGCGCAAGGGCATCGCCGAGAACACGCTCTTCATCGTTTCCAGCGACAACGGCGCCGAATGGGACCCCGGCCACATCGCCGAGTTCGATCATCACGCCAACCACCCCAGCCAGCGGGGCAAGAAGCGCGACGCCTGGGAAGGCGGCCACCGCGAACCCTTCATCGCGCGCTGGCCCGCGCGGGTAGCGGCCGGCTCGACGAGCGATCAAACCCTCTGCCTGACCGATCTGACGGCCACCGCCGCCGACATCCTGGATATCGCTCTGCCGGCAAACGCCGCCGAAGACAGCGTGAGCATGCTCCCGGCCCTGCTCGGCGAGGACGACGGCCCGCTCCGCGAAGCCACCGTGCATCATTCGGTCGACGGTACCTTCGCCATTCGCCAGGGCAAATGGAAGCTCATCGACGGCCGGGGCCCGGGCGCCTCGGGCGCCGGCGCCACGCAATGGGACGGCCCCCAACCCGGCGACCCGCCGGGCCAACTCTACGACCTCGAAGCCGACCGCCACGAAGACAACAATGTTTACAACGAGCATCCCGACATCGTCGAGAAGCTGAAGACCTTGCTGGAGAAGTACAAGCGGGAAGGCCGCAGCCGCCCCGCCTGAGACGGCCCCGGGCGCGCGAGCGGCTATGCCGCCAGCCGCTTCAGCAAGCCCTTGACGCGCTCCAGCGTCTCGACTTCGTTGTAGTCGAAGCCCGTCCACTCGAACCGCCCGTCCGGCGAGAAGCTCGTCCCTTTCTTCGCCGCGACGAAGCGCATCAGGCTGCGCGGGTCGATCTTCGAATCCTCGCGGAAGCGCATCGTCAGCCGATTCGCCTGCCGTTCGATCGAAGCGATGCGCAGCGCTTCCGCCCGGCTTTTTAGCAGCGAATAGTCGAGCAGGTTGCGCACCGCCGCCGGCAACGGTCCGTAACGGTCTTTCAACTCGCTTGCCGCCGCGTCGCGCTCTTCCTCGCCGCCGACCTCCGCCAGACGCTTGTATGCCTGCAGCCGCTGCGTTTCGTCCGCGATATAGTCCGTCGGAATATGCACGTCCAATTGCAGCTTGAGGTTGGCGCGGACGGGCGCTTCGACTTTCTCTCCCTTGAGCTTCTTGACTTCCTCGTCGAGCAGTTGCATGTACGTCTCGAACCCTATCGCCGCGATCTGTCCGCTCTGCTCTCCGCCCAGCAAATTGCCCGCGCCGCGCAACTCCAGGTCGAGCGCGGCGACCTTGAACCCGGAGCCGAGATCGCTGAATTCTTTCAGCGTGGCGAGCCGCTTGCGCGCGATCTCGGTCAACTCCCGGTTGGGCGGAACCAGCAAGTACGCGTAGGCCCGCCGGTTCGAGCGCCCCACCCGCCCACGGAGTTGGTACAACGCCGACAATCCGTACAGATCGCTGCGTTCGACGACGATCGTATTCGCCGCCGGAATATCGAGGCCGTTCTCCACGATCGTCGTCGCCACCAGCACGTCGAACTCGTGCTGCATGAAGCCGAGCATCGACCGCTCCAGTTCTTTCTCGCCCATTTGCCCGTGGCCGACGGCTATGCGCGCCTCCGGCAATGCTTCCTGCAGCGCCGAAGCCGTCGCGTAAATCGACTCGACGCGGTTGTGAATGTAGTAAACCTGGCCGCCGCGCGCCGTCTCCCGGCGAATCGCCGCGTGTACGACGCGGTCGGAATACGGCGCCACCACCGTCTGAATGGCCAAGCGGTCTTTCGGCGGCGTCTGAATGATCGAAATGTCCCGCAGCCCCGCCAGCGACATATGCAGCGTGCGCGGAATCGGCGTCGCGGTCAGCGTCAACACGTCGACGTTCTTGCGGATATGCTTCAGCCGCTCTTTATGGCGCACGCCGAAGCGCTGCTCTTCATCGACGATCAGCAGGCCCAGGTCGCTGAACGCGACATCTTTCGAAAGGATGCGGTGCGTGCCGATCAGGATGTCGATCTTGCCCGCCTGCACGCGCTCGACGATCGCCTTCTGCTCTTTGGGACGGCGAAAGCGGTTCAACATCTCGATCTCGATCGGAAACGCCGCGAACCGCTGCCGGAAAGTTTCGTAGTGTTGAAAGCTAAGCACCGTCGTCGGCGTCAGCACCGCGACCTGTTTGTCGTCGCCCAACGCCTTGAACGCCGCGCGCATGGCCACTTCGGTCTTGCCGAACCCGACGTCGCCGCAGATCAGCCGGTCCATCGCCTGCTCCGACTCCATGTCGCGTTTGACGTCGCGCGCGGCGGCGGCCTGATCTCGGGTCGGCTTGTAGGGGAAGGCGTCCTCGAACTCCCGCTGCCAATTGCTGTCGGGCGAAAACACGAATCCTTTGGTCAGCTTGCGCCGGGCGTAGAGCTTCAGCAGTTCCTCGGCCATGTCGCGCAGCCGCGCCTTGACCCGGCTTTTGGTCTTTTCCCAGGTGCGGCCGCCCAGCCGGTCGAGTTGGGGTTTCGGCCCTCCCGAGCCGTGGTATTTCTGCACCAGATCGAGCCGTGAAAGGGGGACATAGAGCTTCGACGACTCCGCGTATTCGAGCAGCATGAAATCGTCCGCCCGCCCGGAATGCTCGATCCGCCTCAAGCCCAGAAAGCGGCCGATGCCGTGCCGGCTATGCACCACGTAGTCGCCTTCCTTGAGGTCTTCCAGGTCTGAGAGAAACACCGCCGCGGCGCCCGCCTGACGGCGCGGCTTGGCGACCAGCTCCGAGCGGCCGAAAATGTCTTCGGCGCCGTAAACCGCCGCTTGCGAATCCGGCAGCACGCACCCTTCGGCGACCGCCGCCTGAATCAGGACGACCGCGGCAACCGGCCCCGCCAGATACGAGCGCTCTTCGAGATAAGGGCTCATGCCCCGCGGCCGCTCCTGCAGGCCCAACTGATAAGGGATGCCGAACTCGTTGAAAATATCCGCCAGCCGCTCCAGGTCGCCCAGCGATCCCGCCGTCACGAGCGCCCGCGATCCTTCGCTGACGCGGGCCTTCAACTCCCGCATGCAGTGCGCAACGTTGCTTTGGAACCGCGGCGCCGCCTGGCTGCGGATGCGCAGCGATCCGTCCTCGCCGCCGATTTCCCAGGGATCGATGCCCAGCCGGTCGAGAATCACCTGATCGCAGCGCTCGGCGGCCGAACGCAGCCGGTCGAACCCCAGGTAGTAGGCGCTTGCCTCGCCCGCGGCGCGCGCGGCCGCCTGCTCCAGCCGTTCCCAAAGTTTTTCGGCTTCCTGCCGCAGCGCGTCCGGCTCGTTCCAAATCAGGATCGCGCCGGAAAGCATGTCGAGCAGGCAATGCGCGCGGGCTTTGCCGGACGCGGCGGAAAACTCCCAGCCCGCCGCCGGGCCGTTCTCGCCGGCCGCCGCGGGATAGTCGCTCAGAGGCAGCAACAGCGCCTCGTCCGGACTACGCAGGGACCTCTGCGTTTCCGGAGCGAACTCGCGAATTGACTCCACCCGGTCGCCGAACAATTCGATGCGCACCGGGTACGGAGCCTCGGGCGAGAAGACGTCGAGAATCCCGCCGCGCACCGAAAACTGTCCGACCATCTCGACCGGTTCCTGCCGCGCGTAGCCTGCCGAAATCAGGCCGCTTTCCAGGTCTTCCAAAAAAAACTCGTCGCCGACCTCGATCTGCCAGGTCAGATGTTTGTAGAAATCGCCCGGCGCCGTCTTCAGCAGCGCCGCTGCTATGGGGGCGATCACGATCGAGGCCGTTCCTTCGGCCATGCGCCAGAGGGCGATGCCGCGTTTCTCGCCGATTTCGGCGTGCGGCGAAAGGCCGTCGAAAGGCGTCACGTCATGAGCCGGCAGGACGCAAGGCGCCCCGCGCCCGGAGGAGCTTGGCAACTGCTCGAACAGCGCCGAGACGGTCTCGTGCAGCGTCTCCGCCGCGCTGTTCGTATCGACGAGCAGAACCACGGGACGGTCGGTCTGCTTTTGCAGCAATACGATGTAAATGGCTTGCGCCGCCGCCGTCAGCCCGGACAGGTTGACCTTGCCGGGCTGCGCCCCGCGAACGGCGGCCAGCAACTCGACGAACGCCGGGTGCCGCGCCAGGCGGTCGAAAAAATCTCGCAGCGCCGGATGTATCAAACCGAATGGATTTCAAGGATATTCTTGACGACATCGGTCGTCGAATATCCGGTCTCGACCGGAATCGGAAACACTCGGCCGCCCGCCGCCTCTACGATCTCGCGCCCGGCGATCCAGTGCGACCAGTCGGCGCCTTTGACCAGAACGTCCGGCAGCAGAACTTCGAGCAGCGCGCAGGGCGTTTCTTCGTCGAAAACGGTCACGGCATCGACAGCCGCCAGCGCCGCCAACGTTGCCGCGCGCTCCGCCTCGGGCAAAACCGGGCGCCCCGGCCCTTTCAACCGGCGCACGCCGGCGTCGCTGTTGACCGCCGCGATCAACTTGTCGCCGTGCGCGCCGGCCCGTTCGAGCAGCCGCACGTGGCCGGGGTGCAGCAGATCGAAGCAACCGTTGGTGAAGACAACCGCGGCCCCTTCGCTGCGCCACCGCCGCCGCAGAGCGACAAGTTCCGCTCGTGAAAGCACAACCCCCATAGTGGATAGTGTAGGCCGCTTGCGCGGCCGGTGGCGAGCGCATGGCGGATAGCAAGGCCGCCGCGCTAACCTGTTGGTTGCAGCCATGCAGTTGGTGCGCATCGCCCGACGGCCCGCGCCGCGTCTGCCCGCGTGGCTGCGCAAGCCCACGACCGACTTTCAGCGGCTGCACGAGTTGAAAGTCGAGTTGCGCGCGCGCGGCCTGCGCACCGTCTGCGAATCCGCGCGCTGCCCGAACATTCACGAATGCTTCGGCCGCCGGTCCGCGACATTCATGATCCTGGGCAATAGCTGCACGCGGACGTGCGGTTTCTGCGCCGTGCCGCAGGGCCGGGGAGAAACTCTCGACCGCGGCGAACCGCGGCAAGTCGCCGCGATGGCCGCGCGCATGGGGCTGCGCTACGTCGTGATCACCAGCGTCAACCGCGACGACCTGCCCGACGGCGGCTCCACGCACTTCGCAGCGACGGTGCGCGCGGTCAAGCACGCGCTGCCCGCGGCTCAGGTCGAAGTTCTTGCTCCCGATTTCTGCGGCGACCTGCGGGCCGCGGCCCGCCTGCTCGACGCCGCGCCCGACGTTTTCAATCACAACATGGAAACCGTCGCGCGGCTTTACCGCCGCGTGCGCCCGCAGGCCGATTACGCCCGTTCGCTCGCAGTCCTGCGGTTCGCCAAACGGCACTCGCCGCAAAAGCTGACGAAATCCGGCCTGATGGTCGGCTTGGGCGAAACCGAGGACGAGGTGCGGCGCCTGCTCGACGACCTGCGCGGGGCCGGCGCCGACATCGCCACGATCGGCCAGTATCTGCAGCCGCGGCGCAACCGCTTGCCGGTGGAAGACTTCATTCGCCCGGAGGCGTTCGAGCGCTACCGCGAATACGGCGAAGCGGCCGGTTTCCGCGCCGTCTTCAGCGGCCCGTTCGTGCGCAGCTCCTACATGGCCGACATCGTGGAAGAACGGGCCGCCGGGCAGGCATGAACCCCGACCCGGCGCCGCGCCGCGCCCTGCCCATCGCCGGAGCGCTGCTCGCGGGACTGCTGCAAGTCCTCGTTTTCCCCCGGGCGTCGCTGTCGTGGCTCGCGCCGGTCTGCCTCGCGCCCCTTTTGGCGGCGGTCGACCGCGCGCCGCCGCGCCGCCGCTTGCTGCTCGGCTGGCTGTCGGGAGTCGTTTTCTGGGGCGGCGCCTGCTATTGGGTGTTTCCGGTGATGCGCGACTACGCCGGCATCGCCGCGCCGGCGGCCGCGGCGCTTTACGCCGCGTTCGCCGCCGTCAAGGGACTGCACTCGGCGGCATTCGCGGCTCTCGCCGGACCGCTGCTCGGACGCCCTTGGGCGGTTCCGGCGATCGCCGCGCTGTGGACGGCGCTCGAGGGCAGCCACCAATATCTCGGCTTCACCTGGACCCAACTCGGCAACGCCGCCCCCGACTTCGCGCTCCCGCAAATCGCGCGGCTCGCCCCCTGGACCGGAGTTTACGGCCCCTCGTTCGTCTTCGCTGCGGTGAACGCGGCCGTCGCGATCGCCGTCATGCGGCGCCGCTTCCAACCGCTCGCCGTTCTCGCGCCGCTGCTGTTGTCGGCCTTCCTCCCGGCGCTGCCCGAGCCCGGCCCCGGCGCCGAAAAAGCCCGCCTGACGCAGCCCGCCGTTCACCCGGACGAGTTGAAGTCCGGCAGGTGGAGCGCCCGCCGCGGCACAGAGCATCTGGCCCGCATGCTCGAGCTCTCGACGAACTATGCAAGCGATGAAAAACCCACGCTCCTGATCTGGCCCGAGTACCCCGTAGCGGCGTTCTACTTCGACGATCCCGGCTCCCGATCGTTTATGCAGCGCGTCGCCCGCGAGGCCGATGCGCACTTCATATTCAACACGATCAACTTCCAGGAGGGCGACCGGCGCCGCCCGCAGAACAGCAGCGTCGTGCTTTCTCCCGGCGGCGAGTTGTTGGCGCACTACTCGAAAATCCACTTGGTGCCGTTCGGCGAGTTCGTGCCTTGGCCGTTCCATTACTTTGTCGAGAAGATCACCATGCAGGCGGGCATGTTTCAGCCGGGAACCGAGGTCGTCGTCGCTGCGGTCAACGGTCATGGGGTGGGCACGTTCATCTGCTACGAATCCGTTTTTGCCGCGGCGATCAGAAAATTCACGGCCGCCGGGGCGCAGGCGCTGGTCAACATTTCCAATGACGGTTGGTACGGCCGCAGCGCCGCCCGCGGCCAGCATCTGCTGATCGCGCGTATGCGGGCCATCGAAAACGGCCGCTGGATTCTGCGCGCCACCAACAACGGCGTCACCACCGCGATCGACCCCGCCGGGCGCTTGCGCGCGCGGCTGCCGTCGTACGAGCAGGGCGTTCTGACCGTCGGTTTCGATTACGAAACCGGCCTCACGGGCTATGTGCGCTGGGGCGAGTGGTTCTGGTGGCTGACGCTCGCGTCCGCCGCCGCGGCGGTAGCCGCGTCCGCCGTCCGCCGCTTGCGATAATCGAAGGAAGATGACGATCGACGAACTCCAGCGCGAATTCCAATCCGTCCGCGGCCGGGCCCGACAGGTCCGGGGGTATCTTTGACGTCCCGGCGAGCAAAGAGCAATTAAAGAAGATCGAGCGGGAAATCGCCGCTCCCGGCTTCTGGAATGACCGCGCCCGCAGCGAGGCTGTCCTGCGCGAGCGCAAGCGTCTGACCGAGACCGTCGAGGCCGATGAAGAGCTTGCGGGCACGGTTTCCGACCTGGAGGCGTTCTTCGAGCTCGCCGCTGAAGGCGAGTCCGTCGAAGAAGAGATCGTCGCCGAAATACAAGCGCTCAAAGACCGTCTGGACGCCATCGAGACGGCGTCGCTGCTCGGCGGAGAAAACGACCGCCGCAATGCCATCGTCGTCCTGCATCCGGGCGCGGGAGGCGTCGAATCGCAGGACTGGGCCGGGATGCTGTTGCGCATGTACCTGCGCTGGGCCGAGCGGAACGACTTCAAAGCCGAAGTCAGCGACGCGCAGCCCGGCGAGGAGGCCGGCATCAAGTCGGCGGCCTTCACGGTCAAGGGCGAAAACGCATACGGCCTGCTGCAATCGGAAATCGGAGTGCATCGGCTCGTGCGCATTTCCCCATTCGATTCGAACGCCCGCCGCCACACCTCGTTCGCGTCGGTCTTCGTCTATCCCGAGATCGACGACGAAATTACGATCGACATCAAGCCCGACGATCTGCGCGTCGACACCTACCGCGCGGGAGGCGCCGGCGGTCAGCACGTCAACATGACCGACTCGGCGGTGCGCATCACCCATCTGCCGACCAACATCGTCGTGCAATGCCAGAACGAGCGTTCGCAGCACAAAAACAAGGCCACGGCGATGAAGATACTGAAATCGCGGCTCTACGACCACGAGATGCGCAAGAAGCAGGCCGAGGCGGACAAACTCGAATCCTCGAAATCGGCGATCGATTTCGGCAGTCAGATCCGCAACTACGTGCTGGCTCCGTACCGCCTCGTCAAAGATCTGCGCAGCCGCCTCGAAGCCGGCGATGTCGACCGCGTGCTCGACGGCGACCTGAACACATTCATGAACGCCTATCTGGTCTTCCGCAAGACGGGAAAGCCGGCCGGCCGCCGCTAGCGCGAGCCGCGCCTCAGTTGGAGGTCGGAATGAACCCGCGCCAAGGGCGCCACTCAGGCTCGATCGTCACGTGTTTCAGACGGAAGGCCCACTGCTCAGTGCAGTTGTCTGTGCGCCAGCGAACCTCGATGCTGCCGTAGTCGTCCGCGGTCGCCACCACCGGCTCGCTCATCGTCACGTTCCCCGTCACGTCATCAACAACGCGGAGTTGCACGAAGTACTTAACCCTGGGCGTAAGCCCCCTTCTTTTGAGGCTCACGTTCCGCCGGCGGCCATCGTCAAGGAGCGCGTCCGGCCCGACAGCGAGATCTTCGATGACGGCCGGCCCATGGCTGCCCAGGAGCTTGGATATCTGCTCGGCTTCTCCGTCATGGAGGTCCAACTGCCACATCTTCGTGCCCGGCGCGAACCGTTGCGGATCAAGGAGGAAACGCTCAATATCGCTCGTGCTCCAGTTCCGGTTCAGTGACCGCATCGCTTCCGAGAAACCGTCATAGCCATCCACTGCGCCCGCGCGCCTTCCGATGACGCCGACGAGATGAGGTCCGCGGCCGTGAATCTCCTCTTGCCGATTGTGGCACCGGCTGCAATGCGCATCGAACAGACGCGCCGTGCGGCACATGGCCGGCATGGGGGCGGCGTCACCGCGGCGCAGGAATCGGATACGGCCGTCATTGAGCAACAGGGCCAAGCGGCCGTCCGGTGAATGCGTTATGTCCCGGATATCGTCCCCTCCGAGCCGGATCCTCTCGACATACCGGATTTGCGCGCCGCTGCGGCGGACCCGAAACAGGGATTTGCCGGACAAGACCGCTTGGGTGTATTTCGTTCCGCGCAGGGAGACGATCAGGAGATCGTCTCCCCAGGCGGGGAACGCCTGTTCATCGTTCACGACCATGCCGGAGATGTCGATAGACGGCGCCCAGGCGAACGCGGGCGCCTGAAAGCCGTCGTCGTGCCGGCCGTGGTTTCCATATTCGCCCACACCGTAATAGCCCGTTCCGTAACTGGTATGGGGGAACCCATAATGCTTGCCGGATTCCAGCAGATTCAGTTCATCGCCTCCTCTGGGGCCGTGCTCCGTGGCCCATAGGTTCCCCGCGCGGTCGCGCGCAAGCCCCTGCGGGCTGTAGTGGCCGCGAGTCAGTGTTTCGGCCGCCCCGGTTCCGATCTCGATGCGAACGAGCGAACCCCAGTGTGCGTCCGGATCGTGCCGGCTGTCGTTCTTCGCGTGGTTGCCGAAGATCGCCAACAGGTGGTCCGGGCCATCCATCAACATCTTTCCGCCGGCCTGGCCCCAACCGGAAGTCATCCGCAGGCAGGGCCGGGCGTCGAAGATCGTCTTCCACGATCCCGATGTCTTCACCAGCGGGCCCTCTCGAAGAAGCATGGTGGACGACACGCGGAACAAAGTGCATTCGCCGGTGAAATAGTGATGCGTGACAAACAGTTCCGCCACTCCGGGCGAGCGTTCCTTGAGCAGGATGTCGCCAACGCGGGACTGATCGCCCGCCGGCGGTTCGACCCCTGCCGCGCTCATCGGGACGCTGCCGGCAAGATACTCTACGGCGCCTTTCAGCGTCACCCGGGCGAGTCGGCCTTTCGGGGTGGCGACGAGCAGACCGGCGCCGTAGGCTTCGATCGCGCCGCCGGTCCCGACGAACGGTTCCAGCGGGAAGGTCTCTACTTCGAGATCGTAGAGATGCGTCTCGATCACCTGTGTGTCGTGGGTTGGTTGGTCAACCCGGTCTGCATTACTTGCCCTGTCGGTACATGCGGGTCCGGCGCCCAGCGCAAACAGCAGCAGCGAAACCGGGGAAAGCCGACTGATTCCAAGGGTCTTGCGCCGCCGCCGGCCCGCCAACCGAAGACGCATGCCGTTCCAGATCTCCGCGGCCTCGCTGAGGATAGCCCCCATCGGACTCATCTTTATCATGGTACTTATGTCTCCACCGGCATGCGCACGGCGTATTGCGTCCCGGCCGCCGATTCGGAACGTCGTCGGCGAGCGCCCCGGCAGTCCGTCTCGGTGACGATAGCCGCACGGCGAACCCGGCGGTGCGGAATGGATGAAAGCGGGGGTGTTACGGCAGCGCGAAAGCCACTACATTGCGGCCGGCGGCGACCGCCACGTATTGGCGTCCGTCGATGCTGTAGGTCATGGGCGACGCGCGGAACTGAACGTTGAGCTGGAAGCTCCACAGCGGCTCGCCGTCCGTTGCCCGCACGGCGGCGAAAGCGCCGCTGTCGTCGCCGTAGAAAACCAGGCCGCCGTCCGTGGTCAGCACGCCGCTCCAGGTGCCGCGTCCGCCGATCTGCTCGATCTCCCAGCGAACGTCCCCGGTCGCCAGGTCGAGCGCGCGCAGGTATTTCCGGGGCGGCTCGCCGGGAACGTTCTTCGCCGTGCCGCCGAAGTATTGCTTGCCGCGCTGCCAAGCCTCTTCGCGCTTGGTGAAAATCTGGCAGCCTTCGGTCGCCTGCACGTAGAACAGGCCGGTTCCGGGGTGGTAGGCCGGCGCCATCCAATTGGTTGCGCCGGCAAGGCCCGGACAGACGATGTTTCCCGCCGGCGTGGGCCGCTTGCCCGGGATCAGCACGGGGCGCCCGTCGCCGCCGATGCCGCTCGACCAGGTCAGCTTTTCGACGAATGCCTTGGCCCGCAAAAGCTCGCCGGTAATGCGGTCGAGCACGTAGAAATACCCGTTGCGGTTGGCGTGGGCCAACACCTTGCGGGGTTTCCCCCGCCATTCGACGTCGAGCAGCAGCGGAGTTTGATTGGCGTCCCAATCGAACTCGTCGTGCGGCGTGTACTGGTAATGCCATTTCAACTCCCCGCTATCCGGGTCGAGCGCCAGCATCGAGTCGGTGTAGAGGTTGTCGCCGATGCGGTCGTCGCCGTTCATGTCGGGGCACGGGTTGCCCACCGGCCAATACAACGTGTCGAGCTCGGAGTCGTACGTGCCGGTCAACCAGGTCGCTCCGCAGCCGCGGGGCAGCACGCCGCCCTGCCAAGTCTCGGCCAGGGGCTCGCCGGGCAGGGGAACGGTCCAGAACCGCCAGGCTTCCTCGCCTGTTTCGACGTCGTAGGCGGCCAGAAACCCGCGGATGCCCTCGTCGCCGCCGCCGACGCCGCCGATCACCTTGTCCTTGACGACCAACGGCGCCAGGGTTCCGCCGTAGTGCAGGCGGTAGTCGGCCATTTCGGTATCCCAGAGCAACCGCCCCGAGAGCCGATCGACGGCGATCAGGTGGGCATGGTCGGTGGCCAGAAAAACCTTGTCGCCCAGCACCGCGACGCCGCGGTTCGCGCCGCGTCCGGCATCGCCCATCACGCCCGGAACGCGCGGGCGCCGGTAGGTCCAGATTTCGCGGCCCCGCGCCGCGTCGAGAGCGTGAATCTTGTTCGCGGTGGTGGCGTACATCACGCCTTCGACGACGATGGGCGTCATCTCCAGGTCGCGCGGCGCGGCGATGGGGAAAATCCAGGCGGGCGCCAGTTGCGCGGCATTCCCCGTGTGGATTTGCTGCAAGCGGCTGTGGCGGTTGCCGCGGATGTCGCCGTTGTACGTCGGCCATTCGCCCGCGGCGGGCTCCAGGATGCGGTTGAAGCTCAGCGCTCCGGGCAGTTCTTTTTGGGCCGCTTTCGGCTGCGAGCCGTCGAGCTTGGCCAGGTAGGCGGTCAGATCGTCGATTTCCGACTCCTCCAACTCCATCTCCGGCATCAGCGATTTCCCCACCGGAGTGACGCTTCGATACTCCGCGCGGCGCAACAGGCGCAGCTTGCCGTCGAGTCCCTGCAACTGCAGGTCGTAGTTGCTCGCGTTCCGCGAGAAGCCGCGCAGGGTCTCGCCGCCGGCCAACTCGACATCGACCGCCGCGTACCCCTTCGCCGTCGAGGCGGCGGGCGACGCCACCGCTTCACGCAACTCGTTGAGAGTTTTCTGCGCGCCGATCGCCGACAGATCGGGACCGGCCATGCGCATGCCTTCGCGGCGCAAGTGGCACCCCGCGCAGAGCCGTTCGAAAAGCGCCGCGCCCTGCTCGGGGTCGCCGCTGACTACCGCCTCGTAGGCGGGCGCGGTCTGCGTCCGGTAAAACGCGATCAGCGCCGCCAACTCCGGCTCGGGCACTTGCAGGCCGGGCATCCCGAAATCGGGCAAGCCCCGGGTAATCAACTCGGCCATCTCTTCGGCGCTGCGCTGCGGGACCAACCCGGGCGTCACGATATCGGGAGCGCGCACTCCGCCCTTGCCGTCGCCGCCGTGGCAGCCGCCGCAACGCGCCTCGAAAGAGCGGCGGCCTGCGGCCAGGGCGTCGGCGTCCCCGGCGGACCGGGCGGGCGTCAAGCCGACCGCGCCGAGAACCGCAATCGAGAGGGTGAAGCGATGGATTGGCGTCATGGAAAATGCCTCGGAAAGGAGGAACGAGCAAGCAGTCGGCGGAAGTAACGCGGCCGTGCGCAGACTCGCAATCCCTTGTGTTATGGTGAGCCTTATGAGAGGCCGCTTATTCCTTACGGTAGCAATGCTTCTGGGTTTTTCCGCCGGAGCGTTCGGCGCCGGTTCCTTATCCAACCGCCGCGCTCCGGGATTCGCACTGCCCGATCTGCAACTCAACTACCATGACCTCGCCGATTACCGCGGGCGCGTCGTCGTCGTCAACATCATGAATGTCGGCTGCCCGCACTGCACGGCGTTTTCGAAGGTTTTGGACGCGGCGGAAAAGAAGTACGGCGCGCGGCTGAAGGCGCTGTCGATCGTGAACCCTCCCGACAACCAGAACGCGGTTCGCGGCTATCTGATCAAGAACCAAATTTCAACCACGATCCTCTTCGACTGCGGCCAGGCGTCGGCCTCGTATCTCAAGATTGACGCCGGCAATCCGACTTTCGACGTGCCGCATTTTTTCGTCATCGATCAAGAGGGCGCGATCCGCGAGGACTACGGCTACAACCCGCTGCAGAGGAGCGTTTTCGAAAGCGAAGGGCTCTACAAGATACTCGACAAATACGTATCGAAACCGGCCGGCGCGGCGGCGGAATGAGCGCAATGGAGTTGAGCGGGCGCCGGGTCGCCGTACTGGTTGAAAACTATTACCAGGAGCTTGAAGTCTGGTATCCCATTCTGCGGCTGCGCGAAGCCGGCGCAGAGGTTACCGCCGTCGGTTCGGAAGCCGGGGCGATATACAAGAGCAAGCTCGGCTATCCGGTCAAGGCGGCGGCCGCGGTCGAAGACGTGTCGGCCGACGATTTCGACGCCGTGGTGGCGCCCGGCGGCTGGGCGCCCGACTACATGCGCCGCAAGCAAGCCTTTGCCGACCTGATTGCGCAAGCGGTAAGCGGCGGCAAGCCCGTTGGAGCGATCTGTCACGGCGTCTGGCTGCTCTGCTCCGCGAACGTTCTCAGAGGCCGCCGCGCCACGTGCTTTCATTCGATCAAGGACGACGTGATCCACGCCGGCGCCGACTACGTGGACGAGCAAGTGGTCGTTGACGGCCCGCTCGTGACTTCGCGCATTCCCGACGACCTGCCGGCGTTTTGCCGCGCCCTCATCGCGGCCGTTGCGGCAAGACCGGCGGCTTCGGGCCGTTGAACCGGGCTACGGCGCCGCACCCGGTATCGGCCCGGCGGTGAGCGTGCGCAGGCGGCACAGCCGGTCGTGGGAGCACAGGTAGAGCGTCGAGCCCTCGTTGCCCCAGCACAGGTTGGCGATCCGCCCGCCGGTTTCGATCCGGCCGAGCGCTGCGCCTTTGGGGTCGAAAACCCAGACGCCGCCCGGACCGGTGGAGAACACGTTGCCGCGGCGGTCGACCTTCATGCCGTCGGGCAGGCCGGGCATCTCCGGCGCATACGCGGTGAGATCTTGGAAAACCTTGCCGGCGCCGAGCGTGCCGTCGCCGTTGACGGGGTATTTCATCACGACCGCCCTCTCGGGATTGGACTGCGTGACATAAAGATGCTTCTCGTCCGGCGTAAAGGCCAAGCCGTTGGGGTTGCGCAACTCGTCGGTCAGCAGCACGGGCTCGCGCTCGCCGGGACGCGCGAGGTAAACGCCGCAGAATGGGAGCTCGCGGTCGGGGTCTTCGTAGCGGTGGTGCAGGCCGTACGCCGGGTCGGTGAAATAAAGGTTGCCGTTGGAGTGGAACGCCAAGTCGTTCGGGCTGTTGAGCCGTTTTCCGCGGAAGCTGTCCACGACCGTCTTCTTGCCGCCGTTGCGTTCGAGCCGCGAGACCCGCCGGTCGCCGTGCTCGCAGGCATGCAGACGCCCTTGGGCATCGAATGTCAGGCCGTTCGAGCCGGGCTCCTTGCCGTAGTAGGCGACGCCGGTGTAGCCGGAAGGCTGCATCCAGATGCGGGCGCCTGCGGATTCGCTCCATTGGATAATGGCGTTGCGCGGGATGTCGGAAAACAGCAGCCGGCCGGCGGCGGCGTCCCAGGCCGGGCCTTCCGACCAAGCGAAGCCGACTTCGAGGCGCTCGACCGCGGCGCCGGGGGCAATCAGTTCATCGAGCGCGGGAGCGAAACGTTGGATGCGGCCGACGGCCGGAAAATGAGTCACAAGAGAGTTATCTTAACGGGTTCGGCGCCGCCGGTTTCTCGATTTCGGGGCCGGCCGCTGTTTCCGCCTGTTGAGTCCCGCCCCCGCGCTGTGCTACCTTCGACTTTCATGGGGATGGATTCATGCAAGCCTTGGGACTGATCGAAACAAAGGGCCTGATCGGCTCGATCGAGGCCGCCGACGCGATGGTCAAGACCGCGAACGTGACGCTTGAGGATAAGGAATACATAGGCGCCGGGTTCGTTACCGTGACCTGCCGCGGCGATGTCGGCGCGGTGAAAGCGGCCACCGACGCCGGCGCGGCGGCGGCCCGCCGGGTGGGCGAGCTCATCAGCGTTCACGTCATTCCGGCGCCGCACGGCGACGTTGAGCCGATTCTTCCGAAACCGAACGCCAAGTAGTCAAGGCGGATGCTCGAAGACAGCGATCTGCGCTCGGTCCAGGAAGTCCGCACGAAAATCGAGGCGGCCTACCGGGCGTCTCTGCAATACGCCGGCTACAGCCAGGAACAGGTGGACGCGATCGTCGACCGCGTCGCGGCGGCGGCCCGCGCCAACGCCGAGCGCTTGGCGCGCATGGCGGTCGAGGAGACCGGATACGGCAATGTCCGCGACAAAATTGCCAAGAATTTGCTCAATTCCGACCTGCTCCACCAGAAGATCGCCCCGCTGAAAACGATCGGGGTGCTGGCCGAAAAGCCGCAGGAAGGCATCACCGAAATCGCGGCGCCGGTAGGCGTTGTCGCCGCGGTTCTGCCGACGACGAATCCGACCTCGACAGCGTTCTACAAGTGCCTGATCGCGTTGAAGGCCGGGAATGCGATTGTGCTCAGTCCGCATCCGCGCGCCCGCAGGTGTACTTGCGAGACGGCGCGGGTGCTGGCCGAAGCCGCCGAGGCCGCGGGCGCGCCGCAAGGCATCGTGCAGTGCGTCAACGAAGCCACCATCCAAGGCACGAACGAGTTGATGCGCCATAAGCGGACGGGCGTCATCCTTTCGACCGGCGGGGCCGGCATCGTCAGAGCGGCGTATTCCAGCGGCAAGCCGGCCATCGGCGTCGGGCCGGGCAACGTTGCCGTGCTGATCGACGATTCCGCGGATATCGAGAAGGCCGTCGAACTGGTTGTGGACGGCAAATCGTTCGACTTCGGCACCGTTTGCTCGAGCGAGCAGACGATCGTAGTCGGCGAGCGGCATCGCGAGCGGGTCTGGGCCGCGCTCGCCGCCAACGGCGCGCATCGCTGCAACGACGACGAAACGGCCCGGTTGGAAAAGCTGCTGCTCACCAAGGACTTCGGCATCAACCCCGATTGCGTCGGCCGGTCTCCGCAAAAAATTGCCTCGCTGGCCGGGTTTTCGGTAGCGGACCAGACGCGCATTCTGGTCGTCGAGATCGGCGGCGTCGGCCGCGATTACCCGTTGTCAGCGGAGAAGCTGTCGCCGGTGCTCTCGGTTTACTTCGTCAAGACGTTCGACGAGGCGGTCGATGCCTGCGTGCAAGTCTTGAACTTCGGCGGGCGCGGACACACCTGCGTCATCCACTCCGAGGACGAAGCGAACATCATGGAGTACGGCCGCCGCGCGCCGGCGTTCCGCGTGTTGGTGAACACTTCGGCGCCGCAAGGCTCGACGGGCATTACGACCGGCGTCTTCCCGGCGATGACGCTGGGCTGCGGCGCGGCCGCCGGCAACTCGACCGGCGACAACGTGGGGCCGATGCATTTGTTGCAAGTGAAACGCATCGCCCGGCACATCCGCTCTGCCGAGGAAGCGTTCATCAGTCCCGAAGCCGAGAGGTACTTTGCCGGAGAGTCGCCGGGCGCGGGCGGCCCCGCGTCCGCGGCGCCGGCGGCAAGCCCGGCGGGAGTCGCCGCCCGCGTGGACGAGTATTTGACCAACCGCGGGCTGTCGCCGCGGGTTGCGCCGCCGCCCGCGGCGGACCCCTCGCCCGCCGTTTCTGTCGTGGACCGTTTTCTGACAGGCAGGAAGACTCCCCCTCGCGCGGCTGCGCAGCGAGCCGCCGCGGAACCGGTTTCGCCTCCGCCCCCGGCGCCGGCGATCCGCCCCGTCCGGTTCGTTTGCGAGAGCGACGTGCGCAAGGCGCTTGCCGGGGGCGCGAAAATCTATATCGCCAAGCGCACCATCGTGACTCCCGCGGCGCGCGATCTCGATGCCGGCGGCAGCGTGCTCGTGCAGACCGAGTTATGAAGCGCTGGGTCTATCGGCAGCATGAATCCGCCGCCGCCGAGAGGATCCGTTCGGACTACCGCGTTTCCCCCCTGCTGGCTCGGCTGCTTGCCCAGCGCGGCGTCGAAGACGTCTCCGGCTTCCTGCAGCCCAGCCTTTCGGCGCTGCACGATCCGTTCCGCATGTCGGGCATGCGCGCCGCCGTGGAGCGCATCCGCGGCGCGGTTGCGAATCGCGAGCGCATCCTCGTTTACGGCGACTACGACGTTGACGGAACGACCGGCATCGTCCTGTTGAAGACGGCCATCGAACTGCTGGGGGGCGTCGCGGCCTTTCATGTTCCGCACCGCATTCGAGAGGGCTACGGGATGCGTTCCGAGGTTGTCGAGGATGCTGCGCGCGATAACGTGCGGCTGTTGATCAGCGTCGATACCGGCATTCGCGAAAGCGAGGTCGTGAGCCGCGCCCGCGAGCTCGGAATCGACACGATCGTTACCGATCACCACCTGCCGGAAGAAGAGATTCCCCGAGCGCTGGCGGTGCTCAATCCCAACCAACCCGGCTGCGCCTACCCGGACAAGCGCCTTTGCGGCGCCGGCGTCGCCTTCAAGCTGATCCAGGCATTGCTGGCCGAATCGGGCTGGGAAGCTTCGAAACGAAGCAGGATTCTCGCTTCGATGCTGAAGATCGTCGCCATCGGAACGATCGCCGACATGGTCCCCCTGCTGGGCGAGAACCGCGTTTTCGCGCGGGTCGGCCTCGCCGGTCTGCGCCGGCCGGCGACGCCGGGATTGAAAGCCTTGCTCGGCGTCGCCGGCTTGCGGGACAAGGCGGAGATCACCGCCGGCGACGTCGGCTTTCGCATCGCGCCGCGCATCAATGCCGCGGGCCGCATGGACCATGCCAAAGATATCGTCACGCTGCTGACCACCCGCGACGAAAGGGAGGCCGAAGACATCGCGCAGCGGCTCGACGAGTTGAACAACCGGCGCCGGCTCGCCGAGAGCGAGACGGAGGCTGAAATCATCGAGCGCATCGGGCCCCTCCCTGCGACCGATACGCTTTCATTCATCGTCGTTGCCGGCGAGGGTTGGCATCCCGGCGTGATCGGCATTGTCGCCGGCCGAATCGCCGAACGCTACCATCGTCCGACCCTGGTGTTGAGCGTCGATCCGCAGAGCGGCATGGCCACGGGTTCGGCGCGCAGCATCTCGGCATTTCACATGCTCGAAGGTCTCGCCTCGGTCGCGCAAGTCTTCGAACGCTTCGGCGGCCACAAGCAAGCCGCCGGCTGCAAGATTCAGACCGACCGCGTGGCGGACTTGCGCGCCGCGCTCAACGACCACGCGGCGAACGTCCTCAGCGCCGAAGACCTCGTGCCGTCGCTCAATCTCGACGGCGACCTGCCGTTCGCGGAAATCACCGACCGCGCCATGGGGGAACTCGGGCAACTGCAACCGTACGGCCGGGGAAACCCCGCGCCGGTATTCTCCGCTCCGAACGTGGTCGTCAAGGCGCAGCCCAAGGTGATCAAAGACCGCCATCTCAAGCTGCAAGTCGAGCACGACGAGCATACTTTCAGCACGATCGGCTGGCGCATGGCCGAGCAGGGCGCCGGCATCGGCGTCGGCGCGCGCCTCGATATGGCGTTCACCGTCGAGCCGGATACCTACTGGGGCGGCTGGCAACTCAATATGAAGGACTTCCGCCGCGGCGGCGCGGATTCCCGATGAGCGCGCCGCTGCCCGTGGTCGTCGTGCTTGACCGGGTCCGCAGCGCCTACAACGTAGGGGCTTTTTTCCGCAATGCCGACGGCGCCGGCGTCGCCAAGCTCGTTCTCACCGGCTATACCGGATGCCCCCCGCATCCCGGCATTGCAAAGACCGCGCTCGGCGCCGAGCGTCAGGTCGAGTGGGAGCATCGCCGCGATCCCCTGGCGGCGGTTCGCTCTCTCAAGGACCGCGGCTACCAACTGGCCGCGGTCGAAACATCGGCTCATGCGCAAGACCTTTTCGAGTGGAATCCGAGTTTTCCGTTGACCGTGATTTTCGGCAACGAGGTGGAAGGAACCCACCCGGAGTTGGCCGCCGAATGCGATGCCCTCGTGCGCATCCCCATGCTGGGCATGAAGCAGTCCCTGAACGTCGCCGTGGCCGGCGGGATCATAATGTACGAGTTGCTTCGCAAATACAGAAGCCGGTCGTGACGCGACCCCGGCGCCCGGCGCCAAGCCTCTACCGTGCGCATTGCTCTCGACGCCGCTCCGCTGTTGCTGCCCGCCGGCGGCATTCGCCGCTACACCGTCGAGTTGGCGCTGGCGCTTGCCGGCGAAAACCCGCGCGACGAGATTTTTCTGGTCGGCGATCGGCCGGCCGCGTTGCCCGAGCGGATGCGGGCGCGGCGCAACATCTTCGCCGTTGCGCCGCGTTCCCGGCCGGCTCGGTCCAAATGGTGGAGCCTGGGGCTGCCGCTGACGCTGCTGCGCCTGCGGGCGGACGTGTTCCACGGAACGGATTTTTCCGTTCCCTATATCCCGGCGGTTCCGGCGATCCTGACGCTCCACGATCTCTCTCCCTGGCGGCGGGGCGCTATGCGGCCCGAGGGTTCTGAGCGCGTCCGCGCCCGCACGCCGTACCTGTTGCCCTTGGCGGCGCGCATTCTCACCCCGACCGAGGCGATTCGCCGCGAGGCCGCGCACTATTTCGGATTGTCGAAGACGAGAATTCGCAGCATTCCCCACGGCGTCGCGCCGTTTCGACCGGACAAGCCGCGCCGCATGCGCACGGAGCCCTATGTGGCTCATCTCGGCGACCACGGCTCGCGCAAGAACGTCGCGGTGCTGGTGGAAGCGTGGCGCCTCGCCCGCGGGCGGCGGCCCGACCTGGGGCTGGTTCTGATCGGGCAGGTGCCGCCGGGGTCGTTCGACGAGCCGGGGCTGACGCAGGTCCGTCCGGCGAACGATGCCGAAATGGCCGCCTGGCTCGCCGGGGCGCAGGCGCTCGTTTACCCTAGCCTGTATGAGGGGTTCGGTCTGCCCATGATCGAGGCGATGAGCCTCGGCGTACCCGTGATTGCGTCCCGGGACCCGGCGCTGGTCGAGGTTGCGGGCGGCTGCGCCGTGCATGCGCCGGCCGATTCTGCGCAACGTCTCTGCGAGGCCGTCTTGTCGGTGGCCGAGGATGATCGTCTCGCCGCCCGCCTGCGCGCCGCCGGCGCCGCCCGCGCCGCCGAGTTCAGTTGGCGGCGAACCGCCCGCTTGACCCGCGAGCTCTACCAGGAGGCGGTTCAGGCATGGTGAACGAGGGCAAGCGTTCGCTGCTGCTCGCCCCGGAATGCCCCTATCCCCTCCAGGGCGGCGGCCCGATGCGCACCGGCAGCCTGCTGCACTACCTCGCCGGACGCTCTGCGGTCGATCTGATCGGGTTTCACGAAGAAGGCTCCGCTGCTTGCGGCCGGGCGCTGCCCGGCGGACTGTGCGCCTCGGCGGCTGGCATCGCCCTGCCGCGCCACTCGAAAACCCTGCCGGCGAAAGTCGTCCGCAACGGCGTTCGCCTCCTGCGGCGCAGGCTTCCGCTTATGGACCGTTTCGGCGGCGCAAGCAGCAGGCGGCGGCTGCGCGACCTGCTGGCAAACCGCCGTTGGGACATCGGCATCGTCGAGCACCTGTGGTGCGCCGGCTACATCGACGAGTTGCGGCCGCGGTGCCGCGCTGTTGTATTGGATTTGCACAACGTGGAATCGGAACTGCACCGCAGTTGCGCCGCTTCCGGGCCGCGCGCGGAGCGCTGGTCCCATATGCGCTTTTGCACGCTGGCAAAAGAGGTCGAACGCAAACTCTTTCCTCGATTCGACTGCATCCTGGTCGCCTCCGAAGACGACCGGGCGCGGGTTCTGGCGTTGCGCCCCAAGGCGAAAACGATCGTCTATCCGAACGCGATTCCCTTTTGCGGCGACCCGCGCCGCCCGCATGAGGAACCGCCGCACGGAGATTCCATTGCGTTCTCCGGCAATCTCGAGTACCACCCCAACGTCCAAGGGCTCGACTACTTTCGGCAAGAGGTCTGGCCGCTTCTCAAAGAGCGGCATCCGGCGCTGACTTGGCGCATTATCGGCAGAAATGCGGGACGCATTCGCGTCTGGGCGCGCGACGATCGCGACATTCACGTTACAGGGCCGATAAAAAATGCAGTCGAAGAGTTGGCGAAGTCGCAGATAGCGGTCGTGCCTCTGCTGGCGGGCAGCGGCACTCGTGTTAAAATCATAGAAGCGTGGGCTGCGTCATGCGCGGTCGTTTCCACGCCGATCGGGGCCGAAGGCTTACCTGTGCGGGACGGAGAAAACTTGAAAATCGTGCGCAGCCCTGCCGGGTGGGTCAAGACGATTCTCGAATTGCTGAGGGACCCCGGCGCCGCCGAACGCCTGCGCCGCAATGGACGGGCGACATTCGAGGAGCATTGTTCGTGGCCGTCCGCCTGGAAAACCCTGGATCGGTCGTTTGCCGCGATGTGGTCGAAAACGGCCTGCTGAGCAAGTGGTATGTCTTCCCCCCTGCGAGTAGGTATAGACGCGCACACAATCGGACAGCGGGTAACGGGCAATGAAGTCTATATCCGCAGCCTGATTCACAAGTACGCGGCTCTGGACCGCTCTGCCGAGTTCACCGCCTACATCGCGGCGCGCGAGGCGAAGGCGTGGATTCCGGAAAGTTTCACCGCCGCATACGTCTCGCGCAATCCTTTCGTGCGGCTCGGCTTGGAATTGAGCCTGGAACTGGGGAAGAATCCGACCGATCTTTTGCACGTCCAATATACGGCGCCGCTTTTTTGTCCGGCGCCGGTTGTCGTTACCGTTCACGACGTGAGCTACCTTGACCATCCCGAATACTTTTCGAAGTTTCGCGCGCATCAGTTGCAGCTTTCGACGCGGCGCACCCTGAGGAAAGCGGCGCAGATCATCACGGTGAGCGAGTTTTCGAGACGGCGCATCGCCAAGGCGTACGGGCTCGACCCGGCCGACGTCGCCGTCACGCTCAACGGCCCGCAAGAGCAGTTCCGGCCGCTCAAGCGGGAGACCTCGATGTTCAAGGTGAATCGGGCTCTGGGCATCGACAAGCCGTATATCTTGCACGTCGGCGACTGGCGCCCCTGCAAGAATCAGACCGGTCTGATTCGGGCGTTCGGTCAACTCGTCAAAAATCATCCTTCGCTGCGGCACAACCTGGTGCTGGCCGGGAAGCACACTTGGTTTTCTCCGCGGGTGCTGGCGGAAATACGGCGTTCCGGCGTGGAAAACCGCATCGTCGTTACCGGGTTTGTCGACGATGAACTGCTGCCCGCGCTTTACAACGCGGCCGACGTTTTCGTATTTCCGTCGTGGTACGAGGGCTTCGGCCTGCCCGCGGTCGAGGCGATGGCCTGCGGCCGGCCGGTGGTTTGCTCCGACGCGACCGCGTTGCCGGAAGTCGTCGACGGCGCGGCGTTGCTGTTCCGCCCCGATTCCGTCGAAGAGCAAATGCGGGCGATCCGCGATCTGCTCCTGGATGCCGAGCTTGCCGCGCGCATGGCGAAGAAAAGCCTCCAACGGGCGCAGCATTTCAACTGGCGGGACGCGGCGTCGAAGACGCTCGATATCTACTATTGCGTTGCCGAAAAACAGCAGAAGCTCCAGCACGAGCGCGAATTGGCCGTCCGGTGATTTTCTTGGGGCTCTTCGCGGCTCTGTGGGTGGCCGGCCCGGGGATTGCCGAGACTTTGCCTTTCGCCGCCGGCGAGCGCCTGCGCTACGCGGTGGCCTGGCCCAGCGGGCTGACGCTCGGAGAAGCGGAGTTTCGAGCGCAAGCCCGCGCGGACGGCTGGGATTTCGAGTCGGTGCTGAAGGCGAGCCTGCCGGCCATCGAGATCGACGACTCCTACCGTTCGTTGACGGACGCCGAGCTTTGTTCCCGGGAGTTCAAAAAAGAGACGCGCCACGGTCGGAAGACTGCGCGCGAAACGCTGCTCTTCGATCAAGAGGCGCAGCGGGTCGAGCGCACGACGATGACCCCCGCCGGGCCCGGCGGCAAGAGCGTCCTCGAAGCGCCTCCCTGCGCCAAGGACGCCTTGGCCTTCCTGTACTTTCTGCGGCAGAGCTTGGCGCTGGGCCGCATCCCTCCGCCGGACGATCTCTACTTCGGCGCCGGTTACCTCGTCAGTCTGACGTTTGCCGAGACGCTGCAGTTGTCCACGGTCCGCGGCCGTCAAGAGGCCGACAAGATATTCGTGGATATCGCGGGGCCGGACTCCCGGCACAGCTTTGAGATTTACTTCGCCAAAGATGCCGCGCGGACGCCGCTGCTGGTGCGCGCGCCGTTCGACATCGGCACTTTCTCGCTAAAGTTACTGCAATAGGCAACCCTCCCGCAGGTTGCCCGCGCCCATCATGAAGCTCGCGATTTTCACTCCGCTCGCTCCGGTCAAATCCGGGATTGCGGATTATTCGCAGGCGCTCCTGCCGCACTTGGCCGAGCATCTGGATATCACCGTATTCACCGACGGCGGCTACGCGCCCGACGGTTTCCCCGCCGCGCCGCGGATCTCCATTCGCCGCTGCAGCGAATACGTTCCGCAAGAATTCGACGAAACGCTTTACCAGTTCGGGAACAACCCGCACCACGTTTACATTTACGATGCCGCGCTGCGGCATCCCGGCATCAACCTTCTTCACGAATACAACCTGCATCACCTCGTGGCCGCCGCCACGATCAAGCGCGGGGACTGGGACGGATACCTTCGCGAGGTTGAGTACGAAGCCGGGCCCGAAGCGCTGGCCTACGCCGCGCGCGCGCGCAATCTCGAGGTCGGCCCCGACTACGACAACGTCGCTTTGAGCCGGCGCGTGATCGAGTCCGCGAAGGCGACGATCGTGCATAGCGATTTCATGGTGCGCCGGGTGCGCGCGGTCGGCGCGGCGCATCCCGTGAAAAGGATTCCGCACGGGGCCTGGATACCCGAGGTCAACCGCAATCGTTACCGCACGAGACTCGGCGTCGAGCCGGAAACGCCGCTAATCGGCATTTTCGGATTCCTCAAACCGTATAAGCGAATCCGGGAGTCGCTGCGGGCGATGCGGCGGCTTGTTCGTCTGGAACCGCGCGCGCGCATGATTCTGGTGGGCGAAGAGCACGAGGATTTTCCGGTCAAAGCGGCGATCGACAGCTTGGGCCTCGGCGGGTGCGCACAGGTTTTGGGCTATGTGCCGGCCGCCGAGTTCGAGCAGTACATCGGCGCAGTGGATATCTGCCTCAACCTCCGCTACCCGACTGCCGGCGAAACTTCCGGAACCTTGCTGCGGGCGCTCGGGCTCGGCCGCGCGGTCATTGTCTCCGACGTGGGCGCATTCGCCGACCTGCCCGCCGGGACATGCTTGAAGGTTCCTGTCGGAGAAGCTGAAATCGATCTGCTCACCGAGTACCTCAACCTGCTCGTGACCAGACCCGAGGCGGCGCGCGGCCTCGGCGCGCAGGCCCGCAACTACGCCGCCGCGGAATGCTCCTGGCCTCGGGCGGCGAAAGAACTCGCCGACTGGATTGCGGACAAAAACCGCCGCGGAGAGCCGGAGACGGGCGGCGGCAGCGCCGCGGTGAAAACACGGCAGCCCCCCGAGAGCAAGCAAAAGAGCGACCGAGAGCCGGCGCCGCGGCAACCGCAACCCGAGCCCGCTGCTTCTCCGACCGCCGCCGACGGGCTGGCCGAGTATATCCGTTCGTGGAGCCGTGACCGCGGCGGCGACGCGGCCTACGTGGAGACGCATCTCACCCGCCTGGTGCGTACTTTGCAGATCACGCCTGCGGGAACGGCCGGCGACCGCATCCTGGAGATGGGCGCTTACATGCACATCACTCCGGCGCTCGCTGCCAAGCTGGGCTACGGAGAAGTGCGCGGCAGCTATCTCGGCCCGCCCGGCAAGACCGACGTTCGCGAAGTCGCCGGCGCTTGCGGGGAGCGCTTCCGCTGCGAAATCGATCTCTTCAACGCCGAGCGGGACGCCTATCCGTATGCGGACGGCTCGTTCGCCGCGGTGCTTTGCTGCGAGTTGATCGAGCATCTCTACGACGACCCGATGCACTTGATGGCCGAGGTGAACCGCATCCTTCGGCCGGGCGGGCATCTCGTGCTGTCCACGCCCAATGCCTGCAGCTACCGCGCCGCGGCGGCGGTCTTGTTGAACTACCATCCGGGTTTTTTTCACCAGTACGTGAGGCCGGACGCGAACGGCGTGGTCGACCCGCGCCACGCCCGCGAATTCGCCCCCCGCGACGTCCATTGCCTGCTCGAAGCGGGGGGGTTCGAGGTGGTCCATTTTGAAACCGGCCCCTACCTGGAACGGAAGTCGGACGAATACGAGTGGGTCAAGCACGTCATAGAGCGCTACGAGTTGCCGCAGCAATGGCGCGACGACGCCATCTACGCGGTCGGCCGCAAAAGCGGACCGCTTCGGGAGCGCTACCCCCGAGCTCTTTACGCCGGAGGGGCTGCGTGATGCGCATTCGCGGAGCGATCCCCAACCGGACGAGCGGCGCCTGGAGCGCGGCCTCCGGCGACGCGCTCGGCTACCGCATCTACGACGCCGCGACCGAAACTCTGCTGGTTGACGGGCCGCGCCGGCCTCTCCAAGGCGAGGTTGCGGCGGGCGAAAAGCTGCGCGTCGATCTGGAGGTCGACCTGCCCGCGGCCGCCGGCGCGTACCTGATTTACGTTGCGCCGGTCCGCAACGATGCGCAGTGGATGTTCGAGCGCGGCAACGACTTCCTGCTGGCGGCGGCCGAGGTCGGCGCTGCGGGCGCCGCCGCGCGCCCGGCGCGGTTGACGAGCTTGCGGAAATTGGCCTGGATGCGTTTCTTCCGCAGCTTCGTTCGCGCGTTCCACTACCCGGTGCGCACGATTGTCGAGCATCGTTCGCTGATTCGCTCGCTCGTGCGCCGCGACATCGTCGGCCGCTATCGGGGTTCGTACGGCGGGCTGTTCTGGACCATCGTTCACCCCCTGCTGTTGATGCTCACTTACTGGTTTGTCTTCGACGTCGTCTTGCGCACCCGTTTCGGGGGGGACGACCGCCCCGGCAATTTCGTTTTGTATTTTCTGGCCGGCATGTTGCCGTGGCTCGCTTTCAGCGAGGCCGTGGGCCGCTCGGCCGGCACGATCCTGGAGCACGCCAATTTCGTGAAGAAGCTGGTGTTTCCGGTTGAGATACTGCCGGTCAATCTGGTTTTCGCCGGTCTGTTCTCGCAGTTCTTCGGCGTCCTGATCTTTCTGGCGGGAATGGCGGCGTTCGGCCGGACGCCGCCGCTCACGGCAGGCTACCTGCCGCTGCTGTTGGTTCCCCAAGTCTTGCTGACGATGGGGCTGTGCTGGTTTTTCGCCGGCCTGGGGGTGATCTTCCGCGACCTCGGCCAGATCATCGGCTTCGTGTTGACCGTATGGTTCTTCATCACGCCGATCTGCTATCCGGAAAGCTCGTTGCCGGCGAGTCTGATCCGGGTCTATGAACTGAATCCCATCTTCGTCCTCGTTGGCGCGTACCGCGACATCCTGCTGGAAGCCGCGCCCCCGGCCTGGGAGCCGTTGGGTTGGCTTACGCTGGGCAGCGCGATGGTTTTTGTCGTCGGGTTCGCCTGGTTCTACAAATTGAAACGCTCGTTCGCCGATCTCGTGTAGCGTATCGCGGGCCTACCGCATGAAGCGCAACTGCAAGCGGAACGTCCGGCCGTCGTTCAGCGTGTTGTTGATCTGCCCGAAATTGGGCGAGGTCAATGTTTTTCCGGGCTCGGCGAATTGCGGCGTGTTGAAGAAATTGATGGACTCCGCGCGGAATTCCATGCTCCAATCGCCGGACAAGGGGAACCGGCGCGCAAGCGAGGCGTTGACATTGGCCACCTTGCCTTTGCGAAAGGTGTTCCGCCCGAGGTTGCCCGCCTGCTCCAGCGGCGCGTCGATGAAGCGGAACGCCGACCGCGGCAGCAGCGCTTCCGAGGTGTCCGGGTCGCCGATCGTCTTGCCCAGAACGGCCGGATCGAGCAGCATCGGCCGGTCGCCGCTGCGGCTGTCGACGTTGCCGAATCCGGGGCCGTCCGAGCCGGAATCGACGGTGAACGGAGTGCCCGTTTTCAGCAGGGTCACCGTGGAGACCGTCCACCCGCCGAATATCTTCCGAACAAGGGAAGCTCCCTTCGAGCTTTTGGGCGTGGTGTAGCCCAATTGCAGTAGAAAGGCATGCGGCTGGTCGAAGTCGCTCAATGCCTTGAGGTCGCGGTGGGATTCGCCCTCGGTCTGGCTGACCGCGTTGCGCGCATCGGGACCGGACGCGGTGTTCGTATAGGTGCCGCCGATGTCCATCGCCTTGCTGAACCAGTACGAAGCGTTCAGCGACAGTCCCCGCCGGTTGGGCGCCACCAGCGAAACGCGGCCGGCGTCGTAGTATCCGCGCGAGCCGTTGTGAATGAAGAGATGCTCGAAAATGTCATCCCGCGGGCGGCGCCGATTGATGTTGGCGATGCCGGACTCGACCCCGGGAATCTCTCTCGCGCGGTTCAGGAAATAGGTAATGATCAGCTTGTGCGAACGGCTGCCGACGTAGCCGAGTTGCAGCCGCCAGTCGGCCCCCAGCTCGCGTTCCCAACTGAAGTTGTACTGGTGCGAGTAGGGCGTGGTCAGGTCGGGACCGACCTCGATCAGGCTCGACCGCGCAGCGGGGTTGCGCTTCGACGGATCGAGGTTGTCCCGATAGCTTGCCAGATCGGGCTTCACGAAGACGGTGGTGACCGTGTGCGGCTTGTTCAGCCGGTCTTGTCCGTAGGTGACGGGGAAAATATCGCCGTATTGCGTGCCGTAGGCCCCGCGCAGCACGCCCCATTCGCCGCCAAGACGGTAGGCGAACCCGAACGAGCCGGCGAAATTGTTCCTGTCCGAATCCATGTTGAGGTCGCTGCGGCCGGTGATGTCGCGCGGCCGCGTGACGGGTTCGTAGCGAAAGCCCAGATTCAGCGTCAGATTTTTCGCTGCCTGCCGGCGGTATCCCGCGAAAAACTTGTTCGCCCAGTTGCGGAAACCGCGGTAGGTCGAGCCCAGCGAGGCGACTAAAGTGCTGGGCAGGCCCAAGCGCAGATTGGTAATCGCGTCGTTGCCGAAATTCGGCCGGAATAAGAGAATCCCGCGCGCGCCGTCGGGTTCCTCGCCGTTGTACTGCAGGCGGGTCAGCGCAAAACCCGCCGTAAGCTCGCCGCGGCCCTTCGTGCGGCGCACCGTCCCGCCGTAACGGAATCTGTTTTGCACTCGAATCAGGGGAATGATCGGGAACGGTCCGAGCGACGTCAGCGCGCGCCCCGTGAATACCGGCCCCAAGGCGCCCTGCGCGGGCAGCAGCAGCGATCCGAGGCGGTCGAAACCTACCGAGAAATCCGTAACCGTGTCCGCGTTCCAGCTTCGATTCCAGGTGACGCGGCCCGAATGGGATTTCGTGTCGGTATCCGGGTTCTGCCCGACAACGAGCTGGAAGGCGTCGACATTCTGAGCGGTCAAGGCGTAGCGCAAGGTCAGCTTGTCGTTGCTCCCCAAGCTCTGGTCGATCTGCGCCCGCGCCGAATCGGTGTTGATCTTCTGCGGACTATTGGCGTTGAGCGCCCGCTCGGCGATATCCGGCCGGTTGGGGGCGACATTCGGGTAGGCGTCCAGCAGTTGTTGGACGATCGGCCGCAGCACGGGGTCGGTCGTCAAGGGCGTGCGTTCTTCCGGGAGCGGAACCAGGACGTTGCCGTTGACGTTGCCCCGAATCTTGTTCTGCGAGCCGTTCAGCGTCAGGTAGCCGCCCTTCCACAGCGGCGCGCTGAGCGTCCCGCCATAAAAATTCTCGCGGGCCGGCTGGACATCGCCTACCTGAAAGAACGATCGCGCGCTGAAAAGGCTGTTGTTGTGCCGCCAGAAAACGTTGCCGTGGACGCCCGAGCCGCGGTTGCCCGGCGCATGGATCGGGGGAGTCGGCGGCTTGCCGAACTCCGCTCCGAAGAACCCGGCGTCCACTTTGAATTCATTGACGATCGTGGCCGTCGTGCCCAAGCGGATGTTCAACTCTTTGAGGGCGTTGTTGTCGACCAGGTTGAACTGGACGTTTTCGTTGCGCCGGCTCTCGCCGGACTCGGAAGATGTCTGCCCCAACAGATTGATCTCCGTGCGCTCCGAGTTTCCCTCGCCGCTCTCTGCGCTCTCTTTGGCCGGAGGCTCTTCGACGGCCTCTTCGGTTTTGCCGTCTTGGGCGGGCGCTGCGCAGTGGAGGACAAGCGCCAGGAGGCCGGCCCGCGCAAAGGCGTTCAACGCAAACGGAAGGAGCATTTCAGGAGGGAAGCGGCATGGACGGCAGCCCAAGCCGCCATTCTAGCGGATCGCGGCTTTCCCCAACCGGACGCCGGCGGCGGCCGGACGTTCGGTATATATCTTCTTCTAAAAAAGCGCCTCCCGCGTCTTTTCGGGAATGCGCAACATGCTAACATTGTGCCGATGTCAAAGAAGAAATGGCGCCGCCGTGATTTGTTCCGTTCCGCAGCCGCGTTTACCGCCGCTTCTTACGCCCGCATCCTTGGCGCAAACGAAAAGGTCAACATGGGCTTGATCGGCTGCGGCGGCCGCGGGCGTTCGGTTTTCAGGAGCTTCACCCAGAACCCCAACGTCAACCCGACGGCGCTCTGCGATGTCTTCAGCGCGCGCATCGACGAGGCGGCCGAGATCGCGCCGAACGCCAAAGGCTACAAGTTCCACGAGAAGCTCCTCGAAGCGAAAGACGTCGATGCGGTCTTGATCGCGACTCCCGACCACTGGCACGCCGGCATCGCCATCGACGCCGCCAACGCCGGCAAAGACATCTACTGTGAGAAGCCGCTGACGCTGCGCATCGAAGAGGGGCCGCAGATCGTCAAGGCCGTGCGCATGAACGGCCGCGTCTGCCAGGTAGGCATGCAGCAGCGATCCGGCAAGCACTACCTGATGGCCAAGGAAAAATACTTCGACACCGGCGCTATCGGCAAGGTGACGCTGGCCCGGACGTGGTGGTACGGCAACGGCGCCCATCTGCGGCCCTACCCCGAGCAGTACGCGACCCGGCCCTCGAACCTCGACTGGGGGCGCTTCCTGGGTCCGGTCAAATGGCGCGACTACGACCCGAAACAGTACTTCAACTTCCGCGCATACCTGGAATACGGCGGCGGTCAGATCACCGACTTGTTCACCCACTGGATCGACGTCGTCCACATGTTCATGGAGCAGGACAACCCCGTGGCGGCGGTTGCCTCCGGCGGCATTTATCACTACAAGGACGGCCGCACCGCCCCGGACACGATCAACTGCCTGCTCGACTACCCCGCCGAGTGGACCGCAACTTTCGAGGCCACGCTGGCGCCGGGCCTGCGCGGCGCGGGCGTCGAGGTCGTGGGCACCGAGGGTCGGCTGTGGATTACGCGACAACGCTACGAGTGGCACACTCCCGATCCCGATCAGCCGCCCGTCGTGCAGCCTTTTATCGGCAACATGACGCAAGATCACGTGGACAACTTCATCGACTGCGTGAAGAGCCGCGAGAAGCCCAACGGCGATGTCTGGATCGGTCACCGCTCCGCGCAGGCGTCGCACTTGGGCAACATCGCTTACCTGCAAAAGCGCCGGCTGAAGTTCGATCCGCTGCGCGAAGAGATACTGCCGCTGTAGCCGCTACCGGATGCGGCCCTCGATGAAGGGCACCTCGAAGACCTTGTCGTGCTGAATCGGCCCGTGGCCGAAATAGCCGTCTTCGCCGAAAAGCTCGCCGTGGTCGGCGGTGACCGTGACGTAGGTGTTTTCCGGCACGAGATCGAATAGCTCCTCGATCACCCGGTCGAGGTGTTGGATGGCCTTCACTTGGCGGTCGCGCAGCAGATCGAGCTTGGCTTGATCGAAAAATTTCTCGGCGCCGGGAACGAGCTTCCCGCCGACGATGTGCTCGTCGAGGTGTTTGAAGACGCCGTGAACGCCGCTGACGCGGGGCCATTCGTTCGGCGGCTCGTCGGGCAGCGCATACGGATAATGAGTCTCGCCCACGTTGAGGATGTAAAACGACGGCCGGTCCTCGGGAAAGCGCATCTCGCGCAGCATCGCCCGCATGTCGTTGTGGCGGGGCATCAGCCGGAAAGAGTCGAAGCCCGTGTTCAAGATCGTCTTCGGGTTCAACACCGGCAGCGAAACCATCGCGTGCGTGCGGTAGTTCAGTTTCCGTTGCAGAAAGGTCGGGAAATACAATTGCGGCACGAGCGACTTGAACTCGATGTCGGCGGCGCCGAGCCGCTCGTTGAACTTGAAGAAATCGTTCTTGTAATACTCTGAAGCGTAAACCTGCCGCGGACTTTGGTGCGGCAGCAGCCCCATCAGCAAGTTGTAGTGCGACGGCGCGGTCCACGAGGCGTATGACCAGCGCTGTTCGAGGCTGCCGAGCTTCCGCAGCGTTTTCGGGTTTGCGGCGACGAACGAATCGTAGCGGCAGCTATCGAAAATAATCAGGATGTAGTTGTTGGCGCGCGGGGATGGCATGGGGAATCTCGGGTTGCGGGGAAAGGGCGCGCTACAGGCCGGCCTCCATCACGGCGAGGCGCAATTGCTCTTTGCTGCGGGTTCCCTGCATGTAGCTGGAAAGGTTGCCTTGGCGGTCGATGACGACGAAGGTGGGTAGCGAGCGAACCCGGTAGAGCCGCGAGACGGTCGGCGGCCGGTCGAGCAAATTCGGAAACGTGTAGCCGAACCGGCGCAGGTAGTTCGCCGCTTTCGCGCCGTCTTCCGCGTTGACGCCGAAAACTGCCAGGCCGCGCGCTTGCAACTCCTCGTGCAACTGCTGCACGAAGGGCATGTCGTAGCGGCACGGCGCGCACCAGGTCGCCCAGAAATCGAGCAGGACGACCTTGCCCCGCAGCGAGGAAAGCCGCACGGATTGGCCGTCCGGGCCGGTCAGTGTGAAATCCGGCGCCGGCCCTTCCGTTGCGCCGCCGGTTGCGGCGAACGACGCGACCAAGCGGGCGCCGCGCGGCGGAGTAAAGTGGAAGACATCCTGGGCAACGGGCTTGCCGGCGCGCGCGGTGTCGAAACGGATTTCCTGGATCGTTTCGACGGGGCTTCCGGCTTGGGGCGTCTCCATGATTGCCGTCGAACGCTCGCGAACGACCACGAGCGATTGCCGGTCGATCCAGAACCGCCGCTCGATCTTTCCGTCCCGCAGCCCCGGCGGAGGGCCGTACTCCGCGTCCACGACGACGCAATCGACGGCTGCCCCGTTCACCGCCTGCGGTTCGGTTCCTGCGATCTTCGCTGCGACGATGCGCTCGCCGACGATCGCATAGCGGTCGATGAAGCGCTTGGCGAGCGATCCGAAGTCGAGACCGTCCACGACGGGGAGCGCAGCGCCGCCGGCAGGCCGTTTCGTGTACTGTCCGGCCGGAGGTAGGTACACCCAGCGGTTGACGCCGTCGTCCACCGCGATGCCGGCGTTGACGCCGTCGTCGAACTCGACGCGCGAGCGCCCCTCGCCGCCGCGCGCGGTCATAACCACCCGGCGAGTCGTCTTCCGTGCGTCCTTGCCTTGGGTCGCCGTCCGTTCGCGGGCCAGAAAGTGGTAGCTCGCGGCGTTGCGGTAGAGCTCGCCCGTGCATTTGAGAAGTTCCTCCGCCCGGCGCTCGGCAGCCGCCGGCAGGCACAGCGAAAACAGGAGCGGAAATGCGAGGAGGCGCCGCACGCTTCTCTTTCCATTGTTACCGACTGCCGCCTGCCGTGCGCGCGGGCCTCGCTTGCGCGAAACTGAAGGGTGCCGTTCAGCGCCGGCAACTTCAATCGGGTCCTCGGCATGGAGATCGCCGCGCTTCACGAGGACGGCGCCACGCTGCGGCTGCCGCTCAAGCGCGAGCACCAGAACGGCGCGGGCGTTGTTCACGGCGGCGTAACGGCGACTCTTGCCGATGCGGCCGTCGGCGTGGCGCTGACGAAGGTGCTCAAGCGGCGCGGGACCACGATCGAACTGAAGATCAATTATCTCGAGCCGGCGGTCGATGGCGAGTTGCGCGCCCGCTCATACATCCTGCGCGCCGGGCGCAGAGTGATGGTTGCCCGGGTCGAAGTGCATTGCGGCGCAACGCACGTCGCCGAGGCGCTGGCGACGTTCGCCTTATTCGAAGACCGGCCGGCGGCGTAGGCGTTCCCCTCTGCATCGCGGCTGTTCGGGGCAGGCGCTTATCGGGGCGCCGCGCAGAGCCGCCGTGAGCTTGAGCGTCGCCCGCAGCGAGGCGCCGAGCCTCCGATTGAGTACGGCAGTCGAAGGAGTGACCGAAATGCCGCCGCTGCCATTTTTCGAGGTCTTGGCCGCGCCTAATGGAAAATCAAGTACAGCAGCGAGATCGTCGCGAAGAGGGCGGCGGCCAGGCGCCGCGGGTCCATGCCGGCGCCTTCCCAACGGCGCGTGAGGGCGCTCAGCGGTTTCTCCCAGGTCAGTCCTTCGGTCTTTTCCGGCGGCGGCGGAGGCGTCATTTTGCTCACGGCGACGAAGACCGCGCTGCAGATCGCCGTCATGTAGAACGCTTGCAGCATGAAGGGAATTCCCCAGCCGTCGGTGATCGTCTTGAAGCCCTCCGCGTCCTTGAAGTCGAGGACGAACGCCGCCGCGCCCATCGTGAAGCCGAAAACGAGCGTCGTGACGGCGGCCTGCCCGGTGCCCCTGCGCCAAAACACGCCCCACAGGAACACGGTCGTGATGGCCGGCGCCAGCGCCGCGCCGATCTCCTGAACCGCCTCGAAAATGCTGCCGAACTTGTCGCCCTGCGTCGACCAGAGCATGGCCAGCGCCATGACCGCAACCGCGCTCCAGCGGCCGATGCGAACCTGCGCCGCATCGGTGATGTTCGGGCGGAGGCGTCCGACGATATCGACTGCGAAGAGCGTGCCGCAACTGTTGAGAGCCGCGGCGATGGTGCTCATCAGCGCGGCCAGCAGACCGGCGGAGATCAGTCCCTTGAGCCCGGTAGGCACCAGCCGCTGAATCAACGTCGGCAATACCTGGTTGGCGTCGGCGCCGATGTCTTCGCGGTAAAGCGCGTAGCCGATGACGCCCGGCAGCACCAGGATGAAGATCGGCAGGATCTTGATGAAACCCGCGAACAACGGGCCGATTTGCGCGTCGCGCTCGGATTTCGCGGCCAGCACGCGCTGCACGATCGTCTGGTCGGTACACCAGTACCAGATGCCGAGCACGGGGTAGCCGAGCAGCACGGAGTACCAGGCGAGGCCGACCGAGTTGTCGGTCCAGAGCATGCTCAACTGGCGCGGCCGCAACTCCGCCTTGAACTCCGCCATCGTCGTGATGCCGTGCTCGGGCAGCGCCATGATCGCGAGAATCGTCACGACGATCGATCCGCCGATGAGCAGCACCGTCTGGACGGTTTCGGTGACGACTACGGCCCGCAGGCCGCCCAGGACGGTGTAAATGCCCGTGACGGTCGAAATGATCAGGATCGAGATGACCACGTCGAAGCCGAAGAACTGCTCGAATACCTTGGCGCCGGCGTAGAGGCTCATGCCGATGTGAATGAACACGGCGCCCAGAATCGCCATGAACGCCAGGAAGGAACGCGCGGCGGGATTGAAGCGCCGCTCCAGATACTCGGGCAGCGTTTCAATCTTGTTGCGGAAGTAGAAGGGAGCAAAGAACAACGACAGGACGATCAGCGTGAACGCCGCCGCCCACTCGAAATTTCCCCAGACGAGGCCCTCGTTGTAGCCCGACGCCGCCAGTCCGACCAGATGGATCGTCGAGATGTTCGAGGCGAACAAGGCCGCGCCGATCATCACCCAGCCGAGCGAGCGTCCGGCGAGAAAGTACGCCTCGCCGGTCATCTTGCGGCGCCGCGTCGACAGAATCCCGATGGCCAGGATGCCGAGCATGTAGGCGATGATGATGCCCAGGTCGAGAGGGGGAATTCGCAGTTCCGCGCCGAACATGAGGTTTGACCAGTGTAGCGAATCGGAACTCGCCGGAAAGGCTACGCGCCGGGCCGCGCCGGGTTTGCCCAGTGGCCGTCCGGGTCGCTGCCGCGGACGACCACGCCCTTCAGGTTCCAGTCGAGGTAGGCGCGCACCGCGGCGTGGCAATAGCGCAGCGTGAGCCCGCAGCGGCGGCGACCCGAGGCGTTGGCGTCCGAGCCGTGCAGCAGCAGGTCGGAGTGCAGCGAGATCTCGCCGGCTTGCAGCGCGTTGTCCACGGGAGCGCCGAAGCGGCCGGCGTCGGGGACGGTCTGGTTGAGCACGTTCGACTCATCCTCCGCGCTTTTCTCGAAGGCGATGCGGCCGCGCAGGTGCGATCCCGAAATGAAACGCATGCAGGCGTTCTCGGCATCGGCGTCGTCGATGGCCAGCCAGACGGTGACGGTATGCGCCGGCGTCAGCGGCCAGTAGCTTGCGTCCTGGTGCCACGAAACGCTTTTGCCGTCGCCGGGCATCTTGCAGAAATAGTGCGCCCCCCAGCCGACCACGTTCTCGCCCAGCAGGTCGCCGGCATAGGCGACGATGCGCCTGTCGGTCAGTAAGTCGTAGGCATCGGCGTGCTTGAGATGGGCCGAGCTGATGGAGTAACTGTCGCCGCCCGCTTGCATGACTTCTGCCAACAGCCTGTCGAACCGCGAGCGGATGTCCCCGATTTCCGCGTCCGAAAAGATGCGCAAGCCGCTCAAGTATCCGTTCGCGTTGTACTCGGCGATCTGCCGCGGCGACAGGATTTCCGGCGCCTCCGCGCGCGCGGGGTGAAAGACGATCAAGCGGTCGAGCCGTTCGATCTCGTCCAATTCCGGCGTAATGGCGAATTTCCTGGGAGGCTGCATAACTCCGCTTCTCTGCCGCCCCGCGCCGGCGGACTCTTTGCGCGCCGCGGAGCCTCCGCCCCGATGCCGTCCTAAATGAACTCGTACTCTCCGGGACGCGGCAGCGGCGGGACATCGAACGTCTTGTTCAGCGACGGGTTGTCGGGAATCAGGTTCTGCTTGGAGTTCATGACCATGTCCCAGGTGATCTCCAGCCCGGAGTAGGCCGACTCGCGGCCCATGATGGCGGTCATCGTCGAATAGGCTACCGCCAGGGCGCGGTTCTGATACGGGCCGGAGCCTTGAATCGAGGCCAGCATGTCGATGTGCTCCTGCACGTAGGGGCTGGTTTTCGACGGCGCGCCCAAGTCGCGGACCGTCGAGCGGCCGCGCGTGCCGACGACCAACTCGTTGACGCGGCGTACCTTGCGTTCGGGATACTGGCGGCAGTGGCTGGTCAAGCGTACGCCGTTGGCGTATACGAAGTCGGCGTAAACGTGGTCGTAGATGTTGCCGTAAAGCTTCTCCTGCGGCCGCCAGATCGCGCCACCGGAGGCGACGACGCTGACCGGGTGCGTGTCGCCCATAACCCAGTTGATGACGTCGATGTTGTGCAGGTGCTGCTCGACGATCTGGTCGCCGCAGATCCAGACGTGGGAATACCAGGCGCGCTGCTGCCAGGCCAGCGTTTCGGCTTCGAGCTTTTCCTCGAAGTCGGCGCCCTTGATGACCGGCCCCGAAACCCAGTTGGCGTAGGTCGCGACGACGTCGCCGATCTCGCCGTCCTGGATGCGCTTGACCGAATCGACGTACTCTTTCTGCGAGCGGCGCTGCGCCCCGATCATGACGGTCAGCTTTTTCGCCTCGGATTCCTTCGCCAAGCGGATCATCTTCTGCGCGCCCATGCAATCGGTCGCCAGCGGTTTCTCGGCGAAGATGTGCTTGCCGGCGTTGACCGCGTATTCGAAGTGCAGCGGCCGCCAGCCGGGAGGCGTATGCAGAAAGACGATATCGACGCCCGAGTCGATGACTTTCTTGTAAGCGTCGAAGCCGATGTAACGGTTTTCGGGATCGACTTGAATTTGCTTGCGGACTGCGGGTTCGAACTCGTCGGAGTCGCGCAGACGGCGCAGCGACTTTTCGAGCTGGTCCTCGAAAATGTCGCCCATGGCCTTGAGCTCGTAGTTCGGGTTGCCGCGCACCGCCTCGGCGACGCCGCGAGTGCCGCGCCCGCCGCAGCCGACGAGGCCGACCGTCATCTTTTCCTTGATCTGGCCGCGGAGCGTTCCGGGGCGAACGATTTGGAAGCCGGCGGCCGCCGCGGCCGCGGTTCCGGTCGAGCCGGACATGAAGTTTCTACGGGTGACTTCTTTGGTTTGCTTGAGGGGTTCCATGAGGCGCCTTTCCGTCGGGTGAGTTGCGAACTCCTTGATTGTAACGGAGAGTCAACCCCCAAAGGGCTGCGGTTCAGTTCATGCCGCACATGCCGCCCATGCAGCCGCCCATGTCGCTGCGGCACTCGGCGGGCGTGGCGCAGGCTTCGGGCGCGCCGTTGGGGGCGTGGGCGGAGAACGAGGAATACACTTTCTCGATGGCGCCGCTGCCGCAATCGCAGTTCTCGGGCTCGGCGGCGGAGCCCATCACGAGCGCCTCGAACTTGGTATCGCAGTCGGCGCAATGGTATTCGAAGATCGGCATAAGTTTATTTTACCGCGGTCGCCGGCAAGCGGCTAACCTATAAGAACGATGCCTCCTTCCCAGTTTCGCCTCATTTTGATCTTCGCCGCGCTGTTGGCGGTAATTGCCGGCTCGACGGGGATCGCCAATTTCGTGATCGAGTATCAATGGTGGTCTGAGGTCGAGCAGGTTCCGACCTGGTTCAGCATTCTGCTTTATAAGATTTTTCCAGCGGCGGCGGCCTCGCTGCTGGCTTGGGCCGCGCTGCTTTGGGCGCACGCGCGCGGCGCGGCGTTCGCGGGAGCCGATCTTTCTTCCCATCCGCTCTACCGCAAGCTGGCGCCGCCGGCCCTGTTGCTTCTCGCGGTGATTTTCATCGGTTCGGCCATCGAATCGTGGACGGTGATGGCCTACGTGGGCTCCCGCGGCATCGCGGCGACGGCCGCCAATTGGAGCGATCCGGTTTTCGACAGAGATCTGGCGTTTTACCTGTTCGATCTGCCGTTCCTGAAACTGCTGGTGAGGTATCTGTTTGTTCTGGCGCTGTTCGGCACGGTGGTTTTTTGGGCAACGGGGCGCGGCTGGCAGATCTTCGAGCGCTTGATGCGTTTCCGTAGTACGGGGCAGCCGCTCGAAGAATTCGATCTTGGCCCGCAGCCGCTGCTGCTCGCGGGCGCCACGCGGACCGGCTTCGCGAAAACTATCGCCGTCATCGCGCTGCTCGCGGGGGCGGCCTGGTTCTTCCTCGGCCAATACGGATTGCTGTTGAACGACCATTCGTTCATGGTGGGTCTCGACTATCTCGATGAGGTTTACCGGCTGCCGTTGCGTTGGCTGGTGGTTATCGCGCTGCTGCTGGCGGTTCCGCTGATTGCCGTTTCCCGCTATAAGCCCGCGGCGATTATGGTCGGCGGCGCGATTGCCGCGCACATGGTAATCCCGCTGGCGGTGCAGGCGCTCTACGTGCGCCCGAACGAGCTCAAGCTGGAGTTGGGCTACATCGACCGGCACATCCAGGCGACCCGCCGGGCGTACGGCATCGACTCGGGAACCGAAAGACCTTTCTCGCTCGCCGATGCCGGCGGACTCGACGTCGAAGCGAACGCTACGCTGATCGACAACATTCGCCTGTGGGACGAAAAAGCGTACACCGACACCATCGGCCAGATTCAGGCGCTGCGGCTCTACTACCGCTTCGCCGACATGGATATCGACCGCTACCGCATCGACGGCAAGGTGAAGCAGGTCCTGCTGTCGCCCCGCGAGATTGACGTCGATGCGCTGTCGAGCGAAGCCCGCAACTGGATCAACCGTCACTTCGTTTATACGCACGGCTACGGCGTGGTCGCCTCCGAGGTCAATCGCACGACCCCGCAAGGTTTGCCCGTGCTGTTGATCCAGGATGCGCCGCCGGTCATCAAAGTCCCGGATATCAAGATCGAGCAGCCTGAAATCTACTACGGCGAGCTGACCCACGACCCGGTGTTCGTCGGCACCGATCAGGAAGAGTTCGACTACCCGGAAGAAAACCAGAACGTCATGTCGAATTACTCCGGGCGGGGCGGCTTCCCCATCGATTCGATCCTGATGCGTCTGGCCGCCGCCGTCAGCCTGAGCGAGTACAACATCCTGTTCACCGGCTTGACCAACGACACGAGCCGCATGATGATCCATCGCAACGTGGAGCAACGGCTGGCCCATCTGGCGGCGTTCATCGAATGGGATGCGGACCCCTATATGGTCATGACCGACGAAGGCCGCCTGGTCTGGATCGTGGACGGGTACACGACGTCGAACGTGCATCCGTACTCGCAGCCGGTGGGCGTGAACCTGTTCGGGGAGAGGATCAACTATATCCGCAACGCGGTCAAGGCGACGGTCGACGCCTACCACGGCACGACCACGCTGTACCTGTTCGATGAGAGCGACCCGATAGTGTTGGCTTACGCCAATCTCTTCCCGGAGTTGTTCAAGCCATCCTCCGAGATGCCGCCGACGATACGCGAGCACGTCCGCTATCCGGAGACGATGTTCGATATTCAGGCCGAGCTCTATCGCACGTTCCACATGCGCGATCCGTCGGTTTTCTACAACAAGGAAGATATCTGGGATGTCGGCAAGAGCCTCGCGGGCGACACGGGAGCGGCCGAGCGCATGCGCCCGACATATATCGTGGCGACGCTGCCGGGCGAGACCGAGCCGGAATTCCTGTTGATGCTGCCCTTCACGCCGCGCAACAAAGACAACCTGAACGGCTGGATGGCGGCGCGGTGCGACGGCGATGCGCTGGGAGAGTTGATTTTCTACCAACTCTCGAAACAGGAGTTGGCCTTCGGGCCGAACCAGGTCGAAGCGAAGATCAACCAGGAGCAGCAGATCGCCAGAGACCTGACCTTGTGGAACCAGCAGGGCTCGCGCGTGCTCAGGGGCGAGATCATCGCCTTGCCGGTGGGCGACAACTTCCTTTACGTCGAGTCGATTTACATCCAGGCCGAGACGGCGCGCATGCCGCAGTTGCGGAAAGTCGTGTTGGCGATGGGCGAGCAACTGGTTTACGAGGATACGTTCGAGCAGGCTCTGGCCAAGCTGAGCGCCGGCGACTTGCGGACGGCCTCGGCAATTACGGAAGCGGCGGCGACAGCCGCAGAGACGGCCCGGGAGAGCGCGGACGGGCGCGTCCGCTCGCTCGCCGAGCGGCTGTCCGTCTTGCGCAGGCAGGCGCAGCAGTTGGCCGACGAGTTGGCGAATATCGAAAGCGAGATCGATCGCTAGGCCGGCCTGCCGGTCAGTCGAGCGCCGCCAGCACGCGCCGGATCAAGCCGTCAATGGCGCGGCCCTGGATCCAGCGGGCTACGACGACGAGGTCGTTCTCGCGGTCGACGTAGATCATGTTCGTGCCGGCGCCGCGGTGCGAATAGGCGCTCTCCGGGGCGCCGGGCATCGACTTGCGGCCGGTGTTCAGGTAGTAGTTCATGAAGCCGTAGCCGGGCTGCGCCGCGGTGGGCGTCGTGGCCATGGCGAACCACTCGGCAGGCAGCAGTTGCTTGCCGTTCCAGTTGCCCTGCCTGAGCGTGAAATAGCCGAAGCGGGCCTGATCGCGGGCGCTGAGCCACATGCCGCCGCCCCAATGGCCCCCGCCGCTGACCGACTGCACTTGCAGGCCGTCGAGCGTCACCCATGAGTTTTCGTAACCGTACCAGCGCCACGTGTTCGAGGCGCCGATGGGGTCCATGACGTATTCCTTCAGCACTCGAGGCAGCGGCCGCCGCCAGACGTGCAGGGCCGCCAGCGCGAGCAGATTCACGCGGACGTCGTTGTACTTGTAGGACGCGCCGGGTTCGTTCCGCTCGCGGTCGCGGTGCTTCTTCAGGTCGCCCTCGCGCGGGGGCCGGTCGGACCAGTCGGGTTTGCCCCAGAGCGTCCCCTGCCAGTCGCTTGTCTGGCGCAGCAGATGATCCCAAGTGATCTTCGCGTTGTGCGCCGAATCGAAGTGATCGGTCGGCACGTAGGGGCCGACCCGGTCGTGAACGCCGCCGATCAGGCCGTGATGGAGAGCGAGTCCGACGGTGGTGGAGAGAAAGCTCTTGGTGACGCTGAAGGTCATATCGACGCGCCGGGGCTCGCCCCATTCGGCGACGAGATAGCCGCGGCGGACGATGATTCCGGTCATCTCTCCCCGGGTCTTGAACGGCCCCAGCGGCTCGCCGTAGGGTTCCTTGGCGAAGGAGTAGTAGTGCTGCTCTTGGAGATCCCGCGGGGCGCTGGATTCGTTGGCCTTGGCGAAGGCGACGGCCTCGTCGAGACGCGCGGCGTCCATGCCGACTTGGGCCGGGGCGCGGCGTTGCCAGCGCTCTCCCGGCTCAGGGAAATAAACCGTCTGCGCGGCCGCCGCTGCGCACAGGCAAAGCAGGACGGCGCACGATCGAAGAGAGCGCATGGCCTTCACCTCACAGGATTGACCGGATTGTAACGGATTCCGCCGCGGGCGGGAGAGACGGTGCGCGAGGACGCGTGATTTGGGACCAACCAGGGACACCTGATATGAGACGCTGACCGCTATGTGAGCAAACCCGAACAAACCCGAACGAACGCGAACCGCGCCCTGCGGCTTTTGCTTTGGGACGCGACCAGGCAGGATTGACCGGATTGTAACGGATTCCGCCGCGGGCGGGAGAGACGGTGTTGCGTTCATTCCTTGAGCTTGCCGCCGTCGAACCGCAGCACGCGGTCGCAACGGGCGGCGAAGGCGGGGTTGTGCGTGGCGATGACGGCGGCCAATCCTTCTTGATGCGAGAGTTCCAGCAGGATTTCCATGATTCCGGCGCCGGCGCGCGCGTCGAGGTTGCCGGTCGGCTCGTCGGCGAGCAGGACGCGCGGGCCGGCGGCGAGCGCGCGGGCGATGGCGATGCGCTGCTGCTCGCCGCCGGAAAGCTCTCCGGGTTGGTTCGCCGCGCGCGCGGCCAAGCCGACGCGTTCGACCCAGCGGCGCGCGGGCCGGGCGCAATCTTCGACGCCCCGGATTCTGAGGGGCATCTCCACGTTCTCCTGAGCGGTGAACTCGGGCAGCAGGCAATAGTTTTGCCAGACGTACCCCACGCCGCTGTTGCGGTACGCCGCCAGTTCGTCCGCGCTCAGCGAAGAAAGCGCGGCCCCCTGGAAGAACACTTCCCCCGCGGTCGGGTTGTCGAGCGCGCCGAGGATGTGCAGCAACGTCGATTTGCCGGCGCCCGATTCGCCTACCAGAGCGACGCTCTCGCCCGCGCGCGCCGCGAAATCGACCGCGGAGAAAACGGTCAGGCGGCCGCCGCCCGTGGAAAAGGTTTTCTCCAGGTTCTCCGCTCGGATGACCGTTTCCGCCATAACGCCGCCGGATCAAAACAGCTCGAGCGCGGCGATGCGCGCGAGGGTTTCTGCGGGCGAGCCGCCGGCGTCCACGCGGAAATCCGCTTGGGCGTACGCCGGCCGGCGGGAGTCCAGCAAGTCGGCATAGGCTTTGCGGTCGCGGGCCAGAGGACGGTGATCCTGATCGGAAATCCGCCGCCAGAGCGTATCGGCCGCGGCGTCGAGCCAAATCGAGACGCCGGCGTTTTCGAGCGCCCGGCGGTTCCTGGCGAAGGCGAACGTCCCGCCGCCCAAGGCGACGACCCGCGGCCGCCCCCGCAGGACCAGGCCGGCCTGTTCCTTGACCGCTTCGTGCTCATGGTCGCGGAATCCGTCCTCGCCGTCTTCGTCGAAAATTGCCGCGATCGACTTGCCGGCGCGGCGTTCGATCTCGTCGTCGAGGTCGACGAATTTCCAGCCGATTCTGCGGCTGAGCGCTCTGCCCGCCGTCGATTTCCCGCAGCCCATGAATCCGACGATGAAGATTCCGGGCGAGCCTTTCAATTTGATGCGCATCGCTTGCCGCGAATGTCCGGCGCGGAATCCGCCGAAGTTTTATGATGACTCAATCCACGCGCCGGGGTTTGTACTGGGCCATGCGGCCGTGAACGGTTGCCGGGAACAGCCGCGCCGCCAAAACGAGCAGCCAGCCGATTCGCGGGACTACGATGGTCCGCTTGCCGTTGCGCAGCCCGTTGACGACCGCCTCGGCGCATTCCTCGGCGGTGACTTTGAACATCCTGTCGCCGGCCAGGTTTGCGGGGACGCGCCCCTGCAAAACGTTCTGCTGGAAAGGCGTTTCCACGTAGCACGGGCAGACGTTGAGCACCCCGATGCGGCGCTCGGCGAGCTCGATGCGCAAGCCGTCGGAGAACGCATTGAGCGCGTATTTCGACGCCGAGTACAGGTTCAGCCAAGGCAGCGGGATTTTGCCGGCGACCGAGCTGATCGTCACCACGGCCCCGCCGTCGGGAATCTGCGGCAGAAGCCGCCGCGTGATCTCCACGGGCGCCAGAAAATTGAGTTCCAGCAGGCGGCGCGCCTTGTCCGGATGCGAATCGTAGGACGGGGCGTACAGTCCGACTCCGGCGCTGTGAACGATGCCGTCCAGGCGGGGGAAGTCGGCGCAGATCCGCTCGCAGAGCGACGCGGCCGAGTTCGCGTCCGTCAAGTCGGCGGGGATAACCGCGGCGCCGCCGGCCTGCGCCGCGGCGGCCTCGAGCGCGTCCCGGCGGCGCGAGGTCAAGATCAGCCGCGCCCCTTCTGCAGCGAACCGCGCGGCGCAGGCGCGGCCGATGCCCGAGGAAGCGCCCGTAATCAGAAACGTTTTTTCGCGGAACTGCAAGAAGTTGCCGGAAACCGCCCGCCCGGCGAGAGAGAAAGCATAATGTAACATGCCCGAAAAAGCGCTTCTGCCGCTGTTCCCGATCGAAATCGTGCTGCTGCCGAACGAGCGCCTGCCGCTGCGCGTCTTCGAGCCGCGCTACCGGACGATGATCGCCGCCGCCGGCGCCCGCGAAACGGAGTTCGGCCTGGTGCTCGACAGCGACGGCAAGCCGGCGGCCGCGGGGTGCGCCGCGCGCGTCGACCGGGTGACCGAGGGGTACGCCGCCGGCCGCTTCGATATCGAAGTCCGCGGGACGCGCCGCTTCCGCATCCTCTCGCTTGACCGCTCGGAAGAAGTGCTGCAGGGAGTCGTCGAGTATTTCGAAGACGATTCGCCGGCGCAAGCGAGCCTCGGCCAAGTCGAGACCCTGATCGCCTTGGCCGAGGGGTACGCCAAGCTGACGCGGAGAGCGACTCACGATCCGTTCGAGCCGAACCATCCGCTGCTGAGCTTTCAAATCGCGGGACGGCTGCTCATAGCCATGAGCGTCAAGCAAAAGTTGTTGGAATCGACCGGCGAAATCGAACGCGTCGAGTTGCTCGCCGAGCACTTTCGGTCTGTGCTGAAACGGTTCGAGAGCCGGAGCAGAATGCAGCGCTTGGCCGGCGCCAACGGACACGCCAAGCGCACATGGCCGGGACGCGCGGCGTTTGAATGATAAAATCCCGGCTTGCATCGTCCGCGGGTGACAGTCATCGTCCCGACGCTGCAAGGCGGACCGGGCCTGGAGCGCGCGGTTGCCTGCCTGCGGGCGCAGACCTTCCGCGATTTTCTTACGGTGATCGTGGACAACGGCGGGAGCGGCGCCGCGAAGCATCTGCACTCTCCGCCCGCTATCGTCGTGCTCGAGAACCCGCGCAACGTCGGGTTCGGCGAAGCGGTCAATCGGGGCATGGCGGAATCGGACTCGGAGTACGTCTGCGCTCTCAACGACGACGCCTATGCGCGGCCGGACTGGCTGCGGGAATTGGCGGCGGCGGCGGACGCCGACCCGGCGGCGGTGGGCATGTGCGCCTCGCAGATTCGCCTGGCGGACGATCCCTCGATTCTCGATTCCGCCGGCCTGGATATTTATCCCGACGGCAGCACGAAGCAGCGGGGCGCCGGCGAGCCGGCCGCGGCGTACGCCGAGCCTGCCGAAGTGCTGCTGCCCAGCGGGTGCGCGGCCCTGTACCGCCGCAAGATGATCGAGCAGGTGGGCGGGTTCGACCGCTCGTATTTCCTCTATTGCGAGGACAGCGACCTTGGGCTGCGGGGCAGGCTGGCGGGGTGGCGCTGCCGCTACGTTCCGTCGGCGGTCGTCGAGCACGACTACTCGCGGTCGGCCGGCCGGGCGTCGCCGCTGAAAGCGTTCTACGTGGAGCGCAACCGGCTCTATACGGTCGTCAAGACCTTCCCGCCGGCGATCTGGCCGCTGGTTCCGCTGTTTTCGCTCCGGCGCTATCTCGCGCACGCCGCCGCCGCGGTTTGCGGGCGCGGCCTGGCCGCGGATATTCGACGCGAACAGGGCTTTGCGCGTCTGGCCCGCATCGTCTGCTCCGCGCACTGGCAGGCCGCTCTCGCCTTTCCTCGATTGCGGCGCGCGCGCCGGTCGCTGCGCTCATCGACTACACTGGGGACTTGGAGTTTTCTCCGCTTGCTGAGGCGGCATTCCGTTTCGGCGAGAAAAATCGCCGCTCAGTAGCCCATTCGTCACGTCCCATGCTCGGCGCCGACAAGTCGCTGTTGATTATCGTTCCCGCTTACAACGAGCAGGATGCGCTGGGGGCGACGCTGCGCTCCATCCGCGAGGTTTATCCGCGCGTTCCGGTCGTCGTTATCGACGACGGTTCGACCGACGCGACGGCGCAGGTGGCGCTCGATTGCGGCGTCGAACTTTTGCGCTTGCCCTATCATTTGGGGCTCGGGGGCGCGGTGCAGACCGGCTACCGCTTCGCCTTCCAGCACGGCTTCGAGCGCGTCGTGCGGGTCGATGCCGACGGCCAGCATCTTCCCGCCGAAATCCCCAAGATGCTTGAGGAGATGACGCAAGGCGACTGCGATATGGTCACCGGCTCGCGCTTCCTGGAAAACAACGGATATCCGACGCGGTATCTGCGGCGGGCGGGGGGAGTGATTTTCGCCTGGATACTGATACCGGTTCTGGGCCGGCGCTTGAGCGACCCTACCTCCGGGTTTATTGCCGTGAACCGGCGGACGCTTGAAGTTTTCAGCCACAGTTATCCGCTGGAATATCCCGAGATCGAAGCGCTCGTGGTGTTGATGCGCAAGGCTCTGCGCTTTCGCGAGGTAGCGGTCAAGATGCGGCCGCGGCAAGCCGGCCGTTCGACTATCGGCAGATGGACGTCCCTGCGCTACATGATTCAAGTTTTTTCAGGCGTTTTCGTGAACGTCATCAGGTACGAGCGCCGGTTCCACACGAGACGGCGAAGCGGTGGCTGACATGGAGCCGATTCGCATCGCAACCGCGGTTCTCTGCGTTTTGCTGCTGCTGAAAATCGTTTTCGCCTTGCGCCGGGAGCATATTCGCGTCGAGTATTCGATGGCCTGGTTGGGAGCAATCTGCTTGTTGCTGGGGATTTGCCTTTCCGACTTCGCGATGAACCGGCTCGCGGACTTGCTGCAAGTCCGCGACGCCGCGGTTTTGCTGCTGCTTCTCGCCGGGGTGGTGTTTCTGTTTACGTTTTTCAGCGTTACGGTGCAGGTCTCGATGCTCAAGGACGATAACACCGTGATCGGCCAGAAACTCGGCATCCTGGAATGGACCGTCGAGCGGCAGGCAGCCGAGATACGGCGTCTCGAAGCGCAGTCGGACGCATCCGACAAAGCCGATAAATCCGGCGGGGCGTAGGCGGTCTATCCCCGCGGGTGCGGGGGAACCGTTGGCGGTGTGTCTCTTGCAAGCGCCCCGGACGCCTCGAAGTCCATCACGTCGTACCAGTCGAACGCGGCGGCGGTAATCAACTCGACAACTTGCGCACGTTGTGCCGGGGCTGCCACTTTTCGGCTCACAAGGGCGCGGCACGGCGGGCACGCGAAGCCTGGCGCGACGAGTTGCGGCGATGAAGGGCGCGTGCGAGTATTAAAAAGAGGAAACCTATCAATGATCTATCGAGCGATTGTGTTGACCCTGGCCGTGTGGGTGGTAGCTTTCGGGCAAACTCCAGTTCCTGACATGGGCGCATTGCAGGCGCAGACCCGACAGGAGGCTTGCGCGGAAGCGACGCAAACGCTGCTGGCTTACGAGGCCGAGCGTGAGGCGCAGATCGACAGATGGACGGCGCGATTGCGCGAAGATAGGACGGCTTGGCGCGGATCGCCGGACGCCATTATCCGCATGTACGCCCGGCTGAAATACGGCGACGTGGCGGGAGGGCGCGGCATATACGATCACGGCAGCACACTAGCCGATGACTGGCGCGCCGGGCGGATATCCGAACCGCATTGGCTCTGGGCGTCTATCGGCGCTAACTTGGAGTCGCTTATTCTTCAGTCGCTCCACGATTGCAGTTGTGAGATTCGGCGCACTTCAGGCACTTCAGATCCGGCGACCGGGCAACCACTGACACCAGGAACGGAAACGCCGTTCAATTGCGGCTCCGGGACTGTTTACTAACTGATTTTGGCCGAACCGTCGAAATTCGACGCGCACAGAAGCGGGTCTATCCCCGCGGGTGCGGGGGAACCCTGCTCGACCACCGCCTCGCCCATCCCCGTCTGAGGTCTATCCCCGCGGGTGCGGGGGAACCAATTCTTCCGCGATCATCGTCAACCGGCCAAGAGGTCTATCCCCGCGGGTGCGGGGGAACCGGCGACTGCATCACGATATGGGTATTCTTCACGGGTCTATCCCCGCGGGTGCGGGGGAACCTGATCGTACACCGCTTCGTGTTCGTGGCCCGTAGGTCTATCCCCGCGGGTGCGGGGGAACCTCGCACTTCACGAAGGGCACGAAGCCCCATATGGGTCTATCCCCGCGGGTGCGGGGGAACCTTCTTGGCGGCTTCGATTTTCGCTCGGATGGCGGGTCTATCCCCGCGGGTGCGGGGGAACCACCGCGATCGGCATTGTAACCATGCTGTCCAGGGGTCTATCCCCGCGGGTGCGGGGGAACCCAAGCAAAATCGCAGAACGTGAATCTCGATTCGAGGTCTATCCCCGCGGGTGCGGGGGAACCACGATCTGGAAGACGCGCCGGGGGGTGATGCCGGGTCTATCCCCGCGGGTGCGGGGGAACCCCGACATGGGCCAATCCCTGGGCGCTCGGATTGGGTCTATCCCCGCGGGTGCGGGGGAACCTATAAGGCTATCGACACCGGCCACATGAAACAGGGTCTATCCCCGCGGGTGCGGGGGAACCCCTTGTTTATTTTCTGTGATGTCAAAGAACGAGAAGCGGGTTGCGCCGCTTCGGTTTTCGTCTTACCAGTAAAACGCCGTCGGCGTCCACGATCTCTTTCGGGGGTTCGCCGAGGGTTTCGATGCGCATGCCGCCAACGGCCCCCGGGTCGCGCCAAATCATCACAAGCGATCCCCTGCCGCGGGCGGTCCGCCAATCCGACAGCACGTCCCACACTCGCTTGCGGACACTTGCCGACAAGTCCGGCGCGATATAGACGCCGGGCGCGACTTCAAGCATCACGGAGGCGAGGAAGCCGCGATAGCGGGCCTCGACATTGCGGGTGACGACTGCGGTCATCGACTCCGGTTTTCATCCTTCCTCGGCCTGTTCCGCGAACAGTGACTTGATGCGGTCGATCATCGCGGGAATCACCTGTTCGCGGGCCAACGCCCGGCCGACCGAGCGGCGGACAACGCGCTCGATATTTTCCTCCGGCCGTTCGGCGGCGCGCTTGGCGGCGCGGAAAGCGCAGGGGACCGTCACGGCGTCGCGGTGCAAGTCGGCGATATCCGGAACGAACGATTGCCCCGGATCCTCGTGTATGAAGCCCAATTGCGGAATCGCCCCGACCGCGGCGACGGCGACGGCCGCGGCGGCCTGCGCCGCGCCGGCTGCGTGGTTGAGCGCCTGATTGGGCAGGTCCGCCGCCTGCGGCCGGGAGCGGTCATAGCGGCGTCCGCGCCATTCCACTCCGATTTGACGGGCGAGCAGTCGATAACTTTCCCTCATGCGCGCGCCTTCGAGTCCGCGCAACGCGTCGAGGGAGCGGCGCGGCGGCGTTTCGCCCATGCGCCAGGCATACATGCGCCGCGCGACCGCAAGCCGCAGGTCATCGTCGGCCCAGCATCGCGCCTGCGCCCGCGCCAATCCGGAGCGATCCGCGATCAACGGCGGCGCGGTGTAAAGCCTCGCGCCGTCCTCCCCGACCGCCGCAAGCGCCGTGCGCGCATGGGCGAGCAGCCGCAGCGCGTCGTGACTGACGGTGGAGCCGGGGCCGAGCAGGATCATCGAGACGCCCCGATGCGGAATCGCGTAATCGCCGGGAGCGAGCGCATCGGCGGCCGTTGTTTCTTTTTGCAGGAAGGCGAGCGCGCCGTCCCGCGCGGTCAGCGCTCCGCGCGCGAGATAGAGCAATCCGGCCCGGTCCTTGTGGGGGACTTTCGCGCTGTCGATGCCGAGCCTGCCCCTGAGCATTCAACGCTCCGGCGCCGGACGGTTCGGCGGTCGCAGCAGCAGCATCCCGTAGCCGTAGGCGCGATGCCGGCCGACTCCGCGCGCCAAAAGCGCGGCGAAAGCGGCCGGGTCGGTTACGGTCAGAGTTCCCCGGATCACGGCGTCGGGACCTTCCGGGCCGCGTCCCCCGCGTTCCCCGCGTGCGACGCGAACACGGCGGAAGCGGACGAGACGGCTTGCCCGGCGGTCGAGCGCTGCGGCGGGGAGCAGCCGTTCGGCCAGCCAGTCGAGATAAACGGCTTCGCGCGTCCGATTCTCTTCCGTCATCCCGTCGGGCGCGGCCGGATGCCGGCGCAGGGCTTCCAGCAGGAACGCGTCGATCTCCGCCCCCCTGTCGATTTTCCCCGCAGGGCCGTCCAGACAGCGCAGCAGCCGGCGAACGGGACGCAGGCGCAAGTCGAACCCCAACCGCTGCTCCGCGCGCCAGTCCTCGGGCATGGGTTTGCTTTCCAGCCGGTCCGGGGAAAGAACGCTCAGGTGATCCGGCAAGGCATGGGCGGCCGCGGCCGCGCGCAACGCCTCCGCGTCCTGTAGAGCGTAGGCATAGAGGTTGCCCCGGTTCCGCCGGGGCGGAACGAGCAGCCGGAAAGGACGCAGCATGCCCGGCCCCAAGGCTTCGTCCAGCAAATGATGCAAGGCGCGGCCCTCGTCGAAGGCGGCGCCGCGGCCTCCGTGTCGGGCCCGGCCGCGTTCCGCCGCCCAACGGGCGAGCGCGACGAGCGCTATCGGCGCTCGGATCAGATTCAACATTCGGCGGTTGCCGGGGTAATCCGGCCCTCCACCACGCGGCGGGAACCGCCGTGCAGTCCGGTGCGCCAATTGCGCAGATCGGCAAGGTCGGCAATGCGCTCCGCGCCCCCGCCTGTCTCCGGCCCCTGGCCCGCGGGCCACAGCGCGCGGAGCGCCTCGCCTTCTTTTCCCGGAACGGCGCATAGCGCTTCGTAAGCCGTTTTCCCGCTGACGTAACGTTCCTTGCCCGGCGCCGGCAGCGGGGCCGCCGGCAGGCACGGCTTGCGCCCCAGGAACAGCGGCCGCGCGGGCCGGTCGAAGGCGGCGGCCAGCGCATCGAGCGTTGGGGTTTCCTCCGCCGGGTCGAGACGCAGCACGACGCGCGCCGACAGGTCGGCGTGATAATCGCGCCGCCGGCGATGGGGAGCGCCGTAGCTTGCGCCGCCCCGGCCTTCCGGTACGCCGCGGGTGGTCCAACTCTTATCGGTCTTGGCAAGCTGCGCGTTCTGCGCGTCCGTCAGCAGCGCGCCCTCCCGCTCGCGGCGCGCGGCGAAGATCAGCCGGTCCTGGACCGCTTGATGCGCGGCGCCGTCCGACCAATGCCAACCGAGCGCGTTGCCGATCAATCCGGTCAGCATCGAGGCCGCCGGAAAATCGCGCACCGGGCCGACCTGATCGACCGCCACGCCGCCGAAAGCCATCAGCGGCGCGTCGAAGCGCAAGACAAGCCAGCGATGCGTCATGACGGCGCCGCCTTTTCCGCCAGAGTTTTCGCCCAGTCCGCGAGAACGGCCAACGATCCGCTTGCGGCGCGCGGTACGTCGGCGGCGGCCAGAGACATGACCCGCCGCTCTTCCCCGGTGGCATAGGCTTCGTCGAGTCTTGCGAGATGCGCGGACAATGCCGCGACCGCTTGATCGGTATGCGGGCAGCAGGGTTTGCGGTAAGCTTCGGCCAAGCTGCGCGGCTGCCTGTCGCCGGCCTCCAGCAGCATGAACGACGCCCGGCCGTAGGGGGCGGTGGAGCCGAGCTTGGCGCCGGGGGAGACTTCCGCAATCAGATAGATCAGGTTGCGCAGCACCCGGCCCGCCAACTCTGCATTGCCGCCGAGGTTCGACAACAGCCCCGGCAGATCGACGACCGCATAGCCGTAGAACAGGCCGGAAGTCAGCTCGGTTTCCTGAATCGTGTCCGCTCCCGGCTCGTCTGCGGAGAGGTCGTCGACGGCGGTGAAGTAATCGCTCTCCGGCTCTTCCGCATGGACGGTGAAGGCGTGGGCGACATGCACCGGCGCCGTAATGTTGGCTTCGGTGTCCGACGTGACCATGCGCCCGAACAGCGCCGCCGTGAGTCCGGCGGGCAATGCCGCGTTCTGGCGCATGACCTTGATGTTCGCCTTGAACTGCCGCTTCCACGCCTGCGCCGCTTGTTCCGCGGCTTTCGCGTTGCCCTCCGCCTCGCGGGCCAGGCGTTCGGCTTCCGCTGCAAGCCAGTCGATTTCGGGTTTGCCCAACAGCAGGGTCTGGCGGTTTTTCCTGCTTGTGCCGCTGTCGCCGTAAACGGCTGTCTGAAACTCCGACTCCAACGCATCGGCAAGCTCTTTGGAGAACCGTTTGCGCAAAGGCTCGATAACCATTTTTGTCACCAGTTCGCGCGAGCGGTAAGCTGCTGCGGCGCCGTCGATCCCATGCAGAGCGTGCGGGTCTTCGGCGATTCGCCAATGCCGCTTGAGGCACTGGGAGGAGATGCGCGTGCGCAAGACGCCGCCGTAAGGCAGGCGCTTGGCCAGCCCGCTGTCGTCGCGGTTCAGAAGCGCGGCGGCATAGGGGCTAAGCGTATGGATTTGCAAAAAACGGGGTTGGGTCATCGTTCGGTTTCTCCTGTGGATGTTTCAGCGGACCGTATCGCCCGGTCGAGACGGCGGTAATACGGCTCGGCCAGCCGCCGGCCGTCATCGGGGTCCAGCAGCGTATAGGCAATATCGGGAACGTTCAGGCCGCTGCCGGGCTGCATCGAGCGGGCGAGAGCGCGGGCCGCGCGTGTCAGCAGCACGGCGCGCTGCGGCTCGCGCGCGGCCATGAGTCGCGCCAGCCGATGTTCGCTGAATACCGGACGCGGGCCGGTCCAGCCCGGATCGCCGCCGTCGCAGAGAACCGCGCCCAGTCTGCGATCGGAAGCGTGCAGATGCGGCCGCTGGGCAGGGTCTCCTCTTGGCGTCAGAATGGCGAGGATGCGCACGATCTGCATCCACTGCTGCGCCAAGTCTTGCCGTCCGATCGTATCGGCATGCCGCGCCGCCAGCAGCCAGAAGGCGGGCGCGGCGCTCCGGACGTCCATCCGCCGCAAGGCGGCGAGCGCGCCGGGGTCGAGACGTTGGATTTTTTTTGCGGCGGCGCAGGCGGCCTCCTCGCTTGGGGAGTCATGCGGCGGCATCGATATTCTCCTTCCGATACAACTCAGGATGGTTTTTCCACACCCTGCCGTGGAACGCCCGCCGCGCCCGCGCCTCGGCCCGCGGACGAAGGAGCGCCGGGCAGGGTACGGCCGGCAGCGCGCTTTCCAGAGCGTCTTCCGCGGCCTGCTTCAAATCTTCAAGGAAGTCGAACCTGGACTTGGCGTCGCCGTTCTCCGAATCGGCTTTTACCCGACGCCACAGACTGGGGAAAAACAGCCGGTCCGCGGCGCGGTTGAATTGTTTCGACGCCGGGTCGGCAAACGCATAGTGCGTTTTTTGCCTCCCGCTCCGTTCGCCGCGCGCGGCGACAAGCGCCAGGGCGTCCCGCAGCGCTTTGTCGAACCTCTTGATCTCGTCTATCTGCGCCCGGGAAAGCGTCGCCGCGGTTTCCGAAGAAAATATAGGCACAACCTTGCCGGGTACCGGCACGATACGGGATTTGAAGCCCTCGGTCTTGGCGTTGCCGCGCGCGAAGGCTTCGGCTATCAAAAGCATGGCGCCCGTTTCGCCGCTTCCCGGCTGCGCCAGGAGCGGCCTCCGCCAGTCGCCGGAGAACATCAGCTTGACAAGCTGCCTGTAATCGAAATCCCCGCTGCCCAGGGTGAAGCTTTTACCCTCCGTCTTGTGGACGGGCGCCCAGGGGTCGCCGACGTTGCCCTTGAAAGACTTGGCGTCGATTCTTGCGGCCTTCGACGCGGCGCGCCGGGCCGACAGCGCGCCCCGGGTTTCCGTCAACCGCACCCGGCGGCAGATCTCAATGAACCAGGGGTCCAAAGCACGCAGGTTGAGTCGCTCTCCTTCGGGCCAGTCGAGGAGCCACAGCAGCGCGGGGCCGCCCGCTTTGCCCACCCCTTCGGCGGGGTTGGCGATCAACCTGCGCACGTCCCGCGCCCACCACGCGGAAGGATCGACCGCGGTATTCCCGTCCCGAGCGGGCGCAAGACCCAGCATCGGGCGGCTGGAAGACCCGCCGTTCATGCGCGCGATGCCGTAGTTTCCGGCGCCGATTCCGGCGCCAAAGTAACCCTCGCACGTTTGCAGCGACACCAGCGCGAACGCCCAATCCTCGGGCGCCGCCCGGTTCGCCACGGTCTGCTTCAGATCGTGGTTGCGGGCGGTAATGAGCATGTCGAGCGCATCGGGCGTCGGCGCGGCGCGCCATCTCAAGCCTTCCGGCGCCGGGGGCTGCAGAAAGGCGGGCTTGCTGCAATCCTCTACCGCCAGGCGCCAAGGCGCATCGTCGTCGTGTTCCCGGGTCAGCCCGCGCAGCATCGCGGCCCATTCCGCGGTATCCAGCGGTGGTTCAGTGTGCTTCGCTCGCCGGATCGCCAGCGCGCCGAGTTGCACGAGGAACATGTGCCACGCCGGGCGCTGGTGCGGGCGCAGCGCAGGAAACCCCCGCGCCTCTCCCCGCGCCATTGCCGCGAACAACGCAGGGAGCGAAACCTTGCCGCCGCCGGCAAGCGTCAGGAGCGGATCGGTCAGGAGATTCATCCGCAGTCCCCTCTATGGAATGGCCCCATGAGCGATGGGGAATCGGCCCGATCGGGTGTTGTCATCCTAATCACACCGGGGCTATCCCGAAACCCGTTTCGGGAAACGCGCTCGAAGCAGGGGTCCGGCATTGCGGCGAATGTCCGCCGGCAATGGTCGGCCCGCGGCCAAAGCGCCTTGAAGTCTCAAGATTCAAACATACTCCAAACAACATTTTCCTCACTAATAACACCGTAAAGCAAAATCCTGGTGAAAGTCAAGAGATTTTTTTCAGCCCCTCGCGCGAGTAACGAAAACGCCGGTCCGCGACCGCCAGGATCAGGCCGGCGGCATCCCGTTCAACCGTCGCTCGGTCGTCTTGCGCGATCTCGCGCGACGACCAGCGCGCGGGCAAGGCGATTCGAGTTATCGGCAGCCCGAAGGGGCCTTGCGGCGGCGGGTCGAGCTTCAGAACCGCGCCTTCTTCGCCCAGCCGGGTCATGATCTTTTCGTCCGAGGCGGGAAAGCGCAATGCGTCGTCGAACGGCGTATCGCGGTCCAGCACAACAAGATCGGCAAGCATTTTCGCCGCTGCTTCGGCGCTGCCGAAATCCCTGTGGTAACGGTTCCAGTCCTCCCCCTTTTCCGCGATCAGTTGGCGGATGCAGTCGGGGTGAGTCGCGCCTTCGACGAGCGCGCGGTTCATCTCCGGGATGCGCCAGACGGGACGCTCCGCAAGCAAGCGCCGAGTCAACTCCAGCCCCGCGAGATCGCGGTAGATGCCGCTGAAGCCGTCTTCCCCTTGCCACGCGCCAAGCCCGTTTTCGAAATCCGGCGCGGCGAGCCGGTCCAGGCCGCGTTCCGGCAGCAGGACCGCGGCGCGGGCGGTCTTGAAGCCCGCGGGACGCGGCAGGCCGTGCCGGTGCAGCCGTCCGATTCGCTGCAATAACACGTCCATCGGGCAGAGGTCGGTAATCAGCAAGTCGGCGTCGATGTCCAGCGATTGTTCCAGCGTCTGCGTTCCGATCACGATGCAGCCGCCCGGCTTGCGTTGCTGGGGATCGGGATCGAGCGCCGTCTCCGCCGCTCGGTCGAGCAACGCGCGGTCCTCCGCCGCGAAACGACCGTGGTGCAGCGCCGGTCCGCCGGCCGCCTGCATCAGCAGCGACTCGCCGCCCGCCTCGCGCACCGCGCGCCAAGTGGCCGCCGCCATGCTTACCGTGTTGCGGATCGCCAGAACCCGCGCGCCCTGTTCGGCTGCGGCAATCGCTCGTCGGGCCGCTTCCGCCGGGTCCATCGTCGGCACGGTTTCGGGATGTACGGTCTTCGCCGCCCGCGGCGCGCCTCTTTCCTTGACCCACACGGGCCACACGGCGGGGTAAGGCGCGGCGCTTGCGGCTTCGATACCCGGCTGCGTCTCGCCGGCCCAAAGAATCCGCGCCCGCGACCCCAACGTGGCGGACATCAGCATCGCGTATCCCCCGGCGGCCCGATGCCCTTGCATAAGCCGTTGCAGAATCGCCGTCATGTAGCTGTCGGAGGCGTGAACTTCGTCGATCACCAGCAAGCTGCGGCTCAGCGCGCTGCCGCGCAAATGGGCATGTTTCGCTTGCATACCGGCGAGCATCGCCTGATCGACCGTGCCGACGGCGACGGGCGCGGCCAGGAACCGCGTTGCATGCTCGGCGGCCCAGCGGGCGGGAACCTGCTCTTCGCTGTCCTCCCACAACACGCGCCAATGGGGCAGGCGCCGGCCTTCGAACTCTCCCGCATGCACCATGCCGGGGACGGCCAGCACGGCCTCGGGCGCTTTATCGCCGAACACGCGGCGCAACGCTTTGTCGATGCGGCCGTGAAGCTGCCGGGCCGCGGCGCGCGTCGGCACGGCGAAATAGAGGCTCGAAACCTTGCCCGCGGCCAGAAGCTGCGTGAAGCGCCACAGCGCGGCTTCGGTCTTGCCCGAGCCGGTTTCGGCTTCGAGGATCAGAAGCCGGTCTTCCGTCCCCGCATTCCCCACCGCGGCCTGCGCCGGGTTGGGCGTGGAAAACCCGGTCAATTGCGCAAAGTCCGGCGCGGGTAGGCCGGCAAGCGCGCCGAGATCGAAGCCGATGCACTGCAAAGCCCGCTTCGCGCGCCCGTGCGCCGTGATGTTGTAACCGGGGTCGAACGGCGCCGCGAACGCGAAAAACCGCGTGTCCGATCCGAGCCAGTCGGCCAACGCAACCAGTCCGGCAACCAGATGGTGAAACCGGGGTTTGTCGGGCAGCGGCTGCGCGTCCGGTGCGAAGGCGTCGGCGAACCAGCGGCGCAGGGCGGCGTCCATGACGCATGTTTCGGCCCGCCAGTCGTAATGCTCCAAAGACGGCGTATCCCATTCCTGAAGCGTTGGATCCCCAGCCTGCTCAATGGGCCGCCCGTGATGGGCAAGAATAGCCGCAAGAAGCGGACCGACGGCTTCGTCGCCCCATCCCGCGATTCGTTGCATCGTCTTGTGGAACGGATGCTCCCGCCGGCGCCAAGCCAACAGCAGGAATTCCCAACCTGCTTGCAGGTGCCCGGCCTGCGGCCCGCTCCACAGGCCGGCCGGCCAACCTTTCGCCTGAAATCCCGGGTGCAGTTTCCCGATGTCGTGCAGGAACGCCAGGGCGGAAAGCCGCTCGCAGTCCACGGCAGTCAACGGCCTTTCCATGTTCGCCGTCGTTTCCAGCCGGTTGCGGATAACCGGCAATTGCGCCATGCGCCGGAACACCGCCGCCACGTCCATGGAGTGATGCGCCAAGGGGTGTACGCCGCCGTTTTCTCTGTCGGTCTTGCCCCAGGCTTGGCGTGTCGTCCGCGTATCGTTGTCCGTCATTCCGGCATCCGTCCATGCGCCATCGACATATGGAATTCTGCCATGCGGATCGTCTTCCGTCTTGCGAGTGGCCGGCAGCGTTGTACGATCTGAAGTTATGGAGGGATAGCCTCAGCCCCCCATTTGCCCGTGAAAAGGCCGGTCAGGTAATCTTTCGGTTCGGGCAGCGACGTTTTTGAAGAAAATCATTTCTTCTGTTTGGCCTTCCTCTAATTGGATATACCGCTCGTCGTGGTTTCCTGTTCACGTTGGGAATTTTACGAAAATCTTTTTTCAGCTTTTCATCTTCCGAACATAAAACTAGCGCATCACTCGCCAACGCCAATGCGAGAATATGTTCGTCGTCGGATTTGATACCCTCATCAGGCAGTTCTTTCTCGGCGTTTTCAAGTTTTGATTTATCAATTAATTCAACCTGCCCTGCCTGACGGTAACTCTCAAGCAAGCGCAATGCTTTAGCGTTTTTCCTTAATTCTTCAAAAAATTTCCCCTTTGGCGGATATACCAGGATGCCATGTCCTTTCTTGATCCATGAACGTAATTCATAACCAAGTTTATGCCCTTTTTCTGATTCCGAGGCTATTTTACACAGCACATTTATGTCAATTATAGTTATCGTACACATGTAAATACCTTTACTATTGAAACCCCAACAAGTGCTCAGTTTCATCCAGAAAAAATGTCCGATAACCAAGCGGCACATTCAGTAAATTGCCATTCTTGTCTGTTCCTATATTATAAATCCGAGAACTTTTTCTGTCAGAACTCCGATCGAAATAAAGAACAGAAAATTCTTCGGGGTTTAATTTTCCTTCCATAACGCATATCAGAAAACGATTCATAAAATGATCGCTGTGCGTTTCGATCAGGAATTCATGGCTGCTTTCAGCCATAATCTGTGCTAGTTCGGCTTGCGCAGAAGGATGGAGGTGGACCTCTGGTTGCTGCAAAAGAAAAACTGTTCCGGGTTTGTTTTTCTGTATCGCATGGAGCAGCGGCAACAAACTGTAAATACCATATTCCACATCAACCAAGTTGCGTTTTCCGCTCGGTGTCTTGACCATTACTTCAAGGTTACTGGTATCGGATGCCTTTCGATGAGAAATTCCATCCCAAAGCTTGAGTTTTTTTCCAATTTCAGCGAGGTAATCCCTATCAGCGCCACATGCGGGATCCAGATAATCAGGAAGTGATTGATACAGGCGTTTGCGAGGCAGAGACGGAGACGGATCGAGAGATTCAACAGCAAAAGATGGGCTTTCAGGCAGCGGTAATTCCGACCTGAAGAACGATACGAATTTGGCAAACTCCACAAACTCCACAAACTCCACATCGTCTCTGCTGGATTTATGCAAGCGGTTGCGTATCCTGAATTGACTCGGTTCGCCACTAAAAGGAAAAGCGCCTCTCCGGATTGAGTTCGACAACCATGCTGTAATTAGATCGTACGAAATTTCCGAACGGTCCAGGTAGAAACAAAAATTTGACTCCTTGAATCGTAATAAATCCGATCTATGCGGTCTGGGTATCCGTTCGATTTCGAGTGTCTTTCTCCTGCCATCCGTTGCATTGAAATTCAGTCGGATATTTTTTTCCAACGGTATCGCATTGTTTCCGGAAACGAATGTAAACGCGATATCCGTATAGCAGTGTTCCTCGAAACCGGCTCCTAGTTCGAAATTCAATTCCCCGGATCGAACAATCGTATCGAATGAACCCATTTGGAATGTCTTTTCATTAAAGTGATTCGAGTCGTCGAGATCGATGAGGTTTGCCATCTTTGCGAACGCTTTGTAGCAGCCGAGAAACGTCGATTTCCCCGCGCCGTTTTCACCTACAAGGAGTGTGATTCGTCCAAGTTTGGCGGACTGTTCATCTTCGAAACACCGCACGTTCTTTAGGCGAAGTTCAGTGATTCGACCCATTAGTTTCGCCTCCTTAAGGCTTGCAGTACTTTGATCCCCCAATCCCTGACTCTACCGAAGGGCGTCTTCAACGCAGATAGCGGCGGCTCCCCAACGGCTTCCATGAGAAATGGATAGCGGTACCGGTCTCCTTGCGCAATATTCTCGTACACCGAGCAGGTGCTCGCACACTGCGCCCGTTCGAGTTGCAGCCGGTTCGGAATCAGGCTGTAGTGCAGTTTGCTTCCTGTGTCCGGCCACCAGTTGGCAGCCACGATTAGCCGCACCATCTCGATTACCATGAAACTGGCCGCATTCGCACTGAAGGGAAATACGTTCTGGTTAGTGGGAACATCGCTGCTACCCCTCGTGCTGCGGACGTATGCAGGGTCGTCCAGCGAGCCGTCTCGCTCCATGATGACGTCTGACGTGGTGTACTGTCCGTCGCACCGCAGGCAGCGCCGGCCGGGCCCGACCGTCGAAACGCTCCAGGTTGCCTGTCCCAGTGTGCCGTCCGGCTTGGTGTCGATGAAGACGCCACCGGAAATCACAGGAATACAGTGGGCGTAAGCGATACGGTTCAACACGTCCTTCGGCAGCGGCCGATCGACAGCCGAGAACAGCACGTCGCAATCAAGGGCTGCATCCCAGGAACTTTTGTGCTGGATCGGGTTCTTGTGCGGCCATAACTCGAAATTCTTTGCGGTCGCGCCATTCCGCAGATGTTTCGATGCCAGTTCTACTTTGTATTCCCCGACATTTTCTTGCGTGGCGTACAGCAACCGATCAAGATTGTGCAACTCCACCCTATCCGGGTCGATCAATACCAGCTTCTCGATGCCTATCCGAGCCAGCATTTCGGCTACCATCAAGCCGACGCTCCCTACACCGACGACGCCGATGCGGAGGCGGGCGATGTCGCGTTGGCAGGCCTCGCCCCAAGTGTCGATCGTGCGGCGCAGGATTGGCCGGCGTCGGGGCGGAGGCATCGCCTCGTCGTTGAAAGTGACACGCAGCCGTTTCCCGACTACTCGCACCTTGTCGCACCAGGTTCGATTGAAGCGCCGGCCGTCCCATGTCCAGAAGCGGGCGCTCCAACTCCCATCGACTCCCAAAGTCAGGCCGACCAGCGGAAGTCCGGTAGCCCGCGTCGGCGGTGAAATGCGGTCACGTTCCGCGATCACATCTTTGCCGCTCATGTGTTGCCAGCCCTTGGATAAATGGTTGTGCATAAACGCCAAGCCGGTCTTCCGCGAACAGGCGAATTTGAGAACGCGCGCCAAGTAGCTCGACTCGAAGCTCACGTTTCCGTGGAGATGGCATTCTCCTTCTCGAGGAGGAAGGATCTCGAATACCAACGCCGAGTTCCGTGTAGCGCCGGTGCTTGGCCGCCAGAGGGCAAAGCACAAAGCTTCCTGCTCCTGTCCTTTGCGGATATGTCTCAGGAGGAGGCTGCATGCCTGCTCGTGGGCTGCCTCAGTCAGCACGGCATCGCACTTCAAAGCTGGCTCCAGAACCTGGCCAAGTGGCGGCGGACATAGGTTTTCATGTTCTTGTCTGAGCTCGGGAGGCTGTCCCAGAAGTCATTTGGCGGTACGCTGAACATGGACCATTCATAGTTTTCCCGACGGTGAGAACTGTGAACCCGGATGTTTGGACCCGAAAGATTGGCGACGCCTATGAAGTGCGGCGGGTACTCCGGATACGCATTTTCTTGAAACCCGATACCAACTTTGAAGAGTTGTCCCTTGTAACGGCCGCAGGCGGGCTGGTAGTCGATCCCGACGAGCTCGCCCGCCGTGAATCCATCGAGTGAAAAGCGTACAGGTTCGTATCCTAGTCCACGGAGTTCTTCGGAAATTTGTTCCAACGGGTTCATGCCACCGGCGTTTTTCCGCGATGAAGAGCCAAAAACTGCTCTTCTTGCTTGATGGTAACTTGATCGGCAAGTTTCTCGTACTTGCGTCCGTCGTCGATGCTTTCCAAGTAGTAGTCGCCGATCTGCGCAACGTCGATGCTCGCGGCGCGCCCCGCGTTCCGCAGAATCTTTTCTACCGTGAGGGTGCAGTGCTCTGTCGTCTGCTCTTCTCCATTGACTTTGTAATGGATGTCCCAAACCTTCGTCTCAAACCGGTCGCCGTCTCGGATTTTGATCTTCCGGTCCGGGTCGAGATACTCGGCATCCTTCAGGATCAGACAGTGCGTATCCGGCGCCTTTCCGGCGCGTTCCAGCACATTGGAGACGGCCATTTCAGGCGTATCCGTGTGGAAATCCTTGCCGTCCACAGAATAAGTGACTTTGCTCATGTTGCTGCTCCCTGAATCGACTGCCTTTTCGTCAGCCTGATTCGGATCGTTCCGTTGGTTGCGGTGCGCTCAGGCCTCAGCTTCAGTATAGGCCAAGAAGCCGACCAAGTTGAGGCGGCGAATCCAAGATATTCCGTGCGCTGCCGTCCCGCCGCCCCATTGTCGCTTACCCTGTAAGCTGTGAAGCCGCTGATTCGCATCGCTAACGGGCAGGGGTTTTGGGGGGATTGGCTCGAAGCCCCGGCGCGGCAGGTTTCGGGCGGGCCGATCGACTACCTCGTTCTCGATTACCTGGCCGAGATTACGATGTCGATTCTGCAGAAGCAGAAGGCGCGCAATCCCGACCACGGCTACGCGCGGGACGTCGTGCCGTCGGCCGTCCGCCTGTTGCCGGAGCTCGTCGAGCGCGATATCAAGATGGTGTCGAACGCCGGCGGCGTGAACCCCCGCGGCTGCGCGCGGGCCATCGCCGCCGCCGCCCAAGAAGCCGGTATCCGCGGCGCGAAGGTCGCCGTCGTGTCGGGAGACGACATTTTCGAGCGGCTCGACGAGATGCGGGCGCGCGGAGTGCGCTTCGACAATCTCGACAGCGGCGCGGGCATCGAGACCGTCCGCGAGCGCATCTTGAGCGCGAACGTCTATCTCGGAGCGTTCCCGCTCGTCGAGGCGCTGCAAACCGGCGCGAACATCGTCATTGCCGGCAGATCGACCGACACGGCGCTGACGCTGGCGCCGCTGATCCATGAGTTCGGCTGGCCGGCGGACGATTGGGACCGCCTGGCCGCCGGAACCATCGCCGGACACATCATCGAGTGCGGCGCGCAATGCACCGGCGGGAACTGCTCGCTCGACTGGCAGTCGATACCCGATATGGCGAATATCGGCTTTCCCATCGTCGAGGCGCGTCCCGACGGCGGTTTCGTCGTGACCAAACATGCCGGAACCGGCGGGCGGGTGACGCCGGCCGTCGTCAAGGAACAGTTGCTCTACGAATTGGGCGACCCCGGGGCCTACCTGACGCCGGATTGCAGCGCGGATTTCACCAGCATCCGGCTGCGCGAAGACGGCCCCGACCGCGTGGCCGTCGAAGGCGTCCGCGGCGGCGCGCGGCCGCCTACGCTGAAGACTTCGATCACCTACTCGGCAGGGTTCAAGGCGGTCGGCAGCCTCGTTTTCAGTTGGCCGGACGCCCGCGAGAAAGCCGCGGCCGCCGACCGCATCGTGCGCGAGCGGACGGCCGCTCTGGGCCTCGAGTTCGACGAGATGCATACCGAATTTTTCGGCATCGACGCCTGTCACGGAGCGCTTGCTTCCCGCAACGCCGACCCGCAGGAAGTGGAGGTGCGCATCGGGGTCCGCGGGCCGCAGCGCGGCGCCGTCGAGCGCTTTACCCGCGAACTGATTCCGCTGGTGCTGACCGGGCCGCCGACCGGAACCGGCTTCGGCGCCGGCCGTCCGCGCGTGCAAGAGGTCGTCGCCTACTGGTCGTCGCTGCTGCCCCGCGAGGAGATCGCGCCGACGGTCGATGTTTATGAGCTCGCCTGACGCTACAGCGTGCGCAAGTGGAAGCCGCCGTCCACGTTGAGGATCTGGCCGGTCGAATAGTCGAGGCGTCCGTCGGCGATGGCGCGCGCCGCGGCGGCGACGTCCGCGGGGGTCCCCAGCCTGCCCTGCGGCAGCAGCCCTTCTTCGGCCAGCTTCTCGTACTTGCCGCGCACCGCGGCGATCATGTCCGTTTGGACGATGCCGGGGCGAATCTCGAACACGCCGATGCCGTCCGCGGCCAGGCGGTCGGCGAACAGGCTGACGGCCATGCTCAGCCCGGCCTTCGAGACGCAATACTCGCCGCGCGCGGTCGAGGAAGCGTACGCCGAAATCGACGTGACGAACACGATGCGCCCGCCGCCGCCCTGCCCGCGCATCAGGTTCGCCGCCGCCTGGGTCAGAAAATAAGGCCCCTTGAGGTTGGTTTCGAGAACCTCTGAAAAGCTCTCTTCCGTAGCTTCGAGGATGTCCCGGCGCTCGCGCGGGGCGATGCCGGCGTTGTTGACCAGCAGGTCGATGCGCCCGTAACGCTCGCGGACGAACTGCATCAGCGCCGCGCGGTCGGACGCCGAGGCGACGTCCATTTGGAAGGTTGCGGCGCCGGTTTCTTCGCGCAGCGTCCGCGCGGCTTCGGCGTTGCCGCGGAACGTGCCGATCACGGCGTGGGTCTCGGCCAACTCGACGGCGATGCCGCGGCCGATGCCGCGGCTGGCCCCGGTGACCAGAGCGATGGGTTGCGGCGCGGACATCAAGCCAGCAACTCGTTGACGACGTTGCCGTGAACGTCGGTCAAGCGGAAGTGCCGCCCTTGATACTTGAACGTCAATTTCCTGTGATCGACGCCCAGCAAGTGCAGCAAGGTCGCGTGCAGGTCGTGTACGCTGACGGGGTTTTCGGCAATGTTGTACGAGAAATCGTCCGTCGCCCCGTAGGCCGCGCCGCCCTTGACGCCGCCGCCGGCAAGCCACAACGAGAAGCAGCGCGGGTGGTGGTCGCGCCCGTAAACTTCCCGCGTCAGCTTGCCCTGGCAGTAAACCGTGCGGCCGAACTCGCCGCCCCAGACGACCAGCGTGTCTTCCAACATGCCGCGTTGCTTGAGGTCTTTCACCAGCGCCGCCGATGCCTGATCGGTCTGCTTGCATTTCTCGGCGAGCCGCCGGGGGAGGCCGTTGTGGTGGTCCCAGCCGCGGTGAAAGAGTTGGACGCAGCGCACGCCGCGCTCGACCAGTCTGCGCGCCAGCAGGCAGTTGCTCGCGTAGCTGCCGGGCTTGCGCGAGTCGGGGCCGTACATCTCGAAGACGCGCTCCGGCTCGGACGAAAGGTCGGTCAATTCGGGCACCGAAGCCTGCATCCGATAGGCCATTTCGTATTGCTCGATGCGCGCTTCGATTGCCGGGTCGCCGTATTCGGCGTGCCGCAGCCGATTGAGCGCGGCGAGATCGTCGAGGTAGCGCCGGCGGTCGTCGCGCGAAAACCCTTCCGGGTTGTTGAGATAGAGCACCGGCTCGCGCCCGGCGCGGAATTTTACGCCCTGGTAGCGGGTCGGCAGAAAACCGCTGCCCCACAGCCGCGAATAAAGCGGCTGGCCGCCGCTGCCCTGCGAGACCATCACCACGAACGCCGGGAAATTCTTGCTCTCGCTGCCGAGGCCGTAGGCCAGCCACGAGCCCATGCTGGGACGGCCGGCAAGTTGATGTCCGGTCTGCAGGAAGGTGATCGCCGGATCGTGGTTGATCTGTTCGGTATGCATCGAGCGGACGACGGCGATTTCGTCGGCAATGCCGGCGGTATGGGGCAGCAACTCGCTGAACTGTTGGCCCGACCGGCCGTGCCGCGTAAAGCGGAACTTCGAGGCGGCCGTCGGGAAGCTCGTCTGCGCCGCCGTCATCCCGGTGAGGCGCTGGCCGTTGCGCACGGAGTCGGGCAACTCTTCTCCGTGGATTTTCGCCAGGCCGGGTTTGGGATCGAAGAGATCCATCTGCGACGGGCCGCCGGACTGAAACAGGTAGATGATGCGTTTGGCCTTGGGGGCGAAGTGCGGGATGTCCTGCAGGCTCGGTCGAGCGGAAGACGCGCCCGGCAGATCGTCGGCGAGGAGGCTGCCCAACGCGGCAATGCCCAACCCGTGAGCCGACCCGGAGAAGAAATGGCGGCGGGTGAGTTCGAGATTGGTGTCGGGTTTCATGCGCTTATTCTCTGGTGATGGTTTCGTCGAGGTTGAGGATCATGCCGGCCACCGCCGCGTAGGCGGCCAGTTGCGGGGCGTCGATCGACTCGTCGCGCGGATGCTCGCCTTGCGCCAGAAATTTCTCGGCGTCGGCGGGGGCCGTGCGGTAGCGGTCTTCGTAGCGGCGCAGGGCGCGCAGCAGGATGCGGCTTTCCGCCGCCGCGGGCCGCCGCGCCGTGGCCAACTCGAAGCCGTAGGCCAAGCGCGCGTCCGCCCGCCCGCCGCCTTCGCGGATCATGCGCTCGGCGAACAGCCGCGAGGCTTCGCCGTAAGTCACGTCGTTCATCAGATTCAACGCCTGGATGGGAGTATTGGTGCGCACTTCGCGCACGACGCACGACTCGCGGTCCGCGGAGTCGAAGGCCAGCATTGCCGGCGGCCCCAGCGTGCGTTTCCAGAAGGTGTACAAGCTGCGGCGGTACAGCTTGCCGCCGTGGTCGTTTTCGTACGCGCCCCAGTTGGACAGTTCCTTCCAGAGACCGGCGGGCTGGTAGGGCTTGACGGAAGGGCCGCCGATCTCAGGGTTCAGCAGACCGGCGACGGCCAGCGCCTGATCGCGGATCGACTCGGCCGGCAAGCGCAGGCGCGGCATCCGCGCCAGCAGGATATTCTCGGGATCGCGGGCAAGCGCCTCGGCAGTCTGCTTCGACGACCGGCGGTACGCGGCGCTCATCATGATCGTTTTCAGCAGGCGCTTGACGTCCCAGCCGTTCTCTACGAAATCGACCGCCAGCCAGTCGAGCAACTCGGGGTGCGACGGCGCGGCGCCTTGCGAGCCGAAGTCCTCGACCGTGGCCACGATGCCCCGCCCGAACAGCATCTGCCAGAAGCGGTTGACCGTGACGCGCGCGGTGAGCGGATGCCCCGCAGCGGTAAGCCAGCGGGCCAGGCCGAGCCGGTTGTTGGGCAGCGACGCGGGCAGCGGCGGCAGCGCCGCCGGCAGGCCCGGGGCGACGCGTTCGCGGGGGGCGTCGAAGGCCCCGCGATGGAGAATATGCGTCGGGCGGACGTCGGCGCGCTCGTCCATGACCATTACGGTCGGCAGCGCCGCGACGAAGTCTTCCCGCTCCAGGCGCAGGCGCTGCAAGTCGCCCCAGGCGTCCTTGACGGGCCGGGCGGCCATTGTGCTCAGGTATGCCCAACGGAGCTTGCGTTCTTGCGCCGCGCTGCGTTCGCCGGGAGCGAGCGCGGCGATCTGCGCGGGCGTTTCCGCGGTTGCGAGCACGCCGATTTGCGCCGCGTCGAGTGCGCGGGAATAAAGCCGCGCCTCGTCGATCGAGCCGCGGAAGCGGTCATTTTTTCCGGGGCCGAAGCCGATGCGCAGCGGCGCCGCCGCCCGCGTGGGGTTGAGCGATTCGTCGATCAACATGCGGACCGCGGCGGGCCGGCCGTCGATGTAGAGCTGCATGCCGCCGGTCGTGCGCGTGCCGTCGTAAACGCCGGCGACGTGGGTCCAGCGGTTCAACGGAATCTCGTCGAGCGATTCGATCCTCATGCGGTCCGAGATGCTCGCGGTGTCGATGCGCAATTGCAGCTTGCCGTCGATCAGGAAAAGGCCGTAGCCCTTCGGCGTGGGCAGATAGCGCGCGACGATGCCGCCCGTCGCGGCTTCGGGCTTGATCCAGGCGGAAAGGGTGAAGGGGTCGTAGAAGTCGTAATCGCCGACGTCGCCCAGGTCGTAATGGCGCTCGCCGTCCAGGTGCGCGCCGCGGCCGATCTTGCCGGCGCCGCGGCCGGCGCCGTCGAACGCGCGGCGGGCGGCCATGCGCTCGTCGAAAATCCATGCGGGGAATTGTTCGGGCGCGGCGGAAGCGATGCCTTGCGCGCCGGCGTCTTCGAGCGCGGTCAAGCGCTGCGCCGCCTCGTGAATCCGCGCGTCGAGGGCGTCCAGTTGCTCCTGCTGCGCTTCGGTCGGCGCCCGCACCAGCGGAGGCGTGTTGCCGTATTTGAAGTAGCGGCCGCGGTCGGAGACGTTGTTGAAGTAGGCGTAGAACTCGTAAAACTCTTTCTGCGTGACGGGGTCGTACTTGTGATCGTGGCAGCGCGCGCAGCCCATCGTCAGCCCCAGCCAGACGGTCGCCGTCGTTTCGACCCGGTCGACGGCGTATTCGACTTGATACTCGTCGGGGTCAGTGCCGTTCTCGGCGTTGCCGCGGTGGTTGCGGTTGAATCCGGTGGCGATTCTTTGCGCCAGGGTCGGGTTGGGCAGCAGGTCGCCGGCCAGTTGCTCGACGGTGAAGCGGTCGAACGGCATGTTGCCGTCGAACGCCTCGATGACCCAATCGCGCCAGCGCCACATATAGCGCGGGCGGTCGTTCTGATAGCCGTTGGTGTCTGCGTAACGCGCCGCGTCGAGCCAGCGGTAGGCCATGCGCTCGGCGTAGCGCGGCGACGCCAGCAGGCGGTCCAAAACCTTTTCGTAAGCGTCGGGCGAGCGGTCGTCGACAAACGCTCTGACGTCTTCCGGCGCCGGCGGCAGGCCGGTAAGATCGAGCGCCGCGCGGCGGATCAGCGTTCTCCGCTCGGCGGGCGCGGCCGGCGGCAGTCCCTCCTGCTCCAGACGCGCGAGGATGAAGCGGTCGATGGCGTGGCGTCCGCCGGCGGAATCCGTCGCCGGCGCGGGGGCCTTGCGCGGCGGCAGGAACGCCCAGTGCCGCTCCCACGTTGCGCCTTCGCGCACCCAGGCGGTCAGCGTGGCGATCTGCTCGTCGGTCAGCGGGTCGTGCCCCATGGCCGCAGGGGGCATGCGGCGGGCCGGGTCCGCGCTCGATATCCGCTCGATCAGCGCGCTTGCCTCGGGCTTGCCGGGGACGATCGCCCGCCCGCCGCCGGCCAACTCCGCGAAGGCGTCTTGCTCGATATCGAAGCGCAGCCCGCTCAGCCGCTGCGCTTTGTCGGGTCCGTGGCAGGAGAAGCAGCGGTCCGAGAGAATCGGCCGCACGTCTCTGGTGAAGTCGATCTTTTCCGCGCCGAGCAGGCTGAGCGGGACGGCAAGCAAGAGAGAGAGAAATCGAATCGGTTGCGCCAAACCGCCCTTATTGTAAAGCAATCGGCGCAAGCGGTCTTGCGCTGCGCGAGGCCGCCCGCTCCGGGACCATGACGGACGCCTGCTTTGGGACCGAGTCGGGTAAATGGGACAACGTGGGATTTACTGGGATTGGGCGGTCTGCGCCTGCGGAATGCAGCGCAGCCGCGAGAGCAACGCCGCCGGTCATCGAGCGCGTTTTCTACTGAAATTCGGCTTCGGCGAACTTTTGGATCGCCTTCGGCGCGAAGGCCGCGATCAGGAAAAAGGCGGAAAGATACAAACCCTTCTCGTCGTCGGTCCGCGGACAGAGCAGCGTAAGCAGTCCGAAGACGAACGCCGCCGCGAGCGCCAACAGACTCGTCAGCCGCATCGACGAGCGCTTGCCGTGACGATCGCCCGGGAACCCGGCCTTGCTCTTGACCGCGCGGATCTCTTCCGCAGTCATCTCGGCGGCGCCCCGTCCCGCGGCTATTACTCTATGGCAACGGTCACGCCGGGTTGACTCTCTCTGCCGCCGCCGGCGATGAGCACCTCCGCCGCGGCGGACGGCTCAATGCCTGCGGGAACTTCGACCAGCACCATGTCCACCGCCGCCAGCGTCGGCGCCGAACCCGCAAACAGCACGCCGTCCGCAGCGACCGCCACGCCGCCGATGCTGACCCGCGGCCGCTCCGTCGTATGCCGCAGCACTACGTTCGACCCGTCGGCCAGACAGACGCCCGCCGGCAAGCACGAGTTCATCCCGTCGGCCAACGGCGGATCCACCGGGCCCAGCCCCGTGGCGTAAATCTCCAGCACCTCCCCGGCCCGCGCCGGACGGCTTCCTGCGCCGAAACCGCGCGGGGCGGCCAACGCCGTCGTACCGGCGAACAAGGCTATCGCCTGGCCGCTGCCCGCGCCCGACGCCGTGAACACCCCCGGCCCATACGCCCCCACCCAGAACCGCCGCGGATAGCTGCTCTTGCCCCCCGCCTCCACGACCACCTCCGCCACGGCCAGGCCGCCCGCTGCCAGAGACTCCCCGCCCAACGCCGAGGGCAACTGCGCCTCGATGCGCTGCGGGCCTACCGCAAACAGCGGCGCCTCCAGACCGTCGAACAGCACGCGCACTCCCTCCAGGCTCGTCGGCAGCGGAAAATCAGCGGCCGCAAGCCGTTCGCCCGCGAGGAAGTTCACGCCCTGCACCACGACCAGCGATCCCGGCGTCAACGGCAGCGCCGGCGGCCCGAACGGCCCCGCCTCGCCGTAGGCGCTCATCCGCGCCGCGTTGAGCACGCCGCCGCTCTCGGTCACGTCCGGACCCGTCGGCGGCGCAACCTCCAGCACGATGCGCACCCGCGACGCGCGCCCCCCGGAGCGGATATACACATAGCCGCGGTGGGTTCCCGGACGCAGCCCCAGAGGATTCACCGTAACCCGCAGCGTAATCGTCTCGCCCGCGGCCAAGCTGCCGCTGCGCAGATCAACCTCGATCCAGCGCGCGCTGGGCAGCACCTCGAACTCCGCCGCGCCGCCCGCGGCGCGCAGCATGAGCGTCTGCGACATCGGCTCCGACGGGTCGGCTTCCGCCGCCGGCGCGAACGTCAACTCGAAAACGCCCACCGGCTCCACCGTCGGTTCCGGCTCGCGGGGCCGCGCGGGCGGCGGCGGGGGCGGCGCGGGCGGCCCCACCTTGCGGATGCGGTTGTTGCTCGTATCGGCGATGTACAGGTTGCCCGACGAGTCCACGGCCACGCCCCAAGGGAGGATGAGTTGCGCCGCCGTCGCCGGCCCCCCGTCGCCGCCGTAGCCGGGGATTCCGGTTCCCGCTACCGTGGTAATCATTCCCGCGGCGTCCACCTTGCGGATGCGGAAGTTGTTCTCATCGGCGATGTACAGGTTGCCCGCTCCGTCCAGCGCCACGCCTCGGGGGAAGTTCAGTTGCGCCGCAGTGGCCGGGCCGCCGTCCCCGCTGTAGCCTTGCGTGCCGCTACCCGCCACCGTGGAGATATCCCCCGAGGAGTTCACCTTGCGGATGCGGTCATTGCTACTATCGGCGATGTACAGGTTGCCCGCTCCGTCCAGCGCTACGCCGGTGGGGCCGCTCAGTTGCGCCGCAGTGGCCGGGCCGCCGTCCCCGCCGTAGCCGTTCGTCCCGTCGCCCGCCACCGTGGAGATATCCCCCGAGGAGTCCACCTTGCGGATGCGCTGGTTGGACGTATCGGCGATGTACAGGTTGCCCGACCCGTCCAGCGCCACGCCGGAGGGGCCGCTCAGTTGCGCCGCCGTGGCCGCGCTGCTGTCCCCGCTGAAGCCCGCCGTGCCGCTACCCGCCACCGTGGAGATCACCCCCGCAGAGTCCACCTTGCGGATGCGCTGGTTGACCCTATCGGCGATGTACAGGTTGCCCGACCCGTCCACCGCCACGCCGCGGGGGCCGCTCAGTTGCGCCGCCGTGGCCGCGCTGCTGTCCCCGCTGAAGCCCGCCGTGCCGCTACCCGCCACCGTGGAGATCACCCCCGCAGAGTCCACCTTGTGGATGCGGTTGTTGCCCGTGTCGGCGATGTACAGGTTGCCCGACCCGTCCGGCGCCACGCCGACGGGGCCGTTCAGTTGCTCTCTACCCGCGACCGTGGAGATATTCCCATCAGAGTCCACCTTGCGGATGCGGTTGTTGACCCATTCGGCGATGTACAGGTTGCCCAAAGCGTCCGGCGCCACGTCGATGGGGAAGTTCAGTAGCGCCGCTGTGGCCGCGCCGCCGTCCCCGCCGAAGCCTTGCGCCCCGCTACCCGCCACCGTGGAGATCACCCCCGCAGAGTTCACCTTGCGGATGCGGTGGTTGCCACCATCGGCGATGTACAGGTTGCCCGCGCCGTCCAGCGCCACGACATAGGGGTTGTCCAGTTGCGCCGACGTGGCCGCGCCGCCGTCTCCGCTGAAGCCGGCAGTCCCGGTTCCCGCCACCGTGGAGATGTTCCCCGAGGAGTTCACCTTGCGGATGCGGTTGTTGTTCTCGTCGGCGATGTACAGGTTGCTCGCGCCGTCCACCGCCACGCCATAGGGGTTGTCCAGTTGCGCCGACGTGGCCGCGCCGCCGTCTCCGCTGAAGCCGGCAGTCCCGGTTCCCGCCACCGTGGAGATATTCCCCGAGGAAACATCCACCTTGCGGATGCGGTGGTTTGCCCAATCGGCGATGTACAGGTTGCCCGCGCCGTCCAGCGCCACGCCCCTGGGCTGGTTGAGTTGCGCCGCCGTAGCCGCGCCGCCGTCCCCGCTGAAGCCTTGCGCCCCGCTACCCGCCACCGTGGAGATCACCCCCGCAGAGTTCACCTTGCGGATGCGGTGGTCGCCCGTATCGACGATGTACAGGTTGCCCGCTGCGTCCAGCACCACGTCTTGGGGGTTGCGCAGTTGCGCCGCAGTGGCCGCGCCGCCGTCTCCGCTGAAGCCCGCCGTGCCGGTTCCCGCCACGGTGGAGATCACCCCCGCAGAGTTCACCTTGCGGATGCGGTGGTTGTTAAAATCGGCGATGTACAGGTTGCCCGCTCCGTCCACAGCCACGCCGGAGGGGGCGCTCAGTAGCGCCGCCGTAGCCGCGCCGCCGTCCCCGAGGGAACTGCCGCCCCCCGCGACCGTCTCGATGACCCAGTCGTCCGCAGGCTGCGCCCCGGCAACCGCTACAGACAGCGCGGCGAGGACCAGCGCAGAGCAAGACCGCCTGAGCGGGGCGGCAAGAGCGGAAAACTTGAAGAAGAGAAGAGAGCTAACGGAACCGAGTCCGGGAAGGGAGAGAGAAGAGCGGAAAACGGAGAGCGCGCAGAGCGCGCTACTTCTCTTTATTGACGGATTGACGGATTGACGGATTGACGGATTGACGGATTGACCTTTCTTTATTATAAGAAATAGCCAAGCCCGGCGTCAAGGGCTCGCGCCAATCTCTTTGCATCGGAAGAAAATCGTTGTGCTGCGCGCCGCTCATAGGCAACGAGGGTATCCCATCCGCCGGCGCCTTGTCAAGGGCAGAACGCGCGGACCGGGTTTTTCGCGGCCGGCGGATAGTGGATAGCAAAGCCGCGGCGCGGGCCGAAAAGACGAGCGCCGCGGGAGCCCGCCGCTAAAATAGAGGATGGCCGCGGAAATCATTCGCGCCGTTTTGTTCGACTTCGACGGCACGTTGTCCGACAGCGAGTATCTCCATCACGAGACCTGGCTCGAATCATGCGGCCAAGCGCCCCAACTCAACAGCCCGCGCGCATGCGCTTCACTCTCCACTTTTCACCCTCCGTTGGGGGCGCGCGGCGCCCCCTTACTTCCAGGTCACTTCCATGGCGAAGAAATGGTCGAAGACTTCGCGGTTGGGGTGGTTGGCGTCGTTCGTCTCGGGGCTGCGGATATAGAAATCGAGTTGCTGGAGGGCGGGGTTGACCGCTCCGGCGTCACCGCTCTTGCCGGCCGGCGGGTAGTTCGCCACCAAGTCGCGGTTGCGCATTCCCTGGGTCACCATGAAGTGGATCTCGTAGTTGTCGTAGAGCGTCTCGCCGTTGAGCGTAGCCGACCCCAGTCCCCAGCCGGCGACGTAGAGGATGCTCTTGGGCCAGTTGGCGTCGCCGCAGCCGGAGTCGCCGTGCTCGAACAGGAAGGCCGCGATGCCGCCGTCCTGACAGGGCGAGAACTCCTTGATTTCCTTGAGGTCGATCACGTAGTCGCCTTCGGGCAGCTTCAATTCCGCGCGGAACGAGCCCGTGTTGTTGATTTCATCGACGTCGATTTCGGCCGTGCCTTCGACGGGGCGCAGCGTCGAGCCGTCGTTGCCCATGTGGTCCCACGGGCTTTCGTCGTTGAGCGTTCCGACCTGGTAGATGCGCGCGCCGGAGATGATGAACTTGCCGTCGTAAAGATCGTGCTGGGCCGGCGCGTAGAAGCCCATCTCCGTGCCGGGCTGCGTGCGCGGACCGCGTTCGGCCGGCGCGGAGGCGGCCTCCGGCTCGGGGGCGGCGCAGCCCAGAGCGGCGGCGCACAGAACCGCGGCGAAGGATGCGGCAATTTTCATTTTTTCCATCGGTCAAGCCTCCTGCAGGGAACGATCGTTCCTCTACAAGGATAGTGGATAGCGGATAGTAAATAGTTAGGCAGCGAGGAGGAGCGGCAAGCGATGCGAGCGATTCGACTCATGGAGCCGAAGCATTTCGAATACGTCGAGATCGACGAACCGGGGCCGCCCGGGCCGGGGCAGGCGCTGGTGCGCACCGAGCGCATGGGCATTTGCGGGACCGATTACAGCGGGTACCTCGGCAAGATGCCGTTTTTCCGCTATCCGCGGATTCCCGGCCACGAGCTCGGGGTCACGGTTCTCGAGGTGGGCGAGGGCGTCGCCAACGTGCGGCCCGGCGACCGCTGCAGCGTCGAGCCGTACATGAATTGCGGCGCCTGCTTTGCCTGCCGCCGCGGCGCCTCGAACTGCTGCGAAACGCTTGAAGTCATCGGCGTGATGATCGACGGCGGCTTGTGCGACCGGTTTCTGATCCGCGCGGAAAAGCTGCACCCCTCGACGCAACTTTCGTTCGAGCAGCTTGCGCTGGTGGAAACGCTGGGCATCGGCTGCCACGCCACCGACCGCGGCGGCGCCCGGGAAGACGACCGCGTTTTGATTATCGGCGCCGGCCCGATCGGCTTGGCGACGCTCGAGTTCACGCGGCTGACCGGCGCCAGAATTACGGTCATGGACATGGTCGAGTCGCGGCTCGCCTTTTGCCGCGAGCGCTACGGAGTCGAGCATACGATCGTCTTCAAGGACGGCGGCGAGCGCGAGCAAATGCGCGAGGCGACAGGCGGCGACATGTACCGAGTGGTTACCGACGCCACCGGCAGCAACCGCTCGATGAGCGCCGCGCTGCAATACGTGGCGCATACCGGCACGCTCGTTTACGTCGGCATTACCACGCAGGCGGTTTCGTTCCTTCATCCGGCTCTGCACAGGCCCGAGATGACCGTCAAGGGCTCGCGCAATGCCTTGCCGCGCGATTTCAGGCGCATCATCGGGCTGATCGAAGACGGCACGATCGACACCAACCCGTGGATTACGCACCGCACGGCGTTCGACGCCGTAATCGACAACTTCGACGCGTACGTGCGGCCGGAATCCGGCGTGATTAAAGCCGTTATCGAGGTCGGCGAGGAAGCATGATCCGCTCGGCGGTTACCGTCAGCCTCGTTGCGCAAGCGCGGGGCGGCCCGTTTGTCTTTTGGGACGACCTCGGCGCGGCTTGCCGCATCGCCGCCGAGTTGGGCTTCGATGCGGTCGAGATTTTCGCGCCCTCCCCCGACGCGGTCGACCTTGACGAGTTGCGGCGTCTGCAGGACAGGCATCGGCTCGAAGTCGCCGCAGTGGGCACGGGCGCGGGCATGGTGATCCACGGTCTCAGCTTGACCGACCCCGCTGCGCGGCGGCGGCGCAAGGCCGTGGATTTCGTCCGCGAGATCATCGACTTCGGCGCGGCTTGCAACGCGCCCGCGATCGTCGGCTCGATGCAGGGCCGTTGGGGCGGAGAGCTCGATCGCCCGGCCGCTTTGGAATTGCTCGCCGCGGCGCTGAACGAGCTTGGCGCTTACGCCGGCGAAAAGGGAACCGCGCTCATCTACGAGCCGCTGAACCGCTACGAGACCAACTTGGTCAACACGGTCGCGGACGGCGCCGCGCTGCTGCGCGCGCTCGACGGCGACAACGTCAAGCTGCTCGCCGACCTGTTCCACATGAACATCGAAGAAGCGGACATCGCGGCGGCGATTCGAGCGGGAGACGGCTCGATCGGGCACGTGCATTTCGTCGATTCCAACCGGCGGGCCGCCGGCATGGGCCACCTGGACTTCGGCCCGATCGCCGCGGCGCTGGAAGAAATCGGCTACGACGGCTACGCCTCGGCCGAGGCATTCCCGCTGCCGAATCCGCAGGCGGCGGCGCAAGCGACGATCGCCGCGTTTCGGCGCCTGTTCGGCCGCGCCGGGCGGCGGCAAAGCGGCTGAAGGCCGACAAAAGAGCGATGCTGTTCTCGGCACTGCGCCACCCGCGCCGCGGCGCCCCCGAGGCATACGAGTGGGACGAAAACAAACGCCAAGAAACACTGAAAAAGCGCGGCATCGACTTCGCGGACATGCAGCGCTTCGAGTGGGACACAGCAGTGTTCAAGCCGCCGTGGCGGCACGGAAAACATAAGGAGTGGCGGCAAACCGCCCTCGGCGTCATTGCCGGCCGCCTGTATGTTGCGGCCTTCACCGCGCGCGACAAGAAATTGCGGATCATCAGCCTACGCAAAGCCAACAACAGAGAAATAAAAAGCTATAATGAGCAGCGGGATATACACCCCGAGGAGTGATTGGATCGATGCGCCGGAAACCAGTCCCGTACAACACACCCGAGGAGGATGTCCGGATCACCGCGGAAGCGGAAAACGATCCCGATAATCCCCCGATAAGGGATGACGAGGTCCTTTACACCGCAGAGGAATATCGAAAGCTATACGGCGGCTTCTTCCTCGGCGACGAAGAGACTGCTTCGAGCCGCCGTTTGACGGTGGAAGCGAGTTGACCGTTTCGGCTGCTCCGGCGCCGAGAGCTATCCATAACCACTGATGCGGGCGCTGCCTGCAACTCGTTATACAGCCGGTAGTTGCCGTGATCCGGCATCCGTATGCGCCGGACGAGCTTGCGACAATGAACGGCAATGAAACCCAAGGGCGAATTTCAGTTGACGGTCGAGCGGGCGATGACGGCGGCGCCCGAGACGCTCTACCGCGCGTGGACCGAGCAGTTCGATGTCTGGTTCGCCGTGCCCGAGACGGTGCGCATGGAAGCCGAGGCCGGCGCCCCGTTTTTCTTCGAAACGCAATTCGAGGGCGAGCGGCATCCGCATTACGGGAGGTTTTTGCGGCTTGAGGAAGACAAGCTGGTGGAGCTGACCTAGCTGACGTGGGCGACCAAGGGACTGGAAACCGTGGTCACCATCGAGCTCGCCCGCAACGGGACGGGAACCGATTTACGACTCACGCACAAAGGATTCCCTGACGAAGAATCGCGGGACGGCCATCGCGTCTGGGCCGGCATTCTCGCAGACCTCGACAAGCGCCTCGCCGCCTGAAGCCGCTTGCGCTCTTTCTTGCCGCTCTCCACCGGCTGCGCGGCGGCCTACCACACGCGGCAGGATTCTTCGCGCGCCATTGCCTGATTGGGGCCGCAGCCGAAAGCTTCGCGGAATTCGGGGGAGTTGGACACCACGCCGATGACGCGGAACCTTCCCGGCGCATGCGGATCGCTGGTGACCTGCATCCTGGCGAACTCGTCCGTCATGTTTTGACACCAGACTTGCGCCCAGCCCAGGAACAGGCGCTGCTCGGGGGTGAAGCCGTCGATTTTACCGGCCGGATTCTTTTTCAAACGCTCTTTAAGCGCCATGTAAGCGATGCGCAGGCCGCCGTTGTCGGCCGTGTTCTCGCCCAGGGTCAGCTTGCCGTTCAGGCGGGTGTCGCCGACGGCGGTGTAGCCGGCGTACTGATCGACGAAGCATTGCGCCCGTTCTTCGAATGCCTTGGCGTCGGCCGCGGTCCACCAGTCGCGCAGGTTGCCCTCGGCGTCGAAGCGGCGGCCCTGATCGTCGAAACCGTGCGTCAACTCGTGGCCGATGACGGCTCCGATCGCGCCGTAGTTCACGGCGTCGTCGAGCGCCATGTCGAAGAAAGGCGGCTGCAGGATGCCGGCGGGGAAATTGATGTTGTTGTGCAGCGGGTTGTAGTAGGCGTTGACCGTGGGCGGGCTCATGAACCACTCGTCGGGGTCGGTCTGCGTACCGATTTTTGCGAGTTGTCGGGCGAACTCGAAGGCGGAGGCGCGGCGCGCATTGCCGAAAGCGTCTCCGCGCTCGATGACCAGGCCGGAATAGTCGCGCCATTCGTCGGGGTAGCCGATTTTGTTGGAGATGCCCTTGAGCTTGACGAGCGCCTGTTGCCTGGTTTCGCCGGTCATCCAGTCGAGGGTTTCGATGTCTGCGGCCAGCGCGGCCTCCAAGCCGTGAACCAGTTCGAGCATGCGCTCTTTCGCTTCGGCCGGAAAATGCCTGCGGACGTACTCTTGCCCCAAGGCTTCCCCGAGATGTCTGTCCACCCGGCGGACGCAGCGCTTCCAGCGGGGAGTTTGCTCCTTTTGTCCCAGCAGCGCCTTGCCGAAGAACGCGAAGTTCTCGTCGACGAAGCGCTTCGGCAGCAGCGGGGCGGCGGCGCGGACGATTTGCCAGGAAAGGTAGGTTTTCAGGTCGTCGAGGCCGGTTGCGGCGAGTTGCTCGTCGAGGCCCGCGAAGAATCCCGGCGAGCTGACGTTGAGGGAGTCGAAGGCGGGGGCGCCGGACGCTTGGAAATACGCCTTCCAGGCGAATGCGCCGGCGAGCGCGTCGAGCTCGGCCAGGGTTTTGATGTGGTAAACGTTGTCGGGATTGCGGCGGGCCGTGCGGTCCATTGAAGCCTCGGCCAGGGCGGTTTCCATGCGCAGGACGACTTGGGCTTTCTCCTTCGCGTTGTCCGCGCCGGCGAGGCGGAACATGGCTGCAACGTGGGCAACGTATTTGTCGAGCAGCTTCTTCGCGTCCGCGTCGTCTTTGAGATAGTAGTCGCGGTCGGGCAGCGAGAGGCCGCCTTGGTCGACGTCGGCAATGATCTTCGCGGCGTCCTTGAAGTCCTCGGTCGCCCCGAAGCGAAAGAACGCCGCGATCCGTCGCCGGTGGAGATCGGCGAGAAACGCGGGCAGATCGGCTTTGGATTTCAGGGCGGCGGCTGCGTCGAGCAGCGTGTCGAGCGGGGCGGCGCCGCGGGCTTCGATAGCGGGTTCGTCCATGCAGGCGGCGTAGTAGTCGCCGATCATGGCTTGCACGGCGTCCCCGGCATCGTCGGGTTCGCTGACCTCTTCCAGGATTTCGCGCAGCAAAAAGAGGTTGCGGTCGCGGAGCTCGTTGAAGCGGCCCCAACGCGGCTCGTCGGCGGGGACCGGATTCTGCTTGAGCCAGGTTCCGCAGGCGAAGCGGTAGAAGTCGTCGCAGGCGTCCGCGGCGGTGTCCATCGCGGCGATGTCGAAGCCCGGCATCGGGGGCTTTACGGGTTGCGCCCCCAGATGCGGCGCGAGGGCGCCGGCCAGCAGGATCAAGACCGATCGCATAACGATTTCTCTTTCAGACGGCGACGGAGGCGGTGGGTATCGGCGTGCGGAAGCCTTCGACGACGACGATGCCGCCGGCGGAGACGTGGTAGCGCTCGCGGTCTTGCTGCTCGTCGAAGCCGATGCGCGCGCCGGCGGGGATGCGCGCGTTCTTGTCGATGATCGCGCGGCGGATTTTCGCGCCCGCGCCGATGTGGCAGCGCGCCATGACGATGGATTCCTCGACGGTGGCGCCGCGGTCGACGAATACCTTGCGCCCCAGCACCGACCGGTTGACCTCCGAGCCGTAAATGATGCTGCCTTCCGAGACGACCGAATCGACGGCGCGGCCGACGTTCCCCTCGGTGTCGGCCGAGTACCGCGACGGGCCGGCCGGGTAGGCCGCGGTTTGCAGCGGCCACTGGTAGTTGTAAAGGTTCAGGGCCGGCTTGGGCGAGCGTAAATCCATGTTGGCGTCGTAATAGGCTTCGATGGCGCCCACGTCGCGCCAGTAGCCGCGGTTGTGAGGCAGTTCGCCGGGGACGGCGTTCGAGTGGAAGTCGTAGGCGTAGATCGGCATTTCCTGCACGATCTCGGGCAGCATGTTCTTGCCGAAATCGTGATCGCTGTCGGGGCGGGCGGCGTCGCGGCGCAGCTCGCTGACCAGCACGCCGGTTTCGAAAATATAGTTGCCCATCGAAGCCAGACACCAGCCGGGGCGGCCGGGGATTTCGGGCGGGCGCGCGATTTTTTCGTGGAAACCGATAATGCGCCAGTCGGCATCGATTTGCATAGTGCCGAAACGCCCGGCCTGGGATACGGGGATCGGCAGAGCGGCGACGGTGCCCCGGGCGCCCTTTTTTTGGTGGAAGTCAATCATTTGGCGGATGTCCATGTAATAAATGTGATCCGCGCCGAAGACCGCGACCAGCTCGGGGCGCGAGAGCTCGATGAGATGGAGGTTCTGATAAACGGCGTCCGAGGTGCCTTGATACCACTTCTCGCTGCGCCTCATCTGGGCGGGCACGGGCAGGATGTATTGATCGGACAGCAGTTGCGAGAACTGCCATGCCTTGCCCATGTGCTGGAGCAGCGACTGGCTCTTGAATTGGGTGAGGACGTACAGGGAATAGATTCCCGAATTGACGAAATTGCTGAGAACGAAGTCGATGATGCGGTATTTTCCGCCGAAAGGAACCGCCGGCTTGCTGCGTTCCTTGGTAAGCGGGTGCAGGCGCGTCCCTTTTCCTCCCGCCAGAATCAATCCGAGGACATTGACATGTTGCATGAAGACGGCTTTATACCGTCCAGTCTAGCGCGCCTTGTTCCCTGCGAAACGAGTGTCCGGGCGTTCGCCGCGGCCGGGCTAAACCTTCGGCCGGACGACGGCGATGCCGCGGGCGGCGAACGCCCGCCGCAACTCCTCGAAGTGGGCCGCATCGCGGTACGTGCCCGTGATCGCGCCCCCCGATCCGGCGAACTTGGCCGTCGCCCCCGCCGCGCGCGCGGCGCGGATCATCGCCAGGTTCCCCTCGCCGATACGGTAGAGGCGCGAGCGCAGATCGAAGTTGGCGTCGATCAGCGCGTTCAGCTTGGCCGTGTCGCCGGCGAGCAGCGCCTGCCGTCCGGCCTCGGCCATTTGCGCCCACTGCCGCATGGCGGCGACAACCTGCGGGTCGCCGTCCGCGAACCGGCCGCGGATATTGTCGTGGAAAACCTCCGTGCCCTCGCTCAAGTCGGTGCGGTAGGCGACGTACAGGTTCGGCAGCAAGGCGGGGTCCAACGACACGTATTCGCCGTGGCCCCGCTTTTCCATCGCCTCGCGCGCAAAATCCATGTAAACCACGCCTTCGTACACGAGAGCCACGCGGTCTTGCAAGCCCGCGTTCACGCGCAACTCTTTCGTTTCGGTTTCGAGCGCCAGGTTGGCCTGGACCGGCTTCGGAATAGCCGTCCCGTAAAACTGCATCAAGGCGCGCAAGGCTGCGACGATAATCGCCGACGAGCCGCCCAGCCCCAGCCGCAGCGGGATGTTCGATTCGTATTCGATGGTGAAATTGCGGTCGTGGAGCGCGATGCCCTCGGCGGCGCAGTAATCGGAGAAGCGCATCAGCAGCGCGCGGATGATGCGGATTCCGCCGTAGTATCCCCGCCAGAGCGTTGCCTCGCGGAAGTCGGCGAGGTTCTCCCAAATGGGCATGTCCACCGCCGAGGGCTTGATCTCCAGCCGCGCGCTCGGGTAGAGCAGGACGCGGGCGCGGAAATTCTTGAGCGTGAAGGCGATCGTCTTTCCGAAATAGCCGTCCGAGGGATTTCCCAGCAGGCCGGCGCGGGCGTAGGCAACGGTCTCGATCATGTGCCCCGGGGCTGCGGCTCACTCCTGAGCGGTTGCCTGCTCGTTCGGGCCGTCGTTGCCGGATGCTTCGCTTTCATCCGCCGGCATCAGCAGCCAACAAATGCCGTAGGCCATGAGGCCGGGGAACAGCGGAGGGACGATGGCGGCGCCCACCCAGACGATGCGGATGAGCGTCGCGTCCTTGGCGAAGTAGCGCGCAAAGCCCGAACAAACGCCGGCCAACTTCCGCCGGCCCATGTCGCGGCGGAACAACCGCGCCGCCGAGGCCGGATTCTCTCCGCTCATGCCGCGCCCGCATTCGCGGCAGAAGCGGTCGTCTTCCTCGATCGCATAGCCGCAAGTCGGACAAAACATCTCACTATGAGGTTAGCGCACCGGCGCAAGGTTGACAAGGGACGGCCGCCGGACCCGGACGGCGGCCGGGCGTTCCGTTTGGAGGCCGCCGTCCGCTAAACTGAAAAGAAAGCTGCGCCGGCGCGCTTCCCCTCCCCCTTCCCCAGTTGCAGATCCCGAGGAGTTCCATGAGCGATTTCGATCGACAGTTCGAGAAAATCAAAACCCGCAACGGCTTCATTGCCGCCTTGGACCAGAGCGGAGGCAGCACGCCCAAGGCGCTGAAGCTGTACGGCGTCAACAGCGATGCCTGGTCGAACGACGACGAGATGTTCGCGGTCGTTCACCGCATGCGCTCGCGCATCGTGACCAGCCCGGCGTTCGACGGCGACCGCGTATTCGGCGCGATCCTGTTCGAGAACACCATGGACCGCGACATCGAAGGGCGCCCCTCGGCCGATTACCTGTGGAACGTCAAGCAGGTGGTTCCTTTCCTCAAGGTCGATAAGGGCCTGGCCGCGGAGCAAGACGGCGCGCAGCTCATGAAACCGATGCCGGGCCTGGACGCGCTGCTCGAGAAGGCGAAGGCGAAACGGATTTTCGGCACCAAGATGCGCTCGGTGGTCAAGCAGGCGAGCGCCTCCGGCGTCGAAGCCGTAGCGAGGCAGCAGTTCGCGATCGGGCGGCGTATCGCCGCGGCGGGCTTGATGCCCATCATCGAGCCGGAAGTCGATATCCATTGCCCGCACAAGGCCGCGGCCGAAAGGCTGTTGAAGGCGGCGATCCGCGCCGAACTGGATCGCTTGGCGGCCGGGCAGAGCATCATGCTCAAGCTCACGCTGCCCGAGGAAGACGGCTTCTACACGGACCTCGTGGAGCACGACAAGGTGCTCAAGGTAGTGGCGCTGTCCGGCGGCTATTCGCGCGAGGAGGCCAATCGGCGCCTCGCCCGCAACCCCGGCGTCGTGGCCAGCTTTTCGCGCGCGCTGGCGGAAGGGCTGAGCGCCGGGCAGAGCGACGACGAGTTCAACGCCATGCTGGAGCGGACGATCGCCGTGATCTACGCGGCCTCGATAAGCTGAGGCCGCGGGCGCGCTCAATCGACGTAGTAACCCGCTCCGATCAGCACCGGCGCGCCTTGGGCGACCGTTCGCTTGACGAAGCCGACCTTGTCCCTCATGCGGCCCGTCGCGGGATCGACCGCGCTGTAGTAAAAGTAGGCTTCGCCGAACGTCATGGCCAGCTTGAAAGCGTCCCTGCCGCTGAAAAGAGACAGCGGATCGGAACCCCACTCGAGCGTGTCCCGGCGATCGACCCGGACGGGATTGCCGCTGAACAACTGGTTGCCCGACTCGTCGAAGCCGAAGACGTAGATCGAGCCGTCGCGCCAGCGCCGGCCGCGTCTCAACTGCAACAGGCCGAACCAGCCCCCCGTTTCGACTTCCCGCGCCGCGCAGTTCACAAACGTTTTCAGCGCATCCTCCGAGGGCTCGGCCGCGAGCTTGCCGGCATTCACCACCGGCGGATGGCAAGTGCCGGGAAGATCGTCTTCGTAAATCCCGGCGCCGACGAGCGCTTCGACGCCGTTCCAGTCGATCGCGGCCACGTAGCTTGCCTTGGGCTCGATCAGCCCCGTGGTGAAGTCCGTCCAGCCGTAGTACCACCAGCCGCGGCCGGCCTGCTTGAGGATGCGGTAGCGCTCGGCGTGGATGTCGGCGCCGAAATCGTCGGGGTAATCGCCGGAAGGGATTCCCTCCAGGCTTGGGTCGGGGGGATAGACGAGCGTGGTCACCTCGTCGCCGCTCGGGTCGAGCGTGTCCACGAAAAGATAGTACGCGCCGCTGCGCCAGCGCTCGTCCTCGTGGAACGCGCGGTACGCCTCTTCGGTCCCCATCTCGCGCACGTACTCGGCGGCGCACAGCACGAAGGCGCGGATGTCGTCCCGCGTGCGGATGCCTTGGGCGGCGACCTGCTTGTCGGCGCAGGAAAAGTCCGCCGCGGCGGCGGCCCCGCCGGGCAACCCCGCCGGCGGCAGCGTCAGCAACAGCGCGAGCGCCGGCAAAAAGCGGCTTCGCGGTCTCGTTTTCTTCTGCTTGAGGCTCATTTCCTTATGATAAGGAATCTGGGGGAATCGCTCGCAGCCCGTCGCCCCGCGCCGTTCCCGGGCGCGGTCGCTCGGCTTCGCGAGCGGCGCAGAGACATGCAACGGCGGATGAGGCGCTACGCCGCGTTTTCTCCGCGCAGGCGTTCGGCCGCGCCGCTGTTCGCGGCGCTGCTGCCGCTCTTCTGCGCGGCGGCTCTGAGCGGCCGGCCGCGTTTCGAGAACGCCGCCGCCGAGGCCGGGCTGCTGTTCACGCTCGACAATCACGCCACCGCCCGCAAACGCCTCATCGAGACGATGGCCGGCGGGGTGGCGGCGTTCGACTATGACGGCGACGGGTTCACGGATATTTTCTTCACCAACGGCGCGGCCGGTCCCGCGTTGGTCAAGTCGGACGAGAAATTCCTCAACCGGCTCTTCCGCAACGAAGGCGGCCGGCGTTTCCGCGACGTCACCGCCGAGGCCGGCGTCGGCGGCGCCGGGTATTCGATGGGCGCGGCGGCGGCCGATTTCGACAACGACGGCGACAATGATTTGTTCGTCGCCGGCGTGTTCCGCAATCTGCTTTACCGCAACGAGGGGGACGGCTCTTTCGCCGACGTTACCGCCTCGTCGGGCATCGCAAGCGATCGCTGGTCGGTGGCCGCCGGGTGGTTCGATTACGACCGTGACGGCCTGCTCGATCTTTTCGTCGTGAACTACGCGGAATGGTCGGTCGAGGAAGACCGCTTTTGCGGCGACCGCGCGGCGAACCTGCGCGTTTACTGCCATCCGCAGTATTTTGCGCCGATCGCCAACCGGCTGTACCGCAATCTGGGCGGCGGGCGCTTCGCCGACGTATCCGCCGCCGCGGGCATCGCCGCCCACAAGGGGCGCGGCATGAGCGTCGCCTTCGCCGATTACGATGCGGACGGCTCGCTCGACGCCTTCGTGACCAACGACAATCTGCCCAATTTTCTTTTCCGCAACGACGGCGGCGGCGCATTCGAAGAAGATGCGCTGCTCGGCGGCGTGGCGCTGCTCGACCACGGCAAGCCGGTGGCTTCGATGGGCGCCGATTTCCGCGACTACGACAACGACGGGCGGCCCGACATCCACGTTACCGCCCTGTCGGGCGAGACGTTTCCGCTGTTCCGCAACGAGGGGGACGGCTTTTTCTCCGATGCGACCTTTGCCGGCGGGATCGCCAAGGCCGTCGCCGACAAGGCCGGCTGGTGCAACGGTTTCGTGGATTTCGACAACGACGGGGATAAAGACCTCTTCACCGCCAATGCGCACGTCAACGACCTGGTCGAGCGCACCGAGAGCTACCGCTACGCGCAAACGAACAGCCTGCTGGAAAACGACGGCGGGCGCTTCGCCGACCGCTCCGCCGAGGCCGGATTCGCCGACGCCGCGGCGGCGCACCGCGGCTGCGCGTTCGCCGACTTCGACAACGACGGCTTGATCGATATCGTGGTCAGCAGCCTCAACGCGCCGGCCGAGTTGTGGCGCAACACGACGGCGACCCGCAATCACTGGGCGCGCTTCAAGCTCGTCGGACGGCGCAGCAACCGCGGCGGCTTCGGCGCGCGCGTGCGCATCGGCGGGCAATGGAACGAGGCGGGCAGCGCGGTGGGCTACGCTTCGTCGAGCCACGCGGGGGTTCACTTCGGGTTGGGGCCGGAGGCGGCTCTCGAAGAAGTCGAAATCCTGTGGCCGAGCGGCGTCCGCCAGATCTTGCGCGACGTCGCCGTGGACCGGGTGGTGACCGTCAGGGAGCCTGATCCGGGGCCGTGATGCGGATGTCGCCGCGAAACTCTTCGGCTGCCCGGCGCTGCGCGGTTTGGATTTGCCGGTAGCGCTCGAGCAGCGGCGCGGCCGCCTCGCGGTCGCCGCCGGCGCGGTAGGCTTGCGCGAGCTGGTAGAGCAGGCTGCCGTCGTCGTCGAGCGGCAACGCCTTCTCGAGGTGCGGAATGGCGTCGGCGTCGCGCCCGGCCTGCGCGTAGGCGCGCCCCAAGGCGTGGTGCGCCGGCAGTAGGTCCGGGTCGAGCTTGACCGCTTTGGCCAGCAGGGGCGCCGCCTCTTCCGCCTGTTGGCGGCTGAGCAGGATATCGCCGAGCATGAACGGCCACTCGGCCTCCCGCGGAAATTTTTGCAGCAGCGCGCGGAGGCGCGGCTCGGCTTTGTCGAATTGGCGGGACTGGTAGAGCGCGCCCGCAAGCTCCGCTTCGAGGTCGGCGTCCGCGGGTTGCAGCGCCAACGCGGCGGCCCATTGTTCCGCGGCGGCGTCGAATCGGCGCATTTCCTTGTGGACTTCGGCCCGCGCGATATGGACGGCGGCGGAAGGCGGCATCCCCTCCAGGCGCGCGAAGGCCCGCTCCGCGAGGAGATTGCACGCTTGCGCCGTCCAGTACCGGCCCTCGGCGCTATCGAGGCCGGCGGCCGCCCGGCGCAACTCGTCGAGCTTGCCTTGAGCGAAGAGACATGCGAAACGCTCGGTTGCGCAGTCTATGGCGGCAAGCGCCGCTTCCTTGGCCTGCTCGACGTCCGCCCATGCGTCCCGCCCGGTGCGGCGGTAGATCTCGGCAATCGCGGCGTGCAGGCCGCGCCGGCCCGGCTCGCGCTCCAGCGCTTGGCGGTAGAGATAGAACGCGCTGGGGTATTGCGCGGCGCTGAAGCGGATATCGCCGACCAACTGCAGCATGTAGGCCGATTCGGGCGCGGCCGCTTCGAGCGCGGCGAAGGCTTGCCGCGCCAGCGCGGCGTAGGCTTTGCCCAGCGCGGCCCAGGCGCCGGGGGAGTCCGGCTCGAGGGCGGTGAGTTTTTCGAGGTGCGGCAGCGCGCCGCCCGGCCGTTCGAGCGCGGCGTAGGCTGCGCCCAGCATGCGCCGCGCCGGCGCGTGTTGGGGATTGAGCTTCGCCGCCGCTTCCAGGGCTTTGGCGGCAGCGTCGAACCGGCCCAGGCTGAAGTAGCTGCTGCCCAGAAAAAGCTGCGCCGGAAACGCGCTTGCGTTCTTGGCGACGGCCTTGGCGAGCGGCTCGACCGCCTCGGCGTGCCGTCCGGCCAGACTGCGCGCCATGCCCAGGTTGACCAGCATGCCGAAGTCGTCGGGCGCCAGCGGATACAGCTTGCCGTAGAGCTCGGCGGCTTGAGCGAAGCGGCCCTCCGCCATGGCCCGCCGGGCGTTTGCAGCCACGGTTGCGGGGTTGTCCGGCTGCGCGGCAAGCACGGCGGCCGCCGACAGGAGCAGATGCGCAAGCCGCGGCCGCGCCGCGCGGGCCAAGGAAAGAAAAAGCGGCTCCCTCCGCAGAGGGAGCCGCCTTGGGTTGGTTTGCAATCTCGCCCGGTTCACCAGCTAAATCTTAAACCGAGGCGAATCTGCCGGTCGCTGGCCGAGCTTGCCGTGCTGACGACCGCCAGGAAATTGCCTGAGGAAACGTTGTTTCTCGGGCGGCCGAACTGCGGAGTGTTGGTGAAGTTGAAGAACTCCGCGCGGAACTGAGCGTTGACTTTTTCGCTGAGCGCCATGTTCTTCATGATGCTCAAGTCGAGGTTGGTCACGCCGGGCCGGTCGAGGATGTTCCTGCCGCTCGTGCCGAAGCGCTGCTCGGTGACCGGGGCGAAGGCGTCGGTGTTGTAGAAGCTCGTCCCCGATCCGACGGCGCCGATCTTGCGCACTTCGCCCACCTGATCGGCCGTCTGCAGCGCGCTCGCCGCGTTGAGCGAGGCGCTCGACGCGCGGATATCGAAAGGTTGGCCGCTGAGCAGCGCGGCGATGCCGCTGATCTGCCAGCCGCCGAGGACGTGCGAGGCGGCGCCCGTGGTGGCCAGCGCCTTGCCGGCGCCGATCGGCAGCTCGTAAACGAAGCCCATCTGGAACATCTGCTCGCGGTCGAAGCCGGCGCGCGAGCGGTTGCGGTGGAAGACGTCGAGGTGATCCCAGGCGACGCCCGCCCAACCCTCGTCGTCGGCCATGCCGATGGCCTTCGAGTAGGTGTAGGCGCCCTTGAGCGAAAGACCCTTCGAGAAGCTGCGGTTGATGGCCACTTGCAGCGAGTGGTAGTTCGAGTTCAAGTAGCTGTCCCACATGTTGATGTTGACCCTGCGGCCGGTAATCGCGGCGAACGGCCGGCCGGCGTTGCCTTCGCCCGGACGCGAGGCGTTGATGTCGCGGTCGGCGAACATGCCGATCGAGGCCGTGCCGACGTAGCCGATGCTGGTGATGATGTCCGCGGGCAGGCGCCTCTCGATGGTGAAGTTCCACGACTGGGTGTAGCCGCGGTCGATCGTGGAGCCGGGATACGGGCTGCGCAGCGAAGCCGTCAGCGGCACGTCGATCGGCTGGTTGTTCAGGTCCGGGCCGACCACCGGCGGAATGCCTTCGGCCAACGTGCGCAAGCGCTGGAAGGTGCCGGGCCGCTGAAAGTCGAAGGTCACCGTCACCGGGTACTGCCCGCGCAACGGACGCGACCAGGGGATCGGGCTGAAATTCAGGCCGTAGCCGGCCCGAATCACCGTGCTGTCGTCGACACGGTAGGCAAGGCCGACCCGCGGCGAGAACAGCTTGTTGCTCACCGACAGGCCGTTGGCCGTGGGGATGCCGCCCAAGCCGCCGACGGTCATCTTGTTGGTCTGCGCGTCGTACACCTCGATGCCGACGCCGTCGTCGCGCTGCATCAACGGGTAGTTCTCGTAGCGCAGGCCCAAATTGAGCGTCAGCTTGTCGGTTGCCTGGTAGCGGTCGGTCAGGTAGAAGGCGAACTGCTTCTCGCGCCCGGTGGCGACGATGTGCTGCAGGGCCTTGCGCATGCGACTGGTCTGTCCCAACAGGAAAGCCGCGCGCGTGTTGGCGTCCTCCGGCGCGGCGCCGCCCTTGAGGGCGGTAACGTCGCCGTTGAAGTCGATCACTCCGCGCGGGCCGCCGCCCAGCTCGGGCTGCCAGTGATTGAGGGTCAGGAAGATGAAGTCGAACCCGAAACGGATTTGGTGCCTGTCTTTGATCCAGGTGAAGTTCTGGCTCGTGGTCCAGTTCTGCTCGATCCGCTCGAGCGGCTGCCAGCCGGGCGAGCCGAGATTCGTGTAGCCTCCCCCCGGTCGGATGTTGGGAAAGCCTTTCTGCCGCGGGTCGTCGCCGCCGATACCGGGGATGCCCAGGTCGAAGTCCTTGCCGTAATCGAGCGGCCGCACCTCCTGATCCTGGCGCCAGAAACCGACGACGCCGTCGTAGAGGAACGTCGGCGAGAAGGTGTAGGTGTGGCCGATGGTGAACAGATTCACCTGCGTGTCGGCGTTGCCCGGGCTGCCGCCGGGCGCCGGGCCGCCCGCTTCGCCGAAGATCGCCGTGCCCGAGACCGGCGCCAGCATGTTGGAGTACTTGCCCCAGATACTGTATTTCTCGCTGTGGTTGTAGTTGATCTTGGGGTCGATCTGCTGGCGGGCGAAGGGCGGCGCGCCGGCGGAGTGGTAGTTGGCGATCGTGCCCGACTGGTTGGGTTGCGGGTAGTAGTCCTGCACCCGCCGCGCGATCACGCTCTGCCGGCTCATGGGAACAGTTGCGTTGTCGAACGGCATGCGGTCCGTTGCGAAGGCGGGGTCGGAGGCGTCTTGAACGCCCGACAAGGGATCGTAGATCGTCACGCCGGCGTCGCTGAAGTTACCGGCGCGGTGCTCGGGCGTCGGCACCGTGTCCCCGGTGCGGACGCCGGCCACGCGCTGCGTGGTCTTGTCGTAGCCGAAGAAGTAGAACAGCTTGTTACGCACGATCGGGCCGCCCAGGGTGCCGCCGAAGTTGTTGTAGTTGCTGACCGGCTTGACCGACGAGAAGAAGTTGCGCGCGCGCAGGCGCTGGTTGTCATGAAACCAGAACGTCGAGCCGTGCAGCTCGTTCGTTCCCGATTTGGTGACGACCGTAGTCGAAGAGCCGCCGGCCAGCCCCTGCTCGGCTTCGCCCGAGCCGGTCGTGATATTGACCGTCTCGACCGTGTCGGCCGGGGCAATGTAGCCGGCATGATGCGGCAGCCAGACGTTGATGCTGGCCGCGCCGTCGATGCGCGTCACGTTGTTGTTGCGGTTGGTGCCGTTGATGTTCGTGCTGAGCGAGCGCGCGGGCGTATCGAGAATGGAGTTCTGAAAACGCGCCGGCGTCGCGCCGGGCACCAGGTTGACCAGAGTCTGGTAATTGCGGAAGCCGGGCAACGGCAACTCGCTCACGGCCGCCGCCGTGATCTCCGCGCTGGTGCTGGCCTTTTCGGTCTGCAAGCGGGCGGCCGTGGCCTCGACGGTGATCTGCTCGGTCACTTGACCGATCTGCATGCTCGCGTCGACGCGGGTGACGGTGTTCACCGTCACCGTGACGCCCTCGGAAATAAACGTGCTGAATCCTTCGGCGCCGACGGTCACGTCGTAGCTTCCGGCCTGCACGTTGACGAAGCGGTAAATGCCGTCTTCGGATGTCGACCCTTCCTGGCTTGCGCCGGTGGCCGTGTTCATGATGGAGACCGTCGCGCCGGGAATCGACGCGCCGCTTTCATCGGAGACGGTACCGACAATCGACCCGTAGAGAACCTGCGCGTCGGCTGTCGGAACAAAGGCCGACGTCAAGCAAAGCAAGACTGCCAGCAAACCCCAAAGACAATTTTTTCTGAAGCTCATGAGAGTTTCCCCTGAAAATCCTTTCTGCAAGAGAGTAGCACCGGAAAGCTCCGTTGTCAATCCGGAGCGGACGACCGGGCGGCTCCGTTGGTTAAAATTTGTACAGAGCCTTTGCCGGCCCCGGCTGTGTTAGAATCGCAACGATGGAGCGGCCCGATCGGCGCAAGTTTCTGCGGGGAGTGGGCGGCAGCCTCGCGCTGCCCATGCTGGAGGCGTTCGCGCCGCGCCGCGCCCGCGGCGGGCAGGCGGCGGACAAGCGGCCGCGGCGGCTGGTCTGCGCGGGGACCTATCTCGGCTTCCATCAGCCCGATTTCTTTCCGGCGCGGAGCGGGCGGGATTACGAAATATCGCCGGTGCTGCAGCCGCTGCGCTCGTTGCGCAACGAGATGACCGTTTTTTCCGGCCTGGACCACCGCGGCCGGAACGGGCATCTGGGCTGGAGAGCCTGGATGAGCGGCTCGGCTTCCGGCAGCGTATCGCTGGATCAACTCGTCGCGGCGAAGGTCGGCGAGCAAACCCGCTTCGAATCGCTGCAGGTGACTTGCGGCAAGCCGCCCGGCGACGCCAGGCTCAGCTTCACCCCGGAGGGCGTGGCGCTGCCGATGATCGGCCGGCCGAGCGTGCTCTACCGCACGTTGTTCGGCTCCGCGGCCGACAAGGAGCGCATGGATTCGCTGCTTGCCGGCAACCGCAGCGTCCTCGACGGCGTCCTGGACGAAGCCCGGGGTCTGGAGCGGCGCCTCGGCGGCAAAGACCGCGAGAAGCTCGGCGAATACTTCGCCTCGCTGCGCGGCGTGGAGAAGAAGCTCCAAAAACAGCGTGACTGGCTCGACAAGCCGATGCCCAAGGTCGATTATCCGCTGCCGGAATTCGATCCGGTCGCCCCGGATTTGGCGCTGGAATGCGAGTCGATCATGTACGACTTGATGGCGCTCGCCCTGACCACCGATTCCACGCGCGTGCTGACTTTCCTGATTCCCGGCTGGAGCCAGGTTTTCACCATCGGCGGCCGCAGGCTGAGCGCGGGCTACCACGGCCTGTCGCATCACGGCAACGACCCCTCGAAAATCGCCGAATACAACTTGGTGGGAACCGAGCACGTCAAACGGTTCGGCGCCTTCCTGGAGCGGCTGCGGGCGGGCAGGGACGCTTGGGGCCGGCCGCTGCTCGACAGCACGGTCGTCGTCTTCGGCAGCGGCATGGGCAACGCCAATACGCACGACAACAGCAACCTGCCGACGGTGCTCGCCGGCGGGGGGTTCCGCCACGGCGCGCACCGCAAGATCGAGCGCGAAGGTCCCGCTCCGCGGCTGCTGGGGGATCTTTATCTCACGGTGATGCAGCAATTCGGCGTCGAGATTGAGCGCTTCGCCGGCGCCAAGAGCAATATGAACGAGTATCTGCTGTAGGGGAACCGACGTCCATGCCGCTGTTTCTGGTTATTGTCGGCATGTTGGCCGCCGCGCCGGCGCGGGGCGCGGAAGCGCTCCCCGAGCCCGCGCGGCGGTTCCTGGAGGGGCACTGTTCCGCCTGCCATTCCGGCGCGGCGGCGCAGGCCGGCGTCCGCCTCGACGCGGCCGCGGTGGACTGGCATGAGCCCGAGTCGACTGCCCATTGGGAGCGCGTTTACAACGCCCTCGCCCGCGGCGAAATGCCGCCGCCGGGCGCGGCGCGGCCGCCGGCGGCGGAACGGCGGCGGATGGTTGCCTGGCTCGACGAGCGGCTGCTGGAACATGCGGGCGTCGGCGGCGCGGTTCCCCGCCGGCTCAACCGCGGGGAATACGAGAACACGATCCGCGATTTGTTCGATTTGCCGGAGTTCCGCCTTGCGGACGCCTTCCCCGCCGACGATTCGGCGCACGGCTTCGACAACGTCGCCGAAGGGCTGATCCTGTCGCCGCCGCTGCTGGCGCAACTTCTGGAGACGGCGACCCGCGTAGCGGACGAGGTTTTTCCGCCCGAGCGCGGTCCGCTTGCCGTTGAGAGCAGACGTTATCCGCTGGGCGTTGCCGGTCTCGCCACGAGCGAGGGCGGGAAGACCGCCGCCGGCCGCTATCGACTGGTGTCGTCGCGCAATATGGCCAACTCGGCCGTCTGGCCAGCGCGCTTCGAGGCCGCCGCGAGCGGCGTTTACCGCCTGTCCGTCGCCGCCTCGGTTTTCCAAACGGACAAGATGTTTTACCCGCGGCGGCGCGCGCCGCTGCGCCTGGGCGTTTACGCCAAGCCGAAGACGGAGCAGGTTTACGATCCCTTGGGCAAGGTTCGCAAGCTCGCCGAGATCGACGTGCAACCCGACCGCGGGGCGCCGCAGTCTCTGAGCGCCGACATCGAGCTCTTCAAAGGCGAAGTTTTCGGGCTGCACTGGGAGAACGGCCCGGCCTACTCCGACCCGCCGAGGCGGGAGTATTCCACGACGTTTCTGGCGGAGAGGCTCCAGGCCGACCGGCTTTACTACGCGGCGATGCTGGCCTTCGGCGGCGGCCCCCGAGGTACGACGCAAGAGCAGCTTTACGCGGCGACCAAGGCGTTGATGGCAAGCGGCAAGCTCGACCTGAACGACCCGCGTCTCGACAAAATGCCGGAGCGCTGGGGAGGCGGCCTGGCCGCAGGCCCGCACAACTGGATCAAGGGGTTCGTGCATGAAGAGATGCACCGCTTCGGTCCGGCGCTCGATCTGACGGACGTTGCCGTCGAAGGGCCGCTGCGGCCGATCGAAGACGACGAGACGCGCGCCCGCAAGGCCCGCAAGCAACGCTTCCTCGGGGAGCGCGCGGCGGGCGCCTCCGACCGGGATCATGCGCAAACGATCCTGCGCCGCTTTCTCTCCCGCGCTTTCCGCCGGCCCGCGAGCGATGCGCAGGTCGCCGCCTACGCGGCGCTCGCCATGCAGGCGGAGAGCCTGGAAGCCGGGCTGCACTTGGCCATTCGGCGGGCGCTCGTATCGCCCCGCTTCCTGTATCGGGGGCTGCGCCCCGGCCGCCTCGACGACTTCGATCTGGCGAGCCGCTTGAGCTACTTCCTGACCTCTTCCCCGCCCGACGCCCGGCTGACGGCCGCGGCCCGCGAGGGAAAGCTGTCGGACCCGGCCGTGCTCGAGCGCGAAACGCTGCGGCTGCTGGACAGTCCGCAGAGTTGGAGCTTCATCCGCAGCTTCACCGGCCAGTGGCTGGGAACGCGCCTGCTGCAAGACATCATGCCCGACCCGCGGCTGCTCAAGTTCATCGACCAGGACCGCCGGGCGATGATCGACGAGGCCGAGTTGTTCTTCGCCGAGATGATTCGCGAAAACCATCCCGTGGAAACTTTCATCGATCCCGGATTCAGCTACCGCAGCGCCCGTCTGAACAAAATCTACGGCGGCGATTTGCAAGGCAACGAGATGCGCCGGGTCGCCTTCGCCCGCGGCGGCCGGCACGGCGGGATTCTGGGACTGGCGGCGGTGATGATGGCCACGGCCAACGGCGTCGACACCCACCCCGTCGAGCGCGGGGTTTGGCTGCTGGAAAACGTATTCGGCGCGCCGCCGCCCGACCCGCCGGCCAACGTGCCCGCGATCGCGCCGGACACCAGCGGCGCAACGTCCATGCGCGACCAACTCAACCGCCACCGCACGGACCCGACCTGCGCAAGTTGCCACCAGCGGATCGACCCGCTGGGCATGGTGCTGGAGAACTTCGACCCCGTCGGCCGCTGGCGCGATCATTATCCGCGCTACATCCGGCCGCCCGACGGCGCCGAGACATTGCAGGAAGAGTTCTATTCCTCCATCGGCAGCGGCGTTGCAGTCGGCCCGCCGGTGGACGCGGCCGGCGTCATGCCCGACGGCGTCCGGCTGGAGGACGTCACCGATCTCAAGCGCTATGTCCTCGACCGCCCCGACGCGTTCTCGCGCTGCCTGACGGAAAAGCTGCTGATTTATGCTGCCGGGCGGCCGCTGACCTACGGCGACCGCAAGGTTGTCGAGCGGATTACGGCCGACGTGGAGACCCGCGGGCGCGGCTTCCGCGATCTGATCGCGGCGGTCGTCCGCAGCGAATCCTTCCGCGCCCGTTAGCCGCGAAGCGGCCCAGCTATTACCCAACTATTACATTGAGGCCGTTCCGGCTGAGCGGCTCGGTTGTTACGGTGAATGACGAGGCAATTTTTCAGCCCGGCAGGCAGGAGACGAAGCATGGTGAACGACCCTCGGCATCCCCCCGATTTCGGCGACAGAACCGCCCTGAACACAGTTACCTTCATAGTCCTGGTCTTTTTTCATATCGGCGCGGTTGCGGCGCCGTTCTTCTTCAGTTGGAGCAATCTGCTGGCCGCCGCGGCGGTCTATTGGGTCGCTCTCAGTTGGGGCATCGGGATGGGTTATCACCGCTTGCATACCCATCGCGGCTACAAGGCGCCGAAGTGGCTGGAGCGCTTCCTGGCGGTTTGCGGCACGCTGGCTCTGGAAGGCGGACCGATCTACTGGGTGGCCACGCACCGCTGCCATCATCAGTACTCTGACACCGATTGTGATCCGCATACGCCGCGGCACGGCGGCTTCTGGGCGCATATGGGCTGGATCATGTTCGGCAAGGCGATGCACAACAACACCAAGCTGCTCGGCAAATACGCCCCCGACTTGCAAAAGGAAAAATTCTACCGCGTGCTCAACGAATGGCATTGGGTTCCGCTGATGCTTTCGGGCTTCGCCTTCCTGGCGTTCGGCGGCTTGGGGATGATGCTCTGGGCGGTTCCCCTGCGCGTCGTGGTCGGGCTGCATGCCACCTGGCTGGTGAACTCGGCGACGCACATGTGGGGCAGCCGGCGGTTCGCGACGACCGACGATTCGCGCAATCTCTGGTGGGTCGCGCTGCTGACGTTCGGCGAGGGCTGGCACAACAACCACCATGCGCATCCGGTATCGGCGCGTCACGGCATGGCCTGGTACGAGTTGGACCTGGGTTATCTGCAGATCCGCCTGCTCGAAATGCTGGGTCTCGTCCGCAATGTCTATGCGCCGGGGTTGAAAAACCTGGAAGAATCGGTTGCTGTCCCGAGCGCGCTCAAGCCGGCCGCTTAACGCGGGGCCTGCATCACTCCGCCGCGGCGCGGGGGCGCGAATCTGTCATACTACTGAAATACGCCTGCGCCTTGGGCGCGTCTCAAAGACGAATGGAGGGTTTGACCATTGGCAAGCCGATCGAACACAAGATTCCAGAAACGTCAAAAGGAGTTGGCCCGCGTGAACAGGCGCCGCGACAAGGACGAGAAAAAGCAGCAGCGCAGAGCCGTGAAAGTCAATGACGGCAGCGGCCCCCCGATCGAAGCCATGGACCCCGCGGATCTGGGGCTGGCGCCACTCGAGGAAGAAGAAGAATCGACCGGCGCGGCCCCTTCCGAGACGTAGGCGGCCCCGCTTATTTCCTGAAACAGAACACCTCGCCGCTGCGCGAGCCGATGACCAGCCGGTCGCCCGAGATCGCGGGCGAGGCGACGACGCGGCCTCCGAGCGTGAATTTCCATAGCAGCGCGCCGTCGGCGTGATTGAGGGCGTAGAGGTTGCCGTCCATCGAGCCGACCCAGATGACGTCTCCGGCCAGGACGGGCGAAGAATCGACGCGGGAGCGGGTGGTGAACTCCCATACGAGCTCGCCCGTCCGCTGGTCGATGGCATGCACTTTCTTGTCGCGCCCGCCGATGACGACCAGGCCGTCTCTGACCACCGGCGAGGCGAAGAATTCGAACTGCGTTTGCGGATGATGGTAGCGCCAGAGAATTTCGCCCTTTTTCCAGTCCATGGCAAGAACCTCGTTGCCGAAGGTGCCGACGTAGGCGAGATTGCCCACCACCGAGGGCGAAGCCGCGACGTAGTCCTGCATATCGACGAAGGAGTCTTCTTCCCCGGAGGCGACGTCGATAACCCGGAACTTGCCGTCGCAGCCCGTGATAAAGGTCTTTCCTGCAACGACCGCCGGGCTTGAGTTGACGCGGTCGTCGGTCGCGTATTTCCACTTGACGGCGCCGCTTGCCGGGTCGAAGGCATAGAGGTTGGCGTCGTAAGAGCCCACGAGCACCGCGTCGTCCAGGCATATCGGCGACGAGAGGAATTCCGCGAAGCCCTCGAAAACCCAGCGCTTCTTGCCCGTTTCGATATCGACGGCATGGAAGTAGCCGTCCTCGTCGCCGAAGAAAACCGCGCCTCCGCTAACGCAGCCCGATGCGGGAACCCCCAGGTTTGCCTGATAAACCCAACGGGCTTCGCCGGTCTCGAGGTCCACGGCGTGAAAACGGCCGTCCATCTCGCCGAAGTAAACGGCGCCGTCGACGATGATGGCGGTCGAGTCAACCCCGCCGGGGGCTTCGTAGGTCCAGGCCGTCTCCAGCGGCGGGTCGAGCGGCGTGGGGGAGACGGCGTTGCGGTCGGGGTTGCCGAGGAAGAGAGGCCAGTCGGCGGCGGCGAGCGGCGCTGCGAGCAAAGCTGCAAGCGCAACCGCCGGGATTGCGAGTCGAAGCATTTTTCTATTAAACCGCGTCGTTCCGAGAAAATTGCCGGCCCGCGCCGACGGTCTTGCCGGCCGCTACCCGCTATCCGTTATCCACCGGCCGACAATCTCCGATTCCACGGGCTGCTCGTAATCGACGCCCTCGACCTCGAAACCGAACAAGCGGTTGAAATCCCGCATGAACCCGGCGAAGTCGGCAAGCTCGCCGAGATTCTCGCTGGTCACACTCGGCCAAAGCTCGGCAATTTCTTGCTGAACGTCCTCGCGCATCTCCCAGTCGTCCAGGCGGATCGCGCCCTCGCTGTCGACGGCCGGCGCCGTCCCGGGCGCAAGGCGCTCGAAGAACAAGCGCTTCATCTGTTCGATGGGTCCCTCGTGAACGCCCTTGCGCTTCATCACGCGAAACAGAAGGCTGACGTACAGCGGAATCATCGGGATGGCCGCCGAAGCCTGCGTGACCACCGCTTTGTTGACGGAAACGTAGGCCGCCCCGCCTATCGTCCGGCGCAGCCGCTCGTCGAGCGCGTCCGCGGTTTTCTTCAGGTGTTTTTTCGCCGCGCCGACCGTGCCGTCGCGGTAGATCGGCCAGGTATGCTCGGGGCCGATGTACGAATAGGCAACCGTCCGCGCGCCGTCCGCGAGTAGGCCCTCGCCCGCGAGCTTCTCGATCCACCATTGCCAGTCCTCGCCGCCCATCACCCTGACCGTCTGCGCAATCTCCTCTGCGGACGCGGGTTCGACGGTTGCCTCGGTTACCTCCGCCGTTATCGGATCGACGGTTTTGCCGCTATAGGGTTCGCCGATCGGTTTCAGCGCGGAGGCGAACGTTTCGCCGCTTCGCGGGTTCGTGCGCTTGGGCGCCGCCAAGCTGTAAACCACAAGATCGACGGCGCCCATTTCCGCGCGGATGACCGCGGCGGCGCGCTCCTTGATCGCATCGGAAAAGGCATCGCCGTTGAGGCTCGCGGCCCACAGGCCGTCGCGTTCGGCGGCGCGGTGGAAGGCTGCGCTGTTGTAATGCCCCGCCGTCGCGGTGCGCTTGCCGAACGGTTCTTTCTCGAAAAAGATGCCGAGAGTCTTCGCCCCGCAGCCCCAGGCGGCGGCAATGCGCGAAGCCAGGCCGTACCCGGTGGAGCCGCCCACGACGAGGACGTTCTTCGCTCCGGCGGCCGCGGCGGGCCGGTTCGCCGCGATCACGGCGATTTGATCTTCCACGTTCTTGGCGCAGCCGGCCGGGTGCGCATTGACGCAGATGAATCCGCGGGAACGCTGCTTTACGATTTGCTCGGGCATGAAGTCCCAGAGTATCAACCGGCCCGTCGGGCGCGCCTGTGCTATCTTTTGAGGAAGGGCGCCGCGGCTGCCCGCGCCGGCCCTGCATATTCAATACCAAGAGCTTCTCTCGACTCCGCGCGTGTTTCCGAGGAAGTCCCGGGAAAATCCATGCTTCGAAGTTTCGGCGGCCACAGTCCGCTCGTCGCGGCCGACGCCTATATCGATCCGAGCGCGGAGCTCATCGGACAGGTGCGCGTCGGCGCGCGTTCCAACATCTGGTGCAATGTGACCGTGCGGGCGGACACCGCCGCCATCGCCATCGGCGAAGAAACCAGCGTGCAAGATAATAGCTGCCTGCACGAAGACGCTGACGCGCCGCTCGCCATCGGCGACCGCGTGGTCGTCGGGCACTCCTGCACCGTACACGGCTGCGTCGTCGAGGACGAGTGCTTGATCGGCATGGGCGCAACGATTCTCAGCAAGGCCCGCATCGGCGCCGGGTCGATCGTCGCCGCGGGCGCGGTCGTCCTCGGCGGGCAGCGGATCCCGCCGCGCAGCCTGGTCGCGGGCGTTCCCGCCGCGGTGAAGCGCGCCGTCAGCGAAGACGAGGTAGCGCGTATCCGCCTCAACGCCGAGCGCTACGTCGAGTTGAGCCGGCGGTATCTCGCAGAACCCTAGCCGCATGACGGAGCAAGCTCACCGGCCCGTTTCCCTCGACCCGCTGGGAAACTTGACCAGGACCCATTACTGCGGAGAGATCCGCGAAAGCGACGTCGGCAGCCGCGCGGTGCTGATGGGCTGGGTCCACCGCCGCCGCGACCTCGGCGGGTTGTACTTCATCCACCTGCGCGACCGCAGCGGCATCTCCCAGGTCGTGTTCAATGCCGAGGTCAATGCCGAAGCCCACGCGAAAGCGGAAATGCTGCGCAACGAATTCGTGATCGCGGTCGAAGGCCCGATCGTCAAGCGCGGCGCCGATACGATCAACTCCAATCTCGCAACGGGAACCGTGGAGTTGCAAGCCGCGAAGCTCTACGTCCTCAATACGTCCGCGACCCCGCCGTTTCAGTTGGACGAGGAGGAACAGGCCGCCGTCGGCGAGGACAACCGCCTCAAGCACCGCTACATCGACCTGCGGCGCCCGCGGATGCAGAGCAACCTCCGCCTGCGGCACGACGTCAACCTGGCGATTCGCGAGTCGTTCCATGCGCAGGGATTCCTCGAAATCGAAACCCCGTTCATGACGCGTTCGACTCCCGAGGGCGCGCGCGATTTTCTGGTGCCCAGCCGCATCCATCCCGGCAATTTTTACGCCCTGCCGCAGTCGCCGCAGATTTTCAAGCAGTTGCTGATGATCGGCGGCTACGACCGCTATTTCCAGATCGTGCGCTGTTTCCGCGACGAGGATTTGCGCGCCGACCGCCAGCCCGAGTTCACGCAGATCGACGTCGAGATGTCGTTCGTGCGGGAAGACGGCGTGCTCGGCGTCGTCGAAAACCTGATGGCCGCGGTGTGCGCGGCGGCCGGCGCGGCGGTTCCCCGGCTCCCTCTGCCCCGCTTGCCTTATAGCCAGGCCGTCGAAAAGTACGGCAGCGACAAGCCCGACCTGCGCTTGCCGCCCATGGCCCGCGTGGACGACATCATCGGCCCGCGAGATCTGCCGCTCGAGGGTCCGCTTGCCGCCATCCGCACGCCGTCCGTCGGCCGGCTCACGCGGCGCGAGCGCGAGCAGTTCCGCGAGTACGCCGCGGAGCAGGGTCTGCGCATCTTCGACGACGCCAACGGCCTTGCCGCGAAAATGCCCGCGCAGATGGCCGCGGTCAGAGACCGGCTCGGCGCCGCGGAAGGCGACTTTCTGGCGCTTTGCACGGCCCGCGAAAAAATCGCCGCGCCCCGCCCCGAACACGCCGTATTTACGGCCGCCGGAAACCTGCGGCTGCGGATCGCCCGCGCCTTCGCCGACCGGCACGGGCTGTTCGACAAAAAAGACCTGCGCTTGCTGTGGGTCATGGATTTTCCGATGTTCGAATGGAGCGAAGACGAGCGCCGCTGGAACTCCTCGCACCATCCCTTTACGTCGCCCCACGACGACGACATCGAAAAGCTCGCAACCGACCCGGCCGCCTGCCGCTCGAAAGCCTACGATCTTGTGCTCAACGGCGTCGAGCTCGGCTCGGGCTCGATTCGTATCCACAGCCGCGCGGTGCAGGCCAAAGTCTTCGAGGCGCTCGGGTTCACCGCCGAAGAGTCCCGGCGTCGATTCGGATTCCTCCTGGACGCGCTCGAATACGGCGCCCCGCCGCACGGCGGCATCGCTCTCGGACTCGACCGCCTGATTATGCTGCTGGCGGGCGCGGCGACCATACGCGACGTCATCGCCTTCCCCAAGACGGCCAAGGGCACTGACCTCATGTGCGCGGCGCCGAACGTCGTGCCGCCGCGCAACCTGACCGAGTTGGGCATCGCCTTGAAAACCATGCCCCGCGGCTGACGGCAAGCCTCGAGGCCGCGCTTGGGGACAATAGGGGACTGAATCGCGATCCTGAATCCCCATGCAACTGACCGCTCTCGACTGGTGGATTCTCGGCGCCTTCTTCGCGCTGTCGCTGGGCATCGGCTTGTACGCCGCCCGCACGGCGGGAAACGATTTCGCCTCGTTTTTTCTTGCCGGGCGGCGGCAGCCCTGGTGGCTGCTCGGAATTTCGATGGTTGCGACGACGTTCTCGACCGACACGCCCAACCTTGTCGCCGATATCGTGCGCAGCAAGGGCGTCTTCGGCAATTGGACTTGGTGGGCGTTTCTGCTGAGCGGAATGCTCACGGTTTTTCTTTACGCGAAGCTCTGGCGGCGGTCCGGCGTTTCGACCGACATCGAGTTTTACGAGTTGCGCTATTCGGGGAAGACCGCATCCTTCTTGCGCGGTTTTCGAGCGGTTTACCTGGGCTTGCTCTACAACGTGCTGGTGATGGCCGCGGTGTCGTTGGCCGCGGTCAAGATCGGTTCGGTCATGTTCGGCTGGTCGCCTCTCGAAACTCTCGCCATCGCCGCGGGCGCGGCCCTGATCTACAGCGCTTTGGGCGGCCTGTCGGGAGTGCTGCTGACCGACATGATCCAATTCGCGATGGCCATGGTCGGCTCGGTCTGGGCCGCTGTTTACATCGTCGGCATGCCCGAAGTCGGGGGGCTGAGCGGGTTGCTGGAGCATCCCGAAGTCCGCGGGCGGCTTGCCTTTTGGCCGACGTTCGACGAGTTGACTTGGGAAGAGGCCATGCCGCTTTTCGTGATCCCGCTGCTGGTGCAGTGGTGGGCGGCGTATTATCCGGGCTCCGAGCCGGGAGGCGGCGGCTACGTCGTGCAGCGCATGCTTTCGGCGAAGGACGAAAACAACGCCGTCGGCGCGACCTTGCTGTTCAACCTGCTGCATTACGCGCTGCGGCCCTGGCCCTGGATCCTGATTGCCTTGGCGTCGCTGGCGGTCTTCCCCGAAGTGGCCGACATGCAGCGCAGATTCCCCCACGTCGAGGCGCAAATCATGCGCAACGACCTGGCCTATCCGGCGATGCTGACCTTTCTGCCCGCGGGGCTGCTGGGTCTGGTGGTGACCTCGCTGGCCGCGGCTTACATGTCCACGATGTCGACGATGGTCAACTGGGGAGCCTCGATTCTCGTTCACGACGTGTACCGGCGCTTCATCGACCGCGCGGCGTCCGAAGCGCGGCTTGTCTGGGTCGGGCGCGCCGCCACGGCGGCGTTGATGCTTTGCGCTTGCGCTCTTGCCTTGACCCTGGAGAACGCTCTGCAGATATTCCAGATTCTGCTGCAGATCGGGGCCGGCACGGGACTGCTGTATCTGCTGCGCTGGTTCTGGTGGCGGATCAACGCCCAAGCTGAATTGGCCGCCATGATCTCTTCGTTCGGCGTTGCGCTGGCGATGCAATTCTTCGTGGGCGATGCCTTGTCGGATTGGTTGAAGCTGCTGATCGGAGTCGCCCTGACCTCGGTGTTCTGGATCGGAACCGCTCTGGCGACCGCGCCGACCGACGAGCGGACGCTGCTTGCGTTCTATCGCAAGATCCGGCCCGGCGGCCCGGGGTGGAAGCCGATTGCGGCGCTTGCCGGCGGGAACGGCGGGGGGAATGCCGCGTTGGCCGCGCCGCTGCTGGCGTCGGCGTTGGGCTCGGCGGCGGTTTACGGTTTTTTGTTTGCCGCCGGGTTCGCGCTGTACGGCGATTATGCTCCCGCGGCGGCGGCCGCGCTCGCCGCCGTTTGCTCGTGCTGCGGCGTGGCCTGGCTGTGGCGCCGCGTCGCCGCTTCGTGACGGAGCCGCAACGGGCGCAAATCCAATGACCAACCGCCCCAATTCAACTGTCCGCCCGCCTCGTCTTGCTCTCCGCCGGCCGCGCAGCGGATCGGCCCGCGCTAGCGGACCGGCCCCGCGCTAGCGGTTCCAGGGGAAGGCCAGTGTCGGGCGGTTGACGTAACGTTTCATTTTCAGCGTGAGTTTCTTGCCTGCGCCCGGCGCCAAGCGGACCGTCAAGGCGCTGCCGTCCGCCTCCGTGAAGAGGTGCTCGGCGTAGGCCCCGGCCTGCACGACGAGGTTGCGCGGCTCGACCTGATTCAGGTTGACCAGAGTGACGGTCACCGCATCGTCCTTCAATTCGTGAACCAGCGCGGCCACGTCCGGCGGTAGGCCGGCGCGGCGGCGGTCCGGATCGAAGTAGCGCACGCGGCTGTGCAGCACCCAGATGCGCCCTCGGGGGAAATAGCCGCCGACGGTGAGTTGCGTCAGCGTATCGGTCGCCGGCGGGACGACGCGCAAGAGATAGTCGGCCAGGCGCGTGTCGGCCGACGTCGGATCGTTGCCCATGAATTCCACTCTCTCGCGGATGTGCTCGAAATCCGCCTTCATCGCTTCGATCGGGTATGCGGGGTTCTTGCCTTCCAGAAAAGCCAGCCAGGGCTCGTCTGCAAGCGGGACGCGGGCCAGGTCTTCGCGGTTCATCGACCAGAGGTAGATTTCCGCCAGCCGGTCGGAGTAGGTGATGGGCTCGTACTGGTAGAACTCGGGCTCGCCGTCGTATTTGTAGCCGCGCGGGTCGCCGTACATGCGCGGCAGCAGCGTTTTGCCGTTCTCGACCTTCTTGGCCGCCAGCACCAGATCCATCTGCTTGCGCAAGACGTCGATGTAAGACTGGTCGCCGGTCATCAGCAAGCCGTTGGCGAAACCTTGAAAACTTGCGCTGGTGAAGTAGTTGCGGTGCGCGATCTGTTGCAACTCGCCGTCGAAGATCGTGAAATTCCAGCCGTAGGTGCCCTTCCACCACTGCCCGCCGTGTGCGCCGCCGAGCTTGCCGTCGAGTCCGATGTTGGACGGGATCATGCCGCCGGTCGCCGCCGCGCGTTCCTTCCAGGCATCCAGGTATTCGACGGTCCAGTCGTGATATTTTTGCTCGCCGGTAAGGGCGTAGGCGTTCACGCTCAGCAGCGTCGCCGCCAGGTTGAGAAAGTTGTCGCCGACCGAATCGAGATACTCCTCGCAGTGGGCCAACATGCGCGGGTACCACTCTTCGAGGTCGAGCAGCTTCTCCATGCGGGACGGGTTGTGCAGCAGGTGGAATTTTCCCGGCACGGGGTCGCCGACCCAGTCGTACACCGTGGCGCGGCGCAGCATCGGCCCCAACGAGCCGTTCCAGATGCTCTTGATGATCTTTTTTTCCGGATCGTAATTCTGAATCTCGGGGTCTTCGCCGTTGTACATCGCCATGAATTTCTTCATGCGGCCGACGAGCAGCGCATTCTCCGGCTCCGAATGCCCCCACAGAAAGAACGCGCGCATTCCTTCTGCGGTGTGGAACCAGTCCGACTGCGTGATGAACTCCTTGTGGTATGCGCCGTTCTTGGCCAGTGGAGTCAGTTCCGTGCGCAACTCGCCGTACTGGCGCAGATGGCCCTCAAGACCCTTCTTGTAAAGCTCCAGGACGGAATCGGAGCCGCCCAGCGCGTGCAGCAGCGTCCAGTTGTAGAAGGTCTCGATGGCGTCGTCGGGGCCGTCGAGCGTTCCCCAGCGGGGCGTGTGCAGCAGGTATCCGCGCTCGTCGAGATATTTTGCGGCGAAAGCTTCGACCGCCGCGGAGTTCGCCTGCAAGAGCGCGCGTTGCATGAGCGCCCACTCCGGGGGCGCCATCGGAGTGTCGATCGCGATGACGGCGCTTTGGGCCGCCGCTTGCGGGGCAAGCCAGGCGAAACAGAGAAACAGGGCAAGGCGGCGGTTCATGACGACAACGCAATTCCTGCGCGGCCTTAATCATGGCACGGCGCCGCCCCGAAAACAAGCGTTACTGCAGAGCGATCAGCGGGGCGATGACCAGGGCCACTATCGACATCAATTTGATCAGGATGTTCATCGAGGGGCCGGAAGTGTCTTTGAAGGGATCGCCGACGGTGTCGCCGACAACCGCGGCCTTGTGTCCGGCCGAGCCTTTGCCCTCGCCGCTGACTTCGCCCTGCTCGATCGACTTCTTGGCGTTGTCCCATGCCCCGCCCGCGTTGGCCATGAACAGAGCCAGGAGCACGCCCGTAACCGTCGCGCCGGCCAGAGTGCCGCTCAAGGCGGCCGGGCCGAGCGCGAAGCCGACGAGCACGGGCGCGGTTACGGCGACGACGCCGGGCATCACCATTTCCTTGAGCGCCGCCGTCGTGGCGATATCCACGCAGCGGGCCGGGTCGGAGCGCACGCCCTCGGCGCCGTCGAGCAGCCCTTTGATTTCCCGAAACTGGCGGCGGATCTCTGTGATCATTTTCTCCGCGGCGCGGCCCACGGCGGTCATCGTCTGGGCGGCGATGACGAAGGGCAGCAGGGCGCCGAGAAGCAGTCCGATGACGACGTGGGCATCGTTGAGCGGAATGTCGATTGCGGGCAGGCCGGCCGTTGCGCGCGCGCTGTCGACCGCCTGCGTGTATGCCGAAAACAGAGCCAATGCCGCGAGCGCCGCGGAGCCGATGGCGAATCCCTTGCCTATCGCCGCGGTCGTGTTGCCCAGGGAATCGAGCTTGTCGGTTACCGCCCGCACTTCGGGACCCAGGCCGGACATCTCGGAGATGCCGCCGGCGTTATCGGCGATCGGGCCGTAGGCGTCGACGCTCATGGTGATCCCGACGGTCGCCAGCATGCCTACCGCGGCGATGCCGATGCCGTACAATCCCGCGGTCTCGTTGGCGATGTAGATCGCGGCGCAAATAACCAGAACGGGCGGCGCGCAACTGCGGAATCCAACCGCCAGGCCCTCGATGATATTCGTGGCGTACCCCATGCGCGAGGCGTTGGCGATATCCGCTACCGGCCCCATCGAGGTGAAGTACTCGGTGATGAAGCCGATGGCCGCGCCGGCCAATGCGCCGGCGAGCAGCGCCCAGAATACGTTCGTCGCTATGCCCATGTAGCTAACGGCGCCGTAGCCGCCCAGAAGCAAGAGCGCTGCGGCGCCCCACGTCGAGTAACGTAGGGCGGCGGCCGGCCCCAGAGCTTTCAGGAATTGAATCGACAGGATGCCCAGCAAGGAAGCGGCCGTGCCGACGCCGGCCAGAACCAACGGCAGCGCCATCAACGCGGCCCGCAATGCCTCGCCCGACAAAGCGCCGGCCAGAAAGCCCAGCTTGTCCCCGGCCAGGGTTGCGGCGATGGCCAGGGTGGCGATCATCGAGCCGACATACGACTCGAAGATGTCGGCGCCCATTCCGGCGACGTCGCCGACGTTGTCGCCGACGTTATCGGCGATCACGCCGGGATTGCGCGGGTCGTCCTCGGGGATTCCTGCTTCGACCTTGCCGACGAGATCGGCGCCGACGTCGGCCGCCTTGGTGTAGATGCCGCCTCCGACGCGGGCGAAGAGCGCGGTCGAGCTGGCGCCCATCGCAAACCCGTTCAGGTAAACCGCATTTTCAACGCCGGCGTAGTACTGGGCGAACAACCCGACGCCCAGCAAGCCCAAGCCGGCCACCGCCAAGCCCATCACCGCGCCGCCGCTGAAGGCAACGGTGAGAGCGGCGGCGATGCCGCCCGCGCGGGCCGCTTCGGTAGTGCGCGTATTGGCCAGCGTCGCCGCCTGCATGCCGCAAAAGCCGGCCAGAATCGAGCAGACGGCGCCGGCAGTGAAGCAGAGCGCGGTCTCGGCATTCAATTGCCAACCGATCAACGACGCGGTCAGGACGACAAAAATGGCGAGGATACGGTATTCGCGGTAGAGGAAGGCCATCGTGCCGACGCGAATCAGTCCGGCGATCTCCTGCATCCGGCTGTTGCCGGGCGACCGCCGGCCCACCGCTATGAATATGAAAAGCGACGCCGCCAAGGCGACGGCTCCGATAAAAGGAGTGAGTCCTAATGCGTTTCCCATAAAAACCTACGGCGGAGTCGACCCGTCTTGGGATTCCCCTGCTCCAGTACGCTGCTTGGCGGAATAGCGGCCCGACCAACGGAGGTCGACCGAACGCTGCCGTAAAAAGCCTGTATCGCGGTCTGCAAACGCCGTGATAACCGTTTCATCCCAAACTAGCATGACTCGCAGCTCGTTTCGCGTGTTTTTCAAGGCGGCGTCTGAAATTGTGCTGCGCCGGACGGCGCCGGGCTTTCCGCGGCGGGGCGCGGGCTTGCCGCTGACGTACCATGTGAAGATCGGCTGCACATGATCATTGGACTGACGGGCGCAAACGGGTCGGGTAAGACCGCCGCCGCGGATCACCTGCGCAAGAAGGGGTTCGAATTCCATTCGCTTTCGGATGAAATCCGCGAAGAGTCGGCCCGTTTGAAGCTGGAGCCGAATCGGGAGAATCTGATTCAGCAGGGAAACCGCCTGCGCGCCGAATTCGGCCCGGCGGTGCTGGCCGAGCGCATCAAACGCAAGCTGCGGTCCGACCGGCATTATGTGATCGACTCGATTCGCAGTCCGTATGAAGTCGAGTCTCTGCGCGAGACGGGGGCGTTCCGGCTGCTGCATCTCGACGCGCCGCGCGCAGTGCGGTTCGAGCGCGTTTGCGCCCGCGGCGGCGAGCGCGCCCCCGCTTCGTTCGCGGAATTCGTCGAGCAGGAAGAACGCGAGATGGAGGGCGGCGGCGCGGCGCATCAGCAGTTGCGCGCGACTTGGCGCAAGGCGGACGAAACGATCGTGAACGCCGGCTCGGTCGCCGAGTTGCAAGCGAACATCGACAGCATCGCCGGCGGTTGGCTGATGCAGGTGAAGCGCCCCGACTGGGACGAATACTTCATGCAGATTGCCAGGATCGCGACGCTGCGGTCGAACTGCATGAAGCGCAAGGTCGCGGCGGTCATCGTCAAGGATCGGCGGATTATCTCGACCGGTTACAACGGCACGCCCCGCGGCGTGAAGAACTGCAATGAAGGCGGCTGTCCGCGTTGCAATTCGTTCGCCGACAGCGGAACCGCCCTGGGCGACTGTCTCTGCTCCCACGCGGAAGAAAACGCCATCGTCCAGGCCGCGTATCACGGCATCGGCGTGAGGGGCGCCACGCTTTACACGACGTTTTCGCCCTGCCTGATCTGCACGAAGATCATCATCAACGCGGGCATCGAGGAAGTGGCCTACAACCTGGACTACCCGCTGAATGAAGTGGCCCGAGGCTTGCTGGCGGAGGCCGGCGTAAAAGTGCGGCAGATCCACCTGAGCTAAGCGCCGCCCCCGCGGCGCCGGCTGTGTTACCCTTGCACCGCGCTTATGGCCGACCATGCAGAGGCGCCGCCGCCCGCGGAGCAGCCCTATCCCCCGGAACGTTACTGCTGGTACATCGTTTCGGTATTGATGGTCATCTACATCTTTTCGTTCACCGACCGTCAGATTCTGAGCTTGATGGTGGACGATCTCAAGGAAGGACTCGATCTCGAGTACGACTGGCAGGCCGGCGTTTTGATGGGGCCGGCCTTCGGCGTTTGTTATGCGCTGTTCGGCGTGCTCTTCGGCCGCTTGGCCGACAGCCGCGGGCGCAAGGGCTTGATCGCTTTCGGCCTGACGGTGTGGAGCCTGCTCACCGCGGGATGCGGCTTTGCCCGCAATTTCGTTCAGATGGCGCTGCTGCGGGTGGGCGTCGGCATCGGCGAGGCGACGCTTTCTCCCAGCGCTTACTCGATCATCGCCGACTGTTTTCGCAAAGAACGGATCGGAACGGCCATCGGTTTCTACACGATGGGCATCTACTTCGGCGCGGGAGCCGCATACCTGATCGGCGGGCCCGCGGTCGATTATGTCAGGAAGACCTTGCCCTGGCATTTGCCTGTTTTGGGCGAGGTGGCGCCCTGGCAAAAGGTCTTCCTCATGGTCGGCTTGCCCGGTCTGCTGATGCTTCCCGTTCTGCTGCTGACGGTCAAGGAGCCCGCGCGCCGCGGGCTGCTGCGGTCGAGCGTGGGCAAAGGGTCGATCGCCGTGCCGTTCTCGCAGGTCGCGGCCTATTTTCGACTGAACTGGAAGACGATGTTCTGCCACAACCTGGGTTTCGCCATGCTGTCGTTTTCGAACTACGGCACCGGCGCCTGGGTGCCGTCGATGTTCAAGCGGGTGCATGAATGGGACGCCGCCCAGTTCGGTTTGATTTACGGTACGGTCGTGTTCGTCGCCGGGTCGCTGGGCATTTTTACCGGCGGCTGGTTCGCCGACATCCTGAGGCGGAGAGGCAGCAGCGACGCCAAGATGCGCATCGGATTCATCGCCTCGTGGATCTGGTTTCCGTTCGGCATCGTTTATCCGTTGGTAGGCAATGCCTGGGTGTCCATGGCGTTTTTGGTCGGTTCGGTCTATACGTCGTCGATGCCGCACGGGGTCGCGCCTGCCGCGATGCAGGAAATCATGCCCAACAACATGCGCGGGCAGGCTTCGGCCATCTACCTGCTCATCGTGAACTTTATCGGCTTGGGCGTCGGCCCGCTGCTGACCGGCGCGCTCACCGACTACGTGTTCAGCGAGCAGAACTACGGGGTCGAGGGCGTGCGTTATTCGCTGCTGTCGCTGACGCTGGTTGCGCATACGGTTTCCACCGTCCTGCTGTGGAAGGGCATGGCCTATTACAAGCAGAGCCTGAAGCGGCTGGAGGAACTGACGGCCTGAACGGGCGTCAGGTGCGGCGCTTGGCGCTCTCCGTCGATGGCAACGGCTCCCAGGGCAGCCTGCCGTCGCAGCGGTCGCGGTAATACCGGTCGATGTCGTCCACCCGCCCCGCTATGCGGGCGGGCGTTCGCTGCAGCGCGCCGCTGTCGATGATCGAAACGGAGGCGATCCGCGCCGGCCCGAACTCGTGCCAGGCGTCCAGGCCGGCGTTCGCGGCCCCGGCGGGCGGCATCGGAAAGTCGAATTGCAGGGTCTGCGGGGCAACGCGCTTGCGCAGTCCCTGGTAATACCAGGACTGAACGACCAGGTCGCCCGCCCGCGGAGAGCCGTGAAATTCGGGGCGCAGACGCAAAGCGGCGATTTCAATCCGCGCCAGCGACGTGCCGGTCGAGAAGCCCTCGAAGCCGCCTTCGGCATGCAGAAGAACCCGGCCATGACGCCGCAGAGTGGCGCCAAAGCCGAGCGGACTGACGAACGAGTCCACTTGGCCGGTCTTCGTCGGGTAACCGAAAACTTCCCGTCCGAACTCCGCGCCCGCCGCCGACGGCTTCAGGTGCGAGACGGCGTACCAGACCGCGCGGTTGTCGAGCAGACAGTAGGCCAGCAGCCACGCCTCGTCCAACGCGGGGTCTTCCAGGCCGCGAACGGCAAACAGCTTCAGCGACGGTCTGAGCATCGCTTGACAGCCGGGCGGGAGCAATGCGGCGTGCCGCTCGCGGTTGACGCTGACTTCGACCTCGACGATCGTGACGCCTTCGACAACGGTTTCCCGCCGGCTGCGGTAAGCCTCGACCGCCCGCGCTGCGGCCCGCGCGCGCAGGCGCCCCGGCGTTGGCGGAACGAGCCCCGGGGCATCGGCGGAATAAGCTCGAAACGCAAACGGCTCGAAGGCCGCGGCGGGAACCGCCTCCACGAACTCCCGGGCAGGCGGCGCATCCGCCAACCGTTCCCGCCGCCCGGCGACGGCAACCGGCTGCGCAACGCCGAGGAGCGCAAACGCTCCGTCGAACCCGCCGGCAACGGTTGCCGCATCGGTCGGGAGCGTTTCCCAACCTGCGTTCGAGCCGTCGGCAAGACGCCATAACTCGACCGGCGCGCCCCTATCGAGGGGTCCCTTCCGCCAATCCGGCTGCAGCAAATAGCGGTAGGTCAATAGGGGCGGCCGGTCGGCGTCGAGGGGCGGTCCGGCTTGCCCGGCGACCGCGGCGCGAAACAATTCGGTTCCCGCAATGCGCAGGCTGAAGACGCCGCCGCCGATCGTGACGGCGCCGGCAAACGCCGGCAAGCCGAGAAATTCGCGGGCGGCGCGCAATTCGAACGGATTCGAGAGCCAAACGGCCAGCGGCAGCAGATACTGCTCGCCCCGGAAAGCGACAAGCGCGGCGATCCGGCAACGCGCCCCCGCCGCGCCGCGGTGAAACTCGACGACCACGCGCCCCGGCTCGGCCGGCTGCAGCGGAACGGGAATCGCCTGCCGCAGCTTGTCCGTGTCCGCCGCGAAACAGAGCCGCACGGCCGATAACTCATCCGCGGCCGCTTCCGCCGCGGGGACCGCCGCGCCGGCCGCGGCGCCCAGGAACTGCCGCCGGTTGAACATGAGCATTCAGTTTCTCACGGCCGGGGTACCGAGAGAGATCCCCGGCCGCGGAGATGTCCGCTAAGATGGACGAATACGAATCGGAGGGATCGCGTGCCCATCAGTCAGGAGTTGCTGGAAATCCTTTGTTGCCCGCAGTCGAAGGTTCCCGTCGAGATGATGAGCGAGGACCAGGTCGCCAGGCTGAACGCGCTGATCGAGGCCGGAAAGGTTGAATATGCCGACGGCGCCGCCGTAGAGCAGCCGTTTTCCGAGGGCCTCATCACCACCGACGGCAGGACCGTTTACCGCATTGACGACGACATCCCCGTAATGCTCATCGACCAATCGATCGCCGCCGACCGGTTGGGGGGCTTGTAGCCGGCGCCCGCGAGGCCGCCTTGCAGACCGCGCCGCAGCGGCCGGCTCATGCTCCCAGGCGCTTGGCGAACAAATCGGCGAGCTTCGTGGAGTGCCGCGCGACATCCTCCGCGCGTTCGGCTTCGACCATGACCCGCACGAGCGGCTCCGTCCCGGAATAGCGCACCAGGACGCGCCCGCTCCCGGCCAACTCCAACTCGCTTTCAGCGACGGCTTGCTGCAGCGCGGGGATTTGCCGGAACGGCTTCCGCTCCTTGACCCGGATGTTGACGAGCCTTTGCGGAAACACTTTGAGACGCTGCCTGAGGACGCTGAACGGTTCGCCCCGCTCGGCGGCGATACCCATCATGGTCAACGCCGTCAGCAGCCCGTCGCCGGTGGTAGCGTGGTCGCCGAAAATCACGTGCCCCGATTGCTCGCCTCCCAGGGCGGCGCCGCAGCGCAGCATTTCCTCGAGAACGTGCTTATCGCCCACGGGCGTCCGCGAGAGCGCGATGCCTTCGCCTTCCAACGCCTTTTCGAGCCCGATGTTCGACATCACCGTCGCGACCACCCTGTTTTCGTGCAGTTGCCCGCGTTGCTTCATCTGGACTCCGGCCGCAAGCAGGATATTGTCGCCGTTGAGGCGCCGGCCTTTTTCGTCCACGAGCAGGCAACGGTCGGCGTCTCCATCGAAGGCAACGCCGAGGTCCGCCGCGCTTTCCACAACGCGTTCGGCGAGCGCATCCATGTGCAGCGAGCCGCAGCCGCGGTTGATATTCCGGCCGTCCGGCCGATTGGCGAGGAACTCCGCTTCGATACCCAGAGCCTCGAACACCGGCGGCGCGAGAGCCGACGCCGCGCCGTTGGCGCAATCGACGACGGCCCGCAGCCCCGCCGAGCTCAGGTCGGGGGCGGCAACGTCGAGCAGATGACGGACATAGCCGCGGGCAATTTCCGGGTCGCCCGCGAGATCGAGCCGCGAAGGCTGCAAATGTCCCGCAAGCAGCCGGAAAACCGCTTCTTCAGTCTCCGCTTCCTGTTCGTCGGGCATCTTGTACCCGAACGGTCCGAACACCTTGATCCCGTTGTCTTCAAAAGGGTTGTGCGAGGCCGAGATCATCACGCCGGATGAAAAACTGCCCCGCTCCGTGGCGTAGGCGACGCCGGGAGTGGGGATCACGCCGGCGTAGTGTACGGCCACGCCGCGGGATTCGATCCCGGCGGCGAGAGTTTGCGCGATGCCCGCGCTCGACTCCCGCGGGTCCGCGCCGATCAGCACCGACGGCCTTTTCGTCTGCGCGAGACGCTCCGCGAGCGCGGCGCCGATGGCGAACGTCGTCGCCTCGTCGAGCGGCGGCTCGCCGGCTCGGCCGCGAATGCCGTCGGTGCCGAAAAGAATCTTTGCCATGAAAGTCGGATAACTCCGCTCGAACGGGCCGGCCGCTCTCCGCGGCGAACGAGGAAGCTCAATTGTAGCCGATTCCGCCGGCTGCTACGCATCCACGGCGAAGCCGTGCATCTTGCGGTAAACCGGTCCGTCGTAGAATTGAGTCGATTTGAATAGCTCGTGGCGCCCGTCGCCGGCCTCGGGCGCGGCCAGCGCCATGATCCGCTTGCGTTCGGCTTCCTCCAGCGGCTTGAAGCCGCGCGCGATCTTTACGTCGGCCATGAGTTGATCCATGTTGAGATAACCGCGCACGAGCGACGAAATCGGCAGGCTCAGCGCCCAGCGGACGCACATTTCCGCCGTGACTTTCGTCGTCGAGGGAATCTCGGCGACGCGGCGGCCGCCGCCGAGGCACTTCATGCCCAGCACGCCGACGTCTTTCGCCGCGCACAGCGGCACGACCTCCCGCTGAAACGACCTGTAGAAATAATCCATCGGGTTGATCGGCATCTGCGCCGTGGCCCAGTCGTAGCCCTTGTTCAGCATCTTGGTGTGGATGCGCGGGTGCTTGTGTCCGGTAAAACCGATGTAGCGCACCTTGCCCGCCTTCTGCGCTTCGAGAGCGAACTTCAGCCCGCCCTTCTCGAATACCCAGTCGGGGTCGTTGTCGTAGTTGGTCTCGTGGAATTGCCACAAGTCGAGGGAATCGGTCTGCAAGCGCCGCAGGCTGGTCTCCAGGCACTCCTTGGCGAATTTGTAGTCGCGGCCGGAGTTTTTCGTCATCAGAAAAACTTTGTCCCGGCGCCCCTTGAGCGCTCTGCCCATGAACTCTTCGGCATAGCCGTCGAGGTACATGTAGGCGTTGTCCCAGAAAGAAACGCCGTTGTCGAGCGCGGCGTGGGCGAGCTTGAGACCGGCCTTTTCGCCGTCGTCTTGCGCCGCGCGGCCGAGATGCGCGCCGCCGATGCAGAGTATCGAGACCTGCTCGCCGGTGCGGCCCAGGCGCCGCGTCGGAATGCCGTTCGCTGAATTTTTCTGCGCGAGCGCCCGGCCGGCAAGGGCGGACATCGAGAGCGCTCCCAAGGAACCTTTGACAAAGTTGCGGCGTGAGTCGGACATCATGCGAACAGTATATACGGTGAAGCGCCCGCTGCGGGGCGCGAGCGCAGTAGCGCCCGGCCTGTGCTGCGTTACGGACGAAGGCGGTCGAGAGGGCGTGCCGGCCCTGGGGCTTGGTCTTCGGCGGTCTGGCTGCGCGTGTCGTAGTCTGCCGATATTCCCCGTATCCGATGGTGGAAACACGGGTATTTTACTGGACTGAACGAGCCTCGTCAAAACCCGCCGGATCGGCAGTAATCAATTATTATTCAGCATGTTACGGACTATCATGGATGATGGCGGCCGGCGTCGGCCGACCGCTGCTTGGCTGCCGGGCTTCGGCTACAAAACGAACATCGTCCGGTACAAGATGAGAAAGGACGGCGGCTGCTACCTTCGCAACGTGACCGAAATGATCCTGTTCGATGTCCGCGGCAAGAACGCCGGGACGCTGCGGCCCGGCAGAAGCCGGACGAGCAATACGATTTGATCGAGGCGTGCAGTCCGGGGCCGTTCGTCGAGTTGTTCGCCCGCGGGCCGCGCCGGGGTTGGTTCGGCTGAGGCAACCAGGCTGAAGAATACGATCCGGGCCGGGGCGCCTACGCCAATCACTCGCAATCCAACACGGTTTCCCTAGGCCAAAGCGGCCTGTTTTGAGCGCGCGCCCTTTTAACCGGAGGGCGCTGAGCGGAGGCATGGGAGCGTCCCGATCTATCGAGATCGACGCTCTTCCGGTTTTCGCCGTGCTTCGTTGTGGCGCCGGAGGATAGCCGTCACGTCGTCGCGGTCCATTTTTTGTGCCCACGCCTGGGGCGTGGCCCAGGGTTCGGCGTCTTCTTCAACCGCTTCCGCGCCGCGGCTTAACAGGAGCTCCACCAATTCGACGCGGCCCCAGCGGCAGGCCCATCCCAGCGGCGTGCTTTGCAACAGATCGTCGCGGCAATCCAGCTTGGCGCCGGCGTCGAGCGCCGCGTTGGCGAAGGCAATCCGCTCGCCGGCCGTCAGGTGATCGCGCGAGGCGGCGATCTGGTGCAGGATGGAATTGCCGAAGCGCCCGGGGACGTTCACGTCGCACCGCTCGAGCACGAGTTGAAAGCAACGCAGATACGTCCCGCGGTCGAGATCGGAATGCGCCCAGGAGCCGCGCATGTGGTTCCAAAAACGGGTCGGCTGGGCAAGAATGCGCCGCCAGCGCGGGTCGCCGCGCGTCCAGTCGGTCCGCTGGAGCGCCATGCGCACGATATCGGGGTCGCCGCCGCAGGCCGCGCTCCACAGGATATCTTCCACGAGCTCGGCCTTTGTGTCCGTCCCTTCGGGCAGCGCTCCCGCGTCCGCGGCGGCGAGTATCCGCCCGACTTGCTCGGTCTCCCGGTAGTGCGCCGGCGTCACGGCGTCGACCAGCCCGCCATAGCTTTGCAGCAAGCGGACCATCTCCCGGTCGCGCCGGCCATAGGCGGCGAACACGGGCGTACCGCTGGCGTAAATCTTTCCGTTCGGGTCGGCGCCGCGTGCGAGCAGCAGCTTCGCCGCCGCGAACTTTCCTGCAACGGCGGCGCTGCGCAGCGGCGTGCCCCAACTCTGCACCGAGCCTTCCAAATCCTCGAAAGCCATGCGCTCGTCGGGGTCGAGCCCCAAATCCAGCAGCAGCTCGAGCATGTCGATGCGGTCGTGCCGCACGGCTATCGTCAGCAGCCCGCCCCAATGCTCGACGGGATTGACGAGTGACCCCGCTGCGTGGAGTCCGCAAAGCCGCTCAGCATCTCCCAGCGCGACGGCGGCGCGGGCGGTAAGCTCGGCGCCGGCCGCGCGCAAGAGAGCGGCCGCGGCGGCAAACTTTTCCGCTTCGACGGCGTTTTGCCAACCCCTTCCCACGGCGCAGTCGAGCGGAAAGCGGCCGTCGGGGCCGGGCCGGTTGGGATCGGCTTTCCGCCCCAGGAGCTCGTGGACGATCACGGCGTTGCCCATCGCGGCCGCAACGTGCAGCGGCGGCCAACCTCTGCGGTTCGGCGCCTCGAGCAGCGCGGGGTCGCCGTCGAGCATGGCGCCGACCGCGCCGGCATCGCCGTCGATGACGGCTCGCGTGAGCCGGTCGCGCGCAGCGGTTGCCGGGCCGTCCGCGGACCGCGTCTCGCCGCGCCGCCGCTCCTCCTCGCGAATAATCGCGGCGATCTCGTCGTAGCCGCGCTCGCGGGCCAACGTCATCGCCGTTGTCGCCGATCGATGCGGGTATATCCCTTCGTGCGCGTCGGCGCCGCGCCGCATCAAGAGGCGCGCCATTCGCGGCAAGCGCCCGAGCACGGCAAAATGCAGCGGCCTGTGCTCGTCGCTCTCGGAGAGGCTCATGTTGACCAATTCCGGCCGGGAGCGGAGCATCGCGTCCACGCTTTGCGCATCGTCCCTGCGCACGGCTGCGGCCAATCGCTCGATCGTGGCGCCGGCGACGTATGCCTTCAGCTTGGGCCAACTGTCGAAGCCGTAGCTGCGCGCCAACACGAGTTGCGCGTCGTCGAGCGCAAAGGCGGCGGGGCCGGCGCCCCGGTAATGCGCGTCAACCTCCGCGGCCGCGCCGGCGCCGCCGGCGCGGTAGGCGCGCAGCAGTTCCTTCGCTTGGCGCTTCAGTTGTTTGAGATCGGCTTTCGCGGGAAGCGCGCGGGTGGGCAGGGGTTTGCTCACGATGCGACTCCTTCCGCGGCTGCGCCGGGGGCGTCCCCGAAACGCCGCGGTCATTATAGCCGCGAATAGAAGCTCAAGCCGAAAAAACCCGCAGGGAAGCAGAATCGGGGAATTGAGATGGTGCCTAGGGACGGAGTTGAACCGCCGACGCCGGCCTTTTCAGGGCCGCGCTCTACCACCTGAGCTACCTAGGCAACCGTCTTTATTTTATGGGCAGCCGGCGGCAAAGGTCAATCGGCCGCAGGGCACAGGTCGGATATTTGAGATTTTGGCAGGCGCGGCAGGGCGGTTTGCCCGCAAGTCTTCGTAGCGGCCGCTGAGCATACGGCAGCGCAGAGCGATGCCGGCGTTGGCGCCGTTGACGGCCCTACGGGTCCGGCGGGCCGCCGGCAGCCGCCACCTGGGGAAAGACGACGCGCTGGAACGCGGGCATCTCGATCATCGGCTCGAATGCCTTCTCGGCGGCGATCTTCCCGCGCCGGACGTATCCTTCTTCCAACGCTTTGCGGATGTAGAGCAGGGCCTTGTCGTAGAGTTCGACTTGGGCGTGGGCCTTGGCCATGAAGAAATAGTATTTGCCGCGGTCGCCGACCGAGCGCTCCTGCAGCAGCGTGCCGTTCGAGCCGCGGTGCTCGAAAACGAGGGGATCGAGTTGCAGCGCCGTCAGATAGGCTTTCGAGGCGTCCTTGAACTTGCCGCGCGCGAATAACGAGGTGCCGAGGTTGCTGTGAATCGAGGCGGAGTAGGGCGTGATCTTCAGCGCCCGCCGGTAGGTTTGGGCGGCCTTCTTGTGGCGGCCTTCGGCATGGTAAACCGTGCCCAGGTTGTTGACCGCCTGACTGTACTTCTTGTCGAGCTTGGAGGCTCGCTCGTAATGGCGGCGCGCGCAGCCGAAGTTCGTTTGCTGGTGGCAGGAGATGCCCAGCTTGTTGTGAATGCGGGCCGAGCCGGGCTCTTTTTCGAGCGCTTGGCCGTAGATTTCCTGGGCCTCGCGGTACATTTTGCGCGCCATGTAAATATCGGCGCGCTTTTCGAGCGTCAGCCCGGAATCGGGAAGCTCAAAGCGGCCCGGCTCCCCGGTACGGTCGATCAACTGACCGGAGACGACCGCGGCGCATGCCAACGCCGCGGGCAGGATCGCCGACGCCCTGCGGAAGCCTGCCATCGCTCCCTTCCTCCTTGCTTCAAGCGAGATTCGCCTCCCTCATTGAAGCATACGGCGACGAATCACGCCATGCCGGCGCTGCTCCATGCGGCGCATGGCCGACAATACGATACCGGCAAGCGCCGCGCCGACGCCTGAGATTCCGATCGATTACGGATTCATCGTCTATTCATCATACACCCGCCCCGAGCGAATCGGGGGCGCCGCATTCCGCGAATGGAGTCAGCGCCAAGCCGGTTGGCCGGGAGCGCCGGCGGCAACGGCGCTCCGCCTGCCGGCGGGCGGAGCGTGCGGCGGGCCGTCCGCGGTCCTCACCGAAACCAGCCCCGACACGCCGGGCTCGCTCATGGTCACGCCGTAAAGGCATTCCGCAATTTCTATGGTCGTCTTGGAGTGGGTGACGACGATAAATTGCGTGCGGTCGCTCATTTCCCGCAACAAACGGCGGAAGCGGATGTTATTGGCTTCGTCCAGCGCCGCATCGACCTCGTCCAGCACGCAGAACGGACTGGGCCTGTACTGGAAGGTGGCCATCAGCAGGGCCAGCGCGGTCAGCGATTTTTCGCCGCCGGAGAGCAGCGCGATGTTCTGCAGGCGTTTGCCGGGCGGCTGGGCGACGATGTCGATGCCCGACTCGTCGGGGTTTTCCGCAGCGGTCAAGCGCATCTCGCCGATGCCGCCGCCGAACAGCGTGGCGAACATCTTGCCGAAGTTTCGATTCACCGCGTGAAAAGCCTCTTCGAGCTTCTCGCGCGAAGCCGCGTCGATCTCGCGGATCGTCTGCCGCGTATCCTCGACGGCCGCCAGCAAGTCGCGGTGTTGCGTTTCGAGGAACGTCCGGCGCTGCTCGACCTCTGCGTATTCCTCGCGCGCCAGGACGTTGACGGCGCCCAGCCGCTCGATTTTCTCCTTGAATCCGCGGTATTCTTCCTCGGCTTCGCGCAGGTCGTCGTCGGTCGGGTCCGCGGGGGCCTGGCGGGCGACCTCGTCGATGGGCTTGCCCAGCTCGACCCGGCAGGTTTCGTCGAGATGCTTCAGATCGGCCTGCGCCTGAACCAGAGCCAATTGCTTGCCGGAAAGCTCCCGCCGCTCAAGCTCGACCGCCTCGCGCTGCTGCTTGAGCTCGCCGGCGAGCGCCGCGCTGCGTTCCCGCGAGGATTTGAGGTTTCCGGCCGTCTCCTCGACGATCCGTTGCAATGCCGCGCACCGCGCCGCGCCGGTATCGATTTGGGCGTTGAGGCTCTCGTTGTCGGCCAGCAGGCGCGCGCGTTCTTCATCCCAGCGGTCGATTTGCCGCGCAACTCTTTCTTGCTGCTGCTGTTGCTCGCCGCAAGCGCGGCGCGCCGATTCCAGCGCCGCCGCCGCCGCGCGCCGCCGTTCTTCCAGCGCGGCCGCTTCGGCGCGCAGCGCGGCTTGCCGCTCGCCGAGCGCCGCCAGCCGTTCGCGCTGCTGCCGCCCGCGGCCGGTCAACTCCGCCAGGCGCGCCTCCAACTCCAGGCGTTCCTCATCGTATTGCGCGGCGGAAGCGGCTTGCTCTTCGTAGCGCTTGCCCGCCTGCGCCGACTCGTCCCGCAGCCGCTCGATTTCGCCGGCCGCCGCGGCCGCCGCCGTCTCCAGCCGCCGCATCCGGTCGTCCGTCCGGCGCAACTCGTGCGCGGCCTCCAACGCGCTTTTTTCCAGCGTTTGCAACTCGGCCCGAACCGCCTCCAGGCGCTCCGTTCGGGATGCGGCCGCCGCCGCCGCCGCCGCCGCCGCCTGCGACGCGCCGGCGAACCGCTTCTCTGCGTCGGCGATCCTGGGCGTCAACTCGCGCAGCTCGCGTTTCAAGGCAAGCGGGCCGGCGGACGTCTTCCCGCCCCCGCTCAGCGTATGGCCGCGATAGCACGAGCCGTCGGGCATGAGGAAGTAATCGTCGGGATGCCGCGCCGCCAGGCGCTGCGCAACCTCCGCGTCCTCGACGAGCCGGCAGCGGCGCAGTTTCGGCAGCAGCGCCGCAGCGGACGCCGCGAGCCCGCCGCTCAGCCGAACATGGTCGGCCAGCCGCCCCGAAACGCCTTCTTCCGGCCCCGGTCCGAGCGTCTCCTCGGAGAGCGGCTGCCGCGGGCGGACCAGAAACGCCGCGCGCCCGGCGAGGTCGCCGCGCATCAGCCGCGCCCCCTCCCGCGCCTCGTCCCAGTTGCTGACGACGATGTATTCCAACTCTTCGCGCAAGAATTCTTCGGCGGCGCGTTCGTAATCGGCGTCGACCTCGATGTAGTCCGCCAGAATCCCGAGCGGCTTGAAGCCCTCGACCGGCTTGCGCGCAACCGCGTCGAAGATGCCCTTGACCGATTCGGTCATGTAGGCCCGGTGCGACAGGATCTCGTTGAGCGACTCCTGCCGGGCCGCCAGCCGCGAAACGTCTCCGCGCAGCCCGTCCGCTTCCCGTTCATGGCGTTGGCGCCGGCGTTCGAGAGATTCGATAGCCGCCTGCAACTCGCCGCGCTCGCGGACTGCTTCCTCGATGCGGTTTTGCAGCGCCGCGGTCTGCTCGGCAAGCTGCTTGCGGCGTTCCCCGCACTGCCGCAACTCCTCGGCGGCGGCCTCCTCCCGCAGCCGCTCCTGCTCGGCCAGCCTCGCGTTTCCGGCCAGGAATTCCTCGAGTTTGCCAAGACGGCCGCGGGCTTCGGCAAGGGTGTTCAGAAGCGCCGCGGTCCGGGCGCGGCCCGCCTCTTCCTCCGTCAGCAGCGCCTGGAGCGCCTGCTGCTCGTCCGCGATTGCGGAATTTTTCGCTTGCAGGCTTTCCTGCACCGCGGCGGATGCGGCATGCGCATCCCGCGCGGTCTTTTCGCCTTGGCGCATCTCCACGCGCAGGCTTTCCAGGCGCCGGTCTATGTCGGCGATGTCGATTTCCGCTTGCTGCTTGCGCGCCGCGTTCTCCGCAGCCGCGCGGGACTGCTGCTCGACGCGCGCCTTCAGCCGCTCTACATCGACGGTCAAGCGGGCGAGCTCCTCGCGCGAAGACTCGACCTGCGCCTCCCAGCCCCGTTCGTTGCCGCGCTTCTCGGCCAGTTCGCGCTCTATCGACTCGGCTTGCGCATAGCGCTCCCTGAAGGCGTTTTCCGCCGCTTGCGCTTCGGCCGCGAGACGTTTTCGATGCGCGTCCATGCGGCGGAAACGGCAGCCGGAGAGCCGCGCCAGCGCCTCGCCGAGCAGCCCGCGGTATTCCTCGAAACGTTCCGCTTTCGCCGCCTGGCGCTTGAGGGAATTGGCCTGCCGAACGATCTCCTGCAGGATATCGTTGACGCGGTGGAGATTCCGTCCGGCGTTTTCGAGCTTCAACTCCGCCAGCCGCTTCCGCGCTTTGAACTTGGTGACCCCGGCGGCCTCTTCCATGAACGAGCGCCGGTCAACCGGTCGCGCGCTCAAGATCTGCCCGATGCGCCCCTGCTCGATGATCGCGTAGTGATTCGGGCCGAGCCCCGTGCCCATGAAAAGATCGTGAACGTCGCGCAGGCGAACCGTCTTGCCGTTCAGCAGGTAACGGCTCTCCCCGCTGCGAAACAGCTTGCGGGTGACCGTGACCTCGCCCGGCCGCGCGCCCCGCGGGAGCGGCGCCCCGTTGCCGTTGCGCCGGCCGTGGAGCGGCGCTTCGAGGCCGGCGTCGGGATCGAGCAGCGTCAGCGTCACCGCCGCCAGTCCGGCCGGCTTGCGGTCGCGCGAGCCATTGAAAATCACGTCGTCCATGCGCCGGCCGCGCAGAGACTTCGCCGACTGCTCGCCGAGCACCCAACTGATTGCGTCGCCGATATTCGATTTGCCGCAGCCGTTTGGCCCGACCACCGCCGCAATGCCGTTGCCGGTGAAGCGCAACTCCTCGCGGTTGCAGAAAGATTTGAAGCCGAGCAGCTCGACTTTTTTGAGCTTCAGCAACGCGCTTTACCTCGCACGACCCCGGCGATGCGCCAAACGCCCGGAGATGGGGCGCGGGTTGGGCTGAGAAGGACTTTCAATCGGGCATTGCACCGCGATCGGCGCCCCATCCGCAGGCGTAGCGTCATCGTCAGAGTAACTCAGGCAAGTGGAACTTTGCAACAAGATTTTGTAGCACACCCTCAACAAAATACTAAATATAGATGTCCATATCCATATATGTCGTTTCTTGTCAATCGGTTAACATAATATCTCGGAGCGGATCCCATGCGAATTTTTTTCATTCCTCTCGCCGCCGCGCTATGCTTTTCGGCCTGCGGGCGCCCTGCCGAGTCTCCCCAAGCGCCCGCCGAGAGCCGCGCTTTTCTCGAAAACATCCGCCAACTGACTTTCGGCGGACAGAATGCCGAGGCTTACTGGTCGCCCGACGGCCGGAAGCTGGTGTTCCAATCCACCCGCAACGGCGCCGAATGCGACCAGATTTACGTGATGAACGCCGACGGCTCCGACGTGCGCCGCGTCTCGACCGGCAAGGGCGTGACGACCTGCGGCTACTTTCTGGGCGATAACGAGAGCATCGTTTACGCCTCGACGCACTTGGCCGGCGATGCCTGCCCGCCGCGCCCGGACCGCAGCAAGGGCTACGTCTGGCCCGTCCACGCCGGCTACGACATCTTTTTGACGGACGAGCGGGGCGCCGCGCCCCAGCGCCTGACCGACGCCGCGGGCTACGACGCCGAAGCCACCGTCAACTGGAAGACCGGCAAAATCGTGTACACCTCGAAGTCCTCGGGGGACCTCGAATTGTGGTCGATGAACCCCGACGGCTTGGGCAAGGAGCAACTTACCGCATCGTTCGGTTACGACGGCGGCGCATTCTATTCGCCCGACGGCGCGAAACTGGTCTGGCGGGCCAACCACCCGGCGGAAGGCGAAGCCTCCGCGCGCTACGCCGAGCTTCTGGCCGACAATCTGACCGCGCCCATGAAAATGGAGCTCTTCATCGCCGACGCCGACGGAAGCGGCGTGAAGCGGATTACCGATTTCGGCTGTGCGAGCTTCGCCCCGCAGTTCACGCCCGACGGCAGGAGCATCGTCTTCTCGTCGAATAAAAACAACTGTGGCAGCCGCGAATTCGACCTGTTTTTGATCGACCTCGACGGCTCCAACCTGCGCCAGGTGACCGATTTCGGCGGTTTCACCTCGTTCGCCGAGTTTTCTCCCGACGGCAGGCAACTGGTTTTCAGCTCCGACCGCAACGCCAAGTCGCGCTACGAGTTCAACATCTTCGTTGCCGACTGGATGCAGTGAGGCGCTTCGACGGTCCGGCCGTCTTGCGCCTTCTCAGTAGCGGCAGGCCGCGGGAGTCGACTTCACGTAATAGCTCTTGTAGTTCGCCGCGGCGGGGTCCATGCAGCCGGCCAGGTTCAACAACTCGACTTTACGGAACTCCACCGGGTGGCTCTCGCTCTGCAGCGAGATGTATCCGCCGTCGAGCAACTCGCCGTTCCGCACGGCCCCCGGGTCATGCCCCTCTACATTGCCGCCGCCGATCTGCGGCAGCTCGTATTCGAGAACCGTCTCGCCTTCCAGCATGTGGCGGATGACCGCGCTGCCCAGCACCATCACCTCGGCCCGCACCCATTGCTCGCCGTGATAGGTTTTCGATTGCGACTTCGTGCAATGCCGGGTTTCGAGCCGGCCGGCGAACACGACGTGCGTGCCGGGCGTACACAAGTTCGCCGTCGTCCGCTCGCCTTCCCCCATTCCGCCCAGCAACTGCACCTCGATCGAAATCGGAAAGTTCTGGTCTTTGCCCATGCTTGCGGGCGGCGGCGAATGCAGCATAACGCCGCTGTTGCGCACCGCCCAGCGCGGGCCGTCCTGCGCCTGCTCGCCGATGAAGCGGTACTCGACCGCGAGGATGTAGTAGGAGAAGGGCTTCTCGTAGAAAATATGCCCGAAGCGCTCGTTGAAAGGCCCGTCGTAAGCCTCGTAGCCGGTCTGTATGGCGCCGTTGCGGACACGGAAAGTATCGCCGAAGTTGTCTCCTGCCGCGTAGCCCCTGACTTTGGGAATCCAGCCGTCGAGATTCTTGCCGTTAAAGAGCTGGATCCACTCTTCCTTGTCCGGCGCCTGCGCGGCGGACGCCGGCGCGGCCAATAGAACGGCAAAGAAAAAGCACAGCGAGCGCATCTCTAGTGCGAGTATAACGGTCCAGGCGCGCTTGCGCGCGGCGTCAGTGAACGATCAGCCGCCGGCCGCCGTACAGCTTGCCGACCTTCTGGTTTTTCAGCCGGACTTCCACCGTATGCGCAGTGAGCGGTTCGTCCACGCTGCTCGGGTAATAGCCGACAACGTACTCGGTCTGCGCCAGCGTAGCGAGCGACTTCAGGATTCGGCGGATGACCATGTTGTTGATGACGCTCAGGTCGTAGCTGCGCCCGCCGGTTTGCAGGCCGATATCGGCGAATTCTTTTTGGCGGGATTCCTGCTCGCGGGCCCGCGCCTGCCTCTGGTTGCCCGCATTCGGATTGTTCCTCGTCGGCGTGCGCAATTGCCACGGGCCGCCCGCATTCGGGTTTGCCGGCGCGCGATGCCCCGACCCCCCGCGATACGCCCTGTCGACAATTTGCTCGTGGCCCAATATCACGGGATAGAGCGGGATGCCGAAGGCGTTCGCCGATTGCACGACCAAGTCCGTACTGAGGTCTGTGGTGCTGAATCCGTCGGAGAAAACAACCATCATGCGCGATACGTTGCCGCCGCGGTTGGCTGCGTCGCGCACCGTTTGCATGATCGCCTCGTAAACGCGGCTGCAGCCCGCCTCGGCGGCGTAAGCAGCTTCGAGCGCCGCTTGCAGCTTGGCGGGGTCGCGCGTCGGTCCGCTGAAGCGTTTCAGGTTGCAGGCGAAGCCATAGAGCGAAATCGAGACGTCTTCCCGCAGTCCGTCGAGCATGGCGCTGCGGATCGTGCGGATGTCGAGCAATCCGGGTTTTATCACGCTGTGGCTGACGTCGATCAGCAAGATGATCTCGGTGGGCACCGTGCGGCCTTTGTTGGGGTCTTCGCCCGGACCGGCAGGGCCTTCGACGAAGGCGATGTTTTGCGCCACGCCGTCTTCGAGCAATTCGAAAGCGTCGGCGTCGAGCCCGCCGACGGAATTGTTTTTGCGGTACACGTGCAAGGGCACGACCACGAGCTTCGATTCGACTGAGATGATCAAGCCGGGGTCTTCTTCCACCGGGTCGGGCGCCTGTCCGCCGCCCGGTGTCTGCCCGACTGCCGCCGCCGCCAGCAAGAGCCCCGCTGCGATTCGCGCGTACATGGCACTTGAAGTATCCCATCGGCGCTCCGCCGCGTCAATATGCGGATACAATAATTCCAACTCCCGATGAAACGTTTGTATCTCGCAGCACTCGCCGCGGCGGCCGGCGCCGCCTTATGGATTTCGCAAGGAACCGCTCAACGGGGGAACCGTGACGACTATCTCGCGCCCGGCCTGCGCGCAGCCGTGGATGCTCTGAAGCAGGATGCGCGCGCGAACCCCACTTCCGCGGCCAACATCGAATTGCGGCTCGACACACTTTGGCAGTGGATCAACGCCTACTCGCTGACGGGCGGCCCGGTCCCGGTCAACGCCACGCTCGCGGTCGCCTCCGCCGCGCGCGTCTTGGGCGACTCGAAGCGCGGCGGCGAGCCGCCGACGGCCGCCGCCATGCGCTCTCTCGACAATTACATCTACGAGTTCACCGTCAAGGACGAGCAACCCCGCGCCTTGGGCAAGGCCGTGCTCAAGACCGCCGATACGATTCGAGTCGGCTCCTATCAGACCATCGAGCAGATCTACACGGTCGGCGAGAAGCCCCTCGAGCCCGGCGCGAGAATCATGGTCGCCCGCCAACTCCAGGCCGACGGCGGGCGTCTGCAATTCGACGATCCCGCGGGGGACAACTACCTCTCCGCGTCGGCCTCCAACCCCGCCGTCAAGCTCGGCAAGACCACCGTGCCGCTCGTCGGCATGCACGGCGGGTTCCGCGCTCCGGCGCCCATGCCGACCTTCCTTGTGGAGCAGGGGACGCTGCGCGCCGGCGACACCGTGACCATCGTTTACGGCGACCGTTCGGGCGGCGGCGAAGGCCGGCGGCAACAGACGTTCGCCACCGATCAGGCCATGCTGCCGATCTACATCGACCACGACGGCGGCGGCCGCTTCCTGACGCCCGAATGGCCGTCCTACGCAATCGCCGGCGGCGAAGCCGAGGGCGTCAGCGCGGTCGTTCCGTCGATCGTCGAGCCGGGCGAGCCTTTCGACCTTTCCATCCGCTGGGAAGACTTCGTTTACAACCGCGCCTCCGGCCGCATGCCCGCCGCCGAGATCACGCTCAACGGCAAGCATTTCCGCAGCTTCGACGCCGGCGGCCCGGCCATTCGACTCATCGAAGACATCGAGCTCGCAGAAGAGGGGATTTACCGTTTCAAGATCGCCGCCGCCGACGGCAAGATCGAAGCGCTCAGCAACCCTGTCTGGGTGCGTAAAAACCCCGCTTACCGCCTCTACTGGGGCGAGACGCATACCCACACCGGCATGGCCGAGGGACAGGGTTCCCTCGACCGCTCCTACGCCTTCGCCCGCGACGACGCCCGACTCGATTTCTCGGGACTCTCCGAGCACGACATCTGGCTCACCGACGCCGAGTGGGAAGCCATGCGCCGCGCCGTCGTCCATTATTCCGAGCCGGGCAAGTTCATCGCCTTTCTGGGGTACGAATGGACCGTCCGCCGCCAGTGGGGCGGCCATCACAACGTTTTTTTCCGCACGCCCCAACGCCGCGAGCGGGTCGGCGCTCAGATCGCGCCGTCGCTGAGCGAGCTCTACCAGGGCCTGCGCGAGCGCTACGACACGAACGACGTGGTCATCATCCCGCATGCCCACCAGGCGGGCGACTGGCGCCGGAACGACCCGGATATGGAGAGCATGATCGAAATCATGTCGATGCACGGCACCTTCGAGTGGTTCGGCAACTACTATCTCCGCCAGGGCTACCGCGTCGGCTTTCTGGCGGCGTCCGACGACCACCGCGCGCACCCCGGATACAGCTCCACGTCGAGCCGCCAGCCGGCTTCGTCGCTGAGCCAGTTCGGCGGATTGGCGGGCGTTCTGGCGCGCGAGAAAACCGCCGACGCCATCTTCGCAGGCTTGAAGCAACGCCGCGGCTACGCGGTCACCGGCGCGCAGCGCATTATCCTCGACCTTGAAATGAACGGAGTGGGCATGGGCGCGCGCGCGCCGTTTACCCGCGACCGCCGCCTGCGGGCGCGCGCTATCGGTACGGCGCCCATTACCGCCCTGCACGTCGTCAAGAATGGGCGGACGGTTTACACCAAACGCGCCGCGCCGGCCGATCTCGGCGGCAAAACCCGGCTGCTGGTCGGTTTCGAATCCGCTTCCCAACCACACTTTCGCGACAATCCCCGCGGCTACCGCACGTGGAGCGGAACCCTGACCGTCAGCGGCGCCGAACTCGCGGGCATACGCCCAATGTTCGACAACCGCCACAAGGAATGGGCGAAAATCGATCCGAGCGGCGCCGGCAAAATCGAATTCTCGACCGGCACCCGCGGGCGGGCGGACAACCTCCTGCTCGAGCTCGAGGGCGCGTCCCCGTCGACCACGATCACGATCGAGCTTGAATCGTCGCAAGAGTGGGGCAAGTCGCCCACGCCCGTAAGACCGACGCGGAAACTCCCGGCCCAAACTCTGGAATTCACGCTGAACCGCTTGCGCGGCGGTTATGCCTCCGTGGACGCTTCAAGTGGAAAAGATCGAGACGCGGTCGGCTTCCAACTGATCGCCGACGATCAGCCGCTGGAATACGAGCTCGAATACGTCGACCGGGACGAGGCGCAAGCGGGCGACTACTACTATGTGCGCGCCGATCAACTCGACGGCGCCCGCGCTTGGTCGTCCCCCATTTGGCTGGGGGGCGAAGAGCGTAGGTGATGGCAGTGGATAGCGGCTAGCAAGACAGGCGCCGCGGTCAGTTGTTGAAATCGCGCAGCCATTTTTCGAAGTCCGCTTGCAGGCGGGTCAGGACCTGCGGTTTCTCGGCGGCCAGATCTTTCGTCTCGGCTGCGTCGGTTGCAAGATCGAAGAGTCGGAAGGGCTCGTCCCCGGCGGCGCGGAGTATCTTGTAGCGGCCGCTGCGCACTGCCTCGGCGCCCCGGTAACGCCAGAACATCGCGCGCGGAGACGGGCTTTTGCGGCCTTCCAGCGCGCGGCTCATGTCGCGGCCGTCGAGTTGCGGGGCGGAGGGGATGCGCGCTCCGGCGGCCGCCGGCAGCGTCGGCAGGATGTCGAGGCTGATCAGCGGCTCGCCGACGACCGAACCCGCGGGTATCCGCCCCGGCCGGCGGGCGATGGCCGCGACGCGGATGCCGCCTTCCCATAAAGTGTTGCCGCCGCCGCGCAGGGGCGCGTTGGAGGCGACTTCGAGACCGCTCCCTGGGCTCATGAAGGCGCCGTTGTCCGAGTAGAAGAAGACGAGCGTTTCGGAGGCGAGATCGAGGGCGTCCAACTGCTCCAGGACGCGCCCGACGCCGGCATCGAGAGCCGTGACCGCGGCGCGGTAGCGCTCCTTGGGGTCCGTCGTGTCCGGTAGATAGCCGTATTGGAAGAAAAACCGCGGCGGCGCCTGCCAGATATTGGGTTCGCCGGGACGCTTGTTTCTGGCTTTCGGGTAATGCACGGCGCTGAACGGGAGATAGACGAAGAACGGCCCGCCTTGCCGGCGGCGCATGAACTCGCAAGCGGCTGCGGCGAACAGGTCGGTCGAATAGCCCGAAACGTAGGCCGGCTCGACGCCCCGGTAAAGGTCGTGCTCGCCGTCGTAAACGTGGGTGTAGTAGTCGGCGTTGCCGCTGCGGATTCCCAGGAATTCGTCGAAGCCGCGTTCGGTGGGACGGCTGCCGGGGGCGAAGCCGATGTTCCATTTCCCGAAGCAGGCGGTGGCGTATCCCAGCGGCTTGAGGTATTGGGGGATGAGCTTTTCGCGGTGGGGCAGGCCGATGCCGCGGCGGTTTTCTTCGACGCTGAGCTGGTGGTTCAGACCGATGCGCTGCGGATAGCGCCCCGTGAGCAGAGCGGCGCGGGAAACCGTGCAGGTCGCTCCGGCCGTGTAGAAGTCAGTGAGGCGAACCCCTTGAGCGGCGAGACGGTCGATGTTGGGCGTCAGATTTTCTCTGTTGCCGTAGCAGCCGAGGTCGCCGTAGCCCAGGTTGTCGGCAGTGATCAGCAGGATGTTGGGCGGACGGTCCGCGGCCGAGAGAGCAACCGTCAATAGCAGAAAAGCGCCGGCGATGCGCATGATGCCGCGGTTGCGCATGCTAAAAACCTTCGAGAATCGCCGAGACCAGCGTTCCGGCCATCGTCCGGCTGGCGCGCTGCAGAGCCGCGCCGCGTTCCTCGATAAAGGCGTCGGGGTCGGCGCTGACTTCATAGGTTTCGCGCTGCTCGAGATTGGGGTTGAGGTAGAGGGATTTGCCCTGTGCGCGATCCCACAGATCGACGTGTACGCGCGTAATCGTGGTGACGCTCGTGGCGCGGCCGGTCACCGGATCGAAGTTCTGCGGGACTGCGTGAAAGGTGACAACGGTGCCGCGCAACAAGGCGTCGGCGTTGTTTTCGTCGCTCACGACGTTGTAGCGCGTCCGCGTAATGAATTCGCGGACGACCGCCTGCGTCAGGTACTGCTCGATTTTGAATTCCGTCGTGGCGTTGGTAAAAGCCGGGACGGCAATGGTGCGGATGTTGTCGGGCAAGGTGTCGGCCCGGCCGGCCAGGCGGTAGCCGCAAGCGGTTGTTACGGCGAGCAGCAGAGCCGGGAGCGCGGCCGTGCTGCAACTCTTGGCGGAGACCATTGCATTCAGTTTATGCGCGGGTTGCCGGGAGCGGGTTCCGCGGCGCGGGAGAGAGTTCGCTGCCGCAGGCCGCCGATGCGCGTGACCACCCCGCTGAGCACGAAAGCCGAGGCCATGGTCAGCAGAACGGGCCGTGAGAAATTCCAGATCAGGAAGATCATCGTGGCGAAAAAGACCACGCCCAGAGACGGCTTGCGCATGAAGTTCAGATCTTTGAAGCTGCGGTAGCGCCAGCCGGAGATCATCAGCGCCCCCAGGCAGGCGATCAACAGGCACCAGAGCAGGCCCCACGGCCACCACGCCTCGATCGGCCGTCCCGAGCGGACATGAACGACGGCGGCCAACAGGCCGGCGGCGGGCGGGATGGGCAGGCCGACGAAATACTTGCGATCCGGTCTGCCGGGGTTCTTGGGCCGCGGATTCTTCTGCACGTTGAAGCGGGCCAGACGCGCGGCGCCGCAGGTCAGGAACAAGAAGGTGCATAAATAGCCGATCGGCGAAAGCAACTCGCCGAAGATACCGCCCTGCTCGATTTGCAGGCCGCGCACGCCCCAGGCGAAGGCCAGCGCGGCCGGAGCCACGCCGAACGTGATGCAGTCGGCCAGGGAGTCGAGCTCGGCGCCGAACTCGCTGGTGGACTTGGTCAAGCGGGCGATGCGGCCGTCGAGTCCGTCCGTAAACACGGCGATACCGATGGAGATCGCGGCAAAATCGAACAGGCGGGACGCCTGCGCGGCCTCGGACGCCGGCAAGGCCATCGCCTGCAGCGTTTTCATCAGGGTGTAGTACCCGCAGAAAAGCGTGCCGACCGTGAACAGCGTCGGCAATGCGTAAGGCGGGCTGTCGCGTCTGCTTTTGCGAATGTTCATGCCGTCCGCGAGCTCCGTTTTTCGGCCAGAATCGAGCTGCCGCCGACTACCCTGTCCCCGGCGGCGGCGGTAATTTTCCATTCGGGCCCCAGCAAAATATCGACCCGCGAGCCAAACTTAATCAGCCCGAAGCGTTCTCCTTTGCGCACTCGGTCGCCGACTTTGTTATGGCACACGATGCGGCGCGCGATCAAGCCGGCGATTTGCCTGACCTCCACCACGCTCCCGCCGCCGGCGCTTTCTTCTTCGATGACCACGGTGTTCTGCTCGTTGCCGGAGGAGGCGAGATCGTTGTAGGCCGGCAGGAAACGGCCGCGCCGGTAGGCGACGCGCTGCACGCGCCCGCCGATGGGCGCCCGATTGACGTGAACGTCGAAAATGTTGAGAAAAATGCCGATCTGCGTGCGGCCGCCGGCAAGCTCGCGGACCTGCACAACCTTGCCGTCGGCCGGCGAGACGCAGACCGGACCCGCGGGGATGCGGCGTTGCGGATCGCGGAAAAAGTAAAGGCAGAAGGCCCCGATCACCAGGAACGGCGCAGCCGCAGGAGGCGTCAGCAGCCAAGCGACGGCCGCCGCCGCGGCGGCGCAGCCGATGCCGTAGTAGATTCCGTCCTTGATCATGGCCGCGTTGCAAGCGAAGGGTGCGGCAGCCGCGCCGGGCTTGCTACGAGACGCGCGCCGCGTGCCGGTCGACGATCTGCTGCATCTGGTCTTTCAAGTTGAGCTTGAGCTTCTTGAGGCGCGTTTCTTCGATTTGCTCTTCCAGGGAAGGATACCGCCGTTCGCCGAGCTCGTTGAGGCGGCGTTCATAATCCGCATGTTGCTGCTTGAGCTTGCGGAATTCCGGGTTGGATTCCATCAACTCGGCGGCTATCCTGACTGATTCGGGCATTTGCATGGCGTACGCTTTCCTCCTGCGGATTGAAGATGCCGAGCGGTCCCGCGGCTCTGTTCCGGAGCCGCTGCGCGGGGCCGGCGGAACGGCCGCGCCGTGGGGTGTGGGGACTGCCGCGGGGTGAGCGGATTCGTCATCCGAAGCGGATTTACTCTAGCAAAGTTGCGCGCGGGTTGCAATGCCGGCGCCTTTCCCGTTCATGCCGTACTGCCGGATATTCCCCATGCCGCGGTTCCCTTATCGGCGTTGGACAGTGAGGAACGGCCCTTGGGGAGTGTAAACGCCGAGCACTGACGCCGTGACGGCCGCGTCGCCGTCGGGCAGGGAAGCGGGCAGGCGCAGCGCGAACTGCTGTAGTCCCGCGCAGCAGGGCGACGCGCCCGCGTAAAGCACGTCTTGCGGGGGAACGGCGATGCCGCCGACAGTAAACGAGATCGGGTGAACCAGGTTGGCCGCGGCGCCCGGAATGCGGCCCGCTTCGATGGCCGGCTCGGTCGGCCCGAAACCGGTTCCGTACAGCGTGACCGTCTCGCCCGGCGCGGCCGGCGTGAACTCCGCCCCCAACTCCGGCGCGCCGACCAGAGCCGGTCCGCCGCCGTGCAGCGCCGCCAGCGGGTTGCGCCCGTCGGGATTGCTAACCACGTTGAAGAACGCCGGCGAGACGGCGGCGACGGCAACGTTTGCCGCTTCGCTGCGCCGTGCGTTCGCCGTCCCGCAGCCGCGGACGACCGTCACCGTTGCCTGCTCCCCCGTCAGGTCGTGCGGGACCTGGGCGTTGATCTGGGTCGGCGTGACCGCGAACAGCGGGGCGCGCCGGCCGCCGATCTCAAGGCAGGCGCCGGCCAAAACGGCGGCAACCCTGCCGGAGGCGTCGAGCGCGGGGCTGAGCGTCGGCGCTCCTTGCGGCGCGAAATCCCGTCCGAAGACGGAAATGAGAGCGTTGGGGGAAATGCGCTTCACGAGAGGGGTTCCGTTGGCCGGCGCCACCCCGCCCTCGGAGATAACGGGAAAAGCCGCCACGGCTACCGCGAACTGCCGCATCGCGCTCAACCCGCCGGTATCCGTGGCCGTCACCGTCACCGTCGTCGTCCCCGCTGCCGCCGGCGTCACCGTCAGCACGCTCCGCGACACCGCCACCGTCGCCACAGTCGGCGCCGACGAGGTCGCTCTGAAGGTCAACAGCCCCCCGTCCGGGTCGCGGAACGCTGCCGCCACTTCTACCTTTACCGCCGCGCCGCCGGCGCGCAGCGTCAGATCGGGCAGCGTTCCGACCGCCACCGGCGAGCTGTTGGGAGAGCCCGGCACGGCTGTCGTAATCCGAGATCGTCCGCCCGTCACATGCGACCAATGCTCGATGACCTTGTCGCGATACTCCGCATGCAGGCGGAGCAGGTCGGGGTCAGGCGTCTGCCCGGGATCCAGTAGGTACACGAAGCCCGCATTGAAGTCTTTCTGCGCCTCCGCCGCCGACGGTATCCTCGGCCCCTCGGCTGCGACGATCTGCTCAATCGTGATGATCTCCTTGTCGCCGGTGTGCGGCCCCCATGGGTCACCCTCGTTCACCGGTTGCAGATTCCGCAGCAGGAACATATCCGGCACTTCCGCGGCCGAGGCCAGTCCCGCCAGGTACAGGTCGAGCCAGGAGGGGCCGCTCTCAAAAAGACGCCCCGCCGCCGCCGGTGTGAAGGTTCCATCGCCGTTGTCGCGCCAGAACCCGCCCCCCAACGCGGCCATGATGGACGGGGCGTCCCCGCCGCGCCACGGAAAGGCGGCGGGCGTGTGAAGCCCAACGCGCCAGTGACAACCTCAAATCGTATCGCTGAGGGGTTCGCGCCGGCCGTTCTTCTCGTACGACAGGTAAGCGGTCCACGTATGCATGAATTCGTGCGTCAAGCCGGGGTCGCGATCGTTGACGACGATGCCGGGCAACCATATAGGTAGGTGAAGATGACCCCTGAACCGCCGGCTTCCGCACGGTGCGGGCCGAAGTTGCTGCCCAGTTCCTGTAGCGTTGAGCCAATGAGGGCTCCAACCCGATCCGGCTTCCTGTTTGTCGACACGAAACTCGCTGTGAAAGGTGAGCAGATCGAACTCGTCGCCAAGCGCGTTCAGGACGCGGCAAGAGATGTCTGTCAAGTTGGGTTGCCCGCGGTAGTGGAATATCTCGGCGTGGTCCCGAGAAAAACGGCTATCGGAAGCCGACAGGTCAACCCCTCGTGTACCGCCGCCGGCGGGGAACTCCAACAGCGCGCGGGAGTCGTAGTCGCCTTGGACCCACTGATCGTCTCTAAAATGGGCGGCGCCGGCGACGGCCATGGCGGAGATTCTCCGGCCGTCACCTTCAAGAACCGAGGCATCGGCCAGCAGCGAGATACGGGCTTCACCCTTACCGCCCAGGAACTGCCGGACGCCTTTGCCGCGAGCGGTGTATTCGCCACCCTCCCTGACGTCGATCATCCAGGTGGCATCTTCGTCCGACCAGTCGAGCGGGTGGTCCCAATACGGCTCGTCCGTATCGAAATGGAGGCGGTAAGTGTAGAACTCACCGGCGCCGGGTTCCGGTATCGGCTCCCGCAACGTGAACTCAAGAATCACGCTGGAACCGGCGTTCGTCGCGTAGACCGCGGCGCCCAGCAAGTCGAGGTGGCCGGGAAGCTCGGGATCCGTTGGGTCGGCGATGCTCGCGAGCAAGTGGTCCTTGGCGACTTCAGCAGCGTCGAACAGACCGACTATGCCGTCACTAACGGTGATCTTCCGGTAGTTGAATGCGATGCGCCCATCGGCGTGCAAGACGGCCTGATAGCGGTTGTCCGCGGTGCTCGGTCGAAGACCGCCGGGGTAGTGTCCCCACTGGTCGGCCGCAAACCAGGTTACGACGGTCCGATCGTCCCGGTGCGCGACATGCCGGCCGGCCAAAGAGTCAAGGCCGAAAGCTCCGCCGAACGTGGGCTTGAACAACGGGCTGATCGTGGGCGCGTCCACGAGCTTGACGGCGATCTCCCGCATGGTGGTGAACCGGTTGTCGTCCTCCTGATAGTTGTAAGCAAGCGGCTCGCCGAACGTGATCAGACCTTGCCGGCTTACAAAGAACGACCCCCACCTGCGGCCGGCGAAGTCGAACGTGAAGCTCTGAAGCTGGATCTCCGCCCCGTCCGCAACCGGTATGCCGATGTCGTCTTCCCATGCCACGGATTGGACCGACCTCGAGTAGCCGCCGGCGCCGTCCGGCGTGAAGACCAGCGTCCGCCCGTTCAGATCGAACAGATTCGCGGGAGCGGTGTCGTCGGGCGCCAACTCGACGAGGATCTGGTGGGCCGCCGTGCTCGAAATCCGTCCGGTCGCACCGCTGCGCAGGGAATCGGCCCGCGCAAACCGCCGACCGGGCCAAGTGCCCGCGCCGTCGACAACGACGTCGAGATGCTCGCGGGCAGGGAACGTTTGAGCGGAAGCGCCGGTGCCGACCAGTGCCGGACCGAACATGCATGCTATCGCCAGCGCACCGTGCAAACGCTGCATGATGCTCCCTTCGCGTCTCGGCGGCGCCGACTTTTCGAACCGGCGGCGATACCCGGTTTGAGCCGCGCCGACGGCCCGCGGACCGCTCGCGTCGGGCGCGAGTCTATCAGCCGAGCGGCTATTCCCCGCAGGCTTCAGGGCGACCGCCGGCCGCCGGGGCGCCGCTGCCTCGCTCCCGCGGCCGCGGCGACGAGGCTCTTGTCGTCTTTCAACAATTCCTCGGCCTTGGGCAGCAGCTTGACCGCCCGTTGCACGTCGGGGTCCAACTCGTAGTAAACGCGCTGCCCTTCTTCGATGTCGTAGGCCGAATTATAGACCTCGCGCTTGATGAAGCGCTTGATGAAATCCACGTTTTCGATGAAGTCCGCCTGGGTATATTCGATCTTCTCGCTGTTCAGGAACAGACGGAACTCTTCCACGACTTCGCCGGTCACGTCCCAGCCGCGCGGCAGGTCGGGATGCTCGCGGGTATAGTCCTGGGCGAAAGTGCTGATGACGAATTCCCTGACGAGCATCCACTGGAAGTCGTTCGGGCGCCGTTCCTCGAACTCGACGTCGGGCGTGATGCCGCCGCCGGCGAAGACCCGCCGGCCCTTGTCGGTCAAGCGGACTTCCTCCTGATTCGGCCGATAGCCCTCACTGCAGGGATTGTTGTAGTAGTCGATCATCGAAACGCCGTCGTAGCGGCGCTGGATGAGGCGGCCGCTGGGCGTGTAATAGCGCGCCGTCGTCAGCGCCAGCCCCGACGTCTCCGGAAGCTCATAGACGGTCTGCACCAGACCCTTGCCGAATGTGCTGTGCCCCACGACGAGCGCGCGGTCGTGGTCTTGCATGGCGCCGGCGACGATTTCCGAGGCCGAGGCGGAATTGCAGTTGACCATCACCACCATCGGAAATTTCCTGCCGCCGTTGCCCTTGCGCACCGTGTAGTTGCGCTCTTGGGAAGCGCGGCCGTGATGCGATACGATCGTCTGGCCTTTTTCCAGAAAGCGGTCCGAAACCCGCACGCCCTCGCTGAGCAGGCCGCCGCGGTTTTCCCGCATGTCGAGGATGACGCCTTGCAGGTTCGCGGCGTCGAGCTTCGCCAAGGCTGCATCGAGCTCGCGGCCGGTGTTTTCGTTGAAGGTGTCGATCCTGATAAAACCGACCCCCGGCTCGATTTGGAACGCCGTCGGAATGCTGGGCCTGGGTATTTCGGCGCGCACCACGGCGAACTCGAGCATCTCATCGAGGCCCCGGCGCTCGACCCCGATCAGGACCTCGGTATCGGCCGGTCCGCGGAGGCGGTCGGCAACCTCGCCGACCGTCATGTCTTCCACATTGTTTTTATCGACTTCGACAATGACATCGCCGGGGCGCAAGCCGGCTCGATAGGCCGGAGTGCGCGGGAAGGGCGCGATGACGACGGTTCCGCCGTTGCGGTTGCCGATTTGCATGCCGACGCCCGCATAGCGCCCTTTTTGATCGTCGCGAAGCTGCTTGAACGCCTCGGGATCGAAGAACGACGAATGCGGATCGAGAACGCGCAGCATTTGCGGAATCGCGCCGTGATAGATGGCCTTGGCGGACTCGACCTCGTCGGCGTAGTTGTTTTCGATGATTCCCAGGACATGCGTAAACTTGCGCAAGCTTTCGTCGACCCGGTCGCCGTCCGTCCGCGGGGCGGCCCGCCCGCCGGCGCCTCCGAGCGCAAGGGCAAGAGCGCATACCGAAGCGAAAAGGCATCCGAGCCGGAAGCGGCGTCCGTTTATTTTCATCGCTGGAAGCCCGGCCGTCCGGGCGCCATCAGTATAGCAGGGCCGCCGCCAAAAGCGAATAACCGGCCTGGGGCGCTCGGGCCTATTTTACTTGCGCGGCAGTCCCAAGATGCGCTCGGCTACGATGCTGCGCAGAATCTCGGAGGTGCCCCCTTCGATCGTGTTGCCGCGCGAGCGCAGAAAGCCGAATTGCCAAGTCTTCTCGAAATCGCCGTCCGGAACCAGCGGCGCATCGGGGCCGAGCATGCTCAAGCCGAGTTCCTGGAGGCGCTGGTTGACTTCCGAGCCGACGATCTTGACCAGCGAGGACTCGAAGCCGAAAAGCTGCTCGGATAGACGCTCGCAGGTGAGCTGGAGGCATTCGCTGTCGAGATACGCCCGCGCGGCCTCACGCCGGAATTGGGGGTCGACAGGGATGTCGCGGCCCCTGACGGCGGAGAGCAGGTTGCCGCATTGCTGCTGGAGGCGGACACTGGTGGAAACGGAGATGTTGGCGCGTTCGCGGGTGAAGGTCTTCATCGCCACGATCCAGCCGTTGTTCTCTTCGCCTATCCGGTTGGCTTGCGGAACCCGCACCTCATCGAAGAAAACCTCGCCGAACTCGGCGTCGCCGGTGATTTGCCGCAGCGGCTTGACGCTGACGCCGGGCGATTTCATATCGACGATCAAGGCGGTAATGCCCTTGTGGCGGGGCGCGTCGGGAGCGGTGCGCACGAGCAGAAAGATGAAGTCGGCGATCCGCGAGTTCGAGGTCCAGATTTTCTGTCCGGTGATGACGTAGTCGTCTCCGTCGGAGACGGCGCGCGTTTGCAGCCCCGCCAGGTCGGAACCGGCGTTGGGTTCGGAAAAGCCTTGGCACCAGATTTCTTCGGCGGAGAGGATAGGCGCCAGATAGCGTCGCTTTTGTTCTTCGCTGCCGACGGCGATAAGCGTCGGGCCGACGATCATCAGGCCGATGCCGTTGATCGGCGCGGGCGTTTGGGCGCGGATGACTTCTTCGTTGTAAACGACCTGCTCGCGGAAAGAGGCGCCTTGCCCGCCGTATTCCCGCGGCCAGTTCAAGCCGAGCCAGCCGGCATCGAAAAGTTTCTTTTGCCAGGCTTTGAGGGCGCCGACATCGCGGCCTTCGATTTTCGGGGCGTTCGCGGAGAGCCAGCCGCGCAGCCGTTCGCGGAACGCAGCCTCCCCGGGGGTGTCTTGCAAACGTGGCATGGCGATTCGCCATTGTACACGCTTACGCCCGCGGGCGGCGAATTCCGTTCTGAAATTGCCGGCGGCTTACCGGCTCGATTCCACGATCACGGTCTTCGACATGTTGTCGTGGAAGGTGAGCTTGCGTTCATCGATAAAAGCCCAGGCGAAACCGATTCCAAACGAGACCGTGCTGACGATCGTTCCCAATATCCGCATCAGGCGCTGGGAGTCCGTCGGCTCCGTTCCGTCGAGAGCGGCGATTTCGAGCCGCGCCCATTGCATCCCTTGGGTGCGGCCGGTGAAGTAGATAAAAATCGACCAATAGAAACAGAGCAGGATGAAAAACACGAAGGCGGCGGTTTTGACCCCGATTTCCGCGGCGGAATCGGGCCGCAGATAGGTTTTAAGGCCGGTGAAGCCGAAAACGAAGATTGCGCCGGCGGCGGCGATCAATATCCCGTCCAGGAAGCAGGCCAGAGCGCGCCGTTTGAGCGGGGCGGCCTGCGCGGCCGCGGCGCGAGAAGTTTTGGCGGACCTTGGCCGCAGGGGGAGAAGCGGGGCGGCCTGAGACATCGCGGCGCCCGCAGACTCCGGGTTTCGCGGCAGCGGCAGCGGAAGCTGCCGGGACGCCGCCGCGGCGCCGCTGCGCGGTGGAAAATCGGCCGGCGAGTCCCGCCCGCCCGGCGCCGGCGCGGCTTGCGGCGCGGGCAATGGCCGCGGCGAATCCGGCTTGCCGGCGCTTTTCGAGCCGCGCGCGACGACCGCGGAAACGCCGTCGACAAGCTCGAACCGGCGGCCGCAATGCGTGCAGCGATGGTTGCCTTCCGAATTCCAGTAGCCGCAGTGGGAGCAGCGCATGCGGGGGGAATTTCATTCTGAAACAACGCTCCATGAGAAAGCAACGTTTTCTCTCGTGCGGGAAGCGTCTTGGTTGACCCGCCGGAGCGGTTGTGCTAGCTTAATGGTTTCAGGGCCTTTCGGCGGTTCGAAGCAGCCTTGCAGGCCCCAGCGTTCACCCGCGTACCGCAACTCTTTTCAAATGCGTGCATCGAAGCGGGGCTCCCGGCGCAAAATTCATGGCTCTTGCAATCGCTAACCGTTACGCCTCGGCTCTGGCCGATGTCGTTTCCCAACCGGGTTCCGGACTTGGCCCCGAGCAGGCTCTGCAGCAGCTTCAAGACTTCGAGGCGGCTTTGGAAGCCTCGGCGGAGTTGCGCGGCGTTCTGCTTTCGCCGGCGGTGCGGCCGGCGGAAAAGCGGGCCTTGACGGCGCAGCTTTGCAACCGGCTGGGGTGCTCGGAGAAGGTGCGCAACTTCATCTACGTGGTTGTCGATCACCGGCGCGTCGCGTTGTTCGGCGAATGCGTAAATGCTTACCGCTCATGGCTCGACCGCCGGCGCGGCGCGGCGCGGATCGAAGTGCGCACGGCGCGGGCGCTGGACGCCGATCAGCAAGCTGCTCTCGAAGAGCGGTTCGCCGCGCTGACCGGCAAGTCGATCGCGGCGCAATATGTCGTCGATGCGGACGTGCTGGGGGGCGGCATCGTCCGCGTCGGGTCCATGGTTTACGACGGCTCGCTGCGCGCCGGGCTGCAAGCGCTCGACCGCGCGATGCGCGAGGCCGGTTAGAACATCGAGAAATTACAAGGGACAGTTTCTATGGCACAAATCAGCGCCGGTGAAATCTCGAAATTGATTCGAGACCAGATCGAGAACTACGAAGGCGCCGTCGAGGTCGCCGAGGTCGGCTGGATCGTTTCGCTCGGCGACGGCATCGCCCGCTTGCACGGTCTGGAGAAAGTCATGGCCGGCGAGTTGCTGGCTTTTCCCGGCGGCGTGTCGGGCATTGCGATGAACCTGGAGGAAGACCAGGTCGGCGCGGTGCTGCTCGGCGATGCTTCCAACCTGAAGGAAGGCGACGAGGTCAAGCGCACGGGCCGGATCATTTCCATTCCGGTCGGCGAGGCGATGATCGGCCGCGTGGTCGATGCCTTGGGCCGGCCCATCGATGGCAAAGGTCCGATCGAGACGACGCAGTACAACCCGGTCGAGCGCATCGCGCCCGGCGTCATCGCCCGCCGGCCGGTCAGCGAGCCGATGCAGACCGGTTTGAAGGCCATCGATGCGATGATTCCGATCGGCCGCGGGCAGCGCGAGTTGATTATCGGCGACCGGCAAACGGGCAAGACCGCCGTCGCGGTCGACGCGATCCTCAACCAAAAAGGCGGCGACATGATCTGTGTCTATACCGCCATCGGCCAAAAGCGCTCGACGGTGGCGCAGGTGGTTAAAGTGCTCGAAGACAACGGCGCGATGGAGTACACGATCGTGGTCGCCGCGTCGGCGGCCGACCCGGCGCCGATGCAGTTCCTGGCGCCTTTTGCGGGCACGGCGATCGGCGAATACTTCCGCGATTCGAGCCGCCACGCGCTGTGCGTCTTCGACGACTTGTCGAAACACGCCGCGGCGTACCGCGAAATTTCCCTGCTCTTGCGCCGTCCGCCGGGGCGCGAGGCGTTTCCGGGAGACGTTTTCTATTTGCACTCGCGCCTGCTGGAGCGCGCCGCCAAGCTGAACGACGCCCTCGGCGGCGGGTCGCTGACCGCGCTGCCGTTCATCGAGACGCAGGCGGGCGACGTTTCGGCTTATATCCCGACCAACGTGATCTCGATCACCGACGGCCAGATCTACTTGCAGGCCGACTTGTTCAACGCCAACGTGAGGCCGGCGGTCGATGTCGGCATCTCGGTCAGCCGCGTCGGCGGCAACGCGCAGATCAAGGCGATGAAGTCGATCGCCGGCACGCTGCGCCTGGAGCTGGCCCAGTACCGCGCGCTTGCCGCGTTCGCGCAGTTCGGCGCCGACCTCGACAAAGCTTCGCAACAGCAGCTTCACCGCGGCGACCGCCTGGTGGAACTGCTGAAGCAAAAGCAATACGCGCCGCTGCCGGTCGAAAAGCAGATCGCCATTATCTACGCGGGAACCAACGGCTACCTGGACGATCTCGAAGTTTCGCAGATCGGCGCATTCGAAGCAGGACTTTACGATTACCTCGACCGCGAGGGCGCCGGGGGGGCGCTCGAGCAGATCCGCGCCAAAAAGAAGCTGGACGACGAGGCGACGGAAGCTTTGAAAAAAGCGGTCGCGGCCTTCAAGGAGCGCTTCGCGGCGAGGAACGCCCCCGTGGAGGCGGCGGCCGCCTAGCGGCGCCGCGCATTGGCGATGCCTTCACTGATCGACCTGCGCCGGCGCATCCGCTCGGTCAACAACACGCAGCAGATCACCAAGGCCATGAAGATGGTCTCGGCGGCGAAATTGCGGCGCGCGCAACAGGCCGCGGTCAACGCGCGTCCGTACGCGGCGCTTCTCGGCGAGATGTTGGGCAATGTTTTGAGCCGGGCGGACGAAGATTCGGCCGCGGCCGGGCACCCGTTGCTGGCCCGGCGCGAGGTCAGGCGCATCCTGCTTTTGTTTCTCGCCGGCGACAAGGGGCTTTGCGGCGCGTTCAACAGCAACATTACCAAGGCGTCTCGGAGGTTTCTGGACGAGAACGGAGACAAGCAGGTCGAACTCGGTTTGCTCGGACGCAAGGCCGTCGACTACTATTCGCGCCGGTCTTACTCGATCATGGGCAAGTGGGATCTGATTTTCAAGAATGTCGAGCGCTCCGCCGCCCAAGAGATTGCCGGGAAGGCGATGCAGCGCTTCAGCGCCGGCGAGATCGATGCGGTTTACGTTCTCTACAACCGCTTCAAGAACGTTCTGACCCAGGAAATCACTCTGTTGCCGCTGTTGCCGGTTCTTCCCTCACAAGACAAAGGCGGCGGCGCGGCGGATTACGAATACGAGCAGCCGCCCGAGAAACTGGTTGCGGCTCTGCTGCCGCGGCACGTCGTCACGCAGGTTCATCAAGCCATGCTCGAATCGGCGGCGGCCGAGCATGCCGCGCGCATGACGGCGATGGATTCGGCGACGCGCAACGCCGGCGAAGTGCTCGAAAAACTTACCTTGCGTCTCAACCGCGTCCGCCAGGCGAGCATCACCACGGAGATCATCGAGATCGTCTCGGGCGCGGCGGCTTTGGAATAGGAATCGCACAAGATGTCAGCTATCGGAAGAGTCATTCAGGTTGCCGGCCCGGCCGTCGACGTTCAATTCACTGACAGGCATCTGCCGAAAATTTACAACGCTCTGCGCATCACCAGCGAGGGCTACGATGTGCCCGACCCGGTGGATGTCGTTTGCGAGGTGCAGCAGCATCTCGGCGAGGGCCGCGTGCGCACCGTCGCCATGGAGCCGACCGACGGCATGGTGCGCGGCATGAAGGCCGAGGATACGGGCGAGCCGATTTCGGTGCCGGTGGGCCCCCAGGTGCTGGGGCGCGTGCTGAACGTGCTGGGACGGCCCGTGGACGAGAAAGGCCCCGTCGCGACGGAGAAAAGATTTCCGATTCACCGTCCGGCGCCTTCTCTTGCCGACCAGTCGACCGAAGCCGAGATGCTGGAGACGGGCATCAAGGTCATCGATCTGATCGAGCCCTATCTCAAAGGCGGCAAGATCGGCCTGTTCGGCGGCGCCGGCGTGGGCAAAACCGTCATCATCATGGAGCTGATCAACAACATCGCGCTCCAGCACGGCGGCGTTTCGGTCTTCGCGGGCGTGGGCGAGCGCACGCGCGAAGGCAACGACCTCTGGCTCGAAATGCAGGATTCCGGCGTGGTCAACCCGGACGATTACACCAAGTCGAAGGCCGCGCTGATCTACGGGCAGATGACCGAGCCCCCGGGAGCGCGCCTGCGGGTCGGCTTGACGGGATTGACCGTTGCCGAGTATTTCCGCGATGTCGAGGGGCAGGACACGCTGCTGTTCATCGACAACATTTTCCGCTTTACCCAGGCAGGCTCGGAAGTCTCGGCGCTGCTGGGCCGCATGCCCTCGGCGGTCGGCTACCAGCCGAACCTGGCGTCGGAAATGGGCGCGCTCGAAGAACGCATCACTTCGACGAAGAGCGGCTCGATCACCTCGGTGCAGGCCATCTACGTCCCGGCGGACGACTACACGGACCCGGCGCCCGCAACCACGTTCACCCACCTGGATGCGACGACGAACCTGTCGCGCGAAATCGCTTCTCTCGGCATCTACCCGGCAGTGGACCCGCTGGCTTCGACCTCGCGCATTCTCGATCCCCACGTCGTCGGCGAAGAGCACTACGGCGTCGCGCAGGCAGTGAAGGGCGTCTTGCAGCGCAACAAGGAATTGCAGGACATCATCGCCATCCTGGGCGTGGAGGAGTTGTCGGAGGAAGACAAGCTGATCGTCGCGCGGGCGCGCAAGATCCAGCGTTTCCTCTCGCAGCCGTTCCACGTCGCCGAGCAATTTACCGGGCTGGAAGGGCGTTACGTGAAACTGGCCGATACGATCCGCGGGTTCAAGGAGATCGTCGAAGGCAAGCACGACGACATGCCCGAGCAGGCGTTCTATCTCGTCGGCGGCATCGAAGAGGCGCAGGAGAAAGCCGCCAAGCTGGAGAAGGCGGCGGCCTAGCGAAATGAGCCGGCAGATGACATTGGAAGTCGCGGTTCCCGAGCGGCAGGTCGTCCGCGAGGAGACGAGCGCGGCGCAACTGCCGCTTGCCACCGGCTACAAGGGCGTGCTGCCCGGTCATGCGCCGATGATGGCGGAGATCGGCACGGGGGTTTTGACCTTCAAGACCGGCGCAGGCGACAGCTATCTGGCGCTGAACGGAGGAGTCGCCGAAATCCTTCCTGACCGCGTTCGGGTGCTGGCGGCGACCGCCGAGCCCGCGCCCGAGATCGACCGCGAGCGCGCGCTCCGGTCGTTGGAGCGGGCCGACAAGCGCCTGCAAATGGAGAACCTGGAAATCGACGCCGACCGCGCCCGGCGGGCGATAGCGCGCGCGCGGGCCCGCTTGGCTGCCGCCGGCTCCGGCGCACGGTAGCTCCTGCTTCGGACCCAAGGCGCGTAACGCCGCCTGCGTAACTTTTGCCGCGAGTTGCTAGACTTGTAACGCCAATCCCGCATCCCGCGCAACGAGATTCGAATATGCTTATCCGCTTGGCCGCACTCGCCTCCATCGCAATCGCAGCCGCGTCCGCCGGCGAACTTCTCAACCGCTTGACCGACGCTGAAAAGCTCGTCGGATGGCAGTTGCTCTTCGACGGCGAGACGACCGCCGGCTGGGAAGGCTTTAACGACACGCCGTTCCCAACCCAGTCGTGGACCGTCGAAGACGGAACCCTGCGTACGCTCGCCGACCGTTCCGGCGGCGACCTGGTCACGATCAGCCAATTCGAAAACTTCGAGCTCGTCTTCGATTGGAAGCTGGTCAAGGGCGGCAACAGCGGCGTCAAGTACTTGGTGCAGAAAGCCTGGGCCGGACCCGGCTACCGCCCGCACCTGAGCCGCGAGCGCAAGGCGCGGGCATTGCTCGGCGCGACAGGCCCCGAATACCAGTTGCTCGACGACACGATCTTGAATCGACGCAAAAAAGGCTGGGAATACTCAAGTTGCGGGTCTCTCTACCTGCTCTACAAACCCGGCCCCGACAAACAGGTCAACCCGGCGGGTCAATGGAACCGCTCGCGCATCGTCGTCCGCGGGACTCACGGCGAGCACTGGCTCAACGGCAAAAAGCTGCTCGAATACGAGTTCAACTCGCCTGAAATGTTCGCCCGCATCGAGCAAACCAAGTTCAAGCGCGTGCCGGGGTTCGGCTTCAAGGGCGAGGGGCACATTGCCCTGACCCACCACAACCACCCCGTCTGGTACCGCAACATCAAGGTCCGCACGCTCGAAGGCCCGCGCGCAACCGACTATCTTCCCGGCCGCCTTTTCGATCCGGAGGGCCTGATTCCGCCCCCGCCGAGGCTGCTGCCCCAACCGGGCGACCCGACCGCGCGGTAAGACCGGCGCACCCCTCACCCTGGCGGGGATTATCGCTGTACGTCGTCTACGCGTCGAAAACACCGGCTATCCGGTTGCTACCGGACAGTCGCGCGAATGGCAGGGAATTCCAGATGCATACGGCGCTTCTCACCAACAAAGATTGGAATCTGAACAATGCACTTGACAATGGGAATGCCCCTCAATTGTTGCCGATCTACTCTTGTGTCTGCCACGGACAGATTTCAGTTGTTCCGAAAATCTGCGAACTGCGAAAGCGAAGAAGAACGATCTATTTCTATGGGCCAAGGGCGTCAAGACATACGGTATCGGGGGCCTGATGCTTTACTGGCGATGCCGTTAACCAAACACCGAGCATTTCTGAATTTCGGAGGATGTATTTCACGTCACATCTTTCTGAGGTTATATCTTCTTCATCAAGTAATTCCAGAAATCCGACTTCCTTTATTCTTTTCCCTCTCCGACTAGCAGGCATTGATGGATTCTCAATAGCCATAATGGAAACAATAATTCCCGAAAATATAGCCATTCCTGAGTCTAATTCTCCATCGCCAGCACCAATGAATGTTAAACTCCTGACTGCTCTAGTTTGTCTATTTGCGTTCAATATCATTCCCGTATTTTTATTTATTTTATCTTCTAGATTTATGGTGATGAATTCACCATTATCGAGCTCTCTTTTCACTGAAATACGAGCTTCGAAATCTAGATTTTTAGTGCTTTCATGATACCTTTCTATGAACTCTTCAACGGTAAAAACGAATTCCGGTTCAGTCCTCACATCTACAGGCGACTCTCCGGTGCCTGTCTCCATCTGTTCTGCCGTCTCCTGCTGCTCTTGTTCTCGTGCTTCCCGTACTGCAGATTGCTTCGGCTTGAGATCAGGCGTCAGCAACGATCCACCGATGACAAACAACACAAATGACGCCGCCCACACTATGCCCGCCTGCTTCCTGGTCGGCAACCCGAGGCCCGGCAACGGTCGAATAAGTCCGATGAACGACACAAGTCCTGTCACAATACTCACGAGAATCAACAATCCGCCCCTATTTTCCTCTCCACTTATTGCCCCAATCACGATCAGGACACCTACTACCCAGACCCATTTATGGCGAAACATATTCCCCGTTTGTGATACCTGAGAGTCGTCGGGAGAGGCCGCAGGCGAAGGGGGGGATGGCTGTTGCTGCGATGCAGTCATTTGCGCCGAAACGTGCGTACCGCAATTCGTGCAGTACCGGGTTCCAGCGGCAATTGGCTTGCCGCATTTCTGGCAAAACATTTCATGCTCTCCTTGTGTTAGATGCCAAGTATTTGTTTTTTCTTCGCGGCAAACTCTTCTTCAGTCAGAATTCTTTTTTCTTTCAGTGTAGCCAGCTTTTCCAGCTGACCCGCCACATCGTCTTCTGTGTGGTCGCCCCTGGTTGCCGTCGGGGTAGCGACAGGCTCACTCCCAGCAGCCAGCCGTGCTCGGACCCCTTCTGCGAACGCACGTGCCCGCTTCTTGTCCACATGTTCTACAACGGCTTTATTACCCGAGGCAAAGATCGTGATCGAGCCCAATAGTAGCTTGATCTCATACTGAATCGACGTAATCTTGTCGTTCGGGAAGTCCTCTACTTTAAGACCATAAATCATGCCTTTGTTCACAAAGATGAGCCGTCTGTCCGTGGATACAAGAATCCCCCGCCCACTGTCGTACAGTCCTTGGACGATGTCATAGATATGCTCTGAATCCCACAGAATATTGGGTAGTTCTTTGATCTCACGGTACCCTAATACCCTGGACATGTCGTCAAGATTCTTAATCTGCGCGTTAATCTCAGCACCTCTAGGATCTTGTTTTATAGGCCCGCTATCTTTGACAGCGGATTCGATTTTATCCCCAGTTTCCCCAGATTTAGGTAACCGTATCCTGCCAGCCACAAATTCGGCGAAAGTAAAACGTGTCTCTTTATCTGCATCAATCCTGTGTATTTTCCCGGAAATTTCTATTGCCAAGGGGTGTTCGGAAATTCCCCTGCCCGCTTTGATCGAGAGAATGTCGGCATATGGATACGATTCGACCTTATTGATCGAGTCGTTCCAATATGATTTCTTGATGTTGATAATCCGCCTGTCGGTGGCAATCGCGATGGACAGATGGCTATTCGTCGTTACGCACTCCGGCATCTCCCCTTCTTCCAGGATTGATGGCAGGTGAGTAATCTCGGGACGATTCAGTAACTTGTGACCGTCAACTCCAGTCAATTCCCGGATTGCTGTGTATGTGGTGGCAGCTTTATCTTGCATCACTTGCTCCGAAACGTGCGTACCGCAATTTGCGCAGTATCGGATTTCCGTGGCGATTGGTTTGCCACATTCCTGACAAAACATTTCATACTCTCCTCGTGCTATGATAGCTCGGTTGTCGGAGCCGTGACATGGATTCCAAATTCCATCGAATACGGACTGTCGTCGAGGCCAAGCCGCCACGAACCGCGGGGCGCGAGAGCCCCTTCATCACCCGCGAGAGCGAATGAGCGGCTTGAAATCCTGAGTTGGCCATTTTTCTGGAACCTTGAGATCGCTTCAGGGGCGCATCTTTTCCTGTTGGCCCAACATGGCGTTTCCTGGCAGACGCTTATCGAAGGCCCCCAGATGTTCAATCACGGCAAGTCACGGGATCAGCTTCATCAACGTAACCGTGACGCCAACGATTCCGGCAGCCATGATCCAAAGATGTCGGTAGAGCCGGGCTTCCAAAGCGGCCAGGTCAGCCTTTGTCGCGACGTTCTCGCCCATGGCGCCGCCGACCGCGGCGACAACGGCTTCAGCCTGGGCTTCCTCGAACCCGGCTTCCTTGAGTGTCTTTGCGGCCTTGAGGGTATCGAATGCAAGCACAGCCATGCACCTTACTCTACTTCAAGCACTCTACTTCAAGCGACGCTTCAAGGCAAGACCGGCGCGTACGGAAAACGATTCCGGGCGGACGTTCGCCGGCGACTCGCGATCTCGAAATTCTTGGCCGCTGAAGCCGATTCGGCCATAATGAACACCGAGGCCGAGGAGCCGCCGCTCCCTCGAACGCTTCGACTCGAAGGGCGCACGATGAAAAAATGCTTGGCGCTGGCGCTGCTGGCCGCGGCAATACCGGGCGCGGCTCAGCAACGGCCGCCGAATCCATACGGCGCCGGGGAAGCCTGGGGCAAGCTGCCGGCGGGGCGGTTATGGGGGTCCGCCAGCGCGATTTATCCCCACCGCGGCCGGGACGGTTCGTTGACCGGAAAAATCTGGGTTGCCGAGCGTTGCGCCGGAAGCCACTGCCGAGGAAGCGACCTGGACCCGATCCTGCTGTTCGACGCCGACGGGAATCTCATGCGCAGCTTCGGGGCCGGGCTGTTTGTCTGGCCGCACGGCATCTTCGTTGACCGCACGGGCAACGTGTGGGTCGCCGACGCCGTCGACACGAATTGCGAGACGGGCCGCGAAAACGGCAAGGGCCACCAAGTCCACAAGTTCAGCCCTGCCGGCGAGCTCCTCATGAGCCTGGGCGCGGCGGGCAAGGCCGGAGAGGACGAACGGACGTTCAGTTGTCCGTCCGACGTGCTGGTATCGCCGGACGGCGACATCTTCGTCGCCGACGGACACAATCACGGACACGGCGGCAACAACCGCATCGTCAAGTTCACGCGCGACGGAAAGTTCGCCGCGGCCTGGGGCAAGGGAGGCGACGGGCCGGGGGAATTCAGCGGCATTCACGCCCTCGCCATGGACTCGCAAGGCCGCATATTCGTGGGCGACCGCGCGAACCGCAGGATCCAGATTCTGAACCAAAACGGCAATCACCTCGCCACGTGGACGCAGTTCGGTTCGCCGAGCGGGATATACATCGATGAGAACGACACGATCTACGTGGCGGATTCCGACTCGGGATTCGACCCCGACTCGAGCGGCCGTCCCCGCAATCCGGGTTTCGAGCGCGGCATCTACATCGGCGACGCGCGGACCGGGAAGGTCGAGGCGTTCATCCCCGACCCGAAGCCTGACCTCGGCAAGGTCACCAGCGGAGCCGAAGGCGTCGCCGCCTACGGGAACCGCGTCCTGGGCGCTCAGGTCGGCGGCTCCCGAGGCGTGTTGCAATACAGCATTTCCCCATAGAGAAAAGGCTCGTTTTTCATTTGGAGGAGATTCGCTCTTGAGGAAACATATACTATGGTCTATACTAAACTAGTATAGCTTGATTGTCGGAGCCGCTGACATGGATTCCAAACCCCATCGAATCTGGACTGTCGCCGCGGCCAAGGCGCATCTATCCGAAATCTTGCGTCTTGCCGAAGAGGAAGGGCCGCAACGTATCGGCATCAGAAAATCTTTCGTCGTAGCGCCTGAGCATGCGTGGAAGACACAAGCGCAACCGCGCAAACCCCTCGGACAGTGGCTGGTTGACAACATGCCGCGCGGGGTTACCCTTGAGATTCCAAGCCGTCGCGAGGCGGGGCGTGAGATTCCATTCCTCGCCCAAGAGAGCGAATGAACGGTTTTCTATTGGACGCCAACGTGGTTTCGGAGACGACCAAAGCCATACCGGACCCGCAGGTTGTTGCCTTCCTGACCGTTCGACACGATCTGTGGCTTTCGGCGATTGTGCTGCATGAATTGGAGTTCGGTTTGCGGCTGCTTCCACAAGGACGCCGCCGCGACCGGATAGGCGCGGCATTATCGGCGTTCATCGCGGAGTATGCGGACCGTATCCTGCCGCTTGAGCGCAGAGAGGCGGAGTGCGCCGCCCTGCTTCGGGCGCAGGCGCATCGGTCCGGCCGCGTTCTACATCTGGGCGATGCGCTAATCGCCGGAACAGCGAAGGCTCATGATCTTTCCGTCGCAACACGAAATACCGCGGATTTCGACGGCCTGGACGTTGCTGTTAGGAATCCTTGGAAAACATCGTGACCACCGGCCGGAGTGCGTTGCCAACTTGGCTCGTGGTTGAGAATGACATCGATAGCTCTGTCTTCAAGCGCCATACGGCTCTCGTAATCGAGATTGTCGGGCGCCTTGAATCCGCCGCGTGTCGCGCAGATCTCTTGAAATACCTCGTGTAACAACCGCCGCCGGCGTTCGCGCTCCGGCTCCGGCGCTTGCTCGCCGGCACTGCCGGCCTGATCTCGAACAAGACGTCGGAGAAAGCCGCTCGGACTCGTTCGGCCGCGGCCGATGACGATCGGTTGCCTGTGCGGCCGCCGGCTTCCCGCTACACCCCACAAGGGAGTCCTTTATCCCGGGGCAGCGTTTGTAATCCGCGGACACGCAGCGAGCGCCTGCTCAAACCACAAAACGGCTGCCTCGCCTTCCTTGCGTGTCACGTCATCCACGGTGCGGCTGTGTCGAATGCCGTTGCGAAGCTCGGAGAGCTGATCGAAGCGTTTGACAAGCGTTTCCTTGTGCGGAAACCGCGACCGGAAAATCGGGGTGAGCGCTTTGCTCGTTATCGTATCTTGGAGTTCGCGCAGGTCGGCATACTCAAGCTTGCCCTCGAGTGCTGCGTAGTGATTGGCGTCGAGCGCCGGATTCTTCTTGAGAGCCGCCTGAATTCGTCCTTCGACTTTTTGGATTACATGAGGAGGGATCTTGTCCGCGTCGCCGGCCGGCGACGCGCAAATCAGCTTTCGAAGCGCGAGTTCGATTTTTTCGATCCGGGCATCCAACTCTCGAAGCTGAGGCGGAAGATCCAAACGTTCCTTCACCAACAAATCCTCGATAGCTTCCTGAAGCGTGCGCCGGCGCACGTTGAGAAAATCCTCGTAGTCCGAAGGAGTAAAAGGGTTGCGCAGAAGGATCTCGAGCGCGGCCTGCGAAATGAAATGCGATTCGAGCGTCGAGCGGACCGTGGTTTCGCCGTTCGCCGCGATCAGTTCCGGCAGGTACTCGTTTGGCAGACGGTCGTTGATTTTCCGATTCGTTTCTGCTGTGAGCGGCGTGCGGTTCAGAATCGTGTCAATCGAAGTATCGAGCGTGCGTTCTTTCGCCCAACTCTTCGGAACGATGTGATGGTCGTCAAGACCGCCGTACTGAGGCGCCGCTCCCGTCATCCAGTCCTGTGCGCCGCGCAGGATGAGCAGGTTGTAGATGCCGTTGTACACGGAGGTCCCGCGTTTGGTTTCACGCCGCAAATCGAGATTCCGAAACCGCATCTTGAATTCGGCTATGAGCGGCGGCGGGGCGTCGTCGTCTTGGAACCAATTTTTCAGATCCAGAAAGTCCCGTGTGCTCGTGGATTCGACTGACCCTGAGTAGCGGTTCGTAAATACGCTGGCCCAGTACCAGTGCCGGAGCTTGACTCCGGCGCCGAGCCGGTGGTTAGCAGGTAACGACCGAGCCGAGGCGTGCAAGGCGGCAAAGACCGGAAGTATGGAGACGTAGGGCAGATGCTGGGACGAGATCGCGCCGAATTCTTGGGGATGCCGCAGCAACTCGATCGCCTGACGAAGCGCCTCAACGGCTTCATGCCAACGCTGCTCGAATCCCGAAACATCCGGGATCAGGACTTCCTTGCGCAACGAGCCGGCGGGATCGCGCACCTTCTTCTCCTGGCCGGGGAGGAGATAGTAAAGATATTTCGGCGAACAATAGGCTTGACGAAGGATCGACATCACCTGGAGGATGTAAACGTTCATCCGTTTGGTTTCGACGAAGTCGAGCTTCGGCGCAGCTTTGCGCCACAGATGTTTCAACTGGAGACCCTTTGGCTTGAGCAGCGCGTTAATCAGGTCGAAGACGTCTAACCGAATACCGCGGCTGTTGATCTGCGTAAAGATGTTGCACACCTTGTCGATCGCGAGATCCTGGTCGAGCTCAATGTAGGCAATCTGGTACTGCTGCATGATGCTCTGCAAGTGATTGCGAAAAGCATGAGCGTTGTCCGCATGGCGCCCTGCAGCTTGGCATGCGGCCTCGTTGCTCGAATTCTTGGCTTCGCCTTCTTTGGCGCGCCAGTGCTTTTCGTAGTCCTGGAGCCAGTTGAAGAGCTCAAAAATGCCCTGACCTACGACAGCCAGCGGGAACATGTGGTCGTCGAACTGGGCAGTCCTGTCGGCGAGTAGCGTCTCTCCGTGCCGGGTCCAGTAGTAGTCGAATGCCTCGTCGTAGGCTTCCTCCATGAACTTGTCCACAAGAACAAAGAACAGGAAGCGATTTTTTCGGTTCGGCGCCGGGACATTGGGCGCGAGGAAGGCGTAGTGCATCGCAGTCAGCCGCTGTTGGCCGTCGAGCACAATATGTGTCTTGTCAGTCTTGCCCTTGAAGCCGTGCAGCGGCTCGCACGCGAGGGCCTCGAAATTGTCGGTCTTGCCCTTCCATAGCAGGAGGCTCCCGATGTAATAGTCCTGAAAGATTGACCTCATAAGCTCGAGAATGTCCCCGGGCGTCCACTCGAACTCCCGCTGGAAGTCCGGAATGACGTACCGACCGTCTCGCAGGCGGTCAATAATCGTGGTGAGGCTGACGTGATCGGGTTTCTGGGCGTCTTTCATCGACTTTCGACTCCAATAATCTCGTAAGGCAAACCCTGGGTTTCACCGATTGAGTGGCGGAGAGGGAGGGATTCGAACCCTCGTTAGAGTTTCCCCTAAACACGCTTTCCAAGCGTGCGCCTTCAGCCGCTCGGCCACCTCTCCGCGGGGCCCGACGCCCGCGCGGGCGTCGTTTCGACGGCAACGCTTATTGTATCGGTTTGCGCGGTTGCCGTTTGGACAATGCCGCCGCCTGCGTCATAATGAAGTTTCCATGAGAACACTGCTGCGGTCCACGTTTCTATTCGGCGCGGTATCCATGCCGTTAGTTGCGGCGGGTCCGCCGACCGGCCCCGCAGTCGGCGCAACGGTTCCCGCGTTCGAGGCGGTCGACCAGACCGGCGCCAAACGAACCTTCGAAAGCCTCGCCGGTCCGAACGGCTTGCTGCTGCTGTTCTACCGCTCGGCCGACTGGTGACCGTTCTGCAAGGGCCAACTGGTTCAGTTGGAGCGCAAACGCGAAGAACTCGCAACCCAGGGCGTACGCATCGCCGCTCTCAGCCACGACAACGTCGAGATTCTCAAGCACTTCGCCGCTAGAGCGGGCATCGGCTATCCGCTCCTCTCGGACCCCGATTCCGCGGTCATCCGCGCGTTCGGCATCCTCAATGAGACGATTCCTGAAACCCATCGGTTTTTCGGCGTGCCGATCCCCGGCGAGTACCTCATCGGCCCCGACCGGGTTGTCCGCGCGAAGTATTTCGAAGACAACTATCGCGACCGGTTTACCGCCGGCCGGGTCCTGGTCCGCACGTTGGGCGCCGAGACCGGCGCCGCGCGGCAGGTAGCGGAAACGCCGCATCTGCGGGTCGTTTCCTGGGCAAGCGACGCGGCCGTTCGCGGCGGCAACCGGTTCTCGCTGGTTCTGGACATCGACCTGAACCCCAAAATGCACGTCTATGCTCCGCAAGTCGAAGGCTACATTCCGATCGACTGGCAGGTCGAAGACGTTAGCGGCGTAACCCGCTACGATGTCGAATACCCCGCATCGAAGGAGCTTCATCTACCCGCCATCGACGAAACGGTTCCCGTTTACGAAGGCTCCTTCCGCCTGCTGACCGATGTCATGATCGGACAGCCCAACGAGATCGAGCACTTGCTCGACGACAACGGGCGCTTGACCTTGCGCGGGTCTCTCAAGTACCAGGCATGCGACGACAAAATCTGCTACTTGCCGGCATCCGTGCCGCTGGAGTGGACGTTGGATTTCGAGCAGCACGACCGCCAACGGGCGCCGGAAGCGATACGGCGCTGACGGCCCCGCCGCCGGCGCCGCCCGACCCGAAGGTCGTCTGATATAACAAAAGGCGGGCGTTATGTCTGGGGAAACTTCCGGCTGCAACACGATCGAAGGCGAACTGACGGCGGCCGGCTTGCGCTTCGCGATTGTCGTCGCGCGGTTTAACGGCTTCATCACCGACCGGCTGCTTGCGGGCGCCGTCGACGCCGTCAGCCGTTCCGGCGGCGACGCGTCGGCGGTCGATGTCGTGCGCGTGCCCGGTTCTCTGGAGATTCCGCTCACCGCGCGGACGCTGGCGCAAAGCGGCAAGTACGACGCGGTCATCTGCCTCGGCGCGGTCATCCGCGGCGAAACGACGCACTTCGATCACGTTGCGCAAGGCGCCGCCCGCGGCATCGCCGACATCGCCGGGGATACCGGCGTGCCCGCCATTTTCGGCGTTCTCACCTGCAATACTCTCGAGCAGGCTATCGACCGCGCCGGCGCAAAAGGCGGCAACGCCGGTTTCAACGCCGCCATGAACGCGATCGAGATGGCCAACCTGCTGAAAAAACTGCGCTGAGCCATCCACCAGCCTCTTTCCTCGAATCGCATGCCCTCCCGCCGCCGCTCCCGCGAACGAGCGCTGCAAATGGTCTTTCAATGGGACGCCTCGAACGCCGCGCCCGAAAAGGTTGTCGCGGATTTTTTCGGGGGACTCTCTTCCGACGACCTGCTCCCGTCGGAGCCCGATCGTTTCGCCGGGAAGCTGTTCGCGGACGTCGTAGCGAATGTCGATCTGCTGGACGCGCTCCTGCGCAAGCACGCCGCGAACTGGACCATGGAACGCATGTCGGCCGTAAACCGCAATCTGCTGCGGCTGGCGGCCCAGGAACTTCGCGCCGGAGAAACCGCGCCGGCCGTCATCATCGACGAGGCGGTGGAAATCGGGCGCCGCTTCGCCGGCGAAGACTCGACCCCGTTCCTCAACGGAGTGCTCGACTCGATTAAAAAAGAACTCGGCCTTTAGCTCAGGCTCTCGGCCGCGCCCCGGCGCCGGTCTTGGCGGGCAGTTCCGCCGGACAAGCTTTCCGGTAGTGCGGGCAGTGTCGGCAGTGCCCGCCGACGTTCAACGGAAACTCCCGGCGGCGCTGCGCCTCGAAAAGCTCCGCGGCCGTTGCGCGGGCGCGGGCGAGAGCGTCCGCGCCGACATCGACCTCGTATGCCTCGGGCTCGCGCAAAAAAAACAGAAAGGCTTGATCGACCGGTTGTCCGGCATTCGCGAGCGCCGCGGCGTAAAGTTGAACCTGCGGTTCGTAGCCGCGCGCGCGCGCCGCAATATCCCGCTTGGCGACCTGGTCCGTCTTGTAATCGACCAGGATGCGCCGGCCGTCTTCCTCGAAGAGCAAGTCGGTCTGCCCCCGCAGGATGCGATCGTCGAGCGCGAACAGAAAACTTTGCTCGAAGGATTTCCGTTCCGCGCGGGCGGCCCGCCGGCCCAACGGATGCTCAAGGAATTGCTCGGCCGTTTTCCGCACCGCGGCAGACGCGCCCTCCGCGGCCGCCCCGCCGGCCAGGTATTCGTGTACGGCCTGCCCGAACGCCGCAGCGTCGCCGGCGTTTTTATCCCGCTCGACGGGTTCGGCCGCATCGTCCGCCGCCGTCATGGAGACCGCGGGAGCAACGGTCGATTCGAGGCCGATGTACCGCGAAAGGAAGTATTTGCGCGGGCATTGCGCGAACGCCGCGACGGAACTGACGGATATCGCAATATCGGCGCTCGCCTCGGCGGTGCGGGGCCGCAGCAGAATAGCGGCGGGAGGCGGCGCGGACATCGGTCCGGCTGCGTCGCCCGGCGGGGCGGGTCGGTTCGTCTGCAGCAGGCCGAACGCCGGGCGGTCCTTCGCGATCCTGCGGCGCTCGTTCGTCACCGCCGAGTGGTCGATCCCGAACCGCTCGAACAACAGCTTGCAGAAACCGCGTTTTTGGGGTTTCGCCGAAAAAGAACAACTAAGAATCAAATGCCGCTCGGCCCGCGTTGCCGCAACGTAAAGCAGCCGCTCGTTTTCCTCGCGGTCTCGCTGCCGTATTTCTTGTTCAACCGCCCGGTGCGCGGGATCTCCGATCGACCCTTTGCTTATGGGATTCCGCCATTTCACGCCGATGCCGCGCTGGGGCGAAAAAGTCAGCGGGGCCTCGACGGCGGCGCGGCTGTGCTGCAATCCGGCAACAACGACGACCGGGAACTCCATGCCTTTGGCCGAATGCATGGTCAACAACTCGAGCGCGGTCCTCGAATCTTTCGGTTCTTCGGCTTCGTTTTCCGCCGGCGCCGCGTTGAGCCGTTCATCGAGCGCCGCGGAAACCGCATCGAAGCCCGCCCCGCCGGCGGCGAGCCCGCGGATAATCCGCAGCAGCTTCCGGGTATTCGCCAAGGCATGCTCTCCCCCGCCCGCGGCTGCGAGCCAATTGTCGTAGCCGCAATCGGCCATGGCCGCGGCCAACAACCGGTCGGGCGCCGTCGTATCGCGGTCGGCTCGGTAATCGCGCAGGCGCTCGTTGAACTCGTGCAGAAGCTCGCCGTCGGGGCCGGCGACGGGGACGGCCGCAAGCGCGTGGGACAGGTTCTTGTCCGCCGCCTTCAGGGCGAGCAAGGTTCCGTCTTCGACGCCCACGAATGCCGACTTCAGCACGACGGCCAGACTGATCTCGTCGCGCGGGTTGCGCAGCATGCGCAGAAACGCCGCCGCCTCATAAACCTCCGGCGTCCGGTAGAAATTCTTTCCGGCCTCGAGCCGGTAGGGAATCCGCCGGCGCCGCAACTCGGCCGCGAAGCGCGTCGTCAACTCCCGGGTGCGCAGCAGGATCGCGCAGTCGCCCCACTCGATCTCGGAGCCGGGGGACGCTGCGTTGCGGCTTGCCGCAATCAGCTCCATCAACCGGGCGGCGCACCAGCCGGCTTCCCACTCCGCAGCCTTTCCGCCGGCTTTAGCGACAATCTGGATATCGACGCTCGGGGCGGACTGCGCAGGATGCTCGCGGCCCGCTTGCAGTCGGTGGGGCTCGACGCCGGAATCCACGCCGCCGGGCAGCAGGCGGTGGACCGCGCCGAGGATTTCCGGGCGGCTGCGGAAATTCTCGTGCAGCGCAACAACCTTGCCCCCGTTTTTCCGAACCCGGTCGCGGTAGTTGCGGAACACCGTAGGGTCGGCGTGCCGAAACCCGTAGATCGACTGATTGATGTCGCCGACGACGAAACACGCCGGCGGCGAATTCCCGTGGGCGGCGATCACCGCCTCGATCAGCTTCGCTTGCAACGGGTTCGTATCTTGATACTCGTCGATGAGGATGTGCTTGTAGCGCAGCGCCGGCGCCGACTCGCCTCGCAAAAGTCGAATCGCCAGCCGCTGAAGGTCGTCGAAATCGACGGCGCCGCGCTCGCGCTTGCGTTGCTCGAAGTCGTCGAGAATGCGGGCTGTTACGCCGAAAAGCCACCGCCGCGCCGGCTCGTGCATCTCCGCGGCCAATTCCGCAGCGAGATCCGGCAGCCACTTCTCACGAATCCGCTTGACCAACGGACGCGCCTGCTTCGCCCGGGCATCGCCCGGGTCAATGCCGCGCAGAATGCGCGCCTGCGCTTCGAGGTCGGCCGCATCGACCGCGGCCAGCGCCTTGGCGGCGGCGCGAAGACCGGCATCGTTCTTCAATGCCGCCAGCTCGCGGAGGTCCGCGGCAAAATCGTCGAGCGACAGTCGCGGCAGCCATTCCTTGACGAAAGGCTCGACTCCGTGCGACCGGATACGGTTCACCAACGCCGACAACCAGCGATGCACTTTGGTCGGCTCGATTTTGTCGGCGCGTTCGTCGGAGCCGCTGAACGCGCGCAGAAAAACCTCGGCCTCTTGCGGGCCGCGCGCAAAGGCGTCGTCGAGCGCCGCCGCGATCGTCTGCTGCAACAGATCCTCTGACTCCGCGGGTTCCAGAACCGTGAATTCCGGGTCGACCCCGGCCGTCAAGGCATTCTCGCGAAGCAGGCTCGACGAGAATCCGTCGATCGTCTGAATCTGCGCGTTCTCGAATTTCCTTCTGAGCTCCTCTGAGGCGTTTTCCGCGCCGACCAGCCGCGAGTACATTTCATGCGCGGCCTTGATGGTGAACGTAATGGCCAGGATTTCTCGCGGGTCGACCCGGTGAACCTCGATCAGCCTTCTGACCCGCTCGACGAGAATCCGCGTCTTGCCCGACCCGGGGCCCGCCGTCACCACGGTGTTTGCGGCCGGCCGGCCGCCGACGGCCTCTTCCTGCGACGGCGTCAACTGCATGGCGAAAATCAAGCGTCCGCGTCGTCCGCGCGTTGCGCGGCGTCCCAGCCGATTCGGCAGACCGCTTTGTACTCGCAGAACCGCTTGCAAACGTCCGTATCGCGGGGGGCGACTGCAATCTCGCCGGTCCTCACCTCGCCGATGACCCTCGCGGCGACCGTTCGGGCGCTTGCCGTCATCCGCTGCAGGGATTCCTCCGAGACCAGGGCGACCGAACCGCTCGGATCGTCTTTGACCACGCTCCAACCCTCATAGCTGGTAGAACCGCGAATGCCGCACAGCGCCATGCCTCCAGGCCGCGCCCGATGTTCCTGCTGCAACCCGAGCATATAGAGCGGAAGCTGCAATTGCTCGTCCTTCGCGTGTCCCATGCGCAGCGATTTGACGCTGGCCGCGCTGGAATACTTGTAGTCGATCACGAAGCAGCGCCCCTCGTTGTCGATCCGGTAGCGATCGACCCGCCCGGCGATCGCCGCGGGCGGTTCCAGTTCGTCCAGCATGTACTCGACGTCCGTTTCGGACTCGCCTTGCGCCGACAAAGCGGCCGATTCCCGGGCGAAACGCTCCAGATCCGCGCGCATGTTGACGCGCATCAACGCCGCCCGAAAATCGAGATGCAAATGCGCCTCCGCCAATGCGTCCGCGAACACGCGGTCCAGAATGGCCCCGATGGAGCCTCCTTCAAGGCTCCATAGATGGATCGTTTTGTGGACGATCGATCCTGCCGTCTGCGCCCCGAAGCGGAATCCCGCAGCTTCGGGGCGGCCCTTCAGCCGCAGCGTATGTCCGGCAAAGTAACGGTACGGGCATTGCAGAAACGTATCCAATCCCGTGGGGCTGAACCGCGTGCTCCGCCCGGCAACGGCCGCAAAATCTTGTTCCTGCAATCCGGCCGGCCGCGGACTCCGCCCGGCGGACAGCGAAGACGTCCTCGCCGCCGGAGCGGCGCCGTCGTTCGCGCGGTCCAGAAAAAACGAGCGTAACAGCGGATTGCCGGTCTCGTCCGCGCGCGGATACGTGAGCGTGAGTTTTTCCGTAGCCCGGGTCGTCGCCATGCGGTAGAAAAATTTCTCTTCCTCGGCCCGGTCCGCCGTGGTGCGCAAGGCGATCCCCCGCGCGGCCGGCCGCGCCCGGTCGGCATCCGGGAAGAACACGTCCTGCGCATGCTTCCGCGGGAACCAGCCTTCCACAAGCCCGCAAACGAAAACGACCGGCAAGGCCCACTGGCGCGCCTCATACACGGTGAGAACCTGGACAACCTCCCGGCGGTCGTCGGGCGTGCTCAGAGGCGCCGCCGCGAGCGCCTCGTCGAGCCGTTCGAGGAACGCGGCAAACGCAATCGGTTCGTCCGCCGGCCCCCGGCCGAGCTCCGCCGCGGCATCCAGGGCGGCATCGAACTGCGCCTCGGCCCGCGCCCGCTCCTTCATCGCAAGCACGCGGTCGGGTTCGACATCGGGAACCGGTTTCGCCCGCTTGAGAAGCCGACTGCGCAATTGCCGCGCGTCCTGCGCCCACTCCCTGCCGCTGCGCCGCCGCCGCGGCCATTCGCCGGGCGCCGGCAGGGCGTCGAGCAGTTTCAAGATATCGGCGCGTTCGCCGGCTTCCGTCTTCAGAAGATCGATCCCGGCGCCGGGCAGCTTTTGGCGCACCGCGAAATCGAAGGCGTCAGTGAAACCCCCAACCGGCGACAAGGGGGAACAGACCAACTCCAGCACCGCCTCGGCGGGAAACCCCGCGCCGACCGCCGCCAGCCAGCGGCGCAGATAGCGGACGACGCCATGATCGGCGAGCTTGCGCTCCGAGCGCATGCGAAACGGAATCCGCAAGGCGCCGAAAACTTCTTCGATCAGCGGCGCATACTGCGGCTGCGAGCGCAGCACGATGCCGCACTGCTGCAAGGGCCGCCCGTCAGCGAGAATCCGCCGCGCGATCTCCAGCACTTCATCGCGGGGAGAATCCGCGGCGACGATCTCCGGCAGCGGCGCCGGGCGGTATGCGCCCGGCAGCAATCGGCTCCCCATCGCCTGAAACGGATACGGCGCCAATCCGTCCGGCAGCGTAATCACGATGGATTCTGACTGCTCGGCCAGCGCTTCGACAAAAACCTGCTCCTGTTGCGTAAAGCGGAAAAATCCGTCGAGATAGACCCTCTTGACCGCCCCCAGCCCGCCGCGCCGAAAGGATGCGGCCGCCTGGGCGATCCGTTGGTTGCGGTGAACCAGGCCGGCCTCCGCGAGCAACTCCTCGAACCGGCGGAACACCTCCAGGAACGCCCGTTGCAGGTCGCTTTTCACCAGCCCGTCGAGTTGGAGGTTGCCGGCGCCGGCGGCCCAGAACTCCTGCATCGACTGCGCAATCCGCGCCCGCAAACCGGGCGAGGCTTCAAGGCCGGAAAACGCCGCCGGCGAAACCTGCCGCAGCGCCTCCTTCAGCAGAAACGCCTCCATTGCCGGGGAAATCTCCCGCGCGCCGGGCGTTGCCTCGCGCACGAAGTTCGCAAGGGTTTGCACCAGGTTTCCCGGAACGACCAGCCCGCGCCGCGCCAGCGTGTGCAGCAGATGCTGCGCCATGCTCGTCGTGGGGACAATCAACTTCGATTCCTGCGCCCGTCCTTCGCGCACCGCGGCCTCGAGCGCTTCCAGAACAAAATGGGTTTTCCCGCTTCCGGGCGGACCGATCAGCAACACAACGGAAATACCGAATGCCTGCGCCGCCGCGAAAATACCGAGGCAGGCGCGGATTAAGGCATGTTAGCACCGGCAATTTCGTCGGGGGAAACAAAACCTCGTTCAGGAGGCGGACCGCGCCTTCCGGCCGGCGTTCTCGTGTATTGTCGTTCCACGAGGAGGGCGGTAGAATCGAAATACGGAAGAAGGAAGCGGCCGCGAACGGCGCGGCGGTCGGGGCGTCCCGGCGGCTTCGCCCGATCCCGTGCGCTAAAGTATGCGCAACATGCCGCCCTGAAACTGCGCGGACCATCTGTCCGCGCGCAATGACGAATCAGATACGGCGAATCCGATATGGCGAATCCGATACAACTGCAACTCATTTCTTCCGACGTGGATGCTTGGAACGGTTGGCGGAAGCGGAATCCCGGCGAGCGCGTCGACCTCTCGGGCGCGCCGCTCAGGGGCGTCGATTTGCGCTTGGCGAACCTCAAGGGCGCCGATCTCGGCAAAGCGGATCTGGTCATGGCCGATCTGACCGGCGCCGACTTGCGCGGCGCCGATTTGCGCGGCGCCAATCTCGTGGGAGCGCGTCTGATCGGCACCGACATCAGCGGCGCCGATATCCGCGCCGCCGATCTGCGCACGGCCGAGGATTTGACGGCGAAGCAACTCGGCGAGAATCGAGGCGACGCGGAAACCGTGCTGCCCGATGGCGTCGAGCGCCCCGGCGCTTGGGATTGAACGTAAAAAGGGGCGGCCTCGACGGCCGCCCCAATTGAAAATCGCCTTCGGCTAAAACTGCACGCGCAGTCCCAACTGCAACTGCCGCCCCGTGCCGATCGTCCCGCGCACGCGGCCGAACGCGCTGTTGCCTTGGCGCCGTTCGGGAATCGCAAAATTCGGACGGTTGGGCATGTTGAAGAAATCCGCTCGAAACTCGACGAAGCGCCGTTCGCCGAACGGAAACTTCTTGTTGATCGAGACATCGACGACGGCGAAACCCGGGCCGCAGCAGACGTTGCGGGGCGAACTGCCGAAAACGCCGACGCCGGGCGACGCGAAAAGCCCCGGGTCCATGTATGTGTTGCTTCTCACGTTGTCGCGCCAATTGGATAACCGCTCGACCGATCCGAACAAGTGCGGTCTCTGCGAGTGGGCAAACGCGTTGGAGCGGTTGGTCTGCTCGATGACGCCGAAGGGGGACCCCGTGCGGAACTCGCCGATGATGCCCAGGCTCCAGCCGCCGATCACGCCGTTCAACGCGCTGTTCTGCACATCGACCTTGCGGCCTCTGCCTACCGGCACTTCGTAAACGCCGCTGGCGACCAGACGATGGCGAATGTCGTTGCCGGACAGCGCCTTGTCAAGGTGCCGCAACTCGACGTGCTGATAGCCGTTGCCCTGCTCCCCGCCCAGTTCGTTGGCCGACTCCACGTCGTCGATGAACTTCGCCCAAGTGTAGTTGAACAGATAGCTGAGGCCGCTCGAAAAGCGCTTCTCGGCTTTCAGGTTCAGGGAGTGGTACGTGGAGTTGCCCCACGCCGGGCTCTCGTGGAGCACGTTCGAAAACTGCGGAAAGGGACGCGCCGTCTGCGCCTGCGACGCCGGCCCCATGCCGTTGACCAGCGGAATCATGTTGATGCTGACGTTCGGGCCGCCCAGCTTGTGGCCCACGTTGGCCATGTACTGCGCCTCGACCAGCGCGTTCCCTTGCAACTGCTTCTGGACGGTGAAATTCCACTGCTGGGAGTAGCCGTTGCGCTGGTTCTGCTGAATGAAGTCGGGCGCCACCGTGCGCCGGCCGCTGGTAACCGCGCCGAAGCTCGCGTTGCGGTCGGCCTCGGCGAACGGAGTCGCCGCCGGCAGGCCGTCGGAGAAGTTAAAAGCCGGGGTGAAGCCGCCGTCGGGCGAGTTGAGCTCGAGATTTTTGGAGAACGTCCAGAACATCGTGAAGGGCACCGCGCGGGCGTACGCGCCGTTGTAGTTGACGCCGTATCCGGTGCGGATCACCGTCGAGTCGTTGACGCGGTAAGCGATGCCCAGCCGCGGACCCCAGTTGTTCTTGTCGAAGTCGTGGGCGTAGCGGCTCAGCCCGTCGCGGCCCGAGAAAGTTACGGCGCCGGGGCAGTTGCAGACGGGGTTGATTGCTTGCGGATCGAATCCGCTCTGGCGGTTCTCCCATTCCCAGCGCGGCGTGTCCAATTCGTAGCGCAGTCCGAGGCTGAGCGTAAGCTTCTGGTTGATCTTCCAGTTGTCCTGCGCGTAGAAGCCCCAGTAGTCGCTGCGGGTGTTCAGGATGTCGGTGTCCGTCAGTCTCGCGCTGGTCGTCCAGCCCAGCAGCAATTGGCCCAGGGCATCGTTGGTGACCCGGTTGTTGAAACTGAAATTGCCGCCCGCGGCCGAGTTGAAATCGTCCTGGTTGCGCGAGTAGCGGTATTCCATGCCGAACTTGAACGTGTGGTTACCCGAGAACACCGAGGTGCTGTTCATGATCTGTGTCGTGGCGATCGGCGTCTGGATGCGTTCCTGATTGCCCGCTCCCAAGCGGGTGTAACCCGTCAGGTTGACCGTGGCGAAAAATTCGGGATCGACGTTGGGCACGCCCAACTGACCGTTCAACCCGCTGCCCGTGCCCAAGCCGCGCGTGGTGAACAGGCGCTTGCCGTAGGTGTAGCGGAAATCGTTGATGATCGTCGGCGTGAAGCTGTGGCTCCAGTCGATCGTTGTAACCAGGTTGCTGCGTTCCTGGTTCGATGCCCTGAAATCGACCGTTTCGTTGGGATAGATCGGGGCGGGGGACGCGGGCGCCTCCACCCAACTGAAGCGGCCGTAAACGCGGTCCTTGTCCGAGAAGTTGTGATCGATCCTTGCGGTGTAAAAGTCGGAGACGCCTTTGTCCGATACGTTCTTGAGGAAGTTGTCGCGCGGCGCATTGGCCGGATTGAAGCTGACGTTCGGCGCGGGGTAGAGATCCGCGAAGGCTTTGCCCAGCGAGTCGAAACGGCTCTGCGGAATCGTGTTGTTGTCGAACGGATCGCCGGTTAGCGGGTCGAGCAGCTCGAAGTTCGCGCGTTGCGAGAAATCGCCGCCGACTTCCATGGGGTAGGGCACGTCGGTATTGGCGATCGTGCGGCCGTCCCCGCGGCGCTGGCCCTCGTAATTGAAGAAGAAGAAGGTCTTTTCCTTGACGATGGGGCCGCCGACCGAGCCGCCGAAGATGTTGTAGCGCAGCGGGGCCACGCTGGGCGCGAAGAAGGTGCGCGTATCGAGCTTGTCGTTGCGGAAGTTGTGATAGACGGCGCCGTGCAATTCGTTCGTTCCCGAGCGCGTCGTCATGATGATCAGGCCGTTGCCGCTGCGGCCGTACTCGGCCTGATAGTTGTTCGATTCGACTTTGAACTCCTGCAAGGATTCAACCGGAGGGTTCAAATTGAGTTGAGCGATGCCCAGCGCCATGTTCTGCACGACTCCGCCGTCGAGGTGCCACATCTGGTTGCGCGAGCGCCCGCCGCCCATCGAGAAGAAGGGCAAGTCGTAAAGCCCGCCCCCCGAGCTGGCGAAGGTCACGTTGCCCACGAGCTTGACCAGTTGGCCGGCCTGCCGGCTCGAAACCGGCATCTGCGCCACCGTCGTGCGCTCGATGAACTGCCCGACCGTCGAATTGTCGGTTTCGAGCAGCGGGGCGGTTCCGGTCACTTCGATGGTTTCGGTCACGGCGCCGACTTCGAGCGCGATATCGACGCGCTTGGTCAGGCCGGTTTCGAGAACCAGGCCGGTCTGCACGAACCGCTTGAATCCCGTGGACTCGCAACTCAACTCGTATGCTCCCGGCGCCATCGGCGGAAAGTTGTAAACGCCCGCCTCGTTGGTTTGGGCGGCATAGCCGACGCCCGTGTTCAAATTGAGCGCGACAACGTCGGCGGCGACGATGACCGCTCCCGTGTTGTCGGCGACCGTCCCGGTCAAGCCGGATTGCTGAGCCGCCGCGGGCAGCGCCAACAGACCCCACGCCGCCAACGAAAGAAAAACATGCTTCAAACGCATTGTGCAATCCCCCTTCGGAGAGCCCGCTTGGCGCGGACTTCTTTTTCCCCCCGCAATTATAGGAACCCTGCGTTCAGGGATGCAAGCCGGCCGAAAATCGATAAGCGCGCGACTCAATCACCTGTCCCGCGGCCGGAACGTTTGCGCGGCCCATGCCCCGCGACTCGTTTGTTACCCTATAAGTTCCAACCGGCGCGATGGCGGAAAAATACAGGCTGACGATCGCCCACAGCCCCGACTCCGATGATGCGTTCATGTTTTACGGGCTGGCGACGGGCAAGGTCGAATCCGACTTGCTCGAGTTCGAGCACGTGCTCAAAGACATCCAATCGCTGAACGTCGATGCCCGCGAAGGGCGCTACGACATGACCGCGATTTCGTACCACGCCTACCCCTATGTCGCCGACAAATACGTGTTGACGGCCGCCGGGTCGAGCGTCGGCGACGGTTACGGCCCGATTCTCGTGGCGGCGTCGGCGCTCGACCCCGCCGCTCTGCAAGGCAAGCGCATCGCCGTGCCCGGCAAGCTGACCACCGCCTACCTGGCGATGACGCTCTACGAGCCGGACTTCGAGCCCGTGGTCATCGACTTCAACAAGATCGGCGACGCCGTCGAGGCGGGCGTCGTCGATGCCGGCGTAATCATCCACGAAGGGCAGTTGAACTACATGGATTCCCGTCTCAAGAAAGTTGTCGATCTCGGCGCTTGGTGGAAGCAAAAGTACGATCTCCCGCTGCCGCTCGGTTGCAACTGCATCTTGCGCCGCTTGCCGGACGCGATCAAGACCGAGGCGCGCAAGAAGCTGTCCGAAAGCATCGCCTTCTCGCTGGCCAACCGCGAGGCGGCGCTCGAATACGCGCTGCAATTCGCCCGCGGGCTCGACCCGCGGCTCGCCGACCGGTTCGTCGGCATGTACGTCAACCACCACACCACCGCCATGGCGGACGAAGTGCTCGAAGCAGGCCAGAAGCTGCTCGATATGGGCGTGCAAGCGGGGCTTATCCCGAAACGCGTCAAGTTGGAATACGTCTAGATGTGTGCGATCCCGTAAAAAATCGGGCTGCGAGGCGAGGAACCGTGGCAATCACGCGAACGCTATTCAGTTTTTTTCTGGGAGTCGGCTTGGCGCTCGGCGCGGACGTTCCGCTGGAAGATTTGCGCAACCCGAACGCCGCCGCGCGCGCTAAGGCCGCCCGCAAGCTGGGCGACCGGCCCGACGGCTTCTCCTACATCGCCGCGCTTGTCCCGCTGGTCGAGGACACGGCCGCCGAGGTGCGCAACGCCGCCGTCGGCGCCCTGATCAAATTCCGCTCGGCCCAATCTATCGAGCCGTTGATTACGGCCACCCGAGACGAAATTCCTGAAATCCGGGCGTTGGCCGTCGACGGCCTGGTCGATTTCTATTACCCCGGGTACGTGAAGTTCGGCCGGCTCGGCTCGATCACAGCATTCTCCGGCCGGCTCAAGAGCCGCTTTTCGGAGCCCAATCCGGTCGTGATCGATCCCTATGTAACGGTCAATCCCGAGGTCATCCGCGCCATCGCGGACGTGGCTGCGAACGGCGGCAATTCCGATGTGCGCGCCAACGGCTCCAGGGCGCTGGGCATTCTGCGCGGCAGAGAGGGACTTGCGGCCTTGCAGCAGGGCGCCCGCTCGCGCGACTCGAAAATCATCCTGGAGTCGGTCTATGCCATCAAGAAGATCGCCGATACGAGCGCCGGGCCGGACATCGTGTTCTTGCTGCGCGATCTCGACGAGGACGTTCAATTCGCGGTGATTCAGACCGTCGGGCAACTGCGCACTCGGGAAGCTCGTCCGGGTCTGGTCGAAATTATCGAAGAAAGCGACAAGGCGAAAATCCGGCGCGAAGCGCTCGTGGCGCTGGCCAAAATTCCCGACCCCGAGCAGCGCGCGCTGTTTTTGACCTTCATGCGCCACAAAGACAAATTCATGCGCGCCGCGGCCGCCGAGGGGCTTGGCCGCATCGGCAATCCGCGCGATGCTGACGTCATCGCCAAGGCGTTCCAGGCGGAAAGCGCCGAGTCGGCCCGGCTGTCGCTGGCCTTCGCAGCCGTCCATCTGGGCAATCTGTCGCTGATGGATTACCTTGTGGACGGCCTCAATTCCACCATCCACCGCCTGGAAGCCCGCCCCTTTCTCGTGGAGTTGGCGCGCAAGCCCGAGGTTCTGGAGAGGCTGCATCCCAAGCTCGATTCGGGCACGGCGCCGCAGCGGCGGCATCTGGCGCACGTGATGGCGCTCAGCGGCAACGCAGAGAGCGTACGCTATTTGCAAAAGCTGGCGGAAGACCCCGACGACAAGGTCGCGGTCGCCGCCATCGAAGCCCTGAAGATCTTGCAGGCGCGGCTGTAGCGCGCCGATCTTGTGATCCGCCGGCCGCGCGGCGGCCCTATTCCCCGCCCTCGGCTTGGCGGCGGTAGCGGTTCGCGAACGATAGGGTGTAGTTGCGCACCGGTCCGTTGAATGTGCGTTCCCCGACGATGGCCAGCGCGTCGGCCATCGCCGCTTTGGCGCCGCGGTCGTCCGGTCGCAGGCGGATGACGTGCCGTAGAAGCTGCGCGGCTCCGAGCGGGTCGCCGCCGCTCATGGCCGCCTCGGCTTTCTGCAGCAGCGCGTCCACGCCCCCGGCCAGCTCGGCCATGCGCTCGGACTGCTTGCGCGGGCTCTCGCGGTGCAAGCTCAGCGGGTCGCCGTCGAACCAGCCCAGGTCCTGCGCGTAAACATCGCGCACGGTTCCCTCTACCGTTCCGTAATAGTCGGCAAGGTAGTCGAGCTTGGCGAACCGCTCCGGCAGCGCGGCGTAGGCGACCAGTTCGTCGGGAGTCATGAACCGGCGCATGCCCTCGATCGTGCGGTCGAGCACCCACTGCATGGCGTCGCGCTGGTTGGTCAGAACCTCGACGGCGTTATCGAGCATCGGCGTCGTGTGACCGCCGACAACGTGCAGGGGGTTCTCGCGCACCATCTTGTCGGCGGCGGCGATCCAATCCCGCAGCGAGCGCCGCGCCGTGCCGCGCAGCGGATAGACGTTCGGCCAGGATTGATAAAAATTGTCGCCGGCGAAAACGACTCGTTGGTCGGGGAGCCAGACGTACAACTGATCGGCGGTTTCGCCCGGGGCGGCGACCAACTCGAGCTTGACGCCGGCGATTTCCAGCTTCTTGCGTTCTTCCGCAAAGGTGTGCGTAGGCGGGACCGGGACTCCGCCCGGACGGCGGGCCGCGGCGTCGGTGGGGCGGCGCAGGCCGTCCTGCATCATGTTCCCCTGGGGGCGGCGTGCGGGCGGGATGGCGATGCCTATGCCGATCTTCTGCTCCGGCAGCAGATCGAACCCTTGGGAGTTTGCAGGCCGCATGCCCCCGCCCAGCCCCTTTTGGGCGAGCAGCGCCTGTTCCGAGCCGAAGTTCGAGCGGGCCCAGACCTCGATGCCCTTTCCCGGCTGGAAAAAAGGAGGCGCGCCGTTGGTATGGTCGCCGTGGCCGTGGGTATAGATGATCGCCTTGACCGGTTTCGCCGTGATCTTGTCGAATTCCGCGCGCACCTTCGCCGCGAACGGGGGCGCTTGGCCGGGATCGACGATAATCACCCCGTCGTTGCCGACAATCATCGAGTTGGCGCTGACCTGATAGCCGATCGCCGTATAGACGTTATCGGCGACCTCGATAATGCGCGGCTGGAACATCTTGTTGCGTTCGAGCAGCCGCCTGGTGGCTTCGCTTTGCTGGGCCGCCGCCGGCAGGACACAGAGAAACGCGGAAGTCAGGACAAGGGCGTTCCGATTTCTTCTTTTCATCTTGGAATCTCCTTCGGCCGGGAACGGGCGCGAACTCCAATCGTAACAGTCCGCCGCGGGCGGAACCGCCTGCTAACATCGCAGCTTATGCCCAACCGCCTTGCGGCAGAAGCCAGCCCCTATCTGTTGCAGCATGCCGAAAACCCGGTCGATTGGTATCCGTGGGGCGAAGCTGCGCTGGCCAAGGCGCGCGCCGAAAACAAGCTGATCTTTCTCAGCATCGGCTACGCGGCCTGCCACTGGTGCCACGTGATGGAGCACGAATCGTTCGAGGACGCCGAAGTCGCCGCCGCCCTCAACCGCGATTTTGTCGCCGTCAAGGTCGACCGCGAGGAACGCCCCGACCTCGACGAGATCTACATGTCGGCCACGATGCTGTTTACGGGCGGCCACGGCGGCTGGCCGATGAGCGTCTTCCTCGCTCCCGACCTGCGGCCCGTCTATGCCGGCACCTATTTCCCCAAAGACAACGCCTACGGGCGTCCGGGTTTCAAGACGCTGCTGCGTCTGATTCATGAAAAGTGGCGCCGTGAGGGCGATGCGCTTTTGGCCGACGCCTCGCGCGTCGTTGACGCCGTCAAGCGGATCCATACGGCAGGCGAGGCGGGCGGCTTGCCGGACAAAGAGCATGTCGCCGCCGCGGCCGACGCCGTTTACCGCGCGTTCGACCTCACGCTGGGGGGCATTGCCGCCGGCGCCAACAAGTTCCCGCAGAGTCTTTCGATGGACCTGCTGCTGCATGCCTTCGACGCAACCGGAGACGCCCGTTACCGCGACGCCGTCGAGATCACGCTCGAGCGCATCGCCAACGGCGGCATTTACGACCACTTGGGCGGAGGTCTGCACCGTTACGCGACCGACCCGAAATGGCTCGTTCCCCATTTCGAAAAGATGCTCTACGACCAGGCGCTGGTCGCCTCCATCTTCATCGACGCCTATCGCGCCGCCACAGTCCCGCGGCGCAAGCGGCTGTTCGCCGACCGCGCCCGGGGCATCTGCGATTATGTGCTGCGCGATCTGACGAGTCCGCAGGGGGCTTTTTATTCCAGCGAAGACGCCGACAGCGAAGGACTCGAAGGCAAGTTCTACATCTGGACGCGCGACGAGATTCGCGCAGTATTGGGCGAGCCGGCGGCAAGAGTGTTTGCCGCGCACTACGACGTTTCCGAGTACGGCAACTGGCTGCATCCCGGCGACGCGCACGTCCCCGCAGGGCCGAAAAACATACTGCAGATCGTGCGCTCGGCCGAGGCCGGCGCCAAGCTCGACGGGGTAGAGCCCGAACGCATCGAGGCTTCGCTGGCCGCGTCGCGGGCCAAGCTGCTCGCCGTCCGCGGGCGTAGAGTGCGGCCCGGCCTCGACGACAAGATCCTGACCGGCTGGAACGGCCTGATGATTACGGCGCTGGCCAAGGCCGCCGCCGTTCTGCAAGAGCCTGCCTACGGCGAAGCCGGGGCGCGCGCCGCGCGGTTTCTGCTCAGCGAAGTCCGCCGCGACGGCCGCTTGCTCGCCGGCTACGGGAAAGGGGCGGCGCGCCTGACCGCCTACAGCACCGACTACGCGTTTCTGATCGAGGGACTCACGGCGCTTTACGAGTGGAACGGCGACCCCGCCTTCCTGCAGGAAGCCCAAGCGCTGACCGACACGCTGACCGCGTTCTACTGGGATGCCCCCGCAGGCGGATTTTTCTTCACCGCGTCGGACCACGAGAAGCTGCTGCTGCGGCCGAAGACGGCGCACGACGGCGCCGTGCCCTCCGCAAACTCGACCATGGCGATGCAGTTGCAAAAACTGGCCGTGTTGCTGGGCCGCGGCGACTACAAGCAGAAAGCCGAGCAAATCCTGCGCGTTTTCGCGGACGCGTCGCTGCGCAGCGTCTTCCAGCAGGAGAGGCTGTTGTGCGCGCTCGACGCCCGGCAGCGCGGCCTGGATGAGATCGCCGTTGCCGGCGAGCCGGACGACCCGCGCACGCAGAGCTTGCTGGCGAAGGTTCATGCCGCCTACCGCCCCAACAAGGTCGTCGCCCGCACCGTCCCCAAAAGCGCTGAGGCGGCCGTGCGTATTCCCTTGCTGGAAGGCAGGACGACGGTCTCCGGCGCGCCGGCGGCTTACGTCTGCCGGGACTATGTTTGCCGCCGACCCGTCACCGATCCCGGGGAATTGTTCGCCCGCTCGCCATAATAAAACGAATGTCCGAGAGCCGGCTCTCCGGCGCAAGCGGCCGGATCGCGATTCGACCGGCGAAACGCGGCGATATGCCTGCGATTCGCCGCCTCATCGCTGCCTTCCCGGACGAGCTCGACCAGGAGAGCATCCCCCGCCCGCCTTCGTTTTTCGTAGCCGTGCATAACGCGGAGATCGTGGGCTGCTGCGCGCTGCAAGTCTATTCCGCAAGGCTGGCGGAAGTGCGCAGCCTTGCCGTCAGACTCGATTACCGCGGTCGAAAGATCGCCGTTCGCTTGGTGGAGCGGTGCCGCGAGCGCGCCCGCCAACGCGGCGTCAGGCAACTGTTGGCCGTCTCCAGCGAGCCCGAATTCTTCGAGCGCCTCGGCTTCGAGGTTCACTCCGGATGGAAGACCGCCCTCTTTGCCCAGCCCTGATCTTCCGCCGCTGTAAACTGATAGGAGGCCGCCCATGCATCTGAACCGGCCCAAAGTATTCGGCGGACTGCTCGGCGCGGCGGTCGTGGCGGGCGGAATTATTTTCTACAACTCCGGCGCCACGCCGGCCCTGAGCGGCGCGATCGTCGAAGTCCGAACGCTGGGAATGGACAAGATCAACTCCGTCGCGATCGTCAATATCCATGCGCTCAACAGCTCGAACTACGATGTCTCGATCGGGCGCCGGGAGATGGAAGTCGTCGATGCGCAAGGCAACCGCCTGGCGGGAAAGATTATCAGCGTCTTCGACATCCAGCAGTTGTTCCGCTACTATCCGGCGCTCGGCGGCATGAAAGACGAGCCGATGGTGGACAGGCAGCGGATACCGCCGGGAGAGAGCGTGCGCGCCCTCGCCGCCGCCCGCTTCGCCATCCCCAAGCACGAGCTCGACATGCGCAGGGAGTTGATCTTTCACACGGTCGATTTCCGCGGCCGCAAGACCACGTTGCGGCAGGCCGGCGAGTAGCCCCGTGTACAGCGCTCGACTGCTCGATCACTTTCAGCGCCCGCGCAATGCCGGCGGCTTGCCGCCGCCCGCGGTTCAGGTCCGCGTGGAGAACCCGGCGTGCGGCGATATCCTTACGCTCGCCGCCCGCGTCGAGAACGGGCGCATCGTTGCCGTGCGCTACAGGACGCGGGGCTGCACGGCGTCCATCGCCGCCGGCTCGGCGCTGACCGAGTTGCTCCACGGCGCCGCCGTCGGCGCGCTGCCGGCGATCGACGCCGCTGCCGTCGAAGCGGCTCTCGACGGTCTGCCTAACGAATCGAAGCACGCCGCCCGGCTCGCCGCGGACGGCGCGCGGGCCTTGCAAGCCAAGCTCGGCGGCCGGTCACTCCTCGCTTAGCTCCAGCGCCGCCCCGGCCGCCGCGAGCTTCTCCGCCAGGCGCTCGTATCCGCGCTGCAGATGGTAGATGCGGTGAATCCTGGTAACGCCTTCGGCGGCAAGTCCGGCAAGAACCAGGCAGGCGCTGGCGCGCAAATCCGAGGCCATCACGTCCGCTCCGGTCAGGCGCGTCTTGCCGCGAATCACCGCGCGGTTGCCCCGGGCGGCGATATGCGCCCCCATGCGTTGCAACTCCGAAGCGTGCATGAAACGGTTTTCGAAGATGGTTTCGACGATGTTCGATTCCCCGGCCGCCTGCGTCATCAGCGCCATGAACTGGGCCTGCATGTCGGTAGGAAAGCCGGGGTGTTCCCGTGTCGTGACATCGACGGCGCGCAACTCGGCGCCGCCGCGCACGACCAGCGTGGAATCGTCGGGGGCGGAAATTTCGCAGCCGGCCTGCTCCATCTTTTCCAGCACGGCCTGCAGATGCGCGCGATTCGCGCCTTCCAGGCGCAATTCATCTCCGATGAGCGCCCCGGCAACCAAAAAGGTGCCGGTTTCGATCCGGTCGGGAACGATGCCGTGCTCGGCGCCGCCGAGGCGGTCGACGCCCTGCACGCGAATGGTCCCGCTTCCGGCGCCTTCGATCTCCGCGCCCATTTTGGCCAGCAGGCGGGCGAGATCGACGACTTCGGGCTCGCGGGCCGAATTTTCCAGCACCGTCTCGCCTTTCGCCAGCGTCGCCGCCATCAGCAAATCCTCGGTCCCGGTGACGGTAACGCGCTTGAAATGGATGTGCCCGCCGACCAGACCGCCGCGGGGCGCCGCCGCCTCGATATAACCGCGGTCATGGCGGATGGTTGCGCCCAATTTTTTCAGGCCGGCCAGGTGCAGGTCGATGGGGCGCGCTCCGATCGCGCAGCCGCCCGGCAGGGAAACGCGCGCCCGGCCGCAGCGCGCGGCGAGCGGCCCGAGCACCAGGCTCGAAGCGCGCATGGTCTTGACCAGATCGTACGGCGCTTCCGGAATCAGCGCGCCGCCGGAGCGGATGGTGTAAGCGTTGTCGGCGGCCTGCACCTCGGCGCCGATGCTGGCCAGCAACTGCGCCATGGTGCGGATATCCACCACGCCCGGAATTCTTGTCAGCCGGACCGTCTCGTCCGTGAGCAAAGCCGCCGCCAGCGCCGGCAGCGCCGCATTTTTGGCGCCGCTGATCGGAATGACGCCCGAGAGCCGCCGGCCGCCTTCAATCGAAAGTTTCTGCACGCAACAACCGCCCGGCCGGCGCGGAACCGGCCTGCTTTCTCTCAATCTAATGTACTGGAATCAACAAACTTGTGATTATGGAATCCTCCCGCAACCGCCCGCCCGCTCCCGGTGCTTCGGGGACGGGTGGTTCCGTTTTCAGCCCCCTGCAGGGATGCGCTCTCCGAAATGTCGCCCAAATCGGCAAAATGACCCGCAATCCTGTTAAAAATGGGCTGGGGAAGGCCTGAAAAGGTAGTGGCAAGCAGGGGGATTGTGTCATACCTGACTTCAACCTATCTCAAAATCATATTCAGCGGCATTTGCGAGTTGGAATCGGTTCCAGAAAAGCATACCCTCCGCGGAGCGCAATCCGGGAAACGCCGGCGCTATAATCCCGTTTGCCCCGGACGCAAGCGGAGCGGCGAGGAGCACGACAAATGAGATCGATGGTGGCGATCCTGCCGTTTCTGATCGCCGGCGCAACTTTTGCCGCGCCGCCGCACCTGGTCGTCTTTCTGGCCGACGACCTCGGCGTGTTGGATACGACCGTTTACGGCTCCAAAGACGTACGCACGCCCAACCTCGAACGCTTGGCGGCGATGGGCATGACCTTCGACAACGCTTTCACGGTCTCGCCGTCGTGCGCGCCGAGCCGGGCGGCGCTGCTCACCGGACTGATGCCGTCGCGGAACGGGGCGGAGGCGAATCACACGCACCCCAAACCGGGCGTTCCGTTCCTGACCGCCGCGCTGAAACGCCTGGGTTACGAAATCGCTTCCTTCGGCAAGACAGTCCACGGCAAGAACAAGCCCGAATACGGGTTCGACCACTATTCCCGTCTGCGCGTGAACCTCGCCGATCATGCAACCGAATACTTCGCTCGGCGCCGGTCCGACGCTCCCCTCTGCCTGCTGGTCGGGGACCGCCGGCCGCATGTGCCCTGGACCGCGGAGAACATCTACGACCCGGACGAGGTCAGCCTGCCTCCGTACTTCATCGACTCGCCTGCAACCCGAGAGCACCGCGCGCGTTACTTTTCGGATATCACGGGGCTCGACGAGGAGTTGGGCAAGATTATGGACATGGCCCGCAAAAGGCTGGGCGAGAACGTCGTCTATGTGTTCAGCAGCGACCACGGCGGACAGTGGCCGTTCGGCAAGTGGAATCTTTACGAGGCGGGCGTTCGCGTGCCGCTGATCGCGGCTTGGCCGGGGAAGATCGAAGCGGGCGCCCGCACCGAGGCGATGGTGAGCTGGATCGACATCCTGCCGACGCTGATCGATCTTGCGGGAGGAGAAGCGCCGGCGGACACGGACGGCCGGTCGTTCGCCGGGGTCCTGACCGGACGCCGCCGGGAGAGCCGCGCCGAGATTTTCACCACGCACAGCGGCGACGGCGTTTACAACGTTTACCCGATGCGCAGCATCCGCACCGCAAGGTTCAAATACATCCGCAATCTGCTGCCCGGCCACTACCATACGAATCATTCGGACATCCTGCGCAAGCCCGGAGCCGGGGCCTATTGGCATTCCTGGGACAAGGCGGCGGAGGCCGACCCAGCGGCGGCGGAGATCGTCCGGCGCTACTATCTGCGTCCGGCCGAGGAACTGTACGATCTTCAAGAGGATCCCCTGGAACAAGACAACTTGGCGGGGCGCCCGGATTACGCGGATCGGCTGCGGGAGTTGCGCGGGAGTCTCGACCGCTGGATGCAAGAGCAAGGTGACCGCGAGACGGTGTTCAACATCCCCTACCCAGCGTCGGGGCCGAAACCGACGGCGGAAACCGTCGGCCGCAAATAAGAGTAACAGTTCCCGATGTTACCCAAGCAACTCTTCAGTGTGATGTATGCTCGGTTCGGAGAGTTATCGCCGGTGTGTTCCAAGAGATGGCCGATATGGAAGCAGAGCCGCGTACCCATCCGCATCCCCGGATTGTCGTGGAAAGGAACCAAGTGCGTACTCCCGTATAGCCTATTCAAAAACGTATTTCCGGTAGGTCGAAATACATTTCTTAGAAATCTGGTCATCCGGAAAACATCAGAAAGGTAGCCTAAACATGGATTTTTTCCGCTCAATTTTTGCTTCTATTCGGCATATTTTATCAGTATTTTGGACCGAATATCTATTTCAGAAGGATTTGGAATCGCGTAACGATAGGAATTATACAGATCAACAACACAAGACAGAAGGAGACACAAGTGGGATCAGTAACGAATCGAAAGAGCCGGAGCAAGGCCGGATTTTTGATCATCCCGCTAAAGGGACTGATAACTTGTCGGATGGCGATCAAAATGACACTGTGATTCCAGTCGGCGAGGAGGATAAAGCAGATTCCCTCAGTAAAGAGGACATTATCTGCACCAGTGAAAAAACAAGTACAAAGCAACCTGCCGGAACAGAGCCGCCGGTTGTCGGAAGTGGTAACGACGACAAGCGAACCGATGACCTTTCAGGTAACACCGAATGGAAGCTTGATGGCAGTTCTAAGCCTGGGTCTATTGCTGATGAAAAAGCGCCACATCCGCCTCGGACAAAAGAACCTGTAAACAACACTCCCTCTCCGGATGAGAACGCCGATACGCATGAGAATGTCGAATGCGGCCGGCAACATGAAAACAGTGGCGATGAGGGTGACCTTGGAGCGACTGACGGCCTCAGCGAAATCGATATCTCCGGAGTAACGAACACGGGCACAGACATCGAGGGGGACAATTCTTCACGAGATAAGAAAAGGCGTCCAACGTCATACAGGCCTCCGACAGGTAAGCCGCCTACTTCACCACGGCAGGTTCCTCTCCCTATAGGCCGCAGTCGCGGCGGCGACAAAATAGCGGGAAACCATACTCAGGCAGCTTCCATTAGACTCCGTATTCTCTTCGAGCACGGGGGGTATTGCCGGATGAGTCTGCTACCGAAGCGGCCTGCAGGATTACCGGTCAGAATTACCGTTGCCGGCCCTACGGGATCTCTTGAACTTGTAGCCTTCGATGACGACTGGTACCAGGACATTGAAATCGATGGTTTCGGAGATCGGTTGCAGAACGGATTTGTGTGGAAAGATGAGACGACCGGGCAAGAATGGCGTTTGTCCGGCCGTGAAGTTTTTGTGTTCGGTCAGGGAACGTCGCATCGCGGTTTCACGTCATGTTCTCGACTTGCACTCCAACGCCCGCACGTCGTAGTGTGTACGAGAGCAAAACTCGCTGCAGTCGAGGCGGCTCTCCGCGAAGCTGCATGCGGTGACTGGACGCAACTTGAAGAAGACGATGGATTACCGGCCGGGTGGGTCGCTCTCAAGTCCGTCGTCCCGTCGCGCCCTGTGCCGCTCGCGGACGACACAGATATCCGCAACGTGCTCCGGCCACTCCCCGCAATCGAGATAGCGCTTCGGGGAGGTATACGGTTGGACCGCAACACATGGCTGTCTGGGTATCCGCCATCGATAGACGTCTACGGTGATTCCAAGGGCGCCGCGATTCTCGTTGACGGGCAACAAGCGGAGTTATCGACCGGCGGAGGTTACAGTGTGCCGGGATGGGACAAAGTCGGGCACCATAAGGTCTGGTGCGACGGCAAGAATTCGGCTTACTCGGTGGTTTCGCGCCCGCCCAAACGGACGATCTGGCCCGCCCATACGTTTTCATCGCCGGGCAACAGCGATGGCTGTCTTACTATCTGCGGCCCCATCGTGAGATTCCACGGAGAAGATGTCTCGTTTGACGACGGTGCAGATTGGCCGGAATCTATCGAAGTTCCATCGAACAATCCCGTACTTTTGGGTTCCGGCCCTGGGGACATATACATAGCAAACTGCCGTCAGGATGTGCGCGGAGCAAGTTGCATCGCCTCGCCTCGGTTCTCGCCTGTCTGGGCACTTCCCATACGGCCTCTTCAGTGCAACAAACAGAGCCGCCGAATCCTTCTCGTTGGAAAGCCGGTTGAGCCTGGACATGGCATATCTCGGGATACGTCCAAGACGGTTCGAGGAGCACCCGAACCGTGGTGCCGACTGATCCTGGATGCCGGCAGGAAAGGATTATCGGTCGAGTCCGCGACGCCGGAAATCGAGAATCTCTGGCGCCGGTACAAATCGCACGCGCGAGCCATATGGAAGAAAAGCCGGTGACCTCTGATCGCTTGCTGCTCTGGCTCTCTGCGAAAGGCAGCGGTTCGTGGCCGCAGTTCCGCGCCGCTGTTGAAAGATTCTATGTGTCGGAGCAGGCGTCTTGGGCTAATTCGGAAGAAGAAGCAGAGAACCGGGTGCCCGGCGCCGATTTACCCCGCTACCAGCAAGCCCGTATGTCGCTGCAACGACTCGGTCATGTCGAGTTTCTCACTGAGAATCGGTGGCGCATGGTACCGCCGGTTGTAGCGCTCTTTAGCGATGAGACAACCCAAGGCTTGCTGTGCGGTGCTCGCTCGCGAGAGATAATCGATAACCTCGACAAGTTGCCCGATATTGAGATGCAGGTGTCTGCTGTTTGGGGCAGCCCGTCACGAATCGTGCTGCGCGCGTCTTCGAAGAAGGTACTGGCGGACCGGATCAGGTCTCTTGGTTTCCACGTTCAACAAGCGGCGCCGGTCGCGATGTTGTCAACGATTCCCGGAATTCACGATTCGCATGCATGGCCTGAGTTCTCGATACCTGGGAATCCTGGGTGGGACGTGCATTGTTTTTCAAAGTCTGTTTTGTCGTGGAAAGAAGTTGCTCAGACAAAGGTCGCGAAGGTCCATACGGGGCTGTTTCGATTCACCATGGGGTACCGGCGCTTCTACTGCTTACGTTGGCGAGGCTGCTCTTATGAAGTCCCCGTGCAAGCGGGCAAGTACGCCGTGATGCGCAGAAAAAAAGGTCTTATCGCCTATAATGGCGCTCAGCGAGTACTATCGGTTCCGGCGATTATGAGGCCGCCTCTCCTCATTGAAAGAGCCTTGGTGCTCTGCTCTGGGTTTCTGCCTCGCTTCGATCCGCAGGCAAGCCGTCTCGAATACGACCGCGTTCCGCTGGATGTAGCACGTCTTGCTGCACAACTACTTTGCCAGGAGTTGAGATGAGCAACCCGATTCGATTCTTTGAGAACCTGAAGGACGCGTACCTCAGATATATCGACAGCCCGTTCGACATCCGCTATGCGGATCTCGTTGCCGAACGCCGCCGGCTTCTCGACCGGGACGGACGTATTTACCGGCTCCCCCTCATCGAGCCGGTGCCGGCTTATCGCTCATCGAATCAATCATTCGCTCAGGCAGCCCAGCAGGTTTTGACCGGAAGATGGCAACCCGGAGAGATTACGGCGCTCACCGACTTTGTTTCGCAGGGCTTGTTCCCCTCTAAATACAGGCTTCACCGGCACCAGCGAGACGCCTTCGAGCATGTAGTTGTCAACGGACGAGACATCGTGGTGACAACCGGAACAGGATCGGGAAAGACAGAGTGCTTCTTGCTTCCGATTGTTGCTTCCATCTTGCGCGAATCGGTCTCGTGGGCAACTCCCAATCATAGACCCGCGCAGTGGGATTGGTGGAATTCCAGCTACGACAAAATTCGCGGTACTGGAAAGCGGCAGCAACGTATCGGCGCCCGACGGATTTCGCAACGACAGCATGAGAACCGGCCTCCGGGAGTCCGCGCACTCATTTTGTACCCGTTCAACGCGCTCGTCGAAGATCAACTCGCGCGGTTGCGAGAATCCCTCGACAGTTCCGGTGCTCGAGCTTGGCTCGATGCGAACCGTAACGGTAATAGAATTTACTTCGGCCGGTACACCGGTAATACGCCGGTTTCCGGCGGACGCACAAGTTCAAACACGAGACGGCTACGTAAGGAGCTTCGCGAGATTGCTGGAGACGCACAAAGGGTAGCCGGCAGTGAGGCCGAGTACTTCTTCCAAAGCATGGACGGCGCTGAAATGTGGTCCCGGTGGGATATGCAGGATGCCCCGCCCGACATCCTCATTACCAACTATTCGATGTTGAATATCATGCTGATGCGGGCAATCGAAACCACAATCTTCGATCGGACCCGCAAGTGGCTAGAGGGTTCTCCAGACCGCATCTTTCATCTTGTGGTTGACGAACTGCACACTTACAGAGGGACGCCCGGCACGGAGGTTGCCTATCTACTACGCGTGCTTCTGGATCGCCTGGGGCTGACTCCTGAATCGGATCAACTCCGTATCATTTCGTCGAGCGCTTCTTTGGAGAGTGGAGCCACGGGTCTTAACTATCTTGAGCAGTTCTTCGGGCGTGACAGGGGCCGTTTCGAAGTCATTGGCGGCTCCTCCTATATCGTTCCGCCGGATCCAAACGCGCCGGAAACCCTGGCCACCCACGCCGGCGCATTCGCACAGTTCGGTCGATGCACACGAACCGGCGGGAGTAATTCTCTCTCCCATGAGGCCGATACTCTACTGGCTGCCGTGGGGGTCCCAACAAATGCCGTCGACCGTTCCGACGAAGAGAAACTCACGCTTGCTCTTGAACGCGTAAAAGCGTCCGATGCACTGCGTATCGGCTGCACGAGAGACGAACAACTCGTACCACAGACACCCGAGGATATCGCACTGAAGTTGTTCCCGGACGCTCCTCAATCCCAAGCCGCAGATGCAGCAGATGGTCTGTTGACCGCGTTTTCCCATGCTCGGAATGTTGATAAGGTCGCCCCTCTTCCCATGCGCGTGCATCTTATGCTGCGCAATCTTCAGGGTATTTGGGCGTGTTCGAATCCAAATTGCAAGCAAGCTTCTACACGGACGAATTCATGTCCCATAGGCGTCATGCACTACGTCCCGACGCTTACGTGCCAGTGCGGGTCGCGCGTTCTGGAACTCCTCAACTGCGAAGCATGCGGAGAGATATTCCTCGGCGGGTATCGTAGCGCTACCGATAACCCAAACGAATGGCGTTTGAGTCCGGACCATCCAAACCTTGAGGCTGCGCCGGACCTCACTTCTCTCGACCGGGACTACGATCACTACGCCATTTTTTGGCCGACCACCGGGAATCTCGCACCCGCAAGGCCGCAGTGGCAACAGGGGGGAATAAGATACTACTGGCGCCAAGCCGTTTTGGATCCGCATGACGGGTGCGTTGGGCTTGGGGTACGGGCGGGAGCCTTGTCAGGCTATCTCTATTATGTCCCGGCATTCCACGGTGCGAATCGCCCCGACTCGCCGGCAAGACGAGAGACATATCCGGCGATTTGTCCCCGATGCGACGCCGACTGGCGCAAGAGCAAAATCATCCGTTCGCCGATTCGAACGCAGAGAACAGGCTTCCAGAAACTTGCTCAAGTGTTGTCGGACACTCTGTTGCGCGATTTGTCCGGGCCGCCCCTGTCCGGCAGCCGGAAACTCGTCGTGTTCTCGGACAGCCGCCAGGATGCCGCGAAGCTCTCTGCGGGAATGCGATTTTCCCATTATCGGGATTCCCTTCGCCAAGCGCTTGTCGCCTCCTTGAACGGTCAAGGAAGAGGCCCGCGAGCGTTTGCCTCACAGGTTCAAGGTCAACAGTTATCGCCTGAAGACCAAGCCGCTGCCGACGCGTTCGCCGGCGCACATGCAGCGGAAGCGCTTACTATTGCCATGGCGGCAACCGCACCAACAACTCCGTGTGCGGCATACCCTGGAATGACGAACCAACAGGCGGCCCGGCAGATACTTCAGAAAACAACTTCAGGCCCTTTTCGATTGTCTCAAATTGTAGCCGAGGTATCGGCTCGAATGCTGGAGAAGGGTATGAACCCGGCAGGTTACACGCAAAACGTACTGTGGAGAGAGCCAGAAAACAGCACAGGTAGTTGGAGAGATCTGTACCAGTGGCCCAACGGCGCGCCGCCGAAGCCAATGCCGACAGGACAGCTAACGCCACAGCAACAAAGGCATCTCGACCGGCTTGAGTCCCAGGTGCTTGTCGAGCTCATGGATATCACCTTTGCATCGGGGAGGCGGAGCATGGAATCGCTCCTCCTCGCTCTGCCGACTACCGACCGCCTTAAGTTCCCGGCGTCTTCTCAGGTCGTCCAGGAAGGCGTTGACGGCGTGATCCTACTGTTTGGATCGAGGAAAAGGCTGTCCACTCATCCCTGCTCTCCGCTGAGTGCGCCGCCAGGCTATGTCGCGGGATATCTTGCCGAAATTGCGCATCAACACGGACTTAACCCGACCGATTATACGGATAACGTAATTCGTCATCTGCAAGCCACTAGCTGCCTCGATGCGAATCATTTTTATCTGAATGTGCCCGAGCTCTGCCTATTACCTGTATCAGTGTCCTACGACGAATGCTACGAATGCACACAATGCCGGCGGCTTCATCTGAACCCATCGGGGGGTGTTTGCACCGACTGTGAGTCTCCGCTTGGCTCTGCGCAGCCAACCGCCAATGTGCAGCAATCGCCCGACTACTATTCTTTCTTGGCAACGCGCGCAGACAGTTTCTTCCGGCTGAACTGTGAGGAGCTAACAGGTCAGACGAGTAAGTCCGATGCCCGCAAACGGCAGAGGTTGTTTCAAGATATCTGCTTGCCGCCGCCGGTGGAGAACTCCCGGACCGATCCCGTCGATTTGCTCAGCGTTACGACGACGATGGAAGCTGGAGTCGATATCGGTCTCTTGGAAGCCGTGATGATGGCGAACATGCCGCCTATGCGCTTCAACTACCAGCAGCGCGTCGGGCGTGCCGGCAGGCGCGGAGCGGGGATGTCCGTAGCTCTCACCTTATGCAGAGGGCGGAGCCACGACGACTATTACTTCCAGCGCCCCCAGAGGATCACGTCCGATCCACCTCCGCAGCCCTATGTAGATATGAGGCGTGAAAGCATCGTCAAGAGGATTCTGGCAAAGGAGGTCCTCCGCCAAGCATTTGCTGCTCTTGATCTGTTCAGCGGGGGAGTCGGAGAAAGCGTTCACGGTGAGTTCGGTGAAGCCTCGAACTGGAACCCGCAGCCGCCCTCTTTACCGCCTTCCGGTGGCGCTCCCGGGGTCACGACGAAAAAGCGCGTTGCCGGCTGGATTCAGCAGAATGCTTCGGAGATTGCTCGGGTGACGGACATGTTGCTCGCATACAGCGACTCATCGCTCATGGCGAAGCGCCGGAACCTCATCGACTACTGCCTGCACAATCTTGTGCCCGAGGTCACTCGATACGCGACCGACCCGAGGTTTCCGCAGGACGCTCTGAGTGAACGCTTGGCGAACGCCGGCGTGCTGCCGATGTTCGGCTTCCCAACGAGGGTGCGTTACCTGTTCCACGACAAACCCAGGGGGGCACATCCTTGGCCTCCGAGAGACGCTGTTGACCGCGAACTTGACATTGCGATTAGCCAGTTCGCGCCCAGTTCCGAAACGGTAAAGGACGGTCTCATCCACACGGCGGTAGGGGTCGTCGACTATCGCCCACGAGGTAACCATCTCGAGGAAATGCCAAACCCGCTTGGACCGGCAATCGACGTCGGAGTGTGCTCGGCATGTCAAGCCATTGACGGCTCGCAGCTTCCCTCTACGAATTGCCCGGTTTGCGGTGCGACACAGCAACAGGACCTTGCGTATCGGATTACCAAATTAGCGCAACCTGCCGGCTTTCGGACATGGTATGGGCGCAGCCGCGATTTCGATGGCACCTTCGAATGGACGCCGCGGGCATCGCGGCCGAAGATAGGAGTATCTCCTCTGCCAGCAACCCGCAACGCCAACTTTGAGGTGTGGGCAGATCCGGAGACTGTCTATGTCATCAACGACAACAATGGTCGCTTGTTCGACTTCGAGAAGCTGGCAAAGGAAGAAACCTGGATAACCCAGCGAGCTCTCGCCAATGTAGGTGTGAACGAACCATCACTCGCCAGAAACGCTGGCATCGACCAGCGGGCGCTGGGTTCGGTTAAGACCACCGACGTGATGGTGCTCGGCATTTGCGACTGGCCTGCCGGTATCCGCAAATCCCCAGTTGGTGACGAAGGGCTTGGAGTGCGTGCAGCCTTGTATTCGTTCGGCTACCTGGCCCGGCGTGCGGCTGCAGATCGACTCGATGTTCACGAGCGTGAGATCAATGTCGGCTTGCGGGTGATACGGAACGCCGCCGACGATATCATCGGCCAGATATTCATCTCCGACAGCCTTGAGAACGGTGCGGGGTACGCTTCGCTTCTGGGCCGGCCGGCGGAAACAAAGACGTTGCTCCAGGATATGATTCCGCAATCGAACTCGACGTTCTCCGGCTTCCTGGTTGGCCCGAAGCATGCGGGCGCCTGTACGACATCGTGTCCCGACTGCCTTCGAGATTTCAGCAACTTGGCGTATCACAGCATCCTCGATTGGCGCTTGGGGCTCGACCTTGCGCGGCTGGCATTGGACGCCGCCGCGCCGACCGACTTTACAGTGTCATACTGGCAGGGCCTCGATGCCACGGCAGCAGCACCCTACTTCAACGCGATGCCGGGCTGGCGGCAGGTTACGTTTGGCGGGTTGCAGGCGGGCCGACGCGGCAACCGAGCGGAGATCATCGCGCACCCTCTGTGGGATTGTGACCCGAATAGTCCTCAACTCGCCGGCGCCTATGCTCAGGCAAAGGCGGCAGGGTGCCGGCAGGTGAAGTTCAAATCAATCTTCGAGATATTGCGTAGGCCGTTTTGAGCATGTCGCCGGCCAAGTCTTGTCCTTGATCCGGCAACGATTCGGGGACGGCTCTACTCTCATCGCGCCGGAGTTTATTGGGATTTCTAGGACAAAACGGCGACTGACCCCGATGCAGCAGATATGGTCCGGGACTCGCTCGAACGTCTGTCTTGCAGCCGGTCTCCCGTCCGCGGGAGGCGTCAAACCGGCGTGTATTCCGGTTCCGTCCAGGGCCGGTCGATGCGCCAGGACGACAAATTTTCGATCCACAGCTCGCGTTTGGCGCGCATCGTCTCCAGCGTCCCGCCGTGTTCCGCCGCGCCGGCCAGATTGCTCGTCTCCCGCGGGTCGGAGGCCAGATCGTACATCTCTTCGTAAACGGGATCGGCCTCGGGAAACACGAAATACTTCCAATCTCCGCTGCGCACGCCTTCGCTCTTCGGCACTCTCGGGTGCTCGAACAGGTGCTCGTAAAACCATTCCTGCCGCCAGGGCGGGCGCTCGCCCCGCGCCAGAGGCATCAGGTCCCTGCCGTTGAGCGATTGCGGCGCTTCCAGCCCCGCGGCGCTCAAAATCGTGGGCGCGACGTCGATGTTGAGCGTCATCTCGTTGCGCACCGCGCCGGCTGTCTGCGGCAACCGCGGATCGCGGACGATCATCGGCGTGCGAATCGACTCCTCGTGCATGTACCACTTGCCGGCCCAGCCCCGCTCGCCGAGGAAAAAGCCGTTGTCGCCGGTAAAAACGATCACGGTATTGTCGAGTTGGCCCATCTCCTCGATCTTGTCGAGCATGCGGCCGATCTGCACATCGACGCCGTAAATCAACGCATAGTAGCGTTTGACCGACTCCTGCCACTTTTCGGGCGTTCCGAAGCGGCGCTCCCAACGAATGCGGCTCTCCGTGTCGGCTTTGAGAAATTCGGGCAGTCCATCGTAATATTTGCCGTCCATGTGCGCGAACGGCGGAATTTCCACCCCCGCGAACAGGTCGTCGTAAAGCGGATCGTTGATGAAATACGGCGCGACGTTATCCTGCACGTGCGGCGCCTTGAAGCTGACCGAGAGATTCCAGGGCCGGTCCGCCGGCGAGCCGTCGAGAAACTCCAGGCACTGGTTGCCCAGGTACTCGCTCATGTGCTCGCGCCCTTCAACCAGATAGCGCCCCTGTCCGGGAAAGCCCTTGAAGTAGTCGTACCGCCGCGCCGCGTCGTCGATAGCGTCCGCGCCGCCCACGCCGTATTTGCCGACGAACCCCGTCCGGTAGCCGGCATTGCGCAGCCGCAGCGGATAGCTCAACTCGTGCTGCTCGTCGCTCAACGGCGTGCGAAAGCCGTGTATGCCGTGGCAGCGGGCATACAGGCCGGTGAAGAACGAAGCCCGCGAGACCGCGCAAATCGAGGTCGTCACGAAATTGTTGGCGAAGCGCACGCCCTCGCGCGCCAGCCGGTCCATGTTGGGCGTCTTGATGATCGAGTTGCCGGCCGCGCCGAGCATGTCCCAGCGCTGGTCGTCGGTCAGAAGGAACAGAATGTTCGGTTGCCGCGGCGGCTCTTGGCCGCAACGCCATCCGGCCGCCGCCCCCCCGAGAGCGCCCAGAACTTCACGCCGCGTCGGTTGCATCGAGATGTAGGGTAGCAAGCCCGGCGCGCCGGTGCTACCCTGAAGCACTGAGTCAGAAGATGCGTCGCGCCCACCAGCGGCTTGTGCCGGCGCTTGCGGCTGTTTTTCTGTCGGTTTCTTTCGCAAGCGCGCAGTCTTCCCGTCCTGCGCGGCAGCCGGTTGGCCCGCCGCAGGCGGGACCGGTTGAAATCCTGCCGCTCGATGAAGTCGAGAAGGGCATGGAGGCGGTCGCCTGGACGGTGTTCGAAGGCGCGGCGGCCGAGCCCGTTCCCGTCGAGATATTGGGCAAGCTCAAGAACGCCTGGGGGCCGAAGCAGGACATCATCCTGGCCAAGTTGGGCGGGCGGGCCGTGCGCACCAACGTGGCCGCCGGAATGAGCGGCAGCCCCGTCTATCACGACGGCAAGCTGCTGGGCGCCGTCGCCTTGCGCTTCTCGACCTTTTCGCCCGACGCGGTCGCCGGCATCACGCCCATCGAGCTCATGCTCGAAATCGACGAGCAAGACCGCTCGCTGCCGGCCCGCTCCGCGTCGCGCTTCCCCGCCGCCCCGCGGCCCGGCGGGAGCGAGCCCGCCGCAGCCGACCTCGCGCGGCAAATTTGGGACGCCCGCGGGGCGCGGCTTCCCGAAGACGGCTACGCCGCCCCCATCGAAACGCCGCTCACGTTCTCCGGGGTGGCCAAGCCCGTGCTCGACCTCTTCGCGGGCTACTTCAGGCAATCGGGAATCGTCGCCGCGCAGGGCGGGGCGGTCGGCGGCTCGGCCCCGAGCGCGAGTTCTTCCGCCGGAGCGATGAATCCGGGCGAATCTCTCGCCGCGGTGCTCATGAGCGGCGACATGTCGGCCGTCGGTCTGGGAACGGTCAGCTATAACGACGGCAAGCGCGTTCTCGGTTTCGGCCACGCGATGTTCAATAGCGGCCCCGTCGAAATGCCCATGGCCGCGGCGGATGTCCTGCTCGTGCTGGCCTCGCAGTTCGCCCCCGCGAAAATTTCCAATGCCGCCCATATCGTCGGCGCCCTGCGCCAGGACCGCCACTCGGGAATCATGGGCGTGCTCGGCGAGAGCGCCCGCATGATTCCGTTGGAAATCACGGTGCGCAATTTCTCCCCCGGCGGCGAAGTCTCCGGCCGCAAGAACTACGCAGTTTCGATCTTCCGCAACCGCCGCTGGACCCCGCAACTGCTGATGCTCGCCGTTTACAGCGCCGTTTTCAACGTCAACGAAGTGGCGCTGGAGACCACTTACCGCCTCGACGCGGCGGCGCTGTTCGCAGACGCGCCGGCGCTGAAGCTGCGCACGCTGCAATCCGCGGCGGCCGCCGGCCCCGTGCCGCCGCCGTTGCAACTCGCGGCCGTCCTTGCCCGCAAAATCGGCCAAGCTCTCGACAGCCCGCCCGAGCTGCCCGAGGTGGACCGGATCCGCGTGGACATCGACCTGCTTCCCGGACGCCGCACGGCAACCATCGAGCACGTCAGTCTCGACCGCTTCGCCGCCAAACCCGGCGATACCGTCAGCGGCAAGGTCTTGATTCGCCCCTACCGCGGCAGCCGCGTCGAAAAGGATTTTTCGCTGCAAATCCCGCCGGGCGCGGCGAAGGGGCAGCTCACGGTGACCGCGGGCGGCGCGGCGCCGTTCAACCGCGTCCTGCAGGCCGCCGCGGCGCGCAACGGCCCGCTGACGCTGCGCGATACCGTGTCGCTGCTCAACCGCGAGCGCGCCAACGACGCGGTCTATATAACGCTCAGCCGCCGCGGCCCAACGGCCCGCGTGGACGGACAAGCCATGCCCAATATCCCGGTTTCTCTGCTCAACGTGATGCGCTCCGGCATCGGCCGCCGCCTGTCGATCGAGCCGCAGACGCCGCTCGCCGAAGTCTCCATCCCCTGCGGCGCGATCGTTGAAGGGGCGCAGATGCAGACGTTGGAAATCCGGTGAGCAAACTCCAAGCCATTGCCGCGGCGCTCGGTTTTGCCGTTGCGCTCTGTCCCTCCCCCGCGGCGGAAAAGACGCTTTCCTGGCGCCGCGCCTCCGGCGTCGATTTCGCCAAGGGAGACGCCCAACGCGTGGCCGTCGGCAGCAACGGCGTCTTGACCCTCGCTCCCAAGATCGTGGAGTTGTTCGCGACAGCGGACGCCTACCTGGGCGCCATTGCCGTCGATTCCCAGGGCAACGTCTTCGTCTCGGGCGGACCGGACGCGCGTATCTTCCGCATCCCGGCGGACGGCGGCCAAGCCGCAAGCGAGCCCTTTTTCGAGGCCGACGCTGTGGACATCCGCGCCCTGGCCTTCGATGAAAACGATAACCTCTACGCCGCCGTATCGCCCGCAGCCAAGGTTTACCGCATCGCTCCCGACGGAGAATCCCGCGTGATCTACGAGCCCGGCTGCGACTACATTTGGGCGCTGGCTTTCGACTCGCGGCAGCGCCTCTACCTGGCGACCGGCGACCGCGGCGAAATCCACCGCATCTCCACCGACGGCGCGGGCGGACCGTATTTCGAGACCGGCGAAACGCATGTCCGCTCGCTGGCGATCGACGAAGACGACAACCTGATCGCCGGCACGGACCCCGGCGGACTGCTGATGCGCATCGTGGACCGCGGCGCAGCGCCGCCCCAAGGGTTCGTGTTGTATCAGTCCCCGCGCGCCGAGATCACCGCCATCGTTCGCGGTCGAGACGGCATCGTCTATGCAGCCGGCGTAGGCGACCGCGCGCCGGCGGGACGCAGAACGACGCGCAGCGCGCCGACCGTGCGCCAGGCGCCGCCGCCGACCCAAACCCCGGCGGGCGCCGTCCGGCAGCAAACGTCCGTGATCCAATCGACGCGCGCAGATCCCGCGGCCCTGCTCGCGCGCGTCGTCGGCGGCAGCAGTATCTACGCCATCGCGCCCGACGGCGAACCGCGGAAAATCTGGGACTCGCCGCAAACCATCGTTTACGCCCTGGGCCTGGACGCCGCGGGCCGCCTCGTGGCGGGAACCGGCGACGCGGGACGGCTCATGCGCATCGACAGCGACACGCTCTCGACGATCCTGACCACGCGCGATGCGCGGCAGATCACCGCTCTCGCCTCGTCCAACGGGCGCCTCGTCGCCGCCTCCAGCAACGCCGGGGCGGTTTTTGCCGTCGGCCCGGAGCTTGCGGACGAGGGCGTCTTCGAATCCGACGTCCACGACGCGGGCGGCTTCTCTCGATTCGGCCGGATCGAATGGAAAGGCGCCGGAGAGATTGCGCTCTACGTCCGCAGCGGCAATCTGAAATCCCCCGAGCGCAATTGGTCGTCATGGCGCGCCGCGCCCGGCCCCGAGGGCGGGGTCAGCGGCGTTCCGGGAGCGCGTTTCGTGCAATGGAAAGCCGTCCTCCGCGCCAAAGACGGCGCCCCGCCCGAATTGCGCTCCGCCACGCTCTATTACCAACCCAAAAACAGCGCGCCGCGAGTCACGGCGGTGGAGGCCGCGCCGCCCCACTACCGTTTTCCGACCCGCTCTGCGAACGCGAGGCCGGCGAACATCACGCTGCCGCCTCTGGGCGCCGCCCCGAGCGGCGGCCGCCCCGCCCCGACGAGCCGCCAACCGCCGCAACCCATGACGCCCGCGCGGGGCTACATCGGCGTCCGCTGGAAGGCCGAGGACGCCAACAACGACAAGCTCCGGGCCCGTCTCGAAATTCAAGGCGAAGGAGAAACGACCTGGCTGCCCATCGACGAAAAAATCGAGTTCCCCTATCACAGTTGGGACTCCACCTCCTTCGCCGACGGCTGGTACCGGGCCCGCGTCACGGTCAGCGACGCGCTCTCCAACCCGGGACCCGAGGCCCTGAGCGGCGCGAAGATCAGCGAGCCTTTCCTGATTGACAATTCCGCCCCGGTCGTAACGCAATTCGCCGCGGCGGTCGCGGACGGGCGCCTGCGGATCGCCTTCAGCGCGAAAGACGCGGCATCGAAAATCGCCGCGGCGGAGTACTCGCTGAACGGCGGCGATTGGCAATTGCTCGCCCCCGTGAACGGCCTCTACGATGCGTCCGCGCTCGACTTCGACTTCGACGCAGGCCCGGCCGAGACGGGGACGCATGCCGCGGCGGTGAGAGTCCGCGACAGCCAGGGCAACCTCGCGGCCGCCAAGACCGCGGTTGTCTCCGAGGACTGATCCTCCGCGCCGGCGCGGTTTCCCGTTCCGCCGTCAGTCGATAATCGCGGAGTAAGCCAGGGCGGCGAATTTCTGCCGCAGCTTCAGCCGGCCGGCCGGGCGCGCTTGCGTCATCAGCACGCCGATCAATTCCTCGGCGGGGTCGATCCAGAACAGAGTGCCTTGCGACCCGCCCCAGTAGTACGAGCCGACGGAATAAGGCGAAGCGGTCTTGGCCCGGTCGAGGACGACGGCGACGCCCAGGCCGAAGCCCAGGCCGGGCGCGTACGGGGTTCCTTGCTCGAGATGGTTCTCCGCGATCAAGCTCACGGTCCGCGGCCCCAGCAGGCGTTTTCCGTCGAGCTCGCCGCCGTTGAGCAGCATTTGGCAGAACCGCCAGTAGTCGGCCGCGGTCGTGTGCAGGCCGCTTGCGCCGGCGATGAACGTTTGCGCCTCGGCGGCCGCGGCGGGTTCGCGCGAGAGGCGCTGCGGGTCGTCTTTGCCGTCCACCACGAGCAGGGCCCGGCGGCGCTGCTTGGCCGCGGGAGGCCAATAATGCGTGTCGGTCATGCCCAGCGGGTCGAGCACGCGCTGCTGCAGGAAGCGGTCGAGCCTTTGTTTGGATACGCGCTCGACCAGATAGCCGAGCACGTCGAGGGAATCGCCGTAAATCCACTTCGCGCCCGGCTGCGCTTGCAGCGGCAGCCTCGCGAAGTCTTTCATGTAAGCGTCCATCGTCGGGAAGGCGTAGGTTTCGGCGCGGCTTCGCGGGTCGCGCACTCCCGACGTATGCGTAAACAAGTGGCGGACGGTCATCTCCCGCTCCGCGGGCGCGAGCTTGCCGGCATCCGTCGGCGCCATGCGTTCCTTGAACTCCGGCAGGCGCTCGGCAACGGGCTCGTCCAGCGTGATGCGGCCTGCTTCGAACAACAGCAGCGCGGCAACGGCCGTCAGCGGCTTGGTCATCGAAGCGATATCGAAAATGGCGTCGAGAGGCATCGCCTCGTTCACGCTCATGCCGCGCTTGCCGGTCGCCAGGTGGTGGACGACCTTGCCCCTGCGGGCGACGAGGGTGACGAAGCCGGCCGCCTGCCCGTCGGCGACCATGCCTTGCAGCCAGGTTTCGATGCGGCCCAGCCGCTCGGAAGACATGCCGACCGACTCGGGGGCGGCGCGCGGGACCGCGCCGGAAGCAGCGGACAGCGGGTAGGCTGCAAGCAGAAAAACAAGCAGGAATCGACGGCGCATGACGACGGCCCCTTGCGGCGGCCGTGACTGACTATACCACCGCGCGGCGGAAGCCGTCACGCCGTCAAGCGGTCGAGCAAGCCGTAAAACTCGGGGAACGATACCGCAGCCGCCTCGGCGTTGGCCATGCGCGACGGCCCCTCGGCGGCGAGCGCGGCAACCGTGAAGGCCATGGCGATGCGGTGGTCGCCGAACGAGTCCAGCGCGGCGCCCCGCAGCCTGCTGTTGCCCGCAATGTCCATGCCGTCGGCGGAGGTCGTCACCCGCACGCCCATGCGGCGCAGGTTCTCGGCCGTCGCCGCGATGCGGTCGCTTTCCTTGACGCGCAACTCGGCCGCGTCGCGGATGCCGAGTCCCTCGCGGGAAACCGCCCCCAATACCGCCAGCAGCGGCAATTCGTCGATCGTCGCGGCCGTGATCTCGCCCGCGATCTCGCCGCCGAGCAGCCGCCCGCCGCCCTGCACCGCGAGAGAGCCGCTCGCCTCCCCCGCGGCCGCCTTGCAGCGGGTCGTGATGCGGCCGCCCATCCGTTGCAGAACGTCGAGCACGGCGGTGCGCGTCGGATTGAGCCCGACGCCCTCGATGCGCAGGTCCGATTCGGGCAGCATAAGAGCGGCGGCAAGAAAAAACGCAGCCGACGAGAGATCGGCAGGCGCGCGCAGCGTCTGCGCCTGCAGCCGCGGCTTGCCGCTCACCGCAACGGCGTTCCCCTCAACCGTCACCGCGGCGCCGAATTGCCGCAGCGCGATTTCGGAATGGTTGCGCGTCGGCGCGGGCTCGACCGCGGTCGTTACGCCGTCGGCGAACAGGCCCGCGAACAGCACCGCCGTCTTGACTTGCGCGCTCGCCACCGGCAACTCGTAGCGGATCGGCCGCAGCGCCCCGCCGCGCACGACCAGCGGCGGGAGCCCCCCCTCGCGGGCGCGGATCGTGGCGCCCATCCGCTCCAGCGGACGGATGATGCGCTGCATCGGCCGCCGCGACAGGGACGCATCGCCGCCGATGGCCGTCTCGAAAGGCTGTCCGGCGAGAATGCCCGACAGCAGCCGCATGGTCGTTCCCGAATTGCCGGCATCGAGCGCCGCCGCCGCCGGCCGCAGTCCCTCGAGGCCGCCGCCGTCGATCGTGACCGCCGCGCCGTCGCGCCTGTAGCGCACGCCCAGCGCCCCAAGGCAGCCCAGAGTCGAGGCGCAGTCGGCGCCGCTAGAGTAATTGGCGATCGTGCTGCGCCCCTCGGCAAGCGCGGCCAGCAGCGCATAGCGGTGCGAAATCGATTTGTCTCCGGGCAAGGAGATGGTTCCGGCGACTCGTCTCGCGGGTTGAATCTCGCGCTCCATGAACCTTCCATTCTAGGGACGCGGCCGGCGGCTCCCCGCCGCGTCAGGCGGAGGACGCAACTAAAAGCGCATGCCCGTGAAGCCGCCGTCGACGAAAACCTCGCTGCAAGTGACGAAGCTTCCGGCGGCGCCCGACAGCAACAGCAGCGCGGCGCCCACCAACTCGCGCGGCTCGCCGAAACGCCGCATGGGCGTCTGCTCCATGATTTTGCGCACGCGCTCGGGCTGGAGGATTTTTCTGTTCTGCTCGGCCGGAAAGAACCCCGGATTGAGCGCATTGACGCGCACGCCTTGCGCCGCGTACTCGCGGCCGACGTTTTTGCTGAGGTTGTTGACCGCGGCCTTCGATGCGGAATAGGCAAAGACGCGGGAAAGCGGCAAGTGCGCGGTCACGCTGCCGATGTTCAGAATCGCCCCGCCCTGCTTCTGCGCGGCCATGACCGGCGCGAAAATCTGACAGCCCAGATGGGTCGCCCGCAGGTTGGTGTCGATGACTCTTTGCCAATCGTCGTCGCTGATCTCGGCGTAGGGAACGGCCGAGTTGACTCCCGCGCAATTGACCAGCATTTCCACGCGGCCGTGCTGCGCCAGGACGGCGTCCTTGAGCGCGGTCATCGACTCGCGCAAGGTCACGTCCACGGCGGCGAACGCGGCCGACCCGCCGCGCGCCGCGATGGCCGCGGCGCGCTCCCTGCCGCGTTCCGCGGAGCGGCCCGCAACGACTACGTGGGCGCCGGCCTGCGCAATGCCCGTGCAAAGCGCCCCGCCCAAGACGCCGGTACCGCCGATCACAACCGCAACTTGACCGTCGAGTCCGAAAAGCTCGTGGAGGTATTCTTTCGACTGCAACCCTCTATTTTAGGCCCTCCGCTTTCCACTCCGCCGCGCGGGCGCCGGCGCGGCAGCGCAATGCAGGTGGCGCAACGTCGCAAACCAAACGGCATGCCGTCGCAATTCAAGTGGCCGCGGCCGGCGGCATGAGCGGAAAACCGATCTGCGGCGCGCCGCCGGAGCGGCGAAACAACTAGCATGGTTGTAGCGGGTTCTCGCGGCCTGCCTGAATCCCGGCTCCGGCAATGGACGCTGAACTTCGCATCAAGCGCCTCGAAGCGGAAAACGCGCGGCTCAAGAGCGCCGTCGAAGAGCTCTCGATACTCAACGAGGTCGCCTCTGCCGTCTCGTCCACTTCCTCGCTCGACCGCATCGTCGACCTGATCGTCCAGAAGTGCGTCAAGCATCTCAACGTCGAGCAGGGCGCGGCGCTGCTGTTCAACAACCAGGCCGAAGGCGCCGCGCTGAAGACGATGGTGCGCAAGGCGCATACCGAGGTCGAGGTCATTCCCTACCGCCTCGGCGATCAAATCACCGGCTGGATGCTCAAAAACCAGGAGCCGCTGATCGTCAACGATTTTGCAACGGACGGACGGTTTCGGGTTCCCCAAGAGGCGCGCAAGATTCAATCGCTGCTCTGCGTCCCGCTGCGCTTGAAGGGGCGCATGATCGGCGTGCTCAACGTGTTCAACAAGAAAGACGGCGCGGTCTTCAACGCGGGCGACCGGCGCTTGCTGAGCATCATCGCCGCGCAATCGGCGCAGGTCGTCGAAAATGCGCGGCTTGCCGAAGAAGAGAAAGCGCTGGCGAATCTGCAGAAAGAGCTGCAACTGGCGCGCGAGATTCAGATGCGGCTGCTGCCCAAGACGCCGCCGGAGATCGCCGGCTACGAAGTTGCCGGACAATCGCAGCCCGCGTTGCGCGTAGGCGGCGACTATTTCGATTTTCTGGAGCTCGGCGGCGGGCGCTGGGGATTCTGCCTGGCCGACGTTTCCGGCAAGGGCATTACGGCCTCTCTGCTGATGGCCAACGTGCAGGCGACCATCCGCGGCCAGAGCCGTTTGGCGCCGGATGCCGGCAAATGCGTCGAACACTCGAACCGCATGCTCTACGAGAGCACCGACGCGGACAAGTTCGTGACCATGTTCTACGCCGTGCTCGATGTCGCAACCAACACTCTGGATTACAGCAATGCCGGGCATAATCCCCCGATCCTGGTCTCCGCCGAGCGCGGGCCGATGCTGCTCGAAGTCGGCGGCCCCGTGCTCGGCGTCATGCCGCAGTTCCCCTACCGCCGCGCGCAAGTGAGCATGAGCCCCGGCGACACGCTGCTGGTTTACAGCGACGGCTACAGCGAAGCGATGAACCTCCAATTCGAGGAATTCGGCGAGGAATGCCTGCATGAGCTTGCCGCCGCGCACCGGGGACTCCCGCCGGCGAAGCTGATCGAAACCATTACCGCGCAGGTGGGGCGATTCTGCCAGGACGCGCCGCAAGGCGACGACATGACGATCATGGCGGTCCACCGCAAGGCCGCCGGATAGGCGGATAGCGTCCGGCAAGGCAAGCCGCGGCGGCGGCTTAGCGGCGTTCGAGCAGCGCGACGACGGCCGCGTGCCCGTTCTGGGCGGCGAACGTCAGCGCGGTCTCGCCGTCGATATCGCTGATCTCCGGCGACGCCCCGCGGTCGAGCAGCAGGCGGACGATATCGGCGTGGCCCTCGGCGGCCGCGAACATCAGCGCCGTCCACCCCTCTTCGCCGTCGGCGACGTTGACCTCGGCGCCGTGCGCCAGCAGGATTTCCACGGCGGCCGCATTCGGCCCGGACGCGGCGAACATCAGCGCCGTCCGCCGATTGATGTCCTGCATGTTCAGATCGGCCTTTTTCTCGCACAGCAGCCGGACGGTGCTCGCGTGGCCGTCGTAGGCCGCCATCATCAGCGCCGTCCGCCCGCCCTCGTCCACCGCGTCGATATCGGCTTCGGCCAGCAGCGCCTCGACGCTGTCGGCGTCCCCGCGGAATGCGGCTTCGATCAGCGCGGCGTTCGACCGCGCGGACGCCGCCGCGCCGCGGCCCAAGCCCGCCTCGGGGGAACCGCTCGAACAGGACGCCCAGAGCAGCAACAAGGGAACGACGCAGAAACGAAGCAGCGGCATGCTCCCGGAGTCTAGCAGACCGCGGCCTACTCGAATTCGAGCTTGTTCCCGGCCGTCAATCCGCCGTCCACTATCTGCACCGTGCCGGTGATCCAGCGGGACTCGTCCGAAGCCAGAAAGAGCGCGCAGCCGGCCACGTCGTCCGCGTCGCCGATGCGCCCCAGAGGGTACATTTTCATCAACTCCGCGAACCCGGCGGGGAATTTTCGCCAATGGCTCAGCGAGGCTTCCGTGGCGATCGTTCCGGGGCAGATGACGTTCGAGCGGATATTCGCCCCGCCGTACTCGCCGGCGACCAGCCGCATCATGGCGATCAGCCCGCCCTTGGCCGCCGTGTAGGCGGTATCGCCGACGGTTCTCAGCGCGTTGACGCTCGAAATCGAGACGATGCTGCCCCCGCCGCGCTGCTGCATCGCCGGGATTGCGTGCTTCGTGCAAAGGAACGGTCCCTTGAGGCAGACGTCGATCGTGCGCGCCCACGAATCCTCGTCGAGCGCCGTGATCGTCGTGTCGTCGAATTTGGCGAAAGCGTTGTTCACCAGGATGTCCAGGCCGCCGAAGGTCTCGACGGCGCGGGCAACCATCGCCGCCACCTCGGCCGACGAGCAAACATCCGCAACGTGCGCGGCTGCGGCGCCCCCCTGCGCCCGGATCGCGCGCGCCGCCTCCTCCGCCTTGGGCGCGGAGATATCGTTGACCACGACCGCGGCGCCCTCTGCGGCAAAGCGCCGGGCCGTGCGCGACCCTATCCCGCCGCCGGCGCCGGTAATCAGCGCGACCTTGCCCGCGAGTCTTCCGCTCATGGCTCTGAAGTTACACTAAAACGGTAGAGCAGCGACTGCGCGGCGGCAGTGGAGGAATGGCCGAGTGGTTGAAGGCGGCGGTCTTGAAAACCGTTGGGCTTGCAAGAGTCCCGAGGGTTCGAATCCCTCTTCCTCCGCCATTTCCGCGGGCCGGCCGGCAACGAGCTCCTTGAGCGGCGCTTACGGCGCGTCGAAGAGCGTCAGGGCGAACGCCGCGTCCGCTTCGATCCACTGCGCGCTGAGCGTGAATCCGGCGCTCTCCGCCAGGGCCGCGACCTCCTCCGGTTTGTATTTGTACGAGCTTTCGGTCCAGATCGCCTCGCCCTCCGCGAAGCGGATGCTGCAGCCGCCGGCCGCGGCGAGGCGCACCGTCTGCTCGGCTTGGCTGACCAGGTACGACTCCACCCGCGATGCCGCGGCGTTCCAGACGACGCGGTGCCGGAACCGCTCGACCGCGAAATCCGCAGCGAGCTCGCGGTTCAGACGCACCAGCAGATTGCGGTTGAACGCCGCCGTCACCCCCAGCGGGTCGTCGTAGGCGAGCAGCAGATCGCGCTCCGGCTTGACCAGGTCGGCCCCGAGCAGCAGCGAGTCGCCCGGGCGCAGCGCGCCGGCGATTTCGGCGAGAAAGCGGCGCGACTCGTGCGCATCGAGGTTGCCGATGTTGGACCCGAGAAACAGCGCCATCGCCGACCGCTGCGGGTCGAGCTCGGCGGCGGCGGCGCGCAGGCCGGCGGCGTACGTTCCCCGATGCCCGCGCACGATCACCGACGGATAGCGCGCCGCGGCGCTGCGCGCCCGCTCGAGCGCCGTCTCCGAAATGTCGATGAGATGCACCGTTGCCGCGCGGCGCTGCGCAGCCAACCCCTCGACCAGAATCGCCGGCTTCTCCCCATTGCCGCCGCCGAGCTCGATCAGCGTCGCCGGCGTATCGAGCCGCGCCAGGATGGCGTCGCGCTCGCGGGCCAGCAGGGCGCGTTCGGCGCGCGTGATCGGATACCAGGGAAGCTCGCAAATCGCCTCGAAAAGCTGCGACCCCAGCGCGTCGTAGAGGTACTTCGCCGGCAGCCGCTTCGGCTTGGCCGTGAGTCCCGCGGCTGCGTCGCGGGCCAGGCCGCCGGCCGCTTCCGCCGCGCTACCGCGCATCTCCGGCGCAGCGGAACGCCGCGTACGCATACGGATAGTGCGGCCGGAACCAGTTGCGGAAACTGCGGCGCAGCAGCGGGCGCGCGGTCGCCGGCGACGCTCCCTTGACGACGTAATGCTCGCCGTCGAAAAAATCCGCGGAGTACTGCGGATAAGCAGCCATGGCCTCGAAACCCGCAAAGCCGTCGAACGGCGTGGACGTCCACTCCCAGCCGTTGCCCATGAGGTCGTGGACGCCCCACGCGCAGGCGCCGCCGGGATACGACCCTACGGGCGCCGGCTCCCAGCGGCGGAAGTCGAAGTTTCCCCTCGTCTCGTCGGGCTGCGCATCGCCCCAGGGATACGCCCGCTGCGACCCGTCCGGCGCGCCGAAAGCCGCCCGCTGATATTCGGCCTCGGTCGGCAGCCGCATGCCCTTCCAACGCGCAAAGGCGTCCGCTTCGTCGTGCGTCGCGTAAACCGGCCACGCGGGGGGCAGCGGCACGCGCTCGAACATCCCGCGCCAGAACCAGCGGCCTTCCGTCCGTTCCCAGAACAGCGGATGCGAGCGGCCGGCCTCGTTCTTGCGGCGCCACGCCGCGGCAGTCCACAAGGCGGCGTTTTCATAGCCTCCGGCCTCGACGAACGCGAGGAACGCGGCGTTCGTGACGTTGTGGACGTCGATCGCGAACGCGGGAACGTGGACGACGTGGGCCGGGAATTCGTTGTCCCAACCGAACGGGATGTCTTCGACTTGGGCGCCGAGCACGGCCTCTCCCGCGGGGATCGCCACCGGCGCCCGCGCCGCCGGCGCCGCCGCGGTCACGCCGGCCGGCGCGTATCCCCGCGGGCGCTTCTTCCGCTCCGGGGCGAGCCGGCGCCACATGTAGAGCAGCGTCTCGTGATGCATCGCCTCGTGCTCGAGTATCGTGAAGACCCCTTGCCCGCGGCGCAGCACGGCGTTCCGGCCGCTCTCGATGTCGGCGGATGCGAGCGCCGTCAGGATGGCTTCGTCGGCCCGCTGCGCATAACGGCGGACAACGTCGCGCGCCGGCCATGCCCCCCTGTCCGCCGCCGCGGCGGCCGCCCGGTCGGCCGGATCGATGCCGCGCTCGAACAGCGCATCGAGACCGTCGTCGACCCCCGCATGCCCCAGCCCCTTCTTGAGCAAGGTATTGACGGCGAACGCGGGCATGTGGCCGTCGTAGAACACCACGGGATGCCTGAGCGGGATCGGGCGCTCATAATAGGCGTCCGGCGCGAGCATCTCGAAGAGCGCCTGCGTCCGGGCTCGGTTCGCGCGGTAGGCCCGCATGACCTGCCGGCGATCGATGACGTCTGCGCCGGCCTGCAGCGGAGCGGGCATGGCGGATTCCCCTTCCCTGGCCATCCAACCCTTCGAGCCTAGCAGAACGCCCGCCCGCCCCCGGCGGAACGCCCCGGATACCCGCTTGAGGCCGGCGGCGCGCATGCTTGTCTTCCGTAAATTTGCTCTTGACGGACCGAAGCGGTAAGATGGGTTCTTATTGCAGCATGGGAGCAAAAGGTTGTACGATGAAAAAAGGTCAGTCCGTCAGTCGTCAGTCGTCAGTCGTCAGTCGTCAGTCGTCAGTCGTCAGTCGTCAGTCGTCAGTCGTCAGTCGTCAGTCGTCAGTCGTCAGTCGTCAGTCGTCAGTCGTCAGTCGTCAGATAAGGACAAGCGCAGGCGCGGCGCTCGTGTGCTTCACGCGCTCGCCGCTCGCTGTTCTTTACTAACGATCGCCGCCGTTCTGGCGGCGGCCGCCCCCGCTTGGGCGCAAACCGACTGGATTATCGAAACGGTCGCGGGAAACTCGGACGTAGCCGACGGCGGCGCGGCGACCGCGGCGCAACTGAGTTCCCCCGCAAGCGTGGCGGTGGACAGCGATAACAACATCTACATCGCCGATGCCAACAACCACCGCATCCGCAGGGTGGACGCGACAACGGGCAACATCACCACGGTGGCGGGCGACGGGGCTTCCGGTTACGGCGGGGACGGCGGCCCGGCGACGTCGGCGCAGCTCAACGCCCCCCGGGGCGTGGCGGTGGACGGCGACGGCAACATCTACATCGCCGATGTCAACAACCAGCGCGTCCGCAAGGTGACTGCTTCCACGGGCGTCATCACCACGGTGGCGGGCGACGGGACGAGCGGCTACGGCGGGGACGGCGGCCCGGCGACGGAGGCGCAACTCAACACCCCCTGGGACGTGGCGCTGGACGGCGACGGCAACATTTACATCGCCGATCGAATCAACAAGCGCGTCCGCAAGGTGACTGTTTCCACGGGCGTCATCTCCACGGTGGCGGGAGGCGGGACGGGCGCCTACGCCACCGGCGGCGCGGCGACGTCGGCGAATATCGGAATCCTCACCGGCGTGGCGGTGGACAGCGCCGGCAACATCTACATCGCCATGCAACAAAGCCGCGTCTTCAAGGTGACTGTTTCCACGGGCATGATCTCCCTGGCGGCGGGAACCGGGGCGCACAGCTACACCGGGGACGGCGGCCAGGCGACGGCGGCGACGCTCAGATTCCCTTTTGGCGTGGCGGTGGACAGCTCGAACAACATCTACATCGCCGATACTCTCAACAATCGCATCCGCAAGGTGACTGCTTCCACGGGCGTCATCTCCACGGTGGCGGGCAGCTCGGGGACTCCCGGCGACAGCGGGGACGGAGGCTTGGCGACGGCGGCGACGATGTACTACCCCCAGGGCAGCGTGGCGGTGGACAGCAGCGGCAACCTCTACATCGCCGATACTTTGAACGGCCGCGTCCGCAAGGTGGACACCTCGGGCAACATCTCCACCTTCGCGGGAAGATTGAAATCCGACCCAAGCGGGGACGGCGGCGCGGCGACGGCGGCTCAACTCAACATCCCCTATGGCGTGGCAGTGGATAGCAACGACAATCTGTACCTCTCCGACGCCGGCAACAATCGCGTCCGCAAGGTGGATGCGACAACGGGCGTCATCACCACGGTGGCGGGCAGCGGCGCGCACGGCGCCGGCGGGGACGGGGCCGCGGCGACGTTGGCCCAACTCAGCACCCCCTATGGCCTGGCGCTGGACAGCGACAACAATCTCTACATCGCCGATGGGAGGAACAACCGCATCCGCAAGGTGACTGCTTCCACGGGCTTCATCTCCACGGTGGCGGGAGGAGGATCAGCATTAGGGGACAACGGCCCGGCGACGTCGGCGCAGCTCAGCTCCCCCCGAGGCGTGGCGGTGGACAGCGCCGGCAATCTCTACATCGCCGATACCAGCAACAACCGCATCCGCAAGGTGGACACTGCGGGAATGATCACCACGGTGGTGGGCGACGGGACCAAGGGCTCAAGCGGGGACGGCGGCGCGGCGACGTCGGCGAAGCTCGACGCCCCCTATGGCGTGGCGGTGGACAGCGATAACAACATCTACATCGCCGAGTACAACAACCACCGCGTCCGCAAGGTGGACACCTCGGCGACGCCGTGGACGATCTCCAGGGTGGCGGGAACCGAGAGCAGAATAAGCGGCTACAACGGGGACGGCGGCGCGGCGACGGCGGCGTGGCTCAACGCCCCCATTGGCGTGGCGGTGGACGGCTCGGGCAACATTTACATCACCGATCTACTCAACGAGCGCATCCGCAAGGTGGACGCCTCGGGCAACATCTCTACGGTGGCGGGAACCGGGACTCCCGGCTACAACGGGGACGGATGCAGGGCAACGACGGCGCAGCTCAGCAGCCCCTATGGCGTGGCGGTGGACGGCTCGGGCAATGTGTACATCGCCGATGGGGACAACAACCGTATCCGCAAGATCGGCCCGGCGCCGGCGGGCAGCGCGCCCGGGGCGTGCGGCGCAGCGGATTCCGTTCCCGGACCGGTCGCGCCGCCCCGCGAGCCGGAGCCGACGGTGAAGCCGGTGGGCGTTTCCGAGTTGACGTTCGCGCCGGCGGCGGGCGCCGACCCGTCCGCGCCGATGTCGCAGCCGCTCACGCTGCGCGCCGAAGGCGAGGCGGCGGAGTTCGAGGTGCTGACCAGCGCGCGCTGGATCGAGGTCTCGCGCAGTAGCGGGAGCGCATCGTGGAAGGGGCGCTTGGCTGCGGGCGAGACGGTAACGCTGCGGGTTACGGTGAATCCTCTGGGGCTGCGTCCGGGAACGCACCGCGGCTATGTGTATATCCGTTCCGGGGGGAGCGTGTCGCGGGTGCGCATCGTGTTGGAGGTGGCGCCGCCGACGGGCCCGGACGTGACCGAGAGCGGGGGGGTGCTCAACGCGGCGCGGATGAGCGCCTACGGCGAGGCGGGGCTGTTCGGGCCGCCGGCGCTGGCGTTGACGCCGGGATCGCTGGTGGTGGTGCAGGGGGTGAACTTCCTCGCGGGCGAACGGCTTGCGGCCGCTGATTTTCCGCTGCCGACGAGCCTGGAGGGAGTGCGCGTGCTGTTCGACGGTCTGGAGGCGCCGCTGTTTGCGGTAGAGCCGCAGCGCATCGAGGCGCAGTTGCCCCGGGCGTTGGGTCGGGAGGCTTTGGAAGCGGGCGGCGCGACCGTGGCGGAGGTGGTCGTGGAGGCGGGGGGCAAGAGCAGCTATCCGCGGCGGTTCTGGGTGGGGCCGCACGGGCCGGGCGTGTTCACGGCGTCGGGCGCCGGCAGCGGCCAGGCGATCGTGTTGTTCGCCGGTACGACGGCGCTGGCCGCTCCGCGGGGCGCGGGCGAGGGCAGCCGTCCGGCGCGGGCGGGAGACGTGCTGGAGATTTACGCGACGGGGCTGGGGGCGGTGGAGCCGCCGGTGGCCGACGGGGAGAACTCGTGCGCGCCGGCGGGCGTCTGTCTGGCGGACGGGTCGAACGTAGTGCTGCGGCATACGACGGAGCGCCCGCGGGTAAGCATCGGCGGCGTGGCGGTCGCTGCGGACGGCGTGCTGTTTTCGGGCTTGGCGCCGACGCTGGCGGCGGTGGACATGGTGGTAGTGGAAGTTCCCGCAGGGATCGCGCCGTCCGCTGCGGCGGAGGTGCTCGTCGCCATAGGCGGCGGCAGCAGCCAATCCGGCGTCACGATAGCCGTCGAATGAGCGGCGCCGCCCGCGGCGTATTCCCGATTTTTTCAGCGGCCTTCGCCGGTCATCGACTTGTCGCAGTCCCGCAGCCGCGGCCGGTCTTTGGCCGGACTCCTTGCGGCTCGCGCGCTAAACCGCCGGGCCGCGGTGCTCGCCGAGATCGGCGGCCATCGACTTGCCGTCGGCGAGGGCTTCGGAAAGCTCCTGCGGCCCGAGCGGTTGGTACGCCTTTACGGTTGCAACGGCTTGCTCCAACTCGGCAACCGATTTCATGCCCATGATCGCTACGGACAGGCCGGGAATGCCCAGGGCGTAGCGCACGGCGCGCTCGTAGTGCCGCGGGTCTGACAGAATCGCGCCGTCGCCCTTGGCGCCGCCCAATATCTTCATCGCCACGATGCCCATGCCGCGCTCGGCGGCTTCGGCGAACACGGTCTCCTCGAAGTTGTAGATGTGGCGGTCGATGTAGTTCACGGCCGACATGACGGCCTCGACGCGGCCGGAACGCATCACGGGCAGGGCGCGCTTGGGGCGCAGGTGGCAGGTCATGCCGATATGGCGCACCGCGCCGTCTGTTTTGAGCTTCTCGAGACCCGCCAAGGCGCCGTCTTCGCCCAGCAGGATATCGAGGCTGGGGAAACGGTCGGTGCGCCCGACGTTGTGAACGTGGACGAGGTCGAAGTAGTCGGTCTGACATTTCTGCAAGCTTTCGCGCACCTGCCAGATAGCATCCTGGCTCGAGGTCGCCTCGACTTTGGTGACCAGCACGAACTTGCTGCGCTTGCCCTTCAACGCGGGACCGAGGCGGCGTTCCGCCTGACGGTAGATCGGAGCGGTGTCGAGGTAGTTGATGCCGTGGTCGATCGCGGCATCGACGACGCGATGCGCCTCTTTCCCGCTCACGTTGGGAGCTCCGAGCGGCGCCGTGCCGATACCCAGCACGGAAACCTTCATGCCGGTCTTGCCCAGCAAGCGCATTTCCAGCCCCGATGCGGCCCGCAGCGCGGAGCTCGCTTGCAGCGCTCCGGCCAGAGCGGCGGTCTTGCCCAATTGGCGGCGCGTCATCTCTTGCATAAAAGCCTCCGGGGATCAGTGTAGCGAAACGCTTGCGTCCGGCGGGGTCTCAAGCTTGTCGCGGTTGTCGGCTGCGTGTTACAAATACTGAGAGGGCCGCCGCGCGCCGCCTTTTGTCGAAGCCGTAAATGGAGCCTGTTTCGAGCCGTGAACCGGATCCGGCGTCCGCGCATGACGCCGCCTCCGAGCCGCTTGCGCCGCCTGACGCCTCCCGGCGCGCGGCGCGCCGCCCGTTCTGGCGCGACTTGCAGGCCTGGCTGCGCGATATCTTCGTTTCGCTCGCGATCGCCGCGGTCGTCATCGTCTTCCTGTACCAGCCGGTCAAGGTGGAAGGCACCAGCATGTTGCCTCACCTGGCGGATAAGGAACGCATCTTCGTCAACAAGTTTCTCTACAACTTCGACGCCATCGACCGCGGCGACGTGGTGGTTTTCAGGTTCCCGATCGACCCTTCGAAGTCGTACATCAAGCGCGTGGTCGGCTTGCCGGGCGACGCGGTTGAAATTGTCGGCGGCGAAGTGTATCTCAACGGAGCGGCCTACCGCGAGCCGTACGTGCTGCCGCGCTACCGCGACCGCGGCTCCTACCCCAAGGTCGTAGTCCCCGCCGGCGAATACTACGTCCTCGGCGACCACCGCAATACATCCAACGACAGCCGCACCTGGGGCACGGTCGCGCAAGAGTACGTGACGGGCAAAGCCGTATTCTCCTATTGGCCTCCCGAGCGTTTCGGGGTGCTGGAGTAGGCAGGGCCGGCAGTCGATGAGTTTCGAAACTATCCTGGCGCTCGAAGACGGGCGTTATTTTCGGGGGCGGGGCGCCGGCGCCCGCGCGGAAGCCTCGGGCGAAGTCGTCTTCAACACCGGATTGACCGGCTATCAGGAGATCTTCACCGATCCGTCGTACAGCGGGCAGATCGTAGTGCTGACCTACCCGCACATCGGCAACTACGGGACGAATGCCGAAGACAGCGAATCGACGCAGCCGTACATCGAAGGGCTGGTGGTCAGGGAATTTTCGCAGGTCGCCAGCAACTGGCGGTCCGACGAACGCGCCGACGACTTTCTCGCCAAGCGCGGCATCCCGATTATCGCCGAGATCGACACGCGGGCGCTGGTGCGGCATATCCGCGAGCAGGGCTCGTTGCGCGGCGTGATCTCGTCGCGCGAAAGCGACCCGCGGAAGCTCGTCGAGCGGGCGCGCCGAATCCCCAAAATGGCCGGGCAAGACCTCGCCACGGGCGTCTCGACCGCGCAAGCCTACTCATGGAGCGACGGGGTCGAGCCGTGCCCGCCGGCGGGGACTCCGGCGCCCGAAACGCCGGGCAAATACCACGTGGCCGCTTACGACTTCGGCATCAAGCGCAATATCCTGCGGCGACTCGCCGCCTTCGGGGCGCGGGTTACGGTGGTTCCCGCCGGGACTTCGGCCGCAGACGTGCTGGCGCTGAAGCCTGACGGGGTATTCGTTTCCAACGGGCCGGGCGATCCGCAACCCTTGCGCGGACCGACCGCCGAGATTCGCAAGCTCGTCGGCCGGACGCCGATTTTCGGCATTTGCCTCGGCCTGCAAGTGCTCGGGCAGGCGCTCGGCGGCAAGACTTACAAGCTGAAGTTCGGCCACCACGGCTGCAACCATCCGGTGCTGAACACGCTGACGAACAAGGTCGAGATCACTTCGCAGAACCACGGCTTCGCGCTGGACCCCGATTCGCTCGACGCCGCGGAGATCGAGTTGACGCACGTGAATCTCAACGACCGCACGGTCGAGGGTTTCCGCAGCCGCAAGGACCCGCTGTTTTGCGTGCAGTACCATCCGGAAGCCGCGCCGGGACCGCACGATTCGCGGTATCTGTTCGCCGAGTTCCGCGGCCTGATGGAGAGGGCGTGACGGGCCGCTTCCAGCCGCGCCGCCGGGACGTCCGCACGAGGTAGCTCATGCCCAAGCGCGCCGACATCCGCAAGATCATGATTATCGGCTCCGGGCCGATCGTCATCGGTCAGGCTTGCGAGTTCGATTACTCGGGGACGCAAGCCTGCAAGGCGCTCCGCGACGAGGGTTACGAGACGGTCCTGGTCAACTCCAATCCGGCGACGATCATGACCGACCCGGAGTTGGCCGAGCGCACCTACATCGAGCCGCTCAGCAGCGAATACCTGGAAAGAATTATCGCCGCGGAACGCCCGCAGGCATTGTTATCGACGGTCGGCGGCCAGACCGGCCTCAATGCTTCGGTGGAGTTGGCCGAGGCGGGGATTCTCGAAAAGTACGGCGTCGAGTTGATCGGGGCGAATCTGGCGGCAATCAAGAAAGCCGAGGACCGCCAGGCGTTCAAGGCGGCGATGACCGGCATCGGCCTCGACGTTCCCCGCTCGCGGCTGGTGGACAACGTGGAGGACGGCGCCGCGTTTGCCGCGCAGGTCGGCTATCCCGTGGTGCTGCGGCCCAGCTTCACTCTGGGCGGCGCCGGCGGCGGGCTGGCCTACAACTCAGAGGAAATGCACGTCCTGTTGAGCCGCGGGCTGGATATCTCGCCGGTTCGCGAGGTGCTGGTCGAAGAGAGCGTTCTCGGCTGGAAAGAGTTCGAGATGGAGGTGATGCGCGATCTGGCGGGAAACGCCATCGTCATCTGCTCGATCGAGAATTTCGACCCCATGGGCGTCCACACCGGCGACTCGATCACCGTCGCCCCGGCGCAAACGCTCACCGACCGGGAATACCAGACGATGCGCGACGCCTCGCTCGCCTGCCTGCGGGAGATCGGCGTCGATACCGGCGGCTCGAACGTGCAATTCGCCGTCGATCCCGACACGGGGCGCATGATCGTCATCGAGATGAATCCGCGCGTTTCGCGCAGTTCGGCGCTGGCCTCGAAGGCTACCGGTTTTCCGATCGCCAAGATCGCCGCCAAGCTAGCCGTGGGCCTGCGGCTGGACGAGATACCCAACGATATCACCCGCAAGACGCCGGCCTGCTTCGAGCCGTCGATCGACTACGTGGTGGTCAAGGCGCCCAAGTGGCAGTTCGAGAAGTTCCCCGGCTCGGAGCCGGTTCTGGGCGTGCAGATGAAGTCGATCGGCGAGGTCATGGCGATCGGCTCGACGTTCAAGCATGCGCTGTGGAAAGCGATCCGCTCGCTCGAAACCGGCAAGAAGTCGGGCGCGGAAGTTTACGACCCCGAGCTGATTCCGAAACGCCTGATTACCCCCAATCCGGACCGCCTCAACTACCTTCGCTTTGCCTTTTCCCAAGGGCTTGCGGTCGAGGAAGCCTGGGAGTTGACCCGCATCGACCGTTGGTTCCTGGAGCAGGTCAAAACGGTTGTGGACGAGCAAGCGCAACTCGCCGCGGCGGACCTCGAAACCGTGGCCGCCGCCGATCTGTTGCGGGCCAAGCGGTACGGACTTTCAGACAACCGGCTCGCCCGCTTGTGGGCAGTGACCGAGACGGCGGTGCGCAAGCGGCGGAAGGAGCTGGGCATCCGGGCGGCGTTCAAGCGGGTCGATACCTGCGCGGCGGAATTCGAGAGTTTCACCCCCTACCTCTATGCGGTTTACGAAGAAGAGTGCGAGGCCGACCCCGGCGACGGCAAAAAAGTGATGATCCTCGGTTCCGGCCCGAACCGCATCGGACAGGGCATCGAGTTCGACTACTGCTGCTGCCACGCCTCGTTCGCGCTGCAGGAGATGGGTTGCGAGTCGATCATGGTCAATTGCAACCCGGAAACGGTCTCGACGGACTACGACACGAGCGACAGGCTGTATTTCGAGCCCTTGACGCTCGAAAACGTGCTCAACATTTTCGATACCGAGAAACCCGACGGCGTCATCGTGCAGTTCGGCGGACAGACGCCGCTGACCCTGGCGCTTCCGCTGAAGACGCACGGCGTGCCCATCGTCGGCACCGATCCCGAGTCGATCGACCTGGCGGAAGACCGCGACCGGTTCGGGAAATTGCTTGAAGAGCTTGACATTCCGCAGCCGGAAGGCGCGACTGCGACGACTCTTGCGGGCGCGCTCGAAGCCGCGAGGAATATCGGCTATCCCGTGCTCTTGCGGCCGAGCTACGTGCTCGGCGGCCGGGCGATGGTCATCGCCTACGAAGCCGCGACCATCGAGGCGTACATGCGCGACGCCGTGCTCTATTCGCAAGACCGGCCGATCTTGATCGACCGCTACCTCGAGAACGCCGTGGAAGTCGACGTCGACGCGCTGTCGGACGGCGAGCGCGTCGTAGTCGGCGGCATCATGGAGCACATCGAGGAAGCCGGCGTGCATTCCGGCGACAGTTCCTGCGTGCTGCCGGCGCAATCGATCGCCGCCGAGCAACTGGCGACGATCCGCAACTACACGGTGCGGCTGGCCCGGGCGCTGAACGTGATCGGACTGATGAACGCGCAGTATGCCATCCACCGCGGCAAGGTCTTCGTGATCGAGGTCAACCCGCGCGCCTCGCGGACCGTGCCGTTTGTCAGCAAGGCGACCGGCGTGCCGCTGGCGAAAATTGCCGCCGGGCTGATGATGGGCCGCAAGCTCGCCGATTGCGGCCTGCGGGAAGGCGTGTTGCCGGTGCGCGAGACCTGCGTCAAGTCTCCCGTGTTCCCCTTCAACAAGTTCGCCGGCGTCGATCCGCTGCTGGGCCCCGAGATGCGTTCGACCGGCGAGGTGATGGGCATCGGCTCGACGTTCGGCGAGGCGTTCGCCAAGGCGCAGTTGAGCGCCGGACAGGCGTTGCCCGACGCGGGGGCGGTATTCGTCAGCGTCAATTCCCGCTGGATCGAGCAGGGTATCGAGGTCGCCCGTAAATTCGCCGAGTTGGGCTTCGAGCTTTTCGCCACCCGCGGCACGGCGTCTTCGCTGCGCGCCGCCGGTTTGCGCTGCAAGACCGTGTTCAAGGTGAACGAAGGCCGTCCCAATGCGATCGACCTGCTCGCCGACCGCAAGATCGACCTGATCGTCAACACGCCGGCGGGTCCGCATGCGTTCGAGGACGAAAAGAAGATCCGCAGCGCGGCGATTCAGCACGGCGTGCCCGGCATGACGACGCTGAGCGCCGCCCGCGCGGCCGCCAACGGCATTGCGGCCCGGCGCGAGCAAGCCGCCCGGGTCCGCTCCTTGCAAGACCTGCACGCCCCGGCGGCGATGGCTGAAGCGTAAGCGGCGCGGGCGGATGTTCGCAATGGCCCGGCATTCTTGTCGGGTTTCGAGAAGAGCAGGCAAGAAAGCAGGGAGAGCCAATACGAAGGGCTCGACTGCCTGAACGAACAAATAAGAAAAATCAATCGAAAAGTAGAAACCGGCATCTGCAATAATGCCGGCTTCAGGGATATCGGATGAACCGGCTTGCGCTGAAACCTTTGGGAATCGTACGGTATCTTCTCTGTGCGCCGCCGCGGATTCTCTTTTTCGCGGCGTTGGCGCTGTCGGCGCAGTCGGCTTGGGGGCAAGCGGTCGGGCCGGCGCTTTTCGAGGGACGGCGGCAGCCGAAGGCGTCGGCTGAGCGCGCGGCGGCGGCGCAGCCGCCCAGTTTGGGGCTGAGCCTGCCGGCCCCCGCCGCGGTTGCCCTGCCGCCATTGGGTCCCGACGATCTGGATCGCTTGCAGCCGCAAGAGGGGCTGACGCCCGTCGGCGTCCATCGTTCCTTGCCGCAGGGTGCGGCGGCGCTGAGCTTTTCCGGCGGGACAGCCAAAACGACTGTTGCGGGAGCGTGGCAGGCGACCGTTGTCGGGCGGCTCTGGCGCCTGCGGATAACCTCACCCGCCGCCCGCGCGCTGCGCATTCATTTTCAGGATTTCGACGTGGGCACGGGGAATGTCTGGGTCCATGGGGCGGACGGGCAGGTTGCCGGGCCTTACGGCGGCCGGGGCATGTACGGCGACGGAGACTTCTGGAGCGGCATCGTTTTCGGCGGCAGCGCGACGATCGAGTATCTGCCCGGTCCGACGGCGGCGGCGGAAGAGGCCGTTCCGTTTCGGATTGCCGCCGTCAGCCATATCTGGGGCGGCCCCGGGTTTATGGGCGATGCACGCCTGCCTGCGCCGGCCGCGGGCGCGCAGCCTGCGGCAAAACCGTGGACCGCCCTGGTCGGCGTTGCAGTGCGGGAAGCGGCAGAGCCGCCGGCCGCCGGCGCCGGGGGGGCAGACGCGAAGTTCGCATCGGTCGTGGCGCGGCGCTTGTCCGACGGACCGCCGAGGAAGGCAGCCGTCCCGCTCACGCCCGGCGAGCCTGTCAATTTCCGCTTCGGGCCGGTTGACAGCCCGACGCTTTTCACCGGCGATAACTCGTTCCGCTTGGAGGTCCCCGAAAACGCCTCCCGCGTAACCTTCACTTTGGATGCTGGCTTGGTGGACGTGGCCCTGCTTGTTCGTTTCGGAGAGGACAACGCTCTTCGGGAGGGGGGAGGAGTTGTCTCGGACTATTCCGCGCGCAACGAATCCGGCAACGAGGAAATCGTCATTACACGCTCCTCCAGTCCGCCGCTTCGAGCCGGAACCTACTACGTCTCGTTCGCGCTCTTCGACACGGGCGTCACCGCATCGGGCACGCTCACGGCGCAAGTGGAGACAGCGGAGCCCAACCGCAGCGGCGGCCTGCTCACGCCCGGCCGGCCCGGCGGCTTCCGCTTGGGGCCGGTTGACGCCCCGACGCTTTTCCGCGGCGACTTCTCGTTCCGCTTGCAGGTCCCGGCCAACGCCTCCCGCGTAACCTTCACTTTGAATGCCGACCGCTTAGTGGACGTGGACTTGTACGTCCGTTTCGAGCGGGACAACGAAATCCGGTCGGGAGATGTTGTCTCGGATTATTCCTCTACAGGCGCATTCGGCAACGAGGAAGTCGTCATTACCCGCTCTTCCAGCCCGCCGCTCCGAGCCGGAACCTACTTCATCTCGTTGGCGCTCATCGACACGGGCGTCGTCGCCGAGGGCACGCTCACGGCGCAAGTGGAGACGGCTAGGAACTGTCACCTCGACGCGACCTGCTACCCCGAATGGTCGGAAACCGCGTCGAGCGTGGCGCTGATTATATACGAGAGGGACGGAAGCACTCGTATCTGCTCGGGCACGCTGCTGAACAACCAGCGAGAGGACCTTACGCCTTATTTCCTCACCGCCGCCCATTGCGTGAATACCCGAGAGACAGCGCGGAGCGTGACCGCGCTCTGGCTTTATCAGACGCAAACCTGTAACGGAGAGCCGCCCGATATACGCAGCGCGCCGAGGACCGCGGGGGCGCGCCTGCTGGCGACATTGGGCGGCTTCGACGAGCCCGACGGCGACATGACGCTGCTGCAACTCGAAGGCGATTTGCCCGACGGCGTCCGGTTCTCGGGCTGGGACGCGAGACCTCAGTCTCCCGATTTGCAAGTTGCCGGCATCCATCATCCGGGGAGCGAAGACTTCGGCATTTTCAAGAGGATTTCCTTTGGCCGCACCGTTCGCGCGGGTTCCGGAGGAACTTCCGACGATGTTTACGCTGTCGTTTCCTGGACCCGGGGTCTCCTCGAGGGCGGTTCTTCCGGGAGCGGCCTTTTCACCGCTTCCGGGAAGGTTTTGGTTGGAGCGGCCAGCTACATAGAAAGGAACGAGGAAAATACGTGCCCGATAGGACAGCGTGCCGGTTACACCAGCCTTTCGGCGTTCTACCCGCATATCCGGCAGTTCATCGACGCACCGCCAAGCGAACCCCGCATCTCCTCGGGCGGCGTCGTATTGGCTACCGGCGCCCCCGTTGTGAGCAGCATCTCCCCAAACGCCCTGATTTCCGTTTACGGGCAGGGGTTCGCGCCGCGAGGAACGCGCGTGCTGAGCCCCGTGCTGGACGCCGCGGGCAGAGTTGCCGCCAATCTCGCCGGTGCTTGCCTGGAGATCGGCGGCAGGCGCGCGCCACTGTTCACGGTGACCGAGAATCAGATCAACGCTCAGGTCCCGCGCGAGTTGCCGCCGGGGCAGTCCCGGGCAACGGTCATCTTCGGCTGCGGGACGAGCAGCGAGCAGCGCAGTCCGGAGCAGACGGTTGCGGTTGCCGCCGTCTCGCCGGCGTTCTTCAACTTCCCGGTCGACCCCTAAGGCCGCAATCCGGTCGTGGCGCTGCACGGCGGCGGTCCCGCCCTGGTCGGACCGCCCGGACTGATTCCCGGCGTCACGCTTACCCCGGCCGAGCCGGGCGAGGTCATCACGCTGTACGGGACCGGCTTCGGCGCGACCGACCCGCTGTTGGCAACGGGTCAGATTCCCGGCGGCGCAGCCGGACTCGCGAACGAAGTTTCGTTTACCTTCGGCGGCATTGCCGTTCCCTCCCGGGACGTGCTCTATAAGGGAGCGGCCCCGTGCTGCGCGGGACTCTACCAGTTCGCCGTGCGCCTGCCGACCGTCGTCTCCGACGGCAATGCGGCGGTCATGGCAACGGTGCGCGGCGTTTCCACTCCCCGAGGGCCGTTCCTCGCCGTCCGCCGGCAACAGTGAGGAAACCAGGCAGCGGCGCTCTATCGCTTGGAGAGCGACGATATGGCAAGCGTCAAGGAGTCCCGTAGGAGCAGGCGAACCCTGGGAGAGGTAAGGCAGCTTTCGGTTTCGCTTGGGCGGACGCCGGTTTGCGGGTATCCAAGGCACGGGGCTCCCACCGATGGAAAATTGCGAGCTTGCTCGGGAAACGGCAGGCAACATCAAGTATCATGAACATCGAGAAGACGTGGACCATCGGATTCCAACCTGGACTGCTCTTGGTCAAGATTTGTTCTGCCGATGTACCGCAGACGACGTCGGATACGAGAGCCTGCCCACGCGTCACCAAACCCTCAGCGAATAAGAATGTCGACCTCCGGCAACCAGAATGCGTCTCGCGGCGCCCCCTCCCGCCAGATATATAGCCCGCCTGTTGCGTTCAAGACCGCGCTCGGCAGCTCTATTATCGGTGAAGCTGAGCACGTTCTTAAGCGGCCCAAGTACAAGAAGGATTTGGAACACAAGGTTGACCTCATCTTTACATCACCCCCATTTCCTCTCAACAAGAGAAAAAAGTACGGGAATAAGCAAGGTGAGGAATATGTTAAGTGGCTGGTGGGATTTGCATCATTGTTCAGGACATTGCTCAAACCCAAGGGTTCTATTGTGCTCGAACTTGGCAATGCGTGGGAGCACGGGCTGCCTGTTATGTCTACCCTAGCCCTCGAAGCCCTCTTGGAATTTCGAAAAAAAGGTGACTTTTTCTTGTGTCAGCAGTTCGTGTGGCACAATCCGGCACGGTTGCCTAGTCCTGCACAATGGGTTAACGTAGAGCGTATTCGCGTAAAGGACTCATACACGCACCTCTGGTGGATGGCATCAACGGATAGGCCTCACGCCGATAATCGCCAAGTCCTCAAGAAATACAGTGATTCGATGGAAAAACTTCTCGTACGCCGGAGCTATAACAATGGAAAACGGCCATCCGAACATAATATCGGAAAAAAATCCTTCCTGAAAAACAACGCCGGTGCGATTCCATCGAACATGATCACGCTCGCGAACACACAATCTAACTCCAGTTATCTGAACTACTGCCGTGCTAACGATCTTCAACCGCATCCCGCCAGGATGCCTATGGGACTAGCAGAGTTCTTCATCAAATTTCTGACAGAACCCGGGATGCTGGTTCTCGATCCTTTCGCGGGGAGCAACACGACGGGCGCGGCGGCGGAAGCTCTCGGCCGCCGCTGGTTTTCGATCGAACCAACCGAAGACTATGTTCAAGGCTCCAAAGGAAGATTTCCCAAAGCTCAATGACAGTCCTTGTTGATGACGCAGCGTCGCCGTCTCCGTGGTCGTTGCGCCTCGCGGCCCGTGCTTGGCAGGAACAGGCACTGCAGGATTGGCTGCTTGGCAACATGCGCGGTGTCGTAAGTGTCGTTACCGGAGGCGGAAAGACGGTGTTCGCATTCCTGTGCATGCACGAGTTTCGTAAACGGCATCCTGACGGGCGAGTCATTGTCTTGGTGCCCACGATGACATTGCTTGACCAATGGCATGTCGGCCTCCAGGAAGAGTTTTGCGTACCGCCTGAGGATATCGCCTGCTTCTCGAGCCAGGAAAAGGCGCGCCGTGCTCGCGCCGTCAATGTTCTGGTGATCAACACTGCTCGACGTAAGGTTCGGGAACTCGTTACTCCAAAGACTTTCCTCATTGTCGATGAATGCCACCGTGCCGGAAGTCCGGAAAACGCGAAAGCGATCCAGGGAAAATTCGCGGCGGCGCTGGGCCTTTCGGCTACGCCGAAGCGTGAATACGACAGCGGCTTTGAGGAATACGTTGTGCCGTCCCTCGGGCCGGTCATTTTCGAATACACATACACAAGTGCTCACAAAGACGGCGTTGTTACGCATTTCGATTTGATCAACGTTCAGGTGGCGATGCTGCCCCATGAGAAAGAGAAATACGACCGTCTCACCAAACGCGCGGCAACGCTTCTGAGCCGGATGCGCTCCGACCATAGCCGCGGCTCGGAAGATCATCTGAAGCGTGTGTTGCAGATGCGTGCGGCTGTTTCTGCTAGCGCGACGATGAGGCTCCCGGTCGCGGCGCGTTTGATCGAGGACAATCGCGGCGCGCGGGCCATTGTATTTCACGAACGCGTCAGATCTGCTGAAATGCTCTTTAAGACGCTCAAGAAGCGTAACCACAGCGTTTGTCTTTATCATTCAAAAATCCCTCCTGAAGTCAGACGAGATAACCTTCGTCTTTTTCGCCGCGGCGTGTTCGATGTTCTGATCTCCTGCCGTGCTCTGGATGAAGGGATGAATGTTCCAGAGACGACCGTTGCGATCATCGCCAGTTCAACCGCCAGCCGACGCCAGAGGATTCAACGCTTGGGGCGTGTTCTCCGGCCTGCGAAGAAGAAAGACAAGGCGCTTATATATACGCTCTATGCCAGCAAGCAAGAGAGCGAACGCCTCTACAAGGAAGCGGTTCGCCTCGAAGATGTGGCGCGTGTTGAATGGGTTGCCGGCACTCGGCAACAAGTGTGCGGAGAATCTTGATGGCTCGTATTCTCTACAACGACGAATGGTTCGAGGAGATTGCCAGTCGCGGCCACTACGAGGCGGAATTCGAAAAGATACTCCAACAAGAAGCAGGGCGGCTATTTGACGATTATTTCTTGGTTCCATTCAAAACTCCTGTCGCATCGGATGTTGACGGCGACGTTCGCAAGCCCGATTTTGCGCTTGTCCACAAGAATTATCGCGGTTGGTGGGTTGTCGAAGTCGAACTCGGACACCACTCATTTAGAGGACATGTTCTACCTCAGGTGCGGACCTTGTCTCATGCCAACTACGGTCGTGAGCAGGCAGACTATCTGTGTCTCCACAAAGCTTCTCTTCGCAGGGACAAAATCTTCGAAATGTTCAAGGGCGAACAGCCTCGGGTTCTCGTGATTGTAAACTCGCCGGTTGATGGATGGGCGGAGCCGCTCCACTCATTGGGCGCAAGGGTCATGATCTGCCAGATGTTCAGAAGCCGTCTGAACAAATACTTGCTCCGGCTCAACGGCGACTATCCGTCGGAAAGTGAAGAAATCATTACAAGCTGCCAGTGTGAACAGCTTCTTCACCGGCTTTTAGCGATTCATTCGCCGGCCAACCTCCCCTTGCAGCAGGATCAGACGGTCTTGTTGTATCATGAAGGAAGGGCTTCGGAGTGGGAGAGAATCGAGACAGGCGGCGCAGTATATCTGCATGCTCTACGCGGTCACAACCTGACACCAGGTAAATCCTACGAGATCGTGCGACAAGGTAACGAGGCACTCGCCATCAGACCCAGGACCAAAAAATAAGGGGGACGCAATACCAATGAAGATGATCATCGGGCCAGACGCCATCACTTCGTACCGGAGGCTCGCTTACTCTCCGTGGCACGCCATTGCCGAGTTTGTCGACAATTCGACGCAGTCGTACTTCGACAATCAAGCCGTGCTTGATGAACACATGAAAGACGAAGAGGACAAAATCCTGACTGTCTCAATCGTCTACGACAGGCAAGCCGGGATGTTGCGTATTACCGATAACGCAATGGGGATGTCCGGAGACGATCTCGAACATGCGCTTCATGTCGCGCGCCCACCTGTCAATACCACTGGCCGTTCGAAGTACGGCATGGGCATGAAGACTGCCGCGTGCTGGATGGGCGACCAGTGGACCATCACGACGAAGAAGCTGGGAGAGAAGTATGAGCATTATGTGGTGGTTGACGTGAATAAAGTCGCGGAGGATCATCAGGATGGAGTTGTACATAAGCACACGCTGAAACCCGAGGAACGGCACTACACGATCGTCACGGTCGTATCCATGAACCGGAAGTTCCATGGCAGAACTCTCGGCAAGATCGCCGACTTTCTTCGCTCGATGTACCGCTCAGACTTACGCAAGGGAATCCTCAGCCTGCGGTGGCAGGACGGGATTCTGACATGGGATTCGTTCGATGAGCGACTCTTGGTTGCCGCCAATGGCAAGAAGTATCGCAAGGACTTTGAGTTCGATGTGGACGGAAAGAAAGTGCGGGGATGGGTTGGCGTCCTTGATAAGGGTAGTCGGGCCGATGCGGGCTTTTCGATTTTGCAGGCCAACCGAGTCGTTAAGGGCTGGCCGGACGCTTGGCGACCGTCACGTCTCTATGGTCAGCTCCAGGGCTCCAACGATTTAGTCAACCAGCGGCTTGTCGGCGAAATTCACCTGGACGGCTTTGATGTGAGCCACACAAAGGATAACATCCTTTGGCGTGACAGCCAGGAGGAAGACGTTGAGACTGGCCTAAAGGAGCATTGTACCGATTACCGAGACTTCGCAAAGAAACGTCGCAAGGCCGGCGACGATCAAAGAGGTCCGAATGAAGCGGCTATTAGGATTGCCCTTGACGATATCGAGAAAGATCTCACGTCTCCGGAGATGGTTGACCGAATCCAAATCAGCACAATCCCGCCTCCTGAGGTAATCGGCGCGAACAAAGAAAGGACCATAAATTCCATTGTTACTACATGGACGCCAACTCTTCAGGGCACGATAAACAGCAGGCCGCCGATCTCTTGGAAGATATTCCTGCAGGAAATGTCCCCGAACGATCCCTATGTCGTGAGTGATTCGACAAAGAGAGATGAGATTATAGTCATCGTCAACCGTAGCCATCCGTACTTTTGCACTCAACTTGCCGGGCCCGAGAGCTTGCGGGACTATCTGCGCCAGTGTATTTATGACTCTGTGGCGGAGTGGCACGCCCGTGCGAAAACTTCAGGGATAGACCCCGATACGATCAAACTTCTGAAAGATGGTCTTCTCCGCGTTCCGATTGAGATGGAATCGCACAGCGACGAGTCAACGCCGACCGAGGATACTACATAAGGGAACGCCGGCGGCACAGCGGCAGCAACCCGTTATTGCATAGCTCACACACCTGTACTATCTGTATTAGTGCTGTGCTTTATTACCTTCAGACGATCCAGCCGCCGCCGAGCGTTTGCTCGCCGCGGTACAGGACGGCGGCTTGGCCGGGCGTGACGGCGCGCTGCGGCTCGTCGAACGCGATCACAGCCTCGCCGGGGGCGCTGCCGGGGCGCGCCTCGCCCCAGGCGGGGGCGAACTGGTGGCGGATCTTGATTTGGGCGCGGACCGGCTCGCGGAGATCGTCGAACGCAATCCAGTTGGCCTCGCGCACGGCGAACTCCTTGCGCAGCAACCGGGCGTCCGCGCCGACGACCACGCGGCGCTCCGCGGGCAGGATTTCGGTGACGTAAACCGGCTTGCCCGCGGCGACTCCCAAGCCGCGGCGCTGGCCGACGGTGTAACGATGGATGCCCTTGTGCTCGCCCACGACCTTGCCGTCGGCCGTCACGATCTCGCCCCCGATGTCCGCCCGCCCGGCGCCCCGCTCTTCGAGATAACGGTCGATGAACGCGGCGTAGTCGCCGTTCGGAACAAAGCAGATCTCGCGGCTCTCCGGCTTGTCGGCCATGCCCAGCCCCAACTCCGCGGCCAGCTTGCGCACTTCGCTCTTCTGCATTCCGCCGAGCGGAAACAGCGACCGCGCCAACTGCTCCTGAGTCAGTCCGAACAAGAAATACGACTGATCGCGCGAGCGGTCGACTCCGCGCAGCAGCAGGTAACGGCCGGAGTCCTCGTCGTAGGCAATGCGCGCGTAGTGACCCGTGGCGATCGTCTCCGCGCCGACCCGCTCGGCCGTCTCCAGGAAGCGGTCGAACTTGATGAAGTTGTTGCAGAGGGTGCAGGGGATCGGCGTGCGGCCGGAAACGTAATCGTCCACGAACGGCTTGACGACCTCTTGCTCGAAGCGGTCTTCGAAATTGACCACGTAATAGGGAATCCCCATGTGCTGTGCGGCCCAGCGGGCGTCGTAAACGTCGTCAAGCGAGCAGCAGCGGCCCGAGGCGCCGCCCTCGGGAATCAGATCGGGCATGCGCTGCTGGTTCCACAACTGCATCGTCATGCCGACCACGGCTGCGCCCTGCCGCCGGAGCAATCCGGCAGCGGCGGAGGAATCGACTCCTCCGCTCATGGCGACGGCGATGAGCGGCCCGGACATTTTTCCCTACCCTTCCTTCAGCCTAGCGCGCCCGCCGGCATCGCCCCTAATCCGTTTATAGGCCCTATAGAAACTATTTGCTTCCGCGCCGCGCCGCGCTTTCGATATATTGATTTTCAATAACGGGCAGAGTGGCGGCCCCGTTCAACGGAGTTCGAATGGATCGGCGAAGCTCGACCGAGCTTTGCCGGCCGCCGCTTTTCGCAGCCTTGCCTCCCGACCCGGATGTCGGGTTCTCGCAGGGAATTCGGTCGCCGCCGCAGTCGGCGGCCCGCCGTTTCGTCCCCGACCGGGATGTCGGGTTTTCGTAAGAAATTTCGATTGTGGATTCGCGCGCCCCCGCCGGCTCATCGCAGGCGAAAGCGGGAGGCGGCGTTGCCGCATTCGCGCGAAGGGTTAGGAGTCCAAGCATGTTAAAGGGATTGATGAAGCGGGCGGCATTCGGAAAACCGGCTCAAGCGGCCGCGACGGCGGTTTTGGCCGCGCCGGCGCTGTGCGCGCAGGAGGCGTCGACCGAGGATTTGCAGGCCGCGATCGAGATGGTGCAGACGCACGCCAATATTTTGTGGACGCTGCTGGCCGCTTGCCTGGTGTTTTGGATGCAGGCCGGCTTTGCTTTTGTCGAATCGGGATTCACGCGGGCGAAGAGCGCCGCGCACATCATGATGAAGAACATGCTCGACATGTCGCTCGGCGCCTTGAGTTACTGGGCGCTCGGGTTCGGGCTGATGTTCGGCGCCAGCACGGCGGTCTATGTCGGCGGCGACCACTTCTTTCTCTCGCCGGACAACGGAACCGCCGACGGGCAGTGGGAATACACGTTCTGGATGTTCCAGGTGGTGTTCGCCGCGACCGCCGCGACGATCGTTTCCGGCGCGATGGCCGAGCGCACCAAGTTCAGGGGCTACTTGATTTATTCCGTCGTGATCTCGGCGGTCATTTATCCCGTTTTCGGTCACTGGGCCTGGGGTACGCTGCTGCTCAGCGATCAATCGGGCGCCTGGTTGGCGAACATGGGATTTCTCGATTTCGCCGGCTCGACGGTCGTTCACTCGGTGGGCGCCTGGGCGGCGTTGGCGGGAGCCATCGTGGTCGGTCCGCGCATCGGCAAGTTCGATGCGAAAGGCCGGGCGCGTCCGATCCCGGGCCACAGCATGACGATGGCCGCTCTGGGCGTCTTCATCCTGTTTCTCGGCTGGTTCGGATTCAACGCCGGCTCGACGACGACCGCGGACGGCACGATCGCGCGCATCGCCGTCAACACCTTCCTCGCCGCTTGCGCCGGCGCCGTTGCCGCGATGTTCGTTTCCTGGAGAAAATTCGAGAAACCCGATATCGGCATGACGCTCAACGGCGTGCTGGCCGGCTTGGTCGGCATTACTGCTCCCTGCGACATCGTGACGCCGTTGGGCGCAATCATCGTCGGCTTGGTCGCGGGCTGCCTGGTGGTCTGCGGCGTGCTGTTCTTCGACCGGATGAAGGTTGACGATCCGGTGGGCGCCATCTCGGTACACGGCCTTTGCGGCGTGTGGGGAACGTTGGCTTGCGCCCTCTTGAACGAGGCGCTGTTCACCGGCGATCCGGAGTACAGCTTGATAAGCCAGCTCGGGATTCAGTTGACCGGCATCGTGGCCTGCTTCGTCTGGACGTTCGGCACGGCCTTCATTCTGTTCAAGATCGTGAAGGCGACGGTTGGCCTGCGGGTCAGCGAAGAAGCAGAACGCGCGGGTCTCGACTACAGCGAGCACGGCTCGAGCGCGTATCCCGACTTCGTCGTATCGGGCGGCGCATATACCGGCCCCAACGACTGATTCGCGTTCGGAACCGAGCGCCTATTTGGAGAAAACCCGGTCTTCGGCTGCGGCAAGCGCGGCCGGAGGCCGGGTATTTTTACGCGGGGAGGCGTTCGCGTTCCTTGCGCTTGGGGCAGGCGCCGCAGGTCAGCGGCTCGCCTTCGGCGTCGAAAACTTCGGCGCCGCCGCAGGAACCGCGCAGGCAGCGGTTCTTGAAGATCAGGCCCACGGCCATGACGGCCATCGCGCCGGCAATGAGTGCGATGCTGAGGACCAACAGCATTACGGCCGCTCCGCTCTTATTGTCGCATCGAAGGCCGGAGAAGCAAGTTCGTCGAAGCCTCCGTCTGCGCGGCGCAGCAGAAAGAGCGCGGCCAGCCCCTCGCGCTCGGCGAGCTCGAGCCCGGCGGTTGCGCCGAGCGTCAGCAGGGCGGTGGCGTAGGCGTCGGCCCACATGGCGCTGCGATGGAGCACCGTGACCGAAGCCGCGCGGTGTGCCGCCGGCAGTCCGCTGCGCGGGTCGATTACGTGCGCGTAACGCTTGCCGTCGATCTCGCGGAAGTTGCGGTAGTCGCCGGAAGTCGCCATCGCGTTGCCGCTGAGCGGCAGGATGCGCTGAACGCCGCGGCCCTTGCCGTCCGGCCTTTCGATGCCGATGCGCCACGGTTTTCCGGCGCCGTTCAGCCCGCTTGCGCGGACTTCCCCGCCGACCTCGACCAGGTGGTTGTCGTGGCCGAGACGGGACAGGGCTTCCGCTGCGAGGTCCACCGCGCGGCCCTTGGCGATTGCCGACAGATCGCATTCGATGCCGGGCAGCATCTTGCGCGCGGACCGTTGTTCGGGGTCCAGCACGAGATGCTCCCAGCCGGCGCTCGCCGGCAGCGACGCGATCGTTTCCGGGTCGGGGGGCGCCGCAGGCTTTGCGGGGCCGAAGCCCCACGCTCTGACCAGCGGCCCGACGGTGATATCGAATGCGCCGCCGGAAGCCTCGCTGACCGCCTGCGCGGCGGCGAATACGGCGAAAGTCTCGGCGCTCAGCAGAAACGGCTCGGTCGATGCGTGCCGGTTGAAACGGGACAACTCCGAGTCGTCCCGATAAGTGGACATCGCGCGGTCCACGCGGTTGAGCTCGCCTTCGACGGCTGCCCGCAGGCGTTCTCCGTCGAGAGGCTTGGCGGCAACGACGGAGACGTTGTAGCGCGTCCCCATCGCGCTGCCTTGAAACACGTGCAGCGCGGCGGGCGGCGCTTGGCCGCAGGCCGTCCACAGCATCGCGCTCAAGGCAAGCGCCGCGCGCAGCCGTCGGCGAATCGGCATGGGAGCGGTTACCCGCCGAAGTCGTCGAAGAGGATGTTTTGGGGCTCGACGCCCAGGCTGTCGAGCATGTTGAAGCAGGCCGTCATCATCGGCGGCGGCCCGCAGATGTAGTATTCGCAGTCTTCCGGCGCGGGGTGATCTTGCAGGTAGTTGTCGAGCAGAACCTGGTGGATGAAGCCGGTGTAGCCCTGCCAATTGTCCTCGGGCAACGGGTCAGACAACGCCAGGCGCCATTCGAAGTTTTCGTTTTCCGCGGCGAGGGCGTCGAAGTGATCGATGTAGAAAGCCTCGCGCAGGCTGCGCGCGCCGTACCAGAACGTCACCTTGCGTTTCGTGGCCAGCCGCCTGAATTGATCGAAGATGTGCGAGCGCATCGGCGCCATGCCCGCGCCGCCCCCGATGAAAACCATCTCGGCATCGGTGTCTCGAGCGAAAAACTCGCCGAACGGACCGGCAATCTCAACCTTGTCGCCGGGCTTCAGGTTGAAGATGAACGACGACATTTTGCCCGGAGGCGTCCCCTTGAGCGCCCGCGGCGGCGGCGAGGCGACGCGGACGTTCAACATGATGACGCCGCGCTCTTCGGGGTAGTTGGCCATCGAGTAGGCCCGCTCCACGGGCGCGTCCACCTGCGAGACGTACTGCCATAAGTTGAACTTGTCCCAGTCCGCGCGGTATTGCTCGCCGATGTCCATGTCCTTGTAGCGGACGACGTGCGGCGGGCAGGCGATCTGGATGTAGCCGCCCGCGCGGAAGGGAACCGCTTCGCCCGGGGGCAGTTCGAGGATCAATTCCTTGATGAACGTGGCGACGTTGTCGTTGGAGCGGACGACGCACATCCAGCGTTTGACCGAGAACACTTCGGCGGGGACGCGGATATCCATGTCCCCCTTGACTTTCACTTGGCAGGACAGGCGGCAGCCCCGGCGCGCCTCGCCGCGCGTGATGTGGTTCGTCTCGGTGGGCAGTATCGCCCCGCCGCCGGAAACCACGTCCAGCTTGCAGACCCCGCAACTCCCTTTGCCGCCGCAGGCCGAGGGGATAAAGATTTTGTTGTTGGCCAGGACGCCGAGCAGCGTGCCGCCGGAAGGCACGGTCAGCGTATGAGCCGGGTCGCCGTTGATGGCGATGTTGACGTCCCCGCCGTCCACAAGCTTGTTCTTCGCGGCCATCAGCACGGCCACAAGCGTCAGGATGACGATCGTGAACATGAAGACTCCGAGAAAAATGGTGTCCATGATTGTTGAACCCGGCGCCTCGGTCTATAGTTGAATCCCGCCGAAGGCCATGAAGCCAATGGCCATCAGGCCGGTCAGGATAAACGTCATGCCCAGCCCCCGCAGGCCCTGGGGAACGTTGCTGTAGCGCATCCGCTCGCGGATCGAAGCCAGGGCGATGACCGCCAGCGCCCAGCCGACGCCCGAGCCGAACCCGAACACGGCGCTCTCGGCCAAGGTATAGTCGCGCTGGACCATCAGCAGCGAGCCGCCCAGAATGGCGCAGTTGACCGCGATGAGCGGCAGGAACACGCCAAGCGCCGCATACAACGCGGGGAAGTAGCGGTCCAGCGTCATCTCGACGATTTGCACCATCGCGGCGATTGTGCCGATGTAGCACAGAAACCCGAGGAACGACAGGTCGTATTGCGCCAACTCGGGGCTGATCCAGGCCAGCGCGCCGTCGTTCAGCAGATAGTGGTGGATCAGATTGTTCATCGGCACGGTTACGGACTGCACGAAAACGACCGCGGCGCCGAGCCCGATGCCCGTGGCCACCTTCTTCGAGCAGGCCAGAAACGAGCACATGCCGAGAAAGAGCGCCAGCGCCATGTTCTCGACAAAAACGGCCCTGACCGCGAGATTCAGATACTGTTCCATCGTTCTACCCCTCTTCCTCGACCTGATCGGACTTCCAGGTGCGCAACGCCCAGATAAACAGCCCGATGATGAAGAACGCGCCGGCGGACAGGCCGAGCAATCCGTTGGGAACGTACCAGCCGCCGTCGTTGGCCGTGGTCAGAACGGTGGTCCCGAAGAGCTTGCCCTGGCTGAACAACTCGCGGAGAAACGCCGTCGCCATCAGAATGACGCTGTATCCGAGCCCGTTGCCGAGGCCGTCGAGCAGGCTCATGATCGGCCCGTTCTGCATGGCGAAGGCTTCCGCCCGGCCCATGATGATGCAGTTGGTGATAATCAGCCCGACAAACACCGAAAGCTGCTTGCTGATCTCGAAAAGGTACGCCTTCAAGATCTGGTCGGTGACGATCACCAGCGAGGCGATGATCGTCAACTGCACGATGATGCGGATGTTGCCGGGGATGAAGTTGCGCAGCAGGCTGATCGACAGATTCGACAGCGCCAGGACGCTGATCACCGCCAGACACATCACCGCGGCGGTCTCGAGCTTTGTGGTTACCGCCAGCGCCGAGCAGATGCCCAGCACCTGCAGCGCGATCGGATTGTTTTCGAAGAGCGGATCGACGAACGTGGTTCTTGCCGCGGATGCCATCAGACCTGTCCCTCTTGAAATCTCTGAAGATATTTGCGGAAGCCCTGCTCGCCGAGCCAGAACTCCAGCATCGTGCTGACGCCGTTGCTGGTGATCGTCGCTCCGGACAGCCCGTCCACCTGGTGCGGCGTCTCTTGCGCATTCCCCGCGTTGCCCTTGACCACTCGAATCGCCGGGTTGCCCGCGTCGTCATAGGCGCTGCGGCCGGGCCACAGGGCTTTCCATTTGGGGTTGTCGACCTCGCCGCCCAGGCCGGGTGTTTCGCCGTGCTGGTAGAAAGTCAAACCCCGAATCGTGTTGCCGTCGCGTCCGATTGCCAGAAAACCGTAGAGAGTCGACCACAGGCCGTAGCCTTCGATGGGTATGACGCACATCGACGTTTCGCCGTTCTCCAGCACGTGATAGACCAGAGCGTGATGGGGGACCCGCTTGATCGCCGAGCGGTTCGCCGGAGCTTCGCGGCTCGTCGCCGGATCGGCGGCGGCTTTCGCTTGATCGAATGTCGTCGGATCGATATCCGTCTCTTCCCCTGTCGCAAGATCGATCACGACCGCCCGCACGTTTGCGAAGCGCTTCAGAATTTCATCGCGGCCGAGCGGTTCGCCCGACTGGGCCAGGCCGGCTGCGTAGAGCACGTTTTTCTGCTTGTCGAGTAGCGCGTTGAGCTCCTGGCGCTCGCTCAACGAAACCGCCGAGCTCGAAACCAGCACCGCGCAAACGATGCACACCGCGCCGGCGAAAAAGACGGTATAGGCAGCGCTATGCCGCATACCGCGCCTTCCTGCGCTTGATGTTGGCGCGCACGACGAGATGATCGATGAACGCCGCAAAAAGATTCATGAATAGAATGGCGAGCATCATTCCTTCAGGGTACGCCGGGTTGATTACGCGGATCAAAATTGCCAGGACGCCGATCGAGAAGCCGTAGATGTAGCGGCCGGTGTCGGTGTGCGCCGCCGTAACCGGGTCGGTGGCCATGAACACCAATCCGAACGCCCAGCCGCCCAGGACGACGTGCCATTCGAAGGGCACGTTCATCAACGGGTTGGTCGTCGAGCCGGCGGCGTTCAAGACCTGAACCATCAGAAACGACCCGGCGGCGGCGCTGAGCATGATGCGCCAGGAGCCGATGCCCGAAACGATCAGCACCGCCGCGCCGATCAGGCAGGCGAGCGTCGAGGTTTCGCCCATCGATCCGGGGATGAAGCCGAGAAACGCATCCCGCCAGGTAATTGCCGCGGAGGCCAACGCCTCGGGCCCCGAGACTGCGGCATTGGCCAGCCAGGTCGCGCCGCTCGCGCCGTCCACGGAAGTGTCCGCCGCGACCCAGACGCGGTCGCCCGAAATGTAAGCCGGATAACCGAAGAAGAGGAACGCCCGCGAGGTCAGCGCCGGGTTGAGGATGTTCATCCCGGTGCCGCCGAAAATTTCCTTGCCGATAATCACGCCGAAGGCAATGCCGAGCGCCGCCTGCCAGAGTGGAATCGTGGGCGGCAACACCAGCGGGAAGAGCATCCCGGTCACCAGGAAGCCCTCGTTGATTTCGTGCTTGCGAACGACTGCGAACAGCGCCTCGCAATTGCCGCCGACGGCGAACGTCACGAGTAGCACGGGCAGGTAGTAGAGCGCCCCATGAAGCATGCAGGCAAGCGGATCGTTGGGGTCGAACGCGCCCAGTCCGAGCGCTTGCATCGCGCCGGTCTGCCAGGCGTCGAGCGGCAGGGCGCCGCCCGCGATCGCCAGGTGCGCTTGGTAGCCGGTGTTGTACATGGCCATGAACGCGCAGGGCAGCAGGGCGAAAGCGACCGTAAACATGACCCGCTTGAGGTCGAGGCCGTCGCGGACGTGCGCCGCGCCGCGCGTGACCGTGCCGGGCGTGTAGAGAAACGTGTCGGCCGCCTCGTACAGCGGATAGAGTTTTTCGAAGGGGCCGCCCGCTTCGAATTTTTTGCCTATGGAATCGAGAAATGCGCGCATGAGATTGCGGTTTCTGAGTGCGGCGGGTTATCGAGTCAGCCTTCCTTCTCGATTTTGGTCAGGACTTGGCGCAGCAGCGGCCCGTAGTCGGCCTTGCCGGGCGAGACGAACGAGCACAGAGCTACGTCTTCCTCGCAGAGCTCCAGCGCGCCGAGCTCCTGCGCCCGCTCTTCGTCGGCAACGAGCAATGCCCGCAGCAAGGGAGCGGGCAGGATGTCCATCGGCATCACCTTTTCGTACAAGCCGATGGGCGTCATTGCCCGGAGAGAGCCGTTCGCCGAGGTGGTGAAGTCGAATTTCTTGCCGGGCATCAGTTTCGAGAGAAATACATTGGCGATCGAATAGGCGCCGGCGCCGGGCGAGAGCCAGCCCAGGAAATCCCGGCCGCGCGCCTCGGCAAGCACCGAGATCTGCGAATGGTAGCGCCCCAGGTAGCCGAAGACGTCGCCCGAGGCCGTCCGGCCGGAGAGCACCGAACCGGAGACGATGCGCGCTTCTCCGTTTTTGAGTTCGCGGTTCGTGAGCGACGCGGTCGAGGCGCCGAGGCGCGTCCGCAGCAGCCGCGGCCGCTCGACGGCGGGGCCGGCCAGCGATACGATGCGCTCCACGTCGAGCGCGCCGCCGGCGAACAGCCTGCCTATCGCGATGACGTCCTGATAATCGACATGCCAGACCTGCTTGTTGAGGTCCACCGGGTCCAACAGATGAATGTGGACGCCCGCGGTTCCGCTGGGGTGCGGCCCGCTGAATGTTTCTTCGCTGAAATTGCCCTCCGCGGGCGCGCCGACCGCGCTGCCGGGAGCCTTGCAAACGTAAACGACGGCAGGCTCGGCAACCTTGCCGACAGCCGCCAATCCCTGGGCGAAGTATTCCTCGCGTCCGCGCAGCGCCACGTCAACGGAGGGCGCCAGCGGATTGGTGTCGATGGCCGTGACGAAGATCGAGTGGGGCTTGGCGGCGATCTCCGGAACCTTGCCGAAAGGCCGGGTGCGCAATGCCGTCCAAAGGCCCGACTCCACCAGCAGATTGCGGACTGCGCCGCCCGATAGTTCCGCGGGATGCTTGCCGCTGTAGGCGTCGAAGGCGACGCTATCGCGCCCCCCGGCGAGCTCGCTGCGGTCGAGCTCGATCACCAGCGATTGAAACGCCCGCCGCTCTCCGCGGTTGATCGCGGCGACCCTGCCGCCGGCTGGGGCCGTGTAAATCACGCCCGGCGTTTTTTTGTCTTCGAATACCGGTTGGCCCCGGCGCACGTCATCGCCTACGGAGACGAGCATGGTCGGCTTCATGCCGACATAGTCCGCAGCCAGCAAGGCTGCATGGCTGGGAGCGGCGCCCGAGTCGATCGTCTGTTGCGGCTCGCCTGTGATTGGCAAGTCAAGCCCCTTGTCGATTTTGTGAAGCCCCATGAATCCGTTTGTTTTTCGAGTTGCGGTTGATTTCGGGGGATCGACCTGACGCCGCTCCGGGCTGCCGACGTGGCGGGGTAAAAGCTCCTCGAGAATGGGGGCTACAGGCAACCACGCAAGACATTGCTTGGAATTCCCGAACTGCCTGCCCTGACTTTTCATTGTAGCCCCTTACGGAGCCGGCCGCCATTGGCTGCAGCGCCGGGCGAAGAGCGCGCGCGGACTTCGTTGTTCTTCTATAATCCGAGTTGTGCCTGCCGCGATGGAACGCTCGTCAACTCCGCTCGCCGTCACGATCGCCGTCAACGGCGCGGCGCGCCCGGCGGCGGCCGGCGCAACGGTACAGTCCCTGATTTTTGAACTCGGACTGGACGCCGAAGCGGTCGCCGTCGAGCGCAACCGCGAAATCGTCAAACGCAGCGATTGGGATTGCCGCATCCTCGAAGACGGCGATACAATTGAAATTGTCCACTTCGTCGGAGGCGGTTAGCTCCCGATTTTTTTCTTTCCCGTTCGTCCGCGGGGATGTCGTATATAATCCTTGAGTTTGTCCTTGGGTTCATTTCGATAAAGCGTTCGCAATGCCGATGCCGAGAAGAAACGTTACCGTAGCGCTTCCGCCCCCTCCTGAAGTATTCAGCAGCATGGAAGTTGCGGTCATTACGGGCGTCAGCTTGCGGCAGCTCCAGTGGTGGGATGAGCAAGGCATTGTCACGCCGATGCAAAAGGGTCACCGGCGCCTCTACCGCATGCGCGAAGTCATCGAGGTCGTCCTGATTACCGAATTGCGCCGCAAGGGGATTTCACTGCAGAAAACCCGCAAAGTTCTTTCGCATCTGCAAAAGATGCACGGAGACTCGTTCTATGCGCCGCGCAAGGCCGGCTTGGAACTGTATTTGCTGACCGACGGCGACAATGTCTTCCTGGAGGATTCCGACCGCGGCATCGTGCGCATCGTGAAGGAATCGAATCAGCCGATCATCGCAGTCTGCATCACGGATCAGATCGCCCGGTTGAACTCGCGGGCCGGTCTGCGCAAACAAGTCAAGCGCGAGACGAAGACGGCTACGCCCGCGCGTGTCCGCAAGGTTTCGTAGGGCGCCCGCGCGGCCGCTCAAAGGAAAAGAAAAACGGGCCGCCCGGCCGAGCGGCCCGTTTTTGTTTGCTGCGATTGCGCGGCGCCGACTGCTAGACCTTGTCGGGAGAGGGAGCCTCGAAGCCTTTGCGGTAGGTTTTGCCGAGCATTTTGTTCGCCCGCTCGTCATTGGTGAATTGTTGCGCGCGCGGGTCGAAGTCGAGCGTCTTGCCGCGCTGGAAGGCGATGTTGCCCAGGTGGGCAAGGCCGGCCGCGTAGTGCGCCGTCTCGACCGGACCGTTCTGGTCCTCGGTCTTGCGGCTGCGGACCGCCTTGATGAAGTTTTCGTAGTGCCGCGTCGGAGCTTCTCCGCTTTCGACCAGCTCCGGCTTGCGGCCGCGGAAAATTTCCCATTTGGTGTAGCCGGAAATCGCCATGTAGCCGTCCGAGCCGTAGAACAGGTTGCCGTTGGCCGAGCGGGTTTCGTGGTTGGAGTGCCAAAAACGCACGGAAACTTCGGCGAGCTTGTTCTCGTTGCCGAACTTCATCGTGGTGCTGAGCGCCTCGGGCGTCTCGCGGTGATCGTCCCACAGGTACTTGCCGCCCATTGAGGCGATCTGTGTCGGAAACGTCACGCCCAGGCCCCACTGCAGCATGTCGGTCTCGTGAATGCCCTGGTTGCCGATTTCGCCGTTGCCGAAATCCCAGGTCCAGTGCCAGTTGTAATGCACGTGGCGCCGCGAATACGCGCGCCATTTTCCGGGGCCGACCCACAGGTTGTAATCGAGATCGTTGGGCGGGTTTTCGTCCGGCGCAGCCTCGAGCGGCGGACGCCACTTGAAGATGTTCACGCGGCCCATGTAAACGTCGCCGATCGCGCCGTCGCGCAGTTTGCCGACAGCCTCGCGAATCGCTTCCGAACTGCGCAGTTGCACGCCGTGCTGGACGATGCGGTTGTACTTGCGCGCCGCGGCGATGAGGCTCAGGCCTTCGTTGTAAACATGCGTCGCCGGCTTTTCGACGTAAACGTCCTTGCCCGCCTGGCAGGCCCAAATGGCGGCCAAAGTGTGCCAGTGATTCGGCGTGGCGATGGTGACGACGTCGATGTCCTTGTCGTTGAGCGCCTCGCGCAAATCCTGAACGAGCTTCGGCCGGTGGCCGTGCTTGGCCTCGAACTCGCCCGCGCGTTTTGCGGCGATGCTGAGATCGGGGTCGACGAAAGTCGTGACCTCGACGTTCTTGAGCGGCTGCAGGCCGTACATGTGGCTCTGGCCGCGGCCGTTCACGCCCAACACGGCGGCGCGGATGCGGTCGTTGGCGCCGAGCACGCTGCCGGGGGCGGCAAACGCGGCTGCCGGAGCCGTTGCGGCCGCGGCCGCGCTCTTCACAAATGTTCTACGTTTCATGGATGAACTCCTCCCGCTGCTTATCTTAACCGATGCCGCACGGTGGCGAATAGCTCCACAGCCGAAAAAAGCGCCGCGCCCGGCCATTTATCCGCTTTGCGCAACGAATCGGTTGTCCGCGCGGGTGCGCTGTGTCAGCGGGGTTGATAGAAAGAGACGCTCGCCGCGTCCAGGTTTTTTATCTGAGCTTCGAGAATCGTGTAGCGCAGCAAGCGCGCGCTGTCGCGCAGGCCGGCGGCCGCTTCGCGGGAGAGGTCCGCCGCAAAGACGTCGCAGCCGTCGGAATAGGAGTAGCGTTCGTAGCGCAGAGGCAATCGCGCGAGCAGCGGCAGCGCCTCGTCCCAGAAATTCCTGCGCCTTAGCGCGCGGGTTTGTCTGCCGGCCTCGCGGGTCAACTCGGTCCGGCCTCGCGGCCCGTGAAAGACGATGCGCAGGCATTGCTGCGGGTCGAACGTCCGGCTTGGATCGTCTTCGGGAAATTCTTTCAAAAATTCCGCGATCTCCCCGGCAGCGGCGCCCACTCCGACCCAGCGGAAGCGCAAATCCCCGTTGACCAGCGATCCGCGGGCCAGGATGCGGGCGACCCGCTCGGGATTTTTGCCGCATACGCCCACGATCTTCCCCACCAATTCAGCGGACGTCAGATCGACCCGGTTCACGGGCGCCGTGCTGAGGTAGCCCGCGGCCTCGTCGCTGACTTTGCAGGGAATGACGCCGGGAAGAGCCAAGCCGCAATGTTAGCGGATCGCCGCCCCGCTGCCGCGCGGACGAAAATCAGTCGATGAAGCCGTGGCCCCGCAGTGTTTCGCTCAACTCGGGTTCTTCCCAGAAAACGATGCGCTCCAGGACTTCCCCGTCTTCGATGACCGCGCCGTAGGGCACGTCCTCGAACGGGAACGTTTCCTTCAGCATCTTCAAATCGGGCGAGAGCCTCACGTTCTTGAGGCCGGCGTCCTCGACGAAACCGGGACCCCAATCGAAGTCCTGCGTCGGTATGCCGACGAACTCGGAGTTCCAGGCGTACTGCGCCATCGTTTGCCCGGCATCGAGGCAGTGCAGACAACTGGGGTTGAAGAAATACAGGAATATCTTTCCATCGCGCAGGCCGTAGGTCTCGCCGTCCGCCGTGATCGTTGCCGGAACGGCGCCGCCCGGCTGCGGCCCGAGGCGGTCTATGGCCAGCATGGCGCCGGCGAAAAGAACGATGCCGCACAGGGCGCCGGCCGCGCTCTTCAGCGCCGCCGGTTTGGGCGCGAACCAGGCCGCCAGAGCCGCGAGCGCCAGCATGGCGGCGTCGCTCCAGAAAAACGCCGGTCCGACCGCGCGCTCCAGCCAGGGGAAGCAGGAACAGTCCTCGCCGCGCAGCGTCTGGTAATTAACGGCCATATGGGCCATGAAGGCAACCAGCAGGGCGGCCGAGAGATACCCGCCCCAGCGCCGCCACGCGGGCCGCAGCAGCAGGACGCCGGCGGCCACCTCGGCAACCGCGACGGCCATCGTGCCGGCCAGGCTCCACTCGACCGGCACGAGCAATTGGGTCAGCTTGAGCTGCCAGCCCGAGATGTCGCTCAGTTTCCAAAGGCCGGCGGCGAACCAGAGAAAGGCCATCGCAGCGGCCGCCGCCCAGCCGACCCACGACTTCCAGGCGGCCTCTTGCGGAACGGTTTCTTGCATAATCGGATAGACGCCCGAAGACTCGTTCGGTAAGTCTCCAAACTACTATACGCGCCCGGTTTGCGACAATCGAAAGCGATGCAGAAATCCGACGGCATGCACTATGCGCCCAGGGGCAAATCGAGGCCGGTCGTCTCGCCCGGCGAGTTCCGCTTCGCGGCGGTAGCTCTGGATCACGGGCATATCTACGGCATGTCGAACGGCCTCATCGAGGCCGGCGCAACGCTCAAGTGGGTGTACGACCCCGACCCCGAGAGGGTGAGGAAGTTCGTTGCCGCCTACCCGCAGGCGAAGGCCGCCCGCAGCAAGCAGGAAGTGCTCGACGACCCCGAGGTGCAACTGATCGCCGCCGCCGCGGCGCCGAATCTGCGCTGCGGCCTCGGCTGCGAGGCAATGCGGCATGGCAAGCACTACTTCACCGACAAAACGCCCATGACCACGCTCGACCAACTCGACCAAGCGAAGAAAACAGCCGCGGCGACGGGCAAGAAATACGCCGTGTACTACAGCGAGCGCTTGCACAGCGAGTGCTCCGTCTATGCCGGAAACCTCATTGCCGATGGGGCGGTCGGCCGCGTCATCCAGGTCATCGGTCTGGGTCCGCACCGCCTCAACGCTGCGTCGCGCCCCGACTGGTTCTTCAGGCTCGAGCAGTACGGAGGCATTCTCTGCGATATCGGCTGTCACCAGATCGAGCAGTTTCTGTTCTATGCAGGGGCGAAAGACGCCGCGGTGACCTCGAGCCGGGTGGCCAACTACAACAACAAGGCATTCCCTGAACTCGAAGATTTCGGCGAGGCATCGCTCACGGCCGACAACGGGGCCGCCAACTATTTCCGCGTGGACTGGTTTACGCCCGACGGCCTGAGCGCCTGGGGAGACGGGCGCGCCTTTATTCTGGGCACTGACGGCTACATGGAGCTGCGCAAATACCTCGATATCGGCCGCGAAAACGAGTCGGATCAGCTCTATCTCGTCAACCACAAGGGCGAGCGGCGCATCCGCACGCGCGGCACGGTGGGCTTCCCTTACTTCGGACAATTGATTTTGGACTGTTTGCATGGGACCGAAAACGCGATGACGCAGGAACACGTCTTCAAGGCGGCTGAATTGTGCCTGATCGCGCAGCGCGACGCCGTGAAAGTCGAATAGCGCACGTCGGGTGATCGTCCTAGCCGCGCTGCTTGCCGCCTCGTGCGGCTATTTCCTTGCGGTAATCGCCGTTTGCCGGCGTTACCGCCGTGCAGCGGCCGGCGGCGGCGCGGCGGCGGCAGCAGGCGGGCGCGAGGCCGTCTCGATCTTGAAGCCCGCCTACGGCGCAGGGCCGGATTTCGTCGAAAACCTGCGCAGCCACGCCGCGCAGGATTACCCCGAGTTCGAGATTCTGGTCGGTGTCGATGCGCAGGATGCGCCGGCGCGGGACGCGGTTCTCCAACTGCGGCGCGAATTTCCGGAGCGCCGCATCGCAGCCGTCGTCTGCCCAAAACCCGATGCCGGCGTCAATCCCAAGATAGCCGTGCTGGAAGTATTGGGGAAGCGCGCCGCGCATCGGGTCTGGGTCGTCAGCGATGCCGACATCGAAGCGCCGCCGGGCTGGCTTGCCGCGCTGGCGGCGGAGCTCGAATGCCCCGGGGTCGGGCTGGTGACGTGTCTTTACGGCGCCGAGCGGGGGCCGGGACCGGCTTCGCTGCTCGAAGCCCTCTGGATCGACGCCGAGTTTGCCGGCCAGGTCTTGCTTGCCCGGGCCGCTCAGGGCCTGAGATTCGCGTTGGGCGCCGCGATGGCTTTTCGCCGGGACGATTTCGAGAAAGTCGGCGGGTGCGGCGCGCTCAAGCAATTCCTCGGCGACGACTACATTCTTGGGGAAAAGTTTTGGCAAGCAGGGTTCCGCGTGTTGCTGAGCGGCGCCGCGGTGACGACGCATCTTCCCCGTTACGGCCTCGCCGCGGCATGGGCGCATCGACTCCGTTGGGCGCGCACGATCCGAGCGCAGCGCCCGACGGGTCATTGCGGATTGTGCCTCACCTTCGGCGCCGTCTGGGCGCTCGCCGCTTTGGCCGCGGCGCCGGCGGAGCTTTGGCCCGCCGCTTCGGCCGCGCTGGCGCTGCGGGGATTCGCTGCAAGCTCTTCGGCCCGGACCGTGGGGCGGCGGCTCTCCGCGGTCCATCTCCTGTTGCTTCCGGTCGTCGATTGCTGCGCCTTGCTGGCTTGGCTCGGCAGCTTTGCAAGCCGAAACGTCACCTGGGCGGGCAGGCAATTTCGGCTCGGCCGGAAGGGCCGCATCGTATCCTGAGCGGCTCGGGCGTCCCGATTCGGCCCCGAGAGATCGGCTATACTTGGAATTTCCGATGTCCGGCGGCAACGCAAAATCGGTTCTGCTGCTCAAGCCTCGAGGCTTTTGCGCCGGGGTGGTCCGCGCGATCGATATTGTTGAGTTGGCGCTCGATGCTTATGGACCGCCGATCTATGTGCGCAAGGAAATCGTCCATAACCGTCACGTAGTCGACGATTTGGCAAACCGCGGCGCCGTGTTCGTGGAAGAGCTCGACGAGGTTCCGGCAAACGGGCGCGTCGTCTATAGCGCGCACGGAGTCGCCCCCGCGGTGCGCGAGGACGCGGCGCGGCGCGGCCTGAAGGCGATTGACGCGACTTGTCCGCTGGTGACGAAGGTTCATATGGAGGCGGTCAAGTTCGCCCGGGCGCACAATACGATCCTGCTGATCGGGCACCGCGACCACGACGAAGTCATCGGCACCTTGGGCGAGGCGCCCGAGCGGACAATCGTCGTCTCGTCCCCGCAAGAAGCGCAGACGGTGGAAGTCCCCGATCCCGACAGCGTTGCTTACCTGACCCAAACCACGCTGAGCCTCGACGAAGCCGAGGCGATCATCGCCATTCTGCGCAGCCGCTTTCCCAAGATTCAAGCGCCGCCGGCGCAGGACATCTGCTATGCGACCGAGAACCGCCAGCAAGCGGTCAAGCGCACGTCCGCGAGGGCGGATTTGCTGTTGGTCGTGGGTTCGCGGAACAGCTCGAATTCGAAACGGCTGGTCGAGGTCGGCCGCAACGGCGGCGTTCCGGGCTACCTGATCGACGATGAGCGCGATATCGACGAAGCCTGGCTCGCAGGGGCGCGCAACGTGGCGGTTACCGCCGGCGCCTCGGCGCCGGAAGTCCTGGTCCGGCGCGTAATCGACCGCCTGCGGGATTTCCGCTTCGAAAACGTCCGCGAGGTCGAAGTCATTGAAGAAGACGTAAGGTTTCCGTTGCCTCCTCAGTTGGCGGCTCATCGGCGGTTGACGCAAATTTCCACGGTTTCATGAGCACGGTCCAACGATGGAGCGGGGCGCACGCCATCGCGCGAACCCGCACGGTCGATCTCGCAGCCGCCGGCGAACAGGCGGCGGACCGCGCCTGCCGCTATCTCTTCAACCGCCAGAACGTCGCCGGCTACTGGGTCGGCGAGCTTGAGGCCGACACCACTCTGGAGTCCGATTATGTCGCGCTGCAACTGTGGCTCTATCCGCCCGCGGCGGACGGCTCCTGGAACCCGCCCACCCGCGGGCGCGTGGACGCCGCCTGCTGCCGCATCCTCGAACGCCAATTGCCCGCCGGCGGCTGGAACATTTATGCGGGCGGTCCGGCCAATGTCAGCGCTTCGGTCAAGGCGTACTTCGCGCTGAAGCTCGCCGGCTTCCACCCACGCGACGAGAGAATGCGCCGCGCGCGGGACCGCATCCGCGGTCTCGGCGGCGTCGAGGCGGCCAACAGCTACACGAAAATTTACCTGAGCTATTTCGGTCTGTATCCGCGCTCGAAGATTCCCTCGATTCCGCCCGAAATTTTTTTGCTGCCTGAAAACAATCGCTTCGGGGTTTACGGCATGTCTTCGTGGAGCCGCGCCATCCTCGCGCCGCTGTCGATCCTCAGCGCGAAGAAAGCGCTCAGGGCCGTGCCGCGCGGTTTTCACCTCGAGGAGATCTTTTCCGGCGTCGAGCCCGAGCCGGCGGAACGGCTGAGTTGGAAACAGTTCTTCCTGCTGGTCGACAAGGGACTGAAACTATGGGAAGCTTCGGGCATTCGAGCGGACCGGCGCAAAGCGATCGATGCGGCGGCGGAGTGGATGTTCGCCCGTCTGGAAGATTCCGACGGCCTGGGGGCCATCTATCCGGCCATGATGAACTCGATCATGGCCCTGACCGAGCTCGGTCTCGACCGCGGCGACCCCAGGCTGCAAAGAGAAATCGAGCGCTTCGACGCGCTGATTCTCGAAGACGAAGAGGGGTTTCGGGTGCAGCCGTGCCACTCGCCCGTTTGGGATACGGCGATGACGGTTTTCGCCATCGCGTCGGCCACGGACGACCTCGAAGAACCCGACCGCTGGGCGCTTGCCCGCGCGGCGGATTGGCTTGTGCGTAAGCAAGTCCGCAAAAAGGGCGACTGGTCGGTGAAAAGACCGCGGGCGGAACCCGGAGGCTGGTATTTCGAGCACGCGAACGAGTTCTATCCCGACACCGACGATACGGCGAAGGCGCTGCTGGCGCTCGCTCTCGTCGAGAGCAACGATGCCGAGCGGCAGCGCAGCGCGGAGCGGCGCGCCGTCGATTGGCTGGCCGCGATGCAATCTGCCGACGGGGGCTGGGCGGCTTTCGACGCGGACAACAACGCCGAGATTCTGACCCACGTGCCTTTCGCCGATCACAACGCGATGCTAGACCCGACCTGCGCCGACATTACCGGGCGGGTGGTTGAGGCGCTTTCCCTGCGCGCGCCGGACCGCTGCCGCGCCGCAATCCGCCGCGGCGTCGATTACCTGCGCCGCAATCAGGAAGAAGACGGGAGTTGGTACGGGCGCTGGGGCGTGAATTATCTCTACGGAACTTGCTTCGCCTTGCGCGGGTTGCGCGCGGCGGGCGAAGACCCGCGCGAAGCCCACGTGGTCCGCGCCGGAGAGTGGGTCCGTTCGGTGCAAAACCGGGATGGCGGCTGGGGGGAGAGCGCCGCAAGCTACGACGACCCGGCGCGCAAGGCGGAAGGCCCCTCGACGGCTTCGCAAACGGCCTGGGCGCTGCTGGCGCTCTTTGCCGCGGACGACTACGAGACGGACTCGGTCGAGTCCGGCATCCGCTACCTGATCGAGCATCAGCACGAAAACGGTTCGTGGCGCGAGCCGTTTTTCACGGGTACCGGCTTCCCCCGCGTGTTTTATCTGCGCTACCATCTGTACCCCTTGTACTTCCCGTTAATGGCGCTCGGCGAGTACCGCCGCCGCTGTCTGCGGGGGGCGTGATGCGGTTTCCGCTCCACAGCGCCCTGCGCATGGGCGCGTATATCGCCAAAAACAAGCTCTTTCCCCGGCCGGAATGGCAGCGCGAGCCTCAACCGGTCCGCTCCAACGATACGCCGTTCCCGATCTGGAACGACGCGGCGCAACCGCCGGCCGCAAGCGGGCCGCCCCACCCCATGCTCAAACGGCGCTTCCCGCTGGTGCTGATGCTCGAGCCGCTGCACGCCTGCAACCTGACCTGCACCGGCTGCGGCCGCATTCGCGAGTACGAAGAGACCATCGCCGAACGCCTTCCGCTCGAAAAATGCCTGGCGGCGATGGACGAGTGCGGCGCCCCGGTTGTTTCCATCTGCGGCGGAGAGCCGCTGATGTATCCCCGGATCGCCGAGCTCGCCGCGGGGGCGCTCGCCCGCAAACGCCACGTCTATCTGTGTACGAACGGGATGTTCATTCCCGACCGGCTGCGCGGGTTCAAGCCCGACCCGCACTTTTTCTTCAACGTCCATCTCGACGGCATGAAAGAAACGCACGACATGGCGGTCGAGCGGGAGGGGGTTTTCGAGGAAGCGGTGGAAGGCATCCGCGCCGCCAAGGCCGCGGGCCACATGGTATGCACCAACACCACCGTGTACCGCGAAACGGATATGCGCGAGATCGAAGAGTTGTTCGCTTATCTACGGCAGTTCGACGTGGACGGCCACATGCTCTCGCCCGCATACGGCTATTCGGCCGTGGACGACCGCGAAATTTTCCTGACCCGCGAGGAAATCCACGAGAAATTCCGCGGCATCGACGAGCTCTTCCGGCGCTTCAAGTTGAACGCGACCCCCGCCTACGTCGAATTTCTCAAGGGAAACCGCGATTTGCCGTGTACGGCGTGGGGCAACCCAACCTACAACGTGCGCGGCTGGAAAGGCCCTTGCTATCTGCTCACCGATGCGCATTGGGAGCGTTTCGAAGACCTGATGAACGAGACCCCCTGGCGGCAATACGGCCGCGGCAACGATAAGCGCTGCGAGCACTGCATGGTCCACTGCGGCTATGAGCCGTCGGCGGCGCTGGGCGTCAACGCCCGCCTGGGCGACAGCCTGCGCACGATCCGCTGGGCGCTGTCGTAGCAATTAGCGATATGCCGAACGCCATGAAAGCCCTCGTCCTGGAAGATTACAAGAAGCTCGTTATCGACGACGTTCCGCTGCCGGAAATCGCCGCGGACGAAGTTCTTGTCCGCGTGCGTTCCTGCGGCATCTGCGGCAGCGACGTCCACGGGTTCGACGGCAGTTCCGGGCGGCGCATCCCGCCGCTGATTATGGGCCATGAAGCCTCGGGCGAAATCGCCGCGGCCGGCAAGAGCGCCGTCCGTTTCCAACCCGGCCGGCGGGTCACTTTCGATTCGATGATTTCGTGCGGGCGCTGCTCGTTCTGCCGCCGCGGCCGCCCCAACTTGTGCGCGGATCGCAGGGTTCTGGGCGTTTCCTGCGGCGACTACCGCCGCCACGGCGCATTCGCCGAATACGTGGCGGTGCCGGAATCCATTGTTTTCCCCGTGCCGGACGCGCTGCCTTACGACGAAGCGGCCATGGTCGAGCCCGTTTCCGTCGCCGTGCATGCGGTGAACCGCACCGCCGTCAGGCTGGGCGATACGGCCGCGGTCGTCGGCGCCGGCATGATCGGGCTGTTGACGATTCAGGCGCTGCGCGCGGCCGGCTGCGGCAAAATCATCGCCGTCGATCTGGCCGCCGACCGGCTCGAGTTGGCCGCCGAGCTCGGCGCGGACGAGACTATCGAAGCGGCGGCGGATACGGACGTTCCCGCGCTGATCCGCGAGAAAACGGGCGGCCTGGGCGCCGATGTCGTCCTGGAAGCCGTCGGCGTCGAGGCGACCGTGACGACGGCGGTCGAGAGCGTGCGCAAAGGCGGCACGGTGACGTTGATCGGCAACGTCGCCCCGACCGTAAGCTTCGGGCTGCAAAGCGTGGTCACGCGCGAGATCGCCGTGCTCGGCTCGTGCGCGTCCTCCAACGACTACCCCGCGTGCCTGCAATTGATGGCGCGGGGAAGCATCCGCGTTGCGCCCATCCTGAGCGTCTCGGCGCCGCTCGAACGCGGCCCCGAGATGTTCGACCGGCTTTATAACCGCGAGCCTAATTTGACGAAGGTCATCCTGAAGCCGTAGGCGGTATCCACGCGCCAATCAAGGCTCGCGCCAACGGTCTTGCTGTCCGCTATCCAGCGGCCCGCGTAGCGGTCGTTCAAGGCGTCAGCAGCAGCTTGCCGCTGGTTTGCCGCGCAGCCAGCTTGGTCTGCGCCTCGGCCGCTTGCGCAAGGGCGAATTCCTCGCCGATATGCACCTTGACCTTGCCGGATTGCACCCAATCCAGCACGTCCCCGGCCCGCCGGACGAGATCTTCGCGGCTCGCGATGTAGTGGAAGAGCGAGGGTCTGGTTAGGAAAAGCGATCCGCGCTTGGTCAACTCCAGCGGGCTGAACGGCGCCACGGGGCCGCCGGCGTTGCCGAAGGAAACCATCGTGCCCCGCGGCTTGAGCGAGTTGAGGCTGCCTTCCCAAGTCGTCTTGCCTACCGAGTCATAGACCGCGTCGACGCCCCGTCCGCCGGTCAGCCGCTTCGTTTCGGCTGCGAAGTCTTGCTCGGTGTAGAGAATGACCGCGTCGGCGCCGGCGGCGCGCGCCCGCGCCGCTTTTTCCTCGGTCGAGCAGGTACCGATCACCCGCGCCCCCAGCATTTTCGCCACTTGCACCAAAAAAAGCCCCACGCCCCCGGCGGCGGCATGAGTCAAGATAGTGTGCCCCGGCCTCAGCTTGAAAGTCGAGTGCGTCAGGTAATGGACCGTCATTCCTTGCAGCATGACCGCCGCCGCCGTCTTCGTATCGAGACCCTCGGGGACTGGAACCAACCGGTCGGCGGGGACGGCGGCGTACTCGGCGTAAGAGCCCTGGACGCCGGTGTAGGCCACGCGGTCGCCCACCTTGACATCGCCGGCGTCCGCGCCGACGGCGACGACCGTGCCCGCCCCTTCTTGTCCGTTGGTAAAGGGCAGCTTGGTCGGATACAATCCCGTGCGGAAATAGATATCGATGAAGTTGATTCCGGCGGCGTCGATCTTGACCACCGCCTCATGCGCTTGCGGAGTCGGATCGAGAATGTCGGCGTACTGCAGGACTTCCGGCCCGCCGTGCTCGTGGATGCGGATAGCTTTCATGACGATCTACCATTCTACAAGCGGGCTTCCCAATGCAAAAATTCACCCAAAGGCGGGAACAAAGGTCCGAGTTTCATCGCCCGCCCTTTCTACCCGCTGAATCGTAATATATCGGAATTGGTCTTTATTGCAAACCATGCGCATTTCTGCGATTGACGCCTTCCACTTGCGCGCGCCGCTCGAACGGCCGTTCGGTTTCTCGCAGTTCGACTACAGTCAACGCGAAGCCATGCTCGTGCGGGTTTCCGCCGATGCGGGACTCGCAGGCTGGGGAGAGGCGTACGGTCCCGCCGCGCTCACGCTCGCGGCCGTGAGAGATTTTTTTGGGCCGCTGCTGATCGGACGCGACCCGCGCGATACCGAGGCGTTGTGGGCGCTGCTCTATGCGCGCTCGATCGACTACGGGCGCAAAGGCGCCTTGATCGCCGCGCTTTCGGCAATCGACATCGCCCTGTGGGACATCAAGGCGCAAGCGGCCGGAACCCCGCTCTACCGGCTGCTCGGCGGCGCGGCGGCCGAGTCGATCGAGTGCTACGCCACCGGCTTTTATTTCGGCGGCGGCGAGCCGCTGGAGCAGCGCTGGGAACGCGAAGCCCGCGGCTATCTCGAAGCCGGGTTCCGGGCGATGAAAATGAAGGTCGGCCAGGGAATCGAACGCGACGCCGAGTTGACGGCGGCGCTGCGCGGCGTCATCGGTCCCGACATCAAGCTGGCCATCGACGCCAACCACGCCTACACGCCGGTCGAGGCGGTCAGGCTGGCGCGCAAGGTTGAGCCGTACGATATCCACTGGTTCGAGGAGCCCGTTTCGCCGCTCGATCCGGACGCCTATCTGGAAGTCAAGCGGGCTGTGTCCGTCCCGCTCGCGGGCGGCGAGTGCGAATACACGCGGTTCGGATTCGAGAAATGGTTTCGCAAGCGGGCCTTGGACTACGCCCAGCCGGATATCTGCTCCTGCGGGGGAATCACCGAAGCGATGAAGATCGCGGCCTTGGCGTCGTTGACGAGCATCCACGTCACGCCGCATGCCTGGGGCTCGGCGGTCGGCCAGGCCGCCGCCCTGCACTTTTACGCGGCCCGGCCGAGGCAACCGTTCACGCTCACGCCGGAACGCAAGCTGATCGAATGCGACCGCACCGAGAATCCGTTTCGGACGAAGATCGTGGACAAGCCGATCCGTTTCGAGAGCGGCCGCTGGTTCCTGCCGGAGACGCCCGGCCTGGGCGTAACCCCCCGCCCGGAGCTTTTCGCGGACTACCTCGCCGCAGGCTGATCCCCGCGGGCCGGCGGTCTTGCTATCCACTGCCCGCGCAAGCGGGCTGTTAAAGCGCTCTGGCGACGGCCGCTTTCCAGCCGGCGTAGAGTTCTTCCCTACGCGCGGCGTCCATTGCCGGCTCGAAAATCCGATCGACTTGCCGGAACCGCTCGAGCTCGTCCGTGCCGCTCCAAACGCCAGCGGCAAGCCCCGCCAGATAGGCTGCGCCCAGGGCCGTAGTCTCCAGATAAGCAGGCCGCGCGACGGGCGCGCCCAGAATATCCGCCTGGAATTGCATCAGAAAATCGTTCGCCGCGGCGCCGCCGTCCACGCGCAACTCGGTGAGAGCGTCTCCCGAGTCGGCTTCCATCGCCTCCGTCAGCTCCCGGGTCTGGTAGGCGATGGATTCCAGCGCGGCCCTGACGATGTGCGCGCGGTTCGCGCCGCGGGTCAATCCGCTGAGCAGCCCGCGGGCATCCGCGTTCCAGTGCGGCGCTCCGAGGCCGACGAATGCCGGAACGAAATAAACCCCCGCCGTATCTTCCACCGATTCCGCGGCTTGCCGCGACTCTGCGGCGGTGGCGATCAGCCCCATCTCGTCGCGCAGCCATTGGACGACCGCGCCGGCAACGAAAACGGCGCCTTCCATGGCGAAGCGCGGCGCCGCCGATTCCGCCGCCGCGGTCGTCGCCAGCAGGCGGTTGCGCGAAACCGCGGCTTGGCCGCCGGTATGCATCAAGGCGAAACAGCCCGTGCCGTAGGTGTTTTTCACCAAGCCGGGGCGGAAGCACGCCTGGCCGAACAAGGCGGCCTGCTGATCGCCGGCAATGCCCGCCACGGGAATCTCCGCGCCGAGCGCCTGCGCATCGGTGACCGCCGCCACGCCGCTTGAAGGGACGATCTCGGGCAGCATGGCCCGCGGCACGCCGAAGAGCGAGAGCATGTCGTCGTCCCATTCCCCCGCGCGCAGGTTCATCAGCAGCGTGCGCGAGGCGTTCGTGCGGTCGATCACAAATGCCCGCCCGCCGGTCAAGCGGTAGATCAGCCAGGTATCGACCGTGCCGAAAGCCAACTCGCCCGCTTCGGCGCGGGCGCGGGCGTCGGGGACGTTTTCCAGTATCCAGGCGATCTTGCTGCCGGAAAAATAGGCATCGAGCACCAACCCGGTCCGTTCGGCAATGCGCGCTGCATGTCCGGCGCGCGTCATTTTGCGGCAGGCGCCGGCCGTGCGGCGGCATTGCCAGACGATCGCGGGCGCTATGGGCTCGCCGGTCGCGCGGTCCCAGACGATGGTGGTCTCGCGCTGGTTGGTGATGCCGATCGCGGCGATCCCGTCCCAACCGACGCCGGACTTCTCGACCGCGTTTCTCGCGGCCGCGAGTTGCGTCAACCAGATTTCCTCGGGATCCTGCTCGACCCAGCCGCCGCGCGGGAAGCGGCTGGCGAAAGGACGTTGATCGACGGCCGTCTCGCGGGCTTCGCGGTCGAAGACAATCGCGCGGGCGCTGGTCGTGCCCTCGTCGAGGGCAAGGATGTGATCGGGCATCTGCGTTCCATCTTCGGCGATTCTCGCTTCGCCGGGCAACCAGAGCCGCTTGCGCGGCCGGCGGATCGTGAATGGCGGAGAGCAAGGCCGGCGCGTTTTCCGCGGCCCCGGCGCCGCGGGTTGTCAGGCCGGTTGCAGAGTCGCCGCCGCGAAGCTCAGCAAGTCGTTGCGTTCCCGCGCCAGTTCCGCCAGCCGCTGGTAATCGCCCGCGATCCAGCATAACTGCAAGACGTTCGGGCAAGCCAGAAACTGCGGGTCGGCATCCTTGAGATGCTCGGCCGCAACGTCGATCGCCGCGGCCGGCCGCTGAACGCGCAGCAGGAGATTGACCAGGGTCTGCGCCGGCGCCGTGCCGGCCGTTTGCGGGTCGCAGGTCTCGATCTTGCGGCGGAAATGAGCGATGCCGGCATCGACGTCCCGCCCCAACAACGCGCGGATGTAAATGCCGAAATCCTCGAAGACGTTCTCGAACGGGGCGTTGCCGGGAAATTGGTACATCTCGCCCAGTTGCTTGCCGTATTCGGTCAGGCCGAGCAGCAATTCGAGCGTCGCGGGCCGCTCGATGGAGTGCGCCATCTGCACCAGCGAAGACACGTGCGAAGTGTCGATGTAGTAGGCGTTGCCCTCGAACAGCCACTCGCGGCCGCGCACGAGCTCGGCCGGATCGCTGCTCGCGGGCGCGGCGCCCTCCTGCTGCTCGATCGCGTACTTGAGATTGGCCGCCAACTCGGAAGACAACGTTGCGGCCAGCAGGTGCGCGCAGTCCGCGCGCCCCTCGTCGGCCGGATACTGCGAAAAATTCGTGATCGCGCGGCAGATGCCGTAGTGCTTGAGGATCAACTCGAACCCTTTTCGGGGATGCACCTGTTCGTGATAGGCAACTTCGACCACGCCGTCGAGCGTTTCGTCCCCCTCGTCCGCCGCGAAGCCGTCGATCGCCGCGCGCACCGCTTCCTTCTCGCCGATCGCGCGGAAATAAGGCCAGGCCCGTTGCACGTCGCCGGCGGCGAGGAACAGCCCGCCTACTTCCTTGGCGGCTTCGATCGTGGCCTGCTCATAACGGGAGCGGACGCCTTCGTCGAGATCGCGCAACGAATCGGTCTGGATCAAGGGCAGACCCAACTCGTTCCGTTTCTTCATCAGCCGGGCTTCGAAAATCAACGGATAAGTCTTCTCTTTTTGAAACCGCTCGATCAGCAGATCGAATCCCGAATCGGCGTCTCCCGACTGCAAGGCATTTTGAACTTGCTCGAACACTTCCATACCGTAAGTCTTACGATACTACGGTGAGTTTCCCTGGAATCTACGTCACCGGCAACGTCGTGGTGGATACGTTGGTGCGGCCGGCAGACCGCCTGCCGGAATGGGGCAGCACGACCTGTGTCGATGCGATCGCCATGCGGCTGGGCGGCAACGCTTCCGGCGCGGCCTGCGCCGCCGCGATGATGGGCGTCCCCGCGCGCATCGCCGGCATGGTGGGCGCCGACGCCCAAGGCGCATACGCCCGCGCCCGGCTCGAAGAGTGCGGGGTGGACACGACGCGGCTGGCGGTCCATCCGCGGCAGCCGACCGCCGCGACCGTCGGACTGATCCACTCCGGCGGCGAGCGGCTGTTCTTCCACGTTTCCGGCGCCTGCGGCGTCTTTTCGCCTGCCGACATCTCGTTCGAGCGGACGGCGGTCGAGGGCTGCGCATTTTTCCACTACGGGTCCGTCTTCTGCCTGCCGGCCATGCGCAAGCACGCCGCGGAGATACTCCGGCGGGCGCGCGAGGCCGGTCTGATCGTCAGCCTCGATACCGATTGGGACACCGAAGGGCAGTGGGCCGAGCTTATCGACCCGCTCTGCGGCCTGATCGATTACTTCTTCGTCAACACTCTGGAAGGCCGGCGCCTGACCGGCTCAAGCGACCCGCGGGGTATCGCCGAGCATTTGCGCGGCCGCGGCGCCGGCGCCGTTATCGTCAAGACCGGCCGCCGCGGCTGCGCCGTCTTCCACGAGGGGGGCAGCTTCCGCTCGCCGGCGTTCGATGCGCCCGTCGTTGACACCACGGGCGCCGGGGACTGTTTTTGCGGCGGATTCCTGGCCGGTCTGGCGCGCGGCGCAGGGCTGGAGGACGCGGCGCGGCTCGCCAACGCGGTGGCCGCGCATACCGTCCGGGCCGTGGGCAACACCGACGGCCTGGCGCCTTACGCCGAAGTCGCTGCCTGGCTTTAACGAACCCGCAGCCGCGCCAAGCTTCCCGGCAGCGCCAACAGCGCTACCCCCAGACAGGCTGCGTACATCTGGAATCCCTCCATGCCGTCGAAGCGGTAGGAGCCGCGGAAGAATGCGGCGATCAGGATTCCCACAACCGCCAGAGACCAGACCGCGAGCAGCGACCGGGACAAGCCGCTCCTGCCGAACGCCGTGAAGACCGCAACAAGCGCAAACAGCCCGGCTCCGGCCAGAACCCCCGCCGTGTTTTCCGGCTCGAAAGGCAAGAGAGCGATATCCATGCCGCCGCCGCCCAGCAGGCCGACGAAGCCCAGACCGAGGCAGAACAGCCCCAACGCAAGATGGAAAGCGATGCTGAAATATCCGAGCAGACGACTCATGAAGCTCCCGCGCTTCAAATGATTGTAGCCAATACGCCGATTTTCGGGCCGGGCGATAATAAGGGCTGCTCGGATGGTAGTCAGCGGCAGACATCCCGCGACCGGCGAATCGGTCGCGGTACGCGTCGGCAACGGTTCGATCGAGCGGGTCGAACCGGCGGCGGAGGCCGCTGAGCGCTACATCTCGCCGGGTTGGATCGACATTCAAGTCAACGGCTTCGCCGGCGTCGACTACAACCGGGCCGATACGCCGCTCAACGAGATCGCCCGCTCGATCGAGGCGCAGCGTGAAACCGGGGTCACGCGCTTTTACCCGACCGTCATTACCGGTTCGCGGGAGAACATGCTCGGCTCGCTGCGCAACCTTGCCAAGGCGAAGCGGACACTCGACGACGGCCGCGCCATGCCGGGCTTTCACGTCGAGGGGCCGTGGATTTCGCCGTTCGACGGCCCGCGCGGCGCGCACCCCAAAGAGCACGTCCGCGCCCCAAGCATCGACGAGTACCGGCGTTTTCAGGATGCCGCGGAGGGGCAGGTCCGTCTCGTCACCTTGAGCCCCGAGCACGAGGGAGCATGCCCAGTCATCGAGCGCATGGCCGACGACGGCGTTGCCGTCGCCATCGGGCACACCAACGCCGGCGCGAAGGCGATCGCCGACGCTGTTCGGGCAGGCGCAACGATCAGCACGCACCTGGGTAACGGCGCGCATGCCCAAGTGCCGCGCCACGACAATTACATCACGCACCAGCTCGCCTGCGACGCGCTCTATGCAAGCCTGATCGTGGACGGCATCCATTTGCCGCCTGCCTGGGTGAAGGTCGCCCTACGCGCCAAGGGGGTCGCAAAAGCGATCCTGGTTACCGATGCGGTCGCGCCCGCGCGCTGTCCGCCGGGCATCTACCGCCTCGGCTGCCTGGAGGTCGAGCTTCTGCCCGACCGGCGCGTCGAGCTCACCGATACGCGCCGGCTCGCGGGCTCGGCGCTCAGCATGGATTGCGGGGTGGGCAACGCAATGCGATTCGCCGGCGTCTCGCTGTTCGACGCCACCAGACTGGCTACCGTGAATCCGGCCGCGGCCGTCGGTCTCCGGGAGCGTCAGGGATACCTGGAGCCGGGCCAAGCCGCGGACTTCACGATATTTCGCCTGGATCCCGGTGGAGCGGTCATGGTCGAGCGGGCCGTCCTGGCCGCATAGCGCGCGCTGCGCGGATCTTTTCAAGGCTGGGCCGTGAAGCTATAATCGGCACTTGGCCGCGCCCGGCATTTTTCTGAGCTTCGAGGGCATCGACGGTTGCGGCAAGACCACGCAACTGCAAGGCATGGCGTCCCGTTTGCGCAAAGCCGGCTGCGAGCCGGTGATCGCGCAGGAACCCGGCGGCACGCGGCTGGGCCGTGAAATCCGGGCGCTGCTGCTCGATTCGGCCAACGCCGAGTTGCGGCCGATTCCCGAGTTGCTGCTCTATTTCGCCTCCCGCGCGCAAAATATCGCCGAGGTGATCGAACCCGCGCTGGAAGCCGGCCGCGTCGTCCTTTGCGACCGCTTTACCGACGCCACCGCGGCCTACCAGGGTTACGGCCGCGGCCTCGGCCTGAAGGCCGTTCGCCGGGTCGAAGAGGTCGCCTGCCGGGGCGTCGAGCCCGATCTGACGCTCTGGCTCGACATCGATCCCGAGGTCGGGGTCGTCCGCGCCCGCCGCCGGAACGGCGCATGCAGCGCCGACGAGAACCGCATGGAGCAGGAGGATATCGAGTTTTACGCGAAAGTCCGGCAGGGCTACACTGCAATTCACCAAGCGGAGCCGCGCCGCGTGCGCCGCATCGACGCCGCGGGATCGGTCGAGGATGTCGCCCGCCGCATCGACGCAGCCGCTTCCTCCTTGCCGGCCTTGCGCCACCTCGCGCGCGCCTAGTTCCGATGCCCGCCCCGCGCTTTTTCGGCAACCGCGGCATCGCGGACTCGCTCTTTCGCATGGCCGCCGCAAACCGGCTGCCGCAGACGCTGCTGTTCGCCGGGCCGGCGGGAATCGGCAAGGCGACGCTGGCCCGCTTGCTCGCCGCGGGCATCAATTGCGACCGCGGCCCGGCCCGGCCCTGCGGCGAATGCTCGGCCTGCCTGCGCATCCTCGCCGCCGACCTGTTCCGCGCCGAATACCGCAAGCAACTCGAAGAACGCGCCAAGCTTCCCGCGGCCAAACGCTCCGAAAGCCCTCTGATCGTTTCGACGCACCCTGACTTCCTGATCTTTCCGCCCGATGGGCCGCTGCGCATGATCCAGATCGAGCAGGCCAGGCGCCTGCGCCAAGCCGCGCGCTACAACCCGTCGGAAGGCCGCCGCCGCGTCTTTGTCATCGACCGCGCCGACCGCGCCAACCCCGAGGCGGCGAACGCCCTGCTCAAAACCCTCGAAGAACCCGCGCCCGCGCTGACGATCATCCTCATTGCCGAGAACCCTTACGAGCTGCTGCCGACGATCCGTTCGCGGGCAATCCCCTTCTACTTCGCGCCGCTCGCCTCCGACGAGGTCGAACGCTTCCTGGCAACGCGCGAAGAAATCCCGCCCGAAGAGCGCGGGCGGACCGCGGCCTGGTCGGGCGGCAGTCCGGGTCGGGCGGTTGCGCTCGATATCGAAGAATTTATCCGCCGCCGCGAGGCCATGCTCACGCTGCTGCAAACTGCGCTCGGCGCGGTCGAGTTCGCCCGCCTGGCCGGGGAAATGCAATCTTTCACTCGGGCAGGCGGCGGAAGCATTGAGTCGGCGGCCGAGATGCTCTATTCGCTGCTGCGCGATTTGCTACGCATCAAGCTCGGCGCCGGAGGCGTCCTGACGCACGCGGACATTCGCGCCGACCTGGCGCCGCTCGCCGAACGCGCGGCGTTCGAGTGGGTCGAGCGCGCCCGGGCGCAGACCGCGGAGTTGGAGAAGCTGCAGCGCCGGAATATCCAGAAACAGATGGCGCTGGAAGCGCTGGCCCTCGACCTGCGCGCAAGCGCTTGAAAGGGGCTTGAAGAGGGTTTCAACGACGTTTCAAAGGGCGTTTAACGCAGCGAGGCTTGGAAGGAACGGATCGCCTGCCGGATTTCATTCACCCGCTCGGGGCGCCTCGCGGCAATATCGAACTGCTCGCCGATGTCGGTGCGCAGATCGAAGAGCAGCGGTGGATCGTGCTTGCGTTCGTTGCCGTAGCCGCGCTTGCCGACAAGCTCGTCGCCGATCGTTTCCCAGCTTGCCACGTGCATCTTGTACGGCCCGACTCGGGCCGCCCAGAGCTCGCCCGACGGGTGGCCGAAGTAGAACCAGCGGTCCCGCGGACTCGCCTCGCCGCGCAGTAACGTCGGCGACAGATCGACCGAATCGTACTTGCGGCCGCCCGCGAGCCGCGCGCCCGTCAGCGCCGCGAAAGTCGCCGGCAAATCGACGTTCGCGCCGATGCCCGTAATCACGGCGGGCTCGATCGTCCCCGGCCAGTAGAAAATGCCGGGCACGCGAAACCCGCCTTCCCAGGCCGTCATTTTGCCGTCCCGCAAAGGCCCCGCCGACCCTCCGAGGTCGTAGTAGGTGCGCCACGGCCCGTTGTCGCTCGAAAAAAAGATCAGCGTCCGCCCGCCGATTCCCGCTTCTTCGACGGCTTCGAGGATGCGCCCCACCGACCAGTCGATTTCCTCGATCACGTCGCCGTAAAGACCGGCTTCGCTGTGTCCCTCGAAGTCGGGCGAACGGAAGATCGGCACATGCGGCATGTTGTGCGCAAGGTAAAGGAAAAACCGCTCGTCCTTGTGCCGGCGAATCCATTGCGCGGCCTCGTTGCCGTAGCGCTTGGTCAGCAGCGGCTGATCGATCGGATTTTCCAGCGTTTCCCGTTGCCGCAGGAGCGGAATGTCGTAATCCTCGTTCTTCGCGTCGCGGGTGGTCTGATAAGTGCGCGCGATGCCCGGCTTGAGCGGCGCGTCGTTGCTGCCCGGCGTGCCGTAAAAATAGTCGAAGCCCTGATCGTTGGGGTGCATTCCCTCGTCCATGCCCAGGTGCCATTTGCCGATCATGCCGGTGGCGTAGCCCTTTTCGCGCAGCATCTCGGCGATCGTCGCCTCGCTCGCCGGAACGTTCGCCCAGCGGTTCAGCCCGCCGCCGTGAATGCGGATCGGCATCCGCCCGGTCATCAAAGCCGCGCGGCTGGGGTTGCAGACGCTCGAGGCGGCGTAGAACGAAGTCCAGCGCTGGCCCTGCGCAGCCATGCGGTCGAGGTGCGGAGTGCGGATCAGCGGATGGCCGTAAGAGCCGAGATCGCCGTAGCCGAGGTCGTCCGCGAGAACCACGACGATGTTCGGAGGCCGCGGCGTCTGCGCGGCGGCGGGCGCCGGCAAGAGCGCAAGCGCCAACGCCGGTAGAAACGATTTGCGTCGCATGATGCGTCCAAGAGTGTAGCCTGGTTCGTCGCAGGCGCTGTTGCTAAAATTTTTAGAGGAAGGATTGCAGCATGTCCACAATCGTCGCCCCCCTCGAAGCCTCCGTTGCGGCGCCCTCCGGCGGCAGCTTTCTGATCGACGACCCGTCGCCGGAGCAAATCTTCACGCCCGAAGATTTCAGTGAAGAGCAGCGCCGGACCGGCGCCACGGCCGACCGCTTCATGAGCGAAGAGGTCGCCCCGGTGATTCCCGATTACGAGCGAAAAGCCCCCGGCGTGGCGCGGGGCCTGGTCGAGAAGGCCGCCGAGATCGGGCTGCCGGCGGTGCTCGTCCCCGAGCAATACGACGGCCTCGAAATGGACGTCACCACCCAGATGGTGGTCAACGAGAGCGTCGGGCGCTACGCATCGTTTTCGACCACCTACGGCGCGCATGCCGGCATCGGCACGCTCCCGCTGGTGTTTTTCGGCACGGAAGAGCAGAAGCGGAAGTACCTGCCCAAACTCGTGACCGCCGAATTGCTGGGGGCCTACTGCCTCAGCGAGCCACAGGCCGGCAGCGACGCGCTCGCCTCCCTGACTCGCGCCGAGCTTGCCCCGGACGGCCGGCACTACCTGCTCAACGGGCAAAAGATGTGGATCTCGAACGGCGGCTGGGCAGACCTTTTTACGGTGTTCGCCAAAGTCGACGGCGAGAAATTCAGCGCCTTTCTCGTCGAGCGCTCCTGGGAAGGCGTCCGTCCGGGCGCCGAAGAGCACAAAATGGGCATCCACGGCAGCTCGACGACGGCGCTGTATCTCGACAACGTCAAGGTTCCCGTCGAAAATCTGCTTGGCGAGGTCGGACGCGGCCACGTCATCGCCTTCAATGTTTTGAATCTCGGCCGCTTGAAGCTCGGCTCCTCCTGCGCCGGCGGCGCGAAAAGCGTCATCGCCGACGCGGCGCGCTACGCCAATCAGCGTAAGGCGTTCGGCCGGCCGATCGCCGACTTCGGAGCTATTCGGCAAAAGCTGGCCGACATGACGGCCAAGACGTTCGCCGGCGAGTCGCTCGTTTATCGCACGTCCGGGATGATCGACGCCCGGCTGGAGGGTTTTTCCTGGGATGCCCCCGGCGCCGCGAAGACGGCGCTCAAGGCGATCGAGGAATACGCGGTCGAGTGCTCGATCGCCAAAGTATATCTTTCTGAGATTCTCGATTTCGCCGCCGACGAAGCCGTACAGATTCACGGCGGCTACGGATTCCACCGGGACTATGCGGTCGAGCGCTCTTACCGCGACTCGCGCATCAACCGCATATTCGAAGGCACCAACGAAATCAACCGTCTGCTCATCACCGGCATGTTGCTCAAGCGGGCGAGTCAAGAACGCTTGGACTTGCAGGGCGCGATCCGTAATCTCATGTTCGAGCTTGCGGGCGGGCGCGTCGCCCGCTCGTCCGGCGGCCCCTTCCCCGTGCAGCGCGATATGGTCGGGCGCGCCAAAAAGGCAACGCTGGCGATGGCGGGCTTGGCGTACCGCAAGTTCGGAGCCCGGCTCGAAGAGCAGCAGGAAGTCGCCGCGGCGATTGCCGACATGGCGATCGAGACCTACGCGGCCGAGTCCGCCATGCTCCGCGCCGAAAAGGCGTCCGCGGCCGGCCGCGGCGAAACGACCGGCGACATCGTTACCGTGCTGGCGCAAGCGATGATGTGCGCCGTCGGCGGCCGCGCGGCGCTGATCGCGGGCGCCTGCGCCGAGGGCGGCGAACTCGAGCAATACTCCAAGATGTCGGCCAAGCTGACACGCTTCACGCCCGCCAACCTCCCGGCTGCCCGCGACCGCATCGCGGCTCGCGTGCTGGCCGCCGAGAAGTACGTTTTCTAAGCGCGCCGCCGCCCCATGCGGCGGTCTTGCTGTTCACTATCTGCTATCCATCGGCCGCGCAGCGGCCCTGCCGTCTTCGAGCAGGCGGAACAGCCCGGCAGCCGAGCGCATGTCGTAGGCGTCGAGCAGGTCCTCGGGCATGATCGACACGTCTGACTCGCGCAGGTCCACGATCTTCGAGCGGGCGATCTCCACCGGGCGGTCGAGATCGGGAATCAGCACCGTGATCTTTTCCTCGTCCTCTTCCAGGATCATCGCCGAATAGATGTCGTCGGCCGTTTCGATCCGCCAGGAACCGTACTGGTCGGAAATCGTCTTCGACGGGTAGAGCACCGCTTCGAGCATGTCGCGGCGGTTGAAGCGGTTGGCGACGGTCGTCAGATCCGGACCGTAGTCCTTGCCCAGGTCGCCGTACTTGTGGCATTTGGCGCAGGCGTCGTTGAAAATCTTCACTCCGGTTTCAACCTTGGCGATCGTCGTCATCGGGTCGTACATCATGTACTCGAAGATTTCCTGCTTGCTGTAGGCTTGCGTGCCCCGCTTGCGCGCATACACGTTCGGCTGCATGTGGTTTTCCCGGCGGCGCAACTGCGCGAGCAGCTTTTCGTCGTCCACCGGCGCGTACTCGGGGATCGCCGCATAGGCGGCTTGCTTCTCTTCCTCGCTGAAGAACGCCAGAGACGACTCGAACATACGGTTGATGAAACCGGGGAAACTCGCCCCGCCGCGCCAGTTGCGCGCTTTCTGGAACCACGCGATCAGCGTCTTCTTCTGCTCGGCGCTCCAGCCGTCGGCGATCTCTCGCAGGCAGTAAACGTAGTGGATTTGCAGTTGCCGGTTCTCTTCGCCGCCGGGGATTTGGCTCAGGATTTTGCCGATCGCCTCGGGGCGGCCGCTGTAGGCCATCGTCCGCGCGTACTCGCGGTTCAGGCGCTCGTCGCCCGCCGGAAAGCGCGCGGCGACCGTTTCGTAGATCTGATCGCGCAGGCTTTGGCGGCAGCCGTCCTCAATTTCGATGCAGGCGAGGTGAAAGACCCGCAGCAAAGCCAACTCGTCTGCGGCGGACAGGCCGGGCTGCTTGAGCATCGACAGCGATTTCTCGAACACCGTTTCGACTTCGATGGGCCGCGAGGCGGTGCGCACCAGGGCGAGCATCCCCGTTGCCGCGGCCGCGGGGTTTTGCTCCTCGACGACGAGGTCTCGCCATTCATTGCGGTCGGTTTCCTCCAACGCCGCGCGTCCGGCCCAACGGACGAAGCGGTCGCCGTCGGCCAACAGGCGGTACAGGTCGGCCGTGGGGGCGAACGCCGCGCCGCCCATGCGCGCCAACGCCTCGGCCGCGCGCCGCCGCACGAACGGGTCCGCGTCTTGCAGTCCTCCGGCGGCGATCGCCTTGGCGCGGTCGCTGCCGTGCTGTCCGACAACGTAAATCGCCGCCGCGCGCAGCGAGGCGTCCGGCGAGGCGTAGGCAACGCGGATCAACTCCGCGTTCGGCTTCGGCCCGTAGCGCTGCAAGAGGTGCAGCGCCTGCGCGCGGTCGGCTGTTCCCGCCTGCTCGTCGCGGACCAGCGCTGTCAGCTTCGCGCCCCAGGCGTCGCCCATCGCGGCCTGCGTCTTGAGGAAATAGGCGTGGCTGAACGCCGACAGCGGCTGCGCACGGCGCGCGACCGCCAGGATGCCGCTGTCGGACAGCCGCGCGCGGTTCGCTCCGTAACCCTTGTAGGCCACGCGGAAGACGCCGCCCTGCGTGCCGCGTCCGCCCATTGTGAAATAGACCAAGCCGTCGGGTCCGACTTCCAGGTCGGTGACGTTGAGCGGCTCGCCGTAGATGAAATCCGTTGCCGGCTCGGCCAACTCGTAGGTCGCTCCCGCGCGGCGGAACTTCGAAAGCACCACGCGGCCCCGCGACCAGTCGCCCTGCAGGAACCCGTCGAAGTAGGCGGCCGGGTAGGCGTAGCTGTGGTAGAAATCGACGCCCACCGGCGAGCCGCGGCCAAGGTCGTCCACGGGCGGCAATGAGTCTAAATAATAGGGCGGAAACTTGCCCGAGCCGGTGCGCCAGCCGTAGTCCGCGCCGGGCACGCCGTGTACCGAGCGCACCTCGCGGTACCAGGGCAGGTCGATATCCCATTCCATATCGGAGTCGAAGGTAAAGACCTCGCCTTCGTAGTTGTAGGCATGGTTGTAGGGGTTGCGGAATCCGCCGAAGAGCAGGGAAAAGCTTTCGCCCCCATTTTCGATGCGGAATAACGCCCCGCCCGGCGCCCTGCGGCCCACGGCATGGCCGCGCGCGTCCATGTAGCGCGCGAGTAACTGCGCTTCGCCGTAATTTTTCAGCGGCGAGTCGACGGCGATGCGCTCGGCGGGAATGAAGGTGTGGTTGCCCAGCATCACGGTAGGCATGCCGTCCGGCCCACGGCGGATGTCGTGCGGGCCGTGCTCGCCGATGCGGCCCAGATAGCGCACAACCGCTTCACGCTCCTCGGCGGCGCCGTCGCCGTCCCTGTCGGTTAGCTTGAAGAGATAGGCTTCGCCGTCGTCGGGATGCGAGCAGTCGGCATAGAGCACGGGGCCGTCGAACCAGATGCCCTGGCAATTCTCCACTTCTTCACTGATCGTCTGCTGCGTCTCGTAGAGGCCGTCGCCGTCGTTGTCGAGCAGCCGCGTCGGATAGCTGCGCTCTTTCGAGACGACGAGCCGGCCCTCGGCGTCGAAAGTGAGTTGAATCAGCGAGCCGACCTCGTCGTCGCCGGCGATCTGCTCCACGACGAACCCCGGCGGAACTTGGAACGGACCTTCGATGACGGGGTCCCACTGCGTGCCGCAGGCCGCGAGAAACAGTATGGGAACAATCGGAATGAAGCGAAGCATGGATTTGCCGATTGTAGCGTTTTGCCCGCGGTTTGCTCTCCAATGAAGGTCTGCCGTATTGATTACTGCCGAGATTGACTCGGCATCCAACGCGTTGTTCGAAGCTCGCTTCCGACGGCGTCTTTCCGGGCGTCGATCTTGGCGTTCAACTCGACGCGCAAAGCGTCGATCGCAGCGGTGACGTTATGGCCGGCCATGATGCGTGCCTCCTGCACGGCGGCATATGACCGGTCCTCCGATACCCCGGCTTCACGCAAGGCGTCGAAGAGCAGCTTGTCGTCGGGCGCGGCTTTCAGCGCAGCACGGCGAGGGAGGGGCCGCTGTGCGCCCGGTGGATAGTGAATGGCGGATAGCAAGACCGCGCCGCCGCGGTCCTGTGCATAGCGGCCAAGCCCCGCGCCCAAACCCAAAGACCGAAGATCGCAAACCAACTGTCCGCGTACGGTCAGGGCGCTTGCTCGGCCCGGCGCCGCGCGATCAGTTGGCGCAGAACGGCCTCGTCGATGTCCGCCAACTTCTTGATGTAAAGGCATGACTTGCCGATCTTGTATTTCCCCAGCTTGTCGAGCAGCGGCTGCTGCGTGGAAACGTCGCACATCAAGTAAACGGTCAAAGCCTGCTTGCGCGGTGAGAACCCGGTAACGAACCAATCCCCCTCGCGCCCGCTTGCATAGCGGTAACGGTAGGTCCCGAAGCCGACGATGCTCGCTCCCCACATCCTGGGCTTCGCCCCGGTGATTTCCTGCATCATTGCGAGCAAGGCGCGGCTGTCCCGGCGCTTCCCCGCGTCTGCGATCGAGTCGATGAACTTGCCGACGTCGGCCCGGTTCGGCTTTGTTTTCAGTTCCGCCATTGCCGGATTGTGCGCCGCCGCTCCTACGGCCCGACGAACCAGGGGAAGTCGGCAACGAACCGGTAGCCCATGTTGGCGTACATGTAATAGACGATTCCGCCAATAACGCCGAAGAACGCCAATACCGCCAAGACGATGCGGAACCACGGAACCGCCTGCCCCTCGCGTTTGAGAGTCAGCAGCCAGCTTGCGCCGATGCCGACGAAGTACAGCAGGATCATCGGTCCGGCGAAGAGCGTCATCGTGAACGGATCGCCCGTGGGCGTGATGATCGCCGCGATGACGAACATGATCAGGATGGCGTAGCGCACGTTGCGCAACAGGAACCGCGGCGTGGTCAAGCGCATCAGGGTAAAGAAAAAGATCAGCACCGGCAGTTGGAAAACCAACGCCAGTCCGAGCTCCAGGATGATGAACGTGTCCAGGTATTCGCTGACTGAAATATAGGGTTCGATCTGGTCGATGCCGATGGTCAGCAGAAACTGAAGCGTTACGCGCAACGCCACGAAATAGCAGAAAGCGCCGCCCATGATGAACAGCGCCGCGGTCGAGAAGATGAACGGCACGGCCCAGCGCCGCTCGCGCTTGTAGAGTCCCGGGGCGATGAAGCGCCACGCCTGGTACATCAGCCAGGGCGCGGCCAGAAAAACCGCTGCGATCAACGGCACTTTGATGTAAATGACCTGAAACTGCTCCAGAGGCCGTATGTTGACGATCCTGAGAGCTTCGCCGGTCGGCCCCCTCATCGACTCCGTCGCCGCGTAGAAAGGGACGAGCACGAACTGCAAAAGATCTTTGGCGAAGGTCAGGCAGAGCAGATAAACGACAAGCAACCCTCCCAGGGAGCGGAGGATGCGCGTACGCAACTCGCCCAGGTGGTCCATGAACGACATGCGCGCCATGCCCTCTTCTTCGTCATCCTCATCCGCTTCGGCCGGCGGCTTCGGCGGCGGAGGCGGGTCGGCCGTTGCGGACTGAGAATCGCCGGCCGGCTTCTCGCTCTTTTGCGCCGGCTGCTCCCCGGCGGCGTAAGGATCGTCGCGCTCGTAGTCGGATTCGTCGTGATAGGGATCGTCGTAGTAGGTCGCTGACGATTCCCCGGCGGACGGCCGCGGCGCTTCGGCGGGGGATTCCTCCCCGTCCGGCCGCGGACCGGGCTCGCCGTTGGGATTCTCGTCCTGCGGGTCTTTGTCTTCAGGATTCATCGAACGATACAACTCTTACGGCCGCTGCGGGCGGCCAATCGGCCGGGCGGCGTGACCGGGAAAGCTCCTACGCCGTTTTCGGCTTCGAGTCCCCGACGTCGGCGCCGACCGCTGCAACGGGGACCTCGGCGGCTTCGGCGTCGCCGGCGCTTGAGCTGTCTTCGCTCGGTGTTTCAGCCGCGGCGGCCGCCGCGCTGTCGGAAGCTTCCGTGCTGGAGGAGGCTTGGTCGGAGGATGCTTCGCCGGCCGCATCGGTTTCAGCCGCGGCGCCGTTCGCCGAAGCCGAGTTCCCTGACGCCTTGGCGCCGTTTCCGCCGTCGTAATCGTAGGCGTCATAGTAATCTTCTTCGCCGTCGTCGTAATAGGACGTGTCGATGTCCTTGCTCACGTCGCTTGCCAAGGTTTTGACTTCCTTGGTCTCCCGCTCGATGGTATCCATCTCGCGCTGAAACGTCGATTTCAACTCATTCGAGGCGCGCTTGAACTCGGCCATGCCCTTGCCGAAAGTCTTCCCGAGCTCGGGCAGCTTCTTCGGCCCGAAAATCAACAAGGCCAAGATGAAGATGACGATGATTTCGCCCATTCCGAGAGGGCCCATGCCTTGACACCTACCTTCAACGGTCCCGCATGGCGGCGAAGCCGCTAATCTGATCATAGCTACGCTTTGGAACGAGGGTCAACCGAGTCGAGCGAGCGCTCGACGCAAGCCGGAACACACTATAATCGGGGATTGCAAGGAAGGAGACAGCGAATCCATGAAAGTCTCTCGTATTTACGAGACCGGCGGCCCCGATGTGCTGCGTTACGAGGATGCCCCCGAACCGAAGCCGAAAGGCAACGAGGTTGTGCTGCGCGTAGGCGCCTGCTCGCTCAATCACCTCGATTTGTGGGTCCGCGGCGGACTGCGCGGCTTGAAGCTCGATTTCCCTTGGGCGCTCGGCAGCGACGCGGCCGGCGAGATTGTTGCTGTCGGCGACTTGTGTACGCGCGCGAAGGTGGGCGACAAGGTTCTCGTCGCCCCGGGGCGCACGCTGAGCGCAAGCTACGAGACGGCGTGCGGCCGCGACAATTGGGCTCCCGATTACGCGCTTTTCGGCTACGGCTGCCAAGGACTTAACGCTGAATACGTAGCGATTCCGGAAGCGAACGCGCTGCCCATCCCCGGCGGTCTCGGCTATGCGCAAGCCGCGTCCGTGCCCTTGGTTTTCCTGACGGCGTGGCACATGCTCGTCGGCATCGCCAACGTCAAGATGCTCGAAGACGTTTTGATCATCGGCGGGTCCAGCGGCGTCGGCATTGCGGCAATCCAGATCGCCAAGCTCTTTCACTGCCGCGTGATCGCCACCGCCGGCGGCGAGGCGAAGCTGGCGAAAGCCAAGGAACTCGGCGCCGACCACGTGATCGACCACTACAAGCAGTCGATCAAAGACGAGGTGCGCAAGATCACCGGACGCCGCGGCGTCGACATCGTGTTCGAGCACGTCGGCGCGGCCACGTTCGAGCATTCCGTCGCTTCGCTCGCGCACCACGGCCGGCTGGTCACCTGCGGGGCGACAACCGGTTTCGAGACGCCGCTCAACCTGGGGCGGCTTTTCGCCAAGCACCTCAGCCTGAACGGCTCATTCATGGGCACGATGGGCGAACTCTACGAGGTGCTGCGCTTCTTCGAGCGCGGTTTGCTGCGGCCCGTCATCGACCGCGTCTTTCCGCTGAGCGACGTGCGCGGGGCTCACGAGTATCTCGAAGACAAGAAGCAGTTCGGCAAAATCGTAATCGTCCCGGAATAGCCGGCGCAGCCCCGCCGCCCTTCCCCGGCCGATCTCGTTATACTGGCCGTTGAGCCCGAAGTACCGGGCTCGGCCCCCGACCGCCCATGAACCGCGTTCGATTCGCCCCTTCTCCAACGGGATTTCTGCACATAGGCGGCGCGCGCACCTATATCTTCAACTGGCTGTTCGCGCGCTCCACCGGCGGGCGGACGGTGCTGCGGATCGACGACACCGACGCCGAACGCAGCAGCGAAGAATCGCTGCGCTCGATCCTCGAGGGCCTCGCCTGGTTGGAGTTGCCCTGGGACGAGCGGCACTACCAGTCCGGGCGGAAGCGCATGCACCGCGAGGCGGCGGCGGCCTTGCTGGCCAAAGGCGCGGCTTACCGTGACTTCACTCCGCAGGACGCCGCGCCGCAAGAAAGCTCCGCGGGAACCCGCGCCGCTTGGCTCTGCAACCCCGGAATGCGCGAGCTTTCAAAAGAAGAGAGCGACCGCCGCGCCGCCTCCGGAGAGCGGTTCGTCGTGCGTTTCCGCGTGCCGCGCGAGCGCGGCAACGGCGTTTTCTTCAAGGATTCGATTTTCAAGAAGCAGTTTCGGAAATTCGCCGACATCGAGGATTTCGCGCTGGCCCGCGCCAACGGCGACCCGACCTATCATCTGGCGTCCACGGTCGACGACTGCGACTTGGGGATCACCCACGTGATCCGCGGCCAGGATCATTTGTCGAACACTTACAAGCACGTCCTGATTTTCGAGGCGCTGGGCCGCGAGTTGCCGCGGTTCGGCCATCTTCCGCTGTTGCTCGGTCCCGACGGGTCGAAGCTCTCCAAGCGCAAGCACGGCCCCATAGTCAGCGTCACGACCTATCGGGACAAAGGCTTTCTGCCGTCCGCGTTCGTCAACTACCTCAGCCTGTTGGGGTGGTCTCCCAAGGACAACCGCGAAGTGCTGTCGGTGGACGAGCTGGTCTCGCTTTTCAAGACGGACGGGGTTCTGCGCGCCAATGCCGTCGTGCAGTTCGACGAATCGTCCGCGCAAAATTGGGCCGACCCCAAAGCTCTTTGGCTGAATGCGCAGCACCTGCGCTCCATGCCCGTCGAACAACTGTTGCCCCGCGTCGAGACCGAGATCAAGCGCTGCGGTTGGTGGACGCCCGAATACGAGGCCGGCAGGCGGGACCGGCTGACCGCCGTCGTGGATGCGCTCCGTTCCCGCTTCACGCTGACGACCGACTTTGCGCTGCGCGGCAAAGCCTACTTCATGGACGCTTTCGATCTGGAAGCGAAAGCCGCAGCCAATCTCGACAAGCAAGGCGCCCGCGAAGGCTTGCGCGAGTTAGGCAAGCGTCTGGAAGCAGTCGACGATTTCTCTGAGCAATCGGTCGAAGCGGCGCTCCGCTCGCTCGCCGCGGAACGCGGAGTCAAGCCGGGACTGTTGATCAACGGCGCCCGCGCCGCGCTGACCGGACAGTCCGTCGGACCGAGCGCTTTCAAGGTTTTTACGCTGATCGGTAGAGAACGGGTTCTGGAGCGCCTCGCGGGCGTGTAAATTTTCGATTCGGACAAAACATGCTGATACTCGGAATTGGCGGCTGGCTGCACGACGGAGCCGCTGCGCTCATGCGCGACGGACGCCTGATAGCGGCGGTCGAGGAAGAGAAGCTCGCGCGCCAGGCGCACCGCGGCGGATTGCCCGAACGGGCGATCGGCTCTTGCCTGGCGGCAGGTTCGGCGACCGCCGCCGACGTCGATATCGCGGCCCTCTCGCGGCCGCTGGCGGCCGGCGCGGACAACTCGTTTCATTTCCATCTGAAATCGCTTTTTCCGAAAGCGCGCATGGTCGTCATCGATCATCACGACGCGCACGCCGCCAGCGCATTTTTTGCCTCGCCATACGAAAGCGCCCGCGTACTGACCATCGACCGCCGCGGCGATATGCGCTGCGGCGCGGTATGGGCAGGCAACGGAGCGCAACTCGACGTCGTGGAAGAGCTTTACGCGCCGGACTCCCCCGCCGCCCTTTACAGCCGGGTGACCGAGTTGGCGGGATTCGCGGCAGACGGCGAAGAGCAAAAGCTGCAGTGGCTGTCGCTATCCGGCGAGCCGCGGTTTGCCGGCCTGTTCTCCGAGATTCTCGGCGGCGCGGAAGCGGCGCTGCCCAGGCTCGATCGAAGCTATTTCGACACCGCGCGGCCGACGCAAGGCGGCTTCAGCGAAAAATTCTACCGCGCGGTCGGGGTCGAGCCCGGCCGGAATATCGACGCCAAGCTGCAGCGCGACTTGGCCGCCGGCGTTCAGGCCGCGGTCGCGGACGCCGTGATCCGACTGGCCGGCGAGGCCGAGCGGCTTTGCCTCGCCGGCGGCCTGGCGATGAACGCCATGCTGATCGAAGCGTTGGAAACGAGCGGACGTTTCGGCGAGGTATTCGTGCAGCCGGCCGCGGGCAACGCGGGCACGGCCGTCGGCAGCGCCTACCACGCCTGGCACAAGGTGCTCAAGCGCAGCGAGCGCGCCCCGCTGGAGAACCTTTTCCTGGGGCCGAGTTTCAACAGCGAGGAGATCAAGCAGGTATTGGAAAATTGCAAGCTCCGGCTGCGCTACCTGATGACCGACACGGAACTCGTCGACGATGCGGTCCGGCGTTTGGCCGACAATCAGATTCTGGCCTGGTTTCAGGGCCGCACCGAGTTCGGGCCGCGCGCGCTCGGCAACCGCAGCATCCTGGCCTCGCCGCTGAATCCGTACTCGACCGAGAACCTGAACGTCTATATCAAACGGCGCGAGCAGTTCCGCAAATTTGCAGCGTCCGTGCCGGAAGAGGCCGCGGACGAATATTTCCACACCAGCCCTGCCGCGCGGTATCTGGCTACCGTGAGCCGCGTGAAACCGAACCACAAGAAAACATTCGAGGCGGCGTTGCTCGACGGCGAGCGCATTCGCGTTCACGTCGTGCGCAAAGCGGACAACCGGCTCTATTGGGAGTTGCTGCAGCAAGCCGGCCGCGTCAGCGGACTGCCGGTGCTCTACAACACTTCGTTCAACCTTTTCGGCGAACCGCTGGTCAACGATCCCCGCGCGGCCGTGCGCAGCTTCTACGCCTCGGGCATCGACGCGATGTTCGTCGGTCACTTTTTGCTCGAAAAGTAACCGCCCCCGCCCGGCGTTTCGATTTTCATGCGGTCTCCGGGCTTGACCTGGAAGCTGCCCTTCGCGGCGACGACGGAACCGTTCAGGGTATTGCGGCCGGGCTTTCCCGGTCCTCCGCCGGCAACGCCGTAGGGCCGGCGCTCGCGCCTTTCGGAGAGCAGCGTAACCTCGGCGCCGGCCAAAAACTCGATTTCGCGGATCACGCCGTGCCCGCCGCGGTGCTTCCCCGTCCCACCGCTGCCCGGCCGCTTCGAATAGCGGGTGACCCGCAGCGGATACTGGTGCTCAAGGGCCTCGATCGGAGTATTCAGGCTATTCGTCATGTTGGTGTGGACGGCGTCCAGGCCGTCGGCCGTCGGCCGCGCGCCCATCCCGCCGGCGATCGTCTCGTAATAGGCGAACGGCGCTCCCGAAAGGGGATCGATGCCGCCCAGACTGACGTTGTTCATGGTTCCCGAGGAGGCCGCGGGCACGCTTGCGGGGTCGGCTTGCTGCAGCGCTCCCATGACGACATCCGCGATCCGCTGCGAGGTTTCGACGTTGCCCGCCGCCACGCTTGCCGGCAAACGTGCAGCGCACACCGTGCCTGCGCGCGTCACCACCGTAACCGGCCGCATCAGGCCGGCATTGTACGGCGCATCTTCTGCAATCAAGCAGCGGAAACAGTACATGACCGCCGAGTCGGTCACCGCGCGATTGGCGTTCACGCCGCCGCGCGTCTGCGGGTCCGACTCGCTGAAATCGACCGTTGCCGATTCGCCGCTCACGGTCAGGCGGCAGGCAATGCGCACCGGCCGGGTAGAAAAGCCGTCGTTGTCGAGGCAATCCTCGAAATCGTAGCTGCCGTCCGGCAAGGCCGCGAGGCGGCGCCGCATGAGGCGCTCGGCATAGTCCTGCAATTGCGCCGTCCGCTCGGCAATTTTCGCCGGTCCGTGCTTGGCCAGCGCCTGCAGCAAGCGCCGCTCGCCTACCCGGTGCGCGGCGACTTGCGCGCCCAGGTCGCCGCGGCGTTCCTGGGGCGTGCGCACGTTGGCCAAGATCAGAGCGAGCAATCCCTCGTCGTACTCGCCGTCCCGAACCAGTCGAATCGGCGGTATGCGCAGCCCCTCTTGAAAAATCTCGGTAGCCAGCGGCATGGAGCCGGGCATCATGCCGCCGACGTCGGCGTGGTGAGCGCGCGTGGCCAGGTAGAGCGCCGGCGCGTCGCAGCCGCTCGGGAACACGGCGGAAACCGAGGTGATGTCGGGCAAGTGCGTCCCTCCGCGGAACGGGTCGTTCAGGAAATAAATGTCCCCGCGGCCGGGTTGCGCCTCTTGCAGCACCGCGCTGACCGAGACCGGCATGGCGCCCAGATGCGCGGGCATGTGATCGCCCATCGCCACGGTGCGCCCGTCCGCGTCGTAAACCGCGCAGGAATAGTCGCGGCGCTCCTTGATATTCGCCGAAAACGCGGTGCGCCGCAGCACGATGCCCATTTCCTCGGCGATCGAGACGAAAAGATTCAGGAAAACCTGAAGGTCCAGATTCATGCGGTTGCGCTGCGGCAGGCGGCCGCGCCGCCGAGCCGCGGATGTCGTGGAGGCCATGTTCACCAAGTTAGCGAATACCGCTCGGGCCGGGCGCGGCGGGCGGGTACACTATTTGACTATGCGCAGCGTCTCCCTGGCAGCGTTGCCGCTCGTTCTGCTGGCGGCCTGCGGCGCAAGGCAACCGACGCCGAAGCGGCTTCCGCCGCCCATGCCGGCCGTCATCGGCGCGACCCAGCGGGGCGTCGCCAGTTGGTACGGCCACCCCTATCACGGCCGCCTCACGAGCAACGGCGAAGTTTACGACATGAACAAAATGACCGCGGCGCATCTGGCGCTGCCGTTCGATACCTGGCTTCAGGTCAAGAACCTGGACAACGGCCGCTCGACGCAAGTGCGCATCAACGACCGCGGCCCGTTCGTCAAGGGCAGGATTATCGACCTCTCGCGCGCCGCAGCGGAAGCGATCGCCATGATCGGCGCGGGCACCGCCCGCGTGCAGTTGAAGATTATCAAGGCGCCGAAACCGACGTCCGGTTCCTCTGCGCGGAGTTCGGCCGCCCGGCGTTCCGTCGTGCAAATCGGCTCCTTTCGACAACGCGGCAGGGCCGACTCGGTTGCCGCCGAAGTGCGGCGCCTCGGGTACGAGGTCGATCTGGAAACGGCGCGGGCGAACGGAAGCGTCGTGTTCCGCGTACTGGTCAGGCCGCAAAAAGGCGCCGGCGCCGAAGCCGCGCTGCGCCGGTTGCGGCGCGAGGGATTTCAGGGATTCGTGCGCAAGGCGCCGTAGCCTGCCTGTTGACCGGGAGCTCCGCCCGGCGCGGCCTTTTCAGCAAGCGCCGCTCGCCGCGGCGCCCGCCTCCGTTCTTTCCAGCTTCACGCGCGAGCTCATCTTGCAGGTCGCCCCTGTCTTGCGGAAGCTTCCGCTTACCGCCGCGGCGTCCGCGGGTTGCGCCGCAGCCGCCAGCGCGATGTGCCGGTCCGCGGCGGCCAGGCCCTCGGTGGGGTCGAAACCCCGCCAGCCTCCGCCCGGCAGATAGACTTCGGCCCAAGCGTGCAGGCGGCGTTCCTGTTTGCCGGCATCGCCCGCATGGTATCCGCTGACGAATCGCGCCGCCAGCCCCGCTTGCCGGCAGCAGGCGCAGAACAGGACGGCCAGGTCGCGGCAAGCGCCCTCCCCGCGTTGCAGGGTTTCCGCCGGGCGGTAGGGCTCGCCTTCTTCCCGCACGACGACTTTGAGCGATTCGTAAATACACTCGTTCAGGCGCATCAGAAACGACAGCGTATCGCCGCCGCTCCGCGCCAGCGCCCACGCGGTCGGCTCCAGGCGCGTTTTGTCCGCGCGCAGGAACCGCGCCAGGGCATCCGCTGCGGAGTAGCGAAACCCCAAGCGGCGCGCGCCGTCCGTCCAAAGGAAATCGAAGGGGTTGCGCCGCAGCGTTTCGACTTCCAGACGGGAAACGATCTCGAGCCGCTCAGTCAATCCCTCGAACCAGGCGCAGGCGGCGGAGTTTCCCTCGCTGTCGAGCGCATGACTCAAGCCGACCGGAGCAGGCTCGATCTCCAGGCAGTACGCAAGCTCCCTTTGCGCGGGGTCGGAACGCGGCCTGAGCCGGATTGCGTGGGGTTCGAGAAAAACGGCGTCCGAGTAGCTGTACGTCGTCGTGTGAACAACGCGGAATCTCACTTTTCCGGCGGCTCCAATTGGGCGAACAGTTGCTCTTCCCAGTCCATCGGCAGCCCCTGGATCGCGCTGCGGATGCGCTCTTGCCAGAGCGAGGAAAGGGGGTCCAGAGCCGCCTTGTCGTAACGGCTTTCCACGATATGGAAACTGTTCTTTTTGTACAGGGCGACGTCGATGGGGAAGTCCACGTCGGCGGCGCTGATCCGCGTGGAATCGAAAGCCAGGCAGCCGACCTTGAATGCGTGGCGCAGCGGATCGCCGACTTTCACCGTGCGGTCGAGAATCGGTTTGCCGTAGCCGGTCGAGCCGATCGCCTGATAGGGGGTCGCGCGGCCCGTATCGATCCAGTTGCCCTCCGGATACACCAGATAAAGCTTGTGCGCCGCGTCGAGGCGCATCTGCCCCCCGATCAAGGCGTGGGAGTTGAAGCTCAAGCCCTCTTCGCGCAGCCAGTCGGCATCTTCGCGGCGCACCTTGCGCAACTGTTCGGCAAACATGTTGACGGCCTCGAACAGCCGATCGAAGGGTTCTTCGCGTTGGGCAAGCGCAATCTCGAAATACGTCAGCGCCTTGTCGCGGATTGAGCGCAGGCCCGACGTCATCACAAACATCGCCCCTTCCGGCGGGTGGTAAACGGTCATCTTGCGCGCCGAGATCATCTCCCGGCCGGAAGTGATCAGCGTGTCGGCGATGCCGACGATGCCTTCTTCGACTGCAATGCCTAAACAGAACGTCATGGGGCGCGGAACCGAGGTCAGGCGCAGGGAAAGATTCAAGAAGCCGAGACTTTCACCCTAGCGTATCTTGACGCCGCCGCGCAGGGGCCGAACGGGGGCGGCCGCAACCGGGCGGATGCGCGCGCGCGCCGCCCAACGGATGGAACTGCCGCTGCCGTTTTTTCCTCCACTGCCCCCTCCACTCTTCACTGTACGCGGGCGCTCGTGCGGTCAGCGCAACGCAAACGGCATTCTGCCGCCATTCGAGCGGCCGCATGCGCCCGCTAACCGGCGAAGAACGTCTGAAAGATGCTGTCTCCGGTCTTGTTGAGCTTGGCTTGAACCTCGTCCAGAAACTGGTGCAGGCCGCTGCCGATCACTTCCTGCGCTTCGGTGTAGTCGAGTTCCGAAGCCAGGCGCCCCAGCCCGCGCTCGGCCGGATTGCGAAAGCTCTTGTGCGGCGTTCCGGTAATCGCCCGCAGCGAGCTCTCGGCATTGTTGACGCAATAGCGGACGGAACGCGGAAACTGCGTGTCGAGCACGAGAAAGCGCACGATACGAGCTGCGGCGACCCGCCCGTAAACCTTGCGGTACATTTCGAAAGCGCCGGCGGAGCGCAGGATCGCCATCCAGTGAATGTCGTCAACCGCCGTTCCGACAGCGCGAGCGCCGGGCAGCAGCAGGAAATATTTGAGGTCGAGAATGCGGGTCGTCTGATCCGCGCGCTCGAGCAGGCGCCCCATGCGCGAGAAATGCCATGCCTCTTCCCGCGACATCGTCTCGATCATCACGCCCGCTATCGCGTGGCCGGCTCTTCTGACGCCGCGGAAGAATTCCGCGGGATTTGAGAGCGCCCGCTGCCGGGTGTCCGGCGAGGTTACGTTCAGGTAGAAGACGTTGAGCTCTTCCCACGCTTCGGACGAGATGATTTCCCTGACCGACCGGGCGTTTTCGCGCGCCGTCGCCACGCAGGAGGCGATCGAGTTCGGATTCTCGCGGTCGAAGGCCAGGAATTGGATGACGTTTTGCGCGTTGGCGTCCAACTCGCCGAGCATGGTGTCCACCAACTTGTCAAAGGCGCGGAATTGGACGGCGCTTTGCGCGTCGGCGTCGGCGGCGCCGTAGCGCCGGTTGAATGCGGCGCTGTCGCCGGTGATCTTGACTACCGCGTCCCATTGGCCTTCGAACAGGTCCGGCAGATCGAGCAGGAGGTGCAGGTTGACGTCGACGCAGCGGCCGACGCTGGCCGCGCGCTCGATGTAGCGGCTCATCCAATAGAGCGATTCGGCCACGCGGCTCAGCATTCCCGTCCCTCCGTTCCGACTGCGGCCTCGAGACCGGCGGCGCGCGCATTGCTCATCTTGCGAGCACCCAGGTGTCCTTGCTCCCGCCGCCTTGCGATGAATTGACCACCAGGGAACCCTTGCGCAGCGCGACCCGCGTCAGCCCCCCGGGCAGCACGTAAATCTCCTTGCCGTAGAGGATGTACGGGCGGAGATCGACGTGGCGGCCTTCGAAGCGGTCTGCGATCAGCGTGGGCACGCGGGAAAGCGCCAGAGTCGGCTGGGCGATGTAGTTGCGCGGGTTCGTTTCGACGCGGCGCTTGAACTCCTCGAGTTCCGCCGCCGACGCGTGCGGGCCGATCAACAGGCCGTATCCGCCGGATTCGTTGGCGGGCTTGACGACCAGCTTGGCGATGTTGTCGAGAACGTAGCGGCGGTCGGAGTCGCGCTGACAGAGGTAGGTGGGGACGTTGGGGATGATGGGCTCTTCCGCGAGGTAATACTTGACGATTTCGGGCACGTAGGCATAGATCGCCTTGTCGTCCGCGACGCCGGTTCCGGGGGCGTTGACGAGCGTCACGCGGCCGGAGCGGTACGCTTCCATCAGGCCCGGCACCCCGAGCATCGAATCGCTGCGAAACACGTTAGGGTCGAGAAAATCGTCGTCGATGCGGCGGTAAATGACGTCCACCCGCTGCAAGCCTTTGCTTGTGCGCATGTGTACGCCGCCGCCCGCAACCGTCAAGTCGCGCCCTTCGACCAGTTCGACGCCCATCTCGCGGGCCAGAAACGAGTGCTCGAAATACGCCGAGTTGTAGATGCCGGGGGTCAGCACGGCGACTTCGGGATTCGCGCGGTCCGCCGGCGCGACTTCCTCCAGCATGGTCAGCAGCCGGCCGGCATAGTCGTCCACCGCCCGAATGGGCAGACCCGAGAAGACCTGCGGGAAGGTCTCTTTCATGATCGTGCGGTTTTCGATGACGTACGAAACGCCCGACGGGCAGCGCAGATTGTCTTCGAGAACGTAGATCACGCCGTCTTTGCCGCGCACCAGGTCGGTCCCGGTGATATGGCACCAGACCGCCCCCGGCGGGTCGAGACCCATGCACGCCGGACGGTAGCCCGCGGCGGATGCGATCAGCTCCCGGGGAACGACGCGGTCGCGAACGATCTTCTGCTCGTGATAGATGTCGTCGAGGAACAGGTTCAGCGCGCGGATGCGCTGCTGCAAGCCGCGTTCGAGCCGTTCCCATTCCTGCGCCGAGACGATGCGCGGCACGAGGTCGAAAGGGAAGATGCGTTCGTCGCCCTCGTCTCCGCCGTAAACGTTGAAGGTGATGCCCATGCGGACCAACGCCCGCTCGGCCCCCTTCTGGCGCTCCGCGAGATCGCCTTCGCCGAGCCCCTGGATGCGGTCGAACAATGTTTTCGCTTCGGGGCGCACCGCGCCGCCCGGGTAAAACATTTCGTCGAAGAATTCGCCGGTCTCGTAGGAATGAAACTTCATGCTGCCTCGTAGCCCGGCGACAGGGGCGGGATGGAATGGAAACCCCATTATCCAACAGGCCGCCCGCAGCCGCAATAGCGCCGGCTGCTAAAGTAAACGAACGGATGACCCGCCGCGAATGGCTCGCTACCCATGCCAACGGCTTCGGCGGCTTGGCCCTGGCCGCGATGACGGCCGACGCCGCCTGCGCGCCCGCACCGCCCGCCCGCGCCGTCGAGCCGCTTGCCGTGCGCCCGCCGCACTTTCCGGCGAAAGCCAAGCACGTCATCTATCTCTACATGGACGGCGGTCCCGGCCAGATGGACACGTTCGACCCCAAGCCGCGCCTCGCCGCCGAGCACGGCCTGCCGATCGGCATGGACGAGATTCCCACCACCGTTTTCAACATCACCAACAAGGTCTTCGCCGGCCCTTTCCAATTCAAGCAGTACGGCCAGTCGGGCCTCTGGGTCAGCGATCTTTTCCCGCACTTGGCGCAATGCGTCGACGATCTCTGCATCGTCAATTCGATGGTCGCCGACCATTCCGAGCACACCGCCGGCAACTACTTCATCCATACCGGCTCGGGTTTCCAGGGCCGCCCCTCGATGGGCGCCTGGGTGACTTACGGCCTGGGCAGCGAGTGCGACAATCTTCCCGGCTTCGTGGTGCTCGATTCGGGGCTGATCCCGCCGGGCGGCATGGATTGCTTCGGCAGCGGCTTCCTGCCGGCGTCCTATCAGGGGACTCTGTTCCGGCGCGGTGAGCATCCCATCGCCGACATCCGGCCGCGCGAGGGCCGTCCCGGCCTCCAGGAGCGCAAGCTGGACCTGATCCGCCAACTCAACCGCGGCGTCGTCAAGCGCCTGGGCGCGGTCAGCGAGATCGAAGCCGCGATCGCCAACTACGAGTTGGCCTACCGCATGCAAAGCGCCGTGCCCGACCTGCTCGATCTGACGGGCGAGACGCAGACCACGCGGAAGCTCTACGGCCTCGATGAGGACGACACCGCCGAGTTCGGCCGCCAATGCCTGCTGGCCCGCCGCATGGTCGAGCGCGGCGTCCGTTTCATCGAGTTGCTGACGCCGGCGCGCGAAGGCCAGGACCGCTGGGACCAGCACCAGCGCCTGGCCGAGGGCCACGCGAAAAACGCCCGCGCCACCGACAAGCCGATCGCCGCTCTGATCCAGGACCTCAAGGGGCGCGGCCTGCTCGACGAAACGCTGATCGTCTGGGGCGGCGAATTCGGGCGCACGCCCACCGCGCAAACGAATACGGGAAAATTCGACAAGAATACCGGCCGCGACCACAACCCGTTCGGGTTCACCATGTGGTTGGCCGGCGGCGGCGTCAAGGGCGGCATGCGCTACGGCGCAACCGACGAATACGGCTATTTCGCGGTCGAAAACAAGGTCCACGTCCACGACCTGCACGCGACGATGCTCCACTTGCTGGGCATGGACCACAAGAAACTGACGTTCCGCTACAGCGGCAGGGACATGCGCCTGACCGATGTCCACGGCGAAATCGTCCACGACATTTTGGCTTGAGGCGGGGGCGGGGCCGCTGACGCGGCCGGTGGATAGTGAATAGCGAGACCATGTGGCGGACGGGTCGCGCGCTCGCGGCGTCGGTCTATTGCGCTTCCCAAACGAAGGCCGGAAATTCCCTGACGGTGCGAAACCCGGCGCGTTCGTAGAGCCGAACTGCTTCGCGGTTGGCCGCGGTCACCGTCAAGCTCACCGCCCGGCTGCCGGCGTCGCGGAAGGCGGAAAGCGACCGCCGCAGCAATTCGCGGCCCAAACCCTGCCCGCGCATTTCCGGGTCCACGCAAAGTTGCGTGATATGGCCGACGTCGGCGGCGACCAGACTGCCCAGGCAAAGGCCGCGCAACTTCAACGAGCGGACGTTGCCCGCGACGACCGCCGCGCGCCGCAGGAAACGCCCGCAGCCGGGGTGCTGGATCAGATTCAAAAGGAAGCGGCGGGAACCCGTAAAGGTGCGGTACTGGTCGTTGATCGCGGAGTCCACGTGGCCCGCGTAGGCCGCCGTCACCAACTCGGCGGCGGAGTCCACGTAGTAGTCGGACCAGCGCGAAAATCGAGCGGCGGAGGACGCTGCGGCCGGCGGCGGCTCGCAGTCTTCGCACAGCATGAAGCGGCGCGGATAGACGGCGAGCCGTCGGCCGAAGACCGCCCGCGTGTCCGGCAAGGACTTCAGCGCAAGGAGTTGGCCCTCGACCCGCCGCACGCCCGGGAACATCGCCGCGGACATCAACGCGCCCTCGAACAGCCGGCTTTCGGCGGCGGCGTCGCGGAAATCTTCCAGAATGTATAATTCGCCGATCAGGGTCTTGGACTCTTCGCGAATGCAATAGCTGTAGCCGACCGGCCGCCCCGACTGGACCAGGGCGTAGCCCGGCAGGTTGCGCATGTCGAGAAAGCTGCGGATGGTCTTGGCCGAAGGCGCAAAATCCAGGAGGAACCGCTCGCGCCAAAAGCGGATTTGCTCTTCGAGGACCGCGCCCAGGTCGCCCCCGCGCAACTCGCGCAAATCCACAAGCCGCAGGCCCGGAAGGCGCAGCGGGGCGGTAGCCGACGCCATAGGACTTGATTATAGGGGCTTGCGTCCGCCGAAGCGCCGCTTCCCGCGGCATGAGACAATCCGTTCGATGGCCGGCATTCTGCGCTACGGGTCGTACATCCCGTATTTTCGCTTGCAGCGCGCGACGACCCCGGCCGACGGACGCGGGGAGCGCGCGGTAGCCGCTTTCGACGAGGACGCCACTTCCCTTGCGGTCGAGGCCGGCCGCGAGGCCCTGCGCGGTTGGGACGCGGCCCCGTCGAGCCTGCTGTTCGCCTCGCTGGCGCACGCCTATGCGGAAAAGCTGAACGCCGGCGTCCTGCACGCGGCGCTCGACCTGCCGGCGGGCGTGCGCAGCGTGGATACCGGAGGCTCCGGCCGCGCCGGACTCACCGCTCTCGGTCTGGCCGCCGGACTTGCCGCGGAATCGCCGGCGCTGGTAGCCGCGTCCGACATCACCCGCAGCGCCGCGGCGGGCAGCGGCGAATCCATCGGCGGCGACGGCGCGTGCAGTTTTTTAGTCGGGCCGGACGACCGGGCGGGGGCGAAGATCGTCGCCGCCGCGGCGCGGACCGAAGAGCTTCTCGACGTGTGGCGCAGCCCCGACCAGCCGTTTTCAAAGCAATGGGAAGAGCGCTTCGGCGAAGAAATCCTCGCGCCGGCGCTGGCGGCGGCATTCCGCGAGGCGCTCTCCGAAGCCGGCCTGCGGGCCGCCGATTTGGCGCAAGTCGCCGTCGATGCCGCGAACCCGCGGATTGCGCGTTCGTTCCTGCGCCGGGCCGAGCTCGGCGTCGAGCAGGTTGCCGATAACCTGACCGCAACGGTGGGGCGGGCGGGCGCCGCTCATGCCGGCATATTGCTGGCGAGCATGCTCGACGCGGCTTCGCCGGGCGACCGCATTGCAGTCGTCTGCGCGGCGGACGGCGCCGAGGCGCTCATCCTCGAAGTCACCGAGCGCATCGCCGAGGCGCGGCCGCAGCGCTCGGTCGCCGACTGGATTCGCTCCAAGCGCAACGACCTTGCCTATACCTCATACCTGCGCTGGCGCGGGGTGCTGCCCTTCGAGCCGCCGCGGCGTCCGGACCCGCCGCGGCCGGCGGCGCCGCCGATGCAGCGCGCGGAACGCTGGAAGTTCGCCTTTGTCGGCTCGCGCTGCCAAGCTTGCGGCGGGGGCAACGTGCCTCCCCAGCAAGTCTGCGTCCTGTGCGGCGCGGTGAACGCGATGGAGCCCGAGCGTTACGCCGATGCGCGGGCGGCGGTCGTCACCTACACGGTCGATCGCCTGGCGTACTCGCTGCAGCCGCCGGTAGTCGCCGCGGTGATCGACTTCGAGCAGGGCGGGCGGTTCCAATGCCAACTCACCGACGTCGACCCGGACAAGGTCGCCATCGGCGACGAGTTGGAGATGACCTTCCGCCGGCTATACACGGCCGACGGCATCCACAATTATTTCTGGAAAGCCCGCCCGCGCCGGGGGTAGTCCTGAATCCCCCAAAAAATTGCTTGCCCGAGGATCGGGGAATGGCGCCGGCGGGCCGCCGTGGTAGAGTTCAAGCAACGGCGCGGCCGCCGCTGCGGCGCCGCGGGAAAGAGGCGACGGAAAAATGGCGAATAGATTTTCACGGCGGGATGCTTTGCGGTGGGCCGGCGGCGCGGCGATGGCGACGACTTTTTTGCCGCTGAGCGGCAAGTTCGGCGCTTGGGCGCATCCGGCGGAGAAGAAGCTGGCCACGCGGCTGTTGGGGCGCACGGGCCGCGAAGTCACCAGCTACGGGCTCGCGGGCGGCAACAAGGTCCAATGGGATCTGCCCGGCGACGAAGCGGTGCGCATCGTCGTCAAGGCCGTTCGCGCCGGGATCACTTACCTGGAGACGGCGAACAACTATTTCCTCAGCCAGGAAAAATACGGCAAGGCGTTCGAGGCGCTCAACCTCAAGCCCGGAAAGCCGGGCTACGACCACAGCCTGCGGGCGCGTTTGTTTATCGCCACCAAGACGGCGCTGCGTCATGCTATCGTGCGCGACGGCTCGCAGCCGATGGGCAGGTCGGCGGGCGGCGGCGCGCTGGCGCTCGAAGACATCGAGCGTTCCCTGACGCAGTTTTTCGGCGACGGCAAGGGCTACATCCCCGAGGGGGCGTATCTCGACTTGATGCAGATACACCATATCGGCAGCAAAGCCGACGTGGACGCCGTGTACGAGGGTCTGGACAACCCCGGCGACAAGGCGCTGCCGCGCGTGGGCGCGCTCGCCTGCCTGCTCGACTACCGCGACGGCACGAACCGCACCGGGCTCAACCCGCAGCAGCGCAAATGGATTCGCCACATCGGCATCACGGGGCACGAGAACCCGGCCGTTCACATGTACGCGATGCAACGCGATACGCGGAACATACTCGATACTCTGCTCGTCGCCGTCAATCCCAACGACCCGCGCTACTTCTGCCACCAGACGAACTCGATTCCCGTAGCCAACGCCAAGGGCATGGGCGTGATCGGCATGAAGGTGTTTGCCGACGGCGTGATGTACGGGTTGGAGCCGAAGTACGCGCACAAGCCCGGCCAGAGCGTCCCCACGGTCGGGCAGCCCGACAAGCTGCCCTATGAGGACTTCATTCGGTATTCGCTGAACCCCGAGGGCATGTCCACGATCATCACCGGCATCGGCCTGATCGACGAAAACGACGACCCGCTGCACGATCAACTGGTCGCCAACTTGGCGGCGGCGCAGACGGCAGGCCGCTTGACTCGGCAGGAGAAGAAAGACATCGAGCGGACCGTCGCCGAGTTGCACGGGACGCGCACGAACTTCTTCCAGCAGACGTCGGGCGGATTCCAACCGGCGCAGGACTTTGCCGTGGAGCGCAAGTCCGACAGCCGTGTCCGGGTGAGCTGGGGCTCGGCTTACGCGGCGGGCGAGCGGATCGACCGCTACGAGATCTACCGCCGGCACGAGCGGATCGGCGCGGTCGCGTTTCGCCCGCAAACGACGCGCGATCCGTTCGTTTTCGAGGACAAGGACGCGCCGCGCGGCGCGAGCGGCGGACTCTACTACAAAGTCCGCGCGGTCGACGAGGCGGGCGCCCGCGTGGATACGCTGCCGCTCAAGGCGTAGCGGTCCGCGGCAAAGCCGCGCGGGCGGCGTTCAGTAGCTCCAGCGCCACAAGGCCGCGCCGGCGGTAAAGCCCGCGCCTACGGCCGCCATCAGCACGAGGTCGCCTTTCTTGAGGCGTCCGGATTCGATGGCTTCATGCGTTGCCAAGGGGATGGTGCCGCCGGTGGTATTGCCGAACTTGTCGATGTTGATGACGGTCTTTTCGAGCGGCAGTCCGAGGCGGTCGGCGACGGCGGTGATGATGCGTTGATTGGCCTGGTGCGGAATCAGCCAATCGACGTCGTCGATGGTCAGGCCGTTTCTGGCGAGAAGCGTATTGCACAACTCCTGCATCTTGCTGACGGCATAACGATAAACCTGGCGGCCCTCCTGGTGGACGAAATGCAGGCGCTCGTCAATGGTGGCATGCGATGCGGGCCGCGCGCTTCCGCCGGCGGGCATGCACAGGTATGCGCCGCCCGAGCCGTCCACCTCGTGCATGAAATCGATCAGACCCGCCTCTCCGTCTTCGGCCGGCTCGATGAGCAGCGCGCCCGCGCCGTCGCCGAAGAGAACGCAGGTTGCGCGGTCCTGGTAATCGACGATGCGCGACATCGTGTCGGCGCCGATGACGAGCACGCGCTTGTGGTTGCCCGAGACGACAAACTGCGCAGCCGTGGTCAGGCCGTACAGCAGACCCGAACAGGCGGCGACCAGGTCGAAGCCCCAGGCGCCATCGGCCCCCAGCTTGTCTTGGACCAGGCAGGCCGTCGACGGGAAGAGCATGTCCGGCGTCACGGTGCAAACGATAATCGACTCGATGTCCGCGGGCTCAAGTCCGCGCTGCGCGAGAACTTTCTTGGCCGCTTCGGCGGCGAGGTCCGACGTGGCGGTCCCTTCCGCGGCGATGCGGCGCTCGCGGATGCCGGTGCGCGCCACGATCCAGTCGTTGTTCGTATCGACCATCTTTTCCAGATCGTCGTTGGTCAAAATCCGGGGTGGAACGTAACAGCCTACGGCAGTGATCTTGGCGCGGGGTTGAGTGGTCGGCAAGTGTGACGGCTCCGCGCCCGAGTCCGCAAGAACCCGAGCGAAACCTCTATGATACTGCGGACAGTCCTAACGACAAGGAGACGCCGTTCGATGTGGGTTCCAAAATGGCAAAGAGACGCGGCCAAGGGAGTCGATTCGCCGATCCCGACGCAGGTCGTTTCCAACGAAGAAATCTGGCCGCGGCCGCAGAACGCGAAACAGGCCGAGTGGGAACGCCGCATCGGCGAGCTCGCCGCGAGCAACGCCAAAAAGATCGGCATGGACAGGCGCGCGTTCCTGCGCACCGGCATGGGCCTGGCGACTGCCTTTTGGGCGGCCAACGAAGTTTACGGACAGCGCTACTGGGATGTCGACCGCGAAGAAATGTTCGAGCTTGCGGCCAACGAAGAAAAACGGCCCAGGGGCGAGTATTTCATCTTCGACGTGCAGACCCACTTCACCAACGGCGTCGCGCTGCGCTTTCGGGAATCGGAATTCATGCGCAACATGGGCTTCCGCTTGAGCGACGATCCCGAGGAGTACGGCTTCCGCACGTTCTTCAAAGAGATATTTCTCGATTCGGAGACCGACATGCTGGTGATCTCCGGCGTGCCGGGCCGCGAAAAAAATCTCGGCGACGACGGCGCGACGCTCGAGGGCATCGACCGCGGCGGAGGAATTCTGCCCAGTTGGCTGATGGCGCAGCGCCGGGACGACATCAATGCGCTCGCCGGCGGCCGGCGGGCGCTGGCGCAGAGCAATTGCGCGCCGAATCACTATTGGGACCGCGTGACCGACAAACAGGACAAGGTTGCGCTGAAAGAGCAGATGACCCGCGAGGTCGAACGGTACAAGACGTGTTCCTGGAAACTTTATTGTCATTTTGACCCGGCGCGTTCGGGCAACGGCTTCCAACTGGATGACGACGCAACGGCTTACTTCTACGAAGTGGCCCGCGAGTTAGGGCAAAAAACGATCAGCGTCCACAAAGGCTATGCCTCGCAGTCGCTGCGGTTCGGGCATTTGGCGAATCCCAAGGATATCGAGAGAGCGGCGCTCGACAATCCCGATTTGACGTTCGTGGTTTACCACTCGGCATTGAAGCACGGCCCTACGGAGCCGCAGTTCGAAGAACCGGGTTTCTTCGACCCGACTACCGGGGACTTCGCCTGGCATAACGTTCTGATGGACATCAAGAAACGCAATCCGCAAATGAACAACGTCTTTTGCGAGATCGGCAGCGCCTTCGGAACCCTGGCTATCGCCCATCCGGTGATGGCCATGCATCTCATGGGCAAGAACATCGCGCGCTACGGAGTCGAAAAGGTTTTGTGGGGGACGGATTGCCTATGGTGGGGCTCGCCGCAGTGGTGCATCGATGCCTTCAAGCGGTTTCAGATCAGCGACGAGCTTTGCGAAAAATTCGGGTATGCGAAGCTGACCAAGCAAGACAAGGCCAAGATTTTCGGATGGAACGCGGCCGCCTTGTATGGGGTCGATCCGGCGGCGGCGCGAAAAGCGGTCGCGAGCGATGCCCTGGCCGGGATCAAGGCCGCCTACCGGGCCGAGAACCTGCAGCCGGACAACGCGGCGCACGGGTGGGTTCGGGCGGAAGGCTGACCAGTCCCGCGCCGGCTGTTCGATCGCTGGTTGGCTAACGGGCGCCGGGCGGTCCGATTTTCTCCAGCACCTCGTCGAAAAGAGCCTGTTTCTCGCTGTCGGGCTTCTTCCTGCCCATCTTGGCGCGGCGGTATTTATGCGTCGTATAGCAGGTGCGGCATTCGGTCCGGGCGGGCTCGCCGTCGACGATCGAGACGATGAAATGGTTGAGGACGGCCTTGCACCGGGTGCAATAGTCGTCGATGATGCCGCCCAGCCGCAGTTCTTCCGACATGGCCCCTTCTACTTCTCTGCAATGCAGTATAAGCGATTCGCCGTGCGCAGATAGAGCCGGTCGCCGACCGCCACGGGGCTGGCCAGCGTATGGCTTTCGAGGCGGTTGACCGCCAGGATTGCGTACTCGCCTCCTGCTGCGACGACCGTCGTCGCGCCTTCTTCGTTCACCGCGTATATCTTGCCGTCCGCCAGCAGCGGCGAGGAGCTGTAGATGCCGGGCTCCAGGCGCTTGGGGTCGATGACGGTCTCTCCGGTTTGGGAGTCGAGCACGAACAGGACGCCGTTGTCTTTGATCACGTAGATGTTGTTGCCGTCCGTTGTGGGCGTCGGGACATCCGCTCCGCGTCTGTTCTCCCAGACCCCGGCCGTGTCGGTGATCCAGCCTTCGCCGCCTGCCTTGAAGGCGATAAAGGGGTTGCCGCGGGTGCTGCTGGTATAGACGGTGTCGCCGATGTTGATGGAGGATGCGATCGTGCGGTAGGCGCGCTGGCGGTCGGGATTGAAACCGCCCATGCGCCAGAGTTCATGGCCGCTGCCGAGGTCGTGGCCGGTAACGTAATCGCCGCCCGAAACGACCAGTTGTTCCTTGCCCTTGACGCGCACGACGATCGGCGTCGAGTAATCGTCGGGCGATTCGAAATCGGCGTCGGTGGGCCGCTCGACTTTCCAAACGGTCTTGCCGGTTTTGGCCTCGACCGCGAAAACGTACGAGGGATCGTCGGTCTTCATGCCGTGCAAGACCTGGATATAAAGCCTGCCGCGGTGCAGCAGCGGCGTCGATGCATAGCCGTGGTTGAGGCCGAAGGCGCCGTACTCCTCGGGGATGTTGCGCTCCCAATACTTTTCGCCTTTGAAGTCGTAGCAGGAGAGCGTGCCGGATCCGGTCATCGTCCAGACGTAACGTCCGTCGGTTACCGGCGACGGGGACGACAAGTTTTGCTTGCGGTAAATCCGGTTGTTTCCGCCGATGATCCGGCGCCATTTGATGGCCCCGTCGGCGCGGTTGACGGCCAACAGGAAGATAGCGGTTTTGCCGCCGCCGGCCGCCGGCGCGGGCCGCTGCGCCCCGCCGCGGAAGCCGCCCCCTTTCTTGCCGGCGCCTCCTCGGGGCCGCCTGTAGCTTTGCGGTGAGTTGAACCCCTCTTCGGGCGAGGTGACGAAGATCGTATCGCCCCAAATAATAGGGGTGGCGGCGCTCCAGCTCGGCAGGGCCGTCTTCCAGACGACGTTTTTCTCGGTATCCCATTCCACGGGCAAATTTTTTGCGGTCGGGTTCGCGCCGTTGAGCAGCGGGCCGCGCCATTGGGGCCAGTTCGCGCCCGAGTCGGCGCCCCGCGCGGCGAACGCGGCAACGAGCAACGAGAGACTGATGAGGGGGGCGTTAAGCTTCATGACGTTCTGCTTGCGCGCGGACTATTCCTACTCTAGTCAACAGAGAGCCGAAACTCGCCGACTTTCATGCGCCGGTCTCGCTTCCCTTGTCAGAACTGGCGCTGAGAGGCGGCGCCGGGTTACCTTTTGGGCCGCCGGGCCGCGCGGCAAATGCGCCGGAAACAACCGCTCATCGCGGGCGGCAGCGACCGATCAAGGCGCCGGACTTATAGAAACGCCGCCGCCAGCCGCTCCCAGGTCGTATCCGGTTCTTCGGGAACGATGCGCGTTTCGCCGATGACGCCGGCGAAGTTGGCATCGCCTATCCAGCGCGGCACGGCATGCATGTGGATGTGCCCGGCAACGCCGGCGCCGGCCGCTCGTCCGATATTCATGCCGATGTTCATGCCGTCGGGCTTGTACAGCGCGCGCAGCACGCCTTCCAGCTTCTGCGTGAGCGCCGTCATTTCCTGCAGCGCCGCGGCGGGCAGCGCCGACAGCGTGTCCAGGTGGGCGTAAGGAATGACCATCGCGTGCCCGCTGGTGTAAGGAAAGCGGTTGAGAATCACGAAATTATCCCTCGCGCGGCAGACGATCAAATTTTCGCGGTCGCTGCTCTGCGAGCCGAGGATGCGGCAGAACACGCATTCCTTGCCTTGCGCGTCCGCGTTCGCATCCGTCGTGACGTAGCGGTAGCGCCAAGGCGTCCAAAGGCGATCCATCGCGGGGAAGAAGCGGATCAGCCTTTGCGCTTCAGCGGGGTTGCCGGCGGCGGCGGGCCGCCGTTCACAACATCCCGCAATTCTTTGCTGGGCTTGAAAAACGGAATCATTTTCGGCGGCACCTCCACCTTTTCGCCGGACTTCGGATTGCGCGCGGTGCGCCCCCTGCGCCGGCGGGTGCGGAAGCTGCCGAAGCCTCTGATCTCGACCTTGTTGCCGCTCTTCAGCGAGTCCACGACACTCTGGAAGACGGTGTTGACAATGATTTGCCCGTCTTTGTAAGTCACCTCCGCCGCCTGCACTACTTCTTCAACTAGATTGGCTTTTGTCATCGGCGAATGATTCCCGACTCCGTTCTTGGGTATTTTAGCTGGTTTCGTCCGCGCCTTCCGCCGACCCGTTCGACTCGACGGCAAGCGGCGCGGCGCTTTCGCAGCGCAGTCCGATCTTGCGGTCCAATTCGTTGACCCGCAGAATCTCGAAGGGGTAGCGTTTGCCGACCTGAAGCGCCTGCTCTCCCTTGCGCGCTTTGCGCGGAATTTGCGAGTTGTGGCACAGACCTTCGACTCCCGGCGCCACTTCCACGAACGCCCCGAATTTGGCGACCCGCGTCACCAGGCCCGGAACCTTGTCTCCCGCTGCGTTCTTGCTGAGGAAAGAATCCCAGGCGTCGGGCTCGAGTTGCTTGAGGCCCAGAGAAAGGCGGCGGTTCTTGCGATCCACGTGCAGGATGACCGCCTTGATTTCCTGTCCCTTGCGGACGACTTCTTTCGGATTTTTAACGCGGCTGTCCCAGGTCAGGTCCGAGACATGCGCCAAGCCGTCGATGCCTTCGCGAATCTCAACGAACGCGCCGTAAGTAGTCACGTTCCGAACGCGGCCGGCAACGATTTTGCCGACCTGGAATTCCTCGCCCAGCGACTGCCAGGGGTCGGCATTGAGTTGTTTCAGACTCAACGAGACACGGCGGTCTTCCGGGCTCACTTTGAGCACGACGCAGGCGACCTCTTCGCCGACTTTCACCGCCTTCGACGGATGCCGCAACCGCCGTGACCAAGTCATCTCGGTAATGTGGATCAAACCTTCGACGTCCGGCTCCAACTCGACGAACGCGCCGTAATCGGTGATGCTTGCGATTCGGCCCTTGACGCGGTCGCCTCTCGCGTAGCGCTGCTCGATGCCCTCCCAGGGGTCGGGCCGCATGTGCTTGATACTGAGCGACACGCGCTCTTTTTCAACGTCGAAGCGCAGAATGCGGGCAGTCACCTCGCTCCCCGGCTGCAGAATCTCCGCTGGATCTTTCACCCGCCCGTACGCAATGTCGGTCATGTGGATCAAGCCGTCGATGCCGCCAAGATCGACAAACACCCCGTAAGAGGTGATGTTCTTGACGCGGCCTGTGATCGGCTCGCCCTCCTTGAGCTTGCTCAGCGTTTCCTGCTTCAGCGCCTGGAATTCCGCCGCGAGCAACTCCCGGCGCGAAACCACGACGTTTGCGCGGCGCCGGTTGACCTTGACGACCAGAACCTTGATTTCCTGCCCGATCAGAGGCTCCAACTCGTGGACCGGACGGGTATCGACCTGTGAACCGGGCAGGAAGGCCGAGACCCCGATGTCCACGCGCAGCCCTCCTTTGATACGTTCGACAACTTTGGCTTCGAGCGGAGCGCGGGCCTCGTAGGCGGCCTCGATCTTGCGCCAAGTTTCATCCTCGACAGCGTCGCGGTAAGAGAGAACCGCGCACTCGCCGGGCTCGCCGAATCGTTCGAAGACGACCTCGATTTCCTGGTCCGGCTGCGCGGTGATATTGCCTTCGGCATCGCGGAAATCGTCCAGAGGGACGAGCCCCTCGATCTTGGCGCCGAATGCCACCAGGACGCCGTTCTGCTCGATGCTGACAATGCGCCCGGCCCTGCGCGTTCCCGGCCGAATCTCCGGAGTTTCGGAGGAGAAGCGCTCAACCGGCTCCTCGAAGTCGATCGTTTCGTCTTCGCTCTCGTCTCCGGCTTTTGCCGATGCATCCGGCAGTCCCGGCATGGGCGGGCCGGGAATCCCTGCGAGGCTCGACTGTACGGGAACGGCCGCAACTGTGGGCTCTACGGCTTCGCCGGAAGCCTCGGCCTCAAACCGAGCCGCCGGCGCCGGCGTGTCCGCAGGGCTTGCGGCGGCCGTGAATGGTCTCTCCTGCGCCGCCGCCGCGTCCGGCCGATAAGGAAGATCGGGGGCGGGCAGTGGAGGCGGCGGCACCGCCGGCGGCGCCTCGGGCGGGTAGGGGGCGGGTTCTTCCGGGCGGTCTTCGACGGCCGGCGCGGCAGAGGCGGCCGCTGAAAACGCCTCTTGCCCGAGCTGCGGTTCCGCTGTCGGTTCGCTCGTTTCCGCCTGCTGCCCGTCGGTCCCCTGTCGCTCTTCCCGGTCGTCGCTTCGATTCAGAACGCTCCCGCTGGTCCGCTCCGCGCCGCCTTGCATTGTCATCCTCCGTGCAACATCCTAACGACCCGCGAAGGGAACGAAATATGCGTTAAAGCCGGCTTTCCGTGAAACCGGCGCCCGCTGCTTCGTCCCGAGGCGCTCGCCCGCTGTCGCGTGTAATTCACCAAAATTTCGTGAAACCGCGGGATCGATATCCTCGATCCACTTCCACTACCGTTGCCCGATTTCCGGTCTCGAAGTCCTACTTCTCTGAAAATAAAGCAGGTTCGCTTAATATACCCAAGCGCGAAATTGCCTGTCAACGAATTTCCCCGACGCCGCCGGGCAAAGCCCGCCGAGATCCGCGAGGACGTTGCCGCCGAAATTACGGGCCGCCGCCTATTACACTGGTAGCGATGCGCTTGCCGACCATGCTCTGCGCCGCGTCCGTGCTTGCCGCGGCCGCCGCCTTCGCTCAGCGCCCGGGCTTCAACTACGACGAAGCGAAAGTCCCATCGTATAAGCTGCCGAACCCGCTTGCGTTCAACAACGGCGAGCCCGTCCGCTCGCCCGCCGATTGGACAAACCGCCGCCGCGCCGAGGTGCTGGCTCTGTTCGCGGAACACGTTTACGGCCGGGCTCCGGCGCGGCCCGAGGAACTGCACTTCGATTTGTTGGAGCAAGACGATAACGCCCTGGACGGCAAAGCGCGCCGCAAGCAGGCCGCGGTCTATTTTACCGCCGACAAGCAAGGCCCGCGTATGGAGTTGCTGCTCTACCTTCCGCCTGAGACGGCCAAACCCGTACCCGTCTTTCTGGCGCCGAACTTCGGCGGCAACCATACGATCCACCCGGACCCGGCTATTCGTCTTTCGACAAGCTGGATGCGCGCCCAGGGCGCCGGCGTAGTCGACCACCGCGCCACCGAAGCCTCCCGGGGAACGAGCGCCGGCCGCTGGGCCGTGGACAAGATTCTGGAGCGCGGCTACGGCCTGGCCACCGTTTACTACGGCGACATCGACCCCGACTTCGACGACGGATTCCAAAACGGCGTGCATCAACTCGACGCGTCAAGGGATTCCGGCTCCTGGGGCAGTCTCGCCGCCTGGGCCTGGGGGCTGAGCCGAGCCCTGGACTACCTCGAAACGGATGCGGACATCGACAGCGGGCGCGTTGCTCTCATGGGCCATTCCCGCCTGGGCAAGGCCGCCTTGTGGGCCGGCGCGGCGGACGAGCGGTTCGCCATCGTGATCTCGAACGACTCGGGCTGCGGCGGAGCGGCGCTGAGCCGGCGGCGTTTCGGCGAAACGGTCAAGCGCATCAACACCTCGTTCCCGCACTGGTTCAACGACAATTTCACCGCCTACAACGACAACGAAGACGCATTGCCCGTTGATCAGCACATGCTTCTGGCGCTGATTGCCCCTCGTCCGCTTTATGTCGCCGGCGCCAAGGAAGACTTGTGGGCCGACCCCAACGGCGAGTTCCTGTCGGCAATGCATGCCGGCGCGGTTTACGAGCTGCTCGGGGAAAAGGGTCTGGGCGTCGCCAGGCGGCCCGCCGTCGAACAGCCGATCATGAACACCGTCGGTTATCACCTGCGCAAAGGCAAGCACGATGTCACCGAGTACGACTGGCTGCGCTATCTCGACTTCGCCGACATGCACTGGGGCCGCTGAAAATCAGGCGAATAATCATAGATTCGAGCGGCCGCAGCGGCTACTGAATCGGCAGAGTCTGCTGCCCGGGCGGCTGCGCGGCGGGCTCTACGTCGATTTCCTCGTCGATCTCGTCGGTTTGCGGCGCCACCGCCGCCGCCGCGATCACATCGTCTTCGCCCAGGTTTACCAGCCGGACGCCTTGCGTCCCACGGCCCGTGGCGCGGATCTCGCCCGATTCGAGACGAATGATCTTGCCGTTGCGCGTGATGATCATCAGGTCATCGTCGTCGGTGACCCTCATGACGACCACCGCCGGGCCCTTGGTCTTCGTAATTTTGACGTTGATGACGCCCTTTCCGCCGCGCTTGGTCAAGCGGTACTTGCCTAACTCGGTGCGCTTGCCGTAGCCGTTCTCGGTGATCGTCAGGACCAGGTTTTTCTCATCGACGCACAGCAGGCCGATAACCTCGTCGTGCGCGGTCAGCTTGATGCCGCGCACGCCTCGCGCCGTGCGTCCCATCGCCCGCACATTGTCATGCTCGAAGCGGACCGCTTGGCCGTCGCGCGTGGCGAGGAAGATTTCCTGCCCCTCCTCCAGCAGCCGGGCCGAAACCAGCTCGTCGTCTTCATCCAGCCCGAGCGCGATGATGCCCCGCGCCCGCGGCCGCGAGAATACTTCGAGCGAGCACTTCTTGACGATGCCCTTTTTTGTGGCCATCACGATGAACTTGTCGGCGTCGAAGCTCTTCACCGGACGGAATGCCTGCACCGTTTCTCCCGGCTGCAGGTCGATGACGTTGACGATGTTGCGCCCGCGCCCCGTGCTGCCGACATCGGGGATGTTGTAGATCTTGAGCCAGTAAACCCGGCCCAGGTTGGTGAACACCAGGATGTACGAGTGCGTCGAGCCGATAAACAGATGCTCGACGAAATCGTTATCGCGCGTACCCATGCCGATGCGGCCGCGGCCGCCGCGCAACTGCTTGCGGTAGGTGTCCAGCGAAGTGCGCTTGACATAGCTGTTCTTGGTCACCGTGACCACCATGGGCTCGTCGGCGATCAGGTCTTCCAACGAGATATCGCCGACTTCCTCGCCTATCGCGGTGCGCCGTTCGTCGCCGAATTTCTTTTTGACGTTGCGCAACTCGCCGATGACGACGTTGTTGAGCACGTCATCGGATTCGAGAATCTCCAGGTAGCCGCGGATCTTCTCCTGAATCTCGGCCAGCTCGTCGAGAATCTTCTGCCGCTCCATGCCGGTCAGCCGCTGGAGTTGCAATTCGATGATTGCCTGCGCCTGCCGCTCGGTGAAATCGAACGGCAGCATGTAAGTAGCGGGCGCCTCGCGGCGTATGTATTGCCTGTAGTCGATCTCGATCTCGCCCGTCAGGCAGCGGCGCGCCTGCTCCGGGTTCGCCGATGCGCGGATCATGGCGATCACGTCGTCGATCCGCTGCAGCGCTTTCTCGAATCCCAGCAGAATGTGCTCGCGGTTGCGCGCCTTGCGCAGCAGGTAGTTGGTGCGCCGCCGCACGATGTCCTGGCGGTGGGCGATAAACAGCTTGAGGTAGTCGAGCAGACCGAGCTCGCGCGGACGGCCGTCGACGATCGCCAGCATGATGATGCCCGAACCCTGCTGCAAGTCGGTCTGCTTGTAGAGGTTGTTGAGCACGACCTCGGGTTCCTCGCCGCGCTTCAACTCGAAAACGATGCGCATGCCGCGGCGGTCGCTTTCGTCGCGGATGTCGCTGATCCCCTCGATCTTCTTCTGATTGACCAGGTCGGCGGCCTTCTTGATCAGGCGCGCCTTGTTCACCTGAAACGGGATTTCGCCGACGATGATCGCGTAACGGTCTTTGCCGATCTGCTCGGTATCGGTTTTGGCGCGGACTACGATATGGCCGCGGCCGGTCTTGTAGGCCGACAACGCCCCGGCGCGGCCGCAAAGAATGCCGCCGGTCGGAAAATCCGGTCCGCGCACGATCTCGATAATGCGTTCGAATTTGGTCTTGGGATGGCGGATAAGCTGGATGGTCGCGTCGATGACTTCGCTCAGGTTGTGCGGCGGAATATTTGTCGCCATGCCGACCGCAATGCCGTTCGAGCCGTTGACCAGCAGATGCGGCGCCGCCGCCGGCAGATACTCGGGCTCTTCCGCGGAGTCGTCGTAGTTCGGCCGAAAATCGACCGTGCCCATGTCGATGTCTTCGAGCAGCGCCTCGCCGTAGGAAGCCAGACGCGCTTCGGTGTAGCGCATCGCCGCCGGCGGGTCGCCGTCGATCGAGCCGAAGTTGCCCTGGCCGTCCACCAGCGGATAGCGCATGGAAAAATCCTGCGCCATGCGCACGAGGGTGTCGTAGATCGACGCATCCCCGTGGGGGTGGAACTTGCCCATCACCTGACCGACAATCCTGGCCGCCTTGCGCGGCGGGCGGTTGGAACGCAGTCCCTCTTCCCTCATGCCGTACAAAATACGGCGCTGCACGGGCTTCAGGCCGTCGCGCACGTCGGGCAGCGCGCGGCCCACGATGACCGACATCGCATAGTCGAGATACGATTTGCGCATCTCGTTCTCGATGTCGATCGGGATGATGTTGGCGTTGTCGGCGCCGCTGCCGTCGAGGGGCAGTCCGGGGTTGTTGGAGAGTTCTTCGGCCACGATTCAGGGAGGGAGAATTCTTTATTCTAGCGGATTCGGCCCGCATTTTCCAATACAAAGACCGGCCTGAAGGGTGTACTCTTTTCCCGGTCGGATACAATGCGGGCTGAACTCCCATCGGCCGGCGGCAGCCGAGGCTTCCATAACAAACACATTCCCGGCGCCCGATCCCCCAACGATGCTTAAGGACTTGCAGCAGGCTTTGGCGCGGCTCGCCGATGGGCCGTTGCGCGCCGGAGTCGCGGGCCTGCTCGAAACGCTCGGCTACCGCAGCGAGCGCACTTCGCATTTAAGCGGAGTCGCCGAATTTCTCGAAGATTTCGGCGCCGTAAAATTGCTCGCCAAACAGCGCGCCCTGTTCGACTCCTGGCGCGCTGTCGATATCGTCTTTCAGGTCACCGACGACGAGATCGCCGAGCAGACGGGACAGGCGGCGGCGTTTTTTGACAGCGGCCGCATCCAATCGTTCCTGTTCCTGGCGGTCGAACTGGACGAAGATTCCTACAACCGCACGCACTTGGCCGAGACGACCCGCGCCGTCAACCGTCTGTTCCCGATGCCCGCCCTTGTCTTCTACCGGCACGGTGAAACGCTGACCCTGGCCGTCGTCCACCGCCGCGTTCACAGGCTCGACGCCGAGCGGGACGTGCTGGAGCGGATCACGCTGGTCAAGGATATCCGCCTTGCCAACCCGCACCGGGCGCATCTCGAGATCCTCGCCGACCTCGCGCTGCCGCGCATGAGGGAGGCGGGCGTGGGCAGCTTCGACCGGCTGCATGTCGAATGGGAGCGGGCGCTCGATATCGAGCAACTGAACCGGCGCTTCTACGCGGAGCTTTACGACTGGTTCGAGCGGGCGGCGGCGCAATGCCGCTTCCCCGACGACGGCGCCGGGCAGGGTTGCAACGAACGGCACGTTATCCGCTTGATTACCCGTCTGCTGTTCATCTGGTTCCTCAAGGAGAAAGAGCTGGTTACACCCGAGCTTTTCGAGGAAGACTTCGCCCGCGGCGCGCTGCAGCGCTACGAACCGGAGGGGAGCGGCTACTATCGCGCCGTGCTGCAGAATCTGTTCTTTGCCACGCTGAACACGGCGATCGACCGCCGCGCTTTCAGCACGCGGGACAAGCGCGACCACCGCGACTTCAACAAATACCGCTGCCGCGCCCTGTTGGCCGACCCGCAGGGGTTCCTCGCCATGCTGCGCGGCGTGCCCTTCGTCAACGGCGGCCTGTTCGAGTGCCTCGACGATTTCGAGGGGCAACGGGAGGGCGGCCGGCGCATCGACGCCTTCACCGACAACCCGGCCCAATATCGAGACCTGAGCGTCCCCGCAAACCTGTTCTTCGACGCCAAAGGCCTGTTTCCCTTGTTGCGCCGCTACAAGTTCACCGTCGAGGAGAACACGCCCGCTCGACCGCGAAGTCGCCCTCGACCCCGAGCTGCTCGGCCGCGTTTTCGAGAACCTGCTGGCCGCCTACAATCCCGAGACGCAAGAGACGGCGCGCAAGGCCACCGGCTCCTACTATACGCCGCGGCACATCGTCGACTACATGGTCGATGAGGCGCTGACTGCGGCGCTGGCGGCGAACAGCAAGCCCGCAGACGGCGACGCTGCATTCTGGCGCGACCGGCTGCGCTACCTGCTCGATTACGAGGACGCTTTCGACGATGCCGGCGAACTGTTCGACGCGGCGGAAACCGAGTCCGTGGCGCGCGCCGTGGCCGAGTTGCGCATACTCGACCCGGCGGTCGGCTCGGGCGCCTTTCCCATGGGCGTACTGCACAAGCTGACCCTGGCGCTGCGCCGCCTCGACCCGCACAACACGCTCTGGGAAAAACTGCAGAAGGAACAGGCCGGCAGGAAGGCGGGGGCGGCGTTCGAGGCCGCCGACATCCGCGCGCGGGACGAGGAGTTGCTTGACATCAGCCGCATCTTCGAGATTTACCGGGATTCCGATTTCGGACGCAAGTTGTACCTGATGCAGAACGGCATCTTCGGCGTGGACATCCAGCCGGTGGCTTGCCAGATTGCCAAGCTGCGCTTCTTCATCTCGCTGGTCGTCGAGCAGCGGGCGAACGACGACCCGCAAGACAATTACGGCATCCGCCCGCTGCCCAATCTGGAGACCCGCTTCGTGGCCGCCGACGCCTTGATCGGCCTGGGCTCGCGGAAGCAAGAGAACGGGGTCTTGGGCAGCGGCGACGTCGAACGGCTGGAAGACCATCTGCGGCGAGTGCGCGAACGCTACTTCAACGCCCGCACGCGGGCAACGAAGCTGAAGCTGCGCAAGCAGGACGAGGAGTTGCGCGCCGACTTGGCGGAGGCGCTGCAATATCTGTGGTGTCGGGGAGCGGAGACGACCCGCGCCGTCGCCAACTGGGACCCCTACGACCAGAACGCCCGCGCCGCTGCTTGGTTCGATCCAGAATGGATGTTCGGCGTAACCAAAGGCTTCGATCTGGTCATCGGCAACCCGCCCTATGTGCGCGCGGATTTTCCGGACAAACAGCACAAACTAACCCGTGAAACGATCCTGGGCAGCGGCTACTACGAGACGCTCTGGCAGAAATGGGATATGTTCCTTCCGTTCATGGAGAGGTGTTTCAAGCTGCTCGCCGAGGGCGGCGTATCCAGCTTGATCGTTTCGGACGCATTCGGCCATGCGAAGTACGCACTGAAAGCCCGCGAGTGGTTCTTGCGCAACGCCTGCATAGAGCGAATCGACTTCTACAGCAGGATCAAGGTTTTTGAGGCAGCGGTCCACAACCTGTCCTATGTGTTCCGAAAGGCCGAGGCATCCGAGAACGATCCGTTGCGGCGCCTGCACGAACCGGCCTTTGGACAAGTCAAAGAGCTTTCGACCGGCAAGCAGAAGGATTTGAGCGAACGCGTGTTTTTTTATGATGATGTATCTCCTCAGCCAACATCCAATACAATACTCCTGAAGGAGATCTGCTATGGACAATATGGTTTAAGAGCTAGTGCGAACGAAAAAGTAGCAAAAGGGGCATTTACAACAAATGATGTAGTTTCGAACATAAAAGATCAACTACATCCCAAACCATTTGTTCAAGGCAAACATCTTGGTCGATGGATGCCTATTACGAAGTTGTGGTTGGAGTGGGGCACCGATAGAGCACCAAGACTTTTTAACACAAGAGCTTTCGATAAACTCTTCATTTCGGAAAAAATTATTGCTCAACGCAGTCCCGGTCCAGATCCAAAAGCGTGCTACGATAATAGCCATCTCCAATTTGACGCAAGTTGTGTTGGTTTTGTCCTTTGGCACAATCTGGAAGGCGTACGCAATCGATCCATCCAGAAACAAGCCCGTTACCCGGACGAGAAACAGCGTTCCAAGTTTCCGCGGCGCGAAGAGCTGGAGCGCAACAGCCGCCGCTTTTCGATCAAGTATTTACTCGGCGTAATGAATTCGGCTGCCGCCCGGGACTTCCTGCGCGCGCACCGCCGCAGCAATATCCACCTCTACCCCGACGACTGGAAAAAGCTGCCCATCCCCGATGTTGCGCTCGATGTTCAACAACCGGTCGTCGATCTCGTCGACGCCATACTCACCGCCAAAGAAGCGGACATAAGCGCCGATGTAACCGACTTGGAGCGTAAAATTGACCGTATTGTGGACGATCTCTACGGATTCGATTCGTAGCGCATCGTGTCGGGTGACGGCGCCACGCTGTCTTGGTGAATCAGTGTGAGATGCTACGAGGAAAGCAGGTCAAAGTGGAACGACTTTTTGAATGCTTGAAAAATGCTGCCGTGTCACAGCTACAGCCGCAGCGACGCGTCGATCTGCCAAGCCTCTGCAATGAAATCGACCTTCCCTACGCTTCAGATAATCAACGGAACAGCAAGCGTGAATACATTCTGAGCCGGATAGAACATCTGCGTGATGATCCTGTGAAGACCCGGCAAGTGGCAGAAAAATTTGTTGAATACTATCCATTGTGGAAAGGATACGAAGAAACCTTCACAATTGAGGAGATGCTTTGGACGGATTCGGGCTATCCGACCATTTCGAAGAGACTTCGACGGGAAATTGCGGAAAGTATTGAGGAAGAAAAACTCTTTGTTGACTCCGACGGTTTTCGTGACGCTATGGGCCGACTCTGGGTGCTTCAATCACAGATGGAGAACAGTTATGAAGTAATCGATGAAGTAGTCGGTGAAATATTCGGTAAAATACCTTTCAGGCAGAACAGTAGTTCGAACTCTCTTAAGCAGCAAATCGAAAAGCATGTTATTGGTAATTCAGGGAGATGGTCAACAAAAGATTTTTTCCAAAGGCTTAGTGCGTTTGATTGCTCTGACAAGCGGTTTGGCAAATTCATTGAAGCTCTTGCCGGTCCAGATGTACGTCCAGATGAATCGAGCCAACGATCGTTTGCTGAGATAGTGAACAGTGTACTCTCTCCCCAAGGACTTGAACTCGCAGAGACGGGTGAAGCGGATGGATACCCTACGTTCACATTACAGGCAATAGGAACCGGCGCCGTAGGGAAGCCGAAGAATTTGATCTTTGCTTCGCCGGTGAAACCCGACCTTCGGTTCCGAGATGCGGTGAACAACGATATCGAGATCGTAACTCACGCAGATAAAGTCCTGGTGTATGAAAATCCTATTCCGGATACGGGGCTTCGATGGCGAGATCTCCAAGCTTGGTGGAAAGAGCACAATCAGTGCAGAAACGACAAAGAAGCCAAGACTACTCTATACCGTCGTCTCTTGGAATCACTGCCTCAGGAATCTCCCCCTCAAAAGCTGTTATTCGATACATTCTTCAGACACTTCGGGCAAGATGTTCCAAATATACCGGCACTACTCCCAGAAGTATGGCTGCACTACGATCCAAAGCCTATCGAACAACGCGGACGGTCTGCACTCTTCCGTCAGCGGATGGACTTTTTACTTTTAATCTCCCCCGGAACCAGGGTCGTAATTGAAGTAGATGGTTCACATCATTACTCAGATAAAACAGGCCGAGCAGATACTAAGGCCTATGCGAAAATGGTCAGCGCGGATCGTGATCTTCGGCTATGTGGGTACGATGTGTATCGGTTTGGGGGAAGCGAACTTCAAGGGGAAGAGGGTGCCCGACTTGTTCGAAGGTTTTTCGACGACCTGTTCACAAAACACAAAATTCGGATGTAGAAATACAATTGCGCACTTTTTGTAAAAACTATGAATTCCGTATCATGTCTGAGCGATCCGTTCAACAGCGTGAATATGAGATTCAAGTAATATTCATGGATATCTACCTGGTTTCGAGGCGGACAGGTAAGGAAAAGTGATTGGCTAGCCTCGCAAGCCGAATCCAGAGGTTATACTGCCTAACGCGCCCTGTTCGACTCCCAGATCGCTGGCGATATCGTTTTCCGGGTCACCCCGGCGAGGAGATCGCCGAGCAGACGGGACGGGCGGCGTTTTCCGACCGCGGACGCATCCAATCGTTCCTGTTCCTGGCGGCCGAACCGGCCGAAGATTCCTACAGCCTTACGCACTTGGCCGAGACGACCCGCGCCGTCAATCGCCTGTTCCCGCTGCCCGCCCTTCTCTTCTACCGGCACGGCGAAATGCTGACCCTGGCTGGCGTCCACAGCCTCCCCACACCACTTTCTCCCCTCCGTTAAACTTCTTTCGCCCCCAGCTCCCCTCTCCCCTTCGGGATCATCTTTCGATTGGAATAGAGGGCGCAATGCTTCTCAGACCCCTTGCAGCAACCGCACGGTCATCGCCGTCAGGCTTGCGTACAGCACCGGCCGAATCAATTTCTCGCCTTTGCCCAAGCTGAGGCGCGCGCCGACCCATCCGCCGATGCTCATTCCGGCCGCCAACACCGCCCCCGTCCACCAATCGACCTTGCCGTTGAGCGCGTAGGCCGCAAGCGAAACGGGCATGTAAACCAGCACGATAAAAACCTTATGCACATTCGTCCGCACCAGGTCCAGCCCCATCGCCTTGTGCAGAATCGGCATGAGAATGAAGCCGACCCCCGCCTGTATGAATCCGCCGTAGGCCCCCGCTGCGGCCGTCAGCGCGTGCCCGAGGACAAGATTGCGGGGTTTATCCGCCCCCCCGTCCGTATTCCCGGAGGGCGCCGCCATCAAGATCATCACGGCAATCATGACGGCGGCCAGGACATAGTTGTAGCCGCTCGCCAGCCGCGCCCCGAAAACCGCCCCCGCCGCTGCTCCGGGCAACGCGCACAGCGCCAGCGAAAGGCTCAACCGGAAGTCCTGGAAACCCCCGCGCCGAAAGGCCATGATTGCCGCAACGTTTTGCGCGCAAATGGCGACGCGGTTCGAGCCGTTGGCCGTCGCGCCGTCCATGCCGAGCAGCATCAGCGCCGACATGGTCAGCAACGAACCGCCGCCAGCCAAGACGTTCAGAAACCCGGCGGCCGCGGCCGCGGCCAGGGCCAGGGACAGTTGAGCAAAATCCATGCCGGCCGCCAACTACGTCAGCGGCATCAAGACCGCCGCCGCTTGCGTGACGACGTAACCGACCACGCCCATGATCGCCAGCAGCGGCGTCCAACTCTGCAGAGCCTCGATCTCGGTCAAGCCCGACATCTGTTTGTACACCCAGAAGCCGGAATCGTTCATCCACGAACCGACCAGCGACCCGGAGCCGATCGCGCAGGCGACGTAAACGGGATGGAACCCCGGCGGCGTATCGAGGATCAACGGGGCCATGATCGTCGAGACGGTAATCATGGCGACCGTGCCGGAACCCTGCGCGACCTTCAGCAAAGCGCCCAGCAGAAAGCTCAACAGCAGCACCGGAACGCCGAATTCCTGAGACATCTCGCCGATCGTCTTGCCGACATCGGCCTTGACCAGCATCTTGCCGAACGATCCGCCCCCCGCGGTAATCAAAATGATCAGGCCGCCGCTGGCGAACGCCGTCTCGACCGGTTTGGACAACTCCGCCAGCGAATAGCCTTTCTGTTTCGCTACCAGATACAGAGAGACGGCCGCCGAAATCAACAGCGCGAAATTGGGGTTGCCGATGAAGGCGGTGAATTGCTGCAGGCCGCCTTCGATTCCTAACGCTCCGACCGCCGTATTCGAGGCGATAAACAGTACGGGCAAGACAATCGGCAGCATCGCCATGAAAAAGCTCGGCAGTTTTTCCTCTCCCTGTACGGCAAGGTCTTCGAGCTCGTCGAGCGTCAGCCCGGGCGTCTCTCGCAAGGGGATGTCCAGTTGCTTGTCGCGCAGCGCGCCGTACGCCCAGCCGACGAGCGACATCGGCAGCGCAATGATTGCGCCGACGAGAATCATCGTTCCCAGATCGATGTCCAGCGTGGCGGCCATCGCCAGCGGCCCCGGCGTCGGCGGCACCATCGAATGCGTCACCGCGCCCCCCGCCGAGATGGCCATCAGGAAGAGCAGGTAATGCTTGCCCATGCGGACGCGCATGGCCCGCGCCAACGGCACCAGCAGATAGAACACCGTGTCGAAGAACACCGGTACCGAAAGCACGTACCCGCTCGACAGCAACGACAGCGAGGAACGCTTTTCGCCGAAAGCCCTGACGAACACCCGCACGATCTTGTCCGCCGCGCCGCTCTCCATCAGGCACTGGCCGATCAAAGCCGCGAGCGCGATGACAATGGCAATGCCCGCGCAAACCCCGCCGAACTCGGTCGCTACCGAAGGCATCACCTCCCCCAGCGGAACCTTCGGAGAAAGTACGCCCACCGTCATCGCCGCCGTGATCAAGGCGATAAAAGCGTTGATCTTCAGGCGGATGATGAGCAGGAAAACGACCGCAATCGCGATCAGCAACACTACGAGCGGATGAAGTTCCATACTGGCGGGCAATGTTAGCAGAATGCCCGGTCCGATTGCGACACCGGCCGCAGGGCTTCAGTCCAGGACCGCGTTGCGCACCTTCTCCGCCTGGGCTTTGCGGAAGTCTTTGAGCTTCCGCTTGAGCGCCGCGTCGGAGAGCGCCAGGATGGCCACCGCCTTCAACGCCGCGTTCTTCGCCCCGGCGCGGCCGATGGCGAACGTAGCGACGGGAATCCCCCCCGGCATCTGTACGGTCGAGAGCAGCGAATCCAGGCCGTCGAGAACGCTGGACATGGGCACTCCGAGAACGGGCAAGACGGTATGCGCCGCGCAGACCCCGGCCAGATGCGCCGCGCCGCCCGCCGCCGCAATGATGACTTTCACGCCGCGTCCTTCGGCGGCGGAAATGTACGCCGTGGTGAGCTCCGGCGTACGGTGCGCCGACATGACTTTGCATTCGTGCGGCACGCCGAAGCTCTCGAGAGTTTCGGCGCAGGCTTTCATCGCCGTCCAATCGGACGTACTGCCCATTACAACGGAAACCAGGGGCGCTGCGTTATCGGTCATGGATTTCTTCCAACGTGGTAGGGTTTTTTCGGGGACGCAATGATCCGCCGAATCGAGCTTGCCATTTTATCACTGTGCGCCGCCTGCTGCTGTTTTTGCGGCGCGGGCGGACGGCAATCCACCGCGGAGCCGGCTCTCCCGACCGGCGGCAGGGAACTGCAGATCGCCGCGGCGACGGCCTTCACCGAAGGCCCGACGGTTGACCACGAGGGCAATGTCTATTTCACCGACATCACGCCGCAGCGCATCATGAAGCTCTCGACCGGCGGCGTGTTGTCGGTCTTCCGTGAGAACAGCAACCGCGCCAACGGCCTCGTTTTCGACGCCCAATGGCGCCTTGTCGCCTGCGAGGGCAGCGACGCCGAGGCGAATCTGCCCCGCGTTACGCGCACCGACATGACTACCGGCGAGATCGAAACGCTTGCCGAGCGATTCGAGGGAAAAAGGCTCAACCAACCCAACGACGTTACCTTCGACGGCAAGGGCCGCCTCTATTTCAGCGACCGCCCGCGGGACAACCCGGCGCCCGATCAGGTTCCGGTGCATGCCGTTTACCGCATCGACCCCGACGGCTCGCTCCACCGCATCCTGGCCGAACCCGAAATCGAAAAGCCGAACGGCCTGGTCGTTTCGCCGGACGACAAAATTTTCTATCTGATCGAAGCGCATCCGGACGAGGGCCGGGCGCGGATGATCCGCGCCTACGACCTGGACGAGGATGGAAACGTGAGCAACATGCGCGTCTTCCATGACTTCTACCCCGGCCGGTCCGGAGACGGCATGACTGTCGACAGCGAAGGCAACCTCTACGTCGCCGCCGGACTCAACCGCCTCAGAGGAACCAGCGAGACCCTGGACACTCCGGCCGGCGTGCATGTGTTCGCCCCCGACGGCGCGCTCAAGGAATTCATTCCCATTCCCGAGGACACCGTCACCAACTGCGCATTCGGCGGCGATGATCTGCAGACGCTTTACGTCACAGCCGGAAAGACGCTATACAAATTCCGCGCCGATATCCGCGGCACGCGGCGGTGAGTCGTTCCGGCCGCGGCGCGCCGATGTTTCGCGGTTGCCGGCCGACCGCTTGGAGACGGCGTTTCCGGGCGCCGGAGCCGGGAAAATCTACGAGTGGGACCCGGCCAAGCGCAAAGCGGCGCGGCGCAAGCACGGCGTGGACTTCGCCTCGATGCTCTATTTCGACTGGGGCACGGCGGCGGATGATGATTCTGAGGTCGTGGACAGCGAACAGCGCGATAGCGTTCTCGGCCTCATCAACGGCGCCCTGCACCGCGCGACCTACACCGAGCGCGACGGAAAGATGTGCATGATTTCGCTGCGCAAGGCCGGCAAGACGCGCCCCATCCCGTTGGAGCGCTTGCGCAGGCTGGGCGCGACCCGCGCCATAGCCCGGCGGGAAGCCCGCGAAGCAGCCGCGGACGCCGATCAAACGGCATAGCTGCGCGCCGCCGGCGCGTCCATTTTTCCCTCTCACCGCAGGCAACGCGACGTCGCAAACCATGTGACCAATCGTTCCAAATCAAATGTCCGCTTACAGCGGAGCGGGCGGGGGGCCGCAGGCGCGCGCTTGCGCCGGCAAATGGCCGCAAAGCTCAACGCCTGCGGCGAATTCGGGGCGCGATCCCCTCCTGCCACTCCCGGTACGCGCCGAGAAGCTCTGCGACGATCGCCGGCTCCGAAGAGGTGAGGTTGCGGGTCTCCGCTATGTCCGATTCCAAATCGTAGAGCTCGAGGCCGCCCTTGTCGGCCAGCAACTTCCAGCGTCCTTTGCGAACTGCCCAGCCCTTGTCCGAATCCTTGTCGATCCAGTTCCAGTAGAGCGCCTCGTGCAAGGGGCGCTCCAGGGCGCCCGTTACCGCAGGCAGAATGTCGCGACTGTCGAGCGCCCGATTCGCCGGAGGTTCGACCCCGCTCGCAGCGAGGATCGTCGCGAACGCGTCGATGGAGATAACGGGTTCGTCCGAGACCGTCTCGGGCGGTATGCGGGCGGGCCAACGGAGCAGGAAGGGCACGCGGATGCCACCTTCGTAAACACTGTGCTTGTAGTCCCGCAGCGCGCCGTTCACTGCGCTTGTGCCGCGAGCTCCGCCATTGTCGGAGAAGAAGATGACCAGCGTGTTTTCCTCCAGGCCGAGGCGAGCCAACGTGTCGAGGATTGCGCCTACGCCTTCGTCCATGATGGCCAGCATGGCGAGATACGTGTTGCGCTTCGGATCCGCGTTCGAGAAGCGCCCGATATAGTCTTCCGGCGCTTGAAGCGGATTGTGGACGGCGTTGTAGGGTACGTACGCGAAAAACCGGCGGTCGCGGTTTGCCTCGATGAACGCGATTGCCTCGCGGGTGATGTTGCGGGTTAGATAGCCTGAATCGTTGAGCGGGTCCCGGTCGCGGTAGATCGACTTGACCGCATCGGTGATCGAGAGTTTGAAGTAATCGTGGCCGCCATGACCGAGAAAGCCGTAGAACGTGTCGAATCCACGCTCGAGCGGACGATAGGGCGGCTCGTATCCCAGATGCCATTTGCCGAATACTCCGGTGGAGTAGCCCGCGCTCCGGAGCAGTTCGGCGAGAGTGGTCTCGGAGCGAGGTAGCCCGCTCCGCGAATCGGCGGCCGTGTAGAAGCCGAATCGCTGTTGGTAGCGGCCGGTCAACAGGCCGGCGCGGGTCGGGGCGCAGACCGGGCAACTCGCGTAGCCGTTCGTCATGCGCACCCCTTCGGCGGCGAGTCGGTCGAGGCTCGGGGTTGAGACTTCGTCGGGGTGCGGGTAGCAACTGATGTCCGCGTAGCCCTGATCGTCAGAGACTATCAGGACGACATTGGCGCCCTCGGTTGCTGCGATGGCGATGACCGGGATCAGGAGTGCCGTGAAGAGGCGATTCATTTCGAGCGCTATGGGCGTGTTCAGCATTTTACCCGAATCGGTAGCCCCCGGGTCGTTGATCTATGGCCTTCGCCGGTCTTGCCGGGTTCAATTCCTCGGGGCGCCTGCTCGACCCGGACGGAGTCCTTGATCTTGCTGCCGACGGCCCTGCCTGAGCATGCGCTTCCCGCCTCCGGCTCGAGGTCGGCCTGCGGCGTAGGTTTCAGTGCGGCTCTTTCCCTCTCCGTCCGTGAAGATGAACTCCGCGCCGCCGCCCGGCAATAGCGTGTAGCTGACCGAGTGCATTCGATCGTGCAAGTCGAACTCCAGTCGGTAGGCGCCGTTTTCAAGCTGTTCGAAGCCGGTGACAGTGGCCCCCCTGAGCGGCCTCGTGAACGGCCGAATCCCCCGCGTTCGCGGTTGTATCGCCACTTCGCCGTTGCGCACCTCGATCTCGCCGCGGAACCCGCCGTTCACCCAAGGGTATTCCCGAGTCGCGTGGTAGTGGTACGCGCCGCCGGATTGGGAATGACCGTTCAGCCGGTCGAGACCCTGCGCTGCGGATCCGTCGGGCTCGACGTATCCGAAGATTGGAAACCCGTCGAGGGACCAAGCCAGAGGCAATCCCGCGCCGACCCGGTCGGCGAGGTGAACCGGGGCTATGTGGTAGTGGTAATCGTCGGCCCTGCCTGCATGGCCCCCGAACTCGTCAAGTTCGCCGGCAAGATAAGTGTCCGTGCGCCCATCCTGCTTGATCGGGTTAAAGATGGGAATGCCATTCGCCGCAACGGCGATCGCGCCGCGGAATAGCGATTCCTTGCCGGATATCGGATTCTTGGCGAAGCGCGGCCGCAAGGGAAACCGAAAAGCGTTGTCTCCGATGTAGGGCTGGGGAATCGGGACCTGGCGATTCCAAGCGCGGATCCCGACCATCATTCTGTGTCGCGGCAGGGAGTTGGACTCGACATAAAAGTACTCCTCGTCCCAGCGCACGCTCACGTCACCGGCGAACGCTCGGAAGGAGCGCGCTACGATTTGCGGGTCGAACTCAAAGGCGTTCCGCGATCTCTCGGCGGCGCCCGCAGCCGCCAGAGCCAAAGCAAAAAACAATACAATCCTTGATCGCTTCATTGGTCGCTCGGTTCGCGGGGACGCGGCCGCTTGGGCGGGGCCGCGGCGGCTGTGGACAAAGCCGCAACCGTCAGCAGGCGGAATCGTACGTTCATCGGCATTCACCGATGCACCGCGGACGGGCGCGGTACGAATATATTGTCCGTCCGTTTCCTTCTTCGACCTGCTCGAGGCGGGACTGAACGAGTTCGACAAGCGCTGCGTCCGGGGAGACGCTGACGCGCACATGTCCCGGCCCGCCGACGATGTCGCCATTTTCGTAGCGCCCATCGACCAAGCGCGGCGCTCCGTAGCGGTCCAACCCCGGCTGTGGAACCAACAGATACACGACGCCATCGAGTTCTTCTTTCGCAAACACATGGTCATGGCCATGGAACACGATCGTCACGCCTGTCTCGACAAGCAACTGGTGAATCGGCTTGCCCCAGCCCGGCCTGCGCTCGTCGAACGCGTACTTGCCGGCGAATCCGCGGCCTCCCCACTCGAACAGGCCGGCGGCGGCAACTCCGCCCCGCGCCGCGTGGTTGATACCGCCTACGAGGTGATGAATGAAGACGAATTTGAACTTGGCCCGGCTTGCCCGCAACGTCTTGGTAAGCCAGCGGAACTGCTCCGCGCCAAGCGTGCGCGCCCAGTAGTCGCCGCCTGGACGAACGCGGGGCGTCGCCCAGAAAGGATCCAGGCCGACGAAGAGCGCGTCGCCCCATTCCCACGCGTAGTAATTTCCCTGGTCGGTGCCACCGTCCGATGGCGTCGCAAAGTAGGCGCGACGCTGTTCGCGGGCCCATGCTCCCATCGCGCCCCTGTGGCTGCCCTCGCCATCGTGGTTGCCTGACACGAGAAAGACCGGCGCGACCGTACCGATCAAACCGAAGTAATACCTTTGAGCGAGATACTGCGGCAGAGCCTCCCGGTAGTCCGCGCGCCGCTGGTCGGTCATGAACGTGTCGCCCAAGTCGATGTGGAAGTCCGGGCCGGCGGACCGGGCGTTTCGCAGGGACGCCTCGTAGAGACGCGGATCCGTCCGCCCGTCCAAGTGGGAATCGGACTGTACGGTGAACACGAATGCGTCGCCTTCCGCCCGCCCTGTGCGGAACGTGAATTCTTCCGACGCCTCGAAGGCATCCGCGTGGCCGGCCCTGCTTCGCCAGCGGTAGAAGTACCGCGAGTCCGCAACGAGACTGGCTAGAATCACTTCTCTCGGCTTCCCGGGCTCGAGGCGAAGGCGAGCCGATCGTGCCCTGTAATCGCCTTGCCGAGGGCCGAACTCGATGTAGCCTTCGAGCGGCGAATAGGCCAGGACGCTCGCGGTAACCGATGTGTCTGTTGGATTGCCGAGGACGATGTCGTAAGGGCGGTCGGGCGTTTCGGTTCGAAAGGTTCCCGTGAATTCCTGACGCGCCCGCCCTCCATTACGCCGACGCGCCTGCCCTCCGTCACGCTGTGGCCGCTGCGCCCGGAGGATGCCTGCCTGCCCCGACCACGCGGACGGAGCCGGCGCCGAGACGTTGACTAACGACCAGGCAACGAGAACGAGGAAGTAGCGCGCCGCCATGCGCCGAATGGCCGATGCGAGAGCCGCAATCTTCGCTAAACGCATCGGGGCATAGATGGACTTTGGCGAACTCAACTGCATGGCGATGCTGCTTGTCCGACCGGATTGCACTCGGCAGGCAATATGCTATTGATACTCGGCATCACGCCAATCGTCACAGTTGGGCCGACCCCAGTCAACGCGCCGGAGCGCAGGCGGCAGTGATTTAACCTCGAATTTACGGCGCCGGCGCGGAAACTTGTCGGTTGTCGGAAAGCGCAGGTCAGCGCCAAAGAAAATCCCGGCGCCCTCATCGCGCGCGTCATTGAATCGTTCCGTCCGCGGCGCTTTCCGCGCGGAATCCGATTTTTCTTCGCTTGCGCCCTGTTGATTTTTCGCCAAACGTTTCGGTAGTATCATGGTTGTGTTTCGATCGGGGCGGCGGCCGTAGCCGGCCGTTTCCTTTTCGCGCCGAATCATTTGCCGTCTATGGCCTTTTTGCCAATGAGCCGCCGCCGGTCGGCAGGATTGCTGAGCGCCATTGTCATCGCTTGGTCTTGCGCCGATTCCCGCGGCCCGTTGGCCGGCAATCCTCCTCCTCCGCCGCCGGCGTCCCCGACCGAGGCCGTCTCGGCCGCGGCGGTTGCAAACCCGCCCGCGCCCGAATTATTCGAGTACGAGCAGCAACTGTTCGACCGCGAGCGGCAACTTGCCGCAATCGAGCTTGAAGCTCTGCGCGAGCCGCCCCCGCTCGGCGATGTCAATCAACCGGCAGTCGATCCCGAAGAGATGGCGCTGCTCGACGAGTTGACCGCGGCGGCCATACCCGAGGCTCCCGCCGCGTTGAGCGACGAAGAGCGCCTGCGGCAAACGCCTTCGGAACTGCCTCTAATACTCAACGACCCTGTCCAGAAGTTGATCAACTACTTCACGAAAACCCGCCGCGGCAAAGAGACGATGCGCGCTTCTTTGGGCCGCGGAAACGCCTACCGCGAGTTGATCGACCGCATTCTCGAGGAAGAGGACGTTCCGGCCGAGATGTTTTATCTGGCGATGGCCGAATCCGGTTTTCGCCCCAAGGCCCGCTCCTACGCGCGGGCTACGGGCATGTGGCAGTTCATGTCCTGGCGCGGCAAGCAGTACGGCCTCACGCAAGACCGCTACGTCGACCTGCGCTACGCGGTCGAGCGTGCGACGCGCGCATCGGCAAAGCACCTCAAGGATCTCTACATCGAGTTCGAGGATTGGAACCTGGCGATGGCCGCCTACAACTGCGGCCCGAACAGGGTCACGCGCGCCATCGCGCGCGCCGGCAGCCGCGACTACTGGGAGCTTTCCCGCAGGCGTCTGCTGCCGAGCCAGACGCGCAATTACGTCCCGATCATCCTGGCCATGACGTATGTCGGCAAAAACCTCGACCTGTTCGATATCGGCGAGATCGACGCCGCCCCGACTCTGGAACTCGATACGGTCGAAACGGACTCTGAAATCAGCTTCGCGCTGATCGCCGACATTGCCGGCATATCGACCGACGCCGTAAAGGATCTCAACCCGGCGTTGCTGCGTTCGGCCACGCCGCCCTACGGTTACGATTTGAACCTGCCCAAGGGCGCCCGCGAGCAGTTTCTGCAAGAGATCGCGCTCGTCCCGCCCGACAAACGCCTCAGTTGGCGCCGCTATGAACCGAAAAGCGGCGAGACGCTCGAAACCGTCGCCAAGCGCTTCGGCGTCAAGGTCGCAGCGTTGGCCGAGTTGAACGAGCTTGAGCCCGGCGCTTCGCTCGACGGCCTCGCCTTGACCGTACCGACCGTGACGAGACTCGCCTCTTACCGCTATTACGGCGGCGGACGGGCCGGGGGCTTGCTCGAACCCGGTACGGGGCGCTATCGCATCGCGCGCGGCGATACCCTCGGCGGCATCGCGCAGCGCTTCGGCACGAGCGTCGCCCAGCTCAGGACCTGGAACAGCTTGGCCGGCACCCGCATCCGGGCCGGGCGGTATCTGATCGTCCGCCCCGAAGGCGTCGGCGCGTCGGCGTCCGCGCAGACATCTTCGGGCGCTGCCCCATCAGGCCGTTACCGCGTGCGCAGCGGCGACACGCTGGGCAAGATTGCCGGCCGCTACGGCGTCAGCGTGACGCAACTCAAATCATGGAACGGCTTGCGCGGCTCGATGATTCGGGTCGGGCAGACGTTGAAAGTTCCGGGCCGGGGCTCGCCGGCAACGCTGGCCGGCGCCGCGTCCGCGTCGATTCCGGCGCGGCCTCAACCCGCGGCCGGACCCGGCCAATACCGCATTCGCAGCGGCGATTCGCTGAGCGCGATCGCCCAACGCTTCGGCGTCTCGGTCAGCGACCTGCGCCGGTGGAACAACATGCGCGGCAGCCGCATCACCGCCGGAAAATACTTGACCGTCCGTCCGCCTTCAAGCCGCAGCGCCGCGGTTGCCGCCGCTCCCGTCGCGCCGAAGCCCGCATCGAAATCCCCGCCGCGGCGAGGCGAAGGAACCGTGTACACGGTTCGCGCGGGAGACACCCTCGGCCACATAGCCGAAAAGTTGGGCGTCAGCGCCGGCGACCTTCGCGCCTGGAACGGCATCAGCGGGTCGAGAATCGACGTGGGTCAGAAGTTGGCCCTGCGAGCGTCGAGCCCCTCCGGCGGCCGCTACAAAATCCGCCGCGGCGACACGCTCGACATCATCGCGCGCCGCTTCGATGTCTCGGTCGCCGAGTTGAAGTTGTGGAACGGCCTGCGCTCCTCGCGGATCGTGGCCGGCGACTATCTGGTCATCAGACAATCCGGCTCCTGACGTAGAGATACCGGCTGGGGTTAGTAGTAGTCGGCGCAACTCATGTAGTAGCCGCATGTGCGGCAGAAGAGCTTGCACTTGAGCTCTTCGAGCCGCTGCGAGCAATTCGGGCAGTGCAGCATGGCTTCTTCCGCATGCGGCGTCGCGGCCTTTTTCGGGGAATCGGCGGCGGCAGCCTCGACTGTCGTCCCGGCCGGCTCCTCCGTTGCATATTTCATGGCAAGAGTCGGCGTTGGGGCCGCTAAACTCCGACCTGTCGAATGATCTCGAGCTTGTCGTCGCTGAGGTAGGCGTAACGATTGACCCAGTAGCCGTGCCGGCCGGCGTCGCGGGCGGTTTCCAAGCGCTTGCGGAAATCGTCCAACGGGCCGTATCCGTGCGCCAGCACGTAAACGGGCGTATCTCCGGCGTCGCGCTGAGCCTGGGCGATCTTGCGGGCCTGAGCCGCCGCGCCGACCGGGTGCGGGGTATCCGGCGGCGGGTAGGCGTAATCCTCGACGGTTTCCAAGCCGCCGTCGTCGGCGATATCGAGCAGGTTGGCCAATGTCTTGGCCAGCAGGCGGCTCGAAAGTCCGGGATTGGCTTCCAGTATCTGATCGCCGTAGAAACGCAGGATCATCGGCCAGTGCATCGTGTAAAGCTTGCAACTGATGGCCGTCGAGAACCGCGCGACGCGGGTGAAATCCATTCCCGAGAAAATCGTGAAGGGCGGCGGAAAGGCGTTCGGCAGCAATTCCATCCGCTCGGCGCCGGCTTGGTTCATGACGCGCCGAAAGCCGGCGATCATTTCTTCCACCAGACGCGCCTTGAAGCGCAGCCAGGAACCGACGCCGGGATAGTCCGACAGCAAGCGCAGCAAACGATAGCGTCCGCCGTCGGCGTCCTCGGCCCAGGGCTTGAGGTCGGCGTCGCTGAGACCGCCGTGGATTTTGTCGTAGAGCGCGCCGGCGTCGCGGCGCATGCGCTTGAAGTTGAAGCCCATGCGCTCGGCGGCTTTCTCGGCGTGGTACGAGAAGTCGAGGAAGGCGGAATCCAGAAAATAGGGCGGGTATTCGGGCCAGTCGTAACGGATGCCGGTCAGGTCGGGATAGTTTTGAACAATGTCGCGGATCAGGGCATGCTCGTAGCCGAGGATTTGAGGGCCGGCCAGGCTGCCGTTCTTCGCCAGGCGTTTTTCGGGGATTGCGCCGTTGGGCAGCAGGGCGCGGTCTGCGTCGACCGGCCCCCCGAACTGGACGCGGTAGCCGGGCGGAATGGCCGCCTGAATTTGAAAATAAACCTTGATGTTGCGCTTGCGGGCGGCGGCGATGAAGTCGTCGAGGATGCGCCCTTGGCTGCGTGTAAGCGCGGTCGGCTCGGCCGGCCGGTAGCGCAGGCCCCGGTAGAGCGAACGGTCGGGGACAAAGCTGGGGGCGGTGCGCACCCAGACTTCGCGCTTGCCGAACAGCGGGCGGTCGAGCAGGCGCACGTCGCCGGCGTCGGCGTCGGCGGGAGGCTCGCGTTGGCCGGTTTCCTGGTCGGCTTCCTCCATCAGGTACGGAGAGGTTGCCACCGCATTGGCGCCGATGCGCTCCAGGTTGTCGAGCACGCCTGCGACGCCTTCGCTCTGAATGTATTCGGGGAGAACGGTTATCCCCAGGAATTTGCGTTTGGCCATTGCGGGCAAAGTAGCACAATTGCAACCCGTCCGGCAGGATGCGCATACTCGCGCCCGGCGCTGCTCTAAGCCGCCTCCTCTCGGGCCGCTTGCTCGAGCCGCGCGGCCACCGCTTCTTGGACCCGCGCGACGGATTCGCGTTTCACGTTTTCGTAGCCGCGGATATTTTCCGGCGCGCGGGCGACCTCGACGGCGAGAGCCAGGGTCGAAGCGTCGAGACGGTCAACAAGAGCGCCGACTTCCCCGCGGTACCACTCGATCAATGCGCGCTCCTCGCGGCGCGGCGGCAGCCGGCCGAACGGGTCGAGCGGGGTCCCGCGCAAGACCTTGCCTCTCGCGAGCAAGCGCAGGAACGGGCGCAACCAAGACCCGAACGACATTTTCTTCCTGAAGCCCAAAGAACGCAGCAACGGCGGGTGCAGATGGAAGACGACCTTCGCCGGTTTCTCGAAGGTCTCGTCGATTTGTTTCTGGAAAGAGGGGTCGGCGAGCAGCCGCGCAACCTCGTACTCGTCCTTGTAAGCCATCAGCTTGTGAAGATTCCAGGCGACGGCCTGAGTCAACTCTTCCGCGCCCGGACGCACCCGCTGCTCGGCGGTTCGCACGCGTTCGACGAACCGCCGATACTGCGCGGCGTATGCGGCGTTATGGTAAGCGGTCAATTCGCCCTCGCGGTGCGCGATCAACTCGTCGAGCGTACGCTCGGCCGCGGGTTTTTCTTCTTGCGGCAAATACTGTTCGAAGATACCCGGGTCGGTGACGAATTTCCGTCCCCAGGCGAACGCCTCGAGGTTGCGTTCGACAGCCACGCCGTTCAACCGGATCGCCTCTTCGATCGCCGCCGAACTCAGCGGCAAAAGCCCCTTCTGGTAAGCCGCGCCGACCAAAAAAACATTGGTGAAAACGTGTCCGCCGAACAGCGTCTCGGCGAGCGTCGAGGCGTCGACGAACAGATTGTCTTCATCGCGGGTATTGCGGCGGATCGAGTGGACGTAACCGCCGTCGGCCGAGAGCACGGTCAGTCCCTTGCGGATGGCTTCGCCGGTCAGAATCTCCTTGGAATTGACGACGGCGACAGTGCGCTCGGGGGAGCAGCATTTCAAATTTTGCGCATACGCCGCTCCCACCAGGTCGAAGCCCAGCAAGAGATCGAGCGAGGCTGCGTTGATGCGCTGCGAAGATTCGATCGGACGGTCGCTGATCGTCAGGTGCGCGACCACCGCGCCGCCTTTTTGCGCGACTCCGGTTTGATCCAGCGTGATCGCCTGTAGTCCGTCGAGCAATGCGGCCGTCGCCAGCATCGCGTTGACCGTGACGACGCCGGCGCCGCCGACGCCGGGCATCAAGATGCGATAGCCGCCGCCGGCCTCGACTTTCGCCGCGGGCTCGGGCGCCTCCGCCGCCGGCAGCCGAGGCAGCGGCCGCCGTTTGAGGCCGGAACCCTCTTCGATCGTCACCGAGACGAACGAAGGGCAGTCGCCCCAGGCGCACGTGTAATCGGTATTGCAGGAAGACTGGTGAATGCGCGTCTTCGGGCCGAAGTCGGTTTCGACCGGCAGCAGCGAGACGCAGTTGGCGTGTTTCACGCAGTCGCCGCATCCTTCGCAGACGCGCTCGTTGATCACCATGCGGCGTACCGGTTTGGGCAAGACGCCGCGGTTGCGCCGCCGCCGCTTCTCGGCGGCGCACATCTGGTCGTAGATCATCACCGAGACGCCTTCGACCTGCTCGAGTTCGGCAAGAACGTTTTCGAGCTCGTCGCGCTCGCGCACCTCGACGGACCGCGCCAACATCGACCGGTCGTCGTATTTTTCGGTGTCGTCGCTGAGGAGGACGATTTTCTCGATGCCCTGCGCTTCGAGCTCGCGGGTCACGGCCGGGACCGGCAATCCGCCGGCAGCCGTCTGCCCGCCGGTCATGGCGACCGCGTCGTTATAAAGAAGCTTGTAGGTGATATTGACGCCCGCGTCAACCGCCGCCTGAATCGCCATGCGGCCCGAATGGAAGTAGGTGCCGTCGCCGAGATTCTGGAAGATGTGCTTCTTGCCGCTGAAGGGGGCGGAACCGATCCATGCCGCACCCTCGCCGCCCATCTGAAAGATGTATTCAATGCCGCGGTCGACCTCGCGCATCAGACCGGCCATGCCGTGACAGCCGATGCCGCCGCCGGCGATCTGCCCTTCGAGTAACAGCGTCGAGCGGTTGTGCGGACACCCCGAGCAGTAGCTGGGCGCGCGGGCGCCGCGGACGCGCGGGTCTTTGGCGAACTTTTCGCCGGCCGCGGCGATCTTTTCGATTGCATTCTCAACGCCCGGAGTGCGCCGGATGAACCGCCCCAGAACCAGGGCGATCATATCGGCGTCGAGCTCGCCCGCGGCAGGCAGCAGCGGGCCGCCCGCGGCGTCGGTCTTGCCGTAAACGGCGGGGCGGACCGCCCGGTTGAAAAGCAGCTCGCGAAGCTGGAACTCGAGGAACGAGCGCTTCTCTTCGACGACCAGCACGGTTTCGAGGCCGTCGATGAATTCGTCGATAATTCGCGGCTCCAGCGGGAAAACCATGCCCATCTTGAGAATGCGGATACCCTCGCGCGCAAGGTCTTCGTCGCCGAGCCGCAGCGCGCGCAGCGCCGACATGAGGTCGGCGTAGCTTTTGCCGCAAGCGACAATTCCCAGGCGGTCGTCTTCGTGCTTGGCGGTAATGCGGTTCAGGCCGTTGCTCCGGGCGAAATGCCGCGCCGCTTCCAGCCGGCGATGATGAACGTCGGCTTCGAGTCCGAGGCTGTAGGGAACCACCAGCATCGTCGCCGTCGTCTTCTCGTAGGGCTCGCCGTCGATCAGCAATTCCGGAACCGCGACCGGGCAGCGCTCGGGAGAGAACTCGACGATCCCGCCGCCGTCGCACAAATCGGTCGCCAGCTTCAAACCCGTCCAGGCGCCGCTGAACCGCGACATCTCGATGCCGTAGAGACCGTAGTCGAGCGCTTCCTGCGTATTCGCGGGCGACAGCACCGGTACCGAGCAGTTGTAGAACGACAGTTCGCTCTGGTGCGGAATGGTCGAGCTCTTCGAAACGTGATCGTCGCCGGCCAGCGCCAGCGCCCCGCAGTTCTTGCCCGTGCCGGCGAACGACGCATGGCGCAAGGCGTCGCCGCTGCGGTCGACGCCCGGCCCTTTGCCGAACCAGATGCCCACCGCGCCGTCCACCGTCGGATGGGGGAGCTTCTGGAACAACTGGCTGCCCATCACCGCCGTCAGCGCCAGGTCTTCGTTGACGCCGGGCGAGAAATGGATGTTGCGCGGCTCAAGATGCTTCTGCGCCTGCAGCAGCGCCGAGTCGTAGCCGCCCAGCGGCGAGCCCGGATAGCCGGAAATAAAGCACCCGGTGTTGAGGCCGCGCCGCCGGTCGCGCAGCATCTGCTCGATCGGCAAACGAACCAGGGCCTGAATGCCCGACATGTACGCCGATCCCGATTCGGCGCGGTACTTGTCGTCGAGCGCATATTGCCGCAATCCCATTGCGTCTCAATCCTAACAATAACGCGGAAGCTCGCTGCGCGGAGAGCCGCTGAGCAGTTTAGCCCCGCCGCATACGCGTTTCGAGCATTCTCTCGGCGTCATGCACGCCGCCGAGGACTTGCTGCCGGAATCGTCTCCGGGCAGCCTCCGCACCCGTGAAGACTACTCCGCCACGAGGGCCAACAGACTCATCGGCCGCATCGACGAGCGCTTGCCGCGACGATCGTCCGGGAACCCGGCCTTGCCGTTGACCGCGCGGAGCTCTTCCGCAGTCATCCCGCGGCGCCGCTCATTCGACGGCTATCGTGACGCCGGATTGGCTGCTGCTGCCGCCGCCTATGGCGACGATCACCTCCGCCGCGGCGGAGGGCGCGATGCCTGCGGGAACTTCGACCAGCACCATGCCCACCGCCGCCGGCGTCGGCGGCGAACCCGAGAACAGCACGCCGTCCGCAGCGACCTCCACGCCGCCGATGCTTACCCGCGGGCGCTCCGCCGTGCGCCGCAGCGCTACGTTCGCGCCGTCGGCCAGGCAGACCCCCTCGGGCGCGCACGAGTTCTCTCCGTCGGCCAACGGCGGATACACCGGCCCCAGCCCCGTCGCATAAATCTCCAGCACGTCCCCGACCCGCGCCGGCCGGCTCTCTCCGCTCGCGCCGCGCGGCGCCGCGAGCACTCCCGCGCCCGACACCGTGAACACGCCCGGCGCATGGGCCGCTACGGTAAAGCGCCGCGGATAGCTGCTGCCCTCGGCCGTCTCCACCACCACCGTCGCCAGAGCGGTTCGGCCCGCCTCCATGCCCAACAGCGAGGGCAACTGCGCCTCGATGCGTTGCGGCCCCACCGCGAACAGCCGCGCTTGCAGGCCTTCGAACCGCACCGTGACCCCGCCCAAGCTCGCCGGCAGTGGGAAACCCTGCGCCGCATACGCTTCTCCCTCGGTGAAATTCACGCCCCGGACTACCACCAGCGAACCCGGCGCCGGCGGCAGCAACCGCGGGCCGAACAGCCCCCGCTACGCATCGCTGCTCGCGGGATGGCAGCCGAAGACGCGGGAGGAGCTACGTCACATACTTGCAGGAAAGGATCTGCCGCCCACCGCTGGGCTGCCGAAGCCCTGCTCGAATACCTGAAGCGGAATCAGGGAATTTGCGGCGGACAATCTTCGCCGCGAGAGGAATGAATTTCCGCGGCCGCCCGCTCAGCTTGCGACCGGCGCCCGCCTGCCTTAAGCGGGGCTCTGGAGGGGTAGTGAAATGTGCAGGGGGAGGGGCGCGGACTGTTAAGGTAAATGCATCGGAGTGAGCTATGGCCGGCAAGGGAATCAAAGACAAAGTAGCCATCGTCGGCATGGCCTGTACGCGTTTCGGCGAGCACTGGAGCCGCGGCGCGGGCGACATGCTCGTCGAAGCCGCTTTGGGGGCTTATGCTTCCGCCGGCGTCGAGCGCGAACAGGTCGATGCCTACTGGCTGGGCACGCTTTCCAGCGGCCTTTCCGGGTTGATGCTGGCCGAGCCGCTGAAAATCCGCTACAAGCCCATTACGCGCGTCGAAAATTTTTGCGCTACCGGCAGCGAGGCTTTGCGCAACGCCGCCTATGCGGTGGCCGCCGGAGCCTACGATCTGACGATGGCGATCGGCGTCGAGAAGCTGAAGGATTCGGGCTACTCGGGTCTGACGGGTTCGGGGGCGCCGCCCTCCGACGGCACGGAATCGACGATGACCGCGCCCGCGACCTTCTCACTGCTCGCGCCCGCCTACGCCCGGAAATACGGCGTGGACGAGAAGACGCTGCGCCGGGTTCTCACGCATATCGCTTACAAGAACCACTGCAACGGCGCGAAGAATCCCAAGGCGCAATTTCAGAAGGAAATCGCCAAGGAAAAGATCGAGGGCGCGCCGAAAGTGGCCGGCATGCTGGGCGTGTTCGACTGCTCGGGCGTGAGCGACGGCGCCGCGGCGGCGATTCTCTGCCGCGCCGAGGAGGCGCACAAATACACCGATCGTCCGATTTTCATCAAGGCGCTGTCGTCTATCGCGGGACCCGCCGAAGGCGCCAAGCGGCAGGGCTACGACTATACGACCTTTCCCGAAGTCGTCGCCGGCGCCGAGGACGCCTATGCGCAGGCGGGAGTGAAAAACCCGCGCGAGGAAATCTCGATGGCCGAAGTCCACGACTGCTTCACGCCGACGGAGTTGGTGCTGATGGAAGACCTCGGTTTCTCCGCGCGCGGAACCGGCTGGAAAGATACCCTGGACGGGCGTTTCGAGCTTTCGGGAGCGCAGCCGGTGAACCCCGACGGCGGCCTGAAAAGCTTCGGGCATCCGATCGGCGCCAGCGGCCTGCGCATGATGTACGAGATGTGGCTGCAACTGCGCGGCGAAGCGGGTCAGCGGCAGATCGCCAACCCCCGGCTGGGACTGACCCACAATCTGGGCGGCGCCCCCGGCCGCTGCGTCAGCTTCGTGTCGGTTGTGGGCGCGAATGGATTTTAGGGTTCGCGCAGCACGCTGTAAAGGTCGGGCTTGACTGAGTATGCATGCTCCGCAACGCCGCCGGCCGCGCCGAATCGGTGCGCCCGCGGGTTTCGATCTCGAGGCGGCGGCTAAACAAGCGAGGGTTGCGTACTGCGATCCGCCACGGCTCCACGGGAGAACTCCGGGAGGGGCATTCGCCTCGTTTCCCTCGATATGTTTGGTATCGGTGCGGAAACACGGTGTTTGAAGGGCGATTGGCGAACCGGGATATTGGGCAGTACAAGGGCTATCCGCTGGAACAGGCGAAATGGCCCATCGCCTTCGAGGCTATCCATGCCGAATCTTGAATTCGACTTTAAGTGGGAAGACGCCGGTGGAATCAAGGGGCCGGAACCGGCCTCAACTTGGGCGTCTCTGTCAATTCGGGTTAACGATTCGATACTCATGCGAAGTCGTTGACCACGCGGATGGGCGAGTCCGCGACCGGGTTCACGCGCCGCTGTGCCCACTCGCCGAGTGGCCGGCCACGAACTGGTGGTTTTTATTGAACGTAACGGTACTCTCCGGCGTCGTTGCGGGTCGTTGCCCGGCGGCTCCGCGCTCCCGCAGGCAGGGGAGTGGCCGGCGCTCTCTCGGCCGTTTTGCGGCCGGCTCGTTTTTCGTGGCTTAACGGGAGACCCGCCGCTGCGGCCGCTTGTTCCGCCGGACCGGAAACGCGGCGTTCAACCCCGCTGCGGCTCACAGGCCCATCATGCGGCGGACGAACTTTGCCGGGGGCGAGCCATAGGAGAGCACCCGGTCGTGATAGGCTTGCTGGTCCGTAATTTCGCCGTGCCGGGCTCTCCAGGCGTCGCGGATGTCGTTGTGTTCGGCGGCGCCGACAAAATAAGTCGATAGCTGCGCCGAGGTCAGACGCGCCCGGGTCCACTTGCCGGCGGCTTCGCCGTCTTCCTGAAAACCCTCGTCCATCATCAGCGACATCGCTTCCTCTTCGCTCATCGAGCCGGCGTGGATCTTCTGGTCGATGATCGCGTTGATAATGCCGCGGACCGCCATCTTGAGCGCCTGCATCTTTACTTCGGGGCCGCCGTAGCCGTGCTCGCTCATGAGTTGCTCGGCGTAAACCGCCCAACCCTCGACGAACGATCCGGAGTAGAAAACCCCGCGAATCTGCGTCGGCGCCCGGAAACGGTTGGCGTGCGCGAGCTGCAGATAGTGCCCCGGCATGGCCTCATGCACGGTGAGATCCTTGAGCATGTAGGTGTTGTATTCGCGGTAGAGCGAGAGCTTGCGCTCCTCGCTCCATGCCTGCGGCGCGGGAGCGATGGCGTAAAACGTTTCTCCGCCCTTTTCGAGCGGCCCCGGCGAATCGCAGTACGCGGTCGAAACGCCGCGCCGAAACTCCGGCATGAGGATGACCGACAGTGGCTCGTCGGGCACGCTTACGAGTTTTTTCTCGCGCGTGAATGCAGTGGTTTCGGCCAGATCGCGCTCGGCGTCGCCGAGAATGCTCTCGCTGTCGGGGTGCGTATCCGCCAACTTGTCGAGCACCGCTGCGATGACCGCCCGGCGATCGGCAACGTCGCCGCCGGGGTGAGCTTGCGTGTAAAGCGGCAACGCCGTCGCGTACATCTCTTCGCGGCTCTCGGCCAGCTTTTTCTCGGCGCGCGCCAAAATCTCTTCCATCGAGAGATCGGAGTGCAGCACGAACGCCAGCTTCTTGCGGAATTTCTCTTCGCCGATACGGAAATCGCCGTTCGAGCGCGGCAACAAATCCTCTTCGAGCCATTTGCCGTATTCCTCGAGCGCCGCGACGGCGGCCTTGCGCGGGGCTTCCATTGCGGCCCGGAGCTCCGGCGGCGCTTCTTCCAGAAATGCGTCGAGTTGCCCGCCGATCAGCGCGACGGCGCCGGGATTCTGCAAGATCGCCGTTTCCGTGTGAATCCGCGGCGGGTTCTTCAAGTTGGCCTTGGCCGCGGCGAGCGCCGCGGGGACGCCTTTGAGGCGTTCGTTCAAATTGCGCAAACGTTCCTCGAGCGGCGCGAAGTCGCGCGCCAGCAGGCCGTAAACCGCGCCCCCGACGTTGTAGCGCATCGGGTTCCATTCCCACTCGCGCAATTCTTCCGCCGCCCAGATGCCGTAACGCAGGCGGTTCTCGAGAATCTCGTAGTCGATCGCGTTCGTCTCGCTGAGTCCGGCCGGATCGATCGCCCCCAGCTCGGCCAGGAATTTCTTGTCGAGCGCGACCGCTTGCGCCACCCCCGCGGCCGAATAATCGTCGAGGCGGTGGTCGTAGCGGTGATCGCCCAGCGACGTTGCGTATTCGGGGTTCGTCTCCAGCAGCGCCTCGATATAGCGCTCGGCCAAGGCGACGAACGCCGAGTCTTGGGGCGGCGGACCGCAGGAGCAGGCCGCGAGCGGTAGAACGAGGAGCGCAGGCCGCCAGGTCATGCGCCCATTTTAGAGCATGGCGGCCGGCGGAACCGCGCTACAAATCCAGCGTTTCCGCGTGTTCGGCGACACGCTCGGCGTCCAGAGGAATTTCCACGTCCGCCGTCAGATGCTCGTGCGCGTCGAACCCGGCGAACAGAGCCATCTTGACCAGCGCGTAGCGCTCGACTGCATTCAATTCCCGTTCGTGCTCGCGCTGCCACTGCGCAAACGCCTCGTCGGCGGCGAAGACGGTCGCCGTAAACCGCGCCGCGCGGTCGGACGTGCAATCGAAGATATGCGCGCAGCCGGGCCGCCCGTTGCGCTCCGCCGCGCGAAACCCCTCGTAGAAGTATTGGTAAACGTAGCCGCTGTCGGCTGAATAGACCTTTTCGCGGCGGACTTTGGGGCGCCCGCGCAGCGGCTCGGCGGCCGCCTGCTTGTCCCGCGCGAAGAGACCGCGAAGCTTGGCCAGCATGTCAGCAACCGCGCAAGCGCTCTTCGCGAAAAGGATCGCCGTACATGTGGTAGCCGAGCTCCTCCCAATAGCCCGCGCGGTCTTCCGCGGCGAACACGAAGCCGCGCACCCACTTCGCGCTTTTCCAGGCGTAGAGGTGCGGAACGACCATGCGCACGGGCGCGCCGTGCTCGGCCGTCAGCGGCTCGGGCTCGTGCTTGTCCGCCAGCAGCACGTCGCCGCGCAGCAAATCCGCCAGCGGCGTATTGGTTGCGTATCCCCCCGCGGCATGCTGCATCACGAACTTCGCCTCGGGCTTGGGCCCGGCGCGCTCGACGAGCGTGCGAAAAAGCACGCCTTCCCACACGTTGTCGAATTTGCTCCACGTCGTGACGCAGTGAAAATCCGTTTGGACGCGGACGCGCGGAAGTTGCCGGAACTCGTCCCAATTGAGCTTGAAGGGCCGTTCGACGAGTCCGCTGACGCTCAAGTCCCAGGTCGCGGGGTCGAATGGGGGGATTTCCCCCGCGTGGAGCACCGGCCACTTCAGGGTCAGCGACTGGCCCGGAGGCAGGCGGCCCTGCGCGCGCCGCAGCCCTTCGAGTTTCTTGCGTTCGGTAGGCAAGGACGGCTTGCTTTGCGTGCTGTTATCCGCTTGCTCGGCCGCGGCCTTCGGCGAATCGCTAAAGGCTTGGGTTTTGTCCCCCTCGAACGCAAGCGGTCGCGCCATGCGCTCATTATCGCATCGGCGTTTTGCGTTTCGGCGGGTAGGCTGGGACGTCAATTTCCGGCGACCGGCGCGATCAGCCGGTCGTAGCGCAGCTCTCCGCCGCGAATCCACAGGATTTCAGGGGCGCGCGGAGCGTCCGGGTAGCTTGCGGGAGTCTGCGCGTCCATCGCCTCGAATATCTTGCGCAGCCGGGCGACGACTTCGGGGTATTCCGCGGCAACGTCGCGCTGCTCCCCGCGGTCGGCCTCCATGTCGAAGAGCATCAGCGGCTTGGGCGCCGGTCCGGTAACGAGGCCGGGGCAGTCTGCGGGCGTCGCCTGCTCGAATTGGGCGATGATCGTCAGGCCGTCGGGAGCGCGCGGGTCTTGCCAACCGCTTGCGTCATCGAGGCAGGTAAAGCCCGGCTGCGGCGGCCGCACGTGCAGCTTCCAGCGGCCGGAGCGCAACAGTTTCAGTTGCTGCCCGCCCATGGCGAAAACAGCTTCGTGCGGAGATTTTTTCGCTGCGCCGCTGAGCAGCGGCATCAGGTCGAGCCCGTCGATTTTCCGGTCGGCGGGGAGCTTGCCGCCGGCCGCGGCGACGATCGTCGCAAAAACGTCCGCCGAAGCCACGACCTCGCCCGAGACCTGCCCCGCGGGTATTTTCCCCGGCCAGCGGGCGATCGCCGGGACATGGATGCCGCCGTCGAAGTTCGACCCCTTCATCGCCCGCAAGCCGCCGTTATAGCCCCCGAACGTGGCGCCGTTGTCTGAGGTGAAGAACACGAAGGTGTTGCTGTCGAGATCGAGCTCGCGCAGCTTGGCGAGTATCCGTCCGACCGACCAGTCCAGTTCGCGCACGGCGTCGGAGTAGAGATCGCCGGGGGTTTGCGGCGTGTAGAAATCTTCTGAGGCGGCCAGAGGCTTGTGCGGCATCGCGTGCGGAAGATAAAGGAAAAACGGCTTGTCGCGGTTGCGCTCGATGAAGTCGAGCGAACGCCGGGTGTACTTCTTGGTCAATTCCGCTTGGATGACCGGGTATTCGACGACCGTTTCGTTTTCAACAAGCTGCACCGGGCGCATGTCGTTCGAGTAGAGGATGCCGTAGTACTCGTCGAAGCCCTGCTTGCGCGGCAGATATTTTTCGATGTGTCCGAGATGCCATTTGCCGACCGCGGCCGTTGCGTATCCCAACGGCTTGAGGGCTTCGGCGATGGTGATCTCCGCCGGCGGCAGGCCGATCGCGTTGCGCCCGACGTCGGGGGACGGGTTGCTTACCAGCGTCGTGCGAAAGGGGTAACGGCCGGTCAGCAGGGTCCCGCGGGAGGGTCCGCAGAACGGCATCGGGACATAGAACTGCGTCAAGCGCGCGCCTTCCGCGGCCATGCGGTCGAGATGCGGCGTCTCGTGCGCCGTAGCGCCGAATGCTGACAAGTCGCCGTAACCGAGGTCATCCGCGAGAATCACGATGAAATTGGGCGCGGCTTGCGCCCCCGGAGGAAGCGCCAACAGCAGCAGCAGGCCGACTTGAACGCGCATGGCGCCCCAAGTGTATAACAACGCGGCAAAAGAGCCGTCCGCGCGCCGCGGAAACCGCGCTACCGTAAGGTTTATGTTTCACCGCCGTCTCGAGATCGCCGGTGCGGAACTCCGCCTGTTGGAGCCTCATCATTGCCAAACCGTATTCGCGAGCGTCGATTCGAACCGCGCAATGCTCCGCCGCCGGCTGCCCTGGGTGGATGGGGCGCAGAGCGCCGCCGACACGAGGGCCTTCATCGAAGAGCAGTTGCTGAAATTGGCGCAGCAGACGGAGATCACCGCCGGGATTTGGCTGAACGACGAATTTGCCGGCGTTATCGGAGTGTCCTTGGCGGCGGACGCTCCGACGGCGGAAATCGGTTATTGGCCGGCCGCCCGGTTTCAGGGCAAGGGTTTGATGACCGCGGCGGTCCGCGCGGTTACCGCGTACTTGTTCGAGGAACGCGGCATGCGCCGCGTCGAGATTCGCTGCGCGCTCGAGAACCGCAAGAGCCGGGCGATCCCTGAGCGTCTGCGCTTCGCGCTCGAAACCGCCCCGCCGGGCGCCGGTTGCGGCGGCGAAGCGGTCTATGTGCTCGCCGCCCCGAGAACTCCCCGTCCCGCCGCCGCCTGCCGGTAAAATAAGGGCTTCGGATGTCTCTGACCGCATTCCTGAATCCCCAACAAAAAGAGGCCGTGCTCACAACCGAGGGGCCGTTGCTGATTCTCGCCGGAGCGGGCAGCGGCAAGACTCGCGTCATCGTCACCCGCATCGCCCATCTGATTCTCGACAAGAACGTGCCGCCGCACGCCGTCCTCGCGGTTACGTTCACCAACAAGGCCGCGCAGGAGATGCGCAGCCGCGTCGAGCGCATCCTGCGCGAGAACGGCATGCCGCCGAGCGCGGCGCCGCCGGTTTCGACTTTCCACTCGTTTTGCCTGAGGCTGCTGCGCATGCACGGCGACCCTTTGGCCGAAGTCCGCTCGGGCTTCACGCGGCAGTTCGGCATTTACGGCGAGGGCGATCAGTTGGCCGTCGTCAAAGCGCTGTTCCGCGAGTTGGGGCTCGGCCACGACTTCATGAAGCCGCGCGCCGTTCTCTGGGCGGTCGGCAGCGCCAAGAGCCGCGGCCGGACGCCCGAAGATCTCTACCGCGAAGCAACGTCGCCGCCGGCCGAAAAACTCGCCGTCATCTACGAAAAATACGAAGACGCGCTGCGCTCCGCGAATGCGCTGGATTTCGACGATCTGCTGCTCGAGTCGGTGCGCTTGCTGCGGCACGGTTCCGCCGTCCGCGAATGGGCCGTCTCGCGGTTCCGCTACGTGCTGGTGGACGAGTACCAGGACACGAATCGGACGCAGTACGACTTGCTGCGCCTGCTGACGGAGGAACGCGGCAACGTTTGCGTGGTCGGCGACGAAGACCAGTCGATCTATTCCTGGCGCGGCGCGGACATCCACAACATTCTCGACTTCGAAAAAGACTTCCCCAACGCCAAAACCATTCGGCTGGAACGGAACTACCGCTCGACCGCGAAAATCCTCGAAGCGGCGGACGCGGTGGTGCGGCGGAACGTCCGGCGCAAGGGCAGGAAACTCTGGACGGACGGCGACGCCGGCGAGAAGATCGTCTTCTACCAGGCAAGGGACGACGAAGCGGAAGCCCTCTACGTCGCCGACTATCTGAACCGCTATTTGCACGACTGCCCCGACGGGCGGGCGGCGGTGCTGTACCGCACCAACGCGCAATCGCGCCGGATGGAAGAGGCGCTGCGGCGCTACGACCGGGATTACCTTGTGGTCGGCGGCGTGTCGTTCTACGAGCGCGCGGAAGTCAAAGACCTGATCGCCTATCTGAAAACGGCCGTCGCGCCGAACGACGCGGTGAGCTTGCAGCGCATCGTCAACGTTCCGGCGCGCGGCATCGGCAAGACAACCGTCCAACGCCTGCAGGAGCATGCCTACCGCAACCGGCTGACGCTGTGGGCGGCCATCGGCGCGGCGGACGGTCTGCAGCTCTCGGCGCGGGCGGCGGCCGCGTTGGGCAAATTCCGCCGGCTGATGGACGGACTGCGCGAAAAGATCGACGAGCGGCCCGTCCACGAGGTCTTGCGTTGGCTGCTGGACGAGACCGGTTACCGCGCGATGCTCGAGCGCGATCTTTCGATCGAAGCCGCGGGGAAGCTGGAAAACATCAACGAGCTGCTCAACGCCGCGGACGACGCGGGCAAACGGGGCGAGGATGTCCGCGCTTTCCTCGACCATGCCGCGCTGATATCCGACTCCGACCAAATCGACCGGCGGGTGCGGATTCTGCTGATGACGCTGCACAACGCCAAGGGGCTTGAGTTTCCGCTCGTCGCCCTGATCGGCATGGAAGAGTTGCTGTTCCCGCACAGCCGGTCGCTGCAGGATGAATCCGCGCTCGAAGAAGAGCGGCGGCTCTGCTACGTGGGCATGACCCGCGCGGAACGGCAGTTGGTGCTGACTTGCGCCAAGGAGCGCAGGCGGTTCGGCGGCGGGGCGCCGGATTGGACGAAGCCTTCGCGGTTTTTGAGCGAAGTCCCGCCCCACCTCGTGGATGACCGCACGCCCGGGGGCGGCCCGATCGGCCCGGACGAATTTGCGGACGAGGCCGAGGACGGCGTGGACCTCTCCTACGAACGCGATTACGTCCGCGCCGCGGCGCAAAACAAGCTCGCCGACCTCAAGCCCGGCAGCGGCAAGACGTACGATTCGGTCGAGGCCGTGGCCGGGTTTTTCAAGCAGCGCGGCATCGCTCTCGATGGGGCCGCGGCCGATCGCAATTCCGCGCCGGCTTGGCGCAACCGCCCGCGCCCGGCCGGCAAGCCCGAGAGTCCGCCGCCGCGCAGGCCGCAACTCGGTCAAGCCGCCGTCAAGCTGCGCGATGCGGGGGGATTTAAGCGCGGCGCGCAGGTGCGCCACGCCAAGTTCGGCTTGGGCACGGTGCTGCGCCGCGAGGGCGCAGGCGAGAACGCCAAGCTGACGGTGCAGTTTCAGGGCTACGGCCTGAAAAAGCTGCTCGTGAAATACGCCAACTTGCAGCAGGCGTGAGTTGCGGCTATCCGCCCGGCGGCCGGCGCTCGAGCCGGTTGCGCAGCGCGGCGCCGATCTCATCCCGCACGCGCCGAAAAACGGCCATGCGCGCCTCATCGCCGCCGCCGGCGGCAGCCGGATCGTCGAAGCTCCAATGGAGCCGCTCGACGTTGCCGGGGAAGACGGGGCAGCTTTCGTTGGCCTTGTCGCAAACGGTAATCACGAGGTCGATGCCCGTGTGCAAAAACTCATCGACGTGCTGCGATTGCTGTTGGGCAATGTCGATGCCGACTTCGCGCATGGCGCGCACGGCATCCGGGTTGACGCCGTGCGGGTGCGTTCCTGCGGAAAAAACGTCGTACCGCCCGCCGGCCATCGCGCGCAGCAGTCCCTCGGCCATCTGACTGCGGCAGGAATTTCCCGTGCAGAGAAACAGCACCTTCTCTTTCGGCGGCGCAGTCATTTCCTGCGAGTCTAGCGAAATCGCTTTCTGCCGATGCGGACGTTACGCTATACTGACTGCGTATTCATGCCGCCGACCCCCAATCCGGAGTTAGCCGACCCGCAGGGCCGCTCGTTGCCGCAGCCGGACGGGGCCGCTGGCCGCGGGCGCTTCCTCACCAACGAGATATTGACGATACTCAGCGTCGGCATCGCGTTGGCCATGTTGTTGGTTATGCTCTGGGGCAATACGAGCATCCATATCAGTCAGATGAACAACCGCATCGATCGGCTGGAAGTCAGGCTCGATGCCAGGATCGACAAGCTCGACGACAAGATTGACAAAGTTGAAGCCAAATTCGACGCCAGGTTCGACACGCTCGATGCCAAGTTCGATTCCCTGCTGCTGGCGCTTGCGCGGAGCAACGTCATTTCTCCGGCGGAGGCGGACCGGGCCGCCAAGGCACGGTAGCGCGAGCGCTTTCCCGACCGCCCGCATTTCGAGACGGGGCCCAACAACCCGCGGCGAAACTCGTGCGCCGGCGCCGGCCGGCAATTTACATCCATTTAACAAACGGCCGAAGACGGGGCTGTCCCTCCGGTTGACACTGCCCCGCGCGGCGCATTACACTGCACAGCGTCATCGGAGCGGCATCGCCGCTCGGGCAACATATTGGGGTTGCCGGCGCGGCGAAATTTCCGCGGTGCCGGTCGAAAGAGGTTATGGGGTCAAAAATTTTGTATTTTCACCCTGCGGACAAACGGACATTCCCATTCAAATCGAGATTGAGACGAGGTGAAACGATGAATTCGAACAATCATGCGCCGAGCCGCCTGTTCTGGGTTGCGGCGCTCGTTTTCCTGCTGCCCGCGGTCGTGTTCGGGCAGGGCTCCAACGGCGTCATCAACGGCACGGTCAGCGACGCCACGGGCGCGGTGATCCCGGGCGCGCGGGTGACCATCGCCAACGCCGAGACCGGCGTCGCCAATACGGTCGAGAGCGGCATCAACGGCGCCTATACGCTGCCCTTGCCCGCCGGCCTGTACAACATTACCGTCGAGTCCGACGGCTTCAAGCAGGCGACCGTCAACGGGCTGCGCCTGAACGTGGCTTCGGAAGTTTCGTATAACTTCGCTCTGGAAATCGGAGCGCTGACCGAGGTCGTCGAGGTCACCGCCGAGCAGTTGCAGGTGCAGACGACCTCCGGCTCGGTGGGCGCGACCGTTCAGGTCGAGCAAATTCAGGAGTTGCCGCTGCCCGACCGCGACATCTTCAATCTGGTGAACCTGGTTCCCGGCGCCTTCCGCACGGAATCGAACGGCTACATGTCGATCGGCGGCGGGCGCACGCGCTCGACCGGCTCGTATATCGACGGCATCAACAATACGCGCGGCGGCTTGGGCGTGCAGAACGTGGAAATGTCGCCGCCGGTGGACTCCATGCAGGAGTTCAAGGTCGAGGTCAACTCGATGGGCGCGAAATACGGCCGCAGTTCCTCGGGCGTCGTCACGGCGGTTACGCGCAGCGGAACGAACGCTTGGCACGGCAGCCTCTACCACTTCATGCGCAATGACGCGTTCGACGCGGCCGGCTGGCAGAACGACTCGAAGCCGAAGCTGCGCCGCAACAACGGCGGCGGCTCGGCCGGCGGGCCGATCGTCAAGAACAAGACGTTCATCTTCTACAACCTCGACGTTTTCCGGCAGGCGCAAGGGGCGATCCGCACGCGAAGCGTCGGCTTGCCGGAGTGGCGCAACGGCAACTTCTCGACGGCGACGCAGAACCAGGGCGGCCAAGCCGTGCTGGTGCCGATTTACGACCCGGAAACCCGCACCGCCGGGCCGCGGCACAACGCGCTCGATTCGGAGCAGTTTCCCAACAACATGATCCCCTCGTCGCGCTTCGATCCGGTGGCGGTCAAGGCGCTGGGCTTCCTGCCCAATCCCAACCGCACGCCGAACAACCTGAACAACAACTCGGGCAACTGGCGCGAGCAAACGTCGAACCGCCGCAACCGCGATTACCACACGTTCAAGCTGGATCACAACTTCAGCGACAAATACCGCAGCTTCCTGCGCATGATCCTGACCTCGCCCGACGACACGCTGACGGGCTATTCGCAGGGCTACGGCGTCGCCGACCAGAACGGCCTCGACATCCTCAACGTCCGCCAGAACTGGGGCTGGAGCCAGACCTACACCTTCTCGCCGACGTTCTTCGTGACAGGGCTGGTCGGCTTCAACCGGGTCACGGTGGACCGCAAGTCGGGCGACTGCTGCGAGACGAACTACGCGCAGCAATTCGGCATCCCGGGGCTCGAAAAGGGCGGCGAGGTTTTCCCCCGCTTCAACATCCAGGGCGGCCGCGTGCCGGTGAATCAATTCGGCGCCGCCGGCAACGCCAACCGCTTCGCGGCCTTCACCAATTTCGACTTCGAAGCCAACTTCACCAAGGTCTCGGGCGACCACACGCTGACCTTCGGCGCCAAGTACACGGCCTTCCAGGGCAACGAGGTCAGCCGCCCGCAGCCCAGCGGCGCCTGGCGGACGACCGGCAATTTCACGCGTTTCCGCCCGTCGGGCGGCGGGCGCAATCAGAACACCGGCATCAGCGTCGCGGACTTCTTGCTGGGTCACATCTGGAATCTCGACACCCGCGTGGCGCCCGGCATCGGCAAGCGCATCAAGTACTATTCCGGATATGTGCAGGATGACTGGAAGGTCAACCCGCGCCTGACCTTGAATCTCGGCCTGCGCTACGAGGTCGAGACGCCGATCACCGAGGTCGGCGACCGGCACAACGGCTTCTGCCAGTTCTGCCCGCACCCGCTGGCGGGGCAGAACGGCATCCGCGCGAACGCCATCGGCAAGATGCTCTTCCCCAACCGCGACGGCACGGGCAAGTACTTGTGGAACATGGACAAGAACAATCTTGCGCCCCGTTTCGGTTTTGCCCTGCGCCTGCGCGAAGACGATTCGCTGGTGCTGCGCGGCGGCTTCGGCATTTTCTTCGGCAACCCGTACGACCGCAACTCGATCCAGCCCGGCCGCGCCGGCTTCGACAACATCTACCGCTTTCGCGGCGGTCTGAGAACGTTCATGCGCGACGGCGTTCCGGCCGGCGCCCTGGACGACATTCCGGAAGCGGAGCTCAACGGCGGCTTCGGCTCCATCGGCACCCGCTTCCCGACCTCGACGGTTCAATTCTGGGATCAGGCGCGCGAAATGCCCTACTCGCAGAACTTCAACCTGACGCTGCAGACCCGCTGGAAGGGCGTCTTGTGGGACTTCGGCATAATCGGCAGCCTGGCGCGCCACCAGTCGATCAACAACATCAACATCAACCACATCCGCCCCGAGGACCTCCCGGCGGCCAACGCCCCGGGCGCCAACGAGGAAGACTACCGGCTCTGGACCGGCTTCACCGGCAGCCAGGACCAGATTCAGTTGATGTCGCCGAACTGGGGCATCTCAAACTACTATGCTCTGACCTTCAAGTCGGAGAAGCGCTACCAGAACGGCCTCGGCTGGACGATCGCCTACACGCACACGCAGTGGATCGACAACATCCGCTTCATCGGCGACGCCGACACGTTCGGCGACAACGACAACCCGCAGAATATCTTCGACTTCGCCAACGAGCGCTCGAGCTCGGTCAACCGCCTGCCGCATCGCATTGTGATGGCGCCGATCTTCGAGTTGCCCTTCGGCCGCGGCCGGAAGTGGGGCGGAAGCTGGAACAAGATCGTCGACGGCATGCTGGGCGGCTGGCAACTCGCCACGGTCGGCATGTTGCGCAGCGGCGGGTACATGGGCGTCACGGTTGACGGCGGCCCGAACCTGCGCGGCGACGTGGCGGCCGGCATCACGCTGCGGCCGAATCTTACCGGTCAGTCCTTCGCGGCGGCCAACCAGGGACAGGCGGCGGAAAGCGTCATCGGCCTGAACTGGCTGAGCGAAGGCGCCTTTTCGGCCCCTGACCAATACACTCTCGGCAATGCCTCGCGCACGCTGCCGGGAATCCGCGGCCCCTGGCGCGGCAACTTCGACCTGATGCTGGCCAAGAACTTCTATTGGGGCGAGAACTGGCGCGCCCAGTTCCGCTGGGAGGCGTTCAACTTCACGAATACGCCGGCGTTCCAGATTCCCAACGGCTCGCTCGGCTCGGGCAACTTCGGCCTCGTCACCTCGACGCTGCCCAACAGCCGCCGCATCATGCAGTTGGGCCTGAGAATAACCTTCTAGGCGCAACGGCGACAACCAAACCAAACCGCATGCGGGCCCCGAGCAATCGGGGCCCGTTTTTTATTCTTCGCGGATTCCCGACCGAAACCGGCTGCCTGCGAAGCGGAGAGTGAACCGGAGAGTGAGCGCCGTGACTTTACCGCGGACTCTGCCGGGGCGTGCTTGGCTCCTCTCCGCAATCTTCGCGTTTCTGTTCGCGTTTCTGTCGATGCAACCTGCCGCTCCTCCAACGGCTTGACCTCGCCCCTGTTGAACTTGGGCTAACGGCCCGCCGTCTCTTCGCGCAGCGTCGCCAGGAATTCGAGCAGGTCGATCAATTCCTGCTCGGTCATCGCGTTGATCAGGTCTTCGGGCATGATCGACAGCCTGCTTTGGCGGCGCTCTAAAATTTCGGAAGGCTCCAAGCGAATCTCGTCGCCGGTTTCCGTGCGCACAACGACCCGCTCGCCGGAGTCTTCCGCCAATACGCCGGTCACCAGCCCGTAGGTTGTCGTGTCGAGCACCCACGAATAATACTCGGGCGCGATGCCCGCGCTGGGGTTGAGGATCGAATCGAACAAGCCTTCCTTGGCGTATTTTGAGCCGATCGCCGCCAGGCTCGGCCCGACCGGTTCCTCGCCGGGTTCGAGCGAGTGGCACTTCGCGCAGTCGGCGCCGTCTTTGCGGTTGAAAACCGCGCGGCCGCGCTCGACGTCTCCGACCGCCTCGACGATGGCGCGCGCGCGAACGATCTTGCGATTGTTCCTGCTCGCGGGCGCGGGGAGAATCGCCGCGGCGCGTTCGCGAACCGCCGCAACGCGGCTCGCATGAACCATGCCCGCCGCCACCGTCCTCAACTCGGCGGGCAGGTCCAGCGATTCTTCCATGTCGAGGATCGCATGCAGTCCCGACGGCCGGCGGCCCAAGACCCGCAGGGCCGCGCTGCGGACTTCGTTGGCCGCCGCGGACAGAACGATCTGTTGCAGCGTTGCGTCCAGATCCGCGGGCCGCGCCGCGCCCAGGCCGTTTATGGCTGCAATGCGCAAGGCGTCCGGCCCGGCAAGCGCCGCTGCGCGCAACGCGGGAAGATACTCGCCGCCGAGCGCGCCGAGGGCCTCCAGCGCCGATTTCCTCGAAGCCTCATCCAGCTTGTCGTCGCGCGCAAGCTGCAGCAGTTGCGGGCCGAACGCGCGGTCCGCCAGGAGGGTTGCCAACTCCAGAGCGTCCTGCCGCAGGCCGGGGTCTTCGAGCGCGCGGCCGACCGCGGCGAGCGCCGCGGCGTTGCGGCGGTACGCGCTCCATTCGCTGTAGAGTTGCTTGCCCAGGAAATAGAGTCCGCGCTTGCGCAACTGCGGCTCGACCGAGGGGTCGCCGGCCAGTCGGGAGACCGTCAGCGCCGCCTCCTCCGCCGGCTGCCAGCCCAATGCCTCCAGCGCTGCGGCCCGTTGCTCCAGGGGCAGAGAGGGGTTGCGCAAGACTTGCCTCAGATACGCTATCGAGCTGGGCGCCTGGAGCACCCAGTAGAGATCGGCAACCGCGTCGTTCCAGTCGGGATGCTGCGCGCGCAGCGCCGCGAACATCAGGTCTTCCGCTCCGGTCGCGGCGATGCGCAGCGTTTCGAGATACCAGCGGTCTTGCCCGTCGTATCCTGCGGCCAACTCCAGCCAGGGCTCGACTCTGTCGGCGGGGTCGAGCCCGCGCAGCAGGAGCGCGGCTTCGCGGCGCACGTGCGGCGAAGGATCGCGCGTCAGCGCCCTGGCGCGGCCGACGGCATCCATGCCGTGAAATTGCGCCGCGCGCAGACCGAGGACGCGGAACCGGGGGTCCGCGTCGGCGAGCGCTTCTTCCAGAGCGGCCTCGCCTGCGGCGCCCATTGGGGCCGCCAGCCACAGCGCGCGCGCCCGCATCGTCACGTAAGGGCTGCGCCAGATCGCCAGCAGCATTTCCCGGGCGTCGTTGCCGCGCAGTTGCAGCTCTTGGTAAGCGCGCGCCCGCGTTGCCTGGTTCGGCGAGCCGAACGCCGCCGCAAGACCTTCGTCCGTCTCGAGATCGAGTTGCGGAATCGAGCGGACATGCCCCGCGGGGGCCAGGCGGTAGATGCGCCCTTTCTCGATATCCTGCATGTTGTGGCCGCCGACCGCGGGGTCGTTCCAATCGGCGATGAAGACCGAGCCGTCGGGAGCGACTGCGATGTCGCTGGGCCGGAAGTCGGGGTGTACGGTGGCGACCGTGTTCTCGTGCCGCATCGTGTATCCGGCGCCGGACGGCTCGACGAAGAAGGTCTGAATCAGGCGCTTGCCCGGCTCGGCATGCAGCAACTGCCCGCGGTATTTCTCGGGCAGCAGATCGCCTTCGTAAAACGTCAGACCGGCCGGCGAGCCCGGCCCCGTCCGCGCCACGAAAGGCATCGTCCCGGGGCGCTCCGCGTGGAAATGCGTTCCCTTGTCCTCGCGCCAGCGGCGGCCGCCGGGCCCCCAGTAGCCGTAGTTGGCGCCCTCGACGATGTAGAGCAGGCGCGTCCATTTGTTCCCGTCGTCGTCGTTGTCGGTTTGCCAGATCGAGCCGAAGGAGTCGAGGGCGATCTCGTACGGATTGCGCGCATTGTGCGCCAGCACCGAGAAATCCGAGCCGTCGGGGTTCATGCGCTGTACGGTCGCGGCGTAATACGGGCCTTCGCGGCTGCTGCGGTGCTGCTTGCCCGACTTGTCCGTCGTCGAAAAGCCTTGGTCTCCCGAGTTGAAGTAGTAGCGGCCGTCGTGTCCGAACAAGACCGCATGCAGGCCGTGATCGTGGTCGGCGCCGCCCCAGCCGGTGAGCAGCGTTTCCTTGCCGACGATGTTGTCGTTCTCGTCTTTGACGTAAACGATCAGGTCGGGCGATTGCGCAACCAGCACCTTGTTGCCGAATACCGATATCCCCAGCGGCGCCAGCATGTCCGGCCGCTGATCGAAAATCTTGCGCGTATCCGCGCGGCCGTCTCCGTCCGTATCCTCGAGGATCACGATGCGGTCGCCCGTCGGATCGTTCTTCGGCTTGCGCTTGAGATCGCTGCGGTAGTTGACCGACTCGATCAGCCAGATGCGCCCGCGCTCGTCGATATCGAAGTTGGTCGGGTTGACCAGCAGCGGCTCCGCGGCCCAGAGCGTCATCTCCAGACCTTCGGCAACGTCGAAGCCCTCCGCCGGAATCGGCTTCCAATACGTGCAAGACGCCCCCGACAAAGCAAACAAGGCGAGTAGAACCGGCAGCGGACGCAAAGACATGGTTCCTACGATTTTAGCCGCCGACTTCCGCCGAGCGAATCCGCTAAGATGATAAAGACCCGTCGGGCGGAAGCGTTGCCGCCGCGGCAATCGCGGCGCCGGCCATCGCTGTAGGCATGAGGTTCTTGAAGTGTCAGTTTCCCGAATGATTTTCTATTTGGCGCCGGTTGCCGCCCTCGCGGGGGTGTTGGGCTGCAACACCGGGCCTGCCCCGCCGAAAGGCGGTTCGCCCGAGTGGCACTGGGACAACGCCGGTTTCTACTACGACCGCGGGGAGTTTTCCAAAATGTCGGCCGAGCTCGACACCGTGGCCTCCCGCGAGACCCCGCTCAAGGAACGCGCGCGCGTCTGGCGCACGGTTCTGCTCATGGGTCTCTCGCGCGGCTATATGGAAGTCGGCGACGCCTACCGCGCGGCCATCGAAGAGAGCCCCAAGCTGCGCCCCAGCTATGAGCCTCTGCTGCAGCAGATCAACCGCGAGGCGCGCCAGTTCGCGATCGAGTTGACGGAATCGCTCGGCGACCTCGATACGGCCTGGGGAACGGACGACGTGATCTGCCGGTTCCCGTTCCCGCCGGCCGCCGCGACCGTGCCCCCGGTCATCGAAGGCATAAGCGAGGGCCAGGATATCGCCATGGAGCAAGTCGAAACCGCCTCGGAGCGCACCGTTCTGCGCGGACTCGCGCTCGCCGCCACCGAGTTCTGCGGCTTCGGCGAAGGCGCGGAATTCGCCGAGAAAGCGCAAGCCGCCTTCGCCGCCGGTCCGGTGACGATCGCCAACGACGACGCGCGGTTTGCCGTGGCCAAAATCCTGCTCGACATTTCGCTGGTCTTCAGCCGCAAGCGGGTCGACGATCCGAAGATTCGCTTGGCGCTGATCGAGCGGGCCGAGCAATGGACCAAGTCCTACCTTGAATCCGAAGACGCGGAGTTGAAAAAGCGGGCGGAAGCGTTTGCCAAGGAGATCGAGGACGAGCGCAGGGATATGAGGCGCAGAGTGCGGCGCCTCAAAAAACGGGAATAGCTCGAGCTGCCGCAAAATATACCCACATTCGGCGCGCAATCGCCGGCGGCGCGCGAGCGCGGTAGTATAATCGCGGTGGAATGAGTGTATCCGGGTTCCGCCTTGCCGCTTTCGTTGCGCTTCTGTTAACCGCGCCGGCGCTTGCGGCGCCCCCGCTCGCGCGGGTCGACTTTCAGACCGAAGTCCGTCCGCTGCTCTCCGACGCGTGCTTCCAATGCCACGGCCCCGACCCCGCGACGCGGCTCGCCGACCTGCGTCTCGATCTCAAGGGCGGCGCTTTCGCCGAGCGTGAAAACGGCAAGCCGGTCGTGCCCGGCGACGCCGAGGCGAGCCTGATTTACCAGCGCATCACGCACCGCGACGCGGCGCGCCGGATGCCGCCCGAGTACTCGCACAAGAAGCTCGAGCCCGAACAAATCGACAAGCTGCGCGCCTGGATCGACCAAGGCGCCGAATGGACGGGGCATTGGTCGTTCGAGCCGCCGGTTCGGCCCGATGTTCCCCCAGCCGGCGACGGGACATGGGCGGCCAATCCGATTGACAACTTCATCCTCGCCCGGCTGCAAGCCGAGGGGCTGACCCCGGCCGCCGAGGCCGACCGCCCCGCGCTGGCCCGCCGCGCCGCGCTCGACATCACCGGGCTGCCGCCCGAGCCGGGTCATTTGCAGGCGTTCCTCGACGACGAAGCCCCCGGCGCCTACGAGCGCTATCTCGACCGTCTGCTCGCCCTGCCCGGCTACGGCGAGCACCGCGCGCGCTATTGGCTCGACGCGGCGCGGTACGCCGATACCCACGGCATTCATATCGACAACTACCGCGAGATGTGGCCTTACCGCGACTGGGTCATCGACGCCTACAACCGCAATCTCCCGTTCGACCGCTTTACCGTCGAGCAGATCGCCGGCGACCTGCTGCCCGATCCTTCGCTCGATCAACTCATCGCTTCCGGCTTCCACCGCTGCAACGCCACGACGAACGAAGGCGGCGTGATCCCCGAAGAGTTCGAAGTCATTTACGCCAAAGACCGCGCCGACACCACCGGCGCCGTATTCCTCGGTCTGACGGTCGGCTGCGCCACCTGCCACGATCACAAGTTCGATCCCATCACGCAAAAGGACTTCTACCGCCTGACGGCGTTCTTTCGGAACACCACGCAGTACGTGATGGACGGCAACGTCTCCGATACGCCGCCGATCATGATCGTTCCGCGCAGGGAAGAGCGGAGCCGCTACCGGAAGCTGGTGGACAAGATGCGCTCCGTCGAGACCGCGCTGACCGACGCCCTCGACGCGCCGAACGGGAAGTTCGACGCATGGGTCGCCAAGCGCCGCTACCGTTCGTTGACGATGCCGCTCGACGCCAAGACCGAAACGATGGCGGCCGGCCCGGCGCAGGTGACGCGCGGAGGCGCAAGCGCGCCGTTGGCGCTGCCGTCCGGGGTCGTATCCGGCGAAGGGCCGGCGGCGAACATGGCGGCGTTCCATTTTGGAGAAGAAGGCGTGGTGGAATTGCCGCCGTCGGGCATTGAGCGCGGCAAGCCGTTTTCGATGACCCTGTGGGTTTACCACCCCGACGAGCGCGACGGCGACTTCATCGTTGCCGACCAGACGGACCCCGAAAACAAGATGCGCGGCTGGTCGATCACCCTCAACGACCGCCAGATCAACTTCCGCATGAAGGGGGTCGAAGACGGCAAAGCGTCGACGATTTCGCTGGGACCCAACAATCAACGGCGTCTCGAAACCGGCGCCTGGACGCATATCGCGGTGACCTACGACGGCTCGGCCGAGCGCGCGGGATTGAACCTCTACGTCAACGGCGCCGAGTTGCCCGTGCAGGGCGGCGAATACTTCACCGCGCTCAAGGGCGAGATAGGCAACGACCGGCCGATCTCCCTCGGTCGAGGCTACGTTGCCGGCGACGAGGAAGGTTCGTACAAGTCCCGCTACTTCAGCGGCGGCGCAATTGCCGACTTCCGCATTTTCAACCGCGTGCTCTCAGTGGAAGAAGCCAAGGTCATCGCTGATTGGGCGCTTCTCGACGCCGCCCGAACCGTGCCGCCCGCCGATCTGACCGCCGAGCAAAATGAAATCCTGCGGCTGCGCTATCTGACCTTGAACGATGCCCAATACAAGCGCCTCGCTTCCCAACGGGCCGCGATGGAGCGTGAAATACGCGAAATCCGACGGCGCGGCGCGGTGACCCACGTCATGCAGGAGGCGCCCGGGAAGGATCCCGAGGCGCATGTCCTGTTCCGCGGCATGTACGATCAGCGGCGGGACCGCGTCACTGCCGACACGCCGGGTTTCTTGCCCGCGATGCCGGATGGGTTCCCCAAAAACCGGCTCGGCCTCGCCCAATGGATCGTCGACGACGCCAACCCGCTGACCGCCCGCGTCGCCGTCAATCGCTACTGGCAAGAGATCTTCGGAACCGGGCTCGTGCGCACCAGCGACGATTTCGGCGCGCAAGGCGAGCCGCCGTCCCATACCGAGCTGCTCGATTGGCTGGCGGTCGATTTCCGCGAATCCGGGTGGGACGTCAAGCGCCTGATCAAGACGATGCTGCTGTCTGCGACCTATCGGCAGTCGGCGCGGTCAACCCCCGAGAAGCTGGAGAAAGACCCGGAAAACCGCTTGCTGTCGCGCGGCCCCCGTTTCCGCATGGACGGCGAGACGATCCGCGACATCGCGCTTGCGGCAAGCGGCCTGCTGGTGCGCAAGATCGGCGGCCCGAGCGTGAAGCCCTATCAGCCCGACGGCGTCTGGTCTTCGGTGGCCATGCCCTCCAGCAACACCAAGAAGTACGAGCGCGACAGCGGCGAAAAGCTTTACCGCCGCAGTCTCTATACCTTCTGGAAACGGGCTGCCCCGCCGGCGTCGATGCAGGTCTTCAACGCCCCGACGCGCGAGCACTCGATCGTGCGCCGCGAGCGCACCAACACGCCGCTGCAGGCGCTGGTCACGATGAACGACGTGCAATTCGTCGAAGCCGCGCGCCGGCTCGCGCAGTCGGCAATGAAGCAGGCGGGCGACGATTTCGATTCCCGGCTCGGCTTCATGACCATCCGCCTGCTGTCGCGCGGCTTCAACCGCAGCGAAGCCGGCGCCGCGAAACGCAGCTTCGACAAACTGCTCGCCTATTACGGCGCAAACGAAAGCGACGCCCGCGCCATCCTGGCAACGGGCGAGTCGCCGCCCGATCCGGAACTTCCGCCGGTCGAATCCGCCGCCTACGCCATGTTGGCGAACCAGCTGATGAACTTGGACGAGGTCTTGAATAAATAGCCATGCAGCCGATAGAAGAAGCGATCCGCATCGAAACGCGCCGACAGTTTTTCCGCCGCGGCGCCAACGGCATCGGCGGGCTCGTCTTGGCCTCCATGCTCGGCGAGGAGGCCGCCGGCAAAACGCCTTCCGAGCGCGTCTCCGGCGGACTGCCCCATCTGCCGCACTTCGCGCCGAAGGCCAAACGCTGCATCTACCTGCACATGATGGGCGCGCCGCCGCAAATGGACCTGCTCGACTACAAGCCGGCCATGAAAAATTGGTACGACAAAGACCTGCCCGACTCGATCCGCCAAGGGCAGCGCCTGACCACGATGACTTCGGGGCAGTCGCGCTTTCCCATCGCGCCGTCGGTTTTCAAGTTCAAGCAACACGGCCAAAGCGGCGCCTGGATCTCCGAATTGCTGCCGAAAACAGCGGAAATGGTCGACGACCTCGCCATCGTCCGCTCGATGAACACCGACGCCATCAACCACGAGCCGGCCATCACGTTTATCCAGACCGGCCGCGAGATTCCGGGCCGTCCGTGCATCGGCTCCTGGATTGCCTACGGCCTGGGCACGATGAACCGCGACTTGCCGACGTTTGTCGTGATGAACGCGGTCAAGAGCCATCCGAAGTCGGGGCAGCAGGCCATTTCCGCCAAGCTCTGGAGCGCCGGATTCCTGTCGCCCGAATATGCCGGAGTCGGCCTGCGCGCCGGCGCCGAACCGGTGCTCTACGTCAACAACCCCGACGGCGTCCCGCAGACCGTGCGCCGGGAAATGCTCAACGGCCTCTCTGATCTCAACAAGATGCAGCACGAGCGCATCGGCGACCCCGCGACGCTGGCGCGCATCGAGCAATACGAGATGGCCTTCCGCATGCAAACCTCCGTGCCGGAAATGAGCGACCTCTCCAGCGAGCCCGAAAGCACCTGGAAGCGCTGGGGCGACGAAGCGCGCAAGCCCGGCAAGTTCCAAAATGCCGCCTTGATGGCGCGGCGGCTGATCGAACGGGGCACGCGGTTCGTGCAGATTTACCACCGCGGCTGGGACGTTCACAATAACGCGCCGCTGGTGCTCCCTCACCAGGCGCGCGACGTGGATAACGCCGCTTGGGCGCTGGTGCAAGACCTCAAGGAGCGCGGCCTGTTCGAAGACACGCTGGTCATCTGGGGCGGTGAATTCGGGCGCACGATCTACTCGCAGGGCGAGCTCACGCCGGCCAACTACGGCCGCGACCACCACCCGCGCTGCTACAGCCTGTGGATGGCCGGCGGCGGCGTGAAGGGCGGAACGGTTTACGGCGAAACCGACGAGTTCTCGTACAACATCGTCAAAGACCCGGTGCATATCCGCGACTACCAGGCGACGATTCTTCACCTGTTCGGCATCGACCATGAACGTTTCACCTACCGGCATCAGGGGCTCGACGCCAAGCTGACGGGCGTCGAGCCCGCCAAGGTGGTGAAGGCGATTCTGGCCTAGCGCTCCTGGGCAGGAAAGTCACGCGGCGGGCTTGCGCGCCGTTCCGACCAGGAAGGCCAGCGCCGTGCAGGCGCTCAGCAGCATCCCGGTGGCCGTCGTGACCAGCGTCCCGTCATGCACGGCGCCGACCGTTGCCCCCAGCGTTCCGCCCAAGGCGAACTGGATGCTGCCGGCAATGCCGGAAGCGACTCCCCGATTCTCGGGGAAATGCGCCAGAAAGCAGGCCATGCAGTTGCCGATGATGAGCGTCACGCAGCCGACGCCGAACATGATCGGCGGCATGACCAGGGCGAGCGTGGGTTCCGCCGGCAGCGCGGCGGCCAACAACAGCAGGCACATCGAAACCTGAACGATGCAGCCGCAGAGCGCAATCCGCTGCGGCTCGCGGGTTCTCAGCAGAATCCGGTTCAACCGGTTGAAGGCGATCATGGTCACGATATTCGCGCCGAAGACCACCGGGAACAGCCCGGCGGAGACGCCCAGCGTATCCATGTAAACGAATGCCGAGTCCTGCAAATAAACGAACATGCAGCCGGCCGCAAAGCCGCCGCACAGCGTGAAGCCCATCGCGCGGCCGCGGGAGAGCACCGCGGCGAACGAGCGCGCGGCGGAACCCGCGATTGCGGCGAAGCCGTCGGAGTTTTTCTCAACCTTTACGGTTTCCGGAATCAGCCGCGCAAAGATGACCGCCGCGCCGACGCCGTATAGCGCCAGAAAGGCGAACACCGACCGCCAGCCGAGCAACTCGAGCAGAACCGCTCCGACTACGGGCGCAACCAGCGGCGCCGTCATCAGAATCAAGGCGATCGTATTGAACATCCGCGCGACGTCCCGCGGCTTGAAAAGGTCGCTGACGACGGCGGCCGCGTTGACGATCGTCAAACCCGCGCCGACCGCTTGCACGAACCGCAAGGCGAGCAGTTGCGCGGTCGACCGGCAGACGAAAATCCCCGCTCCGGCGAGCACGAAGACGGTCAGGCCCCGAAAAGCGGTCGGACGGCGGCCGATGCGGTCGGACATCGGCGCGCCGATGAGTTGGCCGACCGCCAGCCCGAGCAGGAACGTGCTGATCGACGCTTCGACAAGCTGGATATCCGCTGCGAATTCCCGCGCGATGCGGGGGATCGCCGGCAGATAGGTATCGATCGAGAAGGGACCCAGAGCGACCACGTAGGCCAACGCGGACGCCAGCCGATTGCGGTTGACCGGGCTCACGCCTGCAAAAGCTCCAGGAACCGAGCCGTCGCCAGAATGCCTTTGTGAAAGTTTTCGAGGCTGAATTTTTCGTTCGGGGAATGCAGGCCGTCATCGGGCAGGCCGAAGCCCATCAGGATGGTCGGAATGCCCAGCCGTTTCTGGAATTCGCCGACGATGGGGATCGACCCTCCCGAGCGGACGTACACCGTTTCGCGGCCCCACACGCCGCCAAGCGCCTGAGCCGCCTTGGCGATCGCCGGGTGATCGGGGTCCGCCAGGCTCGCCGGCGCCGAGTGTATCTCGCGGATCTCGATCGCGACTCCTTGCGGCGCGCGCGCGGAGACGAAAGCCTCGATGCCGGCGAGGATTTTGACGGGGTCCTGATGCGGCACAAGCCGCGTACTGACCTTTGCCGCGGCAGTTGCGGGGATCACCGTCTTCGCGCCGGGACCCGTGAAGCCGCCGGGCAGGCCGTGGACCTCGAAGGTCGGGCGCGCGCCGATGCGCTCGAACACCGAGAAGCCCGGCTCGCCGGTCAGAGCGGTCGAACCCACTTCGTCGCGGAGATAAGCGGCCTCGTCGAAGGGCAGGCCCGCCCAGCTTGCCTTTTCCTTCGCGGACGGCGCTTCGACATCGTCGTAGAACCCGGGGATGAGCACCCGCCCCTCGGCGTCCTTGCACTGCGCGAGAACTTCGATCAACCCGAACAGCGGATTCGGAGCGACGCCGCCGTAGAGTCCCGAATGCAGGTCGCGCGCGGCCCCGCGGGCTTGCCACTCCATATAGACCATGCCCCGCAGAGCGGTGCAGATGGTCGGTATGCCCGGCGCGTACATGGCGGTGTCCGATACCAAAGCAACGTCGGCTTGTAGCTTTTCGCCGTTGGCCGCCAGATAAGCCTCGATCGCCTCGCCGCCGACCTCTTCCTCGCCCTCGATCAGGAACTTGACGTTAACGGGCAATTCCCCGTGCATCGCGCGCAGCGCCTCGACCGCCTTGACGTGCGCATAGAACTGCCCCTTGTCATCCGCCGCGCCGCGCGCGTACACGCTGCCGTTGCGCACGGTCGGCTCGAACGGCGGCGACTCCCAAAGCTCGAGCGGATCGACCGGTTGCACGTCGTAATGCCCGTAAAAGAGCACCGTCGGCTTGCCCCGAGCATGCAGCCAATCGCCGTAAACCAACGGCCTGCCCGCGGCATTCTCGATGACTTCCACGTTTTCAAGCCCGGCGGCCGCCAGCTTGCCGGAGACGAACTCGGCGGCGCGAAGCATATCCGCGCGATGATCGGGAAGTGTGCTGATGCTCGGAATGCGCAGAAATTCGAACAATTCGTTTTCGAATCGCCCGCCGTTCGAGCGGACATACTCGGCTAACGTGGACATCGCATCCCAGGATAGCCCGACACGGCGGCGCGGCCGCCGGCGAAAAAAGAATCGGCCCGCCGCGGAGGGCTATTGAGCCGCGGGCGAGAACGGGGGGGCGTCGAACTGCGATTCGTACTGAGACAGCGCGTCCACTTCGCCGCGCAGCAAGCGTTCGGCGGTTCCCAGCAGCGATCGAGCCTGCCGCACGACGGGGTCCAATGCCGCCAAAACGCGCAAGCCTTCGTAATAATCGAAGTACGAGATGTGCAGATGGGTCGTCAGCGAACGCTTCAGGAAAGCGCGTTCCTCGACCAGCTTCTTTCTGTCTTCGACGACGCTTTCGCTGACGAGAAAATCTTCCAGGCGCGACAGCAACTCGGGCGAGGGGCTTTGGCCGCGCGTCATTGCGTGCCCGGAAGCCCGCAGCTTGGCCACGAACCGCTCGACGCTGCGCCCGCGGCGAATCGCCGATTGCGCCGGCGTCAAGCGCGGCTCGTCGATGCGCACGTCGGGAGTAATCCCGCCGCGCTCATAAACCTTGCGGCCGTTGTCGGTCAATCTGGCCGGCCCTTGAGTGGGACGGTAGCGGTCGCTGCACGGATTGCCGTAGTATTCGTTGCGCGAAATGTTTTCATAGGGACGTTGAATCAAACGGCCGCTCGGCGTGTAATAGCGCGCTGTCGTCAGCACCATTCCGGTCGATTCCGGCAGGGCGAATACCGATTGCACCAAGCCCTTGCCGAACGTGGTCGTCCCGGCGATCAGAGCGCGGCCGTGGTCTTGCAGAGCGCCGGCGACAATCTCGGACGCGGACGCCGAATTGCAGTTGACCAGCACCACCATCGGGTAGCGGGAGGCTCCGCTGCCTGCCTGGGAGTCGTACCTGCGTTCCCGCGAGGCGCGTCCGCGGTGCGATACCACGCTGACGCCCTCGTCCAGAAACCGCCCGGCCATGTGTACCCCGGCGGTGAGCAGCCCCCCTTTGTTGTCTCTCAGGTCGAGCAGCAAACCTTCGATCCGGCGCTCTTCGAGGTCGTCCACTGCGCGGTTCAATTCGAGAATGGTCGTGTCGCCGAAGCTTTCCACCCGCAGGTAGCCGATTTTTCCATCGAAAACTGTTCGAATCGGGACCGTCAGCCGCGGGATATTCGCGCGTTCGAGATCGAGCTCAATCCAACCGTCGGTTCCCTCGCGCGACAAGCTGAGGTGGACGCTCGTCCCCGACGGCCCTTTCACCCGCGAAGCCACCTCGACTACATTGAGCCCCTTGGTCGATTGGTCGTCGACCATTTCGATAATGTCGCCGGGCAGTACGCCGCCCTCGAACGCGGGCGTGTCCGGGAAGGGGAAATCGACCACGGTCTGCCGCCGGAAATTGTCGATCTGCATGCCGACGCCCGCGTAACTGCCACGCTGCTCCTCGCGCATTTTCTGAAATGCTTGCGGGTCGAAGAACGTCGAATGCGGGTCGAGCGTCGCCAGCATGCTGGGGATCGCGCCGGAATAAATGGTCTTGTCCCAGTCGATGGGGTTCATGAAACGGTCGTCGAGCAGCCGCGTAAGGCGCTCGACCCGGGCGAGGTAGGTTTCGAGCGGACCCGTTTCGATGAGATTGCCGTTGGTGCCGATGCGCCGGCCGAAACGCCCGCCCACAATCGACGACGCCGCAACAACCGCGGCGATCAGCAGCAACCAGCGAAAATTCTTCATGCTCAGGCGCGATTGACGCTGCGCGGGCAATACATCCTACTATAGCGGACGGCATGGCCGCCCGAATCCCCTGCCGGCGAGCGGCCTTGCTGCGGTTATAGAAGATCGATTTTGGCTGCAAGGATGAAGTCGGACTCCGTTAATCCATTGATTTTGTGGGTCCAGATCCGGATGCCGACTTTGCCCCAAGCCAGGTAGATGTCGGGGTGATGGCCTTCCTGTTCGGCCAACTCGCCGACCTTGTTGGTGAAGTCGAGCGCCCGGCGAAAATCGGGGAAGGTCAACTCGCGCTCGATACGGCGGCCGTCAACGACGGTCCATTGCGGCGTCTCCGCGGCGAAGCCCGCAAGTTCCTCTCCCTCGAGCGGGGGTACGCCGCCCCGGCAGGGAATGCAATTTTTCTGCGCCAACTCTGACATTCATTCGACCTCGGTTGCATCGTAGCACGCTCTGCCGCGCTGCTTGCGGGCATAGCTCAAGCCAGGGTTTCGCTTAGGAAATTGCGCAGCGCCTGCCACGAACGCCTGTCGGCGCTTGCGCTGTAAACCGTGCCCGCGGCGGGATTGTTCGCCGCCGGATTGGTGAACGCGTGCGTTGTCCGGCCGTAGGCGTGGATTTGCCAGTCGGCGCCGGCGGCGGTCAACTCCCGGCCGAGCGCGGCGACCTGATCGGGCGTGGCCATGGGGTCGTCCCAACCGTGCAGGGCCAACACCTTGGCGCGGATCTTCCGCCCGGAAATGTTGGGGGCGGGATGGAACAGCCCGTGAAAGCTGACGACTCCCCGCAGGTCCGCGCCGGTCCGCGCCAGGTCGAGAACGCAGAGCCCGCCGAAACAAAAGCCCATTGCGGCAACGCGCGAGGCATCGACCGGCTCTTGCGACCGCGTCAGTTCAAGCGCCTGGGTCATCCGGCGCTGCAGCTTGGCGCGGTTGTCGAGGAAGGGCTGCATCAGGCCGGCGTTTTCCTCGGGACTCGATCCCAATACGCCTTTCCCGTAGAGATCGAGCGCGAAACCGACGTAGCCCATCGCGGCGAGGTCGCGGGCTTTCCGGCATTCGAACTCGCCCCGCCCCGCCCAGGCATGAGCAATCATTACGCCGGGGCGCTCGCCCGAAGCCGCATCGTCCCAGGCCATGTAGCCTTCCATGACCTGGCCGCCGTCGGCGTATGCGACAAGTTGCGATTGAATGCTCACGATTGTTCCCCGCTACGAAAGACTATTATCGCGGCGCCGGAACAGGCGGGCAACCGTCCGGCGGCGACGGTTACAATGACCGGCATGGGCCTGGTCGTAAACGGCGAAAAAGTGGACGATGCCGTGCTGGCGCGCGAAGCCGAGAGCCTGCGGCAGCGTTTCGGTCAATTGTCCGAGCAGGAGCAGCAGACATACGGCCTCACGCCGGAGGCCATCGAGCAGCGCGCCGTCGAGTGGGCGCGCGAAAACGTCATCGAGCAGACTCTGCTGCGGCAGGAAGCCTTGAGAGACGCCGCGCCCCTGCCTGAAGAGGATGTGCGCAAGGCATTCGCCGAGGCGGTCGAACGCTACGGCGGCGAGGAAAAATTCAAGGAAGCGGACATCGACGAAGACCGACTCCGCAGCGAGGTCGAGACGCGGCTGCGGGTCGATGCGCTGATCGGCCGCATCACCGCCAAGGCGCGGCCGCCGAAGCCGAGGGAAGTCGCGGAGTTCTACCGCAAGAACAAGGCGCGCTTCAAGACGCCGGAAACCCTGCGCGCCGCGCACATCGTCAAGCACGTGGAAAAGGACGTGAGCGCAGAGCAGGCCAGGGAAGCCATCGACAAGCTGTATGCCGAGCTGCGGGCCGGGCGCGTGTTCGAGGACATCGCCGACGAGCAGTCCGATTGTCCCGGCAACGGCGGCGACCTGGGCTGGTTCCCGCGCGGGCGGATGGTTCCCGAGTTCGAAGACGTGGTCTTCGAGATGAAGGTCGGCGAGACGAGCGAGGTCTTCCAAACCGTCTTCGGCTTTCACATCGCCAAGCTCATCGACCGTAGGCCCGAGGGCTTGCAGCCGCTCAAGGAAGTTGCCTCCGCGATCGAAGAACAGTTGATGAACGACCGCCGGACGCAGGCGCTGGAGACCGCTGTCGACAAGCTCCGCGAACGCGCGGCGGTGGAGGACAACGCTGCCATCGATGCCGCGGTCGTGACGAGGAGGCGGTAATGGGCAGCAAGATCGCGGCGCCGCTGCCGCTAGCCGGCCCGCACCCCTGCTGCCTGCCGAGCATCGACCGCGCGCGGGTTCTGGCCGAGTCGCGGGTGTTGTCGGAGCGCCGCCGGAAGGCCGACAAGGGTTCCGTCGAAGGGATGACCGCGCTCGACGGCGGAAGGTTTTTGATGGGTACCGAGACCGATTTGGGATTTCCCGCCGACGGCGAGGGTCCGGTGCGCGAAGTTCACGTCGATCCGTTCTACATCGACACGTTTCCGGTGACGATCGAGGCATTCGGGGAGTTCGTCGCGGCAACCGCGTACAAGACCGAAGCGGAGCGGTTCGGCTGGTCGTTCGTTTTCCGCAATCAGATTCCCGAAGGCGCGTACGACGAGCTTGTGGACGATACGGTCGCCGGCCACGAGTGGTGGTGCAAGGTCGCCGGCGCCTACTGGGCGCGCCCGGAAGGTCCGCATTCGAGCATCGCTTGGCGCCGGGAGCACCCGGTCACGCACGTCTCCCACGCCGACGCCGCGGCCTACTGCGGCTGGGCCGGAAAGCGCCTGCCTACCGAGGCCGAGTGGGAGTACGCGGCGCGCGGAGGGCTGGAGCAGAACGCCTATCCCTGGGGCCGCGAGCTGGAACCCGGCGGCAAACATCTGTGCAACGTCTGGCAGGGGCGTTTTCCGGCGGAAGACAGCGGCGCGGACGGCTACAAGGGCACGTCTCCGGTCGATGCGTTTCCGCCCAACGGCTACGGCGTTTATTCGATTACCGGCAACGTCTGGGAATGGTGCGCCGACTGGTTTCATCCCGCGTATCACGTCACGGCGACCAAATCGAATCCGGTCGGCCCGCCCGGCGGCGAGGCGCGGGTAATGAAAGGCGGCTCGTTCCTCTGCCACGCCTCTTACTGCAACCGCTACCGCGTCGCGGCGCGCACCTCGAATACCCCGGACAGCTCGACGGCGAACCTGGGCTTCCGCTGCGTCCGCGACGCGGGGGGCGCGGGTCGCAAGAAATAAAGGCGGCTCCTGCGGCGCTTGCGCCGCGGGCGGCTACTCGTACTTGCGCAGCTCCAGCTTGGCGACCGTCTCGCGGTGAACTTCGTCCGGCCCGTCGGCCAGGCGCAGCGTGCGCTGGCTTGCCCACGCGCCGGCCAGGAAGGCGTCCTGGCAGACGCCCATCGCGCCGTGCGCCTGCAGCGCACGGTCGATCACGCGCAAGGCCATGTTCGGCGCGATAACCTTGATCTGGGCGATCTCCTGGCGCGCAACCTTGTTGCCGACGGTGTCCATCATGTAGGCGGCTTTCAGCACCATCAGGCGCGTCTGCTCGATTTCCATCCGCGAATCGGCGATGTCCTTGCGCAGCGCGCCGTGCTCCGCGAGGGTCTTGCCGAACGCGGTGCGCGACTTGGCGCGCCTGCACATCGCTTCGAGAGCGCGCTCGGCAATGCCGACCGAGCGCATGCAGTGGTGGATGCGGCCGGGGCCGAGGCGTCCCTGGGCGATCTCGAAACCGCGCCCCTCGCCCAGCAGCAGGTTCGACGCCGGTACGCGCACGTCCGTGAAGGTGATCTGGCCGTGGCCGTGCGAGGCATGGTCGTAGCCGAACACGGTCAGCATGCGCTCGATCTTCACGCCGGGCGTATCCAGCGGAACAAGAATCATTGCCTGCTGCTTGTGCTTCGCGGCGTCCGGGTTGGTCTTGCCCATGAAGATCGACAGCTTGCAGCGTTTGTCGCCCGCTCCGGAAGACCACCATTTTTTGCCGTTGATGACGTACTCATCGCCATCGCGCACGATGCGCGAGCGGATATTGGTCGCGTCCGAAGAAGCCACGTCCGGCTCCGTCATCGAGAAGCAGGAGCGGATTTCGCCGTTGAGCAGCGGTTTCAGCCACTTCTCCTTGTGCTCGTCCGTGCCGTAGCGGACCAGCACTTCCATGTTGCCGGTATCGGGCGCCGAGCAATTGAAAACCTCCGAGGCGAAAGACGCGCGGCCCATGATTTCGCACAGCGGCGCGTATTCGAGATTGGTCAGACCGGCGCCGTGCTCGCTGTCGGGCAGGAAAAGATTCCAGAGACCCTCGGCGCGGGCCTTCGCTTTGAGCTCGTCCAGGATCGGCGGATGCTCCCAGCGGTCGCCGGCGTCGATCTGACTGCGGAATTTTGCCTCGTTGGGGTAGATGTGCGCGTCCATGAAGGCGCTCAGACGGGCTTGCAAGTCTTTGACTTTCGGTGAGTATTCGAAGTTCATGAGGATTGGCGCTATCGTACCACCGATGCGCCGGGCTGCCGGCGCGGCCGGTGGAGAGCGGAGAGCAAGACGCCGAGGTTATTTGCCGCGGTTGCGGATCTGCTGGTGAACCCGCGCCACGTGCCCCATGTAATGGCTTACGGGGTAGTCGCGCACGGCCTTGGCGATGTGCTCGGCGGCGGCCGCCGCGCGGCCGTGGGCTTCGTGATACAGCCCCAGATAGAGGTGCGCGTAAAACATCTGTCCGGTGAGTTCGTCGGGCGACGGCGCCTTGCGAGCCCGTTCGATCACGTCGTCCGCGCTCGCTTCGCCGCGGAACAGGCCGTAAATCTCCATCATGGGCGCGCGGGCGTCGTTGTCGATGGGAATCAGCCGGGCGCGGGCATTGACGGTTCCGATCAGAGGCGCCGCGCAGAGAAAGTGCCAGACGGCATTTTCGACGTCTTGCGGATTGACGGCGCGGTGCATTTGAAATTGCTCTTCGCCCTCCGCGAAGCGTTCGGCGTAGTAGTACGAGATGCCGCGCTGCCAGTGATGCGGTTCCTGCGCGGGTTCCTGCTCGATTGCGGCGTCGAAGGCTTCGATCGAGCGTTCGATATCGGCGTTCTTGAAGGCGGCGGCCCCGATGGCGTTGTGGATTTGCGGGTCGCCGGGGCGGTATTCGAGCAGCTTCGCGTAATCCTCGATCGCCGCGGCGAAATTACCGGACTGCTCGTAAGCCCTCGCGCGCACCCAATACGCGGCGAGGTTGGGAGTCTCGGCTGCGAGCAAGCCGTTGGCGGCGCGAATCGCTTCCTCGAAATCCCCGCGCTGCAACGAGGTCGCGGCATCGCTCACGGTAAGCTCGCTTGGGGTTTGGGCGCAGGCCGAGAATACGGCCGCGATTGCGGCCGGGAATACGCGGCCGGCGCGAGGCGATAGCGGGAATCTCATGGCGCGCGGTCGAATCTATGCGTTCTGCGGCGAGGAGCCTCTATTCCGCTCGAAAAATGAGTCTGAAGCGGGGCTGTAGGCGCCGCGGGCATAAGGAGTGTAGCAGAGGGCGGGTGAGTCGGCGGTCGAGCAGGCGGGCTCGGAGTTGCGCGGCGAAGGGGCCGGCGGAGTGCGCCGCGGCCCCTGCCGGCGCCCGCGGCTTGCCCCGCCCCCGGCCCAATGCTTCCCCCTGCTTCAGCCTTATCTTGTATTGGATAAAACGCTATAATGGATAGAAGCCTTCCCCTGCCGAATGGCCGCTCTCCCCGCAAATTCAGGCACGGTCGAGTCTGTTGTCGACCGCGGCCACCGAAGAGTCGCCGCCCAAATCTCCAGGCGCGAGCGGTTCCTGGCGTTTTCTTTCCTGCTGGGCGGCGTCTGCGGACTGCTGTTTTTCGGCGCCGATTTCTTCCCCTTTCTGCTGGTGCTGCTGGTCGCTTCCCTCGGCCTCTATCTGGCCTGGAACCGGCGGCGCGAGTTCGAGCCCGACGCCTATGCGATCGCGCAACTGGTGGACAGTCGCTGGGGGCTTGAAGATCGGCTCGCTACCGCCTACCATTTTCGAACCGCCGGAGCAGCCGGTCTCTTTTCCGGCATCCAATACGAGCAGGCCCGCAAGGCGGCTGCGACGGTCAGTTTGGAGTCCGTATTCCCCGAAGAATCGCCGCCGACCGTTCGCGCGGCCATGATGCTTGCCGTTGCCGGCCTGCTGTTGCTCGGTGTCCGCGCTATTTTGCAGCCGCAGTTTTCGCTGCAGCCGCCGCTGCCCTCGGTGGTCATGGCGGCGCTTTTCGGCGAGGATTGGAATCGGCGCCGCGAAGCCGTCATCGAGCGCCCCGCGGCCGCCGGCGAAGAGCAGGACGAGGCGGCGCTTGCAGAGGATTCCGCCGAGGCGCCGGCCGGCGAAGAGGCCGAGACGCCGCTCGCCGCGGCCCCGTTGCCCGCAGAGGAATTCCAGCCGCCCCCCGACGATCCCGAATGGAAACCCGAGGTCGAGGGGCTGGCCGTCAATCCGGCGGAAGATATCGAAGGCGGCGAGCCGTTGTTCGAGAATCCCTCCGAGGGACTCGATGACAACTCCGAGGCGGGCGAGGAAGCCGGCCCGCAAGACGATTCCGCGTCCCCCCCGGAAGACGACTGGAGCGACGAGGCGCAAAGCCTGCTCGATAAGCTCAAGCAAGCGTTCGAGAACATGATCGAGACCTTCGACATGGCTTCGAATCAAAGCGGCGAGCCCGGCGGCGACGAGGGCAAGCCCGCGGGCGAGGAGAGCGCCGAAAGCGGCGAGCCCGGCGAAGGCGAATCGGATATGCCGGGCGAGCAATCCGCCAATGCCGAGATGGAAGGCGGCGAGCCGACGGACCAAACCGGCGATGCCGGCCAATCGCCGGGGCAGGGCGGCGAAGATTCCAACGAACAACCCGGCAGCGGCGAGAATGCCTCGGCCGCGGGCAGCAACGAGGGCTCGAAGGAATTGGCCGACGCCGAACGGATGCAGGTCATGGGAGAGCTCGAGGAACTCTTCATGGAGCGCGCCGAAAACATGACCGGCGAGGTCACCGTCGAGACGCGCTTCGCCGAGCAATCCGCCGCCGTGCCCTTCAACAACCGGACGACAAGCCATGCCGACCGGGGCGGTGACGTCAGCCGCGACGAAATCCCGGTGGAGTACCGCGCGTATATTCAGAATTATTTCGAGGTCTTGAGAAAGAACGGGAACTAGATGATAGGCACCGAATCCTATGTCCGGGACGCAACGGCCCAACTGGAAAGTGTCCGCAGCGAAATCCACAAGGTAATCGTCGGCCACGAAAATGTGGTCGAGGGTGTTCTGACGGCTCTTCTGGCCGGCGGTCACGTGCTGTTGGAGGGCGTTCCGGGACTGGGCAAGACGACATTGCTGCGCACCCTGGGCGAAGCGCTGCATCTGGACTATTCGCGCATCCAGTTCACCCCGGACTTGATGCCGGCCGACATCCTGGGCAGCATGGTGATGGACAGCGACGAAACCGGCTCCAAGGCGCTGCGCTTCGACCCCGGCCCGATCTTTTCGAACCTTGTCCTGGCGGACGAGATCAACCGCGCGACCCCGCGTACGCAGTCGGCGTTGCTCGAGGCAATGCAAGAGAGGACCGTCACCAGCGGCACCACCACGCACCGGCTCGACCAGCCGTTCCTGGTTATGGCCACGCAGAACCCGCTTGAGATGGAGGGCACGTACCCGTTGCCGGAAGCGCAGTTGGACCGCTTTCTGCTGAAGATACTGGTGACTTATCCCGCGCGCGACGAGTTGGCGGCCATCGTCGACCGCACGGCTTCGCCCCGCAAGCCGGTGGTCGAGGCGGCGCTCACGCGCGATCAGATTCTCGACCTGCGCGGCGCTTGCGCCGAGGTCCTGGTGGCCCCGCATGTTCGCGATTACGCGATCAGTCTGGTGTTGGCGACGCAGCCCGAGCACGCCGAAGCCCACGCGGTATCGAAGAAATACATCCGTTACGGCAGTTCGCCGCGGGGCGCCCAGGCGCTGGTGCAGTGCGGGCGGGTGCGCGCCTTCATACGCGGCCGCCTGAACGTCAGCACCGACGACGTGAGAGAGCTGGCTCTGGCGGCTCTGCGGCACCGCATCATCCTCAACTTCGATGCCCACGCCGAAGGGCGGACAGAGGACGACATCCTGCGCGAAATCATCGACGCGATCCCCGCCGCGCCGCCGCCCGCCGGTTAGTTTCTTTCCGCGCATCCTTGACGGCATTGCGCCCCACTGCCCGGTGGAGTATGCTGAATATTGGGTCGGGCCGCCGGTCTTGCGGCGCGGCCGCGCCGGGCGCGGCGGATCGATTGCGAGGGTTCCGTTTGAGCGGTCCGGTCAACTAAGAAGCATTGCGGACGGGTGGCCGAGCGGTCAAAGGCAACAGACTGTAAATCTGTCGGGCTACGCCCTACGAAGGTTCGAATCCTTCCCCGTCCACCAGCAATTCCGCGAAGAGCTTTGAGTCAGTAAGAGGGGGGACGAGATGGCGAAAGAGAAGTTTGATCGATCGAAGCCGCATGTGAACGTGGGCACGATAGGGCACATAGACCACGGCAAGACGACGTTGACGGCGGCGATCACGAAGGTGTTGTCGAAGCACGACGCGACGAACCAGGCGCGCTCGTTCGATTCGATCGACAACGCGCCGGAGGAGCGCGAGCGGGGGATCACGATAGCGACGGCGCACGTGGAGTATCAGACGGGCAACCGGCACTACGCGCACGTGGACTGTCCGGGGCACGCGGACTACATCAAGAACATGATCACCGGGGCGGCGCAGATGGACGGGGCGATCCTGGTGGTGGACGCGGCGGACGGGCCGATGCCGCAGACGCGGGAGCACATATTGCTGGCGCGGCAGGTGGGGGTTCCGTACATCGTGGTGGCCTTGAACAAGGTGGACATGGTGGACGACGAAGAGTTGCTGGAGTTGGTGGAGTTGGAAGTGCGCGAGTTGCTGAGCGAGTACGATTTTCCCGGGGACGAGATTCCGGTGGTGCGGGTTTCGGCGTTGAAGGCGTTGGACAGCGAGGACAGCGCGGCGGAGGGCATGATCGAGGAGTTGATGCGGGCGGTGGACGAGTACATCCCGACGCCGCAGCGGGACGTGGAGCGGCCGTTTTTGATGCCGATCGAGGACATTTTTTCGATTTCGGGACGGGGCACGGTGGTGACCGGGCGGATCGAGCGGGGAGTGGTGAAGGTGGGCGAGGAGATGGAGTTTTCGGGGATTCGGGAGACGCACAAGAAGGTGATCACGGGCGTGGAGATGTTCAAGAAGCTGTTGGATCGCGGGGAAGCGGGGGACAACGTGGGCTTGCTGGTGCGCGGACTGGACAAGGATGCGGTGGAGCGCGGGCAGGTGGTGGCCAAGCCGGGGTCGATCACGCCGCACACGCGGTTCAAGGGACAGGTGTACGTGCTGAAGAAGGACGAGGGGGGGCGGCATACGCCGTTTTTCAACGGGTACCGGCCGCAGTTTTACTTTCGCACGACGGACGTGACGGGAGTGGCCAACATGCCGGAGGGGACGGAGATGGTGATGCCCGGGGACAACGTGGAGTTGAACATCGAGTTGATCGTGCCCATTGCCATGGAGCAGGGGCTGCGCTTCGCCATCCGCGAGGGCGGCCGCACCATCGGCGCCGGCGCCGTCTCGGAAATTATCGAGTAAAGGAAATCGAGAGGAGCGGAAAATGCCGAGAGAAATCGTGACCTTGCAATGCACCGAAACAAAGGACAGGAACTACACGACGACCAAGAACAAGAAAAAGCAGCAGGGGCGGCTGGAGATGATGAAATACTCGCCGAGGCTCCGCAAGCATACGCTCCACCGCGAAGTGAAGTAAGCTAAGAAGAGCCGGCGGATCGAGGGGCGTCGGTTAACGGTAAACCAGCGGTCTCCAAAACCGCCAATGGGGGTTCGATTCCCTCCGCCCCTGCCAGTTTTCCAGGTTTACGGCGGCAGCGGCAGGGCCGCCCGGCGCGGGCGGCGGAAAGCTCGAGAAGGGATAGCGCAAACATGGCCAAGGACAAGTCACTCAAGAAGCAGCAGGCAAAGGCCGGTCTTCCCGACCGCGTACGCAGCCACCTCGACGGCGTCATGAGGGAATTGCGGCTCGTGACCTGGCCGGGCCGCGAGCAGGTGCGGGCGACCACGATGGTCGTGCTGGTGACGGTGTTCGCCTTTGCCGTTTATTTCGGCATCGTCGATTACGTGCTGGCTTGGGGACAGAGGATGCTCTACCAGTCGTTTACGTAGGGAATCGAGGAAAGAACCGTGAGCCAGAGCAACAGCGAAAACATCCAAAAAAAGTTGATGCAACTTATTCGTGATGAATCCGGTCGCGGCCACCAAGACGCAGCCACGCGAGCGGATGGACTTACCAGACTGACTCGCGGCGAGTCTCCCGAAGAGATTGCGTCGGCAATGGGGGTTGCGCTCAGTACTGTCCAAAATAATTGGCGTCGGCCGCTGGAATATGTTCGGGAGAAATTGGAGGCAGGCCAGCCTGTCGATTCTATAAAGAATGAATTCGATCGATATAAAGACCCGCGGCAGCGGGGTCGATCCGAATTTCTGGTACCGGGCGGGCAGTCCGCCGATACTGAGGATGCAGTCAACGGTGCGGCTGAGGCTCCCAAGGATGCTCCGGACATCGATTGGTACATCATTCACACCTATTCGGGTTTTGAGAACAAGGTGAAAGAGAGTCTCAGGACGCGCGCCGACTCGTTCGGTTTCGCCGAAAGAGTCGGCGAGATTCTCATTCCCACCGAAGACGTTATCGAAATGCGCAACGGTAAAAAGGTGACGACGAAACGGCTGCTCTATCCGGGCTACGTGCTGGTGCAGCTTGCGCTCGATGACGAGTTGTGGCACGTGGTCAAGAACACGCCGCGCGTGACGGGCTTTGTCGGCGGCGGCCACGATCCGCAGCCGCTCACGGCCGATGAGGTCAATCAGATTCTGCACCGCCAGATCGTGTCGGCGGAACGGCCGCGGCCGAAGATGGAGTTTTCGCGCAACGACCGCGTCAAGATTGTCGACGGGCCGTTTGCCAGCTTCAGCGGCTCCGTCGAGGAGGTCAACGAAGACCGCAGCACGGTGAAAGTGATGGTGACGATCTTCGGGCGCGGGACCCCGGTCGAGTTGGAGTATTTTCAGGTGGAGAAAGAAAGCTAGCGCCGGGCGGCCGCGGCGGGCTTGAAGGGATCGAAACGATGGCGAAAAAAATACAGGGGCAGGTGAAGCTCCAGGTTATGGCCGGCAAGGCGACCCCGGCGCCCCCGGTGGGTCCGGCGCTCGGTCAGGCGGGCATCAACATCATGGATTTCTGCAAGGCGTTCAACGCGCGGACGTCCAAGCCCGAGCTGGACGGGCTGATCGTGCCCGTGGTGATTACCGTTTTCGTCGATCGAACCTACGAGTTCGTTACGAAAACGCCGCCGACCGCCGTGCTGATCAAGCGCGCCGCGAACCTGGCGAAAGGCTCCGGCGAGCCCAACCGCAACAAGGTGGGGACGTTGACGTTCGCTCAGGTCGAGGAAATCTCCAGGCAAAAGATGCCCGACCTCAATTGCAACACCGTCGAGCAGGCGACGGAGTGCGTCAAAGGGACCGCCCGCAGCATGGGCGTCGAGGTGCTACAATAGGAATTCCATTTCCGTGGGAGGCTCCGCGGACAGCGGAAGCAGCGCTTTCGATGTTGCGCGGGCCGTTCGGACCAAGGTGATTTATGGCGGGTAAGAAGTACCGCGCGTTCGCGGACAAAATCGAAGATCGCGCTTACGTGTTGCCGGAAGCGATCTCGCTGCTTCAGAAAAACAAAATTTCGAAGTTTGACGAGACGGTCGAGGTGCATATGAATCTCGGCGTCGACCCGCGCCACGCCGACCAGATGGTGCGCGGCACTACCGTGCTGCCGCACGGCTTGGGGGCAACGAGGCGGGTGCTGGTGATCGCGCAAGGCGAAAAGGCAAAAGAGGCCGAAGCGGCCGGGGCCGATTTTGTCGGCGGTGAAAACGTCATCGCCAGGATTCAGAAAGAGAACTGGCTGGGTTTCGACGCCGTCGTCGCCACGCCCGACATGATGAAGTTCGTCGGCAAGCTGGGCCGCATACTGGGGCCGCGGGGGCTGATGCCCAACCCGAAGACCGGCACCGTGACGATGGACGTGACCAACGCGGTTCATGAGATCAAGGCCGGCAAAGTGGAGTTCCGCGTGGACAAGGGAGCGGTCGTCCACGCCCCTGTCGGCAAGCTGGGGTTCGCCGACGACAAGCTCGTCGAGAATGCTCAAGCGTTGATCTTGGCGGTGATCAAGGCGAAGCCGTCCGCGGCAAAGGGCCGCTATGTCAACAAGGTGACGATCTGTTCCACGATGAGCCCGTCGATGGTTTTGAACATCGCCGACATCGACAAGCAGCAGGGAGCGGCGCAATGAAAACGAAAGCGGTCAAAGAGCGGGAGCTCGGCGCCCTGCGCGGCGAGTTCGAAAAGTCCCCGACGGTCGTGATTTGCAAGTTCGAAGGGTTGAACGTTGCCGACACGGAAGCCCTGCGCAACGAAATTCGCGGCAAGGGCGGGCGCTACCGAGTGGTTCCCAACCGCTTGGCCCGGCTGGCCGCGAAGGATACGGCGTTCGAGGCTCCGTTGGCCGAGCAGCGCGGCATGACCGCTCTGGCCTTTGCCGGCGAAGACCCGATAGACCTGTTGAAGGCGCTCGCCGATTATGCCAAGAGCCACGAAGTGTTCTCGTTTACGGCCGGCGTGGTCGAGGGGCGGGCGCTCGATATCGACGCCCTCAACGCGTTGTCGAAGCTGCCGGGCCGCGAAGGCGTCTATGCGCAATTGCTGTACCTGTTGAATGCGCCGGCGCAGCGCTTGATGAGCGTGATCAACGCGCCCGCGCGCGATCTTTCGATCGTCGTCGATCAGGGCGTTCAGGAAGGAAAATTCGCCGCGTAAGGCGGCCGATGATGGGGTTTGCCGCTCTTCGCAGACGGGGGGCGGAAGTCAGTTCTGGAATTTTTGAAGTTTTGAGCCGAAGGAGTGATGACCATGGCGGATATCAGTGCAATCGCGGAATCGATCAAGGGCCTGACCCTGATGGAAGCCGCTGACTTGGTAAAGAAGTTGGAAGAGGACTTGGGCGTTTCCGCTGCGGCTGCGGCGGTAGCGGCAGCCCCGGCCGCGGCCGGAGGCGGCGCGGAAGAGGCCGCCGAGCAGACGGAGTTCGCCGTCGTCCTGACCGGCTTCGGCGCCAACAAAATCAAGACGATCAAAGCGGTACGCGAGGTCACCGGGCTGGGGCTGAAGGAAGCCAAGGATTTCGTCGATAGCGCGCCGAAGGCCGTCAAAGAGGGCGTTACGAAGGAAGAGGCCGAAGAAATCAGGGCCAAGCTCGCTGACGCGGGAGCGGAAGTCGAGGTCAAGTAGGCGGCGGGCGGCCCTGCAGGTTGTCGATGCGTCCGCTGATTTTTTCAGGCGCCGCCGGATTTTTTTGTCCGGCCGCGGGTCTTGCCTTCGAGCGCGGGAGTTTGCTAAACTCCCCGCTGTGGGTGCAGGTGCGCTTGGCCGCCGCCGGCCGGAGTGCTCTACGGTTGTCGAAAGTAGCTACTTATCGATGAGGAAGACTGCACACGGAAGGGGACGGTGCGTCTTCCCCTTGTCGTTGATTCCGTCACGCAGGCTTGGATCCGCAGATCCGGCCGTTTTTTCGGATCTCTTGAGCTCTTCCCGGGTGAATTGCCGTTTCGAATCGGCGCGGAGATGCGCCGCCGCGAGACGGCGTCCGGCTTAACCAACGGACCCGTAGGCCGCCGCCGGTCGGCCTGACTCGGGTCGGGAGTAAAACAGAACGATGTCTGCTGCCTCCAATGCTTTCGCCGCCAATGCTTCCACGGCTTCGCGGCACGATTTTTCTTCGATTCGGACGGCGATTCCGATTCCGAACCTGATCGAGGTTCAACGGGATTCCTACATCCGCTTCCTGCAGGCGGACTTGCTCCCGAGCGAGCGCGACGACATCGGCCTGCAGGCGGTGTTCAATTCCGTTTTCCCGATTACCGATTTCCGCGGCCTGAGCCAACTCGATTTTCGCGAGCCTAAAGATCCTGACCAAACCGAAGAATCTCGTATCGGCAGTTACTCGATCGGCGATTGGGAGTGCAACTGCGGCAATCTGCGCGGCCTGCGCAATCTGCGCACCATTTGCGAGCATTGCCACAAGACGGTTCGGACCGACCCGCTGGGCGGGTCTCAGGTCATGTGCGGCGCATGCAACCGCTTGACCGCGAACAACGTCACCTTTTGCCCCAAGTGCGGCGACCCGGTCAATATGGTTCTCGCCTACGACGAGGCCGAATGCAAGGAACGCGGCATGACCTACGGCGCGCCGATCAAGGTGACGCTCTACCTGACCATTTACGAAAAAGACTCCGGCACGGGCGAAAAAACGGCCCGCCAGATCAGCGACCAGGAGGTTTTTTTCGGCGAGATTCCGTTGATGACCGACAACGGCACGTTCATTATCAGCGGTACCGAGCGCGTGATCGTTTCGCAGCTTCACCGCTCGCCGGGCGTATTCTTCGAATCGGAGGACACGACCGCCGGCCGCCGCACTTACTTCCTGGGGAAGATCATTCCCTACCGCGGAAGCTGGGTCGAGTTCGAATACGACCACAAGAATCTTCTGCACGTCCGTATCGACCGCAAGCGCAGGTTCCTGGGCACGGTCTTTCTGCGCGCCCTGGGGCTGGAGACGGATGAGCAAATTCTCAAGAAGTTCTACAAAACCGACACCATCCGCGTAAAAGACGGAACGAAGTTGAGGCGCAAGGTTTCGGAGAACCTGCTGGGCACGCGCTTGGCGGGCGAGATCAAGAGCGGCGCGAAGGTCATCGGGCGCAAGGGCCGCAAGGTCACGCCGCACCTGCTGCAGCAAATCCAGGCGGCGGGCATCGAAGACCTGCCCGCTCTGCCTGCCGATCTGGCGGGCGCCGTTTTTGCGGCCGACGTGGTGAATACCGAAACCGGCGACGTGCTCGGCGAGGCCAACAGCGAAGCGTCCGTCGAGCGCATCGCCGCGCTGCTCGAAGCGGGCATCGACGCCTTCGATCTGATCTTTCCCGAAACCGACGAGTGCGGCGTGGTGCTCTCCGAGACGCTCAGGAAAGACACCGTCAAGACCCGGAAAGAGGCGCTGATCGAGATCTACCGCAAGTTGCGCCCGGGCGATCCGCCGACGCATGAAACGGCCTACCAACTCTTCCACGGGATGTTCTTCGACTCGCGCAAGTATGACTTCTCGCGCGTCGGGCGCATGAAGTTCAACATCAAGTTGAAGGGCGACCAGGACGCCACTTCGCTCGACCTGAGAACGCTGGAAGCGAACGACTTTTACGACACGATCCGCTACCTGTTGAAGCTGCGCCGCGGCATCGGCGCGACGGACGACATCGATCATCTGGGCAACCGCCGCGTCCGCGCGGTCGGCGAGTTGCTGGAGAACCAGTTCCGCATCGGCTTGGTGCGCATGGAGCGGGCGATGAAGGAGAAGATGTCGGTTTACCAGGAGTTGTCGACCGCGCGGCCCCACGACCTGGTGAACACCAAGCCGGTCATGGCCGCGATCCGCGAGTTCTTCGGCTCCTCGCAACTCTCGCAGTTCATGGACCAGACCAACCCGCTGTCTGAAATTACCCACAAGCGGCGTTTGTCGGCATTGGGTCCCGGCGGCCTGTCGCGGGAACGCGCCGGCTTCGAGGTGCGCGACGTTCACCCCACGCACTACGGCCGCATCTGTCCGATCGAGACGCCCGAGGGGCCGAATATCGGCCTGATCAGCTCGCTGTCGTGCTTCGCGCGCATCAATCCCTACGGCTTTATCGAGAGTCCCTACCGCAAGGTCGAGAACGGCGTGGTGGTGGACGAGGTGCGCATCGCGCTGGGCGGGAGCACCGCCTACGAGCCCGGGCAGATCGTGCGCCGCGACGAGGTCGCGCGGGCCAACGAAGCGCTGCGGGAAGACGAGACCGCGGCGCAATACGAGACGCATTGCGACTATCTGTCGGCCTGGGAAGAAGACCGCTACGTGATTGCGCAGGCGAACATCCAGGTTGACGACGAGGGGCGCATCGTTCCCGAGTTCGCCAACTGCCGCGTTGCCGGCGACTTCCAATTGAAGCGCAAGGCCGAAATTCAGTACCTCGACGTCAGCCCGAAACAGCTTGTTTCGGTGGCGGCAAGCTTGATTCCCTTCCTGGAGAACGACGATGCGAACCGCGCCTTGATGGGCTCGAACATGCAGCGCCAGGCGGTTCCTCTACTGCGCGCGGATTCTCCGATCGTGGGCACCGGCATGGAGAAGATCGCCGCCCGCGACTCCGGCGCGGTAGTGATTTGCCGCCGCGCCGGCGTGGTCGACTCCGTCGATTCCGAGCGCATCATCGTTCGCGTCGAGGGCGTGGGGCACGAAGACCAAATGTCGCGCGAGGTCGGCGCGGATATCTATCAGCTCATAAAATTCCGCCGCTCCAACCAGAACACCTGCATCAACCAGAAGCCGGTCATCCAAGCCGGCGAGCGCGTGACCAAGGGGCAAGTGCTGGCCGACGGCCCCTGCACCGAGCAGGGCGAGCTCGCGCTGGGCCGCAACGTGCTGGCGGCCTTCATGCCCTGGCGCGGATACAACTTCGAGGACGCCATCCTGGTCAGCGAAAAGATGGTCAAGGAGGACTACTACACCTCGATTCATGTCGAAGAATTCGACACCGAGGCGCGCGATACGAAGCTGGGGCCGGAAGAGATCACGCGCGACATCCCCAACATCTCCGAGAGCTTTCTGCACAATCTCGACGAGAGCGGCATCATCCGCATCGGCGCCCAGGTCAAGCCGGGCGACATCCTCGTCGGCAAGGTCACGCCGAAAGGAGAAACGCAGCTTACCCCCGAAGAGAAGCTGCTGCGCGCGATCTTCGGCGAGAAGGCGGGCGACGTCAAAGACGCTTCGCTCTACTGCCCGCCGGGCATTGAAGGCATTGTCGTCGATGCCGGCGTCTTCGCCCGCAAGGGAGTGGAGAAAGACGAGCGCGCCATGTCAATCGAAGCCGCGGCGATCGAACGCCTGCAGCGCAATCTCGACGATGAAACGCGCATCCTCTACGACGAGCGTTCCAGCCGGCTCGATGCGCTGCTTGGCGGGCGGACCGTCCTGGCCGATCTGCACGATGAAAAAACCAACCGCAGACTTGCGCAGAAGGGCGACCGGCTCGGCCCCGAGTATTTCAGGTATGTGCGCGCGCGCGACCTCAAGCGCCTGCGGTTGCAGGACAAAGATCCCGACCTGGACGCGCGCATCGACGACATCGAGGAGATGACGATCCGCCAGATCCAGGTTCTCCAGAAACTCACCGACGAAAAAGTCGCCAAGCTCAAGAAAGGCGACGAGCTTTCGCCCGGCGTCATCAAGACGGTCAAGGTCTATATCGCCATGAAGCGCAAGCTTTCCGTCGGCGACAAGATGGCCGGCCGCCACGGCAACAAGGGCGTCATCGCGCGCATCCTGCCGGAAGAAGATATGCCCTTCCTGCCCGACGGCACTCCGGTCGAGATCGTGCTCAATCCCTTGGGCGTTCCCTCGCGCATGAATGTCGGCCAGATATTGGAAACGCACTTGGGTTGGGCGGGCCGCGTGCTCGGCGTCAAGTTCGCCTCGCCGGTGTTCGAGGGGCCGGGAGAGAAGTCGATCAAGGAGCAGCTCGAGGCCGCAGGGTTGCCGCCGTCGGGCAAGACCAAGCTGTTCGACGGGTTGAGCGGCGAGTCTTTCGAGCAGAATGTTACGGTCGGCGTCATCTACATGCTCAAGCTCAGCCACCTGGTTGACGACAAGATACACGCCCGCTCGATCGGGCCGTACTCGCTGATTACGCAGCAGCCTCTCGGCGGCAAGGCGCAGTTCGGCGGGCAGCGTTTCGGCGAGATGGAAGTGTGGGCGCTGGAGGCCTACGGCGCGGCCCACGTGCTGCAAGAGTTGTTGACTGCGAAGTCCGACGACGTTTACGGGCGCGCCAAGATTTACGAATCGATCGTGAAAGGCGAGTCGGCGATGCAGCCCGGCGTGCCGGAATCGTTCAACGTTTTAATCCGCGAGCTACAGTCGCTTTGCCTGGATGTCGAGCTGATCAAGGCTCAGCAAAACGTGATGCAAACGGCTCTGGCGGCGGATTGACCGCGATGGAGATTTTCAGCCCCGCCGCCGCAAGCGGGGCAGGGAAGAATCGGCGGCCGCGCCGCTTGCTTTGCAGGCGGCGCGGCCGCGCAACCAGCTTACGGAGGACGCATTGTTTCGATCCAGCCCCTACGAAAGTGTAAATCTGACCACCGATTTCGATGCGATTCGGGTCGGCCTTGCCTCGCCGGAGAAGATCCGCAGTTGGTCTTTCGGCGAGGTAAACAAACCCGAAACGATCAACTACCGGACGTTCAAACCCGAGCGGGAAGGTCTTTTCTGCTCTGCGATCTTCGGTCCGGTGACCGATTGGGAATGCTTGTGCGGCAAGTACAAGCGCATGAAGCACCGCGGCGTGATCTGCGAGAAGTGCGGCACCGAAGTGACGCTGAGCCGCGTCCGTCGCGAACGGATGGGCCATGTGGAGTTGGCCTCGTCCTGCTCGCACGTGTGGTTCTTCAAGGGACTGCCGAGCCGTATCGGTCAATTGCTCGACGCCACGCTGCGCGATCTTGAGCGCGTGCTCTACTACGAAGCTCATATCGTCGTCGAAGCGGAAGAAGAAGCCGGCGTCAAGGAAGGCGAGATCATCGGCGACGAACAGAAACGGCAACTGGATCAGGATCACCCCGACGAGTTCACGACGATGATGGGCGCGGAGGGGGTCAAGGAGGTCCTCAAGAAGCTCGACATCGAAGAGTTGGCCGAAGAGTTGCGCAAGGCGATGAAGACGGAAACGTCGATTCAGAAGAAGCTCAAGCATGCGCGCCGGCTGCGGGTTGTCGAGTCGTTCCGCCGCTCCGGCAATAAAGCCGAGTGGATGATTCTCGATAACATTCCGGTGATTCCGCCGGAGTTGCGTCCGCTCGTGCCGCTCGACGGCGGCCGTTTCGCCACCTCCGATCTCAACGATCTCTATCGCCGCGTGATCAACCGCAACAACCGTCTCAAGAAGCTGATGGCGCTCAATGCGCCCGACGTGATCGTGCGCAACGAGAAACGCATGCTGCAAGAGGCCGTCGATGCGCTGTTCGACAACGGCCGGCGCGGCCACTTGCTGCGCGGCGCCAACAACCGCCCGTTGAAATCGCTGTCCGATACGCTCAAGGGCAAGCAGGGACGTTTCCGCCAGAATCTGCTCGGCAAGCGCGTCGATTATTCCGGTCGTTCCGTCATCGTTGTCGGTCCCGATCTGAAGCTCAATCAGTGCGGTCTGCCGAAAAAGATGGCGCTGGAGTTGTTCAAGCCGTTCATCTATCAGCGGCTCGAGCAGCGCGGCCACTGCACCACGATCAAACAGGCCAAGGAACTGGTCGAGCAGCAGGAAATGGTTGTCTGGGACATCCTCGAGGAGGTGATTCAAGACCACCCCGTGATGCTCAACCGCGCGCCGACGCTGCACCGCTTGGGCATTCAGGCATTCGAGCCCGTGCTGGTCGAAGGCAAGGCGATTCAGGTTCACCCTCTGGTTTGCACCGCCTTCAACGCAGACTTCGACGGCGACCAGATGGCCGTGCATATTCCGCTGTCGCCCGAGGCTCAGATTGAAGCGCACGTGCTGATGCTGAGCTCGAACAACATTCTTTCGCCCGCCAACGGCACGCCGATCACGACGCCGTCGCAAGACATGGTGTTGGGCGTTTACTACCTCACCAAGGGCCGCAAGACGGCTGTGGGCGAAGGCCGCAGTTTCAGCAGCATCCAGGAAGTCCTGCTCGCCTACGACATGGGCGAGGTTGAAACGCAGACGATTATCAAGCTCTATTACAGCGGCCCGGTGATCAACCTGGAAACGTCGTTCGACGACCAGAACCTGTTGCAGACCGAGCCCGTGATCTACACCAAGCAGCACATGGAAACGACCGTCGGCCGCGTGGCGCTCAACGACAATCTCCCCGCCGAGATGCCGTTTATCAACGGTCTTCTCAAGAAGAAGGGGCTGACGCAACTCGTCTCGTACTGCTATCTCAAGCTCGGCCGCGAAAAGACGGTGGGGATGCTCGACGAGTTGAAGAGCCTCGGCTTCCTCTACGCGACGCGGTCGGGCATGTCGATCGGCATCGACGACATGATCGTTCCCGAAGCCAAGCAGAACTTGGTCAGCGGCGCTCAGAAAGACGTTATGGCCGTCGAGCAGCAGTATCTCGACGGAGCGATCACGCACGGCGAACGCTACAACAAGATCATCGAGATCTGGTCGAAAGTCACCGAAAACGTCTCCGACCAAATGTTCGCGAGCATGGAATCCGCCGAGGACTCGGGCGCGCAGGTCAACCCGATTTACGTCATGGCCGACTCGGGCGCCCGCGGCTCGAAGCAGCAGATCCGCCAGCTTTCCGGCATGCGCGGATTGATGGCCAAGCCGAGCGGCGAGATTATCGAGACTCCGATCACCGCGAACTTCCGCGAGGGCCTGAACGTTCTGCAGTACTTCATTTCGACTCACGGCGCGCGCAAGGGTCTGGCCGATACGGCGTTGAAGACGGCCGACTCGGGCTATCTCACCCGTCGCCTGGTCGACGTGGCGCAGGACGTGATCATCACCGAATCGGACTGCGGCACGGCCGGCGGCATCGAGGTCGAGCCCATCGTCGAGTCGGGCGAGATCATCGAGCCGTTGCGCGACCGCATTGTCGGGCGCGTCTCGGTCGAAGAAATCAAAGACTACGAGGGCGCGGTCGTCGTCGGCGTCAATCAGGAAATCAGCGAAGAGCTCGCCGCCATGATCGAGGCGGCCGGCATCGAGCGCGTCAAGATTCGTTCGGTTTTGACCTGCGAGACCGAGCGCGGCGTCTGCCGCCTCTGTTACGGCCGCAATCTGGCCACGGGCCGGCTGGTCGAGCAAGGCGAGGCGGTCGGCGTCATCGCCGCGCAGTCGATCGGCGAGCCGGGCACGCAGTTGACCATGCGCACGTTCCACATCGGCGGCACGGCGACGCGCGTATCCGAACAGTCGACGCAGGATTCCAAATCCGACGGTTTCGCCAAGTACATTGAAATCAACGCCGTCCGCGATAAGGGCGGGGAGTTGGTGGCGATGAACCGCAGCGGCATCTTCGCCGTCGTGGACAACAAGGGCCGCGAAAAAGAGCGCTATCCGGTCGTTTACGGCGCGAAGCTGCGCGTCGACGACGGCGCCCAGGTGAACCGGCATCAAGTGCTGCTCGAGTGGGATCCGTACACCTTCTCCATCCTGACCGAGGTCGGCGGCTCCTGCCGCTTTCAGGATTTGCAGGAAGGCGTCACCCTGCAGGAAGAGGTCGATGACGTCACCGGCATGTCGCAGTGGGTCGTCGCCGATTCGCCGGACGAGAAAAAAGAACCGCGCATCGAGATCGTCGACGAGAACGATCGAGTCCAGCGCAAATACCTGATTCCGACCAAGGCGCATCTGATGGTCCGCGACGGAGACGAGATTCACGCCGGCGACGTGCTGGCCAAGATTCCGCGCGAAACCACCAAGACGAAAGACATCACCGGCGGCTTGCCCCGCGTTGTCGAGTTGTTCGAAGCGCGCAAGCCGCGCGATCTGGCCGTCATCTCCGAAATCAACGGCGCCGTCAGATACGGCGCGTTGAGCAAGGGGCAGCGCAAAATCTACGTCGCGGCCGACAACGGCGAGGAACGCGAGTATTCGATTCCCCGCGGCGTCCACATCAACGTTCAGGAAGGCGAGAGGGTCATCGCCGGCGAGCCGTTGATGGACGGCCCCCGCGACCCGCACGACATTCTCGCGGTGCTCGGCGAGAAGGAATTGCAGAAATATCTCGTGAATGAAATTCAGGAAGTGTACCGGCTGCAAGGCGTTGACATCAACGACAAGCATCTCGAGGTGATCGCCCGGCAGATGATGCGTTGGATCAAGGTCGAGCAGGTCGGCGATACCAACTTCCTGATGGACGAAACCGTTGACCGCTTCCGCTTCCAGAAGACGAACGCCGAAGTCCTCGACCAAGGCGGCGAGCCCGCGATCGGCCGCCCGTTGCTGATGGGCATCACCAAGGCTTCGCTGGCGACGGATTCGTTCATCTCGGCCGCCTCGTTCCAGGAGACCACTCGCGTCTTGACCGAGGCTGCGATCAGCGGCAAGGTCGACCGCCTGCGCGGTCTCAAGGAAAACGTCATCGTCGGCCGTCTCATTCCTGCCGGCACGGGGCTCGACACCTACCAGCGGGTCAAGATCGCCGGCGAAGACGAGCCGGAGGAGATGATTCCCGAAGTCGAGTATCTCAGCGGCATCCCGGGTTACGGAGAGGAAACGCCCTTGGAGTTCGGTCCGGTGGTCGGCGAGAACCTGCCGCCCGACCCGGGTTTCCATCCCCCCAACGAGTAGCCCGCCGCCGCGGCGTATCCCGCCGCGGCGCGGCAGGGCGGGCCGCCCGCGCCGCCGACTGCGATTGACAGCAGATTCGCGGTAGCGTAACCTTGATTTAGGTATGCCTAAAAATGGCGACTGAGGCGGTTGACGATTACCTGAAAGCGATCTTTCAGATTGCCGGCGACGGCGGGCGGGCGTCCACCGCTTCGCTCGCGGAGAAGCTGTTGGTGGCCCCGGCGTCGGTGAGCGGCATGTTGAAAAAGCTTTCGCAGACCGATCCTCCCTGGATCGAGTACGAAAAGCACCGCGGCGCGCGCCTGACCGAGCACGGACGCCACCGCGCGCTGGAGATCATCCGCCACCATCGCCTGATCGAGCTCTTTCTGCACCACTCGCTCGGCTATAACTGGGACGAAGTTCACGACGAAGCCGAAAAGCTCGAGCACGCCATCTCGGAAACGTTCGAGGAGCGCATCGCCAAGGCTCTCGGCAACCCCGAAATCGACCCCCACGGCCATCCGATTCCGCGCAAGGACGGCTCGATGCCCGAGCGCAGCGACTACTGTCTGCTCGAAGTGAAAGTCGGCGTCCGGGTGCGCGTGTCCAAGGTATCCGACCGCAGCCCGGAGATGCTGCGCTACCTCTCGGAGATCGGCATCAAGCCGGGCGTTGCTCTGCGCTTGATCGAGCGCGGGCCGTTTGACGGTCCGTTGATGCTGCAGATCGCGGACGAGGGAAAGATCCGCGCTCTGGGCACGCGCGTGGCGGCGGAAATCCATGTGGCCGCGGTCCCGCCAAGTGGAGCGTAAATGAGTTCCGGCGCCGTTCTTCTGCTCGTTGTATTGTCGGCCGCGGCCGTCTTTTTCCTCGAAAAGGGTTTGCGGCGCTTCTGGCGCCGCCGCGGGGAGTACCGCGGCCGGGCGCAACTCGAAGACGCCTTGAAACATATCCTCGCCTGGCAGCACCGCGCCAAGGCCGCAACCCCGGAGTCTCTGGCCGGAGCGCTCCGGCTTTCTCCGCAGGCCGTTCTGGAGTTGATGACCCACATGGAGACCGCCGGAACGATCGCGAGCGTCACCGGCGGCGTCCGCCTGACCCCCAAGGGCGAGAAGCGGGCGCTGCAGGTCGTGCGCGCCCACCGCCTCTGGGAGCGCCATCTTTCCGACGACGCCAACATGCCCCTGGGCCGTATCCACCGCGCCGCCGAGCGCGCCGAGCACCGTCTCGGCGGCGAGGAGCTCGCCGAGTTGGACGCCCACTTGGGCCACCCGCGGCACGACCCGCACGGCGACCCGATCCCGACCGCCGAGGGCTTCATGGTTCCGCTCGACGCCGTCAGCTTGAGCGAATGGCCGGCCGGGGACTACGCGCGCATCGTTCACGTCGAAGACGAGCCCGACGTGATCTTCCGGCAGATCGCCGCCGCCGGCCTGCGGCCCGGCCAAATCGTGCGGGTTCTGGCGACCGGCGGGCGCGGGGTAGTCGTCAGCGACGGCGAAAGCGAGCATCGCTTGGCGCCCGCGGTCGCCGCCAACATCCAGGCCGTCCCCGCGCCGGCCGGGGCGATGCGGCCCGCGGAAGCGCTGCGCCTCAGCCGCTTGCCGCGCGGCGCCCGGGCCGAGGTGATCGAGTTGGATGAAGCCTGCACGGGCTTTTCCCGCCGCCGCTTGCTCGATCTGGGGCTCACTCCGCAGACCAAAGTGGAAGCCGTGCTGGAAAACACCTTCGGCGACCCGCGGGCCTTTCGCATCCGCGGCACGGTCATCGCCCTGCGCGGCGAGCAGGCCGACCGCATCCGCGTGCGCCTGCTGCCGGCGGAACCGAACCCTGAGGCGTCTGCGTCATGAGCTTCTCCCACGATTGCGGCGACTGCCCGGCGCACGCCCGGCCGGCGCGGATGGGCGTCGAGATCGGCAATCACGATTACGTCGTCGCTTTGGCCGGCAACCCCAATACCGGTAAATCCTCGGTTTTCAACGCCCTGACCGGCCTGCGCCAACACGTCGGCAACTGGACGGGCAAGACGGTCACCCGCGCCGAGGGAGGCTTCAAATTTCAAGGCAAGCGCTACAAGCTGGTCGACCTGCCCGGCTCCTACTCGCTTTTGTCCGCCTCGCAAGACGAAGAAATCGCCCGCAATTTCTTGCTGTTCGGCCGTCCCGACTGCACGATCGTAGTCGTCGATGCGACCGCTCTCGAACGCAACCTCAACCTGGTTCTCCAGGTGCTCGAAATCACCGACCGCGCCGTGGTCTGCGTGAACCTGATGGACGAGGCCGAGCGCAAGGGACTGCGCGTCGATGTGCGCAGCCTCGCCCGCGACCTGGGCGTGCCGGCCGTTCCGACGGTCGCCCGCACGAAACAGGGCCTGGCCGAGTTGGTGGCCGCGGTCGCCGCCGTCATTGCCGGCGAAACGGCGACGGCGCCGGCGCGCGCCGAAACTCCCGCCGAGCTTGGCCGCGCCCTCGACGAGCTCGTGCCCATGATCGAAGAGGCCGCTCCCGGCCTGCCCAGCGCCCGCTGGGTGGCGCTGCGTCTGCTGGACGGCGACCACAAGGTGCGTCAAGCGCTGCTCTCCGGCGAGTTGACCCGGCTCGTCGCCGAGCAATCGGCGGCCGCGGAGCGGGGCGGCAGGCTCATGGCTATCGAGGGGGCGCAGTAGATTTCAGGATGGATACGACCCCGCAAGCCATCCTCGACCGCAGCGACCAACTGCGCGGAGAACTCGGCGAAAACTTCCGCGACCGCATGGTCACCGCGCTCTATGCGAGCGCCCAGACCATCGCCGACCGCTCGGTCCGCGCCGGCGCCGGCGGCAAATGGGACCTCGATCAACGCATCGACCGGGTGGTGACTTCCCGCCGGCTGGGGCTCCCGCTCATGCTGGCGCTGCTGGCCGTCGTTTTCTGGCTGACGATCCTGGGCGCGAACGCGCCTTCGCGGGCGCTGGCGCAATTCTTCTTCTGGGTCGAGGGCGTCGGCGCAGGCTGGTTCGAGCAAATCGGCAGCCCCGCGTGGCTTACGGGACTGCTCTGGCACGGCGTCTATCGCGGCCTGGCCTGGGTGGTCAGCGTCATGCTGCCGCCGATGGCCATTTTCTTTCCGGTATTCACCATCCTCGAAGACCTCGGCTACCTGCCGCGCGTCGCCTTCAACATGGATTGGCTTTTCCGCAAGGCCGGCGCCCACGGCAAACAGGCCCTGACCATGGCCATGGGCTTCGGCTGCAACGCCGCCGGAGTAATCTCCACGCGAATCATCGACTCCCCGCGCGAACGCCTGATCGCCATCTTGACCAACAATTTCGTCCCCTGCAACGGACGCTTCCCGACGCTCATCATGCTGGCCGTAATTTTCGTCGCCGCGGCCTTTCCTCCGGCGTTCGCCTCCGTTGCCGCGGCCGGCGCCGTCGTCGCCGTGGTTCTGCTGGGAATCGGTTTCACGCTGCTGGTTTCGTGGCTGCTTTCGCGCAGCGTCCTGGCGGGAGAAGCGTCCGCTTTCACGCTCGAGTTGCCCCCCTACCGCCGGCCGAGCGTGCTGCGCATTCTGCATACCTCGCTGATCGACCGCACGATTTTCGTGCTGCGGCGGGCGATGCTGACGGCCGCCCCGGCCGGCGCCGTAATCTGGCTGCTGGCCAACATCGACGCCGGGGGAGCGAGCCTCGCCGATCACTGCATCCGCTTGCTGAACCCGCTCGGCCACGCCATCGGTTTGGACGGCGTCATCCTGCTGGCCTATGTCATCGCCATTCCAGCCAACGAAATCGTGGTCCCGACCATGTTAATGTGCTACTTGGGCTCCGGCATGATGTCGGAGATCGAAGCTTACGACGCCATTCGCGCCATTCTGGTCGATCAACACGGCTGGACGCTGCTCACGGCGGTCAATCTGATGCTCTTTTCTCTGCTGCACAACCCTTGCGCGACCACGATCGTCACCATCTGGAAAGAGACCCGCAGCCGCAGGTGGACGGCGGTCGGCGCCGTCATGCCCTTGGCCGTCGCCTTTGCCGTCTGTTGCGCGGTCGCGCAGGTCTGGCGGCTGTTCGAGTAGGCTCGCTTGGCGCTTCTCGAAGCAAATCCTGAGATCTGCGACCGGCTCGACCGGCTGCGGCGGATGCTGTCGGCAGTGTTGGCGGCCAACGACTTCCAGCGGGACCGGCTGGGAGCGGCGCCGCGCGTGGACTCGCCGGCCGATTTCCGCCGCCTGCCGCTCTGCGCCAAGGCGGAGCTTGCCGACGATGCCCGAAAAAATCCGCCGTTCGGCTCCAACCTCACCTATCCGCCGGAGCGCTACGCGCGCTACCACCAGACTTCCGGCACCACGGGCGCGCCGCTGCGCATCCTGGACACGGCCGAAAGCTGGGAATGGTGGCTGCGCTGCTGGGCCAAGGTGCTCGACGCCTGCGGCGTGACCGGCGCCGACCGCGCTTTCTTCGCCTTTTCGTTCGCGCCGTTCATCGGTTTCTGGTCGGCGTTCGATGCCGTTTCGCGGCGCGGCGCGCTGACCGTGCCCGGCGGCGGCGCCGACTCCTCGCGCCGGCTGCGCATTTTGCTCGACACCGGCTGCACGGCCCTTTTCTGCACCCCGACCTACGCCTTGCATCTGGCGGAGACGGCGCGGCGCGAGGGCATTGACCTGGCCGCTTCCTCGGTCCGCTGCGCGGTTCTTGCCGGCGAGCCCGGCGGCAGCATCCCCGCGGTGCGCCAACGCATCGCCGAAGCCTGGGGCGCCGTCCCCTACGATCACGCCGGCGCCAGCGAAATCGGCGCCTACGGCATCCCCTGCCCGCAGGGCCGCGGCATGTTCGTCAACGAAGAGGAGTTCATCGCGGAAGTCCTCGACCCGGCGACCCTGGAGCCCGTGGAAGAGGGCGAGACCGGAGAGTTGGTGCTGACCAACCTCGGCCGCTGGGGCTGCCCGGCGATCCGCTATCGAACGGGCGATACCGTGCGCCCGCGCAGAGTCGCCGAGGGGTTGCTATTGGAAGGGGGCATTCTCGGGCGCTGCGACGAGATGATCCTGGTGCGCAGCGTCAACCTCTATCCCGCGGCCATCGAGGAGGTGATCCGCCGCGTGGCCGGAACCGCGGAATTCCGCATCACCGCACGCCGCGAGGGGCAAATGGACGAGGTGGATATCGAGTTGGAGGCCGCGGCGTCGGTCTGCGGCAAGGTCCGGCAGGAGATTCGCAACGAATTCGGCATCCGCGCGCCGGTCCGTCCGCTCGACCGGGGCGCGCTGCCGCGTTGGCAAGGCAAGGCGAGACGCTTCCGCGACCTGCGCGCGGCGTAGCCGTCTTATTCGGGCAACTCGTTCTCGCCCGGCTCCGGCAGCCAGAAGCTGGCGATGAAGCCGAGCGCATAGACCCCCGTGCCGACGATGCCGGCGGCGAAGGCCAGCTTGACCGCGGGCGTCGCGCCCGGCGCGTAGTTGGCGAGCGTGGTCGTCAGCAGCGCCGCGAAGGTGCCCAACATGCGCCCGCCGATATTGGCGGCGAAGCCCTCGCCCGTCCCGCGCAGCCGCGTCGGATAAACCCGCGGCAGGTAATTCCCCCAGAAGCTGAACTGCGCCACCGTGACGAACCCCGCCAGGAAAATGCCCCAGCGCAGCAGTCCCAGATCGGCGGTCGCCGCGTAGAAGAACACCAGCGGGAAAATGAGCAGGCCCGCAAGCTGAAACGTCTGCAGCAGTTTCCGGCGGCGCAGGAAGGCCACGACCAGCAGGGCCAGCGCCACCCGGCCGAGCACGCCGCCGACTTCCTGAAACCCCTGCACTACGCTTACCGTCTGTTCCTGCGCGGTGCGGTCCAGATCGCCGACCAGCGCGGGCACCATGCGCGGCACGTGTTGGATGGCGCCGAAAGCCGCGCCGTAGCTGCAGGCGAAGATGATCGTCGTCACCACGGTCGTGCGCAGCAATGCCGGCTGGAAAAGCTCTTTGACGCTCGGACGCTGCAGCGCGCCCGCGGCTTTCTTCTGCGCCCACATCGGCGATTCCGGCAGGAACGGCCGAATGATGAGCAGCGGGATCGCCGGAATCAATCCCGAAATCAACGTGTAGCGCCAAGCCTCGTGTCCGCCGGCGATCTCCGGGAACGACTGGCCGTAGGTTACGGCGAGGTAATAGGCGCCGGTGACCATCAGGCCGCCGATCGAGCTGAACGCCTGAGTCCAGCCCAACACCGCTTCGCGCATTTTCGCTTCGGGGAACAACTCCGCCAGCCAGGCGACGGCGGCCACGAACTCGACCGAGACCCCGACGAAAGTCGTGCAGCGGAAGAACAGCAGCCATTCGGGACTCGTCGCGAACCCGGCGGCGGCGGCGGAAAAAGCGTAGAGAAAGATGCTCCACACCAGCACCGCCCGCCGGCCGAAACGGTCGGTCAGCCAGCCGCCGAGCAAGCCGAACACGCCGCCGAAAACTGCGGGCATGTAGAAGAGCAGCCCGACCCAGCGGTTGAACTCGGCGCTGCCGGGCGCGGCGTTGGCCAACTCGAGCAACGCCGGCCGCACGATCAGCGGCAGCATCAGCAACTCGTAAATGTCGAAAGCGAATCCGAGCGCGGCGACGAAACAAATCAGCCACTGCGTGCGCGTGAGTTTGGGGAGGGTCATGGCGAGACTCGGCGAGCCGAAGTTGCCATTATAATGCGCCGGCGGATAGCGGACCGTTTCGAGAGGGCGCTTCGTGTCTCAGCGCGGATTCCATCGCAGCCCCGCTGCGGTCCTGCGGACCGTCGCGGGCGCATGACCGAGCTTCTCCGGCGGGTCTATTTGCTTTTCAGTTGCGCCCAAGTCTTCGGGCGCCATTCCCGCGCCAACTGCTGGGCTTCGGCGAGTTGCGAAGGGGTCATTATCTGCGCCACTGCGTCTCTCGCCGAGCGATGGCGCTTCGCTGTTTCCCCCGCAGCTTGCGAGGTCGCCAAGTTGACCCACTTGGCCGCTTCCTGGTAGTCCTGGGGAACGCCTTCGCCCTTGGCATACATCACCCCAAGGTTGAATTGAGCGTCGGCGTATCCCTGCTCTGCGGCTAGACGGAACCACTTGGCCGCTTCCTGGTAGTCCTGGGGAACGCCTTGGCCCTCGTAATACATCAGCCCCAAGTTGAATTGAGCGTCGGCGTATCCCTGATCTGCAGCTAGACGGAACCACTTGGCCGCTTCCCGGTAGTCCTGGGGAACGCCTTCGCCCCGGCGATACATCAGCCCAAGGTTGAATTGGGCCGCGGCGTATCCCTGCTCTGCGGCTAGACGGAACCACTTCAGCGCTTCCCGGTTGTCCCGGGGGACGCCTCGGCCATTGGCATACATCACCCCCAGGTTGAATTGGGCCGTGGCGTCTCCCTGATCTGCGGCTAGACGGAACCACTTCAGCGCTTCCCGGTCGTCCTGGGAAACGCCGCGGCCCTTGTCATACATCCCTCCAAGGTTGCGTTGGGCGGCGGCGTATCCCTGATCTGCGGCTAGACGGTACCATTTCAACGCTTCCCGGTAGTCCTGGGGGACGCCTTGGCCCTTGTGATACATAACCCCTAGGTTGGATTGGGCCGTGGCGTGTCCCTGATCTGCGGCTAGACGGAACCACTTGGCTGCTTCCCGGTCGTCCCGGGGAACGCCTTTGCCATTGGCATACATCACCCCCAGGTTGAATTGAGCTTCGGCGTTTCCCTGCTCTGCGGCTAGACGGTACCATTTCAACGCTTCCCGGTCGTCTTGGGGAACGACTTGGCCCTTGTCATACATCACCCCCAGGTTGAATTGAGCTTCGGCGTTTCCCTGCTCTGCGGCTAGACGGTACCACTTCAACGCTTCCCGGTCGTCTTGGGGAACGCCTTGGCCCTTGTCATACATCAGCCCCAGGTTGAATTGAGCTTCGGCGTTTCCCTGCTCTGCGGCTAGACGGAACCACTTCAACGCTTCCCGGTCGTCTTGGGGAACGCCTTGGCCCTTGGCATACATCAGCCCTAGGTTGGACTGAGCGGCGGCGTTTCCCTGCTCTGCGGCTAGACGATACCACTTCAGCGCTTCCTGGTAGTCCTGGGGAACGCCTTCGCCCTCGTGATACATCACCCCCAGGTTGAATTGGGCCGTGGCGTATCCCTGCTCTGCAGCTAGACGGTACCACTTGGCCGCTTCCCGGTCGTCCCGGGGGACGCCTTGGCCCTTGGCATACATCAGCCCCAGGTTGACTTGAGCGGCGGCGTTTCCCTGCTCTGCGGCTAGACGGTACCACTTGGCCGCTTCCCGGTAGTCCTGGGGAACGCCTTGGCCCCGGAGATACATCCCTCCAAGGCTGAATTGGGCGTCGGCGTCTCCTTGATCTGCGGCTAGGCGATACCACTTCAGCGCTTCCCGGTCGTTCTGAGGAACGCCTTCGCCCTTGTCATACATAACCTCCAGGTTGGATTGAGCGCCGGCGTATCCCTGCTCTGCAGCTAGACGGTACCATTTCAACGCTTCCCGGTAGTCCTGGGGGACGCCTTGGCCCTTGTGATACATAACCCCCAGGTTGGATTGGGCGCCGGCGTATCCCTGTTCTGCGGCTAGACGGAACCACTTCAACGCTTCCCGGTCGTCTTGGGGAACGCCTTGGCCCTTGTCATACATCACCCCTAGGTTGAATTGGGCCTTGGCGGTTCCCTGATCTGCGGCTAGACGGTACCATTTCAACGCTTCCCGGTCGTCTTGGGGAACGCCTTGGCCCTTGTCATACATCACCCCTAGGTTGAATTGAGCTTCGGCGTGTCCCTGATCTGCAGCTAGACGGTACCATTTCAACGCTTCCCGGTCGTCTTGGGGAACGCCTTGGCCCTGGAAATACATCAGCCCAAGGTTGGACTGAGCGTCGGCGTTTCCCTGTTCTGCGGCTAGACGGAACCACTTCAACGCTTCCCGGTCGTCTTTGGGAACGCCTTGGCCCTTGGCATACATCAGCCCCAGGTTGACTTGAGCGGCGGCGTTTCCCTGCTCTGCGGCTAGACGGAACCACTTCAACGCTTCCCGGTCGTCTTGGGGAACGCCTTGGCCCTGGAAATACATCAGCCCAAGGTTGGACTGAGCGTCGGCGTTTCCCTGTTCTGCGGCTAGACGGAACCACTTCAACGCTTCCCGGTCGTCTTTGGGAACGCCTTGGCCCTTGGCATACATCAGCCCCAGGTTGACTTGAGCGGCGGCGTTTCCCTGCTCTGCGGCTAGACGGTACCACTTCAACGCTTCCCGGTCGTCTTGGGGAACGCCTTGGCCCTTGGCATACATCAGCCCTAGGTTGGACTGAGCGGCGGCGTTTCCCTGCTCTGCGGCTAGACGATACCACTTCAGCGCTTCCTGGTAGTCCTGGGGAACGCCTTCGCCCTCGTGATACATCACCCCCAAGCTGAATTGGGCCGTGGCGTATCCCTGCTCTGCAGCTAGACGGTACCACTTGGCCGCTTCCCGGTCGTCCCGGGGGACGCCTTGGCCCTTGGCATACATCAGCCCCAGGTTGAATTGAGCGGCGGCGTTTCCCTGCTCTGCGGCTAGGCGATACCACTTGGCCGCTTCCCGGTCGTCCTGGGGAACGCCTTTGCCCCAGCGATACATCCATCCAAGGTTGGATTGGGCGTCGGCGTCTCCCTGCTCTGCGGCTAGACGGAACCACTTGGCCGCTTCCCGGTAGTCCTGGGGAACGTCTTTGCCATTGGCATACATCAACCCAAGGTTGAATTGGGCCACGGCGTGTCCCTGATCTGCGGCTAGACGGAACCACTTCAACGCTTCCCGGTAGTCTTGGGGAACGCCTTGGCCCTTGGCATACATCAGCCCTAGGTTGGACTGAGCGTCGGCGTCTCCCTGCTCTGCGGCTAGGCGATACCACTTGGCCGCTTCCCGGTCGTCCTGGGGAACGCCTTGGCCATTTTCATACACCCATCCAAGTAAAGATTGGGCCGCGGCGTCTCCCTGTTGCGCATCCAAACGCAGTTGTTTGATCGCTGCCGATTGAGCCGTCGCCGCGGCAACGGATGCCAGGACCAGAATCGCAGCATTCACGACGAGCTCGCCGCGCGCATGGAAAACTACGAGTGCGGCAACGAATGCCAGGACCAGAACCGCAGCATTCAGAAGAGTCGCCTTGTTTTGCATCGCGGATTGTCATTTTACCCCGCCTCGCGCGGCGCTTGTTGGCCGCGCACTCCAAATCCGCAAATGTCCGCCGGCTCAGTGGACCTTCCTAACGGGCCGCTGTCTATAATGGCGGCATGAGACCTTGGCTGCTCGCCGGTTGCGGGCCGTCGCGGGCGCATGACCGAGCTTCTCCGGCGGGTCTATTTGATTTTCAGTTGCTCCCAAGTCTTCGGGCGCCATTCCCGCGCCAACTGCTGGGCTTCGGCGATTTGCGAAGGGGCCATCTTCTCCGCCACTGTGTCTCTCGTCGAGCGATAGTCTTTCGCTTTTTCCCCTGCAGCCTGTGATGCCGCCAAGTTAACCCACTTGTGAGCTTGAACGTAGTCCTGGGGAACGCCTAGGCCCTTGTCATACATCAGCCCCAGGTTGAATTGGGCCTTGGCGTGTCCCTGACCTGCGGCTAGACGGTACCATTTCAACGCTTCCCGGTAGTCCTGGGGAACGCCTTCGCCCTTGCCATACATCACCCCCAGGTTGAATTGGGCCGTGGCGTGTCCCTGATCTGCGGCTAGACGGTACCACTTGGCCGCTTCCCGGTAGTCTTGGGGGACGCCTTGGCCCTCGTCATACATCATCCCCAGGTTGAATTGGGCCTTGGCGTTTCCCTGACCTGCGGCTAGACGGTACCATTTCAGCGCTTCCCGGTAGTCTTGGGGGACGCCTTGGCCCTCGTCATACATCATCCCCAGGTTGAATTGGGCCGCAGCGGTTCCCTGATCTGCGGCTAGGCGGAACCACTTGGCCGCTTCCCGGTAGTCCTGGGGAACGCCTCGGCCAGTGTCATACATCACCCCAAGGGAATTTTGGGCGCTGGAGTCTCCCTGATCTGCGGCTAGACGGAACCACTTGGCCGCTTCCCGGTAGTCCTGGGGGACGCCTTCGCCCTCGTAATACATCACTCCAAGGTTGCGTTGAGCGCTGGCGTGTCCCTGATCTGCGGCTAGGCGGTACCATTTGACCGCTTCCCGGTAGTCCTGGGGAACGCCTCGGCCAGTGTCATACATCACCCCAAGGGAATTTTGGGCGCCGGAGTCTCCCTGATCTGCAGCTAGACGGTACCACTTGGCCGCTTCCCGGTAGTCCTGGGGGACGCCTTCGCCCCTGGCATACCTCACTCCAAGGTTGACTTGAGCGTCGGCGTGTCCCTGATCTGCGGCTAGACGGTACCACTTCAACGCTTCCCGGTAGTCCTGGGGAACGCCTTCGCCGTTGGCATACATCAGCCCCAGGTTGGACTGAGCGGTGGCGTTTCCCTGATCTGCGGCTAGACGGTACCACTTGGCCGCTTCCCGGTAGTCCTGGGGGACGCCTTCGCCATTGTCATACATCAGCCCCAGGTTGAATTGGGCCTTGGCGTGTCCCTGATCTGCGGCTAGGCGATACCACTTCAACGCTTCCCGGTAGTCCTGGGGAACGCCTTCGCCCTTGTCATACATCACCCCCAGGTTGAATTGGGCCGTGGCGTGTCCCTGATCTGCAGCTAGACGGCACCATTTCAACGCTTCCCGGTAGTCCTGGGGGACGTCTTCGCCCCAGAAATACATCCCTCCAAGGCTGAGTTGAGCGTCGGCGTCTCCCTGTTGCGCGTCCAAACGCAGTTGTTCGATCGCTGCCGATTGAGCCGTCGCCGCGGCAACGAATACCAGGGTCAGAACCGCAGCGTTCAGAAAAGTCACCTTGTGTTGCATCGCGGATTGCCATTTTACCCCGCCTCGCGCGGCGCTTGTTGGCCGCGCACTCCAAATCCGCAAATGTCCGCCGGCTCATCGGCCCTTCCTTGGCGGGCCGCTGTCTATAATGGCGGCATGAGACCCTGGCTGCTCGCCGGTTGCGGGCTGTTGGCGGCGTTCCCCGCTTATCCGGCCGTCGATTTTTTCCGCGACATCGAGCCGATTTTCCACGCCCGCTGTTACGCCTGCCATGGCTCGGCGCAGCAAATGAACGGCCTGCGCCTCGACGACCGCGCGGCGGCGCTCAAGGGCGGCTATGCGGGGCCCGTGATCGCGCCGGGCGATCCGGACGCCTCGCAACTCATCGCGCGCGTCGCCGCCGGCAAGCCGGGTTTCAGAATGCCGCCGGAGGGCGCCCCGCTGGCCCCGGGCGAGATCGCCGTTCTGCGCGAGTGGATCGCCTCGGGCGCCGCTTGGCCCGCCGCCCCCCGCAAATCCGCGGCCGCCGGCTCAGCGCGAACCCACTGGGCATTCCGCCGTCCCGAGCGCCCCCAACTCCCGGCGCTCGCCGGCCGGACGTCCCCGCGCAACCCGATCGACCGCTTCATTCAAGCCAAGCTCGAGGCCGAAGGCGTCGAACCCTCGCCCGAAGCCGACAGGCATACGCTCGTTCGCCGCCTGTATTTCGACCTCATCGGGCTGCCGCCGAACCCGCAGCAGAGCGGCGCGTACGTGCATGGCAGCGACCCGCAAATCTACGAGAAAACGGTCGAACGGTTGCTCGACTCCCCGCATTTCGGCGAACGCTGGGCGCTCCCCTGGCTCGACCTCGCGCGCTATGCCGACAGCGACGGCTACGAACGCGACCCCCACCGCCCTCATGCCTGGCGCTGGCGGCAATGGGTCATCGAAGCGATCAACCGCGACATGCCCTTCGACCGCTTCAGCATCGAACAACTCGCGGGCGACCTGCTGCCGGGCGCCTCCGTCGAGCAGCGCGTCGCCACCGGCTTTCTGCGCAACGGCATCAAAAACCGCGAGGCCGGAGTGCCCAATGCCGAAAAGCGTTTCGAGGAAACCATCGACCGCGTTAGCGCCGCGGCGAACGCCTGGCTGGGGCTGACCGTCGGCTGCGCCCAATGCCACGATCACAAATACGATCCGATTTCACAGAAAGAGTTCTACGAGCTTTTCGCCTTCTTCAACAACTCGGTGGAACGCGACATCGAGGCGCCCCTGCCGGGCGAGCTCGGTCCCTACCTGCGCGCTTACCCCGCCTACCGCGCCGAACGGGAACGCCTCCTCGCAGAGAACGGCATCCCGGCGCTTCAGGCCGAGTGGCGAACGCGGATCATCGAAGCGATGGACAATCCGGGCGCCCGCACCGACTGGGACCACTCCGTCACCGAATGGCGGGCCGCCAACGACCGCGCCGACTGGCTGATGCGCGCGCCGCCGGACGCGCTCACTGCAATCGAGCGCGACAAGGTCACGGATTGGTTCCTGCGCGGCGGCGGTCCGGACTTCCAAAAAGACGAGGCCGTCAAAAACCGCATCGAGAAAACCCGCAAGGCGCTCGCCGAGCTCGTTGCCGCCCTGCCCGAGCGCGCCCTCGCCTACGCCATGGTCGAGCGCAACGAACCCGTCCCGACGCATATCGCCCTGCGCGGCGACTACCGCGCTCCGGGCCTGGAAGTCGGCCCGGCGGCGCCGGCGGTTCTGCCGCAAATCGGCAACTCATCGAAACCCGCCCGGCTGCGCTTCGCCGAATGGATCGCCTCGGAGCGCAACCCGCTCACCGCCCGCGTCGCGGTCAACCGCATTTGGCAAGAGCTCTTCGGGCGCGGCCTCGTCTCAACCGCCGAGAATTTCGGCGCGCAAGGCGAGCCGCCCTCCCACCCCGCGCTGCTGGATTGGTTGGCAACGGAATTCGTGCGCCTGGATTGGAGCCGCAAGGCAATGATCCGGCTGATCGTCACCTCCGCAACGTACCGCCAATCGTCGCGCGCGCGCCCCGAACTCGACGAACGCGACCCGCGCAACGCCTGGCTGGCGCGGCAAAACCGCCTGCGGCTCCCCGCCGAGTTGCTCCGCGACAACGCCTTGGCGGTCAGCGGCCTGCTCTACCCCAAGATCGGCGGCAAAAGCGTCTTTCCTCCGCAACCTGCCGGCATCTCCGAGTTGAGCTACGCCAAGAAAACCTGGAACGCCGAGCGGGGTCCCGAACGCTACCGCCGCGGCTTGTACGTTTTCTTCCGGCGCACTTCGCCCTACCCCATGCTGGTCAACTTCGATGCGCCTTCGACCTTGGTCAGCGTTTCCCGCCGCGAACGCTCCAATACGCCGCTCCAGGCGCTGAATCTGCTCAACGACGAAGTTTTTGTCGAAGCGGCCGAAGCCCTGGCGCACCGCGTGACGACCGCAGCGGGGGAATCGTTCGGCGAACGTTATAGCCGCCTGATGCGGCTCGCCCTCGGCCGCGCCCCAAGCCCTGCCGAGCGCGACCGCGCGCAAACTTTCTGGGAGCGCATGCGCAACCGCTCCGACCGCGAAGCGTGGGCGCGGCTCAGCCGCGCCGTCCTCAATCTGGACGAATTCATGACTCGGGAGTAGTCCCCCGGAATTGCCCTTCGCCCCGCTATCCATGCCGCTGCCGCCTCGCAAATCCGCCGATGGACTTGGCGCTCGGGCCTTGCTTGGGATTATGGCCGTGAAGGGCCTTTGCGCCGGCTTTCCGCTTGCAGCCTTGGCTCTTGCCGCGCCGCCGGCCGCCGCCGCGCCGACGTTCAACCGAGACATCGCGCCCATCGTCTGGAATCGCTGCGCCGGCTGCCACCGCCCCGGCGAGGCCGGCCCGTTCCCGTTGCTGAGCTATGGGGACGTCGCCAAGCGGGCGAAGTCCATCCAGGCCGTTGTGCGCAGCGGCTATATGCCGCCCTGGCCGCCGGCGGCGGGACACGGCGAATTCGCCGGCGACCGCAGCTTGACGCCCGCGCAGCGCCGGACCCTTCTCGCCTGGCTCGCCGGCGACCTGCCCGCAGGCGACCCGGCCGACCTGCCGCCGCAGCCGGTCTGGACCGCGGGCTGGCGGCTCGGCCCGCCCGACCTCATCGTCGCCATGCCCGAAGCGTTTCCCGTGCCCGCCGACGGCCCCGACATTTTCCACAACTTCGTGATCCCCATCCCGGTCGCCAAGCGCCGTTTCGTGCGCGGATTCGAATTCCGGCCCGGCAACGCCAGCCTGACGCATCACGCGCGAATGCTGCTCGACCGCTCCGGGCGCTCGCGGGCGCAAGATGCGTTAACCGACGGAGCGGGGTTCGCCGGCGGCATGGCGCTTGACGCCGTGTTCGATCCCGAAGGGCACTGGATCGGTTGGACGCCGGGCAAACAACCGGTTCTCCGTTCGCCGGACATGGCCTGGACGTTGGAGCCCGGGACGGACCTGGTGATCGAGCTGCACATGGTTCCGACCGGCAAGCCGGAAACGATCCGGGCGGCGCTGGGACTCTATTTCACCGACCGCGCGCCGTCCCGCAAGCCTTTCATTCTGAGGCTGGGAAAAAACACGATCGACATCCCGGCCGGCGACGAAAACTATCGGACGGAGGACTCTTTCGTGCTGCCCGTCGATGTCGAGGTGCTGAACGTGTACGCCCACGCCCATTATCTCGGCAAGTCGGTCGCGGCCTGGGCCGAGTTGCCCGGCGGGTCGCGGCAACCGCTGTTGCGCATCGACGATTGGAGCTTCGACTGGCAGGACGAATACCGCTACAAGCAACCGGTGTTCCTGCCCAAAGGCAGCGTGCTGTTCACGCGCTTTCATTACGACAACTCCGCCGACAACCCGCGCAACCCGAGCCGGCCGCCCGAGCGCGTGACCTACGGCTGGAAGACCTCTCAGGAGATGGGCGATCTATGGCTTCAGGCGCTGCCGGCGACAGCCGCCGACCGCGCAATTCTGGCCGAGAAATTCCAGACGAAAGAAGTTGCGGCGCAAATTGCCGGGCTCAGGAAGCAACTCGAAGTCGCCCCGGGCGATCTGCCCAGGCGCATCGACCTCGGCTATCGCTATTTGCAGTCCGGTCAAGTCGACCGGGCCGTCGAGCACTTCCAAATAGCGGCAGCCGAATCGCCGTCGTCCGTTTTCATCCTGCACAACCTGGGGGTGGCCTGGAATCTCAAGGGAGATCTGGAAAACGCCGTCGCCTGCTACCGCAAGGCCATCCGCGCGGACCCCGGCCACGGCCCCTCATACAACAATCTTGCCGTCGCGCTGGCCAACAAGGGCGAAGTGGATGAGGCCGAGCGGCAACTCCGCAACGCTATCGGCGTCGACCCTCGCTATGCCGACGCCTACGGCAACCTCGGCGCGGTTCTCGTGTCTCTCCGCCGCTTCGACGAAGCGGCGGCAATCTACGAAAAGGCGCTCGAAATCGATCCCGGACTCGGCGCCGTTCACTACAATCTCGCCGGACTCTACAAAGCGGCCGGCGATGCCGAGGCGGCGCGCCGACACTACCGGGCGGCCGCCGCCGGCAGTTATCCGCAAGCGGCCGCCCTCGCCAAAAAAGCGCTTGCGGAGTTTTAACGGAGAGCGGTATCGAAAATAAATGAAACCGCATTTCACTATTGACGGATTCGGTTTCAATTTGAGGCCCCTTGTCGTACAATAGTGAGCGTTACCCGTGAAGCGCCGGCTCCGTCTTGTGTTGCTGGGCGCGGCGATAGCAGGAACGGCTGTCCCGCGGCCGAACATCGTCTTTCTATACGCCGACGATCAGGCCGCCTGGACCATCGGCGCCTTGGGCAACGCCCAGGCGCGCACGCCGAACATCGACCGCCTCTACAGCGAAGGCGCGGCGCTTGCCAACGCCTTCACCACAACCCCGGTTTGCAGCCCGTCGCGGGCGGGCTTGATGACCGGCCGTTACGGCAGCGAGTTGGGCATCACCGATTATCTCAATCCGGGCGCGGAACCCGACAACGGCCTCGACCCCGCGGTTCCGACGTGGCCGAAGATATTGCAGGCGGCGGGCTACGAGACGTTATTCATAGGCAAGTGGCATCTCGGAGTTCGCGATAAATATCTGCCCACCCGGAACGGCTACGACCGGTTTTACGGCTTTCGCAACGGAGCGGGGATTTCCAAGGATCCCACGGTCGAATCCGCCGGAGAGAGCAAAGTCGTTCGCGGCTACACGCCCGACATTCTGACGGACGAGGCGGTTCGCTTCATTCGGGCGCGGGACGGGAAACGTCCTTTCCTGGTCAACGTTCACTATTGGGCGCCGCACGCCAACACCGCGAACAGAACGCCCGACGGCGACCGCACCTGGCTGCCGTTGAGCGCTGCGGACTGGAGGCCGTTCCGCGCTCTCGACCCGATACTGCCCCAAGGCGACTACCCCAAGCTCGACGTTGCGCGGGCCAAGCGCATGATGCGCGAATACCTCGCGGCGGTCGCGAGCGTCGACCGCAACGTGGGCCGCATCCTCGACGCTCTCGACGAGACGGGCTTGGCAGAGGACACGATCGTCGTCTTCAGCAGCGATCACGGCTACAATCTGAGCCATCACGGGCTCTGGCACAAAGGCAACGGGCGTTGGCTGCTGACCGACAACCGAGGCCCGCGCGCCAACATGTACGACCACTCTTTGCGCGTTCCGGCGGCGGTTCGCTGGCCGAGGCGCCTGGGCGCGGGGCTGACGGTCGATGCGGTCGTGCTGAATATCGACTGGTTTCCGACGCTGTTGGCCATGGCGGACGCGGCATTGCCGGAAGACATACTCATCCGCGGCAAGAACTTTCTGCCGCTGCTGGAGCAAAAACGCATCCCGTGGCGAACGGCGTTCTACGCCGAGTACGACCAGAAACACGTCGAGAAGGCGGATCAACGCATGTGGCGCACGCGGCAATGGAAGCTCGTGCGCGACAGCAGAGAGGGCATGGACGAGCTCTATCATTTGAGCAGCGATCCCGGAGAGCGGCGCAATCTGATAGACGACCCGCGGCCGCAAGTGCGCAAGGCCGTCGAGCGGCTCGACCGGGCGCTGCGCCGCCGCATGAACGAGATCGAACGAACGAGGCGCTTGTGAAACTCCGCCGGATCCTGCTGTGTCTGCTCGTTTCGGCTGCGCCGGCAGCCGCTCAAGGCGAAGTGTCGTTCGCCGAAGACATCGAACCGATCCTCGCGCGGGATTGCATGGCGTGTCACGGACCCGCGTTGCAGCAAAACGGTCTGCGGCTCGACCGCCGGGAAGATGCAATGAACGGCGGCAAGTCCGGTCCGGCGATCGAGCCGGGCCGCAGCGCCCAAAGCTTGCTGATGAAACGACTCGACGGCCTCGACGGCTTGCAACGCATGCCGCCCGGCCGGCCGCTGCCGCGCGAGCAGGTCGAACTGTTCCGGGAATGGATCGACCAGGGCGCGAAGTGGGAGTCCGACGCGCAGATCGCGGCGCCGCCCCGCAGCGGGCACTGGGCTTTCCGCCCCAACCGCCGCCCGGCCGTGCCGCAGACGCAGCAGAACGATTGGCCGCGCAATCCGATCGACGCTTTCGTGTTGGCGCGGTTGGAGCGCGAAGGCATCCAACCGTCTCCCGCAGCCCCCGCGCATACTTTGCTGCGCCGCGCGTCGCTCGATTTGACGGGGCTCCCTCCCGCGGCGGACGGCGCCGAAACGGCCGCCGGCTACGAGCAATTCGTCGACCGGCTGCTGCAATCGGAACACTTCGGCGAACGCTGGGCCGCCCCCTGGCTCGACCAGGTGCGCTATGCGGATTCGGACGGCTACGAGAAAGACTTGGCGCGCCCTCATGCCTGGCGCTACCGGCACTGGGTCATCGACGCGCTCAACGCCGACATGCCGTTCGACCGCTTCACGCTCGAGCAACTCGCCGGAGACCTTCTTCCCGACGCATCCGTCGAACAGCGCGTGGCTACCGGTTTCTACCGCAATACCCTGAAAAATCGAGAGGGCGGCGTCGCTATCGAGCAGTTCCGCTTCGAGGAAGTGGTTGACCGCACCAATACGGTCGCCACGGTCTGGCTGGGCCTGTCGGTCGAGTGCGCGCGCTGCCACGACCACAAATTCGATCCGATCCCGCAAAGCGATTACTATCGCCTTTTCGCCTTTTTCAACGAACTGGACGAAGTCAACATCGACGCGCCGCTGCCGGGCGAAATCGGACCTTATCTGCGGGCCAAGCCCGAGCTTGACGCCAAGATTGCCGCAATCTACAAGAAATACAAAGTGCGCGAGTTGCAGCGGCCCTGGGAGGCCAAAATGCTCTGGGCCGCCGACAACCCCGGCGTGGAGCACCAGTGGGATACGAGTTGGGACATCATCGGCCTCTATCTCGACAACGGCCAACGCATCCTGCGCACGCCGCCCGAACGGCGCAGCGAACGCGACGACTATGTTGTTACGGAGTGGTTTCTGCGCAACTACAGCCGCGTGACCGGCAAGGAAGAGTATGCCGCGACAGGGTTCCGGGACGCAGCAAAGGAACTGAACGCCGCCGTGGATTCCTTTCCCGACGTGAGCCGCGCGCGCGTCATCGAAGCAGCGCGGGAGCCCCGCCGGACACACCTTCACGAGCGCGGCGAATGGGACGCGCCCGGCGAGCCGGTTGTCCCCGGAGCGCTTGCGGCGCTGCCTCCTCTGCGCTACGCGGGAGCGCAGCCGACGCGGCTCGATCTCGCCCGCTGGATCGCCTCGCCCGAGAATCCCTTGACGGCAAGAGTCGCGGTCAACCGCATCTGGCAGGAATACTTCGGCTCCGGCCTGGTAGCGACGGCGAACGACTTCGGCTTCCAGGGCGAAAAGCCCAGCCATCCCGACCTGCTCGATTGGCTGGCGTCGGAGCTTATCGACTCGGGTTGGAGTCTGAAGCGCATTCACCGCCTGATCGTTACCTCGGCCGTGTACCGCCAGTCGTCGAATGTCCGTCCGGAGTTAACCGCCAAGGATCCGGGCAACCGTTTGCTCGCCCGCCAGACGCGCTTGCGCCTGCCTGCCGAGAGCCTGCGGGATGCGGCGCTCGCCGTCTCGGGGCTGCTGGATACGCGCGTCGGCGGCAGGAGCGTCCGGCCGCCGCAGCCGGCCGGCGTGGCCGAGTTGGCCTATGCCGGCTCGGTGAAATGGAACGAGAGCGCGGGCGGCGACCGCTACCGCCGCGGCCTCTACATCCACTATCAGCGCACTGCGCCGTACCCGTTTCTGGCCAACTTCGATCTTGGCGAGCGCAATGTCGCCTCCTGTACGCGCGGGCGCTCGAATACGCCGCTGCAAGCGCTGAATCTGTTGAACGATCCGGTGTTCTGGGAAATCGCTCAGGGACTGGCCCTGCGGATTTTGACTGAAGCCCCCGCCGGCGCGTTCGCAGAACGTCTCGACCATGCCTATAAACTTTGCCTGGCGCGGGCGCCCCGCGTGAGCGAGCGGGAAGAAATGTTGGGCTATTTCGTCCACCAGCGAAAGTTGCTCGAAGCCGACCCGGCGATGGCCAAAGCATGGTTTCCGGCGGCGCTCGACGGCATCGACACCGGCGAAGCCGCCGCCTGGGTCGGCATCGGCCGCATCCTTTTGAACCTCGATGAATTTCTTACCCGTGAGTGACCGAAGATGACTTTCGAACAGTACCGGAACATCCGCACGAGGCGGCATTTCCTGGATGCTTGCGCCGGCGGGGCCTGCTCGGCCGCCTTGGCGCACCTCATGGGCCGTGAAGGGCGGTCGGCGGCAGTCGGCAACAACCCACTCGCGCCCCGCCCGCCGCACTTCGCGCCGAAGGCAAAGAATCTGATCTTTCTTTTCATGGCCGGGGCTCCGAGTCAGATGGATCTTTTCGATCCCAAGCCCGGCCTCGAAAAATGGCACGGCCGGCCGTTGCCCCCTTCGCTGACGAAAGAAATGCAGCTCGCGTTCATCAAGCCGACGGCCAAGGTATTGGCGAGTCCGCGCCGTTTCACGCGGTGCGGCCAAAGCGGCATGGCTATCAGCGATTATCTGCCGCGGCTGCAAACGATCGCCGACGACATCTGCCTGGTGCGCTCGCTGCAGAGCGATCAGGTGAACCACCATCCGGGGCAGTCGCTGTTGATGAGCGGCAGCCCGCTGGTCGGCCGTCCGACAATCGGCTCGTGGCTGACCTACGGCTTGGGCAGCGAATCGCAAAACCTGCCCGGTTTCGTCGTATTGAGCTCGGGACGGGGAGCGAGCGGCGGCGCCTCGAATTTTTCCAGCGGTTTCCTGCCGTCAACCCACGCCGGCGTGCCTTTCCGCAAGTCGGGCGACCCGATCCTCTATTTGTCGAACCCCAAGGGAGTGACCCGGCAAGCGCAACGCCTGAGCCTGGACACGCTGCGCAAGCTGAACGAAGAAAATCTGGAACTCACCGGAGACCGGCAAATCGCCGACCGCATCGCCGGCTACGAATTGGCTTTCCGCATGCAGGCGGCCGCGCCGGATCTGCTCGATTTTTCCGATGAGTCGGAGACTGTGCTGGAAGCATACGGCGCCCGCCGGGAGCCGACCGCCGCTTACGGGTCGAACTGTCTGCTGGCGCGAAGGCTCGTCGAAAAAGGCGTGCGCATCGTGTTGCTGATCCATGCTTCCTGGGACGATCATACGAATCTGGACGAGGGACTCAAGAAGAACTGCGACATCACTGACCGCCCGGTCACGGCGCTGATCGCAGACCTTAAGGAACGCGGCTTGCTGGACGAGACGCTGGTCGTGTGGGGCGGCGAGTTCGGACGCACCTCGCTGGGGCAACTCAAGCACGTCGGCGACAAGGTCGGCCGCGACCATCACCCGAATGGGTTTTCGATGTGGCTGGCCGGCGGCGGCGTCAAAGGCGGGCAGGTCATCGGCAAAACCGACGAATTGGCGCTGCGGGCGGTCGAAGACCCCGTTCACGTCCACGATCTGCAGGCGACCGTGCTGCACGCGATGGGCCTCGACCACAAGCGCCTCACCTACCGGCACATGGGCCGCGACTTCCGGCTGACGGACGTCGCCGGCAAGGTCGTGCGGAAAATGCTGGCTTGAAGAGAAACGGCTTGGAACGGAATGAAGGAACGACTATGAATCGCCGGCATTTTTTCGGGCTGTGCGCCGCCGCCGGAGTCGGCGCATGCAGCAGTCAACCCGAACCCGAACCGGAACCCTCCCCCGTGCGCATGAAGCTTGCCATGTCGGTGCGCGTCGCCGAGAGCTTCAGCAACAAGAAAGAATCGTCGATGACGATCGACGAGTTGATCGACACGGCCAAGAGCAACGGGTACCGCGCCCTGTGCATGCGCGCATCGACCGCGGGCACGCACTCGCCCGCGGAAACCGTCAGCGAGTACGCCGCCAAGATCCGCGCCGCCGGACTCGCCGTCTCGATGGTCACGGGCGATTTCGCCATCCCGATGAACAACGACGATGGTCCGCAATGCCTGCGCAACATCACGCCTTACCTCGATCTGGCCGCGGTCTTCGGCGCCGATCTCATCCGCGTCTGCATGAAAAAAGAGGAGGATATCGCCTGGGCGCAGCGCTCTTGCGATGAAGCGCAAGAACGCAGCATCCGCCTCGCCCATCAAGCTCACGACGCCAGTATTTTCGAAACCGTGGACGGCTCAGTCGATGTCCTCAAAAAAATCGACCGGGAGAATTTCGGCATCATCTACGAACCCGCCAACTGGATGATTGCAGACGAACCCTACGGCCGCGCAGCGATCGAAAAGGTGCGCCCCTGGATTTTCAACGTATATGTCCAGAACCATCGCTTGAATCCCGCGGGCGAGACCGCGGTCAACACCTGGAAACGCGGCCCGGTGCGGGTTGACCACATCGGTTTATGGGAAGACGGCGGAGTCGAGTTCGAGAGAGTTTTCGCCGCGTTGCGCGCCATCGGCTACGAAGGCTACGTTACCGTGCATCAGGCTTTCGAAGGCGTGATGACGGTCGATGAGGCGGTCCGCAAAAGCGCCGCCTATCTGTCGCAGTTGATCGCCCGTTGACAGGAGGAGCTTATGACCCGCCGCACTTTCCTGGCCGCATCCGCAGCGCTCCCGGCGTCGGCCGCCGGCGCCGCGGGCAAGGTGCGGACGGGCATTCTCGGGGTCCAGCACGGCCACCTCAGGGGCAAGCTGCAGGCGATGTTCGCCAGCCCCAAATACGAGGTCGTCTCGTTCTGCGAGCCCGACCGAGCCACGCGCGAGGCGTTCATCGCCGGTTGGCAATGGGATCGCGCTCCGCGCTGGGTTTCGATGGACGCCTTGCTCGGCGACCCTACGCTCGACCTCATCGTTTTCGAGGGCGAAGTCCGCGACGCCATCCCCTGGGGAACGAAAATCATCGAGGCGGGCAAGCACCTGCACCTGGAAAAACCGCCTACGAACGAGCTCGAACCGTTCCGCGCTCTCGTCGAGCTTGCCCGCAAGCGCGGCAAGAAGATACAACTCGGCTATATGTGGCGCTTTCACCAGGGCGTTCAAGCCGCGCTCGACGCCTACCGCAAGGGTTGGCTCGGCGAAGTCTTCATGATCCGCGCCACGATCAATTCCGACCGCGGCCCCGAGCAGCGCGCAGTCGAGGCCCGTTATCCCGGCGGCTCGATGTTCGAGCTCGGCGGCCACGTCGTCGACCGCGTCGTCGCCTTCCTGGGCAAGCCCCGCAAGGTCAACCGTTGGCTGCGCCACGACACCGGTGAGCCGGACGACCTGAAAGACAACACCCTTGCCGTGCTCGAATACGAAAAGGCGCTGGCGATCCTCGTCAGTTCCGCCAAGATGGGCGGCAGCGGCGGCCACCGCTCTTTCGAGGTCATCGGCACGGACGGTACGTTTTTTATCCAGCCGATGGAGCCCGCGCCCGTCATGAAAGTCTTTATGCGAGCAGCGCGCGGACCCTACCGGGCCGGTTGGCAGCAGATCGAGTTGCCGCCGCAGCCGCGCTATATCGGCGACATGAACGAGTTGGCCTCAGCCATCCTGGAAGACCGCCCGCTCAAGGATTCTTACGATCACGAACTGATCTTGCAAGAGACCCTTCTGCGGGCATCCGGCGAAATCGACTAACTGAAGGGAGACCCCTCGATGAACATGCGGAGCAAACTATCCCGGCGGACGCTGCTTGCCGCGGCAACGGCAACGGCCGCGACCGCGCAATCCACTCGGGCGAATTCGGCGGTTTCCGTAGCCCTCATCGGTTGCGGTGGCCGCGGCCGCAACCTGATGCGCGATCTCGTCAGCCATACCGAGGCCCGGCTCAGCGCGGTGTGCGACCTCCGTTCCGAACGCATGCGGCAGGCCCGCGCCGAAGCCGAGGAGCGGGGCGCCAAGCCGGCCATGAACGGCAGCATGGAAAGCGTCCTGGCGTCGGACGTCGATGCCGTGATCGTCGCCACGCCCGTTTTCATGCATGCGGATCATCTCGAAGCCGCCGTCCGCGCAGGCAAGCACGTTTACATCGAAAAACCCGCGATGCCCGATGTCGCCGGCTGCAAGCGCATGATGAAGATTGCCGACTCGGCCGACCGCAAGCTGAACCTCACGATCGGATTTCAACGGCGCTACGGACAGGTCTATCACAAGGCCAAGGCGTTGCTCGACTCCGGCGCGATCGGCGCCATCCGCCTGGCGCATCTGCACTTCATCAAGAGCTCGAGTTGGAACCAGAGGCCGCAGGTCACGGAACCGAAAACCACGGATGAAAAAATTCGGGGCTGGCACGTCTGGAACGATCTGTCGGGAGACCTGATCGTCGAGAATAACGTACACCTGATTGACGTGATGAACTGGTTCGTCGGCAACCGGCCCGCGTCCGCTGTCGGCGCCGGCGGCCGTAACTACAGAAAGATCGGCGATATGCGCGACCACGGCAACGTGTCGTTCCTGTTCGCGAACGGCGTGCAGGGAGCGCTCATCGGAACCACCCTGGCGCCTTCGTTCTATCGTCACGTACACGAACAGTATTTCGGCGAGACGGGCGTCATCGAGACCGCCTCGGAGTATTGGAAGCACTACATCGACCGGGACAAGTCGTTCGAGGAGGCGTCTCCCCGCAATGTCACCACGGACGCGCTGGAGTCTTTCGTCAAGCGCATCGCCGAAAGCAAGCCTGAGAACACGATCGTGCGCGGCGCCGAAAGCACCCTGACCGCCATCCTCGGACGCATGGCCATGGATGCCCGGCGCGAAGTGACTTGGGATGAAATGATGCAATCGGCATGAGCAACTCCCGCACCCGCATACAGGACACAACGTGAAAATCAGACAAATAGCCGCCCAATCGATTCCTGCCATTCTCTTTGCGCTGCCGCTGGCGGCTCTCGACCTGACGCAAGCCGTCGTGGTCGCGCCCGCATCGCTCGACGGCGCCGCGAACAAGGCCGTCCGGTCCCTCGTCGAAGAGGTCGAAAAGCGCACCGCCGTGCGCCTGCCCGTAGGGCAATCGTGGCCGTCCGACGGCGCGCCGGCCATCGCCGTGGGTCCTCTCGCCAAGGCGCGGGAGTTCGCCGGCGAGTTCGCGCGCGATCTCGCCTCCGCCGACAAGCCCGGCGCCGAGGGCTACGTCATGCGCACCGGCGATAATGCCGTCGTCATCGGCGGCGCCGACCCGCGCGGCGTTCTGTTCGGGGTCGGCCACTTGCTGCGCAAGCTCGAAATGCGCGCGGGCGTCATCCGCCTGCCGCGTCCTCTCAACCTGAGCACAACGCCCGAGACCGGCCTGCGCGGCCACCAGCTCGGGTACCGCCCGAAGACGAATTCCTACGACGCCTGGACGGCCGCCACGTGGGAGCAGTACATCCGCGAGCTGGCGCTTTTCGGCGCGAACGCCATCGAGATCATTCCGCCGCGCTCCGACGACGATGCCGACAGCCCTCATTTCCCGCTGCCGCAGATCGACATGATGGCTGAGCAGTCGCGCATCGGCGATGAATACGGGCAGGATATCTGGATCTGGTACCCCGCCCTGGATGAAAACTACGGCGACCCCAAAGACATCGAATTTGCGCTCAAGGAATGGGCAGAGGTTTACAAGCGGCTGCCGCGTATCGACTACGTGTTCGTCCCCGGAGGCGACCCCGGCCACACCCGGCCCGTTCATCTGTTCGATTTGCTCGAACAGCAGACGGCGCTGCTCAAAAAATACCATCCGAACGCCGAAATGTGGATGTCGCCGCAGAGCTTCAACGCGGAATGGATGGAAGAATTTTACGGCTTGATGGACAAGCAGCCGGAGTGGCTGGGCGGCATCGTTTTCGGCCCGCAGCAACGCGTCGGCCTGCCGGAGTTGCGGCGGCGCATTCCGCAGAAGTATCCGATTCGGCGCTACCCCGACATCACGCACAGCCGGCATTGCCAGTATCCGGTTCCCGACTGGGACCTCGCCTACGCCGTTACCGAGGCCCGCGAGGTCATCAACCCCCGCCCGGTCGATCAGGCGCGCATCTACCGCCTGCTCGACGAGTACGCGGTCGGCTTTCTGACATACTCCGAAGGCAACCACGACGACGTCAACAAGTTCATCTGGAGCGCCCTCGGCTGGGAGCGGGAGCGGAACGTCGTCGATATCCTGCGCGACTACTCGCGGTTCTTTATCGGGCCGGACTACGCCGATTCGTGGGCGCAGGGAATGCTTGCTCTCGAGCGGAACTGGCGGGGGCCGCTGGCGCAGAACGAAGGCGTTTACACGACGCTGGCCCGGTTCCGGTCGATGGAAAAGACGGCATCGCCGCAACTCAAGCTGAATTGGAGGTTCCAGCACGGTCTCTACCGCGCCTACTACGACGCCTACAACCGCAGCCGCCTGCTCTACGAAACCGCGCTCGAAGACGAAGCCATGAGCCACTTGCGCCGGGCGCCCGTCATCGGCTCGCGGCTTGCGCTTGATCTGGCGCAGGCCGCTCTCGACCGCGGCCTCGCCCAGCCGATCTCGCAAGACTGGCGGGCGCGCGTCTTCGAGCTCGCCGAAGCGCTGTACCAAAGCATCCGCGCGCAACTCAGCGTTCCCCGCTACCAGGCGATCCGCGTCGGACGCGGCGCCAATCTCGACACCGTCGACATGCCGCTCAACGACCGCATCTGGCTGAGCGGACAGTTCGCCAATATCCGCAAGCTCGCTTCCGAGCAAGACCGGCTGAACGTGATCGAAGCGGTTCTCAACCGCACGAACCCCGGACCGGGCGGTTTCTACGACGATCTCGGCAATTTGCTCCGCCAGCCGCATCTCGTCCGGGGCAAAGGCTACGAGAATGACCCGGCCCATCTGGAATCGTCGCTCGTCGGGTTCGCCATCCGCGACGAATGGATGGACATGCCGCTGGCTTGGTGGCGTCACGCGGAAGCGTTGAACGATGCGCCGCTTCAGTTGCGCTACGACGGCCTCGACCCCGAAGCGCAGTACCGGGTGCGCGTCGTTTACGCCGGAGACAGCCCGCAAGTGCGCATCGAGCTCCAGGCCGACGGCGCCGAGGTTCACGGGCTGCTCGAACGCCCTGTCCCCTTCGAGTCTCTGGAGTTCGACGTCCCCCAAAGCGCGACCGGCGACGGCGGCTTGACCTTGACGTGGCGCGGCGAGCCCGGCCGCGGCGGCAACGGACGCGGCACGCAGGTAGCCGAAGTCTGGCTGCTGAAAAAATAGCGCCGGCTGCGGCGGAGGTTCAAGCGTGCCACACAAGACCGCGGCAAGCAGCCGGCGCGAGTTTTTGAGGCTGGGATTGGGCCTCGCCGCGGCCGGTTCCCAAGCGGCGCGCGCACGGGCCGCGGCAGGCGGGCGGCCTCCGAACATCGTCCTTTTTCTGGTCGACGACCTGGGTTGGGCCGACCTGGGCTGTCAGGGCAGCGCCTTCTACGAAACGCCGCGGATCGACCGCTTGGCCGCAGAGGGCGTGCGCTTCACCGGCGCCTACTCCGCCTGCCCGGTCTGCTCCCCGAGCCGCGCCGCGCTGATGACCGGCAAGCAGCCCGGTTCCGTCGGGTTTACCGGGCACATCACCGCGATCCTCCGGCACCGCTACAAAAAACACGGGCGCATCGTCCCGCCCGACGACTATATGTTTCTGCGCCGGCGCGAAACGACTCTGGCCGAAGCCTTGCAACCCGCCGGCTATGTCTCCGCGAGCATCGGCAAATGGCATCTCGGCTCCGAGCCGTACTGGCCCGAAAAGCAGGGCTTCGACCTCAACGTCGCCGGTTACGATCACGGCAGCCCGCCGACGCACTTCTACCCCTACAAAAACCCCGACAAGGAATGGAACTCCGCAATTCCCACGCTCGAGGGAGGCAAGCCCGGAGAATACTTGACCGACCGCCTCACCGACGAGGCGGTCCGCTTTATCGAGCGCAACGCCGAAAAGCCGTTCTTTCTCTACCTGACCCACTACGCCGTGCATACGCCGCTGGAAGCTCCCGGCGGCTTGATTCGCAAGTACGAACGGAAGCTGCGCGAGGACGATTCCCAATTCAGCGCCGTTTACGCCGCAATGATCGAAAAAGTCGACGAGAGTCTCGGCCGCGTGCTCGATGCCGTGGAACGTCTGGGGCTGCGCGGCGACACCGCCGTCGTTTTTACCTCCGACAACGGCGGGGAGCAGGCCGCGACCCGCAACGCGCCTCTCCGCGAAGGCAAGGGGCACCTCTACGAGGGAGGCATTCGCGTTCCGTTGATCGTCTCGCTGCCGGGGCGAGCGCGGGCCGGCGCCGTGTCCGACACCCCGGTAAACCTCGCCGATCTCTACCCCACGATCGCCGCATTAGCCGGCGGCCGGGCCCGTCCGGGCGCAACGCAGGGGCGCAGTCTGACGCCGCTGCTCGAAGAAGACGGCGGCTTCTTCCCCGCCCGCGACCTTTACTGGTATTACCCGCACTACAGCCCGCAGGCCAAACGGCCCGGGGCCGCGGTGCGCTCCGGCCGCTTCAAGTTGATCGAGCATTACGATCCCCCCGGAATCGAGCTTTACGACCTCGAAAACGATATCGGCGAATCGCGCAACCTGGCCGGCGAAAAACCGGAAAAGACGGCGGAATTGCGAGCCAAGCTGCGGCAGTGGATCGCAGCAAACGTGCCCATACGCCACCGTCTGAACCCCGCTTACGACCCGCAAATAGCCGCCACCGAGCGGCCGGAGTGAACGCGGAAAAACGTTCTCAATTCACGCGCACGCGCGGAACGTACACTCCGTTCTCGAAGCGCTCGAAAACGTAATCGATGGCCCGGTGAACGATCGGCTCGCCGCTGTCGTCGCGCTCCAGATGCCGCTCGGCGACATAGGTTTCATGAACCCCGCGATCGACCAGGACTTTATACCAGGGTTTGTCTTTCGGGGGGCGCGACCGCGCAACCTGCTCGTACCATTCATCGCTGCCCAGAAACACGGGGTCCACGTCGTAAATCACGCCGCGGTAATCGAAGCGCAGATGGCGGACGACGCTGCCGATGGCGAACTTGGCTTCCATGCCGATGTTGGCGGTTGCAATCCGCTCAGAGCGACTCCGCCATCAACCCGGCGAGCGCCCGATTGAATTTTACCGCATCGGGCAGTTCCACGCCTTCTGACAGCAGCGCATATCCGTAGAGCAGTTCCGCGTATTCGTCGATGACGGGGTCCGTCTTGTCTTTGTCGAAACGCTCGTGCAGCTTCCTGACGATCTCGTGCGCTCCGTTGAGCTCGAGAATGCGCTTCTGCTTCGGGCCGTCGGGATTCGCCATGCGCATCATCCGCTCAAGCTGCGGACTCACATCGTGCTCATCGCCGGCCAGGCATGCGGGCGAATCCGTCAGTCGCGTCGAAAGCCTCACTTTCTTGATGCCGCTTTCGAGCTTTTTGCCCAGTAAATCCAGAAGACTCGAGTATTTCTTTTCCTGCTCTTTGCGCTCTTCCTCCAACTGTTTCTTTTCTTTTTCGTCGCCGAGGTCGAGCTCGCCCTTCGCGGCGGACTGCAACTTTTTGCCGTCGAATTCGGTCAGGTACTGCACGAGCAACTCGTCAACCGGATCCGTCAGATAAAGCACTTCGTAGTTCTTCTTGCGAAATGCCTCCAACAGCGGCGAATTCTCGACCATCGACCGGGACTCCCCGGTGAGATAGAAAATCGCCGGCTGCCCTTCTTGCAGACGTTCGACGTACTCCTTCAATGTCGTCAGCTTCTCGGGGTGATGTGAGGAGGCGAACAGCATGAGCGCGGTAAGCCGCTCCTTGTGCTCGAACGCCGTCCCGACGCCTTCCTTGAGCACGCTCCCGAAATGCTTCCAGAACTTGAGGTACTTCTCTTCGTCGTTCTTCTGAAGATCGGCGAGAGCGTCCAGCGCTTTCCGCGCCAGAAACTTGTTGATTTGGGCAATGTGGCGATTCTCTTGCAGCGTCTGCCGGGATATGTTCAGCGGCAGGTCCGACGAGTCCACGACGCCGTAAACGAAACGCAGATAGCGCGGCACGGCTTCTTCGCAGCGCTCCATGATCAAAACGCGGCGGGCATAGATGCGCAAGCCGAATTCCATTCCCCAGACATGCAGATCGTGCTGCGGCTCGGAGGGAATATACAGCAGCGATTCGTATTCCGAGATGCCTTCCGCCTTCACGCGCAAGTGCAGCAACGGCTCGTTCCAATCGCCTGAGAGATGCCTGTAGAACTCCGTGTGCTCCTCCTCGGTAACGTCCCCTGCGGCTCGCGCCCAAATCGGCTTCATCGAGTTCAACGTCTTGTCTTCGGTGACGACGGTCGTCTTGCCGTCGGGCTTGAGAATGCCCTTTTCGTCCGTCTCTTTTTCTTCGCGTTGAACCTTTTGACGGATCGGGTAGGCGATGAAATCGGAATACCGTTTGACGGTGCGGCTCAGCGTCCATTCGTCGGTGAAGTCTTCGATGCCGGCTTCGGAGTCCGCGGCTTTCAGGTGCAGCGTGACGGCCGTGCCGCGTTTCGAGCGGCTCCCCTCCGCGAGCGTGTACGTTCCGTCGGCCTCTGATTCCCAGCGCGTGGCGGTTGCCTCTCCCGCGCGCCGGGTCTCCAGCGTAATCTTGTCCGCGGCCATGAAGGCGGAGTAGAAACCGACGCCGAAGCGTCCGATCAACTCGGGAGGAACTTCCCCGCCTTGGGCGGCCTTGATCTTGTCGAGCGTCTCGCGCGTGCCCGATTTGGCGATCGACCCGATGTTGGCGACAACCTCCTCGCGCGACATGCCGATGCCGTTGTCTTGAACCGTCAAAGTCCGCGCCTGCTTGTCCGCATCGAGGCGAATCTCCAACTCTTCGCCTTCTTCCAGCAGAGCCGCATCGGTCAACGCCGCGAAGCGAAGCCTGTCGAGGGCGTCCGACGCGTTCGAGATCAGCTCCCGCAAGAAGATTTCCTTGTTGGTGTACAAGGAATGGATCATCAAATCGAGCAGTTGCCTGGTCTCGGCTTGAAATTCGAGGGTCTCGGTCAAATTGGCCATAGGAATTCGGTTCTCCGTATGCTCGCTCACCTGGAAAGATGAAAATGCAGGCGGTGAAACGGGCCGCCGCCGCGCGGGATTCATGGCGCGAACCCCATACCTTCGAATTTATTTTGAGACGGACTCCTCAGTCAAGGTTCTTCGCGCAGCAGTCTTGCTGCCCGTTATCCGCCGGGTTTGACCTTGCCGCGCCTCGACTGCTAGCCTTGAAGGTTCTTTTCGAGCATCCTGCACAAGAGGCCTCACAATCATGGCTAGAGCAACCACCTTCAAGGGCAATCCCCTGGAACTCCTGGGAAACGAGTTGAAGCCGGGCGACGCGGCGCCGGCATTCACGGTGACGGGCAACGACCTGGCGCCGGTCACCCTCGGCGACACCGGCGGCGTACGCATCGTGAACGTCGTTCCGTCGCTCGATACGCCCGTCTGCGACATGCAGATCAAGCGCTTCAACGAAGAGGCCGCGAATCTCGCGGGCGTCTCGGTCTATTGCGTCAGTTGCGACCTGCCCTTCGCGCAATCGCGCTGGTGCGGCGCAGCGGACGTCGACAAGGTGACGACGCTGTCGGACTACAAGGACGGCGACTTCGGCGCGGCTTGGGGAACGATGATCAAAGACTTGCGCATCGAGTCGCGGGCCGTGTTCGTCATCAACGCGCACAACACGATCGTCCATGCCGAGTACGTTCCGGAAATGACCGAGCATCCCGACTACGACGCAGCCTTGGCCGCGGCCCGCGGCGCCGCGTAGCCTCCGGCGCGCCCTATAGCGCCTGCCTGAAAAATCGCAGCCAGTTGCCGTGGAAAACCGCGTCGATCTCGGCGTCGGCATAGCCGCGGTCGGCAAGGATTTCGGCGATGCGCTGGAGATCGGCGATGGTCTCCAGCCCGTCCGGCGTCTGCTCGGTTCCGAAACCGCCGTCCAGGTCGCTGCCGATCGCCGCGTGAGCGCAACTGCCGGTGAGCGAACAAACATGGTCGATGTGGTCCGCAACCGTTTCGAGAGCGGCTCGCGGGCGGTCTTCGGCATCCCGGCGATAGTCCGGTATCAGCATCCATTCGTCCAGCACGGCGCCGATCACTCCCCGGCGCGCAGCGACAGCGCGGATCTGGTCGTCGCTGATCTGGCGGTCGTGCGGCACGAGCGCCCGGCAATTGCCGTGGCTGACGAACACCGGGCCGGAATAGACGTCGAGCGCCTGCGCGAAGGCCGTATCCGCGGTGTGAACCAGATCGAGAATCAGACCGAGCCGGTCGAACTCCTTGAGCAGTTCGCGGCCGGCGGCGGTCAGCGGGCCGTCTCCGCCCGTGCCCATCGCGTAAGCGCTCGGCCCGTAGTGCGCCAGGCAAGCCGTCCGCAGCCCCTGCGCGTACCACCACTCGGCCTGCGCGGGATCGACGATCGGGTCGCAGCCTTCCATGCTGAGGATGATTCCCAACGGAGCGCCCGCGTCCTGCCAATGCGCATCGAGATCGGCGGACGAGCGAATCGTGCGCATACGCCCTTGCCCTTCGAGCAGGCGGTAGTAGGCGAGTTGCGCCTGAGCCGCGGCGCAGGCAATGGTTTGATTCGCGTAGTCGAGATCTTCGCGGAGGATGACCGCGCCATGTCCGCGCTCATCGACCGCGCCCGAGTCCGCCGCCGAACCGCAAAAGCCGGCGGGTAGCGCGCGGCAGAGCAGCGTCGCCAGGCAAATGCGTATGCCGGCGCGTTGCATTTCGGGCAGGCTCACCGTGCAGTTGCCCCGCGATTTGCCGGTCATGCCTGACTCCCGGCGGCGCAACTCGTCAAGCGGCAAGAGTTGATCGCGGTCGAAGGAAACCGCGTTCCAGGCAATATCGAGATGGGCGTCGATCAGTGGCCGCATGGCGGCGCTCCTACTGCAATTGCGGCAGCGATTGCCGCCACGACTGCAGCACGGCCGACAAGCGCCGCGCTACTTTCGGGTATTTCACGGCAACGTTCCGCGATTCATCGAAGTCGTTCTTGAAGTCGTACAACTCGACGCTCGATCCGTCTGCGTTCATGAGCAGCTTCCATCTGCCGTCTCGGATCGCCAGGTTGGGGCTGACATCCGACGGATTCCCCGGCCGCAGGTAACTCGGCTGCCGGCCGTACTCCCAAAACAACAGGCGGCGCCGCTCGGGCAGCGCTCCGCGGAAGGCGGAACTCATATCGACGCCGTCGAAGGCGGCATCCGGCGCCGGAACGCCGGCCAACCGGCAGAAAGTAGGGAAGAGATCGACCGCCCCGACGACGGTCTTGCCGTTGACCCGGCCCGCCGGAATGGAACCCTTCCAGCGCGCGATCAACGGCTCGCGGATGCCGCCTTCGTAAAGGCTCCACTTGCGCCCGCGCAGCCCGCCGGTCTTTCCGGGGGGCGCGTATCCTTCGTCGTAATAGCGCTTCCAGGCCGTCGGCCCGTTGTCGCTCGCCACCACGATCAAAGTATTTTCGGCGAGGCCCAGGCTGTCGATCTCATCGAACAACCGTCCCAACTGGCGGTCCATCTCGTCGAGCACCGCGTAGTACTGCTGCACGTACGGATTCGCCGCGAAGTGCGCGAACTTCAGCATCGCTTCCGGCTGCGGGTAAAACCGGTCATGCACGTCGTTGAGCCAGACGTGCAGATAAAAACTCTTGTCCTTGTTGCGGCGCATGAAGTCGATCGAGCGGTCGACATAGATTTGCGTCATTTCATGCTTGGCGACATCGCGCATGCTCCCCCGCCCCAGTTGTCTGCTCTGCTCCGAAAGCCCGCCCGGCGGAAGAATGCGGTCTCCCAATCCTTCGAACGCGACGAGCGATTCGTCGAATCCGTAGGCGGCAGGCAAGGGCGCGTCGCCGACGTCCCGGCCGCCGCCCATGTGCCATTTCCCGAAGTGCGCGGTGGCGTACCCGGCCTGCTGAAACGCCCGCGCCACGGCCGGCGCCGCAGGGTCCAGGAAATCGCGCATGCCGCGCTGCCGGTTCTTTTCCCTGCTGTTCAGGTACGAATGAATCAGATGCCGCGCAGGATATTGCCCTGTCGTAATCGCCACCCGCGACGGCGAGCAGATCGGCGAGCCGACGTAAAACTGCTCGAACCGGATTCCTTCCGCCGCCATGCGGTCGATGTTGGCGGTCGTGATGTCGCGGTTGCCGTAGCAACTCAGGTCGGCATAACCCATGTCGTCGATAAATACGAAGACAATGTTCGGGCGGTCGGCGGCAAACGATCCCGCCGCGAGGGCGGCAAGCAGAAAGACAACGCGCAGCATGAGCGAAAACCAGGATAACCGACTGCGGCGTCCAAGCGGCCCGCAGCCGGTATAATTAGGGTCATGCAAGGCAACGCGAAAGTCATCGAGCACTTGAACGAAGTCCTCAAGGGCGAATTTACGGCCATTCACCAGTACATCGTCCACGCCGAGATGTGCGACAACTGGGGCTATGCCCAGCTCGGCGGTTTCATCAAGCAACAGGCCATCGGCGAAATGCGCCACGCCGAGGCGCTCATCGAACGCGTCCTGTTCCTCGACGGGACGCCGGGAATGGGCGAGTTGCGGCCGTTGCAAGTCGGTCAAAACGTCAAGGAACAACTCACCAACGATCTTGCGCTGGAACATGAGGCGGTCGCCATCCTCAACGACGCGATCAAGGATTCCGTCGCAGCCGGCGACAACGGCTCGCGCGAGTTGTTCGAGACGATCCTCAAGGACGAGGAAGAACACGTCGATTGGCTCGAAGCGCAGCTTCGGATGATCGACGACATGGGGCTGGGCATTTATCTCTCCCAGCAGTTTGCGGCCGGCGGCCAGGCGGCGGCCGGATAGCAGGCCGGCGTTACTCGACGACCAACTCCATCAACTGGGCAAGCACCGGGTAGTACTGCGCCCGCACTTTCGCGCCGGATTCCAGTTCCTCCAGACGCAACCGCTTCTTGCCCAGCCTCTTGGCCGCCTTTTTCCCCGTCTTCACCTGCTCGCGGCCGGCGGGTTGAGAGAAAGCCAACACCAGCGGCTCGCCTTTCGCGGGCGCGATGGTCACCGTGCGTTGCTGCAGGTCGATGCTCTTGACAACGCCCTTGGCCTTGACGATCTTCAGCACCGAAGTGGGCCGCGCGCCCTCCAGCGCCGCGCCCGACGCGTTGTCGCTGACGCCCGGCCGCGTGTTCGAGCTGGCGGTTTTCTGCTGGGCGGCGGCAACGCCGAGCGCAAGGGCCGCGAACAAAAGAATACGCACCGCCATCGACAGGCTCACCTGCTCATTCTGCGGGCAGCGAACGGCTGCCGTCAACCGCGACCGTTCAAATTGCGAAGGTTTGCCATTTGAATTGCGACGGGATGACAGTTGGATTGCGCTGCCGCGCCGGCGCCCGCGTACGGTTGAGAGTGTACGGTGAAGAGTGGAAGTTTACAACAACGACCGGATGTAGTTGACGATCTCGGGACGCAGCCATTCCTCGGCGCCCACGTACTTGCGCAGCACCCGACCCTCGCCGTCGATCAGGTACGACTCGGGGTATTTCGCCGTCCCGTAACGGCTGCTGACCGCGCGTTCCGGGTCCCGCGCCGTGGGAAAGGCGACGTCGGCATCGGCCAGAAATTCACGGTATTGCTCCTCGTCCTCGTCCACGCTGACCGCAAGAACGACGAACCCCGCGTCTGCGAACTGCTCATGGAGCCGATTCAGCGAGGGAATCTCCCGGACGCACGGCGCGCACCATGTCGCCCAGAAATTCAGCAGCACGAGCTTGCCTGCGTAGTCCCGCAGGCTGACGCCGATGCCGCTCTGGTCCGCCAGATCGAAGCCGGGCGCGCGGTCGCCCGGCTGCACATCGTAAATCCGCAGGTAGCCCTGCACGCGGAAGACCAGCACGGCGGCCAGCGCGAGGGACAGGCCGCAGACGACGGCCTCTTTGCGGCTCCATGCCATAATGAGGTTTCACCCTTACTGTAGCCGTCGCCGGAGGGTGTGCGCAAATGATTCTGATTACGCGCAAGGCCGAGTTTTCGGCGTCGCATTTTTGCGCCGACCCCGAGCTTTCCGAGGAGGAAAATGCGCGCTTGTACGGCAAGGCGGCGCGCCCCGCCGGCCACGGCCACAACTATGTGCTCGAAGTCACGCTGACCGGCGGCATCGACCCGGTCAACGGCATGATCCTCGACCTCAAGGAACTCAAGCGGATCATCGACCGCGAGGTTATCGCCGTTTACGACCATCGGTTTTTGAACCGTGAAGTCCCCCCCTTCGACCGCGTCGTGCCGACGGCGGAGAACATCGCCAAGGACATCTGGAAACGGTTGGCGCCGCCGCTGCGAGACAACGGCCGCAAGCTGCACTCGGTCCGCTTGCACGAATCGTCCGACCTCTTCGTCGATTACTCCGAACCCGAGTCGCCTTGACAAAATTAACCAAACGTTTCGGCTTCTCGGCGGCGCATCGGCTGTACGCGGGCGCTTTGAGCGAGGAAGAAAACGCCCGGGTATTCGGCAAATGCGCCAATCCGTTCGGGCACGGCCACGATTACCGCTTGGCCGTCACCGTTGCGGGCAGTCCCGACGAGCGTTCCGGAATGATCCTGCAGCGCGGCGCGTTCGAGGGCTGGGTGCGGGAATCGGTCATCGAGCGCATCGACCACAGGCATCTCAACAATGACGTTCGGGAATTCAGAGACCTCGTGCCGACCACCGAGAACCTGACCTTGGTTGTCGAGAAATGGTTGCGGGAAGGATGGCGGCGGCATTTCCCCGGCCGGCGGTGCGGGCTGAGCGAAGTCTGCATCGAAGAGACGCCGCGCAACAGCTTTCGGCTAAGCTGACCGATTGCGTAAAGGAAATCATGGCTAAAGTATTCAGCGCTCACGAGCTGCAAGACGACATCGACAACCGCAACGGGTCGCGCGATCCGTTGGAAGTCCCTATCCGCGAGTTGATCCGACTGATCGGCGAAGACCCCGGCCGCGCCGGCTTGGCCGACACGCCGCGCAGAGTCTCCCAGGCGTTCCGCGAGCTCACCCGCGGCTACGGACAGAATCCCCGCGAAGTGCTGCAGTCGGCGCTTTTCGATGTCAGCTACGACGAGATGGTCATCGTCAAGGACGTCGAAGTTTTTTCCTTGTGCGAGCATCACCTGCTGCCGTTCTTCGGCAAGATTCACATCGCCTACATCCCCCGGAAAAAAGTTATCGGCTTGAGCAAGACGGCGCGCCTCGTCGATATCTTCGCCCAACGTTTTCAGATCCAGGAACGCTTGACGCAACAGGTCGCGGAGACCATCCAGGACGCGATCAATCCCGTCGGCGTCGGCGTCGTCTGCGAAGCGCAGCACCTGTGCATGATGATGCGCGGAGTCGAGAAGCAGCACTCGTCGACGATCACGAGCGCCATGCTCGGCGCGTTTCGCACGAATCAGCAGACCCGCGAGGAGTTTCTTTCGTTGATCGCGTCGAATCGGCCGGGGTAGCGGCCCGCCCGCTTTGGCGGCGCTTCGTTCACCGCTCCTCTTGCGCCTGCGCGGCGCACCTGCGCGCCGCTTCAAGATTCCTGCGCAGCGTCTCGTCTTCGGGAATCTGCCGGGAAGCCTGCAGGAAATCGTTTGCCGCTTCTTCGCAGCGGCCGGCAAGGAAATACTCCTGGCCGCGCAGTTGGAGCACCTCGGGGCGGCCGCCGCCGCCGTACTCGAACGCTTTTTCGAAGTCCCGCCGGCCTTCGTACGCCTGGCCAAGCCTCATCCGGGCTACGGCCAATTGCGCCCATCCGACTGGATTTTCAGGGTTCGCGCGCAGCGCCGGCTTATAGTACTCGACGGCTTGGGCGTAGTTTTTCTGCCTGGCGAAGCTCAATCCGAGATTCATGAAAATAGCGACCATCTCTTTCGACCCCGGCTCGGCGACTTTCGCGGCGCGCAGCCACGAACTCCGCGCCTCGGCCGTGAGTCCCCGCTCATCCTGCGCCTTCCCCAGCCACATCCAGGGGCGCGCTTTCTGCGGCGATTTCTCGGCTGCATCCTGCCAAAGCGCCAGACCGTCGCCCCACAGCGCGGCGCGCTGAAAGGTCGCCGCCCCATAGACCGCGCCGAGAGCGATGAGTATCGGCGTCACCGCCTTCGGCCCGATGCGCGCGTATCTGTCCAGCAGGAAAAACACCGCGGGCAAAAGACCGGCCAACGGCAGATACATGCGCCTCTCGGCGGCGAAATCGAGCAGCGGAAAAAAACTGCCGGTCGGCGCCATCGTCAGGAAAAAAAGCAACACCGAAAACGACAAAAGAGGGAACTTGCGGCGCCAATAGACCGCCCCGGCCGCGGCGGCGGCCAGCGCCGCCATCGCCAGCCAGGCGCCATGCTCGAAGATGTCGGCGGACGGAGCGATGTCGTGGTCGAGGTTCAGCCCGAACGGCGCGAATACGAGCTTCAGATACAAAAAATACATGCGGAACTGGGTAAACAGATATGTTGTCCAGTCCAGCCGGAATCCCGCGGTCTCTGCGAAAAGAAACGGCCTGACAACCGCAAAAAAGCCCGCTGCTCCCGCCAGTGCAAGGGAAGCGTAAACAAGCCATGACCGCGCGACGCCTTTCCAATCGCGGCCCGATAAGATCAAGTAATCCAGCAGCAGAATCGCCGCCGGCAGAGTAACCTTGTCCTGCTTGGTCAACGCCGCCATCCCGGCGAGCAGCAGCAGCCCAACCGCGGTAAGCCCGCGGCGGCGCAGGCGCAGAGGGCTTGCGAAAAGGCAGAGCGCGGCCAGGTAAAAAGTAGTGGACAGCACGTCCGAGCGGCTGCTGATGTAGGCCGCGGCTTCCGTCTGAATCGGCAACGCCAGGAACAACAGGGGCGTTCCATAGATCAGCCACTTGCGCAGCGCCTCGGAGAGCTGCGAACGCATCGATTCCAGTCCGCAAATCGACCGCCAGAACCACCAGAGCAAAATGGCGTTGAGCGCGTGGAGAATGATGTTGGGCAAGTGAAACCAGGTCGTGGGCGTGAACCCGCCGGTCAGGCGGTAACTCAACCAGAAGGTGGCGTAGAGCAGCGGCCGGCCGGTGCGCAGCCAATTCTGAAAATCGGCTTCGCGCGCGGCGCCGGCGGCCTCCAGCATGCCGGAGTCGTCAAAGACGAACGGGCCGCTGACCGCGGGCCAATAGATCGCCGTACCGACGACAAGCAGCAGAAACGGAAACAGCCGCTTGCTTGCGGGCGGCTTGGAGTCCGCCGGCGGGCGCTCGCCGGCAGGCTTGGCCGTCCGGCCGCCTTTGGCCGACGGCCGCGGGGAACGTCGTTGCTTACGGCTCATCGGGTCGGCAGCGGGGAGCACGGCCGCAGGCTGCCCTTCTCATTTCTACCACGAGCCGAACTCTGCCGCGCGAGCGCCGCCGCCCGGGCGCTTGGCGGAGATCAACGTTCGCCGCGCTCGGGGCGCTTCGCGCCGCCGCGGCCCGGCGGCCGGATTGCTGCGCCGCAGCGCCGCAGCTTCTCGAATTGCTTGTCCGTCAGGCGTGGCAGCGCCCGCAACTCCTCGACGGATTGAAACGGTCCGCTCGTCTCGCGGATGCGCACGATCATTGCGGCGCGGACCGGACCGATCCCGGGCAGCGTCTCCAACTCTTGCCGCGTCGCGCTGTTGACGTCGATTTTTACCGCCTCCTTGGCAATGCCGCACGGCTGCGCCCCTCCTTGCGGCGCCTGCCCCGGCAGCCGCAGGCTCATGGCGAGCAGCAGAAAAACCCCGGCGGCGGCGGTCGGCTTCACGTTCCTTCCCCGGAGCGTTCAATCTGTCGAGACATGCGTCAACTCCCGCGTCTTGAGCGCTCTGATTTTATCGCGGAGACCGGCGGCCTTTTCGAATTCGAACGCTTTTGCCGCGTCCCGCATCTTCTTTTCCAGAGAATCGACGAGCGCGGCCAGCGCCTCGGGAGTATCCGGCAGAGCGTCCGCGTCTTCCTCGGCCGGTATGTGCAGGTAGTCCGCGTCCACGATCCTCGCCAGGCTCATTTCCAGCGGTTTCGAGATGGTTTCCGGCGTAATGCCGTTCGTCTCGTTGTAGCGGCGCTGCACCGCGCGCCGGCGCTCGGTCTCGTCGATGGCCTGCTTCATGCTGTCGGTCATGCGGTCCGCGTACAGCAGCGCCTTGCCGTTGATATTGCGCGCGGCGCGCCCGATTGTCTGGATAAGCGAGCCCGCCGAGCGCAGAAAACCCTCTTTGTCGGCATCCAGAATCGCCACCAGCGAAACCTCCGGAAGATCGAGCCCCTCGCGCAGCAGGTTCACCCCTACGAGTACGTCGTATTCCCCTTTGCGCAGATCGCGCAGCGTCTTGACGCGCTCCAGGGTATCGATCTCCGAATGGAGATAACGGCAGCGAACTCCCGCTTCCCCGTAATACTCCGAGAGATCTTCCGCCATCCTCTTGGTGAGCGTGGTCACGAGCACGCGCTCGCCGGCTTCCCCCCGCGCGCGGATCTCCCCCAGCAAGTCGTCCACCTGCCCCCGCACGGGGCGCACCTCGACCTGCGGATCGAGCAAGCCGGTCGGCCGAATGATCTGTTCGGCGACAACGCCGGCGGACTTCGTCAATTCATACGGCCCCGGCGTAGCCGAGGTATAGATGACCTGATTGACGCGATGCTCGAATTCCTCGAACGTCAGCGGCCGATTGTCGAGCGCGCTGGGCAGTCGAAATCCATGTTCGACCAGGTTGGTTTTACGCGATCGGTCTCCGTGGTGCATGGCGCGCAATTGCGGCACCGTCTGGTGGCTTTCGTCGATGAAGATCAGCGCATCGTGAGGCAGATAATCCAACAGCGTGGGCGGCGGTTCGCCGGGCAGTCTTCCCGAAAAATGCCGCGAGTAGTTTTCGATGCCGTGGCAGTAACCGATCTCGCGCATCATTTCGATGTCGAACTGCGTGCGCTGGCTGACGCGCTGGGCCTCGAGCGGCTTGCCGTTGCCCTGCATCTCGCCGCTCCACCAGTCGAGTTCCTCGAGAATGCTCTCGATCGCCGCGCTCTTGGTCTCGTCGGACATGACGTAGTGGCTGGCCGGATAGATCGGCAGCCGCAAATAGGTCTGCCTGACCTGCCCCAGCAAAGGGTCGATCTGCGCGAGATTCTCAACCTCGTCGCCCCAAAGCTCGATGCGGTAAGCGTAGTCGTCGTAGGTCGGATAAACCTCGATCACGTCGCCCGTCATGCGGAACGAGCCGCGGCTGAACTCGCCGCCGTCCTTGCGCTGGTAGAGTATCTTCACCAGCCGCTTGGCCAACTCTTCGCGGGATATCCGCTCCCCCTTCTCGATCATCAGCAGCATCCCGTAATAAGCGTCCGGAGAGCCCAGGCCGTAGATGCAACTGACGCTGGCGACGATGATGCAATCCCGGCGCTCGAACAGCGAGCGCGTCGCCGAGAGCCGCAGCTTGTTGAGTTCGTCGTTGATCGTCGCCTCTTTTTCGATATACGTATCGCTCGACGGAAGGTAGGCTTCCGGTTGGTAGTAGTCGTAGTAGCTGACGAAGTACTCAACCGCGTTCGACGGGTAGAACGCGCGAAACTCGTGATAAAGCTGCGCCGCCAGAGTCTTGTTGTGGGCCAGCACCAGCGCCGGGCGGTCGGCTGCTTCGATGACTTTGGCCGCGGTGTAGGTTTTGCCCGATCCGGTAACGCCGAGCAGAACCTGGTGTGCGTCGCCGGCGCGCACTCCGGCTGTAAGCTGCTCGATGGCCGCCCCCTGGTCGCCCCTCGGGGTATAGTCCGAAGCGAGTCGAAAAGCCATGAAATTTCTCAGTGTAGCGGCGCAGACGGCCGCGATAGCGGTATAAAGGTCTGCATGCTCGATGGAATCCGGGTCATCGACCTTTCGCTCAACATCGCCGGTCCGCACGCCACTCAGATTCTCGGCGATCTCGGCGCCGACGTCATCAAGGTCGAACCCCCGGCCGGCGACCCGGCGCGTAAATGGGGGCCGCCGTTTTGGGCGGGAGAGGCCCCGCTTTTCCTCGCCTTCAACCGTAACAAACGCAGCATCGTGCTCGATTTGAAGACGGCCGAGGGCAAGGCGGTCCTCGAGAAGTTGATCGCCGGCGCCGACGTGGTCTTGCAGGCTTTCCGCAAAGGCGTCGTGGAAGCGCTCGGCTTCGGCTACGACGATCTGAAAGAGAGGTATCCCCGGCTGATTTACGCCTCTCTGACCGGCTTCGGCTCACAAGGTCCGCTGGCGGACAAGCCGGGGTACGACCCGCTCTTGCAGGCATACAGCGGCATCATGTCGATCACCGGCTACCCGGACGGCCCGCCGGCGCGGGTGGGCGGCTCGGTCGTCGATATCGGCACGGGAATTCTCACGGCGCTGGGCGTTCTGGCCGCGTTGCGCAAGCGCGACGCCGGCGGCGAGGGCGCCCACGTCGAATCCGCTCTGCTCGATACCTCCATCGGCTGGATCACCTACCACATGATGAGCTACCTCGCCGACGGCAACGTGCCCGAGCGCATGGGCTCCGGCCTGAAGATGGTCGCGCCCTACGAAGCATTCCCGACCGCTGACGGCGAGCTCATGATCGCCGGCGGAAACGACGCGATATTCGCGCGCATGTGCCAAGCTCTGGCGCTCCCCGGCCTCGCCTCCGACGAGCGGTTTCTCGACAATCCGGCGCGGGTGGCGAACCACGACGCGCTGTACGCTTTGCTCGCCGAGCGCACCCAAACGTTCTCCACCGCGCAATTGGTCGCCTTGCTGGGCAGGCATCGCGTGCCCTGCTCGCCCATCAACGACATCGGCCGGGTCGTCGACGACCCGCAAGTCCGGGCGAACGGCATGTTCGAGCCCTATCCCCATCCGCGCATCCCCGGCTATCGCAACCCTGCGCTGCCGCTGAAATTCAATGGGGAACGGCCGCCCGTGCGCAACCTTCCCCCCGCGCAGGGCGAGCATACCGCCGAAGTGCTCAAGGAATTAGGATATGGAGAAGCCGAGGTGAACGCGCTGCTGCGGGGAGCGGCCGCCGCGCGGCCGGCCTGACTCCGCGAACCGCACGCCATGCAACGCCTATCGAAAGCTCTGCGCACGCCTGTCTGCGATCTTTTGGGCATCGAGCTGCCCATCCTGCAAGCCGGCATGGGCTGGGTCGCCTACGGCCGGCTTGCCGCCGCTGTTTCGTCGGCGGGCGGGCTGGGCGTCATCGGCGCCGGCACCAACATGCCCGCCGACGAGCTGCGGCGCGAGATTCGCTTGGTGCGCAGCCTGACCGACAAACCCTTCGGCGTGGATATTCTCTTTGCCGCGATCAAAACCGCGGACGGCGCCGCCGCCGTCTATACCGCAGGGGTTGCGCAGATGATCGAGGTCGTGCTCGAAGAGAGAGTCCCGGTGCTGGTTTCCGGATTGGGCAGCCCCAAGGATGTGATTCCGCAAGCGCGTGCCCGCGGCATGAAGGTGCTGTCGGTGGTCGGAGCGGTGCGGCATGCCCGCAAGGCCGTCGCCGACGGCGTGGACGCCGTCATCGCCACGGGCTGCGACGGCGGCGGACACGTGGGCAAAATCGGGACGGCGGTACTGATCCCCGCCGTGGTCGACGCCGTCGATGTTCCCGTGGTGGCCGGCGGCGGGCTTGCCGACGGGCGGGGCCTTGCGGCCGCTCTGGCGCTCGGCGCTCAAGGCGTCTGGCTGGGCACCCGCTTCATTGCCACCCGGGAAGCGAACGGCCACCTGAATTACAAAAACACGATCGTCGCCGCGAGCGAAGCGCAAACCGTGGTCACGCGGGCGCACAGCGGCAAGCCTTGCCGGCTGATCCGCAACAAGTTCACCGACGAGTGGCAGGCGCGCGAAGCCGACATCCGGCCTTACCCGCTGCAGTTGGAGGTCGGCCACCGCGCATCCGATCTCGGGCGGCGCCAAGGCGATGTCGAAAACGGCGTCCTGCCCGCGGGGCAAAGCTGCGGACTCATCCGGGACGCGCCGGCGGCAAGCGATGTCGTCCGCCGCATCGCCCGGGAAGCGAGCGCGGCGCTCGACCGGCTTGTTGGCTAACCATTCAACGAAATAAAAGAAGCTATGGACGAGAACGAAACCGCGCGGCCGTCTTTTGCCGTATCCCTGTTGCCCGTTTTCGTGCTGAGCGCCCTGCTGGCGGCCGCAATCGGCTTCATGCAGGGGACGGGCCATGTCCCGCTCATTCTCAGCACCGCGTTCACCGCCTGCCTGGCCTGTTGGAAGCTCGGAGTTCCCTGGAGCGATCTCGAATCCGGCATGCGCCGGGGCATCGCGGCCGGACTGCAAGCCGTTGTCATTCTGATGGTCGTCGGTCTGCTGGTCGGCATCTGGATCGCTTCCGGCGTCGTCCCCTTGCTCATCTATTACGGCTTGTTGATTCTGGCGCCGAGCTACTTCCTGGCGGCGTCGTGCGTCATCTGCGCCGCGGTCTCGCTGGCGACCGGCTCGTCCTGGTCAACGGCCGCGACCGTCGGACTGGCGTTGGTCGGCGTCGGCGGCGCGCTGGAAGTGGACCCCGGCATGACCGCGGGCGCCGTGATCTCCGGGGCCTACTTCGGAGACAAGATGTCGCCCTTGTCCGACACGACGAACCTCGCCCCCGCCTCCGCGGGCAGCGAGCTTTTCGAGCACATTCGGCACATGGTTTACACCACGGCGCCGGCCCTGGCGCTCGCGCTCATCGCCTATGCGGCGCTGGGCTTGGGCGTCGAGGCGGCGCCCGCGGTGGCTGCGGCCGATTACGAGCAGTTGATGGCGGCGCTGGCCGCGACCTTCAGGCTTTCTCCCCTGCTCTTGCTTGCGCCGGCCGTCGTGCTCGGTCTCGTGACCCGCAAGATCCCGGCCTTGCCCGCTCTGATGGCGGGCGTGTTGGCGGGCGTCGTCTTGTTCCTGGCGGTGCAAGGCGGCTCGGTTGCGGCTGCGCTCGACGCCCTCTACGCCGGCTACGAGAGCAACACCGGCATAGCCGCGGTGGACGAGCTCTTGTCGCGCGGCGGACTGACGAGCATGCTCGACACCATTGCGCTGGTCGTCTGCGCGCTTGCCTTCGGCGGCGTGATGGAAGCCTCCGGCATGCTGCCGGCCCTGGCGCGCGGCATCCTGAGCCTGGCGCGCTCCACGGGATCGCTCATCGCCGCGACCCTGGCGAGCTGCATCGCCATGAACATCCTGACTGCCGACCAGTACGTATCCATCGTGGTTCCGGGGCGCATGTACCGCTCGGCGTACATCCGCCGCGGACTCCACCCGAAAAACCTCTCGCGGGCGCTTGAAGATTCGGCGACGATGACCTCGCCGCTGATCCCCTGGAACAGCTGCGGCGCCTACATGGCCGGCGTTCTGGGCGTGGCTACGGGGGCGTATCTGCCCTATGCCTTCGTCAATCTCGCCACTCCGGCCATCTCGCTGCTTTTGGGCCTCGCCGGCCGGACCATCGAGCCTTTGCCGCAGGACGGAAGCCCGGCCCGCCGGCCTTAGTCCGCGCCGTGGCTGCGGCCGTAATGTTGGCGCAATAAGTCTTTCCCGTAATCGTTGCCGTTGGGCGTGCGCGCCACGCTGTGAATGTGGCGCCGCGAGGCCGCCCGCGGTCCGCCCAACGCTATCGGCCCCTGATGATCGAACTCGATCAGCACGACCGGGCTGTGAACCCGGTAGTAGTAAACGCCCGCCGGGCCGGTCGTGCCGATCCAGGCGAAATAGGTGTCCTCGAGATGCTTGCGGACCTCTTCCAGTCGAATTTTGGCGTGCCCGGGCTTCATGTTGTTGACGAACTCGGCAACGATATCCATCAGCAATTCGCGCTGGAGCTTGGTCAGATCGGTTGCGCGGATGCCCGCGTAGTCCAGCACCAGGTTGTCGCGAAACGCCTCGCTGAGATTGTCCACCCGCTGTTTGCCCTCCCGCCCTCCGAGAATCGCCTTGTCTCGCTGGTCCGCGTTGAGCGAATCCATCAGCACGGCGCCTTTCGCTTGCTCGTCCTGCATTACCGCCGCGCCCTGGAATTTCCCGGAATCGGCAATGACCGGCTCCGAACCCATAAACACCGGCGTCATCACCACCTGGTCGCCCAGGATGAAGTAGTTGACGATCACGTGATGCCCCTCGAACTGCCAGCCCCACGGCTCCGACGCCGACGGCTCGCCCATGATGGTCAGGTAGTAGAGCCACTCCCCGTATTCGTCGAAGTTGTCGGTCAATTCGGCCAGCGTATGATTGAGGCGCATGATGTCGCGGGTCTTGCGGTACCCGCTCGCGCTGAGACCGCTGCGCACCACCCGCAGCGCCAGCCTGCGCTGCTTGCCCGACATCTTGTCCAGCCGGACCCCCTGCTGCCAGTAGAAGTGCCAGTTGCCCCACTTCTGCCACTCCGGATCGTCGACCGGATAAAGCGTTTGCGCCTTTTGCTCATCGCTGAGGCTTGCCAGAAACTCCTGCGCGGCCGCCCGCGTCGGCGCGGTCGATACCCCGCTCGGCGCGATCGAAAACAACCCGGAGAGCGGGCTGCCGTTCGTCGTCACGCCTACCCACGGCGCAGCGAGTTGACGCTTCTCCGACACTTTCGCTCTCTGCATGGTTCCGCCGAACCCGCCCTTCTTGCCCTCGCCGCCGCCCTTGCCGCCCTGCGAGAACGCCGGCCTGTCAATGAAGGCGAAGACCGCCAACAGACAAAAACACCCCAAAACAAAAATGCGCTTGACCATGACCCACCAAGTATATACCGCTTGCGCAGCTTATAGAAATTTTCGATAGGCGCGATTGCCGGCCCTTGCGCGCCGCGCTTCGTAGATGATATTTCAGTAAGGCCCTGCCGGGCGTTTCCCGGCGGGACGACGAACGAAGCGGATTCTGTTGGCCGAGTTTCGTATAATCGTACTCGCGCAACGCCGCCCGGCGGCCTTGGCGCTTATCGACGCAGGTCAACTTGCCGTGTCCACAATTTCTATGAGGAGTGAACCATGAACCGTAGGACCATGAAGTACCTACCGGCGCTTGCATTGTTATGCTTCCCCGCGGCCGCAAACGCCCAGGACGGCGTTGACAGCGGAGACAACGCTTGGGTGCTGGTCAGTTCCGCCCTGGTGTTGCTGATGACCGGGCCGGGCCTCGCCTTGTTTTACGGCGGGCTGGTGCGCAAGAAGAACGTGCTCAACACCATGATGCAATCGTTCATCATGATGGCTTGGGTAACGATACTGTGGGCCGTTTACGGCTACAGCCTCGCCTTCGGCAGCGGCAATGCCTTCATAGGGGGGACCGAGTATCTGTTCCTGAACGGGGTCGGGCAGGAAGCGAGCGGGTCGATCTCGCACCTGACTTTCATGGTGTTCCAGTTGATGTTCGCCATCATTACCCCGGCGCTGATTACCGGGGCGTTCGCCGAGCGGATGAAATTCACGGCCATGCTGGTTTTCATGACGCTGTGGATCACGATCGTGTACTTCCCCATGGCGCATATGGTCTGGGGACCGGGCGGATTGATGAACGCCTTCGACGACGGCGCCGTTCCCTGCCTCGATTTCGCCGGCGGCACCGTCGTGCATATTTCCTCCGGCGTATCCGCGCTCGTGGCGGCCCTTTACATCGGCAAGCGGCACGGCTACTCGAGTGAGCCGATGCTCCCGCACAACATCGTGCTGGCTTTCATCGGCGCCTGCCTGCTGTGGGTCGGCTGGTTCGGCTTCAACGCCGGCAGCGCCCTGGCCGCGAACGGGCTGGCCTCGGCGGCGTTCGTGAACACGCACTTCGCGGCCGCGGCGGCGGTAATCGGCTGGCTGGCGACCGAATGGATGCGCGACGGCAAGCCCAGCATTCTGGGCGGCATCACCGGCGCAGTCGCCGGCTTGGTGGCGATCACCCCCGCCTCGGGTTTCGTGACCCCGATGGCCTCGTTGATCATCGGACTGCTCGCGGGCGGCATCTGCTACTTCGCCGTGGCGGTAGTCAAGGGCAAGTTCGGCTACGACGACTCGCTGGATGCGTTCGGCGTTCATGGCGTGGGCGGCACGATCGGCGCGATCACGACCGGAGTCTTTGCCAGCAATGCCGTGCAAGAAGGCTCCACCGGCCTTCTGGAAGGCAATGCCGGGCAATTTTTCAACAATTTCTTGGGCGCCTTGCTCACTTGGATCCTGGCCGCGGTCATGACCTTCGTCATTCTGAAAATCACCGATAAGCTCGTTGGTCTGCGCGTTGAAAAGATCGACGAGATCGTCGGGCTCGACATCGCGGAGCAGGGCGAAGAGGCGTATTCATGATGCTATTGAGTAAATTCAGGAAGGAGTTTAGGAAATGAAGAAAATCGAAACTGTGATTCAGCCTTTCAAGCTTGACGACGTGCGCGAGGCGCTGAAGGCCATCGGCATTGACGGCATGACCATCTACGACGTGCGCGGCCACGGCCGGCAGAAGGGGCACAAAGAGGTTTACCGCGGGCAGGAATACGAGGTCGATCTGCTGCCCAAGGTGAAAATCGAATCCGTCGTGCCGGATGACCGCGTGGAGGAGACCATCAAGGCCATCGTCGAATCCGCCCGAACCGGTAAAATCGGCGACGGCAAGGTTTTTATTTCCGACGTGAGCGAAGCGATACGCATTCGCAACAGCGACAAAGACACCGCCGCGCTCTAAGGCGGCGCACAAGCATTTCGGCTTCCTTGCGGCGGCGGCCCGCGCCCCTTGGGGGGGGCTGCGGATGCGGCTTCCGGCTATGTCCGACCTTTCCACTTACCATCTCCAGCAAATGGAGAGCGCCAATGCCGAGTTCTTTCAATCCGGCGACGGGCTTGCGGTCGTCGCCAAGCGGACTCTGGCAGTCGACGAGATCGTCAAGGGGCGCTTCGCCGAAGCTTTCGACGGCGCCTCGTCGGGCGTGGCCGCCGCGGCCGTCGGCGGGTACGGCCGCAGGCAACTCTTTCCCTATTCCGACGTCGATCTGCTCCTGCTGGTCAAAAACAACGGAAAAGCCGCGCAAAACAAAGAGCGCATCGGGCGCTTGTTGACCGAGCTCTGGGATTCGCAACTCCGCGTTTCCCAGTCGGTGCGCGCGCCGGCGGACTGCATCAATCTCACGCCCGATAACACCGAGCTGCACGTCAGCCTCTTGGACGCGCGCTTTCTGTGCGGCGACGAAGCCTTTTTCCGCGAGTTTGCCGAGACGAAGCTCCCCAAGTTCTACCTTCGCGAGCAAAAATCGCTGGTCCGCGAACTCGTCGATTCGGCGCGCACCCGCTGGCGCGCGTTCGGCGATACGATCTACCACCTCGAGCCCAACGTGAAGGAAGGTCCGGGCGGGCTGCGCGATTTTCAATTGGCCTGCTGGCTGACGCAACTCGAGAACCTGTCGCCGAGCAAGATTCCCTCCAGCCGGGAGTTTTTGCCTCTCGACTACGACCGGCGCGTGGACGAAGCCATCGGATTCCTCTTTGCCCTGCGCTGCTATCTGCACTATTTCAACGGACGGGACAAGAACCACCTCTCCTTCGACCTGCAAGAGGCCGTCGCTCACGAGGGCGGCGGCAAGGCGTTTGCCGAGGCGCAAGGCGTAGCCGACTGGATGCGCGAGTTCTTCCGCAACATCCGCGTTATCAACCGCCTGGCCGCGCGCACCATGGACGAGCACATGGTTGTGCAGAACTCTCTCTTCCAAATCTTCCGCGGCCGGAAATCGAAAATTTCCAACCGCCGTTTCACCGTCAGCAACGGGAAAATTTTCTGGCGCGGAGCGCAGCAACTGGAAGCGCTGCCCGAGTTGGGGCTCGAAATCTTCGTCTTCATGGCGCGCCACGGCTTGCCGCTCGCCGCGAAGACCGAACGGCGCATCGAAGCGCAACTGCCGGCGGTTCGCAAATACCTCGATGCCCATCGCTCGCATTGGCCGGCGGTGCGCGAAATCCTGCTCGCGCCGCACGCCTACGCGGCGCTGCGGGCCATGCGCGAAACCGGCGTGTTGTTCGAGTTGCTGCCGGCCTTCAAGCTCGTGGACTGCCTGGTCATCCGCGACTTCTATCATCGCTATACGGTGGACGAGCACATTCTGGTCACCATCCGCGTTCTGAAGAGCCTCAAGACCAACGGCGACAGCCGCGACAGCCGTTTCGCCCGGCTGCTCGAAGAGATCGACCGTCCGGAACTGGTCTATTTCGCCTTGTTGTTTCACGATCTCGGCAAGGGGGTCAAGGGCCGCAACCATTCCGTAGTCGGCGCCGAGCTTGCGGAAGAAGCAATGGACCGCATCGGCCTGACCGACCGCGCCGACCGGGAAACGATTCTCTACCTGATTCGCGAGCATCTCGCTATGTCCGGGGTCATGATCAAGCGCGACATCAGCGAAACCGAGACGCTCGAAGACTTCAAAGAGCAAGTGGGCACGATCGAAAGACTGAAAATGCTCACCGTATTGACCTTCGCCGACACCAGCGGCGTCAATCCGCGAGCGATGAGCGCTTGGCGCAAAGACCTGCTCTGGCAACTCTACCTGGGCGCGCACCACATTTTTACGCGCGACCTCGAAGACAAGCGCATCGAACCCGACCGCGAAGAGTTGCTGCTGGAGCTGGCCGGCGACCCCGGCGAAGGGCAGGAATTGCGCGCGTTCCTGAAGGGTTTTCCTTACCGCTATCTGCGCACGCACGCCCCGCAGCAGATTTATCGGCACTACACCCTGAGCCGCGAATTGACGCCGCAAGGCGCGGTCATCGACATCCGCAACGTTCAGGGGCACTACGTGGTCGTGGTCCTGGCCCGCGAGCGCCCGTTTCTGTTCGCCTCGTTGTGCGGCGCGCTGTCCGGCTTCGGGCTCAACATCGAAAAGGCCGAAGCCTTCGCCAACGACGGCGGCGTCGTGCTCGACACGTTCCGCGTGTCGGTATCGGAGAATATCGGCGGCAGCGAGCTTCAGGAGAGCGAGCTCGCCCAACTCAAAAAAAATCTGCGCAGAGTCGCCGACGGACGCGCCGATGCGCAAGAGCTTCTCCGCCAGCGCCGCGCCCTGGGCGGACGGCGCAGAGTGTTCATCGAGCCGCAGGTCTCCTACGACAACGAGACTTCGACCCGCGCAACCATTTTCAACGTGACCGCCGCCGACCGCACGGGATTGCTCTTCGACTTGGCCGGCCTCTTCTCGCAGCACGAATGCGACATCGACGTGGTTTTGATCGATACGCGCGGACACCGCGCCCGCGACGTCTTTTACGTGCGCGGCCCCAACGGCAAGCTTAGCGAGTCGAGCTGCGAGGCCCTCCGCGAGGAGCTCCGGGCCGCCTGTCCGCCGCGGCCGGCCGCTTAGCCCCATCGGCGTCCCCGCGGCCGCGCAGATCGTCGGCGCGGTAAATGCGGTCCACCGCCGCGGCCGTGAGCTTGACCAGGCGCGGTTCCGCAACGCGCAGGATGTGCGCGCCCGAGGCCAGCGCCAACGTTGCCGCCAGCGCAAACCCGGCCCGTTTCTCCGCATCGCCGGCGCGCACCGATTCCAGCAGAAACCGCACGTCCGTCAGGGTCGCCTGAATCCCCTGTCCCGCGGGCGCAAGTTTTTGCAGCCCCCTGATCAGATTGAAGTTTTCCGGCTCGCGCTTGCCGCGCTCCAACCCGGGGTCCACGACAATCCGCCGCCGGTCGATGCCCGCGCGATGGGCGCGAATCAGCGACGCCTGCAGCGCCTTGCCGACCGTTTCTGAGAAATTGACGAGCGGCTCTTGGCCGGGCCGCGCTTCGGCGCCGCCGCGCATGCGCCCCAGGATCAAGGCCGCGCCGGAATCGTTCACCGCCCGCGCCATCTGCGCATCGCAAGCCAGCCCGCTGCCGTCGTGAACTGCGGCCGCGCCGAGCTCGACCGCCCGCTGCGCGGTGACGGCGTTCGGCGTGGTCACGATCAAGGGCGCCCGCAGGCGCAATTGCATTTTCCGCAGTACGGGAACCAGGCGCGGCAACTCATCGTCCGGCTTGGGCCGCTCCGCCGCGGAATGCGCGCCGCCAGGGTCGATGTCGATGAAGTCCGCGCCTTCTTCCTCCAACCGCTGCGCCTCGGCCAGAATCTTCGCCGCGTCCGGGCGCTCCGCGCCGCGGGACGGCCCCGCCTCGAGTGCGATCGCGGCGCAGATATAAGTCCGCACTCCGAGCGTAATCTCTCGGCCTTGAATCCTCCACACGGGCTTGCTGCGCTGAAACGACAATACGGCCTACCCGAACTCGAAGCCCGCGGCGGCATACGCGTAATCGGGCCGCGCCGCGCCGCAGGGCCGCGCTTCCCCATCCTCCAAAACCATGCGCGTCAGACGGCGATGCGGCCGGAACCCGAAACGCCGGGCCAGGCGCGCAGCCGGCGCGTTCGCGGGCAACAAGTCCCAGAATACAGTCTCGCTTGCGCGGCTCTCCAGGAACGCGCTCACCAGAGCGCCCGCCGCGGCCTCGCCGGACGCCGCGCAAGGCCCCAGAAACCACCCGCCGGAGCCCGGCCGGCCCAACAGATAGCCGCCGTCGTTCGCGCAGCGGCAGCCCCCGTCCGCGGCCGCCAGAGAAGCGAGAAGAGCGCTGCGGTCCGCGCCGAAAGCGAGCCGGTCCAGTTCCCCGTGCTTGTCGAGTTGCTTGCCGCCGGCCGCGGCCGCCGCGGCCGGCGCCGCCGCGGCCTTGCCGGGGAAGCGCGCCCAGCGCTCGATAGGCTGCTCGTCGACAAATCCCAGTTGGCGGTAGAGCGGCAGGCCCATATCCGAGGCGTCGAGCTTGATGCAGCCGATTCCCCGCCCACGCAGCCAGGCGACGGCGTGCTGCGTCAGGCCGCGGGCGATCCCCTGCCGGCGGTATTCGGGTGCAACGAGCACCATGCCGATCCAGGCCAACTCCGTCCCGTAGCATACCGCCGTCGCCGTGCCTGCCGGCGCGCCTTCCCGCTCGTCCGTGAAGCAGCCTGCGGGCTCCAGGGCGAGCAGGCGCGACCAGTCCGCGGGAATCTGATTCCAGCCCGCCGCTTCCTTCAGCCGCATCGCGCCGGGAATGTCTTGCGGCGTCATCGCGCGGATCATGCGCCTTGCTCCCGCCGCCGCCAATAAACCAGAAACCCCGCCAACAACAGGACGGCGGCCGCGCCGACCAGCGCCATCGCCCGGTAGTCGCGGGAATACGCCTGCGCGCCGAAAAGCGTGCTCAGGAACAGCGCCGGCGACCGCGCCGCGGCGCTGATCGCGACGAATTCCAGGAACCGGAAATCGGTCAGGCCGGCCGCGTACGACATGGCGTCCTTGGGCATTCCCGGCGCCAGAAACAGCAGGAACAGCGCGATCCTGCCTTTGCGGCTCGTGAGCTTGCCGTCGATTCGAGTCAACCGCGCGCGCCCCAGAATCTTGGCTACGACCGGCCTGCCTGCAAGCCGCGCGAAGCCGTAGGCGAAAGCCGAGCCGAGCGCGATGCCGGCCGCCGCATACAGAAAGCCGAGATAAGGGCCGAATACGTAGCCCGCGGCGATTTGCGTCACTTCCCCGGGAATCGCAAAAATAACGACCTGGGCGAACTGCACGGCGATGCACAGCAGCGGCCCGCGAATGCCGCCGCTGCGCATCCACTCCACGATCTGCTCGTGATCGCCCAAGCGGACCGCGAGCCCGCTGCGCCAAGCTGCGTAGAATGCGCCGGCGAGCGCGAGCGCCGCCGCCGCGGCCGTCAGTTTCTTCATCCGCTCCAAAGCCGCCGCGCGGCTGAAATCCGCATTTCTCGTATTCTATCCCCTAATGACCTTGCACGAGCCGATGACGGTGCTCACCGACTATCTCCTGGCGGCGTTGTCGGCGTATTGGGCGCGGCGCCTCGCGCGCTCGGGGAAAACCCGCCTGTCCGCCGCGGGCGGCAATTGGACGTGGGCGCTGGCCGCCTCGGCGGCGGCGGCGTTCTGCGGGGGCAGCAGCCACGGCTTCCCGGCGCTGCCCCAACCGCTCCCCTGGATTCTGTGGAAATCGACGCAGGCGTCTATCGGCCTGGCGGCGTATTTCGCCATTCGCGCAACCGCGCTTCGCCTGCTCCCGCCCGGCGCGGCCCGCGCGGCGCTGCGGCTCGGGGCCGCGCAGCTTGCAATTTATCTGCTCTGGATCGCGCGCCACGACGATTTCATCTACTCGATCGCCGATTACGGCCTCGCCTTCGTCTTCGCTCTGGCCGTGCATGCGCGCGCGGCGCTGCTGCAAGCCGACGCCGCGGCGCGCTGGATTGCCGGCGGCATTCTCGCCTGCTTCGCCGGGGCGGCGGTGCAGGCGCTGGGCCTGGCGCCGCATCCCCGCTTCAACCACAACGACCTCTACCACCTCGTCCAGATGCTCGGAACCTGGCTCATCTACCGCGGCGCGCTGGCGCAGCGGGCTTGACCTCCCCGCCGGGCGCTATCGCCGCCGGCCGGACGTATGGATGCGGCTGAGACGGGCGCAGCGGGACTGCATTGACCGCAGTCACAGCCAAGTATTTCCACGGCCGTATGGATGCGGCTGAGACGGGCGCAGCGGGACTAAAAACCCGCCGCCGGGCGCTAGGCGCTCCAGCCGTGGGCGTCGCGCACCGAGACCATCGCCGCCAGAATGTCGTTCCAGGTCTGCGGCCGCATCATCACCGCGTTGGGGAACATGCAGCCGTCCCAGCAGATATGGCGGGTCTTTTTCGTCAACTCGCCGTTCTCGTCGCGCAGCCAGAACCCCGCGTGCTTGGCGATATCCAGCTTGCCCTGCGGGTCGCCCGCCTGACAGTGGCGCCCGGTGCGGTCGTGGCTGCCCGTGCCGTGTACCGTCGCATCGTTCTGCGCCACGTGGAAGTCGATGGTCCAGGGCCGCAGCGCGGCGGTCAGCGTGCGCAGCGCATTGTCGAGCTTGTCTTCGTCGTCCCAGGCGAAATCCTGCGGCAGGAGCGCATGTTCCGGAGCATTGTAGCCCAGCGTGTAGAGCAGCGTATGCGCCATATCGGCCTGGAAGCCCACGTCCGGGCTGTCCACGCCTTCGAGAATCTCGAGCATGTAGCGCCAGCTATGCATGCCGCCCCAGCAGATTTCGCCCTCCGCGGCCAGCTTTTCTCCGTGGTCTGAGGCGATGGCCGCGGCCTGCTTGAACGTTTCGATTGCGTTGGCGGTGTTGCCCGCGGGGTCTGCCGCCCAGTCGGCCACGCCGCTGGCGGTGTCGATGCGCACCACCCCGTAAGGCCGCGCGCCCCACTCCTTGAGCTTGCGGGCGATGCGGCAGCCCTTGCGCACCGCTTCGAGAAACGCCGCGCGCCCCGCGCCCGGATCGATCGCCGCGCCCCCGCCGGTCGGCCCCCAAATCGGGGCCACAACCGAGCCGATCGCCAGATTGCGGTCTGAAAACTTGTCGGCCCAAGCCTTGAGCGCGTCGTCGGAGATGTCGATGTCGATATGCGGGTCGTACAAAAACAGATCGACGCCGTCGAACTTCTGCCCGTCAACCTCGGCGTTCGCGGTCAGATCAAGCATCGTGTCCAGGTCGATCGGCGGCTCTGAGTCGGGGCCTTTGCCCACCACGCCCGGCCAGGCGGCATTGTGCAATTTGGGAAAACGGTTCGCGCTCATGGTCAAACAATCATAGCGTCAAACGCCGTGCGATGCAGCGCTCCCCCGCCGCGTCAGCGGTTCGGCGGCGATTCCACGCGGTAGCGGAACAGGACCGTATTGTCCAGCTCCAGGTCTTCGCTCCAGATGAACTCGGCGCCCGCGAAATCGTAGTCGCGGTAGGGCTGCTGCGGACGCACCTGCTCTGCCGTGAAAACCGTTGCCCGGCCCCAGTCGGAATCGTCGAAATCGGGTTGGTTCCAGCCCTCGGGCAGCGCAATGCGCTCCGTCCTGGGGTTTTCCATGTCGCCGTCGATAGGCCCCCAAAAAACTTTCTTCGCTTTCCACTCGCCGTTGGTCGCCGTGCCGTCGCCGAGCTTCATGACGAAGCCGCCGTCGCCGATCTGCGTGTTGTTCCACTCCAGCCCCGTCTTCTCGTCGGAAAAATCCTTGGCCATGACCGCGATCGTCATCGGGTACTGCGGCAGGATATCGACCGAAATCGCGTTATGGGGAACGAAGGCGATCGAATCGACGGCAACCAACTCGCCGTTGATCCACAGCATGAACGAGTTGTCCGCGTAAACGTTCGCCTTGATGGTGTCGGCCATGCGCGGGCGGTTGGGGCGCGGGCCGCCGCCCTTGCGCCGCGGGCGTTGGGCCTCGACCGTCGCCAGGCAAAGCATTGCGGCAAGTCCGGCGAGCAGCGCCGCGCGGCGGTATCTCAGGGCAGTCATGTTATTCAGCTTGCCATATTCTCAGTCGGTTCGGGGCGTCCGCACTCATTAAACTGTGCTTATGCGCATCCCTTCGGACCGGCCGCCGCAAGGCGGCCTGCGCGCTGCAATCCACGAGATCGTCTATGGCGTTGACACGCCCGCCGGCAGGGCGTTCGACGTCCTCTTGCTGCTGGCTATCCTGCTCAGCGTGGCGGTGGTCATGCTTGAGAGCGTCCCCGCCATCAACGAACGGCACGGCGCCGCGCTGCGCATCGCGGAATGGGCGTTCACCCTCTTGTTCACCGTCGAATACGCCGTGCGGCTGTGGACCGTCGCGCACGTCCGCGTTTACGCCTTGAGCTTTTTCGGCATCGTCGACCTGATCGCCATCCTGCCCGCCTATCTCAGCGTCCTGGCGCCCGGCACGCAGTCCCTGTTGGTGATCCGCGCCCTGCGGCTGCTGCGCGTGTTCCGCGTGCTCAAGCTCGTGCGGCACATGCGCGAAGCGTACGGGCTGCTGGCCGCGCTCCAGGCCGCCCGGCCCAGAATCGTCGTCTTCCTCGGCGGCGTGCTGACCGCGGCGGTCGTTTTCGGCGCGGTCATGTACCTGGTCGAAGGGGACGAAGCCGGCTTCACCAGCATTCCCACCAGCATCTATTGGGCGGTGGTGACCATGACCACGGTCGGCTACGGCGACATCGCCCCCAGAACCCCGCTGGGCCAGTTCCTCGCGCTGGCGCTGATGATTCTCGGCTACGCCGTCATCGCCGTACCCACGGGGATCGTCTCCGCCGAGTTGACCCGCGCCGGACGGCCCGCCCGCTCCGCCCGCGTCTGCCCGTCCTGCGCCCAAAAGAAACACGACCCCGACGCCGACTTCTGCAAGTCCTGCGGCGCGGAGCTCTGACGCCCGAGCCGACTGCCGCGCCCGATGCAAACCTACTCCCATGTTCTGCTGACCGTCTGGCTCCGCTCGCGGCTCGCCAAGCGGCGGGCGGCGCCGCCGCCCGGGGCGCTCGTCCTGGGGTCGTTTGCGCCCGACCTGCCGCTGCTTCTCTTGACGCTCTGGTACTTTTATCGGCAATACTCCCTGCACGGGCCGGGCTTCCCCCTTTTCGGGCCGGACTACGACGCCTACTACTTCCACGATCCCCTCTGGATCGCCGCCCATAACGTCTTCCACGCCCCGGCCGCGGTGCTCATCTGGACCGCGCTCGGCTACTTCGCGGGCGTCCGGCGCGGCAATCCCTTCTGGACCGCCTTCTTCTGGTTCGCGGTCGGCTGCGCCTTCCACTCGCTGATAGACGTCGCCACGCATTACGACGACGGCCCGCTGCTGTGGTTCCCCTTCGACTGGGAAACCCGTTTCTATAGCCCGATCAGCTATTGGGACCGCCGCCATTACGCGGGCGTCGTCTCGCCCATCGAGCACGCAATGGACGCGCTCATCCTCGCTTGGGCGCTCCTCGGGGCCTGGCGGCGGCGCCGGACGTTCGGGCGCAAACTGAAAATCACTTGACCGGCGGCGGGGGCGGCCGCAAGACGTCCTCGATAATCCGGCGCACGCCCCGATCGCTGCCGTCCAGGTAATAAACGCCCTGCCGCTCCCACGCGCCCTGCGATTGCCGCCCGCCGCCGATTTCTCCGGGCGGCGTCACCGAGAGGACGTAGGCATGCAGGCGCAGATTCGGCTCGGCCTCCCGCACCCGCGCCTCGACTTCCTTGATCTCCTCGTGCAGCTTTACCTTTTGCTCTTCGCTGCGGCCGAACCGGCTCAAGCCCTTCGGATCGAGAAACAGCATGTGCTGCAAATCGCCGTCCTTCAGCCAGACGATGAAATCCGGGTAGTAGCCGAAATCGTCGAAGAACGACACGCCCCGCCCGCGCGTCAGGTTGCGGATCAGGAACAACTCCCTGTCCTGCAGCAGGCCGGAATCGTCGAAGTGCGCCAGCCCTTCCAGATCCATGACAACCTTTCGCTCGTGCCGGTCGAGGAGCACGGGCTGCACCGTGACCACGCTGTTGTCTTGGACGTGCAGAAGCGGCCTGTAGGCATGCGAGCGATACTGCATGACGCCGATTCCCAGGTCGGCGTATATTCTTTGATCTCCTTCCTCGATACTGCGCTTCAATTTATGGATGTCGGCGATCAACTGTTCCGCGCCCGCGTCCACCGACAACTCGTAGGCGCCGGGGTTGTTCGGGTCGTTCTCGTCCAGCGCGGCAACCTCGATCTCGTTGTGCTCCCAACGCCGGCGTTCTTTGCGCCAAAAGCGGTCGGCGTAGGCGTCGATCAGATCGCCGGCGATGTCCTCCAATTCCCGCACCCGTTGGAACCCGCCCGAGCGCAGCCGCTCCGCGGGCAGATAAAGCTCATACCAGTCGTCGCCTTGCAGCAGCCGCTCCACCGTGCGCCGCTCGACGGCCAGATTGCGCCAACCCTTTTGCCGCTTGCGCCGCAGCAGCCTGTCGTACACGCGGGCCGTGTCGAAAAAGGCGGCGTAAGGCTTGAGGCTGACCCGGTTTTTTTGCGTTTCTTCGCCGGACGAGCCGCCGCCGGAGGCGACCGCTTCCAGCCGCGAGTACAGATCGAGCGTCACCGCAGGGGCGGCGTTGCGGTCGGGTTCCGGCAGGACGGGGCGCTCGGCGGAAAAGTCGTAGCAGCGGCCTTCCTTCAGCCGCAGCGTCTTCAGGCCGCTATCCCGCGCGAAGTTCCAGGTGACGGGCAGGCGGAACGTCTTCCGCTCGCCGCCCATCCCTCCTTCGCGCAGCATTTCGCGGAAGCGCTGCATGTAGTCGGCGCGCAAGCCGAAGATGTGCAGCTTTTCCAGTTCCGCCAGTTGGCCGCCGTGCTGCGCGGGCGGCGCGGCCCCGCTCGCAAGATGCCGCTTGAGGCTCATCTTCCAACCCTTCAGGCGCACCCCGCGCCCGAACATCTGGATGATCTCCGGCCCTTCGCCGCGGCCGACGTGCATCAGCCCCATGACGCTCACGCGCCAGGAGTTCCAGCCGGCGATGAAGCGCCGCGCGCCGATGACCACGTTCACCGGCGAGTCCGGCCGGTCCACGCCGTGAAACAGCCGCTCGGCGAAGCCCATCTCCCGCTCCACGTCGAAATCGGGATTGGCGTTTTCCGCCAGCAGCGCGTAGAGCTTCGCCGAATCGCCGACGTTGACCACGCCGAAAGGCGGGTTGTCGCCGCTGCGCAGGTGCAACTCGCCCTCGCCCGCGGTCAGATAGACCACGCGCAGCCGCCCGGCCCCGTGGAACAGCGTCTTGCACAGATCGGCGTAGAGGTCTTCGCCGTCCCGCGGCAAGTGGCGGAAGCGCTCGGCGAAGTAGTCGCGGCCGTTCTCGTCGAGCAGCCCCGATTCGCCCGCCAACAGACGCGCGATCAGGGGCCGCGCCGCGTCGCCGCGGGCCAAAACCCAACCGATGAAGTTGAGGATGCGCGCGACGTCGGAGCGCGTCTCCCGATCCGCCTTGCTCGACCCCGTAACCGTCTTGCCCAGGAACACCCACAGCGGCTTCGCCGGGTTGAAGTCCTGCCACAGCGCGCCCTTTTCCCGCCAGATGCGGCACTGCTGATAGAAAGTCAGCAGGCAGCCCAGCAGGTACGCGCCGCTGTTCTCGTCCTCCGACCCTTGCGGCAGGTTCGAAATGGCGTAGTCCTTGCCGTAGCCGTCCGCGTGGAAGCGGCGGTAGGCGTAGTCGAACAGCAGGCACTTGCCGTAGGCGTGCAGCAGGTCTTCGTCCCCCCTATTGCCGACGACCTGGTTGAAGGTCGCCGAATACTCGAAGGTGAAGCCGCCGCGGGAGAGTTCCTTGCGGCGCTCGCGCCAGACCTTGCCCGACGAGCCCAGGTGCCCCTCATCGACCAGCACCAGATTGTTCTCGCCGAAGTCGGCCACGGCCACGCGCTTGACGCCTTTCTTCTCGGCCAGCTTGTTCAAGTCGACGATCTCGACCGGCGCGAACAGGTCCGCCCCGGCCTCGGGCGAAAACAGCCGCGCGCGCAGGCCGCTTTCGCGCATCTCGCGCTCGTGCTGCTTCGACATCTGCTCGTTCGGCGTCACCAGCACGACGTTGTTCAGGCGCCTGCCCGCCCGGCGCAAGTAATGCCGGTATTGCAGGATGTGCGCATGCATCAGCAGCGTCTTGCCCGAGCCGGTCGCGCTCTGGAAGGCGACGGTGCTCAGGTCTTCCGGCTCGTAGTCCGGCAGGCGCCGAGTCGGCCCGTATTCCCATTTCGCGCGGTTCAAGGCGGCCCGCAGCGCTTCGGGATCGTCGAACCGGCGGCGCAGGTAATGCTCGCTGAACAACAGAGCGAGGTACTGATGGGGCTTCCACGTCCGCCCGTGCTCCCCGGTCATGCGCAGCTTGCGGCTGTGCGCCTCGATATTGGCGTCGTACTCGGCAAGGCGGTCTCGCGTAATCTTGGCGCGGGCGGTCTGGTTCAACGACAACGCTTGCCCGTAGTTGCTCTTGTCGCTGCCATGGATCCCCGCCGTGACGTCGCGCAGCTTCGTGAGCATCTCGCCCAAGTCGTCGTAGCCGAACTCGCGGCAGACGAAACGGTACAGGACGAGACGGTTTTCGAGGGCGGGCATCAGCCGTCGGACTCCCGCCCTTCGGCCTGCTGCCGGTGCTTGCTGACCAGATAGGCGGCGAAGGACGCGCAGGCGCCGAGCATGAACATCGCCTCGTCCAGACCGACATCGGGAGCGTCCTTATCGAGAAGAGCGTGGCGAATACCTTGTTCATCGCATGTGTAGTGGTACAATTTACGGAGCGCCTCTTTGAGATCCGAATGTTTCAATAACCCGGCATCTTCCAGGGAATTCAAAGCCGGGCCGAGGGTTTCGCTTGCTCTCGGGTCAATCGTGCGCGCGACAGATTCGACAGCATGAATGCTGTCAGCAATGGAATCGGCGTATTGTTGCGCATTGATATGCTCCGCCGCATCCCGCAGATGGGTTGCCGCACCGTCCATGTCAGCTTCCTGAATTGTTTCGATAGCCTGCTGGACTGCTTCGCCTTCTTCTTTGCTGCGGCACGGAATGAATTTAAATGGCCGTTCCGACATATCCAGTCGGTAAGCAGCAGTATATTCTTCAAATAAATTCTTTATACGCGACGCAAACTCTTTTGTTGTGTTTTCTGCGTTAATTATATTTCCAACAAGATCAAGAACGGAATTAAATCTTCCACTTATAATATGACTTTTAATTTCTTCTTGAAACGGGAATTTTCTCTCTACAACACCTTGCATAAGTTGTATATTGTGGGCTTCCTTCTCGATTTCATCTTCTGTTCTTTTAAGAAAACTCTTTAATACTCTTTCTGTTATTGTTTCTTTATCTAGGAGCAATCCTCGCACAGCATTCCATATTTCACGTCTTAACTCATCGGATATCTGTTCCGGCTGCATCGGCTCCGGCAAGGGCTCGTAACCGAAGTGCTGCGAAAAGGTCAGATTAACGGCCATCATCGGCCTCCTCAAACATCAATTCCCGAAAGACCGGCTCGATGCTCTCGGCGATCCAGGTCTCGCTGGGCTGCCGAATGGCGTTCAGCGTGTGGTCGCCGTTGACGTAAATCACATCCAGCGGCCCCGCGAACTGCTTGCGGTTGCGGGCGAACCAAGCCTCCAGAGCGGCGTAGTCCATCTCGTCGAGATTGCGCCAGAGGATCAGGCACTTGCGCCTCTCGGCGTCCGTGCCCGTAATGGCGAGCACGCCGTCGAGCCGGCGGCGGGATTCCGTGCGCAGGCCGAGCAGGTAGTTGAAGGTCGCCGGCAGATCCACCGGCGCTTTGCGGCGTATGCCGTCGCGCACGACGGAAAGCGTGTAGGCGAAGGGGTCCGCGAAGTCCTTGCCCAACAGGCAGGCGCTGCCGTTTGTCTCCGCGCCGAGCGCGTAGCGCAGCCGGTAGTCCTCGGCCATTTCGGGGTTTTGGGCGAACAACGTCTCCTGCTCGTCCGACCGCGGCGCCGTTTCCAGGCCGTCCATCGTGTCCTCGTAAGACTCCAGGCGGACATACTGGAACAACTGCGATACGCCCTTGCGCGAAACCGGCTTGCCGTCCTTCCAATCCTGCGAATAGACAACCTTCTTCATGCGCGGCAGTAGCACCATATCGAAATGGCGGCCAATCTCCACCAGAATGTATTTACGCTGCCCGTCGTCTTTGCGGTTGAGATTGACCACCGCATGACCTGTTGTGCCGGAACCGGCAAAGAAATCGAGGTTTATCGAATCCTCACTACTCCAGTATCGAAGGCAGTCTGTAACCAAATATAATGATTTGGGGTAACTGAATTTCTGACTTCCAACAATATCAATCAGAAGTTTGGTCCCGTGAGTTGTCGCTGAGTATTTGGAATCCGTCCACAATGTCCTTGGTTTTTTACCCTCAGGCATCCGAGATTTTTTAACAACCTCCAATTTTCCAGATTTTTCAATGACTGAAATCTCACCTTTTTCAATATCCCGACGAGACCCATCAGGATTATTGCGCCAAATTCGCTTCTCACCTTTTGCATCAATCGGCCAAATTTCCGTAGATCCTTCAAACGGATCTATACTAACTCGCTTTGTATCCTGATCAATGTACAACGGGTACCATTGCCCAGGCCGGTCACTCGGACGAGAATTGCCGCCTCTCCGCCTCAAGTTATCCCAAAGAAAAAACCCTTCCTCATCTTTATTCTTATATACTTCTTTTTCTTCCTTTTTTAAATCACGCAACAGCATTTCCACTTGATCGATATGGTTTGCGTAAATATGGCAATAGTCGTGACTCAGTGCAGGAGTATTGGGACGTATGTTTTGTCCCGCCGGATTTACCGAAACAGCAATCGTTGCAATTCGGTTATCTTGCCCAAAACATGTATCCAAAATGCTCCTGAGTTTCCATGTCTCCGTATCGTCAATCGCGCATTGCAGCACACCTTCGTTACTCAATAGCAATTTTGCTATTTCGATACGATTCTGAATCATTGCCAGCCATGAAGAGTGTTTGTACGCATTTTTGTAAATGAACGTATTTTCGCTTGTGTTGTACGGCGGATCGATGTAAACGCAGCCCACCTGCCCCCGATACCGCGCCTGCAGCAGATTGAGCGCCTGGAAATTCTCGCCATGCACGAGCAGCCCGTCCGTTTGCTCGTCCAGCGGCCCGGCGTCGGAGAGCGCCGCCAGCAGCCGGTCTGTGAAACCGCGGTCGAAGTGCCGCGTATCCAACACCAGATAAGGGTTGGCCTTGAGCAAGGCCGCGTTCGGCGGGTCGCTCCAGCCTGCGCCGCCGTTGGTCAGATCGCCGGCGATCTCGTCGACGGCGAACAGCTTGACCCATTCTGCGCACTGCGCCGCGTTGGCGGCGATCTCGGGGTAAAGCTCTTCCGGCATGCGGTCGAGCGTCACGCACCAGTTCGTTTCGAGCACGAATTTCTTTTTGAGCCAAAGCCGTTTCTGAAAATCCTCGAGCTGCGCCAGGAAGTCGATGATTTTCCTGCCGATGTGGCGGGCCGCGCGCACCCGCGCGAGCGCCCGGTCGAGGCGGAAGATATCGCCCTGATCCAGATCGTCGAGATTGAGCGCCTCGGTATTCAGGTAGAGGTCCAACTCGCGGCGCAGGAAGCCGCCCAGGTCTTTGTGGATGAAGTAATCGAAGCTGTTCTTGGCCGTGTAGCGCTCGAGGTGCTTGGCCGGCAGCGTGCGCTCGCCGTTGGCCTCCGTCGGCGCCTTCGCGAGCAGCAACGGCAGCCATTCCGGCTCCGCCGCGTTCTGGATGCGCTCGATCGTCGCCTCGTTGATGCGGCTTTGCTGCTTGCTGTTGTTGCCCGGCCACTTCTTCTTTTCGCCGTCGGTCAAGGGCCGGTGCTCGAAGCGGACGACCAGTTCGCCGTCCTCGACGTTGACGGCGGCCTTGCCGCGGGCGAGCGTGAAGCGGCGCTGCCGGCCGTCGGCCTCCTTGACGTTGTCTTTCTCGTTGTCGGCCGCGGCAATCTCGAAACGCACGCGCCGCGCCGCCTTGCCGGCGCCCACGGTGAAGGCGTAGGCGGCGTAGTTCTCCGTCGTCTTGACGTAGTACTGATCGGCGTTGGCCCAGTGCAGCTTCACTTCCTCGCCGTCGTAGGGAATCAGGTAGGCCGCGCGGCCGCCGCTCGAATAGCGGCGCTGCGAGATGAAGTCGCCCTCGGCGTAGTAGCGGGCGAAGAAGTTGGCGAGATGGTTGTAAACGTCGGCCTCGGCGGCCATGTCCCTGCGCATCTCGGCCAGCCGCTCGCGCAATCCCTTGATTCTGGGCGTGTCATCGGGGTTGACTCCCAACATCACGGCGACTTTGGCGGCCTCCGCGATCTCTTTCTCGAGCAGGGCCAACTCCTCAGTACCGGCGAGCTTCAGCTTCGCCCTCACCTGCGGCAGCAGGTCGTTGTCGAGAAACTTGACGACCTCGGCGGACTTCAGGTTCATGATCCGGTACAGGCCGAAATCGAGGTCGCCGCGGTCGAGTTGGAACATCTCGCGCAGCAGGGTTTTCAACCGGTCGAAATTTTTCTCTGCGCCGGGCGCCGGAACGAAGGATGTCGAATCGCTCATGAACGGAACTGCAGCAAACCCGAGCGAGCCGCCGTTCGGGCAGACGGTATTTTATCACTCGGCAGCCACGCCGCCGGCGGCGGCTTGCCCTGCGCGCGCGGGTCTCCGCGGCGCCCCACCCTGAGCGCTCTTGCGCGCTTCGGGCTCCATGCTCGCCATAGCGCGCGGCCCGCTCGCGCGGCCCCCGTCCGCAACCGGGCCGCCGGGGTCTGGCATAATAGCGCGTTGTTGAAAGGCACGGTGTCGGGAAATGAAGTTCGGAGTCAACACGCTGATTTGGTCCGGGTCTTTTGAGCCGCGGAAATATCCCTTCGCAGCGCTGAAAGAGGCGGGAGTGGACGGCATAGAGATTCCCGTTTTCGTTCCTGCCGATCTCGATACGGCGGCGGTGCGCAAGACGTGCGCTGAGGAAGACCTTGCGGTGCATTTTTGCTCGGTCAACCCCGAGGGCATGAATCCCATCGCCGGCGACGCCGGGGTCCGCGCCCGCACCGTCGAGCATTGGAAAACCCTGATCCGGACCGCGGCCGACGCCGGCGCCGAGCAGATTGCCGGCCCCACGCATGCGCCCGTCGGCTATTTGCCCGGCCGCCGGCGCACCGCGGACGAGTGGAAGTGGGGAGTCGAATTCCATCAGGCGCTCGGTCCCGTCCTCGACGATGCCGGCATTACGCTCGGCGTCGAGCCGCTCAACCGCTTCGAGACCTACTTTCTGAATACCGCCGCCGATGCCGTCAAGTTCGTCAGCGAGATCGGCCACGAGCGGATCGGCATTCTGCTCGATACCTTCCATCAGAATATCGAGGACAAAAATATCGCCGATGCCTACCGCGCCTGCGGCGACCGTCTGCTCCACGTGCATACCTGCGAGAACGACCGCGGCATTCCCGGCAGCGGTCATGTCGATTGGCCCAACGTGCTGCGGGCGATCAAGGACACGGGCTACGACCGCTGGCTGACGATCGAATCGTTCAATGCGCATATCCCCGACCTGTCCGCGGCCACGGCCATCTGGCGCGACCTGGCGCCCTCGATGGACGACATCGCCATCGAGGGGACGCGGTTCCTCCGCGATCTTTGGGCGCGAACCTGACCCCGCGGCCCCCGAGATTGCGGCATAGCCCTTGAACCCCGCCGGCGCAAAGACAGCCCAGCCTATCGGCCCGCAATCGCGCTCGATCGCGTTAAGTCGGGTTCAGTCGCATAGCGGCGCAAAGACAGCCCAGCCTATCGGCCCGCAATCGCGCTCGATCGCGTTAAGTCGGGTTCAGTCGCATAGCGGCGCAAAGACAGCCCAGCCTATCGGTCCGCAATCGGCCTTTCTCGCCTTGACGGTCGGCTTGATTCGGGGCGGCAACCAGGTCGCCCTGAAAACGGCGCTGACCGCGTTGCCGCCTTTGTGGACGGCGTTCGGCCGCATGTTGATCGGTTGCGCGGCCGTCGGGCTCTGGTCGCGGCTGCGCCGCCGCGAGCTGCGGCCCGAGCGCGACGAGGTTCCCCGCTTGGCCCTGCTGGCCGCGCTCTTTACCGTGCAGATCTCCATCCTGCACACGGGCGCCGACTACACCTCGCCGGCCTACGCGGTGGTGCTGATCAATATGAATCCGATCATGGCCAACCTGATTGCCCATTTTTTCGTGCCCGAAGACAGGCTTTCGCCGACGCGGGCGCTGGGCCTGACGGTCGCCTTCGGCGGCGTCGCCTGGGTGTTCTTCGGCAACCCGGACCCCGTTCTGGCCCCCAACCCGGCGTTGGGCAATGCCCTGATGCTGTTGTCGGCGCTGCTGGTCGCGGTGCGCACGGTGTACGTTCAGCGGCTCGTGCAGAAGATACGGCCCGAAAAGGCGGCGTTCTGGCAGATGCTGGCCTGCCTGCCGGTATTTCTGGCGGGCGGCGTCGTTTTCAAGGGGGTCGGCGAGCGCGTTCCCTTGGATTGGCCGCCGATCTTGGCCATGCTCTACCAGGGGCTGCTGGTCGGCGGCGCCGGCCTGCTGCTGTGGATTTATCTGCTGCGCAAGCATACGCCGGGAACGGTTTCGGTGTTTTCGTTCGTGACGCCGTTGTGCGGCGTATTCATGAGCGCGATCGTTTTCGGCGAAAAAATTACGCCGCGGCTGCTGACCGGCGTCGCCGCCGTGCTGATCGGCATTTCTCTGGCGTCGAGAGCGGCGCCGCCCCTCCCGCGGCCCCGCGGTTAGCCCGCTTCAGCGCGCCGCGGCCATCATGGCGCGAATGCGCTCGACGGCGGTCTCGATGCGCTCGAGCGCCGTAGCGTAGCTGAAGCGCAGGTAGCCCTCGCCGTATGCGCCGAAGGCGTTTCCGCCCAGGCAGGCCACGCCCGCTTCCTGCAAGATGCGCTCGGCAAGCTCGGCCGAGCCGAGTCCGCTAGCGCTGACGTTGGGAAAGGCGTAGAAGGCGCCGCCGGGCCGCGCGCAGCGGAAGCCGGGGATGGCGTTGAACGCATCGACGATGAAGTCCCGGCGCCGCCTGAATTCCGCGACCATCGCCTGCACGCCGTCTTGCGGGCCGCGCAGCGCCTCGAGCGCCGCCCGCTGGGTGAAACTTGCCGCGTGTGAAACGGAATTGACTTGCAGCAGGCAGACGACGTCCGCAAGACGCTTGGGAAAAACGCCGTAGCCGATGCGCCAGCCGGTCATGCGGTGGGCTTTGGAAAAGCCGTCGAGGACGATCGTTTTCTCCGCCATGCCTTCGACCGCGGCGATCGAGGCCGGCTTTTCGTCGAAGGCGATGAGGTTGTAAATCTCGTCCGAGAGAACGATCAGGTCGCGGCCGCGGACCAGCTCGGCAATGGCGCGGACGTCCTCGGCCGGGATGACCCCGCCGGTGGGGTTCTGCGGCGAATTGAGGATCACCATTTTGGTGCGGTCCGACAGCCGCTCGCGGAAGCAATCGAGATCGAACGAAAAACCGCGTTCTTCGACAAGCGGAATCGGGACGGGCTTCGCGCCGCAGTAGCCGATCATTGATTTGTAGATCGGGAAGCCGGGATCGGGATAGAGCGCCTCGTCGCCGGGCTCGAGCAGAGCCAGCATCGAGAAGAAGAGAATCGGCTTCGCGCCCGGGGTAATCACGACTTGCGATTCGTCGACGGCAATGCCCCGCGTCGCGGAAACGTGCTCGGCGACGGCCGCGCGCAGTTCGGGGTCGCCCTGGGTCGGCCCGTACTTGGTGAATCCGGCGTCGAGCGCCCGCTTGCCGGCCTCGACAACATGCGCCGCGGTGGCGAAATCGGGTTCGCCGATTTCCATGTGAACGATGTCGCGGCCCTGCGCTTCGAGCTTGCGGGCGCGGACCAGGACCTCGAAAGCGCCCTCCCCTTGAAGCTTGTGCGTGCGCGCTGCCGGCTGCATGGGCGAATTGCAAGTGTAACAATGCGCGCCGCCCGCTCGGCCGGGCCGCGCATTTTGCAGACTACAATGAAGATGCGGCCAGGCGTCCCAAATCGTCTCGCCCGCGCGCATGCCACCTAATCCCAGGTAATCCCAGCTAATCCCATTTAGCGAGCAGTCGGCCCAAAGCAGGCGTCCGTCATGGTCCCGGAGCGGGCGGCCTCGCGCACCCGCAACAAAGGAGCGGCAGCGATGAACCCAGCCATGCCCCCTGCGCCGGCCGGCGCTTGGCAAACCCTGACCCAATCGCCGTTTCTGCGCTTGCTCGTCGTCGGTTTTCTTGTCATTTTGCTGCAGATCCCCGTATCGTTCATTGCCGACCTTGTCGGCGAGCGCAGCCGGACCCGGTACGAAGCGGTGGAAGATATTTCCGCCAAGTGGGGCCGCGGGCAAGAAGTCTTCGGCCCTTACCTGGTCGTTCCCTATACCTACGCCGTGGTCGAGAAAGATGCCGAGACGGGCAACGACCGCTTCAGCGAACGCGAGGCGGTTGCGGTCTTCTTGCCCGCAGAGCTGCGCATCGCCGCGGAGCTTGAAACCGAGGTGCGCCGGCGCGGCATATTCGAGATGCCGGCGTACTCTTCCGCGATAAGACTCGAAGGAGGGTTCGCCGCTCTCGATTTCAGTCAGTGGAAGACCGAGCCGCAACGCATCGATTGGCCGCGGGCGCAGCTTGTCTTCGAGATCTCCGACGTTCACGCCGTGCAGAACCGAGCGGCGCTGAACTGGGCGGGAAAGGAATTGCCTTTCGAGCCGGGCACGGGGTTGTTGGCGTCCGGGGCGCCCGGTTTGCACGCGCCGGTTCCGCTTGCCGCCGCATCGCGCGCGATGAGCTTCGCCGCCGCGTTCGAGCTTAGAGGCAGCTTCCTGCTGCGCTTCGCTCCCCTGGCCAAGAACACCGAGGCGGCGCTCAAGGCCGATTGGCCCGACCCCAGCTTTCAGGGCGCCTACCTGCCGGCAAGCTCGACCATCGGCCCGGACGGGTTCGCGGCCGAGTGGCGCATTCCTCATCTGGGGCGCAACTACCCGCAAAGCTGGTCGCGGACCGAGCACGGCGCGGCAATCGGGGAATCGGCGTTCGGCTTCGATCTGCTGACCCCGGTGGACGCCTACCGCCAAACGGAGCGCAGCCTCAAATATCAGATTCTGTTCCTGGGGTTGACGTTTCTAGCGATCTGGCTCTTCGAGGCGCCGGGCGGCGCGCGGCTGCATCCGATCCAATACCTGTTTATCGGCGCGGCAATGTGTCTTTTCTATCTGTTGGAGTTGGCGCTGGCCGAACAGCTTGGCTTTCCGATTGCCTACAGCCTGGCCGCCGCTCTCGTGACCGGGCTGGTGTTTTTCTATGCAAGCTCCGCGCTCGACTCGCGGCGGCGGGCGCTTGCCGTAGCGGGCGTCCTGGCCGGCCTTTATGCCTGCCTCTACGCGCTGCTGCAACTTCAGGACTATGCGCTTTTGGCGGGGTCGCTCGGGCTGTTCGTGATTCTGGCGGCCGTCATGTATGCGACGCGCAACGTGGACTGGTACGCGGCCAAGCTCGCCGCGCCGCGGCGGGGCGAGCCGCCGGCAGGCGATCGGTGATGGCGCCCGGCGCGCAATTGCTCGGCGGCGAAGGCTGCATCCTGCCGGGAGACTGCCTGCATGTCTTGCGGGACATGCCCGCGGACAGCGTGGATTTGATCGTCACCTCTCCGCCGTACGCCGACGCCCGCAAGCGCACCTACGGCGGCGTGAGCCCGGCCGATTACGTCGATTGGTTCGCCCCTCGCGCGGCGGAAATGCTGCGCGTCCTCAAGCCTACGGGATCGTTCGTGCTGAATATCAAGGAAAAGGCCATTGACGGCGAACGCCACACCTACGTTCTCGATTTGGTCCTGCATCTGAAGCGCGAAATCGGTTTCCGCTGGGTCGAAGAGTACGTCTGGCACAAGACGACTGCCGCGCCGGGCAAGTGGAAGTATCGGTTTCGGGATTCCTGGGAACGCATCCTGCATTTTTCCAAGACCAGGAACATCAAGATGAACCAGGAAGCCGTCATGGTTCCCGCCGGCGACTGGACCAGGGCGCGATTGAAAAACATGGGCGCCAATGACTTTTCGCGCCGGGAGTCAGCTACGCGCTCCGGCGTGGGCCGGCGCATCAGCGCCTGGGAAGGCCGCGGCAGGGTTTACCCGTCGAACGTCCTGCATGCATCTCCCGTGGCCCACAACACGGGGCACAGCGCGCCGTTCCCCGCATGGCTTCCGGAGTTCTTCATCAAGTTGTTTACCGACTGCGGAGATTTGGTCGTCGACCCGTTTTCCGGCAGCGGCACGACTGTGCGCGCGGCGGTCAAGCACGGGCGCCGCGCCATCGGCATCGAGATTCTGGCCGCTGCGCGAGAAGACCTGCCATGACCGCGGCGCGGAGAAACCGCTAAAATAGGGCGTGGGCCGTTGTCGGGCCGGCCCCTTCAGGCGTATTGCCGCGTTCCCTCGACCGCCGCGAATTCCCATGTGGACACAGGTTTTTTCCGGGCGCCGCGCGGCGTTGGCCGTCGGGCTGGCGCTGGCCGCGGCGGCGGGCGGGTATTGGCTGACGCGGCCGCGCATCGCGTTTCTCGGGTTTCCGAGCATGTATCGGCTGCTGATCGCCGAGGCGGCGAGCCGCAGCGGGGTGCGCTACGACTACCGGCTGCCGGAGGAAATCGACGATCCCGCGCTCGGCGAGCCGGATTTCTCGCGCTACGCGGCGATTTACGTTAGCGGCCGGCGCTCCGACCCGTTGAACCGGCCGCTCCGCCGCGCCTTGGCGCGGGCGGCGGAAGGCGGCTCGCGGGTGGTGGTGCTGCCCGCTCACGACACCGCCCGCCTGGCCGTGGGCAACGCCGATTTCAACGGCGAGGAAAAGTGGATCGACGACTACTGGCGGTTCGGCGGCGTGGAGAACATGACTCGTCTCTTGTGGACGACGGCGGCGCGGCAGCTTGACCGCGACTGCCCGCAACTGCCGCCGCAGCCGACCCCTGACGACGGCTTCTATCACCCGGAGTCCGCCGCGCTGTTCCCTTCCGTAGCGGAGTACGAACGTTGGTATGCCGCTTCGCAGCGGGCCAAGCCCGGCGCGCCCAAGGTTTTCATCGACTTTGCCGACGGCTGGCGGTTGGGCATGAACCAGGCGACCGACGCCGTGATCCGCGCGTTTGAAGAAGGCGGCTTCAACGCGGCGGCCGTTTTCGGCACGGCCCAGACCGCTCCTTTCGCCATTGACTATGAGCCGGACATCGTGGTTTCCCGCAAGCACGGGCGCTGGTGGTTGGGCGATCAGGGCGTGCAGGCGCTCGACGAGCGGCTCGACGTTCCGCTGCTGCGCGGGCTCTCGCTGCTCTTTACGGGCGAGACTTTTGAGGCGTACCGGCAGACGCGCGCGGGCATCCGCGGCGCGGGCCTGATTATGGGCGCGATGGTCCCCGAGTTGGACGGCGCCATCGAGCCGACGCTGATCGAGGGGCTCGAGGCCGCTTGGTACGGCCGCCGTTTCGAGGCGTTCCGGCAAGAGCGCATCGGCCGCATGGTCGAGCGGGCGCGGCGCTGGGTGCGCCTCAAAAAAGCCCCGAACCGCGAGAAAAAGATTGCGATTTTCTATGTCTCCGGAATCGGCAAGGGGCGCATCACCGCCGCCGGCTTGAACGCGCCGCGCAGTCTGGCGCGCTTTCTCGCCGCCATGCGCGGCGCCGGCTATCGGCTGGACAACGCCCCCGCCGACGAGCGCGCGCTGCTCGCCGAAATGTTGGAGAAAGGGCGCAACGTGAGCTTCGGCCGCGAGCGCGACCTGCAGCGGCTGGCTTCCCGCGAGGGCGTGCTGCTGCTGCCGGTCCGCGGCTACCGCGCCTGGTTCGAGACCTTGCCGCAAGCGATGCGCCTGGAAGTCGAAGCGTCGTTCGGGCCGCCGCCCGGCGATTTGATGACGGTCGAGCGCGGCGGCGAGACGTTCTTCGTCGTGCCCAAGCTCGACTACGGCAATGTGCTCGTGCTGCCGCAGCCGGTCCGCGGCGCCCGCATGGACGCCAAGCTGCAACACAACGACCGCGTCCCTCCGCCGCATCAATACCTGGCCGTTTACTGGTGGCTGCGCGAGGTTTGGCAAGCCGACGCGCTGCTCAACTACGGCACCCACGGAACGCACGAATTCCTGCCCGGCAGACCCCTCGGTCAACTGGCGGACGATTGGTCGGACCGCGTTCTGGGGCCGCTGCCCAATCTCTACGTCTATGTGATGGACAACGTCGGCGAGGCTTTGATCGCCAAGCGGCGCGGGTCGGCGGTGACCGTCAGCCACCAGATTCCGCCGCTTGCCGCCGCGGAAATTCGAGGCGAAGACGCGGAACTGGCCGAACTCTACCGCGCAACCGGACGCTTTCTGTCCCAGGACGAGGGCGCGCTGAAAGAAACGCTGCGCGGGCGGATCGCCGCGGCGGCGCATGCCCGAGGCTTGGACAAAGACCTCGGCGCCGACTGGTCGCAGGCGCCGCCCTCCGACGAGCGGATCGCTGAATTGCGGCTGCACGTTCACCTCATCGACGAAGACAAGATTCCGGTCGGGCTGCACGTCCACGGCGAGCCGAACACGCCGGCCGAGTTGGCGCCGATGATCGCCGCGATGCTCGGCGGAAAAGCCGAGCGCGGGGCGGCGGCCCAAGAGCGGGCCGCAGAAATTCGGGCGAACTTCCGGCGCACGGAAGAAGAGATCGCGCGCACGCTCGAAGCTCTCGCCGGCGGCTACGTCTCACCCGGCGGCGGCGGCGACCCGCTGCGCAACCCGCGCGCCCTGCCGACGGGGCGCAACCTCTACGGCATCAATCCCGCGGAGACGCCGACCCGCGCCGCTTGGGAAATCGGCGTCGCGCTCGCCCGGGCGCAACTCGCAGCCGAGCAAGAGCGGCTGGGCCGCTGGCCGCGCAAGATCGGTTTCACGCTTTGGAATACCGAGTTGATCCGCCAATACGGGACGGACCTGGCGCACATCTTCTATCTGTTGGGCGTGCGGCCCGTCTGGGATCACCGCAGCGTAGTCGAGGACGTCGAGTTGATTCCCGCGGCGCAGCTCGGGCGGCCCCGCATCGACGTTGTGATTCAGGCGGCTTCGCTTTTCCGCGACACGTTCCCCGACCGTTTGGAACTGCTGGACAAGGCGGTGCGCCTGGCGGCCGCCGCCCGAGACGGCGAAAACTACGTCGCCGAGCATACGGACGAGTCCGAAACGGCGCTGAAACAAGCGGGAATGGCCGCCGACGATGCGCGGGTGCTGGCCGCGGCGCGGATTTTCGGCAATTCCGCCGGAGGCTACGGGACCGGCTTGGTCGCGGGCATCGAGCGCAGCGGAGAGTACGCCGATACCGGCGGGTTGACCGCGGCCTACCTGGCCCGCGCGGGCGCCGTGTACACCCGCGGCTTCGAGTGGGGCGGCGCGGCCCCCGGCGCGTACGCGGAGCAACTCCGCCGCGCCGACGCCGTGACGCTGAGCCGCTCCACCAACGTCGTCGGCGCGCTGACGCTCGACCACTATTTCGAATACCTGGGCGGCATGACGATGGCCGTGCGCGACGTCGCCGGCGTATCTCCCGAAACCTATCTGGCCGACGTTCGCGATGCCGACCTTCCGCGCCTGGAGACGCTGCGCGAAGCGTTGACCCGCGATCTGCGCGGCAAGTTCTGGAACCCGAAATGGATTCGCGCGCTCCGCGAAGAAGGGTTTTCGGGCGCGGTGGAGATTTCGCAGACGGCGACCAATCTGTTCGGCTGGCAGGTCACCAAGCCCGAAGCCGTGGACGAGTACATGTGGGACACGGTCTTCGAGATTTATCACGAGGACGCGCTGGGGCTCGGCCTGCCGCAGTGGTTCGACCGCGAAAACCCGTTTGCCTATCAGAACATCGCCGCGGTGCTGCTCGAAGCGGCGCGCAAGGGTTACTGGCAGCCCGCGGCCGGCGTTGTCGAGCGGCTGGCGGCCGCCTACGCCGATTCGGTCGAGCGGCACGGCGCGGCCGGCGATATCCGCACGGTCGGCAACCGCCGCTTCGCCGACTTCGTGGAGCGGCGCCTGGCGCAGGCCGGCCGCGTCGAGTCGATTGCCGCGCTGCGGCGCGAGTTCGAGCGTCCCGCGGCAGAAAGCGTCGCCGGCCGCCGCCTGGTCGCGGCCGACCCGCCGCCGGCGCCCGCCCCGGGACTGCCCGAGACAGGCGTCGGCGCCCTCGTTTTACTGGCGCTTGCAGGTGTGTTCTGGGCCGGCTGGCGCCGCTCGCGGTAAGCCGCCTTCCGGGCTGAAAACCGGCTGCTATACTGAACCGGGGCGGTTGCCGTCCGCCGCGCGGTCCCGTGTCGAAAGCCTTTTACATCGAAACCTTCGGCTGTCAGATGAACGTACACGACAGCGAAAAAATCCGCGGCGTTCTGACCGCCCGCGGCTACGAGCAGACGCCTTCGCCCGACGCCGCCGAGCTCGTTCTCTACAACACTTGCAGCATCCGCGACAAGGCCGAGCAGAAGGTTTTTGCGCGGCTTGAGAGCTTGAAGCGCCGCAAGGCGGGCAAAACGATCGGCGTGCTGGGCTGCGCCGCGCAGCACAATGGCGAAGATATTTTCAAGCAGGCGCCGCACGTCGATTTCGTTTGCGGCTCGGCCTCCTACAACGCGCTGCCCGCCCTGCTCGACCGTGTCGAAGCGGGCGAAACCCGCGTCACCGGACTCGATATCGATACCGACGAGACGTTCGACGCTCCGCAAACCGAGCGCGGCAACCCTTACAGCGCCTACGTCACGATCATCGAAGGCTGCGACAAAGACTGCGCTTACTGCGTCGTGCCCTTTACACGCGGCCCCGAGCGCAGCCGCGCGAGCCGCTCGATCATGGCCGAAGCCCGCGAGTTGGCCGCGCGCGGCTATACCGAGATCACGCTGCTGGGCCAGACGGTCAACAGCTACCGCGACCCCTCCGCGGCGGGCTGGAGCTTCGCCGCGCTGCTCGACGCGGTGGGCAACGTCGCGGGCATTCGGCGGGTGCGCTTCACGACGTCTCATCCGAGCGACTTCACCCGCGATATCGTCGAGGCCATCGACCGCAACGAAGCGCTCTGCAACTGGGTGCATTTGCCGGTGCAGTCGGGCTCGACCGCGGTGCTGAACCGCATGCGGCGCACGTACACGCGCGAGCGCTACTTGCGCTGCGTCGAAACGATCAAGAGCGCCAGGCGCGGCATCGAGTTGAGCACCGACGTGATCGTCGGCTTTCCGGGCGAGACCGAAGCCGACTTCGAGCAAACGCTGTCGCTGCTGGACGAAGTCGAGTACGGCTCGCTTTTCTCGTTCAAATACTCGCCGCGCAAGGGTACGCCGGCGGCCGCTTTCGAGCAGGTTCCCGAAGAAGAAAAAAGCCGCCGCCTGACCGTTCTGCAAGAGCGGCAGCGGCGCATTCAGACGCGCCGCAACGCGCAGGCGGTCGGCGGCGCGGAAGAAGCGCTGGTCGAAGGCCGCCGCGAAAAATTCCGGCAGTGGATCGGCCGCACGACGCAGAATCGCGTGCTCAACTTCAGCGACCCCCGCGGCCTCGCCGGCAACCGCGACTTGCGTGGCGCCTACTGCAAGGTTCGCGTCACCGGCTCGGGACCCAACTCGCTCGTAGGCGTGCTGGCCGCGGCGGAGAGCGCGGCGGCCTTCAACGGTTTTCGGATTTTGCAATAACGGAGAACACGATGGCGGAAGTGGAAATGAGAATTCGCGGGCTGATGATGGACCCCGTCACCAACATGCCCATCGTAATCCTCAAAGACCTTGACGACAGCATGATGCTGCCGATCTGGGTCGGGGTTTACGAAGCCAACGCCATCGCGCTCGAAATCGAGAAGATCGCCACGCCGCGGCCGATGACGCATGACCTGATCCGGAATATGTTGATGGGCTGCGAGACGGGCATTCAGCGCGTGGTCGTCAGCGAGTTGAAGGACGATACGTTCTTTGCGGTGATCTGGCTGGAACGCGCGGGTGAGTTGGTCTCGATCGATTCTCGGCCCAGCGACGCGCTGGCTCTGGCGCTGCGGCTGGATTGTCCGATCTATGTCGAGGAGCAGGTGATCGCCTCGTCGAAGGTCTCGGCGGCCGTCAGCGAGAAGTCCAGCAGCGAAGAACTCAAGCGCTGGCTCGAAAACCTGGGCGACGAAGACCTGGGCCAGTACAAAATGTAGCCGGCCGGGCGGCGGCGTCCCGGATTGAGAGTTTTCCGCCGCGGCTTCGTTTTTTCGGCGCGCCTGCTCGTCTTCCGTAAACTTGTTATTGACGGAGCGAAGCGGTAAGATGGGTTTTTTGCAGCATGGGAGCAAAAGGTTGTACGATGAAAACAGGTCAGTCGTCAGTCGTCAGTCGTCAGATAAGGACAAGCGCAGGCGCGGCGCTCGTGTTCTTCACGCGCTCGCCGCTCGCTGTTCTTTACTAACGCTCGCCGCCGTTCTGGCGGCGGCCGCCCCCGCTTGGGCGCAAACCGACTGGATTATCGAAACGGTCGCGGGAAACGCGGACGTAGCCGACGGCGGCCCGGCGACCGCGGCGCAACTGAGTTCCCCCATAGGCGTGGCGGTGGACAGCGATGACAACATCTACATCGCCGATACCAACAACCACCGCATCCGCAAGGTGGACGGCGACGGCAACATCTCCACGGTGGCGGGCGACGGGACTCCCGGCGACGGCGGGGACGGCGGCCCGGCGACGTCGGCGCAGCTCAACGCCCCCCGGGGCGTGGCGGTGGACGGCGACGGCAACATCTACATCGCCGATGTCAACAACCAGCTCGTCCGCAAGGTGACTGCTTCCACGGGCGTCATCACCACGGTGGCGGGCAACGGGACTAAAGGCCGCGACGGGGACGACGGCCCGGCGACGGCGGCGCAACTCAACAGCCCCTGGGACGTGGCGCTGGACAGCGCCCGCAACATCTACATCGCCGATCGACTCAACTTCCGCATCCGCAAGGTGACTGTTTCCACGGGCAACATCACCACGGTGGCGGGAACCGGGCCGGGCTCGTACGGCGGGGACGGCGGCCAGGCGACGGCGACGGTGCTCGGAGGATCGCTCAGTGGCGTGGCGGTGGACAGCGACCGCAACATCTACATCGCCGTCCAACAAAACCGCATCCTCAAGGTGACTGCTGCGGGGATGGACGCAGGGAAGATCTCCACGGTGGCGGGAACCGGGGTTGCCGGCTACACCGGGGACGGCGGCGCGGCGACGGCGGCGACGCTCAGATTCCCTTTTGGCGTGGCCGTGGACGGCTCGAACAACATCTACATCACCGATACTATCAACAATCGCATCCGCAAGGTGGACACTGCGGGCAACATCTCCACGGTGGCGGGCAGCACGGTGATGGGCAGCGGAGTGACTCCCGGCGACGGCGGCGACGGCGGCTCGGCGACGGCGGCGGCGGTGAAGATGTACTACCCCCAGGGCAGCGTGGCGGTGGACAGCAGCGGCAACCTCTACATCACCGATACTTTGAACGGCCGCGTCCGCAAGGTGGACACCTCGGGCAACATCTCCACCTTCGCGGGAAGATTGAAATCCGACCCAAGCGGGGACGGCGGCGCGGCGACGGCGGCTCAACTCAACATCCCCTATGGCGTGGCAGTGGATAGTTCAGGCAATCTGTACCTCTCCGACGCCGGCAACAATCGCGTCCGCAAGGTGGATGCGACAACGGGCGTCATCACCACGGTGGCGGGCAGCGGCGCGCACGGCTTCAGCGGCGACACCGGCCCGGCGACGTCGGCCCAACTCAGAACCCCCTATGGCCTGGCGGTGGATAGCGACAACAATCTCTACATCGCCGATGGGAGGAACAACCGCATCCGCAAGGTGACTGCTTCCACGGGCTTCATCTCCACGGTGGCGGGAACCACTCAGGGCTTCGGCGGGGACAACGGCCCGGCGACGGCGACGGCGGCGAAGCTCAACGGCCCCCGAGGCGTGGCGGTGGACGGCTCGGGCAACATCTACATCGCCGATACCAGCAACCACCGCATCCGCAAGTTGACTGCTACTACCACGGGCTTCGACATCTCCACGGTGGCGGGAACCGGGACCAAGGGCTTGAGCGGGGACGGCGGCGCGGCGACGTCGGCGACGCTCGACCTACCCTATGGCGTGGCGGTGGACGGCTCGGGCAACATCTACATCGCCGGTATCGACAACCACCGCATCCGCAAGGTGGACACCTCGGCGACGCCGTGGACGATCTCCAGGGTGGCGGGAACCGAGGCCAAGATAAGCGGCTACTACGGGGACGGCGGCGCGGCGACGGCGGCGTGGCTCAACGGCCCCGTTGGCGTGGCGGTGGACGGCTCGGGCAACATTTACATCGCCGATAGGAACAACGAGCGCATCCGCAAGGTGGACGCGACAACGGGCGAGATCTCTACGGTGGCGGGAACCGGGACTCCCGGCTACAACGGGGACGGATGCAGGGCAACGACGGCGCAGCTCAGCAGCCCCTATGGCGTGGCGGTGGACGCCTCGGGCAATGTGTACATCGCCGATGGGGCCAACAACCGCATCCGCAAGATCGGCCCGGCGCCGGCGGGCAGCGCGCCCGGGCCGTGCGGTGTAGCGGATTCCGTTCCCGGACCGGTCGCGCCGCCCCGCGAGCCGGAGCCGACGGTGAAGCCGGTGGGCGTTTCCGAGTTGACGTTCGCGCCGGCGGCGGGCGCCGACCCGTCCGCGCCGATGTCGCAGCCGCTCACGCTGCGCGCCGAAGGCGAGGCGGCGGAGTTCGAGGTGCTGACCAGCGCGCGCTGGATCGAGGTCTCGCGCAGTAGCGGGAGCGCATCGTGGAAGGGGCGCTTGGCTGCGGGCGAGACGGTGACGCTGCGGGTTACGGTGAATCCTCTGGGGCTGCGTCCGGGAACGCACCGCGGCTATGTGTACATCCGCTCCGGGGGGAGCGTGTCGCGGGTGCGCATCGTGCTGGAGGTGGCGCCGCCGACGGGTCCGGACGTGACCGAGAGCGGGGGCGTGCTCAACGCGGCGCGGATGAGCGCCTACGGCGAGGCGGGGCTGTTCGGGCCGCCGGCGCTGCCGTTGACGCCGGGATCGCTGGTGGTGGTGCAGGGGGTGAACTTCCTCGCGGGCGAACGGCTTGAGGCCGCTGATTTTCCGTTGCCGACGAGCCTGGAGGGAGTGCGCGTGCTGTTCGACGGTCTGGAGGCGCCGCTGTTTGCGGTAGAGCCGCAGCGCATCGAGGCGCAGTTGCCCCGGGCGTTGGGTCGGGAGGCTTTGGAAGCGGGCGGCGCGACCGTGGCGGAGGTGGTCGTGGAGGCGGGGGGCAAGAGCAGCTATCCGCGGCGGTTCTGGGTGGGGTCGCATGGGCCGGGAGTGTTCACGGCGTCGGGCGCGGGCAGCGGCCAGGCGATCGTGTTGTTCGCCGGTACGACGGCGTTGGCCGCTCCGCGCGGCGCGGGCGAGGGCAGCCGTCCGGCGCAAGCCGGGGATGTGCTGGAGATTTACGCGACGGGGCTGGGGCCGGTGGAGCCGCCGGTGGCCGACGGGGAGAACTCGTGCGCGCCGGCGGGCATCTGCCTGGCGGACGGGTCGAACGTAGTGCTGCGGCATACGACGGAGCGCCCGCGGGTAAGCATCGGCGGCGTGGCGGTCGCTGCGGACGGCGTGCTGTTTTCGGGCTTGGCGCCGACGCTGGCGGCGGTGGACATGGTGGTAGTGGAAGTTCCCGCAGGGATCGCGCCGTCCGCCGCGGCGGAGGTGATCGTCGCCATAGGCGGCGGCAGCAGCCAATCCGGCGTCACGATAGCCGTCGAATGAGCGGCGCCCCGCCCGGAACACGGCGCGGCGGTTCCATCTCGGGGCTGCAAAGCGAGCGGAGAAGCGCTTTAATGATGTTCGGAGCAACCTCATGGCTACACTTGCCCCCAGCCCTGAAATACGGCAAGACCGCCAAACGAGCGGCCTCTACGAACGAGATTTCTACTCCTGGGGGCTGCAGCAGGCCGACGCCTTGCGCCGCCACGATTTCGCCGCCGTCGATTTGGAGAATGTGATTGAAGAGATCGAGGACTTGGCGAAAGCGCAACGGCGCACCTGGGAAGTCTATTGCGCCCGGAACATCGAGCATCTGTTGAAGATCAATTACTGGGACCGCTCCACTGAATGGGTGTTGCGGCACTGGGCGCAGGAGATCAGAGACTTCCGCAAGCAGATGGCCAAGCTCATCGAAAAAAACCCCGGACTGAAGGACGCTTGCGACGAGATGTTCGCCGAAGCCTGGGAGGATGGGCGCGACTATGCCGTTGACCGGCTGGCCGGATACGACGAGCGGCGCAAGGTCGAAGGCAAAGAACCGGTCTCATTCAAAAAAGAGCGCCGCAAGTGGGATAGCATCCTGCCCCGGCAATGCCCCTACCGGTTCGAGCACGTCACCGCCTTCGACGCTAAAACCGACCGCCGGCCGCGGGAAGATGTCTGGCCGCCCGCAGTGGCGAGAATCTTCAACGCCCGGCTTGATGAAGACTATCCGCTTCTCCCCGACTATGAGCCGGACCCCGGCCGCTCCCGCGGCATCGGTTGGGATCGCTGACGCCCGTCCTTGTTTCTTGTGATCTTCCCGTAGCCCCCCAAGACTCCGGCTTTCCGTGGTCCTTCTTGCGGTTTTGGCCGGCGCCCTCGGCGTCGAGTTGACCGCGGCGGAATCCTTGAAAACCTCCGCCGCGGCAGGGACCGGAAGAATGACGTCGGTGTTGTGACGCCACTCGGTCGCCAATGATTTTGCAAACCGGCAGCCGAGAACATATCGCATCGCGTAGCATCAGTCCGGCTCGACCGCATCCTTATACTCGCGCTGCAGCGACGGGTCCTGATCTTCCTTGCGCAGGAAGCAATTGCCGATGGCGAGGCATTCGATGTCCGTGCCCATGAAGCAGCGGAAGGCGTCGGCGGGCGTGCAGACGATGGGTTCGCCGCGGATGTTGAAGCTGGTGTTGACGACGACCGGACAGCCCGTCTTGGCCTTGAAGGCTTGCAGCAGCGCATGGTAGCGCGGGTTGGTTTCGCGGTGGACGGTCTGCACGCGGGCGGAGTCGTCCACGTGGGTCACCGCGGGGATCTCCGAACGCGGCTCGTTCAACCTGTCGAGGCCGAAAAGCGCTTGCCGCGGCTCGGCCGGCCGCTTGCGCCGCGACTGTTTCACGCCGGCCGTCAGCAGCATGTACGGGCTTGAGCGGTCGAGGTCGAACCAGTCCGCGGCGTCCGCATGGAGCACGCTCGGCGCAAAGGGGCGGAAGGACTCGCGGTATTTGACCTTGAGATTGAGCGTCTTCCGCATGGTTGGCGAGCGGGCGTCCGCCAGGATCGAGCGGTTGCCCAGGGCGCGCGGCCCGAACTCCATCCGGCCCTGGAACCAGCCCGCCGCCTTGCCCGCGGCCAACGCCGCCGCCGTTGCGTCGATCAGGTCGGCATCCGCAAGCGTCTCGTAGCGCGCGCCGGCCGCGTCGAGCGCGCGGCGGATTTCGTCCGGGCCGAACGCGGGGCCGAGCAAGGCGCCGCGCATGGCGTCGCCGCCCGCTCCGTCCCCGCAAGGACGCGGCTCGCCGAACAGGCGGTGACTCGCCGCCAGCGCGGCCCCCAAGGCGCCCCCGGCGTCGCCCGCCGCCGGTTGGATCCAGATGTCGTCGAAGCGGCCGTCGCGCAGCGCCTTGCCGTTGGCCACGCAGTTGAGCGCGACTCCTCCCGCCAAACACAGATAGGGGATGCCGGTCTCTGCGCGCAGCGAACGGGTCAGCCGCAGCACCGTCTCCTCGACCACGGCCTGGACCGAGGCGGCCATGTCCATGTGCCGCTGCGCGAGCGGCTCCCGCGGCTTGCGCGGCGGGCCGCCGAACAGCGCGTCGAACTTGCCGTTGGTCATCTTCAGTCCGGCGCAGAAGTCGAAGTAGTCGAGATCGAGCCGGAACGTGCCGTCCGGTTTCAGGTCGATCAGGCGGTCGAGGATGGTCTGCGCGTATTTCGGCTCGCCGTAGGGCGCCAGACCCATCACCTTGTATTCGCCGGAATTGACCTTGAAGCCGGTATGGAAGGCGAACGCCGAGTAGAGCAGCCCCAAGGAGTGCGGGAAGTGGATTTCCTGCGTAATCTCCAGATCGTTGCCGCGGCCGACGGCGGCGGACGTAGTGGCCCACTCGCCCACGCCGTCCATGGTGAGCACCGCCGCCTCGCGGAAGGGAGACGGGTAGAAAGCGCTTGCCGCGTGCGCTTGATGGTGCTCGGCGAACAGCAGCCTGGCGTCCCAGTCCACGTCCGGGGCGAGCGCGCGCAGCTTGCGCCGCAGCAGGTCTTTCTGCAGCAGCTTCTCGCGTATCCACAGCGGAACCGCCATGGAGAAAGAGCGCAAGCCGCGCGGCGCAAAGGCGACATAGGTCTCGAGCAGCCGTTCGAACTTGAGAAACGGCTTGTCGTAGAAGGCGACCCGGTCGATCTCGCCGGGCGCGGCGCCGGCCGCCTGCAGGCACCAGGCAACGGCGTTGGCCGGGTAGCCCGGGTCGTGCTTCTTGCGCGTGAAGCGCTCTTCCTGCGCGGCGGCGAGAATCCGCCCGTCCTCGACCAGGGCGGCGGCGCTGTCGTGATAGAACGCCGAGATGCCGAGGACGCGCACGGCTCAGAAAATCGTGTAGATGAGCGGCGCGACGGCGCCGGCCCGGCCCAACGCGAGCAGCAGCCGGCGTTTCTTGCGAACCCGCATGAAAACCCGGAACTCACGCAGGAAAGCCATCTCGACCAATGATAGCTCAAGACCTTCCCGCGGACGGCCCGACCCCGCGCGCCCCTGCCGGCTCATCCTGCAGGGGGCAAGGCCGGGCGTTGCATCGCGTATGCATACCGTGTATCCTATGCACGGCAATTACCGGCCGGGGGGCGAAAGATTCCTTGGCGGTAAAGAGGAGGAAATAGCATGGCATCCAATCGCGGAGTGGCGTACATCGAACCCGGGGTCGTCGAGGTCCAGTCGATCGACTTTCCGAAACTCGCGCTCGGAGACCGCAAGTGCGAGCACGGCGTCATTCTCAAAATCGTTTCCACAAACATTTGCGGCAGCGACCAGCATATGGTCCGCGGCCGCACGACGGCGCCGGAGGGGCTGGTTCTCGGCCACGAAATTACCGGCGAGGTCATCGAGGCGGGCAGCGACGTCGAATTTATCGCCGTCGGCGATCTTTGCTCGGTGCCGTTCAATATCGCTTGCGGCCGCTGCCGTAATTGCAAGGACAAAAAGACCGGCGTCTGCCTCAACGTCAACCCGGCGCGGCCCGGAGCCGCATACGGCTACGTCGATATGGGCGGCTGGGTCGGCGGCCAAGCCGAATACGTGATGGTTCCTTACGCCGACTTCAACTTGTTGAAGTTTCCCGACAAAGACCAGGCGATGGAGAAGATCGGCGATCTTACGCTGCTTTCGGACATTTTCCCGACGGGATTCCACGGCGCCGTCACGGCGGGGGTCGGTCCGGGATCGATCGTTTACGTGGCGGGCGGCGGCCCGGTCGGGCTGGCCTGCGCGCACGGCTGCCAGTTGCTCGGCGCGGCATGCGTGATCGTGGGCGACATGATCCCCGAACGGCTCGAGCAGGCCGCGAGTTTCGGCTGCGAGACGGTCGATCTGCGCGCGGACGCCGGCTTGGCGGAGCAGATCGAGCAAATCGTCGGCGTCCCCGAAGTCGATTGCGCCGTCGATTGCGTTGGCTTCGAGGCCCGCGGCCACGGCAAGGAAACCGTCGTGGAGCGGCCCGCCACCGTGCTCAACGCGCTGATGGAAGTGACCCGGGCCGGCGGCGGCATCGGCATTCCCGGGCTGTACGTCACGGGCGACCCCGGCGGCGTCGACGAAAACGCCAAGATCGGCAATCTGGGCATCCGCATCGGTCTCGGTTGGGCGAAATCCCATCACTTCATGACGGGCCAGTGCCCGGTCATGACCTACCACCGCCAATTGATGCAGGCCATCCTCTACGGCAAGGCGTCCCCGGCGAAGGCTTGCAACGTGAACTACATTTCGCTCGACGAGGCGCCGCAAGGCTACAAGGACTTCGACCGCGGGGCGGCGAAGAAATTCGTGATCGATCCGCACGCGATGATCGCCGCCTGACCCCGCCCTCCCCGATTCGCCCGAGAGAGCGAGCCGCGGGCCGGCGCCCGCGGTTTTCTCTTGCGCGGCGGTCGCGGGGATTTTCCCGACGGCCGGCCGGATTCGGCGTACAATATGCTCATCATGCGGCGCATTCCCCTACTCTTCACCCTTCTTGCTGCAGCTTGCTTCGCGGCGGCCGGCGCCGAGCGCGGCAAGGCGTCTCCGGCCGGCGCGCGTGCGCCCGAAGCGTCCGGCTTTTCCGCACAACGCCTGTCGCGGCTGGACGCGATGCTGCAGGGGTACGTTGACCGCCGCGAAATTCCCGGCGCCGTCGCCCTGGTAGCCCGCAACGGCAAGATCGCCTATCACAAGAGCTTCGGCCTGCGCGACGTAGAAGCGTCGGCGCCGATGCGCAACGACGTCATCTTCCGCATCGCCTCGATGACCAAGCCGATCGCCTCGGCGGCGCTGATGATGCTCTGGGAAGAAGGCGCGTTCCAATTGCGCGACCCGATTGCCGAACGCCTGCCCGAGTTCGCCGACATGCGCGTGGCGCTGCCGCCCGCAAGCGGAGAGTACGTCCGGGGTCCGCTGAAAACCGTCGAGGCCGCGGGGCCGATTACGTTTCAACACATCCTCACCCATACCGCCGGGTTGCCGAATCCCTACCGCGGGCTTACGAAGGCGCTTTACGACGAAACCAGAGCCAAGGTGCGGCGCGGCCGGCCGATCGGCGATTACGTGCGGGAACTGGCGAAGCTGCCTTTGAATTTCCATCCGGGCGAGCGTTGGGAGTACGGCCCGGCGACGGATGTCGCGGGGCGGCTGGTGGAAGTCATCTCCGGACAGACGTTCGACGAGTTTTTACGGCAGCGCATCTTCGAGCCGCTGCGCATGACCGACACGCATTTCTACCTGCCCCGCGAGAAACTGCCCAGGTTTGCGGCCAACTACCAGCCCGACGCGAAGGGCAAGATCGAGCTCGTCGAGGCGCCCGACGAGAACAGCCGCTACGTGCGCGAGCCGCACGCGTATTTCAGCGGCGGGGGCGGGCTGGTTTCCACGACCCGGGATTACTTCCGCTTCCAGCAGGCGATGTTGAACGGCGGCGAGCTTGAAGGGGCGCGGATACTCGGCCGCAAAACGGTCGAGTTGATGACGACGAATCACATCGGCGATAACCTGATCTGGCTGCGGGGCCCCGGCTACGGATTCGGCCTGGGCTACAGCGTGGTGACCGACATGGGTCAGTCGGCGATGCCCGCATCGCTCGGCTCCTTCAGTTGGGGCGGCGCTTTCTGCACGGTGTTCTGGGTCGATCCGGTGGAAGAGATCGTCGGCATTCTGATGACGCAGGTTCGCCCCTATACGCATCTGAACATCCGCCAGGACTTGCAGACCCTGACCTATCAGGCGCTCGTGGATTGAGCGCGCTCTGCATTTCGAACGCGCATCGGGGGAGTACCGTCAAGCTATGCGGCTGAACCGAACGAAACAACGCTTGCAGCAGGGCCGAGTCGCCGTAGGCATCAGCCATAGTCAGCTCGGGACCGCCGAAATCCCGAAGATGTTTGCGGCGGCGAACCTCGATTGGGTTTTTCTGGATTCCGAGCACAGCCCGTTCTCGAGCGATACCTTGCACGACCTCATCCGCGCGTATCTGATGACGGACGTCACCGTTGTCGTGCGCGTGTGCGACTTCCAGTACGATCTGGTTTCCCGCGCGCTCGATTCCGGGGCCGAGGGCATTATTTTCCCCCGGTGCGAAGACCCCGAGCAGTTGGCGCAGGCGATTCGCGGCGCGAAGTTTCCGCCGCAGGGCCGCCGCGGATACGGACTGGGGCCGCCGCAGGTCGGCTACCGCGGGATGACGTTCGCCGAAATCATGAGCCACGCCAACGAGCAGACGCTTTTGATTGCGCAAATCGAATCGGCAACGGCGCTGGAGCGGCTGGACGAGATGGCTGCGGTTCCGGGGCTGGACGCTCTGCTGGTAGGCCCCGCGGACCTCTCCATATCGCTCGGGGTTCCGGGCGACTGGAAACACCCGAAACTGGTCGCGGCGATCGACCGCACGATCGCGGCCTGCAACGCCAACGGCATATTTCCGGCGATTCAGGTCCGTGATTTCGAGTTGGCGGACTTCTGGATCGACCGCGGCATGAAGTTGATCGGCTGCGGCAACGACCTGGCGCTCCTGTGGCAAGCGGTCAGCAGTCTCGCCAAACGACTCCGCGGCAAAGCCGACGGCGGCTCCGGCTAAGCAAGCCGGCGGGCTCCCGTCCGCCGGAATTGCACCCGCAGTTCCCGCCGCCAGTCTTCGCTGACGCCGATCCGTTCCACGGGGACTTCAGGGGCGAAGAACTGCAGAATCGTTTCCGTTGTCGGATGGAATTCGAGCGCCGGCGCGACCAACAGCAAGCGCGGCGCCTGCCGCGAGAGATGCTCGCCGGCGAAGTAGCCTTTCTCGTGAAACCGCCCGCGTTCGAGGCGCCATTTCACCCGCATCCAGTAATCGAGCCCTTGCAGGGGCAGATGGATGTCTTCCGCGGCTTTGAGCTCGAGAATCGCCAGACGGCCGTCGATATCGCGGGCGAGCAGGTCGATGACTCCGCGTTCCCGCCCGCTTGTGGCCGGGACATGGGCGTAAAGCGGCGTTGCGGCCAGCCGGGGGTCGATTTCGGGGATTGCGCGCCGCACCTGCGATTCGAGCCAGCGCTCGGGATATTGCGTATAGAGCGGGTTGAGGCTGTCGGGCGGCGGCGCCGACCGCGACCTCAGGATCTCGCGGGCAAGAGCGGTGACGCGGTCGAAGTTGCGCTCGGTGACCGGGCTGCCGCCGTCGAGCCCGTAGGTCATGCGCTTGCCGGCGACCCGCGCGAACTCGATCCCGCGCGCCTGCAGCGAAATTGTGCCGTTGGCTCCGTAGATGCAGTCGATGCGGTCGTCTTCGAGAATCTCGCGCAGCCAATGCCGCACGGCGCCGGGCGGCGCTTGCGGCGTCATGCAGGGTTCCAGCCGGGTCTGGAGGTTGCCGTGATCGGCGGCGTCGATCTCCGCGAGGTTGCCGTGCCGGTCGAACTCGTGGACCTCGAATCGAAAGTCCCTCGTCAAGAAATTCAAGCGCCGGGCGGTTGTCGCCGCTTGGCCTTCGGGAAGAAACAACTTGAGCCCCGCCGCGGTTCCCGCGCGGTTTCGCCGGAGAACGTCGAGCCAGATCAGCCCCGTTGTAAGCACTTGGTCCGCGTCCGCGGCCCGGCTGTCGGGGACGCCGACGATCGCCCACTGCGTCGTTCCGCGTTTCAAGACCGCGCGGGTAAAGATCGGCGACAACGACCGCTCGAGGTCCGCGCTGCTGGAGAGACGATCGAGAGTCCAACCCTTGTAATGCCGTGCGAGCATGCGGCGAAAGAACTCCCGGAAGACCGTCCGGCGGGCGCCGCGCAGAGCGGCCGGGCCTTTCGCCGCCCGATCGATCAGGGTCACCACGGCGTTCCCGCCGCCGAAGCGGGCAGCGCGCAACTCGACGCGGCTGTTGTTCTCGGCAACGACCGCGGTGATGCGCCGCACCAGATTCCCGGTCTCCGACCAGACGTGCAGCAGACATCCCCGGGGGCCGACGTCGACCGAATAACGGCTCGGCTCGATAGGAATAGGGGCTTCGCCCTCTTCAACCAGCACCGGCTCTCGAAACCGCGCGATGCACGATTCGATCATGCTCTTGACGCTGTCGAGATCGGTGTTCGCAGCCTTCTTGGAGGCAACTCGCATGGGTTGGGAATCCGCCCCGGCGGGGGAGCTTATTCTACCGAGATATGCGGCCGAGACTGCAAGAGGCGTTGATAGAATGCAGAGATGTTCGTCGATGCCGGGCGCAGGCATACTCCGCAACCGGCGTACGTGCGCTTCGCGATGCTCGGTCTGTTCGCTATGGGCATGGTCATGGCCTTGCTCGGCGCCGGCCTTCAACTCTGGTCGCTGCAGCTTTCGTTGGATGCGCGGACCGCGGGCAATATCTTCCCGGCATTGGCTGCCGGTCTTTTGGCCGCGTTTTTCCTGAGCCGGGAACCGGCGAAGTCCGTCGGCCCCGGGACCCGCGTCCTGTTCGTTGCGTCCGGAGTTCTGGCGGCAACGGCTCTGGCGGCGATGTCGTTCGTGTACGCTGCCGCTTGGCTGCCCGGCCCCATGTTTGTATTGGGGGCGGCTCTCGGCTGTTTCGCCGGCGCGGCCGCCGCGCTGCTGGAGCGAATCCTGACTCCGCGGCGCGCGCGCGGGGTGCTCGATCTGGCCGCAGTCAGTTTTTGTCTCGGCGGGTTGGCGGGCTGTCTGTCGATCCGCGCGGCGGCCGGTTTCGTATCGCCGGCCGGGATTTTACGCGCGCTGGCAATGTTGCCGCTTCTGGCCGCGGTTGCCGCTTCGCGGGCTTGGCGGTTGCGGCTCCCGCTGCCGAGCGTCGTTCGGGAGCCGGCCGGCCGGCCGCGAACGTTCTCGCTGAATTTTTTTCTGGTGAGCTGCAGTCTGTTGCTGCAGTCCGCTGCCTATGGGATTGCCGCTTGTTGGCTGACGGTGTACCTCTCGCGCGCGCTCGGCCTGACGACCCGAGGCGGCATGACGGTCCTGGTTGTCTTTTGGACGGCTTTGGCGGCGGGGCGAGCGGCGGCCGCCCGTCTGCCTGCCTTGAGGGACAGCGTGGCGTCCCTGGCCGGCCCAACGGCGGCATCCTGTCTCGGCTGCGTGTTTTTGTTGCAAACCGCGCGCGCCTCGGGGGCCGCGGTCGGGGCGGCGCTGTTGGGTCTGGGCCTGGGTTCTCTGCACCTGTTGACTCTGCGTGCGATGGAGCGCCGCTGTACGGCCGGCCACGAGAGTCGGTTGCGCGAGCTGCTGTTTTTGTCGCTCGCGGCCGCCCTGCTCGCCTGTTGGCCCGTGGGGCGTTTCGAGAGCGCGCTCGGCATCGAGCTCGCCGTCTGGGCCCCGCTCGGCTGCTCGCTGGCGGCCGCGGCGGCTCTTCTGGTTTTTGTCATCGAGCAGCGCGTGAGCGGGGAATCTGCGTTGGCGTAAAAAATTCCGGCGGTCAGGCCGGCTTCAATTCACTGCATGGCGATCCGGTCAACAGATCCGAAATACATCGCGGTCATGGCGATTTCGTCGGCACTGATCCTGGTGGTAGGTGTGCTCATACGCCCGCAGCCGGAAAACGCCGACCCCGGCTCGATCCGTACGCCGAGTGAAATCGCAAGGCTCGAGCGGCTCACGCAAAGGCGGTCCGTCGAAGATTTTGCGGAGTATTTCGCCTATGTCGCCGGATTGGTCGAAGAGTCCGTTCTGCTGCTGGATGCGAGCGGCCATACGGGACTGATTTGGGAATCGGACTCCGTGCTCACCGCGGCGCGGCGGGGTACGTTTCCGGCAGTGGACAGAACCGTTTTGGGCGGAGACCAGCTCGAGCTTGCCGCGGAGATTGCCGGACCGCATCTGCCGTACGTGTTGCTGCGCACGCCGGTCGATGTGATCCCCAGTCAGCGCGTACCCGTGCGCTTCTACTCGCCCGGCTCCTGGCTTGTGGCCGTGTGGCGCACGCCGGAGGGCAGCATGCGTTACGCCACGGGCCACTTGCTGGGAATCGCCGAGCGCTCTTGCAGCGGTATCGACGTCACCGAAGCGCTGACGAATTTCAATGTGCGGACACTCATTCCCGGAAGCGGCCTTTTCGACCTCGATGGGAATTTGGTCGCGGTGGCGCTGGCCTGCGAGACCGAGACGATCGCCGTCGATGCCGACGCCCTGGCTGCCGCCATTCGTCCGGGCGACTCGCCGGCGGCGCGGCTGGTCAAGCGCCACGGCATGCGCGTCGATACCGCAACGAGGCGCGAGTTGACCTATTTTCAACGCCGGGACGGCGTGATCGTTCGCGAGTTGTGGAGCGATTACGGGGCGTATCACGCCGGCCTGCTGCCCGGCGATTTTATTTTGTCGATCGACGGACAGGATGTCGAAACCGTTGCCGATCTGGAAAGGCTGACCCTTCCGGTGTCCGGCGAGATGATCGAGTTGGACGTTTGGCGTGCCGGGCGCCGCCGGGAATTTTTGCTGCCGGCAAGGTTTACGCCGGCCGCCGCGTCGTCTCCCCATGGATTCGTCGGACGGGAAGACGGCCTGCCGATTGTGCGCACCGACAACGGCAGCCTCGCCGAACGGGCCGGCGCGCGGGCCGGCGACCGTCTCATCGCCGTGAATCAGACCCGGCCGCAGTCGTTTGCCGAGGTTGACCGGGCGTTCGCCGGCGCGCCGGGCGGCTTGGTCCATCTCGTCTTCGAACGGTATGGGCGCCTGTGGGGGACGCTGGCGGAGCGGCCATGAACGAACTCTCCTCGCTCGGACTCATCCTGTTGCTGGCGCTTCTGGCCGGCAATCTCGTCAAGGTCGTGCGCATTCCCGAAGTGACCGGCTACATCCTTGCCGGCATCGCGCTGGGGCCGTCGGTGCTCGGCTGGGTCAGTCACGACAATCTGCAGGCGCTGGAAGTGCTCAGCGAGGTCGCGCTCGGCCTGATTCTGTTCTCTATCGGCTCGATCTTCGAGTTCAAGCGCTTTCGACGAATCGGCGACCGGATCGTGCGCTTGACGCTGATCGAATCGGCGCTGGCGGCCGCGCTGGTGGTCGTCGGCATCCTCGTTCTGGGGCAGAGTTGGCAAATCGCCTTGCTGCTCGGCGCCATCGCCATCGCCACCGCTCCGGCTTCGACGTTGATGGTGGTCCGCGAGTGCAACGGCCGCGGGCCGTTGAGCGAAGCGCTGCTGGGCATCATCGCCGTGAACAACATCATTTGCATCATTGCCTACCTTTCGTGCGCGGCCGTAATCAACCTCGTGAGCCACTGGGGAGACACGGCGATCGGCGTCTCGCTGTACCGCGCAGGCTTTCCGCTCGTCTGGCAGTTGGTCGGCTCGGCCGCCCTCGGATTTCTGGTCGGCTTGATGCTTGCGGCGTGGTCGACTCAGGTAAGCGAAACGGGCGAGATGCTCATTCTGCTCGCCGGCTCGATCCTGCTTTGCGTCGGCGCGGCGCGGATTTTCGACATCTCGGCATTGGTGGCGAGTCTGTCGGTCGGCGCCACCATGGCCAACCTCTCGCGCAGGAGCAGCAGGTTGTTCAAGACCCTGGAGGGCACCGATCCGCCCTTTTACGCCATCTTTTTCGTCATCGCCGGCGCCGACCTGAACTTGCAGCTCGTCTCCTCGATGGGAGTGCTCGGTTTCGCCTATCTCGCCGCGCGGGCTTGCGGCAAGTTCATCGGAGCGGGCATCGGAGCGAAGTGGCTCAAGATGGAGCCGCAGGTGCAGCGCTTCCTGGGCTTCGGCCTGATGGCGCAAGCCGGTTTGGCCGTCGGACTCACCATTACCGTCGGCAGGCAGTTTCCGGAATACTATCCGCTGGTCTCGACGGTCATCCTGTCGTCGGTGGCCCTTTATGAAATGTTCGGGCCGATCGCCACGAAATTCGCCATCGTCCAGAGCGGAGAGGCCAGGATGGGCGGCGGCGCGGCGCAATCCATCTGGATTTAGAGCAGCGCGGAGTCCAGAACGCGCTCCGGCGGAGCGGCTGTACGGGTCTCGCGCCGCACGTCGATGAGGTGCTCGAGAAGCCGCTCGCTGGAATCGCCGAAGAAGTCGTGAACGATCCGGTCGAGCGCGAGTTGCAGGGCTTCGTCCTTGTGCATGACCGGCGCATAGCGGTAACTGCGGCCTCGTTTCACCCTGGCGACGACCCCTTTTCGCGTGAGGCGGTCCAACATGGTCATCACCGTGGTATAAGCAAGCGGCTTCCGATTGCGCATCTGTTCTTGCACTTGGCTGACCGTGCCGCCCTCGATCCGCCACAATGCCTTCAGGACCTCCATTTCCAAAGCGGGCGGGAGCTTGCGCGAACGCGGCGCGCCGGTACGGGTTTCATGCGTGTCCATGGCGTCAAAACTCGAATTTGGAACGAGAATACCATATTAAAACATCTTTTCCTATAAATGTTTCGATATTTCGATGCCGCGGTTCGCCGGTGGCCGCCGCTCCGGCTTTTGCGCGCTTGCTTGTTTAGTCGGGCGGCGCCGGGGCGCGAGAGCGGTAGGCGCGGAAGCCCCAGACAAGGCCGCCCAAAGCCGTCAAGCCCGAGAGCAGCTTGGCGAGTTGCATTTCGAGGCCGCCATCGTAGGTTAACGTGACTTCGCAGGGACGCTGGCAGCGCGGTTCGATCACCATGAAGCCGAGTCCGTCCTTGCGGATCGCGCGCGGCTCGCCATGCACGACGGCGCGCCAGCCCGGATGGTAGGCGATCTGCACGAAAAGCAGGTGTTCCCGGCGAAGGTCGGCTGCAATCCGCGCGCGGTCGGGGCTTTGCCAAGCAAAGGACGCAAGCGGCAGGGAAGCGTCTTCCAGCGCCGCCGCCAGGGGCCGCACGGGGGCCGGGTCGAAGTTGTCGATCGGCTGTTTGACTACGTGTTGTGGCAGGATGGCGTGGGCCAACGACGCGGAGCGTTGGGGGACGGCATAAATGACGTCGCCGCGGTCGCGCCGGAGCTCGGGCAGGATGCCCGCGAACTTGTCGGGGTCGCGCCAGTCATGCGGGTAAGCGTCCCGGCTCTCGGGCCCGCTGACGACCACGGCTTGCGCGCCATAGAGCCGCAGCCACATCGCGGTGTTTTCGCCGTTGTTCTCCGTCCAGGGGATGCCGTAACGGACGATCGGGATTTGCCTGTTGACGATGCCTTGATCGAAGCCGCCTCCGATCTGCGGGTTGTCCGTAAAAGCGTTGAGCCAGAATTGAGTGGACCCGGTGATAAAGACGCGCGCGCCCGGCAGATTTTCGCGCAGCCATGACGCTGCGCTGCGCTCGACGGTTTGCGTCATGTCGATCGGTTCGATCAACTCGCGCGCCCGGCTGCGGTAGCTGCCGAACTGCAACAGCGCCAGGAAGGCGGCAGCGGACGCCAGACACGCTTTCCATACGGGGCGGCGGTCGACAAGGCGGACGCAGGCGAAAGCGCCCAGCAGGCAGAGCGCCATCTCGAATTCATGGCGGTAGCGGGACGGCTGCGGCATGAGTTGAACGCCGAGCCAAGCGTCGGCCAGCACGAGCGACCCGAAAAACAGCAGGAGAAAAGCGCTGAAGCTTACGATCATGGGGGCTCGCAGCCGTCGGAAGAGTTGTCTCAGAGCAACGGCCGCCGCGGCGATCAGAGCGGCGTAGCCCAAATGGTGAAGCGTCAGCGGGTACCGCCCGACGACGTATTGGGCGTTGTGCCGGATGTCGCCGAGCGTCGAGGGAGGAATCCAAGGCGCCGCCAAGGCATAGGCAATCCCTCCGACCGCACAGGCCAGGGCCGCGGTACGGCCCCAAGCCGGCTCGTTGGAACGCGCGAGCAGATAGCCGAGAACCGCCAGCGCCAGCGAGAACGCCCCCAGCCAGTTGGTCAGCACGACGGCGGCGAGAGCGGCGGCCGCAAGGTAGATCGCGCCGGGCTTCCGCCTCTCCAGCGCGTAGTGCAGGGCGAGAACGGCGAGCGGCAACAGGGTCAGGGACGCAATGTGCGGGCCGTCGCCGTACACAACCAGAGCATCGAGGCGGTGGGGATGCCGCGAGATCTGCTCCCAGGACTGCACGATCTCGACGAATGGAATCGCCGGCGAAACGAGTGAGTAGGCCAACCCGGCCGGGAAGCCGACCGACAGCCTTCCCGAAAATTTCAGAGCGAGAAGGAAAACGGTAACCGGCCCCAGGCAATACAGGAAGGCCGTTACGGCATGATGCGCCCAGGCCGGCGATGCTCCCGAGACCCATGCCGCGGCGGCAACGGTCAGGTGCAGCAGCGGCGGGTAGGTGTTCTGGTAGGGAATGCCGCCGTACCAGAGAGGGAACCAGCCGAATTCGAACGGGTGATCCAGCACATAGCGGCTGATGCCGATATAAGCCGCCTCAATGGAGCCGAGATGCTTGAGGTATTCGGTAAAAAAAAGCTCCCGGCAGATCAACGCATTGAGCGCGAGCAGGACGCATGCCCCGGCCAAGGCGCGCCACGAGAGCAGGCGGTCCGGATCGTTCATGAACGAGTGCTTGTTCGGACGCAGGGCCGATCGCAGCGCCCTCCGGCCCCGCGGGCGCGCCGCCCTCAAGCTCAAGAGTATCGATTGTATAAAATTCGAGGCGTCGAAACAGGTTGCGCAGGAGCCGCCGATTCTGGCGCCGCAAAATAGCGCCTTTCAGGAAATTTTGCAAAATAACCACGATATCTGGGATTTGAGCTTGATTGAAACCCAAGATCATGTACACTGTGGGAACCGCGCAATCGAAGGGCAGTTCGTCAAGGCGATTCCCGACGTCACTCGGTTTGCACGGTGAAGGTCTGAAGGCCGCTGAATCGGAAGGGTTTAGATAATGGATGATGTTCGCGTGGGCTTGGCTGCCCGTTCCACCGAGACGCCCCGAGAGGCCGCGGCGCCCAAGGGGTTGACGTTCTCTCGGTACTTCACCAAGAGCCTGGCCGCCGGCGAAACGCCGTACTCGGTCTTGAAATGGGAGCGGCGAATCGCTTCGATTACCGACGCGGAGGGCAACTCGGTATTCGAGCAGCGCGACGTGGAGATGCCCGTCGAATGGTCGCAGACAGCCACCAACATCGTTGCCAGCAAGTACTTTCACGGCGCCATCGGCCGGGACGACCGCGAGAGCAGCTTGGGCGATTTGGTGCATCGCGTGGTCGATACGATCGCCGACTGGGGCGCCGCGGGAAAATACTTCGCCTCGCCGCAGGACGTAGAGAACTTCCGCGACGATCTTGCCCATCTGATGCTCAACCAGAAGGCCAGCTTCAATTCGCCCGTATGGTTCAACGTCGGCGTGAAGAAGGAATCCCGCGGCTACGGCTGGGCTTGGGACAAGGCGGCCGGGCGCGTGACGACGCTCAATCCGGACGAGCACCGTCCGCAGTGCTCCGCCTGCTTCATCAATTCGGTCGAGGATTCTCTGGAGTCGATCCTCAACCTGACGAAGACCGAGGGCATGCTCTTCAAGTGGGGCTCGGGCACGGGCTCGAACCTGTCGGCGATCCGCGAAGACGATGCCGGTCTGGCCGGCGGCGGCCGCGCTTCGGGGCCGGTCTCGTTCATGAAAGGCTTCGACGCCTTTGCCGGCGTCATCAAATCGGGCGGCAAGACCCGCCGCGCCGCCAAGATGGTCATCCTCAACTCCGACCATCCCGATATCCGCGATTTCATCTGGTGCAAGGCCGAAGAGGAAAAAAAGGCCCACGTTTTGATCGGCTACGGCTACGACGCCGCGATCGACGGCAATGCCTATTCGACGATTTCTTTCCAGAACGCCAACAACTCGGTGCGCGCCACGGACGAGTTCATGGAAGCGGCGGTCCACGATGAGGATTGGTGGACGCGCTCGGTGCTGACCGGTCAGCCCAAAAAGCGCCACAAGGCGAAGCAGTTGCTGCATGAAATCGCCGAGGCCACCCATCAGTGCGGCGACCCGGGGATGCAGTTCGACACCACCATCAACCGCTGGAACCCGATCAAGAACACGGCGCGGATCAACGCCTCGAATCCGTGTTCGGAATACATGTTCCTCGACGATTCGGCCTGCAATCTGGCGTCGATCAACGTGAAGAAGTTCCAGGAGCGCGACGGCTCTTTGGCGGTCGAAGCCTTCCGCCGCGCGGTGGACACGCTGATCGTCGCGCAGGAAATTCTGGTTGACAACGCAGCCTACCCAACCGAGAAGATCGTCGAGAATTCCCACAACTACCGCCCCTTGGGGTTGGGCTACGCGAACCTCGGCGCGCTGTTGATGTCGATGGGCGTGCCCTACGATTCCGACCGGGGCCGCGCGGTCGCGGGAGCGATCACGGCGACGATGTGCGGCCAGGCTTACCTGACCAGCGCCCGCATTGCGCAGACGACCGGGCCGTTCCCCGGATACGGCAAGAATCGGGAGCCGTTCCTCGAGGTGATGCGCATGCACCGCGAGGCTGCGCGGGCGCTTGCCCGCGGGGGCGTCCAGGAAGATCTGCGCGACGGCGCCGAGGCGGTCTGGCGCGAAGCCTATGAAGCCGGCAGCCGCTACGGATACCGCAACGGCCAGGTCACGGTAATCGCGCCGACCGGCACAATCGGGTTCATGATGGACTGCGACACGACCGGCGTCGAACCCGAGCTCGCGCTCGTCAAGTACAAGAAGCTCGTCGGCGGCGGCGTTATCAAGATCGTCAACAATACCGTTCCCGATGCTTTAACCAAGCTCGGCTACAAAGACAACTGTATCCACGAGATCGTCAACCACATCGATTCGACCGGCACCGTCGAAGGCGCGCCTCATCTCAAGGACGATGATCTGCCGGTCTTCGATTGCAGCTTCAAGGCGCAGAACGGCGAGCGCTCGATTCACTACAAGGGGCACCTGCGCATGATGGGGGCAGTGCAGCCCTTTATCTCCGGCGCGATCTCCAAGACCATCAATATGCCTCGGGAATCCACGGTGGAAGACATTGCGGACGCCTATACCGAGGCATGGCGTCTCGGTCTGAAAGCCGTTGCGATTTACCGCGACGGCTCCAAGATGACGCAGCCGCTCAACACCGGCCAGGACGACGGGAAGAAGTCCTCCGTAGAGGTGGTCGAAAAAATCGTCTATCGGCCGCAGCGCCGCAGGCTCCCCGAAGAGCGCCAGTCGCTGACCCACAAGTTTTCCGTCGGCGGCCACAAAGGCTACATTACCGTCGGCCTGTACGACGACGGCACGCCGGGCGAGATGTTCGTGCGCATGGCCAAAGAGGGCTCCACGATCAGCGGCCTGATGGATAACTTCGCCACCGCCGTTTCCATCGCCTTGCAATACGGCGTCCCCTTGAAGATGCTGGTCGAGAAGTTCCAGCACGTTCGTTTCGAGCCGAGCGGCTGGACCGGCAACAAGGACATTGCCTACGCAAAATCGATTACGGACTATGTTTTCCGCTGGCTGGGCGCGAAGTACATATCGACCGAATACCAGGTGAGCGAGGCCGGCGAAACGCCGAATCTGAAGCCCACAGAGGCCGAGCCGCAGCAAGAGTTGCCCTTTCAGGCGGCGACTCTCGCGGACGCCCCGCTGTGCGCCGAATGCGGTTCGATCATGACCGTGAACGGCAGTTGCTACAAGTGCGAGAACTGCGGCTCGACCTCCGGGTGCAGTTGAGAGGCCGGCCCGTTTTTTATGTGGAAGCGCCACGACGACGCACGCTATCCGCGCAGCGATACGGTGACCGTCGTTTTCCTTCGCTCAGGGGATAGCCGGACCGGGCTGCTCCCTGTGAACCCGTCGGTGTGAATCCGTCGGCGTTCGACATGTTAACCTGAGAAGTTGACCGCGCCGGGCCGACGGCGTCCTCGCGCCCCCTTGTTCCCGAAAAATTTCTTGTCGCGGGCTGCTCGATACGGGCGGACGCGGCGTTGGAGAGGAATCCATGTCTGCAATCGACCGCCTTCGCGCTTTGGAAATTCTGGACTCGCGCGGCAATCCGACCGTTCAAGTCGATGCGCTGCTGGCGTCCGGCGCGCGCGGCGCGGCGCGGGTTCCGTCCGGAGCGTCGACCGGCATCCATGAAGCCGTCGAGTTGCGCGACGGCGACAAGAGCCGCTACTTGGGCAAGGGCGTTTCCCAAGCAGTGGCCAACGTGAACGGGGAAATTCTCGACACGCTCAAGGGTTTCGACGCCGGCGACCAGCGCGGGCTCGACGAAAATCTCATCGCGCTCGACGGTACGCCGAACAAGGGACGCCTCGGAGCGAACGCGCTGCTGGGCGTCTCCATCGCGGTAGCCCGCGCGCGGGCGGCGGAGTTGGGGATCCCGCTGTACCGCCGCTTGGCCGACCGCGAGAGCTACATCCTGCCGGTACCGATGTTCAACATCATGAACGGCGGGCAGCATGCCGACAACAACGTTGATATTCAGGAGTTCATGATCCTGCCGATCGGCCTGCCGACGTTTTCCGCAGGACTGCGCGCCGCCGCGGAAATTTTCCACACGCTCAAAAGCATCTTGAAGTCGAAAGGCTACGGCACGGCAGTCGGAGACGAAGGCGGCTTTGCGCCCGAGCTCAAGTCGAATGAGGAGCCGATGGAACTGCTCGTCGAAGCCGTCGAAAAGGCCGGATACAAGCCCGGCGGCGAGGTATGCATCGGCCTGGACGCCGCTGCGAGCGAGTTTTTCAAGGACGGACGCTATGTTTTCGACCAGTCCGACAACAGCAGCCGCAGCGCGCAAGAGATCGCTGCAATGTGGCTCGACTGGGCCGGCAAGTACCCGCTGATCTCGCTCGAAGACGGTTTTTCGGAGATCGATCATGACGGCTGGAAGTCGGCCACGGCGAAGCTTGGGGACAAGATACAGCTTGTCGGCGACGATCTGTTCGTCACCAATCCGCAGATATTCCACTCCGGCATCGACGACGGGTTGGCCAACTCCATCCTGATCAAGCTCAACCAGATCGGCACGGTGACCGAAACTCTGGATTGCATCGAGATGGCTCGTGACAACGGATACACGTTTATCATTTCGCATCGTTCCGGCGAAACTGCCGACACGACGATCGCGGACCTGGCGGTGGCTTGCGGCGGCGGCCAGATCAAGACCGGTTCGACCTGCCGCAGCGACCGCGTCGCGAAATACAACCGGCTGCTGGAAATCGAGGCCGAGCTTGGCGGCAACGCCTGCTACGCCGGAAGCGGAGCGTTCCGCCGCTGGCTTTAACCGCAGGCCTCGGCGGAATCCGTTTTGCCGGGACCGCGGCATGGCCGCCGCCGGCAAAATATCCGATCCCGGCTGCTGTGGGAAAATAAAAAGATTCGTTTCCATGGAGAATCCTGTGAACCCGCTCCCCCCGGAGTTGCCGCATCGACCCGCGGTTGAAGATGTTCCGCCCTCGCCCGTGCAGCCCGAATCGGAACCCGAACCGGCCGTGGAGCCGGTGGAAGCGGCGGGCCCGCCGCCCGTCCTGGAAGCAGCGGGGAGCGAAGAGAGACTAACGGCGGATTCTCCGGCGGCCGCTGCCGAGCCGCCGCCCGCCGCCGCGCAAAGCTCCGAGCCCTCCGCAGCAGACGCCGGCCCCGCATTGCCGGGCGCCGCTCTGCCCGGCGGGGACGAGGATGACGATGAAGACTTCGAGATTCCCGACGAGGTGGAGTACGGCGATATCGTCCGCTCCGGCGCGGTTTCTCCTTCGCCCGCGCGGGAGGAAGCGTCTGCGCCCGGCGTGCTTGCCGGCATTGTCGCGGGGCTTCGCGCCGACGGCGTTTTTGTCGATATCGGCCGCAAATCCGAGGCGTTCCTGCCGCTCGCGCAAGGAGACGAGGACGCGGAGCCGCTGCAAGTCGGCGACAAGATCGAGGTCACGATCAGCGGAACTTCTGCCGAAGGCTACCTCTTGCTGCAAAGCCTCAAGGCGCAGCGGCCCAAGGGATGGACGCAACTCGAAGCGGCGTTCGCCTCGGGTGGGAACGTTGTCGGCAAAGTCAGCGAAGCGGTGCGGGGGGGCCTTGTCGTCGATGTCGGCGTGCGGGCGTTCCTGCCGGGATCGAGATCGGGAGAGCGCACCGATGAAGGACTCCAGGCGCTCGTCGGCAAAGAGATACAGGCCCGCATCGTGCAACTCGACGAAGAGGAGCGCAACGTCGTCCTCGACCGCAGGATTGTTCTGGAAGAGGAACGCGCGAATCGGCGGCTCGAAACCTTGGCCGGACTGAAACCCGGCGATGCCGTGCCGGCCGTCGTGCGCAACATGCGGAAATTCGGAGCGTTTGTAGATCTGGGCGGCGTCGACGGCTTGCTGCACGTCAGCGACATCGCCTGGCATCGCGTCCACGATCCGGCGGATGTTCTGCGCGAAGGGCAGCAAATCGAGGTCAAGGTGCTCGAGATCGAAGAGGACGGCAAGCGCATCTCGGTCGGCCTCAAGCAATTGCAGCCCGACCCGTGGACCGTGATCGCCGATAAGCTCCGTCCCGGCGACCGCATCCGCGGCGCCGTGACCCGCTTGAAAGACTTCGGCGCGTTTGTCGAGGTGGAGCCGGGCATCGACGGCCTCGTTCACGTTTCGGAAATGGCCTGGAATCGGCGAGTCCGCCACCCCAGCGAGGTCGTCAAGGTGGGCGACGTGGTGGAAGTTGTCGTTCTCGATATGAAAATCGCCGAGAAACGCATCGCGCTGGGGTTGAAGCAGGCTTTGGGCGATCCCTGGGAGCGCGTCGAGAAGGACTATCCGGTCGGCACGGCAACCACCGGAAAAGTAAGCAAAATCGCCCCTTTCGGCGCCTTCGTCGAGATCTTCGAGGGCATGGACGGGCTGCTGCACATTTCCGACATCACCGCGGAGCGGCGCCTGAACAGTCCCGGCGAGGTTTTGCGGGAAGGCCGGGAAGTCCGCGTCAAAGTACTCGAGATCGACCGCGAAAAGCGGCGTCTGAAACTCGGCATGAAGCAATTGGAGCCGACAGAGAAAGAGAGCTTCATGAGCGAAGTTCAGGTCGGCGACAAGATTAACGGACGCGTTGTCGAAGTCCGCAAGAACGAGGCGATCGTTGAGCTCGGCGAAGGCGTTACCGGGAGTTGCCCCTTGCAGGCAAAAGCCGGACCGCCGCCGCAGGGCCGACCGGGAGCCGCCGCCGATCTTTCGTCGATGACGTCGATGCTCGCAGCCGCCTGGAAGGGTGGAGGCGGGGATCGGAAGCCCGCTGCGGAGCCCCTGACGGCCGGCTCGGTCCATACCTTCACCGTTACGAAGCTGAACACGTCCCTCGGTCTGATCGAGCTCGCCCGCGTGTAAGCGCAGAGCAGCCGCGCACAATTTTCAAGCGGATTTGGCGGCGGAACGGATGTCCGCGGCTTGTGGCCTTACAACGCAAGCGTTCCGTTATAGACCATATCCTTCAGCTTGAACTTGCGCTTGATTTCCTTGCCGAACAGGGCGAAGGCTGCGCCGCCCCCGCGGCTCCCTCCGGCTGCTCCGGGCCGTCCGCCCCCGGCGCCGCTCCCGGCGCCGCCTCCGCGGCCGCCGGCGCTGGCACCGCCTCCGCCTCCGCCGGCGCCGCCTTCACGGCCCGCTCGCCCGCCGCCGCGTTGACCCGCGCCCCCCGGCCGCTGGAGCTTCATGAAGAACTCGACTTCCTTGTCGGCGAGACTGATTTCTTCCGTGCGCGGGAAAAAGTAGTAGAAACGAGTCACTTGGCCCCCGGTCTGCACTTCGACCTTCTCCGCCGCCAAATCCGCTTTCCCTTTGCGGCGCAACACCGCAGTTCCGATCAGAGCGTCCGGGTTTTGACCCATGCGCGACAGTTGCTGCGGCAGGCGGTCAACCGTCACAACGTAGTGTGTCTCTTCGCGGTCAAGGAACTGGTTCATCTCGGGCGTCAGTTCCGTGCTCTCGCTCATGTTGCCCTTGACCAGGCTCTGCTTGATCGGCAGCGCCGAACGGAAGCGAACCGTCAGGTGCATCGGCGGCGGCGCGGCGGGCATATTGGCATTGCCGCCGCCGCCGCGTCTGCCGCCGCCGCCTCCTCCTCCGCCGCCGGGAATGCCGCCGCCGCCTCCGCCGCCTCCGCCACCGCGTCTGCCTCCGCCGCCGCCGGTGGTGGCCATGGGCGCGCCCAAGGGTATGGTGACTCGCTTCGCCCAAGGCGAGTTCGTCAGCATTTTATTCACTTCCTTACCGCTCCAATGGGTGAATTCCGTCTTCTCCCAGAAACCGGCGCCCCAGACGACCGCGCAAGCAACGCAGGCCGCCGATAAAACTCTGCATGTCGTTTTCATGATTCGGATACCTCGAAACCCTATTTGTCGATTCTGCTTCCGCAAAGGGCTGCACCATCAGCCTAGCATAGGAGCCCGCGGGCGGATCTTCAACATGCGGCTTAAGGCGTTCCATCGCGGCGTCCGGTTACGGTTTCCACGTTTATCCTTCAGGCCGGGAGACGGCATGATACCTTAGAAAATTCTCCGGTCATGAAGATCGAGCCCCGTCTCTCTCGCGGACTCCGGGATCTGCTGCCGCAAGCGGCAATGGCGCGCCGGCAATTGATCGGCAAGGTCCGCGCCGTCTATGAGAATTATGGGTTCTCGCCGCTGGAAACCCCGGCGGTGGAGTACCTCGATATCCTTTCCGGCTCCGCCGGCGAAGAGGCGCAGCAGTCCATTTTCCGCGTCGTCAACCCCGAGGAAGAAGCCCTCGGGCTGCGCTTCGACCTGACCGTGCCGCTGTCGCGCGTCGTCAGCCGGTATGCGCAAATCGAATTGCCGTTTCGGCGCTACCAGCTCGCGCAAGTCTGGCGTGCGGACAAGCCTCAGCCCGGCCGCTTCCGGCAGTTCACGCAGTTCGATATCGATTCCGTAGGCGCCCCGTCGGAGATAGCGGACACCGAGATTCTCGCCGTGATCTGCGATGCGCTCGACGCGGTCGAGGCCGGCCCCTACAAGGTGAAATTTTCCAGCCGGAAGATTCTCGACCTGCTGCTCCGATACGCCGGAATCGGCGAAGACCTTGCGGCGGACGTCTTCCGCGTCCTCGACAAGCTCGACAAGCTGGGTCTGGAGAAGGTCAAAAAGGAACTTACGGCAGGCTATGAGGACGAATCCGGCGCGCCGGTCCGCGGACTCGGCCTGGCCTCCGCTCAAGTCTCGAAAATCGAGGATTTTCTCTCGATTACCGGCGACACCCGCGGCGAAGTGCTCAAGACGTTGGGCGGCGAGTTCCGCGATGTCGCGGGCAGCGGCGAGCAACTCGCGGCGGTCGAGAGCATCTCGTCGCATCTCGATACGCTCGGCTACCGCAGCGACCGGGTGATGCTCGATCTCGGCATTGCCCGCGGCTTGGCCTACTACACCGGACCCGTTTTCGAGGCCGTGCTCTTGGACGCTCCGCAGTTCGGCTCCGTTTTCGGCGGCGGGCGCTACGATGATCTGGTGAGCCGTTTCGGCGGCCCGCCGGTTCCCGCGACGGGAGCGTCGCTGGGCGTCGACCGCCTGCTCGCCGCCCTGGAGCATCTCGGCAAAGTCTCGCAGCGCAAGACGACGGCGCAGGTTTTTGTCAGCACGATGGACCGCGCGCTCATGTCCGAGTACCTGCAAATCGCCTTCGAGTTGCGCCGCGCCGGCATTCGCACGGAAATCAACGTCGGGCGGCCCAAAAAGCTCGGCAAGCAACTACAGCGCGCCGACCGGCTGGAGATACCGTACGTGCTCATCATGGGCGCCGACGAGGCGGCGCGCGGAATGGTCACCGTCAAGGAAATGGAAGTCGGCCGCGCGCGGTCAAGCGGCATTGCCGGCCATGAGCAATGGAAGGCGGCCCGCTTCGGCCAGCAGGAAATTCCCCGCGCCGCGCTGGTCGAAACGCTGCAGCGCCTGCTGGAGCGGCCGGCCGCTTAACAGCCCGATCGGAGAACGCTTCGCGCCGGAGCGCCGGATTGTTCACCGGCCTCCCGCCGCTTGGCGGCTGCCGTGATGTCGGCTCTCTCGAAGTCGACTCGAGTCATTCCCGTCTCGAACTTCGATGCGAAGATCTCTTCAATGATCGTGGCGTACGCGTTCGACTTGGACATGGTGAACTGCCTTGTCGGGTACTCGTATCAGCCCAGCCAGCGGAGCCGGACGACCTCTTCCCGCAAGTACTGTCGGCCGGCCGTTGCGATCCGTGTCCTGAACAAGTCGATAGCTGTCAACTCGTAGCCAAGGGATTGCGCCAGTTCGCCCAGGATACGCCCGGTCCGGATCATGACCCGCAAGTACGATGCCTGGTCTCCGACGACGTAAGCAAGCCTCGCGCCGGGACGCAGACTGTTCCTGAGGCCGGCCAGGTGCCGGACCATGCCGCCGAAGTACAGCTTCGTGACTCGCGCATATTGGCGTTCGAAACCGGACGTCTTGCCCTGCTCGATACGACGCTCTTCGATGAGGCGGGCGATGCGCTGAATGCCTTCGTGGTCGGCGACCAGGGCATCGTCGGCATCCGCCTTGTACACGCTTCGCGTATTCGACCGGACGAATCCCTGTTTCAGGGCTCGCAGATCCTGTTTGTCCCGGATGAAGCCGAGCAGCACGCTTTCGAGTCGGGTCGTCCGTGTGTAGTCTTTCTCGTTGGGATACGGCGGGGAGGTGATAACTGCGTCGATGGACGACGGCTCCAGAAACTCCTCCAAGCGGCGCGCGTCCGCAAGGTGGACAGTGGCTTCGGCTCCGGCCTGTTTCCGCAACGTTGCGAGGTCATCGCCCATCGTTCTGACGCGATTCAGCCACGGACCGACGACCGCGCGTCCTCCTGGATTCGCCCGACGCCGACTTCCGGACCGAAATGCAGGTTGCCGATTTTTGAAACGAGCGCAGCCGCGAGCGCGAGTCGTTCATGCGGGTAGGCGGCGTCATCACGGCGCTGCTCCAGGATATCGAGCAGCAGCAGCGTTTTGTGAAGCGGCAGCGGGCTGATCGAGTTCTTCAGCAGAAGGCTCAGGCGGTCGGAAGGCAACGTCCGGAGGGCGGCGATTGGCGGGTTATTCGCCTGAAAAAGGGGCGCTATCCCAAGGTCGTCGATTCCTTGCCCTTGGAGCCGGTCGAGCGCCCGAACGGCAATCTCCCCGGCGTGGCTGACGAGCGCGTCGGGATCGACGCTCCAGTCCAGCTTGGTGCGGCTTGCGAACCCGGCCATCGGATTGCGCTCGATCCCGACGCTCGGGATGCCGAGTTTCTTACACTCAACCAGCGTCGTTCCAGTGCCGCAGAACGGGTCCAGCACCCTTTGCGTCGAATCAACCCCGAAGGCGTCGAGGTAGTCGCGCACGAGGTGCGACGGGAACGAGAGAACGAAGCGATACCAGTCGTGAACGGCACGATCTTCGGGCCTGAGCCGGTTCTTTTCCCGAGTACTGCCGGTACTGGTTCGTATGGCGCTCGCGGTTGTCACGGCCGTACTCGCGTCAGGTCGGTTTCGCCCTCGCTCGTGCATCAGCGTGGCGTGCGGTTGGTGTCGTGTGGAAAGGCGTGGCAGGGTCGCCGCCGGTCGGCGATCGCCTGGGTGTCGAACACCAGATAATCGTATCACGGGTGCGCGGGCGTACGACCGGTTGGCGAAGGGGATGTCGGCGGCGATTCGCGAGCGGCAGTCCGCATCCGGAGCAGTGCGCGGACTCTGCTCTTGTTCCTCTGAAATCCGTTTCAGAACGAGGGGCGTTACGAGAGGAACAACTCGAACGCTATTGGCGCAACGTTCACCAGAGGCGGCGAACGCCGTACCGGTCGAAGATCGTTTCATTCGAAATGAGAACGAGGCCGCGCGCCAAAGCCTGCGCCATCAGCATTCTGTCGAAGGGGTCGCGGTGGGCGCCCGGCAGTCCTCCGGCGCGGCTGCCGTCGTCAACGGTGATCTCCAATTCCTCGAAGCCCTGATCGGCAATGCTGCCGGAGGCATCGAGCGCGACCGCCCCGGCTCCCGGCAGTTTCCCCAGACGATGTTTGACGGCGATCTCCCAGGCCGAGGCGGCGCTGATCAGTATGTCGTTCGCTTCCGGCGAGCCGTCATAGAAAAGCGTGGGTGTCGAGCAGGAGACGCACGCGGCTTATGTCTCCCAGGAGGACAACTCAGCCTCCGGGAGCGGGTCGAAGAAACTGTCGTCGACGGCAATCCGTCCCTTGAAAGCGCCGAACTGCCGTTTGCCGCGGGGCGCGTAACCGACGAGCCGCGCGACCGGCCGGCCGTTGCGGGCAATCACAACCTCTTCGCCTGCTTCGGCTTGGGTCAGCAGGCGCGATAAATGGGTTTTTGCATGATGGACATTCACTACGGACATGGCGACCTCAAGCTTGCTGACTAACTATATGACTAATCTCAAGGCTGCGTCAAGCCGGACAGGCAATCCATCCGAGGGGGAGTATGAAAAACTGGGAACCGCAATGCTTGAAAAGTTCGAACGCTATCCGTTGACGTTCGGCCCGACGCCGATCGAGAAGCTGAGCCGCCTGTCGGAGCAACTCGGCGGCAGCGTCGCGATCTACGCCAAGCGCGAGGACTGCAATTCCGGGCTCGCCTGCGGCGGCAACAAGATTCGCAAGCTCGAGTACATCGTCCCCGACGCCGTCGCCTCGAATGCGGACACGCTGGTCACCGTCGGCGGCGTTCAGTCGAATCACACTCGCCAGGTAGCGGCGGTTGCCGCCAAGCTCGGCATGAAGTGCCGTCTCGTGCAGGAAAGCTGGGCGCCGTTCCAGGACGCCGTTTACGACCGGGTCGGGAACATCCTGATGAGCCGCGTCATGGGCGCCGACATCGAATTCGCCGATGCAGGCTTCGACATCGGCATCCGCGAGAGTTGGCGGCGGGCGATCGCAGACGTGAAGGCGAAAGGAGGGAAGCCTTACGCTATTCCCGCGGGCGCGTCCGTGCATAAATACGGCGGTCTCGGCTATGTCGGGTTCGCCGAGGAAGTGCGCAGCCAGGAAGCCGCGATGGGAATCCGCTTCGATTACGTCATCGTCTGCACCGTGACCGGCTCCACCCATGCGGGAATGCTGGTGGGGTTCGCCAAGGACGGCCGCGCCCGCAAGGTCATCGGAATCGACGCTTCCGCCACTCCCCGGCGGACTCGGGCTCAGGTGTTGGCGATCGCCCGAAACACCGCCGCTCTCATTGCGCTCGGCCGGGATATCGCCGCGGACGACGTTATCCTCAAGGAGACTTACGCCTATCCGGCCTATGGCGTCCCGTCAAACGAGACGAACGAGGCCATCCGCTTGTGCGCTCGTACCGAGGGCATGATGACGGATCCGGTGTACGAAGGGAAATCCATGCAGGGCCTGATCGATCTTGTCCGTAAAGGGTTCTTTCCCGCCGGGTCGAAGGTCTTGTACGCGCATCTTGGGGGCGTTCCGGCGATCGACGCGTACAGCTATTTCTATAAAAACGGCTGACCGCCGCAGACGATTGCCCGGACCGCCGGCTTGCATCGAGCGGTCCGCTGCGCGCATGATGAATAAAGAGGGAGTTTCTTCGTCAAACATGCTTGACGACCCCGGAAGTTGCCGCAACATTGCGACGCCGCGCCCTGACGCCGCCTCGGCGGCCGCGGCTCGGCTTGCAGCCCATGGCGGCCGCAGGAGCAAAACCGGTGCGCTTGGTCTATCTCACGGAATTGACGGGAATGCGCTTGCTGGGCCCGCAAGGCACGCGCATCGGCCGGGTCCGCGAAGCCGCCGTTGCTCCCCGCGAACACCCGCGGCGCATCTCCCGCTTCCTCTTCGGACACGGGAAAACGAACTTCGCCGTTCGCTGGGACCAGGTTCGCTCGATTTCCGCTAACGGCATCGAGCTTTCCGACGACAATTTCACCCCCTACTACGGCGACGACTATCACCTGCTGCTCACCAAAGACCTGCTCGATCAGCAGATCGTCGACGTCAACGGACGCAAGGTCGTGCGCGTCAACGATGTCGGCCTGCGCGCCGCGGTCAACGGCGGCGAGCAACTGTGGGTACACGAGGTCGGCATCGGCCTGCAAAGCGCGTTCCGGCGGCTGACCGAAGGCGTTCTGCCGAACAAGCTGATTCGCCGCATCCAGGAGAAGCTGCCCCCCAATTCGATTCCCTGGGAAGCCTGCAACATCGTCGAACCCGACCCCCGGCGGCGCCTGCGGCTGCTCATCTCGCACGACCGCCTCGAACGGATGCATCCCGCCGACCTCGCCGACATCGTCGAAGAACTCGGCGCCGAGGAGCGCGAGGCGCTCTTCGAGACGCTCGATGAAGAAGTCGCCGCCGACACGCTCGAAGAAATCCGGCCGGCGGTGAAAACGTCGATTCTGCACTCTCTCGACGCCGAGCGCGCCGCCGACATTCTCGAAGAAATGGACCCGGCGGAGGCCGCCGACGCCCTGGCCGACCTCGAGGAGGAGTCCCGCAGGGAAATCGTGCAGGACATGGAGCGCGAGCCCGCCGCGGAAGTTTCCGAGTTGCTGGGTTATCCCGACGACAGCGCCGGAGGCATGATGAGCGCGCGGTTCTTTGCCATACGCGAAGACGCCGTTGTCGGCGAAGCGGTTCGCGGCTTGCGCGCCGACGAGGCGCTGCTGAAACGCATCACGAACGTGTTCCTGGTGGACGGCGCCGGCCGCTTGTCGGCGTCGGCGCCGTTGGGCCGCATCCTGGTCGCCGAGGCGGACTGTCCGCTGCGCACGCTGGCCTTCCGCGAGACGGTCAAGGTTGCTCTCGACGCCGACCGCGGCGATGTCGTCGAATTGTTCGACAAGTACAATCTCTACTCCCTTCCCGTTGTCGACGAAGACGGCCGGCTCGAGGGCGTGATTACGGCCGACGACGTAATCGCCGAGCTCAGCCCGGAAGTCGAACGGGGTCTCTGAATGGCGTTGCTCCGCAATCTTCGCGGCCGGGTACTGGTTTTTCTGGCCGTGTTGGGACCGGGCTTCATCACCGCCATGGTCGACAACGACGCGGGCGGCATCTTCACCTATTCCGAGGCCGGCGCGCGTTGGGGCTATCTGTCGCTCTGGACGCTCGCGCCCATCACGCTGATGCTGATCGTCAGTCAGGAAATGTGCGCGAGGATGGGCGCGGTAACCGGCAAGGGCCTTTCCGATTTGATCCGCGAGGAATTCGGGCTGCGCACGACGGCCCTGGTCATGGCGCTGTTGCTGGCGGTGAACTTCGCCAACATCGTCGCCAATTTCGCGGGCATCGCCGGTTCGCTGGAATTGTTGCCGGTCAGCCGCTACGTCTCGGTGCCGGCCGGCGCGCTGCTGGTCTGGGTGCTGGTCGTCAAGGGCACGTATCAGAGCGTCGAGAAAGTTTTTCTGGTCGCCAGCACCTTCTACGCGGCGTATATCGTTTCGGCGATTCTCGTCGAGCCGGATTGGGGCGCGGCGCTACAGGCCGCGGGCAAGCCGGTAGTGCTGCCCGACGGCGCCTACATCGCCATGCTGATCGGCCTGGTGGGGACATCCGTCGCCCCGTGGATGCAGTTCTACCTGCAGGCGGCCGTCGTCGAAAAAGGCTTGGACAGCAAGCAGTACGGCGCCCTGCGCATGGAAGTCGTCCTGGGCTGCGTAGTCATGGCCGTGATTGCGTTTTTCATCATCGTCGCCAGCGCCGGCGCGATTTGGGAGAACGGCCCGCGGACGCTCGGCGCCGCCTCCGAGGCCGCGCTGGCGCTGAAACCCCTCGGCGACCATGCCTACGTCTTGTTCGCCGGAGGGCTGCTGTTCGCGTCGTTGTTCGCCTCCAGCATCCTGCCGCTTTCGACGGCCTACTCGGTCTGCGAGGGACTGGGTTTCGAATCGGGAGTCGACCGCGATTTCGATGAGGCGCCGACGTTCTATTGGTTGTACACGCTGTTGATCGTGTGCGGCGCCGGGGTCGTGTTGATCCCCGGATTCCCCATTGTGCGCATGATCCTGTTCTCGCAAGTCCTCAACGGCATTCTGCTGCCTGTCGTGCTGCTGTTCATCGTCAAGCTGGTCAACCGCCGCGATCTGATGCACGAGCGGACGAACGGACCGTTGTTCAATGCGGTGGCCTATGCCTCGGTTGCGGTGATGATCGCCCTGGCCCTGGCGCTGGCCGCGCTTTCGATCTGACGGCGGCGACCGCCACGCCGCCGGCATTGAACTTCGGGGCCGGATTCGGCTACCTTGAGAAGCCTGTATGCAATTTGACGAGGAGCGGTTTTCCGCGGCGGTGCGGTCGGTTCTGGACGCGGCCGGGGGCGGCGGGCGCTCGATGCCGCTTGCGCCCCGCGGCCCTTTCGAGGGCGAGGCGCTGGCCAAGCTGCGGACAATGACGACCGACGATCTTTTTCGCGGTGAAACGATCGTCTCGCGCCATGACGCCCGCTGCGTCCACGCGGGCCTCTATTTGTATCTCTCCGCCCTCGACGAGTCCCACTCGATTTCGCAAACGGTTCCCACGGCGTCAGGCAGCTTCTGGCACGGCGTCATGCATCGCCGGGAGCCGGACTATGCGAATGCGAAGTACTGGTTCCGACGCGCCGGCGATCATCCGGTCTTGAGCGAACTCGAGCGCCGCACGGGCGCCGTCTGGGACCCGTTTGCGTTCGTCGACCGCTGCGCAGCGGCCGAGCGCGGCAGCAGCGGCGAACGCGAGACGCTCATCGCTCTCCAACGGCTCGAATGGCAGGCGTTGTTCGCACACTGTTACCGTCGCGCGGTCGGCGGGTAGCGCATGTATTTTCTAGGCGTCGACGGCGGGCAGTCCTCGACCCGTGCGCTGATCGGAGACGAAAAGGGCGGGCTGCTCGGCCGCGGCGCGTCCGGAGCCTGCAACCACGCCGGCGCCGGAGAGGGCGCAGCCAAGTTGCGCCGCGTTGTCGCCGAGGTTGTGCGCGAGGCATGCGCGGATGCGGGGATCGCAACGGACACGCGGTTCAAGGCCGCCTGCCTGGGAATGAGCGGCGGCCCCGACGATAAGCGCTCGATCTTGCGCGAAGCGGTGAACGCCGAGTCGCTCGCGGTCGTGACCGATGCCGAAATCGCGCTTGCCGGGGCGGCGGACGGCGGGCCGGGAGTCGTCGTGATCGCCGGCACCGGATCGATTGCCTACGGCAGGAACAAAGACGGACGCTCGGCCAGGGCCGGCGGTTGGGGTTACGTCTTCGGCGACGAAGGCGGCGCATTCGATATCGTCAGGCGGGCGCTGCGGGCCGCGCTGGCCGCGGAGGAAGGCTGGGGTCCGCAGACGAAATTGGCGGACGCGCTCAAAACCGCCTCGTCCTCGAAAACCATGAATGAAACGATGCATCGGTTTTATGCGGACGCATGGCCCCGCGACCGCATCGCCGCGCTTGCCCCGCTGGTGAATGACGCCGCGGACGCCGGCGACCGGGTTGCCGCCTGCGTATTGCGCGAAGCGGGGCGGCTGTTGGCCGGGCTGGCGAACGCGGCTTGCCGGAATCTGTCGCCGGATGCGGCAGAGAGCTTGCCGGTCTATCCGGCCGGCGGCGTATTCGCCGGCGAAGCGGTGCGCGCTTCGTTCAAAGACTCGTTGACGGGTTGCGCACAGTACGCCGGCCGCCCCCGGCATGTTCCCGTTGTAGGCGCGTTGATTCTGGCCTACCGCAGCGCGGGTCTGCGTCCTGCGGTGCAAGGAGGATTATGAAGCCCGATGCCGGCATGCTCGCCCGAGCGGAGCGCCACCTGCGCCGCGAGTGTCCGCACATGCGGCGGGTCATCGAGCGCGTGGGGCCGTGCGGACTCAAACTCGAGCGCGATCGCTTCACGATGCTGGTGCGCTCGATCACGTCCCAGCAAATCTCCGGTCATGCCGCCCGAGCGATTCAGCGCCGGCTGATCGAGGCGGCCGCCCCGGGCAAGCTCGACGCCGCGGCGATTCTGCGCTTGGGCGAAGAACGGCTACGGGCGGCCGGTTGTTCCGGGCAGAAGGTTCGTTACATGCTCAGCCTTGCGGAGCGCGTGGAGAGCGGCGCAGTCAATCTGCGTTCGATAAGCCGCAAGGACGACGAAGAGATCATCGCGGCGTTGACGCAAATCAAGGGGATCGGGGTCTGGACGGCGCAAATGTTCTTGATGTTCTCGCTGGGCCGGCCGGACGTCTTTCCATACGACGATCTGGGCGTGCGCCAGGCGCTTCGCAACTTTCACGGGCTCGACGAGTTGCCGAAGAAGCAGCAATGCTTGCGGCTCGCCGAGCCGTGGCGGCCGTATGCGACGGTTGCCAGTTGGTACTGCTGGCGCAGCCTGGACCTGCCTGTCGGAGCGGAGGCGCAATGACCGCCGTGGCCGCCGCGCTGATCGAGCGCAACGGGAGGACATTGATCTGCCGCAGACGCCCGGACCAGTCTCACGGGGGCAAATGGGAGTTTCCCGGCGGCAAGGTCGAAAACGGGGAGTCGCCGGCGGAAGCGGTGCGGCGGGAATTGCGCGAGGAGTTGGACATCGAGGCCGAGATCGGCCCGCGGATCGCCCGCTACGAATATGCGTATCCGGGCAAGCAGCCGATCCTGCTGGTGTTTTTCCAAGTGAAGGAATTCGCCGGAGAGCCGGACGGCTCGGGGTTCGCCGAGATTCGTTGGGAGCGCGCGCGCGATTTTCCGCAGTTCGATTTTCTCGAAGGCGACGTTGCGTTCGTGCGCGAGCTTGCCGCTACCGCGCGGCGGCGCGGCGCATGAAGAAGACGGTTCCCGCGATGAAGTAGGCCAGGGTCGGAACGGCCAGCGACGACTTGAAGCTCTCCAGCGCAGCGTCGTATTCGCTCGCGCTCGACGCCGCGACTCCTACGGCCAGCCACAGGCAGACTCCGAGCGCAGCGGCCGCGGCGGCTCCGGAAAACCATGTCGTCGGCGAGGCGGTTGCGGGTCTGGGGTCATGCGCCGCGGGTCTTTGCGACTCGTGACTTTCGACTCGCGACTCGTGACTACCGCGCGGCAGCGCGGCCCCCATCGCGCGCGCCAGCAGGATGTAGCTGCCGGCCGCGAAGGCATATACGGGCAGGAAAAGGTAGAAGAGGTGCAGCGCGCCCGTTCTTTCGAGCGCCAGCGCCAAGGCGATCGAGAGGACCCAGGAAAGCAGCGCCGCACGGTTCAGGCGCATGCCCTTTGCGGCGGCCCAGTAGCGTCTCAGTCCCAAGCGCGGGAAAATCCAGTGCTCGGTAAGAACGATTGCGCCGACGGGGGTGAGCAGCAGCCCGTAAATCCCAACGAAATCGAGCAGTCCGGCGAAGACGAACGGGAAGCAGGCAATAATCGTCGTAACGACGCCCGCGGCCAGAGTCACCTTGACCCGGGACCAATTGGGCGTGGCCGATTGCAGCGCCAGGCCGACGCGGTAGAGCGTCGGGTTCGACGTGGTCCAACCGGCGATGACCACGGCCAGGGCGCCCGCCCAGCCGAGAGCCTGATAGCCGACCTCGCCCGAGTCGAGATCGGCCAGCGGGCGGTTCATCAGCAGCCCCGCGCCCACGCCCATGAGTCCGGCGCAGATCCACGCCAGGTAGTGCCCCAGAAACATCCCGAAAATCGAGAACAAGCCATACGAAGCCTTGCGGGCGTAGCGGAACAGCGCCATGTCCGACAGCGCTCCGTGCATCGCGAGATTGCAGATCCAGGCGAACGCAGCCACCTTCCAGAAACCCATGGGTTCGCTGCCGTCGGGAGTTTTGCCGGTCCAGACGACCTGCCGCGCCATTTCGAAAAAGCCGTCGGCGCCGGCTGCGGCATAGAGCTTCGGCAGGGAAACAAGCGCGCCGGCGATGAACATCAGAAACATCCAGGGCGCGCAGACGGTTGCGAACGTCGCCAGCTTCTTGAAACCCAGAACGGCCAGGGTGACGACCACGGCGCCGACCCCCAGCACGACCAGCACGAAGCGCAAATCGGTCGGATACCAATCGACTTGCGCAGGGATGCCGAAGGGAATGCGCACCGCCGAGGCCGACACGGTAATCATGCAGCCGCTCAACACGGTGAACGCCGCGGCGTTGAGAATGTTGTAGAGCGACGCGAAACGCGGGCCGCCGATTTTCGTCAGGTACCAGTAGAGAGTCAGGCGTGTGCTGACCGCGATCGGAGCGCAGACGAGCGTCCAGGTCAGCACGGCAAGAAGATTGCCCACTACCAGCCCCAGGAAAATGTCCTCGACGGCGGCGCCCCAGTTGACGAAGGTGACCCCGATGACGAATTCGGTGGCGGCGACGTGCTCGCCCGCGAACGCGCCGGCGAAGTAGCCCGGCCCCAGGACTTTCGATTCGGGAACGCGCTCGCGGTCGAATTCGTAAAGGCCGGTTTCGGCTGCTGCATTGGCGGGCGCCTGTGCGCTTGCGTTCATGATGCTCTCTTGCGAGCCGAGGCTAGCGCCGGCTCAAGACCTCGGTTTCGTAACGCCGGATCTCGTCCAGCCAGGCGATGCCTTGGGGAACGCCGTTTCGCTCGCAGCAGGTATCCCAGACCGCCCCGAAAGGCAGCGACTTGAGCTCTTCCTGCAGCGCCAGGCGTCCGCTGAAGTCGCCCGACAATTCCATTTCCCGCAGCTTGGCGGCGGGTTCCAGCAAGGCTTGCAGCAATGCCTTGAGCGTCGCCCGCGCGCCGATGACCCAGGCCGCGACTCGATTGATGGATGCATCGAAAAAATCGAGTCCGATGTGAACCCGCGGGAAGTAATCGCCGCGCGCAAGCTCCGTTGCAATGGCCCGCAACTCGTCGGAGAAGATGACCACGTGATCGCTGTCCCAGCGCACGCCGCGGCTGACGTGGAGCAGGAGGCGCTCGACCCAGGGCAGCACGGCGGAAATTTTATCGGAGATCGTTTCGGTGGGATGGAAATGCCCGGAGTCGAGGCAAAGCACTTTCTTCCGCGAGATGGCGTAGCCCAGATAGAACTCGTGCGAGCCGACGACGTAGCTTTCCGACCCCAGGCCGAACAGCTTGCATTCCACGGCGTCGAGATTATGCTGCGGGGCGAGCGGTTCCGAGAAAAGCTCGTCGAGCGCGGCGGTCAGACGCTCTCGCGGAGTCTTGCGGTCCGCGGGAAGGTCTTTGTAGCCGTCGGGTATCCATACGTTGGTGATACACGGCGACCCCGTCCCCCGCCCGAAAAAAGCGCCGATACGGCGGCACGCCCGGCCGTGCTCGATCCAGAACCGGCGGATGCCGGCGTCGGGGTGCGCCAGCGTGAAGCCGTCGTCGGCCATCGGGTGCGCGAAATAAGTCGGGTTGAAATCCACGGCCAAGCCGCCGCGCTGCGCCCAGTCGAGCCAGTTCGCGAAGTGCTCCGGCTCCAGCTCGTTGCGTTCGACCTTGCGCCCGCCGGTCTCGGCGTAGCAGGCGTGCAGGTTGACCCTGTGCCGGCCCGGAATCAGCGACAACGCCTTGTCCATGTCGGCGCGCAACTCGTCCGGCGTCCGGGCGCGCCCCGGGTAGCTCCCGGTAACGGCGAGGCCGCCGCCCACGTCTCCGCCGCGGCCTTCGAACCCGGCGATGTCGTCGCCTTGCCAGCAGTGCAGGGAAATGGGAATTTGCGCCAGCTTCTCCAGCGCCGCGCCGGTATCGACGCCGAGCCGCGCGTAGCGTTCGCTCGCGAAGGCGTAATGAGATGCGGACGCCAAAGTGGGTAACAGGATAACGGAAACCGCGCCTCGGGCGCGACGCTAACGCCGCATCTGCTGCGCCAGGTACAATCCCAGGCCGGCGTCTTCGATGATCTGAAGCTGCGCCTCGACCCAGTCGATGTATTCTTCCTCGGTGGTGAGGATGCTCTCGAGCAACTCGCGCGAGGTGTCGTCGGAGCGCGCCGCGGCCGTCTCCACGCCCTTGTTCGCGCGCGCGGCGATCTCGCTGCCGATCGCCAGGTCGTTTTCGTGCATCCGGCCGACGTTCCTGCCGATGCGCAGCGGAAATATGTCGCTCAGGTTCGGCATCGATTCCAGAAACAGGATGCGGTCGATGAGCTTTTCCGCATGCTCCATCTTGACGATGGATTCCTTGCGTATCTTGCGCCCCAGTCCCGCGTAGCCCCAGTCCGTACACATGCGGGCGTGCAGAAACGATTGGTTGATGGCCGTCAACTCTGACTTGAGAACGTCTTTGAGCGCTTCGAGGACCTTCGGGTCGCCTTTCATGCTTCTATTTTAGGCGCACCGGTCACGGGGCTTTTCGACTCGCGGCTCGCGGCCCCGCGCGGCGGCGCGGCCGATTCGACGATGAGCACCAGCGCTTCCGATCCGGAGACTCCGGCAACGCTGACAGACTCGCCCGCGCGGATGCGCGACGCGCTGCGCGCCCGCCAAAGCTCGGCGCCGACCTTGACGTAGCCCTGCGGGTCGAGGGCTTGCGCCGCTACTCCGGTCGAGCCGACCAGCCGCTCGGCGCCGATGGCGGCTCCGGTTTCGTACGCGCGCTTCAAGAACGGATAGAGCAGCGCGTCTTTGGCGATCCACGCGGCGAGAATTGCGCCGCAAGTCCAGGCCGGCAGACCGAACCAGGACGCCGCGATTGCGAGCAGCGCGGCGGCGACCGCGATGCCCGGAATCTGAAACAACCAATAACGCCGCCAAGTTTTCATCGCGGGATCGAAACGAAGCAGCCCCGGGCTGCCGGAGTTGTCCCTATCAGTCTAAACCGATCGGGGCGGCTCGCGCCCGCGGCGCCGGCAATCCTAGCGGACAACGAAATTGACCAGTTTGTCCGGTATCGCGATGGTCTTCACCAGGGTTTTGCCGTCCAGTAAAGAACGAATCTTGCCGCTCTGCCTCGCCCGCTCGGCGAGTTCGTCTTTGTCGAGCGTCTTCGGAACTTCGATGCGGTCGCGGAGCTTGCCGTTGACCTGGACGACCACCTGGGCGCTGTCGGCGCTCGCCAGGGCCGCGTCGGCTTGCGGCCATGCGGCGTCCAGGACGGAGCGCGTCCCGCCGGCCGCGCGCCACATCTCCTCGGCCATGTGTGGGGCGAACGGGCTGAGCAGCAGCGTCAGGTCGCGCACGGCCTGTTGCTTGACCGGCGCCGAGAGGCCGCTTTCCGCGGCGTAAAGCTCGTTGGTCAATTCCATGATCGCCGCGATCGAGGTGTTGAAATGCCAGCGGGATTCAAAGTCCGCCGTAACCTTGGCGATCGTCCGGTGCAGCTTGCGCAGCACGGCTCTGTCCGCGGCGCCGCGCGCCTGCGCGCCGGGCTCGACGTTCGGGTCCGCGTTGCGCATAACGAAACGGAAAACCCGCGACAGGAAGCGCCACATGCCTTCGACGCCCTCGTCCTGCCAGTCGAGATCGCGGTCCGGCGGCGCGGCGAACAGGGCGAACATGCGCGCCGTGTCCGAGCCGTATTTCTCGACGAGATTTTCAGGGCTGACGATGTTGCCCAGGTTCTTCGACATCTTGCGGCCGTCGCGGATCACCATGCCTTGCGTGAAGAGCCGCCGCACGGGCTCGTCCCAGGCGATCAATCCCATGTCGCGCATCACTTTGGTGAAGAAACGGCAGTAGATCAGGTGCAGGACGGCGTGCTCGACGCCGCCGATGTATTGATCGATCGGAAACCATGCCGCGGCTTTCTCCGGGGCGTAGGGCGCTTGGTCGTTCTTCGCGTCCGCGTAACGGTAGAAATACCAGTTCGAGTCGATGAAGGTGTCCATCGTGTCGGACTCGCGCTGGGCCGCGCGACCGCACTTGGGGCACGGCGCGTCGATGAATCCCGGCGCCGTCTTCAGCGGGGATTCTCCCGATCCCGTCAGTTCGACGTTGGCCGGCAGCAATACCGGAAGGTCTTCGTCCGGGACCGGAACGACGCCGCAATGCGGGCAATGGATCATCGGAATCGGCGTGCCCCAGTAGCGCTGGCGGGAAATCCCCCAGTCGCGCAGCCGGTAGGTAACGGCGCCTTTGCCGAACCCCTTTTCCCCGGCCAGCGTGGTCATCCGAGCGATGCCGGCCTCGCTTGTCAGACCCGTGAACTCGCCGGAAGCGGCCATCGTCCCATATGCAACATAGGCTTCGGTCATCTCGTCCGCCGCGGGCAATGCGCCGTCGTTGGGACGGATCACCGGAACAACGGGGATGGCGTACTTGCGGCAGAACTCGAAGTCGCGCTGGTCGTGCGCCGGAACCGCCATGACGGCGCCGGCGCCGTATTCCATCAAGACGAAATCGCCGACCCAGATCGGAACTCTTTGGCCGCTGTAGGGATTGATGGCGTAACGTCCGCTGAAGAAGCCTTCCTTCTCAAGGTCGCCGCGCTCGCGGGCGGCGGCGGCCTCGGCCATCTTTCTGCCGCGCTCGGCGAAACCGAATGCCGCAACCAGCGGGTGCAGCGGCGCGAGAATCAGACAGGTCGCGCCGAAGATCGTATCCACGCGCGTCGTAAAAACGCGGATCTTGGTAGCGGTTCCCTCCAATGTGAAATCGACTTCTGTTCCGGTCGATTTGCCGATCCAGTTGCGCTGCATCGTCAAGACGCGCTCCGGCCAGCCGTCCGCGAGCCGGTCGAGCCCGTCGAGCAACTCTTCCGCGTAGGCGGTCGTGCGGAAGAACCATTGTTCGAGGTCGCGCTGCTCGACGGGCGTTTCCTCGTGGCGCCAGCAGCAGCCGTCGACGACCTGCTCGTTGGCCAGGACGGTCGTGCAGCCGGGGCACCAGTTGACCTGAGCTTTTTTGCGGTAGGCCAAGCCCTTCTCGTACATGCGCAGGAAGAACCACTGGTTCCAACGGTAGTATTCGGGCTCGCAACTCGACATCTCGCAGTCCCAGTCGTAGCTGAAGCCGAACATGTTCAACTGCCGCTTCATGGCGGCGATGTTCGAGCGCGTCCATTCGCCGGGATCGCGCTTGTTCTTGATCGCGGCGTTCTCGGCAGGCAGCCCGAAGGAGTCCCAGCCCATGGGATGGAGCACGCGGAAGCCCCTCATGCGCTTGTAACGCGCCAGCGCGTCGCCGATCGAATAGTTGCGGACGTGCCCCATGTGCAGCACGCCCGACGGGTAGGGCAGCATTTCGAGCACGTAGTATTTGGGTTTCGCCGGGTCTGCGGACGCGCCGTAGGTGTTGTTTGTCCGCCAGTAGCGCTGCCACTTCGGCTCGATGTCGTGCGGATGGTACGCCCGGCCGGCCATTTACTCAGGGTACTAATTCAATCGCCGCGGCTGCGCTTGAGGCGCCGACGGTTCGATGTTGCGGGCAAGGCGGCGGGCGCGGCCCCGCTCAAAAAATCAGGGGAACGTTCCCGGGAGGCGGCGTCAAGCGGCGGATGCGGTGGTTGCCGATATCGGCAATGTAGAGGTTGCCCGCTTTGTCCGCCGCCATGCCTCGGGGGCTGAACAGCATCGCTTGGAGCGCCGGTCCGCCGTCCCCGCCGAATCCCCCGTACGCTCCTCCGGTTCCTGCGATTGTGCGCATGATTCCCGATGCATCGACCTTGCGAATGCGATGGTTGCCGATATCGGCGAAGTAGAGGTTGCCCGCTGCGTCCAGAGCCATGCCTTGGGGATATTTTAGCCGCGCCCGCACCGCCAAGCCGCTGTCCCTGCCGAATCTTCCTCTGCCGCCCCCGGGCGTCCCGCCCCCTGCAATCGTGGTTACGATCCCCGCAGAGTCAACCTTGCGAATGCGGTGATTCCAGGCATCGGCAATGTAGAGGTTGCCGGACCCGTCCAACGCCACGCCTTGAGGATGGCTTAGCTGCGCCCGAACTGCCGGTCCGCCGTCCCCGCCGTACCCTTCCGTCCCGCTTCCCGCAATTGTGGTCACGATCCCCGCAGAGTCGACCTTGCGAATGCGGTGATTCCAGGTATCGGCAATGTAGAGGTTGCCCGTTTCGTCCACCGTCACGCCATAGGGGTATCTTAGCCGCGCCTCGACCGCGGGTCCGCCATCCCCGCCGAACCCGCCTCCGCCTTCCCCGGTCGTCCCGCTTCCCGCAATTGTGGTCACGATCCCCGCAGAATCGACCTTGCGAATACGGTGATTCCAGGTATCGACAATGTAGAGGCTGCCTGACCCGTCCAACGCCGCGCCGCCGGGGAAGCGTAGCTGCGCCTCGACCGCCGGGCCGCCGTCCCCGCTGAACCCGCCGCCGCTTTCCCCGGTTGTCCCGCTTCCCGCAACCGTGGTCACGATCCCCGCAGAGTCGACCTTGCGAATACGGTGATTCCAGGTATCGACAATGTAGAGGCTGCCCGTTTCGTCCACCGCCACGTCAAAGGGGTATCTTAGCCGCGCCTCGACCGCCGGGCCGCCGTCTCCGCCGAGCCCGCCCCCGCTTTCCTCGCTCAATCCGGTTCCCGCGGCCGTGTCAATTGTCCAGTCGGACGCGGGCTGCGCCCCGCCGGCCGCAACCAAGAGCGCGGCGCAGAAGGAAAGCTTAAGCAGCTTGCATGCAAGAGAACCGAGTCGGAGATTCATGGGCGCCTTGAATCTTGACTACGCAGCAACGGGCTTCAGGGTTCTCTGCCCGCCTCCCCAAAAAATAAAATGCAACGAAATTTCACATAAAACGAAACGCCGTCCGCCCCCGGAATATTTGCGATTTTTCAGGCGCCTGCGGCGGCCTCGACCAGCGTGGCGTAGCCCTCCGGCGCGAGCCGCTGCAGGGCGCCGGCGACGACTCATGCGCCGCCCAATCCTTCGCGGAAACCGTCGAAGCGCAGCTTCGCGCCGGCGCGCAACTCCAGGCGGCCGGGCGAGCTTGCGCTCGGTGCCGCGGCCTCACTGCCGGCGGCGGACGGTGAGGAAAGGCCCCTCGGGGGTCGTAACGCCCTGCACGGTTGCGGTGACGGGCGCGTTGCCGTCCGGGACGATGGGCGGCAGGCGCGCCGTGAACTGGTAGAGGCCCGCGCAGCAGGGCGCTACTCCCGCGTAGAGCACATCCCAGGACGGAACGGCAATGCCGCCGAAGGTAAACGAGACATCGCTCGCGAGAGCGGCTGCGCCACTCGGAATTTGGCCTACTTCCAACTGCAGTTCGGTCTCCCCGAAACCGGTTCCGAACAGTGTGATGACCTCGCCCGGCTCGGCCGGGGTAAACGTGACGCCGGGAATCAGTCCGGGCGGTCCGACCAGGGTTGGGCCGCCGCCGTGCAGCGCCACGATCGGGTTGCGACCGTCGGGGTCGACCGGGAAGTTGAAAAACGCCGGCGAGACGGCGGCAACCGCAACCGTTGCCGCCGCGCCGCGCCGTTCGTCCTCCGTGCCGCAGCCGCGAATCGCCGCGACTTGGGACTGCCTCGGCGTCAGGTCATGCGGGGTCTGGGCGTTGATCTGATGCGGAAAGACCGCGAACAGCGGCGCGCGCCGGCCGTCGATCTCCAGGCAAGTATCGGCGAGATTGGCGGCAACTCTGCCCGCGGCGTCCAGCACGGGACTCAGCGCCTGTGTGCCTTCCGGCGCGAAATCCTGTCCGAAGACGGAGATGAGAGAGTTCGGAGAGATGCGGTTCACGACGGGGGTTCCAGTGGCGAGCACGATGCCGCCCGAAGAGATACGGGGACCAGGCGGCAATTCATCTATTTGCAGTGTTGCCGTAAGCGCGCCTTCGGCGATGATGCCCGTGTCAATGAGCGCCAGCGAGACGAAGTAAATTCCGGCTCGCAGCGGCGGACCGGAGAAGCGGTTAATGACGATCTGCTCGTTGCCGAACAATCCGGTGGAGGAGTAGTCCGTGGCAACCTGCCCATTTTGAACATCGTTGTCCTGCCCAAAACGAACATAGATATCCACGTCCACGCCGGGGTCGTTGGAGTTGAGTATGAGGGTTGCGCGGGAGGCGTTGTCGGGAACCTCCAGCCGGTACGAATAGCCTCCGGTGAAGATCGTCGGGTTGTCAACCGGCCCTAGACGGAAGCTGGCGGGTTGCCCTGGCGTAAGCGGCCCGCCGGCCCTCGGCTCCTCAGCAGCGGTTTCCACGGTCGCCGTGAGTGTGCCCTGGGCGACGACATCCGTGTCCCAGAGTCCCAACGAGACGTAGTAAGTTCCAGCTTGCAGCGGCGGATTGGAAGAACGGGTAATGACGATCTCCTCATTGCTGGAGGAGCTCGTGGAAGCGTAGTCATAGCCGTCAGGAGCGGTGATGTCCTGCCCATAACGACCCCAGATGTCCACGTTCACATTGGGGTTGACGGAGTCGAGCGTGAAGGTGACGCGAGAGGCGTCGGCTGGAACCTCCAGCCGGTACGAATGCTGCCCATTGAAGAGCCTCGCGCGGTCAACCGGCCCCAGGCGGAATCTGGCGGGCTGCCCGGGCGTGAGCCGCCCGCCGGCTATCGTTGGCGGCGCGGTGACGGCAACTCTTACCGAATCCGTGGCGGTCTGTCCGTCTGCGCTGGTTACGGTGATAGTGTAGGTCGTCGTGGCGGTCGGGGACACGCGCCGCGAACCCGACGTGGCCACCGCGCCGATGCCCTGATCGATCCTGGCGCTCGCCGCATTCGTCGACGACCACTGCAAGATCGCGCTCCCGCCTCGCGCAATCGAAGCGGGCGACGCCCTCAGGATCACCGTCGGCGGCGGATTTTCGTCTTCGCCCTCGAGAAACTGCTGGATGCGGGGATAGAAATCGCTGAATTTCATATACCCGGTGACCGGGTTTGTCAGGCAGATATCTTCGTGCTCGTCTTCCCGCCTTCCGAAACTGGCCACTCCAGTCACTATTCCGCTCCCGTCGAAGCCTTCAAAGAGTGGAGAGCCGGAAGAGCCGGGCTCTGTGCGGCCTTGCGACCAGGAGACTATGTGGTAAGAATACTCCTGCCATGCGGTCGAGCCGAAAGAAATCCGCTTGAAGGAGGAGGCAGGATGATGAATGCCGGTGACTGACGCGCCGACAGGTTGAGATGTCGGATCCCACCCTAAATACCAAGTGCCGCCCGGCGGATCTTCTGCAAGCCGCAGCAGCGCCGCATCGCCGCCTCTGTCGGTGCAAATTCCTTCTTCACCCTCTTCGTTGGTGCAGACGCCGCCGTCCATGGTTGTGAGCAGGCGCGCGCCCCGGGTTGTCGGCACGCTGTATAGACTGGGCGGAATGCCGTTGCAGGTTTGCGTCTGATAACGCCAATGCATAATTGCGCTCCGCGCCTGCGCGTCGGTATTGATGCAATGGGCGGCGGTGAGGAAATAAGGGATAAAGGTGCTCGGTCTGTCGATCAGCAGTGCGCCCGAGCAGCCGAAAGTGTTGCCGTCCCTCTCGAACAAAATCAGCGCAACGCCTTTGGATGAATCCGACCAATCGGAATAGCAGGTTGCGTCAAGGTGGCAAGGCGCTGGACTCGGGTGGCTGGACGGGGAAGGCGGACTACCGTCGCCCGTGAACCCGGGGACGCTCCAGATATGACTGACGGCGGCGATGCGGAACGGCGCGGCCTCTGCGGTCAACACCGCCGCGGGATCGGGCAGATACTCGATCGTTGCGCTGTCGCCGAAAACGATATCGCTCCAGAAGTCTCCGTCGCCGTACATGCCCCCCCTGCCGCCGTAGGGTCCATCGATTTGCCCGTCCGCCCCGTGAAGCCAGACGCTGCCCGTTCCGACGTCGAAGTCCTGAAAGTGAATGCGCAGCACGCGGGCGCCGGGAGAGGTTACCCGCAGGCGCCAGAGGCGCCCGGCCACGGTCGCTTGCCACGCTCCCTCGACCGTCGTTTTGGCGGCGCCGCCTGAGACGCTCAGCGCAACCGCCCCTTCCGGCAGCGAGCGGTGGACGCCGACGGGCGTCAGTCCCGCTTGCGGCTTCAAGCGCTCCAGATCTTTAGGACCCAACGGCGGCAGAACTGCCGCAGCGGGCGCCGGCAGACTCAATCCCAAGCTGGGCGGCGGAGCCGGCGCCGCTTTCGGCTGCTGTCGGCCTTCGAAGAACGCCGGCCCGACCGCTTGGCCCCAAACCGACTGTGCCGGCAGAGCACACGACAAAAGCAAGAAAACGACTGCGCGGCGCAGCAGTTGCGGAACTTTGAGTGGCTGGCGCCGCTTGCGAATTTCATTCATGCGAGTAAAGGGCGATTTGACGATGCCGGTTGAGTCATTCCGCGGTCCGCTCGACGCTCAGGCCGGTCTTGCTCTCGATGACTTACCGCAAGGTTATTTGCAATCTATCTCAAAATCATATTCAGCGACATTCGAGCTACGAAGCGAAAATCGAACGTGTTGAAAATAAAAGGGTTGCTCTTATAGTCGATTGGCTTCCAGTTCAGGGTTTTTAATTTTGAGACAGGTTCTAGTCCCGCGCGGCGGGGACCCATTCTCCGGCGCTGCCGCTCCCGCCACTGTCGAATCTCCAAGTGTCGCCGGTGCATTTGTTCAGCAACGCCGGCCCGCCGTTCAATCGAACATCGAAGGGAATCTCGAAACAGTTGGCCGTCGCCGGCGCTCTAGTTACGGCAACCGGCGTTCTCGATCTGGGGGATGGCGGTCTTGTTTGCGCAATGACGCTGTTCCAGCCTCCTCCGATCAACCAACCGGCCAGCAGGGCGGCGCTGATTCCGGCTACCGCCGTAGCGGTTTTGAATTGAAATGTCATGGTTTCCTCCTCTTTCCAAGGCCCGACAAGAGCGTCGGGCCATTACGAACATCTCTCGGAAAGAGGAGGTCCCCGCCTATTCGCCTCGGCTCCGGGAGCTACCCTTTGCCGGTTATGAGGCTCTTGTATTTAACGGGTAACCCGACTCACGGATTCCCGAGAAATGCTCGCGGAGATAAGTATCTGTCTTGGGAGCGAGGGAAGTCAAGTCAAGTCAAGCATGTAATTCCCCCCGGCAAGCCTTGTCTCACGGATTCTGGCTACTCGTCAAGACCTTAAAACTAGGAAATTGCGATCGGCAATATAGAGGTTGCTGGCTCCGTCCGGTGCCAGTGGGGAGTCTTCGCTGCGCTTGGGCTGCTGGGACGCCATTCCCGCTGAACCCGCCGCCGCTTTCCCCGGTTGTCCCGCTTCCCGCGACCGTGGTCACGATCCCCGCAGAGTCGACCTTGCGAATACGGTGATTCCAGGTATCGACAATGTAGAGGCTGCCCGTTTCGTCCACCGCCACGTCAAAGGGGTATCTTAGCCGCGCCTCGACCGCCGGGCCGCCGTCTCCGCCGAGCCCGCCCCCGCTTTCCTCGCTCAATCCGGTTCCCGCGGCCGTGTCAATCGTCCAGTCGGACGCGGGCTGCGCCCCGCCGGCCGCAACCAAGAGCGCGGCGCAGACGGAAAGCTTAAGCGACTTGCACGCAAGAGAACCGAGTCGGAGATTCATGGGCGCCTTGAATCTTGACTACGCAGCAACGGGCTTCAGGGTTCTCTGCCCGCCGGCAGACATAACGTCCGGTCCGGCCGGTTGGGCAGCGCGTGTGAAGATAGGGGGTATGGATGTGCGGATTTCTGCCGGGAACGCGGTCGCTGCAGGCTCCGAGTCGTGCGCTTGATTCTCGCCTCGGCGTCTCCCCGCAGGAGCGCGTTGCTGCGCGCGGCCGGCATCGCGTTCGAGCAAAGGCCCGCGCGCGTCAACGAGAGTCTGCTTCCCGCAGAGGCCGCGCGGGACTATGTGCTGCGCCTGGCCGAGGCCAAAGCGCGGGCGGCTTGGCGGCAGGGCGAGCTCGCGCTCGGCGCCGACACGACAGTCGCGGTTGACGGCGGCATCCTGGGCAAGCCCGCGGACGCGGACGACGCCAAGCGCATGCTGCGGCTGCTTTCCGGCCGCGCGCATCTTGTGCTTACCGGCGTCGCCCTTTTCGACGGCGGCGGCGCAAAGCGGGCGGTCGAGGAAACCCGCGTGTTCTTCCGCCCGCTCTCGTCCGCCGAGATCGAGGAGTACGCGGCGAGCGGCGAGTCCGCCGACAAGGCCGGCGCCTACGGCATCCAGGGAGGCGCGTCGAAGTTCGTCGAGCGCATCGAGGGCTGCTACTTTAACGTGGTGGGCTTGCCGGTCTCGAAAGTTTATGGAATGCTGCGCTGAGATGCCGCCGGCCAATCCCGAAATATCGGTCGTCATTCCGGTTCACAACGAGGAACGCAACCTGCTGCGGTTGTACGACCGGCTTGTCTCGACATTGGAGCAACAAGGCGGCGCATTCGAGATCGTCGCGGTTGACGACGCCTCCAGCGACGGCAGCGTCGGGCTGCTGAAGAACCTGGCGCACAACGACGGCCGCTTGAAGGTCGTCCTCCTGCGCCGCAATTTCGGACAGACGGCAGCCCTTGCCGCAGGGTTCGAACATGCGCAAGGCGCCGTCATCGTGGCCATGGACGGCGACTTGCAGCATGCGCCCGAGGATATCCCCGCCCTGCTCGCCAAGCTCGACGAAGGCTACGACATCGCCAACGGCCGGCGCGAGCGGCGCATCGACAATTTGCTCACGCGCCGCATTCCCTCGCGCATCGCCAACGCCTGCATCCGTTGGATTTCAGGCGTCGAGTTGCGTGACTTCGGCGGAACTTTCAAGGCGTACCGCAGCGAGGTCGTCAAAAACTTGAGGCTCTACGGCGAGCTGCACCGTTTCATTCCGGTGCTCGCGGCGATGCACGGCGCGCGGATCGCCGAAGTCCCGATCCGCAATTGCAAGCGCGGCGGCGGGCGCTCGCACTACGGTCTCGGCCGCACCGTCCGCGTGCTGTTCGACTTGCTGACGGTGGGCTTCCTGGTACGCTATCTGACGCGGCCGATGCATTTTTTCGGCGCTGTCGGCTTCGCTTGCGGCGGGGCCGGGGCGGCGGTTCTCGCTTACCTGTTGGCGCAAAAGATGCGCGGCATGCACATTATGGTCGAGCACGGCCCCCTGCTCATTGCCGGCGCAGTGCTCGTGCTCACGGGGATGCAGATGGTCTGCACCGGGTTGATCGGCGAGATGTTGATGCGCACGTATTTCGAGAGCCGGAACCGCGCGGCCTACGATGTTCGCGAGGTGATCTCGAAGGCGGATCCCGGCGCGCCGTATCTGGTAAAGTAGCTTGAAGCCCTCCCTAGGGCGTCGAATTGGAGGAACCAAATGAAGGCATGGATTTTGCCGGCCGTTCTCGCGCTTGCATTGACGGGGGTCGGGTCGGCCGACAATCACGAAGGATTCGAATACAAGAAGGTCGCCACGCCTCACGACATCATGGAAATGGTCGTCAAGCCGTCGATGGGCAAGATCAACGCGATGAAGAAAGCCGGCGGCCCCGCGAACAAGAAGGAATGGAAGACGGCCAACGCCGCCGCCTCGATCATCGGCGAGGCGAGTCAACTCATGCTGCTGGGCGGGCGCGTCAAAGACGACGCTTGGCGCAACGGCGCAAACGAAGTGATCGCGGCTGCCGGCAAGACCATGATGGGCGCCTACCGCATGGACATGGAGAGCTACAGCGCCGGCCTCGAAGCCATGAGCGCCGGCTGCAAGACCTGCCACAAGGTCCACAAGAAGGACAAGGACAAAAGTTAGCCCCTCGGGCCGCCCGCGAGACAAGGGCAAAAGGGACCCCGGACAGGGTCCCTTTTTGTAAGCTTGGTTCTACCCGCTACCCGCTGTAGTACGCGGCGTTGCGCTCGGTGTATGCAGCCCACTCATCCGGCAGATCTTCTTCGGCGAAGATCGCCGAAACCGGGCAAACGGGTACGCAGGCGCCACAGTCGATGCACTCATCGGGATCGATGTAGAGCAGCTCTTCGGTCTCGAAATCTTCCTCGTCGGCCTTGGGGTGGATGCAGTCCACCGGGCAAGCGTCCACGCAGGCGGTGTCCTTGGTTCCCACGCACGGTTCCGCGATGATGTAGGTCATAGTTTCTCTTCCCTCGTTTGTCGTTATCGAACCGGCGGTAAACCGTCGATCCCCGATTCAAAAACCGGATTCTAGCATATCCGGTCAAGAGCCGGCGCAGACCGCTCCGCCGCTATTTTTTTGAGCTTATCATGAAGCGGAGGCCCGTACTATGAAGCTCCGCATGGGAATCTTTTTTCTGCTCCTGACGCCGCTCGCCGCGCAGCAGAAGGAACCCGAGCCGAGAATGCCCGACGGAAGTTCCCGCAGGCTGACGATCCTCAAGAGCGACGCGAAAAAATCGAAGGAAGACATCGAGAAACTGATTGCGTTGGCCCATGAGCTGCGCGCAGACATCGAGCGCAACGAGTACTACTTGGTGGATTTGGACGCCATCAGGAAAACCGAGGGAATCGAGAAGCTCGCAAAACGCATCCGCGGGCGCATGAAGCGTGTGCAATGACGCCGCCGGCCGCGAAAAACCTGCTATTCTCTTGATGGAATGTGTGCTATGGGCAAGTTGCTCCCGGTTGGTTTTCTTGCGGTGGCGGCGCCGTTCACCGTCTTCGCCAAGGACGCGCCCGAATGGTCGCAGACGCTCCGCTTCGACGGCTCGTTTCAGCGTGAATGGACGTTGGCCGCGGGGTCGGCCTTCGAATTGAGCATCCGCATCGACGAGCCTTCGGCGCTGCCGCCGAACGCGCGGATCGGCGTCGCCTGGACGGGGCCGGCCATTCCGCAGCCGGAATTCGAAGGCGAGCGCAACGACCCGGGCGTAGCGGCCACCGCCGATTGGCAAAAGACGCTGCACGCCCTCGACCCCGATGTTTATCTGGTTTACCGCACCCCGCTTGCCGGCGAGTATTCGCTGCGGCTCGAAACCGTTACCGATCGGCCGCAGCCGCTTGGCGAGATCCCGCACGACACCGGCCTGGCGCCTCTAGCCACGCCGCTGCCCACGCGCACGCCGCCCGTGCAAGACGTTGCCTTGACGGTCGAGATGCGGCCGTTGGAGCGGTTGAGCGCCGGCGATACGGTAATCGAAGCGGAACCGAACAATGCGCCGGAACAGGCAATCGACCTGCCGTTCCGCTCCGGCGACGAAGACCAGATCGTTTATGTCACGGGCGGCGCGGACGACATCGAGTACTACAACAACACGAGCAGCGGGCAAACGCCCGACGATTGGTACCGCATTGCCTACAAGGGTTCGCAGCCGAAGTTCGTCAGCGCGAACCTGCAGATCGTGGAGCCCGTCGTCAGCGCCCGCATCCGTTTCTACAGGCAGGGGCGCCCCAGCGCGGAAGAGTTGCGCGACCGCGACGTGCCCAATCCGTACGACTTTGCGAACCGCAACCCCGTTCCTTATATTCACCCGCCCGCCGTGGTAATCCCGGGACCGCTGCCGGTTTACACCTACGAAGAAGGCCGGGCCATCAACGAACGGGCGCATCAACAGGACCGCTCGTTCCGCACGTTCATTACGCGCAAGGTGATGCCCGGCGAGACCTACTATCTGCGTGTCGAGGCGAACCAACCGGCTTACGAAATCGAAGTGCGGCTGTTCGATCCGGCGCCGTACGACGACCCGGCCGCGGCGGTGCGCCAGGGAATCCGCTATCACGCATCCGAGATCGACGCTTGGCTGATCCACCGGCCGCGCAACGTCGCGCTGCACCGGCGCGTTCGCGACGCCACCGCGCTGTTCGGCGAAAACTGCATGAGTTGCCACACGCAGAGCGGCGTCTGGGGCTTGGCGGACGCCTTTCGCAACGGCTACGGGGCGCCCGCCGGCGTCGAGCAAAGCTTCCGCCGCCTGACCAACACGATGTACGAATCGCTGCGGCTGACGAACGAGCTCGAAGATGCGGCGGTCAACACCAGCGTCGCGCCCAACGATTTGGGCGACGGCCCGGCGGGCACGCGCGTCGCGGGGCGTAACATCGTTCTCCATGAGCGCACCCACCGGTCAAAGAAACTCCACCGCCATTGGCAGCAGCGTACGGCGAACTATGTCTTGCAGACCGCCGATCCCAAGGGCATCAACGCCGCCGGCCGCGGCTCGAACTTCGGCCCCAACGTCGTGTTCAAGTTCGGCGCCGAAATCCTGGAACGCGCTTGGCGCGACACCGGCGACCCGCGCTACTTTTTCGGGCTGGAAGAAAAAGCGCGCAAGGTCGTCGCTACCGGCAACGACGATATCAAGGTCACGGACGACCTCGGCCACCGCATCGAATTTTTTTACCGGCTTTGGCCGGACGACTATATCGAGACGGTGCGCAAGCTGACGCATTCCCCGGAACGCATCGACGCGGCGCGGAAGCTCCAACAAGACTTCGAGGCGCAAGTCGCGGTTGACATGGAGCGCCTGCTCGCGCTGCAGCGCGAGGACGGCGGCTGGGGGTTCGATCCCGGCGGCCGCGAAAACGAGTCGGACGCTTGGCGCCGCTCCCAGGACTACAGTTATCCCGCTCCGACCGCGGTGTCGCTGATCGCCTTGCAGTCCGCCGGGCGCGCGGCGGACGACCCGGTTGTCCAACGCGGCGTGCGCTGGCTCTTGCGCAATCAGTACCCGTACGGGCTTTGGAACGCCGCTGCGGCGACAGGGTTCGTCACCTCGGCATACGCTATCCGGGCGCTGAGCATGTTGCATGCGAATGACGTTCCCGAGGTTGAGCCGCCGGCTTTCGACGAAAGCGCCGGCCTGCCCCGCGCGGTCTCGGCGATCCGTCAAATCCAGACCAGGAGCGATCGCAGGCATGCGCGCAGCCTGTTCGCAGCCGTGCAGAGCCGCTCGCCGCAAATTCGCTACCACGGTCTGGTCGGCCTCGGGGCGGCGCTCGTTCCCGAAGCGGCGCCCGTGCTGGCCGCGCACCTCAACGACCCCGTCAAGAGTTGCCGCGAGGCGGCGTTCTGGTCGCTGCGGCAACTGCTGCTCGACGATATCGGCTGGGAAGAGGTTCACCGCGCGTTTGCGGAAGGCGACGACCGTACCCGCCAATCGGCGATGCATGCGCTGATCACCCGCGCCTATCTCAGGGGCGCGGGCAGTACGGCCGATCTCGCCGATCTCGTCGCGACGCTGACCGCGGGCATGGTCGATCCGCATCCGGGCGTACGCGCGTATGCTTTCAAGACGGCTTGGCACTGGTGGGTATGGAACCCGGAAATACGCGAGCCGCTCAACCGCGCCTGGCTCGACGCTCTGACCCGAGCGGAGCCCGAGGCGCAGGTCGAGATGGCCTTCCGCTATTCGACGATCTCGCTCTTCGTCGTCAACGGGCAGGTCAACAACATTACCAGCGCCGAGTTTCTCAAGCAGCAGTACGGGGAGTTGGCCGATTTCTACGCTGCGCTCGCCGCGTGGAGGGAAGACGCTCCGCGCGAAAAGCGCCGGCTCGTGGACCGGCGCCTCACGGCGATGGCCGCCTCGCACTACATGGAACGGGCAAACCAGCAAAGCCCCGGACAGTTCGCCTACAGCACTCCCGGCGCATCGGAGTTGTTCGGGAAAGCGGTGCTCGCGGTGTACGCAGACGATAGGGGCGCCGGGGTTCCCTGGCGGTCCATTGCCATCGAGGGCGCCCGGAATATCGCCCACGAGCCCTTGCAGGCGATTCTGCTCGATCTGCTGTTCAACGGCGAGAGAGACGTCGTTGCGGCCGCCGCCCGCGGTCTCTCGAATGCCGGAGAGCTGCTGCTCCCGGCCGTCCCCGAGAGGCTGAACCCGATGCTTGAGGCGATGCGCGCGTATCTGGCCTCCGGCAGAGACGAGGATGCCGATGCCGTGGCCAACTTTCTGGCCGGCGTAAGGTGGGACTTCAAAGGTCTCAGCCGCGAGGAAGAAGCCGCGTTTTTCGAGTTGCTGCTGGGCGCCGTCGAGGCGCCGACGGTCGGGGGGCCAAGGGCCGCGGCGCCGCCGAATCCGCCGCCCGCGCTGCTGGGCAGGCCCGCGCCCACGCCCGCGCCCACGGCAGGGATCGATGTCTCCGCGCGGCAGGCGGTCTTGATTGCCCGTATTCTAGGTCAAAATCAAGCGCTGCACCGCCGCGAAGCGTTCGAGCATCTCTCGACCAACCCGCGGCTCTGGCTCGATTCCACCGCATGGATGACGGCCTATCGCCAAGACGGGCCGACCTTGGAGGAAGCGCTCGAAGGGGCGACCGAGGCTGAGGATCTGGAAATAGCTCAACTGACCTACGGGCGCACCACCGAGCAGGCGATCCCCGGCGGCATCGCCGGCAAAAACAGCGCGCTGTTTTGGGAAGATAGCAAGCTCGACGCGCGGCTCGCCTTCGCGCTCGATGTTGCGGAGGCCGGCAACTACGAGTTGACGGCCGCGTTTTTGTACGGTCCGGCTCATGGAATCGTCGAAATTGTGCTCAATGACGAGCCGATTCTGAACGAGTTCGACGGCTACCGCAAAAACTTCGCTTCGACCGGGCCGCAGTCGTTGGGCGTGTTTTCCCTCGCCGCCGGCGAAAACCGGCTGTCGGTGCGCATTCTGGGCTCGAATCCGGAAACCGAACCCGAATTCAAATTCGGCATCGACTACGTAAAGCTGACGCCTCGCGAGGACCGGGACGATCGATTCGTCAAGGATGAAAGCGGCGTGGACGTGATTGACCCGATCGTTCAGGCCAAAGAAAAAGTGATCGCCATGTTCGTTCGCTGGTTCGACCGCGCCGCGCCGCGCGAGGCGCGCAACGTCGCCTCGAGGCTGGCGGGATCGCGGACCCTGCGAAGAAACCCGGAAGTTCTGCGCGCGATCGCCGCGTTTGTCGAGCAGGAGCCGGTCGCGGCCTACCGCACCCGTCTGGAGAACATCGTGGAGAACGACGACGAAACGTACCGCAAGGCGCTGTCCAGGCTGATCCGCGAGCAAGGCGGAACCGATTCGGCGTCCGCGGCGCGGCCGCTGACCGCGGCGGACGAGTTTCTCGACGATATGTTCTACTTCCGGGATTACGTTTTCGTCGAAATGAACAAGATCGACAAGCAGGACAACCGCGCCTGCATCTCGTGCCACGGCGTGCCGGGGCGGGTGCCCACGTTGTATCTCCATCCGCCCGATGCGGCCGGATATATCGCCCCGCAGGAATTGCTGGCGAACTACCGCCGGATGCAGGAGCGCGTCGATCTCGACGCTCCCGAGCGGAGCCTTTTCTTGCGCAAGCCGCTCAACATCCAGACCGGGCAGGAAGAAGGCCATCAGGGCGGCCTGCGCTATCGCGAGGACGATCCCGGTTTTCAGGTGATCCGCGCCTGGGTTTCGCGTCAGGCGGAGTTGCAGCGGCCCGGCAAGTAGCCGCCGTGCGCCGCCTGCAAGAGCGCCGAGAAGAGCTTGCCGCCCTTGACGGGCGGCGGCAACCGTCCCCTGAGCCGAAAACCGCCTTATGCAAACTTGCGCTAAAGCCCCGTCTCGACCCAGCGGCGCTCGTGCGCTGAAATTTCAATCGCATCGAGTACGCGTTGTACCTGCAGCGCATCGTCCAAGGTCGGCTGCGCCGGCTCGCCGCTTTCGAGTCCGGCCAAGAAGTCGGCCAGCGCGGCGATAAACGTGTGCTCGTATCCGAGCAAGTGCCCGGGGCGCCAGATCTTCGCTGCGTAAGGATGGTCCGGACCGGTGACCATGATCGTGTTCGTGCCTTGCAGGCGCTTTTCGGCGGACGCATCGACATAGTGCAGGCGGTTGAGTTCTTCGAGGTCGAAGCGCAGCATGCCTTTTTCGCCGTGTATCTCGAAGCGGTTCGCGTTGCGGACGCCCACCGCGAAGCGCGTCGCCTCGAAAGTCGCCAGCGTCCCGTTGGCGAAACGCGCCTGCGTCAGCACGGTGTCGTCCACGTCAACCGGATACGTTTCCCCCGGCCTGCTCGGGTCGGGTTTTTCGTCGAAGAAGGTCTCCATCGTCGCCGAGACTTCGCGGATCGGCCCCAGCATCATCATCGCCGTATCGATCAAGTGCGAGTTGAGGTCGCCGTTGGCCCCCGATCCGGCCGCGGCTTTCGACAGCCTCCAGGCCGCGGGCCGCGTGAAATCGTTTCCCCATTCCTGCAAGTACGCCGCGCGGTATTGGAAGATGCGGCCCAGCTTGCCCTCGTGAACGAGTTGCCGCGCCAGTTCGACGGCGGGCACGCGGCGGTAATTGAACCAGACCATGTTGGGGACGCCCTTCGCCGCCTCCGCCATCGCCGCCGCCTCGACGGCACTGTTCGCCGCCGGCTTCTCGCAGAGCGCCATCTTGCCCGCCTCCGCCGCGGCGACGGCCATTTCGGCGTGGAGAGCGTTCGGCGTACAGATATCGACGATATCGATGTCGTCCCGCTCGACGATACGCCGCCAATCGGTCTCGACCTGCTCCCATTCCCAGGTCTTGGCGAATGCCGCGAGCCTCTCGCGGTTGCGTCCGCAGACGACTTTTCTGCGCACCTTGCGCAATTCGGGAAAGAAGTGGCCGACCTGAGCGTAAGCGTTGCTATGCGCCTTGCCCATAAAGCCCTGCCCGATCAGGGCAACGTTCAATGCCGCCATGAAATGCAGGTTAGCACTTGGGCGGGCTGGACAAAATTTCCCCTCAGAAACGTTTTCACGGTTGCAAGCCCGTCTGTTCAAGTGGTATTGTTTTGTATGGTCGATTGAGTATGTTTGCTCAGCTTTTCATGTTTAGGGCAAACAAAACAAACATTTGTATCCTGAAACAAACAAGCTGTGATTTCTGATGCGTTGGAGATGCAAAGCGGCGACGACTTCATTGAGCAGGGTTCCGCCCACGCCGGGGGTTTATGCCTATGGACACGACGCAAAGGAGCTCCATGGCCTTGAAGCCGAACGGGTGTATGTGTACATCGGCGAATCCGACAATCTCAGGCGCAGACTGGAGCAACATCTACCGGCCAACGAACAGAATGACGGATTACGGAAGTACCTTTGCGAAAACCTGTCCAGGGTCAAGTGTTGGTACTGCGCCATGGATGGCGTCTCGGCATCTTCACGCAGAAAAATAGAAGCTGAGCTTATTCAGTTTTTCGCCCCGAAATTCAACACTCGAAGCAAGTAAGGGAAGAAACACAATGAATGAAGATTTGCAAGATTTGGACAAAGTTGCCGCTCAGTTTTTAGAGAGCGAGCAAAAGTACAAGAGGGCGCTGCGAGGATTGCTCGACTGGCAGCGCGATAGGGAAAACCACCAGATTGCTTTGCCTGCAAAGATGGGAACAAGTGAATCCTATCTGATGGCGGTGTCTCTCGGATGGGTTGCGGCGCGGGTTCGTTTTGCTCGTGAGCTACCCGTATTCAAGCAATATCGACAAAAGGGTAGTGACAAAATCACAATTAATGACATAACCATTGCTTATCTCCAGCAGAGAGAACCCGACTACACCCGCCAATTGCCTATGGCAATCTATCTGGCCGCCAGAAAACATCATAAGTTCCCCCCCTTATTGCTAGTTGCTTTTCAAGGCTGGGTCTATGACAAAACATCCGACAAATGGGGTCCGGATGAGAAGGCATTGGAGCCTTCTCTGAAAATAGAACCGCTCGACAGCAAGTTCTCTTTGGTAGATCTGGATGTCGAGAACACACTTTATTTTGCACTTGACGGCCAACATCGTTTGATGGCGATCAAGGGGCTAAAGGACTTGTTAGATGGCCGTATCTACGATAAAAAAAAGGATGGTTCAACTACCGGTAAAAGTATCACTTCTGAGGAAATTGAAAGGTATTATGAAGAATCTGGGTTCGATATCGATAAACTTCAACGAATCATGGATGACGAAATTATCGGAATTGAAGTCATTCCAGCAGTGCAGATTAAAGAAACGTTTGAAGAAGCTGTCTCCCGACTCCGAAATGTTTTTGTCGATGTTAATGAGAACGCTAAAAAACTGGAGAGTGGCGAACTCTCCATGCTTGATGAAAATGATGGTTTTCGAATTGTTGCACGAACACTAATGACCAAACACCAATTATTTATCAGAGGAGATCAATTAAGAGTCGATACAAAAAGCAATCAGATTTCAGAAAAATCAGACTATTATACTACTCTTAATACTATCGTTAATATTGCAAAAGAATACCTTGGCCAGATGCCTCGATTTGCAAAATGGAAAATCCCTATCCTGGATTCAGCCAAAATCAAAGGTATCAAAGATGTGGGTTTGGCGCGTCCTGAAGTGGATGAGATTAGTGCCGGTTTCGATGAATTAGGCAATTATTTCACGGCACTTGAAGCTCTTCCTTCTCACCGTGAAATGCTGCAGGGTACACCTGCAAGCAAGCTTAGAAAAGACAATGACGGCAATATTTTATTCCGACCAATTGCTCAAATTGCACTGGCTCGTGCAGTATCACATCTTCTTCAAGAAGGAGATTCTACTCTTGACTTGGAAGGACTAATGCGAAAACTCGCTGAACGTGAGCAACGAGGGGGACTTAAACTTAAAAGCAAAGAAACACCGTGGTTCGGCGTTCTTTGCGATCCCATAACAGGAAGAATCAGACGCCAGAAATTTTATGAAATTCTTTGCGCGCGAATGTTCTTTTATCTTCTCGTTGGCGGTACTGAAGATGCGTCCGAGCGAGAAAAATTGCGCGCTGATTTTTTTAGTGCTAGAATGGGCAGTACAGAGTCTATAGACCCCCAAGCATATAATATGGAGGGATCCTTGGTAAAATACGACCAATTTTTTCTCCCAAACCCTTGGCAATGACCGGGTATGTTAACCCTAGTCGGGTTTCCGCTTGCACATCTTCATCCTACAAAGAACTTGCATTTAAATCCATGGGCGACGTTCGCCGAGCCAGCAAGGAATTCTGTGAGAACCCGCAGAATTTCGAAGCGAGAAACAAACTGAACTCGTATAGGAAATTTAGACTTAACTGTATCCAGACAAGCCTATCTCTTCTCAAAGAATCCGAACTTCCTAACCGGGTAGTGGTCAGTGCTCGCCTCAAACGGCTTAAAAGCATCTACCGGAAGATGATGCGTAACCCGAAGCAAACAACTGTTGTGATCAATGAAATGGACGATGTCGTCGGATTTCGGATTGTCTGTGAATCCTTGATGGATGCTGTTGGCTTGGGAAAGAGAGTCCAAGAAGTTTTAAAAGCTCGGATGAAAAATTATCTCGAAACGGAACATCGAGCCGGCCTTGGATATCGAGCGATACACGGAATAGTGAGATTTAGACAACCGTTGCAGGGCACACATGTCAAAGTACGTTTTGAGGTTCAAATTCGAACTTGGTATCAACATTTATGGGCTTGTTGGTGCGAAAAACATGGGGAACAAGCCAAGGAAGGATTCCGCGGCAGCAATTATAGTGACGACATTCGGAAGCTAATACTACAGTTTGAGTAGTCGATCGCGAGAGATACGCGACTGGGAAGAGTCGCATCGCGAACATGTACAAGAAAGTTTGCCTCGTTTTTCCGGTCCGCATAATCTGGCAGTTGCTTGGTTTAATTTGTGTCGAGAATATGGTTTCGATTCATTTGGCAACAATATTTCCGGTGCCGTAAGATACCTCAACTACCTTGAATCTCAAGGAGATGTTGAACCTCTGTTGCTTGTAGGAGTTTCGGAAACCCCGAATCTCAGAAAATTGTTGAGGCAAACGCACCCGAATTTCATAGGTGGTCAAATCCGGGATCCGCAATACTGGATGCCCGAGAAAAGTTGAGTGAACCTGTAGTTTCTTTGATTTTCAGGAAGGCGGGCTTTACGTCAGCGTTGCGATACGGTTGGACACCGCTGTCCAGTCGATATCGGGCGTCATATGGCACCAGGAAGCTCTGATGGCGCCGGCGGCAGTCGTTTCAGTCAACCCCATCGCTTGCAGCACATGGCTGGGCTTGTAGTTCTGCGACGTGCATGCGGAACCGTTGGAAACCGCTATCAAATCTTTTAGCGTCACCATCAGTGCTTCCGCATCGACGCCATCAACCGAAAAATTCAGAACGTGCGGCAAAACATGAGTTTGATCGCCGTGCAGCTTGATACCGAGGGGAGTCAATGCGTTCAGTGCGGCAGAGCGGATTTCCATGCAGCGCTCACGCCGGGCTGCATGGTTGCGTTCGGCTAATTCCGCGGCCAGCCCTAACCCAACGATGAGCGGAACGGGAAGCGTACCATGCCGCAGGCCGCGTTCCTGGCCTCCACCGAAAGCGATGGGTTCGAGCGGCGCTTTGTGGAAACCGCGCCGCCGGGCAATCAGGCAACCCACTCCCACAGGGCCGAAAATCTTGTGGGAGCTGACGCTGATCAGGTCGATGCGGTCTTTTCGCAGAGGCTCCAAATCCTTGCCGAAGCCTTGGGCGGCATCGACATGGAAATACGCGTCGTGATCTTCGAGGAGCCGCGCGATCTCGGCGACCGGCTGGCGTATGCCGGTCTCGTTGTTCGCCTGCATGACCGAGACCAGCAGGGTATCCGGGCGAAGGGCTTTGCTTACCGCATCCGCCGTTACCGCTCCCGATTCGCCGGGATAGACGAGCGTGACTTCGAAGCCGCGCTTCTCGAGTTGTTCCAGGGGTTCCAGAACCGCCTTGTGTTCAATGGCCGTCGAGACGACATGACGGCGTCCCGTTTGGGTTCCGCGGCGCTCGAGCCCGAGAATCGCTATATTGTTGCTTTCCGTTGCGCCGCTCGTGAAGAGCGCCTCATCGGGCTTGGCGCAGACGACGGAAGCGACCTGCTCGCGCGCCTTCTGGACGGCCTTCTTGGCTCGCAGTCCGTACTCGTGGGTCCGGCTTCCGGCGTTGCCCGGTTCTTCGGCCCAAACTCGCAACATCTCGGCCAATACTGCCGGTTCTATCGGCGTTGTGGCGTTGCAGTCGAGATAGACCGGGCCTGCAGGGTGCGCATGCCCGGACGCGACGGCGCGATTTACGGTCGATTCCACTTGGGGGCAAAAGTCAGGAAGCCGGCGCTGGCCGCCTGTCCGGTAACATTCTACCGCTTGGTTGCCGGCCGGCACGGTCGGCATGCCGCCACAGGGTGAGTGTCGGGACTCCAATTTCAGGAAAGGGGGTTGACGTGTTTGTATTGTATGTATTAGGCTGTTTGCAAGATTCGACGTGAGGCGTACCCGATGACCGGAGATTTCAAATACGTTTTCCCCGCCATAAGGGGCATCCAGGCTCGGAGAGAATACTACGCCTCCATGTGCCCGCTGCGGCTGATCCCCAAGCTGTTCCTTTTCGACGAGGAGGAAGTCGTTCCGGAATTACGAGCTCAGCGCCATCTGAACAAATCCCGAGTGCCGGAGATGTCGCGCTATGTCTCGGAAAACCCGGACGACTACGTTTTTTCCGCCATAACGGCCTCCATCGACGGCGAGGTAGCCTTCGAGCAACTTGCCCGTGAAAGCGAAGCCAGCCGAATCGGGCTTCTCCACATCCCGATGACGGCGCGGTTCATTATCAACGATGGGCAGCACCGGCGGGCGGCCATCGAGATGGCCTTGCGGGAACGGCCCGAACTCGGCGAGGAGACCATCGCCGTCGTTTTCTTTCTCGATGTGGGATTGGAGCGGTGTCAGCAGATGTTCGCCGATCTCAACCGCTACGCCATCCGTCCCTCCAAATCGCTCGGCGTCCTTTACGACTACCGCGATGAAACCGCGGAGATCGCCAAAGCCCTCATCGCAAGGTCGCCGGTTTTCTGCGGCGTAGTGGAGCTTGAAAAAACAACCCTCTCGGCGCGCTCGCGGCGGCTCTTCACGCTGAGCGCGATCTATCACGCCACCGGCGAACTCTTGAACGGTATCGACCTTGAGGATCCCCAGGAGGCGGCCGAACTGGCGCTCAGCTTTTGGGAAGGAGTCGCCAAGCATATGGCGGAATGGGAGCGTGTACGGGCAGGGCGGGTTACGGCCGGCGAAGTCAGGGCCGATTATATCCACACGCACGGCGTCGTCTTGCAAGCGCTGGCGCGCGCGGGCAACGCCCTGATTCAGAGGCATCCCGAACAGTGGTCCAATGAGATCGAGAAGATCGGCAGCATGGATTGGCGGCGCGCGAACGTTTCGCTGTGGGAGGGCCGCGCACTATTGGCCGGCCGGGTTTCCAAATCTCAGCAAAACGTCTCACTGACGACGAACGCCATAAAAAAACATCTTGGCCTGCCGTTGTCGCCCGAGGAACAAAGGGTCGAGGACGCTTTCAGCAGAGAAAACAATGTCGCGGAGTGAAAACGGAAAAGCTGCCTCGATTTTTCAAGAGGAAGGGTTCAAGAGAACCACCGCTCTGCTGCTGGACGAAGTGGCCGCGCTCTATGAGAGCGATCGGATTCCCTGGGTGATCGGTTACAGTGGCGGGAAGGATTCGACGGCCGTCCTGCAGCTTGTCTGGCTGGCGCTTTCGCGGCTGCCCAAAGACAGGTTGACGAAGCCGGTTTACGTCATCAGCACCGATACTCTTGTCGAAAATCCCATCGTGGCGCTTTGGGTGTCGAAGTCGCTCGAAAAGATGGACGCCGCCGCCCGGGAACGGGGGCTGCCGCTTACCGCACATCGGCTGACGCCCGAGATCGGAAATACTTTTTGGGTCAACCTGATCGGCCGCGGTTACCCCGCCCCTCGCCCGAAATTCCGCTGGTGTACCGAGCGCCTCAAGATTATGCCTTCAACGCATTTCATCCGCTCGGTGGTCCAACGGCACGGCGAAGCAATCCTGCTATTGGGTACGCGGAAAGCGGAAAGTCGGGCGCGCGGGCGCGTCATGGAGAAATACGAAGCGAGACGCGTTCGCGAGAAGCTCAGCCCCAACGGCAACCTGCCCAATTCTTTTGTCTATACGCCGCTTGAGGAGTGGAGCAACGATGACGTCTGGCTTTTCCTCATGCAGATTGCCAATCCGTGGGGCTACAGGAACAAAGACCTTTTGACCATGTATCAGGGGGCCTCCGCTGACGGCGAGTGCCCCTTGGTCGTCGATACGACGACGCCGAGCTGCGGGGACAGCCGCTTTGGGTGCTGGGTATGCACGCTTGTCGAAAAGGACAAGTCGATGCATGCCATGATTCAGAACGACGAAGAAAAGGAATGGATGCTCCCGCTGCTGGAGTTGCGCAACGAACTCGACCCGCCCAAGACGATCGACACGGATCGCCACCTGCGGGACTTTCGGCGGATGAGCGGCACGGTCCAACTCTTTTTCGACCGCCCCATACCCGGCCCGTACAAGCAGGAGGTCCGGGCGGACTGGCTGCGCAAGGTTCTTGAGGCCCAGCGGCATATCAGAGAAAACGGTCCTGCCGAAGTTTGCGGCATCGAACTGATCAGCCATGCGGAGCTCGAAGAAATCCGCCGCATATGGGTCGTCGAGAAACACGAAATCGAAGACGATCTGCCGCGCATCTATCGGGAAGCGACGGGCGAGTCTTATCCGGGGGGCGCCCTGGACGACAACCGTGTTTTCGGCGATTCGGAAATGGCCACACTTGCCGAGGTCTGCGGAGACGACGAGCTTCACTACCAATTGATCCGCGAGCTTCTCTCGGTCGAGAAACGATACAAATCCATGTTGCGTCGGTCCGGTCTTTTCGACGCTATCGAACAAGCCTTTCGGCGCCACTCCTACGACAACGAAGAAGATGCCGTGGCGCATGCGCGCGCGCGCCAGGAGGCGATCGACGAGGCGCGCGCGCGCGCTTCTCAAGGGATCGGCTGCGAGCCCATGATTCTGGAGGAACCGGATATTCCTTCGATACGCGGAGCGGCCGGTCATGGTTCTGGATGAAATCGTCCTTCATAATTTCGGGCTTTACGCCGATCGCCAGAAGGTTACTCTGACCCCGCCGGACCCCGACAAGCCAGTAATCCTTTTCGGGGGGCTGAACGGCCACGGCAAGACAACCTTGCTTGATGCCCTGCAACTTTGCCTGTATGGGCCGGTCGCAAGGATTTCGAATCGAAACGGACTGCCTTACCGGGAATACTTGTCCCGCTGCCTCCATCGCAATTCGAACATCAAGGAAGCGGCGGTCGAGGTTGCATTCCGACACACTATCGACGGCAAGGAAGACCGCTACCGGCTTCATCGTTCGTGGCGGATGGGGAAGCATGGCTGCAAGGAACATTTCGAGGTTCTCAAGAACAAGCGGCGGGACAAGGCTCTGGCCGAGAACTGGATCGACCAGGTCGAGGACTTCATTCCGCCGAACATAGCCAAGCTGTTTTTTTTCGACGGCGAGCAGGTCGAAAGTTATGCGGCGCAGGACAATTCCACGCAGTTGATCGGCGGCGCCATTCAAAATCTGCTCGGCCTCGATATCGTTGATCGATTGGAAAAGGACCTACGGACTTATTTGCGCCGCAAGCGGATGGAAGACAAGGACGACCCGCTGCGCGGAGAGATCGAGAAAGCCGAGGCCGTATTAAAGGACCTACGGACACGGATTGCCGATCTGAAGCAGGAATGGGCTGCGCTGAAGACAACCGGTATCGACCCGGCGCGCAAAAGTCTTCTCGCGGTCGAGGACGAGTACCGGAAGCTGGGCGGCGAACTCTACGAGCAACGGGTTGCGATTGAACGGGACAAGGCCGAGGCGGAGAGTGTTCTTGAGGAAGGAGCCGGCCGGTTGCGGGAGTTTGCCGCCGGCGATCTGCCTTTATTGCTGGTCCGCGATCTGTTGAACGCAGTCCATGCGCGGAATCGGAAGGAGGGGAAAAGCCGCCGCTCGCGGGAGGTCGCGGCTATCCTCGATGACCGCGACAGGAAATTACTCAGGGAAATGCGCTCGCGCGCGGTGAACGCCGGCACGGTCGAGGCGCTCGCGGCATATTTGCGCGAAGACCGCAAGCGGCGCCGCAGGATTGCCGACATGGAAACCGTTTTGGATTTGCCGCCCGAAGTTTGCGGCGACCTTCATGCGCTGTTACGCGACGGTCTGGACACATTGGCGGGCAATGTCCGCTCGGAGTTGGGGAAACGAGTGGAGGCGGAAAGCAGGGCAGAGCATATTCGTTTGAAATACGCCGGTATTCCCCACAGCGACGCCGTTTCCGAGCTTGCTGATCGACGCGATGCGCTGAGAAGTGAAATCGCGGCTTGCGAAGCGAGATATGCAGCGATGGGCAGTGAGATCGACCACTTGACCCGCCAAGTCGAGCGCGACGAACAATCTCTCTTGCGCATTCTCGAGACGGACGCCAAAGCGGAAGGGGGGCGCCGGGACCGCGCGCGTGTTCTGCGGCACGCAGGGCGCGTCAGGGCGACGCTCGATACTTTTCGCAAGACGGTGATAGAAAGGCAGGTGCGCGGGATCGAGCAGCTTGTCCTGGAGAGCTACCGACAATTGCTGCACAAGGCATCCCTTGTAACCCGCCTTGCAATCGACCCGGAGAGTTTTGCGCTTACTCTGTACGGACGCGACGGCTTGGCGCTGGGCGATGAGCGCCTTTCCGCCGGCGAGCGTCAACTCCTGGCGATCGCTCTTTTATGGGGGCTTGCAAAAGCATCCGGAAGGCCCTTGCCGACCGCTATCGATACGCCGTTGGGGCGCCTGGATGCCGGACATCGCCTGCATCTTGTGGAGTGCTATTTCCCCTTCGTCAGCCACCAGGTACTGCTGTTTTCGACGGATGAGGAAATCACCGGAACCTATCTGGACAAGCTGCAACCCTTTATCGGGCGCAGTTACCGCCTGGCCTACGATGACGCGGCCGGATCTACAAAAATCGTGGAAGGGTATTTCAAGGAATCGGAGGCAGCGTGACGGCAATCGAGAACATCAAGGTCTCCCAACAGGCAAAGGATCGACTCACCAAGCTGAAGCGGGTGACGGGAATCAAAAACTGGAACGTGCTGTGCCGTTGGGGCTTCTGCCTGTCGCTTTCCGAACAAGGCATTCCGCCTCTGGCCAGAATCCCGGCCAACAGTAACATTGAAATGAGTTGGAAGGTTTTCGGTGGCCATCATGCCGACCTGTACATGGCGCTTCTGAAGGAGCGGTTGTTGCGCGACGGCCTCCCCCTGGACTCCGAGACACTCGGCCAACAGTTTCGCCTGCACCTGCACCGCGGAATCTCGTATCTCGCCGGCAACAGGAAACTGCGCAAAATCGACGACCTGGTCTCGTTGGCAGTTGCCCCGCCTGATTGATGCGGCGAAGAAGACAACCCCAATACTCTGAAATCGGAAAAACCAAACCGTCCCAACCCGGCTGCGGGCGGGTCAAAGCCGGGCGGCGGCTGCGGCCCAGTCGGGGGCGCTTGGCGAGGGCTCGTAGCGGCGCGGCGCGAACGAGCGCCGCGCCGCCTCGCGCGCCTCGGCGTGGTCGGCAATCCGCCCCGCGGCGATCGCCTGCAGCAATACGTTCCCCGCCGCCGTCGCTTCCACCGGACCGGCGACCGCCGGTATGCCCGCGGCATCGGCGGCATATTGACACAGCAGCGCGTTTTGCGAGCCGCCGCCGACGATGTGCAACGTCCGCGGCGCCCTTCCGGTGATCGCGGCCAAGTCGTTCAGCACCGACCGGTATTTCAACGCCAGGCTCTCGAAAATCGCCCGCGCGAACTGCCCCGGAGTCTCGGGAGCCGGTTGACCGCTCTTCATGCACCACTCGCGGATGCGGCCCGGCATGTTCCCCGGCGCGATGAAGAGCGGATCGTCCACGTCGATCAGCGAGCGGAACGCCGCACAAGCCTCGGCGTCGCGGCAAAGCTGCGCGTAGTCGGTGGCGATGCCCTGCCGCGACCACTCGCGGCGGCATTCTTCGAGCAGCCACATGCCGCAAATGTTCTTCAACAGGCGGGTGGCGCCGAAAACGCCGCCTTCATTGGTGAAATTCTTCTCGAGAACCGCCGGAGTCACGTGAGGCTTGGGAGTCTCGACCCCGAGCAGCGACCACGTCCCGGAACTGATGTAGGCCCAATCGCCCGGTTCCGCCGGCACGGCGGCGACCGCCGAGCCCGTGTCGTGGGCAGCCGGCGCGACGACTGCCATCGGACCGGCGCCGCACTCCGCCGCCACTGCGCCGCGCAGCGCTCCGATCAGCGTTCCCGGCTCGACGATCTCGGCGCAGATTTTCGTCGGCAATCCCAACTTCTCCAGCAACGGCGTTGCCCACGTCCGTTTCCGCGGGTCGAAGAACTGCGTTGTCGTCGCGTCGGAATACTCGCACGTCCGGACGCCGGTGAACCAGTAGTGAAAAAGATCGGGCATCATCAGCAGCGTCTGCGCCGCATCCAGCGCCGCCGAGCCCTTCATCGCCAGCAGTTGATAGAGGCTGTTGCACTCCATGAACTGCAGCCCGGTATGCTCGAAGATCTCTTCGCGCGAAACGACCTCGAACGCCCGCGCCTGCATGCCGTTGGTGCGGCTGTCGCGATAGTGAAAGGGATTGCCGATCAGCGCTCCGTTGCGGTCGAGCAGCGCAAAATCGACGCCCCAGGTATCCACGCCGAGCGAGACGGGTTTGAACGCCGCGGCCTTGCGCAGCCCCTCTTTCATTTCGCTGAAAAGGCGCAGCGCATCCCAGTGCAAATGCCCCAGCACCTCGATTGCGGGGTTCGCAAAACGGTGCAATTCCTTCAGCGAAATCCGCTCGCCGTCGAAGCTACCGAGGACGACACGGCCGCTGCCTGCGCCCAGATCGACGGCAACGTAATTTTCGGTCCGGGCCAACGGCTAGAACTCGTAGCGCATGCCGAATTGCACGACCCGCGGCGGGACCATCAGCAGGCTGTAGTTGCCGAACGATGCGGACCCGGTTGACAGGTCCAGAGTATCGAGAACGGCAGTGTTGAAACGGACGCTATTCGTCAGGTTGAATGCCTCTGCTCGAAATTGCAGGCTGTGCCCCTCGAAAGGCATCTGAAAGCGCTTGCCGATGGCCATGTCGATGGAGAAGACACCGTGGCCCCGCAGGTTGTTGCGTTGCCCGACCTCACCGGGAAACACCTGCCTGAACGAGGCAAGAGCGGTTTCCGGATTGCTGAATATGTTCGGTCCCGTTCCGCCGCCGATCAGCCTCGCGTTCTTGGTATTCGTCTGTTCCGGAATCGTTCCGTCAACTTCGGCAAAATGTCTGTAGCAATAGCATGTCGGCCAGGCAAGACCGTTGGTTACACTGAGCGGAAGACCGGATGTAAGGCGGAAGAGGCCGCTTAACTGCCAGCCGCCCAGCAGTGCCTGCCCCGCCGGACCGGCGCCGTTCAAGAACGGCTTGCCCTTCCCGAACGGCAACTCCACGACCCAATTGGCGTTCGCTTGATGGCGCATGTCGAAATCGGAGGCCGCCCGCTGCCCCTCGCGATCCCAAGAGTTGATCACGGTGTGCGTTGACCAGTAGGTATCGGAAGGTTGCTGGCCGAATCTTACGCCTACGCCGGGCCGTTCGCCAACGGACACCAAGTCATTGGATTTGGAAAGCGTGTAGTTAAGGTCGAACTGGAAACCGCTGGAGAAGGACTTGCGCAACGACGCTTGCATAGAGTGGTAAGTCGATGTCCCGAACGAGCGCAATGCATCGAAAGCCCAGAATTGAGGGCTCATGAACGTTCCCGCCCCTAAGTCGCTGCAGAACGGGCTGCAGCCCCAGACACCGTCGAGCCCCGTTAACGCGGTGCCTGTGTCGGGGGACGTGTTGCTGATAACCTGATAAACGCGCTGCGTCGCTGTCATTTCCGGCGTGGCGGCATTCGAATACAAGTTCTCCCAAAACGCGACCGGACCGATAGCGGAGACCGGACGGCCGTCGCGGATTTGCATTTCCAGCCCCCTGAGCGCATCCAGCAGGTACTCGCCGGACGTGGGATCCCTGAAGTTGACGTACTGAGCCGCGGCAGTGTCGTTGGTGAGCAGCCTGCGTCCGAGCCTGCCGACATAGCCGACTTCGGCTATGAATCCGCCGCCCAGTTCCCGGGAAACGAAGACCGTCGGATTGATGCTGTACGGCGCCTGCACGCTCGAGTCGATTCCCTGACTCCAAGCGCCGCTATTCGGCGGCGTGCTGGGACCTCCGCTCGGCGGCGGCAGCAGTCCCGCAGCGGGTATATCCGAGAGCCCCGAGAAGCGCGGCGCGTTAGTGAGCTGGAAGGTGTTCTGCGTCAAACTGCTGGAGAGGCCGAACGCGTTGCGGTCGAGCATCTGGACCATGCCCATCCCGAAAATGTTGTAGAAGAGTCCCGCGCCGGCTCGGATCGAGGTCTTGCCGGGACCGCCGGACAGTTTGGCTAAAAAGCCGTCCCGTGCTTGCGGCGAGAAGGCCACGGCGATGCGCGGCGAGAAATTCGTAAAACTCGTGTTCCAGAGCGGCTCCCCTTGCGCGCCGCCGGCCGCCACGTAGCTGATCGGGCCCGCTTCGCGGGTGGGCCGACCGGCCTCGGCCAACTCCTCCCGGAGCGCGATATAGTCCCCAATTCGAGGGGTGATGCTGACCTGTAATCCATTCACTTCGCGGACCGGCGGAATCAGCGACCAGCGCAGACCGCCCGTGACGGTCAGACCCGGCTTGACGCGCCAAGTGTCTTGGAAGTAGAGTTCCAGTTCCTCCTTCCCGTACGTGCGCTGCGTCGGGTCTTCCGACGGCAAGGGGTTTCCGTCGAGATCGAAGTTGTAATTCGCTGTAACGAAATTGATGAGTCCGAGGGTAGTCGCCATATACTCCCGAAAGGTTCCTCTATTGGCGGGCGCCGCGGGGAGACGCGACTCAATCGCTTCCCAGTCCGCAATGGCCCAGGCCGCCTGCTTGGCGAAATGGTAGCCGGTTCCGAATGCTTGGCGGCGGTTTCGAATCGAACGGAAGACTCCGCCGAACTGTATCGTGTGCGGACCGCGCATCACGGAAACGTCTTCCGCCACGGTCTGCACCGGCAGATAGGTGTTCAAGGACGTTGTCGTGCCCAGGGGATTGTCGAAAAGGCTGTCGCCGAGGCTTACCCTCGAGCCGGTCTGAACCCCCGTTTGATCGACCTTTTGCCCGGTAAAGCCATAGCGGAAGTTGCTGACGACGCTGCTGCCCAACAGGGCGGTGTAGCCGAATGCCACCCCGCGGCTGGTGTCTTTCGTTTCCCTGTTCGCGGGGAGGCCCGGGAATTGCGGCAACCCCAGGATACTGTCTTTCTGATAATTGAGGCGGACGAACATGCGGTGCGCGCCGTTGCGGTCAGCGTTCCAATCCACTTTGGAAATATAAGTGTTCCAAATCAGCGGAGTCGAGGCCGTGAAGCGGTAGCCGGCCGTGTTCAAGCCGTCTCCCACGGTGGAGTCGTTCGGAGCCGGGAAGGAACGAAAATAATCGAGCGTGGCGGCATTGGAGCCGATGTTTAGCGGATCGATGTCTCGAATGAACGCAGGGTCGAGCTCCTGCACATTGCCGTTTGCAGTCAGGTAGCGGAGTGAGCCGTTGCGCATCGAGTCCCCCGGCACGGTGCGCACGGTGCCGCCATCGCTCGCGTCCCGGCGGCCTTCGTAGTTGAAGAAGAAGAAGGCGCGGTCGCGCTTGACGGGGCCGCCGACGGAGCCGCCGAAGACGTTGCGGATGAGCTTCGCGCGCTCCACGCCGGCGCTGTTGTTGAAGAAATCGTTCGCCGCCGTGACCGTGTTGCGGTGGAACTCGTACAGCGACCCGTGGATCTCGTTCGAGCCGCTTTTGGTCACCAGAGAGACCTGCCCGCCGGACGTGCGGCCCAGATCTGCGTTCGCCGTCGTGGTCACCACGCGGAACTCCTGGATCGAATCCAAGGTGTTGCGCAGAACGCTCGTGAACGGCCGGAGCGCGTTCTGGTCATTGACATCGACGCCGTCGAGCGTAACGTTCGACTGGTTGCTCTGGGCTCCGTTCACCGAGCCGTTGCGGATATCGTTTCCGCGCCGGGCATCCTGGGGATCGGAGCTCAGAAAGGTGACCCCCGCCTGCAGCGAGAGCAGGCCGGCCGGGTTGCGCGCGTTGAGCGGCAACTGGCGGATCGGCCGCGTGCCGAACGATTTGCCGACCGAAGCGTCGGTCGTGTTCAATTGCACGGTGTCGGCGCTGACGGTAACCGTCTCCGTGACGGTTTCCAGAGTTTCGAAGACGATGGGGATGGTCGTGTTCGTATTGACGCGCACCTCGAGCCCTTCGATCATGACGTCGGCGAAGCCCGCGCTCTGCGCCAACAGAAAGTAGGCGCCGGGCGGCAACTGGGGGAAGCTGTAATTGCCGGAGGCGTCCGTCTCGGCGGACCTTTCCGCTCCGTTCTCGATGTTCGAGACGATAATCATGGCGCCGGCCATGGCTCCTCCGCTGGAGTCGGTCGTCGAACCGCTCAGGTTGCTTGCTCCGGATTGGGCCCGAAGCGCCGGCGCCGACAGCGCGATCAGGCACGCCGCAAGAAACGCGACGCAACCTTGCCATGGTAGGTAGGCGGGTAACAAAAGTTTCTGTTTTTGTTTGCGCATAGTATGAACCAGTATATACAGGCGCCACGCTTTTTCGTTGCCCTCTCGAAAATTTTGCTCGAAATTTACGAAAATTATTGAAAATTTCCACTCCGTATCGTGTACGCGCCTCCGTATCGTGTACGCGCCAATGACGGCCGCCTGTCCTGTCAAAGAACCGCCCGCGCCCAACCGCTGCCTTCGCGCCCGAACGAAAACATCTCCGGATGCAGTATCTCCGCCAGAATTTCAAGCGATTCCACCAGACGCGGACCGGGGCGGTTGAAAAAACGATTGCCGTCGGTGAGAAAGACCTGTCCGCCGCGGACGGCCCGCAAGCTGCGCCAGCCCGGCCGGGCTTCGAGCAGAGCGAGGTCTTGCCGCGCGCGCTCGATGTCGAATCCGCAGAGGCTGAGAACGATTGCGTCCGGATCGGCAGCGGCCAGTTCCTCGTATGCGAGCCGAGGCGAATGCGCGCCGGCCTTGCCGAACAGGCTGCGGCCGCCGGCCATGAGCGTCAACTCGGGCATCCAGTTTCCCCAGGCCATCAACGGATCCGCCCATTCGATCCCCGCAACGCCGGGGGGCCGCGCGATCGCGCGGGTCTTCGCTTCGACCGCCGCCATCCGATTCTGCGACTCCGCGACGAGTTTCACGCCGGCCTCGGTATCCCCCAACGCCGACGCGACGCGCATGAAATCGGCCCAAACGTCGGCAAGCGAGTTCGGTTGCAGAGAAACGATCTCCGCCGCGCAGCCGGCGGCTTCCGCCGCGGCGGCCTCGACGTCGCGCAAGCTCACCGCGCAGACGGCGCACTGCGTCTGGGTCACGATGTGCGTCGGACGCAGCTCGCGCAATTTTTCGGGGAAGACCCTATAGACCCCCAGCGCATCGGCAACGACCGATTCCGCCAGAAGAGACTTGACGCGCGCATCGATCTCGCGGCTCGCGCCGTTGACATCGAATCGCGGCGCGGTAGCGACCGGCAGCGCCGTCACGTCGGGCGGGAAATCGCACTCGTGAGACCGCCCGACCATGCGGTCGCGGAATCCCAGCGCGCAAACGATCTCCGTGGCGCTGGCAAGCAGAGGAAGAATGCGCAACTCGTCCGCCGCGGACATGCCTCGATTTTAGACCCGGCCGGGCGCGGCCTCAAGCGACGGGTTCCCTGGCCGCCGGCGCCTCGATGCGCAGCCCGGACCGTCTCCCTGAAGTCTCGCGTCAAAGTCATGGTCCCGGTTCTCGCGGCTTCATTCCAATTCCCGCAGCAAGGCTTGCGCCTCGGCCGACCCCGGATGCCGCTCCAGAACGCCGCGCAGAACCTCTGCCGCTTGCGGCCGTTGCCCCAGACCGATTAAAGCCCGAGTCTCGAGCAGCGGCGCCTCCGCGCGCTCCGGGTCGGCCTCCTTCGCCGCGCGCGCCCACTGCAAGACCTGACGCATGTCCCCCGCTTGCGCGTAATACAGCGCCAGATTCAAATTCGCGCCGTAGTCCGCCGGGTCGGCCCGCACCGCGCGGCGAAAAGCCAACAAGCCGTTGGCGGACATCCCGCCCTGCATGTAGAGCGAGCCGAGATTCATGTGCAGCTGCGCCGAGTCCGCGCCCAGTTTCCGCGCCTGCTCCAACTCGTCCAGCGCTTCGCGCGAGCGCCCGGCCGCGGCAAGCAGCGCTCCCAGGTTCTCGTGCAGATTGGCGTTTTCGGGCGCAAGCTCCAGTCCGCGGCGGTAAGCGGCCTCCGCCGCGTCGAGGTCGCCGGCCGCGAAGCGCGCCGACCCCAGCAAGTCCAACGCCGCCGCATCGTCGGGGAAAACGGCCAACGAAGCTTCGAGCATTGCCGCCGCTTCGCCGGTTGCCCCCCGAGCCAGCAGTCGACCCGCCAGGTTCACGCGGGCGTCGGCCTGATTCGGGCGTATTTCCAGCGACCGCCGCAGCAATCGCTCGGCCCGCTCGCTCTCGCCGCTCTGCAATAGCGCCGCGGCGAAGTTGTTGAGCAACCCCGGCGTCTCGACGCCGCGGGCCGCCGCCTCTTCGAACATGGCGATCGCCGGCCCCGGCAGATTGCGTTCCGCGAAGGCGGCGCCGAGCTCGACGAAGTCCCGCCGAGGCGCCGCCAATATCCATCTGCCGCCGAAGGGCAGGCTCTCCGGCTTCTCGCCCCGCGTCCGATATATTTCGGCTGCCCGCGTCTCGCCGCGGTAAACCGCGATGACCCTGCCGTCTTCGTCCAGCAGCAAGCTGGTCGGGATCGCCAGCGGCCGCCGCCGGTCGAACAGGTTCTCGTTCAGCACCGTGTAAGCGTTGACCGTAGCGTCGTCGGCAAACAGAACCGGAAACGGCAGAGCGAGTTCCGCCGCGAACGCGCGCACTTTCGACCGCTCGGCCGGATCGTCCACCGAGACCGCGGCGATTTGGATCCCGGCCGCGGCGAATTCCCGCGCGTGCGCGGCGAATTCCTGCAGCTCTTTGCGGCAAGGCGGGCACCAGGTCGCCCAAAAGTTCAGCAGCGTCTTCGAGCCGACCAGGTCTTCCAGTGCAATCCACCCGTCGAGAGACTCCAGGCGGAACGCCGGCGCCGGAACCGGTTCGGCCAACGCCGTCCCCGTGCTCACCGCCGCCGATGCAGCGACCGAAGGCCGCCGCGCGGGCCGGGGCTGTTTCCCGGGCGCCGCTCGATCTTCGCCTTCAACAATCGACAGCAACCCGGCGGCGGTCACGTCGGGAAATTCCTGCACCGTCCCTGCAGGCCAGCGGACGCGCAGCTTCCGCACGCTCTCGTCGGCCGCGAGTCCGAAGCCCGGACGCCGCGAACGCTGCGACAGGAAGCCCGCGCCCGAGACTACTTCGCGCATCAGAGTCCTGCGCTCGGTTTCGACCCACACCCGCGCGCCGACCGCATCGCGGTTCGACTCCCGGCCCTGTAGCCGGACTTCGATCCGGCGGCCGCCCGGGACCGGGCCGTCGTTGCGGAAAGCGCGCAAGCCGGGGCCGTTGCGGTTTTTCAGGATCAAATCGAGGTCGCCGTCGAAGTCGAAATCCAGCGGAACGAACGCGCGGCCGTCCGTGTTCAAGTCGAGGCCGCTGACAAACGAAATGTCGTCGAACGCCCCGTCCCCTCGGTTGCGGTAGCAGACGTTGCGCTCGCGCCCACTCCACGAGCCGTCCGCGCGCACCAGCAGATTGATCGCCCGCCAAGCCTCGTCGTAAGTCTTCGACCCGCTTTCTTTCTGCGGACTGTGCGACACGACCTGCCGCCAGAAAAAGCTTCAAAGGTCGTCGAGCCGTTCGCCGGTGAGATAGCCGTTCTGGACGAACAAATCGAGCAGGCCGTCGTTGTCGAGATCGACGAAGTCCGCCGCCCAGCCCCAACGGCCCATGGTCACCCCGGCTTCCTCGCTGACGTCGCTGAACGTGCCGTCGCCGTTATTGCGGAACAGCGAATTGCCGCGCGCCTGGCGCTGGAATTTTCGCCGCGTATCGGCCGCGGCCGCGACGTCCGCGAACCGCTCGGCGAAAGTCAGTCTGCGGCCGGCCGACGACCACATGTTGGCCGTGTGCAAGTCGAGGTCGCCGTCGTTGTCGTAATCGCCCCAGGCCGCCGACATGCCGGCCGCCGGGTCTTCGACGCCAGCGGCGGCCGCAACGTCGGTAAACGTCCCGTCGCCCTCGTTGCGGTAGAGGTTGTTCCGCCCGAAATCGTTGGCGACGTAGAGGTCCGGGTCGCCGTCGTTGTCGTAGTCGCCCCAAGCCGGCGCGAAGCTGAACCGGTCGTTGTTTTCCATCAACCCGGCGGCTTCGGTCGCTTCCTCGAACGTGCCGTCGCCGCGGTTGCGGAAGAGCAGATTCGGGGGGCCGTTCGTTGCGTCGTAATAAGGCGTGGGCGCGGCGTACTCGGCGCCGGCCTGCCAGAAGTCGTACGCGCAGACGTAAAGATCGAGGTCGCCGTCGTTGTCGTAGTCGGCCGGCGCGGCGCCGGTGAACATCCCCGCGCGGTCCGCCGGCGGGCGCAGCCCCGCTTCTCGGTCGAAGGCGAATACTCCGCCGCCGCCGTTGCGGAACAGCATCGGCTCGGCGCCGATCAGGATCAGGTCCTGATCGCCGTCGTTGTCCACGTCGGCGAACAGGCTCATCGAAGTCTCGTCGAGCACGGCGAGCTCTGCGGGCGTCGCGTCGCTGAACGTGCCGTCGCCGTTGTTGCGGTACAGCCGATTAGGCAGTCCGGCGGGCTGGCCGATGTAGAGGTCTTCGAGCCCGTCGCCGTTCGCGTCGCCGACGGAGACGCCCTGGTGGCCGTAAACCGACACCCCGATTGCGGCGTCGAGCTTTCCCCGCCAATAATCCGTATCTTTCGCAAGCTGGGCTTTGAATGACGGTATGCCGCCGAAGGCTTGCTCCGTGACCTCGGTAAAGTGGAAGCGGCTTGCCCCGATCTCGCGCAGTTCGCCGACAGCCGCCCCGGCCAACGTCCATCCCCCGCTCGGCTCGTTGCCCGGCGGCGACCACTGCATCTGCAGCGGGCCGAGCAGGGAAAGCAGCCCGTCCGGCCCCCGTCCGCCCAACTCCATGCGCGCGTCGATGAGCGCCAGGCCGTCCGCTCGGCGCATGCCCACGACCTTGAACTCGGCCAAGTCGATCGAAGCGAAGTTTTCGGCCGCTTCGCGCAAGAATTCCGGCGCGGCTCCGCCGGCGGTCAGCGTCTCGGAAATCGCCTTGAGCTTGGCGTCGATGGCCTGAAAATCCCGCTCGCCGATCCACTCGTCGCGGTCGGCGTCGACCTTCTCCAGGATACGGTCGATCGAGCGCGGGGAATCGAAGACCGCGTCAACGCTGTACTCCGGCGCCTGCGCGCCCGCCACCGCGGCGCACGACAAAAAAACTGTTGCCGGGCGAAGCATCGGCATCCCGCAGTATCGCAACTCGGCTTGCGCGGGTCACGAGTCGCGGGTCAGTACCCGCTGCGCGCTTTTTGCGTTTAGCGCGTCACCTCCAGAACTCCGTGGGCCGTATGCCATTCCCCTTGCGCGTCGGCCTCGCGCGCGTACAAAATTGTGATGCTGCTCGGGGGAAAATCTTTCGGCACCCGTATGACGCAGAACCCGCTCGCGTCCACCGCGCACCAGTTCACCGACGCGCCGGTGGAGTAGGCGTGAAAACCGCCATCGTCGAGACGGCGCTTCCACTCCCAATAGACATCGATCGCCTTCCCTGCAAACTCTCCGACTTGAACCGAAATTTCTTCTCCCGGCCTGCCGGTTTCAGGCTGAAATCGTATCTGCGCAACGTTTTCGGAAGAAGCAACCTGAAGCGGCGGCGGCTCGATGGGCTCGACTTGTCCTTCCTTGAATGTAAAGTGGAAATCGTATTCCCATGGGGAAAGAGAGCCGATAACTTTACCGCGGGTTATAGATAAGGTCGGGTTATCGTATGCCAACTGAATCATGAATGGAAGCGTCCAATCGGTTTTGGTATAAGGGTCATCGTCGAAATAAATCCTCGATCCATCGGGTAAATTCGGATGCGTCCGTTGCAGGTACGAGATGATTTTCCGAGATTTTTCATAGTAGTAGAATCCGGGGATTTCTCTCGATCCATCCAGATGAATCGGCGTCAACACCGTGACGAGAGCCAAGAAGGGAACAGCCCGCAAAGCCATGAGGCTTCGGCTTCTGCGGCGCCTCGGTTCGACTGAAGATATTTCGGTCAGCATCGCGAACAGTCTTGCGGCTGCGCGGGCGCCGGCGGAGCCCAGAAACAGCGCGCAGCCCAACGCGGGAAGGTAAAAAACGAAGCCTCCCCGGAGTGGAATAAAAGCAGCCGGCAACAAGGTTGCGATGACAAAGCAGACGCCGAACATGAGTTCCTTGGCGCGAAGCGAGCAGGCCACCGCGGCCGCCGCCCCAACCAGGACGAGCGCGCCGGTTTCGTCAAGAGTCAGGTGCAGCCACCGAGGCAAATAGTGGTGCAGGGCGGCTGTGAACACGCCGAAAGAAAAATCCGGACTGTAAAGCGAATTCGTACTGAAAGCCGCCGACGCCGTCTTGGCCGCTGCATAAGCCGCCGTCAGCATCGCGAGACCCGCAATCGCGAGCAAGTGCGGCTTGAATAAGCTCGCAAAAACATTTCGGATGCGAAATTGGCGCCGATGATAGAAAAGCTCGTATAGAATCAAAACGATAGGAAACGTAACTGCCATTTCCTTCGACCCGAGAGCGCATGCATAGAGAATGAAAATGTAGAAAACGCGCTTTATCGTAAAATTTTCTCCAATCGAACGCGAATTTATATATATTTGAAAAGCGCCGACAAAAAACCCGAAACACAAGATATCGTAAATGGTTCCCGTGCTGTGGTACAGCTCGACAAAAGAAGCGTTGTAGCCAAGCAGGAACGCCGCTGTCAGCGCGGCTTCGCGCGAGCCGGAGAGGGTTCGAACGAGGTTGTACGTCAGCGCCAGGTTTGCCCCCATGAGAGCGAATGCCGCGGCGCGGAACGGAAACGGATCGAAACCGAATACGGCATACATCAGCCGGTAAAACAGACCGCCTACCGGCCTGTAGTCTGCGCTGACGACAGTGAGAGCCTGCTGCAAGATCTCGAAGATCGAAACGTGGAAATAGCCGTGCAGATGAACAAGGTTCAGCGCATCGTCATGCGTAAAGAAGGCTTTTAGACCGACGCTTGCAAGCCAAAAAAAGTAGCAGATGCAGAAAGCCGGGCCGAATCTGTCGATCCACTTCCCCGCGCTTCCGAATGCCGGGTTCAATTCTCTTGCGGACAAGTCGTTTCTCTTTTGGCAGTCTGCGTCGGCAGGGCGGGTTGCAGACAGGCGGTTGCTCTCGACAGAATACGACAGCATCGGCAAGCAGGCGCTCGCGCGATGCCGAGCCTTAACCGGGGCCGCCGGCATGGGCGGCGGTCAAGCGCCGCGCGACCTGCTGCGCGCTTTTTGCGTTTCGCGTCGCGGCGAAGATCGTGTCGTCGCCGGCGATCGTTCCCACGATTTCAGGCCAGGCGGCTTTGTCGAGGGCGAGCGCGACGGCTCCGGCGCCGCCGGGGCCGGTCTTCAGCACGACGAGGTTGCCCGCCGCGGCGGCGCCTTTGAGAAAATCGGCCAGCACGCGGTTGAGGCTCTCATCCGCGTCGGCCGCGGCCGCGGGGTCCGCGCCGATGCGCCGCGCTTCTTCGTAGCCGTCCGCGGTCTTCACGACGCCGAGCTCGCGCAGATCGCGCGAGAGGGTCACCTGACTGGCGGCGACGCCGTGCTCGGCGAGTTGGGCGGCGAGCTCGTCTTGGGTATGCACGGGCTGCGCGCGGATCAGCCTCAGAATCAGTTGCCGGCGGTCTTCCTTGACAGGCACGGCCCGCCTCAATCCGCAGTCTGCTTCTTCATGTCGTCCAACCGGGACTCCGCCGCATCGAGCGCCTGCGCCACGAAGCGCGGGGCGGTTCCGCCGGGCACGGCATGGTTTTCGAGAGCGGCCCGCGGGCGCAGCGCCGCTTGCGCTTCGGCGTCGAACTCCGGCGCGAACGCCCGCAGTTCGTCGATGCTCCAATCCTCGGCGCGCTTGCCCTGCTTGATGCTTGCGAGCACGATGCCGCCGACGATTTGGTGCGCGCGGTGAAACGGGACGCCCTTGCGCGCCAGCGCCTCGGCCAGCGCCGCGGCGCAGACCCAGCCCTCCTCGGCGGCTTGCTCCATCGGCCGCGGATGAACGCCGATGGTGTCCACGCAGAGCTTGAGCGCCTCCAGCGACGCCGCGAATTGGTCGGCGGCGTCGAAAACGCCTTCCTTGTCTTCTTGCAGATCCCGGTTGTAGGCCAGCGGCAGACCCTTCAGGGTCAGCATCAGGGCATGCAGATGCCCGCAGACGCGGCCGGCCTTGCCGCGCAGCAACTCCAGCGCATCGGGATTGCGCTTCTGCGGCATCAGGCTTGACCCACTGCTGACGGCGTCTCCGGGCTCGAGAAAACCGAACTCCTCGCTGCTGTAGAGAATCCAGTCTTCCGCCAGCCGGCTGACGTGGAGCATCGTGACCGACGCGGCGTAGAGGAAATCCAGCGCGAAATCGCGGTCGGAGACGGCGTCGAGACTGTTCGCCGAGACCGCCGAGAAGCCCAACTCGCCGGCCATCCGTTGGCGGTCGAATGGAAAGCCGCTGCCGGCAAGCGCGCCGCTGCCGAGCGGCAGCACGTCCGCGCGCTCGCCGGCTTGGCTCAGCCGCCGCCAATCACGGGCGAACATCTCGAAGTAGGCCAACAGATAGTGCGCGAACAAAACGCCCTGCGCCCGGCGCAAATGCGTGTAACCGGGAAGCAGCGCATCGGGAACCCGCCGCGCCAAAGCGAGCAGCGCGGCCATCAGGGCTTCGAGCCGTTGTTGGTCCGCGCGGATCTCGCGTTTCATCCAGATGCGGAAATCGACGGCGACTTGTTCGTTGCGGCTGCGCCCGGTATGGATTTTGTCCGCGGCGGCGCCGGCGGTTTCGCCGAGCTTGCGGATGACGAAGGTGTGGATGTCTTCGTCGTCCGCGTCGAAGAATCCCGGGTCTTTGGATTGCTCCAGGATCGCGTCGAATCCGGCGTGGATGCGGCCGTGCTCGTCTGCGCTGAGAATGCCGACCCTGAGCAACTCGTTGGCGAACGCCCGCGAGCCCTCGACATCCGCCGCGAAGAGGCGCTTGTCGAAGCGCAGCGAGCCGGAGAAGCGCTCGAACAACTCCGCCGGACCGCTTTCGAAACGGCCGCCCCAGAGCTTCATGACGCGCCTCTCGCGGCAGCGGCGCGGCGGCGCACGACGCCCTGCACCCGGAGCGGCAAGCCGACCAGGTTGATGAAGCCAGCGGCGTCCTTCTGGTCGTACTCGTCTCCCATCGTGAAGCCGGCGATGTCCGCCGCGTACAGCGAATGGGGCGAAGTACGGCTGAGAACGTCGATCCGTCCCTGCTGCAGCCGGAGTGCGACCCGGCCCGTGACGTAGCGTTGAGTCCGCTCGACAAAGCCGTCGAGCGCCTCCCGCAGCGGAGTGAACCATTTGCCGTCGTAAACCAGCTCGGCGTAGTCGAGAGCGAGCTTCTGCTTGTAATGCTGCGTGGCGCGGTCGAGCGTCAGCGCTTCGAGCTCGCGGTGCGCGGCCATGACGATCGTGCCGCCGGGCGTTTCGTAGCAGCCGCGGGACTTCATGCCTACGAAGCGGTTCTCGACCAGGTCGATGCGTCCGATGCCGTGCGCGCCGCCCAGGGCGTTCAGCTTTTCGACGAGCGCCGCGGGCGAGAGTTTTTCGTCGTCCGCTGCAACCAGGTCGCCGCTCTCGAAATCGAGCGTGGTCTCGACTCCGGCGGCGGGCGCCTGCGCGGGGTCGGCCGTCAAAACCCAAACCTTGCCGCCAGGAGAGTTGGCCGGGTCTTCCAGCTCGGCGCCTTCGTGAGAAATGTGCCAGAGGTTGGCGTCGCGGCTGTAGATCTTCTCTTTGCTCTGCTGGATGGGGACGTTGTGCTTTTGGGCGTAGTCCACGGCATCCTCGCGGGAAACGATGTCCCACTCGCGCCAGGGAGCGATCACCGGCAGATGCGGCGCGAGCGCCTTGAACGCCAATTCGAACCGGACTTGATCGTTGCCCTTGCCCGTGGCGCCGTGCGAGAGCGCATCGCAGCCGGTGCGCAGCGCGACCTCGACCTGGCGCTTCGCCAGCAGGGGCCGCGCAATCGAGGTGCCGAGAAGGTACTTGTGCTCGTAAACCGCGCCCGAGCGCACCATCGGCCAGACATAATCGCGGATGAATTCCTCGCGCATGTCTTCGACGTAAACTTCCGCCGCGCCGCTCGCCAGCGCTTTTTGCTCCAGGCCGTCGAGTTCGTCTCTGCCTTGTCCGATGTCGCCGCAGACGGCGACGACTTGCGAACCGTAGTTCTCGCGGAGCCAGGGAATGATGATGGATGTGTCCAGCCCGCCGGAATAGGCGAGCGCGATTTTTTTCGGCTTCGATGTCATTGTGGTTCTCTCCTGCCGCGGCATACGAGCAGCGGCTCGGCGGGGTTTGCGGGGTTATCTTCCTGCGAGCAGCATCAGCAGCAGCGCCTTCTGCGCATGCAGCCGGTTTTCGGCCTGATCGAACACTACCGAGCGGTCGGACTCGATTACCGAGTCGCTGACTTCTTGTCCGCGCAGCGCGGGCAGGCAGTGCATGAAGACCGCATCGGGGCGCGCGGCGGCCATCAGTTCGTCGGTCACCTGATAGTCGGCGAAGGCGATGCGCCTTTGCTGCGTTTCCTGTTCCCAGCCCATGCTGGTCCAGGTGTCGGTATAGACGACGGCGGCGCCGCGCACCGCGGCCTGCGCCTCGGGTTCGACCGCGATCGTTGCGCCGCCGACAGCGGCAAGCTCCGCCGCCCGCCGCATGGTTGCCGAGTCCGGCTCGAAGCCCCTCGCGCCGCTGAACGTAAACGAGACGCCCAGGCGCGCGGCGCAGAGCAGCAGCGAGTGCGCGACGTTGTTGCCGTCGCCGATATAAGCGATTTTCAAGCCTTCGAGTTCTCCGAAGCGCTCGCCGATCGTCTGGAAATCGGCCAGGGCCTGACACGGATGCGAAGATCCGCTCAGCGCGTTGATGACCGGCGCCGACGACCAGCGCGCCAACTCTTCCAGCGTCTGGTGAGAGAACGTGCGGGCGACGATCGCGTCGAACCAGCGGTCGAGGTTGCGCGCTATGTCGCGGGCCGGCTCGCGCTCGCCGATGCGTTCGCCGCGGTGATCTTGGAAAACCGCGCCTGCGCCGAGTTGCAGCGCCGCCAATTCGAAGGTCATCCGCGTGCGCAAGGAAGGTTTCTCGAACAGCAGCGCGATGGAGCGGCCAACGAGAGACCGGCGGTAGTCGGCGGGCGCTTGCTTGACCGCGGTTGCAAGCTCCAGCAGCGTCTTGAGCTCGCCGGTTGAAATATCCGTGTCGTCGAGAAAATGCGCGGCGGCGAGCGTCGGCAAAGCGGCGGCCGAAAATGAATCTTTATTCATTAAAATGAATTATTCCAAATGTTCCGCGGGAAGTCAACCCCCCCCCCGACGGATTTGCTATCCTGTTGCGCACCTGGCGCGCTGCGCCGATTCGGCAAAGGAGGGTTTGCATGAGGCGGAAGGTTCGGAGCACCGGCGCGTTCGAGGAACAGGCCGCCTACTGCAGGGCAGTGAAGGTCGGTTCGTTCATCGCCGTCGCCGGAACCACGGCCTTCGACGAGCACGGCAACGTAGTGGGCGAAGGCAGCGTGTACCGGCAAACCAAATACATCTTCCAGAAGATCGAAGCCGTGCTCAAGGAGTTGGGCGCCGGCATGTCCGACGTCATACGGACGCGAACCTTCATGACTGACGTCAGCCAATGTCAGGATTGGATTCGTGCGCATAAGGAAGTTTTCGACGGGATCGAGCCGGTGGCGACCTGCATCGGCGACGCGGTGCTGATGGACCCCAGACTGCTCATCGAAATCGAGGTCGACGCCGTCCTCCTCGACTGATTCGAGCGGGGCGGAGGCGGTTGGAAGCCTCGCTCTGTCCGCCGCGGCGGTTCGCTTGTTTGCAAGGCGCTACACTCTAGCGAGGCGGCGGGGATCGTTCCCGGTAATGACTCGATCTCCGGCTTCAAAACGACCCTGAGATGTCGAATTTCCAGCGAATCGTTCGTTACGAGCCAAGCGAGAACTGCCCTCATCCGGTAGCCGCGGGGCTTGGCGTCCAGTTCGCCATGCTGGTGGTGACCAGCACCGTGATCGTTTGGGCCGCGGTGATCCATGCCGGCGGGGGCAGCGAGGACTATCTGACCTGGGCCGTCTTCGCGACGCTTCTCGTATCCGGGATAACCACGCTCGTGCAGACCTATCGGGTCGGGATTCTCGGCTGCGGATACGTTCTCGTGACGGGCTCGTTCGAAGCGTTCATCGCGGTCGCCGCCACTGCGATCGAGCGGGGCGGCCCGGCGCTGCTGGCCGCTCTGGTGCTGTCGGCGGGGTTGGTTCAGCTTGTGCTGGCGCATCGGATGGCGCTTTTGCGGCGCATTCTGACGCACACGGTTACCGGCACGATGATCATGCTCATCGCCGCCATCGTGATGCCCGCGGCGTTCGACATGCTGAAAACGCCTGCCGGCGCGCCTGCCGGCGCGGTCCCGGCAAGCGCCTGCGCGACGCTGGCAGTCTTCGTATTCATTGCCCTGTTCAGTTCCGGCGCCTGGCGTTTGTGGGCGCCTTTCGCCGCGATCGCCGCGGGGTGTCTGACAGCGGCGGCTTACGGCCACTACGACCTCGCCCGCGTTTTCGAAGCGCCGTGGTTCGGCCTGCCGTCCCTGAGCGGGCATCCCGGGATCGATCTCGAGTTCGGGACGGATTTCTGGCAACTGCTGCCGGCCTTCATCTTCGTCAATGTCGTGGCCGCCACGGAAACGATCGTATCCGGGATCTCGATCCAGCGTGTTTCCTGGCGCAAGGAGCGGGCGGTGGACTATCGCGCAGTGCAGGGGGCCCTCGCCGCGGACGGCGCGGGCGACCTGCTCGCGGGACTGCTCGGCTCGGTTCCGATGACGACCTATTCAAGCAGCGTGTCGCTCGCCGAGTTGACCGGCGTCGCCTCCCGCAGGGTCGGCCTTTATACCGGCGTTCTCTTCGCGGCGCTCGCCGTCTGCCCCAAGGCGACGGCCCTGTTCGTCGCCATTCCCGCTTCGGTCGGCGGCGCGTACCTGATGGTCCTCTTGTCGATGCTTTTCGTTTTCGGCGCGAAAATCCTCGTGCGGGACGGTATCGACTATCGCAAGTCGTTAATCGCGGGCGTCTCTTTCTGGATTGGGCTGGGCTTCGAGCACGGGCTGCTCTTTCCCCAATATCTTTCCGCGGGTTGGAGCGGCATGCTCGGCAACGGCGTGTTGACGGGCGGCGTGACGGTCATCGGCCTGACGCTGTTTCTCGAATCGGCGAATTCGCGGCAACGCCGCATCGAGACGAAACTCGACATCGAGGCGCTTCCCGGAATCCTCGATTTTCTCGGCGATTTCAGCATGCGCCAACGATTGAACGAGGAGATGAAACAGCGTCTCGAGGCCGTAGCGGAAGAGGCGCTGTCGGCTCTCGTCGAACATCTCGGCCCCGAAGCCGAAACGCGGCGTCTGCGCATGATCGCGCGGGTTGACAGCGCGGCCGCGGAACTGGAGTTTCTTGCCGGAAGCGCGGAGGGGAACCTCGAGGATCGCATCGCCGACCTGAGCGGCGACGTCGAGCCGAGCGAGCAGGGACTGGCGCTGCGCATGCTGCGGCACCGCGCCTCTTCGGTGCGCTACGCGCAGTACAACGACATGGACGTTCTCACGCTGCGCCTCGAAAGAGAACGCTCTTGATCTTGAGCGGCCGGTGCGGGAAACGGCGCCCCCGCCTGGAAAGCCCGGGCGGAAACGCCGTTCGCGAGCGGAGCTAGTAGGTCTTGTCCCAGGAATAGTCCAGGCGCATGTAGTAGTACCCGCCGTTGAAGCCGAACGGCGTGGATTGCGGATACATGTTGCCGACGCCGCGGAACGCGCCCGCATTGATCTCCGGGTAGTTGTTGAAGATGTTCTGTCCGCCTCCCGACACGGAGAACCGCTCGGTCAACTGATAGGTGACTTCGAGATCGCTCAGGTACTCTCCGGGGTAGTTCCGGGAGTCTTCCCGATCGAAGAAATCGCCCCAGTAACTCAAGCGCACCAGGAAGCGGAACTTGCCTTCGCGGTGCCGGGCGGTCAGGCTCCAGCGCGACTCCGGCAGCACGTTTTCCAAGAGATTGATCCGACTCGGCGTGACCGTTTCCGGGTTGTAATCCGTGACGGAGCTTTTGGTGTGGTTGAGCAGGAAGCTGAAGGTCGTCCGGCCGTCCATCTGGGTCGGCGTGAAGGTGCCGATAACGTCCACGCCGTTCGTCGAGGTGCTGAAATCGTTGGTGAAGAAGCGGAAGGTGCCGATGTTGGCCGCGCTGGTAATGCCTTCCGCGACCAGTTGATCGACCTGGTCGGGTTCCAGCGAGTACTGCCTGGAAATCCACAGTCGGTCGCGCAGGTCGACACGGAAGTAGTCCGCCGAAAGGGTGAACGGCCCTTTCTCGGCGACGAAGCCGGCCGTGTAGTTCCGCGATTTCTCGGGTTCCAGGGGTTCGCCGCCGACAAAGGCGGCGACGCCCGAGGTGGACGGAATCGTGCCCTGGTTGATCAACGCCGATTCTGCCGTGTCGAATATGGTGGACACGTTGAAAGCGTTCTGCTGTCCCGGCGTGGGCGCCCGGAAGCCGGTGCTGTGGCCCGCCCGCACGGCGAACCCGTCAACCAGTTCGTACCGCGCCGCCGTTTTGTAATTGATCGTGGAGCCGAAGTCGGCGAAACGCTCGCCGCGCAGCGCGCCGCTGATCGTGTAGCGGCTGCCGGGACCGCCCAACTCGACTTCGCCGTAAACCGCGATGTTGCGGCGGTCCCACACGCCCTCGGCGATTGGACTGAAGCCGGGAAAGCCGTTGGACGCGCCGCTGAATCCTTGTGCGGCGTAGGGACCGATCCTCCACGACGCTTCCTCGCCGCGGACGATCGTGAACTCCTCGTTCCGCCATTCGAAGCCCGTGGCGACATGGACCGCATCGCTCACGGCGTAGCTCAGATCGACGTTCAGGTTCGTATCCTGTTGCTCGTACTTTCCGGGCTTGAACGAGGTCGGCGACTCGGGACCCAACGAAGCGTTCACGGTGTTGTAGATGAAAAAATCGACCTCGTTGCGGCCCAGGCTGAGGCTGGCGTCCCAAGTGAGCCTGCTGGTCAGGGCGCCGCGTATGCCGCCGACGATCGAGTTGTCTTTCACGTTGCCGCCGAACTGCGGCGTGAAGCCGCCCGGCCGGCCGCCTTCCGCTCCGGCGAAGGGCTGGTGGAAGGTGAAGCAATTCGGGTCGGCCTGGACCGCCGCGAAGTTATCGGGATCGAGGATGCTGCCTCCGGAAACGCGCACCGTGGGGCAGCCGGCGGAGCCGTCGAGGACGCCGTCCTGCGCGTCGAGCGCGTCGCCGACCAGCAGCGTCTTGCCGCCGTCTTTGCTGTACACGCCGCCGCGGGTGTGCGGATTGCGGAAATAGAAGCCGCCGTCCACGCGCTTGCTGGCGTAGTTGGCGTGGGCGTAGAGTTGCGTCGAGCTGCCGATGAGTTTGCCGAAGTTGCCCCAAAATTTTACGTCGTCGTCGATCTCCGGGTTGCCCCAGATTTGCGCGGCGGGGCTGCGCACGTGCGTGTTGCCGTTGGCGATCAACTGCGTGGCGTCGTAGCGCTGCACGCTGCGGCTGGTGGGGTCGCTCTTGCCGTACTCCAGGCTGAGGTTGGCGAAGCCGCCTTCGCCCAAGGGCAGGCCCACGTTGCCGGCGAAGCTGATGCTGTGGCCGTCGCCCGCGCCGTAGCCGCCGGTGCGAAGCTGCAGTCTGCCGCCGGAGTCGGCGTCTTTGAGCACGAAGTTCATCACGCCGGCGATGGCGTCCGAGCCGTACTGCGCCGAGGCGCCGTCGCGCAATACCTCGGCGTGCCGGATGGCGATCGAGGGAATGACCGACAGATCGGGACCTTGAGCGCCGTCGCTCACGCCGTTGGAAACCCACTGGATCACGGCGGCGCGGTGGCGGCGCTTGCCGTTGACCAGCACGAGCGTATGGTCGGGGTTCAGGTTGCGCAGGCCGGCCGGGCGCACGATCGTTCCGGCGTCGCTGATCGGCTGGGCATTGACGTTGAACGACGGAACCGTGTTGCGCAATTGGTTGGCCAGGTCAGGGTCGCCTTGCTCGATGAATTCGCTGGCCGTGACCAAGTCAACGGGGACGGCCGATTCCAGTACGGTGCGGCCCTCGGTGCGCGAGCCCACGACGACCAGTTCCTGGGTGACCGCCTCGATCGCCATGTTGATGACGACCGTGCCCGTCGATTGCGTCACGGTCTGCTCGGCGGACGCCAGTCCCGGAGCGGTGACCGTCACGGAATGCGGGCCGGGGCCGAGGCCGCAGAACACCGCGGCGCCGAGGTCGTCCGTCGGCTGCTCCGTCGCGCCGATGACGACTGTCGCCGACGGCACGGCGGCGCCCGAGGGATCGACCACCATGATCTTCAGGCAGTCGTCCTGCGCCGCGAGCGGTTGGGAAGCGAGCAAGCCGAAAACGGCTGTCATGACGAATGCCGCGAGAGCCGCGGCTTTCCGCCGGCCGTGCCGGCCGCGGAAAAATTTCATAAAGGGGCTGCTGTGGTTCATCTCGAATCCGATGCCTTTCTGGAGGGAAGAACAAAGAAGTACGGCGCAGGGGGGTGAGCCATGTCGTCGCTTTCAGGACACTTCTAAAACATTTTAGGAAAGATCTGAATACTTTCGGAACGCTCCTGAAACATTTTTGCAAAAATCTGAATAAATTTTAGCGAAGGTCTGAATAAGTAGCGGCAGTCAGGGGGAGGGCAATGTGTCGTAACGGGAATCGTAGCGTAGATTTTGACGTTAGGGAGGAGGGATGAGGAGCCGGCGGACATTTGCGGATTTGGAGTACGAGGCCAAGAAGCGCCGCGCGAGGCGGGGGAAGTTTCCGAGGCGGATGGAAGAATTGATTCCGTGGGAGCGCCCGGAGGAGCGCATGCGCCCATTCTACCACAAGGCGGGGCGGGGCAACACGGGAGTCGTGCGTCCGCAGCGGCGCAAAGCGGCGGAAGCGGGGTCGCCACCGCGGCTGCAGGGTCGATATCGGCGCCGTAGGGTCCCAATCGGCAGAATATTTTGCAGCGGCAACGAGTCGCCTTGCCTGCGCGCGCCGCCGTCCGGCGCCGGCGAGGGGCAAGGATAATGGGTTTTGTGCGCTTCGAGGCCGATGAAGCCGATGCGGGCGCGCGTCTGGACCGCGCGGCGGCCGCCCGTCTGCCCGAGGTCAGCCGCGCGCGGCTGCAAAGCTGGATTCGCGGCGGCAGGGTGCGCGTCGCCGGCGAGGTGCGGCGGCGCGGCGCTTTCAAGCTGCGCGGCGGCGAAACGGTCGAGATCGACCCCGCGCCGCTCAAGCCGCTCAAAGCCGAGGCCGAGGCCGTCGATCTGGCGATCGTTTACGAAGACGAAGACCTCGCCGTGATCGACAAGCCGGCGGGCATGGTCGTTCACGCCGGGGCGGGCGCCGCATCGGGAACGCTGGTCAATGCGCTGCTGCACCACTTCGAGAGCTTGTCAAGCGTGTCGGGCGAGCTGCGTCCCGGAATCGTTCACCGCCTGGACCGCCTGACCAGCGGGGTATTGTTGGTGGCCAAGCACGACCGCGCGCACCGGCTGCTGCAAAAGCAATTCGAGTCGCGGAAAATCCGCAAAACGTACTGGGCGCTCGTGCAGGGAGCGGTGGCGGAAAACCCCCACGACGCCCCCCAAATCCTGCGTCACGGCAGGCCGCTGATGGCCGGCGGCCGCTGGTGGGTGCGTTTCGAGATGCCCATTCGGCGGGACAAGCGCAACCGCGTCAAAATGGCTGTCTCCGCGAACGGCAAGGAGGCCGCCAGCGACTTGCGCCTCTTGCGCGGCAATGCGGCGTATTCGCTGGTCGAGGTGCGCATTCACACCGGCCGGACGCATCAGATTCGCGTTCACTTGTCCGCAGCGGGCCGGCCGGTCGTCGGCGACTGTCTTTACGGAGCGCGCAAGGGCATCGCGGGACTGCCTGCTCTGGACCGCTTCTACCTCCATGCCCGACAGATTGTTTTTCAGCATCCGTCGAGCGGCGAAACGATGGCCTGCGAGGCGCCCTTGCCGCGCGAGTTCGAAAACCTGTTGGAGAGTCTGGGGCTATAATCAGGACATGAACCGGCTGTTTTCGATCGGCTTTGCGGCGCTGCTGGCGTGCGTTTCGCTAGGGGCGCAGCAGACGAGCAAGCCGGAGTTGACGCCGGTCTATGCGGACTCGGACATCATCAAGGTCGATGTCGCGCGGGTGCCGCTGCTGTTCACCGTCACGGACAAGAAAAACCGCTTCATCACGGACCTGGACCGCGAAGATTTCGAGGTTTTCGACAACGGCAAGCGGCAGGAAATTCGCGAGTTCGTGCGCGAGAGCGACCTGCCGCTGCGCATCGGCGTTGTGCTCGACACCAGCAACTCGATTCGCGGGCGGTTCAAGTTCGAACAGGAAGCGGCGATCGAGTTTCTGCGCGGCGTGCTGGCCGAGGATGCCGACCGCGCGTTCCTGGTCAGCTTCGACACGCAGGCGGAATTGATCGTGGACTACACCAACGATATCGACCGCCTGGCCGCGGGCGTGCGCAACCTGCGGGCCGGCGGCGGGACCGCGCTTTACGACGCGATCTACTACGCTTGCCGCGACAAGCTGCCCGAAGACCAGCCCAAAGAGCAATTCCGCCGCGCTCTGGTCGTCATCGGCGACGGCGAAGACAACCACAGCACCGTTACCCGTGAAGACTCCCTGGAGATGGCGCACAAGGCCGAAGCCGTGGTCTATACGATTTCGACGAACCGCAGCGGCAAGGCGGAAATCGGCGACCGCACGCTGCGCCGCTTTGCGCAGGAGACCGGCGGCATTTCGTTCCACCCGTTCCAGGCCCGCGACCTGGAGCAATCGTTCGCCAATATCGCCAACGAGTTGCGCCACCAGTATTTCATCCTGTACTCTCCGAGCGGGTTTGAGAACGACGGCAGTTTCCACAAGGTGCGGGTCAAGCCCCAGGTGAAGAACGCGATGGTCCGCGTGCGCCGCGGCTACTACGCGCCGCTGCCCGACGAAGTCAACTGAAACGCCGCTTGCGCGGGGCGTTAGAGTCGCCGCGGAATTTCCCCTGCCGACTGCTAGAATCGAAAGCCGAGGAGAACGTACATGGACAACGACCGCCGGAGGAAGCTTGAAGCTGCGATCGGCCAAATCGAAAAGGATCACGGGAAAGGCGCCATTCTGCGCATGGGCGAGCACGATGCCGGGCTCGGTCTCGAGGTGATTCCCACCGGCGCCATTTCGATTGACTTCGCGCTCGGCGTCGGCGGCTTCCCGCGCGGGCGGATGATCGAGATTTTCGGCCCGGAGTCGTCCGGCAAGACGACCCTTGCGCTGCAGGCCGTGGCCCAGGCGCAAAAGATGGGCGGCATGGCGGCTTTCATCGACGCCGAGCATGCGATGGATCCGGTCTATGCGGGGAAGCTGGGCGTGAGCGTGGACAACCTGTTGATCTCGCAGCCCGACAGCGGCGAGCAGGCTTTGCAAATTGCCGACGTGCTGGTGCGTTCGGCCGCCATCGACATTCTGGTGATCGATTCGGTCGCCGCGCTGGTGCCGCGCGCGGAGCTCGAAGGCGAAATGGGCGACAGCCACGTCGGCTTGCAGGCGCGGTTGATGTCCCAGGCGCTGCGCAAGCTCACCGGGCAGGTGGCGAAATCGAACTGCTGCATCGTTTTCATCAACCAGATTCGCGAGAAGATCGGCGTGATGTTCGGCAGTCCGGAAACGACGACCGGCGGCCGGGCGCTGAAGTTTTATTCTTCCGTGCGCGTGGATATCCGCCGCATCGCCGCGATCAAGGACGGCGATCAATTCATGGGCAACCGTACCCGCGTGAAAATTGTGAAGAACAAAGTGGCACCCCCGTTCAAACAGGCCGAGTTCGACATCATGTACGGCGAGGGGATTTCCCTCGAAGGCGACCTGCTCGATCTGGGAGTCGCGCACAAGCTTGTCCAAAAGAGCGGCGCCTGGTATTCGTACAACGGCGAGCGGATTGGCCAAGGCCGCGAAAAAACCAAAAATTTTCTCAGAGAGAACCCCGGCGTGCGCAACGAATTGGAGTCCGCGCTGCGAGCGGCATTGGGATTGCCGGCCATGCAGGCGGCCGGACCGGTCGAGGTCGAGGCCGCGGCCGGTTAACTACAGGCGGAACAGTTCTTTCAGCCGTTTGGTTTGGCCGCGGCTTACGGGGATTTCCGTCTGATGGGGGTCGCTCATGCGCAACTGGTAGGTGGATTTGAACCAGGGGATGACCTCTTTGATGCGGTCGATGTTGACCAGATAGGAACGGTGCGTCCTCCAGAATGAGCGCTCGCTCAGGTTCGATTGCAGGTCGTCGAGCGTTCTGTAATTGCTTTCGCCGCCGGTCTGGGCGGCAACCACCCGGATGGCGCCGTCTTTTACCGTGGCGTAGATGATGTCGGCCGCGTCCACGAGCAGCATGCGGCTGTTCGATTTGAGCAGGACCTTGGACGGCGGCGCGGCTTGATCGCGGAGGTGCGAGAGCAACCGCTTCATTCTGCCGACTTCTTCCGCCGGCGTTTGGATGCGCGCGCGCTCGATGGATTTTTGCAGACGCTGCTTTTCGATCGGCTTGAGCAGGTAGTCGGCCGCATTGACCTCGAAAGCCTGAACCGCGTACTGGTCGTAGGCGGTGGCGAAGATGATGTGCGGCAGCGCGCCTCCCCGCCGCACCAGTTCGCGCGCGACTTCGAGTCCGTTCAGCCCCGGCATCTGGACATCCATGAAGACGATGTCGGGGTCCAGCGCGTCGATTTGCTGCAGCGCTTCGGGTCCGTTCGACGCTTGGCCGACGACTTCGATTTCAGCGAACGAATCGAGCAGGAAAGACAACTCCTGGCGGGCAAGCTTCTCGTCATCGACGAGAATCGCGGTCAGAGCATCGGCTGCGGCGATTTTTTCAGTCATGCGCGCTCGATCCTTCGGCTGAGTGTAGCATCGACAAAGGGGAGGTCCGTCGTGCGCGATACGGCCATCGCCTTATTTGCCAAAGCTCCGCGGCCGGGGTACGTGAAGACCCGTCTCACGGCTTGCATTTCCGCTGCGGACGCCGCGGAATTCCACCGTCTCTGCACCCTCGAGGCATGGCTCAAGCTGCGGCGCATCGCCGCTGCGGACTCGTTTTTGTACTGCGACGTGCGTGGCGCGGACTTCGGCCGGCGCGCGGCGGCCGCGCGGCCGCGGCTCCAACGCGGCGCGGACCTGGGCGAGAAACTCCGGCGGTGTCTCGACGAATTGCTCGCGGAGGGATACCGCAAGGCGCTGATCGTCGGCAGCGACAGCCCGACGGTCCCGACTGCGAACATCGCCGCCCTGATCGCGGAGCTTGACCGCGCCGATGTCGTCCTGGGGCCGTGCGAGGACGGCGGCTTTTATCTGATCGGCGCGCGCAAAACGGACGCGCGCATGTTCGACGGCGTTGCCTGGTCGAGCGGAGAGACCCGCGCGCAGACGGTTCGGGCGCTGCGCGCCGCGGGCTTCAGCGTTGCCCAGGCAGGCGAGTGGTACGACGTCGATGAGCCGGCCGATCTCGACCGCTTGCGCTCCGACCCGGCTCTTCCTCCGGTTTTGCGCAGGTGGTTTGCCTCGCGGCCGCCTCGCCTACAATGAAAAGCTCCGGGGCCATGGCCGTCAAACAGAAACAAGACCCGTCGTTCGAAGAGGGGCTGCAACAACTCGAGGAAGTCGTCAATCAACTCGAAGACGGCGATCTGCCGCTTGAAAAGTCCCTGGAGTTGTTCGAAAAGGGCATGAAACTGAGCGAAGGCTGCCGCAAGCAACTGCAGGAGGCAGAGACGAAGGTCGAGATTCTGTTGCGCAAAGACGGCGAGATCGAGCCGCAGCCGTTCGAGTTGGACGACGAATAGACAAGCCCCCCCGTGGCCTTCGAAGAATACCTCGCGGAGCGCCGGCAGCGAGTGGACCATGCGCTCGACAGGCTGATTCCCGCCGCGGCGACGCATCCCGGCACGATTCATGCCGCGATGCGCTACAGCCTGTTCGCGGGCGGCAAGCGCATCCGGCCCCTGCTGGCGATCGCCGCGGCGGAGGCGCTGGGAACGGAGGCCGGAGCGGAACTGCCCGGCTGCGCCGTGGAATGCGTGCATGCGTACTCGCTGATCCACGACGATCTCCCCGCCCTGGACAACGACGATTTCCGCCGCGGCAGGCCGACCTGCCATAAGGTTTACGGCGAAGCGATGGCCATCTTGGCGGGCGACGCCCTGTTGACGGCCGCATTCAAGATTCTTGCGGAGCTCGACCCGGCGGCCGAGAACCGCGCGGCCATGATTGCCGAGCTCGCGGCGGCGGCCGGTTCCGTCGAAGGCATGATCGGCGGGCAAGTCGCCGACCTCGAAGCGGAAGGGAAGTCCGTTACGGCCGAGCGGCTGCACTACATTCACCGCGCGAAGACCGGAGCGCTGATTCGGGCGTCGGTGCGCCTCGGCGCTCTTTTCGGCAACGCCGCGCCGGACGCTTATCGAGCGCTCGGCGAATACGGACGGCACATCGGCTTGGCCTTTCAGATTGTCGACGACGTGCTCGATGTCGTGTCCACGAGCGAGGAGTTGGGCAAGACCGCCGGCAAAGACGTCAAGCAGGGAAAAGCGACGTTCCCTGCGTTTTACGGACTTGAGGAATCGCGCCGCCGGGCGCGGCAGCGCCTCGACGCCGCGTTGGCCGCGATTGAGGATTTTGGAGCGCCGGCCTGGGGTTTGCGTCGGATTGCCGAGCGCATCGTGTCGCGCACGAACTGAGCGGCGGCTCATTCGTTGTCGTATTCGACTGCGACCAGGAAAAGTCCTCTGGCCGGCGCCGTGATGCCCGCAAGGCCGCGGTTGCGCGCAGCGAGAAGCGCCGGTATGCCTGAGGGCTTCAGCTTGCCGCGTCCGACCTCGAGCAGCGCGCCTACGATGTTGCGCACCATGCGGTAGAGGAATCCGGAGCCGCGGACGCGGTAAACGAGCCGGTCGGGCCGGCGGGTCAACTGCGAGGAAAAGATTGTGCGCACAGTGGATTTTTCAGCCCGTTCCTGCCGCGGGCCGCGGGCGTTCGCCGCGAGCGAGCGAAAATCCCGCGTCCCCGCGAACAGCGGCGCCGCGGCAATCATCGCCTCTTCGTCGAGGGCGAACGGATACCAATAGGCGAACGGGTAAACGAACGGAGGGCATGTTTCCTCGCGATGAATGCGGTACTCGTAAGTCTTCGCGACGGCTGCGCGCCGGGCGTGAAACCCCGCGGGCATTTCCGCGACGTCGTAAATGCGCACCGCCGCCGGCAAGATACGGTTCAGCGCCTTCTTGAGATTTGCCGCGGGGAGCGGATTGGTCAGGGTGAACGATGCCGTCTGGCCCAGGGCGTGAACCCCGGCGTCGGTCCTCCCGGAGCCCGCGACTGCGACGCGGCGGCCCTCGATTGCGGTCAGAGCATCTTCGATCGTTCCCTGTACCGTTTTTCGCCCCGGCTGGATTTGCCAGCCGCTGAAGCCGGCGCCGTCGTATGCGACAGTGATCTTCAGGGTCCTCATGCGGCAGGCGATGAAGCCAGAGTAGCGCGGATTCCAGAGAGCAGGGAAGGGCGGGATCCGGCAAGCGCCTGAGTAACCAGCCGGCGGGGCGTTACGCCTTGTCGTTTTAATGTCCGCGCAGGTCTGCGGGCCGTGGTGTGAGCAAATCGACAATTCATGACGAGCCGGTCAACCAGCGTTTCGGTTTCTTTGGCTCTGATCCTGTTTTTGCAGCCGTTTGCGTCAGGTCAGACATTTCGCCAAAAACCCGTGGATTACAGCGAAGGCGTCTCGGGGTGGCCGCCGATCGTCAATGTCTTGAAGACGCCCAAAATCCCGGAAATCAGCTTGGCCAATTCCGAGCGGCTGGACTTTCTGATCCACGACGCCAAGCTGTACTTATCGCTGGCCGACGCCTTGGCGCTGGCCATTGAAAACAACCTCGATCTGGCTTGGGCGCGCTACGGTCCGCAAAGCGCCGGCAACGATGTCATGCGCGCCAAGTCGGGCGCCCAGTTGCGCGGCGTGCAGAACCAGATCAGCGTTCTCTCCACCGGCATCGGCGGCGGCGGCGGCGGCGGTCAGGGCGGCCAGGCCACGGGCATTACGCAGCGCGCCGGCGGCGGGGGCGCGGGCGGCGGGGGCGGCGGAGCCGCAGGCGTCGGCGACGCCAGCACGTTCTTCGGAACGCAGTCGGTCAACATGGACCCCGCCATGTTCGGAAATATCGATTGGGGACACTTCTCCAACCCGCAAACCAGCAACTTCGTCACCGGCACGAACACGCTGATCCGCGAGATCAGCAACTCCCAGTTGGGCGTCCGTCAGGGTTTCAAGACCGGCACGACCGCCGCGCTGATCTGGGCGAACACGCGCAGCCTCACCAACAACCTGCGCACCAACTTCAACCCGTCGCTCGTCAGCGCGCTGACTTTGCGCGTTACGCAGCCGCTGCTGCAAGGGTTCGGCGTGGCGGTCAATACCCGCAACATCGAAGTAGCCAAGAACAACCGCGAGATATCCGATCTGCAGTTCAAGCTGCAAGTCGAGGAAGTCGTCACGCGGGTCGAAGCGCTCTATTGGGGGCTGGTCACGCTGCGCGCCCAAGTGGACAGCCAGCGGGAGAACCTGCAGCTCGCGCAGAAGCTCTACAACGACAACAAGCGGCGCGTCGAAATCGGCACCTTGGCTCCCATCGAGATCGTCCGCGCCGAGGCGGAAGTCGCCGCCCGCGAAGCCGACCTTACCGCCGCGGAAACCGAGGTCCGCCTGCAGGAAACGCTGATCAAAGACGCGCTGAGCGTCAACGGCATGGCCAGCCCTACTCTGATGTACGCCGAGATCATTCCGACCGACGACATCGAGGTGCCGGAAGAAGAAGTCCTCGAGCCGCTGGAGGCGCTCATGGAAACGGCCGTGGCCTCCCGCGCCGAGATGGCGCAGAACCGCATCCGCATGAAGAACACGGAGTTGGGCTTGATCGGCGTGCGCAACGGCATGCTGCCCAGCGCGAGTCTTACGTTCGATCTCACGAATAACGCGCTGGCGGGGCAAGTCAACGATCTTTTTGTCCCCAGTCCCGGACAGCCGGCGGGGGTTTCGCCGTACTTTCTGGGCGGCTTGGGCAATGCCGCCGGACAGTTGTTCCGCCGCAACTTCCCCGATTACCAGGTCCGCCTGCAAGTCAATATCCCGCTGAAGAACCGCCAGGCGCGGGCCGATATGACTGCTTCGCTGCTGGAAAAGCGCCAGCAGGAAGTACGCTTGGTGCAAGCGGAGAACGCGGTGCGCAGCGGAGTGCAGTCGGCTTTAATCCAGGTCGAGCAAGCGCGCGCCCGCTATAAGGCGGCGCTGAAGTCCCGGGAACTGCAACAGCGGACGCTGGAGGCCGAGCAGAAAAAATTCAATCTCGGCGCTTCGACGATATTCCAGGTCGTGCAGGCGCAGCGCGATCTGGCCAATGCGCGCACGACGCTGATCATCACGCAAAATACCTATATCAGCGCCCGCATCAATCTCGACCGCGCCACCGGACATACGCTCACGGCAAACAACATCTCGATCGCGGAAGCCTACGAGGGCGTCGTGGACAAGCGGCCCGACCCCATTCCGGTCAACGTCCAATAGGCGGCAACCGAACCTGCCGGTTTTTCGGCAGGCCGGCGCGGTTTCCGGGGGAGCCGCCGGTATGCCATCATGATTTACCGGTATTGAAGGTTTGACGCATGGCTGAAACTATCTACGATGCGGTCGTCGTCGGCGCGGGCGCCGGCGGAGGAACTACTGTCCGCGTGCTGACGGAGAAGGGGCTTAAGGTTGCCCTGCTCGAAGCCGGACCGCCGATCGACCCGCAAAAAGACTACAAGACGCACAAATGGCCGTACGACTACGGACATCGAACCGCCGAGGAAGGCGGCGCGCAGTACTTCCGACGCGGAACGGATTACGGTTTTTTTACGACCGTAAGCGGCGGTTGGCAGCTTGACGGCGAACCCTATACGGTGGCCGCAGGCAGTCGATTCACCTGGTTCCGCTCGCGGGTCGTGGGCGGGCGCACGAATCACTACGGCCGGATGTCGTTTCGCTTCTCGGCCATGGATTTCAAGCCCTGGTCGCGCGACGGACTCGGCTGGGACTGGCCGATCGGCTACGAAGACCTGTCGCCCTGGTACGACCGAGCCGAAAAATTCATCGGCGTGACGGGGACGGTCGAGGGGATTCCCAGCGCTCCCGACGGGATTTTCGAAACGCCCCCGCCGCCGAAAGTACACGAATTGCTCATGCAGAAAGCGGGCAAGAAACTGGGCGTGCCCTTCATCGCCAACCGGCGGGCGGTCATCACCAAGCCGAAGAACGGCCGGCCGGCTTGCCACTATTGCGGCGAGTGCGGGCGGGGCTGCCTGACGGCTTCGAACTACTCGGCGTCGCAGGTCGATATCTTTCCCGCGCTGGAGACCGGCAAGCTGACGCTGATCACCGATGCGATGGTGCGCGAGGTCGAAATCGGAGACAACGACCGCGTGACGGGCGTGGTCTATATCGACAAAAAAGAACGCGCGGAAAAACGAGTCCGCGGCAAGGCGGTGGTGCTGGCCGCCTCGGCTTGCGAGACCGCGCGCTTGATGCTGAACTCGAAATCGAAACAGTTTCCCAACGGCATCGCCAACGGTTCGGGGCTGGTCGGCCGCTACCTGATGGATACGGTCGGCTACGGCGTGCGCGGTTCGATTCCGTACCTCGAAAATATGCCCCGCTACGATACGAGCGGCTTCGGCGGCGCGCATCTCTATGCGCCGTGGTGGCTGTACGACCAACATCACAAGCTGGACTTCCCGCGCGGCTATCACATCGAGTTCGGCGGCGGCTTCCGCCTGCCCGGCCCCGGGGCGTTCCACGCGGCGGCGCGAAAATACGGCTACGGCAAGAAACTCAAGGAGAAGATTCGTCAGGAGTACGGCACGTCGATCGGGCTTTCGGGCCGCGGGGAAATGATTCCGAACAACCAGAGCTATCTGGATATCGATCCCGATGTCGTGGACAAGTGGGGCATTCCGGCGCCGCGGTTCCACTTCAAGTGGAGCGATTACGAATGGAAACAGGCCCGTCATATGGAGAAATCTTTCTCCGCCCTCATCGAGGCCTGCGGCGGCAAAGGGCTGCGGCAGAACAACGCCGTCCGCGAAGGCGAAGGGATTTCGGTTCCGGGCTCCATCATTCACGAAGTCGGCGGGGCGCGCATGGGCGACAACCCCGGCAGCTCGGTGCTCAACAAGTATTGCCGGTCCCATGAGGTGAAAAATCTTTTTGTGGCGGATGCGGCGAGCTTCGTCAGCAACCCGGACAAGAACCCGACGCTGACGATCAACGCGCTCGCTTGGCGCACGGCCGAATATCTGGCCGAGGAAATGAGGAAAGGCAATGTCTAGCAATTTCGTGTCCGTCGAGGCGCTGTCGCGGCGCGACGCTCTGCGGCGCATTGCTCTCGGCGTCACCGCCGTCGGATTGGCCGGGCGCATCGACCGGGCCGACGCGCACGAAGTCCACGGTCAGGCCGCGGCGGAAAAGACGCTGCAAGGCGAATATACGGTCCGCTATTTCAACGAGCATGAATTTCGGACGCTGGAAAAACTTTCCGAGTTGGTGATTCCGGCGGACGCCGGCGGGCCCAGCGGCCGCGAAGGCGGCGCGCCGGAGTTTATCGACCTGCTGTGCAGCGAGAACGAAGAGCTTGCGGCGATTTTCAGCGGCGGCATCCTGTGGCTCGACCACGCCATGCTGAAGCGGAGCGGCAAGCGCTTCGTCGATGCGTCCAACGAAGCGCAAACGGCGATGCTCGACGCGCTGGTGCGGGCCGGCGCGGCTGAAACCGCGGCGGATACGGCTTTCGACACCAACGACTACAAACGGTTCGCCATGTACGGCGTGCGCAGGCCGGCGGATATCCGCCGCGGCCTGGGGTTTTTCGATTGGGCGCGGCGGTTGATCGTCGATGCCTACTACACCAGCCCCGCGGGGATCGAAGACCTGGGTTACATCGGCAATGCCTCCTACAGCGAGTACGAAGTCCCGCGAGAAGCTGTCGAGTATGCGCTGAGCCGCAGCCCGTTCCGGGCTTGAACCCCGTTGCTTTTGCGCGGCGCATTCTGCAGGAGTCTGGCGGCGGCCCTGTTTCTCGCCGCCGCGGCGGGGCCGCTGCGCGCGCAAGACGAGGCGGCCGCCGTTCGTCTGGTAATCCTCGACGCGAGCCGCGCGCTGCAGGCCAACAACGCCGCGCTGTTTCTAGCCAAGTTCGACGCGCGTTCGATGCCGGGCTTCGACGCTTTGCGCGTCCGCGTCCTGGCGCTGACGGCGCAGCGCACGATCGCCTCGTCGGTTGAGATCGGGCCGCTGCGCGAAGCGGACGGCGGGCCGGCGCTCAGCGTGGACTGGCTGCTGCAACTGACGCCGCTGCGCGGTCCGGGGCCGGTCGAGATCCGGCAGGAGAAACTGGCGCTGCGTTTCGTCAAGCGCAAGGGCAAGTGGAAGATCGCCGCGCTCGAGCCGCTTGAATTTTTTCGCAGCCGCTAGGCATGGCGGCCGGACTTGCCGGCTCGTCCACTTGCCTCGCATGCAAAGCCGTCAAAAGAAACGCAGCCCTCTGAAGAAATGCAGCCCTAGCAAGATAGACGACAGGCACAAAACGAAATACATCGCCTTGTACACGACCCACTCAAGCACGGACAGCTTGACTTCCGGCTCGTATTCGAAGAGACGGATCGGTTTTTCCTGCTTGAAGCCGCCCCGCAAAAGAAGCCGCCAGCGAATGGCTCCCATCAGCAAACGTCCTCCCCGTCGCCCATACACTGATCGTAGCACTCGTCCTGTGCGGAACGCAGGCAATCTCATATACCCCCGCCCCGCAGCGTAGCCCCCCGGCGCTACGGAAGAACCTCCGAACGGACCGAGACGCAAAACGGCCCAGGAGCCGGTAAGCCCCTGGGCCGTTGTTGAAGGTCGTTTGTTCAAGCAGGACGCTACGGCCACCAGCCGAGCCAGAACCAAGCGATAGCCTTAACCGTCCAGAACCAAAGCATCACCCAAAAGAAGCCCCACAGGCGCGAGCCAGGGCTCCACAGATACTTTTTCAGCCTCTTGGTCGTCATCCCCCCCCGGAGCAGTAACTACTAGCACCAACTACCGGAGCCATCGTCGGGACAGTAGCCGCTTTCGTCTTCGTTGTCCTCGCATGCTTGAACGCACGCATCGTGCTCGTCACGATAGTTGCTAGAAAACGAACTCTAGCAGAATCCACGTCACCATAGCGCCGAGCGAGACGGAGAAGCCAAACCACCTGCAGTACCTTGCCGCCTCTGGAGACGGTGGGCGAAACAGAATTTTCCAGTCCATCTGTTGTCTATCTTACCCTTCAACAAACGCTTCCGTCCAGATCGTCCACGCAGGCATCGTAGCGCCGATCCTGTTCGCTCAAGGTCCGCCGCGAATACGCCGGCCCAAGCGCCGGCAGCACCGCGACTGCGGCCGCCCGCTCGCCAAGGCCGACCGGCGGCACAAGCCATGCGCCGCTTGAACCGAATCGGTAACGGCTCCATTGAATCTGTCTGCGCTGGTGAAACATCAGTCCGAACCGAAATACAGCCCTAGCAAGATACCCGACAGGCACAAAACGAAATACATCGCCCTGAACACGACCTCCTCAAGCACGGACAACTTGATTTCCGGCTCGTATTTGAAGAGACGGATCGGTTTTTCCTGGTTGAAGCCGCCCAACAAAAGAAGCCGCCGGCGAATGGCTCCCATCAGCAAACGTCCTCCCCGTCGCCCATACACCGGTCGTAGCACTCGTCCTGATTTGAGCAGTCCTCGAAACTCTCTCTCCAGGGTGTTAACTATCGTCGGCTTGCTCCCGACGCCTCGACAAAGCGATTTTTCCGCAGCAGCTGGTCATGGCCGCCGCGCGCTCCCGCCATCTGCGATAATGCCCGGCGATGAGCAACTCCTTGACCCGCCGCCGATTCGTCGGTTCCGCCACTGCCGGATTCGCCGCCGCCCAACAAGCCCCGGCCGCCGACGCGCGTCCCAATATCCTCTGGATCTGCACCGACCAGCAGCGCTGGGACACGATACGCGCGCTGGGCAACGAGCATATCCGCACGCCGAACATCGACCGCCTCGCGGCAAGCGGCGCGGCGTTCGAGAACGCCTATTGCCAATCGCCGATCTGCACTCCCAGCCGGGCAAGTTTTCTGACCGGAATGTACCCGTCGGCCGTTCACGGCTGCATGAACGGCAACGAGCGTTGGGATCATGCCGCCCCCCTGGTCACGAAAACGCTCGCCGATGCGGGCTACGACTGCGGGCTGGCCGGCAAATTCCATCTCTCGGGCGCCCAAGGCCGCATCGAGCCGCGCGCCGACGACGGTTACCGCGTGTTCCATTGGAGCCATCATCCGCACGACGACTGGCCGCAGGGGCATGCCTACATCGACTGGCTCAAGTCCCGGGGCAAAGACTACCGCTCGACCTACAAGAAGTTGGGTTACATCCCCAGCGAATTCCATCAAACGACCTGGTGCGCCGACCGCGCGATCGAGTTCATGAACGAGAAGCGCTCGGGGCCGTGGCTGTTCAGCCTCAACTGTTTCGATCCGCACTCGCCGTTCGACCCGCCCCAAGAATGGCTCGACCATTACCCGCAGGAGGAGATGCCGGGGCCGCTTTTCCGCGAGTCCGACCTGGCGGCTCAAGAGCGCCTCAAGAACGTCAATTTTCAGCGCGAGGCGCGGCGTCCGGAAGAAATGAACGCCAAGTCTTATCAGGCGAAATACTACGCCATGATCGAACTGATCGACCACAACGTCGGCCGCTTGCTCGATGCGCTGGAAAGCAGCGGGCAGCGCGACAACACCGTCGTGATTTTCACCAGCGATCACGGCGAGACTTTGGGCGATCACGGGCTGCTGCTGAAAGGCTGCCGTTTCTATGAAAGTCTCGTACGCGTGCCGCTGGTCATCTCATGGCCGGGGCGGTTCCAGAGGGGTCTGCGCAGTCGGGCGCTGGTCGAGCTCACCGATTTGGCGCCGACTCTGCTGGAATTGGCCGGGCTCGCGGCGCCGGATACGATGCAGGGCAAGCCGCTGACCGCGATTCTTACGGGAGACTCGTCCCCTGACCGCCACCGCGAGTTCGTGCGCAGCGAGTACTATCGAGCGCTTGCCGGGGCGCAGAGCTTCGCCACGATGGTGCGCAGCGAACGCTTCAAGCAGGTTGTTTACCACGGCCACGGGTTGGGGGAGCTGTTCGATTTGGAAACCGACCCGGGAGAATTCGACAACCTGTGGGACGAGGCGAAAATGTCCCGGGTCCGCCACGAGCACATGGTGATGAACTTCGATGCCTTGGCGATGGCGAGCGACGTAGGCTCTCCGCGGGTTTCGCGTTATTAGGGCCGTTTTGCGTTCGCCAGCAGCGCCTTGCCGCCGCTCTTGGCGACTATCGTCAACCCCTGACCGGCCGCTAATTTTTCGATGCGGGGGATCTCCTCCTCGAAGGTCGCCAGGTAGCAGCGTTCTCCACTACGCCACCGCGCGGCCAGTTCCGCGTCGTCGAGGAACACATCGGGCGCGCCGGGGGCGCGCGATCCGTACTCGATATTGTTTTTCCGGCCGTTAAGCAACAGCACGCGGCGGTTCGTGTAAAAGACCAGCGAGGAAAAGGCGTAATACTCGCGGTCCAGGATCAACTCGCCGGGCGGCGCTGCGAGATAGGCAGCGGCAAGCGGCCGCGACGACAAGTACGGATCGAAAGCGACCATCGCCCACCGCGCGGCGTGAACGAGCACGATCATCATCAACATGAGAGCGGCCAAGGATCGACGGCCCCGCAGGAGCAGGCCCCCCAGCGAGCCGATCGCCAATGCGCCGGCGGCGAGCAAGAGGGGTTTCCGCAGATAGGCGAACGATTCGAGCGTCAGATCTTGCATGTGCCCCAGCGACAGCGTATAGGCGTCCGGATTGCTGCTCAGACTCGAAGCGATGCCGCCTTCCGCCGGCAGGCTCCAAACGGAAATCAGAACGCCGGCGGCGGCCGCGAGAGCGAGCAGCGAGGCCGCGCCCGCAATCTTGCCGCCGAGCCTCAGCCAACGGTTGGAGCGTTCCATTCCGCCGGCCAGGAGCAGGCACGCCGGAGCATAGGCGGGCAAAGTGTAGTATTCCTGAGAGGTCGAAGCGGAAAAAAACAGCAGCGTAAACCCGCAGCAGCAGAGCATCATCAGGCGCGCGTGGGAAGCGCGGTCCCCGCTGCCGAACGCAAGCCCGCGAACCGCCGGCGCATACGCGCTCCAAGGGAACAGCCAGATCAGATGGCCGAGCCAGAACGCGGCCAAGGGCACGGTGTCGTAGTCCTGCGGATAGCGCAGGCCCAGATAGCGCAGCAGGTGTTCGTTGACGAAGTAGCGCCAAAAGAAGCCGTGATACTCTCCGGCAGCGCCGGCGAGGGTCAGCTCGAAATACGGCGGGTGGCGGAGAGTCGCCAGCAAATGCCAGGGCGCCGCAACCAACAATGCCGTTCCTGCGGCCAAGCCGAGGCGCAGGCGCCGCCGGACGGCGGCGGAGCGCCATGCCCCGCTGACAGCCAAATAAACGGCCAGCGCGCCGATAGGCAGCACGGCGGCGACCAACCCCTTGAACAAAACGCCCGTTCCAATGGCCGCGCCGGCCGCAACGGCGGGAGCCTTGCGCGGCGCGCCCCGCTCGTCCAGCGCCTCCAGGAAAGCCCATAAGGCAACCAACGTGGAGCAGGCAATGAAAATGTCGGGCATGCGGACTCTGGTGAAGAGAAACAGACCGGCGCACGTCGCCAGGCCGAGAGCCGCGAGCGTTCCGCAAGCGGCTCCGAACGACCGGCGGCCGAGCCGATACGTCAGCCAACACAGCAAAATCGCCGCCAGGGCCATGGGAATCCGCGCTGCCCAATCGTGGACGCCGAAAACCGCGAACGCGGCCGCGATGGCCCAAACTTGTCCGGGCGGCTTGTCGAAATACGGGACGCCGTTGATCCGCGCGGTCACCCAATCGCCCGACTCGAGCATGGTGCGGGCGATTTGCGCATACGTTGCGTCGACGTCGTCGAGCAGCGCGGGAGGGCTGACGATCGTTCCGAGACAGACCGCCGCGGCTACGGCCGGTACGATCGCCTCGCCGCGTTCAAGCCGCATCTCGACAGATTAGCCAAGCCTGAAACCCGTCGCCGGCATCGCGTCCGGGCAACCGGTCGAGCGCTTTGCGGAAAGTCCACGCCGTTCGCTCGGCGAGAACCCGCTCGATAACCTGTTCGTTTTCTTCCGGTTCGAGCGAGCAGGTCGCATAGACGAGCCGGCCGTTCGGCGCGAGGGCGTCGAGGGCGCGGCGGAGAATCCGCGCCTGCCGCGAGTGGAGCTCGTGCAGATCCGCGGGTTTCAGCCGCCATTTGATCTCGGGATTGCGGGCCAGAGTGCCGGTTCCCGAGCAGGGGGCATCGACCAGGATGCGGTCGAAGGCGGCGCGGAAGGGCAAGGGGCGCTCGGCGTCGAGCGCGAGCGGCAGCAGCCCGCGCGAACCCAGCCGGCGCAAGGTCCGCAGCCGCCGCAAGCTGCGGTCGGCGGCTGCGGCGCAGCCGGCTTCTTCGGCGAGTTGCCGGGCCTTTCCGCCGGGAGCGGCGCAGAGGTCGAGAACTCTTTGTCCGGGCTTGACGCAAAGCAGCGGGACAACCAGTTGCGAGCTTAAATCCTGCACAACCAGCCGGCCGCCGCGGAACGCCCGCGTATTCGCGACGGCGCCGCCCGCCACCCGGAACGCGCGCGGAAAGCCGGTCGGCTCGAGGGCCACGCCTTGCGCGGACAATTCCCGCATCGTATGCGCAAAGTCGAAGCCTTTGACGGCGCGAACGTAAGTGGGCGGCCGGCAAACGTTCGCTGCAAGCAGCTTCCGGCAGGCGCTCCGCCCGAACTGCTTCTCCCAACGGGTTCGCAGCCAATCGGGATGCGAGCGCCGCGCCCCGTCCTCGCCCTCCGGCAGCGGGGGAAGATTGCGCAGAACGGCGTTGACCAAGCCGGCTGCCGAACGCTTGCGCGCCGTCTTGACCAACTCGACGGAATCCGACACGGCGGCCGCCGGCGGCGCGCGGTCCATGCAGCGCAACTGATACGCCCCCAGCCGCAAAGCCGTGCGGACTTCCACGTCCAGCGATTCGACGGTTTTGCGCAGTCTTTTCTCCAATAGAAAATCCAGTTCTCCGCGGCGCCGCAGGCAGCCCATCGCGAGCTCGGTAACCAAAGCGCGGGCGCGGGCATCGAGGCGGTCGAGCGCCGGCGAATGCAGCAGCGCGTCGGCATAGGCGGCGTCTCTCTCGACCCGCAGCAGCACGTCGAAGGCCGCTCGTCTAGCCGGCGAAACCGTCATTTCCGTCACCGTATCAGAGCGGGAAACGCCCTCGGTCCGCTCGGGGGCGCGTGATACAATCGGCACTGAAACACGTTATCGAATTGCTGTCCTTCCGTGAAGCGAGCCGGCGCTTGCCGGACTGAAAATGCCCGGCCAAGTGGAGATTACGATTGCCGGCCACCCGCGCTGGCTGCGGCTTGCAAGATCGGCGGTCGAAGGATTCTGCGCGGCGCTCGATGTCGCCGAGCAGGAGACCCAATCCATCGTTGTCGCGGTCGACGAGGCGCTGAGCAACGTGATGCAGCATGCATATGGCGGCGATTGTTCCAGGCGCGTAAGCTTGAGTTGCAGCGCCCGTGACAACGAATTGCAATTTGAAATCCGCGATCAAGGCGTTGCGTTCAATCCCCTCGACCGGGACGTGCCGCCGCCGGGCGAACTGCGCTCGGGCGGCAGGGGACTGTACTTGATGCGCACGATCATGGACCGCGTCGAGTACCGCCGCGAGGGCGGCAGCAATTGCGTCCGGCTGAGCAAGACGCTCGACCCGTACGTCCGGCCCGCGCAGGGAGAAGCGGGAAAGACTCATGGACATTAACGTCAAGAGGGATGGGCGCCGCTCGATCGTCGAAGTTGTCGGCGATATCGACTTGTACTCCTCGCCGGCGCTGCGCGAGACCGTGCTGGACTTGTTCAGGAAGCGCGGTCAAAAGAACGTGATCGTCAACCTGTCCAACGTCGATTACATCGACAGTTCCGGCGTTGCGAGTCTGGTCGAGGGGCTGCAGGAGGCCGGGAAACGCAGCGCGCGGTTCATGTTGGTCGGATTGCAAGAAGGCCCCCGGCGCGTTCTTGAGCTCACTTTGCTGTTGAACGTCTTTGAAATTCATTCCACCGAGGAAGACGCCCTGCAGGCGTAATCGGCGTCGCAACATGGGCCGCGCATGACCTTTCTCGAATCCATTGGGCGCTCTACCGTCGAAAAGGTCGAGTATATCGGCGGGCTGGCGATTCAGTTCTGGCGGGGGCTTGTTTCCTCGTGGCGGATCAACCCCTTTACAGGCAGCCGGCTGCGCTGGAAGACGACGGTTCGGCAGATGGCGGTCATCGGCGTTCAGGCGCTGCCGGTGGTGTGCTTGATCTCCGGCGCCACCGGCCTGATCATGGCTCTTCAGGGCGGCGCCGAGTTGCGCAAATTCGGCGCGATGGGGGTGGTCATCAATCTGGTGGGAACCAGCATGACCCGCGAGTTGGGCCCGTTGATGGCGGCGATTGTGGTCATCGGGCGGTCCGGCTCGTCGATCTCCGCGGAAATCGGTGCCATGACCGTCACCGAGGAAATCGATGCCTTGCGCACCATGGCGCTCGACCCGGTCGAGTTCGTGCTCGTGCCCAAGTACATTGCGATGATGGCCATGATGCCGTGCTTGACGGTAGCGGCCGTTTTCTCCGGGATACTCGCCGGCGGGATATTCACCTACTACACCCTGGACATGACTCTGAGCGTCTATCTGCAACGCACCGCGGAGATTCTGATGATGCGCGACATCGTCAGCAGCATGGCGAAGGCGGTTGCCTTCGGGACGATCATCGTCCACGTCGGCTGTTTCGAAGGGTTCACCGTGACCGGGGGGCCGGAAGGCGTCGGCCGCTCGACGACCAACGCCGTCGTCAAGTCGATTTTTCTGGTTGTCCTCGCGGATTTACTGTTCACCGCGTTTTTCTACTTTTTCTGGCGATGACTCCGAATCTCCAGACGCGCGGCGGCAACGGCGCCGATTCGCGGGCGTTGCCGCATCTGTTGGGAAACGAACCGATCATTGCGGTCCGCGGCCTCGAGGTCGCCTACGGCAACAGATACGTTCTGCGGGGCGTCGATCTGGACGTTTACCCGGGTGAGACGATGGTCATTCTGGGGGCGTCCGGTTCGGGCAAGAGCACCCTGCTGCGGCACATCGAAGGGCTGGGCAAGCCGTCGTCGGGAACGATCATGGTCAAGGGAGTCGATATTTGCTCTGCTTCGCGAAAAGAGTTGAAGAACGTTCGCCGGGCCATGGGCGTGTCGTTCCAAAGCGCGGCCATGTTCAACTCGATGACCGTTGGGGACAATGTTGCGCTGCCGCTGCGCGAGCACACCAACCTGGCGGAATCGACGATCCGGCTGATGACCAAGATGAAGCTGCAGCAAGTGGGCCTCAGCGGCGTCGAAGACCTTTACCCCTCGCAACTCTCGGGCGGCATGAGAAAACGGGCGTCGGTTGCCCGCGCGCTGGCGATGGACCCCGAAATTCTGCTGTTCGACGAGCCTTCCGCCGGTCTCGACCCCATCATCGCCGCGGGAATCGACGAGCTCATTCTTCATCTCAAGAAAGCTTTCAAGATGACCATCGTGATTGTCACCCATGAAATGCAGAGCGCCTTCCTGATCGCGGACCGTATGTGTATGCTCTACCAGGGAGAGATACTGGCTGTGGGGACCGTCGACGAAATCCGCAACCATCGGCACCCGCATATCCGCCGGTTCGTCGACCGCGCCGCGAACCGGTTCGATAAAAGCGATCACAGTTACCTGACGGGATTCGAATCATGAGCAGCGAAGCCAAAGTCGGACTCTTCGTGATCGTCGCGCTGACGATCTTCGTCGTTACTTTCTTGTCGGTGGCCAACATCCAGTTGACCGGAGAAAAGGCGTCGTATAAAACCTATTTCGCCTATATCGGCGGCCTCGATGAGGGCGGCTTGGTGCGCTACGGCGGGCGCAAGTCGGGAATCATCAGGTCGGTGCGGCCGTGGGCGGACGATCCGACCAAAACCGAGGTGATTTTCGATTTGCGCACCGATGTTCCGATCAACCGCGATTCGCGGGCGACGATCGCCAGCCTGAACGCGCTGGGACAAAACTATCTCGAGATCACGCCGGGCTCCATCGCTGCGCCGAAGATCGCGCCCGGGGGCACGATCGAGTCGATCGAAGCGCTGACCTTCACGGACTTGACGAAAAAAGTGGCCGGAGTCGCCGACAAGGCCGTCGAGTTGATGGGCGACATTCAAGGGAAGCTCGATCTGGTTGTCGCCGACGCCGATGAGCTGCTCGACAACTTGAACGAGCTCACGGACAAGGACAATCAGGAAAACGTCAGGGAGCTGCTGGCGAACGGCAACAAGCTCATCGCAGAGCAATCGCCGAAGATCGACCGCATTACGAGTCAGGTCAGCTCCACGCTCGAAAGCGTCGAGGCGCTGATGGCCGACCTGCGCAAGGTCGCCGCAAGCGCCGACAAGACGGTGCGCAATGTCAACCGCACGGTCGATGAAACCCGCGAGCCGATCAAGAAAGATCTCGCGGAACTGGAACGGACGCTTGCGCAGGCGCGCGAGACGATTGCGGAAGTGCGCGCTCTGGTCATCGTCAACGAGCAGAACATCAACGAAACGATCGAGAACTTCCGCATCGCGTCTGAAAATATCGAATTGCTGACCGACGATTTAAGGCAGCGGCCCTGGAGCCTGATCCGGGTCAAGCCGAAGCCCGACCGGCAGGTGCCCATACCGGCCGCCAAGCGCTGATTGTTGCGTGGCGTTCGAGCTTACCGCCGAATCTGCCGGGGGCTATCTGCGCGCGCGCGGCGGCCTCGCCAGTGTCGAGAGCGCCTGCCTGCTGGGAGGAGGAGTCTCCAATACCGTCGTATTGGTCGAGGGCGTATGGGCCGCCGGCGGACGCGCCCGCATCGTTCTGAAGCAGTCGCTGCCGCAACTTCGCGTCCGAGACGAATGGTTGGCCGACCGCACGCGCATCTTCCGCGAACGCGATGCGATTCTTGCCTTGACCCCGCTGCTGCCCAAGAACAGACTGCCGCGAATCCTGTTCGCGGACGATGCGAACTACATCTACGCCATGGAGGCGGCGCCTCCCGACGTGGCAGACTGGAAGACGCTTTTACTCGCCGGCGTCTGTGACCGCGGGACTGCGCGGCAGGCCGGCGCCACGTTGGGGCTGGCGATCCGCGAGACTTGGGGGCGGGACGACTTGGCCGAACGGTTCGGCGACCGGCGAGCGTTCGAGCAGTTGCGAACCGATCCCTATTACCGCGCCGTGGGCCGGCGGCATCCGACTATCCGGCCCGCAATCGAAGAGTGGATCGCTGCGCAGCGGGGCCGGCGGAACGCCATGGTTCACGGAGACTGGAGCCCGAAGAACCTGCTGATCTCAGCGGCGGGCTTGACGGCCATCGACTTCGAATGCGCCCATTTCGGCGACCCCAGCTACGACGCCGCGTTCCTGACGAATCATCTCCTGTTGAAGGCGTTCCATCGACCCCGGCTCGCGGGCCGCTACTGCGAGCTTGCCCGGACGGCGTTCAACCGGACCGCGGCCGTGTTGCCGCGCGAGGCCCTCGCGGCATTCGAGGCGGATACGGCCCGCCACCTGGCGTTCCTGCTGCTGGCCCGCATCGACGGCAAGTCGCCGGTCGAGTACATCGTGGACAAGCGGACGCGGGAGCGCATCCGGTTATGCGCTCTGCGGCTGATTGCCGACCGCCCCGAGACGTTGACCGGCGTATTGCAGCGCGTCGAAAGCGCCTTGGAGGGCAACGCCTGAAGCGCTTCCCGTTTTATTGCGCCTTCTCGATCGCCGCCAGAGTCTGCTTCGCCTGCTCCTGCGTGGGGTTGGGCGTCTTCGCCGCTTCTTTCATCCAGAAAGTGGCCCTGGCGATGTTGTCTCCGGCGATGTCGAGCTTCACGTAGCAAAAGCCCAGCATGTAGGCAAGCAGCCCGTAGCGCTCGCCGCCCTCGGCTTTGATCGCGTCCACCGTCTTCAGCAGGTGGCTGCGCGCAGTGCGCCATTGCCCTTGCTGGAAGTATCCGTTGCCCATGACGTAGTTGCCCATAGCCGTGAATTTGGCCTTGGACGCCTCCCAATCCTCGGCTGAAGTTCCTTCGGGCGCGGGTTTCTCTTCCATCAGCGCGATCAGCTTTTCCGAGTGGGCGTTAGCCTCTTCGTAGTCTTTTACGCTGAGCGCGTACTCGGCGAGAGTCTGGATGTACTGCTCGTTGCCGGGATTGGCCTCAAGCGCCTTTTTCATCGCCGCGGCCATGCCTGCCATGTCGCCCATTTGCTGATAGGCGATGACGTAATGGTCTTCGAGGCCCTTGGCGTGTTCGCTGTCTGGATAGTGCTCCAGGATGGCGTCCATCCATTGGATTTTCTTGGCCGGTTCGGTCTGCTGGGTCACGCCGACGTTCATGGCCCACTCCAGGTACTGCACCACGCCGTTGGCGTAATCCACGGTGTTCTGATGTGCGATCTCCTCGTCTTCGTCCGGGTCCTCCGGAGCGGGCGTTGCGGCGTCGCGCTCGGCGAACGGGCGGGTTTCGATCAGCATCGGCAACAACTCGTCCCACTGCTGCGATTGGACGAGCGACTGATTGACGTTGTGGCGGACCTCCACGTCGTCGGGAACCAGTTGCAGCAGACGTTTGCCGGTCGCAACCGCTTTGGCCCAATCCTGTTGGCCGATATACAGATTCTGCAACTGGAGAAGCGCGTAGCCGAAGAATTCGCTTGCGGGGAAGTCGTTGATAAATCCCTCGAGAATGGGAATTCTTTCCTCGGCCTCCTCGGCGACGCCGGCCGCGGTCAAGACCTGCCCTTCCGGCGACTGGCTGTCGATTTCGACATTTCTGATTTGCGGCGCGTCCTGCGCGGGCGCCGAAACGCTCAAAAGCAGCACGGCAAGGGTCAAGTGAACGAATCTCGTCATGATGAAGCTCCGATGAAACATACTACTTGGAAACGGCTGCCGGAATCAAGACCTGTCTATATGCATTGCGGCGCCAGGCCAATGCATGCTCGCTGAGCTTGCCGCCGGAATCGCGCAGCTTCAGCAAGGCGCCCTCCCTGTTTACCGCCGCTTCGACCCAGGCGGTCGGCACTTCGGGGCGAAAAGTAAACCCGGCCGCGGGCAGAGCGATCAGGTGAATGCCCGCGGCCTGAGACAGCAGAAATTCGTGGTCGTGCCCGGTGACGATCGCCTTCACCTGCGCGTGCGCGGCCGCAAGGTCCACGAGCGCATCGAAATCGGCGCAGCCCTTGCTTGCGGACACCCCCGGATGATGCGCGAACAACACGGTGGCCGCGGGCTCCCGCTCTGCGAGTATGCCGTTCAGCCAGGCCAACTGCGCAGCGCCGAGCATGCCCCCGACTTCTTCCGGGCCGATCTGCGAATCCAGAACGATAAAACGGAACGGCGGCTGATCGACGACGGCGGTCAGGCGGCCGGGACCGCGCCGGGTTGGATAACCGGCCGCCTCCAGCATTCTCTCGCGGCGGTCATGGTTGCCGACGCCGAGAACGAGAGGCATGGCGGCGCGAATCGGCGCGGCGGCAAGGGCAAAGCGCTCGTAGTCTGCGCGGCCGCCCTCGTACCAGGCGATGTCTCCATTGACGAGCGCCCCCTGCGGGTGCGCGGCGAGCACTTCCGCCACGATGCGCTGCAATTGCCGCAAAGGATATTGCCCGCGGACTTTCGCCTGCGCATCCCCGGCGACGTGCGTGTCGGCGAGCCATGCCCAGCGAGCGCAATCTCCGGCGCCGTCCAGGCGCAGCGAAAAACAAAGCCCGGCTTTCGTCTCCGCTATCCGCGGCGGCTCGTCGGGCGAAAGGATCACGGGACTGCCGGCTACTCGACGAGAACGTCGTAAGTCAGCGTGCCCGCTTCCCGGACTTTCACATAGACTTTCATCCACTTCGTGTGCGCCGGGTGCTCGGCATAGACCGCGAGCGCCGCCTCGTCCTCCAGCTCCATGCAGACGCCGTACTCGCGGAGCTTCGGTTCTCCGCCATCCCGCCCGTACTGCCGTACCGGACGCCGGAGCTTGCCCGCCCAGGCATTGTTGAGCCCGTCGATCTTTTCGGGCAGTTCCTCCGTAGCCTCGTAAAACGCCTTCCAGTCCGCCGCGCCGGCGTCCGGGAGCGGCGTGAAAACAAAGCAGTGCATCAGGCCGCCGTCGGCGCCGAGCGTCGTGGGCAGCACAGTGAAAGCAAGCGCCAGAAGCGCAAGCGAAGAGATTCCGTGTATCGATTTGAAACGCATGACAACAGGTTAGCAGCATTGACCGAGCGGCAAGCGGCGTCCGCGTAGATTTTCAGGGTTTGATTACCAGCGTGCCGGAGAGGATGTCGTGCAGCGCCTGTCTCTTGGGCGTGAACGGCTGGATCAGGTATCCGGCGAATAGCAGCAGCGCAGATATCCATTTCGCAAAGTGCCGTCCGGTGGCCCGCAGAAACGAGATCCGTCCGCCGTTTTCGTCGGTGACGACAATGCCGAGCGCTCTCTTGCCTACGGTCGCCTGCCAGTGCGAACTGGTCAACAGCGCTTCGTAAAGCCAGGCGAATGCCATGTTTGCCCCGATCGATATGCCGACGAGCCCAAGAATCGCAAATATGTCCGCCATGTCCCCGGGCCGGCGAGAAGCATCGAAACCGAGGCCGAACCCGAGCAGCATCTGGACGGTGAAAGACATCGCCCCAAGGATCAGGCCGTCGATGAAATGAGCTCCCAGTCGGAACCAGAAGCCCGCATATTGTCCACTCGGAGGCATGGACCCCGCCTCGGCCGCGCCCGCTGCCGGTTGCGTTCCCGGAGCCGAAGACGGCGACGGCGTTTGCTCTGCAACGTTCGCGCCGCAATGCGGGCAGTAGCGGACTCCCGCGGCAACCGGCTTGCCGCATTCCTGACAAAACATTCGGCTCTCCTGGCGCTCGGCGGACCGCCTTCCCCGGCAATTATGGTACTGCATTCTGCGGCTATACTGTTTCGCTATGCGCCTCCCGACGATTTTCCTGGCCTGCGCGCTGTCGTTGAGCGCCGCGGACCGCATGAACATCCTGTTCATCTACACCGACGATCAAGCGCCGTGGGCGCTCGGGCTTTCCGGAGCGCCGCATGCGTCCACGCCGAATATGGACAAGCTTTTCCGGCGCGGCGCATACCTCAAGAACTCGTTTACCGTGACGCCCGTTTGCAGCCCGTCCCGCGCCTCCCTGATGACCAGCCGGTACGGGTCGGAATTGGGCGTGACCGATTGGCTCCATCCGCAGCGGGAGCCCTACGGCGGGGTCGATCCGGACGCGGTCATGTGGCCCGAGCTTGTCCGGCAGGCCGGTTACCGCACCGCACTGGTGGGCAAATGGCACCTCGGCCTGTTGGACAAGCATCACCCCACGAAAAACGGCTACGACTATTTCATGGGCTTCCGCGGCGGCGGGACGACGCCCGTCGACCCGGTACTCGAGAAAGAAGGCCGGCAACAACAATTCCAAGGCCTGACCACTGATATCCTGACCGATCACGCTCTGGAGTTTCTGGAGAAGGAAAAAGACGGGCCGTTCCTGCTGTCGCTGCACTATCGGGCGCCGCACACGCGCTGGCTGCCGGTCGCTCCCGAAGACTGGCGGCCGTTCGCCGATCTCAATCCGATCGTTTTCAACCCCGATTTTCCCTACCTCGACATCGAGCGCGTCAAGCGCATGACCCGCGAATATCTGGCCGGCGTGAAAGGCGTCGACCGCAACCTCGGGCGGGTGCTGGCCAAGCTCGACGAGCTCGGCCTCGCGGAAAACACCGTGATTGCGTACTCCAGCGATCACGGCTACAACATGGGCCACAACGGCGTCTGGCACAAGGGCAACGGACACTACGTGCTGACCCGCAATCCGCCCGCGTCGGCGAATATCCCGGACGGCCAACGCCCGAACATGTGGGACCGTTCCATCAAGGTCCCGACGGCGGTGGTCTGGCCCGGGGTCGTTCCCGCCGGAACGGTCCTCGAAGAGACCGTCTCGAACCTCGACTGGTTCCCGACCTTCGTTGCCGTCGCGGGCGGCGCAATCCCCGCCGACAAAATTGTCCGCGGCCGAGACTTGCGGCCGCTGCTCGACGGGACGGCGAAAAACTGGGAAAACGACCTTTACGGCGAATACTCGACGAAACACCAGACGCGCACCCACATGCGCATGTACCGCACCCCGCGCTGGAAGCTTGTCCGCGACTTGCTGAACCCCGAGCGCGACGAGCTCTACGATCTGCGCGCCGATCCTCACGAGACGACCAATGCGATTCGCCTGCCCGCCAACCGCAAGATCGTTGCCCGGCTGAGCGCCGAATTGGCCGCCAAGATGAAGGAAACCGGCGACCGGCTTATGAAGCGATAAACCAGCCGTTGCGCAGATCGCGCTTGTTATACGGCAACTCCCCGCCCGAACCGCAAGACTCGAGCTTGCCGCCGGCGGCGCGGATCACGGCGTGGGCGGCGGCGGTGTCCCACTCCATCGTCGGCCCGAAGCGCGGATAAATATCGGCCTTCCCCTCGGCAACCAGGCAAATCTTCAGCGAACTGCCCATCGCCATGAATTCCACGTCGTCGTAATGTTTGCGTTGTTCGCGGATGAAACTCTCCATCTCAGGCGAAGGGTGAGAAAGACTGCCCACAACCCGCAGGACGCCGGAGGCGGGAAGCGGGGGGCGCCGCAGCGCAACCGGTTCGTTGCCGCCTTCGACCTTGAAAGCCCCGCCGCCGGAAGACCCGTAGTACAGCCAATCCATGCTGGGCGCGTACACGACCCCGGCAACCGGGCGATTGCTCTCCATATAGGCGATGTTGACCGTAAACCAGCCGTTGCGCTTGATGAATTCCTTGGTCCCGTCGAGCGGGTCGACAAGCCAATAACGGTTCCATCGCACGCGGTCGCCGTAGGCAACGCCGTCGGCGCTTTCCTCGGAAAGAACCGGCACGTCAGGGTATTCTTCCCCGAGCCGTTGGACGATGATCCGGTGGGCGGCCAAGTCGGCTTCGGTCAACGGCGAGGAATCTGCCTTGGTTTCAACCGTGAAGCCGCGCTCGTAAATCTCCAGGATGGCGCGGCCCGCCTCGCGCGCGGTTGCAATGGCGAAGTCCGGTTGCACGTTCATTCGACTGCGGCCAACTGCCGCGCGTTCGCCACCGCCGCTGCGGTGACTTCGGCGCCGGAAAGCATGCGCGCCAATTCCTCGATGCGTTGGCCCTCTGACAGTTCGCTGACCGAGGCGAACGCCTGTTGCCGCCGCTCGACTTTTGCGACGTGGAAATGAGTGTCCGCAAAGCCCGCGATTTGGGGCAGGTGGGTCACGCAGAGCAACTGGCTGTCGCCCGACAGTTTTTTCAAGCGCTTGCCGATCGCTTCGGCGACTCGTCCGCCGACGCCGGAATCGACTTCGTCGAACACCAGAGTGCGCAAGGTTTCCATGCCTGTTTCAGTTCCGATCAGGCAGGTTTTCAAGGCTAGCGCGACTCGCGACAACTCGCCGCCGGAAGCCGCTCGGTTCAAAGGCCGCGCCGGCTGTCCGGGATTGGCGGAGAACAGGAAGGCGATGCGCTCCAGACCGTCCGCGCTCCAGTCCTCAAGCGGCTCGAAGCCGACGGCGAACCGCGCATTTCCCATGGCCAGCGCGGCCAATTCCCGCTCGACTCCGGCCGCGAGCTTTTCGGCCGCCTCTCGCCGTCGTTTGGCGAGAGCCGCCGCCTGCGAACGGTATGCGCCCTCGGCCGCCCGCAATTGCTCCTGCAGGGCGGCCGGCGCCGCGCCCCCGGCCTCGAGAGCGGCGAGTTCGCGGCCGACTTTCTCGCCGTATTGCAGGACGTCGTCGAGAGTCGCGCCGTATTTGCGCTTGAGTCTCTCGATGAGCGCGAGCCGTTCTTCAATCTGTTCCTGGCGCTCGGGCTGCGCTTCGAGCTTGTCCAGATAGTTGCCTATCTCGAACGCGGCGTCATCGACGATTGCCCGCGCCGTCTCGAGGTTCTCGATGCGATCCGCGAACCACTCGTCGAGCGAGCTTACCGTTTCGAGGCGCCCGACCGCCGTCTTCAATTGCGCCGACGCCGCCGAATCCGTTTCGTAGAGCGCGTCGTACGCCGTCGCGCACGATTCCCTTAACCGGCTGAGATTCAGCAAGCGGCTGCGTTCCCGCTGCAACTCTTCGTCCTCGCCCGGCTGCAACTCGGCCCGGCCGATTTCGCCGGCCTGGAACTGCAGCAGGTCGAGCCGCCGCAGCCGCTCTTGCTCGCCGGCCTGCAGTTCCCGGATTTGCGCATCCAGCTTGCGGCAGGCGCGGTAAGCCTCCTGAACGCCGCGGGCCGCCGCAACCGTTCCGGCGAAGCCGTCGAGCATCCTCGTCTGCGCGCGCGCTGAAAACAGCATCTGTTGGTCGTGCTGTCCGTGGATGTCGCCGAGCCAAGGCGCCAACTCCTTCAATGCGCTGAGCGTAGCCGGGGAGCCGTTGATGTACGCGCGGCTCTTCGACGACGCGAGTATTTGACGCTCCACGATCAACTCGTCGTCGGCCGCGAAACCGCGGCGCTCCAGCCACTCTCGGAACTCGCCGCCGGACGGAGGGTCGAATACCCCGGAAATGCGGGCGCGCTTCGCCCCGGCGCGAACCACGCCGGCATCGGCCCGCGCTCCGAAGAGCAGCGCCAGGGAATCGACGACGATCGACTTCCCGCTGCCCGTTTCGCCGGTGAGCAGATTCAACCCGGCGCGGAAGCGCACCCGCAGCTTGTCCACTACGGCGTAACTTTCGATATCGAGTTCCTGCAGCATTCACTGTCGGTTGCGCCGGCGTGAGCGGGGTTGCGAACCCTCTCCGCGGCCGTTCGCTGCGGGCGCAACGGTTGCGGCGCCGGCCGCGTCACACCGAGCAAACTCCATTATAGGCGGCGCTCGGGCGCTTCTTTTTTCGATTTGCCGGTAATTGGGCGGCGTCGGAGGGCAAATCCCGGTAGAATAATTAAATCAAAAATGGTAATTATTGTTTCAGGCATGCAGGCCGTCCCCATCTTTTGCCTGTCCGCCGGTCCGCGAGGAAAAACGTGAGCTTCTCTGTCCACCCGGCCTTCTTGTTACAAGCCGTTGCCGAAGAAGCGGTTGAGGCGGCGCCCGACATGGCGGATCTGGCTTCGTCGGCTGTCGACAGCTCCACGCTGCTGAGCCTCCTGCTCGAGAGCGGACCGGTCGGCCGGTTCGTGATGCTGCTCTTGATCGTTATGTCCGTCCTTTCCTGGGCGGTCGCCTTTTCGAAATACTCGACGCTCAAAAACGCGGTGCGGCAAAATCTGACTTTTCTGAAGGCGTTCCGCCGCGTCGGGAAGCTGGCCGACATGAACGCCGCCGGCGAGCAGTATCGGCCGGCGTCTATGGTCACGGTGTTCGATTACGGCTATGAAGAGGTCGCCCGCCAAGTCAACGCCTACGGCCGCATCGTCAACCCCGATTCCATCGAACGGGCGCTCGCTCTTGCCTCCAGCGAAGAAACCTCGCGGTTGCAACGCAGCTTGGGCTTGCTGGCCACGATCGCCTCGTCGGCGCCCTTCATCGGCCTTTTCGGCACCGTTTGGGGCGTGCTGGAAGCTTTCCGCGGGTTGGGCCAGGCCGGTGGAGCGACTTTGCGGGCGGTTGCCCCGGGCATTGCCGAAGCGTTGATCGCAACGGCCTTCGGATTGTTCGCGGCGATCCCTGCGCTGATTTTCTTCAACATTTTTTCGGGGCAGGTGCGCGAAGTCCGCACGCGCATGAACGATTTCGGCCTCGAGTTCTTCAATCTTGCGGAGAGGGATTACGGTGAAGGCGATGGCGCTCGGAACGCGCAACAACGATCCATCCGATGATCGGATTGCCGAGATCAACATCACGCCGTTCGTCGATGTCGTTCTGGTGCTGCTGATCATCTTCATGATTACGGCGGGCGTGGTGGAGTTCGGTCTTGAGATCGACGTCCCCCGCACCCGAGAGGTGGCGACCACGTCGAAAGATCTGGCCTACGTCAATATCACCTCCAGAGGGGAAGTTTTCTTCGGCGACGAGCCGGTCAGCGTTTACGACATCGCCGAACTGGCGAAGGAAAAGAACCCCGATACCCCCGGCATTTACCTGCGCGCGCACAAAACGACGCCGTGGGAAATCGTCGCCCCGGTCATCGCCGAATGCGGCTCCGGCGGAGTAAACGTCAACGTGGTCACGAAACCACTGGCGCGCAACCCGAGGCCGCGCAAATGAACGGCGCCGCGCAGGGTTTCCGGTCATGAGCGCAAGCCGCGGCCCGCTCCGAGACCGGGGCGGGGAGCGCCTGCCGCTGCTGGCCTCGGCGTCGTGCCACGGGGCCATTCTCTTCGCCTCGATCTTGTGGGGCGCGCTCAACCCGCCGATCGATCTGGGCAGCCCGGACGAAGGCGGCGGAGGCGGCATTGTAGCGGTGCAGGGCGTGCCGATCAACGTCGTCCGCTCCGAGGAAGAAAACCCCGTCGCCAACCCGAGCGAGCATACGGTCCCCGCGCCCCAGCAGCGCCGCCGCGCGACCGAGCTTGCCGCGCCGGAAGCCGCGGACGAACCCGAGGCGGTCCCGCTCGAAGAAACCGCCCGCCGCGAATCCGAGCAGCAGCAGGAACGCTCGGTCGGTCAGCGCAGCGCCCGCGACTCCGCGCCCAATCAGGTGAACTCCTCGCGCGGCGCGGCGGTCAACAGCCCTCTTTTCAGCGGTTCGCCAAGCGGTCCCGGCGTCGGCTTCGGCGCGAAAGGGGGGCCGTTCGGCTCGCGGTTCGGCGCCTATGCTCAGATTTTGCAGCAAAAGGTTGCGCGGGAATGGCGCCGGGCGTTGGGCCAGGCAGCCGGCGTCTCGAGCAAGCCGGTGGTGGTTTCGTTCCGCATCCGGCGCGACGGAACGATTGACTCCATCCGCGTCACGCAGACCAGCGGCAACCGCTCGCTGGACTATTCCGCTCACCGCGCGGTCGGCAACGCCAATCCGTTGCGGCCCTTGCCGCCGGCGCTGGGCAGAAGTTCTATCATGATCGAAATGCATTTTCAGTTGAAATAAAAGCAGAGGCGCCCCATGAGACCCCGATTCCTCTATGCACTTTTCCTCGCGTTTTCGCTTGCGGCGCAGCAGCCCGACGCAGTCATCGACATTACCGAAGAGCAGCGCGACCCGCGCATTGCCGTGCCGGACATCCGCGGCCCCGCCGCCGCCGCGGCGGCCGTTGACGAATTCAACGACGAGCTGTGGGAAGCGCTCGAAGCTTCCGGCCGGCTCGACATGGTGGCCAAAAGCTTTTACCCGCGCACCGCTCCCCGCAAGCCGGAGGACTTGCAGGTCGACGCCGACAGACTGCCTGACGATCCCGGCGCCCGCGGACTGTGGCTCCTCGGTTGGGCGGACGTTCCGGTGCAAGCGCGTTATCTGGCGTACGGCCTGATCGACCGGGTTAACGACCGTCTCAGATTGTCGGGCTATGTGTCGGACGTGACCCAGGAATCGCGGGCCGCTTCATTCGTATTCGGCAAGCGCTATTATGCGGCCGTCAGCGAAGCCGGCGCCCGCGGCATGGCCTTCGACTTCTCGCGCGACATTCTGCGCAACCTCGGCCTCGGCACGGGCTTGGCGGGCAGCCGCATCTACTACGTCCGCCGCGACGAAGGCTCCAGCTTCAAAGAGCTCTGGGCCATGGATTACGACGGCAGCAACAAGCGGAAACTCACGAATTACGATAATCTGTGCCTCACGCCGGCGGTCTCGCCGGACGGCAGGCGCATCGCCTTCACGACGTACGTCGAGGGGCTGCCCAAGATCTACGTGCATTCGCTGGAGACCGGCCGGCGGCTCACCTTCTACAATCAGGAAACATCGCTCAACACGACCCCCGCGTTCACGCCCGACGGCCGATCGGTCGCGTTCGCCTCGTCGGTCTCGGGCACCAGCCAAATCTACATGACGGACCTTGACGGCGGCAACCTGCGCAGGGTATCGTATTCTCGGTCGATCGACGTTCACCCGGCGATCAACCCTAAAACCGGAAGGCAGATCGCATTCGTTTCCGGCGCATCGGGCACCCCGCAGGTTTATGTTATGGACATTGACGGTGTAAATCGGCGAAGATTGTCGGGAGGGGGAGGAGACGCCGTTCAACCGGCTTGGGATCCCGCGGGCGAAAGAATTGTTTTTTCCTGGACGCGCGGATACGAGATCGGCAACTATAATATCTTTCTGGTCGACGTCGCCACGGGAAAGTACACGCAGTTGACGCATAGCGCGGGGAGAAACGAGCATCCCTACTTCGCGCCGAGCGGAACGCATATTGTTTTTTCCAGCGACCGATTGGGTGGAGCTGGAACGCAGATCTGGACGATGCGGGCGGACGGTACGCAATTGAAGCAACTCACCAGCCGGGGGGTCAACGAGTCCCCGGTATGGGCGTTGCAATGAACCGGGCCGCAACGAAGATGAGTTGACGAGACCGGAGATTCTTGGAAGCGAGAGGTAAAATTTCGATGCAACGCAAAAAACAAGTTGCGCTGATTCTGTTCAGCATTTTATTGGCGCTGTTCGCAGTGGGCTGCAAGAAGGAGCCGCCGCCGCCGCCGCCGCCGCCGCCACCGCCGCCGGCGCCCGCGCCGGCGCCTGAAGCCAGCGTGAGCATTACCGTCGAGCCGAGCTCGATCGAGCGCGGAAAATCGGCAACGCTCAAATGGAGTTCGACCAACGCCGCAAGCGCGTCGCTCAATCAAGGCATCGGCGCGGTCGCTATCAGCGGGTCCCGCGAAGTCTTTCCGACGAGGACGACCGAATACGTCATCACCGTCAAAAACAAGGAGGGCAAGGAAGCAACCGCGTCCGCCGAAGTCACCGTGCGCGCGCCGCCCCCGCCCCCGCCGCCGCCTCCGCCGAAGCCGGACCTGAGCGAGGCGTTCAGCGGCATGGTCAACGGCGGCGAGATCAAAGACGCCTTCTTCGACTACGACAAGAGCGATATCCGCTCCGACGCCGAAGCCGCGCTGCGCGGCAACGCAACGGCGCTCAAGAAGCTCATCAACGAGTATTCGGCCGCGGCGTTCCTGATCGAGGGCCACTGCGACGAGCGCGGCACCACGGAATACAACCTCGCGCTCGGTGACCGCCGCACCAAAGCCGCGCGCGACTTCCTGGTCAACCTGGGCGTTCCGGCGAGCAAGCTTTCGTCGGTCAGCCTGGGCGAAGAGCGGCCGCAATGCACCGACGAGACGGAAGCGTGTTACCAGCGCAACCGCCGCGCGCATCTGACGCTCAAGTAGCCGCCCGATCTCGCGGAGGGCGCGCTAAACTGTTTGGAGAGGGCCGATCGGTCGGTCCTCTCCGATTACCGCAACCGAGTGAATGTCTGTAACGTCTTCTTTGCTGTGAGGACCGCCGCCCGATGAATACCTCAGGGAGGTTCGTTTCAAGCATGCGAATGCTTCTTGCGCTGACAGCGGGCGCGGCTTTTCTGGTCCATTTTCTCGGCCGGCCGCCGGCCGCTTCCGCGCAGAAAAGGGAGCTCACTCAGCTTCAGCGGGACATGGCGCTGCTGCAAGACTCGATGCGGCAACTCGACCGGCAGAACTCCGAGCGGCTGGCCGGCCTCGAAGCCCTGCTCAAGCAAAACCTGGAAAAGCAGGACAAGTTGAATGCCGCCCTGGTGGTCATCGAGCGGAATATATCCAAACAGGGCGATTCGCTCATCGGGCCGATGAATTCAACCGCGGCGAAGGTCGATGCGCTCGCCGACCGGTTCGACAGACTCCGATCCGTCAGTGAAGAAACCAACGCCATGGCCGAGCGTTTGCAGCAGGAAGTCGATGACATCAAGACGCATTTGACGACCCTGCCTCCGCTGGCGTTCGAAGAAGGCGAGGAGGGCGGAGTATCCGACGGCGGCGCCGTCGGCGCGAGCGAAGCGATCTACGAAGGCGGCATGAGCGACTATCTGCGCGGCAATCTCGAGGTCGCGCGCAGCCAGTTCCGCGACTACCTCGATCTGTACCCCGAGCACTCGAGGGCGGCCGAAGCGCAATACTTCATCGGCCAGACTTACTACGCCGCCGGTAACTACGACGAGGCCGCCAAGAGCTTTGACTTGGTATTGGAGAAATACCCGGACGGAGATTTGGTTCTTGCCGACGCCCACTACAAGAAGGGCATGGCCTTGAAGAATCTCAATCGCGGCGACGATGCCGTCAAGGAATTTCAGGCTGTGCTGGAGCGTTTCCCCTACAGCAGCATTGCCCCCAACGCCGAAGCTCAACTCGCGGAACTGGCCGAAGCGAAACCCTCGCCGCTGCGCTAGCGGGCTGCCGGGCTTTCAATGCCGCCGCGCAATGCGGCGCTCGTCAACTCTTGAGGGTTTGCGCCGCCGGGCCGCTCTCCGCCGGCCGCGACTCCGGCTTGCCTGCAGGGTCTGCCTTCGCCTCGGCTGTCATCTCGACGCAGCCGCGGAACATGGCGCCTTCTTCAATGAGGATTCGAGCAGAGGTCAGATTGCCTTCCAGCACCCCGGTTTTGCGCAACTCGACGCGGCGGGAGCCGATGACGTCACCGCGCACGGACCCCTGAATCGACACGATCGACGCGTTGATGTCGGCCTGGACCTGGCCTCCCGGGGCAACGACCACCTGCTCGGACGCGACTTCAACGCTGCCCTGCACCTTGCCGGCAATCAAACAGGTTTCCGACCCTTTGATTTCGCCTTTGATCTGGACTTTCGGGCCGATGTAAGACCCGCCCGTCGAACGCATGCCGAAGTTTTTGGCGGCGGTTTCGCTCATGCCCTTCATCTTACCAGCATCGGGGCGCGCCGGCGCGTTTTACCCGCCGGCTGCGTCAACGGTCTTGCGCCGGAACCAGGGGCGGCCGTCGAGATCTCCGCGGTGCAGGCCGGCGACGACCGCGTTGTGTACTTCCTCGATCGTTCGGTTGGCGTCCACGGTGAGCAGCATGCCGCGCTCCTCGAACAAATCGAGCAATGGGCGCGTCTTTTCGTGGTATTCCCTGAGGCGCATCTTGAGCGCTTCGGGATTGTCGTCGGCCCGTTTGGTGAAGCCGCTCCCTTCTCCGACGCGGGCGCGGTGCAGCACGCGGTCGCGGACGACTTCATCGGGCAGATCCAGATAGACCGCACAATCGAGATTCCAGTTCTCGAAAAGATACAGGGCCTGCGGTCGGGTGCGCGGGAAGCCGTCGAGGACGAACCCGTAGTTCCAGTCATGCATTTCGAGACGGTCGCGGACGACGCTCTCGACAATGTCATCCGACACCAAGCGGCCCTCGGCGGTGATACGGTTGACCCTCGATCCGAGCTTGGTATGGTGCCCGACGTGCCAGCGGAAGATGTCGCCGATGGAGATGTGAACGAAATCGTAACGCTCGGCCAGCAACCCGGCCTGGGTTCCCTTGCCCGATCCTTGCGGGCCGATAATGATAAATTTCTGCATGGACGATGAAGAGCCGACGGCCGCGGCAACGATATGTCTTCCCTCCTACATCGTAGTACGCAACCGCGGCCAAGCGCGGCGGACAGTCTCGACGGCAAGGTCGTAGTCGTTACCGGCGCCGCCCGCCGCATCGGACGCTCCACGGCGCTGCATCTGGCCAAGCACGGCGCGCAGGTCGCGGTCCATTTCTGCGCGTCCGCCGGCGAGGCCGCAGAGACGGCGGACGCCTGCGGCGGGCGGGCCTTTCAGGCCGATCTGACGCGGGTGGACGAGATCCGGCGGCTGTTCGCGGAAGTGCGCGGGGCGTTCGGGCGGCTCGACGGACTGGTCAATAACGCGGCGCGTTACCACGAGATGGACGTGCATGAAGTCACTGAGCAGGATTGGGACGAGATCCACGCGGTGAACTTGAAGGCGACGTTTTTCTGCTGCCAGCAGGCCGCCAAGATCATGCTCGAAAACGACGGCGGCAGGATCGTCAACATCAGCTCGCTCGGCGGCATCCGGCCCTGGAGCCGGCATGTCCCCTACGGCGCGTCCAAGGCGGGCGTCATCATGCTGACCCGCTCCCTGGCGAAGGCGCTGGCGCCGAAAATCACCGTAAACAGCGTTGCCCCCGGCGTAATCCATTTCGACCGCGAAATGCCGGAAGACATCGCGCGTTTGGCGCGAGCCACGCCGATGCGGCGCCACGGCCGCGGAGAAGAGATCGCGCAGGCGGTGCTGCACTTCTTGACGGGACCCGATTTCATTACCGGACAGATTCTGGCCGTTGACGGCGGGCTGTCTCTCAAATGAAGCCGGCGCGCCCCGGCGGAGAGCGGCCGGGGGGAGGTTACCAGCCCAATTGCCCCTTGATGTGCTGAAAAATAGCGCGCGTCGCGGTCGAGCGATTGAGCGTGTAGAAATGGAGTCCGGCGACGCCTGCGTCCAGCAGTTGCTCGCATTGCCGCGCGGCGTGCATCGTCCCCAACGAGCGGACGGCTTCGGCATCGTCTTCGACCGGTTCGAGTTTGGCCAACAGGTCGGCGGGAATCCTGGCGCCGCACATCTGCGCAAACCGCTTCGTCTGCTTGAGGCTGAGCAGAGGCATGATTCCCGCCAGGATGGGCGCGTGGATGCCGGCGGCGGCCGCTTTGTCGCGGAAGCGGTAGAAATCGGCGTTGTCGAAAAAGAGTTGCGTGATGAGGAAATCGACGCCGGCGTCGACCTTGCGTTTCAGGTTTTCCAGATCGACTGCCGGGCTCGGCGCTTCGGGATGCGTCTCGGGATAGCAGGCGCCGCCCAAGCAGAAATCGTAGCCTGCGCGGATGAACGCGACGAGCTCGTTGGCGTAGCGAAATCCGCCCGGCGCGGCTGCGAAGGTTTTCTGTCCCTTGGGCGGATCTCCTCGCAGCGGGAGCAGGTTTTCGATGCCGCTTTCGTGCAAGTTTTGCAGCACGGACGTAATCTCGCTGCTTGCGGCGCCGACGCAAGTCAGGTGCGCCATCGCCTCGATGCCGATCTCGTGCCGGATGCGCTTGACCAACTCCACGGTCTTGCGGCGGGTGCTGCCGCCGGCGCCGTAGGTTACGGAAACGTAGCTCGGCCGCAGCGGCTTGAGCGCCTCGATGACGGCGAATAGATCGCTGAAGCCCTGATCGTTTTTCGGCGGGAAAAACTCGAACGAGACGGTGCGCCTCCCCTGCCGCAGCATGTCGATGATCTTCATCGCAAAGAAAGTTCAGGTTATCACCGCGGCCCCTGCGGGAGTCGCCCGCAAAGACAATCGAGCGGGCGGAGGGGCGTTCTCGGTTGATACCCTGAAGCGATGCGCGCCCCGGCGGAGTTGTTGGACGGAAAGTCGCTCAAGCGCCTGGAACGGCTGACGATTCGCTGGAATCGGTCGTTTCAGGGGTTGCTTGGCGGCAATAACGTCTCGCGCTACGCGGGGGTGGGGCACGAGTTTCTCGATCACCGCCATTTCCACCGCGGAGACGATTTGCGGGCCGTCAACTGGCGGGCGTACATGCGGCTGGAGAGGCTTTTTCTGAAGATGTTCCGCACCGAGCCCCGCACGCCGGTGCGCATCCTGATTGACACGAGCGAATCCATGTCTTGCGGCGGGACGCGCGCGGGCGAAGCGAAGTTCGCCTATGCCTGCCGCTTGGCCGCCGCGCTTTGCTTCATCGGCCTCGTGCGGCTGGAGACGATCATCCTGCAACCGTTCGCCAATGGGCTGGGCGAGGAATTTCGGGCGCAGGGCGGGCGGCAGCGCTACGCTTTGGCCTCGCGGTTTCTGAGCGGCCTGCGCACCAGCGAGTCGTCGGACTTCGAGCGCTCGATTCGGGACTATCTGACGAAGTACCTGGCCCCCGGCTTGATGTTCGTGATCTCCGATTTCATGGATGAGGCGGCAGGCGAGCCGCCGTTCGAGTATCTTGCGAACGCGGGTCACGAGGTTCAGCTCGTTCATCTGGCGGGGCCGGCCGACCGCGAGCCTCCTTGGCGGGGTGAGCTGGAGCTTTACGACGCCGAGTCGGAGCGCGTGCTGCGGGTGAGCGTCGACGATGCGGCCGCCAAGGAGTACCGCCGGGGATACGACGATTTTTGCGCCGCTCTGGAGCATCGGGCCAAACGCTTCGGCTCGCGGTACATCCATCTTTCGACCGCATTGCCGTTGGAAAACGTTCTGTTCAGTTCGTTGCCCGCCGGCGGCGCGGTCGCGGCGCAGTAGGTGAGTCGTGGGTCTGTTGAATCTGGCGTTGGGGCAACTCTTGGGGCTGTACCTGCCCCTTGCCGGTTTCTTGGTGGCGCTCTACTACTATGACCGCGCCCGGCAGCGCGCGGTCGTCTCGACGCTGCGGTTCTGGCCCCGCAAGCCCGCGCCGGCGGTGCGCCGGCGGCACAAGACGATTCAGCAACCGCTGTCGCTGCTCTTGCAGTTGCTCGCGCTGCTGCTGCTGCTGCTGGCGATCGCCGACCCGCGCCCCGACGGACTCGGCGGGCCGGCGCGGCGGCACGCGATCGTCCTGGATACTTCCGCCGTGATGGCCGCCTCCTCCGGCGGCGGGGCATCGCTGATGGAGCAGGCGAAGGCGCGGGCGCTCGCTTATCTGCGGGCATTGCCCGCCGGGGACTCGGTTCTGTTGATCGCCGCGGACGGGTCTCCTGCAGTGAGGGTCGCTTTCACGGACGACCGGGAAAAGCTTGCCGCAGGCATCGCCGCGGCGGAGCCCGGTTTCACGGCAGTCGATTTATCGAGCGCTTACGACCTTGCGGCGGGGGCGTTGCGGATCGCCCTCGACGCCTCCGACGCCGAGCTTGCCGGCCGCGGCGATATCGGCGAGGCGGTCTATATCGGCCCCGGCCGGGTGCGGGAGAAAACGGTAAGGGTCGGCCGGCTCCCTGCCGTGCGCTTCATCGCAACGGACGCGCCGGCGGATACGTTCGGCTTGCGCTCGCTGCGCGCTGTGCCCAGCCTGTCGGAGTCCGGCAAGTGGGACGTGGCCGTTGCGGTCGAGAACTACACGGGCGAGCGGCAGACCGCAAACCTGGAGTTTTTCTTCAACGCCGGGCGGCTTGGCTACCGCAAGCTGGAACTCGCCCCGAACTCCGGCGGGGAACTGGAGTTCCGCATTCGCAGCGAGCGCCCCGGCCGTCTTGCGGCGCGGCTGGCCGGCGGCGACGGATTCGCCGCCAATAACGAAGCCGCGGTCGATCTGCCGGCCGCGGCGCACCCCGCGGTCGAAATTATCGGCGGCGACCCGCGCGATTTCGAACCGTTGTTCGCGGCCGGTGCCCGTGTTCGGCCGCGCTACGTTGCGCAGCGGAGCGAGCTCTCCGCTGACTCCGTTCACGTCTGGGCGGGCGGCGCGGCCGGAAACTCGTCCCGCCGGGCCATTTATGTCGCTCCCGAAACCGAGCAGTCGCCCGTGCGCATCGGACGCAAGGCGTTCGCGCAGCCGATAACCGAATGGGCCGCGGAGCACCCGCTGGCAAGGGGCGTGCGCGACCGCGACTTGACTCCGCGGAGCGTCTCGATTTTCGAGCCGGAGGACGGCGATACGGTGATCGCTCGAACCGCCGCGGGACCGGCGGCGGTGGCGCGTTCCTCGGGGGGGCGGCGCTTTGTGGCCTTCGGCTTCGACCTTGCCGGCGAAGCGGTGCGCAACCATCTCGCCGCGCCGCTGTTGTTCGCCAATGCCGTGGCCTGGCTCGAGCCGGACGCTTTCCAAACCGGGATGGTAGAGGCGCGGCCTCCGGGCCTGGTTTCTTTCGCCGCGGGCGGGTACGGCCGCGGACAGGTGGATGTGCGCAAGGCCGACGGGCAGTCGGTTCCCTGGGTGTTGGCGGACGATGCCGTACGCTTCTACGCCGGGCAGCGCGGGCAGTATCTGGTAACCACGCCGGACCGGCGCGCGGCCTTGCATTTGAATCTGCCCGAGATCGCGCCCGAGACTTGGCAGCCGGGCGATGAAGTCTTGCGGGGCGTTCCGCCGGCCGGCGCCTCGACTGCTCCGCCGATCGTTTTGTGGCCGTGGCTGGCTTTTGCCGCCGGGATTATCCTGCTGCTGGACTGGATCTGGTTCGGACGCGGCGGGCGCTCGAGGTTTGCGGCGGTTTCGCCGGCGCCGTTCCGCGCGGGCTACGAACCCCCGGCAAGCGGCGTTGCGGAAAAAGCGCGGCCGTCGCAGGAGGTCGCGCAATGACCTTTGCCCACGATTGGTTGCTCATCCTGGCGGCCGCGCCGATAGCGTGGTGCGCCTGGGGGTGGCGGCGGAGCTACCGCCGCTTGGGGCTGCTGCTGAAAACGGCGGCGCTGGTCGCGATCGTCCTGGCGCTGGCCGAGCCGCAGCAAAAGATTGCGGAGACGTATGCGGCGGTCGCCGTGCTCAGTGATGTTTCCGCCAGCATTCCCCAAGAGCAGCGGGCGCGGCAGCAGTCGTTTGTGGGCCGCGCGCGCGGCGCCGGCGGCGGACACAGCCTGCGTCCGATGGAATTCGGCGCCAGAGCCGCGCGGTCGCTCGCGGACGGGGCGGCCGGCCGGTCCACGAATATCGAATCGGCGCTGCGCGATTCCATGAGCGCATTGCCCCCGGACCGGGTTCCCCGCATCGTCTTGCTGAGTGACGGATTGGCCAATGAAGGCGCCGTCGAGCGCGCCGTTTTCGAGGCCCGGCGGCGGGGCGTTCCGGTTGACACGGTTGCGCTGGCGGGGCGCCAAGCGCCGCAGTTGAGCCTGGAAGCAGTGACGATGCCCGCTCAGGCGTTCGTGGGCGAGCGGTTCCCGATCGACTTGACCGTGCGCAGCCCGTCGGCTGCGACGGCCTCGGTCGAGTTGCGCGCGGAAGGCAAGACGATCGGCGAGTCCGTGCTGCGGCTGCCCGCGGGCGAGGGGCCGGTGACGGTCCGAGCGCGCCTGGATATCGCCGGATCGGCTTTAATCGAAGGGACGCTGCGCTCGCCGGCGCACGGCGAGGCGAGATTCGCCGGCGCCGTTTCGCTGCGGCGTCCCCGGGCGCTGCTCATTACCGGCGACGGCGGCGCGGCGGCCGCGCCGCTCGCCGGCGTATTGACTTCTTCCGGATTCGACCTGCAGCAAGCCGGGAGCGCCTCGATACTCGCTGAAGACGCGCGGGCGCAGTACGACGTCATTGTTGCCGCGAACGAAAACTTCGAGGCTTGGAGCGAGAAAGCCAAAGCGTCGGCGGAGCATTTTGTCCGCGAAGGCGGCGGCTTCCTGCTGATCGCCGGCGAGCGCAATTTATATCGGGAACCCGAAGAAGCGGAAGAAGACATTCTGCAGGCCATGCTGCCGGCGAAACTCGCGCCGCCGCGGCTGCCCGAAGGAATCGCCGTTGTGCTCGTGGTCGACAAGTCCTCGTCGATGGAAGGCAAAAAGATGCAGTTGGCCAGACAGTCGGCGCTCGGCGTAGTCGAGAATCTGCGGGTGATCGACAAGGTCGGCGTTCTGGCGTTCGACAACTCGTTCGAATGGGCCGTTCCCTTGCAACGCAACGAATTCCCCGCGGCGACGAAGAAACTGATTAGCGGCATCATCGCCGACGGCGGCACGCAGATCGCGCCGGCGCTGCACGAAGCGTACAGGCTGATCAAGCCGCAGCAGACCGTCTATAAGCATGTCCTGCTGCTGACCGACGGCATCTCGGAGGAAGGGGACAGCATCGCTCTGGCCCGCGAAGCCGCAATGAATGCGATTACGATTTCGACAATCGGCCTGGGCCAGGATGTCAACCGCTCGTATCTCGAGCGCGTGGCCAACAGCGCGGAGGGCAAATCGTACTTCCTGCTCGATATCTCGGCGCTGGAGCAGATCGTGTTAAGGGACGTGATGGAGCATACCGGCTCGTCGGTCACCGAAAAAGAATTTACGCCGATTGCCGACCGCAGCTACGAAATTCTCGCCGATCTTGACCTCGCCGAGCCGGGGCCGCTGCTCGGCTGGGTCAAGTTCGAAGCCAAGCCGGAGGCGGATACGATTCTTCGGGTCGACGACGAAGATCCGTTGCTGGTGCGCTGGCAATACGGGTTGGGGCGCTCGGTCGTCTTTGCTTCCGACGCCAAAGATCGCTGGGCCGCAAACTGGGTCGCCTGGGATGGATTCGACCGCTTCTGGGCAAACGTGATCCGCGATATCCTGCCCCGTTCCTCGACCGACGGCGCGGTAACGGAGTACGACGAAGCAAGCGACGAGATCGTAGTGCGTTACCGCGCCGCCGCCGGTTCCTCCGCGGCCGCAAGCCCGCCCGAGCTTTACGCCTTGGGGCCGGACGGATACAGGCAGGCGCGGCTGCCCGAGCGCGATGCCGAAGGCTACACCGCGCGTTTTCCGGCGGAGGGTAGGTTCGGGTTGTTCCGCATCCGGCCCGCGTCGGATGCCCCCCTTTTCCCGGAGACGGCGCATTACCGCGAGAATTCGGAGCTCAGCGAATACGGCGCGGATGTGGAGCTGATGCAGACGATCGCCGCTGCAACGGGCGGCCGGTTCAATCCCGCCCCGGAAGAGATTTTCGATACGCAAGGCAAAGCGGTCGAACGCCGCATGGACTTGTGGCCGCTGCTGCTGGCGCTGGCCATTATGCTGAACCTGATCGAGTTGCTGGCGCGCAAGGGCTGGCTGCCTGTCCTGGGCCGCTGGGCCTGAACGCAAGCAACGCCGGCGGTTGCTCCGCGCGAGTCGTTTGTCTCAAACCGACTGTCCGCGTACGCCGTGATTTAATCCTTTGACGTTTTCGCGATGGAGGGCGCCAGGCCCAGCCTGCGGGCCGCCCGATAGGCCGGGGATGCGCGGATCGCTTCAATCCGCGCGCGGTATGCGGCGGCCTCGCGGTCGAGCCGCTGCGCCCATTCGGTTCGCTCGATCACGCGCGATTCCGCTTCATGCAGCAGCGTGGCCGCGCGCTTGAGTTCTGTATCGAGCCCTTGCGCCCATTCGGTTCGCTCGGTCACGCGCGCCTCGGCTTCATCCAGCAACTCCACCGCGCGCTTGAGCTCTGCATCGAGCCCTTGCGCCCATTCGGTTCGCTCGGTCACGCGCGCCTCGGCTTCATGCACACGCGATTCCGCTTCATGCAGCAGCACGGCCGCGCGCGCCTCGGCTTCATGCACACGCGATTCCGCTTCATGCAGCAGCACGGCCGCGCGCGCCTCGGCTTCATGCACACGCGATTCCGCTTCATGCAGCAGCACGGCCGCGCGCTTGAGTTCTTCCTCGAGGTCCTCCGCCCACTGCGTTTTTTTCGTGTTTTCGGCTTCCAGCGCTTCAATCGCGAGTTGCGCCTGCTGCTGATCTTCTCGATGAATGCGCGCGAGGTTGTCGAGCTCCGCCGCGGTTTCCTTGAGCCAGCGGGTTTTTTGCGCAAGCTCGTTCTCGAGCTTCTCGATATGCCGCTCGCGGTCGCGCAGGATGTTGCCGCCGCGCGGCAGATACGCAAAACCCGGCAAATCGTAAATTGGCGAATGCGAGCACGCCGCCAGAAAGAAATGCGCGGCGGCGGGGTCGGCGGCGGTCGGTTCGATGTGGGCGCGGATGTCTTCCGCCGCCTCCGGCATGAAGGTAATTGCGTTGGCGTGGTTCTCGAAAAAAATCGTGAGATGGAGGAAGTGCTTGGCGAGTTCCCCGCGGAACTCCTCGTAGTCGAATTCGTGGACGTGAAACGGGTTCGGCTCGTCGCGCGAGCCTTCGTAGTAGATTCGATTCGGTGTCGATACCAGGAACGTTCCCGCCGGGCGCAGCACCCGCGCAGCCTCGCGCAGCAGCGCCTCCCAGTCCTCCAGATGCTCGATCACCTCGAAGGCGGCGACGACGTCAAGCGAGTTGTCTCCAAAGGGGAGCCGCGAGCAGTCGCCCCGAATAAAGCGAACATCGGGGTATTCCGCATGTCCGTTGCGGACGGCCTCGGCCGCGTTGTCGAGGGCATATACCGTGTCCGCAAGCGCCGCCAGCCGGGCGGAGCCGTAGCCGACGCCGCAGCCGGCGTCGAGAACGCATTTACCGGCAACGGCCGCTTCGGCGAAGGCGTAGCGCCCCAGATGCTCGTTCAGCAGATCGGCGGGGACGCGGCCCGGAATCACCCGCTCTCCAGTGAACTCGATCATAATTTCTTGCCCCAAATTACATAGTCGAGTCCGCCGAAGAATTTTTCGACGAACGGCCCGGCCGCCGGATCTTCGCGGAGGCCCGCCAGTTCGGGAATCGTTTCGTACGCCGGGTTCAATTCCCGCACCTTGACTCCGCCCAAGCCGCTTTCTTCCATATAAAACCGGAGTTGCTGCGCCGGCGCCGGCCGCCGGTGCGTGGGGTCCAGGTAAAAGTCTCCGCTGAAAATCGCCAGGCAGGCCGGATTGGGCGTTTCGAGCGCGAGGATTCCTGCGGGTTTCAACTTTGCCGCGGCAAGCTCGACGAGCTCGGGCAGCCGGAGCGGCGGCAAGTGCTCGACGACGTGCGCGGAGAAGATCGCCCCCAAGCTGCCGTCTTCCTGCTGGCGCAGAAACTCGAAAAGATCGCCTGCTTCGGCATTGAGTCCCTTGTCCCGACACGCGCCGGCCGCATCCGGGTCGGAGTCCACCCCAAGGCACTCGACGCCCTCGGCTTGGAACAGCTCGAGGAGTTCGCCGCGCCCGCAGCCGAGATCCACAATCGGGGCCAATCCCCGGCAGATTTCCAGGTACTGCGACTGGCTTTTGGCAACGTACTCCTCGGAGCCCCGAAACCGCTCTTGAAAGCGTCCATAGTCGAACGGGAGGATCGCCGCGGCTGTTCCGTCGGCGGCGGGCGCCGGGGGCGGCGGAGCCGTTGCGGTTGCCGTGCGGCTGCTGCGCTGTCGGATCAAGCGCAATTCCGTGTGTATCGACTTCTCATGCTCTGTTCGTTGCCTCTCCATGTCGGCCCAGAACTGCTTTTGCAGCGCGTCAGTCGATTGCGCCAGCAGGGCGGAATACTCCTGGTGCATCTTGGCGGCGGCGGCTTGAGCGGTCTCCTCGTGTCGGCGGGCGGCGTCCTCGAACTTGATCTCGTTGTCGGTCAGCTCCTGGCGCATCTTGGCGGCGGCGGCTTGAGCGGTCTCCTCGCGTTGGCGGGCGGCGCCCTCGATTTCGCGGAGCATGTGCAAAAACTTGATCTCGTTGTCGGTCAACTCCTGGCGCATCTTGGCGGCGGCGGCTTGAGCGGCCTCCTCGCGTTGGTGGGCGGCGCCCTCGATTTCGCGGAGCATGTGCAAAAACTTGATCTCGCTGTCGGTCAACTCCTGGCGCATCTTGGCGGCGGCGGCTTGAGCGGTCTCCTCGCGTTGGCGGGCGGCGCCCTCGATTTCGCGGAGCATGTGCAAAAACTTGATCTCGTTGTCGGTCAGGCGTTTTTCCCACTCCGGACGCCAGTTGCGCCAGTGCTTGAGCATGTCCCGTTGGGTTTCGTTAAGCTCTGCCAGTTCCCGGCGAATGTCCTGCCGGTCCTCGTTGAGTTCCGCTATGCTCCGCTGCGCATCGGCCAGTGTTTCGTTAAGCTCTGTTAGTTCCCGGCGAATGTCCTGCTGTCCCTCGTTGAGTTCCGCTGCGCTCCGCTGCGCATCGACCACTCCGCGGGCGACGCGCAGCAGATTGTAATTCTGCTCGATCAAGGTCTCGATCACGCGATCCATATAGACGACGACGGCCCGGTTGTAATCGATCTGATCGCGCACGAACCAATTCAGGCAACGCGCGACGAGGCGCTTGGCGTACTGGATTGCGTTGTTCACCGGGCCGCCGCGGCGGGGATTCACGCGGCCGATCGCGGCGGCTTTTCCCTCCGCGGCGTCACGGGCATGACCGAGCGGGTCGAGCGGCGGCAAGGCAAAGCCGTCGAGATCTTCCACGGTCTTCCGATACCGCTCTTGCACCCGGTCGCGGATCTTCGCGACCGCCGCCTCGATCTCTTGAGGAGACATCAACCTCTACATTACACGCCGACTCAGCAGATACCGGCCGGCGGCGTGGCCGACCGCAAATCCGGTGGCTTCGCAGCCGCCGGCAAACGCCGCGAGGAACTCCGAGCGCACCCGCGCCTGGATCGCCGACGCCTCCTCGCGCGGTATCGCCGCGATGTCTTTGGGGATGTCGATCGCTCCGCCGGAATCGTCTCTCGCGGACGTATTGCCGGCAATGCGCGCCAACACCCGCGGACTTTCGAGATGCCAGGCTGCGATGAGACGGTCGGTCGGCAACGAGCCGTGAAGATCGCTTGAAGTCAATCCGTACAAATTCGGGACGTATTCTCGAACCACTACGCCGAGCCGTTCCAGGTTGAAGTAGGCATTGCGCGCCTGCAACGGGTCGAACGCCCACTCGATCAGGTCGATGCCGGCCGCCAGCGCCTCTTCCCGCTGCCGCAGCTTCAGGCGACGCCCGATGCCGCGGCCTTGCAGTTCGGGGATAACGCCGGCCATGTGGCTGTGCCAGTAAATGCGCCGGCCGCTCTTGAAGCCGGCAAAGGCCAGCGCATAGCCGACCATCTCGCCGCCGGCGAATGCGCCGAGCACCGACCCGCCGATGTGTCTGTAAACGCCGAACAGCCGCGGGGCCACGACGTCGCTTTCGTCAAAGCCCCAGATCCTCTTCTGCAAACCAAGCGTCCGCTGAAATTCCTCGAGCGTCGTCAGCGCCCGGATGTCGAGACCGCTTAGCTCTGCTTCGCCTTCTGCCATAGCGCTTCCATCTCGGCGAGGGAAGATTCCTCGAAGCCGCGGCCCCGCTCGGCCAACCCTTTCTCGATGCCGCCGAAACGCTCGCGGAACTTTGCGTTGGCGCGTTTGAGCGCCGTCTCCGGATCGACCTTGAGATAGCGCGCCACGTTCACCGCCGTGAAGAGCAGGTCGCCGACTTCGTCTTCGACCCGCTGCGGATCGCCCGCCTCCGACGCGGCTGCGGTCTCGTTGAATTCCTCGCTCAGCTTCTCGCCCAGATCCTCGAACTTTTCCCAATCGAAGCCCGCTTTCGCCGCCGCCTTGCTCATGCCCCAGGCTTCGAGCACGGCGGGCTGCCGGCGCGGCACGCCGTCCAGGAGCCCGCCGCCGGCGTTCGATCCTTTTTCCTGCGCCTTGATTTCCTCCCAGAGCGCGGCGACGCCGTCGGCGCCGTCCACCGATCCCTTGGCGAAAACGTGCGGGTGCCGTCGGATCAGCTTCGTATTGATGCGCTCGAGCACGTCGGAGATATCGAACAGGCCCTCATCGGCGGCGATGCGCGCCTGAAAAACAATCTGAAGCTGCAGATCGCCCAATTCCTCGGCCAGGTCGTCCCAGGCGCCCCGTTCGATCGCATCCAGCACCTCGTATGTTTCCTCGATCAGGTACCGGCGAAGAGTTTGCAGGGTTTGCTCGCGGTCCCAGGGGCAGCCGCCCGGCGCGCGCAGCGTGCGCATGATTGCGAGCAGCTTTTCAAACTTTTCAGCAGCGTCCGCCATTGCCCAGATTCCATCGTAGTCGAAGGAATGCCGCTGTGATACGTTAGTCCGTAACGGGAAGCTCTTGACGATGCGGCATCACGGCACACTCTGTTTTGTTCTCGGCGGCCTGCTCCTCGCCTCTTGCGGAGGGGCGCCTGCGCCGCCCGTCAAACCGAACATCCTGTTCATCGCCATCGACGATCTCAATGACTGGGTCGGCCCGCTGGGCGGGCATCCGCAAGCGCAAACGCCGCACATGGACCGGCTGGCGGCCCGCGGCACAACCTTCGTCAATGCGCATACCCAGTCGCCGCTGTGCAACCCGTCCCGCACCAGCATCATGACGGGACTGCGGCCCTCGACGACCGGCGTGTACGGCCTGCGGCCCTGGTTCCGCGAGGTGGAAGAGCTCAAGGGCGTCGTGACCATGCCGCAGTACTTTGCAAGCAACGGCTACAGCACTTATTCGGGCGGAAAAATCTACCACGGCCGCTACGGGCGCGCCGCAACCGACAACGAATTCCATCACCTCGGACCGCCCTCGTCCGTCGGCGCCAGGCCCGAGAAGAAACTGGTCGCCACGCCGCAGAACCACTCCCTGATGGATTGGGGCGTATTTCCCCACAAGGACGAGGAGAAGGGAGATTGGCAGGTTGCAAGCTGGGCCGTCGAACTCCTCGAAGGAGATCTGAAAGGCGACCTCGACCAGCCTTTTTATCTGACCGTCGGCTTCTTCCTGCCCCACGTGCCTTGCTACGTCACGCAGCAGTGGTACGACATGTACCCCGAAGAAACGGTTCAATTGCCGCCGATGCAGCGCGGCGACCGCGACGACACGCCGCGGTTTTCGTGGTACCTGCATTGGATTCTGCCCGAGCCCCGGCTCAAGTTCCTCGAAGAGGCGGGCGAGTGGAAGAACCTCGTGCGTTCGTACCTGGCGTCGATCAGTTTCGTGGACAGCCAGGTCGGCCGCGTGCTCGACGCTCTCGATGCAAGCGGGCACGCCGAGGATACGCTCGTCGTGCTGTGGTCCGACCACGGCTGGCACTTGGGAGAAAAAGCGATCACCGGCAAGAACACGCTCTGGGACCGCTCGACCCGCGTGCCGCTCATCTTCGCCGGCCCGGGCGTAGGCAAGGGGCAAAAGGTCTCGAGCCCCGCCGAGTTGCTCGACATCTATCCGACCCTGGGCGAACTCGCGGGACTGCCTGCCCAATCCGCTCTCGAAGGCCACAGCCTCGCGCCGCAGCTCGCAGATCCCCAAGCGCCGCGAGAATGGCCCGCCATTACGACCCACAACCACGACAACCACGGGATACGCACCGAGAACTGGCGCTACATCCACTATGCCGACGGCTCCGAAGAACTCTACGACATGGTCAACGACCCGAACGAGTGGAACAATCTGGCCGGCGACCCCGCGCATCTCGAGGCGCTCGAAGAGCATCGGCGGATGATGCCGCCGGCGAGCGCGAAACCGGTCCCCGGCAGCGCCGCCCGCATCCTGCTATGGGAGAACGGTCAAGCGAACTGGGAAACGAAAGACATCGGCGCCGGCGACCCCATCCCGGAGTTATAGCGGCCTCGCGGCAAAAGAACCGTTGGCACTCAAAATCATCGGCGTCATTCCGGCCCGCTATGCCTCGGTGCGTTTCGAGGGCAAGCCGCTGGCGCTGCTGGGCGGCAAGCCGATGGTGCAGCATGTTTACGAGCGCGCCGCCGAGGCGGAACTGTTCGAGCGGCTCGTCGTGGCCACCGACGATGAGCGCATTCGCCAGGCTGTCGAGAGCTTCGGGGGGGCCGCTGTGATGACGTCGCCCGAGCACCGCTCCGGCACGGACCGGGCAGCCGAGGTTGCCGCGGCCGTCGATGCCGATATCGTCGTCAACATTCAAGGCGACGAGCCTTTCGTTTCCCCTCGGCTTTTCGATCAACTCGTCGAACCGTTCCATGACCGTCCGGGGCTGGAAATGACAACCCTCTGCCGGCGGATCGACGATCCTGCCCTGTTGTCGGACCCCAACGCGGTCAAGGTGGTCCGCGACGGCGCCGGCTACGCGCTCTATTTTTCGCGCTCCTTGATTCCGCACCCCCGGAACCCTGAGGAACACGTTGCCTGGGAGCACATCGGTCTCTACGCCTACCGCCGCGAATTCCTCCTGGAGCTCAGCCGCATGGAGCCGACCCCGCTGGAGCGAACCGAAGCCCTCGAACAACTCCGAGTTCTGGAAAACGGCCGCAAAATCCTGGTGACGCCCACCGCAGACCATATCGGGCTGAGCGTGGACACTCCGGCCGACCTCGCCAAGGCCCGGCAGCTTGCGGCCTCGCCCGAAAACTTGCGGCCGAGGCGGCGGCGATCTCCGCGGCGCGGGCCGGGTTTTTCTTCGACTTGATGTTGAACGAGACCCAAGCGTTCCATTACAATAAAAGACCGTATCCGGCGGCCCGGCGTGCCGGCCGATCCGAGGGGTAACCATGTCCAAAGAACAGGCCGGAGGCTCGGCTCCATCCTCATTGATTGACCGCATCAAGGCTTCGATCCAAGCCGAATCGTCCGATGAAAAGTCTCGGGTTCAGTCCCGCCGCCGCATGGTCGGGCTGCTGACCGCGGGCTTCCTGACGACGAATTTCCTGATGTTTCTGCGGTTCTTCTTCCCGCGAACCATCTTCGAGCCGCGCACGGTCTTCCGTGTCGGCACTCCGGCGGAATTCGGCATTGGCGTCGATACGCGCTTTCAGAAGAGCAACCGCATCTGGGTCGTGCGCACGACCGACCGCATGTTCGTCATCTATGCGAGTTGCACGCACTTGGGCTGCACGCCCGACTGGAAGTCCGGCGAAGGCAAATTCAAATGCCCTTGCCACGGCAGCGGCTACGACCCCGAAGGCCGCAATTACGAGGGTCCCGCGCCGCGGCCGATGGACCGCGCCAAAGTCGAGATCGATCCGGAAGGCCGCATCGTGGTCGACACCAGCATCCTTTACCGCGAGGAAAAAGGGAAAAGCACGCAGTTCGACGACCCCGGCAGCTTCATTCAGGTCTAATGGTGGAAGGAATCGGTAATCATGGATGAAACCAACGGCAGCAAAGGGAACGTGAAAACCGCCGCGCCCAAAACCGACGGCAACGGAAACGGCGCCCGCACCATCCTCGGCGTAACCGTCGACCCGGACGCGATCAAGCAAAAAGCCGAATTAGATCTCAAGGCCGCCCGGCAACCGACCAAGACGGATGTCTATCAATCGATCTTCCGCGTCAAACATGACGAGACTCCGCGCAGCCGAACGCTCGGCGTTCTCAGCAACGTATTCCTCCACCTGCACCCCGCCAAGGTCAACCGCGATGCGGTTCGCTTCAATTTCACCTGGGGGATGGGCGGCATTACCTTTTATCTGTTCTGGGTATTGACCTGGACCGGCGTTCTGCTGATGTTCTACTACCATCCGACGAAGGTGCAGGCTTTCCGCGACATCCTCTATCTGGAGCACGACGTGCCTTTCGGCAAGCTCCTGCGCAACATGCACCGCTGGGCGGCGCACGCGATGGTGCTCACGGTTCAACTGCACATGTTCCGGGTATTCCTGACGGGTTCGTACAAGAAGCCGCGCCAGTTCAACTGGTCGATCGGCGTGATCCTGCTGGTGCTGACGCTGCTGCTCTCGTTCACGGGTTACCTCTTGCCTGACGATCAGCTCGGCTTCTGGGCGGTAACGGTCGGAACGAACATGGCCCGCGCCACGCCGATGCTTGGCCATGAGGGGCCGTTCGGCCCGCAATTCGGCATGACCAACTACAACGACGTGCGGTTCGCCCTGCTCGGCGGCTCGATCGTAGATGCGAACGCGCTCTTGCGAGCTTATATCTGGCACTGCATCGCCATACCCGGCTTTGCGGCGACATTCATGATCGTGCATTTCTGGCGGGTGCGCAAGGACGGCGGCATATCCGGTCCGGCGCCCATGGCGCTTGAAAAAGAGATCAAGCCGCTGCGTCGGCGATAGGGGAGACGGAAACATGGATTGGCATCAGCTTTGGACGATCGTTTCGCTCCCGGATAACATTCCGATCGTCGGGATGATCTTCATCCTCCCGTTTTTCACTTGGTACGGCCTGCGCCAGGCATTCGCCAACGACCGCCTGATCGACCGCTTGGAAGCCGACCCGGACCTGGCCAAGACCCACCACCGCAAGGTCGAGCCTTTTCAAAAAGGATGGGCCCGCGAGCTTCACGTCTGGCCCTATCTGCTGCGCATGGAGTTTCTCGCCGCGGTGATCGTTACCGTGATCCTGATGGTCTGGTCGATCGCGCTGGATGCGCCGCTCGAAGAGCCGGCCAACCCGAGCTTGACGATGAATCCCTCGAAAGCTCCCTGGTATTTCCTCGGCCTCCAGGAAATGCTGGTCTATTTCGACCCCTGGATCGCCGGCGTGCTCATGCCGACGCTGATCATTATCGGCCTCATCGTCATTCCGTATATCGATGAAAACCCGTTGGGCAACGGTTACTACACCTTCAGGCAGCGCAAATTCGCGATATGGACGTTTATCTTCGGCTTTATCATTTTGTGGAGCACGATGATCGTCATCGGCACCTTGATCCGCGGCCCCGGATGGATGTGGTTTTGGCCGGGCATGACCTGGGATCACAACCGCGTGATTTTCGAAATCAACCGCGACCTCCACGAGATCGTCGGGATTACTTCCCAGCCGTGGATCGGTTTGTTCGGCGGCGCCGTCGTGGGCGGATTCTTTGCCGTTTCCGGCTATGCCTGCCACCGTCTGATCACGGCAACCGCGTTCAGTCGAAAAATTCTCGAGCGCATGACGCTGGCGCAATACGTCATCATGCAGGCGCTGCTGATCATCATGCTGTCCCTGCCGGTGAAGATCGCCGCGCGCCTATTGTTCCGCGTCAAGTACGTTTGGGTCACGCCCTGGTTCAACATTTAGCGGACACGTACGCACGGTCAGAACATTTCCGCACGCAAAATCGAAAACAGAGTTCCGAATGCCAGAAAGTCAAGTCAACCCGGCTCCCGATCCGTTAGCAACGAAATCCTACAGCGTCCATCTGTTGGTGTCCACGCTGCTCCTGATGCTGACTCTGGTATGGGCGATCTACGACGAAGTCGAGATAATGCGCCCGTACAAGGAGTATCAGGCCCGCTTCCGCGGATACTACACCGGTTTCCTGATGCAAAAAGTACGGCCCGAGCAAGCAGCGAAGGAAGAGGCCGTTCGCAGTTCCGCCGAATATCGAGCGCTCGACGCCAAGGTCAACGAAGCCGAGGCCGCGGCAGCCAACCGCGTCAGGGAAATCGACACCGAGTCCGCCGGCGTGACCGCGCGCATGACCGACGCCCGCGGCGCGTTCCAGATTTTGCGCAGCGAAATGGACGCGCTGCGCTACCTGGTCGAGGTTTCTCATGACGATGAGGAGAAAGACGATCTGCGCGCCGATATCGAGGATATCCGGCAGCGCGTCGTAACCGCCGCCCTGACCAAGACCGACGGCTCGGGCGAAGTCGAAGAGGTCGAGATGAAATTCGACCAACTCGAAGACGAATTCCTGGGCATGCAAACCAGGCGGGCGGAGCTTCAGGCCGAGCGGCTCGCAGTCCTGGGGGCCGCCGATGCGGCCCGTCAGGAACGCGACGCGTTCATGTCAGAGCAACTCGTCGGCCTGAATTCGACGCAAATCGACGGTCTGATTACCAAGATGCGCGATTTTCCGATCGACATCAAACAGATTCACTTGAGCGATATCGACTTGGTCGACCGTTGCGAGTCCTGTCATCTGGGCATCCGCGAGCCCGTCGCGATCGGCCGCGCCGATTTACGCTACCCGGTGTTTCAAAGCCATCCGCGGCCGGAATTGTTGAAGATTCACGACCCCGAGGCGTTCGGCTGCTCGTCTTGCCACAACGGCAACGGCCGTGCGACGCGCTCGATTACCAAGGGGCACGGCCGCCACAAGTTCTGGCTCTACCCGCTCTACCACCGCGAGAACGTCGAAGCCGGCTGCCAGCAGTGCCACGCCAAGGAAGTCGTGACTCCCGGCGCCGAAGTCCTGAACGCAGGCCGCTCGCTGTTCCTGAACAAAGGCTGCTGGGGCTGCCACCGTTTCGAGAGCTACGACGCCGAGTCCGAAGAGCTCACCACCGTCCGCCAAGCGATCGGCAACTTGGCGGCGACGCGCGCCGCCAATGCGAAGGAGCAGCAGGTCAGCCTCGACTTGGGCGACAGCGCTTCCGACGCCGCGGAATCGCGGCGGCATTACGCGCGCGCCGAAGAGTTGCGGCTGACCAACACCACGATCGACGCCGAACTGCACAATTTGCGCGAAGAAGACCGCAACCTCGCCAAGGAAGTCAAAAAATTCGGGCCGAGCCTCAAAGAGATCAAGGTCAAAGACCGCAAGGAATGGATTCCGGTCTGGCTTGAAAATCCGCATGAGTTCCGTCCCGGATCGAAGATGCCGGTCTTCCGCCTGAGCGATGACGATATTCGGAAGATCTCCGCCTATCTCTGGCAAAACGCGCTTGACGGCGATCTCCAACAGCATCCGCAAGGCAACGCGGAAAATGGCAAGGAGCTCTTTGAGACCCGCGGCTGCCTGGGCTGCCACTCCATCGGTGAAGGCGGCGAGCGCATCGGCGGCAATTTCGCCGCGAACCTCAGCCGCGTCGGCGAGAAAACCAACTACAACTACCTTGTGCGCTGGATACGCAACCCGGCCGAGGTCACGCCCGACCCGAATGTTCCGGACGCTATGCGCCCGCGGCCGGTCATGCCGAGTCTGCGCTTGAGCCTCGGGGAAACGCGCGACATTGCGACGTATCTTGCCGGGCGAAAGACCGACGCGGTTTACGCAGCGGCCGACTACATGGACGATACCGGCCTTGCGGCCGAGGGCAAGGAGCTCATCCGCCACTACGGCTGCGCCGGATGCCATGAAATCTCGGGTCTCGAAACCGAGGGTCGTATCGGCACCGAGTTGACTCTCGAAGGCAGCAAGCCGCTGGAACGCCTCGATTTTGCGCTGAAAACGCACGAAGCCGAGACCGAAGGCTGGTACAGCCACAAAGGCTTCTTCGAAGCCAAGCTCGAAAACCCCGAAGTCTTCGACGAAGGCAAAGAGAAGGCGCATCTCGAAAAGCTGAGAATGCCTGACTTCAATCTCAGCCCCGACGAGATCGACGCGCTGACGACGTTCCTGCTCGGCGCCGTCGATACGGCCTTTCCCGAACAGTACCGCTACGAACCCGAAGACGAGCGCGCCGACGTACAGGAAGGGTGGTGGATTCTTGCCCGCCACAACTGTACGGGCTGCCACCAGATCCGCCCGGGCAACGTGTCGTCGTTCATGACGATGCCGCGTTACACCGACGATCCGGACTGGGCCGAACAGTTGCCGCCGCAACTCTATACGGAAGGCGCCCGCGTCCAGCCCGAATGGCTGCGCGGCTTCCTCAAGAACCCGGCGCTCAGCGAGACGAGCCTCGACCGCAACGGCGTACGCAGCTACCTGCACGCCAGAATGCCGACATTCTATTTCTCCGACCGGCAGATCTCGAAGATCACGAAGTTTTTCATGGCCCGAGACTCGCAGCCGATACCGTACTCGCCGGAGCCGATGGAGCCGCTTACCGCCGGCGAACGCGCCATCGGCCGCCAACTGTTTACCAGCGAGGCCGCGCCGTGCTTGAAGTGCCATATATCGGGCGTTCCCTCGCGGGACGTGAACGCGAGCGCGCCGAATTTCCTGATCGCCGCCGAGCGGCTCAAACCGAACTGGACGTTCCGTTGGCTGCTCGAGCCGGCAGCGATCGCTCCCGGCACCGCCATGCCCTCGGAACTCTTCCGCGACGATAACGGACGCTGGGTCTTCAACGGCGAGATTCCGGTCGCGGCTCGCAATTACGAAAAAGATCAAGCCGAGTTGTTGACTCGCTACATGTTTCAAATGGACAACGCGGAGCTTCGCCGATTGCAGGCTCTACAATAAGATCCAGGAAATGCGCGGGCCTCTCCGGGGAGGTCCGCAATCTGTTTGAAAACCCGATTTCGGAGGTGAAATCCGTGTTCAAGAATAAACTCGGCGGCGCGCTCGCTGCGCTCGCGGCGGCCGTCGCTCTGGTCTATGCCTGCGGCGGAGACGACTATTTCGAAGAGTACGATACGAAAATCGCAGCCGGCGGCGAAGCGAGCGGCGGCGAGACCGCAGCGGCCGGCCCGGTTATCAACGTCGACCCGGCGACAGCGGCAACGGTTCGCGGCGTCATCAACTTCGAAGGCGACGTGCCGCGCATTCCGCCGGTGAACATGAGCGCCGAGCCGGACTGCGTGGAAATGCACGGCGGCCGGGTCGCTTCCGATAGAGTCGTCGTGAACGACGGCAAGCTGCAACACGCTCTCGTCTGGATCAGCAAGGGTCTCGAAGGCAAGCGCTTCCCGGTCCGCGGCGATCTGGTCACTCTCGACCAGAAAGGCTGTATCTATCGACCGCACGTCGTCGCCGTCCAGCAGGGGCAGGCGATCAACATCACCAACTCCGACCCCACGACGCACAACGTCCACCCGTTGCCGAAAGACAACCGCGAATGGAACAAATCGCAAACCTCCAGCGCTCCGGCGATCGACTATACATTCCCCCGCGCGGAACTGAAAATACCGGTCAAGTGCAACATTCACCCCTGGATGCAGGCGTACATTCACGTCATCGAGCACCCGTATTTCTCCGTCTCCGGCGAGGACGGATCGTTCGAAATCGCGAACCTGCCGCCGGGCGCATATACTCTCCAGGCGATACACGAGCAGCTCGGCGAGAAGGAAATCGAAATCACCGTCGGCGCGAGCGAAACCAAGGAAGCGGACTTCCTGTTCGGCAGTTAGCACTTTCAGCCGAGAATGCGCGCAAACCTTCAAAGCACGGCGGCGGCAACCGGGCTGGCGACTACCCTGACCGACTTCTACGAGCTCACCAAGCCGTCGATCGTCTGGTTGATCTTGATGTCCACGCTGATGGGCTTCTATCTGGCGACGACGGGACCGATGCCCTATGCCCTGCTGCTCAACACCATCGCCGCGACAGCCCTTCTGGCCGGCGGGACAGGCGCGCTGAATCAGTGGTGGGAGCGCGCCGCCGACGCGCGCATGCGCCGCACTCTCGGGCGTCCGTTACCGGCGGGGCGCATCCAGCCGGCGACCGCGCTGGTGTTCTCAATCGGCCTTTCGTTGGCCGGACTGGCCTACCTCCATGCCGCAACGAACGCACTCAGCTTCTGGTTGGGAGTCTTTGTCCTGCTTGCATACAACCTGGTTTACACCCCGCTCAAGTTTCACGTCTGGTGGTCCACGTTCCTCGGCGCCTTCCCCGGAGCGGTCCCTCTGCTGCTCGGCTGGACCGCGGTGCGCAACGAGTTGAGCATCGAGGGTTGGGCGCTCTTCGGCGTGCTCTTCCTCTGGCAATTCCCGCACTTCTACGCCATTGCCTGGATGTACCGCGAAGACTACGAGCGCGCCGGAATCCGCATGTTGCCGGTAATCGAGCCCGACGGCGCCTCTACCGGACGGCAGATCATCGCTTACTCTCTGGCGCTGATCCCTATCAGCATGGCGCCGGCCTGGCTGGGGATGACTTCGGTCTGGTTCGCCGTTCCGGCATTCCTGTTGAGCGCGGGCTACCTCTATTACGGAATCCTCTCGGCCCGCCGGAAAACCGGAACGCAGGCGCGCGTCTTGCTGCGCGCCTCGGTGTTGTACCTGCCGCTGCTCTACCTGTTCCTGCTGATTTTCAAGGCGTGAAGGGAAACGCGTTTCAACGGGCTTCGTCGCCCGTGGCTACGTCTTTCTTCTCTTCCTGAGCTTCGCCCAATTCCAGCTTGGCGCCGGCGGCGATCAGGCTGCCTTCGGACGGCCCTTGAAAAAACATGAAGCCTTCGCGGTCGCGCCAACTCGAAGGCCCGGCAAGGATTTTCCCTGCTTTCAAGGTTTCCGTCTTGACCCTCTCGATCAACTTCATGTAGCGCGGGTCCGAGCGTTCGTAACCCGTGAAGCTGCCGATATCGCCGCTGGCTGCAAAGACAACGTCAATCCCTTCCACGGCGGCGATCTTGTCGACGATCTCGATGCCCGCCGGGTTTTCGATCATCACCACGATCATCATGTTGTCGTTGGCTAACTCGCGGTATTTCCCGTTGCCCCAGAGCTTGCCGTACTGCCCGCCCCCGCGGCTGCGTCTGCCCTGCGGAGGATACTTCGCATAGAGAACGGCGTTCTCGGCCTCCTCGACCGTGTCGACCATCGGCACGACAATGCCCAAAGCGCCGATGTCCGTAGCCTTCTGGAGATCGCCCTCGGTAGCGTCCGGAATGCGAATGAAGGGGATCGCCGGCGCATCCCTGCAGGCCCAGATCATCTTGGCCACCTGGTCGTAATTGAGCGGGCTGTGCTGCATCTCGATCCACAGGAAATCGAACCCGGCATGAGCCATCGCGCAGTACACGTTGGGGTCGGACGTATAGATCGTGCCGCCGACGACCTGCTTGCCCTGGGCCAGCTTTTGCTTGACCGTGTTAAACAAGTGCCGGTCGGCGGACGCCGTTTGCGCGGCTGCAAACAAAGCAATCGAGACGGAAAGACAGATGCGCAGCATTTCCAATTTCCTCCTGGAGCGGACAGCACAAGTATAACCCGTCGGGAAACTCAATGGAGAACCCCGGTCAGCCCTATTTTGCAGTATGTGGCCGACACGATTTGCAATGCCGAAAGGCCCCTTTGTTTGTGCCTGGAAAACCCATGTTGGGATATCGAAAAACCTGTTTTAGAATCTTCCGCGTAGTCTGACAATCGAGAAAGTGGCTTGAAATCCATTTTCACAAACGAATACGAGATTTTACTGCGGCGGCTGATTGCGGCGCGCAAGGCGGCCGGCATGACGCAGCAGGAATTGGCCGGTCGTCTTGGCAAGCCTCAATCGTTCGTTTCCAAGTACGAGCGCAGGGAGCGCCGGTTGGACGTTGTCGAATTCGTCATGGTCTGCCGGACCTTGGATGTCGATGCGTGCAGCATCGTTCAAGAAATCGAAGATCGGCCGTTCCCCGGGGCCGGTTCAAAAGCGAAAGTCGTCTGATGGACACTCAGGAAGTTCTCGCAACGGCGTCGGCCCACCTGCAAAGCCTGACCGGGCATGTATTCGACTTGGTGACGCTTTCCAAGCCGGTTTCACCCGGTGCCGCGATCAACCTTGCAAAGGTTGTCTCGAAACTCTCTCCACTGCTCGGGAATCTGATCGAATTCAGCACCGTTGAGTTCTTGAACAACCAGCCGGAGTACCGCTCGTTGGGTACCTGGAAACGGCAGGACCCCGGTTTCCCCGACACCGTTTTCGTTGGGACTGTCGCCCCCACGCCGGGCTTCGAAATCAAAGCGTGGTTCCCGCTCGCGACAGAAATAACTGCGCGCTTCAGGGACAGCCAGAATCATTTCACAGAAGACCAGACCTATATTTGCCTGCTTGCCTGGCTGCCTGACCAATTGATTTTCGGCAAGCCGCGCATCATCGACATCGTCACCGTCTCCGGTCGATCGGTAGCCGGAGCCAGGGACGATCACTATCACAATCCGCCCGACTATCTGGTGATTGAGCCGGAGGATACAACTGCGCGCACGCGCAACCTCCAACAAACCAACACCAACGGTTACAAATTCCAGGGGATGCCGGATCAATTGGCCCAAGCGCAACAGCTTGTTGACGGATGGGGTCCGCAAGGGCGCAGCTACCAACCGATCCCTGCATATCAATCTCAGCTACGCCGGCTGCTCGCAGCTTTCCCTTATCGACTCGACACGAATTTCGCCAAGATGGATCGAATCAGGCACAGTGACATTGAAGCTTTCAAGCAGGGCGTTCTGACTCGAGAATTCCACGGACTGAGCATCGAGAAGTGGGGCCGCCTGCTCTTCAAAGGCTCCGACAAGGCCGTCAGGCAGGCGCTTGAAGAGCGATTGGGAATCAGAGAAGAGCGAGCTGGCGAGATTCTTCCTTGAGCCGCCTGACCCCATAATAAAAATAAGACGGGTCGATCTCCCCGCCAAAGCTGCGTCTGCGGGCGAGACGCGCTGCAAAGCAGGCCGTGAACAACCCCCCGAACGGCTCCCAAACCACATCGCCTTCATCCGACGACGCACCGATAATCATGTTTATCAAGTCGAGAGGTTTTTGGTTCAGATGAATGGCCTTGCCTGAATCCCCATTGAGCTTGTAACGCTCCGGTCCGCGAAGCGCCGGCCGGTCCCATACGTTGGTGAAGCCATGCGGGCAGTCGAACTTCGAGCGCATCGCTGCCCATTGTGCAGACGTTCCCGGTTGTTTTCCGTCAATCGAGAAATACGGCCGTCCTGACGGGTCGCCGTAGATGTTCGCGTACTCCTGCAAGCATGCGAACATCTCGGGCGGCGGGAAGTACCAAAGATGGCCCTGGTCCAGATACTTCCGCACGGCGGCGTCGGCAACGCCGCAAGCCTCGTTGGCCTTGCGGACCGGCAAACCCGTACGCCTCCATTCTCGTAAAAGCCACTCCTTCAAAACGAGACCGTCAATCCGTGCTTCATAGACGTATTGGACACATACCTCGGAGACAACGGGAAAACGCCGGATTCGGCGCGTATTCACGTTGCCGGCAATGTGTCCCTTGCCTTTGTTCCAAATGTTGGCGTTTACATAACGCCAACCATGCGTTTCCAACACGGGATGAACGGCAGCCCAACCAATCTCTGAGTTCCAGAACCACAGAGTTGTCGACGATTTCGCCTTTTGCGACCACGCGGCGATGTGTGGGCGGTACCAGTCCGGCAAGTCCAGGTGATCGGAAGTGTCCCCTTCAAACCCAAGCACGCCGTAGCCGCCATCCGAGACGATAACCGCCGGGGTCTCCCATTCGCTGTAGAAACCGAGACTGTCTCCCCGTTGCACGCATACGAACTCGTCGGACCACCTGTCGGTTACTGCGGAAGGAGCAATGGCCTGCACGGCTCTACTCCGGCCTACAGTACTTGTCGGCGGACGCCGTTTTGTCGATGTTTGCGAGACCGGCGTTGTCAAACTTCGATACCTGCTTCAGTCGAAGGGGTCAGTTCAATATAACCCAAACAGGTTACTGGTAAAGGCGCATTCTTTCTTTACGATCATTCTCCCGATCGTTTCCGAACACTGCCCAAGCGCCGCACTGCCTTGATTGGATGCTTGCAGACACGGATATCGCCGGTCGGCTAGGCGAAACTCTCGACGCGGCGGCCCATCGCCGCCCCGCAAATCGAATCTATGCGCAACGACCGGCTTGAAATCGGCCCCGGCCGCGCTGCAAGAGGTCGGCCGCCGCTCACGCGCCGACGAGTTCCCGTTGCTCTTCCGCCTGCCGCTCGGCCGCCTGCTCGAGGCCGCCGCCCGCGATCTGCACCAGCGCGGGAGCGGCCGGCTCCTTGAGCACCTGCTCGCGGTACATCTTCATCAGCCGGGCCTCTTCCTCGGCCGTCATGATTTTGTTGCGCGCGCCGGAATCGACCTTTTCGCCTCTTGCCTGCGCCTCCGCCAGCTTGCGGTTGCGCGCGGCGATCTTTTCTTCGCCGGCGTTGGCGGGGCCTGCCATCTTCTGCGCGCCGCGGGCGGCGTGCTCGGCGTTGATGTGCAGCTTGTCGCTGAGCCCCTTGATCTCCTCGACTTTCCTGCCGCCGGCGTAAATCTTGTGGCGGCCGTGCTCCTCATACCAGTTCGAGAGCGTGGACGTCATGTGCATCTTCTCGAGGATGTTGCGCCAGCCGATGCCCGTGTTGTACGCGCAGAACGAGATCTCGCCTTCCTGCGTGCCGTAGGGAATTACGCACATCTCCGTTCGGCGGAAATCGTAGTTGAACAGGTCTTGGAACCACATACCCGCGACGAAGAGGAAGTTCCACGGATCGTTGCGGCGCGCCGTGCCCTTGCCGTAATTCGTGCCCGAGAGCGCAAACGACTTGTCGAATTTCTTCAGTAAATCGAACATCGAAAAGTCCTTGGGTGCCTTCATCGGGTTGTAGTTCTTGAGGATCGCCAGCCCCATCTGCAGATTCGTGGCCGGCTTGCCGCGGCCCGAATCGGTGATCCGGCGGATGTCCTGCACGAACTGCGGAACGTTGATGAACTCCGGAACCGGCGCCATGGCCTTCGTTTTCTTGTTGATCATCAGCGCGGTGCCGACGCCGCAGTTCGGATGGCAGCCGCAACTTACCTGACCCCACTGCGCCTGCGGGCCGTGCGCCAGATCGGCGGCGTCGACGAAACTGCCCATTACCGAAATCGGGAACCAGTCGCGGGTGGGCTCGGTGATGCCGACCTGTTTGCGCACGTCGTGCGCCAGGTGCGAAAGCGTATAACGCTGCTTCATCCGGCGCTCGTCGGTGATCTCCTCGTCGCGGCCGGTAAACGAAACCGGCTGAAAGGCGATAAAGGCGATACGCCCGGGGTTGTCGCGCGCGAACTGAATGATCGGGCCGACTTCCTCGTTGTTGACGTTGTTCACCAGCGTTGTCACCAGAACGATCTCGATGCCGGCGTCGTGCATGTTTTCGATCGCCTTGATCTTGACGTCGAACAGATTGCCGATCTTGCGGTGCTGATTCGGCTCGTTGCCAATGCCGTCGAATTGCAGATAGGCGTAGCGCATGCCCGCGTCGGAGGCCGCCTCGGCGAATCCCTTCGACTTGGCGAACTCGATGCCGTTCGTCGCCGCCTGTACCGAGTTGTAGCCGATTTGCCGGCAGTAGTTGACGGCTTTCAGGAAATAAGGAGACATCGTCGGCTCGCCGCCGGAGAACTGCACCGACATCTGACGGCGCGGCTTGATCGAGATGGCGTTGTCGAGAATCGTCTTGATCTCGTCCCATTCGAGCTCGTGGACGAAGCCGACCTGATTGGCGTCCATGAAGCAGGGGTCGCACATCATGTTGCAGCGGTTGGTGAGATCGACCGTCAGCACCGCGCCGCGGCCGTATTTCACTGTCGATGACCCGTGGTTGTGCAGTTTCTCGTCGTTGTGCGCCTGGATATCACGGCCGGGAAATTGCGATTCGATGTGCTCGAGGAATGCCGCATCGATGGCCATGATGTCCTCGGTCTTGCCGTGCTTCGAGCATTCCTTGACCATCCAGATTTGATTGTTGCGCTCGAGAATCGTGGCTTTGACTTCGCCCACCTTCTCGGTTTTGAGAATGGAATAGTCCACTCCGCCGCTGAGGATGACCTCGCGCGCCTCGCGGACGCATTTGGGGCAGAGCGAATCGGTCTGCCGCGGCCAGCCGAGGGGCGGCTTGGACTTTTCCCAGGACTTCAGCATGGGTTTCTCAGACCATGCCGGGGTAAACGCGCTGTTGGGTTCCTTTTGCGCGTCGAGCTTGCGGGCGACGCGCCACCCGGCCTTGGCCAATTGCGTGAGACCCTTTTCCAAATACTTAACCGGTCGATGCATGAAGTTTTCCTCCTGCGGAAATTCGTTTTCAAAATGTGTCCGAGCGGCGGCTTCAGCCCTGGCCGCCCGCTGGATGCCGCCCGCCGCATGCGTGGGGTTGGCGAACGGACTTTTCTACGCTATACGATTGATAGCTTAGGCGCAAGATTGCGCCGGCGCCAGCGAAAATCGGCGAGAGGGGAGAAATCGAGGTTGGACTGCGATTTTCGGCAGGTTAACGGAAGTGGTTTCCGGCGCTCCGCCGCGCCCAACGCGGCCGACTCCGAGCAGGTCAAGCAATTCGCCCGCGAAAGCGGGTTCGAGCTGGCCGGCATCGCCTCCGCCGAACCCACACTGGAGTCGCTTTTCTACCCGCAATGGATCGCCCGCGGCTACCACGGAAAGATGCGCTACCTGGAAGGCAGACGCGGCGAGATGCGCCGGGACCCGCGGTCGTTGCTGCCCTCGGCGCGCTCCGTGATCGCGGTCGGGCAGGTCTATAACAGCCCGCATCCGTATTCGACCGCGTTCGAGTCCGAGACCCGCGGCTGGATATCGCGGTACGCCTGGGGCAAGGATTATCACCGGACGCTCAAAACCAGGCTCCGCGAGCTTGTCGAAAAAATTGCGGCGACCGCCGCGGACGCGGATTTCAAAATCTGCGTGGACACCTCGCCGCTGTTGGAGCGCGCCTACGCCCATCGCGCCGGACTCGGCTGGATCGGCAAAAATACGTGCCTGATCAACGAGCGCATCGGCTCCTGGGTATTCCTCGGGGAAATTCTGACCTCGCTCGGGCTGGCTCCCGACGACCCCGCGCCGTTTCGCTGTGGCTCCTGCACCCGTTGCATCGACGCCTGCCCCACCGACGCCTTTGTCGAGAGCGAAGACCCCGGCGGGCCTTCCCATGCGCTCGACTCGACCCGCTGCATTGCCTACCAGACGATCGAGTTGCGCGGCGAAATCCCCGAAGCCGACCGCGAGCCGGTAGGCAAGCATCTGTTTGGCTGCGACATCTGTCAGGACGTCTGTCCCTGGAACCGCTCCGAGCGGGCGGCAACGACCGTCGATCCCGCCTTCCAACCGGACCACGCCGAGCCCGATCTTGACGAATTGGCCTCGCTGACTGAGCGGCAGTTCAACGAGCGGTTCGGGAACTCGCCGATTGCGCGCAGCCGCTATCGGGGATTCCTGCGCAATGTCGCCGTGGTCATGGGCAACAGCGGCAACAAACGTTTCACGCCGGCCTTGGAGCGGCTGGCCGCTTGGCCGGACGAGGTCGTGAGCGCGCACGCGGCCTGGGCCTTGCGCCGCCTGACCGCGGGCGCGGCCCCGCCCGCGGGTTGAAGCTCGCGGCGCGGCCCCGCCCGAGGCTACGGATTCGGCTCCTCGGGCGCCGCCTCGATCACTTCGAGCTCGGCCTCGTTTTCCTCCGCGCGCGCTTTCGCCGCGGCTTCGTCCATCACCTCCACCGAGACCGGCTGCTCCATGTACGCCGCGCCTGCGCCCGTCGTCAGGAACATCATCCGATAGCGTTTCATCGCCGTATTCGCCGGAACCGTAAAGGTGATCGACTCCGCGGTCTGTTCCTTGATTTCGAGCTCGACGTCGCTCCCGCCGGCGGTCAGGAACAGCTTGCCGACATTGCTCTTGTCGAGGTTGACGCCTTTGGCGACGGCTTCGGCGCCGGGCGAAAGGGCATCGGGCTCGACGGCCGTCAGCCGCGGCACGGCCGCCGGCAGAGCGAGCGCCGTTGCAAGCAACAACAAAGTGAGTTTCATAGAACCGGACATGATGCTTCCCTCCTTGCTAAACATGCGAAGCTGTCACGATATTAGTCTCCCCGCCGCGGTTTTGCAATCCTTTCGTTATCCCCCGGGCGTTCAAGATGCCGGACGAACTCAAGCGGCAGACCGGCAGGCACGAAAGAGTTGCCGCCATGAGACCCCATCCGAAGCGGCCGTCCGCGCATCGCACGCCGCGCGGCGCCGGCAGGCTGAAGCGCAAGCGGCGCGTCTTGCGTCTCTATAATTTAGGCTTCTACCTTGCGGCAAGCTCAGGCGGCCATTCGCCCATGCCTTTTGCTCTATGGGCAACGCTAAAAAAACAACGCGGCAAGAAATAGACCGCTATCTCGAACCCCGCTACCTCAGCCTGGATAGCGTGCTCGACGACATCGAGCAGGAAATCGTGTTCGCGCACGGGCTTTTCGGCGGCGGCGGACTCGATCTGAAGCCGTGCGGCCGCGCCAAGCGCAAGCTCGCCCTGGCCATCAGCGGCGGGGGCGCGGGAGGCGTTTACAGCGCCGGCGCCCTCGAAGCGATCCTGCCCCGGCTCCGCGAACGGGGCATCGCTGTCGACATTCTCGTCGGCACCTCCTCGGGCGCGGTGAACGGCTATGGGGTTTTCGTCGAGTCGCTCGGCAAAACAAACCCGCAACTCGATGAAGACCCGGCGATGAAGCAACCGTTTCGGAGCTATATCGCATCGGTCTGGTCGTATCTCGACCGTGACGGCAAAGCGTCGCGCTGGGTGGTCGGCAGGCGCTCCTGGCTGATCGCGCTCGTGTCGAGAGGCATCGGCGCCGGCAAGAGAAGGTTGGCCCTCGGCGTTTTTTTTCTGTTGCTGCTCCTGCTCGTCAACCCCTATTTGTTCGTCTTCCTGTTTTTAGCCTCGGGGTTGGACGGAACGGCTTTCCTGCGCCCGGGAGACCCCGGCTTCCTCGCGCAATACGCCCTGCACTTTTCCGTCCTGGGATTGGGCGCCCTGGTTGTTCTCGTTGTTCTGGCGTGGTTTTTGTTCCGCGAATTCGGCGGCAGTCTCTTCAGCGACATGCCGCTGCTGCGGCTGCTGGCCAATACGGGACCGAACGGCGACCTGACCGAACCCCGATTCTGGCCGCGCGAGCAGACGGTCGACCGCGCGCGCGTGTTGAGCCGCGAGTTGGTTGCGGAGTGGTATGCACGGCGCGGCGCATTGCCCGAGTTCATCGTCACGGCCACCGACATCAGCGCCGGCCGCGAATGTCTTTTCACGCTCGTCCGCCCGGAGACTTATTCCAGGCTCATCGAACGCGAATGGATGGCGGTACAGTTCGACTCCGACACGGACGGCGCCAAGGAATACCGCGAGCACGAAAACGCATTGTTCGCCCAGTCCGAAGATCTGCTCAAAACCGTGGTCGCCTCTTCGGCCGTCCCCGGCGCCTTCCCCACGCAACGCATCGGCATATACGGCGCAAGCAGCCGCCGCGATGTGAGCCATTGCTTCGTGGACGGCGGCGTCCTCGACAACAGCCCGATTCACATCGCCATCGACGCCGGCGCAACCCATGTCATTTCGCTCGAGATGCATCCTCTGGAACAGCACGATCCGATGGAAAGCGACGAGCGCGGCAAAGCGGAATACAGCCTGTTCCAGGCCGCGCTCAAGACCTTCACGGCCGTGCTCGACCGGGCAACGGTGGAAGACGTCCGCCGCACCGCAGCCTGGAACCGCTTTCTGGCGCAGCACCCGGAAAGTCTGGGGCAGGCCAAGCCGCCTCCGGACAAGACCGCCAAGGCGCAATCCGAGCAGGCGGCCGCGGCGATGGGCCGCAGAATCGTTCCCCTCTACCGCATCGCCCCGCGCGAAACCCCAATCGGCACCGTCGAGTTCGACGGGCATTACAGCGCGGGCAAGCGCTCCGTCGTGCTCAGAGACCTGCTGCGGCGCGGCGTCGTCGACATGCAGGGCGAAAACATCTGGCGGGCAACGACGCGGCATGCGCCGGGCGCGGAGTAGCCGTTTGCCGTCCGGGTGACTTTCACCGTGGGCTGCTAAAGTTGAAATTGCCCGCCCGGGCGCCGGCAATGAACCCTGAACACGCGCATTCCCACGGCCGCCCGCCGCTTCCCGAGAAGCCGGCGAAGATGCCGCCGCATCCTCTGACGCTCGACGGCTCGGCCCTGCTGCACCAGATGTTCCGCATACGCCGGGCGTCCTGGCGCGCTCTGGACGCGGCCGAGCAGGCAGAGATCGCCGCCGAAGCCGCGGCGGTTTTTGCCGAGATGGAAGCGCATCCCGAGGGCGGCAGCGCGCTGTTCGCGCAACTCGGCCACAAGGGCGATCTGCTGATCCCGCATTTCCGCAAGAATTTCGAGGGGCTCAACGAAGCGGAGTTGAAAATCGCCTCGCTGGCGCTCAGCGATTACCTGGAGCCCGCTGGTTCCTACGTCTCGATCGTGGAGTTGGGCCTCTACGATTCGACCGTCAAGCTTTACGAATCGTTGCACGAAGCGGGCGTCCGCCCCCACGACGAAGAATGGAACGCCCGCGTCAAAGAGCGCATGGCCGAACAGGCCGAGGCCATGGCCCCGCGGCTCTACCCGCGCGTTCCTGCGCACCGCTATCTCTGCTTTTACCCGATGGACAAAAAGCGCGGCGAGGACAAGAACTGGTACGCCGCGCCTATCGAGCGCCGCCGCGACATGATGCGCGAGCACGGCATGATCGGACGCGGCTACGCCGGCCGCGTCAAGCAGATCATCTCGGGCTCCATCGGTTTCGACGACTGGGAATGGGCGGTCGATCTCTTCGCTGACGATCCCAAGGTGTTCAAGCAACTCATCTACGAGATGCGTTTCGACGAGGCCAGCGCCGTCTATGCCGCTTTCGGGCCGTTCTACATCGGGCTCCGTTTCGCCGCCGGCGAGTTGGGCAAAGTGCTTGCCGCAAAACCGCCCGCGTACGGCCCCCCGCCGCAATGACCGTTCGCCCGCGGACTGTCCGCCCGTTGTAAAATCATTCCTGCATGGGTATTGCAATCAGAGGCTTGCCGGCGGCGATGATCGTCTGTTGTCTGTCGGCGGCGGAGTTCCGCTTCCAATATGTCGGCGCGGAAGGCGGTTCCGCCTGGAAGGGGCTGCAACTGGGCATCGAGGAAGCGAACGTTCAGGGCAAGTTCCTGGACACGACCTTTACGCTTGCCGCCGGCGGCGCCGTTGCCGTCTTCGCCGACAAGCCCGGCAGCATCGAGAAAATCGGCGCCGCCGCCGACGGCCGCCCGGTGCTCAATCTCAGCGACGGCGCCGACGCCTTGCGCGCGCGTTGCGCGGACAATATCCTGCACGTTATCCCCAGCGACAGGATGAAGCGGGACGCCGCGGCCCAATGGAAACGGAAAGACCCCGCCGCGGCCGGCGTTTCGGCCGGCGGCTGGAGCCCCGCCGCCGTCAAATTCTCCGCGCGCGACCTCAACAAGCGCTACACCAAAAGATTCGGCGAGCCGATGGACGAGTACGCCTGGGCTGGCTGGTTTGCCGCGCGCGCGGTCGCCGACACGCTGATGCGCAATCCCGGCGCCGATTCCGCGAAGCTGCTGCAATTGCTCAAAGAAGACGAGTTCGACGGCCAGAAAGGCGACCCGCATAGCTTCCGCAAGAACGGCCAACTTCGCCAGCCGCTCGTCATCGTCTCGGCCGACGGCAAGCTTTTGGGTGAAGCTCCGGTGCGCGGCGTCGCGTCCGATCTCGATAGCTTGGGGGCGACTTCCTGTGAGTAACACGATGAAATTTTCCGCTCTTTTTCTAGCCGCCGCCGGCCTGTGCGCCGAGCCCACTCACCGCCTGTTCGTCAGCAACGAGGCCGGCGACTCGCTGACCGTAATCGACAGCCGCACGGGCAAGGTCGAAAAGACCGTTGCCGTCGGCGACCGGCCTCGGGGCATCGGGCTGTCGCCGGACCGCAGCCGCGTCTATGTCGCCCTGGGCAACGAGAACGCCATCGCCGTTGTCGATACCCGCTCGCTCGATGTCGTCAAAAAAATCCCGGCGGGGTCCGATCCCGAGGCATTCGCCGTTCACGGCGACGGCACGATTTATCTCTCGAACGAAGACGCCGGCTCAGCCACCGCGCTCGACCCCGATTCCGGCAAAATTCTGGCCGAGATCGAAGTCGGCATCGAGCCCGAAGGCGTCGGCATCGGCCCCGACGGCAAACAGGTGCTCGTGACCAGCGAATCCACCAACATGGTGCATGTCATCTCGGCGGCGGACAAGAAAGTCACGGCCAACGTGCTCGTCGGAGCGCGGCCGCGCGAAGTGGCCTTCAGCCCCGACGGCAAGTATTTCTGGGTCACCTCCGAGGTGGCCGGCGAAGTCGCCAAAGTCGACCGCGCGACGAACAAGATCGCCGCCGTCAACAAGCGCCTGCGGCGTGAAATCAACCGCCGCGTCAAGCCCAAGGGCATCCTTCTGAGTCCCGACGGCAAGCGCCTGTACGTCTCCTTGGGCAGAGGCAACGCCATCGCCGTCCTGAACCCCGACACGCTCGCCATCGAAGCCGTCGTGCCGGCCGGCAGCCGCGTCTGGGGGCTGGCGTTGTCACGCGACGGAACCCGGCTCTACGCGGCCAACGGCCTCGACTCGAATCTTTCCGTAATCGACACGCTCGCGCTCAAGGAAATCGGAAAACTGCCGACGGGCGAAATGCCCTGGGGCGTCGCGCTCGATGATTAGCCGGGTCGTTTTCGTTTTTCTGCTGCCGCCGGCGGCCGTCTTCGCGGCCGAGGCGGTTACTCCCCGCGAAGCCATCGGCTGGAAGCTGTTCTTCGACCCGATCCTGTCGAAGCCGCAGAACACCTCTTGCGCAACCTGCCACATCCCGGAGAAAGGCTATGAATCCGGGACGCCGTTGGGCAAGGGCGCGTACGGCGACGTCTTGCCGCGGCAGGCGCCTACCGTCGTTAATCTGGGCGCGGCCGAGTATTTCTTTTGGGACGGCCGCGCCGCCTCGCTCGAAGAACAGGCCAAAGGCCCCATCGAAAACCCTATCGAGATGGACCTCAGCCACGCGGAAGCCGCGCAACGGCTCAACGCGGACAAGACCTACCGGCAAGCCTTCGCAAAAGCGGGCGTAAAGGCGATCGGCATCGACGATATCGCCGGCGCAATCGCCGCCTTCGAACGCAAGCTGACCACCGGCCCCGCTTTGTACGATGCCTGGCTCGCCGGCGACCGGTCGGTGTTCAACGCGTCGCAGGAACGGGGCCGGATGATCTTTTTTACCCGCGGCCAATGCGCGACATGCCACATCGGACGCAACTTCACCGACGGCGATTTTCACAATGTCGGAACCGGCACGGCCGCGGACCCCGGCCGCTCCGCCGTCTCCGGGGACGACTACGACCTGGGCGCTTTCAAAACGCCGTCGCTGCGCAACTGGAAAACCCGCGAGCCCTTCATGCACGACGGTCGATTCGCCACCCTCGACGAAGTTCTGGAGTTCTACAACGAACCCAGGGAAGGCGCGCTGGGCGAAACGGAACTCGACCCGCTCGGCATGACGCCCGAGGAGTTAGCCGACATCAAGGCGTTTCTGGAAACCCTGAACGGCGATTGGCCCGACCTTGCGCCTTTCGCCAAAGCCTGGAAAACGCTGCTGACGGGGGGCGAAGCGCCGTGAGCGGCGCAGCAGTCTTGCTATCCGCTATCCACGACTCGCCGGCCGGCGGCAGTCGGCCCGATTGCTCCCCCGAAAAACTTCTGCGATACTGTTAACGAATCCTATGAGCGAAGCTTCGCGAGGTTGAATGGCAAAAGAAGAAGGAATCGAGGTCACCGGAACGATCGTCGAAAAGCATCCCGGCGGCATTTTCAGCGTCGAGTTGGAAGACAAGCACAAAGTGCTCGCCCAAATCGCCGGGAAGCTGCGCAAGCACCGCATCCGCATCCTCACCGGCGACCGCGTCAACGTCGAGTTGTCGCCTTACGATCTCACCCGCGGCCGCATCGTGTACCGCTACCGCAGCTAAACACTAAACAGTGAGGCTCTACATTCTGCGCCACGGCATAGCCGAGGATGCCGCGGCCGGGCAATCCGACGAGTCCCGCAGGCTTACCGACGAAGGCCGCGGGAAAACCCGCCGCGTGCTGGCGCGGGCGCGTCAAGCCGGCGTACGGCCTGCCGTCATCCTGACAAGCCCCTACCCCCGCGCCGCCGCGACGGCGCAGATCGCGCAGGAAGCGTTGTCTCTCGCGGAAGCGCCGATCGAGACCGAGCGGCTCGCGCCCTACGCCAATGTTTTCGAGTTGTGGGAGGAAATCCGAGGCTACCCGCACGTCAACGAGCTCATGGTCGTCGGCCACAATCCGTTGCTCGGCGATCTCGCGGCTTGGCTGCTCGGAGCGCGGGGCGGCGCGGCGCCCATGAAGAAGTCGGCTCTGGCGTCTATCGATATCCCCTGCTTGTCGCCGACGCCGCGCGGAACGCTGATCTGGCTGCTGACGCCGAAATCCGCCGGGTCGTAGCCGAGGCGGCGCGTACCGGCAGCGTGCGCTATCATCGTCAGGCCGATGCTCTCGCGCCGCGATTTCATTGCTTCTTCCACCGCCGCCCTGAGCGCTTGGGGGTGCGCTTCCGCGCCGCCGCCCGGCGAAGGCGCGCAGCCGCTGAACGTGCTGTTCCTGTTTCCCGACCAGATGCGCGCTCAGGCGATGGGCTGCATGGGCAACCCGGACGTGAAAACGCCCCATCTCGACAAATTGGCCGCCGAGGGCTTGCTGTTCCGCAACCACTTCGCCAACACGCCGGTTTGCTGCCCGGCCCGGGCGAACATCCTCACCGGCAAGTATGCCCATGCGAACGGCATGATCGCCAACGACCTCCGGCTGCGAGAGTCGGAGACGACGCTGGCCGAGTTGTACCGCGAGGCCGGCTACCGCACCGGATTCATCGGCAAGTGGCACCTGGACGGCGGCAAGCGGCAACCCGGCTGGGTTCCGCCGGGAGAGCGGCGCCAAGGCTTCGAGTTCTGGGCGGCCAACCAGGTCAGCCACGCGCACTTCGACACGCATTATTTTCGCGACGCCGACGAGCCGATTCCTATCGAGACGTTCGAGCCCGAAGCCTGGGTCGATCTCGGCATCGAGTTCCTGCGGGAGTCCGCCGCCGATCGGCGGCCGTTTTTCCTGACCGTGCAAATGGGGCCGCCTCACGATCCGTACCTCGCGCCGGATCGCTATATGCAGATGTACGACCCGCAGGAAATTACGCTGCGCCCGAACTTCGACGGCGATGCTTCCGACCGCGATCTCGAACCGAATCCTTACGCCGCGACGCCGGGACGCAATGAAATCGCCGCTTACTACGCGATGGTCACCGCCGTCGACGACCAAGTGGGCCGCATCCTCGGCGAGCTCGACCGTCTCGGTCTGCGCGGCAACACGGTGGTCCTCGTCTCTTCCGACCACGGCGACATGCTGGGGTCGCACGGAATGCGGCTCAAGCGCAAGCCCTGGGAAGAGTCGATCCGCGTTCCCGGAATCGTGCGCTGCCCCGAGACCGCGCCCGGTCGCGCCTCCGACGCCCTTTTTTCCCACGTCGATATCGCCCCGACCCTGCTGTCGCTGTGCGGCCTCGACGCGCCTGCTGACATGCAGGGAGCGGACCTCTCGCCCGTCATCCGGGGCGAGGCGGAAAGCGGCCCCGAGAGCGTTTATTTCCAGATATTCGGGCCGTTCCACGCCGGCGGAGTCGAGTTCGGCTGGCGCGGCGTGCGCACCGAACGCTACATGTACGCCCGCAAGAAAGACGAGCCCTGGGTGCTCTACGATCTGCAGGCGGACCCGCACCAGCTCGACAATCTGGCCGCCGACCCCGCGGCGGCGGCAATCCGCGCCGAACTCGAAGCGAAGATCGCCGCCTGGATGGAAAAAGTCGGCGATTCCTGGGATTACGACTGGACCGCGCCGCTCGAAGACGACGGGCGCCTCTATAAACACGAAACCTTCTACACGGTCGAAGAGTTCATGGAGTGGGCCGCAGAGCACCCCGACTTGGCGAATCTCTAGCCGCTTCCCGCGCCATGGAAAAACCCGCAATCGGACTCGCGGTTCTCGGCGCGGGAGCGGTCGCCGCCGCCCGCCACCTCCCCGCGCTTGCCGCCGCCGGGGGCAGGGCGGTCAGCATTTTCGATCCCTGCCGGGACGCCGCGCGCAAAGCGGCGGACGACTTCGACATCGCCCTGACGGCGTCTTCGATGGAAGAGGCGATTCGCGCCGACGGCGTCGAAGCCGTCCTCGTCGCTTCTCCCAATGCTTTTCACCGCGAGCAGGTCGAGTGCGCTTTCGCCGCCGGCCGCCACGTCTTGTGCGAGAAGCCCATCGCCCTGAAGCTTGCCGACGCGCAGGCCATGAGCCGGGCCGCGGCTCAGGCCGGGCGCGTCTTGCAGCTCGGGTTTCACCACCGCTTCAGCGCCGAGCACAACTGCGTCAAGACGCTGCTCGACGCCGGACTGCTGGGCAGCGTGCATGCCTTCAACGGAGTCGTCAGCGAGCCGTTCGAGGTCATCCCCGGCGGCTTGGGCAACTACCGCTTCAACGCGAAGCAGGGCGGGGGATTCACCCTGATCGACGTCGGCCAGCACCGTATCGACGAAACCCGCGCCCTGCTCGGCGACGTTGCCGAAGTCTATGTCGAGATGGCGTCCGTTCTGGAAACGCACGGCATGGACGACAGCGTAGTCCTCATGTTGAAGATGCAATCCGGCGCGGTCGGTTCGCTGAGCTGGCATCGTTTCTCCCGCGCCTTCGTCTCGCCCTCGATGTGGTTCGGAACCAAGGCCGTGCTGGGCGCAAGCGCGTTCATCGCCGCGCCGTTCCAATCCGCCCCGCTGTCTATCTTTCTGGAAGACGACCCGGCGGAGGCGCTGCCGCCCGAGATCTTGTCCTGGACCCGGCCGGCGCGCTGGTGGGGCGACCTCGACCCCGGCTGGGTGAATATCTGGCCGCCGCGCCGGCGCACGTTCGAAGAACAGTTCCGCAACTTTTTCGGCGCGGTTCGCGGCGAGAACCCGCCAATGGCCGGCGGAGACGACGGCTGCAAGGCGCTCGAAGTCGTCCAGGCCGCGTATCTGTCGTTCGCGGAAAGGCGGCCCGTCAAGCTGCCGCTGCCGCCCGATACGCATCTCTCCCCGCCAACTTGGGGGCGGTTGAAAGTCGACTATTCCGATCGGTAAAGGACGGTTGAAAAGCTACTATCCCGATCGGCGAGATAGGGTTTAAATTGTTGAAAAAAAAGGAGATAAACGCTTGCAAAGGTGATTTGCGCATGGCACAATGCGGCCATGTCCAGCGTTGCTCCCGCTAACCCCGTTCCGCCGCCGGCCGACAGCCCGCGCAAAATCGTCACCACAGCGCCCGAAAACAGCGAAACGCCGCTGGACGCCCAACGCGGTTGGATTACCCCGACGGAATCTTTTTTCGTACGCAACCATTTCGCCGTACCGCAAATCGACTTGGCCGCTTGGCGCCTGCGGCTGACCGGCTGCATCGACAGCGCGGCCGAGTTCCGCTGGGACGAGTTGGACGCCATGCCGCAGCGCAGCGTTTTCGCCACGTTGGAATGCGCCGGCAACGGCCGCTCGTATCTGGAGCAACGGGCGGCCGGCGTGCAGTGGGGCCGCGGGGCGGTGGGCAACGCCGAGTGGTCGGGCGTCTCGTTCCGCGACTTGGTCGAGAACCGGCAAATCGACGAGCGCGCGCTTGAAATAGTCTTCCAAGGCGCCGACCAGGGGCGGGAAGGCGGCGTCGAGGGAGAGATTTCGTTCGCCCGCAGCCTGCCGCTGGACGTGGCGCTGCACCCGGACACGGTCGTGGCGCTGCGCATGAACGGAGAGCCGCTGACGCCGGGGCACGGCCGCCCGGCCCGGCTCATCATGCCCGGATGGTACGGCGTCGCCTCGGTCAAATGGCTCGCCGGCGCGGCATTCATCGACCGGCCTTTCGACGGCTATTTCCAAACGGTGAAATACACGGTCGAGCGCCATTCGAGCTTCGGCAAGAGCTGCGAAATCGTCGCCGCCATGCGGCCCAAGTCTGAAATCATCCGGCCCGTCCATGCCGAGACGCTCAAGGCGGGGCGCCATTACGTCGAAGGCATCGCCTGGGCGGGCAGCGAGACGGTGGCCGCCGTCGAATTCAGTTGCGACGGAGGATGCTCCTGGCGCCGCGTCGAGTTGACCGGCCCGCAGGAACCGTATTGTTGGACGACCTGGAGAGCCTGTTGGGAAGTCTCCGCCGAAGGCAAGCATGCGCTGCTCTCGCGGGCGATTTCGTCGTCTGGCGAGGTGCAGCCCATGCGCCATGACCCGCTGAACGGCGGATACATCATCAATTTCAGCCGTCCGATCGAGGTGACCGTTTGCGCGCGCGGCGATTGTTGGCCGCGTGCTTCAGATCCGCAATGTCCGCCGGCTCATCATTCCTGAGCCCAAGGTCAAAATCCAAACCAATCAAAACCTACGCCAGAGGAGTCCTGTAGTGACCTGTTCCACACTTGTTCAGACTTTCGTTGTATCTCTTCGCTGCTTCAAGTTACCCGCTCTTGCCCCCCCCCCCCCCGCACAGGCGGTCTTGCTATTTCCACTCTTCACTGCTCCTCGCCGCGCTGTCGGCGACAGTTGCCGGGGCGCAGTCCGCAGATGACTGGATCATCGAGACGGTGGCGGGAACCGGGATAGCCACCTTCGGCGGGGACGGCGGCCCAGCCGTGGATGCGCAAGTGAGCGACCCCTATGGCGTGGCGCTGGACGGCGCGGGCAACCTGTACATCGCCGATACGGGCAGCCACCGCATCCGCAAGGTGAACTCCGCGGGAGTGATCTCTACGGTGGCGGGCAACGGGACGCGCGGCTCCGGCGGGGACGGCGGCGCGGCCGTGGATGCGCAACTGCAATTACCCTTCGGCGTGGCGGCGGACGGCGCGGGCAACCTGTACATCGCCGATTTCCACAACCACCGCATCCGCAAGGTGGACGCCGCGGGGGATATCTCCACGGTGGCGGGAACCGGGACGCGCGGTTACGGCGGGGACGGCGGCGCGGCCGTGAATGCGCGACTGGACTACCCCTATGACCTGGCGCTGGACGGCGCGGGCAACCTGTACATCGCCGATTACGGAAACCACCGCATCCGCAAGATGAACGCCGCGGGGAATATCTCCACCGTGGCGGGCAACGGGGCGGCCGGCTACGGCGGGGACGGCGGCCAGGCCGCGGCGGCGCAACTGAGCTCCCCCACCGGCGTGGCGGCGGACGGCGCGGGCAACCTGTACATCGCCGATGGGAACAACAACCGCATCCGCAAGGTGAACTCCGCGGGGGTGATCTCCACCGTGGCGGGTAACGGGGCGGCCGACTACGGCGGGGACGGCGGCCAGGCCACGGCGGCGCAACTGGACTCCCCCCATGGCGTGGCCGCGGACGGAGCGGGCAACCTGTACGTCGCCGATTTCAACAACAACCGCATCCGCAAGGTGAACGCTGCGGGGGTCATCACCACGGTGGTGGGAACCGGGACGCGCGCCTACGGCGGGGACGGCGGCCCGGCCGCGGCGGCGCGACTGAACCGCCCCCGAGACGTGGTGATGGACGGTTCGGGCAACTTGTACATCGCCGAATGGGGCAATAGCCGCATCCGCAAGGTGGGGCCGCCCGCGCCGCCGCCCGCGGGGGAGGGGCCCGCGCCGGAACCGGCGGCGCTCGCGCGAACCTTGGGGTTGGCCTTCGTGCTGCGGCAAGACGACGCGCCGGCAACGCAGGAGGTCGTCTTGTACGCCGAGAACGGCGATGTGGATTTCCGCGTGCAGCCCGCGCAGCGTTGGATCGCCGTCGAGCCGGCGAGCGGCAGCCTGGAGGAGGACGAAGAAACGGTGGTTACGGTCACGGTGGATCCTGCGGGGCTGCGCGTAGGGCGGCGCGAGGCGCTTCTGTACGTGCGCTCCGGGGAGCGGTTGACGGCGCGGGTGCGGATCGCCTTGACCGTGCAGCCGGCCGCGGGTCCGACGGTGTCGCAGCACGGCGTGGTCAACGCGGCGGTGCTGAGCGCTTTCGGCGAGCGGCGGCTGTTCGGCCCGCGGTTGCTGCCGCTGGCGGCGGGTTCGCTGGTGGTGGTCCGGGGCAAGAATTTCACCGACGGAGAAGCGTATGCGGCGCAAGGTTTCCCGCTGCCGGCGAGCTTGGGCGGGGTCACCGTGCAGTTCGACGGCCTGCAAGCGCGGCTGCTCTCTGTGGGCCCGCAGCGCATCGAAGCGCAGTTGCCCTCGCTGTTGGGCAGGGAGGCGCTCGAGGCGGGCGGAACCGCTTTGGCGACGGTGGTGGTGGAGACGGCCGAGGGCAGCAGTTATCCGCGGCGTTTCTGGATAGCCGCCTATGCGCCGGGCGTGTTCATGGTGCCGGGCGCGGCAACGGCCCAGGCGGCAGTGCTGCTGGCGGGGGTGGGAACTCTCGCGGCGCCGCGCGGCGTGGTCGGACAAAGCCGTCCGGCGCGGGCCGGGGACGTGCTGGAGATTTACGCCACGGGGCTGGGGCCGGTGGACCCGCCGTTGGCCGACGGGGAGAACTCGTGCGCGCCGGACGGGGTCTGCTTGGCCGACGGGTCGAACATAGCGCTGCGGCGCACGACGGAGCGCCCGCGAGTCAGCATCGGCGGCGTGGAGGTCGCCGCGGACGGCGTGCTGTTCTCGGGCTTGGCGCCGATGCTGGCGGCGGTGAACCTGCTGCTGGTCGAAGTTCCCGCAGGCATCGAGCCGTCCGCCGCCGCGGAGGTGATCATCTCCATAGGCGGCAAAGCGAGCCAACCCGGCTTCACTATTGCCGTGGAGTGACGGGCGCCGCGGGATGACTGCGGAAGAGCTCCGCGCGGTCAACGGCAAAACCCGCTCCACGCGTTATGCCGTTGACCGGGCGCGGGCGGCGCGCTCTCCGTTTTCCGCTCTTGCCGCCCCGCGCAGACGGTCTTGGGCTGCGCTTGGCGCAGCCCAACGGCAGACCGATCCGCTCCCTGTTCTTGGCCAAGCCGCGGTAGGCGCCTGGGCCTGGCCGAAGCGCCGTTTTACCTACTGAAACGGATGCTCCGCCTTCGCCCGCGCCGCCGCGACGATCGTCGCGTCCCTGATCGTCCCCTCCGGCGGCCGCAAGCCCACGAAGCGCGGCGACAGGCCCGCGCACTATGCGCTTTAGCCGCCGCGCCGCTCCCAGCTTGACGTCAATCGGCGCAGTTCCGCCAGCCGCTCGAGCAGCGCGGGCAGCAATTCCAGACGCAAGGCGTTCGCGCCGTCCGATTTGGCGGTTGCGGGCGCATCGTGTACTTCGCAGAACAGGCCGTCCACCCCGACGGCTACGCCGGCGCGCGCCAGCGGCTCGATGAACTCGGGCTGTCCGCCGCCGGCGCCGCCTTGAGCGCCGGGCAATTGCACGCTGTGGGTGACATCGAGCACCACCGGATAACCCAACTTCCGCATCGTTGCCGGCCCGCGGAAGTCCACCACGAGATTGCGGTAGCCGAAGCTGCTGCCGCGTTCGGTGAGCAGGATTTTTCCATTCCCCGTCGAAGCGGCCTTGCCGGCGGCGTAACGCATGTCCTCCGGCGCGAGGAACTGCCCCTTCTTGATATTGACGATCCGGCCGCTCTTGCCGGCGGCAACGAGCAGATCGGTCTGGCGGCAGAGAAAGGCCGGAATCTGCACGACGTCGCAGACCTCGGCCGCGGCTGCGACCTGCTGCGTCTCGTGAACGTCGGTCAGCACGGGCAGCCCGGTCTCGCGTTTCACCGCGCTCAGTATGCGCAGCCCCTCTTGCAGTCCCGGTCCGCGGAACGCATCTACGCGCGTACGGTTTGCCTTGTCGAACGATGCCTTGAATACCGCCGGAAGCCCGGCCGCCGCCGCGGCCGCGGCAACCGCCCTACCGAGCTTCAGGGCATGACCGCCCGATTCGATCACGCAGGGACCCGCGATCACAAACAGGCCGCCGGATGTAAGTCGTTCCCAAACATCGTTGCTCATGCTCTCGTTTATCGCATGTTCGGCCCTGTCTGTGTCTCGAATCCCTTGACGCCCGTGGTCCACGGTGTTTAGATGGAAGAGACCTCCACGTCCGCCGCAGGGGTAAGGCAGCGCGCAAGAAAGCCGCCATGAACGAGCAGTCGGAACGACCGAGCGACATTTCCCTGGCGTTCGCCGAGAGTCTTTACGAAGACTATCTGCGCGACCCGAACTCGGTTACCGCGGAATGGCGGGACTACTTCGAACGATTGCCGGAGCGCCGCGCGGGCAGCGACGATCTGCCGACGGACGCCCCGCCGGCCGAGACCCCAACAGCGGAAACGGCGAAGCCCCCGGCGGCGGCCGGCTCTGCGGAAAACGAGGCGACAGCGCTGGACCGCGCCGAAAAGCTCCTGCACGCCTACGAGCTTACCGAGGCCATGATCGCCGATGCGGCAGGATTGCAGCACTGCATCGACAAGCTGGTGCGCGCCTACCGCGTGCGCGGGCACATGGCCGCCGACCTCGACCCGCTGGGCCTGCCGCGGCCTTCCCCGCCCGAACTCGACCCCGAGTATTTCGGCCTGACGGCGGAGCATCGGGAGCGCCCCGTTTCCGCCAACTCCCTGACCGGCTGGGCCGCTCCGAACGTGGGCGCCGTGATCGACCGCCTGCGCGAGACCTACTGCCGCTCGATCGGCGTGCAGTTCATGCACATCGATGATATGGCGGTCCGCGAGTGGCTGCAGAAACGCATGGAAGGGTCGGCCAATCGGCTGCAACTCAGCCGCAAACGCCAGTTGCGCATTTTGACGCGGCTGACCGACGCCGTGATTTTCGAAGAGTTCCTGCAAAAGAAATACGTCGGCGCCAAGAGTTTTTCGCTGGAAGGCTGCGAAAGCCTCATTCCGCTGCTCGATCTGGCTATCGAGCGGGCCGGCGACCAAGGCGTCGATCAAGTCGTCCTCGGCATGCCTCACCGGGGCCGCCTGAACATGCTCGTCAACATTCTGGGCAAGAGCGCGCAGGAGATATTCAGAGAATTCGACGACGCGGACCGCGAGCGCCATCACGGCCGCGGCGATGTGAAATATCATCTCGGCTACCGCAGCGACTGGATCACCGCCAAGGGCAACAAAGTCCATCTGGCGTTGTGCTTCAACCCCAGCCATCTCGAGTTCGTCAACCCGGTTGCGATGGGCCGTATGCGCGCCAAGCAAGACCGCTATTACCAACGCCGCCGCAAGCAGGGACTGCTGATGTTGATTCATGGCGACGCTGCGTTTGCCGGCCAAGGCGTCGTCCAGGAGACCCTCAATCTGAGCGAGTTGTCGGGTTATACCGTCGGCGGCACGGTGCATATCGTGGCCAACAATCAGATCGGCTTCACCACCCGGCCGGAGCAGGGCCGTTCCACGACGTATGCGTCGGGAATCGCCAAGATGCTGCAAATCCCGATTTTCCACGTGAACGGCGAAGACCCCGAATCGGTCGCCCAGGTGGTCCGTCTGGCGATCGACTTTCGCAATACCTTTCATCGCGACGCGGTCATCGACATGTACGGCTACCGCCGGCACGGACACAACGAAAGCGACGAGCCGAGTTTCACTCAGCCGCTGATGGTGCGCGCCATCGCCCAACGCAAATCGGTGCATGAGGGCTATCTCGAGCGCTTGCTCAGCCAGGGAGAAGTGACCGAGGAGGAAGCCCGCCGCATCGCCGCCGAGCGCCGCAGCCAGCTCGAGCAGGAGCTTTCGGCGGCGCGCAGCGAAGGCTATATCGGTTCCGGAGGACGCCGCACCAGCCACTGGAGCGGCTACCAGGGAGGAGCGGACGCGAGCATTGCCGACGTGGATACGGGCGTCGAAGACAAGCGCCTGCGCGTCCTGCTGATGAAGCTCGGAGCGAAGCCGCAAGACTTTCAGGCCGACCGCCGCATCGAAAAAATTCTCAAGAGCCGCGAGGCCATGTCCAGGGGGGAGTGCGCTCTCGATTGGGCCGCGGCGGAAGCATTGGCTTTCGCCTCGATCCTGACCGACGGGATCAAAGTGCGCATCACCGGGCAAGATTGCGAGCGCGGCACCTTCAGCCACCGGCACGCGGTGCTCCGTGACACGCAGAGCGGCAAACCCTACGTGCCGCTGCGGAACCTGTCGCCGCGCCAAGCCGAATTCGAAATTCACAACAGCCCGCTGTCCGAGGCCGGCGTGCTGGGCTTCGAGTGGGGCTACAGCCTCGACTGGCCCGACGGCTTGATCGTATGGGAGGCGCAGTTCGGCGATTTCGTCAACGCCGCGCAAGTCATCGTCGATCAGTTCATCGCCAGCGGCGAGGACAAATGGGGGCGGCTGAGCGGTCTCGTCATGCTTCTGCCGCACGGTTTCGAAGGCCAGGGTCCCGAGCATTCGAGCGCCCGCCTGGAACGGTTTTTGCAACTGGCCGCCGAAGACAACATGCAGGTCGTCAACCCGACTACGCCGGCGCAGATCTTTCACGTGCTGCGGCGGCAGGTTGTGCGTCCCTGGCGCAAGCCGCTGGTGGTGATGAGTCCCAAGAGTCTGTTGCGCCATCCGCGGGTCAAGTCCGCTCTGGACGAGTTGAGCGGGGGCGTCTTCCGCAGAATTCTTGTCGATCCGGTCGAAAATCCGCGGGCGGTGAAGAAATTGATCCTGTGCTCGGGCAAGGTCTATTACGATCTGCTCGCGGCCAAGGAGAGCGGCGGCTTCGAGGATGCCGCGCTCGTTCGATTCGAGCAACTCTATCCGCTGAGCGGCTATGCCCTCAGCGAAGCGCTGGCTCCGTTTCCCGCCAATGCGCCTGCCGTTTGGGTTCAGGAAGAGCCCGAGAATATGGGTGCCTGGTTGTACCTGCGGGCGCGCTTTCTCCACAAGCTGCCGGACGGGCGGCCGTTTGCGGGAGTCTTCCGCCACGCCTCGGCGAGTCCGGCGACGGGGTCCGCGGGCAGCCACAAGATGGAGCAGCAGCAACTGATCGACGAGGCGTTCGCGCCGGACGGCTCTTGACACTGAGAATCGTGCGCTACAAGGAAATGCGATGCCGGTAGAAGTAACCATCCCGCAAGCGGGCGAATCGATCGTCGAAGTGCAAGTCGGCGAGTGGCGCAAGAACGTCGGCGACCGCGTGGAAATCGACGAGACGCTGGTCGAGATCGAAACGGATAAGGCGGCGATGGAGTTGCCCGCGCCCGCGGCGGGGATTCTGCAGGAAATTCGATTGGCGACCGGGGCGGCCGCGGTGATCGGCGACGTCGTCGCGGTCATTGCAGAGAGCGCCGGAGACCGCGCCCCGGCAACCGGGAAGCCGCCGCCCGTTTCCCCGCCGGCGCCGGCCGCGGAGCCGCGCGTCATGCCGGCTGCGAAACGCGTGCTGGCGCAAGGGGGCGTGCCTGCGGCGGAAGTCGAAGCAACCGGCCCGGGCGGGCGCGTGCTCAAGGAAGACGCTGCGCGCGCAGTCGCGAAGCGCTCGGCGCCGCCCCCCCCGTCGCCGCCCGCGCCGCCTCCCGCCTCGGCTCCTCCCGCCACTGCGCCGCCTCCCGCCACTGCGCCGCCTCCCGCCACTGCGCCGCCTCCCGCCACTGCGCCGCCTCCCGCCACTGCGCCGCCTCCCGCCACTGCGCCGCCCGCCGCCGCGCCGCCGGCCGCCGGCGATCGCGCAGAGCAGGTCGTCTCCATGACGCCTTTGCGCAAAGCGGTCGCGCGCAACCTGGTGCAGGCGCAGCAAAACGCCGCCCTGCTCACGACGTTCAACGAAGCGGACATGTCGGCGGTGATCGAGTTGCGCGCCAGGCATAGGGAACGGTTCCTCGAAACCCACGGCATCAAGCTCGGCTTCATGTCGTTTTTCGTGAAAGCCTGCGTGCAAGCGCTGCAAGCGGTTCCTGCGGTCAATGCGATGATCCGCGGCAGCGATATCGTTTACCGCAACTACTGCGACGTCGGCATCGCCGTGGGCGGCGGCCGGGGTTTGGTCGTGCCGGTCATCCGCAACGCCCAATCGCGCAGCTTCGCCGAGATCGAGAAAGCGGTCGCCGACTTCGGCGCGCGCGCCAAGCAGAACCGCATCGAGCTTTCAGAGCTTCAGGGAGGCACCTTCACCATCAGCAACGGCGGCATCTACGGCTCCATGCTCTCAATGCCGATCGTCAACTCGCCGCAAAGCGCCATCCTGGGCATGCACGCCATCGAGCAGCGCGCAGTCGTCCGCGGCGGCCAAATCGCCGCCCGCCCGATGATGTATCTCGCCCTGACCTACGACCATCGCCTGATCGACGGCCGCGAAGCGGTCACTTTTCTCAAGCACGTCAAGGAAACGATCGAAGACCCGCCGCGCATTCTGCTCGAGATTTGACTGCGGACAACCCCTCGCGGACAAGCAATCCCATGCCGGACGCAAAACATGACTTGCTTGTAATCGGCGCCGGCCCCGGCGGCTACGTCGCGGCCATCCGCGCGGCGCAGCTCGGCCTCGATACGGCCTGCGTCGAAAAGGTCCGGGAGCTTGGCGGCACGTGTCTGCGCATCGGCTGTATTCCCAGCAAGGCCCTGCTTGAATCGAGCGAGCAGTACGCGCATGCGCAAAGCGGGCTCGGCGTACACGGCGTTGCTGTCTCCGGCGTCGCGCTCGACCTGGAGAAAATGCTCGCGCGGAAAGACCGCGTGGTCAAAACTCTCACCGGCGGCGTCGCCGCGCTGTTCCACAAGAACAAGATCACGCGCTACCGGGGCCATGCGCGTTTGCAAGCGCCGGGCCGGGTCGTCATCGACGCCGCAGGAGGATCGACCGCGGTCGAAGCGGAGCGCATCGTCATTGCTACGGGAAGCGAAACCGCCGCCCTGCCCGGAGTCGAGTTCGACGGCGACCGCATCGGCACGTCAACTGAAGCGCTGGCCTACCCCGCCGTGCCCGAACGCCTGATCGTGATCGGCGCAGGCTATATCGGCCTCGAGATGGGTTCCGTCTGGCGCAGACTGGGCGCCCGCGTCACGGTGCTCGAGTACCTCGACCGCATCTTGCCCGGAATGGATCGCGAGATCGCCGCCGAAGCCCAAAAGCTCTTTACCAAGCAGGGGTTTCGCTTCCGGCTCGGCTGCCGGGTAACCGGCGCGCGGGTCGAAGGGGACCGCTGCATCGTCGCCATCGACGGCGAGGAGCCGCTCTCCGCCGACCGCGTTCTGGTAGCGGTCGGCCGCCGGCCCAATACCGCCGGGTTGGGGCTCGAAGCGCTGGGTATCGCCACCGATGCGCAAGGCCGCATCCCCGTCGACGATCGCTACCAAACGTCCGTGCCGGGCGTCTTCGCCATCGGCGACGTCATCGTCGGGCCGATGCTGGCTCACAAGGCCGAAGAAGAAGGCATCGCCTGTGTCGAGCGCATCGTCACCGGCTACGGCCATGTCAACTACGACGCCATTCCGGGAGTTTGCTATACCCACCCGGAAGTCGCCGCCGTGGGCAAGACCGAGGAGCAACTCGCCGCGGCCGGCATCGCCTTCCGCAAGGGCAAGTTCCCCTTCCGCGCCAACGGCCGGGCGCGCTCGCTGGGCGCCGTGGACGGGTTTGTAAAAATGCTCGCCGACGCCGAGACCGACCGCCTGCTCGGCGTACACGTCATCGGCCCGCGAGCCGGCGACCTCATCGCCGAGGCCGCCGTCGCCATCGAATTCGGAGCGAGCGCGGAAGACGTGGCGCGTTCGAGCCACGCGCACCCCACACTGGCCGAAACGCTCAAGGAGACCGCCCTCGACCTGGACGGCCGAGCAATCCATTTTTAACGGCTACATCGAGATGGACGCAACCGCGATGGTATCGCCGTCGAGCATGCCGGACACGGTCACCTTGTGCCCCGCATGGGGCTTCGCCGCTTCCTGGTCGTCCAGCATATAGACATTACCGCCTTCTTCGGCCACGAGCACGATGGACTCGCCGCCCTCGATGCACTTCTGCGCGCAGCCGGCGTGCTCGTCGGTCGCCGCCTTGCCTGCATTCGCGCACTTCGCGTCGGCCAACCAGCCCACGTAGGTCATGGCGCTCGTCTCGGCGGACGCCTCCGCAGCCGGTTCCTCCATCGTCGCTTCGGGCGCGCCGCCACAGCCGAACGCCAAGCAAATCACCGTAACCATGAGCAAAATTCGAATCATGTGAGTACCTCCATGTCTCCTTGAAAGCATGAGCGGGAAGCGAACGTCCCGCAAATCGTATTCTACCCCAACGGAGACCGGCGGAATCGCTTGCAAGAATTCTTGCTTTCAAGCTTGACTCATTCCGGGTTCGGGCTTAGAATTCAAACATACGTTTGAATCAGAAACGCCGCCGATGGCCGCCGCAACCAAAGAGCAAATCCTCGACACGGCCGAAGAGCTTCTTGTCGAGCAGGGCATTGACGGCGTATCGCTGCGCGCCATCACGCAGGCGGCTGCCGTCAACCTGGCCTCCGTTCACTATCATTTCGGTTCCAAGGAGGCCCTGGTCAAGGCCGTGTTCGTGCGCCGCATCGCCGCGGTCAACCGCGAGCGGATCGCCCTGCTCGATGCGGCTGAGAGCGAGGCCGGCGACGGCCCCTTGCCGGTCGACCGCATTTTTTACGCGATGTTCGCCCCGGCGATTCAACTGTCGCAAGATCCCCGGCGGGGGCGGCGGTTCATGCGTCTGTGCGGCCGTTTTTACGCCGAGCAGGCGGATTATCTCGAAGCCGTATTCGAGGAAGAGTTCGCCGAGCTCGTGCAGCGCATGAACCGCGCGTTCCGGCGCGCGGCGCCCCACCTTCCCGAAAAGGAACTGCGCTGGCGGGTTCACTTCGCAGTCGGCGCGATGGCGCATACGATGATGGACAGCGACCGCATCCGCCGCTGGACTCAGGGGCTTTGCGACCCTACCCGCGTGGAAGAAACCATCGACGCCATGGTGCGCTTCGCCTCCGCGGGGATGAACGCTTCGGCGGCGAACGGCGCCGGCGGGGGAGTGCGATGAGATACCGCGCAATCCTGCCGGCCGCGGCCGTCCTTTTCCTGGGGTGCTCGCAATCCGTGCCGCGCCCGGCGCGGCAGTTCACGGTCGAAGCCCCGCAGGCCTGGAAGAGCGGCGCGGTCGATGCGGCCGCCGCGGACGTCGACTGGTGGGCCTATTTCGGCGACCGCGGGCTCGACTTGGCGATCGGCGAGGCGTTGACGAAGAATTCCGATCTCCGCGCGGCTGCGGCCCGCATCGCCGCGGCGCGTCAGGAAACGCGCATCGCCGCCGCCGCCGGACTGCCCGAACTGAGCCTCGGCGCCAACCGCTCCCGCCAGCGCCAGAACTTCGTCGGATTGCCCTTCCCGGGGCTCGCCGGCAAGGTTCTGAGCGCCACCAACACGAACACGGGATTGTCGTTGAATCTGACCTGGGAAGCCGATATCTGGAAACGCATCGAGGCCGGCAAGCTCGCTGCGGCGGCCAATCTGGAAAGCCGCGAGGCCGATCTCGCGGGCGCTCGGCTGTCGCTGACCGCTCAGGTTGCCAAAGCCTGGTTTGCGGCGATCGAAGCCGAGCGTCAAGTCGGCCTCGCCAAGGCGTCCCTCGTCAGTTACGAAACATCCGCCGAACGCGTGCGGGCGCGTTACCGCGCGGGCATCCGTCCTTCGCTCGACCTGCGCTTGGCGTTGAGCGAAATCGACCGCGCGCAGGCGCTGGTGCAGCAGCGCGAACAGCAGCGCGACGCTTTCGTGCGGCAGCTTGAGACGCTCGCCGGTCGATATCCGGCGGGCGAGCATGTCCTGGCGGAAGACCTGCCCGAAGCGCCGCGGCGGATTCCGGCGGGGCTGCCGTCCGAGCTGGTCCACCGCCGGCCCGACCTGATCTCCGCCGAGCGCGCTCTGCTGGCGGCGGACGCCCGCATTGTCGAAGCGAAGGCCGCGCTGCGCCCGAGTTTCGCCTTGACCTCGGGGCTGGGCACTGCCAGCAACAAGCTCGTCGATCTGCTCAATCCCAACGTTCAGGTTTGGAACTACGTCACAAACGTAGTCATGCCGATTTTCAACAACGGCCGGCTCAAAGCCGGCGTGCTGGCGAACGAGGCGCGCGCGATGGAAGCCGCGGCGAATTACGAAAGCCGCATCCTCGCGGCCTACCGCGAGGTCGAAACGGCTCTGGCCGCCGAAGCGATCCTGGCCGCACGCAAGCAGGCTCTCGAGTCGGCGACCCGCAACGCTCTGGCCGCCCGCGACTTGGCCGAGCAACGTTACCGCGCGGGACTGTCCGACATCATTACCGTGCTTTCCGCGCAGCGCACGGCTCTCGATTCGGAAAGCGCCTTGTTGACCGTCAGACGCGCCCGCCTCGACAATCGAGTCGATTTACACCTTGCCTTGGGCGGCGGATTCGCCGCGGCGCCTCCGGCTGCGGCCGGCGCGGGCGTTCCTGCCGCATAACGGATTGTCATGCAAATTTTACGCCGCATTCTGATGATTGCTCTTCCGCTGGCCGTGCTGGGTCTCGGCGTCTTTGCGACCGTCGCCATGATCGAGGCCCGCGCGGAGCCGGAAACGAAGCCGGTCGAGATTCCCCCGTTGCTGGTGCGCGTGATCACGGTCGAGCCGGAAACGCTCTCTCTGAAGGTCCGCGCCGAAGGCACGGTGGCGCCGCGAACCGAATCGCAACTCGTCCCCGAGGTCGCCGGCCGCGTGGTCGAAGTTTCGCCGTCGCTCGCCGCCGGCGGGTTTTTCGAGGAAGGCGAGGCGCTGCTCAAGATCGAGGCCCGCGAATACGACTTGGCGGTCATCCGCGCCAATGCCGCCATCGCGCAGGCGAAATTGCGCTTGGCGACCGAGCGGCAAGAAGCCGAAGTGGCGCGCAAGGAGTGGCGGGCTTTGGGTCAAGGAGAACCGAATCCGCTGGTCGTGCGCGAGCCGCAGATCGCCGAAGCCCTGGCTGCGCTCGCCTCGGCCGAAGCAGCCTTGGCGCAGGCGAAGTTCGACCTCGAGCGGACAGTCGTCCGCGCGCCGTACGCCGGCCGCGTTCGCTCGAAGCAGGTTGACGTCGGTCAATTCGTGCAGCGCGGCGCCCCGGTGGCGACGCTCTATTCCGTCGATCTCGCCGAAGTGAAGCTGCCCATCCCCGACGCCGAGCTCGAGTTCGTCAACCTGCCCCTGGCCTACCGCGGCGCCGCTGAAAGCGCCCGCGGGCCGGCCGTTACCCTGACTGCGCGCTTCGCCGGGCGCGAGCACAAATGGCGCGGCCGCATCGTGCGCACCGAAGGCGAAATCGACCCGGCGACGCGCATGGTGCATGCCATCGCCCAGGTCGAAGACCCTTACGCCCCCGGCCGCGATGCGCGCCGTCCGCCGTTGGCCGTCGGCATGTTCGTCGAAGCCGAGATCGACGGCCGCCGGGTGAGCAATATCGTGCGGCTTCCGCGAACGGCGCTGCGCGGCGACTCCCGGGTCTTGGTCGTGGACAGCACAAACCGACTCTACTACCGCGAGGTCGATATTTTCCGCCTCGACCGCGACCGGGCGCTGGTGCGCGGCGGACTCGAACCCGGCGATCGCGTCTGTGTCTCGAATATCGAAGCCGCCGTCAACGGGATGAAGGTCCGCATCAGTGAAAGCGAGCGGTCATGAACTCTCTCATTTCCTGGTTCGCCCGCAACCGCGTCGTCGCCAACCTGGTGATGTTCGTCATCGTCGCCGCCGGGGCGATTACGCTCACCGACCTCAAGAAAGAGGTTTTTCCGGAATTTTCACTCGACATGATTACGGTCGAGGTCGTTTACCGCGGCGCCGCGCCGGAAGAAGTCGAAGAAGCGGTCTGCGTGCGCATCGAAGAAGCCGTGCAAGGCATCGACGGCATCAAGAAGATGACTTCGACCGCCGGCGAGGGCAGGGGAAGCGTGCGCATCGAAGTTCTGCCGGAATACGATGTCCGCGAAGTGCTCGAAGACGTCAAGGCGCGCGTTGACGCGATCGACACTTTTCCCGAAGAAACCGAGCGCCCGGTCACGCAGGAGCTGACTTCACGGTTTCAAGTAATCAACATTTCGATTTCCGGCGACGCCGACCGCCTGACGCTCAAGCGCCTCGGAGAACGGGTGCGCGACGAGTTGACCGCGCTGCCCGAGATCTCCCAGGCCGAGCTGTCGAACGTTCCGCCCTACGAAATTTCGATCGAGGTTTCGGAGGAAGCGCTGCGCCGCTGGGGGCTCACCTTCGACGCCGTGGCCAACGCGGTGCGCCGCTCCTCCATCGACCTGCCCGGAGGCTCGGTCGAAACCGAGACGGGGGAAATCCTCTTGCGCACCAAGGGGCAGGCATATACCGGGCTCGAGTACGAGGCGTTGCCGCTGGTCGCCCGCCCCGACGGAACGAAGATATTTCTTCGCGACGTCGCGCAAGTCATCGACGGATTCGAAGACACTGACCAGTCCGCCAAGATGGACGGCGAGCCGACGGTTATGGTTCAGGTGTTCCGCGTCGGCGATCAGAGCGCGATCGAAGTCGCCGACGTCGTGTACCGCTACGTCGAGCAGGCCCGTTCGGCGATGCCTGGCGGCATTACCTTGACGACTTGGCAAGACAACGCCAGGATACTGCGGGGCCGCATCAACCTGCTCATCAAGAACGCCGCCGGCGGGTTGCTGCTGGTGTTCGTTTTCCTGGCGCTTTTCTTGCGGCTGCGGTTGGCCCTCTGGGTCACGATCGGCATTCCGATCTCATTCCTCGGTGCGCTGGCGGTGATGCCCGTGTTCGACGTGTCGATCAACATGATGTCGCTGTTCTCGTTCATCCTCGTGCTGGGCATAGTGGTCGATGACGCGATCGTTGTCGGCGAAAACATCTTCACTACCCAGGAGCGCGAAAAAGAAGGGTTGAACGCGGCGATTCGAGGCGCCCGGGAGGTTGCCGTTCCGGTTGTTTTCGGCGTCCTGACGACGATGGCCGCTTTTTCTCCGATGCTTTTCGTCTCGGGAATGATGGGCAAGATCATGCGCGTCTTCCCGCTGATCATTCTGCCTACGTTGTTCTTTTCGCTGGTCGAGTCGAAGCTTGTCCTGCCGGCGCATCTCTCGCACTACCGCGAGAAAAAGAAACGCGAGAATCCCAACATCCTGATTCGGGCCTGGAACGGTTTTTTCGACTTCTTTTCCAACGGTCTGGAATGGTTCATCCGGCGCGTTTACCGGCCGCTGCTCGAAGTTGCGCTCGAATGGCGCTACGTGACGCTCTCGCTGGCTCTGACTTCGGTGCTGGTGACCGCGGGCCTGATTGGCGGCGGCATCGTCAAGCTGGTGCTTTTCCCGATAGTCGAATCCGACAATACGGTCGCCTTTCTGACCATGCCGCAGGAGGCGGCGGCCGAGACCACGGCCGCGGGCGTCGCCCAGATTGAGCGCGCGGCGGCCGAGCTTCGCGAGGAGCTCGAAGCCGAACGCGGACGGGACGAGTTCAGGCACATTCTGGCGTCGGTCGGCGAGCACCCCTTCCGCATCGTGCAGAGCGGCCCGGGCGCGGGCGGAGCGAGTTTTATCGGCTCTCACCTGGGGGAAGTCAATATCGAGTTGGCGCCGTCGGAAACCCGCACCATCACGGCGGCCGAGATCGCCGAGCGCTGGCGCCGGAAAATCGGCCAGGTTCCCGGCGCAGTGGAGTTGAGCATCACTTCTGACATGATCGGCGGGGGCAAGGCGATCGACATTCAATTGACCGGCCGCGACCTGGGCCGCGTGCAGGAAGCTGCCGCTCTGATCAAGGCGAAATTGGCCGAATACCCCGGTGTTGTCGATATCACCGACTCCTTCCGCGGCGGCAAGCCCGAGGTCAAGCTGGCCATCACTTCCAAGGGCGAGGCGCTGGGCTTGACCTTGCAAGACCTCGGACGCCAGGTCCGGCAGGGCTTCTTCGGCGAAGAGGCGCAGCGCATCCAGCGGGGCCGCGACGACATCCGCGTCATGGTGCGCTATCCGGAGCAGGCGCGCCGCTCGATCGGAGACCTCGAACGGATGCGCATCCGCACGCCCAACGGCGACGAGGCCCCGTTTTCCACCGTTGCCGTCGCCGGCATGGGGCGCGGATTCGCAACGATCACCCGCGTGGACCGCAACCGTTCGATCAACGTCCAGGCCGAAGTCGACGAATCCATCGTAACGGGCGGCGAGGTCATCGCGAGTCTGGATACGGACTTCCTCCCGCAACTGATGACGCAGTACCCGGATATCCGCTACAGCTTCGAAGGGGACGAAGCCGACTTCTCGGAATCGATGGCGGGGCTGCAAAAGGGATTCGGGGCGGCGATGTTCGTCATGTTCGCGCTGTTGGCGATTCCCTTGAAAAGCTATATCCAGCCGTTGATCGTGCTGGGCGCGGTGCCTTTCGGCATGGTGGGCGCGGTTTGGGGGCACTTGCTCTTTGGCATGCCCGTTAGTTTCCTGTCGATGTGCGGCATGGTCGCGTTGGCCGGCGTGGTGGTCAACGACGGATTGGTGCTGGTCAACTTCATCAATGCCTATGCGAGCCGTTTCGGGTCGCTGGGTGAAGCGGTGCGCGCCGCCGGCGCAGCGCGTTTCCGGCCGATCCTGCTGACTTCGCTAACGACCGCGGCCGGAGTCACGCCGTTGATCCTGGAGAAAAGCCTGCAAGCGCAGTTCATGATTCCGATGGCGGTCGCGCTGGCTTCCGGCGTGCTCTTCGCGACGCTGATCACGCTGGTGCTGGTGCCGGCGAGCTATCTGATTCTGGAAGACGTCCGCGGCTTCTTCCGCTGGCTGTACGGCGGCCGCAAAGCGCAAGCGCCCGCCGTGCCGCAACCGGCGCTGCAGCGGCAGCGCGCCGCCGGCGATTGAGAGCAGTTTGATCGTTGCGCAAAGCCATCATCGTTCATGGTACGATGCATTGAGCGATCTAGGTTGTAGTTGTCCGCATATTAAGCATGTCGGGCGTGAGCCGGAAGAAAACGCCGGAGAAGGGCACTGTGGATCGAGGTATCGATCTCGTTGAGTTCTCCGTTGTTCTGGTTGTGAAATCGAACGATCCGTCGATCGTCAATCCTGATTTTCTGCGCTACAACGCAATTGTCGACGCCAACCTGCCCGTCCAAGAGCCGCCTATAACGACCCTTGCTTTCTCGCAAGCGATCTTCAAGGGTGGTCTTGCGGTAAAGGCCCTACCGGAGCGCATGATATTCGAACAAACCGGATCCCCTCTGGCCGAGGAAGACATCCGGTGCGTGGAAACCGCGAAGCGCTATTTGGAGAAGGCGCCGCAGGTCTCGTGCAACGCAGTCGGCATCAATCCCAAGGGGATTAGGGAGTCGTCCGGCACAGCGCGGGAAAAAGTGTCGAATGCGCTGATTGAGGGAGGTTCATGGGCTTCGTTCAGAGCTGTCGTTCCGGAAATTCTCTTGAAGGCGGCGTACCGCTATGAAGACAGAATGATTGCTCTGGATATCAGTAACGCACGAACGCAGGAAGAAGGCGGTAGCGAAGCCTCGGTAATGATGTTTCAGGCCAACATCCATCGCGATATACGAGAAGTCAATCAACAGCAGCGTGTCGCCAAGTTGTCTTCCATCCTTGAGTCTTGGAGAGAAGACTTGGCGGATTTTCATTCTCTTGTAGATAAGTTCGACTCCCGGAGATTCCGACCATGATGCCTCCCATCCAACTCTCCACTGAATCCGGTCAGGAAACCGCAACGGTCAGTAGCCGGTCGGGTATAGGAAATGTTCAGGAATTTCCCATCGAAGCAAGTGTCTGGAATAGGTTTGCATATAACCCTGCCGACAGAAAATTCGCCGTCCGTTTTCATCGCGATCAGATGGGAAGGATGACTGTATTTCTGGAAGATGATGTACAGGAGACATCTTCACAAGACATCTCCGACTGGATGCCTTCCAGTGCTGTCATTTCATTAAGGGATCTTTATGAAACACCGGTTGCCGGTCATGTGACGAGCTATCGTTTTCTGCTGAACGACGCCCTGCGCGATCTTGAGGAAGTGAAAATTGAGGCGCATGAAGAGGGATTCCCGTTACCATCCGATATTGCGTTGGCGAACGCCGGACGCTTGTTGAGAGCTATGTACGCAATTGCTCCGCGACGGTTCGAGGTTTATCCGACACCGGACGGGGAGATCGCGATTGACGCGCCCAGCGGGCGCGGAAGGTCGGTTTTGTTGCTTTGCGCTTCAGACGGAGGCGCACTGTGCCTGGTAAACATGAACGGAAACCATCGACGGGCGCGGTATTCTACGGCCAACACGCTTCCCGACGGTTTTCTGCGAGAAGCTCTGACCGATCTGGAACGGTAAAAGAGAATCGAGCCGTATGACGGTTTCCGGTGATCCGGCGCCCAATGAAGAACTCGGGCGCAGTGTGTTCTCTACGCGACATGTGAAGCGGGCGCGGCGCGGCCGGATTCCCGTGAATGCGTTTCTGATTCAGGAAGGGCATACGAAGATATCCGTGGACAGGCTTACCATCGCTCCAGAGAAAAAAGCGGTGTCGATTGCCGAAAAAAGAGCGGCCGCCCGCGGTCATGAGTTCCACGGTTGGGCCGCCGTGACCGCCGAGGATGCGGGAACGAGCAACAGGAGGGTAGCGGCCACCCCGCAACTCTACAATTCATATCATGCGGATATCATCCTGCCCGACCTCGCGGCCGAAGACAGAGAAGAACAAAAGCGCCACGCTCAGGAACTCGCGGATGCCTCAGGTTGGCGCGAGCGACCCGACCGGATGTGAACGCGCCTTGTGAGGAACGGCAAATTCGGCAGCCGCAGGGGAGCGCGCACGTTAGGTCTGTCAGGGTACGCACGAGATTGATCGACCACAAGGAGCTTCTTTTGCGCTCGGGGATGGTGTTGGGGCGTTTGTCGCGGGCGCCTGTAGTGGTGGTTCCGGCTGCTTGCGGTGCGACTACGGGCGCCGGCTTCCGGCGTGCTCTTCGCGACGCTGATCACGCCGGCGCCGGCGAGCTATCTGATTCTGGAAGACGTCCGCGGCTTCTTCCGCCGGCTGTACGGCGGCCGCAAAGCGCAAGCGCCCGCCGTGCCGCAACCGGCGCTGCAGCGGCAGCGCGCCGCCGGCGATTAAAAACCGGACGCCCTCAGCGCTTGGCGCGGATCCTGCCGTAATAGGCGCCCGCCAGGTCGCGGCCGGAACGATCTCTGAACCAGCCTTGCAGCGTGTTGCGTCCGCTCTTGAGCTGGATCTTGAAGTCGATGGAAGCGGCGCCCTCGGCGGATTGCTCGCTGACGGGCGCCGCGCCGTTCACGCTCAATTGCGCCGCGGCGATCGGCAGCGCCTTGCCGACGGCTATCGCTTTGCCGCCGATCGTGGCGGGCGGGCCTTGCACGGTCAGGTCGCGCTCCAAGTGGAACGGCCAGCGGCTCAACGCGAGCGCATACTCTCCGTCTTGCTCCACCTCGATTTGCCACACGCCGCCGCGCGGCGGCCCGCAAGCCTCCGCCGTGCGGGTGCGGTTATCGCAATCGACCTCGATCCAACTGTTGGATGTCAGGTCGGTGAAAACGTCGGGATCGCTGCGCACGATCAGCGGCTCGACCTCCTCGACCGACGCCGCGATCGAAGCCCAGTACTGCTCATAGCGTTCCTGCATGGCTTTGACGACTTCGGGGTGCCGATCCGCCACGTCGGTCCGTTGGCCCGGGTCCTTGCCGATGTCGTAAAGCTCGTTTTCGCCGACCAGTCTCCATTGGTTCCAGATCACGCTGCTTTCCGCGTATTTCGCCGGACGGATGCGGCCGCCGTACTGCACGACGATCTTGCGGTCCGGGCCGCTCGCGTCGCTCGCTTGCAAGACTTGCTTCAGGCTCGCCCCGTCGAACTCCGGCAGGTCCGCGCTGTCGAAGCCGAGCAGGTCGGCCAGGGTGGGCAGGATATCCGTGACGTGCGCCGCGTAACCGATATCGCGCGGCTCTCCCAAGCCGCCGCCCGGCCAGCGCATGAAGCAGATTGCGCGGTGCCCGCCTTCGTAGGGGCTGCCCTTCTTGCCGCGCATCCCGGCATTGAACACCGTTTCGCCGTTGGCCGTACCGTTGTCGTTCATGAGGATGAGCAGCGTATTGTCTTTGAGTCCCTCCTCCTCCAGCCAATTGTCGAGTCGCGCGAAGTTTTCGTCGATGTTGTGGATCAAGGCCAGGAAGTGCGCCACCAGGGGATCCGCGACCGCGTTCCCGTAGAGCGCGAAATCTCGGGGGATCGCGTCGAATGGGTAGTGGGGCGTGTTCAAGGCGAGATAGGTGAAGAACGGTTGATCGGCTGCGGCCTGCCGGCCCATCCATTCCATCGCCTTGTCGAACCAGAGATTGGCGCAGAAGCGGTCAGAGTAGCGGATTTCTTCCTGGTCTATGTAGCGCGTGTAGTGATAGTCGTTGTCGTACTCGATCTCCGAAGCCAGCCCCCAGCCCTTGTGCCATACGGCGTTCTGGAAGCCGCGGTCCAAGGGCCGATGCGGGTAGGTGTCGCCGAGGTGCCACTTGCCGAAAAGTCCTGTGGCGTATCCGTTCGCGGCGAAAATCTCCGGCATGGTCCGCACGTCGCGCCTCATCAGGTTGCGCCCCGCCGGCACCATGCCCGCCTTGTTGCGCAGGGCGTAGAGGCCGGTCATCAACTCGCCGCGGGTCGGCGTGCAGACCGGCGCGACATGGAAATCGGTCAGCCTCACGCTCTCGCCGTGGAGTCGGTCCAGGTTGGGGGTCTTCAGGATCGGGTTGCCGTGGACGGAAAGATCTCCGTAACCCTGGTCGTCGGTGAGGATGACGATCACGTTCGGACGCGCCGCGTCGCCCGACGGCTGCGGGGCGCAGGCGGCCGATGCGCCGAGCAGAACCGCCGCAATCGTCAAAGCGCGGCGCGGGCGCTGGTCATGGGTCGTTTTCGAATGACGCAAGATGTTTTCCTCCTTGGGCGTTGCGGGTCTCCGACGTTGAGCCGATGCCGCCGGCGTTGCTCCGGCGCGCCAATCAGTATGCCATTCATGACCATCCCGCCGCACGGGCGCGGACGGGGCGGCGCGGCGGCCCCGCCCGGTCGAGCATGCGTTAGGCTGTCAGGGAAGCCATGAAACCGATCGACCGCCGGGAGTTTCTTTTGCGTTCGGGGACGGCGGCAGCGGTTGCCGCAAGCGCCTGCGGCGGCGGTTCCGGCGGACCGGCGCGCGCGCGCCGGCCGAACGTCGTGCTCATCATGGCCGACGATCTGGGTTACGAGTGCCTGGGCTGTTACGGCGGAACGTCATACAAGACGCCCCGACTCGACGAGTTGGCGCGGACCGGCATCCGTTTCGACCATGCGTACTCGCAGCCGCTTTGCACGCCGACCCGCTTGCAGCTCATGACGGGGCAATACAATTTCCGCAACTGGCAGGCGTTCGGCGTGCTTCCGCCGGACGAAACGACATTCGGCCACATGATGCGCGCGGCCGGTTACAAGACCTGCATTGCGGGCAAGTGGCAGCTTTACAGCTACAATCCTCCCGATTTCGAGCCCGAGTGGCGCGGCAAGGGTATGCGCGCCGAGGACGCCGGGTTCGACGAGTATTTCCTGTGGCATGCCGAGCACACCGAAGACAAGGGCTCGCGGTACGCCGATCCGAAGATTCTCGATAACGGCGAGTACCTGCAAGATACCGCAGGAAAATACGGGCCGGACCTCTACGCCCAACGCATCAACGACTTCATCGGGCGGTGCAAGGACGAGCCTTTTTTCGTTTACTATCCGATGGCGCTGACGCACGGACCGTTCAACCCGACGCCCCGCAGCGAGGCATGGGCGCGCGGCGACCGCTTCGAATCGAACGCCGCAAAGCATTTCGGCGGCATGGTCGAGTACATGGACGAAGTCGTCGGGCGGATCGTCGACCGGTTGGACGAGTTGGGCTTGCGCGAGAATACGCTGGTCCTGTTCTTTAGCGATAACGGAACGCCCCGCGGCGTCCGCTCCAAGATGGGCGACCGCATCGTCGACGGCGGCAAGGGATTGCCGACCGACGCCGGGACGCACGTGCCGCTGATCGCCAATTGGCCGGGCGCCGTCGAGCCTGCCGTGAGCGGCGACCTGGTCGATTCCACCGATTTCATTCCGACGTTGGCGGAGTTGTGCGCGATGACGCCGCCTCGGGAACGCATTATGGACGGCGTTTCGTTCGCGCCTCAACTGCGCGGCGAGCGGGGCGCCCCGCGCGAGTGGGTGCTGGCGCATCACGATCCGCGGCCGGGCTGGAGCAAGGAAGCCTATACCAAGCTCGACCGCTGGGCCCGCGACCGACGCTACAAGCTTTATCGGGAAGGCGAGTTGTTCGATATCGCCGAGGACGTTCTGGAGCAGCGCCCGATCCCCCCCGGCAGCGGCGGAGCGCAGGCCGAGGCCGCCCGCGAGAAACTCCGGCGCGTGCTGGAGCGCATGATTTGAGCGGTGCGGCCGCATCAGGGCAGCCAAACGCCGCCGCGAGCGAGCCGCACGGCGGGGGATGGGGGCTGCTCTTTCAGCAGGTCTGCGATGGACTTCCGCAAGCGGGGATGCATCAGATCCGGCGCGATGGCCGCCAACGGCTCGAGCACGAACCGCCGGAGATGCAGGCGCGGGTGCGGCACGGTCAACGCGGCGGATTCGACTACCAGGTCAGCGTACAAGAGCAAATCGATGTCGATCGTCCGCGGGCCGTTCGGTATCTTTCGCTCGCGGCCCAGATTGCTTTCGATGCCTGCGATGACGCCGAGCATTTCCACTGCGCCGAGACCGGTTTCGATGTGCGCGCAGGCATTCAGGAACCAGTCCTGCTCGACGGGTCCCACCGGCTCGGTGGCATACAGCGGTGAGACCGCGGCGATTGTCCCCCGGTCGGCAAGCGCGGCGAGCGCCGCGCGCAGGTTGCCGCGTTTGTCGCCGAGGTTCGAGCCGAGGCCGAGCCAGGCGTCAGGCATTGCGGCTTCGCCTGATTTCCACGGCCGCCCACGGCGCCCCGAACCGCGCCAGCGCCGAGGGCTTGCGCACGCGCACCATGACCGCATCGACGCGGAAATCGGCCAGCAGCTTCGCGGCGATCCGCTCGGCGACGGTTTCGATGAGGCGGTACGCTTTTGCCGCGCAGACCTCTTCGACGGCGGCTCTGACGGCGACGTAGTCCACTGCCGCGTCGATCGAATCGGTTGCCGCGGCTTGTGCAACGTCCAGGCAGAGCTCCAGATCCACCAGGATTTGCTGCGCAGTTCGGCGTTCTTCAGCGCTGCAGCCGACCCGCGCCGGAAGCGGAATTGCAGGCATCAGGATTTTATCGGTCATCGCTTGCTCCGCGAATCGCATCGACCGTTTCGAGCACGCGGCGGCAAGGCTTGACGTCGTGTACGCGGACGATCTTCGCGCCGCCGAGCGCGGCGGCGGCAACGGCGGCGAGCGTTCCCTCCAGACGCTCCTCGACCGGCAGGCGGCTCGGCAGACTGCCCAGGAACGATTTTCGCGAAGGGCCGATCAGCAGCGGGTAGTCCGGCGTCAGGAACTCGCGCAGCCTGGCCAGAATTGCGAAATTCTGCCCGGCGGTCTTGCCGAAGCCGATGCCCGGATCGATGGCGATTTCGGCAACTCCGGCCGCGCGCGCGGCGGCGGCCTGCCGCAAAAGGAACTCGCGGACTTCCGCGACGACATCGCCATAGGCGGTGTCCTGCTGCATCGTCCGCGGCTCGCCGCGCATGTGCATGACAACGACGGCAGCGCCCGTCTCGGCGGCCGCCGCCGCCATCGCCGGGTCGGTCATGCCGCGGATGTCGTTGACGATTGCCGCTCCGGCATCCAGGCATCGGCGGGCCGTCTCGGGCCTGTACGTATCGACCGAGAGCGGCGTATCGACCCGCCCCGCGAGCGCCTCGACAACCGGCAGAACCCGCGCCGCCTCTTCCCCTGCGGGCGTCGGCTGCGCGCCGGGGCGCGAGCTTTCGCCGCCGATGTCGACGATATCCGCCCCTTCGTCGATCATTCTGAGCGCCCGGTCGACCGCGGCGGTTGTGGAGAGGAATCGCCCGCCGTCCCAAAAAGAATCCGGCGTGACGTTGAGCGCCCCCATCAGAAGCGTTCTCTCGGATTGGAAGCAGCCGGCGCGCGGGGTCAAGCGATTATTGTCGCTCGAAAGGGGCGGTCCGTTGTACACTGACGCCGGTATGGCGATCGGCAAGCAGGTTACCCGCCGTAAATTCGGCAAAACGGCCGCGGCGCCTCTGTTCGCGTCGGCAAGCGCTCTGGGCTTGAACGGGGCAACCCCCGCGTCCGACCGCATCGCACTCGGGGTCATCGGCATCGGCGGGCGAAACCGCCGCAACCTGACGACGTTTCTGGAGCAGAAAGACGTGCGGGTCGCCGCGGTCTGCGACCTGTTCGCCGAACGCCGGGAAGTCGGCAAAAAAATGGTCGATGACTACTACGGCAACGCCGCCTGCGCGGCGACGCGCTTCCACGAAGAGATCTTCGAGCGCGCGGATATCGACGCAGTGTTGATCGGCGCGGGCGACCGCTGGCATGCCGTGCTGAGCTCGCTGGCGGCGCGCGCCGGCAAGGACGTCTATTGCGAAAAGCCGTTCTCTCTGACCATCGCCGAGGGCCGCGCCCTGGTCAAAACCGTGCAGAAGACCGGCGCCGTCTGGCAATGCGGCACCCAGCGCAAATCCAACCCCGGGTACAAGTTTCTGATCGATGTCGTCAACAGCGGACGCATCGGCAAGCTGCACGCGGTGCGCCTCTCATTCGGCGCCTCGGGCAACTGGAAGCGCAACGCCTTCGCCGCGCCGGAACCCGCCCCCGATCCCGAAGTATTCGACTACGACCGTTGGCTGGGGCAAGCGCCGTGGGCGCCGTATTCGGCCGAGCGCGTCGCCCTCTGGCGCATCAACTGGGACACCGGCGGCGGCTCGATCGCCGACATGGGCCCGCACTTCATCGAAACCCTGCAATGGGCGCGCGGCGACGAAATGGACGCTCCCGTCGCCTACGAAGGCGAGGCCGAATACCGCGCCGAAGGCGGCATCAACAACATTCCGTACTGGTACGAAGTCCGCGCCCGCTACGCCGACGGCCTGCGCTTGTATCTCGATACAGGCGCCAAGGGACTCAAGTTCATCGGGGACAAGGGCTGGATTTTCCTGTCCGACACCGGAGGCATGCAGGCCAAGCCCGATTCCGTCCTGCAAGGGCTCGAGCCGCCCGATGCGCACTACCTGATTCAGGAACCGCACATGCGCAATTTCCTGGACTGCATGCGCTCCCGGAAGCTGCCTCGGTCGCACGCCGAAATCGCCCATCGGGCGCATACCATCGTCCACTGCGCCAATATCTGCCTGCGCCTCGGGCGTCCGCTGCGCTGGGATGCCGGGAACGAGCGGTTTCTCGGCGACGACGAAGCCAACCGCATGATCTACCGCGCCATGCGCGCCCCGTGGAGGGTCTGAGCGATGACCGAGAGGGAACTCCGGGCGAAAATCGCCGGCGTCGAAACCTACGATTTCGGCAAATCGACAACGCCTTTCTTCGAGTTGGACGCAATTATCAACCGCACCAACGGAGACGCCCCGGCGCGCCGCGCGGTCGAGCGGGCCTTGATCGCGGTGCTGGAATCGGAGGCGCCCGTCGCGGCCAAGCAGGAAGCGTGCCGCCGCCTGTGGCGAATCGGAACCGATGCGTCGGTCGACGCGCTCGCAAAAATGCTCGGCGACGGCGACCTGCGCCTGGTCGAAGCGGCCTGCTACGCGATCGGCGCCCGCCCGTCGGCCAAAGCGGACGCGGCGCTCAAGGCCGCGGTGGACAACCCGCGCGCAAACGGCCGGGCGGCAATCGAAAATTTGATTCGCGACAGACGAGCTTGAAAGCGATTCATTGGGCCGGGCGAGCATGCTTTAATACCTGCTTGAGAGTCGCCACCTGGAACGTCAACGGCCTCCGCGCCCGCCTCGATTTCGTGCTGCACTGGCTGCGCGACCGCCGTCCCGATGTAGTCGGCCTTCAGGAGTTGAAGCTGGCCGACGAGCAGTTTCCCCACGAGGTTTTTGCCCAAGAGGGTTACCGTGCGGCCGTCCACGGCCAGAAGAGTTGGAACGGCGTCGCCGTCTTGAGCCGCGAAGAAGCCGCGGTTACCCGGCGCGGCCTGCCGGGAGAAGAAGAGTTCGGGGCGCGCTTGCTTACCGTCGATGTCGGCGGCATTTCGTTCACAACCGTTTACGCGCCCAACGGCAAGAGCATCGAGCATGCCGATTATCCGCGCAAGCTGCGTTGGCTGGAGTCGCTGCGCGCCCACTTCGACTCCGCGCACGACCCGAGCGGCCCCGTGGTCCTTTGCGGCGATTTCAATGTCGTGCCGCGGCCCATCGACGGTTGGAACGAAGAACTCCACGCCGGGCTGATCTTCCACAGCGAAGACGAGCGCCGGCGCTATCGGGCCGTTCTCGATTGGGGCTTCAGCGATCTTTTCCGGGAGTTCTACCCGGACGAGCGGAAATTTTCGTGGTGGGACTACCGCGGCGGCGCGTTCCACCTCAAGCGGGGACTGCGCATCGATTTTCTACTGGGCGCCCAGGCCGTCGTCAAGCGCCTCAAGTCCGTCGAAATCGACCGCGAGTACCGCAAGAAGAAAGCAGGGCTGACCGCCTCCGATCACGCGCCGGTAATCGCCGACATCGAGTAAGCGCAGCCGCTTCCGCGATGAAAGCGCTCGGCTTTGCATCGGCCGCAAACTTGTCATGCTGTCGGCCGACCGGGATTGCAGCCGCATCGCAGATTGCGCATCGCTTCGGTTTTGGCATGCACCGTAACCTTGCGCTGCCGCCGGCAAGATAGCGGTCGGGCGGCGCAGCGAACGCTGGGAGTCTCCGATTTTGAGATAGGCGCTCAGCGTTTCTTCTGTTTCTGCTGGCCGATGCGAACTTTGTTGAGCGTCGTCTTCTGCTCTTCCCAAGCTTTCCAGTCAAAACGCTGCGCGGCGCCGTCAAGGTACGCTTTGACGTCGGTGTTCTTCGGCAACACCGCTACGACGGTAGCGCGCTCGCCCGATTCGGGGTGCGTGATCCTGTATTTTTTTGCGTTCGGGATGCCCATATCGTTTTCACTCTAGCACAAAGCCTACTGCTCCGCGCGGGTAGCGAGCGGCTCGACGGGCTCGCCGTCGAGCATCGGATTCGGCCCGTGGAAGTAGCCTACGCGGTGCCGCACCTTCAGGCGGTCGTACGGCGTCTTGACTTCAATGCGGTGATAGATGCCCTTTTCATTCAGGTTGTCGGGGCTGTAGGTCAGGCGGTACTGGCTGCGGATATCCTCGCCGATCTTGATGATGGACTCCTCGACGCCGCTGCTCGTCCGCGGGCTGAAGTCGATTCCGCCGGTGCCGTCCGCCAGCACTTCCAGGGGATTGTTGAAGACCAGATTCTTGACGCCGCGAACCAGGTCGATGACTATCGGAATCACGTTGGGGGTTATGGAGAACCGGCTCTGCATCAACGTCGTGGGGGTAGCCGCCGCGCCGGGCATGGTCGGGCGCACGATCACTCCCGGCGGGATCGGGTCCCGCCGCTGCTCCGGCTTGCGGCGCAGGCGGGCGGAGAGCGTCGACAGCCGCACCGGGTAAATCATGATGTCGTAGAGTTGCGCCGTGCGCAGGCTTTCGCCCAGACCGATGCGGCTGCCGTTGTTCTGCGATTCGGAAATCACAACGATAATTTTGCGGTGGTTCTGCGGGCGCTTCAACAACATGCGGATGGCGCTGTACGTGGCGTCGGCCAGCGCGACCGCCGACGGGCCGATGCGCATGGTCTTGAGCGCTTTTTCGATTTTCTTGGTGTCGTCGGTGAAGTCTTGCAGCAGCTTGACCTTGCTGTCGAACGTGAGCACCGCCGCCTCGCCGTGTTCGCCCAAGACGAGCTCGGTGAACAGGTACGCCGTCTTGCGGATATCGCCCAGAATCCCTTCCACGCGGTCGCTCGTCTGGACGCAGATCGTCATCGAGATCGGCAGGAAGCTCAAATCGAGACTGGTGATCTTCTGCTCCTTGCCGTTGTCGTAGAGCGTGAAGTCGCTCTGGGCCATGTCGTGAATATAGACGCCCTTCGGTCCGCGCACCGTCAGCGGAACCGTAACCTCGTCGATGTCTTCCATGAAGATGGCCGGCTGATCGGATTCGAACAGCGTTTCCGGGTCGAAAGCGCTGCCGTCGTCCTGAGCCGCCAGCGGCAGGCACAGCGCCGCGAGAAACGTCAAGCGCATCAAATGAATACTACGGCGAGCCGGTCGCATCGGTTTCTACACAACAGTTTCGCGCAGTCCGTTGAAGATACGGGGGGCTATTCCGGTCTGCGGTAATCGCCGCTTTTGCCGCCGGTCTTCTCGATCAGGCGCAAATCGCGGATTTCGATTCCCTTGTCCAGAGCCTTGCACATGTCATAGACGGTCAGCGCCGCCACGGAAGCAGCCGTCAGCGCCTCCATCTCGACGCCGGTCGGGCCGGTTGTCGCCGCGCCGGCGGTAACGCGCACGCCCTGATCCGTTACGGCGGTCTCGATATCGACGTGGCTGAGCGGCAGCGGGTGGCACATCGGGATCAACTCCGCCGTTTTTTTCGCCGCTTGAATGCCGGCGATGCGGGCGACTTCGAGCGGGTTCCCCTTCGGGTTGTCGGGCAGCGCGGCAAGCGCGTCCGCGCTCATTTTGACGAACGCGCGCGCCCGCGCGGTGCGTCGGGTTGACTGCTTGCCGCCGACGTCGACCATGCGGGCCGAGCCGGAATCGTCGTAGTGCGACAGCTTGCTCATAGCTCCATGACCGCGATGCGCTCCCCTGCCTGCCAGCTTGCGCGGTTGTCCGAGGCCACCAGGTAGCAGTCGGCGCGGGCGAACGAAGTCACGTCGCCGGAGCCCTGTCCCTCGATCCTTCTCACGCGCGTTTCGCCGTAGCGGCCCTCGAGCCGCGCCCCCAGGAAGCGGGTCAGTACCGGCTTGTGGCGGAACGCCGCGGCGAGCTCGGCCTCGAAAAACGGAAGCTCGGAATCCTGCTTGCCGGCCAGCAGATCCAGGGCGATCGCCGCGAACAATTCGAAGGTTACCATCGTCGAGATCGGATTCCCCGGAAGTCCGAAAATCGGCGTGCCGGCGACCCGCCCGAAAACCAGGGGCTTGCCGGGTTGAATCAGGACGCTGGTGATAAAGAACTCCGCCCCCAGTTCGGTTAAAACCTGCTCGACCAGGTCGTACTTGCCCATCGAGACGCCGCCGGAGAGCACCAGCATGTCGCCGGCGAGACCGTCCTCGATCAGCCGCCGGGTTTCGTCGAGCCGGTCCCCGGCAACGGGCAGGATGCGCGCCTGCGCCCCTCTCCGCGCAACCTGAGCGGCCAGGGAATATGCGTTGGAGTTGCGGATCTGAAACGACTGCGGAGTCTCGTCCACGGCAATGACCTCGTCTCCGGTGGAAAGCACCGCCACTTCGGGCCGCTTGTAAACCGGCGCCTGGACACAACCGACCGAACCGAGCACGGCGATCTGCGGATAGCCGATCCGCGCGCCTTTGCGCAGCACGACCGCGCCCGCTTTCGCTTCCGAGCCGGCCGCAATCAGGTTGCGCCCCGGCGCGATGCTGCGATGCAGCGTGACCCGCTTGCCCTCGCGGCTGGAATGCTCCACCATGACCACCGCATCGGCGCCCGCCGGACCCGGAGCGCCGGTCATGATTTCGACCGTTTGCCCGCGTTGCAGCGTGAATCGAGAAGGCTCGCCCGCGCGGGTTTCGCCGATGCATTCGAGCGTCGCCGGCGCGCCGGCCGTATCCGCGGCGTTCACCGCGAACCCGTCGCGGGCCGAGCGGTTGAACGGCGGGTAATCGCGGTCCGCGAAGATGTCCTCGGCCAGAACGCGGCCGGCGGCGGCGGCGAGCGGCGCCGTTTCCACAGCCGGAGCGCGCAGCGTCTCCCGCACCCGCTCGAATACAACGGCGCGGGCCTCATCGAATCGAAGCGGTTTCATGGCGACCGGGTCGTAAGCTCTATTGTCGCGCGGTCCGCCCGGAGATGCGGGCGCATGCGCCGCCCGCTGCCTGACATCGTTTCGACGCGCAACATCCGCTATCCTGTTCAATTGTGCAGTTTGCGCTCCGCAGGCAAGTCAGGAGGGCTTCTTGGGCGACCCAAAGCTAAGTATCAGCGATTCCCGCACCGGGCAAAAATATGACATCGATATCCGGCAGGCCACGGTTCGCGCCATGGATTTTCGGGCGATCCGCGAGGATCCGGAAGAATTCGGCATGCTCGTTTACGATCCCGGCTACACCAACACGGCTTCATGCACCAGCCGCATTACTTTTATCGACGGCAGAAAAGGGATTTTGCGCTACCGCGGCTACCCGATCGAACAGCTTGCCGAGCACTGCGCCTATACCGAAGTCGCCCATCTGTTGCTGCACGGCGAATTGCCCACGCAGCACGAGCTCGACGCCTGGAATACCGAGATCATGGAAAACTCCATGCTCCACGAAAACATCAAGAAGTTCATGGACGGCTTCTTGTACGACGCGCACCCGATGGGCATGATGGTCAGCACGGTGGCGGCGCTTTCGACCTTCTACCCCGACGCCAAGGACATCGCCAGCAAGAGCAACCGCTACCGCCAACAAGTTCGGCTGATCGGCAAAATGCCGACGATCGCCGCATACGCCTATCGCAAAAGCCAGGGCTACCCCTACGCTTACCCGGATTGGGATCTGGGCTACAGCGAAAACCTGATTCACATGCTCTGGAACGGGACGCGGCGGCAGCCGAAACCCGAGCAGGCGCAGGTGCTGGCGAGAGCGCTCGATACCCTGTTCATCCTGCATGCCGACCATGAGCAGAACTGCTCGACCTCGACCATGCGGCAAGTCGGCAGCGCCCACGCCGACCCTTATGTCAGCCTCTCGGCGGCGGCCACCGCGCTCTATGGGCCCCTGCACGGCGGCGCGAACGAGGCTGTGCTGACCATGCTCGAGGAGATCGGCTCCATGGAACGGATCCCCGAATTCATCAGGCAGGTCAAGGCCGGCGAACGCCGCTTGATGGGCTTCGGCCACCGCGTTTACAAGAATTACGATCCGCGCGCGCGGATCATCCGCCGCATCGCCGACCAAGTATTTGAAATCACCGGCCGCAACCCGAAAATCGACCTCGCCAGGGAGTTGGAGCGCATCGCTCTCGATGACGATTACTTCGTGAAGCGCCGCCTGTACCCGAATGTCGATTTTTACTCGGGCATCATCTACCAAGCCATGGGCTTCGCCCCGGAAATGTTTACCGTGCTGTTCGCGATCGGACGCACCGTAGGCTGGCTGGCCCATTGGGAAGAGTTGATGAACGACCCGGAAAAACGGATCGCCCGGCCCCGGCAACTCTACCTCGGACCGGACGAGCAGACTCTGACGCCCATCGAGCAGCGGCTCGGGCAGGCGCGCGAAAAGGTTTCGTAGTTCGGGACGCCGCAATTCCTCAACTCGCCGGGGAGGGTAGAATGGCTACCTTGGCGCCCGCCGGAATGTCTCGATGTCAACGCCGCGACTGATTCCCAAAGCCAACATCCTGCCCTTCGTTTTGCTGACGAGTTGCTTCGCCTGGTGGGGGCTGGCGAACAACATGACCGACACGCTGCTGGCCGCGTTCAAGCGGATCATGAGCATGTCGGACTTTCAGACCTCGTGGATCCAGTTGGCTTTCTACGGGTCTTACTTCTGCCTGGCGCTTCCCTCTGCGATTTTTATCAAGAAATTCACCTACAAGGCGGGCGTTCTGCTCGGATTGGGGCTGTTCGTGATCGGCTCGCTGCTCTTCTACCCGGCGAGCCTGACCATGAATTATTTTCATTTCCTCGCGGCCCTCTACGTGCTCGCAGGGGGGTTGTCGGTCCTGGAAACTTCCGCCAACCCGTACATCATCGCCATGGGCCCCGAGGAGAGCGGCGTCCGGCGATTGAACCTGGCTCAATCGTTCAACCCGATCGGCTCCATCGCCGGGGTGTTTTTGAGTAAGTGGTTCATTCTGTCGGGACTCAATCAGGCCGACACCGAAGCGCGCGCGGCGATGAGCGCCGAGCAACTGCAACGCATCCAATCCGAGGAGCTCGCCGCCGTAATGGGGCCGTACGTCGGAATCGCCTTGGTACTGAGTGGGCTTTGGGTCTGCTTGGCGCTGATCAAGATGCCGAAAGCCTCCGATACCGGCGGCGCGCGGCTCGTGCCGACATTCAAGCGGCTGTTGCGCAACCGCAATTGGACATGGGGCGTAGTCGCTCAATTCTTTTATGTCGGGGCGCAGATCGGCGTATGGTCGTTCACCATCCGCTACGTCATGGCCGAGTTGCGCCTGAACGAGGAGCAGGCATCGAGCTACTACATCGCCTCGCTGATTCTGTTCGCGGTTTCCCGCTTCGTATGCACGGCGCTCATGCGCGTGCTGAATCCGGGCGTTCTGCTCACCGTCCTCGCGGCCGCGGCGGCGGGTTGCACGCTCGTCGTGATCTATGGACAAGGCTACGCAGGCGTCTATGCGCTGGTCGCCATTTCCGGCTGCATGTCGCTGATGTTCCCGACGATTTTCGGGCTGGCCGTGCGGGGGCTCGGCGACGATACCAAGATCGGCGGCTCCGGTCCGATCATGGCCATTCTCGGCGGCGCGGCGCTCACGGCGGCGCAAGGGCAGGTCTCCGACGTCACGGGCAGCATACACGCCGCCTATTGGGTGCCGCTGGTCTGTTTCCTGGTCGTCGCTTGTTACGGCGCCGCGGGATGCCGCCAAGCCGCCGCGCCGCGGCGTTAGCCGTCCGTTCGGAGCGCGCATGGCCGGCGCAGCCTTACGTCTTGCGTCCGCTGGTATCCTGAAGAACAAAAAATTGACGCCGGCCTCTCCAAGCGCGGAGTCAAAACCCGCAACGGTATTCGAAGCTTCGGCCCTGACCAAGGTTTACGACATGGGCGAGGTGCGGGTTCGGGCGCTCAGAGGCGTCGATCTCAAGCTTTACGAGGGCGAGTTGGTCGTCCTCTTGGGGCCGTCCGGTTCCGGCAAGTCCACCTTCCTCAACATCCTCGGCGGACTCGACACCGCCACGAGCGGCCGGGTCACCTACCGCGGGACCGACCTGACCGCCGCCCGCGAGCGGGAGTTAACCCTGTACCGGCGCAATTATGTCGGCTTCGTATTCCAGTTTTACAATCTCATTCCGAGCCTCACGGCGCGGGAAAACGTGGCGGTCGTCACCGAGATCGCCCTCGACCCGATGCGCCCCGCCGATGCTCTGGAATTGGTGGGCCTCGGCGACAGGATCGACCACTTTCCTTCCCAAATGTCAGGCGGACAGCAGCAGCGCGTGGCCATCGCCCGCGCCATCGCCAAGAACCCCTCGGTGCTGCTCTGCGACGAGCCCACGGGCGCTCTGGATTCGGCAACGGGCAGCCTGGTGCTCGAAGCCCTGGAGCGGGCGAACCGCACGCTCGGCACGACCACGGTGGTCATTACCCACAACTCCGACATCGCCCGCATGGCCGACCGCGTCCTGCAGATGCGCGACGGTCGGATCGTCTCGCAGGAGCGCAACCCGACCAAGAAATCGGCGAAGGATATCAACTGGTGACCCCGCTCGGGAAAAAGCTCGTCAGGGAATTGTGGCGCATGCGCGGACAAGCGTTGGCGATCGCGTTGGTGATCGCCGGCGGCGTCGCGACCTTCGTCATGTCCCTGAGCACGCTCGACAGCTTGAAGTTGACGCAAGCAACCTTTTACGCCGAATACCGCTTCGCCGAGGTCTTCGCCTCTCTCAAGCGAGCGCCGAAGAGCCTGGAGGAACGCATCCGCAACATCCCCGGCGTCGACCGGGTGGACACGCGCGTCGTCGCCGGCGTCAACATCGACCTGGAAGGCTATGCGGATCCCGTAACGGGCCTGCTGATCTCGGTCGCCGGCGGAAATGAAGGCCGGCTCAACGCTCTCCATCTGCGCGAGGGACGGTTTGTCGACCCGCTGAGCGACGACGAGGCGATCGTCAGCGAGGCGTTTGCCGAGGAGCAGGAACTCGTGCCCGGGGACTCACTTTCGGCGATCGTCAACGGCCGCAAGAAAAAGCTCACGATCGTCGGCATAGCCCTCTCCCCCGAATACGTCAACCAGATCAAGCCGGGCTCGATCATCCCGGATTTCAAGAACTACGCGATCTTGTGGATGGCCGAAAAACCGTTGGCAACGGCCTACAACATGGACGGCGCTTTCAACAACGTAGCGCTGACGCTGCATTCCGGCGCGAATGAAAACGAAGTGATCGACCGGCTCGACGATCTGTTGGGGCGCTACGGCTCGCTCGGCGCCTACGGACGCCAAGATCAACTTTCTCACCGTTATCTGCACGAAGAATTTCGACAACTCGAGGGCATGGCGACGATGTATCCCACGATCTTCCTGGGCGTCGCGGCCTTTCTGCTCAACATCGTTTTCGGCAGGCTGTTCCAGATCGAGCGGGAGCAGATCGCAACCCTCAAGGCATTCGGCTATTCGAATTTCTCCATCGGGCTGCACTACCTTCAATTCGTCGCGGCGATCGCTCTCATCGGTTTGCTCTTGGGCATTGCCGGAGGAGTCTGGATGGGGCGGGGGCTCAGTTCGCTGTACGTGGATTTTTACCGTTTTCCCGAAATGCTCTACCGCCTGGACCCGAGAGTTGTCGTTTGGGCGGCCGCGGTCACGCTTGGCGCGTCGTTCGCCGGCACGGTCTTCGCCGTCCGCAGAGCCGCGCTTCAGCCCCCGGCCGAGGCGATGCGCCCCGAACCCCCGGCCCGTTACGGGCAGACCTTATTCGAAAGAATCGGCTTGGGAAAACTTTATTCCGAACCGATGCGGATGATCGCCCGCAACCTCGAACGGCGGCCCGTCAAAGCGCTGATGACCGCGACCGGCATCGCCGCCGCATACGCGACATTGGTCATGGGCCTTTTCTTCCGCGATTCCATCGACCACATGATCGACGTGCAATTCTGGTTGGCCGAGCGGGACGACATCACCGTGAACTTCAACGAGCCGACTTCCTACCGCGCGCTGCTCGAGCTGCAGCGCATCGAGGGCGTGGCGTACGCGGAAGGCTTTCGAGCCGTGCCGGTGCGTTTGCGCGTCGGACGCCGCGCTTACCGCACTTCGATCCTGGGACTGCCGCCGAACTCTGACTTGCATCGGACGCTCGACGAGAACCTGAAACCGGTCGATTCCTCGAGCGGGGGCCTCGTCCTGACCGACTACCTGGCCGATTTGCTCGGCGCTCGGGTCGGAGATCTCGTGACCGTCGAAGTGCTCGAAGGCGCCCGCCCGGTTCGCGCAACTCCGCTGACGGGCGCAATCAATCAATTCATGGGAGTTTCGGGCTATATGCAACTCGACGACCTCAACCGCTTCATGCGCGAGGGGCATGCCTTGTCCGGGGCGTATCTGGCCGTCAACCCGGAGCGCGAAGCGGAGATCTACCGCCGCATCAAGGAAATGCCCCGCGTCTCCGGCACGGAGATCAAGCACAAGGCGATCGCTGGCTTGCAGGATATGATGGCGCAACAGATTTTGATCTTTGCCGGCGTCACGACGCTGTTGGCCGGAACGATCGCCTTCGGAGTCGTTTACAACACGGCCCGCGTCACGCTCTCGGAACGCAGCCGCGAGTTGTCCAGTCTGCGCGTGCTCGGTTTCACGCAAGGAGAAGCGGGGTTCATCTTGTTGGGGGAGCTGGGCTTTCTCACCCTTCTGTCGCTGCCGCTGGGCGCCGCGATGGGCAAGGCATTGTGCGCGGTCTTCATGCAATCCATGCAGACCGACATCTTTCGCATACCGTTGGTCTTGAATCCGCGGACCTATGCTTACGCCGCCGTTGTCATTCTCGTGTCGTCGCTGCTGTCCGGCATCGTCATCCGCCGCAAGATCAACCGCTTGGACCTGGTGGGCGTGCTAAAAACACGGGAGTAGTCTTCGGTGAAACGCATTCGGAAAATTTTGACCGTCCTGCTGATATCCGGCATTGTCGGAGCAGCCGTCTATTTCAGCTTCGCCCCGCGCCCGGTTCTGGTGGAGACGGTCGCGGTTTCGCGGGGGCCGCTCCAGGCCACGATCGTCGAAGAGGGCAAGACGCGGGTCGTCGACCGCTACGGCGTGTCCGCCCCGGTCGCGGGGACCCTGAGCAGGATGAGCTTCGACGTCGGCGACGAAGTGCGCGCCGGAACCGTGCTGGCGCGGCTCCATCCGCTGCGTTCCGCGACGCTCGACGGCCGCAGCCGCGCGCAGGCGGGCGCGGACCTGGCCGTCGCGGAAGCCGCGCTCGCAAAAGCCGAGGATGATGTTGAAACCGCCCGAGCGGACGTACGCTACTGGGAAGTCGAGCTGCCTCGCGCCCGGCGGGGCGTCGAGGCCGGCGTCATCGCCGCCGAACGTCTGGACCACGCATTGGCCGACGAACGCAAGTCCCAGGCAGTCCTGAGCGCGGCCGAGCAACAGATCGAAGTGGCGCAATCGAAAGTCGAGGCCGCAAGAGTGGCTTTGCAGTATTCGGAAGGCCGGGCGTCGAGCGGGTCAGCCGAGATCGTAACGGTGCGCTCTCCCGTGAGCGGCCGTATCCTCAAGGTCCATCAGGAAAACGAAGCGGTCGTGCAGGCTTCGCAATTGTTGCTGGAGCTCGCCGACCCCGGCGGCCTTGAAGTCGAAGTCGAGGTGCTTTCGTCGGATGCAGTGCGGATCGAAGCGGGGATGCGCGTACTGCTGGAGCGTTGGGGAGGCCCGCAACCGCTCGAAGCCGTCGTCCGACTCGTGGAGCCGGTGGCCTTCACCAAGATTTCGGCGCTCGGCGTGGAAGAGCAGCGCGTGCTCGCGATCGTCGATATTGCATCGCCCAAGGAAGAATGGAAAAACCTGGGCGATCGGTACCGCGTCGAAGCCCGCTTTGTGACCTGGGAGGGGCAAAACGTGCTGCAAGTCCCGTCCAGCGCCCTGTTCCGGTCGCAGAAAGGCTGGGCGGTGTTTCTTGTCGACGGACCGACGGCGAAGCTGCGCCCCGTAACGATCGGCATGCGCGGCGGTTTTGCCGACGAGATCGTCGCCGGCGTGAGCGCGGGCGAAATCGTGATCAATCATCCCAGCGACGCCGTCACCGACGGCGGGTTGATCGAGTACCGCTAAGAATCCGCGGCGCCGGGGTCTGCCGTCGGGTTGAAAAACGGGAGATGCAGCCGGTTCGCTGCGAAAACGTACATTGCGAATGCCGCCGGCCCGAACAAAGACATCGACAGGAACGCCTCCAGCGGCAACTCGAATACCGCTGTCCGCGCGTTGGTGGAGTACGCCCTCGCGCCGGCGCGGACGTTCCAGAAACCCCAAATGAAGCCGCACAGCGGGCCTGCGCCAAGCAGAGCATACAGCCTCGACCGGCCGCCCCAAATGCCGGGCAGCCCGGCTCTGACGTTGAGCGGATCGAGCAGCACGGCCCATCCGCAAACGACCAGGGCGAACAGATGCTCTCCAAAATCCAGGCGCGGCGCGAGCAGCGGCAGAGTCAGGCAAAGAACTCCCGCCCCGATTGCCGGGATCGCGAATCGCCCGCCGCCGCGGGTCCGCGGGCCGTCCGCGAGATCCGACGGTCCGCGGAACACCGTTGCGGAAAGGAACGCGGCCGTGCCCAGCACCCCCGGCCAGATCATGGCGAACGACCAGCCGAGCGCCAAATAGCGCGTCATGTCGTTCGGCAGTCCGCCGTAGTGCCAGGCCGCCAGCCTTGCGTTATAGATTTCAAAGACAATCCACAAGAAAATCGACAGGACCGCCATCCAGGAGAAAGCCTCGCTGCGGTCTCGCATCGGCGAATGCCCGCGCAGGGCGTAAACCGCGGCATCGACCGCGGCAACGAATGCCGTCAACATCGCCGGCATGAAGCAGGTTGCGGCGCCGGGCGCGCCTGCCGGCAGCAGCGCTTCGGCGAGTGCAATCGCACCCAGAGCAAGCCGGCCCCCGACGGGAAACGCGCGGCGTCGGGGCGCTCGCCGGTAGGCCGCGTACAATCCGACCAGAACTGCAACCCATCCGGCCGCGCCAGGGAAAAGCATCTTGATACTCTAACGGTTCGGTGGTTCCGGCCCGCGTGCTCGATTGCTGGGATACGGAAGCGGACCTCTTGGCCGCGCCCGAAGCTGCGGGTGTTTTCCTGATCGAGCTCGGCGATGGACCGCCCTACCTCGGCCGCACCGCCGACCTGCGCAAGCGCCTGACGCGCCTGCTGGCGCCCCCGAGCCCGCGATCCAAGCGGCTGAACGTGCGCGGCATCGCGCGCCGCGTCCACTTCCAACTGACAGGATCGAAATTCGAATCCGACTGGCTGCTCTATCGGCTTGCCCGGCATCGCCGCCCCGACGACTACCGGCGTTTCCTGAAGCTGCGCCCGCCACCTTTCCTGAAAGTTCATCTCAACAACCGTTTCCCCCGCACTTATGTCACGACCCGGTTGACCGCGGCGCGCGCTCTTTTTTATGGGCCGTTCCGCAGCCGCGCCGCCGCGGAACGCTTTGAGAATGCTTTTCTCGATTTCTTTGGAATCCGGCGCTGCGAGGAGTCTCTCGACCCGGCGCCCGATCACCCCGGTTGCATCTACGGAGAAATGAACCTCTGTCTGCGGCCCTGTCAAGCCGCCTGCAGCGACGACCGTTATCAGCACGAGGTCGGACGGGTTCTGCAGTTTCTCAATACCGGCGGCGACTCGCTGCTGCGCGAAATCGAAGAGACCCGCGAAGCCGCCGGCGAGGCGCTGGAGTTCGAGACCGCGGCCAGGGAACACGAACGTCTCGCCAAGGTGAAGGACGCCCTGCGCCTGCGCGGCGAGCTTGCCCGCGATCTCGACGAGCTTCACGGCGTCGTCGTGCAGCGCTCCGCCGAGGAATCGGCAGTCGAGTTGACCCTGCTCTATAAAGGAACGTTGCAAGCCCCTGGGACGCTGAGCTATGCGGCCGATGCCGATCTGCCGGTTTCACTGGATGCGAAAGTCCGCGGGCTGCTGGAAGCGGTCGATTGGGCGGAGGCCAAGCCCGCCGAGAAAGCCGAGCACTTGGCGCTCCTGCGGCGCTGGTGGTTCAGTTCGTTCCGCCGCGGCGAGTTCGTGCCGGTCGAGGCCATGGGGCGCCTGCCCTTGCGCAAGCTGGTCAACGCGGTGTCGCGCGTGGCTTCCGGCAGAGAGCGTTGAGCGCTCTGCGCGGGCGCTCGCGTAGTAGCGCATTCAAGCGTCATTCCGTCACAATCCATGCGGCAAGCTGCCGCCATACAAGCGGCCGCTTACGGCCCTTGCCCCTGCGGACGCCGGAACCGGATACAATGCCAATGGCGCCGCCGGATGCCGGCCGCAGCCGGGGAGGTCACCATGTTCGTTCGTTACGCAATCGCTCTGTTGTTGCCCGCGGCCGCAGTCGGCCAACAGGCTGGTTATCCGCCGGACATGCCCGAAGCAAGGGTGGAAACCTACAAATCGGTCGAAGGAACGGATCTCAAGGTCTGGATTTTCGAGCCGGAAGGGCATGCTGCCTCCGACAAGCGCCCGGCCATTGTTTTCTTCTTCGGCGGCGGCTGGAGACAAGGAACTCCAGGGCAATTTCACCAGCAAGCGAAGTATCTTGCCTCGCGCGGCATGGTGGCGATGAGCGCCGACTACCGGGTGTTGAACCGCCAGGGAGTCAAATCCTATCGCTGCGTCGAAGACGCTAAGGCGGCCGTCCGCTGGGTGCGAAAAAACGCTGGCCGGCTCGGCATCGACCCCGAGCGCATTGCCGCCGGAGGCGGGTCGGCCGGCGGACACCTCGCCGCGGCCACTGCTACTCTACCGGGTCACGATGACCCTGCGGGCGACGCTGCGGTAAGTCCGCGTCCGAACGCCTTGGCGTTGTTCAATCCGGCGGTCATATTGGCCTCCGTGCAGGGTAAATACGAGATCGATGCGCAGCGGTCCGCCGGCCTGCGCGAAAGGATGGGAGCGGAGCCGGAATCGATGTCTCCTTACCACCACGTCCGCGCGGGACTGCCGCCGACGATCGTCTTTCACGGCAAGGCCGATACGACCGTTGCCTACAAGACGGTCGAAATCTACGCGGAAAAAGCCGCCGCCGCCGGCAACCGCTGCGAGTTGGTGGGTTACGACGGCCAAGCTCACGGCTTCTTCAACTACGGACGGGGCGACGGGACGGCCTATACCGACACCGTTCGCCGCATGGACGAGTTTTTCGTCTCGCTTGGCTGGCTGAGCAAAAAGCGCGATTGATTCACGGGTCGGCGAGTAGAGCCGAAGCGGACGGCGCTAAAAACGAAAGGCCGCCTCCGCGCATCTTGGTTCGCCCCGGCGAGACCTGCGCCCAAAAACCGTATGCCGACGCGCTGTTGGCAATGGTCGGACGCACCCTTCGGCAGATGGACCTACGCACGGACTCTTGTGCTATCAATGCAGGCTATACGTCGTGCAGGCATATCTGCCGAAAGGAACGAACAATGACAGTCGACACGGAGCCTCATGCTCACTTCGAGGAACTTCGATCGCGCATCAACGAGCGCCTCGTCGAACTTGACACAGATTGCTGCGAGCAGCAGATCCATTGCTTTCCGTGGCTGTACGGCGCGCTGGGCAACCCCGAGTCGGAGGTTGTTTTCATTTGCGAAAACCCTTCGTTGGCGGGTGTTGAGGATGCGCACAAAAACACTGTGGACGGCGGGCCGCCGGGTATCGAGGACCAATGGTGGGGCGGCTTGGCGAAACGCTTCCGGGCGAAGCGCTTCCGGGCCGTCTTGTGCGAACTCGGCTTGAAGGACGGCAAGATCGATGAGAGGGTCGGCTGGCGGGGATGGCATTGCTACATCACCAATGTCGTCAAGGAGATGAACAAGACCAAGGACCAGAACGCCATGCAGCAGCGTGCCAAGGGCACGCAAGCGAGAGACTGGGCGGATATTCTCAAATGGCAGCTTGCGACGGTAAAACCCAAGGCGGTCTTCTGCGTCGGCGGAAAAGCCGACGCAGCAGTCCGGAAACTCCAACGCGGCGGACTCCTCCCGGAATTCCGCTGCCACAAGGTCACGCATTATTCGGCGCGGGACAGCGAAGAGAAAGTGATCGCAGAGATGCGGGAGGGGATATCAGGACCTCTTCAGGAAATCGGGTGGAGACCAACAAAGTAGTGGAGAAGGCGGCTGCCGTGCAAGTGGACGACAGATAGCCGGACTTGATAAACTTCCGCTCGATGTTGCGAATTTTCCTATTACTGTCGACGGCGCTCTGGGGTTGCGGCGGAATTCCGCAGGACGGCGGCGTTGCCGCGGGCATCGAAAAGGTCAATATCTTCGAGGCCGAGGTCGGCGGCTATGCCCACTACCGCGTGCCGGCGATCGCCGTTTCTCCGCAAGGAACGGTGATGGCCCTGGCCGAAGCGCGCAAGAACGCAGGGGGAGATTGGGGCACGCAGGACATTTTGATGCGCCGCAGCCGCGACGGCGGCAAGACTTGGGACGAGCCGCGCAAGATCGCCCATATCGACGGCGAGATCGAGCAGAACCCGGCGGCGTTGGCGCAGAACCTGGCGCAGCCCGGCGAGGTGACTTACAACAACGTCGTCCCCATCGTCGACCGCGATCTCGGCGCGGTGCATTTCCTGTTCTGCGTCGAGTATGCCCGGGCTTACTACATGCGCAGCGAGGACGACGGCGAGACATTTTCCACGCCGGTCGATATCACCGCCGTTTTTGAGGAATTCAGGTCGGATTACGACTGGAAGGTGATCGCTACGGGGCCGGGGCACGGCCTGCGCCATTCGAACGGCCGGTTGATCGTCCCGGTCTGGTTGTCGGACGGGACCGCGGGCCACGCCCACCGCCCTTCGATCGTGTCCACGATCTACAGCGACGATGCGGGCGCGACCTGGCGGCGCGGCGAAGTCGTCGTGCGTCACCCGGAATTGAAAAACCCCAGCGAGACGCTGGCGGTCGAGCTTTCCGACGGCAGCGTGATGCTGAATATCCGCCACGAATCGCCGGAGCACCGCCGCGCGGTCAGCATCGGCCCGGACGGCGCGGCGGGGTGGTCGGAGATTCGCTTCGACGAGGCGCTGGTGGAGCCGATTTGCATGGGCAGCCTGATCCGCGCGGGCAATGTTCTCCTGTTCGCCAACCCGGACAGCACGGAGCCGCGCAGCGCCGAGAATCCGCTGGGAAGCTGGAAACGGCAGAACGTCACGGTCCGCTTGAGCGAGGACGACGGGAAGACGTGGCCGCACAAGCGGACCATCGAGCCCGGCGTGAGCGGCTACAGCGATCTGGCGGTCGGGCCGGACGGCGCGGCGTACTGCATCTACGAAAACGGGACCCCCACGGACCGCGGCACGCACGTCAAGTATTTGACGGTAGCGCGGTTCAGTCTCGATTGGGTGCGCGGGCGCTGACGCCGCGCAGCGGGGCGCCGCTCGGCCGGGAACTTGAACTATCTCGCGCATCTTTATCTGGCCGGCGACGACCCCCAAGCGCAGGTCGGCCAGGTTTTGGCGGACTTCGTCGCAAGCCGCGAAATCGACGGCTTCGCGCCGGGCATTCGCGCCGGCATCCGGGCGCACCAAAGAATCGATGTCTTTACCGATGCGCATCCGATCGTGCAGGCGGCCCGCGCACGCATGGCCCCGCCGTACCGGCGCTACGGCAACATCCTGCTCGATCTGTTCTTCGATCATTTCCTGGCCAAGAAATGGGACCGCTACAGCGGCGACATTTCGCTCGAAGAGTTCGCCCGCAGAAGCTACCGCAATCTCGAGGCTCACCGCGATGTGTACCCCGGGCGGTTTCAGCGCGTCGTCTTTTTCATGCGGCAAGGCGATTGGCTCGGCTCTTACCGCGAGGTGGAGAACATCGATCGGGCGCTGAAGGGGATTTCACGCCGACTGACGCGGAGCAATCCGCTGGGAGACGCGGTTGCGGTATTGCGTACCCAGTACAAGGAGCTGGAGGGGGACTTCACCGGGTTTTTCCCGCAGCTTGAGGCGTATGTGAGCGAACGCACAAACGCGCCGGGGCGTTAGAGACCTATCCGCATCTTCTGCGTCCAAGAAAGTTTAGAAACGCTTTCTTGTGCGAGAGGAGAATCACGATGCAGAAATTGCGCCCCACGAAACTATTGACCGCCGCCGCGGCGTTCCTGGCATTGACGGCGGCCGGCGGCTTGACAATCCGGTTAACGAACCCGCAGCCCGGATTCGCGCGCGAGGCGGGCCGGCTGCCGGAGTTGGCGGCAAAGACGCGCCCGGCGGCGAGTCGATCTCTGCCGGCTGCGGGAACGTTCGCGCCGGTGGTGGAAGCGGTTCGGCCCGCCGTGGTCAGCATCACGACTGAACGGACGCTGACGACGGCCCCCAGTGAACCGCTGCCGTATTTCTTCGTTCCCGGGGCGGTTCCCGGCCCGCGGCAGCGGCGCGGCGCCGGCTCGGGAGTCATTCTCAGTTCCGACGGTTACGTCGTCACCAACCACCACGTCATCGCAGGCGCGGAGAAAATCACCCTCCATCTGACGGACAAGCGCGAGTTCGAGGCGGAAGTCGTGGGCGCGGACCCGCAGACAGACATTGCTTTGTTGAAAGTTCCGGCGGAAGACTTGCCGAAAATCGCTCTCGGCAACTCGGAAAGCATCGAGGTCGGCGACATCGTGCTCGCTTTGGGCAATCCGTTCGGCATCGGACAGACGGTGACGATGGGCATTGTCGGCGCCACCGGACGGGGCAACCTCGGCATCGAGCGCTACGAGAACTTCATTCAGACGGATGCGGCGATCAACCCCGGAAATTCCGGCGGGGCGCTGGTCAATGCCCGCGGCGAGTTGATCGGCATCAATACGGCGATCATCAACCGCGGCAGCGGCGGCAATCAAGGCGTCGGTTTCGCGGTGCCGATCAATATGGCGCACCACGTCATGAAGCAGCTTGCTGCCGACGGACACGTGAGCCGCGGCTATATGGGCGTCGGCATCCAGCCGGTCGACCAAGACATCGCGGAAGCGTTCGGCGCGGGAGAGCCGGGCGGCGCGCTGGTCACGAGCGTCGAGCCCGAAAGCCCCGCCGACAAGGCCGGCCTGCGGCAGGGCGACATCATTCGCAAGCTGAACGGCGAGACCGTCGAGGATCCGCGGGCGCTCAGCCTGAAGGTTGCCGAGCAGTCACCCGGCAGCGAGGCGGCAGTGGAGGTTCTGCGGGACGGGCGGGAGCGCAAGCTGGCCGTCAAGCTTGGCGAGCATCCGGAGTTCGGCAAGACGGAATTCCGCGCGGGCAAATCTGCGCCGGGGCCGATCGGCATCGGCGTGCAGACGCTGACGCCCGAGCTCGCCGAGCAATTGCAGGTCGAGCCGGAGACCCGCGGGGTCGTCGTGGCCCGCGTGACGCCGGGCAGCCCGGCGGCCGGGGCCGGCATCCAACGCGGCGACGTGATCGAACAGGCGAACCGCCGCGAGACGGTATCGGCCGCGGATTTCCGCAACGCGGTGGCGGATGCCGGCGGCAAGCCGATTCTGCTGTTGCTCAACAGGCGCGGCAGCGCCCGCTTCGTCGTCGTCCATCGTTAATCCCCGGAAACGGCAGGAAACGCCCCGCGGAGCATTGCCTGCCGCGGGACGTTCTGGTTACACTTACAAGGATGTGGAAACGGCTTGCCTTGGCCGGGGCGGCGACGACTGTTTTATTGTCCGCGCAGCAGGCGCCTGACGCGAATTTGTCTCAGGCGGATTCCGCCGCCGGCAAGCGGCCCCATGTGCTGCTGATTACGGTGGATACTCTGCGCGCCGACCACCTATCGTCGTACGGCTACCACCTCAAGACCAGCCCCGGAATAGACCGCTTGGCGGCCGAAGGCGTGCGCTTCGACCGCGCGTATGCGACGATCCCGATGACAGGGCCTTCCCATTTTTCGATCTTTACCGGACGCTACCCGCAGGAACACGGAGCGCGCATCAACGGCGTAGCCGTGCCGGAAAATTCGAAGTGGGTGATGTTCCCTCAAGTGCTGCGCAAGTTCGGCTATACTTCCGCGGCGTTTGTCAGCGCATGGCCTCTGATCGGGCGGCTGACGCATCTCGACAGCCGTTTCGACCACTACGACGAGGACATCGACCGCAGCTATCAGTTTCTACATTCGATGCGCTGGGCGGAAGACGTGACGCCCAAAGCCGTTCGCTGGCTCGACGAGCACAAGGACGAGCGCAACATCTTCATGTGGGTCCATTACTTCGACCCGCACGAGCCGTATCACTTGCGCGAAGATTTCTCCTCTCCGCAAGCGGTTGGCGAACCGAGCGCGGCCGTGGGACGCTACTCGCAAGAAGTGGCGCAGCGCGTCCGCAGGTACGACTCGGAGATCGGTTACGTGGACAAATACATCGGGGAGTTGCTTGACCGCTTCGACGAGCACGGTCTGACGAACGACACGCTGGTCGTGCTCGCCTCCGATCACGGCGAAGGTTTGGGGGAGCACGGTTTTGTGGGTCATGGCCGCTGGCTAACCGAAAGCGTCGTGCGCATTCCCTGGATCATGAAGCTGCCGGGAACGATCGAGCCGGGCGTTGTGGTCAAGCACAATGTATCGACGTTGGATATCGCCCCGACGATCCTCGACCTGGTGGTTCCGGAATACCGCGAGCAGTCCGAAATTTCGATTTCGTTCGCGGGGCGCAGCCAAGTGCAAGCGATCGCCGAGAATGCCGGACAGCCGCAGCGGACGGTGCATTACGTCGCCTTCGCGGGGAAAAAGGGTTTCACGCCGCGATGGTTCTCCTGGATATGGATTAATAACGACGGCCTCCCGCTCAAGATGGGCAAAATCAACGGTACGATGAAGACAGTCTGGGTTCCGGGGAACGAACAGTTCCGCATTCACGATCTGATCGCCGATCCGTTCGAGTTCGCTCCGCAGGAGATCGGCCCCGACGACCGCCGCTACAAGTTCGAGATCGCGTCGTTCGAGCGCTGGTACGAGTCCACTGATCTCGAGCGGCACGAGTCTCGCATGACGAAACGCGATGCCGAGATTCTCAAGAGCCTCGGCTACATCCAATAAGAAGGCGCCGGAGAAAGGCTTGCTCTTGGCCGGGCGCGGGCGGGCGGCGCTGTCGTTTTGAGGCGTTTGGACGGAGCAGCGCAATGACCGGAAGGAAGGAACGCCTTCTGCGCGGGAAGCCCGGCGCATTCGCCGGCAGGGCGTTGCGCCGCGCGGGCGTTTTCTTTTTCCTGATAGTTGCGCTGCCGGCGCCGGCGGCTTGGGGCCAACGGATCGGGCCGTTGATTTTCGACGATCGAGAGCGGTCGAAGGCGGCCCCGGTCGAGCAGGCGGCGACTGCTCGGCCGCCCAGCTTGGGCTTGCGTCTGCCGGCGCCCGCCGCGGCGCTGCTGCCGCCGCTGGGCCCCGACGATCTGGAGCGTTTGCGGCCGCAACAGGGACTGACGCCCGTCGGCGTCCACCGCTCGCTGCCTGCGGGGGCGGCTGCGCTGAGCTTCTCCGGTGGGGCGGCCAAGACAACTGTCGCAAGAGCATGGCAAGCGACCGCAGTCGGGCGGCTCTGGCGCCTGCGGGTAACTTCTCCCGGCGCGCGCGCGCTGCGGGTCCGTTTTCAAGACTTCGACGTTGGCGCGGGGAGCGTCTGGCTCCATGCGGCGGACGGGCAGATCGACGGACCGTATAGCGGCAGGGGCACGTACGGCGACGGAGACTTCTGGAGCGGCATCGTTTTCAGCGAGAGCGCGACGCTCGAGTATCGGCCCGACCCGGCGGCGCCGGCGGAAGAGGCCGCGCCGTTTCGCATCGCCGCCATCGGCCATATCTGGGGCGGTCACGGACTCACGGGGAATGGAAACCCGCCGTCGCCGGACGCCAAAGCGCAATCCAAAACAAAAAATCCCGGCGGAAAACCCGTTGCGGGGGAAGCGTGGAAATTGGCCGGCAGGCCGTCTGTTCCGCCCAAAAACACAGGCGGCCCGCTCGCGCCCGGACAGCCTGCCGACTTCCGCCTGGGGCCGGTCGGCAGTCCGACGCTTTTCAACGGGGAGTTCTCGTTCCGGCTGGAGGTCCCCGCCGGCGCCGCGCGCGTGGCCTTGGACTTGGCCGCAGTCGATCCCGACGTGGACGTGGACCTCTACGTTCGTTTCGGAAGGGACAACGAGCTGCAAGATGGGCAGGTTGTCAGAGATCATGCTTCCAGAGGATCGTCCGGCAACGAACGGATCGTCATTACCCGCTACTCCAATCCGCCGCTGCAGACCGGAACCTGGTTCGTCTCGCTGCTGCTCTACGACACGAATGCCGCTGCCGAGGGTACGCTCACGGCAACTTTGGGATTCGACGAGGAGCCGCCGCCCGTCCGCGAAGTCGGCGGCCCGCTTACGCCCGGACAGCCCGCCGCCTTCCGCCTGGGGCCGGTCGGCAGTTCGACGCTTTTCAACGGGGAGTTCTCGTTCCGGCTGGAGGTCCCCGCCGACGCCGCGCGCGTCACTTTCGACCTGACCGCAGTCGATCCCGACGTGGACGTGGACCTCTACGTTCGTTTCGGGAGGGACAACGAGCTGCAAGATGGGCAGGTTCTCAGAGACCATTCCTCCAGAGGATCGTCCGGCAACGAACGGGTCGTCATTACCCGCTACTCCAATCCGCCGCTGCAGACCGGAACCTGGTTCGTCTCGCTGTTGCTCTACGACACGAATGCCGCTGCCGAGGGTACGCTCACGGCAACTTTGGGATTCGACGAGGAGCCGCCGCCCGCCCGCGTGAGCGGCGGCCCGCTCACGCCCGGACGGCCCGCCGCCTTCCGCCTGGGGCCGGTCACCGAGCCGACGCTCTTCAACGGGGATAACTCGTTCCATTTGGAGGCGCCCGAAGGCGCCGTCTCTGTAACTTTCACCGTGACTTCAGACGACCCCGACGTGGACGTGGACCTCTACGTTCGCTTCGGGGAAGACACCGAACTGCGGGACGGAAGCGTTGTCAGGGACTACTCTTCCAGGAGATATTCCGGTAACGAAGAGATTGGCATTACCCGCTACTCCGATCCGCCGCTGCAGATCGGAACCTACTTCGTCTCGCTGGAAGTTTACGATACGGGCGTCATCGCCGAAGGCACGGTCACGGCGCAAGTAGGAACGCTCGAGGACTGCCACCTGGATGCGGCCTGCTACCCCGCATGGTCGCGTTCCGCGGCGGGCGTCGCGCAGATCGTATTCGCCAAGGAGGGCGGCTTTTTTATTTGCTCGGGTGCGCTGCTGAACAACCGGCGGGAGGACTTCACCCCCTATTTTCTGACCGCCGCCCATTGCTTGAACAGCGACGAGCAAGCGCGGAGCGTGACTGCGTTCTGGTTGTATCGGAAGCAAGCTTGCAACGCGGCGCCGCCCGCTCGAAGCAGCGCGCCGCGCACCAGCGGCGCGCGCCTGCTGGCCACCTTGGGCGGCGCCTTGGAGGGCAGACCGCATCCCGACGGCGACATGACGCTGCTGCAGCTCGAAGGCGAATTGCCGGACGGCGTCGTGTTCCAGGGATGGGACGCGGACCCGCAGCCTCGCGAAGCGCAAGTCGCCGGCATTCATCATCCCGGGAACGACTTGTGGGGCGCCTTCAAGCGGATTGCCTTCGGCCGGATCGCGTCCAATCCCGGCGGCGTTTTCACCCAAGTCGTGCATACGCAAGGCTACACCGAGCCCGGCTCTTCCGGATCCGCCCTGTTCAGCGCCCCGGAAACCGTGATCGGGGCGCTTTACGGCGGAGAAACAAGAGAGAACCAGAACGTCTGCCCGCTAGGTCTGCGCGACGTTTACACGAGCTTTTCGACTTTCTACCCCTATATCCGGCAGTTCATCGATTCGCCTTTGTTCGTTCCCCTGATCTCCTCGGGCGGGGTCGTGCTCGCCGCCGGAACTCCCATCGTGAGCCGCATCTCTCCCAACGCCATTGTTTCCGTTTTCGGACAAGCGTTTGCGCCGCAGGGGACGCAGGCGCGGAGTCCCGTGCTGGATGCCGAGGGCAGGATTGCCGCCGAGCTCGCCGCTGCCTGTCTGGAGATCGACGGCAAGCGCGCTCCGCTGTTCGCGGTCTTCCCGACCCAGATCAACGCCCAGGCCCCGCACGATCTGCAAGAGGGGCGGGCGAGTGTCCGCGTCGTTCGCGGCTGCGGCACGGGAGAAGAGCGGCGCAGCCCGGCGGAAACGGTTGCAATCGCCGCCGTCTCGCCGATGTTCTTCAACTTTACGAGCAACCCCGACGGGCGCAATCCGGTCGCGGCGCTGCATGGCGGCGGCCCCGGTTTGGCCGGAGCGCCCGGACTGCTTCCCGGCGCCGTGTTCACTCCGGCCGAGCCGGGCGAGGTCGTCAGCCTGTTCGGAACCGGTTTCGGAGCGACCGCGCCGCGGTTGGAGGCGGGCCGAATCCCGGGGATGCAGGCCGCTCTGGCAAGCGAGGTCTCGTTTACTTTCGGCGGCATTGCCGTTCCGCCCGAGGATGTCATTTACGCGGGCGCGGCGCCGTGCTGCGCCGGCCTCTATCGATTCGCGGTGCGTGTGCCGCCCGACGTCCCCGACGGCGACGCTCCCGTCAGGGCAACCGTGCAGGGGATTGCGACTCCCCCAGGGCCGTTCCTCACCGTCCGCCGGCAGTGAGCTTGCGCGACTCGCAATGTCCGGCGATGCGGCTTACCAAGCGTCTGCGTAACGAAATGCGTAGGGGTCCGCTCCCGCCTCGATCACGCCGTTGTTGAGGATTTTCAGCGCCGTGGGCGCGGAACCGTTCTGCCGCCGGCCGCGCCGTTCGATGTCGTGTCCAAAAGCGGCCAGCCGCTCGACAACCACGTTCGGCATGCGTTCGTCGAGCAGCAGTTTGTTGGGCTCCATCGCATGGTCGTCGAAGCTGGCCACGAGGTGCTTGGTCTGGAACCGGGGCGCTTCGACGGCGGCTTGCGGGTTGAAATAAAACAACGCGGCGGCCAGCAAGACCTGCAGAAGCGCTTGCTCCTGCTGGTCGCCGCCGGGCGTCGACAACGCCATGAAAGGTTTTCCGCGGCGCGTCACCAGCGTCGGCGTCAGCGTAATCCGCGGGCGCTTGCCGGGCGCCGCCGCGTTCGGGTGGCCTTCGACGATCAAGAAGCTCTGCGCGCGCTGCGTGAGCGGAATCCCGGTCGAGCCGGCGATTACCGAAGGCATCCAGGCGCCCGAGGGAGTCGCCGAAAACATCATGCCGTCAGGCGTCGCCACGTTGATGCAGGTGGTGTCTTTCGAGGCCAGGGCGTCCGGCAGCGGCCGCAGCCGTCCGGGGAAGTTCGAGGGGTGAGGCGGCTCGCCGGCGCCGAATTTCCCGGGCCGAAACAGCCGGGACGCCCGCTCGGGGGCGATCGTCTTCCGGCGGGAAGCCGCGTATTCCTTCGACAGAAGCTCCGCGGGCGGCGGCGCATAGCGGGGGTCCGCGTACCAGGCGTCCCGGTCGGCGTAGGCCAGCTTGAGCGCCTCGACCAGATAGTGGATGTATTCAGGGGAGTTCCAGCCCAGGGATTGCAGATCGTACCCTTCGAGAATGTTGAGGGCCTCGATCATCACCGCGCCCTGCGTCCAGAAACCTCCCTTGTAAACCTCGTATTCGTGGAATGAGGTCGTCAGCGGCTCTTCGATTTCCAGTCGGAAACCGGCGAAATCCGCGTAGCGGAGAAGTCCGCCGTTCGCTTCCACGTAGGCGGCGATCTCGCGGGCGATGGGGCCGCGGTAGAAATAGTCCCGCACGGCCTCGATGGCCGCCGCGCGCGATTTGCCCGCCGCCAGCGCTTTCTTCTCGGCATCCATCATCGCGCGGAGGGTGCGCGCCAGGTCCGGCTGCCGGAACACGTCTCCCGGCCGGGGAAAACGGCCCTGCGGGGCGAAGACCTCGCGCGAGCTTGGAAACAGCTTCAAGAACCGGCTGGCGCGGGCAATCGATCCGGCGCGGATTTCGTCGATCGGGTGGCCGTCCGCGTACTCCACCGCGGGCTGCGCGGCCTCGTAGAAAGAGAGCGTGCCGAACTGCTGCAGAGCCAGCAGGCCGGCGTCCACCATGCCGGGAACCAAGGCGGGGAGGATGCCGTAAGAAGGGATCGGCCCGCTTTTGTGGTCGCGCCGGGCCGCTTCTTTTTCAAGCTCGGGGTCGGGGCGCAGGTCCGCGAAGAACTCCGGGGTCATCAGTTGCGGCGCCGTGCCCACGCCTGCAATGCAGTGAACCTTGCCGTCGGGGGTGCGGATCAGCAAAGGCGCCTCGCCGCCGAACCCGAAGTGCGAGAACTCCGTCACCGCGGCGGCGAACAATGCGGCGATTCCGGCATCGACCGCGTTGCCTCCCGCCTGCAGCGCGCGCATCGCAACCTGCGATGACAGGGGGGTTCCCGCCGCTGCCGCTCCGCGCGCGCCGCGAACGACGGGGCGCACGACCTGCCAGTTGAGCACCTGGCGCTGGAGCTTCGCCCGCTCGGCCCGCGACCGGCGGGTCTGCGCATAGGCGAGATAGCCGACCGATAAACCGGCGATGGCGGCGCAAACAATGAGTTTCCTCATGCTGAAACCGACTTGTCCCTCATCATAGCAGCGGCCCGGCAATCGTTTTGCCGCCGCCGGTTGGAGCTATAATCCTCCACAGTGCGGTTTGCGGTTTTCTTCGCCGCTGTCGGCGCGGCCGTTCTGCCGGCGCAGCCGACCGACTGGAAAGTCGGCCTGGCCGCGGTGGACATCACTCCCGAGACGCCGCTGCCGATGGCTGGCTATGCCGCCCGACGGCAGCCGTTCGAGGCCGTCGAGCAGCCGCTTTTCGCCAAGGCGCTGGCGCTTGAAGACGGCGCTGGAAAACGCGCGCTGCTGATCACGGCGGACATCCTCGGATTTACCGCCGAGCGCTCGCGGAATATCGCGGGCCGGCTGCGGGAAAGCGACGGCATTGCCCGGGAAGACATTTTGTTCAATGCCTCGCATACGCACTCGGGCCCGCTGGTCGCGGGGTCGATGCTGACCGGCGTGGACGCGGAGAATCGGCGCAAGCTGGAGCGCTACGTGCGCATCCTCGAAGACAAGACCGCCGCCGCGGCGCGGAAAGCTCTGAGAGATTTGCGGCCGGCAAACCTTTCGTGGGGGCAGGGAGTGGCGAAGTTCGTGATGAATCGCCGGCAGTTCACCGAGCGCGGCATCGTTCTTGGCGCGAACGCCCGCGGCCCGGCCGACCGCACCGTTCCGGTCTTGCGCATCGACGACGCCCGCGGACGCCTTCGCGCCGTGGTGTTCGGCGCCGCTGCGCATTGCACGACGCTCGGCGGCGGCAACATGCGCATCAGCGGCGACTATGCCGGGTTCGCCCAGCAGTTTCTGGAAGCCCGGCGCTCCGCCGTGCAGGCGATGTTCCTGACCGGGTGCGCCGGAGACGCGAACCCGCACCCGCGGGGCACGTTCGATCTTGCCCGGCGCCACGGCAGCGACCTGGCCGAAGAAGTGATGCGGGTGCTCGCAAGCGGCCTGCGGCGGGTGCGCGGCCCGCTGAAGACGGAATTCGAGCGCGTGCCGCTGCCGCTCAAGAAGCACTCGCGCGCCGAGATCGAAGCGATGGGCCGGGATGCTCCTTCCTACCGCCGGTTTTTTACCGCCGGGGCTCTGGCCAAGCTCGACCGGGGCGAAAAGCTGCTCGAAACCTACGCCGCGCCCTTTGCGCTCTGGCAGTTCGGGCGCGATCTCACTCTTGTTGCCTACAGCGGCGAAACGCTGGTCGAGTACGCTCTCGCCGCCGAGCGGATGCTCGGTCCGCTGAATCTCTGGGTCAGCGGCTACAACAACGATGTTTTCGGCTACCTGCCGTCCGCGCGGGTACTGGCCGAGGGGGGCTACGAGACACGGGGGCTTTATGTCGATTACGGCCTTTTCGAGCCCGCCGTCGAGCGGGCCGTGCTGGATGCAATCCAGAGGATGGCCGCTCGGGCGGGCCGTTGAACGGCTTTTCAAAGTGTCTTGAAGGGCCTTTGAAAGCTGCCGAAACGCGCCGCGCTCAGCGCGTGAGTTGCGCATGCGCTTGCGCCGCCAGTTCCCCCAGTTGCGGCTCGGTCCAGACACCGATGTGTGCCTGGTCCAGCAGTCCGCGCACGTCGTTCCGCGCGCGTTCGTCCACCACTACGCTCAGCCCCGCAGAGGGCAGCAGACTCTTGATGAAGCCCAGGCGCATGGTTTCCTGCAGGTCGTTCTCCAGGGCCAGGGCATGCACGTACTGCTCATGCCCGTTGGGCCGATAGGCGTAATCGAAGGTGGCGACGGCGCGGTCCGGGCCGTAGCGGACCTCGCGATCTTTTTCGACTCCGAGATCGAAGAGCCGCAACTCGGCGAAGGCGGCGTCGATCTTTGCGCGCAAGTAGAGGCGCGTCCCCGGCCGCGGCGGGGCGGATTCGGCCCTGAGCAGCGGAGGGTCGGCGACAAGCTGCCGGTAGAGCCGTTCGATCTCCGCCGGCGCGGCGCCGCCGAGAAATGCCCGCGGCGGCGAAAAGTCGAAGCTGCGCGCAAAGCGCTTGTCGAGCGCCGCCAGATAACCGCCGAGTTCTTCGCCCGCCGGCAGCAGCTCCTCGAATTCTTCGCGAAGCTGCTCCAGCAAATGCACGTCCGCCAGCGGATGACAGGCGACCCGCTTGAATTCGCGGGCGAAACGGGCGTCCACCAGCGCGCCGTCCGCGTCGTAGAGCAGCACCGCCAAGTTGTAAAACTCCCCCGATACGATGTTGGGCACATAGCGCAACAGGCGGTACCGCCAAGTTTGTTTTGCCGCCGCCAATTCAGTTCCTTTCGATTCCATATCCGCCGTTTTGTCCCGCTTCCCGAGGAATGCCGCCCGTTGAAACGCGGGCGGCCCAGTTCGGGAACGGGGTCCGCGGGGCGCCTTTTGTCGCTTGAACCAAGTCCGCGACGCTTTCCCGACGGGCGAAAAGTTTCTCCAGCAAAGCCTCGAGCTCTCCCGAATCCGCCCCCAGCCAAGCCGGCGGAATCCGTTTATAAGCGTCGTCCAAGACCTCCGGCGGGCATTCGCGCGCCCGCGTCAGCCACGGCTCGAAGCTGTCGAGTCCGGTTACGGGTTTGTAAACTTCCCGGCGCAAGTAAAGCCCGCGCTCGGGCGAGTCGAAAAAATCCCAATGGTGCGCGTTGAAGGCGAACCCGTGATCGATCATATTGGCCACATAAACCAACGAGCGCGGCGATGTCTTTTTTTCGTCCGCAACGCCGCCGCTTGCCAGCCAGCGTCCGGCGCGGTCGCGGAAGAAAATCGCCTGGCGGCCGTTGGCGTTGCTCACCCATTTATCGAACACGAGCACGCCGAGAAAAGCCTGCAAATTCAGCACGCGGTCGAGCACGGACTCGGGCACGTAGTCGTAAAGCGAGTGCCGGGTCGGGTCCAGCGGGCAGCGCGAGCCGAAGTGCAGCCCCGGCTCACAGCGGACGATGCGATGGTTTTTTTCCAGCGTCAGCCCCGGGCTGACCGCAATGAGGCCGCGCGATACTTCCACCAAGTCCCAAGGGGGCGCCGGGAGTTGCAGGTAGTCGAGCAGCGTATAGGCAATCGCCTCGTTGACCAGGACGCGCGGATGCTGCGGATTGTTGCGGAACTTGACGACGTAAAAACGGTCGTCGTCGGCCAACATCAGATGCGCGTTGGCGCCTCCGCGCATTCTGCGTATATGCTCTCGGGCTCGAACCGGCATGGCGCCGCAGTTGCGCGCTGTTAGCGGTTGGCGATCCGCACGCGGAAATAAGGCTTCGCTTTTTCCACGGGATCCATCGTGAAATCCTGATGCGTCGCCGGCGGGTCGTAGTCCCGCCAGAGCCAGGTCAGCGCCTCGGGCAACTCGGCGTTGCCGTGCTGCGTGTTGTGCTGGGCGTTGCCGAAGCTGAAGTGAAAATCGTACTCCTTCATCTTGAGGGAATTGGCCAACTGGATATTCTGCAGCGGCCAGCTTCCGTACGCATTTTCGAGATCGTAGCTGCCGTCCTCGAGCCAGATGCGGATGTTTTTCTTCTCCCGCTTGCGGATCAGAAACGGCCAGATGTTGCCGCCGTCGAGCGTTTCGGCCGGGTCGGCGGCGCCGAAGCGGCCGAGCGGGTACCCGTTGCGCGGGTTCTCCTGGCCGTAGCGCCACTGAATGCTCGCGTAGCTGCCGATTCGGGAAAGCACGCGGCCGAACGCCTGCGGCCGGAACCAGGCCGAGTTCAACGAGCAGATGCCGCCCGAAGATTGGCCGCCGATCGCCCGCGAGTAGCCGTCGCTCCGCAAGCGGTAGAGCGCATCGACCTTGGGAAAAATCTCATCGACGACCATCTTGTTGTAGTCGTCGTTGAAGGTGTCGTAGAGCACGCTGCGCATGTGCCCGATCGACTGCGGCGCATAGCCGGAATCGTTGTCGTAATCGCCGATTTCTCCCGGGGCGATCAGCACCTGCAGCATCGGGGGGATCTTCTTTTGGCGGACCAGATTCTCCACCACCGTCATGATGCGGGAGCGTTTGTCGCGCTCGATGAAGCGGTGGCCGTCCTGCCAGACCATCGCCGGAGAGGGCTTCGCCGGGTCAACGCCCGGAGAGGCGTAAACCCAGTACGAAACCTTCCAACCGCTGTAAACGGCGCTCTCGTGAACGAATTGCTCCGAGAGCTTGCCTTGGGGGACGTTTTCCTGTGGGTAGGAATCGGGGCCGTAGGCGGCCGTATCGAAGCGCTTCCCGCCCAAGATGCCGCGGTTGACGCGGTAGTAGTGCGCGTGGGAAGCGCCGGTGCGCAGCGTTGCGGCCTGGACCCACAGATTTCCCGGCAGCGGGCGCATCGGCTTGGCCGGGGCGTCGTTTACGTACAGGTGCGGCCGATTCTCCGCGGCCAGCGCCCAAACGAACTGTCCGCCGTAAGCGGCGACGGCCGACCCGTCGCCGAGAGCTTTTTCGGGAAAATGCTTGCGTACCGCCGCCGCCTGCGCATCCGGCGCGGCGCCGCCGCCTTTCAAAAGCTTGAAGAGTTCGCGGTTTTCGATGTCGCCCATTGGTGGATGCCCCCTGTTGCAGCGGTCTCCCCAAGATCATAACAGCGGCGGGAGCGCGGGGCTTGCGTTATTGCGTCCGGCGCCCGCCCGGATTCAGTTGTCCGAGAGCATTCGCGCTTGACGCCGTTCCAGCCAATCCATCACCAGACGGATCAAGGCTATCATCTGCTGGGTCAAGCCGGAATCCTAAGCGGACCGCCTGCGGCTATTCCGCGGGCGGGTAGCAGCCGAGCACCGCCAGCATCTCCGTCATCTCGCCTAGATGGCGCAGCGCGTTGGAGCAATTCTCTTCGTCCGGCGAGCCCAGGATGTCCACGTAGAACAGGTACTCGAACGGACGGCCCTTCAGCGGCCGCGACTCGATCTTGGTCAGGTTGATGTCGCGCAGCGCGAAAGCGCTCATGCAGCGGAACAGAGCGCCGGAAACGTTCTTCGTGACAAAGACCAGCGAGGTCTTCAACTTGCCCGTCGGGCGCGGCCAATCCGGCGGCGTTTCGCGGCTCAGCAGGAAGAAGCGGGTGTAATTCTCGCGGTCGTCCTCGATCGACTTGCGCAGAATCTTCGCTCCGTAATACTTGGCCGCGTGCGCCGAGGCGATCGCGGCGGTTGTCTCGTCAGCGCCTTCCATCACGGTTTTCACGCTGCCGCCGGTGTCGTAATGGCTCTCGGCGCGGATGCGCGGGTTCTTGCGAAAAAACTCCATGCACTGCGATAGCGCGACCGGGTGCGAAATCGCCCGCTCGATCTCGCTGAACCGGGCTTCCGGCTTGCCGATCAGGTTGTGGACGATGCGCACCCGCGTCTCCGCCAGAATGGCCGGCTTGTACTGCAGCAGGTAGTCGTAGTTCTCATGCACGGAGCCGTGAAGCGTGTTCTCGAAAGGAATGACCGCGTAACCGACTTTCCCCGCCAGCAGTTCTTCATAAACATCGACGAAACGCCCCAGAGGATGAAAATCCAATTCGTGCCCGGCCAGCAGTTGCCGGCAAGCCTGTTCGCTGAACGCTCCGCGAGCGCCCTGAAACGCCACTTCGATTCGAGTCATTGGGCGGGAAGAGTTTTCATTATAGAAGCCGCCGGGAACAGGTCGCGGGCCGGTGGCGGCGCGGGCCATCGGAGCATCGACCGGCATTGAAGGGTACGACGTGACCGAAGGCGAAAGGCGCGGCGGCGCGGAGTTCACTGCGACAGGTTTTCAAACAGGAACACGCCGCCTTTGCCGCCGACCGCGATGTCCAGGTCGCCGTCGCCGTCGATATCGACAACCGGAATTTGCATGCCGCCGCCCACGCGGCCGCCGTAGTGGACGATATGCCGCGCCCATTCCCATTTCCCGCCGGTATCGACGTATTCGTACCAGTAGAGACCCAGCGGCTCTCTGCCGCCCTCGTCGCGCCCGTTGTGCGCGTAGAGCCGCTTCCCGGTCACGATCTCGAGGCGGCCGTTGCCCGTCAAATCGGCCATGGTCGTGGCGTGCGGCTGCGACCAGGCGTCGTCGATGAGCAGCTTTTCCCAGGTTCTCTTGCCGCCGGCGCCGGCCTGCTGCCGCAGCCAGAAAATGCCGTAGCCGTGGGCGTGCGAACTCACGATGTCGTTGAGCCCGTCGCCGTCCACGTCGTGGACGTGCAGGAACCCGGCGGCCTGCTCGATTTGGAATTCCGCATGATATTCCCAAGGCGTCTTGCTCGGGTCGCGCGGCGCTTCGAGCCAGCCCTTCGGCGTCAGCACGTCGGTCCGCCCGTCGCCGTTCACGTCCCCCGCGCCGATTCCGTGGCCGTGCGCCTCGCTGCGTACGCGCCTCTCGACGAATTGCGCGGCCTCTCCGCTGCCGGCGATCTCGAACCATGATGTTTTATCGGCATCCCGCCCCCCGAACTGCGGCAGGATCTCCGCCCGTTTTCCGTCGCCGTTCAGATCGACCAGCAGAGCGAACTCGACCGAGAGTCCCTCGTGAATCGCGTGCTGCGTCCACTCGCCCCTTGCCCGCCCCGGGTTCCGCCACCAGGCGACCCGCTTCTGCGCCCAGCTTACGCTGACGATATCGACGGAGCCGTCGCCGTCCACGTCCACGGGCAGATCGCTGAAATCGTCGTTGTAATTGTTCCAGAACAGGATCGAGCGGAACTTGCGGCGCTTGTAGTCCGGCCCCGCGAACCAGTGCTCGCCGGAAACGACGTCGAGAATCCGGTCGCCGTTCAGGTCGGCGACGGCGCAGGTTTCGCTGCGGCCCAGGTCGAGCGTATGTTTCCGGAACGCGATTTCCGGCGAAGGCCCCGCGGCGGACAGAGCCGCGGTGGAAACGACGGAGAGAAGCAACAGGCTGCGCATGACTGTTCCATCGTGGCGAGAACCGCGCCTCGAATGCAAGGGCCGCTTGCTAACGCCTGCCGAGCAGCGCCAGCGCCAGGGTCAGCAGCACGCTCAACGCGATGCAAGTGACGATGGGGAAGTACACGGTCGTGTTTTTGCCCCGATAGACGATATCGCCGGGCAGCTTGCCCAAACGCGGGAAGCCGAGTTTCGACGCGGCGAGCGTCAGCAGGCCCAGCGCGGCCAAGCCCAATCCGACCGCGATCATCAGCCGTCCGATGTTCATGGCGCGGCGCTCGTTACGCGGTCAGATAAGGCTTGACGAACGCGAGCGTCCTTTCGAGCGACTGCTTGGCATGTTCGTCCAGCTTGCGGGCTTGCGGGTTGCGCACCCGCCAATTCGGGAAAACGCCCCTGAGGTGCAGCACGTAGGCCAGCGCGGGCAGACCCCAAGCGCTCACTTCGGTAACGAAGAGCATTACTTTCGAAAACATGTCCATCGCTTCGGCGCGGCGGCCCTCATGCCACAGGCGCCATACCCGGACATAGAGATCGACCCAGGACGCCGCCGGCATGCTCCCCGCGCTGCCGCGCGCCATTTCGTCGATCAGGGTGCGCCCGTGGCCGCCGGTGAACGGCAAGGGTTTCTTTTCCTGCGCCAATTCCAGAAATTGCGTGATGCGGCTCAGTGTGTGCCCGGCTTCGTCCTTGACGAAGTACAGATTGGGAATCTCCCGCGTCAGCTTGGCGACGAAGGCGACGCTCATATTGCCGATCGCCTGCATGAACATCGGCAGCGGACAGGCTGCGGCGATCTTGCGGTAGTAGTCCTCGACCGCGGCCGGGTCGAATTCCCTCTGGTTCCCCTTGCGCGGGGGCAGCGCGATGATTGCGTCCGGGCCGATTTTTTTCGCGTGTTCCGCGTATTTGACCGCCGTCTCGGCGTCTTCGGCCTGGACGCCGATAACGACCTTCGGGCGCAGTCCCTTGGCCGCCGTCACGATTGTTTCCGCGCCGGCGATGCGCTCCTCGAACGCCAGCAGCGCGTACTCGCTGGCAAGCTGCGGCCAGACGATGCCGTGTACGCCGGCGTGGTGCAGAAAGCGCGTTTCCTTCGCCAGCGTGGGCATATCGACGCCGCCGTTTTCAAGATAGGGCGTCGCCACGATGGGGAAAATGCCGCGGAAGCCGCTCGGAGCGGCGCCCGCCGCCGGCCGCGGCGCCCACAACGCGGCCGGCGCGGCCAGGAACGCCCGCCGCAAAATCCGCCGCTGAATCTTAGACTGCGCTGCTGCCGGCATGTTTGCGAATCATCTCTTCGGTCACTTCGGTTCCGAAGCCGGGTTTGTCCGTCGGATAGTAATAGCCGTCCTTGTAAGGCGAAGACATGGCCAGCATGAGATCGGTTCCGTTGTCGCCGGTGCCGAAGCTCTCGGCCAGCGGCGCGTTCGCCGTCAGCACGACGGCCATGCCGTAGAGGCTGCTGCCGCGGTGCGGAATGATCGGCAGGCCGCGCTCGGCGCCCATCTGGGCGATCTTGCGCAGCGCCGTCAGCCCGCCGCACCAACTGATGTCGGGCTGCAGAATCTCCGTGGCGTTGTGATGCAGCAGCATGGCGTAGCCGTACTGCGTGTATTCGTGCTCGCCGTTGACGATCATGGCGCTGTCGATTTCTTCGATCAGCCGCTCGTAGCCCAGGATGTTGTCGGGCGACAAGGGCTCCTCGATGAAATAGAGGTCGAGATCCTCGAGCAGCCGGGCCATCTCGAGCGTGTAGTTTTCATCGTTCCAGCGCGTGCCGCAGTCGATCATCAGCGTGCGCTCCGGACCAATGGTTTTGCGCGCCTCGGCGAGACTTTCGACCGTGCGCCGCATTCCGGCTTTGCCTTGCCGAACGCCGTCGCGGACCGGCAGCTTGAAGTGCTCGAAGCCCAATTCCAACCCGACCGAGGGGTCGGCGTTCGTGAAGTAGCCGGGCGTCTTCTCCGCCCGCGCGCCGCCGATCAAGCGGTAAACGGGCTGCTCGGCGTACTTGCCGGCGATATCCCACAGCGCATTGTCGATGCCGCTGAGCGCCATCACGAAGACGCCGCGCCGCCCGTACAGCGCTGACGATGTGTACATCTGATCCCACAGCAACTCGATGTTGAGCGGATTCGCGCCGACAAGCAAATGCTGCAAGTGGCCGTGAATAATCTCCGCAGCGACCGCCCCGCCCGCGCCCAGGCCGTAACCGGTAATGCCCTGGTCGGTCTTGACGATGACCATCTGCGCGCTGGCAAGCTGCGCATACGGCCCCGAATAGCGCCAGCGGGCCGGATCGAAATCGCCCTTGAACTCCGGCAGCCGCCCTTGGCTGCTGCGCGCCCAAAGTTTCACCGGGATGCACTCGACGGACGTAATGCGCAGCTTCCCCTTCGTCTGGGGAACCGCCGGCGGTGGGAGCAATGCGCCGGCCGCGAGACCGGTCAGAAACGAGCGGCGGCTGGTCATGGGGCTGGCGCCAGTTTAGCACTCCGCAAGCTTGTTGTCCGGTCGTGTCCAAAACGCGCGCTCTTGGTCCGCTTGCCCCAAACGGGAACCCTTCTTTTCGTTGCCGCTCATCGCAGTCTCCGCAATCCGCCGGGCAAGCGGCAGGCTCGGCGCCGCCTTCGACGGCAGTCTCTGCAACCTTCGCGGGCGGCGTTGCGCGCGCCCGCCGCCGGGATGCTACACTCATGGCGAAACGTTACGGCCGGGCCTCGCGTCCGTCTGCACTCCAAAGACTACGAGAATGAAGGAGAAACCATGAGTCGCCTTTCACGAAGGGAGATCTTGCTCACCGGCGCGGCGATGGCCGCCGCGGGAACTGCTTCGGCAGCCCCGGCCGTGGGCGATGCCGCCCCCGATTTCACCCTGCCCGGCACTGACGGCAAAGACGCCGTGCTGTCTGCGTACAAGGGCAAGAAGAACGTTGTCCTGGCCTTCTTCCCCAAGGCGTTCACCGGTGGTTGAACGCGCGAAATGAAGGGATACCAGGCTGGTATCTCGCAGTTCACCGACAGCGATTCCGTCGTTTTCGGAGTCAGCACCGATCCGCTGCAGCGCAACAAGGAATTCGCCGAGTCGCTCAATCTGGAGTTCGCCCTGCTGAGCGACGAGGATGGCGCGGTCTCGAAGAAATTCGGCATCTACAACGCGGAGCGGAACATGTCGAGCCGCACCACCTTCGTCATCGACAAGAGCGGCAAGATCGCCCACGTCGAGTCCGGAGGGGGCGCGATCGACCCGATGGGCGCGGCGAACGCCTGCAGCAAGCTGTAGAAATTTACCGGGAATCGACGGCGCGGCGGCGGTCCGACCGCCGCCGCGCCGTGCCCTTACCAGACGCCTTCGAATAGCCCGGCGGCGCCTTGGCCGCCGCCGACGCACATCGTCACGACACCGTACTTCGCCTTGCGGCGGCGCATCTCGTTGGCCAGCGTGCCGACCATCCGCGAGCCCGTCATGCCGAAGGGATGCCCGATCGAAATCGAGCCGCCGTTGGGGTTGAGCTTTTCGTTGGGGATGCCCAGTCGGTCGCGGCAATAGATAACCTGCACGGCGAAGGCTTCGTTGAGCTCCCAGACATCGATGTCGTCAACGGTCAGGCCGTGATTCTTGAGCAGCTTCGGCGCCGCAAAGACCGGTCCGATGCCCATTTCGTCCGGCTCGCAGCCGGCGGTGGCGAAACCGCGGAAAACCAGCTTGTACGGAATGTCGAGTTGCTCGGCCCGCTTGCGGGACATCACCAGCGTCGCCGACGCGCCGTCCGACAATTGCGAGGAATTGCCCGCGGTCACCGACCCTTCCCCCGAATGCGGGTCGAAGTAGGGCGGCAGCGACGCCAGTCCTTCGAGCGTTGTATTGGGGCGGTTGCACTCGTCGGCCGCGAGCGTATGCCGCTCTTGGCCGGCGATTTTTTTGGTTGCTTTGTCGACGATGCCGCGCATGACCTCCATCGGCGCCAGTTCGCCGGCGAAGAAGCCTTCGTTCTGGGCGCGCGCCGTGCGTTGCTGGCTTTGCAGAGAATACTCGTCCTGCGCTTCCCGGCCGATGCCGTAGCGCTTGGCCACGACTTCGGCGGTATCGCCCATGACCATATAGACCCCGGGGTTCGCTTCCTTGAGCTTGGGATTCGGCGACCCGCCGCGCGGCATCATGGTGATCGATTCGACGCCTCCGCCGAACACGGCGGTTTCGTTTTCGGCCATCACCTGGTGGGCGGCGATCGCCACGGCCTGCAGCCCCGACGAGCAAAAGCGGTTGACGGTCGTTCCGCCGACGGATGCCGGCAAACCGGCCAGCAGCGCCGCGATGCGGGCGACGTTGTGCCCGGCCGGCCCGTGCGGCTGGCCGCAGCCGAGCACTACGTCGCCGACTTCGCGCGCATCGAGTTGCGGCGTCTTGTCGAGCACGGCGCGGATGCAGTGAGCGGCCTGGTCGTCCGGGCGCGTAAGATTCAGCGACCCGCGAAACGATTTGGCCAGCGGCGTTCTGAGCGATTCGACGATAACGGCTTCCTGCATAGCTCCCCTAGTGTCGCGCAAAAGGAGGGCGGTTGGCAAAAGGCGCCGCCGGCAATCTTGCGCCGTTCGTTTTGCGCTAGAATGATGGAAACGCGCTCGTAGCTCAGCTGGATAGAGCGTCTGGCTACGGACCAGAAGGCCGGGGGTTCGAATCCTCCCGAGCGCGCCAGCTAAAAGTCGAGCGCGCAGCGAGCGCCTTAACGCCGGGCGTGAATGACGGCTCGCTTGTAACGGCCGCCCCCGGGTTTTACCACCCCCGCGTGATGGCCCGCCAATGAGACTTGGCGGAATCCGAGTTTCTTCAACATCTGCTCGAAGCACGAGAAGTTCGGCTGGAACCACGAAACCTCGTCTTCTCCCGGCCGGTCGCCGCCCACGTAGAGCATGGCCGGGGGAGCGTCGGGTCCTGCCGGCAGCGCTTGCGAGAGGACGAGAGTCCGGCGGCAGAGGCGGGCCGCCGCGGCCAAGGCTTGCAAAGGGTATAGGGTATGGATCAGAACGTCCCCGATGAAGACGAGATCGAAGTCCCCTCCGATTTTTTGCGAAGACAGGTCGTAGATATTGGAATAGCGCCGCTTCACCCGAGACCCCAGGACTTTGCGGCAAAATCGAAAGGGGCCGTCAAGAAGCAGGAAATAGATTTCTTCGGGAGTTTTTTCCAGGAAAATGCGCTCCTCTTGCCCGCTGGAAAAGGTGGAGTGGCCGCGCATCATGTCCTTGATCTTGCGCAGGGCGCGGTCGATGTCTTCTCCCGGAAAGACATCCAGATCAGAGAACGAGGCCATTTCCACTGAGACAACGTCTGCGCCGCGGCGCTCGAACTCGAAGGAAAAGAATCCGGTCGCCGCGCCGACATCCAGAACTCTCATGCCGTGCATATCCGCCGGAAAGCCGAAGAGGGGCAAGCCGGCGCGGTAATCGTAGCTGCCGGGAGTCACCAGACCGTTGCCCAGATCGACGGTGTGGTACCAGTAATAGTCGCTCAAGTCGCCGTAGCCCCGCTCGCGGGCTTGGCGCAGAAACTCCCGCGCCGCTCGGAAGTGCGCTTCTCTCAGTTCCATCGCATTGTTCCGTTGACCCGGCGGCGTATCACTTATAGGCGGCGCAGACCAGCCGCTTGCGGCGCTTTTGCTGTTCGTATGCATCGGGCGGAGGCGCGACGATCTCAGTCTTGCGGAAGCCGGCTTGACGCAGCATGAACTCGAGGGCTTGCGGCGAGGGGCACATGGCGACCGGCGACGCGCCGGTCTCTGCGTTCTGCGCGTAGTGTTCGGGGGACTCGTCGATCAGCGCCATGACCCCCCGGTAATCGCGCGTCCATGACCGGGCGCCCCATTCCGTAGAACCGCGAACCTCGTCAATCACCTGCGTCTCGACGATGCACAACTCCTTGGTGACGGCGGCCATGTTGCGCAGGCAAAGCATCGGATTCTCAAGATGGTACAGAATGCCGAGGAACAGCGACAGATCGTATTGACCGACGCTCTCGGCGGACAGGCCCTCGCAGTTCCCCAGCCGGTACTCGACGTTGCCCAGTCCCAAGACGCCGGCGACAAAACGGGCTTTCTTCAGATTCGATTCCCGCACGTCGATGCCGAGAACCCTCCGCGCGCCCTGCCGCGCCAGGGCCAGGGAGTAAAACCCCTCGTGACAGCCGACGTCGATGCAGTCGATCGCGCGCATCCGCGATCCAAAGTGAGCTTCGGCCGCCCGGCTTACCATCTCAAGGCGCGTCGCAAAGATGGGCGTGACTTCCGCAGGAAGAGCGGACGTTGTTCGCCGGCCGCCGCCGAGATCGAATTCGTAGAACCAGGGGCCGAGGCGCTCGATCTCCTGTTGGATGTCCGGGCTTGTCATCGGCGCAGGGGCGCAGCGCATGCGCTGCCGCGAACGACGGTACGGGGATTGCTCATGGCCGCCTCCGCAGCCAGCCTCCGGGCCAGTAGCTGACGTTCTCGGTGAGCTCGCTTTCGCGGTGCGGCCACGGGGGCGGCGCCCGTTCGAACTCGGGGTTGCGTTCCAGGAACTCCGTTGCCGCCGCAAACGGGTTGTCGAACGCCCATTCCGCGCTCCCTCCCGGCACGTCGGCGAGGTCGCGCATGATGCCGTCGGCCGCAACCACGTACGAACCGGGCGTCACAAAGCGAGAATATCGCTCCAACTCGGCCAGGACATGCTCTTGCGCATGGTCCGAGTCGAGAATGACCAGCACCGTGTCGTCTTCTTCAACCAGCCCGGCGACTTCCGCCACCACTGCGGTTGAGACCGAGTCGCCTTCGATGAGGCGGATCAGAGGCGAGAGCGCATGGCTCTCGATCGCCGACCGCACCTGTGCGGGGATATGCCGGTCGATGCCGACGACGCGGCCGCGGTCCGCGGCTTTGCAGAGCGTCGCCGAAAACAGCAGCGACCCGCCCCGGCACACGCCCGTCTCCACGATCAAGGTCGGCCGGATTCGATGCACCGCTTCCTGCAGCCGAAGCAGATCTTCCGGGAGTTGGAGCACCGGCAAGCCCTGCCAAGTGAAGGTCATGTATTGCCGCAGGCTCCAACCCACGCGGAGCCACTGCAGAGAAAGCAACTCGAAAGCTTCCTTGGTGTAAAGGCCGTGGGTTTGCCTGTTCCCGCTCTCTTCCACTGTCAGCGTGGCGGCTTCCGTGTCGATGATCAGCTTCACGCTTCCTCGGGCTCCCGCTCCGCCGGGAGCTTTTGCCAAAACTCCAGTGTAGTCCACGCTCTTGACGATTGGGCGGAACTCATGTGGCCGCTGCGGCGCAAACCATTTGGCCGACTGTCTCAATTGAAACGGCCGCGCAGACCGGGGCCGCCGGCGCGGCCGGTGAATAGCAAGACCGTGGCTATTACTCCACGGCAACGGTGACGCCGGGCTGACTCTTTCTGCCGCCGATGGCGATGAGCACCTCCGCCGCGGCGGACGGCTCGATGCCTGCGGGAACTTCGACCAGCACCACGTTCACCGCCGCCAGCGCCGGGGCAAGTCCCGAGAACAGCACGCCGTCCGCGGCGACCTCCACGCCGCCGATGCTGACCCGCGGGCGCTCCGCCGTATGCCGCAACGCCACGTTCGAGCCGTCGGCCAGACAGACGCCCGCCGGCAAGCACGAGTTCATCCCGTCGGCCAACGGCGGATATACCGGCCCCAGCCCCGTGGCGTAAATCTCCAACACGTCCCCGGCCCGCGCCGGCCGGCTCTCTCCACTCGCGCCGCGCGGCGCCGCGAGCGCACCCACGCCCGCCAACAGCGCCGCCGCCTGACCCGTTCCCGCGCCCGACGCCGTGAACACGCCCGGCGCATGGGCGGCTACCCAGAAGCGCCGCGGATAGCTGCTGCCCGCGGCCGTCTCCACCACCACCGTCGCCAAAGCGGTTCCGCTCGCCTCGAGCGCTTCCCTGCCCAACAGCGAGGGCAACTGCGCTTCGATGCGCTGCGGGCCCACCGCGAGCAGCCGCGCTTGCAGGCCGTCGAACTGCACCGTGACCCCGCCCAAGCTCGCCGGCAGCGGGAAACCCTCCGCCGCATACGCTTCTCCCTCGGTGAAATTCTCGCCCCTCACCACCACCAGCGAACCCGCCGCCAACGGCAGCAACCGCGGGCCGAACAGCCCCCGCTCGCCGAAGGCGCTCAGCACCGCCGCGTTGACCACGCCGTGCTGCGACACCGCCGGCCCCGCGGCCGGCTGCACGGTCAAGGCGATCCGCACCCGCGCCGTCACCCGCCCCCCGGAGCGCACGTACACAAGCCCCTCGCTCCGCCCTACGCGCAGCCCGGCAGGATCCACCGTGACCGTTACCACCGCCTCTTCGTCTTCTTCCAGGCTGCCGCTCGCGGGCTCGACGGAGAGCCAACGCTGCGCCGGCTGCGCGCGGAAATCCACGTCGCCGTTCTCGGCGTACAAGACGACCTCCTGCGCCGCCGGAGCGTCGTCTTGCCGCAGCACGAAGGCCAACTCGAAGGTTCGCGTGCGCACCGCCGGTTCCGGCTCGCGGGGCCGCGCGACCGGCGCGGCAGGCGCGGGCGGCCCCGCCCCCACCACCTTGCGGATGCGGTGGTTGCTCTTATCGGCGATGTACAGGTTGCCCAACCTGTCCATCGCCACGCCCTCGGGTTCGTTCAGTTGCGCCGCAACGGCCGCGCCGCCGTCCCCGCCGAAGCCGCCCGTCGTGCTGCTACCCGCCACCGTGGAGATCACCCCCGCAGTGTCCACCTTGCGGATGCGGTGGTTGATCAAATCGGCGATGTACAGGTTGCCCAAAGCGTCCAGCGCCACGCTGTCGGGCAAGTACAGTCGCGCCGCAGTGGCCGCGCCGCCGTCCCCGCCGAAGCCGCCCGTCGTGCTGCTACCCGCCACCGTGGAGATCACCCCCGCAGTGTCCACCTTGCGGATGCGGTGGTTGACCAAATCGGCGATGTACAGGTTGCCCAAAGCGTCCAGCGCCACGCTGCCGGGCAAGTTCAGTCGCGCCGCAGTGGCCGCGCCGCCGTCCCCGCCGAAGGCGCCCAACGTGCCGGTACCCGCCACCGTGGAGATCACCCCCGCAGTGTCCACCTTGCGGATGCGGTGGTTCCAACTATCGGCGATGTACAGGTTGCCCGCCCCGTCCGGCGTCACGCCATAGGGGGAGTTCAGTCGCGCCGACGTGGCCGCGCCGCCGTCCCCACTGAAGCCCAACGTGCCGGTACCCGCCACCGTGGAGATCACCCCCGCAGTGTCCACCTTGCGGATGCGTTCGTTGCCCCACTCGGCGATGTACAGGTTGCCCGCCCAGTCCACCGCTATGCCTCGGGGGTTGTTCAGTTGCGCCGCAGTGGCCGCGCCGCCGTCCCCGAGGGAGCTGCCGCCCCCCGCGACCGTGGTGATGGTTAAGTCGCCCGCGGACTGCGCCCCGGCAACCGCGGCCGACAGCGCGGCGAGGATGAGCGCAGGGCAAGACCGCCTGAGCGGGGCGGCAAGAGCGGAGAACTTGAAGAAGAGAGCTAAGGGATTCCGAGTCAGTCTGAGCAGGAAGAGAGAAGAGCGGAAAACGCAAAGCGCGCCGCCCGCGGTACTCCTCTCTTTAGAACCGGCGACCGGCCTTTCCTTAGTGTAAGAATTAGCCAAGTCCGGCGTCAAACGCGCGCGCCAACCTCTCTGCATCGAAAGGACTCCTTGCATCGAATCTCTTTACCGTGCGCCGCTCATTAACAACGAAAGTATCCCATCCGCCGGCGCCTTGTCACCTGCAAAACGCGTTGACCGGATTTTTTCACGGCCGGCGGGGGCTGTATCAAGTCACTGCTTCAAGCATCCGAAGATCTTGAACTGCGCGGCGTAGGCGGCGAGGCGGGCGGAGACCGTTTCGGTTGGGCTTCACCAGACGGGCGCCGCAAAGATTTTCGGGCTGGGGATTGCCCCGCCGGACGCGCGGACTGATATCATGAATCAGCGAGAGCCGGCGCGGTCGATTTTTTCCTGCGCTTTGCCACGTCATGTTTGAACGCTACACCGAGAAAGCCCGGCGGGTGATTTTTTTCGCCCGCTACGAGGCCAGTCAGTTCGGCAGCCCGTACATCGAGACGGAACATCTGCTGCTCGGCTTGATCCGCGAGGACAAGGCGCTGGCCAACCGTTTCCTGCGTTCGCACGCCGCCGTCGAGTCGATCCGCAAGCAGATCGAAGCGCATACGACGATTCGCGAGAAGGTTTCGACCTCGGTCGATCTGCCTTTGAGCCACGAGTGCAAGCGCGTGCTCGCGTATGCCGCCGAAGAGGCCGAGCGGTTGTCGCACAAGTACATCGGCACGGAGCATTTGCTGCTCGGTCTTTTGCGCGAAGAAAAATGCTTTGCGGCGGAAATCCTGCACGAGCGCGGCCTGCGGTTGGCGACCATCCGCGAGGAGTTGGCCCGCTCGCATTCGGAAAAGCTGCTTTCGAACCGCCCCAAAGAAAGCTCGATGCTGGCGGAGTTCAGCCGCAACCTGACGCAGGAGGCGCTCGACGGCAACCTCGACCCGCTGATCGGCCGCGGGACCGAACTGGAGCGCATCGCCCGCATTCTCTGCCGCCGCACCAAGAACAACCCGGTGCTGATCGGCGAGCCCGGAGTGGGCAAAACCGCCCTTGTCGAGGGTCTCGCGCAGCGTATCGCCGATGGGGACGTTCCCTCGTTTCTGGCCGATAAGCGGATACTGGCGCTCGACCTTTCGTTGATCGTCGCCGGCACCAAATACCGCGGCCAGTTCGAGGAACGCTTGAAAACCATCATGAAAGAGTTGATGGAGAGCCGCAACTCGATCATTTTCATCGACGAGTTGCACACCCTGGTCGGCGCGGGTTCGGCGGAAGGCTCGCTCGACGCCGCGAACATCATGAAGCCCGCCTTGTCGCGCGGCGAGATCCAGTGCATCGGCGCCACGACGCCGGGCGAATTCCGCAAGTCGATCGAGAGAGACCGCTCGCTCGAACGGCGCTTTCAGGCCGTGAAGGTGCATCCGCCGACTGAAGAAGAAGCGGTGCAGGTCTTGCTCGGCGTCAAGGAGCGCTACGAAAAATTTCACGCGGTGGTTTACAGCGACGAGGCCGTCGAGGCCGCGGTTTACGCCTCGAACCGCTACATCCCCGACCGCTTCCTGCCGGACAAGGCCATCGATCTCGTCGACGAGGCCGGCGCGCTCGTCAAGCTGCGCCAGACGACCATGCCCGACGAAATCGCCGACGTACACAAACGGATCAAGTTCATCGTGCATCGCATGGAGAACGCGATCGCCAATCACGAATTCGAGAAGGCGCGCTTCTATTCCGACGAGGAGCGCAAGGAGCGCGAGAATCTGCGGCGGCTCCGCGAGAAATACAACGTTGACGAAACAGCGGCGGCGGCGGTGACGAAAGACGACATCGAAGACGTCGTGGCGCGTTGGACCGGCGTCCCCATGACTTCCATCAAGGAAGAGGAGATGGCCAAGCTGCTGCGCATCGAGAAAGAGCTGCACAAGCGCGTGGTCAGCCAGGAAAGCGCGATTTCCGCGCTGGCGCGGGCGATCCGCCGCTCGCGCGCGGGTCTCAAGGCGGTCAACCGACCGGCGGGTTCGTTCCTGTTCCTGGGGCCGACGGGCGTCGGCAAGACCGAGGTCGCCCGCGCGCTGGCCGAGTGTCTGTTCGGCAGCGAGAAATCGCTGATCCGCTTTGACATGTCGGAATTTATGGAAAAGCACTCCGTCTCGAAGTTGATCGGCTCGCCTCCGGGCTACGTCGGCTACGAAGAGGGCGGCCAACTCACCGAGCGGGTGAAACGCAACCCCTATTCGATTATTCTGCTCGACGAGATCGAGAAGGCCCACCCCGACCTGTTCGGCATTCTCTTGCAGGTTTTCGAGGACGGCAGGCTCACCGACGGACTCGGCAACACGATCGATTTCAAGAATACGACCGTCATCATGACCTCGAACATCGGCGCGCGGTACCTGCAGACCAAGACGCCGATGGGCTTTCAGGGCGCCTCGAAAGAGTTCAGCCAAGCGAAGGCCGAACAGGAGGTTCAGAACGAGGTCAAGCGCACTTTCAATCCCGAATTCCTCAACCGCATCGACGAGACGATCATCTTCCGTTCGTTGACCGACGACGACCTGCGCCAGATCGTGCAAGTGCTGGTCGGCCAGATCAACCAGAATCTGATTCGCAAGGAAATCCAGATCAGGCTGAACGACGACGCGGCGCGGTACATCCTGGAAGAAACGCTCGGGGACCGCAGCTACGGCGCGAGGCCGCTGAGGCGGGCGTTGCAGCGCTTCATCGAAGACCCGCTGTCGGAGTCGCTGATCCAGGGCCAACTGCCGCGGCCGGCGGAACTCGAAATCTACCGCGGCATGGACGGCATCTACTACCGCCGGATCGAGCGCCCCGAAGAGAAAGCGATCGAAACGGACGCCGAAGGCGAGGGCGGCGTGGCCGTGGTCGAGGCCGAGGGCACACTGCTCTATTCGTTCTGATCCCCGGCAGCCTGCCCGCGCGGCAAGTCTTCGCTTCGCACTTGTCTTAACGCGGGGTAGAGCCTGCGGTAAAGCGGGTAGGTCTTGGCGTAAACCGCGGCCAGAGCGGCGTCGGGCGCCAAGCGGTCTTGCTCGCGGATGACGGCTCGGCAGGCTTCCTCGACGGAGGCATACTCGCCGCCGCCGACCATTGCCAGCAGCGCGGCGCCGTAGGCCGAGCCTTCCTGCGTTTGCAGCGTTGCGATGGGCTTGCGCAGCGCTCCGGCGAGAATGCCGCGCCAGAAGTCTGACTTGGCGCCGCCGCCCGAGGCGCGGACCACTGAGACCTCGGCGCCCAGGGATTCGACGATATCCAGACAATCCTTCAAACTGAAGGCGACGCCTTCGAGGATCGAGCGGATCAGGTGCGCCCGCGCGTGCTTGGCCGTCAGGCCGATCCAGCCGCCTCGCGCCGCAGCGTCGAGATGCGGCGTGCGCTCGCCCATCAGATAGGGGAGCCATTGCAACCCCTCGCAGCCGGCCGGCGCGGCGGCGGCCTCGGCCGTCATCAGTTCGTAAGGGTCGCCGCCCCGGTCCGCTGCGCGGGAGACGAAATCCGCGCCGAGGTTGTCGCGGAACCATTGCAGGCTCAGGCCCGCGCCCTGCGTAACGCCCATGACGTGCCACTTGCCGGGCGCGGCGTGGCAGAAAGTGTGTACTCTTCCCTGGGGATCGTAAGCGGGCGCGTCCAGATGCGAGAACACCACGCCGGACGTGCCGATCGTGCAGGAAACCATGCCCGTCTCGACGATGCCGTTGCCGACCGCGCTCGCCGCCTGATCGCCCGCGCCGCCGACCACCGGGGTTCCCGCCCGGAGTCCGGTCGCCTGCGCCGCGGCTCGGCAGACCGCGCCGGTCCGTTCGGGCGACTCCACGACGGCGGGCAGCGCCGCGGCGTCGATCCCCAGCTTCTCGATCAAGGGCGCCGCCCAGCGGCGGTTCGCGACGTCGAACAACGCGGTGCCGGACGCATCCGAAACGTCACTCGCGTACTCTCCGGTCAAGCGGAAACGGATGTAGTCCTTGGGCAGCAGGATATGCCGGACGCGCTCGTAAGCGGCGGGGTCGCGGTCACGCACCCAGAGCAGCTTGGGCGCCGTGAATCCCGTGAGCACGGGGTTGGCGGTTTGTTCCAGCACCATGTCCGCGCCGGCGGTTGCGTTGATCCAATCGACCTGCTCCTGGCTGCGTTGATCGCACCAGATCAGCGCCGGGCGGATGACGTTGCCGCCCGCGTCGATCAGCGTCAGGCCGTGCATCTGGCCCGACAGGCCGACGCCGGCGATGTCCGCGCCGCCGGCCCCGGCCTGGGCCAGCACTCCGCGAATTGCCTTTTGCGCGGCGTCCCACCAATTTTCCGGACGCTGCTCGGCCCACAGCGGCCGCTGCATGACGATGGCCTCGTGCGCGGCGGTGACGCCCGCCGCGACCCGGCCGTCGGCCTCGACCAGAAGCGCGCGCGCGCCGCCCGTGCCGATGTCGATGCCCAACCGGTATTTCATCGCCGTCCTTGCATTGTACGCCGACCTGCCGGCGGCGCCGCGGCCATCTCGCCGATCCGCTTCTGGATGCAGCGGATCAATTGCTTGCCGTCGCGGCGCTGCAGCCCCGCGGTGGAAATCGGTTCGCCGATGCGCAATTCGGCGGCGCCGGGGCGCAGGTGCGTGGAGCCGGGCGCGAGAATTTTCCGCGTGCCGACCAGCGCCATGGGCGCCAGCGGCACGCCCGCCTGAATCGCGATGTACGCCGCCCCCGGCTTGAACGGGCGCATCGTTTCGCCGCGGGTGCGGCCGCCTTCGGGGAAGAGCAGGATGGAGTAGCCGGACTTGATCTTGTCCGCCGCGGCGGCAATGTTCTTGACCGCTTCGCGCGGGTCTTCGCGGTTGACCGGCAGGTGGCCCGCGCGGTTCAGGTGCCAGCCGATAAAGGGCGCCTTCCACAGCCCGTGCCGCGCCAGAATGCGGAACGGCCGGGGCATCGCGCCGAACATCACGGGCGTGTCGATCAAACTGAAGTGGTTCGAGACGAAGACGTAGTGCTGCTCGGGGTCGAGGTTCTCCGCTCCGACGACGCGCATGTCGATGCGGAACAAGACCAGCAACTGCCGGCCCCAGGCGCTCGCGATCTTGTGTTGCAAGTCCCCGCGGCTGTCGAAGAACGACGCGAGCAGCGAGAGCAGACCCATGACGGCCGTCGAGACCGCCAACGCGGGAACCATCCAGCAGACCGAGCGCAGGTGGCTCAGCGTTTCCCGAAGCCGGTTCAATACACGATTCTACTTGCAGCCCAGCAACTCGCGGGCTTCGCCTACCAGAAAGATCGAGCCGGCGACGACGATCCAATCTTCGGGGCCTGCGCCGCGCCGCGCGGCGTCCAGCGCGGCGCGCAACGCCGGGGCGGTCTCGATGCGGTCATGATGATGGCCGGCGGCCGCCAGCAGCGTGGCCGGGCGCAACGCCCGCGGAACTTGCGATTGGGTGAGAATGACCCGCTCGGCCCGGGGGAACAGCCAGCCCGCGATTTCGTCCACCGCTTTCTCGCGGGAGGAGCCGTAGATCAGAGCGACGCGGCGGCCGCGGGCATGCTGCGCGAGAAAATCGGCGAGGCAGCGCGCGCCGCTCGGATTGTGCGCGGCGTCCAACAGCACTCGCGGTCTGCTGTGCGCGGCCCACTCCAGGCGCCCCGGCCAGTGGACGCCGCCCAGCCCCGCGGCGATCGCTGCGGGTCCGATGCCGAGCGCGTCGAGAACAGCGATGGCCGTAACGGCGTTTTCAACTTGGTGGGCTCCGGCCAGGGACAATTGAACGGGGATGCGTTTGCCGGCGCCGGCGGCCTCGAAACTATGGAACCCGTCGGCCGCGCGCATGTTGCGGATACTCCAGACTGCGCTTGCCTCGATCGCCGGCGCGCCGCAGCGCGCAGAGCGCTCTAACAAAACCCGCCGCGCGGCGGCGTCTTGCGCCCCGATCACGGCCCGGCAGCCCGGCTTGACGATGGCCGCTTTTTCGGCGGCGATTCGCGCCAGGCTGCCGCCCAGCAAAGCTTCGTGGTCGAAGGCGATGCGCGTCAGCACGGCGATTTCCGGCTCGACGACGTTGCCGGCGTCCAGGCGCCCCCCCAGCCCGGTTTCGACGATGCGGTAGGCGACGCCCGCGTCCCGGAACAGGCACAGGCCGGCGGCGGTGGCCGATTCGAAAAAAGTCGGATGCGCTGAGCGCCCGCAGCGTGCGACAAGGGACTCGTTCGCCCGGCGCACCTGCGCGATCGCCGCTCCGACCGCCTCGTCGTCGGCCACGCGGCCGTTGATGCGGAAGCGCTCGTTGATCCGCGTGAGATGAGGCGAGCTGTAGAGGCCGGTCGTGCGTCCGGCGGCGTTCAGTCCGGCTTCGATCATCGCCGCTGTCGAGCCCTTGCCGTTCGTGCCCGCGATGTGGATAATTCCCGGTCCGCGCTCGGGCCGGCCCAACTCGGCCACCAGGCGCCGCATGCGCTCCAGGCCGAAGTTTTCTTTGCGAATCGAGCCGAGCAGGGAGAAAAGATAGCGGACGGCTTGCTCGTACTCCATCGCCGCGTCAGCCGGGCCGCGCAGGAGTCCCGCAAAAGAACGCCAGCGCGTCTGCGATATAGTCCTTGAGCTCGCCGCGGGGAACGATCGCATCCAACATGCCGTGTTTCTCGAGGAACTCCGAGCGCTGGAAGCCCTTCGGCAATTTTTGGCGGATCGTTTGCTCGATCACGCGCGGCCCGGCGAAGCCGATCAGCGCCCCGGGCTCGGCGATGTTCAAGTCGCCGAGCATGGCGAAACTGGCGGTGACGCCGCCGGTCGTGGGGTCAGTCAACACGCTGATGTAGGGTATCCCGGCATGGTCGAGCTTCTTCAGCGCCGCCGAAACTTTCGCCATCTGCACCAGGCTGATCATGCCTTCCATCATGCGCGCTCCGCCCGACGCGGAAACGACGATCAGAGGCGTCTTGCGCTCCCTCGCCGACTCGGCCGCCCGCGTGAGCTTCTCGCCGACGACCGCGCCCATGCTGCCGCCGATGAAGCGGTACTCCATGGCGCAAACGATCACGCCGCGGCCGGCCAGCTTGCCTTCGGCGCAGATCACGGCGTCGTTCAGGCCGGTCTTCCGCTTGGCGTCGTCGAGACGTTCTTCGTAGGGCTTGCGGTCGATGAATTGCAGGGCGTTCGTCGAGCGCAAGCTCCAGTCGAACTCGTCCCATTGCGCGCCGTCGAACAGCAGCTTGAGCCGCTCGCGGGCGTCGATCTTGAAGTGGAAACCGCACTTCGCGCAGACCATGCCGGCGGCTTCGAGGTCTTTCTTCCAGATCGTCGCGCCGCACGAATCACATTTGATCCAGAGGCCCTCGGTGCGGACCTTTTTGGGTTCGTCGTTTTTACGCAGCCACGCCATTAGCGCATCATGCTCCGGCATGCGAAGCGGAACGCAACGATCATATCCTGACCGCGAACGCCCGGACGCCCCGCGCAGCCGGCTACTTGGACATCGGTATCTGGACTTCGGTGTCGCGCCAAGCGCTGATTTTCAACCGCCGGCAGACCCAGCACAAGCCTTCGGACTGCTCGCTGGCGCCCGGTTCGGCGCAGATGCGGCAGGGGAAAGTCTCGATCGGCTTCGGCTCGAAGAGGTGTTGGCGCGCGGAATCGAGCACGCGCGGGTCGATAACCGGCTCTTCAATGACGATCGGTTTGGTTGACTTGCTCATCGATCCGTTGTGCGGTCCATTCCTACTATAGACCGTGCCGCGAGTGAAGTCCAGTTCCGTCTCGTATGCTGCGTGAAGAAAATCGCCTGGTGAGCGCGATCTTGAAGAAGAGATACCGGAGGGGCGTGTTTCAGGGGTCTTTTGGGTTGAGGTTAGTCTCGCTTTGGTGGGGTTACCCCCCCGGCATCAAATTCAATATACCAAAGTTCATAGTGCATGGCAAGCGTTTCTCCAAAAAATAGTATTTTTAATTGCGGCAGATATTTTGGATTCGATCACAAATCTATTTATATCAATAATTTAGGATCTTTTTGAGGGCGTGATCGAGCGGATAAAAAAATTTCCGCGGGACGGAATTGCTCGCGGCGCGGCCCGCGGACTCGGCCGCCGCGGCCGTTTCAAGGCGTTTCGGCGCGCTTCGCTGTGATATTCTGAACGTTGCTTTCCGGGACGACGGCTACGGGCGCCGACCCGGTGCAGCGCGTGGGCGCGACCGGCATGATTTGCAGTTACAGCGGCCGTCCGGTGCCGAAAGAGAAACTTTTCATTCTCTACTATCCGCCCGCGGCGGCTCATGAAACCTGGGACAAGTCGGTGTTTGCCGCCGCCCGCGCCCGCGAGGCGCTGCAAGCGGCCGTCGCCGAGTTGGAGTCGTTTTATTCGCGCTACGTGGTCTCGAAGAAGCTTTATCCGGGATTGTCGGCCGCGGCCGGCGGCTTGGCGCTGCTCGCTTTCTGGATTTTTCGGCTGCTCGCCGCCGGCAGCGAAACCGGCGTCCCGGAGCGCTATTTTTTGCCCTTTGCCGGCTTGGTCCTGCTAGGGTTCGGGCGCTTGCGGCTGCGCGCTTTTCTGGGGCGTCTGCGCGCCTGGAAGAGACAGGGAAAAGAAACCGCCGCGGCCGAGTTGGCAGCCTTCAAAGCGTGCCTGGCGGAACTGCCGGACGACCCCGATGCGGAGGAAGCCGCGAACCTCATGAGGCGCGAATGCCCGGCCGTGCTGTCGGAAATCGCCTTCCAGGGCGTGAACTACCGGGCGTTCACTTATTTGGACTTCGTGTTGTTTCCGAAGCTGAAGCATCCGGCGCGGAAAGACGATCTGCCCAACGCGCATAGCCTGTACCGCGACGCCTACTATGTAGGCGACGTCGTTTACGACGGCTGGCGGGTTTTTCAGAAAGACCGCAGAGGCATCGAGGACCCGCGCTTCGTCGGCAGCGGCGGCAGGCGCGGCGTGATTTAGCCGCCTGCGGCGGTCTTGCCGGCCACCATTCGCTATCTACTGGAGTTGTCTGCCGCCGGAGACCTCGCGCACGTAGGGCAGGCGGTTGATGGCGCGGGATACGCGGTCGAGTTGCTTGGCGTTCGCGACTTCGACGACCAGATCGATGGCCACCGGCCGGTCGGCCTCTTCGCCCCGCGACTCGATTTTCGCGATGTTCAGACCCTCGTCGGAGAGGATTCCCGTCAAATCGTTCAGAATGCCCGGCTTGTCGTCCACATAGATCGTCAGCCGCGTCTGATAGGTGGAGTCCCCTTCCGCCGCCCAGGCGACGTCGATACGGCGCTCGGCTTCGTACATCAGGTTGCGAACGTTGTTGCAGTTGCCGGAATGCACGCCGACGCCTTTGCCGCGCGTCACGTAGCCGACGATGGCTTCACCCGGCAGCGGGTTGCAGCAACGGGCGCGGTAAACGAGGATATCGTCCCGGCCCTCTACGACCAGCGCATTGGCGTCCCCGGTCTGCATTGCGGGCGAGGGTGCGCTGACCAGCGTCGGCGCCGCCGCCGGCTCGCCGCCCGAATGGTCCGGGAAGAGCTTTGCTGCGACCTGACGCGCCGAATGCCGGCCGTAGCCGAGCAAGACGTGCAGATCGGCGAGGCTCGAACAGCCGTATTCCCGGCAGACTTCCGTGAGCCTTTGGGAAGACGCCGACTTGAGGCTGACTTTCACGCGCCGCGCTTCTTTCTCGAGAAGCTTGACGCCGATTTCTTCGGCTTTGCGCCGGCGTTGGGCATTGAGCCACTGCCTGATCTTGTTTCGCGCCCGCGATGTCTTGACGAACGACAGCCAATCTTGACTCGGATGAGCGTTCTGCCGCGTGCCGATCTCGACGATGTCGCCGTTCTGCAGCTCGTACTTGAGGGGAACGATGCGGCCTTCGATCTTTGCGCCCGTGCAGCGGAGCCCGACCTCGGTATGAATGGCGTAGGCGAAATCGACCGGCGTGGCGCCGCTGGGAAGCGTGATGAGCTTGCCTTTGGGAGTGAAGACGTACACGTCTTCGGGATAGAGATCGATTTTCAGCGTCGATAGGAAGTCGGACGGATCGCTGACTTCCCGCTGCCACTCGACCAACTGCCGGAGCCACGTCATGCGGCGGTCGTCCACGTCCGCTCCCGAATGGCCCTCTTTGTACTTCCAGTGCGCGCAGATGCCTTCCTCGGCCGTGCGGTGCATATCCTCGGTGCGGATCTGCACTTCGAAACGCTGGCCGCCGTCGGTAATGACCGAGGTATGCAGCGACTGATAGAGATTGGGGCGGGGCATGGCCACGAAGTCTTTGATGCGCCCCGGAATCGGCCGCCACTGGGTGTGGATGATGCCCAGCGCGGCATAGCAATTGCTTTTCGTGTCGGTGATCACGCGCAAGGCCAGCAAATCGTAAACCTGATCGATGGTGACTTTCTGGCGGTTGAGCTTCTGATAAATGGAATACGGGCGCTTGACGCGGCCTTGCAGACGCACCGGAATCGCCGCCCGGGCAAGCTTCTCCTCGAGATCGCGTTGGACCTCGTCCAGGAACTCGCGACTCGCTTCGCGCCGGGATTCGATCCGGTCGGCGATGGCGCGGAAAGCATCGGGATCCAGCACCGCAAAGGCGTGGTCCTCGAGCTCGCTGCGCACCTTGCCCATGCCCAGGCGCAAAGCGATCGGAGCGTAAATCTCGCGGGTTTCCAGCGCGATGCGCCGCTGCTTCTCAGGCTCGAGAAATTCCAGCGTGCGCATGTTGTGGGTGCGGTCGGCCAGCTTGACGAGGATGACGCGGATATCCTCGATCATCGCCAGCAGCATCTTCCGAAAAGTCTCGGCCTGCCGCGCCTCGGACGAGCGAAACTGCAGGCGGCCCAACTTGGTCACGCCGTTGACGCACGACGCTATTTCCGCGCCGAATTCGCGGCGAAGCTCATTGACGGTTGCGGGGGTGTCTTCGACTACGTCGTGGAGCAGCCCGCTCGCCAATGAGGTCCCGTCGAGGCGCATGTCGGCCAGCAGGTGCGCGACCTCGACCAAGTGAGCGGTATAAGGCTCGCCGGACTTGCGCTTCTGGGCGCCGTGGCGCTCGGCGGCGAAGGCGTACGCCCGGCGGAGAAGCTCGGAGTCGCTGTCGGGGCGGTACGCGCGCGCTTTCGCCAGCAACTCGTCGAAGCGCTTTGCGACGGCCGGGTACGGAACGGGGAGCGTGGAAACAGTCGGCCGATCGGACATGGTTCACGCGGTCATGCCGCCGGAGTCGATGCGTACGACAAGCACAAAAAACCCCGGAGCCGTTTTCGACTCCAGGGTTTATTATAGGGCTGGTTTGTCAGTCGGAATGAGCCGAGCTATTCTTCGGCGGCGAACTGATTGAACGTGCTTTCCTCGGTGAGGCGTTTCTTGGTGTCCAGCGTGCGCTGCACCCAATCGTCGGCCTTGGCCAGGAATTCTTCGTATTCCTCTTTCGAGTCGGCGAAGTCGGCGCGTTCGCGGAGCAGCAGATTCGTATAGGCCATGGCGTCGGTATAGTCGGGGTCGATCTCCAGCGCCTTTTCCAGATTCTGCAGCCCCTCATCGATTACGGGCAGGAGCTCGACGCCCAGTTCCTGCCGTTGCTTGGCGTCCTTGATCGGGCCGGGGTCGGCCTGCTCCATGCCCAGGTCGGCGCGCAATTGCAGGCGCGGTTCGTATGAACGGGTCCAATTGATTACGCCGATCGTGTAGAACGATTCCTTGTTATCGGGCTGGGCCGCGATCACTTTCTCGTGCCACTCCTTCGCCTCGTCGAATTTCTTCATTTGGAAGTACAGCGAAGCGATGCTCTGCAGCGAGGTCGAGTTACCGGGATCGTCTTCAAGAACCGCCTTGAAACCGTCGAGCGCTTTTTGGGCGATCGCATCGTTTTCGGGCGACTCCACGCCGGGAATGTACTGCATCATGTGCGAGTAGGCCAAGTAAACCCTGGCGTCCGAGAGCGTCGGGTCCAGCTCCGCTGCAGTTGAGAAGTGCTCCGTCGCGCCCTCGTAGTTTGCGGACGCGAAAGCCTGAACGCCCTTGTTGAGCGCGGCTCGAGCTTTCAAGTAATTGACCTGCTCCGAACAGCCGACGCTGCCGAACAGCAAGGCCCCCAATGTTGCGATGGAAAGGATTTTCGTCTTCGTCATCGATAAACTCCGTAATATGCCCGGTGCGCCTATATAGCGTAGCACCGTGAGCGGGTGAGCGGCTCTAGTCGATCTGCTCCGTCAAAAGGCCGATCTTGTCGACGCCGGCGCCTTTGCCGATGTCGATGACGGCGGCCACGTCGCGGTAGTCCAGATTCGGGGAGCCGCGCACGAACATCACCCTTTCGGCGCGCGTCTTGAAGATGTCGCGCAGGTGCTCTTCGAGAGCATCGAGGTTCGACGGATCGCGGTTAATCATGATGCTGCGGTCGGCGTTTACCGAAACGACCACGGTTCGAGCGTTCGGCTGCTCTTGCTGCTGTTCGTTCTCGCTCGGCTGCGGAACAAGCGCCTCGAGACCTTTCGGCGTTAGCGGCGTGATGACCATAAAGATGATCAGCAAGACCAACAGCACGTCGATCAGCGGGGTCATGTTGATGTTGGGAGCGCCCTTGTCTCCCCCTGCACTCATACCCATTGTTCAAATTCCTCCGACTTTCATATGCGAATTTCGACAAGCAAAACTCGGCTAGCCCCTGTACGCGGACTGTCCTTTTTCTTCTTTTTCGGTGAGCAGGCCCACTTGGTCCACGCCCGCCGTGCGGATGGTGTTCACGACCTCGACGACGACTTCGTACTTGGAACGCGCGTCGCACTTCAAATAGACCGTTTTGTCGATGCGGTTGCTGACCACATCGCTGACTTGCTGCGCCAGGTCCCTGAGCTCCAGCTTTTCCCTTCCCAGGAAAACCTGCCCGTCGCGGGTTACGGCGACAACCAGCGCGTCCTCGGCGTCCGCTTCGTCCATTGCGATCGGATTGCGCGTGCGCACCATGTCCACGCTGACGCCTTTGCTGAGCATGGGCGTGATGACCATGAAGATGATCAGCATGACGAGCATCACGTCGACCATCGGGGTGACGTTGATCTCGTTGATGGCGCCCATGCCGGGTTTTTTCTTTTTCTTGTCTGACATTTGTTTTTCCCCGTTGCCGCCGCTGCCGCCGTCCGCCAATGCGGGCCTGGACGGGCGGCAGCGGCTGATTTTAGCCGATCTACCAGGCGAACCCTAGCCTTTACCCCCGGTGCGCTTGAGGAAGTAGTCGATCAACTCGGAGCTCGAGTTTTCCATTTCGACATCGAACCCTTCGACCTTGGAGTTGTAGTAGTTGAACATCCACACCGCGGGCAACGCCACGAAAAGGCCGATGGCGGTGGCGACGAGAGCCTCGGATATGCCGCCGGCGACGGCGCCGAGGCCGGTCGATTTCTCTTGCGAGATGCCCTGGAAGGCGTTGATGATGCCGACAACGGTGCCGAACAATCCGACGAACGGAGCGGTTGAGCCGATGGTGGCCAAGCCGCTCAGGCCGCGGTTCAATTCGGCATGCGTAATCGCTTGAGCGCGTTCGAGAGCGCGTTTCGAGGCGTCCACCGTGCCGCCCGGGATATCGGCGCCTTCCGTGTGCGCCTTGAATTCGGCCAAGCCGGCGGTGACGACCTTGGCCAAGTGGCTTTTCTTGTAGCGGTCGGCCAACTCGATCGCTTCTTCGAGCTTGCCTTCGCGTAAGGCGCCCGCGACTGCGGGAGCGAACTGGCGCGACTGCTTTTTGGCCGACGTATAGGCCAGGGCGCGGTCAATCATCACACCGATCGACCATGCCGACATCAGGAACATGACGACGACGACGGCCTTGGCGGCAAAACCCATCTGGTTCCACATTGAAACCATATCGAATCCGACCTCCTGCTGAAGCAGGAACGCCGTGGTTGCAAATTGAGTAAACATGTACTCTCTTCCTCCTAAACGAACAAATTTTTGACTCGTAGACCGACTTTCAAACCCGCCGAGCGCTTGTCCGGGCTGCCCGGGGCCTACGCGACCCGGGCAGCCCGCCCTCGAAGGGCAAACTTGTGCGACGCCGGATCACCCGCTGAGGGTGAAGTTCACGTCGATATTGGTCAGAACCTCCACGGCCTCGCCATTGAGCAGCGTGGGCTTGTAGCGCCACTGCTTCACGGCGGCCAATGCCGCGGGGACCAGCAGCGGGTGGCCGTTGGTCACTTCGAGCTTCTGAATCGTGCCGTCCTTGGCAATGACCGCCGACAGCTTCACCGTGCCCTGAATCCTGGCTTGGCGGGCCAGCGGGGGGTACTGCGGGCGAACCTGCCGCAGCAGGCGCGCCTTGGCGACGTTGCCGCCGACGCGAATCCGCTTCGGCGCGGCTTTTTTCTTCACCGGCGGCGGCGGCGGCGGCGGTGGGGCAACCGTCGGGGCGCTGGAGATGATGCCGCCGATGACCCCGCCGACCTGCCCGCCGACCTGGCCGCCGGGAACGCCGCCGACAACACCGGCAATGCCGGCGCTGGGCGGCTGATAATCTTCGTCGATGATCGCCACCTGGTCGGGAATCGACACGGGCTGCGTCAACTGACCCGAATCGAACTCGCGGGGAATGACTTTCTGCGGCTTCACCACGGCCGCCGGCGGCGGCGGGGGCGGCGGCGGGGGCGGGGGAGCGGCCAGGAAACCGACCAAGTCGGTCGCCGGCAACTCATAGTAGTTGAGCAGCGGAATCAACAGCGCCACTCCGACAAGACCGAGCTGCAACCCCGTCGAAAGCGCGACAGCCAAGCGGCTTGTGGTCTTGATGTGATTTTCCATCAAACTGTCTTCAAACATAGTGTTCCAACCTCGTTTCGGGCGCGCGGCCCTTCTAATTCCTCCGGGACCTCTTCCCGCTCGACGCCTTGGCTGCGCTCAACCCCTGGCCCCAGAGCAGAATCGGGCTCGCGATGAAAATCGATGAGTACGTTCCGATCAGCACGCCCACCACAAGGGCGAACGAAAAGCCGCGCAGAACCTCGCCACCGAAGACAAATAAACACATTACAGCAATCAACGTCAACCCGGAAGTCAGCACCGTGCGGCTCAGGGTCTGATTGATGCTGAGATTCAACAACTCCGTCGGGCTCAACCGCCTCGTCAGCTTGCGGTTTTCCCGGACGCGATCGAAGATCACAATCGTGTCGTTCATGGAATAGCCCAATAGTGTCAACAATGCGGCAATCACTGTCAACTCGATTTCTCGCCCAACGATAGAAAAAAAGCCGAGCGTGATGAATACATCGTGAAAAACCGCCGCGACGGCGGCAACCCCGTAAATCCATTCGAAGCGAAACGCGATGTAGATCAGCATACCGGCCAAGGCAAACAACGTCGCCCGAATGGCGATCCACTGCAATTCCTTACCGACCTTGGGTCCGACAACCTCTACGCCGCGGATGGCGAACTCGCCGAGGGCGGTCTCCTCGCGGAGTGCAGGCATGATATCAGGATTCAACCCCGAAACGGAACTCAATGCGGAAAAATCTTTCACCAGCCCGGAATGTTGGGAATCGCGCGCCTTCAGCAGCGCCTCGGCCTGCTGCGTCAGTTCCTGCCGCGTCAGCCCGGCCGCCTGGATCTTGGCGTTCTCGTTGAGTTTCTGCGCCAACGCTTCGACTCCGGCGTTGTTGAAATCGAGCTTGCCGGGTTCGATCGGGTAGAGTTCGCGCAAGGTCTCGATCACCTGGGTTTTTCCCGACGTTTCCACGGTCTCGCCGGCCAAGTCGAGGTCGATCTTCAACTCGTGATCGTCGGGACCTTCTTCAAACGGCTGCATGGCGGCTACGGAAAGGCCCTTGGCGGTCAATGCGCCGCGGACGCTCTCCGTGTCGGGAGCCTCCTTGAATTTGGCGTACACCAGGGTGCCTCCCTTGAAGTCTATCCCGAATTTGAGTCCGCCGTTCAAAATCGTGCTCGCCGTCCCGGCCGCGATGAAAACCAGCGAAAGGCCGAAGAACGCCTTACGGCGGCCGAGGAAGTCGATATTCGTCCTGGAAAGCAGTTGCATCGATTGCTCATTCCGCCGCGCTCCTTGTCCGGTAACCCTAGACACCGGCGGGTATTCAAAAGTTCCTTCAAAATTTCGCGTCCGTCATTTCAGGCGCAACCCCTGCGGGCGACGCAGCCGACGGCGCTTTCTCAAATGCTCAATTCCTCCACCTGCTGCTTGCGGGACAGACTCAGATCGAAGATCAGCCGGGAAACGAAGACGGAAGTAAACAGGTTGGCCAGCAAGCCGATCGCCAGCGTGACGGCGAACCCTTTGACCGGGCCGCTGCCGAACAGAAAGAGACAGGCGGCAGCGATGATCGTAGTCAGATTCGTATCGATGATCGTCAGGAACGCCTTGCCGAAGCCGGCATTGAGCGCGGCCACGACAGCCTTGCCCTCGCGGAGTTCCTCGCGGATGCGCTCGAATATCAACACATTGGCGTCCACCGCCATGCCGATCGTCAAGATGATGCCCGCGATTCCGGGCAGAGTCAACGCGGCTTCGAAAACGCTGAGCACGGCGAGCAGGATCACCAGGTTGAAAAACAAGGCGACATTGGCGTTGATGCCGGCCGCCTTGTAGTACAAGAGCATCACGACGACGATGATAGCGACGCCGTACAGCGCGCTGGCAATGCCTTGCCGGATCGAGTCCGCGCCCAGCGAAGCGCCGACCGTGCGCTCTTCCAGGTAAACGACCGACGCAGGGAGCGCGCCGGCGCGCAGCACCAGGGCGAGATCGGTCGCTTCGATCTGGCTGTCCATCTGGTTGATGACGCCTTCGGATTCGATACGCGACTGAATCGTCGCCACGCTCTGGATGCGGCGGTCGAGAACCACGGCCAGCGGTTTCTGGATGTTATTCGCAGTAAAAATGCCGAAACGCTGCCCGGCCTGCCGCGAGAGACTGAAGGCGACCTGCCATTGGCCCGGGTATTGCGTGTCCCGCCCGGCCTGGGCGTTTCTCAAATCGCGGCCGGTTACGACCGGAGTTCTTTCCAGCAGGTACCACTCGTCTTTGCCCAGCCCCGGCTGCAGCCAATGGGCGAGCTTCGAGTTGGCCGGCAAAATGCCGCCGTTGCTCGAGCGCGCGGCGGCTTGCGACGGGTAGGGGCCGTCGAGCACCAGCGTAATCTCGAGATGCGCCGACATCTGCAACAGGTTCATGACCCGCGCGGGATCGCTGACGCCCGGCAACTGCACGAGGATTTCGTGCTCCGCTTCCGCGCGGCCGTGCTGCTGAATGACGGGTTCCGCCAAACCGAGGCCGTTGATGCGGTTCTCGATGGTCGCTATGGATTGCTGCAGGGTTTCGCCCTTGAGGCGGACCAACTCGCTCGGACGCAGCCTCAGGCGAAAGGAATCGCTGCTCGTGCTGGTGGCGAGCCAGGACGGCGCCTCGAGCTCGAGCAGGTCGCGGACATCGCCCGCGCGGTCGATCGGGGCGCCTTCGATCGTGATTTCGATCGTGTCGGCGGTCTCGATCGAATCGGGGTCGTTGCGCGCAATCGACTTGTAGGCGATATCGTCGGTGCGCAAACGCCGCCGGAGACGGTCGATCGTCTGGTCCGCCTCGGATTTCAGCGCGTCCTGCACTTGCACTTGCAGAATGAGGTGCGTGCCGCCCTTGAGGTCGAGCCCCAGCTTGATGACTTCAGCGAGATGAGCCTTGATGTCCTCCGGGCGGGGCGAGAGCCCGAAAACCTGATAGAGGCAAGCCGCCAAAACGACCAGCGTGATGCCGATCTTGGTCCCGAATCCGCTTTTCATGGTGTTCTATTTCGATTGCGCCGGCGCCGCTAGCTCTTCGACCCCTCGGCCGCGCCCGTGATCGCGCTGCGTGAGAATTCCAGTTTTACGCTGTCCGGCCGCACGCGCAGCGTCACCGTTTTATCGGTCAGCGCAACGATCGTTCCGATCAAACCGCCGTTGGTCACGACTTTGTCGCCGGTAGAGAGATTCGCCAACATTTCTTCGAGTTGTTTCTGGCGCTTGCGGGTCGGCATGATGACGAGCAAATAGAAAATGCCCATAATCAGGACGATCGGGATCAGCGGACCCAGCGACGGCGCGGATTGCAGCAGCAAGCCCGGCCGGGGCGCAACCGTCTGGAGTCCAAATTGAATTGCAGCGTGCAAACTTGTCCTTCAACCGCCCGCCGAGCCCCGTTCCCAACCCGAGTGCAGGCGCGCCTTAGCCACTATAGCGCAGAATCTCGAAACCCGGAATCTCGAATCCGTCCCTCTCGCGATACGCCCGACTGCGGTGTTACGGCTCGGCTCGGAGTTCCTTCAGATATGCGGGGAAACCCCCAACGAGAATAGCTTCTCGAATTCGGCGCATCCTGTCAAGGTACATGGAGATATTGTGCAGCGTCGCCAGGGTATGAAAGAGCAGTTCCTTGGCCATGAACAGGTGCCGCAGATAGGCGCGCGAGAAATTCCGACAGGCATAGCACCCGCAAGCGGCGTCGACCGGGCCGTCCTGATGCGCATGCGCAGCGTTCTTGATGGCGATTGCGCCCGCGCTGGTGAACAGGCGGCCGTTCCGCGCATTGCGCGTGGGCAGCACGCAGTCCATCATGTCCGCGCCCTGAGCGGCATAGTCGGCCAACTCGTCGAGCATGCCGACGCCCATCGCGTAACGGGGCTTTTCGCGCGGCAGAATGTCTTCCGTCGCGGCGATCATTGCGTAGCTGAGCTCGCGCGGCTCTCCGACCGAAAGGCCGCCGACGGCGTAGCCCGGGGCATCGAGCTCCAGCAGACGGCGGGCGCATTCGCGGCGCAGGCCGCGGTACATCGAGCCCTGCACGATCGGAAACAACAATTGGCCGGAAGCCGCGGGCTTCTTGCGCCAATGCCGGAAAGCGCGCTCGGCCCAGCGCAGGCTCAACTCCATCGAGCGGCGGGCGCGCGATTCCTCGGCCGGGTACTCCGTACACTCGTCGAGCGTCATCATGATGTCGCTGCCCAGCTCCGTTTGCGCGTCGACGACCGATTCCGGCGAAAAAAAGTGCTTCGAGCCGTCAAGGTGCGACCGAAATTCGACCCCTTGCTCGCAAATTTTTCGCAAAGGGGCAAGACTGAAGAGTTGATAGCCGCCGGAATCGGTGAGAATCGCCCGCGGCCAGCCGATAAACGAGTGCAGCCCGCCGAGTTTGGCGATCGTCTCGCGGCCGGGACGCAGGTAGAGGTGGTAAGCGTTGCAGAGGACAATCGGCGCGTCGAGTTCTTCCTGAAGGTGCTTGGGGGTCAGCCCCTTGACCGATCCTTGCGTGCCCACGGGCATGAACGCGGGGGTCTCGACCGTACCGTGCGCGGTGCGCAGCAGCCCGGCCCGCGCGCGCGTGACGGGGCATTCCGCCACGATTTCGAAATGGGGGTTCATGACGAAACGTTGCCTTCCGAACGCCGTTCCATGCCTCTAATCAGTTCGCGAACGAGCGGAGAAACTCAATAGCCCTCTCCTTCTCGCGGAAAGTTCCCCTGATTTCATCCTCATTCGAGTCGAACCTGCGCGCGGAGCCGGAGAGAGTCAGCAAGAGATGTGTTTGACGCGGCGTTTGAGACAACTCTGAAAAGCCTTGAAAACGGTGGGGAGCAACGCCATGCCGGTTCAGCGGGCATTCCGAGACGGGGCGGGTTTCTCCATGACCGGCGGCGCCTACGGTTCGGTTCCGGGCAGCGGCGGCTGGGCCGGCGGGGGCGGAGGCGGCTCGACGGGGGACTCGGATTTCTCGGCCAAGTACGCTTCCTTGCCGAGCACCGCGCGTTGGAGCGACGGATTGAAACCGCTCCATGCGGTTTCGGGAGCCGTCTCCGCGATGCTCGCGCGCATGCTTTCCAATTTCGAGTCGAGGTCGTCGAGGTAGTGCAGCGCCATCGCTTCGGGGAACATCGGCAGCTTCGGCGACCCGAATTCGTACTTGCCGTGGTGACTCAGCAGCATGTGCTGGACCAGCGCTTTCAGCTTCGGCGGAAAGTCGTTCAACTCTGCGCACTTGCGGTCGACCATCGAGACCGCCATCGCGATGTGGCCGAGCAGTTGCCCTTCGTCGGTGTAGAAGAAAGACCGCTGGTAGCCGAGTTCGTAGATCTTGCCGATGTCGTGAAGCAATACGCCGGTTTGCAGTAAATCGCGGTCGAGATACGCATAATTCGCAGCGATCGACCGCGCCAGGTTCAGCAGGCTGACGACGTGCTCGAGCAGTCCGCCGATAAAGCCGTGGTGGAGCGCTTTCGCGGCGGGCGCCTTCCTGAAACGCTCTGCAATTTCAGGGTCTTCGAAGAACGCGCGCATCAGCCGCTGGAGGTCCTGATTTTCGAAACCGTCGATCGCCGCCGTCAACTCCGCGAACATCGCGTCGATGTCGCGCTTGGTGTGGGGCATCAGCTCCGCGAGATCGATTTCGTGCTCTTTGGCTGCGCGCAGTCTGCGGATGCTGAGTTGCGGCCGGTCGCGGAAAACTTCGACCACGCCCTCGACCTTGATGCAGTCGTCCTGCTCGAAGACGTCGGCGAATTTTTCGACGTTGTCCCACATCTTTGCTTCGATTTGACCGCTGCGGTCGGCCAGGCGAAGCGCCAGGAACTTGTCGCGGCTTTGCCTTTTGAGACGAATTTCCTTCGACTGCACCAGAAAAAAATCGGTGACCCAGTCGTTCGCCTTCAGATCGGAAACGTAGTTTTTTTTCACTGCGGCACTCAGATCGGGTTATAGCCCGCCGCCGGAGTCGGCGCTGTCTTTGTTCTTGTTGCCGCCTCCCGGCAGAGGAATCACCCAGAGCAGCCGGCGCTTTTTCTTCTTGTTGAGCACTTCTTCGCGGGTCGTCGTGACCGGAGCGAGCTTGGCCGGGTCGCTCCATGAAGTGTCCATGCCCGCGACGGCGCCGGAGTCGGCATAGCCCGGCCGGATTTCAATATAGGCGCGCCCGCGAAGCTCGGTCAGGTACTCGCGGATGGCCGGCGCATACCGCGGGCCTCCGATGGCGGCGCGAATTTCGTCTGCTACCTCTTCAAGCTCCGCCAGTCCCTCGCGGAAGACCTGGTCCACGCGCAGGATCAGCAGCCCGTTGGGAACCTCGACGAGATCGGTGATGAACCCGCGGCCCTTGCCGAAGACGGCCTCCTCGATCTCCTTGCGCAGCATCCCGCGCCGGTAGATGCCGATGTCGCCGCCTTGCTCTTTGGTCAGCAGATCCTCCGAATAGCGCGAGGCCATCTCATAGAAGGGCTCGCCGCGCTGCACGCGCTCGTGGATTTCGCCGGCCTGCTTGCGCGCGGCTTCCTGTTCGGCCTGATTCTTGCTCGCCAACTCGAAGAAAATCTGACTGAGGCGAACGCCCTCCGAGCGTACGTACTCGTCCTTGTGCTCGTTGTAGTACGCCTCGATTTCCTCGCGGGCGATGACGATGCGGCCGGCGACTTCCTGGCCGAGGACGGACTGCGCCAGAAAATTCTCGCGCATCCGGTCGAGCAAGTCCTCGGCGGGCTCGCCGGTGCGCTCGAACACCCAGTCTTCGAAATCGTCCACGGTCTCGATGTCGTTCTGGCTCATGATCTCGTCGCGCTGATTGAGCACTTGCGCCTCGACGCTGATTCCGAGATCGTTGCCTTTCTGAATCAACAGGCGCTGGTCGATCATGTCGCGCAGGATGTTCTGCTCGCGGGCGGCGATCGTCTTCTCTTTTTCGGCGCCCGCGACATTCGAGTCCCTGAGCACTTCGGCCCGGATATCGGTCGCGAAACGGTCGTACTCCGAGCGCAGAACCACGTCGCCGTTGACTTTGACGATGATCTCCTCGACGATAACGACCTCGCCTGTCAGCGGCAGCGTCAAGGCGGGCAGCAGCAAAAGGGAAACCCAATTCAGCAGTCGCATAAGCTCTCTAAAGATTATCTTCGCACCAACGCGCCCAAAGGTGTTCCTTGAGTTGAAGTTTTCAGCCTGCGCGGGAGGCCCGGCGGTACAATGTGTCCGCCATGAACGATTCCGCGATCGATCGCCGCCGCTTTCTGCAGATCGGCGGAGCGGCCGGCGCCTGGCTGTCCGCCGGCTGCGGCGGTCAGCGGCCCGCGGCGCGGCAAAAGCAGCCCAACATCGTCATGATCATGGCCGACGACATGGGCTACTCGGACCTGGGCTGCTACGGCGGAGAAATCGCAACGCCGAACCTCGACCGTCTCGCCGGCGGGGGGCTGCGCTTCACGCGCTACTACACCAACAACATGTGCGTTCCCACGCGGGCGTCGTTGATGAGCGGCTGCTACACGACAAAGTCGATCCACCCCGCCGGAACGATTTCCTCGCAAGTCGTCACCGCGGCCGAGGCTTTGGGCGCGGCCGGATACTCGACCTACGTCAGCGGCAAATGGCACCTCACGAAGGAAGACGACCCCGCGAATCTGCCTTGCCGGCGCGGCTTTGACGAGTTTTTCGGCACCGTAATCGGCGCGGGCAGCTTCTGGGCGCCGGCAACGCTGATGCGCAACAACGAGCCGGCCGAGCATCTCTTTCAAGCGGACGACTTTTATTACACCGACGCGATCACGGACTATGCGCTCGACTTCATGCAGGACGGCCTGGCGAAAGAATCGCCGTTCTTTCTCTATGTCTCGTACACGGCGGCGCATTGGCCGCTGCACGCGGACGAAGCGGATATCGAGCCTTACAAGGGCCGATACGCGCCGGGTTGGGACGAGTTGCGGTTGAAGCGCCACGCGCGCATGAAGGAACTCGGCGTGGTCAACCCGGACTGGGAGCTTTCGCCGCGCAACCCCAAGGTTCCGGCCTGGGAAGACGAGCCGCACAAAGCATGGCAGCAACGCCGCATGGAGGTGTATGCCGGGCAGATCACGCGCATGGACCGCGGCGTCGGGCGGCTGCTCGACGCGCTCGAAGCTTCGGGCGAAGCGGACAACACGCTGGTCGTCTTCCAGATCGACAACGGCGGCTGCCACGTGGAATACACGCCCGACCGCACGGGGCCCTACCTGCCCGCGGCCACCCGCGCCGGAGAGCCGATGATCCCGGGCAACGTCCCCGGAGTCATGCCCGGTCCCGAGCATACGTTCCAGAGTTACGGCTACGGCTGGGCGAATGTCTCGAACACGCCGTTCCGGCTGTACAAGCAGCACGATCACGAGGGCGGCATCGTCGTTCCGTTGATCGCCCGCTGGCCGCGGGTGATCCGGCAAGCCGGCGGGCTGACCGACCAGTTGGCCCACGTCATCGACCTGCTGCCCACGTTCCTCGAGGCGGCGGGCGCGGCATATCCGCAAGAGTTCGCCGGCCGAAAGATCGTGCCGGCCGACGGCGGCAGCTTGATGCCGATATTCCGCGGCGAACGCAGGGAGCCGCCCGAGGCGTTGTTCTGGGAATGGAGCCGCGGCCGCGCCGTGCGCCGGGGCCGTTGGAAGCTGGCGGCGCTCAAGGGCAAACCGTGGGAGCTTTACGACATCGAAGCCGACGGCACCGAGTTGCACGACTTGGCGGCGCGCCGGCCCGCCCGGGTCCGCGAGCTGGAAGAGCTGTGGAATCGGTGGAAAGAAGACCGCGGCTTCATTACGGTGTAATGCGATTTTACGGCGCGGAGTTTGTGGGATAAGATAGAAGACGCCGCCCCGGTTCCGCCGGACCGGCGGTTTCCCGTCAACGATTCCCGCCCGGCCCCGCTCATGTTTCTTCTTGTGCTCAGCGCCCCGCGGGAAACTTACGCATAGCTTATGTCCAATCTCGCGGTTTTAGGTTTGCAGTGGGGCGACGAGGGCAAGGGCAAGATCGTCGATTTGCTCGCCGAACGCTTTGACGTCATCGTGCGCAGCCAAGGCGGTCACAACGCCGGGCATACCGTCAAGGTAGGCGAGCGGACTTTCGTGCTCTCGTTGATTCCCAGCGGCATTCTGCGGCGGGGCAAACAGGCCGTCATCGGCAACGGACTGGTCATCGACCCGGCCGCGCTGCTGCGGGAGATCGAAACCCTCGAAGGGCTGGGCGTCGCCGTTCACGGCAATCTGTTCGTCAGCAACCGGGCGCACGTCATTTTTCCGTATCACCGGGCGATGGAAAGGGTTACCGAGGCGACCCCCGGCAAGCGCAAGATCGGCACGACTTCGCGCGGCATCGGACCCTGCTACGAAGACAAGATGAACCGGCGCGGGATCCGCGTCGCAGAACTGATCGAGCCTGCTGTCTTTCCCGAGCGCTTTCGCGCCGTCGCCGCCGAGAAGAACGCCGTCGCCAAAGCTCTGGACATCTACGAGCCGTGGGACGTCGAGGCGTGTCTCGCCGAGTACCGGGATTACGCGGACCGCCTGCGGCCGTTCGTCTGCGACAACACCGCGTTTCTCAATCGAGCGTTGAAAAACGGCAAGCGCCTGCTGCTCGAGGGAGCGCAGGCGACGATGCTCGACATCGACTTCGGCACCTACCCCTACCTGACGTCGTCGAACGCGACAGCCGGCGGCCTGAGCACGGGTTCGGGCGTCTCGCCGCGCTTGATCGACGACATCGTGGGCATTACGAAGGCTTACGCCACCAGAGTCGGGGAGGGGCCGTTTGTCACCGAATTGAACGGAGCCGCGGGCGACGCTCTGCGCAAGGCGGGGCGTGAGTTCGGGACGGTCACCGGCCGGCCGCGGCGCTGCGGTTGGTTCGACATCCCGATCTTGCGCTACGCCCACGCCATCAACCACCTCTCGACGCTGGTCGTCACCAAGCTCGACGTGCTCGACGGCCTGGAAACCATCCCCGTTTGCACCGGCTACCGTTACCGCGGCGAGCCGCTTGACGAAATGCCCGCCCTCTGCGAGGTCTATGGCGAAGTCGAACCTGTTTACGAGGAGCGGCCCGGGTGGCGCTGCTCGACGGCCGGCGTGACCGATTTCGGCGAGTTGCCGCAGGCCGCCAAGGACTACGCGGCGTTTCTGGAAGACAACCTTGAGCTTGAGATCGGCGGCATCTCGACGGGACCCGAACGCGACCAGACGATAGTCCGGACGAACTCCGTGTTCGAGAAACTGGTTGCCGGTTGAGACGCGGAGCCGCAGTCTTTCAGGCGACTGCGGCGTGGACGGACGCCGTCCCGTCGATTTCCACGGCGAACGTGTCTCCGGGCTTCAGGGAATACAGAGGAAGCGGCGAGCCCGTCAAGGCGATCTGCCCCTTTTTGAGGCGTTTGCCGACAACGGCCAGCCTTTCGACCAGGTCCGGCAGCGTCGCCGGCGGGTTGACGGACGCTCTCCCCTGCAATTTCCCGTTGATGGAAACGCTCAGCGAATAGGAGTCCCGCAAGGGTAGGGCGCCGGCCGCGGGCGCAGCGACGATGCCGGCGTGAAGGGCATTGTTCGCCACAAGCTCCACTGCCGTTCGCTTTTCAAGTCTGAACCGCGCGTTGTGCAGCTCGATCACCGGAAGCAGATTCCCGGCGTAGCGTTGGGGATCATCAGCGGCCGCTTCGGCGCCGGGGATATCCTCGGCGATTTCGAGCGCGAATTCGCCTTCGACAGCCAGGCTGCTGAAACGGCTTGCAGGCAGAATGGCCCCGGACGCGTAGATTTCGCTCGCGAACACATGGCCGATGACGGGATGCGCAATGCCCAATTGCTCGCGGATGACGCCGCTGACGCAGCCGATCTTGAACCCCGCCACCGCTTCGCCCCGCTGCTCGCGCAGCGCAGCGACCGCCAATTGCACTCGATAAGCATCGTCCAGGTCCCAATCGATTGCGCCGTCTGCGAACAGCGACCCGGGGTTGCGCCGGTCGTAGTCGTCGAGTTGGCGCCGGGCGGCGGCCGGGAGATCGATTTTGTTCATCATGCGGCGGCGCTGTGCGGTCTATTCCTATATTCGATACCATGACCGCAGGCTGTCTGCGCCGGTCCGCCGCGCCGGATAATCCGTTTCGAGGTCCCTGCACCGTTATGCGCCCACTGTTTCAGACTTTCGCAATTCCCCGCCCGTCGGCAAAGTTGTCCTTGTTGTTGCCGGCTGCATTTGCCGTTGCCGCGGCGGCGCCTCGGGTCGACCCCGCAGAGCCGCTGCGCTGGCAGCCGGTTACGCTGACGTTCGACGGCCCGCAGGCGTCGGAGAGCGGGTCGCCGAATCCTTTTTCCGACTTCCGCATGAGCGTGACCTTTACGCACGGCGCTTCCGGCGGGCAGCGGACGGTTCAAGGGTTTTTCGCCGCCGACGGCGACGCGGCCGACTCATCCGCCGAATCCGGCGACAAGTGGCGCGTCCGGTTCACGCCCCCGGAGCCCGGCGTCTGGAAATGGACCGCCTTGTTTCGCCGGGGAACCGACGTTGCGCTCAGCGACTCGCCCTCGGCCGGCCGGGCCGCGGCGTTCGACGGCGAAGCGGGTACGCTCGAAGTCGGCGCCGCGCCGGCGAACGCTCCCGGCTTTCAATCCAAAGGCTTCCTCCGGCCGGCCGGCAAACACTATCTGCAATTTCAGAACGGCGATTACTACCTTAAAGGCGGCGCCGATTCGCCGGAAAATTTTCTCGGCTACTTCGAATTCGACGGCACCTTCGATACCGCCCGCCACGAAGGCGTGGCCACCGACAAGGGCGTCTTCATCCACAAATACGAGCCGCACGCGCGGGACTGGGCCTCCGGCGACCCCACTTGGCAAGGCGATAAGGGCAAGAACATCATCGGCGCGGTGAACTATCTGGCCTCGAAGGGAATGAACAGCATCTATTTCCTGACCTATAACCTCGACGGCGGCGACGGCAAGGACGTCTGGATGTGGAACGACCCCCAAAGCCGCGACCGCTTCGACGTTTCGAAGCTGGCCCAATGGGAAATTGTCTTCGCCCACATGGAACGGCGCGGCGTCATGATGCACGTCATCACGCAGGAAACCGAGAACGATCGGAAACTCGGAGGCGCGCCGGGGCTGAACCGCGTCCGCAAGCTCTACCTGCGCGAGTTGGCCGCCCGCTTCGGCCATCATCTCGCCGTGGTCTGGAATCTCGGCGAAGAGAACGACACGCCCCGCGCGGACCGCGAAGAAATCGCGGCCTACATCCGCCGCATGGACCCGAACGATCACGCGGTCACCGTGCATACGCACAACACCCGCAGCTTGCATTCCTATACGGCCATCATGGGCTCCGAGAACTTTTCCGCGTCCTCCATCCAGGGTCGCATGGAAGACTCGAACCGGGAAGCCTTCGTGCTCCGCGCCCGGTCGGCCGCCGCCGGACGCCCCTGGGCGATCTTCCACGACGAGCAGACGCCCGCATCGGTCGGCGTGATGCCTGACGCCGAAGACCCGCTGCACGACAAGCCGCGCAAGCAAGCCCTGTGGGGCAATCTGATGGGCGGCGGCTCCGGCGTCGAATGGTATTTCGGCTATGCCTACGACCACATGGATCTCAACTGCGAAGACTGGCGGTCGCGCGACATCATGTGGGACCAGACCCGCTACGCCCTTGAATTTTTCCAGAAGCATCTTCCGTTTTGGGAAATGTGGCCGGCGAACGAGGTGAGCGGCGACGGCAAAGCGTTCGTGTTCGCCAAGGAGGGAGAAATCTATGCCGTCTATTTGCCCGAAGGAAACCGGACGAGCCTGAGGATAGCCGCGGGAGAGTACACGCTGCGCTGGTACGACCCGCGCAACGGCGGCGGGCTGCAGGCGGACAGACAGGCGACGGTGCGTGTTGGCGAAGCGAGCATGCGCGACGTGGGCAGCATCCAGATCGCGCCGCCGCATCATCCGGGCAAGGACTGGGTTGCGCTTCTGCGCCGGACGCAGCCCGCGCGCTGAAATCGAGCGCTTTTTCTCGGCCGCTCCGCAAGCAGCGGTTGACACCGCACCCTTGAACGCCCACAATAATTTTTAGCTTCCCGTGCCGTAAGAACGGCTGGTTCGTTCGTCTTACATACTCAGGGCGCGAGCACGGGAGCTGTCGAGGCTCGGATTGTACGACTACGACACATCCGGCGATCCCGCTCGCATTGCATGGGAAACGGAGGAGTTGTTCGTCGAGCACCGCGCGAGCTTGATGCGCTACTTGCGCTATCGCTTGGGCGATTTTGCAACGGCGGAAGACATCGCGCAAGAGTGCTTTATCCGGTTTTTCCAAGCGCGTTGCAAGCAAGAGGTCATCGAGCAGCCGAAAGCTTGGCTGTTTCGGGTTGCGCACAACCTGGTCATCGACCACGGGCGCACGAAGAAGCTGGATCTGGTAGGCGACGACGAGTGGAGGCTGATCGAAGCCGGCTTGGCCGCTCAGGACATGGAATCAGAGTATCGGCTGCGGATTTCGAGCTTGCCGTGGCACACGTTGACCTCCACCGAAATGGAATGCCTGCGGTTGCGGGCCGAGGGTTTGAAGTTCCGCGAAATCGCGGGAGTGCTGGATATAACGATTTCGACCGCTGCGAGCTATGTGGCGCGGGCGGTCAACAAATTGCGGGAGACTCAAGTCGAACGAGCGAGCAAGGACGCCAGTGAGACATCTCGGTACGGAAGAATTACTGCTGTACGCAGCCGGTGAACTGGACGATCGGGCGCTCTGCCGCCACGTCCGGGACTGTGTCGATTGCAAAGCCTCCCTCGTGGAGGCGCAGGAGACGTTCGTCGGCGCTGCTGCCGTCATTCGCGCATCGGTTCCCGCCGAGCCTGCCGCGTTGCAAGCGGCTTCATTGACGCGGCTGCGCGCCAACATCGCTGCCGAAACCGAGAAAATCGGCTGCTGCCTCACGGCCGGCGAGTTGCTGCTTTCGAGTGAAGCGCAGTTGCCGGTCGACCGCGCAGCTCACCTGAGCGGCTGCTCCAAATGCCAACGGGAAGCCGCAAACATGAGCATTCTGCTTGCGGATATTGAGGCGGAGTTGCGCTCGCTGATCGCAGAAGAGCCGGTCGAGATCAAGGTTGCCGCCTTGGCCGCTCTCGAGAAGCGCTTGGCGGCGCAAACGAAAGAACCCGCGCCCGTCTGGAAAAACGCGGCCAAGATCATTACGTTCCCCGTTGCCGGGGTCCGCGAATACGCGGCCGTCGCCGCTGCGGCCGCCTTTGTCGTCTGGGCCGGGTTCCAGGCCGTTCAAGAGCCGGAGCTTCCGTCCGACCGGTTCGCGGCGTCGACGCCCGCCGCTGACGTTTCGACTCCCGAACCGCCCGCGGCCGTGCGGCCCGGGAGCCTGCCGCAAACCGTCGAGGCCGTTGCGGCAAGCCGCGTCGAGCGATTCGAATTGGCGGCAAGCTCAGCGTCCGCGCCAATCCGGGAAGCGGTCGCCGAACTCGTCACGGCGCCGTTGACCTCCGGCGCCGCTCCTGAAACCGCGCTGCTTGCCCGGGCGGCTCCAGCGCTCCGGCCGTACCGGCCGTCTGAGACTGTTTCGGAAACGGCGGTTGCCGCCGCCCGCCCGGAGCCCATTTTGGAAGACGCGGGCGAAGCGGCGATCGAAGGATTCTGGCTGCTGGCCAGGACAGGCTTGTGGAAGCGGAATATCCGACCCGCCGGCAACGGCGAGAGCATTGTATTCAGCGGCAGCGTTGCCGGTGTTGCGGAACGGGCCGTCATCGAGTCGAAGCTGCGCGCCGCGGCCGGTGGGCGGCCGCTGACGTTCAACCTGGCGCTGCGTGACGACGGCCTCGGCAGCGCCGAGCGGGTGACGATTCTTGCGCGGAACGCCGAGCGGCCGGCCGGCGGCATGGTGCGCAATTCGTTGTTGGCTCATTACCGAGATGCCGCCCGCCGCTCCTTCCGCTCGCCGCGGGCAACTCTACTTGAAGCCGAGCTCGAACGTTACGTGAGCGACGTCTTGCGTCACGACTCCGAATTGCTGGCCCATGTCCACGTTGTCCATTCCGTGCTCAGCCGCGCGGACACGGCGGAACTCGGCGGTTCAAACACGCTCAGCCGCTTGATCGAGTTCCATCTTGACGGCATCGCCGCCCGCGAGGCGGCTATCTACGCCAAGCTGTCAGAGGTCTTGCCGCGCCGCTATTGGACCTACCGCGCTAAAAAGGCCGCCCCCAAAGAGTCGGTTGAAGCGGCTGAGGAAAGCAGCGAGCTTCTGGCCGACGCGCTGGGGCTCGACCGGATGCTGACCACGATCTTCGTCTCCGGGGAAACCGCTCTCGACGCCCGCGGCGGGGAACGCTCTTGCGGCGAGCGCCTGGCCGGTATCCGTTCTCACATCGCGCGTCTGCGCCGGGCGATGCGCTAGCCCTACACTAAAAACATCATCGCTTGGATCATTCAAACCCCCTCTCAAGCAGGGGTTGGGGATTTTCGGCGGCGGTTTCCGTCTATCTCGGAGGCGTACGCCCCAATGCGGCGTCGATCATGCGTCGTTGCAGCGTTTCTTGCCCTGTCGGGACTCGTCAGCGTCCTCTCGGCGCAGAATGGAATCGTTGCCGGCATCGTCGAAGACGAGCAGCGGAATCGTCTGGAAGGCGTCGAAGTCCAGTTGATCAACCGGCGCAGCGCCCAGGTTCTTCGAGAGCGGACGGCGGTTGACGGCGCGTTTTCATTCTCGGGAGTGCGGGTCGGCGAGCACTCCTTGGCGTTTGTCCATGAAAGTTACGCCGTGCTGCGGACGCCCTGGTTCGAAGTGCTGCCCGGAGTCCCGGTCGATGTTCCGGCAGTGGCGCTGCGCAAGTTGCAGCCGCCGCTCACCCGGCCGCGTTCCGGCCTGGAAACGGTCGCGCTCGAGTTCGGGCTCGTGCGGGAACAGATCGCCGATGTGCCGGTGCTGCTCGGCGCGGAAGGCCGCACGGCGGTCGATAAGCTGCTCCACCTCGTCCCCGGCATGAACCCCGTGGCGATGTTGGAAGTCGACCCGTTCACCGGCAGAGCGGCAACGGTCTCGGCGAATGGGTCGCGCCGCTCGTTCATCAATTATCGACTTGACGGAGCATCGAACAACGCTCAAAATCGAATCACCGGCGCGCAAGCCGCGAACTTCGGCCCGCCGCCGGAAGCGATCGAGACGTTCCGCGTCGTCACGCATACGTATTCGGCCCGCGAAGGCCGCAATGCAGGGGCCGTGGTGCTGCCGACTTTCCGCAGCGCCGAAGAGCAGTGGCACGGGCAACTCCGAGCGTATTGGCGCCCCAACTGGAGCCGGTCGTTGGGCTCGTTCGACGGTTCGGCCGACCAAATGAACGGATGGGCGGGAGGCGGCCAAATTACCGGTCCGGCCCGGCCCGAAAAAAAGCTCTATTTTCTTGCCGACGCCGAAGGCTGGGGCACGGACCGCCGCCACGATTCGACGACCGAAGTGTTGACGAACGCCGAGCGCGCTGGCGATTTTTCCGCCGCCGGCAATGTTCCCGTCGATCCGCTGACGGGAGTTCCCTTTCCCCAAGGGCGGATTCCCGCCGACCGGCTCGACCCCTTGATGCAAAAGTATTTGGAAACTTTTCTCCCGACCCCGAATCTGACCGCAACGCACGCGCGCACGCACGAGGATTTGCGCAGCAGCGGACAGTCGGCGCTGGCCAAGATCGACAAACGTTCCCGGACGCTTTCCCTGCACGCCGGCCACTATCTCTATCGCAACCGCGTCCACGAACCGATTAAGGAAACCTTGGTGACCACGCCCGGAACCATCGATAAGCGGCGTCAAACCGCCAACAACGGCCAATTTTCAATTGTTCATACCGGCTCGCCGAATTTTGTTCAGACCGGACGCATCGCCGTGCAGCGACTCTCCATCGCACGCCGTCAGGGGCACTCCGAATTCGAAGTCACGCCCGCCCGGGAGTTCGGTTTCGAGTATTTTGGGGAAAACCCCGGAACCATACCCGACGTAACGCTCTGGACGGACGCCGGTCTGCCGCGCTTCCACATCGCGCCGTTTCTCAGCTCGGAGAATTCCACGCAAACGACCTTTCAAGCCGGTCACGATGCCGAATACCGCAAGTTCGGGACGGTTGTCCGCGGCGGCTTCCTTTTTCAGCGCGGTCTCTGGCCTTTCACGAACACTGAGAACTTCGCCGGCAGCTTCAGCTTCCCGGCGCCGCCGGAACCGCCGGTCCGAGCCTACGGAGACGGCCTTCGAGATTTGCTGCTGGGGCAGCCGGGGGAGTTTCGGCTCCAGACCCCGCGCAGTCTCGACCTTCGCTGGCGCGAGTTCGCAGTTTACGGCGAAACGGAAGTCCGCCCGTTGCGCTCGTTGCAGGTCACTTTTGGATTTCGGGTCGAGTTGCAGCCTCCCGCGGTCGATTCGCAGGACCGCATTGCCGCCTTCCGTCCCGGAACGCTAAGCGAACGTTTCCCGGAGACCCTGCCGAGCCTGCTTTTTCCAGGCGACATCGATCCGGATTTCGGCCCCTTGACCCGTTCGACGGTCGTGACCAAGGGCCGGAACTACGCGCCGCGCGTCGGCGTCGCCTACTCGCCGAGCGGGGAGCATCGACTGTCGCGTTGGATTCTCGGCGAGTCCGGCCGCTCGGTTTTTCGAGGCTCGTACGGGCTGTTTTACGACCACGGCACTTTTGCCGGCGCCAGCGCCGCGGCGCTGTTCCAAGCGACATATCCGCCGTTCAGCGTCGACAACCGCTTCACGCCGGGGCGGACCGAGGGATCGTTTCAAGCGCCGTTCACCGCGCTGTCGACAAGCGACCCGGTGAAATTTGTGCCCTCCATAGTGCGTTACCCGATTCGCGTGTTCGATCGAGACTTTCAGAATGCACGCGCCCACCATTGGAATTTCAGTTGGCAACGACTTTTGCCCGGTCGGGTATTCGTCAGCGCCAGCTACCTCGGCACGCGCGCTCAACGGCTGCAGCGCCAGCGCGAGATCAATACGTTCTCCTACAATCCGCTGCGCAGCTTCACGTTTGTCCGCAACATGCGCTTGTTTTCCAGATACCGCAACGTCCGGTCGTTCGAAAGTTCGGGCGGGTCGCGGTACGAGGCCGTGCAAATCAGGGCGAACCGCTACCTTCATCGCGGCATCGCATTCGACGCCAGCTACAACTGGAGCCGCTCGTTCGATAACGGCAGCACGGTTTTTGGCGACGAGCTGGTCAACGAGGACTGGACGTTCTCCAACTTCGACCGGCGGCACAACGTGATCGCGACGTGGTTTTACCAAGTGCGCCTGCCGCGCGGTTGGGTCGAGAACGCCCGCTGGGCCGACCGCTGGAGCGTGAGCGGCGTTTGGCGGCTGCGTTCCGGGCTGCCGCTCGACATCCGCCAGGCGGAGGATCCGACATTCACCTTCGAGCATGTCGGCCGGCCGGATCTGGTCGGCCGCTTCCGCCTGCTGGATCCGTCGCAGACACAAACGTTCCCAACCGCCGACGGCCGGGAAGTCAGCGGCAGATTCGCCTTCGACCCGACTGCCTTCTCGCCCGTCGTCCCCACGGATTTCGACGAAACGCGGCCCGGCACTTCCAAGCGGAACGCCTATCGGCTGCCGAGCTTTCAGCAATGGGATCTGCGTATCTCGCGGCCGATCGAAACGGGCGAGTTTCTCACCATGGAGCTCGGCTTCGATCTGCTCAACGTGTTCAACAACAAAAATTGGGCCGCGCCGTTCGGCAACATCGACCACCCCTTCTTCGGGATTGTCCGGCAAGAAGGCGTAGGGCGGGTTTATCAGGCCGCGCTGAAACTCCAATTTTGACGAGAGCGGCGGTTATCGGGCCGTCCCGGCCGGGCATAACCCCAACTCCTCCAGGACGGCGCCAACGCGACCGCAGCTTTCCGCTTGCGGCCGCACCATCGGAAGCCGATAATGCGCCTCGATCAGCCCCATCTTCTCCATGGCGACTTTCACCGGGCCGGGGCTGGTCTCGCAAAAATTGACATCCATCAACGGGCAGTAGCGTCGATGGATTTCGCGGGCGCGAGCAAAGTCTCCGGCAAGCGCAGCCGCGCACAGCCGGGCCATTTCGGCCGGAATCTCATTCGACGCCACAGAGATGACGCCCGCACCGCCGAGCGCCATCAGCGGCAGCGTCACGGAATCGTCGCCGGAAAGCACGGCGAAATCGTTCGCCGCCGTTTGGCAGATGGCGACCATCTGTCCGATGTCGCCCGATGCTTCTTTCACGGCGACGACGTTGTCCAGCGCGGCAAGCCGGCGCAGCAGGTCGGGCTTGACGTTGCAACTCGTCCGCCCCGGAACGTTGTAAACGACGATCGGCAGCCGTGTGGCGCCGGCCAGCGCGGCGTAATGCCGATACAGCCCTTCCGCGGTCGGCTTGTTGTAGTAGGGCGTCACGGAAAGTAATCCGTCGACTCCCATCGTTGCCAGATCGGCGGCAAGCGCGATGATTTTGCTCGTGTTGTAGCCGCCGCAGCCGGCGACTACGGGAACGCGGCCGCGGGCTTCTTCGAGGGTGACCTCGACGATGCGCAAATGTTCCCGGCGGGTCAGCGTGGGGCTTTCGCCGGTGGTTCCGCAGGGCACGAGGAAATGGATGCCCGCGTCCACCTGGCGGCGAACGAGCCGCCGCAGAGCGGCTTCGTCCAATGAGCCGTCCGCCGCGAACGGCGTAATCATCGCTGTCCCACATCCTCTGAACATGCAAACCTCCCCGGGAGACGAGTGTCTATTTTCTCATGCCGCGCAAGGCTTGCTACCATTCGTTGAACATGAAGCTCCGTTCCGCAGCTTTGCCTTTTCTGGCGGCGCAAACGATTCTCGCCGCGGTTGACGCGCAGCACTCGTTTCGCGGCCGCGGGGCGGTCTTGCTGACCAACGGCGCGGTCGAGTTGACCGTCCTCAAGCACGGCGGCTCGTTTGCGTCGATCGTGCTCGCCGGCGACGCGGAGCGGAACAACCCGATGTGGGACGCGCTGCGGGCGAACCGCGAGAGCGGCCGTCCCGAGCGCCAGGCCGGCGGAACCGGACACTTTGTCTGCGTGGACGGCTTCGGTCCGCCGTCCGCCGCCGAAGCCGCGGCGGGCATGCAGGGCCACGGGGAGGCGCACCGCCTTCCTTGGGCGGCTGCATTCGCAGGCATTGAAAACGGCGACAGCGTGCTGCGTCAGGCAGTCACGCTGCCGCGCGTTCACGAATTGCTGCAACGTGAAGTGCGCCTCAAACCCGGCGAAAACGTGGTGTACGTGAAATCGAGTCTGACGAGCTTGCTCGACTTCGACCGGCCCGTCAACTGGGCGGAGCACGCAACGATCGGCTCGCCGTTTCTCGAGAGAGGGGTCACGGTGGTCGATATGTCTCCCAACCGGGCGCTCACGCGGCCGCGTTCGGGGCCGCCGTCCGGCGGGCGCGTTCACCGGCTTATCGGCAACAAGGACTTCGCCTGGCCGCTGGCGCCGGCCGGAGCAGGCGGCGCCGTCGATCTGCGGGCGGCGCCGCTCGAGTCGCATTCGCTCGACCATACCGGTCACCTGATGGACCCGACTCGCGAGTGGGCGTTTGTCACCGCGCTGCACACCGAGAAGCGGCTCTTGATCGGATATCTGTTCCGCACGAGCGCCTATCCCTGGCTGCAAACGTGGGAGAACTATCCGCGCGAGGGCATGCTCGCCAGAGGGCTCGAGTTCGGAACGCAGGCGTTCGACCGCCCGCGGCGCGAGATGGTTACCCAGGGCCGTTTGTTCGGCCGGCTGCTCTATCGCTGGCTGCCCGCCCGCGGGCGCATCGACGCCTCCTACTTGCTCTTTTGGACGCGTATGCCGGAGGGCTTCCGGGGGGTCGATGAAGTGCAGTGGAGCGGCGGCAAGCTGCGCATCGCAGACCGCCGGTCGGGCCAAGTTGTCGAGCTTGCCGCGTCAGGGGAACTTTAAGCCGGGGGGCGCGGCCGCAAACGATGCGCTATCGCTGTCAAGCCTGCGGCGCCGCTCTCGAAGTGCGCGTGCGTTTCAAGGGGCGTCTGGTATGGACGATCGACGAAGCGGACCCGGACTTCAGCGGCAGTTTCCCAGAAACTCGCGGCGACCACGGAGACCCGCGGCTGGTCTGCTCTGCGGATCCGCTGCACGATACGGGTTTCCGCTTGGCCGCCGGCGTAGTGGAGCGCAACCCGAAGTCGAAGACGGCGGAGAGCTAATCGCCGGCGGCCGACGCCTGCAGATCGGCAGTGTCTTTGCGGAAACGCAGCACGGCCTCGACGACCAGCCAGATGCTCAGCAGGAAAATCGAAGCCGCGACGAACGCGAGCAAAAGCTGACCGCCCCGCCAGTACTTGTCCAGGTTGATGACCATGGCGATCAAGGTGACGACCAGCATGAAGGCCATCGGGAAGAAGGTATAGCGGTAGTTGCGCCCTCTCTGCCGCAGATAAATGGTGATCGTCAGCAGCGTCAAGGCGCCCAGCACCTGATTCGTGCTGCCGAACAGACTCCACAGCGCCAAGCCGGCGGGTTGGCCCTGAATCTCGTAGAAGGCGAAGAAGCCGATCAACGCGACCGCAACGATGGAAGCGGGATAGCGCCGGCCGAGCGCGCTCACCCCGATCGAGCCGGCGATTTCTTCGATGTTGTAGCGCAACAGCCGCGTGCCGGAATCGAGCGAGGTCAGCGCGAACGAAACCGCCACGAGCGCGATGAATGCCTGCGCAAGCTCCAGCGGGATGCCCATCGAGTTGATGAAAACGGCCGTGCCGTCGATGAATGCCCGCATCTTTTCCGACAGACCGTTTGCCGAACCCCACTCCGCGTAGTGCTGCGCCCATGTTTCGGGGGAGCGGAACCCGGCGGTACAGGCCAGCACGGCCAGCAAGCCCAGCATCGACTCCCCGACCATGCCCCCGTATCCGATCGGCACGGCGTCGGTTTCCTTGTCGATTTGCTTCGACGTGGTTCCCGACGACACCAGCCCGTGGAACCCCGAGACGGCTCCGCAAGCGATCACGATGAATACGAAGGGAAAGATCGGCGGCGCGCCCGCCGGCTGCGTGTCCACCGCCGGCGCCGCGAATGACGGCTGCAGCACGAAAAGCCCGATGTAAGAAGCGCCCAGGCCCAGGTAGAGCAGCAGCGAATTCAAATAGTCGCGGGGCTGCAGCAAGGCCCACACCGGTAAGATCGACGCCGCAAAAGCATAGACCAGCAGGATCAGCACCCAAGTCTCGGCGCCGAGGTCGGGTCGAGCAATGTTGAGACCCACGCCGATCGAAGCGATCATCAGCACGAAGCCGACCAGCGTCAAAGGGCCTATCGAAGCCCCGCGCTTGTAGGCGAGCCAGCCGATCACTATCGCCACGGCCATCAAGAAAAACGTCGGGAAAACCGATTCCGGATAGAACTCGACGGTGAAGAGCCCGGCGACGGTCCGCACGAAGACGCCCATGACCAGACAGATCAGGAAAAGGATGATGAGCAGGAAAATACCCTTCGCCCGCCGTCCGATCAGGTTTTCGGCGACTTTGCCGATGCTCAGGCCCTTGTTGCGCATGGAGACGACCAAGGCGCCGAAATCGTGAACCGCGCCGATGAACAGCGTTCCCAGCACGACCCAGAGCATGCCCGGCAGCCAGCCCCAAATGACGGCGATGGCCGGGCCGAGCATCGGCGCGAGACCTGCGATGGAAGCGTAATGATGCCCGAAGAGGATCGGCTTGCGGCAGGGGACATAGTCGACGCCGTCGTTGAGCTCGTGAGCGGGCGTGGAGGCGTTCGGGTCCAGCCGAAAGATGCGGGCGCCGAGATACCGCGCATAGAAACGGTACACGACGAAATAGAGGATGAAACAAACGATCGCGGCGGCGGCGGGTTGCATGGGAGTGCCCCCTATCATAACCGTATTCAGTGAGCGTTCCCGATCGGTCCCTTGTCGGAATAGGCTGCAATCGGGGCGCTCCCCGTCAGGATTTTTGAACGCTCCGGGCTGTTCGCGCGTCAAAACCTAAAGGACGGCATGTCCGGCGAATCGGCTTTACAATGAAGACTGGCTCTGCGGAAGGACGGTGCGGCATGGAAGAACACAGGAAGCGGCGGGGCTTTTCGCTGATCGAGTTGCTGATTGTGATCGCCATCATTTTGATCCTGGCGGCGATTGCCATTCCGAAGCTGGGCTCGGCGCGCAGATCGGCTTACGAGCTCGCCGCGATTCGTGCCTGCCAGACGATCAATACGGCCCAGGTGCAGTATTTCTCGACTTACAGCCGCTACGCCGCCACGCTTTCCGAGTTGGGGCCTCCGCCCGGCAGCACTTCGTCTTCGCCCTCGGCCGCCGATCTGATTCCCGAAAGCCTGGCCGCGGGTCTGCACCAGGGTTACGTCTATACGATGGTCGGCACGCCGGCCGGATATACCGTCAATGCCGACCCGCAGGCGTTTGAAGTCACGGGATCGCGAACGTTTTTTACCGACCACTCCACGGTGGTGCGGCAGCATTACGGAAACCAGCCGGCGACCGAAAACGATCAGCCGATTCAATAGGCGCCGGGGGACGATACGCTGCTTGCAAACCTTTTCCGTAACGGCCGCGGCGGCTTCGACCGCGCCTGACGATTCCTGCGGCAGACCGGCCGGAGAGTGCAGCGAACACGCGGAATGACGATTGCCGAGCATCTGGCCGGAAAGCTCAACAGGCGCGAGGCGCGCGCCGCGGTTGTCGGACTTGGCTATGTCGGGTTGCCGCTTGCCGTCGAATTGGGCCGTGCGGGCTTTCGCGTCACGGGCGTGGACTCTGATGCGGCCAGAGTCAAGGCCGTCGCCTCCGGCGAGTGCTATATCGCCGACGTGGACAGGCGCCTGCTCGGCCGCCTCGTCAGCGAAGGCAGGCTGTCGGCTACGACGAACAGCGAGGCGCTTCGCGGCTGCGACGCCGTCAGCATCTGCGTCCCGACTCTGTTGCGCAAGACGCGGGATCCGAACCTGATCCACGTCTTCGAAGCCGTGGAATCGCTGGCGCAACGGATGCATTCCGGAATGCTGATTATTCTGGAATCCACGACCTATCCGGGCGCCACCGAAGAGGCGGTCTTGCCGCTTCTCGAGAGCTCCGGACTCGCTGTCGGCAAAGATTTTTTCCTCTGCTTTTCGCCCGAGCGGGTGGACCCGGCCAACTCCGCCTACGGCGCGCGTGAAATCCCCAAGGTCATCGGCGGCGTCACCGCTGCCTGCTGCGCATTGGGAACCGCTTTCTATTCGCAAGTGATGCGCGAGGTTGTGCCGGTCGGCTCGACGCGGACCGCGGAGATGGTCAAGCTGCTGGAGAACACTTTCCGCATGATTAACATCGGCTTGGCGAACGAGGTGGCGCTGATGTGCGACCGCATGGGCATCGACGTTTGGGAGGTGATCGAAGCGGCGGCGACGAAGCCCTTCGGATTTATGCCGTTCTACCCCGGACCCGGACTGGGAGGGCACTGCATTCCCCTGGATCCGCACTACCTGGCGTGGAAGACAAAGCAGGTCGGCGTGGAATCCCGGTTCATTCAGCTCGCTTCGGAAATCAACGGCTCGATGCCGCGGCATGTGGTGAGGAAGATACAGGATGCGCTCAACGACCGCGGCAAGGCCGTGCGGGGATCGCGGATTCACCTGGTCGGAGTGGCCTACAAGAAGAATGTGTCGGATGTGCGGGAATCGCCGGCGGTCGATATTGCGGCGCTCCTACGGGAGTTGGGCGCGGAGCTTTCGTTCAGCGACCCTCATGTCGATGCGCTCGCGGTCGAGGGCGCGGCGCTCGAGCGGCAGTCGTTGCAGGACGCGGCCGGCGCGGCGGACTGCTGCGTCATTGTCACCGACCATGACGGAGTCGATTATGCAGCGATGGCCAAGGCGGCTCAACTCGTCGTCGATACCCGCAATGCGCTCAGGGGCGTCGAAGATGAACGGATCGTGCGCTTATGATGAGCGTTTCCTGAACCCCCCATGGCTGAATACCTTCTGACCGGAGCCGCCGGCTTCATTGCATCGCGCGTGGCGGGATTGCTGTTGGACCGCGGCGATGAAGTGGTCGGCGTCGATAATCTCGACCATGCCTACGATCCGCGGCTGAAGCGTTGGCGGTTAGAGCAGCTTCAAGGGCGGGACGGGTTCCGCTTTATCGAGGCGGATATCGAAGACCGCGATGCAGTTGCGAAGCTCTTTGCGGCGAACCGGTTCGCCGCCGTGCTCAACCTCGCCGCGCGCTCCGGCGTTCGCCAAAGCGTTGCCGACCCCTGGTCCCATGTCCGCGTGAATACGACGGGCGCGCTCAATCTGCTGGAGTTGTGCAGAGATCGTGGGGTTCCCAAGTTTCTGTTGGCATCGACTTCAAGCCTGTACGGCGCCCACAATCCGCGGCCGTTTTCAGAAGACGCCGACACGAGCCGTCCGCTTTCGCCCTATGCCGCGTCGAAGAAAGCCGCCGAGGCGATGTGCTACACGCACCACTACCTTTACGGCATCGACGTTACGGTTTATCGTTACTTCACGGTTTACGGCCCGGCGGGGCGGCCGGATATGAGCTTGTTCCGCTTCATTCAATGGGTCGCAGAGGGACGGCCGGTGCTGCTCTATGGCGACGGCTTGCAATCGAGGGATTTTACCTATGTCGAAGACATAGCCCGCGGAACCGTCGCGGGACTGAAGCCGCTCGGGTACGAAACGATCAATCTCGGCTCCGACGCGCCGGTTGCGCTCAACGATGCTCTCGGCATGATCGAGCAGGCGCTTGGCAAGTCGGCCGACGTGCGCCGCGAGCCCATGCACCGCGCCGATGTGCCGGCTAGCTGGGCCGACATCTCGAAAGCGCGGGAGTTACTCGACTGGCGGCCGCGAACGCCGCTGCGGCAAGGCATCCGCAATACCGTCGACTGGTATCTCCGGAACCGGCAATGGGCCCGCGGGATCGAGACCCGGTAGGCGGACCCAAAGCTACAATAAACGCTGTGCCCGTCGATCGCTTGCAGCGGCCGCTCGAAGACCTGCGCATCTCGGTCACCGACCGCTGCAACTTCCGCTGCACGTACTGCATGCCTCTCGACGAGTACGACTGGATCGCTCGAGATGAAATCCTTAACTACGAAGAAATCGCGCGTTTGGCGCGGATTTTCGCAGGGTTGGGTGTCAGCAAGCTGCGCCTGACCGGAGGGGAGCCGCTTGTTCGCCAGGACCTCGATCGCCTGGCGGCGCTGCTGGCCGGGATCGAAGGCATCGAGGATATCTGTCTCACCACCAACGGCGCGTTGCTTGCCGGCCGCGCCGTTGCGCTGCGGGCCGCCGGGGTCAACCGCGTTACGATCAGCATCGACTCCGTAAACCCGGAAACGTTCGCCCAAATGACCCAGCGCGCCGAGTTGCAGCCGGTGCTTGAAGGCATCGCCGCGGCGCGGCAGGCGGGTTTCGCTCCGATCAAGCTGAACGCCGTGATCGAGCGTGGGGTCAATGAGCGTGAAATCCCCGATCTGGTCGCGTTCGCGCGCGCCGCAGGCTGCGAACTTCGATTCATCGAATACATGGACGTGGGCAACGCCAATCGCTGGACTTCAGAGAAGCTCGTTCCGAAAACGGAGATACTGGCGAAAATCGCCTCGGCGCAGGCGATAGAGCCTGTCCGGCGGGAACGTGGCAGCGCGCCCTCGATGGACTATGCGTTCACCGACGGCGGCGGTACTGTCGGCGTGATCGCCTCCGTTACCGAGCCTTTTTGCGGAGCTTGCACGCGCGCTCGCATCACCGCCGACGGCCGGCTGGTCACCTGTCTGTTTTCGACGCGCGGCCACAACTTGAAATCGCTGCTGCGGGCGGGCGCGAGCGACGGCGAGATTCGCAGCTTTGTCGTTGCGGTCTGGAATGCCCGCGACGATCGCTACTCCGAGCAGCGTCTTGCCGCCATCGCATCGCCGCAGGGCTACCGGCCCGGCGCGGTCAAGAAAATCGAAATGATCAGTCTGGGCGGTTAGCGGCCGGGAACCCTGCACAATCGGGATTGCGCATGGCCGGCAGAGGAAACCGCGGCGAACGCATCGGAGTTGTCCTTTTTCAACTTGGCGGCCCGGACTCGCTCGACGCCGTTGAGCCGTTTCTGCGCAATCTCTTCAATGACCCGAACATCTTCGACTTCCCGCTGGCCGGCGTGGCGCGCCCGCTCCTGGCGCGGGCGGCCGCCAAGTTCCGCGCCCCCAAAGCACGAAGGAACTACATCGAGATCGGCGGCAAGTCACCGCTCGGGGAGCATACCGCGCGGCAGGCTTCAAAGCTGGAAAAGAAGCTTCGGGAAAGCATCGACGCGCGGGTTTTTGTCGCCATGCGCTACTGGAAGCCGTCGAGCGCCGACGCCGTCGAAGCGGTACGCCAAGCGCAATGCGGGCGGCTCGTGTTGTTGCCGCTTTATCCGCAGTATTCCGCGGTCACGACCGGAAGCTCGCTGCGCGAATGGCGGCGCTGCGCGGCCGAGGCGGCGCTCGACTTGCCGGCCGTTGCCGTCGATTCCTACTTCGATGCGCCGCTTTACGTCGATTCCGTAGTGGGCCGCCTGCGGCAGGCGCTCGCGCGCTTCCCCGCCGATTCGCGGCCGCATCTGGTTTTCAGCGCGCACGGCCTGCCGGTCAGGCTGATTGAGAACGGCGACCCCTATCGGCGGCAAATCGAGGAGACGGTCCGGCTCGTGGTCGAAACGGGCGGCTTCGGGCTGCCGCATACGCTCTGCTATCAGAGCAAGGTCGGCCCGGAGCGCTGGCTGCAGCCGGCTCTTCTGCCGACTCTGGAAAGCCTGGGGCGCGGAGGAGAGCAAGCGGCGCTCGTGATTCCGATTGCTTTCGTTTCCGACCACATCGAAACGCTCAGCGAGATCGACATCGAAGCGCGCCGCGCCGCGCGAAGCTGGGGAATCCGGCACTTTGAGACTATGGCCGGGTTGAACGACTCGCCCGGATTTATCGCTGCGCTGGCGGATCGGGCGCTGCGGGCGCTACGTTGCGAAGTTTAGCGGTCGGCGGCGATTTCGAGGACGACGTTCCAGAGAATTTCAACGTAGTCCTGGAAGGGCTTGACGTACAGGTACTCGTCCTTGCCGTGGATGCCGCCGGCCAGGTCCCATGCGGGCTTGGCGGGGCCGAAACCGTAACTGGCGATTCCGGCCGCGCGAAGCTGCGCGGAATCGGTCGCCCCGGTGGACATGGTCGGGAGCACCGGAACGCCCGGATGCATTTTCTCGAGAACTTTCTCGAATGCCCGGAATACGTCCGTTTCCAGCGAGGAAGGCTCGTGTGACGGCCGCGTCTGCGGGTGCGGCGTGAGATCGACCGTCGGCTCGTTCATGATGCGCTTCAGCAGCGAGAACATGCGCTCGGGGTCTTCGTCGGGCAACGCTCGGATGTCGATGGTGGCCTCGGCTTCCGCAGGGATCACGTTCTTCAGATAGCCGCCGCGGAAGATCGTCGGCACGATGGAGGTTCGCACCATGGAGTGGTACACGGGGGAAAGGCCGCGCAGGCGTTCGTAGTCCTCGGGGGTTGGGTTGGGCGCGAGAATTGCGCGGAAAACCTCGGCCCGCTCGGGCGGGGATATCTCCGCGAGGCGGCGGAAGTATTCCCGGGTGGTTTCGTTCAGGCGCGGCGGCATCTCGTGGTCGAACAACCGCCCTACTGCGCGCGCCAATGAGCCGACCGGGTTGTCTTTCAGCGGAATCGAGCCGTGCCCGGACGTTCCGGCGGCTTTGAGATCGACCCGCCGCGGAGTTTTCTCGGCGGTCTGGATTTCGAATCGCGTGTAGTTGGCGCTGCGGTCGAAAACGCCCTTGCCGGCTTCGTTGATGGCGAACTCGGCTTCGATTTTTTCCCGGTGGTTGTCGAGCAGGTAAGTGATGCCTTCGAGTCCGCCGGCTTCCTCGTCCGCGACGCCCAGAAAGATCACGTCGCGGGCAAGCGGAACTTGCAGGCGGTGGAGCATTAAGAGCGTCTGGAACGATCCGGCCACCACGCCTTTGTCGTCGCCGCTGCCGCGCGCGTACAGGATGCCGTCCTCGACGACTCCGCCGAAGGGATCGAACGACCACTCGCTGCGCTCGACGGCGACGACATCGAGGTGTCCGAGCAAGAGCAGAGGACGCTTCGAGCCGTTCCCCTTGACGCGCGCGATCAGGCTCGCCCGACCGGGTTTCGCTTCGACGATTGCAGAGGCGATGCCCTCCGCGTCCAACTTGGCCTTGAGATATTTCGCGGCGCGGATCTCGTTGCCTTCCGGCTGCGAAGTGTCGAGTTTGACGAGGTCGCCCAGCGTATCGAGCGCCTCTTGTCTTGCCGCCGGCCAGTCCGGCTGCGGCGCGGCGAAAAGCGCCGCGGCAACGAGCGTGAGCAGAGTCGCGCGAATCATATCGTTTCGAGCATAGCGCGGTTCTTGCCGGTTGTTGCGCGGTTGCTACAATCGCCTCTTATCGCGTGTTCCGAAAAATCCTCATTGCGAATCGCGGAGAAATCGCCGTTCGGGTGATCCGCACCTGCCGCGAAATGGGAATACGCACGGTCGCGGTCTATTCGGATGTCGACCGCAAGGCGCTTCATGTCCAGATGGCGGATGAAGCGTACCGCGCCGGTACTGCCGCGGCAAGCGAAAGCTACCTTTGTATCGAGCGCATCCTTGAGATTGCCAAGACCGCCGGCGCCGGCGCTGTTCACCCGGGCTATGGCTTTTTGAGCGAGAATGCCGACTTCGCCGCAGCATGCGCGGAAGCACGGATCAAGTTCATTGGGCCGGGGGCGCGCGCGATTCGCCGCATGGGTTCGAAGACCGAGGCCCGCGAGGCGATGCGGGCCGCGGGCGTGCCCGTCGTGCCCGGCACGGCATCGGCCGTGAGCGGTCCCTCCGAGGCGCTGGCGGCGGCCGCCGCTGTCGGCTACCCGGTGATGCTCAAGGCCGCGGCCGGCGGCGGCGGTAAGGGCATGCGCCTGGTCGCGGGCAGGGAAGCGTTGCCGGCCGCGCTCGAACAGGCGAAAGCCGAGGCGCGGCAGGCATTCGGCGACGAAGCCGTCTATGTCGAAAAGGCAATCGTCAGGCCGCGGCATGTCGAGGTGCAGATTCTGGCCGACGAGCACGGGAACGCGATCCACCTGGGCGAACGCGAATGCAGCCTGCAACGACGCCACCAAAAAGTGATTGAAGAGACTCCGTCGCCGCTGGTCGAGGCGAATCCGGCAGTGCGCCCGGTCTTGTGCGCAGCGGCCATAAAAGCCGCGCGTGCCTGCGGATACGCCAACGCGGGGACCGTCGAGTTTCTGATGGATGCCGACTGCAATTTCTACTTTCTGGAGATGAATACGCGGCTGCAGGTCGAGCATCCGGTCACGGAACTCGTCACCGGCATCGACTTGGTTCGCGAGCAAATCGAGATAGCGGCCGGCGAGAAGCTTCGCTATGCGCAGCGAGACATCGACCCGCGCGGGCACGCCATGGAGTGCCGTGTCTATGCCGAAGACCCCGACGCCGGGTTTATGCCCGCGCCGGGCAGGATTACCGCCCTTCAAGAGCCGGCCGGCCCCGGCATTCGGCTCGATTCGGGCGCGTACGAAGGTTGGCAAGTTCCGCTCGAGTACGATCCGCTGATAGCCAAGTTGGCGGCCTGGGCCGCAACCCGCGAGGAGGTGATCGCCAAGCTGCTCTCGGCCCTCGGCGAGTACCGCATCGGCGGCATCCGCACGACGCTGGGTTTTTTCCGCGAGGCGCTCAACGACCGGGCATTCGTCCGCGGCGATATCGATACGGGCTTCATCGCCCGCTGGATGGCCGCTCGGCCCGAGAAGTCCACAGCGGAGCTCCGGCCTGCCGAGGCCGCGGCGGTGCTTGCCGCAATGACGGCCGACCGCCGGGATTCGGCGAAACCGGCGGAGACAAACGTCGCGGCGCCCTCCCGCTGGAAAACGGAAGGCAGGCGCAAGGCGTTGCGCGCGCCGGCGGTCTCGGTATGAAGACGACGGTTATCGTTGGCGGCGAAAAACGGCAGGTCGAGATCGGCGCCGGCGGACGGTTCCGAATCGACGGGCTGAACGGAAAGGCCGAGATCGTTGCGCTCGGCGAGGGGGCGTACTCCGTTGTTGTCGGCGGAGCCCAGCATACGGTCCATCTTGAGCGCGGCGGAAACGGCTGCTATCGGGCGGAAACGCGGGAAGGTTCGTTCGAGATCGAGATCATCGATCCGCGCCGCCTGGCTCGCGGCGGGGCGGATCTCGCAGTCGCCGGACCGCAGACAATCACGGCCTCGATGCCGGGGAAGGTCGTCGCCGTCAAGGTGGCGCGCGGCGACTCCGTGCGCGCAGGCGACGGGGTCATCGTTGTCGAGGCGATGAAAATGCAGAACGAGATCAAGGCCGTGAAAGAGGGTACGGTGGCGGCGGTCAATGTTTCCGCGGGCGATTCGGTCGTTCCCGGAAGCGCGTTGGCGGTGATCGAATGATCGCCTACGATGGGACAAGCGGAGGGAACGCGAGGTGGCTGCCAATCCTGATTGCCCTGCCTGTCAAGGCGCCGGCTGGAAGCACGCCGAAAACGGCGGCGTCGTCCGCTGCGGTTGCAGCGGCGATGTCGGCCCCGACGAACGTGTCCGCAAGCTCGGCTTGCCGCGCAAATTCGCCGCGGTCGGCTTCGACAATTTTCGCGCGGGAACCCCCTACGAAAACGCGATCGAATACAACCTGCTGACCGGCGCGATGAGCGCCGCGAAGAAATTCGCGGAAGAATACCCTTTCGGTCCCAAACGCGGACTGCTGTTTCAGGGCTCCCCGGGAGTGGGCAAAACGCATCTGGCGGTTGCCGCGCTGAAACGGCTGGCCGAGCGCGGCTTCGACTGTATTTTTTTCGACTACCAGACGCTGTTGCAGAAAATTCGCGAGGGCTACGACCCGGCGGCAGGGGGGAGCAGCCGCGAAACTTACCGCGCCGCGCTCGAAACCGAGGTGCTGCTGCTGGACGATCTGGGCGCGCACCGCGTGACCGATTGGGTGCTCGATACGGTAGCGACGATCATCAACCACCGCTACAACGAAGAGAAGGCGCTCATCGTCACCACCAACCTGCCGGTGGTCGAGTTGGGGCATAACGTCGTCTTGAGCGACGAGATCGGCAGCCGTCCCAGGGTGAACGACAGCCTCGCCGACCGCATCGGAGCGCGGGCGGTTTCGCGGCTCTGCGAAGTCTGCCGCGAAGTGCGCATCGCGACGCAGGACTATCGCCGCCGGCGTTAGGCCATGCCGTGGCGGGCGGCGATCGTCGCGGCGATTTCCAGGCGCTCGAGCGGTCTTGCTTCAACCGGAAGTCCGACCATCCGCGCCGCTTCCCCCAAGACTTTCTCCGGGCGGATACCGTCCGCGCGCAGCTCCCCCAACGCGGGCGAGCGCTGCTTCTTGCCGAGCTTGACGCCCGCGGCGTCGGTCACCAGCGGGTGATGATAGAAGCGCGCCGGCGCGGCGCGGCCCAACAGACGCGCCAAGCGGATCTGCCGTCCGGTGGAATCGAGCAGGTCCTCGCCGCGCACGATCAGATTGACGCCGTGGCGCATGTCGTCCACGGCGACCGCAAACTGGTAGGTCCACTGGCCGTGACGGTCTCTGAGCAACAGGTCGCCGCATTGCCGCGCGGGCTCTTGTTTGCGCGGGCCGAGGAAGCCGTCTTCGAACGATTCTTCGCCGCCGCCCCATTCCAGCCGCAGGCCGTGAGGGGCGCCGCGCGGATGGTTCGCCGCGCGGCAGCGCCCTCCGTAGATGCGTTCGCCCGTCCCGCTTGCCGGGCAATGAGCGGCGAGGTCTTTCCGCGTGCAGACGCAGCGATAGACGTTATGACCGCGCCGCAGCCTGCCGAGCGCTTCCCTGTAAACCGCGTCCGAGTCGCTTTGGCGGTAGTCCGGCGTTACCGCGTTCTCGGGTTCGAAGCCCAGCCAGTCCAGGTCTTCGAGGATCGCCGCCTCGTATTCCGTGCGGCAGCGCTGCCGGTCGTGGTCTTCGATGCGCAGCAGCACGCGCGCGCCCAACAAGTCGGCCAGCCCCCATACGTAGAGCGCATGCGCGGCGTGGCCCAGGTGGAGCCGTCCCGTCGGGCTGGGCGCGTAACGCGTTACCGGCGGCTGCGGTTTCACGCGTGTTGCCGACCGCGCAGGCCGGCGGCTAATTCAACGTCAGGCTGACGGGATTCGATTGACCGAGCTCGTTCGTCGCCGTAATCGTGACCGTACTCAGATCCTCGAATTCGCCTTCATTGACAGTGAAGGCGACCGTTGCCGTGAACAGGCTGCCGAAGTTCGCTGACTGATTGCTGCCGTAATACAGGGTGAACGCGTCCGAGACATCGGCGGTCAGATTCGGCGTCGTGATGTCCGCGCCGGTGACGCCGGCGAAGGCGATCTGCAATTGGCTGACGGTGCGCGAGGTTGCGAATCCGGTTACCAGAACGCTGAAGCGGCCCTGCCCGGTGGAGCCCAAGGTCATGCTTCGCAGCAAGGGCGCCGCTTTGGTGACGGTGAAGACCACTTCAGGGATCGTGTCCGGAGTAATGTCCACTGAGCCGGCTTCGGTGGCGAACGTTGCCGAGGCGGTAATCGTGCCCGCAACGGTTCCCGTCAAGAAAGGATTGGTCGTCAGGTTTCCGGGGAAGATTGCTTCCGTTCGGCCTTTCGGAATCCGGAACGACGCATTGCGCCCGCCGGTGGAAAACTGAATCGTCGGGGCATTCGAAAACACCTCCGTGTCGAAGGTCAGGCGCAGCACGCCTTTAAGATCGACAGGGAAGGCTTCGGCGATGCTCAAGCTGATCGGAACGGAATCGGCCGCAGCGACCGTTCCGCCCGATGTCGAGAAACTCACGGCCGGCAGATCGGACACGTTTTCACCGACTCCGCTGAGCGTGAAGTTTGCGGCGTTAACCGCCAACATTGCGCTCTGCGGGCCCAGCCTCTCGGGTTCGAAGACAATGGCGAAGGTGATCGTCTGGTCCGCCTGCAACGGGGACGGCAGCTCCGGTAAGTTGCGCAGCGAGAACGCCCCTGCGCCGACTCCAATGCCGGAAAGCGTTTCGCTTTCGTTGCCGGAGTTGGAGATTTGCAAAGTCACCTCGGACGCGTCGCCGACTTGGGTCTGCGGGAATACGATCGTGTCGCGCGGCTCGATCTGTTTCGGTCCGTCGGCGCCGACAAGCGTGTAGGTGAGAATCGCGCCCAGTCCCTCGCCGCTCAAGTCGAACGTGGAATCGCCGATGCGTAATTGGCCGGTGGCGGGTCCGGGTTCAACGGGAGTCAAGTTGATCGTGATGGTGAAACTCTCGCCGACATCGAGCAGCGCCGGCAGCAGCGGGCGGTCGGAGAGGCTGTAGCCGTCGCCGGTTATCGTGATGTTGCCGATCCTGCCTTCCGCCGTGCCGGCATTGGTCACGGTCAGGGTCGCGGCGATTTCTTCTCCCACGGGGGTCGAGCCGACGGAGATCGTCCCGTTTTCAGGAATCGAAGCGGTTCGGCCGTCGGAGGTCGTCAGCGTGTAGGTAAGGATCGTGTCCAGTCCCTCGCCGCTCAAGTCGAACGTGGAATCGCCGATGCGTAATTGGCCGGTGGCGGGTCCGGGTTCAACGGGAGTCAAGTTGATCGTGATGGTGAAACTCTCGCCGACATCGAGCAGCGCCGGCAGCAGCGGGCGGTCGGAGAGGCTGTAGCCGTCGCCGGTCATCGTGATGTTGCCGATCCTGCCTTCCGCCGTGCCGGCATTGGTCACGGTCAGGGTCGCGGCGATTTCTTCTCCCACGGGGGTCGAGCCGACGGAGATTGTCCCGTTTTCAGGAATCGAAGCGGTTCGGCCGTCGGAGGTCGTCAGCGTGTAGGTAAGGATCGTGTCCAGTCCCTCGCCGCTCAAGTCGAACGTGGAATCGCCGATGCGTAATTGGCCGGTGGCGGGTCCGGGTTCAACGGGAGTCAGGTTGATCGTGATGGTGAAACTCTCGCCGACATCGAGCAGCGCCGGCAGCAGCGGGCGGTCGGAGAGGCTGTAGCCGTCGCCGGTTATCGTGATGTTGCCGATCCTGCCTTCCGCCGTGCCGGCATTGGTCACGGTCAGGGTCGCGGCGATTTCTTCTCCCACGGGGGTCGAGCCGACGGAGATTGTCCCGTTTTCAGGAATCGAAGCGGTTCGGCCATCGGAGGTCGTCAACTGGTAACTGTATGCGGCGGCAACGCCGCTGCCCGCGAGTTGAAGCGTGCTTGCCCCAGAGCCGAAGCCCAATCTTAGCGAGCCGCCGAAGCTCTGCGCGGCGGTCGGCGTGAAGCGCACCTGAAAGCGAAAATCCCGCTCGGGTGGAATCGTCGCGGGCAAAAGCCCCAGTCCGCCGAGCTCGAAGATTCCGCCGCCGGCGATCGAGACGGTTTCGAGCGTGCCCGGACCGCTGCCGCGGTTCGTCGCGATTACCGTCGCCGCCATCGTGGTATCGACGGTCGTGTCTTCGAACGAAACCGTGCCGCCGTTGCCGACCACGGTCTGGTTGCCACCCGGAAGCTGAAAGCTGAGACTGTAATCCGCGACGCGCCCGCTCAAGTTGAAGAGGAAAGAATTGTCAGCGCCCCTGGGGTTGATCTTGATCGGCAAACGGAATTGTCCCGTGAAGGGCCCCACGCCGGTCGGTACGAAGCGAACGCGAATAACATGAGTTTCTCCGGGATCGAGTATGACCGGGAACGACCGCGCCGACGAAACCATAAAAGTCGAAGAGCCGACCATCTCCGGTTCTTCGATTTCCGCAGTACCGCTGTCGCTTTCGTAAGCGATCACAAGACGTTCCTCGACCGTCTGCCTAACGCCTTCGGAGTCGAACGTCAACGTGTCCCCGGTGCGGCGGAGCTGGCGAAACACGTTCGCATCTTCGACCGTGACCGTGAGTTGGGCGTGCAGCGAGGCAACGAAAATTGCCCCAAAAACAAGGGATGCAGTTGCTGTCGAGAACCTTCGCATGGCTGATATCTTTCGTGCTCGTTCGTAGAGGCGGTCCAAGCGGCTAGCGCGGTCCGCCGACGTTCACCGAGGCCACGCCGACGCTGGTCGGCGACACCGTAGCGGTTTCGTCGCGTCGCGCCGCGGCAACGATGCCGGCGGCGGCCCCGGCGCCGATGACCGCCAGCAGTCTCCAACCGACGCCCTTCTTTTTCGGTTTCGGATCGCCCGGCGCGACGGCATTCGTCTGGGTAATCGTGGTTGCTGCGGTCATGTTGTTGTAGGCGGCTTCCACTTCGATGTTGAAAGTGCCCTCTTCCGAATTCGGCAGCATGCCGGCGGCGCGAACGCGCCCCTGGTCGTCGGTCGTCAGCGTCGATACGCGAGAGGCGCCGAAGAAAGTTACGCTCGGACCGGTCGCGGGCGAGCGGAGCGTCACGGTCGCTTTGGGAATTGGTTTTCCGTTGGCGTCTTGAATCTCGATCATCGGCTCGACGACTACGTTCTGGTTGATGTTGTTGATGCCGGCTTCGCCCGCCAGCACCTTGATCCGGATCGCCGACTCCTCCTGCGCCAAGCCGAACTGCGGGGTCAGCAGCAGAATGCTCAGCAAAACGGCCAGGGATTGAAAATTGCGATGCGCCATGAATCCTCCGAGGTCAACAAAGCCGCGCCCCAAGCGGCACGGCCGTAGCCGGCGATGAGCTTCCAGTCGGACTGGAACCTTCTCTGTAGCCTAACCCATACAGGCGAAGTTGCGGTTAACGGGGTTACACTCCGCGGCAGGCCGCCATGAGACCCGCCGCCTGCGCGGCGTGGAACCAGCGCAGGCCCGCCGCCTCCACGCCCGCAAGCAACCGTTCGACCCCGGATTCGCGCCCGTCCGGCCAATCGGGCCGGGGGGTGAGATCGTCGATCACGTACAAGCCGCCGGGACGCAGCAGGGCGATTGCCCGCTCGCGGTGGGTGAATTTCCCGGGCAGGGCGTCGGCGAAAATCAGGTCGAAAGTCTCGCCGCATTCTTCGAGAAAGGCCGCGCCGTCTTGGGTGACGAACGCAACGCGGCGGTCGGCGCCAAGAACGCGTTTGGCGGCTTCCGATTGCCGCTGCGCCGCGTCAACGCTGGTGAGGCGGGAATGCGGGCACATGCCGTCGAGAATCCGGGCGGCGGACTGCCCGACGCCCGTGCTCAATTCGAGCATGCGGCCGCGCGGCGGTTCCCCATAAGCGCCCTCAGCCGCCGACCGGGACTTCCTCGCCGACTCGGCGGAAGCCCAACTCTTCCAGCAACTCCACGATGTCTTCGTCGAGCAGGCCCTTGCGCGTGTCGGCCAAGGCGGTGAATGCCTTATAGACCTTGATCGTGTCGGCTTTGTCGAGGTCGCCGTAGCCGAGGTCGACGATGCGCTGGCGCAGCGCGTGGCGGCCGCTGTGCTTCCCCAGCACGAGCTTCGAGGCCGGGACGCCTACCGATGCGGGCGTCATGATTTCGTAGGTCGTGCGGTGCTTGAGATAGCCGTCCTGGTGAATGCCTGCTTCGTGGGCGAAGGCGTTGCGGCCGACGATCGCCTTGTTCGGCTGCGGGCCGAAGGTGATGCATTCGTTGAGCGTTTGGCTGGCGTCGTAGAGCCTGGCGCAGTCGATGTTGGTGTGGAAGGGAACGCGGTCGGGGCGCACCTGCATGATGACGGCCACTTCTTCCAGCGAGCAGTTGCCCGCGCGTTCGCCGATGCCGTTGAGCGCGCATTCGACTTGGCGGGCGCCGACGTACAGCGCGGCGACGGCGTTCGCTACGGCCAGCCCCAGATCGTCGTGAGTGTGTACGCTGATGACGGCCCGGTCGCCGACCGTCTCGGCCACTTTGCCGATCGTCTCCGCGTAGTCGCCGGGAGTCATGAAACCGACGGTGTCGGGGATGTTGATCGTCGTTGCGCCGGCGTTGACCGCGGCTTCGGCTACCCGGCACAGATAGCCGATCTCGGTGCGGGTGGCGTCTTCGGCGGAGAACTCGACGTCATCGACGTATTTTTTGGCCAGTTCCACGCCCCGGACGGCTTCTTCGAGAATTTGCTCCTGACTCTTGTTGAATTTGTATTTGAGATGGATCTCGCTCGTGGCGATGAAGCAGTGGATGCGCGGCCTTTTGTGACCGTCGATCGACTGCGCGGCGCGCTCGATGTCGATCGGCACCGCTCGGGCCAACGCCGCGATATGAGTGTCCGGGTGCTCGCGGCAGATCGCCCGCACGGCGTGGAAGTCGCCGTCAGAGGCAATCGGGAAGCCCGCTTCGACGATATCGACCCCGAGATCGACGAGCTTGCGCGCCATGCGCAGCTTTTCCGGGATCGTCATGCTGCAGCCGGGAGACTGCTCGCCGTCGCGTAACGTTGTGTCGAAGATATATACCTGATTCGACATGGGCCGAGTCCTCTTTTCAATCAGTAAACCGCAATCGAGGGGAATTAAGCAAGTTTATTATATTTTGGTTTTCTATAAAATATCCATATGGATATATCGTTACTGCGGATGTTCCGCACCGTCGCCGAGGAGGGCAGCTTTTCCCGCGCCGCACAGAAGCTTATGCGCACGCAGCCGGCAATTTCGTTGGCGCTGAAGCGGCTCGAAGCCGACCTCGGAGCGCAACTGATCGACCGCTCGTCCAGATCACTGGTCTTGACTGACGCCGGCGGTCTGGTGCTGGACTACACCAAACGTTTTGAGGGGCTGGACCGCCAACTGCGCCGGGCGCTGACCGAGCTGCACGGCCTGAACGCCGGCAAGCTGACGATCGGGGCGAACGAGTCCACGGCGCTCTATCTGCTGAAGCATCTGGAAGCGTTCCGCCGGCGTCATTCGCGGGTCAACGTCGAATTGCGGCGCAGTCTTTCGAGCAGGATTCCCGATGCGGTGCGCGAGGGCGCCATCGAGCTCGGCGCAATCAGCTACGACCCGAAAGACCCCAGGCTCACGGTCTTCGAGTTCTACAACGACCGGCTGACTTTTGTGGTTTCGCCGCAACACAGGCTGTCCCGGCAGCGGAAGGTCGGCATTCGCGAGTTGAGCGCAGAGACCTTCATTGCGCACAATGTGGTGTCGCCTTATCGGGCGCGCGTCATCGAGGCGTTTCGCACGCATCAGGCGCCGCTGAACATGGCCGTCGAGATGCCGACCATCGAGACGATTCGGCGGCTGGTGCAGCGCAATCTGGGCGTCGCCTTTCTGCCGAAGATGTGTGTCGAGCAGGAAATCAAAAACGGGTCGCTGAAGGAAGTGGCCGTCCGGGAACTGGCGATGGAGCGTAAGATTCGGTTGGTTTATTCGGCCAGGCGCAAGCTCTCGCAGGCCGCGGGAGCTTTCCTGGAGCTTGTCGGCGAAGAGGTCGAAAGCGCAGGCGGAAGCGCTTAGCGGTTCGCGGTTGAAGCGGCGCGTGAGGCGCGCCGCGGGCTTCTGCGCCGGCTTGCCTCTCCGCGCCGGCGGTTTTGCTGTCCGCTATCCGCCCGCCGCGCAGCGGCCCGGCGTCCGGCCTGCTCTGTGCTAGCATGAGCGCTGATTCGTTGAGGGCGTCTGCTGTGTCCGCGCGGCTTCCATGAAGGTCTGTTATCTCGATTGTTTCTCGGGCATTGCCGGGAACATGGTGCTGGGCGCCCTGATCGATGCCGGACTTGACTTCGAGTTGCTGCGCTCGGAGTTGGCGAAGCTGGAGCTCGAAGGCGTCGTGCTCAGAGTTGCCGCAACCAAGCGCGGCGGGTTGGCGGCGACGAACGTGTCCGTTGAGACGCCCCGCGGCGGCCAACGCCATCGCTCGCTCGGCGCGATCGAGAAGATGATCGGCGAGAGCGGACTGGCGGACAAGGTAAAGTCCGACGCGCGAAGAATCTTTCGGCGCTTGGGCGAGGTCGAAGCTCGGGCTCATGACGTTCCGCTCGAAAAGGTTCACTTCCACGAGGTCGGCGCGCTCGACGCGATCGCGGATATCGTCGGCGCGGCGGTCGGCTTCGACGCCCTCGGCATCGAGCGCATCGTTTGCTCGCCGCTCAACCTCGGCAGCGGCACGGTGCAGGCGGCGCACGGCGTGCTGCCGGTTCCGGCGCCGGCGACGGCGCGCCTGGTCGAACGCGTGCCGGCATACGTGGACGGTCCGGCCGCGGAGTTGACGACTCCCACCGGAGCGGCCATCGCGGTCACGCTGGCGGACTCGTTCGGCGTCATGCCCGCGATGCGGCTGGAAGCTTCGGGCTACGGCGCCGGCGACCGCGATTTCAAGGGCCGGGCGAACGTATTGCGCGTGTTGATCGGGGAGACGGTTGACATTCCCGAGGCCGCCGAAGTGCGCGTTATCGAGGCCAACATCGACGACATGTCGCCGCAGGTGGCGGGTTTTGTCCGCGAGCGGCTGCTGGAGTGCGGAGCGCTCGATGTGACGCTGACGCCTGTTTTCATGAAAAAAGACCGTCCCGGGTTTACGCTGACGGTCCTGGCCGACCCGGCCGACCGGCTGCGCTTGGGGGATGTGCTGTTCGCCGAAACGACAACCATCGGGATTCGCGAGTATGCGGCGCAGCGGCGCGTGCTGGAGCGCCGCTGGCGGCAAGTCGAGACGGCGTTCGGGCGCGTGCGTGTCAAAGTGGCCGCGGCCGACGGATCGCTGCGGAATTTCGCCCCGGAGTACGAAGACTGCCGCCGTATCGCCAGAGAGAAGAACATCCCCTTCAAGGACGTGTGGCAGGCGGCGAGCTTCGAGTTCATGAAGCTCGCCCGAAATTAGCGCGAACCGGCGGCGCGGCGGCGCAATACGGCACACTGAAAGACTGGGCTTTGCGCACATGAGCAAGTACTATCTGACAACGCCGATCTATTACGTCAACGCGACGCCCCATATCGGCCACGCCTATACGACGATCGTTGCCGATACCATCAAGCGCTTCCGGCGCATGATGGGCGACGAAGCATATCTGACCACCGGCACCGACGAGCATGGCCAGAAGGTCGAAAAATCGGCTGCGGCCGCCGGACTGACGCCGCGGGAGTTCACCGACCGCGTCTCTGAGGCGTTTCGGGCCGAGTGGAACGATCTCGGGCTCGAATACGATTTCTATCGCCGGACAACGGATCCCCGTCATGCCAAGGCCGTCAGGGCGATCTTCTCGCGCTGCCTGGCAAACGGAGCGATTTACAAAGATTCGTACACGGGCAAGTACCACATCGGCGACGAAGCGTTCGTGACCGACGAAGAAGCCGAGCAGGCCGACCCGGCCATGATTACGACCGTCACCGAAGAAAACTATTTCTTCAAGCTCTCGGCGTACCGGGACAAGCTCATCGAGCTTTACGAATCGCAGCCGGATTTCGTCCAACCCGACTCGCGGCGGAACGAGGTCCTCTCGTTCGTGCGGGGCGGTTTGAAAGACCTTTCGATCAGCCGTTCGACGCTGCAATGGGGCATTCCGCTGCCGAACGATCCGGCGCACGTCTTTTATGTCTGGTTCGATGCTCTTTCGACTTACATGAGCGCGGTCGGCTACGGCGAAGAGGGCGAAGCCCGCAAGCGTTGGGAGAAGTTGTGGCCGGTCGATGTTCATCTGGTCGGCAAAGAGATCGTCCGTTTCCATGCCGTTTACTGGCCTGCTTTCCTGATGGCGGCCGAACTGCCGTTGCCGAAGCAGGTCTGGGCGCACGGCCTGCTGATCTTTCAGGGCGGCAAGATGTCGAAGTCCAAGGGCAACATCGTGAGAGCGCGGCCGATCGACAAAGTTGTCGGCATCGAAGGTTTGCGCTATTACTTGCTGCGTGAAATCGTTTTCGGGCAGGACGGCAATTTTTCTTTTGAGGCGCTGGTGGGGCGCTACAACTCCGATCTGGCCAACGGCGTCGGCAACCTGGCCGGCCGGACGGCGGCAATGATTGCCAAGTTCCACGGCGGCCTCGTCCCTGCAGCCGGCGCAGGCGGCGACGGCGGTTTGCAGGCATTGGCGGCCGAGACGATCGAAAAGGCCGCGGCGCGCTACGCGAAGTTCGAGTTCTCGCGGGCGCTGGAAGCGATTTGGTCCCTGTTCGCCGCGGTGGACAAGTACATCGTCGCGAACAAGCCCTGGGCGCTGGCCAAGGCCAAGGATGAATCTTCGCAGGCGCAGCTTGCGGCGACGCTCTACAACTCCGCCGCAGCGCTGCGCATCGGCGCCGCGCTGGCGCATCCCGTGCTGCCGCAGGCTTCGCAGAAAATCTGGGCGATGCTCGGCGAGACCGTCCCGCTGCGCGATTTTCGCTTGGCCGATCTCGCCTGGGGAGGACTCAAGCCGGACGTGAAGCTCGCCGGGCAGGACGCCATTTTCCCGCGTCTCGATGTCGAGAAGTCGGTGAAGCGGATGGAAGAGTTGGAACAGGAAGCGCTCAAGGAACAGGCCGCGATTTTCGGCAAGCCGGCCGCGGACGAACCCGCAGCGATTACGATCGACGCGCCCGAAGTCGCCTTCGACGATTTCGTCAAAATCGATATGCGCGTCGGACTGGTCAAGGCTGCCGAGAAGGTGGCGAAATCGAAAAAGCTGCTCGCGCTGACCGTAGATATCGGCGAAGCCGAGCCGCGCTCGATTGTGGCCGGGATTGCAGGCGCTTACGCTCCCGAGGAGCTGGTGGGGCGCAAGGTGGCGATCGTCGCCAACCTGAAACCGCGCAAGATGATGGGCCGTATGTCGCAGGGCATGGTGGTCGCGGCGTCGATCGACCACGGTCATCCGTATCTGGTGAGTTTTCTGGAAGACGCGCCGGTCGGCGCCCGGTTGAGTTGACGGCCGGTGTTGGTCGATGCCCACTGCCACCTCGACGGCCCCGCGTTCGACGCGGACCGCGCCGAGGTTATCGCGCGCGCCCGCGAGGCCGGGGTCGGCCGCATGTTGGCGATCGGGACAGGCAGCGGCCCTCCCGATCTTTCCTGCGCAGTGCGGCTCGCCGAAGCCTACGAGGACGTGTCGGCGAGCGTGGGCGTGCATCCGCACGATGCGTCCGCATTCGAGCAATCGACCGGGGACGAAATCGCGGAGTTGTGCCTGCATCCGCAAGTCGTCGGCGTCGGCGAGATCGGACTCGATTACCACTACGACCATTCACCGCGAGAGGCGCAGAAGAGGGCGTTCGTCGCGCAAATGGAGATCGCCGCCGAACGGGGAATGCCGATCGTCATCCATGTGCGCGACTCCTGGGACGACACGCTCGAGCTGCTCGACGAGCACTGGAGCGCAACCGGGCTCGGCGGCGTCATGCACTGTTTCTCGGCGGGTTCCGAGCAGGCGGCGCGCTGCCTCGACATGGGCTTTCACATTTCCTTTGCCGGTATCCTGACGTTCAACCGAGCGCAGGATCTGCGCGACACGGCGCGTTGGATTCCGCCGGACAGGCTTCTGGTCGAGACCGACTCGCCGTATCTGACCCCCGTTCCCTATCGCAAGATTCGGCGCAACGAACCGCGCTTCGTTGTCGAAACGGCCAAGAAGCTGGCGCAGGTCGTCGGTTGCGACTTCGAAGAGATCGCCGAGCGAACGACTGCGAATTTCGAGAGATTGTTCCCCGGCGCGCGGGGATGACGGCCGTAAGCGGACAGTCGGCTTGAGACACCGCGGACGCTTTACTTCCTTTCCACTAAAAAGAGCTGCTCGGTTACGTGAACGGGGCGGTTCTTGAAGCTCCTGCCGCCGCGGAAGGCGTTGTACCGCATCTCGACGACCTCGACCGAGCCCGCTTTGTCGAGCATGGCGCGCATTGCGGCAGGCCGGATGAAGCCTTCGTTGTTGAACGAGATGAGCAGAAACCGCGCGTCGAGGCGTTGCGCCAGGTCGGCCATCAGTCCGGCGGACTCGGCCCGCACGTTGTATCCCGACCGCCGCCAGTCCGCGGGGATGCCCGCAACCCGGCTGATGCGCCGCGGGCGCTCGTAGCGGGCGAGCAGGTTCAGCATGAAGTAGTTCGACCCGTAGGGATGCTGATTGTACGGCGGATCGAGATAGGCGAGGTCCAGGTCCGAAAGGCGCCGCGCGGCGGCGTTGGCGTCCTCTGACAGCACCTTGTACTCGCACTCGAAGTTGCTGAAGACGGGCAGGTTGAGGGTGATATCCCCCAGGATGCGCAGCAGAGCGTCCGACCCGCTCCCGCCGAACTGACCGATGCGGGTCTGTCGGTTCTTGTAGAAACCCTTGAAAACGCCCGCGGTGTTGGTGTGGATCGACGCCTCGCTCAGCAACGGCGCCAGCAGGAAGTCGCGCAGGTTGCGCGGCGCCTCGGCGATCATTCTGCGGTAGTTATCCAGCCGCCGGGCGTTGCTCTTGGTATAGAAAACCCGGTCTTTGTTGTCGATGCGCGACTCTTCGCGGGGCGCATACAGCTCTTCGATGAATCCCGCGGGGAGTGGCTCGGTTCGTACGCGCGCGTTCAAGTCGCTGACGATTTCGCGCAGCAGAGCGATGTCGATTGCGCTGCGGTTGGCGAGATAGCACCGTCCTATGACTGCCGCATAATCCTCCAGATCGTTGCTGACGAGCAGCGACGCATGGCCCTTGAGCAAACGGGACACGACGCCGGATCCGCTGAAGGCGTCGAAGCAGCGCAGGCGGTCTTTGCCCAGGCGGCGCTTGACGCGCGCAACGGCGCTGCCGATGGGGCCCAGCAGCGCGCGCTTGTTGCCGATGTACGTAATGAGTTGCTGCGAGAGGTAGTCGGGGTCTTCCGCAACCGGCGCGCCGGCCCGGAGCGGCATTTGGCGCTGCCGGTTCACTCGCCTTTTCTTGCTTCCCGCGCAGCGCCTGGAATTTCGGCGACATAGACCTGCGCGTGGCCGCTGCGGTCGCCGGCGAAAGCAACCATCGTTTCGTCGGGCGAGAACGACGGGTGCGGGTGGGTCCACTGTGGGCCGTAAACGGAGTCGGCGGCCATTTCCATCCAACTCAGCGATTGCGCTTTTTCCGCCGCGCTGCGGGCCGCCTGCCAATCCGCGGCGACGGCGTAGCGCGACGTTCTCCACTGACTGCCCTGCGACGTTGCTTGCGGGTAGCAGATCGTTTCCCGCGACCCGTCGGCAACGTCAACTAGTTGCAGGCCGATATCGGGATGGACGGTGTCGCAGAGAATCTTGGTTCCCGAACGGTTCGGCGTGATGTGCCAAGCGTTGAACTCGGCGATGGCGGCGATGCGGCGGCTGTTCCAGTCCATGCGCTTGAGCGCGCGGGGCCAGACGGTGAAAACCAGGTCTGACGACGTCCCCAGGAAAGTCTCGTGGACGATGAACTCGTCGTTGCCGTGCTCGTAGAGGCATTCCAGCCCGCTGCCGTCGATGCGCACGCGGTGCATGCGCGGCGCGGGATCCGCGGCGAACTCGATCCACTCGGGATCGGCCGGGTTGAACTGGGGATGAATGATCGTTCGCGGAAAGGGGATAAACCGGGTTTCCGCGCCGCCGACGGCGCCGAGCGCCAAGCCCCATTCGTTGCCGCGCTTGCAGGCGGCGACGAACCGATCGCCGAGCGGAGTCAGCGAGCATTCGCCGAGTTGGCCGCCGAACGAGGCGATTTCGATCTCTTCCAGGGTTTCTCGGGCGAGGCGCCAAACGCCCCCTCCCCTGACGAAGAAAATGCTGTCGTCCGGGGCAATCGTGGGCGAGAAGGGATGGATCGCCTGATCGCAGGTAAGCTGCCGGATCTCGCCGTCGGGAAAGCCGACTTCGAATAATTGCGCGCTGCCGGTGCGGTAGCTCGTGAAAATCAGCGCGCGTTGATCCGCCGTGAACGACGACTGCAAAAAATACGTCGGATGGTTGATCGAAGGATGATTCGTGAGTTGGTGGACGACGGCCCCGGTTCGCTCGTCCACCGAACGCGAGTATTCCGAAGGGAAAGTCGTTCCTTTGCGGCTGAGCATCGTTTAACGGTCCGTGGTGAAAGCGGCGCGGCGGGTTCCTGCGGTCGTTCGTCTTGCCGGCCCGCGCAGCGGCGCCGCGCGAAGGGTTACGCGCCCCTGCCTACTTGCCGGGCGGACAGCAAGGCGCCGATTTCTTTGAGAGTTGCCACGATATTGCATCGATTCCCGGGCGCGTAACGACGCTTGCGCGACTTTTGTCACGGGCTGTTATTGCAGCGCTTCCGAGAGAATGCGCGTGTCGGGATCCTGCGCCATTTTGAGGCGGAGCATCTTGGCCAGGGTCGGGGCGATATCTTCGGGCCCCGCCGGCCGCTCGGAATTCCCTGGGCGTATCCCGGCGCCGTAGAGCAGCACGGGAACCTCGCGGTCGTAGGGGTAGGCAGTGCCGTGGGCCGTGCCGAACGCGTTGCGCGGATAGACGAATTCGTTGAAGTGGACGATGAGATGCGGCGAGCGGCGCTGGAAATACGCATTGGCGAAGAGCCGTGTCATTTCCGGGGCGCGGTCGGAGGCATTGGCGAGCTCCGACGCAGTGTACACGCCGGCAACGAGCGGATGCCGGAGAAGCCGCTCCACCAGAAACTTTTCCGCCGCGGCCCGCTTGACCGCGCCGTTGCGGAACGCCGGCAGGCGCCAGTAGAGGCGGTTGCCGCCCGCGTAGGCAACCAGGTCGGGAGCAGCGGGGAAATGCTGCTTGAGCGCGTCCCGCGCGCGCTGCCAGAACTCGTCGGAGTTCACGCGGCTCGCCGCTGCGCCGCGGCGTTGCATTTCCTCGACCAGGGGCGGGACGCCGTGGTCGGCGGTCAGCGCCACCACGGTTTTCTCGATCCCGACCCGGCGGTCGATTGCCGCCAGCAGATCGGCCAGCAGACGGTCGAGACGCAGGTTTTGATCCATCGCTTCCTGGCTGTAGGGGCCGTAAAGATGGCCGATACGATCCGTTGCGGAGAAGCCGACGGCCAACAGATCGGGTTCTCCGTCCGTGCCCAACTCGCCGGAGTCGAGCGCGGTGAGGGCGGCTTGCAGCGTCAACTCGTCGTCAAACGGCGTCATCTGAATCCGCGTTGCGATGTCTTCTTGCGGTAGCGCATGGGGAAATGTTACGGCTTTGCCGTCGGCTTCGGTCGGAAAGGCGTCTTCGCGGGCGAGCTTCTCGTAGAGCGAGCGGTCTGCGAGGAATCGTTTCCAGACCTTTCCGGCATACTCTGCTGTCGGCCGGGTTGCGTTGAAAGCGGCAAGCCATTGCGGCATGCCGTTCTCGTAATACGATGACGTGACGAAACAACCGCACTCCTCCGAATACCAGAACGCCCCGTCGGCGCCGCGGCCGGCCAGCATCAGCGCGGAACGGTCTTTGGATGAGAACGCATAGACTTTCGAGCCGCCGTGCTTGCGCTTGAGCAGATCGCCGAGAGTGTCCGCGAGCAGTGGCCTGGGGGAGGCGCGCTCTCCGGGGCCGCCGACCGCGGCGTATGCGTCGTCGGCAACGCAGTTGACTACGGCGTCTTGAGTCGGGTCGTACCAGGAATTGCCGATCATGCCGTGCGTGGAGGGATGCAGGCCGGTCGAAACGGAAGCGTGGCCTGACGCCGTATAGGTCGAGGCGTGCCTGTAGGCCGCGTTGGTGAAGTTTGCGCCGTTGGCGAGCAGCGTTTTGAAACCGCCCGCGTACAACTCTGAAAAGCGGGTCAGATAATCGGGGCGGAGTTGGTCCACGACAATGACGACGGCCAGCCGCGGCGGCGGCGGGACGCGGAACGAAACGATTGACCACGCGGCCGCGGCGGAAACGATCAGCCAGGAAGCCGGGTATGCGTATTTCCTCATGAGTTTTCAAGCTCCGGGTGGCCGCCGTCGCTTGCGGATGCCGCCGGAGCGGATTCGATCAGTTGCAAAGCATCGGCCGCGCATTCGGAAACGACCTTGATCGACACCTTGCCGACCGGCTGTTGGACGACGTTTTCGCGCACCAGCCAAGCGGAGATTCCCGCGGAGTCGAGCAGCGCATAAATCACCTCGGCTTCGATGGTTGCGAGATGGCTTCGCGAGGAAAAAACCGTTACGAGTTCGTCGTCGGTGGGGTCTGCCGGCATCGGACGGTTACGCCAGTTTATCAGGTCGGGGCGAAGATTCCCGGCAGAGGGCCGGCGGCCGGGAACGCTCGAGGCATTCGCGGAAAACCCCGCATTCGCCGCGCCTGCGCCTTATACTAGACGCAAAGGAGTTGAAGATGAGCTTTCGATTGTTGACCGCGGGCCTGGCGGCCGCCCTGTTGGCGCTCTTTGCGGCAGACGCTCCGAAAACATACCCGACCGGATACGCCGACACCGAATTCTTGCCCGGCGGCAAGTGGCGGGTGCATGACGACTCCCGGCCGCGGCCGCCGGTCGTCGCTCCCGGAACCGCGAGCGCGCCCGAACGGCCGGGCAAAGCTCCGTCCGATGCCGTCGTGCTGTTCGACGGAACGGATCTCTCCCATTGGGTGCAGCGCAAGCGCGGCGGAGTGACGCTCCCGCCGGCCTGGAAAGTCGAGAACGGCTACATGGAGGTCGCGCCCGGTACCGGCAGCCACTTCACCAAGGAGAAGTTCGGCGACGTCCAACTGCACATCGAGTGGGCGACTCCGGCGAAAGTCGAGCGCTCCAGCCAGGGGCGGGGCAACTCGGGCGTGCTGCTCATGGGGCTTTATGAGATTCAGGTGCTCGATTCCTACGACAATGTCTCCTACGCCGATGGGCAGGCGGGATCGATATACGGCCAGTACCCTCCGCTGGTCAACGCTTCCCGCAAGCCCGGCGAGTGGCAGACCTACGACATCGTTTTCGAAGCGCCGCGGTTCGCGGGCGGGAAAGTGGTCAAACCGGCATTCGTGACCGTGTTCCACAACGGGGTGTTATTGCACAACCGTAAGGAAATGATGGGGCCGATGAGGCACAAGAAGGCGACGAAATACGATCCGCACGATGCGCAGTTGCCGCTGCTGCTGCAGGCGCACGGCAACCCCGTTCGCTATCGGAATATCTGGGCGCGGCGGCTGAATCTAACTTACCCTTAGAATGACTGCGCCGAGCGGAACGCCGGCGGCCAGCGCCCAATCCGACAGGGAAAACCGGCGGCGGCGCAGGGTCGGGAAGCTGCCGTTGAACCCCCGCAGGATCATCGCGGCCGTGACGCGCTCGGCGCGCTCCCAGCCGCGGACGAAGACCGTCGCAAGCTGGTTCGCCCACAGGCGAAAGCGCCATTTGGCGGGGTTGCCTCCCGTGCGGCATTCGCGGGCTCGGGAAATCCGCCGCCATTCGTCGAGCAGGACGAACAGATAGCGGTACATCAGGGTGGTTGTCAGCACGAGAGACCGCGGCGCGCCGAGCGCGCCGACGGCGCGCAGCGTGTGGTCGACGGGCGTCGTCGCGGCCAGAGCCGAAAGCAGCAGGATGGCGGCATAGGCTTTGATCCCGACCGCACACGCCAGCACGTCGCCATTGGGCAGCCCGGAGAGCACAGGCAGAAGCGCCGCCATGGCGATGAAGGGCGTGGCCGCCAGGCAGCGCTTGAGCAGATAGCGCAAGCCGACGGCGGCAACCAGAGCCAGCAACAGAACATAGACGCCCGCCGCGAAAAACCGCGGCGTCGGTTCGGCAGGAAACGAGGAGACGGTCAGGATGGTGAGCAGGGCTGCGCTGACCTTCGCTCTGGGGTCGAAAGGCGCCAGAGGAGAATCGGGGGCCTCGACCGCGCTCTCAAGTCCCTTCAACGGGCGACCTTCCGCGGCCGGTTTGTCTTTGCGAGATACGTCCGAGATAGAATCCGAGAGCGGCCAGGCCCACCGCGGCGGCGGCAAGACGCAGCAGCGGCGGAGAAAACGGTTCGGGAGCAATGGGCGCGCTGCCGTCCACCGTCACCTCGATCTCCTTGTGGTGGCCCATGCCGTCGTCCACGATCACGCGCCACGTGCCGTTTGCGTTGGGCACGAAGCTGAACACGCCGCCGCGGTCGGTTCTGCCGCTTTGAAACGGGCGGTCCGGTTCGTCGGGGGAATAAACCCACGCGTCGGCGTCGGGGAAGGCGCCGTCGGCGTAGCGGCAGCGCACGATGACTGTCTGCTCGGCGATTTCCACGCCGATGCCGAGACTGTGCGCCGGCGCGGCGGCCGGGAAGAGCAGCCCTGAAAGCGCACAGTAAAAGAGCTTTGAAGATGCGTTACAAAGCGCTGTAAACGCTCGTTTCATGTCGTTTCCAAAAACCATCCGAGACTGCTTCGCCGGTCGCGAGGAATCTGCTACGCCGCCGCCGGCTGTAGAATTTCCGGCTTCGTTTTGCGTAGAAATGTAATGATAGCAACCGTTACCGCCGCTTCGACGAGAGCGACCGCCGCATAGGCCGAGGCGATGACGTAGAACCCGCGTCCGTATGCCGCGAGCTCGAACTCCGCCGCGAGCAGGAAAGCCGGCAGCAGGGCGCCGGCGAAACCGGCGGCGGCGGCGCGGGGCGTCTCCGGGAGCGCGCCGATAAGCCAGATGGCCCAGCCCGCAAGCGCGCCGCAGCCCATATTCAGAGCGTTCAGGCCCAGCGATAAAAGCCCGCCGTGCTGGAAGAGCAGCGATTGGAACAGCAGGCCGGCGAACAAGACCGGGAAAGCGCGGCGGCCCAACAGAACGCCGAGAAGACCGTACAGCCCCAGATGCATCGAAGCGCCCGCCAACGGAAATTGAATCGTCGAGACCACGAACGACGCCGCGGCCAGCAAGCCCATCCTGGAAGTGTCTTCGGCCCGCAGATTGCGGCCGGATACATAGAGGCCGCCGTACGCTGCGACGTGAGCCGCGACGCAGGCGCCGACCGGAAAGATGCCGTCCGCTACATGCACGGAATTGCGGAGTATAGCAAGGTTTTGACCGTTCTTTTTGAATGCAGGATGAGCCTGGTCGAGAGCAACCTCGGCAATCCCCGCGGGCGGGCGCCGCACCGAAAGCGGCGGCCCGCCGGTTAGAGATAGCGCAGATATGCATACAGCACGGGCGCGGAAAACAGAAAGGCGTCGAGCCGGTCGAGTATGCCGCCGTGTCCCGGCAGCAGCTTGCCGCTGTCTTTCACGCCGGCCCCGCGTTTCAGCGCCGACTCGGCAAGATCGCCCAATTGTCCGGCGATGTTCAGCGCCAAGGCCGGCGCGGCCGCTTCCGCCGGACTCAGGTAGCTCGCCAGGAAAACGTTGGCGTACACGACCCCGGCGAGCGTCGAGAAGACGACCGAGCCGATCGCTCCTTCCCATGTTTTGTGCGGGCTGAGGCGCGGCGCCAGCGGGCGTTTTCCGAGCGCCTTGCCCGTATAGAGCGCCGCTATGTCGCCGGCGGCGTTGACGACCAGAACGAACAGCAGCCAGTAGGGGTCGATGCGATGCACGAGCCGCCCCCAGAGCAGCGGCGCCGCAACGTAAACGACGCCGGTCAGAGTAACCGCCGCCGCGGGCAGCGATTTTGCCAGGCCGCCGCGCCCGCGGAAACCCGCGGCCAGCAGAGCCAGGGTGAAAACCGTAAGCAGCAGGCTTAGGTCCAATTGCGGCAAGAGCGCCGTCAGCACGCCCGCCGCATAGCCCGGCGCCGCGAGCGCGCGGATGCCGTAGCGCTCGGCGAGGGCGTAGAACTCGCGAAGTCCGGCGGCGGCCAAGGCCGCAACCGCTGCGCCGAAAACGACGGGCGGGGCCCAAAAAACCAGACCCAGGACGCAGGCGGCGAGCGCCAGGGCCGTGAGGACCCGTTTCATGCGGATGCGCTCACTCGTGGGAATACGGCGGAGTTCCGGCGGCGGCCAGCTCGGCGCGCGGTGTTTCCCGGCCGTTCAGTCCGCCGTAGCGCCGGTCCCGCTTCTGAAAATCGAGCAGCGATTCCAGCAGATCGACGGGCCGGAAGTCGGGCCAATACTTTTCGGTGACCCAGATTTCCGAATAAGCGATTTGCCAGAGCAGGAAGTTGCTGATGCGCACCTCGCCGGAAGTGCGGATCAGCAGGTCAGGGTTCGGCAGTCCGGCGGTGCAGAGTTGATCGCTGAACATTTGCTCGTCGATTTCGAGCGGCGCGCCGGTCCGCCGCGACCGGCGCAAGAGGCTGTTGACGGCATCGACGATCTCGGTCCGCCCGCTGTAATTGAGGGCGACATTGAGACGCAACCCGGTGTTTGCGGCCGTCTCGACGATGGCGTAGTCGATGTCGTCCCGCGTCTTTTGCGGCAGAGCCTCGATGCGCCCGATTGTCTGGAAACGCACGTTGTTGGCCTTGAGCTCGGGCAACTCCACGTGCAGGTAGTGGCTGAGCAGGCGCCACAGCGTTTCGATTTCAAATTTCGGGCGTTTCCAGTTTTCTACGGAAAACGCGTACAGCGTCAGCGCTTCGATGCCGAGACGGCAGCAGGACTCGATGATCTCGCGCACGGATTGCACTCCGGCGCGGTGTCCGGCAACGCGCGGCAGCGCGCGGCGCTTCGCCCAGCGCCCGTTGCCGTCCATGATGACTGCGATATGCCCGGGCAGCTTTGCCGGGTCGAGTTGCCGCGCAAGACGAAACTCCCGGCTGTCGGGCGCAGCCCACTCGAGAAACTTCTGCATTGCGCCAAAGAAGACTGAATTCTATCGTACAACGACCGCTTATGCGTTACGATGACTGCGGGAGGCCGGTTAGCGATGTTGCGGCGGCGCTTTCTTTTTTCGTTGACGGCGGCAGGCGCGGCGACGGCCGCGGCGAAGTCCCGCGGTGTTGGTCCGGTGCGAAAAGTCTTCGAGTCGCCGGGGCCGAAGCCTAACGGGCTGCAGGCGGCGGAGGAAGGTCTCTGGATCGTCGATCAGGGCGATAACCATGCTTATCTCGTTGCTTACGAGAACGGCAAGGTCCTGCGCGATCTGCCGACCGCGGCGGACCGTTCGAGCGGCATTACCTTCGACGGCGAGGCGGTCTGGCTGGCTTCGACTTACAGCCGCGAGTTGATCCGCGCGGATGCGCAAAGCGGAGAGACGATCGCCAAGCGCTTCACCCCCGGGGCAGGCGTCATTTATCGCATGCCGACGGACCCGCCCGGCCGCCGCAGCCCGTTGGCCCCGCCCGCCCCGGCGCGCAGCGGCGGCGCGGCGAAGATCGACTCCGCTCCCCGCCCCGGGACGGGCGCCCACGGCCTCGAATGGCGGGACGGCAAGCTGTGGGTTGCCGTCCCGCCGTCGCGAACCATCTATCGCATCGACCCGCAAACCTGGCAGGTCGAGCACAAATTCCCCACGGCCGGAAACCGCCCGCACGGCATCGGTTGGGAAGGGCGGCATCTTTGGTGTACGGATTCCAATCTCAACGCTTTTTTCAAGCATGACGTGGAGACCGGGGAGGTGCTGGAAAGCATCCGGCTTGCCGACAACGACCCGCTGCCGCACGGCATGACCATCCGCGGCCGCGTCCTGTGGTACTGCGACGATGTCGGGGTCGTTTGCCGCATGGACATCGGTTAGCAGCCCGGAACGGCTTGCGCCCCTGCTGCGCCCGCCGCTCGATCTTCTCTGTGAGATACTGAAGAATGTCGGCCGGCGGCAGGCGGGCGTGAAAAGGGGAACGGCATGACGACGGGCGCCATCGCGATCATTGTTGCGGCGATAGGGTTGGCCGTTCAGCAATGGCGCGGGCAGCAGGCGACCGAGAAAGCAATTGGCGAATTGCGCGAGAGAATAGCGCGGCTCGAAGGCTTGTTCGAGGAATGCCGATGGGGCCGCGGCGCGGGCGGCAATGCGCCGGGCGGAGCGCGCCGGCTGCCGGCTGAAGCCTGAGAATTCGTGAACGCGGCGCGCGTCATGAGCCTTGCCGATCTGCAACCGGGCGCCCTTGCCGTAATCGAGGCTCTTCATCTCGCTGAGACCGACGCCCATCGCTTGATGATTCTCGGCTTCATCCCCGATACGACCGTGGGCTGCGCGGGCCGGTCGCCCCTCGGCGACCCCGTGATCTACCGCATCGACGGGTCGGAAGTCGCCCTGCGCCGGGAGACCGCCCGGCATATCGCGATTCGGATCGAATCCCCGCCCGCGGGCTAGAGACCGCGGCTTTTTATCGACTGCATGGCTGCCGCAACGACAACGAGTTCCCGGCGCGTCGTGGCCCTCTGCGGCCCGCCGAACGTCGGCAAATCCACGCTCTTCAACCAACTCACGGGTTTGCGCCAGAAAGTGGCGAATTACCCCGGAGTCACGGTCGAGAAAAAGATCGGCGGCATGAAGCTGTGCTCGGGCGAAGAAATCGACCTGGTCGATCTTCCCGGCGCGTGCAGTCTCGACCCGCAATCCGAGGACGAAAGAATTGCGGTCGAAGTGCTTAGCGGCAGGAACGCCACCGTCGCCAAGCCCGCGGCGGCGATTCTGATGCTGGACTCGACCAATCTCGCGCGCCATCTCAGCCATGCGCCCGGCGTTCTCGAGCTCGGCATCCCCACGCTCGTTGTGCTGAACATGGCCGACGAGCTCGCGAGCCGCGGCGGCGCCGTCTCCGCCGCAGCCGTCGCCGCCGAAATCGGCGCGCCGACCGCAACGGTGAGCGCGCGCCGGGGCGGCGGCATGGACGAAGTGCGCAAGTTCATCGAAGGCGCGGTCGTTCCGCCGAAACCCGTGCAGCTTCCGGTACTGCAAGACGTTCCGGCCGTGCGCAAGTGGGCGGGGGGAGTCGCGCAGCGCTGCGGATACGCCGCCCCGGGGCCGCCGCAATGGAGCCGCCGCCTCGACCGCATCTTCCTGCACCCGCTTGCCGGGCCGCTCATTTTCCTGGCCGTCGTCCTGGCCGTCTTCCAAAGCATATTTACCTTGGCCGTGCCTTTGATGGACGGCGTGGACGCCGCCATCGCAACGAGCGGCGCGTGGCTGGGGGCCGTGTTGCCCGAGACTGCATTCAAGGGGCTCTTGATCGACGGCGTTTGGGGCGGGGTCGGGTCGGTAATCGTTTTCCTGCCGCAGATCCTGATTTTGTTCCTGTTTATCGGCATTCTCGAGGATTCGGGCTACCTGGCGCGGGCCGCCGTGATCGCCGACCGTTCGATGCGGCTGGTCGGCTTGCAGGGCAAATCTTTCATCCCGCTTCTTTCGGCCTACGCCTGCGCGGTCCCGGCGATCATGGCCGTGCGCACCATTGAAAACAAACGCGACCGCATGGCCACGCTGCTCGTCGCGCCGCTGATGACCTGCTCGGCCCGCTTGCCCGTGTATGCGCTGCTGATCGCGGCGTTCGTCCCCGAACGGCCGTTGCTGGGCCCCCTGTTCGGAACCCGCGCCGCCGTGCTGCTCGGCTTGTACGCCGTAGGGTTTGCGGCCGCGGTCCTGACCGCCTGGCTGCTCAAGTCCACGATCTTGCGCAGCGTCTCGACGCCGTTCATGTTGGAGTTGCCTCCCTACCGGCTGCCGACTCTGCGCTCGCTGGCCTACCGCCTCATTGACCGCTCAAAGATCTTTCTGCGCCGCGCCGGTACGGTCATCCTGGCGACGACGATCGTTCTCTGGGTGCTCGCCGGCCTGCCCCGCGAGAACGGCGAGCCGCCCGAGATTGCCGACAGCTACGCCGGTTCGATCGGCAAGGCCATCGAACCCGTGATCGAGCCGTTGGGTTTCAACTGGAAAATCGGCATCGGCCTGATTACGTCCCTGGCCGCCCGCGAAGTGATTATCGGCACTCTCGGCACGATCTACGGCATGGAGGCCGACGAGGACTCGGTCGAGTTGCAAGCCGTGCTGCGTTCGGAGCTTTCCTTCGGCGCCTCGATCGCCTTGATGATGTTTTTCGCTTTCGCCTTGCAGTGCATGTCAACCGTCGCCATCGTGCGGCGGGAGACCGGCGGCTGGAAATGGCCCGCGGTTCAGTTCCTTTACATGGCGTTCCTGGCCTACGCCGCGGCCTGGATTGCCTACCAATGGTTCGACTGAGCTTTCTCCACTATCCAGCGGTGCGTGTCGTCGAGCGCTTTGGCGAAACCGTCGAGCAAGCGGTCGATCTCTTCTTCGCTAATGATCATCGGCGGCGAGAAAGCGATGGAGTCGCCGAGCGCCCGCAGGATCGAGCCGTGCTCGATCGCCCGCCGGTAGCAGTACGCGCCGGCGCCCAGGGAAGGGTCGAAGCGCCGGCGGGTTTCCTTGTCCGCGACCAACTCCACCGCGGCCATCAGTCCGACGCCGCGGATCTCGCCTACCAGCGGATGATCGGCGAACCGCCGCCGCAGTCCGTCCTGCAAACGCGGCGCAATCGCGCGAACGCGGTCGACGATGCCGCGCTCCTCGTAAATCTTCAGGCACTCGAGCGCGACGGCGGCGCTCACCGGGTGGCCGCTGTAGGTGAACCCGTGAGCGAACGTGCCGATCTCGTCGCCGCCCCGCGCCAGCGCCGCGTACACTTTCTCGTTGACCATGACCGCCGAGATCGGCGCGTACGCGGCGGAAAGCTGTTTGGCGGCCATTATGATGTCCGGCTCCAGGCCGAACGTCAGGCAGCCCCAGAGATTGCCCGTGCGGCCGAAGCCGCAAATCACCTCGTCGGCGATGAACAGCAGGTCGTGCTTGCGCAAGACTTTTTGGATTTTCTCGAAATAGCCCGCCGGGGGCGTCAGCACGCCGCCCGCGCCCATGACCGGCTCGGCGATGAAGGCCGCCACGGTATCCGCCCCTTCGTCGATAATCTGCCGCTCTAAAATCTCGGCCAGGCGCGCGGAAAATGCCTCTTCCGACTCGCCCGGCAAGCCGTCGCGGTAGAAATGCGGCCGCGCCGTATGGACGACGTTGGCGATCGGCAGGTCGAACTTGCGGTGGTTGCGCCGAATGCCCGTCAAGCTCGCCGCGGCGACGGTCGATCCGTGAAAGCCGTCTTCGCGGGCGATGATTTTCTTCTTTTGCGGCCTGCCGAGCGCGTTGTTGTAAAACCAGACCATCTTGACGGCGGTGTCGGCGGCCTCGGAACCCGAGTTGGCGAAAAATGCCTTCGACATGGGAACCGGCGCGAGCTCCAGCAGCCGTTCGGCCAACTCGATTGCGGGCGACGTGCTCCGCGACCCGAACAGATGCATGAACGGCAGAGTCTTCATCTGCCGCTGCGCGGCTGCGATCAGCCGTTCCTCGCCGAAACCGAGCGAGGCGCACCAGAGCCCCGACGCCCCTTCGATATAGCCTTTTCCGGCCTCGTCGTAAACCCAAACGCCCCGGCCCGAAGCAATGACCAGGGGACCCTGCCGCTCGTGGTCGGCCGGGTTGGTGAAGGGATGAAGAACGCCGGCGATGTCGCGTTCGCCGATGGACTGCGGCATGTTCGGAGTATAGCGAGCCGGCGCAGCGGCGTAGAAAACGCCTGTAATACGATGACCGCCGGACCGGCGTATGCTACTTTGCCGGTAGTTCAACGGTATCCGCAGAGGAGCGGAGTAGAGCATGCAGGCAATAACCCCGGAACCGATCTCGATTTTAGGCGTGGCGGCGCCGGCAGCGGAGACGCGGAGAGTCCACGGGGTCTGATCAAAAGGAGACGCCGACCAGGACCTGCGCCTGGTTGTAAACGATTGACCGGTCCGGGTCGATGCCCGGCAGCCGGTTGCGCTGAGGCCCCCAACGCGTATAGCGCGCCGCCGGAGCGAGCCTGACCCGCCGCAACGCGAATTCAACCCCCGCTCCCGCGGTTACTCCCCAAATGGGGTAATTGAACTTCGGCAAGCGGAACGAGGGTCCCAATACGACAAACGGCCGCGCGGAGCCCTTGGTCAGCCGGCGCTTGACCAGAACGGGAAACTCCCAAGTCCCTCCACTATTGCCTGAAGAGATACGGTTCAACGAGAGGTTCAAGAACCTGCTGCGAAAAGACCGCGGGAGGGCGTTCGCCTCGAGGGACAGACCCGAGAATAGCTTGAACTCGACCATCGGCCCGAACACAACGGTTGGCGGGGCGGGAGTCACGTGGAAGTTTTCCCCCAGGCGTTCGCGAATATCGCCGGACAAAGTCGAGGCGATCACCGCGCCGAGCGCTATCCTCCGGCCCAGCGGGTAGGCGGCGGAATCCGGAACGTAGCCGAAGCCGGCCAGGAACTCCAACTGGTCGGGTTTCGTGCGCGCCATGCCGGACCAAAGGGGGTATGTGTCATCGCCGGCCCAGCGGGTATAACGGACGCCCGGCGTAATCCTGAGCTTGCGCCACCGCGTCTCCAGCCCCGCGCCGGCGCTGACGCCCGTATGGGACGGGTCCGACGAATTCAGGTTGCCCGCCGAACGAAACGACGGGCCGCCTTCGACGAACAGACCCGCGCGGCCGAAAGGAAATTTGTAGCGGGTCAAGACGGGAAACTGCCAAGTAATCACCGGGGCGGGCGCAAAGCCGATCAGAACGCCGTCGCGCCACGACGCCGAAGCATGATAGCGCAGAGGTTTGTACAACGCCTCTACCCGGAGCGACACTCGCGGGGACCAGTGGACCTCCGCCGCCGGCCCGATGAGATATCCCCCGGAATCGGACTGTGTGACGTGAGGGAAAAAGCCGGGAACGGGAAACGGGTCCGGCTCGATCGTCTCATAGAAATCGCGGTTGGCGTATCCGCCGGCAGCCAGACCGAAGGTTACCGTTTGCGCGGATGCGTCCAAGGCCAAGCCGCCGGCCGCCGCAACGACTCCCATAACGGGAACCGCGAACCGCATCAGGAGCGCAAGCGACCGCCGCTGCGCCGTCGGACTGCGCTTCCCTGAGTTGGAAGGCATGGCGCATCGCGGATGTTCGGGTTCTGGAAAGCGCCGATGTCCGGCGCCACGAATCCAAACACGCGGTAACGTCCGGCAGGCAAGCCCTCTATTGGCGGCGCGTTGAATCTTCGGAGACGAGAGGACGACGAAGTCCGCGGCGTGGTCGGTCGTCTGCTCTCCGTCAGGCTTGTCGGCGATAAGCTCGTCCCCGCTTACCCTTAAGCATACGCTACAACGGCGCGACGGTTTTTCAGCGCATGCCGCCGCGCCGCTCGAACCGCGCCAGGATGCGGCGCGCTTGGCGGAGGATCGGCTCGTCCACCAGCCGGCCGTCCAGGCCGACCGCGCCGGCGCCGGCGGAGGCGAACCGCTGCAGGATTTCTCTCGCCTCCGCGGCCTCCTCCGCCGCCGGCGCGTAGGCTTCTTCGATCACGGGAATCTGGTTGGGATGGATCGCCGCGCGGCCGCTGAAGCCCAAGCGCCGGCCGCGCAGCGACGACGCGCGCAGCGCCTCCGGGTCGCGGTAGTCCATCGCCGGCGAGTCGAACGCCTCGATTCCATAAGCGCGGGCCGCGGTTACCGTTGCGCTTCGCGCGTAGAGCAATTCCGCCTCGCCGGGCGAGCGCTCGATGCCCATTGCGGCGGAATAATCCTCGGCGCCGAAGAGAAAGGCGCGCACCCTTTCAGAGCACGCGGCGATCGCCGGCGCCTGCAAGACGCCGCGGGGGGTCTCGATCACCGCAAAGATGCCCAAGGCGGCGGGAGACCGCCGTTCGAGCAAGCGGATATCCGCCGGAGACGCGCACTTCGGCAGCATGACGGCATCGGCCGGACACGCGGCCAGCGCCTCGCAGTCTGCGGCAAACGCCTCGCCGCCGGCCGGATTGAGGCGAATCAAAACCGGCTGGGGATACCCGTCGCGCGCCCGCAGCGCCGCGGCCGTGGTTGCCCGGGCTTGGGCTTTGTGCTCGTCCAGGACGGCGTCTTCCCAGTCGAAAATCAGCGCATCGACGGCGACGCCTTTCGCCTTCTCGAGCTTGGCGGCGTTGTCTCCGGGGACGAAGAGCAGGCTGCGGATCGAAGCTGGATCGAGCACAATCTCATAAGGTACGCTACCCAATGCGGGCCGCGCAGGGAAGGAGCCGCGTATGAGTTTCGGGCGCTACTTCGAGGATTTCGAGATCGGGCAGGAGTTCGAGCATTGGCCCGGACGCACGATCAACGAGGCCGACGACACCTGGTTTTCACTGCTGACGATGAATCAGCATCCGGTACACATCGACGCGCATTACGCCGCGGGCGCGCAGCACGGCCGGCGCTTGGTGGTGGGCACGCTGGTGTTCAGCATCGTGGTCGGCATGAGCGTCGGCGACATCAGCGGCCGCGCCATCGCCAACCTCGACTACAGCGAGGTCAAGCACGTCGGCCCCGTCTTCCACGGCGACACCGTCTATGCCGCAAGCCGCATCGCCGGCCTGCGCGAATCGCAATCGAAACCCGACCGCGGCCTCGTTTTCGTCGAAAGCCGCGGGTTCAATCAGCGCCGGGAAACGATCCTCACGCTCAAGCGGACGGTGCTCGTGCCCAAGCGTCCGGTGAAGACGGCGTGAGCTACCCCCTGACCCAGGAACAGCGGCAAATCCGCCGGAGCGTCACGGAAATCTGCGCGGACTTCCCCGCTGAATACTGGCGCCGGCTCGACGCAGACGGCGGCTATCCCGAGGAGTTCGTGCGCACGCTTACCGCAGGCGGCTGGCTGGCGGCGCTCATCCCCGAGGAGTTTGGCGGCGGCGGCGCGGGCATCCTGGAAGCGAGCTTGATCCTGGAGGAAATCAACCGCCAAGGCGGCAACGCGGCGGCGTGCCACGCGCAGATGTACATCATGGGCTCGCTCGTGCGCCACGGCTCGCCCGAACAAAAGCGCCGCTACCTGCCGTCGATCGCGGACGGAAGCGCGCGGCTACAGGCTTTCGGCGTCACCGAGCCGACCAGCGGTTCGGACACGACGGCGATCCAGACGCGCGCCGAGCGCCGCGGCGGCAAGTACGTGGCGTACGGCCAGAAGGTCTTCACCTCGCGCATCGAGCACTCCGACCTGATGCTGCTGCTCGCGCGCACAACTCCGCGGGAGCAAGTGCGCAAGAAGACCGAAGGGTTGTCCATCTTTCTGGTCGACCTCCGGCAGGCCGCGGGCAACGGGTTGGCAATCCGCCCGCTGCGAACGATGATGAACCACCACACCGCCGAGGTCTTCATCGACGGCCTCGAGGTGCCGGCCGAGAATCTGGTGGGCGGGGAAGGGAACGGCTTCCGCTGCCTGCTCGACGGACTCAACGCCGAACGCATCCTGATCGCGGCCGAGTGCGTGGGCGACGGTCGCTGGTTCATCGAGAAAGCCTGCGGCTATGCCCGCGAGCGCATCGTTTTCGGCCGGCCCATCGGACGGAACCAGGGCGTCCAGTTCCCCATCGCCAAAGCGCATGCGGCGGTGGAGGCGGCCGATCTGATGCGTTTCCGCGCGGCCGAGATGTTCGATTCAGGAGAACCCTGCGGCGCCGAAGCCAACATGGCGAAGCTGCTGGCTGCCGAAGCGTCGTGGGAAGCGGCGAATGTCTGCCTGCAAACCCACGGCGGCTACGGCTTCGCGGCCGACTACGACGTCGAGCGGAAGTTCCGCGAAACCAGGCTGTATCAGGTGGCCCCCGTCTCGACGAATCTGATTTTGAGCTTCATCGCCGAGAAGGTGCTGGGGCTGCCCCGCTCGTACTGACGGCGCAGTTCCTTGCCGCCGCTGTGCGCGGCCGCTACTCGTATTGGACGAAGAACGGCGACGCCCAGGCGATTTCGGGGTCTCCGGTCGGGTTTTCGGGGTCGCGTTGGAAGACGCGGACGTAGTAATAGCTGTCGCCGGGCGCCGCGGCCGAATCGCGGTAGGCCAGGCGGGCGCTGCGGCCTGCGGGCCTGCGGGTATAGACATATTCGCCGTTTTTGACGACGTCGACGCGGAGGATTTCGTCGGGAGCCTCGATGTCGATCGCAATCTCCGGAGGCGCGCTTGCCGCCGCGGTAAAACGCTCGCCCGCGTTGTGTCCGTCGGCCGACACTTTGAGCACGATCTCGTCGCTGGCGGCGTAGGTGCGCCGCGCGAGCATGCCGTCGAACAACGCCTCGCGGGTTTCCTGCTCGGCCCAGACGGCCGCCCACGAATTGTGCGTCGAGCCGTGGTCGCTGAAAGAGACGAAGCCGTAGAGATTCCCCCGGTCGAGCGCGTCCACCGCGAAATGTCCCGGGTCGTCCACTTGCGTGCCGCCGCGGATTTCGGTTTTCGGCAGCCGCCATTTCTCATAGCTTCCGCGCGCGCCCTGGTAAATCTCGAGCAGGCAGTCGAACGGCGAGTTGGGCCAATTCCAGTCGGCCAGCGGTCCCGCCGCAAAGGTATGCGGGACGATGACGAGTTTTTGTCCGTCTTGCGTCAGCACGTTCTTTTCGGCCCAATCCCACAAGACGGGCGGTTGATTGTCCGCGGCGTCGAGTCCCTTCTCGCGGTCGATCATGCGCAGCGGGGCGCCGCGCTTGAGGAAGAGGATGTTGCGGTGTCCGCCGGGCCGCTGCATCGAGTGCTCGTAGGCGTAGATGCCCCAGAAGCGCGGCGCGTGCGTGTAAACGTCGACGAGTTTCTGGTTGTACCGCCACTGATAATCGCGCAGGCTGTCAGGCCACCTGCCGCCGATGGCCGCGTTGTGATCGCTGGGGCCTACGAAGTCGAGTTGCGCGGCGTCGATGGCGTAGCGGTAGGTGTCTTCGGTCGAGCCGTCCACCGCCGAGTGCCCGCGGATGTCGGTATGGCGGTGGCAATCGCCGAGCAGCAGCGTGTAGGTTTTGCCGTTCAGCGTCATTTGCGCCCGCCGGCGTCGCTCGAAGCCGGATTGAATCGCCGCCGTTTCGACTTCCTTCAGTGCCGGGCCGCCCGACTCCCCGGGGTCGAGCCGCGCGAGATAGACGTTGTAGTGCAGCGCGTGCTGCTGATCTTTCGGCAGGTTTTCGGCGGAGCGCAGATCGCTCGCATAGGCCGCCAGCAAAGAGCCGCCGGGCTGCACGGCCACGGCGGTCCGCTGGGTGTTTCTGCCCGCGCTGGCGGCCAGCATGACGGGTTTGGTCCAGCCGCTTTCGGCCAGGCGCGTCGCATAGACATGAAACATCTCGTGGGGCTTGCGGGTCGTCCAATGCCGGAAGATCAGCCACGGCGAGCCGCCGCCGTCGATGGCGACCGACGGCAACTCGGCGAAGCGGCTCATGCGCCCGGTAAGGATGTTTTCCAGCGAAGCCTGCGGCTCGAAGACGCGGCCGTTGGCGTAAACGCGCACCGCCGGACTGCGCCGGGCGTGCAGGCCTTCGCTGCCCTCGACCGCGCTGGATTTGGAATAGTCCTTCCCCCAGTTCGGGCGGGCCGTGTCGTAGGCTACCCAGATGCGGTCGGCGGAGTCCACGGCGAGGCTGGAATGGAACTGCGTCCGCGGCCCGGAGGCGATGACCACGGGCGCGCTTGCTTGCGCGCCGTCGAACGAGGCCAGCAGCACGTCGTAGTTCCCGGCGTGGTAGGTATCCCATGAAATCCACGCCTTGCCGGCGGAGTCCAGAGCGACCGCCGGCTCCCAGTCCGACGCCTCCGACGTGGAGACGCGGACGGTCGGCCCCCAGGCGCCGCCGCTGAGTCTGCGGGCAAAAATGTCGGCGTTGAGGCGTCCGAACGACTGCCAGACGGCGGTGACGTTGCCCTCGGAATCGGCGGCCAGCCGAACATGGAAGTCGCCGTGATCCATTGTCGAGAGCGCGCGGACGGCGCCGGCCGCGCCGTTCGGCGACACCCTGGCCGCGAAAAGATCGTAGCCGCCGTCGTCAACCTGCGCCGACCAGGCGACGAGCGCCCCGCCGGGAATCGCCGCGATTGCCGGCAGATAGTGGTCCCGGCGCCCGTCGGCGATTTCCACCGCGGCGCCCCAGGCGCCCGACGGGTCCCGCCGCCGGACGAGTACGCGGTCGCTGTCGGCCCCGTCCCATTCGACCCACGCGGCCCAGACCGACCCGTCGTCCGCGGCGGCAAGCGCGGGCCAGTCGCCGGTCATGTCCCGCGCGCTGATGCGCTCGCTCGAGACCTCGCCGGCGATCTCCGCCGCCGGCAGGTCGCGAGCCCGGACTTCCTCGAGACTCTGCTGACCCCAAGCCGCCGATGCGGCGCAAAGAAAAAGAACGACGGCGCGTTTCATGGCGCCCTGATTATAAACGGTTCGGCAAGGCGCGATCTTTTCAGCGCCGGGTGTACGCGCAGCTCTCAGTTGCTTGCCAAGGCGCGCCCCAACGCTTCTTTTACCGCTTCGCCGTCTCGTTCCGACAAGCGCCCGAGCTTGCGGACAAGCAGAGCGTCATCGAGGGTGAAGAGCTTGAAGCGGACCTTGCAGGGAACGTTGAGGCCGGCTTCCTGCGGTCCCCGGTCTTGCCGCCCGGCGCGGCGGCCCGGCCCCGCCGTTATGCTGAAAGCGTTCGGATGCGCACTCCCAATCATTGGGACAAGCTTAAAGAGGCTGCCGCGGCCCTGCCCGCGGCGCCGGGCGTTTACCAGTACCGCGACGGCCGCGGCCGGGTAATCTACGTCGGCAAGGCCAAAAGCCTGCGCGACCGCGTCCGCGCCTATTTCCTGGCCGAAAAGCTTGCCGACGCCAAGACCGGCGGCCTCTTGTTCGAGGCGCGCGACATTGCCTGCATCGTCGTCCATAACGAGAAAGAGGCGCTGGCGCTCGAAAACAACCTGATCAAGCGGCATAAGCCCAAATTCAACGTCCTGCTGCGCGACGACAAGACTTATCCCTACATCAAGCTGACCGGCGAGAAGTACCCCCGCGTCTATGTCACGCGGCGGCTCAAGAAAGACGGCTCGTCCTATTTCGGCCCCTATTTCCCCGGCAATCTGGCGCACCGGCTGGTTCACTTCGTACACCGCTACTTCAAGATTCCGTCTTGCCGCATCGATCTGACGCGCTACCATGCCCGCGCCTGTCTGGAATACCACATCCACCGTTGCCTGGGGCCTTGCGTGCAAGGTCTGGTCGCGGACGCGGTCTATCGGCGCGCCGTGGAGGACGTCAAAGCCTTTCTCGGCGGCCGTCAGGCAGAGTTGGTCAAAGACCTCAAGCGGCGCATGGCGCAGGCCGCAGCGGACCTCGAATTCGAAAAGGCGGCGGGCTTGCGAGACCTCATCGCGACCGTCGAAGAGATGGCCGAGCGCCAGCGCATGGCCGCAGTCGAGGGCCGGGATATCGACATCGTCGGCTTCTACGCCGAGCCGCCGCTCGTCGCGGCCAATCTCTTCCACGTGCGCAACGGCCGCGTTGTCGACCGCCGCGAGTTCTTCTGGGAAGACGTTTTCGAGTTCGAGCGCCTCGAATTCCTCAGCGCGCTGCTCACGCAGATTTACCTCGATCAGCAGTACGTGCCGTCGCTCGTTCACGTGCCGGAGGACTTCGACGACAGGGGCGTTCTCGAAGAGTTGCTCAGCGAGAAGCGCGGGCGGAAGGTGGAAATCAACGTTCCGCTGCGCGGCTCGAAAAAGGCGATGCTCGATCTTGTCGCCGCCAACGCGCGGCAGGGCTTCGAGCAGCGGTTCCGCATCCGCAAGCCCGGCGCGAAGCAACTCATCGCCGCCTGGCGCGACGCGCTGAACCTGCCGCAGCCGGAAAAGGGCGAGGAAACGTCCGACCGCATCGAGTGCTTCGATATCTCGCACACGCAAGGCGCCGACGTGGTGGCGTCGATGGTGGTTTGGGAGGGCGGCCGCATGAAAAAGGCCGACTACCGCCGCTTCATCGTGCAGCGCCAGACGAACGACGACTTCGCCGCGATGCGCGAGGTGGTCGGCCGCCGCTACAAGCGTCTCAAGGAAGAGGGCAAGCCGTTCCCCGTGCTGGCGCTGGTGGACGGCGGGTTAGGCCAGTTGCGCGCCGCGGCCGAAGCGCTCGAAGAACTCGGGGCCGTCACCCAGCCGCTGGCCGCCATCGCCAAACGCGAGGAAACGATCTACGTCTTCGGCCAAGAGGACGATCCGGTCCGCTTGGACCGCTTCAATCCGATTCTGCGCATGATCCAACAGATCCGCGACGAGGCCCACCGCTTTGCGGTCGCCTTCCACCGCCGGCGCCGCGGCAAGCGCGCGGTCGCTTCCGAGTTGCTGGAAATCCCGGGCATCGGGGAGCGCACGGCGCAGAAGCTCCTGCGCGAGTTCGGCAGCCTCGACAAGATACGGCGCTCTTCCCTGGAGCAACTGGCCGCGGTGGTCAACAAGCCCCGGGCGGAAAGCATCCGCGCATATTTGAGTGGAGAGTAAGACTGCCGGACGGCGGGGCGCCGCGGCGAGACGCTATCATAAAGACAATGCGTTCGTTAGGGAGGATTGTATCCGCCGCCCGCTGGGGCTTCGCCTGGGCTGCGCTGCTTGCTCCGGCCGCGGCGAACGGCGCCGAAGACCTGGAGTACTTCGAAAAGCAAGTCCGGCCGCTGCTGGCGGCCAAATGCCAAATGTGCCACGGCGCCCAACTCAAGAGCGGCGGGATCGACTTCTCGTCGGTCGAAGGGTTCCTCAAGGCGCGCGACGAAGCGGCGCTCATTGCGCGCGACAAGCCCGAAGACAGCCGCCTGCTGGCGATCCTCGACTACACCGCCGCCAAGAAAATGCCGCCGGGCGGAAAGCTTCCCCCCAACGAATTGGATGTTTTCGAGAACTGGATTCGCATGGGCGCTCCCTGGCCGGGGGCCGAGCGGAAGGAAAAGATGATCCCGGCCGATCGAGAGGGCGTCTTCACCGCGGCGCAGAGGAACTATTGGGCGTTCCAGCCGGTTTCCCGCCCCCCCTACCCTCAAGTCGCCCGCGCGGATTGGGTTTCCAACTCCGTCGATCTCTTTATTCTGAGCAAGCTCGAAGAAAAAGGACTCGAACCGGCCCCGCCCGCCGACAAAGCCGCCCTGCTGCGCCGCGCTGCGTTCGACTTGACCGGCGTGCCGCCGACCGTGCAGGAGATCGAAGACTTCCTGGCCGACGACTCGCCCGACGCTTTTGAAAAAGTCGTCGACCGGCTGTTGGCGTCGCCGCGCTACGGCGAGCGCTGGGGCCGTCATTGGCTGGATGTCGCGCGCTATGCCGATTCGACCGGCAACGACGAAGACCACCGCTACCCTTACGCCTGGCGCTACCGCGACTACGTAATCGACGCGTTCAACGCCGACATGCCCTATGACCGCTTCGTCCGCGAGCAGATCGCCGGCGACCTGCTGCCGGCGGAGGACGGCGGCGCAATCAATACCCGCGGCATCACGGCTACCGGCTTTCTGGCGCTCGGCCCCAAGGCGGTCGCGCAGCAGGACAAGAAGCGGATGCTCTACGACGTCTATGACGAGCAGATCGAAGTCGTCTCGAAAGCGATGCTCGGCCTGACCGTTGCCTGCGCGCGCTGCCACGACCACAAGTTCGACCCGATCCTGACCAGGGACTACTATTCCCTGGCCGGCATCTTCGCTTCGACCCGCAGCTTTAGCGACCCCTCGGCGCATGTGTCCAAGCTGCTGTACAAGCCGCTCGTGCCGCAGGCCGAATACGAAGCCTACGAAGTCGAGCAGAGCGAAATCCGCAACAAGCAGATCGAGCTTGACAATGCGGCCGATATCGAAATCGAGTTCTACGTGGACTCGCTGGCCCCGCAAGTCGCCGCTTACATGACGGCCGCCCGCGAAGTTTACGAAGACGGCGCCGACCTCAAGGCCGCTGCGGAAAAACACGGCCTGCGTCGGGGACTGCTCGAAAAGTGGGCCGACTACCTCAAGCCGACCCCGGCGCCGCGCGCGCAGCTTGCCGAGTGGCGCGAAGCCTCGATGCGCGCGCGCGAAGAAGTCGCCGCCCATTATCAACGGCGTTTCGAGAAAACGCTCAAGGAGTGGCATCACACCATCCGCCGCTGGCGCGAGGATGCTATCGAGTTGCTCAAGAACGGCTCTATGCCGCCGAGACCCAAGCCGCGCTTCGAGCCGGGCAACGACCGTTTCTTCTACGACGTCTATCAGGCGCGGCAAGCGCCGTTTCAATTCGACGCAGAGGAACGCAAGACGATCCTCAAGCCCGAAACGCAAGCGCTCATCGCCGCCTTGCAGAAAGACCTGAAGAGGTTGAAGGCCGACGCCATGCCGGAGCCGCCCATGGCCGACGCGGTCGAAGAGGGCGAAGTCGTCGAGCAAAAAGTGTTCGTTCGCGGCGATTACAACTCCGCGGGCGCCGACGCCCCCAAGGTTTTTCCGGCTATTCTGGCGGGCTTCGAGCAAACGCCCGTGAAGAACGGCAGCGGCCGCCCGGAGCTTGCCGACTGGATCGCCTCCGCAGACAACCCGCTGACGGCGCGGGTGATGGTCAACCGCATCTGGCAGAAACATTTTGTCGAAGGCATCGTCCGCACGCCCAACAATTTCGGCAAGCTGGGCAGCGCGCCCACGCATCCGCAGTTGCTCGACTATCTGGCGGCGGAGTTCGTCGCCAACGGCTGGTCAGTCAAAGCCATGCACAAGCTCATCATGCTTTCGAGCGCCTACCGCATGAGCAGCGCCGCGAACGAAGAGAGCGCGCGGAAAGACCCCGCGAACCTGTGGCTGTCGCATTTCAATCGCCGCCGGTTGGATGTCGAGGAAATCCGCGACGGGATGCTGGCCATCGCCGGCAAGATCGACTACAAAATGGGCGGCACGATGCAGTCGGGCTTCGGCACGGACAGCGAGAACTCCAACGACCGGCTGAGCATCGATCCGGCCTCGTCGCCGCGCCGCATGGTTTATCTGCCCCTGCGCCGCGCCAACCTGCCGGCTCTGCTCAATCTGTTCGACTTCGGCGACGCCGTGACCTCGCTGGGCAAGCGCGCGAACACCAACGTCGCCCCGCAGGCGCTTTTCATGATGAACAGCGGCTTCGTGGCCGCCCGCGCGCGCGACCTGGCGGAAGACCTGCTCGACGAAAAAGAGTGGTCCGACTCCGAGCGCATGAAGCACGCCTTGATTCGCGCGTTGACGCGGATGCCCTCGGCCGAGGAAATCGACAGCGGGCTGACTTACGTGGCGGACGTGCGCAAAAGGTTCGGCGAAGTCTCGGAGCTCGACGCCTGGGAGAGCTTCTGCCGGATTTTACTGGCCTCGAACGCGTACATCTATGTCGATTAGACTTGGGGGCGCCGCGAATCACGGAAGCGAAGCAATGAATTACCGCAAGACGATCAACCACATGAACGCCGTCAAGCCGATGACGCGCCGCGGCATGTTGCGCGACGCGGCCTGCGGTTTCGGTTTGTTGGGCCTCGGCGGGCTGTTCGCCGGCAATTGGGCGGCGGCGAAGAACGTCGCGTTCGACCCGGCGAACCCGCTCGCCGTGCGTCCCCCGCATTTCACGCCGCGCGCCAAAAAGGTCATCTTCCTGTTCATGCATGGCGGGCCGTCGTCGGTCGATACCTTCGAGCACAAGCCCTATCTCGAAAAGCATGACGGAGAACCGCTGCCGATCGAGCGCCCGTTGGCGTTCGACGACGAAAACGAAGCGGGGCCGCTGATGCGCTCGCCGTGGAAATTCCGCCCCGGCGGCGAAAGCGGCATTGCGGTCAGCGATCTGTTCCCCCATGTCCGCGCCTGCGTGGACGATATGTGCTTCATTCACTCGATGGTCGGCGAAGGAGTCGATCACGGGGCGGCGCTGTTGCAGACCTTTACCGGCAGCAGCACGTTCACGCGCCCGAGCATGGGCTCGTGGACCGTTTACGGCCTCGGTACCGAGAATCAGGACCTGCCCGGCTATATCACCATCAAGCCGGCTCTGTCGCACGGCGGGTCGAAGAATTGGTCGTCGGCTTTTCTGCCCGGATCGTTCCAGGGGACGCCGATCGGCCATGCCGGCCTGCAAGTGGACGACATCCGGGGCGAGCCGATCGAGTATCTGAGCAACAAGGGACTCTCCAAAGAGCGGCAGCGCTACGAGCTCGACATGCTGCAGAACCTCAACCGGCGTCATGCCGAAATGCGTAGGCGCGACCCGCGGCTCGAAGCGCGCATCCAGTCGTTCGAGTTGGCTTTCCGCATGCAGGTGCAGGCTCCCGAGGCGTTCGAGGTCGAGAAGGAATCGCCGGCGACCCAAAAGCTCTACGGCCTGGACGACCCGGCCACGGCGGACTTCGGTTGGCAATGCCTGCTGGCGCGCCGGCTGAGCGAGCGCGGGGTGCGCTTCGTGCAATGCACCCATTCCTACAAATGGGATCAGCACTCGGAGCTTTACAACAAGCACGCCGCGAACGCCGCCGAGGTGGACAAGCCGATTGCGGGCTTGCTGAAAGACCTCAAGTCGCGCGGCATGCTCGACGATACGCTGGTGATCTGGTCCGGCGAGTTCGGCCGCACGCCGGTCAGCCAGGGCGGCGACGGACGCGATCATAACCCCTACGGCTACACGCTGTGGATGGCCGGCGCGGGCGTGAAGAAGGGCTTTCGCTACGGCGCCACCGATGAGATCGGCTACCACGCCGAGCGCAACCGCATGCACATCCACGATTTCCACGCCACGGTGCTGCACCTCCTCGGCATGGACCACGAGAAGCTGACCTACCGCGATTCCGGCCGCGACTTCCGCCTGACGGACGTTGCCGGGCTGGTGCATGAAGACATCCTGGCGTAGCATGTTCTTACCCCGCTTCCCGTGACCCTGCCCATTCTCGACAAGCCGCAGCCCGCAGACCTGAAGAAGTGCGTGCATTGCGGGCTGTGCCTCAACGCCTGCCCGACGTACCGCGAGCTCGGCGTCGAGATGGACTCTCCGCGCGGCCGCATCTATCAGATGGCGCAGGTCGCCGCGGGCAAAATGCCCGTCAACGACGACTATGTCGAGCACATGGGGCTTTGCCTGGCTTGCCGCGCCTGCGAGACGGCGTGCCCTTCCGGGGTGCAGTACGGGCGGCTGATCGAGGGGGCGCTGGCCCAGATCGAACGCGAAGCGCCGCGCCCGCTTGTCTCCCGCCTCATCCGCCGGCTGGTGTTCGCCAAGATACTGCGCAGCCGCTTTCTGCTCGCCGCCGGCGGCTATAAGCTGCTCTTCTACCGCAAGAGCGGCTTGCAGCAAATGATGCGCGCGACGGGATTTTTCGACGGTCTCGGACGGCTCGGCGAGTTGGAGCAACTCGCGCCCGAGGCGCAGGCGCCGTTTTTCTTCAGCCGCATCGGTAAAACGTTTCCCGCCGAGGGCGAAACCCGGCATCGCGTAGCCTTCCTGGCCGGGTGCATGCAAAACGTTTTCTTCAGCCGCCTGAACGAGGCCACGGTGCGGGTTTTGCAAAAGAACGGTTGCGAAGTCGCCATCCCCGGCGAACAGGGCTGCTGCGGCGCGCTGCACGTTCACGCCGGGCTGCGCGGCCTGGGCCGCGAGCAGGCGCGGCAAAACATCGCCGCCCTGGAAAAAGGCGGCTACGACGCGGTGATCACCAACACCGCCGGTTGCGGCTCAGTGCTCAAGGAATACCCCGACCTTTTCGAGACCGGCTCCGCGTGGCGCCGCCGCGCCGCGGAGTTTTCGGCCAAGGTGCAAGACGTCAGCGAATTCCTGGCGTCCGTCGAATTGAACCGCGACTTCGGCGAAGTGCGCCGCACCGTGACCTATCAGGACTCCTGCCACCTGCTGCACGGCCAGAAAATCAGCGCGCAGCCGCGGCGGATCATCGGCGCCATTCCCGGGGTCGTCTTCCGCGAGCTTCCCCTGACCGAGCTTTGCTGCGGGTCGGCCGGCGTCTATAACGTCGAGCACACCGACATTTCGATGTCCCTGCTCGAAGACAAAATGCGCATGGTCGAGGCCACCGGCGCGGACACGATCGTGACGGCCAACCCCGGCTGCATGCTGCAACTCCAGGCCGGCGCCCGAAAATTTTCGAAGCGGCAGCCCGTGATGCACGTAGTGGAATTGCTCGACGAAGCCTACGCGGCGCGCGGCTGACGGCGGCGTCCGGGCGCGGTCTCGAGCCTACGGCCGGGAGAGGGCCGCGCGCAGGCGCTCGATGACCTCGTTAACCGCGCCGCTGCGCCGTGCGCTTGCCGCCAGATTGTGGAACTCCCGCGGGTCGTTGTCGTGGTCGTAGAGCTCTTCGCCCCCGCCGTCACCCTGCCATTGAATGTAGCGGTAACGGTCGGTGCGCACGCTGCGGCCGTAAATGCGGTTCTCGTATTCAACCTGGCTGTAAGCGGCGTTTTTGACCGTTTCAAGAGGGTTTTGAAGAACCGGCGCCAAGCTGACGCCGTCGAGGTCCGGCGGCGGCGGGAGTCCGCAAAGCTCCGTCAGAGTCGGGTAAAGGTCAACGAATTCCGCCAACGCTTGCGTCGCGCGCCCGTTGCCGTCCATGCCCGGCGCGGCGACGATCAGCGGCGCCCGCACCGATTCCTCCATCAGCGACATTTTCTGCCAGTGCGTATGTTCTCCCAAATGCCAGCCGTGATCGCCGAAAAACACGACCACGGTGTTATCCGTCAGTTTCAACCGGTCGAGCGCGTGGAGAACCCGCCCGAACTGGCGGTCCATGTACGAAACCGACGCATAGTAGCCGCGCAAGGCGATGCGTTGCTGCGTCGGCGTCATGCCCATGTCGTTCCACAGGAACGGGCGCAGATTTTTGGCCGGGGCGGGAATGTCGTCGAGGTCGTTCGCCGGGTTCGCGACGGGTTCGATGGCGTCGAGCGGGTAGAGGTCGAAAAACTCCGACGGCGCCACGAACGGCACGTGCGGGCGCACGAACCCAAGCCCCAGGAAAAACGGCTCGCCCGCGGTTTCCTCCAGAAGCTCGATCGCCTTGTCCGCGGCTGCGGTGTCGGCCTGTCCGCGGTCGTCGGCGGTGCGCACCCACTGCATCCGCAGGCCGTGGCGGATATCCGGGTTCGGATTGCCGCCCTCCCCGGCGCTTTCTTCCTCCAGCCCGTCGGGGCTGATGGAGACGTCCCACGACGGCGGGTCCTGGTGGTTCATCGAGCCCACGCCGCCGGGAACTCCCATGTGAAAAATCTTGCCGACGCGCATCGAGCGGTAGCCGTTCTGCTTGAAATACTGCGGCAGCGTCACGGCATCGGGATTTTTGCGGCGGAAGTCCACTTGCGCATTGCTGGTGACGCCGCTGCGGTCGGGGCGCAGCCCGGTCAGCAGCGAAGCCCGGCTCGGCCCGCAAAAAGGAAACTGGCAATACGCCCGGTCGAAGCGGACGCCGCGAGCCGCCAAGCCGTCGATATGCGGCGATTGCGCCAGCGGATGGCCGTAGCAGCCCAAGCTGTTGTTGAGATCGTCGGAAGCCACGAACAGCACGTTGCGGGGCGCCCCGTTCGCCGCCTGCAGCGCGGCGGCGGAAAGCGCCGAAAGAAACGTCCGCCGGCTGGGGTTCTTGTGCGGTTGCATCACCGAAGATTGTCGCAAACCGCCGCGGCGGCGCCCGCGCAATCGAGCAATGCCTGGAAAAAACCCGCCAAGTGGAGGAGCGCCTTCACGGGCGGCGCGGGGGTAGGTTGGGAAGCGAGTAAGGTCGCGCCGCCCGGCCGTCTCACGCTCCTCCACCGGACATAAGGAGGAGACGATCAACCGGCGATGCAAACATCGGGAGAAGTCTGCGCCGTCGGCATCTCGTTGAATCAGACGCGGCTGCCGGCGTAAAGTTACGCCGCCGGCCGCCGCGGTGTGCGCTAGCGCACATTGGTTTTGCTTTTCACTTTCCACTTTCCGCCGAATCGCGCAGCGGTCCCTGCCGGGCCGTTTTCTCCGGCCGCTTCGGTCCGTGCGTCAAAAGCCCGGCGATCACCGAGCGGCCGCGCGGCGGCAGCCTCATGGCGGGTTCGATCTCGTCCTGAAACTTGCGCGCCGCGGCAAGCATGCGGGCGACGACGTCGGGCCGGCTGCGGGCAACGTCGCGTCGCTCGCCGGGGTCGGCGGCCAGGTCGTACAACTCGGGCGCCTCGTTTTTGCGCGCCGGCCGCGTGCGGCCCTTGCGGCCCACCGAACGCTCGTAAAGCTTCAGCTTCCAGAAGCCCGAGCGCGCCGCATGGATCTTTCTGGTGTCGCTGAAGAACACTTGCTCGTGAGGCGAGGCCGCGCGGCCTTCGAGCAGGCCGCGAATGTCGTCTCCGTCGTAGGCGACTCCCTCGGGCAGCGCCAATCCGGCCGCCGCCGAGATCGTCGGGAACAGGTCCATTAAAGTGGCGATGCCTGCCCGCGTCTCGCCTGCCGGCAGCCGCCCCGGAGCGCGCGCCAGGAAGGGCGCGCGCAGGCCGCCTTCCCAGCTTGTGCCCTTGGAGCCGCGCAATCCGCCGGTGGAGCCCCCCGCAGTCTTCCCGTCCCCCGGCCAGGGGCCGTTGTCGCTCATCACGAAGACAAACGTCTCGTCGTCGATGCCGAGCGCCTCGATGGCCTCGAGAACGCGGCCGATGCCGGCGTCCAGCTCTTCGACGACGTCGCCGTAGAGACCGTAACGCGACTTGCCCATAAACTTCGCCGAAACCGCCAGGGGAATATGCGGCATGGTGTGCGCCAGGTACAAAAAGAAGGGCCGCTTGCTTTGCGCCTGCAGAAAGCGAATCGCTTGCGCGGTGTAGTTCCGCGCCAGGTTTTCCAGCACAGCGGGCGATTCCACCGGCGTATCTTCGTCGAGCAACTCCAGGCGCGGAAATTTCAGCAGCGGCAGAACCGTCATGTCGTTGCTGTAGAGCACCCCGTAAAAGCGGTCGAACCCGTGCAGCTTGGGCCGAAACGCCTTGCGCCCGCCGAGATGCCATTTGCCGATGCAGGCCGTCGCATAGCCGGCGGACTGCAAATGTTCGGCCAACGTGATTTCCGCGGCGGGCAGGCCCCATTTTTCCTTGGGCACGAACACGCGCGTAACCCCGGTGCGCAGCGGGTGGCGGCCCGTCAACAGCGCCGCCCGCGCGGGCGAGCAGGTCGGCGAGGGCGAATAGAATTCGGTCAGCCGCACCCCTTCCGCCGCGATGCGGTCGAGGTTCGGCGTGCGGATGACCCGATTGCCGTAAGCGCCGATATCCCCGCGGCCCAGGTCGTCGAGCAGGATGACGACGAAGTTCGGCTTGGCGGCGGCCCGCGGCGCGAAGACCGCGGCGAGGGAAAACAGGGCGGCGGAGAGGACCAAGCATTGCCGCAGCGCCGGAATCCGCCCCATGCAGCCATTATGCAAGTTGCCGGAAGGTCGGCGTGACTTCGCGGGTTGTTATGCTATTGGGCATGACAAACAGAACTCGCGCATCTCTGCTCGCGGGCGGCTTGCTCACGCTTTGCGCGGCGGGAAGCGCCCAACAGAAGCCGGTGAATTGGGCAGGACTGCCCGAACCGTTCCATACGCCCTCGGCTCGCAATCGCCCTCGGGTCGTCCAACAGCCTGACGGCGCAGCCCTTCAGGTTCCGGCCGGCTTCAAGGTGGAAGAGTACGCATCCGGCGGTTTCGAGAGGCCGCGCTTTATGCTTCTCGGCCCCAACGATGAGTTGATCCTGTCGGATTCGGGGTCCAGAAACCAGCCCGACGGAGTCGTCTATGTCATCCACGAAGGCGCCAGCAAGAAGATCATCGAAAATCTCGATCGGCCTTTCGGCCTGGCCTTTCATGAAGACCGGCTCTATGTCGCCGAGCCGACCTCGGTCAAGCGCTACAAATACGACGCCGAGGCCATGACCGCCGGCGAAGGCGAGGAAATCATCGCCTTCGGCGACACCGGCAAGGGTCACTGGACCCGCTCTTTGCTGTTCAATGCGGATCACTCGAAGCTCTACGTCACCGTCGGCTCCGGCTCGAACATCGATCTCGGCGAAGATCCGATCCGCGCGGCGCTGCATCGCTACAATCCCGACGGCAGCGGCCATGAAACGGTAGCGACCGGCCTGCGCAACGTGATCGGCTTGCAATGGCGTCCGGGAAGCAGCGACCTTTGGGGCGCCGTGCAGGAACGCGACGGCTTGGGAGACGACCTGGTTGCCGACTACCTGGTGCAGATCAAGCCCGGCGGTTTTTACGGCTGGCCTTACGCCTACACGGGGCCGAACGAAGAGCCGCGCCACAAAGACGTCGCGCCCGACATGGTCAAGAAGAGCATCTACCCGGATGTCCTCCTCGGCGCCCACGTCGCCGTGCTCGACATGCGCTTCTACACCGGCGACATGTTTCCCGAAAAATACCGCGGCGGACTGTTCCTGGCCTTTCACGGCTCCTGGAACCGCGCCGAGCGCGTCGGCTACAGCGTGGTCTTCATTCCCTTCAAGGACGGCCGCCCGCAATCGGGGCCGCAGGACTTCCTTACGGGTTGGATGGCCGGACCCGCAAGCACTGACGTCTGGGGCCGCCCCGTCGGTCTGCTGCAACTCAAAGACGGCTCGTTGCTGGTCAGCGACGATGGCGGCAAGAAGATTTGGCGCATCGCTTACGGCGATTAGCCCGCCGGGAAAAGACGATGGGAGTTCTTGACGCGCTGCGGCCCAAGTGGAAGCACAGCGACGCCGATGTCCGGCACAGCGCGATAGCGGAAATCGACGACCCGGCCGTTCTCGTCGAAATGGTTATCGGCGACGGCGAATGGTTCGTGCGCCACAAGGCGTTTGCCGCGTTGCGCGCCATGAAGCCGGACGAAGCGCATTACCGCCGCCTGATGCGCGAGTCCGACGACGAGGAAATCCGGCGCAAGACCGTCAAGGCGATGACCGACGAAGCCGAGCTCGAGCGCGCGGCGAAAGAAGACCGGTACCGCTACGTCCGCGACGCCGCCGAGCACCGGCTCAACGAAATCCGCAGCGGAATCTGGGACAACCTCGAAAAGTAGCGCGCTTTTTGCTGCCGGACTGCCGATTGAAGGGGCGGCTGCATCGCGGCGGCATCTTGATTGCGCTGCAATCGGCGTGTAGATTGAGATTTTTTACAAACAGAGTTGCCAACAGAGAGGCGCGGCAATGGCGAGCATCACGATCCGCAATCTCGACGACGAGGTGAAGGCCCGTCTTCGCAAGCGGGCGGCCGGGCGCGGCCGTTCGTTGGAAGAGGAAGCACGGCTGATTTTGGCCGATGCGGTCGAGCGGGAGGCGGCCCCGGCAAAGGGGTTGGGGACGGCGCTCCGCGAACTGTTCAAGCCTTTCGGCGGCGTGGAACCGGAGATACCGCCGCGCGAGCCGATGCGCGAGCCGCCCCGGTTCGATTGAGGCGGCGGCGATGAATGAGAGACACGCGGCGTTCGGGGTGAAGTTGCGGACGCGGTTCTAGCCGGCCTTGCACCCGATCGCATAATGCGTGCCGGCCCGGTAACTGGGGCGGCGACGCATGCAACGGTCGATGTCACGCCGGCGGAGAGACTTGCATGCTACGCTGCCCCGGGCGACAACAAAGCGGATGACGCAAACGAATACGAAACTGACAACGGCAGTCGAAATCTACTTCTCCGACCTGCGGCGGGTGCGGGCGTCGGGCGGCGCGACCGGGGAGCGGTCGAGCTATCCGGCGCTGGCGAATCTGCTCAACGCCGTCGGCGCGACAGTCAAGCCGAGAGTATTCTGCGTCAGCGAGCTTGCCGACCAGGGCGCGGGGCATCCCGACTTCGGCCTTTATGCGGCGAAGCAGGTCCAGAGGGAACGGGCCAGGGAAGGGCAGACCCCGGAGCGCGGCGTGGTCGAGGTAAAGGCCGCCGGAGACGACGCTTGGCTGACGGCGGAGAGCGGCCAGGTGAGCCGTTACTGGAACCGCTACCGTCAGGTGCTGGTGACCAACACGCGCGACTTCGTGCTCGTCGGCGAGGACGCTTCGGGCCGCCCGGCGAAGCTGGAAACTTTCCGGTTGGCCGAAGATGCGGAAGCGTTCGAGCGCATGTTGCAGACGCCGCGCGCCCTCGCCCGCGGCCGGGGCGTAGGACTGGGCGAGTATCTCTGCCGGGCGCTGGGGCGCCGCGCGGCGCTTGCCGAACCGCAAGATCTGGCCTGGCTGCTCGCCTCCTACGCGCGGGACGGTCTCGCGCGGGTCGAGGCGGCGGGCGATGCGCCGCAGCTCGCGGCGGTGCGCGCGGCGCTGGAGGAGGCGCTCGGCGTGCGTTTCGAGGGCGAGAAAGGTGCGCACTTTTTCCGTTCGACGCTGGTGCAGACGCTGTTCTACGGCGTCTTTTCCGCCTGGGTGCTGTGGGCGCGGCGCATGCCGCCGCCGGCGGGCAAGTTCGACTGGCGCACGGCGGTCTGGCATCTGCGCGCGCCGGTGCTCGCAGCCCTGTTTCAGCAGCTTTCCCAGCCCGGTCGCTTGCAACCGCTTGGTCTCGTCGAGGTTTTGGACTGGACGGCCGCCGCGCTCGACCGGGTGAACCGCGCCTCCTTCTTCTCGCGTTTTCGCGAAAGCGAGGCTGTGCCCTACTTCTACGAGCCGTTTCTGGAAGCCTTCGATCCCGAGCTGCGCAAGCAGTTGGGCGTCTGGTACACGCCGGCGGAAGTCGTGCGCTACATGGTTGCCCGCGTGGACCGAGCGCTCAAGGACGACCTGGGCATCGCCGACGGGCTGGCGGCGGAAAACGTCTATGTGCTCGACCCCTGCTGCGGCACCGGGGCCTATCTTGCGGAGGTGCTACGCCGCGTTGACGCCAATCTCGAAGACCGCGGTAGGGACGCATTGACCGGCGCGCGGGTGAAGCGGGCGGCACTGCAGCGGGTGTTCGGTTTCGAGATCATGCCCGCGCCCTTCGTCGTCGCCCATTTGCAGGTTGGGCTGACCATGCAGAGGCTCGGTACGCCGCTCGCCGACGACGGCGAGGAGCGGGCGCAGGTCTTTCTCACCAACGCGCTGACCGGCTGGGAGCCGAAGATACAGAAGCCGCTGTCCTTCCCCGAGTTGGAGGAGGAGCGCGACCGCGCCGAGCGGGTGAAGCGGGAGAAGCCCATTCTGGTCATCCTCGGCAATCCGCCCTACAACAGCTTCGCCGGCATGGCGGTAGGCGAAGAACGCGAACTCTCGGAAGCCTACCGCAAAACCGAGCGCGTGCGGCGGCCCGAGGGGCAGGGGTTGAACGATCTCTATGTCCGCTTCTTCCGCATGGCCGAGCGGCGCATCGCCGAAAAGACGGGCCGGGGCGTGGTCTGCTTCATCTCCAACTATTCCTGGCTCGACGGGCTGTCGTTCACGGGCATGAGGGAGCGCTATCTTGAGGCGTTCGACGCCATCCGCATCGACTGCCTGAACGGCGACAAGTACAAGACCGGCAAGATCGCGCCGGACGGCACGCCGGACCCAAGCATTTTTTCGACGAAAGGCGACCCGGTCGGCATCCAGGTCGGAACCGCCGTCGCGATGCTGGTGCGCAAGGCCGATCACGCGCCCGCCGAAACGGTCGGCTTCCGCCATCTTTGGGGGCAGGCCAAGCGCGAGGAACTGCTGAAGTCGGCAGAGGCGGAACCGGGCGCGCTGTATGACGATATTGAACCCAAGCTGCCGCTCGGGCTGCCGTTCGTGCCGGTGGCGGCAAGCAAGGGCTGGTTCGGCCGGCCGGCGCTGCCCGACCTGTTCCCGCGGTCGTTTCCGGGGGTCAAGACCAGCCGCGACGGATTTCTCGTCGATGTCGATCTCGACAGGCTCAAGGCGCGGGTCGCCGATTACTTCAATGCGGATTTCAGCCATGAGGAAATCGCCCGGCGCTATCCGTCAGCCATGAAGACCACGGCGCGGTTCGCCGCCCCCGCGGTCCGCGAGAAGCTGCTCGCGCGCGGCGGCCCGATTGAGGCCGGCTTCGTCCGCTACGCCTACCGGCCGTTCGATAACCGTTGGCTCTATTGGGAGAAGGAAACCAAGTTGCTCGACGAGAAGCGTCCCGACTACAGGCCGCATGTGTTTGACGGGAATCTGTGGCTGGTTACACAGCAGAAACCGCGCCGGGAATGGTCGCCGTCGCAAGTCATTTCACATATCGGTTGCCTCGATCTCATGGACCGCGGCGCAACATGCATCCCAATGCAGCTGCGCAACGACGGCCTCGGCGCGCCGCGCGAACCCAACCTGTCTCGTGCGGCGCAATGCTATCTCGACCGCCTGGGGCTGGGCGTAGAGGACCTGTTCCACCATGTCATTGCCGTGCTGCACGACCCCGCTTACCGCGAGGCCAATGCCGGAGCTCTGCGCATGGGTTGGCCGCGCATTCCGCTTCCCGGTTGGCCCGAGGGCGAGGCCGAAGGCGCTGCGGAAGCGCTCGCCCGCTCGGCGGCGCGGGGCCGCGAACTCGCCGCCCTGCTCGATCCCGATACGCCCGCGCCGGGCGTCACCGAAGGCGCATTGCGTCCGGAAATCGCCGCTGTCGCCGTGCCCGCCGTCCGGGAAGGGCGCAACATGACCGGCGATGACTTCGCGCTGACGGCGGGTTGGGGGCATTACGGAGCGGGCAAAGCGGTCATGCCCGGCCAAGGCCGCGTTGTCGAGCGCTCGTTCACACCGGAAGAGCGCGCCGCCTTGGGCGATGCCCTGCCCGCGCTAGGCGAGACGACGTTCGACGCGTACCTGAACGGCAACGCCTATTGGCGCAACGTCCCCGCCGCCGTCTGGCGCTACAAGCTCGGCGGCTACCAGGTCCTCAAAAAATGGCTCTCATACCGGGAGCGTGATATCCTTGACCGCGTGCTGGCTACCGAAGAGGTCCAGCATTTCACAGACACCGCCCGGCGAATTGGGGCGGTGTTGGCGGCGGTCTTTTCGGATCGTCCGTCATGGTAAATCTTTCCAGTCGCCAAACGCTGGGTTGGGATCTCCGCAATGCAAAGTCCTCAATACAGCATATGATCGCAAACGCAGGTAGAGTTCCCAATCTTGGACGTGTTCAATCGAGTGAAACGGCGGAGGCTCACAGTATGTAACAGTGGCTTCGATCTGGGCTAGCGTGTGACTCGATGATGCGTGATTCGACGAGGGGCTGTTTCGGATTATCTGACGGGTGACAAAATCCCGTAGTGCCCACGAATCTGGCTTGCCATCCTGCGATAAATGACCGAGACGATCACCAAATATCTTGGGACAATGGACAATGGCGACTCGGTGGGAACCACCGTGATATCTGTAGCAGTCGGCTAGCAATGTTTCCCTCGCAATTCCGATGAGTGTTGAGGGCTGTTTCGACTTGGGGGCGGCGGTTGAACAAGCCTCAACCATTTCTTTGAGCTTCGCCAAGCACTGCTCCATGGTGCCGACGCGCTGGCCTAACGCAGCAGAGAGCTTGTACATGTCCTCGCGCAAACTCTTGATAATTAACATCTGGAGCGCCGCTATCGCCACGCCCACAGTCATAATGCCGATCAGTTCGGAACTCATGATCTTATAGTCTAACACCGTTAGCTGGCCTTCACTATAGACTAGCTCCCACTGCCAGCGCGCTCATTCGCCCTGCGCGATTCGGAAATGGCCTTGATCCGGACGGCGGGGCGCCTCTTCGGGCCATCCAAAAGGCACCGCCCCCACGAACCCCGGCTGTACGCGGCCACTTGAATTGCGACGGTTTGCCACATGATTTGCGACGGAATGACGCCGGGAAAAATTAGCGGATACGGGCGGGGATTTTGCGGCGCTGCCGCTCGGATCGATCGAGCAACTCCTGCTGCGCCGGATCGACGACCGTCCCGTCATCGCTGATTTCGATTAGCGTCGCAGCCCCGGACTGCCGGCGCGCGCCCGGCGCAAGAACCCTTACGTCAGCACTTCGTGGATGACGTGGCCGTGGACGTCCGTCAGGCGGAAGTCGCGCCCGCCGAAGCGGTAGGTCAGCTTTTCGTGGTCGATGCCCAGCAGGTGCAGAACGGTTGCGTGCAGGTCGTGGATCGTGCGGATGCCTTCGACCGCGTTGTAGCCGTATTCGTCGGTCGCGCCGTAGATCGTTCCCGCCTTGATGCCGCCGCCGGCCAGCCACAGGCTGAATCCGTAGGGGTTGTGGTCCCGCCCGTTCGTGCCCTGAACGAACGGCGTGCGGCCGAATTCGCCGGAGAAAATGACCAGGGTTTCCTCCAGCAGCCCGCGGGACTTGAGGTCTTTGAGCAGTCCGGCGACGGGCTGATCCACTGAAAACGCATTGCCGGTGTGGCCGGAGATCAAGTCGGTGTGCTGATCCCAAGGGTTCGACATGCTGCCCTTGTTGCCGCCGTTGACCATCGTCAACTCGACGAAGCGCACCCCGCGTTCGATCAGCCTGCGGGCCGTCAGGCATTGCAAGGCGTAATTTTGCTTGGGCGGGTGCGTCGAATCGAGGCCGTACAGCTTGCGCGTCGCTTCGGTTTCGCCGCTGAGGTCGCAAAGCTCGGGCACCGCCGACTGCATGCGGTACGCCGTCTCGTAGTTCCGGATCGCCGCCTCGACCTGGGCGTCCTCTCCGGCGCGCGCCAAAAACCCCTCGTCCATCTCGCGGATGAAGGCCAGCCGCCGGCGCTGCCGCGCATCGGGCTCGTGCGGCCGCACGTTCGCCAGGGGCTGCTCTTGATCCGGGTGCAGGAACGAACCCTGGTGAACCGCCGGCAAAAACCCGCTGCTGAACATGTTGATGCCGCCGAGCGGAATGCCTCCGCTGCCCATCACCACGAATCCGGGCAGGTCTTGCGACTCGGCGCCCAGCCCGTATGTCGTCCAGGCGCCCATCGAAGGAAAGCCGGTGAAAGGCTGCCCGCAATGAAAGTAGAAGTTCGCTTGGGCATGCTCCATGAAGCGGGCGGTCATCGAGCGGATGACGGCGATGTCGTCGGCGCAGCCGGCGATGTGCGGGAACAGATCGCTGACCGGAATCCCCGCCTCGCCGTAGTTGTGGAATTCCCACGGAGAGGGCCAGATGTTGCCGTCCTGATTGAACATCGTCCGCGCCGTCTCGAACGGCATCGGCTCGCCGGCTTCTTTTTGCAGGCGCGGCTTGGGATCGAACGAGTCGATATGCGAGAGGCCGCCCGACATGTAGGCGAAGATGACGTTTTTCACCTTGGGCGCGAAATGCGGGACTTGCGCCGCGCCGCCGCCGGTCGAGGACGCATACGACGGATCGGCCATAAGCCCGGCAAGAGCCGTCAGCCCGAAGCCGACGGAGGTCCGCCGCAGCATCTCGCGCCGCGAAAGCGGAACGCGCCACGGAGGATGATTCAGGTTCCTCTGCATAAAAAACCGCCCGTTGGAATTGTAACCCATCCGCAAGCGCAGAGCAGCCGCCGCGTCGTCAAATCCGGTAAACGCGGCGGGCCGTGTCGTGGAACAGGGCGTCTTTCTCGCTTGCCGAGGCGTCCGCTACCAGCTTCTTGAAGGCGTTCCACAAGACGCGGTACGAGCAGCTTCTCTTGTCCACCGGGAAGTTGCTCTCGAACATGCAGCGTTCGACGCCGAAGACCTCGATCGCGTGGCGGTAGTAGCGCCCGGTCGCCGCAACGATTTCGTCGGAAGAGGCCGGCAGCGCGCGCTTGTGGAAGCCGAAACCGTTGATGGGCATGACCAGGCCGCCCAACTTGGCATAGACGTTTTCGCAGCGCGCCAACTCCGCGACCGCCGACCGCCAAAACGTAAAAATTTCGTCGCGCCTGCCCGCGTAGGGTCCGATTCCCAGCGGGCCGCCGAAGTGGTCGAAGACGATCGGAATGTCAGGGAACGCCGCCGCCAGAGCGGTCAGCTCGGGAATCTGCGGATGGTAGAGCCAGGCGTCGAAGCTCAGTCCGCGCTTGCCCAACTCGGCGAATCCCCGGCGGAACTCGGCGTCGAGCAGCAGTCCCGGCGGCGGCTTCGCGTGCGAGTTGCGCACCTCGGGGGAGGCGTCCCAGGAGGCCGCATGGCGGATGCCGCGAAAGCGGGAGCTCGCGTTCAGGTGCGCGTCGAGCACTCTGCCCGCCGCCGGCCCGAGGCGCAGGTCCGCAAAGCCGACAATGCCGGCGCAGACCTTCGCATCTCCGTAGCCGCCGCTCGCCGACATCGCCGCGACGCCGTTCGCGAACTCGGTTTCGCCGACCGGCCGCAGCGCTTCTTCGCCGTCCGCGCGATACATGCTCGCGCACTCGACGAACACCGTGCCGACTACGTTGTGCCCGCTGCCGGTGTCGGCGAGCAACTCGTCCAGCAGGTAGCGGCTGCCGTTGCGGTCCCAGAGATGATGATGCGGGTCGCAAATCCTGCGCTCGGGTTCGACGACTTCCTCAACGACCTGCGCCAACCAATCGGTACGCTGCACGGCTTCTCTCCGGTTGCGAAGAACCTTAACCTTCAAGGGCGGAAAACCACTTGCCCAGGGCTGCGCGGGTCTGCCGGCGGCTCAGGCCGGAGGCGACCGTCACGCCGGCGGGCGCTTCCAGCAACTCGTAAATCCGCGCGGTCCAGGCGTATTCCTCCCCCGCGGCCGCGGCGCTTACCGGTTTCCGCCGCGCGTCCTGAGGGTTGACGATCAGCAGCGGCCTGGGCGCCAGGGCCGCGTATGCGTCGCGGACTTCGTAGGCTCCGATCACTCCCGGCAGATACGCGCTCACGGGCTGTTCGGCGAGCGGGTCGTCCACGAGCGAGCGGTACGAGAGCGGCGCGTCGATGCTCACTACGCCGAGGATGCGCGGGTCGAGCGCGGCGGCATGGGCCGCAACGAGGCCGCCGATGCCGACGCCTACGACGTACCATCCGCGGCGGTCGGTGCGCCGCGGCGCCGTCGCCAACAGGTCTTTCAGGCGCTGCCCGAACAACGGACGCCCCAACTCCAACGAGCGGTAGGCAAAGAAATCGTCCCAATCGAACCGGGGCAGGATGGAGGGGATGAAGGCCGCCGAGTCGCCCCACCCGCGCAGGTCGAGCCCGATCGCCTGGTAGTCCGCGGCTACGACCGCGTCGATATAATTCCTGCGCACGACGTCATCGTCCTTGCCCCGGTCGGCGACCACGAACGCCGCGCCCTTGGCGAAGGGCCCCGCGTCCAACATGCGGTCCGGAACTTCGATGCCGCGCTCGGCCTTGAACGCGCCGACCCTGGTGATCTCCCGGATGCGGTGGGCGATTTCATGGCTGTACACGGAAAATTCGTCGGCGTTCGCGGGCATTGTAAATTGCGGCGCGGCGGCGGCGGCGCGCTCGGCGTTGAAGTCCTGCACCGTCTTGCCGGCGAACGCCGTTGCGGCCTGTCCTGTTGCGGTCACGAAGAGCTCTGCCGCGGGCGCGGGTTGCGTCGGTTCCTCCTTGACCGTTTCGTTGCGTCCGGCGAGCGCGCGGACGAAAAAGCCGGCGGCGGCCTCGCGCAACTCGCGGTTCAGGGCGTGCTCGGCGTCCGTCTCGACCAACCCGAGGTTTTCCGGGGCGCCGAGCTTTGCGTACGCCTGCGCCAATTCGGCGTGCGTGCGGCGGGCGCCGGCAATGGGTACGAAATCGCGAATGGCCGCGCCGACCAGCAAGGGTTTCGGCGCGAAAGCCGCCAGGAGCTCGGGATGGTCGATCCCGTAGCGCAGCGTCCCGTACAAGATCTGCTCCGGGTCGGCGATCAGCAGGGCCTCGGTCTTGTGCCGAAAGGTGGCCACGGCGCACGACAGGAACGCGGCCTTGAGGCGGTCGTCGAAGCAGGCGAATTGCAGCGCGGTCATGCCGCCGCCCGACTGTCCGGCGATGCCGATGCGCGCGGCGTCCACGTCGGGGCGCGATTGCAGATAATCCAGCGCCCGCGCCGCATCCCAAACGCGGTACTGCATCAGGTTCATGCCCAGCAGGTAGCACTGGTTGCCCAGGACGCGGTGCTCCGCCGTCCCCGGCCCGACGGCGGAAGCCTGCTTTTGCGCAGCCCACAGTTGCAGCCTTTCGCCCTGGCCGAGCGGGTCCCAAGTGAGCACGACGAAACCTTGCCGCGCCATCAGAATCGAGAATTTCTGATACGTCTCGCCGGCCTTGCCGCCGGCCGCATGGCCGCAGGGAAAGACGAGGGCCGGCAGCTTGCCGGCAGTATTTTTGGGGCGGTAAAGATTGGCCGTGACATGAAATTGAGGGCGGCTCTCGAACACGATCTTTTCGACAACGTGGTCGTCCCGCTCGATCAGGCCGACCTGCCGGGGGTTGAGCGGAGTGCGCTCAGGAAACGCTCCCCACATCTCGGCGAGGCGCGCTCGCACGCGCGACCGCAGCTTGGCGAAGTCCTCCTCGGACTGCAACGCCGCGAGCGCCTGCGCGCGCCGCTCGTCGAGCAAGCGCAAGTACTCCTTGATGTAGTCCCACAGCATCGAGCCGAGCGGCGACTGCGCCCGGCCCGCTTGCCGGGCGGCGTTGGCGGCGAACAGCAGCGCGGCAAGCCGCCGCCGCGTCAGGAGAAACCCGCTCACGCCTGAATTCTACCCGCCGCGGGCGCCGCCAAGCGTTTCGGCGGCGGTTGCGCCTTCATGCACCACGGCGATGACCGCCTCCAGCGCCTCCAAGGGGTCAGGGTGCTGCCAGATTTGCCGGCCGAAAATCACTCCCGAGGCGCCGGATTGCAGAACTTCGGAGACTACCTCCAGCGCGGCGCGCAGGCCGCCCCCGCGCCGCGGGCCGCCCGCGGCCAGAACCGGACGCCCACAGGCGGCGACCGCTTCGCGGAAGTCCTCGACGCTGCCCGGATAGCGTGTCTTGATCGCGTCCGCGCCGAGTTCCGCGCCGATCCGGCAGGCCAGGGATACGTCTTGGGCAATGTCTTCGGGCAGGGTGTCCGCGCCCGTTCCCGACATGTCCATGTGATTGATCATCATGCGCCGGCTGAGCATCTCCGCGATCACCGGCAGGCCCCATTTGCGGCCGGCGGAGGCAACCTTGCCGACTTTTTCCAACTCGTACGATTCGTGCTCGGCCCCGAGCGTCGCGTTCAACACGACCGCGTCGACGCCCAGCGCGACCGCCTGCTCCATGTCTGCAAACAGCCGCATCGGCCCCGAACCCAACGAGCTCACGCAGCCGTCGATGCGCAGCAGCACGGCAAGGTTGCCGACGTGATCCAGCGCCTGCTCCAGGACTCCGGGGGTGACGAGGATGCCGTCCGCCCCGCCCCGAGCGACCTGCTTGACAACTGCGGCGGGGTTCTCGAGTCCGGGCACGACGCCCGCCGCGTTGCCGTGGTCCAGGGCGACGATCACGGCGCGGCCCCGCCCCAGCAAACGCCGCATGCGCAGACTTTTTCCTATCGACATGGTATTCGGATGTCCTCGCAATTCACGCTTGCTCCGATTGTTCCTCAAGATGCACATCGGCGGGGTTGACGTCGCAGCGTTCCATCAGAAATTTGGTCTTGGCTACACTCTGACGTTTGTCGCCATGCGCTTCGATAGCAAACGGCATTCCGTTAATCGTCCGCGGGTTCAAGAACGGTTTGCCCGATGGGTGTACGGCCTCGGTATTGAGTATGTAAGTCCCCTTGGTCAATCCACAGGGAATATGATCCGCTGTAAGCCGCCCTTTCGACCACAGCCACTCGGCGGTGAACGCGGCCAGTTGCCACCAATAACGAATGTCGCGGGCGCTGCCGTCGGGAAAGCGAATTGCGGACGGGGGCTTGCTTGCCTGTTGGGGATCGTAGGCCCCGAGCGTCACTTGGTTTGACGCATTCGGCGCGGCCGGAATCGGCAGCGGCGGATTCGGCGGGACTGCCGGCTCTTTCGTAAAAAGCGGCTCTCCTGCCGGTAGCGGCTGCCCGGACGCCATGTTGGGCCGCCAGAGCCGCAGCAGTTGCAACGCGCTTTCATAGACCGGCTTCTCGGCAATGGATACGTTCACGATGCGGCGTTCCTCGATCGGCCGCTGATCGAATACTCGATACAGTTCCCAATAGTTGCCGTCGGTCAATCCGGCGTAGGGAATGCCCGCCAAGTTGGCATAGTTGACCATCTGCATCCGGTGGGATGCCAACGATTCGCCCAATTTCTTGGCTTCCACAAATGCGGCCGGCTTGCCGTCCGGTTTCAGCAAGGCGTAATCGGCGCGTTGGCCCTTTAAGTCATATTCCGGTAGCACCAGCGCAGGGTCTCCCGTATCCCAGCCCAGCGCCGTCAACAGCGGGTCGATCAGCGCCATGCGGGTACGGATTTCATTGGCTTGCAAATCCGAACGGCGGCTCTGGATACGCTCCTTGAGCGTCTCAATCACGCCGACTAAATCGTCGAGAGGCATTGCGTTTCTCCTATATGGCTTCGGTCAATGCGCCGCCAAGCCGCTTTCCAGGGGCAGCGCCAGCGGTTTCTCGAGCAGAAAATCCAAGCGGCTCATTTGGGCGGTTGCGGCGTCGATGGCGTCGCGGCGAGCCGCTTCGACGGTGATGACGAACGGCAGGTTCTTCTTGTCGAAGCGGGGTTCTTGCAGCACGGCGTCGACGCTGATTCGATGCTCGGCCAGGATCGCCGCCAACGCGGCGATGATGCCCGGCCTGTCCCTCACGCGGAACCGCAGGTAGTGCCGGAGTTCCTCGGCGCCGGCGGGCGCCGGCGCGCACTCCACGAGGGCGCGGTGGGCGAACGGAGACGCTCCGCCCGGCGCCTGCGAGCCGATCTCGCGGGCGACCGCCATCAAATCGCTGACCACGGCCACTCCGGTGGGCGCCGGCCCCGCGCCGCGGCCGTAGTAGAACGTGTCTTCTCCGTGTCGGCCGCGAACCCAGACCGCGTTGTACGAGCCCATCACGCTCGCCAAGATCGTATCCTTGCGGATCAGCGCCGGGCCGACCCGCAGCCGCAGCCCGTCGGGGCCGCTGCGCGCCGAGGCGGTCAGGCGCACGGTATGGCCGAGCCGCTCAGCGTAGGTAAAGTCGATCGGGCCGATGCGGCGAATGCCCTCTACGGGAATGCGCTCCGGGGCGATGCGCATGCCGAAGGCCGTCGCCGCCAGAATGGCCAATTTCGAGCGGGCGTCGAAACCGTCGATATCGGCGCTGGGGTCGCTTTCCGCATAGCCCAATTCCTGCGCCTCTTGCAGGATTGCGCCGAGCGGCTCGCCCCGGCGCTCCATTTCAGTGAGAATGAAATTCGAAGTCCCGTTGAGGATGCCCGTCAGCGCCTCGACGCGGTCGCCGGCGATGCCCTCGCGCAACGCCGTCAGTATGGGAATGCCGCCCGCAACCGCGGCCTCCATCGCCAAGCGCACGTTGCCCGCCGCGGCCCGATTCCACAGCGCGGCTCCCGACTCGGCGATCAACTCCTTGTTGGCGGTGACGACGGACTTTCCGGCGGCGATCGCGGCTTCGACGATCTCTTTGGCGGCGGTCGTCCCGCCGACGAGCTCGGCGACGACGGCCACGTCGGGCCGGGCGACCAGTTCGCGCCAATCGCGCGTGCGCAACGCTTCGGGATGGAGGTCCGCTTCGCCGGGCGCCTGCTCGTCGATGCTCCGCGAGCAGATCGCCCGGACTTTCAGCGGAAAGCCCAGCTTGCCCGCAATCGACTCCGCGTTTTCGTGCAGGACGCGAAGCGTTCCGCTGCCGACATTGCCGAGCCCAACTATGCCAACGCCGATTTCAGACACAAACTCCCATTCTAGCTTTCGCCGCCGGCGCTGCTTATCCCGGCCGACCCAGGCGCGCCCGCCGCAGCCGCAGGCTGTTGGTCACTACCGAAACGCTGGATAAAGCCATTGCCGCCGAAGCCAGAACCGGCGACAGCAGCATCCCCGTCCAGGGGTAGAGCAGCCCCGCCGCGATGGGAATGCCCAGCGTGTTGTAGGCGAACGCCCAAAACAGGTTCTGGCGGATGGTGCGCATCGTCAGTCGCGACAATTCGAGAGCGGCCGCGACGTCGCCGGGCCGGTTGCGCGCGAGGATCATATCCGCGGACTCGATGGCGATATCGGCGCCTGCGCCGATGGCGATGCCCACGTCGGCCTGGGCCAGCGCCGGGGCGTCGTTGATGCCGTCGCCGACCATCGCCACGGTTCGCCCCTCGTTTTGCAGCCGTGCGATGCAAGCGGCTTTCTCATTGGGAAGAACCTCGGCGATCACGTCTTCGACGCCGACTTGCGCGGCTACCGCCTGCGCGGTCAAGCGGTTGTCGCCGGTAATCATCAGCGTCTCGATGCCGCGCCCGCGCAGAGCTGCGACCGCCGCGGCGGCGTCTTCGCGGACTCCGTCGGCCAAGGCCACCGCCCCGACCACGCGCTGCTCTCTCGCGGCCAGCACCACGGTCTTGCCTTGTTGGGCGAAGCGCTCGACCGCCTGCGCCGCCGGACGGCAATCGAGGCCGCGTTGGGCCAACAAGCCGGGCTTGCCGACAAGCCAGGCTTGCCCGGCGGCGCGCGCTTGAACGCCCAGCCCCGGAAGCGCCTCGAAATCCTCGACCGCGACGCGCCGCCCCGACCCCGCCGCGGCCAGCGCGGCCGCCAGGGGATGCTCCGAGCGGCTTTCGATTGCGGCCAGCGTATCGAGCAGTTGCTCATCGGTCAAATCGCCGAACGAAGCGACGTCGGTGACTGCAAACTTCCCGCTGGTCAGCGTGCCGGTCTTGTCGAGCACGACCGCCCGCACGTCGTGAGCCGCTTCGACCGCCGCGCCGTTGCGGATGAGAATGCCCTGTTCGGCGCCGCGCCCGATGCCGACCATGATCGCCGTGGGCGTCGCCAGCCCCATGGCGCAAGGACAGGCGATAATCAGCACGGCGACGGCGTTCACCAGAGCCGTGCGCAGCGGGTCTCCGCCGCCGAGCGCATACCAGACGGCAAACGTTGCCGCCGCCGCGGCGAGCACGGCCGGCGCGAAGTAGGCCGCGATGCGGTCCGCCAGGCGGGCGACCGGCGCTTTCGTCCCTTGCGCGCGCTCGACGAAGGCGATGATTTTCGCCAGGACCGTCTCTTCCCCTACGCCTTCGGCGCGGAAGGTCAGCGAGCCCGTTCCGTTCAACGTTCCCGCGAAGACGCGGTCCCCGGGTTGCTTGTCAACCGGCATGCTCTCGCCGGTCAAGGCCGACTCGGTAACCGCGCTGCGGCCCTCAAGAACAATGCCGTCCACGGGCAGGCTCTCGCCCGGGCGGACGATCAGCGTATCGCCGGCCACGACTTGCTCGACCGGCGCCTCCATTGCGGCGCCGCCGCGCACGACCCTGGCAACGGCGGCTTGCAGGGTCATGAGCTTGCGCACCGCGCTCGAGGTCCGTCTCCGCGCCCGCGACTCGAGCGCCCGGCCGAGCAGGATCAGCGTGACGATCGCCGCCGCGGTTTCGTAGTAAACCGGCGCGGACGCCTGCCCGCTCACCCACTCGGGGCGGACGGTGGCGGCGAAGCTGTAGGCGAACGCCGCGCCCGTCCCCACTGCTACGAGAGTATTCATGTCGGCCCGGCGGCGGAGAACGCTATGCCAGGCGGCCCGGTACAACGGGCCGCCCCCGTAAACGAGCACCGGCAAAGTCAAAGCCAGTTGGACCCACCGGCTGCCCGGGAAATCGGCCAAGCCGTGCGTCATGGCGAGAACGAGCAGGGGCAGCGTGAAGACCGCCGCAACCCGCAAGCGCCGCGCCAATGCCGCCCCTTCGCCTTGCGCATCCTCTTCGGCGCGGCTCCGTCCGCGTTCCCGCGGCTCGTAGCCGGCCGCGCGAACGGCGGCGAAGACCGCCGCCGGGCCGGTCTGCGTCCCGTCGAAGCGGACGCGCGCGGAGCGGTTCGCGAGATTGACTTCGCAGCGCTCGACGCCGTCCAGCGACGAGACGGCGTTTTCGATGGCCGCGACGCAGCCGGCGCAGGTCATGCCCTCAATGGTGAAAACGGCCTGGTCGAGTTGCGGACTTGGCGCGGGAGGCGGGCCGCCGCCGGCCGCCGTCCCGTTCGCGGCGCTCGCGGACGCAGTCCCGACCCGGTAGCCCGCGCCGGTCACCGCTTGCTTCAGGTCAGCGAGTCCGGCTTTGCCCGGCTCGAACTCGATGTCCGCCGCGCCGCCTTCCAGATCGACTTGAACGCTGCGCACTCCGGGCACGGACCGGAGTTCTGCGCCGACCCTGCCGGCGCAGCCTTGGCAAGTCATGCCCGCGACGCCCAGGCGAACGCGCTCGACGGCGGCCGGAGTCGTCACCGGCGCTCTCTCCTGCTCGGCGGATGGGGCCGCATGCGTTCTCTCCGAGAAGCGGAGATTTCATTATGAACCCTGCAGCCGGGTAGCGAATCGAAGGTCGGTTCGCGCCGGCTTTTGTACGAAAAATCGCACACTGCGCCGTTTCCGCTGGACACGCGCCGGCGAACGTGGTAGAAATGACAATTGCAATAGCGCCGATGTTGTTTTACGCTTATTGCCGATGGTTCCGATTTACGGCCTATAATCCGGGCCGAGCGGCGTAACGTCCGTCAAACTGCTGCTTGGCGCCCACTCGAGAGCAGAGTGGGTTTTTCTTTTTTCACGCGAAAGATTCAGGTGACCGCATGATTGTTTCAATGAAGCTTGGGGCAACGAAAGAGCAGATCGAGCGAGTCTGCAACCGTATCGAAGATATGGGCTTCCAGGTGCGCTCGATTCAGGGCGACGAGCGGATAGTCATCGCTGCCGTCGGCGTCGAAGACGTCACGCACGGCATCGAAACGATGCGTTCGGCCGAAGGCGTCGAGAGCGCGGTGCCGATTTCCGCGCCCTACAAACTTGTCAGCAAGCAGGTCAGGCAAGAGCGCACCGTCGTCGCGGTCGGCGACGCCACGGTCGGCGGCAGCGAGTTTGCCGTCTTCGCGGGGCCTTGCTCGGTCGAAACCGAGCAGCAAATCAACGCCTGCGCCGAGGCGGTAGCCGCTGCGGGCGCAAAGTTCCTGCGCGGAGGCGCTTACAAGCCGCGCTCGAGTCCTTACAGCTTCCAGGGCCTCGAAGAAGCGGGCTTGAAGCTGTTGCGCAACGCCGCGGACTCGGCGGGGCTCAAGGTCGTCACCGAAGTGATGACGGTGGCCAACGTCAATCTCGTCGCCGAGTACGCCGACGTGCTGCAGGTCGGCGCCCGCAACGTGCAGAATTTCCCGCTGTTGAAAGAAATCGGCGCGTCCACCAACCGCCCGGTCTTGCTCAAGCGCGGATTGAGCACGACGATCAAGGAACTGCTGCTTTCCGCGGAATACATCGTCTCGCACGGCAACGCCAACGTCATTTTGTGCGAGCGCGGAATCCGCACCTTCGAGAACGCAACGCGCAACACCCTCGACATCAACGCCGTCCCGGTGCTGAACGAGATGACCCACCTTCCGGTCATTCTCGACCCCGCGCACGCGACCGGAAAACGCGACTTGATTCCGCCGTTGACGCGCGCCGCGGCCGCGGTCGGCGCCGACGGCATCATGGTCGAAATCCACCCGGATCCGCAACGCGCCTGGAGCGACGGCGCCCAATCGCTTACGTTCGCGCAGTTCGCCGCGATGATGCGCGACCTCGAACCCTACGTCGCATTGTGGGCAGCCGGCCGCGCCAAGTTGATTGCGGCCTAGACCGCGCCGCGCCGCAGGGCGCGGTTCGCGTTCATTCGCTTTAATTCGGGTTCCTTCGCATAGCGGTCATGGTCCCATATCACATGTCCCTGGTTGGTCCCAAATCACGCGTCCTCGCGCACCGCTTGACCGCGGCCGCCGCCGTGCCTAACACTGGTAACCGTGAACGTTGTTACACCCAAGCCGGGCGCCGGCGAGATATTGAAATCCGCGGACGGCATCGTCGTCCGGCTGCCCCGCTGCGAACGCGGCATCGGCAAGGTCGTCCTGCAGCACGACGACGGCGGGCTGATCGCCGGCGCGCGCGTTCAACCGCACCCTCTATGGCCCGACGACCGCGGCTATTTTCTGGAAGTCGTGCGCATGGGGCAGGGCTTGGCCGCGCGGTTTCCGCCGGAATCGACGCAGGTGTCCGCTGCGCTGAGCTATCCGCAAACGATCAAGGCGTTCCACTACCACGTGCGCCAGACCGACCTGTGGGCGCCGGCCAAGGGTATGTTCCAGGTCGCTCTCGCCGACCTGCGCGACGGCTCGCCGACTTTCGGCGTCCGCAACACGTTCTACGTCGGCGAGTTGCGGCCCTGGCGGATATTGATCCCGCCGGGCGTGGCGCACGGCTATAAAGTCGTCGGCCGCGAGCCTGCAATGCTCGTTTACGTTACCGACAAACACTACGACCCGGCAGACGAAGGCCGCATCCCCCATGACCATGAGGCCCTCGCCTACGATTGGGAAACGCAGCATAAGTGAGGTATCTGGTCACAGGCGGCGCCGGCTTCATCGGCTCGGCTTTCGTGCGCCTGACGCTCGATACGGTCGACGCGGCGGAAGTCCTGGCGCTCGACGCCCTGACCTACGCAGGCAACCTGGAAAATCTCGCCGCGGCCGCCGGCCGGCCGAACTACCGCTTCGAGCGCGTGGACATCCGCGACGGCGCGGCCGTCCGCGCCGGCTTCGAGCGCTTCCGCCCTGACGTTGTCGTCCATTTCGCCGCGGAGTCCCACGTGGACCGCAGCATTCTCTCGCCGGAGGAGGCGATGGCGACCAATTTCATGGGCACGGGCGTCTTGCTCGAAGCCGCCCGCGAGTTCCGGCCGCGGCGTTTCATGCATATTTCCACCGACGAGGTTTACGGCAGCATCGAGCCGCCTGCCGAAGCCGACGAAAGCTATCCGCTCATCGCCTCCAGCCCGTACTCGGCGTCGAAGGCCGGCGCCGACCTGCTGGCGCTTGCCTACTACGCGACGTTCGGCCTGCCCGTAATCGTCACCCGGGCGTCGAACAACTATGGCCCCTATCAGTTTCCGGAAAAGCTGATTCCGTTGATGATCTCCAATGCGTTCGACGGCAAGCCGCTGCCGATCTACGGCGACGGACGGCAGGTCCGCGACTGGTTGTTCGTCGACGATCACTGCCGCGCCATCCACGCCGCGATCGACCGCGGGCGCGCCGGCCAGATTTACAACGTCGGCGGCAATTGCGCGCTGCCGAATCTGGAGGTCGTCAAGCGCCTGTTGCGGGCCGCCGGCAAGCCGGAATCGCTAATGACGGCGGTCGCCGACCGCCCGGGCCACGACCGCCGCTACGCCCTGAGCAGCGCCAAAATCGAAGCCGAGACAGGCTGGAAGCCGCAAGTCGATTTCGACGACGGCCTGGCCGTCACGGTCGCCTGGTACCGCAACAACCGCGCCTGGATCGACCGCGTCCGCTCCGGCGAATACCGCTCTTACTACGAAAAGAACTACGGGAACCGTTAACCCCCGCGGATGCTTGCGAGCGCGGCGGCGCGGCGCGGCGAAAAGAGAAGTGCTTTAATGATCACTGGAGAAATGCAATGGGAACGCTTGCTCCAAGCCCCGAAGCACGGCAAGACCGCCGGCCTAACGGCCTCTACGAGCGAGACTTTTACTCCTGGTCAATGCAGCAGGCCGACGCGCTGAAGCGCCGTGACTTCGAGGCCGTTGATTGGGACAACGTAATCGAAGAGATCGAAGACTTGGGATTAGCGCAAAAGCATGACTGGGAAGCCTATTGCGCCCGAGACATCGAGCACATGTTGAAGATCCACTACTGGGACCACTCTACCGAATGGGTATTGCGGCATTGGTCGCAGGAGATCGAGAACTTCCGGGATGAGATGGCGGAGCTCATAGACAAGAATCCGGGACTGAAGGGACAGTACGCCGAGATGTTCGCCGGGGCATGGAAACGCGGACGCCGCTACGCCCTCAAAAGTCTGGCCATGTACGACGAGAAACGTCTGGTCGCGCGCAAAGAGCCGTTCTCGCGCAAAGAACTGCGCCGCAAGTGGGACGGCATCCTGCCGCGGAAATGCCCTTACCGGTTCGAGCACGTTACAGCCTTCGACGCCAAAACCGATCAGGAGCCGCGGGAGGATGTTTGGCCTCCCGAAGTGGCCGGGACGCTCAATGCCCGACTCAATCAGGACTATCCGATTCTCCCCGACTACAAGCCGGAGCGCGGCGCTGCCGGCGGCTTCACTTGGTGATCGTTAACGCCCGCGGATGCTTGCGAGCGCGGCGGCGCCTCCCGCGTCTGCGTGGTACGAGCTGCGCACGAGCGCTCCCGCCTCGACGCGGCTGAACCCCAAGCCCTCGCCGAATTCCCTGAAAGCCTCGAATTCCGCGGGGCTGTAGAATTTGCGGATCGCCAAATGATCGGGCGAGGGCCGCAGATATTGTCCGATCGTGAAGATGTCCACGAGGCGCGTTCTGAGGTTGCGCATGAGCCGGCGAACCTCGTCGCCGCTCTCGCCCAGGCCCAGCATGATGCCCGATTTGGTGGGGATATCCGGCGCCGCCGACTTGGCGTAGCGCAGCATATCGAGCGAGCGCAGGTAGTCTGAGCCGATGCGCGCCGCGCGGTAGAGGCGGGGCACGGTTTCAGTGTTGTGGTTGAGCACGTCCGGGCGCGCCGCGAGCACGATGTCCATCGCCGCGTGAGAACCCTGGAAATCGGGCACGAGCACTTCGACGCGGCAGCCGGGAACGCGGCGCCGGATCGCGGCGATGGTCAGCGCGAACAACTCGGCGCCGCCGTCTTTGCGGTCATCGCGGTTGACGCTCGTAACCACCGCATAGCGCAGCCCCATGCGCGCAACCGCCTCGGCGACGCGCCGCGGCTCGTCGTAATCGACCTTGCCGGGCGCGCCTTTGCGCACCGCGCAAAACCCGCAGCGCCGCGTGCAGACGTTGCCCAGGATCATGAACGTCGCGGTCCGCCGGTTCCAGCAATCGCCGATGTTCGGGCAGGCCGCGCTTTCGCACACGGTATGCAGCCCCAACTCCGTAACCGTCCGCTTCAGACTGCGGTAGTTTTCGCCGACAGGCGCAGGCGCTTTCAACCACGGCGGACGCTTGCCGGCCGGGTTGGGCAGCGTCTTGGCATGCTCCGGCACGACCGGCTTCGCCGACAACTGCGCCGCTGGAACGAAGCCCGCCATGGCGCTGCTTTCGGTTCGGGCGCTTTGCCCGCCCTATTCCTCGTCCCCGAGGAACTTGTAAAGGCAGGCCGCCAGAACGCCGCCCAGCGGGCAGGCGAGGCAGTAAATCCACAGCGACGACAAGGCGTTCGGCGCATCGCTGAAAAGCGCCGGCCCGAGCGAGCGCGCCGGGTTCAGCGAAGCGCCGGTGAGCGGGCCGCCCATCATGATGCAGAACGCCAGCGTGAGGCCGATGGCGATGGGGGCGAAATTGCCGGCCTTGCCGCTGACGGCGGTGTGGTAGATCGTATTGACCAGCAAGAAGGTCAAAATCATCTCGAGCGCGAACGTTTGCCCCGTGCCGACCCCTTCCGCCGGAACCGTGGCGCCCAAGGCGCCGGCTTGGCCGCCCAGCACGAAAGCCAGGGCCGAAGCCCCCAGAATGCCGCCGATAAGCTGGCAGATGATATAGCCGACCGCGTCGCCGGCCTTGATCTTGCCGCCGACCAGCAGCCCGATGGTCACCGCCGGATTGATATGCGTGCCGGAAATCGGGCCGTAGGCATAGGCGAACGCCAGCACGACCAGGCCGTGCGCGAAGGCGACGGCCGTCAGGTCGTTGCTGATTTGCGCGGCGCCGGCGCCGATGAAGATCAGCGTAAAGGTCCCTACCAGTTCCGCGGCCAAGGCTTTGGTATTCATCGAATTTTTTCTCCCCTCGACAATGACGGTAAACGCCGCGCGCCGCTGCGGGGCGGCCGCGACTCAGAATTGTAGCACCGTCAAGTTGCCCGCGCGGGCCGCGGGCCGATGAAAGTTCGCGGCGGAAGTGTCTTGCGCCGCGCCGGCCGTGAAAAAATCCGGTCAACGCGTTTTGCAGGTGACAAGGCGCCGGCGGATGGAATACCTTAGTTGCGAATGAGCCGCGCGTTCTCCGTTTTTCGCCCTTCACTCTCCCTGCTCAGACTCGGAGTTCTTGGCTCTCTTCTCTGCTTCAAGTCATCCGCTGTCGCCGCTCCGCTCAGGTGGTCTTGCTTTGCACTCATCCTCGCCGCGCTGTCTGTAGCGGTTGTCGGGGCGCAGCCCGCGGACGACTGGGTTATCGAGACGGTCGCGGGGAGTCCCAACTTCAGCGACGGGGACGGCGGCGCGACTGTTCTCCCCCGCGGCGTGGCGCTGGACGGTGCGGGCAACCTGTACATCGCCGAGTGGGGCAACCAGCGTATCCCAAGGTGGACGCTGTGGGGGTGATCACCACGGTGGCGGGCGACGGGACGCTCGGCTACGGCGGAGACGGCGGTGCGGCTGTTGCGGCGCAACTGAACCACCCCTTTAGCGTGGCGCCGGACGCCTCCACTACTCCCGGTCAGCTCGGCGCCGTTCGGCGGCTGCAGTGAGGTTGTAACAACGATGACCGATACGAAACATGAAGAATGCAAAACGCGGCCCACTTTCTTGAACGTAGTTTGGACACTGCTGGCCATCGTCTTGTTTTTATGTTTTTTATGCTTTCCAAACTTTGAATTCATGCGTGAAATTTTCTATAAACTCATCGATTTTTTCCATGTATTCGAAAACCCTTTCCATGAAGTGGATGTCTCCATGTTTTTAATAAATTGCATAACTGTGACTGTTCACGTTGTCTATATGCTTATCCTTGTGCTCATCCATGTAGCCGCTTTCTTTTACTTTTCATCGAGATTGATCTGTAACTGTTTCAATTTAATGGATAAAGCCAAGCCGAATAAGATACCGATGCCGAAGCTCGAACCCGTGCCGATTCCGACTGCAAGGCACGGACTTATGGTCTGGATGCACTCGGTAAGAAGATGGCGGCTCGCGGAACATTGGAAATACGATCTACCTAAGAATTGTTGCGTCGAATGTAGAAAGGTAAAGATAATCGTTCCCAAGGGCTTCGTATTCGATGGAGCGTCCATCCCTCGTCCTCTCTGGGTGCTCCTACACCCCAGCGGGCTTCTTTTGATTCCGGCGCTTGTACACGATTTCGCGTACCGCTGTGGCTTTCTGTGGAAAATCGTCATCGATGAAAAGACAGGGAAAGAAACTGGAACAGTATGCCGGTGTAATGGATGCAAGGAAGATTGGGATATACTCTTCCAAAAAATCGGGGCGAATGTCAATGGCGTACGCGTCGTGAATTTTATTGCCTACTGGGCAGTACGGATATTCGGGCACCGTGCATGGAAGAAGAATGAAACAGCAAGAGAAGGCGCAGCTCCTGGCTGCGAATGCTCCAAATGCGAATGCCCTGACTGTAAGTGCCCCGGCTGCCAATGCAAGCCGCCAATGGGATATATGAAAGTCGGGTCGTCGAATGAACAAGAAGAAAATTCCGATACGGAACATTGAACAAGGAGAGTTTTATGTTTTCCATAGTCAACCGTATTTTGGATATCATTGAAAAGAACCCCAAAGCCTGCACTGCCGTTTTTATTGCCTTCGCAATAGTTCTTGTTGTCGTGATTGATGCGGGTTGATTGAATTCGCGGCCGGCGGAAACGGTTACCGCCGGCGGGTTGACCGAGCCGAAACCCGTTCCGCTAAAATGAAGCGCCCATGCGCGCCGTCATTCAATGCGTCAGCCGGGCCAGGTCTCGGTCGGCGGCGAGACGCTCATCGCCATAGGCGGCAGAGCGGGTCAACCCGGCGTGACCGTTGCCGTGGAGTGACGGGGCGCCGCGGGATGACTGCGGAAGAGATCCGCGCGGTCAACGGCAAGGCCGGGTTCCCGGACGATCGTCACGGCAAGCGCTCGTCGATGCGGCCGACGAGTCTGCCGGCGCTCGCGGCGGCGTTGGCGCTGAAGCAGGGCTTCGGGCGGCTGACCCGCAGCGCAGCGGACCGCGGGCTGCTCGCGCTGCTCGACAAGCGCATCCTGAAACAGGCTTACGGAAAAATCTTTTTCGACAGCCTTCCCGATTACACGTTCACGACCTGCCTGCAAGACGTGGAGGAATTTTTTGAATCCTGAAGACGCGCGATGCGGCCCGCCGCATACGGCCGCCGACAGTTGCAGCGCGGGGTCGATAAGACGCTGCAGACCCGTGCAGGTAGAATGGGAAGGTAAACTATGGCAGGCGCAATCATGACTCCAAGCGAACCGCCGAAACACGACGCCTTGCTGCGCCTCTTCGCCAAGATCGAGCAGGACCCGATCACGGTGCATGAGGCTCTGGAGGACATCCGCGCCGTTTCCGGGGAGAACATTCGCAAGGACATCGAGGGTCTGGAAATCCGCATGACCGCCCGCTTCGACACCACCGACGCCCGCATCGACACGATCGACGCCCGCTTTGACACGGTCGACGCCCGCTTCGACACGACCGACGCCCGCATCGATGCGCTCCAGCGCGAGATATCTTCGCTGCGCTGGATGATCGGGGTCGGGTTCACCCTGCTCAGCATTTTCATTGCCCTCTCCACGTTCCTCGGCGGTTGACCGAGGCGCGGGAACAGCCTGAACGCGCCTTGGGCGGCCGACGGGAGAACTGCGGCGCACGACGGAGCGCCCGCGGGTAAGCATCGGCGGCGTAGAGGTAGCCGCGGACGGCGTGCTGTTCTCGGGCTTGGCGCCGAAGCGGCGGAGCGAGTCAAGCCGGCGTCACCGTTGCCGTGGAGTGACGGGCGCCGCGGGATGACTGCGGAAGAGGTCCGCGCGGCCAACGGCAAGGCCGGGTTCCCGGACGATCGTCACGGCAAGCGCTCGTCGATGCGGCCGACGAGTCTGCCGGCGCTCGCGGCGGCGTTGGCGCTGAAGCAGGGCTTCGGGCGGCTGATCCGCAGCGCAGCGGACCGCGGGCTGCTCGCGCTGCTCGACAAGCGCATCCTGAAACAGGCTTACGGAAAAATCTTTTTCGACAGCCTTCCCGATTACACGTTCACGACCTGCATGCAAGATGTGGAGGATTTTTTTTGAATCCTGAAGACGCGCGCTGCGGCCCGCCGCATACGGCCGCCGACGGTTGCAGCGCGGGGTCGAGGAGACGCTACAGACCCGTGCGAGTAGAATGGGAAGGTAAACTATGGCAGGCGCAATCATGACTCCAAGCGAACCGCCGAAGCACGACGCCTTGCTGCGCCTCTTCGCCAAGATCTAGCAGGACCCGATCACGGTGCATGAGGCTCTGGAGGACATCCGCGCCGTTTCCGGAGAGAACATTCGCAAGGACATCGAGGGTCTGGAAATCCGCATGACCGCCCGCTTCGACACCACCGACGCCCGCATCGACACGATCGACGCTCGCTTCGACACGACCGACGCCCGCATCGATGCGCTCCAGCGCGAGATATCTTCGCTGCGCTGGATGATCGGGGTCGGGTTCACCCTGCTCAGCATTTTCATTGCCCTCTCCACGTTCCTCGGCGGTTGACCGAGGCGCGGGAACAGCCGGAACGCGCCTCGGGCGGCCGACGGGAGAACTGCGGCGCACGCCGCAGCGCCCGCGGGTAAGCATCGGCGGCGTAGAGGTAGCCGCGGACGGCGTGCTGTTCTCGGGCTTGGCGCCGAAGCGGCGGAGCGAGTCAAGCCGGCGTCACCGTTGCCGTGGAGTGACGGGCGCCGCGGGATGACTGCGGAAGAACTCCGCGCGGCCAACGGCAAGGCCGGGTTCCCGGACGATCGTCACGGCAAGCGCTCGCCGCGGCGTTCGCGCCAAAGGCGACCCGGAAGTTCGCCGAAGCCAAATTTCAGTAGAGGGCGCGCCCATGACCGGCGGTGTTGCTATCCACGATTCACTGGCATAATGGAACCGTGCCGGGCGCGCGCATTGCCGTGCTGTTCGCCGCGTTGCTGCCGTTTGCGGCTGCGGCGCAGGCCGCCGATGCTGCGGACCAGCGTCGGCGGCTGCAAGCGGTGCGCGGCTTCTGGGCTTTTCAGCCGATCGCCGATCCGCAGCCGCCCGCAACGGCTTCGCCTTGGGTGCGGACGCCGGTCGATGCCTTCATCCTCGCCAAATTAACGGCGGCCGGATTGCAGCCTGCGCCGCCCGTCTCGAAGGAAAAGCTGCTGCGGCGCGTCTATCTCGATCTCATTGGGCTTCCCCCGACTCCCGAAGAAGCGGCGCAATTCCTGGACGACCGCTCGCCGCGAGCTTACGCCGATCTGGTCGAGCGCCTGCTGGCCTCCCCCCATTACGGCGAGCGCTGGGCGTTGAAGTGGCTGGACGTCGCGCGCTACGCCGACACCGACGGCTTCGAGCGCGACGGCTACCGGGAACATGCCTGGCGTTACCGCGATTACGTCGTCCGTGCGTTCAACGCGGACAAGCCTTACGACCGCTTCGTCCAGGAACAGCTTGCCGGCGACGAGTTGTTTCCGCACGATGTCGAAGCCCTCATCGCTACCGGCTTCAACGGCGCGGGGCCGCGCCATATCGTCGGCGGCAACCAGGACAAGGAAGAGTCCCGCCAGGAAGTCCTGAGCGAAATGACCGCCGGCGTGGGGCAGGTTTTCCTGGGGCTTACCGTGCAGTGCGCCCGCTGCCACGATCACAAGTTCGACCCCATCGCGCAGGCCGACTACTACCGCCTGCAGGCATTCTTCGCGGCGACCGACCCGGCCGATCGGAACACGGCTTCCACGGACGCATTGCTGCAGCATGAGGCGGCGGTCAAGGCATACGAAAAACGTCTGGTCCCGGTCCGCAAGCAACTCAAGCAAATCGAAGAGCCGTACCGCGAAAAAGCCATGGAGATCAAGCGCGCCAAGCTTGCGCCGCATTTCCGCGCCGCTCTCGACACTCCCGAGCGAGACCGCGGCGAAGAGCAGCGGCGGCTGGCGGAAGAGGCGCGCAAGCAGATCTCCCCCATGTGGTACGAGGTCGTCGCGCTGATTCCCGACGAGCAAAAGGCCCGGCGCCGCAAGCTGCGCGGGCGCATGCACGCTCTCGAGCTCGAACGCCCCGACCCGGCCGCGGCCGCTTTCGCCGTCGCGAACAGGGACGAAGCTCCGCCTACGCACGTGCTCAAGGTGGGCGACTACCGGCACAAGCAGGAACTCGTCGCCCCGGCTTTCCCCGCCGTGCTCGGCTCTTTCGGCGTGGATGCCGGGCAGTCTGCGCGGGGCCGCCGGGCTTCGCTCGCCCGCTGGCTGACTGCCCCCGAGCATCCGCTGACCGCCCGCGTCATGGTCAACCGCATCTGGGAATTCCGCATGGGCAGCGGCCTCGCGCCGGACCCCAACAACCTCGGCTTGCTCGGCGGCATGCCCACGCATCCCGAGCTGCTCGATTTCCTCGCGCGCAAGTTCATCGCACTGGGCTGGAGCGTCAAGGCGATCGACCGCATGATCGTGCTCTCGAACGCCTACCGCCTGGCCGCGGAGACAGCCGCGGGAAGCGATGCCGACGCGGACAACGAACTCTACCGGCGGGCCAACCGCAGGCGGCTCGAAGCCGAGACGATTCGCGACAGCGTATTGGCGGCGTCCGGCAGATTGAACCGCGCTGCGGGCGGCAAACCGGTGCGCGTTCCCATCGAGCGGGAAGTTTACGATCTGATCTTCACCGAAGCCGAGCCCGACAACCTGTGGCCCGTCACGCCCGACGAGGCTCAGCACCGCCGGCGCAGTCTCTACCTGCTCAACCGGCGCACGGTTCGGCTGCCGTTTCTGGCCAACTTCGATCAGCCCGACGCCATGACGTCGTGCGCCGTGCGCTCGCGCTCGACTCACGCCCTGCAGGCCCTTTCGATGCTCAACGGCCGGTTCATGCAAACCGAGTCGCGGGCCTTTGCCGAGCGGCTGCGGGCCTCATGCGGAAGCGGCGTCCGTTGCCTGGTCGACCGTTCCTACCAATGGACCCTGGCGCGCGGGCCGAGCAGCGAAGAGCGCCGCCTGGCCGAAGAATTTCTGACCGGCGGGCAAGCCCGGCTCGATGATTATGCTTTAGCCATGCTCAACCGCAACGAATTCGTTTATCGACCGTAGAGGATGTCTGCCGTGGAACTCGGATGGAACGCGCAAGTCTCCCGCCGCTGTGTCTTGCGCGGCGCGGCCAACGGTTTCGGCGCTCTTGCCTTACAGCATTTGCTCGTGCGCGGCGGCCTCGCCAAGCGTGCCGAAAGCCCTCTGGCGGCCAAGGCTCCGCACTTCGCAGCGCGGGCCAAGTCGGTCATCTTCATCTTCAATGTCGGCGCGCCGAGCTCGATGGACACGTTCGACCCCAAGCCCGCGCTCAATCGGCTGGCCGGCGAGCCCATGCCCGAGAGCTTCGGCAAGGTAGGCGGACAGTTCACCGACGGCTCCGCCCCCATCCTGGGGACGCCGTGGAAATTCAAGCGCTACGGCCGCAGCGGCCTGCCCGTTTCCGAGTTGTTTCCCCACGTCGCCCGCCACGTGGACGACATCTGCTTCGTCCGTTCGTTTTTCACCCGCAGCGTCGTTCATGCGCCTGCGATGTACGAGGTTCACAACGGCCGCCTGTTCGCTACGCACCCGAGCATCGGCGCCTGGGCGACCTACGGCCTGGGCGCGGAATCGGAGAACCTGCCGGCCTATGTCGTCATGCCGCAGCCCGAGGGCACTCCCGAGGGCGGAACGTCCTGCTGGAGCCCCGGCTTCCTGCCGTCGGTCTATCAAGGAACGCTGCTCCGCCCGGGGCCGAACCCGATTCTCGATCTCAAGCGCCCGGCAGCGATGAGCGCCGGGCGCCAGCGCCGCATGCTCGATTTTCTACAGCAGATGAACCGCCTCGACGGCGCCGAATACGACAGCGAGATGGCCGCCCGCGTGGCCTCCTACGAGTTGGCCTTCCGCATGCAGTCCCACGCGCCCGAAGCCGTCGACCTGGCCGCGGAAAGCGCCCGCGTCAAACGCGAATACGGCCTGGAGCAAGAGCGCACGCGAGACTTCGGCGCCCGCCTCTTGTTGGCGCGGAGACTTGTCGAGCGCGGCGTTCGCTTCATTCAGATCTATTCCGGCGGCGGCCCCATCAGCATGCAATGGGACGCTCATAAGCACCTCAAGGCCAACCACGAAAAGATGGCCGGACACACCGACCGGCCCATCGCCGCTCTCCTGGGCGATCTCAAGCAGCGCGGCCTGCTCGACGAGACGCTGGTCATCTGGGGAGCTGAATTCGGCCGTCTGCCCACCTCGGAATCCGGCAACGGACGCGACCACAACCCCCACGGCTACACGATGTGGTTCGCCGGGGGCGGCGTCAAGGGCGGCCGGGTCATCGGCGCGACGGACGAGCTCGGCCTGCACGCCGTCGAGGAGCGCTGCTCGATGCGCGATTTCCACGCGACGATTCTGCATCTGCTCGGACTGGATCAGCATCGACTGTGGTACTTGCACAACGGCCGCCACGAAAAGCTGACCGACTTCGGCGGCGCGGTCATTGAAAAGGCGTTCTCGTGAAGCCTTTGCTGCTCTTGTTGGCCGCCGTTGTCCCGGCCGCGGCGCAACCGCCGAACTTCGTCCTGATCGTCTGCGACAACCTGGGCTACGGCGATATTGAGCCGTTCGGCTCGCAACTTCACCGCACGCCGCAACTCAACCGCATGGCCCGCGAAGGCCGCAAGTTCACGCATTTCTACGTCACCGCCGGAGTCTGCACGCCGTCGCGCGCCGGCCTCATGACGGGCGCGTATGCGCAGCGCGTCGGCATGCACTGGAATCCCCGCGACGGTCAGGTCTTGCGGCCGGTTTCTCCCTACGGCTTGCACCCGGATGAGATCACCATCGCCGAAGCGCTCAAGACGCGCGGCTACGCGACCGCGATCGTCGGCAAGTGGCATCTGGGCGATCAGCCCGAATTTCTGCCCACCCGCCAGGGCTTCGACTCGTTTTTCGGGATTCCCTACAGCGACGACATGACCCGGGCGCTCGGCGCCCGCAACCGGGGACGTTTCAGGCGCGGCGCTTGGCCGCCCCTGCCCCTGGTCGAGAACGAGACGGTGATCGAAGCCCCGGTCGACCGCAACTTGCTCACGAAACGCTACACCGAGCGCGCGCTGCGGTTCATCGCAGCGAACCGCCGCAAACCGTTCTTCCTGTATCTTGCGCAGGCCATGCCGGGCAGCACGCCCGCTCCGTTTGCCGGCGAGGCGTTCCGGGGCAAGAGCCGCAACGGGCCGTGGGGCGATGCCGTCGAAGAACTCGACTGGTCGGCCGGCCGCATCCTCGACAAGCTGACCGCGCTCGACCTCGCCGAAAATACGTTCGTGCTGTGGACCTCCGACAACGGCGCTCCGCTGTCCCGCGACCCGCACTCGCCGGCCCGCGGCAGCAATCGACCCCTCTACGGCCGCGGCTATACAACTGCCGAAGGCGCTTTCAGGGCGCCGGCCATCGCTTGGCAGCCGGGGAAAATCCCCGCGAATACGGTCTCCGACGAACTGCTGACGACCATGGATCTGCTGCCCACTCTGGCCGCCTGGGCGGGGGCGGAGCTGCCGGCGGACCGCCGCATCGACGGGCGCAACGCCGCCCCGGTGATTTTAGGCGAAGAAGGCGCCCGCTCGCCCCACGAGGTCTTCTACTATTACGAGCGCGATCAGCTTCAGGCTGTGCGCAGCGGTCCCTGGAAGTTGTTCTTGGCTCTGGAAAGCTTCGACCGCCATCCTCACCTCGAAAAAGGCGCGGCGCCCCGGCCGCTGCTGTTCCACGTGGTTGACGATATCGGTTGCGAGCGCGACGTTGCCGCCGAAAACCCCGCAATCGTCGCCCGTCTCGAAGCACTCGCCGAAGAAGCCCGCAAAGACTTGGGCGACCGCGGCCGCCCCGGCGCCGGTCAACGCCCTGAGGGCCGGATCGAAAACCCCAAACCGCTGGTGCTGGAGATGCCCGATGGAAAATAACGCCCGGCGCCGTCCGTCCCTCCTGACCCTGTTGTGCTGCACGGCTGTTTTTTCGTGCGGCGGCCCGCCGGAGAAGGAATTTCGAGCCGGCGCGGCCGCCGTCGATGTGACCCCGCAAGCGTGGCCGCTGCCTATGGTCGGCTCGTTCCGCTACCGCCCCGCCGAGAGCGCTCACGACCCGCTCCATGCTCGCGCGCTGGTTCTCGACGACGGTTCGCTCCAACTTGCCCTTGCGCTGGTCGATAGCTGCTACATCCCCCGCTCCGTTCTGGACGAGGCCAAATCCCGCGCTGGCAAGGCAACCGGCATGCCGGCGAGCCGGATGCTGATTGCCGCGACCCACACGCACACCGCCCCGCCGCCCGCTCCGGGCGTCGGGCTGCGCGGCCCGGAGGCCGAGGCGCATACCGCAAACGAGGCGCTCTATTCCGAGCAACTGATCCAAGGGATCGCGGATGCGATCGCGCGCGCCCATGCCCGCCTCGAACCCGCGGCAATCGGCTGGGCGCTGACCGCGGTTCCCGACGAAGTTTTCAACCGCCGCTGGTTCATGAAAGAGGGCGCGATCCCCCCGGACCCTTACGGCGGCGTAACCGACCGCGTGCGCATGAATCCGCCGCGCGCCGACCCGAACCTGATACGCCCGGCGGGCCCGACCGACCCGCAGGTCGCCGTTCTTTCGATTCGCACTGCCGGGGGCGAGCCGCTCGCCCTGCTCGCAAATTACTCACTGCACTACGTGGGAGCAATCCCGCCCGGCCAGGTCTCGGCGGATTACTTCGGGGAATTCGCCGCCGCGATAGCCCAAAAACTGAGCGCTCCCGCAAGCTTCGTCGGCATTCTCTCCAACGGCGCCAGCGGCGACGTCAACAACATCGACTTCACCAAGCCCCGGCCCCGGCGAGAGCCTTTCGAGCAAGTCCGCAGGGTTGCCCGGAAAGTCGCCGATGCCGTGGCCGAAGCCTGTCGAACGATCGACTACGAACCGCGGATGGAATTGGCCATGGCCGAGCGCGAGTTGCAGTTGGCCCTGCGCAAGCCGACCCGCGAGGCGTACGCTCGCTCCCGAAAACTGCTGGCAAGCGTTTCGCCCGCCGACTACGCGCGGCCGCATATCTATGCCCGCTGGGCCGTCGACCTCCACGAAGGGCCCGCTACTACCGACATCAAGCTGCAGGCCGTCCGCATCGGCGACCTGGGTATTGCCGCGCTGCCTTTCGAAACGTTCGTCGAAATCGGACTGGAGTTGAAACGCAAAAGCCCGTTGCAGCCGACGTTCGTCATCGAGTTGGCCAACGGCGCGGAGAAATACCTGCCGACGCCCGAGCAGCACGCGCTCGGCGGCTACGAAACTTGGCTCGGAACCAACCAGGTGGAGAAACAGGCGGCGGTCAAGGTCAGCCAAGCGCTGCTCGATCTCTTGGCCTCCGTCGCGCCGAACCGGCCCTGACCGCCGCTGCGGAGTCGCGCCAAGACCTCTCCGCTAAAATAGGGGCGCCCATGCGCGCCGTCATTCAACGCGTCAGCCGGGCGAAGGTCTCGGTCGGCGGCGAGACGGCCGGCGCCATCGGCGCGGGGCTGTTGGTCTTGCTCGGCGTCTCGAAAGACGACGGCGAAGCGGACGCCGCGCATCTTGCCGACAAAACCGCCGGGCTGCGAATTTTCGAAGACGAAACGGGCAAGATGAACCGCTCCGCCGCGGACGCAGCCGCGGAAATCCTGGTCGTCTCGCAGTTCACTCTGTACGGCGACGCGCGCCGCGGCCGCCGTCCGAGCTTCGGCGCCGCCGCCCGGCCCGAACGCGCCGCCGCGCTATATCGGCGTTACGTCCAATGCTTGCGAGACAAAGGACTGACGGTCGCTACCGGAAAGTTCCAGGCCATGATGGACGTCGAGTTGACGAACCGCGGCCCGGTAACCATCCTGCTCGACTCTGAAAAGCGGTTTTAGAGCGTTCCCCGCGCACGGCCCCGGCGGACGCGCGCCTGCTACTTTTCGGGTTTGGCGTGGCCGACGGCGTGCTTGCCGCGGTCGCGCGCGGCTGCCCGCTCTTCGTCCGACAAGGTGACGTTGTAAGTCGCCCCGAAGCCGTCGACCTGCCGATAGGGATAGGCTTGCCAGGGGTCCTCGCCCCGGATCCGCGGGTCGTTCGTTTCCCGCAAGTAGCTTTCCAGCCGCGTCCACAGCCGGAGTTTGACCGCAGCGTATTGCGGATCGTCGGCCACGTTCGCAAGCTGATGCGGGTCAGCGTTGCAGTCGTACAACTCTTCCGGCGGGCGCTTGCCGAAACCCATCTGAAATTCGCGCGGGAAGTCGAGCCGCGTGCCCTCGCGCAGCATGAAGTCCTTGAACGGTCCGTCGTCGATATCGCCGTGCGGGGCCTTGTTCGACGAAATGAACTCCGGCCCGCCCGTCGGCCAACGGTCCGGCTCGAAGTTGCGGATGTAGAGGAAATCGTGCGTCCGTATGGCGCGAATCGGGTATGTCGCCCCGTTTTCGCGGCAATAGGTATGGCGCTCGAGGCCGGTAACAATGTGGTCGCGCGCGGCTTCAACCCGTCCGGAACCGTTCGTTTCCAGCAACGGCAGCAGGCTTTTTCCGCTGTGCTCGGCGATCGGCTCGAGTCCGGCGGCATCCAGGAAGGTGGGGGCAAAATCGATATGACCGATGAAGTCGTCGATCACCCGCCCTGCGGGAGCGCGGTTCCCCCAGCGCATCGCCGTCGGCATGCGCACGCCGCTGTCGTAAAGCGTGGTCTTGGTCCGCGAGAAGGGCATGCCGTTGTCGGAAGTGACCACGATCAGCGTATTCTCGAGCTCGCCGATTTCCTCCAGCTTTGCCCTCATGCGCCCGAGATGCTTGTCGAAGTGCTCGATCTCGTAGTAGTAATCGAGAATCTCCGAGCGCACTTCGGGCGCTTCGGGCAAGTACGGCGGTACGGGGACGTCGGCCATGCTCAAGCCGCTGCGTCGGCCGATGCCCACGTCGTAATCACGGTGCGGCTCCGTGCAGCCGAACCAGAAGAAGAAGGGCGCGCCGGCGGGCCGCTGCGCGAGAAAGTCTGCGAAATTCGCCGCGTAGTCGCGGGTATCGATCCCCTGCGGAGGGTCCGGCTCCGCGCGGCCGGCGTACTCCTTGCCGATCGGCCGGCGGCTCAGGCCGCCTGCCCGCCAGTCCCCCGGCGCCCAGGGCTTGCCGACGAACCCGACGTGATAGCCGGCGTCCGCCAGTCGGTGGGTGAATAGCGGATGCTCCGGGTGCAGCGTTCCGTAGAGAACGCCCGCCTCGCCGATTTCCCAAATTTGCCGCCCGGTCAGTACTGCCGAGCGCGACGGCGTGCAAGACGGACACGCCGTGTACGACTGCGTACACAAGACGCCCTCGCGCGCAATGCGGTCGAACGCGGGCGTCTTCACGACCGGGTCGCCGTAAGCGCTTGTATGCATGTAGGACTGGTCGTCGGAAATAGCGAACAGGATATTGGGCCGCTTCGCCGCGGCCGGCTTGTCCCGCGCCCCGCAGCCGGCGGCGGCGGCAATGCCCCCCAATAAAAGTTCCCGGCGAGTCACAAGCCCGCTAGATTACCACGGAACCGGCTTGCGGACATACCACTCCCAATGTGTGAGCCGAAACGTCCGCGACTACCCATGAATAACCACGATTACCCACTTATCGCAATCTCAGCGCCGCTGCGCCGTCGCAATCCACGTGTCCCCTACAGGAACCGTGTCGCGTCAAGCGCTCAGCGTCAGTCGATCTCTCGCGATCCGTTCCTGACCGCGTCCAAGAAACCTTTGAAGCTGGGACTCCGTTGCGCGATGGTTCGCGCATCGAGCGTCTCCGCGATCTCTTCCGAAACCCGCGCCGTATAGACTCGGCTGCCAAGTAACTGCTTCAGATGATGCTTGGGATTTTGGATCCGGTCGGGACTGGATGTATCCACCTTTCCAAGCGCGCTTTTGATGTATTCTCTCAAGTTCTCTGCATCGGCAAAATACCAGGCTTCGAGATGCCATTGCGCATAGGCGTACATGATCGCCGCCCCGACCTCGCGGCCTAAACGTTCGGACAGGTTCGTGAATGTCCGCTGCACCTTTTCAGGGTCCGCTCCATCGACATCGACGAGAAGAACGAATTTGTCCGGCGGCGTATCGGCGTTTGCATACCACGCCGCCTTGATGAGTTTTTCCGCCATCTGCACGTTGAGCGCCCCGTTCCGCGGCGGAATGCGTACATCGGTTACGGAGACACCGCTGTCTTGCAGATGCGAAACCAAGTGCGGAACCGCGCGCCGTTCGGTTTCGCCCGAGGCGATGACAATTACGCGCTTGGTCACGTCAACCGGCTCCAAAGCCTTGCGTTTCGTAGAATTCGCCGAGGCCGAATCCCGACGCCTCCAAGGCTTTCCGCACTCCCACGATGTTCCCTGACGTTTCGACCGTCGTTCCTTGCCCCTCGCTCCGGCGCACAACCCGAACCGCTGCCGGCTCATTCAGGAAATCGAGAAGCAACGGGGAATGAGTGGTCACCATGAATTGAACCCGGTTGCCGGCCTTCAGAAGATGCTCGATGAAAGCGGATAAAGCCGTCGGATGGACGTAGTTCTCCGGTTCTTCGATGCCGATCAGGTTCGTCTCGGGTTGCGCGAGAAGCGCCGTCATCAGGGCCAACATGCGCAGCGTCCCGCTCGACGACCCCATTTGATGCACGGGATATTGAAGCCCGGGCTCGAACTGCACAAAATAGAAGCGGTCGTCGGACTCCCGCGGCTTAATCTCCGAGGGCAGGCCGACCACCTCCCGCGTTGCCGCGACGATCTTCTCCAGCATTTCCGGCGACGATTGCTGAAGTCTGTAAAGCGTCTCGCCGAGGTTGCGTCCGTAAGGGTCAAACCTGCTGGAGTCCAATCCGCTCCAGTCCCTGCGCAACAGGAACGGATTCGGGTCAAAGAAGCCCCAGCGGCCGACGAATTGCGCAATGCCGCGGGCCGGGAAGGACGCATCCGCCGCCGCTGCGGCCAAGGCGCAGGCCGTCGGCGCTTGTTTCAACCTGACGCGATCCCCTTTCTCGCCGGACCACCACCAGCCCTCGCCTCGGTTGGCGTAGAGCACTTGGACCGGCGGAGACCGGCGGGGCAACTCGTCGATGCGTTCCTCGACATAAAACTCATGTCCATCGCGGATTAACCGCAATGACCACTCGAAAGTCCGGCCTTCTTCTTCCAGACGAACCGCCAACTCGATGCGGTCCGCGGATTCCCCTTTCCAGGCGAGATGAACAATGCCGCCTCGCGTAAATACCGGGCCGTGAAAGTCGCGCGTCTGAACGCCTTCATGCAGGAAGCGCAAGGCATCGAGGATCGTGCTCTTGCCCGAGGCGTTGGCGCCGATGAACGCGTTCAGGCTGTTCAATTCGATATCGACGTCGCGCAAGCTGCGGTAGCGCCTTGCGCCAAATTTCAAAAGCTTCATTGGTTACGCTCTTCGCCTGCGCGGGACATGTAGGGCAAATGAATTCCACTCATTCGCCCGAGGCGCGAGGAGTTTGCCGCCGGTTCGTTCGGACTATGCTTGCACCAATAGAATAACGAACCACCGGCTGTATGCGGACAGTCGGATTGTTGGGGTTGGGACGCCGGGTTTGCGATAGATGCCGCCTGCGCGGCGCTTGCAGACAGGCGCCGCCCTGCCCTGCTACGGTTTCATCCGCACAAATCCTCTGCTAGGCTATTATTCCGGCCTTTCTTCGCTGAATACGCCGCCTCGGCCTTCTTTTCCAGTCATGCCCGCCTTCTACCAACCACCGCACCGCATCCTTTTGGGCCCCGGCCCGAGCATGGTCGACCCGCGCGTCTATTCTGCGCTGGCCGCGCCGATCATCGGCCACACGGACCCGGATTTCTTCGGCGTCTTGCAAGACGCCACCGACCTGCTGCGCTACGTTTTCGGCACCGAGAACGAATGCGCCATCGCCGTCTCGGGCACCGGCACAGCGGGCATGGAAGCCGCCGTCATGAACTTCGTCGAAGCCGGAACCAAGGTAGCGATGTTCGCCAACGGTTACTTCTCCGACCGCCTGACCGAGATGTGCAAGCGTCAGGGCGCCGAGGTGGCGCGCCTCGAAAAACCCTGGGGCGAAGTCTTTGACGACGACGAAGCGCGCGCGTTCATCGAGCGCGAAAAGCCGCAGATCGCCGCGTTCGTCCATGCCGAAACGTCCACCGGAGCCCTCCAGCCGGCGAAAGCGATCTGCGACGCTGCGCACGAGGTCGGCGCATTGACGATCGGTGACTGCGTGACCTCGTTGGGCGGCATGCCCGTTGAAGTGGACAAAAACGGCATCGACATCGCCTACAGCGGCACGCAGAAATGTCTCAGCGCCCCTCCGGGACTCTCCCCGTTGACCCTTTCGCCGCGCGCGCTCGAGCGTTTGCGCGCCCGCAAGACCCCCTGCGTCTCGTGGTACCTCGACCTGAAGCTGATCGACGCATACTGGGGAGCGTCCCACCGCTACCACCACACCACGCCTATCAGCATGTTCTACGCGCTGCGGGAAGCGCTGCGCCTGTGCAAGCTGGAAACGATGGAGGCTCGCTTCGAGCGCCACCGGCTCAACCACCGCGCTTTCGTCGCCGGCATCGAGGCGCTGGGCATGCGCATGCACGTAGCCGCCGAGAACCGCCTCTGGACGCTGAACACTCCCGTCTTGCCCGCGGGCGTCGACGACGCGGCGCTGCGCAAAAGGCTGCTGGAAGAGTTTTCGATTGAAGTGCTGGGCGGTTTCGGGCCGCTGACGGGAAAAGTCCTGCGCGTCGGCCTGATGGGCGTCTCGTCGCAGCGCAATTACGTCCTGCTGCTGCTCCAAGCCCTGGAAACCTGCCTCGGCGGGAGCGGCGCCGCCCGCGCCGCCGAAGCCGTGTACGCGGGCGGCTGACGCCGCCGCGGCCGGTGGAAAATGGAATCGCGGCAAACCGGTCGGCGCATAAAATAGAAACCATGCAGCGCGCCGTAAATGGAGAGGCAAGCTTGGCGGAGTACCGCTTGATCGATCTCTTCTGCGGCGCCGGCGGGATGACATTGGGCTTTACCCATGCCGCGGAAGCGGCGTTTCGGCCCGTCTGGGCGAACGATGCCAACTCTTTCGCGGCGGCAACCTACAACGCAAATTTCGGCAACCACTGTGTTCCCGGCGACATCGTTTCCATTCTCGAAAACAACGCGCAGGCAATCCCGCAAGCGGATGTAGTCATTGGCGGCCCTCCGTGTCAGGGATTCAGCCTGCTGAACAAAAATCGCCTCTCGGATGCGCGAAAACAGTTGTGGCGCCCCTTCCTGGATGTCGTGCAGCTTTCCGGCGCCCGCGCTTTCGTGATGGAAAACGTGCCGCAAATACTGGGAGCGCCGGAGTGCGGCGAGATCGTCGAGAGCGCCGAGGCCCTGGGTTTTCGCGTTGCCGCCGCGAAGCTCGCGGCCGTCGATTACGGCGTTCCGCAATTGCGCACGCGAGCGTTTATCGTGGGCAGCCGCGTTGCCGACCCCGGCGAGGCTTTCCCTCCGAAAAAACGTTGCTACTCCCCGCGAAACCGGTCCGCGCCAAATCTTTTCGACTTCTGCGCAAGCCCGCAGCCATGGAAAACGGTCCGCGACGCCATCGGAGATTTGCCCGCGCCGGTCGGAACGGAGATCAGAGACGATGCGCCCCCTCTCGACATCCACTTCGGGCGCAACCCTACCGCATTGAGCAAGAAACGCTACCGCGCGATTCCCCAAGAGGGCATGAATCGCTTCGACCTGCAGAGATTGGCGCCTGAATTGACGCCGGAGTGCTGGGTGCGAAAAAAGAAGGGCGGAACGGATTTGTTCGGACGGCTGTGGTGGGACCGCCCCTCGTTCACGATCCGCACGGAATTTTTCAAACCGGAGAAGGGCCGTTACCTGCATCCGTCGCAGCATCGGCCGATCACGCATCGCGAGGCCGCGCGTTTCCAATCTTTCCCTGACGACTTTCGGTTTCAAGGAACCAAGATCGAGATTGCCAGACAGATCGGCAACGCCGTTCCTCCGAAGCTCGCCGCAGCCGTGGCGGCAAGTCTGACGGCCGTGATTTGAGGAACCGGAATTGATCGACATGTCCGCCTACCTCACCAATGAGCGGAGCGGCCTGCATGCCCGGGCTTTGAACCGGTTGATCCGCTACCGCTCGCAGGACAGCCCCAATTTCGCGGACGCCGCCAGTCAGGTCAGCAAGAAAATCGCCGCGCGGGTGCTCAAAAAACTGGGCGCGCCCGGCAGTCGGCAGCAACTCAAGGGACAAGAGGCCGGGAGAGTCTTCGAGGAACTGATTGCCGGGTTCCTCAGCAATTGCTTCAACCGGCTGGACTCTCTTCGACCGGGGAAATGGCATTTGCGCCGCGGCTCGGAAATTGCGGAATTCGCGCAGTACGCCCATCTTGCAGAGCTCTCTCTTGCCGCAAGAACCGACCCTAAAGGCGTGCTGCGAACCGTCTTGGGCGACTATACGGTCAAACCGGATATTGTAATTTCCCGCTCGCCGGAACCCGACTCCGTCATCAATAGCGCGACGCCGTTGGTGGACGACCGCTCCGTGCTGCGCTCGCCGCTCCGCGCCGTAAACGGCTCCGCTCCGATTCTTCATGCAAGCATCTCATGCAAATACACGATTCGCAGCGACCGCAGTCAGAACTCGAGAACCGAAGCGCTCAACCTCATTCGCAACCGCAAGGGCCATGCCCCGCACATCGCGGTAGTGACCGCGGAGCCGATGCCGTCGCGGTTAGGCTCTTTGGCGCTTGGCACGGGGGATATCGATTGCGTGTACCATTTTGCCCTCGATGAGTTGATCGCCTCGGTTGACGAGGTGGGCGACGAAACGGCGCAAGAACTTTTGGCGATCCTTGTGGACGGGAAGCGCTTGCGCGACGTCAGCGATCTGCCCCTTGACTTGGCGGCGTAGCCGTGGACACGCTGACTCCGCAACAGCGGCGGCGCTGCATGGCGTCGGTCGGCGGCAAGAATACGCGCCCGGAAATCGTTGTGCGGCGCGTCGTTCATCGTCTTGGATATCGGTTCCGATTGCATGTAAAGGACTTGCCGGGCAATCCCGATATCGTGTTGCCCCGACACCGCAAAGCGATATTCGTACACGGCTGTTTCTGGCATGGTCACGACGGCTGCCGCCGGGCCGCGAGGCCGACGACGAATGTCGAGTTTTGGAACGAAAAGCTCGACGGAAATATCCGCCGTGACAGGCGGTTCCGGGGGGAACTGGAAGCCTTGGGATGGCGAACCCTGGTCATCTGGGAGTGTCAAACCAAGGACCCGGCGCAACTCGAGCGGCGGCTTGCCCGCTTCTTGCGCGATTCCGCGCCGCCGACGCACGCGGCCGCTTGATTTGTGACGGAATGCCGTATGGTTTGCGCCGCCGCGCCGCCTGCATTGCGCTGCCGCGCCGCCGCCGGCGTCTTTGTTACCAAGTTTCGGGGGCGTGCGCCTATTCAGTGTGATCTTGTCGCTGCCTGAAAGAGAGCTTTCCGCATTGCCTGCTTCCAATGTAAAACGCGGACAGGATGGAAGGCCGCCGCGGGTTGCGGGCTGCGCCCCCCGGACGGCCGCCGTTGTTGCGGCGCTTGCCGCGTTGATGTTCGTTCCCCCGCTCTGCGCCCAGGACCGGGAACCGGCCGCGCAATCCGCGAATGGGGCCGCGTCTGCCGAGGAGGCCGACCCGAACGCTCCGGCCGCGGTTGCGGAAGTTTCCGCCGACCGTACGGAACTCAACCTGCTGGGCGAAGTGGACAGCGAACGCGGCGAGGGCAGGCGCAACGAAAATCTCGGCCTGACGCTCATCGACAACAACGTCTTGCGCGATCTCAACGAGCGGCTGGGCACTACGGCCACGCTCGTTCGCGACTCGAAGATCGAGCAGAGCTACTGGGGCGCCGAGTTAGGCGGCCCCCCGTCGCGTCCGCTGCACCTGCCGCCCGCCCGCGCCGCGGCCGTCCACGGGAACCTGTATTGGACGCACAACAACAGCATCTTCAGCGCGCGCTCGTTCTTTCAGGTCGGCGAAGTGCAGCCGGCGCGGTCGAACGATTACGGCTTCTCGGTCAGCACGCCGCTTTGGAAGGGGGCCGCCTTCACCGTCGACGGCAGCCAGGTCAAGAACCGCGGCCAAGTGAACGGCAACGTGCTGATACCGTCGCTTGACGAGCGCACGCCGCTGACCAACGATCCCCGTCTCCAGCCCCTGGTCGCGCGTATCCTGGCGGCGTTTCCCGCCGAAGCGCCCAACCGCACCGACATCAACCACCGCGCGCTCAATACGAATGCGCCGCAGGATATCAACAATAACCGACTCTCCGGCAAATTCGATCAAAGCCTCGGCGGCCGCGACCGCCTCACCGCCGGCTACAACTTCGTCAGCCAGCGCGTGGACGCTTTCCAGCTTGTCGGCGGGCAGAACCCGAATACAACAACCCAGAACCAACAAGCCCGCCTGACCTGGAGCCGCAGTTGGACGCCCGCCACGACAACCGATTTCACGGCCGGCTTCGACCGCGTAGGCTCGGCGCTGGTTCCCGACGAAACTTCCTTCGGGCCGTGGATCCGCATCGGCGGCGAGCTCACCTCCCTGGGGCCGCCGGGACGCTTTCCGGTGTACCGCGCGCAGAATCAATTCCGCTATGCCGCCCGCGCGAAGCACGTCCGGGGGAAACACAACCTGACTTTCGGTTTCTCCGTCAGACGCCGCCAAGTCAACGGCGCGGAATTCCAAGACCATCGGGGGCTCTTCGTCTTCCGCCGCAATTTCGGCCTGGACGGCGTGACGAATCTCCGCTTCGGCAGGCCGAGCCGTTATTTCATCGCCATCGGCAGCATTCACCGCGGGTTCCGCAATTGGCTTACCCAGACCTACGTCGGCGACGACTGGAAGGCGACTCAAAATCTGACCCTGAGCGTCGGGCTGCGCTGGGAGCCGGTCACGAGTCCGACTGAGGTGAACGGTCTGACGCAGGTTCCTTACGACTCCGACCGCAACAACTTCGCGCCGCGGTTCGGCCTCGCCTACCGGCTGCCGAGACAGTGGGGCGTCCTGCGCTCGTCCTACGGCATTCATTACGGCGAGATTTTCACGGCGACCTACATCCAGGCCCGCCTGAACCCGCCGCAAAACGTCACGGTCGATGTCCAGGCCCCGGACCTGGCGGACCCGCTGGGCGGAGTGGCCGCGAGCGACATCGACCGCAACGCCCGCTCCACCCGCTATGCGATCGCCCCCGATCTGACGACTCCCTACACGCACAACTACAACTTTTCATGGGAACTGGAGCCGGCCCGCGATTGGAAGCTCGAATTGGGCTACGTCGGCAGCCGCTCGCACAAGTTGCTGGCCATGTGGTTCCTCAACCGGGCGCGGCCGGTGGAAGGGACGCCGCAGACGACGCGGACGGTGAATCAGCGCCGTCCCGACCTCTCCGTCTTCGACATCCTGCACGTGACCAACGGCTCGCGCGGCTACTACGATGCGGCGAAAATCCGGCTGCGCATTCCCCAATGGGCGGGGTTCGGCATCGAAGCGTCGTACTGGTACAGCAAAGCGATCGATCTCGGCGGGAGCTACCTCAACACCGCGGCGAATGCGAACCGCCTGCAGACCATGGGGCCGTCCCAGTTCTTGATTCAGGAAGAGCTGCGCGGGCTGAGCAATTTCGATCAGCCGCACGCCATGTTGTGGAACGTCAGCTACCGCACTCCCGCGCTCGCCGGTTGGTCGCGGCAACTGTTCGGTAACTGGCAACTCAGCACGGTCGTTCTGGGCAAGTCCGGCACGCCGTTCTCGGTGCTCTCGGGCTCGGACGCGCCGGGCTTCGGCAACGTCGACGGGACGCAGAACGACAATCCGATTCTGCTCGACCCGGCGATCCTGGGCAGTTCGATCGATCACCCGGATACGGCAGCCGAGCGGCTGCCCAAGTCGGCGTTCGGCTTCATGCGGCCCACCGACGCGCGGGGCAACCTGGGGCGCAACACCTTCCGCCGGGACGGCATCTTCAACGTCAACATGGCCTTGTCGAAGCGTTGGGCGCTCTCGGGCGATCAGTCGATCCTCTTCCGCGTGGAATCACTGAACGTGACCAACCACCCCCAATTCGCCGAGCCGGGCAACGGCATCGCCTTCGCCAACTTCGGCCAGATCACCAACACGTTGAACGACGGCCGGACGTTCAAGTTCACCCTGCGCTACAGTTTCTGAACGGGCCGCGTCAGCCGTTCCAGCGCCTCGCTGTCGAACCCCAGAACGAGTTTCCGCCCCGCAACCGCGACCGGCCGCTTGATCAGATTGGGGTTTGCGGACATCAAGCGCAGCGCCTCCCCGCGGGGCGGGGGATTCTCTTTCATCTTCATTTCGCGGTAGAGCGCGTTGCGGCTGTTCAGGAATTGCTTGTAGTCGCGCTCGCCGATCAACTCTTCGAGCGCTGCGACGCTGAGACCTTTGTTGAGATCGATCGACTCCAACTCGGCGCCTCGTTCCACCAGGAAACTCCTGGCCTTGCGGCAACCGGTTCAACCGGGTTTTTGGTAGAAGCGGATTTTGTCCATGCCCCGATTTTACCGCGGCCGCGCAGACGCGGCCGGGCGGCGCCGGCTACCCCGCGCTAGACTAAGAAGCGCTATGAAATTGTGCAGCGCGTTGTTCCTGTCCCTGGTCACGCTACCGGCCTTCCCGCAGGACTTGGGCACTCTCGACTTTCCCAATTCCGGCGCCGAGGCGGCGCAAAAGCCGTTTCTGCGCGGCATTCTGCTGCTGCACAGCTTCGAGTACGACGACGCGGCCGAGGCGTTCCGCGAAGCGCGCCGCGCCGCCCCCGATTTCGCCTTGGCCTATTGGGGCGAGGCATTGACCTTTTACCGCCCCGTATGGGGCCGGGAAGAGTTGGAAGAAGGTAGAGCCGTCCTCGAAAAAGGCCGTAAAACCCGTCCGGCAGACGCCCGCGAGCAAGGCTATTGGCAGGCCGTCGAGACTCTTTTCGGCGAAGGCGGCCGGGAAGAGCGTTGGCTGCGCTACTCCGAGGCGATGGCGCGGCTTGCCCAATCTTTTCCGCACGATCCCGAAGCCGCGGCGTTCCATGCCGTCTCGTTGTTCGGCACAACCGGGGGGACGCGGGACTTCCGCGCGTACATGAAAATCGCCTCGATTGCCGAGGAACTGTACGCCGAGAACCCGACCCATCCGGGCGCCTTGCACTACTTGATCCACGCCTACGACGATCCGATCCACGCGCCGCTGGGCCTGCGCGCCGCGCGGCGTTACGCGAAAGTCGCCCCCGCGGCGCCCCACGCTCAGCACATGCCGTCGCATATCTTCCTGGCGCTCGGCATGTGGCGGGATTGCGTCTCTTCGAACATCGACTCCTGGAATTCTTCAGAGGCCCGCGTTGCGCGCAAGGGGTTGGGTCCCGAAGAGCGCGGCTACCATGCCCTCTGGTGGCTGCAGTACGCCTATCTCCAGCAAGGGAAGTTCGACGACGCCCGCGAGCAACTGGAGATCGCCGCGGCCGACGCGGCGCGCAACGGCTCGCGGCAGGCCCGCGCGCATTACGCTTACATGCGCGCGCATTACCTGGTGGAAACCCGCGAGTGGAACGCCGCCCCGGCTGCCGTGCGCGATGACGCGCTGGAGCCGGCCGCTTACGGCGCGAACGCCTTTACCGAAGGCCGTCGCGCGCTGCACGCCGGGAACACGGAGGGAGCCCGCGAGTGGCTCGCGAAGCTGCAAGCGAAGGCGGACGCTGGGGACGGTTCGGGCTATGCGGCGGGTTCGCTGCCGGTCGCCGCGCTGGAATTGGAGTCTCTGCTCCTGCTCGCTGCCGGGCAGGACGAGGAAGCGCTCAAGAAGTTGAAACAGGCCACGAGACTGGAGGAGCAAATGGCATTCCGCGGCGGCCCGCCGTTGCCGGTCAAGCCGTCTCACGAGCTTCTGGGCGAGGTATTGCTGCAAATGGGACGCCCGCAAGAGGCCGTGCGCGCGTTCAAGCTCGCGCTCGACCGGACGCCCGGCCGCGCCTTGTCGCTGATCGGCCTGGAGCGCGCGGCGCGGGCCGCGGGAGAAGGGGATACCGCCGCCTGGGCGCAAGCCGAATTGCGGGACTACCAAGCGCCTGCGGCAAGGTGATGCAGGGGCAAGCGCGGTGAAGTGGTTGCTCACAAAACGGACGCCGCCGATAACGCGGGTGCTGCTGATCGAAAGCGGACCGCGGGAGCTATGCCAACGCCTGATTCCCCGCTTGCGCGCGGCGTTCGGCGATGACTTGGCGATCGACCTGCTGACTTGCCTCCCGGACAATCCGCCCGGACTGCGCGAGGACGCGGCGGTCCGGCGCACGCTCGATGCGGCCGGCGCTGCCGAGCGCTGGGCGCTGCTGCGGGCGTTGCGCCGCGAGAGACATCCGGTTGCGGCGATGCTTTGCGCCGGCGACGCCATCATGAGACCGTGGCGTTTCGCTCTGTTGGCGATGCTGCGCGCCAAATTTCTCATCGTGAATGAAAATGCCGATTTTTTTTGGCTCGACAGAGGAAATTTCGGCGCAATTCTACAGTTTCTGCTCAAGCGAACGGGGCTGCGCGACCCTTTCGCCGCCCGTACGCTGGTACGGCTGGCGGCGTTCCCGTTCACCTTGGCTTATTTACTGGCGTTTGCCGCCCGCGTCCACGTCGTTCGCGCCCTGCGGCTGGCCAGGCCGGGGCAGGCCGACTGATGTTGCGAGTCGCGGGTCTTGCTCTCCGCTTTCCGCCGGCCGCGCCGGCCGCGCTGGCGGCCCTGGTCTTTGCCGCCCCGGCTGTCGCCTACGTCGGCCCCGGCGCCGGATTCGCCTTCGTCGGCTCGTTTTTAAGTTTGCTGGCGGCGTTTCTGCTCGGCGCCGCCTCGCTGCTGATCTTTCCCTTGCGCATGGCCCGGCGCGCGCTCGGCAGGGCCCAGGGCTACAAGCAAGCCAAAGTCAGGAAAGTCGTTTTTTTGGGACTCGACGGGCTTGAGCCGGAGTTGGTCGAGCGCTACCTCGGCGAGGGCAAGCTGCCCCACCTAGCCAAGCTCAGGGAACAAGGCCGCTACAGCCGCCTGCGCACGACGTTCCCGCCGCTCTCCCCGGTCGCCTGGGCGACGTTCGCCACCGGATCGAATCCCGGCAAGCACAATCTTTTCGATTTTCTCAATCGCAGTCTGCGCAACTATCTGCCCGAGCTCTCGTCGTCGCGCGTCAATCAGCCGGCGCGCGTGCTCAAGCTCGGCCGCCGGCGCATCCCGCTGAGCAGGCCGACAGTCGAAATGCGCCGCAAGAGCCGCACGTTCTGGTCGATTCTCGGCGAGAACCAGGTCTCCTCGACCGTTCTGCGGGTGCCGATCACGTTTCCGCCCGAGAAGTTCGAAGGCCGCCTGCTGGCGGCAATGTGTACGCCCGACCTGCTGGGCACGCAGGGAAGCTTTCAGGAGTTCACCACGCGCGAAGAACGGGCGGAGTTCGCCGAAGCGGGCGAGCGGCGGCGTCTGACGAAGGACGGCGGCGCATACGTCGGCGAAATCCGCGGGCCGCGCAACAGCCTGCGCGCAGACGCGGGCGACTTGCGGCTGCCTTTCCGCCTGCAACTCAACGGCCGCCCCGGCTGCGGCGTACTTGCCGTCGGCGGCAAAAAATACGATCTGGAGCCGGGCAAAAACACGCCCTGGGTGCGGCTCGCGTTCCGCGCCGGACTCGGCGTCACGGTCTCGGGCATCGGCCAATTCCGCCTGGTCTCCACCGCGCCCGAGGTGTCGCTCTATCTGACCCCGATCGCCATCGACCCCGAAAAGCCGGCCCTGCCCGTGTCCCATCCCGCTTACTACGCTCCGTACTTGGCCAAGCTGCTCGGCAGTTACTCGACGCTCGGCCTGGCCGAGGATACCTGGGCATTGAACGAGCGGGTCATCGACGAAGATGCGTTTCTCGAACAGGCGTACCGCATTTGCGAGGAACGCGAGGCCATGTTCTTCTCGTCGCTGGAGCGCGCCAAGAAGGGAGTCGTCGCTTGCGTCTTCGACACACCGGACCGCGTGCAGCATATGTTCTACCGCTATCTGGAGCCCGATCACCCCGCGCACAAAACCAACGGCAACGGATTCGAGCGCTACGCCGGCGAGATCGAGCGCCTCTATACGCGCATGGACGCGATCGTCGGCAAAACGCTCGATTCCATCGACTCGGAGACGGTGCTGTTCGTGCTCTCCGATCACGGCTTCAAATCGTTCCGGCGCGGGGTCAACCTCAACGCCTGGCTGGAGCGGGAAGGCTATCTCAGCGTCAAGGAAGGCGGCGCGGAGGCGGGCTACCTGCGCGGCGTGGACTGGAGCCGCACCCGCGCCTACAGCTTCGGGTTGGCCGGCGTCTATCTCAACCTGGAAGGCCGCGAAGCGCGGGGCATAGTGGAAAAAGCCGACGCCGGCGCACTGGCCGCTGAGATCGCCGCCAAAATTAGCGGACTCGTTGACGCAGAGCGGGGAACGGTCGCCGTGCGCCGGGGCTACCCCAAGGAGCGGATATACGCCGGGCCTTATCTGAACGCCGCTCCCGATGTCGTTGTCGGCTACAACAACGGCTACCGCAGTTCGTGGGGCACGGCCCTGGGCAAGGTCGGCGGTCCGCTCTTCGAGGACAACGTCAAAGCCTGGAGCGGCGACCACTGCATCGACCCGCCGCTCATTCCCGGCGTGCTCTTCTGCAACCGCGGCTTCACCGCCGCGGACCCGGGCATCGAAGACATGGCCCCCACCGCGCTGAGCCTGTTCGGTTACCGCCCGCCGCGGCAAATGGACGGCGCCGACATCAGGGTCCGCGTCTGATTCCGCTGCGGCTGCAAGACTTCCGGCGCATCTCTGCCGGGAATCCGCCTCCTTTCCTCAGCCCCCATTGCGCATTGGACGAGACTGCGGGAGCGTGCCGGTAAAATGAAGGATTGCCCATGACCGGCAACGAAATCCGCGAAAAGTTTCTGCAATTCTTCGAATCGAGGGGACATCGCCGCGTTGCCGGTTCATCGCTCGTGCCGGCAAACGATCCGACGCTGCTGTTCACCAACGCGGGGATGAACCAGTTCAAAGACGTTTTTCTCGGCGAGGAAGTCCGCGGCTACTCCCGCGCGGTTACGGCGCAGAAATGCGTCCGGGCGGGCGGGAAGCACAACGATCTCGAAAACGTCGGCCGCACGCGGCGGCATCACACGTTCTTCGAGATGATGGGAAATTTTTCCTTCGGCGACTATTTCAAGGAAGATGCGATTCGCTTCGCCTGGGAGCTTGTAACCGAAGTTTACGGGCTGCCCAAAGAGCGCCTCTTCGCCACCGTGTTCGAGGACGACGACGAGGCCGAGGAATTGTGGCGGAAGGTCACCGACATCGACCGCGGGCGCATCTTCCGCTGCGGCGCAAAAGACAATTTCTGGCAGATGGGCGACACGGGCCCCTGCGGGCCGTGTTCCGAAATTTTTTACGATCTCGGCCCGCAAGGGCTGGAGCCGGGCGAGCCCGACGAGCCGTTTCCGGCGGAAGTTTCCCGCTATGTCGAGATCTGGAATCTGGTTTTCATGCAGTTCGACCGCGATGCAAGCGGCCGTCTCAGCCCGTTGCCCAAGCCGTCGATCGATACCGGCATGGGGCTGGAGAGGGTGGCCGCGGTCATGCAGGGGACGCTTTCGAATTTTGAAACCGACCTGATTCGGCCGATCATCGATTACGCCGGCGAACTGCTCGACCTGCGCTATGGGCGCGGCGGCGATACGGATACGGTGCTGCGCATCGTGGCCGATCACAGCCGGGCGGCGGCCTTCCTGGTCCACGACAACGTTGCGCCCGCCAACGAGGGCCGCGGCTACGTGCTGCGGAAAATCATCCGCCGCGCCTTGCGCCACGCCCGGCTTGCCGGGAACGAGCGCCCCTTCCTGCACGAGCTGACCGGCTTCGTGGCGGAGTTGATGGCGCCGGGCTATCCCCAATTGCGCGAGTCGGCGGGCCGCGTCGCCCGCGTCGTCAGCGACGAAGAGGCGCGCTACCGCCGAAGCTTCGCGACGGCGGAACGAGAGTTCGAAGCGGCGACCGGGAACCTCGACGCCGGGGCGATCCCGGGGGCGGCGGCTTTCAAGCTTTACGATACCTACGGCCTCTCCCTCGACGAGCAGGAGGAAATGGCCCGCGAGCGCAATCTGACGCTCGACCGCGCCGGTTTCGAGGCCGAGATGGAACGGCAGCGCATCCGCGCGCGCGCAAGCTGGAAAGGCGCTTCGGCGGAAAGCGTTGCGCCTGCTTACCGTAAGCTGCTCGCCCGCGGCGGGACGGAATTCCTGGGATACGAGCAAACGCGGGTCGAGGGCCTGACGGTCGTCGGACTGATCGTCGGCGGCGAGGCCGCGGAATCGGTCGAACCCGGCAGCGAAGCGGAGATCGTTCTCGACCGCACGCCGTTTTACGCGGAGTCGGGCGGCCAGGTAGGCGACCGCGGGGTTCTCGCGCGGGAGGGCGACGCGGCCGCGCGCATCGCCGATGTGCAGGCGCCGCTTAAGGGACTGAGCGTTCACCGCGGCAAAGTCCTGGCCGCAATCGGACTTGGCGACGTCCTGTGCGGCGAGGTCGATACGACCCTGCGCGATGCGACCAGGCGGAATCATACGGCGACCCACCTGATGCATGCCGCGCTGCGCAAGGTGCTCGGCGCGCATGTCAAGCAGGCCGGCAGCGTTGTCGATGCTGAGCGGCTGCGCTTCGATCTTACGCATTTCGCCGCCATCGACCCCGTCGAGCTCGCCGAGGTGGAGCGGTTGGTCAACCGCGAGATCCTGATCAACACCGAGGTCGCGACCGCTGTCGAAGACCTCAACGAAGCGGTGCGCAGCGGAGCGATGGCGCTTTTCGGCGAAAAGTACGCCGACAAGGTGCGCGTCGTCTCGGTCGGCGCCTTCAGCAAGGAACTGTGCGGCGGCACGCATGTCGCGCGCACGGGCGACATCGGGGTTTTCAAGCTGATTGCGGAATCCGGCATTTCGGCCGGCGTGCGCCGCGTCGAGGCGGTCACCGGGATAGGCGCATTCAAGCGGTTCCAGGATTCGTGCGCAACCGTCAGCCGCGCGGCTGCGATGCTGCGGGTGAGCGAGCCGGACCTGGTGGCCGCGGTCGAGCGGCTGTTGGACGAGAGCCGCGGCCGGGACAAGCAAATCGAGCGCCTGAAGACAAAGCTGGCGCAATCGGGAGCGGCCTCTCTCGCCGCCGGCGCGCGCGAAATCGACGGCATGAAGGTTGTCGCCGCCAAGCTCGACGGCGTGGGCCGCGAGCAACTGCGGCCGCTGGCCGATGCGGTGCGCAACAAGATCGGCTCCGGATTGGTGGTGCTGGGAACCGCCGACAACGGCAAAGTCGCTCTGATTGCAGCCGCTACCAAAGACGTGGCGGGAAGCAAGGTTCACGCCGGCAAGGTTGCCGGGGCCGTGGCCAAGCTGGTCGGCGGCGGCGGGGGCGGCCGCCCGGATATGGCCGAGGCCGGCGGCAAAAATTCCGGCGCTCTGGCCGGCGCCATCGAAAAAGTTTATGAAATCGTTGCCCGCTGACGCGCAGCGGCGCTATTCCCTGGCGAATACACGGCCAAGCAGATTGAGGAGGCCGTGAAAGCGGAACAGCGGTCGCGCTCGGAACTCGTGCGGCAGGCGCGCGGCGCCCGTGCGGGGCAGGGCGATGCCGCCGCGGTCGTCAAGGCTGAAATCGTTCAGCAGGCCGCCCGAGCGACTTTTGCTAACCCCGGCGTCCCTTCGCGTCCCGGCGTTTTTCCTCGCGCCGCCTGCGATTCCATTCTTTTTTGTCGAGAATCTCAAGGTTGAAGATGACCTCGATATTGGTGATGACTTCAACCGTCCGTCCGTTCAGGCGGGTGGGCGTGTAACGCCACTGTTGCACCGCCTCGATCGCCGCGGGCGCGAGCAGCGGGTGACCGTTGACGAGCTTGAGGTTGCGGATCGTCCCGTCGAACGCCACGACCGCTTCGAGCTCGACCGTGCCGCTGATTTGCTCTTCCAGCGCATCGGCAGGATATTCAGGCGTGACGCGGTGGGTCAACCGCGCGTTCTGCACTCGGCCGCCGACGCGTATCGGCAGCGGCGGGGGAAGCGCGAACGAATCCGACGGCACGCTGTGCAGAATGCCGCCCGGAACTCCTCCGGGCAGGCCGCCCGGCATCCCCATGCCCGCCGCCGCTGCCGCGAGAGAGCTCGGCGCGGCTCCTTTATCGTCGATGAGCGCGACTTTATCGGGGATGGCGTTCGGTTGCCTGAGCACTTCCACGTAACGGTCGGGCGCGGCCGGCGCGGATACTTTCACTTGAGGCGGCGGAGCCGGCGGCGGAGGAGCGGGAGGCGCGGTCAGGAACGTCGCCGCCGCCCATTTGTCCAACGGAATCTCATACGTGAAGACCAAAGGGAGCGACAGAATCAGGCCGAGCGCCAGAATTTGCGCCGCGAACGAGAAGACAAAGCTCCACCCGCGGCCCCGGCCGGCGCCGTCCACGATTGCCTGTTCAAACACCTGTGAACCTATCAGTTTTAGACAGCGGACGGCATGGGGAGGTTACTTCCGGCGGACGGGCGGCCGGCTGGGCCGCATTTCAACCCGGCTCGCCAGGTTGCGTTCGGGCATCTTGATCAAATGCACGGCTGTGGCGGCGATCGCCGCCGGGTCCAGCTTCCAGTCGGCGCCTTCCATCGTTGCCGAGAACTCGGTTTGCACGCTGCCGGGCAGGATTTGGCCGACGCGGATGTTGTCGTGCCGTAGGTCTATCATCGCCGCTTCGGTGAATCCATTGAGCCCGAATTTGGAAGCGTTGTAGGCCGCGCCCGAGGCGAAAGGATGCTTGCCGGCGAGGCTGCCGATGTTCAGGATGAATCCGCCGCCGCGCTGCTTCATGCGCGGCGCCGCGAGGCGCGTAAAGTAAAACGGCCCGCTGAGGTTGGTGTCGATGACGTTGCGCCAGTCGCCGGGGCTCAGCTCATCGACCGGAGCGAACGCGCCGACGCCGGCGTTGTTCACGAGCACCGCCAAACTCCCGAGTTTTTCGTCGAAGTATTGGAAAAAGTTCTCGACTTCTTCGCAGCGGCCCACGTTGCAGACTTTTCCGACCGCTTCGCCCAAGCCGTCGAGTTTCCGCAGCGCCTTGGCGAGGCTCTCTTCCGAGCGCGCGCAAATCGCCACCCGCGCGCCTTCGCGCAACAACGCCTCGGCGATCGCGTAGCCGATGCCCCGCGCTCCGCCCGTGACAATCGCCGATCGGCCGTGTAAATCCATGTCGAGCCCCCTCTTCGCGGCTTGCGGCATCGCCCCGTACGCTCGGATCTCTTTTTCGGCAAGACGCCGCATTATCAGGATAAAATACTCTCTATAAGTGTCTGTAGCCGAACCCACCCCCGCGCCGCCGGAAGAGACTCCCCAAGCAGCCGGACCGTCCGCCGGTCTTCTCCCCGCGGAAGTTCAAGAAGAGATCGACAGGCTTTGCGGCGGCGTTGCGGATGGGCTCCGCGGCGGTTTGGAGCAGTTTGCGCAGGCGAGCCGCGAGCGCTCGGCCCGGGCGGTTGCCGCAGCCAGAACGGGCGGCTTGGAGTTGCTCGCGGAGGCGATCCGGCGCGTCCGCGCCGAGAAATCCGTCACGGCGGCCGCGACGGCGTTGATCGATGCTTCCGTTCTGTTCTGCAGCCGCGCGGTGCTGCTGATCAACGAGGGCGAGAAAATGTCGGGTTTTCACGCCGCGGGCAGCGGCGCGCGGCCGGACGGCGATGCGTTGCAACGGCTGACCTTCAAGATTTCATCGGCATCGGCGCTGGCGCGCACGGTTGTCACGTCCGCTGCCGTGGCCGCGACGGGCTCGGCGGCAAACCTTTCCGCCGAGTTGGCCGCCGCTTTCCAGTACAACGAGAGCGACCGCGTGTGCGCCTACCCCTTGCGGGTGCGCGACAAGGTTCTGGCCGTCGTTCTGGTGGACGAAACCGGAAAAACCCCGATTGAGCCGGCGGCGGTGGAAGCCTTGGTTACGACGGCGGAAGCGTGGATCGAAGCCATCGGCATCCGCCCGAAAATTACGCCCGCAGCTTGATGACCATGGACTGCAAAGACCGTATGCGGCGCCCGTTTTCCAGGGGCAGGGGCGTCTTGCCGGCCTGCAACATTGTTTCCGCCCGCGCGGCGCGCGCGCTGCGGCGTTCGGCTTTGGTCTTCCTGCTGCTCGCGGGGACGGCCGGCAACGTCCGCTCGAGCCCGGTATCCGCGCAACTCCGGGAACTGAGCCGCAAGCTCGCTTCCGCGAATACGGCGCAGAATCGAACTGCGCTCGGCGCGTTCGCCGGCCGGGCGGGCGATACCGAGAAAGGTTTGGCGTTGCTTGCGCTGGGGATGGCCGAGTACGCAAACAAAGACTACGCGGCCGCAGCGCGAACCTTCGCGAGCGCGATGGGCCGCGCCGGCGCGATCGACGATTACGCAGCCTATTACCGCGCGCGAAGCCTGGTGCTTGCCGAAGAATTCGAAGCCGCGCTGGAGCCGTTGCGTTCCTTTATCGCCGCCTATCCGGACAACCGCTTGCGCAAGCCGGCGGGGCGGCTGATTGCCGAAAGCCTGATTCGCTTGGGCCGTTTCGCAGAAGCCCGCTCCGCCCTTTCAGGCGGCCTGCCGCAGACGCCCGAGGGCAAGGGCTATCTGCTGGCTCGCATCGAGCACATCGAGGGAAATCTGCTGCAGGCCGTGAAGCTCTACCGCGCGGTTTACTACAGCTTCCCCACGAGCGATGCGGCGGAAGCCTCAGAAAAGCAATTGGACGCTATCAGGCGGTCTCTTGGCAGCCGCTATCCAAAGGCTCCCGCGAAGCAGCGCTTGGGCCGCGCGGATCTGCTCTACGCGGCCGGCGAGTACACGCGAGCATCCGCGGAATACGGGCGGGCCGCAGGCGCCGGGTTGAGCGGGGCCGAACGCGAGCGCGTGCTGGTGCGCAAGGCGGCCGCCGACTATCATCGCCGCTGGGCGGAGACCGCATACAACTCGCTGGTCAGGTTGCGGACGTCCGAGCCCGCAATCGATGCCGAGCGCCTCTACTACCTTGGCGCCGCGGCCCGTCGCAATGGGGCGATTTCACGGTTTCTTGCCGCGGTCAACGATCTCGGCGCCGAATATCCCGCTTCCCCGTGGCTCGAGGAAGCGCTTTTCGCGGCGGGCAATCACTATTTGCTGCGCAACGAGCCGGAAAAATACCGCGAGTATTACGGCCGCTTGGTCCGCTCGTTTCCCCAAGGCAAGCATGCCGCGGCCGCGCACTGGAAAATTGTCTGGCGGGCCTGCCTCGATGACGATCCCCGCCGCCGGCAGTTGCTGGAAGAACACATCGACCGTTACCCCGCCTCGGCAACCGCCGTGAGCGCGATGTACTGGCTTGGGCGCACCGCGGAGCAAGAGGGGCGGGCCGACTATGCCCGCGGGCTTTACGACCTCATCGCCAAGCGTTACCCCCACTACTACTACGCCGTGATGGCCCGCCGCCGGATTGCCGACATGGGGAATCTGCCGCCGCCCGAGCGCGCAAGCCGCCTCGCCGAGATCGCCGAGCGGCTGCCCGCGGTCAGACGGCTCGCCGCCGGGCCTTCGGCCGAAACCGAGTTGTTGCTCGAGCGCGGCTCGCTGCTGCACGCGGTCGGCCTCGACGACCTGGCTGCGCAAGAGCTGTTCACGGCCGATTATCGGGCGCCGGATGCGCATCTCGTCGGTCTGGAGATCGGCCGCCAGAGCAGCGAGCGCGGCGACCACTTCCGCGCGATGCGGGCGATGAAGCGTTACGGCTACGGATACCTGCGGTTTCCCTTGCAAGCGGTCGACCGCAAGTTCTGGGAATACCTCTATCCGCTGGGCTGGGAAAAGTCGCTGCGCGCGCGCGCCGCCCGCCACAAGCTCGATCCGTACCTTGTCGCCGCCCTGATCCGGCAGGAGTCCGAGTTCAATCCGTCGGCGCGCTCTCATGCGGGCGCGCTCGGACTGATGCAGATCATGCCCGGCACGGGCAGGCAGCTTTTCAGGCGCCTGGGCATCCCCAACTATTCCAGCCGCAAGCTGACCCAGCCGGATATCAGCTTGCGGCTCGGCACGTTCCACCTGAAGAACGTTCTCGACAGCTTTCAAGGGAACCTCGAATACGCCTTGGCGGGCTATAACGCCGGCGAGCGCCGCATTGACGATTGGCGCCCTTTCGGCAAGTTCGACGATCCCGGCGAGTTCGCCGAGACGATTCCGTTCAGCGAGACGCGGGGTTACGTGCAATCCGTAATCCGCAATCGGGATATGTATCGACGGCTGTACGGCGCAGCGCGGGCGAAATAATGAAGAATAGAGTCGGAGGCCCTTTATGACGCGGCTTGTCGCGCAGCTTGTCTGCCTGGTTGCCCTCGCTTGCCCCGTGCTGTGCGCGGCGCCGCTGAACGTCATTGTCGTGCTCGTCGACGACCTCGGTTGGAAAGACCTGGGCTGCCAGGGATCGGATTTCTATCGGACGCCCAACATCGACAAACTTGCGGCCGGAGGCATGCGCTTTACCGACGGGTACGCTTCCTGCGCCGTTTGCTCCCCGACCCGCGCCGCCCTGATGACGGGACGCTCCCCCGCGCGTCTGGGCATAACCGATTGGATCCGGGCGGAATTTCAGCTCCAGGGCCGGCAATGGCCCAACGTCCGCGAGCGCAACGGCTATCACCGGCCGGCAGACCCGCTGCGCAAGCTGATCACGCCGGTCAACGAGCAGGCGCTGCCCCATGCGGAAATCACGCTCGCCGAAATGCTCAAGCCGCTCGGCTACCGCAGCGCCTATATCGGCAAGTGGCACCTCGGCGGCAAAGGTTGGCTGCCGACCGATCAGGGGTTCGACGAGAACTACGGCGGATGGGATTACGGCCAGCCGCCTTCGTATTTCGACCCTTATGTCATCCCGGAATGGCTGCCGATGGGCATTCCGACCTTGCCGCCGCGCGCGCCGGGAGAATATCTCACCGACCGCGAGGCCGACGAGGCCGCCGCGTTCATCGAGCGCAACCGGGACAAGCCTTTTTTCCTCTACGTCGCGCACTACGCGGTACACACGCCGATCCAGGCGAAAAAGAGCATTGAAGCAAAGTACGAAAAGCTCCGCGACGGCCAGGGGCAAGACGATGCCGCTTACGCGGCGATGGTGCAAAGCGTGGACGACGCCATGGGCAAAATGCTCGACGCCCTCGAGCGCAACGGCCTGACCGACCACACCATGATTTTCTTTACCGGAGACAACGGCGGTCTCGACCGCGGCGGCCGGCCTACTGAGAACGCCCCCCTGCGCAGCGGCAAGGGTTACGCCTACGAGGGCGGTCTGCGCACGCCGTGGATCGTCCGCCTGCCCGGCGTGACCCCGCCGGGAGCGGTTTCCGCGGAACCGGTCGTCAGCGTCGATTTGATGCCGACGATCGCCGCCGCGCTCGGCACGCGCCCTCCGCTTGACCGCGCGGTGGACGGCATCGACCTGACGCCGGCGTTGCAGGGCGGCGCGCTGCCCGAGCGGGCTCTCTATTGGCACTTTCCGCACTATCGTCACGGGCCGGGCCACGATCCCTATTCGGTCGTCCGCAACGGGAATTGGAAGCTGATCGAGTTTTACGATCCGCCCAAGACGGAGTTGTACGACCTCGCAGCCGACCTGTCGGAAACGACCGACCTCGCTGCGCGGGAGCCGGAAAAGTTGCGCGAGTTGCAGCAAGACCTGCGGCGGCATATCGAGGCCGTCGGCGCGAGATTGCCGGCGGCGCGCGGAACGGGATCGAATTGAGCGCCGGCGGCGCTCGCCGGTCTTACCGCCCCAGATAACGCACGGTTACATTCCCTTCGCGGCTGTTGTCGGTCGTCAGCATGCGGGGCTTGCCCTTGGCCTGTACCCAGACATCGATTCGCGCCGGACCCGCCGGCAACTCGAACTCGGCCTGCGCCGCGCCCGGACTCAACGGCTGCGCCGATTCGTTGCCGTCGATGCTCAGGCGCATTTCCTCGGCCGGAGTATGCTCGGCGCGAACCTCGAAACGGTATCTACCGGCGCGTTCGATGAAGACCGACCAGGTTGTGGGCTTGCCGTCAACATAAGTCGAGTCCTGGTAGCGGCTCAACAGAACGGGGTTTTCCGCTTCCGAGCCGAGGTGGATGACTCCGGGCGTGAAACCCCTGCCGGCGCGCGCGTCGGCGAACCACGCTTCGTATGCGGATTGGAGCTCGGCAACGATTGCGGGATGCGCATCGGCAACGTCCCGTTGCTCGCCCGGGTCTTTTGCAAGGTCGTAGAGCGCCGGCGGGGGCGGCGTGTCGAAGGTCCACGCCTCTTCGCCGAAAGTTTCCGGGTTCATGGCCAGCTTGTAGCGCTGCGTTACGACCGCGGCGTTTCGATAGAGCATCGGCGTCAGCCCCCTGTGGCACTGGAAGAACAGCTTGCGCTCGGGCAGGTCGGCGGCGCCGTCGAGCAGCGGCAGCAGGTTCGCGCCGTCGAACGCCGGACCCTCCGGCGGCGCCCCGGCCGCGGCGAGCAGCGTCGGCGCAACGTCGATGTGGGCCGCAATCGGCGGTTCCCGTTTCGGGTTGTTCCAGCGGCTCGGCCACTGCCAGAAGCTGAGCGCGCGGATGCCGCCCTCGTAAACCATTGACTTGCGCCCGCGCAGCCCGGCCGTGTAGCGCGCCTGCTGCGGCCCGTTGTCGCTCAAGAAAACGATCAGCGTGTTTTCGCGCCGGCCGCCGTTTTCGAGCGCCGCCAGCAGGCGGCCCAGGTTGTCGTCGATGTTCTCGACCATGCCGTAAACCTTGGCCGTCGTTTCGTCGAGCCCCTGGTCGACGTAGGGCCGCCAATACTCTTCGGCGACGCGCAGCGGAGTGTGCGGGGCGTTCGTCGGCAGATAGATGAAGAACGGCCGCGGGTCTTCCGACTCGGCGAAGGCGACGGCCGCATCGAAGAATACGTCGGTGCAGTAGCCTTGCGATTCGACCGGCCCGCCGTTGCGCAGAATCACGTCGTCGAAGTAATCGTTGGTCTCGGGGTTCGGGTTCTGGTTGATTCCGCCGGCCTTATGCACCAGCGATTCCTCGAAGCCCTGATCCATCGGGCGCATGGGGTAGTTGTCGCCGAGATGCCATTTGCCGAAGATCGCCGTGCGGTATCCCGCGGACCGGAGGCGCTCGGCGATGGTCACCTCGCCGCCGTGCATTTTCGCTCCGCCGCGGGACGTATGGATTACGCCGCTGCGGTAGTAGTAGCGCCCCGTCATCAGGCTCGCGCGCGTCGGAGCGCAGACGGGGCTCACGTAAAACCGCGTCATCTCGATCCCTTCGCGGGCGAACCGGTCGAGATGCGGCGTGCGGATCGCGTCGTTGCCGTGGACGCCGGCGTCGCCGTAGCCTTGATCGTCGGTCAGGATCAGGACGATGTTCGGCCGGGCGCTTGCCGCGCCGCCTGCGCAGGCCGCCAGAACCGCCGTCAGCGCCGCCAGAGCCGCCGCAGTCCAAGGGCATATCCCGATCGATCTTCGACGGGAAGCGGTCATGACTCGCTCTCCGCGGGCAGCAACGGCTTCGTCGGGTCGATCTTGAGCCAGCACAGCGCCGAAACGAACGACAACGAGGCAATGATCGCCAGCGGAAGATTCCAGCCGTAGGTTGCGACCAGGGAGCCGTAGCCGATGCTCATGACCACGCCGCCGATTTGTCCCGCCGTGTTCATCGCGCCGCTGACGGCGCCGGACGCCTCGCGGCCCACATCGACGCAGACCGCCCAGCTTGCCGGCAGCATGAAGTCCGACGCGGCGAATCCCAAGGCCAGAACCAGGCTCGCGGCCACGCGGTCGTCGATGGCCAGCGAAAGCAGGATCAGCGCCCCGGCGGTCCCCACGCCGGCCATGCCGACAATGCGCCGCCCCCACTTGAGGCCGACCCTGCCCGCCAAGCGGTCACTCAGTGAGCCGCCCGCCCAATCGGCGAAAGCGGCCAATAGAAAGGGCAGCCCGGTATAGGCGGCAAGCTCGGATTTCTCCCAGCCCTTTGTGGATGCGAGATAGCTTGCCGTCCAGAACAGGTACCAGTTCGAGGCGTAGGCGAAGAAGTGATACGCCCCCAGGATCGCCCAGAAGTTGCCGCTCTTGAGCAATGCGCCGAGCGGCAGGCTCCGTCTGGGAGCGGCCGGCGGGCCGATCGCAGCGCGCTCCGCAGCGCTGACGCGGGGATGTTCCTGCGGGTAGTCGCGAAAGCTCTTCCACCACCAGACCGCCCAGACGATGCCGGGCAGGCTGAACGCATAGAATATGCTGCGCCAGCCCCACCATTCGACCAAGGGATAGACCAGGAAGGGCGTGAGCGCCCCGCCGAGCCGGCTCGCCATCCAGACGATGCCCTGCGCCCGGGCGCGTTCCCGCGGCGGAAACCAGCGCGAGATGGCGCAAGAGGCGTTCGGATAGGCGCCCGCCTCGCCCGCGCCGAACAAAGCGCGCACGATCAGCAGCGCAACGTAGCTGCGCACCATGCCGGTCAACGCCGTGAAGGCAGACCACCAGACCACGATCCGGGTCAGGATCAGGCGCGGCCCGAAGCGGTCGCCCAGCCAGCCGCCGGGAACTTCGAACACGCCGTAGGCCAGCAGAAAGGCGCTGACCACATAGCCCCACTGGGTCGTCGAAAGCCCCAGATCCTGCTGCATTTCCGGCCCGGCGGAGTTGATGCAGACCCGGTCCAGGTAGGTGACAATGGAGAGCAGAAACAGACCGACAAGCACCTCTCGTCGAACGTTGCCGGCGCGCATGGCGATTGATTATGGCACAGCGGCGCGCTCCGCGCGCCGGCCGCGAGTCGCGGGTCCGGCGGCGAAAAGCTGCCGACCGGCCGGCATTTCGTTTTTTATGTCTTTTACTTTTTTGACGAGATTCCTTGAAAATCGCCGGAACGGCGGTAAAGTGAGAGCGCAAGAAGATTTCGGACAAACCCAGCAGCCGTCAGGAGGTGAGATATGCATTGGATTGCGCCGGCCATTGCCGTTTTCTTTTTCCTCGTCCCCGCTACCCCGGCTCAGACTTCCGGCTCGTCAACCCTAGGGTTCGTTCGTCCGCTGACGACTGTGAGAGCGGTTGCTTGGTGCGAAGACGCATTTGGCAACCGGCTGCCGAATCGTACGGCGACTCTATCCAATGGCTGCCGTCCTTATGCCGCTTTTGCCTCAGTCATTCCGCCGATTGCTATCGGCGGCGGAAAGGATGGTTTTCAGCCATGAAACGAGTTTGCCGGTTTCATTTTTCCGCTTTGGCGCTTCCGCTGCTTTTTCTGAGCCTGCCCCCGCGTCTCGCCGGCCAGGCCGAAAGCGCGGGGATTCTCTTGGGGGATGTGGGCCTTTACCCGCCGGACGCCAACATCGAACGTGACCCCGCGGATCGGCATCGATCCGTTTTTTTCGACACGAAGACGCGGGATATTGTTCTCGCTTACCGCGCCGCCCCCGGTCTGCCGCGCACGGTTCGGCGGATCGAGATACCCATTCACGTCGCTCCGATTATCGTCTCGATAGTGTCCCAGACCCCGCAAGGCGGTTACCGCTACCGCTATCTGGTGGCCAACGGTCCGGCAGCAAAGCAAGCAATTCACAGATGGTTTCTCGACGTTCCGCGTCCGAAAGCTCCCGACCCGACGAAGCCGATCCCGCAGGCCGAAGGGTCGTGGGAGCGGTCGCCCTATTCCCGGCGCCCCGGCGAATGGACCATCCGCTTCGACAGCCGTCCCGCAAAGCCGCTCGCTGCCAATCGAACGGCCCGTTTTGTGATGGATGACGAGGATCGCCCGGGGTTCATCGAGGCCCGCTTTCAGGGCGATACGGCGGCGCTCGATTCGCTGCCGGGCGATTTGCCGCAAGCGGTCCGGGAGCAGTTGCAGGAGTTGCTGCGGATAAACGGTCTGGAATACCGGACTGTTTGGACCCTCGGCCCCCGATACGCCAAGTGGGATCCCGCTTTTGCCATTGCCGCGGATTTTCTGACCAAGCTGCGCATGTTGGCGGATCAAGGCGTACTGGATGGAAACTCTCCGTTCGTCCGGGCGGCGGCGGCCCGCCTGGAGGAATTCGCGGAACGGCCGCGCCCCTGGATCGGGGAGGCGACGGCCTGGGCCGTCAATGAACCTTTCCCGCCTATTGGGCAATCCGCAAACCCTTTGTCGAGAGTCGAACGGCAGTTCGAGACGGCGATCGATCTCGCCCTGACGCGGCCTCGGTCGTTCTCCGTGGAGTATTGAATGGAGCGGCGGTCATGATTTCTCTCGTCCCGTTGGCATTCGCATTTCTGCCCTGCGCCGCGGCCGACGAAGCCGCGGCGGCCCGCCTGCGGCTGCAGGTCGAGTTGCCGCCCGTGCCGGCGTATCCGGCGGACGGCGTCATCCCCGAGGAGTTGTGGAAGAGGGTTGTCTTCCTGGATGAAGAAGCAGGCGAGCTCATCCTGTCCTTTCCCCCGGATTCCGATGAAGAGAACCCGGCTTCGGGCGAAGAGATCGGCGGGCCGCGAGTCACGGCAAGAGCGCCGCTCGCAATCGGGATATGTCCCTCGCTGAGCGCCGCGGTTCGCCGAGCGGACGAAGGCGAAGGCCGCGGCTACGTCTATCGCTACCGCTTGGCCAACCGCCGCGAGGCGGGGCTGCCCATCAGCAAATGGGTCATGCGCGTCGCCGGCGGGGAAGCCATCGAAAACGTGTTGAATCCGCCGCGGTGGGTTGCGGAGGACTGGGGAGGGCCGCGAGCAGGCGAGGACATGCGCAACGCGTTGGAGGCGCTGACTTACACCTGGGGGGATGCCCACCGCCGGAAGATGAGCCGGTCCATGCTGCGCAGAAGACTGCGCTGGTATCTCCACTTCTCCCGGGACAGATTGCAGCCGGGAGACGCCCTGCCGCCGTTCGGTTTCACCACCGAAACGCGCCCCGGCATCGTTCGCGCATATGTTCAGGGGCCGCGCGGCATTTCGTCTCAATCGAATTGGACGGAGGCGCTGCGAGATCAATTGTGGGCGTTCCACTTCATCGAGAACAACAGCCTGTCGATTTCCACGATCGGGCCGAAATTCGCGCCGGACGCCGACAAGGCGGCAATGGCTTCCGACTTCCTGGAAAACATCGAAGGTCTGGTCGAGAGCGGAGAATTGCCGGCGCCGGCGCCGTTTGTCCGCGAGGCGGTCCGCCTGCTGCAATCCATTGCAGATGGCGGTCTCAAGGCCGCGGACCTCGCCGCTTGGCCGGCGCGGCCGGCGACCGATTTCGAGGCCGCAATCCTGTCGGCGATTCGTTTGAGTCTGGGAGAGTGAATGATTTTCTGAACGAACGTTGCCAAAAACGGGGGAGGATGCGATGACGAAAGCGATTGTATTTCCGATGTTTTGCGTTCTCGGCTTGCTTGCGGGAACGCCGCGGCTCTTTGCCCAAACGGGTTCGATAAGCGCTTCGCCGAATCCGTGTACGATCTACCGTACGCAGTCGTTCTGCGCGGCGACCGTCTCGTGGACGTCTCGGGGAACGACGGCGGCCCGGATCTGGGTTTCGGCGGACACACAGCCACTTGAAATGCGACGGTTGGCCACATGGTTGGCGACAGAATGACGCTTGCCTTGCGCTGCCGCCGCCGCAATGTCGATCCTCTGTCCGCCGTAGGCCGGCTCGCGCCGCGCAGGCAAGCGTACAGTGGGATTGCGGTTACGGATCGGGCGCCGCCGGGACGCTCCAGCTTTCGTCGAAGAAACCGGCGGTTGCCACGCGGCCGTCGAGGGTGAGCGCGGCATAATCGCCCAAGCGCGGGAACAACAGGGCGTTCGTGCCGCGGAATTCCGCCTCGCCGAACGTGTGGCCGGTGTTCAGGACCACGTAACGGTCGGGGTTGAGCGGATTCGGCGCGATCATTACGAGGATGTGCCGCGCCGCGTCGAAGCTTCTTGCGCCGATGCGGATTGCAGCGGAATCCCAGCGGATCGGCAGCTCTCCGGCGATCTTCGCCAGTATCCGGTTGCTGTGCGGGTCGCCGAACAGGACGAGGTGCTTCTCGCGGATGTCCGCCTCCGTTACGTCCGTATCGGCAACCGCCGGGACATCGCCGCGCAGCCATTTCGGAAACTCCCTCTGAAATGCCGCCAGCCTTTCGCCGGCCGCGGCGGCGACGCCGGGGTTGGGGGATTCGCCGCTTGGCGCGACGGCGACGAATGCCGACAGGAACGCGTCGTCGATCGGGCCTTGCAGACCGGGCCGCTTGACGGGAGCGGGACCCCGCCAGTCCGCGGCCGACGGCGCGGAGGTCCAACTCCCATCGACGCGCTGCAACAGCAGGGGCGAACGCGCCCCCGTTGCGATCTCCTGCCCGTCCACCTCGATGCGGGATGCGGCGGGGAGACTGTCGAGCCGCAGCCGCGAAACATTGTCCGTCGCGACCGCAATACGGTCGTTTTCTCGCAGCATGCTTACTTCCGCGCGCGCATAGTGCTTCTCGAGACCGTCGATCTCCGCCGCAAAGCAGCGGGAATACCGCGTGGTGTAGGTCACGCAGCGGAAGCTTTGCGGCGTTTCCCGCCCGCCGGCGAGCGCATCGCGGATGAACCGCTCCGCGCGCAGCTTGCTTTCGGGGTGGAAGCGGTGTCCCGTTGCGGGGCCGACCAGGAAAATGGCGTTGAGCGATTGCGTGCTCCAATCGAGGCCCTGCCGTGAGAACTGCGCGCCGTCGAAGGCAAGCGCGTCGAGGACGTTGATCGCTGCCCGGAGTTGCGGATCGTCTTCTCCCCCGTAGCCCACGACCGCCAGATTACGCGCGTTGACAGCGTAATCGACGGCGTCGTAAATGCGCAGCGCCGGGCGTTGATAAGCGGCGACGCCGCCGCCCAGGCTTGCTTGCGCATAGTCCAGCGTGTCGGTGAATCCGGCGCCGGCCTCGACCGCCGCCCATCTGTCGGGGTAGTGCAGGCCGATATGCCAGGCCCCGGCGCCGCCCATCGAGAACCCGCGCAGGACGATTTTCTGCGGATCGACGTTGTAGTTCGCGCGCGCGGCCTCGAGCGCTTCGAAAACGTCGGTTTCGCCGGCCCAGCGGTAGGCGTTGTTCGTGCGCCCGAAGACTTCGAGGATCAAGCGGTCTTGATCGAGTGGAACCGGCCGGTCGGGCGCATGAGCGGCGATGAAGCTGACTTCGCTGAGACGGCTGTTGCGCCCGTGGAGAACGACATCCAGCCGCATCGGCTTCGCCGGATCGTAGCTCCCGGGGATGCTGACCGCATAGGGCTGCACGCTGCCGTCCACGCGCGACCTGTAGGCGCGCAGCACCCAGCCCCTTGCCGCGGCCCAGGGACGGGCGCCCGCGGCAAGCGCCGCCGCCCGCTCGACCCCGGCCGCCGCCGCGTTCAGCGCGTCGTGGAGGTAGCGCCTGCGGTGAATCTCCTCCGGGTAACGCAACTGCCAGGCGAGCGCTTTGTGGAAGATTTCGACTTCCGCGAGCGCCCGGTCGTCGATTTGCAGCGCACGCAGCCGCGCGATGCGCCGCCCGAGCTCCCGCGCGCGCGCTTCGACGAGTTGCAGTTCGACGGCCGTCGGCCGATACGCCGCGCGCGGACGCTCCGACAGCGCAACGGTCAGCGCGGCGCAGACGACAAAAACGGCGCGTCGCTTCATTGTCGGAGCAGCGCCTTGCCCAGTCCCGCGTTTCCGGCCCGGTCGCGGACGCGAAGCACAATCAGATGCTCTCCGCCGCCGGGTTTCTCGCTCGGCTTGACGGTGAACGATTCTTTTTTGGAGTCGATCACGCCGTCGTCGGCGTTCAGCGGCCGCCACTCGCCCGCGTCGATGGCGTATGCGGCGCTGTGCAAGTTGGAGGTTGCGTCGGTTGCCTCGAAGCGGATGCCTGCGCCGGCGTCCGTCTCGTCCGCGGTCAGGCGTACGCGGGGCGGCGTATGGTCGATGACCACCGGGGCGCCGATTTTTTCGTCGGTCAGCGCGCGGTCGGCCGGGTTGACGCCGCCGTCATCGACCGTCACGCGGAAGCGGTAGCGCCCGTCGGCCAGAGCGTCGCTGTCGATGGTCAGCTTGGCCGCGTCGATGTTGCGCTCGATCGTTTTCCAGACGGTCTCGCCTTCGCCGCGGAAGGCGACCGCAGCGCGCAGGGCGTCGCCGTCGGGGTCTTCCGCTTGCCAGCTCACCGCCAGTTTCCGCCGCGGCCCCCGACCCAACTCCAGGGCTTTCGTGCTGCTGACGGGGGCGGAAACCGACCCGGAAGCCGAAACAGTGATGCTGTAGCTGCTGGTTGTGTCGGAGACGGCGGGCTTCGCCCCGTTCGCTGCGTCCGTATCGGCGGCCTCCGGCAATACGCTGATCGACTTGACGACCGGACGGGAGTTCTGCGGCAAGTAGGTCAGGCGCACCGAGTCCAGCACGGCGCCGCCGGTCAGAGTCGCTTGCCATTGGATGAAACGCGCGGCCGGCGAAGCGACCGCGGCGTCCTCGGCCGCGGCGGCGGCCGCGGACCACGGGCTCCACGTCGCATCGGGCCGGTAGGAGTTGCCGCTGCGCGTGCGCACGGCGATCGACGCCCCCTCGGGCGTCGTTCCCTGCCAACTCAGCCGCCCCCAGCGCGATACGCCGCCGCTGTCGTAGGCCGCCGTTTCGAAGACCCCGCTCGGCGCCGGCTCGTTGGCAAGCCGCAGCAAGTCGCCTCCGTGCGCGGAGCCGAGCAGCACGCCTTGGGCGGTTTGCAGCATCGCGGTAATCTGCGGGCGGTCCGTTTGGGCGGCGATGCTGAGCCGCCGCCGCGGGTCGATTTCGTAGATTCGTCCGCCGCGGTCGCCGGCGAAAACCGCTTGCGATCCCGGCGCGTCTTTGAGCAGGAGTCCCAGAACGTTTTCTTCCGTCGATGACCAGAGTTTCTCGACCGCCCGGCCCGGCTGCAGGCGCAGCACGGCGGCCCGTTCGAGGCCGTAGCTGACCGTCGGTTGGGCAAAGCTGACGGTTGCCGAGGTCTGCGCCGCGGCCGCCTGAGCGGGCGCGGCGCCGGCCTTGACTGCAGGGGACTGCGGCGCGGCGGCTTGTTGCGCCGCGGCCTGCGCAGCCTGGACGCTCTGCAGCATGCGCTCCATGCCGCCGCCCATGGCGGCGAAGTAGATCGCTCCGTCCCGCGCGGCGGCGATGGAACGGATTTCAGGCAAATCCGAATCGTAGAGCGCGAAAGCGCTGCGCGGGCTTTCGACGCGGTAGAGGATGCCCGCCGGATCGGTTCCCGCCAACAAGCGGCCCTCCGCATCGAGCGCCAGGCTCATCACGTGGCGCTGCCCGGAGTCGAACCACAACTCTCCGTTCCCGTCGCGGTCGACGCGGTAGATTTTTCCCTTGTCGCCGGCGCCGACCAGCAAGCCGCCGCCGCGGTCGAATACGAGCGACCAGATGTAGGTTTCGCCGGGATCGAAAAACGGCTCGGCCTCGCCGGATTTATCGAGGCGGTACACTTTCCCGTTGGGCGACGTGCCGGCGTACAGCAAACCGTCCGGCCCCAAAGCCAGCGCGAATACCTCGATCTCCGGGGCTTTCCAAAGCTGCTTCCCCTTGCCCTGCTGCGAAACCGAGAAAACGGCGCCTTGATGCCCCGTGCCGAAATAGACGACGCCGTCGGAGTCTTCGACGATCGTCCAGATGACCGACTGATCCGTTTTGTAAACCGTGGACAACTCGGGGGCGGCGCGCAAGCGGCCTTCACGGTCGAGCGCGATGCGCTTGAGCTTGCCCGTCAGGAAGTCGGAATACTGCGAAAGCTCCCAAACTTGGGTTGAAGAAGCCCGTAGCGGGCCGCCGAGAACCGCTAGGCCCAAGAGAACGAGCCGGATTGCAAACAACGGCCGCCGCTTCAATTTTGGGTCACCGTGAATTGCAAATCGACGCGGCCGCGGACAACGCTGTCGAACTCGCCTAGGACCGCTTCAGCCAATGTCGAGGAAAGGTCTTGCGCCGCGCCCGCTCCGCGCCCCTCCGCCGTGGATAAGACCGCCCGCAGCGATGCCGGCGGCGACGGCAGGCGCTCCGACTGGAGCCACAGCGATTGCTTTTGCCGCCAGACGCGGACGTACGCCCGATCGCTTTTGCGCAACCGGTTCACCAGCCGGATCATCTCGGCTGCGCCGCGCGATCTGCGTCCGGCGAGCAAGCCCCTCCATTCGAGGATGTTCAGCGACGCGGCGTCCGCTACGGTCGCGTTGACCGCGCCCGGCGACATCGAAACCGGCACGGGGTAGCGGAAACTGCGCTGCGTTTCGTTGCCGCCGGGGTCTTTCAAGACGGCCGTGATGGCCACGGTTTCGCCCGGCCGCGCCTGCGGGGGCGTTGCCCAGGCGCGAACGATCTCGCTGTACTTGTCTTGCGCAGCCGCCTCGCCGACGATATCGATGGACGCGGCGCGCAGGTTGGCGAAGCCGCTTTGCAGGAGAAACGCCAGGGGGACGGCGGTCGCCAATGCCGCATCGGCGCCCACGTTGGCGATCCCCGAGTAAATATCGTCGAGAACGAGGTCGGGGGCGCCCCCCGCGAAACGGACGGTTCCCTTGACCTTGACGGTCAGCGGCCCCAGCGCTCTCTCCGTCGCGTCGATTGCCGAGAATACCGCGAGTTGCAGCAGGAACGGCGTAAGCTGCGCATCGCGGACCAGTTCCAGGTCGTAGGCATGGGTTCCTCCGTCCGCGGAGAGCAAGCGGATCTTGCAGGGAACGAGGTCGGGCGCGGCGCCCAACTCGCCCGCGATGCCCGTCTCCCGGTCGAGAGAAATCTTGCCGATCGGGCCGCCGGCGCCCGTGAGCTTGAACGAATTGTTGAGGCTCGGCACCAGCGCCAGAACCGAAGCGCGCATCATCGGCAACTCGGCGCCGCCGCTCGATATGAAGCGGTGCCCGAAAGCGAACACGCGGTTGCCGTCAACGTGCGTCACCGTCCCGGCGGCGTTGACCTGCAGGTCGCCGCGGATGAGTCCCACGGCGATCATCGCTCCCGGCTCGACCGGCCCGCCGGGGTCGGCGCGCAGCCCGCCGCCCGAGCCCTGGACGGGCCGCAGCCCCAGAGCGCGCAGTTGACGGCCGAAAACCGCGGCGGTGCGGGCGCTGAAACCGGCCAGCGACACCGGCGTTGCGATCGGCAGGAACCCCGCTTCGGCAGCGTCGCGCCCGGCGGCCGGCCGTGCGAGTCCGACGGCTTCGCGCAACTCCGCGAGCATGTCTAACGGCGCGGCTTGCGCGCCGTGCTGCGGCCCTTCGAATCCGGCGACCATTTGCGCGATCGGCCGGATGCCGGCAATCGGCTCCGTGGCAAAGGGGAAGGTAAAGGCCACCGCGCCTGCGAGCTTGCCGTCAATGTACACCGGGCTGCCGCTCATCCCCGCCGGCACGCCGGTCTTCTCCAGGGGGCCGCCGGCCAGCCGCCCGACGATCAGCGACTGTCGCGGGCCGACGTTTTCCAGTACGCCGAGAATCTCAACGTCGAATTCTTCGATTTCGGACCCGGCGAAGACCGTGCGGCCGGTCGCCTTCATGCCGGCTTCGACGGCATCTAGTGGAAAGAACTCCTGAGCCGGCAAAAGGACTGCCGCCGCAGCCGCGAGAATCGCCGCGCGAAGCACGCCTTATTCTAGCGGAATCCCGTTACAACCCGACGGCTGAGGCTCCGCCGCTCTGCCGGCGAACCGCCGCCCGTTCGTGCTGCAGCAAGAAGCGCTTGCGCTCGATGCCGCCCGCGTACCCCGTCAGCTTGCCTGCCGCCCCGACGACGCGGTGGCAGGGCACGAATATCGAAAGGGGGTTGCGCCCGACCGCAGCGCCGACGGCGCGGCCGGCGCCGGGGCGGCCGAGCGCATCGGCCAGAGCGCCGTAGGCGCGCGTCTCGCCGAGAGGGATTGCCTCCAGGAGGCGCCAAACCCGCTCTTGAAAGGGCGTTCCGTTTGGCGCCTGCGCAACCTTGGGAAGCGCGGAGTTTCCTTCGAAATAGCAGGACAGAAACTCCTCTGCCGCCGGCAGCCAGGGGTTGCCGTTGCTCGGCTGCCGCGTTTCCGGCGGAAACCGCCGTTCCATATCGGCAACTTGCGTATCGAAGAACGCCGCAACCAGCCCGTCGGGGCAAGCCAACAAGTGAATGGGGCCGAGCGGACTTTGGAATCGGCCGCATTGGACATGCATACGCTTGATTCTCTCAGAACGGACGTCGAGCGTGTCGCGGCAGGACCGATTTCTTTTTCGAAAATACATCCGTTGCGTCTGAGAAAGCCAATCGTACTCCTGCCCCCGCCAAGGCTTGCCGGCAACGCATTTCGTTGCATCTCCGTGCCCGGCTCGCGCACGCGCCGCACCGCCGCCCCGCCAAGGCTTGCCGGCAACGCATTTCGTTGCATGGCGGAGAGCAGGACTGCCTGATAACCGCGCGCGCCTGTGGTATTTTGGAGCTTGTTATGCGTGGCGCTGTCGTTACCTTCATGGTTCTGCTTTTCGGCGTCGGGCCGGCGCCCGGCCGGCCGCTCGACACGCGGATACTGGGGGCCGTCGCGGACCCCGACGGCCGGCCGGTCGGCGGCGCGCCGGTAACCGCCGTCCACTTGGAGACCGGCACGGTCCGCGAGACGGAGACGGGCGCCCGCGGGCTGTTCGCGTTTCCGGCATTGACGCCGGGGATTTATGCCGTTTCGGTCGAGGCGGCCGGTTTCAAGCGCGCGGTCCGGCAAGGTCTCGAACTGAAAATCGGCGACCGGCTTCGCCTGGATCTCGCTTTGGAGATCGGCAGCCGGAACGAGGAGATCACGGTCCGCGCGGCGGCCCCGCTGCTCGACGCGGAATCCGCCGCCGTGGGCAACGTCATTACCAACAACTACATCGTCAATCTTCCGCTCAACGGCCGGAATTTCTTGCAGCTTGCCCTGCTGGTTCCGGGAACGACTCCCGCCGCGGCGGGCTCGCCGGGCTCCGAGCGCGGACGCTTCGCTTTCCAGGCGAACGGGGCGCGGGAGTCGACGAATTCGTTCCTCTACGACGGCGTTTACGTCATCGACCCGATCCTCAACAGTTTCAGCTTCACGCCGCCCGTCGATGCGGTGCGCGAATTCCGCATCCAGACGTCGAACTCCGAGGCCGGACTGGGGCGCAACAGCGGCAGCCAGATCGCCGTCGGCATCAAGCAGGGAACGAACGCCGTCCACGGCACGGTTTACGAATTCGTCAGAAACAACCGGTTGGACGCGCGCAATTTCTTCACCCGTCCGGACGACCCTGCGCCGACGCTGCGGCGCAACCAGTTCGGTTTTTCGCTGGGCGGGCCGATCGCTCGGGACGCCACGTTTTTCTTCGTCGATTACGAAGGGCTGCGCGAAAACCGCGCCGTCACGCGGACGACCAACGTGCTCACGCTCGCCGAGCGCGCGGGGGATTTCTCCAATAGCCTCGTGCCAGCGCCGATCGACTTTTTTACCGGACAGCCGTTTCCGAACGGCAAGTTGCCCTTCCTGCATCCGGTCGGGCAGGGCGTTGCGGGACTGTATCCGGAGCCGAACCGCAGCGCGCCGGGGCAAAACTTCGTCGCCGCCCCGCAGGGAGACGACGGCACGAACAAATTCGATATCCGCCTGGATCAACGCCTGGGCGACAACGGCAGGCTTGCGGGCCGCTACAGCTTTTCCGACCGCGTCCGTTTCGAGCCCTACGCCGCGCAGCAGTTCTCCGCCGTGCCCGGTTACGGCAACGACGTCTTCGAGCGCGGCTGGAACCTGATGCTCTCGGAAACCCATGCTTTCGGCTCGAACCTGGTGAACGAGGCCCGTTTCGGCTTCAACCGTATCGGCAACCGCACGCTGCACCAGAACCGCGGCGTCAGCATCAACCGTCAAGTCGGGCTGCCCGACTTCGCCACGCGCGACCGCGACTTGGGCTTGAGCCTCATCCAGGTCACCGGATTTTCGCCGTTGGGCGGCGAGCGCAACAACCCGCAGGAAAGCGACGTGGGCGCGTACCAGTTCACCGACACCTTGAGCTATTCCAAGGGCCGCCATCTCGTCCACGTCGGTTTCGAATACCGCCGCATCGCGCAAGACGCTTTCCGCGACGTGCTCTCGCGCGGCGAGATGAGCTTCACCAACCGGGCGTTCACGCAGAATGCGCCGGCCGACCTCCTGCTCGGGCTGCCCACGTTTACGCTGGCGGCGCGCAGCGACACGGTGCAGGCGGCGCGTACGGGGGCGACGAACTTGTTCGCGACGGACTCCTGGCGGGTCTCTCGCGCCCTGACGCTGTCGCTGGGGTTGCGCTACGAATACAACCGCCCCGTTTTCGACGCCAACGACGCGGCATCGGTCTATGATCCGGCGGCTTTTTCGATCGTTCGACTCGGCGCGAACGGGATTTCGCGCAGTGGGTATGCGCCGGACAAAAACAACCTCGCGCCGCGGATCGGCCTCGCCTGGCGTCCCGGCGGGACGGAGAAACTCGTGGTGCGCAGCGGCTGGGGGATCTATTACAACTTCTCCGATCTTGCCGCCGGGCAAGGCATCTACTTCAACCCGCCGTTTTTCAACTCGCTGCTGTTCTTCCCGTCGCAGCAGGCGCCGCTGACGATCGCCAACCCCTGGCCCGAGGGGCAAGCCGCGCCGCTTCCGCCGAGCTTGTCCACCTACGACGCGAATCTCCGCACCAGCTACGCCCAGCAATGGAATTTTTCGGTGCAGACCGAGCTTTTGCCGGAAACCGTCTTGACCGTAGGCTACAACGGCTCGCGCGGAACCAAGCTGCTCGGCGCGCGCGACATCAATCAGCCCGCGCCCAGCCCGGCGCAGCCGAACTTGCGCCCGTTGCCGCAGTTTTCAGACATCAACCAGATCGCATCGGCTTTCGATTCGGCCTACCACAGCTTGCAAGCGCAGTTCCGTTGCCGCTTCCGCGGCGGGCTGACCGGCCTGTTCGCATACACTTGGTCGAAGTCGATCGACAATGCCTCAAACTTCTTCCCCTCCTCCGGAGACGCCAACTTCCCGCAGGACAGCAACAACGTCGCGGCCGAGCGCGGCCGTTCGAGCTTCGATACGCCCCACCGTTTTGTCGGCAGCTTCGCCTACCAACTGCCGTTCGGGACCGGGAAGCGCTGGCTGCCGGGCATTGCCGGCGCGGCGGCGAAGCTGGTCAACGACTGGCAGATCAACGGCATCGTGTCGATGCAATCCGGCCAACCCTATAGCGCATATCTGCCGGGCGAGTTCGACAACTCCAATACCGGCCGGTCGCTCTTCGGTTTTGGAGCGGGCGACCGGCCGAACGTCGTCGGCAACCCCAACTTGGCCGCCCCCGACCCGCAGCAGTGGTTCGACGCCGGCGCGTTCGCTCTGCCTCCCTACGGCTCGTTCGGCAACGCCGGGCGCAACATCATCGGCGGCCCGGGACTGGCCAACGTCGACTTTTCGCTGCTCAAGGATATGCGCATCGGCGAGAGCGCCAAGCTGCAATTCCGCGCCGAGTTCTTCAACCTGCTCAATACGCCGAATTTCCTGAACCCCAACATCTTCTTCGCCACGCCGGGCTTCGGGCGCGTGCTCGCCGCCCGCGACGGCCGCGAGGTTCAACTCGGCATCAAGTTTATTTTTTAGCGCCTTTTTCAAGCGCCTGCTTGCTGAAGACCGCCGGCCGCCCGATGTTATCCTGCGCAGCATGCAGCCCTGCGCGACTTACGACGACGTCAATCTGATCTTGCGCCTCTACGAGTTGCGGCGCGAGCCGCGCATGCGCGAAGCGCGCGCCTGGTTTGCCGCCTCCTACCGCGCTGCAACCCTCAAGCAGTTTCACTCTCTTTGTCCGGCGGGGTCGAAGAAGAACGAGAACTTCCGCCAGGTAACCACCTATTGGGAAATGGTCGCTTCATTCGTCACCGCGGGAGTGCTGCAGAAGGAGATATTCTTCGAGAGCGGACGGGAACTGCTGGTTGTCTGGGTGCGGCTCGAGCCCGTGCTCGCGGAGATGCGCGAGGCGTTCCGGGACTCCGCCCGGTACGGCAATCTCGAAGCCGCCGCCAAGGATTTCATCGCCTGGTGGGAGCAGCGCGCGCCCGGTTCTTACGAAGCGTTCCGCGCCCGGGTCGCCTGACCGCCGCTACTTGCCCAAGGCAAGGATGACGTGGTGCTCGTCCTCGGTTACCGCCGACACCGAAAGCCGCATTTGACGAATCAACTGCATCTGCCGCAGCCGCGGGTCTTGTTTGATCTGTTTCAATGAGACCGGCTTGGCGAGGGGTTTCAGCGGCTTGAGGTCGACGACCGACCAGCGTTCGTCGTCCGTTGTCGGGTCTTGGTAATGCTCGCGGATCACCTCGGCGACGCCGACGATTTCCAAGCCTTCGTTCGAGTGGTAGAACAGCGCGTGGTCGCCCTTCTTCATGGCCCGAAGATTGTTGCGGGCCTGGTAGTTGCGCACCCCGTCCCAATAAGTCGACCCGTCCTGCACGAACTGGTCCCACGAATACTTGAACGGCTCGGATTTGACCAGCCAGTAATTTCTCCCGCGCGCCGGCAAACGGGTAGGATAACACTCCCCGCTCTTCACGCTCCACTTGCAGTCGGGCGTCAGCGCGCCTACATCAGATCGGCGATGTTCGATTTGTGCCGCCAGATCAGGAATACCGTCATCAACAGAGCGTAAAAGCCGTGCGCGGAGCCGAACTGCAGGAACAGCGCGGCGGTGAAGAACGCCCAAGTCGCGAGCGAGGCCAACGCGCCTCGCTGGGGCCATTGCCTGCGGCTTCCCAGAGACCGAAAGACCACGAAAAAAGCCAGCGCCGCCAAGGCCCACAGCGGGTACAGCCGCAGCATCACGCCGCTCGAGGTCGCGACGCCTTTGCCCCCGTTGAACTTCAGCAACGGCGAGTAGCAATGCCCGAAGACCGCGCACAGCCCATAAAGCCAGCCGATATTGAGCGGGTCGCCGTCCGCGTAGAACAGCATGACCGGCGCGAAGCCCTTGCCCATGTCGCCGATCAGGGTAATGACCGCGCGCGGCTTCGAGAAACGCAGGACGTTGTTGAAGCCGGGGTTTCCCGAGCCGACGTCGCGGATGCTCGTTCCCGACCCCCACATGGCGATTACCGCGAACGGAATCGACCCGATCGCGAACGAGGCCGACATCTTGAGCAGTAGCGGAGTGTCGAGCATGGCGGTTCCGGGTTTTACAGCGGTCTTGCGGTCAACAGGCCGGCAATCGCGGCGGTGAGAAAGTTGGCCAACGTACCTGCAATCATCGCGCGCAATCCGAGCGCCGCCAACTCCCCGCGGCGGTCGGGGATCAGCGAGCCGATGCCGCCGACCTGAATCCCGATCGAGCCGAAATTGGCGAAGCCGCACAGGGCGTAGCCGGCGATCAGGAACGATTTGGGGTCGAGCGCGGCTTTCATTTCGTGCAGCGCCGCGTAGCCGATGAACTCGTTGAGCGCCATGCGCGTGCCGAGCAGGTTGCCGACGGCGCCGGCATCCGCCCAAGGCACGCCCAGCAGCCAGGCCGCGGGCGTGAAAAGCGGCCCCAGCACGTCTTGAATCTTGCCCGGGAACCAGGCCCACCCCGTCCATCCCTGGATGCCGCCCAGGATGCCGTTCAGCACCGCGACGAGCCCCACGAAGGCGACCAGCACGGCGCCCACGTGCAGCGCGAGCATCAGCCCTTCCGCCGAGCCGCGGGCCGCGGCGTCGATCAGATTGCGGTCTTTCGCCGTCGTCTGGCGGGGAATGCCGCCCAGGGTTTCGGGGCGGCCGCTCTCCGGCTCGATCACCTTGGCGAGCATGATGCACGCCGGCGCCGTCATGATCACCGCCGTCAGCAGATGCTCGGCGGGAACGCCGCCCACATGTACGTAAGCGACGAGCAAAGAGCCGGAGATCGTCCCCATGCCGCCCGTCATCACCGTCATCAACTCCGAGCGCGTGAGGTTCTGGAGATAGGGCCGGATCGTTAGCGGCGCTTCGGACTGCCCCAGAAACACATTGGCCGCGACGTTCAGCGATTCCGCGCCGCTGGCCTGCAGCCCCCGCTGCATCGCGACGGCGATGCCCTTCACGAGCCATTGCATGACGCCGAGGTGATAGAGCACCGCGAAGAGCGCCGATACGAAAACGATCAGGGGCAAAATCTGGAAAGCCAGAATCACGCCGTTTTCCGATCTGCCGAATTCGCCGAAGACGAACCCGCTGCCCTCCTCGCCGAATTTCATGAGGTTGTTGAACCCCGCGCCGGCAACTTCGAAAACCCGGCTGAACGGCGTCTTGAGCACGAGCACGGCGAGCGCCGTTTGCAAGCCGAGTCCCCAGAGAACGAGGCGGGGCCGGACGGCCTTGCGGTTCGACGACAAACCGTAGGCCGCGGCCAGGATCGCGGCGATTCCCAGAAGCCCCATGCGCAGCGGAAGCCCCCATTATAGGCTGTGCGGCGGTCGGCGCGCCGCTACACTGAGAGGCGGATGAAGCCCCGGCCGCGGCATGTGGAACCCTCCGAGCTGGTCGAACTGGCGCAGGCGACGATGGCCCGCGCGCCCTTCCCGATGCTCGCCAGCGTTGACGGCGGCCGGCCCCGGTTGCGGCCGATCTCTCCCGTGCGCACGGAGGGATTCCGCGTCTATTTCGCCTCATTGCGCAGCTCGAACAAGACCGCGGAGCTGGCGTCGAACCGCTCCGTCGAGCTTTGTTATCTGGACGAAGGCCACGATCAGGTGCGGATTACAGGGGACGCTCAGTTGGTGGACGACACCGCGGTCCGGCAGTCGATCTGGGACGCGAATCCGCTGCTGCGAAATTTTCTGGGTTCGCTCGACAACCCCGAATTCATGCTCTATCGAGTCGATCCTTCGCGGGTTCGTTTCATGCGCGAGTGGGCTCTCGAGTACCATGAGGTTCCCCTCGCATGACCCGCTTCGCCCGAACGCTTGCCCTCATATTCGCCGTTTCGGCCGCGCTGCGGGCCGACGGAGATTTGCGCTTCGCCAAACTCGGCGATTTCGAGTTGGTCAGCGGCCGGGTCATCGAAAACTGCCTCGTCGGTTACCGCACGTTCGGCGCGCTCAACGCCGACCGCTCGAACGCCGTTCTCTTTCCGACCTGGTTCTCGGGGCAAACGCAAGACCTCAAGGCGTTCATCTCTCCCGAGGGAATGGTTGACAGTTCGCAATTCTTCGTGATCGCCGTCGATGCGCTGGGCAATTCCATTTCGTCGTCGCCTTCGAACAGCCGCGGGCAGGGCGGCCGCGATTTTCCGGCGATCGCCGTGGCCGACATGGCGCGCTCGCAACGGCGTCTTCTGCGCGAAGAATTCGGTATCGAGCGCTTGCACGCCGTAGTGGGCATCTCGATGGGCGGCATGCAGGCATTCGAATGGATCGTTGCCTACCCGGACGCCGTGCGGCTCGCGGCGCCGATTATCGGCTCGCCGCGATTGGGAGCGTACGACCTGCTGTTGTGGCGCACGCAGCTTCTGGCTATCGAACAGGCTTTCGCCGATTACGCCGATCCGGCCCGGGCGCGCCGCGCGGCGATGCGCGTCGTTGCCGGCATCCACGAGTTGGCGCTGCGCACGCCCGGAGGGTTCAACCGCCTGACGCCGCGGGCCGAGCTTGACGCCTACCTTGCCCGGCAGCAGGCCGCCCGGGTCGGCGGCCTCGGCCCACTCGACTGGGCCGCCCAACTGCGCGCGATGATCGGCCACGACGTTACCCGCGCGTTCGGCGGGTCGCTCGAAGAGGCGATGCGGGCCGTGCAAGCCGAACTCCTCGTCGTCGTAGCCGCGAGCGACCGGATGGTCACCCCCGGGCCGGCGCTCGCAGCCGCGGAACTGCTGGGAGCGGAGAAACTCGTCCTCGAAAGCGACTGCGGCCATCTGGCTTTCCAGTGCGAGAGCGAGACCGTTGCCGCCGCCGTGCGCGGGTTCCTCGGCGGCGCTGCCCGGTAGTCGTTCCCAGCGGACCGTTTCGATACGATAGTGTTGAATGCGCAACGCCGTTCTGTTGCTCGCGGTCTTGCCGGCGCTGTGGGCCTGCCCCGTCAATGCGCCCGATCTGACGCCGATTCAGGAAGAACCGGGCGCCGCTGCGGCGGTTTTGCTCTCTTCGGTCAACGTCGCCGACCCCCAGGCCGAAGACCAGTTGCTCGACGGCTTTCACGGGCTGGAAAACGGCGCTTGGCGCTGGACCATGCGGCGCTTCGCGGTCGCTTTACAGCCTCCCCCGCCCGAAGCCGCGCCGGAGCCGATGTTTCTCGAGATGCGGTTCACCGTCCCGGAGATCATCGCCCGACGGTTCGGCGGCGCGAAGATCATGGCCAAGGTGAACGGCCGCGCATTGGCCCCCGAGAGTTTCGAGGGTCAAGGCGAGTTCCTGTACTCCCAAGAGGTTTCGGCGGCCGTGCCGGGCGGCCAACCGGCGCGGGTCGAATTCGAACTTGAAAACGCCGTGCCGACCGGTGAAGTCGATCAACGCGAGCTCGGCGTCATCGTCACCTCCATCGCACTGCAGTGAGCGGCCCGCCCGACAAATTTCCCGCCGGGAAAAGAACCTTCCCGCGCTTTTTGGCGTGGCTGATCCCTCCGGCAATCTGTCTGAGCGTTTATTGGGTCGGTCTGTGGTGCTGGTTTCACACCGACGATTTCTCTCTGCTTTCTCTGGTTCGCCTGCCCCCCGATGAATTCTGGGCAAGCATGATCGAGCCGCGGGCGCAGGGAACTTTCCGTCCGCTCTCGGAACGGCTGTTCTTCTACCTGTTTCACGGTTGGTTCGGATTCGATGCGTTTCCCTTCCGCGCCGCCGCGTTCGCAACGCACTTTGCCAACCTGGCTCTGTTGGCGCTGCTGACGCGGCAACTCAGCGGGAAGCTCGGCCTCGGGGTCTTCGCCGCTTCTCTGTGGACGATCCATCACGGCCTGGCCTACCCGCTCACCTGGTCGTCCGCCTTCAATCAGATACTGTGCTCGTTTTTCATGTTGTCCGGACTGCTGATGTTCGCGCGCTTTGCCGCCGGCGGCGGCCGGGGTTGGTACTGGGCGCAGCTTGCGGCATTCGTGGGCGGGCTGGGCTCGTTGGAAACGGCGGTCGTCTATCCGGCGCTGTGTCTGGCGCTGGGGCTGGTTCAGCGCCAAAAACGCGCGCTTTGGGCGCTTCCGCTGCTGTCGGTTTCCGCCTTGTTCGGGTGGTTGCAAATCGCCGGCTCCAGCGGACTGCGCGGGTCGATCTACGCCCTCTCGTTCCACCCGGAGACGATCCTGGCGAACCTGGCCTGGTACGCGCGGGAAGCGATCGCCCCCGCGCAGGGCGCGCCTTACCTGCTGCCCTGCGGACTCGCTTTGACAGCTCTTGCGGCGCTCCAACTGTGGGCGCGCAACCGCGCCGTGCAGTTCGGACTTTGCTGGTTCCTCGTCACGCTCGCGCCCTATCTCGTCTTCGAGGGGCGCCAAGCGCACTACTATCTGGCGATCCCGGCTGCCGGCCTGGCCGTGTTTCTCGCCGGAGCGCTCGATTGGAAGAGAAGTTGCCGTCAACTCGTTGCCGCCGCGGCGCTTTTTGCTTGCGCCGTAATCGGTTGGCAATCCCTCGACCTGGGCCGAGCCGTCGCGGCGAACAACTACCGCTTCGGATTGTCGGCGCGCAATCTGCTCACGGGCGTTGCGCATGTCAGGAGATTGCATGCCGACAAAACAATCCTGCTGACGGGCGTCGCGCAGTCGGTGTTTTACAGTTCCGTTTATCACGGCATTTTCCGACTTGCAAGCATATCCGATGTTTATCTCACGCCCGACGGGAATACGATTGCCCAACTGCCGGGCTACCCGCCGATCGCAGCGCATTTCGCTACCGCCCGCGATACGCGGTTGATGGTTACCGAGGGCTCCGCGGTCGTTTACAACGCCTCGCAAGCCCGTCTGCGCGAGATCACGTCGCAGTACCGCGCGACGCTGAACGTCCGCCTGGGGCCGCCCGGCGAATAGCCGGCTGCGCCCGCGCTAACCTGATGGTTTGCCGCCCGCATCCAAGATCGGCAAGGTTTCCCTGGTCGGCGCAGGTCCCGGCGATCCGCAGTTGCTGACCCTGCGGGGCCGCGCGCTTCTGGATCGCGCCGACGTTATTTTCTACGACAATCTGGCCGCTCCGGCGGTACTGGGCTACGCCTCGGCCGGGGCGGAACGAATCTATGTCGGCAAAAAGCGCGCCGAGCGGACGCATTCCCAGGAACAGATCAACGAGCTTCTGATCGGCGAAGCGAGGAAGGGCCGCAATGTCGTGCGCTTGAAGGGCGGCGACCCTTATATTTTCGGCAGAGGCGGCGAGGAAGCCTTGGCGCTGGCCGCCGCCGGAATCCCTTTCGACGTGGTTCCGGGCGTGACCTCGGCAGTCGGGGTCGCCGCCTACGCGGGCATCCCCCTTACCCACCGCGACCATACCCAGGCGGTAACTTTCGTCACGGGCCACTGCCTGGACGCCCTCGATTGGGACTCCCTGGCCGGCCGTCAGACACTGGTCGTCTTCATGGGGCTGACGGCCGTCGCCGAGATTTCCTCCCGGCTGCGGCAGGCCGGCCGTTCCGCCGCGACGCCGGCGGCGGCCATCCGCTGGGGCACGCGCGGCGACCAGCAGACGGTTGCGTGTACGCTCGGCGACCTGTCTGAAAAGGTCGCCCGGCACAAGCTGAAGCCTCCCGCCCTGGTGATTATCGGCGAGGTCGTCGGCCTGCGGCGGAGCGTGAACTGGTTCGAAAATCTTCCGCTCTTCGGGCAGTCAATCGTAGTTACGCGTCCTGCGGCGCAGGCCGGCGGACTTGCCGGCAGGCTGCGCGCATTGGGCGCTCACGTAATCGAGATTCCGACGATCGCCTTCGAGCCTCCCGAGAGCTTCGCCCCGGTCGATCGGGCCATAGAGAAACTCGACTCCTACGATTGGCTGGCGTTCACGAGCGCAAACGGCGTTCGCTGCTTCATCGAGCGGTTGGACGCGAGCTCCTGCGACCTGCGCTCGCTTCGCGCCAAGCTTTGCGCGATCGGCCCGGCTACGGCGGAAGCGCTCGCCAAGCTTCATCTCAAGGTCGATCTGACGCCCGACGAATTCGTTGCCGAGTCCGTCGCCGACGCCTTCCGCTGCTGCTCGCCGGCCGGTAAGCGCGTCCTGCTGCCGCGGGCGGAGACTGCCCGCGAGTTCCTTCCCGAAGCGCTGCGCAGCTTCGGCGCGGTCGTCGATGTCGTCCCGGTTTACCGCGCGGTCGTTCCCGAAGAATCGAGGCCGGCCGCCGAACGCGCCTGGAGCGGCGCGAAGGCCCCCGACTGGGTCACGGTTACGAGCTCCTCCACGGTGACCAATCTGGCCGAGATCGTGCCCGTCGCCCGCCTGCGCGCGAGCCGCATCGCGTCCATCGGGCCGATAACCTCCGGCGCCGCGCGCGGCCTCGGCCTGCCGGTCGCGGTCGAGGCGTCCCCTTACACCGCGGACGGCCTGATCGACGCTCTCGTCTCGTATGAGTCCGCGGTGAACCCGCCGTAGCAGGCGGGCGCGTCAACAGGAGTTGTGCTTTAATGATGCTCGGAGCGACCTCATGGCTACGCTTGTCCCCAGCCCTGAAATACAACAAGACGGCCAAACGAACGGCCTCTACGAACGCGACTTCTACTCCTGGTCCATGCAGCAGGCAGACGCGCTGAAGAACCGCGACTTCGCTGCGATCGACTGGGACAGCGTAAGCGAGGAGATCCAGGACTTGGGAGTAACGCAGAGAAACGAATGGGCGGCTTTTTGCGCCCGGGTCATCGAACACTTGTTGAAAATCCACTACTGGGACCGCGCCACCGAATGGGTCCTGTTTCATTGGGCGCAAGAGGCGGAAAACTTCCGCTGCGAGATGGCGAAGCTCGTCGGAAAGAACCCGGGGCTGAAGAGCAAGTACGCCGAGATGTTCGCCGAAGCTTGGGTGGACGGGCGCCGGTTGGCCGTCCAAAGAATGACCGAATACGATGTGCGGCGCAAGATCGAGCGCAAAGAGAAGTTCACGCCTAAAGTGGAGCGCAACAAGTGGGACAGTCTTTTGCCGCGAGAGTGCCCGTACCGGTTCGAGCACATCACCGCTTACGGTGTGGAATCGGACTCCGCCGGCAAAGAGCCTATCCGAGAAATTTGGCCGCCCGACGTAGCGAGAATTCTCAACGTCAGGCTTGAAGCCGACTATCCCATTTTCACCCACTACACCCCGGACCGCGATCCGCCTCAAAGCCGCCAACCTTCCCGCGGCTTCACTTGGGACCGCTGATGCCTGTCCGTTGCATCAGTGACGCTCCCGGACGGAAACGCTGACGCTTCCGGGCGTAATAACATGCAAGGTAGCGATGCGTTTTCTTCAGGCAGGCGAACAGCAACTGATTGCCCTCGATCCCGACCGGCAGATTCTTCGGCAACTCGTCCAGCAAGCCGGCTTCACGTGTAAAATCACGCAGGAAGAGCGCCGCGTCGTTCTGGAAGTGCGCGCGCAAGACTCCGACGAACCGTTGCTGCTCTTCGACGCGCTCGACGCGGCGAACCTGGGGTGGTTCTCGCGCTGCCAGTTTTACGTCGATGGAAATTCCGGCGTGGTGCTGCAAACGCCTCTCCTACTGGCGAACTATTACGACGGCGGCAAGCCGGCCCGCGATTGCCTGCTCGTTTCGCTCTCCACGGAGTTGCCGGTCGGGTTCCGGCTTCCGGGCAGGCAGAACCTCAACGAGCAGGCCGTGTACACGCTGCTCTTCAACCTGCTGAACGCCTTGCGCGACACCGGCGTCGCCGTCTGCGGCCGTCAAGGCATCCGGCCTCTCGCCGGAGCGAATCTCCGCATTTGATCGGCGTCACCACCGCCACCACTGCTCGAGCCGGCGTTCGAGCCGTTTGCGCACTGCCGCATGCTCGCTTGCAGCGGCGACGTTCGCCCGCTCCCGGGGCCGCCCCCCGATGCGGTACAACTCCGGCGCCTCGGTCTCGTTGAGGATCAATTTCCATTCCCTGGTGCGCGCCATTTTGGTGCGGTGCTGCGGCCGCATCGTCGGACTCAGCACGCGCGTGTGCCGCGGCTTCGCAGCGATGTCGTCGGGAGCCATGTCCGCGGGCAAGACGCCTGCGGCCAAGTCGCCGTAAGCGGCCGAGGTGAAGATCGCGCGCTCGGGGCCGTCTGCGGCTTCGCCGCGCAAATGCGCCGCCATGCTGCGCCCCGACAGGCCCTGCGGAACATCGCCGCCGGTCAACTCCGCCAGAGTCGGGAAGAGATCGACCGATTGCGTTAACGATGCCGCGCGCAGTCCTTCTGCAATGCGGCCGGGCGCCCGCCAGATCATCGGCACGTGCAGCAGCGAATCGTAGAGGAACATGCCCTTGCGCACCATGCCGTAGTCGCCCATGAAATCGCCGTGATCGGCGGTCAGAACGACTACCGTGTTGTCGGCCATGCCGTTCGCTTCGAGGGCGCGCAGCAGGCGCCCCAGCGGGCGGTCGACTCCCCACTCGATCTGCGCGTAGTAGTAGCGCATCGTTTCGGTCAGGTCCTCGCGGTCGAGTCGATCGAACCCCATCGCCCGCGAGAAGCGGTCGAGCCTCTCGCTCAAGGCTATCGGGGCCACCTCATCCGGCAAGGCCATGTCGGCGGACGAGTAACGCGAGCTGTACCGCGCCGGCGCCATATACGGCGGGTGCGGGTCGAAATAGCTGACGTGCAGGAAAAACGGATCCGTGGCGGGGCCTTGCTCGATAAAGGCGACCGCGGACTCGGTATTGACGTGGGGAAAGCAGTCTTCCTCCGGCCAGTAAACGTCGCTGTGCCAGTGGGGCGGCACATAGCCGTTGTAGGCTCGAAACGGCTCGCGGCTGCGGATGTCGGCTTTGTCGAGACGCTCCAGCGCCTCGTTCGCATAGGTGTGGTTCTTGCCGACCCAGCCGGTACGGTAGCCGCGCTTGGCGAAATACTCGAGCAGCGTTCCCTCGAAATCGAGCTTCTCCCCGTCGTTGTTGGTCAACGAGCCGTGCTCGTGCGGGTGCAGTCCCGCAAAGCAGGACTTCCGCGTCGGGACGCAAACCGGGCCGCTCGCGAACCCGTTGGCGCACAGCACGCCCTCGCGCGCCATGCGGTCGAGGTTCGGCGTGCGCGCGTTGGGGTGCCCCAGCGACGCCATGCAGTCGCCGCGCATCTGATCGACGGTTACGAACAGGACGTTCGGCGGCGCATCGGCCGCGCGTCCGGGGATCATCGCCGGCGCGGCGCCCGCGAGCGCGGCGGATTGAACGAATCGTCTTCGCGTGATGACAGCCATTGCCACGGTCAGTATCGCAAAACGGCGCTTTCAAGTTGCCTGTAAAGACGATTTGCGTGTTTCTTAACAATCCTTTACCGGGCATTGCATAACCCGCGGCGGGCGCCGCCGTCTAATTCCTATGAAGGCGGCCGGCAGCCGTCGAAAGCCGGCGGATCGAAAGTTCAAGGGAGGAATTGAATCATGCGCAAATGGATTGTTCTGACGGTAGCCGTCGTTCTCGCTTCGGGTACGCTGCTCGCGCAGCGCGGCCAACGGGACGACCGCCGGCGCGGGGAGCGCGAACAGCAGACGCTCAGGGAGGCGATCGACCTCAGCGCTGAGCAGCGCTCCGAGATCGACGATATTCGGCGCGCCAACCGTGACGAGGTTCGCGAGATTTTTCAAACGGCGCGCGAGAACGGAGAAAAGCTCCGGGAAGAAATGCGCAAGGAAAATCCTGACTCCGCCGTTGTCGGCCGTCTGATGGTCGCAACGCAAGCCGCCGGCAAAGAAGCCCGGGCGAAACAAGACGAGCTGCGCGAGAAGGCGCGGGCGGTTTTGAGCGCAGAGCAGACGGCAAAACTGGAGGATATGGAAGGCGATCGGGCGTCCCGCCGGGCTCTTGAGCAGGCCCGCGAGTTGGGTCTGATCGCCCGGCCCGACCGAGGCGGACGGAGCGCCGCCGACGGCCGCGGCGGCTTCCGCGGGCCGGCTGGTTTCGGTTTCCGCGGGCAGGCGTTTCGCGGCGGGCGCGGTTTCGCCGGCCCGCCGAACTTCCGCCGGCAGGGGAACCGGCGGCAATTCCAGCGCGGCGCCGGCCGCGGCGGTCCGCAAGGATTCCGCGGCGGTCGGCAGGGCGGTCCCCGGGGATCCCGGGGGCCGGCCGGCCCCCGGCGGTCCCGCGGCGGCGGGCGTTAGACTCTTTGCTATCCGCTATCCGCTGCAAAAAGGGCTTCCCGCAGCGCCTGCTTCATCGCCGCTTCGTCCGGGTCTCGACCGGTCCACATCTTGAAGGCGATGACTCCTTGGCAGACCAGCATCGACAGGCCGTCGAGGGTCGGTAGGCCGCGCTTTTTCGCCGCGGCCAGCAGCCGGGTTTCCGGCGGATTGAACACGGCGTCCACGACCAGCATGTCAGGCTTGGCCCGGCTCAAATCGACGTCGGGCATCGCCTCGACATGGGGATAAAGCCCGATCGACGTGCAGTTCACGAACAGGTCGGCCCAGGCCGGCGCGGCGTAAGTTCCGCGCCAGGGCTCGAAACGAACCGCGCCGCCCCCCGCGCAGACCGCCCTGAGGTCGCGGACCGTCTTTTCGCCGCGCTCGATCGAGCGGTTGACCGCCACCAGTTCGCAAACCCCGGCGAGGAGCAACTCCGTCCCCACCGCGCGGGCCGCGCCGCCGGCGCCGAGCATGACCGCGCGCTTGCCCGCCGGATCGAACCCGCGGTCCAAGCGCATGCCGCGCACGAAGCCCTTGCCGTCGGTGTTTTCGCCGATGAGCTTGCCGTCCGCGATGCGCACGGTGTTGACCGCGCCGATCGCGCGGGCTTCGGGCGAAAGTTCGTCGAGGTGGTCGATTACCGCCACCTTGTGCGGGATGGTCAGGTTGATGCCCCTCATGCCCAGCACGCGCAGCGCCTTCATGGCTTCGCCCAGCTTTTCGGGCGGAATCTCGAAGTTGAGATAGCGCCAGTTCAATCCCGCGGCGGCAAAACCGGCTTCCTGCATAACGCCGGTCGGATTCTCGGCGACGGGCTGCCCGAACACGCCCACCAGTTCGTGCTTGTAGTCAGCAGGCATAGCCCCGCTATTTTAGCGGTTCGGCAACGCCCGCCGCCTGCCGGGCTAGGATGGGAGTGCGGCCAATGGAAACCGACTTTCTGATTATCGGGGCGGGCGTCGCCGGCCTGAGCGCGGCGATCGAGGTCGCCGCAGCGGGCCGGGTGCTGATCCTCACCAAAGATCGGCTGACCGAATCGGCCTCGGAGTACGCGCAGGGCGGCATTGCCGTGGCGTTGAGCGACGATGACCGCGTCAGCCTCCACGAGAAGGACACGCTGCAGGCCGGGGCCGGCCTCTGCGACACGCAGGCCGTGCGCACGCTCGTTGCAGAAGGCCCCGAACGGATTCAGCGGCTGATCGATTGGGGCGCCGAATTCGATACCGACGGCGGCAAGCTGTCGTTTACCTGCGAGGGGGCGCATAGCGTCAATCGGGTGCTGCACGCCGACGGCGACTCGACGGGCCGCGAGATCGCGCGCGCGCTGTTCAACAAGGCGCGGTCGATTGAAAACGTTTCCTCGCAGAGCTTTTCGGCCGTGGTCGATCTGCTCGTCGAGCACGGCGAGGTCTGCGGCGCGGTGGCCTGGCGCGAGGAGTCGCGGGAGTTGGTTCCCGTCTATGCCCGCGCCGTGCTGTTGGCCACGGGCGGCCTCGGCCGCGTTTACCGCGAGACCACGAACCCCGACGTGGCCACCGGCGACGGCGTGGCGATGGCTTACCGCGCCGGCGCCGCCGTCGCCGATATCGAGATGGTGCAGTTTCATCCCACGGCCCTATATCTCGAAGGCGCGCCGCGCTTTCTGTTGTCGGAAGCGCTGCGCGGCGAGGGAGCGGTGCTGCGCAACGCCGACATGGAGCGTTTCATGTCGCGCTATCACGACCGGGAAGAGTTGGCCCCGCGCGACGTCGTTTCGCGGGCGATCGTCAGCGAATTGCACCGTATCCGCAAGGGTCCCGCGTATCTCGACCTGACGCACCTCGCGCCCGGCTTCGTCGCCCGGCGCTTCCCGCGCATTTACGAAACGTGCCGGCATTACGGGGTCGATCTCGAAGCGCATCCGGCGCCCGTACACCCGGCGGCGCATTATGCGATGGGCGGCGTCAGGACGGACGACCGCGGGGCGACGACGATTCCCCGGCTGTACGCGGCGGGGGAGACGGCCTGCGCCGGCGTTCACGGGGCGAACCGGCTGGCCAGCAACTCCCTGCTCGAAGGGCTGGTCTTCGGAGCGCGGGCGGGCGAGACGATGCGCCGCCACGCCGCCGACCCGCTGCGCCGTCCCGCCCTCGGCGCGCGGCTGCCGGCCGGCCCGCTGCCGGCCAACGCGGTTTCCGACCTGCGCCGCCTGGCCTGGCGCTACGCCGGCATCGAGCGCTCCGGCGAAGGGCTGCGCGCGGGGCTCGACGAGCTCAACCGCATCTCGCCGGCGTTCGAGAAGGGGCTTGCGCGCAACAGCCGCAGCGGATTCGAGACCGACAACCTCTTCCAGGTCATCCGCCTGATTACCCGTTGCGCGCTGGCCCGCAAGGAAAGCCGAGGCGGCCACTTCCGCGCCGATTTTCCCGAGCCGCGGGCGGAGTTCCAGAAGCACTCGCAGATCAGGCGGGGCCGAGAAATCGAATTTACCGACGTCGCATAGGCGCCGTTTGCGCGGCCGCGGCGGCGCGCGGCAAGGCCGCCGCGGACCCTGATAAATTGGGAGGCGCGCCGCGCCGCCGCTTTCTTGTGGAAAAGACCATGATCCCCGGCACGATGATGGATGATTGCCCGCTGACGCTGACGGCGCTGTTCGCGCGCGGAGGGACGTTTTTCGCGCGCAACGATATCGTCACGCGGCGGCTCGACGGCTCGGTTCACCGCTATGCTTACGGCGATTATTGGCGCCGCGTCCGGCGGCTGGCCAACGCCCTCTCGCGGCTCGGCGTCAAGTCCGGCGACCGCGTCGCCACGCTTTGCTGGAACCACTACCGGCATTTCGAGGCGTACGCCGCCGTGCCCGCCGCGGGCGGCATCCTGCACACGCTGAACCTGCGCCTGCACCCGACCGATCTGGGTTACATCGCCAACCACGCGGGCGACAGCGTGCTGATCGTCGATAGCAGCCTGCTGCCGCTGTACGAACGGTTCAAGGGCGCGGCCGGCGGCATCCGCGAGGTCATCGTCATCGCCGACGACGAGCCCGCGCCGCAGGGCTGCCGGGACTACGAAGCGCTGCTGGAAGCCGAATCGGACGTTTTCGACGGCCCGCCGATCGACGAGCGGCAGGGGGCGGCGATGTGCTACACGTCGGGCACCACCGGGCGCCCCAAGGGCGTCGTTTACAGCCACCGCTCGACCGTGCTGCACACGCTCGCCGCCTGCATGACGGACTCGCTGGGCATTTGCGAAAACGACCGCATTCTGGTCGTCGTGCCGATGTTTCACGCCAACGCCTGGGGCATCCCCTTCTGCGCGGCGATGACCGGGGCTTCGCTGATTTTCCCCGAGCGCGACCTGCGGCCCGAGCCGCTGCTCGACCTGATGGCCGCCGAGCGCCTCACGGTCGCCGCCGGGGTGCCGACGATCTGGGGCGGCATCCTGGCCGCGCTCGATGAAAACCCCGGCCGGTGGGACCTTTCGGCCTTGCGCACGACCATAGTCGGCGGCTCGGCGGTCCCGCAGGCGATGATCGACCGCTTCGAGCAGCGCCACGGCGTCCGCGTGGTGCAGGCATGGGGCATGACCGAGACGAACCCGCTGGGCACGCTGTCCCGCGTCAAGCGCCACATGCAGGGCTGGAGCCGCGAACGGCGGCTCGAGGCGCGCGCGACGCAGGGCTACGCGGTTCCATTTGTCGATACGCGCCACGTGGACGACGCGGGCCGCGTTCTCGCCTGGGACGGCAAGAGCTTGGGCGAGCTTGAAGTGCGCGGCCCGTGGGTTGCCGGGCGCTACTACGACAACGACGAGCAGCAAGACCGCTTTACGCCCGATGGCTGGTTCAAGACCGGCGACATCGTAGCCATCGACGCGGAGGGCTGCGTGCGCATCGCCGACCGGGCGAAGGACGTGATCAAGTCCGGCGGCGAGTGGATCAGCAGCGTGGAGTTGGAAAACGCGCTGATGGCGCATCCGCTCGTGCGCGAGGCGGCCGTGTTCGCCGGGCGGCATCCCAAGTGGGACGAGCGGCCGCTGGCGGCGGTCGTGCTCAAGGCGGGCGAAACGCCGGCGAAGGAAGAATTGACGCGCTATTTGGCGCCCAAGTTCGCCAAGTTCTGGCTGCCGGACGACTACCTGTTTCTGGACGAGTTGCCGAAAACGTCCGTGGGCAAGTTCAAGAAGTCGGCCTTGCGCGAGAAGTACGGCGATTTGTTGCTGGGGTAGCGCGATGCCGCTCAGTGGCGGCCGGTCAGCGGTAGGGCGAGGGTACCGGCGTCGTGCGCGGGCCTTCGACGCGGCGGTGCATCTCTTCGTAAGAAGCGCCGCCTTCGACCATCGCTGCGAGGTCGTCCGGGTTGACGTCGATGCCGATGAAGTTGCGGGCGAAGTCCGGGCCCTCGATGTAGTCCATGCACTCCTTCTTCGTGCGGAAATTGTCCACTTGCAGCTCGATGCGGTTGAGGTCGGGGTCGGCGTAGTAGAACGAAGTGGTCATGCCGTGGTTGGTCGTCCAGTAGGGTAGAATCCCTTGCTCCTTGAGCCGGGCGTAAACGTTGACGGCGAGGTCGCGCATCGTGGCGTATTCAAAGGCGTAGTGGTCGAAACCGTAGGTCGGGCCGGGGGCGGTCACTTGCGTTTGGCGCACGATCGCCGTCGGCTTGCGGTCCGCGGCGTAGGAAAGGAAGCAGACGCGGTCGTTTTGGAACTGAACGCGCGCCGGGAAGACCGTGCGGTACCACTCGATCATTTGCTCGAACCGGGCGGTCTTCAGCACCGTGTGCGTAGGCGCGGACGGCTTGCGCGCCGGCGCACCCGCAGCGACTGCGGCGCCCCGCCCCAGCAGGCGCTCCGCGTCGATTCCGCGGGTTCGCGCACCGTCGATGACGCAGCCGTCGGCGCAGTATTCGTAGAGTTCCTCGGGCGTGGCCGGCGAAGCGACGGATAATTCGATGTTCAGTCCGCTCGGGTCGCGGTAATACAGCGCGGTGATCGGGCCGTATTCGGCGGCGCGGTAAGGGAGAATGCCGTTGGCCTTCAAGCGCCGGTAAACGTAGCTCAGGTCTTCGCGCGCAGCGTAGCCGAAGGCCATGCGCTCGAACCCGCCGAGGTCGGCCGGCAGGGCGCCCATGCGCGGACGGGAAAAGAACGAGATGCGGTGGTGCTCCTCGTCGTAGGTAGCGAAGGCGCCTCTGCCGGTGCGCAGCGACAGGCGAATGCCCAGGACTTTCTTGTACCAGTCGAGCGTCTTGTCGAGATCGCGGGCGCGCACGGCGATGTGCGCAAAGGCGATGGGCGCAACGGCGGTTCCTTTTGCGGCCGGCGCCGGGCGGACGGCCGCGGCCGTTCCCAGCAGAGCGGCGCTCCGGCCCAGGAAGCTGCGGCGCGAGACGGTCGTTGCGTTCGAGATGCTGCAGCCCCTCCTCTGCGCCGCGCACAGTTTAGCACGCATCGGGCCGGCTTACGGCTCTGCTCAACTCACTGCGGCGATTCGAGGCGCCGGGGTTCGCCCTGTCCGCGCGCGAATTTCGATCGGTAAGGCCGCCTGCGAAAAAGCGAAGTAATTTCTCTACTGCTGTTGCATCCGCGGACGGCTTGGCGTATAGTGGGTTCGCGTAGGGTTGCAGCATCGGCGATGACCGGGCCGAAGAAAAATTATTTTTATGCGGCGCATAAGGGTTGCGCTGCGATTTCAGATTCTGCTATACTGAGGGAAGGTCAGCATTCAGTAGGGCCCGGGGAAAACCGGGCGCCATTCCGCGGCGGGCGGCGGCGGGGCTTTCCGCTCGGAAAGTTCGGTTCCCCAGAAAGAAAAGAAAATTCCACGACGCCCCGGGCGCTTGCGCCCGCGGGCGTTTTCTTTTTTCGGCGCTCGGCGGCTGCGCTGTCGATGCGCAACTTCCGCGCCGCCGAAGGGCGAGCTTACCAAAGATACCTGTCACTGCAGAAAAGGAGAAATCATGAGTGAAACATGCATGTTTATGCGTCGAAGGAAAATCGCGGCGCGGGCGGCGTTGGCCGCGGGGTTGGCAATGCGGGGGGAGAAGGAATCAAAGAATTCAAGGATTTCCTGAATTCGCTGATCATTAATCGCTGAGCGACAGCGTCGCCGGGAAGCTGTTTTCCGGGGAGGAAAGAAACATGGTTCCAATCGCCTACAAAAACAATTGGAAATACAAGCTCGAGAAAGATTATTCGCATTGCTTGCCTGAAAGCTTGCACGAAGAAAACCGAAGCGAATCGAAAAACGATTTCATTTACTTGACGAAAAATACCATTGAGTTCAAAAAAGGCTACGCTTGGGACGGCCCTTCCGGTCCCACGATAGACACGGCTAACGCCATGCGCGCAAGCCTTGTCCACGACGGTCTTTATCAGGCTATGCGTGAGGGGTGGTTGCCGCAAAACAAGCGCGGGGCCACAGACGTCGAGTTCCGCCGCATTCTGAAAAAAGACGGCATGTTTTGGTTCCGGCGTTGGGCGTGGTTCCGGGCGGTCCGCTGGTTCGCAGGCAAAGCTGCCCGGCCGTAATGCGCCGTGCGGTCGATGCGTGACGAGGACATGAAATGGAGGCGGTTATGGATTGCCGCCGCGGTGTTGGCCGCGGCGGATTGCGCCGGGTTGGCAGGTTCCCCACACAAGGATACATCGGTGTGTTGAAGGGCTCCTAACTTCAGACGGAGGAATTTCCATGAGTTTTCAAATATCCAAGGCGAAGAAGGCTCTCCGGGAGTGGCTGACATCGCCTGTGCTGCAAGGCATCTTGCCTCTCTTGTCCCTGACAATCCTTGTCGTTATGGCCTTTATGAAATTCTCATCCATTCCGCCGCCGCCGGCCGTTTGACATGCATGACCGCGGGACTGCCGAACTTGACGGTCGTTTGCGACGTTCAAGGATTCGACTTCAGCAACGGGACAGTCGATTTCGGTGACGGAAAGCCCGCGAGAGAGTTTCGAAGCGCCGAAAAAAAACCGGACGATGCCGAGTCGGACGAGGACAAAGATGCCGTTCCTCCGTTTCGATTCTTTCACCGATATCAGAATCAGGGGGCGTATCGAGTCAATCTGGTAGTGACGGGAGAATCAGGGTCGAACAACGCTTGGCAAATGGTGACAGTATTGCGGCCCGGCAGGATGACGAAACCCTCTCCACCCTATCGCCTCAACCCCATCACGGTTGACAATCTTGAGATAACAGAGAACACCGGAAAACTCGTCGAGAGGACAAAAAAATTCCAGGTCGCTCAGCGGCTGAGCAAACATGGGATTTTCATGGACTCAAGGAAGAGTTACACGCTGAATTTGAAACCCGATGGCGGATGGAAATTCGAAGAAAATAGTCGTGCATTCCAAAAAACTTCCCAGCAGTTTTCCGACTATAATAAATCAAACATTCCGATGAAAGAAAAAAGCGGCGAATTCCGATTTGCGCTTGAGAGTTCGTCATTCTTAAGGGGGTTCGAAGACGGATGGTTGTATGGCGTTATCGAATGCGCTCAGTGGCGCACAGAGGGCGAAGAAATCAAAAACGAATCGGGTCAATTTACCATCCATCGCTATGGCATTCATGAAGTCGATCTGAAGAAAACCGAAACTCCGATTCGGTTTGGGAAAGATTCAAAAATTACATGGCATATTAAAGCCAAAAATCTAAAAGACGGCTACAGGAATTTGGGCAGTGATGTCGAGATTGAGGGAGTCGCCGTTTCCTTGGTGGACATCCCGATAATTCCCTTGGAAGAGCGCCGGCTCAAAGTCTATCTGAGAGTTGAACCCAAAAATCTTTGAAAGGAAGCATCGGAACGAGGAGTTGCGCAATGAGCGGAAAGGCGATCTGGTTTGCGTTGTATTGGTTGGCGGCGGCTGCGCCGTTGTAGGCCGAGCGGGTGGCGTTGGTGATCGGCAACGGGGCGTACCGCGGGGAGATGACGCGGCTGCCGAATCCGGGGAACGACGCGCGGGCCAAGGCGATCCGCTACGGCTGTCGGCAAGGCGGGAAGTCGAGCGCCCGGTTCGAAATCCCCTGACGCGGGAGGCGCGCGCGCTTGCATCCGCTTTGCGCGGTAGAATCGGGCGGCGATGACGGCAAGCGAAGACAAGCGTCCCTGGGGAGTCGTGCTGTTGCTGTTTCTGGCGATGGCCCTCGGCTATGTCCATCGCGTGAATCTTTCCTCCGCGCTGCCGTCGATGGCCGAGGAGTTCGACTGGAGCGCGACGCAACTCGGTCAGGCAAGCGCCGCGTTTTTCTGGATTTACTTCATCCTGCAAGTCCCGGCGGGCTACGCGGCCGACCGTTGGGGAGTGCGTTTCGTCTTCACGGCCGGGTTCGTAATCTGGTGCTGCGCCACCGCCTTGACGGCGTTGGCGACGGGGTTCGCGATGCTGGTCGGGCTGCGCCTGCTGCTCGGGTTCGGACAGTCGATTCTGACTCCGGCGGGACTGCGTTACATCCGACTGAGCTTCCCGGAGGAACAGCGGGGAACGGCGGTGGGCGTCTATATGGCGGGCACCAAGGTCGGCCCGGCGGCGGGGTTCGTGATTGCGGCCTATTTGCTCGAAGCGTTCGGCTGGCGCGGCATGTTCGCCGTGTTGGGTCTCGGGGCGCTGCCGTGGCTCGTTCCATTCCTGATGCGGGTCAAGCGCGACGACCCGGCCGCCCGGCCTGCCAGCGGCGCCTGGGCCGGCGCCGAGGAGAGGACTGTGCCGACGGGCGAGATTCTGCGCAGCCCGGTCATCTGGGGCACGGTGCTGGGCACGTTCTGCTACATGTACTTCGTTTACTACTGCATGACCTGGATGCCGACCTACTTCAAGCAGCAGCACGGCATGTCGATCAAGGAGCAGGGCTGGTACAGCGCGGTCGCTTTCGGCGGCATGGCCGTCGTCATCGTGGCGGCGGGGCGGGCGGCGGATATGTTGATCCGCCGCGGATTCGACGCGGTCGCCGTGCGCAAAGGCTTTACCATCGCCGGTTTCGTGCTGGCCGCCACGCAGACGATTGCCGCTTATACCGATTCGGAGCAGACGATGCTGTTTTTTGCCGTGTTCTCGCTGTGCGGGCTGGGGCTGATGACGGCGAACTACTGGGCCTTGACGCAGACGCTGATTCCCGGCGGAAGGATCGCCGTCGTGGTGGGCATTCAGAACACGGCGTCGAATTTCGCGGGCGCGGTTTCTCCCTGGATCGCCGGTTGGCTGGTGGAGCGCACGGGCAGTTTCGATGCGCCGATCCGAGTGGCGGCGTTCTGGCTGGCGCTCGGCTTGGCGAGCTACGTCTTTCTGGTGCGCAAGAAGTACGCTCCCCCGCCGGCCCGCTGACGCGGCCGGTGGAAAGTGGGCGGCTTTATTGCACGCTGCCGTCGACGACGACTTCGACGAGATTCGGGCCGGCGTTCGCAAATGCCGCTTCCAGCGCCGGGGCGATCCGCTCGGGCGCGGCGACCTTCGCCGCGGCCACTCCCAGCGAAGCGGCCAGCGCGGTGAAGTCGATGGCCGGGTCGTCGAGGTCCATGCCGATGAAGCGGTCGTTCCCGTGGAAGGCCAGTAGCCTTTGCTTGAGGATGCGGTAGCCGCCGTTGTTGGCGATCACGTAGGTCACCGGCAGCTTCAGGCGAGCTGCGGTCCACAACGCCTGAATCGTGTACATTGCGCTGCCGTCGCCGACCAGCGCGCAGACCGGGCGGTCGGGCTGGGCGAGTTGGACGCCGACGGCGGCGGCCATCCCCCAGCCGATGCCGCCGCCGGCCAAGCCGTGGTAGCCGTAGCGGTCGCGGTAGGGGAAAAGATCGGTAAGCCGCACGGCCGACGTCAGTCCCTCGTTGATCAGAATCGCATCGGCGGGGAGCGTCGCGGCGAGTTGCAGCATCAGGAAGTCCGCGTCGATCGGCTGCGCATCTTGCTTTTCGGTGCGCAGCTTCGCGGCCAGGGCGGCCCGCTTGGCTGACCAGTTTTCGGCTTGCAGGCGGTTGACCGCCGCCGCGGCGCGGACGGCAAGCGCTTGGCCGCCTTTTTCCCGCAGCGCCGGGAGCAGGGCCCGCAGCGTTTCCCTGACATCCGCCCGCAGGGCAAGCTCGCAGGGGTAGTTTTTGCCCATATCCCAATCGAGTTGCCCGATTTGCACGACCGGCATGCCCGCGGGCAGCGGCTCGACCGGCGACCAGACGCCCATGCGCAGCGCATCCGCGCCGAGTACGATCAGCAGATCATGCGCCGCCAGAGTTTCGCGGACCTGGCGCTGCCGGCGCGTGAGCGCGCCCATGTAACAAGGGTGTTCCGAGAGAAAATGCGCGCCGTAGGGAACGCTCTGCTGATAGGCGGCGGCGCCCAGAACTGCGGCAAATTCCCCCGCCTCGTTCAGGGCGTCCGATTTGACCACTTCGTCGCCGCAGACGACGAGCGGAGATTCCGCCGCGAGCAGGCGCTCGGCCAGCGCCGCGAGCGCTTCGTCCGAGGGCCGCGCGCGGGTATCGACGCGCGTGGACGCGCCGAGATCGAGCGGCGCCTCGGCGTTCAGGATATTTCCCGGCAGCGAAAGAAACACCGGCCCCGTCGGCGGCGTGGCGGCAACCTTGGCGGCGCGGCGCACGATGCGCGGCAGGTCTTCCAGTCGCGTGACTTCGACCGCCCATTTGACCAGCGGCTCGGCGAGCGGCACGAGCGAAGCGTAGAGCATCGGCTCGGTGAGGCCGTGGCCCAACTCCTGCTGTCCCGCCGTCAAGATCATGGGCGTGCCGGTGAAGCGCGCGTTGTAGAGCGAGCCCATAGCGTTGCCCAAACCCGGCGCGACGTGTACGTTGCAGGCGACAAGCTTGCCGCTCGCCCGCGAAAAGCCTTCGGCCATGGCCACGACCACGGATTCCTGCAAGCCGAGGACGTAGGTCAGCCCCGGGTGATCGTTGAGCGCGTGCATGATCGGCAACTCGGTCGTGCCGGGGTTGCCGAACAGGTGCGTGATCCCCTCGTCTTCGAGCAGGGAAAGAAATGCCGACCGCCCGGAGACGAGACCGCCGCGCGGACCGGGAATGTGCGAGCCGGCGCCCATGTCCTCTCAAGGTTAATACACGTCTGCGGGAACGGAAGCCGCCGGGTGTGCTATCTTCGTGCCGTTAAGATCAGCGGAGCGTACCCCATGAAGCAATGTTCGTTTACCGGATACAGGATTTTTGCGTCTGCCGCCGCCGCGGCGTTGCTGGCGGCTTGCGGCGGCGGGCGCCAAGCGGATCCGCCGCCGAACATCGTCCTCGTGATGACCGACGATCAAGGCTACGGCGAGATCGGAGCGCACGGCAATTCCGTCATCCGCACGCCGAATCTCGACCGCCTGCACGCCGAAAGCGTGCGCTTGACCGACTTTCACGTGGATCCGACGTGCTCGCCGACGCGCTCCGCGCTGCTTACCGGACGCTATTCTTCCCGCACGGGAGTCTGGCATACGATCATGGGCCGCTCCATCGTCCACCGCGACGAAGTCATGGCCGGCGAGGTGCTGGCCGATGCAGGGTACGCCACCGGCTTTTTCGGCAAGTGGCATTTGGGCGACAACTACCCGTACAGGCCCATCGACCGCGGGTTCCAGGAGGCGGTCAACCACGGCGGGGGAGGCGTGACGCAGACGCCCGACTACTGGGGCAACGATTATTTTGACGACACCTACTGGCATAACGGAGTTCCGACCCCGTACCGGGGCTATTGCACCGATGTTTTCTTCGACCAGGCGCTGCGCTTCATCGAAGAGCGGCAAGCCGGCCCCTTTTTCGTTTACTTGGCGACCAACGCGCCGCACGGGCCGTTTCTTGTCGATGAGAAGTATTCCCGGCCGTATGCCGAGAAGAACGTTCCCGAACCGATGGATCGGTTTTACGGCATGATCGAGAATATCGACGAAAACATGGGGCGCCTGACGGCGAAGCTCGACGAGCTCGGCATCGCCGAGAACACCCTGCTGATCTTCATGACCGACAACGGCTCGGCGGCCGGGGTCGCCAATACGCATCCGACGCAGCGCGTGGGCGTCGAAAACCCCACGTTGCTCGCGCGGGCGGCGAAGGAAGTCGAGGAGGGCGTCTGGCAGGGCTTCAACGCCGGGATGCGGGGGCGGAAGGGATCGGAATACGACGGCGGTCACCGCGTGCCGTTTTTCGCGCGCTGGCCGAACGGCAAGCTCGGCGAGCCCCGCGACGTGGACGCCCTGGCCGCCCATATCGACGTGCTGCCGACGTTGACCGACGCCGCCGGCGCCGCCCCCCGCCCCGAGCTCGATTGGGACGGCAAGAGCCTGCTCCCGCTGCTGCGCGGCAAGGATTGGCCCGAGCGGACTATCACGGTCCACTCCCAGCGCGTTCTGTTCCCTGAAAAATGGCGCAAGAGCGCCGTGATGACTGAGCAATACAGATTGATCAACGGCGCCGAGCTCTACGACATCCGGGCCGACCCCGGTCAACTCGCCGATATCGCCGGCGACAACCCGGAAGTCATGGCGAAACTGAAGGCCGAGTACGAGGCATGGTGGGAGCGCATCGACGAGCGCTTCGAGGACGACGTTTATCTGGACATCGGCAGCGACGCGGAGAACCCGGCGCGGATCACGGCCCACGACTGGCTGCCGCCGCTCGATCAGCAGAACAGGGTTCCCTGGAACCAGGGCCACGTCCGCGCTGCGCCGAACGTCAACGGAACCTGGAACGTCAATGTCACGCAGGCCGGCAAGTACGAGTTCACGCTTTACCAGCGGGACATGCCCGCGCAGTACCCGATCGAGGCGGTCAAGGCATATTTGCGCGTAGGGGACGCGGAAGCGGAAGGGCCGGTGCCCGCGGGGGCGGCAAGCGTAAGTTTCCAATTGGATCTGCCGGTCGGAGAAACGAAGATGCATAGCCGCTTCACGACGAAGGGCGGCGACTCGCGCGGCGCATTCTTCATTTACGCGCAGCGGTTGTGATAGCGGCCGCGGGTCGAACCGCCGCGCGGAGATCAACTGCCCACGTAACGCGCGTAGAGGCTGCGGGCGACGGCCGGGTCCCGCGTGCCCTTGACGATTGCGCGGCCGTCCGGGAAGAGCGTCAACTCGTGCGGCGGACAAGCGAAGCGCAGCGCATGCGGGTTGGCTTGGACTTTGCCCAGGGAGGCCAGCGCCGCGGCCAATCCGGGGAGGTCGAGCGCGCGGCCGCCGGCGGCGATCTGGACGCTGTCGCGGCCGCAGAGACTCGCGGAACCGCGGCTGAGGTCGTTCAGATATTGGAAATCGCCGCGGCCGCATGTGGGGCAATCGGGATCGGGCCGGCTTGCATCGACGGAGCCGGTCTCGCCGCTCCAAATATCGGTCGTAACCAGCCGGCGGCGCAGCGCTTCAGGCCGCCCGCAAAGGATTTTCAACGCTTCGCAGACCTGCATCGAAGCGACCGCCGTAGTTGCGGCGTTGAGCGCCCCGGACGTTTCGCACGTCGGTTGCCGCGAGCGCGGAGCTTGCGGGAAGATGCACGACAGGCAGGCCGTTTCCCCCGGCACGACCGGCATCAACGAACCGCGCGTGCCGACGGCCGCTCCGTATATCCAGGGCGTTTTTGTCTTGACGGCCACGTCGTTGAGCAGATAGCGGGCCGCAAAATTATCGGCGCCGTCGAGGATGGCGTCCGCCGGCGTCAACAGCGCTGCGGCGTTTTGCGGCGTCATATCCTTGACTTCCGCGTGAATTCGGCACGATGAATTCGCTTTGCGCAGGCGCTCCGCCGCGGCCGCGGCCTTGGGCATCGCCCGTTCGACGTCCGCTTCCTCGAACAGCCACTGGCGCTGCAGGTTGCTCGTTTCCACGTAATCGCGGTCGATGAGCACGATTTCGCCGACGCCGGCGCGGACAAGCAGTGTCGCCTGCACGGTCCCCAGCGCGCCGCAGCCGACCACGACCGCCCGCGACGCGAGCAGCCGCCGCTGGCCCGCGACGCCGATCTCGGGCAGAATCGACTGGCGGGAATAACGTTCGCGCTGTGCTGCGTTCATGGGGTCCATGAGCGTTGCTATCCACTATTCACTATCCACTATCCACGGGCCGCGCATGCGGCCTCCAAACCGCGCGTCCTATAATTTTGGATATACAGTGCGTGAGAGATTTTGGACCTGCTTGGCGCTCGCCGGTCTGTCCGGCACGGCCGTATTGGGTTCCGACTACTTCGGCGCGCCGGTCGCCGCCATCGAATACGCCCCGGCGGCGCAGCCGTTTTCGGCGGCGGCGCTGGACAAGCTGATTCAGGTCGAAGTCGGCGAGACGCTCGACGCCGCCAAGCTGCGCGCCGCGATCGAAGCGCTTTTCGAAACCGGACGGTACGCCGACATTCAAGTCGATGCGCGGCGGGAGAACGACGGCGTCGCGCTCACGTTTCTTACCAAGCCTTCGTGGTTTATCGGCGACGTGCGCGTCGTCGGGGCGCCGCTGCCTCCCTCGGAAAGCCAACTCGCCAACGCAACCGATCTGAAGCTCGGGGAACCGTTCACGCCCGAGAAGCTCGGCCTGGCGGAGCAGGCGGTGCGGCGGCTGCTCGCCGAATCCGGATTTCGGCGGCCGACGGTCACATCCGCCGTTGTGCGAGACGCGGGCGCACAGCAAGTCAACATTACCTTCACCGTGAACCCCGGTTTGCGCGCCCGCATCGGCGCATTGCTCGTTGCCGGCGAGAACCCGCCGCTGAGCGAGGAGCAGATTCGCGCGATCGGCGGGTGGCGAGAGGGCGCGGCCTACCGCCACGACCGTATCCCCCAAGGCATCTCGCGGATCAAGGAGCACTTTCGCAAGCAGAACCACCGACGGGTGAACGTGTACGTGCAGACGCCGGAGTACGACCCTGTCGAGAACCGTTTGACGATGGTGGTGCGCATCGACCCGGGACCCAAAATCTTCGTGCGCGTCGAGGGCGCCAAGCTTGCGGCGGACAAGATGCGTCGCTACCTGCCGGTTGTTGAGGAAGGGATCATCGACGACGACCTGCTTGCCGAAGGACGGAACAATCTCATCGACTTCTTCCAGTCCAAGGGCTATTTCGGCGTGGAGGTGGATTTCGAGGTCGAACGCTCGACGGAGGACGAGTCCGTTGTCGTCTATACCATCCGCCGCGGCAAACGGCAGCGCCTGGAGCGGATCGAGATCGGCGGCAATTCCTTTTTCGATACGCAGACCATCCGCGAGCGCATGGGCGTCGAGGAAGCCGGCTTCCAACCGCTGCGCGGAGCGTTAGGCCCGCGGCGCGGGCGGTTCAACCGGTCGTTGCTCGCAAACGACCTGGCGGCCATTGAAAACCTGTATGTTGCGAACGGTTTTCACGATGTCAAGGTAACCGGCCGGGTTGCCGAGCGCAGCGTCGGCGAAACCGGTCATCTGACCGTCTTCATCGAAATCGACGAGGGGTTGCCCACCATCGTGGACGGTTTGGCGACCGCCGGACTGGAAAACTTCTCCGGAAGCGAGTTGCTGTACGAATTCGCGTCGGCGCCCGGACAGGCTTACAGCGCGGCCAACATCGCCACCGACCGCGATCTGATTCTGGCCGAGTACTACAACGCCGGATATCAGAACGCGGCTTTCGATTGGCGTGTCGAGCCCACCGACGATGCTTACCGGGTCACGGTTTACTACGAGATCGACGAGGGCGAGCCGATACTCCTGCGCAAGCCCATCGTCACCGGCGTGCAGCGCACGCGGCCGGAAATCGTCGAGCGGCGCATCGCGCTCGTCGCGGACACTCCGCTGTCGCAAACGGAGATGTTCGAGACGCAGCGGAATCTTTACGACCTGGGGATTTTTTCGAAGGTCGATGTCGCCCTGCAGAACCCCGGAGGCGCCGAAGACGCCAAGAACGTCTTGCTGCAAGTGGAAGAGGCGCGGCGCTGGGCGGTCGGCTTCGGCGGCGGCGCGGAGTTCGCGCGCATCGGGCGCAACACCGCCGAGCTTACGAACCCGGTCGGAAACGCCGTTTTCAGCCCGCGGGCGACGCTGGAGCTCACGCGGCTCAACATGCTGGGAAAAGCCCACATGATGAGTTTCCGGACGCGGTTTTCGGCATTGCAGCAGCGCGGCCTGTTCACCTACCAGGCGCCGCGCTGGTTCGATTCCGACCGCTGGGCGCTCACGCTCAGCGGCCTGTTCGACACTTCCCGCAACGTCAACACCTTTACCGGCAGGCGGATCGAGGGGGCGCTGCAATTCACCCAGCAACTCAACCGCGCCACGACCGTGCTTTACCGCTACGCCTACCGGCGGACGGCGATCGACGAGAATACGCTGCACATCGAGCCGTTGCTGGTGCCGCTGATTTCGCAGCCCGTGCGGGTCGGGCTGCTGTCGGCCACCTACATCCAGGACCGCCGCGACAATCCCGTCGATTCGACCAAGGGAATATACAACACGCTCGATTTGAGTCTGGCTTCCGGTCTGTGGGGCTCGCAGCCCGATTTTTTTCGCGCTCTTGTGCAGAACAGCACGTATCACCGTATCGGCCGCCGCTCCGTCGTGGCCCGCACGGTTCAACTCGGCATGAACTTGCCGTGGGCCGACCACAGCGTCGGGGGCGCGGATGCCCGGACGTTCGCCGCCAGGCCCGACCCGCGCATTCCGATTTCCGAGCGCTACTTTGCCGGCGGCGCGAACTCGCACCGCGGTTTTCCGTTCAACCAGGCCGGTCCGCGAGACCCGGCAACGGGGTTTCCCATCGGCGGCGGGTCGCAGTTTCTCAATAGCGTGGAGTTGCGGTTTCCCTTGCTCGGGGTCAACATCGGCGGCGTCTTGTTTCATGACGCAGGCAACGTCTATTCCCGCCCGGGACGCATCAGTCTGCGCGGCGCTCAAGGCGTGCGCGTGGTTGAAAACGGCGTCAAGGAATTCGACTTCGACTACATGGTGCATGCAGTAGGCTTCGGGATTCGCTACCGTACCCCTATCGGACCGGTGCGCATGGATCTGGCGTACAGCGTGAATCCGCCCCGTTTCGTCGGCTTCGACGGGACGCGCGCCGAATTGCTCGGCGGCGCCGGCGAGTTCCGCGAGCAGCGTATCAACGCGCTGCAGTTTCATTTCTCTCTGGGGCAGACGTTTTAGCCATGCGCCGCGGTTTCAGCAGCAGATTGCAGCGCTGGGGGCGCTTGGCCGCAATCGCAGCGATGTTGCCGGCCGCCGTCGGCCTGCGCGCCGAAATTATCGACGGGATCGCAGCGACGGTCGGGGCGCAGGCCGTAACGCATTCCGAGATCGACCGCGAGTTCCGGCTTGTGGGCTTGTTCAACGCAACCGCGGCGGATGCGTCCGCCGCCGACCGCCGCGCGGCGCTGCAGCGCCTGATCGAGCGCCGGCTGCTGCGCCAGGACCTCGATCAGGCGAATTTTCTCGTTGCCGCCCCGCTGGAAGTCGAAAAGCGCTTGCAGCAGTTGCAGGCGATGCGCTTCGCCGCGGGGATGGACTTCCCGGCGGCTCTCCGCCACTACGGCCTGACCGCGCAGGAGTGCCGCGATTTTCTTGCCGAGCAGATCGGCTTCGAACGCTATGTTGCGTTTCGCTTCAAGACCGGACTCGACGCCTCGGAGGAAGAGATCGAAGCCTACTACGAGACCGTTTACGCCCCGCAACAAAGGCGGCTTGGGGGCGCGCCTGCGCCGCCGGCCGAGGTTTCCGAGCGTATCGGGCGGATCTTGATCGAACTGCAAGCCGACCGCCTGCTCGAAGAACGGGTCAGAGAGCTGCGCGCCTTGACGAGGGTAGAGATTCTTGCGCCTGAATTGAGGGAACCGCGGTGAGCAAGTTCCGGGCGCTTTTGACGAATCGTTGGACGCGGCGCGGAGCCGTTGCCGCCGGGGCGCTTCTGCTGCCGGCCGCGGCGGTCGAATGGACGCTGCGCAGCGACTGGTTCGCCGAGGCCGTGCGGTCGCGCCTGGAGGCGGAACTCGAAGCGGCAACCGGCGGCGCGGCGTCGATCGAGCGGTTCGGTTTCGGCAGCGACCGTTTCGCGTTCGTTGCCGAAGGGATCGAGTTGCGCGGCAGGGAGGCGGACGACGCCCCCCCGCTGCTGTCGATTCGGCGCGCCGCGTTGCAAATTCGGATCGAGTCGCTCATCGGCGGCTGGATTTCGCTCGAACGCCTGCACGTGGTCGAGCCGCGCGTGTCGATTACGATTTTCGACGACGGCTCGACGAACGTTCCGTCTCCGCCGCGCCCCTCCGGCCCGGCCGAGAGAGAGTTGTTTTCCGTACGGCCGTTGCTCGATCTTGCCGTCAAAGAGTTCCGCATCGACGGCGGAACGCTCGCCTGGAACGGGCAGCCTTACGCGGCCGCAGTACAGGCGTCCGACCTGACTCTTGAGACGGCGTGGCGGCCGAACGCTCCCGAATACGCCATCCGCTTGGAAGTCGGCGATCTCGACTGGAGCGCCCCGGCGCTGCGCGGCATGCCTGCATCGCTTGCGCTCGAAGCGGTCGTGGGCGGGGACGGCATCGAGTTGACGCGCTTCGAGGCGGCCAACGATGCGGTCAGCGTCGAAGCGTCGGGCAGACTTGCCGATTTCCGGCAGCCTCGATTTACGGTCGACTACCGGGCAAGCGCGCATATCGGCAATCTGACGCGCGCGTACGGCATCGAAAATGCGCGGATCGACGGCAGCTTGAAGATCGACGGCGGGATCGTCCGGCAATCCGAGGCCGCCGGCGTCTCGTATTTCGGAGACATCGTATTCAGCGAGGTCGGCATCGGCGGGTCGAAAGAAACTTTGGCGGGCCGCTTGCGCTATCGCGGCAACCGCGAGCAGGCGGCCATGACGGACATCCGGCTCGCGGCGCTCGATGGGCAGCTTGCCGGCGAGGCCCGCGTCTCCGCGCTCGCGGCGGCTCCGCGGTTCGATCTGTCGGGCACGGCGGCGGGCTTTTCGATTTCCCGGCTGGCGAAAGTCGCGGGCGCGGGCTCTCTGCCTTGGGACGGATCGATCCACGGCGAGTTCGCCGCCGACGGCTCCTCCTTCTCCGATCTTGCGGCGCGCCTAAGCTTCGCCGTCGAACCGCCGCCCGCCGCCGGAGCGTTCCCGCTCCGGGGGCGGGGCGAGGCGCGCTACGACGGCGCTTCGCGGCAACTCGAAATTGCCGCGCTGCAACTCCGCTCGCTTGGCTCTACCGTTGACTTGTCGGGTTCGGTGGATGTCACGGGGCAAGCCGCTCTGGAAGTCGGCGCGCGGCTGACCGCGCTTGACGAGCTCGACCCGTTGCTGCGGTCGTTGGGCGTCGAAGCCGCAACGCCGCATTTGGCCGGCGGCGGCGAGATGCGTATCGACGGGCGGTTGACCGCAGACCTGCCTGCCGCCGCCGGCTGGACTTTCGACGGCAAGCTGCTGGCCCGGGATTTTTCGCTCGGCGGGCAGCTCTGGGAAAGCGTCTCCGCCGATGCCCGCGTCACCGCGGCGGGGGCAAGCGTCCGCTCGGCCAAGCTGTCAGACGGTGGAGCAACGGTTGAGATGCAAGGCCGCTTGCCCTTCGCCGCAACCGGCGGTTTGCAGGCGGCCGTTTCCGTGGAAGGGTTGGATGTCCGCAAGGCGGCCGCCGCCTTCGGGTTCGAATTTCCAATCGAGGGCGCCCTGACGGCGGATTGGAACGCGGCGGGAACTTGGGCTGCGCCGGAATTGACGGGCGGCCTCGCCTTGACCAATGTGGCGATCGCCGGCGAGCCGTTCGACCGTCTTGCGGCGGACGCCGCCTACGGCAAGAACGGCTTCGTCCTGCGCGATGCGTTGCTTACCCGCGGAGAGGCCGGATTGCGCGCCGCCGCGGCCTTCGCTCCGGCCGGCAAGGAGTTTGAGTTTTCGCTCGCCGCCGCGGACTGGCCGCTCGAGGAATTCGCATTCCTGCGCGGGCAGGGAACTCCGCCGGCGGGCACGGCGAGATTCGACTTGCAAGGCAGGGGCAGGCAAGGGCCGGTCCGCGAGTTGCTGCGTTCGCTGACGTTGAACGGAAGCTGGGAGGTTTCCGGCCTGCGTCATGCGGACCGGGAACTGGGCTCTTGGACGGGCGCCGTCCGCACGGTCGAAAACCAAATCCACATGGAGTGGCTGGCGAAGATGCTCGGAGGCGAAGCGAGCGGCGAAAGCGTGCTGGCGCCCGCCGGCGAAGCCGGCTACAGCGGAGCGTTCCGCTTCGAGAACTTCGGGACGCAGGCGGTAGCCGAGTTGCTCGATCTCCCGTTGCGACAAGTCGAGGGCCGCATCGACGGGCAAGCGGAGTACGCCGGAGAGATCGGCGCGCCTGAAAAATTCCGTTTGAGCGGCGCCATCGACCATTTCGAAGCAGGCGTTTCGGGCATCGGCTCGGCAGCGGCCGGGTACCGCCTCGCGAACCTTTTTCCCATGCGCTGGAGCTATGGCGGCGGCATTGTCCGACTTGACTCGATGACCCTCAACGGAAGCGGCACCGACATCGAGATCGACGGCACGATCGCTCTCGACGGCGAGCGCGCCGTCGATGTCGCCGCGGACGGGCGGTTCAACCTGGTTTTGCTGGAAAGTTTCTATCCCGATATCGAAGCGTCCGGCGCCGCGAATCTGAACATCGAGATCGGCGGCACGGTCAACGATGTCGAGATCGAAGGGTCGATGGCGGTTGCGGACGGGGCGCTGCGCCTGGCGGGGTTCCCGAACGGTCTGAGCGCGATCGACGGCAAGATCGACTTCACCGGCCGGCAGATGAGAATCGACGAGTTGACGGCGGCATCGGGCGGCGGCGCCCTGCGCTTGTCGGGCGTCACGATCTTCCGCGCCGGCGGGCCGGAATACCGCTTGCAGGCTGTCGCCGACCGCGTGCGCTTGCGCTATCCGGACCCTATCGGCAGCGTTTTCGACGGGCGGTTGACGCTCGCCGGGACGGGGGATCATGCGCTCCTCAACGGCGAAGTGCTGGTGTCCCGCCTGACGACGACGAAAGATCTGACGTTCGGCGATCTTTTTGCGGCGTTCCGCCAACCGGCGCGCACCGAGGCCGCCGGCTCGGCGCTGCAAAACGTTCAACTCAACGTGCGGGTGGCTTCCATTCCGAATCTTGTGGTCGAAACCTCGCTGGTCAGAAATGTCGAGGCGGAGATTGACTTGAAGGTCGTGGGCACCGGCGCGAGCCCGTCCCTGCTCGGCAGCATCGGCATCACGCAGGGGACGATTCAGATGCTCGGCACGCGCTATCACGTCAACCGCGGCGATGTCGATTTTGTGAATCCGTTCCGCATCGAGCCGGTGCTGAATGTCGAGATGGAATCGCGTATTCGCGGCGTCGATCTGGCGCTGGTGCTTTCCGGGCCGCTGCGCAGGCTCAACCTGAACTACCGCTCCGACCCGCCGCTGCCGTTCAACGACCTGGTCAACCTTGTGGCGGTCGGCCGCGCGCCGACGGTCGACCCCAGCTTGGCGTCGCAACAGCGCGTCGAGCAGCAATCGCTGATCCAGACCGGCGCGAACAATCTATTGGCGTCGACGCTGGCACGCCCGGTCTCGCAGCGGCTGCAGCGTTTCTTCGGCGTCAGCCGGCTCAAGGTGGACCCGCAGATCGGCGGCCCCGAGGCCAATCCGAGCGCGCGCATTTCGACCGAACAGCAGATCGCCGGCGACTTGACGCTGACTTACAGCTACGATCTGTCTTCGGCGCAGCAGCAGGTGGTGCGCGTCGAGTGGGCCCCCGACCGCCGCTGGTCGTTTATCGTGACCCGCGACGAAAACGGTCTTGTCGGCTCGGATTTCCTGTACAAAACGCGACTGCCCTGACCCGGCCGCGGCTCCCGGTTGACAAGCCGCCGCTCGCTCGTGGCAAGCTTGTGTCAAGATGGATCGTCTCGACGACCGCAGCCGTCTCAAGGAAATCCTGCGCGCGCACTCGGTGATGCGCGGGGAGTTCACGCTCGCCTCGGGGCAGAAAAGCGATATCTACGTGGACTGCCGCCTGACGACGCTCCGCGCGGAGGCCATGCCGCTCATCGGCCGTTTGCTGCTCGCCGCGATCGACGAAAGGGGCTGGCGTCCGCGGGCCGTAGGGGGGCTCACGATGGGAGCGGATCCGGTGGTCTGCGCGCTGGCGCGGGAGTCTCTGGAATCCGGCTGCGGGATGAACGGCTTCCTGATCCGCAAAGAGGCGAAAAAACATGGGCGCGAGCGGTATCTCGAAGGCTTGGCGCAGACGGCGGGCGTCGATTGCGTGATTCTCGATGACGTTTGCACCACGGGCGGCTCCACCGTCACGGCGATCGAGCGGGCCGGCGCCGCCGGGATGAACGTGCTGGGCGCCGCCTGCGTCGTCGACCGCGAACAAGGCGGCCGGCAAGCCGTCGAAGCTCTGGGCTGCGGTTTCGCCGCCCTCTTCACGATGGCCGAGTTATTGGCGCCCCGCGCCGGTTGACCGCCGCAAGCGGACACATGGATGGCGACAGCCGGCCATTTGAATCGAGTCGGCCGCGCGGCTCAGGCGTCCGCCAACGCCGCAACATGGCTCGTCACTGCGTTGGCGAGACCGCTGAGGCTGTAGCCTCCCTCCAGCACTGAAACCAGCCGGCCGCCGGCATGCTTGTCGGCTATCTCCAGCAGCATTGCGGTCAACTCGGCGAAGTCTTCGTCGCCCAATCGAAATTCGCCGAGCGGGTCGCCGAGCCGCGAATCGAAACCGGCGGAAACCATGACCAGATCGGGCTTGAACTCGTTGCTCGCGACAAGCAGCTTTCGGCGGAACGCTCCCAGTATCTCTTCGCGCCCGGCGCCGGAAGGGAACGGGCAGTTGATCGTCGCGCCTTTGCCTGCTCCGGCGCCCGTCTCCCAAGTCTTGCCCGTGCCGGGATACCACGGCGATTGATGCGTGCTGAAAAACAGCGCCGCCGGGTCTTCATAGAAGATATCCTGCGTGCCGTTGCCGTGGTGGACGTCCCAATCGGCGATCAGCACGCGTTCGAGGCCGCGGCGGCGCAGCGCGTGGCGGGCGCCGACCGCGGCATTGTTGAAAATGCAGAAGCCCATGCCCTGGTCGGGACGCGCGTGGTGCCCCGGCGGCCGCAGCGCGCAAAAGGCATTTTTCCGTTTGCCGTCGACCACGCTGTCCACCGCCGCGGTAACGGCGCCCACGGCTTCCAGGGCGACAGCGAACGACCTAGGGCTGAGATGCGTGTCGCCCGTCGAGAGATGCCGACTGCCGGCGGCGGCCTCGCGCTCGACGATACGCACGTACTCGGCGCCGTGGCAGAGCAAAACGGTTTCGACAGCGGCCGGGCCGGAGTCGATGCGCTCCATCCGCTCCATGAGGCCCGACGCCGCGAGCGCGTCCATGACCGCGCGGAACCGTTCCGGCCGCTCGGGGTGCGCGGCCGGCGTCAGGTGCTCGACCGACGTTTCCGGAGCAACGAGCGCGGTGGAGACCATGCCGGCTGCCGCGGCCTCAGTCGGTCGCGAAGCAGTAGAAGTGCCCGTTGCCGCCCGTCCCGCGTAAATTCTCGAGCGTGCAGCCGCGGGAGCCGTGCGCCGAATTCCACGACGTCGGGTTTGCGCCGCCGCCCGTCCGGTCATGATGGCCGACCTGCGCGCTGCCCTCGCCGGTGCTCGTCCAATTGCTGCAGGTGTGGTCTTCGCCGTCGGAAAAGGCCGTGCCGTCGAGTTGCGAACCGGTCAGCACGTCGTGGCGGTTCGGCGTATCGCCGCGCCCGTTGAGCATTTCGCCCTTCTCGCTGATCGAGTTTTCTTTGCTGAGCTTGTTGTTGTCGGAATGCAGATCCGCGACGTTTTCGGCGACCTTCACGCCCTTGACGTTATGCCAGGGGCCGCTGCCGATGCGGTCGCGGGCGTTGACGGCGGCTTTGCCGTCCGCCGCGCCGGCGCTCAGATAGGCGCGCCACGTCTTGCCGCCGGCGCCGGCCGAAGCGGCAAGCTTCTCGCAGTGCGCGTCGGCGCCGGCCAAGCCGTTAAGGTTCGCGCCCTGGCCCGGCCCCTCGCTGGTCAAGAAAAAAGTCATCTGCTGGGCGGACGCCGGTGCGGCGGCAAGCCCGAAAAGCGCGGCCGTCGCCGCGGCGAATAAAATCCTGGTCATGTTGTCCTCCTCTGCCGGCGGACCGAGTTGCGGCCGCTCGGCAACCAAAGAGTTTAACAGCATTACGCGGACGCGGGGACGGCTGAGCGCGCCGTGTTAGCATTGTTTGCTCTCATGGCGGCCGCTCGTCTGACTCTGCGCTTTGCGAAGCTCGATGACGCCGCCCGCATCCCGTCGTCGGCGCACGGTTCGACAGAAGACGCGGGCATGGATCTGCATGCGGTCGAAGCCGCCGAAATCCCGCCGGGAAGCTGGGCCAGCGTCGGCACCGGAATCGCGGTCGAGATACCGCCCGGTTACGAAGGCCAGGTTCGCCCGCGCAGCGGCATGGCGCGGAAGCACGGCGTCACCTTGCTCAACAGTCCGGGGACGATCGACCCCGGCTATCGCGGAGAGTTGCGCGTGACGCTCATCAATCACGGCCCCGCGCCCTATATCGTGCGCCCCGGAGACCGCGTCGCCCAACTGGTTGTCGGCAGTTACGCGGCGGTCGAATGGCAGGCCGCGGACGATCTGGCGGAGACCGCGCGGGGCGCGTCCGGATTCGGCTCGAGCGGCAGGTGAATCCGCGCCGGGGCGCTACGGCCGGTAAACGAACTCGTTCAAGTTGAACAGCGCCTGGCACAGATCCACCAGTCCCGTCGGGACGGTGGCGACGAAGTCGAGGGCCGCGCGCTTTTCCGTTGCGCTGGGGAGCCGCGCCAAAGCCAATTCGAACGCCCGGTCGATGCGCGCCTCCGGTTCGTGCCCCGCTTCGAGCATGACCCGTTGCGCAAAATATTTGGCCTGCAGCAGCACGTCAGCGTTGTTCATCATCAACAGCGCCTGCGGGGCGACGGTCGAGCGCGTCCGGCGGCTGCACGAGGCGACCATGTCGGGCTGATCGAACGCCTCGAACATCGGATAGCGGATCGAGCGTTTGGAGAACACATAGAGGCTGCGCCGCCAGGTTTCCGGGTCGCCGACGGTCTTGCCCGGCCAAGTGCGGTCCGTGCTCGATTGAAACAGCTTCGGATCGATGTAGGGGCGCACGGCGGGTCCGCCCCGTTTGCGGTCCAGCGTGCCGGCGACCGCCAGTATCTGGTCGCGGATCGCCTCGGCCTCCAGCCGGTTCCGCGTCTGCCGCCAGAAGAATCGGTTTTCGCGGTCTTTTTCCAGATTCGCGGGAATGTCCCGGTCGGCCATCCGATACGCCTCCGATTTCAACATGAGGCGGTGCATGTGCTTGACCGACCAGCCGGATTCCACGAATTCGACGGCGAGCCAATCCAGTAATTCGGGGTGCGACGGCGCAACGCCCGTCTTGCCGAAGTTGCTCGGGCTGCGCACGATGCCTTCGCCGAAGTGGTGCTGCCAGATGCGATTGACCATGACGCGCGCGGTGAGCGGGTTGTCGCCCGAGGCGATCCAATCCGCGAAATGCTTGCGGCGCCAACTTGTCGCTGCGCTCTCGGGCGGCGCCGGGATGCGGAACTCCCCGTTCGCGGCGACGGTCAGCACGCCGCCGTCCATGCGCGAGCCCTTGCTGTCAGGGTTGCCTCGGTGCAGGAAATACGAAGGCAGCGCTTGGCGGCCGTCCTCGGTAATGGTCCGCGCCGTGGGGTAGGGCGCCGGGCGCTTGTCTTCCAGAACGGCGATCTGCAACTGCAAGTCCTCGCGCTCCTGCCGCTCGCCCGCGCTCATGAGGGCCAGAATGTCGTCGATTACGATCTGTTTGAAAAGCGCTTCCACTTGGCGGGCGTTGAGGCGCTGCCCCTCCGTCCGTTCGGCGGAGGGCGTTTCCCAAGCCTCGCGGTAGTAGGCGGGCAGGGAGTCGAGCTTGGTCTCGAACAGAGCGTCGCGGCGCGGCTTTTCCAACTCGGCGATGCGCGCCTTGAGCGGCTTCTGACGTTCGGCGATGGATGCGTTCTCCGCCTTGTGCGCGGCGACGACGCTCTGCGGGACAAGGGGATAGTCCACGCCGACCGTCGAGAAAAACACGGCCTGCATCTGGTAGTAGTCTTTTTGCGGAATCGGGTCGAACTTGTGGTTGTGGCAGCGCGCGCATTGCACCGTCATGCCCAGGAAGGTCTGCGCCGTGGTGGCCACGTTGTCGTCGAGCTCGTCCATCCGCGTCCGCTCGTCCTTGACGTTGTTGTCCAACACCATGCGCAGAAAGCCGGTGGCGACGTGGGCTGCGGCGGAGTTGGGGGCGATTTCGTCGCCGGCGATCTGCTCGCGGATGAAGTCGTCGTAGCGCTTGTCGTTATTGAACGCATCGACGACGTAGTCGCGGTAGCGCCACATCGTGGGCCAGTCGAAGTCGCGCTCGTAACCGCCGGAGTCGGCGTAATGCACCAGGTCGAGCCAGTGCCGCCCCCAGCGCTCTCCGTAGTGCGGCGAGGCGAGCAGGCTCTCGACCAAGCGCTCCCAGGCGTCCGGAGCGTCGTCGGCGAGGAACGCCCGCGTTTCCTCCGGGCTGGGCGGCAGCCCGATCAGGTCCAGATAAACCCGCCGGACGAGCGTCCGCTTGTCGGCCGGCGGGCCGGGCTGCAATCCCTTCTCCCGCAGCGCGGCTGCCAAAAACCCGTCGACGGCGTTTTCCTTGCCGCCGGGAACCGCGAGCCTGACCGGCTTCCGAAACGCCCACCATTGCCGCTCCTCGTCGCTGATCGGCCGCTCTTCGAGTTTTTTCAGAGCCGCCAGGCGCTCGGCTTCCTCGTCCGAAACCGCCGATTCGGGCATGGGCGCGCCCGCCATGATCCACTTGCGCAGCACCTCGATTTGTTCGTCGGGAAGCTTGCGGCCCGGCGGCATGGAAGGCTTCGTCTGATGCGTCGTCAGCTTCCAAAGCCAACTCCGGCTCGGATTGGCGCCGGTGACCGCGGGGCCGCGCTCGCCGCCTTGCAGGATGCCGGCGCGCGTGCGCAAATCCAACCCCGACTGCTGCATGGCCGCGCCGTGGCACATGCGGCAGTTTTCCCGGAGGACGGCGTTCGCCTCTTCGGCCAAATCCGCCGCCGCAATCGAAAGCGGGGCGGCGAGAATCCAGATGCAAATCGAGTGCCGCAAGCGCATGACGTTTGTTATACGAAAATTATATACTTGACCGAGCGCAAAGCTCTCAAGGCGCGATTCCCATGAGCGCCAATGGGACGGCCGGAACGCCGCGCCCTTGCCGGAGAACGTTCAGCAAGTCCCGTTCGTAGTAGGGAACGCCGGAAGACATTTCCCGTTCCAACTCCTTCATGGGCAATATCTCGATCCCGACATCGATAATGTCCGAGACGTAGAAGCTGAGATGCTTCACGAACAGGTCATGTGCAACGAAGGCGTACTTGCCGAACTGCACTTCCACCGCGACGCGGTCCTTCACGAAATCGGTTTGGTTGTAGGACATAATCGGCGTGCGCCCGGCATCTTCGATCGCCTGCTTCTGCTCGTCCGCTGAAAGTCCGTATATCCCGCGTAGGAGCTTGTCGTCGTCAGTTACCCAGAACGTGCTTCTGCGCTCACTCCAGCCTCGCGCCTGAAGCCCGTCCTTGAATTTTTGGTTCATGGCGCTGGGGGAGAACAGCAGTTTTCCCCGCATGTTCTTTTCCTGCGAGATCTTGGTTCGACAGGCCGAAGCATCGACTTCCGCTATCACCTCTTGCACTTCCTGCCATAACTGCTTGCGGTGGACAAGCAGATATTCCTCGCCGTTGAGATGCGAGTAGCGCGCCTTGATCCGCATCAATGCCCGCCGTTGGGCAGCGCGGGGTCGTAAACGGGCTTGCCCATCGGACGGGTGCGCAGCTTCCCCGCGCGGAGCCGGCGCACCCGCTCGCGGGCGATGTCCACGTATTCCGGCACGATGTCGCACCCGTAGGCCGTCCGCCCGTGCATCAGCGCGGCGACGACCGACGAGCCGACTCCCATGTAGGGGTCGAGCACCGCGTCGTCCGCGTCGGTCATGGAGAGCACGAGCCGTTCCACCAACTCGACGGGGAACTGGCAAGGATGAATCGTCTTCTCCGGGTGGTTGTTCTTCACGTTCGGAAAGGCCCATACGTCGCTCGGATTCTTTCCGTTCGGATTCCCCGACAGCTTGCCGATGTTCGGCCCCTTGAAGTGACGCTTTTGCGGATACTTGGAGGGAACCCGAATCGGGTCCAGGTTCCAGGTGTAATCGTCGCTTTTCGTCCACCAGTTGATCGTCTCGTAGCGGCCGGAAAGCCGCTTCGTGCAGTGCAGGCCGTGCCCGAAATGCCAAACGATCCGGTTGCGCAGCTTGAGCCCGTGCTTGCGGAACAAGGGATAAAGCACGGCGTCGAGGGGAACGATCTCTCCGTTTTCCACGTAGTTCCCCACCTGCCAGCAGAGCGAGCCGCGCGGATGCAGCGCCCGGACGCACTCGCCGATCACCCGTTCCTGCGCCGCGAGCCAGGCGTCGAGCGGCGATCGGGACTCGTAATCCTTACCCAGGTTGTAGGGCGGGGAAGTGACGATCAGCTTCATGCCCGCATCGGGCAGGCGCTGTATGAAGGCCGTGTTGTCCGCGCAGGCGAGCACGGCCCGGTTGCCGGCATCGGCTTGGTCTGCCGGCGCCGCGGAGCAGTCCGCGCCGGGCTTTGCCGGCGCAGCATCGGCAAAGGCGCGTAGCGGTTGCGCTTCCATGATTCTCATTCCCGCCGGCGGTCAAGCCTGCGGAATCGACTCCCCATGCATTTCTATTTTAGACAGCGTTTTGCAGTGGACCCCGGCGGCGGCACACTCCGATTTTAACGGCGGACTTCCAGCCTGCGCCCGTCAGACAGGATCGACACCGCGCCGTCGCGGTCGGTGCTCAGCGGCAAGGCGTTCGCCTCGCGCAGGCGTTCCAGCAATTCCCGGTGCGGGTGCCCGTAGGTGTTGTCGTACCCGGCGGAGATCACGGCGAACAGGGGTCCGGTCTTTGCCAGGAACGCGGCGCTCGTGGAATTGCGGCTGCCGTGGTGGGCGACTTTCAACACTTCGATTCTGTCGCCCGCAAGCTCTTGCAAGAGCGACTGCTCGGCGCGCGATTCGATGTCGCCGGTCAGCAGAAAGTCGTGCTCCGCCAAGCGCAATCGAAGCACGGTCGAAAGATCGTTCCGCCCGGCGCCCGGGTCCATGCGCCGGCCCGGCCGCAAGACCTCCACCCGCGCGCCGCCGAAAACCCGCGCATCCCCTTGCTTGACGCGGACGATCTCTGCGCCCTCCGCGCGCGCCAACTCGACCAGCGGCAGATAATCCGTCTCGAAAACGCCGTCCCCAAGCCACAGCTCGCCGACTTCGAAGTTGCGTAGAACGGCGGGAATCCCTGCGGCGTGGTCCGCGTCGGGATGCGACACCGCAACGACATCGAGACGCCGGATCGAACGCGACCACAAGTACGGCGAAACGACGGTCTCCCCGATGTCGAGAACCCGCGGGTCGCCGGCCTCGGCCCGCTTTTCCTCGGGGCTTCTGAAGTCGGGACGGCCGCCGCCGTCCATCAAGAGCGTCCGGCCGTCGGGAAAGACAACGAACAAAGATTCGCCTTGCCCCACGTCGAGCGCCGTCAGCTCCAGGCGGCCGGCATCGATTTGCGGCGGAAAAGGATGGATGCACAACACGCCGACAAGCACGACGACCGGTATTGCTCCCGGCCAACCGCGGCTCCCCGCGCGGCGCAGCGACCAGGCCCATGCGGCCAAAGCCGCCGACAGCAGCGCCGCGAGCCAGGCCGGCGGCGGAGGCGCGCGCAGGGACAGAGGCAGGGATGCGGCCAGCGCGACCGTCCAATCGTGCATCCAATCCGCGCCGAGGGATGCGGCCGCGGCCGGCAACTCCCAATTGCCGGCAAGGGCGGTCAGTCCGCAAGGTATGGTGAAAGCCAGCACCGGCGTCAGGAACAGATTGGCGAACGCCCCGCTGAACGAAACGCGCTGAAAGTAAACAGCCGTCGGCAGCGCCATGCCGAGTTGCATGACTGCCGAAATCAACGCCAGGGCGCCGGCCCAGCACAGCAGGCTCAGCACGCCGCTGAAAACAGCCGTAGTCAGCCTCTGCGGCCACGGCGCCAATTGCTTGAGCGGCTCCAACCAGTTGCGCAGCGCGACGCGTTTCTCGGCGGCGCTCACGTCGAGATACAGGTCGCGGTCCGGGTTGTCGATGTCTTGCAGCGCGCGCCGGTAAGGCTCGATCGTCCGCTCCAGCAGGGGAACGCCGATTGCCGCGATCAGCGCAACGGCCAGGAACGACATCTGGAACCCGGCGTCCGTAAGCAGTTCCGGCTTGACGAGCAGGAAACCGCAGGCGGCCGCGGCGATGACGTTGAGCGCCTGCCTCCGCCGAAAGATCAGCGACGCGGCCAGAAACGCCGCGAACATCATCGCCGCGCGGGTGGCGGGCAGCTTCGCTTCCGCCAGGGCGACGTAGCCGGCGACGACCGCTATCGCCGCCGCCGCGCGCAGGAAGGGAGGCGCGGCGGCGAGCCGCAGGGTTCCCAACAGAACGAATGCCAGCAAGCCGATGTGCAGTCCGGAAATCACCAGCGCATGATAGGCGCCCGTTCGTTGAAAGGCGGTCGTCGTCTCGCCTTCCAGCAGGGAGCTGTCGCCGAGCAGCAGCGCCCGCAGAATCGGCGCGGAGCGGCTTCCGCCCCATAAAGCGTCGAATCGTTCGCGAAGCTCTCTGCGTCCGCGTTGGACGTAGGCTTGCAGTGAACCGGCTCGCCGGTTTCCGAGCCGCCGGATGGGCGTCCGCGGACGCACGGCCGCGTTGATATGGATGCCCTGCCGGTGGAGATACCCGACGCGGTCGAAGGCGCCCGGGTTGCCGAAGTTCCGCAATTCCCGAAATCGAGCGAGCGTCTCGATGCGCTCGCCGTAGGCGATCTGCAGAGGCGGGTCTTGGGGATAGCGGTTGACCGTCAGGCTCACGCCTCCCCAGGCAGGCGAGTCTTGGTAGAGCGATTCCGCCTCCACGACGATGCGGTCGGCGCCGGCGAACCGCTTGGGAGGCTCGCGGACCCAGCCCCGCAGGCGGACCGGCGTCTCCAGCGGCACGCCCGAGCGCAGCAGCGCCCGGTCGACGCGCTGCTCGTTTGCCGCGGCAGGCTGCTGCGCCCTCTGCGCCCCGACAAAGGCGAGCGCCAACAAGCAGGCGGCCCGTCCGGCGCGGCGCTCGCGGAAGCGCAATGCGGTCAACGCCAGAGCGGCGAGAGCGAGCGCCGCGAGCAGTGTTTCGGTAAAACCGAAAGAGACGGCGTTCGCGGCGGCCATGCCCCCGGCGAGCGCCGCGCAAGGCGCAACCAAAGGCCGGCGCAGGCGGTCGAAAATATCGTATCGGCGCACGGCGCCGCCTCAATCGACGACGAGATCGCGCATGTCGTCAACCAGGATGTCCGGCGGATGGGTCTCGAAGTCTTGCGGGCGGAGCCCGAAGGTGACGCCGGCGCAAGTCGTCCCCGCATTGCGGGCCGTCAGGACATCGACCGAGCTGTCGCCGATCATCAGCGTTTGCTCGGGCGCGAACCCGAGTTCTTGCATAATCAGGTTGAGTCCGAAGGGGTCGGGTTTTTTCTTCTCGAAGCTGTTGCCGCCGTACACCCGCCGGAAATGGCCGCCCAGTCCAAGGCCTTCGACGATTCCCCGGCTGAAGCGAACCGGCTTGTTGGTCAGCACAGCCATGCTCTTTCCCCGCGCGCGCCAGTCGTCGACCGCCTCGCGCACGCCCGGGTACAGATCGGTGTTGTCGAGCATGTGGTCGCGGTAGTACTCGAAAAAAAACCGTAGGCAGTCGGCAACGGCTTCGTCCGACGCTGCCGGTCCGAGAGCGCGCTTGATTAACGTCGGCGCGCCGTTGCCGACATAAGAATAGATCAGCTTGTGCTCCAACGGCCCCAGACCGGCATGACGGCGGACTGCATTGACGGCAAGGGCCAAGTCGAGAGCCGAGTCGATCAGAGTGCCGTCGAGATCGAAGACGAGCAGATCGAAATCCGTTCGCAACCGATGGGCCCGCTTACTTCTCTACGCCCTGCAGGACGCGCGTGATCTGACGTTGGAGTTGGCGGAAGATCAATACCGGTTTCTTGCCGGCGTTGACGATCTTGAAGTTGTAATGCCCGGCCATTCCGTCGAGAATCTCGATGAGCTTTGTCTGATACTTGACGAAGCTATCGCAGCGGTTCTTCCCGTAGGGCACGTCCATGCCGCTTTCCCAGTAGTCGAACTGCCCCGGCCCGCAGACGACGCGGGCGGCGAGATCGTCCACTTCGGCGCGCAGGTAGAACGTCGCATGCGGCACAAGCGCGATTCCGGCGACTTCTTCGAGCCAGCGAACATTCTGTCCGCGCGCGGCGGCCCGCGCGATCAGGGAGAAAATATAGCGGTCCGTCAGCACGACGAAGCCCGCGCGGAGAGCCGGAATGACGACGTTTTCCAAGCGGTCGGCGAAGTCCGTCATGTAAAACAGGCCCATCGTCAGCGGCCCCAGCGTGTGCCCGTTCTTGGCGTCCTGGATGCCTTTCATCGTCAGCGCCGAGCGGGCCATTCCGGTATCGACCACAGCGTAACCGCTGTGCTCCAGCCAGAACCGCAATTGCTGGATTTGCGTCGACCGCCCTACCACGTCCGGACCTTCGATCACGATGAGCTTCCCCTGCAGTTCGGACGTATCGATGCCCGGCAGGGGGTGGCCGTAAAATTCGAGAGGCGCGCGGTTAGCCGGCACGGTCGATCTCCAAGGGCGAGCGGAGGATATCGTTTTCAAGCGCCGCTCCGATGCGGTCCATGACGATTTGCCGCATCTGCTGCTGCTGCGTTTCGATGGATTGCGTGGCATCGATCACGTGAAAGCCCATTTCGCCGCTCATGGCCTCGTACTCCTCGAGAATCCGCGACTGGAAGATGCGGAAGCTTTCGACGATGTTCTGGCTGAGGTCGAGATCCATCCCCGCTTCGTAGTATTTCAGCGCGGCGCGGCCGCCCAGGATGCGGTCGAGCGCAACGTCGAGCGGTACCCGGAAGTAGAACGCCAAGTTCGGCTTGATGGCCATGCTGTAGAGGTTGCGCACCCACGCGCGGCTGACGCCGCGCGCCACGTCGCGGGCGAACGCGGTGTAGGCATAGCGGTCGGCGCAAACGACCGCTCCGGCCTTGAGCATGGGCAGAATGTAGCGTTCGTGGCGGTCGGCGAAGTCCGTTGCGTGAATCAGGCTGAACGTGGTCGGCGTGAACATCTGCTTCTTCTTGCCGCGCCGGGTCGTCCCCTTCACCATGTCCGACGAGTTCCATTCGCTGAACGAGACCGCCAACCGCTGCGAGCGCAGCCACTGGCTGAGCAGCGAGAGTTGCGTCGACTTGCCCGACCCGTCGATGCCCTCGACGATAATCAGCTTGCCGCGGTAGCGATTGGGAGCGAACCTGCTCACTCGAGAAACCCGAATTTTCCACTTTAGCACCGTTCCATGACAGCGGCGTTACGCTGCTAGCATTGAAGATTCATGCTGAAATCGCGGATCGAAGCCTTGTTCGAGAAGAGCCCGGAAGACTTTACGCACCAGGATTTGGAGACTTTCGAAGAGTTCAAGCGGGCCTTGAACGCCGGCGCCGCGCGGGCGGCCGAACCCGATCCCGCGGCCCCGCACGGCTGGCGCGTTAACGCCTGGGTCAAGCGGGGCATTCTGGTCGGGTTCCGCATGGGCCGGACCGTCGATATGACGGATGCCGGCAGCCGCTTCACGTTTTGGGACAAGGCGACGTATCCGCCGCGGAAATTGACGATCGAAGACGGTGTCCGCGTCGTGCCCGGCGGGTCGAGCCTGCGCGACGGCTGCTACGTGGGCAAAAGCGTCACCTGCATGCCGCCGATGTATATCAACGTCGGGGGCTACGTGGACGACGGCTCGATGGTCGATTCTCATGCCTTGGTCGGAAGCTGCGCGCAGATCGGCAAGAACTGCCACTTGAGCGCGGCGGCGCAGATCGGAGGCGTATTGGAGCCTGTCGGCGCGCTGCCCGTGATCGTCGAGGACAATGTTCTGGTCGGCGGCAACTGCGGCGTTTACGAGGGCACGATCGTGAAGAAGTCGGCGGTGCTCGGCGCGGGCGTCGTGCTCACGCGCTCGACGCCCGTGTACGACATCGTCAACGGCGCGGAGCACAAGGCGCGGGACGGCGGACCGCTGGTGATTCCCCAAGGCGCGGTGGTCGTGCCGGGTTCCCGTCCGATCGGTTCCGGCCGGGGCAAGGACTGGGGCTTGTCGCTCTACGCCCCGGTGATCGTGAAATACCGCGACGAAAAAACCGACGCCCGGGTCGAGTTGGAAGAGTTGCTGCGATAGCCGCGCGCGCCTGCGAATCCACCCCGACTGCACGCCCGGCCGCGGCCGCTCCCGCGGCTTCACTGCGGACCGCCGGCGCCTGTCCCCGTGTCCCGCGGCGGTTACTCTGCGGAGTAATCGATCCAGATCGGACTGGCCCAGGCCATGTTGTTGTCCTCCTGGATCACCCGCACGTAGTAGTAGTGCTCGCCCGTCTCGACGTCACGGTCCGTGTACGTCAGCGAAAGCTCCTCGACGCCGGGATGCGCCGTGTAAACGATCTTGTTGTCTTTAATGATGTCGATCTGCGCGATCGTATCGGAGCCGATCACGCCGATTTCGAGCTTCGGAACCGTGTTCGAGGCGAACGCCGCGCCCATCGCGCGGCCCGCGCACTGGAAATCGACGATGATGTTGTCCGTCGCCGCGTAAGTGCGGCGGGCGTACAGCGAATTCCAGATGTCGGCATAGTTGCGCGCCGGCGTGTACGCCGCCGCATACGACATGTGCGTCGAGCGGTGGTCGGAACTGGCGATGAAGCCCATCTTGTAACCTTTGGCCAGGGCGTTCCAGATGTAGCCCTTGCGGCGGATCTCGCCCGACGTGACGTAACCGCCGACCAGCAGGCTTTCCGCCACGGCCGCGCGGGGCGCGCCGTAGTATTCGTAGGAATCGCGGTTGCCCTGAAACATCTCGACCAGGCGCTCGACGCGCTCGTCGTTGTAACGCCAGTCCGTGCCCATTTGCGTTGCGCTCGTATGCGGAATCGAAATCGCCGTCGGCTTTTCGTTCCCGTCGAGCAGTTTCTCCCACAACGTCGGCGTGTCGTCTTCGGCCGCGCCGTTGGCGCGGGCGCCCGTCTTGATCCGGATTTTCTGATAGCCGCGCCCCATCGCCACGATGTTGCGGTGGCCGTCAGGGTATTGCACCGTGCGTTCGTAGTTCAGCAGCGGATAGAAGACGCCGGGAATCTTGTAGATATCCACCGCCTTGTCGACCATCCGCCAGGTATAGTCCGTCGTGTAGTTGGTCGTCAGCAAATGCTCGGAGGGTCCTAGAAAATCCAGTCCGGCTGCGTCGAGCGCGTAGCGGTACACGTCGTACATGCTGCCGTCGCCGTGGCCGTCGAACGAAAGATCGGTATGGCGGTGAAGGTCTCCCCAAACGAGGGAGTACTGTTTGCCGTCCGCCTCCATGCGGTAGGTTTTCCACAGCGGCCGCTTGCGGGACGGGCTGCTGTCGCGGACTGCCGGCGGCGCGCGCAGGTCGTCGGCCGCTACCAGAAACTCCCGCTCCACCGGTCCGCCCGGCACGTGCGCGTTGTCGATTTTCCCCGCCCACAGGTCGTAACGCCGATAGCGCTCGTCTGCGGGCAAGAGGCCACCGTTATCGGCTTGCGCGGCGACCCACAGGGAGCCGTCCTTGTCCACGGCAACCGCCGCGCGCTGCTCGTTGCGGCCCTCGGAGAAAGGGATGCGCACCGGCTCGGTCCAGCCGTGGCCGTCGAACATCGTGGCGCGAAACACCCAGTAGGGAATAATCGAACGCGACGCCAGGCTTGGCGGGTTGGCGCGCCCGATGGTTCGCGTGCGGACGACCGCCCACACGCGGCCCTTGCCGTCCACCTGCAGCAGCGGATACTCGGTGAAAACCTCGTTGGCCAGGACGACTCCCAGCCCCATGCGGCCCGGCTTCATCGAGCCGGACGGCATTTTCGCGTCTAGCGGCTCGACCGGCCGCAACAGACGCCCGCGTTCGAGCACGCGCACCTGAGCGCGTCTTTGGAAGTACAGGCCGCTCTCGCCGCGGTGAATCCCGTTGATGCCGTAAAAGTCTTTGCCCCAGTTCGGCCCGCCGTTGTCCCAGGCAAACCAAAGCCGGTCCCGGCTATCGAATGCGACCGAGACATGCGCCTCGAAATCGGGGCTCTTGGTCACGCGCATCAGGGCGCCCGGCTTGCCGTTGGCGTACGAACGGTAAAAAATGTCGTAGTTGCCGTGGCGGTAGCTGTCCCATGCGACCGCGGCTTCGCCTCGGGAATTGACGGCCACGCTTGGCTCCCAGTCGCTCGCCGGGTGCTCGGTGACCGGCATCGCCGGCCCCCAGCGGCCGTCCTCGCGGACCATCATCGCGATGTCGGTATGGCCCGCCGCCCCCGACTGCCAAACCAGAAACAGCTTGCCGCCCGGCGCCGCGGCGAGCCGGGGAAACGTATTCGGGCCGGGGCCGCCGGTCAACCTCGACAGGGCGCCCCAACGGCCGTTCGCGTAGCCGCGCGCATAGAGATCGACCGTTCCGTTCACGATCGCCGACCAGACCGCCGTGACTTTGCCGTTGCCGCTCGAGGCCAGCGCAACTTGGTAGTAGTCGCCGGGCGCCTCCGAGACGGTTTCGATCGGGCTCCAGCTTTCGCCGTCGGCGCTGGAGCGGATCTTGATGACGTCCTTTCCGTTTTCATAAGCGACCCAGGCGACCCAGATGCGGCCGTCCGGCGCAACCGTCATCGCCGGATAATCGTCCTCGCTCGAACCGTCGCTCATGCGCCGCGAATAGGGAACGCGCTCGACGCGGATGCGCCCGTCGAGCAGCGCCGCCGGCTCGCCGAAGCGGACCGACGCCGGACGAAAAACGCCCTTGCCCTGCGCTGTCTCGACCGCGACCCGCCCCGCTTTCCCGCCCGAAAAATCGACGACGACGCCTTTCCATCGCGTGTCCGGCCACGACGCCTCGTCTTGCGGCGTGAGATTGAAGTTGCCTTCCCAGTGGTTTTTGGCCTGCCAACCGGCATCGTCGTAAGACTCGCCGGCGCCGAAATGAAACGGGGCAACGATCTTTACGCTGCCGTTTTCGGCCGAAACCGAGCCGCTCCAATCGAGAATTTGCGGGTCCGCGCCCCCGAAGAGAATGCGGAACCGCTGCTGCGCGGCCGCGGAAACGGCAAAAACCAGAGATAGAAAGACCGCAACGAAGACGCGCATGACGTTGTTCATTGATGATAGAGGAATAAAAGGATGCGCGGCATGGAGACCCACGAACGGCTGACCCCGGACGAACCGGCGGCGGGCGGCTCAGACCGCGGCTTCGGCTTCGTCATGGCCGGCGCGTTCACGGTTGCCGGCCTGTTTCCGCTGCTCGACGGCGGGGCGCCCCGCTGGTGGGCCTTGGCCGTTGCCGGAGCGGTGCTGGCGGCGGCCCTGGTCAAGGCGGAATTGCTGGCGCCGTTCAACAAGGTCTGGATCAAGATCGGCCTGGTCATGCACCGCATCGTCGGTCCGGTCGTTCTGGCGCTGCTGTTTTACGGCGTGGTGACGCCGACGGGACTCATCATGCGCGCCCTGGGCAAAGATCCGCTGCGCCTGCGTTTCGACCGCAACGCCGAGAGCTACTGGATCCGCCGCGATCCCCCGGGACCCGATCCCGAGTCGATGAAGAACCAGTTTTGACGCCGTTGCCGTCCCGCACGACCGGATTCCTTGTCCGCATACATCCTGCGGTCGCTCGCATCCAGCAATTCCTGGGCGGTCATGCCGTCGCGGGGATAGAAAGCCGCGCCGATGCTGACCGCCGCGCTCACCTTCACGCCGGGCGCCACTGCGACGGGAACCGCCGACACCTGCCTCTTGATCTCGCGGATGCGCTTTTCGATTCCGCGCGGATCTGCGCCGGGGAGGATCGCCAGAAATTCGTCGCCGCCGATACGCCCGACGAAATCGTAGCTGCGCAAGGACTGCTCCAGCTTCAGGCCCGCGGCGGCGAGCAGCTTGTCGCCGGCGGAATGGCCGCAGCGGTCGTTGACCGGCTTCAAGCCGTCGATATCCAGGAACAGCACGCCTACCGTCGTTCCTTCGCGTTCGGCCCGCGCCAGTTCCTGTTCCAACCTGCGCGCCGACGCCCTCGCGTTCGGCAGGCCGGTCGTTCCGTCGGTCCGGGCGTCGCGCGCAAGCCGCCGCATCTCCCGCGAGGAAACCAGCGCCTGCGCCAGCTTGTCCGTAATCAGGCTGACGAACAAGCCGTGCTCGCGGGTCATCCGTCCCGCCCGGCGCGCGGTCAGCAACAGCGCGCCGACGTGGCGGCCGGCGTAACGCAGCGGCGCCGCGAGGCTGCTCTGCGCTCCCGGCGCGCAAGCGGCAGGCGGACCGCCGATGACGGGCGCGCGGCGCCGCTCCGCCGTTCGCAACGGCTCGGCGCCCCTGTCGAGCCGCAGCCGGGAACCGCTGCGTTCCGGCAGGCCGGCGGACGCGACCGAACGATAGGAGTCGTTCTCCAGAAGATAGATGCCGCCCCGGTCGGCGGAGCAAACGCTGCGCAGCTTCTGGAGACACCGCGCAAAGCTGCGCTCGAAATCGAGGTCCGCCGCCGGCGTCTGCAAGATGTCGTAAAGCGCCGCCAGCCTTTCCGGCGCCTGCGCCAATTCCCTGAGCGCGGCATGTTTTGAGCGGTCGGACGCCCCGCCCCCCGTTGCGCATGTAAATTCGTGTGTAAACTCGTCAGGTTGCCGCATGAAAATCAAAAAAATCAGTGTCTATCAGGTCGATCTTCCGCTGCGCGAAGGCAGCTACAAATGGTCCGGCGGAAAATCCGTCGCGGTCTTCGACAGCACGGTCGCGCGCGTCGATACCGATGCCGGCATTACGGGCTACGGCGAAGTCTGCCCTCTCGGCCCGGCTTATCTGCCCGCTTACGCCGCGGGCGCGCGCGCGGGAATCGCCGCAATCGCTCCTCATCTGATTGGAGAGACGCCCTGCCAACTCGAAAAGCTCAACCGCCGCATGAATGCCGCGCTCAAAGGCCACCCCTACGCCAAATCGGCGCTGGACATCGCCTGTTGGGACATTTTAGGGCAATCCGCCGGACTGCCGCTCTGCGAGCTGTTGGGCGGGCGCTACGGCAGCGGCGCCGCGCTCTACCGCGCGATCTCTCAGGAGTCCCCCGCGGCGATGGCCGCCCGCGTCCGGGAATACCGCGCCGAGGGTTACCGGCGCTTCCAACTGAAAGTCGGCGGCGCGCCCGAAACGGATATCGAGCGCATCCGCGCGGCCGCGGCCGAGCTCCGGCCCGGCGACCGCCTCGTCGCCGACGCCAACACCGGCTGGCTGATGCACGACGCGATGCGGGTCGTGCGCGCCGTGAAAGACGTGGACGTGTATATCGAGCAGCCTTGCCTCTCTTACGCAGAGTGCCTCTCGGTCCGCCGCCGCGCCGAGCATCCGTTCATCCTCGATGAAACCGTCGACGGCATCGACGTCCTGCTGCGCGCCCATGCCGACCTGGCGATGGACGTCGTCAACATCAAGATCGCCAAGTTCGGAGGGCTGACCAGGGCGCGCCAGGCGCGCGATCTTTGCGTCTCCCTGGGCATTGCGATGACCATCGAAGATTCCTGGGGCGGAGACATCGCGACGGCCGCCATCGCCCATCTCGCGCACGGCACGCCGCCGGAATTTCTCTTCTCCACAACCGACTTCAACAGCTACGTAACCGTCGGCATCGCCGACGGAGCGCCCCAAAGGCGGAACGGCCGCATGGCCGCTTCCCATGAGCCGGGGCTGGGCGTCTCGCCGAAGACCGACGTCCTGGGCAAGCCGGTAATGGAATTCTCCTGAACGCAGGCTCGAAGCGGCGCCGCCCCTGCGGGAGCCGGCCCAAGACTGAAAAAGCGGTTCCCATTTCTGCCGGCTGCGGTTATAGTGAGGGGGACGTCATGCCCGCAAACACACGCCGCCGGATCCTGGGAAACGCTGCCGGAACCCTTGCCGCCTTGACCGTTCTCAAGCCGGAGTCCGTGCGCGGCGCGCCGGCCAATGCGCAAATCAAGATCGGCGTGGTGGGAACCGGCCGCCGCGCCACCCGCGTCGGCGGACATTTCGCCAGGAACGAGGGCGCCGCGTTCGAAGCCTTGGCGGACATCTACGAAGATCAACTCGACAACTACCAGCAGACCCTGCCGGCCGCCAAAAGCGCCAAACGGTACGGCTCGATCAAAGCCCTGCTCGACACCGACGTCGACGCCGTCTATATTGCAACGCCCCCCTATCTGCACCCCGAGCATTTCGAGCTCGCGGTCGAAAGCGGCAAGCATATCCTGCTTGAAAAGCCGGTCGCGGTCGACCCTGCCGGCATTCGCCGCTTCCTGGCCGCGGCCGAAAAGATCGCGCCGGGCCAGACCGTGATGGTCGATTTCCAACAGCGTTGGGGCAAGGACTACCGCGAAGCCTACGAGCGCGTCCAAAACGGCGAAATCGGCGATATCCGCATGATCCGCTCCGCTTGGATCGGCAGCGACCTGCCCCGCCGCAGCGGGCATGCTCCCGAGCAAGAGGGCGTCCGCAACTGGCTGTTTTACAAAGAGCGCTCCGGCGACATCATGGTCGAGCAAAACTGCCACAACGTCGATGTCGTGCGCTGGTTCACCGGCGTCCACCCGGTTGCCGCCTCCGGCTACGCGGACCGCGCCGTGCGCACGGACATCGGCAATATCGTCGACACGCTGGCCGTCAACTACAAGCAGCCCGACGGCAACGTTTACACCCATGCCGGCAATCAAATTTGCGCGCGCCGCGGTTACCGCGACGTCGGCGAATACTTTTTCGGCACGAAGGGCGTGCTGAAAACTTCGAGAGGCGGATTCGCCATCTACCGCGAGGGCAACCTCGCCCCCGCCCTCGAGCGCAAATCCCAAGGCGACATCACGGTCGATCTCGTGGCTCGCTTCATTGACGCGGCGCAAGGCAAGGCGCCCGCCGTCAACATGGCGGTAGAATCCGCCGAGAGCACACTGACGGCGATCATGGGCCGCATCGCCTATGAAACCGAGCGGGTCGTCACCTGGGACGAAGTCGCCAACCCGTAACCGCCGCGCCCGGCGCCGGCCGCGAATTTCCGCCCGCGATCCGCATGCGAATCGCCGCCGCGCCTTTTTGCCCTCAAGTTGCCGTATCATGGCTTCATCATGCGAATTCTGCTGCTGATTCTCGTCCTCTCGTTCAGTCTGCTCGCCGGCGAAATGCCGCTCGTCCCGCCCGAGTCGGTCGGCCTCTCCGCCGAACGCTTGGCGCGGGCGACAAAGGCCATGGAGCAAGACGTCTCCGCCGGACGCATCTCGGGCGCCGTGGGACTGGTGGCCCGCAACGGAAAGATCGCCTATTTCGAAGCCCGCGGCATGGCCGACCGCGAAGCCGGCGCGCCGATGAAGCCCGACACCATCGTGCGCATCTACTCCATGTCGAAACCGATCACCAGCGCCGCGCTGATGATGCTCTTCGAGGAAGGCAAGTTCCGCCTCAAAGACCCCGTCTCGCGCTATATGCCCGAGTTGAAAAACCTCGAAGTGCTGGTTGACCGCCCCGGCTTTCCCGGCGACGCCGCGCGCGCCCGCCGCGAGCCCGCCAGGCGCGAAATGACGGTGCAGGACATCATGCGCCACACCGCGGGCCTGACCTACGGATATTTCGGCGGGACGTCAGTGGACAGTCTCTATAACAAGAAACATCCGCTGTATTGGGACGGCGACCTGGAAGACATGGCGAGCCGCATCGCCGAGTTGCCGCTGCTCTACCATCCCGGCGAGAAGTTCCACTACAGCATCGCCGTCGATCTGCAGGGCCGCCTGATCGAAGTGCTGTCGGGGCAGCGTTTCGACCGGTTCCTCAGGGAACGCATCTTCGACCCGCTGGGCATGGCCGACACCGGCTTCCACGTGCCCGCGAAGAGCCTCGACCGCTTCGCGCAGCTTTACGCCCCCGACGGCAAGGAAAAAATCAAGGTCTCCGACCGCGAAGACCGCTACAAGCGGCCGGGAACGTTTTTCTCCGGCGGCGGCGGCTTGGTCTCGACCGCCCGCGATTACCTGCGTTTCTGCCAAATGATGCTCAACGGCGGCGAGTTCGAGGGCAAGCGCTATCTCGGACGCAAGACCGTCGAGTTGATGACCGCCGACCATCTCGCCGCGGTCGAAACCGAGCGCATCGCCTCCACCGGCTACGGATTCGGCCTCGGGTTCGCCGTCCATCTCGACCGCGGCGCCGGCGGAGCGCTCGCCTCCCTCGGCGAATACAACTGGGGCGGCGCGGCCGGCACCAAGTTCTGGATCGACCCCGAGGAAGACATGATCGGCATCTACATGGTGCAGATCATCCCCCATGGCGGCCTGCGCTACGGCAACATGTTCAAGCAGTACGCCTACCAGGCGGTCGTCGATTGACAAGCCGCTGCGCTCGGAGGAGAAAGGCATGCCTCTGCGCATTGGCGCGGCCCCCTGCTCCTGGGGCGTTGAGTTCGCCGGCGATCCCCGCAATCCGCCTTGGCGGCAGGTGTTGGACGAGGCCGCGCAAGCCGGCTACCGCGGCATCGAGCTCGGCCCGGTCGGTTACCTGCCCGAAGACCCCGCGGCGCTCGGCGACGCCCTCGCCTCGCGCGGACTGGAGCTCATCGCCGGGGTCGTCTTCCGCCCGTTCCACGATCCGGCCGCCTGGGGCGAAGTGCGCGACGGCGTGACCCGCACCGCGCGCTCCCTGGCCGCGCACGGCGCCGGGCGCATGGTTTTCATCGACAGCATCGCCCCCGTCCGCGCGCCCTTCGCCGGACGCCCCGGCGCGGCCCCGCGCCTGCGCGGCGCGGCCTTGCGCGGCTTCCACGACCGCCTGACCGCCGCGGCGAAAATCGGACGCGAGGAATACGGCCTTGCCGTATCCATCCACGCCCACGCCGGCGGCTACGTCGAATTCGAAGACGAACTGGACGCGGCGCTCGACGCCGTTGACGAAAACCTGCTCAAGGTCTGCCTGGACTCCGGCCACTGCGCCTATGCGGGATTCGACCCCGTAGCCGCCTGCAAGCGCCTCGCCCGGCGCATCGACTACCTGCACTTCAAAGACGTGGACCCGCTCGTCCATGCGCGCGTCATCGCCGCGGGCATCGGTTTTTACGACGCCTGCGCGCAAGGCGTTTTCTGCAAGCTGGGACTGGGCGCGGTCGATTTCGAAGCATTGAAGCAAGCCGTCGAGGAAAGCGGCTTCAGCGGCTGGGCGGCGATCGAGCAGGACTGCGACCCGGCAGGCGAAACCTCGCCTCTCGCCGACGCCCGCTACAACTTGGCGTTCCTGCGCGCAAACGGCATCGCCGAGCCGGCGGCGGTCAGTTGACGCCGCCGCCGTTTGCGGCGCCGCGGGCGGCATTTCTCTGATCCCGGCGTGGCCGGCGCTGTTGCTCGGTTACTTGGCGGCGAACCCGCCGTAGCGGGCGCGGCGCGTCGCGAGGAGAAGTGCTTTAATGATGGGCGGAGCAACCTCATGGCTACGCTTGTCCCCAGCCCCGCAGTGCAGCAAGACGGCCAAACGAACGACCTTTACGAACGCGACTTCTACTCCTGGTCCATGCAGCAGGCAGACGCGCTGAAGCGCCGGGACTTCAACGCCGTCGATTGGGAGAACGTCATCGAGGAGATCGCAGACTTGGGTAAAGCGCAGCAACACAATTGGGAAGCCTTTTGCGCCCGCGTGATCGAACACATGTTGAAGATCGATTACTACCGGGAAGCCACCGAAAAGGTCCTGGAGCACTGGTTGCAGGAGATCCTGGACTTCCGCCAGAAGATGGCCAAGCTCATCAAACAAAACCCGGGACTGAAGGGGCAGTACGCCGAGATGTTCGCCGAAGCCTGGGATGACGGCAGAGGGTATGCTTGCCGCAGACTGGCCGAATACGATCGTTCCAATACCGCGAAAGAGGGCAAGGCGCCCGGGAAGCTTTCGAAAGCGTTGCTCGAACGGGACCGCATGCTGCCCGCCGAATGCCCCTACCGGCTCGAAGACGTGACGGCCTACAACCCGCGGCGCGACCGCGAGCCCGACTACGACGTTTGGCCGCCAAGCGTTGCCCGCGTCCTCAACGCCCGGCTCGACGCCGACTTGGCCGGCCGCCGCGCCCGCACTGCGGACAGCGGCATCGGCCGGGATCGCTGAGATACGAATTATCGGCGTATGGAAGCGCCGTACGACGCCCAAAGCGCCCCGGCCGGCGTTTTAGGCGTCGCGCCGGGCGTTGTCGTCCCGATCCCGGCGTGGCCGGCGCTGTTGCTCGGTTACTTGGCGGCGAACCCGCCGTAGCGGGCGCGGCGCGGCGCGAGGAGAAGTGCTTTAATGATGGGCGGAGCAACCTCATGGCTACGCTTGTCCCCAGCCCCGCAATACAGCAAGACCGCCAAACGAACGACCTCTACGAACGCGACTTCTACTCCTGGTCCATGCAGCAGGCAGACGCGCTGAAGCGCCGGGACTTCAACGCCGTCGATTGGGAGAACGTCATCGAGGAGATCGCAGACTTGGGTAAAGCGCAGCAACACAATTGGGAAGCCTTTTGCGCCCGCGTGATCGAACACATGTTGAAGATCGATTACTACCGGGAAGCCACCGAAAAGGTCCTGAAGCACTGGACGCGGGAGATAAGGGACTTCCGCCAGGAGATGGCGGAGCTCATCGACAAGAACCCCGGCCTGAAGGGGCAGTACGCCGAGATGTTCGCCGAAGCCTGGAAGCGCGGCAGAGGGTATGCGCGCCGCAGACTGGCTGAATATGACGAAGACAACGACCCGCAGACGACCTGGAAAAAAGCCTTCCGCGAACGGGACCGCATGCTGCCCGCCGAATGCCCCTACCGGCTCGAAGACGTGACGGCCTACAACCCCCGGCTCGACCGCGAGCCCGACTACGACGTTTGGCCGCCAAGCGTTGCCCGCGTCCTCAACGCCCGGCTCGACGCCGACTTGGCCGGCCGCCGCGCCCGCACTGCGGACAGCGGCATCGGCCGGGATCGCTGAGATACGAATTATCGGCGTATGGAAGCGCCGTACGACGCCCAAAGCGCCCCGGCCGGCGCTGTTGTTGCTCGGTTACTTGGCGGCGAACCCGCTGCGCGAGGACGCGTGATTTGGGACCAACCAGGGACACCTGATATGAGACGCTGACCGCTATGTGAGCAAACCCGAACAAACCCGAACGAACGCGAACCGCGCCCTGCGGCTTTTGCGTTGCGACGCGCCCAGGCCGCTCTTCAAAATTTGATTTGCGACTGGGGGGGGCGAGGCCGCCCGCTCCGGGACCATGACGGACGCTTGCTATGGGACCAATGACCGTTAAATGGGATTGGCCGGGATTACCCGGGATTGGGCGGCATGCGCGCGCGTGATCGAACACATGTTGAAGATCGATTACTGCCGGGAAGTCCCCGAAAAGGTCCTGGAGCACTGGACGCGGGAGATAAGGGACTTCCGCCAGGAGATGGCCAAGCTCATCAAGCAAAACCCCGGACTGCAGGGGCAGTACGCCGAGATGTTCGCCGAAGCCTGGGATGACGGCAGAGGATACGCGCGCCGCAGGCCGGCTGAATACGACGAAGACAACGACCCGCAGACGACCTGGAAAAAAGCCTTCCGCGAACGAGGGCGCACGCTGCCCGCCGAATGCCCCTACCGGCTCGAAGACGTGACGGCCTACAACCCGCGGCGCGACCGCGAGCCCGACTACGACGTTTGGCCGCCAAGCGTTGCCCGCGTCCTCAACGCCCGGCTCGACGCCGACTTGCCCGGCCGCCGCGCGCGCACTGCGGACAGCGGCATCGTCCGGGATCGCTGAGATACGGATTATCGGCGTATGGAAGCGCCGTACGACGCCCAAAGCGCCTTGGCCGGCGTTTTAGGCGTCGCGGCGGGCGTTGTCGTCCCGATCCCGGCGTGGCCGGCGCTGTTGCTCGGTTACTTGGCGGCGAACCCGCCGTAGCGGGCGCGTCGCGAGGAGAAGTGCTTTAATAATGGGCGGAGCAACCTCATGGCTACGCTTGTCCCCAGCCCCGCAATACAGCAAGACCGCCAAACGAACGACCTCTACGAACGCGACTTCTACTCCTGGTCCATGCAGCAGGCCGACGCGCTGAAGAGCCGCGACCTCAAGGCTATCGATTGGGAGAACGTCATCGAGGAGATCGCAGACTTGGGTAAAACACAGCAACACAATTGGGAAGCCTTTTGCGCCCGCGTGATCGAACACATGTTGAAGATCGATTACTACCGGGAAGCCACCGAAAAGGTCCTGGAGCACTGGACGCGGGAGATAAGGGACTTCCGCCAGGAGATGGCGGAGCTCATCGACAAGAACCCCGGCCTGAAGGGGCAGTACGCCGAGATGTTCGCCGAAGCCTGGAAGCGCGGCAGAGGGTATGCTTGCCGCAGACTGGCCGAATACGACGAAGACAACGACCCGCAGACGACCTGGAAAAAAGCCTTCCGCGAACGGGACCGCACGCTGCCCGCCGAATGCCCCTACCGGCTCGAAGACGTGACGGCCTACAACCCGCGGCGCGACCGCGAGCCCGACTACGACGTTTGGCCGCCAAGCGTTGCCCGCGTCCTCAACGCCCGGCTCGACGCCGACTTGGCCGGCCGCCGCGCCCGCACTGCGGACAGCGGCATCGGCCGGGATCGCTGAGATACGGATTATCGGCGTATGGAAGCGCCGTACGACGCCCAAAGCGCCCCGGCCGGCGCTGTTGTTGCTCGGTTACTTGGCGGCGAACCCGCTGCGCGAGGACGCGTGATTTGGGACCAACCAGGGACACCTGATATGAGACGCTGACCGCTATGCGAACAAACCCGAACAAACCCGAAGGAACGCGAACCGCGCCCTGCGGCTTTTGACTCTGGGACGGCCAGGCCGCTCTTCAAAATTTGATTTGCGACTGGGGGGGTGCGCGAGGCCGCCCGCTCCGGGACCATGACGGACGCATGCTATGGGACCAATGACCGTTAAATGGGATTGGCCGGGATTACCCGGGATTGGGCGGCATGCGCCCGCGTGATCGAACACATGTTGAAGATCGATTACTACCGGGAAGCCCCCGAAAAGGTCTTGAAGCAGTGGTTGCAGGAGATCCCGGACTTCCGCCAGGAGATGGCCAAGCTCATCAAGCAAAACCCCGGACTGCAGGGGCAGTACGCCGAGATGTTCGCCGAAGCCTGGGATGACGGCAGAGGATACGCGCGCCGCAGGCCGGCTGAATACGACGAAGACAACGACCCGCAGACGACCTGGAAAAAAGCCTTCCGCGAACGGGACCGCACGCTGCCCGCCGAATGCCCCTACCGGCTCGAAGACGTGACGGCCTACAACCCGCGGCGCGACCGCGAGCCCGACTACGACGTTTGGCCGCCAAGCGTTGCCCGCGTCCTCAACGCCCGGCTCGACGCCGACTTGCCCGGCCGCCGCGCCCGCACTGCGGACAGCGGCATCGGCCGGGATCGCTGAGATACGGCTTATCGGGGCGGAAACGCGCCGTATGGCGTCTGAAGCGTCCGGGACGGGGTTTTCAAGTCAAGGCGGTTGGGCGCAAAAGCGGCTTGTAAGGCAAAAGAACGGCTGTGAAAACGACCGGCGGTTGAGTCCCGCGACCGCAAGATGTTGACGCCGCGGAACTGCATCGAACGAAGGCGGCGAGAATCACGAGGTCCTTTGCCCTTGCGTAAAATGGCGTGGCTTTATGCTGCGGATGCTGCTTATCGACGTTGAATCGCCAGGAACGGCCCCGGCGGGGTCGAAACGCCCTGCACGACGGCGCTTACAGCCACGTTGCCGTCGGGCAGGTCGTCCGGCAAGCGCACCGTGAATTGATAGAGGCCGGCGCAGCAAGGGGCCGCGCCAGCGTAGAGAGGAACAGCACGGCGGCTCCTCGTGAACTGCGTCTCCACGCGGCGGATGCGGCTGTTGCCCGTATCGGCGATGTACAGGTAGCCCGCGGCGTCCAGCGCCACGCCGTTGGGCTCTTTCAGTTGCGCCCACACAGCCGGGCCGCCGTCCCCGCCGTAGTCGCGATTCCCGTCGCCCGCCACCGTGGTGATCACCCCCGTTCCGGCGTCCACCTTGCGGATGCGGTGGTTGTCCGTATCGGCGATGTACAGGTTGCCCGCTGCGTCCAGCGCCACGCCTCGGGGGTAGTACAGTTGCGCCGCCGTAGCCGGGCCGCCGTCCCCGCCGTAGCGGATCCTCCCGTCGCCCGCCACCGTGGTGATCACCCCCGCAGCGTCCACCTTGCGGATGCGGTTGCCTGTAGCGATGTACAGGTTGCCCGCTGCGTCCAGCGCCACGGCTCGGGGGGGGGTCAGGTACGCCCCAACAGCCGGGCCGCCGTCCCCGTCGTCCCTGAGGTCGTTGCGGCCGCCCCCCGCGACCCTGGAGATCACACCTGCAGCGTCCACCTTGCGGATGCGGTGGTTGTCCGTATCGGCGATGTACAGGTTGCCCGCTCCGTCCGGCGCCACGCCCCAGGGGCTGTACAGTTGCGCCGCCACGGCCGGTCCGCCGTCCCCGCCGTCCCCGCCTCTGCCGACGCCGTCTTCCGTCCCGTCGCCCGCCACCGTGGTGATCACCCCCGCAGCGTCCACCTTGCGGATGCGGTGGTTGCGACTATCGGCAATGTACAGGTTGCCGGCGCCGTCCAACGCCACGCCTCTGGGATAGTCCAGTTGCGCCGCCACGGCCGGTCCGCCGTCCCCGCCGAAGCCTTCCGTCCCGTTGCCCGCCACCGTGGAGATGTTGCCCGTTGCCGCGTCCACCTTGCGGATGAGGTTCCCATCGGCGATGTACAGGTTGCCCGCGCCGTCCAGCGCCAAGCCTCGGGGGGAGCGGAGTCCCGCCGCCACCGTCTCGATCAACAACTGCGACTCCTCCACGGGGCCGAAATGGAACGAGACTTCGCCGGCGAGAGGGGCCTGGATTCCGGGAATCCGACCGGCCTCCAAGGCGGGCTCCGTCGGCCCGAAGCCGGTACCGAACAGGGTAACGATTTCGCCCGGAGCGGCCGGGGTCAGCGCGGCGCCGGCAACCACTCCCGGCGGCCCGGCCAGAGCCGGTCCGCCGCCGTGCAGCGCCACGACGGGATTGCGCCCGTCGGGGTTGCTCGCGAAGTTGAAGAACGCCGGCGAAACCGGGTCGACAGCGACCGATTCCTTGGGGCTGCGCCGCTCCCCGGGCGTTCCGCAGCCGCGGACGACATCGAGCAGCGCCGTCCCCGGCGTCAGGCCGTGCGGCGCCTGAGCGTTGATCTGATGCGGGAAGACGGCGAACAGCGGCACGCGCTCGCCGGCGATCTCCAGGCAGACGCCGGCGAGATTGTCGGCGACTCCGCCCGCGGCGTTCAACTCGGGAGTCAGCGCCCGCGTTCCTTCCGACGCGAAATACCGTCCGAAGACGGAAATGAGCGCGTTGGGCGAGATGCGGTTCACGAGCGGGGTTCCGCTGGCCAGCACGACGCCGCCGGCAGAGATGCCGGGCAGGGGGGCGGCGGACAGCAGCAAGCGGCGGATGCGATGGTTTCGGGCATCGGCGATGTACAGGTTGCCCGCTGCGGCCAGCGCCACGCCGCTGGGGTAATTCAGTTGCGCCTGAGTGGCCGCGCCGCCATCCCCGCCGGAGCCGAACGTCCCGTCGCCCGCCACCGTGGTGATCGCCCCCGCAGCGTCCACCTTGCGGATGCGGTTGTTGTTCCTATCGGCGATGTACAGGTTGCCCAAACCGTCCGGCGCCACGCCATAGGGGGAGCTGAGTTGCGCCGCCACGGCCGCGCCGCCGTCCCCGCCGTAGCCGAACGTCCCGTCGCCCGCCACCGTGGTGATCACCCCCGCAGCGTCCACCTTGCGGATGCGGTTGTTGCCCGCATCGGCGATGTACAGGTTGCCCGCTCCGTCCGGCGCCACGCCTCGGGGGTTGTTCAGTTGCGCCGCCACAGCCGCGCCGCCGTCCCCGCCGTAGCCGAACGTCCCGTCGCCCGCCACCGTGGTGATCGCCCCCGCAGCGTCCACCTTGCGGATGCGATCGTTGTTCTGATCGGCGATGTACAGGTTGCCCAAACTGTCCACCGCCACGCCGGCGGGGGAGTTCAGTTGCGCCGCAGTGGCCGCGCCGCCGTCCCCGCCAGAGCCGGGCCTCCCGTCGCCCGCCACCGTGGTGATCACCCCCGCAGCGTCCACCTTGCGGATGCGGTTGTTGCTCGTATCGGCGATGTACAGGTTGCCCAAACCGTCCGGCGCCACGCCGGCGGGGGAGTTCAGTTGCGCCGCCGCGGCCGCGCCGCCGTCCCCGCCAGAGCCGGGAAACCCGTCGCCCGCCACCGTGGCGATCACCCCCGCAGCGTCCACCTTGCGGATGCGGTTGTTGCTCGTATCGGCGATGTACAGGTTGCCCAAACCGTCCGGCGCCACGCCGCGGGGCCGGTCCAGTCGCGCCGCCACGGCCGGGCCGCCGTCCCCGAGGGAGCTGCCGCCCCCCGCCACCGTCTCGATGAGCCAGGAGTCCGCGGGCTGCGCCCCGGCAACCGCCGCCGACAGCGCAGCCAGGATCAGCGCAGAGCAAGACCGCCTGAGCGGGGCGGCGCCGGCGGACAATTTGAAGACGGACAATTTGAAGACCCTTTCTCCTTCTCTTTCTCCTTCTCGATGGAATGGCATGACGACCTATTTCGGCTTCGGCAAATCATTTCCGCCGTTTTCCGGACGATCGTTCATTTGACAATCCGATTGTTCCATATTCGATTGTTCCATATTCGATTGTTCCATATTCGATTGTTCCATATCATAGCCATCCGGCGGCCTGCATTGGCAGGCAAGACGCTCGCGGCAATTCGCTTTTTTTCTTGTTTCATCATTCTTATTCCACGCACTGCGTCCAAATGCATACACCGCCAACCAGGCAACCCAATTGACGCCGTTTACGCCGTTGACTTTATCCCCGATTTCTTTGAAAAGACGATCCCAATCTTCCTTGCATCCCCGTCGGTATCGATACATGCGCACCGTGCCGTTTTTTCCATTGGTTTTCTCCTTGACAACCTGCCATAGAAAGCCGTAGCGGTAAGCGAAATCGTGTACGAGGGCCGGAATCAAGAGCAGGCCGCTGGGGTGCAGGATCGCCCATAAAGGACGAGGAACGGATGCTCCGTCGAATACGAAACCTTTGGGAATGACGATTTCTACTTCCTCATTTTTGCCGGTGGAACTCTCGCGTATCGTGTATTTCCAATTTTTCGTGAGCTTCCATGTTCTTACCGAATGCATCCAGACCATATAACCATGCTTTTTAATCGCAATCGGCACAGGTTTAAGCTTAGGCATCTTCAACCACCCCTTTGGCTCAGCTTTGCTGATCCAGTTCATTTCCCGCATCGTCTTGAAAATCCGTCTTGACCGGGATTTTTTAGGTTGAGCTGAATTTTTTGGCGGATCTTTATCCAGCCATTTACGGATTTTCCTTAATAGCCAATAAATGACTCTCGATATAAGATAGGGAACAAGAAGCACATAGAAGACCACAGCGGAAATCATGAAAATACACTTAATAAAATGGCCGGGATCAAGGAAAATTTCATGTATATTTCTATAATCCCGGGCACAGAACACCGCAATGGCCACAATGACCGCAATGACCGCAATGGCCACAATGGCCGCCACAAACCGCGGCTTACAGCACTTATGTCCCGTATCGGTCATTTTCGTTACAACCTTCCTATCGGCGTTGAATCGTCAGGAACGGCCCCGACGGGGTCGAGACGCCCTGCACGGCGGCGGTGACGGGCACGTTGCCGTCGGGCAGATTGTCCGGCAAGCGCACCGTGAATTGATAGAGGCCGGCGCAGCAAGGGGCCGCGCCGGCGTAGAGAGGAGTGAAGAGTTGCTGCGCCTCCACGCGGCGGATGCGGTGATTCTCATCGGCGATGTACAGGTTGCCCGCTCCGTCCACAGCCACGCCGCGGGGGTTTCTCAGTTGCGCCGCCACGGCCGCGCCGCCGTCCCCGCTGTAGCCGCGCACCCCCGTTCCCGCTACGGTGGTAATCAAGCCCCCGGCGTCCACCTTGCGGATGCGCTGGTTGCCCGTGTCGGCGATGTACAGGTTGCCCGCTCCGTCCGGCGCCACGCCCCAAGGAGAGCTCAGTTGCGCCGCAGTGGCCGCGCCGCCGTCCCCGCCGTAGCCGTCGCCGCCGTAGCTGTTCGGCCCGTCGCCCGCCACCGTGGAGATCACCCCGGCGGCGTCCACCTTGCGGATGCGGTCGTTGGAACTATCGGCGATGTACAGGTTGCCCGCTCCGTCCAGCGCCACGCCTCGGGGGACTCTCAGGTGCGCCTCAACGGCCGGGCCGCCGTCCCCGCCGTAGCCGTAGTTCCCGTCGCCCGCCACCGTGGTGATCACCCCGGCGGCGTCCACCTTGCGGATGCGCTGGTTGTCCGTATCGGCGATGTACAGGTTGCCCGCTGCGTCCAACGCCACGCCGGAGGGCCGGTCCAGTTGCGCCTCAACGGCCGGGCCGCCGTCTCCGCCGTAGCCGCGATAGCCGCGCCTCCCGCCGCCCGCCACCGTGGAGATCGCCCCCGCAGCGTCCACCTTGCGGATGCGATCGTTGTTCCTATCGGCGATGTACAGGTTGCCCGCTGCGTCCAACGCCACGCCTACGGGGAGGCTCAGTTGCGCTGCCGTAGCCGCGCCGCCGTCCCCGCTGTAGCCGCGCTCCCCGCTCCCCGCCACCGTGGTGATCACCCCCGCAGCGTCCACCTTGCGGATGCGGTTGTTGGAACTATCGGCGATGTACAGGTTGCCCGCTCCGTCCGGCGCCACGCCCCAGGGGCCCAGCAGTTGCGCCTCCGTAGCCGGGCCGCCGTCCCCGAGGGATCTGCCGCCCCCCGCCACCGTCTCGATCAACGACTGTGACTCCGACTCCCCCACGCCGCCGAAATGGAACGAGACTCCGCCGGCGAGAGGGGCCTGCATTCCGGAAATCCGACCTGCCGCCAAGGCTGGCTCCGTCGGCCCGAAGCCGGTTCCGAACAGGGTAACGATTTCGCCCGGTTCGGCCGGGGTGAACGCCGCCCCCAACTCCGGCGGCCCGACCAGAGCCGGCCCGCCGCCGTGCAACGCCACCAGCGGGTTGCGGCCGTCGGCGTTGCCGCCCAGATTGAACAACGCCGGCGAGACGGCGGCGACCTCAACCATGGCCGTTGCGCCGGGTAGCTCGTTGCTCTTGCCGCAGTTGCGGACGACTCTTGCCTGCGTCCGCCCGGACACGGACGGCAGACCGCTCGGCGCCTGCGCGTTGATCTGAGTCGGCGAGACATAGAACAGCGGGGCGCGCGCGCCCGAGCCGCCGATCTCCAGACAGGTATCGGCCAGGTTGCCGGCCACGCGGCCGGCGCGGAGGATGGGGCTCGGCGCCCGCGTTCCCGCCGCCGCGAACTCCTGCCCGAAAACGGAAATCAGAGCATTGGGAGCGATGCGCCCCACCACGGGAGTTCCGGTGGCCAGCGCAAAGCCGTTCGATGAGACCGCGGGCGCGTTCCCGGCGTTTCCGGACTGCCGCGGCGTCAGACGGCGGATACGCCGGTTGCCGGCATCGGCGATATAGACATTGCCCCAAGAGTCCGCCGCCAGGCCTATGGGTTCGTCGAGATGCGCCTCCGTCGCCGGGCCCCCGTCCCCGCTGTAACCCGGCCCTCTCCCCCCCGCCACAGTGGAGATATTGCCGGTAACCGCATCCACCATGCGGATGCTATAAAAGGCGTCGTTTTGGCGATCCAGGTAGCGGTAGTGGAAGGCGCTGACGACGAAGTAGCGCGGCAAGACGTAGCTCCACTCCGAGATGAAGAGGTTGCCCGCGGCGTCCACCGCTATGCCTATGGGGTAGCCGATCGCCGCCGCCTGAGCCGGCCCCCCGTCCCCCGTCACCCCTCTGGAGACGATGCCCGTTGCCGCATCCACCTCGAGCCTTCGCCGACTCCCGGTTCCCGCCACCGTGGAGATGATGCCCGTTGCCGCATCCACCCTGCGGATGCGAGAGTTGCACATATCGGCAATATAGAGGTTGTCCGAAGAGTCCACAGCCACGTCCGTGGGACAGTAGATCTGCGCCTCCGTCGCCGGCCCCCCATCCCCGGAGTAGCCACCATTCCTATCCCAGTTTGGATCTACGTTCCCCACCACCGTGGAGATGATGCCTGTTGCGGCGTCCACCTTGCGGATGCGATGGTTGCGATGATCAGCGATAAAGAGGTTGCCCGAAGAGTCCACAGCCAGTCCCATGGGCCTGAAGACGTGCGCCTCCGTCGCCGGCCCCCCGTCCCCGGAGTAGCCCCAACCCTCACCCGTCACAAGCGACCCCCTCCCCTTCCCATCCAATCTCCAGACTCCTCCGAAGTTGTAGCCGGGGTAGCTGTAGTAGATGCTGCCGTCCGCGGCCGTCGCTAAGCGTCCGGGCCGGAACGAGTCGTACCAGGGGTTGTCGCCGCTGGTGGTAACGATCCCCGTGGCGGCGTCCACCTTGCGGATGCGGATACTAGTAACCGGGACGTCATCATCGTTGATGTGCAAGTTGCCGGCGGCGTCCACCGCCACGCCTCGGGGATTCCAGAACGTCGCCTCCGTCGCCGTTAATTCCGGCGCCTCCCGTTCCGCTCGGCGTCCTCCCAAGCCGCCGAAGGTATCCTCTCCGTTCCCCGCCACCGTGGAGATGATGCCTGTTGCGGCATCCACCTTGCGGATGCGATGGTTGCCGAATTCGGCGATATAGAGGTTGCCCGCGGCGTCCACGCTTATGCTGCTGGGCAGGCAGACCCGCGACTCGGCCGCCGGGACGCCATCTTCTCCGTAGATGCATAACGGTCCTAGGCCGTAGCCCCACGTCACCGTGGAGATGGCGCCGGTAACCGCATCCACCTTTTGGATAAAACGCATGCTATCCAAGCCGCCGTGTATCCTTGACAAGATAAAGAGATTACCCGCGGCGTCCACACTTATGCCTATGGGATGGTTGATCGTCGCCTCGATCGCCGGGCGGCCATCCTCTCTTAGCGAGTGATCCCTTAATACCTCCCCGTTCCCCGCCACCGTGGAGATAATGCCCGTTGCGGCATCCACCCTGCGGATGCGCCTGTTGCTCGTATCGGCGATGTACAGGTTGCCCGCTGCGTCCAGCGCCACGCCTTTGGGGAAGCGCAGTTGCGCCGCCACGGCCGGGCCGCCGTCCCCGCTGTAGCCTGGCGTTCCGTTCTTGCTCCCCGCCACCGTGGAGAGGATGCCCGTTGCCGCATCCACCTTGCGGACGTTGTTGAATTCGATGAAATACAGGTTGCCCGCGGCGTCGCTCGCCAAGGGGATCTGATTGTTGAAGGATCTCTGGCCTCCCAATAGGAACGCTTGGGTGCTCTGTTGGTAGAGGTTCGCCTCCGTCGCCGGGATCCCGTCCTTTGAGCGGATATTGAGGTAGTGAGCGTCTCCACCTACACCTACATGTAGATGCATTCCGCTCCCCGCCACCGTGGAGATGATGCCCGTTGCCGCATCCACCTTGCGGATGCGGCTATCACTGCCGAAATACAGGTTGCCCGCGGCGTCGAATACCGGGCATTCGCTTTGGAGTCGGACAGCCGTCGCCGGAACCCCATCCCCCCCATTCAAAGCGTGAACTTTGGGGGCTTGTACGTAGGGGTTTCCATATTGGATGTTGAATGAGCTTGGAGGAATAAATAGCCATGGTGCTGGGAGAGCTTTCTCCCCGTTCCCCGCCACCGTGGAGAGGATGCCCGTTGCCGCATCCACCTTGCGGATGCGGTCTTTACTACCGAAATACAGGTTGCCCGCGGCGTCCGCAGTCACGCATTGGGGGGAGATTCGCGCTTGAACTGCCGGAACGCCATCTTCTCCGAGGACGCCCCCCGCCACCGTATGGATGGTATAGGAGGGCGCGGTCTGCGCCGCGGCGCCCGCCGTCAGCGCGGCGCAGACGGCAAGAGACAACAGCAGCGGACCACCGAACGTTCGTCCGGGGCCGGCGGCGCTGCTTGCGGCCGGCGGCGGGTCGGCGCAGAATTTTCGCTTCGCGTTCAAGTCGGCCATGGTTGCTTTTTCCTACTGTTGTCGGCGGACGCTCAGGAAAGGCCCCGCAGGGCTGGGGATGCCGCGCACCGTTGCCCTGACGGGCGCGTTGCCGTCGGACGTATCGGGCGGCACGCGCAGCGTGAACTGGTAGAGGCCGGCGCAGCAAGGCGCCGCGCCCGCGTAGAGTATGTCCCGCGAGGGAACGGCGATGCCGCCGACGCTGAACGAGACGTCGTAGGCCAAGGGAACCGCCGCGCCCGGTATCGCGCCCGTTGCCAACGCCGGCTCGGTCGTTCCGAAGCCGGTTCCGAACAGGGTGACGACCTCGCCGGGTTCGGCCGGGGTGAACGCCGCCCCCAACTCCGGCGGGCCGACCAGAGCCGGGCCGCCGCCGTGCAACGCCACCAGCGGGTTGCGTCCGTCGGCGTTGCCGCCCAGATTGAAAAACGCCGGCGAGACGGCGGCGACCGCAACCGTTATCGTTGAGTCGGGTAGCAACTCATAAATTTTGTCGCAGCCGCGGAGGACTCTTGCCGGCGTCTGCCCGGGCGGCAGATGGCTCGGCGCCTGCGCGTTGATCTGGGTCGGCGAGACATAGAACAGCGGGGCGCGCGCGCCGCCGATCTCCAGACAGGTATCGGCCAGGTTGCCGGCCACGCGGCCGGCGGCGTCGAGGACGGGGCTCGGCGCCCGCGTTCCCGCCGCCGCGAACCCCTGTCCGAAAACGGAAATCAGAGCATTCGGAACGATGCGCCCCACCACGGGAGTTCCGGTGGCCAGCGCAAAGCCGTTCGCTGAGATTCGGGGAACTTCATCGGGATCGTACCGGCGGACATGAACGGTCAGACCGTCCGACGTAAACTCGGCTCTCAGCAACAAGGGCGAATTCGGGTCCTCCCACGTCAACCCCGCCGGCAGTTGCCCCGCCTTCAACCTATATTTCCTGATGGTTTCAAGGGGGAAGGGCAATACTGCATAGGTCGCGTAGCCAAATACCGGACTCGCGACACGGATCTGGACCGTGTCGGCGAGGGTGGGTGGGTCTATAGAGGCGAAGCGGGATTGGCCTTCCACCCACAACCATTGCTCTTCGTTTTCGAGGTCGATCGGGGCGCCAAGCCGGCCTCTTCCGTCGGGGCCGACGTTTTCGGTGATGCGGCGCGGCAACCATTGTTCGTCGTCTTCGATGCGCGGTTTCCTGCGAATGCGCAAGGCCACGGGCGATGAGCCGGGAGGATGCCCGCCGTCGGCGTACGGCAACTTCAGCGCATAACGCCCCTGGTCGTACTCGTCCACGGTGACGATGTTGTCCTCGTTGATCCAGCCTGTCCTGAGCAAGTGCTGGGCGCTGAAGTATCCAGGCCCGTGTCCCATTTTGCTAAACGGATCGCCATACTCCCATTCCGTCCCATCTGGATCATGCCATGCTGGATCAAGACGTTTGGCGTGCGCCATGCCCAGATTGTGGCCGAACTCATGAACGAGCACATGAAAATTGATATACTTGATATACGGCTTCCCCGGATCTAGCCATATTCTGCCCCCACAAAGGGTGGCCCTGCCGCCTTCGACGAGGGGGCCGAATATGGCCGGGCCGTCGATGAAAATGTGGCGCTGAAACCGGTCGCCGAGGTTCGCAAGGCCTGTCGCCTGCTCAACGTCAGCGACATTGGGTAGCCCACCACCAGTATCGAGTTCGACGGGTTCGGGCGTCAGCACCTCGCCGCTGAGCCATGCTTGTCCGAAAGACATCTTTCGGATGTGGTAGGCCAGCGAATTTTCCGCGCCGAACACGACCTCGCGGGCTTCCGCGGCCGAAACTTCCGGGGGCTGCTCTCCCCGCCGATAAACGAGATACACCGCCGTCTTTTGCTCGCCGATGGCGCCGTCGCAGACACTAGGGCCAGGCTCCGGATTTTGGGGTTCGGCGGCGGGCTCCGGATGGACCTCTTGCACGGCGATGCGGCCTCGCAGGGCGATGCCGAAGACGCGCATGCGCCCGCCGTTGCGGCGCCCGACGGAGACGCCGTAGGCTTCCAGGGCGCCTCCTTGCGGCGTCTCCAGCAGGTGAAACTCCCAGGAGCGCCCCCGCTCGAAATCGTCGGCCACTATGAGGGCCGCGGCGCCTTCCCACTCTCCCCTTTGTTCGAGATGAGGGGCGAGCTCCGGGTTGCGCGCCCGCAACTCGTCGAGCGCCTCTGCGGGCAGGGCGGCTTCGAGCGCCCGGGCGGGCGCGTCGCTGATCAGCGCAACGAGCGCTTCGGCCCTGCCGCGGGCAAGCTCGAGTGCGCTGAGGGCGGCGGCCCGCGGCGCGGCTTCCTTGCCCGCCGGCGGCGGCGCCATGCCGTACCGCGCCAGCAGCTCGGCCCCCAGAGCCGCAACCCGCGCCTCCGCCTCGGCCGGGCGCTCGGCAACGGGCTGCGCCTGCTCGCGGCCCTCGAACAACCCCGGTCCGACCAATTGCCCCCAGACCGGCGACGCCGTCAGCGCGAATGCTACAAGAGAGAAAACTAACGCCGGCCATGCGGCCGGTATCCTCGACGCGAGACGGTTGCGGCACGCTTGCATGTGCCTTGCGTTCATGATTTCTCTTTATTCTTTTTGTTCGGAGTCTCTGGGCTGGGCGTTTTGTTTTCTGACGACTCTTTGGCTTCCGCGAATTTCTGCAATGCCTTGGGCGCAAACGCTGCCAGCAGGAGCCACTTGATGAGTTCGTCAATATTTTCCGGAGCGGCATCGGAGTAAAACGCCTCGTTGCCCACAAGCCCAATCGCCGCCAAGAACGCTATGATGCTCATGGACCGCATCGATGAGAAGTTTCCGGCATCGTCGTATAGCAGATCTCTGAAGCTGGCGGGTAGCCGCTTTTGGTTGCTCTCCTGCTCTTCTTGGTTGTCCATTATGTTTTCTGCCTTTCTCGGTTTTGTTGGGGAAGTTTGATCTCCTCGAAGTGGGTTGCCCGTTCTGGTCTTCGAGGAAACCGCTTTCCGTGGGTTTCAGAGACCTTCAAGTCGGGCAACATTGAAGGAGATCGTGTAATTCCCTTCCGTTCCGGATCCGGCAATTTTCGTATTCAGAGCACCGTCATTCAACGGGGTCGATCCTCTGAACAGAACCTTGTTGCCCCCGGCCAGCTTCTTGAGCAGAAAAGACTGCACATCGTCCGCGGCCGCGCCCGTTGCCTTATGGAAGGACGATCCTTGCTTGAGGATGAAGCCGCTCGCCTTGCCGATGACGGTTTCGGCTATTTTCCCCAGAACGTTCTTTACGGTGTCCCAAGCGTCTTTGCGATCGACGTCGATCACCTTGAACTGGATGGAGTGAAGACTTTTGCCTTGCACGTGGAGGATCAGTCTGTCCCACTCGTCGATTTTTTTCATATCGAATTTAGCGAGTTTGGTCTCGATCCCATCGTCATCGGCGCGCACATAGTTCGGTGCTTCCGGCTTGTCCGGGGCGCATTCCCAGAAGGTGTCGAGGCTCGGCATCACGGCATGTTCCGTGACAAATTCTCCTTTTTCATCGATGTATCTCAGATCGACGATGAATCGAAAATTGGCACTGTCTTTCGGCAATTTCCTGGGAAATTCGAATCCCGTGAGATCAAGTTGGAAATTAGTCATTGTGTTGTCTCCTGAAGTGCGGTCGGTTGTTGCTGCCGCGGCCGTGCGCATGGAAACTGCGCGTGCTCGGGCAACCCAAGAGTTGCCCGAGCACGCGGTCGGTGGGAAGCGCGGCGGCGCGTGCGCAACCGCGCTCGCGCCGAGCGTCAGAAAAAGTTTTCTTCGCCCCGGTCATCACGATGCAACGGCATTATACACGCAATCTCTCAGCGCGTTGCAAGTGGGAGCGCAAGAAAATTGCGCCCGGCGAAGGGCGCGGCCTGCGGCAGGCCGCGCCCTTCGTCCGCGTCTGCGTTGGCCTCCTGCGCTAGAATCGTTTACGCCTTGCGCTTGCGGGGGGACGACGAATGACGCGACGCTTGACCATGGCCCAGGCCGCCATCGAATTTCTCAAGAACCAGTACGTCGAGCGCGACGGCGAGACGCAGCGCTTCTTCGACGGCTGCTTCGGCATTTTCGGACACGGCAACGTCGCCGGCCTCGGCCAGGCGCTGCACCAGGACCAATCGTTCCCCTACTACCTTTGCCGCAACGAGCAGGCGATGGCGCATACCGCGGCCGCCTACGCCAAAATGACCAACCGCAAGCGGACGCTGGTCTGCACCACCTCGATCGGCCCCGGCGCGACCAACATGCTCACCGGCGCGGCGGCCGCGACCATCAACCGCGTGCCGGTTCTGCTGCTGCCCGGCGACATCTTCGCCCGCCGCAACGTGGCGCCGGTGCTCCAGCAACTCGAGTCCCCAAGCAGTCAGGACATCTCGGTAAACGACTGCTTCAAGCCGGTCTCGCGCTATTGGGACCGCATGCAGCGCGCCGAGCAGATCGTCACCGCGCTGCCCGAGGCGATGCGCGTCCTGACCAGCCCGGCCGATACCGGGGCGGTGACGCTGAGCATGCCGCAGGACGTGCAAACCGAAGCGTTCGACTACCCCGCCGCCCTTTTCGAAAAGCGCGTCTGGAGAATCCCGCGCCCGCGCGGCGACGCGGCAAGCCTGGCCGCCGCGGCCGGCCTCGTCCGCGCCGCCAAAAAGCCGCTGATCGTCGCCGGCGGCGGCGTGATCTACAGCGAAGCTACCGCAACGCTCGCCGCCTTCGCCGCCGCGACGGGCATTCCCGTGGCCGAGACCACGGCGGGCAAGGGCTCGCTGCGCTACGACCATCCGCAGGCCGTGGGCGGAATGGGCGTCACCGGCGCGCCCGGCGCGAACATCCTGGCCCGCGAGGCCGACCTGGTGATCGGCATCGGCACGCGCTACAGCGATTTCACCAGCGCCTCGAAAACCGCGTTCCAGAACCCGAACGTGCGCTTCGTCAACATCAACGCCGCCGAGTTCGACGCCTTCAAGCATGCCGCCCTGCCCCTCACGGCCGACGCCAAAGCCGCCTTGACCGAGCTTGCCGAGGCCGTCCGCGGCTACCGCACGGACGCGGCCTACGGAGAGCGCATCGCCCGCTACCGCGCCGCGTGGGAGGCCGAGGTCGAGCGCATCTACAACCTGGGGCACGGTCCGCCCATCAGCCAGGGCGAAGTCATCGGCGTGGTCAATACCCTGTCCGGCGAAAGGGACGTCGTGGTCAACGCCGCGGGCAGCATGCCGGGCGATCTGCACAAGCTCTGGCGCGCCCGCGATCCCAAAAGTTTCCATCTGGAATACGGCTACTCGACCATGGGCTACGAAGTGGCCGGCGGACTGGGCGTCAAGATGGCCGACCCCGAGCGCGAGGTCTATGTCCTGGTCGGCGACGGCTCGTATCTGATGCTCGCTCAGGAAATCGCCACCTCGGTTCAGGAAGGCGTCAAGCTCAACATCGTGGTCGTGGACAATCAAGGCTTCGCCAGCATCGGAGCGCTCAGCGAAGCCTGCGGCAGCGCGGGCTACGGCACCGAGTACCGCTTCCGGCGGAACGGCAGCCTGAGCGGGGCAAAGATTCCCGTGGACTTCGTGGAAAACGCGCGCAGCCTGGGCGCGCATGCCGTCCGCGCCACGACCCGCGCCGAGCTCGAAGACGCCGTTCGCGCCATGCCCGGCCATGACCGCACCAGCGTCGTGGTGGTGGCGGTCGACCGCGACCGGCGCGTCGGGGGTTACGAAAGCTGGTGGGACGTGCCCATCGCCGAAGTTTCCGCAGTGGAAGCCGTCCGGGCTGCCCGCAAGGATTGGGAATCCGCCGTCAAGCGGGAGCGTTACTACCTCTGACGGCGGCGCGGCCGGCGCGCGCATTGGCGCGGCGCCCGGCGAATACGAGACAATATAAAACTCTCGCGACCGATGCCCGACGAACCTCAGTCTTCAGCCGGCGCCAAAGACGATCGGCCGGCGGACGGCGGCGCCGCCGAGTTGTCGGCGTGGGACCGCGTGCAACTCGCCCGCCACCCCGAACGGCCCCATTCGCTCGACTACGTTGAGCGCCTCTTCGACCGCTTCCACGAAATTCACGGCGACAGAAACTTCGGCGACGACCCGGCGATCGTCTGCGGCTTCTGTTTCTTCCAGGGCCGTCCGGTCATGGTCATCGCCCAACAAAAAGGCCGCCAGACCAAGCAAAAGCTGCACCGCAACTTCGGCATGCCGAAACCCGAGGGATACCGCAAGGCGCTGCGCGCGATGAAGCTCGCCGAGAAATTCGGGCGGCCGATCCTCACCTTTCTGGATACGCCCGGCGCCTACCCCGGCATGGACGCCGAAGAGCGCGGACAGGCCGAGGCGATCGCCCGCAACCTCTACGAAATGGCGCGCATCGCAACGCCTATCGTCGCCACCTGCATCGGCGAAGGGGGCAGCGGCGGCGCCCTGGCCCTGGGCGTCGGCAACCGCGTGCTGATGATGGAAAACGCTGTTTACAGCGTGATCTCGCCCGAAAGCTGCGCGGCCATCGTCTGGCGGGATTCCGGCAAGGCCGAGCTCGCCGCCAATGCGCTCAAGCTCACCGCCGACGATCTGACCAAGCTCGGCCTGGTCGATGAAATCGTTCCCGAGCCCGCCGGCGGCGCCCACGCCGATTGCGCCGCCGCCGCGCGCAATCTGGCCGCGGCGCTGGCGCAAAACCTGAACGGCCTGCAAGGGCTTTCCGCCGAGCAACTCGTCGAAGACCGCTACGCGAAATTCCGCGCCATGGGCGGGTTCTTCGAGGAGACCGAGGGCGATGCCGGAGCCGGAGCCTGACCAGGCAGTTCAGTCAACGGAAAGTTCGCGGTTTTCGGCCGGCCGCTCGCGATCGAGCAGCTTGAGCATGCGCATGCTCCTGGCGTCCACTTGCGAGCGGTAGCTCTCCATCGCGCCGCGTTCCGCGAGCAATTGATCGGCGATGTGCAACGCCGTCAAAACCGCCACTCGATAACCGTCCGCGGTCTGCATGCGGCCGGCGATATGGTTCATCTTCTCATCGACCAGGCGCGCGACCTCGCGGATATGCTCCGGGTCGTCCCCCTTCAGATGATGGGTCCGACCGAAAATCCGAACTTCAACGCCTTTGTCGGAGGCCACGATGCCGTTCTCCCCGTCTAGTTCAGCCTTTCGACCGACTCGAGCAACGATTCGACCCGCCGGCGGACCTCGCCCTGCCGCTCCGCGGCGCTGCCGGCCGACGCCCGCAATTGCGCCAGCTCACGTTCTTTGCCGGCGAGTTGCCCGCGCAGTTGCTCCGCTTCCCGTTCCGCTTGCCGCTGCATCTCCCGCGCCTGCCGAAGCTGCTCGACGGCTTCGACGATGCGCTTTTCCAATGCGTCAAGAGGGTCGATCGCCGAGACGCCCGCGGTCGATTTCGAGTCTGGCGATTGCACTGAATGAAGTTCCCTTCCGCCTCTCTATCCTACATGCCCCGCGCTGCGCCGGCGGTTTGCGGGTTCACTCGACCTTTTTCAACGCCAGCACCGCGTTGAGGCCGCCGAAAGCGAACGAGTTCGAAAGCGCGGCGCGCACCGGCGCCGCGCGCGCCTTGTTCGGCACGCAGTCCAGGGGGCAGTCGGGGTCCGCTGCGGTGAAGTTCACCGTGGGCGGCATGAAAGAGCCGCGGATGGCCAGCGCGGTCGCGGCCGCCTCCAGCGCCCCGGAAGCGCCCAGGGCGTGCCCGTGCATCGACTTGGTGGAGGAAATTGCGAGCGCGTCGGCGTGGCCGTCGAACACCGCCTTGACGGCGCTCGACTCCGTTGCGTCATTGCTGCGCGTGCCGGTTCCGTGCGCGTTGATATAGTCCACTTCGCCGGGCTCGATGCGGCCGTCGCGAAGCGCCGCCTGCATCGAGCGGGCCGCGCCGTCCGCCGACGGCTGGATCAAGTGGCCCGCGTCCGAAGACATGCCGAACCCGGCGAGCTCGGCGTAAATCTTCGCGCCGCGCCGCCGCGCGCGGTCGAGCGTTTCCAAGGCCAGGACGGCCGCGCCCTCGCCCAGCGTCATGCCCCGGCGGCCCAGGCTGAACGGGCGGCAGATGTCGAGCGACACCACGCGCATCGAGTCCCACGCTTTTAACGGCCCCGGAGTGATGCAGGCTTCGGCCCCGCCCGCCAAGGCGATCTCCGCCGCGCCGCTGCGCAGCATCCAGAGCGCCTGCCCCAAGGCGTGAGCCGCCGACGCGCAGGCGCTCGAAACCGCAAACGAAGGCCCCTGAATGCCCAGATCCATCGCCACGTGGCTGACCGCGGCGCTGAGCATCGAGCGCGGAATCACCGTGGGATGCACGCGCGGATTCCCCGCTCCGTACAACTCGCGGAAAGCGTCGTCTTCAGTCGTTTTGCCCCCGGCGGCCGACCCTAGAACGACCGCCGCCGCGCGCAGCCCGTCCCCCCTTTCGATGCCCGCGTCGGCAATGGCTTCGCGCGCCGCCACAACCGCAAACTGCGCGAAGCGGTCCATCATCGTCAATCTCTTCGGGTGGATGTGCGCCGCCGCGTCGAAGCCGGCGACGGCCGCGGCGTTCTTCATCTGCAAGCGGTCGGGGGCGAACCGGGTAATCGGTCGGATGCCGCAGCGGCCCGCGCGGAGCGAATCTTCGAACCGTTCTCGATTCAGGCCGATGGCGCTGACGACGCCGATGCCGGATACGACGACGCGGCAATCCGAGTTGACGGCGTTCAAAATATCACCGCTCTGCTATGCGCCGCCGCCCGCCTTACGCTCGTTGAGCAGCCGTTCGACCCCGTCGACGACGTTGCGAATTCCGCGCAGATTCTTGGCGTCTTCGTCCGAGACCTGGATGTCGAACTCGCTCTCGATGCCAAACAGCAGGTTCACGCCGTCGAAAGAATCGATCTCCAATTCTTCGAATGTCGAATCGATCGTGATCTTCTCCGGCTCGATCTGCTGGTTCTCGGCCACTACGCGGCGCACGCGGTCAAAGATTTCATTCATCTTTCAAGACATCATACAATGCGGCGGCAAGCCGGCCGTGTTGCGGCCGACCGTTGCCTGCGCCCGCAGGGCGGCCTGCCCGCGCAGGCGGTTGTTTCGAAAAGCGCGGCGGAGAGACAAAACGGGAAACAATGGTGCGCAAGAGAGGACTTGAACCTCCACGGGATTTAACTCCCACTAGGACCTGAACCTAGCGCGTCTGCCAATTCCGCCACTTGCGCACAGAACGCGGCTGCGCGCCCGGGAACCGCCGGCGGCTTGCGCAGCATTCTTCATTTAACAACGAAAACGGGGGGGCGCGTCAAGCCGCGGCCGCTTGCGGATAGTCCGCCGCCGCCGCCGGGCGCTCGATGCGCCGGCGCAGCGTCGAGCCGTCGGTTGCGGCCGCCTCTTCCGCCCCGACGCGGGCGATGAACAGCAGATACTTCACCGTCACCGCTTCCCGCGCCGGAATCCAACGGAAAGTCCGTTCTCCGAACAGCCGCCCCCGCTCGACTGCTTGCCGCCGGGTCTCCGGCATGGGCGAAACGCCGAACTCCATGCCGCGCGTCAATGCGCCGCCGTTCCACGGCGCCTGTCCGCGGGAATGGTTTTCCTCCCAAATGCCCAGCCAGGGAAAATCCGAGCGTTTCCATAAATACCCGAAAAGCGTCTCGGAAGCCGGATGATACGCGGTGAAAAAAGCGTCTTCGAGAGCGGGGTTCAGCAGATGGGCGGTGTAGGCCCCCGAGACGTCGGCCGCGGTTGCAAGGCGCATATCGCCCCAGCCGCCGGCCGCCAACGGCGCGAACGGCCAGTCGAATTCCGCGCCCGCCGCGAAACGGTCATGCCCCGGCGCGAACTCCTGCTCGAAAACCCCGGACTTCGTTGCCGAAGCCGCGAACCGCGTCTTGCCCTTTTCGAGGAAGGGCGGACCCAGCGTGACATGCTGCGTCCAGCCGACCGGGCGGTCGCCGGCGGTCAGGTTGACCGCGGTTTCAGCGATTGCCACGCACCCGCTTCCGGGCGCCAATTGCAGCCGGCGCTCGAAGCGCATCCCGGTAAGGGGCAACTCGGTTTTGGCGGTAAGCAGGCCGTCCGCGGATTCGATTCGCCAGTCGCGCGCGGGCGCCTCGCCATGCACGCCGAGACCCGCGGCGGCCTCGGCCGCGGAGGGTACGCCGAACAGGTCGAAGCAAAGGTTGTGGCCGGCGATGCCCGCCAGCAGTTGCGCGTCCGCGCCGGCCCCGTATTGCGGATGCGCCCGGGGATCGTAGGACGACGGATCGATCGTCTCCCACGGCGGATCCCAGAGCGGGTTCACCCCGTTTTCCTTGAGCGTGACCGCGGCGATATGCCCCCCGCCGGGCAGCAGCGTCAGCCGCAGGATGTCGTTTTCCAGGTGAACCTGACGCCGATTCGCGTAGCCCATAGCGCCCTGCCGAAGCATCCAAGAATACCATTGAAGAAACCGCCGGCGCGAACGCCTCGGATAACGCCGCCCTCCGCTATAATCGAGCCGGGGAAACCGCCATGCAAGAACACGTCCGCCCGACCCGCAACCGCCGCGAGTTCCTTCGCGATTCCTGCTGCGGCTTCGGTTCCCTGGCCGCGCTGACAATGGCTTACGACGAAGCGCTGCGGGCCGCGCCGGCCCACGACCCCCTGGCGCCCAAGCCGCCCCATCTGCAAAACGCCAAGGCCAAGTCAGTCATTTTTCTCTTCATGGCCGGCGGGCCCAGCCACATCGAAACCTTCGACCCGAAACCGCTGCTCAACGAGCTCGACGGCCAACCCCGCCCCGCCGAATTCGGCGAAGCCAAGTACCAATTCGTCAAGAAAGACGCCGTGCTGCTGGGCGCCAAGCGCACCTTCCGACAATACGGACAAAGCGGAATCGAGGTCTCCGATCTGCTGCCCCATACCGCCGCATGCATCGACGACATCGCCGTCCTGCGCTCCTGCCACGGCGACATGGTCGTCCATTCCGCCGCGCAGTACCAGCTCATGACCGGACGCATCACCCCGGGCTTCCCCTCGATGGGCTCGTGGGTCGTTTACGGGCTGGGCTCCGAGGCCCGCTCCCTGCCTTCCTACGTCGTCATGCCCGACCCCGACGGCGCGCTCGAAGCCGGACAGCCGATGTACATGAACGGTTTTCTCCCCGCCGTCTATCAGCCCACGACTTTCCGCGCCGGAGACCGCCCCGTGCTCAACCTGGATTTGCCCGCGGGCGTCTCCCGCGAAGACCGCAAGAAAACCGTCGCCCTGATCCGGGCGCTCAACGAAGCCGCGGCGGAACCCGGGGACGATGAGTTCGACGCCCGCATCCGCAGCTACGATTTAGCGTTCAAGATGCAGACCGAGGCGCCGGCGACGCTCGACATCTCGAACGAACCCCAAGAAACTCTCGACCTCTACGGCGTAGGCGTCGAGCCGACCCACGACTACGCCCGCCGCTGCCTGCTGGCCCGCCGGCTGGTCGAAAAAGGCGTGCGCTTCGTCACGGTGGTCTCCGGCGGCGGCCCCGGCAATCTCCAGTGGGACGCCCACAGCGACATCGAAGAAAACCACGTCCGCATGGCCGCGCAGACCGACAAGCCCGTGGCGGGTCTGCTCCAAGACCTCAAGCGCCGCGGCATGCTCGACGAAACCCTGGTCGTCTGGGGCGGCGAATTCGGGCGCTCGCCCGAAGCCGAAACCCGCAGCGACGGAAAAGTCGGACGCGATCACCACAACCTGGGCTTCAGCATGTGGATGGCCGGAGGCGGCATCAAAGGCGGGCAAGCCGTCGGCGCAACCGACGCCATCGGCCTGCGCGCCGTGGAAAAACCCTATCACTTCCGCGACATCCACACGACAATCCTCAATCAACTCGGCCTGGATCAAGACAAGCTCAGCTATCTCCACCTGGGGCGCAAAGAGCGCCTGACCCAAATTCACGGCAAGGTAATCGAAGAAATCGCGTAGTCGCCCAAGCCCCCCGCCGGCCGCGCAGCGGCCCTGCTAAATCTCGGGCAGCGCCCACGGCTTCCGATACTCGTAGTGCAGCAACTCGTTCGCCTCCGAGTCGTTCGTAAACCGCTCCGTCTCGCGGTCCCAAGCCAGGCGCTTGCCGGTGCGCAAGGCGATGTTGCCGATCAACGGCGCGGAAGTCGAGCGGTGCCCGATCTCGATATCCGCGTTGCAACGCTGCCGGCTCTTGACGCAATCCAGAAAATTTCGCGCGTGGAACTCCGTCCCGCCGGGACCCTCCACTTTCATCGGCTCGATCAACTCCTGCGTCTCCGCTCGTTGCGCGCGCTCCGTCTTGCGGTCCAGCGGCGTCCGCGCATGACGCCCGTGCGGGTTGATGCGGTCGGGGATAATCTCGAACCCCCTGCTCTGGACCAGTATCGTCCCCTTGGTCCCGCGCAACTCGATCTGCTGCCGCGCAGGCGGGACATAGCCGTTGGCGTTGTATTGGTTGAACGTCGCCAGCGTTCCTCCCGGATATTCGAACAGAATCTTCGCCGTATCCGGGATCTCGCGGTTGTCGTCGATCGCAAACCGGCCGCCCATCGCCGCGACATGCAGCGGAGCGTCACGGCCCAGCGCCCAATGCGCCACGTCCATCAGATGCACTCCCATGTTCGTCACCTGTCCGCCCGAGTAATCCCGGAACCAGCGGAACTTGTAGAAAGTCCGGTTGACGTTGTGCGCCGCCGCGGGCGCCGGCCCCAGCCACAGATCGTAATCCACGTCCGCCGGCGGGGGCGAATCCGGCGGGCTGCCGATGCCCTGCGGCCATTCGTTGCCGATGTTGTAGGTATCCGCGACCGTGATGTGTCCGATGCCGCCCGCGCGGGCGAGCGCACTCAACTGTTTCGCCCAGGGCAACGAGCGCCGCTGCGTGCCCACCTGCGCTACGCGGTCGTACTTGCGCACCGCCTGCACCATCCGCCGCCCCTCGACCACCGTCAGGCTGAGCGGCTTTTCGACGTAAACGTCCTTGCCGGCCTGGCAGGCGTGAATCGTCTGCAAGGCGTGCCAATGATCCGGAGTGCTGATGACGACGGCGTCCGCGGCGGACTCCAGCAGCTTGCGGTAGTCCGTGTAAAAGCGCCGCTCTCCGCGTTTCTCCGCGCGCGCCTTGGCATGATCCATATAGTCCTGCCGCAGATCGCAAAGCGCGTCGATGCGGCTGTCGCCATGTTCGAGAAAAGCCGTCAGCACCTGATCCCCGCGGTTGCCCAAGCCAATGAAGCCGAGGCTCACCCGGTCATTGGCCCCAAGCACCCGCGAGTAGCTCAGCGCGGTAAAGGCGGCAGTCGAAGCGCGAACGAAATTCCGACGATCCATGGCCGGTATCGTATCAGCATTTTCAATGAAGATTCGCTTGCCGGGGCGGCAGGCGGTTGGCCGGCGCCCGCGAACGGCCGGCCTCCCGCAGGGCTTTCATCACGGCCTGCTAACGCCCTCGGAAATTCGGCTTGCGCTTCTCGACGAACGCGCGGGCGCCTTCGCGGTGGTCGTCGGTTTGCGCGCAGCGCAGGTGCGTGAGCGCCTCGCGTTCGAGAATCGCGCGGAAGTCCGAATCGACCGCCAGATTGACGTTTTCTTTCATGTAGCGGTAGCTCACCCCCGGCCCCGCGGCGATGCGCGCGGCCATTGCGCGCGTCTCGGCCGGCAGCCGCTCGTGTGCGACGACGCGGTTGGCCAGCCCCAGGCGATGAGCTTCCGCGGCGTCCAGGTTGTCGGCCAGAAAAAACATCTCCTTGGCCTTGGCCGGACCGACCAGCCGGGTCAACTGCCAAGTCGTGCCGTAGTCGCCGCCGAGACCGACCCGCGCGTACGCCGTGCCGAACTTCGCCTTGTCCGAGGCAATGCGGATATCGCAGGAAAGGGCGATGCCGAGTCCCGCTCCGACGGCGTATCCGTTGACCGCGGCGATGGTCGGCTTGGGCAGCGAATGCAATTGCCATGAAAACTCCTGCCCCGAGCGCAGCCCGTCGAGTTTTTCCTCGAACGTCTTGGGCGCCTTGTCGGCGGCCATGTTGCCGACGTCGCCGCCCGCGCAAAAGGCCCGCCCGGCGCCGGTGAGGATGACGACCCGCACCTCCGGGTCGGCCGCGAATTCGGCAAGATACCGCTTGCCCAAGCTCGACATCTCGGCGCTCAGGGCATTCAGCTTGTGCGGCTGGTTCATGGTCAGGACGGCGATGCCGTCTCCGACCGACACTTGAAGAGGGCTGGATTCACTCATGAAATCGAAACTCCGTTCCACAAATCGTAACGCGGTTTTCTTCGACGGGCAGGCCGCGCGAGCCGGCGATCGCAAGCACGCGGCGGACGTCGCTTGTCTGCATCGTCAGCGCTCCGACCCGGTCGCCGCGCCCGCTGCGGTCGGTTTCGAACGCCGGCGCGGCGTTGCGCGGCTGCCGGCCGCCGAGGACTTCCGCCCAGCGCCGCCGCAGCCCCGCCGGGTCGGCGGCAACCAGTTGCGCCGACGTTATCGTGCGCGCCGCTGCCGCGCGGCGCCGGCGCCAATCCGGCCCCGCCCAGCGCCACGACTCCGGCGGGCGCATCTCGTCCAGCGACAGAATCGCGCCGCCCACGTCTTTGGGATGCAAATGGATCGCCGAGGCCGTCTCGTATTCGGCCGTCCAGACGATGCGCACGCCGAGTTTCTCGATACGCCGCCGCTCGCGCGCCAGATCCTCGACCTGGACGATCAGCATGTAGCCGCCGTCGCCGCCGATGCGCTGGAGAAAGCGCCCCGCGGCCGTGTCCGGCTGCTGCGGGGAGACGACTTCCAGGAAGGTATCGCCGATCGGCATGACGATATTGCGCAGGCCGAACGCGCCCACTCCCGGGTCGCGGAAGGCATCCTGCAAGCCCAGGACGGCGAATAAGTCTTCCTGTACCGAATCGAGATCGCGCGCGGCGAGAACGACTTGACGCAAGCGCATGGCGCGATCAGCAAGCCTCCCGCCGGCGTTCCGCGAGCGGGTCGTGGATCGGGTAGTCCGCCGGCGCCGTGCGTGTTATGGGGGTTCCGCCTCCGGATTTCCGATTGTCGCAGAGCGAGGGCCGCATGCGCCGCAGTCAAGGGATCGCCGCCGCAACCGCTTCGAGCGCCGCGGCCATGTGCTTCGCCGCCAAGGCGTGGCCGGCGGCGTTCCAGTGCGGGTCGATCGGCAGGTAAGTGGGCGGCTCGCGGCCTTCGCCGCGGAACGCCGGCGTGAGATCGAGCGCGGTTGCTCCCCGCGCCTGCGCGATCCCGCGAAGCCGGGCATACGCCCTCTGCTCGATGCCCAGATAGGTTTCGTCGAACAGCTCGCGATAGCGATGACGGTAAACCGATTCCTTCGACGGCAGCAGGAAAACCACGGGCGCCGCCCCGGCGGCCGCGATCCGGCTCAACATGTCCGCGTACCCGGCCTCGACGGCCTTGTCGTACCCTGCGGATTCATAGTGGGGGTGCGCCCCCAGCCCCCTGTAGAGCCGCAGCCCGTTCGAGGCTTCCGCGAAGTCCAGATGCGACGGCGCCGCGTTCCGCGCTCGATACGCGCCCGCAAGCCGTGCCCATGCCTGGTGCAGAACCGTTCGTTTCAACAGGGGGTAGCGCCGAAATTCGCTCCAGCCGAAAGCGCGGTAAAAGTCCGCCAACTGTTCCCGGGAGATCGGCTGCGTCAGATCGTTGGCGTAAATGCATACGGCGACGATCTGCGGATCGTAGGCGTCGAGGAACCGCTCCGCCAGCAGCGCGTACTGCTCGATGCCGTAGCTTTGGCGCCCCCAATTGGCGATCGGCATGCCCAGCCGGCGCTCCAGCAGATCGGGAAAGGTCAGCTTGCGCTCCAGCCATACGCCCCAGGCAAATGAGTCGCCGAGGAACAGAATGCGCGCTTCGCCCGCGTTGCGGCCGACGTTGCGAAAACCCTGCGCGTCGGTGCTGTAAGCCGCCCGCTCGCCCGCCTCGGACCAGCGGATCTCGAAGTTTCCGAGATTCGCTTTGGCGCGGAAGCCGAGCATCGGGTCCGGCTCGAAAAACTCGTGCAAAAGCCGCTGCCGGTCGCGAAACGCGGCGGGAACCAGCACCCCGGTTGTCACGGCGCCGAGTTCGACAAGCATCCAACCGACCGCTGCGGCGGCGGCCGCGAATCCCGCGCGCCGTCTGTGGCCGCTCTCCGTCACGGACTGAAAAGTTTAACGAACGCTGCGCCCTACCGCGCCGTCCAAACAACGACTCCTGCCTGACTGACCGCGTCGCCGACACGGACGCGCACGGCAAGCGCGCCGGCGCCCGAGCCCAGCCGCGCGTTGATTTGCATCACGCCGGCGGTGAGCGGCGCTTGCCCCTTGAACAGGATTTCCAGCGCCTCGCCGCCGACTTCGACAACGACCGGGGCAACCGGCTCGGGGTATCCGTTCATGGGCAACGCGCCGGTCACGCTCGGCGGCGTGGTGACCCCTTGGCCGGTAAGAAACAAGACGACGACCGTTCCCGCCGCCGCCGGGTTCGCTGCCGAGTTCACCGTGCCGTCCTGGTTGAGAACGACCGGGAACAACCCCGCTTTGGTCGGCGTTGCCCGCACTGTTGCGGCCGCGCTCGAACGTCCGCGATGGGTGACCGTCAGTTCGAGCTCGGTTGCCGCGGCCGTCTCGTAGGGAACCTGCGCGTTGATCTGCTCGTCGGAAACGAAATAGAGCGGGGAGGTCATGCCGTTCCAGGCGACGGTTACGCCGGCCAACTCGAAGGGCAGCCGGCCGTCCGGCCCGAACTGCGCCGAGACGCCTTGCAGCGGCCCGCCGCCGCGCACGAAGAGCGACACGATTTCCCCCGGCGCGACGCCGCCCGGCGCAAAGTTGAAAGCGTTAGCGACGCCTTCGACTGAGACCTCCGGCCCCGCGGCGGCGAAGAGCCAAAGCTCATTCGTGCTGCGTCCGCCGGCAGTGGAGCCCCCGAAAAATACGACCCCCATGCCGTCGACGAATGCGCCCTCGACGCGGCTGCGCGCCGAGGGTCCGGGTCCTGAAAACTCGGGTTCTTGCCAGGCGTTCGCTGCCGGGTCGAACGTCCGGACGTCGCCGAGCAGGGCGCCGCTCGCGCGGCCGCCGAAGATCACCATGCGGTCCGCTTCCGAGTCGAATCCGACTCCGTAGAACTCGCGCCCCGGGGGGCCGCTCGCCAGTTGCGTCCAGGCGTTCGCCGCCAAGTCGAATGCCCATAGATCGTCGAGCGGACATGGCCCGGCGCCGGAGGCGCAGCCGCCGTAAAGCAGCATCCGATCGCGCGCCGGGTCGTAGGCGGCGCGGTGCAGGCAGCGCCGCAGCGGACGCCTTGCGGGCGAAATTTCGGTCCAGGCGTTGGCGGCGAAGTCGAAGGCCCACGTATCGTCGAAACGGCCTTCGTCGGTGAACCCGTGCGAGATCACCATGCGGTCGCGCCGCGGGTCGGCGATCGCCGAATGCCCGTAGCGGATGTTCGGAGCAGGCCCGGAAGCGTCCAGCCGCGTCCAGCGGTCGGCTTCGATTGCATACGCCCACACGTCGTTGAAGAAGCTCGAGGCTTGTCCGCCGAACACGATCAGCCGGCGGCGCGCGGAGTCGAAAACCATCGTGTGGCCGTCTCGCGCGGGCGGGGCGGCGCCTTGGGGCTGCAGCGCGACCCAAGCGGCCTGGTCGAAGGCATAGGCCCAGAGGTCGTTGCGCCTGGTTCCGGCGCGGCCGGCGAAGACGTACAGCCGCCGGCCTTGGGGATCGTACACGGCGGTCCCGTCGGTGCGCGCCTGCGGCGCCGGGGGCCCGAACGCGATCGGCTCGAAGCTGTAGAGCGGCTGTCCCCACAAGGGGCAGGCAGTCAGGACTGCAAGAAAAGCGGCGGCGAGAACCCGCATCCGCCACTTAGTGTAGCCAACGCGCCCGGCGCCGAATGCGCGCCGGCCTCTCCCTTGCCCGAAAAAGTTTAACAAACGCGCCGCTTGCGGTACGCAACGAGAAAATCTATAATCGGTTAACGCAAGTTCCGCTCCGCCGTTGCGCAGGGAGGAACGCTCGCACATCAGGGGGGGAAAAATTTCATGAAACAGACGCTACAGCTTGCACTGCTCTGCGCGCTCGCGGCCGGCTTGGCCCTGGCGCAGAACGCCGGCACCATCCAGGGGGCCGTCAGCGACGACACGGGCGCGGTCATCCCGGGAGCTTCGATTGCCGTGGTCAGCCTCGACACCGGTGCCGAATCCATGACGTCGACCAACGAAGTCGGCTTCTACACCGTCCCGGCGCTCAATCCGGGATTGTATTCGGTCACCTGCTCATCCGAGGGTTTCTCCACGCAGGAATTTCCCGAGATCCGCGTCGAGGTGCAGCAGACCGTACGCCTCGACTGCTCGATGGCCGTCGGCAGCGTGACCGAGACCGTCGAGGTCAACGCCGCAGCCATCCTGATCCAGTCGGAAAAGACGGAGGTCGGCCAGGTCATCGACTCCAAGCGCATTCTCGAAATGCCGCTGAACGGACGCAATTACCTTGAGTTGGCGAAGTTTTCCGTCGGCGTCCTGCCCTCCCGAGAGATGGGCAAGGGCACGCGCCACGACGGCGTGCGCGGCGGCGAGGGCGGCATCCTGGCCGTCGGCATGCACGCCGCGCAGACGAACGTGCTGCTCGACGGCGCGGACAACTCGTCGCGCAACTCCGGCGGCGCGCTGGGCTTCCAGGCGCAGGCGACCAAGCCTTCCGTGGACGCGGTCGGCGAGTTCAAGGTCGTGACCAACAACATGTCCGCCGAGTACGGCTACCGCATGGGCGCCAAGGTGCTGGTCAGCACCAAGTCCGGCACGAACGAGTTCCACGGTTCGCTTTACGAGTTCATTCGCAACGACAAGCTCGACGGCACGAATTTCTTCGCCAACCGGGTCGGCTCCACGAAGCCCTCCCTGCGCCGCAATCAGTACGGCGGAACGTTCGGCGGCCCGATCGTCAAGCGAAAACTTTTCGGCTTCTTCAGCTTTCAGGGCACCAAAGACCGCGCCGGCCAGAGCTTTACCTCGACCGTTCCCAGCCGCGATGCCCTGGGAGGGGACTTCTCCGAGCAGCCGAACCCCGACCGCGAGATTTACGACCCGTTGACGCTGCAAGGCTCGGGCAGCACCGCGACCCGCCAGGCGTTCCCCAACTTCCGCATCCCCATGGACCGCTTCGATCCGGTCTCGACGGCGCTGTTCGGCAACTATCCCGCGCCGAACATCGCCGGCCGCGAGCATCAGCGCAACAACTTCTTCTACGCGCCCGCCGACACGATCGACCACAACCAGTACGACATGAAGTTCGATTGGAACATCAACGACAACAACCGCTGGTTCGCGCGCTATTCGATCCGCGACGAGTTCGTCCTGCAGAACGGCAATCTGCCGCTGCCCGCCAACGGCGGCAACGGCCAGACGATCGACCTGCCCGGACAGAACTGGGCCTCCGCGCTCAACACGACCCTCGGCTCGACGATGTTCAACGAGCTGCGCTTCGGCTACACGTTTTTCCCGACGCGCTTCGACATTCCCTTCACCGAGCCCTTGAATTCGACATTCGGCGTCCTGGGCGCCCCGGGCGATTCGATCGACGACGGGTTGGATCACGGCTACGCGTTGTCTCTCGTGAGCGGCTTTACCTCCGTCGGCCCGCGCGCCTTCTGGCCCAACGTGAACAAGATGGACAACCTGCAGCTTGCCGACAACTTTTCCTGGATCAAGGGCAACCACACGTTCAAGGTGGGCGCCGAGTACCGCCGGACCCAGATTCCCCGCTCGCCGTCGCGCTTCCGCCGCGGCCGCTTCCAGTACAACGGCGTTTACACGGCCGAAAGGCCCAACGACCCGGCCAGCCGCGGCGCCACCGGCAACTCCGTAGCCGACGGGCTGCTGGGCTGGAACAACAACGGCCGTTGGGGCTGGCCGAACGGCGAGGAGCAGGTCATCCCCTACTGGGGCTTCTTCTTTCAGGACGACTGGAAGCTCAGCAGCAGGTTGACGCTGAACATCGGCCTGCGCTACGAGCTTTTCCTGACGCCGACGTTCCCCGACCCTCGGAACCACACCTTGAACAGCACGGTCGTGCGCTTTATCGGCGAGGCCAACGGACGGCCTATCGACCCGGGCGAGCGCATCCCCGCCAATTGGGGCGGCTGGGGCGAAGCGGAATACCTGCCGCACTTCCGCACCCCGGAGAGCGGCTCGGACTGCGCCTGCCAGAACGACAAGAACAACTTCGCGCCGCGCATCGGCATCGCCTACCGCGTCAACGACAGCACCGTCGTCCGCGTCGGCGCGGGCCTGTTCTACGGCGAGCACGACAACACCGGCGGCGAGTCGGCGCGCTTCAACACCGGCGCCCCGCAGTCGAACGAGTTCGATAATGCGCAGCCGCGCGATGTCAGCACGTTCTTCACGCGCAACGGCTTTCCGGCCTCGACCCGGGCGGGGCTGCCGCGCGCCGGCTTGAACGTCAACATCAAGACCGAGGACGCCTGGCCGAGCTTCTATGCCGGCCAGTGGTTCTTCGATCTTCAGCGGGAGTTGCCGGGCAACACGCTGCTGACGGTCGGTTACAACGGCTCCTCGACGTCGCAGATCCACGGCTCGGTCCAAATCAACCGCCCGCTGACGCCGCATCCGACGGTGCGCTGGCAGGACCGCAAAATCCGGCCCTTCTTCAACAACGTCGGGCTGCGCGGAGCGGTTTTCCTCAACCAGAACTACAACTCGTTGACGATCAAGGGCGAGAAGCGCTTCACGGGCGGCTTCACCTTCCTGAGCTCGTTCACTTGGGCGCACAACATCGACGTGGTGAACGAGAACCTGACAACCGGCACAACCTCTCAGCAGCGCTTCACCTACAATCAGGGGATCGAGCGCGGCAACGCCTCGCTCGACCGGCGGCTGGCCTACGTGACCAGCGTCGTCTGGGAGTTGCCCTTCGGCCGCGGCAAGAGTTGGCTCAACGAGGGTGCCGGCGCCTGGATTCTGGGCGGTTGGCAAGTCGGCGGCATTTTCAACTTCCTGGGCGGGACGCCGGACAGCCACACGTTCAACCAGGACACGACGAACGTCGGCGGCGCCAACCGCGGCAACGTGATCGGCGACCTCAATCTGCCCAAGTCGCAGCGCACCATCGACCGCTGGTTCAACACGGACGCGATCGGCCCGGGCGGCGAAGGCGCGCTCGACAACGCGGGCCGCAATCTGATCTGGGGACCCGGAACGAGGGCGGTCGACTTCTCGCTGTCGCGCAAGTTCGATCTCCCTTGGGAAGGCGACTACGTGCAGTTCCGCTTCGAGTCGTTCAACTTCACCAACACGCCGGTGTTCGGCCGGCCTGACACGCGCATCGGACGGCCCACCGCCGGACGCATCGTCACCGCGGGCGAGCCGCGGCGCATTCAATTCGGTCTGAAGTTCATCTTCTAGGCCGAGCCCGAGACAGCCTCGAAATTGCGGGCGCTCCCCACCGGGAGCGCCCGTTTTGTTTCCATGCCGCCTACTGTCCGGTTTGCGCTTGCAACTCCCGAAAACGCTCCAACGTTTGCCGCGCGGCGGTCTCTGCGCCCATGCGCCGATAAACCTGAGCCAGCGCCGGCAGAGCCTGCGCATTCTCCGGCTCCAAGGCGACCGCCCGCTCGAGCGACTCCGCGGCCGCCGTCCACTGCCCGAGCTTGCGCAGCACGACGCCGAGCTCGTAATGGACGGCGGCCTGCGGCGGACCGACGGCGGCCGCCCGCTCCAGCGCCGCTTTCGCCTCTGCGAGCAGCCCCAGGTCGTGCCGCAAGCTGCCCAGATGAAAGGCGGGCCAGGGCGATTTCCGGCCCGATGCTTCGTCCAATTCGATCGCCCGCAGGTAAGCCTCGGCGGCCTTCTCGTGCCTGCCCATGCCTTCGAAGCACTGGCCCAGGCGGTCGTGCGCGGACGCAAAGCCGGGCGCAAGCCGGATAACCTCCTCAAGCTGTTCCGCCGCTTGCCCGAACCACTGATAGAAATAAAAAATTTCCGACAGCGCGAAGCGGTAATCCTTTTCGGCGGGATGCTCCTCGACCAGACGCTCCAGTTCGGCCCGCGCCCAGTGGCGGCGCTCGAGCCGCGAAAAGGCCGTCGCCAGGGCGAAACGGTCGGCCGCGCGCAGCGGCTCGATGCGGTCGGAGCGCTTGAACGCGCGGGCGGCCGCGAACCAGCGTCCGGCCTGAAAGTGCGCGACGGCCAGCGCCCGCAGCAGGCCCGCGTCGCCGGGCTTGTCCTGCGCGGCGCGGTACAGCGCGGCCTCGACCGTCTTCCAGTCGCCGGAAGCCGCGGCCGCGGCCGTTTCCCGGCGGACATCGGCGGCGATGTCGAGACCGCCGACCGACAACTCCAGCGTTTGCCCACCCGCCGATACCGCCAGGAGAAGCAGCGGCGAAAAGCTGCGCGCGCGGCGCAAAGCTACTCGCCCGGCGCGCATCCGTACGTCCTGTGAGGATTGATCCGGCGGAGCTTCTCGCAGAAATCCCAGACCGCTTCCGCGTTGCCTTCCGCGCGTTCCAAAAGCAAAAGCGGCTCGTAGGGGGCAAGGAACCATGGATCCGCCGCAACCGCCCGGGCAAACGCTTGGCGAGCGCCGTCGGCATCGTCGAGCGCCAAGCGCAAGCGGCCCAACTCGAACCAGGCGGAGGCATACCGCGGGTCGATCTCGACCGCGAGGCGCAAGAAAACCGCGGCGACGGCGATTTCGTTGGCGAAGAGCTTGCGCGCGGCGAGTTGAAACTGGGCGCGCGCGACCGGCAGCGCGGCCAGGTGCGAGACGCTGATCGTCTCGCCTTGATACTTGCCCGCCCGCCGGAGCACGAGGGCGGGAATCCCCGCCGCCGCGGGCAGGCCGCGAACCGGCGTCCGCGATACGCGGTAGCCCGCCGCGGAGGCGCTCAACTCGCATGCGTCGGTTGCTTGCCCAGCGGGGAAGCGGAACCGCCCCACGCCGTCCGCGGCGGTCGAGGCGGTTTCCGAGCCGGCGCAATGGAGCCGCACCTCGACGGGAGCGAGGAAGGGCATCCCGTCGTCGGCAACGACGACGCCGGAAATTTCCCCCGCCCATGCGGCGCAGACCGCCCAAGCCCCAACCATGAACCGCATCGCCAAACGGCGCATCTGAAAATATAGTAACTGTGCCGCGCATTTCCGCTATCCGCCCGCCGGCGCTTGCCGCCGCGCTCCTCGCGCTGTTGCCGGGCGCCGCGGCGCAGCGTTTCGAAGACGTCACCGCGCAAGCCGGCATCGACTTCCGCCACGACAACTCCAAAACCCCGCGAAAATATCTCCCCGAAACCATGGGCGGCGGCTTGGCGGTTCTGGACGCCGACGGAGACGGCTGGATGGATATCTATTTCGTCAACGGGGCCAAGCTGAGCTTCCCCCATCGCGCAGGCGCGGAACCCGATAAATCCGACCCGCGCTTCTGGAACCGGCTCTATCTCAACAACCGCGACGGCACGTTCCGCGAAGCCGCCGAAGAGTACGGGCTGCAAGGCCGCGGCTACGGCATGGGCGCGGCCGCCGGCGACTACGACAACGACGGCGACCCCGACCTGCTCGTCACCAACGCCGCGACCGGCGAGGCGCCGGCGGCAACGCTCTACCGCAACGAAGAGGGGCGGCGCTTCACCGACGTTACGGCGGCGGCGGGACTGCGCGCCCGAGGTTGGGCGACCAGCGCCGGATTCTTCGACTACGACAACGACGGCGATCTGGATTTACTCATCCTGCGCTACATGCAATGGCGGTTCGACGTCGATTACCGCTGCGGGCTGGAGGCCGGCTACGGCCGCGCCTATTGCCACCCGGATTTATTCGCGCCGCAAACCAATTTCCTTTACCGCAACAACGGCGACGGGACGTTCGCCGACGCCGGCGAAACTGCGGGCATCGCCGGCCGGCCCGGCAAGGGACTGGGCGCCGCGTTCGCCGACTACGACGGCGACGGATACCTCGACATCGCCGTGGCCAACGATTCGTTTCCCCAATTTCTATTCCGCAACAGGGGAGACGGCGCCTTCAGCGAAGAAGCTCTGCTTGCAGGCATTGCCTACGACGACGACGGAAGAGAGTTTGCCGGAATGGGGGCGGCCTTCGACGATCTCGACGACGACGGCCGGCCCGACCTGGTGACCACCACGCTGTCGCAAGAGCGTTACGCGCTTTTCTACAACGCCGGCGCGGGGGCCTTCGATTACGCCACGGGGCGGTCGGGACTCGGCGCAGCGACCCAGTTGTTTTCCGGCTGGGGCATCGCCGTCTTCGACGCGGACCTCGACGGATCGAAGGAACTGTTCTTCGCCAACGGCCACGTGATGGACAACATCGATCAATCCCAGCCCCATCTCCGCTACTTGCAGCCCCCGTTGCTCTTCCGCCGCGAGGGCCGCAAGTTCATCGACGTCTCCCGTGCGGCGGGAGACCTGTTCGGGACGCGGCGGGCCGGCCGCGGCGCGGCGGCCGCCGATTTCGACAATGACGGCCGCGTAGATATCGTCGTCTCGAACCTCAACGGACGGCCGTACCTGGCGCGGAACGTCACCGCAACCGGCAACCGCTGGCTCGGCCTGCAACTTATCGGCTGCCGGAGCAATCGGGACGGAATCGGAACGACCATCAAGTTGACCCGGGCCGGCGGCAAGGCGCAGTACCGCACGGTTGCCCGCGGCGGAAGCTATCTGTCGTCGCGCGACCCCCGGGTATTTTTCGGATTGGGCGAAAACCCGCAGGAACTCGCCTTGGAATTGCGCTGGCCGAGCGGCCGTTCGCACGTCGTGCAAGATCTCGCCTTGGACCGGCTGCAGCGCATCGCCGAAGACCCCGACTGCGAGCGGCCGTGAGCTCTCAAGCGATCCGGCCGTCTTTCATGCGCAAGATGCGATCCGTGCAGTACTCCGCGGCCTCCGCATTGTGCGTAATCATGAGCACCGTCTGACCCAACGAGCGATTGAGCTTCTTCAACGTATCGAGCACCGCGGCCGAGTTCTGCGAATCGAGGTTTCCGGTGGGCTCGTCCGCCAGCAGGATGCGCGGCTTGTTGACGATCGCGCGGGCGATGGCGACGCGCTGCTGCTCTCCTCCGGAAAGCGCGTAGGGCTTATGGTTCAGCCGGTGCGCCACGCCCAGAATGTCGAGCGCGTCCTTGAGACTCTCGTCGTTCCCGGCCGTATTCCCCGCGATGTGCCTGGCGATCTCGATGTTCTCGGACGCGCTCAGGGTGGGCAGCAGATTGAATTTCTGGAACACGAAGCCGACCATCGTCTTGCGCAGTTCGGTCCGCTCGGAGTCGCTCAGAAGGCCGAGATTGCGGCCGTCGATGACAACCTTTCCGCTTGTCGGGGGCGTCAATCCGCCGATGATATGGAAAAGCGTCGATTTGCCCGAGCCCGAGGGGCCGAGAACGGCCAGGAACTCCCCTGACTCGACGCTCATGGTGATGCCCCGCAATGCCGGAACATCGACGCCGCCCATGCGGTACACCTTCTTGAGGTCTTCGACTGCGATTAACGGTCTGTCGGCCACGGCCGCTCCCTATTCATAAGCCAGCGCCTCGATCGGATCCGCTTCCGCCGCTTTCCACGCCGGGTACAGCGCCCCGATCACGGAACCGACGACCGCCAGCAATGCCGCCCAAACCATCCATTCGGGCAGCAGAATCACCGGAACCAAAGGGAACCGCGCGGCGACGGCCGCCCGGCCCAGGAAGCTCAATCCATAACCCAGCAAAATCCCGAACAGGCAAATCACAACGGTTTCGCGCATCACCACGCCGACGATATAGGTCTTCGACGCGCCCAGCGCCTTCAGAATCCCGATCTCGCGCGTCCGTTCGAGAATGGCCGTGTACATGGCCAGCAGCACGACGATAAAGCCGATGACCAGCGCAAGCGAAATGATTACGTTGACGAACTGGTCGGACATCTGCCTGATATTCGTCGCCGCCAGCGCCAGGAAATCCTCCACCGAGATGACCGACAGGTTGGGCAATAACGCCTTCAAGCGGTCGATCACGCCGCGGGCTTGCTCGCTATCTTCGAGCTTTACGTAAATCTGGCTGAACTTGCCCTGCCAGCCCTGCAGCTCGCGCATGGTCTCGAGCGGAATGAAGATGCGCGACATCTTGCCCGTTTCGATGATGCCCGAGACTTCGAACTCATGATTCATCAAGACCGTCTTGCCGCCGACTCCAAGCTGCTTCTGCTGCGCGTAAACTTCGTCGATCACGCATTCGTAGTCGGCGGCGTACGGCCGGCCTTCGAAGACAACGATGCCGCCGCTCATGCGCTCCAACTCGGGCCAATCGATGCCGGTGATCGTTTGCAGATCGCCCGGCGTGAACACCGTCGAACCCATCGCAAAGGAGATTTCCGGGAAGCGCTGCATCAATACTTCGGGCAGCTTTTCCGAGATGTCGGCGCTGGTGATGGTCGCGCCGCTGATCTGCGGGCGGATCAGAATATCGGCGCCTACCCCGCGGGTGCGGCGCTGCGACTCGCGCAGCAATCCCTCCGACACGCCCACCATCATCAGGATCATCATCACCTCGAGGGCGACGGCGAGGATGGTCAGCCCCGTCCGCACCGGGCGGTGGAACAGATTGCGGATCACCAAACGGTTAATCATTGCTCGCCTGGGCGGTCGTTTCGGCAGCGGGCTCGCCGATGCGCTCCACCTGAATGTCTTGGGGGAGATTCAAGACGAACGAAGTGTCCGGAACCGGTTCGTTCAGGCCGGCCTTGAGTATCTGGATATCGATCCGGTAACCGTCCCGAGGGCGTTGGATGCGCACCGACTTGGGGTAGGGCAGGCCGTTTTCTTCCTGCCAGTCGCGATACCAGGCGTCGGTAGCGAGCTCGGCGTCCGGGTCGAGAATCTGCAGGCGGGCAAGCGACAGATCGTCGCGGCTGAACCAATACTTGCGGCCGATCCTGGGCGGGTCGCCGCCGTTGCGGTCAACCAGATGTACGATCTGGAACCCTGAGCGGCCGTAGCTTTCCGTATCCATCAGGATGAGTTGATCCTCGCCGACAGGCGCGAACATGATGGCGTCGAGGATGTGCTGCGGGCGGATATTTTCGGCGCGGTTCTCCGACCGCTCGTCGATCCTGTTGGCGCCTTCGTAAACAAGATTCTTCCAGGGCACGTACACCTGATAGGTCAGGCCGTTGGAAACCATGTCGATCGCCTTGCTGATGCCGCCCGGAGTCTGCGCCGTGGCCCGAATCCACCCCGGCCTGCGCGTGACCAACGCCCCCCGGACTTCGCGATGCTCGGTCTGCTCGTCGCGCTCGTCCGATTCCACCGTGAGTTGAATGTAGATCGTCGATTTCATCGACTCGATCGCCGCCAAGCGCTGGATTTTGTCGATCAGTTGCCGCCGGCCGGCGGTCTGCCGGACAGGCGGGGGCTCTATCCTGGTTGTGGTCGAAATCAGACCGCACCCAAGCGAAAATCCAAGACACAAAACAAGCGCAGCGACCGGGACCGAACGTTGGAATCGTGTGTTGGAGAAAGAAATCCCCCAAACTCTTTGCAATTCCCGATTATAGCAACTACGCCAACGCCCCCGCTCCGGCGGAGACCGCCGAGCGGCGGCAAGGGAAGCAACTCAGGTGCGGTACTCGGCGTTGATGCGAATGTACTCTTCGGTGAAATCGCAGGTCCAGAAACGCGCCTTGCCCCCGCCCTCGCCGCGGATACGGAAAAGGATCGCCGATTCGTCCGCCTCCATCGTTTGCTGAACGGCCGCTTCGTCGAACGCGGCGCGCAAGCCCCTTGCGCAGACCCGGGTTCCGTTGATTGAGATATCGACCTGCGCCGGATCGAACGCCGCGCCGGACTTGCCCGCGGCGGGAAGAATGCGCCCCCAATTGGGATCTGCGCCGGCGATTGCGGTTTTCACCAGGGGCGAATTGGCGATCGATACGGCTATCTTCTTGGCGTCGCGGTCGTTGGCGGCGCCCTCGACGTCGATGCGCACCAGCTTGCGCGCCCCCTCGCCGTCGCGGACGACAGCCAGCGCCAAGCTCAGCGCAACTTCGTCCAAAGCCTGCTGAAACGCCGCTTGCCGATCCGTCTCGATTCGCCTGCCGGATGCTCCGTTGGCGAGCAGATAGACCGTATCGTTGGTCGAGGTGTCCGCATCCACCGAAATGCAGTTGAAGCTCCGCTCGACCGCGGTTTTCAGCATCCGCTGCAGCATGTCCGGCGCGACCGCCGCATCGGTAAAGATGAAGCTCAGCATCGTCGCCATGTCGGGCATAATCATCCCGGCGCCCTTGGCCATGCCGGCTATGCGCGCGGCGCCGTTCTCGTCCGCGACCTGCGCGTAGGCGGTCTTGCGTACGGTGTCGGTGGTCATGATCGCTCGGGCGCAGTCCTCGAACCGCTCGGGCGCAAGGCGGCGCCACAAGCCGGGCAAGGCCCGTGGAATGGCCTTCTCGTCGATCGGCTCGCCGATGACGCCGGTCGAAGCCAGCAGGATTTGCTCCGGCGGGACCTGCGCCAGGGCGCAAGCCGCTTGCGCCGCGCCCTCGGCGACGGCCGTCATGTTGGGCGCGGCGCAGTTGGCGTTGCCGGCGTTGGCGACGACCGCGCGGGCGACCCCGCCGCTTTTTTCGAGATGCCGCGCGGTCACGGTTACCGGCGCGGCGCGTACGGCATTCCGCGTGAACACCGCCGCCGCCGCCGCCGGCTCGTCGGAAACCATCAGCGCCAAGTCGTCCGCGGAGTTGTTGCGGATGCCGGCGTGTCCGGCCGCAAAACGGTAACCCAGGGGAATGCGCTCGCTCGTTTCGCCGCTCATGATCCCAGTATCTCTTGACCCCCGAGACGGTAGCCGCGCGCGAAGTCCGCGGCGGCAATGCGTTTTTTGCCTTCGGTCTGCACTTCCAGCAACTCCAGCCGGCCGGCGCCGCAGCCGGCGAACAAAGATCCGGCGGCGAAGGCCGTTTCGCCGGGGGCAAGACCGCCCGCGGCGGACGGCCGCGCCGCGTGAATCCGCAGCCGCTTGCCGCGGAACGTGGAAAAAATTCCCGGCCAGGGGTCGAACCCGCGCAGCCGGTTGTAGATCTGCCGGGCGGATTGCCTCCAATCGACCCTGCCGTCCTCGCGCTTCAGGGCCGGCGCATACGTCGCTTTCTCGTGATCCTGAGGGACGGGCCGCAAGCTTCCCGCCTCCAGGGCGTCCAGCGTTTCCAGCAGCAGTTCTGCGCCCATCGGGGCCAGGCGGGCGCCGAGCTCGGACGCCGTTTCGTCCGGGCCGATAGGGGTTGCGCGCTGCAAAAGAATATCGCCCGCGTCGAGCTTCTCGGCAATCAGCATCGTCGAAACTCCGCCGGTCGTCTCGCCGGCGGCAAGCGCCCAATGGACCGGCGCCGCGCCGCGGTAGCGCGGCAGCAATGACGAATGCACGTTGACGCAACCGTGCCGCGGCAAGTCGATGATGCGCTGCGGGACGATCCGTCCGTACCCGACCACCGCGATCACGTCGGGGTTCTGTTTGTCGAGGCGCTCGAAAGCTTCCGCGGTTTTTATGCTTGCGGGCTGATCGACCGCAAGCCCCAATTCCAGCGCGCAGACCTTGACCGGCGGCGCGGCCGGCTTCATGCCCCGGCCGGCCGGCCGGTCGGGCTGCGTGAGCACCGAAGTAACCTCATGATGCGCGGCCAGCAGCCGCAGCGACGGCGCCGCAAAACTCGGGGCGCCCATGAAAACGACGCGCACCGCGCTAGTCCCATTCGCCTTTTCTGCGCAGCCCCCGAATCTTGCGTTTGATCGACTCGCGTTTGAGACGGCTGAGCCGGTTGAGGAACAGCACGCCGTCGAGATGGTCGTTTTCGTGGCAGATCGCGCGCGCCAACAAATCCTCGGCCTCGACCTCGAACCATTCGCCTTTCAGGCCGCGCGCGCGCGCCTTGACGAATTGCGGCCGCTTGACCTGCTCGCGGAAGCCGGGGATGGACAGACAGCCCTCCTCCCCCACCTGAGTTCCTTCGGCTGCGGTGATCTCGGGGTTGACCAGGACCAGTTTCTCGGCCTCGTTCTCGCCGCAGGAACAATCGATGACCGTGAGCCGTTTCAGAATGCCTACCTGCGGAGCGGCAAGCCCGACTCCCTGGGCGTCGTACATGGTGGCGAACATTTCGGCGGCAAGTTCTGCGAGCCCCGCCGTTTCGAACTCGCTGTCGGCGACCGGAGCGCAAGGGGTTTCAAGCGCGGGATCGCCGTATTTCAGGATTTTCATCGCCATGACTGCCGGACTGTCCAAAGCTCTTATTGTAACGAGTGCTTCGATTCCGCTTGCGCGCTCCCCGCGCAATGTGCTGCACTGGTTATTCTCTCTTCGCGCATGCAGAAGAGGCGCAACGAGACCCCCCATGTCCGACGCAATCAAGCCGGGCGAAGGCGCGCCCGAGGCGGCAAAGCCGGCGCCCGCCGCTAGAAAACCCATCCCCAAAAGACCCGTCAAGAAACCGGTCGTCATGGAGACGACGCCGTGGGAAGGCCCCCTCGCGGACGCGCTCAAGGGCCGCTTCGGCGAAGAAATTTCGCTCTACGGAACTTACCGCGGTCAAAACTTCATCGAGGTCGACGTCAAGGCCGTCTATGCGATCGCCGCGTTCCTGAAGAACGAAGAAGCCTTCGACTATCTCGTCGATCTGACCGCCGTTCATTGGCCGAAGAAGGAGCGCCCCTTCGAGATCGTTTGGATTCTCTATTCCTTCGACAAGAACACGCGGGTGCGCATCAAGGCTTCGCTCCCCGACGGCGGCAAGGCGCCGAGCGTCACGGCCCTTTACAATACGGCAAACTGGGCCGAGCGCGAAGTTTACGACATGTTCGGCGTCGAGTTCGACAACCACCCGGATCTCAAGCGAATCCTCATGCCCGACGAATGGGAGGGGTTCCCGCTGCGCAAGGAATACGACATCATGCGGCAAGACGAGGACTGGGTTCGCGAGAATCTGAAGATCGAGAGCGCACAGTAATGCCCGACACAATTTTGGCGCCGCCGCCGCCGCCGCCGGCGCCCGAAGCGACTCTGCTCGACTCCAACGAGTTGGTCATCAACATGGGGCCGCAGCACCCCTCGACGCACGGCGTCTTGCGGGTAATCCTGAAACTCGACGGCGAAACGGTGCTGGGCGCCGAGTGCGTCATCGGCTATCTGCATCGCGGCGTCGAAAAAATCGCCGAAAACCGAACCTATCAACAGTTCGCGCCCTACGTTGACCGCATGGACTACGTCGCCGCCGTCTCAAACGGTCTCGGCTACTGCATGGCCGTCGAAAAACTGCTCGACGTAGAGATACCCGAGCGCGCGCAGGCCGTCCGCGTCATCCTCGCCGAAATCAACCGCATCGCGTCGCACTTGCTGTGGCTCGGAACCCACGCGCTCGACATCGGCGCCATCACGCCCGTTTTTCTCTGCTTCCGCGAGCGTGAAGAGGCGCTGAAAATTTTCGAGAAATACTGCGGCGCGCGGCTTACGACTCATGCCTTCCGCATCGGCGGCTTGCAGTATGAAACCCACGACACCTTCGAGAAAGACTGTCTGGCCTTCTGCGACCTGATGGATGAAAAGCTCAAGGAATATCACGCCCTGCTGACCGGCAACCGCATCTGGGTCAACCGCACCAAAGGCATCGGCATCCTGAACGCCGCCGACTGCAAGGACTACGGCGTAACCGGCCCCGTGCTGCGCGCCGCCGGCGAAAAGTGGGACATACGCAAAGCGCAGCCCTACAGCGGCTACGAGAAATACGATTTCGACATCCCCACCGCCGAAAACGGCGACACGTTCGACCGTTACATGGTGCGCATGGAAGAAGTGACGCAGTCCTGCCGCATCGTCCGCCAAGCGGTGGAAGGTCTCCCCGCCGGACCGATCAAGGGCAAGATCGGCAAGGTCATCAAGCCGCCGCCCGGCGAAGCCTATGTTTCCATCGAGGCGCCCAAGGGCGAGTTGGGGTACTATGTCGTCAGCGACGGCTCGCTGAATCCCTACCGCCTGCGCGTGCGCCCGCCGTCGTTCGTCAATCTGGGAGCGCTGGATAAGATGTGCCGCGGTTCTCTGGTTGCCGACGTCGTAGCGATTATCGGCACCATCGACATCGTTTTGGGCGAGGTGGACAGGTAATCCGTCATGGAAGAATTGCTCTCGAGCCCCTATTTGCCGCCTCTCGTGGCGACGCTCTTGATTATCGCCCTGTTCCCGCTCGTAGCGGGTTACATGGTGCTCGCCGAGCGGAAAGTTCTCGCCGACCTGCAGGTCCGCCTGGGTCCGATGCGCGTCGGGCCTTACGGCGCGCTGCAGCCGCTGGCCGACGCCCTGAAGCTGATGCTCAAAGAGGACATCATCCCCTCCGGCGCCGACAAGTGGGTCTTCTGGATGGCGCCGGTTCTTTCCACGTTCACCGCGCTGTCAGCGTTCGCCGTGCTGCCTTTGAGCGACAAGTTCTACGTGGCCGACGTCAACATCGGCATCCTCTTCATTCTGGCCATGTCGTCGATCGGCGCCTTGGGGCTCATCCTGGGCGGCTGGTCCTCCAACTCGAAGTATTCGCTGATGGGTTCCCTGCGGGCCGCGGCGCAGATGGTCAGCTACGAAGTGCCGCTCGGCTTCGCCACCGTGACCGGCATCATGTGCGCGGGCACGCTTTCCATGCAGGGCATTATCCAGGCGCAATACGAACGCGGCGTCTGGGGGGCGTTCGACAACTATCTGCTGATGCTCATCCCCACCGTGCTGTTCATCATTGCCGGCACGGCGGAGACCAACCGGGCGCCGTTCGATCTGCCGGAAGCCGAATCGGAAATCGTCGCCGGATTCCACACCGAGTATTCGGGATTCCGCTTCGCGCTGTACTTTCTGGCCGAGTACGCCGCAATCTTCGTGATCAGTGGAATTTGCGTCACCTTGTTTTTCGGCGGCTGGCTGCGGCCGTTTCCCAACGTCGGCTTTCTCGAAACGCCGCTCAACGTCGGTTTGCCCGTCGTCCTTTTCGCCGCCATTGCTCTGGCCTGCATCAAGGGCGCAACCAGGCAGATCATTACCGGATTCAAGCTGGGCATGTTCGGCCTGGCGGGCGCGGCGCTGCTGTTGGCGGCCCTTTTCGCCGTACCGGTAATCAATCCTCTGATCGTCGGCCTGTTCTGGTTTCTGGCCAAGGTCGCCGTGTTGGTTTACATGTTCATCTGGTACCGCGGCACATTTCCCCGCTTCCGCTACGACCAACTCATGGATGTCGGTTGGAAGTGGCTGATACCCATGAGCCTGGGCGGCCTGATCGTCAACAGCATCGCCCAAATGCTCGCGCGGAGTTAAAATAGAAAGAGAAGCGATGGCGAATCCGATCAACACTTTTTTGCTCACAGATCTGCTGAAGGGCCTCTGGACCACTTTCAAGAACCAGAAGCCCTCGCTCGTGGTAACCGAGCAGTATCCCCGGGAGCGCCCCCCCGTTATGGAACGCTACCGCGGCGCGCCGCGGCTGAACACCCACCCGGAAACGGCCGAGACGCTGTGCATCTCCTGTAACCTGTGCGCCCTGGCCTGCCCGGAACAACTGATCGTCGTAACCTCCGAGCGCAATCCCGAAACCCGGCGCAAGGATCTCACCAATTTCACCTACGACACGTCGCGCTGCATGTTCTGCGGCCTCTGCGAAGACGCTTGCCCGGTTGACGCGCTGGAGCTTACCCAAGACTTCGAAATGGCGACATTCACGCGAGAAGGCCAAATCTGGGACCGCCAGATGCTGGAGGAAGGACCGCTGCCGACCGAGTACCGCCACTAATCGGATCGATACGCAAGCATCGGATTTGCCGATAGCCCGACGACAAAGCCCCGCTCGCCCCAGCGGTTGGTGTATGCTGTAGGGCTTTGCCTCTCGTCGAATCCGCGGCCCGCCAAGCGCCCGTTGCCCAATCATGTCGATTGACAGCATTCTTTTTTACCTCTTTGCGGTAATCATTCTCGGCAGCGCGATCATGACGATCACGCGCCGGAATGTCGTGCATTCGGCCATCTGGCTGATCGGCGCGCTGGTCGGCGTCGCCGGCCTCTACTTGCTCCAGGGCGCGGAATTCCTGGCGGGCGTGCAAATCATCGTCTATATCGGCGGCATTACGGTTCTTTTCTTGTTCGTAATCATGTTGGTTCCGGTGCGCGAAGAGGCGCTGACGCACAGATTCTCGAGTCAGAAGTGGATCGCCGTTTTTTGCTCCGTCGTAGTGCTCGTGATCTTGATGGCTTTCGTCGTACACGGCGGCGGGAGCCTGGAATTCCCTACAAGGGAGGCGCCGCTCGAGCCGGGTTCTTTGACCAAGAACTCCGAAGAGGTCGGCTACGTGCTCTTCTCGGAGTACCTGCTGCCCTTCGAGTTGGCGTCGATTCTCCTGCTGGTGGCGATCATCGGCGCGGTCGTGATGTCGAAAACGCGCAAATCCGAGACGGAAAGCTAACCGGCGATGGAAGTCACCACGGCGCACTACCTTGTTCTGAGCACGCTGCTGCTCTTCATCGGCACGGTCGGCATCCTGACGCGCCGCAACATCATCGTGATTCTGATGTCGGTCGAGTTGATCCTCAACGCCGTCAACATCAATCTCATCGCTTTCTCTTCCGCGCTCCAACAAATTCACGGGCAGGTCTTCTCGATATTCGTGATCACCGACGCCGCCGCCGAGGCCGCTGTCGGACTCGGCATCCTGATCGCCCTGTTCCGCAACAAGGAAACGATCCATGCCGACGAGATCGATCTGCTCCGCTGGTAGGAACTGCAAGCCGATAGACCATGTTTTTCCTCGATAGCATTTGGCTTATCCCCATGTTCCCCTTGCTGGGGGCGGCGGTCATGCTGCTCTTCGGCCGGCGTCTTGAGCCGCAGCACGACCAGGGGCCGCCCGCAGACGACCACGGCGGTCACGGCGGCGGGCACGGACGGCCCGCGGGCCGGACCCTCGTCAATATCCTCTGCCCCGGCATGGTCCTGCTCTCGTTCCTCTTCGCGCTCGGCGCGATCTTTCAATTGCAAAGCGTCGAAGGCCACAGCTACGAAGTCGTGAAATGGACCTGGCTCGCCGGACTCGATTCGGCAACCGGCATGGGCCTGAACGCATTTACCGCCGACTGGGGATTCCTGCTCGACGCGCTCAGCGCGGTCATGATCCTGGTCGTCACCGGGATCGGCTTTCTGATCCACGTCTATTCGGTCGGGTACATGGCCCACGACGGCGGCTACTACCGCTTCTTCGGGTTTCTCAACCTGTTCCTGTTTTTCATGCTCGTGCTGGTGCTGGCGAACAACTACGTTCTGCTGTTCGTCGGCTGGGAGGGCGTCGGTTTCTGCAGTTGGGGGCTGATCGGATTCTACTTCCGCAAGCAATCCGCGCAGCGCGCCGCGACGAAAGCGTTTCTGGTGAACCGCATCGGCGACGCGGCTTTCGTCCTCGGCATGCTGCTGACCTTCACCACGCTGGGGACGCTGACGTTCACCGAGATCGGTCCGGCGCTGGAGGCGGGCGGTTTCCAAATCGAGAACCCCTGGGGGCCGCTGAGCCTGCTGACGCTGTTTTTCTTCATTGGGGCATGCGGCAAATCGGCGCAGATTCCGCTGCACGTCTGGCTGCCGGACGCCATGGAGGGGCCCACGCCCGTTTCCGCGCTGATCCACGCCGCGACCATGGTCACGGCCGGCGTCTATCTGGTGGCCCGTTCCAGCGAGATCTACGTGCTGGCGCCGAACACGATGCTCATCGTCGCGGTGATCGGGGCCCTGACCGCGATATTCGCCGCGACCATCGGCCTGGTTCAGTACGACATCAAGAAGGTCCTGGCCTATTCGACGGTCTCGCAGTTGGGCTACATGTTTCTCGCCTGCGGCGTGGGGGCGTTCTGGGTCGGCATTTTCCACCTCTACACCCACGCCTTTTTCAAAGCCCTGTTATTCCTTGGCTCCGGCTCGGTGATCCACGCCGTCGGCGGCGAGCAGGATATGCGCAAGATGGGCGCGCTGAAGGACAAAATACCGCTTACGTACAAGACGATGCTGATCGGCGCCGTGGCGATCGCCGGCGTGCCCGGCTTGGCCGGCTTCTTCTCCAAAGACGAAATCCTCTGGAAGACCTTTTCGGCCCACCAATACGAGTTGTACGCATTGGGGCTGATCACCGCCATGATGACGGCGTTCTACATGTTCCGCCTGATCTTCATGACCTTCCACGGGGACAACCGCGTCGACCCGCGCACGCACGTTCACGAGTCGCCGCGGTCGATGACCGTCCCGCTGGCGATTCTCGCCGCCGGCAGCATCCTGGCGGGGTACGTCGGCACGCCGATAGTGTTCGGCCCCGTCCACGACATGCTGCCCAGCCTCGAACACTGGCTGAGCTCCGCCGTCGTCGTTGCGGATGCCGGCGAGCATCACGCCGCAATTCTCGAATGGGGCCTGATGCTCCTCTCGGTCTCCCTCGCGCTGCTCGCCATCTGGTTCGCCATGAAAACCTTCAAGACCGACAGGTACGCAGGCGAGCCCATGCACGGCATTCTCGGCAAGAGATGCCACCAACTCTTTTTGCGGAAGTATTCCGTAGATGAGATTTACGACAGATTCGTCGTCAAAATCGGGGCGCAAGAAACCGGTTCGCAATTGGGGCAAATCGATCGCAAGGTCATCGACGGCGCAGTCAACGGAGTCGGCAAGCTGACGCGGCGAACCTCCTCGCTCACCATATTCGGGGACAAGTGGATTGTCGACGGCCTCGTCAACACGATCGGTTACGGCGTGAAGTTCTTCTCCTATCCGATCCGCATGTTCCAAACGGGAATGGTTCAAAATTACGTCCTGCTGTTCGTGATCGGCCTCGGAGTCGTCGCGGGGTATTTCTTATTTGAATGAGATTGAGGGCGGCCCCGGCCGCCGCGAACGTTGAAAACCATGAGTGAACACATTCTGAGCATCATCTGGCTGACGCCCCTTATCGGCATGTTCGCCGTCATGTGCCTGCCCAAGGAAAACAAGCGCCTGATCCGCTATGTCGCCAACGGTTTCGCGGTGCTGGGCATGCTCGTGACCATTCCCTTGATCCGCGGGTTCGAAACCGCCAACGCCGACTTCCAGTTCGTCGAGCGCATCGACTGGATCCCGACGATCGGAGCGCAGTACTACCTGGGCGTCGACGGCTTCGGCTACATCATGATCCTGCTGACGGTCGTCATCGGCTGGTTGTCGATCTGGTGCGGCTGGGAGTCGATTCAAAAGCGGGTGAAAGAGTACTACGCCTTCTTCCTGTTCCTGCAGGCGGGCATGCTCGGCGTCTTCATGGTGCTCGACGTTTTCCTGTTTTACGTTTTCTGGGAAATCATGCTCGTGCCGATGTACTTCATCATCGGCATCTGGGGCGGCGAACGCCGGCTCTACGCGGCCATCAAATTCTTTCTGTACACCCTGACCGGTTCGGTGTTGATGCTGCTGTCCTTGCTCACGGTGTACTTCAAGCACATCGAGCAGTTCGGCGCCGCGAGCTTCGCCCTCGAAGACCTGATGCGCGTCGCCGCCTTCTCGTCGGCCGATCTCCAATTCTGGCTGTTCTGGGGATTCTTCATCGCTTTGGCCATCAAAGTCCCGATGTTCCCCTTCCATACCTGGCTGCCCGACGCTCATACCGAAGCGCCCACCGCGGGCTCCGTCATCCTGGCCGGCATCTTGCTGAAGATGGGCCTCTACGGGCTGGTCCGCTTCGCCATGCCGCTGTTCCCCGCAGGCGCAACCGCCGAATTCACGGTGCAGGCGATTGTTGTTCTGTCAATCGTCGGCATCGTTTACGGCGCGTTGGTTTCCCTGATGCAAAAGGATTGGAAGAGGCTTGTCGCGTATTCGTCGGTCAGCCACTTGGGCTTCTGCACTCTGGGCCTGATTGCCCTGAACCCCAACGGCATTGCCGGAGGCATGCTGCAGGGCGTCAACCACGGCCTTTCGACGTCGCTCTTGTTCCTCGCGGTCGGCATCGTGTACGACCGGCGCCATACCCGCGCCATCGCCGACTACGGCGGACTGGCCAACCGCATGCCGGTTTATACCGTTCTGTTCGCGGTCGCCATGTTCGCCTCCGCCGGCATGCCCGGCCTCAACGGCTTCATCGGCGAGTTCACGATCCTGCGCGGCGCGTTCGAGGTCAACATCTGGTGGGCCGCGTGCGCCGCCCTGGGCATCGTGCTCGGCGCGGCCTACCTGCTGTGGCTCTTCCAGCGCGTGATGCTGGGGCCGATCACCAATCCCCGGAACGAAGACATCAAAGACATGAACCTGCGCGAGATACTCGTCATGGCGCCGCTGGTCGCCGGCTGCTTCTGGATCGGTCTCTACCCCAAGCCCTGCTTCGAAATCCTGAAAGCGCCGACGGCGAAGCTTGTCGAGCGCCTCGACCCGGGTTACTTCAGCCGTAACGGGCTCGAAAACCCGCTCGACAAATATGCGCAATCGAAGGTCGCCACTCTGGTGAAAGAGTAATGGACGCCATTCTATTCAGCGCCGCGGATTTCCACGTCCTCAAGCCCGTCATCCTGCTTTGCCTGTTCGGCTGCGGCATCCTGATTACCGACGCGTTTCTGATTCGCAACCGCGCGGACCGCTGGAAGAACGCAATCCCGGCTTTGGCGGCGCAGGTCGCCGTTGCCGCCTCGCTGGTCCAGCATCTCGGCGACGTGCGCTCGGGAGGCGCGTTCTCCGGCCTGAACGGTTCCATGCAAGTGGACGGCTTCGCCGTATTTTTCAATTGGCTCTTCGTCCTTGCCGCCTCGCTGGCAATCGTCATCTCGGCGCGCTACATGGGCGCCGAAGGCGAGCACCGCGGCGAATTCTACGCCCTGCTCCTGTTCGCGCAAGCCGGCATGTCGGTCATGGCCGCGGGCTACGACCTGGTCGTGCTGTTCATCGGCCTTGAAACGATGGCCTTGAGCTTCTACGTGCTGGTCGGCTTCTTGCGCGACACGCGGCGCTCCAACGAAGCGGCTCTGAAATACCTGATCCTGGGGGCCTTCTCGAGCGGTCTGCTGGCTTACGGATTTTCCATCCTGTACGGGATTTCCGGTTCGACGAATCTGGGTGAAATAGCCAAGGCGGTCGCCGCGCGGTCGGAAGGCGACCTGGCGCTGTTCCTGGCCCTGATTACATGCTCCGTAGGGCTGCTCTTCAAGATCGCGGCGGCGCCGTTTCACATGTGGGCGCCGGACGTTTACGAAGGCGCGCCGACCCCGGTAACCGCATACGTCTCCGTCGCCTCGAAAGCCGCTTCCTTTGCCCTGATGCTCAGGATATTTCTGACGGCGTTCGAAAGCGCGGCGGAAGCCTGGATGCCGCTGCTCGGAGCCATCGCCTTGGTCACGATGACCATCGGCAACTTCGCCGCCGTGACCCAAACCAACGTGAAACGCATGTTGGCCTACAGCTCTATCGCCCATGCCGGCTATATCCTGCTGGGGCTGGTCGCCGGCAACGAAACCGGGCTGCGCGGCGTCGCGGTCTATCTCCTCGCCTACGTTTTCATGAACTACGGGGCGTTTGCGCTGGTGGCGGCCTTGCGCCGCGAAGGCGAAGCGGCCGAGGACATCGACGACTTCAACGGTCTCTACCACCGGGCGCCGGGCTATACGATCCTGTTGGCAATCTTCATGCTGTCTCTGACGGGCATCCCCCCGCTGGCCGGATTTTACGGCAAATACTTCATCTTCCTCGCCATTTTGCGCGAAGGTTATTACCTGGTCGCCGTCTTTGCCGCGATCTACGTAGCGGTCTCGGCTTTTTACTACTTCCGCCTCATCCGCGCCTGCTGGCTCTTGGAAGAAGGCGAGCAACAGAAGCCCGCGCAACTCGATATGAACTTCGGCACGCGCGCCGCCCTGGTCGCCTGCGCCTTGTTGACGCTGCTGATAGGCATCTACCCGCAACCCTTCATCGACCTCGCGGGCGAGTCGGTGCTGGCGGCGCTGCGCTAACCGTTTTGCTTTCCGCTATCCATCGGCCGCGCAGCGGCCTTGCCGTCCTCCGGCCTGGTCTGCTATCTTCAAGTTTGACGGCGTTGCGTCCGTCCGCCCGCGCGTTAGGAGCATCCCTTAGAAATCATCGCGTTCAGGAACTTACCGTGAAGTTTCGCCCGCCCACAGCGGCTCAGGCGGCGGCTCTTTCGTTGAGCGGAGCGGTGCTCGGCGGATTGCTGATCGGCGCTTTGATCGGCGACCGCTGGGACTGCAACCCGGCTGCCGCGCTTGTCGGACTTTTCCTGGGAATCGTCGTCGGATTCTATAACCTCGCCAAGGCTATCTGGACCAAGAAATGACAAGCGCCGTTCTATGGGGGCTGACCGCGGGTTTGGCGACGCTGGCCGTTTCCGAAATCGTTCTGCGCCGCTCCGGGCCGCTGCTGCGCCGTGCGTTATGGAAAACGCTGCTCGCCGGCGCGGCGGCGCGCGCCGTCTGGGTCCTGTTCGCGCTGGCGCTCGTACTCGCGCGCGCTCCGGTGGAGCCCCGGGCATTCACGATCTCTCTGCTCCTGGGCTATCTTGCGGCGCAGGTCATCGAAGGCATGCGCTACCAAAGGTTTTTCGAGCGGCAATGATGCGGCGACTACTCATGGCGCTGCCTGCGGCGGCGGTTGCTTACGGGGCAGGGCAGGGCGAAGGACATGAGCAGTCCCTGCCCGAGGTCATCATGCACCACATTTCGAACGGCCCGGTCGAGTACGCATTTCTTGCTCCGTTCGCGCCGTTCCTGGAGCAGTGGGGCATCTCCAAAGCGGTGCTCATGATGCTTGCCGCCGCGGCCATTCTCATCGTGCTGACGGGCGTCTTCCTGCGCGTGCCGCGGGCCGCCGGCGCCGCCCCGCAGGGCATGGCCAACGCGCTCGAGGCGCTGGTCGTGTTCGTGAGAGACGAAATCGCAATCGGCAACATGGGCGAGAAGTGGGGGCGCCGGTTCACGCCGTTCCTGTTGACGCTGTTCTTTTTCATCCTGACCTGCAACCTGCTGGGGCTCGTTCCCGGCGGATTCACGGCTACGAGCAACCTCAACGTGACGGGCGCGCTCGCCGTCGTGTCGTTTTTTACGTTCGTCGTCGCCGGCATGATCTCCCTTGGACCCGTCGGTTACATCAAGCACATGGTGCCGCGCGGAACCCCCCGGCTGATGGCTCCGATAGTCGTCGTTCTGGAAACCATCTCTCTGTTCGTGCGCCCGATCGCGCTGATGATTCGCCTCGGCGCGAATATGACCGCCGGGCACATCGTGATCTTGATTATGATTGGATTCATCTTTCTATTTCAGAACGTCGCGGTGTCGATCGTTTCCATTCCCATGGCGGTGGCGATCACGCTGCTGGAGTTGATCGTCGCCTTCATTCAGGCGTATGTGTTTACGCTGCTGACGGCTCTGTACATAGGAATGGTCGTCCACTCTTCGCACTGATTTTTCTGAAGACGCTTTCACTCTTCACCTGACCACCACTCACAAAGGAACCTCTACCATGAAATCCATCCACAAAATGCTATGGCTCGCGGCGCTTTTGCTCGCTGCGCCCGCTCTGGCTTCCGCTCAGGGGCTTGACAAGTATTCCGGCGCCGCTCTCGGCGCAGGCATTATCGTCATCGGCGCCGGCTTGGGCATCGGCAAGCTCACGGCGGCCGCCGTCGAGAGCATCGCCCGCCAACCGCAGGCCTCCGACGACATCAAAAGCGCGTTTCAGTTGCCGCTGTTCCTGCTCGAAGGCGTCGCCGTCATCGGACTCGGCGTCTTGTTCGTCGCGCTGTTCTTCTAACTCGCAACCAAGGGGCAATCACGATGGCGGGCGACAACGTATTGTTGAAATTCGAACCGGGTCTGATGATCTGGACCGTGGTGACGTTCCTGGGTACGTTCATCGCCCTGCGGTGGATTGCCTGGAAGCCGCTTCTGGGCGCTTTGGACGAACGCGAGCAGCGCGTCAAAGACTCTCTGGAGAAGGCGGAGCAGACCCGGCGCGAGGCCGAGCAGGCCATTGCCGAAAACAAGGCCCGCACGGAGGAGTCTCTCCGCCGTTCGGAGGAACTGGTGGCCGACGCGAAACAGGAAGCCGAGCAAGTCCGCGCCAAAATTGTGGACGAAGCGCGCGCCGAGTCGAAAAAGATCGTCAACCAGGGGCTGCGGCGGATCGAAGCCGAGCAGCGCGCAGCCGAGGCGTCCATTCGCAAGGAGACCGCGGCGATTGCCATCCAGGCCGCCGAGCGCATCCTCCAAAAGAATCTCGACGGCCCCGAGCAGCGGCGGCTCGTCGAAGATTTCCTGAGCGAGCTTCCCGACAGGCCGGTACATTAGCAGCGGCTCGTGGTGAAACTCGCCGAGTACGGATTCTGGAAATCGCCCTTCACTTCCGACTCGGTCGTCAAGGAATCGGTCCGCCTCGGAGAACCGGCCCTCGACGGCGGCGATATCTATTGGCTTGAGGGGCGGCCTGCGGAAAAAGGGCGCTCCGTACTGGTGCGCCGTAATCCCGACGGCTCCTGCAACGATGTTTCGCCGGCGCCGTTCAACGTGCGCACCCGCGTACACGAGTACGGCGGCGGCGCTTACGCAGTGGACCGCGGAACCGTCTTCTTTTCGAATTTCAGCGATCAGCGGATCTGCAAAATCTCGCCCGGGAGCGAACCCGAACCCCTGACTCCCGAGCGGCCTTGGCGTTATGCCGACGCCGCGGTCGACTGCGGGCGCAGGCGCTTGACGGCGGTGCGCGAGGACCATTCCGATCCCTCCCGCGAACCTGTCAACGCCATCGTTGCGGTCCCGTTTCAGCCGAACGCAGAGCAAAACGTTCTTGTCTCCGGGGCGGATTTTTACTCCAACCCGCGCCTCAGCCCCGACGGCCGCCGCCTGTGCTGGGTCGAGTGGCGGCATCCGAACATGCCTTGGGACGGCTCCGAATTGTGGGCCGCCGAGTTCGCCGCCGACGGCAGCCTCGCCGCGCGCCGTAAAGTCGCCGGCGGCCCGGAAGAGTCGATTTTTCAACCCGAGTGGTCGCCATCGGGCCGGCTTTTCTTCGTTTCCGACCGGAGCGGCTTCTGGAATCTTTACCGCGATACTCCCTCCGGCCCCGCCGCGGTCCACGAGATCGAAGCCGAATTCGGCCTGCCCCACTGGGTTTTTCGCATGTCCACCTACGGCTTTACGGGCGACGGCCGGTTGATCTGCGCCTACGCCCGAGCAGGCGCATGGAACTTGGCGCTCATCGATCCTGCCGCCGGCGGCCTCGATCCGATTGAAACGCCCTACACCGACATCGACGGCTTGCAGGCGGCGGGCAACACCGCCGTTTTTCGCGGAGCTTCGCCGAGCGAGCCCGCCGCAATCGTCAGGCTCAACGTCGAGAGCGGCGAAACCGAGAGACTCCGCAGCGCGGCAACCCTGGCCGACGATCTCCGCCCGTATCTATCTTCCCCGCAATCCATCTCGTTTCCGACCGCGGGCGGGCAGGCCGCCCACGCCTTCTATTACCCCCCGCACAATCCCGACTTCGCAGCCCCGCAAGACGAGAAACCGCCCCTGATCGTGATCAGCCACGGCGGTCCGACCAGCGCGGCGTCGAACGCCTTGTCTCTGGCCAAGCAGTACTGGACCAGCCGCGGCTTCGCCATCGTTGACGTCAACTATTCCGGAAGCTCCGGCTACGGACGCGAATACCGCAAGCGCCTCAACGGCAACTGGGGCGTTGCCGATGTGGACGACTGCACGAACGCGGCCCTTTACCTCGCCGGCCAAGGACTCGTCGACCGCGGCCGGCTCATCGTCAAAGGCGGCAGCGCCGGCGGCTATACCACCATGGCCTGCCTGGCATTCCGAGACGTCTTCGCCGCCGGAGCGAGCTACTACGGCGTCAGCGACCTGGAAGCGCTGGCCCGCGACACCCACAAGTTCGAGTCGCGCTACCTCGACACCCTGGTCGGCCCCTACCCCGAAGCGAGAGATGCCTACGTCGAGCGCTCGCCTATCCATGCCGCCGACAAGCTTTCCGCCCCGATTATTTTTTTCCAGGGCAGCGAAGACCGCGTCGTGCCGCCGAGCCAAACCGAAACGATGGTCGAGGCGCTGCGCGCCAAGGGAACTCCGGCAGCCTATCTGCTGTTCGCAGGCGAGCAGCACGGCTTCCGCAACGGCGACAACGTCAAACGCGCGCTGGACGCGGAACTCTATTTCTATGCAGCCATCCTGCTCAAGAAGGGCATCCGTTTTTAGCGCTCGCGCCGCTTTCTGGCCTGGATCCCCAGCCGCTGAATTTTCTGGTTCAGGGTGGACAGCGCCACGCGAAAAGACTTGGCCGTCTCAGTCTGATTGAACCCGTGTTTCTCAAGCTGCGATTCGATCAGCTTACGCTCGAACTCTTCCACGGTCTCCGGCAGGCTCACCCCGGCAACCGGCTTGAACTTGCGTATCTCGCGCGGAACGACCATGCCGTGCGCCGCCAACAGCGACTCGGGAAATACTTCAGGCGTCAACTCGGTTCCCGTCGCCAGCACCACGGCGCGCTCGATCACATTCTCCAGTTCGCGCACGTTGCCCGGCCACTCGTGATCCATCAGGATACGCATCGCGTCGCTGGAAAATCCGAGCGTCGATACGTTGTTTTCGTCCAGGTAAGCGCTCTTTTCCCGGCGGCAAAACATCGTCAGAAAGTGATCGACCAGCAGCGGGATATCGTCGCGCCGCTCGCGCAAGGGCGGCAAATTCACGCCGATTACGTTCAGGCGGTAAAACAGGTCTTCCCGGAACCTGCCTTCGGCCGCCGCGGCGTCGAGGTCTTCGTTGGTCGCGGCAATGATGCGCACGTCAACCCGAATCGTCTCCGTCGAACCGACCGGCATGAACTCGCGCTCTTGAATCACGCGCAGCAACTTCGCCTGCGTATCGACGCTGAGCGTGCTGACCTCGTCGAGAAAAATCGTTCCCTCGTGCGCCAGATCGAAGCACCCTTTGCGATTTTGAACCGCCCCGGTAAACGCCCCTCTGACATGCCCGAACAATGTCGATTCCAGCAAATCCACCGGAATCGATCCCGAATTGACCGGCACGAACGGCTTCCCCGCGCGGGGCGAATGCGCATGAATCGCTTTTGCGATCAGTTCCTTCCCCGTTCCGCTTTCCCCGGAGATCAGCACTGTCGAGCGGCTGGGCGCCACCTGAGACACGAGCGAGAAAACGTGCTGCATCTCCTCGCTCTTGCCGACAATGTTGGCGAAGCTGTAGCGTTGCTGCAACTCGCCGCGAAGCCGGGCGTTCTCCTCTTCCAAACGCCGCCGCGTCAGCGCCTGCTCAATCTCCAGCAGCAACTTTTCATTGCTCCAAGGCTTCGTGAGGAAATTGTCGGCGCCCAACCGAATGGCTTGCACTGCCGTCTCGACCGATCCGTAAGCAGTCAGCATGAGCACGGGCAAAGACTTGTCCATCTTCCGCAGGTCTGCCAAGACCTCCAGTCCCGACCGGTCGGGCAGCATCAAGTCCAGCAGCGCCAGATCGTGAGGGAGCCGCTCCGCCGCCCGAAGCCCTTCGGCTCCTGTCGCCGCCGTCGAAACGGCATAGCGCTCGAGCGTCAAAAGCAATTCGAGGCTGTCGCGGATAGCCGCTTCGTCGTCGATGACCAATATCCGCCTGCGGCCGGGCGCAGCGAAGGGCTGCCGGGATCCCGTGGATGAAAGCTCAGGCATGAACCGCTTGTTCCGCCGCGGGCAAGGCGATCGTGAACGTCGTTCCCCGTCCCGGCGCGCTGTCCACGCCAATGACGCCGGAGTGTTCCTGCACGATTCCGTAAGTGACCGCCAGCCCCAGGCCCGTGCCGCGCTGCGGCCCCTTGGTCGTGAAGAACGGGTCGAAAATCCTGCGCTGCGCCGCTTCGGAAATGCCCACGCCCGTATCGGCAATCCGAATCTCGACGCCATGCCCGCCGCCGCTCTCTCGAGTCTCTACCGCAAGCGTGCCGCCGTGCGGCATCGCATCGCGCGCATTGAGGAACAGGTTCAGGAAAACCTGCTGCAATTTCCCTGCGTTGGCCTGAACCGGAATCGCCGCGGCAAGCCGTTTCTCCACGCGAACTCCCGCTTTGCGAAGCTGCGGCGCCACCAGAACCAGCATGTCTTCCAACACCCGATTCACATTCGTCGGCGCCGTCTCGCTGCCGGCGGTCCGCGAGAAATTGAGCAGCGAATGGACAATCTCGCCGGCGCGGAAAGTCTGCGCCGTAATTTTCCCCAGCATCTCGGCCTCGCTGCTATCCTGCTCGATCCGCTTGGCCAGCATCTGCGCATAACTGGAGATCACCGCTAGAGGAGTATTCACTTCATGAGCAACGCCGGCCGCGAGCAAGCCGATCGAGCTCAGCTTATCCGCCTGCGCCACCTGCTCCTCGAGCTCGACCCGCTCGGTCACGTCATCGAAAATCACGAGGCGCCCGATCGGCTGGAAGTCCTTGGCGACAAGGGGCGCAATGGCGATGTTGACCAGCCGCTCCCGCTCGACCGAAGCATCCGACGGGCGGAACTCCGCGGGGAAATCTCCCGCCCGCAGGCGAAACTTGTAAACGTTCCGGATGCCCGTCTCGCCGCGGCATTTCTCGAATTCCGCGATCAATGCCGGAGGCAAAAGTTCCTCGAGCTTGCGTCCCGCCGCCTGCGGGCGCGAAATCCCGAACACCAGCTCAAGCTGCGTATTCCAGCTTTCCACGCGGTCATCCAGGTTGGCCGCCAAAATTCCTACCGAAAGCGACTCGACGATGTTCTCGTTATAGTCCTTGAGTTGCTGGTATTGCTCCGCCTTGCGTTCCAGGGAACGGTACAGGCGGGCATTTTCCAGGGCGATCGCAAAGTAGCCGGCCGCGGTCTCGACCAGAGCCGCATCGTCGCCGCTCAAATAGCGGCCGGCGTTTGTGCGTCCCAGGGCCAGCCACGCCGTCGTTCGACCCCGCGCGCGGCAAGGCACGAAGTAGTTGCAATCGAGCGCCGCGAGCAGTTCGCGCAACCCGTCGCTCCGTTCGCTGCGCGCCTTCGGAGACTCGAAAAACACCGTGCCCGAAGCCTTTTCCGAAAGTCCTTCGAGCAAGCTCAACCGGGCAAGGCCGCCGGTGGGGAAACTCTCAAGCCCATGCTGCCGCAGCAGACGGAAAAGGCCCGCCGAGCGCTCTGCATCCGCATCCGCAACGAACACCGCCAAACGCTCGACATCCAGCGTCTGCGTCAAGCGGCCGCAAACAGCCGCAACCATCTCTTGCAAATCGGACGCCCGCGTCAACTCCGCGGCAAAGTCCGTCAACGTCCGGCGGTAGTCGTAGCGTTCGCGGTAGAAACGCCGGTCGAGCGCCTGTTGGATGCGATTGCGCAGCGGGTGGAAGAGCACGGCGGCGGCAACCAGCGAGACCAGCCAGGCAACGGGCGCCAACGCCCGCGGCCCCGTCTCGAACAGTCCGCCGGCCAACAGGCTCCCCGTGTAAAACGCGGTCATCAATACCGCCGCCGCCAGTCCGTAGGCGCTCGAACGCCGGGCGAACAGTTCGACATCCATCAGCCGGTATTTCACCAGCGCAAACGCGGCCGCCAGCGGCAGCAAGGCCAACGAGAACACCGCAAACGCCGCGTTCGGCCCCGGGTCGTAACCCAACACGAACGGCGCGGCGTAGAACGCACAGAACGGCAGCGCCGCGCCCAGCGCCCCATAAGCCAGCCACCGCCGCTGTTGCCGCAACGGCAACTCCTCCTCGGCCCGCGCTCCGCGCCAAACCGCCACAGCGCCGGCAACGAAATTCAAGCCCATCAAAATCAGCGGCAGGGAGTCGAAAACGAATAGCTCCTCAGCCGCCGAACCGTCCGCAACCAGCCAACCGGAAGCCGTCAGATGGTGGCCGACGCCGATGCTGGCGGCCAGGCCGTACGACAGCTTCGCCGCCCGGGCCGGACGTCTCTCGTCATGCGGAAAGCGCAGGCAGAAATCCAGAAATATCGCCGGCGCCAGCAGCAACGCCCAGACATCCAGCCAATACACCAAACGGTCCAACCCGTCCAGGGCGCCGCTGAAGCTCAGGCTGTAAAGCGCAAACGAAGCCAGGCAAAACGCATAAAACCGCGCAGCCTGCTTTCCGCCTTTGCGCCAATAAACCGCAAATCCGATCAGCCCGTAAATCCAGCCCAATGCCGTGAGAAAGTAGCGGACCGCCGGCTGACCGCTGCTCTCGCCGACGATGACCGAGCCCGCGAGCTCGGCGCCGCCGCGCGAGAAAACGTATTCTACGCGGTTCCAGACGCCGACCGCGGCGAGCGCCCTGGTTGCATCGAGCGCCTCGTCCATCGCCCGCCCGCCGATAGAAAGCAAAACGTCGCCCGGCCGCACCCCCACCCGTGCGGCCGGGCCTTGAGGGTCGACGCGGGCGGCCTCGACTCCGGCATCCGCATCGACCCATACGACCCCGTCGTCCGGCGCTCCGAAATGGCTGCGCTGCGCCTGGTTGGCGAGCGACAACATGCCGAGAGCCAACCCCACGAAGGCCCCCGGCACGGTCCATTTCATCGATCGACGAGGTCTGACCATGTTCAGCAAACGGCCGCCCGGCGCAAAAGCCACGCCACGACCGTACTGTTCCACTATTATCCGTAGCAAATGCGGCGCCAATCCGAAAAGCCTGTGAAAAAGCCGTTTTCGAGGCGTTTACACGGCGTTTTCATCATGCTTGCACGGCGTCGATTCCATTTAACGGATACTGCGCTACGAAATTTCATATTTTCGACGGAAATCCTGCTATGCTCGCGGGAGTTGCTATCTTGAACGGAACCCTTGCTCTACGCCGTTCTCTGCCTTCTGATCATTGCGGCCGGCTGCGCCGCGCCTCTTGAGCGGACCGAGTCCGTCCTGCGCTATGCGCTTGAGCGCGTCCACCGCGAGCCGATCGTTCGCGGCGCCGACGTTGCCGCCGCGGGCGTCGGCGAATCGCCCGGCAGACGCACCTACCGCGGCCACGCCATGTTCCCTTCGGTTATCGCGGTCCCCGACTGGGTCGCTCCTGAAGACCGCCCGCGCCCAAACGCGAATTACTACCTTTATTTCGCTCCGCACCACGGTACGACGATCAACCTGGCCTGGGCAGAGCGCATAGACGCCGCCCGCTGGACCCTGTTCAATACCGTGACCGACAAGGCCGCGGGTTTCCCCGGCCGCGGCGTCTTCGATCTCGCTCTCGGCGGGCCGCAAGCGCGCCTCGAACTGGCCCCCGGCGTCGTTCTCCGCAATCACGTTTCGTCCCCCGAGGTCTATGTGGACGAGGCGGACAAGCAATTCATCCTCATCATGCACGGCCGCGCCGAAGACGGCCAGGATTCCTTCATTGCCGCGTCGCGGAGCGGCCTGAACTTCAACGCCGAGCAGTTCGGCGGCGAACCGGGCGGCGGCCCGCGGCCCGCCGTTTTCAGCGCCACGACTTATCTGCGTATTTTCGATTTCAAAGGCGGCCTGTACGCTATCGGACGCTCGGGACGCTTCACCCGGCCGCGCGATAGGGCCGCCCCCTGGTCGGCGCCCGCGGGGCTGGGCCGGACGCCCATGTGGGAATCTTCCGAGACGTGTCCGATTTCCCGCGAAGCGCTGCATCTCGGCATCGCGGAAGGAGACTTCTTTCGCCACGGCTCCCTGCTGGTGCGGGACGAAACTACGCTCGACCTGTTCTACAGCCGCGGCCTCGACGGCGACGACGAACACCTGCTCCAGGCCACGCTCGACGCCTCCGCCGATGACTGGGAAACATGGTCCGTCGCGGCCGAGCCGCAGAGCTTGCTCCGCCCGGAACTCGACTGGGAACGCCCCGAGATCCACGATTCATTCGTTTATGCGTCCGGCGGACAGTTGTATCTGTTCTATACGGCGGGGCCGTCCGGCGAAGATTCCATCGGCTTGGCCCGCCTGCGCGCGTCCCCGCAGGCCGCGGCAAAGGCGCCGTGAGCGGCGCGGCGGTCTTCTGCGGTGGTTTTGCCGACCCGCGCCGGTGGTCCGTTGTCCTGCTCTCCGCTCTTCACTCTCCACTGTTTTTGCCGCTTGCCGCCGGCGTCGTAAAGCCGGCGCGGACGCCGCGGCTCGACGCCTCGAACGCAAGCTCCACCCCGCCCCCGTAGCAGAGTTGCAGCCTCCTTCTGACGTTGCGCAGTCCGTGCCCCGCCGCTTGCGCTGCGCCCGGGTTCATGCCTGCGCCGTTATCGCGCACCTCGATTGCTACGCCGCCGTTGCAGCAGCGGGCGCGCACGGCGACCTCGCCGCCTTCCGGCTTCTCGCTGATGCCGTGCTTGACGGCGTTTTCCACCAAAGGCTGAATGGAAAGCGCCGGCACGCTGACCGGGCGGGCGTCCCTGTCCACCTCCACTCGAACCGACAGCCTTTTCCCCAAGCGCAACCGCTCGATATCGAGATAAGCCTGCACCACCCGCATCTCCTCGTCGAGCGGGACCATCTGGCGTTTGCTGTCGAGAGCATAGCGAAAAATCTCGGCAAGGTTGACCAGGGTTTTCCGGGCGTCGACCGCGGCCCGCGGAATGATGCCGTACAGCGCGTTCAGCGCATTGAATAGAAAGTGAGGATTGATTTGCGCGCGGAGGGCTTGCAATTCGGTTTCCGAGAGCAGACTCTGCTGTTCTTCGTGCCGCAGGTTTTCAATCCGTTCGTTGACCGCAGCCGCGAGCATGTCGAGAGCGGCCATGTCGTTGCTCAAATAGCGGCGGCCGCCCTCCCGCGGGCCCAGCAGCAGCGTGCGCGCCGCATGCGGCGCAACCCGAAAGACAACCGCGGCCTCGGCCCACAAGTCTCTTGTCGAGCGCAGCCGCTCCGCCTGCTGCCCGTGAAGAATATGCGCGCCGGGAGGCAGCGGAGACTCTCCCGCATCGAGCAAGCGCCGCCGCCGGACGGAAAAAAAGCGGGCAATCCGCTCGGCCGCGGCCTGCAGGAGATCGGCCTCGCCGGCGACGGGCATAGTCCGAATGTCGGCGGCGACCGCGTCGGCATCCCCCCGGCGGAAAAGAGCCGCCTCGATCCACCGCCGCAGCTTTCCGGCCGCGTAAGGATAGCCGAGGATCGCCGCGCAGGTAAGCGTTATGAAAACGACGAGGCGCACGGCGCCCGCATCCTGAAATTGAAGCAGTCCCAGCCGATTCCCCGCTGCAAGCAGGCCGGCGGCAAGTCCGGCGGCGAGGCCGGCCGCTCCGACCACGCGCACGAATACGTCGAGCAGCAGAAAACGGAAGTCCTGGAGCAGCACGAACAGCGCCAACGGCATGCCCGCGTGATGGAAGAGCAACTCGCGGCCCCACGACCCCGGACCGTGCTCCGCGCCGAAGTGTACGAACGACGCTGCAAGCAGAAACAACGCCATCGCCGCGACCGTGCGCATCCCCGCTGCGCGCCGTTCGGAACGCCCTCGGGACAGCAAGACCGCGGCCGCGACCGCCAAGGCGCCGAAGCCGAATGTAATCAGCCGGATGCCGAAAACGTGGCCGGCGATTCCCGGACCGAATGCTTCCGCAAGATGGGACGCGGCGGCAAGCCCGCCGACCGCATACCCGCCGGCGCGCAGTTGCGGATATTCGCGGCCCAAAGCAAGGTGCAGCAGGACGGAGGGCAGCAAGCTCAGCACCGTGAAGCTCAAGGACGCAACGAATTCGCTCAGCGCGCTGCTCGGCTCTCCCAGTACGACAATCAGCGAACCGAGGTTCCAAAACAAGGCCAGCGCCGCCGCCGCCGCGGGGGTCACGGTCTCCGCGCGGGAGCGCCGCATTGACGTGCGGAAAATCAGCCGGAGGAACGTGCCGAAAACGACGACTCCGGCAACATGTCCCAGAGCGTTCACCAGAATCGGCAAATGCAGGGCGGCATCCATGCGCGGCAGGGCGGTTATCGGCCGCCAATCTCATTAGAGCACCGCTTGGCCGGCGCTCCGCCCGCATGCGAATCCCGGCCGTTCGCAGGGCAAAGCAACCCGTTCGCGGGAATCGCTTGAGACGCCGCCCGCGGCGCCTGTATCGTTATCTATAGGGTGGCGGAGACGCTTCTCTCGTCCGCGCCGCGGAGAAACGATCGCCGGCTGCATGACGGAGCAGACTTTACGCACGTTGATCGTCGACGACGAGCCCATTGCCCGCGCCGTTCTGGCGGAGGAGCTCGCCGACTTCGACGACGTAGATGTGGTCGGAGAAGCCGGCAACGGCGAGGCGGCCATGCGCCAAATCGACAAGCTTGCGCCGGACCTGGTGCTGCTTGACATCCAGATGCCGGCCAAAGACGGCTTCGAGTTGGTGCGCAGCATAGAAGGCCCTCTGCCGGCCATCGTCTTCGTGACCGCGTACAGCGAGCATGCGTTGCGGGCTTTCGATGTCGGCGCGGTGGACTATCTGCTCAAACCGATCGCCGTCGAGCGCTTGAGGCAAGCGTTGGACCGGGCGCAAGAATCGCGGCGCAGCCCGGCGGCCGTCGCCGAGCGCGTGGCGCGGACGCTCAACGCCGAAGGCGCCTCCCGCGGACAACGAAGAGTGAAAATCGCAGCCCGCCGCGCCGCCGACACCTACCTGCTCGATCTCGACGAAGTTTACGCCTTTCAGGCGGACGGCGAGATCGTCTGGATTCTCACTGCCGACAAGAAATTCATGGCTACGCAAACGTTGCAAGGGTTGGACGACCGCCTGCAGGGCACGCAATTTCAGCGTATTCACCGTTCCGCGCTGGTCAATACTGACAAGATTCGCAAGATGGGCGCCCTCAGCAGCCGGCGCCGGCTGCTGACTCTGGCCAACGGCTTGCAGTTCACGGTCAGCAAGCGGCAGGGCTCCTTCATACGCAATCTTCTGCGTTAGAAAAGTCCGAACAAGGCGTGGGGCCTTGCCATACTGTTCGTTTGACCGTTGACGAACACGCTTGGCGGCGCTGGTTCACGGCGTCCGCGTTCCTGGCTTCGGTTGCCGGGTTCGTATCGATTGCCGCCTCACATGTCTGCCTCGGGCTGTCCGCTGCTCTCTTTTTCCTGCGGCGGGAAGCCGTGCGCATGCCGCCGATCGGTCTGCCCCTGTCGGCGTTCATGCTCTGGACGCTGGCGTCGGCCGCCGCGTCGCCCGATCCCGCCGCAGCCGGGCCGCAACTCAAGAAGTTCTTCGTTTTCCTCATGGTCCCCGTCGTGGCCGGAGCGTTTCGAACCGCCGGCAGCGCCAGGAGACTGACCGAAGCCTGGTTCGTCATCGCCTCGATCGCGGTTTCCGTAGGAGTGTTCCAGTTCGTTCGCTCGGCGCTGCGCATTTCCGCTTCCGGTCAGGATTTTACCGAGGCTTACGTTGTCGACCGCATCACCGGTTTTTTCAGCCACTGGATGACCTTCAGTCAAGCCGTGCTGGTGGTTTTCGTTGCGCTTGTGAGTTACCTTGCCTTTGCCAAGCGCCGCCCGGGGTTCGGCGTATGGCGGCTCCTGGCGGGATGGCTTGCGGCAGGATTGGCGCTTAGCTACACGCGCAGCGTCTGGCTGGCGCTTGTCGCCGCCGGGCTGTATTTCGTTGCGGTTTGCAGGCCGCGGGCGCTGCTGCTGGTTCCGGCGGTCTTGGCCGCGGGGTTCTATCTGGCGCCGCAGTCGATACGGGAACGGGCGGCTTCGATCAACGTCGCGTCCAACCCGGCGCGCATCGTCATGTGGCGGACCGGGCTGCGCATGATCGCGGCGCATCCCTGGTTCGGCGTCGGCCCGCAGCAAGTCGGCCCGCGTTTCCACGAATTCCAACCCGCCGACGTGACCGAGTTGCCGCCCGCCTATTACGGGCATCTGCACAACGTCTATATCCACTACGCGGCCGAGCGCGGGATTCCGGCGGCGCTCATCGTCCTCTGGCTGTTTGCGAAAATCGTTCTCGATCTGACCCGAGCGCTGCGTTCGCGGCCTCGGCTGCGCGACGACCGGCGGTTCCTGCTGCACGCCGGCATCGCGGGGACGCTGGCGATCGCGGCGGTGAGCTGCTTCGACGTCTCGTTGGGCGACAGCGAGGTGCTGGCGGTCTATCTGGGTCTGGTGGCGATCGCCTACAACGGCGTCGATCCGCCGGAATCGAATCTTTAACGGGAACGCGGGCGCGGCGGCCGGCGTCTGTAGGGTAATGGGTCAGGCGGCGGATATTTTGACAAAAACACTGAAAACACGATCGAGCGCCGGTGGCGCGGCCGCATTTCTGCTTCTCTTCGCGCCTTCCGTTTCGGCGCAGGAAACGCCCGTCTTCGAAGCGGAGGCGGTATTGATGGAAGTCGAGGCGCGCGTCACCGACGGCAAGGGCCGCGCGGTAGCGGATCTCAAGAAAGAAGACTTCGAGTTGTTCGAGAACGGCCGGCGGCAGTCGGTCGCGACCTTCGAGTTCGTGCCGGGAACCATCCCGCCGGAATCGCCGGGAGAAGTTGCTGCCGGCGTCCCGCTCCCGGAGACGCCCCGCGCGGCGGCGCGCGGCGACCTGCGGCGGAGCAGCTTCATCTACATCGCCACGCGCGGCCGCCGCGAAGACCGCCTCCCAATCTTCAACGCGGTCAAAAACTTCATCGACGAAAATCTGCGGCCGGGCGTGTTCGTCTCGCTCGAAGGCTCGGCTTTCACCTCGCGCAAGAGCGACCTCTACCGTGAGCTCGATGAGATGCTCAACCGCGGCTCCGGACGCGCTAACGGCGGCGGCTTCGTCGATACCCTGGCGGTCGATTTGGCCCGCGATATCGAGTACGACGGAGAGATCGACCAACTGCTCGCCGAGGCCAACGCAGAGTTCGGAGAGCAGATCGAAGAGATCGGCGACCGCGCCGCGTTTTACCGCCGCCTGCGGATGTACGAATACATCGACCTGATCCGGGCGCTGGGAATCTACCCCGGTCAAAAACTCGTCGTGCTCTTCGCCTCCGGCCTGCCGGTGGACGAAGAAAACCTCGATATCATGAAGGTTCTCGAAGACGAAGCGATGCGGGCGCGGGTCCGCTTCTACGTTTCCGACGTCGGCCGCCTGAGCGCAATGCCTCCCGGCGGCGATGCCGAGAGCAAGGGGAATTTCGACTCGCTCTTCGGCGACGCGCTCAACAACGGTTTCGCCGCCGCGGCGCAGCAGCGCCAGGACAACCAGGACGGCCTCTTCGAGCTGGCGCGCCGTACCGGCGGCCGCGCCGTGCTGAACAGCAACGATTTCGGAGAGGTCTTCGACGTTGTGAACCGGGAGAGCGGCGATTACTACCTGCTCGGCTATTACCCGCAGGACAGCGAACAGCGCGGCCGGCTGCGCCGCCTCCGCGTGCAGGTCAAGCGCAAGGGGTTGAAAGTCAGCCATCAGCGCGGCTACTACGAAGAACGCCCGTTCGAGCGCATGTCGCAGTCCGAACGGAATCTGCGCATCCACCAGGCGCTGCTTTTCGACACCCCCTACACCGACCTGCCCATCCAGGTCGGATACGAGTATTTCCGCGACTCGAAGGGCCTGCCGACGCTGGCCTACAGCGTCGGACTCCACACCAGCGATCTTCCCGCTGCTGCGACGAAAAAAGGCCGCACGCTGAAGCTGACGATCGTGGCCCGCGCGGACCCCGGCCGGGACGAGCGCGCGCCGGGACGGCAGCCGTTCGTCGACGAGGGGAGCTTTCAGATGACTCTGCCCGATGCGCAGTTCGAAAAGCTGAGCAGCGACCCGATCGCCTTTCTCCATTACGGCTCGCAGATGCCGCTGGAACCGGGACTCTACGACTGGAAAGTGATTGTGCGCGACGACGGTTCGGGCGCGCTCGGCAGTTTTCAGACGCTCTTGCGCATTCCTGAAATCACCGGCGCACTCGGCGCCAGCTCGCTGCTGCTCACGGGGCGCATCGAAGACACCGCGGCAGCCAAGCAAAAGAAAAACCCAAAGAACGCCCCCGAAGATGTCCTGGAGGTCGCCGGGAGCCGGTTTTACACGTCTGCGCAGAGGGTGTTTCGCACCGGCGACGCGATTTATCTGCTTTACGACGTTTACAATCCGGGCGAACCCTCGCTTGCCGACCCGCCCGGACCGAAGCTGGCGCTCTATTACGAGCGCGAACGGGTCGAGCGGCTGCCCGCCAAGGGCTATCAGACCGTTCCGCAGCCCGACTCCTCCAGAATCCGCTATCTGGCCGCCTTGGCCACCGACGATCTCGCTCCCGGCAATTACACGGTGGCCGCGATGCTGCCGTCCGTTTCGCCGACGCACCCCGTGATCTACCGCAAATTCGAGATCGTCGCCGCCGACCGCGACTGAGCCGACCGTTCGTTGTTCAACTCATTGATATATAATGAGTTTGAAATCCTCAAAAGGTTGCTTGCCAGGGGATTGGAGGCAACCGACGGCATGCGCCGCAGCCGGCGGCTAGAATGGATTCCCTGACGATGAAGTATTTTCTCAGCGGCGATTCGTTGGCGGACGCCTCCGCCGATGCGGTCGTCGGTTTCGTCTTCGAAGAACCGAACTCTGCCGCAGCGGAGTTGTGGGACGCGCTCACCGGCGGCTTGGCGGGTGAGCTCTTCGCGCGCGGCGAGTTCAAGGGCAAGCTGCACTCCACGGCGCGGATTCACCGCCCGGCAGGCATGCAAGCCGGGCAATTGCTGCTCATCGGCTGCGGCCCGCAAGAAAAGTTTTCGAGCGTCCTCTTGCGCGAGTGCGCAGGCGTCGCCGGCCGCGCGCTGCGCGCCTCCGGCGCGCGCAGCGCAGCGATTCAGGCGCGCGGCGAAGACGCCGTTCGCGCGGTCGTCGAAGGATTCTCGGCGGCCCTCTACGAGCCGGACTGCTACAAGACCGGCAGCGAGCGGTCTTCGCCCACGCTCGAATCGGCAACGGTTCTGGCGCCTTCCGCGCAGCGCGGCGCACTCGAGCGGGCCGTTGCCGCCGCCGAGGGTCAACGCTTCGCGCGCGAGTTGGCCAACGAGCCCGGCAATATCCTTCCCCCGCGCGTTCTGGCGGAACGAGCGAGCGCCATGGCCGCGCAGGCGGGGCTCGCATGCGAAATTCTCGATGAAGGCCGCATCCGGGAGTTGAAAATGGGCGCCCTGTTGGGGGTCGCCCAAGGCAGCGCGGAGCCTCCGGCAATCGTCGTGCTCCGCTACCGCCCGCGCGGGACACAAGACGCCGGCGGCGTTCACCTGGGGCTCGTCGGCAAGGCGGTCACCTTCGACACCGGCGGAATTTCGATCAAGCCTTCCGCCGAGATGGACCGCATGAAATACGACATGGCCGGCGGCGCCGCGGTAATCGGCGCCATGCAGGCAATTGCGGCGCTCCGACCGCCCGCGCCGGTCACGGCGGTGATTCCATCCGTGGAGAACATGCCCGGCGGCGGTGCGCAACGCCCCGGCGATGTCGTCACCACGATGTCGGGCAAGACCGTGGAGGTGCTCAATACCGACGCCGAGGGCCGGTTGATTCTTGCCGACGCCCTCACCTACGCGCAGCGGCAAGGCTGCACCCATCTTGTCGATGCGGCAACGCTTACGGGCGCGGTGGTGGTCGCCTTGGGTTACGAGAACTCGGGAGTCTTCACGAACGACGCCGCCTGGCAGGAGCGCCTGCTGCAGGCGGCTGCCGCCGCGGGCGAAAAGATGTGGCCGATGCCTCTGGACGATGCCTACGCGGCGCTGCTCGAAAGCCCCATCGCCGACATGGCCAACGTCGGGCCGCGCTGGGGGGGAGCGGTCACGGCGGCGGCCTTCCTGAAGCATTTCGCCGCTCCGCTTCCCTGGGTTCATCTCGACATCGCCGGCACCGCGTGGTACGAGGAACAAAAACCGTACGCGGCGAAGGGCCCGAGCGGCGTCGGCGTGCGCACGCTTGTCGCGTTGGCGCTCAACGCCGCGCAGCCATCCTGAGCCGCGCCGGCAGCGCCTGGAAAAAGCGGTTACCATTGACTGCGGACGATTCATGACGCGACGCGATCTGCTGTTTGCCGCCGCGGCTGCCGCCAACGGAGCCCCCATGCCTCAACAGAAACTCGGCCTCGATCTTTTCAGCTTGCGCTCCCAAGGCTGGAGCGCATTCGAGTTGCTCGACTTCGCCAAGAAGCACGGAGCTTCCTCGGCGCATTTCTCCGAGCCGCGTTTTCTGGGAAGCTTGAAGCCCGACCATCTTCAACGGGTCCGCGAGCATGCCGACAAGCTCGGCCTCGCGCTGGAAGTCGGCTTCGGCTCCATCTGTCAGACCTCCACGCGCTTCGCCGCGGGCGAGGGCTCCGCGCAAGAGCAGCTTCTCGGAATGTTCGCCGCCGCGCGCATCCTCGGCTCGCCCTTCGTGCGCTGCTATCTGGGCAGCGCCGACGACCGCAAGAGCGGCATCCCTTTGGAAAAGCACATTGAAAACACGATCGCCGCCTGCCGGTCGGTGCGCGACCACGAGGGCCGCCGCGGCATCAAGATCGCCGTCGAAAACCATGCCGGCGACCTGCAGGCACTGCAACTGAAGCAGCTTATCGAAGAGGCGGGCAAAGATTACGTCGGCGCGCTGCTGGACCCGGGCAATGCCGCCTGGGCCCTTGAAGACCCGCACCACACGCTGGAGGTTCTGGCGCCCTACGCTCTGACGACGGGCATCCGCGACTCCCGTATCTGGCAGGAGGGCGCCGCCATCGCCGTCATGTGGACGCCGCTGGGCAAGGGCAATGTCGAGATCGACCGCTGGGCGCGGCGCTTCGGCGAGTTGCGCCCCGACCTGCCGTTTTCGCTGGAGATCATCAACACCGCCTCACCGCGAAAATTCGCCGTCCGCGACCCGCGGTTCTGGGAGCATTACCGCGATGTCCCCGCTTGGGTTTACGAGGGATTCGCAGCGAGAGCGCGCAGCGGTGAGCCGTACGCGGCGCCCGACGGCGACCCGGTCGAACGGCAACGGCGCGACGTAGCCGCCGACATGGCCTACAGCCGCAGGCTGCTGGGGCTCGCCTGACCAGGCGGCCGCAAGCGATCCGCTCCGGCGGTTTGCAGGGGGATCGCCGCGGGCGACCAACTGCGCCGCGCGTGGAGCGGACGAGGCGCTGAACCTTCCATGCGATTATGGCGCTGCATCGCGCTCATTCCAGTACCAATCCCTTGAAATCAACAACTTACAGAGATGCAATGCTCAAAACCCGGCTCCAATCGGCAACATGACCGGCCGGCTTGTTAAACTTCCGCTAGCCTAGGCATGGATCGCTTGGCGCGGCTCGGCGCGGACTTGCCGGCGGTTTGCCGCTTGGGCCTGGCTACCCGCGGCAATACGCGGCTCGCTGCGGATGACGTTCATTGGGCCGTCGCGCGGGGAATCGGCTACCTCAACTGGTGCGGCAAGCCGGACGGACTTTCGCGGGCGGTTGCGGAGCTGGGGCCGAGGCGCGCGGATGTCGTTCTCGCCGTACAGTTCAAGGCGCGGACCGCGGGCGAGGCGGAGCGCGAGATGGACCGGATTCTGGCCGAGACCCGCAGCGAGCGGCTTGAAGTCGCCACCTTTTACTATGTCGAAAGCGAAGAGGAGTGGCGGGAGATCGTCGGGCCGGGCGGCGCCTGGGACGTTCTGCGCCGCCGCAAGCGCGAAGGACAATTGGGGCTGGTCGGACTGACGAGCCACCAGCGCCCCCTGGCGGCAAGATGGGCCGCAGAGACAACGGCGGCGGGAGAACGCAGGCTCGACTTGCTGATGATCCGCTACAACGCCGCGCATCGCGGCGCCGAACGGGATGTCTTCCCAACAACTGAAAAGCTCGACATGCCGGCGGTTGCCTTCACGGGATTGCGCTGGAGGGATTTGCTGCAGCCGACGCCCTCCGACCCGCAGGGGTTTCGCCCGCCGCAGGCCCCGGACTGCTATCGTTTTTGCTTGGCGAATCCCGCCGTGAGCGTGGCCGTTACCGCTCCCAACGGCCGCGGCGAGCTCGCCGAGAATCTGCGGCTGCTCGACGACTGGACGGCTCCGACCGGCGGGCAATTGCAGGCGATGCGCGAGCACGGCGACCGCGTGCGGCGTCATGCCCGCGAGTTTTGGTAGGTGCGCCCGCGCAGCCCGTATAATAATGAAGGAACCGCGGTGAGGTGCGAGAGCGGTTGAATCGGGCGGTCTCGAAAACCGTTGAGCCTTTACGGGCTCCGTGGGTTCGAATCCCACCCTCACCGCCATGCCGTAGCCGCAGTGCGGCCGGGTTGCCCGCTTACGCCGGGGGATGCAGCAGGCGATAGGTTTCGCGGCCGACGATCAACTCTTCGTTCGCGTTCAAGACAACGATTTTGGTTGCGGCGGAGGAGTGGTGAATCACTCTGTCGCCGCTTGCCGCCGCGTTTGCCGCCGGGTCGAGGCGGATGCCGAGGAAATCGAGACCCGCGCAGACTTGCGCGCGCAGCAGGGCCGAATTTTCGCCGATTCCGCCGGTGAACGCGACGACGTCGATGCCGCCCATGGCCGCGGCGTAGGCGCCGATCGTCTTGCGGATTTGATAGGCGAAGGTATCCAGCGCCAGGCGGGCGGCGTCATCGCCGCGGTCGGTGGCCTCTTGCAGATCGCGGACGTCGCCGCCCGGCACGCCCGAGATGCCGGCCAAGCCCCCTTCCCCCACCAGCATCGCGCGCATTTGCCGCGGCGTCGCCTCGAGGCGGTCCATCATGAAGAGCACGGCGAAGGGATCGAGTTCCCCGTGCCTGGTGGCGTTCTCGAGACCGGACTGCGGCGAAAACCCCATCGTCGTGTCGATGGAGCGGCCCCGTTCGATCGCGCAAATCGACGAGCTTCCGCCCAGATGGCAGGAGACGATGCGCAATTCTTCCGCGCCGGTTGCGAGCAGCTCGGGAACGCGCTCGCTCACGAAACGGTGCGAGGCGCCGTGGAAACCGTAGCGTTCGATTCCGTAATCGCGGCGCCAGCCCGCGGGCGCCCCGTATGTCCGCGCGTAGTCGGGCATTGTGCAGTGAAATCCTGATTCGAACACGGCAACCAGCGGAAGATGCGGCAGGCGGGCGCGAAATGCGCGGATGCCCTCCAGGTAAATTCCGTTATGCAGCGGGGCGGCGTCCGCGTACAGGACGAGGCTTTCGATTAGAGCATCGTCGATTTGGAAGACGCCGCGGTAACGGGGGCCGGCGTGGACGGCTTTGAAACCGACCGCGTCCGGTTCGCCCGCCCGTTCCAGGACGTGGGCAACGGCGTCTGCATACGAGCCGCTCCCCCCGCCCTGTTGCGAGATTCTCTCGATGCGGCCGCGGCTCAAGACATTCTCCGCGGGGAAGTCGATGAGCTGGAACTTCAGCGAAGTCGAGCCAAGGTTCGGAATCAGGACCTGCATCGCGGAACGTAAAATTGCCCCGGCGCGCTCAGTCCAGCCGTTTGATGCGGATGTTGCGGAACGCGACGGGTTCGTTGTGCCCCAGGAACCCGATATGCCCGCTCTTGCGGTTGAGGCCGGGGTGCTTGGCCAGGATGCGACGGTCTTTCATGGTATGCGTATCGACATCCAGGATCGTTTCCCCGTTGAGAACGACCTTGATCTTCGATCCCTTGGCGACGACTTCCTGCGCGTTCCATTCGCCGGCGGGCTTGAGGTATCCGACGCGCGCCGGGAAAACGTGGTAGAGCGAGCCGTGTTTTTGCCAGGGTTTGATATTTTTGTACCGCTCGGAGCGATTGTCGATAATCTGCAACTCGATGCCCGCGTAGGCCATGTCGCTCCATCCCAGCGGACAGCGAATGCACAAACCGTTGTTCGAGCCGTCTTCGAGCTTGAACTCGAAGCGCAGAACGAAATCCGAGTATTCGGCCGCCGAGAGGAGGTTGCCCCCGCCGCCCGGGGGACAGGCCAGCGTGCCGTTGCGCGCCAGGTATCCATCGCCGGTTCCGCCGAGGAGTATCCAACCGTCCAGGGACTCCCCGTCAAAGAGCGCATCGAAACCGGTTTCATCGGCAGCCCGGCCGGCGCCGGCGGCCAGCAGCAGAATGAATACGAGCGGCAACCGATTCCGGAGCATGGCGTAAAAGTCCTCGCAAAGATGATAGCAACCCGGCTCTCCGCCGCCGCGCGATAATAGCGGGTTGGAGCCCGATATCTACGCAATCGTCGGCGAAGAGGGGTTTGCCCGCTTGACCCGGGCATTTTATGCGCAAGTCCCCGGCGATGAAATCCTCGGCCCGATGTACCCTGCCGGCGGCTTGGCCGACGCCGAGCAGCGCTTGCGCGACTTTCTGATAGGCCGCTTCGGCGGCCCGCCGCGTTATATCGAGCAGCGCGGGCATCCGCGCCTGCGCATGCGCCACATGCCGTTCCCGATCGACCGGCGGGCGCGGGACCGCTGGATGCAGTTGATGACCAAGGCGGTCGAGGAAGCCGCCCTGCCGCAGGAGGTCGGCGCCTTCCTGCTGCGCTTTTTCAGCGGGACCGCCACGTTCATGATCAACCGCCCGTGACCGCGCGCGGAGGCCGGCCCGGGGCCGAAAAACCGAAGAGGGGACGCAAGCGCCCCCTCGCCGGGCAGTGGATCATGTCTCTGGAGCGGGTTGCCGGGATTAAGCAGCCCGCCGGAAATCCATCTCCTGGGAGATGTCGAGCCCGTCGTAGTACTCCTGGCAGTGGATGCAAAGCGTCGTCCAGGCGATGGCTTCCAGACGCTTGGGGTTGATCGTTTCGCCGCAATCCCGGCAGATGCCGTACTCGTCTTCGTCGAGCGACTTGAGCGCCGTCTCGACGGCTTTCTTCGTCTGCCAATCCTTGTTGATCACGCTGATCGTAAGATCGAGGTCGAAGCGGTTCTGCATCTGGTCCATCGGGTCGTTGCAGCGCTCTTTGATCAACTCGTTGCGCTTCGCGCGCGACGCCAGGTCATCCAACTTGGCGAGCAGCTTCTTGCGGATGCCGTTTTTCTTTCTCTCGGTCATGGGTTCGATCTCTTTTTTCTGCGGGGTAGGGAATGCATATGATTGCCCGGGGTGCTCCAAGGGTTTCATTTGACGCGCATGTTTCATTTCAGTAACTCCTGTCGAAGAATGTAGATCAGTATAGATGACTCCCACCGTAAAGTGGTTGCACTTTTCCGAAAAAAATTTTATGCGGACAATTACGCCGGCCGCTCGCTCGCCCGCGAGTCTCGAACAATCTGCTTCGATCTCTCCAAGACATTGATTATCATTGACTTAGTGAGCTTTCCGGTTTGTGTGTTCTGTTGGCTCGGATGATAGCAGCACAGAACGGTGGGTAACATTTTACATATGTTAAAGATCGCTCCGTGCGCGAACGGGTAGTCGCTCTTGCTGAAACTCTCTCCGCGGCCCTGCCGCAGCGCCAGATAAGAGGCCAGAGCCAGGCGTCCGAGCGCCATGACGACGCGCACATTGGGCAGTAAATCGAGCTCCCGGTCGAGGTGGGCGCGGCATTCGCGGAACTCGTCCGGGGCCGGCTTGTTTCCGGGGGGAGCGCAATGGACGGGCGCGGTGATGTAGCAGTCTTTGAGGGTCAGGCCGTCGTCCGCCGCCGACGAGTCGGGCTGGGAAGCAAACCCCGTGCGGTAGAGCGCGTCGTAGAGGAAGTCTCCCGAGCGGTCGCCGGTGAACATGCGGCCGGTGCGGTTGGCTCCGTGGGCGCCCGGCGCGAGGCCGACGATGAGCAGGCGCGCCGCGGGGTCACCGAACGACGGGACGGGCTTGCCCCAGTAGTCCCAGCCGCGGTACGCGCGGCGCTTTACCGCGGCAATCCGGCGGCAGTGGGCGATCAGGCGGGGGCAGCGCTCGCAGGCGACGATGTCGGCCTGAAGCTTCGCCAGTTCACGCCGATACGCCTCCGCTTGCTGCACAGGCTCATTAGTGTAGCGGCATCGTCCCGCCGCGGGATGCGCGACAGATTTATGAGGGGGCGGCGGTTGATATTATAGTTCGGGTATGCGCTCACACAAGCTGCCTCATTCTCGCTCTCTCGGCGAGACGGCGCCGGATAACGGCGGGGTCTCGATCCGCCGCGGCCGCTGCGGCCCCGCGGCGCTCTGGGTTGCCGTTCCGGCGCTGCTGCTGTCGGCGGCGGGCGGTCTCTTGCAGGCTCAGTTCGACGCCCACCGCGGGCGCATCGTCGGCGTCGTCATGGGGCCCGACGGAGGCGTCATCCCCGCTGCCGCGGTCGAGTTGAAAAGCATCGACAGCGGCATCTCGCGGACGGTGCGCAGCGACTCGCTGGGCCGCTTCCAGGCGGGCACGCTGAACCCCGGCCAATATTCGGCAACCGCTTCCAGCCCCGATTTCGCGTCGGCCGAGGTTACCGGCATCACCGTCAACGTGGGCAGCACGGTCCATGTCGATATCCATATGGCGCTGGAACAGTTGCACAGCGAAATCGAGGTCACCGCCGCGCTGGTCGATACCATGCTTCCCGCCTCCGACAACATCGTCGAGAGCGACGTCTTCGCCAAGTTGCCGATCAACGGCCGCCGCTTCCACGATTTCGCGCTGCTGACGCCGTCAGTGCAAGTCACGCGCGCCGCGGGACATCTCTCGTTCGGGGCGCAGCGCGGCATCTACACCAATGTGACCGTGGATGGCACGGACTACAACCAGGCGTTCTTCGGCGGCATTCAGGGCGGCGAACGCGCCGGCTCCATCATCACCGTCCCGCAGAGCGCCGTGCAGGAGTTCCAGGCGATCACCTCGGGCTTTACCGCCGAATACGGCCGCACCACGTCCGGCGTGGTCAACGTTTCGACCAAATCGGGAAGCAATGAGTTTCACGGCGATGCGTTTTATCAGATCCGCCACCCGGACTTGGGCATCGCCGACCCCTTCGGCGCCAAGGTGCTGGAGAAATTGCAGCAGTTCGGCGGTTCCGCCGGGGGGCCGCTGGCGCGCAACCGGAGTTTCTGGTTCTTTGCCATCGAGCGGCAGAACGCCGACACCCCCCGCTATGTCGAGTTCCCCCTGCTCGACGCGGCGAGCCGCGAGAGCGGCGCCGAAGCCTACGACTATTTCCAAAGCCTGGAACAGTCCTTCCAATCGACTAACGACGCTTGGGCGCTGACGCCCCGGTTCGACTTCCAACTCGGCGACTCCAACCAGTTGATGACGCGCTACAACTTCAGCACCGCAAAAGCGGTCAACAGCGTCAGCATCGGCGACCCGAGGCTGCCCAGGACCACGAACGCGCTGAGCCACAACGGCACGGAAGAGGATTCCATCCATTTCGCGACCGTGCAATGGACCAGCCTGCTGACGCCCAACATCGTCAACCAGCTTCGCTTCACGGCGACCCGCGAGCAACGTCCGCGCAACCCCAACGCGATGCAGCCGGCCGTATTGACGACATTGGGCGATTTCGGGTCGAGAACTTTCCTGCCGACCACCGAAACCGACTTCCGTCCGCTGATCAACAACAGCCTGATGATCCACTCCGGCGCGCACGATTTCAAGTTCGGCGTCGAGGGCGACCGCATCTGGATCGACGACGTTTTCGGTTACAACCAGTTCGGGACGTTCGTCCTCTTCTCGTCGGACCCCGACGAAATCCTGGACGCGCTCACCCCGGGAGGCGCCATCGCCAACCGTTTCGATGCGCCGGGACAGTATTTCCGCCAAATCGGCAACACTGTGGGCGTGCAGCAACTCGGTCATGCGGCTCTGTATCTGCAAGACTCCTGGCGGCCCTTTCACGGTCTCACGGTGGATCTCGGTTTCCGCTGGGCCGCACAGATCAATCAGGACCCGCTGTTGGGCAACGACGCCCTCATCGCACGGGTGCGCGGCGTCGATTTTCCCTTGGGCGCATTCGAGCCGGACCGCATCCCGGACGATAAACGCCAATGGATGCCGCGGCTGGGGTTTGCCTACAGCCCGAACAGCGGCGCTCAACGGACGGTGTTCCGCGGCAGTGTGGGCGTTTTCCACGCCGTAACTCCTCCGGTCTTCGTGAATGCCGCCACCAAAGTGTATCGGCAGCCGCCCTTCAACCTCTCGGTCAAGCTGCCGACTGCCGGCTCCACCGTGTACCGGCAGTTTCTGGACGCGGGAATCGACCTCAACGCCTATCCGCTCGACAGCCTGCCGGTGTTCCAGCCCGATGAAGTTATCCGCGTGCTGGGCGAAGACCCGCTGCGGGGAGCGGCTCCCAGAGGCGTCTCGCCCGATTTCCGCAACCCGCGCGCGGTGAAATTCACGCTCGGTATGGAAAGCCGGTTGACCGACAAAATGGTGGCCGGCGTGCAGTGGATGTACAACAGGACGACGCGGCTGCACGGCATGCGCGACTACAACCTGCCCCGCTCCTCCGTGCGGCCGGACGACCCGGCCGGCATTCCCTATTACGATCTCAGTCGGCGGCCCGAGCCGTCGCTGAGCACCGTCTGGGTCACGGAGTCGCTGGCCCGCGCAAGCTACAACGGCGTGACCGCCAACTGGAAATATCTCGGCGATTCCATGCGCTTTATCGCCCACTACACTTACGCGCAGGCCTATTCGAGCGACATCAACGAAGGCTATTTCTGGGAACCGCTCTACACCGACCACGCCCGCCCGGAAGACGCTTACGGCCCTGCCGATCTGGACTTGCGCCACCAGGTCACCGCCCATGCCCTGATCGACCTGCCCGGCAACTTTACCTGGTCGGCGATCGTGCGCACCGCGAGCGCCCCGCCGCTGAACCCCACCGCGGGCATGGACCTCAACGGAGATTTTTACACCGCGGACCGCGCCCTCATGGCGCCGGGCCGCTATTTCGGACGCAATGCGTTCCGCAACCGCGGCATGCGCAACATCGACATGCGCCTGTTGCGGCGGTTTTCGTTTTCCGAGCGGATTAGCGCGCAGTTCTCGGCCGAGGTGTTCAATATCTTCGACTTCGACAACGTCGAGTACGGCCGCTTCAACCGCCTGTACGGGCCGGGGCTTGACCTGGAGACGGGCGCGCCGATAGGTCCCAGCTCTTCCTGGCGGAAGCTGCGCGCGGAAGACGGCGGCTACGACCGCAATAACACGCAGATTCCGGGCGTCGGGCCGCTGCAGGTCCAGATCGGACTGCGCTTCTTCTTCTGACCGTCCCGCCGGAAACGAATCGGGGCGCCCCGCTGTCCTTGGGGCGCCCCGACCGCTTTTCGGCTAGGCGTCCGCGGGCGGCCCGGCGGCGAAAATGGCGTCTAGCGCCGCCAACGCTTCATCGACGTGCCCGCGTTCGACGATGTACGGCGGCAGAAAGCGCAAGATGTTCCCCGCCGTGCAGTTCATCAACAGTCCCTTTTCCTGCGCTTGCGGCACGACCCAATTGCCCGCGACGGTCAACTCCAAGCCGACCATCAACCCCTTGCCGCGCGTGCGCGTCACGAAGTCGTACTTTGCGGCGAAGGCGTTCAACCGCTCGTGGAAATAGCCGCCGACGTCGCGGACGTGCGGCAACAGATCGGGCAGCATCGACAGAAACTCGACCGCCGCGCGGCAGGCCAGCGCCCCGCCGCCGAACGTCGAGCCGTGCATGCCCGCCGCGAATACCGCGGCCGCCTTTTCGTTGCACATGACGACTCCGAGCGGCAGCCCCGCGGCGATCGGCTTTGCGGCGGTCAACACGTCGGGCGTGAAATCGTTGCCCCAGTGGTGGAACGCAAAAAACTCGCCGGTCCGGCCGAGGCCGCACTGTATCTCGTCGTAGATCAAAAGCGCATCGTGCCGGGCCGCAAGCTCCTTGGCCTTCGCGCCGAACGCCGCATCGACCTCGACAATGCCCCCTTCGCCAAGAACCGGCTCGAAGAACACGGCCGCGGTGTTGTCGTTGACGGCCGCTTCCAGCGCGGCTGTGTCGTTGACGTCGATGTAGCGCACGCCCGGCATCAGCGGCTCGAACGGCTCGCGGTACTTGGGCTGACCCGTCACGGCGATCGCGCCGAGAGTGCGGCCGGCGAACGAGTTATGCAGCGCGACGATCTCGTACTTGCCGGCGCTCTTCGAGCGGCCGTAGCCCTTGCCGATCTTCAGCGCGGCTTCGACGGCCTCGGCCCCGCTGTTGCAGAAGAACGCGCGCTGCAGGCCGCTCATCGCCGCCAGCTTTTGGGCGGCGGGACCCTGATAGGGGTGGTAATAAAGGTTCGAGCAGTGGACCAGCGTATCGAGTTGCTCTTTGAGCGCGGCGTTCAGGCGCGGGTGCGCATGACCCAACGCGTTGACGCCGATCCCGGAGATGAAATCGAGATAGCGCTTGCCCGCGAAGTCGTAGAGATAAACGCCCTCGGCGCGCGCGGCGCGCAGCGTATGCTCGCCGCGGCCGTAATTCTGCACCACGTACTGACTTTCAAGATCGATGAGCGCCCGTTCCTCGGGAGCAACTGCGGTTTGGTCTGACATATTCGGCTCCTAAGGTAACATCGACGCCGCGCCAAGCGGACGGGCCGGGGCGCAACGCCGGATTTTAAAAATGAGGGGAACGGCCGGTGGGAGCCGGAGAGCCGCGGTCAGGCAGGAGATACGACGGCTGCCGCACCGCGACTCACTCGACGGCTGCCCGCTCGACGGAGAGAGCGTCGTTTCGCGGAATCGACGGCAATGGCGGGCCGGAGTTTCACGACTCGTTGAGTATAGCAGGGCAGGCCGCGTTACGCTGGAGGATCGACCTATCTATCATGCCAAGAATCCTGGTTACCAACGACGACGGTATCGATGCGCCCGGAATCGCCGTTCTGGAGAATGCGCTCGCGGACGTCGGCGAGATCTGCACGGTTGCCCCGCTGATCGAGCAAAGCGGGGCCGGCCGCCGCATCACGCTCCACCGGCCGTTCCGCTATGAAAACCGCGGCAAAAACCGCTTCGCAGTGGACGGCTCTCCCGCCGACTGCGCCATGATGGCGCTGACGCTGTTGCTCGAGGAACCGCCCGATCTGGTGGTTTCGGGCATCAACAACGGCCCCAACCTCGGCGAGAACGCGTTCTACTCGGGCACGGTCGCGGGCGCGGCCGAAGGCGCGAAATACGGCATCGCGTCGATCGCCGTATCGGTCAATCGACGGCGGGACATCGACTACGCCCCTGCGGCGCGTTTCGCCGCGGATCTCGCTGCCAAAGTGCTTGCCGAAGGACTGCCCCAAGGCGTCGTCCTGAACGTGAACGTGCCGCACCCGACCTACGACGGCATCGAAATCACCCGCCAGTCCAAAAAGATATCGCGCAACCTGATGGTCGAGACGCGCGACCCCTACGACCGGCTGTATTACTGGATGTACGAGGAGGTTCCTCTCGAAAATGCCGAGGCCGGCAGCGACTACGCCGCCGTCCGCGACGGCAAGATCTCGATCACGCCGCTGCGCTTCGACAACACGGCCCACGATCTGATCGACGAACTGCGGTTCTATGCCAACACGGGCTTGACCACGTTGCCGTGAACGTCGGTCAAGCGGAAGCGCCGCCCCTGGAATTTGTACGTCAGCTTGGCGTGATCGACGCCCATCAAGTGCAGCAGCGTGGCCTGCAGGTCATGCACATGCACCGGATTCTCGGTGACGTTGTAGCTGAACTCATCCGTTGCGCCGTACGTTATGCCCGGCTTGACGCCGCCGCCGGCCAGCCAGACGGTGAACGCCCGCGGATGGTGGTCGCGCCCGTAATTGTCCGCGGTCATCGTCCCTTGGCAGTAAACCGTGCGCCCGAATTCGCCGCCCCAGACGACGAGAGTATCCTCGAGCAGGCCGCGTTGCTTGAGGTCGGCGACCAGCGCCGCCGAAGCCCGGTCGGTGTCTTCCGCCTGCCGCCGAATGCCCTTCGGCAAGCTCCCGTGCTGATCCCAGCCGCGGTGGTAAAGCTGAATGAAGCGCACGCCCCGCTCGGCCAGCCGCCGCGCCATCAGGCAGTTATAAGCGTATGTTCCGGGTTTGCGGGATTCCTCGCCGTAAAGCTCGAACACCGCGTCGGGCTCGCCCGCCAGGTCGGTCAGCTCCGGGACCGAGCGCTGCATCTTGAACGCCATTTCGTACTGCGCGATGCGCGTGGCGATCTCGGGGTCGCCGAACGCCTCGAGCTGCATCCGGTTGAGCGCGCCCAGCGCATCGAGATACTCGCGCCGCTGGCCGCGGGAAAACCCCTTCGGGTCGGAAAGATAGAGCACCGGGTCGCCGACCGAGCGGAACTTGACGCCCTGATAGCGAGTGGGCAAAAAGCCGGAACCCCACAGCCGGTCGTAGATCGGCTGGCCGCCCGTGCCTTGCGTAATCATCACCACAAACCCCGGCAGGTCGCTGCTTTCGCTGCCCAATCCGTAGCTGAGCCATGCGCCGATGCTGGGCCGTCCCGCGGTCTGCGAGCCGGTTTGGAAAAAGGTCACGGCCGGGTCATGATTGATCGCTTCGGTATGCAGCGAGCGGATGAAGCACAAGTCGTCGGCGATCTTCGCCGTGTGCGGCAAAAGCTCGCTGATCCAGGCCCCCGACCGTCCGTGCCGCCGGAACCCGAAAGCCGACTCCACCAGGGGAAAGCTGGTCTGCCCGGCGGTCATCGTCGTCAACCGCTGGCCCTTGCGGATCGACTCGGGCAAGTCCTGCCCGCGAAGTTTCTTGAGCCCCGGCTTGGGGTCGAACGTCTCAAGCTGCGACGGGCCGCCCGACTGGAAAAGGTAGATGATGCGCTTGGCCTTTGGCGCGAAGTGCGGCAGGCCGGGCAAGCCCTGCGCTGAGGGTTGCGCCGCCTCGAGATCGCGGCCGAGCAGGTGAGCCAGCGCCATCGAGCCGACGCCCGTAGCCGTCTTGCCGAAGAAATGGCGCCGTGTCAGCGCCGCGCGTCCGCTGCTCGGAATTTTCATTGCTTCGTCACCGTTTCGTCCAGATTGAGCATCAGGCCGGCCAAACCGGCGTAGGCCGCCAACTCGCGGGCGTCGAGCGCATCGTCCCATGCGGAATCACCCTCGCTGAGCAGGGCTTCCGCCGCATCGAGATCGTCGGCGTAGCGTTGCACAAAGGAGTCGAGCATCTTCGCCAGGACGCTCACTTCGGGGCCGCGGGCCGGCCGCCCCAGAGCCAAGGCGTATGCGGTCTGGATGCGCGCTTCCGGCGTGTCGCCGCCCTCGCGCAGCAAACGCTCGGCGAAATGCCGCGACGCCTCGACGAACGTCACGTCGTTCATCAGGTTCAACGCCTGCAAGGGAGTGTTGGTGCGCACGGCGTGAACCGTGCAAACCTCCCGGTCGGAGGCGTCGAAATTCATCATCAAGGGCGGCGCCACCGTGCGCTTCCAATAGGTGTACAAGCTGCGGCGGTAGAGTCCTTCGCCCGTGTCGGCCCGGTACTTGCCGGCGGATACCTCGCTCCACAGACCCGGCGGCTGGTAAGGCTTCACCGACGGCCCGCCGACCTTTTCGACAAGCAGCCCCGATATGGCCAGAGCCTGGTCGCGGATCACGCCCGCCGCCAGCCGCCGGCGCGGACCCCGCGCCAACAAGCGGTTCTCCGGGTCGCGTTCGAGCAACTCCGGCGTCACCCGCGAGGACTGTCGATAGGCGCTGCTCGTCGCCATCGTCTTGAAAAGCCGCTTGATGTCCCAACCCGATTCCATGAAATCCACTGCGAGCCGGTCGAGGAGCTCCTGGTTGGCCGGGGTTTCGCCCTGCGATCCGAAATCGTCCACCGTCTTGACCAGTCCGATGCCGAAAAGCATTTGCCAGAAGCGGTTGACCGTGACGCGCGCCGTAAGCGGATTGGCGCGGTCGACAAGCCATCGCGCCAACTCCAGGCGGTCGCGCGGGGCCGCGGCGCCGGGCGCGGCGAGCGCCGCCGGAATCCCCGGCTCGACTTTCTCGCCGGGGGCGTCGTACAGGCCGCGGTTGAGCACGTACGCCTGCCGCTTCGGCCCTTCTTTCATGACCATCACGGTCGGGATCGTCTCGTAATACTCGTCTCTCGCCTTGCGCGCCTCGGCCCACTCGTCCCGCAGGCGGCGCGCCGCGGCCGAGGCGCCCTCTTCGAGAAACGCCAGGCGCAGCTTCGCTTCCTGCGCCGCGCCGCGCTTGTCTTCGTCCGTCCGCGCCGCGGCGCCGAGGTCCTCGGCTACGGCCGACGCCCGCGCTTCGTCCGCCGTCAACTCCCGGCCGTAAAGGCGCACCTCGTCGATGAGGCCGGCGAAGCGGTTGTCGAGACCGCCGCCGCCGCCGATCTTGAGCGGCGCGTTGCTCCGCGACGGCCAGTCCAGATTGTCGAAGAGAATCTCGACCTCCTGCTCAACGCCGTCCACGTAGACGCGTACGCCCTTGCTTTTCCGCTTGCCGTCGTAGGTCAGCGCGACATGCTGCCAGCGGCCGACCGCGATGTCGTTCTTCGTTTCGAGGCGCAAGCTCAGGTCCGTCCAGCGCTGCGACATGTGCCACCACAGTTTTCCTCCGCGGAGGAAGAGTCCCCAACCGCTGCCGATCGGGTTTTCGGTCATGGAAGAAACGATCGCGCCGTCTTTTTTCTTTGTCGGATAGATCCATGCGGAAACGCTCATCGGCTCGAGATAGCTGTAGTTGCCGACCGCGCCGCCGTCGATGTAGCGCGTACCGTCGAATTTCACTGCGCGGCCGAAACGCCCCTTGCCGAAGACCGTTTCGGTCGGGTCGGGCGCGGTCTTGCCGTCCACCGAGCCGCCCGTGAAAGAGTCGATCTCGTATTCGCCGTTCAGCGGAAAATAAGCGGCCGCCCCCCGGCTCGGCGTCCAATTTCGTTGCGCCGACTTGCGCAGCCCGGCCTCCCACTCCGCCTGTTCCTGCTCGATCCGGCCGGCAAGCGCCTCGAACTTCCTGCGCGCCGTTTCCAACTGCGCGTCGAGCGCGGCCAGCTTCGCTTCCTGTTCTGGCAACGGCGCCTTGATCACGGGATCCTCATTGCCGAAATTCCAGACCATCCCCTTTTCCTCGACGTTATTGAAATACGCAAACAGTCGGTAAAACTCCTTCTGCGTCACCGGATCGAATTTATGGTCGTGGCAGCGGGCGCAGCCGACCGTGAGCCCCAGCCACACCGTGGCCGTGGTCTCCGCGCGGTCGGCAACGTACTCGACGCGGAACTCCTCGTCGACCGATCCGCCTTCGGCCGTGGTGCGATGGTTGCGGTTGAAGCCGCCGGCGATGATTTGACTGCGCGTTGCGCCGGGCAAGAGATCGCCGGCCAGTTGCTCGACCGTGAACCGGTCGAACGGCATGTTGCGGTTCAGCGCGTCCACCACCCAATCGCGCCAACGCCACATCGAGCGTTCGCCGTCGGTCTGGTAGCCGTTGGTATCGGCGTAGCGGGCGGCGTCCAACCAGACCGCCGCCAAATGCTCGCCGAAGCGCGGCGATTGCAGCAGGCGGTCCACGACTTTCTCGAAGGCGTTGGGGCTGCGGTCGTCGACAAACGCTTGCACTTCTTCGGGCGTCGGCGGCAAACCCGTCAGATCGAGAGACGCGCGGCGAATGAGCGTTCGTCGGTCGGCCGCCGGAGAGGGTTCGAGTCCCTGCTCTTCCAGACGCGCGAGCACGAAGCGGTCGATGGGATTGTGCGCCCACCGCGGTCGCTCGACGGCGGGAAGAGCGGGTTTCTGCGGGGGGATGAACGACCAGTGCTTTTCCCACCCCGCGCCCTGCGCGATCCACAGCCGCAGCGTTTCGATCTCCGCATCGCTGAGCGGGTCGCGGCCTGCGTAGGCCGGCGGCATCCGAAAAACGGGGTCGCTCGAAGTCACCCGCTGCAGCAAAACGCTCTCCTCGGGCTTGCCGCGCACGATCGCCTGACCGCCGCCGGCCAGGGGCAGGAACGCTCCTTGCTCCCGGTCGAAACGCACGTTCGTCTTGCGCTGGTTTTTATCCGGACCGTGGCAGGCGTAGCAGCGGTCCGAGAGAATCGGCCGCACGTCGCGGTTGAACGTGACTTTCCGCGGCCCGTCTCCGCCCGCGGGCGCCGCCGCAAGCGCGAACGGGATCAGCAAGATCAGCCAACCGGGACGAGACACTTCAGTGATTTTATAACGATCGGGAAACCAAAACGCCCGGCGCAGCGCCTTTTGGTTAACCGTTGTGTCTCTAGCTGCTAGGCTGTATAGAGAGAAACGAGGGTTTGGGTTGCGCGCTTACGGAACCGTCGGCGTCAGGCGGCCCTTGTGAAAGAACACCGATAATGCAAGAACCTTTGCCGCGCAACGCCTATGCCGCCGCCGAGCCGGCGGCGCCCCTGGAATCGCCGCCGAGCCCCGAGCTCGTGCCCCAACAGGGTCCGGCTCTCCCGCCCCCGACGCCTTGGCTGAAGATCTTCCTCGGCCTGTTGTCGTCCGTATGCCTCGGTGTCCTGATGTGGAGCCTCGCCAACACGTCGCGCAATGAGTTGGCGGCGCGCGGCGCAGCCGCTCAGTTTCGCACGGCGGTCGCCGCCTCGGGCACGCTGGAATCGACTCTGCGCGTCGGCGGCACGATCGAGACGCGCGACTATGCCGCCATTCGAGCGCCTCGAATGCGCGGTCCCCGCGACTCGGGCCAGCAGCAGCTCACGCTGGCGAAACTGGCCGAGCCCGGCAGCATCGTCGCTCCCGGCGCCATGGTCGCGGAATTCGAGTTGAAATGGCTCGAAGATCACATCGACGACCGGATGTCCGTACAAACCCAATCCGAGGCGAGAGTCGAAAAGCGCCGCGCCGAGATCATGGTTCTGCGCGAGACCGACCGGCAAGCGCGCGTCACCGCCAAGGCGGAGTACGAAAAATCCGTCCTTGACGTCCGCACTGCTGCGGTCAAATCCGAAATCGAGGCGGAAATCCTCAAGAACATGGCCGAGGAAGCCAACGTTACCTGGAAGCAGCTCGAAGAAGAGGGCCGCATGATGGAGGGCGTCCACCGCTCCGACTTGCGCACCTTCGAGCTGCAAGTCGTCGAGGACCGCCTGCATACCGAGCGGCATCAACGCGACTACGAAAGGCTGAGCATCGAAACGCCCGTCGGCGGCCTCGTGGTTCTCGAGACGATGTACAAGGGCAACGGCCAGTTCGATCAGACATCCGCCGGCGATCGGGTTTACCCCGGCGCGCTCTTCATGCGCGTCGTGGACGTTTCCCAAATGGTGCTCAATGCATCGGTGAACCAAGTGGACGCTCAAGCCGTGCGCATCGGCCAAAAAGCCAAGGTCTTTCTGGATGCCTACCCCGGCATGGAGTTGACGGGCCGCATCTTCAGCGTCGGGGCTATCGCCACCTCGGGCGGCGGCTCGAAGTTCAGTCGAAGCGGCCCGAGCAGCTATATGAAGAACATCCCGGTATTGATCGCTCTTGAAGAGCAGGACCGGCGCGTGCTGCCCGATCTTTCCGCCAGCGCCGACATCATGCTGTCGGCGGCGCCCGCCGACGTGATCGTACCGCGCAGCGCCCTGCGCAATGTCGGCGGCCAAACCGTCGTGTACGTGCGCGACGGAGAGGGCTTCGAGGAACGCAAGGTCGTCGTTGACGGGCGGAACGACACCCACGCCGCGATTCGCTCGGGACTCAAAGCGGGCGAAGACGTCTTGTTGAGCGAACTGCCCGAGATCGGCTGACTGTCGGAAAAATCCGGAAAGCGGTTGGTTATGGCCTGAGCAGTCGGCTCACGGTGTCGGGCGTCAGTTCCCGTCGCTCGTCCGCCAATTCATACAGTTCCCCGCTGGGGTGGGTCTGAGGCGAGTTCCCATGCCACAGGGTCACAAGAACGCCTTCGTTCTTCACTGCTTCAATTGCAGGTACGAGGTCGCTGTCGCCGGTAAAAACAGCAATGGCGCCGATTTTGCCTTTGGCTGCGAGGAGGGCCATATCGACACCGACCATGCAATCGACCTTCTTCTGCTGGAAAATCGGCTCTCCTCTATTGTCGTTGCCGCGATATACGAGCTTGCCAAGCCTCACCTCGAACCTGGGAAGATGCGAAAGCTTGGTCGTGAAGCCATGCTTATTGCGATACCGTAACCGTTCCTCGGGTGTTGGCGGGTTGCTCCGATAGGGCAAGCAGTGATAGTAATAGGCCCTCAGAAGCTTATCCGGCGAGCACATGGCATGGGCAAGCTTCCCATAGTCGATTCTGGACCCGCTATGGTCGTGTTCCAGTACCTTGTCGAGATACCCGCCGTCGATGAAGACCGCTGCAATTCCCATGACCGATCCTAACAAGTAAAAATGGCCCGCGGGGTTAGCGCGGGCCATAATTCTCACCACGAGTACTCACAGGAACTCGTGGGTGCATTCTTGAATTCCATTTTCCGCTGAACCCCTCCTCATGTCAAGGGCTGCCTTTAAAAAATTTGCGGCTGCGGGCGAATCGGTTTCTATCGCCGGTAGTTGCGCTCGGCAATGGCGGTCAACTCCTTCACGATGCCCGCATTGCCGGGATCGTCGATCGCGTTATGGAACTCGCCCGGATCCTTGGCTAGATCGAACAGCTCGCTGCGTTCCCAACTCAGGTAATTCAACTTCCACCGGTCGCTGCGAACCATCAAGATCGGAGGCTTGCCCACGAATCGGTCATCGGCCGTAAAGACCCTGCGGCAGAAGTAATACTCCGAGTAAGCGGTTTCCTTGGCGGCAAAGCGGCCGCCCCGCAGCGACGGCGCAAAAGACCTGCCGTCGAGCTCTTGCGGGGCGGGGAATCCGCACAACTCGGCCAAAGTCGGCAAAAGATCGACCTGTTCGACGATGTGCTCGCGAAGCTTTCCGGCTTCCAGGCGCTCGGGCATGCGTACGATCAACGGCACGTTTACCGATTGCTCGTACATGTTGTGCTTCGTCCACATGCGGTGCGCGCCGGCCATCTCGCCGTGGTCGGAGGTATAGACGACCACGGTATTCTTGTCGAGGCCGAGCTCGCGCAAGGTGTCGAACACGCGCCCGACGTTGGCGTCCATCTGGCTGATGTTGCCGTAGTAGCCGCGGATGGCTTCGTGAAGCTGCTCGTCGGTTTGCCCATACCAGCCGCGCTCTTGCGCCCGCGCCAAATGGCCGTGAAAGCCGCCCTCGAGCTCGTGGTCGGAACGCTCGGGCAACCGCAGCCGCATCCCTTCGTAGAGATCCCAGTATTTGCGGTGGGGCGTCAGCGGCGTATGCGGCATGAAGAACGACGCCCACAAGCAAAACGGCTTGTCGCTGTGCGCCCGCAGGAAGCGAACCGCTTCCTCGGCATAGTACGTATCGCGGAAAAGCCGCTCGGGCATTTTCGACGGCAGTCCGCTAGTCCCGCCGGCCGCGCCTTGATCCTTGCGCAGGGCCTGCAACTCTTGCTTCGTCAGACGCGCCGCATGGTCGCTCGCGTTGATGCGGTGATCGAAACCGTGCCGCCGCGATTCGTCCACGAAGTGCATTTTGCCGATTGCCGCCGTCGCGTAGCCCCGGTCCTTGAAGAAGTGCCCCGCGGTGCGGGCCTCGTTCGGCAAGGGGTCCTGCAATATCTTGGCCCCGTGCTTGCTGGGGTAATTGCCGGTGACGATCGATCCCCGTGACGGAACGCAAACGGGCGCTTGGCAATAGGCGCGGCTGAAGCGAACGCCGTCCGCCGCGATCTCGTCGATGTGCGGGGTCTTGACTTGATCGTGGCCGTAGCACCCCGCGGCGGCGGTCTGGTGCTGGTCGGAGCATAGAAACAGCAGATTGGCCTGCTGCGTTTTGGAGAACGCGAAGAACGGCCCGGTCGAAGCGGCCGTCAACACCTTGACTGCAATGCGGCGGTTCACGCCGACACTATAGCAGCGGCGCCGTCTCTCGGCTGGACCGGCTTTGAAAGAAACTTTGTCCGCCGCTCCGCTGCGGTTGACTTGCGCCCCGCCGCCCGTTTACGATGGATGCAGCCATACTGGCGAAAGGAGGTGATTCAGTACGATGAGTGATTCAAGCACTAGTAGCGGTTCTCTGAATGGTGAGGTGGCCGAAAGCTGAGGCTGCCGTACGAACGTTCCGATTCCCCGAATTGCCAGTGAGGGGACGCCGCTCCCGTGGACCGGCACTCACCATTTTCGGACAATTCTACTGGCACAAAGAGATGCGGCGCGGCAGCGTCGATCCGCCCCCGCCGGCGAACCGAGCCGGCGGGGGTTTTCCATTCTAACGATGTATCTGCTCGGCATTGAAACTTCATGCGACGAAACGGCCGCGGCCGTTGTCGAGGACGGCCCGCGGATGCTGTCGAACGTGATCTCGTCGCAATTCGATATCCACGCCAAGTACGGCGGAGTCGTGCCCGAGCTGGCTTCGCGCGAGCATCTGCGCGCGATCGTCCCGGTGGTCCGCGAAGCCCTGGAGCGCGCCGGCGTCGGTTACCGCGATCTCGATGCGGTCGGCGTGACCTACGGTCCGGGACTCATCGGGTCGCTGCTGGTCGGGTTGACCTACGCCAAGGGGCTGGCGGTTTCGCTCGGCGTCCCGCTGATCGGCGTGAATCATATCGAGGGCCACATCCACGCCGTTGTGCTGGAGCAGCGCAGCCGGGGCGGGGAAGTCGAATTTCCGGCACTGGCGCTGGTCGTCAGCGGCGGCCACAGCCACCTGTTTCTCGCGGAACGAGCCGAGCGCGGCGCGTACCGTTACAAGCTGATCGGGCGCACGCGCGACGATGCCGCCGGCGAGTCGTTCGACAAGGTCGCCAAGCTGCTCGGTTTCGGCTATCCCGGCGGCCCGCTCATCGACAAGCTTGCGCCCTACGGCGACCCGCAAGCGGTCAAGCTGCCCTCGTCGCGGATGAAGGGCAACCGGCTTGACATGAGCTTTTCCGGCCTCAAGACCGCGGTGCTGCGCTTCGTCAGAGCTGCCGACCTGGACGCCGAAATCGCCGAACGCAAGAAATTCCTTGGCGGCCCACGGCTGACCGTAGAACAGGCCCGCGCCTCGGCGAGCGCGACGACGCTGAATCTGCTGGCGGCCTTCCAGCACCGCGTCATCGAAGAACTGTTGCGGCGGGCGGTCGATGCCGCGCGCCAAGAGGACGCCGCGTCGATCGTTGTCTCCGGCGGCGTAGCGGCGAACTCCGGCCTGCGCGGGCGATTCGCTGCGCTGCCCTATCCGGTGTATTTCCCAACCCCGGCGCTCTCGACCGACAACGCCGCCATGATCGCCGCCGCCGCCTATCCGCGTTTCCTGCGGGGCGCATTCGACGGTACGGATCTGGCGGCGCAGCCGTCGCTCAGCCTGGCTTAGCCGCTCTGCAACGCGCTTGCGCGGCGAATGCCGCAGTCCGGTAAAATTATGTATGGTTATCGATCCGCTGCCCGAAGCCCTCACGTTCGACGACGTTCTTCTTCTTCCCGCCTACAGTGAAGTCCTGCCGGGCGAAACCGATGTGCGTACGCGCATCACCGCCAAGGTGGAGTTGAATATCCCGCTGGTAAGCGCCGCGATGGATACGGTCTCGGAGTCCCGGCTGGCCATCGCGCTCGCCCGGCAGGGCGGCCTCGGTTTCATCCATCGCAACATGCCCATCGCCCGCCAGGCGGAAGAAGTCGACCGCGTGAAGCGCAGCGAATCGGGGATGATCGTCGACCCGATCACCATCTCGCCCGGCAGCAAGATTTACGACGCGCTCGAGCTCATGGGCCGCTACCGCATCTCCGGCGTTCCGGTTACCGACAACGGCAAGCTGGTAGGCATTCTGACCAACCGCGACTTGCGCTTCGAGACCCGCCGCGATCTCGCCGTCAAAGAGGTCATGACCAAGCAGAATTTAGTCACCGTCGCCGTGGGCACGACCCTCGAAGACGCCGAAAAGCTCCTCCACAAGCACCGCATCGAAAAGCTCCTGGTTGTGGACGACGACTACCAACTCAAGGGTCTGATTACCGTCAAGGACATCCAGAAGAAACGCAAGTACCCGAACGCCGCCAAAGACGAGCAGGGCCGGTTGCTGGTCGGCGCGGCGGTGGGCGCTTCCGGCGACTTCATCGAGCGTGCCTGGGAACTGTGGAAGAAAAAGGTGGATGTGCTCGCGATCGACACTGCCCACGGCCACACGCGCGGCGTTTTCGATGCGGTCAAGGCGCTGCGCCGGGAGCTTCCCGACGCCCAGATTGCCGCCGGCAACATCGCCACGGGAGAAGCCGCGCGCGACCTGATCGGACTCGGCGTCGATGGGTTGAAAGTAGGCATCGGCCCCGGTTCGATTTGCACCACGCGCGTCGTCTCGGGCGCCGGCGTGCCTCAAATCAGCGCCGTCGCCGAATGCGCCAGAGCCGCCGAGGGTTCCGGCGTGCCGATCGTCTCGGACGGGGGCATCAAGTATTCCGGCGACATCTCGAAAGCAATTGCCGCCGGCGCGCACACGGTCATGATCGGCAGCTTGCTCGCCGGCGCCGAGGAAAGCCCCGGCGAAACGGTGCTCTACCAGGGCCGCACCTACAAAACCTATCGCGGCATGGGCTCGCTCGGGGCGATGCAGCAAGGCAGCGACCGTTACGCGCAGGATTCGAGCGGCAAGCTCGTGCCCGAAGGCGTCGAAGGCCGCGTCCCGCACAAAGGCCAGTTGGCCGACCTGGTCCATCAGTTGGTCGGCGGCGTCCGCGCGGGCATGGGCTATTGCGGCTGCCGGACGATCGACGAAATGCGCACGAAGACCCGCTTCATCAAGACCTCGCCGGCCGGTCTGCGGGAAGGCCACGTCCACGACGTGCTGATCACGACCGAAGCGCCCAACTATCAGGTCGAGCACTGACTCTCGAGCCATGCTCTGCGCATCCGCCGGCCCGCGCGCCGGATTTTTCAGCGGACTGGCCGCAACGGTTTTGCTGGCCGCTTGCTCCTTGCCCGAGACCTCGCCTCTGGAACGGCTGTACGGCCGTCTCGACAGCGGCGGACTGATCTACTTTCACGCCGATTTCAATCGTCTTGCCGCATCGCCTGCGCTGCAGGGGCTCCTGGAAACCATCGGCGGCGGCGCGCTCAAGACGCTGCAAGCGGAACTCGTCGCCGGCGCCGTCCTGCCGGCGAAGACGCAACTCCTCGTCCGCACCCGGTCGGCCTATACGGGGACCTTGGCGGCTCTCGGCTCGGCAAGCGTCGAAAGAATCGACGACCGTCTGCTCCTGGTCAATCTGGACAACCGCCGGCCGCTCGCGCCGCCGAGGGAGAGCTTGCCGCTGCCGGCCCCTGACGAGTCCGCTGCCGTGCAGATACGTTTCCGCCCGCCGGACCTGTACGCGCCGGCTGAACTCGTCCCGCAAGGCTTCAACCTCAACTTCATCGCCAAAGCTCTGGAAAATGCGCGAACGGCATCTCTGACCGTGCCGGCGGAATGTCTGCGCTGCATGCGCCTGACCCTCGCCGCGGGCGATGCCGAGCGAGCCGCGGCGCTGCGGGAAACGATCGCCAAAAGCCTGCAATTCGTCGGGGCGGTGACCCGCGCGGCGGATCCGTCGAGCGTCTGGCTGCCGGCGATCGAGAGCGTCTCGATAGAACTCGACAATACGGCCGTGCGCATATCGCTGCCGCTTGCGGATGGGATTCTGAGCGATTTGCAGGACCGGCTCAGTCGGCCAGGGACAGACCGTTGATCCGTCCGGCGTTCTTCTGCAGATATTTGTAGGGATTGACGGGCGTGCCTTTATAACGGACTTCGTAGTGTACGTGCTTGCCGGTGGCGCGCCCCGTGCTCCCGGTGCGCCCGACCACCTCGCCGCGGCGGACGATCTGTCCCGGCCGCGCGTAAACTTGCATCATGTGGCCGTAGATCGTCGTCAGCCCGTTGCTGCCGTGATCGATCTCCACGCAGCGGCCCAATGCTCCGGCCCAGCCTGCTTTCACAACGCGGCCGTCGGCGGCGGCGACAATCGGTTGGCCGCCGGGCGCGCTGAGGTCGATCCCGGAATGGAAATACCCTTCGCCGTTGAAAGGGTCGCTGCGGGTTCCGAAACTGCTGCTGATCCGCCCTTTTACCGGCCAGATCGACGGGGTGGTGTTGGCCAACCACGACCACATCGATTCGTCGGCCCGATCGTCCAACCGTACTTCCTGCAGCATGTCGAATTGATTCATCGACTGCGTGAAAAACAGGGCGGCGTCGCCTTCGCTGCCGAAAGTCGGTTCGGCCGGCTTTCTCTGAATGCCGAAAGCAACCGAAACCTCGTTGGCCAAGCTGCCCATCGAGGCCAGTTGGACTTCCCGCTCTTCGACTGTCGCTTGCAGGCGATCGTACTCGCGCTGCAGGGCCTCGTTCTCGGTGCGCAGTCTGTTGAACTCCTGGACCTTGTGGAACATCCGCCCGTAGCTCGCCGTCACGCCGATGCCGACGATCAGCGCGAACAAAATGCCGGCAACGGCAAGGTGCATGCAATAGTGCGGGATGCGCAGGCGCTTGATCCGTCCGTGAACGGGATGCCCGACCACCACGATAAAATGGTTTTTCCTCATTCGAGCCGAGTGTAAATCAACCGGCGCCCAACGTTTGCGCGCCAGCGGTCAAAGTTGACTGTATAACATCTGCTGCCGAGAATCAATGAATAGCAAACGGGCAACATGCTTGTCAACAAGGCGTCTATCGGCAATCGGGCGGTAGCTTGAGCAAAAAAGCCGAAAAGCATGGCGGCGAAGAACGACTCATCCAAGCGATTCAGTCGTTTTGGGGCGAGTGCCGCAGCGATGCCGTCGTGCTCGCCGGGGGAGACGATTGCGCGATCGTCCGCGCGGTCGGCCGCGGCGAGGAGTTGCTGCTGACAACCGATCAGATTCTTGAAAATCAACACTTCGTCAGAGGCGGGCATCCGTTGGGGATGCTGGGACGCAAGGCGCTCGTGCGCTCGTTGAGCGATATCGCGGCGATGGGCGGGCGTCCGCTTTACTTTCTCTTGTCCCTGGCTCTTCCGCAGTGGAGCATCGGCCGCGCGCTGCGGGAGTTCATGCGGGGCATGAGAGCGGCCGCCGGCGAGCATCGGCTCGACGGTTTTGCGCTGGTCGGCGGGGACGTCGCCCGCGCCGATCTTTTTGCGGCCAATGTGACCGTAGCCGGCGCGGCGCCGCGGGGAAAAGCGCTCAGACGCAGCGGCGCCCGACCGGGAGACCGGTTGTACGTATCCGGGCGGCTCGGCGGCTCGCTGCTCGGACTCAAGCGTCTGCCGGCGGGCAAAGTCGATATGCGCAACCGCGCCGTGCGCAGGCATTGCCGGCCGACTGCCCGCCTTGACTTGGGCGCCTTCATCCGCGAGCAGGGCGCAACCGCGGCGATCGACTTGAGCGACGGACTTTCCACCGACGCTTGGCGCCTGGCCGACGCAAGCGGCGCCGCGCTGCGCATCGACTCCGCGCGCATCCCGCTCTTCCGGGGCGCAACGGCCGCGGACGCGCTCGCTTCGGGCGAGGAATACGAACTGCTTTTCACCGCCCCCCCTCGGGCGAAGATGCCGGCCCGCCGCGACGGTCTCGCATTGACTCCGATCGGAACCGTCGAGAGCGGCAGCGGCGTACTGCTCGAAAGCGCCGGGCGGACAACCGTTCTTGAACCGAGCGGCTTCGATCATTTCGCCGGAAGCCGGACTTCCCCGTAGAGCGGGCGGCTCGATGAACGGGCCGCTAAACCCGTTCGAGGCTGCGCTCCAGATTTCTTTCGATCTTTTGATTGATCCCGCCCTTTTCCAGCTCGACCGCAACGCGAATGGCGTTCTTGATCGCGTTGGCGTTCGAGCGGCCGTGACAGATGATGACGCCGCCCTTGACGCCGAGCAGCGGCGCCCCGCCGTATTCCGTATAATCGAGGCGCGTGCGGAAATCGTCGAACGCGCCTTTCGCCAAACCGTAACCGATCTGCCGCACCACCGTCGCTTCCAGCGACTCGCGCAGCATCGACTTGATGGCCGCGACAAGCCCTTCGCTCACCTTCAGAGCCACGTTCCCTGTGAAGCCGTCGCAGACAATCACGTCGGCCTTCCCCGAATAGAGATCATGCCCTTCGACGTTGCCGATGAAGTTCAACGGCTGCCGTTTCAACAGCGGATACGCTTCGCCGGTCAACCCATTGCCTTTGTGCTCTTCTTCGCCGATCGAAAGGATGCCGACGCGGGGATTTTCGCAGCCTAACAGGACGCGCGAATAAACGTCGCCCATCACCGCGAATTGCACCAGCATGTCCACGCTGCAATCGACGTTCGCGCCGACATCGAGCAGCAGCGTCCAAGCGCTTTTCAATGTAGGAAACGCCTGGGCGACGGCCGGCCGCTTGACCCCCGGTATGCGGCCCATTACAGTCAATGCCGCAGCCATCACCGCGCCGGTGTTGCCGGCGGAGATCAGGCCCCGCGCGCGGCCCCGGCGCACTTGTTCGGCGGCAACGCGAATCGAGCTGCCCCGTTTGGAGCGCAGCGCCCGCGCGGGATTGTCGTTCATCGTCACGGTTTCCGCGGCATGCACGATCTCGACGGCGGACGGGACGGGGCCGTGCTTGCGCAGTTCCTTGCCAAGTTCGTCTTCGCGCCCCACGAGCAGCACCCTCGCGCCGTACTCGCGCGCCGCCTGCAGCGATCCCTCGACTTCCGCGGATGGAGCATCGTCGCCGCCCATCGCATCGACGGCAATGGTAATCGCTTCGGGCACGAAACTCTATGGTAAAGAATCGCCCGAGCTATTCGGTTTCGACTTCGATCACTTCGCGGCCTTTGTAATAGCCGCAGTCCTTGCAAACGCGGTGCGGCATTACGTCCACGCCGCACTGCGGGCAAAGCGACGTCGATTTTTTTATCAGATGGTCGTGAGCGCGCCGCTTGGCTGTGCGCGCCTTGGAATGTCTGCGTTTCGGATTCGGCATGGTTCTTCTCGCAATCCTCGATTTCTAATTCTCAAAACTCATGTGCCGCAGCGTTTCCCAACGGGGATCGACGAATTCTTCGCGGCAGTTGCAGTCCGTCCGGTTCCAGTTCGCGCCGCACAATTGACAAATGCCCTTGCAGTCTTCGCCGCACAGGCTGCGCATCGGCAGCCACAGCAGCAATTGCTCGCGGACGACATCGATCAGGGCGACCCCGTTTTCTTCATAAAATCCGATCTCGGCGTCTTCCCGGCCGATCTGCTTCTCCTCGTTGCGGGCGATTGTTTCCATCGGATGAAAAAACAACTCGAAATCCGCGTCGAACTCCTCTTGCAACTCCTCCAGACAGCGCGCGCATTCGTTTTGGACCGCTACGGCAATCGACCCGCTGACGCGGATTACGCGCGCGCCCTGCTTGTCGAGCAACTCCGCCTTGCCGCCGGCCCGCAAATCGCCCGCCTGCGACCAATTCTCCGGCAACTCGATCCGGCCGGGAGCGAATACCGCATCGAAATGGAGAGGCTTGCGCTCCAGTTCGCCAACGTCGATGAACACTGCGCGGCCCACACGGGAAACCTTCCTGCACCCATTATAAACGGGAAGCGCCCGGCTAATGCCTGTCCCGCTCTTTCAGCCGGGCCGCCTTGCCTTTGAGCTTCCGCAGGTAGTACAGCTTGGCCCGGCGAACCCGATTGCGCTTGACCACCTCGATTTTTTCGATGGCCGGCGAGTGCAGCGGGAAGATGCGCTCGACCCCTTGGCTGAAACTGACCTTGCGCACGGTGATCGTTTCCTTGATCCCCGAGTTGTTGCGGGCGATCAAAATCCCCTCGAAGACCTGGATGCGCTCCTTTTCGCCTTCTTTGATCTTGACGTGAACCCTGAGTTGATCCCCCGGCTCGACGTGCTCGATCTCGGGCTTGCGGTGTAACTGTTCGACTTTTTCCAGCATGGCGTTCTGCATCGGTCTTTCCTCCGTATCTGTCTCTATGAGCGTAACTTCTCTGTATCTCTGCGGCTCAGGCGCAGCGCCTGCCCGCCAGCAGGTCGGGGCGGTTGCGCCGCGTTTTCGTCAACGCCGCTTGACGCCGCCACTCGGCGATCTGCTCGTGGCGCCCGCTCAGCAAAATTGGGGGCGCTTCCCACGTTTCCCCTTCGGCTTCAAAGCTCGCCGGGCGGGTATAGTGCGGGTAGTCGAGGATGCCGACGCGGCCCGCCTCGTCCGGCGTGAACGATTCCCGCTCGGTCGAGGACGCGTTGCCCACGACCCCCGGCAGGAGTCTGGCGACGCTGTCCACGACCATGCCCGCGGCCCATTCGCCGCCCGTAAGCACGAAATTCCCCACTGAAAGCTCCTCGTCCATCAAGCGCTCGGCTACGCGCTCATCGACGCCCTCGTAACGACCGCAGACCAGCACGATCTCCGCGTACCCGGCCAGCCGCCGGGCCGCCGCCTGGTCGAACAGCGGCCCCTGAGCGGAGAGCAAAACCTTTCGGGCGCCGGCGGCGTTGAGACCGCGGAGCGCCGCGTATATCGGCTCGACCTTGAGCACCATCCCCTCGTCGCCGCCGAACGGCCGGTCGTCCACCGTCCGGTGGCGGTCCGCGGTCCAGTCCCGCAGATCGTGGATGCGTATGTCCAGCAATCCCGCCTGCCGCGCGCGGGAGACGATGCCGCACGAAAACGGACCCTCGAAAAATTGCGGAAAAATCGTGACGAGATGAATCTTCATTTCAGGCCTTTAATTCTTCCAGTCCTTCCGGCAATCGAACCCGGATGCGTTTTGCCGCGACATCGACCTCCCGGCAGATATCGTCGGCGAACGGCACGAGCAGTTCCTTGCCCTGCTTGTCGATTACCGAAAACAGCAGCGCTCCTCCGGGTTCGTAGATGTCGCGGATCTCGCCCAACTCGCGTTCCGAGCCGTCTTCGATCATGCGGCACCCGATCAAATCGTCGTAAAAGTACTCGCCCTCCGGCGCTTCGCCCAACTCCTGCCGCGGGATGCGAACCTCCGCGCCCCGGAACGGCTCGGCTGCGGAAATCGAATCCACGCCCGCGAATTTCAAAATGAGCCGGCCGTTGTGCTCCCAAGCGTTCTCGATCGCGAGATCGCTCTCGGCGCGGTCGGCAAAGACAACGCGAACGCTCTTGCCGGCCGCGAACCGCAGCGCGCTGTCGGCGCGATTCTCGGCGGCGACCTCGCCCTTGTTGCCGCGCGGGCGGACAATACGCGCGATAGTTAAGTACTTTTCTTCCTCCTTCATGGCCGGCGCGGCGCCGGGCTCGGCCCGCTCCATCGACAATCCCGCCCCGCTAGTCGTCGTCTTCCAGAATTTCCAGCGTGTAACGACGGTCGAGTTTCATGCTCACCGCGCCGAGCAGCGTCCGGATGGACTTCGCCGTGCGGCCCTTCTTGCCGATAATCTTCCCGATGTCGGCCGAATCCACCGACAACTCCACGACTCGGGAGTGCCGGCCTTCGAATGCCTCGACGACAACGTCGTCCGGCTTGTCCACCAGAGCCTTGGCGATCACTTCGACCAACTCGACGACCGCTTCCGTGTCCCGATCCATTGCGCCGCTCCTTCGACAACCCCGGCGGCCTTACTCCGCGGCTTCCTCGGGTTTTTCTTCGGCCGGGGCTTCGGCGCCCTCGGCCGTTTCTTCTGCGGCGGGCGCCGGAGCCATTTCGGCCCGCATCTCGCTCGCGGTCTTCTCGACCTGCTGCGGCTCGTACGCCTGCTTCGCCTCGGGCGCCGTCGCGCCGTGCTCGTCGAAGTAGCGGATCAGGCGCTTCACCGTGTCGGAGGGCTGCGCGCCGACGCCCAACCAGTAGGCGATGCGCTCGCGCTTGAGCGCCAGTTCGATCGGCTCGAGCCGCGGATTGTAATGCCCGACGATCTCGATGCTCTTGCTGTCGCGTGGACGGCGGCTGTCCGTCACGATCACGCGATAGCTTGGTTTTTTCTTGGCTCCCGTACGAGTCAAACGAATCGCAACCATATCTTCATCTCTTTCCTTATTGATATTCCCGGCGTCAGCGGCCTAAAAGACCCCGAAAGCCCATGCCGCCCGGCGCCGGGCCGCGCAGACCGTGCCCGCGTCTTTTTCCTTTGCTTCTCTTGCGCTTTTTCGAGCCCGCGCCGCCCGTGGCGATGCCGCGCATCATCGCCCGCGCCTGGCGGTACTGCTTCAAGAGTTGGTTGACCTGCTGCACCGTCGTGCCGCTGCCTTTGGCGATGCGCCGCCTCCGGCTGCCGTTCAACAGGTCGGCATTGACCCGTTCCTTGGCCGTCATCGAGTTGATGATCGCCTCGGTGCGGACAAGTTCCTTGGGATCGATCTCGGCGTTCTGAAGTTCCTTGAACGGCCCGACGTTCGGCAGCATGTCCATGATCGATTGCAGCGAGCCGAGTTTCTTGACCTGCCGCAGTTGTTCGCGAAAATCCTCGAGCGAAAAATCGTTCGCAAGCATCTTGCGCTGCATCTCGAGCGCCTGCTTCTCGTCGATGTTTTCTTCGACCTTCTCGATCAACGACAGCATGTCGCCCATGCCCAGCAGCCGCGAGACGATGCGCTCGGGATGGAAAATCTCGAACGCGCTCGGCTTCTCGCCGGTCCCCAGGAATTTCAGGGGCTTGCCGGTCGCTTCGCGGATCGACAGCGACGCGCCGCCGCGGGCGTCGCCGTCCATCTTCGTGAGGATGACCCCGCTGATGCCCAGCCGCTTGTCGAACTCCGACGCGGATTTGACGGCGTCCTGCCCGGTCATCGCATCCGCGACGAACAGGATTTCCTTCGGCTCGAAGCGCTTTTTAAGCTGTTCGAGCTCGACCATCAACGCGTCGTCGATGTGCAGCCGCCCGGCGGTATCGATCAGCACGACGTCGCGGCCGGTCTGCTTCGCCTCGCGGAATGCGCCGGCGGCCAACTCCAACGGGGTCGTCTCGCCCGCGGCGCCGTCGTAGATCGGCTGCCCGATCTGCCCCGCGACGATCTTGAGTTGGTCCCGCGCCGCGGGCCGGTAAACGTCCACCGAAACCAGCAGCGGCTTATGCCCGTGCTGCGACAGCCAAAGCGCCAGCTTGCCGGCGGACGTCGTCTTGCCGGAACCCTGCAGGCCGACGATCATGTGAACCGTCGGCGGCGTGGAGCAGTAGCGCACCTTCGACTCGGTTGAGCCGAGGATCGCCGTCAACTCGTCTTTGACGATCTTGACAACCTGCTCCGTGGGCGAAAGCGCGGTCAAAACTTCCGCGCCCAGTGACTTTTCGCGGATGTTGGCGATGAGCCGCTTGACGACCTTGAAATGGACGTCGGCTTCCAGCAGGGCGAGCCGGATTGCCTTGAGAGCATCGTCGATGTTCTCTTCAGTCAGTTTGCCCTGGCCGCGCAGGTTCTTGAACGTGCGCTGAAGCTTCTCGGATAAGTTATCGAACATCGGAATACCGCCGCCCGGTCCGCGCCGCGCGCAAGTCTTACAGCCACTCGGGTCGGATCGCCCCCGCCGCAACACCCCGCCGGACGTCGGAGGCGCCCGCCCGCCGTGAGAACATTGTCTTTATTATTCTACGGCGCAACCGGGACGTTGCGCAACTGTCGGTCGAGCAACCTTTGTCTCCCATATCTGCCTGTTGGGGAAAAGCTGCCTGAGCGTTGCGCTACGCTCCGAGCATATGCAGTCGCGGATTGCCGGCTACGGCGTCAGGCTCCGGGCGTGGTTCCGCAGAGACGGTCGGGCGTGGATCGCTTGGTGTCCGGCTGTCGACGTCATGACTCAGGCCCAAACGATGAAACGGGCGCGAGAATCGCTCCGCGAGGCCGTTGAGCTTTGGTTCGAATCGTGTATCGAACGGAATCCACGGCGCCAAGCTGCGCCCGATGTTCGTCGAGTCGGAGCGCATTGCGGCTACGATCCATAAGGTCGCCGAGGACGAAAAAGTGGACTTGAAGGTCATCTCGACCAGAGGCCGCAGCCGTTCAGCGGCGATTCTGCTGGGCAGCGTCACCGAGGGCGTGATCGTCCTGACCGAGTTCATTGTCCCCGCAACCGAAACCCCCGGCGCCAAGGCGGGGAAGTACATCGACCTGATGCTCCACGATGTCGCCTCGGATGATCGGGGTTGGATACGCGAACTCATCCGCAAAACATCTAAATTAAAGACGAGGAAGAAAGGTTATGACAAAGAAAGATTGCGCCATAGATGGGCGCCTTGCTGTAGAGCAGGACCTCAGCGCGGCCGCCTTCACGTTGCGATCGCCGCCGTGTGGCGCGCCGAACCCGCGTCCCCTTCGACCTAAGCTACGCTGATTTCGGAGACTCGCTGGGCGTATGGGCGGCGCGATCGAATAGGTATGTATAGGGATTATGATGTATGCCACAAGAACGCGCGGTGCATAGGCGCCATCCCCTTCCCCAAAATTTCCGCCATGCGTTGCGCCTGGTCGGCTGGAACGCGCTGTTTCTCGTGCTCGGCCTGGCGCTGATTGGAGTCGTCGGCGAGATGTATTTCCGGCTGCGGGCGCCCTTCTTGAAGATCGACGCTTCCTTCGCCTGGTCTCCAACTATCGGGCGCATATACACCCCCAACACGGAGGCGCGTTGGACGAACAGGCTTGATTTCTGGGCGGAATCACGAACCAACAGCCTGGGATTCCTGGACCGCGAACCCATCGGCCTCGAGCGCGCTGCGGCAAGCTGCCACATCGCCATGGTCGGCGATTCCTATGTGGAGGCGCGCCAGGTTCCCATCGCCGACAAGTTTCACGTTCGGCTGGAGGAACTCGCCGCCGAGGAACTACGCCATCTGGACATCACGACCTCGGCGTTCGGGATCATGGACACCGGCCAGGTCAACCAACTGGCGTACTACGACGAATTCGCACGGGCTCTCCGGCCCGCCCTGTTGGTGCTCGTCTTCGTCGACAACGACTTCATGAACAATGCGCCCATCCTGGACGGGTTGCAGCGGGGAATGGATCCGGACCGACTCACCGAGGTTTCCGCGACGCGAGGCGCGGACGGGACCATCACGCTGCGACCGCCCCATCCCCCTTCTGCGGAGTCCCGATTGGCCACCATGGCTTCGACTTCTCCACCCTGGTATTCGCGCGTCACGGACCGCCTGAGCGGCATGTCTCCCTTCGCGAGGTGGCTGGATCTCAAGAAGCGCGCTTGGTTCCCGGCCGACACCGATCCCGAACTGATCGCCTGGGTGGAGCTGCTGAGCCGGCGATCCCCCCGCTACGCCGCGCTGTTCGATGGATGGTGGCCAACGACGCGGGGAGACATCCAGGAGCCGTTTCTGTACGCGCAGGATTTGCCGCCCGTCTATGAGGACGGCTTGGACTTCACGGGCTTCGCGCTGGACCAGTTCAGGGAACGCGCGGACCGCGACGGCGCCGCATTGGTCATCCTGACCTCAAACTACATGGGCGCCCGAGGCGACCTCGGATTCGACCGCCTGACCGCTCTGGCCGAAGCGCGAGGCATTCCCGTCATCGACTACCACGACTACGTCCTCCGCCAGGGCGCCGAGCCCCGGAGGGATACGAGATGGGAGCACGACAACCACTGGAACGTCGCCGGTCACCGGTGGGCGGCGGAAGCCCTGCTCGAGTACCTGAAGGCGAACCAGGAGATCTGCACGAGGCGAAAGAGCCCGACCTCACCCCCGCCACTTCCTTCCTGGCGGATGGACTATGAGTCCATCGCGTCCGGCGAACCGGTGGCCCGCTCCGACTTCGATGTCTATGCCGACGAGAACACGGTGTCCTACCTCAAGTCGCCGTGCAGCGCGGCGGATGTGCAAGCGCCGTTCTTTCTGCACGTCGTCCCGGAAGACGTGGAAGACCTGCCGGCGGACCGCCGGCAGCACGGCTTCGACAATCTGGATTTCCGCTACCCGGGAGGCGCCGCTCTGGCCTTTGGCGGCATGTGCATTGCGAAGCGTCCGCTCCCCGACTATCCCATCGCCCGCATCAGAACCGGGCAGTTCACAGCCAACGATGGGCCGACTTGGCAGGCCGAGTTCCCCGTCGGTCCTTCCTGGTTGACGGATTACGAGACCGTCGCGTCCGGCGAACCGGCGGTCCGCTCCGTCTTCGACGTCTATATCGGCGAGAACACGGTGAGCTACGCCAAGGAGCCGTGCGTTCGCGCCGACACGGAGGCGATGTTCTTTCTGCACGTCGTCCCGGAAGACGTGGAAGACCTGCCGGCGGACCGCCGGCAGCACGGCTTCGACAATCTGGACTTCGATTTCGACAAGCGCGGCTTGATATTCGACGGGAGATGTATGGCGAGAATCCCTCTCCCGGAGTATGCTGTTGCCCACATCAGGACCGGTCAATACGTACCCGTGGAAGGCGGTTTCAACAACCTCTGGGAAGCGGAAATTCGCTTCGATGAGTAGCCGACGCCGGCCGGCGCGGCCACCTTCACGTTGCGATCGCCGCCGTGTGGCGCGCCGAACCCGCGTCCCCTTCGACCTAAGCTACGCTGATTTCGGAGACTCGCTGGGCGTATGGGCGGCGCGATCGAATAGGTATGTATAGGGATTATGATGTATGCCACAAGAACGCGCGGTGCATAGGCGCCATCCCCTTCCCCAAAATTTCCGCCATGCGTTGCGCCTGGTCGGCTGGAACGCGCTGTTTCTCGTGCTCGGCCTGGCGCTGATTGGAGTCGTCGGCGAGATGTATTTCCGGCTGCGGGCGCCCTTCTTGAAGATCGACGCTTCCTTCGCCTGGTCTCCAACTATCGGGCGCACATTCACCCCCAACACGGAGGCGCGTTGGACGAACAGGCTTGATTTCTGGACGGAATCACGAACCAATAGCCTGGGATTCTTGGACCGCGAACCCATCGGCCTCGAGCGCGCTGCGGCAAGCTGCCACATCGCCATGATCGGCGATTCCTATGTGGAGGCGCGCCAGGTTCCCATCGCCGACAAGTTTCACGTTCGGCTGGAGGAACTCGCCGCCGAGGAACTTCGCCATCTGGACATCACGACCTCGGCGTTCGGGATCATGGGCACCGGCCAGGTCAACCAACTGGCGTACTACGACGAATTCGCACAGGCTCTCCGGCCCGCCCTGTTGGTGCTCGTCTTCGTCGACAACGACTTCATGAACAATGCGCCCATCCTGGACGGGTTGCAGCGGGGAATGGATCCGGACCGACTCATCGAGGTTTCCGCGACGCGAGGCGCGGACGGGACCATCACGCTGCGACCGCCCCATCCCCCTTCTGCGGAGTCCTGGTTGGCCACCATGGCTTCGATTTCTCCACCCTGGTATTCGCGCGTCACGGACCGCCTGAGCGGCATGTCTCCCTTCGCGAAGTGGCTGAAGATCAAGACTGAGGCTTGGTTCCCGGCCGACACCGATCCCGAACTGATCGCCTGGGTGTCGCTGCTGAGCCGGCGCTCCCCCCGCTACGCCGCGCTGTTCGATGGATGGCGGCCAACGACGCGGGGAGACATTCAGGAGCCGTTCCTGTACGCGCAGGATTTGCCGCCCGTCTATGAGGACGGCTTGGACTTCACGGGCTTCGCGCTGGACCAGTTCAGGGAACGCGCGGACCGCGACGGCGCCGCATTGGTCATCCTGACCTCAAACTACATGGGCGCCCGAGGCGACCTCGGATTCGACCGCCTGACCGCTCTGGCCGAAGCGCGAGGCATTCCCGTCATCGACTACCACGACTACGTCCTCCGCCAGGGCGCCGAGCCCCGGAGGGATACGAGATGGGAGCACGACAACCACTGGAACATCGCCGGTCACCGGTGGGCGGCGGAAGCCCTGCTCGAGTACCTGAAGGAGAACCAGGAGATCTGCACGAGGCGAAAACGCCCGGCCACGCCCCCGCCACTTCCTTCCTGGTTGACGGATTACGAGTCCATCGCGTCCGGCGAACCGGTGGCCCGCTCCGACTTCGATGTCTATGCCGACGAGAACACGGTGTCCTACCTCAAGTCGCCGTGCGGCGCGGCGGACGTGCAAGCGCCGTTCTTTCTGCACGTCGTCCCGGAAGACGTGGAAGACCTGCCGGCGGACCGCCGGCAGTATGGCTTCGACAATCTGGATTTCCGCTACGGGAGAGGCGCCGCTCTGGCCTTTGGCGGCATGTGCATTGCGAAGCGTCCGCTCCCCGACTATCCCATTGCCCGCATCAGAACCGGGCAGTTCACAGCCGACGACGGCGAAATCTGGCAGGCCGAGTTCGCCGTCGGCGCGGTGGAAGGCGCACCGCCGCCGTACACTGCTGTCCCATAGTTCTCCGCAAACCCGGATCAAACATGGAGACCATTAGGTCGTCAAAATGAGGGGATACTTGAGCTTGCCGAGTAGGGTCATGCAGGTGTCAAAGCGCCTCACCACTGCCGGAACGCCGGCAACGCAAACCAAGAGGCTCGCCACCGCGGTAACTATCCCTATCCATTGGACAGGCACAGGCAAGCTCCGATGCGCATGAGCAGAGGACGCCTTCGTTCACGCTTCTCGGCCCTAGCCTTCTTCCAGCCTAGCCATTTCGCCTTGTAGCCGTCGCACATACAGCACATCACGGCAGGCGCCGCCAATGGCCGCCTGACGGCTCGCGCACTAGACGTCGCACACCCGTGCCGCGATGTCCTCTTTCGCATCTGTCTCTATGGCGCTACATTAGCCCGACACAATGCCACAGACTGTCGCGTGCGTGCCGCCACACGCCATCAACAGTAAGGAAGCGCCGGTCCTTCATCAGCCAAGCGTGGGCCGCTTGCCGCCGAACTGCTCCCCGCCGTGCCGCCTGATCGTCGATGTAGGTCGGATATACTGACCATCTGATGCGGTTGATGTGGCTGCGTTCGCCCAGCCATTGCGCGACCGTACATCTCACATCAGATGCCTGCGATGCCAAAAGCGAATGAGATGAAGATTCACGAGCGGCCGGCCGGGGACGAACCGGCCAAGGGTGGCTCGAACCGCGGCTTTGGCGTCGTCTTCGCCGTCGTGTTCGTCGCCATCGGCCTGTTCCCGCTGCTGAACGGCGGGCCGCCCCGCGCCTGGGCATTGGGCATCGCGGCAACGTTCCTGGCAGCGGCGCTCGTGAGGCCGGCGCTGCCGGCGTCTCTCAATCGGGTCTGGTTCAAGTTCGGCCTGCTGCTGCAGCGCGTGGTCAACCCGCTGGTCATGGCCTTGATATACTTCGCCGTGGTGACCCCGACCGGCCTCGTCATGCGCGCCTTGGGCAAGGATCCGTTGCGCCTCAAGTACGACCCGGATGCCCGGAGCTACTGGATCCACCGCGACCCGCCGGGGCCGGAGCGCGAATCGATGCAGAACCAGTTTTGATGCGACGAGAGTTCGATGTCCTTTCTGCGTGAGCTGTGGGTCTTCATGCGGGTGCGCAAGAAGTACTGGCTGTTTCCGGTCGTCTTCCTGGTGCTCCTGCTGGGCGGGCTGATCGTGCTGGGCCAGAGCAGCGCGGTCGCGCCGATGATCTACACCATCTTCTAGCCCTTCCAAGCCGTGCGCATCCTCGGCCTCTCGGCCTTCTATCACGACAGCGCCGCGGCCTTGATGGACTTCGCCGTGCGGCCCTTCTTGCCGATAATCTTCCCGATGTCGGCCGCATCCACCGACAACTCCACGACTCGGGAGTGCCGGCCTTCGAATGCCTCGACGACAACGTCATCCGGCTTGTCCACCAGAGCCTTGGCGATCACTTCGACCAACTCGACGACCGCTTCCGTGTCCCGATCCATTGCGCCGCTCCTTCGACAACCCCGGCGGCCTTACTCCGCGGCTTCCTCGGGTTTTTCTTCGGCCGGGGCTTCGGCGCCCTCGGCCGTTTCTTCTGCGGCGGGCGCCGGAGCCATTTCGGCCCGCATCTCGCTCCGCGAGGCCGTTGAGCTTTGGTTCGAATCGTGTATCGAACGGAACGCGCTCGGCGAGGCATTGACGGAATTGGGTTTCAGCGAGCTCCCGCTTGGCGAAGCGCCTCCCGCCGGGCGGAGCCGGTGGGTCCGGTACAATGGCTGGAGGAGGATGCCTACGAGCGGTTCGTCGCTCCGATCAACCTCCACGGCGCCAAGCTGCGCCCGATGTTCGTCGAATCGGAGCGCATTGCGGCTACGATCCATAAGGTCGCCGAGGACGAAAAAGTGGACTTGAAGGTCATCTCGACCAGAGGCCGCAGCCGTTCAGCGGCGATTCTCCTGGGCAGCGTCACCGAGGGCGTGATCGTCCTGACCGAGTTCATTGTCCCCGCAACCGACACCCCCGGCGCCAAGGCGGCGAAGTACATCGACCTGATGCTCCACGGTGTCGCCTCGGAGGATCGGGGTTGGATACGCGCACTCATCCGCAAAACATCTAAATTAAAGACGAGGAAGAAAGGTTATGACAAAGAAAGATTGCGCCATAGATGGGCGTCTTGCTGTAGAGCAAGACCGCACGATACCCCCCCCCCCCCGAAAAATTCCCCGCACGGAGCAACAAGAATGGCGCGCCGGATTGCTGCTATATATGGCGTAGCAATAGCTTCATTGCTATCCTGTAGCAGGACAGCGGTTCCAATTGTTACCCCAGATCCCCCCGTTAACCCGACGCCTAGCGCCAAAACGGTCGGGTTAATCCTGAACAAGAAGGAGGCATTTGGAGGCTATACTTTATTTAATAAACACAGAACCAATACGATTTACATGATTGATAATCAGGGGCGGGAGGTGCATCGGTGGGAGTTGGGGTCAGTAACCCAGTTCGCCAGGTTGCTGGAGAATGGCTATCTGCTGACTTTCGCCAATAGCGACCAGGGCCCCTATGTGCGGGGAGTTGACCGGAACGGGAACACCCTTTGGGAGTGCGCTCAGGGCGATCTGCATCATGACTTCCTTAAAATGCCCAACGGGAATGTGCTGTTGCTGTCCCGGCAAAGTAAAACGCCGGAGGAGGTCATCGCCGCCGGCGCCAACCCGGAATTCATCGGCCCTCATGGCTTGATGGCGCCGCATATTGTGGAAGCCCGAATTACCGGGCCGGCAAGCTGCGAAATCGTTTGGGAATGGTCGGCGTGGGATCATCTGATTCAAGACTTTGATTCCAGCAAGGCCAATTACGGCGTGGTGGCCGAGCATCCGGAGTTGATTGACCTTAATTTCTACCTCTCCGGGTTGCCCATAGACTCGGCGGACTGGATACACAGCAACGGAATCGACTATAACCCGGAATTGGACCAGGTTATGCTATCGCCTAATAATTTCAGCGAAATGTGGATTATCGACCACAGCACCACCAGAGCCGAGGCAGCCGGCTCCGGCGGCGGAAATAGCGGCAAGGGAGGCGACCTGCTGTACCGCTGGGGCAACCCCCGCACCTATCGGGCCGGGACGCTTGATGACCAGCAACTTTTCTGGCCGCATAATCCCCAATGGATTCCCCCCGGCCGGCCCGGCGCCGGCAACATCCTCATTTTCAACAATGGCCTTAGGACTTGGCGCCCTTATTCGTCGGTAGATGAGATTGTTCCGCCGGTGGACGGGGCCAACTATCGGCTGGATCCCGGCGTGGCTTATGCGCCGGCAGAACCGGTATGGACTTATATCGCCGCAACGCCCAGCGACTTTTTCGCCTCTCATATCTCAGGGACGCAACGGCTGCCCAACGGAAACACGCTGATTTGCGATGGGGTACACGGCACGCTTTTCGAGGTAACGCCGGCCGGCAAAACGGTTTGGAAGTACGTCAACCCGACGACCGGCAGCGGCCCTTTGCGGCAAGGCGAGCCGGTGCCGACGCAACAACTGGAAAGTGGTAAAGAAGTACCGGCTAATCGGGTGTACCGCGCTTACCGGTATGCGCCGGACTACCCGGGTCTGCAAGGGCTGGACTTGACTCCGGGGGAGCCAATCGAACTTTACGACACCCCTTAGCCCGGTTAATGGCTGTTGGCCGGCGCATGGGTTGACGGCAAGGGCGTTGGGATGGAGAGCCAAGGCGAGCCTCGCTACTCTTGGTGTTTACGAAGCAGCCAAGGGCAAGGCCGGCATCTCGCTGGAAATGGCTCTGAAGTTGGAAGCCGCCGGGTGGTCGGACGCGGAAAGCTGGGTTCGGCTGCAAGGCAAGTACGACTTGGCCCAAGCGCGCAAGCGCCGCAACTCGGCAGGGCTGCGTACGGCAGCCTCGCAGGGTTGAACTACGCCCATAACGCTTTGCGGTCACGTCACGATTGACGATCTTTCGAGCGCAAGCCGTCCTCTTTTGCGGAGGGGCATACACAACCCCCGCCGCGCCGTTGGCGATGCGTTCCCCGGCTCGATGGCGTATAGTGAACGACGTTCATGAATGATCGACAAAGGAAAGCCTTTCTCCGCGGCATGGGGAGCGTGATGGACCTCTACCCATCGGCAGAGCTACGAGCGGCTTATTCCGCGAACGGTTGAGGAGCGCTTGAGTCAAATCTGGGGGCGCGTGGGAGACTACCTCCGCTTTGGGATCGGCGTTGCCGGTGAAGAAGCGGAGGCGAAGCGGCAAGCAAAACGCGATTAGCAGGCCGGCGGCGGAGCATCGGCCGCCCCCTTGTCATCGGACGGGTTACATTCAATGACGGTCAGGCGTCTTTGCGCAGAAAGCGGAAGTCGCAGCCCTCGTGCGCTTGCGTCACTTGCTCGAGGAACAGCTTGCCGTAACCGCGGCGGTAGCGGGGCGGCTGGGGCGGTGCGGCTTCGATGCGCCGCTTGATCGCGTTCTCTTCGATCCGCAAGTCGATGCGGCGCTCGGGTACGTTCAACTCGATTTCGTCGCCGGTTCGAACCGCCGCCAAGGGTCCGCCGGCAGCGGACTCGGGCGAAATGTGCAGCACGTCGGTGCCGAAGCTCGTTCCGCTCATGCGCGCATCCGAAACGCGGACGATGTCCTGCACCCCCGCCTTCAGCAGCTTGGCGGGAATCGGCAAATGGCCCCACTCCGGGAACCCCGGCCCGCCCCGCGGCCCGGCGTTCTTGAGCACCAGCACTGAGTTTTCGTCGATGGCCAGATCGGGGTCGTCGATGCGCGCCCGCAGTTCCTCGTAACGCTCGAAGACCACGGCCTTGCCGCGGTGCCGCAGCAGATGCGGCGACGCCGCCGTCTGCTTGATGACCGCGCCGTCCGGCGCCAAGTTGCCGTAAAGAACCGCCGTTCCGCCCTCGGCGTTGAGCGGACGGTCGGCCCGCTTGACAATGTCGCGGTTGCGAATCTCGACCCCCGCCAGATCGTCGGCCAGGGTCTTGCCGCTGACGGTTCGTGCTGCGGCATGCAGCAGCGGCAAGATCTCTTTCATCACGCAGGGCAGTCCGCCCGCGTAGTAGAAATCTTCCATCAGGAACTCGCCCGACGGCTTGACGTTGGCGATGAAGGGGGTTTCTCTGGAAAGGCGGTCGAAGTCGTTGAGCTTGAGATCGATGCCCAGCCGCCCGGCGAGCGCGAGCAGGTGAACGACCGCGTTGGTCGAGCCGCCGATGGCCATGTCCACGCGGACCGCGTTTTCCAGAGCCTCGCGGGTCATGATCGCGGACGGCTTCAGATCTTCTGACACCATGGCGACGATCCGGCGTCCGCTTGCTTCGGCGAGTTGGTAGCGCCGCGCATCGACCGCGGGGATGGCGGCCCCGCCGGGCAGCATCATGCCCAGGGCCTCGGCCATCGACGCCATCGTGGACGCGGTGCCCATCACCGTGCAGTGGCCGGCGCTGCGCGAGATGCAGCCCTCGACCTCGGCCCACTGTTCCTCGCCGATGCGCCCGGCGCGGACCTGCTCGAACAAGCGCCGCCCGTCCGTGCCCGAGCCCAGCGGCTCGCCGTTCCAACGGCCGGAAAGCATCGGCCCGCCGGTGACCATGATGGCCGGGATGTCCGCCGACGCGGCGCCCATCAACTGCGCCGGAGTGGTCTTGTCGCAGCCGCAAAGCAAGACGACGCCGTCGATCGGGTTGGCGGCGATCGATTCCTCGACGTCCATCGACATCAGGTTGCGAAACATCATCGTCGTGGGCTTCATGAACATCTCGCCCAACGAAATCGTGGGGAACTCCAGGGGAATCCCCCCGGCCGCCCAGACGCCGCGCTTGACGGCCTCGGCAACCTGCCGCAGATGCGCGTTGCAGTTGGTCAACTCCGACCAGGAGTTGCAGATGCCGATTACCGGCCGGCCGTCGAAAGTGTCTTGGCCGAAGCCTTCAGAACGCAGCCAGGCGCGCCGCGCGAGATGCTCGTATTGATCGCCGTGGAACCAGGCATGGCTGCGGAAAGTTTTGGGATCGCGCATCAGAGGCATACGATAGCAGACGGTCTTTCGCCCCCCGCGGCCTCGACCGCGCCGTGCGTCGTCTCTACCGCTCCGGATGGAGCGGCGGCGGCGGGCCGCTCATCCTCCGCGTTCCCTCTTTATAAACCTTTGAGGCGATTGATCGCCCTCGTCACGAAGACGGCTATGGCGCTGGAATATAGGGCTATGGCGGCATGGTCGAGGATAGCGTCCAACGGAGCGCCGATTGCGGGGACCGCGCTCAGCACGTCAGCGCCTGCGGCGGCGCCGACCGCCAGAATGACCACCAGGGTGGCTGTCGCGTCTTCGGCGTCAATCGCCATCGCCGCGTAAGCGATGCCCAGAACAACCAGCAGGATCGGCACGGCCTCCCCGGGGATCATGTCGGGCGCAAGGCCCCCCACAATCGCCAGAAGAAGGATCAGCCCAACGATGATTCGGATTGCCATTTTTGTCTCCTTTGCACTAGTTCCGAGTCACGGCCTGCGCCGGCGTCCGGCCGCGATTGTCGCGAACGGAGTGACGAGACCGGAAGGATGGTAGCACTAGCGTCGAAGGGTTTTCAGCGAAAAACACCCTCCAGGAAACGATTTGCAGCTTAATGCAACAAAAACTCCGGATTGGAATCGTTTCGCGCGCCTTTTCGCCGCCGATGCGCCGGCCGCGCTGCGGCGGTTTCCACCGCAGACCCGCTCCGGGCTACAATTGCTGGTCATGCGGCTTTTCGGCCTGCTGCTGTCCGCTCTCGTCTTCGCGGCTTGCGCGCCGCGGCCCGCTGCGCTCCGCTCGGCGCCGGAATCGGGATACGCGGACTGGAGCGTTTACGGCGGCGGCAACGATCAGATCCGTTACTCGCGGTTGAAGCAGATCAACCGCGAAAACGTCGCGCAACTGCGGCGGGCCTGGGTTTACGATACCGGCGACGCCTTCCCCGGCTCGGAGTTGCAGTGCAATCCTCTTGTCGTCGACGGCGTGCTTTACGGGTCAAGCCCCAAGCTGCGCGTCTTCGCCCTCGACGCAGCTACCGGCAAGGAGTTATGGACGTTCACCCCCACGATCGACGGCGCGCCCCTCTCGGGCAGGTCGCGCAACCGGGGCTTCATGCTGCGGCGCGAAGGAGACGACCGTCGGCTCTATTTCGCCGCCAAGCACCAGCTCTACGCGCTTGACGCCGAGACGGGAACGCCCGTCGAAGAGTTCGGGGGAAAGGGATTCATCGACCTTCGGGAAAACCTGGGTAGGCCTGCGCAAGAGCTTCAGGTCGGAATGAACACCCCGGGCGTGATTTTCCGCGATCTGCTCATCGTCGGCAGCGCCGTCAGCGAAGGGCTGCCCAGCGCTCCCGGAGACATTCGCGCCTACGACGCCCGCACGGGCGAGTTGCGCTGGAGCTTTCACACCATCCCGCATCCGGGCGAGCCGGGCTACGAGACCTGGTCGCCCGATTCCTGGAAGACCGTCGGCGGCGCGAACAACTGGTCGGGCATGTCCCTCGACGAAGAGCGCGGCCTGGTTTACGCCGGCACCGGCTCGGCGGCGTTCGATTTCTGGGCGGGCAACCGCTTGGGCGACAACCTCTACGCCAACTCCCTGCTCTGTCTCAGGGCGGAAACCGGCGAGTTGGTCTGGCATTTCCAATTCGTCAAGCACGATATCTGGGACCGCGATTTGCCCGCGCCCCCGTCGCTCGTCACCGTCGAGCGCGGCGGCAAGTTGATCGACGCGGTGGCGCAGGCCACCAAGTCGAACCACGTTTTCGTTTTCGACCGCGAGACCGGCGAATCGCTGTTTCCTCTTGAGGAAGTGCAAGCCGCCGCAACGGACATCGACGGCGAAGAGATCGCGCCGAAGCAGATTCTTCCGCTTGCGCCGCCCGCTCTGGGCAGGCAGCAGATTAGCGAAGCCGACTTGACCGAGCGCACGCCGGAGGCGCGCAAGGTGGTTCTCGAACGCTTTCGCAAGCTGCGCAACGGGCCGCAGTTCACCCCGCCGAGCCGCGAGGGAACGATCGTCTTTCCCGGTTTCGACGGCGGACTCGAGTGGGGCGGCCAGGCATTCGATCCCGAGACGGGGCTATACTACGGCAATTCCAACGTGGCCGTGTTCATTCTTCGGCTGGTCAAGCAGGAAAAGTTCGGCGGCGTCGTGACCGGCAAGCGGCTCTATCAACGCCACTGCGCCGCCTGCCACCTCGACGATTTGAGCGGCGCGCCCCCGGAGTTCCCGGCGCTCGCCGGGCTCGGCAAATCGCGTAACGAAATCGAAGACGCGATCAAGCAAGGCGCCGGCCGCATGCCGGCTTTCGGCCACCTCGGCGACAAAGCCGCGGCGGCCATCGCCCGTTTCATCCTGGCCGGCGAAAACGTCGCGGCCGGCGTGGACCACCGCGCGGCGACGGCGTACGCTCTGCCCTGGACGCACGACGGCTATAACAAGTTCCTCGATCCCGACGGCTACCCGCCGATCAAGCCCCCTTGGGGAACGCTCACGGCAGTGAACCTCGACTCGGGCGCCATCGCCTGGCGGATTCCTTTCGGAGAGCATCCGGAACTGGTTGCGCAGGGGATGGCGCCGACGGGAACCGAGAATTACGGCGGGCCGATCGTCACCGCCGGCGGCCTGTTGTTCATCGGCGCGACGAACCACGACAAGAAGTTCCGCGCCTTCGACAAGGCCGACGGCGAGTTGCTCTGGGAAACAACGCTGCCGGCGAGCGGCAATGCGACGCCTGCAATGTACGAGGCGGACGGGCGCCAATTCATCGCGATTGCGGCCGGCGGGGGCAAGAGCGGTGCGGAGTCGGGCGGAAAGTACGTGGCGTTCGCGCTGCCTTGACAGCCGGCCGTATTCCTTTAGCGGCCCGCGCGGGCGGCTAAAGGATGCCCGCCGCCAACAGCGCCGCGATGAGCAAAAGCATCGCGCCGACCAGCGACTGAACCGCCGCCGAGGTTACCTTGTGGAGATACTTCTTGGCGGCGATGACGCCGCAAACGGCGCCGGCGATCCCACTGCCCACCAGCGGCCACTGTTCTTCCCCGATCGCAATCTGCGCCTGCTCCGAGACCGGCAGACCCGTGTAGGCCGCGATGCGCACGCCATCGACCAGCAGCCCGATGAGGGCGTTGGAGCCGACGAATGCCTCGGCGCCGATCCCGACCTTGACCAGGAATGCCGAACGCAGAGCGCCTTGATGTCCCGAAAGGCCGCCGAAAAACCCTGAGAGCAGCCCCCCGAGTGGAAGATATTTCTTGTCGAAGCGGAGCCTCCTGAAAGCCGGCGCCAACTCGAAGACGGCAAAGAACGCCATCAGCATGCCCACAGTGAGCTTGACTGGCGTGATCGACGCTCGCAGGGGGCCTAGCGTATAGCCGGCCAGTTCCTCGAACCGCGACAGATGCCCCAGCGCCGACGCTCCCGCGTAGGCGGCGCAGAGCGCGGGGACGCCGAAGCGGAGCACCACCGCGCGGTCGGCGAGCCTGCCCACCGCTGCGGCCTTGAACGCGTTGTTCGCCGCATGAACCACCGCGGTCGAGGCGACGGCCGTTTCCACGGGAAAGAACAAGGCAAAGACCGGCATGAGCAGGGTGCCCAGACCGAAACCGGAGTACAGCGTCAGCCCCGAGGCGGCGGCCGCGGCCAGCGCGACGACGATTGCGGCGGGCATGCGCTTATCTCCAAGCCCGCGGAGGCCGGGTGGAATACCGCGCCGCCGCCGGCCGTCGGCGGCGCGGGCGGCGCAGGACCAACACGGCGCCGGCGGCGAATCCGCCGATATGCGCCCACCAGGCTATGCCGCCGGTCGCCGCCGCGCCCGAGCTCGCCGCGCCGCTCGCAAACTGGATGAGGAACCAGTAGCCCAGCATCAGGAACGCGGGAACCCGAAACGTCGTAAAGAGGACGAACAGCGGCACGAGCACGGTGACGCGCGACCACGGGAAGCGCAGCATATAGGCGCCCATCACGCCCGCAATCGCGCCGCTGGCGCCGACGGCGGGCACGTATGAGGCCGGGTCGGAAAAGAAGTGCGCGGTTGAGGCCAGGACGCCGCAGGCCAAGTAAAACGCCGCATAAGCCCAGTGGCCGAGATCGTCTTCGATGTTGTCGCCGAAGATCCACAGGAACCACATATTGCCGATCAGGTGCATCCAGCCGCCATGCAGAAAGATCGACGTGACCACCGGCAGCAGCCCCGGCAAAAGCGGATAACGGCCGGCCAACGCTTCGCTTGCGCGGGCGGGAATCGCACCGAACGTTTCGATGAATGCCTGCTGCGCCCGGGGAGATTCGAGATACAGCGAGGTTTGGAACAGGAAAACCGCAACGTTGACGGCGATCAGGGCGATGGTCACAAACGGCGTTCCCCCGCGCGGGGCGTCGTCTCGCAGAGGAAACATTGCTTGCCCGGCCTCCCAAGGCGTTCGTCAGATCCGCGCGATGCGGGCGGCGAAATCGGCGTTCGAGCGGCGCTCGCCGTTGGCGATCAGTCGGCGGGCGGCGCTCCCGGACGCGATGCCTCCCTGGGCGCCGAGCGCTTTGCAGTTGAGCGCGGCCATGGCGTTGGCGAACTCCAGCGCTTCGTCGATGGAGTAGCGCTCGATCATGGCGTAGCAGAATGCTCCGTGAAATATGTCGCCCGCGCCGGTCGTGTCCTTGCAATTGACCACGAACGCCGGGGAATAGTGGAACTTTCCTTTGGTCAGAGCCAGCGCCCCGTGCGAGCCGAGAGTCATCGCCGCGACGGTCATCCCATATTCCTTCTGGATCAGCTCGAGGGCGCGGAAGGGGTCGGTCAAACTGGTCCATTGCACGGGAAAATTGGTGCTGGCGATCAAGTAATCGACGTAAGGCAAGACGCGGTCGAAACCGCGGTAGATGGTGTCCACGTCCACGGTGACCGGTATGCCGTTTTCGCGGGCGATGCGCGCCGCATGCTCCACCGCCGGCGTATCGTGGCCGTCGATGTGCAGCAGTTTGGCGCAGGCGATCTGCTCGGGGGCGATCTGCTCGGGAGAAATGCGCAGACAGTCGGGGCGCTGCCAGAGGATCGTGCGCTCGCCCGTGGTCTGGTCGATGACGATGTACGCCGACTGATTGGGGCAATTTTTGCGCTGCTGCACGTGAGAGATGTCGATGCGCGCCTTGCGCAGGCTTTCGAGCTGGATGCGCCCGCGCTCATCGTCCCCGACGGCGCCGATGTACTTCGCGGCGAGGCCCAGCCGGCTGCACGTAACCATCGCGCTCGCGACTTGGCCGCCCGGCGAGAGAATCTCTCGCACGAACGGCGCCTTGCCTCCGTAAGCGGGAAACTGCGGCACGATCAGCAGCGAATCGGTCGCATTCAGCCCAACTCCGACGACGTCAAATTGTTTCGGCATCGTTAGCTATGCGCTCGCGCACTTTCATGGTATTGTCTTTTCCCCGCAACGGCGCGAGTCCCCAGGGGAAAAGTATTGCACGGACGCGCCGCGGCGCCCCAAGCGCGCCCCCGGCGCCGCGCCGACAAGGGGTAAAATGCTCTCGAACGCTGCATGTCCGCATCGAGTCTTCCGAAAACACTTGGCGAGTTGCGCCGGAATCCCGACTTCAGCGAGCGGCGGCTTGCCGGGCGCAGCGTTCGCGATGAGATTCGCGAGAATCTGACGGCCAAGCTGCAATCGGGGGAAACCCTTTTCCCCGGTATCGTCGGGTTCGACGACACCGTTATCCCGCACGTCGTCAACGCGCTGCTTGCCAAGCACAATTTCATTCTGCTCGGCCTGCGCGGCCAGGCGAAGAGCCGCATCCTGCGGCAACTGACCGCGTTTCTCGACCCCGTGCTGCCGTACATCGCCGGAGTCGAATTGCACGACAACCCCTACGCGCCGATCGGCAAGCCCGGCCGCGACGCCGTAGCTGCAATGGGCGACGACACGCCGATTGCCTATCTGACGCCCGAGCAACGCTACGTCGAAAAACTGGCCACGCCCGACGTGACCATCGCCGACATGATCGGCGATATCGATCCCATCAAGGCCGCCCGGCACGGCATCGAGCTCGGCGATGAATCGACGATGCACTTCGGCCTGCTGCCGCGCGCCAACCGCGGGATTTTCGCCATTAACGAGCTGCCCGACCTGATGAGCAAGATACAGGTCGGGCTGTTCAACGTCATGCAAGAGGGCGACGTGCAGATCAAGGGCTATCCCGTTCGTCTGCCGCTCGACGTTCTCCTGGTTTTCAGCGCCAATCCCGAGGACTACACCGCGCGGGGGAAAATTATCACGCCGCTGAAAGACCGCATCGGCAGCGAGATTCGCACGCACTACCCGCTCGATGTCGGCCAGGCGATTGAAATCACGCGCCGCGAGGCTTGGGCCGACCGCGGCGGCTCAACGCAAACGTTCATTCCCGACTTCATTCGCGAAACCGTCGAGCAAATCGCGTTCGCCGCGCGCGAGGAGGCCAAGATCGACCAGCGCTCCGGCGTCTCGCAGCGGCTGTCGATTTCCTGTCTCGAAAATGCAGTCTCCAACGCGGAACGCCGCGCGCTCGCCGCCGGCGAGGCTCTGGCCGTGCCCCGCGTCGGCGATGTTTACGCGGCCATGCCCTCCGTCACCGGCCGCTTCGAGCTCGAATACGAAGGCGAGTTGAAGGGCGCCGAACACGTCGCGCGCGAGTTGATCCGCGCCGCCGTCGGCCGGGTCTTCGAGCGGCGCTTCCCGCAAAGCATGACCGAGAACGTCGTCAACTGGTTCGAGATGGGCGGCAGCCTGCGCATCGGCGTCGATGCGAGCGCCGCAACGGTCGTCGAGCAACTCGACGGAATACAGGGTTTGTCGGCCCTTGCCGCTACGCTGCTTCCCAACGGCCGCGAGGAAAACGAAATTCGCGCCGCGGCGGGCGAGTTCATACTCGACGGACTGTACGCTCAGCGCCGCATCGACCGCAGCGAAGAAGCCGGTTACGCGCGCAAGCCGCGCGCCGCTCGGGAAAAACGCCGCGCGGCGCCCGGCGGCTTCGGCGTGCCGGACATCGACACAACCTATAACTGAGGCGCCGCAGGCGGACCGATCCGGTAGAATGATCGCGGCCCGATGAAATACGTCAACTGGACGAAGTTCAGCGGCGCCGGCCTCGGCATTTCATCCGAGGACGTCATGCGTGCGCTGGCGGAATACTTCTTGCGCTCGGGCTTCGAAAACCGGTTGATGCCGTGGGGCGAGATGCCGCCCGAACGGTCTCTGCAAGAGTTGCGGCAAGCCGTCCGCGACGCCCTCGAAGCAGGCGCTCTCTTCGCTCCCGCGCGGCGCGACGCAATGTACTCGCGGCTTGCCGAGATGCCGCCGGAGGAAATCGAACGGCTGATCGAAAACCTGACGCGGCGCCTCGCCGCCGACGGCTACGTCGCCATCGACCGGCCCGAGGCAGCGGACGGAGGCCGCGTCGAGCCGCCCCCCGGCGCGCGCGGGCAAGCCGACATGCCCAACGCCGGGGCGCGTTTCGAGCTTGCGGACAAGGGCCTCGATTTCCTCGGCTACAAGACTCTCAAAGACCTGCTCGGCGCGCTGGGCAAAGCGTCTTTCGGCAGTCACGACACGCGCGAGCAGGCGGCCGGCGTCGAAATGTCCGGCTCGTCGAAGCCCTATGCGTTCGGCGACATCCTCAATCTCGATATCGGCGGCACGTTGTCCAACGCTTTGCGCCGCGGCGGTCCCGGCAAGGGGCTGCCGAGCCTGGAATACGCCGATCTGATGGTGCGTCAGTCGGCGTACCGCAGCTCCTGCGCCACGGCGCTCATGCTCGACTGCTCGCATTCGATGATCCTTTACGGCGAAGACCGCTTCACTCCCGCCAAGCAGGTGGCGCTGGCGTTGGCGCATTTGATCCGCACGCAGTTTCCCGGCGACACGCTCGACCTGGTCCTTTTTCACGATTCGGCCGAGCACGTGCCCTTGTCCCGGCTGGCCCGCGTCCGCATCGGTCCCTTTCACACCAACACGCGCGAAGGCTTGGCGCTGGCGCGGCGCCTGCTGAACCGCCGGCGGAAAGACATGCGGCAGATCGTCATGATTACCGACGGCAAACCTTCGGCGCTCACCCTGCCCGACGGACGCATTTACAAGAACCCGTTCGGCCTCGACCCGCTGGTCATCGGCCAAACGCTCGATGAAGTCCACAGGTGCAAGCGCCAGGGCATCGCGATCAACACGTTCATGCTGGCGCGGGACTACGCCCTGGTGCGGTTCATTCGCAAAATTACTGAAATTTGCCGCGGCAAGGCATATTTCACCACGCCGCATACGCTCGGCCGATATCTGCTGGCGGACTACGTGAACAACAAGACGCGCACGGTGCATTAACTCGCCCCGCCTGTGGAGTTGTCGGCGCCGGCGAGAGCCGCGCCCGGCGCTTGAACTTGCCCCGCGGCATCTCCGTATCGGGCAGAGTAGAATAAAGCAATGCGTACCGAAATGAAGTTTCTCGCGGCTGCTCTCGGCCTGGTTTTGTTGCTCGCGGCGGGCTGCGGGCGAAGTCCCTACGACAACCCCATCGCCAACAACTCGCAGCAGCCGGACAAGATACTGTTCGACAAGTCCATCGAAAACATCGAGAAGCACAAGTACGAGCTGGCCCGCATCACGCTGCAAACGCTGATCAACACCTATCCCGACAGCGAGTACATCGCCAAAGCCAAGCTGGCCATCGCCGACAGTTGGTACAGGGAAGGCACTTCCAGCGCGCTGGCGCAGGCCGAGGCGGAGTACAAGGACTTCATTACCTTCTTCCCCAACATGGAAGAAGCCGCCGAATCCCAACTCAAGATCTGCCAAATCCACTACAACCAACTGCAGAAGCCCGACCGCGACAACCGCCACGCCATCCGCGCCGATCAGGAGTGCCGGCAACTGTTGCTGCGCCATCCCAACAGCGTGTTCCGGCAAGATACCGAGCAGCTTCTGCGCAATGTCCAGGAATTGATCGCCGAGGGCGAATACCGCGTCGGAAAGTTTTATGTCGGCAAAGGCAGTTTCCGCGCCGGCGCGAACCGGCTGCAGGCGGTGTCGGAGCACTATCCGCTCTTCAGCAGAGCCGACGAAACGTTATGGGAGCTCGCCTCGACGTACCAGAAGTTGGGCGACAACTTCGAGGAGCAGGAGGTGGGCGCGTATCGGCAGATCGTGCGCGGTTATCCGCTGAGCCCCTACGTCGAAGAGGCCAAGCAGCGGTTGTCGGCGATGGGCCGGGAGATTCCCGAGGCCGACCCCGAGCGTTTCAAGCTGCACAAGTACAACGTGGAGAACCGTGTCTATAGGGGCCGCATCGGCAGTTTCTGGGGGATGTTCGCCGGGAAACCCGACCTGGGCTTGGCGGCCAAGGCCGGCGACCCGATGATGACCACGCTCATGCCGCGCACGCCCCCCGGCATCCGCACCGCGGCCGGGGCGGCGGCGGGCGCGCAGCCCAGCGCCGAGGTGTCGGTGGAAACCATCTCCGGCCCGAGCGCTCTCGACACCGAGCCGGACGCGCGCAGGAACCGGCCCCAACAAGAGCAGCCGCAATAGAGTTCGCGTGGCCGACATACTCATCGCGGACGACAATCCGCACGCCCAGCACATGGCCGAGGCGATCCTTGCTCCGGAGGGGCACCGCGTCAGCGGCGTCTCCGACGGGGAGGCCGCCCTGCGCCGTCTCCGCGACGCCAAGCCCGACCTGGTCTTGCTCGACACGAAGATGCCGCGCGCCGACGGTCTCGCCGTGTGCCGCAGCATCCGCGCGGACCCCGGCTTGGCCGACGTGCGCGTCGTGATGCTCGCCGGCCCGCTCGACCCCTTCGACCGCGAGAGCGCCGGCGCCGCGGGGTTCGATGCGGTCTTGCAAAAGCCCCTCGACGCGGACGGCCTGCTCAACGCCGTGAACGAATTGCTCGGCGGCGGCCGCGCGCACGTTGCCGCCGCCCCGGCCGTAGATCCGCTCACGCATCTCGTCGAAGAAACGCTCATCGGCAAGCGGGAACGGATTGTGGAAGGCGAGATTCGCCAGGCCGTCGATGAGGTCTTGACCGCGGCGATGCCGGCGATCGTCGAGCGTATTACCATGCAAGTCAGCCGCAAGCTCAAAGAGATATGACCGCGGGCCGCCCTGAGCCTGACCGCAAGGAAACCCCGGCGCCGGCCGGCGCGGCCGCGGCGGCCGGAGGCGCGGCGCCGCCGGCGGAGCGCGAGCCTTCCGCTTACGACGTCAGCATCGAAGAATTCGAGGGGCCTCTCGACCTTCTGCTGGACTTGATCCGCAAGCACCGCGTCGATGTCTTCGACATCCCCATCGCCAAAATCACCGATCAATATCTCGGTTGCATTCGCCGCGCGGAAGAGTTGAACGTCGAGTTCGGCGCCGAGTTCATCTTGATGGCCGCGACTCTGATTCAGATCAAGTCGAAGTTGCTGCTGCCCGCGGATCCGACCATTCCGCCCGATGAGCGCGAAGACCCGCGGGAAGAGCTCGTGCAACAGTTGCTCGACCGCGAAAAGTTCATGCAGGCGGCGCAAATGCTCAGGCACAAACGCGTCGTCGAAGAAAACGTCTGGTCCGTCCCGCCGCCGGAAGAGTTCGCCGCGGAAGACGATGAAGAACCGGGACTGGAGACCACCTTGTTCGATCTCGTGCAGACGTTCGAGGAAGTCCTGGCGCGTTTCAAGAGCCGTCCCACGTTCGAGGTCGAGGAAGAGGAGGTTTCCGTCACCGGCCGCATTGCCTATCTGAAGAATTTATTGATGAGCGAAGACCGCCCGATCTCCATTCGCAGTGTGTTTTTGCGGCAACCGGGCCGCCGCGCCCTGGTGGCTACGTTTCTGGCGTTGCTGGAGTTGGCCAAGGCGCGGGCGGTCGTCTTGAGCCAGTCGGAGGTTTTCGGCGATATCGTGATGCGCAAGCACAAGATGTTCGACGCGGCGTTCAACGATGCCGGAGTGTTCCCTGTTATCGACGGGGGGCGCCGATCGTGAGCGGCGGGACGCCGGCCGCCGCGGCCGCGGCAACCCCTGCCGGCCGGCGGATGCTGCCCGCGGTCGCGCCCGGCCCCGAAGAGCGGCAAGCTCTGCTCGAAGCCGTGATCTATGCGGCGGACGATCCTCCGGCAATCGCCGACTTGGCCGCGGGTCTGGGCCTGCCTGCTTCCCTGGTCAAGGAAGACTTGGAGCGGCTCATCGCGTCCTACCGCTCGGCCGGCCGCGGAATCGAGATTCGGGCGGTCGCCGGCGGTTACAAGATGTTCACCAAGCCGGAGCATCACGAGGCCGTCAAAGCCTTCGCGAAAACGCTGCGGCCCAAGTTGAGGCTGTCGCTTCCGGCGCTCGAAACGCTGGCCGTCGTTGCCTACAAGCAGCCGGTTACCGTTCCCGAAATCCAGGCCGTGCGCGGCGTCAACGCGGCGGGCGTCATTCATACGCTGCTGAAGCATCGGCTGATCGCGGCCGCGGGCCGCAAGAAAGTCATCGGCCGTCCGATGCAGTACAAGACGACGAAAGACTTCCTGGTGCAATTCGGCCTGAACGACCTGACCGAGTTGCCGAGCCTCAAGGAAATAGAGGAGCTCAGCCGCGCCGCGCTCGGCGAAGATAACGTCGAAACGCCCGCGGAAGAAACCGCTCCGCGCCCCCCGGCGGAAGCCGCAGGCGCCGGCGTCGAGTCGTAGGACCCGGCCGCCGGCGCGAGCGCTCTCGAAATGCCGGAACGACTGCAAAAGATTATCGCCGGCGCCGGCGTCGCTTCGCGGCGCAAGGCCGAAGAGTTGATTGCCTCCGGCCGAGTGAGCGTGAACGGCGAGATCGTCACGACGCCGGGCGTGAAAGCCGACCCGGCCGGCGACCGCATCCGCGTTGACGGCAAGGTTCTCGAATCCGCGGCAAAGCGCCGCTACTTCGCCGTCAACAAGCCCAAGGCGTGCGTGGCGACGACCAGCGACCCCGAAGGCCGGCGCACCGTGATGGACCTGCTCGACAAGCGCGCGCGCAAGGGCCTCTACCCGGTCGGACGGCTCGACTACAACACCGAAGGCTTGCTGCTGCTCACCGACGACGGCGATTTTGCCCACCGTATCCTCTCCGCCAAGAACGGCATTACGAAAACCTACGAGGTGAAGGTCAGCGGCGCTCCCTCGGCCGAGCAGATCGACAAGCTGAGGAGCGGCGTGCGGCTCGACGGACGGCTCGCCGTCCCCGTTGCGGTCAGGCCGCTGCGGCGCGCGAAAAACCCCTGGTACGAAGTTGAGCTTGCGGAGGGGCGGAACCGCCAAATCCATCGCATGTTCCAGAGCATCGGCTTTCTGGTGGAGAAGATTCGCCGGGTGCGCATCGGGCCGCTGACGCTCGGCAATCTGCCGCCGGGGAAGGCCAGGGAACTGCGGCCCGCGGAGGTCCGGCGGCTGTTGGCGCCGCCCGAAACCGCCCCAAGACCTACGCGGCGCAAGACCGGCCGCAAGCGCTCAATGCAGGCGGCCAAGCCCGCGCCCCGCGGCAGGCATCGTTGAATCACTGCGATAGTCGTTTCAATCATCTCCCCTCGCCGAAGCAAGGGGAGATGCGAAGGAACGCGACTTAAAGCGACTTAAAGCGAAGGGTTTCAATCCGCTCCCCTCGCCGAAGCAAGGGGAGATGAACGGGCCGACCATCTGCACCAGGTAGCTATCGCTGTTTCAATCCGCTCCCCTCGCCGAAGCAAGGGGAGATCCGTTCCGACGCGCTTTGCCGGGCCGGTCAACTTGTCGTTTCAATCCGCTCCCCCCGCCGAAGCAAGGGGAGATCTTTCGCCGGAAGTCATCGCCCGGCTCGGTCTCGAGTTTCAATCCGCTCCCCCCGCCGAAGCAAGGGGAGATGACGCGCGACGCCTGGCTTGCCGACGTGGAGTTTGGCGTTTCAATCCGCTCCCCCCGCCGAAGCAAGGGGAGATGAGCTGGCGGCCAGCGTGTCGGGCCGCATGGCAATCGTGTTTCAATCCGCTCCCCCCGCCGAAGCAAGGGGAGATCTATACCCCAGGCGACCGGCGCGGCGCCGGTCGGGGTTTCAATCCGCTCCCCCCGCCGAAGCAAGGGGAGATGCGCCCAGAGCGGGCCCATGCCCTGCAAATTGAAGTTTCAATCCGCTCCCCCCGCCGAAGCAAGGGGAGATACAGCCGTGGACAGGTCGTAGAGTCAATCTTCGTGGTTTCAATCCGCTCCCCCCGCCGAAGCAAGGGGAGATGTCCAGCCGGCGCCTGCATCGGTAGCGCCGACAATGTTTCAATCCGCTCCCCCCGCCGAAGCAAGGGGAGATCCGCAATCGTCTAGCCAACGCTCCGGCGCCATATAGTTTCAATCCGCTCCCCCCGCCGAAGCAAGGGGAGATGCGCAGCGTGGAAGTCGTCGCCGCAGGGTTGGACGGTTTCAATCCGCTCCCCCCGCCGAAGCAAGGGGAGATCCGAGAACAACCCCGGGAATACGATGTCGGTGATGTTTCAATCCGCTCCCCCCGCCGAAGCAAGGGGAGATCGCGCAAACCAACACAACGACAAAAGTTTCAAGAGTTTCAATCCGCTCCCCCCGCCGAAGCAAGGGGAGATCCCGCCCAGGCGTCAAGTGCGTGAAACCATTCGTGGTTTCAATCCGCTCCCCTCGCCGAAGCAAGGGGAGATCTGATACTCCCGGTGACGGCGGCGCTTGCCGGGCTGTTTCAATCCGCTCCCCTCGCCGAAGCAAGGGGAGATTCACAGAATGGATCGCTCCCGATCCCTTCAGCCAGTTTCAATCCGCTCCCCCCGCCGAAGCAAGGGGAGATGCGGAAGTGCCGCGCCGGGCGGTTGTCGGCGTTAGTTTCAATCCGCTCCCCCCGCCGAAGCAAGGGGAGATCGCCGCCGTCGGCGCCGGAGACGGGGGACTAGGTGTTTCAATCCGCTCCCCCCGCCGAAGCAAGGGGAGATGTTCGTCGGGGATCCAGTCGTAGCCGTCCCAAGTGTTTCAATCCGCTCCCCCCGCCGAAGCAAGGGGAGATGTTCGTCGGGGATCCAGTCGTAGCCGTCCCAAGTGTTTCAATCCGCTCCCCCCGCCGAAGCAAGGGGAGATGACGAGATCGCCGCGACGGGACCGGGGCATACCCTGTTTCAATCCGCTCCCCCCGCCGAAGCAAGGGGAGATGGCCGCAGCGTGATTATCGGGCGGCGGCGGTGCGGAGTTTCAATCCGCTCCCCCCGCCGAAGCAAGGGGAGATGCCGACTGCCGTAACCGAAGGCATACCAATGGGTTATGCAGGCGGATGCGCGATGCGGCCAAACGATTGTCATGAATTTCCGATTCGGCTGTCAATAAACGCGATAACCCGTTACCGTGCAGTTACTTGCCGGTTGCGCGAATACGCGGCAAAAACTCCGTTGCCTGGGTTTCGCGCATGTTACAAGATCAGTGGCGCGTCGAAGTTCACGGGTTCTTCGATCCCGTGATGCTCCGTCTCCTTTCCGGCGGCTTCCTCCAGGCGGTAGAACCTGAGAGAATCCTGCTTCAAATCGATTTCCTGCAGCAGGCGATTCCTGAGCGCCGCCCACTCGCCTTTTCCTACCCGGCATTCGAAAAGCGACTTCTGAACCCGTACGCCGTAATCCTCACAAGCTCGCGCCACCCGGCGCAGTCGTTTTTGTCCGGGTTTGTCGGCGGTCGAAACGTCGTATGCAATCAGGACAAACATTATTTTGGAATGAAGGGGATATAGTCGGGGATATCGCCGCGGAGTTTTCGAGCCAATAACTTGGCTTGAATGCCGAAGACTTGCCCCAAGCGGATTTTTTGTTGGAACAGGGTGTGTTTGACTTCCGTTTGCTTGCGCTGTTGCCAAGCCCGGATGACTTCTTTCCTGCCCCGGTCGGTGAATTCGACGGCGCCGCCTTCTCGGTCGCGAAAATGCCCGGATTCAACCTGCCGGCGATTGATCAGGGTTAACGCCAATCTGTCCGCCAAACAGGGACGGAATTCTTCCATCAGGTCCAAGGCGCAAGCCGGCCTCCCCGCGCGCGTCGCATGCAGCCAACCGACATAAGGGTCGAGTCCCGCCGTCGTCAACGCGGCCAGGCAGTCATGGCGGACCAGGGCATAGATGAAGGAAAGCAGGCAGTTCATCCGGTCCCTGGGCGGCCGTCTCGTGCGGGTCGCAAACCGAAAGTCCTCCCGTTGTTGTTTGAGCATGTAGGGGAATGCCGAGAAATATACCTTGGCGCCCAAACCTTCCAATCCCCTGATCGGGTCGAGCGTCTCCCGGAGTCCGCGGTCCCCGGCGGCAGCCGAGGCGTTGCCGAGCCGGCGGATCAGCCGGGCCAATTCGGCCGCGGCGCCGGCCAACTCCCGGCGGTCCGAATCGCCGTCGGCTTCCCGACCGGCCCGCAAGAGATTGGAGCGCGCGTTTTGCAGCTTCCCGGCAACGAACTGCCGCGCCAGGCGCGATGCGTCCTGCGGGCTGTCCGCCGCGGCATACTGATCCCGGCGCAGCAAATAACGGGTGTCGCCGCTGCCCAAGACCTGCGCCAACAGATAGCCGTTCTCGGTGTGGTAATGCACTGCTACCTGGTGGTCCCAGCACAGCGCCATCGCCGCAGGCGTAACCGTGACTTGCCCGAACGCGCAGATGCTTTCCAGATGGTGAATCGGGATGGTCAAGCGGGTTTGCTTTTCGATTTCGACCCGGAGCGTCAGGTGATCCCTGAGCACCACGGTTTTCGGCGTCGTCAGATAAAGAGTGTTCCGGATGACGGCCATGATGCATCGCTGCGCCCCGCGCGGAGTCGGACAATCTCTAATCGGCGGTGTCGAACGCCTCCCGGCCGGCCCGCGCCAACGCGGGCGGAGCGCAGGCGATCTCGGGGAGGCAATCGTCGAAAAGCGAACATTGCGAGCATTGGGGCTTGCGGACTGCTCGCGGAACCCGTTCCTCTTCGATGAGCCGATGCACGGCGGCGGCGGCTTGTTCGGCGAGGCTGCGCAGGTCCTTTGTAAACGTCACTTCCCGGCGTCGGCGGCCGGCCGCATGAAAGATGAAGCCTCGCGGGATGTTCCGCCCGAACATTTCTTCCAGGCACAGGGCTTGCGCGCAAAGCTGGGCGTCGTCGTTGTCGAACTTGCGGCGTCTGCCTTTTTTGTATTCGACCGGCGTCAGCGAGCCGTCGGGCCGGCGCTCGACGATATCGCACTTGCCGCTGAGCCGGAGCCGCTCCGACCAGACGGGCAGCGCGCGCAGCAGGGTTACGCCTCGGGTCGTTTCATAGCCGGGAACGTCGGCCTGCTCGTGGAGTTGACTCCCGATCACGGTGTGCTCGTTATCGGTAAAGACACCTTCGACGTGAATCAGGGCTGCTCGACGAGGGCAATAGAGATACTGGTTGATAGCGGAGAGCGGGGCGATGCTCTCTCCGCCATCGAATGAGTGAATAGGCTGGGTGACGAATTCACTCATGACGCTTGTGCAACTTCACGCCGCAAGGCAGGTCGGTGTCTTCCCAACGGCAAATTACGTCGTAATCGGCGAAGGATTGGGGGAACTCGACATCCTTTAGCTTTACCTCCATGCCTGCGAAAAGCTTGTGGGCATGGGCGCAACCGAGACGAGCTTCTCTCCTGTTTTGCTCGGCGTTGTTCTCATGTTGCGTACCGACGTGCTCGAAGTCGTAGATGCCGCGCACCGTCATCTCGCCGCGGGCGGCGGAGCGGTCGTGCTCGAACATGTGGTTGAGCGCATCGAAGAAAATCTCAAGGTCGGCGTCGGTGAAACCGGTGCGCTCGGCAAAGGCGGGAGATACATAGGCCTTGGCGGCGTAGAGGGCATAGGGCACGATGTGCTTGTTGCCCATGGTTCGTTCCTTCCCGGCATCCTCTTCTTTGGTCACGGCGCAGCGGGTGATGGATATCTCCAGCGGGGTGATGGGATGGTACGACCGGCCGAAGGTAAACTGCACCGGCCCGCGCACTTGGCCCCATGCGGAGCCCTTCATGATGTCGTCACCGGTACCGGTAGAGATCACGCCGCCGAATGTGCGGACATCGAAAAACTCGCGGCACATCCATTTCATGGTGGCTTCCTGCTGTTTTGGTTTGGAGGCGTTCGGAGCTAAACTTTCACGGCTTCCCTCAATGCCCTTGTTGATTTCGTTGTTGAGTACGGCGCCTTGCCTTACCAGCAAATTGTAGCCGTTTGCCTTGTTTCCCGCGCGTTGAGGCGGGAATATTTCAACGAAGTTGCGCACTTTACGCTTGAGGCACACGTCAGAGACGATGCCGCGATTGGTGTTGGGATCGAGGCGAGGCATGTTGCCGGCATCGGGGTCGCCGTTGGGGTTTCCGTTGACGACATCGAAGAGCAGAAAAATGTCGTGTCGATTCTTGAGAATGCAGGTGTTTTTGTCCATGATTCTATTTCTCCTTGTTGGTTTTTTTGGCCGCTTAGCGGGTGGCGCGATCACGGGCTTTTTGTTGGTAAAAGCCGATGGCAAAACGCCCTTGCGCATGCAAGTTCAACGTGCGTGGGAAGCAGTTGAATTTTGTAAACACGTCTTGAATGGTTTTATCGAGATCGAGAAAGCGATCGGGTCCTTCATATTTGTCGGATTTGCGGATTTTGTCGAGATGATGGCGGTTGAGTCTGAGAAGGGTAGGGAATACGGATGCCGGCGACGTCATGGCGGTTCCAAAGTAGCGCTCGACAACGCCGGGGCCTTTGAGCTTATAGTCATGCGCTTTGGCCTGAGCTTCGGCGAGTACGGCGAGCAGCCGCCCGCATTGATAGGCGGCATCTCCCGCATCCGCATTTTGTCGTTCGGGAATTTCCATGATGTTGTCCTTTCGGTTTCGGTTTAGAATGAGCTTCGCCAAGGCGAACCGGGAGTGGTTCAGTAATGCCATCCCGCCATCGCGAGCTATATCGACACGCAGGCGGTTCAGCACGGGATGCAGCAAGGTGAGCGAGGGCGCAGTACCTTCCAGTGCAGCGCGGAACAACTGAGCGGTCACTTCCGGCTGCAAATCCTTCGCCTCGCGCACCGTAGCACAGGCCAGTCGGAACAGGGCTAACGGCGGCATGTTTTCCTTGCCGGAAGGTGGGCGCAAAGGCTTAAGATCGAGGTCTCTGAACCATCGCCGCAGGTTTTTTTCGGCGCTATCGAGCGTGACCTGCATCCAGTGGCGTACGGCGACCCGCCCGCTGTTACCCGCTAATGTGACGGCGTGAAATTGCTCCCGCTGCAGTATCTCGCGCTCTCGCCCGCCCCATGGGGACTTCAGGAAGTCCGCTACCGCCTTGGGATCGGCTTGCTTGAGCAATGCGCCCCAGGAACTGGTGGCGTCCGTTTCGTTTTGAGTCCAAAAGCAGCACGATGCCTGCCCCAGGAGGATGGAATGATCCTCGCGATGCAGCATCCAGTTCAACGCTTTGCAGTAGGCGGTAGCCGCTTGAATTGAAGTTGGGGCATTGAGGCTTTGCCGAAACCCGTAGGAAGAGAAGGCCGGAGCGCTCTTTTCATACGAAACAAGTGCTGCGCCGGACATCGTATTGGGTACGCCCTGCACTTTGGGATTATGGGTCAGCGCAAGAGGTCGATTACTCTCGCCGGTAACCAGGCAAAGGCCGCGGGGAGCATCCTCTTCACGGTCTTTATTTTCTTTTTCAAATTGCTTCCGCCAAAAGGGTCGAATGTGAGTTTCGTCCTCCAGTAGCAATTGTCCTCCCACGCGGAAGGAGAAGTTATCCGGACCCAGCCGGACTTCCTGACCATCGGCTTTGGTGATCCACCAAGCAGGTTCCTCCCCGGGTTTGTTTTTGGAACTAACTCCGCAGCGCAAAAAATCCGGCGGCTGTCCCGGTTCGGGCTTGAAACTCAACAGACACCTGAGTGCTTGACTGTCTGTTTCCTCGCAAGCTTGTTCGATCTGTTTCCAGAAGTTATCGTATTTACAGCGATTGTTACGGTTTCTCTTCTCCCGAGTATTTTCAGGCATGGACTTTTCCGGATCCGTATCGAGACCGAATACGGCCGTGATGTTGTCCGCTATGAATTCAGCCATTCCTCCAGAGTTCTTTGCTCCCATGGTTTGCGGACAATCGAATTCCTTGCCGCGTCTCTTTTCTCCCTCGGTTTCCACAAGGCCCCGTCCTTCGAGCTTGCCCGCATCGTCCAGCGTGATGATCCATCTCACTGCTTTAGGTCTAAAGGCCAAGTTATCGAAAAGTTTTCGGCTGTTCGCAAAGTCGTTCAAGTGTTGCAACAACATGATCGGCTCCCCTAGGGTTCGAGAATTTCGATTGCATCGGGATGACAAACCAAAATGGAATCCTTGATCTTGGCGCGAAAGAAACATGCTTGGGGTTGGGCTGACTTACCGATGAAACGCGGGGTGCTCTTCTTGGGCTTGGACCCCAGTTCATCGGGGCCTTTCCAACGGAAGCCGGTAGCGCGCGCCTTTGGTGGGAAAACATCGTAGAGCATCAAACCCAAGTCCTCGTCGATCGGCTGCCAATTGGCGCCAAGCTCAGCAGCTCGCTGCTCCAGAGTAGCTTGGGGATCGTCCACCCAGTCGAAATCCGCCGCGAATTCACGCATGCCCAAGGCGGGCCTGTGGAAGCACTTGCCTTGTTGGGCGCGGCGCTTGAATTCAGCCAAATATTTCATCGGCGTGTCGGTCTTGCGATCCGCCAATCGCGTGGGGCGCATCTCGGCGCTGACGATGTATTCCACCTCCTGCAGCGCCAACATGTTGCGCTGAGTGCCGTCAGGCGCGCCGCCCCCGGCCTTGATGGGAGAGAATTTTTTCGGGTTCGCCATCCACTGGCCGACATTGCGAAGGCTGATGACCGATTGTACTTCATTGCGCCGAATCGAGGCCCAACGGCCTCGCTGTACTACCCGGATGGCGGCAACGAGGTAGTAAACTTGCGGCTCCCAGAAGACAGCCTCCAGGATGCCCCGAGCAGCCGAGGGAGTCATGACCGGATAGCTGACGCGCTCCACTTTCATTTCAGGACGAGTGAAACAGGCCCAATCTCCCCAGACTCTAATATGTACGCAGTTATTTTTCATGGCAGGAAATCCTCGGTTGGGCGTTGGTCGATTACCACCCCGAGATGTTCGTGATAAGCTGCCTTATGCAGCACTCTCAGTTCTATACCGGGCAACAGCGGGCGCAACAGCTCCATTGTATCGAGCTTCCGGAAGTCATGCCAACGTAGATTCACCGTAAAGCGTTGGAGAGCGCGTAAATCCTCTCGAGTCAAGCGCAAGCCGTCCACCGGGTCACGTTTCCGGATTGCGTCCACTTTTTTCAAAGCCTCATCCATTGGAACAATAACAGCTTGGGTATCGTCGGTAATTACCTTGGCTTTACGGGCCACTTCACGGAAACGTAATTGCTCTCGGTCTTCCTGAATGGAGCACTCCCACCGGCGTTGATGATCCGTAGGCACATCCTCAAAGATCTCGCCAAAATAACGTCCGAACAGTTCCGGTTCGCCGGATAAATCCTCCGTGGACAACCGATCAAGCAATCGCGCCGCAATGTCCGTGGCTACGCGATACACGCCGCCGGGCAGCTTGGCGTCCGTTGGCCGGAACACCACCACGCGCCCCTTGCCGGGAAGACGTCCTTCCCGGTTGCAGCGGCCGGCCGCCTGCACAATCGAATCCAGCGGCCCCAAGGCGCGGTAAACCAACGGGAAGTCGATATCCACCCCAGCTTCTACTACCTGCGTGGCTACCAGCCGGCACGGTTGGTCGCTTTCCAAACGCCGGTGCGCTTCCGCCAGAACCTTGGTCCGGTGCTCGGCGCACATGGCCGAGGAAAGATGCAACACGCCTTTTAATTTTTGCTCACGCAACAGTCCCCACCACTCGGACGCCTGCTTGCGCGTATTCACCACGCCCAAGACTTGAGGGGCGTTCGCCCATTCCTCGGTCAGTTCCGACCAATCGCTTTCCGCGGATCGTATCTCGTATGCTATTCGGCCCAGCTTCTGAAACAACTCGGTGGGTTGCGATGCGATTTCTCTTACTTCATGCGCCTCGAAACCATGCGGCAGCGATGCGCTGCGCCTAAAAGCCGGTTGGGTTGCAGTAGCGAAAACAAAACTCGTGCGATAGTGCTTTCCAAGATCGCGCAGTACGTGCAGGAGCGGATTGAGTAGATGCGAAGGCAGCGTCTGCACTTCATCCAGCAACACCACGGAGTCCGCGATGTTGTGCAGCTTCCGGCACTTGGAGGCGCGATTGGCAAAGAGGGACTCAATGAACTGCACCGAGGTGGTGACAATGATCGGAGCGTCCCAATTCTCTGCCGCCAATTCCTCCGGGGGGCGGGCTTGCTCCTTCTCGTCAACCTTTGCGGCTACTGCCGAATGATGCTCAATCACGATGCCGTCGTCTTCGGGGTCGAGCGCTTTGCGGTATGTGGCGGCGTTCTGCTCGATGATTGATAGATAAGGAATCACTACTATCACACGCTGCTTGCCATGCCGCCGCGCATGTTCCAGGGCAAAGGCCATGCTCGAAAGCGTTTTGCCCCCGCCGGTCGGAACGGTCAGAGAAAAGAAGCCGGCCGGCTCAGCCGCCTGCGCCAAGCAGTCTGCGAATACCCTGTTGCGCAACCGATTGAGTTCGCCGGACGAATCGAACTTGCCCCGGTGAGCTTGCAGCCGCTCCAGCAGCAACGAGGCGTCCAGCTTCGCCGAACGCCGTTCCCGGCGAATGTTAAATTGTTCCGTATCCAGGAAATCCGCATCCACCAAGCAGGAAAACAACATCCGCACATAGAATTCCGTGCCGGCCGTGTCTTCCGAGGGATTGGCGAATTCAGGTTCGCTTAGCGCGTCAGGAATTGTTCCCAGTTCCGCTTCAAACCGCTGCACCGGAGAAATGAGCCGATTTGTGGCGTCGTATTTTTTTCCGCAAACCAATTCCTGTAAAGCATTCCGGTCATGCAATCCCGCATGGTGTCCGGCAATGGCGAATGCCGGTCCCGGCCACTTCCGTTCGAAAGCCAGAGCGGCGCCGTACACCGCATGATGGGTTGCAACAGACTCCGAGCGTTTGCCCGCCAGATACTCCTGAAAGGGCTCTCGGTACTTCCCCAGGTCGTGAAGCAGGCCGGCCAGTTCGGCAGCGTCGGCGAAGCCGAGCGGGGCGGCGAACTGCCCGGCTCGTTCCGCGACGTTGCGCAGATGTTCGGCCAGCGGTTGCCAGTGCTCTCGACTTAGCCGTTCCCCTGTTTTCGTTTCGGCTGTGTGCGCGTAATAAGGCATGGTCCAAACGGAACGCCGCAATCCGATTTTACCCGCGGCGCCGTCTTGCCGCCCGTTCGCCGCGGGCGGCGCCGTGCCAACATCCGCGGCGGTCTTGATAGCATTTGGTATGCGCTTGCTGAAGGCGGCCAGGGCCGGGTTGAGCGCTCTGAGCGGTTCGCTGCCGCGCTTGCTCTCCATCGCTCGCGAGCTCGGCCTCGAAGTGGTCGGCTTCGTTTACTGGGTCTTCGCCGCGCTGTTCATTTTCAGCCCCTACGGTTTCATCGAAGCGTACCGCTCGCTTCCCGACAGCTTCGGGCGGCTGCTGCTCTCCGGCGGCGGCGCGTTGATGTGGGCGTGGTTCGGCTACACTTCGTTCCGGCGGGCGAAGAAAATCGCGCGCGAGCGTTGACCCCGGCAAGCTTTTTGGCATGAAGGCAGCTTTTTGATATGAAGGCAGCTTTTTGACATGAAGGCGCTGTATCCGCTCAAGCAGCCGGCCGAAGACCCCGACATCGGCCTTCCGGGCGAGTTTCCCTATACGCGCGGCATCCACTCCGGCATGTACCGCGACCGCCTCTGGACCATGCGCCAATACGCCGGCTACGGCAACGCCCGGCAGTCGAACGAGCGCTACCGCAGCCTGATCGCGCGCGGCGCCGCGGGGCTTTCCGTCGCCTTCGATCTGCCGACGCAAATGGGCTACGATTCCGACCATCCGCAGGCGCTCGGCGAGGTCGGGCGCGCGGGCGTCGCCGTCTCGTCCATCGCCGATATGGAGCAGCTCTTCGCGGGCATCCCTCTCGATCGGGTCTCGACGTCGATGACGATCAACGCGACGGCGGCGATTCTGCTCGCTCTATACGTCTCCGCCGGGAAGAAACAAGGGGCGGCCGCGGACGCCTTGCGCGGAACCGTTCAGAACGACGTTCTCAAGGAATACATTGCCCGGGGAACCTACATCTATCCGCCCCGGGAGTCGCTGCGCATCGTTACCGATTTGTTCGCTTGGGCGGCTTGCGAGGCTCCGCGCTGGAACGTCATCTCGATCAGCGGCTATCACATGCGCGAGGCCGGGGCCACGGCGGCGCAGGAGTTGGCCTTCACCCTCGGCAACGCGATCGCCTACGTCGAAGCCGCGGCAAGCGCCGGGCTCGCGGTCGATGTCTTCGCGCCGCGGCTCTCGTTCTTTTTTAGCTGCGACCGCAATTTTCTGGAGGAGATCGCCAAGTTCCGCGCCGCCCGCAGGCTCTACGCCCGGTTGATGAAAGAGCGCTTCGGCGCCCGCGAACCGCGCGCCATGAAACTGCGCTTCCACGCGCAGACCGCCGGGTCGAGCCTCACCGCGCAGCAGCCCAAGGTCAACGTCGTGCGCACTACGCTTCAGGCTTTGGCCGCGGTTTTGGGCGGAACGCAATCCCTGCACACCAACTCGCTCGATGAGGCGTTGGCGCTGCCTACCGAAGAAGCGGCCACTCTTGCCCTGCGCACCCAGCAGGTCATCGCTCATGAAACCGGCGTCGTCAATACGGTCGACCCGCTGGGCGGAGCGTATTGCATCGAGGGGCTTACCGACGAGCTCGAAGAGCAGGCCCTGGCCTACATCGAACGGATCGACGCGCTCGGCGGCATGGTCGCGGCCATCGAGCAAGGCTATGTCCAGCGCGAGATCCAGGATTCGGCCTACGCATTGCAGCGCAAGATCGAGACGGGCGCCCAAAAGATCGTGGGCGTCAACGCCTATCGCGTCGAACGCGAGGAGACGGCGCCGACGCTGCGCATCGACGCCGAGCAGGAACGCCGGCGCGCCGCCGAGATCGCCGCGTTCCGCTCCCGGCGTGACCGGGCCGCCGTTTCCGCCGCGTTGGATGCGCTGTCAGTGCGCGCGCATGCGCACGAAAACCTGATGCCGGCGATCCTGGCGGCGGTCGAGGCGGAGGCCACGGTGGGCGAGATCTCCGATGCGCTGCGGGATGCGTTCGGCGTTTACGAGGAGCGGGTTGTCCTGTGAGTCCATGCGGCCCGCAACTGCGCGGCGTTGATTAAACTGAGAACATGCTCCGTTGCCTGCTTGCGCTCTTTCTGCTTGTTCCGCTGACGCTCGCTGCGCAGTGGCGTCAATGGAGAGGACCCGACCGCACTGGAATATCGAGCGAGACGGGGCTGGCGGACAGTTGGCCCGAAGGCGGTCCGCGGCAGCTTTGGACCGCCGCCGGCCTGGGCGAAGGTTTCGCCTCGTTCGCCGTTTCCGGCGGACGGCTGTTTACCCAGGGGCAGCGCGCGGGCAGGCAGTACGTGATCGCCGTCGACGAGGCGACCGGCAAGAAACTCTGGGAAGTCCCCAACGGACGCGGCTACAGCGAACGCCGCGGCGGCGGTCCGCGCGGCACGCCCACCGTGGACGGCGACCGCGTCTATGCGCTCAGCGCCGGGGGCAACCTCATCTGCATCGAGGCCGCGAGCGGCAAAAAGGTCTGGGAGAGCAATCTGCTCGACCGCTTCCGGGCGTCGAACATCCGCTGGGGCATCAGCGAATCGCCCTTGATCGACGACGGCAAGGTCATCGTCAATCCGGGCGGCCGGGGCGCCTCCGTGGCGGCTCTCGACAAGAACGACGGCAAGCTCATCTGGAAGTCGCAAAGCGACGAGGCCGGTTACTCCTCGGCGATCGCGGTCGAAGTCGACGGCGTGCGGCAATACATCCTGTTCACGGGCGAGGGCGCGGTCGGTTTGCTGGCCGAAAACGGCGAGTTGCTCTGGCGCTACAACGGCGCGGCCAACGGCACCGCAAATGTCGCGACGCCGATCTTTCACGACAACCACGTCTTTGTGTCGAGCGACTACGGCACGGGCTGCGCGCTGCTCAAGCTCAGCGCAGACGGCGCGGAGGAGGTTTACTTCAACCGCGACATGCGCAATCACTACAGCAGCTCGGTGCTTCTCGACGGCGTGCTGTACGGCTACTCCGGCCGCATCCTGACCGCCATGAACTTCAAGACGGGCGAGGTGCTTTGGAAGGACCGCAGCGTCGGCAAGGGGCAAGTCATCTTCGCCGACGGCAAGCTCTACCTGTATAGCGAAGACGGCGTTCTGGGCATGGCGCGGGCCGCGCCGGAGGGTTATCGGGAGTTGGCCCGCCACGAAATCGGCCGCGGCGACTTTCGGACCTGGGCGCTGCCGGTGGTCTCCGGCGGCAAGCTCATCGTCCGCGACCAGGATACGGCCCGGGCCTTCGATATTCGGGAATGACGCTGCGTTTCCTTCAGTCGTTTGCGACGGCTTCGAGGCGGGCGCCGTCGAGGCGCAGAACGATCGCCTCCTCCGCCTCTTGCGGCGCGCGTTCGAAGCGGGGCCTCTCCGAGCGATAGCGCTCGCCTCCGCCGTCGCCGGCGTCGGGCAGCAGGTAAACGTCGCGAACGTTCCAAAGGCGGAAGGGGCGGTCGTAAACGGCTCCCCAAAATAACGGTTCGTCCACGCCGGCCAGATAGATCGTTTTATCCGGATGCAGCCGGCGCGTCTCGACCACGCCTGCGACCAGCGGTTTCACCCGCTGCCCGCGGGCGTAGTAGTAAAACATTTGCGCGCGGCCGATGGGCAGCGCCGATACGAGATAGAGGCAGACGAGGGCGCCCGCCGCGGCCGCCGTCCGCGCGTTGCGGTTCAGCGCCGTTTGCAGGCCCCAGCCCGCCAGCAGGGAAATCCCGGCGGAGGCCAGAAACGGGTAGTAGTCCATCCGGTGGTTGTCGAGCGGCAGGTAGGGGGCGATCGCTATGACGAACCAGGCGAGCAGGAACAGCCCGCTCCTGCGGCCGGCGCGGCACAACGCCCAGGCGAAGCCGATGAGCGCCGCGGTCAGCAGGACGGTCCCGGCGAGGCCGAACCAGGGTTCGAGTTCAAAAACGCGACGGAGTTGCGCCGGGCCGAGAGCGCGGCCCCAGAAATTGAGGAAAACGTCGGCCATCGAAGAAACGCCGAAGTCGAGTGCGTAAGGCCCTGCGGGACTGCCGGCGGCGAAGGTTCGATGCAGCGCCGCGTAGGCCAAGGCGGGCAGCCAGAGAGGCAGCGTTCGGCGCAGCAGCGCCGGAGCGCAGAGCGCGGCGTACGCGGTTGCCAGGGCGGGGTAAACGACATTGAGCTCCAAGGCGCCGAACCCGAACAGGTAGAGAGCCCACTGCATGCGCCGGTCCCGCTTGCGTCCGCTTGCCGCGAAGCGCAACAAAAAATAGAACGCGCCGAAGATGCAGCAAGCGCAGAGAATCTGGTTGAATGCCGACGACCACGACATGGGCACGGCGAGCGCAGAGTTGGCGGTCCAGAGCAGCGCGGCGCAGCAGCCCGCGGCCGCCGAGCCGGTGAGACGGCGGCCCACGGCGTTGAGCAGCAGCAGATTGAGCGTCTGCACGAGGAAAGCGGTGAGCCGATAGGGAAACGCCCAAGTCCCGAACAGTCCCGAATAGACGATGAAGAAGAGACGTTCGCTGATGGGCCGCACCGTGCCCTGCGCGAGCGGCTCGAACAAGGCGCGCAGCAGGTCGGGCAAGCTGCGTATCCGCTCCCGCAGGCCGAGCCAGGCGAAATCGTCCTGTTGCAACTCGCAAAAAAGGCCCTGCCAATAAACGGCCAGACTGATTAGCGGCGGCGCGGCCCAGAGCGCGATGTCGATGCCGCGGCGCGTTGCGCTCAGGCGGTCGACGGTTGCGGCGGGAGTCAGCAGGAGCGAGCGCAGGGAACCGGTTTTCATCCTGTGGCGGCGGACAAAAGAAACTCTTCGCTATCCACTATAAAGACTGTCTTTTATCTCTATCGAGCGTGGCAATCGGGCCGGCTAATACGGCCGGATGCGTTCGGGCAGCGGGTCGCGGGTTTCCATGATTTTCAGCAGCAGCCGATGCCGCATCTTGTCCCGCAGAGCCGATTCGGGCGCAGCGATATTGCGCAACTGGCGCGGGTCCCGCACGAGGTCGAAGAGCAGTTCCTCGCCGTTTGCGTAGATTGCGTATGTCGCTTCCCGGCTGCGAACGATGCGGTTGTTGAGCCCCTGCATGTAGATTGCGTCGCGGCCCGCGCCGCCGTTCATGACCGGCAGCAGCGTCGTTCCCTGATTGCCTTTCGGCAGCGGCAGACCGGCCATCTCGAGCAAGGTGGGCATGACGTCGACGATCTCGACCAACTCGTCGATGCGTTTGCCCCGCGGCGCGCCCGGCCCGGCGATGACCAGCGGTATGCGCATCGCGCCGTCGTAAGGATGGTCTGACTTGCCGGCGATTCCGTGGTCGCCCAGGTAATCGCCGTGATCGGACGTCAGCACCCAGATCGTGCGCTCCCAAAGTCCGAGCTCTTTCACCTTGCGCATCATTTTGCCTACGTTTTCGTCGAGGTGCGTCACCATCGCGTAGAAATGCCGGCGGTAAGCGTCCCATTGCTCCGAGTCGTACCGCGCGCGCCAAGCCCGGAGGCGTTGCGCGAAGATCGGCGGTAGAAAGTCGGGCTCGTCCTCGCTCCAATAGCGCGGCGGCAGATCGCGGTTTGCGTACTGCGCGAGCGCCGAGGCCGGCGGGTTCAGGGGCGGATGCGGCGCGTAAAACCCCGCGTGCAGGAACAGCGGCCGCTCGGGGAAGCGCTGCGCCGCGTCGTCCAGGAACGTGTTCGACATCTCCGCCACGAACGAGGCGTGCGTCGTATCGTCCGCGCCGGCGAACGTATGGTATTCCATCGTTTTGCGCTCGCCGGGCATCGTCACGCGCGCGTTTTCTCTCGCCTGCGGCCCCTTCGCCCACAGCCAGCGGCCGTAAGCGTCGTCGTAGCAGCCCGGCTCGTCGGAAAGACGCATCTGATGGAAACCGTAGGGCTTGTAGGGCTCGCGGTGGTCGCGGTCTTTGTGCGGCATGAAGTGCAGCTTGCCCATCTGTCCGGTGTAGTAACCGGCGTCCCGCAGCACGTGCGTCAGGGTCACTTCGTCGTCGGGCAGCATAATGCCGTTCGAGATCAGGCCGTGCGCGTTGGGGTAGCGTCCGGTCATCAGCGAGGCGCGGTTCGGCGTGCAGGCGACGCCCACGGTGTAGTGATGGAGAAACGTCACGCCGCCGCGCGCCAGTTCGTCGATGTGGGGAGTAACGATTGCCGGATTGCCGTTGGCCGCAATGTGGTCCCAGCGCAGATGATCGCCGGTAATCAAGACGATGTGCGGCAATTTCTTCATCCGCTCGGTGATCTCGGGAGGAAAATAGTCCGCCTGCGGAAACGCCGGCAGAGCCAACAGGAACAGAGTCAGGAGGCGCATCGCTCTCAAGAAGATAGCAGCCGCGGGGAGGGCGCCCCGCATCCGTTTTGCGGGGGCCGGCGGGCGCCTAGGTCTTTGCGCCGAAGAGTTTCTTCAGCGGATCGTAGAACCGGTCGACGATGCGTTCCTTGAGCGGGATGATTGCGTTGTCGGTGATCGCGATTTCCTCGGGGCAGACCTTCGTGCAGCATTTCGTGATGTTGCAGAAGCCGATGCCGTGTTCGTCCTTGAGCTCCTTCAGCCGCTCGGCTTCGTCGATCGGGCTCATTTCGAGTCCCGCGGCGTGGACGAAAAAGCGCGGCCCGACGAACTCTTCGTGGAGGCGATGCTCGCGCAGCACGTGGCAGACGTCCTGGCACAGGAAGCACTCGATGCACTTGCGGAATTCGTGGGAGCGCTCGACGTCCGGCTGCTGAATGGTCCAGGTGCCGTCCGGGTTGTCGGGCGCCCTTGCGCTGAGCGGCGCGATTTTTTCCTTGACCCGGTAGTTCCAGGAGACATCCGTGACGAGATCGCGCACCAGCGGGAAAGTCTTCAACGGCTCGATGGTAATTTCCCGGCCGGTGTCGAGCGACGACATTCTGGTCATGCACATCAAGCGCGGATTGCCGTTGATCTCCGCCGAGCACGAGCCGCATTTGCCCGCCTTGCAGTTCCAACGGCAGGCCATGTCCGGCGCCTGTTCCGCCTGGATCTTGTGGACGACATCGAGCACCACCATGCCCTCGTCGTAGTCGCTGCCGTACTCTTCGAAGCGCCCCGTAGCGCTGTCCCCCCGCCAGATCCGAAGTGTCGCGTTGGCCATGTCCGATCGTTCTCCTTAAGCCTGCTGCTGCTCGTCGATGATCGCCTGAAGCCGGTCGGGAATCGGCTCGGCGTCGTGCTGCTCGAGTTCCATGCCGCCGTCCTCTCTCTGCCGTACGGCGTGGTTTACTTTGCCGAACCGCTCTACTTTATCGGGGAAATCCGAGCGGGCGTGGGCTCCCCGGCTTTCCTTGCGGGCCAGTCCCGACTTGGCGATCGCCTCGGCCACGGTCAGCAGATTCTGCAGATCCAGGGCCGTATGCCAGCCGGGGTTGTACTCGCGGTTCCCCGGCGGGGCGGCCATATGCGCGCGCTCGCGCAGCCGGTCGATCGCTTCGAGCGCCTCCAGCATCTCGTTTTCATGGCGCACGATGCCGACTTTCGCCTGCATCATCACCTGCAACTCGTGCTGAATCGCAAACGGATTCTCGCCCTTGCCGCCTCGCTCGAGGGGCGCCACGGCCCGGCGCTCGGCGTTCTCGACCTCCTGCCGGTCGATGCGGGCGGAACCGTTTTCTCGGGCGAACGCCGCGGCGTATTCCCCGGCGCGCTTGCCGAAGACCAGCAAATCGGACAGCGAGTTGCCGCCCAGGCGGTTGGCGCCGTGCAGGCCGGACGCGCACTCCCCGGCGGCGAACAATCCCGGCACGCTGCTCATCTGCGAATCGGCGTCCACGTCGATGCCGCCCATGACGTAGTGCGTCGTCGGGCCGACTTCCATCGGCTCCCTGGTGATGTCGATGCCGGCCAGTTGCTTGAATTGGTGGTACATGCTGGGCAGCTTGCGCTTGATGTGCGCTTCGCTGTCGGACATCCTTTCCTTGATCCAGGAGATGTCCAGGTAAACGCCTCCGTGGGGGCTGCCCTTGCCTTCCTTGATCTGGCGCACGATGCAGCGCGCCACGTGGTCGCGGGTCAACAGCTCGGGCGGTCTGCGCGCGTCCTTGTCGCCGATGACATAGCGCCAGCCTTCGTCCGGGTCGTTGGCGGTCTGATTCTTGTACAGGTCGGGAACGTCGTCGAACATGAAGCGGCGGCCTTCGGAATTCTTGAGCACGCCGCCTTCGCCCCGTACGCCTTCGGTGACCAGAATGCCCGCGACGCTGGTCGGCCAGATCATCCCGGTGGGGTGGAATTGCACGAATTCCATGTCCTTCAGGACGGCGCCGGCGCGGTAGGCGAGTCCGTGGCCGTCTCCGGTGTACTCCCAACTGTTCGAAGTGATGCGGAACGACCGCCCGATGCCGCCCGTGGCCAGAACGACCGCCTTCGCCGCGAACGCCTTGAAGCGGCCGCGCTCGCGGTCGTAGGCCAAGGCGCCCGACACGCGCCCGTCATCGGTCAGCAATTCGATGACCGCATGCTCCATGTGGACATCCAGGCCGAGATGGACGCCGTGGTCTTGCAGCGTGCGGATCATTTCCAGGCCCGTGCGGTCGCCGATGTGCGCCAGCCGCGGATAGCGGTGGCCGCCGAAATTCCGTTGCAGAATGCGGCCGTCGTTCGTGCGGTCGAACAACGATCCCCAAGCTTCCATTTCCTTGACCCGCTCGGCCGATTCCCGGGCGTGCAACTCGGCCATCCGCGACTTGTTCAGGTACTGCCCGCCGCGCATCGTGTCGGCGAAATGAACCTTCCAGTTGTCGCGGTCGTCGACGTTGGCGAGAGCGGCCGCCATGCCTCCTTCGGCCATCACCGTATGCGCCTTGCCGAGCAGCGACTTGCAGACGATGCCGACCTTGACGCCCGCATTCGATGCCTCGATGGCGGCGCGAAGGCCGGCGCCTCCCGCGCCCACAATAAGGACGTCGTATTGAAAAGTTTCCGCGTCCGGCATGTTGCTCTAGAGAATCCTCCAATCCGTCCAGATCCCCATCGAGCAAAGCCGAACGTAGGCGTCGGAGAAACCGACCCAGAACAGGCTGGCCCAGGCGAAATTCATGTGGCGGCAGTTGAACCAGGTCACGCGCTTCCACAGATTGAGCTTCAGCGGGCTGTCGGAGAGAATGTCGCGTCCGCCGCCGATGAGATGGCGCAGCGAATGGCAGCCGAAGGTGTAGCCGCCCAGAAAGACGACGTTCAGCGTGAGCACGATCGTTCCCACGCCGATGCCGAACTCGGTTGCGCCGGTCAGCGGATCGACGAACCACATGGCCTTCAGGGCGTCGTAGGCCAGGATGACGATGAAAAGCATCGCGAGGTAGAGGAAGTAGCGATGCACGTTTTGCAGGATCAGCGGAAACGAATTTTCGCCCCGATAGGCGTTTCGCGGCTCGCTGACCGCGCAGGAAGGCGGGTCGAGCCAGAACGCCTTGTAGTAGGCGCCGCGGTAGTAGTAGCAGGTCAGGCGGAAACCGGCGGGCGCCCACAGGATCAGAAAGGCGGGGGAAAAGGGCAGCCACAGCGGCCACCATGCGGGTTTCGGCCCCAGCCAACTATGCGCCGACTCGCCGAATATCTCGGGCGAATAGAACGGCGACAGGTAGGGGCCGGACGTGTAGTGCCCGCCCTGGAACGCCGCCCAGGTCGAATAGACGATGAAGGCCGAAAGCCCGAGGAAGGTGGCGGTCGGCGTCAACCACCAGGCATCCTTGCGCGAGGTCTTGCCGAAACCGCCGGCAGTTACCGGGACATCGAAACTTGCCATCCCTGAAGAGCTTAGCCGATAGGGGCCGCCGGGCGCAACTCCGCTACGGCAGGCGGCGCGCCGCTTCGATGTCGGCCGCGGCGATTTGCGACAATGGTTTGCAGAGGCAACATCGTATGAGCGGCGTGAAGCGCGATTCCGCATCCCGCAGGGGTTTCTTGAAAACGGCGGCGGGCGCCGCGGCCGCGCCCGGGTTGCTGCAGGCGGCCGATGCGGACCAGGCGATCAAGGTCGGTCTGGTCGGTTGCGGCGGCCGCGGCTCCGGCGCCGCCGCGCAGGCGCTCCAGGCCGACGACTATGCCGTGCTCACCGCCGTCGCGGACATCGACCGGGGGCAAATCGACAAGAGCCTGGCGGCTATCGAAGGCCGCCACGAGGGCAAGAACAAAGTTCGGGTCGATAAAGACCGCCAATTTCTCGGTCTCAACGCCTTCCAAAAAGTGATCGACAGCGACGTCGATGTCGTTCTCTTCGCCACGCCGCCCGGCTTTCGCCCCATGCACATCAAAGCCGCGGTCGAGGCCGGCAAGCATGTCTTTTGTGAAAAACCCATGGCGGTCGACGCGCCCGGGACGCGCTCCGTGCTCGAGACGGTGCGGCTTTCGCGCGAGAAAAAGCTCTCGCTCGTCGCCGGATTTTGCTGGCGCTACAACAATTCGCTCACCGCGATTATGGAGCGTGTCCACAACGGCTCAATCGGCAGCCTGGTTGCGTACTACGCGACTTATTACACGAACCCGGTCAAGCCGATGCCGCCGGCCTACGAGCGCCCCATCGGGATGAGCGACGTGGAATGGCAGATCCGCAATTGGTACAACTTCGTCTGGCTGAGCGGAGACGGGCTGGTCGAGCAGGCGGTGCATAGCGCGGACAAGATCGCCTGGGCGATGCGCGACGAGCCGCCGGAAAGCTGCGCCGCGGTCGGCGGGCGCCAGATTCCGGCCCAAGACGGCAACATCTTCGATCATTTCGAAGTCAATTATCTTTATCCCAACGGCGTCCGCGCCTTCCTCGGATGCCGCCAGATAGTCGGTTGTCACAACGAAAACTCCGATTACATCCTCGGCTCGAAAGGCCGCGCGCTGATCGGCCGCGGCATGTTGCCGACGATCGAAGGCGAAACGAATTGGGTGTTTAGCGGCCGGCAAAACAACATGTACCAGGAGGAGCACGACGTGCTGTTCCGCTCCATCCGCCGCGGCGAGCCGGTCAACGACGGCGAAAGAATGGCGACCAGCACGATGCTCGCGATCATGGGCCGCATGGCCGCATACAGCGGCCGGCAGATTACCTGGGAAGAAGCGATGCAGTCAGAGGAAAGACGCTTTCCGGAGAAGCTGAGTTGGAACATGGCCTACGACCCGCCGCCCCTGGCGCGGCCCGGGCAAACGGAGTTCGTCTGACGGCGGCGCCCATGCGCGGCGTTGGCCAAACGAGTTGCGCGGCTGCGTTTCTTGCGGTTGCGCTGAGCATTTTTACCGTCCCGCTGCCGGCGGCCGGCGACGAAGAAATGGATCTCGTTCGCCGCATCCACGCCCGCATCGCGGCCAACGCCGCGGACGGGCCCGCCGGCGAGGCATACGAACAGACCATCCCCGGCGCCTCGGTTTCCTTCCGCATGGCGCCCGTCCCCGCCGGCGAATTCCTGATGGGCTCGCCGCCCGGCGAAGAGGGCCGCAACGATGACGAAGGGCCGCAAAGGCGGGTGAAAGTCGATGCGTTCTGGATGGGCAGCCGCGAAGTGACCTGGGACGAGTACCGCATCTTCATGCTGCGCGAATCGAGCGGCTACCGCGACCCGGACGCCGCCGTCGCCGCCGTATCGAGTCCGACGCCGCCGTACGTCGAGATGAGCTTCGGCATGGGCATCGAGGGCTTCCCCGCAATCAGCATGACCCAGCACGCCGCCAACAAGTACGCGCAATGGCTCAGCGCCAAGACCGGGCATTTCTACAGACTGCCGACCGAGGCCGAATGGGAGTACGCCTGCCGGGCGGGAACCGACACCCCGTTTTCGTTTGGAAGTCAGCCGTCCGAACTCGACGAACATGCCTGGTTTCAAGAGAACAGCGGGCGGAGCTATCGGCAAGTCGGCGCCAAGAAGCCCAATCCTTGGGGTCTCTACGACATGCACGGCAATGTCTGGGAGTGGACGTTGGACCGCTACGAGCCGTCCTACCCGGCGGTCGAGGGCACGCTCGAAAATCCCTGGGCCGGGGCCGAAGCGCTGTACCCGCGGGTGGTTCGCGGCGGCTCCTGGGCGGACGGCGCCGAGTTGCTGCGCTGCGCCGCGCGGCGCGGCTCCGAAGCGGCCTGGAAAATGCTGGACCCGCAACTGCCCAAGAGCATCTGGTATCACACCAGCGCGCAATGGCTGGGGTTCCGGTTGGTCCGGCCGGCGAGCATTCCGCCGGCGGAAGAAATGTATGCATTCTGGAACTCGGCGGCGGAAAAAAAGTAGCTTCGCGCCGGCCTTGTTGCTTGCCGGGTGCTGCGCCGCCGCTCAGTGTACGCTTCCGAGCGCCGCGGCGGGCGCCCGCGCGGACTACCGGCGCCTCGTTGCCGAGGAGCCGCACATGGGAACGCTGGTCCGCGTCACGGCCTATGTTCCGGCCGGCATAGACGGCGTGCATGCTCTGCGCGCCGCCTTCGCCCGAATCCGCGATCTCGATGCCCGCCTCTCCGATTACCGCGAGGATTCCGAGCTCAACCGTGTTTCGCGCGAGGCTTGCAAGGCGCCCGCGCCGGTCTCCGCCGATCTGTTCGCCGTGCTGGCGCAGGCGGTCGAGATATCGGCGCGCAGCGGCGGCGCTTTCGACGTGACGAGCGGCGCCCTCACCCGGCTCTGGCGCCGCGCCCGGCAGGAAAAGCTCCCGCCCGCCCCGTCCGCAATCGCCGCTGCCCGCCGCCGCGCGGGCCGGCGGCATCTGGTTCTCGACTCCGCGAATCGTTCGCTATATTTTCGCCGGCCGGGCATCCGGCTCGACCTGGGCGGCATTGCCAAAGGCTATGCGGCCGACCGGGCGCTGGCCGAGCTTCGCCGCCGCGGAATCGCGCGAGCCCTCGTCGCCGTTGCCGGCGATATCGCCGCGGGCGACCCGCCGCCGGGAAAATCGGGCTGGACCGTCGGCATCGACGCCGGCGGCAACCCCGGCGGCATGGAATGCGCGGTCGATTTGGCGAACGAGGCGGTTTCGACCTCCGGCGACCGCGGGCGTTCGTTCAACCTCGACGGGCGGTTCTACTCGCACATCCTCGACCCGGCTTCGGGACGGGGCGCGCCGGCGCCTCGGGCCGTGACCGTGATCGCGCCGTCGGGCGTCGAAGCCGACGGCTGGGCAACGGCGCTGCACGTTGCCGGCCGGTCCGCTTCCGAGCGCATCCTGCGCGCCGCGCCCCGTCTGCGCGTCTATTGGGCCGGCGAACCGCGCGGTTGCGCCGTCCTGAGCCGGCGGGCGCCGCCATGAAAACCGTATTCGACAAGCTCAATCTCAAGAACGTCAAGCAAATCCCGGCGCTCAATCCGCCGGCCGGCTTCGCAGCGGAGCTTTCCCGGCTCGAGGGCGTTGCAATTCTTCGCGACGCCGGCGCCGCCGAGCGCGTCGAGTTTGCGCTCGCCTTCGTTACGACCCGCGCCGAAATCGAGGCTATCGCGCCGGTCGTCGCCGGCAAGGCCCCCGGCGACGCGGCGGTCTGGTTCGCCTATCCCAAGGGCTCGTCGAAAAGGCGCAAATCCGAAATCAACCGCGACCGCGGCTGGGAGGCGCCGGCGGAGCCGGTGCGCGAGGCCGCCCGCTCCGGGACCATCAAGGACGCCTGCTATGGGACCACTGACCGTTAAATGGGATTGGCCGGGATTACACGGGATTGGGCGGCATGCGCGCGGGCGGCCGCACCGAAGCCGTAACCCCGCCAACAAGGCGGATTCCGGCTTATTCCGCGCCGGTATCGGCCCACAGGCCGGTTTTGGCCGACAGCAGTACCGCGTCGCAAACCTTCTGCGTCTGCAAGGCGTTGCGGAAATCCGGCTGCGTCGGCTCGCCCGTCTCGATGCCGGTTACGAAATCGGCCAGCGCATTGAGGAAGGTGTGCTCGTAGCCGATGCACGTTCCCGGAACCCAGTACTTGTCCATGTAGGGATGCTCGGAGTTCGTCACGTGGATCTTGCGCCAGCCCGTCAGGTGGCTTTCCACCTTCGTCTTCGGCGCTTGCCGCGTGTACTCGAAGAAGTGCAAGTACTCGGGGTCTTCCAGGTCGAAGTAAACCGAGCCGTCCGCGCCGTTGAGCTCCAGCGTATTGAAGTTCTTGCGGCCGCGGGCGTAGCGCGTCGATTCGAACGTGCCCATCGAGCCGTTGGCGAACTCCGCCAGGAACATGCAGGCGTCGTCGATGCCCACGTCCTGCAGCTTGCCGGTGACCGCGTGCTTGCGTTGCTTGACAAACGTTTCCGTTCGCGCGACGACGCGGGAGATCGGGCCGTTGAGCCACATCGCGGAATCGATCGAATGCGCCAGCAAATCGCCGGTCACGCCCGATCCGGCCACGTCGATATCGAGGCGCCAGGTCGCCGCGCCGCCCTGCGGCACGTCCTCCGCGATCGTCCAATCCTGCAGATAGGTCGCGCGGTAGTGAAAGGGCTTGCCGATGCGCTTTTCGTCAACGATCTGCTTGGCCAGGGCGATCGCCGGAACGCGCCGGTAGTTGTACCAGACCATGTTCGGCACGCCGGCCTTTTCCACCGCTTCGACCATTTCCTGCGCCTCGTCGACGTTCATCGCCAGAGGCTTTTCGCAGCAGACCATCTTGCCGGCCTTGGCCGCCTCCAGCACGATGTCTTTGTGCATGTGGTTGGGCGCGCAGACATCGATCAAGTCGATGTCGTCGGCGCGGACGACTTTCTTCCAGTCGGTCTCGACGCGTTCGTAGCCCCAGTTTCGGGCGAACGCCTGCGCCTTCGTTGCGTCGCGGGCGGCGACCGCCTTGAGCGCCGGCCGATGCTCGACCGGAAAAAAATCGTTGAGGCGCTTGTACGCATTCGAGTGCGCCCGCCCCATAAAGCCGTAACCGATCATGCCGACGCGCAGTTCTTTGCTCATGCGGATGTTGCCAACCCCTTTCGATTCCGTAGGCTACTAGGCCGCTCGGCGCATCGTCAAGTCCCGCTATCTGCCGCCGGCGGCAATCCTTTTCGGAATTTGTCACAATTGAAGTTTGTAAGTCCCGCCCGCCTCTCTTTTCCCAAGTAGCAGCATGATTGCAGCCGTTCTCAAGGAATCGCTTCCGGGCGAGCGCCGCGTGGCGCTCATTCCCAAGGACGCGGCCGCCCTGAAGGCGAAGGGCGTCGACGTCCGCGTCGAAGCGGGCGCCGGCGCCGAAGCGCTTCATGCCGACGCCGACTACGAAGCCGTCGGCGCAACGGTCGAGGCCGACCGCGAGCGGCTCCTTGCGGCGGCGGACCTGTTGCTGACGGTGCGCGGAATCGGCGACAGCGAGGCCGGCCGGCTCAGGCCCGGAGCGGCGGTGCTCGGCTTCCTCGACCCGTTGGACGAACCCGAGCGCATGAGCCGTCTCGGCGCCAAAGGCGTCGCGCTGCTCGCCATGGAGCTCGTGCCGCGCATCACCCGCGCGCAGGGCATGGACGCGCTCAGCTCGATGGCCTCGATCGCTGGCTACAAGGCCGTTCTCGCCGCGGCCGACTGCGCGCCGCGAATGTTCCCCATGATGATGACCGCCGCCGGGACGATCACTCCGGCCAAGGTCTTCGTGCTCGGAGCGGGCGTGGCCGGCTTGCAGGCGATCGCCACCGCCCGCCGCCTGGGCGCGGTGGTCGAAGGCTACGATGTCCGTTCCGCGGTCAAGGAACAGGTTGAAAGCCTGGGAGCGAAATTCGTCGAGTTGGACATCGACATCGAAAAAACGGAAGGGCAGGGAGGCTACGCCGCCGCCCAGTCGCAAGAGTTCTACCGCAAGCAGCGGGAGGCTTTAGGGCGGCATCTCGCGGGCGTGGACCTGATTATCACCACGGCCGCGGTGCCCGGCAAAAAAGCCCCGTTGTTGATTACAGCGGAGATGATGGCCGGACTCCGGCCCGGCACGGTCATCGTCGACCTTGCCGCCGAGCGCGGCGGCAACTGCGCCGGCGCCGTCGCCGGAGAAGTCGTGCGGCGCAACGGCGTGACGATTCTGGGGCCGGTGAACGTTCCCGCCGGCGTTCCCGCGCACGCCAGCCAGATGTATTCCAGGAACGTGGCCAACTTCGTCGATATCCTGATTCGAGACGGCGCCCTCCATCTGGATATGGAAGACGAAATCGTTCGCGGGGCGCTGGTCGCCCGCGGCGGCGAAGTCGTGCATGAGCGCGTTGCCGAGTTGCTCGCCGCGCCGCGGACTCAGGAAGCCTGACTGTCATGGAAACCTTCATCGTTGCGATTACGGTATTCGTCCTCGCGGTCTTCGTAGGCTTCGAGATCATCACCAAGATTCCGGCGACTCTGCACACGCCCTTGATGTCGGGGTCGAATGCGATCTCGGGCATCACCATCGTCGGCGCGCTGGTCGCTGCCGGATCGGGGGCGCAGGATTGGGCGCAATACCTGGCGTTCGGCGCCGTGACGCTCGCAACGGTCAACGTGGTCGGCGGATTTCTCGTGACCAGCCGCATGTTGGCGATGTTCAAGAGGAAGAAGTAGCGCCCGACGATGCAAGCCAACGCGATCAACGCCGCTTATCTTGCCGCAGCGGCGCTTTTCATCCTGGGGTTGAGGGGGCTGGCCTCGCCCCGCACCGCCGTGCGCGGCAACCTGCTCGGCGCGCTGGGCATGTTCGTTGCGGTTTTGGCGACGCTGGCCGACAGCCGCATCCTCAGCTACGAGTTGATCGCTTGGGGCGTTGCGCTCGGCTCGCTGATCGGCGCCGTCTGGGCCGTGCGCGTGCAAATGACCGCGATGCCCCAGTTGGTCGCGGCTTTCAACGGGTTCGGCGGGGGAGCATCGGCTCTGGTCGCGGCCTCGGCCGTGCTGACTGCCGACGCCGTGTCCGACGTTCCCGCCGTCCAGCTTCATATTTCGAGCGCGCTGTCGGTGCTGATCGGCGCGGCCACGCTGACCGGCAGCCTGGTCGCCTGGGCCAAGCTGCAGGGCGTGATGTATTGGCAGCCGCGCGGCGGATTCTTTCGCCTGCTCAGTTCCGGCTCGGCGGTGGCCGCCGTCGTGCTCGGCGGGCTTTTCGCCGCGGACCCCGAGCGGATGCCTTTCTTTTGGGGGGCGACCGTCGCCGCGCTCGTTTACGGTTTCCTGTTCGCGGTCGCCGTCGGCGGCGCCGACATGCCCGTGGTCATTGCGCTGTTGAACTCCTGCTCCGGCTTGGCGGCCGCGGCGACGGGCTTCGTCTTCGGCAACAACGTGCTGATCATCGCCGGCTCTCTGGTCGGCGCGTCGGGGCTCATCCTGACCCGCATCATGTGCAAGGCCATGAACCGTTCCCTGTGGGACGTTTTGAGCGGCGATCTTGCCGAAGCCGCGGCGGGCGCGGCTTGCGCCGACGACATCTACGCGGGGCGCGTCAAGAGCACGAGTCCCGAGGAGGCCGCCTTGCTCTTCGATACGGCGCGCGTGGCGACGATCGTTCCCGGATACGGCATGGCCGTGGCGCAGGCGCAGCACACGGTGCGCGACTTCGCCAACCTGCTCGAATCCCGCGGCGTCGAAGTGCGTTACGCCATCCACCCCGTCGCCGGCCGCATGCCGGGACACATGAACGTCCTTCTGGCCGAGGCCGACGTGCCCTACGACCGCCTCTACGACATCGATGAGATGAACCCCGCGTTCGGCGAAACGGACGTTGCGGTCGTGATCGGGGCGAACGACGTGGTCAACCCGGCGGCGCGCGACGACAAGAGCAGCCCGATCTATGGCATGCCCATCCTCGAAGTGGACAAGGCGCGCACGGTGATCGTCATCAAGCGCAGCCTCAGCCCGGGTTTCGCCGGAATCCCCAACCGACTCTTCGCCAACGACAACTCGCTGATGCTGTTCGGCGACGGCAAGCAAGCGGTGCGCGAGCTCACCGCCGCGATCAAGGAGTTGTAATTTGGGGGGGCTACCCCCTTTTGGGTACATTCGAGGCGGCACAGCGACCATCTTGGGCCGTGGTTCGCTTTGGCCACCAACGCCGAACGCTAGATGCGTGGGCGGTGTTACGATGTCGTTGCGATCTTCTATCGAGCGGTCGCAACCTACGCCGGTAATGCTAAGTGCGCCTCAAAACCGCTTCGATTATTTTTTGCATCGTCAAGGGAAAGGCGTCTTGATATCCGCCTCCTATGAGCCGCACGAATAGCAATAGATCGGCTTGCTGAAAGCAAAGGCACAATAATGTTTCACATTCCTGCTCTCGCTTTCGTGCTTTCCGCGTTGATGGTGATCCCTCCGGCATCCGCGCAAGACAATGGCGCAGACGCTAAAAAGGTTGCAACGCAACTGAAACAACAGACTGAAAGGACACGCAAGGCCCAACAACAGCAGGCTGAAAAGGACGAAAAAGCGCAGGAACTGAGAGGAGAGATTCAGCCTCATCGCCCCGCTGCGCATCCGGCTGAGGGCGCATTCGGCATCACGGTTTTTCGGGGGCGGGTATTGAACTACCAAGTCGTCGACGGCATGGCCGTCCACGCCGGCGACATGATCCTGGGAACGGCCGACGAGGTCGCCCGGTGGACTACGGAGCGGTCGCCATTGGCGGATGGCCTGCCGGGAACACGAGGACTGGCGCCGGCCGGCTCCCGTCAGGACGGTTCTCCGTGTCTCTGGCCGGATGGAATCATCCCGTATGTTATCGACGACGGCGTGCCCGGACGCGAGAAGATCTTGCGGGCGATTCGCGCGTGGGATACCAAGACCGTCCTCCGATTCGTAGAGCGGACGTCACAACATGAGGACTACCTGCGCTTCGCCCCTGGATCGGTGTCCGGCACTTGGTTATGTGCAGGAAACAGTCCAGGCAACGTGATAATACAGATCGAACCCGGCGGCAACAATTACGAGGTCCTCCTCCACGGAATTGGCCACGCTATCGGTTTGGAGCACGAGCAGCAGCGAAGAGATCGCGACCGCTATGTGAGAGTGTTCAGTGAGAACATCGCGGCTACACCTTATGCTCGGGGGGCGTGGCACCCGAACGTCGGGCTGGGCCCGGACATAGGGCCGTACGACTACCGGTCCATCATGACTTATCCGGAATTCGATCACAGCAAGCGGCGGAACCACGCCCGGACTTACCTGATGGGGACCATCCCACCTGGCATGCCGTTTGGAGGAGAACCCTTGGCCGAGTTGTCGCCGGGGGACATCGACTCCGTGGCGCGGCTGTACGGCCGTATTCCGTCAAGGCATGTGATCGCGACCAATCCAGGCGGCCTCGAGATCATCGTGGATGGCGAGCGCATGACCGCGCCGGCCAGTTTTTCCTGGCAGCCGGGCAGCGCGCACACGCTGGAGGCGCCGTCGCCGCAGTTCCGGCCGGGAAGCCGGTTTCTGTTCGGGCGCTGGAGCGACGACGGCGCCCGCGCGCATACGATCACGGCGACGCGCGACACGACGTTGTACTATGCGAACTTCATCGCCCAGCATCAGGTGTCCACTACGGCCAACGTATCGTGCCGCGGGGCGACGACATGCTCGCCCGACGACGGCAGCGTGACCATCACTCCAACGAGTCCGGACGGCTACTACACGCTGCGCACGCCCATCGAGGTGTCGGCGATGCCGACCCCCGGCAGTGCGGTCAGGTTCCTGAGATGGGCAGTATCCGGGGACCACTGGTGGTCGTGGTGGTGGGTCTCCATGCATGGCGAGGCCTCGAATCCAGCTCGCACACGGGTAGGGCCCGGGCTGGCCTACGAAGCGTCTTTTGTAGACGGCCCGATCTTCCGGATCGACTCGAACGTCGACCCCGTTACCGTGAACGTTAGTCTGTGCTGTCCGCATCAGCATTCGGGTCGGACGCCCGTCGCGTTTCGCGCCGACGATCTCTCGGTCGCCACCGTAACGCCGAGGCTCATCGAGAGCCGGGGGAGAGGGTACCGGCATCGTTTCCGAAGCTGGAGCAACGGTGGAGACATGACCCAAACCATAGAGGTTCCGCAGGACGCCGACAGCGCGCTGACGCTGACTTTGGACACGCAGTACCGACTCAACACCAGCGCGTGGCAGGACTGGCACGGGAACACTGTCGACACCGTGCCGTCCTCGTCGGATGGGTTCTACCCCGAAGGGACCGAAGTGCGCCTGCTGGCCGTGGGCAGACCGCCCGCGACGTTCATTGGCTGGAACGGAGCGGTGTCGGGTCGAGACCCCGCAAGCATGGTAGTGATGGACGACGGTCAGCTCGCCGAGGCAGCCTTCGCTCTGGACTCCAGGGAGCTACAGAGCGGCGTGCCCGCGCATGTTTCTCTCCAGTGGCAGGGGACTGATCTGAAATTCCATGAGTTGGACTTCGAGCGGTACTACGTGCAGATGCCCGCCGACGCAAGCGAGCTTGAGATCGAGTTTCGCACGCAAACGGCGACACCCGGCGCCGAAGCCGGCCTGTGGGTGGCCGGTCAGGACCTGTGGCCGGGGTGGGTCAAGTCTCACGAGACGGCGGACCTCATCCTGCGTGATGGTGTCGCGAGGGTCAGGATCCGTCCGCCGGTCGACCGGTGGCCGGCCGCCTATACCATTCTGGTCCGAGCCGCGGAGTCGAACAGTCGGCAGACGCAGACGCTCGAAGGCACGCTCGTAGCGAGAGTCAAGCGTTATGGCAACGTGATCATCCAAGCGAGTCCGCGGGCCTTCACGTTCGTCTCGCCTTCCGGTTACAACCCGGCGCCGCAGACGACCCGGTTGACTCATGCGGGAAGCGGCTCGGCGCGGTACCGGATCGAATCGAATCGGCCTTGGCTTGCGGCGTCCCCGCAGGAATGGACCCGCAGCGGAGCCGGAACGACCGAGATTAGCGTCACGGTGAACAGCGCCGGCCTGCCGCCTGAAACGCACAAGGGCGAATTGATGATTGTGCGCGTTGCAGAGGATGATTCGCCGGACGGCATGGCGCCGACAGGCATTGAGATCCCGGTTGTCTTCGCGAACGTTGGCCCGTCGTCCGAGAACGCTCCCTCGATCCCCGCAGACGGCATCGTGCTCGCCACCGAAACCCCGCTTGTAAACCGCATCTCGCCCAACGCGCTCATTTCCGTCTTCGGCCAAGACTTCGCCCCGCCGGGAACGCTCGCGCCGAGCCCCGCTCTGAACCCCGCAGGCAGGGTTGCCGCCAACTTGGCCGCTACCTGCCTGGAGATCGGCGGCAAGCGTGCTCCGCTGTTCTATGTCGCGCCCACTCAGATCAACGCCCAAGTTCCGCACGACCTGGCGCCGGGAGAGGCGGCGTTGACCGTCATCCGCGGTTGCGGAACGGCCAACGAACAGCGCAGCGCAGCGGCAAGCGCAACGGTCGCCGCCGTCTCGCCGGCGTTTTTCAACGTGCTGAGCAACCTCGACGGGCGCAACCCGCTCGTAGCGCTGCACGGCGGCGGTCCCGACCTGGTCGGCGCGCCCGGCCTGCTTCCTGGAGCAGAGTTCACGCCCGCCGAGCCGGGCGAGTTCGTCACCCTGTTCGGAACCGGCTTCGGCGTCACTCAGCCGCCGTTGGCAACGGGTCAAATTCCGGGAGCCGCGGTCAAACTTCCCCACGACGCGGTTGCGTTTACCTTCGGCGGCATCGCCGTTGCCGCGCAGGACGTGCTCTACGCCGGCGCGTCGCCCTGCTGCGCCGGCCTCTATCAATTCACGGTGCGCGTACCGCCCAATCTCCCCGACAGCGACGCCCCCGTCACGGCAACCGTCAACGGCGTCTCCACTCCCCAAGGGCCGTTCCTCACCGTCCGTCGGCAACAGTGAGTTGTGGCGGCAATGAGCGCCGCTCACGAGAAGAAGACGATCTTCTTGCCAACAACGCAAGAATTGCCGGACCGCATCCAAACTCGAGAACCGCCGGCGCGCACTCCAGCAGGCCGATCCGTTCGCGCAACTCCCGGTGAACGGGGCGGTTGGCTTGAGATAAGGATGGAGTCGGAATTTTGGGGTTTGAGACAGGTTCGCCGCGCTTATGCGGCCGACGCCTCGATGACGATCAATGTCTTCAACTCGCCCATGCTATGCTCCTACCGTGGATACGGCCATTTGCCGCGTATGGTCTGCGATCCTTATCCGAGTTCCTTGAGCGCTTGCGCGATGCCGGTTCTGTCCGGGGCGCGCAACGTCGCCTGCGTGACTTTCACCACGGGCTGTTAGGCGCCGCCCTTCTTTCGACAGAGGCGAGAAGCCGTGAAGCGGGACGATTGGTTGGCGTAGGTAACCGAGGAAGTTATCGAACCCGAGCGCAAGATTTGCGGTCCGCACCATCAATTTTTGCCGGGACTGAACAACTCCGTATCCGGCTTCTCCTTACTGCATGGCCGCGGCCATGCGGCTCGCGAGCTCTTCGTCGGGGACGTCTTCGATGTGGGTCATGATCGTCCAGATGTGGCCGTAGGGGTCTTGCACGGTTCCCGACCGGTCCCCGTAGAACTGGTTCTGGAGCGGTCGGACGACGGTTGCGCCCGCCGCGACCGCTTGGGCGAACCGCTCGTCCACGTTGTCGCAGTAGAAGCACAGGGTGACCGGCGTGCCGCCCCGAGTTTTCGGCCCCAAGGCGTCGAACTCCGGATGCTCGTCCGCGAGCATGACCCGCGAGTCGCCGATCGTGATTTCCGCGTGCCCGATCTTGCTGCCGTCGGGCCAGACGAGCCGCAACTCCTCCTGGGCGCCGAACGCCTGCTTGTAGAACTCCAGCGCGCCGTCCGCGTCGTCGACGATCAGGTACGGAGTCACCGCGTGGTATCCATCGGGGATCGCTTGCACCGCCATGCGCATATCTTACCCCGCGGGCGTTTCAGGGGGCGCGTCGAGCGGATTTCAGTTACCTCTTGCAAAACGACCCTTCCGAAGCGCAAGATGAGAGTTCCCCGTAATGTCGAAACCGCGCATGTGCCCCCACTGCCGGGCCTTCATTGACGCCTCGTCGAAGACCTGCCAATACTGCGGCAATGAGTTGCCGGCGTCCGCGGCGAAACGCATCCGGCGCGAGGAGGCCGCCCGGGGCTTGCTCACTCAGGCGAGCTTCACGACCTCCATCATCATGCTGATCAACGCCGGTCTTTTCGCGGCGACCTGGATTCTCACCACCCGCCTCAACGGGCAGGGCGGATTTCTGGGCGGCATCGACGGCCGGGTGCTGCACATCCTCGGCGCCAAGGAGTACGCCGGCATCATGTTCCGCGGCGAGTGGTGGCGTCTGATCACGGCCTGTTTCCTGCACGGCGGCCTGATGCATCTGGCGTTCAATTCGCTGGCGCTCTATCAACTCGGGCCGCTGTGCGAGCAGATCTTCGGGACCCAGCGGTACGTCGTGATCTACATCCTCTCGGGCATCACCGGATACCTGGCGAGCCTCTTTTGGACGCCGGCGCTTTCCATCGGCGCCTCCGCCTCCATCTGCGGGCTGCTGGGCGCGCTCTACGCCCACGGACGCATCAGCCGCAACCCGCTGATCGAGTCGGCGGCGAAGCGCTGGATTATCGGTATCGCGATCTTCGGCTTCATCGCCGCGCATATCGACAACGCGGCTCATGCCGGCGGGCTCGTCGGCGGCTTCGCCCTGGCCTACGCCGCCGATACCCCCGGCCTCAGCGAAGACAGGGAAAAAATCTGGCGCGGCGCGGCGATCGTCGTCGGGTTCGTAGTCGCCGCGGCGTTTCTGCTCGCCTACAGGAACTTTGCGGCGGCGGCGCTGTAGCGGGCTTTGCGGTTTTTCCCCGCCGCCCGCGATGCATACGAGAATAAGGAAATGGCCGAGACCGAGCAGCAGCAGGATGCCTTCGCCACGCGCAAAGCCACGCTCATCGCAACCGGCCTTGCCTTGGCCGCCGTCGTCATTCCGTTCTGGTTCTGGATGGACACCTGGTTCGGCCGCGAACTGGACGACGACCGGATCAGCGCATATCTCGCCGATGCCGACTCCCCGCGCAAGACGCAGCACGCGCTCGCGCAAATTTCCGAGCGGATGGCCCGGGGCGATCCCTCCGTCCGCCGGTGGTATCCCGACATCCTGGCTCTTGCCCGGCACGAGTTGCCGGAGTTGCGGCTGACGGCGGCCTGGTTGATGGGCGACGACGTCGAGAGCGAGCAGTTCCACGAAGCGTTGCTGCATCTTCTGCAGGACGCCCAGCCCATGGTCCGCCGCAACGCCGCGCTCGCGCTGACCAAGTTCAACGACCCCGGCGGCCGCGAAGAAATCCGCGGGATGCTCAAGCCCTACCGCGTCAAGAGCCCGAGCCGCGGCGCCGTCAGGAACAGGCTGCAGCCGGGCGACAGTTTCGACAGCAATGCACTGCTGGCGAGAATCGAGCAAGAAGGAGAAGAGGAATCCCGAGACCTGCGCGCTCCGTTCCCCGGCATTGTCCAAGAGCGGCTGCACGCCGACGGGGCGCAAATCGACGCGGGCGACGCAGTCGTCGTCATCCGTCCCGAATCGGTGCATGCAATGCAGGCGCTGGTGGGGCTTTACCTGGTCGGAACGGTCGAGGACATCGAGTTGATCCGGCCCTACCAGCGGCAGATGGAAGGCATCGACGCCGGCGTAGCGCGGCAAGCCCGCCTGACCGTGGAACGCATTCGCCAACGCGCCGCGGAAGAAATGCGGAATCAACCGGCAACGGCCAATGCCGGCGGCGCGATCTGATCGAGCGTCAGCGTCTCGTAGCAACTCGGGTCGCGCATCATGCGGCCCACAAGCGCCGTATGCATCGCGTGCCCGGCGCGCACGGCCGTCAGCCGGCCCAACAGCGGACGCCCCAGAAGCGCCAGATCGCCGATCAAGTCCAACAGCTTGTGGCGGCAAGGCTCGTCCGCAAAGCGCAGGCCGCCCGGGTTGAGCACTCCGTCATCGCCGAAGCAAACGGCATTCTCCAGGTTCGCTCCGCGGATCAATCCCATGTCGCGCATCGCGTCCAGATCGCGCTCGAAGCCGAACGTCCGCGCCGGCGCGATCTCGTCGGCGTAAACCTGCGGGGTCAATTCGAGGTCCAACCGCTGCGCGCCCACCAGCTCGTGCGCATAGTCGCTCTCGCAAGAGACGCGGAACGACTCGCCCGGCTCGACCGCGATGCGCTTGCCGCCGTCGACGACCTCCAGCGCTTCCTTGACGCGGATATACCGCCGCAGCCGGCGCTGCCTGCGGACGCCCGCCCGCCGGATCAACTCGACGAAGGGTAAGCCGCTGCCGTCGGCGATGGGCACTTCCAGGTTGTCGATCTCGATCCGCGCGTTGTCCACGCCCATCGCGTAGAGCACGCTCAGCAAGTGCTCGGTCGTGGACAGCAGCACGCCCTGCCGCATCAAGCTGGTCGCATAGCTGACTTTGGCGACGTGCTTCCAATGGGCGGGAATTTCAAAGCCGTCCAGGTCGGTGCGCACGAAAACGACGCCCGTTCCCGAAGCCGCCGGCAACAGACGAATCGAGACGTCCACGCCGCTGTGCAAGCCGACGCTCGAAAGACCGACAGGCGCGGCGATCGTATGTTCGAACTTGTGGGGGATCATCCGCGAATCTTGCTCGGGGCAGGGCGGCGGTTTTACAAATGCTTGAAAAGAAACGGCCGCAAACTTTTCGAGTGTGTCGATTATACAACACTTGCAGGCGCGCGGCGCGCCGGCCGCTATTTCTTGCGGCTCACCCGTTCCTGCAATTGCTTGACCCGGCGGCCCATTTCCCGCCGCGCCTCCGCAAAGCCCGCAACCGTCGTCTCTGCGCCGCGGCAATAATCCAGAACGGCTTCCTCGGCGGCGACGAACTCGGCGCAGACGTCCGCGGCCTCGCCGGCGATCTCAGGAGGGATATTGGTCACGCCGTTCTGATCGGCATGCAGCAAATCGCCCGGATAAACCGCCAGCCCGCCGACATGGACCGGAACGTGGAACGCCGGCAACTGCGGCCAGCCGTGCGAAGGGTTCACCCCATTCGAAAAGCAGGGAAAACCGATGGCGCGGACCTGGTCCAGATCGCGCGCCGCTCCGCTGGTAATCAGGCCGCATGCGCCGAAAGCCTTGTAAGTCGAGCACATCACCTCGCCGAAAGTCGCGGCCTTCGTCGGCTCGTCGAGGTCTTGCACGACCACGATGGGCGGGCCGGGAAGCTCGCCGAAGCGGGCTATCTGCTCGTCCAGCGAGCCGTAAGCTCCCGAATCGTGCGGCGCCACGGCCGAGCGGAACGTCGCCGTCGAAGCGTAGCCGCAGACCGGCCCCATCTCAGGGAAGCAGGCCCGGATGCGCTGATCCATATACCCCTCGGTCTGCGGGCGGACGGCGAAAAGCTCGATGACGTTGCAGACCGTCGGCGTGTCGTATTGCTCCAGTTTCTTGAGCACGGCTTGGGGAATCGCAGGCAGCGTCATAGCCCCCCATCGTACCCGACTTTTCAATCGGCTTCGTGACCGGCGGCGGGCGCCGCGGCGCTATGATATGCCTTATGACCGATTCGGTATCCCGTCGTCATTTCGTGCGCGCGGCCGCCGGCGCCGCCGCTCTTGCCCAGACCGCCCGCGGCGCGAACGAGCGGGCGCGCATCGGCTTCATCGGAGTCGGCGCGCGCGGCTTCGGCGGCCACGTCAAGCGCACCGCGCTGCTCAAGGAATTCGGCGCCGCCATCGACCTTGCCGCCGTTTGCGACATTTATTCCGTCCACCGCGAGCGCGCCGTCAACTACATCGCGGAACAGACCGGCGTTGCTCCCCAGGGCTACCACGACTACCGCGACCTGCTCGGCGACGACTCCATCGACGCCGTATTCATCGGCACGCCCGACCACTGGCACGCCAAGATGACCATTGCCGCGCTCGCAGCCGGCAAGCACGTTTACTGCGAAAAACCGATGACCAAGACCATCGAGGAAGCCTTTGCGGTGGTCGACGCCTGGAAAGCTTCCGGCAAGGTGATGAGCGTCGGCGTGCAATCGACGTCGCTGCCCGTCTGGAACAAGGCGAACGCGCTCATCCGCGCCGGCAAGCTGGGCAAGGTCGTGCAGTTCCAGACCGAGTATTACCGCAACACCAACCACGGCCAGTGGCGCAACCGCCCGATCACGATGGAAATGACGCCGCAAACGATCGACTGGGACCGCTGGCTCGGCAAGGAAGAAGGCTTGGCCCCCGACATGCCGTTCGACCGCGCCGTTTACGTCCAGTGGCGCGCCTATTGGCCTTTCGGCGCCGGACTCTACACCGATCTCTTCGTCCACCGCACGACCACGATGCTCAAGGCCACCGGTCTCGGCCTGCCCGGCCGGGTAACCGGCGCCGGCGGGATTTTCCTCGAATACGACGGCCGCGACGTTCCCGACGTGGCCACGGTGGTTGCCGATTACAACGAGGGCGCGCAACTCATCGTCAGCGCCTCGATGGTCAGCGCCGGCGCGCCGCTCAAGCAGGTGATCCGCGGCCATCTCGGTTCGTTCGTGTTCGGCGACGGGGCGCGCTTCACGGGTTTCGATTTCGTTCCCGAGAGCGAGCGCGCCATCGGCCGGGTGTTGCCGCCCGAACGCATCGAGGCCGGCGCAATCGAGGACGATGCCCGCTCGCACATGCGCAATTTTGTCGACGCCGTGCTGGCCGAAGACCCGGACGCCGTCAACAATCCTCCGGACCTGGGCGCCAACGCCGTCGTCACCATCAACCTCGGCGCGAGAAGCTACCGTGAAGGGAAGGTTTTCTTCGTGGATCCCGCGACGCGGCGCATCTCGACCGACGATCCCGGCTGGTCGAAAAAGTGGGAATCCATGTCCCGCAACCGCTCCAAGCCCAACCACCTGCCCGGCTGGGAAGCGGGCGACACGGGCAGCCTGATCGTTCCGCCCGAGCAAATGAAGATCGCCGGCCCCTGGGTCGACGGCAAAGACCCGGCGGCGCGTTAGCCGCCGGCGGCCGTCTCAAACCAACCGGCCGGCGGGCTCAAACCAACCGGCCGGCCGGCTCAAACCAACTGACCGCCGACCCGCTGCGCACGGCGGTTTTGCCCTCCACTCTCTACTAATCAGGCTTGCGCTCCGCGAGTCGATTTTCGTACCAGACGACGTTCTTCGAAAGCTGCCCCGCCACCAGCACATCGAGATCCCCGTCCACGTCCATATCGACCAGGCGGATGTCGTAGGCCGCCTGATCGTCGTGGATGGAGCGCTTCGTGAAATTGCCGCGGCCGTCGTTCTCGTACCAAGCGACTTCGTAGCTGAGCTTGCCGCAGGTCACGGCGTCGATATCGCCGTCGCCGTCGATGTCGCCGACGGCCAGGTCATGCGGGCCGTCGATGTGCGGGTCGATCTCGTGGAGCTTGAAGTCCGGCCCCTCGAACCAGAGCGCGCCCTTGCCGTGGCCGCGGGTTGCGAAAATATCCATCGCGCCGTCGCCGTTGAGCTCGGCGGGCAGCGCGTTCGTCGCGCCGGTCTGATTCACGGCGATCGTGCGCTTCAGCCACGGCGTCGAGCGGTCGCTCGGCTGTTTCCACCAAGCGAACCAGTTGCCGCCGCCCGTCACGGCATCCTTGCCCGCCGAGGCGATATCGGCGATGCCGTCGCCGTCGAGATCGCCGATGCCCAGGTAGTGGCTCAGCCCCGGGGCGTCCTGATCGGCGAAAACGTAGCGAATCCACTCCTCGGCCGAGCGCGGATGCGGGGGAATCTTCCACCAGACCAGCGAATTGGGGTAAGCGTCCTTGGGCTGCGCGCTGTTGCCGGCGAGGTCGTCCCGTCCATCGCCGTCGATGTCGCCTTTGACCAGGCCGTGGGTACCGTTGACGTCGTTGTCGATCACGCGGTAGGTCCAGCGGTCGTTGAGGGGGTCGTCGGGACGCTCCAGCCAGAACACCGGCCCCGGCGAATAGACGGCGCCGACGTAGTCGGGGTCGCCGTCCTCGTCCACGTCCATGACTTCGCTGTGGATGGTGTCGCGCGCGCCGGGCCGGAAAGGCCACTTGGCGTCGATCACGACCTTCTGCCAGTCGGGCGCGACATAAAGATGCGTTTCGCCTGCGGCGTCGGCGATGACGTCGGGCAGCCCGTCTCCCGTAAAGTCGGCGGCGACGGCGGTCTGGCACATGAATCCTGCGGCGATCGGACGCCGCGCCCAACCCTCGCCGCTTGCGGCGTACGCCGCCGGAACCGCTGCAATCGTTATCCCTAAAAGAAGTCGTCTCATGGCAGTACCGTAAAATTACCACGAACGAAAACGGCTGCGGCCGCCGCGCGGCTCAGGGGCGCGCAGCGCCCTATACTGGAAATTGCCGCCCCCGCCCGTTGTTAGCGAATCTTTCGACGTCATCGTTGTCGGCGCCGGCCCGACCGGGCTCGCCTGCGCCATCGACGTTCAGAACGCCGGTTACCGCGTTGCCGTGTTCGACAAAGGCTGCCTCGTCAACTCGCTCTACAACTACCCCACCAACCTCACGTTCTTCACGACCCCGGAGTTGCTCGAGATCGGCAATATCCCGATGACCGCGGTGCGCGACAAGCCTACCCGCGGCGAGGCCCTCAAGTATTACCGCCGCGTGACCGGCCATTACAAGCTCGACGTGCGGCAATACGAGACCGTCGACGCCATCGGCGGAGAAGACGGGGCCTTCGCGGTCGAAACGACGAAACGCAGCGGCGAGCGCCGGCGCTACGCCGCGGGAAAAATCGTTCTCGCAACCGGCTTTTACGATATCCCGGTGCGCATGGGCGTCCCCGGCGAGGATCTGGCGAAAGTCCGCCATTACTATCGGGAGCCGCACCCCTTCTACGACTGCGACGTAGCCGTCATCGGCGGCAAGAACTCCGCGGCGATCTGCGCACTCGAATGCTACCGCGCGGGCGCCCGCGTGACGCTCATTCACCGCAGCCCGCAACTGAGCGAAAAAATCAAATACTGGATTATCCCCGACATCGCCAACCGCATTGCCAACGGCGAGATCGCGGCCTGCTTCAACACGTCGGTCGAACGCATCGACGAAGAAACGCTCGACCTGCTCACGCCCGACGGCCCCAAACGGATCGCCAACGACTTCGTCCTGGCGATGACCGGGTACAAGCCCGACATCGAGTTTCTGGCGCAGCTCGGCATCCTGTTCGACCCCGAGAGCCGCCGTCCGCGCACCAATCCCGATACGCTGGAGAGCGACCGGGCGGGCGTCTATCTTGCCGGGGTCATCGTCGCCGGTATGAACACCGGCGAGATTTTTATCGAGAACGGACGCTTCCACGGCGGCCTGATCGCCGCCGACATCGCAGCCAAGCTCTAGGCCGCTTCGCGGCCGGCAATCAGCCGGTCGGAACGCGCAGAACGAGCATGCGCTTGGGCGCCTTGCCTTTCGGCAGTTGGATGCGCATTCTCTCTTTCTTTGACTTGGCGTCGAAGACCGAGATCGTGTCGTCGGCCGTGTTGGCGACGTACACGGTGCTCCCGTCGGGCGTCATGGTCAGCCACAGGGGCGTGCGTCCGGTGGCGAGCTTGGCGATCTGCCGCGGCGGGTCGGCCGTCACGTCGAAGACGTGGACAAACCCGTGGTTGATGTTCGTCGACCAGACTTCCTTGTTGTCGGGCGTGGCGCCTATGCCGTGCGAGCGGCTGGGGGTCGCCGCCTCGTCGCTGCTGAGCGCGTATTCTGAGCGGTAGAGCAGCTTGCGGTTTTCCAGATCGAGCGTGACGAAGCCCATCAGGTTGTCGGTGTTGGCGTAGAGGCGTTTCCCGTCGGGGCTGACGGCGATCGGCCTGGGGGCTTCCAGGGTGTCGATCGTCGCGGCGACTTCGTGGGTCTCGACGTCGACCACGTAGATTTTCTTGTTCAGGGTCGTACACTCGCCCGCCTTCCGCGCGTTCTCGACGGAAAGGCTGCCGCGGTCGTAGGCGGAGAGGTACATGAAGCGGTCGTCCGGCGAGACGACGACGTTGTGCGGATAGCCGCTGACCGGAATCTTGGCGATCAGCGATTGGTTAACGGTGTCGAAAACTTCATAGCGGCACTCGCCCCGCGCGGGCAGGTAGAGATAGCGCCCGTCTGAGGTGATGTCGATTTCGTTCGGACGCTTGCCGAAGACGGCGTACTTGGCGACGGCCTTGTCGCTGACCGGATCGACGACCGTGACGCCGTGATCCTTGCCTTCGGTCGCCACGTAGAGCAGCTTGTGCGACCGGGGCGCGGCGATGCCGTGCGGCAGGGCGCCGACCGTCACGGCGCCGACGATCTCGTTCGTGGCCACGTCGACAACGGTCATGTCGTCGTCGGCGCTGCTCAGGATGTACAGCTTTTCCCGGTAGCCGGCGGAATCCTCGGCTTGCCCGCCGGGCGCGGCGGCGAGGGCGATCAGGATGGGGAACAGGCAGGTGCGCATCGGACGGCCTCCGCTGAATATGGTAGCCGCCCGGCGCGCGCTATACAAGCGCCGCGCGTTCGATCCGGAGCACGGCGACCGCGCCGCCGCGCGTCTCGAGCTTGAAGCGGTACAGCCCGCGGTGCGCCGGACCGGCCAGCCGTTCGCCGTCCGCGAGCGGGTCGAAGGCGCTGAAGTGGCAGGGGCAGACGAAAAGGGGATGGGGGGGAATGCGCTCGGGCGCCGGCTCCACGCCCGTGGTTTCGGTGGTGAAATTGACTTGGCAGATTTCGTGCGGGCACGTCAGGCAGTAGGCGCGGAAGCTTGTCCCGTTGCCGCCGGAGTCGGGAAGGCGCAGCACGATGCCCTGCAGGCGGATTTCCCGCGCAGGCCGCGCGGCGCTGCCGGGCGCAAGGCAGCGGGCGGTGAACGGCGCCGCCGACCACGGCTGCGGAAAGTCCGCGGTCGGGAACCGCAGCGGCTCCAACAGCGGGACGAAGGCGGCGGGCGGTTTCTTCCGTTGGGACGAGGCGGGCCTGACGAGGCCCATGACGGCTGCCGAAAAGCGCAGCAGCCAACGCCGGGTATTGCCGCGCGCCGGCGAGCGCCGGCCTGCGTTCGTCATACGACTATTCGCTTCGCCGGTCCTGGTATGTCTTGAGTCCGTAGCCGGACCCGAACGAATGGAGCCTGCGAAGGCCTCTCGGATCTACCTGGTCCGCTCATTGGCGTACAGCCCGCGAACGGGCCCTTCTACTTCCCGCTCTTCTTCGTCGCATTCTTCCAGAGCATCGGCCGGCTCATTCCGCCGATGCGGGGACCCGCGTCCCGGCAATCCACACGCCGGCCAGGCTGCGGGTGTTGGCGATGTCGTCGAGCGGGTTTTCGTCGAAGACGTTGAAGTCGGCCCACTTGCCCGCTTGCAGCGAGCCCACTTCGTCGAAGCCCAGGCATTCCGCGGCGTCGCCGGTCGCCGAGCGTACGATCTGCTCCGGCGTGAGCCCGGCTTCGGCCATCAACTGCATCTCCATGTGCTCGAAGTAGCCCTGGAACCGCGCCGGGGGTCCGGTGTCGGTGCCGAAAACGATCTTGACTCCGGCGTCGGCGAGCGTTTTGAGGTTTGCCGACGCGGTTTCCAATGCAACCTTGTACTGCTGCGCGGCTTTGCTCTCGCGCATGCGCTTTTGGCGCTCGGGGTCTTTGAGTTGTTCCAGGACGGACGGGTCCGCGTCTTTGAGGAAAAACGGATCGCTGAAGAACTCCGGGACGTCTTCATAGACGAAAGTCGAGACCTCGCGCGTCAGCGTCGGACACAGGCAGACGTTCTTCTCCTTGAGCAGAGCGATGACCTCGTCGTCCGCGGCGCGGTCGCGGATGCTGTGCGCGAGAAAATCGGCGCCCTCCTCGAGCAATGCCTTGGCGTCCTCCAGATAGAAAAGGTGCGCGGCCAGCCGCAGACCCCGTTGGTGGCTCTGGTCGATCGTCGCGCGGTACGCTTCCAGCGGCATTTTCTTTGTAGTTCCCAGGTTGTCGTCCACGCGGATTTTGATGAAATCGACGGGCATCTCCGCGTTGCGGTCAACTTGGGCGCGCGCGGCTTCGGGCGTGTCGCCGTCAACCACCGCCCCGGCGATGTAAATCCGCGTGCGGTTCAGGCCGGGGGCCGCCTGTTCGCCGCGCAGCCGCGCCGCTTCCGCGCCGTCGCCGCCCAGGCTGAGAACCGTGGTGACGCCGTAGCGCGCATAGAGCGCGAGCTGGTCGAGCAGGTTCTCGCGGGTATAGACGTCGGGGCCGGTCTCGAGGCCGCGCGCGCCGCCGACGTGTCCGTGTCCGAGGATGAAGCCCGGGGTGACGAACTTGCCGGCGAGGTCGATCGTCTCCGCGCCCGCAGGCGCGCCTACCGCTGCGGCCGGCCCGACTGCGACGATGCGGCCGCCGCGCACGGTTATCGCCGCGTTCTCAATCGGCGGCCCGCCCTGCCCGTCGAAGACGGTCGCGCCGGTAAAGACCTTCAGTCCCGCGGCGCTTTCGTCCTCCGCGCCGCCGCAGCCTGCAAAGAATAGAAGCGCGCCCGCAAGCAGCGCCGGCAAATGGTGTCTCATGACCGCCCCTTTCATCCGCTCGTGCCTGACGATCAAGCGTAACCGCAAGCGAGGAAAAAAACAAGCCGCCGCGGGCTGTTCGGGCGGTCAAAGCTCGATGGCTTTGGCGAAGGTTACGGCGCGCGTCGCATAAAGTTGCTCCAGCACGGCGGCCGGCAGCGGTTGGTCGGTAAGCACGACCGCGACCGCGTTGGCCGCCTTGCCCGTTTCCGGCGCCTCGCCGCGGCCGAGCGCGAAATCCGCGATGTTGATGCCGTTGTCGCCGAGGATCGTCCCCACGCGGCCGATCACGCCGGGTACGTCTTCGTTGGTGACGTAAACCAGGTGGCCGTCGAGTCTGGTCTCGACGTAGATGCCGTCGGTGCTCAGCAGGCGCGGCGAACCGTCGGGGAATACGGTTCCCTCGACCGTGCGCGCGCCTTCCTCGGTTTTGAGCGAAAGGGCGATCGAATCGCTGAAATGCGTGCGTCCGCGGCGCACGTCGGTGACGCCGAAGGCGCGCTCCCGGGCAATCTGCGCGGCGTTGATGAGGTTGGCTTTTTGCGACAGAAAACGATTGAGCACGCCGCTCAGCGCCGCGTTGCGAATGAGCGCGGAGTCGCTCTCGCCGAAGTTTCCCGAATAGGTAATCTTCAAGCGCACGGGGCGGCCCTGCGTGGTTTGCGCCGCAAACGAGCCGAGCCGCTCGGCCAACTCCAGGAACGGCTTCAGCTTGCCGTATTGCTCGGCGCTGACGGACGGCATGTTGACCGCCGACAGCACCACGCCGTCCTTGAGAAAGTCGCGCACCTGCTTGGCGATGCGGATGCCGACCTTCTCCTGCGCCTCGGCGGTGGAGCCGCCGATGTGCGGCGTGGCCACGACGGTTTCCCGAGCGAGCAGCGGCGATTCGGATTCGCCCGGAGGCTCCGTCTCGAATACGTCAAGCGCGGCCCCGGCCACTTTGCCGGACGCCAGCGCGTCGTTGAGCGCTTGGCTGTCGATCAACTCGCCGCGGGCGCAGTTGACGATGCGCACGCCGTCTTTCATCTTGGCGATAGACTCGGCCCTGACCAGCTTGCGCGTTTCGGGCTTCAGGGCAAGGTGCAGCGTGATGTAGTCGGCGCAGGCGTAAAGCTCGTCGATGTCCAGCAACTCTACGTCGGCGTCCTTTGCGGCGTCGCTCGAAACATACGGGTCGTGGGCGACGATCTCCATGCCGAACGGCTTGGCGCGCCGGGCCACCTGGCGGCCGACGTTGCCGAAGCCGACGATGCCCAGGGTCTTGCCCGCCAGTTCGTTGCCCAGGAATTTTTGCTTCTCCCATTTGCCCGCTTTCGTCGAGGCGCTGGCGCCGGGCACGGAGCGCGCCAGCGAGAGGATGAAAGCGAGCGTGTGCTCGGCGACCGCGACGGCGTTGCCGCCCGGCGTATTCATCACGACCACGCCGCGCGCCGTCGCTGCGGCGCAATCGACGTTGTCCACGCCCACGCCGGCGCGCCCGACGACCCGCAGCTTGGGCGCAAGCGCGAACTCGTCCCCGGTCATTTTGACCGCGCTGCGGATCAGCACGGCTTCGGCGCCGGCGAGATGCTTGCGGTACTCGTTGGCGTTGGAGACGATGACGTTGAACTCCGGCTCGGCCTTGAGCGCGTCCACGGCGGCGGGGGCGATGGCGTCGGCAATGAGAATGTTCATCGAGGCGCCTCGGTTCTGTCGGCCGCCTGCGCTGCGAGATAGACCGCTTGCGCGGCGCGGACGCCCGTGCCGAACTCAACCGGCCGGCCGAGATCGTGCAGGATCAGCTCCAGCTCGGCGACGGTTGCGAACAGGTCGTGAAAATCGAAATACCCCAAGTGCGCGTAGCGGAAGACACGCCCTTTCATCGAGCCCTGTCCGTTGGCGACGATCGCTGCGAAATCGCTCTTGTAACGCTTGACGATCTCGCCGGAGTCGATTCCCGCGGGCGGGCGGATCGCGGTAACGGCTCCGGCGGGGATGGCGTCTCTGACGAAAAGCTCGAGGCCCAACGCCTGCGCCGCGCCGCGGGCCGCGCGGGCCAGCAGTTGCGCGTTGGCGATCAGCTTCTCGCGTCCGATCTCGCGGACGAAGCGGAGCACTTCGCCGAGGCCCAGGATCAGCGAAGCCGCCGGGGTCCAGGGAGAATCGCCTTCGACACCCGCCGCGATGTGCTTGCGCAGGTCGAAGTAGAAATAGGGATTGGAGGCGGCCGCGGCGCGTTGCAGCGCCTTTTCGCTGACCGAGCAGTAGGCCAGGCCGGGCGGGATCATGACCGCTTTTTGCGAACCGCCGATGACCACGTCGAGCCCCCAGGCGTCGATCTCCAGCACGCTGGTGCCGAGGCCGGTGATGGCGTCCACGACCAGAATCGCATCGGTCGCGGCGACGATTTTGCCGATGGCTTCGACGTCGTGGGAAACCCCGGTCGAAGATTCGGTGGCCTGGATGAAAACGCCTTGGACGCCCGCATTGCCGGCGAGCGCCTGCGCCACTTGCTCCGGCTTGACGGATTCGCCGTAGGGCTTTTCGATGACGACCGTGTCGAGGCCGAACGCCTGCGCGATGCGCAGCCAGCGCTCGCCGAATTTCCCCGCCGTACAGACGATCGCCTTGTCGCCGGCGGAAAACAGATTGGAGACCGCAGCCTCCATCGCGCCGGTGCCGGAAGCGGCGAACAGGGCGATGCCGTTCTCCGTTCCCATGAAATAGCGCAGGCCGGCGATGACGCTGCGGTAAACCTCGATGAACTCACCCGTGCGGTGGTGCATGTCGGCGCCCGCCATGGCGCGCGCCGCCGGGGGGTACAGCGGCGTCGGGCCGGGGGTCAGCAAGCGGGGCTTTTTGACGTACATGAGAGCGGGGTTTCGGCGAGTGTCAGGCCGCCCGCAAGGGCAAAGCAGAGCGGCAAGGAAACGGAGCGTTGCCGGGACCGGGAGCCGGAGCGGTCAAACGCTATTTTAGCGCAGGCGGGAGCCGCCTACCGCGATGCCGCCGGCTTGTAGCGGAAGCGGTCTTGATCGAGCGTAATGTCCCAGGGCTGCGGCGGGAGCGGGTTGTAACGCGGCCGCGCGTCTTGGGTCGGCATCGTTGCGGCGACGGCCTGCAAGCGGGCCAGCGCCGCGGCGTGCGCGGGGTCGCTGCCGGCGATCAGGTTGTTTTGCTCGTCCGGGTCGCGGGACAGATCGTAGAGCGCCGTCGCGGCGCCGTCGTGGACGTGAATCTTGTAGCGCTTGTCGCGAATGACCCGCGGCGCGTAGTTCTTGACGCCGCGCACTCCGTTCTCGTCCAGCGCCCCGGCGCCGAAGCCCATTGCCAGAATCCACTCGCGCGGGCCGTCGGCGTCTTTGCCCAGGATCACGCTTGCGAGCGATTTGCCGTCCAGCGTCACGCCGTCGGGCAGCGGCGCGCCCGCGAGCTCGCAGAGCGTCGGCAGCAGGTCGGAAAAATCGGTCAGGGCGTCGGTCGCCGCGCCCGCCGGAACCAGGCCGGGGCCGTTGACGATGTACGGCTGGCGCGGGCCGTTTTCGGTCAGCTTGGCCTTGCCCCCGCGGATCGTTCTGCCGTTCATGCGCCCGGAGATACCGCCCGCAGTGCCGTTGTCGGTGGTGAAGATGACGATCGTGTTGCCGCGGATTCCGGCGTCGTCGAACGCCTTGACCAGCTTGCCGACGAGATAATCCGTATAGCGCACCATCGCCCGGTGCTTTTCCAGCTTCGTCTCGGCGAACGGCTCGTGCGGGGTATGCACCAGCGGCCCGTGGGTCAGCGCCATCGGGTAGTAGATCAGCATCGGCTTCGACTTGTTGCGGTGGACGAAATCGACCAGAAAGTCGTTGTACAAGTCGGGTCCGAACGCGCCTGCGTAGGTTTTGCTTGCGGCCTTGTCGGTGTAAACGTAGGGGTTCCAGTAGCGCTCGTCGCTGACGGGGTTGCCGCCTTCGCCGCCGGTCCACATCGACCATGCGTCGAAGCCGTGGGCGCGCAGGATGTCGGGCTGCACGCGAAAGTCGTTGATCTGCCACTTGCCGGCGATCGCCGTGACGTAGCCGGCCTTCTTGAGTTGCCGGGCGAAGGTGACGTTGCGCGCGGGGTCGAAATGGCAGCCGGCGCCCCAGCGGGGCACGTCCCAGTGATTGGTCCAGCCGTGGCGGAAGGGGTACTGTCCGGTGAGCAGCGTCACGCGCGTCGGCGTGCATTGCGGCATGGAGTAGGCGTTGTTGAACTTCATGCCGCCTGCGGCCAGCTTGTCGATGTTGGGCGTCTCGATGCCCTCGCCGCCGTAGGCCGAAATCCACTCGGGGCCGAGGTCGTCCACCATGATGAAAACCAGATTCGGCTTCGCTGCGGCGAGGCCGCAGGCCGCGAGAAGGAACAGGGCAAACCGCAGGAAGCGCATACGCTCATGGTAAACCGTCCGGCGGCGCTTGAGTAGAGCGCGCCTGCCGGCAGGGGCTCTCGAATCGCTGCTTCGCGGCGGCAGCGGCCTGCTACGAATTGCCCCGCTCCTCTTGCCGCCTGAACAACCGGATGCAAACGCCGGCCGCGGCAAGACTTGCCGCGAGCCCGGCAACCGCGTCCACGGCGTAGTGATACCGCCCGTAAACGGTCGAGACCGCGATGCCGCAGGCGACCGCGGCTGTCGCCAACCCGAACGCGCGGCGGCCCGGCAGCGCGTAAAGCAGGCCGAAGGCCGCCCCGAAAGCCGAAGAGACGTGACCGCTCGGAAAGACGCTCGTGTGGATGCCGCCTTCAGCCAGCAGCCGCCAGTTCAAACGCCGGAACACCGTGTCGAAACTCGGGAAGTCCTCTCCCGGAAACACGGTGCGCGGCGGCTCCGAGGGAAAGTACGGAAACAAGGCGTAGGCAAAGATCGCCGCCATCGCGTACATCGACAAGAAACGGTCCGCGCGCCCCGCATTGCCCGTAAGGGCGAGCACGGCGATTCCGAACGGACCGAGAATGTACGTCAAGAGGTACAGGATTTCCAACAATCCGGGGATCAGCGGCCCCGCAATCTCGATTGCCGCCCGGAGCCCCGCGTCGTTGAGCAGCAGCTTGTCCCACCGCACCCAAGCCTGCTCCAACTCGCGGCCGTCGTGCGGCAAGGCGAACCAACCCATTTGCTGATAGGCCAGCATCACCGCCGCCAACGGGAAAAGGTTGCGTATCGAAAGCCCCCGCGGCCTTTCGGGCCGTGTGGACAGCCAGGCCAGCACGGCCGCCGCCAAGCCGTTGGCGGCAAGCGCCCGCAGCTTGATCGGGGGAGCGACCGGCAGCAACAGCGCCAACACCGACGTGTAAACGAAATAAACCGCCAGTGCGGATTCGCAAATGCGCGGGCGGAAACGCTTGTAGGGGGTCATGCGGGACTCGCGGGGAATTTTTACGGGAAAACCGCTCTCGCAGCGCCAAGTTCGTTCAGCTATGAATTATCATGCATAACAGAATGGAGATCGCCATGCTGACGCGCAAACATCTCGCGAGACGCTCTTTTCTGAGGGGGGCGGGCGCCATGATCGCCTTGCCGTTCCTCGACGCGATGACGCCGGCGTTTGCCGCGCCGGGCCGCTTGGCGAACCGGGCGCCCAAGCGGTTGGCCTTCGTCTATATCCCCAACGGCGTCATCCAGGAGGCTTGGACGCCGGCGGCCGCAGGCGCCGCGTTCGAGTTCACGCCGATCTTGAAGCCGCTCGAACCCTACCGGCAAGACCTGCTGGTTCTTTCCGGCCTGACGCACAACACCGGACGGGCGCTCGGCGACGGCGCGGGCGACCACGCGCGGGCCGCGGCTTCGTTCCTCACCGGAATCCATCCCCGCAAGACTGCCGGGGCCGACATCAAGCTGGGCGTTTCGGTGGACCAGGTAGCGGCGAACGCCGTTGGCGGACGGACGCGCTTTGCCTCGTTGGAACTCGGCATCGAGCCCGGACGCCTGGCGGGCAATTGCGATTCGGGATATAGCTGCGCCTATTCCAACAGCGTTTCCTGGCGCGGCGAGCAAACGCCGAATCCCCCCGAGATCAACCCCCGCCTGGTCTTCGAGCGTATGTTCGGCGGCGGCGAAGCCGTTGACGCCGCTACGCAGGCGCAACGGATCGCACGGCGCAAGAGCGTCCTCGATTTCGTCGCCGAAGACGCGGACCGGCTGCAAAAAAGTCTCGGTCCGACCGACCGGCGCAAAATCGACGAATACCTCAACAGCGTCCGCGAAGTTGAAAAGCGGCTCGACACCGCCGCCGATCTCGATGCGGCGCCGTCCATTCCCAAACCGCACGGCATCCCCGCGGCGTACAGCGATCACGCCCGTCTGATGTTCGACCTGACGGCGATTGCCTTCCAAACGGACATGACCCGCGTGTCGACCTTCATGATGGGCCGCGAGGGCAGCAATCTGACTTACCCGGAAATCGAGGTCAACCGCGCCCACCACGGCATGACGCATCATCGCGGCGACCCCGAAAAGATCGAGGACATTACCAGGATCAACCGCCACCACGTCGAGCAATTCGCCTACTTTATCGACAAACTGTCGTCGATCGAGGAAGGCGGCGGCCGCTTGCTCGACAACATGATGGTCGTTTACGGCTCGGGCATCGCGGACGGCAACCGCCACACGCATCACGACTTGCCGGTGCTGCTCGCCGGCGCCGGCGGCGGAACGCTCAAGCCCGGCCGCCACATGCGCTTTCCGACGGAGACGCCGATGAACAATCTGTATCTGGCCTTGCTGGAGCGCATGGGCGCGCATACGGAAACGTTGGGCGACGCCAGCGGAAAGTTGGAGCATCTGAGCGATATTTAGTCGCCCGCCGCCGGCGGAAAGCCGGAGCGGCAGCTAATCGGTGAGTTGCAGGTAGCGCTCGATCACGCGGCTGACATACGCCCGGGTTTCGCCGTAAGGCGGAACGCCGTCGTACTGTTCCACACGGCCCGGCCCGGCGTTGTATGCGGCAAGCGCCCGGACGATCTGGTCGTTGCGCCCGGCGTACCGTTGCAGGAGTTGCTTCAAATAGTCGATGCCGCCGCGGACGTTCTCCGTCGGATTGTAGGGGTCGATCCCCAGTCCCGCCGCGGTCCGCGGCATCAACTGCATCGGGCCGACCGCTCCCTTCGCGGAAACGGCGTCGGCGCGGTAAGCGGATTCCTCCGCGACCACCGCGTGGATCAATTCCGCCGGCAGTCCGGCTTCGGCCGCGAACCGGTCGACGGCGGCAGCGACCGACAGCGGCTTGCCGGCGGCAGTTTTTTCCACCGCGGGCTGCTGCACGGCGGGCCGCTCCGGCGCGGCGCCGTCCGGCTCGAAGCGAACGACCGCGGAAGCGGGCAGCTCCAGTTGCCCCCCGCCGGACGTAAACAACCGCAGGCGCGGGCCCTGCGCCTCGTGGCGCGCGACGTGCAGGCGGTACCCTGTCTTGAGGACGGCGAATTCACCGCCCGGCGCCGCGGGCAGGGCGAACATCAGGGCTGCCGCCGGCAGCAGCCGTTTCGTGTATTGCATATTTGCTTTCCTATAAATTTATGACGTACATCTCTCATCTTTCGTGCAGCAGGACGGGGCAGCGCTACCCGGCCGGAGAAATTCACAATCTGTCGACTGCCGGCGCGCCGTTGCTCGTCCATTACGACCTCGAACGCGCCCGGACGGAACTCACGAAAGAGCGGATCGAAGCGGGTCCGCGTTCGATGTGGCGCTACGCCCCGCTTCTTCCGCTGCGCGACCTGCGCAACGTTGTCAGCTTGGGCGAAGGTTGGACCCCGCTGCTGGCCGCGCCCCGCCTTGGCGCGGCGATCGGCTGCCCGAACCTGGCGATCAAGGACGAGGGCGCCAACCCCACCGGAACATTCAAGGCGCGCGGGATGGCCGCGGCGGTGTCGCTCGGCAATGAGCTGGGCATCTCAAAATTCGCGGCGCCGTCCGCGGGAAACGCCGCAAGCGCGTTGGCGGCCTACGCCGCGCGGGCCGGGCTCGAAGCGCACATCTTCATGCCGCGCGACGTGCCGCGGGCCAACTACATCGAGTGCAAAATGTTCGGCGCCCACGTGACCCTCGTGGACGGCCTGATCAGCGACTGCGGCCGCATCGTCGCCGAGCGCAAGGATGCCGAGGGTTGGTTCGACGTTTCGACGCTCAAGGAACCCTACCGCATCGAAGGCAAAAAGACGATGGGCCTCGAGCTCGCCGAGCAACTCGGCTGGCGGCTGCCCGATGCCGTCTTCTATCCGACGGGAGGAGGCGTGGGCATCATCGGCATGTGGAAAGCCTTCGACGAATTGGAGCGCCTTGGCTGGATCTCGTCGAAAAGGCCGAAGATGATTGCGGTGCAGGCCGCGGGATGCGCCCCGATCGTCAAGGCTTACGAGGAGGGCGCGGAATCGTCGGAGTTCTGGCAGGATGCCTCGACCGTCGCGAGCGGACTGCGGGTGCCCAAGGCGCTGGGCGATTTTCTCGTGCTCAAGGCCGTGCGCGAGAGCGGCGGAACCGCCGTCGCGGTCAGCGACGGGGAGTTGCTCGAAGCCGGACGGATTCTCGCCGAGGCCGAGGGTCTCTTCGCCGCGCCCGAGGCCGCGGCCTGCGCCGCCGCCGCTCGGCAACTGGTTGCCCAAGGGTTTCTCGGTAAAAACGACGAGGTCGTGATCTACAGCACCGGAACCGGCTTGAAGTATCTCGAAGCGTGGGCGACGCTGTTTCCTCCCGATCCCCGGCCGGAAGAGCGCCTCGGCGGCCTGATTCTTCCGCGTTAGACCGCCGGAAGTCAATGAAACTTGAGTGTGCGCCGCAGGCGCGCCCTAAAACCAGCGCCGCTTATCCACGATGTTCTTCAGCGGCTCGCCCCGCGCGAAGCGTCCCGCGTTCTCGAGGATCACGCTCAAATGCCGCTCGGCGATGCGCGGCGAATGCCCCGCCACGTGCGGCGTCAGGATCACGTTCTCGAGACCCCAGAGCGGATGATCGGCCGGCAGCGGCTCGATCTCGAAAACGTCCAGCGCCGCCCCGGCGATCTCACCCGCCCGCAGCGCCGCCGTCAGGTCGTCCAAGTCGACAATTGCGCCGCGGCCGATGTTGATGAGCACCGCGCTCGGTTTCATGCGCGCGAACAGCGGTTGGCGAAAGAGCCCCGCGGTCTGCGGCGTGTGCGGAGCGGCGATCACGACGTAATCGCTTTGCTCCAGCAGATCGTTCAAGCGGTCGGTCGGCCATACCTCTGCGACTCCCGGCGGGGCATCGCGCCGCAGCGGATCGACAGCGGTCACCTTCATGCCGAAGCAAACCCCGCGGCGGGCGATCTCCGCGCCGATCGAGCCGAGCCCGACGACGCCCAGCGCCGTATCGGCGAGCGTCGTATGAGACAGGTCGACGGGGGTGGTCACAGCCGGCCCCGAGCGGAACTGCTGCCCCTTCTTTTCCCCGCCGTACGGCCGCCATTCGCGGCGTTCCTGTTGGCGGATGTAGCGGTGCAGGTTCCGCGCGAAGCAGAGCATGTAGCCGAATGTCTGATCGGCGATGTTGTCGGGGAACAACCCGCGCATGTTCGTGAGTTGCAGGGGGTGCTCGATCAGCTCCGGGAACAGGTAATGCTCCAGGCTTGCCGTGGGCGACTGCACCCAGCGCAGCTTGCGCGCCGGCGCCAGGATCTTCGGCGTCATCTTGCCGAAGAACGCATCGGCATCCACGATCTCGCCGGCGGCCTGCTCTTCGTCTGCGCAGTTGGTCACGCGCATGGGCGCCGCGGCCCGCTCGATTTTCTCCAGCCTGGCGGGTTCCACCCGGGGGAACAGCACCAGTTTCAGCGGGCGTCTCATGGCTTCGATTCTACCGAGCGGGTCCGCCGATCGGCGGAGCCTCTGCCCGCTACGCTAAAGGCAAGCGTGAAGAAACTGCTTGTGCGCGCGACGAACTGGCTGGGCGACGCCGTCATGTCGCTGCCGGCGCTGCGCGAGATCCGCCGCGCGCATGAAGGATGGCGAATCGCCGTTCTGGCGCGTCCCTGGATCGCCGATCTCTATGCCCGCGAGGACATTTGCGACCGCATCGTCGTCTATGAAAACCGGGGCAGGCACAAGGGTCTGAACGGCAAGCGGCGCTTGGCGAGGGAGCTTCGCGCGGAGAAATTCGACCGCGCCATCCTGCTGCAAAACGCCTTCGACGCAGCCCTGCTGGCCTGGGCGGCGCGGATTCCCGAACGCATCGGCTACGCCCGCGACGGCCGCGGCTTGCTGCTCACGAACGGCATTCCCGTTCCCGACCGAGGCGGCGCGCCGGCGCACCAGCGCTTCTACTATCTCGAGCTCGTCCGCCGCGCGGGGTCGCCGGCCGCGGTTTCCGCCTGCGGCGACATCCGTCTCGACGGCGCCGAAGCGGCGGCCGCGGCGGGCCGGGAGCGGTGGCGCCGCCGCGGCCTTCCCGTTGCTCCCTGGATCGGCGTCTCGCCCGGCGCGGCCTACGGCGGGGCCAAACGTTGGCTGCCCGAGCGCTTTGCCGCCGCGGCCCGAGAGCTTGCCGGAGAGCTCGACGCTCAGGTAGCGGTCTTCGGATCGCCGGCGGAAACCACGGCGGCCCGCTCGATCGCAAGCGCGGTCGGCAAGCGCGGCCACTGTCTGGCCGGAGAAACTTCGCTCGCCGAATTTATCGAGCTCGTTGCCTCATGCAGGCTCTACTTGGCCAACGACTCCGGCCCCATGCATGTCGCGGCGGCGCTCGGCGTGCCCACGGTTGCGGTGTTCGGAGCTACCGATCCCAGCGCTACGGGACCCTCGGCTTCCTGGGCGAAAGTCATCCGCGAACCCGTCGCCTGCGCGCCCTGTTTTCTACGGGAGTGCCCGATCGTCGAGCCGATCGCCCACCCATGCATGCGAGGCGTGGAAGCCGCACGGGTCATCGCCGCCGCCCGCTCGCTGCTCTCTGTCCGACGCCCTTCAAGCGCCGTTTAAAGCCCGATAAAATGGGCTTTATGGACGGCGTGATCGTTCTGGACAAGCCGCGCGGCATCTCGTCGCACGATGCCGTGCGCAAGGTCCGTTGGCTGGCCGACAGCAGAAAGGTCGGCCACCTCGGCACGCTGGACCCGCTCGGCACGGGGGTCCTTCCGCTGGTCGTCAACAAGGCCGTCCGCCTGTCGCGGTTTTTCCTCGACCACGACCGCGAATACGAGGCTACGCTGCGCTTTGGATGGGCTACCGACAGCTACGACCGCGACGGCTGCGTCATCGGCGAGAAACGAGAAGCCGCAATTGACCGCATCCGGCTCGAAGATCTTCTCGCGGAATTCCGCGGCGCGCAGGAGCAAATGCCTCCCCCCATTTCGGCAAAGAAAATCGGCGGCGTGCCGGCCTACAAGCTCGCCCGCCGAAACCAGGCCGTCGCTCTCGAACCCGTCGAGGTCGAAATCCACGAGCTCGAGCTTCTGGAGGCGGGGGGCGCGACGGCGGTCATTCGCTGCCGCTGTTCCGCCGGAACCTATATCCGCTCGCTCGCGCACGATCTTGGCAAACGTCTCGGCTGCGGAGCGCACGTCGATTCCCTGCGCCGAACGCTGGTGGGCGATTTCGCTATCGAAGAAGCGCGCACTCTCGAAGAGTTGGCAGGGTTGCGCGGGCAGGACCGCTTCGACGAAGCCTTTCTGACGCTGGAAAAACTGCTCCCCGAGTTCCCGATCCATCGGGTCGACGCCGCCACCGCCAACCGGATCGGCCACGGCCGCGACTTCCGCATCAGCCCCTTCGGCAACGTGCGGGAAGCGCGCCGCATCAAGGCCGTGGACCCCGGCGGCCGCCTCGTCTGCATCGGCGAGGCGGTCATGCCCAGGCTCTACCACCCCGTTATCGTTTTCTGACGGAAGGCGCGCCGCGCCGCGTGTTGTATCATTCTGCCGATATGAAGAACTTTGCCGCCATGCTTATCGCCGCTGCGTTCCTGTCGGCCGCATTCCCGGCCTTCGCTCAAGAGCGGAAACCCAACGTCGTAATCATCCTGACCGACGATCAGGGGACGCTGGACGCCAACTGTTACGGATCGAGCGATCTTTACACCCCCGCCATCGACTCGCTGGCCGCCGACGGCGTGCGCTTCACGCAGGCATATTCCCACACCGTCTGCTGTCCGACCCGGGCCATGCTGCTGACCGGCCGCCAGCCGCAGCGCGGCAACGTCAACGACTGGATGCAAGGGCCGCTCAACGGCCCCAAGGGCCGCAACATGCTCGCAAGCGAAGTCACGCTGGCCGAGACGCTCAGGGAAGCGGGCTACCGCACCGGACTCTTCGGCAAGTGGCATCTCGGCGGCCACCGCGACCATGGGCCGACCAAGCAGGGTTTCGACGAGTTCTTCGGCATCCGCGACGGCTTCATCGAAAACTACACGCACTACTTTCTTCACCGCGAGGGCTACCACGATCTTTACGAAGGCGTCCGCGAAGTCTTCCACCGCGGCCGGTATTTTCCCGATCTGATGGTCGACCGCGCCCTCTCGTTCATCGAGCGCAATCAAGACCGCCCGTTCTTCGTTTATATTCCGTTCAACATTCCGCACTATCCTGAGCAGTCGCTGAAACGCTTCCGCGAGCGCTACAAGACGATGGCCGAGCCGCGGCGCACCTACGCCGCAACCGTTACCACGACCGACGACTACATCCGCCGCATTCTGCTGCAACTCGACCGGCTGGGGTTGCGCGACAACACGATCGTCGTCTATCAGAGCGACAACGGGCACTCCGAAGAGGACTACCGCATCACCGTCGACGGCCATCTCAGCGGGTTTCCGAAGGACTGGAACTACGGCGCCAACAAAGGCGGCGGCAACACCGGCAAGTGGCTGGGCGCGAAGGGCAGCTTTCTCGAAGGGGGCATCCGCGTGCCGGCCATCGTCCGCTATCCGCCGGTCGTTCCCCAAGGCGAGGTCCGCGAGCAGATCGTCACGGCGATGGATTGGTTTCCCACCATCCTGGAGTTGGTCGGCGAGGCTCCTCCCGAGGGCGTCGCGCTGGACGGCCACAGCGCGCTGCCGATTATCGCGAACGCCCGGGCCGACACTGCTTACGGCGTCATGCACTGGCAATGGCAGAAGCGCTGGATGGTCCGCGACGGCGACTGGAAGCTCATGTTTCAGGGCGCGCGGAATCTGGCCGGCGGCGACCCGGCGGAAATCTATTTATCGAACCTGAGCGACGAGCTTCCCGAGCGCAAGAACTACGCCGCCGAGCGCCCGGACCTGGTCAAACGGCTGACCGCGGCTCACCAGGCATGGGTGCGGGAGGTCACGCCCCGGAACCTTCCGTCCGGCTCCTCGCCGCCGTAGGCTAGCGGCCTCAAGCCGCGTGCGCAGGCCGGCAAGACGCCGCAGGATTCCGCCGCGCCTCCCGCAGCGCCGGCGCCGCGGGACTGCTAAACCGGCGGCTGAACCCAGAGCGTGACGATCACGGCGGCCGCGATCAGGAACAGATAGCAGGCGAAACGGCGGCTCATTTGCTGCTGTGTCCGGCGAAACGTCAGGTGCGGGCCGATTTGGGCTCCGATCGCCACGAATACGCTCAGGGCGAACATTTCCAGCCAGTCGATCGACCAGGCGGCGGCGTGCCCGGTCAGCCCGCCGGCCGCGGTCAAGCTGACCATGAACGCCGAGGTTCCGAACGCTATGTCGATAGGCATGCCGAACAGGCGAACCATCATCGGAATTTTCAGGAAACCGCCGGCCGCCCCGGTCAGTCCGCCGGTAACGCCGATGAGGAACGCGAGCGGCAGGCCCCAAGCGAGATTCACGCGGTACTCGACCGCGCCGAACCGCCGCATCCAATGCCAAGGTTTCTTTTTTACCAAGTCAACAGGCGGCCGGAACTCGCCCAGCATCACGAATCCCGCGCCAACAACCAGCGCGGCCAGCAAAACCGTGAGCGCGAATGCAGGAAAGAGTCTGGAGCAATACCCGCCGACGAATGCGCCGGCGAAGCCGGCCGACTCAAGGACGAGCGCCAGCCGCCAATCCACCTTGCGGGCCTTGCGGAAAACCAATACCGCCGACAGCGAAGTGACGATGGTGAACCACTGACTGCGCACGACGGCTTCATGAAATTCGACGCCGAACAGCACCTGCAGCGGCGTATAGAGCACGCCGCCGCCCTGGCCGTGCATCGAGAAGCCGACGGCGCCGAGACCGAGAATCCCGGCGAGAACAAAAAACATCGAGTTCACGGGAAAAAGCCTTCCAGCGTTGCAGCCGTGAAGAAGCAGGCCGGAACGCGCGTTAATGGAGAGCGGCCGGCTCTATTCGCCGGGATCGCCGACATTTTCCGGGTACTCGCCCGACAACGCCTCCATGAAGGCAATCAGATCCGTGCGTTCTTGGCCCGTCAGGTGATCGAGCTCGTGAATTTCCTTGTCGCGGAAGTCGTTGGAGTTGCCCGCCCCGATATAAAAGTCGAGCACCTCTTTCAGCGTCTTCAAGTGACCGTCGTGCATGTAGGGCGCCGAGTCGGCGACATTGCGCAGATGCGGCGTCTTGAAAGCGCCTCTGTCGGCGTCCTGCGCGGTAACTTTGGCGCGGCCTTCGTCCGCCAGACTGCCGTCGATATCGGCGCCGACGCCCAGGTTGTGGTACTTGTTGTCGGTAAACAGCGCGTAGCCTTCTTCTTCGTTGATCGTGTGGCAGACTTCGCAGTTGCCTTTCTCCGGATCGCGGAACGCTTCGAGACCGCGAATCGCTTCCTCGCTCATGGCGTCTTTCTCGCCGCCGAACAGGTAGCGGTCGAACGGCGAGTTCCCGACCAGCACGGTGCGCTCGAAGGCGGCGATCGACTTGGCCACTTTTTCATAGGTGATCGGCCCGGGGCCCCAAGCCGCTTCGAATGCGGCGACGTACTGCGGGTCTTGCGACAGCCGCTCTTCGACGCCCTCGTGGGTGAAAGCCATTTCAACAGGGTTCTCGACCGGGCCGCCCGCCTGCTCTTCGAGACTTGCCGCGCGCCCGTCCCAGAACTGTTCGTTGAAGTAGGCCGCGTTCATCACCGGGGGCGACTGGCGGTCGCCGACGCCGTCGTTTACGCCGACCGAGAATTGGTTGGGATCCGCGAAACCCGCGTCCGGTTTATGACAGCTTGCGCAAGCCACCGTGTTGTCGACCGACAATGCCTTGTCGTAGTAGAGCTTTCTGCCGAGCGCGATGGTTTCGGCGGTAGGCGGGTTATCGGCGGGAATCGGAACCGGAGGCAAGCCCAACGGAGGCTCGATTTCCACCGTTTCGCCGATCGGCATCGCCGGACCTTCCGGCTCGGGCGCTGTGCAGCCGAACATGAAAATCGTGAAAGAAATTGCGCCGGCGCCCCAAAGCAAAAAGTTCTTCATATGCTCGTGTTCTCCACCTTCCTCTTCTATAAAATAGCAAAAACCGAGCGCCGCATTGGAAAACAGTCCGGCTCGAGCAGCCCGTTTTTGCTTGCCCGGCGGCGTTGCGCGGATCCGGCCGGCCTTCGCCGCTCCGGCCGCGTGGATACGCTCTTGTGAAATTGGTTAGAAACCGCACGTTTGGCGGTTGACAAACCCCGGCTTGGCGGCTACCGTATGCTCTGTCCGGGGTGGAGTGGCCGGGCCGACTCGACTGCTTTCGCCCGTTGAGGCAAAAACAGCATCGGAGGGGGAAGGCATGTCATTCCACAGGGGTATTTGCGCAGCCGCGCCGGTTGCGCTCGTTTTTGCGGCAGTGGCGGCGGGCCAGTCCAACCTGGCTACCGTCACCGGAGTCGTCACCGACTCGGCCGACGCGGTGATCCCGGGCGCGATGGTCAGCATCCGCAACACCGGCACCAACGTCGAACGCGAGCTCTCGACCAACGAGGTCGGCAACTACACCGTCACCAACCTGAATCCGGGCGACTACGAGCTCACCGTACAGTCCGACGGGTTCACCACGCACGTCGAGAAGGGCATCGCCCTGCAGACCGGCGACAACCGGCGCATCGACGTCGCGCTGCAGATCGGGCAGCTTACCGAGTCGGTCACCGTCGATGCGCAGTTGATCACGCTCAACACCGAGAACGGCACGATCAAGGGCGACGTGATCGTCATGGAAGAAATTCAGGAGTTGCCGCTCAACGGCCGCGACTTCACCGACTTGGCGTTCTTCACGCCGGGGGTCGTGCCGGGGCGCAGCACGCAGGGTTCGTTCGCCTCGGTCAACGGGGCGCGGCCGACGAACACGAACTTTTACGTGGACGGCTTCGACAACCGCAATCCGCGCGGCGGGGCGGCGCAGGTGCGGCCCAACATCGACGCGCTGCAAGAGTTCAAGATGGAGACCTCGGGCTACTCCGCCGAATACGGGCGCATGGCCGGGGGCATCCTGAACATGACGCTGCGTTCGGGGACGAACGACATTCACGGCAACCTGAGCTACTTTTTGCGCGACGACGTGCTCGACGCGCGCGGGTTCTTCGAGCCGGAAGAGAAGACGCAGCTTCGCCAGAATCAGTTTTCGGCGACCGTCACCGGCCCGATCAACAAAAACAAGACCTTTTTCATGTTCAGCTACGAGTTGCAGCGCCGCAACCGGGAGGTCTTGCAATTCGCCAACGTTCCCACGCAGTTGGAGAAGATGGGGGATTTCAGCAAGTCGATCAACATAATCAACCTCAACAACGCCATTGACGTGACTGCCCCGGGTGAGTTGCAACGCCTGCAGGATCGCTTCGTCATTCGCGACCGGTTGGCCAACGGCGGCTGCAACATCAATCTCGTCAACCGCGGGCGGAACAACTCCTGCTTCCCCAACGACGTCGTGCCCATGTCGCGCTTCAACCCGGTTGCGCAACGGCTGTTGGACGTGTACGAGCCGGGCACTCCCGGGATGGAGTTGGGCACGCGCCGCTTCCTCTTCAACTACCGCGCCATCGAGGCGGACGTCGACAATTTCGACAGCTACCTCGGCAAGATCGATCACAAGATAGGCGAGAACACCTTGGCCGTCCGCGCGCAGATGCGTTGGGTAAACGGCCAGGCTCCCTTCGGCGGCAGCCCCATGCCCCGTTTCGGCAACACGATCGACAACGACCGCTACCTGCTCGGCGCGGACTACACGCACATGTTTTCGCCGACCGATTTGATGGAGTTGCGCTTCGGCTTCACCGGCAACAAAACCCGGCAGCGCAGCGCTTTCGCCGGCACGGACATCCCGGCGGAGCTCGGCCTGGAAAATCTGGTTCCGCCGGAAGAGTTGGCCAAGACGCCGGAATTGGACGACTGGCCGCGGTTCACGATGGCCGCCCACGCCCCGCTCGGTTCGGCGAACAACCAGCCCGTGCAGTTCGATACGACGGACTTCCAGACCAGCTTCAAGATGACCAACATCCGCGGCAGCCACAACGTCAAGTACGGGTTCAACTACAACTACGTGTTCTTTCAGCAGCCCGGCCTCAACAACGCCCGCGGCACCTACAATTTCCGGGGGCTGCGCACCGGCCACCCGGTCGCGGATATGCATCTGGGCTGGCTGCAAAACGTCAACCGCCGTTCGGGCATCAACCGCCCCGAGTGGCGCCAGCAGGCGATGGGCGCCTTCTTCAACGACGACTGGAAAGCCACGCGCAAGCTGACGATGAACTTCGGCCTGCGCTGGGAAGTCAACCGCATGCCTTGGGACATCAACGACCGCCTGGGCAGCTACGTGCCCGAGTTGAATCAACTGGTTTTGGCCGACGACCGCAATCTGCCTCCGGACTTCGCCGATTTGACCGAGAACTTCGATCTCGCGGGGCGGATTTCAACCGCCGCCGAGCACGGCTTCGGCCGCTCGGTGATCAAGACCGACTGGAACAACTTCGCGCCCCGCGTCGGCTTGGCTTACCGCCTGACGAACAAGACGGTCGTGCGCACCGGATACGGGATTTTCATGGCCGGCACGATCTTGAATCCGTTCCGCAACAGCCTGTCGAACCAGTTCCCGTTCGTGATCGATCAGGTCTTTACGGGAACGAACCCCAATCCGGAACTTCTCTTGCTCGGCAACGCGCTTCCGGACAACCGGCGGAGAGCCAACGCCGTAAATAACCAGGGAAACCTGACGCAAGCCCGCGGCATCACCCGCGAGCCGAGCCAGTCATACTTGCAATCGTGGAACTTCACCATCGAGCGCGAGCTCTTTCTCGGCACGGCGATTGAGATCGATTACCGCGGCTCGAAAGGCACGCACTTGATCCGCCGTTACGACCACAACCAACTCTACCGCAGCGTGGACATCTTCCTGAATGCCCCCGAAGGCGCAACCGGCGCGAGCGCGCTCGCGGGCACGAGGCCCATCGCCGGCTTCAACACGATCAATTTCTACAACACGGGGTCGAACTCGATCTACAACGCGTTCAACCTCTCCTGGCGCAAGCGCAGCCGCAGGGGGATTTTCTGGCGCTTGAACTACTCCTGGTCGAAGTCGATCGACGACGCCTCGCGCACGCAAGGCGGCGGCGCTACCGATTTCAACAATGCTCTCGATTCGCGAAACCTGCGCCTGGAGCGCGGGCGCTCGGCCTGGGATCGCAAGCACGTCTTTACCTATGTCGGCTCCTGGGAGCTGCCCTTCGGCCGCGGCCGCAAGTTCGGCAGGAACTGGCAGGGAGCGGTCAACGCTCTGCTCGGCGGCTGGCAGCTTTCCGGGACGGGCACGGCCTATTCGGGCGGCCCGGTCACCGTCACGTCGGCGTTTGTGCAACAGAACCTCGGCGAGTCGCAGCGGCCGCACCGTTTGGCGGACGGCACGATCGAAGACAAGCATTCGCGGCCGGGCGTCGCCGGCAGCGACTTCCCCTTCTTCGATACGTCGGTGTTCGAGGCGGTGCCGGAGTGCGTGGACAGCCGCGTTCAGGCGGAGCGCATGTGTCCGCCCGGGGCGTTTGCGCTGGGCGACTCCGGACGCAACATCATCGACGGTCCGGGCCTGTTCTCGCTGAACTCGGCGCTGTCGAAGAACTTCCAGTTGCGGGAAGGCATGCGCCTCCAGGTGCGGCTGGAAAGCTTCAACATGCTCAACCGCACGAATTTCGTCGAGACCAACGCCTTCCGCCAGTTCAACGGCCCCGGCGGCGGCTTCTTCACGCGGGTCGGCAACATCGGCCGCCAAGGCGGGCCGCGCATCTTCCAGTACGCGCTGAAGCTGCGCTTCTAAACCCCGGCGCGGACCGGCAGAGAAATGCCCCAAGGGGCGGGCGCGCCCCTTGACGGCAAGCGCAATCGTAAATCTTGGTTGGCAATCGTAAAATGTTGGTTAAAGAACGCAGGCGGTCTCATCGCAAGGTATTGCAATGCATCCGCTTCGCCGGATACGATAAACTAGCTTCGGCGGGGCGGCCGGATTTGCGCGGCTGCTTCCGCTCGCAGGGGTAACAAGGAAGCAAAGGGGGTATTTCATGTCATTCCACAGGGGTATTTGCGCAGCCGCGCTGGTTGCGCTCGTTTTTGCGGCAGGGGCGGCGGGCCAGTCCAACCTGGCTACCGTCACCGGAGTCGTCACCGACTCGGCCGACGCGGTGATTCCGGGCGCGATGGTCAGCGTCCGCAACACCGGCACCAATATCGAACGCGAGCTTTCGACCAACGAGGTCGGCAGCTACACCGTCACCAACCTGAATCCGGGCGACTACGAGCTTACCGTGCAGTCCGACGGATTCACCACGCACGTCGAGAGGGGCATCGTCCTGCAGACCGGCGACAACCGGCGCATCGACGTCGCGCTGCAGATCGGGCAGCTTACCGAGTCGGTCACCGTCGATGCGCAGTTGATCACGCTCAACACCGAGAACGGCACGATCAAGGGCGACGTGATCGTCATGGAAGAGATTCAGGAGTTGCCGCTCAGCGGCCGCGACTTCACCGACTTGGCGTTTTTCACGCCGGGAGTCGTGCCGCGGGGCAGCGCCCAGGGTTCGTTCGCCTCGGTCAACGGGGCGCGGCCGACGAACACGAACTTTTACGTGGACGGCTTCGACAACCGCAATCCGCGCGGCGGGGCGGCGCAGGTGCGCCCGAACATCGACGCGCTGCAGGAGTTCAAGATGGAAACTTCGGGCTACTCCGCCGAATACGGGCGCATGGCCGGGGGCATCCTGAACATGACGCTGCGCGCGGGGACGAACGACATTCACGGCAACCTGAGCTACTTCCTGCGCGACGACGTGCTCGACGCGCGCGGATTCTTCGAGGCGGACAAGCTGCAGCTTCGCCAGAATCAGTTTTCGGCGACCGTCACCGGCCCGATCAACAAAAACAAGACCTTTTTCATGTTCAGTTACGAGTTGCAGCGCCGCAATCAGGAAGCGCTGCGCTTCGACCGCGTGCCCACGGCAATGGAGCTGCAGGGAGATTTCAGCAAGTCGTTCAATGTGCGCAACATCAACAATTCGCTCGACTGGACCGACCCGGCCGTGATCCAGCGCGAGCAGGACCGCTTCGTTATCCGCGACCGGCTGGCCAGAGGCGGCTGCAACATCAATCTCGTCAACCGCGGGCGGAACAACTCCTGCTTCCCCAACGATATGCTGCCGGCGTCGCGCCTCGACCCGATCGCCCAGCAGCTGTTGGGAGAGTATCCGGGCGCCAATCTGAATTTGCGCCGCGACCTTTTCAACTACCGCGTCGTCGATACGGACACCGATCACTTCGACAGCTACCTCGGCAAGGTCGATCACAAGCTGGGCGAGAACACGCTGGCCTTGCGCGCGCAGATGCGCTGGGCGAATAACGAGAATCCTTTCGGCGGCAGCAACCTGCCGCAGTTCGGCAACACGATCGATGACGACCGCTATCTGCTCGGCGCGGACTACACGCACATGTTTTCTCCGACCGATTTGATGGAGTTGCGCTTCGGCTTCACCGGCAACAAAACCCGGCAGCGCAGCGCGTTCGCCGGTCAGGACATCGTGTCCGAGCTCGGCCTGCCCAACCTGATTCCGCCGAAAGACCTGGAGTTGACGCCGGAGTTGAACGACTGGCCGCGGTTCCTGGTGGATAACTTCGGCACGATCGGCGCGGCCAACAACCAGCCCGTGCAGTTCGATACGACGGACTTCCAGACCAGCTTCAAGATGACCAACATCCGCGGCAACCACAACATCAAGTACGGGTTCAACTACAACTACGTGCTCTTCCAGCAGCCCGGCCTCAACAACGGCCGCGGCACCTACCGTTTCCGCGGAGTCCGCACCAACCACCAGATCGCCGACATGCATTTGGGTTGGCTGCATAACATTAATCGCCGCGCCGGCATCAACCGCCCCGAGTGGCGCCAGCAGGCGATGGGCGCTTTCTTCAACGACGACTGGAAAGCCACGCGCAAGCTGACGCTGAATCTCGGCGTCCGCTGGGAAATGAACCGCATGCCTTATGACATCCACGACCGCTTGGCCAGCTACGTGCCCGCGTTGAATCAACTGGTTTTGGCCAGCGACCGCAATCTGCCCGGCAATTTCGACGAGTTGACCAACGAGTTCGACCTGACGGACCGCATTTCGACCGCCGAGCAACACGGTTGGGGCCGCTCGGTAATCAGGACCGACTGGAACAACCTCGCGCCCCGCGTCGGCTTGGCCTACCGGCTGACCAACAAAACGGTCGTGCGCACCGGCTACGGCATTTTCATGGCCGGGACGATCCTCAATCCGTTCCGCAACAATTTGTCGAACCAGTTCCCGTTCTCGATCGACCAGACCTTCGCAGGGCAGAACAACAACCCGGACCTCGTCTCCCTGAAAAATCCGACGCCGGGCAACCGGCTGCGCATCAACACCGCGGCGCAGGCGCGCGGCATCACCCGCGAGCCGACCCAGGCGTACCTGCAATCGTGGAACTTCACCATCGAACGCGAGCTCTTCATGGGCACCGCGGTCGAGGTCGATTACCGCGGTTCGAAGGGCACGCACCTGATCCGCCGCTTCGATCTCAACCAGCAGTACCGTAGCGTGGAACCCTTCCTGAATGCGCCCGAAGGCACGAATGGCAGGGCCGCATTCGCCAATACGCGGCCCATCGCCGGATTCAACGCGATCCATTTCTACAACACGGGGTCGAACTCGAACTACAACGCGTTCAACATTTCCTGGCGCAAGCGCAGCCGCTCGGGTCTCTTCTGGCGCGTGAACTACTCCTGGTCGAAATCGATCGACGACGCTTCGCGCACCAACGGCTCGGGCGCGACCGACTTCGCCAACGCCCTCGACTCGAGAAATCTGCGCCTCGAGCGCGGGCGCTCGGCTTGGGATCGCAGGCACGTCTTTACCTACGTCGGCTCCTGGCAGCTCCCCTTCGGCCGCGGCAAGCGCTACGGCAGAAGCTGGGCGGGCGTGACCAACGGCGTCTTGGGCGGCTGGCAGCTTTCCGGGACGGGCACGGCCTATTCGGGCGGCCCGGTTACGGTCACCACGGCCAACGTCGATCTCAACCTCGGCGAATCGCAGCGGCCGAACCGCCTGCGCAACGGCACGATCGAAGACAAGCATTCGCGGGAAGGCGTCGCCGGCAGCGATTTCGCCTTCTTCGATACGCAAGCATTTGAATTGGTGCCGGAGTGCGTGGACAGCCAAGTTCCGGCGGAGCGCATGTGTCCGCCGGGGGCGTTCGCCCTAGGCACTTCCGGGCGCAACATCATCGACGGTCCGGGGCTGTTCTCGATCAACATGGCGCTGTCGAAGAACTTCCAGTTGCGCGAAGGCATGCGCCTGCAGGTGCGGCTGGAGAGCTTCAACATGCTCAACCGCACGAACTTCAGGGAGACCAACCTCTTCCGCCAGTTCAACGGTCTCGGCGGCGGCTTCTTCACCCAGGTCGGCAACATCGGCCGCGGCGGCGGGCCGCGCATCTTCCAGTACGCGCTGAAGCTGCGCTTCTAGCCGGACTGCCGGCAAACATCCCAAGGGGCGGGGCGCGCGTTCAGGCGTTGCGCCCCCTCTTTGCGTCTGAAGCGCTTCAACAAAGTCGTCAGTTCGCCGTCAGCGTGACGGCTTGCGCCGCGAGCCCCGCGGGCCGGACGTTTTTGCCCTGCTTCTTGCCGTCGCCCAGGTCCGCGCGGGCCCATGCGGCCAACGCCCGCAGGCGCTCGACGACCTGCGGATAGCGTTCGGCTACGTTCGTAGTCTCGCCGATGTCGGCGTGGAGATCGTAGAGCTCGCTGACCGGGTTCGGCTCGTAGTCCGGATAGCGGCCGCCCATGCGCGCGACGTGCAGCTTCCAGCGGCCGCTGCGCACGGCGTTGAGATGACTCATGAAGTAGTAGTAGTAAGCCAGGTGCGGCGTCGGCTCGCGCTCGGCGCCGAACAGCAGCGGCCGTATGTCTTTGCCGTCGATCACGCGGTCCGCGGGCGGCGAAGCCCCGGCCAGCGCGGCGAACGTCGGCAAGATGTCCGTCGAGACCGCCAACGCATTGCTGACCGTGCCCGCGGGCACGCGGCCGGGTTGGCGGGCGACAAAGCAAACGCGGTGGCCGCCTTCCCAGGTCGTGCCCTTGCCTCCGCGCAGCGGCGCATTGTCGGCGCCGTGGCGGACGGCCCCTCCGTTGTCGGAAGTGAAAATCACCAGGGTCTCCTCGTCTATGCCCAGTTCCTTGAGCTTGTCGAGTATCTCGCCGGTTGACCAGTCGATTTCCTCGACGGCGTCGCCCCACTTGCCGTTTTTCGACTTGCCGGCGAACCGCGTTGAAGCGTACTGCGGCCAGTGGGGCATCGTGTGCGCGAGGTACAGAAAAAACGGCCCCTGCCGGTTGGCCTCGATGAAGCGCAGCGCTTCTTCGGTGTAGCGCCGCGTAATCAGCCTCTGGTCGGGCTCCTGCTCGATCACCTTTTCCCTGCGCAACAGAGGGAGCGGCGGATAGACGTATGGCTGCCGTCTGGAGTCGTGCCCCATGTCGTTCGAATACGGAATGCCGAAATACGAGTCGAACCCCTGCCGCGTCGGCAGGAACTCCGGCTGGTCGCCGAGATGCCATTTGCCGACGGCGCCCGTCTTGTAGCCTGCTTCCTTGAGGACTTCCGCAACGGTGATCTCGTCGGGGTGCAAGCCCTCCCGGTTGCCGGGGAAAAGCACCCAGCGGCCCTGCTCGTTTTCGTCCAGTCCGACCCGGCGGGGATAGCTGCCGGTCATCAGCGAGCTGCGCGAGGGCGTGCAAACATTGGCGGTCACGTAGAAGTCGGTCAACTTGCGGCCTGCGGCGGCCATGCGGTCGAGATTCGGCGTGCGATGGAGTTGCGATCCGAAGGGGCCGATGTCCGCGTAACCCAGATCGTCGACGAAGATCAGCACGAAATTCGGTTGGTCGGCCGCCGCCGCGGCAGCGGACGGCAAAAGCAGGGACAGGGTGAAAAGGATGTTTCTCATGGATGCGGACCTGACCTCCATTCAATCAGGGCATGGAAGATAGCCCATGCCCGTACCAGGATAGCCGGTTCGCTGCTATGATCTTTGGGGACTCCTATGGCGGCCCGAGCGAAATTTCGATTTTCCAAGCCGGATGCGGGGATATTCCTCGCCGCCGCGTGCGCGCTGGGCTTGACGCTTGCCCCCCGGCCGGCCTCGGCCGAAGACGACGGCATTCCCCGCGCCTGGGACGGCCGCCCCGACTTCAACGGCGTCTGGCAGGCGATCGGCACGGCGCACTGGGATCTCGAGGATCACCCTGCGGTGCCGGGCCACCCGGATCTGGGCGCGATCGGCGCGGTCCCGCCCGGCCAAGGCGTTGTCGTCGGGGGCGAGATTCCTTACAACGACGCGGGGCGCGCGCAAAAGCAACGCAACTTCGCCAGGCGCGCAACAGACGATCCCGAAGCCAAGTGTTTCCTGCCCGGAGTGCCCCGCGCCACGTACTTGCCGTATCCGTTCCAGATTATCCAGGGCGACAGGAAGATCATGTTCGTCTATGGTTTCGCCGAGGCCAACCGCACGATCCACATGGACAAGGAGACCCCCGAGCCGCCGCCTCTGGATTCCTGGATGGGCCGCTCTCACGGCCGTTGGGAAGGCGACACGCTGGTTGTCGATGTGGAAGGATTCAACGGCGAAGCATGGTTCGACCGCGCCGGCAACTTTGCCGGTCCGGGGCTGAAGGTCCGGGAACGCTATGCGCCCTTGGGCAGGAACGCGCTGCTGTACGAAGCGACTCTCGAAGACCCTGCGGTTTTTACTCGCCCGTGGAAAATCCGCATGCCGCTTTACCGGCGCCTCGAAGAGAACGCGCGGGTGCTGGAGTTCAAGTGCGTCGACTATGCGGAAGATCTCGTTTACGGCCATTTGCGCAGGGAGCCGACCCGATGACAGTTCGATATGTTGCGCCGATCCTGATCGTTTCCGTTGCGGTTGCCGCCGCGCAAAGCCCGGCGCGCGGGGCGGAAGCGAAGTATCACCACGTCCACGTCACGGCGGCGAGCCCGTCCGAGGCGGTCGGCTGGTACGCGAAATACCTCGACTGCGCGCCGGTTCCCGGCCGCAACGACGCCGCGGACTGCGGCGGCGTCGAGCTTGTTTTCGTCTCACAGTCCACGATGGGCGGCACGCAGGGCACCGGCGTGAACCACATTGCTTTCTCGTACGCCGACCTTGCCGCCAAAATGGCCGCGCTCGAAGCCGTCGGCGTGCGCGGCTCGGGAGTGCGGCTGCAGCGCTTCGACGACGGGACGACTCTGCGCGAGGATCCGGGCCTGTTCCGGCACGGCTTCATCTTCGATCCGTGGGGGACGCGCATCGAATTGCTTGAAGACGGCGGCCGTCAGGGCTTCCATCATGTCCATCTGAGCGCCGCTGACCCCGAGGCCGCGCTGGCCTGGTACCGCGAGACGTTCGGCGGCAAAGCCGGCAAGCTGCGGGGCAAGCTCGACGGGCTTTTGCTGGGAGATGTCTGGCTGCTCGCAGCACAGCATCCCCAAGGCGAGCCGGCGCCGACCCGCGGGCGCGCGGTCGATCACATCGGCTTTGCGCTGCCGAATCTGAGCGAGGCCGCGCGGAAGCTGCGCAAGCGCGGCGTCGCATTCCAGGAAGAGCCTGCCGTGCCGGACAACGCCCGCGCTGCGGCCAAGCGCGCGTATCTGGTCGGCCCCGACAGCGTCCGCATCGCCCTCGTCGAGCCGGGCTTCGCCGGAGTCGAGGCCGTAGTGGAAGCGGCGGCGGCCGAAGAAACGCGCGAGCCGTACGCCGCTCCGCGAACGCCTTGGGGCGAGCCCGATCTGCAAGGCGTGTGGACCGGCAACGCCGCTCACGGCATTCCGCTCGAGAGGCCCTTGGACCTCGCCGACGTGCAGGCGTTGACCGCCGAGCAGGCGGCGGCCCGCCGCGAACGCGGCACGCTCGGCAGCATCTGGGGATACGAGCGCGAGTGGCGCGACACGACCCTGGGCTACGACAAGATGATTCCATCCAGGCAGGTCGCGATGATCGTCGATCCGCCCGACGGCCGCCTGCCGGAAATGACCCCCGACGGCAGACGCATGGCCGCAGAGGCGCGCCGGGCAAGGGAACGCTATACCCGGACGCCCCCGGCCGGGCCGGAGGACATGACCCCGTACGTCCGCTGCATCACCCGCGGACTGCCCGGCATGATGATGCCGTCGATCTACAACAATGGACTCCAAATCGTGCAGGGACCCGGCCATGTCGCCATCCAGAAGGAGATGATCCACGAAACCCGCGTCATTCCCACCGAGCCGCGGCAGCCGGTCGGCCCGAAGCTGACGACGTGGCTGGGCGACCCGCAGGGGCGTTGGGAGGGCGATACGCTGGTCATCGAAACGAGCCGCTTCAACGGCAAAAGCTCGTATCGGGGATCGACCGCCGGGATGAAGCTGACCGAACGCTATACGCGGGTCGGCCCGACGAAGCTCGAATACCGCTTCACCGTGGACGACCCGGCCGTTTGGACCCGCCCTTGGACCGCCGGGTTCGTCTTCGACCTCGACAACGACCAGTACGAGCTGGTCGAGTACGCCTGCCACGAGGGCAACTACGGCATGTTCAACATTCTCAGCGGCGCCAGGGCAAGAGACAAGGAAGCCGCCGGCGCCGGGAGATAATAAGGTGAATCTCATGCGCAAGAAAATAGCCGTTGCCTGCGCCGCGCTCTGTCTGGCGGTTCTCGTTGCGTCCGCCCCGATTGCGGCGCACCATGCGTTCTCGTCCGAATTCGACGCCGCCAAGCCGGTGCGTCTGCGCGGAAAAATCACCAGAATGGAGTGGCTCAATCCCCATTCCTGGATGCACGTCGAAGTCGAGCAGGACGGCGCCGCCGTCGTCTGGATGATCGAGGCCGGCCCGCCGGGCGCGCTGGTGCGGCGCGGCTGGCGGAAAGATTCGGTCAAACCCGGCGTCGAGGTTCTGGTCGAGGGCTATCAGGCGATCGACGGCAGCAACAGAGCCAACGGCCGCGACGTGACTTTGCCGGACGGCACCCGCCTGTTCGCCGGCTCCTCGGGCACGGGCGCTCCATACGACGACCCGCAGTCTGCCGCCGGCCGCCGTTAGCGCGGATACGGCGCCGGGCGCTGCGGTAGCATGGCCTGGATGGCAAAGAAAGTTGTCAAGCCGGGAAACGAAGAAGAACGGAAGCGCCGCCTGAGCAAAATCCTGCGCCGGCTCAACATCGACTATCCCCATGTCGAGTGCGCCCTGCGCCACGACAGCGCCTGGGAGTTGCTCGTTGCCACCATCCTCTCCGCGCAGTGTACCGACGTGCGGGTCAACATGGTTACGCCCGCGTTATTCGAGCGTTATCCGACGATTGACGCGATGGCGGCGGCGCCCGTGGAGGAAATCGAGGAGTTGGTCAAGACCACCGGCTTCTTCCGCAACAAGGCCAAATCGCTCAAGGGGGCGGCGCAAAAGATCGTTTCCGAATTCGGCGGCGCGGTTCCTTCCACTCTCGACGAGTTGCTGGCGCTGCCCGGAGTCGCCCGCAAGACCGCGAACGTTGTCCTGGGCAGTTGGTTCCGGAAGGCAACCGGCGTCGTCGTCGATACGCACGTGCAAAGGATTTCGCGGCGCCTGGATCTGACTGGTCAGACCGATCCCAAGAAAATCGAGCAGGACCTGATGGCCGCGCTGCCCCGCAGACGCTGGATACTCTACTCGCATCAGATCATTCACCACGGCCGCCGGGTCTGCATCGCCCGCAAGCCCAAGTGCGGGGAATGCCGGCTGAACGATCTCTGCTACGCCGACGACAAGCTCGGCTGAACCCGGCGAGCGGACGCCGCGAGGGGCGCATGCAGCCCGCCGGCCCTGGCAACCGAAAAAAAAGATGCTCAACCACCGTTTTGTGGTTGCATTTGGGGAAAGGGGCTGTTAACTTGGAAGAGTGCCCTTGAGGCAAAGGGGTTTTTGTGACTCGAAAACGCCTTGAGGGAGCGGGTCGATGCAAGCGGAATCGCTTGAGAGAATCGGCCCGGGTGGGCTGAACTTCGGTTTTTGGCGTGCAGCGGATTTTTGGGTTGCCTAGCGTAGCCCGAGGGTCCATGACGCCAAATTAGCGAGGCCGGGCCGTCGAGGGGATTGCGAAAGTTCCTTGGGGACGAGTAGCGAGGCGATCCTTGGCGGCGCTGATCTTTGACAGATTGATTGGACGTGCAGTTTATTTCGTCAGATTTCGAGTTTGAAGTCGGAGCGAGCAAACTCTAAGCGTTTGCCTTGAGCGTCCTTCGGGACAATCGAGGCTGAACAATTTTACTCGAGAGTTTGATCCCGGCTCAGAATCAACGCTGGCGGCGCGCTTAACACATGCAAGTCGAACGAGAAAGCTCTCTTCGGAGGGTGAGTACAGTGGCGAACGGGTGAGTAACACGTGGGTTACCTGCCCTTGAGTGGGGAATAACTCTGGGAAACCGGAGCTAATACCGCATACGACCCTTCGGGGTGAAAGCTTTATGCGCTCGAGGATGGGCCCGCGGTCGATTAGTTTGTTGGTGGGGTAACGGCCTACCAAGGCGACGATCGATAGCCGGCCTGAGAGGGCACACGGCCACACTGGCACTGAGACACGGGCCAGACTCCTACGGGAGGCAGCAGTGGGGAATCTTGGACAATGGGGGAAACCCTGATCCAGCGACGCCGCGTGATCGATGAAGGCCCTCGGGTCGTAAAGATCTTTCAGCGGGGACTATGATGAAGGTACCCGCAGAAGCAGGAGCGGCTAACTACGTGCCAGCAGCCGCGGTAATACGTAGGCTCCAAGCGTTGTTCGGAATTACTGGGCGTAAAGCGAGTGTAGGCGGTTCGTTAGGTCGATTGTGAAATCTCCCGGCTCAACTGGGAGGGTGCAGTCGAAACCAGCGGGCTAGAGTACGGAAGGGGAAAGTAGAATTCCTGGTGTAGCGGTGAAATGCGTAGATATCAGGAGGAATACCGGTGGTGAAGACGGCTTTCTGGACCGTTACTGACGCTGAGACTCGAAAGCGTGGGGAGCAAACAGGATTAGATACCCTGGTAGTCCACGCCCTAAACGATGCATACTTGGTGTGGGCCCTTCAGTGGGTCCGTGCCGGAGCTAACGCATTAAGTATGCCGCCTGGGGAGTACGGTCGCAAGGCTGAAACTCAAAGGAATTGACGGGGGCCCGCACAAGCGGTGGAGCATGTGGTTTAATTCGACGCAACGCGAGGAACCTTACCTGGGCTAGAAACCTCTCAGGACCGGCTCTAGAAACAGAGCCTTCTCTTCGGAGCTTGAGTGTACAGGTGCTGCATGGCTGTCGTCAGCTCGTGTCGTGAGATGTTGGGTTAAGTCCCGCAACGAGCGCAACCCTCGTCCTGTGTTGCCAGCAGTTCGGCTGGGTACTCACAGGAGACCGCCAGCGACAAGCTGGAGGAAGGTGGGGACGACGTCAAGTCATCATGGCCTTTGATGTCCAGGGCTACACACGTGCTACAATGGCTGGTACAACGGGTTGCGAAGCCGCGAGGCGGAGCTAATCCTTCAAAACCGGCCTCAGTTCGGATTGCAGGCTGCAACTCGCCTGCATGAAGCTGGAATCGCTAGTAATGGCGCATCAGAATGGCGCCGTGAATACGTTCCCGGGCCTTGTACACACCGCCCGTCACATCACGAAAGTGGATTGTACTAGAAATCCGTGGGCTAACCTTCGGGAGGCAGCGGCTTACGGTATGATTCACGATTGGGGTGAAGTCGTAACAAGGTAGCCGTAGGAGAACCTGTGGCTGGATCACCTCCTTTCTAAGAGAGACTTAGAATCCAATGTCTTTGGGCCTTCGGGTCTTGTAAACGGCAGCGGATTCCAGCAGTTCCGACGCTCTCTTGATCGGAATCGGAAATCGACTGGTTGGAAGTCGAGCGCAGCTCGGCTTCCCGCGTCCAATCGGCCTCATTGCGCGGCCGGTGCCAATAAGTTGAGTCTTGAGTCCGTTTTTGGGGCTGTAGCTCAAATGGGAGAGCGCCTGATTTGCATTCAGGAGGTCGTCGGTTCAAGTCCGATCAGCTCCACCATTCCTCCTGGGGAAGCCCCTTCCGAGAAGGCGCCTTCTGCGGCCAGGGGCGTGTAGCTCAGTTGGTTAGAGCGCATCCCTGATAAGGATGAGGTCGCTGGTTCAAATCCAGCCACGCCCACCAGCTTTCGGGCCGCCGGTTGTTGCAGCGCGCATGCGTTCGAGCGCAGACTTCAATGGAAGTTTGCGCTCGAAGGCTTGTCCAAGGCTTCGAACCTGTTCTTTGAAAACCGAATATCGAAGGAAGAGTCGATTTGTTCGCAAATCGATTCGATGTAGTAATCGCTGGGTTGTTTTCGCACGCTTTGCGGCGCATCGTAACCGATGCGCGCCGGCAGAGCGGCGCGGAAGCACTCCAAGAGCGCCGCCCGGAGTCATGACTTGATCGTCTCCTTGCAGGAGAGGATTTGGTTCCGGGTAAATTTTGTGGTCAAGCTACTAAGGGCGTACGGGGGATGCCTTGGCGAGAGCAGGCGATGAAGGACGTGGCTAACTGCGATAAGCCTCGGGTAGTTGTAAGCAAGCTTATCCGGGGATTTCCGAATGGGGAAACCCGGCGGGAGTAAACTCCCGTCACCTTCAACTGAATTCATAGGTTGTTGGGGCAAACCTGGGGAAGTGAACCATCTCAGTACCCAGAGGAAAAGAAAATAACCATGATTCCGTCAGTAGCGGCGAGCGAACGCGGAACAGCCCAAACCGGGCAACCTTTACGGGGAGCTCGGGGTTGTAGGACCTCATCATGGGACCGTGAATCCTAGCCGAACGGTTTGGAAAATCCGACCAAAGAAAGTGACAGTCTTGTAGGCGAAAGGTGAAACGGCTCAGAGGTATCCTGAGTACCGCGGGACACGTGAAATCCTGTGGGAATCTGCCGGGACCATCCGGTAAGGCTAAATACTCGCTCTCGACCGATAGTGAACTAGTACCGTGAGGGAAAGGTGAAAAGCACCCCTGCTAGGGGAGTTAAAAGTACCTGAAACCGTATCGCCTACAAGCAGTGGGAGGGCTATGGCCTGCTTCGGCCGGTCAGGCCTGACCGCGTGCCTTTTGCTTAATGAGCTGGCTAGTTAATCTCAGTGGCAAGGTTAAGAGTAATCGAGCCGCAGCGAAAGCGAGTCTGAATAGGGCGTTCAGTCGCTGGGATTAGACGCGAAACGGGATGATCTACCCTTGGTCAGGGTGAAGTTTGTGTAACAGCAAATGGAGGCCCGAACCAGTGTCGGTTGAAAACGGCTTGGATGAACTGAGGGTAGGGGTGAAAGGCTAATCAAATTCCGTGATAGCTCGTTCTCTCCGAAATAGCTTTAGGGCTAGCCTCGTGTATGCGCGGCGGTGGTAGGCCTCTGGATGGACTAGGGGGTTTCACAACTTACCGAATCCAACTAAAGTACGAATGCCGCTGACGAAGAAGCACGGGAGTCAGACTGCGGGGGCTAAGCTTCGTAGTCGAGAGGAAAACAGTCCAGACCGCCGGCTAAGGTCCCTAAACAACACTAAGTGGGTAAGGAAGTCAAGTCGCTCAGACAGCCAGGAGGTTGGCTTAGAAGCAGCCATCCTTTAAAGAAAGCGTAATAGCTCACTGGTCAAGCGCCTTGGCGCCGAAAATGTATCGGGGCTCAAGTGTTGTACCGAAGCCGCGGATTCCTCGCCCCCTCGGGGGCAGGGATGGTAGGAGAGCGTTCCTGCAGCATCGAAGCCGGACCGTAAGGATCGGTGGAGCGGCAGGAAGTGACTCTGCCAGCATTAGTAGCGAGAAGCCAGGTGAGAATCCTGGCCGCCGAAAGTCTAAGGTTTCCCGGGGAAGGTTAATCCGCCCGGGGTTAGTCGGGTCCTAAGGTCAGGCCGAAAGGCGTAGCCGATGGACGCGCGGTTAATATTCCGCGACCGCCTTGTATCGTTTGACGATGGGGTGACGCAGGAAGTGAAGCAGGATGGGTGATGGATATCCCATTTGGTCGTTTCAAGGCGCCCGGGCAGGCAAATCCACCCGGGAATACGCTGAGGGCGAACGCGAACCCGCAAGGGTACAAAGCTGCGTAGCTACACTGCCGGGAAAACCCTCTAAGGAGATGCACGGCGCCCGTACCGCAAACGGACACACGTAGACGGGATGAGTATTCTCAGGCGCTCGGGTGATGGGTTGTTCAGGAACTCGGCAAAATTGCTCCGTAACTTCGGGAGAAGGAGTGCCCCTCGCAAGGGGGGCCGCAGTGAAATGGCTCAGGCGACTGTTTAGCAAAAACACAGGTCTCTGCAAAGTCGAAAACGACGTATAGGGGCTGACGCCTGCCCGGTGCCGGAAGGTTAAGAGGAGAGGTTAGCTTCGGCGAAGCTTTGAATCGAAGCCCCGGTGAACGGCGGCCGTAACTATAACGGTCCTAAGGTAGCGAAATTCCTTGTCGGGTAAGTTCCGACCTGCACGAATGGCGTAACGATCTGAGCACTGTCTTAACAACCCGCCCGGCGAAGTTGTGGTACCGGTGAAGACGCCGGTTACCCGCCAAAGGACGGAAAGACCCCGTGCACCTTTACTACAGCTTAACAGTGATTCATGGCCTAGCTTGCGCAGGATAGGTGGGAGGCTTTGAAACCGGGCTTTCGGGCTCGGTGGAGCCGCCCTTGAGATACCACCCTGGTTATGCCGTGGATCTAACCTAGGGCCGTGAATCCGGTCCAGGGACACTGTTTGGCGGGTAGTTTGACTGGGGCGGTCGCCTCCCAAAATGTAACGGAGGCGCACGAAGCTCGGCTCAGGCTGTTTGGAAATCAGCCGTAGAGCGCAATGGTATAAGCCGGGTTAACTGCGAGACCTACAAGTCGAGCAGGTGCGAAAGCAGGTCATAGTGATCCGGCGGTCCCGCATGGAAGGGCCGTCGCTCAACGGATAAAAGGTACGCCGGGGATAACAGGCTGATCCGGGCCAAGAGTTCATATCGACGCCCGGGTTTGGCACCTCGATGTCGGCTCATCGCATCCTGGGGGTGAAGAAGCTCCCAAGGGTTAGGCTGTTCGCCTATTAAAGCGGTACGCGAGCTGGGTTCAGAACGTCGCGAGACAGTTCGGTCCCTATCCTTGGTGGGCGGAGGAAATTTGAGGGAGACTGCTTTTAGTACGAGAGGACCGAAGCGGATGAACCTCTTGTGAGCCTGTTGTCGCGCCAGCGGCATAGCAGGGTAGCGAAGTTCAGAAGGGATAAGCGCTGAAAGCATATAAGCGCGAAACCCGTCCCAAGATTAGATTTCCCTGAAGGGCACTTGCAGACGACAAGTTCGATAGGACGGATGTGGAAGCGTGGCGACACGTGAAGCTAACCGTTACTAATCGCCCGTTCGGCTTGACCACGAAATTTACCCCGAGCTAAATCCGCTCGGACGCTTCTTGCAAAAAGCGATTGCTCATTCCTTCGATAGCCGCTCGTTCCCGCCTGCCGGCAAGGCGCGGAGAATGCGCGGCCAAAAATTTCGGGTGGCTCTAGCGAGGAGGCCACACCCGTTCCCATCCCGAACACGGTAGTTAAGCTCCTCAGCCCCGATGGTACTGCGTGGGCGACTGCGTGGGAGAGTAGGACGCTGCCCGATTCAACTTGAAAGGCCCGGCTGTCGCATCGCGCGCCGGGCCTTCTCGTTTGCGATGCGCCCGCGGCAGTTCACCGCCGGCGCCGGCGAGGCGCAACCGGCATAATGTTCGTCATGCGCTCGACTCTTGCCTTGACCTGCCTGCTTCTCGCGGCCGCCGCGCCGCTCGCCGCTCAACCGGAGGGATGGACGCGGCCCTTTCCGGGGCATCGCGTAATCGGCAACCTCTACGCCGTCGGCCCCTACGACCTCGGCGTTTTTCTGATTACGTCGCCGGAGGGGCATATCCTGATCAACACCGGGCTCGAGAACTCGACGCCGCTGATCCGCAAGAATATCGAGTCGGTGGGATTCCGGCTGGAAGACGTCAAGATCCTGCTGACGATGCAATCGCACTGGGATCACACGGCCGCGCTTGCCGAAATCAAGGAAATCGCCGGCGCGGAGATGTGGGCGACCGCGGACGACGCGCGCGTGCTCGAAGACGGCGGCTTCAGCGATCCGCATTTCGGCGGCAAGGAGTCGTTCAAGCCGGTCAAGGTGGACCGGATCGTCGCCGACGGCGAAGTCATCGAACTGGGCGGGACGCGGCTGACCGTGGTGGAAACGCCGGGCCACACCGAAGGCAGCTCGAGCTACGTGATGAAGGTGCGCGAGGGCGGCCGCGAGTACGACGTGGCGATCGCCAACATGGCTACGATCAACCGCGGCAAGCGGTTGGCGGTCAACCCGACCTACGCCGGCGTGGCCGACGATTTCGCCGAGACGTTCCGCAAGCAGAAGGCGTTGCCGGTTGACGTGTGGGTCGCGGCGCACGGCGGGCAATACGGGCTGCATGAAAAATACAAGCCGGGGCAGGCTTACGACCCTGCGACATTCGTGGACCCGCAAGGCTTCCGGGCGGCGGTGGAGCATTACGAGAAGCTCTATCTGGAGCAGTTGGCGGCAGAGCGGCGCTGAATCGCGCGCGCCGGCTGCGTGATAGTCTGGAATGCGGAGTTTGCGATGTACCGTTCAATCCTCGCTTGTTGCGTTTCCCTGATAGCCTTCGCGGCCGCTCCCGCCGGGCGGGCGGATTGGCAGCCCGTCGAAGGGCGGATGCTGAGCCGGTTTGCCCAAGATGTGACGGTTGATACGGCTTGGCGCGAGTACCCGCGGCCGCAGATGGTGCGCTCGCGCTGGCGCAATCTCAACGGCCTCTGGGAGTACGCGCTGGCGCCGCAAGACGCGCCGCGGCCGGCTGCGTTCGACGGCGAGATACTGGTTCCGTTTCCCATCGAGTCGGCGCTGTCGGGCGTAAAGCAAGTTCCCGGCGCCGAACGGCGGCTCTGGTACCGGCGGAAATTCACGGTCCCGCCCGAGTGGTCAGAAGACCGAGTCATCCTGCATTTCGGCGCCGTCGATTGGCGCGCGGTCGTCTCCGTCAACGGCAAGACCGTCGGCGAGCACAAAGGCGGCTACACGCCGTTCCACTTCGACATCACGGATGCGCTCGCCGGCGGGGGCGAACAGGAGCTCGTTGTCTCCGTTTGGGATCCGACCGACGCCTGGACGCAGGCCCGCGGCAAGCAGGTCAGCGAGCCCGCAGGCATCTGGTACACCTCGGTCACCGGCATTTGGCAGACGGTATGGATGGAGCCCGTACCGGCGGCGTCCATCGCAGCGCTGTCGATCGTTCCGAATATCGACAGCCAATCCATTCAACTGCGCGTTTCCACGCGGGGCCGGGACGCGGGAATGCAGGTGCGCGCCGCAGTTTACGCTGGGGGCCGAGCGATCGCCCGGGGAAGCGGTTCGCCGAATCGGCCGCTGCGGATCACGATCGAGAACCCGCGGCTCTGGACGCCCGATTCTCCGCATCTCTACGACCTCGACGTTCAATTGACCCGCGGCCAAGACCCGGCGGATCGGGTCGGCAGCTATTTCGCCATGCGCAAGGTCTCGCTGGGCAAAGACGACCGCGGGTTTACGCGCCTGATGTTGAACAACCGCCCCATCTTCATGTTGGGGCCGCTCGATCAAGGCTGGTGGCCCGACGGCCTTTATACCGCCCCCACCGACGAAGCGCTGCGCTACGACATCGAAGTCACCAAAAAATTGGGCTTCAATATGGCGCGGAAGCACGTCAAGGTCGAGCCGGCGCGCTGGTATTACCACTGCGACCGCCTGGGCCTGATGGTCTGGCAGGACATGCCCAACGGCAACCTGCGCCGCGGCCGGCCGAACAATTTGAGGGTGGCGCCCGGCGACGCCGAAGACGCCGCGCGCCCGGCCGATTCCGCGCAGCAGTTCGAAGCCGAGTTGGCCGAGTTGATCGATGCCTTCTCGTTTTTCCCTTCGATCGTCAGTTGGGTTCCCTTCAACGAAGGCTGGGGGCAGTACGACAGCGAGCGCATTGCCGCCTGGCTGGAGAAGCGCGACCCCTCGCGCCTGGTCAACGCCAACAGCGGCTGGACCGACCGCGGCGTCGGCCACGTTTACGACACGCACATGTATCCGGGGCCCGGCATGGAGCGCGTCTCGCCGGAACGCGCCACCTTGCTCGGCGAATTCGGCGGCCTCGGCTGGCCGGTCGACGGTCATTTGTGGTGGAACAAGCGCAACTGGGGCTACCGCACCTACTACAGCCGGGAAGCGCTCAACGAAAAATACCTTGAAGTCGTCGGCAACGTCATCGGCCCGATCGGCCACGGCTTGGCCGCGGCGGTCTATACCCAGACCACCGACGTCGAGGGCGAGGTCAACGGCTTGATGACGTATGACCGCGAAATCGTCAAATTCGACGAGGCGAAGCTGCGCGGCCTCCACAACCGGCTTTACGCCGCGGCGGGCCGCGCCAAGGTCCTGCTGAAGACCTCCGAGCATCGGCCGCAGACGTGGCGTTACCGCTTCAAGGAACCCAAGGGCGGTTGGCATTCGATCGGCGCCAAGAACGGCGGCTGGAAGCAGGGGGCGGCGCCGTTTCAATCCGGCAAGGATTCCCTTTTTCCGACCGGGACGACATGGACGAAAGGGCCGATCTGGATGCGCAAGTCGTTCGAGTTGGCGGCAGCCCCCGACAACCTGTGGCTCGAGGCCTACCACGCGGTCGATAAAGGCGTGATTTATCTGAACGGCAAAAAGGTTTTCGACTTCGCGGGAACCCGCCCGACGCGCAGGCATTATCACCACCTGGACTTGAGCGCCCATGCCGGCCTGCTGCGCAAGGGAGAAAACGTGATCGCGGTGACAGGCGAGTTCGCGGAAGAAACCCGCGGCCTCGACTTCGGGCTGTACACGCTGGAGTAAGGCGCGGTTTCGCCGCGGCCGCGCCGCAACGATGCGTTCGCGGGCATTCATGCACAAGTTGCCGCAACTGAAGAAAACGGTCGCCGAGCGCCTGCGCGGAGGCGCCGTGATTCCGGCGCATCCGCTGGCGCTGAACTCCCGGCGCAAGCTCGACGAGCGCCGCCAGCGGGCGCTGACGCGCTATTACCTGGCTGCCGGCGCGGGCGGATTGGCAGTCGGCGTGCATACCACGCAATTCGCCATCCGAGACCCGCGCATCGGACTTTTCCAGCCGGTTCTCGAGCTTGCGGCCGAAACCATCGACGCATTCGAGCGCAGCGTGAAGCAGCCGCCGATCGTTCGCATCGCGGGCATCTGCGGGCAGACCCGTCAAGCCGTTCGCGAGGCGCAAATCGCCGCCGATCTCGGATACCACCTCGGGCTGCTCGGTTTTGCGGCGTTTCCCGGCGCGGATACGCAGTCTCTGACGGCTCATGCGCGAGCCGTTGCCGAGGCGATTCCGTTGATGGGCTTTTACTTGCAGCCGTCGGTCGGGGGGCGGGTATTGCCCTATGAATTCTGGCGCGAGTTCACTGCGATCGAGAACGCCGCGGCGGTCAAGATCGCTCCGTTCGACCGCTACCGGACGCTCGACGTTGTGCGCGCGGTGATGGAGTCCGACCGGCGCGAGCAAATCGCTCTCTATACCGGGAATGACGACCACATCGTCGGCGACCTGCTGGCGGCGTACGAGATGCCCGGCAAGCCGCAGCCGCGCTCGGCGCGTTTCGTGGGCGGATTGCTGGGGCACTGGGCCGTGTGGACCCGCTGCGCTTACGACTATTGGCGGGAGTGCCGCCGGGCGGCTTCCGACCGGCGGCTGCCGATCCCCGAATCCCTGCTTGCTTTGGCCAACCAGGTCACCGACGCCAACGCGGCGTTTTTCGATGTGCGCAACGACTTCGCGGGCTGCATTCCGGGCATTCATGAAGTTCTGCGGCGCCAAGGGCTGCTCGAGGGCGTTTGGTGCCTGGATGAAAACGAGGTTCTCTCTGCGGGGCAGAGCGACGAGATCGACCGCGTCCACGCGGCGTATCCGCACCTCGACGATACGCTTTTCGTCGCCGAGCATCTCGACGAATGGTTGCGCTGAGTTCAGCTCTATTTCAAGCGAAGAATGAGTCTGAAGCGGGACTGTGGCAACTGCGGGCATAAGCAGTGCGGCAGAGGGCGGTAGCGAGCGCGCTCTCGGCAGGGTAGGGCGCGGTTCTGCTACGCTTTTTGCGATGTTTCGCTTGCTCCGGGCGCTTTCTCTTGCGGGTTTTGGGGCCGCCGCCGCGCTTGGCGCCGACGCCCGGCCCAACATCGTGGTCATCATGGCCGACGATATGGGCTACTCGGACGCCGGCTGTTACGGCGGCGAGATCGAGACTCCGAACCTCGACGGGCTCGCCGCGAACGGCCTGCGCTTCACGAATTTCTACAACGCTTCGCGCTGCTGTCCGACCCGCGCGGCGCTGCTGACCGGGCTGTATCCGCACCAGGCGGGCGTGGGGCGCATGACCTTCAACCAGGGCTCGCCGGGTTACGAGGGCCGTCTGAAACCGCACGCGATGACCGTCGCCGAGGCGCTGCGGGCAGCCGGCTATTCGACGGCGATGGTCGGCAAGTGGCACCTGTCGCTGACCAAACGCACCCCGAAAAACGCTGCTTGGGTCAGCCACCGCCTGGATCTCGGCCGGTTTTCCGACCCGCAGACCTATCCCGTCGGCCGCGGCTTTCAGGAACATTGGGGAACCATCTGGGGCGTCGTCGATTTCTTCGACCCGTTTTCACTGGTTCACAACACGAAACCCGTCGCGTCCGTGCCGGACGGCTTTTATTACACCGACGCGATCAACGACCGCGCGGCGGCGTTCGTCGAAAAGTACGGCAAGCTCGACCGGCCCTTCTTCCTCTACGTCGCCCACACCGCGCCCCACTGGCCGCTCCACGCGCTGCCCGAAGACATCGCGAAATACGAAACCGCCTACGCCGTCGGCTGGGACGCAATCCGCGAATCGCGTTACCGGCGGATGGTCGACCGGGGGCTGATCGCAGCGGATACGGCGGTGCTGTCGCCGCGTCATGACAAGGAGAGGCGCTGGGAGGACAACCCCGACAAGGAATGGGACGCGCGGGCGATGGCGGTTCATGCGGCGATGATCGACCGACTCGACAGCGGCCTGTCGCGCATCGTCGCCAAGCTCAAGCATATCGGGGAGTACGAAAACACCTTGATTTTCTTTTTGTCCGATAACGGCGCGAGCCCGGAACTGCCGTCGCGTTTCGGCCCCGGATTCGATCGGCCGTCCCATACGCGCGACGGCCGCGAGATTGCGTACGACACGGAGAAGAAGGTCATGCCCGGCCCGCAGCTTTCGTACAACGGCATCGGGCCGATGTGGGCCAACGCCGCCAACACGCCGTTCCGCTACTGGAAGAAAGAACAATACGAGGGCGGCACGGCAACGCCGTTTATCGTCCATTGGCCCGCGGGGCTCAAAACCGCGCCGGGAGCGGTTACGCACCGGCCGGGCCACGTGGTTGACATTATGGCCACGGCGCTCGACGTCGGCAAGGCGCGCGTTCCGCCCTATTTCCGCGGGCGGGCGACAACGCCTGTCGCGGGCGAGAGCCTTGTCCCGATCTTCCAGGGCAGGGAGCGCGGCCCCGAGCGGACGATCTATTTCGAGCACTTCGGAGCGCGGGGCATCCGCAAGGGCGGCTGGAAGCTCGTATCGCCGGCCGGCAAGCCGTGGGAGCTATACGACTTGGCAAACGACCGCACTGAGACCAGGAACCTGGCCGGCGCCGAGCCCGGCCGCGTGCGGCAGCTTGCCGCCGATTTCGAAGCCTGGGCCGAACGCGCCGGCGTCTATCCGCTGCCGTCTGGGCGATAGGCAGCGCCCGCCCGCCGCTGCCGGGCGGATTACGCCCGCGCGCGGTCCCATTCCGAGAATGTCTTGCCGGCTGCGGCCAACTCCTTGAGCAGAGGCGCCGGACGCCACCAGTGCCCGTGAACGGCGTGGAATTCTTCGACCCGCGCCAGCACCTTGGCCGGCCCTATCGTGTCGGCGTAGAACATCGGGCCGCCGCGGTACGGCGGGAAACCGTAACCGTAGAGATAGATGATGTCGATATCGACGGAGCGCAGCGCGAAACCTTCTTCGAGGATGCGCGCGCCTTCGTTGATCAGCGAGTAAACGATGCGGTCGCGGATCTCGTCGTCGGAGATCGCGCGCTGGGCGATGCCCGCTTCGGCGGCGATCTTGCGCAGCAGGGCTTCGACTTCGGGGTCTTCGCTGCGGCTGCGGTCGGCGCCGTAGCGATACCAGCCGGCGCCGGTCTTCTGTCCGTAACGGCCTGCCGCGACGAGCGCGTCCTCAGCGAGCGGCCGGCGCGTTCCCGCGGGGAAAAGTCCGGGGTTGCCCTTGCGCACGCGCCAGCCGATATCGAGGCCGGCCAGGTCGCCGACGGCCAGCGGCCCCATCGCGGCGCCGAATTCGTAAATCACCCGATCGATCGTGGAGATCTTGGCGCCTTCTTCGGCCAAGAACTGGGCTTCGCGGCGGTAGGGTCCGAACATGCGGTTGCCGACGAAACCGTGGCAGTTGCCCACCAGGACGCCGATCTTGCCCAACCTGCGCGCCAGCGCCATCGAGGCGGCAATGACCTCCTTGTCGGTCTTTTCGCCGCGAACGATCTCCAGCAGGCGCATCACGTTCGCCGGGCTGAAGAAGTGGTGTCCGATGACCTGCTCGGGCCGCGACGTGACGGAGGCGATCTCGTCGATACTCAGGGTCGATGTGTTCGACGCCAACACCGCGCCGGGCTTGGCGATCGCGTCGATCTCGCCGAAGATATTCTTCTTGAGATCCATGTCTTCGAAGACGGCCTCGATGACGATGTCGGCGTCGGCGAAGCCGTCGTAGCTCGTCCGCGGCGTAATCAAGGCGAGCCGCTGCTCGACGAATTCCTGCGTGAAGCGCCCGCGCCGCACCGACCGCTCGTAGTTTTTGCGGATGACGTTCATGCCGCGGTCGAGAGCTTCCCGATCGGTTTCCTTGATGACCACCGGAATGCCCGCGTTGGCGTAGCTCATGGCAATGCCGCCGCCCATCGTGCCGGCGCCGATCACCGCGGCGGAGGCGATGTTGCGGGTCGGCGTGTCCTTCGGCACGTCGGGAATCTTGCGCACAGTCCGCTCGCCGAAGAAGGCGTGAATGAGCGCCTTCGACTGCGTGGAGAAGAGGCACTCGCGGAACAATTCGGCTTCTTTCTTGACGCCCTCGTCGAATGGGAGCACGGTTGCCGCCTCTACCGCCTCGATATTCTTCAGCGGAGCGAAATACCCGCGGCGTTTCTTGGCGACCATCGCTCCGGCCGCAGCGAAAAGAGGCGCGTTTTCTTCGGGAGTCCCCAGTTTTTCGTTGCGCGCGCTCACCCGGGGAGGCGGCCCCTCCCCGCCGGCGGCATCCGTAGCGAAAGCAACCGCGCCGGCCAGCAGGTCGTCGTATCCGGCGCCTTCGACGACGCGGTCGATGATGCCCAGTTTCTGCGCTTCGGCAGCCGAGATCGGATCGCCGATCGCGCACATCTCCAGCGCTTTCGCGACGCCCGCGAGGCGCGGCAGACGCTGCGTGCCCTGCGCGCCGGGGGTGATGCCCAGCTTCACCTCCGGCTGGCCGACTTTCGCCGCAGCCAGGGCGACCCGATAATGGCAGCCCATCGAGGTTTCGAGGCCGCCGCCGAGAGCGTTGCCGTGGATCGCGGCGACCGTCGGCTTGGCCGAGGCTTCCAGGCCGGCGATCACCTGTTGCAGACCGGGACCGCGTCGTTTCTGCCCGGACGTGATCTTGCCGAATTCCTTGATGTCGGCGCCGGCGATGAACGTGCGCCCGCCGCCGATCACCACGATGGCGCGCACCGCGTCGTCCGCGCCGAATTTCTCGATGCCGTCGAGAATGCCCTCGGGCACGCCGGGGCTCAGCGCGTTTACCGGGGGATTGTTGATCGTGATGACCCCGACATCGCCTTGGCGGGTATGGATGACCAAATCGCTCATAGTTTTTTCCTCCTGTCGGCCGGCCGGCGCTCGTAACCCTGGAAACTTAAACCAGCGTAGCGAATCGGCGGCGCTTGCGGGCGCCGCGCCGCGGTACCGGGTTCACTTGGCGTCGATATCGACGCGCATTTCCTGCCAGGGGGGCAGGCTTTGCAGTGATCCCAGGGCATCGAGATCCGTGTCGATTTCGAACGACCCATGCCCTGCCAGCGGCTGCGGCAGAACAAGGTCGAATCCGCCGAGCGGCGGCGCATTGTCGGTGGCTTGCCGGTGGCGCAAAGAGACGCGCAGCGCAACCGATCGGGCCTCGTCGGAGTGATTGACCACGAACGCCTTGACCTTGGTTTGGTAATCGTCAGTGTAATAGGCGCGGATTCCGGCCACTTCCAAAGGACCTTGCAGGCCGCGGCCGAACGTTTGCACCGACTCTTCCTCGGGCTCGGCCACGGCTTCCAGGCGCAGCAAGTCGGGCCGCGACAGCCATACCGCGCCGCCGACGGTCAGCATCAAGACCGCGGCGAAAAGGAGCAAGTGGAGCGGGCGGACTTCCAGGGAACTTTTTTGCCTCGCGGGGCGGCTTTGCTGCGGCGCGGCCTCCTCCCGCTTGCTCGCTGCCGCCGGCGGCGGGAGGACGGGCGCGCCTTCGGCGCCTTCGGCGGATGCTTCCGCCGCCGCGCAGCGCGGACAGCTTTTCTGCGCGACATCGACCTCTTTGCCGCACTTGGGGCAGATCCAGGTGAACATTCCCCTATTGTCCCCCAGGTCCGCGCGAGCGGAGCAATGCCGCCGCTTGCGAACCGCTCGGCCGGAAAGCCCTGCTATAATTCGAGTTTCCCGCTTGGCCGGGCCGTCTGCAAGCTCATGTCCATCGTCGATGCCGGTCTCGCCGACGCGGCAACCATCGCCAAGTACGAGCCGGTTATCGGGCTTGAGGTCCACGTCCAACTCAAGACGAACACGAAAATCTTTTCGGCGAGCTCGCACGAGTTCGGCAACGCGCCGAACACGCAAACCGATCCGGTCGTGCTGGGGCTGCCGGGCGCGTTGCCCGTGCTGAACCGCAAGGCGGTCGCGCTGGCGGTGCGGGCGTCGCTGGCGCTCGATTGCCGAGTCAACCGCTATTCGCAGTTCGCGCGCAAAAACTACTTCTACCCCGACCTGCCCAAGGGCTATCAGATTTCGCAGTACGACAAGCCCCTGGCGGAGCGCGGCCTGCTGGACATCGACGTGAACGGGACGCGCAAGCGCATCGGCATCACGCGCTTGCACATGGAGGAAGACGCGGGCAAGACGGTTCACGACGGCTTCAGCGATTCGCAGCGCTACAGCTACGTCGATCTCAACCGGGCCGGCGCGCCGTTGTGCGAGATCGTCAGCGAGCCGGATATCCGCAGTTCAGAAGAAGCAGTCGCTTACCTGAACGAGCTCAAGCTCATCGTGCAATTCTCCGGCGCCTCCGATTGCGACATGGAAAAAGGCCAGCTTCGCTGCGACGCCAACGTTTCCATACGACCGCGGGGGCAAAAGGAATTCGGCACCCGTTGCGAGATCAAGAACGTCAACTCGTTCCGCTACGTCAAACAGGCGATCGAGTACGAGATCGCGCGGCAGGCGGCGCTGCTCGAAGCGGGCGGAACCGTGATTCAGGAAACGCGCCTGTTCAATACCGCGACCGGGGCGACCGCCGGCATGCGCGGCAAGGAAGAAGCGCACGACTACCGGTATTTCCCCGAACCCGACTTGCCGCCGCTGATCGTCTCGGACGCCTGGCAGCAGGAAATCCGCGGCGCCATGCCGGAATTGCCGCCCGCGAAGCGCCGGCGGTTTGTCGCAGAGTACGGGCTTTCGGAGTACGACGCGCGGGTGCTCACGCTGACCAAGGCCGCGGCGGACTATTTCGAGGCGGCGGCCCAGGCGTCGAGCCGGCCGAAGACCGCGGCCAACTGGGTGCAAGGCGAGTTGATGGGCGCGCTCAATGCGGCGGGCAAGAAAATCGAAGATTCGCCGATCGCCGCCGAGGAGTTGGCGGCCTTGATAAAACTCATCCACGACGGCTCGCTCTCGGGCAAGTTGGCGAAAGAGGTCTTCGCCAAGATGTTCGCCGGCGGAAAATCCGCGGCGGAGATCGTCGCTGCCGAGGGCTTGCAACAGATCAGCGACACCGGGGAGTTGGAAGCAATCATTGCCGATCTGCTGGCCAAGTCTCCGCAGCAGGTCGCGCAGTACCGCGGCGGGAAGACCGGCGTGATCGGCTTCTTCGTGGGCGGGGTGATGCGCGCCACGCGCGGGCAAGCGAACCCCAAGCTCGTCAACGAATTGCTCAAAAAAGCGCTCGACGGGTAGCCGCCGCGCGGTAATCTGGTTTTCGTGCAAGTCCTGTTTCGCTCCGCCTTCATTCTGTTTTTCTTTGCCGCGACGGCCTGCGCGCAGGCCGCGCCGGATTACCGCGAGCCGCAGCGCCCACAATTCCATTTCACCCCGGCCAAGAATTGGACCAACGATCCGAACGGGTTGGTTTTCTTCAAGGGCGAGTACCATCTCTTCTACCAGTACAATCCGTTCGGCGATACCTGGGGCCACATGAGTTGGGGGCACGCGGTCAGCAACGACATGCTGCACTGGAAACACTTGCCCGTGGCCTTGCCCGAGGCCGACGGCATCATGATGTTCTCGGGCAGCGCCGTCGTCGATTGGAACAATACGAGCGGCTTCGGCAAGGGCGGCGAGCCGCCGCTGATCGCCGTTTACACGGGACATACGGCGACGCATCAGCACCAGAGCATCGCCTATTCGACCGACCGCGGGCGCACCTGGACGAAGTATTCCGGCAATCCGGTGATCCCAAGCAAGCGCCGGCATTTCCGCGATCCCAAAGTGTTTTGGCACGAAGAGAGCGGGCAGTGGATCATGTTGACCGTCCTGGCCGACGAGCGAAAGGTGCGCTTCTTCGGGTCGAAGAACTTGAAGGATTGGACCCGCTTGAGCGATTTCGGCCCGTCGGGGGCTTTTCCGGTCAGCAATTGGGAGTGCCCCGACCTGTTCGAGCTGCCGGTCGAGAACGCGCCGGGCGAGTCGAAGTGGGTCTTGCAAGTCGATTCGGGCAACGGGCATCCGGCGGGCGGCTCGGGCTGCCAGTATTTTGTGGGCGGCTTCGACGGCAGGAGATTTCGCAGCGACAACCCGCCCGAGTCCGCGCTTTGGGTGGACTACGGCAAGGATTTTTACGCCGGTCAAAGCTGGTCCGACGTTCCCGCCGCGGACGGCAGGCGGCTCATTCTCGGCTGGATGAACAACTGGCGTTACGCCCGGCGGATTCCGACAAGCCCCTGGCGGGGGGCGATGACGCTGCCGCGCGAAGTTTCTCTCCGGCGTTACCCCGAGGGCATCCGCCTGCGCCAGGCGCCGCTTCGCGAGGCGCGCAAGCTGCGCGGCGAGCATCTGTCGCTGCGGGATGTTTCCGTCGAAGAAGCGGCAAGCGAGATACGGGAAAGGAATTTCGACGCCGACACTCTCGAAATCGAGGTCGAGATCGAGCTCGGCGGCGCGGCCGAAGCCGGGCTCTCCGTGCGCGCCAACGGCCAAGGTCAACGCACGCTGATCGGCTATTCGCCGGCGCTCGGGCATTTGTTCGTCGACCGCGCGGCATCGGGAGCGACGGATTTTCACGACGACTTTTCCGGGCGTCATGCGGCGCGTCTGGCCGCGCCGGAGGGCAAGGTGAAGCTGCATGTCTTCGTGGACCGCTCTTCGGTGGAGGTCTTCGGCGGAGACGGACGGGCAACGATCACCGAGCGCATCTTCCCGGACCCGCCGAGTCAAGGCTGGTCGCCGTACGCGAACGGCGGCGCTGCGCGGGTTGCGCGCCTCGACGCCTGGAAGCTGCGCAGCGTCTGGCCGCGCCGCTGAGAACGCATCCTGCCGGACAAAAATCTCGGTCAATGCGAGAGGCGCCGCGGGCCGGCGGTCAAGGCTGTCTTCTTTCCGGGTTAGAGCGGCTCGTTCCTGTCCGCAGGCTGCCGCCGCCGGCGGGCGACCTCGAACAGCGCGACCCCCGCGGCCACGGAAACGTTGAGCGACGGGACGTCTCCGAACAACGGGATGCGCACCAGGAAGTCGCAGCGCTCGGCCGTTTTGCGGCGCAGCCCCGCGGCCTCGCCGCCGAGAACCAAAGCGCAGCGGCCGTCGTAGGGCGCCTCGTGGTAGATGCGCTCCCCTCTTTCGTCGAATCCGTACAGCCGGAATCCGGCATCCTTGAGCGCATCCAGCGCGCGGTTGACGTTCTTGACGCGGACCACCGTCAAAAACTCCAGGGCGCCGGCGGCGGCTTTCGCGGTCGCCTCGGTCAGTCCGGCGGAACGGCGCTCGGGAATGACGACCGCCGCGGCGCCGGCGGCGTTGGCCGTGCGCATGACGGCGCCCAGATTGTGCGGGTCTTCGACGCCGTCCAGCACGACGATCACGGCATGTTCCCCGGCTTCCGCCAGAACCTCGTCCAGCGGGCGGTAGCCGGCGGCGGCGGCGACCGCCAGAATCCCTTGATGCCGGCCTCCTCCGGCGAGCCGGTCGAGAGCGGCCGGCGCCTTGAAGCGCAGCGGGATGCGGCGTTTGCGGCAGGCGTCGATGAGCGGCTGCAAACGGCGATTTCCCGTTCCCTCCGCCACTGCAACGTAGTCGATTGCGCTGCCCGCGCGCAGCGCCGCCTCGACTGCGTGGATGCCCATCAGACGTCGCATCGGCTAACGCTATGATAGAGAATCGCGCCGCTTCCGCAGAGAGCCTGCATGCTTCGCTTCGAAACCGCCGGGGAGTCTCATGGGGAAACTCTCGTCACGATTCTGACCGGGCTGCCGGCCGGCGTCCCGGTCGCGCTCGAGCGCGTCAACCGCGAGCTCTGGCGCCGCCAGCAGGGCTACGGCCGCGGCGGCCGGATGAAGATCGAATCCGACAAGGCGCATATCGTTTCCGGCGTCCGCCATGGGAAAACGATCGGATCGCCGATCGCCGTTCTGCTGCAAAACCGCGATTGGAAGAATTGGACCGAGGCGCTTCCGGTCGAGGACGCCGCAGGCGCCGAGGGCAGCGCCAAGCCCGTGTACCGGCCCCGCCCGGGGCACGCCGACTTGGCGGGATGCATCAAATACAATTTCCCGGAAGCGCGCTACGTGCTCGAGCGGGCCAGCGCCCGAGAGACGACGGCGCGGGTAGCCGCCGGCGCTCTGGCCAAGCTCTTCCTGGACGAGTTCGGCATCGAGATTCTCAGCCACGTCGTAGCGCTCGGCGGCGCGCGGCTCGAGCGGAAGGCGTCATGGGACGAAATCAAGGCGCTGGCGTCCAAGGACGAAGTCCTGCTCAACTGCGTCGATGCCGAGACGGAGGCGCGGATGAAAGAGGTGGTCGACGAAGCCTACAGGACGGGCGACACCCGCGGCGGCGTCTTCGAGATCGTGGTCCGCGGCGCTCCCGTCGGATTGGGCTCGCATATCGCCTGGGACACGCGCCTCGACGGGCGCCTGGCGCAGGCCGTCGTCTCGATGCAGGCGGTCAAGGGCGTCGAGGTCGGGGCGGCGTCCCTGGCCGCGGCTTCCCCCGGGTCGCAAGTGCAGGATACGATCCACTACAACAAGCCGGAGCGCGCGTTTTACCGCGGCTCGAACAAGGCGGGCGGACTCGAAGGGGGCATGACCAACGGCCGGGATATCGTCGTGCGCGGCTCGATCAAGCCGATCTCGACGCTGCGCCGCCCGTTGGAATCGGTCGATCTGCGCACCCGCGAGCCTTCCGCCGCGGCCTACGAACGCTCGGACGTGGCGGTCGTTCCGGCGGCGGGCGTTATCGGCGAGGCGATGGTCGCCCTGGTCATGGCCTCGGCGTTTCTCGAAAAGTTCGGCGGCGATTCGCTTGACGAGACGCGCCGCAATTACAAGGGCTACATGGAGCAGGTGCGCCGCTTTTGACGCCGCGGCGGCGCCGTGCCGGTATGCTGATTGGCTGAGGGTGCCGACGCTATGGCCTTGAATCTTTCCCCCGAGCGCCGCGCCGAAGTCGATCGGTTCATGCGCGGGCTGATCCGCCGCAATCCGGGCGAACCGGAGTTTCACCAGGCGGTGCGCGAAGCCGCGGAGTATTTGATTCCGTTCACTCACGAACGCCCGGAGTACCGCCATGCGCGCATTCTGGAGCGCTTGACCGAACCGGACCGCGCCATCAGCTTCCGCGTTTGCTGGACCGACGACGCAGGGAACGTGCGCACGAACCGCGGTTACCGCATCCAATTCAACAACGCGATCGGGCCGTACAAGGGCGGGCTGCGGTTCCATAAGTCGGTGAACGCGAGCGTTCTGAAATTCCTCGGATTCGAGCAGATTCTCAAGAACAGTCTCACGACGCTGCCGATGGGCGGCGGCAAGGGCGGCGCGAACTTCAATCCGAAGGGCAAATCCGACGGCGAGATGATGCGCTTCTGCCAATCGTTCATGACCGAACTGCACCACTATATCGGGCAAACGACCGACGTGCCGGCCGGCGACATCGGAGTCGGGACGCGGGAAATCGGCTATCTGTACGGGCAGTACATGCGTCTCAGCGGGACGTTCGATGGCGTATTGACCGGCAAGGGCGCCGCTTGGGGAGGCAGCCTGGTCCGCACCGAGGCCACGGGCTACGGCTTGGTCTATTTCATGAAAGAGATGCTGCGTACGCGCGGCGACGGGCTGCGCGGCAAGACTTGCCTGGTTTCGGGAGCGGGCAACGTCGCGCAGTACACCGTCGAAAAGCTCAACGGGCTTGGCGCCAAGGTCGTCACCCTGTCCGATTCTTCGGGGTTCGTTTACGACAAGGACGGCATCGATGCCGAGAAGCTCGGCTGGATCATGGAGCTCAAGAACGAGCGGCGCGGGCGCATCGGCGAATACGCTGCGAAATTCGGCTGCGAATTCCACGCGGGCAAGCGGCCGTGGGGCGTGCCGGCCGACCTGGCCTTTCCCTGCGCGACGCAAAACGAAATCGGCCGCGCCGATGCCGAAGCGCTCGTTGCGAACGGCGTTATCGGCTTGGCCGAAGGCGCGAACATGCCCACCGAGCCGGAGGCGATGGACGTGCTGCTCAAGGCCAAGATACTGTACGCTCCGGCCAAGGCGTCGAACGCCGGCGGCGTTGCGGTGTCGGGCTTCGAGCGGACGCAGAACTCGATGTTCCTGAGTTGGCCGCGGGCCGAGGTCGAACGGCGCCTGCAGGAAGTCATGAAAGAAATTCACCGGAAGTGCGTGCGCTACGGCCGCCAAGGCGATTTCGTGAACTATGTCCGCGGGGCGAATATCGCAGGCTTTGTCAAGGTCGCGGATGCGATGCTCGCGCTGGGCGTCGTCTGATGCCGGTCCGCGTAGTCAAGGGTTCGAGATCGTAACGGTGGGGCTGTCGTTGTAGCCCAAGCGGGCGGCTATGGCCCGCAGAGTCCGCCCTTTTTCCAGCAGGACGGGCTGACGGTAGAGCAGCCAACGTTCGGATTCTGCGCCGTCGCCGCGGATTCGATAGGCAAGCGAGGCGCCTTCGGCAGCGGCGCTCAGCTTGATTTTCACGGAACCGTTCCGCCCCGGCAGCTTTTCAGCCGCCGGCGGGGGGACGGTTTCCCGTTCCCCGCCGGGATACATCGCGCGGTAAAGCTCGGGTTCGGGGAGCAGTCCCCGGTCGCCGGTGCGTTTCATCCAGGCGATCAACTCGTTGCGCAACTCTTCGAGCACTTCGACATAGCGGCCGTCGGCGGCGAGATTGCGGACTTGATAAGGATCGGCGACCGTGTCGTAAAGCTCTTCGAACGGCTTCGTATCGCCCATGAATAGGCCCGTCAGCCGGTCGAGGCCCCCCTCGCGCTTGAGACGGCCGAGCTCCTGGTAGATCGGACCTTGGCTGGGAGTGCGCATGAATTGCACCCACGGCTTGTGGGATTCGAAGTTCCGCAAGTAGAGATAGCGTTTGTTGCGCACTGCGCGGATCATGTCGTACCGCTCGTCCATGCGGTCGCGGGCATGGTAAAGATATTGCGGTTCCGGCCCCTGGTTATCGCCCAGGATCACGCGGCCGTGCATGTGGCCGGGCGGCTCGCCTCCGGCGGCGGCGATCATCGTCGGGGCCAGATCGAGGAACTGGACGAAATCGGCGCGGACGGCGCCGGGCTCGATTTTTCCGGGCCAACGCGCGATCAGCGGAACCCGCACCCCCGAGTCGTAGAGCCAGCGCTTGCCGCGGGCCAGGCCGACGCCGTGGTCGCCCCAGAAGACGACCAGCGTTTCCTCGGCGATTCCGGCGTCTTCGAGTTCTTGCAGCATTTCGCCGATGGTGCGGTCGGTCTGCGTCACGACGTCGTAATAGGCGGCCCATGCCTCGCGGACTTTCGGCGTGTCGGGGTAGTAAGCAGGCAGCGCCAACTTCGCCGCGTCGTGAATCCTGTTTGCGGGGTCCGCGCGGCGGGCGGCGAATTGGTGCCTCACGGAGCCTTCGTGCGAACTGCCGTAGTTGAAGACGGCGAAAAACGGCTGGTTCTTGTCCGGGCGGTTTTTCCAATGGGCGCTGCGGCCCGATTCGTCCCAGGCGGTTATCGGGGCGGGAAAGTTGTAGTCGGTTTTCGAATTGTTGGTCGTGTAGTAGCCGAGCCGCCGCAAGTATTCCGGGAACGCTTTGACGAAGGGCGGCGGGACCATGTCGGAGCGCATGTGGTGCGTGCCGATGGCGGTCGGATACATCCCGGTGACGATGCCGGAACGGGTCGGCGCGCAGACCGGCGAGTGCGAGAAGGCGTTGAGGAAGGTGACGCCTTCGCGGGCGAGGCGGGCTATGTTGGGCGTCCTCGCGTAGGCGTCGTAAGGCCGGACTTGTTGGCCCGTGTCCTCGATCGACAGCCACAGGATGTTCGGCGGCTTGGCCGCGCCGACGACGCCTGCCGCCGGCAGGAGGAGGGCGGCGGCAATGAGCGGGAAACTTGTCCCGGCCTGCAAGGGAATGGCGCGGCTTAGTCGCATTGTCGGTAGGGGCACGGCCTTTCGCCGAGAGTCCAGAGAGCATGGCGGGCAACGCGCCGGACGTAATCGAAGTCGTCGTCGAGAACCTGCCTGAGCGCATCGGCCGCTCCCGCCGCTTGCGGCCCCAGCGCATCGAGAACGTGGGCGGCCTGCAGCCGGACGCCGCGGTTGGGGTGGGACAAGAGATCGCGGAGCACGGGCAGCGCTTCGGCGGAGCTGCCCAGATTGGCAAGCGCAAATGCCGCCTGGGCGCGCACCTCCGGCGCTTCGTCCCGCAAGGCGTTGCGCAGCGTTTTGGCGGCCGGCTTGCCGCGGGCGCCCATCTGAGCGGCGGCGACGGCGGCCCAGTAGCGAACGGCGCTGTCCTCGTGCGCAATCGCCTCGAAAAGAACTTGCGCCGCCCCCCGCCGATCGGCTATCGCCATCTCGCCGATCGCGCGGGCGGCAAGCAGCCGGTCCAGACGTTCGGTTGAGGCCAAATCCGCTTGCCACTGTTGCAGAGTCTTGCCGAGGTGGGCGGAGTCTTCGGCCGCAAGCGAGGCGGCGAGAACCAAGGCGCCGAGATTGAGCATGACGCGAATTTGCATGGGGTTTCCCGGTCGGAGCGCTCCGCTTCTATCTTAGATGGAAACGCCTGCGCTCGGTACGGCGGGGCCGCCGCCGCGCAAAATTTTCCAGTGGACTTGTGCGGCGGCAATGTGTACAATGGGGTATAGATTACTTGCCACTCCTTCGTGGGGCTAAGTCGAAGCGGAACTATGAGCACAGCAGCAAACGAACTTGAAGTCCTTGCCGGTCAAGAGTATAAATACGGTTTCGTTACCGATATCGACCAGGACACTCTGCCTCCCGGGTTGAACGAGGATACGGTCCGCTTCATCTCGGCCAAGAAGAACGAGCCGGCGTGGCTTCTGGAATGGCGGCTCAAGGCGTTCGCCCAATGGCGGAAGATGAAAGAGCCCGCCTGGTCGAATGTCCGTTACCCGGCGATCGACTATCAGGCCATCTCGTACTACTCGGCGCCGAAGAGCGAGAACGACAGGCCGAAAAGCCTGGACGAGGTCGACCCGGAACTGCTGGCCACTTACGAGAAACTCGGCATTCCGCTGGAAGAGCGGGCGGCCTTGGCCGGAGTGGCGGTCGATGCCGTTTTCGACAGCGTTTCGGTGGCGACGACTTTCCGCGAGCAGTTGGCCGCCGCCGGGATCGTTTTCATGTCGATTTCGGAGGCGGTGCAAGAGCATCCCGCGCTCGTCAGGCAGTACCTCGGCTCGGTCGTTCCGCCGTCTGACAACTATTTCACGGCGCTGAACTCGGCGGTGTTCTCCGACGGCAGCTTCGTGTTCATTCCCAAGGGCACGCGCTGCCCGATGGAGCTTTCGACGTACTTCCGCATCAATGCGATGAACACGGGGCAATTCGAGCGCACGCTGATCGTCGCCGAGGAAGGCGGCTACGTCAGCTATCTCGAAGGCTGCACGGCGCCGATGCGCGACGAGAACCAGCTTCACGCCGCGGTGGTCGAGTTGGTCGCCCTGGACGATGCGCAGATCAAGTACTCGACGGTGCAGAACTGGTATCCGGGCGACAAGGACGGCAACGGCGGAATCTACAACTTCGTCACGAAGCGGGGCGCCTGCCGCGGCAGGAACTCCAAGATTTCATGGACCCAGGTCGAGACGGGTTCGGCGATCACCTGGAAATACCCGAGTTGCATCTTGATCGGCGACAACGCGGTCGGCGAGTTCTATTCGGTCGCGGTGACCAACAACCACCAGCAAGCCGACACCGGCACGAAAATGATCCACATCGGCAAGAACACGTCGTCGACGATTGTTTCCAAGGGCATTTCGGCCGGCGTCTCGAACAACTCCTACCGCGGGCTGGTGAAAATCATGCCCGGCGCGGAGAACGCCCGCAATTTTTCGCAGTGCGACTCGATGCTGATGGGCGACAAGTGCGGCGCGCACACTTTCCCGTACCTCGAAGTCAGGAACAAAAGCGCACGGGTCGAGCACGAAGCCACGACTTCGAAGATCGGCGAAGATCAGATTTTTTACCTCAATCAGAGGGGCATCGAGACCGAGGATGCGGTTTCGATGATCGTCAACGGCTTCTGCAAGGAAGTTTTCCGAGAGCTTCCGATGGAGTTCGCGGTCGAGGCGCAGAAATTATTGGGCGTCAGCCTGGAAGGCAGCGTAGGCTAGGCGGGAATCCGGGCACGGAAAACCCATCGCGCCCGGCGAAAGTCAATCGAAGAGCCGAGGTTGCCGGACGGGCGCAGCGGCGCGCCGAGAGCAGGGAGAGAACAAGCTTGGACAATGCTTGAAATCAAAGATCTACACGTAAGCATCGAGGGTCGGGCAATTCTGAAGGGCATCGACCTTTCGGTGGGCGAAGGCGAAGTGCATGCCGTAATGGGGCCGAACGGCTCCGGGAAGAGCACTCTGGCCTCGGTCCTGGCCGGCCGCGAGGGTTATGAAGTGACCTCGGGCGCGGTGACGTACAAGGGCCGCGACCTGCTGGAGACGGCTCCCGAGATACGCGCCCGCGAAGGCGTTTTCATGGCCTTTCAGTACCCGGTGGAGATTCCCGGCGTGACCAACATGTATTTCCTGCGGGAAGCGCTCAACGCAGTGCGCAAGCACCGCGGCGAAGAGGAGCTTTCGGCGGGCGAGTTCCTGAAGGTGGTCCGCGAAAAGATCGGGCCGTTGCAAATGGATCGGTCGATGTTGAAACGCGCCGTCAACGAGGGTTTTTCGGGCGGCGAGAAAAAGCGCAACGAGATTTTTCAAATGTCGATCCTGGAGCCGGCGCTGGCGATTCTCGACGAGACCGATTCGGGGCTCGATATCGACGCGCTGAAGATCGTCGCCGCCGGCGTCAACGGCCTGCGCTCGGCAAACCGCTCGTTCGTGGTGGTGACGCACTACCAGCGCTTGCTCAACTACATCGTCCCGGACTACGTGCATGTTCTGGCTGACGGCAGGATCGTCAAGTCGGGCGGCAAGTCGCTGGCGCTCGAGTTGGAAGAAAAGGGTTACGGCTGGACCGAAGAGACCGCCGCAAATCCGCAGCCGGTCGGAGTCTGAGCGATGGTTGCCGTTGTGGAAGACCTGAATGCCCGCCTGCGGGGCTTCGAATCGCTCCGGGAGCGCGCGGCCGGCGAGCCGGAGTGGCTGCAGCGCAGGCGCCGGCCGGCGCTGGAGCGCTTCTTCGCGTTGGGCATTCCGACGGTCAAGAACGAAGAATACAAATACACGAATTTGTCGGCTTTGCCGCAAGTCGAATTTTTCGATGCGCCGCCCGCGGCGGATACGAGCGCGGCCGCGTACCGCGGGCTGGGCGGCTTCACGCTGCGCTTCGACTCGGGCCGCCTGGCCGCGGCGGACGGCGAAGTTCCCCAAGGCGTCTCGGTGCGCTCGATCGCCGAGCGGTTGCGCAACGATCCTGACGGACTGGAATCCCTCCTGGGCGCCTGCGCGGCATTCGAAGACCATGCGTTGGCGGCGCGCAATACGGCCTGTTTCGAAGACGGCGCGGTGATCGAGGTTGCGCCGGGCGCGGTGGTCGAAGAGCCCATCCATCTGGTTTTCGCTGCGGCTTCCGCCGTGTCCAACGCCCGCGTTCTGATCGCCGCGGGACGCAACTCCCAGGTGCGCGTGATCGAGAGCTACATAGGGGCGGGCAAGTATTGGACCAACGCCGTGACCGAAGTTTACGCCGGAGAGAACGCCGTCGTCGAACACTACCGCGCGCAATTGGAATCGGTCGAGGCTTTCCACACCGGCTGCTTTCAGGCCGTTCAGGAACGCGCGAGCAAAGTCTCGACGTTTTCGCTGAGCTTCGGGGCTGCCGTCGCCCGCAATGACATCAACACGCGGCTCAACGGCGAAGGATGCGAGTGCGCGCTCGACGGCCTGTATGCGGTCAAGGGCGGGCAGCATGTCGATCATCACACGGCGATCGACCACGTCATGCCGCACTGCAACTCGCACCAACTCTACAAAGGGGTGCTCGACGGCAGCGCGACCGGGGTCTTCAACGGCAAGATTTTCGTGCGGCGGAACGCCCAGAAAACCGACGCGATTCAAAACAACAAAAACCTGCTGCTTTCCGACAAGGCGGACATCAATACCAAACCGCAATTGGAGATCGATGCCAACGACGTGCGCTGCACGCACGGCGCCACCATCGGGCAGCTTGACGCGGCGGCCTTGTTTTACATGCAGTCGCGCGGCATCGACGTCGAGCGGGCGCGCAATCTGCTGACTTATGCGTTTGCCGCGGATGCCTTGGAGCGCATCCGGCTCGAACCGCTGCGGACGCACTTCGAAAACTTGTTGCTGCGGACTTTTGCGGACAAGACGGAAGATCGTCAGGGAGTAACGGAATGGCGGCCCTAACGGACGCGCCGGCGGCGCTCGACGCCGCTCGGATTCGGGAAGATTTCCCCGCTCTCGATCAGCAAGTCCACGGCCGCCGGCTGGTTTATTTGGACAATGCCGCCTCGGCGCAGACCCCGCGCGCGGTTATCGACGCGGTCGTCGCCTTCTACGAGAAAGACCGCTCCAACGTTCACCGCGGCGTTCACGAGCTCAGCCGGCGCGCCACGGAAAACTACGAAGCCTCGCGCGTCAAGCTGGGGCGGTTCGTCAACAGCGCGGAATCGAGCGAAATCGTCTGGACCCGCGGCGCGACCGAGGCCGTCAACCTGGTTGCGGCGAGTTGGGGCCGAGAGCACGTGCAAGCCGGCGGCGAGGTGATGATCTCGGCGCTCGAGCACCACTCGAACATCGTCCCCTGGCAGATACTTTGCGAGGAAACGGGCGCCAAGCTGCGAGTGATTCCCATGAACGAGCGCGGCGAGTTGCTGATGGACGAGTTCGAGCGGATGCTTTCCGAGCGCACCCGCATCGTCGCCGTCAACCATGTCTCGAACGCGCTGGGGACGGTGAACCCCGTCGCGGAAATCGTTCGCAAGACCCGGCGCGCGGGCGCCGTGAGCTTGATCGACGGCGCGCAAGCCGTGCCGCACATGCCTGTTGACGTTCAGGCGCTGGGCTGCGATTTCTATGCGTTTTCAGGTCACAAGATGTGCGGTCCGACGGGTATCGGGGCGCTCTACGCCCGCCGCGAGCTGCTCGAGCGCATGAAGCCCTACCAGTCGGGCGGGGACATGATCCTGTCGGTTTCGTTCGAGAAGACGATCTATAACGACGTGCCCTACAAGTTCGAAGCCGGCACCCCGAACATTGCCGATGCGATCGGCATGGGCGCCGCGGTCGATTACCTCCAAGCGGTCGGCATGGAGCGCATCGCGGCCTACGAACAATCGCTGCTGGCCTACGGCCTCGAAAAACTCGGCGCAGTGGACGGCTTGCGTTTCATCGGCGCCGCCGAGAACAGGGCCGGCGTGATCTCGTTCGTTCTCGACGGCATCCATCCGGCGGATCTGGGGACGATTCTCGACCGCCAGGCGGTGGCCGTGCGCATCGGCCATCACTGCGCCGAGCCGGTGATGCGTTTCTACAAGGTGCCGGCGACCGTGAGAGCGTCGCCGGCTTTCTATAATACCCGCGAAGATATCGACGCGTTGGTCGATGCGATCGAAACGGCCAGGGAGATTTTTGCCTGATGGGACTGATCGAATTGGGACTCAACGATGTAGAGCCGCGGGCGGAGCCGGCGCGGCCCGACGCCGGCGCGTCCGGCGAAGAATCGAATTCCGGCGGGCTGAATGTCGGCGCGCTGGAGGCTGCGCCCAAGTACAACGAGTTCGTCCCCAGCATGCACTCGAACATGACCATGACGTCGCCGCTCCCGCCGCAGGAGCCGGAGTACGCCCCGGACGCAACGCTCGAAGAGAAAGTCGTTGCGGTGCTCAAAACCTGCTACGACCCCGAGATTCCCGTGGACATCTACCAACTCGGGTTGATTTATCACGTTCATGCTCCCGTCAGCGGGGAGGACCCTGAAAAAGTCAAGGTCGTCATGACGTTGACGTCTCCCAATTGTCCGGCGGCGCAAACGTTGCCGGCCGAGGTCAAGTACAAAATCGAGCGTTTGCAGGAAGTGGAGTCGGCCGCGGTCGATATCACCTTCGATCCGGTGTGGACGCCTGAAAGGATGAGCGACGAGGCCAAGCTGGCCCTGAACCTGTTTTAAGGAAGCGCCATGCAGTTCAGTTCCCAGGAAGAGTACGGTTTGCGTTGCCTGCTGCGGCTCGCCCGGGCGGGCGCGGGCGCGAGCGTCACGATCGGTGAAATCGCGCAGGCCGAGGGCATTTCGACGCCCCTTGCGGCGAAAATGATGCGCATCCTGCGCGCGGGCGGGCTGGTCACGAGCGAGCGCGGACAGGCCGGCGGCTACCGCCTTGCGCGGGCGCCGGAGGCGGTCACCGTAAAGCAGGCGCTGGCGCCGCTCGGCGGCGATTTGTTCGGCGGCGAGTTTTGCGGCAAGTTCGCGGGCAGGGAAGAGCTTTGCACGCATTCGATCGATTGCTCGATCCGCTCGCTCTGGCGGGCGGTGCAGTCGGTCGTCGATCAACTGCTCAGCCGCACGACGCTCAGGGATTTGATGTGCGGCGAGCATGAAATGGACGACTTCGTCGATAACCTCGTGGTTTTGACCGGTGCGATGCATTTGTCGCCCGCGCTTCCTGCGCTCGAAAGAAAACATGGCTAGTCAACAAGAAATTCAGAAAATTCTGGGCACGGTCATCCACCCCGACTACGGCAAGGACGTCGTCTCGCTGGGCTTGGTGCGCGGCCTGAAGGTTAGCGGCGCCGCCGTCAGCTTCGAGCTTCAGTCCGTCGTGCCGGGCGGCGGGTCGGAGGAAGACGTGCTGCAAAGCGCGAAAGCCGCCGTGGGCGCGGTCGATTCGGTGGCCGGCGTCGCAGCCGAGTTGAGCCCGCAAGCGCGCGTGAACCCGGCGGGGGCCGGCGGCAAAGGCTCGATCCCCGGCGTCAAGAACATCGTCCCGGTGGCGTCGGGCAAGGGCGGCGTCGGCAAATCGACGGTTGCGGCGAACTTGGCGGTGGCGTTGTCGCAGACGGGAGCGAAGGTAGGCATCCTGGACGCCGATGTTTACGGACCCAGCATCCCGCACATCATGGGCGCGGCCTCGGCGCCGCAGCGCGGCGGACGCGGCATCATGCCCCTGATCGCCCACGATCTGCCCATCATCTCGACCGGTTTCTTCATTCGCCAGGACCAGGCCGTCGTCTGGCGCGGCCCGATGCTGGCCAAGATGGTCGAGCAACTCACCAATCAGGTCGAGTGGGGCGAGTTGGATTATCTGCTCGTTGACTTGCCGCCCGGAACCGGCGACGTGCAATTGAGCCTTTGCCAGCGTCTGGCGCTGACCGGCGCCGTGATCGTCACCACTCCCCAGCCGATGGCGGTCAACGTAGCGGAAAAGGCGATCATCATGTTCAAGCAGTTGAAAACGCCGCTGCTCGGCGTAGTCGAGAACATGAGCTTCTACGAATCGCGCGCGACCGGCGAACGCGAATACATCTTCGGCGCGGGCGGCGCGGAGACGCTTGGCCGGCGCTGGAAAATTCCCGTCCTGGGCAACGTGCCGCTGGCGACGGTTGTCCGCGAGACTTCCGACGGCGGCATGCCGATCGTGCTTTACGACCCGGAGGCGCCGGCGTCCAAGGGCTTTTTGGAAGTCGCCAAGCAGCTTGCCGTCGAAGTGGCCATGCACAATATGAAGGCCGAAGGCGAAGAGTTGGTCAAGATCGATTTCTGATCCCTGCAGGAGTACCATGTAGGGGCGCATGAAGACGAAAACGCGGGGCTGCCTCTGGATACCGGCTGCGGCGGCCTTGCTGCAGTTCTTTGCGCAGCCGCTCGGCGCACAGGAGCCCGCCTCCCCCGCCCCTTTGTTCGCGATAACCGGCCACCGCGAGACGGTGCGCTTCGTGCGCTATTTGCCGCCGGACGGCCGCAACGTCTTCTCGCTGGCGTATCGGTCGGCGGTCGTCTGGGATGCGATGACCGGCGAGGAGGTTGTCCGCCTCGTCGACGGAGAAAGGTTTTTCGCGGCGCCCTCCCCGGCCGCCGGCCGCGTCTATGTCGAGACGCTCGCCGCCTCCCGCATCGTGGACGCTGCGACAGGCGAAACCGTGCTCGAGTTCGACCAGAGCGAGCGCAGCCGGCTGCGCAGGCCGGTGTGGTCTCCCTTGGGCAACCGTATCGCCTCGCAAGAACGCGGCGTCGTGCATGTCTGGGATGCATCGAGCGGAGCATTGCTGCGCAGCTTCGAAGGGCTTTCCCCCACCGCTTACGCATCCGGCGTCCGCTGGTCGCCGGATGAGACGCGATTGGCCGTTATTCAGTCGGATGGGGCGCTCAAAGTATGGCGGGTCGAAGACGGAGAGGAGCTTGCCGCCTTTCAGTCCCACGACCCGGGATCGGGAGCCCGCCATCTGCGCTGGTCCGCTGACGGCAGCCGTCTGGTCACGGCCGCCAACGACAGCATGGTGAAAATATGGGACACCGAGGAATGGCGGTTGCTGCATGCGCTGGAGAACGAAGGGGCAGCCCGATATAGTTCCGGCAGCGGGATCGACATCGTGGCGCTCTCGCCTGACGGCCGGCGCATCGTGGTAGCGCAACCGTCGTCGTTGCGCGTATGGGATGCCGAGAGCGGCCAATTATTGGTTCACTGGCGTCCTGTTCCGGAAAACGACGATTTCACGCCTCATTACGGCGGCATCACCGCCATCGCCTTTTCGCCGGAAGGGCGTTATCTCGCCAGCGGGGGGCTGGACAAAACCGTCAAGATATGGGATGTCGAAGCGGAAGCCCAGGTCCTGGATCGCGACTTTCTCAACTACGTCGAAACGGTGGCATGGTCTCCCGATGGCAGCCGCATGGCGGCTGGCAGCGCCGACGGCAGAATCATCGTTTGGGACCACGCCGCGGGACAGGAAACGGCCCGTTTCGAGGGACACCGCAACGGAGCCGTGTCGGCGCTGGACTACGCGCCCGACGGGAGCCGTATCGTCACCTCGGGCACAGACGGCTCGGTCAGGGTCTGGAACGCGGAAACGGGCGCGCAACTCTACGAATTGCCGGAAGGCAGGGCTCCGGGTTCCCGTCCGGGGCCGCCCAGGCGCCCCGTCGAGCAGGTGTCGCATTCACCCCGCGGCGGACGCTTTCTGACCGTCTCGGACGAACAGTCCTTCAATGTTGTTGAACTCTGGGATCATGCGGCGCAGGGCGGCGCCGGGATGACGCTCGATGTCCAGGTCAATTCCGCGGTATGGTCCCCGGACGGCCGGCGCATTGCTACGACGGGATACTTCTTTATCCTGGTTTGGGACCTCGACAATCTCGAATCGATCCCCCTGGAATTCGCTCCGGACAGCGGAGCGGAGGACACGCAGTACAGGTACGCAGCCTGGTCGCGCGACGGAGCGCGCCTGCTGATTGCTTCCAACCACGCGGCAACGGTTCTGGATTGGGCCTCGGGCGAAGTCCTGTACGCGTCGGCGACTTTGGAAAGAGGCGCCGCCTATGTGGAAGAATCCTCCGACGGCGCGCTGCTGCTCACCGTGGACGGACAGTTTTTCAGCCCCAAGGTTCAGGTGTGGGACGTGGAAACGGGCGTAGAGCTTGCCGCCATAGAGACGGCCGGCAGCCGGGTCGGCGCAAGATTCTTCCCCGACGGGAAACGGGTGGTGACCTACGACGGCGTCCGAACCCCCGCGCTGCACGTGTGGGACGCCCTGACCGGCGAGCAATTGCCCACCTTGGAAGGACGCAGAGCGCCTTTCGCGCAGGCCGCGTTTTCCCCGGACGGGCTGCGCCTGGCAGGCGCGAGCCGCGACGGGACAACCTGGATGTGGGACGCCGCAAGCGGCGATTTGTTGGCGGTTTTTCCGGGTGGAGGCATCGGCCTCGCCTTCTCGCCCGACGGAACCCGCATTGCCGGCTTCGGCGCAGCGGGGGCCAAAGTGTGGTCCGTGGGGCCGCGTTTCGCCGGCGAGAGCGTAGTCCATGCCGCGAGTTTCGCCGCGGGGCCGGTCGCCCCGGGGCAAATCGTCAGCATCTTCGGCGCCGGCTTGGGTCCGGCAACGCCCGTCCGCGGCGCCGTTGACCCCGAGACGGGCCGCATACCGCCCGCCTTGGGGGGCGTAAGCGTGTTGCTGGACGAGGAGCCGGCTCCGCTGCTGTACGTGCAGGAGTCGCAGATCAACGCGCAGGTTCCCTATGAGCTTGCGGGCCGCTCGAGCGCGCAACTGGCCGTCGCTTACGGCGGCGTCGGCGGCCCGCGCGCGGCGCTTGCCGTCTCGCCCGCGCGGCCGGCATTGTTCTTGATCCCGGGCAGCATGTCCGCCCTCGTCCTCAACGAGAACGGCCGCTTGAACGGCGCAGCGCAGCCGGCGCGGCCGGGAGAGACGGTCATGCTGTTCGGCAGCGGACAGGGAGAGACGTCGCCGCCCGGGGTCACCGGTCAACCGGCCTCGGCAATGGACGCGCAGCGGATCGAAGACGTGTCGGTCACGATCGGAGGCAGCGCCGCGGAAGTGGTTTCCGCCGGCTTGGCGCCGGGTTTCGCCGGGGTCTTTCAGATCGAGGTTCGCATCCCCGACGCCGCCGCAAGCGGAGAGCGGACTCCCGTCGCGGTCGTTATCCGCGGCGAGGCCGCCCCCGCGGGCGCGGTCATGTCCGTCGCCTCTCCCTAGCAAGGCGTAAAGCGGAGTTGTCCTAAATCAGATTCGCGCCGGTTTTCGCAACCATGTTCGAGGCGCGCCGCAGCGATTCGAACCGGCGAACGCGAATACATCTTCGGCGCGGGCGGAGCGGAGACGCTTGGCCGGCGCTGGAAAATTCCCGTCCTGGGCAACGTGCCGCCGGCGACGGTTGTCCGCGAGACTTCCGACGGCGGCATGCCGATCGTGCTTTACGACCCGGAGGCGCCGGCGTCCAAGGGCTTTTTGGAAGTCGCCAAGCAGCTTGCCGTCGAAGTGGCCATGCACAATATGAAGGCCGAAGGCGAAGAGTTGGTCAAGATCGATTTCTGATCCCTGCAGGAGTACCATGTAGGGGCGCATGAAGACGAAAACGCGGGGCTGCCTCTGGATACCGGTTGCGGCGGCCTTGCTGCAGTTCTTTGCGCAGCCGCTCGGCGCACAGGAGCCCGCCTCCCCCGCCCCTTTGTTCGCGATAACCGGCCACCGCGAGACGGTGCGCTTCGTGCGCTATTTGCCGCCGGACGGCCGCAATGTCTTCTCGCTGGCGTATCGGTCGGCGGTCGTCTGGGATGCGATGACCGGCGAGGAGGTTGTCCGCCTCATCGACGGGGAGAGAGTTTATACCTCGTCCCCCTCCCCAACCGGCGCCCGCGTCTATGTCGAGACGCTCGCCTACTCCCGCATCGTGGACGCCGCGACGGGCGAAACCGTGCTCGAGTTCGACCAGGACGAGCGCCGCCGGCTGCGCGGGCCGGTGTGGTCTCCCTTGGGCGACCGCATCGCGTCGCAAGAACGCGGCGCCGTGCATATCTGGGATGCATCGAGCGGAGAGTTGCTGCGCAGCTTCGAAGGACTTTCTCCTACCGCTTACTCTTACGGCGTCCGTTGGTCGCCCGATGCCGCGCGCCTGGCTGTTATTCAGTCGGACGGGGCGCTTAAAGTATGGCGGGTCGAAGACGGAGAGGAGGTTGCCGCCTTTCAGGCCAACGAGCCGGTCCCGGGATCGGGAGCCGGACATATGCAATGGTCCGCCGACGGCAGCCGTCTCGTTACGGCCGCCAATGACAGCATGGTGAAAATATGGGACACCGAGGAATGGCGGCTGCTGCATGCGCTGGAGAACGAAGGGCACATCCAACTCGGTTCCGGCAGCGCGATCGACATCGTGGCGCTCTCGCCTGACGGCCGACGCCTCGCGGTAGCGCAAGTGTCGTCACTGCGCGTATGGGACGCCGAGAGCGGCGACCTGCTGGTTCATTGGCGTCCTGTTCCGGAAAACGACGATTTCACGCCTCATTACGGCGGCATCATCGCTATCGCCTTTTCGCCGGAAGGACGTTATCTCGCCAGCGGAGGGCTGGACCACACCGCCAAAATCTGGGATATCGAAACGAAGTCCCAGATACTGAATCTCGATTTTCTCAACAACGTGGAAACGGCCGCATGGTCTCCCGACGGCAGCCGGGCGGCGTTCGGCGGCGGTGGCAGAGTTGTCGTTTGGGACCGCGCCGCGGGACGGGAAACGGCCCGTTTCGAGGGACACCGCAACGGAGCCGTGTCGGCGCTGGACTACGCGCCCGACGGGAGCCGCATCGTCACCGCGGGCACAGACGGCTCGGTCAGGGTCTGGGACGCGGAAACAGGCGCGCAACTCTACGAATTGCCGGAAGGCAGGGCTCCGGGTTCCCGTCCGGGGCCGCCCAGGCGCCCCGTCGAGCAGGTGTCGCATTCACCCCGCGGCGGACGCTTTCTGACCGTCTCGGACTTTCAATCCTCCAGGGTTGGCGAACTCTGGGATCACGCGGCGCAAGGCGGGTACGGGATTATGCTCGGCTTCAATATCAATTCCGCGGCCTGGTCTCCGGACGGCCGGCGCCTCGCCGCGGCGAGCTCTTCCCTGGTTACCGTCTGGGATCTGGACAATCTCGAATCGACGCCCCTGCTGTTCGACCCGGACCTCGGGGCGGAAGACAGGGGATACCTGCAGGCGGCGTGGTCGCGCGACGGAGAGCGCCTGCTGATTGCTTCCAGCCACGCGGCAACGGTTCTGGATTGGGCCTCGGGCGAAGTCCTGTATGCGCCGGCGACTTTGGAAAGGGGCGCAGCCTACGTGGAAGAATCCTCCGACGGCGCGCTGCTGCTCACCGTGGACGGACAGTTTTCCGGCCCCAAGGTTCAGGTGTGGGACGCGGAAACGGGCGTCGAGCTTGCCGCCGTGGAGACGGCCGGCAGCCGGGTCGGCGCAAGATTCTTCCCCGACGGCAAACGAGTGGTCACCTACGGCGGCCGGACCCCCGCGCTGCACGTGTGGGACGCCCTGACCGGCGAGCAATTGCTCACCTTGGAAGGACGCAGAGCGCCTTTCGCGCAGGCCGCGTTTTCCCCGGACGGACTGCGCCTGGCAGGCGCGAGCCGCGACGGGACAACCTGGATGTGGGACGCCGCAAGCGGCGATTTGTTGGCGGTCTTCCCCGACGGAGGCAGCGGCCTCGCCTTCTCGCCCGACGGAACCCGCATTGCCGGTTTCGGCGCGGTGGGCGCCAAAGTCTGGTCTGCGGGGCCGCATTTTACGAGCGCGAGCGTAGTCCATGCCGCGAGTTTCGCTGCGGGGCCGGTCGCCCCGGGGCAAATCGTCAGCATCTTCGGCTCCGGCCTGGGTCCGGCAACGCCCGTCCGCGGCGCCGTTGACCCCGAGACGGGCCGCATACCGCCCGCCTTGGGGGGCGTAAGCGTGTTGCTGGACGAGGAGCCGGTTCCGCTGCTGTACGTGCAGGAGTCGCAGATCAACGCGCAGGTTCCCTATGAGCTTGCGGGCCGCTCGAGCGCGCAACTGGCCGTCGCCTACGGCGGCGTCGGCGGCCCGCGCGCGGCGCTTGCCGTCTCGCCCGCGCGGCCGGCATTGTTCTTGATCCCGGGCAGCATGTCCGCCCTCGTCCTCAACGAGAACGGCCGCTTGAACGGCGCAGCGCAGCCGGCGCGGCCGGGGGAGACGGTCATGCTGTTCGGCAGCGGACAGGGAGAGACGTCGCCGCCCGGGGTCACCGGTCAACCGGCCTCGGCAATGGACGCGCAGCGGATCGAAGACGTGTCGGTCACGATCGGAGGCAGCGCCGCGGAAGTGGTTTCCGCCGGCTTGGCGCCGGGTTTTGTCGGGATCTTTCAGATCGAGGTTCGCATCCCCGACGCCGCCGCAAGCGGAGAGCGAACTCCCGTCGCGGTCGTTATCCGCGGCGAGGCCGCCCCCGCGGGCGCGGTCATGTCCGTCGCCTCTCCCTAGCAAGGCGTAAAGCGGAGCTGCCCTAAATCAGATTCGCGCCGGTTTCCGCAACCATGTTCGAGGCGCGCCGCAGCGATTCGACCGTGCCGGCGTCGGTCCACCAGCCGGCCAGTTCTCCCCAAGTCATCGTGCCTTCGGCGATGAAGCGATTGTTGACGTCGGTAATCTCGAGCTCGCCGCGGGCGGAGCGCACCAGTCCCTCGATCTTGTCGAATACCGTGTCGTCGTACATGTAGATTCCGGTGACCGCGTAATTCGACTGCGGCAAGTCGGGCTTTTCTTCGATCGAGAGGATACGCTCGCCGTCGATTTTGGGCACGCCGAAACGTTCGGGGTCGGGTACCTTTTTAAGCAGAATCTTCGCCCCCTGTTCCTGCCGCCGAAAATCCTGCGCGGCGGCGGCGATGTTTTTCTCGATGATGTTGTCGCCCAGGATGACGCAAAGTTTCTCGCCCCGCGAAAAATGTTCCGTCAATCCGAGCGCCTCGGCGATGCCGCCCTCGCCTTCCTGATAGGTGTAGTCGAGATGCTTGAGGCCGAAGTCTTTGCCGTTGCCCAATAAGCGCAAAAAATCACCGGCGTTCCGCCCGCCGGTAACGATCATGATGTCTTCGATTCCGGCATTGACAAGGGCCTGAATCGGGTAATAGATCATGGGCTTGTCGTAAACGGGCAGCAGGTGCTTGTTTACGATTCGGGTTAGGGGGTCGAGTCTGCTGCCCAGTCCTCCCGCCAAAACCACGCCGCGCATGAGCTTCGATTGTAACCGGAAAGGGGGCGCCGCAAGCGAAAGGAGCTACGGCTCCGCGGAAAAGAACTCGGCGATGAGGCGTCTGAGAAGCCCTAAAGAGCCCAGAATCGCCACGAGATTCGGAACCGCCATCAAACCGTTCAGCGTATCGGACAGGCTCCAGATCAGCGGCAGACTGCCCACCGCGCCCAGGTACATGCACCCGACCCAGGCCATGCGGTAGGGCAACGCCGCCTTGATCCCGAGCAGATAGGTAATCGCCGTCTCGCCGTAGTACACCCAACCCATCGTCGTCGAGAAGCCGAACAGGATGACCCCGACGCTGACGAACGAATCGCCCCACTCTCCCGGCAGTCCTATCCGGAACGCCTGCGCGGACAGCGACGCGCCGGTTCCGCCGGAGGTCCAGACGCCGGTCGAGAGCACGACGAACCCGGTGAGCATACAGATCACGAGGGTATCGACGAAGACGCCGAAGATGCCGTACGCGGCTTGCCGCACGGGGTGATCGGTGATGGCCGCGGCATGGACGATCGGAGCGCTGCCGAGTCCCGCCTCGTTGGAAAACAGCCCGCGGGCAATGCCGAACTGCACCGCTTCGCGCACGCTCGCTCCGACAAAAGCGCCGACCGCCGCCTGTCCGCTGAAAGCGGACGACAAGACCAGATGGACAACGTCGGGCAACGCGCCGGCATTCTTCACCGCCACGTAAAGAGCGGCGGCGAAGTAAAGCAGGCACATCCCCGGCACCAGCACCTGGGCGACTTCGGCGATGCGCCGGATGCCGCCCAGTATGACCAGAGCGGCTATCGACGCCAATATCAGTCCGGAAATGTACGGCGGCGCGCCGAAGCTCGTTTCGGCGACGTCGGCGACCGAGTTGGCCTGCGTCAGGTTGCCGCTGCCGAATCCGGCCAGCGCGGTGAATGCGGCGAAAGCCGCTCCGAGCCAGGGCAGCCGCAGCCCCCGCGCCAAGACGTACATGGGGCCGCCGCGCATCGCGCCCCCGGCGTCTTTTTCGCGGTAGTGCAGGGAGATGGCGATTTCCGTAAATTTCGTCGCCATGCCCAACACGCCGGAGACGAACAGCCAGAAAAGAACTCCCGGGCCGCCGGAAGCAATCGCCGTGGAAACGCCGGCGATGTTGCCGACGCCGACTGTCGCCGCCAGCGACGTCGACAATGCCTGGAACGGCGTCACCGTGCCCTCGCCCACGGCCTTCGACCCCAGCCCGCCGAGAACCTGCCGCACGGCAAACGGAAAGCGAAGGAATTGAATGCCCCGCGTCACGAAGGTGAGCAGGATGCCGACGCCGACCAAGGCGGCGATCATCGGCGGGCCCCATACGATGGAGTTCGCCGCGCTGTTGATTGCAACGAGAGTTTCCATCCATGCACCGCGCCGGCGGACACGCTAGCATAGCAGAGGAGCTTGGCGTAGTGAACGTCCGACTGGCATTCGACAAGCAGGGCGCGGTTATCGCTCTTCCCAACGACCTCGACGCGACGGTCCTCGAACCCCGCTACGCCGCGGAACTGACCGCTGCGGACGCCGCTCTGGCTGCCGCCGTCGCCTCGCCGATCGGCTGCCCGCCGCTCGCCGAGTTGGCTCGCGGAAAGCGCAGCGCGGCAATAGCGGTTTGCGACATCACCCGGCCGGCGCCCAACAAGCTGACGCTGCCGCATATCCTGCGCGCTCTCGAGGCCGGCGGCATACCGCCCCGGAACGTCACGATTTTGATCGCCACGGGCCTGCACAGAGAAGCTACGGACCGAGAGCTCGATGAAATCGTAGGCGCCGACATCCTGTCGCGTTGCAAGGTCGATTCGCATCGGGCGAAGGAGATCGACGAGCAGACGTTTCTGGGCGAGACCGCCGGGGGCGCGCAGGCATTCGTCGACAGCCGTTTCGTCGAGGCCGACCTGCGCATCACGCTGGGCTTCATCGAGCCGCACTTGATGGCGGGCTTCTCCGGCGGGCGCAAGCTGATTGCTATCGGCCTCGCCGGCGAGCGGACGATCAAGCGGCTGCACAGCCCGCTGTACATGCGCGACGAAAAGGTCGGCGAAGGCTCTTTCCCCGACAACCCGCTGCACCGCGAGTTGCTGGAGATCGCGGAAATGGCCGGCCACGACTTCATGCTCGACGTGGCGCTGACCCGCACCCGGGGCATCGCCGCGGTCTTCGCCGGCAATCCCGTCGCGGCTCATGCCCAGGGGGTAAAGTTCGTCCGCGAATCGACGCTGGCCGAAATCGCCGAGCCCGCGGACGCGGTGATTACCACTTCGGGCGGTTATCCATTGGATCTCACCTTCTATCAGGCGGTGAAGGGCATTACGGCGGCGGCGCACGTCGTCAAGCAAGGCGGAGAGATTCTGATCATGGCCGCTTGCCGCGAAGGGCTGGGCAGTCCGGAGTTCAGCCGGCTGATGCGCAATGCGGGCGCTGCGTCCCCGCTGCTCGACGCATTGGCCCAGCGGCCGGTCGAGGTCGATCAGTGGCAGGCCGAAAAACTGGCCATCGCCGCGCGCAAGGCGCGGCTGTCGTTTTGCGTGCCGGGAGTCGCCGTCGCAGACCGGGCGCTGCTCTGGGGGCCGGCTTTCGACGATCCGCAGCAGGCCGTGGACGATCTGCTCGGCCGTCTGCCCGCCGCCGGCCGGCTCATCGTGATCCCGGAGGGGCCTTACGTCTTCTCGCAACCGGCAGGCGCGCTGCCGGCCGCGGCGTAAGGGCAGTGGTGGACGGTATGGGACTTGAACCCACGACCTCCGCGTTGCGAACGCGGCGCTCTCCCAACTGAGCTAACCGCCCCTAAGAACTTTCTCGATTATAGCAGCCGGCCCGCGCTTTCAAGCTCCGAACACGGCGTCGTGCTGCGATTTCAGGTAGCGGTAATCGCGTTCGATTGCGGCCGTTTCCTTCTCGATCCGTTGCGCTTCGGTCGCGGCCTCGATTTTGTACTCGACGTGCAGCGAGATCGGCCCGGCGAAGCCGGCGGCCTTGAGCAGACGGAAGAACTTGGGGTAATCGACCATCCCCTGCCCCAGCGGACACATCCTCGCCTGCCACTTGCCGCCCGTTTTTTCCCAGAAGAAATCCTTGCAAGCCACCATCTTGAGGTTTGAGCGGACACGGTGAAAGCCGATCTCCCAGCCTGCTTTGCCGCCCTCGATCGTAGCGTGGCAGGGATCGTAGTAAAAGCCCACGGCTGCGGGGTCGGTGTCGCGCAAAACCCACCAGTGGTCCCAGAGCGCGCTGCCTACGTACGCGCCGGAGTGGTTGTGGAATCCTCCGGCGATGCCGGCGTGTTGGGCGATCGCCGCCAAGCCTTCGACGTCGGATTTTACCTGCGCGAGATAGCTGTCGAGCTTGGCGACGTCTTTGAACTTGTAGTAGCCGAGCTTGAAGAAGGGGATGCCCAGCTTTGCCGCGGTGTAGAGCGTCGGGCGCGCCGCCGGGTCGTTTCGAGACAGCAACCCGGTCGTAATCATCGGTATCGAAACGCCCTCGGCGGCGAGGGCGTCATGGGCGCGCGGCAGATCGCGCGCGACGTTCTCGGGCAGAACGTGGCCCCTGGGCCGCGTCGTCAGATCGACGCCCGGAAAGCCCATCTGCTTGAGCGTCTTGGCCATCTCCTTGTAGCCGAGATGCGGCAGGTGCTTCGAAAACAGGCATAGGGTCGGCTTCGCGGCCGGCTCCTGGCGATTCGCGGCGGATGCAGCGGCGGCGCCGGCGGCTGCGGCGAAGATTTGGCGGCGGGTGGAATAGGGCATGGCTGCCCTCTATCTTACTGCCGGGGAAGGCGAGCGGGCATCCATCGCGGCGCTCCTAACGGGCGCGGTATTCGTCGCGCAACCTGCGCACTTCGTCGAGCATGTCGCCGGGCGCGTAGCGGTCGCGCATCTGCGGATAGGCTGCTTCGACCGCCCCGGCCCACGCGGCCTTCGTCGCCGCATCGGCCGGGATCACAACGAGACCGTGCTCCTGCATTTTGGCGATCGCCTCCTCGCCTTTCGAGCGGACGGCATCTTGAATGGCGGCGCCCGCCCGGCGGGCCGACTCGAGCATCCGCTCCTGTTGCTCCGCGGGGATCCGGTCCCAGACTTTCTTGTCGATCAGCGTGGCGCCGACGATGGGCAAGAAACGTTCGCTGAGCATGTAATTCGCCGAGCCGAACCACTGATAGCCGGCGGCGACGAGCGGCGGAGCGGCGAAAGCCTCGACCAGGCGAGTCTCCAGGGCGGTCTGCAACTCGGTCAAGTCGAGGGGGATGACGTTGAAGCCGAGCTCGGCGTAGAGCAGCAGCGTATCTTCGTCGCCCTTGCCGGTGTAGAGCTTCATCTTGCGCAGGTCATCTACCGTTTTGAACGGTTTGACTGCAAAAAGGTGGGCCCAGCCGGCTTCGCCCCAATTCAGCACTTTGTAGTTTTTGGCCTCGATACGGGCTTCGAGCTGGGGCTCCATCTTTTCCCGCACGTAGTCGAACTCTTCCAGGGAGTCGAACGTGAGCGGGACTTGCAGCGCGCTCACGCTCTTGTCCAAGTGAGACATGCCGGCGCCCGACATCAACGCAGCTTGTATCTGCCCCGAGCGCATCTTGCGCAGCATCGTCTCCTCGTCGCCGGTAACCCCGCCGGGATAGATCACCAGATCGACGGCGCCGCCCGAGATTTCGCGCCAATCCTGTCTCATGCGCAGAAGGACTTCGTGCCAGACGCTGTTTTTCGGAGCAACGGTGCCGAGCTTGATTTTGAGACCGCGCCGCCGCTGGGCCGTAGCCGAATTCCAGCCCCCGAAAACGGTTGCTACCGCCAAAAGCAGGGCGAAGAAACGAATCCGTGCGCTCATCAGAAGTGCTCCCGTTTAGAAAAACAAGTCATCGATGCGAGATTGCAGCCAGCGGGCGCGCCGCTGCGCCAAGGCATTGACAAGACGGTAATTTTCATATTTGTCGGCATCCACGGCGAGGGCTTTGGCAATCATTGTTTCAAACAGAGCGCGGTCTTGAGCCGGAACGGCGACCGCCTCGGCGTAACTGAGGTAAAGGCCGGCCCGTTTGCCGGTGGAAAGCGCCAGCGCTCGCTCATAGCTCTCTTTGATAGACGCGGGATCGCCGCCGCCGGGTTTCGCCGCGTCGAGCGCCAGGCGGATTTCGTGCAGCGATCCCTCGTCCCATGCCTCGTCGAGCTCGAGAGCGCGGTCGATCATGGCTTCGACCTCGGGCAGCCGCACCACCATTTCCGGGTCGGTGGGGTCGATGCCGATCGCCAGCCCCAATGCCGCGCTCGCCCAATAGAGCAGGTCGATGTCCCCGGCCGTAACCTGCGCTGCGGTCGCTTCGGGGTCTTGGCCGAGTCGGTCGCCGTAGTCGGGATAGCGGCGGTCGAGCGCCCTCAGCGCATAGCCGAGTGCGCGCGCATACAGCCGGCCGGCGCGCGCGCGGCCCGCTTTGCCCCGGTCCAAGTCCTCGTCGAGCGCAACCTCCGCCGGAAAATCGACGTAGGCAAGGGAATAGAGCACGAATCCGCGCGCGGCGGTCAGCAGCAGCCCGCGATGATTCGGGGTTTCGGCGAGCAGGCTTTCCACCAGCTTCAGACCAAACGGCAGGGCGCCTTCGACGAGCTCGATATCGGAGTCGGTCTCGTAAACCGAAGGCCCGGAGGACAAGGCGTCGCCGACTTGGCGCACCGCGAATTTTTTGATCGAGCAGCCCGGCGAGACCAGCATGACGACCGCTATCGTTGGCGCAAGGAGTTTCGCAGTCATGGTTCGCTCTTTCAGTAAACCGCACTCGCGGGAGCATGTCCGCCCCGGCATCGCCGTACCGCTACAATAAGCGCGCGATGACTGATGGAATTTCTCGACGAGACATGATCCGCCGCTGCGCCGTTTCGGGCACGGGCGCCGCTCTGGCTGCGGCGCCCGTATCCGCGGCGCAAGCGCCGGCGCCCCCCGAATACAAGAACTTTTTCGGCGACCTGCACAACCATAATCAAGTCGGTTACGCGCAAGGGACGCTGGAGCGCGCGTTCGAGATTGCCCGCAACCACCTGGATTTCTATGCTTTCACTCCGCATTCTTATTGGCCGGACGTCGGCGAATACGACGGCAAGATCGAGCACAAGTGGAAGAATGGGTTCGCCGTCGCCAAGCACCGCTGGCCCGATGTCGTGCGCCATGCGCGCGAGTACGACCAGCCGGGCTCGTTCGTCACGATCCTGGGGTACGAACGCCACGGCGCGGCGGAAGGCGACTATCATATCCTGTTTCCCGATTTGCAGGGCGACTACGAGCTGATCGAAGATCTCGCAGAGTTGCAGGCGTTTGCCAAGAAAAGAGGTTGCATCCTGGTTCCGCACCACCCGGCGAACCGGCTCGGTCACCGCGGCATCGCCTCGGCGAGCATCGACCCGCAGGTTTCCCCGTTTTTGGAAATACATTCCGAATGGGGCTGCGCCGAGCACGACCGCGCCCCCCATCCCTATAAACGCCACACCGAAGGCGGTCGTTGGACCCGGCACACGCTGCAGCACTACCTCAACGAAGGCCACCGTTTTGGGGTCATCGCCTCGACCGACGACCATTTGGGTTATCCGGGCGGCTACCGGGAAGGGCTGGCGGTGGTGAAGGCGGCCGAGTTGACCCGCGAGGCGCTGTTCGACGCGTTTCGCAACCGCCGCACCTATGCGGTCACGGGCGACCGCATCGAGCTCGATTTCTTCGTCAACGGTAAAATGATGGGTCAGGAGGCGCCCTACGCCCGCAAGCGCGTCATTCGCGCCCGCGTCCGCGGCTGGGACTTGGTCGACCGCGTCGAGGTCGTCAAGAACGGGCGCGTCATCCACCGTGATTTTCCGGTCGACCGCCAACCGACCGAGCGCAGTTGGGCGAACCCGGTGGCGCTGCGCTTCGAGTACGGTTGGGGGCCGTGGCCCGCGCTCGGTTGGGGCGGCACGGCGGACTGGGACTTCACGATAGACGTCCAAGGCGGCCGTATCGATGGCTTCCACCCGTGCTTCACTTCCGGGCCGCTCGACGAATTCCGCCGGGACAAGATCGTTACGCACGACGAGCGCTCGGTCCGCGTGCAATCCTACACCGCGCTCAAGCAGATGGTCGACGACTATTCGCAGAAGGCATTGGCGATGCGCATCCGGGGCGGCCCCGATACCCGCGTGACCGTGAGTTGCCTCAAACCGACGAAGTGCTCGCTCACGCAAACTCTCGCCGAGTTGAACGAATCGAACGAAATGCTGTTTACGCGGCCGTTCCCTTGGGAATCGGCGATGCTCCACCGCGTAGTCTTCAATGAAAACTGGGAAACGTCGTTCGCCGTCGAGGACGAAGGCGACGGAGCGCAGACCGACTGGTACTACGTCAGAGTGTTCGAGGCGAACGGCGAATTGGCCTGGTCGAGCCCGGTATGGGTCGAGGAGGCGTAGATTTTTATACGGCGGCGGCGCAAGCAACGCGGTTCGCGATTCCGCTGCGCTCGATTGCTTTTCAGCCGCGGTAGCCGAGGACCAGCAGGGTCAGATCGTCGTTTTGCTGCGCTCCTTGGGTAAATTCTTGTATCTCTTTGAGTAGAGCCTCGAAAAGCTGCTGCGGCCCGGCCGCCGCGTTCTCGCCTGCGGCCCGGCGCAGCCGTTCTTCTCCGAACTGCGCATGCGACCGGTTGTTCGCTTCCGAAACGCCGTCGCTGTAGATGACCAGCTTGTCGCCGGCGGAGAGGAGGAGCTCGCTTTCTTCGAACTCCGCGTCGGCAAATAAGCCGAGCGGAAAGCTCTTCGGCTTCAACCACTGGATAGCGCCGTCCTTGCGCACCAGCAGCGTAGGACAGTGCCCGGCGCTCACCCATTTGGCGAGTCCGCCGGCATCGACCGTGACGGCGAACACGGTGGCGAAGCGGGCATGGCGGGAGCGCGCGCAGATGTAGCGGTTGATGCGCCCGATGACCTCCGAGAGGCTGGAATCGGCATCCGCGCCGGCAAAGAACGCTCCTTGCAGCAGCGACGCCAGCAGGGCGGCGGCAACGCCTTTGCCCGACACGTCGGCCAGTACCGCCCCCCAACGATCGGGCGAAATTTGCACGACGTCGTAGTAGTCGCCGCCCACCTGAAAGCAAGCTTCGCTGTGGCCCGCAGCCGTCAGCCGGCCCTCCTCCGGCAACGCGGCCGGAAGCAGCGCTTGCTGGATGTCGCGCGCGAAGCGAAGCTCCTGCTCGAGACGGTGCTTGTCGCGCTGGACCTCGAGCAGGCGCGCGTTTTCGAGCACTGTGGAGATCTCGATCGCCAGCGATTGCAAGATCTCGCGGTTGCCTTCGGCGAGGTTCGCGTCCGGACCGCGCTTGTCCAGGTAGAGCGCGCCCAGCGTGTCGTCCTTCGTGGAAAGCAGGCTGGTCTCTTGTTCCTGGCCGATGCGGATCTTGACCAACGGCACGTAGAGCACGCTGCGCGGCTCCGGCGCCGCGTTCGGGCTCGCCGGGTCGACCGTCTCGTCCAGGGATCGGTCCGCCGGCATGGTGAGCGGATCGCGTCTTTTGTGCAGTGCGTCCGCGATCGACGACCGCGGCACGCGCAACTCCGACGGATCGAGGGGGGCGCCTTGCTTGTCCCGCGCAGCGCGGATGGCCAACTCTTCGCCCGCGCCCTTGAGCAGCAGAAACGCCCGGTCGGCGCCGGTTACGGTCAGCGCCGCATCGACGGCGGCCTCCAGCACGTCGTCGACGGTTCCCGACGATTCCAGTGCGCGGGCCACGTCCAGCACCGCCGAGAGCCGCCCCAGGTTTCCGGTGCGGTCCGGGGCTTGCGGCATGGAAGCGACTTTTTTGAGCAGCGGCGCCGAAACGCCGCGCTCGCGGCCGACGGTAATCTCGAACGAATCTTCGACTCCGAAGCGAATGCGGTCCCCGGCGCGGAGACGGATGCGCCGGGTCTTCCCGCCGTTGACCTGCAAGCCGTGGCGGCTGTCGCGGTCTTCGATGAAATAGACGCCGTCTTCGAACAGGATCTGCGCGTGGGCGCGGGAGATGCGGCTGTCGCGCAGCACCAGGTCGCACTCCTGCAGCCTGCCGATGCGGAACGGACTGCGGTCAACCCGCACCTCGGCGGTTTTGCCCGCAGGAGACTTTACCGTGAGCAGCAACTCTTCACGGGCAGGGGGGCCGGCGGCTGCGGATGAAGGAGACGCCATGACGGCGAAAAGTCCTAAGCCCGGTTGGCCTGCTGCTTGTCGCCGAGGCCGCGGGCATCTTCCGGCGCCGCGTCCTTGTACAGATCTCCCTGTTGGCAATCGGCGCAGTACCCGCCCACCTCGGTGCGCGCGACTTCGACCTTGAAGCCGAACTGCGTTTCGATCTGCTGCTTGATTTGCTGTAGGGGATTCCCGAAGTATTCCATCACCGACCCGCAGCCGAGGCATACCAGGTGCGCATGCTCGCGCTTCAGCCGCGTTTCGTAGTAGTGGTGGTCGCTTTCGTAGTGCATCAGGTCGAGCTCGTCGACCAGACCCTCTTCCTTCAGCAGCTTGAGTGTGCGATAGACCGTAACGCGATTGATCTTGGGATCGCGCTTCTTGGCCAACTCGTAGAGTTGATCCGCGTTCAAATGCCGGTGGGAGTTGTGGATGATTTCGAAAAGCAACTCACGCTGCCGCGTCAGGCGGATGCCGTGTTGGCGGAGCGGTTCGCGAAGGCTGGAGGCGGGAACCGGCACGGTGCGAAAACCTCTTTATGTTAGCACGGCGCTCCATCCGCGGCGGGAAGTACACTAAAAGGAGTCGGGCCGTAGCGCAGCCTGGTAGCGCGCTTCCTTGGGGTGGAAGAGGTCCCGAGTTCAAATCTCGGCGGCCCGACCAGTTTTCCGTATTTTCCGGGCCGCGGCGGCCTACTCCGGCGCCGGTCTTGCGAGCAATTCCAGCGCGTACTGCGCGTCGCGGTCGCCGGGCGCGAGCTTGACGGCTTCGCGCAACTCGGCGATCGCTCCCGGCCGGTCGCCCGCGTGCGACTTCACCAGTCCGAGGTTCTTGTGCAGGGCCGCCCTGATCTTGCATGCGCCGCAAACTTCAAGAGCTTGCCCCAGTTGGTCGAGCGCGCGGCTCCAATCTTGCTGCTCCACCGCGGCCAGCGCGAAGTTCGAAAGCACTCGGGCGCGGTTGACGCGGGCTTCCGCGGCCTTCATCTCGCGCAGCCTGGCGCTTTCGAGACTTGCCTCGGCGCGGGCGCCGCGGGCGAAAAGCGCGCGCGTCAGCATGTACCGCGCCTGCGTGTCGGCCGGATCGATGCGGACCGCCTTTTTGAGTTGGACAAGCGCCTGCTCCGTCCGGCCGAGAGCGAGCAGCGCCTGGGCCGACTCGCGCAGGGCGGGGACGTTTTGGGGATCGATCTCCAGCGCCCGCATCAACTGCGTCAAGGCGTCCGACGGGTTTTCCAGCGCGTTCTCGGCAGCGCCGAGCAGGACTCTTGCCGCAACGTGGACCGGGTCGATTGCGCACGCCCGCAGCAGAGCTTCCCGCGCCTCCTCGTTGCGGCGCAGCTCGTGCAGGGCGCGCCCCAGACTGTAGTGGGCTTGGGCCGCTGAAGGATCGAGAGCGGCGGCGCGCTGCAGATGGGGCAGGGCCTCGTCGTGGCGCGCGCGGTCCGCCAGCGCCGCGCCCAGGCTCAGGCGCGCCCGGGCGGACTGCGGCTCGACCGCCGCCAGTTGCTCGAAGACGGCGATCGCGTCGTCGAACCGCTGCAGGCGCGTGAGCGTCATCCCCAAAGCGGCGAGCACGTCGGGATTTTGCGGTGCGCTGCGGCGGGCGGCGGCCAGAATGCGCTCCGCTTCGGCGAAACGCTCTTGCGAGGCCAGCGTCAGGGCAAGGTTGACTTGCGCGACCGTCGCTTGCGGCGCGGCCTCCAGCGCCTGCCGGAAGCGGCGCTCCGCCGCGGCGAATGCTCCTTGCTCTTGCTCGAGCACGCCCAGATCGATGAGCGCGGGAACGAACTCCGGCTGTTGGGCGATGGCGGTCTCGAGCTCGCGCCGGGCCGCGCCGCGCTGTCCGGCCTTGATCAGAGCGGACGCCAAGCGGTAGCGCAGCGGCGCTTCCTCCAGGGAAGGGTCGAGCTTCAGCGCCTGCTCCAACGACTCTCGCGCCGCGGCGGGGCGGCCCTGGCGGGCCAGGACGATGCCCAGACTCAGATGGGCTTGGGCGGAGTGGGGAAATCGCTCGACCGCGTTGCGCAAGACCTCGATTGCCGCCGCGCCTTCGGCCATTGCATACAGCGTTTCCGCCAGCGAGAAACGCAGGGGAAGGTCTGCCGGCGCCAGCGAAACTGCGCGGCGCAGCAACTCCACCGCCTCGGTCTCGCGGCCCAGCGCCCGCAGCGTGAGCGAGACGTTTTCCAGCGCGGTTGCGGACTTGGGGTTCATGGCCGCCGCCGCTTGAAAAGACGCCAGCGCGCAGTCGAGCTTGCCGTTCCGCTCGAACCACTTCGCCAATCTCGCGTGCGCGGCTTCGCCGGGCCGGTCGGCCGCGGCCGCCATAAGCTCGCGCGGCCCCCGGCATTCCGCGGCCCCGATTGCGGCAAGCGGACACAGGCAGTAAAAAGCGGCAACGGCCCCCAACCGCATGCGGCGCGCCATTGCTCGTATTTTAGCGGCGGGCGCGCCGGTCTTGACGCACTCGAACCGCGGTCGGGGCAAATCCGTCCCGACCGCTTGCAAAACCGGTTTCCCGTGCGCGGACCTTAGAAGATAATCTTCGCGCCGAGTTGGATTTCTCTTGGCGGAACCTGAACGTTGGTCACGAGTCCGAACCGCGGATTAGCCAGATTGAACTGCGGCGCTTCGAACATCGTCGAGTTGAAGGCGTTGAATGTCTCCAGCCGGATTTCGAATTGCGCCCGTTCCGTGATCGGGAAGCGGCGGAAAAGCGACAAATCGAAGCGGTAAACCGCGTCGGGCCGCAGAGTGTTGCGCCCCATGTTCCCGAAGGTGAAATTGCTCGGCGCGGCGAACGCATCCGGGTTGATCCACTGTTCGGGAGTCGGGTTGCTTTTCCGCGGGTCGCCCACGAGGTTCGGCCGCAGGTAGGTGCCCGCGTTGAAGATATTGGCCAGATCTCCGGGAACGACCACGTTGTAAGGCAGTCCCTGGCGGAAGTTGATCAGGCCGTTGAACTGCCAGCCGCTGACAATCGCGTTCAGGCCGGGGCTGCCCGTATCCATTGCGCCCTTGCCGAACGGCAACTCGTACACATAGCTCATCACGAAGTTGTGCGTGATGTCGTTCGACGAAATGCTGCGTTGGGAGTTCAGATCGTATTCGTTCTGGATGGAGCAGCCTTCGGTGCCGAAGAACCCCGAGCAGCCGATATCGATCGATTTGCCGTAAGTGTAGGCGATCGTCGCCGCCAATCCGGCGCTGAAGCTGCGTTTCAGCGAAAACTGGAGCGAGTGGTAGTTGTTCCGTCCGATGGATTTCTCGAAGAATGTCGGGCGCATGTAGGGAAACCGCATGCGGTCTTGCGGGTCTCCGGGGCCGGGAGTCACTGCCGTGTTGCGCCGCCCGCCGAGAGACAGGTCGCGGCCGCCGGAACCGACGTAGTTGAGCTCGACCACCGTGGCGTCGGCAAGCTGGTGCTGCACGCCGAAATTCCACTGCATCGAGTACGCCTGCTCGAATTCCGGATCGACGAACCACCATTGGGTATTGAATGGGGTCGGCGCGGGAACGTCCGACTGGCCCAGCGAGGGGTCGAACGCGTCGACTCCCGGAAACAGGTTGCTTGCCGTGGGCGAGTTCAGATTCCCGAAGCGGGTTACCGAAACGTCCGGCCAGTTTCCGCCGATGCCGCGGGCGCTCTGGTAGATGCCGGCCCAGTTGTCGTAAACGATGCCGCCGGAGGTGCGGACCGTCGTCTTGTCGTTTATGCGGTAAGCAATCCCGACGCGCGGTCCCAACATGTTGCCGCGGCCGGGGATCAGCGTGCCGCCGTTGACCGAGAATACGTTCTCGGGCAGGCTGCCGTCCGCGGTCGGAATGCACGGCGCGCCGCCGACCTGGGCGCAAGGCCCCGGAGTCAGCAGGATGCCGTATTGTCCGGTGTCGGTGTTCGCGTTTCCGGTGAAGATATTGCCGTCTTCTTCGGTGCCGTATTGTGGAACCCAGGCGCGGTCGAAGCGCATCCCCAGATTGACCGTCAGCTTTTGGCTGACCTTCCAGGAGTCTTGAACGAAGATTCCGAGGTTCCCGGCGAAACGCAGCGATTCGAGAATGTTGCGGCGGCTCGATCTGTTCACGGCGTTGAGCAGCAGCGAGGCTACGGAGTCGCCGGTCGCCGCGGTGTTTTGCAGATCGGCCGTCTCGAACTGGGCGAACGACGAACCGTGCGACGCCTGCGTGCGGCGCATCGTGGCCTTCATGAAGTCAACGCCGACCTTGAACGTATGGTTGCCCACGATCTTCGAAAAGCTGCCTTTCAACTGCCAGTTGTCCGCGGGGCGGTTTGTGGAAATAATCGGCGTGCCGCCGAAGTAGGCGTCGGCGGAAATGCCCGACAGCACCGGCCCGTCGCGGTACTGCAAAATTCCCGAGGGAATGCCTACTTGCTGCGCCACGGACTCGGCGTCGATATCGAGAAATTCGCGGTTTGACGGGATGTCGCTGTACGACCGTCCGAACTGCACCTGGAAGGTCGACGTGGGATCGACAATATGCACCCAACTGGCCGCCATGTTCACCGCTTGCTGGCCGCGCGCGAGGACCAGCCCTTCGCGGCCGCCGGTGTTGTTGTTGCGCTGGTCGAGTTGGCTGAAACGGAACCAGACCATGTCCCTCGCGCTGAACTGATGATCGACTTTCACTTGCCATTCTTCCTGGTCGATCGTGTTGTTGCGCGTGTCCACGGCATTGAAGCCCATCCGCGCCGTCTGCTTCGGCTGCGGCAGGTTGGTCAGGCGCAGGTAATCGACCATGCTCTGATCGATGCGGCCGGAGGGAATTCTGTTGTTGGCGAACTGGTCGCGGACGAAGACGCCGCCCGCGCCTACCCGCGTGGACGCCGGATCGAAGATGTCGCGGCCTACGTCCTGGAAGTCGCCGCCGAGCATTGCCGCGCTCGGCACGTTATAGAACTGCTGCGCCGGACGGGTGAAGCGGTAGCCCTGGAATGCGCCGAAGAAGAACGTCTTGTTGCGCACGATCGGCCCTCCCGCCGTGGCGCCGTACTGGTGCTGCTTGAAGGGGTTGACCTTCGACAAATTGAATTGCCGGGCGTTGAAGGCGTCGTTCTTGTGGAAGTACCAGACCGTTCCGTGCAACTCGTTGGTGCCCGATTTCGTCACCACGTTCACCGTTCCGCCCGAGCCCATCGCCGTCTCGGCCTGGTCGTTGTGCGACTGCACCTTGAATTCCTGGATGGCGTCCAGGATCGGCGGAACGGCGTAGGCGTTGCCGAAGGTCTCGAAATTGGCGACGCCGTCGAGCATGAACACGTTGGTGCGGTTGTTCTGACCGTTGACCGACGGGTTCGCCGCCTCGCCTACCGGACGGGTATAGCTGAGCGACTGGCTTCCGCGCGGCCGCACCATGACGGTGCCCGGGTTGAGCATCAGCATCTGGGTGAAGTTGCGTCCGTTCAGCGGCAAGTCCCGCACTTGCTTTTCTTCGACTTGCTGGCCGAGCTCGGCGGAGGAGCTCTGAAGCTGAACCGCTGCCGCCTGAACCTCGACGGTTTCGGTAACGGCGCCGACCTCGAGAGCGAAGTCGAGCGTCGTCTGCTGGTTCACGGTCAACGTAAATTCCTCCAGGCGCTGCGTGGAAAACCCTTCGGCGGAGGCTTGCAGCGTGTACCGCCCGACCTGAATGTTCTGGAAGCGGTAAAGCCCGGTTGCCGTAGTCTCCGAGCGCGTAACGATGCCCGTCTCCACGTTCGTCAGCGTGAGCTCGGCGCCTGGAATGACCGACCCTTGCGGATCGGTCACGGTGCCGTTGATGCCGGCGGTCGATACTTGGCCGCGGCAAAGCGCGGGCGCGAGCAGCAGCAACGCCGCCGCAGCGGCCCGAAAAGCCGATTTCTTCATAGTGGCCTCCTGATGGTTTTCATGGTTTGCGCGATGCCGGCCGGATCCGGCCGCGGCTTGCGTCGAATCCGCAAAGGTATGGAATCGCCCCAAGAATACCATGCACGGCTTGGAGAGCGGCCGCGGCGGAATGATTTTCGCGGGCTTTCGGCCCGCTCAGGTTTTCGACGCCCCCATCAGGATGCTTGCCCAACGGGTATCGGGGTTGCTCTCGAGGGCGATTTTGACGGTAATCGTCAGCGGGATGGAGAGCAGCATGCCGACAGTGCCCAACAGCCAACCCCAGAACACCAACGAGAGAAAGACCACCAACGGCGAGAGTCCCAGCCCTTCGCCCATGAATTTCGGCTCGACGAAGTTGCCCACCACGATGTTGACGGCGGCGTAGCCGCCGGCGGCGATCAGCGCGACGCCGGCGCCGTACTGGATGAAAGCCAATAAAACCGCCGGGACCGCCGCAATGATGGAGCCGATGTTAGGGATGTAATTGAGCAGGAAGGCAAACAGCCCCCAGAGGATGGGGAAGTCCACGCCGAGGATCCACAGCCACAACGTGATGGCGAGGCCGGTGAAAAGAGACACGGCCGTCTTGATCGCAAGATAATGCTTGACGCTGCTCGCAAACTCGGCGAACCCGCCGAAAGTTGGATGGGCATTTCCGAACGCGGCGTCGAGCTTGGCGCGAAACCCCGATGCTTCCAACAGCATGAAGATGACCGTGAGCAGAATCAGCAGCATGTTCGTCAGGAAGTTGCCGATTTCCTTGAGGGCGTTGCCGGCGATATCCATGGTCGCGGCGGGGTCGACGATATCCCCCAAGGCGTCGAGGGAGACGTCGATGCCGTAACGCTCCAGGTCGAGTTGCTCGATCCAGACGATGGATTCTTCGATCTCGGTACCCAGGCGCTGTTGGTAGCCGGGCAGGCGCCGGGAGAAGCCGTCGATGGAAGCGCTCGCCATGCCGCCGATCAGAGCGCCGATGCCGAGCATTCCCGAAATCACCAGCAGAACGGCGGCCGCCGTCGGAACCTTGCGTCCGGTCAGCCACAAGACCGGCGGCGCGCAAAGGACCGCGATGAAAATCGAGAGTAAAAAGGGGATGACGATGACGGCGGCGGCGCGGATGCCCGCGATGACGATCACCAGAGCGGCCGCGGCCACGATTCCCTTCACCGTTCGCGAGCGGTCATCAGGCATAAGCGGCGCACTTCAAGCCTAGCAAGTCCTGCGCGGGCCGGCGGTATCGGGTACACTGTTCCATTCCACATCGGGGGAAGATCATGGAAGAAACCCACAAGCCGTTTTACGGCCCTTGGATCGTTGCGGCGTGCTTCGTCACGTTCGGATTATCGACCGGATTTCCGTATTACAACATCGCCTTTTTCTTCGACTACTTCCGCGACGGGCACGGCTGGACCGAAGCGCTGGTGACGACCGGCGCGCCGATCGCCGTTCTGCTGTCGATTTGGGTGGGGCCGGTGATCGTGCCCAAGGTCAGTCCGAAGAAGTTGATTCTGATCGGCACGGGCCTGACGTTTCTGGCGTTTCAGTGGTTCTCGCGGTTGAGCGGGAACGTCTATGAGTACTACGGGGCGTGGTGCCTGTATATGTTCGGGTACTTCCTGGCGGGCCCGATTCCGCACCAGGTCATCATTTCGAATTGGTACAGCAAGAAACGCGGCAGCGCGATGGGCATCGCTTATGTCGGCGTCGCCGTGGTGGGGGCGCTGGGCAACCAGTTGGCGCCCCGGCTTGCCGCCCGGATGGAATATACCGAGGCATTGCACTATCTCAGTTTTCTGTTGCTGATTGCTTGGCCGCTGGCGCTGTTCGTGCTCAAGGACAAGCCGCAAGACATGGGGCAATTGCCGGACGGCGCGGCCGGCGTTGTCGAGCCGGCGGTCGAGTCCGAGCCGCACGAGCAAAGCGAGCCGCGGAGTTTCGCCTATCTGGCCGGCAAGCCGGCGTTCTGGTTTCTGCTGGTCGGCAGCGCGGCTTCGATCGGGTCGATTGCGGCGGTCAACTTCCTCATGAAATTCGTTTTCGAGGAGCAGGGATTCGTCGAGCAGGGTCAGCGCGATGCAATCTGGGCGAGCGCTTCGACTTCGTATCTGCTGTCGAGCATCGCCGGCCGCTTGCTGGCGGGCTATCTATCGGACAGGCTGCCGCGCAAGTACGTCATGCTGGCGACTTATCTGATTGTCGCCGCGGCGATTCCATTGCTGTTTCTGGTGACTCCCCAACAGTCGGGCATGGTCTATGTGTTCGCCATTGTTTTCGGGTTTGCGATGGGCGCGGATTACATGCTGATTCCGTTGATGACCGCCGATGTCTTCGGTTTGGCGACTCTGGGCAAGGCGATGTCGGCGATTCTGCCGAGCGATACGATTATGCAGTTCTGGACGCCCCGCCTGATTGCTTCGCTGGCGGCGAGTTGGGGCGGCTATGGGAAAGGGCTCTGGGCGGTGTTCGCGCTGGCGGCGTTCGGGGCCGCGGCCATCGCCATGCTGCCCAAGCGGGGGTTGAAACAAACGGGGCAGTAGCGGTTTATCGGCCCGCCGCTAGTCTGCCGCCGTGCCGCCGCTTTGCCGGACTGCCATAGCGCGGGCGTGACCCCGGAATTGCGGGAAGGCAGGGGCGCGGCTCGAGGGATTGTTCGCGGGCTTTACGCAGCGGGAAAAGCCCGCAGCGTGACCGTTCCGCTTCGGCCGCTGCTAGGCGCGGCGCATCGCGATGATCGTTATCGGTTCGATGGGGACGTCGTCGTGTCGGCCCGCGCGCCCGGTGGGCGCCTGACGAATCGCGTCGACCACCTCGAGTCCCTCGATAACCTTGCCGAAAACGCAGTACCCCCAACCCTGCGGGGTCTTGGAGCGGTGGTTCAGGAACCCGTTCGCCGCCGCGGCGTTGATGAAGAACTGCGCCGTTGCGCTGTGCGGATCCGACGTGCGCGCCATGGCGATCGTTCCGCGGTCGTTGGCGAGGCCGTTGTCGGCTTCGTTCACGATCGGGCCGCGGGTTGCCTTTTCGCTCATGTCGGCATTCAGGCCGCCGCCCTGGATCATGAAATTGGCGATGACGCGATGAAAGATCGTGCCGTCGTAGTGCCCGCTGTCAACGTACTGCAAAAAATTTGCGACGGTTTTGGGCGCTTTCTCGGCATTGAGCTCGATCTTGATGACGCCCTTTGACGTGTCGAGCGCGACGATGGTTCCGTTGCTTGCCTGCATGGTTCTTTTTCCCGGCGATGCTAGTCGGCGCGGCGGACGGACTCGATGAGCACGTCCGACATGGGCACGTTGGCGTGTCCCGCGACGTTTCCCCTGGCGACCTTGGCGATGGCGTCAATCGTCTCGGAGCCCTCGATGACTTTGCCGAAAACGCAATACCCCCAGCCGTCTCCAGACCGATCGCGGTCGAGCGCCTGGTTCGTAACGTGGTTGATGAAGAACTGCGCGGTGGCGCTGTGGGGCGCCGAGGTGCGCGCCATGGCAATGGTGTGGCGCAGGTTCGCGAGTCCGTTGGCCGACTCGTTCTTGATCGCTTCGCGCGTGGGTTTTTCTCGCATGCCTGGCTCGAATCCGCCGCCCTGAATCATGAAACCGGGGATGACCCGGTGAAAGATGGTGCCGTCGTAAAACTTGTCGTCCACGTATTGCAGGAAGTTTTCGACGGTTTCGGGCGCTCTGTCCGCATAGAGCTCGATCGTCATGCTGCCGTGGCTGGTGGCCATCACGACCTTGGGCGGGCCGGCGGGTTTGGGCGCCGGTTCAGGCTCGGGCTCCGGCGGAGGGGCCTCTTCCACTTCCGGTTCGGGTTCCGGCTCGGGCGGGGGAACGACCTTGGCGGCGGGCTCCGACTCGATGGTTTCCGGCGGGACATCGGGGCTGCCGCAGCCCACTGTCCAGACCAGGCCCGCGATGAGAGTGGCCAGAGACAGAGCGAAAAGCGATTTGCGAAGCATGGCGTTCGGGTTCCTTCCGCGCGGACGTAAGCGCGCTGCAAACGAGAGTTCCAGTGTAGCGGATGTTCGGCGGCCCGTGCTGGAAGTTGCGCAGCCGCCGGCTACGTTTCCGGCGGCCGCGCGTCGGCGACCGAGTTCAGGTATAACGGCTGCGCCTTTTTGACGGGCGCCGGTTTCAGCAGCTCGTTCGTGGCCCGCAGCAGATCTTTACGCGTGATCAGGCCGCGCAGCCGGCCGTTGGCGATGACCGGCAAGCGCCGGTGCCTGCCTTCGCGGAAGATATTCGCGATGCTGAATATGTCGGCGTCTTCGGGAACCGTCCTGGCGCCGGCGTCCATGAAAATTTCCGTGGCCTCGGAAGATGCGGCCCGACCGCTTTCATCGAGGCGGTTTACCAATCCTTTCATGGCGCGCAGCACGTCCTTGCGGTTGACCTGGCCGACAACCCGATTCCCCCGCAAGACGGGCAAGCGGCGGTACGGCGTTTCCAGAAAACGCTTGACAATAGAGCGCAGATCGAGCGATTCGTCGATGATGCGGTTGCGGTCGGCATCCATGAACGCCGCGACCTGCGTCGTCGGCAAGCTGTCGTAGGCGGCGCCGATCAAAACCTGCATACTCGATTTCTCTGAAAAAACGCCCAGGAAGCAACCGTCGCCGTCCACGACGGGGACGCCTGAAACACGCTTGGCCAGCAACAGGCTGACTGCTTCGAAGACGTCCATTTCCGGCTGCAGCAGCATCAAGTTGCGGGTCATGATGTCCGCGCTGAGCGGCTCTCCGGCCCGGAAGTGCTCTGACCAGGATGCGCTCCCCGAATAAGTCATCAGCACGTTCAGACAGCAGCGCTCGGTGAATATCCCGTGGTAAACGCCGCCGGGGGTCACTACGGGCGCCCCTTTGACGTTGCTTTCAAACAGATTGCGGACGCTGGTCAGCACCGGGGTTTGGGGCTGCAGTGTGAAGAGGTTTTTAACCATGATTTCCCGCGCCAGTTTCGGCTTGAACAAGTTGTAGCCTGACATGATTCGCCTCCTTTCGTACAACCGGCGCCGGACTTGACCGCGGCTGTCGGAACAGCCGCAGCCGGGATTTGCTTACAATCCGTTCTTGCAATCCGCGTTGCACAGATTATCCTTCCGAGTCGGAGTGGAAGTCAATCGCCGCTTCCGCGCGGCTGGTTTAGCATGGATGAATTGCCGTGCCGGGGAACGAACGATGACGGTCGGGAAACGGCGCAACGGGAGGTATCTTCGTTGGTTGCGGCGGGGGAGGCGGAGTGAGCGCTGAGAAATTTCTTTCCGCCGGCGCGCGCGCGATGCGTTCGTCGCTGATTCGGCAGTTGACCGGCCTGGTCAATCGGCCCGATGTGATTTCGTTCGCTGCGGGGTCGCCGAATGCGGCGACGTTCCCGCACGAGCGGTTCACCGAGATTTATAACGATCTGACGGCCCGGGAACGGGGGCGCATCTTTCAGTACTCCGTAACGCGGGGGAATGCGCAACTGATTCATGCCGTGTGCGGCCGCAGCCGGGAGATCAAGTCGATTGCCGCTTCGCCCGAGGAGACGATTCTGCTGAGCGGCTCGCAGCAGGGCCTCGATTTCGTCGGGCGCGTGCTGCTGGACCCCGGCGATGCCGTATTCGTGGAGATGCCCAGCTTCATCGGCGCTACGGCGGCGTTCGCCAATCTTGGCGCGCGGCTGTTCGGCGTGAACTGCGACGAAGACGGGATGGATATCGACCACTTGGCTAGGCAGGCGGCCTCCGCCCGCAAGCAGGGGCTGACGCCTAAGTTCGCGTATGTGATTCCGAATTTTCAGAACCCCTCGGGGCGGGTCTGGTCCCCGGCGCGGCGGCGGGAGCTTTACGCCTTGGCCGCCCGCGAAAACTTCCTGGTTTTCGAGGACGACGCTTACGGCGAGCTTTATTTCGACGATGCCGCCCCGGCGGACCTGCTGCCGGTCAAGGCGCTCGACGAAGACGACCGGGTGATCTACATGTCGACTTTTTCCAAAATCCTGGCGCCGGGGTTGCGCGTGGCCTGGATTCACGGGCCCGAAGCGATCGTGCGCAGAATCGAATTCTGCAAGGAAACGGGAGACCTCTGCACGGCGACGCTCAGCCAGCGCATCGTGCTCGAATTCCTGCGCCGCGGAGAGATGCCGGCGCAGACTGACCGCGTGCGCGCTTTCTACACGGGCAAGGCGGCCAAGATGCGCGCCGCCGCCGCGGCGCACTTCGACGGCCTTGCGCAATGGACCCGCCCCCGCGGCGGCCTGTTTCTCTGGCTGCGGCTGTTTGCCGCAATCGATACGCTGCCGTTGCTGCGCGAGAGCGTCGAGCGCGACAAGGTGGCTTTCATCCCCGGAGCGCCGTTTTTTGTCGATGGGTCCGGTTCGAACGCCCTGCGGCTTTCTTTTTCGAACGTAAGCGACGAAAATATCGAGATAGGCATTTCGCGCCTGAGCCGCCGGGTTCGGGAACGCCGGCCTTGACAGGCTGTGCGGCTGCGCTGCTTCCATGTCCTGCCCGAACGACCTCGCCGATCAGATTGCCCGCCGCATCGAGGGGGAGGTGCGCTTCGACGCCTATTCGAAGATTCTCTATTCGACCGACGCCTCGGTTTGGCAGATCGAGCCGCTCGGCGCCGTGATTCCCAGGCATCACGGCGACGTGCGGGAGTTGTTGAGCCTGTGCGCGCGTTACAAGACGCCGATTCTGCCGCGCGGCGGCGCGACCAGCTTGTCGGGTCAGACGGTCGGCGAGGCGGTGCATATCGACTTCGCCAAGTACATGAACGCCATCCTCGAGACGAATATCGAAGCAGGGTGGGTGCGCATTCAGCCCGGCGTGGTGCAAGACCAACTGGCGCGGCATCTGAAGCCGCACGGACGGCAGTTCGGGCCCAATACGTCGTCGTCGAGCCGGGGAACGATCGGCGGAATGATCGGCAATAACTCGGCCGGTTCCCACTCGATCCTTCACGGCAAGACGATCGACCACGTATTGGAGTTGCGCTGCGTGTTCGCCGATGGAACGGACGCCTGGCTGCGGCCTTTGGAGAACGGCAGCCTGGAGGCGCTGGGGCGCGGCGCCGGCGCCGCCGGCAGGCTGTACCGCGAGTTGCCCGCTCTGGGCGCGAAGTACCGCGATGAGGTGCTGCGCAAGTTCCCCAAAATCCTGCGGCGGGTGAGCGGCTACAACCTCGACGAGTTGGTAGTCAACGGAGACCGCTTCGGCGCGGGATATTCGAGCCGGCCGGGGCCGCTGAACCTGTCGCGGGTCGTCGTGGGCTGCGAAGGCACTCTTGCGGTTGTCACCGAGGCCAAAGTGCGCATCGTACCGCTGCCCAAAGCGAAGGGCATCCTGGTGGCGCATTACAAATCAGTGTTTGACGCCGTCGATTCGGCGCAGGAAATCGTCGCCACTCAACCTTCGGCGGCGGAGTTGATCGACGACTTCATCCTCAACAACGCGCTGACCAATCCGACGTTCCGTGACAAGCTCGACTTCGTGGAGAAAGGCGCGCAGGCGTTGATGGTGGTCGAGTACCACGGCGAGAGCGAGGCGGAGGTCGCGTCGAAGCTCGACCGTCTGCGGAGAACCTTGAGCGCAAAGCAACACGGCTTCGGCTACATCGCGGTCACCGACCCGGCCAAGCAAGCCGATATATGGGGCGTGCGCAAAGAGGCGCTCGGCATCCTGATGTCGGTCAAGGGCGACCACAAGCCGATCGCCTTCGTCGAAGACCCGGCGGTGCCGATCGAGAAGATGGGGGCGTTCCTCAAGGGTTTCCGCGGCATTCTCGAAAAGCACGATGCGCACGGCGGCTACTACGGCCACGTCTCGGTCGGCTGCTTGCACGTGCGGCCGATGGTGAACATGAAAGAGCGCTCCGAGGTGCGCAAGATGGCGGCCATCGCCGACGAAGTGTTCGGCTTGGTGATGGACCACGGCGGCTCGATGTCGGGCGAGCACGGCGACGGCATCGCCCGCAGCAAGTACAACCGCTGGCTGTTCGGCGACAAAATCTACCGCGGTTTCCTGGAGCTCAAGAACGTCTTCGATCCTGACAACATCCTCAATCCCGGCAAGGTAGTCAACGCGCCCGAGTTGACCGAAAACCTGCGTTGGGGCGGGGACTACCGCACGATTCCGATCGAGACGAAGCTCGATTTTTCAAACGAGGGCGGCTTTGCGCGGGCGGTCGAGATGTGCAACGGCGCGGGCGTTTGCCGCAAGCGCGCCACCGGCGTGATGTGCCCTTCCTACCACGCCACGATGGACGAGGAGCACTCGACGCGCGGCCGGGCCAACGCCTTGCGGGCGGCGATATCGGGCAAGCTGCCGCCGGAAGAGTTTACCTCTGAGCGCATGTACGACGTGCTCGACCTTTGCCTGGAGTGCAAGGCGTGCAAGAAAGAGTGTCCGTCGAACGTCGATCTGGCGAAGATCAAATACGAGTGGCTTGCGCACTACCACGCCGAGCACGGCGCGCCGTTGCGGGCGAAGGCGTTCGGCCATGTCGAGAAACTCTACCGTTTGGGCTGCAAGGCGCCCGGCCTGGCGAATTGGGCTTTGTCGCTCAAGCCGGTGAAATGGCTGCACGAGAAAATCCTGCATGTGGACCGCCGCCGAGACCTGCCGCCGTTCGCCGCCGAGACCTTCGGCCGTTGGTTCGCTTCGCGGCGGCCGGGGCCGCGGGCGGGCAGGAACGGCCGCGTCGTTCTGTTCGACGATTGCTTTTTGAATTACATCTACCCGCAGGTCGGGCGGGCGGCCGTCGAGGTTCTGGAAGCCGCGGGGTTCGCCGTGCATCTTGCGGCAAAGAAATGCTGCGGGCGGCCGATGCTTTCGAAGGGGCTGATCGAGGACGCCCGCGAGGCGGCGCGCCACAACGTTAAGGAGTTCGAGCAGTACGCCGCTGCCGGCGTCCCGGTGGTCGGCTGCGAGCCGAGTTGTCTGTTGACCTTTCGCGATGAGTACGCGGATCTGGTCCCGGGGGAAGCTCCCCGCAAGGTCGCGGCGAATTCCTGGATGCTCGACGAATTCCTGGTCAGTCTCGCTGCCGGGAACAAGCTCGATCTGCCCTGGAAGTCCGCCGGCCCGAAGGTTCTCTTCCACGGCCATTGCCATCAGAAAGCGCACATCGGCTCCGCGCCGAGTCTCGCTGCGCTGCGGCTGGCGCCGGGCCGGAGGGTTGAGGAAATCGACTCGGGCTGCTGCGGGATGGCGGGCTCGTTCGGTTTTGAGAAAGGGCACTACGAGATTTCCCAAAAAATCGGCGGGGAACGGCTGTTTCCGGCCGTGGAGGAAGCGGAGAACGAAACCGAGATTGCCGTCAGCGGCGTTTCCTGCCGCCAGCAGATCGATCATTTCACCAGCCGCAAGCCGCGCCACGTGGTGGAGATATTGAGGGACTCGATCGCAGGCTCCGTATGAAGCGGGGCGCTTCCAAGCTGTCCGTGACCCGGCCGGTCTCGCTGCGAATCGGGTTGTTCGTCCTGCTCGTCAGCTTCTTCTGGAGCGGCAATATCGTTGCGATCAAGTTCGGGCTGAGCACGATTCCCCCCTTCTGGAGCGCGTTTTGGCGGATGGGCGTCGCCGTCGCGGTCGTGGCTTGTTGGGCGCGGGTTCGCGCTCAACCGATTCGCCTGGGCCGGGAACATTACCGGAAGATGCTGGGGATGACGGTTCTTTTCGCCGGGCAGATCGCGATTTTCAATCTGGGAGTGGACTTCACCTCGCCCGCCTACGCCGTGGTCTTGCTCAACTCCAATCCGGTGATGGTCAATCTGATCAGCCACTTCTTTATGGCGGACGACCGCTTGACCCGGCAACGGTTGTGCGGCTTGGCGGCGGCATTCGGCGGCATTGCCTACGTCATGCTGGGCCGCCCGGACGCCGCGCTCGCGCCGAATCCCCTGTTGGGCAACTTTTTGATGCTGCTGTCCGCCCTGCTGCTGGCGATTCGCCTGGTTTATACGCAACACTTGGTGCGGGGCATGGATCCGCTCCGTCTCGTCATCTGGCAGATGCTCCTGGGTCTGCCCATCTTCCTTGCGTTGGCCGTTGCGTTCGAGGAGCCGTTGTTGAAGCCGTTGAGCTACGAACCGGTGCTGGCGATCGCCTATCAATCGGTGGTCGTGGCCGGATTCTGCTTTGTCGCCTGGACCGTGCTGCTGCAAAGGCACAGCGCGGGCAACTTGGCGATGTTCACCTTCAGCGTGCCGATTTTCGGCGTGGTGCTGGCGGGCATCCTGTTCGGCGAGGCGATTACGCCGCGCCTGGCCGCCGGCGCGGCGGCGGTTGCGCTGGGGATTTCGATCGTCATGCGCTCCAATCGCGCGGCCGCGAGGCGGGCCGGAGCGCGGGCATGACGGCCGCGGGCGCAACATTCAAGAAGCTCGGCCCGAAGACGGTCGTCATTGCGCTGTCGATGTCGGCGATGTGGGGCTTGAACATTGTCGGCATCAAAGTGGCGCTGGAAGCGTTTCCGCCGATCTGGAGCGCGTTCTGGCGGTTGTTGTTGGGCTGGCCGGCGCTGTGGCTGTGGGCCTGTTGCGGAGGGGTTTCGCTGCGGCTGCAAGCGCACGAGCGGCGTCCGCTGGCGATTCTCGGGGTCTTCTTCGGATTTCAGATTATCTTGCTGAACGTCAGCATCAGTCTCACCTCGGCGGCGTTTGCGGCGGTGTTGTTGAACGCCGCTCCGGTTTTCATCAACGTCATTTCGCACCGTTTCGTGCCCGGCGACCGGCTTTCGCCAACTCGGGCGGCCGGGTTGGCCGTAGCCTTTCTGGGCGTCGCGATCGTGCTGTTGGGCAAGCCGGACGCGTCGCTTGCGCCGCATCCGACGCTGGGCAACATCCTGGCTACCGCAACGGCGGTCGTCATCGCCGGACGAATGGTTTACACGCAGCGCCTGGTGCAGAACATCGAGCCGACCAAGACGATCTTTTGGCAAGTCGGCTTTTCGCTGCCGGTGTTCCTCGTTTGCGCAAGCGTTGCCGAGCCGCTGACGGTGGGGCCGCTGACGCTGAGGGTGATTGCCGCCTGGCTGTACTGCTCGTTGCTCGTGGTGGGCGTCGCCTTCATGTTGTGGGTGCGCTTGCTGCAGGCGCACTCGCCCGGCCTGCTTTCGGTATTCGTGTTCCCGACGCCGATTTTCGGCGTGCTCTTCAGCGCCGCGATCTACGGCGAGAGGCCGCCGCCGGAGTTGCTGATCGGGGTCGCGGCGGTGGCCTGCGGAATCTTGCTGGTAACGATGGAAAGACGCCGCGAGAGCTTGGCGCCGGCGCCGGCGAAACTTTCAGGCCGCCGGGCGCAAGCTGCGCCTCCGCTCGCCGCTCCCCGAGAGAGTAGCGGGCCGGTTGCGGGTTCGTTCCCGGCGCTGCCGGCAGCAGGCGTTCCCGCGCCGGAAACTTCGGCATCTCAATACGTTGTATCGCGTCCGGCGCGAAAATGCGGAAACCCTCGTTGAATCCGTTCGCAGTTCTGAGCGAGTTGCGCGGCGGGTTACACTCAAATGCAAAATGACCCTTGGAAATCTTGCCTACGCACGACTTCGCTATCGGCCAGGGGCGGCCGGGCTCGCATTCTCGATCGTCCTGGCGCTTTCTTGCGGCCCGCAGTCCGCAGCGCCCGCGAGATCCGAAGAGACGGAGCGGAGCGACAGGGCTGCCCTCGCTGCGCTCGTCGAGAAATATGTCCAATCGATCAACGACGTCGATCTTGCGCTCGCAGGCGAGGTCTGGCTGACATCGGATCGAGTCTCGTTCATTTACCCGAGAGGCCGTGAGGCCGGATGGGACGCGATCATGGAGAACTTTTACGGAAAGACCATGAGGGACCGGTTCTCGAAACGGAACTTGACGCCGCGTGATATCGCGGTCAACTTATTTGGCGATACTGCGGTTGTGGAATTCAATTGGACATTCGATGCGACGCGTCGAGAAGATGGGCTCGAGATTCAGCAAACGGGCCGAGAATCCCAAGTTTACCGTCGGGCTGACGACGAGCAATGGAAACTCGTTCATATCCATTATTCAGGGCCTCCGGTCGCGGCCGAGGAATAGTTTCAGGACGCCATGACGTTCCGGCGGCTGAGCGGACGTTTGCGAGTGGTGGATAAAGCCTTGCGGCACAACGCCTTTCGCGCGATGCCGCGCCGGCGATTCGCGAGGCGGCATGGCGATCGGGTGCTATGATTGCGCCTTGTGCGGGGCCGCTTGGGGAGCTTGATTTTTTGTCGATGCTCGACGTAAATCGAATCAAAGACATTCTGCCGCACCGCTACCCGATGCTGCTGGTCGACCGCATTGTGGAGATCGACGAAAAGCGGGTGGTGGGACTTAAGAACGTCACGGCGAACGAACATTTCTTCCAGGGGCATTTCCCCGGTTTTCCCGTGATGCCCGGGGTGTTGATCGTGGAGGCGATGGCGCAGTGCGGCGGAGTTCTGGCGCTTCGCGGCGTCGCCGACCGCGCGAACAAGGTGGTGCTCTTTGCTTCGATCGACGAATGCCGTTTCCGCTCTCCGGTGACGCCGGGCGATCAACTGCGCCTGGAGTTGGACATTCTGCGCAGGCGCGCCGGCGCGATCAAGATGAAGGGCCGGGCTTTCGTGGGAGATCGCTTGGCGGCCGAGGCCGTGTTGATGTGCGCCATCGCCGACCGGCCCGGCGACGGCCGGGCTGCGCGATGAAAATTCACCCTGCCGCGCAGGTCGCCCCCGCGGCGCGTATCGACGACAGCGCCGAAATCGGTCCGTTCTGCGTCGTGGGGCCGGACGTGACCATCGGCCCGGGCACGCGGCTGCTCGCGCATGTCTTTGCTGACGGCCCGCTGACGATCGGCGCGGAAAACGTCTTCTATCCTTATTCCACCGTGGGCGTGGCGCCGCAGGATCTGAAATACCGCGGGGAGCGCTCGGAAACCCGCATCGGCGACCGCAATCAAATTCGAGAGTTCTGCACGATTCACCGCGGCACGGAAGGCGGCGGCGGCTTGACGCGGGTCGGCGACGGCAACTTGCTGCAGGCTTACGCCCATGTTGCCCACGACTGCGTCGTGGGGTCGCACTGCATCCTTGCGCATGGGGCGACACTGGGCGGACACGTGATCGTCGAGGACTACGCGGTCGTCGGGGCGCATTGCGGAGTCCACCAGTTTTGCGTCGTCGGCGGGCATGCCTACGTTGGCGGCTACAGTGTCATCACCCAAGACGTCTTGCCGTTTGCCTTGGTGGTTACCGAGCGCGGCGCGAAGACTTTCGGCGTGAACAAAGTGGGGCTGGAGCGCCGCGGTTTCGCCAAGGCGGAAGTTCAGGCGCTGCACAAGGCGTTTCGCATCCTGACCAAGTCGGGGTTGAATATCGACCGGGCGGTGGAACGCATCCGGGCCGAGGCGCCCGACGGCGAGCATCTGCGGCGCGTGCTGGAGTTTATCGAGAAGTCGCAGCGGGGATTCGTGAAATGAAGTACGGCCTGATCGCCGGGGGCGGCAGTTTCCCGCTGATGGTGCTGGAGTCGGCGCGGCGGGAAGGCCATTGCATCGTCACCGCGGCCATCAAGGAAGAAGCGTCCCCGGAGGTCGAAGAACGCTCCGAGCGATGCCACTGGATTTCGTTGGGACAACTCTCGAAGCTGATCGAAATCTTTCACCGGGACGGCGTCAGCGAGGCGGTCATGGCGGGCCGCGTGCGGCACAAGCAGATTTTTTCCGCGATCCGGCCCGATTGGCGGCTGCTGAAATTGCTGGGATCGCTGCGCAGCAAGAACACCGATTCGCTGCTGGGGGCGGTGGCCGACGTACTCGAGGACGAAGGGATCAAGCTGCTGGACTCGACATTCTTGTTGGGGCATTACCTCGCCCGGAAAGGCCCCAACGCCAAGCGCGGCGCCTCGAACGAAGAGGCGGCGAACATCGAGTACGGCTTGGGCGTGGCGCAGGCGCTCGCCGGATTCGACGTCGGGCAGAGCGTCGTGATTTGCGAGCAGGCGTGCGTGGCGGTCGAAGCGATGGAGGGAACGGACGCGGCATTGCTGCGGGCCGGCGATTTGGCGAACGGCCGCAAATTGACGCTGGTAAAAGCGGCGAAACCCAACCAGGACATGCGCTTCGACGTGCCGGTGATCGGCGCGCGGACGATCCGCAAGATGGAGCGGGTTGGGGCTACGGCGGTGTCCGTCACCGCCGGCAAGACCCTTTTGCTGGATAAGGACGAGTTGCTGCGCGCAGCGGACGCCGCGGGCATTGCCGTCGTCGGTTCTTGACCAGGGCGCCGGTTTATTCTGCGGCGAGAGTCGATACGATTTCCGCGGCGGTTGCGCGGGCGCGTTCGAACTCGTTGGGACCGTAGCTGATCGCCCCCACGCGGGGATGCCCCCCGCCCCCGTAACTTTCGCACAAGTCGGCCAGATTGCGGCGCGGCTCGGATGCGGCCCAGGGGTTCGAGCCGACCGAAATCTTCGCGCGGAAACCGCCGTCGAGCACTGAAACCGTGTAGGTGCTCTCGGGGAAGAGGTAGTAAGGAACGAATTTGTTATAGCCGGTGAGCTGCGTATCGATCAGGTCGAACCACACGACGCCGCCGCGGCGCTCCGCGCGCTCGCGGATCACGTCGATGGATTGCATGTGGCGCTCGAAAAGCTCGTCGAACACAGCCGAGTATTCGGGACGCCCGACGATATCCTCGAACGATTCCGTTTCGAGCAGCGGGATGACGGCGCCGGTTACGTTTTTCTCCGCGGACTCGAATATCAAGGTCAGCTTCATCGCGGCGTGCGGCATTTCGATCGCGTCCCGCGCGCTTGCGTACTGCGCGCCGTCGATAATGTCGGCCCAGTGAATCAGCCGCTTGAGGTGCGAGCTGTCGAAGCCGAATTTTTCCCCCAAAATGGCGGCAATGAACTTCGTGCATGACTTGTAGCCGGCGTCGTAGAATTTTCGACCGGAAGTGTCGCGCCGAAAATGCTCGGCGTCGGCCGCGGAGAGAAAGGCGCTCTGGTGGTGGTCGAACCACCAGGTGACACGGTCGCACGGCGAATATTTGAAATCGACGATGGCGTTCTCGTCCGAGTCGAACAGACTCTCGTCGAACAAGTGGTCGGCCCGATGGAAGAGGCCGGTATGCGCGATGCGCGCTCCGGGAGCCAGGCTGCGGCTCACGAAGTTCGAAAACAGAGCGGCGGAGCAGGCGCCGTCGAAGCAGCGGTCGTGATAGAAAACGCGAACCCGCATGACAGGGGAAGCCCAATAGCATCGCGCATTTCAAGTTAAAGTTCAACTGCGGCGGACTGCCGGCGCGTGTCGGTTAGAATCGTATGGTGGCGTAGTGAGATAATAAGGCTGCGGCATTCGAGCCGAGTCTGGGAGGACTATCGCAATGAGAGCTGACTGGGTGGCAAAACGGCAAAACGACTCGGTGCGGACGCAGTTGTTTTACGCCAGGCAGGGCGTGACGACGGAGGAAATGATCTATGTGGCGAAGCGCGAGGGCCTGCCGCCCGAGGATATCCGCGCCGAAGTGGCGCGCGGTCGCATGATCATCCCCGCCAACGTCAACCACCCGAACCTCGAGCCGATGTGCATCGGCGTCGCCTCGAGGTGCAAGATCAACTCCAACATCGGCAACTCGGCGACGACGTCGAATATCGACGAGGAGCTTGAAAAATTACGCTACTCGATCAAATACGGCGCCGATACGGTGATGGATCTCTCGACCGGCGGCGACATCCCGCGCATCCGCGAGGCGATCATCCGCGAATCGCCGGCGCCCATCGGCACGGTGCCGATCTACGAGGCGCTGACGCGCGTCAACGGCAGGATCGACGATCTGACCTGGCCTATCATGCGCGACGTGATCGAAGAGCAGGCCGAGCAGGGCGTGGATTACATGACGATCCATGCCGGGGTGTTGATCCAGTACGTTCCGCTGGCCGTCAAGCGCGTGACCGGCATTGTCAGCCGCGGCGGCTCGCTTTTGGCGGAGTGGATGGTGAGGCGCCACCGGCAGAATTTGCTTTACGAGAACTTCGAAGAGATCTGCAAGATTTTCCAGAAATACGACGTCAGCTTTTCGCTGGGCGACGGGCTGCGGCCCGGGTCGATCGCCGATGCCTCCGACGCCGCGCAATTCGCCGAGCTCGAAACTCTGGGCGAGTTGACCAAGAAAGCTTGGGAATACGATGTCCAGGTCATGATCGAGGGGCCGGGGCACGTCCCCCTCGACGAAATCAAGCTGCAAGTGGACAAGGAGATGGAGTTGTGCCACGAAGCGCCGTTCTATACCTTGGGGCCGCTGGTCACGGATATCGCTCCGGGCTACGACCACATCACGTCGGCGATCGGCGCGGCGATGATCGGCTGGCACGGCGCGGCGATGCTTTGCTACGTCACGCCCAAGGAACACCTCGGGCTGCCCAACAAAGAAGACGTGAAGCAGGGCTTGATCGCCTATAAAATCGCCGCTCACGCAGCGGATGTGGCCCGGCGCCGCACGGGCGCGCGGGCTTGGGACGACGCGCTTTCCAAGGCGCGCTTCGAGTTCGACTGGAACCGGCAGTTCGAGTTGGCGCTCGATCCGGAAACGGCGCGCGGAATGCACGACGAGACGCTGCCCGAGGAGGGCTACAAGGAAGCGAAATTCTGCTCCATGTGCGGGCCGAACTTCTGCTCGATGAATATCTCGGACGAGTTGGCGTCGTTCAGCGAGGAAGACGCCGCGCAAGTGCTTGCGCAGATCCGGCCCGCGGAGCAGCCGCCGGTATCGCTCGCGGGCGATTGAGCGGCTAACGTCGGGCGCTGACGGCAGGATGCTCTTTGACGCCTTGCGGCAGGCCGGGCGTCCGCAGAACTCGGCGCCGCGGTTCCGGGCGGCTCGGCGGGCTTGGCCGCCCTGCCCGGCGAAGTCTTTGCGCACTCTCGCCGAGATGCGGCTTTTCACCGCGCAAGCGGCCTCGCCCGGCGAAAAATCGACCGCGCGCAGCGGCTTATTGCCGCCGGTACGCGGTCTCCCCGCCCAGCACGGTTTCCAACACCTCGATTGCGCGGATTTCGTCTTCGGGGCAAGTCAGGATGTCACGGTCGATAACGGCGAAGTCGGCGTACTTGCCGGGCTCGAGCGAGCCCTTGACGTCTTCGTCGAAAGAGAGATAGGCCGCGTTAAGGGTCCACATGCTCAGCGCCTGTTCCCGCGTGATCTTTTGTTCGGGGTTGTACACCGCGCCGTCGGCCGCTCTGCGGGTAACGGCCATCCACATGCCGAAGAACGGGTTGTAGGGATTGATGGCTTCGCGGGAATCGAACTTGACCATGTGGTCGGAACCTCCGGCAACGACGATCCCGGCGTCGAAGAGCGACTTGTAAGGGTGAAAGAACGCCATGCGTTCGGGGCCGAGGACTTGCGACAGCGCCGGGCCGTCGTAATGGTGCCAGGCGGGCTGCATATCCAGCACGACGCCCAGAGCCTTGGCGCGCCGGATCGCTTCTCCGTTGGGGAAGTTGGCGTGGGTCATGGTGAAGCGGCGGTCTTTCAGCGGGTGCTTGCGGTTGACGGTTTCGTAGGCCGTGAGCAGCGCGTCGGTCGAGCCGCCTCCGGTGGTGTGGGCCGTCATCTGCCAGCCGCGCTCGGCGGCGAGCTCGACGATCGCCGCGATCTTTTCGGGTGGAACGCGCAGGACGCCCCGGTAGTCGGGATCGCTGTAGCCGTAAACGCCGGTGTGCTCGCCATAGGGGCTGCGCAGGTACGCCGTACCGAGCAGGATGCCCCCGTCCAGGAAAATCTTGAGCGATCCGATGCGCAAGCGGTCGTCGCCGAAGCCGGTAACCGGACCGATATTGCGAATGTCGGCGAGCGCGTCGGCGAGAGGCTGCTCGGCGTTGACGGTGCGCGTGACGTAGCTGCGGACGGTAAGCTCGCCGTCTCTCCACAAGGTCTGGTAGGCGCGCAGGCCGTCGGCGTTCTGGCTGCGGTCGATGATGCTGGTGAGGCCGACCCGGTTGTATGCCTTTTGCATTGCGCGCAGCGCTCTGACGCGGTCGGCGTGGGTGTGCCGTGCGACTGCCGACAACCCTGCAACCAGTTGGCGCGCGCCGATAATCAGGCCGGTGGGTTCGCCGTCCCGGTTGCGAATGACCTTTCCGTTTTCGGGGTCGGGCGTTTGCGCCGAGACGCCCGCCGCCCGCAGCGCCGCGGAATTGAGCGCCGCCGTGTAGCCGTTGTCGAACATCACCGCCCGCCCGCCCGAGTACGAGTCGATCTCCCCGCGGGTCGGGTAGCGCCGCTCGGCCAGACGGGTGGAGTAAACCTTGGGCACGACGATCATGCCTGCGGTCGTCTTCAGTTTCCGCTCGACGTGCGCCTGCAAATCCGCGAAATTGCGCATGGTCGGGAGCTCGCCGCCGCTTTCGGCGAGCGCCGCGCCGATCGGATGCACGTGGCTGTCGATGAGTCCGGGGACGACCGTTTTCCCCTGCAGGTCGATCTGCCGCGTGCGGGGGCCGGTTTTTCTGCCCGTGACTTGTGTCGTGCCGACGTCCAGGATGCGCCCGCCGGCGACCGTCATCGACTCCACGACGGGGCGCTCGGCCCACATCGTGACGATTTTGCCGTTGTAGTAGATAGCGTCCGCCGGACCGGCGGGAATCTCGCGCCGCGGCGGGGCGTGCTGGGCCGTTGCCGGGCCGGCGGCCGGCAAAAGCAGCGCCGCCGCCAATACCGGCAGGCGCCGGCGGTATCGTTCGCAGAGCAAGATCATGCGCGCATCATAGCCCAACGCCGCGAGTGCGTATGCGCGCGGCCTGAAGACCGCTTGGCGCAATCGCCGCCGCCGGCGGCGGTTCAAGCGCTTTCAAACTCCCTTGGAACGCCTTTTAATGTATGTTTGAAGACGGTTTCAACATGCGCTCCTTGCCGCCGTTCGTCATTCCTTTTCGCCGCCGGGCCGCCTCCGGGCGCGCGCTGCGGGGCGCGGAGCAGGCTTGGCTGATTTACGACGGCGAATGCCCTCTCTGCAAGAACTATGCGCGCTATCTCGACGTCGGCAGCGCCGTCGGCGAATTCGTTCTCGTCAATGCCCGCGAAGGCGGCCCGCTGGTCGAGGAGCTCCGCAGCCTGCCTTACGACTTGAACGAGGGCATGGCGTTGAAGCTGGACGGGCGCTACTATTTCGGCAGCGGCGCGCTGCATGCGCTGGCGCTGCTGTCTGCGAACCGCAGCGTTTTCGGCATTGCCAACCGCCTGCTGTTCGGCTTCTACGGCGCCGCCCGGATGGGCTATCCGCTGCTCAAGCTCGGCCGCCGGCTGTTGCTGAAATCGAAGGGCGTCCCTTTACTGACGAAATAGCGCCGGCGTTACCAGGTCGGATCGCCGGGCCGGCCGACGGTGGGTTCGCCGTCGAGGTAGCCGAGCGAGGCCAGGAAACGGTCGGCATGCCAGACCGCGCCGGTGTACGAGATACGGCTCCGCGAGTAATTGAAGAAACCGTGCGGGCGGCCTGCGAAGGGGATCAACTCGCAGCGGTTGCCGGCCTTTTTCATGGCGGCGGCGAAGCGCTCGACGTTCTCGTAGGGTACGGTGGAGTCGGCCGTTCCATGAAAAACGATCGCCGGCGGCAGGCCGGGGCGGACATGGTGCGCCGGAGAAGCCTCGACCGACCGGCTGCCGAGTTTTTCCGCGCCGTAACCCTTCTCCGTCGTGTCGATCACGGGATTGAAGAGCGCCAAGGCATTGGGCATGGAACTGACCGCGAGGTCTTCTCCCTCTTCGTCGAGGCCGTCGAGCACTCCCGCGGCCGCCGCGACGTGGCCGCCGGCAGACCCGCCGCCCGCGGCAACCCGGTTCGGGTCGATGCCCAACTCGCCGGCGTGTTGGCGGATCCAGCGGATCGCCGACTTGCCGTCGGCGATGCACTCAAAAGGCGAGGTCCCGTGGCTGCTTCGCGTGCGGTACTGCGCGCTGACCGCGACCATCCCCCGCGACGAAAAATAACGGCTGTGCGGGTAAAACTGCGCCGGAGAGCCGCCTACCCAGCCGCCGCCGAAAAAGAAGACGATCGCCGCGCGCTTGTCGCCGGCGCTCCAACCTTCCGGAAGGAAAATGTTGAGCTCCAGCGGGTCTTTCTCGAATTGCTTGAAGACGATCTCTTTGTCGGGCTTGAAGTCGCGGTTTTGGGCGGGCAGCAGGCCGCTGCCGCCGATGCATGCGGCTGCAAGGGCGGCGAGGATTCGATGTTTCATCGCTAAAGAGTTTAGCAGCCGGCCGCGCTTTCGATGCGGCGCCGGTCATTCGTAATCGACCGTAAAGCTTGCCCCCGGCTCGTCGGGCAAAACGTTGATCGAGTGGCTGATCTCGGTCTGGACCGCGGCGCCCGTTTTCGTGCGGATGTCGATTTGCGTTTGCATCTGCATCACTTCGCGCAGGTCGTCGACCGCGATGCGCACGGTTTTGCCGTCGGGCAGAAGTTTTACCGAGCGAACGGTCATCGTCTCGGTTCCCTGCTCGCCGTCGAGCTTCCACAGGTCGGAGCCGTAGCGGCTGAGCCATTTGTAATTCCAGCGGCGAACCCGATAGTTGCCGATATCTTCGGCGGACTCGCGGTCCAACTCGTGCAGGAACGTCACGTCGATGCCCTTGCGGCTGACGTGCAACTCGCTCGGCAGCAGCACGGGCTTGCCGGTGTAGCGGGTGCGGAAGAAACCGCCGACCGCCTTGCGTTTCGTGCCCCAGCCGTAGAGGCCGGCGAGGTACAGGTTGCCGTCTTTCGGGCGGAAGTCGGGACGCATCAGACCGGTGTCGTAGTCCACGGGCATTTCCACCGCGCCGCCTTGAATTTTGCCGTCGATCTTTTCCATCAGCATCAGAAAGATTTTGCCGCGGCCGAAGGTCGAGTGAACCAGGTAGCCCTTGAAGGGTCCCCAGCGGTCGTTATCCACCCAGGCTTGACCGGCGCCGGAGTTGTCCACCGAAATCGGCAGCCAGGCGATCGGGTCGTCGTAGTCCTTGCGTCCGGCGTCGATGCCGCCGCCCCACATGTAGCCGTGGAAGCTGCCCGGGGAACAGAAGTTGACGCGCGTCGAAGGAATCCAATGGCCCTCCTGATCCGATGTCGTAATTTCGCCGTTGGGGCCGACCGCCACGCCGTTGGGGACGCGGAAGCCGCGGCAAACCACTTCCAGGTTTTTGCCCTCGGGGTCAAGTTTCATGATCGTGCCGTGGTGATCGACTTTCGAGGGCAAGGCGTGGCGCGCCGCCTTGGCGAAGTAGAAATTGCCGTCCGCGCCGCGGTCGAGATCGAGCGTGAACTCGTGGAAATGGTGCGTGGCGTGGAAATCGTTGTTGAAGTTTTCGTAGAAATCGGCCTCGCCGTCGTTGTTGAGGTCGTGCAGGATGGTGATCTGGTTGCGGTCCAGGACATAGACTTTTCCATCGACCACTTCGACGCCCTGCGGCTGATGGAGGCCCGCGGCGAAGCGCCGCCACGTCAGTTCGTCGAGGTCTTCGTCGATGCCGTCGACGATCCAGACATCGCCCGACCAGGTTGTCACCGCGGCGCGGTCGTCGTCGAAGAAGTCGAAATCTCCCGGCCGGAACCACGATTTCCACGGGTTTTCGAACGGCAGCGCGATCTCGTCCACGGCCCACGGACCGGAATCGGCGCCGAGCTTGCCCTTGGTCTTGACCGTCTTGCGGTAGCGGGCGGGGCCGCCTCGGGTGTAGGGTTCCAGGCGCTCGGCGCGGGGAGCGTTGCGTAGGGCGCCGGCGAAGGCGCCCATGCGGTCGCGGCCGATTGCGCCGCAGTAGATCGTGAAACGCTGCTCGTCGTTCGAGGCCGGGATGCGCAGGCGGACCCGGCCTTTGGCGGAAAGATCCCATTTCGCTTTCTTGCCGATGCCGACGACGCCGACGGCCGTGCCCTCGCCCGGCGCCGTTTCCAGATGAACGACGTGCTCTACCGCCGCGCCCTTGCCCGCCGTCATCTTCTTGATCGAAAGCTGGACGGCCGCGGCATCTCCGGCGCCGGCGACCGCCAGCAGCAGCGGTTCGGCGGTAGGCCCGATCTCGATGGTGCGGCTCAGCAGATCGAGGCCCCAATCGCGGCTGATCCCCGGCAGCTCGAGCACGTTCGCCTTGCCGACGGTGTAGCTCAAGACGACCTTGTCGCCGTATCTGTAGAGGCCGCGGTACCGGGCCCAGTCGGCCGGCAGCGGGCCGAAGCCGGCGGCGCGCGGGTCGACGAAGCTGCCGTCGCGGGCCCAGCCCGGAGCCGTCGGCGTCTCGAATGCCGGCGCCGCGGCAAGGTAGGGGTGCGGGCCGTGCTTCCAGTCGTAAACGGTGCCGGTCAGAACCAGCGGGCCGTTCGTCCAGCCGGCCGCCATGCGCAGCAACTCGGTGTCGAAAATCACTCCCGATTCGCGCTTGTCGTCCAGCAGGATGGCGTGGGCCTTATAGCTGATGTTGTCGCCGGGGCCTTTGTCGGCGCGCGGATCTTCGGGTTCGCGGACGGTGACGGCGGCGGAGATTACCGGGCCGTAGTCCATGTGCAGCCAGGGCTGCTCGTCTTTCCTGGTGCTGTCGTCGAAACGCTCCGCGGCGAACGGCGTTCCCTGGTCGATCCAGGCGCGCAGCACGCCGATCTCCTCGGCGGAAAGCCGGCCGCCGGCGGGGGGCATGATCAGGTTTTCTTCGAGTCCGGCGACAATATGGATCAAGCGGCTTGCGGCGCTGTCGCGGTCGACGATCGCGGGCGTGCCGGAGTAGCCTCCGCGCACCGCGTCTTTCTTGCGCCAGAGGCTGTAGCCGTTCATCACGACGTCGTCGCCGTGGCACGTGTAGCAGCGCTGCTTGAAGATCGGATCGACATCCTTGAGGAAGTCGATTTCACGTTCGACCGCGGGCGGCATCTTGGCAATATCCACCGGGTCGGGAGCGGCCCCCGCCGCGGCTGCGAGACAAACGAGCAGGGAAAGAATTTTTTGCATGACGCCGGTTCTCTACAGGAAACTATTGTATGGTTTTCGAGGCGCGGCCGAAGCCGGTATCGTCATGTGCCGAGGGCTGTGGCCAGTTGCACGAAGTCGTCCGTCACGAGATCGGGTTGCAGCTTCGATTCCTCGTAAGGCAGCCGGTAGCGGTTGACGAACGCCCCCCGGAAGCCGCAGGCGCGCGCGCCGAGGATGTCGAACGAATGCGCTGCAACCATCATGATTTCGCCCGGATCGCAGGCGATCTCGGCCGCGGCCATGCGGTAAACCGACGGGTGCGGCTTGAAGCGTCCGACCCGTTCGACCGAAAGGCAGCCGTCGAACGGCGCGCCGATATTGTTTGTGGTCAAGTGGTCGATGAGCCATTGGTTGCCGTTCGACAGGGCGACGAGCTTGTATCGCCCGCTGAGGCGCCGCAGGCCGATACGGGCGTCTTCGAAGGGCTGCAGAGACTCGAAAACAGTCACGATTTCCTCCGGCTCGCCCGCGTCGAACTCCACGCCGTAGCGCCGCAGGGTGAACAGCAGCGCGCGGCGGGCTGCTTCGACGTAGCCGCCGTGTCCTAGCATGAGAATGGTGTCCTGGTGCTGTTCGAGGCGCTGGCGGGATCTCCAATCGACCCAGAACCGTTCGGGGTCGGCAGTAGAGTTTTTGGCGGCGAGGTAATCTCTGACGACGGGAACGATGCCGCCGGTCAGATCCAATACGGTGCCGAAGAGGTCGAACGTCAGGGTATGCACGCGTTGCAACGGGTGGTCCATACAGCCGATGGTAGCGAACCGGTAATGGCCAAGCGATTGAGGAAAGCTGCGCCGAAGAAGCGCAACCTGACTGCGAAGGCGGCGAAGCGATCCGCAGCGGGGCCGATGAAGGACAAGCGCGAGGTCTCGCGGCAGGAACGCAAAACGCGCGACAGAGACGGGAACTACGAGTAGATTCGCCGAGAGCAAAAGGTCGCCGGGGGCCGCAGACCGTGCTGCTCCGGCGCCTTGCGGTCGTGGTCGGCGCGCGGTTGAGCCGTGGAAGAACTTCTCGGGCTGTTCGGCCCGGCCCCGGCGCCCGCGCCCCAGGCATCGACGGCGTGGACGCGGCGCGGGGCGTTTAGCTGCCGAGATGAATGGAGCGGGGCGCTCCGGACCCCGGTCCCGTTGCGCCGCCTTCCGTGACGTGCAGCAGCGCGTCCAATGCCCGGCGGGCGACGGCCGACCAGGGGCTTGCGGGGTCGAGCTTGAGATAGCGCCGCCAGTGCTTCGCGGCGTCCATCGGCCGCTCCAGCCGTTCTTGCGCAAGGGCCAGGTTGTAATGGGCGTCGGCGTAGGCGTCGTCCAACGAGATCGCCGCGCTGTAGTGCTCCACCGCTTCCTCGAGCCTGCCCGTTTCCTCGCAGACGTTGCCCAGGTTGAAATGCGCCAGCGCGTAGTCGGGGAACGCCTTGAGCGCTTGGCGGTAGCTGTATTCAGCCTCGTGGAGGTCGCCTTCGCGGTAATGCACGGTGCCGATGTTGATCCACGCGCCGGCGGCGTCGGGGTTCAACTCCAGAGCCTTGCCGTAGGCTTCGAGGATCGCCTCGGGCGGCTCGCCTTGCTCTTCGCGCTCGAGACCCCGTTGAAACCAGGATTCAGTCGCTTCCAGAAGCCGGGGGGAGCTCGCGGCTTGCCCGGGAGCTTCGAAGGTGGCTACGGAACGTAGGTGCGAGACCTCGAAATCGAAAAGCATCTGGCCCGTCAGCGCTTCCATCTTGCCGCCCGGAAGCAGGACGGCTACCTTTCTGCCGTCCGAGACGATCTTCAACTCCCAGAGCGGCCGGTCGATGCCCGAGAGTTTTTCGCGCAGCGAGCGGAGCGCCTGCTCGATGCGTTCGGTCGGGATGCGGTTTTCACGCAGCTTCTGAAGAGTCTTCAGCGCGATGAGATCGACGAACTCGAATTGCCCTTGCGGCGCACAGAGCCCTGCCCGCTCCCAGGCGCGCAAGCGGTTCTCGTTGATCTTGAGGATGCGGCGCACTTCGGCGCGCGAATACGCCGTCTTCGATTCCACGCGGAAATTTTAGCAGTCCATGCCGCGCGTGAAAGAAGGCGGGCGCCGCGGGGTCAGTTGTCGTCTTCAAGGACTTTTGCCGCAAGAGCGCCGCCGACCGCGCAGAATCCCACTGAGACGACGCACTGGACTGCGAGGCCGAAGATCAGGGCCGCGGCCAGCAGAGCGGGGTTTTCCAACAATTTCGCGATCTCTTCGCCGCCGCCGAACTGCCCCGCCTGCTGTTTCAACACTTCCATAATTTCATCCTGTCCGGCCATGAGCAGGCTCAGAGCTTGGATAATCAGCGAGATGACGAAACTCAGCAGTCCCGTCAAGGCGCCGAGTCCGGCCCCTTTCGCGGGGGGCGGGGTTGCGCCGGTGCGCCGCCGCAAGCCGAAAACGGTCAGAAATCCGGCCAGCGGGTACCAGACGAAACAGAGGAAAGCGGCAAACGGGATTGACGCCAGGAATGCCGCCAGGCCGGCGGGGAAAACCGCGGCGCGGATATGCTCTACGTTGTTGATCTCGAACTTGTCGGTCTCGCTCGACCCGCTGCTTGCGCCGGGCGGCGGCGGGTCGGGTTCGACGGCGGGGAGCGTTCCCGTGGGCCGGCCGCATTTGGGGCAAAAGCCGGCTCCCGGCGGGAGCGCCGCTCCGCAGGTGCAGAATTCATTCATGGCGCTGCTTTCGAATCGCGCTCCGGCGAACCGTTCAATTGCCGCCCGCGATTTCAGAAATTCTCAAAAAGTAAAAACTTGATTGTATTGTCATGGGCATAGAGTGCTATTCTAAAAATAGAGATTAGTATAGGCCATCGAGGCCTGAAGAAGTGTTGGTGCGTTCCTAGTTGGATTTCCCCGCGTTTTTTCGTCCCCGAGATTTCAGGCCTCTTTTCTGAAAGGAACGTTGTGAAAAATATTTTTGTTGGCAATCTGCCGTACTCGGCCACCGAAGACCAGTTGCAAAGCCTCTTCGAGCAACACGGAGCGGTCGCTCGGGTCAAGATCATCACCGACCGCGAGACCGGCCGCTCGCGGGGTTTCGGCTTCGTTGAAATGGATAACGACGACGAAGGAGACCGCGCGATCGATGCTACGAACGGAGCGGACCTGGACGGCCGTTCGTTGAACGTGAACGAGGCCCGTCCGCGCCGCGACAACTTCGGCGGCGGCGGAGGCGGAGGCGGGCGCGGCCGCTGGTAGGTCAACCGCACCGTCTCGGCAAGCGGCCGGCCGGTCATGCGGCCGGCAGGCTTTCTTTGTTCGTATGCGCCGTCGGCACTTGCCCAAGCGGCTCATCCGCCGGCGTTGCGGACAATCGCAAGTATCTTTGAACCGTATTTCCTGGCGAGCGCCGGGCCGATCCCCGGCGTCGTCAGCAGTTCCGCTTCGTTCATGGGCTGCCGCTCGACCAGCGCCGCGAGCGTTCGGTCCGGAAAGATGCGAAAAGCAGGCGCGCCGGACTTGCGGGCTTCGCTGAGCCTCCACGCGCGGAGCGCCGCGATCAACACTTCGTTGGAGCCGCGCCGCGGCAAGTCGATTTCGAATTCGGCTTGACGCTTGCGCGAGCTTCGCCCCGCAGACCGCTGTGAACCCTGTTTTTTCCCGGGCGCCGCCTTGCGTTTCTTGCGGGGCGGTTGCGGAGCTTCCTTGTCGAGAGTCACCAACCTTCCGGGCGCTTCCTCGAGCTCGCGTCCTTCGCGGGTCAGCGCAATGCGCCTGAACTCGATCAAGCGCCCGTCCTTTTCGAATGCGTCGTCGGAAATGGCGATGAGTCCGGCCCGCGCCAGTCCGCCGATCAAGCGGTCGTAGGCTTTGCGGTCGATGGCGGAACCCTCGAAGGTGTCGCGGAATACTTTGCCCAAGGATTGATTGTCCCGCCGGCGCAGCGCTGCAATGATTTTGACCAGCGCCGACTCTTCGCCGGCGTCCGGCTCGCGGAGCCGTCGGATCAGACTGCCTTCGGGCCGGCAAATGTCGCATTGTCCGCAAGGCTTGCGCGAGTCTTCCTGGTCTCCGAAATGGCCGACCAGGTCGAGCATGCGGCAGTGGAACGATGCGGTGTAGCGCGTGATCGACTCGAGTTGCGCCAATTTGTGCTCGCGTTGGCGCAGATAGGGAGCGCGCCAGTTGGGGTCGCCGCGCGATACGTTTTCCTCGGGGTCGATCCGCGCTCCGCCGTGAACCCAGAGTTTTTCCAATGCCTTTTCGAAAATCTCCGGCTTGCCGTCGAAGCCGCGTTCCAACTCGGGCCGCGGCGCCGGATTTTCGCCGAGCGCGGCGTAGAGCTTCTGCATGTCCTCGACCGGGGGGTAGTCGCGGTCGAGAAAGAATTCGTGGGTGCGCCGGTCTGCCCAGGAATACATCAGCACGGCCTTCGACGGCAGGCCGTCGCGTCCGGCGCGGCCGATTTCCTGGTAATAGCCCTCGATCGTTCCGGGCAGGCCGGTATGCGCGACGGTGCGCACGTCGGGCTTGTCGATGCCCATGCCGAAAGCGATGGTGGCGACGATGACTTCCTTCCGCCCGATGAGAAAATCGGCTTGCACCCGATCTCTGGCCTCCGCGGTCATGCCCGCGTGGTAGGCGGCGGCCGGCAGGTGGGCCTGCAATTCCTGAGCTTGCGCCTCGGCGGCCTTGCGCGTCGGGGCATAGACGATGGCCGGGCGGCGGTCGCGTTCGCCGAGCAGCTTGAGCAGCGCCGGCGGCCGTTGCTTGGGCGTCAGTTCGACAAGCTCGATGGCGATGTTTTCGCGGCGGAAGCCGTGGATCGAACGCAGGCAGCTTTGCAGGCCGAGTTGATCCACGATGTCTTCCTGGACTTTGGGGGTTGCCGTCGCCGTCAGGGCGATCACCGGCGCGGGGCGCAGGCTCGGCAGTCGTTCGCCGAGCTTGCGGTATTCGGGGCGGAAGTCGTGGCCCCATTGGGAAATGCAGTGAGCCTCGTCGATCGCGATCAGCGCCGGCGGGGCCTTCGCCAGCATCTCAGGGAAGCCCGCGACGCTTAGCCGCTCGGGCGCGATGAAAAGAAAATTGAGGCTGCCGGCGAGGTAGTCGCGGCAGACTTGGCGCGACTGCTCGCGGTTGCGTCCCGAATGGATGCGCTCGGCCCGAAAGCCCTGCTCCTGCAGCTTGGCGGCTTGGTCTTCCATCAGCGCAATGAGCGGGCTGACAACCAGCGTCGCGCCGCCGCGCGCGATTCCGGGCAATTGGTAGCAGAGCGATTTCCCGGCGCCTGTGGGCATGACCAGCAGGACATCGCGTCCTGCCGTCACCTCGCGGCAAACGTCTTCCTGATGCGGCCGAAAGCTCTTGAAGCCGAAGGATTCCCGCAGGACTTGCAAAAGGCTGCCGGGGGGCGCGGGGGCGCGTTCGGCGGCCTCCGGCCGAGCGGCAGCGGGGGGGCGGGCTTGTTCTTCGGCAGGAGTCTTGCCGAACGCGGCTTCGGCTCGCCGCGAGTCGAGGCCGGTCTGCGAACGCGGGGAGCGCGCCGCCGCGTTCGTTGTCAGCGAGGGCGGCGCCGACCGGCCGCCGGCCTCATCCGCCTTTTTCTTCGTGGCGGCTGTTGTTTTCCTTGCGCCGACCACGGCGCGCACGTACTCTTCGATACCCTTCATGAAAGCTGCAAAGTCGCCTTCGCCGCGCTCGATGCGTTTGAGCTTGGCTTCCCATTCGCCGGTCATCGCCGGGCTTTTGACATCGGGATGGACGACTTCAATGAGTCCGATGCCCTTGTCCGTGGCTTCGAGAGTTTTCTTTTCGCGGGCGGCATAATCGCGTTTGAGCAGAGTTTCGATGATCGCGGCGCGGGTGGCCGGCGTTCCCAGCCCGCGCTCTTTCATGGCGTCCGAGAGTTCCTGGTCTTCGAGCGCGCGGCCGGCCGATTCCATGGCGGTCAGCAGCGCGGCTTCGGTCAGGCGCTTGGGGGGGCGGGTTGTTTTCAACAGCGCCTCGGCTTGTTTCACCGTTACGGGCCGCTCGGCTTCGAGGCCGCCGGGCAGCGTCGGCTCTTCGTCCTTCTTGCGCTGCCGGGCGGTCCGGACGTCGAGCGTCTTCCAGCCCGGCTGCTCAATGGATGCGCCGCTGGAAAGGTAGAGGTCGGTTTCGCCGCCCGAGGCGATTTCCGTTATCACCGTTGTGATCGAGCGGATCAGGTCTTTGTGCCAAGCCTGGAGCAGACGGCGGCAGACGAGATCGTAGATTTTGCCTTCGCCGGAGCGCGCGTCGAGCGCGGCGGCCGAGTTTCCGGTAGGGATAACGGCGTGATGATCGCTGACCTTGGCGTCATTGACGTAACGCTTGCCGAGCGGCTTGACGCCGGTTCCCGCGGCCATGAGCCCGGCGTAGGGCGGGGAAACCGCCTTGACGATTTTGGGCAGTTGGCCGCCGATTTCCGTCGACAAGCAGCGGCTGTCGGTGCGCGGGTAAGTGATCGCCTTGTGGCTTTCGTAGAGTGTCTGGGCCAGTTCGAGCGTGTACTTCGCGCTGAAGCCGTAGAGTCGGTTGGCGTGACGCTGGAGCTCGGTCAAATCGTAGAGCAGCGGCGGCGCCGTCCGCTTCTTTTCTTTCTTGACCGAGCGAATCCGCGCGGAACCCTTGCGCGCCCGTTCGACAATGCGGGCGGCGGTTTCGCCGTCCTCAGGGAGCCGGGTTTTGCGCTCGCCTTTTTCGAGCCTGAAGTGCGTCCCTTTGTATTCCTTGTCTTCGCCTGCGGCGAATACGGCCTCGACTTCGAAATACTTCTCGGGAACGAAGTTGCGGATCGCCAGCTCGCGTTCGACGAGGATCGCCAGCGTCGGCGTTTGCACGCGGCCTACTGAGAGATTGCGGTCGTAATCGAGGCTGTAGGCGCGCGAGAGGTTCATGCCGACCAGCCAATCGGCCCGGCTGCGGGCGCGGGCGGCGGCGGCCAACGGCTCGTAGTCCTTGCCCGGTTTCAGGGCGGCGAAGCCCTGGCGGATGGCGGAGGGCGTGAGCGACGAGATCCACAGGCGGTCGACGGGTTTCGTCGAGCCGGCCGCTTCGTAGATGTAGCGGAAAATCAACTCGCCTTCGCGTCCGGCGTCGGTGGCGCAAACGACGCGCGTGACCTTGGGGCTGTTGAGAATCTTGCGGATCGTTTGGAACTGATCGGCGGTTTGTTCGTAAACGACCAGCGGCCAGTCGTCCGGCAGCATCGGCAGCGATTCGCGCCGCCAGCGCCCCCATTCGGGATTGATTTGATACGGCTCGCCGAGGGCGACCAGGTGGCCGAGGGCCCAGGTGACGATGACGTCTGCGCCCTGGATGTATCCCGCGCCCCGCTTGGCGGCGCCGAGAACTCTGGCGATATCTCTCGCGACGGATGGTTTTTCGGCGATTACGGCTTGCAATGGGGCTACTCGTCGAGGGGCTGCGGGCAGAGCGCGCGGCGTTGGGCGCGGGTATAGGTCGTTTGGATTGCCATAGCGGTTTCCTGCTGAACGGTCCGTAATGAAAATGCCGTGCGCCGACGCCTTTACTATCTACTATCCGCTGATCTGCCGCCCGCCGTCTTCGCCGAAAAAATGACAAATCGAGTTGGCGTAGTACTGCAGCGCCTTGAGGTCGCTCGCATTCGCTTGGAACAGCCCATCGGACTCTATCACCATGCGCCGCAGCGTCAGCATGCGCAGTCCCGCGCTCACCGCGTAGTCGCGGTCCGCCCGCGGAATGTGGACGTACGCGCCGCGGCGCTCCAGATCGTCGATCAGAAGCTGGGCCTGCGCCTTGACCTCAAGCTCGCTCAGAGTGCGTGTCGGGTCGCGCGCGAAGACGGTCGCGACGAGCGGCGCCGGCAGTACGGGGATGGCGCCGGCGATCGCCTCGAGCAGTTCTCCGCCGAGTCGCCCGATGGCCTTGAACCGCGCTTCCCTGTCCATGCCGGCGAAAGCGAGGCCGCGCTCGCTGACGTAAGCCCGCATCGAGATCGGTTTGCCGAAGTGTACGCAGGCGTAGCCGTAACGAAACCAGCGCTTCCTGAGCATCAGGCCGATGTTGCGGCCGGCCCAGGCCGACGCCCGGGCTGCGATGGACGCCTTGCTGCGCTCCTCGGACTGCGGGTCGAGCTCGCTGAGCAGAAATCGGTCCTCGAGCACGCGGTCGTAGTTGATGCCGACCGGAATGAACACGAGATCCCGCTCGCCCCGCGGGTCGAACGCTGACGTCATGTAGTTGATCAGGCCGAGTTTGGGCGGTTGCAGGCGGCCGTCGCGGCTCAGGCCGCCTTCCGGGTACACCGCTTGCGCCACGCCGGCCGCGGTCGCGTACTGCACGTACCGCGACAGCACTTGCCGGTAGAGGGGGTTGTCCGAGTTGCGGCGCACGAAGAACGCTCCCAGCGATCGAATCAGCGGCCGCAGCGGCCAAACGTACGCCCATTCGCCGACGGCGAAGCTCAGGGCGCAGCGGTTCATCGCCATGTACGACACGATGATGTAGTCCATGTTGCTGCGGTGATTCATCACGAACACGATGCTCGCCTTGGGGTCGACCTGCGACAGTCCTTCTTCGTCGGCGTAGCCCAGCCGCACGCGATAGAGGTACCGGGCGGTCCGGCGCGCGACAAAACGACCGAGGCGGAAATACGCATAGGCATTGAAAGCAGGCACGATCTCGCCTGCGTATTGTTCGACCTTGCGCATCAGCGCATCCCGCGGAGCGCCCGTGGCGTCTGCCGCCGACTGAACGGCCGCGAGCACCTGCGGGTCGTATGTCAACCGCTCGATGAGCGCCCTGCGCCTGGTTTGGTGGAACGCCGGGATTGGCGCCTGCAGCCGCGTGTTCAATTCCTGAATCGTGCGCTTCATGCGCCGCCGGACTACCCGGCGCGTTGCCGGCAAGACCGCCCGCTCGAGTATCGTCCACAGCGCGAGCGCGCCGCCGGCGACGGCCAACCAGGCGGGAATGGGTATCGGCTCCGTCATGGTCTCCGGGAATTGTATGCCACCGTATCCCGCGCGGCTGCGCCGCAGCAACTTCGAGCGCATCGAGCCGGCGCGCCGCCCTTCATGACGGCGGCGCCTCTGCAAGGGCGGCTCCCGGCGCAAGGGCGATGCTCGGTTGCTGTTGCGTAGCGCAGTGGATGGCGCCGAAACCCCAGACCATATCGACGCAGTGAATCCCGCAGACCTCGCGGTCGGGAAAACACTCGGCCAGGATGTCGAGCGCGGCGCGGTCGTTGGGGTCGTTGAAGGTCGGCGCCAGGACAATGCCGTTCGCGACGTAGAAGTTGGCATAGCTCGCCGGCAGGCGGACTCCCGCGAAATAGAGCGGCCGCGGCATCGGCAACTCGACGACTTCGAGCGGCCGGCCGCTTTGGTCGGTCATGGAGCGCAGGCGCTTCAAGTTTTCTTGCAACGGAGCGTAGTTTTCGTCTTTGGGGTTCGTCTCGGTTGCGGCGGCGACCGTTCGCGGACCGACAAATCGGGCGATGTCGTCGATATGGCCGTGGGTATCGTCGCCCGCGATCCCCCTATCGAGCCAGAGAACTTTGCGGGCGCCCAGACAGTTCTCGAAGAGCCGTTCGATATCGCCGCGGCCGAGGCCGGGGTTGCGCGCCTGGCGGCCGTCGGCCAGCAGGCACTCTTCCGTGGCCAGCAGGGCGCCCAGGCCGTTGCCGTCGATTGCGCCGCCTTCCATGACGACGGTCTTGCCCCGCGCCCGCGGAGTCAGCGCGGCCGCCCCGGCGCGCTTGGCGACGGCCCTGCCCAGAGTTGCGTCGCGCTGCCGGTCCGCATACTTGGCCCATGCGTTGAAGCGCCAACAGACCGCGCCCAAACCCTCGCCGCCGGTGACGAAGGTGGGGCCGGAGTCGCGCGCCCACGAGCGGTCGGTGGCGTGGATCACGAATTGCAGGCGGTCAATAGCGACTCCCGCGCGGCTCAGCAAACGTTTGACGGCTTCGCTTGCCCCGGCGTCCTGCACGACCACGAAAACCGTTTCGCGGCGGTGCAGGTGACGGATGATTTCGACGTAGGCCCAGCGCGCCGCGGCGAACTTGCCGGGCCAGTCGCGGGCGTTGTGCGCAAAAACGAGCCAGGTGGCCGCGTGGGGCTCCCACTCGGCGGGCATACGCCACCCGGGCTGCTTGCGGGCGGTCAATCGATGACTCGCTTGACGAGATCGGCGTAGGCGTCGATGCGGCGGTCGCGCAGGAACGGCCAGTTGCGGCGGGTGCGGTCGATGTCTCCCAGATTGCAGCCGGCAAGAATCACGCCGGGCTCGGCGCCCGCCTCGGCGACCGTCTCGCCCTGCGGCCCGCAAACGAAAGAGCGCCCCCAGAACTCGATGCCCTCGTAATCGGCCGGCCGGCCGGGGGAGTCTTCCAGAGGTTTCTCGAGGCCGGTGCGGTTGATGGCGGCGACGAATACGCCGTTGGCGATGGCGTGCGAGCGCTGCGTCGTGCGCCAGGCGTCGTGCTGCCGCTTGCCGTACTCGCGTTTCTCGCCGGGGCGCCAACCGATCGCCGTTGGGTACGCCAGGATTTCGGCGCCGGCCAGCACGGCGAGCCGGGCCGCCTCGGGATACCACTGGTCCCAGCAGATCAGCGGCGCGATACGCCCGAAAGGCGTTGCGAAAACCCGAAAACCGAGGTCGCCCGGCGTGAAGTAGAACTTCTCGTAATAGAGCGGGTCGTCGGGGACGTGCATCTTGCGGTAGATGCCCAACAGGTCGCCGTCAACGTTCATGACAACCGCGGAGTTGTGGTAAACGCCGGCGCAGCGGCGCTCGAAAACGGAACCGACGATGACTACCCCGTGCCGTTTCGCTGCGCGGGAGAGCGTTTCGACGGTGGCCCCCGGAATCGTCTCCGCCAGGTCGAACCAGTCGACGTTCTCTTCCTGACAGAAATAGTGCGAGCGGAAAAGTTCCGGCAGGCAGACGATTTGCGCGCCGCGGCCGGCGGCTTCGGCGATGCGCTCTACCGCCGCTGCGAGGTTGCGCTCGGGCGCGGCGCCGCAGTTCATTTGCACCAGCCCGATGACGCTTTCCTGCCCTGCTTCGCCCATCTTCCAGTTCATCTTTTCAGAGATGCGCAACGACGGTCAACGGACGCGGCGCCGCGGCGGATGCGAACGGGCTTGTTTTGTACCGGCAAAGGCGCAAGCGCGCCGGCGGTGCTATGCTGTAAGCACGCCGAATTCGGCAAGCGGGTTTTTCAGTTTTGCCTGCCCGCGGGCCGAAAGGGGTATGCAGTGGCAGCTTATCGACATCGATCGGCCGCGGCGCCCGGCGCGATGACCGCGGCATTGCTTGCCTGCGGGGTTTTCCTCGCGGCGCCGTCGACCGACCTCGCCGCCGGCGCCGAGGTCGGTCTGAAAGCCCGGCCCGCGGAAACCTCTCCCGCCCAAGAGTTGAGCCGCCGCGGCATCATCAAGGTCGATGTGGAGTTGGCCTTGATCAACGTCATCGTGACCGATCCGATGGGCCGCATGGTGACCGGCCTCGATAAAGGGCACTTCAAGGTTCTGGAGGACAAGAAACCGCAGGAGATCGTGCAGTTCGGCGCCGAGGACGCGGCGCTCTCGCTGGCGGTCGTCTTCGACGCCTCCGGCAGCATGGGCTACAAGATGAGCAAGGCGCGCGAAGCCGTCGCTCAATTCTTCAAGACCGCCAACCCCGAAGACGAGTTCTTCCTGGTGCAGTTCAACAGCCGTCCGGAAATGGTGACCGGATTCACCAAGAGCCTCGAAGAAATCCAGAACCGCCTGACCTTCGTGCAATCGAAGGGGCGGACGGCCTTGCTCGACGCCATCTATCTGGCGCTGAACCAGATGAAGCAAGCCAAAAACTCGCAGAAAGCGCTGCTGGTCATCTCCGACGGCGGCGATAATTCGAGCCGTTATACGCCGCGCGAGATCAAACGGCTGGTGCGCGAGTCCGACGTTCAAATCTATGCGATCGGGATTTACGAGCCGTTCGCGAGCCGCGGCCGGACGCCGGAAGAAGCTTCGGGGCCGGGGCTGTTGACTGAGATCGCCGAATCGACCGGCGGACGGCAGTTCGCGGTGCAAAACGTCAACGAGTTGCCCGATATCGCCGAGAAGATCGGCATCGAGCTCAGGAACCAGTACGTTTTGGGCTACGTCCCAACCAATAGCGCAAAGGACGGCAAATGGCGCCGGGTGAAAGTCGAGATCGAGAAGATCCGCGGCATGCCGGTGCTGCGTCCGTACCACCGGCACGGCTACTACGCGCCGGCGCGTTAGCGGGAGTCCGCGGCGGCGCCCGAAGAAGTCACTACGACAACGCCATAATGGTTATAGCGATGCTGTGGCCCCTGCGCAAGATCCGATTGCCCGCCCTGTGCCTGTGCGTAGGCGCGGTTGTTTGGGCTCAAGCGGTGGGGAAACCGGCCGTCGCCGGCAAGACCGAAGCCGTTTCCGATGTTTCCGACGACTGCGAGCCGGGCGCCACCTTTTGCGTCGAAACCGAAAAAGTCGTCCTCCACGCCACGGTCGTCGACCGCGAAGACCGCTTCATCACCGATTTGCGGCAAGACGCCTTTCGGGTCACGGAAGATGCCGTTGCCCAGCAGTTGACCTACTTCGCGCAAGAGGACGTTCGGGTCTCGATCGGCATACTCATCGACAATTCCGGCAGCATGCGCGACAAGCGCCGCCGAGTGAATACCGCGGCGCTCGAGTTCGTGAAGGCGTCGAATACCGAGGACGAGGTCTTCATTGTCAATTTCGACGACGAAGCCTACCTCGACCAGGATTTCACGAGCGACGTGCTCCGCTTGCAGGATGCGTTGCAGCGGATCGATTCGCGGGGCGGAACCGCCCTCTACGATGCGACCGGCATGTCGCTCGACCATCTTGTGGAAAAGGGCAAGACCGACATCAGAAAGCGGGCGCTGCTGATTATTTCCGACGGCGAGGACAACGCCAGCAACACCGACCTTGAAACGCTGGTGCGCAAGCTCCAGGAATCGGACGCCACGGTTTACGCCATCGGGCTGCTCACGGACGAAGAGCGGCGCGCCGCCAAGCGCGCGGAGCGGCATCTGCGCACGATCACGCGCGCAACCGGCGGGCCGGCCTATTTCCCGCAGAGCGTCGATGAAGTGGATTCTCTGGTCAGGCGCATCGCGGCCGACATCCGCAACCAATACATTGTCGAGTACAGCCGTCCGCAGGGAAAGCCGGCGGGCTATCGGCGCATCAAGATCGAGCTCAAGGGCAAGGCCAAGCGCTACAATGTGCGCCACCGCCCCGGATATTACGTCAATTGATGCCCGCTTCTTCGATTGCGCCGCGCGAGCTTTTCGAGATACTCCGATTCGTTTGGCAGGCCGGACGCGGCTATCGCCTGCGCCCGTGGCGCAGCCCGTACCTGCGTTGGCGGATCGAAACCTACTCCGGCCGGAAAGCGGACGGCATTGCGCCCCAGGAATTCCGGCGGTTTCTGTGGGACGAGCGCCGCCGGCTCGCGCACTACCTGCGTTGGACCGGCGCCATGCGCCTGCGCTAGCCGCAGTTTAACGAGATGCCGGTTATGTTGCCGATTGGGGCCGGGTTTGGGGCACTGCATCGCTGCAAGTTGTTGCTTTCAAGAGATTGGTATTTGGAAGAGCGCGATGTAGCGCCATAATCGCATGGAAGGTTCAGCGCTGTGGCAGGCGCGCTAGGGCCTCGCCGTCACCGCCGACGAGGCCGGGTGAGAAGGCCGCCGGTAAATCGCATATACTGAAGCCGCAAGGTAGTCGCGCAACAAAGGCGCGCGCAACAATAGGTTGGAAAGTCGCTGGAGCGCAGGCCAACGTTTCAACTGCGGGTTCACAATCAACCGTTCCGTTTTCCATCCTATTTCTTCGACGTAACGAAGAAACTCCGAAAACCTCATTTTGTTCAGTCCTTCCCGCGTATCTTCGAACGACTCGGCCTGATCCGCTACGGGTCGCCAGAACTCGCGCCTGAGACGCATAAGCGCGTCTTCCGAAAACAGGACTCCCGTCCACGGCAGGCGGATTCTGAAGAACCGGTTCGTGTGGTCCCCGAACGGTGAATGAAACAGCGGGCCAAACGCTATGATTACCCTGCCTCCTCCCTCGACTCTTGACTCGAGGACGCCGTCAATGCGGCGGAGGAAATCGCTGGGGCGTTCCACGTGCTCGAGCATCTCGTGAGAAAGTACGATGTCATACTTCTTCTCGTTCGGTATGTCATGAACATTCATGCACTCGAATGTGACTTTGTCCTGCAACTGCATCTGTCTGGCGCAGCGCTTTGCGACTTCGATGTAATACGGGTCTTTATCAATACCCGTCACGTGTTTGCACCCGCGTTGCGCCAACACTAATGACATCTCTCCCATGCCGCACCCGACGTCCAGGAAGCGCATAGCCGGATCAATGGGAATTTCGTTGTCCAGGCGGCGATTCCATTTTTCGAAGCGAGCCTCCGCGGATTCGATGCTCAGCTTACGCTCAACCTGACGAAGCTCCTCTTCTTCGGGGTGCCTGCCATGCGCGAATAGCCGCAGCAGCCGGTAATCAATCGTCTTGCCAAACATCGTCTTGCATCCCGCGAGGTCGTCCTGATTCTCTATATATAGCAGCGCTCCCGGAATGGCGCGTCATTTGTTCCCAAACGCCTGATTGACGATGACGGCCGTAATTTCGGCGTAATCGCCCGGCGCAAGCGGTCTTGCTACTCACTCACAACGTCCTGGCCATCCACTTCACCTCGCCGACGACCGCGGCGTCGGCGGGCCACGGCGCGGGCGGCCAGGAGGGATGGTCGCTGACCATCAGCCAGTTGCCGGCGGCATCCTTGCCCGCCCGCTTGACGAGCAGGCTGCCGCCCGCGCGGATCACATAGATATGTCCGTCGCGCCGCCGTCCCCGCCGGTGATCCACCAGGATCGAGCAATTCTCCGGCAAGGTTGGCTCCATCGACTCGCCCATCACCCCGATCACGCTGCATTGGGCCGGGTCGAGCGCATGGCGCTCCAGCCAGGTCCGCCGGAACCCCACGTAGCCCGTCACCGTCTCGTCCATGTCCGCCGCGCCGGCGCCCGCGGCCGCCGCCAACTCCCGCACCCCGATGAGCCGCGTCCCCGGCAATGCGTCGGCTTCGTCCCGCATTCCCGGCTGCGCCTGCGCCGCAGCATCCGCGAGTTCGCCGGCTGCCGGCTGAGCGGACGGCGGCAGGCGAGAGAGAATCTCGCGCAGCAACGTCTCGGTGTTTCCGGCCGGCCGGCCGGCCGCGGCGGCGTCCCGCGGCGGAGCGATGGAAATCTCCAGGCCGAGAGCGGCCGCCGCCGCTTCGATCGTCGCACTCGAGGCCGCGCGGCCGGCCAGCAAGCCACGCAACCTTCCCAAGGGGATTGCGGTCCGCGCGGCAAATGGCCGCAGCCCTTCCGCTGCTACGCGCCGCCGCGCCTCTTCGCGCAACCGCTCGATTCCCTGCCTTTCCGGCTTGCGCAACGGCTGTGTCATTGTTGACACGATTATAGCGGATAGCGGCTTGCCAAGAGCCGCGGCTCGCGGCCTGCGCGCGTCGTCCGCGCCTACTGAAACGCTTCGGTCTTGGCCGGAAATCGTGTCTCTGCCAAGCTTTTGTGTTGAAAATAACATGATCGTGTTATGATTAACACAGAAAGATGCCTGATCGCAATCTGCAAAATCTTCGCCCGGCGCAAGCAGCGCAGCCGCTCTACGGTTTCGCGTCCGGCGGCCGGCAGCGGCGAAACCATTGCGCGCCGTGCCGCCCGCGTCGTCCGCTATCTCTCGGAACACCGGCCGGCAGACCCGGCCCGGCCCGCCGGCCTCCCGCGTCCGAAACCTGCCGCGGAGCAAACGACGTGACTGCTGCGCAGGCCGGAAACACTGCTGCGCAGGCCGGAAACACTGCTGCGCAGGCCGGAAACACTGCTCCACAGGCTGAAAACACCGCTGCGCAAGACAGTGAAGCGGACCGCGCCTTCACCGCTCATGAAATCGCCGCCGCGCTGCAGATCAGCAGGCAGGCCGTGCAGCAACGCGCCGCGCGCAGGCGCTGGCCCTACTCGCAGAGCGCATTCCACGGCGGCAAGCGTCGCCTGTATCGTTTCTCTGACCTCCCTCTCGATGTCCGTCAAGCGCTCTCTCGGCCCGACTCCGAAGCAGCGGCCCGACCCGATGCCGGCGGCCCGCAACCCGCGGCTCGTTTCGCCTACGACCGGGAATCGCTGTGGAACTCCTACGCGCGCCGGCCGGCAAAGGCCAAGGCCGAAGCGCAGCGCCGTCACGCCCTGCTGTTGCGGGCGGAAGCTCTCGTGGATGCCGGCCGGCCGCTGACCCGGGCGCTGCGCGCCGCCGCCGAGTCTGACGATTGTTCCGGTCCGCGCAAGCGGAAAACGAGTTGGCGGACGCTGCGCCGCTGGCGCTGCGCCGTGCGCCGCTACGACCGCGCCGACTGGCTGCCCGCGCTGCTGCCCAATTATCGCGGCCGCGCCAAAACCCCGATCGACCCGCGCGCCTGGGACTATCTCCGCGCCGACTATCTGCGGCCCGAGCAGCCCACCCTCGCCGCTTGCTACGACCGCCTGCTCGCAGCCGCCCGCGAGCACGGCTGGACCGTGCCCTCTCGGCGCATCATCGCGCGCCGCATCCGCAATCTGCCCGTCGAAGAACGCGTGCTGCTGCGCGAGGGCGAGCATGCCCTGCTGCGGCGCTATCCGGCACAGCAGCGCAGCGTACGCGACCTGCGTCCGGGTGAGTGGATTTGCGGTGACGGTTACCGCCACAACGTCTTCGTTCGCGGCGCGGACGGGCGCGTATTCCGGCCCGTAACCTGGGTCTGGGCGGACGTTTACTCCCGCCGCATCCTGGCCTGGAGGAGCGGGGAAACCGAGCACGGCGGGTTGGTGCGGCTGTCCCTCGGCGACCTGATCGGCCGTTACGGCATCCCCGCCGCCGCCGTCATCGACAACACCCGCGCCGCGGCCAACAAGTGGCTGACCGGCGGCGCCCCCACCCGCTACCGCTGGCGGCCGCGCGAGGACGACCCGCTCGGCCTGCTGCCCGCGTTGGGCATCGATATCCATTGGACCAGCGTCCAGGCCGGCCGCGGCTGGGGGCAGGCCAAGCCGGTCGAGCGCGCCTTCGGCATCGGCGGCCTGGGCGAGGTCGTCGACCGCCACCCGCTGCTGGCCGGCGCCTGCGCGGGATCTGCGCCCAATGCCAAACCGGACAATTACGGCGCCCGCGCTGCGCCTGCCGCCGCTTCCCGCCGCGCCCTCGACGAGGGTATCCGCGTCTGGAACGCGCGGCCCGGCCGCCGCACCGAGATCTGCGCCGGGCAGCTCAGCTTCGACCAAGCTTGGGAGGAATCGTACCGCGCTTCCGCCGCCCGCTTTCCCACTGCCGAGCAGATGCGCATGTGCATGCTGGCCGCCGAGGGCGCGCGGGTCGCCCGTGACGGGACGGTGACGCTCGCCGCCGGCGCTGCTGCGCAGACCGCAAACACTGCTGCGCAGGCCGCAAATACTGCTGCGCAGGCCGGCCGGCGCAACCGTTACGGCGCCGACGCCCTGCTGCAGTTCGCCGGACGCCGAATCGCCGTGCGCTACGACCCTGCGCGGCTGCACGACGAAGTCCACGCATACACCCTGGACGGCCGCTACCTGTGCGCCGCCGGATGCATCCGCGCCGCCGGCTTCGGCGATGCCGTTGCCGGACGCGAGCACGCCCGCGCCCGCCGCCGCAAGCTGCGCGCCGTGAAAGAAATCGCCCGCGCCGAGCAGCGTCTCGACGTCTTGGAGGCGGTGCGCTCTCTGCCTTCCCGCTCCGGCTGCTCGGCGCCGCCTGCGGACGCAACGGTCGTCGAGTTCCCCGGCGCGGAGCAGGCGCCGGCCCGCGCAGCGGAAGAAGACCTGACGCTCTGGGCGGACGACCTCATTCTGGCTATGGCGGCGGAGCAGGGCGGCGCGCAATGAAGTCACGGGCCGCGAACCGCAAAGACGCGCGGCCGGCATGGAAAGGAGTGCGAACGATGCAATGGAGATGGTTGCTCGCCGGATTGATTGCCGGCTACGTCTGGGGCTTCGGGGCGCGGGCGGACCGCGTCCGCGAGGCGGGACGCGAGGACGGCGTCCGGGCCGCCTGGGAGGCGTGCGAATCGTGGACCACCGGCCGGCAGGCGCGGGATGTGCGCCCATGACTGCTGCCCAGGCCGGCGACACTGCTGCCCAAGCGGCGCCGCCGACCGTCCGCAACGGCTCGCAAGCCGCTGCCCGGCAGCATGCCGCCGACCCCGGCCTGCTGCGGCGCACGCGGGCGGCGCTGGCCGCGGGCGGTCTCTCGCAGGCCCGCGCCGCGCAACAGATCGGCCTCTCCGACTCGGCGCTCAGCCAATGGCTGGCCGACAAATACCGCGGACAGACGGCGGCGGTCGAGGCCAAGGTTGCGCGCTGGCTCGACGCGCGCGCCGAACAGGCGGCGCTGGCCGCGCAACTGCCCGCCGCGCCGGCGTATGTCGAGACGCCTGCTGCGCGACGCATCGCAGCCGCCTTGAGTTGGGCGCAAATGGCCGCCGACCTGGTCGTCGTTTACGCCGGCGCGGGCATGGGCAAAACCCTTGCCGCCCGCGCCTATGCCGCCGAGCGGCCCAACGTCTGGACTGCAACCATGACCCCCGCCGCGCAGGCGCTGGGGCCGTGCCTCGAACGCGCCGCCGCCGCTTGCGGGTTGCTCCCGGCGTCTGCGCGGCAGGTCCGCGCGGCGCAACTCGAAGCCGACTTGCTGGAACGGCTGCATGGCTCGCACGGGCTGCTGATCGTCGATGAGGCGCAGCACCTCGGCGCCCGCGCGCTGGAGGGACTGCGCAGCATCCATGACGGCAGCGGCGTCGGACTTGCGCTGTTGGGCGGCGAGAGTCTCTATGTCCGCTTGACCGGCGGCTCCCGCTCCGCCGAGTACGCCCAGTTGTTCAGCCGCATCGGCCGCCGCGTCCGCTTCTCCCGCGCCGGGCAAGGCGACGTCGACGCTCTGCTCGCCGCCTGGGGCTTGAGCGATGCCGCCGTCCGCGCCGCCGCCCTCGATATCGCCCGCCGGCCCGGCGCCCTGCGCGGGCTGACCAAGACCTTGCGGTTGGCGGCGCTGCTCGCTTCCGGCTCGCCTCCGCCGGCGGACGAAAAAACGGATGCCGCCGGCTCGCCGCGCCGCGCCGCGGCCAAGATCGAGTTGCGCCACGTCGCCGCGGCCCAAAAAGACCTGACGGGAGAAACGCGATGACCATCGCCGAGATCGCCGACCTGTGCCGCGCTTACGCCGCCGCCCGCGAGCGGCTTGCGCAGACGACGGAGCAGATCCGCGCCCTGCAGCGTCAAGCGCTGCGCGCCCGGCTGCGCGCTCTGCGCGCCCGGACGGCCGAGGTCTCGTCCGCCCGCTCCGCGCTGTACGAAGCCGTCGAAGCCAATCCCCGATTGTTCGAACGACCGCGCACCCGCGCCCTCGAAGGCGTCAAGGTCGGCTATCGCAAGCGGCCCGGCCGCATCGAATGCGACGAGTCCCGCTGCATCGCCCGCATCCGCAAGCTGTACCCCGAGCGCGAGTCCGACTTGGTGCGCGTCAGGGAAAACCTCGACCGCGCCGCCCTCAAGCGCCTCGATGCCAAGATATTGGCCGCCATCGGCGTCTCGGTCGCCGCCGTGGACGACGAAATCGTCATCGCCGCCGCCGGAGCGGACCTCGACAAGCTGGTCGACGCCATGCTCGCCGAGTTGGACGGCGAGGAGGCGCAGTCGTGACCGCCGCGCATCCCCCCGCCCCCGGCGGCGGACCGCCGCCCGCGCGCAGCCGCGCCGAGGCCGAGCTCCGGCGCCGCGAGCTCGCCGCCATCCATATCGCCGCCCGGCAGGCCGGACTGGCGGACGACGCCTACCGCGACATGTTGTATGCCGTCGCCGGCGTCCGTTCCGCCGCTGACCTTGACGCGCGCGGCCGCGCCCAAACGCTCGACCTTCTGCGCGGCCGCCGTAAAATCCCCGCCCCCGCGCCGGACAAACGCCGGCTCATAGCGAAAATCCGCGCCTTGCTCGAAAGCCGTCCCGACGCCTACGCCGAGGCCATCCTGCAGCGCATGACAGGTCATCCTCACCGCGCCCCGCTGGCCTGGGCGACGCCCGAACAACTGCGCAAGGTCGTCGCCGCGCTCAGTTACGACGCCCGCCGCAAAGGGAGACGAAAATGACGGCAGCGGCCTGCGACCTATCCACTCTCGACTCTTCGCGCCCCATTGCCTGGCGATTGCCGCCGACGCTGCGGGAAATCCACGATCTGCTCGGCCGGCAGGGAACCTTGACGTTGGTCGAGCGCTACGGCGGCACGCATGTACACGTGCCGCGCCGCTGGCGGGACGACCACGAGTTGACCGCCCTGCTGGGCCGCGAGCCGGCCGCGCGGTTCATCCGGCACTTCGCCGGCGTGCGCCTCTACATCGCCAAAATGGACGCCGTGCTGCGCGCCGCGCGCGACGCCGAGATCCGCAAGCTCTACGACTCGGGTGTCTCGGCGGCGCGTCTGGCGCAGAAATACCGACTCAGCGAGCGGCGCGTCTGGTCGATCCTCAAGGGAGTGGACGGCGGCTGAGCGTTCAAGGCCCGGTCCGGCCGCCGGGGGACGGCGCGGCGCCTACGGCCGCTCCCAATTGCCGGATTCCGCTGAACGGAACACGGCGTCGATGATGCGCATCCCCTGCACGGCGTCTTCGAGGGGAAATTCCAGCGGCTCGCCGCTGCGGATCGCGCGCGAGAACGCATTGCCCTGCTCGGCGTATTGATCGCTGACGGGAAACTCTTCGACCGCGATGCCCGCGTTGCCCAAGCGGCTGCCGTCGTCGATAAAAATGCGGCACGGCTTGTCCGCGGGGGCGTTGAACGGGATTTCGATCTCGATGCGCGCCTTCGTTCCGCAGATTTGCATCCGCTGGTAGGGCGCCAGTTGGGTGGAGCACGTAAAGCTCGCCTGCCCGTTCGGGAAATCGAGGATGGCCGTCGTCAGCCGGTCGATCTTCCACTCGGGGTCGCGGTCGATCAAGCCGACTACGCGGGTCGGCTCCGCGGCGAACAAAAACCGCGCGCCGACGATCGGATAGCAGCCGATGTCGTACAGCCCGCCGCCGCCGATTGCCGCCATGTTGCGGATGTTGCCCGGGTCGCGGTTGTCGTAGCTGAACAGCCCCTGCACGGCGCGCAACTCGCCGACCGCTCCCGACCGCACCAGTTCGCGGGCGCGCCTCCACTGCGGGTGATAACGCACCATGAACGCTTCCTGGATGAGCACGCCGGTGCGGTCGCGGGCCTCGACGAGCGTTTGCGCCTCCGCGGCGGTCAAGGCCAACGGCTTTTCGCAGAGCACGTGCTTGCCGGCCTCGGCCGCCTGCAGGGAAAGCGGAACGTGGAGATGGTTGGGCAGCGGGTTGTACACCGCTTCGATTTGCGGATCGGCCAGCAACTCGGCGTAGGAACCGTAGGCTTGGGGAATGCCCAATGCGTCCGCCGCCGCCTTGGCCTTCTCGATATCGCGGGAGGCGATCGCCGCGACGTCGCAGAGTTCCGCCCGCTGCATCGCCGGGATGACCTTGCCCGTACCGATTTTAGCGGTGCTGAGAACGCCCCAGCGGACGGGCCGCATTACATGTACCCGCCCGTTTTGCCGGCGGCCGCGGGCTCGTCCGCGCGAACGTCCATTTGCGCAACCATCGCCTTGAAGCCGTTCAGCAGCACCGACATGTCGGTGCCGCACACCAGGAACCGCGCCCCGTGATCCTGCGCCCGCTTCAGCATGCGGGTATTGCCGAAGTGAACGCCCGGCGCGACGCCGACCTTGTTGCAGGCGTCCACCATGCGGTCGAACGCCCTCCAGAAGACGGGGTTCTCGAAGTCGCCGGGAATGCCCAGCGATACCGATAGATCGAACGGCCCCACCATCGTCGCGTCCACGCCTTCGACCGCGACCATTTCATGGATGGCGTCCACGCAGGGCTGCGTTTCCATCTGGATCACGACCATCGACTCTTCGTCGGCCGATTGCATCTCGGCGGCCGCGCCCTTGAAGTCGAGATCGGTCACGATGCTGCGCAAGCCGTAGCCGCGGCGGCCCTTCGGGGGAAACTTCATGCATTCAACGATCTTCCTGACTTCGTCGACGGATTCCGTCCGCGGGTTGATCACGCCCATCGCGCCGACGTCGAGCGTGCGCGCCAGAAAGAAGTACTCCGCCTGCGGCACGCGCACCAAGGGTACGACTCCGGCGGACTTGGCGACCCGAACGAAGTTCTGGATGTCGTCGAAACCCGTCCGCGCGTGCTCGCTGTCGATGAAAAAGAAGTCGAGTCCCGCCGCCTTGACCGCCATCACGATCTCGGGATTGAAGCAGTCCGTAATGCAGGTGCCCAGAACGGATCCCCCAGTCTGCAAAACGGCCTTGATCTTGTTTTTCTGCATGGCTTATTGAATGTTGTAGCACAGGGCCGGCCGGCCGCCGCGGTTATAATCCAGGCGATGAAAAGAAGTCTTTCGGGAAGCATCTTCGCCGCAGCGGGTTTCTTGGCCGCGGGCGTCTTCGCGCTGCTCGCGCCAAGCCCGGCGCAGCGCGCCGGCGGAGACGACTACTTGTCCGCGGCATTGCGGCGGGATGTCGAGGCGTTCAAAACCGCCCTGCGCGGGGAGCGGACGACCGCGGACAACCTCGACGGCCGCGCGGATACGCTCTGGCGGTGGATCAACGCCTATTCGCTCACCGGGGGGCCTGTGCCCGTAAACGCAACGCGCAGCATCGGCAACGCCGTTCGCGCGCTCAACGAATGGAAACGCGGCGGACCGGCGCCGCCGCCGGCCGTCCTGCGGGACATCGACCGCTTCGGCTACGAGTTTGCGCTCAAGGACGAAGAACCGCGCGCCTTGGGCAAAGTAACGCTCAAGATCGACGAGCCGGTCGCGGCGGGATCGTGGCGGACCATCGAGCAGACCTACGCCGTCGGTGCGCGGCCGGTCAAGCAGGGCGGGACGATTATGGTTGCGCGTCAACTCCAGAGCGACGCCGGGAGGCTGCAGGGCAGCGACCCCGGCGCGGATCATTACGTCTCGGCCAAGACGTCGAATCCGCATGTCCGCCTGATCGAGACGGTGACTTCCTGGTCCGGCATGCACGGAGGTTTCCGCAGTCCCGCTGACTTGCCGTCTTTCAAGGTTGCGGAAGGCCGGCTCGACCCGGGCGACACGGTGACCGTCGTTTACGGAGACCGCTCCGGCGGATCGAAAGGCTGGCGGCAGCAGTCGTTCGAGAGCGATCAGGTATTGCTGCCGCTGTATATCGACCTTGACGGCAGCGGAAATTTTTTGACGCCCGCCTGGCCCGGCTTTCGGGTCGCGGGAGGCGCGGCGAGCGGCGTCAGCGTCGTCGCCCCTTCCGTGGTCGAGCCCGGAGAGAAATTCGATGTCTCGATCCGTTGGGAAGACAAGATATACAACCGCGCTACCGGAGGCGCGCCTGTGGCGGCGGTTACGGTCAACGGAAAACAGGTGAGGACTTTGGCGGCCGGCGAACCGGCGCTCAACGTTCTCGAGGGTCTCGCGCTCGACCGCGAAGGGGTGTTTCGCTACGAAGTGCGATCCGCCGACGGCAAGATCGGCGGCCGCAGCAATCCGGTCTGGGTGCGCAAGAATCCTCCCTACCGCGTGTTCTGGGGGGAAACGCACACGCACACGGCGATGGCTGAGGGCCAGGGCTCGCTCGACGGGTCGTACCGCTACGGCCGCGACGACGCCCGCCTGGACTTCATGGGTATTTCCGAGCACGACTCGTGGCTCGACGACGCCGAGTGGAGGGCGATGCAGCGCGCGGTCGAGCGCTACACGCAGCCGGGTCGGTTTATCGCCTTTCTCGGCTACGAATGGTCCGTGCCCCGCGCGCAAGGCGGCCATCACAACGTATTTTTCCGTTCTTCGAAGAGCGCCCGCGTGGGCAAGCAAATCGCCCCCGATTTGTCGTCTCTTTATCAGGGCTTGCGCGCCCGTTACGCCTCCCGCGACGTGATCGCCATCCCGCATGCGCACCAGGCGGGGGATTGGCGCCGCAACGATCCCGATATCGAAAACCTGGTCGAGATCATGTCGATGCACGGCACGTTCGAGTGGTTTGGGAACTACTACCTCAGGAACGGCCGGCAGATCGGCTTTATCGCCGCTTCGGACGATCATCGGTCGAAACCCGGCTACAGTTCGGTCTCCGCCTCCAGCGCCTCGACGCCGTTGCAGCAATTCGGGGGGTTGGCGGCGGTAATGGCGCCGGAGAAGACGACCGACGCGATCTTCGACGCGCTCAAGGAGCGGCGGTCTTACGCCGTGACGTCGGCGCAGCGCATCCTGATCGACATGGAAATGAACGGCGCGGGCATGGGCAAGCGCATTCCGTTCACGACGCAACGCCGCATTCGGGCGCGGGTAATGGGCACGGCGCCCATCACGGAGGCCGCGGTCGTGAAGAACGGCGAGGTGGTTTACGTCAAGCGTCCGTCGCAGACGACCCTGCAAAGCAAGAGCCGCGTGGTCATTGGCTTCGAGTCGTCGTCCGAGCCTTTCTTCCGCGACAATCCGCGGCCCTACCGCCTCTGGAAGGGCGAATTGCGCGTCGCGAACGCCAAGCTGACGAGTCTGCGCGCGCTCAACTTCGACAACCTGCACCGGGAATTCGCCTCCGCCGCGGGCAACGTCGTGAAGTTTCTGACTCGGACCCGCGGCCGCGCGGACACGCTGATGCTGGAGCTCGCCGGCGCGAGCCCCGCGACCGAAATCGCGATCCGTCTGGACGAAGCCGAGGAATGCTGCAAAGCGCCGATCCCGATACGCCCGCTGATGACGATTCCCGGCCAAACGCTAACCGTGAAGCTGGGCGAGCTTGCCGCGGGGCATGTCGTCAAGCCGACGCCGTTCGGCAGCGACCCCGACAAGATCGTCCTGCAGCTCATCGGCGAAGAACAGCCCCTGGACTACGATTTCGAGTTCGTGGACACCGGCAAGGCGACGCACGGGGATTATTATTACGTCAGGGTGGAGCAGCTTGACGGCGCGCGGGCGTGGTCGTCGCCGACCTGGGTCGGCGGCGAGCAACCGCGATGACGGTTTGGGATGAAAGTCCCGCGGGAGGCGCAGGCGCCGATCGCCGGTCTGCGCGTCGATAGCCGCGAGGGACTGCCCGACGTTCACGGGCATGTCATCCGCGATATCCCGGCTTGACGCGATGGCCGGGATATACTGAAGCCGCGCGGGAGGTCAGCGATGTTCGCAGCGACGGGGAACAAGTTTGCGCCGCAAGCCCGGAGGCGGCTCCTCTGGGCCGCTGCTTGTCTCTCAATGGGCCTTGCGGCCTGCGCAGCCGAGACCGGCAAGCCCAATATCGTGATCCTCTTTGCCGACGATCTCGGTTACGGCAGCGTCTCGTGGTACGGCGGCGACATCCCGACGCCGCATATCGACTCGATCGCCGCGAACGGAATCGGGTTTACTTCCGGCTACGTGACCGCGCCGGTCTGCAACCCGTCGCGTCCGGGGCTGATGACCGGGCGCTATCAACAGCGTTGGGGGAAAGAGCTCAATTCCCAGACCGTAGGCCCGATCGGAGCGCCCCGCAAGATGCTGCCGGTCAGCGAAACGACGATTGCAAGCGCGTTGAAGCCGTTGGGTTATGCAACGGGGGCCGTCGGGAAATGGCAGTTGGGCATGGACCGCGGGCATCATCCGCTCGACCGCGGCTTCGATTCTTTCCTGGGAATGCCCTCCGGCTCGCGCTTTGTCGATCCTGCCTGGCCCCACGCGCGCATCGCTCCGGGTTACGAGGATACGGGAGAACCCGACGCTTCCGACCGGCCCCGCGCGCTTTTCCGCGGACGCGAGCGCATCCCGATGGATCGGTACTTGACTGACACGTTGGGCGGCGCGGGCGTGGACTTCATCGAGCGCCACAAAGACGAGCCGTTCTTTCTCTATCTGGCGTTCCATGCCCCGCACGGCCCGATTCAAACGATCGACAAGTACTACCAGCGATTCCCGCACGTCGAAAACGAAACGTTGCGCATCTACTCGGCGATGATCGGCGCGCTTGACGATTGGGTCGGCGCCGTCCTCGCCAAGCTGCGGGAGCACGGCCTCGAGCAAAACACGCTGGTCATTTTCATCAGCGACAACGGCGCGGCGAAATCCAGCGACGTGGACGGCAAGCGCAACAAGCCGTTCATCGGCCACAAGCGCAATCTGTACGAAGGCGGCATCCGCGTGCCCTACGTCATGCAATGGAAAGAGCGGCTCGAAGGCGGCGGGAAGTACCGGCCGCCCGTTAGCTCTCTGGACATCTTTCCTACCGTGCTGGCGGCGGCGGGCGCGGAAGATCTCAGCGGGTATCGGCTGGACGGCGTAAACCTTTTACCCTACGTCGCAGGCGAAAAACAGGGGCTTCCCCATGAATGCCTCTTTTGGCGCTCGGGTCCCAACCGCGCGGCGCGCCAAGGCCCGTGGAAGCTGTTGCTGTCGGAGACGAACCTGACGCGGCTCTACGATGTCGAGAAAGACCCCGGCGAAGCGAAAGACCTTGCGGCCGAGCATCCGCAACGGGTGCGGGAAATGAAGCAGGCGTTCGACGACTGGGCCGAGGATAAGGCGCCGCCCAGGGAGGGAGCGCGAAAGGTCGAGACCCGCTTCAATGGGGACACGATCGAGTGGCATATCTGACCTGCGCTCTCCGCCGTCCTGCGCAGCGGCCTCGCCGCGCTATAGTAAAGTGGGTAAGGTAACCTAATCAGTGAAGCTCCAGGGGATGAGGGGATGATTCTGGTAACGGGGGGCGCCGGGTATATCGGTTCGGTCACGGCTGCCGCGCTTGTCCGTCAGGGCAGGGAAGTATGCGTTTACGACAACTTGTCCCGCGGGTACCGCGACGCGGTCCCGGAGGGCGCGCTTTTTCGCGAGGCGGACCTCATCGACTCCGCGGCGCTCAAACGCACGTTCGCCGAGTTGCCTATCGAAGCGGTGCTGCACTTTGCAAGCTACATCCTTGTCGCGGAATCGATGCGCAACCCGGCAATCTATTTCGACAATAACGTTGTCGGCGGCCTCAACCTCCTGCATGCGGCGCAGTCCGCCGGCGTACGGCGCTTCGTCTTTTCGTCCACCGCCGCGATTTACGACGACGCGGCATACGAACCGCTCACGGAAACCAGCCGTCTCAAGCCGGCCAATCCCTACGGCGAATCCAAGCTGATGTTCGAGCAGGCGTTGGAGTGGTACCGCAAGGTCCATCGCATGGAAGCCTTTGTCTTTCGTTATTTCAACGTCTGCGGAGCCGACGGCGGCCGCGGCGAGCGCCGCGAGCCGAAGACCCACCTGATCCCTTCGGTGCTCGAAGCCGTGGTGGGCAAACGCGAATCCGTGGTCATTCACGGCGACGACTATCCGACGGCCGACGGCGCTGCCGTTCGAGACTATATCCATGTCAAAGACTTGGTGAATGCCCACATCGTTTCTTTGGACGCTCCCGCGGAATTGGCCGGGCAGTACAATCTCGGCGTCGGCCGCGGTTATTCGGTCAAGGAAGTGATCGCCGCGGCCGAGCGCGTGACGGGCTGCCGGATTCCGACCGTGATAGGCCCGCGCAGAGACGGGGATGCGGCGGTTCGCGTATCCGACCCGACTCTCGCCAACCGGCGGCTTGGCTGGCGGGCCGAGCGGACGCTTGAAGAGGCCGTGAAAAGCTCCTGGGAGTTCATGCAGCGCAGCAGCGCCGAGGCGCTCACGAACGGCGCGAACCCACACGCGCCATATCGCGCCAGTTCGGCCCGGCCTTGATATCCGCGATCAACGGCGCGTTGAGCTCGGCCACGCCTTCCATTTCCTCCTTGGCCAGGTTGCCGATCGTCTCGACTTCGTTCTCCGGGGCTTCGAACAGCAGTTCGTCGTGTACTTGCAGCAACATGCGGGCTTGCAGGCGTTCGCGGCGCAAGCGCTCGTCCACGCGCAGCATGGCCAACTTGATCAAATCGGCGGCGGCGCCCTGAATGGGCGAGTTGACCGCGATTCTCTCGGCAGCGCCGCGGGCGCTCGGATTGCGGCTGTCGAGATCGCCTATCGGCCGGAGGCGTCCGAACATCGTTTTACTGAACCCGGTCTTGCGCGCGGCTTCGATGGTCTTGTCGACGAATTTCTTGACCGCGGCATAGCGCTCGAAGTAGCGGTCGATGTATTCGCGGGCCTCGCGCTGGGGGATGCCCAGTTGCTTGGCCAGCCCGAACGGACTAAGGCCGTAGATGATGCCGAAGTTCACCGCCTTGGCCTTGCGGCGCTCGTCGGGCCCGACCAGCAGCGGCGCGATGCCGAACACCTCGGCGGCGGTGCGGGTGTGGATGTCTTCGCCGCGCCGGAACGCATCGGTAAGGGTTTTGTCGGCGCACAGATGCGCCAGCACGCGTAACTCGATCTGCGAATAATCGGCGGCGACCAACTGCCGGCCGGGGCCGGCGACGAACGCGGCGCGGATGCGCCGGCCGTACTCCGTGCGCACGGGGATATTTTGCAGGTTCGGGTTCGACGAGGACAACCGGCCGGTCGCCGAGCCCGTCGGGTTGAAGGTCGTGTGCAGCCGGCCGGTCGCCGCGTTGACCGCTTCGGGCAGCGCATCGACGTAGGTGCTTTTCAGCTTGGTGAACTGCCGGTAATCGAGCATCTTGACGGCAATGGGGTGCTTGTCCGCCAGGCTTTCGAGCACTTCCAATGCGGTGGACGGCGTCCCGCTCTTGCCGCGCTTGCCGGGTATGGGCAGCCCCAGATCGGAGAAAAGAACCTCCGCCAGTTGCTTGGGAGAGCCGATGTTGAAGGGCCTGCCGGCCAACTCGTGAATCTCTCTTTCGAGCTCGGCGACTTTGCCGCCCAGATCGCGCGACAGTTCCCCCAGCGCGGCCTTGTCGAGCAGGACGCCGGCGGACTCCATGCGCGCGAGAACCGGCGCGAGCGGCAGTTCCATCGTGCCGTAGATCTCGCGCAGATGCAGACGGTCGAGCTCGGGCTGCAACAACTCGCTGAGTTCACGGACGAATCCGACCGCTCGCGGCGGACTCTCGTCGAAAGGGACCCCCAGGCGGCGGCCGACGGTCTTGGCCAAGGAATAGTCGGTGCGGCTCGAATCGACGAGAAACGCCGCCGTCATCGTGTCGTCCGTTACGCCGGCGAGGCCGATGCCGTGCCTGTCGAGCGCGTGAATCGTCGATTTCCAGTCGTGGACGATCTTCGGGCGTTCGTCCTCGAGGAACGTTTTGGCGGTGGAAATCGCTTCCGCCGGCAACAAACATGCTTCCCCGCGCTTCGACGCGAAGGCGATGCCGCCGTCGTACGGGCCGCCGGCTGACCGCGTGTCCGCATATACCGCGACGGGGCCGCCGGCCTCTTCCAGCCAACTCTCGAGATCCGCGGCCGATTCCGGGTGGCGCTCGATCGTTTCGGCCGCGGGATCCGCCGCCGGCGAGCCTTCGAGCTTGCTGAGCAAACTCCGAAATTCGACCTCGCGGTAGAAATCGCCGAGCTTCGCGCGGTCGGGCTCGCGCAGCGCCAGCGCGTCGAGGTCGAGCCGCAGCTTGCCGTCGGTCGCGATGGTTGCGAGTTTCTTGCTGAGCTCGATTTGCGAGGCGTTGTTCTGCAGACTTTCGCGGTAGGTCTTGCGTTTGACTTCTGCGGCATGAGCGATGGCGTTTTCCACGCTGCCGTAGTCGGCAATCAGTTGGCGGGCGCCCTTGTCGCCGATGCCCGGAGCGCCGGGAATGTTATCGACCGAGTCGCCCTTCAGCGCCAGCAGGTCGGCGACCTGCGGCGGCTTGACGCCCATGAACTCCTCGACGCCGGCCTCGTCGTAAACGGCATCGTTTTTCATCGGGTTCATCACGCGTACGTTCGGCCCGACGAGTTGCATCAGATCCTTGTCCGAGCTGACGATGAGCGCCTCGATGCCGCGCGCGGACGCCTGCTTGGCGAGCGAGCCGATGGTGTCGTCGGCTTCGTAGCCGTCTTCGGCCGGCGTCGGCACGTTGAGCGCATCGAGCAGCCGTTCGATGTAGGGCAACTGCTTCAAGAGATCTTCGGGCGTCTCTTGGCGGTTGGCCTTGTACTCAGGGAATATCTCGTCGCGAAAGGTAGGGCCGCGGCCCTCCCACACGGCCGCGATGTACTCCGGCCTGTGCTCGCCGATGAGCCTGTTGATCATGTTGGCGAAGACGTACACCGCTTCGGTCGGCAGGCCCGCGGCGGTTTGCATCGAAGGCAATGCAGAGCGCGCGCGGCCGTAGAAAGCGCGGAAAATCAGGCCGAACGTGTCGATCAGAAAAAGCCGTGGGCAAGGGGCTGCCATCGGTCGGTTAGTTTACCGGCTGCGGCGCGGCGGGTTAATAATTCACCCAGAAGGGGCTGCCCCAGGCAACGTTGCCGTCGGATTGTTCGACGCGGACATAGTAATACTGCAAGCCCATGCCGCGGCGCGCGCTGCGGTCGAGATACTCGAACATGACTTCCTGCGCGCCCGGCGTCTGGACGTGCAGGGTCCGGTCGCCGCGCATGATAACGACCTTCTCCACGTCAACCGTGCCGCGCACTCTTATTTTCAGCGGCAAGGGTACGGCGGTGCGGAACTCATCGCCCATGAAGTGATCGCCCATGCGCGCGTCCAACAGAATGTTGTCGGTTGCGCCGTAGGTGTGCCTGCGCCGCATGGCGTCGAGGATGCCCTGGCGCGTCGTGCGGTCAACATACGCCATCGTGTAGGAATAATGCGTCGAGCCGTGGTCGGAGCTCGCCGTGACCCCCAGCCGATAACCCTTGTTCCAGGCGTTGCGCACCATGCCGACCGGCTCGTAGCCGCCGGGAGCGTCGGCCGGCTCGCCGCTTTTGGCCGACAGCGGCGCCCCGACGTATTCGTAATTCGTGCGGGCGCCCTGCATGATCTCGACGACCGGCTCGATCTCCGGATCGTTGTCCCGCCAATCGGTGCCCATGCGCGTGCCGGAGGTGTGCGAGATCGCGATGCCGCCCATGCGGCGGACGGCCTCGTACAAATGCTTGGTATCGTCGCGGACGAGGTTTTGCGAGCCGACGCCCGGTATGTCCCCTATCGGGTTCTTGCCCAGCGCGTAGCGCGCATCGTTGCGCATGTAGAACGGGACGACTTCGCCCGCGCGGTCGGCAAAGAATATGTTGCGGTGGCCGTCGGGCTGGTGGGCGCTGCGCTCGTAGCCGAAGACCGAGGTGTACGCCCCCGGCAAGTGGTGCATGTCGGTCATCTTCTGCGAGTACCACCACCAGTAGTCGTAGGCGCCGCCCTGGTGATCGGTGGACGCCCCGAAATCCATGGCCGCGGCGTCGATCATGTAGCGGTAGAAATCCTGCAATGAGCCGTCGTATCCGCCGCCGCCGTCCCAACTCAATTCGGTATGGCGGTGAAAGTCGCCGCGGACGATTTGCACCGGGCGGCCGTGAACCGTGGTGCGGTAGCCGCGGATGGCGTCGAGGTCGGCCGCTTCGTTCGGATGCCAGGCTTTGACTTCGACTTCCTCGTTGGCGAAAGCCGTCAGTTCCGGCGCCGGGGCTGCGTCGAGCGGTTCGAGCCGGCCGGCCCACGCTTCGCCCAGAATCGGGCGGTGCGCGTAGGCCGTCGTGCGGTTGTCGGTCGGCCAGGCGAACCAGATGCTGCCGTCGGCGGCGTTCGCCGCGTCGATGCGGGTGCTCGAACGTCCGAAGCTGTGCGGAAAGGGCTGAGCCTCGCGCCATTTGCCGCCCTCGTAGCGCGTCAGCAGGTATTCCCAGTAACCGCGGGTGCCGGCTCCCTGGCGGGTTACGCGAAGCAGTCGCTTGGCGGCCACGAGGACGTTGCCGCCCTTGTCGCTGAAGACGTGCGGCTGGTAGGTCCACTTCGGCTTGCCTTCGCCGGCCGAAAAAGCGTTTTGAAGCGGTTCGACGGGAGATTGCAGGCGTCCGTTGGCGTAGGCTGCGATGCGCGCCTCGCGAACGTCGCCGAGACGCACGCCGGGCTGCCGGTCGCGGATGTTGTAGCCGGTGTCCTTGCCCCAGTTGGCGCCCCCGGCTTCCCAAGCGACCCAGACGCGGTCGGCGGCGTCGACCGCCACGGTCGCCCGCGATTCGAAGCGCCCGGTTGCGGCGACGGCCAACTCGGGCACGGTGATTTTCCCGTTGCGGACCCCCGTCAGATAGACATCGTAGTTGCCGTTTTTGTAGCTGTCGTAGGCTACCCAGATCGTTCCTTTCGAGTCGAACGCGGCCGCAGGCTCCCACTCGTTGGCGGGGCGTCCCGTAATCTGCACGTCCGGCGACCAGCCGTTGCCGGCGGAGTAGGTTTTCAGGTAAATGTTCGCGTGCTTCCCGCGGAACCCCTGCCAGACCAGCGCCAGCCGCCCCTTGCCGTCGTCGGCCAGCCGCGGATTGATGTCGGGCAGGTCATGGTCGGTCAGGCGGACCATCCGCCCCCAGGCTTCTTCGCTCGGGTCGTAGCTTCGGGCGTAGATGTCCCAGTTGCCGTCTTGCATCTGCGACCAGACGACCCATAACCGCCCGGCGCTGTCCACGCCCGCTTGCGGCAGCCACACGTCTCCGCTGGTGTTGGGCACGTATTGCAAGTTGCCCCAGACGCCGTTTACCCGGCGGCGGACGGCGATCTCGTCGCGCCGGTCGGAGTAGCACATCCAGACGAACCACAGCGAGCCGTCCGGCGCCGCGGCGATCACCGGCAGATCGTCCTCGCGCGTCTCGGCGCCGGCCATGGCGACATCGGCAAGAAGCTCCGCGTTTTGCGCCGCCGCCTGCGGGATCGGGCAGAGCGCGACGGCGAGAAGACAGGTTTGCAGTATCCGCATGGCTCAAACTTTAGCAGAAACTTCCGGCGGCGCAGACGAAATTGCCGCGCTGTTGGCGGATTTGATCGCCGAGGGCGAAGACGTCGGAGGAGCGGGACAGAAAGGACCGCACGCCCCCGCCGCACCCGGCCAATGACAATGCGCGCCGTTCAGTTCGCTTGCGCATCGCGGAACAGCGCCCGCAGAACCCACTGGACGTACGGCGCTTCCCGAAAAAAGTCCCGTGCTTCGAGCTTGGCCGCGACGGCATGCATGGCGCGCAGTTCCGCGTGCAGCGGCGCGGCCTTGCCGCCAAGCTGGTGGATTGCATTGGCGGCGCGCAAGGCTGTCCACTCGTCGGCGTTCTTCACCTGCTCGAGCAGCAGAGGCAGAGCCGCCGCGCACTCGCCGAGAGCGCAAAGCGCTTGAGCCGCGACGGTGGAGACTGCCGCGGAATCGTCGTAGAGACGCGCTCTCAGGTCCGTTGCGGCGGGCCGCGCTCGGCCGCCCGCGGCGAGCAGCCCCAGCGCCGCCCAGAAGCGTACCGTGGGGTCGTCATCCGCGAGACGGTCCTGCTGCCGCCCGACAAATTCGGAACCGCCGCCTACCCAGTCGGCGGTTTCGAGAATGCGTTCGATTGGATACGCTTGCCGGTCGGCCGCCGCAGCCGCCGCCGCGGCGCCGCCGAAACGCAGCCACATGTCGGATTCCGGCAGAAAGCCCAAGTCGCGTTTTGCGACGACCCACTCGCGGTGCGCCCCGCGCAGTTCCTTGAGCTTGTCTTCGTATTGCGGATCCCCGGCCAGGTTGCGCAGCTCGTGCGGGTCGTTCTCGAGATCGAACAACTGCTCGCGCGGTTTCGTTGCGGCCATGTAAATCCGCGCTGCGCCGGTCAATTCGCCCGCGCGGGCAAGCCGATGCCAGGAGGCCGCCACCGGGTGGGTGCTGGGGTAAAGCCGCGTCTGCTTGTGGAACCACGGCAGATGCGGAAAGTAGTTGCGGATGTATTTGAAGCGCCGCCCGCGCACCGAGCGGATGAACTCGTAGCGCTCGTCCATGCGGTCGCGGTAGCCGAAGACGTATTGCGCGGCCTCGCCCGCGTACTTGCCCAGGAAGGCTCTGCCGTGGAAATGCCGCGGCGGTTCGATGCCGGCCAGGCTCAGCACCGTCGGCGCGAAATCGACGAAAGCCGCCATGCGCTCGACAACGCCGCCGGGTTCCGCGGGCGCCAACGCCTGAAACTTCTCGGGGAATCGAATCAGCAGCGGCACGTGCGTCGAGGACTCGAACAGGAACGACTTGCTGCGCGGCATGCCGCGGCCGTGGTCGGAATAGTAGAAAACGATCGTGTCGTCCGCCAGACCGTCGTTTTCCAGTTGATCGAGCACGTCCCCCACGATGCCGTCGGCGAAGCTGATGTTGTCGGCGTAGCGCGCAAACGCTCCCCTCGCCTCGGGCGTGTCAGGGTAATACGGCGGGACTTCCGCGCGGTCGGGGTCGTGGCGTTGGCTTTCCGCAAGCGCGGCGCGGCGCGCCGGCCAGCCGTACCAAGGGTGATAAATCTGGCTGGAGTGCGTGTCGGTGATGTTCACTACCGTGAAAAAGGGCTTCTCGCCGCGCTTGCGCCAACCGTCTTCGCGCCAGTCGGCGCCGATAACGTCCCAGGTCGATTGCGGAGGATCCCAGTTGTAGTCGGTCTTCGCATGGTTGGACGTGTAATAGCCGGCTTCGCGCAGCCATTCGGTGAAACCGCGGATGTGCGCGGGGGGAACGCCGCGCGAGCGCATGTGGTGCGTGCCGATCGAGGGCGGATAGACTCCGGTAATGAGCGTCGAGCGGGCGGGGGCGCAGGCGCCGCCGTTGGAGAAGGCGCGCGTGTAGCGCACGCTCTCCCTTGCCAAGCGGTCCAGATGCGGCGTTGCGGCGTACTTGTCGCCGTAGGCGCCGATATCGGGGCTGATGTCCTCGAAGACGATCCAGAGGATATTCGGCCGCTCGGCAGCCAAAGAGGGAGAAACGGAAACGCCAAGTAGGGCGAAAAGCGTGAGCGAGCGCATCTGCGTCAGCCGATCTTGAGAGCGTAGGCGAGCGCCGCGGGCAGCGGCGGGAGGGTCACGCCGAGATTCGCGCCGTCGGGTGAAGTTTCAAGCGCGCCGTCGTGCCTGAAGCCGACCGCGAAAACCGGGTTTTCGGAACGTCTGCTCTCAGTCATTCACCGATCCTCCGTTTGTCAAGTATGGATTCCCCAACTTTTGTTTCCGGATGCAGCGTCTGCGTTACGCCGCGCGGGCCTTACTCTTGCGGGATGGCGAAGCTGGTCGGTTTCCAGTCGGGGCCGGGTTGGATCGTTACTGCGTCCAGGCGCTTTTTCTGCGTCTGTCGGAACGCCGTCATCCGCCGCAGCAGGTCTTCGACGATGTAGGGATGCTGCCGGGCGAGGTTGCGGCGCTCGGAGATATCCTCGTCGATGCGGTACAACTCCAGCGTGGCGTCGGTTCGCGGGTTGGCTGTTTTCCGCATATCCGGCCCGAGGCGGACGAGTTTCCAGCGCCTGCTGTTGACGGCGTTGCGCTCGAACATGACTTTTCGCCCGGGCTCGCTGTTCTGCGGGATGCGCTGCCCCTGGAAATACGAATGAAAAAACCAGTCGCCGCGGGTTTTCTCGCCGCGAATCACGTCCCAGGCGTCCTCGCCGTCGAACGGCTGCCCGCCATGCCCGGAGGCGCCCGCGACGCGCATCAGCGTCGGGAACACGTCGATATAGCCGACCGGCTCGATCAGCTTGCGCCCGCCGTCGAGGCCGTTGGGCCAGCGCAGCGCCGAGGCAAGCCGGATGCCGCCTTCGTACACTGCCCATTTGCCGTCGCGCAGGGGCAGGTTCGAGGCGCCGCCGGGAATGTTGCCGCCGTTGTCGCACAGGAACCACACGAGCGTGTCGTCGGTCAGTCCCTTGCGGTCGAGGGCGTTCAGGATGCGGCCGATCTCGGCGTCGAGAGAAGCAACCATCGCCAGGCGTTGCCGGCGTTTCTCATCCGCTATATGCGCAAACCGCGCGTACTGCTCCGGCAGATAATCGTTCGGAGTATGCACCGCATTGAACGCCGCGTAGAGAAAGAACGGCTCGTCCGGCTTCGCCTGCTCGATAATCCTTGCGGCTTCCTGCCCGAGCAGCGTGGTCGCGTAGCCCTTGTCGGGGCTTTCTTCCCAGTCGCGATGCCAGTCCCGAATGCCGCGTCGCCCCAGAGTGAAGTAACCGACCGAGCCGCCGCCCAGCCCGTAGAACGAGGTAAAGCCCCGGCTCATCGGGTGGTGCGCCCGCCGCGCCCAACCCAAGTGCCACTTGCCGACCATGGCCCGCGTCTTGTAGCCGGCCTCGGCCAGAGCTTCGGGCAGCAGAACTTCGTTCTCGGGGACAGCCCGCTTGCCCCAACTTTTCACCGTTACCCGCTGCAAGCCGAACCGAATGGGGTAGCGGCCGGTCATCAGGCCCGCGCGAGTCGGAGTGCAGATCGGCGTTCCGTAGAAGCGGTCGAGCTCGACTCCCTCGCGGGCAATGCGGTCGATATTGGGCGTCGGGGCTTCGGAGCCGTGATAGCCGACGTCGTTCCAGCCCTGGTCGTCGCTTACGATAAGAACGATGTTCGGCTTTTGCAGCGCGGCGGGAGCGGGAATCGCCGGCGCCGCCAAAACCGCCAACAGCCACGGAATTTTCTTCATGCCGCTCCAAAGTGTACCAACCGCCGCGCGGCGCGCCGGGCGCGCTCCGCGGAGGCTTTGATTACCAATTGACAGTCCATCGCTTCGAAACCTGCGCGGCGCCCCAAAGAATGCCTTGATGGATGCTTCCAGGCCCGGCGCCGAACCGACGGCCGTAAAAACCGAGTGGGCCGCTACGGCCGTCCGCCGGCAACTTGCATTCAGCGCCCTGCGCGCGGTCGCCCCGTTCAAAACGGGACTGCTCAAATGGATCGGCAACAAGCAGCGGTTCGCCCATCGGATTGCCTCTTTCTTTCCGGCGAAGATCGGCGCCTACCGGGAGCCCTTTGTCGGCAGCGGCGCCGTGCTCGCCACCCTGGCCCCGCAACGCGGCATAGCCTCCGACTGCTTCCATCCCCTCATCGAGATTTGGCAAACCCTCTCCGCCGATCCCGAGTTGCTGAAGCTTTGGTATGCCGACCGCTGGCTTTTCCTGCAGGACGGAGAGAAGGTCGCGCAGTACGAGAAGATCAAGGCCGCCTACAACACGAATCCGAACGGAGCCGACCTTCTCTTCCTGTGCAGGTCGTGTTACGGAGGCGTCGTGCGATTCAGGCAGGCTGACGGGCGCATGTCCACGCCGTGCGGGATTCACGATCCGATTCACCCCAAAAGCTTCTCCAAACGAGTGGACGAGTGGAAGCTGCGAACCGCCGGAACGCAGTTCTTGCTGCTGGAATACGAAGAAGCCATGGCAAGGGCAAAGCCCGGCGATCTGATCTATTGCGATCCTCCGTACAGCAATACCCAGGCCATTCTCTACGGCGCCCAGTCCTTCGACTTGCTCGACCTTTTTCGGGTCATCGAGGACTGCAAGTCCAGGGGGGTCTATGTAGCTTTGAGCATCGACGGAACGAAGAAATCCGGCAAGCGCAAGGTCGATCTGCCCCTGCCGCAAGGTTTGTTCGAACGGGAGGTTTTCATCGACTGCGGCCGGTCGATGCTGCGGCGTTTCCAGATGGATGGGCAGACGCTGGAGCAAGAACGCGTCTCGGATCGCTTACTGCTCACCTACGCGGCTTAAAACGATCTGCTCTTCAACGGAGCGCGCCATTCCTCGCCAAGAACAGGAATCCGATCGACAAGTTCTTTCCCGAACAAAGCTTCGTCCGCATGGCGGCTGCCGTTGAAACTCCGGATTGCCGATCGTTCGTTTTGCTCCGCAGTGTAGCAACCGCCCGCGCGGCGCAGGCCGTTCGGGCCCCCTGTTAGAATCGGTCTTGCGGAAACCCGCTTCGGAAGCGGAGCGTCTTTCCAAAGAGATGAACCGTCTGCTTGCGTTGTTGCTTGCGTCCGCCGCTGCGGCGGTTCCGCTCGCTGCGCAAGATCGCGCGGCCGGCGGCGAGCCTTTCGATAGCCCTACCTTTTCTCTCGACGTCAAGGTCGTCAACCTGCTGGCCACCGTCAGGGACGGCAAAGGCCGTCTGGTCAACAGCCTGACCAAAGACGACTTCATTCTCGAAGAAGACGGCGCGCGCCAGGACGTCTCCTACTTCGCGCGGCAAACCGACCTGCCCATCACGATCGGCCTGTTGGTCGATACCAGCGTCAGCCAGGAGCGTTTGATCGAAGACCAGCGGCACGCCTCGTACCGTTTCTTCGAAGCCGTCCTGCGCGAAAACGAAGACCTCGCTTTTCTGATGAGCTTCGACTCGAACGTCGAGTTGCTGCAAGACTATACCGATTCCCGCAAGTTGCTCTCGCGCGGACTCGACGAGTTGCGCGTCGAAAGCTCGGTGCGCGGCCTGCATCCCGGCCCGACCGGTTCGAGCGGAGCGGTCGGCACGGCCCTCTACGACGCGATTTACCTCGCCTGCGACGAAATGTTCCGGGGGCAGGTCGGCCGCAAGGCGCTGGTCATCATTTCCGACGGCAACGATTCCGGCAGCAAGATGAAGCTCGACCAGGCAATCGAAGCCGCGCACCGCGCCGATGTCGTGATCTTCTCGATCCGCTATTTCGACCGCGCCTTTTATATGCGTTACGGCCAGGGCGTCGGCGTATCCGGCGCCCTGCGCCGCATCTCGCGCGATACCGGCGGAAGCCTCTTCGAAGTCACCAGGCGCAACACGCTGAGCGGCATCTTCGACAAAATCAACGAGGAGATGCGCAATCAGTACAGCATCGGCTACTCGCCGAAACGCGACCCGTCCATTGCAGGATTTCGTAAAATCAAATTACGCGCCCGGCAAAAGGGACTCAAGGTCCAGGCGCGCGAAGGGTACTATCCAAACGCCATTTAAGCTGCGAAACGCTTACAGCCGCGCCGCCGCTCGTCGTCTCTTGCCGCAGGCCGCCGAACGAAACCTGATTCTGGAGATTCGATCCGTGAAATTTTTTATTCCCCCCCTTGCACTGTGTTTGTCGCTCGCTCCGGCGTCCGTTGCCCTATTCGGCCAGGATGCGGACGCCGAGATCGTTGTCAAGATCGGCGGCAAAGGCTACACCGCCGAGCAGCTCGACAGGATTCGCAACACCCTGCCCGAGCAGTTCCGCCGGAACGTCATGCACATGGGCAACAAGGCATTCGTCGATACCTATGCGAATCTTCTGGCGCTTTCCAACGCATCCGAGCAATCCGGCCTGCTGGAGCAAGAGCCTTACAAATCGCAGTTCGCGTTCCTGCGCCTGAACTTCCTCGCGCAGAGCCATCTGAGCCGGATCAACGCGGCCCTGTCGATTACCAACGAAGAAAAGAAAAAGTATTACGAAGACCACGCCGGGGATTACAGCGAGTCCAACGTATCGGCGATCCATATCGAGTACGATCCGCTGCCCGAGTTGGCCGAGCGCGCCGGGCGCGCTCCGGTGAGCGAGCAGGATGCCGGGGACAAGGCCGAAAAGCTGTTGTCGGCAATACGCGCCGGCGCCGACTTCGCAGCCCTGGCCAAAGAACACTCCGACGACAAGCTCTCCGCCGAGGAAGGCGGCGAGATCGGCTGGCTGAGCCGGGACGGTCAACTGCCGGCCGCACTGAAGGAAGCCGTCTTTGCGCTGCAGGAAGGCGAGGTTTCCCAAGCCGTCAAGGACGGCGGGAAATTCTACATCTTCAAGGTCAACGAAATCCGGATGAAACCCTACGAGGAAGCGTTGTCCGACATTCTGCGCAAGCTGGAGGGTTCCAAAATCCAGGCGAAGCTGGAAGAAATTCGAGCGACCATGCCGGTCGAGTTCATCGACGCCGATTACGCTGCGGCAACGCCTGCCGCGCAATGAACGGCCTCAAATGCTCTTGACATCCAGGCGCGCGATGTCGTCCACGCTCATCGTCTCCTTGACGACGAAAGGCTCGCCGTAGCGCGCATCGATCGCCATGCCGTAGGCGCGGGCCGCGGCGCGGATGCGCTCGGCAACCTCTTCCTCGCGCGGAAACAAGCCGGACTCGCCGGCGCGGTCGGCGTACTGCGAGCGGTAACGGAGCAGCGCCTGCAGCCGCCTTTCGAACTGCGCCGAGATATCCACCACGAAGCTGGGCTTCACATCCGCATAGATCGACGCATAAAGTATCTTCCGCGGGCGGTGCGGCTCGCCCTCGATCTCGAGCTTGCGCAGGCCGGCCAGAAAGCAAGCCTCGTAGCCCAATTCCGAGCAGCGGTAGTGGTCCGGGTGGCGCGCCTGCCAATAGGGAAGAATCACGACTTGCGGGCGCAACTCGCGTATCTCGGCGGCGATCCTCAGCTTGGCTGCGAAAGTGTTTTCCAGGCGGGCATCCGGCAGTCCGGCGTTGCGGCGCTCGGCAACCAGCATGATGGCGGCGGCCTGCGCGGCTTCCGCGGCGCGTTCTTCGCTGCTGCCGCGCGTGCCCGCCTCGCCGGCGGTCAAGTCGAGAATCGCCGTGCGGTAGCCCTTTTCGGCCATGCGGATCAGCGTCCCGCCGCAGGTCTGCTCAACGTCGTCGGGATGCGCGGCGACCGCCAGAACATGCACGGCCGGCGGGCTCAAACCGCTTGTCCTCCGTTGAATCCGTGCCCGGTCTTGCGAATGAACACGTCCGCGAGGCTGGGCCGCGAGACGGTCGCCGACTCGATGCGCGGGCCGAATTCTTCCATGATGCGGGCGGCCCATTTCGACCCCTCGGGGTGCTCGAATCGCACCGCGCCGGCCGCCACGTACGCTTCAATCGAAAATTCGCGGCGCAACCGTTCCGCCAGGCCGCGCGGCTCGGAGGCTACGAGGGAAACGACCTCATCGCCGATTTCGTCTTTGAGCGCGGAGGGCGCGCCCTCGCCGATGAGCTTCCCCCGGTCGAGAATCGCCAGCCGATCGCAGTTGTCGGCTTCATCGAGCAAGTGCGTGGTCAGCAGCACGGTTACCCCCTCGACGCTTCTGAGGTCTTCGATGTGTTTCCAGAACTCGCGGCGCATGCCCGGATCGATCCCTGTGCCCGGCTCGTCGAGCAGCAGCAGGCGGGGGCGGTGCAGCAGACTCTTGGCAAGCTCGACACGCCGCCGCAGGCCGCCGGAAAGCGTTTCGATGCGCTCGCCGCGCCGCTCGCCGAGGCGCACCTTGTCCAGCGCTTCGTCGATGCGCCGCGTCAGAGCCGCGCCGCGAAGTCCGTGCAGACGGCCCTGATGCACGAGGTTCTCCACGACGCTCAACCGTCTGTCGAGGCTCTGATTCTGGAAAACGACGCCGATTTGCCCGCGCACCTTGAGGGCTTCTTTGGTAACGTCCCAACCGAAAATCCGCGCCGCGCCGCTGCCGGGGGCCAGCAGCGTCGAGAGTATGCGGAACAGCGTCGTCTTGCCGCCGCCGTTCGGCCCCAGCAGTCCGAAAATCTCCCCCGGACGGACGGTAAACCCCACGCCGTCGAGCGCAACGGCGTCGCCGTAGCGAAAGACGACGTTCGAGACTTCGACTGCGGGAACTACAGGCATCGGGCGGCCCGTTCTCGACGGTAACACACGCTCATGGAATGTCTTGCCGCGTCCCTGTCTTGCGGTATTTTTCGACCGTTACGCGCGCCCGCAGGTTGGCCACTCCCGCAGTGTAACGGTCGTCTTCCACCGTAAAGAAAAGCGCTTCTTCCAGCCAATCGTGCGCCGTGCCGTCCGGCTCGTGCGACGCGGCGGTCAGCGTGTATTCCCCCGGACAGAGAGCACAGTCGAAGACAAAGCGGACCACGGCGCGCTCGCCGGGCGCCGGCGCGCCCAACGCGAGGCCTTCCAACTCGGTATTCGTGCCGTAAACGGTGACGCCGATGCGGCTGCGGATCATGATGCCGACGACGGTTTCGGCAACCTCTTGCGCCGCCCGCAGGCGCACTTCGACCGTCGCTGCCGCCCCGCTGCGGATGAAGGCCGCATCGTTCCCGTCCGCGTCGGTCAGCCGCACGGACTCGACGCGGATGCGGCCGTCGCCGCGGCGCTCCACGGGCTGCATGCCGTTGCCGCGAGCCGCCGCGGCCTCCCGGCGCAGCTCCCGTTCGCGGTAGCGTCCGAGAACGCTGCGCGGGTCGCCGCGGTCGACGATCTTTCCGGCCTCGAACGCGGCAACCTCGTCGGCGTGCCGCTCCAGCAGACCGAGGTCATGGGTAAAGAACACGATGGTCGTTCCGGCGCGCTGCAGCCGGTGAAGGTCCGCGAGCAGCCCCATGAGACCGGCGCGGTCGATCAACGCCGGCGAAGGCCCGAGCAGCAGCGCCGCCGGGGCATCTTCGACCGCCGCGGCGATCGAGCGGCGCACGGCCTCGGGGTCCGCCGAGCTCAGCGACGCCGCGGCAAGCCTCGCGCCGCGGCAGGCGATGCGCCCCGCTTGCGGCTTGGCGAGTCCGCCGGCCAGCCGCAAGACATCTTCGGCGCCGCAGCCGTTGGGTCCGACCAGGCCGACGAACGCTCCCGAAGGGATGTTCCAGGCAACCTCGAGATCCCCGCCGGGGCGCGCATAGCGGACATTCTCGAATACCAACCCCATCTCCACAAGCAGCACAAAATTTTACCAGCTTGCCCCGGGCGGGTTGCCGCGGCCGTTCCGCGCAGTGGTCTTGCTCCCCGTTTTCCACTATTCACTCTCCACTACAATGGGGAGCAGCGATGACGCCGCAAACGTTTCGAGCGCTTGAATCCCGCCGCCGTTTTCTGCAATCGACAGCCGGCGGCATCGGCATGGCCGCCTTGGCGGAGTTGCTGTCCGCCGACGGTCTGACGGCCGCCGCGGACCCGCTCGCGCCCAAGGCCCCGCACTTTGCGCCGAAGGCCAAGAACATCGTTTTCATGTTCATGGAAGGCGGTCCGAGCCAGTACGAGCTGTTCGACCCCAAACCCGCGCTCGAGAAGTGGGACGGCCGCTCGTTCCCCGCCTCGATCACCAAAAACCTGAAGCTGCCGTTTATCAAACCGACCGCCAAGGTGATGGCCAACCGCTACGCCTTCAAGCCGCACGGCCGCTGCGGCATGGAGCTTTCGGAATTGGCGCCGCGCCTCGGAGCGATCGCCGACGACATCTGCCTGATCCGTTCGATGCATCAGGATTCTTTCAACCACCACCCCGGCCAGTTGATGCTGTTCACCGGCTCCCCCCTGCCCGGCCGGCCGACGTTGGGCTCCTGGCTGCTCTACGGCCTCGGCAGCGAATCGCAGAACTTGCCCGGCTTCGTCGTCCTTTCCTCCGGCAAGGGCACGTCCGGGGGCACGACGAATTTTTCATCGGGCTTCCTGCCGTCGCACTACCAGGGCACGCTGTTCCGCAACCAGGGCGACCCGATCCTCTATCTGTCGAACCCCGAGGGCATCGACCGTGAAACGCAGCGCGAAACCATCGATTTCGTGAACGACATGAACCGCATGCATCACGGGCAAACCGGCGACGAAGAGATCGCCTCGCGCATCAACGCCTACGAACTCGCCTTCCGCATGCAAATGGAAGCGCCGGAGTTGATGGATTTCTCCGACGAACCCGCGCACGTCATCGAGATGTACGGCATCGAGAGCGATAACGAGCACCGCCGGCAATACGCCGTCAACTGCCTGCTCGCGCGCCGCCTGGTCGAGCGCGGCGTGCGCGCCGTGCTGATGATGGACGCTTCATGGGACGACCATACCTATCTCAACCGCAAGCTGCCCCAACGCATGGAAGAGATCGACCAGCCGACGGCGGCGCTCGTCGCGGACCTCAAGCGTCTCGGGCTGCTCGATGAAACGCTCGTCGTCTGGGGCGGCGAGTTCGGACGCACGCCGATGGTCGAGATCCGCAAGCCCGAGGAAGCGGCCAACGCCGGCCGCGACCACCAACCCGGCGCCTATTCCATGTGGCTGGCCGGCGGCGGGGTGAAGGCCGGGTACGTCCACGGCGCGACCGACGAGTTCTGCCTGAATATCACCGAAGACCCGGTCCACGTCCACGATCTGCAGGCGACGATCCTGCATCAGATGGGCTTCGACCACGAGAAATTCACCTACAAGTTCATGGGCCGGGACTTCCGGCTCACCGACGTCCATGGCATCGTCCGGCAGAAGCTCCTGGCGTAGGCGCCCCGCGTTGCTTCACGCCTAAGCGGACCGTCCCGCGCAAGCGGTGCGATAATGCCGTTCATGCGCAACTTACCGCTCGTCTTGCTGCTGGCCGCTTCGGCCGCCTTCGCCCAATCCGACCGCCCGAACATCCTGTTCGCCATCTCCGACGACCAGTCGGCGATGCATGCCGGCGCTTACGGCGACACCTCGAACCGCACGCCGGCATTCGACCGCATCGCCCGCGAGGGCGTGCTGTTCCACTACGCCTACACCGCGGCCCCTTCGTGCGCGCCGTCGCGCAGCGCGATCCTGACCGGGCGCAACATCTGGGAAGTCGAGGAGGGCGGCATTCTGCTGGGCATCCTGCGCGCCAAGTTCACGGTTTTTACGCTGTTGCTCGAAGATGCCGGTTACCAGCTCGGCGCCACCGGAAAGACCTGGGGTCCCGGCCGACTGGAAGGCTGGAAGCGCGAAATCTTCGGCAAGAAAATCGACACGCACAAGCTGCCCGACGCGCAGCGCCGCCCCGGCCTCAACCCGGTCGACTACGCCGCCAACTTCGACGAGTTCTTTGCGCAGCGCGACGAAGACAAGCCGTTCTTCTTCTGGCTGGGCACGAGCGAGCCCCACCAGCGCTACGACATCGGCGCCTGGAAGCGGGCCGGCAAAAAACTCGAGGACGCCCGCCTGCCCAAGTTCCTGCCCGACGCACCCGAAGTGCGCGGCGAGATTCTCGACTACGGCCTGGAGATCGAACACTTCGACAATCATCTCGGCCGCGCGCTGCGGACGATCGAGGAGGCCGGCGAGTTGGACAACACGCTGGTCATCGTCACCAGCGACCACGGCAACCCGCTGCCGCGCTCCAAGTGCAATCTCTACGACGGCGGCACGCAGGTTCCGCTGGCGGTCCGCTTGCCCGGAACAATCCCCGGCGGCCGCAAGGTCGACGACTTTGTCAGCCTCGCCGACATCGCGCCGACCGTGCTGCAGGCGGCCGGCCTCGATGTTCATCCCGAAATGTCGGGCCGCAGCTTCTGGCCGGTGCTCCGGTCGAGCAAGTCCGGCATTGTCGATGAGACCCGCGACTTCGTCGTGACCGCGTTCGAGCGCCACACCGTCGCCCGCCGCGGCGGCGTGGGCTACCCCATGCGGGCCATCCGCACGCACAAGTACGCCTACATCCGCAACTACGAGCCCGACCGTTGGCCGGCCGGCGACCCGGACTTCAACGCGCCCCCGCAAGGCTTCTTCGGCGACGTGGACCGCGGCGTCACCAAGGCGTACCTCATGGAGCACGCGCTCGATCCCGCAGTGCGGCGCTACTACCTCATGGCCTACGGCCGCCGTCCCGGAGAAGAGCTTTACGACATGGAGAAAGACCCCGACCAGCTTCACAACATCGCCGCCGACCCGGCGATGAGCCAAGTCAAGCAGAACCTGATCTGGAAGCTCAACGCCTATCTGCAGCAAACCGGCGACCCGCGTCAAAACGGCTCTGCGATCTGGGACAGCTACCCGTTCACCTCCCCGCTCACGCGCCGGTCGGTGCTGCTCAATCCCGACTGGAAGATCGAAGGCATGCCGGCCCCGCTGCCGGACTGACGCAGCGGCCTGCGCACAAAGTCACGCGGCCGGGGCGCTCATGCGGCAGTCGATTCCAACTCCGAGAGCATATCCTCGACTCGCGGCTTGGGTTGTTGCCGCTGCTTGCGGGCTTCCGCCAAGTTGTAATTGATCTGCATCTGCAACCACCCGTCGGCGGTTCCCCAGCCGACGGCTTCCAGCTTCAACGCCACGTCGGTCGTTATCCCTGCGTGTCCGTTGACGATACGGGACAACGTCACCCGCGAAACTCCCAACCTCGCAGCCGCTTCGACGTAGCTGATATTGTCCGCGCGGTCGTCGGCGCTCTTCATATACAGCGCGTGGATGGCGCCGCCGGGATGCAGCGGGCTCACGCGCATCGCCGCGTCTTCTCTCACTCCGTCGTTCATAGTTTCGCTGCCCTTTTACGGCGTTCGATCAAGTCCACGTCGTAGGCGCCGCCGTCCTCAAGCCGGAAAGTTACCCGCCGCCCGGCCGACACCTTCACCGCCCACTCGCCTTTGCGGGCGCCTTTCAGCGGCTGCAAGTTATAGCCCCTGGAGGCCGGCAGGAAAAAGATGTCGGCATCCAGAATCGTCAGGATATACCGCACCCGCCGCAGTTGCTTTGCCGGCAGCTTCAACTCCATCTGCTGCTCGAAAAGCAACTGCAAGCCTTCGTGCTTGAATCCCCGAATCGCCACTGAAACAGTATATAAGATGTCGCTGCGACTCCCGTCACCGCGGTCGAGCCGCGCCGCGGTCTTGGAACAGCGCCAGGAAAACCGCCAGCACCAAGCCCGCCAACACGGCCGGCAGCGTCCACAGCGAGCGCCAATCGATCGCCTGCAAGGCCCGCGTCGATTTCGCCGTCTGCTCGGCTTGCAACGCGTCGATCTCTTCCGCGCTCCCTCCCGCTTCCTGCAAGCGCGCGATGCGGGCGCCCAGATCGAGCACCTCGGCGCTCAGAGTCCGCGACTCCCGCGGGGTGTTCCGCTCTTCGACTATCCCCGCGACCTGGGCGCCGATCAACATCCCCAATCCCAGCGTGAACAGCACCAGCATCCCCTGCGCCTGGGCGCGGATTTCCTTCGGCGCCGCCTGGTCGGTATAAATCTGACCCGTGACGAAAAAGAAGTCGTAGCAAATCCCGTGCAGCACGATGCCGCCCAGCATCATCCAGCGGACGGCATCCGGCGCGCCGACGGCGAAAAGCGCGTAACGCAGCACCCATGCCGCCATGCCCACCGCCAGCATCCATTTCACGCCCAGCCGCTTGAAAAACAGCGGCATCAGAACCATGAACAGGATTTCCGACATCTGCCCGTAGCTCATTGCCTGGGTCACGTCGGCAATGCCTGCTTGCTGCGCCGCCTTCGCCGCCAATTGGTAATAGAAGGCCAACGGGATGCAAACCAGAAACGAGCCGGCCATGAAAACCGCGAACGACCGCTGCTTGAACAACACGAACGCATCGGCGCCGATCAACCGGCGGGCCGAAACTTGCTGCCCGGCCAGAGGCGGCGGCGTGCGCGGCAGCGAGAAACAGTAGAGGCCCATCAGGATGCCCGCAATCCCGGTCAGGTGGAACATCTCGATGCGGTCTCCCCAGCCGACCCGGGCCAGCGCAACCCCGGCAACGATCCAGCCGATCGTGCCGAACACGCGGATCAATGGGAACTCCTTTTGCGAATCCGTCACGTGGCGCATCGCCAGCGAGTTCGTCAACGCCAGCGTGGGGAAGTAGCAAAGCGTGTGCGCCAGGAAAACCATGTTGATCGTAAACGGCTTTGCCGGCGCCTCGGGGTTCATCAGCCCCGCCGCAAACAGCATAAAGGCTCCGCCGAGGATGTGCAGCGCGCCGAGAATCTTCTCGGTGTTGAAGAAGCGGTCCGCGATCATGCCGACGAAAAACGGCGAGAGGATCGCCGCGAGCGGCCCGACGGAATAGGTCAGTCCCAGGTCGGCGCCGGAAAAGCCGATCTTCCCCAGGTAGAGCGGAGCGCCCACGTACCACGCCCCCCAGACGAAAAACTGGATGAACATCATTGCGGCCAAGCGGGCGCCGACGGCTGTAAGCATGCCCATATCGTAGCGCTCCGACGTGGACGTAAAATCAAGCTATGCGCCCCGACGCCGCAGCCGGGAAGAAACTCGCCCCTGCGGCGCTCTATGAATTCGCCGTCCGCGCCCTGAGCCGCCGCGCGCACACCGCGGCCGAGTTGGAGCGCAAGCTGCGTTCCCGGGCCGCGCGCCCGGAATCCGTGGACGAGGTGCTCGGGCGTCTCCGCGAGCGGGGCTGGCTCGACGACGAACGCACGGCGGAATCGCATTCCTATTACCGCCGGGAATACGATTCGCTGGGCCGCCGCCGCGTTGTCGGCGAGTTGCGCCGGCGGGGCATCGAGCGCGCGACCGCGGAGCGAATCGTCGAGCAAACCTACGCCGAGTCGGACGAGTTGGAGTTGATCCGCCGCTTCCTGCGCCGCAAGTTGGGCCGGCCTGTCGGCGAGGCGCGCATCGACGACCGCAAAGAGCTCGGACGCCTGTACCGTTCTCTGGCCCGCGCCGGGTTCTCCGCGGTAAAAATCGTCGAAGCCCTCGGTCAACTCTCCACTGATGCGGAATGGCTGGAAGCGATGGCCGCCGACGAGGATTACGAAGAATAGCCGCGGGCGGCAGGCATAATGAGTTGGAAACGGTCTTATCGCCGATGAGAGTCTCCCTACTCGGTTCGACCGGCTCGATCGGCCGCAACACTCTCCAGGTGCTGCGCGAGATGGAGCGCCCGGTTGCGGTAGCGGCGCTTGCCGCCGGGCGCAACGTCGCGGAAATGGCGCGGCAGGCGCGTGAGTTTCGGCCGGATATCGTCTCGGTCGCGGACGAGGCCGCGAGGGCCGATCTGGCCGCCGCCTTGTCCGGCATCGACGGCTACCGCCCCCGGATCGTCTGCGGTCCGGCCGGAAATCTTGCCGCCGTCCGCGTCGATTATGACGTGCTCGTCTCCGCTGCTGTCGGCGTCGCCGGTCTCGAAGCGACATTCGAAGCCGTCCGCTTGGGCAAGCGCGTCGCCTTGGCCAACAAGGAAGCGCTGGTGGTTGCCGGCGAATTGATGATGGCCGAGGCCGCGCGCAGCGGCGCCGAGATCCTGCCCGTGGACAGCGAGCACAACGCCGCCCACCAGTGCCTGCGGGCCGGCCGCCGCGGCGAAGTCGAAAGGCTGATCCTCACCGCGTCGGGAGGGCCTTTCCGCAATACCCCGGCAAGCGAGTTGGCTTGCGTAACGCCCGCCCAGGCCCTCGATCATCCGACGTGGAAGATGGGCAACCGCATCACCGTAGATTCGGCCACCCTGATGAACAAGGGTTTCGAGGTGATCGAAGCCTGTCATCTGTTCGGCTTTTCGCCCGATGAGGTCGATGTCGTTGTCCATCCGCAATCGGTAATCCACGCCTTGGTCGAATATCGCGACGGCTCGGTGATCGCGCAAATGTGTCCGCCGGACATGAAGCTGCCGATCCGCTACGCCCTTTCCTACCCCGACCGCGAATTCGGCCCGCGCCAACGCATCGACTGGGACTCTGTGCGAAAATTAGACTTTGAACCGCCCGACCGCCGGAAATTTCCGTTGCTGGAGTTGGCTTACGAGTCGCTCCGCCGCGGCGGGGCGTCCGGGTGTTTGCTCAACGCGGCCGACGAGGTAGCCGTGGAGGCTTTTTTGCGCGGACGGATTCCGTTTCCGGCTATTGCCGAGATCGTCGCCGAGACACTGTCGAACGGCGCATCTCAAGAGCCGCAGCGCGTGTCCGATCTGTTGGCGATCGATCGCGAGGCGAGGGTTTTCGCGGCGGGGCTGGCGGCGCGGCGCGGCGCGGCGCAACGGCCGGGGCCGTCCCGGCGTAGATTCGCATAGAGGCATAAGGAACTCATGTTGGCTTTCATCTTCGTGCTTGGCGTCATGGTTGTCTTTCATGAGCTCGGGCACTATTTGGCGGCGCGGTATTTCAAGGTCAAAGTGGAGAGCTTCGCCTTCGGATTCGGGCCGCGGCTGTTCGGCTTCAAGCGCGGCGGCACCGATTTCAAGGTCTGTCTGCTGCCGCTCGGCGGTTACGTCAAGATGGCCGGCGAAAGCATCGGCGAACCCAGCGGAGATCCCGACGAGTTGTTGGCGAAACCCCGCTGGCAGCGGTTCATCATCATGGCGATGGGTCCGATTTTCAACTTCATCCTGGCGATCGCCCTGCTCACCGGTCTTTTCATGAACGGCTTCGAGCGGGCTGCGTTTCTCACTGAAGAGCCGAGAATCGAATACATCCAGGCCGCTACCGGCGCCGCGCAAGCCGGTCTGCAACCCGGCGACGTGATCCGGGCGATAGATGGGCAGGCGGTAGCAACCTGGCAGGACGTCGAGCTTCCCACGGCCATGGCCCTGAACAGGACCGTCCCGGTAGAGGTCGAGCGCGGCGGGTTGCGGCAAACGTTTCAGGTTTTCGTAGCGGAGAGCGAGGACAGGCCGGGCATCCCCCACGTCGGCTGGAGCGAGGGTCATGATGTCGTCTTCCGCAGAATAGCAGGCGGATCGCCGGGCGAGGCCGCGGGTCTGCAACCCGGCGACCGGCTGCGCAGCCTTGAAGGCCGGAATATTCGCTCGTCGATTCAGGTCGTCGAATTGATTCAAGAGTCCGCTGGAGAGCCGCTGCAGATTGAAATCGAGCGTGACGGAGCGGCGCAGGCGCTCGAGATTGCCCCCGCGTACAACGAAACGGACGATGCATGGCGCATCGGAGTCGAGCTTTCCGCGAATTGGCGGACAGTCCAATCCCGGTTGGGGTTCGCCGCTGCGCTCACGCAGGCGGTAGAGAGCAACGTGCGGGCCTGCGGCATGCTCTTCAAGCTGCTTGGGGGGCTGTTTTCCGGCACGGTTTCCCCGCGCATGCTCAGCGGGCCGATCGGCATCTACGAGTATTCGAAAGAAGCCGCGGACGTTGGCCTGCGCGCGTTAATCGAGCTCATGGCGCTGATCAGCATGCAGTTGGGAATCTTCAACCTGTTCCCGATTCCGATTCTTGACGGCGGGCAAATGCTGCTGCTGACGTTCGAGGGCGCCATGCGTCGGGATGTCAGCATCGCCATCAAAGAGAGGATCATCCAGGTCGGCCTGGTGCTCATTGTTTTGTTGTTCGGCTTCGTGATGTACAACGACTTGGTGAAAAAGATCGCTTCAGGCTGACCGGGCGCCGGTTTCCGCAGTTTGCAAAATGCGGGCGGCGGCGGGAGATCGCGTCTTTTTGTCGAGTCATGGCAGAATAAGGGTTTGCGCGGGCGTTGATTCCGCGCCCCGCGAGCCTGAGCAAGAGGAGTTTTGACCGAAATGCGTTCGATTCGATGGATTTTCATGGCGGCCCTGTGCGCCGTTGCCTTGCCGCAGCAGGCGGCCGCCCAAACGAAAGTTGCGGTAGTCGATTTCCAAACCGCCTTGCTGAACACGGCGGAGATTCAGAAGAAAGCAGCCGAGCTCGAAGCCAAGTACAAGCCGCGGCAAGACGAAATCGAGCAGCTTTCGCAGGAGCTTCAGGAGATTCAGGCCAAACTGCAATCTGCGGCCGCGGACCAGGCTCAGTCCATCCAGGTCGAAGGCGAGCGCAAGCAGCGCCGCGCGCAGCGCCTGAGCGAAGACCTGCAGTCCGATGTGGAATTCGATCGCCAGGGCATCTTGGCCGCGGCCGGCAGCCGGATGCGGGAGATCGTCCAAACCTTGCGCACAGAAAGAGAAGTCGATCTGATCGTAGATATCGGCGGCGTTCTCGCCTTCGATACGGTCATTGATCTGACCCAGGCGGCGACCGCCGCATACGACGCCAAGTATCCGGCAAACTGAGCCGAATCAGCGAGGATCGGGTGGAATTCCTCGGCGCATACGGCAAAAGCGATCTCATCTACGAACGGATCGTCAAGGGTTTTTTCATTGCCCTGCTGGCGGCGCTCCTGCTTGGCTGCATCTATTATGTTTTCTTCCGCAACTGGCGCGAAGAATTGCAGGCGAAGCGGTTCCTGACGCTGGTCCGGAACCGGGACTACGCGGAAGCGTACAAGATGTGGAACTGTTCGGTCGAAGAGCCGTGCCGCTACTACCCCTACGACGATTTTCTCGAAGACTGGGGCAGGGAATCGGAATTCGGAGAAATCCGTTCCTTCGATCTGGGAAGATCGTTCACCCAAGCCAACGGCGTTATTCTGCTCTATGACATCAACGGGGTCGAGCAGGCTCCGCTCTGGGTTGAGAAAGAAACCGGCATCGTAGGCTTTGCGCCGCACTGGAACTGATCGTCGCTTGCGGGCAGTCCACGCTCGGGCGCCGCGGCGCGTCTTTCTATTCTTGAGGTTGCGTTTCAACCGCGGGCTCGCAGCGGCGCTTTTATTCGCCTGCGCCGCGGGCGCCGCCGCGCAGAGTTCGGCGGAGTCGCTGTTCCGCAAAGGATTTCGAGCGCAGCGCGACGGCCGCCACGTCGAAGCCTACGTTCTTTACACCCAAGCCCGAGCGCTCGCTCCGGCGAACCGGAAATACATCCGGGCGGCGCAGCAGGTTCGCGAGCCGGCGGCGCAACTGATCGCTTCAACCGGCGATTACCGTACCGCGATCGCTATGGCGCCTGCCGCCGCGGGGCTGCAGCGCTTGGCGGCCGAGCCGGAGAACGAGCCTGCCGGCCCGCATATCGCCGTCACCGGCGGGGAGCCCGAGCGCAAGCTGAAGCAGCCGGTGCGGCTCAAGCCGGACAACCACGCAACGGCATTTCGCTTCCGCGGAACCCTTCGCGAGGCATACGAGCAAGTAGCCGAGGAATTCGGCCTGGAGGCGATCTTCGATGACGAATTCGACGGCAACGACAAAGTGCGGATCGATCTCTCCGATTGCGATTTTTCATGCGTCATGCTGGTTCTGCGCGATGTCGGGCGGACGCTGCTCGTCCCTGTGACGGAAAAGCGATTCCTGCTGGCCGCAGACACCGCGAGCAAACGCCGCGAGATCGAACCCTTCGCCTTCGTCTCAATCCCGCTTAACGACGCTCTGACCGCCGAGGAAGTCGTAGAGATCGGACAAGCCGTCCAGCAGACTCTCGAAATCAAGCGGTTCCAGATGAGCCCGACATCCGGGATGCTCTTTTCGCGGGATAGCGTGACGAAGGCGCGCATGGCGCAGGCGATGGTCGATGCGTTGCTGCATCCTCGCGGCGCGGTGATGATCGAGTTGAACGTCCTCTCGGTCAACCGCGACCGTACCGCCGAGTTGGGGATCGACTTGCCCGGCAGGTTTCCCGTTACCAATTTCAGCACGATCCTGAACGGCATGCCTCCCGAACGCGACGGCGCGGCGCCGCTGATCGGCATCGGCGGCGGCAAAACCGTGCTCGGCGTAACGGTAGGGGGCGCTCAGGCGCTGGCAACGCTGAACAGCGGCGCGGGCCGCTCGCTGCAGACCATGAGCATCCGTGCGGAGCACGGCATGCCAGCGGAGATGAAGCTCGGCGAACGCTTTCCGATTATCAATGCCCAATTTTCCGCTGCGCCCGCGCCGGGCCTCGACGACGACGTCGGCAGCGGCAATTTCATCCAGCCGATCCCTTCGTTCACATTCGAAGATCTGGGGTTGACCATGAGAGCGACGCCGCTCGTGCATAGCGCGAAGGAAGTCACCTTGGAGTTGGAAACGGAATTCCAGCTCTTGGCCGGCGGAGCGGTCAACGGGGTGCCGATTCTGGCGAACCGCCAATTCCAATCGAGCGTGCGGCTGCGCGAAGGCGAATTCGCGATCGTCTCGGGGATGGCTGTCCACGAGCAGCGCAACACCCGCCCGCGTCAATCGGGCTTGGTCGGCATTCCTCTCCTGGGACAACTGTTCAGCCGGCGCAGGAGACAAGCCAACCAAAGCGAGATGCTGATCCTGGTGCGGCCGCGCATCGTACGCCTGCCTCCTGCCGAGATGGTCCCTTCGCTGACGTTCCGCTTCGGCCCGGAGCAGCGCCCGCTGCCGGCGCTTTAACGGCGCTATCCGCCGGCGCGAGGCGGCTGCTGCCGCCGCCGGGCCGGAAGGAACTCTACCCGGGCTATATCCCCTGCAATTCACTCCCCAGATAAGGCTCATCTCTCTTTGGACGATACCGGCATCCTGCCGATCCGCGCTATACTAGGTTCAAACGTGTTCGACACGCACGCAATCGCCCGCAGCCTGACCGATGCCGAGTTGACAGCGGCGCAGGCGGATGCCATCACGGCCGCCGTTCGCCAAGTTGCCGAGCGAGGCGACCATGTGACGCCCGACATGCTTGACTCCCGCCTTGCCACGCTTGAACTGCGCCTAATCAAGTGGACCATCGGGACCGGGATCGCCGTCGCCGGTATCGTGATTGCCTTCCTGCGCCTCATCGGCTGAGCCTGCCCGCCGTACCTGCGCACCCGTCCTGAAAGCGCGCCGCCAGGTGTGGGCGGACGTCAGTGAACGCATGCAGAACGGTGCGCACGAAGCAAGTCGCCAACTGCCTGAATATGATCGCGGGGCGGTTCGGACTTGATCGTGACCGTGTGCTCTTCGGGCGCTTTGCCCTGCCGGTCATGGTGCGCTACTTGGACCGAAGAGGGCGCCTGAACGCACATGAGTGGGACAGACTGCTGTTCCGGTTCGTGGCGGCCGGAGCCTTAGCGTCCCGTCAGTTCGTATCGAAAGACACTGTGTTGCTTTTGAAGCCGTCAACCGCAATCGCCACCGTGTGCCGGCCCGGCGCCGGGTCGGCCGGCAGAGCGACGTTGACCTGATAGAGTCCCGCGGTCAACGGCGCAAGGCCGGCGAAGAGGACAGGCGCCTCGATGCCGTCCACCCACGCGCGCGCCGCTCCGGCGATTTGGGAAAGAGGCGCCGGCGGGGCCTGCGCGCCCGTGCGCACGGGCGGAATCACGGCGCCGAGACCCGTTGCGAAAACCTCAATCGCGCCGCCGCGTCGCACGACCGCGCCGGCGCCGCTCCGGGAGTCGAAAAAAATCCCCGGCTGCGCCGAACCGAGCGCCAACTCAACCCGAGCGCCCGCGCCTAGCGGCGTCGCCGCCGTCAGCGTAAAGCTCTTTCCGCTGATCTCGAACGGCAACTGGAAGTTGATTTGACCGGGGCTGACGAACAGCAGCGGCGCGGGAACGCCGTTGACGATCACGCGGGCGGACTCCAATTCATCCGGGAGCGGGAATGCCTCCGCAACCCCGGCGCCCGCGGCCAGTCCCGCGCCGAAAATCGTAAGCATGCCGCCGGGCGCGAAGCCCGCTCCGCCGGGCGCGAAACTCGCTGCATTGACCACGCCCGCCGCCGCAAACAGCGGAACCGAATCGACGATCCGAACCTGCGCGGTTGCGCTGACCGAAGGCTCGTCCCGCAGCCGCGCCGTCAGCGTTTGGATGCCCTGCGCGCCCGGCAGCCGCCAGTTCACCGCGGCGCGCCCCAGGGCGTCCGTTTCGCTATGGGCGGCGCTCGGCAAGCCGCCGCTCGTCTCGAACTCCAACGCCACGCCCGAATAGGGAGTGAAATTCCGATCGACCACGCGCAAGACGATCGGTTCGGGCAGCAGCGCGCCGGCCGCAGCGGTCTGCTCCCCGCCGGATACGACTTCGAGCTTCAGTTCATCCGGGCGGCTGCGCACTTGCACCCGCGAGACGGCCCTGTCGAAGCCGGCCTCGGCGGCCTCGGCGACAAGCGTCGTCAAGCCGGGGGCCGCGCCTTCCAGGTCGAAGGCGGCGCGCAGCCCGCCGGCCGGAATCGTGACTGTCGACGGAATCGTCAGAACTCCGGCGGACGACGTGAGATGCACCGCGAGATCGACGGCGCGCGGCTTGGCGATCTCTACGAACGCTCTCCCCGCGCGCCCGGCAACGACGCCGGAGGCGGGCCATGTGGAAAGATGCAGCAGCTTGACCAGCGCGGTGCGCCCGATCGAACGGCCGTCCACGGCCTGCTCGTAAAAAGCCGGCCACTCCCGGCGGATGCCGTCGAGCTTGGCTACCGAGGCCGGGTCCGGTTCGGAGCCTTCCGCGACAATCAGAATGAACGCAAACCGAAACTCCCGTTGGGCTACGCTGTGATCGGGCAGTCGCGGCCCCTCGGCGGCAATGATGCGCTCGAGCGCAATGTTCTTGCGGTCGCCGTCGAACGAAACGCCGGTCTGCGGCGGACGCATCGGATTGGCGAATCCGATGCCGTTGCGCGGATTTTCGACCAGGAACGTCGCGGACACCTCTTCCGGGGCGCGCAATCCCATCAGGTACTGGTCGAGTTCGCTGAAGCGGCTTGCGGCCTCGGTGGTCAGAAAACGCGGACTCTCCGCCGGCCCCTTGTCCTCGATCAGGTTGCCTTCCACGAACGACGCATGGGAATTGAAGAAAAAGCTCCAGTGCGCCAGTTGGCGGCCTAACAGGTTCAGCGAGCGCAAGCCCGTCGCGGGGTCGAGGAACGCCGGGTAGGCAAGGAAGCGGTGCCCGACTTCATGCCCCAAAACCGAGAGCGTCGAATTCTCGCCGAGCGTGGGTATGCGCGCCGCGGGGTCCGCCGGATAGTTCGACAACGGCCCCATATTCACGAAACTCGCAAGCCGGCGCGGGGAGCCGAAATCCACGCCGAAATCGAAGATCGGGTCGCCGACCAGCAGATCGCCGATCCCGCGCGTTTCATTGCGGACGTTCACTTCGAAGGCGAACGATCCCGGGCTGTTCGACAGACCGATGTCGTTGAAGAAAACCACGAAATCGTAAATGTCGTCATGGTTGCGGAAGAACTGCTGCGAAGCCGCAAAAGAGTCGAGCTCTCGATAATCGGTGAAAATCTCCGCCACCGCGCCGGTGGCCGGCTCATCCAGGCCGAGGCTCATGTCGGCCGGCGTCGCCTCGCCTTCGAGACGGCCCGGAAAGATGCCCACGACCGCGCCCGGAACCGCGACGGCGGCATCGTAGAAGAACGCAACGCGGCCGTCCGCGAACAGCACGGTCTGAAAGGTCTGGCGCGGGCCGATGCCGGACTGCCGATACGTCGGCACGGCTTGCCAACGGAACGCCGCCCGGTCCGCAGCGCCGGCAACGCTGACCGCGGCGCCCGCTTTCGAAGGGTCCAGATCGGTAAACAACGGCAGGATGCGGGGCGGGCCGACGAACGCCCGCGAGAAATTCCGTCCCGTCGAACGCGCATCGGGCTCTTCGAAGGTCAAATTGCCGTCGGAATGCACGAAGACAACTTCGTGTTCCTTGCCGAAGTAGGGGAAAGCGAAGGGGAGCCGCACTTGGCGGAAGTCGTCGTCCTCCAGGAACAGCGGCAAGCTGTTGCCCAGCGTCTCGTCGGCGATGCTGCGGTCGCCCGGCGTTACGGAGTATCCGTTTGCGGCGGGGGCGAACAGCAGACTCGTTCCCGCCAGGTCGAAACGATTGGGGTCCGGCACGACCCCGTTCGACGTATCGATAATGGCGATTTCGCCTATGTCCTGCCGTGGCGCCGGCGCGCCCGCTTTGGCCGACTGCGCAACCTGCGGCCTGCGGGCCAGCCGTTGCCGGCGCATGAAGCGGTCGCTGAGGATTCTGCCGCGGTAAGTGCCCGCATCGAACGCATCGGATGCGCCGGCCGCCGCGAGTGGCCTGCCCGGCGCGGCGATGAACAGCAGAATTCCCGCCGCCGCGCTCAGATGCCTGGGAATGCGCATACGTTGCTTTTCGAGAATCCTCTGGCGGCAGGCGGGGGCGGCTTGACGCGCCGCTCTTCCGATTGTAAGGAAAAAACGCGGGCGGACTTGCGCCTGGATTGCCGCGTCCGACTTTGCTAACTTTTCTTGCATGTTCCGGATTTCGATTTTCGCTCTCGGCTGCTTGGCGGGGATTTGCTCCGCCCAGGAAAAGCTGAACGTTCTATTCATCGCCGCCGACGACATGAACAACGATCTCGGCGCTTACGGGCATCCTCTGGTCAAGACTCCCAATTTCGACCGGCTGGCTCGGATGGGCATCAAGTTCGAACAAGCCTATTGCAACTATCCGGTGTGCAATCCCAGCCGCGCATCGCTGATGACCGGCCTCTATCCCGATCAGACGCGCGTGCGCAGCAATGGCGGCAACTTCCGCAATGAAATTCCGAGCGTGAAGACGCTGCCGCAGATGTTCCGGGACGCCGGATATTTCACGGCGCGGGTGGGCAAGATCTATCACTACGGAGTGCCGACGCAGATCGGCGAGGACGGCGTCGACGACCCGGCCTCCTGGCACGAGGTCGTCAACCCGCGGGGCCGCGATAAATGGGAAGAGGAACGCATCTACACGATCGATCCGGTGACGCACAATCTCGGCGGCACGTTGAGTTGGATGGCCCAGGACGGAACCGACGAAGAGCAGACCGACGGCATCGGCGCGACCGCCGCGATCGGGCTCATGGAGCGGCGCAAGGACGAGCCTTTCTTTGTGGCGATGGGCTTTTACCGCCCGCACACGCCTTACGTGGCGCCGCGCAAGTATTTCCGGATGTATCCGCTGCAGATGGTGCGGCTGCCGGTCGAGCCGCTCGACGATTTGGTCGATATGCCGCATGCGGCATGGGTTGATCGGCCCTATCAGCTTTACCTGAGCGAGACGAAGAAGCGTCAGGCGATCCGCGCTTACTACGCTTCGATTACGTTCGTCGACGCCCAGCTCGGGCGGCTGCTCGACGCGGTCGAAAAACTGGGGTTGGCCGACAACACCGTGATCGTGTTCTGGTCAGACCACGGCTATCACATGGGCGAGCATAAACTTTGGCAGAAAACGACGCTGTTCGAGAACTCGGCGCGCGTGCCGCTGATGATCGCCTCGCCGAAGCATCGCAAGACGGCCGGTTTGGCCACCAAGTCGTTGGCCGAATTGCTCGACTTGTATCCGACGCTGGCCGATTTGTGCGGCATCGCGCCGCCGCAGCACCTTGTCGGCAAGAGCTTGGCGCCGATCCTCGACGATCCCACGCAGTCGGTGCGCGAAACGGCGCTGACCACCTTCGACACGCTCGACCGCGTGAACAGGCCGCCGCTGCGCCCGCGGACCGTGGGGTATTCCATCCGCACCGAGCGCTGGCGTTATACCGAGTGGGGTCCCGAGGCGAAACACGGCGCCGAGCTCTACGACCATTGGAACGATCCCAAAGAGTACGTCAATCTGGCGCTGGCGCCGCACATGCAAGAGACGGTCGCAAAAATGAAGAAGCTGCTCGGCCGGCACGTCGCGGCGGCCGTGAAGAAGCCGAATCTATAGCCCGCGGTGCGAGGCCGAAGGCGCGGGGTATCATACGGCGCATGGACACGTTGAACCGCCGTAATTTTCTGAAACATGCCGTTGCCGCGGCGGCCGCGCCTTGGGCCGCCGCTTCGTGCGGGAGCTCCGACACGGCGGCGGAAGAATCCCGCCCGAACATCGTGCTGATCATGGCCGATGACATGGGTTTTTCCGATATCGGCTGCTACGGCGGCGAGGTCGACACGCCGCATCTGGACGCCCTGGCGGCGAACGGTTTGCGCTTCCGGCAGTTTTATAACGGCGCGCGGTGCTGCCCGACGCGCGCGTCGCTGCTCACCGGCCTCTACGCGCATCAAGCCGGCGTCGGTCACATGACGGGGCAGTACCGCAAAAACGGCGAGATCATCGCCTCCTACGCAGGGGATCTGAGCAAGCACGGCGTGACCATCGCCGAGGCGCTCGGGGCCGCGGGCTACGCGACGCTGATGAGCGGCAAATGGCACGTGACGCCTTCGATCGAAAAAGAAGGCGATACGCCCAAGCAGCACAATTGGCCGCGCCGGCGCGGCTTCGACCGTTTCTGGGGAACGATCCTCGGGGCGGGAAGCTTTTACGATCCGGTAACGCTGGCGAGCGATAACCGGCATGTCGAACCGGACGGCGAAGATTTCTATTACACGACGGCGATCGGCGACCATGCAATCCGCTTCATCGACGAGTCGCCGGACGACAAGCCGTTTTTCCTTTACATGCCGTTTACCTCGCCCCATTGGCCGCTGCACGCCCCCGAAGAGGCCGTGGCGAAGTACAAGGGGCGCTACAAGATGGGTTGGGACAAGCTGCGCGAGACGCGGCGGGCGCGGATGATCGAGATGGGCGTCATCGCAGCCGATTGGCCGCTGACCGCGCGCGACCCGGCGGTTCCGGCCTGGGAGGATGCCCCGCACAAGGAGTGGGAAGCGCGGCGCATGGAGGTTTACGCCGCGCAGATCTCCATCATGGACGAGACCATCGGCCGCTTGGCGAACCATCTCCGCGAGCGCGGTCAACTCGACAATACGCTGATCTTTTTCCTGGCCGATAACGGCGGCTGCGCCGAGGAGTTGGCGAACAGTTGGGGCGACCAGCTCTTCTTCCCCAAGAAAACTCTCGACGGCGCGCGCGACGTCCGGCATGAGAACGATCCGTCGATCATGCCCGGTCCCGAGGAGACGTACCAGAGCTACGGCATCCCTTGGGCCAACGTTTCGAATACGCCGTTCCGCTTGTACAAGCACTTCGTGCATGAGGGCGGAATTGCGTCGCCGCTGATCGTCCATTGGCCGGCGAAACTTAAGAACCCGGGCAGATGGACCGACTCGCAAGGCCATTTGATCGACATCATGGCCAGTTGTCTGCATGCGTCCGGAGCCGAATATCCGAGCGAATACAACGGGAATGCGATCACGCCGCTCGAAGGCAAAAGCCTGTTGCCGGACATCACCGAGGAGGCCGCAATCGAACGCGATGCGCTCTATTGGGAGCACGAAGGCAACCGCGCCGTCCGCTCGGGAAAATGGAAGCTCGTATCGAAATGGAGCGCGCCGGAGAAGAATCGCTGGGAACTGTACGATCTCGAAGCGGACCGCACGGAAACGAACGACTTGGCCCGCGAGCGCCCCGAGCGCGTAGCCGAATTGGCGGCGAAATGGCAGTCCTGGGCGGACAAGGTGGGCGTTGTCGAATGGCGGTCCTGGGATCGGCCGGGTTAGCGCTCCGGCGCGGCCGGCGGAGAGTGGAGAACAAGCTGGGCGCGGCGCGGCAAGACTGCTGCGCAAAGGCATGAAAGAGGGGATAAACGCCGTTTAAGCGCCATTCAAACGGGTTTTGAAGCACGCTTTGGAGCGCGCGGGGTCAAGGCCGCCCGCAGGCTTTCATCCCGGCCCGTTGAGGGCCGCGCAAGTCAGCTTCGCCCCAACGGGCGGGTATTCCGCTTGAGTTCTTCGACGAAGGCTTTTGCCTGGGCGGTCAGTTTGGCAATGACTTGCGGTTGGCGGTCCCGGATGTCGAATTTTTCGCCCGCGTCGGCATGCAGGTCGAACAGCGCAACGGCCTTGAAATCGGCGTCGAGGCGCAGCTTGTAGCGGCCGCGCCGAATCGCCTCCAGCCGCGGCGGTCGGTCGCGCCCGCTGCCCGCGAAGAAATAAAAGTATTCGTGAGGCGATTGCTCGCTTGCGCCCGACAGCAGCGGCCACAAGTCGCGGCCGTCGAGCACGCGGTCGGACGGCGGTTCCGCGCCCGCGAGTGCGGCGAACGTGGGCAGGATATCCATGTTGGCGGCAACGGCCGAGGTCACGCGGCCGGCGGGGATTTTCCCTTTCATGCGAAAGATGCCGGGAACGCGCATGCCGCCCTCCCAAGTGGTCGCCTTGCCCCGGTTGAACGGCCCGGCGGAACCGGCGTCGATGCCGTATTCCAGCCACGGGCCGTTGTCTGAGGTATAGACCACAAGGGTGTCGCCGGCGATTCCGAGCCGGTCGAGCTTGTCGAGGATGCGGCCGACCGACCAGTCGATTTCTTCGATCACGTCGCCGTAGCGCCCGCGCAGCGAGCGGCCCCAGCGGCTGTTGGCGACGAACAGCGGGACGTGCGGCATGGCGTGGGGCAGATAGAGGAAAAACGGGCCGTCTTGGGCCGACTCGATGAAGTCGAGAGCTTTTTGGGTGTAGAGCGTGGTGAGCTTGCGCTGGTCGGGGTCGTACTCGACGACTTCGTCATCGTCCATCAACGGCAGCGGATGCGGGAAGCCCCGGCCCTTCTCCAGGTCATAGTAACTGCCCTTGCCGGCGAACCCGGTGAAGTCGGCGCGCTCGCGGGCGGAGATCATGCGCTCGTCCTCGGGCTCGCGAATCGGCATGACGGGGTGATAGCGCCACATGTCGTTGGAAAAGGGAATGCCGAACCAGTGGTCGAAACCGTGGCGGTGCGGAAGAAACCGGGGCGCATCGCCGAGGTGCCACTTGCCGATCATCATCGTGGCGTAGCCTTGCGTTTTGAGCAACTCGGCAACGGTGATCTCGCCGGGATGAATGCCCGTGGTCTGCTTCGGTCCGTGGTTGAACGCGAGGCTTGCGCGCGGCGGATACGAACCGGTCATCAGCGCAGCGCGGGAAGGGCCGCAGAACGGCGCGGCATAGAAGCTGGTGAAGCGGACGCCCTCGCGGGCCATGCGGTCGATATGCGGCGTGCGGATGTCGGGGTGTCCGTAGATGCCGAGGTCGCCCCAGCCCTGGTCATCGGCGAAGATCACGATGAAGTTCGGTTTCCGGGGTTCTTGGGCGGCAGCCGGCAAGGCGGCCAAGAAAGCGGCGGCAGGCAGCAGGAGCTTTTTCATGGCGTTCATGGCGTCCGTCGAGTTTAGCAACCCGCGCCGCCGGCTGCGCGACACTGGGATATATGCCTTCCGGGCTGCGCATCGGCGTCAATGCGCTTTATCTGATCCCCGGCGGGGTCGGCGGAACCGAGATATATCTGCGCAATCTGCTTGCGGCCCTGGCCGTAATCGACGGGCGCAACGAGTATTTCGTTTATCTCAACCGCGAGTCGGACGAGTCGGTCTGCCCGTCCGCGGCGAATTTTCACGCGGTCGCTACTGGGGTTCCGGCATCGCTCCGTCCGTTGCGCTTGGCTTACGAGCAGACGGGGTTGGCTCTGCGCAGTTTCCGCGACGAGCTGGACGTTTTGTTTTCGCCCGGTTTTACTTCGCCGTTTTTCAACAGAGGCCGCAGAGTGACGGTCATTCACGATCTTCAACACAAGAAACAGCCCCAAAATTTCGGGATTCTGGAGCGCTGGGCCTGGGATGCGGCGGTTTGGGCTTCGGCGCGGCGGTCCGCGATGCTGGTAACCGTATCGACGCCATCGCGGAACGACGTGATCGAGGCGTATCGGCTTGCGTTCGACCGGGTGCGTGTCATCGGTCATGGAGTCGAGCCTGCTCTCGCCGGGGCGCGGGAGTCGCCTGAAGACCGCCGGCCGCTGCTGGACGCAGCCGGCGTGCCCCGCGAGCCGTTTCTGCTCGCCGTCTCGACGGTGCATCGGCATAAGAACTGGGAGCGCTTGCTCGATGCCTACCGGCAACTTGTTGCCGACGGGCGCCCCGAGCATCTGGCGATCAGCGGCCTGAAGGGAAAAGCTTGGCAGGATGTGCGCGCGCGGCTGCGCCGGCCGGAGCTGCAGGGGCGGGTCCACCTGCTCGGCTGGCAGCCGCGGGAGGTCGTGGTCGCCTTGTTCCAGTACGCTGAGGCGCTGGTCTTTCCGTCCACGTTCGAGGGCTTCGGCATGCCGGTGGCGGAGGCGCTGGCGGCAGGGTTGCCGGTGGCCTGTTCCGATATTCCGCCGCTGCGCGAAATCGCTTCGGGTGCGGCGCAGTTCTTCGATCCGTTCTCGACGGAGGACATCCGCGGGACTCTGGCCGAACTGCTGGAAAAGCCGGAGCTGCGGCGGACGAATGCGGCCGCCGGAAGGCGCAAGGCCAAGACGTTCACTTGGCGGCGGGCGGCGGAAAAAACGCTGGCCGTATTCCTCGAGGCCGGGCGAAGATGAGCGGCTGAGGGTCCGACCGCCGCGAACGGCTAGTACCCGAGGTAGATCGTCTTGTAATCGGAGTAGAAATCGAGCGCGGCCGGGCCTTGTTCCTTGGGGCCGAAGCTCGACTCCTTGGTTCCGCCGAACGGCAGTTGATATTCGACGCCGGCGCTCGGCAGGTTGACCGTAATCAGCCCCGCCTCGATGCGGTTGACGTACTCGAAAATGCGCGAGACGTTTTGCGTCTGAATCGACGCCGACAGACCGAAGTCGATCTTGTTGGCGATGCGCATCGCGTCGTCGAAGTCCGCGGCGCGGAGGACGGCCAGCACCGGGCCGAAGACTTCTTCCTGCGCGATGCGCATGTCTTCCTCGACCGCGGTGAAGACGGTCGGCTCGAAAAAGAAGCCTTTGGCGTATTCCCCTTCGTCCAGGACGCGGCCGCCGCAGGCGAGCTTGGCGCCTTCGTTTTGGGCAATCTCGCAATACTTGGCGTTCGTCTCGAGTTGGGCGCGGTCGATGACGGGGCCGATCTGGACCCCCTTGTCGAGACCGTTGCCGACCTTCAGCGCTTTTACCGCGTCGATGAGCGCGGCGACGAACTCGTCGTAGATGCCGTCTTCGACAATGACGCGGCTTGTGGCGGTGCATTTCTGTCCCGTCGAGAACATCGCCGCGTTGACGGTGCTGCCGACGGCCTTTTGGAGATCGGCGTCGGCGAGAACGATGGTGGGGTTCTTGCCGCCCATTTCGAGTTGAATGCGCAGTCTCCGCGCCGACGCCTGCGCATGCAGCGCCCGGCCGACCGCGCACGAGCCCGTGAACGACACCGCTTTCACCGGCCCGGCGTTGACCATGGCCTCTCCGACCTCGCCGCCCGAGCCGCAGATGAAGTTGACCACGCCGCGGGGGATGCCGGCCTGATGGCAGGCTTCGGCGATCCGCCAACCGCTCAGCGGCGCGGCGGTCGCCGGTTTCACGAGCACGGTATTGCCCGCGATCAGCGCCGGAGCCAGCTTCCAGGCAGGGATGGCGCTGGGGAAATTCCAGGGGTTGATCTGGGCCACGACTCCCAGCGGACGGCGCACCGAATACATGAAGACGCGGTCCCGCTCGGAGGGGACCAACATGCCCGGCATGCGCGAGCCCTCTGCTGCGAAGTAGCGGAAAATGTTGACCGAGCGCATCGTTTCGCCGGCCGCTTCGGGCAGCGTCTTGCCCTCCTCGCGCGTCATCTCGCGGGCCAGGGAATCGAGGTTGCTCTCGAGCATGTCGGCGACCTTGAACAGATATTTGCCGCGTTGCGGGGCGTTCATCGCCGCCCATGACGGATACGCCTCTTGGGCGGCCGCCGCTGCGGCAGCGACGTCGGCTCGATTGCCCTTGCAAAACACGCCGACGCAGTCGCCGGCGTCGGCCGGGTTGCGGTTTTCGAATGTGCGCTCGGCAGCGGCCCATTCGCCGGCGATGTAATTCGGAAAGGTTTTAACCTCGGACATGGAATCCTCCGGCACAGGTAAAATCGTGCTCTATGGCGAATTTTCCATCATCGCACGTCACCTTGGTCACGGGCGCGTCGCTGGGCATCGGCGCGGCGACGGCGGTCGAGTTCGCCCGGCGGGGGTCGAAGGTGGCCGTACACTACAACTCCAGCGAGGACGCCGCCCGGGCGGTCGCGGCTGAGATCGAAACGGCGGGCGGAACCGCGTGGTTGTTTCAGGCCGACGTTTCGCAATCGCAGCAGTGCCGGCGGCTGGTCGCCGAGGTCCTCGAAAAGGCCGGCCGCATCGACGCTCTCGTCAACAACGCGGGCTCGTTGATCGACCGGCGCTCAGTGCTCGACATCGAAGACGAGTTCTGGGCGCGCGTGATGAACCTCAACATGGGCAGCGTTTTGTGGGTCAGCCGGCCGGCCGCCGTTCATATGAAGCAGCGCGGGTCGGGGGCGATCGTCAATCTCGGCTCGATCGCGGGGCATAACGGGGGCGGTCCGGGCGCGATGCCCTACGCGGCTGCGAAGGCGGGCGTCACGGGAATGACGAAGGGCATGGCCAAGGAGTTGATCGCCTACGGCATTCGGGTCAACGCGGTCAATCCGGGCGTGATCCTGACGCCGTTTCACGAGCGGTTCTCGAGCGCGGAACGCATGCGCGCGATGGTTTCGCAGATCCCGCAACAACGCGCCGGGGAATCGCTTGAAGTCGCCAAGGTCATTGCCTTCTTGGCGAGCGGCGAAGCCTCGCATATCGTCGGGGAATCGATCGAAGTCAACGGCGGCATGTTGATGGCTTGACGGCAAAGGATACGCGCTATCCGCGCGGCGCCGCCGCGGCGATTCATCCCTAAAATCTATCCCCTCAAGCTCATGGGTCCCAAACGCCCCCCGTTTATTGCCGCGACCATGCGGGCGACCACTGGTTCAGCGGGTGCTCGCGCTCGGTCAGGGGGAAGGAGACCGGCTTGCCCTGGAGTTGCGAGGCGTAAACGCCTTGCGTCATTTCCACCGTCCAGCGGCCGGCCCGCTCGCTGCATGCGGGCTCGCGGTCTTTCTCGATTGCGTCAAGCAGGTCTTCGACCATCAGCGCGTTTGCGGTGATGTAGCGGTCGTCGCCGAAGCTGCGGTGCTCGGGTTCGATCGGCTCCCATCCATGCCGTTTGTCCGGAACCCAGGCCGGGTTGCGCAGGATGTACGCCTGCGCTCCGTTGGGATAAATCGCATTCGGCAGAAAGATGACTCCCTTGCTGCCGTAGATGTGCGTTCCGAAGCGCAGGATATGGGTTTGGGCGCACTGTTTCGAGGCGAAATAACCGTGGATGCCTTGGCCGAACGAGAACATGGCGGCCATCTGGCGGCCGGCTATCGGGCCGACGGGTTCGCGCGGTTTTCCCAGATGGTCGAATGCGAGCTCTTCTCCGCGGGTCGTGACGTGGGAGAAGACCCATTCCGGGTCGCCCAGAAAATGGCGCATCATGTCGAAAATGTGCGAGCCGAGCACGACGAGGTCTTCGCCTCCGGCGCGGGAGTCTTCCTTGCCGCGCCCGCGCAACTCTTGAATCTCGCCAATCTCGCCGGCTTCGATCATTTGCCCGGCTTTGAGCGTGAAGGGCGAGCAGCGCATCTGATGCGCGATTTGAACTTTGACCCCGGCTTTGCGGATGGCCGCGGCCATCCGATCGGCTTCGGGCAAGGTCGCCGCGAACGCCTTCTCGTGAAAGATGTGGCAGCCGGCTTCCGCGGCGGCGACGGTCATCTCGACTCTTTGATCGAGGTGGCGCGGACAGATGCTCACGATGTCGGGCTTTTCTTTGGCGAGCAACTCGCGGTAGTTGGCGTAGGCGTTCTTCGCTCCCGTGCGCGCTTGGGCTTTGGCGCGGCCGGCCGCGTCGGGGTCGGCTACGGCTGCGACTTCGACCTGGGGGAATGCCGACCAGACGACGTCGAGGCCGTGCCCGTAGTTTCCCCGCCCGGTATGGCCGATGATGCCGGCGCGGTAACGGTTGGCGGCGCCCAAGCCGGCCGCGGAAGCGGCAATCAGGAAGCGTCTGCGGTCCATGCGGCGACTATAGCAAGGCGCGGCGGGCCGCTGCGCTCGCGGCTGTTCGCTATCCGCTATTCACCGTCCGCTGCGGCTTTCACCGTGGCCCGGCCTTTTTCCTTCCACTGGGTGATGCCGCCGGTCTGGATCTCGGCAGTGTAGCCGTTTTGGCGAAGTATGTCCCCCGCACGGGAGGCGCGTCCTCCGCGCATTCAATAGGTGACGATCGGCTTGTCCCGCGGTACTTCCGAGAGACGGCCCTCGAGTTCTTCGATGGGAATGTTGACGTAGCCTTCGATGGCGCCGTGCTCTTCGATTTCGTCGGGTCGGCGCACGTCCAGCAGAAAAATATCCTCGCCGGCGGCGAGGCGCTCGGCGACGCCGTCCACGTCCATCTCGCGGACTTCGAGGGCGGCGGCGGTGAGTTGCGCCGATTCCGGATTCTCGGCGCTGTCGGGCGCCTCTCCGCAGCCGAAGGCCGCGAGAGTTGCCAGAGCCGGCAGCAGCCGCAACGGGCGTATGTCCATGGTTTCTCTCTCTTTCTAAGCGTTCCAGCCCAGAGTGGAAGCCTCGGGGATGCGTTGGATCAGGTCGGCGAGCTCGAAATGGTTTTCGGCTCCGATGGTGAAGCAGTCGATGCAGTCGAGGGCCATGGCGTGCTGCAAGGCTTCGCTCACGCGGTTGCGCATGACGCCTTCGCCCAGAATCTTCATGCCGATGACGCCTTTGCCGGCCGCCTTGATCTTGCACAGCTCTTCGATCACGGTTGCCGGGTCGGCGTCCATGCGGGCGCCCAGCGGATTGACCCTGGCCAGGTCAACATCGATGTATTCTTCGTTCTTGACCCGCTTGAGCGCCGGCAATGAGTGGCAGGAAATGCCGCGGGACTTGACGATGCCCTTCTGCTTGTATTCGTTGACGACTTCCATGGCCCCGGCGCGCTGTCGGGGCCAGTCTTCCTCGCGCACGGCGTGGAGCAGCAGCAGGTCGATGTAGTCCGTGCCCAGCTCGCGGCGGAAGCGGTCGATATCGCTGCGCATCGCTTGCGCGGTTTTCGATTGCGATTTGGTCATGATCACGACCTTTTCGCGCGGGATATGCTTGAGGGCGTTCTTGAGATGCGGGTGGCTGCCGTAGCCGTCGGCGGTGTCCCAGAACGTCAGGCCGTTGTCGAAACCGAAGCGGTAGAGGTCGGTCAGGCCGGCGACGCCCAGCTTGCGGGTTTGGTTTGACGCGCCGCGGAAACCGCTGGTGCCGGTACCCATGGCCAAGCGCGACGGAGCGAGGCCGTCGGGGCCGAGACTGACCGTGTCGTTGGCGAAGCGGCGCGCCGGAGACTCGCTGTAGCCGACCGGCGCGGCGCCGTAGAGCCGCTTCTGGAGCACGGCAAGGGAAGCTCCCCCGAGCAGGGCGTGTCGAATGAAGTTACGGCGTTGCATAGTCACTATCATAGCCCTGCGTCGCCTTGCCGGGGCAGGCCGAAACGCCGCTTACTGCGTGATCTTCAAGTTGCGGAAGCGCCCGATGGTCGAGCCCTCGATCCACAGCGCGACTTTGCCGCTCGCTTCGGCGCCCGATTTGACGTCGTTGATGACCAGCGTCGGCTGTTCGGCTCCGTTCACGTAGAGGCGGGCCTTTTCGCCTTCGACCGTGATCTTCACCTGGATCCATTCGTCGGGAACGATATCGACGTAGGTTTCGTACTTGCTCGGAGTTTCGCTGCGGAAGCGGTACCAGGTCCAATCGGGATGCGAAATGTACTGGGCGCTGTGGTTGCGGCGTTCCTGATCGTCGGCGCGTCCGTTGGTGGGGCGCAGGTAGAAACAGTCGTAAGCGTGGTTGTCGTCCTGCAGCCGCCAAGCGATGCCCACGAAGCCGCGCGCGCCGCCTTGGGCGCCGGGCGCCGGCGAGCCGGCCGCCTCGACTTCGATCGTTCCGTTGCTGAAGTCAACCCCGTCGACAATGGCGAGATGATTGGTGCGCAGGCTTTCGAACGTTCCCGGGCCGGACGGCCGCTCGCCGCGCGCGCGCATTTCTTCCAATAGTTTCCTGCGCTTGGCCGCCGTTGCCTTGACGACCTCCGGGTCGGCGGTCATCTCGATCCCTTTCTTGCCTTTCAGGGTCGAGGCTTTGACGATGGCGTTGTGCAAGCTCAGGCCGTCGGCCGATTCGAGCGGCAGGCTTTGGGCGCCGGCGGCAGGCGCCGACAGCATGGCCGCCGCGCCGGCTATAACCGGGAGAAGGCTTTTGAACATCGGGTAATCCTCCTTTGCGGCCGTTCGCGGGGCCGGGAGAGCGGGCGCGGCGAACCGCGCCCGGGAAGGCAACGGGGTCACTCGTTCCAGGGCGGAGTCGTCCCGTTCACTCGGGCGTAGGCGATGGCCTGGCCCAGATGCTCGTGCAGATGGCCGAGCGCGCCGGCGAGCGCGCCGCGCATGGTGGTGTCGCGTCCGAACATTTTCACGGCCTTTTCTTCGTCGCCGTCCGCCAGCTTCTCAATCGCGCCGCGCATGTGCGCGAACGACGCGGCCAATTTCTTGCCGATCTCGGCTTTGTCGGTCGTTGATTTTTCCATTCCGCGGAAATCGAAGCCTTCCGGCGGTGGAGTTCCGAAGACGCGGCTGAGGCCGAAATTGGCTGCCGCAACGTGCAGATAGACTTCGCTGACGGAGCGCACGCCCTCGCCGGGCCGGTAGGTGAACTTGTCGGCGGCTACCGCGCCGGCGAGACCGGTGAATTTGGTTTCGAGGTTTTTGAGATCTGCGAGCGCCTCATCGCGGTAGGCGCCGCCCGCAGCCGCTAAAGGCAGCGTCGAGAGCAGAACGGCGGCGGCTGCAAAAGCCGAAAAACGGAGAGAACGAGACATGCGGGATTTCCTTTCGAAAGCTGGAAGCACGGGGCTTGGGGAAAGCGGACTCTTGAAAAGGCGTATGCCGCCGGGGCTGCGGTTACATCCGGCTGCGGAATTTTTACCGCCTGCCGGGGATACAAATCGGAGGCGCCGCTCGCGATCAGGGCGTCAACAGCCCCTCGGCATGGAGTAGCTCGGCGTTCAGCACCGCGGCGCCCGCCGCTCCCCGGATGGTGTTGTGCGCCAGCACGACGAATTTGTAGTCGAGCACGGGGCATTCGCGGACGCGGCCCACGCTCGCCGCCATGCCGTTCTCGCTCATGGCGTCGCGCCGCGGCTGCGGGCGGTCGAGTTCAGGCAGCCAGTGGACGGGCCGCGCGGGCGCGGTCGGCAGGTTCTTTTCCTGCGGGATGCCGCGGAAGTCCTGGAATGCCCGGATGAGCGCGTCCACGCCCGGTTTTTGCGCAAGCGCGACGGAGACGGACTCCAGGTGGCCGTCGATCGTTTGGACTCGATTGCAGTGGGCGCTGACGACGGCAGGCAGGGGGCGGATTTCGCCGTCGACGAAGTCTCCCAGGATTTTTTGGGTTTCCGCTTCTATTTTTTCTTCTTCGCCGCCAATGTAGGGGATCGCGTTGGCCACGATATCCATCGCCGGCAGACCCGGATAGCCCGCGCCCGAGATAGCCTGCATGGTGGTGACCATGACCTTTTCGATGCCGAACCGCTTCAAGGGCGCCAAGCCCAACGCAAGTGCGATCGTCGAGCAGTTGGGGTTGGTGACGATCGCTCCCGGCCGGCCGCGGTTTTTGCGCTGGGCTGCGAGGATTCCCAGGTGATCGGCGTTGATCTCGGGCACCAGCAGGGGAACGTCGGGCAGCATGCGGTGGTTGCGCGCATTCGAGACGACGAAATGGCCGGCGCGGGCGAACGCCTGCTCGATTGCGCCGGCGGCGGAGGCGTCCATGGCGGAGAACATCAGCCGCGGCGCTCCGGCGGCGGGCTTCGCCTCCTGCACCGTCATGTCCGCGACGGATGCGGGCGCGGAGCCGTCCTGGTTCCAATGGGCGGCGTCGGCGTAGCGCTTGCCCGCGCTGCGGGCGCTCGCTCCCAGCCAGGCGAGATCGAACCAGGGGTGTCCCTGCAGTTGGGTGACGAATTGCTGGCCGACCGTGCCGGTCGCTCCGAGCACGCCGACTGCGATTTTTTCGGACATCGTTTTCATTTTCGCTTTGTTTGGGGAATGCGGCCCGCGCGCGGGACCGGCGTTTACGCTTCCGGGGCGCGGGGCGGCGCTCTCTACGCAGCCGCCGCGGTCTTGAGGTTTTTTGCCATATCCGTATATAGGGCGACGGCTTCCAGGATTTCGCTCTTGCCGATGCGCTCTTCCAGGGTGTGGGCGTGGTGGATGGAACCGGGGCCGAGCAGTAGCGGCCGCCCCCAGTCGGCGAGCTTGGGGATGTCGGTGGTATATTTCACCACGCAGGTCTCGAACCCTTCGAGTTGCTCCATGCGCAGCGGCGGCGTGGCCGCGGCGATTTCGACTTCCACGCCTTCGAGCGCGCCCAGCGCCAGCGCCTTGGTCTCTTCGAGATCGGCGACGACGCGGATCATCACGGCGGCCGAGGCGTAATCGGAGATGACGTTCATTGCCGGGCCGGCGTCGAGCGTGCCGACGTTGACGGTGGTTTCGCCCAGCAGTTCGTCGCTCGGCCACTCCAGCGAACGCAGGCGGTTGAGGTTGGCGAGCAACTTTTCGGTTGCCGAGTCGCCGAGTTCGGGGTAGGCCGAGTGGCAGGCGCGGCCGGCGGCGCGGAGCTTGAGCCCCAAGACTCCTTTGGAGCCGAGCGCCAGCAGATTTTCCGTCGGCTCGCCGTTGATCAGATATCGGACGCCGGGCGGCGGGGTCTTGTTGGCGTGCCGGGCGCCCAGGCCGTTGACCTCTTCGCCGACGACCAGCAGCAGGCCGAGACCGCGCACCCCTGCTGCGAGCAGCGCTTCGACGGCTTTGATCATCGCCGCGGCAATGCCGTGCGTATCGCAGGCGCCGCGCCCCCAGATAAACTCGTCGTCTTCTCTGGAAGGGATGAACGGGGGAACGGTGTCCATGTGGGTGGAAAAAACCACCTGGGGCGCGCCCCAATGAATCCAGACGTTGTTGCGGCCCGGCTCGACTTCCTGTTTCTCGATCGAGCCGCCGTAGCGGTCGGCAAGCGGACGCAGATAGTCGAAGAGATAGTTGCCGATCTCCTCTTCGTTCGGCGTGACCGAATCGATGTCGATCAGGGCGCGCGTCAGCTCGAAAACATGCATGGAAGGGCTGTCCGTCCGATCTTTCGAGGATAGCGGACCGCGCCGGCGCGCGCCGGTCGCGAGTCGAAAACCGGCAGCCCTTCGCCGCGGGGAAGACCGTTCGATCGCGCAGCGGACAGCAGCGGCTCGAACCCGCTACGATCGTATGCATGCTGGCTTACTTGTCGAGCTTGGTCGAGAGGGCTCGTCCGCTCAATGCCCGCATCGTCTTCCCCGAGGGCGACGACCCGCGGGTGCGGGAAGCCTGTGCGCGGCTGGCCCGCGACCGGGTTGTCCGTCCGATTCTGGTCAGCGCAAACACGGAGTGCGCCCCCGGAGTGAGTTGCGCCGATCCGCAAGCTTCCGACCGTCTGCAGCGCTACGCCCGCATCTACCATGAACGCCGCCGCGCCAGAGGCGTAACCGAAGTCGAAGCCGCCGCGGCCGCCAAAAGGCCGCTGTACTACGCCGCTCTGCTGCTGGCCGACGGCGGCGCCGAGGGCCTCGTCGGCGGCGCGAGCAACACCACTGCCGAAACCCTGCGGGCGCTGATTCAATGCGTCGGGGTGCGGCCCGATGCGAAGCTCGTATCGAGCTTCATGGTGCAGGTTCATCCGAACCCGCAATTCGGCGCGAACGGCGTCATGGTCTTTGCCGACGCCGCCGTCGTCCCCGACCCGTCGGCGGCCGAGTTGGCCGATATCGCCGTCGCCGCGGCGGCGAACAGCCGCCGACTGTTGAACGCCGAGCCGCATGTGGCGCTGCTGTCGTTCTCGACGAAAGGCAGCGCCGGCCATCCGCTGGTCGACAAAGTCATCGAAGCCTTGCGCATCGCGCGGGCGCGCGCTCCCGAATTGAAAATAGATGGGGAGCTGCAAGCCGACGCCGCGCTGCTCGAGTCCGTCGGAGCCTCGAAGGCGCCCGGCTCCCCGGTCGCGGGCAAAGCCAACGTGCTGGTCTTCCCTGACCTGAACGCCGCCAACATCGGTTACAAGTTGGCCGAGCGGCTGGGCGGCGCGCAGTCGCTGGGGCCGTTCCTGCAGGGCCTCAACAATCCGGCCAACGATCTTTCCCGCGGCTGTTCCGTGGACGACATCTACTACGTCGCCGCGATTACCGCTCTGCAGTCGGCGGGCGCCGCTTGACGGAAACATCCGCCGCAGCGGAACTTGTTTCCGGCGGCGGCTAAAATGGATGCGATGCCCATGCCTGTCGTCACTATCGTTCTCGCAGCGCTCCTGATCGTTCTCGGCGCCGCCGGCTACGCGGCGAGCGGCATGGCCGCTCCGACCGCTCTGATTCCGGCGGGTTTCGGAATTGTTTTCGCGGCGCTCGGCGCCGCGGCCCGCAAAGAGCCGCTGCGCAAGCACGCGATGCATGCCGCCGCGGCGCTGGCGCTGATCGGGTTCCTGGCGACCGCCGCCGGCGTCATTGAAGTGTTTGCGATGCTCGCCGGAGACGCGCCGGAGCAGCCCTTGGCGTCGTCGTCCAAGGCCGTCATGGCCCTTGCCTTGGCGGCGTTTCTCGTGTTGTGCGTCCGCTCGTTCCGCGCCGCCCGAAAAGCCCGGGCGCCCGGCAGCCAAGAGCAATAAAGCCGGCAAAGCCCCGGCCGCCGCTCCGGCGGCTATTCGTCTTGCGCATCCTCGACTAACCCGTACGCAAACGAACGGTAAGCCGCCCCGCAAGCGGTGAATGCCGGAAATTCGATTTCCGGCGGCGCCGCTGGGGATAAGCATCGGCAGCGCTGGCGGCGCCGACCCGGACGGCCGGCGGAAAAATGAAACTCCATAACCTCAGGTTTCCGCCCGTCCCGAGACGCCGTCACAGTCAGCATGTAGCCGGTGCGCTACGCTGTATCTCTTCGCGGCTTCGACCGCGCCCTTATTTTTGTCCATGTCCGCCGAGACTCCCGCCGTTTCCGACCCGACCCGCTGGAAGCGTTGGACCCCCGTCGCGACGGTTTTCGTTTCCAGCCTTTGCATCATGGTCGTCGAGCTGGTCGCCGGCCGTCTGATCGCGCGGCACGTCGGCAGTTCGCTCTACACCTGGACCTCGGTCATCGGCATCGTTCTTGCCGGCATCGCCGCGGGCAACTACGCCGGCGGCCGCATCGCCGACCGCTACGAGCCCAAGGCGGCGTTGTCGTCGCTGTTTCTGATGGCTTCGGCGACTTGCCTGTTGATCCCGCTGCTGAACGACCGCCTGGGCGCCGCGCCTCTGCTGCGCGAAATGGACTGGGCGGCGCGCATCGCCTGCCACGTCTTCGCCGTCTTCTTCCTGCCGTCGTGCCTGCTCGGCACGATCGGCCCGGTGGCGGCCAAGATGGCCATCCGGATGAGCCGCCGCCTCGGCCGCGCCGTCGGCAACGTTTATTCCTGGGGCGCCGTCGGCAGCATCGTCGGGACTTTTCTTACGGGGTATTTCCTGATCGCCCATATGGGGACTATCGCGGTGTTGTTGTCGGTTGCGGCCGTGCTGCTGGCGATGGCCATTTTCTACGGCGCGGCCGGCCTGCTGCCCTGGCTGTGGTGCGGCGTGGTGATCGCCTGCGCGCTGGCGGCGGCGGCGCCCTTCGAGTGGGCCAAAACCGCCGGCGGCCGCCTGGGCCTGCGGCATGACGTCGGCGAGTACGTTTTCCTCGAAGAAGAGTCGCAGTACTCTTACATCCGCGTCGAGGAAGAAATCGACACGCCGGGACTGCGCTCGATGACGCTCGACTTCCTGATCCACGCCTACGTCGATATGTTCGATCCCGACGAGTTGCACTACGACTACGAGCGCATCTACGCCGGCGTCACCGAAGCCGCGGTCCGCGCCTGGCGCCCCGCAGGCGATGCGCGGGCGCTGTTCCTCGGCGGCGGCGGGTTCGTGTTTCCGCGCTGGTACGCGCGTCGTTTCCCCCGGGCATACGCCGAGGTCGCCGAAATCGATCCGGCGGTAACGCGCGCCGCTTTCGAGTCGTTCGGCCTCGAAGCCGACACCCCGTTACGCATCTTCAATCTCGACGCCCGCAATCACGTCGACGACCTGCTCCTGCGCCTGCCGCGCGGCGGGCGGCGCGCGGAACGGAGCGCGAAATTCGACCTGGTTTACGGCGACGCCTTCAACCATTATTCGCCGCCCTTTCATTTGACGACCCATGAGTTCAATGAAAAAGTCCGCCGCCTGATGAGCGCCGAGTCGGCATTCCTGGCGAACGTGATCGACGTTTACCGCTCGGGGCGCTTTCTGGGGGCGATGATCAATACGCTGGAGCGGTCGTTCCCCTACGTCTATGTCTTTTGCACCTCGCCGGGCGGGCCGTCGGACGACGACGAGCGCGATACTTTCGTGGTGGTGGGCGCGACCAAGTTGTTACCCTTGAAAAACCTGGATTACGATAGGTACAGCGCCGCGCTGCTTGCGCCGGAGCATCTTGCCAAGCTTCGCCTGCGCTCGGGCGGATTGGCGCTGACCGATGACTTCGCGCCGGTGGACAACCTGCTGGCGCCCGTGATCAGGCTGGCGGAGCGGGAATGAATCGGGGCCGCGGGGCGGGAGAGACATGATCGACTTTGAATGCACCGTCCAGGAAGGATGCGTCGGCGAGCGCCTCCGTCCGCGCCTCGCCCAAGCCATCGAGGCGGCCTGTAGCGAAGTGCTGGGGGCGGAGAGCGGCCCGGTGAGCGTGTCGTGGGTGGAGGCGCGCAAAGGCTTCGGATTCCGCGGCGGCGAGCCCTCGACCACTTCGCTGGTGCGGGGGCGCATCCCCGACGGCTGCAGCCGCGAAACCCGCGGGCGGCTGCTGCACGCGCTCGAGCGTTCCTGGCGGCGCATCACGGGGGCTGCCGCCGATGAAGTGATCGTCTCGGCCCGCGACCGCGGCTGGACCGGTTGAAGCGCCGGAATGATTAGGAAATACAAAAGAGAAAGGAAATCGATATGCCGTTCTACCGTTGCCTGATTCCGCCGGATTCGTTGTCTTACGAGCAGCGCCGCGAAATTGCCGTTGCCTTTACCGACGTGCATTGCGGCATTTCCGCTGCGCCCCGCAGCTTCGTGCAGGTCGTTTTTCTGGAAGTTTCGGGAAGCGGCGAGATTGCCGATTCGCACGGCAGCGGCGCCATGCGCTACGACACTCCGTATTTCATTGCCGGCGGCAACCGGGCCGGCCGGCATCCCCAGGTCAAGCGGCGCATCCTGGACGGTCTGCTCGAAAAATTCAGCGAGATCGCCGGCGTTCCCGCAAGCGCAGTCAGCGGCCGCATCAGCGAAGCGCCCGCCTCGTGGACGATGGAAGCGGGGCGCATCCTGCCCGAGCCGGGCGAAGAGTCCGCTGAGTGGCATGCCCGCGCCGCGCCCGCGGCCTGACGCCGCGCATCCAGGCGTGGCGTACTCAGAGCAAGTCGATGATGTATCAGCCGGCCCGCGCTCTGGAACTTCTACGAATGGGCTGCGGACGGCCCGGCGCGGTGTTTCGCGAAGGCCAGGAAGAGGCCATCCGGCAGGTCGTCAGCGGAAATAACCGGATACTGGTCGTGCAGAAGACCGGTTGGGGCAAAAGCTTCGTTTACTTCATTGCAACAAAGCTGCTGCGGGAAGCGGGTATGGGGCCTGCGCTGCTTGTCAGCCCGCTGCTCGCGCTGATGCGCAATCAGATTGCCGCGGCGAGTCGGATGGGAATCAGAGCCGAGACGATCAACTCCGACAACCAGGAACAATGGAGCGAGGTTGAGCAAGCCGTTCAGCACGGCAGGGTGGATATCCTGCTCATTTCTCCGGAACGGCTGGCAAACGAGCGTTTTCTCAACGAGGTGTTGGCCGCGATTGCAGATCGGGTCGCGCTGGTCGTCATCGACGAAGCGCATTGTATCTCCGATTGGGGCCACGATTTCCGTCCGCACTATCGACTGATCGAACGCATTGTCCGAACGCTGCCGCCGAATCTCCGGCTACTGGCGACCACGGCGACGCGAGAACCGCGATGAACAAAATGCTGGACCAAGATGCCGCCGAATCTCCGGCTACTGGCGACCACGGCGACGGCGAACAGCCGCGTAATGGCCGATTTGAAGGGAATTCTGGGGCCGAACCTGGCAATCTCGCGGGGCGATCTCAGTAGACCGTCACTGTCGCTGCAAACCATTCGCTTGCCGGGGACGGCCGAACGGCTCGCGTGGCTGGCGGAACAAATACCCAAACTTCCGGGAAGCGGAATCGTTTACTCGCTCACGGTTCGCGACGCGAATCAGACGGCTGCATGGCTCAAGTCGCGCAAAATCGTAGTAGAAGCCTACACAAGCGAGACAGACGACCGCCGGACGGAGTTGGAGCAGGCTTTGCTCAATAATGAGGTGAAGGCGCTGGTTGCAACGGTTGCGCTGGGAATGGGCTTCGATAAACCGGACCTGGCCTTTGTCATTCACTACCAAGCCCCGGGCTCCGTGATGGCTTATTACCAGCAGGTGGGGCGGGCCGGCCGCGCGATCGACCATGCTTACGGGGTGTTGTTGAGCGGCCGCGAGGAGACCGAAATCAACGACTACTGTGTCGGGAGCGCATTCCCGACACGCGAGGAGGTCGAAGAAGTGCTCGCGGCCTTGGAGGCGGCGCCGGAGGGCCTGTCGATGAGCCGGATCGAGAGCAAGGTCAACGTCAGCTCCGGCCGGATACAGAAGACGCTCCAACTGCTTTCCCTGGAGTCTCCGGCCCCTCTCGCGAAGCAAGGGGCGAAGTGGCAACTCACGGCCGCGGCGCTGAACGATGCCTTCTGGGAACGGGCGCGGCGGCTCACAAAACTGCGGCAGGCGGAACAGGAGCAGATGCAGGAATACGTAGAGTTGACTTCCGGCCACATGGCGTTTTTGATCCGGGCGCTGGACGGCGAACCCGGCAGCGATCCGCCGCCGGATTTGCCGAACTTGCCATCGTCCGTGGACCAGGAACTCATTCGCGAGGCGATCGTTTTCTTGCGCCGCACGAGCCTGCCGATCGAACCTCGTCTGCAATGGTCTTCCGGAGGATTGCCGCAATACGGTCTCTGCGGGCGAATCGATCCTCATCTCCAAGCTCAACCTGGAAAGGCGCTCTGCGTCTGGGGCGATGCCGGCTGGGGGAGTTCGGTGCGGCAAGGGAAGTACCGGAACGACCGTTTTTCCGACGACTTGGTGACTGCCTGCACGGAACTGGTGCAGGAGTGGAATCCCGACCCTGCTCCCGAATGGGTGACTGCCGTTCCCTCGTGCCGCCGCCCGGATCTGGCGCCTGATTTCGCTCGGCGCCTCGCCGAAGCGCTTGAACTCCCGTTCCGGCCGGCACTCGTAAAGACGGAGAACCGCCCGGAACAGAAAACGATGGCAAACAGTACCTATCAGGCTCGCAATGTCGATGGTTCGCTGGCGGTCGTTGACAAGGATATGCTTGCCGGACCGGTACTTCTGGTTGATGATATGGTGGATTCGCGGTGGACCTTCACCGTCGCGGCTTGGCTGCTTCGCTCGCGCGGGGCGGGCGAAGTGTGGCCGTTGGCGCTGGCCGAGGCAAGGGGCGGACAATGAGCGAGACGCTTTCCCTGAATACCAAGGCAATTCTACTGCTGACCGCGCCTTTAATTGCGGGTAAAAATAAGGAAAACGTCAAACCCTTCACAGCCGGAGAATATGAGAGGTTGGCCCGACGCCTGAAAGAAAACCAGGCGGAGCCGGCCGATTTACTGAAACCTGCCGCGGACACACTGAGGGATGCGTGCGGCGCCGCGGTCGACAAGGCGCGCCTCGCGGCTTTGCTCGGCAGAGGGTTTTTGCTCAGCCAAGCCGTTGAGCGCTGGCAGACGCGGGCGATTTGGGTAGTGAGTCGCGCCGACGACGCATATCCCCGTATGCTCAAGGAGCGGCTCAAGAAGCATGCCCCAGTCTTGCTCTACGGCTGCGGGCGGCAGGAAATTGTGAATACGCCCGGCGCCTTGGCAATTGTCGGCTCGCGCAAGGCGAATGAGTCGTTGCTCGAATACGCGCGCGGCGCTGCGATCCTTGCCGCCGGCGCGCGAAGAAACGTGGTCTCCGGCGGGGCGCGGGGCGTCGACCTGGCGGCCATGAAGGGAGCTCTGGAAACCGGAGGGAAAGTCGTTGGCGTGCTGGCGGGCGACCTCGAAAGTACGAGCATGAACAGGGATCATCGGAACCGGATACGGGAGGGGCGGCTGGCGCTGATCTCGCCCTACGACCCGCGAGCGAGGTTTCATCCGGGGCACGCGATGCAGCGGAACAAGGTCATCTACGGCTTGGCCGATGCGGCTCTGGTGGTGAACGCGGACCCCAACAAGGGCGGTACGTGGAATGGCTCAATCGAACAATTGGAAAAATTGCGCGCGACGCCTGTTTATGTGCGTTCGACCGGTGAAGCTTCCGAAGGTCTCATCGCTCTGGAGAAAAAGGGAGCCCTGCGGTGGCCCAATCCGCAAGACGCGGCCGGCCTTGCCGCGGCTTTTCGCGCCGCCGCCTCCCAAGCGCCAAGCGTGCCGGCCCAAGGCGGTCTGCCGTTTCGCGTTGAACAAAACCCCAAGAAACCGGGACGGCAAAAAGAAGCCCGACCGGAGCGGTGGAAACCGACGGGCGCTCCAACTTCCGGTTCCGCCGAAAAATTACAAGAAACGGTGCGGGCGCTGATTCTCCGCATCCTCACAAAACCCAAAAACGCCGCGGAAGTTGCTGAGGAACTGGACGTCACCAAAGGTCAAGCCCAAGATTGGATAAAACGGCTCGTTGCGGAAGGCGTCCTGGAAAAGCAGACCAAGCCCGTCAGGTATGTTGTGCAACGGAACGGCGACTTCTTTCCCGAGAAGAGCCGACCCCGGTCCGCGGAGGCCACTGGGGGCGCCGTCAGAGCACCGTCGCCAATATAATGGGGAGCCGAGCGGTCGATATTCTTGCGGCATGGAGAAACACTCCTAGGCGTACGGAGATCTGATCAGGCTGGATCCCGATAACGGTGCCTCGGAGGAGGTCTTGAAACGCGCGCCGTTTGGAGCTTCGGCCGCGGACGGCGGCGTCGACGAGTCGTTCCTCCAGGACATCCTGTTCCGGTTCCGCGGACGCCCAATCTCGAACCTACAGCCATGGCGGAAAACCGATAGCGCGGTAGGACAACAAGTAGATCGCCGCGATCAGGCAGGCCGACGCAACCGCCGCCGAGTGCCCGCGCGCAAACCGGCCGACTTGCCGCGGGTCGCTGCGCAGAGCGCGGATCAGGCCCCACGCCGCAAGCAGCGCGAACAACCACGAAAACGCCACGAAACCGACCCCCGCCGCCGACGGTTTGCCGAGTCGGTCGACGATGTCGCCGGCGCCCACGCCCAGAACGGCTACCGCCGCCGGCAGGGCCGCTATTGCCGTCAGCGGCCAAATGCGCACCGCGACCGGACGGCCTTTGAGTTTCCCCAACAGTTTCAGGGGAACCCAGACCAGCGCCCACGCCGGGCCGCTCAACAGCAGCAGCGCGACAAGGCCGACAGCGGCGCGCTCGAACCAAACGACCGCGGCGGAGACCTTGCGCCGGTTCCCTCTTTCGCCCTGCGCGTACTTCTCGCCGTCCGGGCCTTGCACGAGCGCCAGAGTGGTCATCGGCCGCGAGCGGCGCTTGAACGCCCGGCCGGCAACGGGATAAAACTCGATGTCGGATGCGAACAGGCGACTGACGATCAGACGGTCGTCCACGCGGCGGATGCGGTCGACGTCGAGACGCTCTATGTAGCGCCCATATTCGTTCCGCGGCGTGATCGAGCGGTAATAGCCGGCCCAGCGGTCGATATCGGCGGGCATTTCCCCGCTGCTCGGCTGCTCGGGTTTTTCGACGCCGCGGACGAGGTACTCGCGGACGAGGTTGCGGACGCGGCTCAGCAGCCTGCCGCTCGACACTGAGACCGTCACGAAATAACCGAGCCCCGGCTCGGGCAAGTATCCGTATTCGGCGAGATACCCCGTCATGCCTCCGTTGTGCCCGTGAAAGACAAACCCGTTTGCCGGCTTCGAGAAGTTGCCCAAGCCGTAGCCGAGGTCCAACGGCAGGCGGGCGGCCAGCGTCGTTTGCGGCCGTTCCATGCGCTCGACCGCTTGCGGCGAGACCAGCCGGCGGCCGTCGAGCTCGCCGCGGTTGAGCAGCATGCGGACGAAGTTGGCCATTTGCGCCGGGGTTGCGTTCAATGCGCCCGAAGGCCGCACGACGATGTGCCGGTAAGGAACCCGTTTGCCGCCGCCGTCGTAACCGGGCGCCAGGCCCGCCTTGATTTCATCGGTCAACAGCAGGCCGGCCCCGGTCATCTGCAGCGGCTCGAGAATCTCGTCGGCGACGAATTGCTCGTAGGAACGGCCGTCCGTTTTCTGCACGATGTACGCCGCAACCGCCGGACCGGCGTTGGAGTAAGACGAGTGCAGACCCGGCGGCCAACGGCAATAGAGCGAATCGCGGATATGCTCCAGCCCTTGGCGCAGCGAGAGCGGCGCCGGGTCGTTGTGGGCATAGTCCTTGAAGTGCAGGTCGTCGAGGCCGGCCGTGTGCTCCAGCAGGTGTGCGAGACGCACCGGGTTTTCGTCCCGCCGGCGGTTGCGTATCGCGACCTCGGGCGCCAATGCGGCGACCGGGTCGGTCAGCCGCAGCTTGCCCCGCTCTTCAAGAATGAGCGCGGCGAGGCCGACAAAGCTCTTGCTGATGGAGCCGACTCGCCAGTAGGTGTTGGCGTCGGGACGGCGCCCGCTCTCGGCATCGGCGGCGCCTACCCCGTCCGCCCAAATCGTTTTCTCTCGCGATACGAGAGCGACTCCCGCAGAGCCGTAGCCGACTTCACGAAGCTCCTCCTCGATGGCCGCTCGCAACTCTGCGATCGACGCGGGCTTTTTCTCGTCCTGCGCCTGCAATGGCGCGCAGACGGCAAGCGCCGCCAGGAGCAGCGCCGCCCGGACTTTTTCCATAAGAATTCCCTTACTTGTCCGGCTGCGCTTGGACCTTGATCTTGCGCCCGGCGCGGTTGACTGATTTCTTCCCCGCCTGCTTGGGCTTGGCCCTGACCGGCAGGCGCGTCTTGAGCGGAATCAACGCGTTGGAGATGACCTCGTCGGGTTCCTGATCCAGCGTTGCGTTTTCGTTTACAAAAGCGACGAACTCACGCATCTGGCGCTGCATTTCTTCCATTTTGGCGCGCATGTTGAGGATGATCTCGACTCCGGCAAGGTTGACGCCGAGGTCGCGGGTCAACGCAAGGATGACCTCCAATTGCTGCACGTCTTCCTCGGTGTACATGCGCGTATTGCCTTCGGTCCGCGAGGGTTTGAGCAACCCTTCGCGTTCGTACAGGCGCAGGGTTTGCGGGTGGACGTCGAACTGTTCGGCGACGACCGAAATCGTGTATGCAGCCTTCGTCTTGCGCCGTCCGGCCATTGTCAGCGCTTCTCGAACAGCGGCTCGCGCGGATTTTCAGGGTTGAGCTCGGCATACCGGCGCATGAGCTCTTTGATGCCCTCGCCGGCGATTTCAGGGACAACGATGCGCACCTCGACGAATTGATCGCCGCGGCGCTTGGCGCCGGGGTTCAAGACACCGCGCTCGCGGACGCGGAACACTTTGCCCGAGCTGGTTGCGGGCGGGATTTTGAGGAACGCGCTGCCCTCGATCGTCGGCACTTCGATTTTCGCGCCGAGCACCGCCTCCGCCGGCGTTACCGGAACTTGAATGCGAATGTCGTCTCCGACCCGCTTGAAGAACGGATGCTCGCCGACGCGGGTGACGATGTAGAGGTCTCCGGGAGGGCCGCCGCGCAACCCGCTGTTGCCCTTGCCCTGCACGCGCAGGCGCGAGCCCTGCTTCGCCCCCGCGGGAATGCGCGCCTCCACCGGCTCGGTCGCGGCGGTCCGCCCCTCGCCGCGGCAATGCGCGCAAGCGTTGCGGATCTGCCCGCTGCCTCCGCAGCGCGGGCAAGACGCATCGAAGCGCATATTGCCGACCGCCCGGCTGACATGGCCGGAGCCGCCGCACTCGCTGCAAGCCGCCGGCCCGCCGCTATCGGCGCACCCCGTCGCGTTGCAGCGACTGCAGGGCGCATTGCGGGCAACGCTCAAGCGGGCGGTCGTGCCCCGGACGGCCTCCCAAAAATCGATGTCGATCGCGTATTCCAGGTCCTCGCCGGGTTTCGGCCCCGTCTCCGTGTGGCCCGCGGCGGCCCCTCTGCCGAACAAATTGCCGAACAGATCGGAGAATCCGCCGCGGGATTGCCGCCCCGCGCCGCCGGCCGCATGGCGCGCGAACTCAGAGAAATCGAAGCCGTCGAAATCGAAGCCGCCCGGACGGAACCCGCCCGCCCCGCCGGGGGAGCGCCCCGCGCCGCCGGGTCCGCCGCCGGCGAATGCCTGGTCGGAGTAGAACCCGTAACGGTCGAACATCTGCCGTTTCTTCGCGTCTCCCAAGACATCGTAAGCGGCTTGAATGTCTTTGAAGCGGTCTTCGGCTGTCTTGTCGCCCGGATTGACGTCCGGGTGGTACTTGCGGGCGAGACGGCGGTATGCCTTGCGAACCTCATCGGGCTTGGCATTGCGCTTCAGTCCCAATGTCTGGTAGTAGTCCTGCTGTTTCGCGGCGGCCATCGGATCGTCTCGGAATTTCCTGCGGTCAATCTCCCGTTCCTATGCAGCCGGCTGCCCGCGCCCGAGCGGCGCGCTTGGGTTACGACTTCGATTTGTCGTCGGCATCCACGAACTCGGCGTCCACGACGTCGTCGCCGTCCGCAGCGCCGGCGGCTCCGTTGGCTCCGGCGGCGCCCGGATCCGCTCCTCCGGGAGCGCCGGAAGCGCCGCCGGAAGCAGCGCCGGGCGATTGATACATCGCCTCGGCCAGCTTGTGACCGGCCTGCGTCAGGTTCTCGAGCGCCCGCTCGGTCGCGGCCGAGTCGCCGCTCTTGACGGCCTCTTTCGCCGCTGCCAGCGCCTCCTCGACCTTCTTGGCGTCATCGGCGCCGATTTTGTCGCGGTGCTCGCTCAACGTCTTCTCGGTGGAGTCGATCATGGCGTCGGCGCGGTTGCGCGTTTCGATCTCGCTGCGGCGTTTCTCGTCTTCGGCCGCATGCATCTCGGCGTCCTTGGCCATCTTCTCGATTTCTTCTTTCGAGAGACCCGACGAGCTGGTGATCGTAATCTTCTGCTCCTTGGCGGTCGCCTTGTCTTTCGCCGAAACGTTCAGGATGCCGTTGGCGTCGATGTCGAACGTGACCTCGATCTGCGGGACGCCCCGCGGCCCCGGCGGAATGCCCACAAGCTGGAATACGCCCAGCAAGCGGTTGTCGGCCGCCATCGAGCGCTCGCCCTGGAACACCTTGATCTCTACCGATGTCTGGTTGTCCGCGGCAGTCGAAAAAGTCTCCGATTTGCGCGTGGGGATCGTCGTGTTGCGGTCGATCAGCTTGGTGAAGACGCCCCCGAGCGTTTCGATGCCCAGCGAAAGAGGCGTCACGTCGAGCAGCAGGACATCCTTGACCTCGCCGCCCAGGACGCCGCCCTGCACGGCCGCGCCGACAGCCACGACCTCATCGGGATTCACGCCCCTGTGCGGCTCCTTGCCGAACAGATCCTGAACGAGTTTCTGCACTTTGGGAATGCGCGTCGAGCCGCCGACCATCACGACTTCGTCGATCTCGCCGGGAGTCAGTCCCGCATCCGTCAAAGCCTTCTTGCAGGGTTCGAGCGTGCGCCGCAGCAGCGCATCCATCATCGTTTCGAGACGGGCGCGGGTCAGGTTGAGTTGCAGATGCTTCGGACCGGTCGCGTCCGCGGTAATGAACGGCAGGTTGATCTCCGACTCCATCAGGGTGGACAGATCCATCTTGGCCTTCTCCGCGGCTTCGCGCAGGCGCTGCAGCGCCATCTTGTCGCCCGAAAGATCGATCCTCTGCTCCCTCTTGAACTCGTCGATAATCCATTCGATGATGACCCGGTCGATGTTGTCCCCGCCGAGATGCGTATCGCCGTTGGTGGCTTTGACTTCGACTACGCCCTCGCCCACTTCGAGGATCGAGATGTCGAACGTCCCGCCGCCGAAATCGTAAACGGCGATCGTCTCGCTGCTTTTCTTGTCGAGTCCGTAGGCCAAGGCCGCGGCGGTCGGCTCGTTGATGATGCGCAGCACCTCGACGCCGGCGATCTTGCCGGCGTCTTTCGTTGCCTGGCGCTGGGAATCGTTGAAGTACGCGGGCACGGTAATCACCGCTTGAGTCACCTTCTCGCCCAGGTACGACTCCGCCGCATCCTTCAGCTTGCTCAACACCATCGCCGAAATTTCGGGCGCGGAATACCCTTTGCCGCCAACCTGCACGTTGACGACGCCGCCGCTCTGACCGATGTGGTACGGCGCCAATCTGATTTCTTCGCTGACTTCGTCCGCGCGCCGACCCATGAAACGCTTGATCGAATGGATCGTGGCCTCCGGGTTGGTCACCGCCTGCCGTTTCGCGGCTTGCCCCACGAGCCGCTCGCCGCTCTTGGTGAAGGCCACCACCGACGGCGTCGTGCGGCTGCCCTCCTGATTGGCGATTACGGTCGGCTGACCCGCCTGCACTACGGCGACAACTGAGTTCGTGGTTCCTAAATCGATACCGATTACCTTGCCCATGCTTCCACCTTACTTCTTCTCCGGCTCTCTTGTCGAAAGCCTCGATTCGCTTGCCGACTGCGAATCCTTTAGCTATTTTCCATTATCAAACTTTAGTGAACGATTGTCAAGATGTACGCCGCCTGAGCGCTCTGTTCGGTTGCCCCTGAGCGCTCTGTTCGGTTGCGCCGTCGCCGCCCTGCAACCCGTTTTTGGGGCTGCCGGCATGGGCGCCGTATAATCGACGCAGCGTGAAGCGCTACTACGTCACCGACCGCAAGAGTTGCGGCGGAGATGTTCTCGACGCCATCGAGTCCGCCGCCGCCGCCGGCGTCGATTGGATCCAAATCCGCGAGAAAGACCTGCCGCCCCGCGCTCTGCTCGAGCTCGCGCGGGCGGCGCTGGCGCGTACGAAAAACTACCCTGCCGCAATTCTGGTCAACACCCGTCTGGACGTGGCTCTGGCCGCAGGCGCCCGCGGCGTCCACTTGACCTCCGACGCCCCGCCGCCGCGGCGCTTGCGCGCGGTTGCCCCCCCGGGATTCCTGCTGGGCGTATCGACGCACACGCCCGAAGAGGCCGAGCGCGCCGCGCTCGAAGACGCCGACTTCGCCGTTTTCGGTCCGGTTTTCCCCACGCGGTCCAAGCCCGGAACGACTGCGCTCCCCGGTCTGAGAAAACTGGCCGAAGCCTGCGCCCGGGCCGGCCTGCCGGTACTGGCCCTGGGCGGCATTACCCCCGAGCGCATCCCCTCGTGCCTGGAGGCCGGAGCAGCCGGAATCGCCGGCATCTCGATGTTCCAGTGAAGCTGTGCGCACAATGTTTGAGCAATACGATTAAGCTATTCGTCATGCGCAAGCCGCCAACCGCCCGCATCCTCTTGCCGACGCTCGCGCTCGCCGTTGGAGCCGCCGCGCAACAGCCGGGTTATATCGATCCCTTGCCCGTGCTGCAGGCCGTCTCGCGGGAAATGGGCGTGGACAAGTTGAAATGCGTGTCGTTCTCCGGCGAAGGCTACGCCGGCATGGTCGGCCAGAACATCACCCAGAACACCGACTGGCCGCGGGGCGAGCCGCTTGCCGACTACACCCGCACCATCGACTATGAAGCCGAGTCGTCCGTCGAAACCTTCGAGCGCGAGCCCGGCCTCAATCCGCGCTCGTGGAAATACGGAACCGGCTGGCGCGGCGGAACCCCGCTGCAAAAACACCGCAAGCAAACTTTTGTCGTCGCCGGCAAGCACGCCTGGCACATCGACGGCGAAAACTCCCCGCCGATCCCTGCGCCCGGCGACGCCGAGCTGTGGCGACTCGACATCCGGCTCAATCCGCACGGCTTCGTGCGCGCCGCCATGATGGACGGAGCGAACCCCAAAGCGATCTGGCGTTGGGAGATGGCCGAGAGCGGACGCGACGGCGCCACGACCTCCAAAATCGAAAAATCCATCGTGCTCAGCGCCACCGTGCTCGGACGCTACCGCGTCAACGCCACGATCAACGACCGCAACCTGATTCAACGCCTGCAAACCTGGGTCCCCCATCCCGTCCTCGGCGACATGAACTACGAGCACGAGTACACCGACTGGCGCGAAATCGACGGCATCAAGTTCCCGGCCGGCTGGCACCACCACGACGGCTGGGACGACGAGCGGCAATTCCCCGTCGTCAGCGGCGGACACAACGGCTTCGGCGGCAGTTTTCCCAATATCGCGCCGAACGCCTGCGGCGACCCCGTCGTCGTTCCCGAGGCCGTCAAGAACGCTTCCGCCGAACCGCCCGCCGTTGTCTCCTCAGAGTTGGCCGCCGGCGTCTGGCTGCTCGGCGGCGGCTCGCACAACAGCGCGGCCGTCGAATTCGCAGATTTCATTGCCGTCGTCGAAGCGCCGCTCGACGAGCGCCGCTCGCTGGCCGTCATCGAAGAGATCGTCCGGCTCGTCCCCGGCAAGCCGATCCGCTTCATCGTCAACACCCATGACCACTACGACCACCTCGGCGGACTGCGCGCCTATCTGCACGTCGGCGCAACCGTCGTCACCCACCAGCGCAACCGCCTGTTTTACGAGAGCGAGTTGCTCGATTACACGCCCCGCACGCTCGCGCCCGATATGGTCTCGCTCTATCCGCCGACCGAAATCTCGGAGGGCTACACGATGGAGGACGTGGACGAAAAATACGTCATTACCGACGGCAAGCGCCTGCTCGAGATCTATTACGTCCAAGGTCTCAACAGCCACGTCGAAGGCATGCTCATGGCCTATCTGCGCCACGAAAAGATGCTCATCGAAGCCGACCTGTTCAACACCGCCGCCGACAGTCCCGCGCCGCCCGCGCTGCGCCGGGCTCTCTTCGACAACGTAAGGCAAGTCGGCCTGGACGTAGCGACCGTCGTCCCCATTCACGGTCCGCCCGCGCCCTGGAGCAATTTCCTGAAGACGTTGCCGCGGCCGGTGGATAGTGAATAGCGGATAGCAAGACCGCGGCAGGCTCTCCGCCGCGGGCTGCCGGACGGCAGCCGGTTGCTACAATTTCCCAACCATGCTCAAAACCCGGCCCGCTTGGCTCGATCCGCTTTTCCCCTGGCGGCAGCGCTCGCTCGTCGTCAACGGACGGCGCATGGCGTATATCGACGAAGGCCCGCGCGGCGGCCGCCCCGTTCTGCTGCTCTCCGGCAATCCGACCTGGGGTTTTCTCTACCGCGATTTTATCGCGCCGCTGACCACCGCCGGCTACCGCGCCATTGCCCCCGACTGGGTCGGCGCGGGCTACTCCGACCACCCGCCCCACGACGCCGCGCTGACCTTCGCCCACCACGTCGCCGACCTCGTCTCGCTGCTCGACCAACTCGACCTGCGCGGTTTCGTCATCGTCGGTCAGGATTGGGGCGGCCCGCAGGGCATCCTCGCCGCCCTGCAGCGCGTCGAACGACTCTCCGCCGCCGTGCTGATGAGCACTTGGCTTTTCACCGGCACGTTGAGCAAGTTCCACCGCTCTCCCAAGCCGTGGACGACCTGGCATGCTCCGCTCATCGGCCCTTATATGATGAAGCGCCACAAGGCGCTCTCGCACCACGGCGCGAGCGCGCTCACCGTGCGCGGCATGACGGAAGACGAAGCGCGCGCCTACCACCACGTTTATGACGAACCCGAGTCCGACGCCGTGGTCCTGACCTGGCCGCGCACCATCCCCGTTACCGAGGGCGACCGCGGTTGGCAGGACATGAAGGCTCTGGAAGCCCGCCTCGACGAACTGGCCGAGATACCCGTCGCCCTTTTCTGGGCGCCCGAAGACCCCGTCTTTACGATGGAGACGCTGGAACGCATGCAAGAGGCGCTGCCGCACGCCGAAAAGCCCGTGCTCTTCGACCGCGCCCGGCACTTCATGCAAGACGACCGCGGCCCGGACATCGCCGCCGCAACCGTCGAATTCCTCGACCGCAGACTGGGAGGCGGCAAATGAACTTCATCGAACCCCTCGCCGGAGAGCTCGATCGCCTGCGTCCCGACCCGCTGATCTTCGAAGAGGAGCTGGACTTTCTGCCGCGCGCCGCCACCGCGCTGGAGCAGGCCGCCGGCGGCCGCTCGGGCCGTTTTTACTGGCGTTCTGAGCACGATCATCTCTACTGTCTGGAGTTGGGCGACCTGGGCCGCGGCCGTCCGAGCACGGCGACCGTTTTCGGCCACTGGGACCGCTACGAGCCGCGGCCGCCGGAGCACGAAATCGACCGCGACCTGATGGCCTTCCATCTATGGTTCGCCGCGGCCGCCGGTCTCGACCCGGATGCCGTCGCCAAAGTCGCCGCCCGCGCCGGACTGCCGCCCTCATGGCCCGCCGGCGCGGTGCTGCGCACGCCCGAAGAGCGCTTCGCCAACCTGCCCGGGTTCGACTACGCGCCGCAATACGCCGTTGTCGAAGACCTGCGCATGGCCTACGTCGAAGCGGGCGCAGGCGACCCGATCCTGATGCTGCACGGCGAGCCGACCTGGGGCTACCTCTACCGCCGCATGATCCCCGCGCTGGCGCAAGTCGGCCGCGTCGTCGTGCCCGACCTGATCGGCTTCGGCCGCTCGGACAAGCCCGCCGCGGCCAACGCCTACAGCTTCCGCGCGCACGTTCGCTGGATGCGCAAATTCATCGAGCAACTCGGCCTCGAGCGCATTACGCTCGTCTGCCAGGACTGGGGCGGCCTGATCGGGCTGCGCGTCCTCGCCGAGAACAGCGGCCGCTTCGCGCGCTTGGCGGCCACGCATACCGGCCTCGGCCGCGCGGACGCGAACCCCGGTCAAGGTTTCCGCAAGTGGCGCGCTTTCTCCCAAAGAACGCGCTTCATGGACGTGCCGCGGATGATGGCCCGCACTCTGGTCAAGCGGCGGGAGGCGATTAGCGAGGACGAGCTTGCGGCCTACGGCGCGCCTTTCCCGGGACCCGAATATCAAACCGCCGCATTGTTGTTTCCGCGGCTGGTGCCCATCCGGCCGGACCACCCGGGAGCGTTCGAGGCCGCCGGGGCGGTCGCAAGCCTGCGCAAGATCGACATCCCCGTTTTTCTGCCGTGGGGCGACTCCGACCCCATCACGGTCCGCGGGCGCGCCGTCCTGCAAGACATCTTCCCCCATGCCGTCGCGGCCGATTTTCCTGGTGGAGGGCATTTCATCCAGGAAGACTGCGGCGAAGAGCTTGCCGATTCGATTGGCGCCTGGATGAAAGGTTCGCTATGCTGAGAGCGGCATGATGCATCGATTCATTCGGCTTGCGCCGGCATTGGCATTGGCGTCGGCGTTGATGGCGCAGCAAGGCAACACCCAGCGCCCGACACAAGTCCAACCGGAGGCGCCCGCGCAGGGCGACCCGCTCGGAGAGGCGCTGGGCGAGCGCAGTCCCGATGTCAACCGCGACCCGCCGGCGTACATCAGCGGCAAGGTGGTCATGCACGACGGCGGCCCGACGCCGACGCACACGCAGGTCGAGCTTTTCTGTTACGGCTTCCGGCGCTTCGTCGATACCGTTACAGGCAAGGGTGAGTTCGACCTGGACCTCTCCGGGCGGGGCATGGGGGCGTTCGACGCCGGCCTGCGCACGCAGAACTCGGGAGGAGTGCCGCAGCGCAGCGCGCTCGGCATCGTCAACCTCAACGGCTGCTACGTGCGCGCCGAGTTGCCGGGATATGGTTCCACGCAAATCGAGCTCGGCATGCATTCGATTTTCGACAATCCCGACGTCGGCGAGGTCCTGTTGACGCCGCTCGAAGGCGTGACGGGCGCCGCGGTCAGCGCCAAATCGTTGCATGCTCCCAAGAAAGCGCAGAACGCGTTCGTCAAGGCTCGCGCGGAGAACTTGAAAGAGAAGCCGAATCTCAAGAAAATGGAGCGCTCGCTGCAGTCGGCGGTCGGTCAATTCGCGGAGTACGCGGAGGCATGGGACCTGCTGGGCCGGACGCAACTCGGCCTCGGCAAGCCCGACGAGGCGCGCGCATCCTTCGAGCGGGCGATTGCCGCCGACCCGCTCTTCACGCGCCCCTACACGCAATTGGCGTCCTTGCTGGCGCAGTCGGGCGATTTGGAGGAGACCGTCGCAGTCGGCCTGAAAGCCCTGGAGCTCAACCCGCACGACAACGACGTGCGGTTTTACGTGACGGTCGCGCAACTCCGCCTGGGCCGCAACGAAGACGCGGTTGCCTCGGCGCGGCAATTGATCGCCCGCGGTGCCGGCGAATATCCGCAGGCATACCAATTGATCGCCGCCGGCTTGGCGAACCTGGGCAAGTACCCGGAAGCGGCGCGTTACTACCAGAGCTTCCTGCGCGCGGACCCGGATGCAACGGCTGCGGACGACATCCGCAGGCAACTGACCGAATGGGAGCAACTCGGCATCGTGGCGGCCGACGAGACCGCCGGCGATCTGCCGTAGGCCGCCCCGCCGCCCGATCAATCAATCGACAGGCAGGTCGAGCGCGGGATTCCTGTCGAAGAAATCGAACGGCCGCAACTCGAAGCTGCGCCATACCACCGGCATGACCGGCCAGTCCTCGGCGCGCACCAGGTGCTGCATGCCGATGGAGTGCCATAACACCAAGTCGGTCTCGTCGATGCTGCGGTCCTGGGATGTCCATTTCGGCAGGCCCTCGCCCGGCTCGCTCAGCGTCGGATACTCGCCGGCGGCCCAGCGCTCGTCCGGGTCGTAGGCGGTGACCCATAGGTGGTAGTCGAGAAAACCGGCTCTGCGCCGCGGGTAGTCGTCCGGGGTAAGCAAGGTCATCGAATTCCTGCCGGGCGCGAGCTGATAGCCGGTCGGGTAGCCGACGTGATTTTTCTTAGTCGCGCTCAGCACGCGCCACAGAGTGGGCTTGCTCAAGTCGATGTTCAGCTTGGCTTCGCTTTCTCTGCGCAGCTTCTGCTGCCGTTGCACCCACAGGCTGCGCCTGGGATGATCGGCCGGCAGCGTCTTCGTCACCAGGCGGTCGGCGACAAAGCTGTTCTTCGCGCCGTCCACGTCGAGGTCCAGGCGGAAATTGAAATAGTGATCGTGGTTGACGGCGACGACGTGCGCATCGACGAAACGGCCGTAGGCGTCGGCCGCGCCCGCGCCGGACGCATCCGCTTGCGCGACAATCTTCGCCTCCGCTTCTCCGGTGGCCCCGACGCGCACGCGGATGGCGCCGCTCTGCAGAAAAACCCAATCGAAGATGTAGTCGTAATTGCCGATGACGGCGATGGCCCGCACGACGAGATCGCGCTGCTTGCGGCTCTGCGGCTCGGCGTTCGTATGGTGCCGCCAGGCCATGTCGCCCGTCTCGCGCTCGAAAATACAGGCTACGTTCCGCCGTGTTTGCGGGCGGCCGTTGTCGAGCGCGATCAACCCGTCTATATAAACGGCGTTGTCCGGGCAGTCGAGCCCCTTCAGCATCGGCTTGGCGACGCCGCCGTGGCTGAACTCGCCCATGTCGATGAAGTTGCGTTGATACCAACTGAACGACGGGTCCATGTAGGGCACGAACATCTCCGAGAGATAGCCTTCGTAGAGCACCCGGCGGTCGCGGCCGCCGTCCCGGTAGGTCACGGTCGAGACGATCAGCCCGACCCGCTGGTCGTGGCGGATGTGAAACCGCCAGTTCTGCCAATCGACGATGCCGCCGTCGAAATCGAAGCCCGGCCCCAAGGGCTGGTCGATCCGCATCGGGCCGGGAATCGCGCGGGTTTCGCCGATCGAAGCGGGGTCGTAGTCGGCGACGGTGTCCGGCAGCGGCACGGGGCCTTCATCGACGACGCGCAGGACCTTTTTGGCATGCAGATCGACGACCACGGTCAGGCCCTCGATGCCCCGGGTCCAATGATTGCGGACATGCCTCGCGTCGTGGCAGGTGACGTTGCCGACGCGGCGGCCGCGCTGCTCGTCCGTGCCGTAGTAGCCCGGCGAGCCGACCCGGCAGTCGATGAAAGTCAGGTCGTCGATGCCGCGCGCCTTCATCGCGGCTACGAAATCGGGGTGCTCCTTGACTTCCTTTTTCAGCGCGCCGCGCTCTTCGAGAAGCCAGTTCGGCTGAATGCCTCGCAACTCTTCCCACGAAGTCAATTTGTCGGCTCGCAGGTCGATGACGGCCCTGAACGTCCGCTCGCCTTGGCGCACCAGGGCGAAGGCCGAGCGCGGGAAGCTTTCGCCTTGTTTCCACTTCCAGACCGACTCCTTGGCAGGCGGAATCATGTTGATCAGGGAGAAACGCGTCGCGGCATCGACGCGGCCGGCGCCGCGCAGCGTTTCGAGCACCTGCCAGTACTCCTGGAAGTTGAGTGGGTCGAGCGGATGCCGAACCTTCTGGGCGGCCGCCGGGAGAGCGGCCAAGCACATTGCCAACGGCAGTATCAGGCGGCCGAGCGGCCGAAGCGGCAGCGTCTTGTTCATGCGGGATTCCCTCCGGTCCTACTTGAGTATAGCCGTCATCGCGCGGCCCTCTATTCCAGGCGAAGAACGAGCCTGAAGCGGCGCCGGTCCGCCGCGGTGCGACAATAGAGCGTTATGGAACCTGCCGAGTTGCGCTCGAAACTGGGGGGCGTGATCGCCTTCCCGGTGACCAATTTCAAACCCGACCTTTCGCTCGATATCGACGGCTTCCGCCGGAACGTGGCCGAAATGACCGAGTATCCGCTCTGCGCCGTCGTAGCCGCCGGCGGCACGGGCGAGCTTTATTCGCTGACTCCCGACGAGCACGGGCGACTTGTCGAAGCCGCCGTTGCCGAAGCCCGCGGCAAGAGCGCCGTCATCGCCGGAGTGGGCTTCGGCGGGGGGCTTTCCGTTGCCCTGGCGAAACAGGCCGTCGCGGCCGGCGCCGACGGCATTCTGATGTTCCCTCCCTACTATCCCAATGCCGATTTCGAGGGGTTGCTGCACTACTACAAGGCGATCGGCGAAGCCGTGGACGTCGGGCTGTTCGTGTACAGCCGCGATTGGGTGAATCTGACGGCGTCGCAAGTCGCGCGGCTGTGCGACGAGCTCCCGAATCTGATCGCCTTGAAAGAAGGCCAAGGCGATCTGCGCAACTACCAGCGCGTCATGGCCCGCTGCGGCAACCGGCTGCACTGGATCGGCGGAATCGGCGACGACATGGTACCCGGCTACTACGCGATCGGCATCCGCACTTACACGTCGAGCATCGCCGTGATCGCTCCGCGGTTGTCGCTGCAATTGCACGAGCGCGCGTCGATGCTCGACAACGCCAGCCTGAGCCGGCTGATGTCCAATTACGTGCTTCCTCTCTACGCCCTGCGCGCGCGGCGCAAGGGGTACGAAGTCAGCGTGATGAAAAAGGCGATGGAGATACTCGGCAAGCCTGCCGGACCGGTGCGGCCGCCGCTGCCCGAGACGCGGCCCGAAGAGGTCAACGAAATCGAGCGCCTGATGGAGCGCTACGAACCCGTCCTGTAGCCGTGTCGCCAAGCGGCGGGGCGCAGCAGCCGCAGAAGATTCCCGCCGAATACGGCCCGCGCTTGATCGGCGCCGATGCCGAGCGCAGCCAGCGCCTCCGCCTGCGCGTCGAAAACGGCTCGATTCCAGCCGCGCGGAAAGAACGACGAATCCGATCCGAAAAGCAGGCGCTCGCAGCCGGCGACTTCCAGCGCCTGCTCGAAAACCTGAGCCAAGCTCGGGCGGGGAGTCAGGTATTTGACCCAACCGTTGCTGCTCGAAGTGTCCAGATAGACGTTCGGCGCGAGATCGCAGAGCATCAGCGCTTCGCGGAAATATCCCGCGCCGAAGTGCGGCAGCACGAAGTTGACGCCGGGATGCTCCAGCGCAACGCGGTGCAAATCCAGCGGGTTCGACAGGCTCATGTCGAACTTCGACGGCAAACCCAGCTTGTTGCGGACGCCGACCGTCAGGACGCCCATGTGGACGAACACTACCCGCCCTGCGCCTTCCGCCGCCAACTCGTAGAGAGGCGTCAGGCGCGGATCCCGTACCGAAAACCGGTGCATCGCCGGAAACAGGCAGAGTCCTTGCAAGCCGAACGCTTCGAAGGCGCGCCGGGCGCGCTCGACGGCGCCGGCGGCCGACGGATCGAGCATGAAGTAGCCGTAAATGCGGTCGGGCGCCACGCGGACGGCATCGCCCGCGGCAGCCTCGTCACCGGGCGCGCTCGCCATCAGAACGGAGCCGGCGACGCCGCGGCGGTCGAACTCCGTTACCCAGCGCCGCGCCAACTCGGCGTTGTCTCGGGGCGGGACCTGCCAACCCAGCGACTCGACCATGCCGGCGATATCGCCGGCCCCCTTCTGCCGTCCCAGCGCCTCGAAGAAAGAGTACGAAAACAGATGCGCATGCGCGTCGTGAACGGCAATGTCGCCCCAGGGTGTCTGCATGGCTATCCGCCGGAGATTGCGGCAAGGAAGTGGATTTCGGAATCTTCATCGACCGGCTCGAGCATGCCCAGCGTGCCGATTTCTCCGTCGATGGCAATGGAGAGATTGCCGCGCAGTTGCCCGTCCTCGAGTAGGCGGCCGGCTAGTTCGGGACAGCGCTCGAGCAGGTTGTCGATCGCTTCGCGCACGTTGGCCCCGGCGACCGCGACTTCGCCGCGGCCTGCGGCGAACGGCCTCAACAACGACGGAATGAAGACGACCGGCATCCGTGCATTTTATGGTAAACCCAGCGACCGCTCGACGACCCACCACAGCCCGACCGCGGCGATCGCCAGCGAGCACGGAACGACTACCAGCTTGCGGTATGCGGCCGACGCGCGGAACCTGCCGAGCGCGAGAAACGCCGCCGCGACGACGGAAATCTGCCCGAGTTCGACGCCGAGATTGAACGCGATCAGGGCGTTGACAAAGCGGTCTGCGGGCAAGCCGAGTTCCTGCAGCACGCCGGCGAACCCGAGCCCGTGCAGCAGACCGAGCAGGAACACCGCCGGCACGCGCCGCGAGCCGCCCTCCGCCGCCGCGAGATTCTCGACGGCTACGTAAACGATCGACGCGGCGATCAACGGCTCGACGATGGACGCAGGCAGCGAGGCGATTTCGAGCATAGCCAGCGCGAGCGTCGCCGAATGCGCCAGGGTGAACGCGGTGATCTGATAGAGCAGCGGCTTGATCCGCGCGCTGAGCAGAACGAGCCCGAGAACGAAGAGAATGTGATCGAGTCCCTTGGGCAGGATGTGCGCGTAGCCGAGGACGAGGTAGCGCCGGAAGACGCCCGCGGCGAAATCCGTCCGGCCTTCTCCGCCGAGCCGATACGGCGGGCTGGTTTCGCCGGCGCGCAACAGGACTTGGCGCGGTTCTGAGGAAGAGGCGTCGAATATCTTCAGATCGACGGTTTTGTAGCGGGCGGCGGACGTAAAAGTCATTTCGCGGGCGCCGCCGGGCGTTCGGCCGCTCAGCCGGGCGATCGTCCCCAGGACAACCGGTGGGTCGGCCGCTGCGGCCGCCGCCGTTCCGTAGTGCGGGAACTCGATCTGGAACGCGGCCGGCAAGCCGTCGAAGACCAGGCGAAAGTCGTTGCGAATGGCGGACTTGGCCCTTGCCCGTGCGTTTCCGATCTCGCTGGGGGCAAGCTCGGCCATGGCGGCGGCAACGACTTCCGGGTCGGTTTCGAGCGGCAGTCCCAGCGCGAGGGCGTCGGCGTCGAGAGCTATGTCCAGCCGAAAGCCGCCGTCCCCGAGGAAGACCAGCACGGCCGATGTGATCGAGAACTCGTGAGCGGCGGCGGCGGAAACCGACAGCGCCGCGGCAATGCAAAAACGCCGGAGCACGATGCGCAAATTCTCTCACTTCGGCCGCAGGCGGCGGGTCGGCGACAATCGGGAACGATGAAAACCGTCCGCATCGCCATGCTCGGCTCCGGATTCGTCGCCGAGTTCTACATGCAGGGACTCGCCAACGTGAACGGACAGCAGGTGGTCTTGAACTATTCGCGCTCCCGAGAACGCGCGGAGAGTTTCGCCGGGAAATGGGGCATCGCAGAGGCAACGACCGGCCTGGAACGCGCCGTCTGCTGCAACGATATCGACTTGTTCGTCATTGCGCTGCCCAACGAGGAGCACGAATCGACGGCAATTGCGTTGGCGCAAGCCGGGCGCAATCAGGTTTGCACGAAACCCCTGGGACGCAACCGGCGGGAAGCCGAGGCGATGTGGCGGGCGGCAGAAAAGGGCGGTGCCCTGCATGGCTACGCCGAAACGGAAGTGTTCGCTCCGGCGGTGACGAAAGCCCGAGAAACGATCGAGAACGGCGGGATCGGCCGCGTGCTGTGGGTGCGCTCGCGGGAATCGCATTCGGGTCCCCACTCGCCTCATTTCTGGGATGTCGCCAAGACCGGCGGCGGGGCGTTGAACGATCTCGGCTGCCACTGCATCGAGGCGGCGCGCTATTTCTACGGCAAAGACGACGCGGTAGTCGAGGTAATGGCTTGGGGCGATCGGCTCGTCCACCACGGCAAGACCGAGGGAGAAGACAACGCACTGCTGATGTTGAAGTTTTCCGGGGGCGGCATCGCGCACTGCGAGCTGTCGTGGACGACGCGCGGCGGCCTCGATTTGCGCAACGAAATCCACGGCTCCGAGGGCTCGATATTCACCGACGTTACGCGCGGCACGCCGCTCCGCGCGTTTACCCCACAGCCGGCCGGTTACGTCGTCGAGAAAGCCGACATCGACTTCGGCTGGACGCAGCCGCTTCCCGAAGAGGCGTTCGCCTACGGCTACCAGGCCGAAATGCGGCATTTCGTGGAGTGCGCGCGGAACGGCGAAACGCCGCGAGAAACGTACCATGACGGCTATGTCGTGAACTGTATTCTCGACGCCGGCTACGAGTCGATGCGCAAAGGCGGGTGGGTGCGGGTCAAAAGCTGATCGGTTGACCGCGGCAATTCATTCCCCGCGCGGCGAAGATGGTCCGCCGCAAATTTCCTGATTCCGCTTCAGGTATTCAAACAGGGCTGCGGCGGCCCGGCGGTGGTCGGGGCGGAGGGATTCGAACCCCCGGCTTCCTGCTCCCAAAGCAGGCGCGCTACCGGACTGCGCCACGCCCCGGCGGTCTCTTCCGATTGTAGCGGGCGGGCGAAAACCTTTCAGCTATCGGGCCGGGGCTGTCTCAGCTTCCAGTGCAGTTGACGCAGGATTCCCTGTAACATGCGGGCGTCTTCGGGGGCCAGCCGCAGGCGATTGACAAACCTGCGCAGCGTCATGGTTTGCGTTTCAACGCCGTCCTCGCGCAGGAAACCGGATTCCGCGAGCACGGGCAGCAGCATTTGCAGGATGCGCTCGCGGTCCGCGGCGCTGACGCTTGCCGGCGTTTTCAGTTGCGGAACGGGCCGGGCGTTGGCGGCAATTTCGTAGCAACACACGGCGACCGCCTGCCCCAGGTTCATCGACGGGCACTCGGCGCTGGTGGGGATGGTCGTCACCCAATCGCAGAAAGTCAGATCTTCCCGGGTCAATCCGGACTTCTCCGACCCGAACACGAGCGCCGCCTTGCGCTCTGCGAGATGCGCGCGCAGCGCCGCCGCGCCCGCCGGCAACTGCCGCTGCACGTGCCGCTGCTTGCGGCGCTCGAGGCCCGAGCAGGCGACGACAAGCTCTGCGCCGCCCAAGGCCGCGGCCATGTCGCCGGTTACCTGCGCCTGCCGCAGAACCTCCGCCGCTCCGGCTGCCGAGCGCGCGTTTTGGAAGGCTTCGACGTAAGGGCGGACCAGCCGCAGGTCGCGGAAACCGAAGTTGTACATCGCCCGCGCCGCCGCTCCGATATTGAGCGAATTCCGCGCGGCAACCAGAACCACGCGCAGGTTATCTTGCCAGGCAGCCATCTCTTGGGGGCAGCCGGCGGAAACGTCTATCCGCGAACCATCCGCCGCAATACATACTGCAGGATTCCGCCGTTGCGGTAGTATTCCACCTCTTGCGGAGTGTCGATGCGCACAACCGCGGCGAACGTTATGGGCGCGCCGCCGTCGTCCTTCGCGGCGGTGACGGAGACGGTTTTCGCGGAGCCGTCGCCGAGACCGGCGATGTCGAACTTTTCGCGGCCGGTCAGTCCGAGCGACACGGCGTCTTCGCCCTGTCTGAACTGCAGCGGAAGCACGCCCATGCCGACCAGGTTCGAGCGATGGATGCGTTCGTAGCTGACGGCGATTACGGCGCGGATGCCCAGCAACAACGGGCCTTTGGCCGCCCAGTCGCGCGAGGATCCCGTGCCGTATTCCTTCCCGGCCAACACGATCAGCGGCACGTCTTCTTCACGGTACTTTACGGCGGCGTCGTAGATCGTCATCGGCGCGCCGTCGGGAAGGCGTTGCGTCCATCCGCCTTCGGTGCCCGGCGCAAGCCGGTTGCGCAGTCTGACGTTGGCGAACGTTCCGCGCATCATGACTTCGTGGTTGCCGCGCCGGGAACCGTAGGAGTTGAAATCCGCGGGCGCGATTCCGTGCTCTTGCAGATAGCGGCCCGCCGGACTGTCGGCCTTGATCGCGCCCGCGGGGGAAATGTGATCGGTGGTCACGCTGTCGCCGAGCATGACCAGCGCGCGGGCGCCGGCGATGTCGCGCACACCCTGAGGCTCGCGCCCCATTGCGGTGAAATATGGCGGCCGGCGAACGTAGCGCGAGTCTTCGTCCCAAGCGAACAGGCTCGACTGCGGCGCGGCCAGCGCGGCCCAGCGCTCGCTCCCCGTATAGACGCTCGCATAGGATTGCCGGAACATTTCCGCGCCGACCGCGGCGGCGATCGTATCGTGAATTTCTTTTTGCGAAGGCCAGATGTCCCTGAGAAAAATGGGCTTGCCGTCACGGCCGGCGCCCAGCGGTTCCGTCGTAATGTCGCAGTCCATGCGTCCGGCGAGCGCATACGCCACGACGAGCGGCGGCGAAGCGAGATAGTTGGTTCTGACCTCGGCATGCACCCGCCCCTCGAAATTGCGGTTCCCCGAGAGCACCGAGGCAACGACCAGACCGCCGCTGCGGACGGCCTCTGAAACCTCCGGCGGCAGGGGGCCGGAGTTGCCGATGCAGGTCGTGCAGCCGTAGCCGACGAGGTTGAAGCCGAGCTTGTCGAGATACCGGCTCAAGCCCGATTTCCGCAGGTATTCGGTCACCACCTTTGAGCCGGGGGCAAGACTCGTTTTCACCCAGGGTTTGACCTGCAAGCCTTTCTCGACCGCCTTCTTGGCCACCAGGCCGGCGCCGAGCATCACCGCGGGGTTCGAGGTGTTCGTGCAGCTCGTGATGGCCGCGATCACCACCGCTCCGTGCCGCAGCTCGCATGCCGCGCCGTTCACGACGGCCTTGACGGCGGCATTCGAGCGGCCTGCCGGCGATTCCTGCAGCATCGACGCGAACGAGCTTGCCGCCGCGCTCAGGGCAATGCGATCCTGCGGGCGCTTCGGACCGGCGATCGAGGGTACGACGTCGCCCATGTCGAGCTCGAGCGTGTCGGAGTATTCGGCCTCCGGCGCGCCGGCAGCCCGGAAAAAGCCTTGCGCCCTGGCGTACGACTCCACCAGCTTGATTTGTTCTGCCGAGCGCCCCGACAGCCGCAGGTAGTCGAGCGTTTCGTTGTCGATCGGGAACAGGCCGCAGGTTGCGCCGTATTCCGGCGCCATGTTGGCAATGGTCGCGCGGTCGGCCAGGGGCAACTCGTCGAGCCCGTCACCGAAGAATTCCACGAATTTGCCGACGACGCCTTTCGCGCGCAGCATCTCGACGACCGTCAACACCAGGTCGGTGGCCGTAGCGCCTTCCGCCAACCTGCCCGTCAACTTGAAGCCCACCACCTGGGGAATCAGCATCGATATGGGCTGCCCCAACATGGCCGCCTCGGCTTCGATGCCGCCGACGCCCCAGCCGAGCACGCCCAGCCCGTTAATCATGGTCGTGTGGGAATCGGTGCCGACCAGCGTGTCGGGGCAGATGTACGCTTCTCCGTTCTTGCCGTGCGCAAAGGCAACGCGCGCCAGGAACTCGAGATTGACCTGATGGACGATGCCCGTCTCGGGAGGAACGACTTTGAAATTGTCGAATGCGCTCTGCCCCCACTTGAGAAATTGATAGCGCTCGCCGTTGCGCAGGTATTCGATTTCGCTGTTCAGGGCGAGCGCGGCGGGCGATCCGAAATTGTCCACTTGCACCGAGTGATCGATCACCAACTCGGCGGGCTGCAGCGGATTGATTTTCGCCGGGTCGCCGCCCATGCGCTGCATGGCCTCGCGCATCGCGGCGAGGTCGACCAGGGCGGGAACGCCGGTAAAGTCCTGCATCAGCACGCGCGCCGGCCGGTAGGCGATCTCGACGCTCGGCGCGGCTTGCGGGTCCCAGTCGAGCAAGGCGCGGATATCGGCTTCGGAAACGGTGACGCCGTCCTCGTTGCGCAGCAGGTTTTCCAGCAGAATCTTGAGCGAGAAGGGCAGGCGCGCCGCCGGGTCGCCTGCCAGGGCGGGCAGCCGGTAGATCGCCGCGCTTCGCCCCCCCGTGGTAAGCGTGTCTTTGGCGCCGAACGAATTCATGCAAGCTCCTTCCGTATATCCGCACGGGAATCGAGGATTCTCCGTCCGTCTCCGCGCGCGGCCTCCCGCGGGCTGCGCTCTTTCATAATCTCATTCTGCCGCTCCAGGCTACAAGAAATCCGGCGGGCGCAGCCTTGAGGCCGAGGAAACTGTGCTAATCTAGCCAATCGTAAAATCGACTCGGGTCGGGGGGCAGCATGGACCGGAACCGTCTGTTTATCGCTAGTTGCGTCGCATTGGTCACCACGTCGATGGTGTTTTCCATCCGCGGCGACGTGCTCGACGCGCTGGGCAACGACTTCCAATTGAACAAGGAGCAGTTGGGCCAACTGCTGAGCCCGGCGTTCCTGGGCTTCACGCTGTCGATCCTTATCGGCGGCTCGCTGGTGGATCTATTCGGCATGCGCCGGCTGCTGACGATTTCCGGCCTCTTTTACGTGGGCGCGATCGTGGCGATCGTCAGCGCTCCCTTCCCGGCAGGCCCGGTCGAGTCCCTGTTCGGCAATCCGATCACGACCCTGCTCTGGTTCGCGATGCTCACTCTCGGTCTGGCGCAGGGCTTGGTCGAGGGCGTGATCAATCCGCTTTGCTCGACGCTCTTCCCGGAGGACAAGACCCACCGCATGAACGTGCTGCACGCCTGGTGGCCCGGCGGCCTGATCGTCGGCGGCCTGCTCGCGTTCGGCATCACGAAGGTCATGGGTTTGGACGGCGAGATCGGCGCAGAGGCGGCTACCCTCGGCTGGCGCATCAAGCTGATGACGATCCCGATCGTCGCCGTCGCCTACCTGTTCTTGATCCGCGGGCAGCAGTTCCCGGCAACGGAAAGGGTCAGCGCGGGCGTCAGCAACCGAGACATGCTGCTCGACCTGGTCCGCCCGTCGTTCATCTGCCTGTGGATCTGCATGTGGCTGACCTCGGCCACCGAGTTGGGTCCTGACCAATGGGTGCCGTCGTTGATTACGAACCTGACGGGCATGCAGGGCATTCTGATCCTCGTCTATACGGCGGGCATCATGTTCGTGCTGCGTTTTTTCGGCGGCCCTCTGGCGCACAAGTTCTCCCCCTTCGGCCTGATGACCATTTCCGCCGTCCTCGCGGCAGCGGGACTGTACTCGCTGGGCTTGGTCAGCACGATGTTCGGGGCGTTCGCGGCGGCGACGCTATTCGGCGTCGGCAAGACCTACTTCTGGCCGACCATGCTGGGCGTCACGTCGGAACTCTTCCCCAAGGGCGGTCCGGTGGCGCTGGCGCTGATGGGCGGCACCGGCAACCTGGCCATCGCGTTCGTCCTGCCGATCATGGGCGGGTGGTACGAGAACGAAGGGGCGGCGGCGGCCTTCCATTACGTTTCCGTGCTGCCGGTGACGCTGGTAGTCTTCTTCGGCCTGTTCTTCTTGCACTTCCAGCGCAAGGGCGGCTACAAGCCGGAGCAGATCGGCGGCGCATAGGCGGGCCGGCGCATGAAGCGGCATCCCGCTCTGATCCCGCTGTCGCATCAGCACCACGATGCGCTCGCGCTCTGCGTCTTCATCGACCGCGGACTCAAGAAAGAACCGACCGTTGAAAACGCTCAACGGCTGCGCGCCCAAGCGGCGCAAACATACGAGTTGTTGGTCAAGGGACATTTCGAGGTCGAGGAGGCTGTGTTGTTTCCGGCGATTCGGCGGCGCCTCCCGGAGCTCGCCCTGCCGGACGAGTTGACAACGGAGCACCGCTCGCTGCAGCGCGCTTTCGAGAATCTGGCGGACCTCGACGGCGCCGATCTCATTGCCGCGCTGCGCCGACTTGGCGGCGATCTCGAGCGCCACATTCGCAAGGAAGAAAGGGCGCTTTTCCAAACCATCCAGGAAAAGCTGGACGAGCCGGCGTTCGAAGCCCTGGGCAAGGCGATAACGGCCGCAATTGCGCAGGTCTGTCTCGCGCCGGCGGCGCAGACCTTCAGCGACTCTTGAGCGTCTCGGAATCGGACCCGCCGTTACGCGGGCGCCGCGGCGCCTTCGGCTTGCACGCCTTGCAACTCGCGCCATAGCGGCCGGCGGCGGTCAAGGCCAGCGCGGCAAGAGCCAGAACGATAAGGATGGCGCCGAAATCCATGTCATTATTTATAGCGGCAAACAGCGGGAGCATGCAGTTTCAAGCAGCCCGCGGGAAAGCGCCGCAGGAAGCGCGCCGTGCTCTTGCAGGGTTTCCTTGCGCTTTTCGGTGTCCCGGTCGTAGATGCGGCCGCCGTCGGGCGTCGCTGATTTACACGACTCAGCGCGACAACATGGGCGGGTTCATCCGCGTGAACTCGTAGTCGAGCGGGTCGCGGCCGCTCCGCCGCAGTTGCGCCACGCACTCTTGCACCGAATCGGCCATGGCGGCAATGCGCTGCAGCGCCAAATTTTTGGGGGAATAGATTTCCATCGCGATGACTTTGCCGACGACGGCCTCGCGCTCGGCGAGTGTCAGGCGGTCGGGTGTCCGCCCGACGAACTGTTCCAGATCCAACGTTGCAGCCATAGCCCAATTATTGCAGCAAACGCCCACGCGCGGAGGCAAGCCGATTGCGCGCAGAGCTTCCAACAAGGCGCACTGATAGAATCGCAGTGTGCTGAACCGCATCGGCGTCACCGCGTCAATCGTCTATCTTGCGGCGCTGGGCGCAGCGAGCGTCTTCGTTGCCGGCGCCGCCTGGGAGAGCGTCACGAGTTACCGCACGCCTTATGCCTACGAAGCGGTTTTCCCCGCGGGGAGACCTCTGACCGAGCGCTTGGTGTTGTTCGTTCTGGACGGGCTGCGGGTTGACAGGGCCGCCGAGTTGGAACATCTGCAACGGCTGGCCGCGCGCGGTTCGCCGGGGACGCTGCGCGTGGGCCTGCCGTCTCTGTCCAACCCGGCGCGGGCAACGATGGTCACCGGCGCGTGGCCGGAAGTCAGCGGCGTCACGAATAACGCGCGGTTCGATCCGCCTCCTGTCCAGTCGATCTTTTCGCTCGCCAAACGCCGCGGTCTGAGCGTCTCGGTATTCGGCTCGATCTTTTGGAAACGGGCGTTCGGCGACATCCTCGGCGGCGGCTACGGGCGCTTCGAAAAAGAGTTGCACGGCGGCCGGTCTGCGCAGGAGTTGTCCGCATGGCAGCAAGACATCTGCGCTCAGGCGCTTGCCTTTCTCGCCGCGAAACCGTCGAACCTCACTGTCGTAGGATTGACCGCCGGCGACGAGGCCGGCCACGATTTCGGCGGGGATTCCGACGGCTACCGCGTCGTGACGGCGGCCGTCGACGATTGCCTCGGGCAAATCGTCTCCCGCTTCGACGCAGCGACAACCACTTTCGCCGCAGTGTCCGATCACGGGCACATCGACCGGCGGGGGCGAGGCGGCCACGGAGGCGTCGAGCCTGAAGTCATCGACGCTCCGCTAGTCTTGGCGGGCGCGGGGATCCGCGCGGGCGGCAGGGCGGACGGTCTGCTCGTGGACCTCGCGCCAACCGTCAGCGCGTTGCTCGGGCTGCCGATGCCGGCGAACAACCAGGGCCGCGTGCTGGCGGAAGCCCTGGACGCCCCGCCGGAGCGCCTGCAAGCCATCCGCCGACGCGAGCGCGAACAGCGGGAATGCCTGGCGGCCCGTCTTCCCGACCGCGAGGCCGGTTTGCGGGCCGAGCGCCACGACCGCGGCCCTGTCTCGACGTTGGCGGCGGTCTGGTTTTTGGCGGTTCTCGCGGCTGCGCTGGCGGGCGCTGCGCCGCGGCGTCTGGCCGCTGCCGGCGCGCTTTGTTTCGGCGTTTACTACGCGCTGTTCCTGGCTCTGGGGCTCGACTATTCGCTGAGCGCGGTCGTACGCGAGGAATACTTGAACGGTTTCTTCCTGAAAAACATCCTGGCGGCGGCGGCCGGATATGGAATCGGCGTAATCCAGCTCGCCAGGACCGCCGCGAGCGAGAAAAATCTCTACCTGCGGCTGGCGGCAGCGGTCACCAGCCTGTTCGGCTTGCGCGTCGTCTGGACGCATGCGCAATCGGGGCTCGCGATGCGGGGCTTCATGCCCGATCTGGAAGCGGGCTTCAAAGCCTACCTTGACCTGCTGGCGATCTTCGGAGTTGCGCTTGCCGCTCTGCTCGCGTTTTTTGTCTTCCGCCGAATCGGACGCGCCCGGGCGGCTTGACCCATGGAACAAACGCAACTCGACTTTACAAGCGAGCGGCGCATCTACAGCGTCGCCGACTTGACGGCCGTCGTCCGCGAATTGCTTGAAGGCGCCTTCCCCGATGCCTGGGTTTCGGGCGAGATATCGAATGCGCGAAGGGCGCCGAGCGGACATTGGTATTTCACGCTCAAAGACGACCGCGCGCAGTTACGCTGTGTTTGTTTCCGCCAGGACGCGCTGTATCTCAAGATCAAGCCGCGGGACGGGATCGCGGTCATCGCCCGCGGCCGCGTCGGCGTTTACGAAGCCCGCGGAGAGTACCAACTCTATGTCGAGGTTATCGAGCCGCAAGGCGTCGGCGCCTTGCAACTGGCTTTCGAGCAACTCAAGAAAAAACTCGCGGCTGAGGGTCTGTTCGACGCTGAGCGCAAACGCGGGCTGCCGAAGGCGCCGACGCGCATCGGCATCGTTACGTCGCCGGCCGGAGCGGCCGTTGCGGATCTGGTCCGCGTCATCGAACGGCGCTTTCCGGCCGCGAACATTCGGCTGTATCCCGCCCGCGTCCAGGGGGACGAAGCGGCCGCCGACGTCGCCCGGGGCATCCGTTATTTCAGCGAGAACCCCTGGGCGCAGGTCGTCATTGCCGCGCGCGGCGGCGGCTCGCTCGAAGACCTGTGGGCCTTCAACGAGGAAGAGGTTGCGCGCGCCATCGCCGCTTGCTCGACGCCCGTCATTTCCGCCGTCGGGCACCAAACGGATTTCACGATCGCCGACTTTGCAGCCGATGTCCGCGCGCCGACTCCATCGGCCGCGGCGGAACTCGCCGTGCCCGATATCCAAGGGATATTCCAAACCTTGAGCGGCCTCGAGCAGCGCGGATCCCGCGCCCTGCGCTACCGCATCGCCACTCTGGGCAGGAGGATGTTGGAGGCCGGCCTCGAACGGGGCGCGGCAAGCGTGCGCCGCCGCTTGGCCGAATCCCGGCAACGTCTGGACGACGCCGAACGAACGCTGCGGAGCGCAGCCGCTGCGCGGCTGCATACGGCGCGCGAGCGTCTCGCCGCGCAAGATCGCAAACTGGCCGCGCGGGACCTGCGCGTCGGCTTGGCGCGCCAACGCCAACGGCTCGAATCGCTGGCGCAACGGCCGGCCCCGTTGCAACTGCGCAGGCTGGAGCGCCTCGCGGCGCGGCTCGCCGCTCTCGACGGCAGCCTCGGCGCGCTCAGTCCGCTGGCGATTCTCGAGCGGGGCTATGCAATCGTGCGCACGGAGGCTGGCGAGCTGGTGCGGGACAACCGGCAGGCGGCCCCGGGCGACCGTCTCGGCGTCAGGCTCCATCGCGGCCGGCTGAGCGTCAGCGTAGCGGAAACCTCGAGCGGCGACGGCTGACCCGCGCGGCCGGCGCTATACTGACAAGAGTCCGCATAGACGAGCGAGGAGCCCATCACATGCCGAACAGACTGTTGCGCCTTACGTTGTCCGCCGTTGTCCTGGCGGCCGCCTGCGGCACGTCCGGCGGCGGTTCCGAGACCGTTGCGGCGGAGGCTGCCGCGGCCGGCGAAACGATATGGCTTCCCGACTTCAGCCTCAAGGATGCGAACGGCAAGGAGTTCACCAAGGCGGATGTCGAAGGCCGGGTCGTGCTGCTCAATTTCTGGGCTACCTGGTGCGGCCCCTGCAAGATCGAGATGCCCTGGTTCATCGACTTTCAGCGCAAATACAAAGATCGAGGCTTCATGGTGTTGGCCGTTTCGCTTGACGAAGAGGGCTGGGAAGTCGTCCGTCCCTTCACTACGGAGTTGAAACCCAACTTTCCGGTCTTGCTGGGCAATGATGCGATGGCCGAGGAATTCGGCGGCGTCGTGGCGCTGCCGACGAGCTTCATCGTCAACAAAAAGGGCGAGATCGTGACGCGCCACACCGGCTTGGTCAGCAAGAGCGAATATGAAAGCGAGATCGAGCGGCTGCTGTGATTGGGCGCGCCTCGCCGGCAAGTTGACCGCGTGCGCCTGCGGTCTGAGCCTCGCCGCCGCCGCGGGCTTCGGCCAATTCGCGGGGTTTTCGGCGGCCTCCGTCGAACCCGCTCCGGCAGTGGCGCTTACGCCGGGCGCGGCCGTTGAGGTTCCCGTCTCGGTGCGCATCCGCAAGGGCTACCACATCAACTCCAACCGGCCGCTCGAAGACTATCTGATTCCGACGAAACTGAGTTGGGACGCAGCGCCGCTCGTTGTCGTCTCCATCGACTACCCGCAGGCGGAAGAGATCAGTCCCTCTTTCTCCGCAAAGCCGCTGGCGGTTTACTCCTCGCGCATTGTGATTCGGACGCGCTTCCAGGCGCCGGCGGCGGAAACCGGCCTGTCGGAGTTGAAGGGCAAATTTCGTTTTCAGGCCTGCGACGACAAATCGTGCCTGCCGCCGCAGACGATCGACTTCTCGACGCCGGTGCGCCGCTGACGCTTGGCTGCAGGAGATTTCGAAAGGCGCAGCCGTCTTTCGCTATGATTCTTGGGCAGTGTCCGACGAATTGGTTCTGTACGCAAACAATGCGGGCGCGGCAACGCTCACGCTCAACCGCCCCGCGCTGCGCAACGCTCTCGACGAACGAGTCATCGCCGAGTTGACCGGGCGACTGGAAGCGGCGGTCGAGGATGCGTCGGTCCGCGTGATCGTTTTAGCCGCCGCCGGAACGAGCTTCAGCGCTGGCGCGGACCTCAACTACATGCGCCGGATGGCCGATTTCACGCCCGCCGAGAATCGAGCGGACGCCGGCCGATTCGCCAAGCTGCTTCACTTGCTGCATGCTTCTCCCAAGCCGACCATCGCCCGCGTCCAGGGCGCGGCGGTTGGCGGCGGAGTCGGTCTCGTCGCGGCTTGCGACCTTGCCGTCGCCTCGGAGGAAGCGTTCTTTCGATTGACCGAGGTCCGTCTGGGACTGATCGCCGCGCTCATCAGCCCCTACCTGATCGAGGCCATGGGGCCGCGCGCGGCGCGGCGCTGCATGCTGACCTCCGAGCGCTTCGACGCCGCGTCCGCCATGGCCTGCGGCCTGGTCCACGAAGTCGCGGCGGCCGGCGAGCTCGATGCGGCGGTATCGCGCTTTGCCGTCCGTCTGGTCCGCGGCGGCCCCGAAGCGCTCGCGGCGAGCAAGCGGCTTGTGGCGGATGTTTCCGGCTCACCGATCGACGCGGCCGTTCGCTCGCGCACGGCGGAAGCGATCGCCGTCCAAAGAGCATCGGACGAGGCGCGGTCCGGCATCGCCGCCTATTTCGCCAAGAAGCCTCCGCCGTGGCAATTCCCCCAACCTTGAAACGGCAACAGCATCCCATGAAGAAATCCAATCGACCCTCAAGGCGTCAGGCGCTGCAAACGCTCAGCGGAACCGCGGCCGCGTTGCTCACCCGCTGCGGCGGCTCCGCCGGAAACTACCCGCGGCCGAACATCTTGTTCGTCATGACCGACGACCAGCAGCACGCGCAGATGAGTTGCGCCGGTCACCCGCTCCTCGAAACGCCTTACATGGACCGCCTCGCGGCCGAGGGCGTGCGGTTCGCCAACGCCTACTGTACGAATTCGCTCTGCGCCCCTTCCCGAGCGAGCGTCTTGACCGGATGCTATTCCCACGTACACGGCATCCGCGGCAATTCCGAAAAGGCCGACGCGGTGGAAGAGATCGATCCGACGCTGCCCACGTTTCCCGAGCTGCTGCGGGAGGCTGGTTACCGGACGGGCATCGCCGGCAAATGGCATCTACGCCAGGAGCCCAAGGGATTCGACGAGTGGAAAATTCTCCCCGGGCAGGGAGTCTATTTCGATCCGGATTTCATCGTCGGCGGCGAGACCGAGAAACACTCCGGGTACGTCACCGACATCACGACCGACTTCGCGCTGGACTTCCTGCGGCGCGGGCAGGACGGCCCGTTCTGCCTCGTCTATCAGCACAAGGCGCCGCATCGGCCGTTCACTCCCGCGCCGCGCCACGCGAATTTGTACAGCGGCATCGCTTGGCCGCACCCGGAAACGTACGACGACGACTACGCCACCCGCCGGGTCGCCGGGGAAGCCGAGGACATGCGCTTCGAAGTCAGCCTGGCCGGGGACTACGACGATCTGCCCGCGAATTTCAGCCCGGCCGCCAAGCGGGAATGGATCTTCCAACGGTTCGTGAAAGACCATCACCGCGCGGTTTACGGCGTCGATGAAAATCTCGGCATCGTGCTCGATTATCTTGACGCTTCGGGGCTGGCGGAGGATACGCTGGTCATCTACACCGCCGACAACGGCTACTTTCTGGGCGAGCACGGCTGGTACGACAAGCGGTTCATGTACGAACCGTCGCTGCGCATCCCGCTGCTGGCCCGCTATCCGCGGCTGGGCCGCGCCGGCGTCGTTGCCGACCGCCCGGCGCTCAACATCGACATCGCCCCGACGATCCTCGACTTTGCCGGAGTTCCGCTGCCCGAGCGCATGCAGGGAACCAGCCTGCGGCCGCTGATGGAGGGCGATCCGCCGGACGATTGGCGGACTTCGGCGCTGTACAGCTACTACGAGAACTCGTGGGCGTTCCGCGAAATGGCCCGCGAGCAGATGACCGACCCGAGTTTTCGGTTTTGGACCCCGCACCGCGTCGGCCCCAACCGCGGCGTGCGCACCGACCGCTACAAGCTCATCGAATACTACGGCGAAGAAGGCGGCTACTGGGAGCTTTTCGACCTGCGCGAAGACCCGCACGAGCTGCGCAACCTGTACGGCGAGCCGGGCATGGCCGGCCTCGAAACCGAATTGAAAGCCGAGTTGCGGCGGCTGCGCGGGCAATACGGCGAGCAGGGGTAGTTGCCTGCATCCGCGGCGCAGCGCCTGCGCGCAGCGAGAAAAGCGCCGGCGGCGGTCAAGCCGCATTACAATGGGAGACGGCATCCGCGCCTTGCCGCGCCAACGATCGGGGCCGTATGCCCTCCAGTCATGGTTCAATTCCTTAGCCGCGCCTGGAGGGATGACCTCGCAGGTGTCGTTTCGTCCGCCAGTGAACCTATGAGAGCGGCGCCCGGAACGAGCGCCGCGCCCTATGATGGAGGCATGAGCGCAGATCGTTTCCGCGCCCCGAGCGTTTCGCTGAGCCGTATTTACACCAGGAGCGGGGACGGCGGCGAAACCAACCTCGTCAACGGCCGCCGGGTTGCCAAAGACGACCCCAAGGTCGAAGCTTACGGGACGGTGGACGAGCTCAACTGCCTCGTCGGGGCGGCGCTGGCCACGCTCCGCGAGCTCGTTCCCGCCCATGCGCAGTTGGCGCGGTTGGAAGCGGCGCTTTTGCGGGTGCAGCACGAATTGTTCAACCTGGGTTCGCAGCTTGCTACGGACCCCGACGCCATCGGCGAGAAACAGCCCCGTGTTGGCAGAGTCGAAATCGAGAGGGTCGAGCGCGAGATCGACGAAATGAACGCCGATTTGCCCGATCTGCCCTCGTTTGTGCTGCCCGGCGGCTCGCGGCTGAACGCGGAGTTGCACCTCAGCCGCGCCGTATGCCGGCGGGCCGAGCGGCGGGTCACCGCCTTGGCGCGGCAGGAAGACGCCGCCGCGCCGTGCCGCTACCTCAATCGGCTTTCGGACGCCCTTTTCGTTTGGAGCCGCTGGGCCTGCCTGCAGATGGGCGCGGACGAAACGCTCTGGCAGCCGAACCGGCAGTGAAACGGGCCGCCCCTGCCGGTAGGGCATAATATCCCTGATGCTCAATCGACGCAATTTTCTGGCCGCGGCCGGCGGAGCGGGCGCGGCCGCTTGCGCCGGCGCCGGCAGCAGCGGCAAACGCGTGGTCGGCGTGGTGCCCAAGGGAACCAATCACATCTTCTGGCAGACCGTTCATGCGGGCGCGCTCAAGGCCGGGGAAGAATTCGATCTTGAGATTTTGTGGAACGCCCCGCAAATGGAAATCGACTCCAGCCGGCAGATTGCCATCGTCGAGAATCTGATCACGCGGCAGGTCAGCGGCATCGTGCTGGCGCCGGTGGACGAGGAGGCGCTGGTGACCGTGGTCGAGCGGGCGGCAGACAGCGGCATTCCGGTGTCGATTTTCGATTCCGCTATTAAAACCGACAAGATCATCAGCTTCGTCGTTACCGACAACTATCAGGGCGGCGTGATGGCCGCCGAGCGGATGGGCGCAATACTCGCAGGCAAGGGGCAAGTCGGCGTCATCGGCTTTATGCCCGGCAGCGCATCTACGATGAAGCGCGAAGCGGGGTTCGTCGAAACGATCGCGGAGAAATTTCCGGGAATCGAAGTTGTCGGCGTCAAATTCAACATGGCCGACCGCGCCAAGGCGTTGGCCGAAGCCGAGAATTTACTGACCGCGTATCCTGACCTGGCGGGCTTTTTCGCCGACAACGAATCGAGTCTGGACGGCGTCGTGCAGGCCGTCAAGCAGCGCGGCTTGACGGGCAAGGTCAAGATCGTCGGCTTCGACGCCTCGGATACGCTGGTAGCGGACATGAAGGCCGGCACGATCGATTCGATCGTCGTGCAAGACCCGTTCAAGATGGGCTACGAGGGCACCCGGCAGTTGGTGATTCACCTCGACGGCGGCCAACCGGCGGCGCACATGGATTCGGGGGCGTATCTGATTACCCCGCAGAACATCGATGCGCCCGAGATGCAGGCGGTGGTGTTCCCCGATATTCAGAGGTGGCTCGGCCGGCCGGCCGGCGGCCATTGACGTGAGCAAGACGGCATTCGCCGGCGATGAGCTCTTCATGCGCGAGGCGCTGGAGTTGGCCGATGCGGCCGCATCCGCCGGGGAAGTGCCCGTAGGCGCGCTGGTCGTTTCCGGCGGGGAGGTCGTCGGCCGCGGCGCGAATCGGCCGATCGCCTCCGGTGACCCGACGGCCCATGCGGAGATCGTTGCCCTGCGCGAAGCCGCCCGGCGTCTCGACGGTTACCGCCTGACGGGCGCGACTCTGTACTGCACGCTCGAGCCGTGCGCCATGTGCGCGGGGGCGCTGGTAACCGCCCGCGTCGCAAGGCTTGTTTTCGGAACGCGCGATTTGCGCTTCGGCGCCGTTCGCAGCAAGTTCCGCATTGCCGATTCGGACCTGCTCAACCATCGGCTGGAGATCACGGAGGGCGTGCTGGCCGAGGAGTGCGTCCGCCGGCTGCAAGCGTTTTTCCATGTCCGCAGGCGCCGCGGCGGACTACCTGAGCTGGATGATTAGCGAGCGAAACGGCTCATCGTTGACGTTCACCAGCCGCGGAGCGCGCTCGCCCTTGTCGTGCCAGATCACGTCTCCGCCTTGGCGCGTGCGCACAATCTTCTCGCCGCTCTCGGCGTCGATTCTCTCGTACTTGGCGTCGTTCAAAAACACGATCACTTGATCGGCCGGGCGGACGTAGGGAACGCGTTCGCCGCCGGGAGGAATCGAGCGGTCAATGACCTCTACGCGGACATTTTCGAGCACCGTTCGCCGCGTCGTTGCCTCGCGGGCGGGGATCGACTGCATGGCGGCGACGGTGGCGAGCGATGAAATCACGGCGGTCCAAACGATATTGCGCATGGACAAGAGTTTGCCATAGAAACGACCGGCGGCGCTGACCGAGCGCAGGGATGGAGTCGGCGCAGCCGCTACAATGCTTAGGTGAACCCGACGCGCCGCGAATGGGCCGCCTGCCTCGCCGGGACCGCGCTTGCTTGCAGTTCGAGCGCCCCGCCCGAAACAAACCCGGAATCCGCGCCCGACGGCGCAAGCGGGCAAGACGTCCTCAGCCGCTCGTATGTGTTGGATCTGCACTGCGACACTCCGATATTGATGCTGGCGGAGGGCTACGACCTCGGCATCGAGCACGATTACGCACAGGTCGATATCCCGCGCATGCGTAAAGGCGGCGTGACGGGGGTCTTTTTTTCGATCTATACCAGCGCCGTTCGCAATACGGAGCCGGAAGCGTCGGCCAAGGCTTTCGAGATCATCGAGTTGGTGCGCAGCGAGGCCGCGCGTTTCCCCCAGGACCTGCTGCTCGCAACTGCCGCGGCCGACATCGAGACGGCCAAGAAGTCGGGCAAGATCGCCGTCCTGATGGGGGTGGAGGGCGGCCACATGCTCAACGGGTCGCTCGACGTGCTGCGCGAGCTTTACCGCCGGGGATGCCGCTATTTGACACTGACTCACAGCCGCGATACGGCTTGGGCCGGCTCGTCGGGAAGCCAAGCCAACAAGGGGCTTGGCGAGTTCGGGCGCGAGGTTGTCGCCGAGATGAACCGGCTGGGGATGATGGTCGACATCTCGCACGTTTCGGATAAAACTTTTTTCGACGTGATGGAGACGACCCGGTCGCCGGTGATGGCCTCGCACTCGTCGGCCCGCGCGTTGGCGTCGCATGGGCGCAACATGACCGATGAGATGATCCGCGCCGTCGCAGAGCAGGGGGGCGTGGTGCATATCAACTACTACAACGCCTTTTTGGACGACGATTACGCCGCGCGCAGCAGCAAGTGGAGCCGCGGCAAGCCGAGCGAAACCGACATCAGGCGCAAGCATAAGTCCGACCCGGCCGCGGCACGCAAGGCGATTCGCGAGCGCTTGGCTGCCAAGCTGGCCGCGGTCGGTCGGCCGCCGCTCGCCGTGCTGCTGAATCACTTCGAGCACGCGGCCAATGTCGGCGGCGTCGAAGCCGTCGGCATGGGCTCCGATTTCGACGGCGTCAACGACGAGTTGCCCGCGGGCATGGAGGACATTTCGAAGATACCCAACCTCGTCGACGGATTGTCCCGGCGGGGCTTCAGTGACGATGACATCGAGAAAATCCTCGGTGGCAATACGCTGCGGCTGATGCGCGCCGTCGAGGCGGCAGCCGGCTAAGGCGTCTGCCGGCTAAGACGCTGCGCGTGCTATGATTTGCGCGCTATGCTGCGCCGTCATTTCCTGTCGACCGCTTGGGCGGCGCCCGCCTTGGCCGCGCTGCGCCGGGAAAAAATAGACGAGGCCGAAGCCCTCATCTCGAAACACGTTTCGAGCGGGGAAGCGCAACACGCGGTTCTCCATGTTCGCCGGGGAAGCCGGACGCATCGGGGACGTTTCAACTTGTCCGCGGAGCGGGCGGGGATTTTCCTGCTCGCTTCGATTTCCAAACCGATGACGGCGGCCGGGGTCATGCTGCTCGCCGACCGGGGCGAGCTTGCTCTCGACGACAAGGCGCGGAAGTTCATACCCGAGTTCCGCGAGGGCAGCCGCGCGGACATTACCATCCGCCATTTGCTCACGCATACCTCGGGGCTGCCCGATCAGCTTCCCGAGAACGTCGCCATGCGCAAGCGCAATGCGCCGCTGTCGGAATTCGTCGTGCGGGCGCTGCGTACGCCGCTGTTGTTTCAGCCGGGGGAGCGGTACGGCTACCAGAGCATGGGCATTTTGCTGGCCGCGGAAATTTGCGAACGCATCACCGCGGTTCCGTTCCCGGAGTTCCTGTCGCGCGAGCTTTTCGGGCCGCTGGGTATGAGGCATTCCGCTTTGGGCCTCGGCTCGATCGCCCTTGCAGACACCGAGCGCAGCCAAGTCGAGCAGGGTCCGCCGCACTCGGGGCGCGGCAAGCCGGAAGCGGCGCATTGGGATTGGAACAGTCCCTATTGGCGTAACCTGGCTTCGCCGTGGGGAGGGGTTCATGCCACCGCCGCCGACGTTGCCCGGTTTTTCGAGGAATTCCTGTACCCCGACAAGGCGCAAGCGCTCCAGCCGGCTACCGCCAAGCTGATGGTGCAAAATCAAACCGCCGGGCTTGCCCGGTCCCGCGGCCTCGGTTTTGCGTTGGGCGCCGGCGCGGGCGCGTATTGCTCGGCCGGGACATTTTGGCACGGCGGCGCCACGGGAACTCTCGCCTGGGCCGACCCGGCAAAAGATCTGTCGTTCGTGCTGCTGACGACGCTGCCTTCCAACGTCTCGAACAAGCTGCTGCTGCGACCCGCAGCGGACCTCGTTTCCGCGGCCGCTTGATCCGCTCAAGACTTCGGAACCAAGGCGACGATGCGGCAAGGAGCGCCGGAGCCTTTGCCGATTTTCATCGGCAGGGCCATAACGGCCGCTCCGGTCGCCGGCAGCGCGTCGAGGTTCGCTACGTTTTCGAGTCCCGGGATGCCGGCGGCGGCCAGAATCCGGTGAGTCCGAAAGTCAGTTGAAGTTCCGGGGTCGAGACTTGCCGTATCGATGCCGACGGCGCCGATCTTGCGTGCGGCGAGCCGGCGGGCCGCGTCCGGCGAGAGGCCGGGAAAATGCAGATTGTCTGCCTTGCCCGGCGTGTCGTCTCCCATGTAGCTCTTGACATCGGGCCAGCGGCTGCTCCAGCCGGTGCGCACCAACACGATGGCCTCTTGCGGTATGGTCCCGTGCGCCGCCTCGAAGGATGCGAAATCCGCAGCGGTCGCCGCATAGTCGGGATCGCGCGCGCAGTGCGCTGCAATGTCGATCACGAAGGCGGGGCCGGCGAGCTTTTCCAGCGGAATTTCGCCGACCGTCTGCTTGCCTGCGGCGAAGTGAATCGGCGCGTCGAGGTGCGTTCCCGAATGTTCGCTCGAGGCAAAGTCGTAGGAACTGTACCAGTAGCCGCCGTCAGCAAGGCCCCAGGCGGTCCGCTCGTGCCGGAAAGGCTTGCCGGTCGGCCAGAAAATCGTCTCGTCGTCGTAGGCGTGGGAGAGATCGACCAACTCGAAGTTGTCGAGGGGGTTTTGTTGGAACGACGGCGGGGCGTCCGCGCCGCCGCAGCGCCAGAGCGCAACCCAGAGAAGACTGCAAGCGAGAATCCGCGGGAACGTCACGATTCCAGATTAACGCCGCAGGATGAGCGCGCGGCTGTGTTGCGCGTTCATTTGCGAACGAGAACGGCATTCCCCGCCGGATCGTCCGTGCGTTTCCACCCGGGCGGGACGTAAATGCTGGTGAAAGTCGGAATTTCGGCAGGGGCCGTGAAATCGAGGCGGTCCTCGTCCGGCAGGCGGCCGATGGCCTGCACCCGCGCGGTGACCGCCTCCACCGCGCAGTTTTCATGGCGGTAACCGAAGCGGCGCCGGTGACGCTCGTCGAAGTCGTCGATGCGCTCGGCCGGCAGGTTGAGCTCGAACGATTGCCCTTTGTAGCGCAGGTCGATGCTGCGCACCAAAGCGCAATCCGCGAAACCCTGCTCGGCGAGATCTCGGCGGGCGCGCTTTTCGAGGATGGGGAAAACCCGCGCCGGGTCGTCCGTCAGCACGCTTTGCGAATAGTCGCGGACGCAATCCGCAACCAGCATGCCGAGCGCCGAAAGAACGCCGGCATGGGCCGGAATGACGACTTTGCGCATTTCCAGGCGGTCCGCCAGGTCGCATGCGTGGAGCGCCCCTGCGCCTCCGAAGCCGATCAGCGCGTATTCGCGGGGATCGTGTCCGCGTTCGATCGAGATTGCGCGGATGGCCCGCTCCATGTTGGAGTTCGCCCCCTCGACGATGGCTGCGGCAAGTTGGCGCTCGGGCACGCCGGTATCTCGCGCATAGCGCCGGGTGCGGTCGATGTCGAGGCTCATCGCGCCGTCGAGGAATTTTTCGGGGTCGATGCGCCCCAACAGCAGATTGGCGTCGGTAACGGTCAAGTCTTCGCCGGAACCGTAACAGACCGGCCCCGGTGAAGCGCCCGCCGATTGCGGGCCTACCCGCAGCGCCCCCGCGCCGTCGAAATACGCGAGCGAGCCGCCGCCGGCGCCCACGGTGTAAATGTCGAGCATCGGCACGCGGACGGGAAAACCCGCCGGCTCGGCTTCCGTGGTATAGCCGGCTGCGCCGTCGTAGAGCGAGACGTCGGTGGACGTTCCGCCCATGTCGAAGCCGATGAAGCGGTCGATGCCGAGAGATTTGGCGACCGCTGCCGCGCCGACGAGTCCCCCCGCCGGGCCGGACAGTATCGTGCGCACCGCCTGGCGCGACGCTTCGCCGGCGGCAATGGAGCCGCCGTTGGACTGGAAGATGCGCAGCCTGGTTCGCTCGAGCTCGCGCGACAGGCGGTCGATGTACCCCGCCATCAGCGGCGAAACATAGGCGTTCACGACCGTGGTCGAAGCGCGCTCGTACTCCCGGTATTCGGGAAGAATCTCGCTCGAAAGCGATACGCGCACGCCGGCCTCGCGCAAGGCTTGGCCGATGCGTCTTTCGTGTTCTGCGTTCGCGCAACTGTGCAGCAGGCAGACCGCTACGGATTCGGCGTTTGCCAGCGCGTCCGCAAGCTCGCGAAGAGTTGCCTCGGTCAGGGGCTTTTGCACCGTGCCGTCGTGGAGTATCCGCTCCGCCACGCCGAATTTCGAGTCGTCGGCAACGAGCCTGGGCCGCCCGGATGAAAACCAGTCGTAGAGATGAGGGCGGTTTTGGCGGGCCAGATCGAGGATATCCTCAAAGCCCGCCGTGGCCACGAAAGAGGTCTTCGCGCCTTTTCGTTCCAGCAGGGCATTCGTCGCCACGGTGGAGCCATGGACGATTTCCCGCGGCCGGCCGGCAGCCAGACCTTCCAGGATGGCGCGCGCGGGATCGTCGGGCGTCGAGCGGACCTTGTGCGTGACGATGCGTTTGCCGTCCCAGAAAACGAAGTCGGTAAACGTGCCGCCCGTGTCGATCCCTGCGCGCATGGGTTCCTTATTGTAGAGTTTCGGGAATTGCGAAGCGGCCCGCTGCGAGGCGTCCGACCGCGCGCCGGAGCCTTTCATTATCTGCGATTGTTGTCTATAATTACAGGAATATCACGGCTTTTGCATGGCTTCAGCCGATCCCCAACTCTTCGGCATCCTTGAGAGGAGAGCCGCATCCGGCGCGGATATGTCGAGCGGAACACACTATCGGGCAATGGCCGCGGCTGTCGTGCCGGCGGTTGTTCTTTGGGGCGGATGCACGGTGCAAACCGAGACGGCGCCGCCCCCGGAACCGCATATCGCCCGCAACGGCGTCGAGTTGACGGCCGAGTTGACGCCGTCCGCGCCGGTAGTCGCCGTGCTCGACTTCGGCGCCCCCGTGAATATCGTCGGCAGCCGGCGCGCATTCGTCCGCGTACGGACGCCGGACGGCCGCGAAGGCTGGGCGCCGAAATCCATGTTGATCGCTCCGCAGGCGCATCGCCGCATGGAGTTGCTGAAGGAGCGGACGGCGGAACTCGCCGCTCAGGGCCGGGCGCATGCGCTGGATACGTTGAACGTTCACCTCGAACCGTACCGCTGGTCGCCGACGCTGTATCAATTGCGCAAGGACGAGGGCGCGGAAGTTCTTCGCAAGCAATCGGTGGCGCGGCTGCCGCACAAGCCCGCCCCGAATGACCCGCCGCCGGAGCCGGTGGGTCAGGATGACTGGTACCTCGTGCGCCTTGCCAACGGATACCCCGGCTGGCTTTTGGCCGGCCGCACGTATTCGGGGATTCCTATCGAGGTTGCCCAGTATGCGGAAGGCCGCCGAATTGTCGCCTACTTCCCGATCGGCGAGGTGCATGACCCGGACATCGGCGAAACCAAAAAGACCTGGCTCTGGATGCAGACTGCCCGCCCCAACCAGCCGCATGACTTCGACCGGCTCAGAGTTTTTCAATGGAAGAAAAGCCGCCATGCCTACGCGACGATCAAGCTGGAGACCGGTTTCGAGGGCTATCTGCCGGTAAAGGTGACGCCGCGCCTGGAGACCGGGCGCGGAACGGGAGTCGGGTTCTCGATTCTGGTGTCGAAGGATGAGCGGCAGTTCGTTCGGACGTATGTGCATATTCGCAACCGGGTTTACCGCGTCGGCGAGGAGCCGGCGCCCGGAATTCCCGAGTTGCCGGCGATCGACCGGATTGAACCGACGCCCGGACCCAAGCCGCCGGCGCTGATGCAGCGATTCAAGAATCTTTTGACCGCGGGGGCGCTTGGCGCCCGGTCGCGGTTCGCGAGTCTCGGCTCTCGGGTCTTTTCGACCGGCGACTGACCGCGTCGGATCCGCCGGCGCGGTTGCTATATTCAAGCGATGCTGCCCCGCTTCATTCAGGCGTGCCGGCGGGAGTCCGTCGACCGCACGCCGGTGTGGTTCATGCGCCAAGCGGGCCGCTACATGCCGCAGTACCGCAAGATCCGCGCGAGCCATTCGATCCTGGATATCTGCAAGACGCCCCGGCTGGCGGCTGAGGTGACGCAGCAGCCGGTCGACGCGCTGGATGTCGATGCGGCGATTATCTTTGCGGACCTTCTGCTCCCGCTCGAGCCGATGGGCCTCAAGCTGGAATTCGTGCAAGGCAACGGGCCGAAAATCGCCAACCCGGTCCGGTCGTCGGCAGACGTCGCCCGGCTGGCGGCAACGAATGCCGCCGATCTGGGCTATGTCGCAGAGACGGTCTCGCTGGTCAAGAAGAACCTGTCCGACCGCGTGCCGATTATCGGGTTCGTCGGCGCCCCGTTCACCCTCGCCAGCTACATGATCGAAGGCGGCGGCTCGCGCAATTACGCAGCGGCGAAATATCTGATGTGGAGCGAACCGGCGGCTTGGCAAGGTCTGATGGAAAAAATCGTCCAGGTGATTACGCCCTACGCGGCGTCGCAGGTCCTGAACGGCGCCGACGCGATCCAGATATTCGACAGTTGGGCCGGCGCGCTCGCTCCCGACGATTACGAGCGCCATGTTCTGCCTTATTCCGAGATGCTGATTCGTCAGATCCAATCGACTTCCGTCCCTGTAATCCACTTCGGTACCGGAAACGGGGCTTTCCTCGAACTGTTCCACTCCGCGGGCGGGAACGTGCTGGGCCTCGATTGGCGGGTTCGTCTGGATGAGGCTTGGGGCCGCATCGGCGAAGAGACCCCCGTGCAGGGCAATCTGGATCCGCTCGCCTTGCTCGCTCCGTTGCCCGAGCTGCGCCGCAAGGTCGAGGATGTGCTCTCGCGGGCGGCCGGACGCCCGGGGCACATTTTCAACCTGGGGCACGGAATCGTGCCTCAGACGCCGGTGGACAACGTGAAGGCGGTTGTGCAGATGGTCCGCGATTATCGGCCGGCGAACGCGGCATGAAGCCGGTCGCCATTATCGGCGGGGGGATATCCGGGCTTGCGGCGGCTTATTACCTGGGCCGCGAGGGCATTCCGTCCACTCTGATCGAAGCCGAGGCGCGGCTGGGAGGCGTGATTCGAACCGACCGCGCGAACGGCTGCCTGATCGAAGCGGGTCCGGACAGTTGGCTCGCGCGCAAGCCGTGGGCGCTGGGTCTGGTGCGCGAGCTCGGTTTGGAGAACCGGGTGATCGGCTCGAACGACGACCGCCGCAAGACATACGTCGCGCGCCGCGGCAAGTTGATCCCCATACCGCAAGGCATGCAGTTGCTGACGCCGGCAAAGCCCACGGCGGTGCTTGCGTCGCGGCTGTTTGGAATCGGCACGAAGCTGCGCATGGGCTTGGAGTGGCTGCGCCGCCCCGCGGAACATCCCGACCGCTCGGTCGCCGAGTTCGTGCGCGACCACTTCGGCGATGAATGGAACGAGCGCCTCGCGCAGCCGCTGCTCGCGGCAGTGTACGGCGGCCCGCCCGAACGGTTGTCGGTCAACTGCGTGCTGCCTGCGTTGGCGGAATACGAGAGGCGCTATGGCAGCGTCGTGCGCGGCGCTCTGAAAAATCGACCGGCAAAGGCGGAAGGGCCGCTGTTTCTGACGCTGAAAGACGGACTGGGAACGCTGGTCGATGCGCTGCAAAAGGCCGTTGCCCCGTCGAGCCGTCTCGTACGCGGGCGCGTCTTGCAAATTGAGCGGGCGGGCGGCGGTTGGCGGGTCAGGCTCGCAGACGGCGCAGTCGAAACCGAGCATGTCGTGGCCGCCGTCCCGGCGCACGAAGCCGCGGGATTGCTGCGGCGCTCATGCGGCGAGATCGCGCAAGTCCTCGACGGCATCCCCTACAATTCCGCCGTCACCGCCGGACTGGTTTATCGGCGGCCCGGCTTCGACCGCCCGTTGGACGGTTTCGGGATGCTGATTCCCCGGTCGGAAAAACTGTCGCCGGCGGCCTGCACCTGGGTGGAGACGAAATTCGATCACCGAACGTCGGACGAGGCAACGCTGCTGCGGGTGTTTTTCACAGGCGATGCGGCGGACGAGTTGATCGACGCCGGCGACGACGCGGTTCAGGAGACGGCGCACGCGGATCTGAGTTCCCTGATGCGCTGCCGCGCCCGGCCGGCCGCCTGCCGGATCAACCGTTGGCCGCAATCCATGGCGTTGTACACCGTGGGGCACGCCTCGCGGCCGGCAAGAATCGGCGAGCTTTTGCAACGCCTTCCCGGTCTCCATCTGGGCGGCAACGGCTACGACGGGGTCGGCATCCCCGACTGCATTCGCCGCAGTCAAGCCATCGCGGCGGCTATCGCCGGGCACGGCGTCGGCAGGCCGAGCAGGGACGATTCTTTTTCGAAGATCGAAGGTTGCGGCTGATGGGCAGGGGCTTTCCGGACGTGTGGGGCCGGGTTTCCGGGCCGCCGGGGACGGATGGTTGGGTACGGTCCGGGCGGTCGGCGGACGCGCTTTCGAGGCCGCGATACAATGCGGAGAATCCCCTGCATGGTTTCTTCCCGACCGATTCGCACGCGCCGCCAACTCCAGACATTCGTTCGCCAAAACTTTCGGGACCGGCTGTTCGTCAGCGTCTCGAACCGCGAGCCGTTCGTCCATGCCTACGACTCCGCGGGCAAAATCGAGGCCAAGTTCGCCGCCGGCGGCTTAACGCTGGCTCTCCATCCCGTGATGCAGGCCGTCGGCGGCGCGTGGGTCGCGCACGGCTCGGGATCGGCGGACCGGGCGACCGCCGATGAGCACGGTCGGGCGCGCGTGCCGCCGGAAGACCCGAGCTACACGCTGCAGCGGGTCTGGTTGAGCGCGCGGGAAAACGACGGCTACTACAACGGTTTCGCCAATCAGGCGTTGTGGCCGCTGTGCCATAACGCTTTTACCAAGCCCGTCTTCCGCGAGGCGCACTGGGCCGCGTACCAAGCCGTCAACCGCAAGTTCGCCGACGCCGTGGCAAAAATCGTCGGGCGCCGCGACGCAACGGTTTTCATCCAGGACTATCACTTCGCCCTGTTGTCTCGGCTTGTGCGCGAGCGCTGTCCGCAGGCGGTCTGCGCGCAGTTCTGGCACATCCCCTGGCCTGTCGAAGGCGTGTTCCGCGTTTGTCCCTGGAGAAAGCAGATACTCGACGGACTGCTGGGGAACGACGTGCTCGGCTTCCACGCGCCGGCCTACGTCGAGAGGTTTATCGACGGCGCGGCGCGGCAGCTTGGCTGCGAGCGGACCGCGCCGCGCGTGCTGCGGCACAGGAACCGCGAGGCGCGGATCAGGCATTTCCCGATCTCCATCGACTTCGACAAGACGGCGGCGGCCGCGCGCGGCGCTGCTTGCGACGCTGCCGTCCGCGGGCTGCGCGAGCGTTTCGGCCTGCAGGGGAAATTCGTCGTCCTGGGCTTGGACCGCATCGACTACAGCAAAGGCGTCATCGAACGCTTGCAGGCGGTCGAAGCGCTGCTCGAAACCTATCCCGAAGTGCGCGGCAAGATCGTGTTTCTCTATGCCGGCTCGCCGAGCCGCACGAAAATTCCGGCGTACAAGGCTCTGCACCGCGACATGAACCGCGGCGAGAGGCGGATCAACAAAAAATACGGCAACGAGCGCTGGCGACCGGTAGTCACCATTGCCGAGCATCTGCCCTACGAGCAAGTGTTGGCGCTCTATCGGCTTGCCGATGTTTGCGTTGTCAGCTCGCTTGACGATGGGATGAACCTGGTAGCGAAAGAATTCCTTGCGGCGCGGAACGACGAGCAGGGCCGGCTGCTGCTCAGCGAGTTCACCGGCGCGGCATGGGAGCTTCCCGGCGTGGAAACGTTCAACCCGTTCGCTACCGACGAGTTCGCGCGAAAACTTTACGAATTGAGCGCGGCCGCCCCTGGCAAGGCGCGCGCGGAAATGCGGCGGCTGCGCCGGCACGTGCGCGAAAATAACGTTTTCGGCTGGATGGGCTCCATCCTCGAAGAGCTTGCCGCTCTCGACCGAGCGCCGCGATGACGCCGTTTTTCGCAGCCTGGCCGCTGCTTGCGGAGCGCATCGGCAAGGCGGACAGGTTGCTGCTCATGCTCGACGTGGACGGCACGCTGGCGCCGATCGCGCCGCATCCCGAGGACGCGCGCATTCCCGCCGCGACGCAGGCGGCGCTGGCGGAATTGGCGCGCTGCCCGCGAGTCGCGCCGGCTTTCGTGAGCGGCCGCGCGGTTGCCGACGTCCGCCGGCTGGTCGGCATCGACCGGGCGCACTACTTCGGCAGCCACGGGCGCCAGCGAACGCGGCCCGGCAGCGGCCGCGTCGAGGTCGATATGCGCTGCGCCGCGGCCGTCGCCGAAGTCTGCGCAAGGCTGTTGGCGGCGCTGAAGGACACGCCCGGGGCCGCCGTTGAAAACAAGCAGGTGAGCGCCGCGGCGCACTACCGCAACGTTCCTCCGCGGTTGCGCGGCCGGGCGGCCGCAATCGTTCGCGGGGTGCTTGCGGACCGTCCGGATTTGCGCCTGTCGGCGGGCAAGATGGTGTTCGACATTACGCCGCGCGACGGCATCGACAAGGGTGCGGCAGCAACGCAGCTGCTCGCCGAGGAAGGCGGTATGGCGTTTTATTTCGGTGACGATACGACCGACGAAAGCGCGTTCGCGGCCTTGCCCGGCGATGCGGTCACGGTTTTCGTCGGTCCGCCCGGCGCCGACTCGGCGGCTCGTTACCGAGTGGACGACCCCGCCGCCGTCGGGCGCGCCCTCAGATTGATCCTGGATGCCTGCAAGGGGCGGAAGGGCGAAGGGGAAAGTAGCGCTGCGTCTCTTTTGAGTTAGCCTTGCGCAGCCGTTCCCGCGGCGTTCAGCCGCCGCCACTGCGCTTCGCCCACCTGCATGACGCGTTCGTGAGGCCACACGTCGAGCGGCGAATAGTTGGGGTGATGGTGCTTTTTGTAGGGATCGTTGCGGGCGGAGTTGTAGCAGCAGATCAACGCCCGACGGGGCTCGCCGCTGTCGTTGCGGTCGGAGCGGTGCAAAAGGTTGCAGTGAAAGAACAGCGCATCGCCCGGCTCCAACTCGCAATAAACGCGCGGGCAGCGCTGCTCGATGCGCTCGACGCGCTCGGGGTCGGCGCTCGTTTGATTGCCTTGCCGGACATGATCGATGCGGCCCATGCGCTGCGAGCCCTCGAGCGCCTGCAGGCAGCCGTTCTCCCGCGTCCCGCGGTCGACGGCTATCATGCAACTCGCCATCCACGGGAACAGGCAGCCGTTTTCATACCAGTAGCCGTAGTCCTGGTGCCAGTTCCAGGCGCCGCCGGAGCGCGCTTCTTTCAGGATCATCTTGTGGTGGTAATGGTAAACCTCGCCGCCGAGAAAACGCTCGACCGGACGCACGAGCTTTTCCGAGCGCGCGAGCGCCGCGTAGATCGTGTCTCGGGGCAATGTGTTGACCACGACCAGGCGCGCGCTGCGGCCCTCGCCGTCGGCGCGGGCGTACGCTTGCGCGGCCAACTCGCGGTCCCGGCGCGCGATGCGCTGCAGCAAAGCGGCTTCCTCGGCGCAGAGAAGCCCGCGCGCGATCCAGAACCCGCGGGCCTCGAACTCAGCGGCCGCGGCCTGCAACTCGCTCGGAGTCATCGGCAGACCAGTTTATCAGCGGGCCGCGGGACGGAAAATCCGCGGCCGCCGGCATCCGCCGCAAAATCGTATTCCGTTTCCCGACCGTCTATGGCAATTTGGAGATCGACGCCATTTTCCGTTATGTGTCGGCGCACGGCCTGCTTTGGTATGATGGGCACAATGCGGCAGGCGGTTTCTTGCGCACGGACTCGCGCTGCGGTCTTGGAGAATCGGGCGGTAATGGAATGAACGCAATGAGTTCTCGGAGGGTTGCCGGGTGAAACGAAGCCGCATGGATCAGATGCTCCGATGCTCGTTCTGCCATAAGCACCAGGAGGTCGTCGGGAAGCTGATCTCGACGCCCGGCGACTATCCGAAATCCTACATTTGCGATGAGTGCGTTGCGGTTTGCAACTCGATTCTCGAGGAAGACCGCTCGGAAAAACCCAACGCGGCGATATTACATCTGCCTAAGCCGCAGGAGCTCAAAGAAAGGCTCGATCAATACGTAATCGGCCAGAGCGAGGCCAAGAAAAAACTCTCCGTCGCGGTCTATAACCATTACAAGCGCGTTTTCATGAGGCAGCGCCGGCCGCCGGCGACCGCCGCGGCGAGCGAAGTCGAGCTACAGAAATCGAATATCCTGCTGATCGGCCCGACGGGCACCGGCAAGACCTTGCTGGCGCAGACGCTGGCCAAAATTCTCGACGTGCCCTTCGCGCTTACCGATGCCACGACGTTGACCGAGGCCGGGTATGTCGGCGAAGACGTCGAGAACATCTTGCTCAAACTGCTGCAATCCGCCGACGGAGACGTCAACCGCGCGCAGCAAGGCATCATCTACATCGACGAGATCGATAAAGTCACCCGCAAAGACGACAACCCCTCGATTACGCGCGACGTATCGGGCGAAGGCGTGCAGCAGGCGCTGCTCAAAATCCTGGAAGGCACCACTGCCAACGTGCCGCCTCAAGGCGGGCGGAAACATCCGCACCAGGAGTTCACCCACATGGACACGACGAACATTTTGTTCATTTGCGGCGGTGCCTTCGTCGGGCTCGAAAAAGTAATCGCCCGGCGCGTGGACGAGCGCGTCATCGGCTTTCGCACCGCCGAAGCCGGCGGACAAGAGGGGGAAGCGCCGGAGGCGTCCGGCGCGGAGCGGGACTTGGGATTGTTGGGTCAGGCGCAGCCCCAGGACCTCATCCGCCACGGGTTCATTCCCGAATTCGTCGGCCGCCTGCCGGTCATGGCGGTTCTCGGCGACCTTGACGAAACGGCGTTGGTCGAGGTTTTGACGACTCCGAAAAATTCGCTGCTCAAGCAGTATCAAAAACTGTTCGAGTACGAGAGCGTGGAGTTGGTGTTCGAGCGGGAGGCTCTCGCAGCGATCGCGCAAATGGCTCTGGAGCGGAAAGTGGGCGCCCGCGGCTTGCGCATGATTATGGAAGAGTTGATGCTCGATCTGATGTATTACCTGCCGTCGTTCAAGCGCGTCAAGCAGTTCGTGGTGACGCGGAAGATGGTCGAAGACCACGATTTGCGAGTCGGCCTGCTGGAAAAAGCCGGTTAACGGTTTATACAGACAAGCCCGCGGCCGGGAATCTTGTGGCGATAACGGGATTCAAGAGCAGGGCGCTCAAGCGGTTCTTCGCGAAGCAAGACGCGTGCCGGCTACAGCGCCGACAACTCCCCAAGAGCGAGATATTTTAGCGGTCCTGCACGGTGGGCAACCGTTGCAAGAGCTTCGAGACCGCCGGCGTTTCCGTCTGCACGAGTTGACGGGGAGAGACAAGGGAATTTGGACGGTGCGGGTTACCGGCAACCGGCGCATCACGTTCCGCGCCGCCGCCGTGTAGCGAGGTTCTCGCCAAGCCGCCGCCGTCTCGGCGGGGAGCAGCCCGCCCAAGCCGCTTTCGCCACGTGCTGCTAGCGGTTTTCCGTTTCCGCCAACCAGTCCGGGCGCTTCAACACTTCGCGCGGGCGGCTGCCGTCGCTGGGCCCGATTACTCCGTCGCGCTCCATCGCATCGAGGATTCTGGCCGCGCGCCCGTACCCGACGCGCAGCCGCCGCTGCAAGATCGAAGTCGAAGCCTTGCCTTGCTCGAGCACCAGACGGAGGGCGTCTTCGTAAACGGGATCGTCGAAGTCCGCATTGTTGTCGGGCGAGTCTTCCTGTTCTTCGTCGGGCGCCGTCAGGTATTCGTTTTCGTAATCGGGACTGGATTGCTGCTTCCATTCGTTGACGACGGCTTGCGTCTCGTCCTCGGTAACCCACGGCCCGTGCAGACGGCGCATGCGCGCGGTTCCAGGGGGCAGATACAGCATGTCGCCGCGGCCCAGCAACGATTCGGCGCCTATGGAATCGAGGATGGTGCGCGAATCGACGCGGGTCGCGAGCCGGAACGAGATGCGCGCGGGCACGTTGGCCTTGATCAGGCCGGTAATCACGTCCACGCTCGGCCGCTGGGTCGCCAGCACCAGATGGATGCCGACCGCCCGCGCCATTTGGGCCAGGCGCGTGATCGACTCTTCCACGGCCCGCCCTTCGAGCATCATCAGGTCGGCCAACTCGTCGACGATCACGACGATGTACGGCAGACGCTTCAACTCGGCGGCGAGCTCGGGGTTGCCGCGCGCGTAGTTCTGCTGCATTTTTTCGATCTTGCGGTTGAACTGATCGATATTGCGCACGCCGTGCTCGGCGAGCAGCTTCAAGCGCCGCTCCATTTCGCGGGTGGCGTTCTTGAGGGCGTTCGTCGCCTTTTTCATGTCGGTGATGACAGGCGTCAGCAGATGGGGAATGTCGTAGTAGAGACCGAGCTCGACGGTCTTCGGGTCGATCATGACGAAGCGCACGTCGTCGGGGGTCGCGCGCAGCAGAACCGACATGATGAGGCAGTTGATCAGTACGCTTTTGCCCGAGCCGGTCGAGCCGGCGACAAGCACGTGGGGCATCTTGGTCAGGTCGGCGACGTGAATCTTGCCGTTGATGTCCTTGCCGAGCGCGACGGTAAGAATCGACTTCGAATCGCGGAAGTCCGGGGAATCCAGCATTTCTTTCAGGCCGATGATTTCGCGGTGCTTGTTGGGCACTTCGATGCCCACCGTCGATTTGCCGGGAATGCGTTCGACAAGGATCGACTCGCATTCGAGAGCGAGGCAAAGGTCTTCGGAAAGGTTGATTACCTTGCTGAGCTTGACGCCGCGGTCGGGCTTGAACTCGAACGTCGTCACCACCGGACCGGGGTTGATCTGCGTTACGGAACCGCGTACCCCGAACTCGTCGAACTTTTCGACGATCTGACGCGAGACTTCGTGCAACTGGTTGGGGTTGTACGCCTCCTTCTCGAAGGGAGGGTTGAGCAGCGCGGTGGAGGGAATCGTGTAGGAAACGGGTTCCGGGGGTTCCTCCGGGCTGTCGTCGGTTTCAGCCTCCGCGGGCTCTTCGTCCCACGGCGGCTGTTCCGCGTCTCCCTCTCCGGCGTTCGGGCCGTCGTCAGGATTTTGCTCGAAACTTTCGCTTGCGTCCGCCTCATCGCTCCCGTTCTCGTAGGGAACGATCGGCGGCAGGTCTTCGTTGGCGCCGGCGTCCTCGGCCGACTCATCGGCGTGCGCTTCTGCATCGGCATCCTCAAATCCCGGTAGGGTTCCGGGAACGGCTGCCTCCGGCGCGTCGGCTTCCAACGTGGGGGCTTCCAACGCGGGGGATTCCGGCTCGACCGCTTCCGGGGCGGAGGGCTTCGCGGCGCGGGCAGCCTTGAATTTTTCTTGCGCTTTCTTGAAGTTCTCGGCCGCGGCTCCGAGGTGGAAAGTCGTCATGAGGTAGAGCGATACGGCCGCGGCGGCCAGCAGCAGCAGCACGGAGCCGCCGATATTGAGCACGGCCAGAGACTGCTCGGCTAATACCGCGCCCACGACTCCGCCCGGCAGAACCGCGCCGTCCCAGAAGGTTCCGAGCGGCAGCAGCGACAGGGCGTCGCAGACCGCGGTGCCGAACAGCACGATGCCGCAGAACCGCATTGCCGGGGAACGGGTCTCGATCGAGCGCAGCCAGCGCCGGCCGGCGATCGTCAGCCCGACGGGCAACAGAAATGCGGCGAGTCCGAAGAGTTGCAGCGCGAAGTCGGCCAGGTAGGCGCCGGGCAGGCCGACAAGATTGCGCGCGGTCGGGTCGGCGGAAGCAACGCTGAGGGAGGGATCGAGAGGCGAGTACGAGGCAAGGCTCAACGCCAGCCCGACCGCCGCAAGAATCAACAAAAACCCTAGCGGTTCCTTGAAGCGCGGGTTTTCGGCCAGGAGTTTTTTCATCGCTCCCCTCGCTCTTACTCAGCCGAAAAAGCTGCCGGGAGCGAAGCGGAAGAATACGCAAGAACTATGACCAGTATGCCAAACGCCACGCGGTAATACACGAACGGGGTCAGGGTTGAAGTCTGCAGGTATTTCAAGAAGACCGCGATCACGGCATATCCGGCGGCTGCGCTGACGAGGATGCCGACCGCCGGCAGCAGCATGCTCTCAGTTGTCAGGGTGTCTTCCTGCAGCGCATCGTAGGCGGTTTTCAGCGCTGCGCCGAGGATGACGGGGCTCGAGAGCAGAAACGAAAACCGCGCCGCAGCGGTCCGGCTCATGCCCAGCAGCAGCCCTGCCGCGATGGTGGCGCCCGAGCGGGAAGTGCCGGGTACGAGGGCCAGCGCCTGAGCAAAGCCGATGAGCATGACGTCGCGGAAGGCGAGCGAGTCCAGACCGCCCCGCCCCGCGCCGCGGCGCTCGACCCATCCGATGCAAAGACCCACGGCAATCAGCATGACGCCGATCACAAGCGGACTGCGCAAGGTCGTTTCCACCGTGCTCTTCAAGGCGAACCCGGCAACGGCCGCCGGAACCGTGGCTGCCGCCAGGTAGGCGAAGAGCCGCGGATTCTCGTAGAGGCTTGCGTCCGGGTGGCCGCCTTGCGGAACGAGCACGCGCCGGCCTGCCGCCAATCCGAGCAAGCGGAGCCAGGTCTTGGCGAAATAGACCAGCACCGCCAGCAGCGTCCCGGCGTGCAGCGCGACATCGAAGAGCAAGCCGAAATCCTGCCAGTCCAGCAGCCAGGGCACGAGCACGAGATGGGCGGTGCTGCTGACCGGAAGAAATTCGGTCAACGCCTGAACCAGGGCCAGGATCACGACTTGGAATAAGTCCATGAGTCTGTAGTTGAAACCGATTCCGCCCGGCGCTCAGCGCATCGCCGCGGCGGCGAACACGCCGACGAGATTGCCCTCGTCGTCGAAGGGCAGGTCTCGAGTCTCGCCGCAGATCTCGATGGCGGGATTGCGGCGCAACTCGGGCAGCAGGTTTTCGCTGACCATGAGGTCGCCCAACCGCATCGTGTTGCGGATCCAGGCAAGCGAGCAATCGCGCGTGTCGAGACGCCCGCAGGTGGGCAGCACGCGCTCGATGCATTGCTTGTCGGTCGGAAAATGGATCGGCGTGAACGCCGGCTGCGTAGTGGAAGCGGTGAGGCTGTTCACCCAAGTCGCCTCCATGTTCAGGTTCTCGAGCAGCCGGTCGTTGGCGACGTCGGCCATGCCCATGCCGACCGCGTTTCCGTAACTCAAAGCGGACAATCCGCGGATAAAAATGCGGCCGATATGGGGGACGCCGCTCCAGCAATTGGGGCCGAGGTTCACCGAACGGTTGACAACCTTGGTGTCCATTCCGGCGCCGCTGATCTCTTTGCCGATCTCATCGAGAATCAAAAAATCCAACTGTTCGACGGGAATGTTCGCTTTCCAGGATTTCACGCGGGCGAGCAACTCGGCTTCGCGCTCGGCCATGCCTGCGACGCCGAGCGCGCGCACTTCCGCCGTGTTGTGGTGCGCGTCCTCCAAAATAGCCAGGCCGCCGAGCATCTTGCCGGTATTCATGACAACTTCGCCGACGCGCCGGATGACCGCTTCCATGCCGATGCGCAGCGCCCAGCAGTGGTAGCGCTTGGCGCCTTCCCACTTGCCCAGGCCGATGGCCATCATTTTGTGAATGCCGCTCTCGAGCGCGCCTTCGAAGTCCGTGTGCCACTTGACGCGGCCGCAGAGCATGACGCCGTCGCTCTCGAAGGCGTTGCGGTCCATCGAGACGTCGATGCCTTCGCCGGTGCGCCCGATGTTGACGACGTCGAGCGAGCTCACCACCGGAGCGCCCATCGCCGCCTCGGTAATGCCGTAGTGCGCGAGAACGGCGGCTTGGCCTTCCGCCGTGGCCGCGCCGTGGCTGCCCATCACGGGAACGAGGAACGGGCTGACGCCGCGGGACTGCCAGTAATCCACGACCGCCTTGACGATGATCGCGATGTTGCCAATGCCGCGGCTGCCGACGCCGACCGCGATGCGGCTGCCGCGCGCAACCCGATTGGCCCAGTCGGCGGCTTCCATTTCGCCGCGAACGGCGGCTGCGACGTCGGCCAAGCGGCGGTCGGGGAAGTTTTGCCGGATGCGGACGAGTTTCTGGATGCGCATGGTGGGAAGAACGCCCTGTTCGGCGCGCCCGAGGACCCATCCAGTATCGCACGGACGATCGAGCGGCTCGGGCGCCGCGCCGCCGGCGCAAAGCGAATGTCCGCCTATCTCAATCCAACTGTCCGGGCGCCGCGCTAAAAGGTTATCTTTGTCATGATCTGGAAAGTTCGGGGAAACCCGCGGGTCCCGGGGATGCTGCCGAAGTTGTCCAGTCCGTACACGGTGCGCGGGCCGCGCCAGTTGACGTTGTTGAAAAGGTTGATGAACTCCAGGCGCAGCAGCAGGTTCAGATTGTCGCTGAGCGGCGTGGATTTCTCGAACGAAAAATCCCAATTTACGAGCGCCGGGCTTCTCACCGCCGCCGTCGTGCGCGGCGCGCCGCTCAGCCGCAGGCCGCGGGTCGGCTCCAGCGAACCCGCCGTGACATAGCGGGCGGCGTTGCCGGCCGGGTCGCCGCCGCCCGAGACGGCCGCGTTTTGCGGGCGCTGGCTGCTGAATCCGTAGGCGCTCAGCGGGTTCTCGTTCTGTGTGACGGCAAGCGGAAAACCACTGCGCAAGATCGCCGCCATGGATGCCGTCCAGCCGCCGAGCAGCCTGTTGCGGCCGGGAATCGCGTACATCAGGTTCAGGTTCGTCACGTGCGGCGCATGGAGCAGCGAGTAGGAGTAATCTTCCTCGAGCACGGGGCATCTGGCGAACGCGCAGGCGTCCGGGGTGTTGTAAACGGCGCCGCTCAGGCTCTCCAATAACGTGTTGGCCTCGTAAATGTTGTCTTTGTGGTGCGTGAACGTGTAGTTGATCTTCGCCCCCCAGTTGCCGCGGAACCGCCTTTCCAACTCGAATCTGAGCGAGTTGTACAACGATTTGCCGGAGCTGACGTGGCGGGCGTAAACGTTGCGGAAGTGCGGATAGGGGCGCAGCAACTGTCCGAGCGGCAGCGTCCGGCTTGCCGCGAAAGCGCCGAAGTCTGCATTGCCGTAGAACGGATTGGGGTAGCGCCGGTTCAGCCGCTCGCCCAGAGCCAGGTATGGGTCGGCAAGTTGATTGATGTTGACAACGGAGTCGAAAGTTCCGCCGATCGCCAGGTCTTTTCCGCTGCTGCCCACATACCCGATCTTGAGCGCGGTTTCGTTGCCGAGGTCGCGCTGTACGTCCAGAGACCATTTGCGGATGACCGGCGACTTGCGGTATTGCTCGTTGAAATACACGTCCCCGGCGATGTTCTGCAGGCGTCCGGCGGCGTTTCCCGTCGGCCGCAGGATGCCGTTGGGAAAGGGGTTGGACGCTGTGGCTTCCGGCGGGGCGATGCCGTCCACGCTTCGCGCCACGTTGGTCACCGCCGAGTATCCGTACGTCCCGATCTCGGAGGCGCCGGTCCCGGACGGAATCGCGTACGGCGCCCAGAAGACGGCATAACCGCCGCGCAAAACGGTATTTGGGGTCAGGCTGTAGGAGAATCCCAGCCGGGGGCCGATCTTGACCGCCGGGGGCTCCCATTGGTGGGTAGGATTGCCGTCGATGCCGGCGTACAGCAGCCCGCCCTTCAGCGGGAACCCCGGCAGGGACTCTTCGATGCCGGGCGGAACCGCGGCCTGTACGGGGAAGGGGTTCTGCCGATCCCAGCCGACCGCGAAGTCGTCGCCGTGCTCGTGCAGGCCCGTCTCGTGTTCGATGCGCAGCCCGAGATTCAGCACCAGGCGCGAAGACGCCCGCCAGTCGTCCTGAATGAAGCCGCCGAAGTAATCGAGGAAAACGTCGGCCGGCGCCGCCAGCGTCGCGCTGCCGCCGTCGGGTATGCCGAGCAGCAGGTCGGCAAGAGCGCTGCCCGAGCCGGTCGCGGGATTGGCCGGGTTGGGCCCCTGGGTGAACTTCCTGGCGAAGTCCAGCGTAAAGCCGTGGCCGTAGGACACCGCGCTCAGTCCGAGGCGCCGCCATTGCCCGCCGTATTTCAGGGTGTGGTTGCCTCTGAATTGCGAGAACGTTCCGCCGATCTCGCGCGAGGACCACTCTACGTTGTTGCTGGTCGCCGAGCCGTGAGTCATGCCGTTGTTGCCGAAACCGGCGACGGTGATCCGCGGAAACTGCCCTTCGTAGCCCTCCTGCGCGTAGATCTCGTCCAGAAAGCTTCCCTGGATTCCCAGGCGGCTCTGCACATCGTCTTTGCCGAACGGAGGGTTTCCATCTGAATCGTAGAAGTACGTCTGCCCGTAGCGCAGCGCGAGCACCGAAGAGGCGCCTGTCAGAAAGGTGTTGTTGATCGCTATGGCATGGACGTTGCGGTCGAGCACGGCGGCGCCGAGGCTGAAGTCCGGACCGCTGTCCGCGTTCAACAGATCGCGGTAATGACCGAACCTCGGCTCCTGCGACAGATAGCGTAGGTAGGTGCCCGAAATCCGCCAGGCGTCGTTGAATGCGTGATTGACGTTTCCGGTGACCTGGAAGGCGCGCACCGTCTGAGAGCCGGAGGTCGAGAGGTTGCCGCCGGGGCCGAGGCTCGCCAGCATTTGCGACAACGCCGACCCCGTGCGGTCGACCAGATTCGCCGGGATGCGGTTATCCGCAAAGGGGCGTCTGTCGCCGTTCGCGTCTCTGTCGAAGGGGTTGTAGATCGTCCCGCCGCTCTGCGCAAAATCGCCCGCGGCCTCGCCGGCGCCGGGAACGGCGATCGTCGCATTCGAAACCGCATTGTCGGAATAGCCTTCCGCCGCCGTCCAGAAAAAAGTGCGGCTCTTGGCGATCGGGCCTCCGAACGAGCCGCCGGCCAGATTGTACGGCACTTCTTCGAGATCTTGTTGGCCGATGACGCCGGCGTCGAAGTCCTGCTGCTGGAAATAAGACAGCTTGCGCCAGAACGTGTTCAGCTTGCCCGGACGGAACTGATACAGGGCGCTCCCCGCCCATTTGTTCGTGCCGCTGCGGTGAATCGTATTGAACACGCCGCCGCCCGTACGGCCCATCTCGGCGTCGTAGGCGTTCGTTTGCACCTTCATTTCCTGAATCGCCTCGAAGATGGGGACAATCACCGAGCGGTTGCTCAAATCGGTCATGGAGACGCCGTCCACGGTGTAGTTGTTGCCGCGAAGCGGGCCGCCGCCAAGCGAGAGCAGGGAAGAGTTCGTCTGGTCCGATTGCTTCACCCAGACCGGGTTGCCGGTATGCACCACGTTGGGCGTGTTCACGGCCATGATGAAAACGTTGCGCCCGGGAGTGGGCAGCACTTCGATCTGAGTGCGGTCGATCGTGGAAGAAACGGACGCCGTCCCGTTCTCCACCAGCGGAGTCTCGCCCGTAACCGTTATGACCTCATCGACGGCGCCGATCTGCAAAGCGGCGTCCACCACGAGAAGAGCGGAGACGCCCACGAGCAGATCTTCGCTTACGAAACTGTTGAAGCCTGCCGACTCGGCGCGCAGCGTGTACGTTCCGGGTTGCAGATTGGCGAACGCGTACTCACCGGACGCATTGGATTCCGTGCGCCGGCCGCTGCCGGTTTCTTCGTTCCGCAGCGTAACCGCGGCTCCGGGAATGAAGGCCCCGTCGGCATCCCGGATTTTGCCGCGGATTCCGCCCTGGAAGGTCTGCGCGAAAGCGCCCGGCAAGCTGCACAGAACTCCGGCAATGAAAACGCTTGCCGCAAGGAACCCCATCGCTTTCATTCCTTTATTAAACTCCAGGCGGGGGAAGGCGGCTGCTCTGCTCATGCCGTTTTCGCGCAAGACCGCATGACGATGAGGTTGACGCCGCACCGCCGGGGCGCTAGTCTGATGTCTGAGAACCGCTCCATGGAACGCTTCGCGCCCCTTGAACAGTACCGCTTGGGAAGCGCCGCAGCTTCGGCGTTGGCTTTGGCCTGCACGATTTACGGATATTTCATTCCGACGGCGCTGACCGCGGCGGCTTTGTTCGCGCTGAGCGCGGCGCTGTTTTATTTTCTGTGGACCCGCCCGGTTATCGAGGTCAACGACATGTGCCTGTCGGCGGGCCGCGAAACCATCCGCTGGTACGAAGTCGCCGCCGTGGACTCGACGCGGTGGCGGGCGCCTCTGGTCGTCCGCCTGACGCTCGACGACGAGCGGAAGCTGCGTCTGATTCACCCGGGAGACGTGCGTTCGTCGGAGCGCTTGTTGCAGAGGATTCGGCGCAATGCGCGCTGGGCGACGATCGACGGCGAACCGTACAGCGAATTTTGGGGCGAAGCGGCGCCGATCAGGGCGCATGCGCAGCCTTTGCCGTCCGCGCCCGTCAGATTGCTGAATGAGGAAGACGAGCGCGAGGTCGAAGAAATTTTCCGGCAGTTGCGCGAGGTCGAACGGCCCGACCGCACCGCCTCCGCGGACGACCGGCCGGACGCGTAACGGCCCGCGGCAAAAGCCGCGCCGCCTCACGGCCGCACGCGGACGTACTTGCGCAAGACGCGCGGGCGAGGCTCGCCGGCGTACAGATTGCCGTCGCTGTCGGCGGCCACGAACTCCGCGCCGTGTCCTCTGGTCTCCTGCGGGTTGCTCCACGGGTAAAGAATGAACGATTCGACCCAGCCCGTGCGCGCGTCGCCCACGCGGATGCCCATCTCCCACCCGGGATTCTCGACGTTGTCGGATTCCGAATCCGCGACATAAATTCGATCCTCGGCGTCGATGAAGATTCCGCTCGGTCGCCCGAACTGCGACCATTCGGCAAGGAACGCGCCTTCCCGATCGAAGATCTGGATGCGGTTGTTGGAGCGGTCGCCAACAAAGATACGGCCTCTGGAGTCCATGGCGATCGCGTGCAACGTGCGGAACTCGCCCGGCGCGCTGCCCGTCTTGCCCCACTCCTTGATGTACTCGCCGTTCTTGGCGAACTTCACGACGCGGTTGTTGCCCTCGTCGACATGGCCGTCCGCCACGAAGATCTCGCCGCTGTCGGCAACGACCACGTCGGCCGGCGACATGAAACGATCCGGCCCCGCGCCCGCCTTGCCCGGCGTTCCGAGAACCATCAAAACCTCGCCGGTTTGGCTGAACTTGACGACCCGATGCCCGCGCTTGCTGCCGGGGGGAATTTTTGCCGGACGGGCGCCGTCGGTTACCCAGACGCTGCCGTCGGGGGCAACGTCGATGCCGTGGGGCCAGATGAATATCCCGCCGCCGAAGCTCTCGACCACGTTGCCGTCCATGTCGAACTTGAGCACGGGGTCGAGATCCGAGTCGAGACACTCGTCCCCGAAGCGGTCGAGCGCCGTAGCGTCGCAGCGCACGATCGCCCAGATATGCTTTCCGTCGGGATCGATCGTCACCCCGCCGACGGCGCCCATAATTCGGCCTGCGGGCATTTTCGCCCAGCCGTCCACCATCCTGTAGGGGTTCGTAAGTCCGCTTGTCTGCGCGGCCGCTCCGGCCGCGGCGACGACTGCGCAGATCAATGCGTATCGGTTTGCGCGCAACATGCAGCAGACAATAGCATACGCCCGCCTCGCGGCGCAGCGCAGTCTCGCCGCGGCTCGCGGCTGCCGCTTCCCTATGTTTTCACGACGCGCCGGCGCCGGCGGTCCCAGCCGAGCGACTTCTTCTTGCGGAACGCCTCGACCGCCAGTTGGCAGGCCATCGACACGTTGAAGCCCAACTCGACATCGCATTTCAACGCTTCGCCCCGGCGAATTGCGTTGTGCAGATTGTGGTGATGCAACGCCATGTCTTCGCCGCCGCTCTTCTTGTGCTCGTAGGGCGCGACATCGTCTTTGAACAACGACTCGGGCTCGATAACGAATCCTTCCCTGGTGAACTCGATCGTGCCTTTGCGGCCGCGGATCATGTGGCGGATTTTGGCTTGGTTCGCCATGGTCGAGACCAACAGCACGTTGACGCCCTCGGGGTACTCGAGCATCGCGTTGAACGTGTCGGGCACCTCCGCGCCGGTCTTGTTGAATACGTACAACCCCCCGGTGGCCACGACCCGGCTGGGCGTCGTCAACCCGCAAGCCTTGACGATGCGGGCCAGCCGATGGACGAACAGATCGGTGGCGATTCCGCCCGAATAGTCCCAGTAGCGGCACCAGGAGAAAAAGCGGTCGGGCTCCCACGGGCGCTTTTTGGCCTTTCCGAGAAAGGTCTCCCAGTCGAGATTCACCCCCGGGCGGCAATCGGGGTCGGGCTTTCTCGCCCACATGTCCTCCCGGTGGTTACGCGAGTAATCGATCTGCGCCATGACCACCTGACCGATCCTGTCGTCCTGAATGCAGCGCGCGGCGGCCTCGTAGGAATCGTCCGACATGCCCTGAATGCCGCACTGCAGGACGACGCCCGTCCGCTTGATTTTCTCGACGACCTTCACTCCTTCTTCGATCGAGTAAGTCAGCGGTTTTTCGCAGTAGATGTGCAGACCCCGGTCAGCGGCGTCGAGGGTGATTTGCGCGTGCCAGTGTTCGGGCACCGAAATCGTCACGTAGTCGAGATCGGGGTTTTCGAGCAGCCGGCGGTAATCCTTGTACGGCTTTCCGCCCGTGAACTCGGCCGCCGCCTCGCGGCGCTTGTCGTAGATGTCGCATACGGCGTGGATCTCGACGTTATCGTCCGCAGCCAGCTTTTTCAACGCGCGCATGTGGCCGTTGGCATTGCCTCCGGCGCCGATGACGCCGACATGCAGCCGCTCGTTGGCGCCGATGACGCGGGCGGCGCTTTTGGCCGTGAGCGCTTGCGTTCCGGCGCTTGCAGCCGCGGCCGCGGCTACGAAAGAGCGCCGGGTGATCGTCGTTTTCTCAGACATTTCTTACCCTCCGGTTATCATTTTAGACACTGCGGCAACGCCGGAACGCATCCGATTGCAGGTTGCCGCCCCGAATTCGAATGGCGCTCACGCTCGCCGCACTGTCCGCCCTGCAAATCCTCGACTCGCGCGGCAACCCCACGCTGGAAGTCGAAGCTCGTCTCTCCGACGGCACGACGGCCGCCGCGCAGGTTCCCTCGGGCGCTTCGACCGGCCGCCACGAGGCTTTGGAGTTGCGCGACGGCCCCGGCGGCGGCTATCGCGGCAAGGCCGTCTCCAAAGCGGTTGCCCATGTCAACGGGCCGTTGTGCGGCGCCCTGCACAACCGGCCGGTCGAAAACCAGGCCGACGTGGACCGGCGCATGATCGAGCTGGACGGAACCGCAAACAAAGCGAAGCTTGGCGCGAACGCAATACTCGGCGTTTCCTGCGCCGTCGCCCGGGCGGTCGCGCAAGCCCGCGGCGCCCCCCTGTGGAGCCACCTGGCGGCCGGACGCGAGGCCGTGCTGCCGCTGCCGATGATCAACATCCTCTCGGGCGGACTGCACGCCGGCAGGCAGATCGAGTTCCAGGACTTCCTGATCGTTCCGCACGGCTTCGCGACACTCGGCGAAGCGCTCGAAGCGGCCGCCGGCATCCACCGCGCGATGGGCGAACTCCTCCGCCGCGGCGGATACACGCTGACCGGCGTCGCCGACGAGGGCGGCTGGGGACCGCATCTCCGCTCGAACGAAGCGGCGCTCGAATATATGATGCGCGCAGTCGAAGCCGCGGGATACGCTCCCGGCGCGCAGGTTTCGCTGGCCGTCGATGTTGCCGCGTCGCATTTTTACCGCGGCGGAAAGTACCGTCTCGAAAGCGAGCGCCGGACGCTGGACGCCGGCGAGTTGATCCGCCTGTACCGCCGCTGGATCGACGAATTTCCGATCGCCGCGATCGAAGACGCCCTCGACCAGGACGACTGGGAAGGCTGGCGGCAGGCGAACGAGCTGCTCGGCAAGCGCTGCCTGCTGATCGGCGATGACCTTTTGGCCACGAACCCGGCGCGTCTCGAGCGCGCGGTCCGCGAACGCGCGGCCAACGCCGTGCTCGTCAAGATGAATCAAATCGGCACGCTGACCGAAACGTTCCAGGTCATCGACCGCGCGCGGGAAGCCGGCTTCCAGGCCGTTGTCTCGGCTCGTTCCGGCGAGACCGAGGATGCCTTCCTCGCCGACCTGGCCGCGGCCTCGGGCGCCGGCCGGATCAAAATCGGCTCGATCACGCGCTCGGAGCGCCTGGCCAAATACAACAGGCTCTTGCGCATCGAAGCCGAAATGACCGCCGGCGCGGCGGAAGCGGACGGCTAATCGAGGCGCGCGGCCGCAGGCGTTTCCTTGTCGGGAACTTTCATCGAGATCGTTCCCAGGCTGGCGGCGTAGGAGACAATCCCTTCGAAAAGATACTCGGCGACCTCGGCGCGGTAAGCTGCGGTTTTCATCAGGTTCTCGTCGGTCTTGTTGCTGATGAAACCGATCTCGGCGAGGACCGCCGGCATTTTCGCGCCGATCAGCACCACGAAGGGCGCCTTGCGGATCCCGCGGTTTTTCACATTGGCGGAATACAGCGAGAGGCCGCTGTAAAGCTCGTTTTGAATCCTCGTTGCGAACTCTCTCGACTCGTCGATCTTTTCCTTCAGCGCGATTTTCGATACCAAATCCTGCAGGTCGTGGACCGACCTGTCGGCAGCCGCGTTTTCGCGCGAGGCGACGTCGAGCGCCCAGGAGTCCGCCGTGAAGTTCAGATAGTACGTTTCGATGCCGCGCACCGAGCGATTGCGGGCCGAGTTGCAATGGATCGAGACGAACAGATCGGCCTGCTCGGAATTGGCGATGCGCGTGCGCTCCTCCAGCGGCACGAATTCGTCGCTCGTGCGCGTGTAGATGACACCGGCGCCGAGGCGCTCTTCAAGCAGGTCGCCGAGGCGCTGCGCAATGGCCAGGGAGACTTCTTTTTCGCGGAGACCGCTCTGGCCGATGGAACCGGTATCGTGGCCGCCGTGTCCGGCGTCGATCACGATGCGGCTTATTTTCAGGCCCAAGGCCCGGATCAGACTGTGCTTGCCGCCGGCTGTCGCCGCGGCGGGCTGCGGCGGCGCGAGCTCGCTTTCCGCCTTCGCGGCGGGCGGCTCGCTTGCCGGCGGCCTTTGCTCGGCGCGCTGCACTCGCGGCGCATGCGGGTCGCGAACGTCGATCGCCAGCCGGGCCGGGTTGTCGAGCCAGAGCAGGTCCATCGTCACCGAGCGCTTCAGATCGAGCACCAGGCGCGCTTTGGTGCGGCGGTTCTGCGCGAGACGGGCGGTCTTGACGAGATCGTCGTCGATATCCACCGTGACGCCTTGGAGCAAGCGGCGCGCGACGCGGGAGTCGAACAAGTCGAAATACAGGCGCTCGGGTTTCTGCAGGAGGTCGTATTTGATCCGCACCTGGCGGTCGAGAGTCAGCACGATGCGCGTGCCGTAGGAGCCGCTGTGGTAGCGGATGTCGGTGACCGCGGCCGTGCCCTGAGCTTGCGGCGAGGGACGGGGCGGCTCGATCATCGTCTGCGGGCGATGCTTGGCTCCGCTCGCCGGCGCGGTTTTCACCGGTATGGCGGCGGGTTCCCGGCCGGATGCGGGTGCCGGTTCCACAGTCGGCGCGGGGGCGCGCTTGGGCGCCGGGCTTCCTTTTTCAAGCGCGTCCGCAAGCGCCAGCGCCTGCTTGGTCCATTTGCTCTGCGGGTACTGCCGGGCCATGTAGCGGTAGGCGGCAATCGCCTGCCCGCGGTAAGGGTCGGCCCCGAAACGCTCGATCATCGCGCGGTACGTCTCGGCGGCGTAATAGAGCGCGTCGTCGCAGTAACCGCTGGCCGGCGTTGTCCGATGCACGCGCCGGAACGCGTCGATGACCAGGCGATACTGCGCAATCTCGAGCTCGGGCGCGGGGACGGCCTGCAGATCTTCGAGCAGCGTCGCCGCCTTGCGGTAATGCTCGGCGGCGAGTTCCTTCCTGGTCGCCGCCTGGAGAGACGCCGTCCCCACGAACGCCGCGAGCAACGCCGCGGTATGCAGAACCAATCGCGTTCCGGCCAACTTCCCGCTCTCTCTGCCGCCGTTTGCGGCGGCGAAGTCCTTGCGGACCTCGGCTCAGCGCGTTTCGAGAACGATCACGCCTGCGGACGCGACCGACGCCACGATCCTCCGGCGGCCTGTCTCGTTGTCTTGCGACAACGCGCTTTCTCTTGAAGGGCCATACCGTTTGGCGATGCGGGCGACATAGTCTTGGGTTTCCCGGTACGGCGGGATGCCCCCGTACCGATCCACCGCGCCTTCGCCCGCGTTGTAAGCCGCCAGAACCAGCGCGGCTTGCCCCGGGTAACGGTCCATCAAGTAGCGGAGATACTTTACTCCGCCTTGGATGTTCTCGGCGGGAACGAAAACATCCTTCACCCCAAACCTTTCCGCCGTGGACGGCAGCAGTTGCATCAACCCAAGCGCTCCTTTGGACGAAACCGCAAACGGGTCGTAATTGCTCTCCTGCCGAATCACGGCATGGATCAGCTTGGGATCCACGCCGTAGCGGCTACCGATGTCACGGATCAGACGATCGAAATCAAGACCTTGGACAACCGAACCGTCTGTTCCGCGCCGCCTGCCGGCCGCCGGCTTTGGCGAAGCGCCTCGACGGTAGCGGACCTGACGGACCAACCTACCGGTCGCTGCGTCCTCGCGGACTTCCAAACGCCGTGCGAGATACGAGCGCGCAACGTCCGCCTCTGCCGAGGCGACAGGCGCGGCGCCGACAACGCCCGAGAACGGCAACAGTCCCAGGACTGCCGCCGCCCGCACTATTGAGATAGTATCACACGACATGTTTGCGCAACAACGAAAAATAAAAAAGGGAAATTTGCAGATTATGCGTAGATTCGCTGCCTGAATAGACGCCCGCGACGGGCAAAAAGCCGATTCGCCAGCCTTTTCTTTTCTCAGAGTACACGATGCGGGCGCATCCATGCGCGCCCGCGGGACGGCTCGGCGGCTACCGCGGCAGCGAAAAAGCAAAAACTGCATGGCCCGAAGCCACGCTTACAAACTGTTTCCCGTCTATTTCATAGGTAATCGGCGAGGCGGCGATCTGCCCGCCGAGATAGCGCTGCCAGAGCAATTTCCCGTCGCGCGCGTCGAGGGCGAAGAAATGACCTTCCCGGCTGCCCGAAAACAGGACATTACTCGCCGTGGTCAACAGCCCGCTGTCGCTGACGTCGGTCATGGCGAATTCCCAAACCCTTTCGCCGGTCAAGGGGTTCAAGGCGCGCACGGCGCCGTAGCCGTCTTCTTTGGTGAAGCTCATGAAGCGCCTCCGCGTGGTGGACGAAATCACCCCTTGCGGGACGCCGCCCAGATAGCGCTTTCCGGGTTCGTATTTTTGATCCCACTTGTAATAGATGCCGTAATACCCTTCCCAGGCCGCCAAGTAGAACAGGTTGGTAACGGGGCTGTACGAAGGCGCGTACCAATTCGTTCCGCCCTGAACGCCCGGCCAAGTCAATGTGCCGTCCTTGCTGGGCCCCCTGCCGGCAATCTTCGCCGGACGCCCGTCCTCGTCCAACCCGGCGGCCCAGGTCTGCTTGACGAACGGCTTGCCCAGCAGGAATTTCCCCGTCTCGCGGTCCAGCACGTAGTAGAAGCCGTTGCGGTTGCCCCACAGCATCAGCTTGCGCATCTCGCCTTGCCATTCGAGATCGGCCAGCACCGGGATTTGCACCGAATCCCAATCCCACTCGTCGTGGGGCGTGAACTGGAAATGCCACTTCAACTCGCCGCTGTCGGCGTCGAGCGCGATCACCGAGTCGGTGTAGAGGTTATCGCCCGGACGCACGTCGGGGTTCCAGTCCGGCGAGGGGTTGCCCACGCCCCAATACGTCAAATTCAAGTCCGGGTCGTACGAACCCGTCAGCCAGATCGAACCGCCTCCGGTCTTCCAGGCGTCGTTTTCCCAGGTTTCGTGCCCGGGCTCGCCGGGACCCGGAATCGTATGGAACTTCCAGACTTCCTCGCCGGTCTTGGCGTCGTACGCCGCCAGGAACCCGCGAATGCCGAACTCGCCGCCCGCGGTGCCGACGATCACCTTGTCGTTGACGATCAGGGGAGCGACCGTCAGCGAATAGCCGCGTTCGTAATCCTCGACGACGGTCGTCTCCCACTGCTTGAGGCCGGTCTTGGCGTCCACCGCCAGCAGCTTGGCGTCGAGCGTGCCCCAATAAAGCGTATTCCCCAGCATCCCCGCGCCGCGGTTGACGGCCCCGCAACAGGGATAGATGCGGCTCGGCAACTGGTGCTCGTAAACCCAGAATTCACGGCCGGAAGACGGGTCGAGCGCCACCAGCTTGTTCGGCGGCTCGGTCAGATACATCACGCCGTCCACAACCAGCGGAGTCGTCTGAAACTTGTCCGTGGAGGCCGCCTGGTACACCCAGCGGAGCTCCAGATCTTTGACGTTGGCAAGATCGATGCCCGTAAGCCCGCTGTGATGCCGGCTCATATAGCTTCCGTTGTAGGTCAACCAATTCTGCGGCTCCGCGGCCGCATTGTTCAGACGCTGCTGATCGACCTGAGCGGACAGCGCAAGGCAGCACAGGAAAAACGACGCCGGGAAACGCACGGGCAAAGGCATGAGCATAAGCATAAACGAAGTCCGGCGCGCGCTTCCGAATTTAACGGGGCTGAAACTCCGCAAACCAATTGAGGACAACCCGGATTGCCGGCTGCGGCGGTCCTTCGGCCAGATCAACCACGGCAAAACGCCCGTCGGGGCCGACATCGTACGAAGAAAACCGCCGAGACCGCCTCAAGCTCGCCCGGGAAAACAGCGGGCCGGTCTCGCCAACAGTAAAATTCCGCTCCGTGCCGACCGCTGCCGCGTAAAGCGTCTCGTCGCGCACGAAGAACAATTCCCGCCCGTTCGGATTCCACCGCGGCTCGCCCCCGCCGTCCGTTGAAATCTGCCAGCGCTCCTCCGTCGCCGGGAACCGCTTCACATAAACTTCGAATTCCCCGGATTCGTTGCTCACGTAAGCTACGTACCGGCCGTTAGGGGAAAACACCGCGCCGTCGGCGATGAAACGCCCGGCTTCAAGGAACTGCTGCGCCTCCCAGCGCTCCTCGTCGGGAACCTGTCGGAGATAGCCGATCCCGGAAGAGATTCCCGCGCCGCCGCGTTCCTGTCCGGCCCCGTCTTTTCTTGCAGCGACGGAATTCTCCATCAACCTATCCATGATCATGTCGCCGCGTTCCTGTCCGGCCCCGTCTTTTCTTGCAGCGCCGGGCCCCGGCGCGCCCCGACGGACGCGCATGCGGAACAAAATGAATTGCCCATCGCGTGACCAGTCGAGCGGCTGCAAATCTCCCGGAGCGGAAAAAATCACCCGCTGCTTGCCCCCCCCGCCGATGTTTTGAACGAATACATCGGGAGACCCTCGCCGAGCGAACGCCACGCGGGTCCCATCGGGAGACCAAATTGCGTCCGTCTCTTCGCCGTCTTCGAAACTCAAGCGGTTCATCACGGGACGCGAAGCATCGTGAACCCATACGTTCAGCACCTGCGCGGAGCCTGCCGAGACGACCAGTTTCGCGCCGTCGGGGGACACCCGCGGCGCCATGATCCAGGGTTGCGGCTTGCCGATTGCGCCGACCCGCTCGCCCGAGCGGTCGAGCCAGACCAATTGCTTCGGCCCGGCGAACGGATTGTCCAGATAGACGAGCGTTCCGTTTTCCGCAACCGACGCCGCGCTGCCGTCTTCGGCAATCGGAAACGCCTCGCCGACCGCCTGCGCCTCATCCAGCGAAACCGGCAGCGCCCACAGCGCCGCGGTTGCCGACGAGGGCTGATACAGAACGTGGCCGGTGTTCGAATAGGTCGGATAGCTTCCCTCGGCCAGCCGCACCGCGGCGCCGACTCCGTCCTCCGACAGCCTGCGCATCATGATCGTCTCGCCGTCCAGGGTGCGCTGCGAATAGAGCAGCAACCGCCGGCCGCGCGAATCCTCGAGAATCTGCGGAGCGCGGACGTAGCCCGGGCGTTCGCCCGTCCCGGGATCGAACAGCGGTTTCGGGGTCCCGCCAAGCGCCGGAATCTCGAACGGAAACCCGTTGGCGTGGCCCAGGAGAACCGAATTCCCGTCCGGACTCCAACTGGCAGGCGCGCCGCCGAAGAACCTTGTGCCGATCTCGGCAAGCGTCGTAACGGAACCGCCGCGCAAAGCCGCCTTCTTCACGGAGCGGTCGGTCGTAAACCCGATGGAAAGGCTGTCCGGAGACCAAAAGACGAACCGGGCGTCCTCGGCCCCCTCGACTTGCCGGGGCTCCAGCCGGTCCAGCGATTGCAGCCACAACGCCCCGCGCGAACCGGTGGTTGTAAAGGCGATCTGCCTGCCGTCCGGGGAAACCGCCAAGTGTCCGATGCTCTGCCCGTGTTCGAGAATGTTCGCCGGCCGCAACGAAAACTTGCGCAGCGGCTCGTCGGCAGATTCCGAAGCTCCGGACCGCAACGCCCAAGTCGCCGGCAATGCCGCGGCCAACACCGCCGCCGCGGCGGCCAACGCCTTCACCCTCCGCTCCAGACGCAGCATCCGCAAGCGGTCGGCGCTGCGCGGCGCCGCGCCCGCAACCTCCCCGGCCGCCTGCGTCTCCAGAACAGCCGGCAACGGCGTTCCGCGCTGCGCGGCCTGCGCCGGTATGCCGACCGCCGTCCTGCCCGCGGCCGGCAGCGGCTGCACGACCGATTTTCCGGAATCGATCCGCCGCTGCAAACGCTCAAGATCGACGACCAACTCGCGGCCGTTCTGGTAGCGGTCGTTCGCGTTCTTCGCCAGACACTTCTCGACGATCCATTCGAGCTCCATCGGAACGCCGCCCCGCAGAGAAGTGAGCGGCGCCGGCTCCTCGTTCAGAATCGAATACATGACGGCTTGGTCGTAGTGGCCTTTGAACGGCAACTCCCCGGCGACCATTTCGTAAATCACCACGCCCAACGACCAGAGATCGCTGCGCCGGTCCACCGTGCCGCCCTGCGTCTGCTCGGGCGACATGTAGGCAACCGTGCCCAAGCGCGTATCGACCTGCGTCAGCTTCGAGCGGCCGCTCATCTGAGCCAGCCCGAAGTCCATCAACTTCACGACCGGCCGCCCCGCCGTGTCTTCGCGGACGATCATATTCGCCGACTTGACGTCGCGGTGGACCACGCCTTGGGCGTGCGCCGCGGCAAGTCCCTCCGCCGCCTGCACGGCGATCGCAATCGCGCGGTCGAGCGGCAACGGCCCCTTCTCGACGATGCGGTCCAGCGCTTCCCCCTCGAGAAAGGCCATCGACAGAAAGGTCTGCCCCTCGACCTCGTCGATTTCATAGACGGTGCAAATGTTCGGGTGGTCCAGCGCGGCCGAGGCTTGCGCCTCGCGCAGGAATCGTTCCTTGAATTCCCCGCCGCCGGTCACTTCCGACGACAGAAACTTCAACGCAACCGTGCGTTTCAGCCGCGTGTCCTCGGCCTTGTACACCACGCCCATCCCGCCCTCGCCGAGAGGCTCCAGAACGCGGTAATGCGATACGACCTTGCCCGTCATCGAACGCGTGTCACACATTGAGGCGCTATCCCTCTGCGGGGAGTTACCGGCCCATCATTCCGCTCGCGGATCGTAGTCCGGATTGGGAGTCGGTTCCTGCGCCCCGACCGCGGCGCGCCAAGCGCGCAGCTTGCGCCGCAGTTCCTTCGTCTTCTCCGGCATTTCCGCCGCCAGGTCGCGTTCCTCGCCGATATCGTTCTTCAGGTTGTAGAGCTCGGCGCGGTCGTCCTCGTAGAATTCCACCAGCCGCCAGTCACCGGCGCGGACCGCCGAATGCGGCGTCGCCCCGCCGGAATGATAGTGCGGATAGTGCCAATACAACGCCTCGCGGCCGAGCGGGGCCGACCCGTCCCGCAGCAGCGGAGCCAGGCTGACGCCGTCCACGTTCGCGTTGTGCTCGGGCGTTCCCGCAACGCCGGCGATATCCAGAACGGTCGGGTAAATGTCCGCCGAAATTACGGGCTCGGCGCTCACCGACCCCGCCCGCGTCACTCCCGGCCAGTAATAGATCGCCGGCGTGCGCACGCCGCCCTCGTAGGCCGAGCCTTTGCCCGCCCGCAGCGGGTGGTTCTCTGTCGGATGCCCCATGCGGCCGTCGGGGCCTTTGCGGTCCAGTCCCCCGTTGTCGCCGGTGAAGACGATGACCGTGCGCTCGGCGGCGCCCATCTCTTCGAGCTTCGACCGCAGCCTGCCGACGCTGCGGTCCAGGCCGGCGATCATGGCCGCATAGGTCGCATTACGGTGCCGCCCGTCCTCCTGCGCTTTCGGTTCGAAGCGGGCAATGTCTTGCGGCTTCGCCTGAAGCGGCGTATGCACCGCGTAGTAGGCGAAATACAGGAAGAACGGCTCATCGCCGAACCCCTCGAGAACCTTGAGCGCTTCATCGGTGAGGCGGTCCGTGAGGTAATCGCCGTCGGCGCCGCCCGCGGGCAGCGGCCCCACCTTCCGCCGCGCATTGCTGTAGGGATGGAAATAACTACCCGGCGCGCCCCACTCGTTGCCGCCGATATTGATCTCGAAACCGTGTTTCTCGGGCATGAAATCCATCATCGCGTCCGGCTCGTTGCGCGGCATCAAGTGCCACTTGCCGACGTGCGCCGTGCGGTATCCCGCCGCCCGCAGCGCCTCGGCCAGGCTCGTGTGGCGGTGGTCCAACTGCATGGTCCAATCGGGGATGCGCAGCTTCGCTTTCGGCCGCACGCCGCCGGTAATGAAATCCGTCACGTGGGTGCGCCCGGGATACATCCCCGTCAAAATCGCCGCGCGCGTCGGCGAGCAAACAGTGCAGGCGGCATACCCGTGCGTAAAGCGCGCGCCGTCGGCAGCCAGCCTGTCGATATGGGGAGTTTCGTAAAGATCGCTGCCGTAGCAGCCCAGGTCCGTCCAGCCCAGATCGTCGGCCAGCAGAACCACGAAGTTGGGCTTTTCGGCAGGCGAGCCCGGCGGCGCCGGTCCGCCGCACGAAACCGCCAGCGCCGCAAGACAGGCAAAAGCAGTCTTGCTATCCACTATGCGCTAACCACTATCCACTATTATAAGGGCGGTGCCGCGTAACGCCGCAGCCGGTATTCGAGCCGGAGCGTCCGCCTTGGCGCGGCGGACCTTCACGCGGCGCGTCCGCCGGGCAGTCTATATCCTCGCGGCTGTCTTCGTCGGCGGCATCTATGCGGCGGACGCCTACATCGAATACCAGTCCCGCCGACGGGTTTTCGATTCCGTCGATGCGCTGCCGTACCGCCGGGTCGGCGTCGTCTTGGGCACTGCGCCGTATGCGCGCGCGGGCAGCAAGAACGATTACTACACCGCCCGCATCGAAGCCGCCGCCGACCTCTACCATCGGGGCAAAGTCAACCGGCTCATCGCCAGCGGCGCAAACCCGAGCCGCTATTACAACGAACCCCGCTTCATGAAGGCCGACCTGATCGACCTGGGCGTCCCCGCGAGCAAAATCACCCTGGATTTCGCCGGACTGCGAACGCTCGATTCGGTGATTCGCGCGCACAAGGTCTTCGGACAGGACGCTTTCACCGTCGTCTCCCAACGGTTCCATTTGCTGCGCGCCGTCTATATCGGACGCCGCCGCGGCCTCAACGTCGTGGGCTATGCCGCCGCAGACCCGACAACATTGATGCGCCTGAACGCGCGGCTGCGGGAATACGGCGCGCGCGTTCAAGCGCTGCTCGACATCTGGGTGCTCGACACCCAACCCCAATTCCCGGGCGAAAAAGTCGCCATCGAAACCGGCTCGAAGAGCGAGGTCTGCCGCTTTTGCGCCGCCGATTGAGATAGCGGCCCCGCGGCTATTGCACGCGCTTGGCGGTAAAGGTCACGGGGCGGCCCATGCCGCCGCCGCGGTTTCCGCCTTGGCCTTGACCGCGACCGCCCGGCTGTCCGCCGCCTCCGGGGCCGCGGTTTCCGCCTTGGCCTTGACCGCCGCCGCCCGGCCGTCCGCCGCCTCCGGGTCCGCGGTTTCCGCCCCCCGGCCCTTGGCCGCCGCCGCGCGCTCTGCCGGCGCCTCCGCCCTGTTGACCGGGGGCTCCGCCGGCAGGGCGGACCATCGAACGGGTAAGCTCCATTGCGTCGCCCGAGACCGTACCTTCGTATTTAAATCTGATTTCCCGCTCGCCGCGCTGCATGACCTGGACGAAAGAAACCTTGTCTCCCTCGATCTTGCCGTCCGCGATCTCGGATTTTCCCATCATCTCGTTGGCGACCGCGCCGCTCAGCATTTCGCCGTCCGCTTTCAGGTCGAACGTCATCGTCGTCGACCCCATCGGGCTTTCGATCGTCGCTTCCCATTTGCCGTCCACGCCGGCCGCGCGGAGCAGGCGCGCGCCCGCAGCCACGGCCGCGGCGTTCATCCAGAACGTTCTTCTCGTAATCATCATCCATGCCCTCCTTAGGCTTGTACTGGTACAAGGCGCTGGAAAACAAACCGGGGGTACGCGCCCCGGCGGATTTATTCGCCGCGGGCCGCGGCCTGCAAAATCGCAGCCGCGGGAATCGCGCCCGAGCGCACGACCAGCGGCGCGCGCCCCGAGAGATCGACGATCGTCGACGGCAGCGCCCGTTTTGCCGAACCCGCGTCGAGCAGCAGGTCGAGCAGAGCGCCCAACTGCCGGTCCGCTTCGTCTGCCGAGCGGCCGCCGGCGCGCCCGGAGAGATTCGCGCTGGTCCCGGTCAGCGGGCGGCGCGCGAGGCGGACCAGAGAGCGGATCAATGCGCTGCGCGGCAGTCGGACGGCAACGGTTCCCGATCCCGCCGTCACGGCGCAGGGAACTCCCGGCCGGGCCGGCAGAATCATCGTTAGCGGCCCCGGCCAGAAACGCGCGGCAAGCGAGCGGAAACCCTCCGGCGTCCGCGCGACCAGGTTTTCCATGCGCTGCAGGCTGTCCACGAGCAGCAGGATCGGCATGTTCTCGGGACGGCGCTTGATGCGGAACAGCTTCTTGACCGCCGCTGCGTTGAACGGGTCCGCCGCAAGTCCGTACAAGGTGTCGGTGGGGACCGCCGCGACGCCGCCGGCGCGGATGACGCGGGCCGCCCGCGCGACAACCGCCCGCTCGGGTCGCAGCAAATCGACGGCAAGCCGCTCGCAGCGCGCCATCCCGTAATTTTACTCCGCCTGCCGCCGCCCGCCGGACTGCTACGCTGAGAAGCTTTCGTGCGCGTCGAAACGATTACCAGCCGCGGCAACCCGTTGGTGAAAATGCTGCGCAAGGCGTCCTCGCGCGGGACGACCACCCCACAGGGGTTTGCCTTGGCCGAGTCGCCGCGTCTGCTGGCGGAAGCGCTGAGCGCCGGCATCGAGATCCGCGGCGTCTTTGCTACGGAAGCGGCCCGCCCCAAGATCGAGCGCCTGCTGCCGCCGCACTTGAACGTCACCCTGCGTATTCTCGACGAAAAGCTGTTCGCCGAGTGCGCGGCAACCGTCCGCCCCCAGGGCGTGCTGACGCTGGTGAAGCTGCCGCGCTCGAGTTGCGAAGTCACGCTCGGCCGGCTCGCCGTCGTGCTCGATTCCGTCCGCGACGCGGGCAACGCCGGAACCATCGTGCGTTCGGCGGAGGCGTTCGGCGCTTCCGGAGCGGTCTTTCTGAAAGGCTCGGCGAGTCCGGCGCACCCCAAAACCCTGCGCGCCGCGGCGGGTTCGCTGTTCCGCCTGCCGTTCGTGTACGGAATCGAACGCGAGGAGTTCCTGGCGGCCGCCGCCGCGGCGGGCGCGAAGCTCTACGCGGCCGCCGCGCGCGGAGACGTTGCAATCGGCGACGCGGACTTCTCCGCTCCCGCGGCGGTCGTGATCGGCTCCGAGGCGCACGGGGTCGCGCCGGCCTTGCACAATGCGGCGACAGCCGTCGCAGTGCCGACCGAGCGCGTGGAATCGCTGAACGCCGCCGCCGCCGCGGCGGTTATTCTGTACGAGGCCGCTCGGCAACGCAGGTAGCAATGGGACTTTTCGCGGCTCGTCCTCTCGAAAACGACGGCAGGGAGCGGCCGCTCGCCGACCGCATGCGCCCGCGCTCGCTCGCCGAGTTCGTCGGCCAGGAACACCTGCTGGGCGCAGGCAAGCCGCTGCGGCTTCAGATCGACAACGACCGGCTCGGCTCGATCGTTCTTTGGGGTCCGCCGGGAGTGGGCAAAACCACGCTGGCGCGCATTATCGCCCGCATGACGCACTGCGAGTTCGTCGCCTTCAGCGGCGTGATGAGCAGCATCAAGGACGTCAAGGCGGTGATGGCCGCCGCCGAACGACTCGGGCGCGCCGGAACGCGGACGATCGTTTTTGTCGACGAGATCCACCGCTTCAACAAGGCGCAGCAGGACGCCTTCCTGCCCTATGTCGAGAGCGGTGACATCGTGCTCATCGGCGCGACCACCGAAAACCCTTCGTTCGAGGTGATCGCGGCGCTGTTATCGCGGACGAAGGTCTATGTTCTGCGCCCGCTGGAGCCCGGCGAACTGGTCCGCCTGCTGCAAACCGCGCTCGACGATGCCGAGCGGGGACTCGGCGGCCACGGAATCGACGTCCCCCCGGCGATCCTCGAACGCATCGCGCTTTTCTCCAACGGAGACGCGCGGGCCGCGTTGCGGACGCTTGAAACGGTTGTCGGGGCGGCGTCCGGCGGGGCGGTGACGGAACGACTGCTCGAGGACGCCTTGCAGCGCAAGCTGCCGCGCTACGACAAGAGCGGGGAAGAGCATTTCAATCTGATCTCGGCATTGCACAAGTCGATTCGCTCGAGCGACCCCGACGCGGCGTTGTACTGGCTGGCGCGCATGTTCGAGGGCGGCGAGGACCGCCTCTACATCGGCCGCCGTCTGGCGCGCATTGCCGCGGAAGACATCGGCTTGGCCGACCCCCGGGCGCTGGAGCAGACCATGGCCGCCGTCGAAGCCTTCCGCTTCACCGGCGAGCCGGAGGGCGATCTCTATCTGGCGCAAGCCGCGGTGTATCTGGCTTTGGCGCCCAAGTCCGACGCGGCGTACAAAGCGCTGGCCGCGGCGCAGGACGACGTGCGGCGCGCGCCCGGCGCCGAAGTCCCGCTGCGCCTGCGCAACGCCCCCACGAAGCTCATGAGCGAACTGGGCTACGCGCAAGGTTACGAGCATGCCCACGAGCGCCCCGACGCCCTGCCGGGCATGGCCTGCCTGCCCGATCCGCTGCAGGGCAGGCGGTACTATTTTCCCACCGGCCGCGGCGTGGAGGAACGCATCGCCAAGCGTCTGGAGAACATCCTGAAGCGGCGCGCGGAACTGCAGGACAAGACCGGCGGTTAGCGATAGTTTCAACAGACAAGTCCTGTTTGGCGATCGCCTGTCTCAACGCGTCGTCCACTCTATATTTCAGATATCCTGTCAAGCGGTAATCGAAAAAATCAACTTTTCTGAGAAAACGTTGCAGATCTGCAATGTTTTCTATCGGGGAGGGATCAAGCCTATCTTGCGCGCAGGTTCCTTGTCGCCTTCTTGCATGCGTCGGAAGGCATGCAGGCGTTCCTTGATGACGCGTAGCTGTCGCGGCGTGAGCTTGGGCATGCCTGCTCGGTTAACCGGATCTCCGGTTTTGGGATCGATTGCTACGAGGCCCTCTGATTCCCATCGCTTGGCGACATTTTCGATGCGTTCTTTTTCAGTCATGTGATCTTATTCCTTAGTTTACCTTATTTTTTCTGCAGATGCAATAACTACCTTGACTGGGTGAAATTTTCTCCAGTAGGTAATTTTAGAATCTCATCTTTTATGGATTCAACTTTGAGTTTGAATCCCGGCATGAGAGTGACTTCCTGCTCAGCAGCATTGCATACAATTCCTTTTACATCTTTTCCTGCCTTAATCTTAAATAATGCTTTTGGTTGAGTCCACGGAATATATTTATATGCGCACTAATTATATTGGTAGCATTTGAATACGGCTCTACCGGCATAATTTCATCTCCAACCTTTAAGATTTTTGGAAGGATATTAACAGAATCTCCACGCCAAAGCGCCATCGGATTTTGAAGATTACTCGATAGATCATTCATATCGTTGAATATTTTTTCAGATTTACGGCTTAGCTTTTTTCCGCTTCTTATTATCCTGTCGTCCGGCCTGGAAATATCGCTGCGCAGCCGGACATGCAAGCCGACTTGCAAAAGGGCAAGGCCGATACTTCCAGCCGGCGCATCCGCAAGGTCGCCGTCGGCGGCGAGATTACCACCGATCGCGGGGAGCGGGGAGACCGGGTTCATGGGGGACGGAGGTTCGCCGGGCGCGGCGCGTTTGAACCTTCCCCCGGTCTTGCGGCGCGCGCCGGGCCGAACCGCTGGGATATAATCCGGTTTTATGTTCGCGCAGACTGTGGTCCGCGTCCCCGCGTCCAGCGCGAATCTGGGACCCGGCTTCGACACGCTGGGTTTGGCTTTACGGATATACCTGACGTGCCGTTTTCGTCCCGCCGACCGGCTTTGCATTCGGGCTGCGGGCCGCGACGTCGATTCGATTCCGACCGACGCATCGAATCTGATCTGGCAAACTGCGCTGACGGTAGCCCGGGCGCAGCGGCGGGAGTTGCCGCCCATAGACCTGTCGATCGAAAACGATATCCCGGTGGGCAAGGGATTCGGTTCCAGCGCCGCGGCGCTGGTCGCCGGCGTGGCCATCGCCGACCGGGTTTTGGGTCTCGATTGGGACCAGCACCGGCTGCTCGACGAGGCGGCGCGCATCGAAGGCCACCCCGATAACGTAGCGGCGGCCGTGCTCGGCTCGGCGATCACCGCGGCGATCGGCGCAGACGGCGTGACCCGCGCCGTCCGCCTGGAAATCCCGCGCGCGTTCTCGGTGGCGATGGTCTGTCCGGGCTTCGAGCTGCCGACTACCCGCATGCGCGAGGTCTTGCCGGCGACGTACTCGCGCGAGGACGCGGTATTCAATATCCAGCGGGCTACGCTGCTGGTGGCCGCATTGCTGACGGGCAGCCGCGAAGCCTTCCCGGAAGCTTTCGGAGACCGGCTTCATCAACCGTACCGGCAGCCGCTGATCCCGGGGATGGGAAACATCCTCGATTTGCGCACGGACGGTTTGCTGGGCTGCGCGCTGAGCGGCTCGGGACCCGCAGTTCTCGTTTTCTACGAGACCGGCAAGAGCGCGGCGGTCGAGGCGGTCAGCAGGGAGTTCGAGAAAGTGGGCGTGTCGAGCGAGATCGTGTTCGCCGACCTGGATCGCCCGGGCCTGGTCGTGACGGCTGCGGCAAAATAGGAACGGCGGTGGAAGAAACGCGGCAGACTTTGCACGACCTGGGCCGGCCGCGGGAAGACCCCTCGCCGGCGCCGGCGTCGGCGAAGCGGTTCCCCGACGGCGCGCAATATCGGATTGAAATCCCCAGCACCGAGGGGCCGAACGCCTTGCGCGCGGTCATCGACGAGGCCGCCGCGCGCGGCGTGCCGGTCCACCGCGTCAGCCAGGGCAGCGGGATCATGCTGCTCACCGACGACGAGATCGGCGAGATGGCCGCGCTGGGCAACGAGCGGCAAATCGAGGTCAACCTTTTCGTCGGGCCGCGCGCGACCTTCGATATCGGCGCTCAGGCTTACGCCGCGGCCGGAAAATCGCTCGGTCTCAGTCTGCGGGGCAGCGACCAGTTGGTTTACGCGGTCGAGGACATCAAGCGCGCCGTTGCGCTGGGAATCCGCAGCGTGCTCGTTGCCGATATCGGCCTGTTGGCCGTCGTCGGCGAGATGAAGAAACGGGGGGATTTGCCGGGCGGTCTGATCGTCAAGACCTCGGTCATGATGGCGCCCGCGAACCCGGCGTCGGCGCGCGTGCTGGAAGATCTCGGCGCCACGACGATCAACGTCCCCTCCGACCTGACGCTCCCGCAACTGGCGGCCATCCGCGCGGCGGTCGATGCGCCGCTCGATCTCTACGTCGAAGCGCCGGACAACATCGGCGGTTTCATCCGCTATTACGAAACGCCCGAGTTCATTCGCGCGGGCGCTCCGCTCTATGTCAAGCTCGGCCTGAAGAACGCCCCGGACATCTACCCCAGTGGCACGCATATCGAGCCCGCGGCTATCGCCTTGTCGCGCGAGCGGGTGCGGCGCGCGCGCATCGTACACGACGTTATCCGCCGCTACGCGCCGCATCTGCGCATGTCGCCGCGCCCGTAAACCGCACCATGCCCAAGCTCTGGAACCTATGCGAAGGAACGCGAAGGAAAGCGAAGGAAAGCGAATTAGCGCGCGCCCGTAAACCGCACCATGCCCAAGCTCTGGAACAGCGATGAAGAGTTATTCGGCCTGGCCGGGCGGGAGCTCTTTACGGCGGTCGTCGGCGACGCGATGGACAAGCTCGGACTCGTCCATCAATTCCTGCCGCCGCGCATCCGTCCGCTGCGCAACGACATGATAGCGATCGGCCGCGCAATGCCGGTGCTCGAAGCCGACGCGTTCGAAGAGATTTCGGGGCGTTCCGGCCCAATGTCCAAGCCTTTCGGCCTGATGCTGGAAGCGCTCGACGATCTCCGGAAGGATGAAGTTTACATTTGCGCCGGAGGCTCCCCGCAGTACGCGCTTTGGGGCGAGTTGATGAGCCTGCGCGCCAAGCGCCTGGGGGCCGCGGGCGCGGTCATGAGCGGGTATTTCCGCGACATGCACTGCATCGCGGCGCTCGATTTCCCTACCTTCGGCTACGGCCCGTACGCGCAGGATCAGGGCCGGCGGGGGAAGGCGGTCGACTTCCGTTCGCCGATCGAGATGGAGGGGGTCCGCGTCAACCCCGGCGACATCGTTTTCGGCGACGTGGACGGCGTTTGCATCGTCCCGCGCGAAGCCGAGGAAGAGACGTTCGCCCATGCTCTGGAGAAGGCGCGAGGCGAGAAAGCGGTACGCAAGGCGATCGAGAACGGCATGTCCGCGGTCGAGGCATTCGAGAAATACGGCATCCTGTGATGCCGCGCTGCGAACTGCCGCCGCGGCCGGCCGTCAGAACAAAACGGCCACTGCCTCGCCCTTGATTTCGCCGGCGTCCCGCAGCGGTTTGTAGGCGATGTTGACCGTCCAGCCGTAGGTCCCGCAGGGCAGCGCCGCCCACTTCAGCGGGGGGAAGATCAAGCGCGGCGGCCGCTCGGGATTTTCGCGCAGTACCAGCCTCAGCCGCGGCGTGCTGAGGACGATCTTGCGTTCGCCGCCGGAGCAATCGACCCAACCGATGCGGCCGTAAGCGAGCGTCGTGCCCGGCGGGGGCCAACTCGAGCGGCGGGCGGGTTGTCGCGGGACGGGCGGCGCGGCGGGCAGCGGCTCGGGAGCGGGAGCTTGCAGCCGATGCTGCTGCGCAGGGGCGGCTTGGGGCGCGAGCCGCGGCGGCGTTTGCGCGGCCAACAGCCGGTTGCGGCGCCGGCGCACCTCGGCGGCCTCGCGCGCGGCCCGCTGCGCCCAGCCGGGGAATGCCGCCAGGCGATTGAGCTCTTCGAATGCGCGGGCCCAGTCGCCGGCAAGCATGCGCGCTTGCGCTACGGCCAATTGATAGCGCGGCTCGCCGGGCAGGCGGTCCCGCGCCCGCAGGGAGTGCTCCAGGGCGTCCGCCGCCCGTTGGCCGGCGTCGTCCCCCGGCCGCATCAGCAGCAGGGTATAGCGGTAGGCGGTCGCCGCCCTGCGGTCGCCGAGCGCGATTGCCCGCGCGAAGCTCGACTCCGCTTGGTCGTAGTCCTTGGCGGCAATCGCGGCAAGCCCCCGGGCGGCGTGAATGCGCGCAACCTGCGGGTGCTCCCGGAGCAATGCCGCAAGCAAGGCCGCCGCCCGTTGCCGGCGCTGCAAAGCGATGCCGATCTCCGCTTCCAGCAACGGGTGTTCCCAAGGCTCCAGGCCGCGAACCTTTACGTCGAACTCCAGGGTCTCGGCAACCGGCTGCTCCGCCCGCGATACCGCGCCGAGACGCTCTGCATACCGCTGCAATTCCGTTTCGACGGCGTCCGCGCCGAGCTCGTCGACGGCGTCGTACAGGAGCGCGGGCCGGATGCCGGCGATATCGCCGCTGCGTTCCGCCAACCAGGCGAAGACGAGCCATGCCTTGGCGTAGAACGCGCCGGGCGGCGCGGAAGCATCGACCGCCTCAGCCGCAAGCAAGGCAGGCAACCCAAGCCATGCGGAACGCTCCAAGCGGGCCAAGTGACCGCGGGCCGCTCGGGACGGATACCGCGCGAGAAATTCGGCGCGTCCCTCGACAAACCAGAGCGGCCAGGCGGAGTCGTCGAGTTGATGCGCGTATTCGTGCGTCAGCGTGTCGAGCGGATCTCCCGGAGCATGCCAGGCGAGCAAGACCAGGTTGCGGTCGATGCCGCGCAGCGTCAAGCCGCGCGTTTGCAGGCCGGAGCGCCCGCCGGTCAACGCACGCATGCTGACGATAGTCGGCGTCAGCAGAATATCCAGGGGTTCGTCGACCGGGCGGCGCGGCGTCAGACCCGCCGCGGCGAGGCGGCGGCGCGCGTTCTCCAGATGGACGGCCGCGGCGGCGAGGGCGTCCCGCTCCAGTTGCACGTCCGGGCCGGCAACGATGCGGAAGTTCGCGGTCTCGGCCACCGAGCCGACTTGCGCCGCCAACGGGGCGGCCGCGCAGAACGCCGCCAATGCGATTGCCGTAAACACCCGGGCTGTGTTCCGATTTTAGCCTTCGAGTCTCGATGCTCGGCGCAGAAAGATGAATTCGGATGCGCTCGACGGCGAAAACGGCTATCCTTGTGGGGAGCGATCGTATCTTGACCTCGACTTTCTCTCGCCAAGGGGCAGGTTCGGGACAAGGTCTCGGTTACCAGGGAGACGGCCGAACCATGAAAATCCTTCTTTACAATCCCGACAACGGCGTCACGCGCAACTTCATGCCTCATCTGTGGATGTTCCTGTTGCAGAAGCTGACGCCGCCCGGACACGAAGTTTTGCTGATCGACGGCAACGCCAAGCCGATGACGGAAGCGGAGTTGGCCGATTTCGTGCGCGCCAACGACATCGGCTTGGTCGGCATCGGCGCGATGACGCGCATGATCGCCCGCGCCTACCGGGTAGCCGACGCCGTCCGCGCAACCGGAACCCCCGTCGTCATGGGCGGGCCGCATGTGACCGAATTGCCCGACGAGGCGCTCGGACGGGACGGCGGGCCCCGCCACGCCGACGCCGTGGCCGTCGGAGAAGCGGACGAAACTTGGCCGGTGCTTGTGGAAGACGCCGCTCATGGCCGGCTTCGCGAGCTCTACGAGCCGGTCGATGCCGAAGGGCGGGAACGCAAGCCGAACCTGGATCGTTACCCTGAAATCGGTTGGGGCGATCTGGATTTGTCCCAGTTCAATCTGGCGCCTAAAGTGTTACGGCCGCTGCTGCGCAAGGCCGGCGGCGGCTGGGGATCGTTCCGGGTCGTGCCCATCGAGTCCGGCCGCGGCTGCCCCTACGGCTGCGAGTTTTGCACCGTGACCGGTTTCTTCGGAGATTCGCTGCGCTTCCGCTCGAACGAGAGCATCGTAAACGAGTTGCTGCGGCTGAAAGAACGCGGCCGCCAGGAACGCGGCCAGTTCGCCGTCTTCTTCGTGGACGATAATTTTGCCATCAACCGCCGGCGCACCAAATCGCTCTTGCGCGACATCATCGCCGCCGGCGCGCAAATCCCTTGGGTAGCGCAGATCAGCGCCAACCTGCTCGAGGACGAAGAGCTCGTCGAGCTCATCGCCGCATCGGGCGGCCGCTGGATCTTCATCGGCATGGAATCCATCGACGAAGCGAACTTGCAAGACGTCAACAAAAGTTTCAACAAACCGGCGAACTATCGGGACGTTCTGGAACGGCTCGCGCAACGCGGCATATACGCCATCACGTCGTTCATCTTCGGCATGGACAACGACACCAGCGGAGTGGCCGAGAGAACTCTGGACAAGATCCGCGACTGGCCGCCGGGACTGCCGGTGTTCGGTCAACTGACGCCCTTCCCTTCGACTCCGCTCTACGATCGGCTGCTCGCCGGCGGGCGGCTGGAGCGGCCCCGGCATTGGCTGGATTTCGCGCCGTTCGTGATGTGCCACAAACCGCTCAAGATGAGCATCGACGAAGCGGGCCGGGAAGTGGATCACGCTTGGCGCTCGTCGTATAGCCCCCGGCGCAACCGCGAAGCCGTCGAATATCTCGCCGGCAAGCCGGTGAGCGAGCAACTCACGCACCTGTTTGCGCGGATCGCTTTTCGCGGTATCTACTTCCCGCAAGTGCGCCGCATGCAGTGGGTGCGGGCAATCGGTCAGAACTGGCGCTTGATCGCAACGTTGGCGGCCAGATCCGCGGCCGCATACCGCGACCGGCGCAAGACGTCCGCCGCCGGCGCTCCCGCGTAGCGGCGGCTCGAGGGGCGCTACAATCTTCGCTTGGCCTTCGGATCGGCAACGCCGCGGGCGCTCGATGTCGGCTGCGGGCGCAACAAACGCCCTGGGGCGCTGGGCATCGACAGCAACCCCGGCGCCACGGCCGACGTTCGAGCCGACGTCGACCGCGGCGGCCTGCCCTTCCGCAGCGGCGTCTTCGACGCCTGTTATCTCATCCACGTGATCGAGCACGTTGCCGACGCGATTGCAACGCTGGAAGAAGTCCACCGCGTCACGCGGCCGGGCGGCGCCGTCATCGTCGAAACCCCGCACTACACGGACTTCAGCTCGTTCTGCGATCCGACCCACCGCCGGCACCTCAACTCGTTTTCGTTCCGCTGCTTCACCGAAGAGGGCGGCTTCAGCTATTACACGCAGCGGCGGATGCGGGAGAAACGGGTGCGGGTCAAGCTGCTGCGCTTGTGGCGGCTGCTGGGGTTCGAATTCGCCGTGAACCGCTCGCGGGTTTTCCGCAAGTTCTGGGAGCACTACCTCTGCTTCGTCGTGCGCGGCAAGGCGATGACGTTCGAATTCGAGGTGCTGAAGCAGTCCCGGGCGGCTGTGTTATCCTCCGAAAAATGCAACTGACCGATGCGTACCGGGCACTCGGGCAGCAGCGGTTCGATACTCTCGTGAGCAGCGTATCGATAGGCGCGCTGAAGACCTACTCGGTTTACGAGGGTTTCAAGGCGCGCAGCCGTCTCGGCAAGCTCAATCGGCAGCGGCTCCGTCGCGCGTCCCCGAAGCTGTGGGAGCGGATTGCCGGCGGCGACGGCGGCTTGGCGCGCGATTTCGCCCAGGCGGTACTGGTGTCGAACATCGACTTCGTCGTCAACGTTCTCGATTTTCTGGAGATACCCCACGACGGGAACGGCTTCTTCGACAAGGACGCCGACCCGGGCGAAAAGCTGAAAGACGGTTGGCGGCAGAAGGTCTTCGCCGAGTTTCGAGAGCGGCGCGGCGAAGCGCTCGTGTTGTTCTACATCAATCATTTAGGCTGGGAGATGGGGCGGATGGACGAGCCGTTCACGGGCGCGGAACGGCCTGCAAGCCCGGAATCTTCTTAAGGATTGAATACAAAGAGTCATCGCATGGCAGCGAAACGCATTGGCATTCTGACTGGCGGAGGCGATGTCCCCGGCCTCAACGCCGTCATCAAATCGGTGGTGTACGGCAGTTCGCATCACGACGTGGAAGTGGTCGGCATCCGCCGGGGCTGGAAGGGCCTGACCCACGTCAATCTCATCAACGGCGAGGACCCGCAGTACATTCTCCCGCTGAACCGCCGCAACACGCGCACCGTGGACCGCACCGGCGGAACCTTCCTGCACTCTTCCCGCACGAAACCGTCGCGGATGAAGGCGCCGGACGTCCCCGACCACCTGCGGCCCAAGCTGGGTTCCTTCAAAGAGATCGCCCCGGGCGTCTTGGATCTGACGCCGGCGGTCTTGGAGAACCTGCAGCAACTCGGCATGGATGCGCTCGTCGCGATCGGCGGCGACGACACGCTGAGCTACGCGCGGACGCTGCACGACGAGAGGTTCCCGGTCATCTGCGTGCCCAAGACGATGGACAACGACGTGCCGAACACGGAGTACTGCATCGGTTTTTCGACGGCGATTACGCGGGCGGTGGACAACATCCAGCGGCAACGGACGACCATCGGCTCGCACGAGCGCATCGGCATTTTCCGCATCTTCGGACGGGACGCCGGCTTCACGGCGCTTTACACGGCATACGTCTCCTCGATCCGCTGCTGCATCCCCGAACACCGCTTCGACCTCCAGAAATTAATCGACCTGTTGATGACCGACAAGAAAAACAACCCGAGCAATTACGCGCTGGTGGTTCTCTCCGAAGGCGCGACGTGGACCGGGCGCAAAATCGAGGAATACGGCGAGGCCGACGCCTACGGCCATCGGAAAAAAGTCAACATCGCCGAAGCGTTCAGCCAACAGGTCAAGCGGCTCGCCAAGGAAGACACGGTCGTGAGCGACTTGACTTACGACTTGCGCGGCGGGGCGCCGGACTTCCTCGACAAGATGGTGGCGACGACCTTCGCGACCATGGCCGTCGAGCGCATCGCCGACGGCGCTTCGGGGCTGATGACGGCGATTCAGCAGGGGCGTTACGTCGATGCGCCGATTCCCGCGGCGGGAGCAAAAGCGCGCAGCGTCGATCTGACCACGATGTACAACACGGAACGCTACCGCCCGAATTACGCGAACAAGGCCGGATTGCCGATCTTCTTGACGAAACTCGACTTGCCGGGTTAGGCGTTTAGCCCCGGCGCAAACAATTTCACCCCAGTCAAAAAAATCTGCGGATATATTTCCCAGAGGGTGAATTTGTCTGTAAATTCAAAGCGTGTTGGAGCGGCGCTACCTGCGGGAACGGGTCGAGGCGGATATTGCCGGCAAGCCGGCCTTCATTGCCGGCCCCGGGCAGGTCGGGAAGACGACGTTGGGACTGTCGTTGCCCGGCGCGCGGAGCGGCTACCTGAACTGGGATATCCCCGATCACCGGGGGCGGATCCTGCGCCGCGAGCTGCCGCCGGGCGCGTTCTGGTTTTTCGACGAGATCCACAAATACCGCGCCTGGAGGAACTTCCTCAAAGGGCTTTACGACGGCCGCCCCGCCGGCCAACGCATTCTGCCGGCGGGCAGCGCCCGCAGGCCGACAATCGGAACGCCGTGTTGCCCGGGGTCCGCGGAAAGGGGAACTCAAGATCGAGAGCCTCCCCGCTACGGAGAACTCCTGTGCTTGGGCGGCACATTGTAAACCCCTCCCATCCGCGAACCGTAGAAAAGAAGGGCGGCGGCGGGGAGCGTGACCGCTGCGTGGAGGATGCGAGCCTCGGCAGACAGATCATCGCTCAATCCCAGTTCTATGACTGCGGCGGACACTCCCGCGGCAATCCATCCCAGGTATCGTTTCGCGAACGGGCGGCGAACCAGCACCTTGCGTACGGCGCGTTTCTCTGCTGTGCGCGATTGCCCGTTCTTCATGGCGAGCGTGACGGATTCGTCGGTGGCCGAGCTGAAGAGTCCTTTGATCTTCCGACTTCCCGCGGGAGCCGCATCTTCGTACAACAGCACGACGGCTACTCTTCCGGGCTGTATCGCCCGCACCTTCGACCAATCCGGCTTAATCGCTGCATCCCCCGACGCGCCGGCCAGAAATAAAAGGGCTAAAAGCCCATGCATCCTTTGGATCTTCGTCATCTTGCAGATACTCGCTTGCCCTCGAGCTCTTGGTACATGCGGCGGATTTCCAGTCCCACGGTTCCGCGGTTGCGGGATTCGAGGCCGGGGTAGTGGCCGAATCCGGCAAAGCTCAGGCGCGCCGCGGCCTCTTCGGCGGAAAGCCCCTGTTTGCGCAGCGCGGAAACCTCGCTGCGGTAGCGTCGAATGTAGTCCTGGCGGACGCCGATCTTTCGCGGGTCGCGGACCAGCGGGCCGTGGCCGGGCACAATCGTCTCGAACTCGATAGCCTTGAGTCTCTCCAGCGCGGCAACGAATTCCTCCGGGAAAGAATCCCCGAGATAGGGCGGGCCGTCGTAAAACAAGTCTCCGGTGAACAGGATTTTTTCGGCGGGCAGGTAAACGACAACGTCTCCGCCCGTGTGTGCGCGGCCCAAGTGCAGAATCCTGATTTCGCGCGACCCGCGGAACAGGGTCATCTTGTGCTTGAGCGTAATCGTCGGCGGCGTGGGCCTCACTTCGCCCAGAGCTTTGACGTGGCGTTCGAGCGCCGCGATGCGCAGTTGCAGCGACTCGCGGGCTTTTCCCGTTGCGCCGTCCAGTTGCGACTCCAGGGCGGCGATGATCTTCCGCTGCGCCGGAGGGCTGCCGATCACGCGGTAGGTGGGCTCGTCCAGGACGTTCCCCAGCAGCCGCTCGCGGGTGTACTCGTGGCCGATGATCTCGACCCCCTCGGGGAACGCCTGGTTGCCGTGCGCGTGGTCGAAGTGGAAGTGGCTGTTGATCAGGTAGCGGATCGGCTTTGCGGAAACGGCCTTCACGGATTGGATCAGCGCGCGCGCCGCGTCGGGCGTAATGTGCGAATCGACGACCACGACGTCTTCTTCGTTGACGACGACCATGGCGTTGCTGGCGACGTTGAGCGCGCCCGTGCCCGCGGCGAAATAAACGCCCGGCGCAACCTCGTCGAAAACGTGCGTGTCGGAGACCTGCCCGGACGTTGACGCGGCGCGGACGCCGGGGCCGCCGTCAACCGAAACGGCGGCCCAGCCCAAAACGAGCAGGGCGGCGGTCAAGGTCGTCTTGCGGTCGATGCGCATTCCGCTTCTCATCGTCCATCCATCATAGGCGCTCGCGCGAAAACCTGTTCCGTCAGTTTGTCAGAGGGGATGAATCGCCCAACAGTTTTTCGTCGAACGAAAAATCGGGGGCGGGACGGTCCGGCTGCGCCGAATGCCATTCCCAGGTCCGCCGCAGCCCCTCGTTGAAGGGCGTCGGCTCGAACCCGAGCTCCCGGCGGGCGCGGGCGATGTTCTCCGTGATGGGCGGCAGATCGAAATACTGCCCGAAGTAGAGCGGAGGCGCGAAAACGTTGCCGCCGAGCGCTGCGATTCGGCTTCGAGGGACATAGCGGATTGCGGGCTCGACTCCGGCGGCCTCGGCCAGAGCATGCGCCAAGGCGGTCTGCGTAACCGGCTCGGCGTTGGCAATGTTGTAGGCTCTTCCGGGCGCCGCGGGCGCATCCGCCGCCAGCAGGGCGGCTCGGGCCAAGTCCGTGCTGAGAACAAATTGCATCAAGCGGCTGCCGTCCCCCGGAACGATGACGGGCCGGCCGGCCGTCAGGCGATCCCAGAAGAAGGCTTCGCGGTAGAACGGGTTCTCCGGGCCGTAAACGTACGGCGGCCGCAGCGTTACCGCCGGAAAGCCGCTCTCTCGGTGCAGGCGGAACAGCAGGCGCTCGGAATCGGCCTTGTTGCGGCAATAGAGATCGGGGGCGTCGGCAGGCGCCAGCGGAGCGTCTTCGCTCAGGTCGAGTCCGTTGCCGTATGCCGCGCAACTCGACAGGAACACGTAACGACGCAAGCCGGGGCCGCAGGCCGCCGCCGCTGCTTCGATATGGGCGGCGGTCGTTCCGCGCCGCCAGTCGTACACGTTGTCGAAAACCAACTCGAACCCGCGGCCGGCAAGGGCCTTGGCGACGGCCGCGGCGTCGTTGCGGTCACAGCGAATTTCAGCCGTTCGACCGGCAAAGGGATTCTGCTTGCCGCGATGCAGAATCGTGACTTCGTCGCCGCGGTCCAGAAGCAGCCGCACCAGCGCCCGGCCGATAAAAAGAGTCCCGCCGATGACCAGCGCGCGGCTCACTCGACCATGCTAACCGAGCCGCGGCCGCGGCTTGAAATGCCGTTACAAAAAAATTACTTGCGATCCATTTGCAAATACTGTTAGCTTGGGATTTCGGCAGGGCGTCTTCTGCTCCCGGAGCCAGAGAGGGAAATTCCCATAATGTGCAAGTTGCCGTTCCTTGCGCTGGCCGTGCTGGCCGCGGCTTCGCCAAGCGCCGCCGAAGACCGCGCTCTCCAGGGGACCGTTACGGGCGCCGGCGAGTTTCCGATTTCCGGCGCGGTGGTTGAAGTCGTTGAAACGAAAGAGCGGGCGCGTACCGACTGGTTCGGCGTTTACCGCCTCGAGCGGGTTCCCGCCGGGGCGTTCACGCTGCGCGTGACGGCCGCCGATTTCGAGCCGGCCGAGTTTCGCGGCTCGGCGCAGACGGTCGAGTTTCCCGTCCGGCTGACCAGGCTCAAGCGGCACGCAACTTCGATCGAAGTGGTCGCTCGGTCCGAGGATTTGCGTACCGAAATTCCGGGGTCGATGCATCTGATTTTAGAAGACGAACTGGAGATCTCCAAACCGCTCGACGCCAACGAAGTGTTGCGGCGCGCGCCCGGAGTGACCGTTCGCGAGGATTCCGGCCCGATGGCGATGCGCCTCAATGTCGGTATCCGCGGGCTCAACCCTGACCGCAGCCGCAAGGTGCTGATGCTGGAAGACGGCATTCCGATCGCCCTCGCGCCTTACGGCGAGCCGGAAATGTATTATTCGCCGCCGGTCGAGCGCATGCGCCGCGTGGAAATTCTCAAGGGCAGCGGCCAAATCGTACACGGCCCGCAAACCGTGGGCGGCGTCGTCAACTTCGTCACGCCCGACCCGCCGTCGAAGCTGCACGGCGATTTCGATATCGAGGGCGGCGGGCGCGGCCTGTTCATCGGCAACGGCTCGCTCGGCGGAAGCAACCGCGGTCAAACGATCGGTTGGATCGCCAATTACTTGCACAAGCAAGGCGACGGTTGGCGCGACTTTTTCTTCGACATCGACGACCTTCAGGGGAAGCTCATTCTGAAGCCCAACGAGCGCCACACGTTCGCCGTCAAAGGCTCTCTTTACGAGGAAATATCCAATTCCACCTATGTCGGCCTCACGCAGCCCATGTTCGCTGCCGACCCGAATCAGAACGCGGTTCCGAGCGACGCGCTCGCCGTAGAGCGCAAGGCGGCGTCCGTCTCGCACGCCTACGTGGTCGGCCCGCGAATGGTGTGGAACACGACGCTTTTCACCTATGCGACGAAGCGTTTCTGGGGGCGTCAGGATTTTGACCGCAGCGACCGCGGCCGCAACTATCTGGGTGTCTTCGGAGACCCCTCCATCCCCGGCGGCGCGTTGTTTCTGCGCGACTCGGCGGGCAACCGCAACCGCGACTTCCAGGTTTTCGGGGCGCAGTCCGGCGCCCGCGTCGAGCACGGTTACGGCAGCCTGGATTTCGGCCTGCGCTACGTCTATGAAAAAGCGCGCGATCAACGGGTGAACGGCGCTCCGTTCAACGCTCGAAGCGGCATTGTCCGCGACGACGAGAAGCGCGCGGGCCGGGCGTTTTCGGCCTACTTTCAAAACCGTTTCAAGTTGGGCTCGCGCCTTACGCTGACGCCGGGGCTGCGCCTGGAGAGCTACAATCAGGAGCGGCATATTTTACGCATGCGGGTGAGCGGCGTTCCAACCGACGTCGACCGCCTGCAAGACAACGACATCACGAAGGCGATTCCGGGGCTGGGCGCCGCGCTGCGCGCAACCGACGAGGTGACGTTTTTCGCCGGCCTGCATCGCGGGTTCGCTCCCCCGCGAACAAAAATCGCGATCAACGGCGACGGCGACAATCTGCAGCTCGACGCGGAGTTGTCCTGGAACTACGAAGCGGGCATCCGATTCGGCGGACAGAGGGCCGTCAGCGGCGAGTTCAGCTATTTCCGCCTGGATTTCTCGAACCAGGTCATTACGGCGGCGGAGTCGGGCGGGGCGACGACGACTCTGGTTAACGGCGGCGCCTCGCTGCACGAGGGGCTCGAGAGCTCGCTGCGCGTCAACTGGAACGAGTTGGCCGATCTCGGCCGCTGGAGCCTCTACACCGATGTCCGCCACATGCGCCTGAGCACGGCGCAGTTCCGCGAAAACGAGCTTTACGGGGGCAACCGGCTGCCGTATGCGCCGCGCAATACGTTCGGCTTGATCGCCGGGCTGCGGCGGGCGAACGGCCCCGGGATACAACTCGATCTCAACTCCATCGGCGACCGGTTCGGCGACCGCAACGAAACGTTCATGCCTTCGGCGGACGGCACGATCGGCCTGCTGCCGGCCTACAGCGTCACGAACCTGATCGTGGACTACGAGATTCGATGCGAGCGCTGGGAGCTTCAGCCCTACTTCACGGTCAAGAACCTGTTCGACAAGCTCTATATCGCTTCGCGGGCGCCGCAAGGCATTCAGCCGGGGATGTTCCGGCAGGTCAACCTCGGCGTCAAGATCGGTTTCTGACGGTTTTCCGAAGACGGCGCCCGGTCACTTGCGCGTGAGCGCTGCGTAGCGCACTTCGGCGACTTCGCCGCCGGCGACGTCTTCCGCCCTCAGCTTCAACTCGCCGCGCCCCGCGGCAAGAGAAATCGTTCCCAGGCTCAGCGGCTTGAAGTCTTTGACCAGAGACTCTCCGACGCGGGGCACGCGGTCGTCCGCGGCGCCGTAGGCCGGCGGATCGTAGGCTTCGTCGATCTTGGCGGATACGGAGGCGCCGTTGAAGCTGAGTTCGACCGTCGAACCGGCTTCGGCCGCGGCGAAATAGATTTGCGCCTCGTAATCGCCGGCTTGGGCGACTTCGATATCCCAGGTCATCGCGTCTTCGGCGCTCGTCCAATTCGTGAAATACGAGCAGTTCGGCGCTCGGGCGCTGCGCTCGATGCCGCCGTGCGGCACGCCGTCGCGGGCCGGCAGCAGGGTCATGGCAGCATGGCCGACCGGGAAGGGGCGGTCGTCGGGACCGACGTTGGGCAGCACCTCGGCGCCCCAGCGGGCGGCGGCTGCGCGCAACTCGGCGGCGGTCTCCGCGTGCTCGGCAGCGGCATCGAGCGCTTGACCGGGGTCGGCTTCAAGATCGAACAGTCGACCCTCGGCGTCCAAGCGAAAGCGCCCGCTGCGGACGCTGACCTGTTCCCGCCGCAACGAGAAAAGAAGGCGGTCGGGCCAATCCGATTCTTCGCCCAGCAGAAGCGGTTTGATGCTTTTGCCGTCGAGCGGCTTTTCGCTCTTGACGGGAATTCCCGCGAGGTCGGCCAGCGTGGGCAGCAGATCGATCGCCCCCGCGATTTTGCCGACTTTGCGGCCGGCCGGTATCGCGCCCGTCCAGCGAATCAAAAACGGGACGCGCAGGCCGCCCTCGTCGATCGAGCCCTTGCGACCCTTCATGCCGTCGTTCCAGCGCCAACCGTTGGGACCGTTGTCGCTGAAATAGAGAACGATCGTATTTTCGCTGAGTTGCAGCTCGTCGAGCTTGGCGAGGACGCGCCCGACGTTCCAGTCGATGTTCTCGACCATGGCCAGCGCCGCCCGTGTTTTGGGTACGTCCTCGATGTCCGGGTCGCGGTGGCGCTTGTCCAGGTCTTTGGCTGCGAACCGCTCCCAGAACTCATCGGGGACCTGCATCGGCGAGTGCGGCGTATTGAACGGCAGGTAGGCAAAGAACGGGCCGTCGCGGTTCTGCTCGATGAAGGCGATTGCATGATTCGTAAAGTCGTCGATGACGAAGCCTTCGCCGCGCACGAGTTTTCCGTTGTGGTCGAGCTCGTAGTCGAAGTAGTGGCCCCAATGTCCTTCGGTGAAGCCGTAGAACTCGTCGAAGCCGCGGGCGTTGGGGTGATAGGGATGCTGCGTGCCGTTGTGCCACTTGCCGAAGGCTCCGGTGGCGTATCCCGCGGCCTTGAAGGTTTGGGCGATGGTGTGCTCGTCGATGTTCAGCCGCTCCTGGCCGGTGCTGACGCCGCGCACGCCGCCTCGCGCGTAGTAGCGCCCGGTCAGGAATTCGGCGCGGGTGGGGGCGCAGACGCTGCAAACGTAGAAGTGCTCGAACAGCGCGCCGTCGCGGGCCAGCGAATCGATATTCGGCGTCGAGAGATTGGTGTTGCCGTGAATGCTGAGGTCGCCCCAACCCTGATCGTCCGCGAGGATGACCACGACGTTGGGGCGGGCGGATGCGGGGGGCGCGTCTCCGCAGCCGAGCGGCAGGGCAACCGCCGAGAGAAGAAACAGTCCGGATATCGCTGCGCTGCGCATGGCGTCTGCCAGTTTAGCAATACCGGCCGGCCCGTTCGCGGCGTCACGAAACGGCGGCCGGCGTATTGCGGACGGAGCGGAGCTTCGCAAAATAACGCTCGGCAAGCCGCACGTCGGTCAAAATTTGCGTTTTCAGATGCTCCGCCGATGCGAACCGCCGCTCGGCTCGAATCCGGCGCAGGAAATACAGCTCGATGGCTTTGGGAAATTCGCCGCCAAGCTCGTTGAGGACGTAGGTCTCCACGGTGCGCCCGGCGCCGTCGAACGTAGGCCGCACGCCGACATTGCTGATTGACTCCCGGCAGCGGCCGCCGCCCGCGTCTTTGGTCAGCGAGACGTAAACGCCGTCCGCGGGAAGCGCCTGCGAGTCGGGTTCCAGGTTCAGCGTGGGAACGGTTTGCCTGGAGCCGATGCCTGCGCCGCGAACGATTCTGCCGGAGAGCGAAAACGGCCTGCCGAGCAGACGCCGGGCGGTGCGCATCTCCCCGCGCGCCGCGACCTCGCGCAAGCGCGAGCTGCTGGCCACGCCGCCCGCGATTTCGATTGCGGGGACGGCTTCGACGGCGAAGCCGAGCTCCTTGCCCAGGCGCTGCAACTCATGCGCATCGCCCGCCTGGCGGCGCCCGAAGCGGAAGTTGTCTCCGACGGTGACGTGCCGCGCCGCGAGCTTGCCCACGATCGTTTGCCGCACGAACTCGGCGGGAGTCAGTCGCGAAAGTTCGCGAGTGAACGGCAGGACGACAACGCGGTCGATGCCGAGCTCGCGAATCCGCCGCGCGCGCTCGTTGACGGTCGTCAATATCCGCGGGGTCTGCTCGGGGGCTACGACCGCCAGCGGATGCGGGTCGAAAGTGAGCGCCGCCGATTCGATTTTCAGCCGGCGGGCGCGCGCGATCACGCGCAGCAAGATCGCCTGGTGCCCGCGGTGTACGCCGTCGAAATTTCCGATCGTCAGCGAGCATGGGCCGAACCCCGCCGGCAACTCCTCGATGCGGTAAAAATTTGCAGCCATCGCCGGTTACTCTTCCACCTGAACGCGCAGCCCGTCGTAGGCCAGCGCAACGCCCGGGGGCAGGCCGGCGTTGGTTTCCGCGTGTCCCAGGTCGTGGCAGATATGCGTGAAAAAGGCGCGCCGCGGCCGGAGACGCGCGACCCAGCCCAGCGCCTGCTCGACGGTCGAGTGCATCGGATGCGGGACGTGCCGCAAGGCGCCGAGAAAGAGCGCGTCCAGATCCGTGAGCAGCGGCAGCGATTCGTCCGGGAACCCGGTCTGATCGGTAATGTACGCGGCGTTTCCGAAACGAAAACCCACGATGTTCTTCGGGCCGTGGCGCACCTTGACCGGCTTGAATTGCAAACCGAACAGGTCGATGCTCCCGCTGCTGAGCAGCGAGCCGTCGATCTCGTTGGCCGTCAGGCGCGGAACGCCTCCGGGATGGGCGGATTCGCCCGCAAACGCATACGGAAACACGCGGCGCAACGAGCGCAGCGTCTCCTGCGCGGCGTATATGGGCAGGCGCTCCCGTCGCCGGTAGTTGAACGGGCGGACGTCGTCCAGGCCCATGATGTGGTCGGCGTGATCGTGCGTATAGAGGATCGCGTCGAGGCTCTTGAGGCCGGAGTCGAGCGCTTGCCGGCGGAGGTCGGGGGTCGTGTCGATGAGCACGTTGCGCTGCGCGCCGCCCGAGCGGTAGCCGACAACTACCGACGGGCGCAGGCGTTTATCGCGGGGGTCGTCGGAGCGGCAGACCGCGCAGGGGCAGCCGATGGTAGGCACTCCGACGCTGGTTCCCGATCCGAGAACCGTGATTGTGAGCTTTTCCGGCATCGCGGTCTTGTGCCGCCGGCGTGACGGCGCCCGCGTCTCGGCCGGCGAATGCCGCGCGGCGCCGAATCGCACGCGAAGCCGTTATTTTAGCGGACGCCGCCGCGCTGCCGGTTTCATTAGAGGACTACAGGCTATGCTGGGGAAGATGTTTCTCAAGATTCTGACCCATCCGATTTTCATGAATCTCAACTTCCACATGCCGATGATCGTGGACTTGTCGCACCCGCTGGTTATGTTGGCGGGCGAGAACGGATCGGGGAAATCGACGCTGCTGCATTCCATCTACTACGCCCTGCGCGGAGAGGACATCGACAATTTCGCGTACAAGCTCGACAGGCGAGGGCAAGCCTGGGCCAAGGTGCTGCTATTCGATGCCGAGCAGCACAATCCGCGCAATAAGCCGGAACTGTTCGACGACGATCCGGCAATGCGCGAGTTTATTCACAGCGCCAGTCACGGCCAGGTGATGTTGTCGTTGTTCCAACAGACGTTTCCTGCTCTGCCGGAAGGTTCGGTGCTGCTGCTCGACGAGCCGGAGATGGCCTTATCGCCGTCGAACCAGCGCCGCATTCTCAAGATGCTCAAGGAACTCGTCGATCAAAAGGGGTTCCGCATCGTGGCGGCGACCCATTCCCCGCAGTTGCTCTCCGCGCCCGAAACCTACGTCATCGACCTGGACAAGCACGTGAACCGGAACGTGACTACGGCGCCGCTGGGCATGGAAGGGAGCTCGACGATTCAATAGCCGGTTTGTCTCGGTCCGAACGCCCGACCGCCTCGAAAAAGCGGATGGCCTGCGCCTGCGCCCAGAAACGCGCGCCTTGGCGGGACAGGAAGGCGACATGCCCTCCATGAGGCTGGGCCAAGAGTCGAATCCACGGGTTGGTTGCGAATACCCGGTCGCGGAACGCGTCGAACGGAATGAACGGGTCGTCCTCGGCCTGAATCGCGAGCGCGGGGACGCGAATGCGCTCCAGAAACCCCGCGGCCGAACAGCGGGCGTAATAGTCGGCCGCGTCGCGGAACCCAAAGCTCGGCGCGGTGAACTTGTCGTCGAATTTCCAAATCGAATCGACGTCCGAAAAATCGGGTTGGGGATAGCGCTCGGGCATGCAGCGGCTCTTGCGCATCATCGTCGCCCGCAGTTGGCGCAGAAACCGCCGTTCGTATATCCGGTTGCGCGGCTTGCCGATATGCCGCGAGCAAACGTCCAGGCGGATCGGCGCCGAAATAGCGCACGCCGCCCGGACGTGCTCCGGCGGGTTCTCGCCCCATTCGCCGGCGAGCTTGAGCGCCATGTTTCCGCCCATCGAGAAACCCAGCAGGAAAAGCGGCCGCGGCGCGAGTTGCTCGACGACGCAGCGCAGGTCGACAGTGAGTCCGGAATGGTACAGGGTCGGCGACAAATGCTCGGTGCCGCCGCAGTTGCGGACGTTCAGCCGAATCAGGTCGAAACCGGCTTCCCGCGCCGGCCGGCCGGCGGCAAGCATGTACGGGGCGCGGTCGCAGGCCGTGAGGCCATGCACCGCCAGGACGGTCGGACGCGGACCGGCGCGGGATTCCGTCCGTTGCAGGTTCAACCGCGCCAAGACCTGCGTATCCGCTTCGGTGCGAAAGAGCCGGGACTGCGCGGGCCGGCGGCGCTCGTCCGGCGCCGTCGGCCAGTACCGCCCGGCGATAGTCTGCAAATCCCCATGACGCATCAGGGGGACGAAAGGGAGCAGCCAATCTTCGCGGTCGAAGACGGCGGGATGCCGCGCAGCCGCCGGCGCCTTAATCGCTTGCACCCGAGCTCTCGGCCAGCAGATCGCTGAATTCCTTGCGCATGTTGGCCTCTTGATCGGCCCAGAAAACGCGGTCCCGGCCGGGATGCTCGTGGCGAATGACGCCTTTGCGGTCGACGATCATCATGTAGGGCACGTAAGCCCGCGCCATCACCGACAAATCGGCAAAGCGCATCCAGTCGGATCGGTTCGAGACTCCGATCGGGAATTTCACGCCGTGATTGCGCACGAAAGCGTCGATGTTTCCCGGCGAATTCGGATTCACCGCAAGGCCCAGAATCTCCAGGCCCTTGGGCGCCAGTTCTTCGTAGATCGGCCCGATCATCTCCGAGGTTTGCTGGCAATGCGAGCAATCCGTCGAAAGCCACATCACCGCCACCACTTTGCCCTTCAGCGCCGCCAGGGACACGGTTCGGCCGGTTGTGGTTTTGAGCTTCAAGTCCGGCGCGTCCCGCGGAACGTCGCCCGCCTGTAACAGCAGCGCGCAAAGGAATGCAAACGATAGAAGCCGAGCGGTTTTCATAGCCGATTCTCCGAAGCCGGTCAATTTATCATACAACTCGAATGGATAGGGGCGCATGGACGGGCCGCGGGCCGTTCTCAGCGCGACACGACCGATTCGGCGTACAGCAGATCGCCGGTCAGCCCGTCGAAGTACTGAAAAACCGCCTGCGGATTCTTGTACGCCACCCAGCGGTCGCCTGCGTCCGTCGGATTGTTGAATACGTTGTTGACCTGCGCCACGCAGTAAATGGGGCGCTTGCGCCATTCGTTGGGCGTGCCGTTCACGATGAAGCTCGACCAGCGAATCTCGGTCTTGCGTCCGAAGGAATCGTAGTCCCCCGAATTCGGCCGGTTGCCTTCCGAACGCAGCGGATGGTTGGTCGAGTTATGCGGTCCGGAGGCGAATTCCCATACCCGGTCGGTGACCTTGATGGCGAAGCTGTTGTGCAAGTCGCCGGTCAAGACGAAAACCGGCTTGCCGAGGGCGTCCCAGAAATCGATCAAGTCCTCGCGTTCCCACAGGAACGCCGTCCAGGCATCGTCTTTGTTGACTTCCGAGATATTGGCGTTCCCGGTTCCGCCGACGTGTGAAATCGAAAAATTCACCGACGAGACGACGAAGAAAAAGTCGGCGTCGGAGGCTTTCATCTCGGACTTGAGCCATGCCTTCTGAGTTTCGCCCAGCATCGTCCGGCCTTGTTTCCGGCGGTCGGCGGTGTCGTGCATCATGCGGTACGAGCGCGTATCGACGAAGAGGAAATCGGCATTGGCGACGCGCATCTTGAAGTACGAGCGCCGCCCGACGGAATAGGTTGCCGAGCCGTCCGCTTCGGCCGGGGGGCGGATGCGTAAATTGTTCTTGTCGATGACTTCGACGATTTCGTAAACCTTGGAGTTCGGGTCGCCGCCGACTTCGTCGGGGTCGCTGCCGTCGGGGTTCGGGTCGAGCAGCATCATGCCCCAATTCGGGGTTCCCCAGTGAACGTGCAGCGCCGCTTCTCGGTCCAGCCCCGTGAAGTCCGCTTCGGGGTCGGTGAGGATATCGCTGCCGGCCTGCAACTGCGCCTTGCCGTAAACAATGCCGCGGGTTTCGGGCGTCGGGTTGCTCCAGGCGAGGTAGTCGTACCACGCCATGGCGCCCACGTCGCGGAAGACTGCGCGGCGGTTGCGCCTGCCCGGCTCCGCCGAGCCGTAGATATCGTTCAGCAGCTCGTGGTCGTCGAAGGTGTAGTACGAGGGCACGTTGCGGTGCCAGTCGCGCAGATTCTTGCCCTTGTTGAAGAAATCCTTGTAGTTCTCCCAGACGCCGGTGATGCTGGGCATCAGGCGCACGACGCGCGGCGTCGCCGCCTCGTCAACGCCGGCCTGCGCGCGCCATTGCTCCGGGTTGTAGAGCCGCGACTCGTTCTCGTACAGCCAGTCGCCGTTGAGGATGGCGAAGTCTATCTTGCTCTTGGCTTCGCGGCCGATCAGCGTTTTGAGCATCGTGCCGTGAGTCGTCAGCGCGGCGCCGACCGGGCTTCCGCTGGGGTTCTGATTGTTGCCGCAGGCGAACTCGAAGCGGAAGTTGTAGCGGCCCTGCGGATTGTGCTCGCTCTCGAGCGCCGCGGCGTCCGGCAGCGTGTGGAACGTCCCGGAACGCTCCGCGTCGCCCGCCGGCGCATCCCCCAAACCGACTTCGTAAAAATATTTGGTATCGGCCGCGAGACCTTCGATCAGCGCCCAGCCGGTGTTGTCGTTTGCCGGATCGGTTTGCACGGTCGCCGCGGACGTCAGCCGGTCCGGGGCGTCGCCGTAGAAAACGTTGAAGGCGGCCGCTCTGGAAGTGCGCGCCCAGACGCCGATATGGTTTGTCCCCAAGCGGCCCAGCGAGGGGCCGTGCGTAATCGAGACGCTGCCGGCATCGGGAGCGTCTGCCTGAGGGCCGCAAGCGAGAGCCGCGGCAAAGAGAAGCGTAGCGAGAACGGTCGGCGCGCGCATGTCTTCGAGAGGTTAGCAAAACCGCGGCGCCGGGTCAGGAAATTCGAGATGCGGGAAATTCCCTGTCAGGCGGTCCGCGGCGGCGGCGCGCCCGCAGCCGATTGCTCCCGCCGGCCGCCGGCCATGTCCGCGCCCCCCGAGGGTATCTCCCGAAACGACAACAAACTTCTCAACTCATTGATATGCCCGGTTTCCGCCGCGCTGCACCGACGGCATGGCCCCGAAACGACAACAAACTTCTCAACTCATTGATATATAAGAGGTTTCAAATTCTCAAAAGATTGCTTGTCCGGGGATTCAGGGCTGTTATACTGCGGCGGTTATGATTGCGCGGCTGTATCGCGTCATCCTCCCCGTCGACGATATCGCCGTTGCCGAGAAGTTCTATGCCGTGCTGCTCGACGATCCCGGAAGGCGGGTTTCGCCGGGGCGGCACTATTTCGACTGCGGCGGTACGATCCTCGCCTGTTACGATCCCGAGGCCGACGGCGACGGACGCGGCGGCGGTTGGCGGCGTCACCCGAACCAATACTGCTATTTTGCGGTCGCAGACCTCGATGGATTGTTCGCGCGGGCCCGGCGGCTGAACTTTCGAGCGCTTGACGGCGGTATTGCCGAGATGCCTTGGGGCGAGCGGCTGTTCTACGGGCAAGACCCGTTCGGCAATCCGATTTGCTTCGTGGACGCGCGAACGCTCTTTACCGGTTAGCAATGGAGGCGAAACAAGTGAAAACAATCGGATTCGTCGGGCTCGGCGACATGGGTCTGCCCATGGCCGTAAATATCGTCAAGGCGGGGTTTCCCCTGGTCGGGTTCGACCTGCGCGAAGAGCGGTTGGCGCTGCTTGAAGCGGCCGGCGGCCGGCGAGCCGGCAGTTGCCGGGAGTTGGGCGGACAATGCGATTCCGTGTTCGTGATGGTCTTCAGCGGAGCGCAGGCGCGGGAAGCCGTGCTCGGCGACGCCGGACTGATTCGCGGGTTGAAGCCCGGCGCGACCGTGATCGTTTCGGCGACGATGATGCCGCGCGAGGCGCAGCGCCTCGAAGCGCCTTTGGCCGCGGCGGGGGTCGGCATGATCGACACTCCGGTCAGCGGCGGCAAGGCCGGCGCCGACGGCGGCGCGCTGACCCTGATGGCCGCGGCGAAGCCCGAGGTTCTGGAAGCGAATCGGGATGCGCTCGACGCGGTATCGAAGCAGGTCTTTCACGTGGGCGAAGAGATCGGCCAAGGGCAGTCGGTCAAGGCGGCGCTGCAGGTTTTCATCGGCGCGACTTTCGCCGCCGCCGCCGAATCGCTCGTGTTGGCTTCCAAGTCCGGCGTCAGCGGCCGGACAATGTTCGACGTCATCGGCTCCGGCGCGGCGGGCAGCCCGATGTTCGAGAATTGCGCCCGCATGATCCTCGACCGCAAGTTCAAAGACACGGGCAGCCGCATCGGAACCATGTATAAAGACTTGGGCATCAGCCTGGGACTGGCGCACGAGAACGGCGCGGCGATGTTTTTGACCAGCGCGGTTTACGAGATGTTCCAGTCGGGGGTTTCGCTCTTTCCCGACGAAGATAACTGGGCGATCGTCAAGCTGCTCGAACGGATCGCGGGTACGCAAGCGACCTGGTAGCGGAAGACGGAATCTATGGCCAAGCTGGGAGCGATTACCGACGGCATCGACCGGGAGTTCGAGCATGCGCTGGAGGTCATGCGCGAGTTCGGACTGACGCACGCGGAGTTGCAGTTCGTTTGGGACAAGGAAGTCGGCGATCACACGGACGCCGAGGTAGCGCGCATCGCGGACTTGCTCGGCCGCTACGAGATGCGGGTTTCATGCATCTCGCGCCATATTTTCGGCGGCCTCGACGTTTTCCGCGCCGAGGTCGGCGGCGCGGCCTACGCGGCGCAGACGGTCAAGCTTGAAAGGTGCATCGACTTGGCCCTGGCCGTCGGCGCTCCGCTGGTGCGCGCGATGAGCTTCCGCAAGGAAATGATTCTTTTCGGCGGCGGCGGCGCCGAGCAATGGAACGTCAGCCGCGGCGCCTGGGACAAGCTCAAAACGCTGCTCGAGCCCGCCGCGCGGCTTGCAGAAGACCGCGGCGTCACGCTGGTTGTCGAGACCGGAAACAATGCGATGATTACGTCCGCCTGGTTGGGGCGCAAGCTGATCGATGAGTTGGGCGCGAAGAGCTTGAAGATTTTGTGGGACCCCGCGAACAGCCTGTACTGCGCGGAAAGGCCCTTCCCCGACGCTTACGACCTGCTTCGAGGAGGGTATCTCGGGCACCTGCACGTGAAGGATGCGGTTGTCGCTATCCCCAGGTCCCGCGTCGATCAGGTCGCCATCGGCAAGGGGCATATGGCGCCGTACCTCGCAGACATCGCCGCCGCCCTCAAACGCGACGGCTACGACGGCGCGATCTCGCTGGAAAGCGTTTACCGCCCGCAAGCGGGCGGCTTCGAGGATGGTTTCCGCGCCTCGATTACGCAGTTCAAGCGGCTGTTCGGCCCCGCCCGCCGCCTGCTAGAATAGACCGCTCCCATGAAAGTATTTTCGCGTCTCGTTTTCGTTTCGTTGTGGGCGGTCGTGGTTTTGGCCGCGCAAGACCGGCCGCCGAATATCGTGATTATCTTCGGCGACGACATCGGCTACGGCGATATCGGCGTCTTCGGACATCCGACGATCCGCACGCCCCATCTCGACCGCATGGCCCATGAAGGGCAGAAGTGGACGAATTTCTACGCCGCCGCAAGCGTCTGCACGCCGAGCCGGGCCGGACTGCTCACCGGGCGGCTGCCGGTCCGCAGCGGCATGATGCATGACCGCGTCCGCGTGCTGTTCCCGGAATCGTGGAGCGGCCTGCAGCAAAGCGAGGTCACCATCGCCGAGATGCTGAAGCAGAAGGATTACGCCGCGATGCACGTCGGTAAATGGCACCTCGGCCACCTGCCCGACTATTTGCCCACGAAGCAGGGTTTCGACGCCTACTACGGCATTCCTTATTCCAACGACATGGACGCCACGCAGCCGGGGGACAAACGGCGGCATGCGCTGCTGCATCCCGACCGCATCGACTACTGGAACGTGCCCCTGATGCGCGATGAGGAAACGATCGAGCGTCCGGCGAACCAATACACCGTTACGAAGCGCTACACCGAGGAGGCCGTCAAGTTCATCGAAAAGAACAAGGACAGGCCGTTTTTCCTGTACCTTGCGCACACCATGATGCACGTGCCGCTGTTTCGCTCGCAAGAGTTTACCGACCGCAGCATGGCCGGCATATACGGCGATGCGATGGAAGAAGTGGACTGGTCGGTCGGACAGGTGCTCGACGCCTTGCGCAGGAACGGACTCGCCGAGAACACGTTCGCGGTATTTACCTCTGATAACGGCCCGTGGCTGATCTTCGATACGCACGGCGGCTCGGCCGGCTTGCTGCGCGAAGGCAAGGGCTCCACCTGGGAAGGCGGCATGCGCGTGCCGGCGATCGTGTGGCGGCCCGGCACGATCCCGGCGGGGACGACGCAGACCGGCATGGGCTCGACGCTCGACCTGATGGCGACGGTCGCCGCCATGACCGGAACGAAGATGCCCGACGACCGCAAGATGGACGGCTACGACCTCGGCGGCGCCATGAAAATGACCTCCCCCAGCCCCCGCAACGAGATGTTCTACTGGCGCGGCACGAGGTTGTTTGCCGCGCGGCTGGGCGATTACAAGGCGCACTTCTTCACGCAGACGGGGTATCGCGACCGCGGCGAAACCCGGCAAAACCCGCCGCTGCTCTACCACCTGGGCCGCGACCCGGGCGAAGAGCACGACATCTCGCGGGAAAACCGCGGAGTCGTCGCCCGCATCCGCAAGCTGGCCCAGGAGCACGAACTCGACATCGATGAAGTCGAGAATCAGTTGGCGAAGATCGGCGACCGCAATTAATCGCCGGCAGGCTTGGGGAATTTGCGCATGGACGAGTAGCGGATGTACTCTTCCCAGATATCGCCGTTGCCCGTCGCCCGCGGATCGCCGGTTTCCTTGAGATAGGCCGCCAACTCGCCCCACAGCGCGGCGCGGGTTTCTTCGTGGTTCGGGTCGGCGGCCAGATTGTTGAGACAGCCCGGGTCGGCAACGATGTCGAAAAGCTCTTCTTCCGGGCGTTTATCGACCGCCAGGTGAAAGTATTTGCCGCCGGCCGGGTCGTCGCGGCCTGCGATCAGAAAGGTCAGCGACGGCGAGCCGTCGATGTCGTGATAGCCGCCGTGCATCGGCCCCGGCGTTTTCCCGTCGGACTCGTACTTTTGCGGGGCGCCCGCAGGCCAGCGCTCGGGCTTGAAATTGCGGATGTAAAGGTGTTGCGGCGTGCGTATCGAGCGTTGCGGGTAGGTGTAGTTGTTCCAACGGGATGAGGAATGGCGCTCGCGTCCGCTGAAAGCGCGGTTGCGCGAGGCGTCAACCGTGCCTTCCCGGTCGGACTCCAGGATGTTGCGGATGCTGCGCCCGGCAAGCTGCGAGGCGCCGCCCGGATGCGCGACGCCTGCCGCGTCGTAGATCGTTGCGGTGATGTCGACGAATTGCACCAGGTCGTTCACTTTGCGTCCGGGTTTGCCGCGGCCCGGCAGGCGGATGGCCAGCGGCATGTGCGTGCCGAACTCGTACAGGTTGGCCTTGGCGCGGGGGAAGGCCATGCCGTTGTCGGCGGTCACGATGAGCAGCGTATTGTCGAGCTCTCCGGCGCGCTCGAGCGTTTCCATGATGCGCCCCAGGTGCGCGTCGAACCATTCGATCTCGACGGCGTAATCGAGTACGTCGGCGCGGATTTCAGGCGTATCGGGCAGGAACGGCGGAACCTCGGCGTCGGCGAGCTTCTTGCCGGCTTTCTCCCAGATGCCCGGCTCGAATCTGCGGTGCGCCTCGTGGCCGCCTACCCAGAAGCTGAACGGTTGGTCGGCGGGCTTGCTGTCGAGAAAGGCTTGGAAATTGCCGGCGTAGTCTTTGTCGCTGATGCCGTCGTAGGGCGGGTCGAGCTTGACGTCGTTGTATTCGGGGCCGGCGGGGTTTCGCGTGCGCCCGGAGACGTCCCATTTGCCGGGACCCCAAGGCTTGCCGGTGAAGCCGACCGCGTAGCCGGCTTCTTCGAGCAGGTCCTGGTACGAGAGGTAGGTTTGCGGGAACGAGCTTGCATGCGTGCCCGCCTGCTCGATCATCCAGATATGGCGGCCGGTCAGGAACGCCGCGCGCGTGGGGCTGCATCCCGGCGCCGGGGCGAAAGCGTTATGAAACAGGACGCCTTCGCGGGCGACGCGGTCGAAGGCCGGCGTGGAAACCATCTTCGAGCCGTAAGCCGAGGCGTGCGGATAGGAAACGTCGTCCCAGATGACGAACAGGATGTTCGGGCGCCGCTCGGCCCCCCCGCCGCAGCCGAGCAGCAGGGCGAGGAAAAGGACGGAAGGAAGGAGACGCGGTTGCATGGCGTGGATATGTTTTGTTTTTGGTTTTGAGCGCATGATGTTGCTTTCGTGGGGGTTATAGGTCGGATATCGAGTTCTTTTGGGAGGTATGCCGACAGGCCGAATGCCGGACGCTGCGGGATGCGGTCTCGAAAGCGCCCCCGCGGCATCGAACCGGCGGACCAACGCATGGACCGGTTGGGCATGCAGGTCAGTTTAGCCGAGCGGCGGGGTTTCTGGCGAAAAGTTAGAAATATCACTACAAGAATTTGACTTCTGTTGCGCTACGGGCTATAATTATCGAGAAAGGAGGCAACCATGCCTGAGAAACCCATCCATCCCGGCCGATACGTGAGGGAACACGTCCTTCCGCCCGGCCGGACGGTTACTGCGGCCGCCAAGCTTCTTGGCGTCGGTCGCCCCGCGCTGTCCAACTTCCTGAACGGCAAGGCGGCGTTATCGCAGGAGATGGCCGGCCGTCTCGAACGGGCGTTCGGCGCGGACCGTCAATACCTTCTCGATCTTCAGGCCCGGCTCGACTCTTGGGAGGAATCCGCGCAACAGCAGACCGCGGCCGTTGGAACCTATGCGCCGACAATCCTTACAATCAAGGCGCACCAGATCGAAATTTGGGCCAACCGTATCGAGGCAAGGCAGCAGCTTCCGGCGCTTCTGAGAAGACTGATCCATTCGACCGGACGGAATCTTGCACTTGTGGATTTCCCCGCCTATGACAATGCCGAACGGAAGGGTTGGGACGGCCTCGTCGAGACGGTGGAGCCTACGCCCTGGGTACCGGAAGGCAGGTCCGGCTGGGAGTTCAGTTGCAGCCAAGATCTCAAGTCGAAAGCCGATGGGGACTATGCGGCGCGGATAAAATCCGTACCGCCGGAAGACCGGGCCGGACGCACGTTCGTCTTCGTGACGCCGCGCAATTGGCCGGACAAACGTCAATGGGCGGAAGCCAAAAAAGCTCTCGGACACTGGAAGGACGTCAGGGCCTATGACGCGAGCGACCTGGAGCAATGGATCGAGCAGTCCGCGCCGGTGCAAATCTGGTTTGCCAAGCCGACCCAAGACTATCGCTCGCTTGAGCAGTGCTGGTCGCGTTGGGCTTCGGCAAGCGAGCCGAAACTGCCGCAAGCGCTTTTCGACGCGGCCGTTCGGGAATCCAAGAAAAAATTTGAGGATTGGTTGCAGGGGAAGCCCGACCGTCCTTTCGTCATCGCCGCGGACTCGAAGGATGAAGCGCTCGCCTTCCTTGCGTCTTTCGCCAAGTCGGAGCAACCCAAAACCTACGCTTTGGAGCAACGGACGATCGTCTGCAATACGCCGGAAGCGCTGCGGCGTCTCGACACGGCGGCGCCGGCTTCTCTTGTGATCGCGGTACACGGCCGGGACGTGGAAAGAGAGCTTTCAGGGTTCTATCGCCGCTTTCATTGCATCGTTGTAAGGCCGAGTAATGACGTGGATTCCCAACCCGATATTACGCTCAACCTTTTGAGCTACGAGGATTTCGAGAAAGCCCTCAGCGCGATGAACATCGCAGGGGATGAGGTAGAGAGACTTGCGCGGGAATCCGCGCGGTCGCCGACAATTTTGCGGAGGCGCCTCCCCCCAATTTGCACACCCGAGTGGGCGAGTGATGCGGAAACCGCGAAGAAACTCGTACCCATGGCGTTAGCCGGCGCATGGCATGAAGGGTCACGCGGTGACCGCGAGGCTATCCGCTTGCTCGCCAATGCCGGCGACTCAACAGTCGAAGACAACACCGCGGAGTTGCTGCGTCTCGACGATCCGCCGGTCTGGTCGGTCGGGGACTATCGGGGCGTCGTCTCCAGGATCGATGCGCTGTTTGCGATTGCCGGTTTCATCACCAAATCGAATCTCGACAATTTCTTTTTTGCGGCTGAATACATGCTTTCGGAGGAAGACCCTGCCCTCGACCTGCCCGATGACAAGCAATGGATGGCTGAAGTTTACGGAAAAGTGCGGAATCATTCGAAAGCCTTGCGCTGCGGCATCCGTGAAACTCTGGTTTTGCTGGCTGTTTACGGCAACGATCGTTTTTCCCGACGACTGGGTTTCGACGCCCAAAGGGAAGTTTCAGAACTCATCCAAAAACTGCTCGACCCGCTTACCGCCGAAAAATTCTTCTCGCATGACGACGACCTGCCGGACTATGCGGAAGCCGCCCCCGAGACATTCCTGCGTCTGATCGAACAGGACCTTCGCGAGAGCGAACCCGCAACTCTTGAACTGATGCGACCGGAAAGCGATCCGATCTTCGGCAGCCGTCCTGGTCGGACAGGCTTGTTGTGGGCGCTGGAGCGCTTGGCCTGGAACCCCGGAAATCTTCCGAGAGTCGCCGACATCCTCGCGCGGCTTTCCACCCGGAAGATCAAAGACAACTGGGCGAACAAGCCGGAACACTCGCTCCAGTGCATTTTCCGATCCTGGATGCCGCAGACCGCTGCTCCCGTGGAAGACCGAATACGAGTGTTGGAAACCCTCGTATCGCGCTATCCCGAAATAGGCTGGACGTTGTGTATTGAGCAATTCAATCCGGGGCAGCAGGTCGGGCACTACAATCAACGTCCGCGTTGGCGGAGCGATGCTTCAGGCGCGGGACAGCCTGTATCGCAGGCTGAAAGGGGCGCCTTTGTCCGCAAAGCCATTGATCTTGCCTTGAATCGGCCCGACCATGACGAAAAGACCCTGTGGGAGCTCGTAGAACGGCTCGAAGCACTGGGAGAGGGGTACGGGGAGGCTGTCTGGAAGCTGATCGAAGGCTGGGCGGACGGCGATGCGTCCGATGACGCCAAAGCCGATTTGCGCCGACGCATCCAACGCATCCAACACATCCAAGACGATCTCTCCGATAGCCTTGCGTGTCCGCCCCAAGTATTGGCGAAGCTTGAGCCGAAAGACTTGGTCATCCGCCATGCGCAGCTATTCTTGCCGGACTGGATCGAGTGGTCGTCAATCATCCGTGAACGGCAACTCGGAGCATTGCGCGAGATCTGGCGAGAACGCGGTTTCGACGGTGTAGATGCCTTGCTGGATCGAAGCGAACCGGGCATCGTCGGAGGGCTCATGGCGGAGTTGCTGCAAGAGGAGAGCGCGAGAATCGATTTCGTTCGGTCCTGCCTGCGGGCGGCGTCCGATGGATCAAAGACGAAGTACGAGAATTGCCTTAAAGGATTTCTATGGGAGGAAGATCCCGATTCCATTGCAATGTTCGTCAGGAAAAGCGACGGATCCTGTTCGCAGGACGATTTGATTTTCTTGTATCTCTGCCTGCCGTTCCGAGCGGAAACTTGGCGACGAGTCGATGCCGAACCGGAAAAAATCAGGAATTCATATTGGGGTCAATCCGGAACATTTGGGCACTATAAGAAAGATTGCATCAACGAACCAATCGACAGATTTTTGGCAGTAGAGCGCCCGTGGGCTGCTTTTGAAGTAGCTCGCCGATGCTGGAGCAAGGTCGAGACAACACGGCTGATGCGCCTTCTTGACATCCTACCCACAGTTACATCAGAAAACAGGTATGTTCATGATCCGTTAGAGTATTATATCTCCGCAGCTTTCGAAGAATTGGACAGACGGCCTGGGGTAGCGAGCGAGGAAAAGGCCCGGCTGGAATTTCCGTATCTTGCGGTGCTTGAGCGCAGCGAACGCGGCATTCCCAATCTCGAAAAGCAGGTTGTTGGTTCACCCGCTCTGTATGTGCGGATGATCACCCTGCTCTTCAAGCGTAGAGACGACGGAGAAGATCCGTCTGAGTGGCGCATCGATGATCCTGAACGGCGCAGGACGATGGAGAAGGCAGCATTCTATTTTTTATATCAAATGCGGCGCATTCCAGGAACTGGCGATCATGGCGCGATCCGTACAGACAAACTGAAAAACTGGCTTCGAGAAGTTCGTGCGCTTTGCAAACAGTATGATCGGGCCGCAATTGGCGATCAGATGATCGGTCAGCTTCTAGCTCGCGCCCCGGCAGATGAGGATGGCGCATGGCCTTGCCGTTCGATCTGCGAGGTTCTCGAATGGATGGCCTCGAAGGATGTCGGTATAGGCTTTTGTATGGGGACATCTAACGACAGAGGGGTTCAATTGCGGGGCAGGGGCGGCAGGCAAGAACGAGATCTAGCAGCCTCATATCGCGAATGTAAGCGGCGGATTTCCTTCGAATTTCCATATGTCGGTGGCGTTTTGGAAGACATCGCGGCCGGTTACAAACAAGAGGCAGATTGGTGGGATACCAGAATGCATCTGGAGCAACGGTTACCTTAAGAGCGGCTTGATCGGTTCGCGGTGCGCTTGCCGCCCATCTCTCGGACGGCGCCGTTCCCGTCATAGCGGTCGTGCAGCGCGTTTCGACTCCAGAAGGGCAAAGGCCGCGGCTCGCCGTGTAACCGCCCGGCCTGAACGTTGCGTTCTCGTTGCAGCGTCCGTGCGCGGAAACAATGGGCGGACAACGGCGAAAGCCCAAAACCCTACTTGGATCGTTTCTCTGGAAACAAGACTACCGATTCGCCGGATTCATCGGGTAGATTGGCCGTCGCTTCGCGCACGTCGAGCTTGCCGGTGACTACATCGGCGGTCAGGCGGGCGCGGTATTCGCGCAGCAACTCGATTTGGCGGCGGGCGCAAGCAACGGCGGCGTCTATGGCTGCGGTTGCCTTGTCCAGATGGGCGGCGATGGCGGCTTGCTCGGCAAAGGGCGGGAATGGAAAACGATGCGTTCTAAACTTATCCCCTGTCAAGTGCTCGATGGTGCTCATGTGGCCATCGTTGAAAGCGTTGCCGTTCACTGCGGCGTGAAGGACGTAATACATAAAACGCGGCACGTCCCAACCTACATTCTGAGGCCGGAGTCTATGCAGCGCCTTCTGAAACCCGCACACGGCCAATTCACCCGACCAAAGCGCACACCGGCCTACGTCTCCGCCCTCGCATACAAGTAAGTCGCCGTGTTGAACTGTATAGCGACTGTACTCGTTTGGAGGAATGTCCATTTCTGGAAGATCTTCGATGTTGATTCGATTCCACTGAACATCGGTATTCCGGAGGTAAGGGATCAAGTAGTTGCCCGTGATTCGCTTGGAGTCCAACATTTTGCCAAGGCATTGCGAGTATCGGTGCTTTAGAGCAGCGACATCCCAATGAGCCGGAACGTCGCCGAGCCACTCGACGCCGGAGGGTTTCAGGCGGACGTTGGGATCGAGGCCGCGGGTGACGGCGCGATGGATAACGGCGCGGCGCTTCTCTTCCAGTAGGCCGACGAGCCGCTCTCTACCGGCGATGCAGCGGCGGATGCGTCCGGTAACGTTGTCCAGATAATGCGCGATGGTCGCCTGCTCTGCGAGGGGCGGGAGAGGCAAAGCCAAATTTCCGATGAACCGCCAATCGGCGCGCGGCATCTTGGCTCCGAATGTCGAGGCGTCGATTACATCGATAATCGGTTTCGATCGAAGGAGTTGCTCAAGATAGCCGGGCAGCAAGTTGTCGGCGTGGGGGCGCAACACCAAGAATTCGCCGACGCATACGCCGCTCCCGGCAGGACGCGCCACTTTTGCCAAGTATGGACGCAGCTTGCCGAACAGTACGTCCCCTTCTCGGAATTGTTTTACTTGGCTATCGAAATCCACATCCGAATCGGCCTTGCGAATTTTCCCGGTCCAACTCTCAACGTGTTCAAGGGCAATATAAATTTCTTCGTGCCTCCGTCCGCGGGTTTGGCGGACTACATTTTCAGCGTTCAACTTCAACCGCCGCATCCCCCAATGCGCCGGCGTATCGCCAAGCCACTCGACGCCGGAGGGTTTGTAGTCCGGGTAAGGTTCGCGGCCGGCGTTCGTTGTCCCGCGCCTGCCGATTTTTTCGCGCTGCATGACGAGATGCCTTATTTAAGTTTTTGCAATAGCCGAGGATATTATTAAAATTTTTAGGCGGAAATTTTAATAACGAGCGTCTGCCGTGACCACGCCTGAATCAACCGCGAGGCATGGCGGCTTCCGTCGCTCTCGTCTGCGCCGATGACGACGCCGGGCAGCTTGTTGGGGCGCGCCGGGCGTTCGCAGGCGAGGCCGGCGGTCATATCGCGCTTTCCGGTTCGTCGGCGTCGTGAAACAGGGCGATGTAGTCCCGATAGTCGAATGCCCGGTTGCGGGCTTGGCCGGTGAATTCTTGCAGAATGCCGCAATCCGTCATGCGGGCGACCAAGTTATTGGCTGTCGCATAGGTCGTTCCAATCAGACGCTGCACGTTGGCTACCGAAACGACGGGGTGTTTGTAAAGATGCTCCAGCACGCGGTGGCCGTTGCCGGCGGCATAGCCCAGCCTCTCCGTTACCAGGACGCGATGCTTCTCGCGAAGCGCGAGTATCCGGCGAGCGGTGTCGGCAGCTTGGGCGCTTACATCCAGAACGCCGCGCAGAAAAAAAGCGAGCCACTCTTCCCATGCCCCTCTATCGCGCACCGCTTGCAGATGCTCGTAGTACGCTTGCCGATGCCGCTCGAAAAAATGGGAGAGGTAGAGCACCGGCTTGAGGAGCACTTTCCGCTCGCAAAGCAAAAACGTAATGAGCAGCCGACCGACCCGGCCGTTGCCGTCGAGGAAGGGATGAATCGTCTCGAATTGCGCGTGGGCCATGCCGATACGGATGAGAACCGGCAGATCGCCGGGGTCGTGCAGAAAAGTCTCCAGATTACCCAATGCATTGGGTACTTCATGAGGCGGCGGCGGCACGAAAGCGGCTTCGCGCAGCGTGCCGCCGGGGGCGCCGATCCAGTTTTGACTGGTGCGCAGTTCGCCCGGAGTAAGGTTTGCGCCGCGCACTCGGCGCATGAGCTTGGCATGGATTTCGCGGATGAGACGCACCGAGACCGGCAAATCGGGCAAGCGCTCGAGGCCGTAATGCATCGCGTCGATGTAGTTCAGCAACTCGTTGACGTCCTGCGGCCGGCCTCGGGCAAGAACCTTCGCTTCCGCCGCCAACACGTCTTGCAACGAGCTTTGCGTCCCTTCGATCCGGCTCGACAGCACCGCTTCATTGCGCACGTACATCGACACGAAGAGGTCGGGGTTGGGCAACGTCTGAATCGAGCCGTCAAGACGCCCTACGCTGAGGTCGGCCGCAGAGAGCAGGGTTTGCAACTCTCCTTCGACCCGCACCGGAGGATCGGGCGGCAGCGGCGCCGGAATGAATGCCCGGTAACCGCTGACCTGCCTGATGTAGCGTCCGGCCCTCGTTTCGAATGACTCCATGTTATAGGCTGCCTTTAATATAGAGCATTTGGCGTTCCATGTTAAAGGCAGCCTTTAATAAGCAGCGGGGGCGCCTCCATGTTAACGGCAGCCTTTAATAAGGAGCGATGGTTCTTTCCCGACGGCCTTCGCATGGCGGAGGCCGCGGCATTCGCCGCTCGGCTTGCGGCGCCGGGCGGTTCCGCCAAGAATCCTTTTCCGTTGGGCGAATCCAGTACAATGAAGGCGCTTCCGATGTCGTGAGAACAGCGATTCCACTTCCGGCGGCCTTGCTGGTCTGCGCCGCGGCGGTTGCGCAGCCGCCGCCGGTCTCCGCTTCCCTGGAGTTTTTCGAGAAAGAAGTGCGCCCCGTGCTGGCGCGGCACTGTTACGCCTGCCACAGTTCGCGGGCGGCTACGGTCTTCGGGGAGTTGCGCCTCGACAGCGAAGCCGCGGTGCTGCAAGGGGGGCGCTCGGGTCCGGCGGTCGTACCGGGCGATCCGCAGGGCAGCCGCCTGATTCAGGCTGTCGGCTACGGCTCGAAACAACCGGCGATGCCGCCCGCGGGCAAGCTGGCGGAGCGCGAAATCGAAGCGCTGACGGAATGGGTCCGGCTGGGGGCGCCCTGGCCCCGGAGCGGCGGGTCGGCGCTCCCGCCGGCCGCGGCCGAGCATTGGGCTTGGCGGAAGCTTGCCGAGCCGAGCGTCCCTGCCGCGGCCGATACGGCTTGGCCGCGGGGGAACATCGACCGCTTCGTATGGGCGCAGCTCGAGCGGCGCGGCATCGAGCCCGTAGGGCCGGCGGACGCCTATACGCTGCTGCGCCGCCTGACGCTCGACCTGACCGGCCTGCCGCCGACGCCTGCCGAGATTCGGGAGTTCGCGGAAAGCGGGGGCGCCGCCCTGGAGGCCGCGGCGGACCGCTTGCTCGCCTCGCCCGCGTTCGGCGAGCTTTGGGGCCGGCATTGGCTGGACCTGGCGGGCTACGCCGACACCCTGGGCCTGGGCCGGCGCATTCCCTCGCCTCATGCCTGGCGCTACCGCGATTACGTGATCGCCGCCTTCAACAACGACAAGCCCTACGACCGCTTCGTGCGCGAGCAGGTCGCGGGGGACGTGCTCGAGTTCGACGACGACAGACAGCGCAGGGAGCAGATCGTCGCCACCGGCTTTCTGGCCATCGGCCCCTGGGCGCTGGTCGATGCGGACAAGACCCAGTTGCGGATGGATATCGTCGACAACCAGATCGACACCTTGGGCCGCGCCGTGCTGGGCCTGACCGTCGGCTGCGCCCGCTGCCACGATCACAAGTTCGATCCGATCCCGCAGCGCGAGTATTACGCGCTGGCCGGCGTTTTCCAGAGCACGAAGACGCTGGAGGCGCGCATGTCCGGCGTTTTCAGCGGCGTTCACCGCGCGCTGCTGCCGGAGACCCCCGCCGAATTGGCGGTCCGCGCGGAGGCTCTGGAGCGCTGGCAAACCGATTACGCGCGGATGCGCGAAGAGCGGCGAGAGGCCGAGCGGCGCCGCGACCGGCTGAAAGCCGAGTTGGAGCAGGCCAAGAGCGGCGCCGCCGATCCGTCCGCCCGGAAAGATTTGCAGGAACGCGCCGCCGCGGCGACCAAGCAGGCCGCCAAGCTCAAGCAGGAGGCCGCGCGCATGTTGCATTACGTCAAGCCGGGGCCGCCGATGGCGCCGGCGTTGGCGGACCGGCCCGTTCCCGGCGACTCCGCAATCCATTTGGGAGGCGACCCGCACAGCCTCGGCGAACGGGTTCCGCGCGGCTTCCTTTCGCTCGCGCCGCTCGACCCGAATCCCAAGATCGCCAACCGCCGCCTGTTCCGCGGCGGCTTCCAGAAAAGCAGCGGCCGGCCGGAGTTGGCGCAGTGGTTGACTGACCCGGCGAATCCGCTGCCCGCGCGGGTGATGGCCAACCGCGTCTGGCATCATCTGTTCGGCGCCGGCATCGCGCGCAGCGTGGACAACCTGGGTTTGCTCGGCGAGCGTCCGAGCCATCCCGAGCTGCTCGATTACCTGGCGCTGCGGCTGCAGCGGCTGGATTGGTCGGTGAAAGCGCTGATCCGCGAAATCGTCCTTTCGCGGACCTATGCGCTGGCCGCCGCGCATGACCCGCGGGCGGCCGCCGAAGACCCGGAAAACCGCTTGCTGTGGCGCGCCAACCGCAGACGGCTGCAAGCCGAGACGCTCCGCGACGCCGTCTTGCAGGTCAGCGGCGCCCTCGACCGGCGGCGCGGCGGGCCGAGCTTGCCTCTGGATGCCGAGGGCAGCGTGCGCATGGGGCAGCCGCCGTTCCTGACCGACAAGCTGAAGTTGGGCGAAAAGATGCGTTTCCGGCGCACCGTGTATTTGCCCACGCTGCGCAAGTCGCAGTTGGCCGCGCTCGATATCCTCAACCTGTTCGACTTTCCGGACCCGAATGCGGTCAAGGGCCGGCGGGACGTCACCACCGTGCCCACTCAGGCGCTGTATCTGATGAACTCGCCCTTTCTGATCGAACAGTCCAAGCGGGCCGCGCAGGCATTGCTCGCGGATGAAAGCGCCGGGGACGAAGACCGGGTTCGGGCGTTTCTCTTGCGCGCCCTGGGACGTCCCGCCGCGACCGACGATTTGCAGCGGGCGGCGGCCTTCCTGCAAGATGCCGAGGAGGTCCTGGGGCGCGAGGCGGCCTGGGCGCGCTATTGCCACGCGGTGCTCGCCTCCAACGAGTTTCTGTTTCGGAGCTAGTCGTATGCGGCGCGCAAGCGGTTTTTGCTATCCACTGTTCACCATCCGTTATCCACCGGCTGCGCCGGCGGCCCCGGGGGAATCATGAATCGACGCGAGTTGCTCAAGCATTGGGGATGCGGGTTCGGCGCGATCGCCTTGCAGGCGATGCTGGCCGAGCGGGCCGGGGCGAAGACCGACCCGCTCGCGCCCAAGCCGCCGCACCACCCGCCCCGCGCCAAGCGGGCGATCTTCCTGTGGATGCAGGGCGGCCCCTCGCAGGTCGATCTGTTCGACTTCAAGCCGCGCCTGGCGCGGCGCAACGGCGAAGGCATCCCCTATGCGCTGCCTTCGAACCGTTCCATGCCCGGGGTCGCCTACTCGAAGCTGATGGGGCCGATTGCGGACTTCGGCCGCGCCGGGGAGTCGGGCCTGACGATCACGGACATGCTGCCGCACTTGAGCCGCCATGCGGACGACTTGTGCCTGCTGCGGGGCATGCAGGCCGACAGCGAGGCGCACGCGCCCGCGGTGCGCCAATTGCATACCGGCGCCACGCAGCTTGTCAGGCCGTCGCTCGGCTCGTGGGCCGCCTACGGATTGGGCACGGAGAACCGCAATCTGCCGGCATTCGTGACCATCGCGCCGAACGTCAGCGGAGACGGCGGCAGCGTGCAGTTGTTCGGCAATGCATTCCTGCCGGCCATCTATCAGGGCACGGCGCTGGGCAACTCGGCGACCGGCGCGGAGCAGGCCGCGATCGGCTATCTCGAAGACCGCTCGATTCCCGCGGAGGCGCAGCGCCGCCAACTCGATTTGATTCAGGAAATGAACCGCAGCCACCTGGAGCGGCACGGCGATGACAGCGGCATGGAAGGCGTCATCGAATCGTTCGAGCTGGCCTTTCGCATGCAGGCCGAGGTTCCGCATCTGATCGATTTGCGCGGCGAATCGCAGGCGACGCGCGAGCTCTACGGCATCGGCGAGAAGGAAACGGACGATTTCGGCCGGCAGTGCCTGCTCGCGCGGCGGCTTGCCGAGGGGGGCGTCCGCTTCATTCAGATCACCTCGAACGGCTGGGACAGCCACGCCAACATCCGCAGCGCGCACCCGGCCCGCTGCCGCTCGGTGGACAAGCCGATCGCGGCGCTGATCCACGATCTCAAGGCGCGCGGGCTGTTCGACGAAACGCTGTTGATCTGGTCGGGCGAGTTCGGGCGCACGCCGCACTATCAGGATTTGCAGGACGGCGCGGGCGATGCGGACAGCTTCGGGCGCGGCCACAACCCGTACGGTTTCTGCGCCTGGCTGGCCGGAGGGGGCGTGCGCGGCGGCATGGCTTTCGGGGAGACGGACGAGTTCGGCTTCCGCGCGGTGCAGGACAAGGTTCACATGCACGACCTGCACGCTACGATTCTGCATCTGCTGGGCCTCGATCACGAGCGCCTGACCTACCGCTACAGCGGCCGCGAATTCCGGCTGACCGACGTTTACGGGCGGGTGGTCCACGAGATCGTGGCCTGAGAAACCGTGGGTAATCGTGGGTAATTGCGGGTAGCCGGCTGCGGGAGGCGGCGCTACAAGCCGGCCAGCGTGTTGCGGATGCGCTCGATTTGCGATTCGCAGTCGGTCAGCTTTTCCCGGATCGCGGCTACGACGCGGGCGGGGGCCTTGGCCAGGAATTTTTCGTTGGCAAGCTGCCCGCGGGCGCCTGCGGCCGCTTTTTGCAATTGTTCGCGTTGCTTTTCGAGCTTTTGCTTGAGCGCCCGCGTTTGCGCCTCGGGCAACTGCAACGCCAGATCGAAGTTCGCGGCATGGCCCATCGTCTTGCCTTGCGGCGCCTTGCCGGCGATTGCCGTCAGTCTCGCCCCGGCCAGCTTCAAGAGGATTTCCGATTCCGTCTCGACGACCTCTCGGACTTCGGCGGATGCGGAATAGACCTGTCCGGCGATCCGCGCCTTGGGCGGGACGTTCCTCTCGGCGCGGAGATTGCGCACGGCGGCGGTCAGGCTCTGCAATACCGCGATGCGCCGTTCCGCGCCGGGGTCGGCGTCTGCGCCGTTAGGCTGCGGGTAGGCCGCAACGGCGATCGACTTGGCCCTTGCGGCGGTGTTGGCGGTAAGCTGCTGCCAGAGTTCTTCCGTAATGAACGGCATCACGGGATGGAGCAGGCGCAACGCCCGCTCGGTTGCCGCGAGCATGTTTTTCCATCCGTTGGTCAGACCCTTGCCGTCGCGGAACGACAGCTTCTTGAACTCGATGTACCAGTCGCAAAACTCGTGCCAGAAGAAGTGATACAAGGTATTGGCGACTTCGTGGTAGCGGAATTTTTCGATGCTGTCGTTGACCTCCGCCGCGACGGCGTCGAGACGCGAAAAGATCCAGCGGTCTTCGAGCGCGGTTTTTCCGGTCGATTCGTCGGGCAAGGGGCGGAAGGCGGCGAGATCGGCGGGGGTCCAGACTTCGGCGCCGGCGCGTTCGAGGCTCATGCCGACGAAGCGCAGCGCGTTCCAGATCTTGTTGGCGAAGGCGCGGCAGCCGGCGATGCGCTCTTCGCTGAGCACCACGTCGGAGCCCTGGCCGGCGGAGGCCACGAGCGCGAAGCGCACGGCGTCGGTGCCGTACTTGTCGATCATCTCGATGGGGTCGATGACGTTGCCTTTCGTCTTCGACATCTTTTGCTTGTCCGCGTCGCGCACGAGTCCGTGGATGTAAACGCGGCGGAACGGCGCTTCGCCGGTCATTTCGATGCCGAGCATCATCATGCGGGCGACCCAGAAGAACAGGATGTCGAAGCCGGTGTTGAGCAGCGACGTCGGGTAGTAGGTTTTCAGATCGGCGGCGGCGTCCGGCCAGCCCATCGTGGAGAACGGCCACAGGCCGGAACTGAACCAGGTGTCGAGCACGTCGGTTTCCCGGCGCTCGATCTTTTGGCCCACGGCCGCGGCTTTCGCTTGCGCCTCTTCTTCGTCGCGCGCCACGACGACCGAGCCGTCTTCGAGATACCACGCCGGGATGCGGTGCCCCCACCAAAGCTGCCGCGAGATGCACCAGTCGCGGATATTGCGCATCCATTCGAAGTAGTTGCGCTTCCACCTGTCGGGAACGATCTCGGTGCGGCCGTCTTCCACCGCCGCGATGGCCGCTGCGGCGAGAGTTTTCGTTTTTACGAACCACTGGGTGGAAACGCGCGGCTCGACGGCCAGGCCGGAACGCTGGCTGCGGCCGATGTTGTTGGCGTATTCCTCGATCTTTTCGATGAGTCCTTGGGTTTCGAGGTCGGCAACGACCTGTTTGCGGGCTGCGTAGCGGTCGAGGCCGCAGTATTTGCCGCCTTTTTCGTTGATCCTGGCTTCCTCGTCGAGGACGTTGATCGTTGCGAGGCCGTGCCGCTTGCCCGCCGCGAAATCGTTGGGGTCGTGCGCGGGGGTGATCTTGACCATCCCGGTGCCGAACTGCGGGTCGACGAACGAATCGGCGATCACGGGCAACTCGCGTCCGACGAGGGGCAGCGTGACGGTCTTGCCGACGAGATGCCGGTAGCGCTCGTCGTCGGGGTGAACCGCCACCGCGGAGTCGCCGAGCATCGTCTCCGGGCGGGTGGTGGCGACGACTGCGTATTGCCCTTCGGCGCCGTTGACCGGGTAACGCATGTACCACAGCTTGCCCTCTTGCTGCTCGTATTCGACCTCCAGGTCGGAAATCGCCGTAAGCGTGCCGGGGTCCCAATTGACCATGTACTCGCCGCGGTAGATGAGCCCCTTCTCGTAGAGCCGCACGAAGCATTCGGCGACGGCGCGGGAGAGGCCGGGGTCCATGGTGAAGCGCTCGCGGCTCCAGTCGCAGCTTGCGCCGACGCGCTTGAGTTGGCCGACGATCGTTCCGCCGTATTTTTCCTTCCATGCCCAGACATGTTCGAGGAATTTTTCGCGGCCGATTGCGCGGCGGTCGATGCCTTGCTCGCTCAAGGCGCGCTCGACCAGCATTTGGGTGGCGATGCCGGCGTGGTCCGTGCCCGGCAGCCAGAGGACGTTGTTGCCGAGCATGCGCTGCCGGCGCATGGTGATATCGACCTGCGAGGTTTCGAACATGTGTCCCATGTGCAGCGCGCCGGTTACGTTGGGCGGCGGGATCACCAGCGAAAAAACGGGCCGGTCGGATGTTTCGTCGGCGCGGAAGACGCCCTCGCGGACCCACCAGTCGGCCCAATGCGGTTCGATGCTCGACGGCTCGTAAGCTTTCTCTAACTTCATCGCTGTCAAGGGGGAGCGGGGGGGAGCGGCCAAAATCAAAATATAACATCGGTGGGAGGCCGCCCCGCCGGGGGATATACAATCCTGTGGATAGGGGCGCGGAAACCGACCGCCTGGGCCGCGCAGGCATTGCACAATGAAAGAACTCTCGGTCCGCGCTTTGCGGCTTTTCCCCGTTCTCTTTTTCCTTTTCGAGGTCGCCGCCGTGTCTCAGACTCCCGCGCCCCTGCGCTATACGCTGCGTTTTCCGGCGCCTCACAGCCATTACGTCGAGGTTGAAGCCGAGATTCCATCGGCAGGCGAGGCCGAGGTCGAGTTGATGATGGCGGTCTGGACTCCCGGCTCGTATCTGGTGCGCGATTATTCCGGGCACGTCGAGGGCGTGCGGGCGGCGGCCGCGTCCGGCGCGCCGCTTGCCGTAACCAAGACGCGCAAGAACCGCTGGCGGGTGCGGGCCGGCGGCGAACCGCGATTCTTCCTGCGCTACGGCGTCTATTGCCGCCAATTGACCGTGCGCACCAATTGGGTGGGCGCGGACTTCGCGCTGTTGAACGGCGCGCCGACGTTTATCACCAGGGCGGACGCCGGAACGGGCGCAGCGCCCCGCGCGCATCGTGTCGCCATCGAGCTTCCGCCGGGCTGGAAGTCGTCGCACAGCGGTCTGGCCGCGGGCGCGGGACCGCACCGCTACGCGGCGGCTGATTTCGAGACCCTCGTCGATTCGCCGATTCTGGCGGGCAATTTCCGCGTCAGCGAATTCATCGTGAAGGGAAAACCGCATTTTCTGGTCGATGCCGGCTCGCCCGGCGCCTGGGACGGCGAGCGGGCGGCCCGCGACGCGCGGAAGATCGTCGAGACCTTTCAGCGCATGTGGGGAGCGGCGCCTTACGAGCGGTACAGTTTTTTCAACCTGATCGGCGGGGGCGGAGGCGGGTTGGAGCACCGCAATTCGTCGGTGCTCATGAGCGGCCGCTGGACGGCTTCGACGCGCGAGGCGTATCTGAAGTGGCTGAGACTGGCGAGCCATGAGTATTTCCACGTCTGGAACGTCAAACGGCTGCGCCCGCGGGCGCTCGGCCCGTTCGATTTCGAACGCGAGACGCATACCCGCGATCTATGGATCGCCGAGGGCATCACCAGCTACTACGACGATCTCGGCGTCCGCCGCGCCGGGCTTTCGACCGATGCGGAGTATCTCGAGCGGCTTTCGCAGCAGATCGAGACGCTGCAAACGACGCCGGGGCGGCTCGTGCAATCGCTGAGCGACGCGTCGTTCGATGCCTGGGTCAAGTTCTATAAGCAGAACGAGAACTCGAAGAACTCGCAGGTGAGCTATTACAACAAGGGCGCCGTGGCCGCCTTCCTGCTCGATATGCGCATCCGCGCGGCAAGCGGCGGCAAAAAAAGCCTCGACGACGCGATGCGGCTGGCTTACGAACGGTTTTCCGGGGACGAGGGCTACGGCAGCGAAGATTTTCGGCGGACGGTCTCGGAAGTCGCCGGCGAAGACCTGAGCGCGTGGTTCCGCCGGGTCGTGGACTCGACCGAGGAGCTTGAATACGATGCGGCGCTGCGCCGGCTCGGCCTGCGCTTCAAGCAGGCCGGCGGCGCGGATGACGAAAAAGCCGCGGCGTGGTGGGGCGCGAAAACGGAAGTTCGCGGCGGGCTGCTGCTGGTTGCGGAGATACCTCGGGGGACGCCGGCCTTCGAGGCGGGCATCGACGTCGGCGACGAGATCGTCGCCATCGACGGCTACCGCCTGCTTCCCGGCGAGCTTGGCGGTCGGTTGGAGAACTACCGGCCGGGCGGCGCGGCCGAGTTCCTTGTGGCGCGGCGCGGGGAGATGACGGCAATTCCTGTGACGTTCGGCCGAAAGCCGCCCGACGAGTGGCGCCTCGAGATCGATCCCGATGCGGGCGCCGGGGCCGAAGAGCGCCGCAAGGCTTGGCTGAACCCGGATTGAATCCCGCGAGAGAAAACAGAGGCCGCAAGCGCATGGACTTGCGGCTTCCGACCAACCGAACCCTAAACGCCCCCTAAAACCCTTTTAACGCTTTTTAATTTCGCTCCGCGCTACGCCGACAAGCAGAATCCCGGGAAAATTGAGTACCGCAAACGCTATATCAAGGTGTTCGAAGAGGATGCCGCGAAAGGAGCCGTCTCAATCGTCATCGACCCTCCCGGCGAGCCGCTGTTCTGGACGTTCTTCCCCGCTGGTGACAGCGCCCTCAATACCAGACACCGCGGCACACTGCTATATCCCAAGCAAAAAGGAAAGTAAGAGACGGGAGTCTCTGCCTCAGGGGACACACTCCTCCGCTCCACCGAGACATAGGTCCCTGACCCCGCTCGGCAGAACTCATCCATCATTTTAGGCACCCCACTGAAATCCTGTCAAATCTTGCCGGGCCGCGTCAGTCGTCAAACTTGGTCGCCGGACTCACCGATATCAGTCTCGCTTTCTCAGTAGGCTTGCCGGCGCGCACAACCTCGATTCGCATGCGCCGCGGTTCCTTTTTCCATTCGCTGCTCTGGAGAAGCTCTATCTCCCGAGGGGACAATGCGTCTTGAGGAATGAAAAGCTCAAAAATCTCGCCCGAAACAATGTCTTGCACACGGGATCGAAAGCCAGCGTGAACCTCCCCAGACTTCAGGGACAGGATCATGAAATCCGCATCCAAATGCTCCCTTGCGTGTATCGTCTGCTCCTTCTGCAGGATGCGCTTGCCGATGGAGCCGCTCACGATTTCCTCGCCGCCGATAAAAATTCGGTCGTTTCCCTCAAGGCGCTTCACGAGCTCGCCGTATGTGGCTTTCATATCGGCACAATGCTCAGCCACGTCAGGATACTGCTCCTCCATGTTTTTAAGGATCTGACATTGTTCGGTTTCTTGTTCGCTCAACCGTACCGGAGAATCGATGCCCCGCTGCCGGGCTTCGGCGTTGATCCATGTCTTTAATACGCTGCCCCCAACAAGGATGGCGGTAACGCCGAGTATCGTGATTGTGATTTCCTTGCCGGTCATCTTGCGTGCGACTGTTTCAACGATGTGGTTCAAGACCGGCACCAAGTCGAATGTAAACGCCGTTGAGCCGGGATCCAGGCAAACAATCAACTCTGTCCTTTTGAGATCGGCGTACGGAAGACGACTACGGACCTCTCCATAAATACTGCGGGAATAGGCGCGTTTGACGGTGCTCTGTAGCTTCAGCAGCACCGGTATGATGCGAGTGGGTAACCCGCCGTCGAAATCTTCGCCCCGAATCGTGATCTCGTAGCGCGGCCAATCGACAAAACGAACCTCTTGATCGTTCGGCCATTCGCCGCCGTCGAGCAAAGCTATCGCCTGAAAAAGATCGTCTTCGCTACGAATTTCAAACGTCATATACTCCCTTTCTTTATTCGCAAACCACCCCGTCCGCGTCTTTCATGTACTGATACGCTGGATGTACCCGCCCCATCGGCGCGATCCCATGCGCCCGCGCCTCCCCCGCACATAATCCGCCCGTTGCCGTTGTCGTCCCAGATTTCCAGAGGGTTCCCCCGGTCAACCGCCCCGGTCCGCGGGCGGCGGGTCGTAACCAGCGCCGCGCACTCCGCGATCACCAGCGCCGTCGATGCGCAGCCCGATAGCGCCCGCTCCAAGGCTGCCGCCTCCCGCCGGTCCACCGTCAGCCCATACTGCTTCTTGACCGCCACGACGCGGGCGGCGAACCAGTACTTTTTTCCGCCGACAGCCACTCCGCCGCGTCCTTGTCGAGCTTTTGGTGGCGGTTGACTCCAGGCGCGGCCAATGTCAAGTTGAGCGGGTCGCGGGCGAACCGCCTGCGCGTGGCGGCGTCCGCGGCGCACAGCCCGCTGTCGTGGGCTTCGGACCGCGCCACCATGTGCTCGATGTTGATCTCCCGGATGCTCTATCCTCGCGGGAAAGAAAATAAGCCGTCGGACACGCTTCGGGGAGCGCCCGACGCCACCAGGAAAGACTATCGGACCCCGATCCAGTCCCTCCCTAAGCACTTGTAATTCTACCGCTACCCCGCAATCCCGTCAAGCCGCGCAGTTAAAATATCTGCATGGCGACCCACCTGAACCTCCTCAAGCATCAGATCGCGAGCAAAAAGCTCACCATCGACGCCGTAGCCGACAAAGCGAACATCGACCGCAACACGGCCCGCTCAATCCTCAGCGGCGAAACCATACAGGTAGGCGGTTGTAGTGAGTGACCGGGAATTGCAACAAGCCGTATTGTCTCGGCTGGCTGTCCAAACCGAGCTTGTTCGCTTGCGTGAGGATCGGTAGAGAGCGCTCAAGCAGCCAACCGCAACTCGACCCCGCCGAGCGTCCCGAAATCGATTTAATTTTTCGTAAATTGTCTTACTTAGAACCAGTTGAAAATTGCCCGCCATCCCACCCTTAGATTTGGTGTTTATATCTTCCCTCCCGACCGTTTCCGGCCTCCTTGGGTGGATTGCGGCAGTGCAATCTTCTCGAACAGCGCACCTTCTTCGATTCCGCCGTCAAGAACGTGGGCGGCGGAGTAGTCGGATTCGGCCTCAAAGACCTCGATCTTCCCGATCAGCTTCCCCTTCATGGCGGTCTTTTTGACAGGATGAAGCTTGGTTGCATACACGCCCAAAACGTCTCCCGGTTGCAGAAAAGCACTACCATAATTCAAATAGATACCATCTTCGTCTTGGGTTAGGACTTGAATTGGCGATACCTTCCGGCTTATAGCGAACACCGTTTCGGTTGCCACGAGTTTGATGACGTCTGCATACGGATCGGCCTCTTGGTCGTTTTGTGAAAACCCGCCGACCTGAACGGCGCTTCCGGTGACTACTTCCTTGGCGACTTCCTCGGACATCAGCGTTTGGGCAGTGTGATTGTCCATAACCTTCAGCAGGATTCCCATCTCTACCGTCACCTTGTTTTGGGAGGCCTGTTGGCCGCGGCCGAACCTACCGCCGAATCTTCCGGTTTTGACGTTCGTTCCCGACTGCTTGGCGCCGAAACGAACCACCTGAGCGTTGATGGTGTAGTCTGCCGAAGTCATGCCGCCAACGTTCCCGCCGGCATCGGTCAAACCTCCAGCGGCCAAAACCTGCTCTTGGAGCGCATCGGTCATCCCCGCACCGCGGTTAAATACGGTGAACTTGTCGGAGTTGACCACAACATGCTCGATGTAGCTCCGCAGCGAGCCCTCGATTCCGCTGTTGCAGTTGTTGCCCGTGTAGGCGTCCCATCCGGTACAGTTGATGTTCTGCGACTGGACTTCCACGGCGCCAACCGCCACAGTGGGTTTCTTGTCGTCCTGCCCCGGTAACGTGCTGCCCACGATCACCGCGAGCAAAATGATTTTCTTCATGTCAGTTCTCCCTATCTGCGTTGCCGGCATCTCAGCGACTTGCCGGCTAGCCTTGGCGGCCGGACGCACGGGCGTCGGGCCTTGCTGAGTCACACAGATGTTGTGGATCCCTGCTTATTCGCCAACGACGCTGGGAGCTACCCGGCGCCTTGGACATGACTGTTTTATTCGGCAGGAGACCCGACAGAGCGGGAATCTGCGTAACTCAGCAAGGCTATGCTATCACGAAACAGGCGCGGGATTGACAATGAAACCGAAAAATCTTCCTGCCGCGAGAAAGCTTGGGCGGCCCATAAGCCGCAATGTTGGGATTCACGCCACGGCAAAGGAGATTGCGCGGGCCATCTTCGTAGCAGCCAAGCCACCTGACCCCAGCAAGCGAATCACCAAATGCTCCAAGCCCATCAGGTGACCTCGGCTAGTTGGATGGATAATTCCCCCCAATAGCCCACATGGGCGAAAAAGAAGGGGGTCACCGCGAGCGCTACGCCAACCGCATCCTGCCCACGCTCGCTGTGCCGAACGAAGTTTGGCTTGCCGCCTACGCCAAAGGCGAAAAAATCGAATACCGCAAGCGCTACGTCAAGGCGTTCAAGGACAACAAAAGGAATCGCGGCGGTCTCGCCCTTACCGCCGTGCGCCCCGATGGGCCGCTGTTCTGGAACTTTATCCCGGCCGATTCCAAGTCTCTCGATCGCAACACGGCCCACTCAATCCTCAGCGGCGAAACCATACAGGTAGGCGGTTGTAGCGAGTGACCGGGAATTGCAACAAGCCGTATCGTCTCGGCCGGCTGTTCAAACCGAGCTTGTTCGCTTGCGTGCGGATCGGTAGAGAGCGCTCAAGCAGCCAGCCGCAACTCGACCCCGCCGAGCGCCCCGAAATCGGCTTCGATGCGGTCGCCCGCAGCAATGGGAGGCGGCGCAACGCATGTGCCGGTGGTGACGACCTCGCCCGCCCGCAGCACGGCGCCGATTCGGGACAATTCGTTGACCAGCCAGGCAAGGGCGATCGACGGCCCGCCGAGCACGTTATATCCCCGGCCCCGGCGAACGACCTCGCCGCCCCCGGACGACCTGACGGTCAGCCGCGCTTCGTGGCCGGCCAAGTCGAGCGCCCGCCACGACTCCGGCGCGGCCTCGCCGAGCACGAACTCGTGGGCGCAAGCGTTGTCGGCGATCAACTGCGCCGCGCCGGCGCGCGTGAAGTCGGTGAACCGCGAATCCGGAATCTCGATCGCCGGATGCAGGCTTTCCACCGCCGCGAGCGCTTCGTCTTCGCTGTACGGCGCGGCCCGCGGCGCTAGATCGCGGCCCATGCGGAAAGCGAACTCGGCCTCCGCGACCGCCATGCCGTTCGCGCCGAAGCTCCGCGCCGCGCCGCCGGCAAACGCTCGTTCCGCCAACAACCTGCCCGCGAGCGGGCCGTCGACGTTGATATGCGCTTGTCCCGCGCTGCTCGTGGCCGCAATCTTCCAGCCGAACAGCGGGGAGCCGCTGCGCCTTTCCAAAAGGGCTTGAATGCGGTAACCGTCCGCTCGGCCGGCCGGTCTGAGGTTCTCGGGCAGCGCGTCGATTTTCCGGCCTTGCCGCCATAGAGCGAAGAGCAGGTCCGATGCCGCTTGGATTTCTTCGGGTCCCGGCATGGCCGTCTTCATTCAAAACGGTCGATAGAGCCGGTGTTCCCGGATGTAGTCGCAGACGTCGGCGGGAACCATGTCCAACAGCGAGCCGCCGATTTTGACGCGATGGCGGATCTCGCTCGAGGAAGCCGGATTCATCGGGCCTTTGCGCCACTGCGCGCGAATGCCTTCCGGGGCGGGTTCCTCGCTCCTGTCGCCGGGACGGCTTACCACGATAAACTCGACTTCCCGAGCGACGTCATCCCAGCGGCGCCACAAGCGGACCTCGGCAAAAGCGTCGCTGCCCACGATGAACCGCAAGGGATCGTCGAACTTGAACTGCCGCTTGATCCGCCGGATCGTGTCGTAGGAGTAGTGCCGTTGACCGGGTTCGCCGGGGGCTTCGATACGGCTCGGCGTCAACCGTGCGTCCGCGGAGCAGGCCGACTCGACCATGCGGTAGCGGTGCTCGTAATCGGTTTGGCCGCCGCGGGTCTTGTGCGGCGGGTTGCCGCTGGGAATGACCAGCACGCGATCGATAGCGAAGGCGTCGGCGACGCTGACCGCCGCCGCGACGTGCCCCGAATGGATGGGGTCGAACGTGCCCCCGAAAATCGCCAGGTTCACTGCGCAGCCACCGCCGTTGTCTGCGGACGCTCGACGGCGGGCTTCTCGCGCAGCGCCCGCACGCGCGAGCCGATTTCCCGCACCAGTTGTTTCACCCCTTCTCCCGTCACGGCCGAGATCGCGTGCAACTCCAATCGTTCGAGCTTACAGAACTCTTCCAGCGAGCGCAGGCGCGCGCGATCTTGGAGCGCATCCAATTTCGTTGCAACGACGATCGTCCGCTTCGCGACGAGCCGCGCGGAAAAACCGGCGAGCTCCGTTTCTATTGTGCGATAGTCCTGCACCGGATCGCGTCCGGACGCCTCGCTGACGTCAACGAGATGGACCAGGATAGCGGTACGCTCGATGTGCCGCAAGAAGCGGTCGCCCAAGCCGCGCCCTTCGTGAGCCCCCGCGATCAGACCGGGGATATCGGCAACCGAGAAACTGTCGAACTCGCCCAGTTCGACGATGCCGAGATTCGGCTCGAGAGTCGTGAACGGATAGTCGGCGATCTTCGGCCTCGCGGCGGAGACGCGGGAGATGAGCGTCGATTTTCCGGCGTTCGGGAAGCCGACCAGTCCGACGTCGGCGAGCAGTTTCAACTCAAGCCGCAGCGTTCGCGACTCCCCGTCCTTGCCGGGCTCGGCGAAGCGCGGGGCCTGGTTGGTCGAAGACTTGAAGCGCGCGTTGCCGCGGCCGCCGCGGCCGCCGCGGGCGGCGATGAAGCTTTGCTCCGCGGCCGTGAAATCGAACAGCCTTTCGCCGCTGTCCGCATCGAAAATCATCGTGCCCGCGGGCACATCGAGGACGAGGTCTTTGCCGCTGCGTCCGGTGCGGTTGCCGCCTTCGCCCGGTCGGCCTTTCTCGGCTTTCCGCTCGGGCTCGTATTTGAAGTGAAGCAGCGTGTTGCGGCTGCGGCTCGAGTGGAGAACGACGTTGCCGCCGTCGCCGCCGTCGCCGCCCCACGGCCCGCCGCGCGGAATGAATTTCTCGCGGCGGAACGCCACGCAGCCGTTGCCGCCGTCGCCGGCCTTGACCTTGATGACTGCTTCGTCGACGAACACGGCCTCAACTCCATTCCGGCAACGCCCCGCGCCGTCGCCGCCGATGCCGGGCCGCGCGCCGGCCGGCCAACGGGGTCGGCGCAGGAAGCGTCAGGCCCGCAGAGCCTCGCGTTTCTCGCGCTCGCGCAAGACCCGCTTGAGCTCGCGCGGGAAGACCTTGAGGAAGCGGGGCGCCATCGATTGCCAATGTTCCAGCACCCACTGTCCTTTGGGGCTCTTCGTGTAGCCGACATGGCGCTCGATCAGGTTGCGGACAAAGGCGATGTCCGCCGGGTCGTCGAATGGGTCGATGTCGATTTCGGCGTTGTAAATCGCCTTCTCCGCGAAGTCGCCGTGCTCGTCCAGCACATAGGCGATGCCGCCCGACATGCCCGCGGCGAAATTGCGCCCGCAAGAGCCGAGAATCACGACGCGGCCGTTGGTCATGTATTCGCAGCCGTGGTCGCCGACGCCTTCGACCACCACGGTCGCTCCCGAATTGCGGATGCAGAAGCGCTCGCCGGCCATGCCGTTGACAAACGCTTCGCCGCCGGTCGCGCCGTAGAAGCAGACGTTGCCGATGATGATGTTTTCCTCGAAAACGAAGTTGGAGCCGGACGGCGGGCTGATGATCAGCCGACCGCCGGAAAGCCCTTTGCCGAAATAGTCGTTGGCGTCGCCGCGCACCAGCAGCGTCATTCCCTTGGACGCCCAGGCGCCGAAGCTCTGCCCCGCGGCTCCCAGAAAATGTATCTTGATCGTATCTTCCGGCAGCCCCTCCGCGCCGTAGCGCTTGGCGATCTCGTGCGAAAGCATCGTCCCCACGGTGCGGTTGATATTGCGCGCGTCGTAAGCGAACTCGACCGGCGTCCCCTCTTCCAGAGCCGGGCGGCAGAGCTCGATCAATTGGTTGTCGATTTGCGCGGGAATGGCATGGTCCTGCGCGCCGCTGTGGTAGCGCGCGATCGCCTTGTCGACCGGCGGGTCGAAGAACACTTTTGAAAAATCGAGGCCCTTGCTCTTCCAGTGATTGACCGCTTCCCGCACGTCGAGGCGGCCGACCTGCCCGATCATCTCGTCGAACTTGCGGTAGCCCAGCTTGGCCATGATCCGGCGCACTTCCTCGGCGACGAAGAAAAAGAAGTTCACGACGTTTTCCGGAGAGCCTTCGAACTTCTTGCGCAACTCCTTGTCTTGCGTCGCGATGCCGACCGGGCAGGTGTTCAGATGGCATTTGCGCATCATGATGCAGCCCATCGCGACGAGAGGCATGGTCGAGAAGCCGAACTCGTCGGCGCCCAGCAGAGCGCCGATCACGACGTCGCGCCCCGTCTGCAATTTGCCGTCCACTTGCAGGCGAATGCGCCCGCGCAGGTCGTTCAAGACGAGAACCTGCTGCGTCTCGGAGAGGCCGAGCTCCCAGGGCGTTCCCGCATGCCGGATCGAGCTGACGGGCGACGCGCCCGTGCCGCCGTCATGGCCGGAGATCAGCACGAGGTCGGCGCGTCCCTTGGAAACGCCCGCGGCCACCGTGCCGACGCCGACTTCCGAAACCAGCTTCACCGAGACGTTCGCGCCGCGGTTGGAGTTTTTGAGATCGAAGATGAGCTGCGCCAGGTCTTCGATCGAATAGATGTCGTGGTGCGGCGGGGGCGAAATCAAACCGACGCCCGGAGTCGAGTGCCGCAACCAGGCAATCGTTTCATCCACCTTGTGGCCGGGAAGCTGCCCGCCTTCGCCCGGCTTTGCGCCCTGCGCGATCTTGATCTGCAACTCGTCGGCGTTGGCCAGATAGTGCGCCGTAACTCCGAAGCGCCCCGAGGCGACTTGCTTGATCTTCGAGCGGCGGTCATCGTAATAGCGGGCCGGGTCTTCGCCGCCCTCGCCCGTGTTGGAGCGCCCGCCGATCTTGTTCATTGCCTTGGCCAGCGTCGTGTGCGCTTCCGCCGAAATCGAGCCGAAGCTCATCGCGCCGGTGCAAAAGCGCTTGACGATTTCCGCCGCCGGCTCAACCTCGTCCAGCGGCGCCTCCTCCGCCGAGTAGTTGAAGTCGAACAAGCCGCGCAAGGTGCAGAGCTGCTTGTTCAGGTCGTTGGCGGTCTGCGAATAATCTTCGTACGTCGCCCAGTGATTGAGCCGTACGGCGCGCTGCAGCTTGGAAACCGTCTCCGGATTCAACAAATGCTGCTCGCCCCGCGTGCGGAACTGGTATTCGCCGCCGACTTCGAGCTCCGTGTCGGCGTCGGTAACCGGCAAAAACGCCCGGCGGTGCTTTTCCAGCGCCTCGCGCGCCAATGCTTCGAGGTTGACGCCCTCGATCTGCGAAGTGGTCCCGGTGAAGTACTTGTCGATTACCTCGCGGGCCAGACCGATCGCTTCGAAGATCTGGGCGCCGTGATAGGACTGCACGGTCGAAATGCCCATCTTCGACATGACCTTGAGCATGCCTTTGCGGATCGCTTTGGCGAAGTTCCGGCGGGCTTGCTCGAGACTCAGACCCGGGGCGAGCATGCCCCGGCGGTGCAGCTCTTCGATCGTTTCGTAGGCGAGGTAGGCATTGACCGCGTTCGCCCCGTAGCCGACGAGCAAGCAGAAGTGCATGACCTCCCGCGGTTCGCCGGACTCGACAATGATGCCGACCTTGCCGCGCTTGGCGGCGCGGATCAAGTGATGGTGAACCGCGGCGCACGCCAGCAGCGACGGGACCGGCGCGTTTTCGGCATCCACGCCGCGGTCGGAGAGGATCAATACGCCGGCGCCGCCGTCGGCGGCTTGCTCGGCTTCCACGCACAAGCGGTCGAGCGCCTTGGCGAGTCCGGCGGCGCCCTCGGCAACGCTGAACGTGGCCGCCAAAGTCCGCGAGCCCAAGCGCACCCGGGGACTCAGATGCCGCAGCTTCTCGAGGTCGGCGTTCGTCAGGGTCGGCAGCGGCGCCTTGATCACGTGCGCATGATCGGGCTGTTCGTCGAGCAGGTTTCCTTGCGGGCCGACATAAGTCACCGTGGACATCACCAACTCTTCGCGAATCGGATCGATGGCCGGATTGGTCACCTGCGCAAAGAGTTGCTTGAAATAGCTGAACAGCAACTGCGGGCGTTCGGAAAGGCACGCCAGGGGAATATCGATGCCCATCGAGCCGATGGGCTCGGCGCCGGCTTCGGCCATGGGTCCCAGCAGAATGCGCTGGTGCTCCAGGGTATAGCCGAACGCGCGTTGGCGCTGCAGCAGCGTCTCGAAATCGGTTTTCTTGACGGCGGACGGCGCCGGCAGATCGTCCAAATGGATGAGATGCTCCCGCAGCCATTGCGCATAAGGCTTGCGCTTTGAAATTTCTCTCTTGATTTCCGTGTCGCCGATGATCCGGCCTTCCTGCATATCGACCAGAAACATGCGTCCGGGCTGCAGGCGGCCCTTGAGCCGCACGTTTTCGGGCTTGATCTCCGCGACGACTCCGGTTTCCGAACCCATCACGACCAGGTCGTCGTGGGTGACCCAATAGCGCGAGGGGCGCAAGCCGTTGCGGTCGAGCGAGCCGCCCACGTAGCGGCCGTCGGTGAACACGATCGACGCCGGGCCGTCCCACGGCTCCATCATCGTGGCGTGATATTCGTAGAACGCTTTCTTGTAATCTTCCATGTGCTCGTGCGAGGACCATGCCTCGGGGATCAGCATCATGAAGGAATGCGCCGTCGAGCGGCCGGATTGGATCAACAGTTCGAGCGCATTGTCGATCTGCGTTGAATCGGAGCCGTTCTCGTCGATGATCGGCTTGATCTTTTCGGTGTCCGCGCCGAAGTATTCGCTTTGCAGCGTGGCTTCGCGGGCGCGCATCCAATTGGCGTTGCCGCGCAGGGTATTGATCTCGCCGTTGTGCGCCAGGTAGCGGAAAGGCTGCGCGCGTTCCCAGGTGGGAAACGTGTTGGTCGAAAAACGCTGGTGGACGAGAGCGACGGCGGATTTGAAGTCGGAGTCGCCCATATCCGGGTAGTATTGGAAGATCTGCGGCGCCAGCAGCAGGCCCTTGTAGCAAATCGTCCGCGACGACATCGAAGAGGGGTAATAACGCGCCAGCCCGCGGCGTTTCGCCTCGTTCTCGGTCGATTTGCGGATGATGTACAGCTTGCGCTCCCAGGCATCGCCGCGCAGCGCGGTGCCGTCGCCCTTGCCGATAAACACTTGCAGGATGCTCGGCTCGCTCTCGCGGGCCAGCCAGCCGATCGTCCGCGAATTGGTCGGCACCTCGCGCCAGCCCAGCACTTTTTGCCCCTCGCGCTCGACGACCTCGTTGACCATCCGCTGCGCTGCGCGGCGCTCGTCCGCCTTCGCTGACAGGAACACCATGCCGGCGCCGTACTCGCCGGGGGCGGGCAGGGCGAACCCGCCGGACTGCGCTTCCTTGCGGAAGAATTCATGTGGAAGCTGCACCAGCAGGCCGGCGCCGTCGCCGGTTTCCGGGTCGCAGCCGCACGCCCCCCTGTGCGTGAGGTTCACCAGCACTTCGACGCCTTGCTCGACGATCTTGTGCGTCGCGTTGCCTTTGATGTTGGCGACGAAGCCGATGCCGCAGGCGTCGTGCTCGTTGCGAGGGTTATAGAGGCCCTGCGCCGCAGGCAGTCCGAACGTTTTGGTCATAAAATTTCCCGCATTGACGGCGATGGGCCGCGGCCGCTGAAGCGTATTGCGCTCTCGGGCGCTGCACGGGGCCCGTCACCCGGCCGAGGAGGCGAAGTCGCCGACCTGCCCGCCAACGGGCAGTTTCTCGTACATCTTATCAAAACGAAGTCGTTTCGGCTATGAATCGGAGCGCGACGGAGCTTTGCCGTCCCGGTCGGAGGGAATTACACCCGGGCAAGTAACCCCGCTGTGGCGGGCAGCGCCTTATCTTGGGGGAGGGGATCATGGTGAGGAATACGAATTTTTCTTGGGCGAGCCGCTTGGCCGGCGCCGTTCTTCTGCTTGTGCTGACCGCGGGAGTCTCTTGGGCTCAGGATCAAAGCCGCCTGACCGGCGCCGTTACCGACACAACGGGCGCGGCGATACCGGGCGCCAAGTTGACGTTGAGCAACGTGGCCACCGGAGTGACCGCGACTTCCGAAAGTAACGAAGTCGGAGTGTATGTCTTTCCCTACGTCGCTCCGGGCGTTTACTCGCTGCAGACCGAGGTCGCCGGGTTCAAGACGTCGAACCAGACGGGCGTCATTCTCGAAACGGGAACGACGCGCTCGGTTAACGTGCAGATGGAAATCGGCGAATTGACCGAAGTCATCACGGTAGAGGCGACAACGCCGCAGCTTGAGGCGTCGACTTCTTCGGTCGGCCAGTTCATTGAACGCGAAACCGTTTTCAACATGCCCATGATCAGCCGCCGCAGCGCTTCGCTCGTACGGCTGCTGGGGAACATCTCGTTCCGCTCGGAGGACGGCGGCGAACAGATTCCGAAATTCTCGATGGCGGGCGGGCGGTCGCAGAATCAGATGTGGACGCTGGATGGATCGGTCGTTCAGAACATGGCGATCGGCACGCAGCAGTTGGGTTTGAATCCTCCTGCCGAGTCCCTGCAAGAGTTCAAGGCCGAGACGAGCAACTACTCCGCCGAATTCGGCCGCGCCGGCGGCGGCTTCATCGTGATGACGACGCGCAGCGGAACGAACGAATACCACGGCGCCGTGTACGAGTTCTTCCGCAACGACGCGATGGACGCGCGGTCTTTCTTCGCCCGCGATAAAGCGTCGCTGCGTTACAACATCTTCGGCGGATCGCTCGGCGGACCGATCGCCAAGAACAAGTCGTTCTTCTTCTTCAATTACGAAGGAGCGCGCCGCCGCGACGGGGTTACGTACTCGGGCGACGATGTTCCGCACGCGATCGAAAAAACCGGAAATTTCTCGAATCGCGCGGGATTGACGCTGAACGACCCCATGGGCGGAACGTTCCCCAACAATACCATTCCGCAAGCCCGAATCGATCCCATTGCAGCCCGCATCATCGGCCTATACCCGGACCCGAACGTGGAGGGAGACATCACCGGAGCGCCGGCGAACAACTACAGGAACAACGCTTCGAATGGCCTGGATCAGAACTACTACACGGCCAAGTGGGACCACAACATATCCGATATCGACCGCGTCTCGGTGCGCTTCATGCACGTGAAAGCCCCGCAGAACATTCCCGCGGTTTATCCGAACGACTTCGCCGACCCGCGGGCCGGCATCCGCCAGAACCGGCATCACAACACGACCGTCAACTGGATCCACAACTTCTCGCCGACAATCATCAACGAGTTCCGGTTCAACTGGGGCGACCGCCTGCACATTAACCGCTCGGCGGCGCGGAATTCAGGCAAGAACGGAGATTTCGGCATCGGCGGCGTCAACCCGGAATCGTTTGCGCGCATCAACGTCAACGGGCTGACGCCTCTCGTGCCCGGCAATCAAGAGCGGCTCCAGACGCCTATCCGCACGATCGAGATCAACCAGAATCAGACCTGGATCCGAGGTTCTCACCAGATCAAGTACGGCTTCAACTGGCGGTACTCCCGAAATATAGACGACCAGAACAACCGTACCGGCGGCCAATTCGTCTTCGGGAATCGCGCGACGGGCGTCGGAACGGCGGAGTTGCTGCTGGGCCACGTGACCTCGGCGGATATCAATGACGCCGACATACTCGACCGCCGGACCGACTATTTCGGCGTCTTCGTCCAAGACGACTGGAGGGTCACTTCGAAGCTCACGTTGAACATCGGTCTCCGCTACGAAGTGGACACGCCGCTGTGGGACCGCAACAACCGCATGAACGGCTTCGACTGGAACGCAATCAACCCGGTTTCGGGGCTTCCGGGCGTAGTCACGTTCTTCGGCCGGGACAATCTCGGCAAGTATTCGCACGATACCTATAAGGGCGCCCTCGGCCCGCGGTTCGGGTTCGCCTATCGAGTGGACGAGAATACGGTGATTCGAAGCGGGTACGGCATCAACTACTACGGTGCCTACAGGGGGGCGGTGCCCAACGCTTTCTCCCTCGGTTTCAGCACGCAAGGGAACTTCACGTCCCCGGATGGAGGGTTCACCCGGGCGTTCTCGCTGATGGACGGCATGCCGGCGACGGCCGCCGCGGAACTCGGCCCCGGCTTCGGCTCGGTGCAGTTCGGACAGCGCCCTCTCATCTCCCCTCAGTTCTTCCGCAAGGAGCATCGCAGCGCGATGGTGCAGCAGTGGAACTTCGGAATTCAGCGGCAACTGCCGAACGACTTTCTCATCGAAGGAACCTACATAGCCAACATAGGCCATCGACTGGGAGGGGCCAACACGAACTGGAACCAGACACCGCTCGTCAATGGGCTCGGACCGAGCCGGCAGTCGCAACAAGCGCGGTTGTTTCCGACCTTCAACAACATCAGCCAAAGATCGGCGGACTGGGGCAACTCGGCCTACCACTCAGGCAATCTGAAAATAGAAAAGCGCTACTCGGGCGGCTTCAACATGCTCATGAACTACACGTGGGCGAAGTACCTGGATGACGTGGAAGCAGGGTCGGAACTCTCGGAGTTTCAGGGCAACCGCGAGCAGCACAAGGAGTTGCGTCACCTCGACAGGGGGTATTCGGGCAGCGATATCCGCCACCGGTTGGCTCTCAGCTCGGTTTACGAGTTGCCGTTCGGCAAGGGCCGCAAGTTCAACATCTCCGGCGGCTTGCTGAACGCCGTCGCCGGAGGTTGGGGCGTCGGGCTGATTACCGAGTTCCGTACCGGCTCGCCTTTCGTGGTCATCGAGAACACCAATCGCAGCAACGCGTATGCCGCGAGCCAGCGTCCCAACATTCTGGGAGACCCGGTCCAACTGTCCGGGTGGCGGGACAACGTCAAGGGCGAAACGTTTTTTGACACGGCATTGTTCGCAGCGCCGGGCGCCGGCGTGTTCGGCAGCAGTCCGAGCTCGCTTTGTTGCGGTCCGGGTTTGGCGAACATCGATTTCTCGGTACACAAGTGGTTCAACTTCAGCGAGCAGCTCCGCATGCAGTTTCGAGCCGACTTCTTCAACTTTCCGAACCATCCGCAGTTCGCCAATCCGGAAGAGCGGCGGGGGCGCGGCGGATTCGGACGCATCGCCAGCACTTTGCGGGGCACGGGCGGCCGCGTGTCGCAGCTTGCGCTCCGGCTGGAGTTCTGACGCTATCGCCGGAAACGTTTACCCTCGGGGGCTGTCGCAGTTCCGTATTGCCGAAGCGGCAAGACCGGGGGGCGCGGAGGAGCGGGCTTGAAGGCCGGCAGGGATGCCAAGCCTGCCCGTTCAGCCCCGCGCCGCGCGCGGCGGGTCGATCGCGTTGCGCACCGCTTGCCCGACCTGCTCGGTCGTCGCCGGCTCTCCGGCGGGCTTCAGGTCCGCCGTGACGCGGCCCGCGGCGAGCGTCCGCCTCACCGCCGCTTCGACGGCCGCGGCTTCCTCGAGCAGTCCGAAGCTGTATTGCAGCATCGCCGCCGCCGAGCCGATCGCCGCCAGAGGGTTCGCTTTGCCTTGCCCGGCGATGTCGGGCGCGGAGCCGTGGACCGGTTCGTAAAGCCCGCGCCAAACGCCGTTCGGCAGCCGCTTGCCGATCGACGCCGAGGGCAGCATGCCGATCGACCCGGCCAGCACCGAAGCCTCGTCGCTCAAGATGTCGCCGAACAGGTTCTCCGTCACCAGCACGTCGAACGAGCTCGGCCGTAGGATCAACTGCATCGCGCAGTTGTCGACCAGCAGGTGGTCCAACGCGACATCGGGGTAGTCCGCGGCCAGCCGGGTCATCGTCCGCCGCCAAAGCTGCGAGTTTTCGAGCACGTTCGCCTTGTCGACCGAAGTAAGCCGCTTGCCGCGCTTGCGCGCCAGATCGAAGGCCATGCGCCCGACGCGCTCGATCTCGGAACGGCGGTAAACCATCGAGTTGACCGCCGTCTCGCCCGCGCCGGAGCCGCTGATGCCCCTGGGCTGCCCGAAATACAGGCCGCCGGTAAGCTCGCGGACGATCAGAATGTCGGTTCCGCGGACGATGGCGTTCTTGAGCGGAGACGACTCGAGCAGACTCTCGTAAGCCTGCACCGGGCGCAGATTGGCGTAAACGTCGAGCGCCTTGCGAATGTCGAGCAGTCCCTTCTCGGGGCGCTGCGACGGCGGAAGCTCGTCGAACTCGGGCAGGCCCACGGCCCCCAGCAGCGTGGCGTCGGTTTCGAGCGCGAGCGCCTTCGTCTCGTCGGGAAACGGCGTCCGGGCGGCGTGAATCGCCGCGCCGCCCAGCAGACCCTCGCGCAGAGTCAGCGCATGCCCCCACTTGTCCGCAACGTGCTCGAGGACGCGAACCGCCTCGCGCGTGACTTCCGGGCCGATGCCGTCGCCCGGCAAAACCAGAATCTTGAGTTCCATAACGAACTCACCATTTTAGGGCAAGGGGGATTGCCGAATGCCGGCGGCCCGGCCCGGGCGCTCAGAAGCTGTAGCGCAGGTAGAGCTCGACGACTCTGGCGTCCACCAGAGTGCTGCCGATGCGGCCGAATTGACTGCTGCCGATGTTCTGGTCGCCCGCGTAGAAGACCGGGTGGTTGAGAATGTTAGCGACTTTGGCGCCGAACTTGAGGCTCCGCCCCTCGCCGATTTCGGTTTCCTTGCCCAGCGCGAGGTCGAGCGTAAAGGACGACGGGCCGTTGAGCAGGTTGCGCTGCAGGACGCCGAGCTTGCCCGCGTCGGGATGGAAGAAGAGTTGCCCGTCGAAAGGCGGCTCGCCGTCGGGCGCAACGCCGGAGTTGTCGCGGGGGTTGATCGCGCCGCGGTCGACCATGAACGGGCCGTCGGGGGTCATGCGCAAGCTGACGACTTCCCGCAGCCTGTTCAGGTCGAGCGCCGTGTCGGCGGTGTTCTTGCCCGAGCGCCCGCTGCGGTTGAGGGTTCCCCGGCCGGAGTAGATTGAAATCGGCGCGCCCGTTTGCCAGGTCAGGACGCTGCCGAGGCTCCAACCGCCGATCCAGTTGTCAAGGCCGGGGCGGCTCCAGCGCTTGCCGCGGCCGAAGGGAAGCTCCCAGACCGCGTTGCCGTTGACGACGTGGGTGATGTCGAAGTCGGCGCGGCCGCGCTCGATATCCGGCGAATGGATGTCGAGGAAGGGATCGAAGCGAACCTGGCTGACGCCGCTGGAATCGGTAAGCACTTTCGAAAACGAGTAGTTGAGTTGATAGCCGAGACCTTTGCGGGATCGCCGGCCGATTTCGAGTTGCAGCGCGTGGTAGCTGCTGTTGGAGAAATTGGTGACCATATCGGCCGGAAGCGCGGCGCGGTTGCGGCGAAAATCCGCATCGGCGTCGGTCAGCCGGTTGACGATGTAGAGTCCGGCCAAGCTTCCGGGCTGGCCGCTGCGAATCAGTCCCTGAATCGTCGGGTGCGTTAGCACGCCTCCGGACGGCAGAAGAGGGAAAAACGTCAAAGGTTGGCTGCCCGCCACTTGCGCATCGAACTGCGGGTTGAACTCCCCGCTCGCCGCAAGGGCCAGGAAACCGTTGGAGCGGGCGCGCTGGAAGTCGTCGAAATACCCGTTGGAGAAAATATCGACCTGGTTGTAATCGAAACCGCGCAGCAGCTTCGTCCCCTTGTTCCCCAGGTAGCGCGCTTCGACGATGGTCCCCGGCAGAATCTCGTGTTGGATGCTGAATTGCCATTCCTGGACGTAGGGCGTGCGCAGGTTGGGGTCGATGCCGAAAATGGCCGCGTAGGGATCGGCGGCGAAATTTTCGGCGGCCGTGCGGGGCACCTTGAACTCGGGTACGGGAAGATCGGGCAGGGGATCGCTCAGGAACAGCGCGGTCGAGGGATCGCTGAAGCGGCCGACCAAGCCGTCGTTGGCATCGACCGCGTTGCGCGCGGCGCCCACGATTTCGTCGTTCACGAAGTGAATGCCGTAGCCGGCGCGGATGACCGTCTTGCCGGCGCCGAACGGGTCGTAAGCGATGCCGAAGTTCGGCGCAAAATTATTGAAGTCGCGGTTGTAGAGGGTGCGCCCGGAGCCGGGTCCTGCGAAATCGAGCACGGCGTCGCTCAGCAGCGTTTCGATCAGTCCGCCGGAGCCCTCGACGGGGCTGAGCATGAGGCCGCCGCGCTCGTTGAAGCGGCCCTGGTAGTCCCAGCGCAGGCCGAGCTCGACCGTCAGGCGCGGGGCGATTTTCCAGTTGTCGCTGACGTAGGCCGCGAGGCTGTTGAAACTGTAACGGCGGCGCAGTTCCAGGCCGGGCACGAAACCGGAGGTCTGGTCGCGGATGTTGGACGTCTGCTCGGCCGAGCCGAGGATTCCCGCGAGGGTCGCCAGCAGGTCTTCCGCGCGGGCGATCTGTCCGCCGCTCGCTCCGCCGGGAAAATTGCGGCTGCCGAGCGGGAACGGGCTGTCCAGACTGATGCCGATGTCGAACGCTGGGCGGACGCCATTGAAGTTGAAGCTCTCGACGAGCACGCGTTGCGACCAGAAGCCGAAGCGCAGGGAATGCTTGCCGCGGATGACCGAGGCGTTGTCCATCAGGTTGAACGTGTCGGTGTTGCGCCCCTGGTTGTCGAAGTTGACGACAGGGTTGGTGAACAGGAACCCGCCGATGTCCGCCGCGCCGCGGTTTTCGAAATTGCGGAAATCGCCGGGCGACAAGTTGAACCCGCCGCGTAATTCGTTCGACCAGCGCGGCCCGGGGCTCCAGCGCCAGCCGATGGAGACCAGTTGGGTGCGTCCGAAGTCCCTGACGACGGGGTCGGCGTGAAAGCCGGCTTCGATGTCGGGACGGTCGTTGTCCTCGCGCGTGAACTGGTACGTGCCGCTGAACTGGCTGCGGTCGTCGGCGGCCAGATCGAAGCGGCTCAGCACGGAGTCGCGGTTGCTGTCGTCGTTCGAGAGAAAACGGTAGCCGGCGGTGTTGCGGACGATGGCGCCGTCGCTGTCGCCGACGTCGAAATTGTTGATGCTTTCCGGGCCGGGGATTGCGTCGAGCAGGGTCTGCGCCTGAGGATCGACGGTCAGTCCCTGCATGTTGAGCACGTTGACGATGTGCTTGCGCTCGTCGTTGCCGACGTAGGTATAAATGCCGCGGCGGGCCGCCGCGGTGAGCACGACCTCATTGACCAGGGTGTCGGCGCGCTCGCGGAACGCTTCGTAGTTCGCGTAAAAAAACAGCCGGTTTTCGATCAGCGGGCCGCCCAGCGAGGCGCCCGCCTGCCAGCGGTTGAGAAAAGGCTTGTCGAGGCCGTCACGGTTGCTGAACCACTCGTTGGCGGAAAGAGCGGAATTGCGATTGTGCCCGTAGAAGTTTCCGTGGAACTCGGTTCCCCCCGCGCGGGAGACGAAGTTGACCTGCGACGAGCCGCCGCTGCCCGCGGCGTTGCCGTTCTGGGTGGTCAGCGTGAACTCGGCGACCTGATCGATGGTGGCGCGGTTGGGGAGATAGTCGAGGCTGTTGGTGCGGATGAAGTTGTCCTGAATGTTGATGCCGTCGAAGGTGACGTTGCTGGACGAGGTGCGCTGTCCGTTGATGGTGGTCGGCACGGCGCCCGAATAGTTGACGCCGGCCTGCAAGCCGACCAGGTCGAGCGGGTTGCGTCCGATGATCGGCAGATTGTCGATCTGCGATTGCGTGACCGTTTTGGTCAGCTCGGCGTTGGCGGATTGGACGCCGCCGGCCAAAGCGACGACTTCGATGGCGAAGTCGGCCGCGCCCACCTGCAAGGCGACCGGCGGGACCGCGGTCTCGGCGGCGACATCGACTTTGATGCCCCGCAGGATTTGACTGCTGAAGCCGTCCGCCGAAATTTCCAACGCGTACAAAACCGCCGGCAGTGAAACGGCAGTGTAGCCGCCCGCGGCGTTGGATTCAAGTTGCAGCTCGACTCCGGTGGATTCGTTGCGGACGAGCACCGAAGCGCCGGGAATGGCCGCTCCAGTCGCATCGACGACCGTGCCGGAGAGCCGCCCGGCAGAGCTTTGCGGCCGCGCCCGTGGCGCAAGCAGGACGCAGACCGCGAGCGCCGGAGCGAGAGCGAAGAACTTGGCGGATAGCCGATAGCGGATAGTGGATTGCAAGGTTGGCGGCGCGCCTCGAACGCCGAGAATGTCTTCAGTATAAGAACACGGGCGCCGGCAGATAGCGGAGAGCTCAAGAAATCGCGCCGGCGCATTGCTCTCCGCCCGGTGGGAAGGGGTACAATCGAACGCTTATGAAAATTGCGATCGGGGCCGACCATGCCGGTTTCGAGCTCAAGCGCACGCTTGCCGAAAAGCTCGCGGCCGCCGGATACGAACTGGCGGACGTGGGCGCTTACGCCTTCGACGCCGCCGACGACTACCCCGATTTCGCGGGCGCGGTCGCGGAGAAAGTGCGCCGCGGAGAGGCGCAGCGCGGCATTGTCGTTTGCGGCAGCGGCGTCGGCGCCTGCGTGGCGGCGAACAAGCGCAAGGGCGTCCGCGCCTGCCTTTGCCACGACACCTATTCGGCCCGGCAGGGCGTCGAGCACGACGCTATGAACGTGCTCTGCCTCGGCGGGCGGATCATCGGAGCGGCCCTGGCCTGGGAAGTGGCCGCGGCCTTTCTGACGGCGCGCGCCGGCACAGAGGAGCGGCACAGGCGGCGGCTGAATAAGGTGCTGGAAGCGGAAGAGAAGGGATGAGGCGTTTGCGGCCCGCGCCGGCGTTTTCTAGCGTTCGGAGCAGATTTCCTCCGAGCGTTCGCAGCGCCGGTGCTCGAATTGCACGGTCGCATGGTGGATGTCGAAGCGGGTTTCCAGAACGTGATTGATGCGTTCGAGGATCGCCGCGGAGGATGACAGCGGCCGGTCGGCGATAACGGCGTGACAGCTTAGCGCGTGCGAATGCGACGACAGGCTCCAGATGTGCAGGTCGTGAACGTCGATGACGCCCTCCACGCCGCACAGCGAACTATGCACTTCGTCGCGGATCATGCCGCGGGGCAGTCCCTCCAGCAGAATGTTCAGGGATTCCCGAACGATGCCCCAGCCGCTCCAAAGAATCAACACGGCGATCAGCACTGAGAGCAGCGGGTCGATCCAGGGCAGCCCCGTGGCGGCGATGGCGAATCCGCCGGCGATGATGCCCAGCGACGAAAGCGCGTCGCCCAGCATGTGCATGAAGGCGCCGCGGATGTTGAGGTCGCGCTTGCTGTCGGCATGCAACGCGATCATCACGACGACGTTCACCACCAAGCCGGCGGCCGCGACGGCGATCATGATGTCTTCCTGAACCACGCGCGGCGCCGCAAAGCGTTCGTAGCTCTCGTAGAAGATGAACAGCGCCAACACGACCAGCGTGAGCGCGTTGACGAAAGCCGCCAGGACGCCGGCGCGGTGATAGCCGAAGGTCTTCGATTCGTCGGGAGGCCGGGCTTGCAGCCAAACGGCAAGCCAGGCGAGGCCCAGAGCCAGCGCGTCGGTGAAGTTGTGGCCGGCGTCGGAGAGCAGCGCCAGACTGTCGGCGCGGATGCCGGCGGCAAACTCGATGACGATGAAGGCGGCCGTGACCCAAAGCGAAATCGCCAGCTTGCGTCCGGTCAGGCGGTTGTGGGCGTGCGTATGCACGATCTCCCTATCTTAGCCGCTCCGGCGCGCATGCGCTCGACCCGGCCCACCCCGATTCGCCGGAGTCCTATAATCGAGTCAGCGCCCATGACCGCGACCGACCGCAGCGCCGCCGACCCGGCCCCGTATCCCCCTTTTACCGAGGAGCACGAGCTTTTCCGCGCCTCGGTGAAGCGCTTCTGCCTGGAAGAGGTGGCCCCCTACGCGCACGAATGGGAGGACGCCGGCGAGTACCCGCGGGAACTCTTCCGCAAGGCCGCCGATCTGGGCCTGTTCGGCATCCGCATCGACCCCGCCCACGGCGGCGCCGGCATGGACTGGTGGGCCTCGGCGGCAGCCTACGACGCGCTGCGTTACACCGATTTTCCCAGCCTCAACATCGGACTGCTCGACCAGATGGACCTGGCGATCCCGCTGCTCGACAAGCTCGGCTCGGACGAGATCAAGCGCGAATTCATGCGGCCGGCGGTGGCGGGCGAGTCGGTCGGGGCGCTCGGCATCAGCGAGCCCGGCTGCGGCTCCGACGTCGCCGCCATGCGCACCGCGGCGCGCGAGGACGGCGGCGACCTGGTCATCAGCGGACAAAAACTGTGGATCACCAACGGCGCAACGGCGGACTACATCCTGCTCGCCGTGCGCACCGCCGAGCACCGCCACAAGGGCATCTCGATGGTGGTTTTCCCGACCGGCGTCAAGGGCTACCGGGTTGGCAGGAAGCTCAAGAAAGTCGGCAACGCGGCTTCCGACACCTGCGAGCTTTTCTTCGACGAGTGCCGCATCCCCAAGCGCTACATCCTGGGCGAAAGGAATCAAGGCTTCTACTACATCATGGAGCATTTCCAGGGCGAGCGGTTGGCGACCGCGCTGATGACCAACGCGCTCATGGACCGCGCGCTCGAGTTGGCCGTCCGCTACGGCAAGGAGCGCCATGCGTTCGGGCAACCGGTAGGCAGCTTCCAGGTCTGGCGGCACAGGTTCGCCGAGCATCTGGCGAGCGTGGAGGCTTCCCGCCAACTGACCTACCATGCCGTCGAGCGGATGAACGGCGGCAAGCAGGCGCAGCGCGAGATCACCATGGCCAAGCTCTTCGCCACCGAGCTTGCCCAGCGCCTGACATACGACTGCCAGCAGATCTTCGGGGGCTTCGGCTACACCACGGAATACCCGATCGGGCGCATCTGGCGCGACGTGCGGCTCTATACCATCGGCGCGGGCACGTCGGAGATCATGAAGGAGATCTTGGCGAAAGAGGAAGGGCTGTAGGCGCCGGCGGCGCGTCAGCGATCCTCCAGCAAAGCTGCCGGCAAAGCGCGGCAGCGCTCGTTGGAAATGAGAACGATGCGTTCTGCGGGAACGTTCATTGCCCACAGGCGGTCTTTCACTGTCTCAGAGAGCGCCCCCCGGCGGTCGAGGCAGTCGTCGACATCGAGCGAGGCCGAGAACAAATCCCAATCTTCGCCGCCGTGCAGCACGTCCGCCGCGCGCAGACCGGGGAGCTTTTCCTTGAGAGCGGGAAGCAGCGCATAGGCTTCCGGCACGCCCTGTATGAGCAAGGCGTCGAACTCCCAATTCAGCGCCAGGGAATACAGCAATTTCGCGGTCAACTTGGGCGGCGCAAGGTTGGCGGCGTCGTAAACGTGGTCCGCGCCGGCTAGACCGCTGCGCGGGCCGGCGGCGATGATTTCGACGCGCGAGCGGTCCACTTGCCCCGCGATCTCAACGAGCGCGCCGGCCTCGGAGTTCCGGATGAAGATGCCGAGGCGCTTGCGCGGCCCCTTTGGCGGAAGCGTGTAGTCCAGGGGCTCGACGAGCCGGCCCGCGATCAGCGCCGCGCGCGGCCGCGAGGCGAGATAAGGGCCGAGGTCGAAGAGCGGTCTGCCGGCAAGCGCGTTCAGGCGTTCCTTGACGCGCAGCGCAATCGAACTAGTGGGGGGTGGAGACGAGCGCAGAGCGGGCGGCGCGGACGGGACGGGGAGCGGCGGCCGCGCGCCCGGGTCCACGCGGCATTTCCAGGGCAAGCGGCGCACGCGGCCGCTGCGCTTCGACTCGGGCTGCTCCAGCACCCGCCGCGAGACCCCCAGCGGCCCGGCGCAACGCCGCAGCGAGGGCGGCGGCGCCGTTCCGGTGTCGAGCCAAGTCACCCAATCGGCGTCCTGCAAGCCCCACGCGCATTCTTCGAGCGTCTGCGGCTTGAGCGCCGCGCCGCCGGCCAGCCACAGGAAATACGGCGCCCGCGAACGCTCCAACGCTTCCCGCTCGGAGACGTTGACGAGCAGTTGATAGTCCCGCAGGGTCTGCCCGGAAAGGTCCGGGCCGCGCCCCCGTGCCTGCGCCGCAACACAGATTGAAGGGTAAGTCGCGGGCGCGGGCACACTTCAGCTTATCCGCCCCGGGCCGAACAGGAAGATGTGCGCGCTCCATCTCTCGGGAGAGATGCGCAGGGGGCGTTCCCCGGCGTATTCAGGACAGAAAATCCACACTTGATCCCCTCCCGGCCTGCCGTCGAAGCCGTACTCGCCGCCTTTTTCGATCATGCGGTCGATTTCGGAGGCGAGGAGCGCGTATCCGTCTTGCTCGAGGTAATGCCGGCGCGCTCTTTCGTTGTAAAAACGCAGCACGCGGGCGAGCTTTGCCCGGCGAACGGCGCGGAAGGCGCCGCAAACGCCTTCGACGCCGCTCCATTTGTCCCACTCCTTGCGCAGGGCTTCGATCTGCTTGTGCATGTCGTTCAGCGTCTGCGGGTCGCGCGCCTCGCGAAGGCGCCGGCGATGCTTCGCCCTGATAAAACGGAACCGCAATCCCGCCCTGCGCGTTGCAGCCGATACGTGGATAAGGCCGGCGGCGTCCTTGTGCTTTTCCAGGGGCGGCAGCAGTTCATGGATATCGGCCGTTGGGACAAAGAAGCCGTTGTCCAGGGGCGGCAGGCGCTCGCTGTCCGGGCCGTCGGACTCCGCGAGGCAATGCGCCCTGCCGAAGGTCAGCGCCACGATATCTGAAACGGGCTGCTCCTGCGCGGTCAGACGCAGGCACAGCCGTCCGCTCAACGCCTTGAGTTGCTCGACGAGAAATGCGGCTCGCCCGCGGTCGAGGCCGTCCCGCTGGAGCGCGGCGGCGGCCGCATCGCGGATTTCCTCGGCATTGCCGGTCGAGACGACCCATTGCGGGCCGCCGAATTCCGGAATGCAATCGACCGTATGTTTGCCGCAGGTCTCTGTGTCTTCCCCCGGCGAATCGAAGTATTCGATGCCCGCGTTGCGGTCGAGGGCAATCACCCTGTCGCACAGGCGGTGCAACTTGCGCAAGCTCTCCGCTTTTTCCGGCGGGAGTTCAGTTTGCAGCAGCGCCTGCTCCGCCTCGGGGTCGAGGTTGCGGGCGACCGCTCTTTGCACGACGCGCTGCAAGCTCATCAAGCGGTCGGTATGCATCCGGCCCGAAGGGTGTTTCTCGCCTTTGAGCGCCAGAGGGACCGAAGCGCGCCACGCCGGCAGCGGCTCGCGGACGTATTCCTTGCGCAGACAGGAAAGCAGGCCGAACGCATGGAACGGCGGATCGGCGGGCTTCTCCCCCGCCCCGTTTTCGACGACGACGCGCGGCTCCAGCAGATCGAAGGCCAGCGCCAGATGCGCGGCCTTTTGAGGATAAGGCTCGTCCTTGCGCGCCCAGCGCAGCGAGGGCAGGTTGACGCCGCCGGGCAGGCTGCGGGATTCCAGTATCCAGCGGTCTTTTTCGGGCAAAACGCCCGCGCCGCGGCGGCGCTTTTCCTGCGCTTCGGCGATGAACCGCCCGGCAATGCCGCGCTGACCGATCGGCGAATAGAACTCGAGCACGAAAGCCGGCGGCTGCTCGCGGCCTGCGTCCGCTTCCATATCTTCAGGGTCTTCACCGTCCGCGGCGCCCGTGAAAAGCTTGCGGGTGGCTCCGAGCGCGCGCGTCACGGTCAGGCCGTCTCCGGCTTTGAGCGCGTGGACGTGCAGCAGCCGCGGTGCGCCGCGGCTACCCATGTAGGCGGCAATCTCTTTTGCCAACGCCTGGGAAACGCTTTCCCCTGCCGTCGGCGCGGCGCTCTCGTCAGCGGTTCCGTTCAGTGCGCGGGAGAGGATTGCAGCGGCGGCCTTGGGCGCCTTTTCGTTGTCGAGGACCATGCCCGCGGCGTGGAAACCGAGCGTATCGACGAAAACGAAGGAAGTCTCGTCTTCCAATCCGGGGAGCATGGCCGGAAACATCGCGCCGTCCAGGGCGGCGCATTCCTGTAGAATTTCCTTGGGGTTGGGGGCCGCTTTTTTGCCCCCGTCGAAAGCCGTGTGCAGCAGCAGATTGTCGTACGCGGCCAGCCAGGCCATACGCAGTGGGTGACTGGGCAAAACGATCAGGCCGATCGTCCGCCCTGAAAGAGACTGCACCTCGACCGTATGGGCCAGAACCAGACGCGGGCCGCCGTCCTCCAGGAGCTTGCTCCAGGCCAGCAGATATTCCTTGACCGCATCGAAGGTCTTGGTCTCGCTGTCGTCGTAAACCTGCCCGGCACCGCCTCCGCAGGCGGCGAACCGCTCCGCCATGCGGCGGCTTGCCTCCGTCGCGCGCTCCCAGGAGACCGCCGCGGGCGCGGCCTGCGGGGCTTCGAAAGGCACGAACTCCGGGGCTCTGGCGCGCTCGCCGGAAGCGCGCGCCTTGACCCGCCAGCGTCCGATCATGCCCTGCTTAGCGGCCCATTGCTTTTCCACTTCGCGGATCAAGGGCGGCTGGAACACCCGAAAACTCTTGCGCGGTTTCGCCGTCCGCCACGACAGAAAGCCCTTGGCGTCGGTGCGGACAGCGTTCTCCTCGGCAAGCAGGCTGCCCCGCGAAGCAACGAGAGCCGAGATCGTTTTCCGATCTTCGAGTTCGATCAGCCCTTCGCTGAACGCGCGAACCGGCCTGCCGACCCCGGGCGGTTCTTCGCCGGGGGCTTCCCCGATGCGGATGATGAACTCTTCGCTTTCCCGCGGCTCGACCGACTCGACGCCGATAACGGAAACGATGACCCTGGCCGCGATCACCGCATCCTCGCTCAACTCGGCGAAATCGTCGTTGCCGAAGCGAAACTTTTCTTCCTTTCGCGCCGAGTGGGAGACTTGCCCGGAGGCGAGTTCTTCCTGCTGGTCGCTGACAACCGCGATGCGGTATTGCGCGGCGTCCTTTTCCAGGTTCGCCGGGCGCGCTTTCCACCTGACTTCGAGAGCGGAATAGCGGTTTTTGCCTGTAGCTTCCGGGTCCAGGATGAAAACGGGCGGATCTTCGGGTTCGCTACCCCCGGCCTGCAATCCCGACCACTTGGCTATCTTGCCATTCGCGGTATGCCAAGGGATCAACTCGATCGACTGAATCTCGGATGCGGAGGTTTCGATCGGCAGGGCGTTGACCCAGAGATGCTCCTTGTCGGCGAGATGCTCCAGGGCGTCGAGCAGCGGCCGCACCGCCGCCGCGCGCAAAAAATTCTCCAGCTCGGCAAGCTGTTTCGCGGAAGGGTCGAGCAGCCGCAGAGACTCGATCCGCTTGGCCGGGGAGAGGCCGGAGACCGCCGGGCCGAGCAGGCGATCCACGAACAGGCGCGAAACGGCCAGGTCGTCCGCCGCGTTCAGCCCCTCGGCCCCTCGGGACTCACGGACGGGCCACAGCCCGACCCGGTGCAGACAGGCGCCGGGCGGGCGTCCCTGTGCCGCGATGCGGCAGAGGAAATCGAACTCCGCCCACGGCGAGAGGCCGCCGCGCCCGCGGGCCGCACTTCTTGCGCGCTCGGCCCATAGGCGGGACTCGCGGGACAAGCGGCGCGTCACTTCGCCCGCGGCCAGCCGCGCGGCTTCCTGGAAAAGTTCGCCTTCCTGCACTTCGCGCGCCGCGCTGTAGATGCCGTCCATGCCCGCGCCGGCCTGCTCGGTATCGACCAGGAAAAGCACGGCAGCGCCCTTCTCCTCGCGCATTTCGACGGCGCGGTCGGCGGCGATGGTCCGCTTCTGATCGCTTTCCCGATCTGCGATGCGGGAAACCGTCCACCCTTCGGGAGCGAACGACTCGTCCCCGGCGAGAGCGCGGGCGGCCTCGCCCGACAAGCAGCGCGCGAAGGCCGTCGAACCGCTTTCGGGCGCCCCGAGGACTTTTTCGAACGCCTGCGCCAAAACGGAGGCGTGTAGCGCGCTCCAGTACATATCAATCTTCCCCCGCGGTTTCCGCGGAAGGCTCGAAACGCGGGCGCAAGCGCTTCATCGCCTCGGCGTCGTTGACGCCCTGGAGCAGCCCCAAATCGCGCAGGCGACGCTCCAGTACCGCGCGGTTCGCTTGCAGCAGATCGCCGGCGATCGCCATTCCCGGCGGCGCCGTATCCACGCAGAAACCGTAGCGTTCGCGTATAACGCGGATGAACTCCCGCAGCGAAAGCGGCCGGACGCCGGTCTTGCTGTTGGGTTTCAGCAAATGCAAATGCACGAGGTAGTCCAGAACGGAATCGGTGAAAACGAGCGAGCGGACTTCCCTCTGCCTGCGCGTTCCCGTCGCGGCGTCTTTGCGGCTGGTTTTTCTTTTCGCGGCGATCCCGTTCGGACGATCGATGAGAAGAATTGAATCGATCATGGCAATCAAGTTCCTATACGCTGTATCTCTATTCATTACGGACACCAACGCCTCAGCGAGGCGCCGAAACGGGTTGGGTTCGCTGTCTTCGCTGTGCAAGATAGCAGCGGCTTCGGGATAATCTTCTTCCAGCTTCTCGGCCAACTCCTGCGCTTTGCTTTCCATGTCGTAATGCATGGGGTCCGCCTCGGGGCGCCGCTCGTGAAGCAGGTCGCCCAGCAGATCGAGCCATTTCGCGGCATCGGGGTGTGTCGGAATATCGAGCTTTTTGATCTTGCGGTCGTAGCGCGCTTTGTGATCTAGCAATCGAAGCGTCATCAGAACGACGGGAAGACGCGCGGCGCGCCGCATGAAGTCGTCCAGTGATTGTTCGGCGCACGACCGTAAGCGGCGGTCCGCGCCGTTGGAACAGTCCACGAACAGGCGCGCCGGCGACTGTTTGTTTTGAGGAAGGACTTTCCCGTTCTCCGACCAGTCGAACAGAACATCGACCGTGCCGGCGAAGATCGCTGTCATGCCAACTGCAATGCACGGTTCAAGCATTTCCACGAAGGCGCGCCGGGGGATGACTCCTGCGTAGGCGCGGACGAAACGGCGGATGTCCTCGGAGAAATGTCTTGCCGCAAGCGCCGAGATGGGGCGTTGATTGGAGATGCGGCTTCCGCCTTCTCCCCGCAGTTTCTGCGGGGCCGATTCCAGTTGCTGCGCCAAGCGAATCATGAGGATCTGATCCAGGCCGACGGAACGGTTGCTTTCGTCGAAGCAGTCCGCAGCCAGACTGCTCACCTCCCCGCGGCGTTCAACGCCTTGGCGGAAGGCGCGCAGCAGCACGTTGTGCTCATGGTTTTTGCCGACGGGAAACCAGGTGCGCCCCGAGAACTCCGGTTCGATGAATTCTCCTTCTTGATCGGCCAACATGGAAACGAGCATTTCGGGGACTTGGCGTAAGTGCGCCACTTTATCAGGCAGATCCAGCCAACTTGCCATGTAATGAGCTGGTGCCGCGCGCTGCACCTGTTCCCTTCTGCCCGGCAAATGCCTGACGTTCTCCAGACAGAAGCACAGCAGCAGGTCGCCGAGAACGGCTTGTTCGACCGCGCCGCCGAACCCGTCGAAATTCTCATCCGCGGCGAGCCTGCCCGCGACGCGCTCGACGGTCGTCTCCCGCTTGCGCTGCCTCGGCGTTCCCTCGGTGGGGCCGAAAGTTTCGAGAAATGCACCCCTTCCCCGGCGATGCCCGAAACGGAACATGTAGAATACCGCCGGCAATACGGCGGTGAGATCGAAAGCATGCAATGAGATCGGCAGCGCCTTTTCGTAGTTGCCCGACCAGATATCCTTGGCCATTCCGGGAGCAAGGACTTCCTCGACGATGGCCCGTGCGGCGCTCATCGCTTGTCTCCCTTCCCGACGGGGCGGGCGATGACCCGCTGTTTGGGATGTTCCCCGTCATGTTCGCTGCCATCGATCGCCACGCGGTAAATCGCTTCGTCCTGCATGGGGTTCCAGGCGAACATTTCGCGGTCGTCCTCGCGCGCCAGGCGCTGCACGAAGATGGCGAGGCGGGCGAACGTATCGTTGGTCGAAACGTCGCCCAGTCGGTAGCCGTCGGCCGACTCCAGCAGCGAATGGAAAAGATCGGCGCCGAGCGTCAGCCGTTCTTCGTTGCCGCCGCGGTATCTGTAGATTAGCGAGGCGCGGCGGTGCAGGCGGTCGATCCCCTCCGCCGACGGAGGCAGGTCGGCTTCGAGCCGGAAGTGATCGAACGGCTTTTCGACCCAGAACGCCGTTTCGGTGGGCGTCCGCGGCGCGATGCGCAGCGCAACGCCCTCGCGGTCGAGCGCCTGGGGCGGCAGATCTTCCAGGCGCGAGATGCCCCGGCACAGACGCGTGCAAGTGTCCGTGCGCTTCTCCGCTGAGGCGAAGGGAAGTTCGCGGAAATCGCTCAGATGCCGTCCTCCGGCAAGGTCGAGGGCGTCCTTTTCGCCGCCAGCGGCCTTGATTTGCGGCTCCGTCCATTCGAACCAGGCCCGCCGCCGCGCCGAGCCCAGGGATTCTCCCTCGCGTCCCGGCAGCGTTTCCTTTCCGTTCGCGGGCGGCCCGCTTTGCAGGCGGCGGTCGAGGTGCGGATGCGCTTCGAGCGCCGGGTCGAAGCGCACCAAGTCGCGCAGCGCCTCGCCTTGCCGCCCCGGCGATTCGGGGTCGAAGGCGCGGTCCCAATAGGGGCGGGCATCTCCGGTGCCGTCGTGGTAATCGCGGCAGGAGTGCATGCCGAACAGGATGTAAATCAGAGCGGCGCGCAACTCGCGCACCGTGATGTGCGTCTCGCCGCGCAGATGGACCGCCTGCAGCGCTTCGAACAGACGCTGGCGGGCGCGGGAGCGAATCGCCGCGGACGCCGCGCCGGGGAGTCCGGCCGGGCCGAAAACCTGCGCCGCCCTGAAAACCTCGCAGCGCTCTTGCGCCGAGCATTGGCCGCAAGGGCGCCAGTGCTCTTCCCCGCCGTACAACTGATCAAGCAGCCGCTCCGGAAAGTCCGTCTCGATCGCCTTGCCGTCCGGCGGGATGTTGCCCACGAGCGAGCGTTCGTTGAGGCTCACGAAGCGGATGTGCGAATCGGGGTCCGCCGCTTCGCCGTCGAGCAGGGATGCGAGCGCTTCCTTCAGCGGCGTTTCCTCGTCGTCGTTTTCGATCCACTCCAGCAGGCGGCCGTCGTTGACCGCCAACAGATGAGCAATGTCTTCGCCGGGCGGGCCGTTCTGAAATGGCTCCAGAAACTCGTTCAGCAACTCGTCGGCTGTGCGGCCCTGCCACGCCGCCGAGCCGTCGAGGTTCATGCGTACGACCGGGCCGCCGGTCGGCTTTCCTTCGAGGATGCGCTGCGAGGAATCCTGTTTGCCGATTCCGAGCCGTTCGGCGAGACGCTGCAAGAGCGCCGTTTTGCCGTCGCCCGCGTTGCCGCAAAGAACCGCCAGCCGGATGCGCCGCCCGCGAATCCCGTCGAACAACGCCTGTTCGATATTGGTTTCGACGTAGGTATCTTCGGCGAACTCGCTGTCGAGGCCGCGCGTCTCGCGGTTGCCCCAACGCGACCCCGGGTAGGATTGCAGCAGCAGGCTCAGCCGTTCGACTTCCTGCTCGCTTCTCGCGGCGCTTTCGGTCTGCTCGTCCTCACCCAGCGCGGCGAGCGCCTGCTCGGCCGAGGCGAAGCGGTGTTGCGGGTCGGGGTGCGCCGCTTTCTCCAGGAAATCGCGCAGCACGGGGTTCGCGTCTTCCAGCCCTTCCCAATTCAGCCCGCGATCCCTGGTTTGCGCGCCGCCGTAGAGGAACGGCTCCCGGTCGAAGACCGCGTGAAAGAAAGAAGCCGCCAGGGCGTAGATGTCGTCCGCGGGCGCCGCCTTGCGGCCTTCCGAACCGCGCGGCGGGTAGTAAATGCCGTCGTCGGTTACGGTTGCGCCGAGCTTGCGCACCGCATGGCAGCCGGTCAGAACGGGATTATCGTTGTTGGCAACGATCACGCTGAGCGGGCTGACGCCGCCGTGCGACAGGCCGTTGCGGTGGAGCGCCTGCAGCGCCTCGCACAGCGTCCGCAGCCAGCGCAGCGCCAAGGCATCGTCCTCCCGCGAAAAAGCGCCGACGTATTCCTGAAGCGGAGAGCCGTCAACCCACTCCATGAGCGCGGTGAATGTGTTGCCGCGCCATTGCGGAGCAGCACCGACGACCGGCGCAAGCGCCTCGTGCTGCGCGGGATGCAAGCGCGCCAGATTGCAGGATTCGACGACCCGCCGGCCGGCGTCCGGCTCGTACTCGACCCTGGCGGCGTACGTGCCGAGATCGTCCCCGGAGCGGCCGACTTCGACGACCTTGAACAGCGCCCCGGAGTCGTCCGCTCGGGGACGATCCACGATGCGGTAATCACGCTCTGAGAAAGGCACGGTTTGCCCTTCACTCCAGAAACGGGCGGAGGGCGGTGGCGGTTGCGGCAATTCCTCGCCGAGCAGCTTGGCGAAGGACGTTTCCAAATCCTTGAGCCTGGCGCGGGCCTTGGGTTCCCGAGCCGCGCCGAGATCGAGCGTTTTCAGGGCTTCGACGCTGTTTTCGTCCTGCCGCCCGCGGAACAGGACGCGCAGCGACAGGCAAAGGGAATAAACGTCCGAGGGGCAAGCCGCCGCGCTCAGATCTTGTTCGAGCACTTCGGGAGCAGCCGTCTCGTTTTGTTTTTTGGCGGCGCCGGCGGCCGCCGCGCTGCCGGATGTCAACAGCGGAGAGTCCAGGACGGGGATATCGTCGCTCCCTTCGTGCCGTACGCGAATGACTTCCGGGGTGAGGTTGCGGTGCAGCAGGGGTTTGCCGTCCGCCGCCGCGGCGTGCATTTCGGCGAGCGCGCGGAGAGCGGCGCGGGCGAAGCGCAGCCGCGCCGCCGTATCCCAGGTTTCGTCGGACGCGGCGCGCTCTCGAATCGAAGGCGCGGCGGGCTCGGCGACGGTGAAGAACGACATCTCGCCTGCGTATCCCGGCGCGGGTTGCCAGGAATCCAGAATCCGCGGCGCCCAGCGGTGCTCCTGCAGCCGATGCAAAACATCGTATTCTTCCCGGCGGGCGTTCGCATCCGAGCTTTTTCCGCCCGCAGACAAGTCGTAAAGATGCAGCCGCACCCGCTCGTCTCTGGAAGCATGCCGTCCCTTGTAGATGCGGTGAAAACGGCTTTCCCTGGGCGTTTGCAGCTTGAGGTCGGTATAGTCGCCGAACCGCCGCAGCGACCCGTCGGGAGGAACGACGCTTCTGGGCTTCAGCGCATGGGCGAGCCTTTTGACCTGTTCCGCGGACAGCCCGGCCGGAGTCTCGAAGTGCATGGCGGCCTTCCAATCGGCCAAAGCGCAAACGGCGACGCCGCGGTATTTGTTGCCAGCAACGTCCCTGACCCTGGCCGGCGTCTCGGTGAGCAGAAATACGCCCTCCACGTAAAGCTGTTGCGAGAGAATTTTGCGCAGCTTCGCCCCGATCTTCTTCGCCTTGGATGTGATCTTTTCGGCCTCGCGATCGACCAGGTCTGTGTGGTCTTTCATATACTGCGCGGTCCAGTGCTTGACCTCGATGACCCGCGCGCCCGGCGGACCGACGGCCACGATGTCGATCTCGTCGGACTGGAACCTGTCCGTTGCGGAGAACGACAGGTTCGTCAGCAATGCCCATGCGCCGCCGTCCGGGTCGGACAGCAGGCCGCTTTTCAAGCGCTTGATGGCCTTGATTTCGCTCTCATTGGCTGGCTGCCCGCAAGAAATCACGGCCACGCGCTGTTCCGGGGCTGCGCGTTTTTCCGGCGCAGGCTTTTCCGGCTCGGGCATTTCGGGGATGGGCGTTCCGGGCACAGGCATTCCAATTCCTTGCCGTGGAACGGCATGGAGCAAGAAACGGATTCTACCCTACAACATGCCGCGTGCCCATGCAACACCGCCGGGCGCGGGGTCAGTGGCAGCCCATGCAGGCGAAATTGCGTCCGTGGCAGGGTAGGCAGGTCTGTTTGTCGAGTTGCAGCTTGCCGGTCGAGTGCAGGTCGATGAACGTCCGGGTGTGGTCGGCGGGCAGCAGGTCGACGCCCTCATGGTGGCAGTCGGGACAAGTGAACGGGTTGTCGATTTCGCTGTGGCAGACGATGCAGTCGGCCATGCGCGGCATGTGGGCATCGCCCGTTACGGCCGCGCTCTCGTGCAGGCCGCGGTGGCAGGCGGCGCAACTGTCCGCCGAATCGAGGAATTGCCGGATGCCGCCCGCGCGCCCCATGTATTCGCCGGAGTCGATGGCGGCGGCGATGCGCGCCGCGGCATTGCCCAACTCGAGGTGCAGGCGGTGGTCGAAGCGGTAGCTGCGCGCGGGCGGCTGCCGGGCTTCCAGCGGGGCGAGGTCGATCTCCGCGGCGATTTGTCCGCTGTGGCAGAACGCGCACATCTCCGCCGCCGGCAGCAAACGGTCTTCCGCGCTCCTGCTCGACGCGGCAGCCGCGTGGCAGTTCGTGCAGGCAAGCCCTTGGTCCAAATGGATTCCGTGCGGGAACCGCCACTCCCGAGCGCCCCGCTCCTGTCCGTCCGCGCGGCCCGCCGCCAAAACCAGGCAGGCGGCAAGCACGCCCGCTCGGGCCGAGAAAACGCATCTCACGCCAGCACCGCCTTGAGGAACTTTCCGGTATGGGAATTTTCCGCCGCGGCGACGGCTTCCGGCGGACCCTCGGCCACGATCGCGCCGCCGCCCGCGCCGCCCTCGGGGCCGAGATCGATGACCCAGTCGGCCGACTTGATGACGTCCAGATTGTGCTCGATCACCAGCACCGTTCCGCCCTTGTCGAGCAGACGCTCGAAGGCTTCCAGCAGCTTCGCGATGTCTTCGAAGTGCAGCCCCGTCGTCGGTTCATCGAACAAGTATAAGGCGGTCTTGCTGCGCCGCGCAGCGGTCTTGCGCCCCGCTCCGGCGCGCGCCGGAGAGACGGACTGCCCGATATGGGCGGCCAGCTTCACGCGCTGCGCCTCGCCGCCGGAAAGAGTCGTCGCCGACTGCCCGAGCCGCAGGTAACCCAGTCCGACCCGGGCGAGCGGCGCCAGCTTGCCGCGGATGCCCTTGTGATCGGCGAAGAAGCGCAGCGCCTCGTCCACGGTCAGCCGCAGCACGTCGTGTATGTTTTTTCCTCGGTATTGGATTTCCAGAATCTCGGGTCGATAACGCTTGCCTTTGCAGTCCTCGCAGACCAGTTCGACATCCGACAGGAACTGCATTTCAACGGTAACCGAGCCGTCTCCCTGGCAGGTCTCGCAGCGGCCGCCGGGCACGTTGAACGAGAAATATCCCGGAGGGTAGCCGCGTCGGCCGGCTTCGCTCGTCGATGCGAACAGCTCGCGCACGGCGTCGAACGCCTTGACATAGGTCACCGGGTTCGAGCGCGGCGAGCGGCCGATAGGCGATTGATCGACGCATACGACGTCGTCGATCTTGCCGAAGCCCGCGATGCCGCGGCAGGGCAGGCGCCGCTCTGCGCCGTCCGGCTTGAGAACGCACTCCAGTCCCTTGCGGACGATCTCGTTGACCAGCGTCGATTTGCCCGAGCCGGAAACTCCCGTAACGACGGTGAAGACCCCGAGAGGCAGGGAGACATCCAGGTTCTGCAGGTTGTGCTTGTCGGCGCCCTCGAAGCGCAGCGCGCCGCGGGGCTTGCGGCGGCCGGCCGGAACCGGAATCTTCTTGCGCGCGCTCAGATATTTTCCGGTCAGCGACTGCCGGTCGGCGAGAATTTGCGGGGCCGTTCCGTTGAAAACGACTTGGCCGCCCTTTTCGCCGGCCGCGGGGCCGAGGTCGAGAATGTGGTCCGCCGCGCGCATGATGTCGGGATCGTGCTCTACGACGAGGATGGTGTTGCCGATGTCTCTGAGCTCGTGCAGGGTTCCGATCAGGCGCCGGGTATCGCGGGGGTGCAAGCCGATCGACGGCTCGTCGAGAACGTAACACGCGCCGACCAACCGCGACCCCAGCGACGACGCCAGTTGGATGCGCTGCGCCTCGCCGCCGGAGAGGGTCGAGGCGAGCCGGTCGAGCGTCAGGTACTCCAGGCCGACGTCGTTGAGAAATTGCAGGCGGCGGCGGATATCGAGCAAAAGCCGGCTGCCGATTTTTACGGCTTCGCCTTGCAGCTCGAGCGCGTCGAAGAACTCCAGGGCGCGCCCCAGCGAGAACGCCGCGACGTCGGCGATCGTCTTGCCCGCGATGCGCACGTTGCGCGCCTCGCTGCGCAGCCTGCTGCCGCCGCAGTCGGGACAGAGCGTATAACCCCGGTACTGCGCCAGCAGCAGGCGGACGCTCATCTTGTGCTTCTTGGTTTCCAGCCAGGCGAAGAACCCCTTGACGCCGCCGAAACCGTCCGCTCCAAACTCGACGAAGGCGCGTTCCTCGGGCGCGAGGTCGCCGTAGGGCGTGTTGACTCTGACGCCGGCGGCGGGCGCCGCGGCCAGCAGCTTGTTCTGAAAGTCGCGCTGCCTGGGCTTGGTCCAGGGCTCGACCGCGCCCGCGGCCAGAGTCTTGCGGCGGTCGGGGATGACGAGGCGCATGTCGTAATCGACGGCATTGCCGAAGCCCTGACAGCGCGGACACGCTCCGAACGGCGAGTTGAAGCTGAACAGGCGCGGCTCGGGCTGCGGACAGGCGATGCCGCAGTCGCGGCACTCGAACTTCTCGCTGAACCGCAGGCGGCGCGGCGGCGCGGAGTTTTTGGCGGCGGCGCTCTCAAAAAGAACCTCGCCGCTCTCGCGGAAGGCGATCTCCGCCGCATCGACCACCCGTTCCCGCATGTTCGACGAGACTTTCAGGCGGTCGACCAGGACGAAGAACGGCTTGCCGAAATCGATGTCGAGCAACGATTCGGGCGTCGAGAACTCGAAGACGGCGCCGTTCTGAAAAAGGCGGTTGTAGCCCCGCGAGCGCAACTCGGCCAAGCGCTCTTTCAACTCGCCGCTCGGTTCCGTCGCGCGCTCCGGCAAAAGCGCTGCGCCAACGGGAAACAGCGCGTACCAGCGCGACCCTTCCTCCAGGGCGAGGATTTGCGCGGCAATGCCGCCGGGAGTGTCGCGCGACACCGGCTTGCCGCAGCCGGGGCAGTGCGTCTTGCCGACCCGGGCGAACAGCAGGCGCAAAAAATCGTAAATCTCCGCGGTCGTCGCCACAGTGGAGCGCGGATTCCGCGCCGCGTTCTTGCGGCGGATGGCGACGGGCGGCGCGATGCCGGCGATGGCCTCGACGTCGGGCTTTTCCATGCGCTCGAGGAACTGCCGCGCGTAGGCGGAGAGCGATTCGACATAGCGCCGCCGCCCCTCGGCGTAAACCGTGTCGAATACCAGCGACGATTTGCCCGAGCCCGATACGCCGGTGACCACGATCAGGCGGTTGTGCGGCAGGCGCGCGTCGATATTCTTGAGGTTATGGACCCGCGCGCCGCGAATTTCAAGGTAGTCCTGCGACAAGGGAAACGGTTCCGGAAAACACGGCGCAGACCGCAAGGGCGCGCCGCGCATCGAGCGGACAAACTCTTTTGAGTATAATTCCCCGCGCGGCGCGGAGACGGCGCCGGTTCCGCTCTAACGGTTGAGATAGCTGGGGTCTTGCGCGGCCCCGTCGGCGGGCTGCGGCGCGGCGGCTTTTGGTTTTCCCGGGCGCGTGCGGGCGCCGAACGCATCGGGAGACTCGGGAGCGTGATCCAACAGCCGGTTCACGCGCCCGTTTAGCGCGCGCAGGAACGCGGTCAGATCGCTTTTTTCGTCATCCGAGAGGTTCAGAGGCCGGATTTCGGCTTCGAAGCCGGCCGGCGCCGAGCCGCCGCGGTCGTAATGCTCGATCACTTGGCGCACGTTCATCAGCAAACCGTTGTGCATGAACGAATAGCGGCGCATCGCGTCGCGCAGGCTTTGCGTTTTGTATTTGGTTCCGGGCGCGCCGTGGCCGTCCCGTTCGGGGACGCCGTTGTAGTGGAAGCCGTGGTCGGTCAACAGCGGGCCGTGGTGGCAGCGGATGCACTCGGCCTTGCCGGTGAACAACTCCATCCCGCGCTGCGCGGCCGGTTGCAGCGCCTCCGCGTCGCCCAACAAGTAGCGGTCGAGGTCGCTGTCGTAAGAAACCAGAGTCCGCTCGTAGCCCGCGATGGCTTTTGCGATCAAGGCGAACGAAATCTCCTCGCCCGGAAACGCTTCGGCGAACGCCCGCACGTAGTACGGGTCGGCCTGGATGCGCGCGGCGGCCTCTGCGGGGTCGAGATCCATTTCCTGATGGTTTTCGAGCGGTTTGGAAACCTGCTCTTCGAGAGTTTTGACCCGTCCGTCGAAGAACATGCTCCGCTGCCAACCGACATTCAGCAGGCCGGGCGTCTTGCGGCTCAACTCGCTCTCATTCAGCCCCCAGGCCCGCGACAGGCCGTCGGTGAAATAGAGCTCCGCCTTATGACAGGTGCCGCAACTGCGCCGGTTGTTGCCCGAAAGCGTCTGGTCGAAGAACAACTCCTCGCCGAGCGCGATCTTCGCTTGCGACGGCGGATTGTCGGGGGGATGCGGGGGCGCTCCGGTGAGCGGCTCGAGCTGGGGCTGGTCGGCGGCCCAAACAATCGACAGAGACAGCAAGACGACGATCGCCCGATATTTCATGGCGCACGCTTTCAACGTCCAGGCTACCACGGAACCCTATCCGCCGGAGGCGGTTCGGCCGCGGCCTTTCGCCTCCGATCGTTGCGCCGGCAACCGCGTTAAGGGGTTATGCCGGCTGCTGCGTCTGGGCGACCATGATGCGCTTCTGAAAGTCGGCCAACATGCTCTCGTCCAGGCGAACCTGCGTCGGACGCCGCTCCAGAGTCGTCATGCGGTCGATCTTGTCCTGCAGCTTGAGCAGCGCATAGAAGAGATTTTCCGGGCGGGGCGGGCAGCCGGTGACATAAACGTCCACGGGCACGATCTTGTCGACCCCTTGCAGGACGCCGTAAGTATTGAACGGGCCGCCGACCGACGAACAGGCGCCCATCGAGATGCACCACTTGGGCTCGGGCATCTGGTCCCAGATGCGCTTGAGCACCGGAGACATTTTCAGCGTCACCGTTCCGGCGACGATCATCAGATCGGACTGCCGCGGGCTGGGGCGAAAAACCTCCGCGCCGAAACGGGCGATGTCGAAACGCGATGTCGAGGAGGCAATCATTTCAATCGCGCAACAGGCCAAGCCGAAGGTCAGCGGCCAGATTGCCGATTTGCGGGCCCAGTTGAAAACATAGTCAACCGAGGTCGTCATGAAGTTGCGCTCGAACTGGTTTTGAAGGTAGGGCATGGAATCTCCAGGGAAGCTCTCCATTATAAACGAGGGAACCGCCGCCATACAACGACCGATTCGTTCTTCACTCACGGGGCCGCGGGCGCGAAGCGAATCGCCGGCGCCGCGGCCGTACCGCCGGCATCCGCAGCGAGGCCGTTTCTCTCCTGAAACCGGTTCGACTCGGGCTCGCCGACACGCACGGTATAAGTCCCCCAACGTCGAAAAATCTTCGGGCGGAAGCGATCGCCCGCGATGCGCAGCGTGTAAACGATTTCGCCGTTCGATTCGTCGATGACCTGCACAACGGGATTGAGCATGCCCCGCACCCGGATCTCGGGGAGATAGCCGGCGGCCTTGCGGCCGTAATTCTCGGTCTGTGCGATTGTGCGCGGCCAGCCGGCGAACTGCGTTCCTTCCGGCGACTGCGACGGATCGACCAGCAGGCGCCGGCACTCCATCGTGATCCGGCGCGTTGTCTTGTTGAAGCGGACGAGGCCGTAGCCCGAAGCCTTGTCGTGCAGCAACTCCAGAGGCGTCTTCCGCTGCCGTTTCTCCGGGTTGGCGACCGCGTAGATGGTCATGCGGTTGCCCAGGCCGTCGAAGCGGTCTCCGGCGTAGGCGGGCGCGTCTTCCGGCCGATTCTGCGCGGGAGTCTCCGGCTCGTACGCCCGCGGGTATCCCGCGGCGATCGAAGGCACGCAGAACGAATAGCCGGCGTCGCCGAATGCGTCGATTCCGTGATGAACGATCGAGGGCAAGTGCTGGTCGCCGCCGATCATGAAGGCGAACCCCTTGCGCAACTCGGCCAGCGCCCGGTTGCGCCCCGACTGCGGCCAGCCGTTGGAGTCGAGGTCGGCAACCAGGCGCATTTTGTTCGCCCCGTGCGTCGTTGCCGCGTTGGCGAAGATCGATTGAGTCAGCGACACCTTGAAAAAAGCGTGGCGCCAATCCGCCGCCCAATCGCGGATAAACGCCAATTGCCGCTCGCCCAGCAGCTTCGCCCCGGGCGCGTCGTAGGCGTTCGGGTCGAAATTCGGGTCCGTCACGTGGTCCGGGCGTCCGCCCGTCGGCGGGGTGATGCCTTTGGGTCCCGATTTGAACTTGCGGTCTTCGACGATGGCGAAACTCACGCGCCCATAGTTCAACTCGGAAAAGTAAACCCCGATGCCCTGCTCGATCGGACGCGGATCGTACGGGTCCGGCAGGTGCGAGGTCTGCGTGCGTTGGACCGCGTTCACCCACTCCGGCGGCATGACATAACCGCCGCGTTGGTGCTCGCTCATGGGCTGCCGCCGCCCGCCGCCGCCCCAGATATTGCCCTGGTAAACGTCGTGATCGTCCGGCATATGCACCGTTACGCGGTCGCGCATCAGATCGCCGAACGCCCAGCCGAGCAGATACCACTTGCGCAGATAATCGAGCGCGGCGGTCTCCACCGGCAGCCGCTGGATGCCGTACCCGGCCACGTCCTCGTAGATCTGATCGCCGGAGAAGAACAATACGTCGGGATTGTCGAAGCCTACGTTGCGCACGATATCGCTGTTGGGGAAGCCCGTATCCTTGTTGCCCGTGAACGCGGCCACGACCAATGTTTCCTTTTCCACCGGCTCCCGGCGGACGGTTCCCGTCCAATAATGCGGCTTGCGCGAGCCGTCGGGCAGCAGCAAGCGGTAAACCAGGCGGTAGGGGACGTCGCGCTCCGCAGGCCAGTTCTCGATGCGGAAGCCGGCCGTGCGCGCCAGCGTGTCGATCTGCGTATCGCCCAGCGATTTCCAGGCGCCGTTTTCCCGAATTTGCAAGGCGACGGCCTGCTCGTCGCCGCGTCCGAGAGGGGGCATCTGAGCGGTCATTTTCAGCACGCTGCGGCTCAAGGCGTGCTGCGCCCACAAGACAGGACCGAACGCCCGCTCCGGGAAATGCCGCAGTTTCGACCCCGAAACCCGCCAATCGCGGAACCAGAACCGCAAGTTGCCCTTGCGCTCGACGCCCTCGCGCCGGTAGGAGTTTTGCGTGCGCTCCCCGCTCGTTGCGGAATCGACTACCAGCGCAACGTTGCCGATCAAGCGGTCGGCCTCGACGACGGCGCTTACCCGGCCCAGCCCGCGGCCTCGGGCATCCTGCGCGGAGAGAGTCAGCCGATAGCCGCCGCCCTGCGGGCGGGCGTCGAGCCGCAACTCGATATCGGCGAAAGACCGGACCGCAACGCGGGCGGCGTCGGATTCCTTGCCGATAAACAAACGCCCGTCGGTATTGACGCCCGCGTCGAGGCCGCGCCCGCGCAGCACGGCATGGCGGTAGTCGTCGATTTGCCCGCGTATGCCGGCGCGAAAACCCACCCAGCCCGCGGAAAGCTTGCCCTCGCCCGGGCGGATGCGCCCCAAGCGCACGCTCATCGTAAAGCCGCCGCGGTCCGCGCCGAGATCGTAGGTCAGCAAGTTGACGTTGCGGTTCCCGCCGGGAACCAGAGCCTCGAGCAGCCCCTCCGATATGCGCCAATCCTGCAAGGGGTTTGCCCAGTACTCCGGGCCGACCCACGGCCGTTCGACCTGTTCCGGCCAAGCGCTTGCGAACTCCGCGGCGCACAGCGGGAATGCGAGCAGCCCGGCGGCGAAAAGATTGGCGATGCGCATAACTTCAGGAGTTAGTTTCGCAGAAAGACGGCCGGCTTCGGGATGCGGCGCGCGAGCCGCCGCAAACTGTGCGAAGATGCCGGGCGGTGCAGGCCGACCGAGAAGCAATCTATCGCGTCGTGGCCGCCATTCCGCGGGGAAAAGTCGCCACTTACGGCGATGTCGCGGAGGCCGTCGACGGCCCCTGTACGGCCCGCCGGGTAGGTTGGGCGCTGCGCAGCGGTTCTCCCGGCCTGCATCTGTCCTGGCACCGCGTCCTGGCCGCCGGCGGCAGAATTGCGCTGCCGGGCGAGAGCGGGGAGGAGCAGCGTTTCCGGCTGCGCGGCGAGGGAGTCCCGTTCGCCGGGAAGCGCGTCCGCATCGAGCAGTGCCGCCACGAGTTCACGCCGCGGTAGGCGGCCTGCGCATATGCCGGTCCGTCGCCAGTTGATAAGCGTGGCCGATGTCGAACAAAGCGCCCTCGTCGAACAGCGGCGCGACGATCTGCAGGCCGATCGGCATTCCCTCCGACCCAAAGCCGCAGGGAACCGACAGCAGCGGCAACCCGGTCAGATTCAAGGCGCGTATATTGCGCGTCGTCGCCAGCCGCACGTTCTCCTTCCTGCCTTGAATCTCGATTTCGAGTTGGCCGATGCGGGCGGCGACGAGCGGAACCGCCGGAGTCACGATCGCATCGACGGCGGCGAGCAGCCGATTGAAGTCCCGGCATATTTCGCGGCGCTTGCGCTGGGCGTTCAAATAGTCCGTTGCCGTGACGAAAAGCCCCTGGTCGAGCAACATGCCCACGTCGTCGCCGAAATCTTCGCGTCTGTCCCGCAGCCGCCGCGCATGAACCGACGAGGCTTCGGCCAGCAAGATCAGCCGGTGCAGGAAGTTGTAGGTCTCGATATCGGGAACGACAATTTCTACAAGCTCGGCGCCCAATTCCTCGAGAACCGCAATCGCCTGCCGGCATGACGCTTCGACGTCGGGCGCCAGTCCGTCGAAATAGAAATTCCGCGGCACGCCGATCTTTTTTCCGGTCAGGCTCGGCTCCGGCGCGAAAACATGGGGCGCGAGCGGACGGTCGACCGAGCCGGCGTCGCGGACGTCGCGGCCCGCGAGCGCTTCGTAAACGCGGGCGGCATCCTCTACCGTCCGCCCGAACGGCCCCATCGTGTCCAGGGTGTGCCCCAGAGGGAAAACGCCGTAACGGCTGATTCGCCCGAACGTCGGCTTCAGGCCGGTCACTCCGCACAAAGAGGCCGGAATGCGAATCGACCCGCCCGTGTCGGACCCCAGAGAAAAGGCGCATAGCCCCGCTGCGAGCGCTGCGGCCGAGCCGCCGCTGGAGCCGCCGGGAATTCTTTCCCTGTCCCACGGGTTCCTGACCGGGCCGAAATGAGGATTCGAGCTGGTAATGCCGTAGGCCCATTCGTGCAAGCCTGCCTTGCCGAGCATCACCGCCCCGCAATCGTTGAGTTTTTCGATTGCCGCGGCGTCGTAGTCGGGGATGAAGCCGCTTAAGATCTTCGACCCGGCGGTCGTGCGAATCCCCTTCGTGAAAAAAATGTCCTTGGCGGCGTAGGGAATGCCGTGCAACGGCCCGCGCCTGTTTCCGCGGCGTATCTCGGTCTCGGCCCGGCGCGCCTGTTCGAGCGCGAGATCGGCGGTGACGGTGAGGTAGGAATCGATCCGCGGGTCGATGCGCTCGATGCGCTCGAGCATTGCGCGCGCGACCTCGACGGGGGAGACCGCTCCCGATGCGTACAGCCGGCCCAATGCGGCGATGGAATGAAAACCCAGCGAGTCCATGCTCAGCGGCCGAGTATCGCGCGAACCTGCTCGTTGCGGCCGGCGAGCGAGGGGTCCAGGTCGAGCGCCCGCCGCAGGTGCGTCAAGCCCTCCTCATCGCCGCCTTGAGCGATCAGCAGGATTCCAAGATTATAGTGCGCTCCGGCATAGTCGGGCTGGAGTTTCAAGACCGTTCGATAGCGCTCGGCCGCCGCTTCCGTTTCTCCGCGCATTTGCAGCGTAACCCCCAGGTTGTAGTGCAGATGCGGATGTTCCGGCCGCATGGCGAGCGCCTCTGCGAAGACCGCCGCGGCGCGGTCGTATGCCCCCAGCGACGTCAGCGTGAACCCCAGATTGTTCCACGCGTCGATGTAATCCGCGCGCAGTTCGATGGCTCGCTCGAAATGCTCGACGGCCTTTTCCAAGCGGCCTTGCGCCGTCAACTCGACGCCCATGTTGCTGTGCGCCTCGGCCGACTCCGGGCGCAGCCGCAAGACTTCGCCGTAATGGCGCAGCGCCGTTTCGGATTGCCCCCGGGCAGCCAGCGCCAGCCCGAGATTGCTGTGGGCCACCGCCGCGGTCGGCTCCAGGCGGATCGCCTCTCTGAAATGCGCGATCGCCTCGTCCACTCTGCCGAGCGCCAGATATTCGCTGCCCAGGCTTTCGTGAGACTGCGCGAATTCGGGATTCGCGGCCAACGCCCGTTGAAACGCCTCGATGGCGGCTTGCCGCTCTCCTCTCTCGGCGAAACCGCGGCCGATGATATCGAACGATTCGGCATCGCTGCCGAGCACGTCGAGCGCCTGCGCGGCGATCCGGCCGGCCTCTTCCGATTTGCCCGCCCAGGAATAGACGCGCGCCAGATTGCGCAGAGCGGCGCCGTGAGCGCGGTGGTCGATCGAAACCAGGATTTGCGTGCGGACGCCGGAGATTGCCGACGCATCCAGATCCGCCCCCGCAATGCCTTCCTCTCTGAGCAGCTCGAACAGCGCGAGTCCCAGGCCGGCGTAGCCGTCGATGTCCAGGTGGACATGATCGACGAACTGCTCGTTGCCGGGGATCGAAGAGCCGCTCAGCGCCATCGCCCGGTCGTTGGCCATCGCCTCGAAGTCCACCAGCGGCGCAGCCTGCTCGGCGGCAACTTCTCTGACGATCTCGACGATCTCCGAGGTCGCCCGCAAAGGGCAGATGTCCTCGTCGCGCGCTTTGCGCAACGCGCGGTCGGCCTCGGCGACGCGGTCGAGCGCCAGCAGGGCTCGGCCCCGCGAATAGTGCAAGTCGGGGCGCCGGGGAGCGATGCGCAGCGCTTGGTCAAGCAGGGCGAGCGCGTCTGCGGGCGAGTCGGCGGCCCCGGCGGCGCGCAGCAATTCCCGCGCCTGCGCCGCCGCGGCCGCGTCCCCGCCGTCCTCGCTTTTGAACGGGCTGCAATCCCTGAGATTCGAGGCCGGCGTGACCAGTACGACCCGCGCGCCGGCGCTTGCGGCGATTTGCAGCATCCGCTTGAGATTGAACCGGAAATGCGCGATGACGCCGCCGCGGAAGGCGTCGTCGCGGCGGTAATCCGACGGCCCGACCGAATTCGCCAGAATCGTATCGACCTCGGCGGCCAGTTGCGAAGGCTGCGCCGGGTTTTCGAGGACGGGCGCAAGCATGAGGCGCAGCGCTGCGTAAGTACGGGTGCGGCTGAGCAGTCCCGTTGCGGCCGCAGCCCCTTCGCCGACCTTGAACATCCCCGCGTATGTGCGGCGCTCCAGAAACTCGTTGTGCCCCGTGTAGATCACGAACAGGTCCGGCTCGTAGGCGGCCAGCTCCTCCATCAGCGCGGCGACCCGGTAGCCGGCGTAGCTGACTCCGCCGGCATTGATCACTTCCCAGTTCCTGCTCGGGTCGGCCGCCGTAAGGTACGCCCGCAGCCAGCCGCTGAACGAAGCGCGGTCGTCGTAGGGACGGCCGTGCGTGGTCGAGCCGCCGACGCTGAAAATGCGGTACGTGTTCGCAGGCTTCGGGTGCGCGAACCGCTGCCGGTTGAACCAGCCGTATTTGTTCGGCGCGGTGACTCTTTCGCCGCCTTCGGCGACAAACAGCGGAAGGTAGGACGAAAAGCCGACAAACGGGTCTCTGTCGCGGGCCGCCGGGCGGACCCCCAGCAGCGCCAGGGCCGCCTCCAGACAAACGAAAAACCCCGCGGCGGCGGCAAAAGCGAAGCCGGCCCGCTTCGTTCGGCTAAACTGCGCCGGAGGCGTCAAACTGTGAACCCAAGCGCGATTGCAATCCGCGCGGCGGATACCCGCTATACTCGCTTAGGCAAGTCGATCATGCGGGCAACCCGGCGCAGATTCCTGACAACGAGCGCGGCTTTTAGTGTAGCCCCGGCTTTTTCTTCCAAGTCGGACCGTCCCAATATCGTTTTCGCGATTTCCGACGATCAGTCCTATGCGCATACCGGAGCGTTCGGCGATCCGGTGGCGCGCACGCCTCACTTCGACCGCATAGCGGCGGAAGGCGTCCGCTTCAGTCACGCCTACTGCTGCTCGCCCTCGTGTACGCCTTCGAGGAGCGCCATTCTGACCGGCCAGGAACCCTACCGACTGGAAGAAGCGGGCAATCTGTGGAGCACGCTGCAGGCGAAATTCGATGTTTTCCCGGACATGCTCGAAGCCGCCGGTTACCAGGTCGGTTTCACGCGAAAAGGCTGGGGCCCCGGCATCGACAACGCCGGCGGACGCACGCGCAATCCCGCCGGGGACCTCTTCGCCGACTTTGAAACTTTTTTCCGGCAGCGCGACGACAGCCGCCCGTTCTGCTTCTGGTTCGGCAGCAAAGACCCGCACCGCCCCTACGAAAAAGGCTCCGGCCTGCGCTCCGGAATGAATATCGACGACGTGCGCGTGCCCGACTTTTTGCCGGACGTTGCCGAGGTCCGCTCCGACATCCTCGACTATTTTTTTGAGATCGAGAGATTCGACCGCGAACTGGGCGCCATCCTCGAACGGCTCGAGCGCGCGGGCGAGCTCGACAATACCCTGGTCATCGTCACCAGCGACAACGGCATGCCTTTCCCGCGGGCCAAGGCCAACTTGTACGACTACGGAGCGCGCATGCCGTTGGCGGTGCGCTGGCCGGAGCGCGTACGCGGCGGCCGCGTTGTCGACGATTTCATCGGCTTTGCCGACTACGCGCCGACGATTCTCGAAGCGGCCGGGGTCGAGAGATCGCCCCAAATGACGGGCAAGAGCTTCCTCGCGACGCTTGCCTCGGAAGAATCCGGGCGCGTGGACAAGTCCCGCGACCACGTCGTTCTCATGCGCGAGCGGCACACCATAAGGAACGTCAACGGACTCGGCTACCCGATGCGCGCCGTCCGCACTTACGAGCACCTCTACATCCGCAACTACGAACCCGACCGTTGGCCTGCCGGAGACCCGCCGCTTTACGCCGAAATCGACTACTCGCCGACGAAACGTTACTTGAACGACAACCGCGAATCGCCGCAAGTCAAGCGCTATTTCGACTTGGCCTGCGCCAGGCGCCCGGCCGAGGAACTCTACGACATGGCCTACGCCGGGCAACTGAACAACGTCGCCGGACGCGATGCCTACCGTCCGATCCAAGCCGGCCTGAAGTCCCTTATGGAGGCGCACTTGACCCGCACCGGAGACCCGCGCATGGCGGACGGCGAGCCGCAATTCGACGCCTATCCGTTTTTCCGCAACACCATTCGTCCCGCGCGCCCCGACCTGTAGGAGCAGATCGAGAGAAGCGGTTACAGCAAGCGGAAGCTGACTTGAATTTGGGCGGCGACCCTGACCGGCTTGCCGTCTTTTCTGCCCGGGGCGAAGCGCCACTGGCGCACGGCCTGCATCGCCTTCTCGTCGAGGCCGAGGCCGAGGCTGCGCAGTACGCGGATGTTGTGCGCGATGCCGTCTTCCCAAACTTCGACGGCGAGCATCACCGTGCCCTGATATTTCGCCTTGCGCGCCTCTTCGGAGTATTCCGGCTCGACCTTGTGCAGCAGGCGCGGACTCGAAACGCCGCCGCCGATGCGGAACACGCCGCCGCCGATGCCCCCGCCCGATCCGGGGCCTACGCCGGAACCGGTGCCCGAACCGACGCCGGTTCCTCGCCCCGAGCCGATTCCGCCGCCGGAACCCGGCCCGGCCGAAGGCGGACCGTTGACGCCCAACGGATCGCCGAACACCGACAGATCCACCTGCGGAACGCTGAGGTTCGGAGCGACTCTCACGGTCGGCTCCACCGCCAGCTTGGGGTCCTCGTTGCGGATAATCGGCGTGGGCGGCGCCAATTGCGGCTCCAACGAAAAACGCGGAAGCCGCCCCCTGCTGGCCGGCATCGGAGAATGCGCGCCTCCGCCGCCGCCTCCGCCCGAATCGCCGGCCGGCGGCTTGATTGCCCGCAATTCCGCCAAGTACGGCGAAATATCGACCGGAACGAACAACGTCACGGAGCCGGACCGCGCCTCCATGACCTCGCCCCCGCGAAAACCGAATATCGCGAAGATCACCGCCAAATGGAAGACCGCGGCCGCGCTCAACCCCTGCCGGCGGAAATCGAATCCGCCCCATATTTCCTTGACCGCGACGGGCTCGAAAGTCAACTCGAGCGGCGGCAGCTTCTTGACTTCCGCCGAGACCTTGAAGAATTCGAAGATCCCCAGGAACCAGGGCGTCGAAAGCGTATTCAGGTTCAGCGGGGGCAGATCGACCTCGCCCTCGACCGCCTCGCGGTAGCGCGGCAACGGCGGGAATTTCCGCTCCGCGACGATCGCCTTCAGAGTCTCGACGATACTGCTCCACCAGGGGCGGCTCAACGACGGCACGTTGGGGTCCGGCAGGTCGGTTTCTCCCGGAAGCGCTTCTCTGTACTGCGGTAGCGGAGCGAATTTCGGCGGGTTGAACATCTCGCCGATCTCGCGCAGGAAGCTCCTCCACCACGGCTCGAAGAGCGAGTCCACCAGCAGCGGCCCCAACTCGACGAGGCTGTCCTGCGCAGGCCGGTCCGGCATTGCCTCTGTCGGGCGGTCCATTGGGGCGTCAGACATCTCCGTATTCCAATGCTGAAGGACGGACGGCCCGCTCGATCCGTTACAACATTCGGGAAGCAAATCCCAAAAGCCGTAGATCCGCCGCGCCGGCCGCCGGTCGGCGCACAGCCGTTGCCGTGTTCTTATTTATGTTAGCGGCGAGCCCGCTTGCGCGCAAGGATATCCGAAAGTTGAGAAATTCTACTCGGGACGGTAGGCGATGCAGTCGATCTCGACCTTCAGTCCGGCGGCGGGCAGCACGGCCTGCACCGTCGTCCGCGCCGGCTTGGCCTCGCCGAAGTATTCGGCGTAAACCGCGTTCATGGCCTTGAAGTCGCGGATATCCGCCAGAAACACCGAGCACTTCACGACGTCCGCCAGCGAAGCCCCGGACGCTTCCAGGATCGCCTTGATGTTCTCGATCGTGCGGCGGGTCTCCGCGGCGACGGTTCCGATCTCCGCCGCGCTGGTATCGGGATTCAGGGCCGCTTGCCCGGAAACGTAAATAAACCCTCCGGCCTTTACGGCGTGGGAATAAGGCCCTTGCGGCTTGGGCGCCCCGGAAGCGGTCACGCGTTCGATCATGTCGTATTCTTCTCCTTCGATTGCAGCGGAACGAAGCCCGCAGCGTTGCAAAATCATTACGGGCAGAGCCAGCAGCAGGGACAACCGCGCTCTCGCTCTCATTACTGCAGTTTCCCTCGCCCTTCCACTTTCCAAACTTTCTCGACCGCCTCGCCGCGGACGCCGTAGATGTTCTCGTGCATGTTCACGGCCGTGCAAATGTGGTTGGGAATAATCCGCAGGCGGTCGCCGATGCGGATTTTCGTCTCGGCTTCGCGGACATCGAGAAACCCATGCTCTTCGCTCATCTTGTAGAAGCCGGCCGCGGGATCGTCCGTGACCCGACCGTACAGGCCGGAGCCGGCAGGCCGCGCCGGGTCAGAGGAAAACGTCTTCGAGCCGCCGTCGACGATCGCCGCGCCCTCCCGCGGCGTGGAAACGACGGTGGTCATGACGGAGGCGGCGCATTGCGCCCATTCGCAGGCGCCCATCGCAACCTGCATGCAGTCGTTGAAAACGTACGTGCCGGGCCGGATCTCGGTCAGTCCGGGCAAGCGGTGCGAGTGAAACAGCGTCGGCGTCGAGCCGCCGCTGACCGTATTGAGCGGGAGACCCGCCCGCCGGAAATCGTCGTAGATTCTTTCGAGGTCCCGCCCGATTTTTTCGAAAGCCGCCTCGCCTCCCGGGGCGGCCAGGTTCACATGCCCCGGATAAAACATGAGGCCGTCGAGCCGCAACCCGGGCATTCCGGCGATTTCCCGCGCCAGATCGACAAGACCGCCGCCGGGCGCAAGCCCGCAGCGCCCCATGCCCACGTCGGCCTCGACCAGAATGCCGATTGCGACGCCGCCGGCCGCGGCATGGCGGGACAAGCCGCGCGCCGCGGGCGCATTGTCGAGCGCGACGGTGAGGGCGGTTCTCTGCGCAACCTCCAGTAACCGGCGCCACTTCGATTCGCCCAGAACCGGATACGCGACCAGCATGTCGGGGGCGCCGCTCGCGGCCATGACTTCCGCCTCGCCGACTTTGGCGACGGTCAACCCGGCGGCCCCGCGGTCAAGCTGCATGCGTCCGATATCCGGCGTCTTGTGGGTTTTGGCGTGCGGCCGCAGCCGCAGCCCATGTTCGGCGCAGTAGTCGGCGGTCCGCGCGAGGTTCGCTTCCAGTCGGTCGAGATCGACCAGCAAGGCGGGGGTCTCCAAGTCCCGGATCGTCGTCACGGCGCAGGCCTTGCCATCAGCTTATCAGCGTGCGCGGGGCCGCCGCCCCACGCCGCGGGAAAAGCAGCTTCCGCGCGGGCTATTGCTTGGGGCCGAGCACCCACATCATGCCCGCGGTAAACGTGCTCTGTTCCATCGCCAAGCCGGAAACGCCGCAGGAAGAGCATCCGAAAAATGCAGCGTCCGACCAGTCGCGGCGGTACTCGAACCGCGTCAGAAAGCGGGCATCGCCCTTCACCGGCTGCACTTCGAAGGTAAACGTATTCTCGCGCAAAAACTGCTTGGTTCCGGTGGACCAAGCTCCGGCGTCGTCCAGAAACTCGTAGCGGTAAGCAAGCCGAACTCGGCCCGAGAGATGCAGCCGGGCATATCCTGCCATGCCCCAGGAAACGGCGCGGACTCCGCCGGCGTCGGCCTGGATCCAGTCGAGATTGACCATCGCCTCGAACCGCTCGCTCAGGCCGGCGTAGGCGTTCCAACTCAGGTTCTTGAACCAGCTTCCGGCGCTCTCCGGCCCGTTGATCCAGGTCAAAGTCGTGTTGAAGCGGCCGCTTGGCGCGAACGAGCCTTGCAGGCCGTACAACTTGCCGGCGTTCTGGTCTGCGCTGACCAGGTAGCCGTTGATCAGCATGAACGTCGCAGTCACCGTGTCCGACAGCGGCGCGCCGATCTTCGCGCCGAGATGCGAGCCGGCTTCGTTCCATCCCGCGAGCAGTCCCAGGGAGTAGTTCCAATTGCGGTGCGGCTCCATGACTTCGATGCCGACAGGCGTTTGGAACAGCCCCGCCTCGAAGCGGGCCCCGCTGTCGAATCGGTAATAGCCGAATGCCTGCTGCAAATAGACGACGTCTTCCAGCGGGCCGGGGCCGGTCAACCCGCCCCAGTACAGCCGACCGGCGGAACCGAACCAGATGTCGGAGCGGAATCCGACCGGGCCGCCGCCGGAGGCGTCGAATTCGAGCTTGGCCTGGTTGAGGCCGAACCCGCGCGAATTCGGATTGGTGAAGTAGAGCGTGTTTTGGCCGTCGGCCGGCCTGTTGGCGTTATATGTCAGATACGTATCCAGCAAGCCGGTGAAGGCGATCGCCTGACCGCCGCTGCTGACCGGGCCGACCGGGATATCCCCCGCCGGTTCGGCGTCGTGAACGACCTGCGGCGGCGAGTCGTTCCGCCGGTTTGGAGCGGCGGGCGCCGCGGCTTCGGCAAAGCTCTCCCGGGCCGGGAATCCGCCGCTTTCCCCATGCGCTTTCAGCATCGTTTCAAGCTTCAATAGCCGGGCGCGCAGGGACGACAATTCCCGGCGAAGCTCTATGGCAACGTCGGCGGGCAGCGCTTCCTCGGTTTGCGCTTCGGCGGCGGCCGACGACAGCGCGCATAGCGCCAATGCAAGCAGCTTCACTCGGATTCCGGCCCTTCGCCGAGAGGAACCATTGTAAAAAAGCCGCGCCGCGGAACGCGGCGCGGCTTGGGGGGACGGGGCGCCGGAGGTGCGCCGACGGCCCCGCGGGGGGAACGCAGCTTACTCCTTGGGGCCGAACACCCACATCATGCCGATGGTGAACGTGTTCTGATCCATCGTCAGTCCCGCCATTCCCGAATCGCCGCAAGAGCTGCATCCGAAGAAGGGGATGTCCGACCAGTCGCGGCGGTACTCGAACCGCGTCAGGAAGCGGGGGTCGTCCTTGAGGGGCTGCACCTCGAACGTGAAGGTGTATTCCTTCAACGTCTGCTCGACGCCCGTCGAGCGGGCTTCCTGATCGTCGAGGAATTCAAAGCGGTTGGCGATGCGCACCTGATCCGACAGGTGAGCGCGGGCGTAGCCGCCCATGCCCCAGGAAGTCGCGCTCATGCCGAACGGGTCGTTGGCCTGGATGTAGTCGAGATTGACCATGACCTCGAACCGCTCGTGCAGGCCGCCGTAGGCGTTCCAACTCAAGTTCTTCAGCCAGCCGGTGTTGGTCAAATCGTTCTCCGGGCCGTTGATCCAGGTCAGCGTCGTGTTGAAGCGGTCGTTGGGAGCGAGCGAACCCTGTACGCCGTACGACTTGCCGGAGTTCTGATCGAAAGCGTTGTCGAAGCCGTTCACGAGCAGGAACGTCGCCGTAAAGGCATCGCTCACGGGGACGCTGAGCTTGGCGCCGAGGTGAGAAAAGGGTTCGTTCCAGGCCCACAGAATGCCGCGGGTGTAGTTCCAGTTCAGATGCGATTCCGCAACCTCCAGGCCGGCGATCGTGCCGAACAAACCCACGTCCAACTCTGCGCCGTTGGCAAACTGGTAGTAGCCGTAAGCCTGTTGGAGATAGATCACGTCTTCCAGCGGCCCCGGCTCCAGGCCGTCGCGAAACAGACGGGCGCCCGAGCCGAACCAGATGTCCGAACGAAACCCGATCGGGCCGTCGCCGGAGGCGTCGAATTCGAGCTTGGCCTGGTTGAGGCCGAATCCGCGCGAATTCGGGTTGGTGTAGTAGAGCGTGTTCTGGCCGTCGGCCGGACTGTTGGTGTTGTACGTCAGGTACGTATCCAGCAAGCCGGTGAAGCTGATCGCCTGGCCGCCGCTGCTGGCGACGCCGACCGGGGTTTCATCGGCCGGCTCGGCGTCGGTGACAACCTGCGGCCGTACGTAGGCGGCATTATCCAGGGACTCGACATCGATCTCGCGGGCGGGCGCGGCCGCCGTCATGATCGGTTGCGGCGAAGCGCCGGCGGCCGGCGGCTCCGTTGCGGCAGATTGCTCGGCGGCGCTCATCTTTTCGAGCATCGCTTCGAGCCGCAGCAAGCGTTCGCGCAACGACTCGACTTCCGCCCGCAATTCGACCGAGAGCGATGAGGACGATTCGGATGACGGGGTCCGCGGCGGCTCCGCCCCCGGAGCCGTGACGCCGATCCCGAGAACTAGTGTGGTGACAAAAAAACGTTTCAAAGGATTCTTTCCTCCTCAATCCGTGACGCATAGGTCCGGATTCATTTGGCGAACAGCCGCTCCTGCCGAGAGAAGCGGAAACGGCTCGCCGGTTGGCGGCAGTCCGCCCTCACGGGCGCAACGACGGGGTGCGCCGTAAAGATTCACCTTAAGTAAAGGCTCCGCGGCCAAGCAAGAAGATAATTTTTATGGGGCGGATATAGAATCCTTTGTTCGCTTTCGGTGGTTATAAGTGACTTGAATTCAATTGGTTGGAGAGAGCAGGGGACTCGCTTGGAAGCGCTCGCAATGCTCCGGCAAGACACGCGACGAAAGGAAATTCCGAGCCGGGTGCAACAGATGGCGCTCGGCGGTCTTCTTGTGTCCGCAAGCGCAGAGCAGATGGGCGAGCTCGTGCGCCAGGGGAGAATAGAGATCGTCTTTGCGCGCGATCCAATGCGCCCGGTAAGCGATCCACGCCGTATCGAGGTACGGCGGATGCGGGCCGTCCGGCGCTGCCGCGCGGTAAGAGCGCGCCGGCGACGCCTCCCCCCGCACCCCGCCGATCAAGAAGGCGGCCGGATAGTCGATTCCGGGCGGCAAGCGCTCCGACAGGATGCGGACGTTCTCCGGCACGCCGCTTGCAGTCTCGACCGCGGCCGTGTCGATCGTGCGCAGCGGCTTCGGCAGCCGCAGCCTGACCAGCCGAACCCGCCGCAATCCTATCTCGCAGGCGCGGAAAATCTCCGCGGTTTTGCGTATCTGACTCATGGCGCGGGCTTCGCTCCAAGGGGCGTCCCGGGCAAAGAGCACGGTCGCGTTCAGGGCGAACGCAGCGGGTCGGTCCGCTTTGGGGTAGAGCTCCTCTGCGGCGAGCAGGCGGGACTCGGCCTGCGCGAACCCTGACTCCCGCCAGGGCGCGAACTGCGCAACGGCGATCGGCGCCGCGGCGGCGGCCGGCAAGCCGATGCGCAGCAGTAAGGCCATAAGACGCATGGACCGACAGGATACCCGTTTCTCGTATTGTCGTCTTGACAACTGCGGGAGGCGCTCGGTTATACTGATGCAATCCGGGACGGTCGAAATTTGTCTTTGTCCCGGCCCAACGTATCTTGACTCGGAATCTGCAGCGCAACGGGGTGGCGGCCGCCGCTTTGTTGTTGAGCGCGGTCAGCCTTTGCGGCTGGGTTTGGCAGCTTAACGACTACGGCGTCGTCCGCCTCCGCACCCGCACCGCGCGCTCGATTCGCGTGGACGACACCGACCCCGCGCACGAGCACCGCGCCGGCCTGCATGCGCCCGGTCACCAGCTTGCCATCGGCTTGCCGGGCGGAGTCGAGCCGGCAAGCGACGCCGCGGACGGGCCGGCTCCGGGCGCGGCGGCCGTCGCGCGCCCGCAGTTCCAAAACCGCCGGAGCGTGTTCCGATTCTCTCGGCAAGAGCGCTCGACCCCGGACGGCCGCAGTCGCTCGGCGACCCCGCGCGGCCCCCCTTTTCTTAGCTGAATCCTGAACGATCGTCCGTCAGTCGATCGGCGCATCCACAGGAAATTTGTAGCTGCTTTTGCAGCAAGGGAGAAAGGTTATGGAGAAAATCATCGACGGGGTCAGCAAATTTCAAAAAACCGTTGTGCCCGCCAAGCGCGAACTGCTGGAAAAGCTATCCAAAGGGCAATGGCCGGAGGTCTTGTTCATTACCTGCTCCGACTCGCGCGTGGCGCCGAACCTGATCACGCAGACCGAACCGGGCGATCTGTTCGTCATCCGCAACGCCGGCAACATCGTCCCGCCGCACGCGGCGGAAGCCAACGGCATGTCGGCCTCAGTGGAATACGCCGTTGCGGCGCTCGAGGTCGGGCACATCGTCGTCTGCGGACACACCGGCTGCGGCGCCATGAAAGGCGCCATGAACCCGTCCGGTCTCGACGCCCTGCCGCAGGTGCGCGGCTGGCTCAAGCATGCCGAGGCTCCGCTGCGGACGGTCGATGCGCTGCAGCCCGGCCTCGCCCCCGACGCGCGTTTGGGCGCGCTCGTCGAACGCAACGTCTTGCAGCAGATGGCCAATCTGCAAACCCATCCTTACGTCGCCGCGCGCACGGCCGCCGGCAACTTGCAGCTTCATGGCTGGGTGTACGAGATCGAAAGCGGCAACGTCCTCGCCTACGACGCAAGCAGAAAGGCATTCAGCCCGCTCGCGGGCGGCGCGGCCGCGGCAAACGAGCCGCCGGCCGTCTCGTAAACGCAACAGCGCACAGTTTTTAGCTATTCCAAGAGGAAATTCAACATGCTCGACAGAATCAAGTTGTTTCTGAATCCGTTCTCCGACGGCCGTTACGAAGACATGAGCCGGGGATGGAAAAAGACCGTTGTCAGCGATTTCACCGCCGGTTTGATCGTGGCCATGCTGGCCATTCCCATGAACATGGGCTTCGCCATCGCCAGCGGCCTGCATCCGGTCCACGGCCTCATCGCCGGCGCCCTCGCCTGCCTCCTGGGAGCGCTGTTCGGCGGCTCAAAATACCAGGTTTACGGGCCGACGGCGGCCTACATTCCGGTACTGGCCGCAATTATGAGCAAATACGGCAACGAAAGCACCGACCCAAGTTCGCCGGAATACATCGCCGGCTACTACTTTCTGATCCTTTGCTCCGTGCTGGGCGGCGTGATTCTCATATTCATGGGCTTGGGCGGAATGGGAGACTTCATCAACAGACTGGTGCCGCACTCGATCGTCGTCGGCTTCACCATCGGCATCGCTTTGACCATCGCCTTCACGCAGATCGGCGACGTGTTGGGCTTGACGGCCAAGATACCCAATGCCTTCCTGCAAAAAATCAGCACGATATGGAGCAACTTCGACCAGTTCAATATCTACGCCGTGCTGATTGCGGTCGGCACCTTCCTGCTCTGCAAATATCTGCTGCGTTATGCAGCTTACATCCCGGGCCCGGTGATCGCCGTGGCGCTCGGGATCTTGCTCAACGAAACCATTCTGCACGATCAGGGGTTGACCGCTTCCATAGATAAATACGGCGCCATTCCAACCTCCGATTTCTTCAAATTCACGCTGCCCAAGCTGTCGGAGATGAACTTCGATATGTTCGGCCTGGTTTACTTCACGGCCGCAGTCGTCTTCGTAGCAGCCATCGAATCGCTGCTGTGCTCGAAGATGGCCGACCGCATGGCTGAAAACAAGGGCACGCCCTACAACCCCAACAAGGAACTGTTCGGGCAGGGCATGGTCAACATATTCGCGCCGCTGTTCAACGGCTTCACCTGCACCGGCGCCCTGGCCCGCACCGCGACGAACATCAAGGTCGGCGGCGTGACCCCTCTGGCTGGTATCCTGAACTGCGGCTTGAAGCTTTCCATGGTCTATTTCCTGGCCGCCCATCTGGATCAGGTGCCCATGGCCTGCATCGGCGGCATTCTCGCCTACATCGCCTTCAACATGGTCAAGAAGCAGGAAATCCAAACCGTCATGCGCATGAACGGGTTTCACATTTTCCTTATGATCCTGACGGCGGTTGTGGTGTTCGTGAAGGACTTCCTGTCCGGAGTGCTCTTGGGATTGGCCGTTTACGTGCTGCTCAGGCGGTTCTTCGACCGGCCGCAAGAAACCGCGGCGGCGTAAGACGAAAAAACAACGGGAGGCAATTGCAATGAAACGCTTTCGACACTTCATGGTCGCTTTGACGAAAACGGAACAGGACCGCAGCCTGATCCGCTACGCGGCAATGGCCGCGCGGCTCGGAGAGCCGGACCAAATCAGCTTCGTGCATATCCAGGGCGCTGCGCCCGACAGCGTCAAACAGAGCTCTCACGACGCAGTCGTGGGTGAGCTTCAACAGCTTGTGCAGGAGCATTTTCAGGACGTGTCCGCAAATGTCGAGCGGCGCTTTCACGTTCTCAGAGGCCCGCTGATCGACGGGCTGCTGTCGTTCGCCGCCGGACAGCATGTCGATCTCATCTTGCTGGGCCACAGGTCCGACGGCCGGCCGGGGCGCAACGCCCTGATCCGGCGTTTGACGATGAAGGCGGCTTGCTCGGTGTGGGTCGTGCCGGACGGTTCCGAGCCGCGCATCGGCCGGGTGCTGGCGCCGGTGGATTTTTCCGAGCATTCCGCCGACGCGCTCACGGTCGCCGCCGATCTCACGGCGCGCGCCGGAGCAGCCGAGTGCATCGCCTTGCACGTCTATCACGCGGTGGCGGTCATTACTTACGAGGAAGCGATTCCGCTGGTCTGCGGCATGGAGGAGGATGCCTACGAGCGGTTTGTCGCTCCGGTCAATCTCCACGGCGTCGAGCCGCGGCCGGTATTCGTCGAGTCGGAGCGCATCGCGGCTACGATCCATAAGGTCGCCGAGGACGAAAAGGTGGACTTGAAGGTCATCTCGACCAGAGGCCGCAGCCGTTCAGCGGCGATTCTGCTGGGCAGCGTCACCGAGGGCGTGATCGTCGAGGCGCGCACCCCCGTCTTGATCGTCAAGCATTTCGGCGCCAAGCTCGGCCTGCTGGAAACGCTGCTCGGCCGCACCTTCCGGCGGGATGCGCCGCATTTCAACTGACTCGGCGCATCCGTTACAATAGGCGCTTGCCGGAGACTGCAATGAACAGACGCGATTTGATCCGCACCGCGCTCGTTGGAACCGGCGCGGCGGCCGCTGCTCCGGCGGCGCCGCTGGTCACGCACATAGCCGCCGCGCCGGCCGCGGCGGCGACCGCCGCGGAGCCGTGGAGCCCGCTGCTTTTCGACGCGCACCAGAACGAGACCGTGATCGTCCTGACCGAGCTCATCGTCCCCGCAACCGACACCCCCGGCGCCAAGGCGGCGAAGGTCAACGAGTACATCGACCTAATGCTCCACGATGTCGCGGAAGATCGCGGCCACGCCTTTCTGCAGGCGTTGGGCTGGCTCGACGGCTACGCGATCGACAAGCACGGCGCGCCGTTCGTGAAGCTGAGCGAAGCCCGCCGGACGGCGATTCTGGAATCCCTGGACGGCGCCAAAGACCCGGAGTTGAAGACCGGCGCGGAGTTCTTCAAGCGCCTCAAGCGCCTGACGGTCGAGGGCTACTACACCTCGAAAATCGGCATCGACGAGCTGAACAAAGACGGCGTCCCCGCCACCTTCGCCTGCACCCACGTCTCGCACGGGTAGCGCTCGCGGGCGCCACTGCAAGGATTCGATGGCAAGCTCCGCGAAAAGCTCGAAGCGGCGAACGCTCTTCCCTTCATCGGCCTCCTCGATGTCGCCCCGGAGGATCGGGGTTGGATACGCGAACTCATCCGCAAAACATCTAAATTAATGGTGAGCAAGAAAGGTTATGACAAAGAAAGATTGCGCCATAGATGGGTGCCTTGCTGTAGAGCAAGACCGCACGATACCCCCCCCGAAAAATTCCCCGCACGGCGCAACAGGCAAGGCGCGCCGGATTGCTGCTATATATGGCGTAGCAATAGCTTCACTGCTAGCCTGTAACAGGACGGCGGAGCCAATTGTTACCCCAGAATCCTCCCTTAACTCGACATCTACCGCCAAAACGGTCGGATTAATCTTCAACGAGCCGGAGGCATTTGGGGGCTATACTTTATTGAATAGACAAAACAGCAAGACGACTTACCTGATTGATAATCAAGGGCGAGTGGTTTATAAATGGGAGTTTGGCGCCCCTGTCCTGTTTGCAAGGTTGCTTGAGAATGGAAATCTTCTGACTTTCCCCTCTCCTAAAGCCTCCGGTGCGCCCGGCCGCTATGTGAAGGAAGTTGACCGCCGCCGTGTGAGGGAAGTTGACCGCAACGGGAACACCCTTTGGGAGTGCGCTCAGGGCAGTATGCATCATGACGCCCTTAAAATGCCCAACGGGAATGTACTGCTGCTGTCACGGCAATATAAAACGGCAAAGGAGGCCGAAGCCGCCGGAGCAAACCCGGACTTCATCGACCCTGATGGCTTGATGGCGTCGCATATTGTTGAAGCCAAACCCACCGGGCCGGCAAACTGCGAAATTGTCTGGGAATGGTCGGCGTGGGATCATCTGATTCAAGACTTTGACACGAGCAAGGCGAATTACGGGAAGGTGGCCGAGCATCCAGAGTTGATTGACCTTAATTTCCGCCTTTCCGAGCTATCCACCTACACGGCCCCGTCGGACTGGATACATAGCAATGGAATAGATTATAACCCGGAATTGGATCAGATCATACTATCGCCCCGTCATTTCAGCGAAGTTTGGATTATCGACCACAGCACCACCACGACAGAGGCGGCCGGCCACAGCGGCGGAAAGGGCGGCAAGGGGGGCGACCTGCTGTACCGCTGGGGTAACCCGCAAGCCTATCGCGCCGGGACTCCCGATGACCAACAACTCTTCTGGCAGCATAATATCCCATGGATTGCCCCCGGCCTGCCGGGCGCCGGAAACATCCTCATTTTCAACAATGGCGCCGAGTTCTCGGATTTCTGGCGTGGTTATTCATCGGTAGATGAGATTGTTCCGCCGGTGGACGGGGTCAACTATCGGCTGGATCCCGGCTTGGCTTATTCTCCGGTAGAACCGGTATGGGTTTATACTGCGGCAACACCCAGCGACTTTTTCTCCTATCAAATATCAGGAATGCAACGGCTTCCCAACGGAAACACTTTCATTTGCGATGGGGTACACGGTACGCTTTTCGAGGTAACTCCGGCCGGAAAAACGGTTTGGAAATACATCAACCCCCTGACCGGAAACGGCCCTTTGCGTCAAGGCGAGTCGGCGCCGTTTGAACTGTTTAATGCAGAACGACAACGACAGGTCAATCATGTGTTCCGCGCTTATCGGTATGCCCCGGAGTACCCGGGTCTGCAAGGGCTGGATTTGACCCCGGGTGAGCCAATCGAGCTTTACCCGCCACTTGGCAATTGAGGGCTTTTTGCCTGCTCCGATTATTTTGGATTGCTGCTCCCCGTCCCCACATTGCCGTGCAATCGGCGGGTTAACGCTGCCGGAAGGATGACTTGGCGGCGCGGTGCGGGCTGACCGGTTCGCGCTCCAGAAATCGCAGGCTGTTGGTGCGCGAGATGGTCCGGAAGTCGAGGTCGGAAGCCCGCGTGCGTCACGACCTTGCCGGGGAACATGCTCGTCGCTCATCTCACTGTCCGATTGCCGCCCGCCCATCGGCGCCGACCACGCCCTTTGCCGCCGCCATTCCAGCAATTCCTCCGCCGCGCCGGCCGCGGCGGCAACCGCCGCGGAGCCGTGGATCCCGCTGCTTTTCGACGCGCACCAGAACGAGACCGTGATCGTCCTGACCGAGCTCATCGTCCCCGCAACCGACACCCCCGGCGCCAAGGCGGCGAAGGTCAACGAGTACATCGACCTGATGCTCCACGATGTCGAAGAAGATCGCGGCCACGCCTTTCTGCAGGCGTTGGGTCGGCTCGACGGCTATGCGATCGACAAGCACGGCGCGCCGTTCGTGAAGCTGAGCGAAGCCCGCCGGACGGCGATTCTGGAATCCCTGGACGGCGCCGAAGACCCGGAGTTGAAGACCGGCGCGGAGTTCTTCAAGCGCCTGACGGTCGAGGGCTACTACACCTCGAAAATCGGCATCGACGAGTTGAACAAAGACGGCGTCCCCGCCACCTTCGCCTGCACCCACGCCTCGCACGGGTAGTGCTCGCGGGGCGGCTTTCTGGTATATTGGAGAACCTGTGCATGGGGCGTCGCTGCAAGAGTTCGAGAGCAAGCTCCGCGAAAAGCTCGAAGCGGCAAACGCTCCTCCCTTCATCGGCCTCCTCGATGTCGCCCCGGAGGATCGGGATTGGATGCGCGAACTCGTCCGCAAAATATCTAAATTAAAGACGAGGAAGAAAGGTTATGACAAAGAAAAATTGCGCCATAGATGGGCGCCTTGCTATAGAGCAAGACCCCACGATACCCCCCCCCCCCCCCCCCGAAAAATTCCCCGCGCGACGCAACAGGAAAGGCACGCCTGATTGCCGCTATATATGGCATAGCAATAGCTTCACTGCCAGCCTGTAGCAGGACAGCGGCGCCAATTGTTACCCCAGATCCTCCCTTTAATCTGACGTCTACCGCCAAAACGGTCGGATTAATCCTCAACGAGCGGGAGGCATTTGGAGGCTATACTTTATTTAATAAACCCAACGCCAATACAATTTACCTGATTGATAATCAGGGGCGAGTGGTTCATAGATGGGAGTTGGATGTTAATGCCAAATTCACAAGGTTGCTTGAGAATGGAAATCTGCTGTTGCTTGAGCAGGAAAATGATAAGCTGACTTTCCCTCGTTCGGACTTCGATGCTCCCGACCACCCCCGTGTGAGGGAAGTTGACCGCAACGGGAACACCCTTTGGGAGTGCGCTCAGGGCAGTCTGCATCATGACGCCCTTAAAATGCCCAACGGGAATGTACTGCTGTTGTCACGGCAATTTAAAACGGCAAAGGAGGCCGCCGCCGCCGGCTTAAACCCGGACTCCATCGACACTGATAACTTGATTGCGCCGTATATTGTTGAGGTCAAAATCACCGGGCCGGCAAACTGCGAAATTGTCTGGGAATGGTCGGCGTGGGATCATCTGATTCAAGACTTTGACACGAGCAAGGCGAATTACGGGAAGGTGGCCAAGCATCCAGAGTTGATTGACCTTAATTTCCGCCTTCCCGGGACATCCATCTACATGGTGGCCTCGACGGACTGGATACATAGCAATGCAATAGACTATAACCCGGAATTGGATCAGATCATACTATCGGCCCATCATTTCGGCGAAGTGTGGATTATCGACCACAGCACCACTACGGCAGAAGCGGCCGGCCACAGCGGCGGAAAGGGCGGAAAGGGGGGCGATCTGCTGTACCGCTGGGGTAACCCGCAAGCCTATCGCGCCGGGACTCCCGATGACCAGCAACTCTTCGGGCAGCATAATATCCAATGGATTGCCCCCGGCCTGCCGGGCGCCGGAAACATCCTCATTTTCAACAATGGCGCCGAGTTCTCGGGTTTACAGCGTGGTTATTCATCGATAGATGAGATTGCTCCGCCGGTGGACGGGGTCAACTATCGGCTGAATCCCGGCTTGGCTTATCCTCCGGTCAAACCGGTATGGGTTTATACCGCCCCAACGCCCAGCGACTTTTTCGCCGGTTATATCTCAGGGATGCAACGGCTGCCCAACGGAAACACTTTCATTTGCGATGGGGCACACGGTACGTTTTTCGAAGTAACGCCGGCCGGCAAAACGGTTTGGAAATACATCAACCCTATGACTAGAAACGGCCCTTTGCGTCAAGGCGAGTCGGTGCTGTCTAATGCGGGACGACAGGTCAATCATGTGTACCGCGCTTATCGGTATGCCCCGGACTACCCGGATCTGCAAGGGCTGGATTTGACCCCGGGTGAGCCAATCGAACTTTACCCACCACTTGGCAATTGAGGGCTTTTGCCTGCTCCGATTATTTTGGAGTGCTGCTCCCCGTCCCCACATTGCCGTGCAGCCGGCGGGTTAACGCTACCGGAAGGATGACTTGGCGGCGCGAACTAGCCGGTTCGCGCTCCAGAAATCCCAGGCTGTTGGTGCGCGAGATGGTCCGGAAGTCGAAATCGGAAGCCCGCGTGCGTCACGATCTTGCCGGGGAACATGCTCGTCGCTCATCTCACTGCCCGACCACGCCCTTCGCCGCCGCCATTCCAACAACTTCCTCCGCCTCGCCGGGGGCCCCGCGCCTGCTGGTATTCTTGACGCAGTATGACGCAGCGCAGAGGCGGCGAAGGTCAACGAGTACATCGGACCTGATGCTCCATGATGTCGAAGAAGATCGCGGGCACGCCTTTCTGCAGGCGTTGGGTCGGCTCGAGGGCTATGCGATCGACAAGCACGGCGCGCCGTTCGTGAAGCTGAGCGAAGCCCGCCGGACGGCGATCCTCGAATCCCTGGACGGCGCCGAAGACCCGGAGTTGAAGACCGGCGCGGAGTTCTTCAAGCGCCTCAAGCGCCTGAAGGTCGAGGGTTACCACACCTGGAAAATCGGCATTGACGAGTTGAACAAAGACGGCGTCCCCGCTACCTTCGCCTGCACCCACGCCTCGCACGGGTAGCGCTCGCGGGACGGCTTTCTGGTATATTGGAGAACCTGTGCATGGGGCGTCGCTGCAAGAGTTCGAGAGCAAGCTCCGCGAAAAGCTCGAAGCGGCAAACGCTCCTCCCTTCATCGGCCTCCTCGATGTCGCCTCGGAGGATCGGGGTTGGATACGCGAACTCATCCGCAAAACATCTAAATTAAAGACGAGGAAGAAAGGTTATGACAAAGAAAGATTGCGCCATAGATGGGCGCCTTGCTGTAGAGCAAGACCGCACGATACCCCCCTCCCACCCCCCGAAAAATTCCCCGCACGGCGCAACAGGCAAGGCACGCCGGATTGCCGTTATATATGGCGCAGCAATAGCTTCATTGCTAGCCTGTAACAGGACAGCGGAGCCAATTGTTACCTCAGAACCCTCCCTTAACTCGACATCTACCGCCAAAACGGTCGGGTTGATCCTGAACGAGCGGGAGGCATTTGGGGGCTATACTTTATTTAATAAACGAAAAACCAAGACAATTTACCTGATTGATAATCAGGGGCGAGTGGTTCATAGGTGGGAGTTGGGTGCTAATGCCATGTTCACAAGGTTGCTTGAGAATGGAAATCTGCTGTTGCTTGAGAATGATGATCCCGACCGCCGTGTGAGGGAAGTTGACCGGGACGGGAACACCCTTTGGGAGTGCGCTCAGGGCAATCTGCATCATGACGCCCTTAAAATGCCCAACGGGAATGTACTGCTATTGTCACGGCAATATAAAACGGCAAAGGAGGCCGCCGCCGCCGGCGCAAACCCGGACTTTATCGACACTGATGGCTTGATTGCGTCGCATATTGTTGAGGCCAAAATCACCGGGCCGGCAAACTGCGAAATTGTCTGGGAATGGTCGGCGTGGGATCATCTGATTCAAGACTTTGACACGAGCAAGGCGAATTACGGGAAGGTGGCCGAGCATCCAGAGTTGATTGACCTTAATTTCCGCCTTTCCGAGGTATCCACTGACCCGTCGGACTGGATGCACAGCAATGGACTGGATTATAACCCGGAGTTGGACCAGATCATACTATCGCCCCGTCATTTCAGCGAAGTGTGGATTATCGACCACAGCACCACCACGACAGAGGCGGCCGGCCACAGCGGCGGAAAGGGCGGCAAGGGGGGCGACCTGCTGTACCGCTGGGGTAACCCGCGAGCCTATCGCGCCGGGACTCCCGATGACCAGCAACTCTTCTTGCCGCATAATATCCAATGGATTGCCCCCGGTCTGCCGGGCGCCGGAAACATCCTCATTTTCAACAATGGCTTCAAGTCCCCGGATTTCCGGCGTGGTTATTCGTCGGTAGATGAGATTGTTCCGCCGGTGGACGGGGTCAACTATCGGCTGAATCCCGGCTTGGCTTATCCTCCGGTCAAACCGGTATGGGTTTATACCGCCCCAACGCCCAGCGACTTTTTCTCCTATAAAATATCAGGAACGCAACGGCTTCCCAACGGAAACACTTTCATTTGCGATGGGGTACACGGTACGCTTTTCGAGGTAACTCCGGCCGGCAAAACGGTTTGGAAATACATCAACCCCATGATCAATAACGGCCCTTTGCGTCAAGGCGAGTCGGTGCCGTCTAATGCGGGAGAACAGGCCAATCAGGTGTACCGCGCTTATCGGTATGCCCCGGACTACCCGGGTCTGCAAGGGCTGGATTTGACCCCGGGTGAGCCAATCGAACTTTACCCATCACTTGGCAATTGAGGGCTTTTTGCCTGCTCCGATTATTTTGGAGTGCTGCTCCCCGTCCCCACATTGCCGTGCAGCCGGCGGGTTAACGCTGCCGGAAGGATGAGGAAGCCCGCGTGCGTCACGATCTTGCCGGGGGGGGGAACATGCTCGTCGCTCATCTCACTGCCCGATTGCCGCCCGCCGCCGGCCCGCGCTTGCTGGTATTCTTGACGCAGCATGACGCGGCGCCAAGGCGGCGAAGGTCAACGAGTACATCGACCTGATGCTCCACGATGTCGAAGAAGATCGGGGCCACGCCTTTCTGCAGGCGTTGGGTCGGCTCGAGGGCTATGCGATCGACAAGCACGGCGCGCCGTTCGTGAAGCTGAGCGAAGCCCGCCGGACGGCGATCCTCGAATCCCTGGACGGCGCCGAAGACCCGAAGCTGAAGACCGGCGCGGAGTTCTTCAAGCGCCTGACGGTCGAGGGTTACCACACCTGGAAAATCGACATTGACGAGTTGAACAAAGACGGCGTCCCCGCCACCTTCGCCTGCACCCACGCCTCGCACGGGTAGCGCTCGCGGGGCGGCTTTCTGGTATATTGGCGAACCTGTGCATGGGGCGCCGCTGCAAGAGTTCGAGAGCAAGCTCCGCGAAAAGCTCGAAGCGGCGAACGCTCCTCCCTTCATCGGCCTCCTCGATGTCGCCTCGGAGGATCGGGAGCGTATCCGCGGGCTCGTCCGCGAAAAAATCGCAGGGGATTTCCAGCGCGTATCCTGGACCTTCAATGCGACTCCGGCCGCTGCCGCCTGGAGTGTAGCCGGCGCGCTTACTGAGGACTACGGCGAACAGGACGCCGCCGTCTATCGGCTCATCGAGGCAATCCTGGGCATCTCGCTGCGTCCTCCAGGCCGACGGGACAAGCTGCACGCTGCTTTCTCCGATGTTTGCCGCCGCTTCGGCCTGGCGCTTTTTCGCGACAGACGCAAGGTCGATGCCTATCTCGTGCAGGCCGGCGTTTCACGCCCCCAACTCCCCGATGTAATCGAAGCGTTTCTGCGGGCGGAACGCGCTTTCGGGCCGCCGCCGACGCACGCCACCGCAGCCCTCAACGCTTGGGAGGACGAAGCGCTCGACTTCCTGTCCCCCGGCCTCCGCGTTCCGCGGTACGTCCTGGAGACCGACGACACCGGATTCTTTGCCGCGGCGTTCGCCCGCTGCCGGTCCGGAGCAATCTCGCAAACGGATTTCGAACGGTACTTCCAGTCGGTATTGGAAAACGTCCGCAACCGCGCTCCGAGCGCAAGGCGGCGGCAAAACATCGTCGCCCGGCCGAAACTCGTGTGGTCCGACGGCGCCTTGGCGCTTTCCGTGCCGCGGCTGGAGGGGCGGCTGCGGATTGGTTTCGACGATCAGAAGCTGCGCTTGCGCGAGGGGATCGATTGGCCTGTCCCGCAGCCCTGGCCGCGCCGGATTGAATGGGCGTTCGCTGACGCCTCGGGAGCAATCGAGATTTTGGACTCCGAAAGCTATGCCCTGGCGTTCGACCTGCAGAGCGGGCGGTTGCTCAAAGAAATCGGGGATGCGCAGGACGCCTTTGAGATCGACGCGCCCGAAGCGCTGCTGATCGCGCGTTCCCCCTTCTCCATCGCCGGCGCCGGCGCCGGCGGAATCGGCCCGGAAAGCTTTGTTGCGGCGACTCTCCTCGGCGCGGCTCCCGTTGTTATGCAACTGAACGGGCGGCGGATAGAGCTTACCAGCCGCCCGCGCCCGCGCATCCGGGTCGAATGCGGCGTAGCGGCAACCGACCGCGGCGGCGGTCTATTGACTCGAAATGCGGAAGTCTCGGTTGACAACGGCCGAAATACCGCCGAAACGCGCACGGTCTCCGTTGCCGTAGGCAACCGAGAGACCAGGAAGGAGATCGAGTTGGACGGCACAGGCCGCGCGCGGTTCTCGCTCGCGGAGTTCCCCGACGCAAGTGGAGAACCTCAAAAAATCCGCGTCGGTCTGCTTCCTCCGGAAAGCGCCGCCGCTGTGGCGGCCGCGCGCGCCGTGGCCTCTTTCACGGCCTGGATATGGCCCGACCTCCAAGCCGTCGAGGACGGCATATTACTGCGCACCCGCACCCGCCCGACCTCAATCGCTTGGGACCGCTGCCGCCATGTAACGCAAAGCGATTCGGGGTTCCTCTGCCTCGATCCCAAGGGTGGTTACTCCCATGCGAGGCTTGCTTTCGATACGCAGCAAGGGCCGGTCGATTTCGACATCCCGTGGACGGGCATATCCGTCGTCCGCATATCATCCGATGGGGAAACCCGCCCCCTCGCCAGAGGGACGCGCCTCATCGTTGCTGAAACCGATCTCAACGATTCCATCGCGATCGCCTCGCACGATCCCAAAGCCGCGCTGCGTGTTCGCGGACGCCATGAACCCGATGCCTTTAGGAATGGCTCCAGACGCGTGCTTTCAGTACGCGACTTGGCCGCTGATGCGCCGGATGACCGGGTGCTTTTCATACCGGAAAACGAACCCGCGCACACACTGCTCGAAATTTGTCGGGCGATGGAACCGGAACATTTCGACGCCGTAAGGCGCGGTGACAGACTGGACATCGAAATCAAGCTGCCCGTCCGCATCGACGCGTTGCGTTTCGAGCTTGAGACCGAGACCGGTGAATCACGGTCCGCGGAAACGGCTTTGGGGCGCGAGACCATCGACGCCACGGCCCCCGCTTGGCTCGATGCCGCGCTCGATGATACAGACATGGATGCGCTTGTTGTGCGGATCGCCCTGAGCGATTTCGACGACGGCGTTGTCTTTGCGCATATCCTGGCACGCTCTCTCGACGCGGAAAAATTCCAGCCCCTGCGCAGCGGCAGAGGCGACATTTTCGCGCTCGCCCTAACGGCGCCCAATCCGGATGTGGAACTGGAGCCGACGCTCGGCAGCGAGGAGATTCGCCGGCGGTTTCTCACGCTGTCGCAATGGATGGCGACCTCTCTTGCAGGATCTTGTTGGCAACAGGCAGGCGGAGTGCTTTGGCCACGCTGGCAGGAAGTCGGTTCGTCCCTGCTCGGCATACCTGCCGGCGCAGCCGTGCTCATGGAAGCGGGGCTTGCGCCCCCGCCGCCCGATTCGCCGCCGTCATGGGTTCCGATGCATCATCCCTTGTCGATCTATTCGGAACTTTATGGAGCCTCGGCAGCAGTCTTCGGCAGCCTGCGCCAATGCGACGCGCCGGGCGCGGCTGAATTGGCCCGCCTTACCGATCTGTCGCCAGACAAAATCCCCAATGACAAAGGTCTGAGCGGCGTGGCCAAGGTCGCATTCCAGAATGCGGCTGCGGCACAGGACTCAGGCGAACCCCTCAGAGATTTTTCGATGCCGCGCTACTTCAAGGCGCTGCGAGAAAGCGACATAGACCCCTCGGCAGGGTATTTCTGGCGCGGCGAGGAACTGCTCGGCCCTGCGCACTGGCGCGCAGCCCATTTGCGCCTCCGAGAACGCTTGGAAGATGCCGGCCTCGATAGCGAGGATCACAACCCGAATCGCATGCATGTGATGAAATTACTCATCCAGAAGACCTGTCGGCGCTTCGAGAACCAATTCGATGACCGGACGCCCTATCCAAAACAGACCGACGTGTCTAGGGATGAGCCGGACGATCTGATGGCCCGTTGGTGCGCCGGATTCTTCCGCCATTTCACGGCTGCCTGCCGCGAACGTAGAGTCTCCGCTTTTCTCGATGCACTCGGCCAAGACCTTGAGCGAGGCCGCAGCACTATCCTCTACAACATCGGTTTCCTTTTGCGTCTCGGCCACGAACTTTTTGCCTTCTATATGCTGCTGAGCGAGCTTGCGCAGGAGAAATCCGATGGCCGTTGAATTCGATCCGATTCAATTCCGAGACAACCTTCAGAGCACGATTGCCCGCTACATCGGCACGGCGGCGCCTGTTTCAGCGGCGCGCGCCCCCCGCCTCGCCCACGAGATCGCTACTCGTCTGGAACAAGCAGACTTGGTCAAAGGCCCCTTCGTCGAAAGCCTGCCCGATTTCATCAAGGGCGGGTCCATCGAAGATCTGGTATCCGCCGGCAAACTGCATCCTGCATGGAAGGCGCTGGAGAAAACCGAAGACGGACGCAAACTTTTCCAACGGCCGCTTCATCTGCACCAAGCCGAAGCGGTCCGCTGCGCACACAACTGTCTCGTTGCGACCGGAACGGGCTCCGGCAAGACCGAGGCGTTCCTGTTCCCGCTTGTCGATACGCTATTGCGCGAGGGCGCCCTGGAACGGCCGGGCGTGCGCGCCATCCTGGTCTATCCGCTGAATGCCTTGGCCAACGACCAGATGTTCCGCATCGCGCGGCTTCTTTTCCGCGACCTGGGCGACCCGGGCATCACTTTGGGACGGTTCACCGGAGCGGTGCGCGCGACCTCGTCCCGCAACGAGGAGGAAGCCCGGCTGCAGGAAATGCCGCGTTTCCAGAACGACTTCGACGGCGCAAGCCACGCTCCCAAACACTGGCTTCTCAGCCGGAAGGAGATGCTGGAACGCCCGCCGCATATCCTCATCACCAACTACGCGATGCTGGAGCACATCCTGCTGCTGCCGCGCAATCGGGCGCTGTTCGAGCAGGCGGACTTGCGTTGGCTCGTGCTGGACGAGATCCATACCTACACCGGCGCCCAAGCGATCGAAGTTGCGTTCCTGCTGCGCAAATTGAAGACAAAGTTGGGCATCCCGGAGGGCCGGCTGCGCTGCGTCGGCACCTCGGCGAGCCTCGACCCGTCCCGCAAGGACGAGCTTGCAGAGTTCGCATCGCACCTGTTTGGCGAGCCGTTCCCCAAGGACGAAGACGCGGGCGAAGACGCCGTGATCGTGTCCGAACGGCAGCCGCACACGGCGCTGACTAAAGGGAACGCCGCACCGAGCCTCGGTCCGCAACCCTGGATTGCAGCCGGCGAAGTCCTTGCCGAGATGCGCGAATCCGGGGAACTGGAAGACGAGGACGCAGCCGCAATATGGAACGACCATGTCGAGGCGAAAGGCTGCCGGGAATTCACGCTGGAATCGGGAAAGCCGTTCGGCGATGCCTTGCTCGCCCGTCTGTCGAAATTCCGCGAATTGCGCCGTGTTTCCAAGCTGCTCGCTGCGCGATCCTTGCTTTTCGAAAAACTTGCCGAACAAGTATTCGAAGGGCATCCGCCGGGCGATGCTCGAAAGGCGTTGGCTGCGCTCGTATCGATCGGCGTTCTGGCCAAGCCTTCGACTCCGGGAGTCTTCCCCCTGCTGCCGGCGCGCTACCACCTCGCGGCGTCGGGCGTCGCCGGCGCCGCGCTGCGGCTGTCCGCCGACGATCCCGAGCGCTGGTCGGATTTCGTCTTCGGGCGCAATGCGCCGGCGGCGCCCGATGCCGCGCCCGCGTATTTCTTGCTCGTCTGCCGCAATTGCGGCGAGCCCTACATCGAGGCGTGGGATGACAGCAAGGCGATCCTGCCGCGAGCCGAGCATGGAGCTTCGGCCTCGCGGATCGTGTTGCGCCTCTGCGACGGACCGGACGGCCTTGAAGCCGATGAAGAAGAGCCGGAAGCGACAGAGCGAGACGCAACCAAACACTCCTTCGACCCGAAGACAGGGGAACTCTCCGATGGTCCGGGCAGCGGCCTCGTCACGCTTGACGAAGCGGAAATGAAGGAAGACAAGGAAGAGCGCAGACATTACGTCGCCAGATGCTCGGCATGCGGGCAGCGCGGGGGGCGCTACGCGGAGCCGCTGACAAGCATTCATCCGGGCGATGACGCCTTGGCTGCGGTAACGTCCCAGTCCCTGCTCGAAGCGCTGCCCGAACCGGTCGAAAACACCGGCGGCGATCTGCCCATGAAAGGGCGCAATCTCCTCGTTTTCGCCGACAACCGGCAGGACGCGGCTTTCTTCGCGCCGTTTTTCGAACGCACGTCCCGCGATCAGGCAATTCGCGCGGCCATCCGGCGCGTTCTGGACAAAAACGGCGAGACTCTCGATCTTCGGGAATTGACGCAACTCGTCTGGCGCCGCCTACGCAGCGATGGATTCCTGCTCTTCGACAGGAGAGATCCCAAGCCTCTGGTTTCATCGCTCGCGCAGGACCGTCTGACGGCGCTCATTGCCGCGGAATTCTGCACAGGCGGACTTTCGCGCATCTCGCTGGAAGGGCTGGGTCTTGCAGCAGTGGATTATACGGGACTGGAGCGCGCTGCGCGCCGGATGACGCAAGTCGCTCCGCACAGCGCGGAACTCATGCCGGCTCTCGCGAAATTCCTTCTCGACCTCATTCGCAGAAGTCGTGCGATCAACAAAATCGGCATCCTCGATCTTACGGACGCATCGATTTGGGGCGAAGCCCTGGCAAGCCCCGACATCTCCTGGGGGCTGACCCGGACCGGCGCGTCAAGACGGCTGCGCACGCTTCTTCCGCAAGGTCGCCGACAGACCCGGCCGACAACTCTTCTGGAAAATCGCCTCGATTTCTCATACGAAGAAGCCCGAGAAATCCTGAGCGCATTCTGGCAGGAAGCCATTCGCCCGCGGCGCGATCGTTTGCTGACTTCCGGGGGGCGCGGGCATGTTCTGGATTTGTCCGCCCTGCGTTTCGCTTCGGCTGAAGACCGCCCTCTCTACCGGTGCCGCTCGTGCGGCGCAAAAAGCCAAATCGATCTCGGCAATGTTTGCATCGTCCACGGCTGCGGCGGACGCACGGAACCGGTCGAAGCGGACGAGCGCCAAGCCATGGCCGAGCGCAACCACTACATCAAGCGGTATCGCGAGCGGCCGCTCGCCGGCGTCTCTCGGGAGCATACCGCCGCCATCGGTCAACGCGAACGCGCCCGCATCGAAGACGAGTTCCGCGAGGGCAAGGTCAATTTGCTCAGTTGCACGACCACCATGGAGATGGGCGTGGACATCGGCGATCTCGAGGCCGTGCTGTGCCGCAACGTTCCGCCCGGAATCGCCAACTACCAGCAAAGAGCGGGACGCGCGGGACGGCGCGCGCAGGCGGCTCCGTTGGCGCTGATGCTGGCGCGGAACAGCCGCTACGATCAATCCCAATTCCACGATCTCGATGGATACCTCAATGCCGTGCCTGCGCCGCCCTATCTTTCTCTCGATAACGCGAATTTCTTCCTCAGACATCAATGCTCCTGCGTCGTCTCGGGGTGGCTGGACATGCGCCTCGCCGGCCGCACCGCGGAAGGCGCGCCACGACTCAAACATGTCCTGGGCGATCGGTTGACCGAAGAAGACGAAACCAAGCTGCGCGAGGAGTTCGATGTCTGGCTTGCGGGCAAGCCGGGCAAAGCCGCACTCGATACCGCGGCGCGCATGGTCGAAACGCTGCCGGCGGAACTGCGCGGGGTCGGCCTCGCCGGCGGCGATCTGGTCTCGCATGTCAGCAAGGTCTTCCGTCAATGGCTCAACGATATCGCCGAGCGCTGGCGGACGATGGACCAGGCCGCACAGGAGCAGTTGGACACAATGACAGATCCGGAAGCGTTGCGGGCGGATAAGGAGCGCGCGGCCAGGCGGCACTCTGCGCGCCATTCGGATATGAAACGGTACCTCGACCGCTTCGTTGTGGATGCGCTGTCGCGCGCCGCGGTTATCCCTACCTACAGTTTTCCCGTTCACTCGATCAGGCTGGAGATTGTCGAGACTCGCGGCAGCGATGCGCAAGACGACGCGCTGCAACTCGACCGCGACGCTTCCCTAGCCATTGGGGAGTATGCGCCGGGCGCTGAAGTCGTGGCCGGCGGCCGCATCTGGACCAGCAGCGGGATCGTGCGGCGCGGCGTTGTGCCCGGAAGTGAAAGCTGGTTGCCCAAGCGTTGGTACCGGGTCTGCTCCGCCTGCGGCCATGCGGAAATCCACGATGAGCGTAAAAAATTCACTCCGGCCTGCGAGCAATGCAGCGGCGCCGCGGTTACCTGGCCGCGCCCTTTCATCGAACCCATAGGATTCCTGACATCCTACGCCGACCGTATGGGACGAGACCCGGGCAGTTCGCGGCTGAGGGAGCGGCGGGTGGACGAGGCGCGCTTGCTGACACGCGCGCCTCTTGACTACTACTCCGAGACCGGGGTCGGCGGCGTCAAAAGCTTTTTCGCCTCGGCGACTTCCCGCGGCGGCGGACCGACAGGCCGGATGTTCGTTGTCAACAAAGGCCCACAGGGCGCGGGCTACTATTGGTGTACGCGCTGCGAATACGCCGAACCTGCGCCGAACGAAGCACAGTACAAGCGGCACGAGATTCAGAAAGAGCATAAAAACCCGCGCACCGGCGACCCCTGCTCGAACGATTGCCTTGCCTATCCGCTAGACTTGGGTCACATTTTCAAGACCGACATTCGCGCGATTCATTTCGACCGTCCTATCCCGGATTCCCCAGCAACCGGCGACGCGAGCCCTACCGAGCGCTTCCGCCGAACCTTGGCGGAAGCGCTCCGCCTGGCCGCCGCCCGTCTGCTGGATACCGACAGCCGCGATCTGCGGGCCGTGACCGAATTGCGGGACGGCCGGCCGATCGTCATCCTTTCCGACGCAGCCGCGGGCGGAGCCGGCTACTGCAAGCGCCTCATGTCCGACGAACTGCGTTTCTCGGCGGCGCAGCTACTTGCCGAGGCCCGCAATATCCTCGACTGCTCAAACAAGGACTGCGTAACCAGTTGCTCCCACTGTCTCAACGAATACTCCAATCAGTACTATTGGGACGACTTCGACAGACGGCCTTGCCGCAACTGGATCGACAAGCTTCTGAGGCAGGCCGTAGCCCGTCCGGCCAACGCGCCGGAAGACGCGATTCCCGATCCTTTCGCGTCGGCGGCCGTGCTTGGAGAACGCCTTAAAAAATACTCGCTTGCCGTGATTGCCGCGCCTTCGCTTTGGGGCGCAGGGGGCCGGGACGAAGCGTTGCGCAGCGCCCGCGCCCTTCGCGATTATCTGGAGGCCGACAATCGTCGGGTCCTCATCTTCCTTGTCGGGCGCGCTGAGCCGACAGCCGAAGCCCCGATGACGACAGTCGACCGCGAGGTCGCGGACATCCTCGAGCGTTTCGAGCGTGAAAACCGGATTCAAATTTACCGTCTTGACCCCGCTGTCGCGGCTAAAGCTCCGCGGCTTTCGATCTTTATCGAGCGTGTTGCGGAAGGACGAGGCGGGCGCGCGGGCAAAGCGCCTCGGCTCTCGATCGTTACCCGCGGCGCAGCAGCCGAATTCCATGGCGGCCGAACGCCGGACGCGTTCTTCGAGGGACCGCTGGCCGGCGTAACCCATCGGTGGAACGGCCCGGCGTCGGACGGGTGGCTCGAACGCAACAGGAGACTCGTCGGCGGCGCGGAGCAAGCGCCTAAACTGCTCGAAAACGCCGTTGCGAAGCTCCGTACGTTTCGATTCTCCCCCAATGATCGGCGAGACTTCGCGGCGATGTTCAAACCGGCGGTAGGCCGCAAGGTCGCCGTCACGATCAGAGATCCCTACATCGGCACAAACCGCCAAAATCGTGAAACGCTTGCCGAGTTTGTCGATAAGTTGCTCGACACGGGCATCCTTGTCGAACGCCTTACTCTGGTATGGAATCCCGGGAATCGATCCCGGCCCGAAGAAGAGCGGTTGACTGCGAACGAGCAATGCAACGGGCTGAAGGCGGCTATCCGCCGAACCCGTTTCGGTGGAGCAGTGGAACTCAAGCCGCACAACGCCGGTCGAGACGGTCATTTTCATGACAGAACCGTGCGGGCGGAAGCACGCGACGGCGCCAAGCCGGATGTCATCCGTTGGGACATCTCATCCGGGATCGACAATCTCATGAGGCAGAAAAAGGAGTGTACGGTGTTCCTGGAGATGTCCTCCTGAGAAGCCGTTCGCAAGCGCCGCCGCGCCGGCTGGTATTCTTGACGCAGCATGACGCGGCGCGGCTTTCTTTCGCTCATTCCCGCGGCGGCCGCGGCGCAGAGGCGGCCGCTCAACGTCGTCTTTTTCATGACTGACGATCAGGGCGCGTGGTCGCTGGGTTCCTACGGGTGCGGCGAGATGCATACGCCCAACCTCGACCGCCTGGCCGCCGAAGGCATGCGCTTTACGCGGGCGTTCGCCTGCACCCCCGTGTGCTCTCCGTCGCGGGCCACCTACTACACCGGCAAGCTGCCGTCACACCACGGCGTGCAGGATTTTCTGCTCCCCGACGACAGCTACGGCCCCCGCAGCACCCGCTTTCTGCGCGGCCACAGAACATTCGCCGACATCCTCAAAGCCAACGGCTACACCTGCGGACTAGCCGGCAAGTGGCACCTGGGCCGCGACGAGCAAGCCCAGGCGGGCTTCGACTACTGGCGCGCCGCCCCGCGCGGCGGCGGTCCCTACAAAGACACGGAGTTCTTCGTCAACGGCAAAAGCGTCAAGAACACCGGCTACAAGACCGACTTCGTCGGGGCCGGCGCCGTCGACTTCATCGAAAAAAACCATGCCCGGCCGTTCTGCCTGGTCGTGCCTTTCTTCGCGCCGCACAGCCCCTACGATTACCAGCCGGAGAAGTACCGCCGGCATTACGCGGACGCCGAGTTTTCCTGCTTTCCCAAGCCGGCGGCCCTGCACCCGCAGCGCCGCGGCCGCTTCGAGCGCCACCACGGCAACCGCGAAACCTATGCCGCCTACTCCGCGCTGGTCACGGGCGTGGACGCCAACGTCGGCCGGGTCATCGACAAGCTCGACGAGCTGGGCATCCGCGAAAACACCGTCGTCGTCTTCAGCGCCGACCAGGGCTTCAACTGCGGGCATCACGGCGTCTGGGGCAAAGGCAACGCGACTATCCCGTTCAACATGTTCGAGGAATCGATCCGCGTGCCGCTGATCTGGAATCATCCCGGCCGCATCGAGGCGGGCAGGGAAGTCTCCGCGATGGTCTCCAGCTACGATTTCTTCCCGACTCTGCTCGATTACCTGGGAGTGGAAACCGCACCCGACCCGCAGCGCGTCGGCCGCAGCTACGCCGCCTTCCTGCGCGGCGAATCCCCGGCATGGCGCAACGAGCTCTATTTCGAGTACGGCTACACGCGCGCCGCGCGCACCGAAAACCTCAAATACATCGAGCGCGGCGACGGCTGGCACAACGAACTCTTCGATCTGGAAGAAGACCCCGGCGAAACCATCAACCGCGCGGGCAAGCCCGAGTACCGCGAGCGCCGGCAAGCCATGCAAAAACGCCTGCACGGATTTTTCGCGCGGGTCGGCGCTCCGCCCATCGACGCCTGGCGCTCGACGACCCGGCAAATCGTCCCCAACGACGTCGATTACTACCGTTGGAAAGAGGAATAGAGGGTCATTCCACTTCTTCTTTGGGGATGCCGTAGGTGCGGTGAACGTCCGCCAACGTCAGCGTCCCGACCATATAGTTCGGGTTGACGCGGCTGGCTACCGGCAGCACCGGGTACGCGCCGAGCTTGCGCAAAGCCTGGTCCAGCGGAAGATCGGGGTAGGTTCGAATCACCGAGCGCAGCGGCAACGCATCCTTGATCAGCGCGGCGCCCCAGCCTTCCCGCCAGACGCGCTCCAGATCCCGCCGGCTGACCCATGTCCAGCGCCCGTAACCCGAATCGATCAGGATGGCCGATGCGCCGTCCTCGTCGAGCCCGGCCAGCGCATCGTCGACGGTAGCGCTCGCCGCCGGCGCAACCCGTTTGCCGTCCTTGCGCATCGCGTCCTCGACGTGCAGCACGGGCGCTTCGCGCTTCTCTTCCACCGACGGCAGATCCAAGCCGTCCTGGTGGCCGAGGATGTGGAACAGCGAATCCGGCTGCATGCGCCGCGAAATCCGATACGAAATCGTATTGGCGATCATGACCGGCAGGATGATCACGTAGTTGGCGCTCACTTCGAACACCATGAAGACCGAGGTCATCGGCGCGCGGAACAGGCCGGCGAAGAAGGCGCCCATGCCCACCAGGACGTACGCGCCGGTCGAGCTCGTCGGCAGCGGCCAATAGATGTCGGCCAGGCCGCCGAGGCCGCCGCCGATCATCGCGCCGATGAACAGCGTAGGCGCGAACATGCCGCCCGGGGTGCCGGCGCTGAGGCAGACCGCCGACAGCACCATCTTCAGCCCGCCCAACAGCAGCAGAAACTTCCAGGTGAAGCGGTCGTGCAGAGCGCTGTCGATGGACTCGTAGCCGGCGCCGAGAACCCCCGGCGCCTGGATGCCGATCAGGCCGACGAACAATCCGGCGGCCACGGGCAGCCAAAGCCTGACCCTTTGCCGCTGCTGCAATATCTTGTCGCGCAAGGCGGCGGCATGGCGCGTGTACAAAGCCGAAAGCCAGCCGCCGGCAACGCCGATTACGGCATAGACGAGCAACTCCGAGTAGTTCGTCAACTCGAACTCCGGAACGCTGTACAGCGGATCGTCGCCCAGGAACCAACGGCTGACGACCACCGCCGAAACCGCGGAAAGCACGATCGAGCCCATCGCGCCGGCGCTCCACGCCGACATTACCTCCTCCATCACGAACAACACCGCCGTGATCGGCGTATTGAACGCCGCGCCGATGCCGGCCGCCGCGCCGACCGGCGCAATCAGGCGCATGTGGTCGCGGGTCAGGTGGAAAAGCCTGCCGAGCAGCGAGGCGATCCCGGCGCCCATCTGCAACGCCGGATCTTCGGGGCCCATCGGGTTGCCCGAGCCGATCGAGAGCGTGCTGCTCAAGAACTTGCCGATGACGCTGCTGAACGGCACATAGCCGTCGGAGGCGTACACCCCGGCCTTGGTGTAGTTGACGCCTGTCCCGCGGGCGGTGGGAAAGACGAAATAGACCAGCAGATAAGCGGCGCCGCCGCCCAGCGCCGGCCAGAGCAGCATCCAGAGATCGGTCGAGCGGTCCAGCGAGTGAACGGTGTTCCAGTTCAGGAATTCAATCGAGATGTGAAAGCAGACGACGACCAGGCCGGAAAAGATCCCGATTACGATCGCAAGCAGCAGGAAGCGCTGCGTCTCTTCGAGAACCGGCCCCTTGCGGCTGACGGCCCAAAGGCCCCGCGCGATATCTCGGAGCGCGACCGCGCCGGCGACCGGCCAATCGCGGGTTCGGACGACATCCCCAATCCCCCGCGCGATATCTCGGAGCGCCTTGATCGTCATTGGGAGAGTTTCGCCAGAACAAGCCGCAGCGGCTCGTCGTCGTGCTCGATTGCGGAGCAGGCCCCTTCCCGCGCGTTCCAGATTTCCTCCGCCAGCAGGATATTCGCCTCGACGTTGTCGGCGGTCGCGCGTTGGCGGGCGTCGCGCTGCAGCAAATCGAGCGCGCGCCCCAGCGGTTCGGCAAGCTCCGCTGAAACCGGAGGCAGGGGCCCCACGAAAGTTTCGCCGAGCGGATTCCTGCAGTAGCCTATGAACTCGGCCGTACGCGCGAGCACAACGCGGCTGCGGCGGAATTTTTCCCGGCTGCTCTCGATGCCGCGCCGGTTCGGGTCGAGGGCAATGACGGCGCTGCACAAGGCAATCCTCTGCGCGGTGGATTCCTCTTTGCGGACCCCCTGCGCGTAGTTGAAATGCGTCCGCGCCGTAAGATAGTTGCCCAGCAGAAATTCCGCCTCCGCGCGCCCGACAAGCGCTTCGCGGTCTCTGCGATCGTCTCTCAGGAATTCACGGAACAAAGCCGAAGCCTTGTCGGCAACCTGTGTCTTGAGCAGCAAGCCCGCCAGCCGGCGTTTGGTCGCTTTGTCGTCCGGCATGACATCCAGGTCGAGCAGTTCGGCGGTCAACTGCCGCATGCGCCCGTTGCGGTCCAGCAACTCGATCAACTCCAGCCGGGATTGCAGCCGCTCCCGCTCGGCGTTGTCCGTCCAGCGGCCGTAAATCGCCGTGCGGTAGTAGGTGACCGCCTCATCGACCCGCTCTTCGTCCGCGGCCAGGCGGCCCAACAGCTTGTTGACGATCCCCGATGTCGGATCGTCGGGCCGCAACGCCATCAGATGATGGCGCGCCTCGGTATAGCGCTCTGACTCGTACAGCGCCAGCGCCAGGCCGAGGCGGTAGTCCGGATTGTCGTGCGAGTAGAGCAGCGCGTCGCGGTACTGCTCGGCCGCCTGCTCGTAATCGGACAGCACGGCCAAAGCCTGCGCCGACTGGTAATGCTGCCGGCCCCGCTGGCGGCTTTGGCGATTGAACGAGCGGGTATAGAAGCCCGTTACGACGAACAACAGCAACATCACGCCGAACACCGCGGCGAGAATCCGCGGCGTGGCCCCTTCCGCCAGGAACGAGCGGCTCTTGCAATAAGGGCACTCCGCGCCGGGATGCGCGATCTCGTTATGGCAAATCAGGCAGACGAACCGGTGCGCCATCGATAGACGGGATGGAAGGGAAGAAACCCGACCTTATTATTCAGGATACGGAAACGGGCGGCCGCGCGCCGCGCGGCCGGTGGATAGTGGCCGGCAAGACGGCTTTCGCCGCGGCTGTTAGAGAAATCGGCCGAACGCCTTCCAGGCCAGCGCCAGCATTCCCGCGGCAAAGCCCAACGCCGCTTCGTACTCCCGGTTCCGGCGGTACAGCGCGGCGCTGAAGGGCGTCTCCGACCGATAACGCGCCCGCAACGCCGGCACGACGCGCGGGACGCGCCGGGCGTACTCCCCGTAGCCTTCCAGGATTTTGTAGAGATGCGCCTCTTCTTCCTCGATCACCGGCAGGTGCAGCGCCAGGAAAAAAGCGATCAGCGCCGCGCCGAGCGCCGGACGCGCGCCCGCTGCGGCGAACCCCATGCCCGCCGCCAGCGTGCCCAGGTAAAGCGGATTGCGGACGTAAGCGTAAGGCCCGGAAACCGCCAGGCGCCGGTTCTTGCGCAAGTGGCCGGCGGCCCAGGCCCGGATGCCCAAGCCGCATAGCGCAACCGGCCCCCCGACGGCGAGCGACGCCCCCGTCGGCTCGGCCAGCCACAGAAACAACCCCGCGGCGGCAATCCCGAAGGGCGCCCGCGCCCGCGCCGCGAGCTCGGCGTATTTTTTGGGAAACATTCTTTTGGGAAACGCCATCAGAACAACCGCTCCGCCGGACGCAGCGTCCCGAACGACCCCACGTTGGCTATGGAAATGCCGATGCGGAACTGGTTGTCGTTGCGCGTCCGGCCGATCGCCAGCCGGCGGTATTCCAAGCTAAAGCCGCAGCAATCCGTGTTGTAGGTAATCTGCGAGATCGAATACAGAAAAAGATGGCGGCGGTAGTCGTAAACGTTGGTCAAGGCGACGTTCCAGCCGCGGCGGTTGAAGTCTCCGTAACGAACCGTCGCCAGCAACTGATTGCTCGCCGGCGAGAGCGCCGTCGGCGCCCGCACCGCGCGGTGCCCCGCCGTCACGCCGATCTTCGGACTGATCTGGACCGAGACGTCGGTGGTCGTGTTGACGATCCTGCCGCGCAGCGGGTCGTAGTCGTTCCGCCAACTCAAGGCGTACCGCCAATGGGGATTCACCTTGAACGAGACCGCAACCGGCGAATAGCGGCGCGGCTCGGCCAGGAACGAAAACGGCGAAAAATCCAGGCTCGAGCGCAGCACGTTGCGACGGCCGGGAACGAGCGCGCCGCCGAAATCCGCATCGAAGTAGCGCCGCTGCCAGACTTCGAGCACGGCCGCCTCGCGCACCTGCCCGCTCGCATCGTCCTTGACGTACAGCCGGTTCGTAATCGAGACTTCCGCCTCGTTCGTGTTGTGGATCAGATCGCGGGAGTCGAAGCGGATCACGCGCTCGAAATCGTCGATGCCGGCAGTGTAGCGGTAGCGCAGCCGCGGCTCGATCACATGCTTCATGCGGTCGCCCATCCATTTCGGCGCGCGGTAAATCCGCGACAGCGACGGGGCGGCGATATCGACCGCAAGCTCGCCCGTGCGACGGTACAGATTCTCCCCGGCAAGCCTATCCTGACGCCTGCTCTGCCCGTAGGCCGCGGCCCGCGCGCCCAGCGTCGGCGTGACGTGAAACCCTTTCCAGAACAGCTTGGTCGAAACGCGCGGGAAGAACTCCCCGCGCTGCACGAAGCGGCGGCTCTGGAACGAGCGCTGCGTGCGGCTCACCAGATCAAACGAGGAATCGAAGCTCAACCACAGCGGAACCTTGCCTTTGGTCAAGCGGCGGTCGCGGCTGTTGAACTCGAAGCTTGGCAGCCTGCGCAACACGATCGTGTCGCCTCTGTCGACGCTCTGAAAGTTCTCGTTGCGCAGCAGCGAGGCATTGAAGCTGAAAGTCGAAAAGTTGTTGGTGACGAAGCCGATAGACCGCACCTGCGAAAAAACGGCTTCCTCGAACGTCTGCGTAAACGCTTGGCGGAACTCCAACGAGCTGAGGTAGCGCAAATCCGCTACGCCGCGGAACCCGCGTCCGAACCGGGTCCGGCCGCGCAGGTCGAAAGAGTTGCCGCCCTGCTTCAGGCGGCTGCCGTCGTCGAGCTTGCGGCCGCGGTCTCTGACGTCGAAAAATACGGCGTCGAAGCTCGAGTTCTTCGTGGGCCGCCCGCGGAAGCTCAAATTCGAGGCCAGCCCCCGGTCGGTGTACCAATTGCCGCCGACCGTCATGTCGTAACTGCGGTTGATCGCCCAGTAATACGCCTGTCCCAGCATCCGGCCGAAACGCGAGCTGTTGCCGATGTTGGGAGTCAGGAATCCGCTTTTCCGGGGCATCCTTTCGAGCGACTTCTTGAAGTACGGCAGGTACAGGATGGGCACGCCGCGCATGCGCAATACCCCGCGCCGGACCGCCGCCTGCTTGCCCGGGACGATCGTCGTGTGCGGCGAGCGCAGCGTCCACCAGGGGCTTTCGGTCTCGCAGTTGGTGACGCGGCCGTTATGCACCCGGTAATGCTCCTTCGTCTTATGCGCAACAGGCGCCTCGATGAGAAACGGATTGTCGGTGGTCAGGATGCGCGCCCCGCCTTGGCTCGCTGACGAGACTCTGCCGCGCACGTCGTAAAACGTGCCCGCCTCGGTGCGCGTGTTGTAAGACATGCGCGCCGCGCGGATATCTTCGCGGCCGCCGCCCGCGCGGTAGCGTACGTTGCCGCGCGCTTCGACCTCGCCGGTCTCCTCGTTGAAATCCATCTCGTCCGCGGTGAGCACGATCGAGTTGTAGCGCAACTCGACATCGCCGCGGGCGAGCCGCATAGGGCCTTCGCGCAACTGCGTCGTGGAAAAAATTTCCAACGCCCCGCGCTCGCGGGCGATGGGGGCGTTCCCGGCTGTCTGCCCGCTCAGAGCGGGCGCGAGAACGCACAGCACGACAAGCAACAAGGGCGGCAAGAAGATCGCTTCGAAACGCGGTCCGAACTCGAAGCGTAGCACGCGCGAAAACGGGCGCCGTTGCTATACTTCGGGATATCCCCCGACCGCATTGCCATGTCTTCGCACCTCTCGCGCCGATCTTTCCTGTTCTCGTCCGCCGCGCTTGGCGGCATCGTCTGCGCCGGGCGGCCGCCGGCCCGCGCGGAAGCGCAGACCGCAGCCGTGGAGAAACTCCTCGACGACGGCAAAGAGCGGTTTCTCGAACGGATTCAAGCCGTCGGCGACGGCGAATGGAACCTGCGCCTCGGCGGGATCCGGCGCACCATTGGCGAAGAGGCCGAGCACGTGGCGCTATCGGAAAACGACCTGCAAACGCTGGTGGAGCAGGCTCTTGCGGAAGGCCCGCGCCCGACGTTGGCGGCGCCGCTCAAGGGCAAGGAAGAGATGCTGCGCGAATTCTTCGCCGACCGCTCCGACGAAAACTACATGTCGAAAAAGAAGCTCGTCAGCCTCCCCGAGGTGCTCGAATACTACGGTAAGGCCAACCGTAAGCTGATGCGGCTGCTGGCCGATTCCGAGGGTCTTGAAGAAGCCGTTTACGAGCATCCCAACGACGAGATCGGCTACCTGACCGGCTTGCAGTGGTTCTATTACATCGCCTACCACCGCCTGCTGCACATCCGGCGGATCGAAGCCGTCATGGCGCACGAGGACTTCCCGCGCCGCGTCCGTTCGGCGTAACGGCGCGGCCGAAGAAATGAACCGCCTATGCTCACCACTTGGCGATAAGTCCGGCGTAGAACGACCGTCCCGGTTCGGGGATTCTTTGCCTCGTGAACGGGTTCAGCGAGTTGAGATGCTCGAAATAGTGTTTGTCGCCCAGGTTTTCGATGCCGATGTGCAGGTCGATGCGCTGCCTGAGCCGCGTCCCGAAGCGGATGTCGTGAGTCGAGAAGCCCGGCGAGGGAGTCTCCAGACGCGCCGCCGAGACGCGTTTCTGGTCGAAGACGTTGCGCAGCGAATAGTCCGCCCAGAAACGCCCGGACGGCAGCAGGTAGCGCAGTCCCGAATCCAACTCGAGCGGGGCGATGCCCAAAACCGGTTCGCGCAAGGCGTGGTCGTCGGCGATGGTCTTCGCGCCTTGGAAACGCAACTCCAGGCCGCGGGCGGCGCGGTAGCGGACGTCGAACCGGTAGCCGCGGAAGGCCGCGTAGTCTCCGTTGAAATAGCGGAACACGACGGGCGGGCTTAGCGGCAGGCGCGGCGGCAAGCTCGGGTCGGCGCGCACGGTGATGTAGTCGTCAATCCGCCGCAGATAGCCGCCGATGCCGAAGCGAAAGCCGACGACGACGATTTCCAGGTCGATGTCGCCTTGCAGGCTCGCTTCGGGCCGGATTGCCGGCGAACCCATGAACTCGGCGGCGGTCTGGAAACGGCTGCTGGGGAAGCGGTCGGAAAAACGCTCAAGGCTGTTGGCCGTCCGCAGCGCGCGGCCGACTCCGACGGAGAGCGAGAGACCTTCCGCGATGCGGTAGCGCCCCGAGAGGCTGAAGTTGGCGTTGGTCTCGTTCCTGTCGAGATCGGTTTCGGCGTTTTGCAGGAAAAATTCAGTTGGACCGCCCGCGTTCGCCTGGACGAAATCGACACGGAATGCAGCGTTGATCTCGCCGCGCTCGAAGCGTTTTCCCGCTTGCGCGTAAACCCCTTGATCGGCGATCGTCGTGTCGGGCCAGACCGCATCGTTGAAGATCAAGAAGCCGTTGCTCCGCCGCGATACGAAACGCCGGGCATCCTGCGTGAGATTGTAGAAATCGAAGCCCGCGCGGACGTGAACGGTCTCGCCGGGGGCCAGCTCGACCCTGCCGGAGCCGCCGAACGTGTCCGCCTCGGTGGGCAACGACACTTCGAGCGCGAACGGCGGCCGGCGTCCGGGCATGTCGCGCGCCGTCGGCTTCTCGGTATTGCGCATCCGGTGGCTTTTGCTGTTCAGGTAAAGGTTGAACTTGACGGACGAAACGAGCTGGGACGGGTTGGAGACGTAGTAGCTGCCGTTCCACGAGCGCAGGATGAAGTGTTCCGCGTTGAGCAGCCGTCCGGGATAGTCGATGCCGGTTTGCTCGTCGTAGAAGCCGCTCAACGCAAGCTCTTGGTTGTCGGTCGGATTGAAGCGCAGTTTTCCGCGAGTTGATGGTTGCTGTAGTCGCCGGGGATGGATATGCCGTCGATGGGGCCGCGGGCGCCGGCCTGGTAGTCGTTGCCTTTGTTGCCTGCGGTCCTGAGACTGAAGCCTACCTTGCGGGCGCTGCCGAAGACGCGGACGCGGCCCAGACGGCCGGAACCGTTCGAGCGCCAACCGGCGCCGGTCTCTGCGCCGAGTTTCCAGGTTTCGAAGCGCGGGACTTGGGGCGAGCGCACGATGACCGCCCCGAATGCGCCGGCGGCTTCGGTCAGCGCATAGGGGCCGGTGACGATTTCCACTCCATCGACGTGGCCCGGTTCGACGTGGCTGAGTCCGGAGTCCATGCGCGCCGGCCCGGCGGCGAACGTTCGGGCGCCGTCCACGACCACGGCCAATTGCGTTTCCCGCAAGCCTTGCACGACCGGTTCGATGTTCGTCCCGCCGCGGCGGGAAGCATTGACGCCGGGGGTCGCGCGCAGGTTTTCGACCAGCCCCATCGAAGGCAGTTCGGCAAGCTCGTCGGCGTCCGATTCGACGAAAGCGACGCTCGGAATTTGCGCGGCCGAGACCTCGACCGTGGTCGCCACCGTTGCCAGGCGAACCGCGATGTCCAATTCCGAACGGCCGCGCACGTTTTCCTTGGCCTGCTCGAAGCCCTCGACGGAGACTTCAACCCATTCCCCGGATTGGGCGAAGACGATTTCGCCCGAAGCGCCGGTTTGCCCCCGAGCGATCTCGCGGCCCGAGCCGTTTTGTAAAACGACCGAAGCGCCGGGTACGCGGTCTCCTCCGGGGTCCGTGACAACGACCTTCAACTGCGCCGCGGCGCCCAAGGGCATTAGAAAAAGCGTTGCATGCAAACAAAATCGACGTAAAAACATACTCCTCGCCTTCTTTTTCGTTCGTTCCGCGCCTCGGTCCCATGCGGGCAGGGCAGAACGGTCGGCCCGCGCGTCAACACGGGCCGCCTATCTACAGTTCGGCGGAAGGATCAGGCTTGAGGAGGAGGTACGGGAGGAGCGCGGACCGGCTTGGGCGCCGGCGCCGTCTCGACCGCGCGCAGCGGTGCGGATGCGGCTGCGCGGGCCGGCAAAAAACGGCCTTCGAACAAGTAAAGCCGGTCGGGATTCCAAATGGGAGCGGGGTCGCCGTTCTCGCAGCGATTGGCGGCGCAGGGCTGTTGCCGCTGCGGCGTTTCGGGATCGCTCTTGCGGTGGCAGGCAGGCGCCTCCGGCTGCTGTTCGGCATGCGCGGCTTGACGCCGGCACATTTCCCGGCAGCCGCAGTCGAGGCCGTGCAAGGCGCAGAGTTCTCCCGTCGCGTCCATGGCCGCGAGCAGACCGCCCCAAGGCAGCAGCGAGGCTGCGGCGATTACCGCCGCGATACGCGCAAGGCATCTTGCTGGGATGCGCAACGGCACTTTAGAATTTTCACCATAACAAAACCGCTTGAAGCCACTCTAGAAAGTGCCGCGGACGGCGCGGGGCTTCTGCGGTGTCTTGTCGGCCCGCTTACTCTGTGCAAAAATTGAGTGGCGCAGTCGCAGCGAGATCTACGATTCCCACTCCTGAGAATCCGGACCGGGCCAGCACTTTGCTACGAGCTTAGCCATTTGCCTACTGCGGGATCGGATTGAATCTTCATCCCAGCGAGGCTCAGATATCAATTCGTTATTGAGTGATAGAACGCTGTGCCGAAGTTCTTCGCGCTTGAGTTCCCAGGGGGCGTTGGATGCCGATGAGTTGAGCCTCTGTGTAACAAGCGTAAGATTGCCAATCGAATGCACAAGTTCGTTGCGTTTTTTGTGCGCAGTCGTCTCATCAGAACCGTCCGGCAATGGCCATTGATGTTCCCAACTCTGAGGCATCAGATGCTCTATTGTCAGATTCTTCGGAACGTCTTTCTGCTCAGCTTTTGGCGAGCGCATCCGGTCTTCGATACCTTCGAGCACCAATCTCAGCCTTCCTCTAGTAAGTAGACGATAGAGTGGTAAAGATTCCAGGCAATCAGCCACGGTATCGTCTTTGGGCCACTCTCTGCTATACGCGGTTTGCTCTTTTAGAAAGCCAACGATAACTTTGTCTGCAGCTTCCAAACCACCGCACTCCTGCAGTTTGCCTACTAAGTCCAACGTCAACCGGTTATACTCCTTTGTGGTTTTGCGACAGATCATTCTCCGTACCAGGAAGCTCTCCAGGACACGAAAAGCGCGTATTCGTATTCTATGTTCAACCAAAAATAATAGCAGGACTATAGGGATGATAACACCAACTTGCATAACGTTTGTGCGGTAATAGAACAATTTTTCCTCTGGAGTACAGCCTTTATTTTCTTCGAATTTGCGGTAATTTTCTAGATCCCTATTGACCTCTGACATTACAGTATTTATTGGTTTATCCTTTGTACTCTTGCGGAAATAGTCGAACACTTTCGATGGAGGCACTTCCGTTTTGGTACGCATTGTAAGCCAGTAATTGAAAAGTATGTCCAACCGTCGTCTATACAAACGACCTTGTCTGTCTTCTGTTCGCCACCATTCCTCGTCCAATTTCCCCCACATGCTACTCTCTCGATCTCGGCCCTCGGAGAGAACGAAATTTTTTATGAGATCAGATTGTTCGAGTGGAGTGCCGCGAGCATTTAACGTCTCGAATATGATGTTCGGATCATCTTTAGGGTCGAGGTCAATCACAACCATCTGAAGCATTGCCGTTGTCGCAGTCTCCAGAGCATCCATTCTTTGTTCCACAAGACCTGCACCGTCGTCGATCCACTTCCGCATTTGTAGCTGGAAAAACTCGTGAGCCTGGACAATCAGGGACTCTTCGAAGCCGCTCACAGCAAGGCCGTTATCCATGGCGTGCCTGAACGCCTCTCTATCGATTTTGTGGGCCAGAGCTTGAAGATGTGGCTGTTCTCATCGCCAATTGCGTCTTTGTCATTGGTAACGAGCTTCGATAGGCGCCTAGCGTGATGATGTAGAGTTTTCTCTTCGCAAATGCTTTGAGCGGCATCCAGCAAAAGCTGAAGTGTAGTTACTCGTTGCTGGCCGTCAATCACTTCTCTCTGGTCGATGTATCTTGCCGCCGTGGGAACCTGCTGGAGTACGACGGTGCCCATAAAGTGCGGCTTTGTTTGCTGTTCCGCAGTGATGTCTTTATCTGAGTGTTCCAACTTTTCCAGGTAGTTTTCGGCTACGTTGCGCACGTCGTCCCAAAGCGGCTCCCATTGATCGTCCTGGCTCCAGACATAGGGACGCTGAAACGTAGGAATTGTGTAGCGTACCTCTTTCTGAAAGAGGTCTTTCGGAGTGAGAATGTCAGTTTTCATCTGGACTTCCTACAAGGGCAATGCTGTCGTCTGAGGAGGGGAATCTGATCTTTCTGCCAGCCTTCAATGGGTGACAGACCGAGGAGAAAAGCGTATCGCATGACACGGTGGTCTGGATTCCCAATCTGCGGATGAGTTAGTAGCCGCGAGTTCGGCGGTCCAAGACCACAGCGTGACTACCAATGCGCGCGTGGAATCTTCCTGGGACTTGAAGCGCCACTCTTGATTCCCACCATAACAGAACCTCCGGTGGCCGCGCCTCGGACGTTCCCGTCGGGATGAAATCCGCGCCGGCCGGCCGGCTGGTTCATTGACAGTCCGTTCGGGGCGGTGGTAGCTTGGAAACTTCCGGTTTTCCCGGTGAAGCGGTTGGCATGTCCGGCTCCGTCGCTCTCGATACGCTCAAGAAGACTCCGCTGAATGCGGTTCATCGGGATTCGGGTGCGCGGATGGTCGATTTCGGCGGATGGGATATGCCCGTCGAATACTCGGGCATCGTCGCCGAGCACCTCGCGGTGCGCAAGCGGGTCGGCCTTTTCGATGTCAGCCACATGGGCGAGATCGAGATTCGGGGGCCGCAGGCCGTCGAGCTGATCGATGCGCTCTGCTCGAATCGGGCGGCCGCTCTGCAAGACGGCCAAGCGCAGTATTCGGGGTTGTTGTATCCCAACGGCGGATTCGTGGACGACCTGCTGGTCCATCGGTTTTCCGCAGACCATTACTTTCTTTGCGTGAATGCGGCGAACCAGGACAAGGATTTTGAGTGGATTCGCGGTCACAACCGGTTCGACGCCGATGTGCGGTTGACAAGCGCGGATTACGCGCAGTTGGCGATTCAGGGGCCGCAGGCGTTGCCGACGGCTCAGGCGCTGACGCCGGCCGATTTGTCGGCGATGCGCTACTACCGGTTTATCCGCCATGAGTTCGCGGGCGCTCCGGCGGTCATCGCGCGCACCGGATACACGGGCGAGGACGGCTTCGAGGTCTATATCCCTCCCGGCGAGGGCGAGCGCGTCTGGAACGCGGTGCTGGCGGCGGGCGAGGAGTACGGCATTCTGCCCTGCGGCCTGGGCGCGCGCAACACGCTGCGGCTCGAGGCTGCGATGTCGCTTTACGGACACGAGATCGACGAGCGGATCACGCCCTACGAAGCGGGGCTCGGCTGGATCGTGAAGCTCAAAAAGCCGGCGTTCACCGGGCGCGACGCGCTGGCCGCGCAGAAGCGCGAGGGCGTCAGGCGCAAAGTGGCCGGCTTCGAGATGAAAGGCCGCGGCATCGCCCGCGATGGCTATCGGGTGCATGCCGGCGGCGAAGAGGCGGGCTGGGTAACCAGCGGGTCTCCGGCGCCTTGGCTGGAGAAGAATATCGGCATGTGCATGCTGCCGGTCGAGGCGGCAGAGGCGGGGCGGCCGATCGAGATCGCGGTGCGCAGCCGCATGGTCGCCGCGGAGATCACGCCCACGCCGTTTTATTCGCGCAGGAACTGAAGGCAATCATGTATCCCCCGGAATACCGTTACACCAAAGAGCACGAATGGGTCCATGTCTCCGGCGAGTCGGCCGCGGTCGGCATTACGCACCATGCCCAGGATCAACTCGGCGATGTCGTCTTTGTCGAACTGCCGGACGTCGGCGCCAAGCTGCAAGCGAACGGCGCATTCGGCACGGTCGAGTCGGTCAAGGCGGTTTCCGATATTTATGCGCCGATCGGCGGGGACGTGACGGAAGTCAACGAAGCGCTGATCGACATGCCGGAGTTGCTCAATTCCGACCCGCACGGCGCGGGCTGGCTGGTTCGCTTGAAAATTTTCGACGCGACGGAGCTCGAGGCGCTTATGAATGCCGGGGAATACGCGGAATACGTCGCCGCCGAGGGCGGGTAGCGAGGTCGCCGGTTGCGCTATTTGCCGAAGTCCCCCGGGGAACGCCGGGAAATGCTGGCCGCCCTGGGCATCGAGTCCATCGAGGACCTTTTTGAGAGCATCCCCGAGGACCTGCGTTACCGCGGCCGGCCGGCCATCCCCGACGGCCTCTCGGAGTACGAAATTCTCGATTATTTTCGGGCGCGGGCCGAGGAAGGCGCCAAGGGCTATGCGTCGTTTCTGGGCGCCGGGGCTTACCGTCATTTCCGCCCGGTGATTATCGACGCCTTGGCGACGCGCGGGGAGTTTCTCACGGCGTACACGCCTTATCAGGCGGAGATTTCGCAGGGCATTCTGACGACGATTTTCGAGTTTCAGACGATGGTGGCCCAACTGACGGGCATGGAGGCGGCGAACGCTTCGATGTACGACGGTTCGACCGCCGTGCCCGAGGCGGGGACGATGGCGGCGCGGATTACGCGGCGGGGCCGCCTGCTCGCGGCGCGGTCGCTGCACCCGGAATACCGCCAAGTGCTGGATACGTATTACCGCCACCAGCATCTGCCGGTCGAAACCGTCCGCTACGACCGCGATTCGGGGCAGATCGACCTTGCGGACCTGGAAAGCAAGCTCTCGGATGAAGTCGCGGCGGTAATCGTGCAGTCGCCGAATTTCTTCGGCGTGATCGACAAAACCCGCGAAGCCGCCGAGTTGGCTCACCGTCGCGGCGCGCTGCTGATCGTGATTTTTTCCGAAGCCGCGGCGCTGGGGATTCTGCAGCCGACCGCCGAGGCCGATATCGTCGCCGGAGAGTTGCAGTCGTTCGCCCATCCGACGAGCTACGGCGGCCCTTGCGTCGGAGTGCTGGCGACGAAGATGAAATATATTCGCCAGATGCCGGGCCGGTTGGTGGGGGAAACCGTCGATGCCGGCGGGAACCGCGCATTCTGCCTCACCTTGGCGACTCGCGAGCAGCATATCCGGCGAGCCAAGGCGACATCGAACATCTGCACCAATCAGGCGTTGGTGGCGCTGATGGCGACGATTTATATGACCGTTTTCGGCAAGCAGGGCTTGCGCGAGTTGGCCGAGCAGAATCTTGCCAAGGCGCGCTATCTAGCCGCTGCCGTGCGGGCAAACGCCGGCTCGCTGGTCTTCTCGGGTCCGTTCTTCAACGAGTTCGTTGCGCGGCCCGGGTCGGGAGACGGCGCCCGCGTCAACGAGGCCGCGCTGGAGAAAAACATCGTCGGCGGGCTGGAGTTGGGGCGGCTGTATCCTGAATTGGACGGGGCGCTGCTGGTCTGCGCCACCGAAGTCAATCGGCGGGAAGAGATGGACCGCTACGCGGCCTGCTTCGGGCCGCCTGCCGGGGGAATCGGCATTGAGTAAAATCCGCCGGCATCAAACGCAGAACGAGCTGTTGATCTTCGAGCGCTCGTCGCCCGGGAAGATCGGCTATCGGCTTCCTCCTCTGGATGTTCCGGCGGTCGCTGCGGATGAGGCGCTGGGCGCGGAAAACGTCCGCGGCGAAATCGCCGGTTTCCCCGAAGTGAGCGAGGTCGAGATCATCCGGCATTTCACGCGCCTTTCGACCTGGAATTACGCAATCGACCTGGGGTTGTACCCGTTGGGTTCCTGCACGATGAAGTACAACCCGCGCTTGAACGAAGCGGTCGCGCGCATCGAGGGGATCGTCGATGCGCATCCCTACCAGCCGCAGGCGCTGGCGCAGGGCGCGATGCGCATCCAGCAAACGCTGGAGCGTTATCTGGCGCATATCGCCGGCATGGATGCGGTGACCTTGCAGCCGGCGGCGGGCGCTCACGGCGAGTTGACGGGCATTCTGCTGATCCGGGCTTATCTGCAATCGCAGGGCGATGCGCGCGAAGTCGTGCTGATTCCGGATTCGGCCCACGGCACCAATCCGGCCACCGCGGCGATTGCCGGCTACAAGGTCAAGGAAATCGCTTCAAACGAGCGGGGCACGATCGATATGGCTTCGCTCGCGGCCGCCATCGATGACTCCGTTGCGGCGCTGATGGTGACGAATCCCAATACGCTCGGCATTTTCGAGCAGGACATCGCCGAGGTCGCCGCGCTGCTGCACGACCGCGGGGCGCAGCTTTACATGGACGGCGCCAACATGAATGCGCTGGTCGGGGTGGCGCGGCCGGGCGATTTCGGCGTCGATGTCATGCATCTGAATTTGCACAAGACGTTCTCGACTCCGCACGGGGGGGGCGGGCCCGGCGCGGGTCCGGTCGCGGTCAAGAGCCACCTGGAGCCGTTTCTGCCGGTCCCGCGGATCGCGGAAGAAGCCGGCGCGCTGCGCTACGACCATGACCGCCCCCGTTCGATCGGGCGGGTGCGCGCGTTTTACGGCAATTTCGGTGTGCTCGTGCGGGCGTTGGCCTACATTCTCGCGCATGGCGGCGACGGCCTGCGGAACGCCACGCTCGATGCCGTGCTGAACGCGAACTACATCCGCAAAGGGATCGAGAACGATTATCATCTGCCCTACGATGCGCCTTCGATGCACGAGTGCGTCTTCAGCCACAACAAGCAGGTTGCGCGCGGCGTGAAGACCGGCGATATCGCCAAGAGGTTGATCGACTATGGCTTTCATCCTTATACGGTCAGCTTTCCGCTAATCGTTCACGGCGCGCTGATGATCGAGCCCACCGAAACGGAGAGCAAAGCGGAATTGGACCTTTTCATCGACGCGCTCAAGTCGATCGCGCGCGAGGTGGAGACCGATCCGCAACTGGTGTTGCGAGCCCCGCAAACGACGCGCACCAGCCGCGTGGACGAGACGCGCGCGGCGCGCAAGCCGATCCTCATTTGGGAGCCGCCGGCGAACGGGGCTTAGAAGCTCGCCGCGCGGTCCGCTCTCGGACCCAGGCGTTGCGGGCTGGAGGCGCGGGTGGGAATCGAACCCACGAATAAAGGTTTTGCAGACCTCTGCCTTACCACTTGGCTACCGCGCCCGAAACCGAAGAGGCTCTTGCGGTCCCCTGTGGATTCCTGGAGCGGGAGACGGGACTCGAACCCGCGACATCGACCTTGGCAAGGTCGCACTCTACCAACTGAGTTACTCCCGCCGGCAGCTTTCATTCTAGGGACGGCGCCGGAACACTGTCAAGCCGGGGGCGCCGCCCGGCGTCAACTCTCCAGAATCACCGGCACGATAAGCGGACGGCTCTGCCGCGACGTCTTCCGCGCCAGGTAGCGGCGCAGGTCGTCACGCACCTTTTCTTCCATGACGCCCCAGTCGCCGCGTTCCTCGTCCGAACTGCCGTTCACGGTAGCGACGATGACGTCGCCCGCTCCGGAAAGCAGGTCTTCGGTTTCTTCCGAGACGATGAAGCCGCGGGAAAGGATTTCAGGATGGTCCTCGGCCTTGCCCGTCCGCTGATTGATGCTGACCACCGGCACGAGCACCCCGAACTCCGAGAGGTGCCGGCGGTCGCGGATCACCAACTCTTCGACGATCTCGTCGCCGGTGCCGGCATCGATGAAAACGCGCCCGACCGGAACCTTTTCCTGAAGCTTGCGCGCGCCGAGCTCGTCGAACTGCAGCACGTCGCCGCTCTCGAGGATGAACGCCTCGTTCAGCGCGTTGCCGAGAACGGCTTCCGCCATGCGCGCATGCAGCGAGAGTTGCCGGTATTCGCCGTGGACGGGGACAAAGTAGCGCGGCTTCACGAGGTTGAGGATCAGCTTCAACTCTTCGCGCGCCGCGTGGCCCGAGACGTGAATCCCCGGATGTTCGTCGCCGTACAGAACTTCCGCGCCGCGCCGGTAGAGGTGGTCGATCAGACGGAAGATCGGCCGTTCGTTGCCGGGGATCATCTTGGCGCTGAAAACAACGGCGTCCCCGTCTTCGACGACCGCGTTGGGGTGCTTGCCGACCGCCGCCCGCGACAGCGAGGAGAGCGGCTCGCCCTGGCTGCCTGCAATGATCGTCGTCCGCCGGGAGCGGGGCAGGCCGTTAAGCTCTTGCGGGCGGACGACCGCGCCGCTCGGCATCCGCAGCAGGCCGAGGTCGGCGGCCAACTCGGAAGCCGTGGTCAGGCTGCGCCCTACCAGTGCGATTTTCCGGCCGTACTCCACGGAATGGTCGATGATCTGCTGCACCCGATGAACGGCGGAGGAAAAGCAGGTAAAGAACAGGGCCTCCTTGGAGCGGGTAAAGATGTCAGCAAAAGCCGGCCCCACCGTTCTTTCCGAAGACGTAAAGCCGCGGCGGTCAACATTGGTCGAATCCGAAAGCAGCAGCAGCACGCCGCGTTTCCCGTACTCGGCGAAGGTGGTCAGGTCCATCGGGCCTCCGCCGACCGGCGTCTGGTCGATCTTGAAGTCGGCGGTGTGGATCACGTATCCCGCGGGGGTCTCGACCGCCAGCGAGACGCACTGGACCGTGCTGTGAGTGACATGGATGAACTCGACGTTGAAACAACCGATGCCGACGGTCTCGCCGCCCTGAACCGTGGTGAACCGCGGTTTCTCCGCGAGGCCGTATTCCCGCAGGCGACGGTTGACCAAAGCCAGGGTGAACGCGGTCGCATAGATGGGTACGTCGATCTGCGACAGGACATAGCGGACCGCCCCGATATGATCCTCGTGTCCGTGGGTCAGAATGAGCCCGCGCACGCGCTCGCGGTTATCGAGCAGATAGCGCAGGTCGGGGACGATGACGTCGACGCCCAACTGCTCGGCGCCGGGGAACAGGATGCCGGCATCGATCACGACGATGTCGTCGCCGGACTCGAGCGCCAGCATGTTCATGCCGAATTCGCCGAGTCCGCCGAGCGGGATGACTCTCAATTTGCCGGTCAATTGTGCTCTTGCCTCATTTCCGCAAGGCTAGCACAGGCGCCGCCGGCGGCTAATCCAGTTCGATCTCCATGCGCAGCAGCGCCGCGCCGAGGGTTTTCCCTTGCGCGTCGGTGCGTAGCGAGACGGCCCCGCCGCCGCCGAGCGACTCATGGAGCAGGAAATTCAGCGCCCCGAGATTGGGCAACTCGAAGCGTTCGACCTTGCCTTTGCAGATGCCCTGAAAGTGCGCTTTCACGCGCTCTGCCGTGACCTCGCGGACAAGCGCCGGATAGTGCGCGGGGCTGCGCGCGATCAGTCCGATGTTGACGGTGTCGCCCTTGTCGCCCGAGCGGACGTGGGCGATATCGAGCAAGCGGACCTTCACGCGCGGATTGTAGCAGAGGGACTCGGTTACCGAATTGAGCAGCTATTCCCTGAAATCCACAATCTCAAGAGCGATAGGCGAGATCAACGTGCCCCACAGCACGATTTCGTTGTGCGCGAGGGCGTTGCGTATGCGATGGAGCCAGTTGAGGCGTAGCCACTCAGGTTTGAGCGCTCTGCCCCATTCCTTCGCCTGGAACGCCATGTCTCCGATCTCCAGGTCTTCCGGGCATTGAATTTCCTTCCCGTCCTCGCGGGTGTGCGGCAAGCGCCAGAGATCCCGATGAACGTCCAGCAGGCGCCGACGCTCGCGTTCCACAATCGGAAACAGGACGCCAACCTGCGCTGACCAAATACGTTCGGGAGGATGGTTTCCCGAGATCAATATCTGCCCAAGGCGTTCCGCAGCGAGCCGCTCTGCGAGAGACAAGTCGGAGCCTGCAAGTTCGGCTATGAGTGCGCTCTTAAGTGCGATATGCTCCGGGTGGCGTCCGCAACGACGACCGAGGCGCTCTACGAGCACGCGGCTGTCCGAAGCGGTGACGAAATCCCGCCACAGACGCCGGCGCAGCCTCTTGTCCTCCCTGCATGTTTCGGCGCAGGCTGTATTCATCGCGATGCAAGTTCGAGGCGTTTCCGCGATTTCTGCAAATCTTCGAGCATAGTCTGCCCATCCCATTGCAACCGCATCCTCATTCGTCGCATCGATCCATAGGACGAACCCCCCGGCATCGCCACCGTTAAACCGCTGAGCAACGAATTCCAGCGGGGTTGTTGCATACGCTCCATTGGACCGCACGGATTCCCATTGCCCAAGTCCGTTGCGCTTGACTGATTCAGCAATCTCCACGGAGACAGCGGCACCCGGTGTTTTGTCGGGGAGACCGACAAGGACTGAACTCCGATCGGTCAGATCCTCAACGATAGCCTCCAGAAAATCCGCCGGTCCAGGCAATCGAGCCCATGAGTGCGGAAGATTCACTCCTTGAACCTTTGCACAATGCCTTTCGCGTAGGTCGAATCGAGGCGGTAACCTTGATTTGCTTTATGCGCGAGACCGAGACGGCCGGCCCAATCCAAGAAGCGAATCGCATCCTCCAGAGATATTTTACTTTCCTTTGCTCCTGATAACTCTGAAAGTAAATCGGCTGTCATTGGATCGTCGGGGAAATCCGACCATACACGAAGCGCAGCCTTTGTCTGCGGTATGACAGTATCGGAAACAAGGTCATCGCTGGCAAGAGTGATGTCGATGGCGTCCGCTATGGACTGGGGGCTTTTCTCTCCGGCTGCCACCTTGAGCACGGCAGGCCAAGGCATGTCGACCAAATGATCCGGGTTTTCAAAACATGCGTAGGCCGGCGCCTCTCGGTCTCTCAACTTCGTGCGCGCAAAGTCCTTTGCGCAAGGACCGAGCCAGATGTCTTGGAGTTCTGCTGCATTGTGTCTGCGTGCCTGTCGCGGTCCGTTCAGCCACTCCCAGGCTTCGGACGGACCGCAGAGGAATACTGGCCGAATGATCCGTTTTTTGGCTTCCTGTTCAGCGACAAATTTGAGAGAGTTATTCACCAGTTCAGGACGCCAGTACCCAGACATATCTATGAGAACAATGTCGATGCCGGCTTTTCGGCTTTGCAAAACCTGTCTGAATTCCGAGTGCATGGAAGTCGAGTCACAATTGTGTAGTCTTAAATGTATATCTTTTCCACGGGCAGCTTCTTGAAGCGATTCACTCACGCGATTGATTCCAGCTAGGCGCGTACCGAAGACAAGCCCGACAATCTTTTGCCGGGAGAGCAGGCAATTTTCCTGGTTGGCCGTAAGCGAGGATGGCGTCTTGTCATTCAGAGTGTTGCGGAACTGAGCGGGATCGAAGGTTGGAGGAGCTGGTCTGCTCTTGGCATCAAGGAACCGCCGCTCAATCTCGTCATTGTTGCCCAGCAACGTGCGTAAGTTACGCGTGCGGATGGCGTATCCATTGCCTTCTTTTTTGTTTTCTACTTCCCTCAGGATGCCAAGGTCGACCATTTCTTCTAGTAGAACCTCAAACATCCAAAAACTCGAATCTGATTCGAATCCTTTTGGCCATTCACCCAATGCCTCATTTCGGATATATGTGATGGGTACTGGTCGAGGTCGCGTATAATCATCGTCAAAACTCCGCTGGGCAATGAGATAAGTCAGGAACTCGTATCGAGGATCAAGTTGAATCGTCCATGAGAACAGGTTACGGATGCGGTCCCGCGTCTCCTTCGAGTCAAAAACTCGATTAACTATGTCCTGTGAGATCGTGTAAGGTGGCCCTTGACTGTCGTGCATGCGACCGTCTTTGCGCAGGTTCCGCAACAGTTCTTTACAAAACTGTTGTACAAGGGCAGGATAATAGTTCGTCTCCGCCGCAATTCGAATGATCGAGTCAGTCGAGGCGAAACGATAACCGAGCGATTCAAGAGGACCTCGTATCAGCTTCTCGATTTCGTCACCGTCGGTCTCCGGCAGCATCGGTCCAATGCGGACCGGCTTGCCCAGATGCGCGAAAGGCGTGTTGGGATCCCGCGACGCGCGCTGCACGTTGTGCAATCCCGCGAATACGACCTTGAATTTTCGTTTGGTCTCTTCCATGAGACGCTTGATCTGTTCAAGCACTGGGTAACCCAGTCGCTGGTCGGCTTCAAAGAATGCGTCGGCTTCGTCGATTAGTAGCAGGATGCGACGATCCGGTTCTTCCTCAAGCCAACGTTTTATGCCTCTTTCGACTGAATCGGGGCGAACGGCTTGGGGCGCAACGATTGCACGGTCAGGGAGTCGTTTATCGAATACCCACCGCAACAGATCATCGGTTGGTCGATTTTCTCCGATGCCCGACCCCTTGAGGCTGACGAGAAACGCAAGTTGATCAGGCGCTCCTGTCCGATACTCGCGTGCGATGTTCGCGAGGACCGCAGTCTTGCCGAGTCGTCGACCTCCGTAGACAAAATGGGTTATGTCGCCGGACATGTTGAGGATTGCTTGGCGTGCATCGACCCGGCCGAAAAACATTTCGGGTGGGACTTCGACCGCGTCTGGGTCAAAGGGTTGGGCAAAGGCGAAGGCAGAAGCGCAATCGAAGAACGCACCGAGCCGGTCTCCGGACCATGTGGAGAGAAACGCAATGAAAGCCTCGTCGAGTACAAGTGTAGGGCGATGCCTACCGGCTCTGAACTCACGTGCGAGCGCGCGGCGCGAATCGACATCCAGAACATTCAGGAAAAGCACGATATTGGGTGGACGTCCGTCCGCGATCCATTCCCCTACTTCCCGAAAAATCGCCTCTTCTGATGTGCGGCCACGAATCGCAAGCAGCCGATACCGCCCGTTGGCGCGCGAGCCGAAGTCCGGAAGTTGCGCGATGCGCCGGTCCGCTATAGGCGTAACCCGGAGCGTAAACACTATTTCTCCGAAGGTCGTCCGGGTACCGTTTCTGCCTACATCTACGTTCGCAAAGCCAAGCGTACGCATAAGGGTCTGCAACGTATCGGCGGTAGTCGGACCTTTGCACAGACTAGCCCACGCTTCAAGGATACGGATGCCGTCTCGAGCTGCATCTACCGAAAGCTGCGAGGCGCCGATCAGCCATTTCCATTCACGGTTTTCGAGTGAGCGTTGAACCTGTGCAAGCGCCTCCGGCGTTTTCTTTCGGAAGGCTGTGTAGCGCGTAACGAAATCCGGGAAAAAGCGGTCTAAGGGACGGTTGTTATCCACTTCAGGTTTGGGCAACTCCTCACCGCCCACAATCCGTTCAACGAAGTCTTGAGCGACCTGCAAGCGGCCGTCGTTAATGGCAGTCTCGATCCGGTTCCTGTCTTCCGGCGATACATTCTCCAGATTGTCGAGTGATCGAATAATCTTCTTGTTTCTGTCCTGTTTGGCGCTGTCGATATGTTTGTCGATCTGAGCGAGCGTTTCGAAAAGCGGCTCAAATTGGTCGATCTCGGAAAAATCATCGGATGGAAGCTTGGCGCGCAGTTGCTCAAACTCCTTCAGATCCAGAACGCCTCGAGCGTATGCCGCATCAAGGCGATTGCTCGTTTCACTGACCTTGTCTTTGAGCTTCTGCTGACCGCGTGTACGTTCTACTTCGACCATACCGCGGGCGCGGTCTGCTCCGTCATTGTTTAGGAAGTCGTTTCGTTCGGCAAAATCTATGGCCGCCTCTGCGTTGAGGAAATCTCCATTTTTCGCGAGTTCGATGGCGGCGTGCTTAAAATCAGGATTGTCCTGACTCGCAAGATGCAATAGGAGATCGACATTGAAAAGAGTCTCGGACGGACGACCCGTGTCGTCGAAACGTATGTTTGGGTTCGCACGCAAGTCGCCATTCAGTAGATCGCGTAGCCCTACATTTGGAACATGCGCATCGAGCGCCACAGGTTCAAACATGGCAATATAGCGTCGGACCAATTTTTGGGCACTACGCCCCAGCGGTGTTGTCGGCGTATTAACCTCTGTAAGCACATCTTCGGCGTTTTCGCGGACTGCTCCACGCAAGATATTTACCTGACTTGTATGGAATTCCGGTCTTTTGTCCGGTCGTGATTTAAATAATTTGCGCCATCTGTCTGAGAAAGTTATAGCTTCTTCGATTTTATTCCGAAGATTCAAACGTGCATGTCCTTCAATTTTATGTGATGATCCGCTCCGGATATCGCGGTCTATTCGATCAATCTCTTTCTCTCTGTGATCGTGCCAGTGATCAGCAATCGCGACAACGCGGTCGATATCGATACTGTCGGCTGATTTCTCCAGCAATTCGAACATGCAGCCGATCGAAGCGCGGCCATTGTTTTCCCAAACGTCGAGCATCTGTCTCCAAACCTTGGTCGCAGGACGAAACTTAAGATTCGCTTGCCGTTCTTTCTCGATCCAATTCTTTGTCTCGTTGCGTAAGAACACCTCTCTTACAGTCCATCTTTCAAGGGAATCGTCTTCTCGAAGCAATTCGACAGGAAGATAGATTCCTTTCATCGAAACATCGGCCGCAGTCGTCGCCAGTGCCTGCAATGACGGCATATCGCCTAGGTAATGCACCAGGAACGAAAGCAATTGGGCGACCGGCCCGCCAGGAGCGATTCGGGCCGGCGCCAATGCGGCGCCGGCCATCAGAGCCACATAACTGCGTCGAATTTGCTGATCAGTCCCATTGCTCAAAACCGCTTCGGCTTCGTCTCTTAACTCGGTTGCAAGGCCGGGCAGAACGGCATCGACGGGGGCGCGCTCATCGGTCACGTAATTGCACGCTACGAGCTTGATCGCCTTTGCACCGGGCAAGGCATCCGGTGTTGTACGAGCGAGATGGTAGGCGATGCCGAAACGACCGCGCTCAAGTGCTTTTGCGATCTCTTTCTCGATTCGTTCGGTGGATATGCCTTCGCTGTCGGGCGGTGCTGCTTCATCCGTCGGGGCTGCACCTTGCATGTCTTGACCGGCTTCGGCGTCAAGTGGCTTCTCTTTTTTGTTGGCAGCCGGCTCCGACTCATCGTTAGCTTGGGGTTCCATTGTGGGCTCGGGTTCCTGTGCTTGTTTGTCAGTTCCTCCCTCTTCCATGTGCCCATGCTCAACCTCCGCTTCGATTCGTTCGGCGGGGATATCTTCGCTGTCGTCGGGCGCCGCCGGCGTTGCGGCCGGCACGTCATGCCCGGCTTCGTCGTCAGGTGGTTCCTCTTTTTCGTCGTCGGCCTGATGTTTCGTTGCGGGTTCTGGTGCTCGCTCGTCAGGAGCGGTGTCCTGCTTGGTTTGCTCCTTTCCAGTTGGGAGCGGCTCGGGCAGTCCGGCAAGCGCCTTGTCGATTGCCGCGTAGGCCACATCGCATTCGGCCTTCAACGACTGTAATGCGGCGGCAAGAGAACTCACCGAGGGGTAATTGCCTTCATCGAGGGCGCGTTTGCAGGCCTCACGGGTCTCTTGGGCGCGGCTCTTGTTATCGAGAGCCGTCTCAAAAAGGCCGAGAATCGTCTCCATGCGATCCCGACCCATATCGCCTGCGCCAATCCGCGCATCGAGCGCCGCCAAGCGGCACTCAAGTTCCGCTGCACCGGAGAGCGCTTCCGCATGGGAATCCCGCCAAGCCTGAAGTTGCGACTGCAACTGTGCAGACGCCTCGCGCCGGGTCGCGGCGATATCAGTCAGACGAGCGACATCGTGCTTAAGCGCATCGAGCGCCGCAGGTTCCAGGCGCTCGGCATCGAGACCAGCGGAAAGTTTTCCGATGCTTTCGACGAGCGCTGCGGCTTCACCGTCTCTTTCCGGCTGCACTGCTTCAGGTCTTTCCATACAAAATCAGTGAGTAATGTATCAAATTCGGCGTCAGGAGTCGAGACAAGCGCCGGCCGTCATGGTCGGTCCGCAGCCGCGAGGTCAGTTGTCCCGGGCAAGATGCGTTTGACGGATAATGACATGTATGCAATCCGAATGCGGCGAAGGCGTGCGGGAGATTTTCCGAGACTGCCCGGAGTGCCCGGAGATGGCGGTCGTGCCGCCGGGGAGTTGCCCGATGGGCTCGCCGGAGAGCGAGGAGGGCCGCGAAGGCAGCGAAGGGCCGCGGCATGAAGTGCGCATCGAAAAGGCGTTTGCGGTAGGCATCTACGCAGTGACCTTCGCGGAGTGGGACGCCTGCGCGGCGGCAGGCGGGTGCGGCGGCTACAGGCCGCACGATGAGGGCTGGGGCCGGGGAAGGCGGCCGGTGATCAACGTCAGTTGGGACGACGCCCAAAGCTATGTGAGTTGGTTGCGCCGGAAGACGGGGAAACAGTACCGCTTATTGAGCGAGGCGGAGTGGGAGTACGCCGCGCGGGCGGGGACGACAACGCGGTTTTCCTTTGGGGACGCCCTATCGCCGAGCGAGGCGAATTACGGCGGGACGGTAGGCAGGACGCAGCCGGTAGGGAGCTACGCGGCGAACGACTTCGGGCTATACGACATGCATGGGAACGTGTGGGAGTGGGTGCAGGACCGTTGGAACAAGAATTACGAGGGAGCGCCGAGCAACGGGACGGCCTGGGAAACGCAGAACATCGTTGAGCGGATGCAGGAGCGCCGGCACGGCGGCCGCCGCGTTTTGCGGGGCGGCTCCTGGAGCAACGATCCGGTGAGCTTGCGCTCGGCGGCCCGCGCCAAGCTCGTCGCGGGTTTCCGCGGCGTCAGCGGTTTCCGCGTGGCCCGCGAACTGACTCACAGCGGAGAAACGGCATAATAGACAAGGTTTTCTTTGCGTCATGACGCCGTTGCGCCCGATTTGCCGGAAACGGTCGTTTCGCGCCGGCCGGGTGCTGCTCGCGAGCGCGGCGTTGCTTCCGTCCCTGGCATTGTTGCCCGCGTCCGCTGCCGGCCCGGATTTTTCAGGACTCGATGATATCCGCCCGATCGCGCGCCGCTACTGCCTCGCCTGCCATAGTTCCGCGGCGCGGAGCGGCGGGATCGACCTGGAAGAATTGCTGCTGCGCGACCCGCAGGCCGCCCCGGAGAAATGGAAAACCGCATTGGACGTTCTGCGCGCCGGGGAAATGCCGCCGCCCGGCGCGGAGCGGCCCGCGCAGCGGGAACGGAAGGCGCTGATCGCGGGCATCGACCGTTGGCTGCGGGCGAACCGGCCCGGCGGGCAGGCTCCGGCATACCGCGTCGCGCGGCGTATGACTCGCGGCGAATATACGCACACGATCCGCGACTTGCTGGAATTGCCCGCCGATCCGTTCATTCTTCCGGAACAGTTTGCGAAAGACAAGGCGTATTTTCAGCCGGCGTCGGGAATCATGGCGCGGCGGGTCGAGGTCGATCACGAGCAAACGAGCAACAATCCTCCGCTGACGCGCTATCCGGGCATCGCCACTCTGCCCGCCGACAGCCGCGCGGAGCACGGGTTCGCCAATCGCAGCGATCAGGTCAGCCTCTCCCCGGCGTTGCTCGAGAAATACTTCGCCGTAGCTCGCGACCTTCTCTTTCACGCCGATTTTCCGAGCGGGCATCCGCTTTTTCAGGCCCCCGGCGCCGGCCTGTCGGCCCCCGAAGCGGCGCGCCGCCGGCTCGCCGCATTCCTGCCCGGGGCGTTCCGCCGGCCCGCCGGTAAAGGCGAAGTCGAGCGCTATCTCAACCTGTATCGGCGCTCGCGGAGAGAGGGGAACGACTTCGCGACCGCTGCCCGGCACATGATTTTGGGCGTCCTGTCGTCGCCGCATTTTCTGATGCGGGTCGAAAAGAACTCGCCGTCGGGCGCGCCGGATGCTTACGACCTTGCTGCAAGGCTTTCCTATTTCTTGTGGACGAGCATGCCCGACGAAGCGCTGTTCGCTGCGGCGGGGGAGGGCAATCTGCACGAACTCGAGCAGCTTGAAAAGCAGGCGCGGCGGATGCTGCGCGACCCGAAATCGAAAGCGCTCGCCGAGCATTTCGGCGGCCCGTGGATGCGCTTGGGGCAGGTGGCCGCGGTCATTCCCGATCTGGATGCGTTCCCCAGCTATTACGAACCCGCCGGTCCCGCGCGCCGCCGCACCGTAGGCTTGCACATGATGCTCGAAGCGCTGCTGCTGTTCGAGACGGTGCTGGTCGAAAACCGCAGCATTCTGAACTTTATCGACGCCGACTTCACCTATCTCAATGAGAACCTGGCCGCGTTTTACGGGCTGCGGCATCTCTATCCGGCACTCCCGAAGACCGCCGGCAGGTTGGCCGGCAGGCGGACCTGGTTCCGCGCGCGGCTGGACGACCGCCGCCGGGGCGGCGTCCTCACGCTCGGCTCGACGCTGACGCTCACGTCGCTTCCCGAACGCACCAGCCCGATCGTCCGGGGCGCGTGGATTGCGGACGTCGTGTTCAACCGGCCACCGCCTCCGCCGCCGCCGGGAATCACGCCGCTCGCGGAAACCGACCGCAGCGGATTGCGCAGCTTGTCGTTAAGGGAGCAGGTCGCGCGGCACAGTCAGGACCCCGCCTGCATTTCGTGCCACGAGCGCATCGACCCGTTTGGTTTCGCTCTCGATCTCTACAACGCCGTCGGCCTCTGGCGCGAATACGATTCCGGGTTGCCGATCGACGCTTCCGGCAAGCTGCGCGGCGGCGCGGCGTTCAACGGCCCGGTCGGATTGAAGGACGCGCTGCTCGAACGTCCGGAATTGTTCGCCCGCGGGTTTGTCGAGCAATTGCTCGCGTACGCCCTGGGCCGCGGGTTGACGGCGTTCGACGATCCGACGGTCAGCGATATTCTCGACGAGGTGCGCGGCGGCGGTTATCGGCTGCGGGATATCGTCGTTGCGCTTGTCAAAAGTCCGGCATTCCGTCAAACTCATAGCAACCGAGGCGTTTTGAGATGAGCAAGCGGCTTTCCAGACGAACCGTTCTGCGCGGCATCGGCGGAGGCATGATGCTGCCTTGGCTGGAGGTCATGGCCGCGGGCAAGCCGCCGCACGGCGGGCCGCCCCTGCGCATGGGCTTTTTCTATCTGCAGAACGGCATCGTCCCGGAGTTCTGGTTCCCGCGGAAAGCCGGCGCCGATTTCGAGTTGCCGCCGTCGCTCGAACCGCTGGCGCCGGTTCGCGATGAGGTGATCGTCTTCAGCGGCCTCGACCGGGTCTTCGGCGGCGGAACCGACGTTCACGCGCAATGCGCTTCCTGCTGGATGACCAGCGCCCCGCCCACTGAGAAGCCCGACGGCATGTTCCCCATCGACGCTACCGTCGATCAGCGCATCGCCGCGGCGCAGCGCAAGCAGAGCGTGCTGCCCTCGCTCGAGCTCACTTGCAACACGTTCAAGGGCAATAAGGAATCGAAGTACCTGCGAACGATCTCGTGGTTCGGTCCGGGCTCGTCGGCCAAGGCCGAGAACGACCCGCGCGCCGTGTACCGCCGCCTGTTCGGAATGGATGCCGGCGGTCCCGTGGAGCGCAGCATTCTCGATATCGTCCGCGGCGAGGCGAAAGCGCTGCGGCGTCAGTTGAGCGCGCCCGACCGGCGCAAGGTCGATGAGTATTTCGAATCGGTGCGGTCGATCGAACGCCGCATGACGCAACTCGAGCGGCGCGCCCGGGAGCAGAAGGAAGTTCCGCTGGACGAACCGTCCGAAATGCCGGCCGAGCGCAGCGCATACATCCGCATGATGGGCGATCTGATCGCGCTGGCCTTCCAACTTGACCTGACCCGGGTCGTCAGCATGATGTTCGGCCCCGAGCGCTGGAACGCTCCGCAGTTTTACGACGGCGTGTTCGACAAGCCCGAGGTTCATCACACGCTGACCCACGCGATGGACAAAGACGACGAAGCGCGCCGCAAGGTCGCCCTCATCGACCGCTTCCGCGTCGCGCAGTACGCCTATCTCGTGCAAAAGCTTCGGGAAATTCCCGAAGGCGAGGGTACGTTGCTCGACCGCTGCGTGCTGACCCTCGGAGCGGGTCTGGGCAACGGCAACTTGCACAACTACGACCATCTGGCGACCGTCACGGCCGGCCGCGGCATCGGGCCGCATGCTCCCGTTCCTATGCGAACCGGCCGCCACGTGCGCTGTCCGGAAGGGACGCCGCTGGCGAACCTGTGGTTGTCGCTGCTGGCGCGCAACGGACTCCACCGCGAGCGCTTCGCCGACAGCACGGCCCCGTTGGACCTGGGCTGAAGCGGCCGCTCTACTACCGGTAGAGGAGCTTGCGGCCTTCCGCATCGGTGAATTCTCCGGTCGCGATCATCACGCAGTCGTAGATGACGCCGACGAATAGAAATCCGCCGGTGATCAGGAACAGCAACCCCGTGCCGATCTTGCCGGCGTAGAAGCGGTGTATGCCCAGGAACCCCAGCAGCAGACAGAGCAGCAGAGCCGTGAGCCGATTCAACCCCGACGGGTTGGCGGCGATTCTTCCTCCGCCGGCTGCCGCGGGATCGGCTGCTTGGCCCAGAGGCCGGCCGCAAGCGCCGCAAAATACGTCTCCGGCGCCCATCTTGGCGCCGCATTGGGGGCAGAAAAGCGAGTCGTCGGCGTCCGCCGGAGGGGCGTCCGCCGTCTCTGTCTGCGGCGCTTCGACCGGACCGGCCGCTTCTTCGTTTTGTTGTGGGTCTTGGTTTCGGAGTTCGTTCATGATGCCCGAATATACGAAGCCGCGCCCCAAAAGTTGCACGAGACGCCTTGCCGCGGGCAATTCTGCTAGACTACCGCGCTAAGCGGACAGCATGGTCCACGGCTCTCTTAAAAACCCGCATGCCGTCGCTGTCGGCGCGTTGACCGTGCTGTTGCTCGGCGGCGTTGCGGCGTCGCGCATCGCCACCGACATCCTGCCGATCTTCACCACTCCCGCGGTCCAGGTGCTGACGTTGTACCCCGGCATGCCGGCGCAGGTGATGGAAAAAGACATCACGAGCCGCCTGGAGCGCTGGACCGGCCAGGCGAACGGCATCGCGCGCCAGGAGGCGCGGTCGATGAACGGCGTTTCGATCGTGCGCGACTACTTCCGGCCCGATATCGACACCAACACGGCCATGTCGCAAGTGTCGTCGCTGGCCATCGCGGATATGTATTACCTGCCGCCGGGCACCGTGCCCCCCATGATTATGCCGTTCGACCCGACCGCGAGCCGGCCGCTCTGCCTCGTCAGCGTCAGCAGCCCGACCTTCGATGAAACGCAACTCTACGACATCGCCTATTTCGAGTTGCGCAACCGACTGCAAGGGATCACCGGCGTCATCGCGCCGGCCGTGTACGGCGGCCGCATCCGGCGCATTCTCGCCTACGTCGACCGCGACAAGCTGACGGCCCGCAATCTTTCCGCGATGGACGTGGTCCGCACGCTCAAGGACTTCAACACGTTCGTCCCCACCGGAAACGCCAAGATCGGGCCGTTCGACTATCAGATCAACGCCAACGGCATGGTCCGCGATGTCGCTGAAATGAACCGTTTTCCGATTCGCATCGGCAAGGGAGGGGCGCCTGTCGCCATCCGCGATGTCGGCGCGGTGGAAGACACCCACCAGATTCAGTCGAACATCGTGCGCGTGAACGGCCGGCGGCAGGTGTACATCCCCATCTACCGCCAGCCGGGCGCGAACACGATCGCCGTGGTGGACGGCATCAAACAGACGCTCTCCACCATCTTGGAGCGCCTGCCCAAGGGCGTCAATCTCGACGTTGTCCTCGATCAATCGATATACGTGCGCAAGGCGATCGGCAGCTTGCAGCGCGAGGCGCTGCTGGGGGCGCTGCTCGCCGCATTGATGATCTGGATATTCATCGGCAGCCTGCGCTCGACCGGGGTGATCATGCTCTCGGCGCCGCTGTCGATCACCGCGGCGGTCGTCGGCCTCTACTTTACGGGCGATACGCTCAACGCCATGACTCTGGGCGGCTTGGCGCTGGCCGTGGGCCGCCTGGTGGACGACTCGATCGTCGTTCTCGAAAACACGCACCGGCATCTCGACATGGGCAAGTCCCCGCGCGAGGCGGCGCGGGCGGGCGCTGACGAGGTGCGCACTCCGATTCTCGTGGCCACCGCCGTCACCGTCGTGGTTTTCGCGCCGGTCCTTTTCCTGACGGGGATCGGCAAGTTTTTGTTCACGCCGCTGGCTCTGAGCGTCACCTTGGCGATGTTGGCTTCGTATGCCGTAGCGTTGACCGTGGTTCCCGCTTATTGCAGCCGCTTTCTGCGGCCCGGCAGCCTGCGGCAAGGCGGCTTCGAGCGCTTGCGGGAGGCATACGCGCGCTTTCTCGCTGCAGCGCTGCGCCGCAGCGGCCTCGCGTTGCTGCTGGTCGCCGCGGTCGTTGCCGCTTCCGTCCCGCTCTATTGGCGCATCGGCCGCGAACTTTTCCCGCGGCTCGACACGGGCGAGTTCTCGATTCAGGTCAGGGCCGCCTCGGGAACGCGCATCGAGAAAACCGAGGAACAAGTCGCCGCGGTGGAAAAAGTCGTAACCGAGGCGCTTGGCGATGACCTGGAGTTGCTCATCTCCAATACCGGAGTGCTGTACGACTGGCCTGCCGCCTACACCCGCAATGCGGGGCCGATGGATTCGACGCTGATGGTTCAACTGACGCCGGAGCGCGGCACTCGGTCGTTCGCGCACGTGCGCAAGCTGCGGTCGTTGCTGGCCGAGCGCTTTCCCCGGCTCGAGTTTTCGTTCGAGACGGGCGGGATGATCGGCTCGGCGATCAACTTCGGGCTGCCCTCGCCGATCAATGTCCGCATTCAGGGCAACGATATGGCCACGGCCGCGGAACTCGCGCGGGAAGCGCAGCGGGTGATCCGGGCAGTGCCCGGAACGGCCGACGTGCGCATCCAACAGAAGCTCGATTACCCGCAGCTTGCGCTCGACATCGATCGCGAGAAAGCGGCGCTGCTGGGCATCAACGCCGACGAGGCGGTCAAAAACATCGTGGCCAGCTTGAACTCCAGCGTGAATTTCGACCCCGCGTTCTGGATAGACGAGCGCAACGGCAACCACTATTTCGTCGGCGCCCAATACCGCGAGGAAGACATCGATTCCATCGACACGCTGCTCGACATTCCAATCACTTCGCCGAGCCAGGCCGCGACCGCCGCGTTGACTTCAGGCGTGTCGCGAGCCGCTCCGCGCCCGCCCGCGGCCGCTGCCGCGGCGCCCGTGCTGCTGCGCAACATCGCCTCGATTCGGCGCGAAACGGCGCCGACCGAGCTGACGCATCTGAACATCAGCCGCGTGACGGATGTCTTCGCCAATGTCGAAGGGCGCGACGTCGGCGGCGTTTCCGCGGATATCGAACGCGGATTGGCGCAAATCGAAGTACCCGAGGGATATTCGATCGCGCTGCGCGGCGAGACGCAGGCGATTGCGGAATCGTTCGGCGGCTTGGCTTTCGGCTTCGCTCTGGCGGTCGTTCTGGTCTATTTCGTCATGGTGGCCTTGTTCCGCAGTTTTCTGGACCCGCTCATCGTGATGCCGGCCGTGCCGCTGGGACTGGTCGGCGTGCTGTGGATTCTCTGGGCGACCGGCACGACGCTCAACATTCAATCTTTCATGGGCACGATTTTCATGATCGGCATCGCGGCCTCGACATCGACTTTGCTCGTCGAGTTCGCCAACCGCCTGCGCGCCCGCGGGTTGAGCGCGCACGACGCGGCGCTGGAATCGGCGCGGGTGCGGCTCCGTCCGATACTCATGACCGCCGGAACCGCGCTGGCGGCTCTGCTGCCGCCGGCGCTCAATCCGGCCGAGCCGATCATGCCGCTGGCGCGCGCGGTGATCGGCGGGTTGACGACATCGACGCTGCTGACGTTGGTGGCGGTTCCCCTGCTGTACCGGCAGTTCAAGAAATGAGCATGGTCGAGCGATTGCACTTCATGAGGCGCAACGGCGCCGTTCGGGCCGCGGGTCGGCGGGCGGTCCGGCTCGTCCTGCCGGTTGCGCTGGGAGCGCTGGGTTGCGGGGCGCCGCCCGCCGCGCAGGAGTCTCCAGCGGAAGACGCGGCCGTGCGCGTTACCGCGGCGAAGCCTGAAATCCGCACGCTCGCCGACACGATTACTCTAGCCGGCGCCATCGTCGCCGAGGAGCAGGTTACGGTTTACGCGAAGATCACGGGTTATCTGCAATCTCTTGAGGCGGACCTCGGCGACCGCGTCCGCGAGGGGCAGCCGCTGGCCGTGATCGAGGCGCCGGAACTGACGGCTTCTGTGGAGGAGAAGAAGGCCGCGCTGGCGGAAGCCGAGGCCGCCGTCGAGGAAGCGAGAGCCGCAGTGGGGCGGCACGAGGCCGATCTGAAATTCCGCCGCGCAACGCTTGCCCGCTTGCGGGGCGTCCGCGAGCGGGACAAAGATATGCTTCCCCTGCAGGATGTGGAGCGGGCGGAGGCCGCGGCGGCCTCCGCCGAGAGCCTCTTGCGCTCCGCGCGGGCCAAGACACGCGTTGCCGAAGCAGCCGTTGCGAGCAGGCGCGCCGCGTGGGAAACCATGAAGCGCCACGCGGCATACGCCAACATCTCCGCGCCGATAAGCGGCGTCGTCACGGAACGGTTCGTCGATCCCGGAGCCTTGATTCAGGCCGCATCGTCGTCTCGGACGCAGGCCGCGCCGCTGGTCTCCCTGGCCCGCGTGGACCGCGTCCGCGTTGTCGTGGACGTGCCCGAAAGCGGCGCGGCGTTCGTCAAGCGGGGAACTCCCGTCGTCATTGCCGTCGAGGGTCTGGAGGCAATCGCCGGCAAGGTCTCCCGCACGGCCGGAGCGCTCGGCGCGGCGACCCGCACTCTGCGCGCCGAGTGCGACCTGCCCAATCCCGAAGGCTTGTTGAAGCCCGGCATGACCGCCCGGGTGACGCTCGAGTTGCGCCGACTGGAAGGCGCCGTCACCGTACCGGTCGAGGCGCTGCAGGGAGAAGGGGTCTATGTCGTCGAGGCCGGGCAGGCGGTGTACCGCGAGGTCGTCACGGGCTTGCAGACGGGCGGCCGCGTGAGGATCATGCAAGGGCTGTCGGCGGATGACGCCGTCGTTGTGAACGCATCCGCGCCTCTGGCGAACAACGTCCCCGTCGTGGAAGTCCGTTGATCGAGACCGCCATGAAGCTCCTGATCGTGGCTCTGTTGCTCGCTTCTCCCGTTTGGGCCGTGAGTCTTGAAGAGGCCCGTCGCGAGGCGCCGGCGAACCATCCGTCGGTGGGCGCGGCGCGGTCGGCGGTGGACGCCGCGCGGGCCCGCTTGCGCATGGCCAAGGCGGGACGCATGCCGCAATTGGGATTCAGCGGCCTGTCGAAGGCGGGGCTGTCCGGCGCCATGAACGGCCTGGACCCGATCGGTCTTGCCAATTCGCCGTTCTTTCGCAACTTCGCAGCCGGCGCGAACATCGCCCATCCCGGTTTCGACTTCGGTCGAACCCGCTCGAACATCGCCGTGGAGCAGCACCGGATGAGCGCCGCCGAGGCGGATCTGGCCGCCGCCGAGGCCGAGGTTCTGCTGCGCGTCGAGACGGCCTATTTCACGGCGCTCGATGCTCGCGCCGCGCAGCGGGCCGCCACGAGCCTTGTCGCCGGCCGGGAAGCCGCCGCGCGGCAGGCGCAGGCGTTTTACGAAGCGGAGTTGCGGTCGAAGGTGGACTTCGGGGCGGCCGAGGCGCAACTCGCCGCCGCGCGGGCAAGGCTGGCCGCCGCCGCAGAAGAATCCGCCGCCGCCCATGCCCGCTTGGCCTACGCGATGGGCGCCGCCCCTGAAGACCTGAGCGCGCCAGACGAACCCGAGACAGAGGAGCGCTATGCCGAGACCCTCGATGCCCTGATCGCCCGCGCCTACGGGCAGCGCCCGGACCTCCACGCGCTGCAAGCCCGCCGAGACGCCGCGCAGGCCGTCCTGTCTTTGGCGCAAGCGCAGCGAAAACCCTGGTTCCGGGTCTTGTTTACAGGCGGTTGGGCGCGCTTCAATCCCCTGCAACTCAGCAATCTGACCGCGCTCGGCGTCGGACTCTCGATGCCCTTGCTGACATTCGGCGCAACCGAGGGCGCGGTGGAGGAAGCAGAGGCGCTGCTCGACCGGGCCGAACGCTGCCTGGAGGAAGCGCAACAACTCGCGGCGCTCGAAACGCGCCTCGCCTTTTACGCATTCCGCGCGGCCCGCGAAAAGCTGCCCTTGCGGGAACGGCAGGCCGAGTTGTCGGGCGAGGCCGCGCGCCTGGCGCGGGCCCGCTACCGCGAGCAATTGGCAAGCCTGGTCGAGCTTGCCCAAGCGGAAAGCAACCTCGCGGCCGCGCAAGCCGCCGCGCTCGCCGCGCGTTACGCAGTGCGGAAGACGCTTGCGGAGTTGCGCCACGCCGTCGGCGAAATGCATGCGGCCGCAAGCGCGGCGCCGTGAAACCGCGTCTGCGCCCCGCTTCTTCTGATACCCTCAGGCCATGATCTATCGGGCGCGAATGTTTTTTGCCGTTGCAGCCGGCGCCGTCCTGTTGCAGGCTTTGTTGCAAGCTTCCCAGCCGAATATCGTCTTGATCGTTTCCGACGATCAGGGCTGGAACGACGTGAGCTATCACGGCGGGGCCATTCCCACGCCCAACATCGACCGCATTGCGCAGGAAGGCGTCCAACTGGAACGCTATTACGCCTGCCCGGTATGCACTCCGACGCGGGCGGGACTGATGACCGGCCGCTACCCGATCCGTTTCGGAATGCAGCGCGCCGTTTGTCGTCCGTTCCTCAAGGTCGGCGTGCCGCCGGCCGAGGAAACGCTGCCTGAAATGCTGGGCAGGGCGGGGTATCGCTATCGGGGCGCCGCGGGGAAGTGGCACATCGGCCACGCCTTCCGCAAATATCATCCCCTCAATCAGGGTTTCAATTTCTACATCGGCCACTACAACGGCAACATCGATTATTTCACGCACTTCCGGGAGGGCGAGCTCGACTGGCACCGCGGTTTCGAGGCCAACTTCGACGAGGGCTATTCGACCGACCTCATCGCCGACGCCGCGGTGGACTACATCGACCGCCGCGCCGGAGACGGCCCGTTCTTTCTCTACGTGCCGTTCAACGCTCCGCACACGCCGTTCCAGGTTCCGGACAAGTGGCTGCCGCCTTTCGCCCAAGTGGAAAACGAGAAACGGCGCATTTATATGGCAATGGTCGCCGCGCTGGATGCCGCGGTCGGCCGCATCCTGGAGGCCATCGATCGCAACGGCCTGACCGGCGGCACGCTGGTGTGGTTCGCCTCGGACAACGGCGGTTTTTCCGCTTCCGACAACTCGCCGCTGCGAGCCGGGAAAGGAACCGTGTACGAGGGCGGCATTCGGGTCGTGTCCGCGTTGCGGTGGCCCAATGGAATTCCCGGAGGAGGCCGCAAGGTATCCGGCGCGATGAGCTATCTGGATGTCTGGCCGACGCTGCGCCGCGTCGCGGGCCTCGGCGCGGCCGGCGGTCCGGGAGAGCCGTTGGACGGCGAGGACATGTTCGACGTGATCGCCGGCCGCCGCGACCCGGCGCCGCGCGAGTTCTACTCCTATTACGAAAGGTACGGGGACGAGCAACTGGCGCTGATCGACGGCGACTGGAAGATCGTGCGCAGGGGTCCGCCGATCCTGGGTCCGAACCCCGCCGACGCGCCTCCTGCGGGACACCGCAGCAACCTGCAGGCGTCCAAAGAGCCGACCGTCGAGCTCTTCAACATCCGCGACGACCCGCACGAAGAACGCGATTTGGCGCGGCGGCAGATCGCCAGAGTCCGCCGCATGATCGAACAGCTCAAAGAATTTCGAGCCCTCCGCGAGGACGGCGGAGTGCCGCCGATGACGGCCCCCGCCCCAGCGGACTGGAAGGCTCCCAAGCATTGGACGCCGGCTGTCGAGGAGTAATTGCGGGGTCTGCTTGCCCTATGCTCGACGAAGTTTACGAAGCCTCGATCGCCGCCGGCATCGTCTCGCTTAGCGCCGCCCTGGTCAAGCTCATCCCCTGACGCTTCGGGCCGCCGGGGCATTGGCGCCGTTACGCCGTCGGCCGCTGCGACAGGTCCAACGGCGCCGCGTAACGCGAAGGGGCAAGCTCGTGTCCCGGCCTGGACGGCGCCAAAAAAGTAACCGCCTGGTAAAAATCGTCCAGAGCGACGAAGACGCCGTTCTCTTGCGCCCAGCGGCGCATCCGCTGATTGCAGGAATGCTTCCACGACAGAATCTCCACGCGCCAGTTCCGTTTGTGCATGCGCTCCAGAGTGGTGTGGAAACCCGCGCCTTCGAGATAGCCCGCGCCGTCGCCGGTCAGCAAGACGATAATGCCCGGGTCGCCGTTGAAATCCAAGGCGTCTTCCAGCATTCGTAGTTGGAGCACCCGATCGGGCATGTCCTGTTCTCCGCGGCCGGAATCGCCGCGGTCGAACAGATTCACTTCCACGCCCATGTTTTCCATTCGGTTCCACAACTGCCGCATCTCCGGCGGCACGGAACCGGCGGCAAGAGCCTTTTTTACATCACGGCCGGCGTGCGCCAAACGCATCATGTTCTCGAAATCGATGCGTACGCGGTAACGGGCGTCGGGGCTATTCTCCCGCTCTTCGGCCAAGCGCTGCGCCTCGTGGAAGATGTTGGAGTTGTCCCAGTAAATAAAAACGCTGTCCATGGTCGATAACTCTGCGAGACTCCCTTCCTTCTGATTTTACCCCCTGTCCCGCTGCGAAAAACTTTCTCTGGGGAAAGTCTGCATAAGGCGGCCTCTGCTGCGTTGATGGGTTGCTGCTGCCCGCGATGAACAGTTGTGGCCCGCTTCGCGGCGCGCAATCATGTTGGTTTAAGGCGATGGCTAAAATGCCCAATGCCGGTTACAGAGAATCGAGAAAGGCCAGCAGCGCGGCGCGGTCGTCGGGGGGCAACTCTACGAAACGCGATGCGGCGTCCGCGGCTTCGTTGCCGTGCCGGAGCACCGCTGCTTCCGGCGTCGCCGCGTCTCCGTCGTGCAACAGCGGCCGGCGGAAACGCAGCCCCCAAAGGGCCGGCGTGCGGATCTCGTTCGGTTGCGCCGCCCCTTGCGCGATCCCGTCCCCCGTCGCTACGTCGTGCAGCAGCAGGTCGGAATACAGCGGAACCGGCCGGCGGTCGAACACGGGGTTGGCGTCCCGGCCGGTCATCAGCACGGGGACGTGGCAAGCCGCGCAGCCCACCGATGCGAATACCGCTTCCCCGCGGACGGCCGCCGCGCCCGCCGGGCCGCGCTCGACCGGCGCCAGAAACTTCATGAACGCCTCGAACGCGTCGATGCCGCGCAGGCCGGTGAGCGGTTCCCGGCGGTCTTCCGGATCGGGAACCGCATCGCAAACGGCAAGGGTTTCGGGGGCGATCCCGGCTGCCGTTTCGGTTGGGAACAGATCGTTGGTGATGCCCATCTCGTTGCGGTAAGCGTCCGCGCCGAAGGCCAACAGCGTGGCGTGCTGCGCCTTCCAGCCGAAGCGTCCGATTCTCTCGCCGCCGGTCGCCACGTCCACGACGACCGCCGCTCGGCCGCTCACGCCGTCTCCGTTGCCGTCATCGGGGTCAGCCAATGCGCGGATGGCGTCGTCGGGAATCGCCTCGACCAGGCCCGCGCCGAACAGCGGGATGGGAATGCGCCGGGCGATAACGTTGGCGTCCGGGGGAATTGCGGGCTGGCACTCCTGATTCGGCAGCGCAAACAGGTGGTACAGAGTATCCCCGCCAAGAACGCTGAAATTGCCGGCGGCGTCGAGCCGTCCCGCGCGGAACTCGGCAACCGGACTTACGCCCCCGATAGCCGGCGTCGCGTGGCATTGGGCGCAGCCGAGGCCGTTGAACGCGGGGCCGAGGCCCTCGCCCGCGTCCTCGACCTCAATGAAATCGTCGAGGCCGATGCGGAACAACTCGAACTCTGCGCTGACGATTCCCGGCAAGGGATTCCCCGGCTGCGCCGGCCGGTAGCCGCTCTGCGCAAACGCGGCGCCGCAAACGAGCAGCGCTGAAAAACCTGCATTGCGAAACGCGGCGGTCATCGTCACTTCACCACGATCCGCCCGCGCATGATGGTATGGCCGGCGCCGCAAGCCTTCGAGCAGTGAAAGCGGAACACGCCCCTCTCTTGGGCGCGGAAAAGTATCCGCGCGTCGCCCTTGCCGCGTTTCGGAACGATCACGTTGACGCCGGTCTTCTCGATGCGGAACCCGTGATTGGTATCCAGGCTGCGAATGCGCAACTCGACCGTCTCGCCCAGTTGCAAGCGAATCCGCGACGGCACGAACGTAAAGCGCTCGGCGACCACGTTGATCACGCGATCCGCTTCGGGCTGCCGATCTTCGGCGCGGACGTTGCGGACGACGAACGCCGCCGCGCATAGCGCAAAGACCGCGCCCAGCACGAAAACCGCGGGCGCAAAGCCGGCGGCGGGGTTGCGGCCGCATCGAGGTCTCGCGCGCGCCGCCATCAGAACCACCACCCCAGTCCCAGATTGAACGCATCGCGGGCCGCGATAAAGTTGCTTCGATTCCGCATCAGCGTGTAATCGAGCTTGAACGCCACATCCGGCTCCGGGAAGTACGTAAAGCCCGTCACGAGAGCCTCGCGGTCGAACTCGCCCAAGGGCTGAAACCCCGGCGCCATGCGGTTTTGCGTGTCGAAGTTCTCATAACGCGAGAAGACTACGAAGTCATGGCGGTTGCGCGGCGGCAGCAGATGATAGGCGCCCTCCAGGTAAAAGCCGCGCATGCGCTCGGCCAGATTGGGATTGACGCCCGCCGTCCGCTGCACCAGCGCGTTCAACTCCGCGGTGCGGTCCATGCCGGTCTGCGCGAACTCGCCGCGGAAGTCGAAGCGGCCGACGCTGCCGCGTCCGTCGAACTCGAAGATGTTCACCCGCGGATTGATGCCGGGAGTGGCGAAGCCGGTCTTTCCCGTCCAGAAGCCGGCGCCCAAAGACAGTCCCGGGAGGCCGTGGTACTCCAGGCGTCCGGTGAACGCCGCGTTCTGGATCGGCGGCTTGAACGCCTTGCGGCGGCCGCCGCGAAAGCCCTCCTCGGCGCTGAAGAGCGATGAATCGAGCGCATCCATCGCGTAGAGCTTGTAGGTCAGGCCGTTGCCCAGATCGCCGTGAACGCCCACGCCCGGCCCGAACCAGGTCGTCGGCAAAATCAGCGTATCGACGAACGGCCGCTCGACCCCGTTGAACGACGGGGGTTCATGGCGTTCGTTAATCAGGCCCATCGGCGTCAGCACGATGCCCGAGCGCAGGTTGAACCAGGGCTTGAGCAGAAAATCGAGGTAAGCCTGCTCCAGCTCCAGCTCGCCACTTTCCTCGGCGCCTTCCACGAACGCATGCTCCAACTCCAGTTCCGACCAGAATTGGATGCGGTTGCTGAAGCTGTGCCCGAAGAGCAGCACGAACCGGTGGAAGTCCGCCGTGCCCGGCTCGTCCTGCGGCTTGTTGACGTGGAAGTCCATGTAGCCGGAAACCGGCATCCGGATCTCGCGCGAGTAGAAGTCCGCCGATGCGGCCCCCGCCGTCGGAATGACCTCGGCCATGGGTAGAGACGCTGCTGAAGAAGCGGAGCGCGGGGAGTGAAGAGCGGAGAGTGGCGGAGCGCTCTCGACCGGCGGCGGAGACGCCGGTTTGGCTTGGACACGCTCCGCCTCGGTCTCGCCTTTTACCGCGGCCAACTCCGCCTCCAGTTGTCGAATGCGCGCTTCCAGCAGCGCGAACTTCTCTTCGATCTGTTGCGGCGTCAATGCGGCGGCCGGGGCTTGCGGCGCGAAGGCCGCGAGGACGAAACAGGCAAGCAGCGTCCAAGCGGCGGACTGCATAAATTTAGGCATTCCAAAATTCTAAATCAAGAAATGTAAATACTAACTTTAGTCGTTAATTTCCATCTTGTCAACAGGCGCAGAAATAGTTTTTAGGCAGACATGACCGCTCTCCCGGAAGCGCGGCTACAAGCGCGCCAAGCGCCCGCCGATGAAAACGGCGTGGATCTCGCGCAGATTGCCAATGTCTTCGGCGGGGTTCGCGTTGAGGATGACAAGGTCGGCGCGTTTTCCCGCGGCAATGGCGCCGCGGTCGTCGGCGATGCCCAGAGCCGCGGCCGCGTTTGCCGAGAATGCCCGGACGATTTCGAGCGGCGCGAGTCCCGCCTCCTGCATCAGCCGCGCCTCGCGGTGCTCGAAATAGCCTTCGAACCGCCATGCCGGGCCCGAACCCGTACCCAGGCCGATGCGCACTCCGGCCGCGGCGAGCGCCCCGAGGTTGCGCTTCGCCTGTTCGAAGGAGAAGATCCTGCGTGAACGATCCGGGTCAAGTGCCTGACGCATCAGCACTTCGCCGTTGAGAACCGGCGTGACGCCGCTGGGAATCGAGCGTTTGAAAAAGTTGTCGTACTGCCACTCCACGCGGTCGCCGTATTCGAACGCGGCTTGCTCGGCCGTGAGCGCCGGCGCATAGACAACCTTGTTTTTGAGCAGCAAGTCGATGAATTCGCGGTCGACGGCGCGGTCGGTGACGCTTTGCGTCAGGATATCCGCTCCCGCTGCAGCCAGGCGTTTGGCGTCTTCCAGGCGCGGCGCCTGAACGCTGACGGGCAATCCGCGCGCCTTCGCCCGCCGAATGAGCGCCCGATAGACCTTGGGTTCGAGACCGTCCGCGCCGTCATCGCGGCGGCCCATCCACAAGTGGACGAAATCGGCTCCCAAGGCGGCTAGTTCGTCGACCCGCCTGCGCGCTTTGCGCGCGGAATCCGTCTCGTGGACCCGGCCCGCGAAGCCGTCGGCGCCGCTTGGGTATCCGCCTTGCGAGGTGAATCCGCGGAGCGCCGTCAGCACCCGCGCGGCGTTGCGCATTTCACCTGCGTCGATGCGGTCGCGGACCGCTGCGACGAGATCCAGGCCGCTTCCCGAGTCGGCGACGGTGGTTACGCCGAAAGAGACGTAAACCGCGAGTTGGCGCAATATGCTCTCTGCCGTGCAGCAATCGCTCACCGGCGGCAATGCGGAGGGCAGGCCGACGCGGCCGCGCAGATTGACGATCCCGGGAACGACCGTTTTGCCGGCCGCGTCGATGACTTCGGCGCCGGCAGGCGCCCGTATGGAAGCGGAACCGCCGACGCGCGCAATGCGCCCGTTCTCGATCAGGATCGCGGCGTCCGCGCGGGGCGGGGAGCCGCTGCCGTCGATCAGCAGCGCATGCTCGATCAGCAGCGTATCTTGCGCAAGCGCCGGAAACGGGGCAAGGCAGCAGAAAAGCAGCAGGCGGGCGACGGCCCGACTCCGGCCGGCGCCCGGCCCGCGTTTCTTGTTGACTGCTGCGGCCGGAGCCAACGACACTACGGGAGCATCGGCTCTGCGATCGTGTACTCCACGTCGAGCGCCTTCAGGAAAGCAACGAGATCGGCTTTCTCGTCGTCGCTCAGGTCGGCGTTTTTGGCGTCGGCCAGGTTGTCCACGTCGAGGTACTCGTTCTCCTTGCCGCCGCTGGTCATCAACTCGACGGCTTCTTCCAGCGTGGCCACGCTGCCGTCGTGAAAGTAAGGCGCGGACTTCGCAATATCGTAGAGGCTCGGAGTCTTGAAGGCGCCGGTGTCTTTCTCGTCTTCCGAAATCTTGGCGCGGCCGATATCGGGGTTCTCGGCGTCCATGCCGATTCCGACGTTATGGAATTGCATGTCGGAGAGCAACAGCCCGTCGTGGCAGTTGGTGCATTTCGCTTTTTCCGAAAAGATCGTCCAACCGCGCTTCTCCTGCTCGTTCAGAGCGTCCTCGGCGCCGTTGCGGAAAGCGACGAAGCGGGAGTTTTCCGTGGTGGTGACGATGGTGCGCATGAAGGCCGCAACCGCGTAGGCGACATGGTCGGGCGTCGCCGGTCCGCCGAAAACCGTCTGAAACTGCTCGGCGTATCCGGGAATCTCGTTCAGCTTGGCGCAGACGTCGTCCATCGACGGCGCTCCGTCGTTGCCGGAGGCGCCCATATTGCCGCCGCCCCAAGCGCCCTTGACCTGTTTTTCAAGCGCTCCGGAACGGCCGTCCCAGTACAGCGACTCGTAGTAGCCGACGTTCCACATGGTCGGAGCGGCCCGCGTCAATTGCTTGTCGAACGCGCCGAGAGCGGTGGGCCGCCCGTCGGTCAATCCGTTCTCTTTGAGATGGCAGCCGTAGCAAGACCGCTCGCCGTCGCCGCTGAGGCGCCGGTCGTAGTAAAGCTGCTTGCCGAGCGCGACTTTCGCCGCGGTCATTGCGTTGTCGGGAGGAATTTCCATCAGCGCATAGCCGGCCACTTCCGGCCAGGACATGGGTTCGGGCTCCGGGGTTTCCATCTCCCCCCCGCAAGCGGACATCATGAGCGCCGTAACGCACAGCGCCAAGAAAGTCAGTCGGAACATTTCGCCTCCTCCTCGCACGAGGGATTCGATCGGTATCGGGCGGCCCCCGTGCAGATATTATAGCCGGAAGTCCGCGGCTTCCGAGCGGATATGCCGATTAGTAGATGGTTTCTTCCCGTTTGGGCCGCCGGTAAGGACTTTCCAGGTACTTGCGCGCTTCATTCTGAGCGTTCTGGGTATCGTCGCGGGTGCGGATTGCGAGTTGATACTCATTGACCGCGCGTTCCCGTTGGCCCGTAATGTCGAAGATTTTGCCGAGGTGGATGTGCGCCCAGACCTCGGTCCAGGCGGGTTCCCGGTCGCCGTTGAGCGCCTCGCGAAACTCGTTCGCCGCCGACTGGTAGTTGTTCTGCAGAAAGAAGACTTCGCCGATCCGATAGTGGGTCAGCGAACTGTAGCGGTTGATGTCGAGCGCGCGCTGATACTCGAGCAGCGCGTCCTGGTAATAGCCCAACTCGACAATCTGCTCGCCTTTGCGGATGGCTACGCGAACGCGGATATCGTCGTCGAAGCGCAGGATTCGATTGCGCGGGTCGAGGATGACCTGACTGGGCTTGCCGAACGTTTCCAGAGAATAGTCCGACGATGTCCCGGTCACGTCGATTACCTGGTATTCCGGTTCGCCCTCGGTTTCGATCTTGAGCTCGACCGGCATGCTGAACGTATCCATGTCCTGCCGCACTTTGCCGATGATGCGGAAGCCTTGACCGCCGCCGAGCCGATAGATCGTGTATTCCTGCTCGAACTCGGGCGTCGCCGTCGATTCGGTCCACTGCAGGAAAAACGGATCGAGGTCTTTGCCGCTGACGTTTTCCGCCAACTCGCGGAAACCGTCGGTCGTAATGGATTGCCAGGTGCGCTCGTCGATCAGTTTCTTGAGGATTGCAAAAAACGCCTCGTCTCCCACGGTCCAGCGCAGCATGTGCAGCACCATGACTCCGCGCGCTCCGGTCAGCGCATGCATTTCGGGAGAGAAATCGGTCAGGCGGCCGGCCTGGATCATGGGCATGTCGGTGTAGGTCAGCGATTCGATGCGGGCCTCGCGGACGTGAGTCTCGAACGCTTCCTCGCCCTCCATCTCCTCGATTTCGAGCAATGCGGAGTAATACGCCAAGCCGTCGACAAGCCACAGGTGATTGCGGTTGCCGGGGCCGACAAGCGAGCCCCACCACTGGTGGGCAACGAGCGTGCCGAGCAGTCGGCGGTTGACGGCCTGCCGGATGCCGTAAGGGCTCATGAGGATCATTCCCGGCGCCCAATACCCGCTGGGAGCGTACTCGTCCGTCTCGATGAGCGCGAGGGATTTGGAATAGGGCGCGCCGAACAGGTCGGAGTAAAAGTTCACGATTTCTCCGGTCGCTTGGCCGTATTCGCGGGCGAGATCGTCTGAGGCGGAATCGAAGTAAACCGTCGTGGCGACGCCGTCGGTCTCGGCGCCGACGCCGTTGTCCGGGACGATCGCAATCGTGCCGGGGAACGAAGGGTAGCTGAACTCGAACGCGTGCTCGACGCCTTCGATGCCCTCGCTGCGCAGGCCGATGCCGCTGCCGATCACTTTCATGCCCTCGTCGGTAATGATTTTGATCTTCGCGGTAAAACGGTCGGCGCCGTAGCCGTTGACCGGAAACCAGCGGGCCGCATAGAGCAGAAACGCGCGGTCGGCATCGATCTGCGCCAGGCTGTAGCCCTCGACGGGAGACTCTTCGTAGCCTTTCAGCCGGCCCCCGTAACGGAAGTCGACGATCTGCGGCTCGCCGGCGGGAAGCGTTTGCGGAAAACTGAGGTGGACCGTGAAGTCCTGGCGGTAGCGGAGGGGGTTGAGGCCGGCGCCGTCGGCCGTTTGCGCGGCATCGACATTGAGCCCGTTGTGCAGCTCGAAAACCGCCATGTTCGTGGGTTCGCGGGGCACGAAGCGGACCCGCGCGTCCGCTTCCAGAGTCTGCGCAAGCAGGTCGACGCGGGCGGTGATGTCGTAGTCCTCGACGTCGATCAGCGGAACGTCCTGCGCGCAAATCCGGGCCGCCGCCGCAAGCAGGAGGAGCGGAACGGCGAGGCTTTTCATACGGTCTGTAGAGAATACTGTTCGCATATCGCGTCGGCCGCGCGTTCCGCCGCGGGGGCGCCGGTATGCAGCTTCCCCTCGATCGCCGCCAGTTCCTCGACCATGCGGCGCCGCGCGGGCTCCTGCTGAAGGAGACGGACGGACTCGGCCGCAAGTTTCCTGCCGGTGCAATCGCGTTGGATGAGCTCGGGCACGACCTCCCGCCCGGAGAGAAGGTTGACCATGCTGTAGAAGGGCGCTTGGACGAGTGTTTTGGCGAGCCAATAACTTGGCCAGGCAAGCCGATAAAAGGTAACCATAGGCGTGCCGAGCAGCGCGGTTTCGACGGTCGCCGTGCCGCTGGCGACCAGGGCGAGATCGGCATGGCCCACGGCGTCCTGGGTTTGCTCTTCGACAATGACGACTTCGGGGCCGCGCCAGCGTTCCACAAAAAAATCCCTGCCCGTGGTGGCGGAGGCGGGCAGGATGAACTGCATGCCGCCCCGCTTCGAGAGGAGCGCCGCCGCTTTTTCCAGCACCGGAAGATGCCGCAGGGACTCGCCGCGGCGGCTGCCTGGAAGCAGGGCGATCAAGCGTTTTCGCGGGTCGAGGCCGTGTTCCCGGAAGAATGTTCCGCGGTCGGTCGAGACATGGACGCGGCCGGCCAAGGGGTGCCCGACGAATGTCGTCCTGACGCCGCGCGCGAAGAAAAATTCCTCCTCGAACGGAAAGATCACCAGCAGGCGGTCGATCAGCCGCCGCAGCGTTTTGACCCGCCCCTTGCGCCAAGCCCACGCCTGGGGAGCGACGTAGTAAGCGATGGGAATCTTGAGCCGGCGCAATTTTTTCGCCAGGCGGAGGTGAAAATCGGGCGCGTCGATCAGAATCGCGAGTTGCGGCTTTTCGGCCCGAACCGCCGCGAGGAACTGCCGAAACCGGCGGTATATCCTCGGGACGTGACGGGCGACCTCGAAAAGTCCCACTACTGCCAAGTCCTCGGCGCGAATGACCGCCCGCAGCCCTTCCTTTCTCAGATGGCGCCCGCCGCAGCCGAAGAAATCCGCCTCCGGAAGGCGCCTGCGCAGAGCGGCGACGAGATCCGCGGCGTAGCGGTCTCCGGACGCTTCACCGGCGGAAACCAGGATCTTCATCCCTTGAACCCGACGAACAATCTCCTAGTGTAAAACGGCGCTCGCGGCGCAGGTTGTACAATCGAATGACAGCGGGGAGGCGGATGACGCGGCGGCCGCGCTGCCGCCCCTCTGTGAAAACAGGCGAAATCGTGATGCAGCAACGCTTTATAGGAAAAAACATTCTCGTGACCGGCGCTTCCACGGGCATCGGCAGAGCGATCGCGGTGCGGCTGGCGCAAGAGGGCGGCAACATTGCGGTCAACTACAGCCGCAACGATGTCGAGGCGGGGAAAACGGCGGAGCGCGTACGCGCCGCCCACGATGCCGGCGGCTACGCCAACGCGAAATGCAACTTGCACAAGGCCGATGTCTCGCAGGAACAGCCGGTGAACGACATGATCGGCGAAATTCTGGCGAACTGGGGCCGGCTCGACGTGCTGATCAACAACGCCGGCATTCAGAAACCCGCCGCCAGCCATGAAAGCCTGACCGCGGATTTCGACCGCATTCTCGGCGTGAATCTGCGGGGCTGCTATTTATGCTCCCGCGCGGCGATCCGGCATTTTTTGTCCCGCGAGGGCGGCGGCGCGATCGTCAACAATTCCAGCGTTCACGAGATCATCCCGAAGCCGAAGTATCTTTCCTACTCGATCTCGAAGGGCGGCATGGAAAACCTCACCAAGTCGCTGGCGCTGGAATACGCCGACCGCGGCATCCGCGTCAATGCGGTGGGGCCGGGGGCGATCGTGACGCCGATCAACATGGCCTGGATCGACGACCCCGTTGCCCGCGGCGAGGTCGAGAGTCACATCCCGATGGGCAGGGCCGGAGAAGCGGAGGAAATCGCCGCGGTATTCGCCTTTCTGGCCTCCGGCGAAGCCTCGTACATTACCGGCCAGACGCTGTTTGCCTGCGGCGGCCTGACGCTTTATCCCGAGTTCCGCGTCGCTTGGTCGTCCGGCGAGTAGCTTTTTTTCAGCGGCCCGCAACAGTCGGGTTGGCGGCGCCCGCGCCGGGACATCGCGCCGCGGGCCGCGTTCGAGAAATCGATGTCCGCAGCCCCGCCGAATTCGGCGGCGAAATCCTCTCGCCTCCGGGGCTGCCCGAAACCTGCTCGCGTTTGGGTCCAGCGACTCGCGATCCGCGGACCCCGCCGCGAACTCGGACTCGGCGGCTTCCCGTTCGTCCCGCTCAAGGCGGCCCGCGCCCAGGCCCTCGCCAACCGCAGACTCGCCCGCGCCCGCGCCGCCGCGCGATCGTAACCGCGGCGCGCTCGCTACTCGTCAAAGCGGAACGCGCCCTCCCAGAGCTCCCCCTTGCCGGGGATGTATTGCCCGGTGCGGCCGGCGGCGATGTCGTAGTCGGGGAGCACGCGCACGCCGACGCATCGCCGGTCACGCAGATAGCCATGCCAGTCGAGATTGAAATCGAGATTGTCGAAGCCATGCTGCTTGCGCCAATCGGGAAGGTCAGCTCCGCTAACCGGATTCAGGTGTAAGAAGAAAGTCGCCTCGGTGTCGGCCTGGACGCACGGGTCTTTCAAGTAAATCAACCTGTTTTCGCTGATGTACACATCATAGGTAGAGCGGATTACCGGCGAGCCAGCCTCTTCTATGGCCTCGGCAGCTTTGTCCATAAAGCCTTCCGTACTCACTCGATATATGACTCCGTCGGAGCCTTCCCGTATAGGCTCAAGTCTTAGGAAGTCCAGATGCCTCTCCAATTCGGGTCTCCCGTAGTTGCAGGAGGAATAGGCCGGAAGCGGCTTCTCAAACCAGATGATGTATGTATCGCCGGCTGCGACGGCATTCCACCTTACCTGCTCCAATGCATCCTCGTCCAGTGGAAGCGGAGACGCGTGAACCTCGGCGTGAATGTATGTTGCATATATTTCATTGCTGTAAACCCGACCCCGCGGAATACCGGCCAGATGCTGCTCTATGTATTGCATGAGGTCCGAATCAGCCCAACGCTCGTTAGTGTAGATGCTGGTTCCCTGATTGATTGCCTTGTCTATGCTATGTATGTTATGTGCAACCGGGTAAGCAAGCCAAAGAAAAAGCCCGCTAACCGGAGCAAGGGTTAGGAGCGACTTTAGCCTCCCTCTTATTCGCCGGCTTCCAAATCGGCCTGGCGTCTCTGCTCGATAGCCGTATTCCAGCCATCGGTCCACCACAAACGCTACTACCAACACCAGGGGTACGTATATCGGAGCGAGAAATCTGTGATTGACAAGTGGTGTATTACCCTGTGACGCCGCAACGGCAATGATAATGATGTATATGAGCGCGAACGTTCCGAATGTATAAATCGGACTCCGGCTTGGCCGCGTATCCATCTTCCGAAGCGAGCTGATCAGGCCATAAGTTACGGCTATTGCCAGCGCCAACAGGCATATTCCGCCCACTACAGCGGTGAAAACCGGCATATTTTTTGGCGTCAGGCTGGGATGTATCCATCCTGCCAGCACTTGGGGCGTCCGTTCCAGGTGCTCCAGAAATGGATGGTTTGGCGTATTCTGCCGGTAGCCGGCGAGCGTTCCGGTTGCCATGAGATTCCGCAGCATCCAGACGCCCAGGGGAGTTAGAGAAACCATGAAGTAGGCGGCGATGCGCTTGAACTGCTCCAGGATGGTGTCCCGTTTGAGTAGCAACAGCATCACGACGGTGACTACTATGGTGACGCCGATATAACGGGTCAGACAGGCGAGGGTGGTGAACATCGCGGCCCAGGTCAACGATGAGCCTTTGCCGTTGTTCAAGAATTTCTCTGTCTGAATCAGGGAAAGCAGGGTAAACAGGATAAACACGGGTTCTGACATAGCCATTGCCGCCCAATGCGTGAGGGTGACCGACAGCAGAACGGCAAGGGTCCCCCACAGCGCCGGCAACCGGGACTCAAGACGGGTCCGCAGCCACCAGCCCGAAACGAAAACGGACGCCCCGAATGCCCCAGCGTTCAACAAACCGGCGAAGTCCGCCGGGTCGAATCCGAATAAGCAGGCAACAGCCAACAGCATCGGAAACAGCGGCGGCCACAGCGTCAGGGGCCTTCCTTCGTAAACAATAAGCCCATTTCCTGCCACCAAGTTCCTGGCAGCGGCGATGTACGCCGTAGAATCGGCGTCCATGCCCACCCCGAAAGTAATTTCACGGAGCAGTATGAGCGCCGTTCCCAGGACGGCGAGGGCCACAGGAAGCATCAAGAACCTGTCGTTTCGGAATCGGGCCAGCACCGTTTGAATCTGATTGTGGAACAAGGATTTCATGACGATACCCCCGGAAGCAACGCGCATCGGTCGGTTCATCGATTCATGCTACTACGGGCGCTCCGACGGCCCGTACGCTGGGCGATTTCGGGTCCTCGGCGACCCGGTGCGGCGAGGGACCCCGAGGTCCGGGTCCGTCTGAAGACGGTGCGCTGCATCCTCTGGAATCCAATACAGAACGAGGGATACAGCGGGGGAACCAGCGTCCAATGACGACATAAGCCTAGCATTGGCAATATGTTACAGGCTATGCACAACGGAAGGCCGGGAAGCGTCGAGAGGCAAGCCATTACTGCGGCTCGAGCGCTGCCTCGAATCTTGTCCCGCGCAAGCAGGACCGCCGGCGTTGGGTTACAATGGTTGCTTCCCGGCGGGAAGAAACCCGGAGGAGGAAAAATGGGAGATTACGCGCATCCTGAAATCTTAGTCGGCGCGGATTGGGTCGCCGAGCATGCGGGGGATGACTCCGTGCGCGTCGTCGAAGTCGATGTCGATACGGGCTCTTACGACGAAGGCCACATTCCCGGCGCCGTCGGCTGGGCTTGGGACAGCGAGCTTTGCGATACCGTGCGCCGGGACATCGTGCCGCAGGCCGCGTTCGAGAAATTGATGTCCGACAGCGGCATCGCCAACGATACGACCGTTGTGTTCTACGGCGACAACAACAACTGGTTCGCGGCTTGGGCGTTCTGGCAACTCAAGATATACGGCCACGCCGACGCGCGCTTGATGAACGGCGGGCGGGCGAAGTGGCTTGCCGAAGGACGCGAGCTGACGACGGAAGCGCCGGCGGTTGCGCCCGCGGACTACAATGCCGCGGAGCCGGATTTTTCGATCCGCGCGTTCCTGCCGCAGGTCGCCGAGTCGGTAAGCAACAGCGCGGTGGAACTGGTCGATGTCCGCAGCCCCGCCGAATTCAGCGGCGAAATTCTTTCGCCTCCGGGGCTGCCCGAAACCTGCCAGCGCGGTGGGCACATTCCCGGCGCGGGGAACATCCCCTGGGGCAAGGCGTGCAACCCGGACGGCACGTTCAAGAGCTACGACGAGTTGAAGGCGCTCTACGGAGACGCCGGCATCACGGGAACCAAGCCGATCGTCGCTTACTGCCGTATCGGCGAGCGCTCGAGCCACTCCTGGGTCGTGCTCAAGTACCTGCTGGGCTACGAAAACGTGACGAACTACGACGGCTCCTGGACCGAGTGGGGCAATCTGGTCGGCGCCGCCGTCGCCAGGGGCGCATGAAGCCCGAAGACTATTCCGAGCGCACGCTGGAGTTGGCCGGATGGCCGGTCCGCATCGTTTCGTACCGGTTGGGCAAGACCTATCACGCCAAGGCGGATAACGTTTCCCCCGGCGCAACGATCGCGCGCGCCCAAGCCGCGGACAAGGAAGAGGCCGAGGCGCAGGTCTTGGCCAAAGCCGAAGAGCGGCTTGCCGCTACCCGCCGCATGGGCTGAACCCGGCGCGGCTGCCGCCCGGTACACTGATACGCAATGCTGGTTCAGATATTTTCCGACATCCACGGCGATTTGCGGGCGCTGGAGCGGGCGGCCGCGGTCGAAGCCGACATCTATATCGCCGCGGGCGACCTGGTAACCTGGCCGGCGCCGCTGGACGACTGCGGAAAAATCCTGGCGCCGCTGGGCAGGAAACTATGGGCGATGCCGGGCAACAACGAGACCGACCGGCAGATCGCGGCATTCTGCTCGCAATTCGGTTTCCGCAACTTTCACGATTCCGTAATCGAGATCGACGGCACGCATTTCGGCGGACTCGGCTACTCCAACCCCACGCCGTTCGACACGCCCGGCGAATACAGCGAGCGGGAGATCGAGCAGCGCCTGGCCAAATTCGCGGCATTGAAACCGCTCGTGCTGGTCTGCCACGCGCCGCCGCTCGACAGCCCCTTGGACGAATCCTCGGGCGGCCTGCACTTCGGCAGCAGCGCTGTCCGCGCCTTTCTGGACGCCCATCCCCCGGCTTACTTTTTTTGCGGGCACATCCATGAAGCTGCCGGACGGGTCGCGCAAATGGGTCCGACGCTCGCGGCGAACGTGGGCAAAAAGGGCTATTTGCTCGAGTTGTAAAGCCGGCGGCGCCGGGCGTTGCGCAGTCCCTGTCCGCCGCGGCGCTTGGCGTGAGTCGGCTAGAATGAAGGTTCGGCTCCGAGAGGGCTGCCGCCAAGCATCCGATGGCCTCCCCACCTCAAGGCATAAGTACTGTTGCGCCCGCCGCCGCGGTCGGGCGCCCGGCAAGTCCGAGCCTGTGGCTGAGCGTTTTCACGTTGTGGCAGCGGGAAATTCAAGGGTTCTACAGACAGCGCAGCCGGGTGATCGGCAGCCTTTCGACTCCGCTGCTGTTCTGGTTCGTGCTGGGTTCCGGGTTCGGCTCGTCGCTGCAAACGTCGAACGAAACCTATGCGCAGTTTTTCTTTCCCGGCGCGGTCACTCTGGCGGTGCTTTTCACCTCGATCTTCGCCAACATCTCGATCATCGAAGACCGCCGGGAGGGATTTTTGCTCTCCGTTCTCGTAGCGCCGGCGCCGCGCCTGGCGCTGGCGCTCGGCAAGATTCTGGGAGCGACGACCATCGGCGCGTTTCAGGGTCTCCTGCTTCTGCCGCCGGCGCCCCTGGCCGGCGTTGCGCTTTCTCCCGGCGCGTTTCCGGCCGTGTTCGCGATGGTTTTGCTCATGGCGTTCGGCCTCACCGCACTGGGGTTTTATTTCGCTTGGCGGCTCGACTCGGTGCAGGGGTTTCATTCGATCATGAACGTCGTGTTGATGCCGATGTGGCTGCTGTCGGGCGGGGTCTTCCCCGTTGACGGCTCTTCGGGATGGATCCGCTGGGCGATGACCGTCAATCCCCTGACCTACGGGGTCACCGGCCTGCGGCGTCTGTTGGGCGCCGGCGTTTCCGCGTCCGACCCGTCAATGGCCGTTTGCTGGGCGGTCACCGCCGGTTTCGGCATCGCCGCTCTGGCCTTCGCTTGGCGCCAGGCCGCGCGGCCGGCCGCCCGAAACTTGAGTTGATCCGCCGCTCTTCACTCGTGGAAGTCACCGACCTGCCCACCGTGAATGCGAGCTTGAACGCGCTCGCGGCCGTGCTGCTCGGCGCCGGTTACGCCTTCATCCGCAGGGGAGACGAACGCCGCCACAAGGCATGCATGGTCGGCGCGTTCTGCACGTCGGCGGTCTTCCTGGCCTGCTATCTCGTTTATCACTACCGGGTCGGCTCCGTTGCGTTCACGGGGCAAGGATGGATTCGGCCGGTCTATTTCGCGGTGCTGATCACGCACATCGTCCTGGCCGCGACGGTCGTCCCTTTGGCGCTGCTGACCTTGTACCGCGCCTGGAGCGGGCAGTTCGACCGTCACCGGCGCATAGCCAAATGGACCTGGCCGATCTGGATGTACGTTTCCGTGACCGGCGTTCTCGTTTACCTGATGCTCTACCGCTTGTAGGTACGCCTTCTGTCAACTCTCGGCAATTTGGTTCCTTACATGGTGCGCTACCGCTGGCGGTACGCGGCGGGGTTTTTCATGCTGTGCTGGCGCAGCGGCATGGCGGCGGCGCTGCCCTACATCATCGGGCAGGCGGTCGACTATCTCTCGGCCGACTTCACGGTCGCCGGGCTGGGTTGGTACGCCGCGGCAATGATAGGCGCCGCCGGACTCAAGGCGGTCGGCCAATACTACATGCGCTGGATCCTGATCACGCTCTCGCGCGACATTGAATACGATCTGCGCAACGACCTGAGCGCCCATCTGGTGACGCTGCCCAAGCGCTTCTACGACAGCTATCGCACCGGAGATCTGATGGCCCGCGCGACGAACGACCTGGCGCAGGTGCGCTCGCTGCTCGGTCCGGGAGTCATGTACACGTCCGAGATCGCGGTCACCTTTATCGCCGTCATGATCGTAATGGCGGCGACGGACTGGGTGCTGACGCTGCTGATCTTCGCTCCCATGCCGCTGGTGTCGCTTTCGGCCGGCTACTTCGGCCGGCGGACCCACGCTCAATTCCAAAAGATACAGGAGCGGTTTTCGGCGATCAGCGCCGGAGTTCAGGAACACCTGGCCAACATCCGCATGTTGCGCGCCTACGGGCAGGGACCGCAAGAGCAGGAACGGTTCCGCAAGCTGAACGACGACTACCTGCGCGACAACCTCGGATTGATCAAGATATGGCGGGTGTTTTATCCGCTGCTCGAGGCGCTGGTCGGCCTCGCCTATATCGCCGTCCTGGGATTCGGCGGCTGGCGGGTCCTGCGCGGCGAAATTACCGCGGGCACGTTCCTCATGTTCATTTCTTTCCTGCCCGTGCTCACTTGGCCGATGATCGGGCTGGGAATCGTCGTCAACATCTTGCAGCGGGGAACGGCATCCCTGGAGCGCTTGACCGAGCTGATGCAGCAGCGCCCGTCCATCGCCGACGGGCAGGCGACGGACTACGCGATCGACGCGGTGCGCGGCGACATCGAGCTCGAGAACGTGACCGTACAGTACCCGGGCGCGAACGAGCCGGCGCTCAAAAACGTCAGCCTCTACGTGCCGGCGGGCCGCAGCCTGGCCATCGTCGGCTCGATCGGCAGCGGGAAGTCGACGCTGGTGAATCTGATTCCGCGTTTGCTCGATCCCAACAAGGGCCGGGTGCTCATCGACGGCCGCGATGCGCGCGCCGTGCCGCTGGCCGTGCTGCGCCGCGCCGTAGGCTTTGTTCCCCAGGAAACGTTTCTGTTCAGCCGGTCGATCGACGACAACATTCGTCTCGGCGCGGCCGAGGCCGAGCAATGGGAGGTCGAAGAAGCCGTTGCCGCGGCGAACTTCGAAACCGACGTTGCCGACTTCCCCGACGAACTCGACACGCTTGTCGGCGAGCGCGGAATCACGCTGTCGGGCGGCCAGAAGCAAAGAACTGCGATGGCTCGCGCGCTCGTTCGGCGCCCGCGCATCCTGATCCTCGACGACGCGACGGCGAGCGTCGATACCGAGACGGAGCACCGCATTCTGACCCGCCTGCAAGCGAGGCTGCGCAACTGCACGACGCTGATGGTGTCTCACCGGGTTTCCGCCGCGCGGCACGCCGACCGCATCGTCGTCCTCGACGAAGGCCGCATCGTCGAGGCCGGCTCGCACCGCGAGCTGTTGGCTCTCGGCGGCCTCTACCAGCGGCTGCACAACCGCCAACTGATCGAAGAGGAGCTGGCGAAAAATTGAGCCCGCAACGCACGATCGGCGGCGAATTCGCGCGCTCGGAAGTCCCGCCGGCCCGGGTTTACGACGCGAAGCTGATGCGCCGGCTGGCGGCTTACCTGCGCCCGTACAGAACCCTTGTCGGCCTTTCGCTCGCGCTGCTGGTGATGCATTCGTTGCTCGGCGTGACCGGCCCGTATCTGACCAAGGTCGCCGTCGACCGCTACCTGCAACCCAAGCCGGAAGAGCGTTCCCCGCTCGACCCCCTGCTGCCGGAAGACCCCGTCGACGGCCTCATCGCCGTTTCCGCTCTATACCTGGCCATCCTGCTCGCAGGATTCGCGGCGCGCTATTTCCATATCCATGTCATGAACCTGACCGGCCAGCGGACGATGCGCGACTTGCGGCGCGAAATCTTCGCCAAGTTGCAATGCCTCGGCGTTCCGTATTTCGACCGCCAACCGATCGGCCGCATCGTCACCCGGATCACTACCGACGTGGACGTGCTGAACGAGCTCTTCACGTCCGGGGTCGTGGCCATAGCCGGCGACGTTCTGACGCTGGCGTTCGCCTTCGGGGCGATGCTGTACCTCAGCCCGGTGCTGACGCTGGTATTCCTGTCGATCGCGCCCGTGACGGCGCTGGCGAGCTTTCTCTTTCGAAAACATGCGCGGGCCGGCTTCCGCGCCATGCGCGCCGCGGTCGCCAAGATCAACGCATTCCTGCAGGAAACGTTCACCGGAATCTCAGAGATTCAACTGTTCAATCATGAGCAGGCAACGCTCGACGAGTTCGCCGCCGTCAACGAGGAGCACCGTCAGGCCAACTACAAGGCCATCCGCGCGCACGCGCTTTTCTATCCGACGATCGAGCTCATCGGCGTCGCGGGACTGGCCATGTTGATTTTCTTCGGCGGCAAGGGGGTAGTCGAAGGCAGTTTGACGCTCGGCGCGGTGGTGGCCTTCATGCAGTACGGCGCGCGGGTATTCCGTCCGATCCAGGATCTTGCCGAGAAATACAACATCCTGCAAGCGGCGATGGCCGGCGCCGAGCGCGTTTTTCAGTTGCTCGACACGCCGCCCGCGGCCGCCGAGACCGCGCAAGGCGAGCCGGGCGCCGCCGACGGCCTGCGAGTGGAATTCCGCAATGTGTGGTTCGCTTACCGGAACGAGGATTGGGTGCTCGAAGCCGTTAGCTTCACCGCCGAGCCGAACGAAATGCTGGCGGTTGTCGGCCACACCGGCGCCGGCAAAACGACGCTCGTGAGTCTGTTGCTGCGCTTCTACGAAATCCAGAAAGGGGCGATCCTCGTCGGCGGGCGCGACATTCGCGATTGGCCGGTGCGGCAACTGCGCAAGCAATTCGGCATTGTCCTGCAAGACCCCTATTTATTCGCCGGGACGATCGCCGGCAACATCGGCATGAACTCGCCCGACGTCGATGCCGCCGCCGTTCGCCGGGCGGCCGAGAACGCGCATTTGGCGCAATACATCCAATCGCTGCCCGCCGCCTACGACGAACCCATGTTGGAGCGGGGCGCCTCGCTCTCGGCGGGACGCAAGCAACTCGTCGGTTTCGCCCGCGCGTTGGCTCATGGCAGGCCGTTTTTGATCCTGGACGAAGCCACGTCCAGCGTCGATTCGGAGACCGAGCACGAAATCCGCAAAACGCTGGAGACGCTGCTGAGCGGCAGAACGTCGATCGTGATCGCCCATCGGCTCTCGACGATCGGCCGCGCCGACCGGATTCTGGTCATGCACAAGGGGCGCGTGGCGGAAATCGGCGCGCACCGGGAACTGCTGGCCAAAGGCGGGATTTATTCGCGCCTTCACCAACTGCAGTATTTGAGCGAATCGACCCGGCCGGCGTAGCGGGGCGCCTTTGACTGCCCGCCGTCGTCGAAAATCAGCGGCCCGATACGTTGACCCCGAGTGCGCGAGGCCGCCTGCTATGGGACCGTCGCCGGTAAATGGGATTAGGTGGGATTAACTGGGATTGGGTGGCATGCGCCGCGGACGGTACGCGGCGAAGGTGCGGGACAACATTCGGCGGCTCAAGGATAATGGATGTGAGGGCGGCGGCCCCGTATGCGATGAACGCGGCGCTCATCATTCCCGCACTCAACGAAGAGGGCGCCATCGGGCAGGTTCTGGAGGAGGTTCCGGACGGGTTGTTCGCGGCCGTGATCGTCGCCGACAACGGTTCGCGCGACCGCACGGCGGCGGTAGCCCGGGTACATGGCGCGCTGGTCGTCAGAGAACCGGCGCGGGGGTATGGCAACGCCTGCCTGCGGGCGATTCGGGAACTGCCGGAAGGCATCGAAGTCGCCGTGTTCATGGACGCGGACGGCAGCGACTCCCCCGCTGACGCGGAGCGGCTGCTGCGCCCGATCCGCGAAGGCCGCGCCGATCTGGTATTGGGCTCCCGCGAGATGGGCGGCCGCGAGCCGGGCGCCTTGCGCGCTCACCAGAGGCTCGGCAACTTCGCGGCGCTCTTACTCTTACGGCTGCTTTGCGGCCACCGCTACAGCGATCTCGGGCCGTTCCGCGCCATTCGGGTCGACCGGCTGCGCGAACTGGAAATGCGCGACCGCAACTACGGCTGGACGATTGAAATGCAGATCAAGGCCCTGCGCCGCGGTCTGCGCGTGATCGAAGTTCCCGTCGCCTGCCGCCGCCGGCGGGCGGGCGAGAGCAAAATCAGCGGGACTCTGTGGGGCAGCTTGGCCGCAGGAGCGAAGATTCTCTGGGCCGTCGCGCGGTTTTCCTTTTCCTCGTAAGGCATGACGGTGGCGGGGGCGCTACTGGCAAAGCTGAAACCGGGCGCGGAATCGAACGGCGGCTACACTGGGTGAGATGGCCGGCGAAAAGCTCGCCCTGCACGGAGGCAGCCCTGTTCGCAGCGCCCCTTATCCGGCGTGGCCGCGGCTCGGCAGCGGCGATCTCGAGGCCGTCGCCGCCGTGCTCGAAGGCTCCGACTGGGGAGGGGCGGGCGCAACCGTTGCGCAGTTCGAGGCATTGTTCGCGCAGGTCCACGACGCCGCCTACGGCATCGGCGCGGCCAACGGCAGCCTGGCCCTGGAGTTGGCGCTGTTGGCGGCCGGCATCGGCCCCGGCGACGAGGTCGTCGTGCCCGCCCACAGCTTCATCGCCACTGCCGCGGCGGTATCGCGCATCGGCGCGGTCCCCGTCTTTGCGGATATCGAAGCAGCGACGTACAACATCGACCCCGAGCGCGTCGCCGAGGCCGTAAGCGAAAAGACGGCCGCCGTGATCGTCGTCCACTTCGGCGGGGTTCCGGCGGACATGGACCGGCTCGGCGACCTCGCCGCCCGGCACGGTTTCCTGCTGATCGAAGACGCCGCCCACGCCCACGGCGCCGAGTGGCACGGCAAGCGCGCGGGCAGCTTCGGCCTCGCCGGCATGTTCAGCTTCCAGAACTCGAAAGCCATGACCGCGGGCGAAGGCGGCATGGTCATCACCAGCGACGAAGACCTGGCGGCGAAAGCCCGCTCGATCGCCAATGCCGGACGCCGGCCCGGCCGCGGCTGGTTCGAGCATTTCGAGTTGGGGACGAACCTGCGCTTGACGGCGATGCAGGCGGCAATGCTAGGCAAGCAACTCGAGCGCCTGCCGATTGAAATCCGGCTCAGGGAACGGAACAACGCCGCGCTCGAACAAGAGCTCGCCGGCATCGAAGGGCTTTATCTGCAAGAAGCGCCGGCCGGGGTTTCGGCGCAAACGCTTTACGTCCGTCCGGGGCGCATCGTCGCAGATTCCTTCGGCATCGACCGCGGCGCATTCGTCGAGGCGATGCAGGCCGAAGGCATCCCCATACGTCCTTTCTACCCGCATCCGCTCTACCGCAACCCCTTGTTCCAAGACCATGCGCACCGCGCCGCCTCATGCCCCATCGCCGAGCAGTCGTCGCGGGATTCGTTCTGGCTGCCGATGAACCTCTTCATGGGAAGCGAGGACGACGCCGCGGACATCGCCCGCGCCGTTTGGAAAATCCACAAGGCGGTGAAGCCGAAATTCAAGAAACCGCGCGTGAACGGCCCGGCGCCCAAAGCCGGCTGACGCCGCTCGGGCCCGCCGGTTTACAATGGTCGATTGCCTGCAGGAGGCCCCGTGATCGATGTCGTCGCAACCGTGACCGTCCGCGAGGACGCGCTCGAAGAGTATCTCGAAAAATTCAAGGCGAATCTGCCCAACGTACTCGCCGAAAAGGGCTGCATCCACTACTACCCGACCGTCGATTGCGATACGGGCTGGAAGCGGCAGGCGAAAGATCCGCGCGCCGTGACCGTCATCGAGCGCTGGGAGAGCATGGAAGCGCTGCAAGCGCATGCGCGGGCGCCGCACATGGCCGCCCTCCGCGAGGCGACCAAGGGGCTGGTCACGGCCGTCCAACTGAAAGTCTTGCGACAAGCTTGACGGCGGACCGCTTGCGCGGCCGGTGAAGAGCGAAGACGCCGCGCCCGCGCAGTCAAGCCGTTTCGTGAATCAAGCCTTGCGCCCGCGATTCGTCTTCGATATCGCGCAGCCGGCGGGAGGCCAGGTACATCAACGGCGTGTCGAGCAGCGCGACCAGCAGCTTGTATGCGTAACCCGAGGCGATGACGGCGGCGATCTGTTCCCTCGTCCATACGCCGTAGAAGAGAATCGTCACGACGGCGACGGTATCGACCAGTTGGCTGAGCATCGTCGAGCCGTTATTGCGCAGCCACAGATGTTTTCCGTTGGTCAGCCGCCGCCAGAAATGGTAGAGGCGAACGTCGAGAAACTGGGCGAGCAGATAGGCGGCCATGCTGGCGAAAACGGCCCGGGCGGTCTGACCGAATACCGCCTCGTAGTGCCCCTGCACCGCCGCTGCGTCCTGCAAATGCGACACCGGCGCGGCGCGGCCGATTTGCAGGACCAACAGCAGGTAGGCGCTCACCAGCAGCCCGGTTACGACCACTGCGTCCGCCCGTTTTTTTCCGTAAAGCTCGCTGATCAGGTCGGTACACAAAAACGTCACCGGGTAGGGAATCACGCCCACGCTCAGAGTCACGACGCCGACGAACGGCAAGGCGACATCGAAGAACTTGAACACCAGCGAGTTGGCGATGACCAGACTCGCCAGAAAAATACCGGAGAGGATGAGAAAAACGAAGTCGTAGCGCCGCATGAAGCTCTCCGCGGAGTAATATAAGTAAACGCCATGGAACGTCGATGGAACCCCACCAGACGCCGGATGATCCGCTCGCTCGCAGGCGGCGGCATGCTGCTGCCCGGCCTGCTATCGGACATGATGGCAGAGTCGGCCGGCGCCTCGCCGGCGCGGCGGCAACCGCACTTCGCGCCGAAGGCCAAGCGCGTCATTTTCCTGTTCATGACGGGCGGCGTCTCGCACGTGGACACCTTCGACCCCAAGCCGTTTCTGCGCGAGCATCACAACGAGCCTCACGGCAAAAAATCGGTGTACAAGGGGGCGGACTGGGAGTTCCGGCGCTACGGCCGCAGCGGGATCGAAGTCAGCGATCTGTTTCCACACATCGGCGGCGTCATCGATGACATCGCCGTCATCCGCTCGATGAAAAACATCAACGGCGATCATTTCGGCGCAACCATCGGCATCCACACGGGCTCGGCCACGTTCAACCGACCGAGCATCGGCTCGTGGGTCAGCTACGGGCTCGGCACGGAGAATCGCAACCTGCCGTCGTTTATGGTGATCGCCCCGGAAATTCCCTACGCCGGCGGCCAGGTATGGGGCTCGGACTTCCTGCCCGTGCTGCACCAGGGCACGCGCATCGTCCCCGGCGAAGAGCCCATCGCCAACATGCATCGCCGCGCGTCGTCCGCCGAGGCGCAGAGAACCGAGCTCGACATGCTCGACTATTTCAATCGGCAGCACCTGAAGGGGCGCGAGCTCGACTCCAACCTCACCGCGCGCATCAAGTCGTTTGAAACGGCGTTCGGCATGCAGGCCGCGGCTCCGGAGGCGTTCGACTTGTCCGGCGAGACCGACGCGACGCTGAAGCTGTACGGCCTCGAGCGCGGCAACGCCGAAGGCTTCGCCTGGCAGTGCATCGTCGCGCGCCGACTGGCCGAGCGCGGCGTGCGCTTCATCGAGCTCATCGACGGCGGCGCGTCGCTGGAGAAAAACTGGGATACGCACGCCAAAATGGCCAACTACAACAAGCTGGCCCGCAATGTCGATCGGCCTATCGCCGCTCTGCTCAAAGATCTCAAGTCGCGCGGCATGCTCGAGGACACGATCGTCGCCTGGACTACGGAGTTCGGCCGCACGCCGTTCTGCCCGGCGCCGAACGTCGAAGGGCGCGGGCACCACGCCAAAGTTTACAGTTCATGGCTCGCGGGCGGGGGCATCGCCGGGGGCGTGGTTTACGGCGCCAGCGACGAGATCGGCGATCGGGCGGCCGAGAACGTCGTGTCGGTGCATGACTACCAGGCTACGATCCTCAATCAACTGGGCCTCGATCACGAGAAATTGACCTACCGCCACGCCGGCCGCGACTTCCGCCTGACGGACGTACACGGCAAAGTGCTTCACGACATCATCGCCTGAAGCAAGAGCCGCTGCGCGGCCGGTGAATAGCTTAAAGGGTTCGGAGCGGCCGCGGGAGACCGCCGCGTTACCGCGGCATTTCGCTTGCCGCCCCGGCAGTGCAAAACTAGAAAACATGCCGGACCGCAACCAGGCCGCACTCGATTACCACGCTTTTCCCACGCCCGGCAAAATCTCGGTAACGCCGACCAAGCCTTCCGACACGCAACTCGACCTGAGTCTGGCCTACTCTCCCGGCGTTGCCGACGCCTGCCTCGAAATCGCGCGCGACCCGAAGCTGTCGGCGCGCTACACCGCCCGCTCCAACCTGGTCGCCGTGGTGTCGAACGGCTCCGCGGTGCTCGGCCTGGGCGATATCGGCCCGCTGGCGGGCAAGCCCGTCATGGAGGGCAAGGCGGTCTTGTTCAAGCGTTTCGCCGACATCGACGTTTTCGATCTCGAGATCGACACCTCCGACCCGGACGAGTTGATCCGCACCGTCGAGCTTCTGGAGCCGACTTTCGGCGGCGTCAACCTCGAAGACATCAAAGCTCCCGAGTGCTTCTACGTCGAAGAAGAGTTGCGCAAGCGCATGAACATCCCGGTGTTCCACGACGACCAGCACGGCACCGCAATCATCAGCGCCGCCGCCCTGCTCAATGCGCTCGAAATCGTCGGCAAGCGGCTCGACTCGGCGCGGGTTGTCGTCAACGGCGCCGGAGCGGCCGCGATGTCCTGCGCCGGTCTCTACGAACGGATCGGAGTGAAGCCCGAAAACCTGCTGATGCTCGATTCTCTCGGCGTCATCCACGAGGGCAGAACCGCAGGGATGAATCCTTTCAAGAAAAGGGTTGCCCGCAAGACGCATCTGCGCACCCTCGAAGAGGCCGTCAAAGACGCCGACGTCTTCGTGGGACTCTCGGTTGCCGACGTCCTGACGCCCGAGATGCTGCGCTCGATGGCGGAGCGGCCGATTGTCTTCGCGCTGGCCAACCCCGACCCCGAAATCAAGTACGAAACCGCCGTTGCCGTCCGCAATGACGTCATCGTCGCCACGGGGCGCTCAGACTATCCCAACCAAGTCAACAACGTTCTCGGCTTCCCCTCCATCTTCCGCGGCGCGCTCGACGTGGAAGCGACGGGCATCGACGAGGAAATGAAGCTGGCGGCCGTCCGCGCGCTCGCTCAACTGACGCGCGAGGACGTACCCGACGCCGTGCGCCGCATTTACGCCTCGGAAAGACTCGAGTTCGGCCCGCGCTACATCATTCCCAAGCCGTTCGACCCCCGCGTTTTGCAGACCGTGGCGTGCGCCGTCGCCCAGGCGGCGATGGCCTCGGGACTGGCGCAAAAGACGGTCGATCCCGGGGAATACCGCAAGTCGCTGGCGGTCCGCCTCGACAGCTCACAGGAGGTGTTGCAACTCATCATTCGGCGCGCCCAGGCCGACCCGCGGCCGATCGTATTGCCCGAAGGCGACAACGAAAAAATCCTGCGCGCGGCGCACGTGCTGCGCCGGGAGCGCATCGCCAAGCCCGTGCTGCTCGGTTGGCGGGAAATCATCCTGGAACAAGCGGAAGAGTTGCGCCTGCCGACCGCCGGCTGGGAAATCGTCGACCCGCGCGAGTTCCCGCGCATGGACGAATACGCCCACGCGCTGTTCGCGCTGCGCCAACGCAAGGGCTGCACGCTGGAGCGCGCCTACCGGATGCTGCGCGACCGGATGACGCTCGGCGCGATGATGGTTCGCCGCGGCGAAGTTGCCGGCATGGTCGCCGGCATCACGCGGCATTATCCCGAGACCCTGCGCAAAGCCCTCGAGGTGATCGACCTGCGGCCCGGAGTGCGCAAGGTGTCGGGCCTCTACATGCTCATCGTCAACCACAAGATCTATTTGCTGGCGGACACCACGGTCAACATCGACCCCAGCGCGCAAGACCTCGCCGAAAGCACCTTGCTGGCCGCCCGCCGCGCCCGCCGGCTCGACATCGAGCCCCGCGTCGCCATGCTCTCGTTTTCGAACTTCGGCTCGGCGCGGCACCCGCAGTCTGACAAGGTGCGCCGGGCGGTCGAGTTGATCCAGGCGCAAGACCCGACGCTCGTCGTGGACGGCGAAATGCAGGCCGACACGGCGCTCGACCAGGACATGATCCGCGAATTCTTCCCGTTCTCGAAGCTGCGCTCCGAGGCGAACCTGCTCGTTTTCCCCAGCCTCGATTCCGCAAACATCGCCTACAAGCTGCTCAAGAAACTTGCCGGCGCCCGCGCCATCGGCCCGATCCTGATGGGCATGCAGCAGCCGGTCGCCGTCCTGCAAAAAGGATTCGACATCGAAGACGTCGTGGCCATGTCGGCAATCACGGTTCACGACGCGCAGGAAAGCTGGACATCCGCTGCGACGATTGCCGCCGACTGACTTCAACGGATCAGGCGGTCGAGTTCCGCGGCCAGCGCCCTTTTCGTTTCCGCGTGGGCGGCTGCGGACGCCAGATTGGTCCACTCCATGGGGTCTGTTGCGTGGTCGTAGAGTTCCTCGCTGCCGTCCGCGTAGCGGATGTAGCGCCAGCGCTCGGTGCGCACGGCGTGATGCTTGCCCTGGAGCGTGGTGAGCGCCGGAGTCGAGCGGGGCGCCGCCGGATTGCGCAGCAGCGGAACCAGACTTTCGCCGTCGAGCCCGGCTTGCGGGCGGAAGCCGGCCAACTCGACCAGCGTGGGGTAGATGTCGATCAGGCTTACCGGGCGCTGCGATGCGCCGCCGGGCGCCGTAACCCCGGGAGCAACGACGATCAGCGGAACGCGCGTGGCTTCGTCCCAGAGCGTGCTCTTGTGGTACTTCTCTTTCTCGCCGACGTGGTAGCCGTGGTCGGACCAGAGCACGACGATCGTGTTGTCCGCATAAGGGCTTGCTTCCAGCGCGCGCAGCACGCGGCCGATCATCGCATCGGCGAACGTCACTGCCGCCAGATACCCCCGGGTCGCCGATTGCAGCGCGTTGTGCTTGCGGATCATCGCTTCGTAGCTGTTCTTCGACTTGGTGTAGCGCTTGGCGATATCGGGCACGTCGGCGAGGTCGCCGGGCTCGATCGTCGGCAACTCGACGGCGGCCAGCGGATGCTCGTCGAAAAACTCGCTCGGCGCATATTGAGGGTCGTGCGGCCGGTAGATGCCGACGGCGATGAAGAAGGGCTGCTCGTGCTCAATCCGCAGTTGGCGAACCGCCCAGCGCGAGGTTTGCCCGTCTTCGGTGACATCCGCCTTGAAATCGATCGGCCCCCAGTCCCAATGGTGGTTAATCCCGTTGCGGTGGGTGTCGATCAAAACCGGCGCCATAGGCAACTGGATGGTTTTTGCGGGGAAGCGCTCGTCCCATGCCTCGGGCTGCCCGAAGCCGCTCCGCCCGGCGTAGGGCGCTCCCTCGGCGTGGGTCAGCGCGCCCTTCCAGCCTCCGTGATTGGCGTGAAAGATCTTGCCGCCGCCGGCCGTGTAGTAGCCGTTTTTGCGGAAATAGAGCGGCAGGGAATCGACGCCTTGCAGCGAATCGAACGTCCGCCAGTCGTCCATGTTGCCGGTCACTCCGGTGGTCGTGGGCCGGCGCCCGAACAGCAGCGCCGTCCGCGACGGGTTGCACAGCGGAGCGGCGCAGTGCGCGTTGGCAAACAACACACCGCGCTTGGCCAGGCCGTCGATGTTGGGCGTTTTCGCCTGCGGATGCCCGCCGAGGCAGCCCAGCCAATCGTTGAGATCGTCGACGGCGATGAAAAGGACGTTGGGCTTGCGTTCGGCGGCTTGGGCCGCCGGAAGCGACAGGGCGAGCGCCGTCAAGAGAATGCGGGCGGTCATCGTCATGCCATTGTAGTGCCGGCGGGCCGACCTTAATAGGATAGAGGCATGACGCCAAAACTTGACCGCCAAGCCCGCATGTTGACAATCGCCGCGAGTTTTTTGCCGGCGCTCGCGCCGGCGGCGCCGGCCCTGACCGCCGCCGAACGCCCCGCGCGGCCCAACTTCGTCCTCATCTTCACCGACGACCAGGGTTACGCCGATCTCGGCATCCAGGGGCATCCCTACATCCGCACCCCGAACATCGACCGCATGGCCCGCGAAGGCGCACGCTTCACCGACTTCTACGCCCAGCCTTTCTGCGGGCCGTCGCGCGCCGCGCTGATGACCGGAACCTACCCTTCGCGCAACAGCTTGATGTTCAACCACATCCCGCGGGCGCGCACCGGCATTCATCCCAATGAAATCACCATCGCCGAGTTGCTCAAGGACCGCGGCTACGCCACCGCCATGCTGGGCAAATGGCACCTCGGCGACGCGCCGCAATTCCTGCCGACGCGCAACGGCTTCGACTCGTACTACGGCCTGCCGTACTCCAACGACATGTGGCCGTATCACCCCAAAATCATTCGCCGTCCCGATGAAGACGAGCGCATGCGCCATACCCGCGAACGCACCGCTTACACCGGCTACGCCCAGTCCGACGAGACCTACCCCGTCGACTGGTTCCCGCCCTTGCCGCTCATGGAAAACGAGGAAGTCATCGAGATCAATCCCCAACAGGAATTGCTCACTGCGGCCTACACCGAGCGCGCGGTCGCCTTCATCGAAGCCAACCGCGAGCGGCCGTTTTTCCTTTATTTGGCGCATACCATGCCCCATGTCCCGCTGTTTCGCGGCCGCCGCTTCCGCGGCAAGTCGCTGCGCGGGCTCTACGGCGACGTCATCGAAGAGATCGACCACGGCGTCGGGCGTATCCTGGAGACGCTCGAAGCGGCCGGCATCGACGAGCAGACGCTGGTGATCTTCACCTCGGACAACGGCCCCTGGGCAGGCTACGGCATCGACGCCGGTTCGGCGGGACTGTTGCGCGGCTCGAAGGGAACCCTCTTCGAAGGAGGCATTCGCGTGCCTGCCGTCATGCGCTGGCCGGGACAAATCCCGGCCAATCTGGTGACCTCCGAGATCGCCTCCAACATGGACATCTTCCCCACGCTGGCCAAGCTGGCCGGAGGCGCGCCGCCTGCCGACCGCGCCATCGACGGCCGGGACCTTTGGCCGCTGATGACCGACCCGCAGGCTAAAAGCGCGCACGAAGCGCTCTATTTCTACGAAGGCGGATTCCGTTACAAGGCCGAAGACGGCCCGCCGAAGAACGACCCCAAGCTGAAGGCGGTGCGCTCCGGCCCGTGGAAGCTCTACGTGGAAACCGCGCCCGGCGACGAGCCCGGCAGCCTCGCGGTCATTCCGACGGAGCTTTTCAACCTGCACTACGACATCAGCGAAAAATACCCATTGACCGACAAGCATCCGGAAGTCGTCGAGCGCCTGACCAAGCGGGCCAAGAGCTTCAACGACAGCCTGCGCCGGAGCACCCGCCCCTTGGGCCGCCTCGCGGGCAGGCGTTGAGTCGGCTGCCGTCAGCCCAAAGGAATGCGGATCACGACGCCGCCCATGGTCTCGCCCAACTCGAAGTCGTCGCGCGGGCTGTCCCGGTGCGCGTTGTGGCACGAGACGCAAGCGGGCGCGACGGCCGTGTCGGCATAGACCGCGGTGAAATACTCGACGCCGCCCAATTCTTCCGTTCCGTAAAAGGGCTTCGCGGGGTCTGCGGCGACGGCGTCGAGACCGGCGATCTCGAGTTCCGTCCGCGGTGCGTTCTGCTTGTTGACGGGCCACTTCGAGAGCAACGAATAATGGAACGCATCGGTTGTTTCGGCAACCATTTCCGCGCTCATGCGAAACATCTGCGCGGGAAGCGGCAGCGCCTTGTCGTCTTTCCAGTGCTCGCTGGCGAGGATGACATTTTCCTCGTTCTGCAAGCGGTTGACGACGTTGCGCGTATAGACCGTGCGGTCGGATTCCATCACCGCGTGCAAGGCGTCGGCCATGACTTGCGGCGAAATGCCGCCCGGCGGGGACTGCTCGGCGGCAGGTCCGCCGCAGCCGGCCGCCGCAAGAGCCAAGGCCCCGACGGCGGCAAACGACAACGGATTGCGAAGCGAAAACCAATTCATGACAACTCCTTCCGTCCCCGGTTGCAAAGGGGAACGGTTCAGTTCGTTCGAGACAGCGACATGTCGATACTCGGCACGTGGCGCGACGGCCGGCCGGAGAAATTGCGCCCGATCGACTCCGGATCGGCCAGCGCGTCAATCGAAAACGCCAGACCGTGGCAGCTCAGGCACACATCGCGGAGCATCTTTTCATTGGGTCGAAGATTCGCGTTCTGGTTGTGCTGCACGAAGACGCGCTCGCCGCCGGAGAGGCGGCGCGTTTCTCGCGGCAGATGGCAAGATGCGCAGCTAACGCCGCTGCCCGGCTTGCCTTCGCCGGAAATTTCCGACTGCCACAGATAGAAATGAGGAGAGCCGCGGTAGGCATTCGAGTGATCGTCGGCGTGACAGGAAAGACAGGCATCGACTGCCGCGCGGCGGGTATCGACGGCGTGCGCATCGTGGCAGGAACTGCAATCCAGAGTTTTGGAAAACGAATCCCGGCGCATCGGCAGGCGCGCTTCCGACGGGGACATCGCAGGCAGGCCGACGCTGAAGCGCATGCCGTGCTTGCCGGCGGCAAAACCTTGAAACTCAGCTTTGTGGCAGTCGCGGCAAACTTCGCGCGGAGGCTTGTCGGCCCACGGCGCGCCGCCGGGCCGATGGCAATCCGTACAGGCAACGCCGCCGGAGGCGTGCGCGGACGCGGCCCAGGCATCGACCGTCGCGGGGTCGGACGGCGCAGAGTCGGACCGAGCAGAGTCGGACGGAGCAGGGCCGTCGGCGTCCGCCGCGGTCAGCGGCAAGCGCTCGGCGAAATCCAGGACGGCTCTTGCGGCGCGCGCCGGCAGCGCGCCGGCGCCGGCCGTGTCGGGCTCGTCCAGGCCGTGTCGGACAAGAAAGTCTGCGTACAACGCGCGGTTGTCGTGAAAGTTATGGCATCCGGCCGCGGCGCAGGTGTCGAAAGCCATTCCCTTATGGGTCGGCCGTTCTTCGGCAACGGCCGCGTGGCACTCGTAGCAGTAATCGGCGGGCAAGGAGACGCCCATCGCCCCGGTGACTTCCGGCCGGTGCTCGACGTGGCAGACGATGCACTTGCGGGCGTCGAGCTTGGCGACCCGGTCGGCGTTGCGCGGGTCGGTGAATTTTTTCTCCGGGTGTGAGTCGTCGGCGGCTGCGAGCTCCGCGGCGTGGCAGTTCAGACAGGCTTCCTGACGGACGCCGCCGAAAGGCGTGTGGCAACTCCCGCAAGAGGCTTCGATCTGGTAATGGCCGTCGCTGGTTGCGCCGGGCAGGAAGATGCTCTTGTCCTTGCCGGCAATGCCGAAAGCCAAGTAAGCGCCGATACCCATAGTCAGCGTCAGCCAGAGCGCAAAAAGCGATTTGGGGCGCATCGCATCAGAAGTAGTACGCCGCCAGGATGTGGAAACCGATCATGACCGGGAGCGGCCAGATCGTAGCGGCATGCAGATGGACCATCCAGCGGGCGGACGGGTGGCCCAGACCCGCGGCCGCCGCGGCGCCGACAACGTTCGCGGACAGGAAGACGATCGTCAACGCCCGATTGAACCCGGACCCCAGCCGCAGGCCGGTATGCGTAATCAGGATCGCCAACGCCGCTGCGCCGACCGCTGCATGCAGCATGCGCCAGCGGTCGAAGCCCCCGTATTGGATACGCTTGCAACGTCTGCGCAGCGACAGCGCCGCCGCGGCCAAGGAACAGGCGAGCACGCCGAATCCGGTTGCTTGCCGCCCCCAGCCGCCGCGGTAAAGCAGGTCCCACGCGCCGTCGCCGCGAACGCTTGCGGGGGGCTCGACCGGAGTCGCCTGGAAAAACGCCGCCGCCAGGATAACGGCGAAGGCGGCGGCGGCGAGCAGACCCTCCTGGCTTCTGTACAAAGGGAAGTTCGAAGCGCCCACATGGAGAGAGTATCACGGCTGACGGCCGGCGGTTAGCCCGCTTCCGTTGCGTACGCAGGTTCGGGCGAACCGTCGGCTGCGGCCTGCCGCGACGCCATTTCGCGGGACACCGCTCTTTCCTCGGACTCCGAGAAGCGAACGGCGAAAGCGAGGAACGAAGATACCGTCACGACCGAGCCCAGGATGAGCAGCGCCTGCGGCCAACTCAGAGCTTCCGTCTTGAAAAGGAAGCCCGCCGCTACCGCCCCCGCGTTGCCGCCCGCGCCGACGATGCCGGCGACGGCGCCGAGCGCCTTTTTATTGATGAACGGAACCACCGAGAAGGTCGCGCCTTCCGACATCTGCACGCAGAGGCTGAAAAGTATCATCGTGCCGATGGCGGCCGGCAGCGCCGTCTGCTGGGAGAAGACCATCAGCGCGATTCCCTCCAGAAAGAGGATCGTTCCCAGGCACCATACGCGGCCCTTGAGTCCCCATTTCAGCCCCCATTTGTCGCCGGCAACGCCGCCCATCGTTCGCGCGAAGATGTTCATCAAGCCGAACAGCCCCGCGACCAGTCCCGCGGCGGTGAGACCGAGACCAAAGTAATCGTGGAAATATAACGCGGCGATGTTGTTGATCGTCAACTCGATGCCGAAGCATGCTCCGTAGATGACGAACAGCGTCCAGACACGGTAGTCGGCGCAAGCTTTCAAGAACGTGCCGGTGACTTTGTTGGCGCCGCCCATCTCGCCCTTGGCGCGCAGAGCGGCGTAGCTGCCGTCGGGCGAATCTTCGGTGAGCTTCCAATAGAGCAATGCGGTCAGCAGCAGCGCAACGCCGGGAACGACCATCGCCAGGCGCCAGCCCATCGCCTCCTGGGCCGCGAACGTCATCGCGCCCGCGAAAATCAGGGGCATCGCCATCTGCGTTACGCCGCCGCCGAGATTGCCCCAACCGGCGGTTGTCGCGTTCGCCGCGCCGACCGTATTGGGCGCGAACATCACCGACGTGTGGTACTGCGTGATGACGAACGAAGCGCCGACCGCGCCGATCGCCAAGCGGAACAACAGGAACGTCTCGTAGCTGTCCGCCAGGCCGATGGTCATCACCGGGAGCGAGCCGACCGCCAACAGCCAAACGTATGCCTTGCGCGGTCCGATTTTGTCGCACAGCCAGCCGATAGCAAGCCTGGCGACAACCGTGCCGGCGACCGACGCGATGATCGTATTGCCGATCTGCCCTCTGGTCAGGTTGAGGTCATCGCGGACGATCGCCATCAGCGGCGCGATCCCGAACCAGCCGAAAAAGCACAGGAAAAACGCAAACCAGGTCATATGGAACGTGCGCATGGGGATCGTGCTGAAGCTGAACAGGTTGATTTTGGTTGCTTTGCCTTTGAAATCCATTTCTGACTCTCCGTTTCAAGCCGGATAGATCCGGCGCGGCGCGCAGCTTACGCCGCGCGCGCATGACTTGTTTCTGTTAGAAACCGCCGAACGTCCGGGTTCGGCTTGCGCCCTCGCCGACTGGGGAGGGTTTTTTAATGCAATTCAGGCGACGCTTTCGGCGCCGCTCTTCTCCACGCGGACCGCCGCCTGCTTGTAGTTCGGCTCCCGCGAAATCGGGTCGAACGCGCTTTGCGTCAGGCGGTTGGAGTTCTTTTCCGCATAATGGAACGGCATGAAGACTTGGCCGGGCGCGACGATCTCGGTAATGCGCAACTCCAGGTTTTCGACGCGGCCGCGCGGTGAAATTACGGTGACGCGGTCATGCGGCTTCAGTCCGAGTCGGCGGGCGTCGCGCGGGTTCATCTCCAGCCATGCGCTCGGCGACATGCGTTCCAGGATTTTGACTTCCTTCGTTTTCGTGCGGGTATGCCAGTGTTCGACCGTGCGGCCCGTGTTGAAGACGAAGGGGAAGGCGTCGCTGGGCTGCTCGGGATAGGGCTCCCACTCGACCGCAAAAAGTTTCGCTTTGCCGTCCGGCGTCTGGAACTTGCCGTCGGCGTAGAGCCTGCTTGTCGGCGGGCGCTTGCCGTTGGCCCGCCGCGCCTGCTCGGGCGTGAACGGCCACTGCACGGCGTAGTGCTTTTCCAGTAATTCGTAGCTCACTCCGGAGTAGTCGCAGAGGCGGCCGGCGGAAACTTTGCGCCATTCGTTGAAGGCGTCTTCGGGGCCGCTCCAGCCGGGGTAGAGTTTCTCTTTGACCCCGAGATTCTCGGCGAAATCCAGGAAGATGTCGAAGTCCGACTTGGCCTCGCCGGGCGGCTCCACGGCCTTGCCGACCTTGCTGACCCGCCGCTCGGAGTTGGTGTAGCTGCCTTCCTTTTCGCCCCATATCGCCGCGGGCAAGACCAGGTCGGCCTGCTCGGTCGTGGGCGTCGGATGAAAGCCGTCCTGAACGACCAGAAAGTCGAGGTTCTCGAAGCCCTGCTTCAAGACTTCGACGTTGGGGAACGAAACCAGGGGGTTGGTGGCGATGATCCAAAGGGCTTTGATCTCGCCCTTGATGCAGGCTTCGACGATATCGGGATAAGCGTGGCCGCGATTGGCGGGCAACTCGTCGGGGGAGATATTCCACAGCCGGGCAAGCTCCTCGCGGTCGCCGGGATCGTCGAACTTGCGGTAACCCGGCATGGAAGCCGTGAAAGCGGTCTCGCGGGAGCCCATCGCGTTGCACTGGCCGGTGATTGAAAAGGGAGAGGCGCCGGCCTTGCCGACGTTGCCCGTGAGCAGGGCGAGGTTGTTGATGACGTTGACGGTCTCGGTCCCTTGCGTCGAGTGGTTGACGCCCATGGTCCAGGCGATGAAGGGCGCTCGGGCGCGGCCGTAGAGCAGGGCGACGCGGTAAATCTGCTCCTCGCCGAGTCCGGTGACGCGGGCGACGCGCTCGGGCGTGTATTTTTCGAGGTGCTTGCGGAGTTGCGCGAAGCCCGTCGCGTGCGCGTCGATGTAGTCCCTGTCGATCAGGCCGGCGCGAATCAGGATATGCGCGATGCCGTTGAGCAGAGCGATATCCGAGCGCGGTTTCAGCGGCAGGTAGATGTCGGCGATGCGCGCGGTTTTGCTGACCCGCGGGTCGGCGACGACGACGGTCTTGCGCCGATTTTGCTCCAGCCGGTAGCACAGGATCGGGTGGTTGTCGGCGATGTTCGCGCCGATCAAAAAGACGACGTCCGCTTCCTCGAAATCGTCGTAGGCTCCCGGTGGGCCGTCGCTGCCGAACGAGCGCTTGTAGCCGGAGACGGCGCCGGCCATGCATAGGGTCGTGTTGCCGTCGTAGTTGTTGGCGCCGAAACCGAGCTGGACCAGCTTCCCCAGCGCGTAGAACTCTTCGGTCACCAACTGTCCGGTGCTGACGACGCCCAGCGCCCGCGAGCCGTAGCGCCGCTGCGCCCGCCGGAACTCATCGACGGCCTTGCGCACCGCTTCGTCCCAGCCGATGCGCTCGAAGCGTCCGTTCTTTTTCAGCAACGGGTATTTCGCGCGGCTGCCGGCGGCGATGACCTCGTGCTCGGCGAGGCCCTTCGGACAGAGCTTGCCCAGGTTGACCGGGTGCTCTTCGTTGCCGCGCACGGCCACGGCCTTGCCGCCGCGCACCCCGATGTGCATGCCGCAGCCCACCGAGCAGTAGCCGCAGGTCGTCGCCACCCAGCGGTCGGGAATCTTCGCCGCCGCGGTATGGCCGAACCGCGGGTCGCGGCCGTAAGCGTACTTTTCCTTGAGCGTGTCGAGGCCGAGCAGCCGCTTGACGTTCATGCCGCCTCCCGCCGCTCGAAGAAGGTCATCGCCATGTTCTTGGGCACGACGCTGACGAAGAACAGATAACGGCCGATCAATGCCCCGGCCAGGGTCAAGACGAATCCCGCCGCCGCCAGGCCCATCGCCGGCAGCGCGACGGCGCCGAGCATCAGCAGCCCCAAGCGCAGCAGAAACAGGCGGGCGAGCTCGCCCGAAAGCAGCCGCGCCGATGCCTGCTTTTCGTACTCTTCCGAGCGCACCAAGCGCAGGAACCGCCAAAGCTGGTTCAAGATCTGGGCGACGGCGGCCGGCGCGGCGGCTTGCGACAGCACGCCGTATTCGCTGCCCACCGCCGCCGGCAGCAGCGGCCCGAGCGTCGCCGCGGTCAACAGGAAATCGGCAATCGTTTGACGGCTGTTCCAGGCGGGGCGGCCGGGAACCAGGTAGATGCGCGCGCTTGCATACAATCCGAACAGCCCCAGCAGAGACGCCAAGCCTCCGACCGCGGGCGCTCCCGGCGCGCCCCACAGCAGCATCGCCGCATAGACCGACGCCGCCAAGCCGAAACTGCTCAAGCCGAGAATCTCGCGGCTCAGCCACGAAGTCTTGACGTTGCGCACCGCCAACAGCGCATAGATCGGCCGGCCCAGGTGCAGCGGCGACGCCGCAAACGAAGCCAAACCCAGCGCCAGCGACAGCAGCGCCGCCGTCCCCAGTCCGTCGGCACCGCCGAAAAGGCTCAGCAGCCAGGCGGCGGCGAACCCGCCCACGGAAAGCTGTGTGAGGACCGTCATCGCCACCAGGGAATAGTGGGGCTTTTCCGGCTTGACGCGGTGATAGTCAGCCTTCTCAGTGTGCAGCGGCATGTCCGCGGGCAGCGTCACGCGCGTGGTCGAGATGGTGTCGTCGGCGCTCGGCAGGCCGGGGGCGTTGGCCTCGTCGCGGTACTTGCTCTTCCATTCGGCGATGTCCACGATCTCGATCGCCAGCGCCTCAGAGGGGCAGGCAGCGACACAGGCGGGACTGTCGCCGGCGGTCAAGCGCCCGTGGCACATGTCGCATTTGCCCACGACGCCGCGCTCGGCGTTGAACGCCGGCACGCTGTAAGGGCAGTTCCAGATACAGTATTCGCAGCCGATGCAGATGTCCGCATCGTGCAGCACAATGCCCGTCTTGGCGTCTTTGGCATAGGCGCCGGTGGGGCAGCCGCTCATGCACGAAGGATCGACGCAGTGGTTGCAGCCCATCGAAAGATGCAGCCGCTGGGTGAACGGAAAGACCCCGCCCTCGACCTCGCCGACGCGGCGCCAGGAAATCTCGGCCGGATTGTTGTTTTGCTCGGAGCAGGCGACTTCGCAGCACTTGCAGCCCACGCACTTCGACATATCGAAGTGAAACCGGTACTGCTCGCCGTCTTGCAGAGGAATTTGCGGCATGAGCGGCGAGCGGCTTTCGAGGCCCCGCTCGGCGCGCGGCAGCGGCGGCGGCTCCGCGCTCAGGATGACGAACGGGTTTGCGGCGGACTCCGTTGTTACGGCTGTTGCGGCCATCGGGCGACTACGCTTTCCTTCCGTAAATTCAGCCCTCCCGCGAGCCGCTTGCGTGAGCAAAAGCGGCGCATGTCGAGCGGGCTTGCGCCGGAAACGAATCGCTCCCGGCGCGTCTCAACTCAGAGACAAAACGCTTCCGTCAGAGGGAATCTACGGGGATTGGTCGCGCTGGACAACCGAAGTCCGAAGCTTGACAGCCGCCAAGCCCAATGCTTGCGCGGCTAAAACCGTCGTGGTTTTTGAAGTTCGACCCGGCCGGCTTGCGTCAGCCGCCGCGTCTGTAACCAACTTATCACGGCTGCGGGCAACGTCAAGAAGAAAGCTTTTATCCGCCTTATAACAATCTTTTTCTTCCCATTCGACCCTTGCGCATTGTGTAATTGGAAGGAATGTACGCAACCTGAGCCTCGTAAGTCTCCGCCGCTCCCCGCCGAGCGCAACTCGCGCCCTTACAGATATTGGCTTTGTCAGACCCGGCTGCCGCAACTACGCAGTTGCGCCGCGCCGGCGTCCTTGAAGTCCTTGTGTCGGGAGGTGTTTCCGTGGCGGGAAACCGAACAACGACGGTCGTGATCGGCAACGGACCGGTCGGTCACCGTTTCTGCGAAAAGCTTGTCGCTTTCGATAAGCATCGAGAGCACAAGATCGTAACCTTCTGCGAGGAGCCGCGGCCGGCCTACGACCGCGTGCGGCTGACCTCGTATTTCGCTCACCGCGACAGCGGCAAGCTGATGGTCGCCAGGCTCTCGTGGTACCGCGAGAACGGTATCGAAATCCACGTCGGCGACCGCGCGAGCGCCATCGACCGCAGCCGGCGCATCGTTCTCTCGGAGGGAGGACGCGCGATCCATTACGACCGGGTGGTGCTGGCCACGGGGTCGAGTCCGTTCGTGCCGCCGATCGACGGAATCGACAAGCGCGGAGTGTTCGTTTACCGCACGATCGAAGATCTCGACAAGATCATCGCCTACGCCAAGCAGTCGAAGACTTGCGCCGTCATCGGCGGCGGCCTGCTGGGGCTGGAGGCGGCCAAGGCCGCCTACGACCTCGGCCTCGAGACGCATGTCGTCGAATTCGCGCCGCGCCTGATGCCGCGCCAGATCGACGAGGCCGGCTCCCGGCTGCTGGTCAAGAAGATCGAAGACCTGGGCGTGAAGGTCCACTTGCGCAAGGCGACGCGGCAGGTTACCGGCAACGGCAAGGTGCATGGCATGACCTTTGCCGACGGCGGCAATCTGGACGTGGATATGATTATCGTCTCCGCCGGAATCCGTCCGCGCGACGATCTGGCCAGAGCGTGCGGCCTGGCCGTCGGCCAACGCGGCGGAATCGTGGTCGACGACAAGCTGCAAACATCCGACCCCTGCATCTACGCCATCGGCGAGGCTGCGCTGCACCGCGGCACGGTCTATGGCCTGATCGCGCCCGGATGGGCAATGGCGGAGGTCGCGGCGCACAGATTCTCCGGCGGGGACAGCCTCTTCGCCGGCGCGGATCTCTCGGCCAAGCTGAAGCTGATGGGCGTGGACGTGGCGAGTTTCGGAGACTACCAGGCGGCGCAAGACCGCGCCGTTCCGCTGACTTACGAAGACCCCTTTGCGGGCGCCTACAAGAAGCTGCTCTTCAGCCCGGACGGCTCGAAGCTGCTGGGCGGAGTGCTCGTCGGCGACGCGGCCGATTACGCAACGTTGTCAGTGCTGGCCAAGAGCGGCGAACCGTTGGCGGTCGAACCCGCGGATTTGATCGGCGTTTCGGGCGCTGCAGCGCCGGCCGGCGAAACGGGACTGGGCGAAGCGGCGCAGGTCTGTTCCTGCAACAACGTCACCAAAGGCGAAATCCGCCGCGCCATCCGCGAGCAGGGTCTCGCCACGCTCGGCGAGGTCAAGAAAGAAACCGCGGCCGGCACGGGCTGCGGCGGTTGCGTTCCGCTCGTAACCGGCCTGCTCAACGCCGCGCTCGAAGCCGCCGGCGGAAGCGTCAATAAAAATCTCTGCGAGCACTTCGCCTATACGCGGCAAGAGTTGCTCGACATTATCAAGGTCAAGCGGATCAAGACCTTCGCCGCATTGATCGCGAATTACGGCCAAGGTCACGGCTGCGAAGTCTGCAAGCCGGCGGCAAGCTCCATCTTCGCTTCGCTCTGGAACGAGAGCATCACCGATCCCGAGCACCACACGCTGCAAGACACCAACGACCGTTTCCTGGCCAATATGCAGCGCGGCGGCCTGTACAGCATCGTCCCGCGCGTGCCCGGCGGCGAGATCACTCCCGAAAAATTGATCGCGCTGGGGGCGACGGCCAAAAAATACGGGCTTTACACCAAGATTACCGGCGGCCAGCGCGTGGACCTGTTCGGCGCGCAACTGCACCAGTTGCCGAGCATCTGGGAGGAGTTGATCGCCGTCGGCTTCGAAAGCGGACACGCCTACGGCAAGGCGCTGCGCACGATCAAGAGTTGCGTCGGAACGACGTGGTGCCGCTACGGCGTGCAGGATGCGGTGGGCTTCGCCATCCGCATCGAGCAGCGCTACCGGGGCATCCGCGCCCCGCACAAGGTCAAGGGCGCGGTATCCGGCTGCGTGCGGGAGTGCGCGGAGGCGCAGTCGAAAGACATCGGGTTGATCGCCACCGACAACGGATACAACCTTTATGTCTGCGGCAACGGCGGCGCCAAGCCCCGCCATGCCGACCTGCTGGCCGCCGACATCGACGAAAACACGGCGACCCGCTACATCGACCGCTTCTTCATGTACTACATCATGACCGCCGACAAGCTGACCCGCACGGCGGTCTGGATCGAGCAGCTCGACGGCGGCATCGACTATCTGAAGCAAGTCGTCATCGACGACAAGCTCGGCATTTGCGCCGAGCTCGAACGGCGCATGCAGTTTCTCGTCGACAGCTACCGCTGCGAATGGAAGGAAGTCGTCGACGATCCCCGGCGCCGCAAGCTCTATCGGCAGTTCGTCAACAGCGACGAAACGCATACCGGCATCGAAATCGTCGCCGAGCGCGGACAGAACCGCCCGGCGGACTGGCCCAAGAACGGCGTGCCGCTCGACGGGATCAAGCTGCTGAACGGGAAAACGTTCGGCGAAGAGAAGCGGGAGAAACGCAACGGCGCGGCCAAGCCGGCGCGCAAGCTGAACTGGGTGCGCGTCGGCGGCGTCGGCGATTTTCCGCCCGGCGGCGGCGCGGCCGTCAAGTACGGCGATACCCAGATCGCCGTCTATAACCTCGCCGACCGGGGGGCGTGGTACGCCTGTCAGAACATGTGTCCGCACAAGAACGCATTCGTGCTCTCGCGGGGCATCGCGGGCAGCGCGGACGGCGCGCCCAAGGTCGCCTGCCCGCTGCACAAAAAGCCTTTCTCGCTGGCGAGCGGCGAATGCCTGTCGGGCGAGCCGTATTCCCTGAAAGTTTTCCCGGTGCAAGTCGCGGGCGACGGAGTTTACCTCCTCCTGCCGCCGGAGAAGCAACTCGACGCCCTGCTGTCAACACGGATGCACTGCATCCGCGCCGCCGACGCCGCAGCGTCGGAGAGCGGCGCGGCGAGCGTTTGAGTTGGGCGCGGGGCGGGCGCAAATCGAGCATCGATCAGGTAACCGGCAACCGCTGCGGCGGCGACGCCAAGGCGGTTGCCGCGCAAAAAACAACGGCGGGACGAATCCCGCCGTTGCCCTCTATGAGGGATTTTGCGCACTCAAGGTGCTTGTTACGGCGGGCACTCAATCCCAGGGGCGCTAAACCGTAACTCCCTTTACAATAGTTGAAGCTATGCGGCAATGTCAAGCGGGCGAATCGGCAAAAAACTACCGGCTGGGATTGGATCTCGGCAGCAACTCCATCGGCTGGTGCGCGGTCACGCTCGATGCAGACGGCCGGCCGGCCGGCGTATTGGATGCAGGAGTGCGCATCCTGACTCCCAACGACGAAGCCGGGCGCGATCCCCAGTCCAAATCTTCTTTGACGGCGAGCCGCCGGGATGCGCGGTCCATGCGCACCCGGCGCGCCCGCTTCGTTCGCCGCAGAGAACGTCTCGTGGAGACCCTGGCGAAAGCGGGCCTTTTGCCTGCCGACCGCGCCCAACGCGACAAGCTCATGGCGGATATGGACCCTTATTGGCTGCGCGGCGCCGCGCTGGAACAGTCTCTTGAACCTTATGAAATCGGCCGCGCGATTTTTCATTTGAATCAGCGCCGGGGATTCAAATCCAACCGAATCGCCGACTCGGGCGACAAAGAGAAGAGCGCGATGAAAGAGGGGATGAAAGCCCTCGAAGACAAGTTGGAGGAAAACAGCGCGCGCACTCTTGGCGAGATGCTCGCGGGCATGCACGGACGCGACAAGCAGGGCAAGCCGGCCAATGACGGCGCGCCGCCGCAGCCCGTGCGCTTCCGGCCCGAATCCCAAGGCAACAAAAACATTTGGGACTTCTATCCGACGCGCGAGATGATCGAAGAGGAAATCGACAAGATATGGGACAAACAGCGGGAATATCATGCCGAACTGCTGACGCGGCAACTCCGGGACCGCGTGAAACGCATTGTCATCGAGCAACGGCCTCTGAAGAAGCCGCCCGTCGGCCGCTGTACGCTCATGCCCGATGCGGGAACGATAAGCCGGTTCGGGTTCGAGATCGACATGGGCGAGCGCGCGCCGAAGGCCCATCCCCTCTTTCAGCGTTTTCGCATCCTGCAGGACGTCTGCCAACTCCGGGTCCGCTGCCAACCGGGACGGCCTGAACGGTTCCTGACGCTTCGGGAACGCGACGCCATCGTTGCGATGCTGATGAATCGAGCACCGCAAACTATCGATTTCACAACTCTCCGACGCGGGGCCGGGCTGCCGCCGGACGCCCGGTTCAACTACGAATCGGCCGGCCGCAACGGTTTCCAGACCGACCACACTGCGGCCAAGCTCGCATCGCGGCGGGCGTTCGGACCGAAATGGCGCTCCTTGCCCGGAGAGCGGCAAATCGAGATCGTCGAGCGGCTTTTGGCGGAGAAAGACGAAGGCGCTCTATGCAGTTGGCTGCAAGAAGAGTGCGGCCTGACCGAGGCGGCCGCCGAATCCGTTTCCGCAATGCGCCTGCCGCAAGGCCACGGCCATCTCGGGCGCGCGGCGCTGGAAGAGCTGGTCCCCGTCATGGAGCAGGAATCGCGTGAAGAAACCGACAAAGAAACCGGAGAAATATACAAGCGCCCCTTGACCTATGACAAGGCGGTGAAACGCCTCGGCCTGCATCATTCGGCCCACGGCCCCGGCGAACTGCGGTCGCGGCTGCCTTACTACGGCGAAGCGTTCCCCGGCAGCTACGTCATCTCGCGTCCGAATGCTCCCCAGGGCAGCCAGGAATTCATCGGCCGCGTGTCCAACCCAACCGTACACATCGGCCTCAACCAATTGCGCAAGATAGTCAATGCGCTGATCGACGCCTACGGCCCGCCGCGGGAAATCGTCGTCGAGTTGGCCCGCGAGTTGAAGCTGAACAAGAAACAAAAAGAAGACCGCGAGCGTGAAAACCGAAAGAACAAAGAGAGGAACGACGAGATACGCCGCGAACTCGCCGCATTGGAGATCGCCGACACGCACAAGAACCGGCTGCTGCTGCAGCTCTACGGGGAGCTGCCGGCGGGCGAGCGCGTCTGCGTTTACAGCGGCGGGTGTATCTCGAAGGGAATGTTATTCAGCGGCAAGGTCGAGATCGATCACATTCTGCCGTACTCGCGCACCCTGGACGACGGTTTCATGAACAAGGCGCTTTGCATCCGCGAAGCCAACCGATGGAAGGGCAATCAAGCGCCCGCCGAAGCTTGGACAGGCGATGAACTGCAGGAGATCACCGAGCGCGCCGAGCGGTTGTTCAGAAGAAAGGCATGGCGTTTCGCGCCCGAAGCCATGCAGCGGTTCGAAGAGAACGAAGGCTGGCTTGCCCGTCAGTTGAACGACACGGCGTATCTGTCGCGCATGGCCGAGCACTACCTGGAACACGTCTGCGGTCCCGGTCAGGTTTGGGTTTCTCCCGGGCGTCTGACCAAGATGCTGCGCGGAAGATGGGGGTTGAACAAACTGCCGGCGGACAACGGAGCGTCGGGAGCCGGTCAGGAGAAAAACCGGAACGACCACCGGCACCATGCCGTCGATGCCTTCGTGATCGCCTGCACGGACCGCGGGCTGCTGAAGCGGATCGCGCGAGAATCCGGGAGAGCGGAAGAATTGCATCTCGACCGCCTTTTTCCCAAGGACGGCTTCCCGCAACCCTTCGATGATTACTACCGCCGGATGACCGACCGTTTGCAGCAGTTGATCGTCAGCCACAAGCCGGACCACGGCATACCGCCGGGAGGGCGGGACAACCCGCATGTCACATCGGGCGCATTGCTCGATGGAACCGCCTACGGCCCTGTGAAAAAAGAGATATCCGGCAAGCGCTACAACCTTGTCTACCGCAAGAGAGTTGACGAGCTGAGCCGAAGCGAAATCGAGCGCGTGGCCGACTGCCGCTTACGCAATGACTTGAAAGGTGTCGCCGGTAGCGTTCCGCCCGACGACAAGAAAAGGTTGAAGGAAGCGCTTGCCGAGTTCGGCGGAAGCCGCAACATCCGCCGTGTCCGTATCCTGAAAACGAAAGAATCGTTCCGCATTGTCCGGCACGGGGCCGACGGCGAATTCGAGAAGGCGTATTTGCCGGCCGGCAATCACCGCATCGAGATCTACGAAATGCCGGACGGCAAATGGGCCGGCGAGGGCGTGACCGTTTACGACGCCAATCGGCCGGGATTCGCGCCGAATTGGCGCAACCGGCATCCGCAGGCGAGCTTGGTCATGCGCGTCCACAAGGGCGACCTGATCGAAGCCGACTTCGGCGAAGGGCGCGCTATCTATAAGGTTTGCCAATTAGACGCAGAGGAAGGACGCTTGAAACTGGCAAGGCACTACGAAGGCGGGTCGCTTGACAAGCGGCACAAGGAAAAAAACGATCCCTTCCGCTATGAGATGAAAGCTTACTCCAAACTGAAGGCCGCCAATGCTCGCCGGGTCGTCGTCAGTCCGATTGGCCGCGTCAGGCCCGCGAGGGATCGGCCTTGATCGGGCGGGTCGTGGAGATCGCGGAAGCCGGTCGCCATCTCTGCAAGTTTCGCGGCTTTCTGACCGTGACCGTGGAGGGGGCCGAGGCCGGCCGAGCGCCGCTCGATGACGTGGCCGCCGTCATCGCGAGCGGGCATGGCATCACCTATTCCAACAACTTGCTCGCGGCGTTGGCCGAGCGCCGGATTCCCCTGGTGGTGTGCGGCGCCAACCATTTGCCCGCCGCGTTTCTCTGGAGCGCCGACGGACACTACGAGCAGGCGGGGCGCATGGCGGACCAGGCCGCGGCGTCGAAACCGTTGCGCAAGCGCCTTTGGGCGCAGATCGTGGCCGCAAAAATCGAAAGCCAAAGCGAGACGCTGCGGGCCGTCGGCGCTCCGCATCGAGGCTTGCGTCTCATGGCCCGCAAGGTCCGCTCCGGCGACCCTGACAACGTGGAAGCGCAGGCGGCGCGGCGGTATTGGCCGCTCCTGTTCGGTAAGAATTTCCGACGCGACCGGGGCGCGGGCGGGATCAACGCCATGCTGAATTATGCCTATACGGTGCTCCGGGCAGGCGCGGCAAGGGCGGTCATGGCCGCCGGGCTGCATCCCAGCCTGGGTCTCGCCCACTGCCAACGCGGCAACGCCTTCGCTCTCGCGGACGACCTGATGGAGCCTTTCCGCCCGGCGGCCGATCTTCCGGCGCATGACCTCGCCGGCGAAGGCGCGATGCAAGTGGATAAAGCCGTCAAACCCCGCTTGGCGCGCATTCTGGCCGTCGATATGATTTGCGCCGACGGCGTCAGCCCTGTCTCCATGCGTCTTCAGCGCCTGGCCTTCTCTGCCGTACGCTGCTTCGAGGGCGCGGCGCGGAAATTGGACCTGCCGCGGTTGAAACTGCCGGCGCCTTGAAACATGACGGCTTGCCGTCCGGCCCTGAGCGGGTACCGGATGATGTGGCTCTACGTGATGTTCGACTTGCCGACGCTTACGCGCGGCGAGCGGGCGGCGGCAACCAAATTCCGCGGCTTCCTGCTCGACCGCGGCTTCGAGATGGCGCAGTTCTCGGTGTATGTTCGGTTTGCCGAAAGCAAAGAAGCCGCCGAAGCGCACATTGCCCGGATTGAAGCCGTTCTGCCCAAAAAGGGCAGAGTTCACATTGTTGCGATTACGGACAAGCAATACGCCAACGCCAAGATATTTACCGGGAGAAAACGAGAACGCAGGCCCGGAAATCCGGAACAACTCACGTTCTTCTAGGGCATCCGGACCCTTTCACGCAAAGAAGAAACCCGGTTAAGCCACTTGGATTCCGTAGCTTAACCGGGAAACAGTTTAGCACCCCTGGGATTGAGTGCCCGCCGCAACGAGCCATGCGAGATGCACGGGGTCGGTCAAAGTTTAGCACCCCTGGGATTGAGTGCCCGCCGCAACGGCATGGGCGAGGTCGTAGATAAGCACCCAGTTTAGCACCCCTGGGATTGAGTGCCCGCCGCAACAACTACGAACGTGTCGCCGTTGCGCTTCACAGTTTAGCACCCCTGGGATTGAGTGCCCACCGCAACTGGAATGTTCCAAGGATTCCGCGTAGGTTAGTTTAGCACCCCTGGGATTGAGTGCCCGCCGCAACGACCCCGTGAGCGTTGCCCTGGCCGATGTAGTTTAGCACCCCTGGGATTGAGTGCCCGCCGCAACGCTCGGCATTACGATCTTGGCCTGGGTTGTAGTTTAGCACCCCTGGGATTGAGTGCCCGCCGCAACACGCTCCAGGTGAAGCGTTTGATGGCCGACAGTTTAGCACCCCTGGGATTGAGTGCCCGCCGCAACGGTAGCCGAAGGGCAACTGATTGTTGCCCAAGTTTAGCACCCCTGGGATTGAGTGCCCGCCGCAACGGTCGGCGTGCGGCAAGCCTGGGATACGCAGTTTAGCACCCCTGGGATTGAGTGCCCGCCGCAACGACAGGTTCGTGCGGATATTGAACGGGCTGAGTTTAGCACCCCTGGGATTGAGTGCCCGCCGCAACCAACGCCGACATCGATATATCCGGGCGTGTAGTTTAGCACCCCTGGGATTGAGTGCCCGCCGCAACCTGGAGCTCGTCGTAGAGCTTGTGCAGGGAGTTTAGCACCCCTGGGATTGAGTGCCCGCCGCAACTAACCCGATCTACGGCGAACGAAAGCCGTTAGTTTAGCACCCCTGGGATTGAGTGCCCGCCGCAACCATTTCCGGCGTGTCCCACTCCGGATTTTAGTTTAGCACCCCTGGGATTGAGTGCCCGCCGCAACTGCTCCGCTCGCGTTGCAGAACGGCAGCGAGTTTAGCACCCCTGGGATTGAGTGCCCGCCGCAACCGCCCCAGGCCATCATCATAGTTGGCGGCCAGTTTAGCACCCCTGGGATTGAGTGCCCGCCGCAACGGCGAGCAAGTGATGCTGATCAACTCGGTAGTTTAGCACCCCTGGGATTGAGTGCCCGCCGCAACGGCGAGCAAGTGATGCTGATCAACTCGGTAGTTTAGCACCCCTGGGATTGAGTGCCCGCCGCAACGATCTCTGTATGCTCTACGGTTGGAGTCCAAGTTTAGCACCCCTGGGATTGAGTGCCCGCCGCAACCAACTCGTCAACCTCTCGCTCCGGGCCGTAGTTTAGCACCCCTGGGATTGAGTGCCCGCCGCAACGAGATACAGCACTGGCGCTATCGTGCCGACAGTTTAGCACCCCTGGGATTGAGTGCCCGCCGCAACATCCGAGCGCGTAGCAGTCTTCGAGCGTCATAGTTTAGCACCCCTGGGATTGAGTGCCCGCCGCAACTGGTTGAGGCCGCTTTCGCAGAAACCAGAAGTTTAGCACCCCTGGGATTGAGTGCCCGCCGCAACCGGCCTGCTTGGTCTCGCGTAGGCCGATCGAAGTTTAGCACCCCTGGGATTGAGTGCCCGCCGCAACTATCGTCCCCGACGACGATCTGCCGGCGCGTTTAGCACCCCTGGGATTGAGTGCCCGCCGCAACGTCCCAGTACTGGTAAACGCCGACTTGGTAAGTTTAGCACCCCTGGGATTGAGTGCCCGCCGCAACTTCCCAGACTCCGCTCAGTCGCTTGGAGGAAGTTTAGCACCCCTGGGATTGAGTGCCCGCCGCAACTATCAAGGACGGGACAGTCGACAAGTCAAAGTTTAGCACCCCTGGGATTGAGTGCCCGCCGCAACGTTGAAGTGCCGATCGGTAATCGCGCCGATAGTTTAGCACCCCTGGGATTGAGTGCCCGCCGCAACCTCTCCGCGCTCGTTGCGAGAATGTCCGAAAGTTTAGCACCCCTGGGATTGAGTGCCCGCCGCAACATGTTGGGGGAGATGGCGGCCAGGCGGATTAGTTTAGCACCCCTGGGATTGAGTGCCCGCCGCAACACGTACCGAACACTCAAGCCGGAAAGGGTAGTTTAGCACCCCTGGGATTGAGTGCCCGCCGCAACCGCATGGGGTCAACCATGCATCTGTTCGGAAGTTTAGCACCCCTGGGATTGGGCGCCCGCCGCAATACCAGCCTTTTTCTTTCAGGAGCGGCTCCAAGTTTAGCAGCCCTGGGATTGGGCGCCCGCCGCAATACAAGGGTATTGCGGACCTCGTATGCGTGAGTTTAGCGCCCCTGGGATTGAGCGCCGGCCGCAACGAACCAAAACCGCCGGTCTGAGCGGTCATTCAAATTGCGACGGTTTGCCACATGGATTGCGACGGTTTGCCACATGGATTGCGACGGAACGACACTTGCATTGCACTGCCGCGGCGCTTGTTGCAGCGCTTCGTCTCGGTTGGTCAGACAAGCGCCGCCGGGTTGGCCAGCGTTCCGATCTCGGGCACGGCAATCGAGCAGACGTCGCCCTCGGCCAGGGCGGCGTCCTGCTCCACGATGATTCCCGTGCCGGTCAGGATCACGGTCGGCGTCGGCACGCGGTTGCTCGCCGTCAGGTAATGCACGAGGTCCTCGAGCTTGCGCCGCAGCTTGCCGGTGGAAACGGAGCCTGCGAACGTCGTCCGCGCGCCGCGCGTAATCGTACAGCTCATTCGCAACTTGTAGGGGTCGGCGATTTCGTCGGGAGTGACCAGCACGGGGCCCAGGGCGCAGCAGGCGTCGTAAACCTTCGACTGGGGCAGGTAAAGAGCGTTTTCCCGCTCGATATCCCAGGCGGAAACGTCGTTGCCCAGCGTGTAGGCCACGATTTCTCCCTGCGAATTGATAACGATGCCCAACTCGGGTTCCGGCGCCGTAAACGTGGAGTCTCTGCGGATGCCGATTTTTTCTCCGGGGCCGACGCAGACCCGCGCCGTACCCTTGAAAAAAATCTCCGGGCGATTCTCGGTCTTGTGAACGTAGGAATACATCCCGTCGCGCGTACCCAACTCGCCGTCTCGAAAGTCCGCGCTGGGGGCATAGGTGCAGCCGCAGGCCCAGACTTCCGCCGGCTGGATCGGGATGGACGGCTCGGCAACCGTTACGCGATCTTCCGCTGCCTCGGCGGCAAAGTCGGCCGGCGGTTTGTGCGCAGCCTCGGCCGCGGCGATCAACGAAGCGGTCGTATGGCCGGGAATGAGGCGGTAGCCGCCGGCCGTTTCGATGGCCGCGGCAAGGCCGCCGCCGTTGCGGACTTGTGCGAGTCTCATGAAGAAATTCCCTCCAATGCAGCTTGCGCTTCCAAAGGAACCGGCTGAAGCGGGGCTTTTCCGTAGGACAGGGGTTGGGGCACTTCGGCGAACTCCGCGATCGCCGCGAACAGCGGCCCGAAGTCGCGGAACAGGTTCCCGATCAGGCAATCGGTCAGGTCGCCCCGCAAGTCGGGGTATTTTCTGAGAACCCGGCCGAAACTGAACGACGTGTCGTAAAAGGCATAGACCAGCTTGCGCATCGACTCGATTCCGAAGCAGAGCTTTTCGCCGTACGCGGCGAACCGGCCGGCGGACGCGTCGCCGGCTTGCAGCGCCGCATCGACCGCGTCGCCGGCCATTTCACCGCTTTTCAAGGCGAGAAACACGCCCGATGAGAATACCGGGTCGAGAAACGAGAAGGCGTCCCCCGCCAGCACGAGGCCGTCGCCGGCGCAATAACGCGAGCGGTAGGAATACTCGGCGGTCACCTGGATGCTCTCGATCCTCTCGGCCGGGGCGAGGTGTTCGGCGATCCAGCGGTTTTCGTTGATCTCGCGGTTGAGCACGACCTCCAGATTTTTGCCGTCGCGGTAAAGGTATTTTCTGCTCGCTACAACGCCGACGCCTATGACGTCGTCGGGCAACGGGATGTACCACAGCCAGCCTTTCTCGGGCAGGTAGGCGACGGTCGTTGCGCCCTCGTCGTAGCCTGCGTCCCGCATTCCGCCCTTGAAGTAAGTCCAGACGGCAATTTTGTTGAGTTGCGGATCGGGAACGATCCAGCCCAACTGCGTGGCGGCGAAGCCGTGGCGGCCGCCGCAGTCGATCGTTACCGGAGCTTCCAGATGAAACGTCTCGCCGTGTTGCTCTACTTCGAGACCGAGACAGCGGCCGCCGTCCATGAGCAGGCGCTTGGCGTTGGTCTCGGACATGACCTCGGCGCCTTTCTCCACGGCGTTGTCCAGCAGCATGGCGTCGAACTCGCTGCGGACGACTTGCCAGGTCTGCGCGGCGTCATGCTCCAGGTGCTGGAAAAAGTAGAACGGAGTCGAGATGCGGCCGTCGGGCGCCGCGAATTGCACGCTGTACTTCTTGATGAAGCTCGACTCGCGGAGTTTCTCGATCATCCCGATGCGTTTGAGCGGAAAGTAGCAATAGGGAATCAGCGACTCGCCGACTTTATAGCGCGGGAGTTTTTCCCGTTCGACCACCACGACGCGCCTGCCCTTTTCGGCCAATACGGCCGCCGCGGTCGAACCGGCAGGCCCGCCGCCGAGGATGACGGCATCGTAGCCGTTCTGAACGCGTTTCGTACTCATTGCCGGTCTATAGCGGGGGAAACGGATTATGCGTAGCGGATCTGCGTGTGCTCGGGCAGAAAGAAGGCGTGCAGCAGGCGGTCAACCTGCAGCAATCCGTTGCGGGTCAACACGATGGAATCGTTGCCGAAGGTCAACAAGTTCTGCGCCTGAAAGGTCTCGAGCAGGCCGCGCCAACGGTCGATGACATCGACGCCGAAACGCTCGCGGAACGGATGCGGATCCAGGCGGCCGAGCTTCAGGTTGAGCACGAACTGCCGGATCATCCGCTCTTCCCCGCTGATCGGCAACGCTCGCGAAATCGGCAGCCGCCCGCTGTCGACGGCTGCCACGTAGGGCGCGATATGCGCTTCGTTCTGATAGTGAACGCCGTCCAGGTGCCCGAAGGAGGAGACGCCCAGGGCGAGCATGTCCGCGCCGTTCCAGAGTTGGTCGCGATAGACGAAGCGGATCGTCGAAGAATCCTTGACGGCGGTGTAGGCGCTGCCGATCTGATAGCCGCCGGCTTCGAACGCCGCGAATGCCTCGCCTACCCAACGGCGCTTGGTCGCCCAGTTCGCAACGGGAGCGGCAGCGCTTCCCTTTTGCTTCATTTCCTTGAAGATGGTCGTGTTGTAGGGTATCTCCATCTGATAAACGGTGACCGCTTCGGGCGCGAGGCGAAGGGTCTCGTCGATGCAGCGCCGCCAGTTGGCGTCGGTCTCGCCCACCATGCCGGCGATCAGATCGAGATTGACTTGCGCGAAGTCTATCTTCTCGAGCCATTCCCATGCTCTGTGGATTTCCTGGGAACGGTGCGCGCGGTTGTTCGACTCGAGGATGTCGTCGTCGAAATTCTCGACGCCGAGGCTGAGCCGGTTGACGCCGAAATCGCGGATGGCTTCGAGCTTGTGCTCGCTCAGAGTGCCCGGCTCGCACTCGAAGGCGACTTCCCGGGGCGACTCCCAGGGAAGCGCGTCTTTCAGTCCGCTCATCAGGTGCGTCAACTGCTTTGCGGACAGATACGACGGCGTTCCCCCGCCGAAGTAAATGAAATCGAGGGTTCGGCCCGCGACGAAGTCTTGCTGCGCGGCCAGCCGGGCTTCTCGGATCACCGCCTCAAGATACTGCTGGATATCGTTGTGGTTTTTGTCGGTGTAAACCCGGAAGTAACAGAAATTACAGCGTTTCCGGCAGAACGGGAGGTGAATGTAGAGGCCCAGCGGCGTTTCCGCGTTTCCGGCTTTTCCCAGCCGCGACACGGCAGAGGAGGCATGGTCTCCGCTCCAAACCGAAAACGGGGGGTAGTTGGAGACGAAGTAGTTGCCGGCCTGCGTGTCGTCCAAGCTGGGAATTGCCGTCAACGGATCGAGAGTCTGCGCCATGCGGAGTTCGGCGGCGATCTTGACGCCTTCTTCAATGTAGCAAAGGCGGTACGCGGAAGACCGTTGGTTACGGGCGCCGACTGGGGGCTTGCAAAAGCCCGCGCCGCGGCAGCCGGCCGGTGCGCTACCATCGACGGGATGAATCGCAGAAGTTTTCTCGCCCTTGCCGGGTCGGCCGTCGTTGCGCGGGCGGCCGCAGGGCGCTCGTTCCTCGCTACCGGCAAGGAAACTTATATTCTCGACGGCGCCGGCAGGAAGATATGGCAATACGCCGGCGCAACCCGCGACGGCTGGGCGCTGCCCGGCGGCAACGTTTTGCTGGCGAAGAGTCCGGGCGAGGCCGACGGAGGCGCGGCAATCGAGGTTGACCGCGCCGGAAATACGGTTTTCGAGTTCCCCGGGACGCAATCGGAGGTCAACACCGTGCAGCCGCTGGCCGGCGGCCGCATCCTGTTGACGGAGGCCGGCGACAATCCGCGAATCCTGGAAATCGACCGCTCGGGCCGGGTCTTGCATGAAGTCTCGATCGCTTGTCAGACGGAGAACCATCACCTGCAAACGCGCATGACGCGCAAGCTGCCGAACGGCAATTACCTGGTTCCGGTAATGGGCGAGAAGCAACTCCGCGAGTACACGCCGCAAGGAGAAGTCGTCTGGTCGTTCGATACGCCGCACTGGCCGTTCACGGCGATCCGGCTGCCCGACGGCAATACCTTGACGACTTTCACCTTGGCCAATACGGCCGCCGAGATCGATCCCGAGGGCAAGGTCGTATGGAGCGTCACCAACGACGATCTGCCGGGCGAGCCCTATGACGACGCCTGCGGCGCCCAGCGGCTCGGCAACGGCAACACGGTGCTCACGAGCTACCACGCCGCAGCGGGAGAGATCAAGTTATTCGAGGTCGACCGCCGGAAGAAAATCGTCTGGAAACATGTTGACGCCAACGATCACGGCATCCACCATTTCCAGATATTGACCGCGGACGGCTTGGCGCCCGCCGGCCCGATCTTGCGCTAGGCGGCTAGGCGGCTTGCCGGCTGCGCCGGCCTGTCTATGTTCTTCGTCGAAATGTTCTTCGTCGAAATGTTCTTCGTCGAACTCGGCGCCGCGATGAGCGTCCCCTCTTGCAGCCGCAAGTCCGCGAAGCGTTGCACTATAATCGCAGCGTGAAGCCGATTACGCTCGTTCTTGCCGCCGCGCTCGTTTTGCCGGGGCCGATTCGCGCCCAGGACGCGCGCCCCGCGTTTGCGCCCATCGAGGATGCGCCGGGGCTGCCCCGGGTTTTGCTGATCGGCGACTCGATTTCGATAGGCTACACGCTGCCGGCGCGGGCGCTGCTCGCGGGCGCCGCCAACGTTCACCGCATCCCCGTGAACGGCGGGCCGACGTCCCGCGGCGTCGAGCAGATCGATGCCTGGCTCGGCAAAGGCAAATGGGACGCAATTCATTTCAATTGGGGGCTGCACGATCTCAAATACATGGACGACGGCCGCAAGCAGGTCGAGTTGGATATTTACGAGCGTAACCTCGAACGGCTCGTCGAACGGCTGCAAGCGACCGGCGCCAAGCTGATTTGGGCGTCCACCACGCCCGTGCCCGAGGCGCCGCTGTCGCCCCCGCGAAAGAATGCCGAGGTGCGGGAATACAACGCGGCCGCCGCCCGCATCATGGCGCAGCGCGGGGTTGCGGTGAACGACCTGTACGCCTTCGCGCTGCCGCGTCTGGCGGCAATTCAGCGCGAGGCGAACGTACACTTCCTGCCCGAGGGTTCGCGGCTGCTGGCGGAGCAGGTCGCCGCGGCGATCGAGAAGCAACTCAAGGAGTAGCCGCAGCCGCGGCGCCCGCGGGCTTTCACCGCCCGACTTGCGGGGGCGCCGCAGCGAATGCGTCGGACAGCCGGGACAGACGAAAGCGCCGGATGTCCCAACTTGACGGCTTATCCAGACAGAACTCGGCTACGATCTTGCCGATCACGCTGCAGAATTTGAAGCCGTGGCCGGAGAAACCGGCGGCCACGAATACGTCCGCCTCTCCGGGGTAGCGGTCGAGAATGAAATGCTCGTCGGGGCTGTTGGTGAACAGACATGCCTGAAGTCTGCGGGCCGGTCCGTTTGCGCCCGGGAAATACTCTTGGACGGCTTCGCGCAGAACCGCCTCGTCCGCGGCGCCGCATTCGCGGTCGACTCGGTCCGGATCGTCCACGTACTGCCGCAAGTGATGGTATTTGCCGATCTTGAATCCTTCTCCCCGATGGTCGGGGAAGCCGTAGAAGCGCCCGCCCGGCGCTTCCAGATTGAAGATCGGGAATTTTTCGGGCGCGAAGAGCGCGGGCGCCGCCGGGGCGGTCCACAACATGACCTGCCTCTCCGGCCGGCACAGGGACTGCAACGGCGGGCACAACTTGCCGGTCCATGATCCGGCGGTAATCGCCAAGCGCGCGGCTCTGTAGGCGCCTGCGTCGGTCTCGACGCACAGACCGCCGGCGTCGCGGCGCCAACTCCGCACGCGTTCGCCGACGCGGATCTCGGCGCCCCGGTCTCGGGCGGCCTGCGCGTAAGCCGCGATGGCCGACTCGGAGAGCAGATACCCGCTTTGGGCCTGATAGACGGCGCGCGCGGAGGTCGGCAGGCGGTAGCCGGGAAACCTGCGGTTGACCTCGCCGCCGTCGAGTTCCTCGAATTCCAACCCGTGCGCCAGACACGACTTGCGGGAGCCTTCGACCGTCCAACTCTTTGCGGCGCCGATGTCGAGTCCGCCGGTGAGGCGCAGAATGGATTTTCCGGCGACCGCCTCCAGTTCCCGCCAGTAGGCATAGGCGGAGCGCAGCAGCGGGACGTATTCGGCGCCCTCGGAATACGCCGAGCGGAAGATGCGGGTCGAGCCGTGCGACGAGCCGTAACTGTGCGGAATGTCGAATTGCTCGATGCCCAGCGTCTTGAGACCGCTGCGGGCAAGGTGAAACACGGCGGCGCTGCCCATGCCGCCCACACCGATGACGATGGCGTCGTACATCGCCGGATTCCGAAGCAGGTTCAGAAGCGGTCGCGGGAAGCGGCCATGGCGTGAATCTGCAAGATCTGCTCCCGGCTCAGCACTTCAGAGAACGCCGGCATCCCGTTGCCGCCTTTGAGCACTCTTTCGACGAACTGATCGGGGTCGAGGCTGGTCGGGAAGAGGTTCGGGCCGCTGCCCCCGCCGGATTTATGGCAGCCGATGCAGCGCGCCCGGTAAATGCTCGCCGCTTCCGTGCCCGCGTCCGCCGCGACCGGCTCGCCTCCTGCGGATTCCGGGAATCCATAGCCGGGCAGCACCCGGCCGCCGAGCGTGTGGCCCGGCTCGCCCACCCGCGGCAGTCCGCCTTCGAGCACCGTGAGATTCGTGCCGGGAGCAACCTGCGCCGGACCGCCGCCGTCCAGCGCGAACACCCAGATATTCCCCGCCTTGGGTTCGGTGTAGTAGAACGTCATGTCTCCGCCGATGCCCCCCGAGGGAACCGCCACGTACTGCACGCCGTCGAGTTCGTACGAGATCGGGCTGCCGATGATGCCGGAGCCGGTCTGAAACTGCCAGAGCAGCGTGCCGGTGCGCGCGTCCAAGGCCATGAAGTAGCCGCGCATGTCTCCCGTGAAAACCAGTCCGCTCGAAGTGGCCAGCGCGCCGGCCCAGAACGGCGCGGGGCTCGTCCGGCGCCAGACGATCTTGCGCGTCGTGACATCGAAGGCAACGAAATTGCCGGGGTTCTCGCTGGTCAGGTACTGCTGATAATCCGCGCCGAGGTACCACTCTCCGGTAGTGGGGGGCGCGAAGCTGTCTTCCGCCCAGAACTTGTAGCCCATGGCCCACTGGTTGGACATGAAATACAGGGTTTGCAACTCAGGGTTGTAGGCCAGGGGCTGCCAGTCGATCGCCCCCTCCAGGCTGGGCACGATCGGGCCGACTTCCGGACCGCCCGATTCGGCGACCATGTCCGGGTTGATCTTGGGGCGGCCCGTTTCGGGATCGAGCCCCAACGTCCAGTTGATGCCGGGCACGATGGGATCGGCGTAGAGAAATCTCCCGTCAGTGCGGTCCAAGGCGTAGAAGAAGCCGTTCTTGTCGTGGTGGAACAGCGCCTTGACGGGACCTTCGCCGGGAAGCTCGAGGTCGGCCAGCACCGGCGTGCTGACGGCGTCGTAGTCCCAGCAGTCCCACGGCGTGTATTGGTAGCCCCAGGCGATCCGCCCGCTGTCGGCGTCCAGGGCGACGGTAGCCGCGGTCCACTTGTTGTCGCCCTTGCGCACTTGGCAATTCCACGGCGCGGCATTGCCGGTGTTCCAGTAAACCAGCTCGAGTTTGGGGTCATAGACGCCGGTAGTCCAGGTCGAACCGCCGCCGTTCTTCCAGGTGTCGCCGGGCCAGGTCTCGTTGCCCTCTTCGCCGGGTCCGGGAATCGTATGGGTTGTCCAGCGCAACGCGCCGGTTTGCGCATCGAACGCCTTGACGAAGCCGCGGATGCCGAATTCTCCTCCGGCGACGCCGGTCAGCACCATGTCCTTGACAACCAGAGGCGCCCCGGTGATGCTGTAGCCCTGCTGCCAGTCGATGACTTGCGTCTCCCAGGAGACTGCGCCGGTCTCGCGGTCGAGAGCGACGAGCCGCGCGTCCAGCGTGCCGATGAAGACCCGATCCCCGAAAAGCGCGACGCCGCGGTTGATCGCGCCGCAGCAGTAAACCCGCTCGGCAGCGGACGATATCTTGGGGTCGAATTGCCATTTCTGCGCCCCTGTGCGCGCGTCGATGGCGAAAACACGCGATCCGTCGGCGGAAACGTAGAGCACGCCCTCATGGAGCAGCGGGGTCGCTTGGAGGCCGCGGTTCTCTCCGCCGGTGGCGAATGCCCAAACCGGATGCAGGCGGTCGATGTTCGCCGGATTGATCCGGTCGAGCGCGACATAGCGCTGGGCGAAGTAGTCGCGGCCGTACATCAGCCAGGCGCTGTTGTTGTCCGCCGCGCTCTCGAGGTCCGCGGGGGTCACGGGTTGGGCCAAGGCATGCGGCGCCGAAACCGCTTGCGCGGCAAGCAATGCGCCGAGCGCTGCAATGAGGCGCGGGAACGCCATCCTCCGTTGACTCATGCCTCCATTATGAGCAGAGAACCCCGGATGGACAAGCCGTTTGCCTTCCGTTTTTTGTGGTAGCGTTTGTCTGGGAGCTTCATTATGACCGTCAATCCGATCGACCGCCGCCGCTTCGTGCAGACCGCCGCCGCCGGCATGACCCTGATGGGCGCGCGGGCCGCCGCCAAGCCCCGCCGGGTCGGCCTCATCGGCAGCGGCTGGTACGGCAAAAACGATTTGTTCCGGCTGGTGCAAGTGGAAGACGTCGAGATCGCCGCGCTTTGCGACCCCGACAAGAAAAGCCTGGCGGCGGATGCCGAGACCGCGGCCGGCCGGCACAAGTCCGGGAAGACCCCGCGCACTTACGGGGACTTCCGCGAGATGCTCAAGCAGGAAGAGCTCGATATTGTCGAGGTCGCCACGCCGGACCACTGGCACTGCCTGCCCGCCATTGCCGCCATGCAGGCCGGGGCGGACGTCTATGTGCAGAAGCCGATTTCCGTTGACGTGATCGAGGGGCAGGCGATGACGGCCGCGGCCCGCAAGTACGGCAGAGTCGTGCAGGTCGGCACGCAGCGGCGTTCGGCGCCGCATCTGATCGAGGCCCGCAAGCGCATTCAGGACGGGATGCTGGGCAAAATTTCGCACGCCGAGGTTTGCTGCTACGTGTACAGAGGGAAACGCGGCAATCCGCCCGACATCGACCCTCCGCCGCATCTGGACTACGAGACGTGGACCGGCCCGGCGCCGATGCGGCCTTTCTGTCAGTGGACCCACCCCCGGCGCTGGCGCTACTTCATGGAATACGGCAACGGCGTCATCGGCGATATGTGCATTCACATGATCGACTTGGTGCGCTGGACGCTCGATCTCGGCTGGCCGCGGGAAATCTATTCGACCGGCGGCATTTTCGTGGACAAGGAAAGCAAGGCCAACACCCCGGATACGCAGACGGCGACGTTCTCGTTCCCCGAGCTCAACGTCGTCTGGACGCACCGCAACTGGGGGCCGCCGGTCGATCCGGACTACCCCTGGGCCTATTTCATCTACGGCGAGAAAGGCGTGTTCAAGGGTTCCACCACGAAGTGGGAGTTCATACCGGTCGCCAAGGACGCCAAGCGGATTCGCGTGGAAGCCGTGACCGAGAAGGAGAAGCACGCGGCGGACAAGATCGACAACGTGGAATCCCGGTTGGGTTGGCACGAGTTCCCCGTCCTGCGCGATCACATGAGCAACTTCCTGGACGCCATCGACAACCGTGCGAAGCCGGTCGCCGACATCGAACAAGGGCATATTTCGACGGCGTGCTGCCTGTTGGCCAACCTCTCGCTCGATCTGGGGCGGTCGCTGCGCTGGGACCCGGTCAAGCACGAGGTGATCGGCGACAAGCAGGCGACGCGGATGCTGGCGAGGCCGTACCGCGCGCCCTGGAAGCATCCCGACCCGAAGACGGTGTAGCGCCGGCGCGCCTGCGGGTATAATCGGAACGCCATGCTGACCCGACGCGAATGGGGAGTTTCCGCCGCCGCCCTGCTCGGCGCCTGCGCCGCGCCGCGCGATCCGTCTCCCGAGCCGGAAGCGCCCGCCGGACCGCTCTACGTCGATCTGCACATCGACACGCCGTCGCGCATTCTCAACGAGGGTCTCGACCTGGCCGAGAGCCGCGAATACACCCACGTCGATATCCCCAAGATGCGCAAGGGCGGCCTCCACGCGGGCTTTTTCGCCGTCTCCACGTCGGCCCGCAGCCAGACGCCGCTCGAAGCGGTGAAGCAAGCCCTGCGGATCATCGACACCATCGTCGAGGAGGTGCGGCGCCATCCGGCGGAACTCTTTATGGGGACGACGGCCGACGACGTCGCAAGCGCGCGCAGCGGCGGCAAGATTGCCGTATTCATAGGCGTCGAGGGCGGCCACATGATCGACTCCAGCCTCGAGGTGCTGCGGCAACTCTACCGCCTCGGGGCGCGCTACATGGGCCTGACCCATAGCGGCAATACCCCCTGGGTCGGCGCCGCCGAGTACGACGACGGCCCCGCAGGGCTGACCGACTTCGGTAGAGAAGTCGTCAAGGAAATGAACCGGCTGGGCATGATGATCGACATGTCGCACGCCTCGGACCGGGCGTTCTACGACGTAGTCGAGACTTCCGCCGCGCCGATTCTCAATACTCACGCGGCCTGCCGCGCGGTTGCCGGCCATCCGCGCAATCTCACCGACGACATGCTCAAGGCTCTGGCCCAAAACGGCGGAGTGCTGGGCGTCGCCTATTACGCCGCCATGCTCGACGACGACTACCGCTCGCGTTTGCCGCAATTGCGCGAGATCGGGCGGCGGCGCGGCGCGGTGCGCAAGCAGTTCGCCGACGACAAGCAGCGGCTCTCGGAAGAGCTTTGGAAGCTGGAAAAAGCCGAGGTCGAAAAGATCGGCCGGCTGCCGCTCGCCAGATTGGCGGACCACATCGAACACGCGGCGACCGTGGCCGGAATCGACCACGTCGGCATCGGCTGCGACTACGACAGCGTCGGTCTCAAGGTGCCCGCAGGTCTGGACGACATCGGCGAAACCCCGAATCTCGTTGCGGCGCTCGGGGAGCGCGGGTTTTCCGCGGACGAGGTCGAGAAGATCATGGGCGGCAACGCTTTGCGCGTCATGCGCAAGGCCGAGGAGGCCGCGGCGTAAGACCGCAGCCGCCGGTGTTGCCTTTGACGCCCCCGCGCGGTTATCCTGGGAAGAAGAGTCCGGGCGGGCGCGTAGCTCAATTGGTAGAGCAAGTGACTCTTAATCACTAGGTTCCGGGTTCGAGTCCCTGCGCGCTCACCATCGCACCGTCTTTCGCATTCATGCCGCGGCGTAGTATCCGCGATCGCCGTAGCCGAGGTCGTCGGCCGCGATGGCGACGGTGTTGGGGCGCGGCGCGGACGCGGGGGGCCGGAAGCTGGAAGCTGCTGGGAGTGCGACTGTACGACTGTATTGCCGAGAGAGCTTCACGGATTGTCCGCATCCACGTCAGAAAATAAACTTCAGGCCGAACTGCAGGTTTCTCGGACGCCCGGCGGAGTTGATCAAGCCGAAGTTGTTGTTTCCGGCCTGAACGTTAGGAACCCCGAAGGCCGGAGTATTGAAGAAGTTGAACGCTTCGAACCGGAACTGAACGCGCATGTCTTCGCTAATCGGAAAGTTCTTGTAGATCGAGAAATCAAAGTTCACCTGTCCGGGACCCTCAATCAGATTCCGCCCGGCATTGCCGTAGGTAAAGCGGGCGTTCGGCTCGAAGGCCGAGGTGTCGAACCACTCGTCGAGCGTCCGGCGGTCTCCATCCAGGCGCCAATCGCGCAAAACGTTCGGGCGGTTTGGGTCGCCGGAGTTCGAAGGATTGCCCCTGACCGTCAAATTAACCACCCGGCCGCTCGTTAGTGTCGTGATGCCCGCAACCACCCAGTCGCCAAGGATTCCGTTCGCGATCGAAGGCGCATCCGTCATGAATTTCTTGCCGCGGCCAAACGGCAGTTCGTAAACATAGCTGCCGACGAAACGGTGGGCGATATGCTCGTCCGCCAGTCCCCGTTCTGCGCGCAAGTCGCGCGGATTCTGCGGTTCGAGATTGCCGTTTCCGCCTGAGTCGGCCGCTCCGCGTCCATCATTGATAGCCTTGGACCAGATATAGGACGTCAAGAAGCTCAGTCCATGCGACAAGCGCTTCTCGACCTTCGTTTGGAACGAGTGATAGTTGGCGTTGGCGCTGCGTTCCAGAACGCCCCATCCCGCTAATGGTCCGATAACGACATCATCGCCGGGAACGAGGATCGACGTGTAGCGCCGGCGCCGATTCACGTTTCCGGGTCCCGGAAGCGCCCAGTTCCCCTGCGTTCGGCGGGCTTCTTTGTGCAGCGTATTCGCAAAGTACCCCACTTCCCACAACATGTCGCCGGGCAGTTGATTCTGAATGGAAAAGTTCCATTGCTGGGCATAGGGAAAGTGCCCTGCCAACTCTTGTGCGGAGATGGCGATGTTGCGTGCATTTGCAGGAGTAGCGAGACCCGGCTCCAGCCCGTCCACGAGACGAATGGTGGGATTGATGCGGTCCGTCGAAATATTCGCCCGATAATGAAACGGCGGATTGAGGGCGAGCACGCCTTGAAAGACGGCGTTTCCGTAGTACACGCCGTAGCCGCCTCGCAAGACCGTCTTCCCCGTGGCCCGATAAGCAAAGCCGAAGCGTGGGCCGAAATTGTTCTTGTCCGTATGGACCAACGTCCGGTCAAATCGTGAGCCTGTTGCTTGAGCCAAGATCAGGGTAGGGTTTGCAAGATCGGCAAAATCCACATTGAGCTTGTGTTGGTTGATATCCTCCCAAGGCATATGCAACTCGTAACGCACCCCTAGATTCAGGGTCAGTTTTTGCGACACCCGCCATTGGTCCTGGATATAGAAATCATAGTAGGGCGCACGCTCGTCCATCGTGGCCGTATTCGACACTTGCGCCGCTGACGCGGTGCCGAGCAGTAGATCCGCCGCCGAATTTCCTTCCCGGACAGTCTCGGTGTTGCGGGTGTAACCGCCGTCGAAGGTAAAAACACCGATCGATTGACGCGGGTTGAACAGGAAGCGCCACAAGCGTTGAAAATTGAACCCGAATTTCACACTGTGGTTGTTGCGTATCCAGGTGATGTCGCTGTTCACCTGCCAATTTCGGGAACCGATGTGGTTGGGGTTGAACGGGCCGATGCCGAGAGTGCTGAACCCCGCTACGCCGAACTGCGCCATGCCGGGAATGACCTGATTGACTCCCTTCAAACCCAGATCCGCATTCACGTTTCTGTCATCGCCAAGGGCCGATTCCCGGCGCGTGAAGATCTTGTTCCAACCGGCTTTCGTCGACATAATCAACGTGGGCGAGAAAATATGATTCCATCCCAACGCGACATTGCGGCCGTTATGACCAAAGTCGCTGGCGTTGGCTCCCCCGCCGAACGCCGGAGCCGGCAGGTTGGGCGATGAGGGCGCAAACAGACGCTGCCAACTGTATCTGCCGAAGAGTGTGTCGTTGGCTCCCAGGTTGTGGTCGATTCTGGTGTCCCAACGGTTCAGGTCTTCCGAATCGGCGGGATTAAACAGGAAGTTTCTCCTCAGTCCGGGCAGGTTCGTCTGCGGGTAGAATGTCGCCAGCTTGGAGCCGATGGGATCGAATCTTGAAGCCGGCATGATGTTGTCAGGGAACGGCTGCCGCCGGCCGGTGTCTGCATTGTAGGTAGCGGGGTCATAAACCCTCGTTCCCGGCAGGAGCGAGGAAAAATTGCCTGCAACGAAATCGGGCGTGGGGATTGTACTCGTTACGGTACGAGACTCGCGAACTCTGCTCCCTTCGTAATCGCCGAAAGCGAATGTCTTGTTCTTGACGATCGGGCCGCCGAGTGAAAAGCCGTACTGGTTTCGCTTGAAGGGCGGTTTTGGCGCCGTGGGCGAATCGAAGAAGTTCTTCGCGTCCAGCTTCTCGTTGCGTAGAAACTCGTAGGCGGTGCCGTGCAGTTCGTTTGTTCCCGATTTGATGCTTACGTTCACCACGGCTCCGGCCGCTCGGCCGTATTCGGCGGAAAAGCCGTTGGTGGACACCTTGAACTCCTGAATGGCGTCCACGGACGGCTTCACGGTTTCTGCCTGTCGGCCCTGTGCCGCATTCTGCATGTTGTTGTTGTCGATGCCGTCAAGGATGTAGTTGTTTTGCCCGGCACGCACGCCGCCGGCGCTGAAACCTCCGAAACGGGAGCCCGGGTGCGGTTGGACCGCCCCCGCCGAGAGCAAGGCCAACTGGATGTAGTCGCGGCCGTTCAGCGGCAAGTCCACGATTTTCTGGTTGTCAATCACTTGGCCTTGGGTCGCTTCCGTGGTGACCAACAGCGGTGCGTCGGCGGTGACGGCGACAGCTTCGGTCACCACGCCGACCTCCAAAATCAAATCGACTTCCGCCGTCTCCTGGATCTGCAGGATGACGCCATCGCGCACTACGCGTTTGAATCCGGACTGCTCGGCGGCTACCCGATAAGGTCCGATGCGCAGGGGGACAGACTCATAACGTCCTGTCGCGTTTGTTTCGGTTCGATAACTGATGTTGGTGTTGACGTTCGTGATCGTCACCGCGGCTCCGGGAATCACCGCCCCGGACTGGTCGGTCACGTTGCCGATGATACGCGCAGACTCGACTTGGCCCAGAAGACCGGCAGTCAAGCACGCCGAACACACGGCAAGACGCAGCGGCACATTGAATGTTTTTAACATTTGTAAAATCCTCGCGTCTCTTGTATAGCAGAAAGCCCCCGTGCGGTCAAGCGTCGTTTGCGAGCGATCCTGGTTGTTGGCAGGCTGATGCGGCTCGCCTCGCGCTGCGAAGCGCAACGCATCGCTGCCGGGAGTTTTTCATTCCGGGGATGCCGGGACTGGACTAACATGAGTCCGTGAGCCTCCGAGCGGCTATTCCGGCGCTTCTGTGCGGGTCGGCGCTCCTGCACGTTTGCAGTTGCGGATACAATGCGCCCCTGCCGAAAATCCCCCCGGTGAACCCGGCGGATTTCCCCGCCGGGTCCCAACCGGTCGTCAGCCGGATTCTCCACGATCTGGAGCGGAATCCCGAAGCGGCATCCGCAAATGGACGGTTGGGCATGCTGCTGCAATCCTATGAGTTCCGCGATGGGGCGAAAGCCTGTTTCCTTCGCGCTCAAATCCTTGACGCGGACGACTTCCGCTGGCCGTATTATCTGGGCATCGTTCAAGCAGAGGCCGGGGATCCGGAAGCGGCGGTCGACGCTTTCAGGCGAGCGCTCACGCTAAACGAGTACCCCGCCGCTTCCATTCGGCTCGGTGAGGCGCTGCTGTCTCTCGACCGGCTGAACGAGAGCAGCCGCTCCTTCGAAGCGGCTCTGCATCTGTCGCCGCGCGCTCCCGCGGCCTACTACGGACTCGGCCAAGTCCTTTCGCGGCAAAACGCGGCTCGGGAAGCCATACGCATTCTGCGCAAGGCTTGCGAACTGGCGCCGCAATCCGGCGCGCCGCACTACGCACTGGCGATGGCTTATCGGGACGCGGGCGATCAGGAGTCATCGCAAAGGCATCTGGCCCTGTCGGAGAACTACGAACGCCCCCTGCCGCCGATCGACGACCCGGTTTTTCGAGAGGTCGAGAGCTTGCGGGCTGACCAATACCGGCATCACAGCGAAGGCAGGCGGCTTGAATCCGAGGGCCGCCTGGACGAAGCCATCGAGTTCTACGAGAAGGCGATCGATCTGGATGCGGAGTTCGTACAGCCGCATGTCAATCTGGTCGCTGCTTTTGGCCGCCTTGCCCGATTCGAGCAAGCGGAAATCCACTACCGAAGGGCGTTGGAGCTGAACTCGGAAATCGAGGAGTTGCACAACAATTGGGGAACGATTCAGACCTTGAGGAAGCGCCCGCGCGAGGCGGCCGAGAGTTTTCGGCGAGCCTTGGAGATCAATCCGTTCTCAGCCGACGCGCACCTCAGTCTGGGGTCCACCCTCGACACGTTGGGGCGCGCCGCCGAAGCGGTCCAACACTTCCAGCAAGCGCTCGAGTACCACCCGAATGACCGCTTGGCGAATTTTCAGATGGGACGGCATCTGGCGGCGGCGGGCAAGATAGATGAAGCGATCGCCCACCTGGAACGGACGTTGGTCGGCGAGGACGAGCGGACGCCGGGATTTCTCTACACGCTGGCCGATGCTCACGTTCGCGCCGGGCGCAAAGATGTGGCGATCGAATACGCTGCGCAGGCCCTCGTAATGGCCGAGGCAATGGGGCAGGCGCAAATGGCAGCGGCGATCCGAGAGGATTTAAAGACTCTGCGAGCCACGCCGTAGGCCCTCGATCGTTCCCACTCTCAGCGGTCTTTCGACGATCTTGCAGTGTGAGATTGTTTGCCGAGCATGTCGGCATCGCACCGTCTTTCGCATTCATGCGGCGGCGCCCGCAACGGCCGGCGACGCCGAGGCTTCGTCTATCGCCGCGCCGATTGTCCCCGGTCCCGCGCGCGGTTCGACTACCGTTTCGTGACCCAGATCGGGCTCGACCAGGCGACGTTCCCGTCCTCCTGCTCGACGCGGACGTAATAGTAGTGCTCGCCCGCCTCGAGCGACTGCTCGCGGAAATCGAACTCCATGCGTTCGCCGTCGCCCGCGCGCACGTGGACGTATTGGTTGTCGCGCACCACGGCGACTTCCTTGATATCGCCGGCGCCGCGGATGACCGCCGTCACGGTCGGGATGGACGACGCGGCGAGCTCGTCCCCCTGAATCCATTCCCCGTCGTCGACGCGCATGCGGTAGTCGAGAATGATGTTGCTCGTCGCGGCGTAGGTGTGCCTCTTGCGCATGGCGTCGACAAGGCCCTGCCGGGTGTAGTCCTCGGCGAGCGCCATGGCGTACGAAGTATGCGTCGAGACGTGATCGGAGCTGGCCTGTACGCCGAGCTTGTAGCCTTTTTCCCAAGCCAGCCAGACGAAACCCTTGGGGCGGTAGTTGCCGGCCCAAAGGTCGGTGCGCGCGGCGGACGACGCCAGCGGCGCGCCCTCATGTTCGGCCGACGTGCGCGCGCCCTGGAAGATCTCGACGATCGGCTCCAGCTCGGGGTCGTTGTCGCGCCAGTCGGTGCCCATCGTCGTGTGCGAGGTGTGCGAAGTGGCGATGCCGTTTTGCTTGCGCAGGGCGTCGTAGAGAAACGGCCCGGTGCTGGAGTCGCGTTCTTCTCGAGTAATCGGAATCGGCTTGTGCCCGCGCTCGGCCAGGATGATGTTGCGGTGGCCGTTGGGGTACGACAGGCTGCGCTCGTAGCCGAACAGCGTCACGAACCGGCCCGGCACGTGGAACATGTCCTCGGCCTTCTCGGTCCGCCACCAACTGTACTCCGTGTCGTTCGATCCCTTGTGATCCGTTACCAGGAAAAAGTCCATCGCCGCCGCGTCCATCATGTAGCGGAAGGCGTCGTAGAGCGAGCCGTCGCCCGTGCCGTCGAGTGAGATGTCGGTGTGGCGGTGCATGTCTCCGCGGTAGATTTTGTAGCGCTTTCCGCCGGAGCGGATCGTGTAGTTGCGAATCGCCGCGACCTGCTCGGCTTCGCGCGGTTCGGTCGGCAGCATCGCCGGATTTTCTTTGCCGCGCGGACCGAGGACGAACGGCTCGATCTTCTCCGCGCGGAATTGTCCGGAAAGTTCGGCGAAGAAGATTTGGTTTTCCTTGGGGTAGTGGCCGAAGGCCGGCCCGCCCCAGAGTTTTTGATCCGTTGTCCATGAGGCGAACATCTCGCCGCCGGGTCCGGCGGCCGCATTCAAGGGTCCCTCGTTACGCCCGACGCTTTCGGGGATGCCGAACGGGTCCGCCCAGCGCCCCCCGGAATAATAGGTCGCCGCCGCTTCCCATTTGCCTCCCGCCGCCCAAAGCGACTCCGGCTTGGTCGCGCGCACCCGCGGCCGCAGCAACAGCCACATGCGGCCGCGGTTGTCGGGCGCCAGTTTCGGCGTCTGCACGTAACGCCGGACGCTCGGCCGGAAGCGGCGGTTCACATCGTCCAGCGGGGCCAGCCACTCGCTGCCGTTCCAGACGGCGATGCGGCAGGCGCGCGACTGATAGATGCCGGTCCCGCCCCGCAGCAGAAAACCCGTATCCTTGCCCCAGTTTTCCTCCGATTCGTCGTAGGCGATCCAAACGCGGTCTGCGGCGTCGACGGCGATGCTGGGGCTGCCGTGATAGCGGGGCGTATCGGTGACTTTCAGCAAATCGCCGGCGCGCCCTTCGCGCACCGCTCTCAGGCGGATGTTGTAGCTGCCGCCTTCATAGCTGTCCCAGACGACCCAGGCCGCGCCTTTGGTATCGGTGGCGATAGCGGGGCGCCACTCGTTCGCCGCCGCTCCGGGATCGCTCAACGGAACCTCTGCGGACCAGGCCGCGCCGTCGAACGATTTGTAGTAGATCGCCGAAAAGCCCTTGCGCGCCGCTTGCCAGGCGACGTGCAGGTTTCCCCCGCGGTTGCTCGCCATGGCGGGAAAGAGGTTGTTGCCCTCGCCCGATGTAACCGCTTGGGGAGGACTCCACGATCCCCCGGATCGTACGGCATGCATCAGGCGCCAATTCCCCTCGAAACGCTTGGACCAGACCAGATGCAGCCCGCCCTCGGCGTCGTAGGCCGCGGCCGGTCCCTGCAAATCTCCTGAAGCGCCCGGCACGCGGGCGATCTCGCCCCAGGAGCCGTTGCTCCGCTCCCGAACGAAAACCTGATCGTTCTCGTTCTTGTAGCCGATCCAGGCCAGCGACAGAACCCCTTCGCCGGAGACGGCCATGACGGAATAGTCGTCTTCGAACTCGTCCGTCGTCACCGCCTCGACCGGCGGCGCGCGGCGCACCTCGACGCGCGTAGCCAGGATGTGCATCGCGTCCGACGGCGGCAAGTCGGCAGGCCGGAAAAAGAAGTCGCCGTTCACCGTCTTGACGGAAATCACGGCGTCCTCGGGGGCGCGGTAGTACACCGTCACGCCGACCGTCTGCACCCGCGTGACGTGCGGGAAGGGAAGTTCGTGGGGATGCATGCCGCCCGTCGGTTGCACCCAGGGGTCGGTGCGGGCCGTCCACGAGTTGTCCGCGCCGATCGACTCGCCTTCCTTGAACCGGTGTCCGCGAAGCTCGACGATCTCCCCCTTGTCGATGCTCAGCGAGCCGTTCCACGAGCGGGGTTCGTGGTCTTTGATGCCGAACTCGATATTGAGCGCCCGCAAGGGATGCTCCGCGGCAAAGGCCGGCAGCGCGAGAACAAGCGTAAGCAAAGCGGGGGCGAGACGTTTCATGAGTGTTTCCATTATGCGCGAAGCCGCCGGCGAAACGTATCCGTTGCTGCATTTTTTCGGTCGATTTCGAGCCGACGCGGCGCCAAGATTGAAACGCAACGGCGCATCCTCCAGGCGCTTGTCGCTCTCCTCGGATCGGCGACCGGCGGCGGATTGATCGCTCTCTTTGTCAGGATGTTTCGAAGCCGAGCTATCGCTCGAGCCGCCGGACCGCAAGCTTGCTGAATTCGATCGCTCCGCGGTCTCCCTGCAGAGTGATCGGACCCGGTTCGGCCTCGCGCCAATCGGTCGCCAGCGCCGTCAAGCCTTCGACCGTTGCCTTGTCGATGACTTTTCGCCCGTTCAGCACGACGGTCAGATCGCGTCCGATCAGCGTGACGTCCAGCGTCTGCGGGCTTTCCGCTGGTCTGCCGGCGTTCACGCTCGGCGCGATGCGGCCGCGCAGCGCGCCGCTCCCTTTTTTGGAAGGCGGGCTCTCGTGGTCGCCGGCGATTTGGATCTCGTAGCGCCCGCGCAGTCCGATGCCGCTGTCCGCGCGCGACCCGATGCGGTATTCGGCATGGAGCTTGAAGTTCCAGAATTTCTCTTTGGAAACCAGAATGTCGGCGGTCCCGCGGTTGCGCAGCACGCCGTCCCGGAGAGACCATTCCGCTTCGCGGCCGGGCCGCAGCGTGGACCATGCCGCCTCGATGCTCTCCCCGTCCAACAGGTCGACCGCTTCGCCCTCGCGCCACGAGCCGTCGTCGCGGTCGGCGATCGTGGGCGCGGGGTAGCCTATCCACTCCATCTCGGGGTCGCCCGAGCGCGTGGCGCCGTGCAATTTGCCGCCGTCCGTCCGCGCGTGAGACCGCGTCGACTCGGTCCGGAGCGTCTCGCCGCTACCGAGCCGATGCTCGACCCGATAGGTCAGCACGCCGTCGGCAATCGCGGCATCGAGGATCGGGTCGACCTCCTCGCCCGGAGCGCCGCCGACCGCGAAACCGCTGACCGCGCCGCTGCCGGCGCCTTCGATCGTGAGCCAGAGCACGCGCTGCGCGGGGTGCTCTTGGGGCACGAGGAGCCAACGTCCGTTGAATCCCGCCTCGGGCGGGACGGCTTGCCCTTGCAGGAGCGCGGCGGACAGCAGAGCCGCCGAAAAAAGAAATCGGCTGCCGGCGCTGCGTTTCCCTGCCAAGCGAACGGCGTGCATCGCAATCCCCGGTTCAGTTTACACCGGAGCGGCATGGCGTCGATTCCGCGCGGCGGCGTGTACACTGTTTCCGTCCATGTCGTTTGTTGGCTTTTCCCCTCCTATATTGCTGCTCGCGGCCGTTCCGGCGGGCTGCGGCGCGCCCGAGACGGGCAATTTCGAAGCGGTCGGAAACGGTTGGCCGCGCCACGTCATCGACGATTCCTCGCTCGGAGCGGACGGCGTCCGCACGGCCGACATCGACGGCGACGGCCGACTCGACATCACCTCTCCCTGGGAGCAGGGCGGACAGGTGCGGGTTTATCTCAATCCGGGCGAATCCGGGGTGCGCGAGCGCTGGCCGGCCGTCACCGTCGGAGAAGTCGGCGACCCCGAAGATTCCTTTTTCGTCGATCTGGACGGCGACGGCAATCTCGATGTAGTCAGCTCGTGCGAGGGCGAGACGCGCGCGATCTATGTCCATTGGGCGCCCGCGGACCGCTCGCGGCTGCTGGATGCGGACGCCTGGACAACCGAGGAGCTTCCCGCGGCTGCGGGCGAGGGCCGATGGATGTTTGCCTTTGCCATGCAGGTGGACGGCAAGGCCGGTGTCGATCTGATCGCGGGAGCGAAAGGGGAAGACGCATGGCTCGGCTGGTTCGAGGCGCCTGAAGACCCCCGCGACCTCCACGCTTGGCGCCTGCGTCCGCTCTATCGGGCCGGCTGGCTGATGACGCTGCGGCCGAGCGATATCGACGGCGACGGCGACCTCGATATCGTGGCGACCGACCGCAGGGGTCCGCGCCGCGGCGCTTTCTGGTTGGAGAATCCCGGCGCGGCCGCGGCGGCCGCCGCGCCCTGGACGGAACACCGCATCGGCGCCGTGAATGCCTACGAAGCGATGCACAATGCCGTCGTTGACCTCGACGGCGACGGCTTGGAAGACGTGCTCGTCGCCGTCAAGCGCGAGCCTGTCCGCTACCACCGCCGCACCGCGCGTTTCCCGCCGGCATGGGAAACCCACGCCATCGCGATGCCGACGAACGCCGGCGGCGGCAAGGCCGTCCGGGCGGCTGACATCGACCTCGACGGCCGGCTGGATCTGGTCGTCTCCTGCGAGCATGCGGACAACGGCAAAAGCGGGGTCATTTGGTTGTCGTACGACCGCGAGCCGACTGAGGAGCACTGGCGAGCCACGTCGGTCAGCGGCCCCGAAGGCTTCATTTTCGACTTGGTGCAGATCATCGACCTCGACGAGGACGGCGACCCGGACGTGGTCACGCTGGAAGAGAAGGGGCCGTACTTGGCGCGCGGCTACCAGGGCAGGGAACTGGGAGTGGTCTGGTACGAGAACCCGGCTCGCTGAGGGCCGCGCCGGCAATCGGTATCTTCGCCAAACGCTCCCTCGCCCGACGCCGCAATCACGACGGCGCCGCCGCTTGCTTGCGATCGTTCCCGCCGTTTTCCAGCGGCAGGGACAGCAGCAGCCCCAACATCATGAACAAGGGGAACTCGTCGAAGATCGTTCCGCTAAACATGCTCCAGAAGACCAGCAGACCGACCAGGAACATGCCCGGCAGGAAGCGCAGTCTGTAGAAGCTGCGAAAACCGGCGGTCAGAAATGCAATATAGAGAATGAAACCTGGAAGGCCGAAATCGATCCACATTGCGAAGTACGTATTGTGTGGAAGCATATCTTTGCGGCCGCTGAACCGGGTTCCGTGCCCCCAGAGCGGAGAGGCCGCAATCGCTCTAAGAGCGTTCTTCAATTGGAGGAATCTTAACGTTTCGATATACACGTATTCGCCGTCCGTTCGCGGGGCCGGCGCGGCTTGTCCTTCCAGGTTCCATCGCAGTCTGTCATGCAGTGCGGATAATTTTTCGATCCGGGTCTCTTCGTGGATGCCGACACGGTCGTGAAACCAACTCGCTTGTCCGGTCAGGAGGTCGACCCTGTATTGGATTTCCGCGTTCGCGGAGCCGCCAATGAACTGTGCTGAGGCCCAAGCGGCAACGACCAGGAGGACGGCGCCGGCCCCGGAGGCGAGACAGATGAACAAACGGCGGCCGGGAGAACGCGCAACCGCGAGCAGGAAGTAACCGCAGCACAGCGCCAGATAGGTCAGCAGCCCCCCCCTGGACCAGGTCAGAAAGATCGTCAGACCCGCCAAGCCCAGCACGGACAGGCCGGCTATGGAGGGGAGGCGGTGGGCCAGCAGCGGCACGGCCAGCAGGGAAACCATATAAGCTCCCGTGTTGGGGTCCATGGCCAAGCCGGCCGGCCTCGTTTCCAGAAAAGAAAACGTACCGGGCCGCAAGACATCTACCCCAACGCTCAGACAATAGACCGCGAAGGCGAGCCGGAAGTAGGCTTGCGGGCATCGCCGCACAGGGGGCAGCATGGGCAGCATCGCGGCGGCGGCGCATGTGCAGAAGGCAGCCGGGATGGTCAGCACATCCCTGAGAGCCGCATCGGGGCGGGCGAGCCAGTGTGTCAGGCTGAGGCCGCCCAGCGCCAAAAACGCCGCCAGGAAAGTTCGATAGCAGCGCAGGAAGGGGGCGGCGCGCTGCCAAAGCCCGGCCCGCGAGCTTGCCGGGCCGACTGTAAGCCAAACGGCAAGAGCAGCCATGCATGAGACGATCACAGCAATGCCGGGCACGGGCAGCAGGCCGTTGCGGACGAGCTCCCGGTCCATGCCGGTGAGGAACACCGTCACGAAAAGGGCGAACGGAACAAGGGCGGCCGCGCCCCGGGTCGGGCGGAGCCGTTCCCTGATCGCGTTGAGTCCGTTCATCCCTTTTCAGACTCTCCGCGCTCCGGAGGACGACATGCCGAGGCGCCCCTCTTTCTCCGTGCGATCACATAGGTCAAACCGGGCAGCGCGAACACCCCGGCCCAGGCCGCTCCCACAGCCAACAGCGCGGCCAGGCGTCCCGGCGAGTCGACCGTTTCTCGCAAGTAGTTCCACGCGGTCAGCGCCTCTCGGTAGCTTCGGGGAAAGACTTGGCCCTTGGCATACATTAATCCAAGTTTGAATCGGGCTCCGGCATGCCCCTGCTCCGCCGCCAGGCGGTACCACTTCAGCGCGGGCGGGTAGTGCCAAGGGGTGCCTCGACCGTAGTAATACATCGACCCGAAGTTGAATTGGCCCTCCGCGTACCCCTGCTCCGCCGCACAGAGGAGCCACCACAACGCTGCACTGTAGTCCAGCGGAACGCCCCGGCCCTTGGCGTACAGCATCCCCAGTTCGTCTTGCGCAACGGCGTCTTCCAGCTCTGCGTCCGAACGCAGTCGTTCGATTGCCGGCGATTCAGCCGCCGCGGCCGCAACGAGCGCCGCCGCCAGGATCGCAACCTTTGGAATGAGCGCTTTATGCCTCATCCCGGGTTTCCATTGCAGTGATCCGAGTTTCCCCGCGAGGCTGCGTTGCAATGCCGGGGGGCGCCAATCTTTCCAGGCGAGATTGCGCATCATGCACAAACGAACTTCGCTACAAGTTTAACATCTTGGGAGCTTTCCCAAGCGGTCGATCCATAGCCGCCCCGCGTGAAGTAGTAAACTGTTCCGAATCCGTGCGCCGCCTTGCCGTTTTCATCTGTCTCGCCCTCTGGTGTTGCGGCGCCGAGCGCTCGGTCCACCGTTTCCGCTACGCCAATTCCCAGCCGCCGCAGCACCCGCGCAGCCTCTCGATGGACTTTTTCGAGGAAGAACTCGAGAAGCGCGCCCGGGGCCGCATCGACGTCGAAACGTATTATTCGGGCGTCCTCGGCCGGGAACGCGAGCTGATGGACATGGTGGCGCTCAACATTCTGCAGGGAACCCGCGGCGGATTCTTCGCCGACGCCTCGCCGAAGTACACGCTGTTTCTGCTGCCGTTTCTGGTCGAGGATTGGGATCAGGCGCTGCGGCTTGTCAACAGCGCTTTCGCCGCGCGCATCAACCGCGATGCCCGCAAGAACGGCTTTCACGTTCCGGCCTGCGGCATCTCGCAGGGCTTTCGCGCGCATACGAACGGCGTGCGGCCGATACGCCGCCCGGAAGATTTCATCGGCCTGAAAATGCGCGTCCCCCCGCAAGAGGCGAATGTGATTACCGCGCAAGCCTTCGGCGCAAACCCGCAGGAACTGCCGTTCACCGAGGTCTATCAGGCCGCCAAGACGGGCGTCATCGACGGCCAGGACAACGCGCCCTCCAATCTCTGGGACATGCGCATTCACGAGGTGCAGAAATATCTGACGATCTCCAACTACAGCACCGGGCCGGATCCCTTCATGGTCAACCTCGACTGGTACGAATCGCTGCCCGCCGACTTGCAGCGGATTTTCGACGCAACCGCCCGCGAGGCGATTGCCTACAGCGACCGCATGAATCGGCAGAGCGAGCAAGAGTATATCCGCAAGCTCTCTGAATACCTGGAGACGAACTTCATCGAGGGCGCCGACCTGGACCCGTTCCGCGAGGCGGCGCGGCCGGTTTACGACTATCTCATCGGCAAGGGCTATTTCACCTGGGAAGAAGTGGAAGAAGCCCGCCGCGCGGCGAGGGGAGAGTAGCCCGATGCCGCCGGCCGCGCTGGAACGCAGGCTCTCCGCCGTGCTGGAGGCCGTTCTGACGCTCGCTCTGTTTCTGATTTTCGCCATGATCGCGGCGCTCGTTTTCCTGCGCTACTTTTTCGGCGCCGGCGTGGTCGGCGCCAACGAAGGCGCGACGATCGTCTTCGTTTATGCCTCGTCGCTCGGGGCTGCGCTGGCTGCGGGCAGGGAGGAGCATATCCGCGTCGGGTATCTGCCTGGGCGGCTCGGCGAGCGCGGCCGCCGGGCGGCTCATGCGGCGTCGCTGATTCTGGTCGGCCTGTTGAACGTCGTGCTGGTCGAGCGCGGCATCGAGTGGATCCGCATCACCGGCGGCTACCTGATGCCGGCGACGCAACTGCCCCGCCTTGCCGCCCAAATCAGCGTGCCGCTCGGCTGCGGCCTCGCGGCGCTCTATTGCTTCATGCGTTTGGCTGAGGCGGCGCGCGGGGGTTCCGGCGAATGATCCCGCTGCTGTTCGCCTCCCTGCTGCTGCTGATCGCGTTCGGCGCGCCGGTCGCCTATGCGCTCGGGCTTTCGGCGCTGCTCTATTTTCTGATCGACGATCCGCAACTGATCCTGGTGTTGCCGCAACGGCTGTTTTCAGGATTCGATTCGTACGCTCTGATCAGCCTGCCGCTTTTCATCCTGATGGGCCAGGCGATGAACGCGGCGCGGATTACCGCCCGCTTGATCGATTGCAGCTTGCTTTTTGTCGGCCGCTTTCGCGGCGGCCTCGGCTTGGTCAACGTTCTCGCCAGCATGTTGTTCGGCGGAATCTCGGGTTCGTCGGCCTCGGACACCGCTTCCATCGGCTCCGTGCTGATCCCCGAGATGGCGCGCCGCGGCTACCCGCGGCCGTTCGCGGCGGGGATCACCGTGGCTTCGGCGACGATGGGCATGATCATCCCGCCCAGCATTCCCATGGTTCTGTACGCCGTCGCGGCGCAGCAATCCGTAGGGCGGCTTTTCCTCGGCGGCGTGCTTCCCGGACTACTGGTGGGCGCCCTGCAACTCGGTCTGACGGTTGCGTTTGCGCGCCGGCGGAACTATCCGCGGGAAGACACGCCGCGCGGCCGGGGTCATGCCGTGCGGGAAATCGCGCGTTCGCTGCCGGTGCTGTTCATGCCGGTTTTCGTTGTCGGCTCCGTCGTGCTCGGCATGGCCACGGCCACGGAATCGGCGGCGCTCGGCGTGCTCTACGCGCTGCTCGTCGGGTTCGTCGTCACGCGGGCGCTGACGCTCGCGGCATTCCGCGTCTGCCTGCTGTCGGCGGCCTTGACCAGCGCCAAGATCATGCTGATTATCGCCATGTCGCAGGCATATATCTGGGTGCTGGCGCTGGAGCGCGTGCCGCAGGCTATTGCCGATTCCGTCGCCGCTCTCGGTCTGGGCGTCACGGGAACGCTGCTGCTGATCGACCTGATCGTGCTCGCGGCCGGAACGGTGATCGATGTCAGTCCGGCGATCCTGCTGCTGACCCCGGTGTTCCTGCCGACGCTCGAGCAGGCCGGGGTTTCGCCGATTCTGTTCGGGGTGCTGCTCGTCTCGGGCCTTGCCGTCGGGGCCTGCACGCCGCCGGTGGGGACGTGCCTGAACGTCGGCGCCGCTGTCTCCGGGCTCGGCATCGGCACGATCTTTCGCGGCGCGGCGCCGTTCCTCGCGGCCAATGTCGCGGCGCTGCTGCTGCTGACCTTGTTCCCCGACTTGGCGCTCTGGCTGCCGAATTTGTTGATGGAATGACGATCTCCGCGGCGCTTACAGACGGGAGATCGCCGAATAGCCCATGAAAACCGCCATCAGGGTCGCCGAAACCCACAGCATCAACGTAATCCAGCCCTTGGGCAGAATGCGCGCGGGCATTTTGCGGTAACGCAGATAAACCGTGAAGAAGCCGATTACCGGCAGCATGACCGCCTGCGCGATGCCGCCGATCTTGACCATCAACACGGGTTCTTCGAGCAGCATGAAATAGAAGCAGGGCACGATGAGCAGGAAAACGACGAAAAAGCGGGTCGCCTGCAAGCGCTTGCGGTAATCGCTCCTGTCGTAGATGCCGAGCATGCCGACGAAATCGGCCCAGACGCGGCAGTTGGCGGCGGTCGAGGCGAAAACGGTCGAATAGAGCACGGCGAATGCGCCGGCCATGAAAATCGGCAGCGACCAGCCGCCCAGCGTCTGCGTGTAGATATTCGACAGCACATGCACCATCTCCGGGCCTTCGGGGATCAGTCCCATGCCCTTGAGGATGCCCGCGCCCAGAAAATAGAACGCGATCGTGGCGAAGGTGTAAATCACCATGGAGTTGACGACGTCCGTTCCCATCACGCGTATCCAGCCGAATGCGCGCTGCGTCCAGCGGTCGGAATCGTCGCGTTTGCCGGTGTAGCGCGCATAGCCCTTTTCGATGCACCAATAGGGGTACATGACAAGCTCGGTCGCACCGACGCCGGTGATCCCGAAGGCGGCCACCGCCGTGCCCATGCCGCCTTCCGGCGGCCGGAACGTCAGCCCCGCCAGAACGGCGCTCCAATCGAAATACTGCGGCAGCTTGAACAACAGGAAGCAGCAACTCACGGTCAACGCCGTAAAGCTCACGACAAGGCCCATGGCGATGCGCTCGACCATTGAATACTTGCCGGCGATGAGCAGCAGGATCGAAAGGGCCGCCAGCACCCAGACGAATGCAGTAATCGAAACCGCCGGAAACAAGCGGTTCAGAATCTCTGAAATGCCGCCCAGCATGGCGCCGATCTGGAACAGCGTCGCCGTCACCATGAAGCCCCACATCCAGACCAGCCACGAAACTCTCCAGCGCGGTCCGGGCGCCTGGTCGAACGCCTCCAAGGCGGTCTTGCCGGTGGCGATGGCGTAGCGCCCGAGCTCGTTCTGCACGACCGTCTTGATGAGACAGCTCAGGACGATCAGCCAGAGCAGGGCATAGCCGTTCTCGGCGCCCAGAACCGTCGTCGCGATCAACTCGCCGGAACCGACGATGGAGCTTGCCAGGATAAGCCCCGGGCCGATCAGCCTCATCGTTCCGCCGAAGGTTTGCGGCGGATCCCTGATGTTCTCGGCCTTCAGAGCGTAGGGATCGTAGCCGGCTCGGTGCGTCATAAGCGAGTTTGGCAATGCTACCACAGACGCCGCCGGACCGACTGCGCTCTACTGCGCGTTGGCGTGCTGCGGCGCGTCCATCACCAGCGGCTCGGGAAAGTCCGCGGCCTTCTTGCCGCCGCGGCCGCGCAGGCGTTTGTTCTGCGAGTTGCCGCGGGGAGCGTTCAGCGGAATCTCCATGCCGCCCAACTCGGCCATCATCGCGTATAGCCGCGTCTCCATGCGGTCGGCCGTGTCGGCGAATGCGCGGTCGTGAATCAGGTTTTTCGTCTCGCCCGGATCGGCTTGCAGATCGTAAAGCTCGTCGGTGTCCCAAAGGCCGTAGTAAGTGATGTACTTGTAGCGGTCGCCGCGCAAGGCGAACTGCGTAGGCGAGTGCGGAAAGTTCTTTTCCCAGTAATAAACATAGAGAAAGTAGTCGCGCCACGGGATTTTCTTGCCGGCGGCAAGCGGCAGGAAGCTTTGGCCGTCCATGTGCGCCGGCTTTTCGAGGCCCATCGCTTCCAATACCGTCGGGCCGATGTCGATATTGGCGACGACCTCCTCGACCGCGGCGCCGGGCGGGAACAGCTCGGGGCATTGCGCCAGCATGGGCACCCGGATCGAGGTCTCGTAAGCGACGCGCTTGTCGATCAAGCCGTGCTCGCCGAACATGAAACCGTTGTCGCCCATATAGATGACGAGCGTTTCGTCATGCGCCCCCATCTTCTGCAACTGCGCAACGATGCGCCCGATGCTGTCGTCCACGGCGCGCAGCGCCTCGGAATACCGCTTGTAATAGCGCTCGACGTTGAGCTCGCTGTGATAGGGAAAGTCCACTCCGTGCCAACTGTTGCGCTGATCTTTCAGCCAGCGCGGCTTGTTCCTGTAGTTCTCCGGCGTAGCGGCTTCGCTTGCCGGACGGCGGAAGGGGATGTCCGCCAGCGAGCCTGCGTGCCTCTCCGCCGGCGTGAAATTGGCGTGTACGGCCTTGTGCGACAGATACAGGAAAAAGGGCTTTTCCGCGGGCTTTTGCTGCTCGAGCCAATCGACCGCATAGTCGGTCAGTTCGTCGGTGACATAGCCCTTCTGCTTGACGCGCTTGCCGTCAACGTTCAGCGTGTAATCGGGCGACGGCGGCAGATAGTGGCCCTGGCCGCGGAAGCTGACCCAGCGGTCGAACCCCGGCCGCGGCTCGTCCGTGGCGCCGCCCATGTGCCACTTGCCGATGAACGCCGTCGCGTAGCCGGCCTTTTGCAGGTATTGCGGGAAGAACAACGTGCCCTCGGGCACCAGCCGGTTGTTGTCGATCACGCGGTGCCGGAAGGTGTACAGGCCGGTCAGGATCGAAGCGCGGCTCGGCGAGCAGAGCGACGTGGTCACGAACGCATTTTTGAGATGAACGCCGTTCCCGGCCATGGCGTCCATGTGCGGCGTCTTGGCGAACTGGTGGTTCATGAACGACATCGCGTCGTAGCGGTGGTCGTCCGCGAGGATGAACACGACGCTGCGCGGCTTGGCGCCCGCGATTTTTTGCGGCGAGACTTCGCTGGGGACGGGAACCACGGCGGCAAGCGATGCGGAGACGGAAAGGGCGGACAGAAAGGCAAAGAGGCGCATAATCTTCCCTAGTGTAGCCGAGACTCCGCGCCGGATACCGCTCCGCGCGAGGCCGCCCGCTCTGGGACCATCACGGACGCCCGCTTTGGGACCGACGCCCGTTAAATGGGATTAGCTGGGATTACCTGGGATTGGGCGGCATGCGCGCGGGCGAGACGATTTGGAACGCCCGGCCGCGCGTCCGCAACCTTTCGGCTCGAGGGCGCGTCTGGAATAGTGCAGGCATTTGGAATACACTATGAAAACCATGTTGCGCTTCCGCCGGACCGCCCTGCCGTTCCTGCTTGCCTTCCCGGCGCTTGCCGCCCCGGCGGCGACTTCCCAACCCGAGATTCCGGTCGAGCGGATCGTGCAGAGCTTCATCGACAAAGAGACGGAGTTCGCCAAGGCTCGCGAGGCGTACACCTACCGGCAGACGGTCAAGGTCTTGGAATACGGCAACGACAACCGCGAGCGGGGGCGTTTCGAGCTGGTGCAGGACGTCATCTTCGGCCCCGACCGGGAGCGCACCGAGCGTGTCGTTTACGCCCCGGTGTCCACGCTCAAGGGGTTGATCCTGACGCCGAACGACATGCAGGATTTGCGCGACGTGCAGCCGTTCGTGATGACCCGCGAAAACGCCCACGAGTACAGAGTCGATTATCTGGGCGAGCAGCAGGTCGATGAGATCGAAACGTATATGTTTTCGGTCAAGCCGAAAAAAATCGAGAAAGGCAAGCGCTACTTCGAGGGGCAGGTGTGGGTCGACAAGATCGACCTGCAGATCGTCAAGACCTACGGCAAGGGCGTCGGCCACCGCAAAAAGAACGACGACGAGCAGTTTCCACGCTTCGAGACCTACCGCGATCAGGTTGACGGCAAGTACTGGTTTCCCATCTACACGAGCGCCAGGGACACGCTGCAATTCAAGAGCGGCTCGATCAAGATGCGCATGATTATCAAGTACGAAGACTACAAGCGCTTCCGCGGCGAGGCGACGATCACCTTCGGCGAAACGCTCGAAGGCGGCGCCGCGGAGGAGACGGGAGAGCAGCAGCCCGTGTCCGTCCGTCCGGGAACGGAGCCCGTGCCTTGACGGCCCGCCTCGACGGCCCGACGGGGCCGCGGCCGTGAAAGCGGGGCGGCCGGCGGCCGGCATCCGCTCGCTCCGCGCGGCAGCCGCGCCGGTTCTCTGTTGTCTCTTCCTCGCCTCCGCCTGCCGCGCGGAAGAGATTACTCCCGAACGCGGCGCCGCGCTCTTTTCGCGGGTGGACGCCATGCTGGCCGATGTCCGCGAAATCATGGATTTCGGCGCGGTCCGTCCCATCCGGCGATCGCTCATTTCCAGGAAGCAGATCGGCGAGTTGATCGACAAACGGCTCGCGGAAGCGGCCCGGCCGGACGAGATCCGCCGCGAGGAAACGTTCCTCAAGCTGTTCGGCCTCGTCGCGGACGACTTCGACCTCAAGCGGACGCTGGTCGATGTCCTGACCGAGCAGGCCACCGCGCTCTACGACTACAAAACGCGGAATCTTTACCTTTCGACCCGGACTCCGCAGGACTTGCAGGAGTTCGCGCTGGTTCACGAGTTGGCGCATGCCGTCGCCGACCAGCGGTTCGGGCTGAAGAAGTTCGTCAAAAAATCCAGGACGGCCGACGAAGATATGGCGCGCTCCGCCGTCATCGAGGGGCAGGCATCCTGGGTGATGACCGAGTGGGTCATGCAGCAAGGCGGGCAGTCGCTGGGCGAAAACCGGCTCTTGGCCGTAGCCTCGGCCTCCGCCACGCGCATCGAGGCCAAGGATTATCCGGTGTACGCGCAAGCCCCCTTGTATATCCGTGAAACGCTGATCTTTCCCTACGCGGACGGCCTGCTGTTTCAGCAATCGCTGATCGAGCGCTACGGCAAGGAAGGTTTTGCCAGGGTTTTCGAGCGGCCCCCGCTCTCGACGCAGCACATTTTGCAGCCGGAACTCTATTACGCGGGAGTCGAGCCGGTCGCCGCGGCGCTTCCCGCGCTGCGCAAGCCCAAGGGCTACAAGAAGATACAGGAAGGCGTCTTGGGGCAACTCGAGCACGAGGTGCTGCTGCGCCGGAATCTCGGCGAGGACAGGGAATTTCCGGTTGCGGAAAAATGGCGCGGCGCCAACTACGAGATGTACGAGCGCCGCCGCTCCGGCGCCGCCCTGCTGCGCTACGCTTCCCGCTGGGCCGACGAGGAGGCAGCCGCGGAGTTTTTCCAACTCTACCGGCAGGTCTGCGCGAGCAAATGGGGCGAGTTCGCGGCCGCCGCCGAATCGCCGGACGAAATCCGCGGAACCGCCCCCAACGGGCGTTTTGTCCTTGTTCGCAAGGGCGCGCTCGTGCAGGCGCTCGAGGGGCTGCCCGCGGCAAGCGCGGCGTCTCGATTATGATGGTTGACGGCTTGCAGCCGTCCGCAATCATGACCCGTCTTTTCGCCGCTCTTGTCCTGACCGTTTCCGCCGGCTCGGCCCAGGGGCCGCTGCGTCCCGAGGGGTTTCCGCTCGACCTACGCCAGGGGATCATGGCGGGCGAGGCGTCGGCAACCTCGGTCATCCTGCAATCCCGCCTCGCCTCGTCCAGCCCCTATCAGGACAAGGCATGGGAAGGCGTGCGCGGCGCCCCCGGCCGGGCTTTCTTCGAATATGCCGACAACGAAAATTTCGATTCGGCGGAAAGAACCGATTGGCTCGAAGCGGTTCCCGCCAACGACTTCATCGTGAAAACGAAGATCGCGGGACTCAAGCCCGCGTCCCGCTATTTCTACCGGCTGCATTACGGCCCGGACAAGCAAAACCTGCGCGTATCGGCAAGCGCGTCGTTCCGCACGCACGCCGGAGACCGCCCGGCGGCTTACAGCTTTGCCGTCGTCACCGGAATGAACTACTCGTTTTTCCACCACACGGGCGGGGCGGGGCGTCCGCCCTACGACGGAGCGGACAAGCATCTCGGCTATCCCGCCCTGGAGTCGATCCGCAAGCTCGGCCCCGATTACTTTATCGGCACCGGCGACAACGTTTACTACGACCATCCCGGACACCGCGGCCGCGCGCAGACCGCCCACGAAATGCGCAAGAAGCACCACGAACAGTATTCGCAGCCGCGTTTTCTCTCCCTGTTCCGCAAGACTGCCACTTACTGGCTCAAGGACGACCACGACCACCGCTTCAACGACTCCGACGCGGTCAATCCGGTGCTGATCCGGCAACGGCCGCGGAGCGCCTATTACCCGAAGACCAACGTTTACGAGGGCGAATCCGGGTCGGGATTCGCTCCCGCGCACGAGTTGGGCATCCGCATCTTCCGCGAGCAATTGCCCGTGGTCGATCCGCGCGACGCGGCGGCGGTCACCTACCGCACGCACAGGGTCAGCCGCGACCTGCAGATCTGGATCGTCGAGGGCCGCGACTACCGCAGTCCGAACGACATGCCCGACGGCCCCGGCAAGACCATTTGGGGCAAGCAACAGACGGCCTGGCTCAAGCGAACGCTGCGGGAAAGCGGCGCAACGTTCAAAATGCTGGTCTCGGCGACGCCGATGGTCGGCCCCGACGGGTCCGGCAAGCGCGACAATCACGCCAACGTCGGCGGATTCCGGCACGAGGGCGATGCGTTTTTCGCTTGGCTGTCGGAGAACGGTTTCGACACCGACGAATTTTTCATCGTCTGCGGCGACCGCCATTGGAAGTACCGTTCCCGGCATCCGAGCGGCTTCGAGGAATTTTCAAGCGGCGCTCTGATCGACAACAACTCGCGCTTGGGCGTCGCTCCCGGCAGCGCCGACGGCACCGACCCGGACGGAAAAATTACGCAGCGCTACAGCGACGCGGAGGCGACGGGCGGTTTCCTGATCGTCGCTTTCGAGCCCGACGGGCGCGGGGCCCGGGCACGGTTTCGGTTTTACGACGAGAACGGCAAGCTGCTCTACGAGCACGAGAAACGGCGCAGCCGCTAGCTCGTCCGCCGGTCAGCCGCATGCAGAGAAGCGCGGACGATTTCCTTTTTCTCTTGTTTCTCTTGCGCCCACGCTACGGTTTTTGCCGCGCGAGCCGCAATTTTTCGTAGGAGCCGATGTGCCGCGGCCGCGGGCCCGCGATCGAGATGCCGTGCGCGGCCATGAGGCGTTCGACCGCCGCGATTGCTGCCGGCGCGGGCTTGAAATTTCCCGGCCGGTAGCCCTCGGCGATGAACAACGGCGTCCATCCGTGCTTGTTGGGCTGCTTCCAGAGATCGGGGTCGGCGCCGTTGTCCGCGAGCAGGCGAATGACCGCCGGAAAGCTGCCGTACGCCGCGCCGTGCATGGCGGTTTCGCCGTTGTCGTCCACGGCGTCGATGTCCGCGCCGAGCTCGAGCAGCAGCTTCACGGCTTCCAGCGCCTCTTCTTCCGTCCCCGCTTCTTCGAGCGGCGCCGTCGTGCCCAGGCCTGCGGCCGCCGACAGCGGGGTGGTGTTCTCCACGTTCGGCAGGAACGGGTCGGCGCCCAACTCCAGCAGCAGCTTCATCAGCGGGACATCCGCCTTATCTGCGGCGAAGAGGAAAGGCGTAGCTCCTGCGGTGTTGATCTTCGGCGCCTGCGGCTTGCCGTTCTGCAGCCGCGCGTTCACGTCGGCGCCCATTGCTACGAGCGTGCGCACGAACTGCAAGCTCGACAGGTTGCCCGAGCCCTCCGGGGCCGGGTCGCTGCCGTAGTCGCTGTTTTTGGGTTTGCGCACCCAAGTGATCGTGTGCAGCGGAGTGTATCCGCTGCGTTCGTCATTGGGGTCGGCGCCGGCTTCCAGCAGAGCGGCCGCGAGCTCGAAGTGGCCGTTCTCGATCGCCAGCAGCAGGGGGCTCATGCCGCTGTTGGCGAACTGATATTTCGGGCGCCCCTTGCGGCGCAGCGGCTCGTTGACGTCAATGCCGGCTCGCAGCAGTGCGCGCACGACGGCGGCGCGGCCCCCGCGCACCGCAAAAAACATCGGGCTGAACCCGGAATCGAGCGTTCGACGGAAATCGGCGCCGGCGGCGAGCAGCGCCTCGACGACCGGAGCGTGCCCTTCGGCGGCGGCCCACATCAGCGCCGTCTGTCCGTTCCGCTCGGTTGCGTCCACAGCGGCGCCGGCGGCGAGGAGGGCTTGAAGGGCTTCGAGGCTGCCGCTCCGCGCCGCCGTCATGAGCACGGTCTCTCCCCCGCCGGACGCGGCGTTGGCGTCGGCGCCGCGAAGGAACGCGAAGGAACGCGAAGGAACGCGAAGCTCTCCCCCGCCGGACGCGGCGTTGGCGTCGGCGCCGGCGGCGAGCAGCAGCTTGACCAGGGCGCCGTTGCCGTTGACGCAGGCCAACGACAGCGGCAGCGCCCCGTAGCGGTTCGCGGCGTTGGCGTCGGCCCCGGCCCGAAGCAGCAACTCCGCCGTATCCGCGTCGTTGTGGTAGGCCGCCCAGTGCAACGCCGTCGTGCCGTCAACCTGCGGGGCGTTGACGTCCGCTCCCGCGTCGAGCAGGGAACGCACGGCCGCGCCGTCTTGGGCCTCCGCTGCGTCCGCCGGACCGAGTGCGGTCCCCGCTGCCGCCGCGCCGGCCGCGGCAAGCCACAAAACAAAGAGTCCGGCGATTCGCGCCCACTGCATATCTCGTATCTCCTGCCGGTCAGGCCGAGCCCGTTACACGGGCACGGCATCGAAAAGGTCTTCGACCTTGCCGTTGCTGTCGCCGAAAGCATCCAGGTAAACGCCCACCCGATCGAGCAGCGTCAAGTGCAGATTGGCCAACGGCGTCCCCTGCTCGTACTTGACGTGCCGCCCGCCCCGCACCCCGCAGGCCGCGCCGCCCGCGACGAGAATGGGCAGGTTGTCGTGGTCGTGCGTGCTGGGATTGCCCATCCCGCTGCCGTACAGCAGAACCGTATGGTCGAGCAGCGAGCCGTCGCCGTCCGCGGTGGCTTTCAGCTTTTCCACGTACTCGGCGAACAGCGAAACGTGAAACTTGTTGATCCTGGAAATCTTTTCGACTTTCTCCGGATCGTTCCCGTGGTGGCTCAGCGGATGGTGCGGGTCGGGCACGCCGACTTCGGGATAGGTGCGGCCGCTGAGCTCGCGCGCAAGCTGGAAGGTGACAACCCGCGTGATATCGCCCTGCAAAGCCAGCAACTGCAAGTCGAACATGAGCCGCGCGTGGTCGGCATAGGCGGCGGGAACGCCCGTCGGGCGATCCAGGTCGGGCAGCGGATTGTCCGCGGCCCCCGCTTCGGCGCGCTGGATGCGGCGCTCGACTTCGCGGATGCTGGTCAAATAATTATCGACGCGGACGCGGTCGGCCTTGCCCAATTTCATCTTCAGCCGCGTGATGTCTTCGCGGACCCAATCGAGCAAGCTCGCCCGTTCGCGCAGCGCCGCGCGCCGCTCGTCAACGCTCCCGCCCTCGCCGAAAAGCCGCTCGAACACCGTGCGCGGATGCGCTTCGGAAGGAAGCGGCGTAGTCGGCGAAGACCACGAGAGGTTGTTCTGATAAACGCAGGCGTAGCCGTTGTTGCACTGGCCGACGGTTTGCAGCAGGTCCATCGACAACTCCAGAGACGGCAACTGCGTTTCCTTGCCCAACTGCCGCGCCGCGTGCTGATCGACGGTGGTGCCCAAGTGATAGTCCGAGCTCTCGGTATGCTTGGCGAAGGCCGCGCTGAGGAAGGCCGCGTTCGAGGTCGAGTGGGTGCCCGGATAGGCGTTTTTCAACTCGAAGTTGGTGAAGACGATCAGATCGTCCTTGACCGGCTCCAGCGGGCTGAGAATGGGCGAGAGCTCGCCGAGCTCGGGCGCGTCTTGCGGCGTCCAGCGCGAATGGTCGCAGCCCATCGGGATGAACACGAACCCCAGCCGCGGCACGGGCTTGGCCGGAGTCTTTTCGAGCGCCGTTGCCGCGGGAATCATCGCGTCCAGCAGAGGCAGAGCCAGAGTGGCCTGCGCCCCCTTGAGGAACGTGCGCCTGGGCAGCGCCTTCTTGGTGATGATCACGTCGCTCTCCTCATCTGAAACGGTACGCTCCTTACGATAGCCAACAGGAGCGCCGACAGGCGGTAGCCGTCCGGCTCGGCCTCGCGCAGAATTTTGCGGATTGCCGGCGCGTCGTAGTGCTCGATTCCCCGCCCGAGGGCGAAGGTCAGCAGCTTTTCGACGAGCGTTCCGGCGAACAGTTCCGGGCGCGCCAACAGGCTGTCTTCGATGCCGGCCACGCCTTTGTCGGACGCGCTCCCGCCGGGCAGCCCCCCGGAAACGTCCACGGGGACGCCGTCCGCGTAGTCCCGCCAGCGCCCGAGGGCGTCGAAATTTTCCATGGCGAATCCGACCGGGTCGATGGTCTTGTGGCAACTCGCACAGGCCGGGTTGTCGCGGTGCGCGCGCAGTCTTTCCCGCATCGGCAGCGCGGCGGAGACCGAGTTGTCGAGCGCCGGAGCGTTCGGCGGCGGGGGTGGCGGCGGCGCCCCGAAGATGTTCTGCAGAATCCACGTTCCGCGGATCACCGGGGACGTGCGCGTAGGGTACGAGGTCACCGTCAGGATGCTGCCGTGGCGCAGCAAGCCGCCGCGCTTGCTGTTTTTGCCCAGCGCCACGCGCCGGAAGCGCGTCCCGTACACGCCGGGAATCCGGTAATGCTTGGCCAACCGCTCGTTGAGAAAGGTGTAGTCCGCCCGGATCAGGTCGAGCGCGCTGCGGTCTTCGCGCAGGATGCTTTCCACGAAAAGCTCCGTTTCCCGGCGGAACGCCCGGCGCAGGTTGTCGTCGAAATCCGGAAAGAGCCGCGCATTCGGCGAGAACGATTCCAGGCTGCGCAGGTGCAGCCATTGTCCGGCAAAGTTGCCGGCGAGGTTGGACGAACGCGGATCGGCGAGCATTCTGCGGGCCTGCTTCTCGAGTCCTTCCGGCCGGCCGAGCTCGCCGCTTGCGGCCGCCGCGAGCAGTTCGTCGTCGGGAATGCTGCTCCACAGGAAAAACGACAGGCGCGAGGCCAACTCGACGGGGTCGATGCGGTAGGCGCCGCCGGGCGCCGCGTGGTCCGGGTCGAGTTCCGCGCGGAACAGAAATTCCGGCGCCGTAAGCACGGCGGTCAGCGCTTTTTCGATTCCCGTATCGAAATCGCCGCCGCCGCGGCCTTGCCGGTAGAACGACATGGGTCCGGCCAAATCCGCGGCGGAGACCGGCCTGCGGTAAGCTCGCCGCACGAGCGCGGACAGGATTTTCTGCGCGCAGCGCTCTTCTTCCTCGGGCGCGGCCGGCCGGCAAACGAACAGACGGCGGCGGCTCGGCGTGTCGCCGGCGCCTCCGGCTGCATACGGCCCGGTAATCGACACCTGGAAAACCGCGGGGACGGTGCGCGGATGGCGGTGCATGTTGAAACGCGATTGGGTGGGTTGACGCATGGTCTCGAGCAGCGAGCCTTGCGTCTTGGGGAACGTCACGGCCACTTCGTGCGGCCCTGCCGTTACGCTCGCGCGGACTTTCAGATGCCGGTCCGCCTGCGAGTGATCGAAGCGGTCGGTGGGCGGCTTGACCGTAAACGTCGCGGCGCGCTTGCGGTCGAGCAGAAGATATACGTCGTGCGGCTCCGCGAGCCCTTCGATTTCCTCGTTGCGGTTGCGCGCAAGCCAGATCTGAATGTCGTACTCGCCGTCCTGCGCAAAGGTGAAAGGAATCGAAACCCCGCCGCGCGTCCCGATGGGCAGGCCCGGCACGTGCCGCTCTTGCGTAAAATCCGCGTTCACGCGAACGATGTCGCTGCGGGGAGCGGCCGCCGTGCCGCCGACCGCGAGGCGGGCGATCTTTTGCGCCGCGGATATGTAGCGGTCCAGCAGGGTAGGGGAGAGCTCGCCTACGTTGACGTTGTCGAATCCGTGGCCGCTCTCGTCGTGCGGCAGCAGAGCCGCTGCGTCGATATCGAGCGCGAGCAGGTCGCGCACGGCGTTGCGGTACTCGCTGCGGTTGAGCCGCCGCAGCGCTTCCGTGCGCCCCGGGTTCGGATTTGCCGCCGCCGCTGCGTCGAGCGACGTTTCCAGCCGGGAGAGCAGGGCTTGGCGCGCCGCCGGGGCCGGCTGCGGCATGTCGGCGGGGGGCATGAGGCCGGTGCGCAGCTTGTGGACGACCCGTTCCCACAATGCGGGGTTTTTGCCCGCGTCCGCGGCGGCGGCCGGATCGAGTCTGAGGCCGGCCATTTGCAGCGCTTCGCCGTGGCAGGCGACGCAGTAGCGCTCGAGCGTTCGGCGGGAATCCGCCGCGGCCTCTTGCCCGGGGCTTGCCGTGGCCCCGAGCAGCAGGCAGACGGCGAGTTGCAAGCCGGCGGCGCGGCCTCTTGCTGCGGCGCGACCGGATAGCGGCGAATGGGGGAACGGGCGCATGCGCGAACCTGATTCTCGACGATTACTTTAACCGATTGCCTGCTTGGCGGCAAAATTCCGGCAAAGCCGGGCCGCGGCGGCGCATTCAAAACAGCCGCTTCTCCGGCATGGGAGGCCGGGGCAGGGGGGACAGGATATCCGGTCCGTCGTTGCGCACGCTGTTCACCCTGGCGCTGACGGCGCGCCTGACGTAAGGGCCGGCAAGGGGCTTGCGCGCCAGATCGAGCAGCAGCGGCGCCGGCGATGCCGGATCGAGCCAGTCGTCAAAACGCTCGGGAGCGACGATCGCCGGCTGGCGATGGTGGATGTCGGCAAGCGCCGGAGAGGCCGCCGTGGTGATGACGGCAAACGACTCGAGCGCTTCCCCGTCCCCGTCCCGGCGCTCCCACAGGGCGGCGAACGACAGTGGCGAACCGTCAGCGAGCGCCAGAAAATACGGCTGCTTGCCGCGCCCGGTCCGTTGCCACTCGAACCATCCGTTGGCCGGAATCAGACAGCGGCGCGAGCGGAAGGCGGCGGCGTAAGCCGGCTTGCCGCGGACGGTCTCCGCCCGGGCGTTGATCAGGCGCGCGCCCATGCCGACGTCCGGCGCCCAAGAGGGAACCAATCCCCAACGAAGCTTGGCGGCGGCGCGGTTGCCGGCCTCGTCGAGCCGGCACGCCGCGAAGTCCTGCGTCGGCGCGCCGTTGTAGCGGGGTTGCAGAAGCCGTTCCGGCGGCGGCTCCGGCAAGCGGTAAAGGCCGCGGATCTGCTCCCAGTTCAACTCCTGCGTGAAACGGCCGCACATCGCCTGGCGCTCCGCGCATACTTTACCGCGGCGCGGCTGCGCGAGGCCGACTGCTCCAGGACCGTCACGGACGCCCGATTTGAGACGGCCGCCGCGTATATGGACTATCACGGACTACGGTTTTCACGGCCGCGGGGCGCTATCGCGGGCCGTGGTGGGCGGTCTTCGCGGGCGCGGTCTCAGGTTGAAGAGAAGTCGTCTCGGTCGGCTGGACATGTTCCCGGCTCTTTCTCATTTCGGGCGGCAGTCGTTTTTGCCCCAGGATGGCGCCGACCGTGCGCGCCATGATGCGCAGGTTGTATCGCAAAGAGGGAGATTCCCGGATGTAAGCGATATCGAGGGACAGCTTGACCGGCAAGACGTCTTTCACGTACATCTTGTTCGGATCGTCCGGGGGCAGCAAAGCCTCGCAATGGGTCAGGTAGAAGATGCTGCCCGGACTGGTCAGGCCGGGCAGAACCTGCAGCGTCTCCTTGTGCCGCGGGGTATAGGACTCGTTTACGATCCGAGGATCTCGCGGGCGGGGGCCGACAATGGCCATATCCCCTTTGAGCACGTTGTACAGTTGCGGCAACTCGTCGATTTTCAAGCGCCGCAGCCGGTGTCCCAGAGGGAAGATGCGCGAGTCTTCCCTGGCGGTAATGACGCCGGCGTTTTTCGGCTGGCGCACGTGCATGGTGCGCAGCTTGAACATGGTGAACACCCGCCCGTTCAGCCCCACCCGCTGCGCCCGATAGAAAATCGGTCCGCGGCTGGACAGCACGATGCCCAAGGCGGCGAACGGAAGCAGCGGACACAGCAGCGTCAGGAAAAACAGAGAGAACGCCGCGTCGAACAGACGAATGCCCCGCGGAACGCTTTTCCCGATTCTGCTGAGTGCCTTGCCGAGCATCCGCTTGGGTACGAACCTATGGTAACGCAAACCGCGCGACTCCCCGCCGGTTCCGCGCAAAAACCCCTGTCCGGGTCAAAACCCATGGTAACCGCAAAAATGTTACGGCAGGCGGCATGACCCGGCTCCCAAAACGGCGCGCCGCGCTGTCAGTCCCGAGAGAATGAACTCTTTCGCATCCCTTGTAAGCTTGTAGAGAGGAAATGACAATGAGGCACTGCCGGCGTCGATTGCTTGTTCTTGCCGGCGGGATCGCCTTGCTGAGCGCGCGGCCGGTTGCGGCGCAGAACGCAAACGCGCCGAAGTGGAAATTCGATGCCGGCGTCAGCGTCTCGCCTCTGTTCAAGGCTTACCTGGACGAGCCGTCTTGCTGCACGCCGCTCGGGGGATGGATGACCGTAGGGTCGGGGAGGTTCCGCCTGCAGGTGGACTACGCGCGCAACGAGCGCGAACAGCTCAGCTATGCGGACTATTACGAAGAGCACATGGGCGAGGAAATCGTCGTGGAGCGGGCCTACCTCGATACCAACGTGGAGCAGGCCGTGGGCGTGGTGGGGTACTGGCGCTTGTCCAAAAACCGACGGTTGACCCCGCACCTGCTTTTTGGCCTGGGGCTATGGCATCTGGCGGACCGCCCCTGCGTCGCCGAAGGACTGCCGAACATCGGGACGCCGCAGTCCGGGCAGCGGTTCCGCGTGGATTTTTCCGGCGGCCGGCCGTGCGCGGGCGAGCCTTTCCTCACGCGCGTGAGCATCCGGCCGCAGGTCGGCGCGGGAATCGACTACGCGCTGAACTCCCGCATATTCGCCCGCGTGCAACTGCGCCTGCTCGAAGTCCGCGTCGGCGCAGGCATCCGCTTCTGACCGCCGGCCAAGAATTGGCTCCTCAGGTAGGACTCGAACCTACAACCCTCCGGTTAACAGCCGGATGCTCTACCATTGAGCTACTGAGGAGCAGGGCGACTTCTTCAATCGTCGCAGACGGCGCGCGTTCGTGTCAAACCCGGTTGCGGATTCGACGCCCCGACTACAGGCGTATCTCGACGATGGTCGCCCCGGCGCCGCCCTCGCGGCCCTCGGCGTCGTAATGCTTGGCCACGTGGGCGTGGCCGGACAGCATCTGCGACAACTCCCGCCGCAGGATATTGCGCCCGAACCCGTGGATGACGCGGACCCGCGGCATCTCGGCGAGAACCGCGTCGTCCAGATACTTGTCCACCGCCTCGCGCGCCTCGTCGGCGGTCTTGCCGATCACGTTGATTTCGGCAGGAACGCCGCCCGGACGCGGCGCGGGATGGAAGCTCACGCCGGCGGGCAGCGCGCTCCGCGGCTCCGCCTCGGTCTCGAGAGGATCGATGTCGTCCGCCGCGGCCTGCACCCTCAGCCGGCCGACCTGCACTTCCCAGCGCCCCGCGGCGAGCGCCCGCACGAGCGTTCCGGAAGCGCCCATCGAGCCGATATGCACCCGGTCGCCGGGCCCCGGCTCGTCCGTCGGGCCGCCGGCGGCGGGAGCGTCTGCGCCGAGCTCGGCGCGGACCGTCCGTTCCATTTCTCGGCGCAGCGCCCCCCGCGACTGCGCCGCCGCGCGCTCGACGGCTCGCGCCGACTTGCCGCCCCTCTCCGCCGCGCGAAGAGTCTCGATAGCCGCTTGCAGCGCTTCGCGGTAACGGCGCTCAAGCGTTAGGGTCAGGTCTGCGATGCGGCGCTCGGTTTTCTCCCGCGCCTGCTCGGCTTTCGCCGCGGCGTCCCGCGCGAGCTGCTCCTCGCGTTCGGCGAGCGCCCGTTCCCGCGCGCGCAGCTTCCGCTCGGCCGCGGCCGATTGCTCGACTCTGCGGCGCAGGTCGCTCAGAAATCGGGAGGCGTCCTCCGCCGTTTTTCCCCGCGCCTCCCGCGCCCGCTCGATCACCTCGGGCGGCATTCCGAAGCGCCGCGCCGTTTCCAGCCCGGCCGAGCGGCCGGGAACGCCGAGCAGCAACTTGTAGGTCGGCGAAAGCGAATCTTCGTCGAAGCCCATTGCCGCGCTGACGACGGCCGGCGAGCGGAAGCCGAAAACCTTCAGCGCCGGCAGGTGCGTCGAAACCGCCAGGAATGCGCCGCGTTCGAGCAGCCGCTCGACAATGGCCGCGCCCAACGCGCCGCCTTCCTCGGGGTCGGTCGCGGCGCCCAATTCGTCGAGCAGCACCAGACTGCGCGGGGAAGCGCGGTCGAGCATCGCCGTCAACTTGGATACGTGCGCCGAAAACGTGCTCAATCGCTCGGCGATCGACTGGGCGTCGCCGATATCGGCCGTCACGTCGTCGAACCAGGGCAGGAGGACTTCGTCGGCCGGCACGGGCAGCCCGGCCTGGGCCATCAGCGACAACAACCCGACGGTCTTGAGCACAACGGTCTTGCCGCCCGCGTTCGGTCCGCTGATGAGCAATGCCCGCCGCCCGCCTTCGAGCCGCACGGAGAGCGGAACCGGCTTGTCGCCCTGCCGCGCGAGCAAATCCTGCAGCAGGGGATGCCGCGCCCGTTCCAGGACCAGCCGCGGCTCGCCGCCGCGGCAAAATGCCGGCAGACAGCAGCCGAACTCCCGGCCGAAGCGGGCGCGGGCGAAAGCGTAGTCCAACTCGCCGAGGACCGCCGCCGCCTCGCCGACCGCCGGAGCGTCCCGGCGCAGGCGCTCGGTCATCTCCCGCAAAATGCGCAGAATCTCGCTCCGCTCGTCTTCCAACAGCCGCACCAGGCGGTTGTTCTGCGCGATCGTGTCAAGCGGCTCGACGAAAACCGTTTGCCCGCCGGCGCTGCCGCCGTGAACGACGCCGGCGATACGCCCTTTCCAGCTTGCCTTCACGGGAACGACCGAACGCCCGTTGCGAACGGTCACGTAGTCGTCTTGCAGCGCACCGGAAGCGGCGTGTTTGCGCACGAATTTTTCAAGCGAAATTTTTACGTTCCGGCGTTGCGACTCGATCCGCCGGCGAATCTTCGACAACTCTGAGCTTGCCAGGCCGGAGAGCTCGCCGTCCGGCAAAATCTTTCCCGCAAGCTCGCGCAGCAGCGGCTTGAACTCCGCCAACCGCCCGCCGTAAGCCGCCAGCAACGGCAGGCGTTCCCGCTCGCCATGCAGAACGCCGCGGACAGCCGCGGCGCGCTCGAGGACGCCGAGAACGTCGCGAATCTCAAGAGCGTCGAGGACCGCGCCCTCGATCGAAAGCCGCCCTACGGCCTCGCGGATGTCCGCAAGGCCGTGGAATTGCGGCGGCTGCGCAACGTTGCCTCCGCCGGGCCGCTCCGCGCTGCGCAGCCAGTCCATCGCTTCGCCGACTTCCGCCAGCGCGGCGGACGCGGCTTCGGCCGTTGCCAACCGCGGCTCGGCGCGCAGAGCTTCCAGGCGGGCCTCGCCCGGCGGAGCGGCGATGTAGCGCCGCAGCAAATCCGCCACGCCGTCGAATTCCAGGGACTGCCGCGTTTGCTCAATCATCGCCGGCTGTTGGCAAAGGGGCCGGAGCGGCGCCCGCCCGGAACATCGCGAACCCTTTGCGGATCACCCCGGCCGTGCCCGCGGTCAGCAGCAAGCCGTTCAGTTGGTCCAACCGAAACCAATCCGCATCGGCGGCGTCATCGCCGCTCTGCAACTCGCCGCCGGCAACCGCGCACAAGTAATCCATCAACACGTAGTGATAGGCGACGGCGCCCGCATCGCCGCGGCGAATGCGCTCGAAAATCTCGACCAGTGGGCCGGCTTTCACCTCCAGGCCGGTTTCTTCAAGCGTCTCGCGCTCGACGGCGGCGCGCAGCTTTTCGCCAAGCTCCACTTTTCCGCCGGGAATCGACCAGTGATCTTTCAGCGGCTCCGCGCCGCGTTTAACCAACAGCACGCGCTCCCCGCGAAAGACGACTGCGCCGACGCCGACGATGGGCCGAGGCGCAGCCATGCCGTAACTCCCGCGATTGCTAGCGGAGGTAAATGAATTCCTTCAGATTGAACAGCGCGTGCGCGAGATTCGTCCAGGCGCCCGCATCTTCGCTGCCGTCCATGTAGGTCAGCGCGCGGTCAACTTCGCCGGGAGCGGCGGGGCGCCCCAAGGCTTGCAGGAACATCTCGTTGACTTTCTCTCCGCCGCCCGCCGGATTCGCTGCAAGCCGCTTGCCCCAAAGCTCGGCTTGGGCGATCACCAACGGACTGTTCAGCATCGTCAGCGACTGTGCGGGAACATTGGTCGCATCGCGCTGCCCGCGCGTCGAAGCCGGTTTCGGCTGGTTGAAGACTTCGAGAAACGGGTTGTGCGCGTTGCGCCGAATCTCCTGATAGACGCTGCGCCGCCCGCCGCCGTCCAGGGGTCCCTTCGGTCGGTCGCCTTTCGTTTTGCCCTTGGCGAACGCGTAGTAAACGTTGACCGAGGGGCCGCCCAAGTTCTTCTCCAGCCTGCCCGAAACCGCCAGCAGACTGTCGCGGATCGCTTCGCCTTCCAGCCGTCTGACGGGCATGTGCTGCAGCAACGCGTTGTCAGGATCGACCGCCGCGGCGCGCGCGGAGCCGTTACTGCTCCGGCGATAGGCGTCGGTCAAGGCCAGACGCCGGATCGCGCGCTTGATCGACCAGCCGTCTGCGACGAATTCCGCCGCCAGGTAGTCGAGCAACTCGGGGTGCGAGGGCTTGTCGCCGAGCCGTCCGAAATTGTCGACGGAGGCAACGATGCCGCGTCCGAACAGGCGCGCCCAGATGCGGTTGACCATGACTCTGGCGGTCAGCGGATTGTCGGCCGAGGCCGTTTCCTCCGCCAGCCGCAAACGCATCTCGGCGGGATTGTCGTAGGGCTTGCTGCCCAGCGCCGTGAGGTAGCGCCGCGGCACCGGGTCTCCGGGATTCTTGTGTCCGCCGCGGATCAAAAGCGGCTGATCTCCGCCCCCTTCCTCAACCACGCCGGGCGCCCGCCGGTAGGTGGGCACCGCGTCTTCCAGGCGGCGGTACTCGGCCGTCAACCTGCGGAGCGCGGCGTTGCCGCGCATGGTCACGGGCAACAGCTTGTTGCGCACGAAGAAATCCAGGTAGGCCGCCTGCTCTTCGTTCATCTCGCCGCGGCGCCAGGAGGCTGCGGCCGTCTTCAACCGCTCGGCGTACAGCCGCGCCAGTCCGCGGGCGTCGTCCGGGGGGCTGCCCTGCAGCAGGTAGGCAACCGCCGGCGAGAGGTTTTCCGGCAGCATCCGCCCGTCGTGAAAGGCGACTGCCGTCGCGCCGAAAAACGAGCGGCCGTCGCGAACCGGCTGCGGTTGCGGTTTCTTTCTGCTGTCGATCTTGTCGAGAAGAAAGTTCGTCGCATCGTCAAGCGTGGCGAACTCGACGTAGGCGGTGAATCCTTTCCAATATGTCGTGTCCCAGGTGTACCAGACAGGCTCGTCTTTCTTCGGCGAGTAGCGTTGGTGATAGATTCCGCCGCGGGGAACCGCATAATTTTCGACGATCAGCCGCACGACGCTGAAGTTTCCGCCCTGGACGCGGAAGCTGATGTTGTTCGTCTCGATCTTGAATCGCGACGACTGCAAAACGCCGTTATGACGCCGCGAAAGCAGAGCGGTATGCGCCCCCGCTCCATAGATGCCTTCAACGATGCGGCCGCCCGCGGGGACGATCGAAAACTCTCCAGGCGCCGACGCCGTTGCGCCCAGGCCCACGCCGTGCCGGATCCACTTCGGGTACTCCTCCGCGACGTTCCAGAGCACCGGGAATTGCTCTTTGTTGAATTGCTCGCGCCGGGCGCGCTCGCGCTCCCAACTCGCGGCGAGGCGCCGCCACCCCGCACGGACTTCCTCCGCGTTCCTGCCGCCCAACTCGAACCAGGGGAACAGCGGGTTGTCCTCACGGCATGCGGCTTGTTCGAGCAACGGAGCGAGCGACCGATGGCGCGACTGCAGCCGCTTGGCGACGCCGTCCGCCGCCGCCAACCACCGCTTGGCCAGCGCATCCTTGATTTTCTGCTTGAGCGCGGCAAGCTCGGCGCGGTTCTTCTCGAGCACCGCCGGCGCATCGATCGCCCGCTGCGTCGGCCGTGCATTTTTGAAGATGCCGAACAGCGCGTAGAAATCCTTCTGGCTGATCGCATCGAACTTGTGATCGTGGCAGCGGGCGCAGGAAACGGTCAGCCCTTGAAACGCCTTGGAGAAAACGTCGATCTGGTTGTCGGTCCATTTCACCCGGTCTTCCCAGGGATCGACCGGTTGGAAGCCATGTTCGATCATGCGGTAGTGCGCGGTGGCGACGATGGATTCGTTGATGCCTTTTTCCGCGTCGATGCGCGGATTCGGCAGCAGGTCGCCGGCCACGTGCTCGCGAATAAGCTGGTCGTAAGGCACGTCCGCGTTCAAGGCGCGGATCAGGTAATCGCGGTACCGCCAGGCTTCCAGCGTGTCCGGGTCTCCCTCGCTGCCGTGCGATTCCGTGTAGCGGAACAGGTCCATCCAGTGCCGCGCCCAGCGCTCGCCGTAATGAGGCGAGGCGAGCAGGCGGTCAACCTGCTTCTCGTACGCATCCGGCGAGGGGTCGTTGACGAACTTGCGGACCTCCTCCGGCGTGGGCGGCAAACCGGTAATGGCGAAAGCCAGGCGCCGCAGCAGCGTATGACGGTCGGCGGCGGCGGCCGGCCGCAAGCCCTTTTCGCGGAGCTTGGCAGCGATGAAGCTGTCCACGCCGGGCGCGTCAACCGCCTGCACCGGCTGCCAGGCCCAATGCGCGGAGCGCCGCGCTTCCAGGTCGAACGCTGCCGACGGATCGGGCAAGCCGGGCGCGTTTTCCTCGGGCCAGGGCGCGCCTGCGTCCACCCAGGCGGCGATGGCTGCGATGCGCTCCTCCGGCAGTCTCCCGGTGGGCGGCATCGGCGTCTTCGCCTCGCCCCGCAACGCCTTGAGCAGCAGGCTGTTGGCGGAGTCCTGAGGAACGATCGCCGGCCCCGAGTCCCCGCCCCGCAGCAATCCGGCCCTGCTGTCGAGCCGCAGCCCGGCGAACAGATTCGCGGCCCCCGCCCCGTGGCAGGCGTAACACTTCTCGGCCAGCACCGGCCGCACGTGCTTTTCGAAGTACTCGAAGTCGATCTCGGCGCCGCGCGCTGGGCCGGCGGCCAACCCGCAACCGACCAGAGCCCATGCCGCAATGCGTTGCGCCATAACGTTATCTATTCTATACGCGGCGGCTCGAAACGCGGACTTCGCGGTTCAGCAAGCGCGCGATGTCCGCAAAAGCCCGCAAAGTCATGTTTCGCGATCCGTTTAACAACTGCGAGACATAGGCCGGGCTGCGGCCAAGTCTCGCGGCAAGGTCGGTGCGCGACAGGCTTTCCGCCGCGAGCCATTCGCAGATGGTCTCGGTCGCATCCAGAATCAGGGTCTCTTGCGCGAGCAGTCTGCTTTTTCGGGCGTCGGCGATAAAGTCCGCGTGCAAATCCGCCAATTCGGGCTTGCTGTGCGTTTTGGTCAGTTGGTCGAACTTCATTTTCGATATCTAAAGCTCTTTCAATCCCGGGTTTGAAGGAATCTGCGGTCGGCCATATCAGCACGCGCGGAGAAGCGCCACAGCCGCGCCCGTTCAACGCTACAATAGCAAGGAGAGACGCCGTCAACGGCAAACGCTCGTGCCGAAGAGTGCTGGAGTGGCGGAATTGGCAGACGCACTGGACTCAAAATCCAGCGGGATTTCACTCCCATGTGGGTTCGACCCCCACCTCCAGCACCATCTTCGTTTCAGGCGCCCCTGCCTCGGAACCCGCGCAGACATTTTGCCGCGGCTATACTGAGCGAGTAGTGACGCCGCAAACGACAACGACGGCTGCTCTTGCCGACGGCTGCGCGGACTGGAACTCGAAGCAGTATTTCCAGGCGGCGTCGGCGAAAGATGTGACCGCCCGCCTGCGGTCGGGCGCGGACCCCAATGCGCGCGACGAAAACGGCTGCGCCCCCCTGCACTTTGCGGCCGGCTTCAACGCGAGCCCCGCCGTCATCGCGGCGCTGCTGGACGCCGGAGCGGATCCCAATGCGCGGAGCAAGAACGGCTGGACCCCCTTGCATCGCGCGGCCGGCTTCAATGTGAGCCCCGCCGTCGTCGCCGCGCTCGCGGCCGCCGGAGCGGACCTCATGGCGCGCAACGAAGACAGTTGGCTTCCCCTGCATTTGGCATCCGGATTTAACGACAATCCCGCCGTTATCGAGGCGCTGCTGGCTGCCGGAGCCGACCCCAAGGTACGAGACGAGGGCGGGTGGACTCCTCTGCATCTGGCGTCCGCCTTTAACGAAAACCCTGCCGCTATCGAGACGCTGGCGACTGCCGGCGCCGACCCCAAGGCGCGGGACGAGAAGGGCCGCTCCCCTTTCCATCGTGCGGCCTTCAACGAGAACCCCGCCGTGATCGCGGCGCTCGCGGCCGCCGGCGCCGATCTCAAAACGCGGGCCGCCGAGTATAGCTGGCCTCCTCTGCACCTGGCGGCCGGATTCAACGAAAACCCCGCCGTGATCGCGGTGCTTGCGGCCGCCGGAGCGGACCCCAACGGGCGGGACGAGTACGGTTGGCGCCCGCTGCATCGCGCAGCCTGGTTCAACGAGAACCCTGCTATCGTCGAGGCGCTGCTCGCTGCCGGCGCGGACATTGCGGCGCGGGGCGAAGCCGGCTTGACCGTCCTGCATTTGGCGGCCGGATGCAACGGGAACCCCGACGTCGTTGCGTCCCTCCTGGCCGCCGGAGCGGACCCCAACGCGCGGGACGAGGCCGGCTGGTCTCCCCTGCATAGCGCGGCCGGGTTGAACGAAAACCCCGCCGTCATCGAGGCGCTGCTCGCTGCCGGAGCGGACTGCGCGGCGCGGGTTGCCGGGCACGGTTGGACTCCCTTGCATCTTGCAACCGGATTCAACGAGAATCCCGCTGTCGTCGAAGCGCTGCTCGCTGCCGGCGCAAACCCCGAGACGCGGGACGAGGCCGGCAAGAGGCCCCGGGAGCGGGTCGCGGACAAAGGGCCGCTCAAGGATACCCGCCGGCATTGAACGCCGCGCGGCTTCACCGTCGACGGCGGACGGTGAGGTACGGCCCTGCGGGCGTTGCAACGCCCTGCACGGCGGCCATGACGGGTATGTGGCCGTCCGGGAGGGTGGGCGGCACGCGCACCGTGAACTGATAGAGGCCCGCGCAGCAGGGCGCCGCGCCCGCGTAACTTACGTCCCACGGCGGAACGGCAATGCCGCCGAAGGTAAACGAGACCTCGCTCGCAAGAAAATGGGTTTCTGCGAAAGGCAAGGGCGCGCCTTTCCGCAACGCTGTTGGAGCCGCCCGGTCTGCGCCCGCGCCGGAAAGATTGCCCGGCCGGCCGGCGATGTGTCAGACTGCGGGCATGGCGGTTGCAATCGACAGCCTGGACGCTCCGGCGTCCGCAAGGGGCGCGGCGCCGGTTTCGGGCGCGGGCAAAGGCTGCGGACTGTGACGGGGTATTTTCGGGCAGGGGTTTTTGCCGCGGCGGTTTGCGCCGCGCTGGCGGCGATCGGCGCGGTTGCGGCGCAGGTCGGCTACCGGCCCGCCGCCGAAGAGCTCGCTCTCGAGCCGGTCGAGCAGCCGTTGCCCTTCAGCCACAAAACCCACGTCGGGCTGGGCGTGAAGTGCAAGGACTGCCACGCCATCGCCGACCCCGGATTCGCCGCCGGCTATCCGGCCGAGGCGACTTGCATGGCTTGCCATGCGGCTATCAAAACCGAAAGCCCGCACATCAAAAAGCTGGCCGAGTTCGACAAGACGGGAAGGCCGGTGCCCTGGGTCAAAATCTACCGCGTGCCCGATTTTGTCTGGTTTTCGCACGCCGCGCACGTCGAGGACGCCGCCATCGCCTGCGCAAGCTGCCACGGTCCGGTCGCGGAACGCGAAGTGCTGTTCAAGGAAAAGAAGACCTCGATGTTGGCCTGCATGGACTGCCACGCCAAGCACAACGCGCCGAACGACTGCGATCTCTGCCACGACCCGGGCTAGGCCGGGCCGCTGCGCGGCCCCGGCGGCCGGCGGATAGCGGCCGGCAAGACCGCGCGCTCCATGCGTTCTCCTACACTGGATGGCTATGGAACGCATTAGCGGGGGCGAGGCGATTGTCCGCTCGCTGATCGACCGCGGCGTCGATACGGTGTTCGGGTTGCCGGGAGTGCAGACCTACGCCGTGTTCGACGCGCTGCGCCGTCACGGCGGCAAGATCGCGAGCGTATTCAGCCGCCACGAGCAGGGCGCGGGATACATGGCCTTCGGCTACGCGCGGTCCACGGGCAAGCCCGGCGTGTACTGCGTCGTGCCCGGCCCCGGCGCGCTCAATTCCGCGGCGGCTTTATGCACGGCCTGGGGCTGCAACGAGCCCGTTTTGTGCATTACCGGCGAGGTTCCGTCGCCGTTTATCGGCAAGCGGCGCGGCTACCTTCACGAATTGCCCAATCAACTCGAAACCATGCGCTCGCTGGTCAAGTGGGCGGCGCGCATCGACTCGGCCGCGCAGGCGCCGGAGATCGTGGACGAGGCTTTTCGACAAATGACGACCGGCCGGCCCGGCCCCGTAGCAATCGAGATGGCCTGGGATGTCATGGCTCGCCGCGGGCCGGTGGAGTTTCCCGCCGCTCGGCCCGAGGCGCTGAAGCCGCCGCTCGACGAGCGCCAAATCGGCCGCGCCGCGCAGCTTGTCGCCGCGGCGAAGAATCCGCTGATCATGACCGGCAGCGGCGCGGTCGAGGCGGGCAGGGAAGTCCTCGCCTTGGCGGAATTGCTCGCTGCGCCGGTGGGCGCGTTCCGCAGCGGCCGCGGCGTCGTCAGCGAAGAGCGCGAGTTGGGGCTCAATTGCGTCGAAGCCTACGAGTTGTGGGCGGAGACGGACGTGCTGATCGCCATCGGCACGCGCCTCGAAGCGCCGTACATCCGCTGGGGGCCGCCGGGCGGCTATCTCGAGCGCCCGGCGCATCCCAAGCTGGCGCGCATCGATATCGATCCGGTGGAAATGACCCGCCTGCGCGCCGACGCCCCGGTTACGGGGGATGCGGCGGAGGCAACCGCGGCGCTCGTCCGCGAGCTTCGCGCGCGGCATATCGAGGGCAAGCCGCCGGCGGACGCCGCGCGGCGGGAGCGCATCGCCGCGGCCAAGCGGGCCGCCCGCCCGAAAATCGCAAGCCTGCAGCCGCAGGCCGCCTATCTTGCAGCCATGCGCCGGGCGATGCCCCGCGACGGCATCCTCGTCGAAGAAATCTCGCAGGTCGGATACGTGGCGCTTTGCGGCTTTCCGATTTACGCGCCGCGCACGTTTATCTCGTCGGGCTTCCAGGGAACGCTGGGATTCGGCTTCCCGACGGCTCTCGGAGTGAAGCTCGCCAACCCCGGCAAGGCGGTCGTTTCCATCAACGGAGACGGCGGTTTTCTCTACGGTCTGGCGGAGCTTTCCGCCGCCGCGCAGCAAAACATCGGCGTCGTCGCGGTGGTCTTCAACAACCATTCCTATCAGAACGTCAGGCGCGATCAGCTCAGGCTGTTCCAGGGCCGCGCGACGGGCGCCGACCTCGATACGCCGGATTTCGCGGCGCTGGCCGAGACCTTCGGCGTGCGCGGAAGCCGCGCCGACACTCCCCAGCAGCTTGAGCAAGAACTGGAGCAGGCGATCCGCGCGGACGCTCCGGCGGTGATCGAGGTCGAGATCGAAAAAGACAGCGAGGCGAATCCCTGGCCGGTGATCAACCCGAATCTGTAGGGAAGTCCACATTTGGGATCCCGGAAGATCGGGCGCGTAAGCAGAGCAGTCGTTGCTTTGCCTTTTTCAGCAGATTTCAAGAGTCGAGGCGACAAGGTGCGGGCCCAACGCGCGGCGGGACTCGTTTTCGGCGGCGCGCAGCGTCTTTTCGACCTGAGCTTGCGTGCTCGAAACGGTCGTTACGCCGATAACCGCGTCTTGCCACGCGCTCTGGTGGTCGAGCTCGGCGACCGCGACATTGTGACGCCGGCGAAGGCGGTCTTTAAGCGAGCGTAAAACCTGCCGCTTGTCCTTGAGAGAATGCGCATGCTCGATGTGGATTTCAAGCGTGAGCAGGCCGAGGACAGCCACGGGAGCGTTCCGCCGGCTCAGCGCACCGGGATGATCTCGTCGATATCCTGCTCGACTTCGAACTTGTTGAACAACTCGATCTCATCGCCCTGCTTGATGTCGTTGTAGCGCTCGAAGCCCATGCCGCATTCCTGCCCCGCGCGGACTTCCTTTACGTCGTCCTTGAAACGCTTGAGCGATTTCAACTTGCCGGTATGCACGACGACGTTGTCGCGCAGCAGTCTGGCGTGGGCGGTATTCTGCACGGCGCCCTCCGTCACGAGGCAGCCCGCGATGACGCCGACTTTCGAGACGTGGAAGATTTCGAGTACGTCGGCGCGCCCCAGGAACTCCTCTTTGACGATCGGTTCGAGCAAGCCGGCCATGCCCTTCTTGAGCTCGTCCACGAGCTCGTAGATGACGGTGTGCAGGCGGATGTCGATATGTTCCTTCTCGGCCAATTTCGTGGCCGAGCGCTCGGGCCTGACGTTGAAGCCGACGACGATGGCGTTGGCGGTGATGGCCAGCAGGATATCCGATTCCTTGATGGCGCCGACGCCGGAGTGGATCATGCGCGCCTTGACCTTGTCGCTGGTCAATTTCGCCAGCGTGTCTTCGAGAACCGTTGCCGAGCCTTGCACGTCGGCCTTGAGAACGACCGGGAGCTCTTTCACGTCGCCGGCCGCAAGCTGCTCCTGGAACTGCTCGAGCGACAGCCGCGACGTTTTGGCCATGGCCTGATCGCGCGCCCGCTGCTCGCGGTATTCGGCGATCTTTTTGGCGCGGTCGGTGTCGGTTACGACGGAAAGCTGGTCGCCGGGATCGGGCAGGTCGTCGAGGCCCAGAACCACCACGGCGGAAGAGGGCCCGGCTTCTTTGACCTGCCGGCCGCGGTCGTCCATCATGGCGCGGACGCGGCCCATGTAGGAGCCGACGATAAAGGTGTCGCCGACGCGCAGCGTGCCGTTTTGCGTCAGGACGGTCGCCACGGGGCCTTTGCCGCGGTCGAGCTTGGCTTCGAGCACGACCCCGATGGCCGAGCGGCTCGCATTGGCTTTCAACTCGCGCAACTCGGCGACGAGGTTGATCATCTCCAGCAGGTGGTCGACGCCCTCATGCGTTTTGGCCGAAACGTTGACCAGAATGGTGTCGCCGCCCCAGTCTTCCGCCAGCAGCCCGCGGTCCGCCAATTGCTGCTTCGCCCGCTCGGGCTGCGCGTTGGGCAGGTCGATCTTGTTGACCGCAACGACGATGGGCACGTTCGCCGCGCGGGCGTGGTCGATCGCCTCCAGCGTCTGCGGCATCAGGCCGTCGTCCGCGGCAACCACGAGCACAACGATGTCGGTGACGGAGGCGCCTTGCGCCCGCATCTTGGTAAACGCTTCGTGGCCGGGCGTGTCGATGAAAACAATGCGCTTGCCGTCTTTTTCGACGTGATAGGCGCCGATGGCCTGGGTGATGCCGCCGGCTTCGCGGTCGGCCACGTTGGTCGAGCGGATCGCATCGAGCAGCGATGTTTTGCCGTGATCGACATGGCCCATCACGGTAACGATGGGGGCGCGAATCTCGACGTCCTCGGCGGCCTCGACCTGATCGAGATCGAGCAGCGTCTCTTCCTCGAACGTCAATTCGGTGGCGGTGGCGCCGAAGAAGCCGGCGATTTCTTTGATGCCGTCGAGATCGAGCGGCTGGTTGATGGTCGCAAACCGGCCTTTCTCGACCAGCATTTTGATGATTTGGTTGGCCTTGATGCCCAGCTTTTCCGCCAGTTCCTTAACCGTGGCGCCGTCGGCGGCGAAGATCTCCGTATTGACTGCCTTGACGACCTCGGCCTTGCGCTTGCGCTGCAGAATTTTTCTCTCGGCTTCGGCCTCGTGATCCCTCTGGCGCGTTTGCGCCGGGCGCGGCCGGCGCAGGCCGGGGGGGCGGCCGCGGGGGCCGGGACGACCGGGCGCTCCGCCGGGCGCCGGAGCAGGCATGCCGGGGCCGCCGAGTTGAAATCCGCCGGGGCGTCGGGGAACGTATCCCGGCGGGGCGCCGGGAGGCGGCGACGGCATGCCGGGCACGGGGCTTTGCGGCGCGCGCCGTTCGTATATCGGCTTGCCCGGAACCAGGACGGGCCGGCGGCCTGCGGGGCCGCGGGTCTGCTCAGGCTGCGCGCCCCGGGCGCCGGCGCCCGCTGGGAAATTCGGTCTTGCGCGCGGCGCTTGGGGCCGGCCGGCCGCGACTCCCGGCGGGCGCACCGGCCGGCTGCGGGGAATCCGCGGCGAAACCGGGCTGCCGGGCGTCCGCCGGGGCTGCGGAATGCCCGGCGCCGCCGGCGCGGACGCCGCAGGCGGCTTCAGCGGCGCTCGCGGGACGCCCGCGGCAGGCGCCGGCGGGGGCGCCGGCAGCGGAGGAACCGGCCGGAGTTCCGGTTGCTGAACCGTGCGTGTCGGCGGCGTCGGAATCTTGGGCGCCGGCCGGCCGAGTTGCGGCGCAGGCGTAATCGGCTTGCCGGGCACCGGCGCAAAATCGGGACGCTCGGCGATCTCGGCGATCTCCGGAATTGCCGCGAGCTCCGGTTTTTCCATTGCCGCCAGTTCTTCTTCCGACGGGGCTTCCGTCGGCGGCTTCATTTTCGGCGGCGGCACGAGCGGGCTGCCGGCCTCCGGCGCCGCGGCTTCGGCAGGCGCGGCTGCCGCTGCCGCTGCCGTCGATTCCCGGGCAACGGGCTCTTCCTTCTTTTTCAGCAGAGGAGGCTTGAAGCCGCCGACCGGCGGGCGAAACGGCTTCGCTCCACCGCCGCCAATGCGGATCGACGGGAGGGTGGAAGCGGCAAGCGCGCGGCCCTTCGGCGGCGGCGCTCCGCGTCCGGCGATCGGCCGCGGACGTTCCGGTAAGGGCAACTCCAACTCCGCTCGCGACGCGTCGAGATGGTCCTGTTTTTTTTGACGCAACTTGTCTCGAATCTTGTTCGCCGTGGCGTCGTCAACCGAACTGGAGTGGGTCTTCTTTTCAGCAGCGCCCATAGCCGAAAGCACGCCAATGACTTCCGCCGCCTTGACCTCCAACTCCCGAGCTAGTTCGTTGATCCGAATCTTCGTATTCCCAGTCAATCGTTGTGTTGAGCTTGCCGTCTCGAAAGACTACTCGCCGTCGTCCGCTTTGCTGTCGTCGGTTTTTTCCGCTGTAGCTGCAACGGGCTGCTCGCCGTCGAGCACGGCCGCGGTTACAACAACTTCGCCGGACGCGTCGGACGCGGCCGAGTCCTCAACCTTTTGAACGGACACTTTCATCTTATCAAAGCGGGACAACTCTTCCTCGTCAAATTCGATTTCCTCGTCGTCGTCTTCGACCGTTGCCCCCGCTTCGGGAACGCCGGGAAGAACAATGGGGGCTGACGGCGCGGTTTCTTCCGCTTCCTCGGAATTCCCGGCATCGTTCGCCGGCGCTTGCGGTTCCTCGATTGCCGCCGCGCGGGCGCCGACCGCCTTTTCCAGGTGCGAATAGTAGCTGTTGACGTTCAACTGAATTTTTTCCACCAACTCGGCGCCGATGCTGGGGATGGCTTCCAATTGTTCCGGGGTCATGTCGGCCAGGGACTCGACCGTCGCCGCGCCCGACTCGATAAGGCGGTCGATCAGCCCCTCGCTGAGGCCGTATTCGATGAGCACGCTCACCGGCGTGCCGCCGCCGCTCATCGCGGCCATCGCTTCTTCCACTTCGAGGCGCTTCTCGTCTTCGCTTTTGATGTCGATGCGCCAGCCCATCAGCTTTGCGGCCAAGCGAACGTTCTGGCCCTTTTTGCCGATCGCCAGCGAAAGCTGCATTTCGTCGACGATGACCTCGAGATGCTTCTCTTGAGCGTCCAGCACGACCACGCGGCTGATCCTCGCCGGGCTGAGCGCTTTATGGATCATCTCGGTCGGGGCTTCGATGAACTCGATGATGTCGATTTTTTCGCCGCGAAGCTCGCGGATAATCGTTTGCACCCGCATGCCCTTCATGCCGACGCAAGCCCCGACCGCGTCGACGTCGCGGTCGTGCGATTGCACGGCGATCTTGGTCCGCTCCCCGGCTTCGCGGGCGCAGGCTTTGATCTCGACGGTGTTGTCGTAAATTTCCGGAACTTCCTGCTCGAACAGACGCCGCACCAGATCTTCGCTTGCCCGCGATACGACCACTGCCGGGCCGCGTCCGACTTTCTCGATCGTCTTGATCGCCACCCGCACGCGGTCGCCGATCGAAAAACTCTCCAGCCGCGACTGTTCGCGGCGCGGCAGCCGCGCTTCGGTGCGGCCGAGCTCCACGATCAGGTCGGGCCCCTCGGTGCGTTTGACCGTGCAGCTTTCCATCGTCCCGATACGCCCTTCGAACTCCGCGCAAATCCTTTCGCGTTCCGCTTCGCGGATCTTCTGCAGGATGACCTGCCTCGCCATCTGCGCCGAGATCCGTCCCAGCGGCGCAGTCGGCTTGGCGAAACGGACTTCGCTGTTCATCGCGGCATTGGGGTCGATCTTGCGGGCTTGCGCCAAGCTGACTTCCCGCGCCGGGTCGGCAACGAGATCCGTAACGGTTTTGACGGCATAGACATCGATCCCTCCCGTCTTGGCGTTGATCTCGGCCACGAGGTCTTCGCTGGTCTTGTAGTATCTGCGGGCAGCGGCCAGCATGGCGTCTTTGACGGCTTCCATCACGATGCCCGCATCGATGCCTTTCAGCTCGCTAAGCTGTTGAATCTCCGCAACTATCCCGGCAGACATTGATTCCCCCTCCACGTATTGCGTTCGTCTGAATCCCTACGGTCGGGCCTGGAGCCGGAACGCTTATATCTCCACTACCAAACGGGCTTGTTCGATGTCTTCGAGCGCAAGCGCCGCGTTTGAGCCGTTCTTCGTTTCAAGCGCCACTCTGCCGTCTTCATGCCCCGTGATCCGGGCGGTCAATTGCCTGGAGCCCTCGAATGGATTCCTCAGGCGGAATCTCGCTTTACGTCCCGCGAAGCGCTCGAAATCGGCAGGCTTCGACAATTTGCGGTCGAGACCCGGCGAAGAAACTTCCAGGTTATAGGAATAGGGAAAGAAGTCCTCGACATCGAGAATAGCCGACAACTGCCGCGACACGGTTTCGCAGTCGGCGTGCGTGACTCCGGCGGGCTTGTCGATGTAGATTTGCAAAACTCCTCGTTTCAAGCCGCCTTTCCATTCGGCGTCAACCAATTCGAGCCCCGCGGAAGCCGCAACGCGCTCGGCGATCGCGCGTACTTGCGACTCTGTTTCTGCAGATCGAAAGCCCATAGGCATGCGGACAACAAAAAAGTGGGCCTCAGCCCACTCCTTCGAACGGCCGAAATCGGTGACCATCGACTATTTTAGCGCTGCGCGGCGTTTTCGGCAAGAGGCGGTCTCGGCCAAGCAGCGCAGGGCGAGCTCGCGGGGGCTGCCGCGGCGGGTCGGGAATGGCCGCGGGATATAATCGACTGTTCCGATGTCGGCCAAAGTTCCTTCCGCATGCGACGCTCCCTTCCGCCTGGACGGGCTTACGGCGCTGGTGACGGGCGGGGCGAGCGGGATCGGCGAGCAGACGGCGCGCGTGTTCGCCGCTGCCGGGGCGCGGGTGCTGGTTGCCGACCGGAACGAACGGGCGGCGCAGGAGCTGAGCGCAGCAGTCGGCGGAGGGGCCTGCGCGGTGAAGATCGACGTGACCGACCCCGCATCGGTGCAGGCGGCGTTCTCCGCGTTGGACAAGCTGGACATTCTGGTGAACAATGCCGGCGTCGGGCATGTCGGCTCGCTTGAGGAATGCGCGTTCGACGAGTGGCGGGAGTTGATGCGCGTCAACGTGGACGGCGTTTTCCTGACGACGCAGGCCGCGCTGCCGCTGCTGCTGCGCTCCGCTTGCGGCTCGATCGTCAACATCGGCTCCGTTGCCGGTCTGGTCGGCGTCAAGCGGCGCTTTGCATATTGCGCCTCGAAAGGCGCGGTGGTGATGATGACGCGCTCCCTGGCGGCCGATTACGCCGGAAGGCTGCGCGTGAACTGCATCTGTCCGGGCACGGTCGATACGCCCTTCGTCGAGGCTTATCTGGAGAAATACCACAAGCACGAAAAAGCCGAGATGCGCGAGCAGTTGAATGCGCGCCAACCCGTGGGGCGGCTCGGCAGGCCCGAGGAAATCGCGCACATGGCGCTTTATCTTTGCTCGCGCGAGGCCGAGTTCGTACACGGCTCGGTGCAAACCATCGACGGCGGCTGGACGGCGCTTTGAGCCGCGGACCGGCCGCTCCCGCGCCGTTCGAATATGGGACAATGACAGCGTTATGAAAAAGCTCGCGCTGCTCGTTTTCTCTCTGTTTCCGCTCGCCGGCTTTTCGACGGCGGCGGTCAGGCTGCCCGCTCTGCTGAGCGATCGGATGGTGATTCAGCGGGAGTTGCCGGTTCGCGTTTGGGGCTGGGCGGACCCGGGCGAAGAAGTCTCGGTCGCCTTTCGCGGACAGGAAGCTTCGGCGGCCGCCGACGGCGCGGGGCGCTGGGAAGTCTATCTCAAGCCGGTGGCGGCGGGCGGTCCGTTCGAGATGACGGTACGCGGTTCGAACACGATCGTACTGCGCGACGTTTACAGCGGTGAAGTTTGGGCGGCGTCGGGGCAATCGAACATGGTTTGGCCCCTGCAACGGTCGAACGATGCCGAGCAGGAGATTGCGGCGGCGAAGTTCCCGGAAATCCGCTATTTCAAGGTGAAGCTCGCCACCGCGGACGAGCGGCGGGACGATGTCGAGGGCGAATGGCTGGCGGTTTCTCCCCAGACCGCGCCGGAGTTTTCCGCCGTCGGTTACTTCTTCGCCCGGCATTTGCACCAAAAATTGGGCGTTCCGTTCGGAGTTATCCAGTCGGCTTGGGGCGGCACCCCGGCCGAAGCCTGGATGACGGCCGAGGCGCTCGCTGCCGACCCGTCGTTGTCGCGATTCCAGCAAGATTGGGCGCAGGTGCTGGCGGAGCATCCGCGAAAAACGAAGGCTTACGAGAAGGCCCTGAAGCGCTGGGAGACGGCCGCGGCCAAAGCCGAGGCGGCCGGCGGCCGGGCGCCGCGAAAACCACGCGCCCCCCGCGGGCCGGGGCATCCTCACGCGCCGGCGGGCCTATTCAATGCGATGATCGCGCCGCTCACGCCGTATGCGATTCGCGGGGCGATCTGGTATCAGGGAGAGAGCAACGCCAACAGCGGCCACGGGAAGCTCTATCGGCGCCTTTTCAAGTCGATGATTCTCGACTGGCGGCGGGAGTGGGGGCTGGGGCCTTTCCCCTTCCTGTTCGTGCAACTCGCCAATTACGGGCGCGTCTCGGAACAGAGCGCTTGGCCCGAAGTCCGCGAAGCGCAGGCGATGGCGCTCGATCTGGTCAACACCGCCATGTCGGTGACCACGGATATCGGCAACCCGAACGACATTCACCCGCGCAATAAGCAGGATGTCGGTCGCCGCCTTGCGCTCGCGGCGCGCGCAAAAGTTTACGGGGAGAGCGGTCTCGCCTTTTCCGGCCCCGTTTTCAGGCAGGCCACGCGCGAGGGCCGCACGCTCAGGTTGTGGTTCGATCACTTGGGCGGCGGCTTGTCGGCGCGCGGCGGCGAGTTGCGCGGCTTCGAGTTGGCGGGCGCCGAAGGCAAATACGTTGCGGCTGAGGCGCGCATCGTCGGCGTGAACGTTCTGCTGTCGAGCGCCGCGGTCGATGCTCCGCTGAAGGCACGTTACGCCTGGGCGGCCGCGCCCGACGGCAATCTGTTCAACAAGGCCGGATTGCCGGCGTCGCCTTTCCGCACTGCGGAGTAGCCGGCGGCGGGGCGAACGCAAAGCGGAAACCGTTGGCGGCAATACCCTCGATCTCGTCCGGCGAGAAGCCGAGCGCCGTCAGGGCGGATAGTTCCCGAGAAAGCGTCACGCGGAAAAACGTCGGGTCGTCGGTGCTGACGGTAAGCGGCACGCCGGCCTCGAAAAGCCTGCGCGCGGGGTGTTCGCCGTATGAGCGGTAGATGCCCGTGCGGATGTTGCTCGTGGGGCAGACTTCGAGCGGAATCCGCTGCGCGGCAAGGTGCGCGACCAGCGCAGGGTCTTCGACCGCCCGCACGCCGTGGCCGATGCGGTCGACTTTCAGGATGCGCAGGGCGTCCCAAACGCTTTCCGGCCCCAGCGCTTCTCCGGCGTGGACCGTGAGCCTCAAGCCGGCGCCGCGGGCTTTGGCGAAGACGCGCTCGAAGGGAGCGGGCGGAAAGAGATGCTCCGCGCCGCCGAGCGTAACCGCCGCCAAGTTGCGCGGCCGGCGCTCGAGGATGCGGTCGAGCAGGCTTTCCGCCGCTTCCGGTCCGATGTTGCGCACAAGATCGACGATCCAGCGCACTCGCGGCGGCGTTTCGGGTTCTTCCGACAACGCTTCGAGCAGCGCCTCGAGCGGAATGCCCTGGTTGACATACTCGATTACGGAGACGGTGACCTCGGCGTAAACGATGTTTTCGCGGCAGAACTGCCGGCGGACGGCGGCGATCAACCCCCGGAAGTCTTCGATGCTCCTTACGAAATAGCTCGTGAAGAGATAGGTCGCCAGGAATCCGTCGAAGGAATCGTAGCGGAAAAAGGCATTTTCCTCGTAGTGGCCGGCGAGCGCGGCGCGGATGTTCGCTTGTCCCGCGAAGAGACGGCGGTGGCGCCCCGGGGCGTTTGCCAGCGCTTCCTGCGGAGGATATTTGCGGAGCAGCGCCCCCAGGAACTCAGGGGGGATCGCTCCGCGCAGGTGAACGTGCAACTCAGCCTTGGGCTGCGCGAGAAAGTCGGTCGCCGCCATCGAGAGCTAGCCGCCGCGGCGGCAGTTCGGGCAGGTGCGGCAGAGCTTGAGGTTCAGCAGGTGGGCGACGGCGATGCACAACGCGCCGCAAGCGGCGGAAGCGGCGCCGAGGCTGCCGCCGCGGAAAACCGGGTCGGCAGCGAGCAGCAGCAAAAACCCCGCGGCAAACACCGCCAGGCAACGGCGCCGGCGGTGGTGGGCGCGGTAGGCCCAGGTCAAGCTGCCGAACCCGATCAGCGCCGAGAGGGTCAAAAGAACGGCTTCCGCCGTCTCGCCTTGCAGCCGGCCGAGCGGCGCGGCAAGCAGGCCGCCGAAGGCCAAGGGCGCCGCCGCGCAATGGACCGCGCAAACCGTCGAAACGGCGATTCCGCAGCGGTCGAGACCCTTGGCGGTTTTGCTATCCAATATCCATTATCCCCTAAATTCACTGTCCCGCGCCCGCGGCTTCCTCGGCCCTGGCGCCGCCCAGGATCAACTCCACGGCGGTGTTCCCCTCGTGGCAGGCGTACTCGTAAATCCGGTACTCGGGGTCGCGGCTCAGAGGCATCGAGACTTTCCACGGCGCGGTGTACATTTCGGGGTCTTCGATCGTTACCTCGTAGCGGATGGTGTCTTCGTTCGTCCGCGTGAAACGCTCGACCACGTGCAGCTTCTCGCTTTGCGGAATGCCTTTGATGCGCCGCGACGCCCCATTGTTGGCGATCCAGCCCTTGTCGGTGAAGTTGGTGACGTCCACTACCAGAGTATCGCCTTCCCAGCGGCCGCGCGAGTCGCCCATCCACAGGCGGATGTTCTCGGAGACGTGCGGCCGGCCGTCGAGCGGAATCATGCGGATGTCGTGGATCATTTCGTAGAAGATCGCCACGTAGCCCGGAATCTGCACGATGCGGTAGGCGTTGTTGTAGCCGGCCGGAAACATCGAGCCCGGCACGCCGCGGGTGATGCAGCGGTCCCACACGCTCATGTGCTTGTAATGGTCGCCTTCATGCGCTTTGTTGTAATCGCGCTTGGCGACGGCGGAATCTCTGGTGGGCACGATGCCGTCGGCAGGCTCGACAACTAACGAGGTCTGGCGCGTCGCGAGGAACTTGTCGCCCGAATCCATCCAGATCTGGTTGTAGCTGCCCACGTTGCCGGGGGAGGACTTGCCGTCGCCGGCGGCCCGCCGTTTGGCGATGTCCTGCTCGATTTTGGCCGCCTCGGCCGCGGTCAGGAAGGCTTTGCCCTTGTATTGCGGCGGCCGCTCGAAGGGCGTGATCGTCTCGTTGGTCCACATGCCCTGCAGGTCGGGGTCGCCCCACGGCGTGCGCCCGACGGTCCATTGCCCGCTCTCGGGCGCAGAGGGCTGGGAGGCCGCCGGAACGGCCCAGACCGTTGCGGCGAGCAATGCTTTGGCAAGGAATTGCGTCATGGTTCGATTCACCGCCGCCAATGGCGTTCGTGGCACGTCTCGCAGGCGTCGACCATCAGGTTGCCCGCGTCGTTGACTCCGTCCGGATTCTCGGCTTTCGCCGCCTTCAGCGCGAGGGCTCCGGCCTCGACCATCGTGAGCGACGTTTCGCGCCAGATTTCGTCGTCCTTGGCGCGGCCGCCGATCAACAACAGATTGCCGGACTCCCCGAGCAGCACGGCGTTGTTTCTCAGGGCTTCCCAAGTCTTTGCGTCCGCCGGCGGATTGCGCCCGACGCTCCAGATGGCGTTCGACGCCGGGACCGTCATCGCTTTCATGATCTCGGTGACATCGCCCACGGGCTTGGGGACGGCGGACCGGGGAGCGGGTTCCTCCGTTTGGGCCGCCGCGAAGAGCAGGGCGGCCGCCGCAAAGCCCGCCGCGGCGGCTCGAGCCGCTTTTGGAAACGCTGAAACCATGCCTGCGAGAATCGTAGCAAATTCCGCGCCGGCGGGAAGCCGGCAACGGACTCGTCTTTTGCTAGAGTCTTTTTATGCCCGCAGGCAGGGCCGGCCGATGTCTCCCGTAAAATTCCTCGAATGGCTTGAAAACACCGGCGGCAGCGTGGGCATCCGCGAGTCTATCCTGTTTTACCCGCTGGTGGAGTCCACCCATGTCCTGTCGCTGTGCCTTTTCCTGGGCATGATCGCCATGCTTGACCTGCGCTTGTTGGGCCTGGGGCTGCGCAGCGTGCCCGTCTCGCAAACGGCGGGGAGGCTCCTGCCGTGGGCGTTCGCCGGCTTTGCCCTGATGGTCGTCAGCGGGGCTCTGCTGTTCTATTCGACTCCGCTCCGCGCCTACCACAACATATTCTTTCGCATCAAAGTCGTCGGGATCGCCCTCGCCGGCCTCAACGCCCTGATCTTTCACCGCACGATTTACCGCCGGGTGCTCGCTTGGGATAACGCCCCCGCGCCGCCTCGCCGGGCCAAGATCGCCGGCGCGGCCTCGCTGATCCTGTGGTCCGTGGTGGTGATCTGCGGCCGCATGCAGGCGTACAACTGGTTTGATTAGCGCTACGGCCTCTCAGGGTTGTTTGGCTGCGCTTTACAATGAGGCTGTTCAAGGAACGCTGCGACGGCAATCGGAAAGTCGAGGGCAAGCCGCCATCAACATGCAACGCTATCAGCTTCGAATCAGAGGCCTTCGCGAAAGCACAGGGCAGATCAAGGCAACCAGTCTCCGGGATGTTCTGGACGCTCTTATTAAGACGGCTGAGCGGAGCACTCGCCTGCTCGTCACCGGTAAAGGCGGCGAGAAGGGAAAGAAACCCGGATGGCTCGAGGAAACAGTAGATTTCACGGTAACCGGGCTGGAATCAGGCTCGACCGTACTGGCTATAGATGCCCCCCGGCTTCGTGAGACCGCGTACGAAAAATTCGCCCAACAGGGTTTTTGGAACGAGCAACCAAGTCTGGATGACACATCGCTCGATCTAGCTGCCCGAGCGATCAAGGAGACTCAGACCGACGATCCTGCAGGCGACTATTTCGATAGTTCGGTTCTCGAAGCAATCCTCAAATTTTGGAACGCCGCCGGAGGCGCCGGCGGGCATTATGAATTGATCTCTCAAGATGACGGGCATAATCGGTTTACGTTGGACGAGAGAATCTGCGACCGGGTCAAAGAGCGACTTAACAACATCCCATCTCCAAGGGCTTTCATCGTAAGCGGCCGACTCGACGAGATCAAACATGGAAGCGGTCGTTTTCGCCTTTTAGTAGGTGCTGATTCGCAACTTCTTGGCAGATTGGATCCCACAAAATTAGACGTAGAGGACTTGCGTTTTCTATGGGGCAGGCAAACCATAGTTGAAGGCATGGTGTATTTCAAGGTCAACGGACAACCTCGATTGATCGAAGCCCGCCGAATCGGCAGCAACGAGGAAGGAGACAGCGTTTTCCAAGCAATGCCGGCGGCGGAGGCCCCAGGGTTGCAGCGTTTGACGCCGGCTCGCGAAAAATATGCCGGGTCCGCCGGTTTCATGGAACTTTGGGGCGCTTGGCCGGGGGATGAGCCGATAGAGGAACTCCTGGGCCAACTCGATTAGCAGGCCGCGGATGAAATTTTTCCTTCTGGATACCGGCCTACTGCTTGGACTCACTCGAGAAGCGTCATGGGCGCGCCAAGCTTTCGAGCAACTGAACCTGAACGATCGAGAAGCAGCCGCCTTCACTTCCGTGATCTGTCATGGAGAAATTCTTGCTCTTGCAGAAAAGAACGGTTGGGGCGAAAAGAAGCGTGTCAGGCTCGACAGCATTCTACGCGGGCTTCCGAAACTCGATATAAATCGGGAAAAGGTTCTAAATGCTTATGCCCGCATCTACGCTTGGACGCATGGGAACCCCGTGGATGATCCCTGCGGCGCGCCTCCACCGAAACCGGCCGTCTCCATGAGTCAAAACGATCTTTGGATCGCAGCTACGGCCCACGCATATAGCGCTGTGTTGTTGTCAACGGACAAGGGTTTTGTTCATTTGAATGGCGTGTGGCTTGATTTCATCTATATCCAACCCGCATAGCAAAGTGACTTTCGCCGCGGACTGTTGCTAAGATTGCGCGGAAAGCTCAAGTCTTGCTGCGGCCTCCGACAAACTTATCGTTTTCCCGCCGGCTTCGACCTCTGCGAGAGATCGCCGCAGGTCTGCGGCAAAATTGTCGCGCAGCGCCAATCCTTCGTCGGGATCGCCGAGCGTATCGGCAGCGGATGAAACGCCGGCTTCGCGAATAGATTTGTCGATATTGGGCACACTCCCAAGATAACCCGAATTCCCGGAAGCGTCCGAAAACGCCGGGATGTCTCCGTCGCAATTCTTGCCGGCGACCTATGCGATACTGGTTTGGCGCTGAGGCAAGCGGCGATGGACCTCTATCCCTTATTCGAGTGGCTGGAAACGACCCCGCCCGCTATGGCCGTCCGCGAGTCGCTGTGGCTGTTCCCGGTGATCGAGTGCGTCCACTTGCTGGCCCTGGCGCTGCTGGGCGGGTCGCTGCTGGTCGTCGATCTGCGCCTGCTGGGGCTCGGCTTGCGCGGCGAGCCGGTGGCTGACTTGGCGCGGCACGCCCATCCCTGGACGGTCGGCGCCCTGGCGGGCATGATCGTCACGGGCATCCCGCTGTTTCTCTCCGAGACGGTCAAGTGCTATTACAGTCCGCCCTTCTGGTGGAAGATGGGATTTCTGGTTGTGGCTGCGACTTTCTCCTTCACCGTCCGCCGCAAGGTGACCGCCGGCGAGGAGAATCGGCTGCGCGGCGCGCTGACCGCGGTGGTCTCGATGGGCCTCTGGTTCGCGGTCGGCTTCTCGGGGCGCTGGATCGCCTTCTATTGATGACCGGAGGACATTCCCCGACAACGTTTCCGGTTTTGACAACGCCTTGCGAGGTTAACGTTTGCGCAACGGTTCTCAAGAAACGCTCGACCGCATCCGCGCGGACAGGAGCGGCTTCCTCAGACCGGCTGCCGACCGACAGCGAGCGCGTGAAGCGCCCCGGCGGAAGCTGCACATCGAGGTCGTCGTCGGCAATCCGCTCTGGTCGGCGGAGCAGAGAAGCTCGGCGGACGACATCGTCAGAGCCGCCTGCGTGAAGGCCGCGCCCCGGGCGGCAGCGAACCCCGGCTTCGTCGAAAAAGCGGTCGAGCGGCCGCGGCGGCGTTCACCTCGTACTGCTTCAACCTATAATCAATGAGTCATGGGCAATCCGTCGCGGCGCGATGCGCTCGTCACCCTTGCGGCCGCCGGCCTGTCGGCGCCGGCGCTCGGCGCTCAGGAAGCTTATACGCCCCGGGTCTTCGCGTCCGACGATTACGAGTTGCTGGCTGTCCTGGTCGATCTGATCGTCCCGCCGTCGGACACGCCCGGCGCGCGGCAGGCCGGAGTCCACGCGATCGTAGATGAGACTCTTGCCGCAAGAGCGCAAGAGCGGGCCGTGGTCGAAGCGGGTCTGCGGCGGCTGCGCGCAGCCGGTTTCGCGGGCATGACGCAGCCCGAGCAAGTCGCCGCGCTGAGCGCATACGAGCAGTCGAGCGGGGAGGCGAAAGCCTTTTTCGAGACGCTCAAATCGCTGACGGTCGACGCCTACTACTCGACCGCAATCGGCCTCGTGGAAGAGCTCGGCTACAAGGGCAACTCCTACCTGGCCGCATTCCCGGGCTGCGCGCACGACCATGCCGGCGAGGAAGCGGACTGATGGCGCAGGAAGACTACGACGTCGTCATCGTCGGCAGCGGCGCGGCCGGCGGCATGGCCGCCTGGAACCTGACGCGCAAGGGCGCGAAGGCGCTGGTGCTCGAAGCCGGCGAAAAGTTCGACTCCGCCGGTTTCTGGTCGCACGTCAAGCCCTGGGAAGCCCGCGAGCGCCGCCGCCGCGGCGAGAGGCCGCCCGACTTCGAAGGTCTGCCGCTGCGCGAAAGCCCCTTCGAGACGCCGCCGGGGCAGCCGTTTCTGCTCCGCCGCGTGTGGGGAGTCGGCGGCAAGACCAACATCTGGGGCCGCGTCTCGCTGCGCTACGGCGACCTCAATTTCCGCGAGCCGGAGATCGACGGCTGGGAAATCCCCTGGCCGGTGACCTACAAGGAGATCGCGCCCTATTATGACAACGTCGAAAAGCTGATCGGCGTTTGCGGCGGCGCAGACGATTCGCCGTTTCTCCCCGGCTCGAAGCATCACCTGCCGCCGCCGAATCTGCGCTGCGGCGAGGTTCTGCTCCGGAAGGGCGCCGAGAAAGCCGGCTACGCCGTCGTCCGCGGACGCCGCGCGGTGCTCACCCGAGAGCACAACGGCCGCGCCAAATGCCACTTTTGCGGGGCCTGCGGCAGCGGCTGCGACATCGGCGCGTTCTTCAACTCCTACGACTACCTGCTGGCCGCCGCGCTCGAAACGGGCAGGCTGACGATCCGCGAGAACGCCGTCGTTGCGCATATCCTGACCGGGGACGACGGCTTGGCCAACGGCGTGCGTTACTTCGACCGACTGAGCGGCGAAGAGCGCATCGTCGCCGCCAAGCGGGTTGTCGTCGCGGCGTCGACGGTCGATTCGACGCGTATCCTGCTGAACTCGAAATCTTCGCGCTACCCCAACGGCATCGGCAACGGTTCCGGCGTCATCGGCCGCTACCTTTGCGAGCAGTTCCGCTTCCACGTCCATGCCTTCGCGCCGCAGCTTTACGGCCGCGAGACGGTCAACGACGACGGCATCTCCGGCGGACACATCTACATCCCGCGTTTCGAGAGCCCCGAGCGGAAACGCGATTATCTGCGCGGATTCGGCATCCAGCTTTGGGGCATCGGCTGCGGCAATAACGCCTCGTTCGCCAAGAGGCTGCCCGGTTTCGGCCTCGATTTCAAGCGCGGCGTCAAGCGCCGCTATCCCGCGCTGGTCCAACTGCACCCCTACGGCGAGGTCCTGCCCTACCGCCATAACCGCATCGTCGTCGATGGCGCGAAAAACGACCGCTTCGGCGTGCCGACCATGCGCATCGAATACAAGCTGGGCGAGAACGAACGCAAGATGATCCCGCGCATGTACGACGTTGTCGAAGAAATCCTGCACGCCATGAAGGCCGAGCCGCTGCCCTACGAGCGCGGCGCTCTCGACGAGTTGGGCGCGGCGATCCACGAACACGGAACCTGTCGCATGGGCGCAGACCCCAAGCGCTCGGCGCTCAACGCCCACATGCAAATGCACGACGTCAAGAACGTCTTCGTGGTGGACGGCAGCGCCTTCCCGACGCCGACGGAGAAAAACCCGACGCTGAGCATTCTGGCCTTCGCCTGGAGAGCGACCGACTACATGGCCGATCGGATGAAAAAAGGCGACATCTGACCGGACAGCGGGGCAGCCGACTCAAAACCGAAAGCGCAGCAGGAAGCGGAACGTGCGGCCGTCGTTCAGGGTGTTGGTGATCTGGCCGAAGTTGGCGCCGCTGAGTTCTTGGCCGGGGTTGGCGAATTGAGCGGTATTCAAGAAGTTGATCGATTCGGCGCGGAAGATCAGGGCCGTCTCGCCGGCCGGGTTCCAGGTTCGGGAAAGGGCGAGGTTCACGTTGCGGATGCCGTCTTTGCGGAACGCATTGCGCGCCAGGTTGCCGCGCGGTTCGCCGGGCTGCACGAAGGCGAACGCCGAAAGCGGCAGCCGCGACGGGGCGGTGTCCGGATGATCGATGCTGCGGCCCAGAATCGACGGGTCCACGATATGCGGCCGGTCGCCGGCGGCGCCGTCAACGTTGCCGAAACCCGGCCCGTCGGAACCCGAGCGGATGACGAACGGCGTGCCGCGCTTGAGCAGGACGACCGTATGCGTTTCCCACTCGCCGAACGCCTTGTTCCAAACGCTCTTCGCGCCGCCGAGCCGCGGCGTCTTGTAGGCGGTGCGCCACATCGTGGAGTGCGGTTGATCGAAGTCGCTCGGCGCCTTGATGTCTCCAAAAACCTCGAACTCGGTCTGGCTGCGTCCGGCGAAGGCGTCCCTGACGCCGGCGTTGCTCGCATAGTGGGCGCCCAGGTCCAGCGCTTTGCTGAACCAATAGGAGAAGTCCATCGAAAGTCCGTTCCATTCCCGGAGGACGAACTCGGCCTTCGCCGCGTCGTAATAGGCCCGCGAGCCGTTCAAGATGCGCCGGACATCGAAAAACCGCTTGTCCGGCCGCCGGATGTTGACTGTCGGGATCGTCAACGCGACCCCCTCCACGGGCAGCGCGCGGTTGAACAGCCAACCGGTCAGCAGGCGGTGCGTGCGGCTGCCGAGGTAGCTCATGCGCAGCGTCCAACGCGCCGCAGGGGCGATTTCCCAACCGAAGTTGTACTGGTGTGAGTACGGGGCTACAAGGTCGGGCGAAAAAGCGACAATCGTGCTGCGCGCGCCCGGGTCGAGCGAGATGTCTTTCGTCGGGTTCAGCACGTCCGGCGCGACGACGCTGACGCGGATGTTCGCCGGGGGATTGAAGCGCTGCTGCGTGTACGTGGCGGGGAATATCTCGCCGTAGTGCAGTCCGTACGCGCCGCGCAGCACGGCCCAGTCGTTGAGACGATAGGCGAACCCGAAACGCGGGGCGAAGTTGTTGCAGTCGCAGGCGTAAGGCAACTCGGCAAGGCCGTTGACTTCGACCGGCCGCGTCACCGGCTCGAAGCGCAGCCCGAAGCTCAGGGTCAGCTTGCGCGCCGCTTTCCATGCGTCGCCGACGAAGGCTTGCAGCTTCCAGCGGCGGAACCCGCGGTGCGTATCGCCGAACGCCCGCGAATAGCGGCTCGGCGTGCCCATCCGCAGGTTCGTGATGGTGTCGCGGCCGAAGTTCGAGTTGAACATGAACAAGCCGAGATGCCCCGAACCCTCGGCGCCGTTGAGCTGCTCGCGGTTGACCGCGAAGCCGGCGGTCAACTCGTGGTTGCCGCGGACGGTTCGCGCCATTCCCGCGTAGCGGTACTGGTTCTGTGCGCGGTCGTAGGGCAGGCTTGACGAGCCCCCCAATGTTTGCAATTGGCGGCCGCTGAAAATCAGCGGTCCGAACGCCGTTTCGTCCTGCACGATCAGCGACGTGATGCGCTGGAAGCCGGCCGTGAAATCTACGGTCGTTTGCGGCGACCAGGAGCGGTTCCAGGTCAGACGGCCTTCGTGAGAGCCGGTTGTCGTATTCGGGTTCTGGCCGGCGACGAGTTGGAAAGCGTCGACTTTCTGTTTCTTGAAGCGGTAGGTGGCTATCAAGCGGTCCGCATTGCCCAACGCCTGGTCGAGACGGCCGCCGAATGTGTCGTTGTCGATCTTCTGCGTCGCGTTGGTGTTCAGGGCGCGAGGGTTGATGTCGGTTCGATTGGGCGCCGCTTCGGGGAACGACCCGAGTATCTTGCCGACGAACGCGCGCAACTCGGGATCGGTTGTCAGCGGCGTCCGTTCGTCGAGCTTGGGAACGAGCACGTTGCCGTTGACATTGCCGCGGATACGCTGCCGATTGGCATCGACCGTGAACGCGGTTCCGGTCCGCCGCAGCGGCGCCGTCAAGCTGAAGCCGTAATCGTTCGTGCGCGCGGGCTGCACGCCGCCCACCTGGAAGAACGACCGCGCCGAGAACAGGCTGTTGTTGTGCGACTCGTAAACGCTGCCGTGAATGCCCGACGAGAGGCTCGGCGTCAAGTGGATCTGACGGTTCGGAGGGCCGCCGAATTCCGCGCCGAAGTACCCCTTGTCGGCCTGGAATTCGTCGACGACGGTCGCCGTCACCCCCATGCGCATATTGAGTTCTTTCAGAACGTTGTTGTCGATGAGCGTCAGTTGGACGTTTTCGTTCCGGCGGCTCTCTCCTTTGCCGGAATCGACCTCTCCGAGCAGATTGAGTTCGGTGCGCTCGGCTCCGTCCTCTGCGGCGCCGGCTTCGCTCTCCGGCTCGGGGCTTGCCGCAGCGGCGGGCTTGGGGGCCGGCGAGGCCGCATCCGATTCGGAACCCCCCGCCGGAGCAGCGGCGGACAGGAGCAACAGCAAAGACGCCGCGGCGAGAGGCGCGGATAAACCTTTGCTCAAAGCTGCGCCGGCTGGTTTCAAAGGATAAAACATGCGCCGCGGCGGTAGGCGCACAACACGCAGAGCGCCCGCCGGCGGCGCAGCGACCATCTTTGTTAAGGATATCACTCCGGGGCGGGCGATGCGAGCCTCGTGTTCGAAACCGCGCACAACTCGTTTAACGCCCTCAAAAACCATTTCGGTGACGTTCAGCGTGATTTACTTGTCGTCTCCGACTCTAGCGCCTGCCAAAACTCTTGAATTTGCGGGTTGTCCCCCGTACGTTTGATCAGGCCCGACATAATCTGTTCCGGGAGGAACTGACGCCACAAAAACTCCTGAGGCCTGCCGCTAGTGGAGCGGGATTTTTTTTCCACAACGCGATGTTTGACAAGCAATCGTTCGAGTGTTCTCCATTTAGGATGTCTGAAAATCGCTGATAAATTATTGTCGCCCATGCATACCGGATCCGTTCGACGATAAGCTCTCATCAAACGCTCTAGTAAATGGATATATTCTTGCGATACTTGACGGTTTGAGTTTTGTTGATCAATTGGAATTGGCGTACCACATCTTATCAAAATATCAGCAATAAATGCTGGATCGTAGCTCGTTTCTGCTGAATCACTACTTTGAACACGGATTCCTTGCATTTGCCAAACCTCAAGACCTTGCAATTCCAGTCGAGTGTGTTCTAATGTCATACGAGGATCTAAAAACAGCAAATTTTGAGCCGTGCAATTCTCGAATTTTGTGTAAGATAAATCAGTTCTTCGAAATGTTACATCAATTAAAGAGCATTGATTTAGCGAAATATTTTTGAGATGACTGCCAGGAAAAACAACAGATTGGATAATAAGTCCATCGAATTTTCCATTATAATATCGAGCATATTCACGGATCAAAGCTAACACTAAAAGCCCTGAATTTTCTCGAACCTGTGCTGTTCGTTTCCATTGTGTTTTCCCCGCCCTGGAAAGACAATCAATAAATCCTTGCAACTGTTCTCGTCTGTCAATTCCAAGCTCTATCGCCACTCTGTCGGCAACGTCTTCGGGCAATGCGGATCGACTCAAAATGATACGTACATCCCCCTCGGTTAAGATTAGCTGAGACATGATCGATCGAGCAAGAAAATAAAAAAAGAATAACTCGTGTTCAAAAGAGATTCTGGCTTGCGATGCAGGATTATCACTTCGCGCGAGAAACGCCAGTGTCGGCATTCTCTCGATGATCGACTGCTTTGCTGCTTCTGGTAGTCCTTCACTTTCCACAACATACTCTGCAACTTCTCGAACGGAACGGTAATCAAGTTCTCGAGTCTCCTGATTCCACATCTCTTCGGCCAACTCTTGCATCAGATGTTCAAACTGCTTTTTCGTCACTAGCGGCTCGGATTGTCTGTCCAAAAGTTTTTCTTCTCGTTCCCGAGATAGATACTCTTCTACCACTGCACGCAGCAAGTCACTCCCTCCAGAAAACTGAGGATTGCGTCTTATTAAATCCACTATTCGTGTAAAAAATAGTGGTTTTGACGCTAGAGTTTCGTTTTTGTTATCAAATATATTTTGTAGACGTTCCCGAAGGTTTTCTGATTCAAGATCGGATAATTTTTCAACATTTTTCAATACATCCAAATATTGTTCACGATCATCACTTTCCCAAGCGAGAACCCTTACGGGGATGTGCTCCCAAATTTGTCCGGTGGTTGAAACTCTGTTCGCGCGCGCAAGAAATTCTTCCTCATAGTATACAGAACGTGCAGATGCTAACACTTGGCCTTCGCCCTCAAGTTGATCGAGAAATCCTGATAGTGAACTAAATGCGTCGTCATATCCGCTGATCCCGAGAAGTTCATCGAATCCATCAATGACTGGAACTAGAATCCCAAGCCGAGCTAAAACTGAAACAGAGTGGTAAGTAAGGCTAACTTTCAGGTCCTGAAGTTCCGTTGCTAGGGCTTCGTCCAAGCGTGCAAGCGCACGCCCTTGCGCATTGACATAGAGCAATAGTTTTGTGGTTTTTCCGTGAATATAGTTCTCAGCCTGACACCGAACAAGTTCCTGTAGCACGCGGGTTTTTCCCGCACCTGCGTCACCAGTGACCATTACCACACGTGTTCTGATTCCGGTCTCTTCTTGCTCAAGCAGTTCTGTCAATACGTCTACGGCTGGCCTAGAGGACGAATTAGTACTTAAGCACTTTGCTTTCGTTGCGATAAATGGTTTCGGTTCCGACGTTTGAAGGATCATTCGCGCGACGGCCTTGAGATCGGCGATTTCCGATCCGGCAACAAATGAGCGGTACGTCAAGTTTCGCCCACGAAGTTTCACCGAGACCCCCTGATCCAGCGATGTGGAAAATGTGGCTTCTTGATTTTTACCACGCATGGTCCACTCCGCGTGCAGATTGCGCCCGGATCTGGTTACATTGACAGTAACTCCTGGATCTCCGAATGATGTAAGATCGCGTTCTATCCGATCCTTCCAAATTTCTGTGAACTCATTGGCATCAATCATGGCTGTTCTCCTCCAAGATATGAATTCGTAGCCCTCGCTCCGCCAAACTCTGATCATTCAACCCTTTTCCAATGAGCCTAGAGCGCATCCATACGACTGGGTTTGCGTTTGCCGCATGTGCGCACAAGGCGGCAGGAACAATATCTTCATCGTCTGTAATGAGGCCGATTTGGGTCGGCTCTTTTGTGGCGACAAACATGGCATCACATCCCAGCATACCGTCAACCATTTTCTGTCGTCTTGGCCTTGAGCGAAGCCTTACTGTACCTTGCAAAACGACATCGGGAAACTGAATCATCGTTCTTGCAAGCGATGGGCGTACGATCAGTCCATGGTGCCTTCCGCGTAAGAGCGGAAGAACCTGCAGTAGCCGGAGTGCTGCGGGGCTGAGAAAGCCAAGTTCGTCAATCCATCCTCCATAGAAACGAATGTCCAACTCCTTTACATCGGGAAACGTGGCTCGGAACGCACATGCGAGTGCATCAACAAAACCCGCTGTGTGAAGTTCAACATCAGCTTTGGATTTGTTTTTGTGCCCACCCATATTATCGTAATCAACGAGCGCCAAACCTTGCATGATGCGGTTCAAGTTTAAGATTCGGCGACAGTTAGCCGACTCATTATAGCTTGGCACTCTTCCCGGAGTCAAAGCAGGCTCATTGGGTCGACGTCGATTACCAGCGCCGTTTGCGGCCAGCTTTGGGCCAGCGCGAATTTTCGGGCTTGCTTGAGAACGGCCGCGATGCTTTTCCGGCTGCCGGATTTCAAAAGGAATTGATAGCGGTACTCGGTGCGCAGCTTGACGACGGGGGCGGCCGCCGGCCCCATCATGCGCACCCCCGCGAGCGGCGGCGAGAGATGCCGGGCGAGCTTGCCGCTGAGAGCAAGCGCCTCTTCCGGCTTGCGGCTGCGCACGATCATCGCCGCCAGCACGGCGAAGGGCGGATAGCGCAGGTTCTTGCGGAAGCTCGATTCGCGCTTGTAAAAGGCATCGTAGTCCTGGCGCGCGGCCAACTCCACGGCATAGTGCTCGGGGTGCATCGTTTGCAGGATGACCTGTCCGGGCTTGTCGCCGCGGCCGGAGCGGCCGGCCACCTGGGTCAGCAATTGGAAAGTGCGCTCGGCGGCTCGGAAATCAGGCACGCCGAGTCCGATGTCGGTATTGACCACGCCGACCAGAGTGACGTTGGGGATGTCGTGTCCCTTGGCGATCATCTGCGTGCCGACCAGCAGGTCATAGAGCCTTTCGCGGAAGCCGTTGAGGATTGCTTCGTATTGCCCGCGGCCGCGGGCGGCGTCGCGGTCGAGGCGGGCGATGCGCGCCCGCGGAAAGTCGCTGCGGAGTTGCTCTTCGACCTTTTCGGAGCCGCTGCCCTGAAAGTGAATGTACTCGCTTTGGCAAATCGGGCAGGTCTTGGGCGGCGGCGCCGCGAAACCGCAGTAATGGCAGAGCAGGCGTTGCTCGCGCTTGTGGAAGGTCAGGGTAACCGAGCAGTTTTCGCATTCGACGCGGTATCCGCAGGAGCGGCACAGCGCATAGACCGAAAAGCCGCGCCGGTTGAGCAGGATCATCGCTTGCTCGCCGGCTTGCAGGCGCTCCTCGACGGCATTCGCCAGCGTGCGCGAGAAAAGCTTGCTTTGCCGGGTTTCCACAAACTCCCGGCGCATATCGACAACGGTCACCGCCGGCAGCGGGCGGCTGTGGATGCGTTCGGGCAGGCGCAGCAGAGCGTACTTCCCGGCATCGACGTTGCGGCGCGACTCCAGGCTCGGCGTCGCCGACCCCAGGACGGCCGTCGCGCCTGCTGCCCGCGCGCGAACGACCGCGATGTCACGGCCGTGGTAGCGGGGCGCTTCTTCCTGCTTGTAGCCGGATTCGTGTTCTTCGTCGACGATGACCAGGCCCAGCTCGGAGAGCGGAGCGAAGACGCCGCTGCGCGTGCCGATGGCGACGCGCACCCGGCCGCTGCGGATTCTGCGCCACTGCTTTGCGCGCTGCGCATCGGTGAAGGCGCTGTGCAGAATCGCCGCGTTGTCACCGAAACGGGCGAAGAACTGCGCCGCCACGCCGGGCGTAAGCGCGATCTCGGGAACCAGCAGCAGCGCCGAGCGGCCGAGAGCGAGGCACTCTTCGATCGCCCGCAAGTAAACCTCGGTCTTGCCGGAACCGGTCACGCCGTGGAGCAGGAACGAGCGGAACCGCCCGGCGCGCAGCGATTCCGCGACGGCCTCGAAAGCCGCTTGCTGCGCGCCGTTGAGAAGGATGCGCGGAGGAGCGGCAGTCTGCGCGCGAGGCGCCGCGAGCGCGCCGGTCTCGACCGCCGTCCGTGGACCGTGTTCCTTGATTTGCGCCTCGATCTTGACCAGACCGCGTTTTTCCAGGCTGCGCAGCGCCGCTTCGGCCTTTTGATATTTTCTTTTCAGATAAGGCAGCGTCAAGGGCCGCCGCTCAAGCGCCCGCAGGATCAGCACGTGCGGATCGTCCGCTTCGTCGGCATGCAGGAATCGGGCGGCCGCGCCGGCGCCCGCGGGCGTCAGCGAAACCACTTTCGCGGCGCGTATTTCGCCGGCCGGCGGCAGCATCGCCTTGAACACTTCGCCGATCGGAGCGCAGTAATAATCAGCGGCCCAGCGTCCGAGAGCGATCAGTTCGGGCGTCAGCGCCGGCTCCTCGTCGAGTAGGCGCAGGACGGCGCGCGTGTCGTAGTCGGGCTTGACGCTGTGCGTCGCCAGGACGACGCCGGCCGGCCGGCGCCCGCCGAATGGAGCGACGATGCGGCAGCCGGGCCGGACGCGGCGCCTGAGCGGCTCCGGCAGGCTGTAGGTGAACGTCTTGTCGAGCGGCGCCGGCATGGCCGCTTCGCAATACAACGGCGGCTCTTCCCCGCCGGATTCGCGGACCATCAATCGAGATGCGGGCGCACCAGATCCGCCCATATCGCGTATCCGGCGTCATTGAGATGGAGGCCGTCCTCGACGAACAGGTCCGCGCGGGGCCGGCCGTCCGCGCCCAGCAGCGGCGCATCGACATCGACGTATTCCAGCAGGTCGTCGCCCTCCGCGTCGGCTCGGATCTGCGCGTTGGCTTCGCGCATCTTGTCGACCAGCTCCCAGCGGCGGATGCTGGGCTTGATCGCGACAAAGACGATCTTGACCTCCGGCAGGGCGGCGCGCGCCTTGGCGACGAACGCGCGGTAATCGGCGACAACGGTTTCGGGGCTCTTGCCGCGCCCGATGTCGTTGTCGCCTTCATAGACGAAGATCGCGCGGGGCTCCAGAGGGAGCACGGCGCGGTCGAGGTAACGGACGGCGTCGGACATCTGCGAGCCGCCGAAGCCGCGGTTGATCAGGCCCATGCCCGGAAACGACTTTTCCAGGTCCCAGCGGCGGAAACTCGAGCTGCCGTAGAAAACCACGCCGCCTTTGGGCGGCGGGTTGACGCTGTCGGCCTGCTCAAAGGTTTGGATCGCTTCTTCCCAGCGGTCTGCCTGCTCGGCGGGGGGCGCCTCGGTTTGCGGCGCGGGGTCGGGTTGCGGCGGGGGTCCCGAGCATCCCAAGAAGGCGGCAAGCGCCGGCGCGAGCAATATACGCAGCAAGGTTTTCGACATGGGGCCTCCGTCCGCATACCATTCTACTACTGCGAACGGCCCCGGCTTTCCCGGCGTCTCTCGGGCGGGTTCGCCGCTACAGACGGGCTTGCGGCCGTTCGGCGGCCAGTTTTGCGCCGGGGTCGAGGCCGCTGACGGCTTCGACATGGATGTCGCTGACGAGTCCGACCTCGATGCGGCGGCGTTCGAACCCTTCCGCATCGCCGCCGGCGGCTTGCACCCAGGCCCCGTCGGCTTCGAACGAAACCGCCTCGCGGGGAACGCGCACGACATCCTCGGCGGTTGCGACGATGATGTCGGCCGAGGCCGACAGGTCGGGAATGACGCGCTCGTCTTTGGAGAGGATGGCGATCTCGATGGCGATGTTGCGCAGAAAGTTCCCGCCGCCGCTGCGGCTGAATCCGCCGCGGCCGCCCCGCTTGCCGCCGCCGCCGCCCGTGCTCGTCCCCGCCAGCGAACCGACCGCGGCGATGCGCGCAGGATATACGGCGTCGGGGTAGGCGTCGAGGCGGACTTCGGCGGGCATGCCGGTGCGAATGATTTGGCTGTCGGCCTGGTTGACCGCCGCTTCGAGCGCCATGGACGCGGTATCGACGATGTTCAGCAAGTGCATGCCCGGACGCACCTGGTCGCCTTGCTCGATTTCGGAGATGCTGCTGCCGCCGGTATTCGACATGAGTACGACCATGCCGTCGATGGGCGCCAAGATGCGCATGCGGTCGATGTTCATCTCGGCGCGCTTCTGGTCGACGAGCTCCTGGTCGCGGCGGATTTCGTTGGAGCGCAGTTCGGCTCGGCGGGCATTGTCGGCCAGGCGGAGTTCTTTTTGCGCGGTTTCGAGGTTGACCTCGGCTTCTTCCACGGCCATCTGCAGCCGCGCCGCGACGATGGCCGATTTGACCTCGGTGGTGCGCAGGTCAAGCTTGGCCTTGCCCAGATCGGACTCCGCTTTGACGGCGGCGACCCGCTCCCGCTCGTGAGCGATGGCCTGAGTGGCCTTCACCTTGAGGATTTTGGCCTCTTCCTGGACGACCTTAGCTTTCTGGTCGTCCAGCTTGAGGAGTTGGTTCTGGGTGTCGAATTCCGCGACCAGGGTTCCCTTTTTGACCCGGGAGCCGGCCGCGGCCAGTTTGACCAGAGTCATCTGACCGCCGCTTGCCACGCCTCCTGCGCCGCGGCCGCGGATGCGCGGCGCCCGCACGGCGGCGACATTGGAGGCGGCAGTGTCGCCGGCGATGCGTATGGTCTTGCGAATGTCGCCGCGGTCGGCTGTAACCGTCCGTATGGGGCGCGATTGCGCGACTTGTACGATGCGCTCGGAATTTTGCGTCAGAGCGAACCCCGCCCAGATGCCGATGCAGAGCGGTATCGTCATCCACCAGCGGGAAATCGGCGATGCAGGCGGCGGGCCGGGGACGAGTTCCGGGCCGGCCTCCCGCTCACCTTCCGGCTGCGGATCGAGAAGCGGCGCGGCGTTGCCGAAGCGTCGGGTGAGCAGCTTCTCTTGTTCCTTCGGATCGAGCATCGCAGCCTGCACTCATTTTCCCTGAAAATTTTTACCGCGGGCAGGTTTTCACGGCCTGTGAACCTCTTTGAAACGCCTTTTTACCAGCGTTTAACACGCCGTTGACATCGTGGGCGCCCTTTCAGGCAAGCGGTCGTCCGGCGTGTAAAATTCGCTAGGAACGATGCCGGTCGAGCTTCGAGACGCGGGCGTGGAGGATTTGCCGGCCGTACGCGCCATCAACGAGGAGTCCGTGCCGGCCATGAACAGCTTGCCGCCGGAGCGGTTCGCGTGGTTTCTGGAGCAGGCGTCTTACTTTCGGGTCGCGGCGGTGGACGGCGAAGTGGCCGGGTTTCTAATCTGCCTGCATGCGCAGGCCGAGTATGACAGCCCGAATTTCCGCTGGCTGAAAAGACGCTGCGGCCATATCTTCTATATCGACCGCATCGCTATCGGTAGAAAATTCCGGCGGCGCGGTCTGGGCCGGGCGCTGTACCGCGACGCGGAGGCGTCTGCCGTTGCCGCCGGGTACGAACTGATTGCCTGCGAGGTGAATCTCAGGCCGCGCAATCGGGAATCGCTCGATTTTCACATTGCCTACGGTTTCGAGGCGGTGGGCAGCCAGGACAACGGATACGCGCTCGTGCAGTTCATGGTGAAATGGGTGCGGTGAAGCGGTTACGGTGAAGCGGTTGCCGGAAAGGCCGCATCGCCGTACTCTTCGCGCAGGGCGTTCAACCGCTCTTTGAGTTGCGCGGCGATGGGGACGTAGGCTTCCTGCCCTTCTTGGTCTGACGGTTGTAGCACAGGCATCGCTGGTAGAACGCGTTTAGATCTCGACCGAATGCATCGTCTTTGCAGGTGATGAACGAAATGATGTCTTCCCAATAGATGGTTTTAATTTTTATTGCCTTCAATGTCGGCGTGAACCATTCCTTGTACCAATCGGTCTTAGGAAGGACATAGTTATTGTTTTTATTAGCGTTGGTATAGTTGTTGAACCGGCATTTTACTTGATTCTTTATGACCTTTCGGTCAATGAATTCATCGAAATTTTCTTTCCTACTCTCGGGAGCAACGATATAAAACGACAAGTTCCCGATATCGGCTGGTTCCCGGCCTGAGCACCGGATCACTTCCGCCATACAGGCAATCGTCCGGGCTACTTGATTGTACTTCTTTGGCGCATTTTTGATCCCTTCCGATAGATCACTAAACATCTTGGCCTCAACAACTACGAACTGGGTCGCATCCGGGTCTAAGACCAGTTTCGATTTCGTGGAGGAACATATGCTGAAGTGCCCGATGACGCCATCGGCGTGTGTGTGCCTCTCGGTAAGTTTATCGCCTTGCTGTCTCAGCAAGAATGCTGAGACTAGGCTGGCTTCAGAAAACCAGCGCGCACACTTCTTGAATGATAAAGAATATTCTGCTGCGCATCTGTTGGCATCGAACCAATTCAACACCAGCCGCAGCAGCCATCCTTCCTCATAGACAATCGTCGGTGGAAATGGCGAACCATTGGAGCAGGCCATCTCAAACATTTCTCGAATGTGGTCGAGTGAATTCGGGTGTGCGCTCGTGCAGTTCATGGTGAAATGGGTGCGGTGAAGCGGTTACGGTGAAGCGGTTGCCGGGAAGGCCGCATCGCCGTACTCTTCGCGCAGGGCGTTCAACCGCTCTTTGAGTTGCGCGGCGATGGGGCCGTAGGCTTCCTGCCCGTAGAGATTGCGCATCTCGCGGGGGTCTTCCTTGAGATCGTACAGTTCCCAGAAACGCTCCCCGACGTTCGCACGGGCGCCGGCGACCGGCGTCTTGCCGTCGGAACCCCGCGGGTCGTCGTAGAAATAGATCAGCTTGTAACGGTCCGTCCGCACGCCGAGGTGCGCCGGAACGTTGAAGTGGGCGCGGTTCATCCAATAACGGTAGTAGATCGCGCTGCGCCAATCACCGGGCGGGCGGCCTTCGGCTATGGACCGGAAGCTGCGGCCCTGCATCGCCTCGGGAATCGCCGCTCCGGCCCAGTCGAGCATGCTGGGGGCGAAATCGAGATTCTGCACCAGGGCGCTGCTGACCGAGCCGGCCGGGATGCGTCCCGGGGCGCGCGCCAGCAGCGGAATCCGCAGCGTTTCCTCGTACATGAAGCGCTTGTCGTAGAGTCCGTGCTCGCCGAGGAAGAAGCCTTGGTCGGAGGTGTAGATTACGACGGTGTCCGCGGCCAGATTCTCGCGGTCGAGGTAGTCGAGCACGCGGCCGAGATTCTCGTCGATGGCATAGACGCATTGCAGATAGCGACGCATGTAGATGCGGTATTGCGCGCGCTTGAGGCGGTCTCCCGCGAGGCCGGCCAACTCCCGCTCCCAGCGGTCGATTTCCTCGGGTTCGTAGCGCACGCGTTCGAGAAACCAGCGCCAGGCGGGATTGCCGTAGGCAAGATGCTTGCCGCCGACTTCCTCGGTGGTGTCCCGCAGCGCCCGCCGGTTGCGGCGGTCCTCGAGCAAATTCCGAGGCTCGGGTATCGGCCCGGCGAACAGGCCGCGGTGCTCGCGCTTGGGCACGAAGACATCGTGCGGCGCCTTGTGGTGATACATCAGGAAGAAGGGCTTGCCGGCGGGCCGCTCCCGCAAAAACTCGAGCGCCAGGTCGGTGATTACGTCGGTGACGTAGCCGGGATGCGTTTCGGTCTCGGGCCAAGCGCCTTTACGACGGATTTGCGGGTCGTAGTAGAGTCCCTGTCCCGGCAGCACGGCGTATTCGTCGAAGCCCGCCGGCGCGCTCTTGAGGTGCCATTTGCCGACTACGCCGGTGTGGTATCCGGCGGCCTGCAGCAGCCGCGCAACGGTCTGCTGCGAGCCGTCGAAAACGTCGCTCAGGGTGAAGACTCCGTTGCGGTGGCTGTGTTTCCCCGTGAGCACTACGGCCCGGCTGGGAGTGCAGATCGAATTGGTGCAGAACGCGTTGTCGAAGCGGACGCCCTCGGCGGCGAGGCGGTCGATGTTCGGCGTTTGGATGAGACCGCCGCCGTAGGCGCCGATTGCCGGCGCGGCGTGGTCGTCGCTCATCACGAACAGGATGTTCGGCCTGTCGTCCGCCGCGGCAAGCGCCAACGCAGGCAGAACGGCCGCCGCGAGAGTGAATCGCCGCCGCATCGCGTCAGCGCTCGACCTGCGCGCCCAGCCAGCGAACGGCGTTCTCGACGATCTTCATCACGTTGGCGTCTTTGAAGACGGGAAACTGCTCGTGGCCGGGGCGGAAATAAAAGACCTTGCCCTTGCCCATGTTCCAGATCATGCCGCCGCGGAACCGGCCGCCGTGCCGCCAGTCCTCGCGGAAGAGCGCCACGTCGGGCTCGGGCACGTGGAAGGGCTCGTCGTACATTTCGGTTTGCGGGATTTCGAACCGGCGCGGCAGCCCTTTCATGATCGGGTGACCGGGGCGCAGAACGGTGACCATGCTGGGAGCGCCGTCCGGACGGAATCCGGGGAAGACGCAATTCGGCAGATCGACGCGCACGCGCGCAACGCGGCCGCCCTTCTTGTAGGCGTAGTAGGCGGGCGTGACGATCGACTCGTAAGTGGGCGGATGCCTGCCGGGCGGTTTGACGAACTCGATTTCGGTTTTGGGATCGGGGTAGCGCCTGCGGGCTTCCGTCCGGGTGCGGGCGAACATCGCTTCCATGAAAGGGACCGACCAATGCGCCGAATGGAGCGGCATCAGCGCGAGCTTGCCGGCCTTGACCCTCTCCAAAATTTTGCGGCCCGTTTCGTCGGGCACTTCATCCTGCCGCACGTGCCCCCACCAGACGAGCACGTCGTAATCGTCAAGGTTGCCAAGACCCTGGCCGGGGTCGTCGAGACCGACGGAAGCGACCTCGAGGCCGGGACGCGCGCGCAGCCTTTCGGCGATCTCGTTGCCGAGGAAATTGTCGTAGGCTTCGGCTTGCCGCGGCTGGCGCTCGTCCCATATCAGAACCTTGACGTCGGCCGCGGCAAGAGGCGCGGACGACAACAGAGCGGCGCCCCAAAGCGGAATGAAAAGGCGCATGGACTTCACGGATATCATGCTCATAATTTACACCCATGGAAGCCGGCGCGGGCGGCAGCGCGGCGTCTCCGGCTGCTATGCCCCGACTGCGCGCCCGCTCTCGCCGTTGGGAAGCGCATTGAGATGTTCGGCCAGCTTGCTCAGGCTGGTTAAGTTGTGAACCGGCATGAAATCGTGTACATAGGGCAGCGCCGCCTGCATGCCGCGGGTCAGCGGCTCGTAAACGGGCGACCCCAGCAGCGGATTCAGCCAAATGAGCCGCCGGCAAGAGCGCCGCAGCCGGGCGATCTCGCGGCGCAGCAACTGCGGATCGCCGCGGTCCCAGCCGTCGGAGACGAGCAGCACGACCGGACCGCGGTTGAGCGCCCGGCGCGACCAATTGACATTCAAATTCCGCAGTGACTCGCCGATCCGCGTCCCGCCCGACCAATCGGGCACGTGGGCAGAAAGCTGCGCAAGCACGGAGTCCAACCGCCGCCGCCGCAGCCGGTGCGAAATGCGCGTCAGCCGCGTGGCGAACAGGAAGGTCTCGACCCGCTCCAGTCCGCTCGAAAGGGCATAGGCGAAGCGCACCAGCATGGCGCTGTAGCGTTCCATCGACCCGCTCACGTCGCACAGCAGCACGAGGGGCCGCCGGCGCAGCCTGCGCCGGCGTTGCGGAATGCGCAAAGCCTCCGCGCCGCCGCCGGCGCTCTTGCGCAGAAGACGCCGCAAATCGACCTCGCCGCCGCCGCTCCGCCGGCGCTGCGAGCGCCGCAGGCCGGGCTGCCAACGGAGCTCGTCCATCAAGCGCGCCGCCTCCTCCAACTCCTCGCCGGTCATATCCTTGAAGTCCTTCTGCTGAAGCGCCTCGCGGTCGCTGAAGGTCCCGATTGCAATTGACGCCGCCGGCTGTTCCGCGCCGCCGCCGGCCGGGGAGCCGCCGTCGTCGTGCAGCGAGGGCATCTCCACCTGCGGCTTGCCGAAGCGGCGTTCCTTGCCCAGAGGCCGGACATCCTGCGTTGTCCGCTCGCCTGGAGGCTTGCGCCAGAAGGTGCGGAAGGCTTCGTCGAAAGCGGGCAAATCCTCGGCGCGGTGGACGAGCAGCGCCCGCAGCGCATGATAAAAATCCCCGCGCCGCCCGATGTCGACATGCTCCAGCGCTTGCGCGGCATCGAGCATCCGGCCGGCCTGGACGTCGAGGCCGAGCGCCCGCAGCAAGCGGCCGAACTGCAAGAGGTTTTCGAGCAGGCAGGCCATCAGCGGGGCGCGCTCCGGCCGGCGTTCGCGGTGGATCGCGCGCCGCGGTTCTGCGCCCGCGCCAACATGCCGCGGACGGGCTCTCCGCGAACCGCCCGGATGTCCTCCTGGTTCTTGAGCAGCAGGCCGAGCGTTTCGTCGATCGTTTCGGCGCTCAGCTTTTCTTTGTCGAGAGCGGCGAGAGCGGCGATCCAATCCAGAGTTTCCGACACGCCCGTTGTTTTGTACAGTTCCGCTTGGCGCAGTTCCTGGACAAAAGCGGCGACCTGCTCGCTGAGGCGCCGCGAGGCGCCGGGGGCTTTGGCCTCGATGATGCGCAGTTCCTTGTCGAAATCGGGATAGTCGATCCAGCAGTAAAGGCAGCGCCGCTTCAAGGCGTCGTGCAATTCGCGGGTCCGGTTCGAAGTCACCATGACGATCGGCGGACGCACCGCTCGAATCGTTCCCATTTCGGGAATCGTCACCTGAAAATCCGAGAGCAACTCCAACAGATAGCCCTCGAATTCCTCGTCCGCCCGGTCGAGCTCGTCGATCAACAGAACCGGGGCGCGGCCCCCGTGAGCGACGGCGCGCAGCAAGGGTCTTTCGATCAGGAAGTCGCGGCTGAAAAGCTCTCGGCGCGCGGACTCGCGGTCCACTTCGCCTGCGGATTCCATCAGCCGGATTTCGAGAAGCTGCCGCGCGTAGTCCCATTCGTAAACCGCGTGGTTGACATCGAGGCCCTCGTAGCACTGCAGCCGGATCAATTCCGTATCGAGCGCGGCGGCCAAGACTTTCACCACCTCGGTCTTGCCGACGCCGGCTTCGCCTTCGAGAAGCAACGGCCGGCCGAGCTTCAGCGCGAGGTAGATCGACGCGGCAAGACCGCGGTCCGCGATATAGCCCCGGCCCGCCAGGATCGACTGCGCCTCGTCGATCGAGGCGGGCAATGAGACGTCCGTGTCCGACTTGCGGGGCAAGGTCAGCCGGCGCACCGCGCCGCGGCCGCCGCAAGCGCCCGCCGCACCCAGACGTGAGCGACGGCCTTGCGGTATTCTTCTGAAGCGTAAATGTCGCCCATGAGATCGTCGCCGAGATCGCCCGCTGCATTCTTGGCGGCGGCGGCGATGACCGCTTCCGACGGGGTTTGTCCCACGAGGGACGCCTCGACGCTCGGCGCCCGCGTCGGCCTGGACGTGAGGCCGCCGAGCACGACGCTTGCTGCCGTACACTTGCCGCCGGCGACCGTCACGCTTGCCGCCGCGCCGATCACCGCGTACCGCGACGCCGGATGAGCCAGCTTGGCGTAGGCGGAACCCCGGCCGGGACCGGCCGCGGGCAACTCGATGGATGTGAGCAACTCGTCCTCGCGCAGGGATGTCGTCATCAAGCCTTCGAAGAAGTCCTCCGCCGCGACGGAGCGCGCTCCCTCCGGCGAGGTCAGCCGGAAGGTTGCGCCCAAGGCAACGAGCGCTTGGGGCAGGTCGGACGCGGGATCGGCGTGCGCAACGTTTCCGCCGATGGTGCCCCGGTTGCGCACGGCCGGATCGCCGATTTGGGCGGCGGCCTCGGCGAGCGCCCGCGCGTTCGCCCGCACGATCTCCGACGATGCGAGCTCGGCATGAGTCGTCAAGGCGCCGATCGTCACGGTCCCGTTGCCTGCCGCAATCCCCTTCATCTCGGGAATCCGGCCGATGTCGATCACAACCGCGGGAGCGGCGAGCCGCAGCTTCAGGATGGGGATCAGGCTGTGGCCGCCGGCCAGAACCTTCGCTCCGGGATGTTCCGCGAGCAGCCGGCCCGCCTCGGCTATCGAACTTGCGCGGTGGTAACTAAACTCGGGTGCGAACATCGCTCAGTTTCCTTTCCCTTTTTGAATCGCCCGCCAGACCCGCTCGGGAGTGAACGGCATGTCCACCGCGGGCGCATTCAACGGCTTCAGCGCGTCCATCACCGCGTTGTAAACGGCGGCGGTGGATGCGATCGTGCCCGCCTCGCCGATGCCCTTGACGCCCAGCGGATGGTGGGGCGACGGGGTGACCGTCGAGAGCACCTCGATTTCGGGCAGCTTGTCGGCCCGCGGCAGCGCGTAATCGAGCATCGACCCCGAGAGCAACTGGCCGTCCTCGTCGTAAACCGCTTCTTCCCACAGCGCCTGACCGATGCCTTGCACGACGCCGCCGTGGACTTGCCCGGCGACGATCGTCGGGTTGATCTGCGGGCCGCAGTCGTCGAGCGCGATGTAGCGCTTGAGCTCGACTTGGCCCGTTTCGGCATCGACTTCGACGAGCGCCAGGTGGGCGCCGTAAGGAAAAACGAAGTTCGGCGGATCGTAGAACGTGGACGCTTCCAGACCGGATTCGACGCCTTCGGGCATATTCCACGAAACATTGGCCATCAGCGCGATGTCCTGGATCGTCTTGCCGTTGTCGGGCGATCCCTTCACGAAGAAGTTGCCGTCTTCGTATTCCATGTCCTCGACGGCCGCCTCGAGCAGGTGCGCGGCGATCACCTTGCACTTTTCGCGAATCTTCCGCGCCGTCAGAGCGAGCGCGGCGCCGCCTACCGCCGTCGTGCGGCTGCCGTAGGTGCCCCAGCCCATGGGCGTGTTGTCGGTGTCGCCGTGGACGACCTTGACGTCTTCGGGCGAGACTCCGAGCTCCGCGGCGACAATCTGGGCGAACGTCGTTTCTTCCCCCTGGCCGTGGGGGGAGGCGCCGATGAAGACGTGGACCTTGCCGCTCGGATGGAAACGGACGATGGCGCTTTCCCACAGTCCGCCCTGGAAGCCGATCGCGCCGGCCACCTGCGACGGCCCAAGACCGCAGATCTCCACGTAGGTGGAGAGGCCGATGCCCGGATAACGTCCCTGTTGCCGGGCCTCTTCCTGCTCGGCGCGCAAGCCGGCGTAGTCGGCATGGCGCAGCAGCTTGTCGAGCGCCTGCTCGTAATCTCCGCTGTCGTAGGTCAGACCGGTAGCCACGTCGTGGCCGTCGTCGAATTTGGGGATGAAGTTCTTCCGGCGGACTTCGGCCGGGTCCATGTCGAGCTTGTCCGCCAGCACGTCCACCAGACGCTCCAGCATGAAGGTCGCCTCGGGCCGGCCGGCGCCGCGGTAGGCTTCGACCGGAGTTTCGTTGGTGTATAGCCCGTAAACTTCCTCGTGAATCGCCGGGATGTCATAGACCCCGGAGAGCATCAGACCATGGAGAATGGTGGGAATGCCGGGCGCGGCGGTGGAAAGATAAGCGCCCATCCCGGCGCGGACCGTCGCTCGGATGCCGGTGATCCTGCCGTCGTTCGTTGCCGCCAACTCGACATCCTGGACGTGGTTTCTGCCGTGCGTCGTGGCCTGGTAGTTTTCGCTGCGCGTCTCGGTCCATTTGACCGGCGAGCCGAGCTTCATCGCGCAGAATACGGTCACGAAGTCGGCCGGATAGACGGCGATCTTGCTGCCGAAGCCGCCGCCGACCTCGGGCGCGACCACGCGCAGCCGGTCTTCGGGAACGCCCGTGACAAGCGAGCAAAGGAAGCGCACGATGTGCGGGTTCTGCGTGGTGTTCCATAGCGTCAACTCGCCCGAAGCCCTGGTGTAGCTTGCCACCGCCGAGCGGGTTTCCATCGCCGTGGGAATCAGGCGCTGCTGGAGGATGCGCTCCTTCACGATCACGTCGGCGTTAGCGAATGCCGCGTCGACGTCTCCGCCGCTCACGGTCCAATGAAATGCCTGGTTGCCTTCGATCTCGGCGTGGAGCCGCGGAGCGTCGGGCCCGCCGGCCTGTTCGAGGTCGATCGCGGCGGGCAGCGGGTCGTAGTCCACGTCGATAAGCTCCAGCGCGTCGTATGCCTGGTAACGGCTTTCGGCGACGACGACCGCGACGATCTCGCCGACATAGCGCACCGTGTCCTTGGCCAGACAGGGGTACTCGGCAATCTTCAGGTCGGAGTCGGGCAGCAGCCAGGCGCACGGCGACGGTTGCAGCGCGCCTTCGGTGTCGGCGCTGGTATAGACGGCGACCACGCCGCGCGCGCTCTTCGCCCGCGAGGCGTCGATTGCCCCGATGCGGGCGTGGGCATGCGGACTGCGCAGCATCGCCGCGTGAAGCATGCCCGGCAAAGTCAGATCGTCGGTGTACGACGCCGCGCCGGTAATCAGGCGCGGGTCCTCGCGGCGGCGGATTCCGGAACCGAACATTGCCGTGCTCATGACGTCTCCTCCTGAACCGCATCGCGCACCGCCCGGACGATGTTCTGGTATCCGGTGCAGCGGCAGAAATTGCCCTCGAGCCCGTGTCGGATTTCCTCATCGCTCGGGTCGGGGTTCGTGCGCAGTATCTCGTGCGCTGCGAGGATCATGCCCGGCGTGCAAAATCCGCATTGCAGCCCGTGTTTGTTCCAGAACGACTCCTGCAACGGATGGAGACCGCCGTCGTCGGCAAGACCCTCGATCGTCGTAATCTCCGCGCCGTCGGCCTGCACGGCGAGGCAGGTGCATGACTTGACTGCCGCGCCGTCGAGCAGCACCGTGCAAGCGCCGCACTGGCTGGTGTCGCAGCCGACCTTCGTGCCGGTCAAGCCGAGCGTGTCTCGAATGAAATGAACCAGCAACAGCCGGGGTTCGACCTCGCGATCGTAGCGGCGGCCGTTGATGGCGATGCTTACGGGAATCGTCACACTGGGAACCTCCCTGCAAAAAAGGGCTTGCGGCGCGCGCTGCGCCGGCCCGAATTGTCAACGCAGCATGATTGTATACCAACCGAGCCGAAGAATGCCGCTCGAAAATTTCGATATTTCGAGACGGGCCGAGGGCCGCGCCGGAAGCGGCGGGCAACGGACGGCGCCTCAGCGCTCAGAGTACTGCGTCACGTGCTCGACGAGCAGCGCCGTCATCGCCTCGGGCGCCAGATCGGGGATCCAGTGGCTGACGCCCTGCAGAATCTCGAAGCGGTAGGGTCCCTTGACGTATTGCTCGGTGAGCTCCGCGCCGTCGCTGCAGAGCGCGGTGTCGCCGTCGCTCCAAACGAACATCGTCGGCGCCTCGACGGCGCCGACGGCCGGCCCCCGCAGCTTGCGGTTGGCGATGTTCGCGCGATACCAGTTCAGGGCGGCGCCGAGCGCCGCCTTCGACCCGAGGACGCGCACGTACTCGGCGACCGCAGCGCCGTCGATGCCGGCGAAGATGCCGCGCAACGCCGCGCGATCGTTGGCGAGGAAGGCGTCTTCCGAATTCGGCCGGACGAACCGGTCGAAATAGGACGACGCTTCGACTTGGCATGACGTCGGGTCGTTCAGCACCGCAGCGAACGCGTCCGGATGCGGGACCGACACCGGGTTCGCCGTAATGACGCGATCCCGGGCGGAGACCGCGACGCCCCACGCGACGGCCGCGCCCCAGTCGTGACCGGCAATGTGGAACCGCTCGGCGCCGATGGCGTCGGCCAGGCCGAGGACGTCTTCGACAAGGAGCGGCAGCGCATAGTCCTCGACGGCGAGCGGGCGCGCCCCCGGCGAGTAGCCGCGCTGATCGGGCGCCACGGCGCGGAACCCGGCCTCGGCGAGCGCACGGATCTGGTGGCGCCACTCATAGGATGTCTGCGGAAACCCGTGCAGCAGGATCACGACCTCTCCGTTCTCCGGGCCTGCCATCCGCACGTCGAACGTGAAGTCGCCCACTTCTACCTGCGTCATCGCGATCTCGCCTCCGGACTCGCCCGCTACGATCGGCGCTCCGCTCGAGGCCAGGAACGCCCAGCCGCAACATACCGCCGTCGGCAACCGTTTGATCGCGGGAATATCCATCGATGCAGCATACCGCGGCAAGGCTGAGGGGCGGCTCGTTCGGCGCCGGGGCGCCCACGTGGGCGAACCCGAGGCGTTGTCGGCGATTGCGCTCGGAGCGGTCGAGGTCCGCCTCGAAACGAGTCTGCAAGCGCATCGAATCCGCGCCGGTAACGCTGCTCCATTTGCAGCGGCGGTTCGCCGAACGTGTACAATCGGCCAATCCCCGCCGCGCGGCCGCAACGCCGGCGAACCACGCTCTTTATCGAGAACCCCATGCATCCGCTGGTCATCCTGCTGCTCGCCATCGGCGTCGTTCTGTTTCTGATCGTCAAGTTGCGCGTGAACGCTTTTGCGGCGCTGATCGTCGCGGCGACGACCGTCGGGCTGCTGTCTCCCAACATCGCGCTGGGCGACGTGATGAGCGAGGTCGCGGCTTCGTTCGGCCGCGTTTGCGGGGGCATCGGCATCGTCATCGCGCTGGCCGCCGTCGTGGGTCAATGCCTGATGGAAAGCGGAGCGGCGGATAAGATCGTGCGCTCGCTGCAGCGGCTGATGGGCAGGCGCAACCCGGCTTTCTCGATGGTGGCCGGCGGATACATTCTTTCCATCCCCGTTTTCTTCGACACCGTTTTTTATCTGCTGGCGCCGATTGCCCGCGCCACGAGGGTTCGCACCGGCAAGAACTACGTGCTCTACCTGATGGCCATCGCCGCCGGCGCGACCGCCACCCACGCCCTGGTGCCGCCGACTCCGGGGCCTCTGGCGATGGCGGAATACCTCGACGTGGATATCGGCATGATGATCCTCGTCGGCATCGCCGTCAGCTTCCCCAAGTCGATGGCCGGCCTGGCCTTCGCGTTTCTGCGGGACCGTCAGCTCAGCGTCCCGCTGCGCGACGCGCCCGGCGTTTCGGTCGAGCAGCTCGAGGCTGCGGCGCGGCAAGACGAAGCTGCGCTGCCCGCTCTGTGGGAGTCGGTGCTGCCGGTGCTCCTGCCGGTCGTGCTCATCACGACGAATACGATCCTGTCCGCGCTGGAGGTGGAGGGGCCGATCGGTTCGGCGGCGCGCTTCGCCGGAAACCCGAACTTCGCGCTGCTGGCTTCGATGGCCGTGGCCGTGCGCACGCTGGCGCACCGGAAAGGCGGCTCCCTCACCGGCATCGGCCCGTCGATCGAGCGCGCGTTGGCTTCGGGCGGCCTGATTATTTTGATTACGGCCGCTGGCGGGGCATTCGGCGGGATGCTGGTCAAATCGGGGATCGGCGACGAAATTGCCGGGGCTTCGCAATCCCTGGGGCTGCCCGCGTTGGCGCTCGCGTTCATTCTTCCGGCAATGCTCAAGCTGGCGCAGGGGTCGGGGACCGTCGCGATGATTACGGCGAGCTCGATCCTGGCGCCGCTGGCTGCGGAAGGTCTGCCCTTTCACCCGGTTTATCTGGCCTGCATGATCGGCTCGGGATCGAAGCTCGGCTCCTGGATGAACGATTCGGGTTTTTGGGTTTACGCCAAGATGTCCGGTCTCACGGAAACCGAAACCCTCAAGACCTGGTCGCTGCTGCTGACCGTGATGGGCTTCGCGGGCGGGGCGATCACGCTGATCTTTGCCACGCTGTTTCCGCTGAACTCCCTGTAAACCGGGAGCTTACTCGGCGGTGAAGACGATGCGGCCGGGCACGATCCGCACTGCGTCGAGGCCGCCTTCGAAAGGGATCGGCCGGCCCGAGATATAGGGCTGCAGCGGCTCGGGCGCGAATGCCTTGAGAAACCAATCGAGCGCGGCGCCGCTCAGCACAAAACCGTCAAGTCGGACCGCGGCGACCTTGGCGACAGCGCTGCGGCCGCGGGCTTCGTAGTCGATATCCGCGCTTACGTTGCGGACGCCGCGCAGCAGCAGGCGCAAGGCGAGCGGCGTATCTTCCCGCGTCAGGCGCCCCACCGTCTCCGGGTCGACGACCGCCTCGACCGTGGCGCCTCCCTCCCGCAACCGCACCGTGACATCCTCGACTCCCGGCGGAATGCCGGTCCTGCCGTGATAATGCAGAAAGGAGTTCAACTCGTCTTCGCTCAGAACAATGGTTTCGCCGTTCTCGAGGGAGGCGCGGGCGATGCGGTCGAGCTTGCGCTTCGCCGCTTCAGACATCTCCGGCGTGACCTCGGCAAAAAGAACGAACAGCGGCAGAAAAAACAGCAGGAAACGGGTGGGTCTTGCGACGCGGCTCATTCTCCATTCTCCACTATCTTCAACGCCGCAGCGGCCGCTTTGCTCTCCGCCGCCTTTTTCGACGGGCCTTCTGCCGCCGCGCGGCATTTCCGGCCGACCCGTACTTCGACCGTGAACGTCCGCCGGTGAGAGGGGCCGCTTTCCGCCAGGACGCGGTACTCGGGAGTGTCCAGCTTGCGCGCCTGCGCCCACTCTTGCAGCGCGGACTTGGGGGCGCTCCCGGCAAGGTTTTCGACCGCTTCCCCGAGCGCCGCTTCGGTGACGATCAGCGCCTCGACCGCGCCGCGGGCGGCCTCGATTCCGCCGTCGAGATACACCGCCGCGATCAGCGCTTCGACGGCGTTGCCGATCAAGCTCTTCCTGGAACGCCCCCCGCGTGCTTCTTCGTCCTTGCTCAGCAGCAGGTAAGCGCCGACGTCGAGACGCCGGCCGACCGTTGCCAGATTTTCCCCGCTGACGAGAAACGACCTGATCTTGGTGAGCATACCCTCCGGATAATCCGGAAAGCGTCTGTAGAGAGCGTCGCCGGCCAAGAAACCGAGCACCGCGTCGCCCAGGAATTCCATCCGTTCGTTGTGCTCCGCGGGAGCGCCCCGCGCGTCGGCGCAAGCGTCTTTTTGGCCCGCGCAAGCGTCTTTCCAGCCCGCGCAAGCGGAGCGGTGGGTCAGCGCGCGGCGCAGCAGGGAGGCGTCCGCGAACTCGTATCCGAGCGCTTGGGTCAAGGTTTGGGGGTCTTTGCTCATGACGCCGCGGGAATCTTGCCGGCCCTGGTCTTTCCCCGTAAGTCGGGCGCTATGCGCAAGGTGCCGTGGAAAATTTCGGCATATGCCGGTAGTAGATGCACTTGCGCAATTCCCGCCGCCCGAAACGGCCCATCTGCTGGCTTGCATTACCCTTGCCCCGAGGCAATACGCTGATTTCTTCGCAGTCGAACCCGCAGGTTTCCGCAATGTCCGACAGAATGAGGTCCACGGGCACTTCCTCTCCGTGATATTGGACGTTGTCGTTGACCATCACGACTCTCCCTCCGGGCTTCGTGATTCTTGCCGGTTCGGCGACTACGAGGGCCATTTCGAAGCAATGGTTTTCGACCAGGCGGATGACGTGCGGGTTGCTCAACTCCGACTTCTGCAGATTCAAAGAGTCCAGGACTTCTTGCAGAGCGGCCTGCTCCCGAAACGCGGTCTTCGCCTGAATCAACGTGCTCTCCCTCGGGTATTTCCAATTCAGGATATTGACTTTCGAGCGATTTTCCACGGTTGCGCTAATCAGGGCTTGACGCAGTTCGCCGAAGTCGGCCTTACTGAAGTTCAACCAAGCGAGTTCCAGTGCGTACGTGCGCGTGTAATCGTAGCGGTTCGCATAGGGCGGCGAGGTGACCGTCAGGCCGATTGAACGGTCGGGCATGGCGGCGAGTTTCTCCAGAGCCGAGCCTTGCAGCAGGCGGGGGGGCTTTCCGCCGTAAATTTCCTCCAGCTTGGGGATGTCCTCCAGGATTTCGTTCAGCCGTTTTCTCAGCGCTGCGGTAAAACTGGGAATGGGCCCCTTGTCCATGCCGCCGCGGAGGTTCCGCCGGCAACGATTGTCCCAACGAAGGTATTGCCCGTCTTTTCGCGTGTAGCTCGCCTCTTCCAGGACGCTCATGCAAGCGAAATCGAGGATCGCGCGAGTATTGTCGTCGTCCGATTCAGCCAGAAAACGCCGCGCTCCGGCAATCTCGTCTTCGGTTTTTTCCGGGAAGGCGCGGCTGGTGATCGGCACGTGCGGAAAGCGGAAAGCGCCGGCGGTTGCGCCGTTCCGCGCGGCTTCGATCAAGGCCCCGCCGGCGGCCTCTACGGTCTCGGCCTTGACGCCGTTGGCCGCCAGAGAGATTGCGCGCGCGGCATGTATTCCCACCGGCATGATCTCGATGCCCGCGGCCTCGCGGCCGGCGCCGCCCGCGATCAGGGGCGTCGTGCCGATCCCGGCAAACGGGTCGAGTACCGCGCCGTCCGCCTTGTTGAGCGCATCGCGGACAAGATCGGCGGAAAAACCTTCCTTGTAGCGCAGCCAGCGCAGTCCGGGTTGGGTCTTGTTGCCCTGATACGAAACGAATTTACGGGAGAGTTCTTCCCGTACGACCAGGCGGTCTGCGAAGCGTCGCTGCAACTCATCGCGTTTCGCCCGTTTCGACTGCTTGCGAGAAACCGCGGCTTGCCGCTCGGCTAAGCCCGGGGCGCTGATTTCGCGAATCGTTGTCATGGATTCCCGCCTTGCGGCCAATCCTGAAGCGGCCCGCGCGGCGGCTTTGAAAATTTCTCAGGCGCCGCCCCCGCCTCTAGCGGCCGGCATCGACTTTGAGCTTGCTGCACAGGTCGGTGCCGTCGGCGAGCTTGTAGCCTCCCGCGGTCATGCAGCGGTCGGCAATATTGATCGCCTCGTCTTTCTTGCCTTGACGGTGGAGCGCGAGACCGAGATTGTACAAGGTTGACGGCAGCGGATCCGTCGACAGGTCGAGCGATTTGCGCAGCGACTCCTCGGCAGCGGGAAAGTCTTGCCGTTTGACGGCGACCAGCCCGATGGACTCGTGGCATTGAGACATGAAGTTCTTCTTCGTCATCAGCCAGTCGTCGTCGCTGAGGTTGGGATCGACTTTCTGGAGCATTGGAATCATCGTAATGGCGCGTTTGGCGTAATCCTCGGCCTTGGACAGCTTCTCTTCCTTGTCCAGGTCGAACTCGCGCGTGCGGTTGGGGATGGCGTTCGAGAGCGAAACCAGCACGCCCACAGTGACGCCCGGGTCGGTAGTGGCAGCGAGCGTCTCGTCGCCGTAGATCATCATGTTCTCAAAGTCGTTCTTGCCCTGATAGCTGAGCATCAGCATATAGGCCGCCAGCCCCTTGGCGTCGCTGTCGGGGAAGTTGGCCATGAACGCCGTTCCGGCCTCGATGCGTTCGTCGAGGGACGCCGCGTTCTGAATCGCAACGAAGCCGTCGAACTCTTCCTGGGTTTTGAACTGGGGTTGCGCCGCCAGAATCGGCGCAAGGACGGCGAGCAGCGCCGCAAGCGAAAAAAAACATTTCATGGTTCGGGTCTCCAATACCGCGCCTTGCCGCTGGAGGGCAGACGCTACTACAGTGTAGCGCCTGCGGCCGGCAAGCTCCGTATAATAACGATCGTAGAAAGGGCATGGGCTGAATCCGCCGCCGCTTAACCGCAGAGCAGCGCCGAGCGAGCCGATTGCCATAGAGGAGAGCATGCGATGGACATCTCGCTTACGCCAAAGCTGGAACAATTTGTTCGGCGCAAGGTCGCCTCGGGGCTTTACAACAATGCCGGCGAAGTTTTCCGCCATGCACTCGGTCTCATGGTCGAACGCGATAGCGCCCGCACGGAGACCGAACGAAAAGAGCTACCGACGAAAAAAGACATCGGGGCCGAATTGGCTGCCCTGGAGAAACCGCTTCGCGAACGGGGAATCACGTCGCTCGCCTTGTTCGGTTCGACCGTGCGCGGTCAGGAGCGCGCCGACAGCGATATCGATGTGCTCGTAGATATCGATCCGAAGGCGAGCTTCAGCTTGATCGATCTCGTCTCGGTGAAGCTCTTCCTCGAAAACCGTTTGGGCCGCGAGGTCGATGTCGTGACGCGGCGCGGGATCGAGTCCGCGATGCGCGACAGCGTGGTCAGCGAGGCGGAATCCGTGTTTTAACTGTGAAGTCACTGACAGTCCACGCCGACCATATTATCGAGGCGATCGCTAATATAGAGGCCGATATCGCAAACCATGACATTGAGAGCTTCCGAGCCGACCGGCGGGTCTGTCAGCTTGTCGAACGGAATCTGGAGATCATTTCGGAAGCCAGCCGGCGTCTGCCTCAGGCGTTGAAGGACAAGGAACGGGACATCCCATGGGATGCGGTCGCTGGGATTGGCAATGTTCTCCGGCACGAGTATCACAGGATTCATGCGTCGGTTTTGTGGGAGACATGCCGAAAAGACCTCAAGCCGTTGAAGGCGGCCGTGGAGCGAATGCGGTGCGGCCTTGAGAACCCGGAAGCGGAATAAGGATTGCGCACCGTTCCGAAGCCGGACGCTTGGCAACAGCGGTCAATTTTTTTGAGCTTGTAGGGGGGAACGGTAAAAGACGGAATCGACAGCAACGGGCGGCCCCTTCGCCGCGAATTCCCCAGCGCCGTTTCAACGGCCGTTTAACGGCGCTTCAATGCTCCTGAAACGTCCGTTCCAGGCCCCTACTTGATCGGCGAGAAGGGCAGTCCCGCCATGTGCGTGTTCGAGACCGTCGAGACGACTTCGGCGTTCGCCCATTTCGGAACCTTCTTGATCCGATTCCAGTCGTCGCTCGAGGCGAATGCGCGCCAAGCCTTGCCGCGGGCGTCCATGTCCGCGTAATAGGTCATGTAGGTGATGTTCGGCATGCGCGAGCCGACGATCGTCTCCGCGAAGAACAACGGGTGGATGCCGCAGTCGCGGAAAATCTGAATCTCTTCCTCGTTGAACATCCGCGTCTTCTCGCGCGTGTCGCGGAACGTTTCCTGCTCGTAAATGCGCAAGTCGAATACCCGCGGCTTGTCGGCCTTGCCGGGCGTCTCGATCGTTTTCATCCCGTCGAAGGCGCGCAGCAGCCGGCTTTCGACGCGGTCGTACTGCGGATAATCCTGCGCGCCGAAATCGTCGTCGGCCTGCATCCACTGCTTATCGGCTGCGCGCGCCCGGAGCTTCTCGCCCATATCCGCCAGCGAATCGAATGCCGACAGCGTGAAGACCCGCGGCGTATGTTCGCCGAGCGTGACGCGGAAATACCCTTGAGCCTCGATGCCCGTGCGTTTCGTCATGGGCAGGTGCTCGGCTTCCAGGAACGCGGTCAGCCGACCGTACTGGTCGGTCTTCGAATTGCGCATCCAATAGCAGCGCAACTCGTAAATTTGATTGTCGTCCGTTTCATGCTGAGCGGCCGAGGCGGACGCGGCCGCCAGTCCGGCGGCGGAAGATCCGGCGAGAAAATTACGGCGGTCCATGCTCACCGTTATACCACTCTCGGCGCGCGCCGAGCATATTCGGCCGCGGAAAAGAGAAACTGCGGTCATGCCCCGCCGGCCCGTTCCAGCGCCCCGACGATGGCGTCGACGTCGTAAACGCAACCGCTCCAGGTCCCGCCGCTGTGGGCTTGCAGCGCCGCCCAGAGCCGGGTGTCGTCGGGCAGGCCGGGATTCGCCGCGAGATCCTCGCGCGGCGCGCGGGCCGCAAGCCGCCGCGCGCCTTCCTCGGCGTCGAAGGACTCCCCGCGGCTGCCCGTCAGGTCGAGCGACCCTTGCAGCCGGTTGCGGTCGATTTCCAGCGAAACAACGTCGCCGTCGCGCAACTTGCCGATCGGTCCGCCGGCCAGCGCCTCCGGGCCGACGTGGCCGATGCAGGCGCCGGTCGAAACGCCTGAAAACCGCGCGTCGGTAATGACGGCGATCCGCTTGCCGTAGGAGAGGTGTTTCAGTGCCGAGGTGATCTGGTAAATCTCTTCCATGCCCGAACCCAGCGGCCCGCAGCAGATCAGCGCCATGATGTCGCCCGGTTCGACCGCGCCCGAGCGGATGGCTTCGATCGCCTCCGCCTCGCGCGTAAACACCCGTATCGGTCCGCGCTTGCGGTAAACGCCGTCGTCGTCGACCACCGTTGGGTCGATCGCCGTGCTCTTGACGACGGAACCCTCCGGCGCAAGGTTCCCGCGGCAGAAAGCGGTCGTGCCGGTCAATCCGCGCTGCGCCGCCGCGCCGGGGGACAGGATGACGTCGTCCGGATCGACGCCGTCGCGCTCGACCAGCAACCGCCTGAACCGCCGCCGCCGCGCGGACCCCTGCCAGGCGTCGAGTGCTTCGTCGAGGCTTATGCCCGCCGCGGTCAGAGCCGAGGTATCCAGCAGGCCGAGCTCGCGCAAGTGCAGCATCGTTTCCGGCACGCCGCCCGCCAGGAACACGCGCACCGTGGGATGCCCGACGGGTCCGTTCGGCAGGACATCGACCAGGCGCGGCGTGCGGCGGTTCACCTCGGCCCAAGTCTCGACGCCGGGCCGCTCGATCCCGGCGCAGAAGGCCACGGCCGGCAAGTGCAGCAGCAGGTTCGTCGATCCCCCGAACGCCGCATGAACGACCATCGCGTTGCGCACCGCCGCGCCGGTCACGATGTCGTCGACAGCGAGGCCCGCGGCTTTCTGCGCCGCGACCGCGGCCGCCGACCGCTTGGCGGCATCCTTCCAAACCGCCTGTCCCGACGGCGCCAATGCCGTATGCGGCAGCGCCAGCCCGAGCGCCTCGGCGACGACTTGGGATGTCGCTGCGGTGCCGAGAAACTGGCAGCCGCCTCCGGGGCTTCCGCAGGCTTTGCAGCCCAACGCTTGGGCGTCTTCGAGGGTCAATTCGCCGCGCGAAAAACGGGTTCCGATGGTCTGCGCCTTGCCGGCGTCTTCGCCGTCGGTAGGGGGCAGGGTCACGCCGCCCGGCACGAGCACGCAAGGCAGGCCGCGCATCGACGCCAGCGCCATCATCATGGCCGGCAGCCCCTTGTCGCAGGTCGCGGCGCCGATGACGCCCCGGCGGGTCGGCAGCGAACGGATCAGCCGCCGCATCACCTGCGCGGCGTCGTTGCGGTAGGGCAGGGAATCCATCATCCCCGGAGTGCCTTGCGTGCGCCCGTCGCAGGGGTCCGAGCAGAAGCCCGCGAAGGGGATGCCGCCCAGCCGCCGAATCTCATGCGCCGCTTCGACCATCAGCAAGCCGATCTCGAAGTGCCCCGTGTGGTAGCCGAGCGCGATGGGCGTTCCGTCTTCGCTGCGCAGGCCGCCCTGCGTGCCGAGGATCAGATACTCGTCGCGGCCGAGCTCCGCCGGATTCCAACCCATGCCCGCGTCTTGCGTCCAGCCGAAGATGTCGCCGCTCGGCCGCGTCCGCAGCATGTCGGGGGTAAGCGGCAGGAACCCTTTGGGCCCCGGCGCTTTCGTTTGAATCTCGTAGATCGCAGGATCGTCCGCGCTGAACAAGTGAGTCATCCCAACCAGTTTGCCGCACGGCCCGCCTTCCGCGCCAATCCGTTACCATCGTGGGCGGAGGATCGAACGCCATGAATAACCGACCGACACGCAGGACTCTGCTGCAATCGTCCGCGGCCGCCGCGGCCGCAACTCTCGGAGCGTGCGCGTCGAACACGGCGCCCGGCGGGCAGGAGACGTGGACCAAAGCCGTCAACGGGCGCATCCAGCACTCCGTATGTTTTTGGTGCTTCAACGTCTCGGAGTGGAATTGGAGTCTCGATAAGCTTTGCCGCGAGGCTGCCGCGCTAGGCATGAAGAGCGTCGAGTTGCTCGACCCCGAGCAGTGGCCGACCGCGAAACAACACGGACTCGCCTGCGCCATCGCCAACAACGGCATGCCCGACCCGCCTTTCATGAAGGGACTGAACAACCCGCGTTATCGACAAACGGTCATCGACACGACCAAAAAGACGATCGACGCCTGCGCCGCCGAGGGAATTCCGAGCACGATCGCCTTCACCGGCTTCAAATGGAACGACGCCGAAGATCCGTCGAGCGGCGAAATTTCCCGCGAAGAGGGCGCCCGGAACACCGTCGCCGGCCTGCGCGAGCTCGCCTCTTATGCCGAGGAGAAAGGCGTCACGGTCAATCTGGAGATGCTCAACACCCGCGACGGCACGCACCCCATGAAAGGCCATCCCGGCTTTCAAGGAGACGACATCGACTACTGCGCCGACATGATCCGCGAGGTGAACTCGCCCCGCGTGAAGCTGCTCTTCGACGTCTATCACGTACAGATCATGAACGGCGACGTCATTCGCCGCATCCACGAGATGAAAGACCTGATCGGCCACATTCATACCGCCGGCAATCCGGGGCGGGGCGAGCTCCATTTGCGCTCGGAAATCAACTACCCCGCGGTGATGGAAGCGCTGGTCGAGATCGGCTACGAAGGCTATGTCGGGCACGAGTTCATTCCGACCCGAACTCCCGAAGAAGGTCTGGCCGCCGCCGTCAAGCTCTGCGACGTTTGAGTCTTCGGCGGCGCGGCGCTCATGCCGTATGATGAGTGCGCTATGCGCCTCCCGCCGCTTTCCGCTTGCGCGCTCCTCGCCGCCTCGAGCGCGCCGGCTTCTCAAATCGTTCGCGATGTCGTCGAGACCTCGCTGGTCCCGTCTCCGGTCGAATACGCCGCCCTGCTGCCCGACGGGTACGACGGCCAAGGCGAGCCTCTTCCCCTGTTGCTGATGCTCCACGGCTCGAGCCGCGACCGCGAAGAAATCGCGCGCCGGCAGCCGCAGATCGAGCGGCTCTGGCGCGAAGGCGGGCTGCCCGAGATGGTTGTCGCCACGCCGTCGGTCCCCGCGGGCACGATCTATCTGGACAGCTACGACGGCAGCGCGCAGTGGGAGACATTCCTGATGAAGGAGTTTCTCCCTTACCTGCGCCGGCGGTTCCACGCCGGCCGCGAGCGCAAGACGACGATGGTCACGGGCATTTCGATGGGCGGGCTCGGCGGGCTGCGTCTTGCTTTCAAATACCCCGAAACCTTCGGCGCGGTGGCCGCGATGGAACCCGGCGTCTGGCCGGGGCTTTATTGGGACGAGACGCCCGCTCAGAACAAAATCCGCCGCGCCGCAAGCCGCGCCAATCTTTTCGGCGACCCCTTCGACGAGTTGCGCTGGCAGGCCGCCAATCCGGCGTCGATCGCCGCCGCCGACCCCGCGCGGCTGAAAGACCTGGCCATCTATTTCGAGTGCGGCGACGAAGACGGCTTGGGCTTTCAGGACGGCAACGAGTTCCTGCACCGCACGCTCTGGCGTCTGCGCATTCCGCACGAATACCGCTTGGTGCGCTGGGCCGACCACATCGGCGGCTCCCTGGAGGAACGGTCACTGAACCGCTTCCGTTTCCTGGCGCGCTATCTGGAGCAGCCCGCCGCACCCGAGCCGGCCGTAACGCAGTTCCGCGCCAACCGCGCCGAGCGGCTCAAGGAGATGGGCTTCAAGCCGTTCCCCTATTGGCCGTCCGATGCGCAGCGGCTCGACGCGGACGGCGAGCGCCGCGACGATCGGCAGGACGCAATCGTCTATTGGCCGTCCGATGCGGGGTCGAACGCCGCCTCGTTGCTGCGCCGCGCCGACGAGCTTCGCCGCGCGCGCGGCGTGGCGCGCATCGCCGATCTGCCTTACGACCGGAAGCCCGGCGTCGCCCCGGAACGCCTCAGTCTCGACGTTTACACGCAAGACGACCTCAAAGGCGCTCCGGTCATCCTTTTCGCTCACGGCGGCGGATGGGTGCGGGGCGGCAAGCGCAGCGCCTTGTTCAAACCGGCCCGCTTCGTCCCCGCCGGCTATCTTTTCGCCTCGATGAACTACCGTTTTCGGCCGGATGCCACGCTCGTAGAGATGGCGCAGGACGTCGCCGCAGCCGCCGCCTGGCTCAAGCGGAACGCCGACAAATACGGCGGCGACGGCGGCAAGATCTTTCTCATGGGCCACTCGGCCGGCGCCCACCTCGTGGCCGCGGTGGGAACCAACGAAGTCTTCCTGGAGAAGGCCGGCGCTTCACTCCATGATCTGGCCGGCGTCATCCCGCTGGATACGATCATGTACAACGTTCCGCCGCAGATGAAAACCGCCGGCCGGGTTCACCGCGAGGCGTTCGGCAGCGACCCCGCGCACTGGGCGCCGGTTTCGCCGTGGCGCCACGTCGCCCGCGGCAAGGGCATACCCCCGTTTCTGCTGCTCATCTCGGACGGGCGCCGCGAGGCCGCCGTCCAGCCGATTCCGTTTGCCGCAAGGCTGCAAGCCGCCGGCGTCGAAGCGGAATGGTTCGAGGCCGAGGGCAGGGGCCACGGCCCGCTCAACGCCTACCTCGGCGTTCCGGGGGACGAAAGCACCGAGCGCGTGCTGCAGTTCCTGGAGAGAAACTCGCGCTGACCCGCGGCGGCCGCCGCCCCAGAGACTATGCCGATTTCGCTTCGGAAAAGGGCTCGGCGAAGACGTAAAACTTGAACTTCGGCGTCTTGAAGCCGACTCCCCAGCGCGCCGTCCGGTAGTCCACCCGCAGGTGCTTGACCTCGGGCGCCGCGCTCAGGTCGAGCAGGATTTGAGAAACGCCGCGGTAAAACTTCTGCGGGAAGCTGCGCAGCGGCTGCGCGGGCCATTCTTCGCCGTCGGCGGAGCCCATGATCTGCACGTCGAGACTTTCCTGCTCGACTACCTCGCCGATGCCCAGCGTGAGCAGCAGCAAGCCGTTGCCCCCGCCGATCTCGAAAGCCTCGCCGGAACCGCTTTGCGCAACGGTGGTTTCTGGAAATAAGAAGTTCGGAAGCATGTTCGGTGAAAGAAAGAAGAAGCCTATTGTAGCATCGCGCCGGGCTGCCGCCGCGTCCGCTTGTCCCGGCTACTCGCCGCGCAGGACTTCCCAGGGTTTTTGGCCCAGGATGCGAAAACCGGCGCCCCAACCCGCGGCGTTGGCGATCGCCGCCGCGGCCGCCACGGTAACGACGTTGGGCAGCCAGTCGATGGTTGCCTCCGCTTCCAGCACCTGCTCCAGCAGCAGGAACGAGAAGCCCGTTGCCAGAAAACTGCCCATCAGTCCCGCGACCGCTCCGAGAATCAGGAACTCGACCGAGAAAATCCGCGCGACTATGGATCGTGTCGCGCCCAGCGTCTTGAGCACGACGACTTCGCGGATCCGCCGGAAGCGGGTCGCGGCGACGCTCGACATCAGAATGATCACTCCCGCCAGGATGGAGAACGCGGAGACGAAGCGGATGACCACGGCGATCTGGTCAACGACTTCGCGCACGATGGCCAGCACGTCGGCCGCGTTGATCACGCTGACGGACGGGAAAAGCTCGAATGCCTTGCGCTGCAACTCCACCGCTTGATCGGGAGCTACGCGGACTCCGCCGAAATAAATCGTGGGCAAGCCTTCGAGCGCCCGACGGTTCAATACGAAGTCGTTGCTCGACCCGGGGCGGATGCCTTCCACGCGGTGCGTCGCGGCGACCCGCGCCGAGACTTCCTTCCCGCCGACCCGCCACTGCAAGGTCGAGCCGGGGCGGATGGCCAGCACCTCGGCCGCGCCTTCCCGGACGGAAACGGCATTTTCGGCGGGATCGCCGCTCCACCACCGACCCGAGACGATTTCGATTTCTTCGGGCTGCCGCTCGGCCCAGGTGATTGCCCTGGCGGCTCGGAAGCGCCGGTTCCATCCCTGTAAGGGAAGCTCTTCCAGGCTCACGCCGTCAATGGCCAGCAGCCGCGCCGCCACGGACGGCAGCAACTCCGCTCCGCCTTCGATGCCCGGGTGGCTGCGCAGCAACTCCTCCAACGGGCCGCGTTCCTCCTCGGTGATATTGATCAGGAAAACATTGGGCATGTCCGGCGGGGCGCTGCGGATGAGTTGCGACAAGACGGTGGTCTGCAGCAGATAGACCGAAAGCGTAAAGGTTACGCCGATGCCCAAGGCCACGAGAACGGCTCCGGCGTGGGATCCCGGACGGTAGAGATTGGCGATCCCGTGCCGCAGCGGGACGGGCAAGCGCATCAGCGAGAGCCTGGGCAGCGATTTCAACGCCCGCAGAAGCGCCCATGCCGTCAGGCTCATGACCGCGAGGCTGCCGGCGAGCCCCGCCGCGAACCAGCCGCCGAGTTCCCACGAATCGCCGAGCCACGCGGCGACCGCGGCCATCGCCGCGGTGATTCCGGCCCCGACCGTCAGGGACGCCCGCCATTGCCGCCGCCGGCTTTTCCAGGAACGGGCCGGCTCTTGCATGTCCCTGCGAAAGATCAGCGCCGGCTGGACGTTGCGTACGCCGAGCAGCGTCGGCAGCGAGAACAGGAGCGTAGTCAGCATGCCGATGGAACCGGCCTGGATTGCCGGCCAGGGCTGCCATTCGAGCGCGGGCGCGCCTGGAAAATACTGCGCGACGAATACCGGGGCGACGCCCTGCACGATCAACCCCAGAGCGACGCCGAGCAGACTGCCGAACGTTCCCAGCGCCAAGGCTTGCAGCGCAAAAATACGCACGATCTGCCGGGACTGCGCGCCGACGCACTTCATGATGGCGATCGTGTCGAGCCTTTGCTGGATGTGCGCGTGCATTGCCGTCGCCACCCCGAGGCCGCCGACGATCATGGCGATCAGGCTGACCAGGCTGAGGAAGTTGACGGCGCGGTCAAGGCCGCGGCGGATGGTCGGATGCGTCTCGCGAAAGTCCGCGACCCGCGCTCCGGGCAGGCCCTCGCGCAGCGCCTGCCGCGTTTCCTCGACCGAGAGGCCCTCGGCCGGCAGCTTGAACAGGAACCGCTGCGAAGCGCGGCTGCCCGGTTGCATCAGGCCCGTGCGGTCGAGCGCCTCTGCTGAAAGCATGACTCGCGGCCCTACGTTCATGCTGCCCGTCATGCGGTCGGGCTCGACGGTCAGAACTCCCGCGATGCGGAACTCTTCGTTGCCCAGGCGCACGGCATCGCCGACCTCGACGCCCAGCCGCAGCAGCAAGTCGTCCGAAACGACGACGCTTGCGGCGGTCAGAGCCGCGCGCAATTCCTGCGGCGGAGCGAGCTCGATCTCTCCGTAGAAAGGGTAGCGAGACGGGTCAACGGCCTTGACCGAGACCAGCAACGGGCGCGGCGCGGCCGGACTGCTCATCATCGACGGCGTTTCGATGACGCGGGTAAGCGCCGCTCCGCGCGAAACCAGATCGTCGAGCGCCTGCCGCTCGTCGGGGCCGGGCTCGTGGAAGATGCGCGCGCTGATGTCCGCGGCCATCAGGATGCGGGCGTCGCGCAGCAGCATCTGTCGAAACGCCGCGCAAAAGCCGCGAACCCCGCTGAGCACGCCTACGCCGAGCGCCACCGCGAGCACGACGAAAACGAACTTGCCCGTGGATGCCCGCGCCTCGCGCCAAGCGATCTTCGCGGCCGGACGCCATGAGTTGCGGGCAGCCAAGCTTTCAGACTAGCAGCCCGCGGCGCCGCCTACGGCGCTGCCGCCGCGGGGCCGCATGCGCTTTCATCGGAAGAGGAGGGAGGCCGTCTCGCGGCGAATATCCGGTTGAACGTCGCCCTGGTCGATGTCCGCACCTCGTCCAGCAGAGAGGCCGGCGATTGTCCTTGCGGGCGGATGGGACTCCAGCGTTCGACGAGCTCGCCGAGCATATCCAGTATTCGCCGGTCGGCCGGAAGCGCGCTCGACGACGATCCCGTGGCCACGCGAATGGCATGATCCAGGGCGCGGAAGAACGTAGCCGCGTCCAACAGGGAATTGCGGTCGCTATCGTCGAGCAGCCCCGTGGCGTGAATGATCTCGATGCGCTGGAGCGTGTTGAGCGATTCGAAGAACATCTCCGCCCGCTTGAGACGCAACGACATCAGGATGAAGTCGATGTCGTAATATCCGCCGGGGCCGGACTTGATGGGCCGTTTGTCCCCCTGGTCTTTTTCGATCCTCTTGCGCATTTCGACCAACAGGGGAGGCAGGTCGTCGCTGAGGCCGAAGCGGCGCCAGGCGACGTCTTGCAGTTCCGAGAGGAAGCGCTTGACCGCGACGGCGTCGCCGGCGATCGTCCTCGCCTTCATGTAGGTCAGGGCTTCCCAGGCTTCGGCTTTGTGGGCGAAGTAGCTCAAGAACTGCTGCTCCGTCTGCACCAGCTCGCCGTCGCGGCCCAGCGGGCGCAGCCGCGGGTCCATGCTGAACATCCGTCCGGCGGCGCTGGGGCTGCTCACGATGTCGATGACGCGGTTGGCGACCTTTGTCCAACGGGCCGCGCGCGGCGCTTCGTCTTCGGGAATTACGAAGACGATATCGGCGTCCGAGTCGAGGTCGAATTCCCGCATGCCGAGTCTGCCGAGAGCGATGATGCGCATACCGCGGCCGTCGGCCCCGCCGGTGGGGAATTCCCGTGCGGCGAGCGTGTAGGCCGCCTGGATCATCCACGCCGCCAGATCGCTCGACCGCAGCAGCGTCGTGAAGATGGGCTCGCTCCAAAACACGCTGCGCGCCTGTATGCGAAACATCTGGCGGCGGTAAAAACGACGCATGCCGTCCGTGGCTTCGTCCGCGCTCGCCGCGGAGCTCAGGAGCCACTCGATGTAAGGGTGGACCGTGCGCGGCGCGTATTCGCCTACCGCGTTCTCCGATTTGCTGCAGGGCTGCTCGGCGATAGCTGCGATTTCCGCCAGGTCTTCGGGGAACCGCGCCATGTAACCGGCGAGGTAGGGGCTGTGCTCTACCAGGTCGGCGATGCAATCGAGCAGGGCCGGGCGCTGCCGCAGACAGTCGAGCGCGGCGGGTTGCGCGGCCACGCTGTCGAGGAGGCGTTCGAACTCGCGGCCGCCGCGGCGGAGGTCGAGCGCGGCAAGCGCGCGGCCGAGGTCCGGCGACAGTTGTTGAAAGCGCGCCAAATGCTCGCGCCGGCGGTCTTGCGGGGCGCCGCTCCGCGTATTTGCGGATTCGTCCTCGCCCGTATCGACCGCCCGCGGCCCCGAAGGCTCCGGTTTGGCCGCCGGCGGAGCCGCCGTCGGGCGCGGCTGCTGACTTTGGATCACACGGTCGTAAATCGCGGTAACGACTTGAAAATGTTTTCTTACGGTGTCCGCCGGCCGCTGCTCTTCGCCGGCGCCGTGGATCTGAAACGCGAGCCGGCGCAGTTCATCGGCTTGCGCCGGCAGCGTGTGCGTTTGCTTGTTGCCCTGAAGCTGGAGCCGATGCTCGACCTTGCGCAGGTAGCGGTAGGCGGAAGCAAGGCGGTCGTAGTCCGCTGCGGCGATATACTCCTTTTGCCTGAGCCGCTGCAGGGCGAAGAGCGTGCCGCCGCTGCGCAGCGACGGATCGCGGCCGCCGTGCAGCCGCTGCAGGCACTGCACCAGAAATTCGATGTCGCGGATGCCGCCCGGGTCCAGCTTGACGTTAATCCCGGCGCCGCCGTTCCGCGCGCGTTGTTTGCGGATGCGGTCTCTGGACTCCGCCAGTTTTTCGATTTGCGAGAAATCGGTGGTGGTGCGATAAATCCGGGGAGTCACCATATTGAGAAAATGCCGTCCGAGGCGGCGGTCGCCGGCGACCGGCCGAGACTTGATGAGCATCTGCAGTTCCCAGTCGCGCGCCCGGTTGAAGTAATAATCCGCGGCGTAATCCATCGGCACGACGAGCTCGCCCGCGCCGCCTTCCGGCCGCAGGCGCAGATCGACTCGAAAGTTGAAGCCCTCCGGCGTCATCATCGACAACAACTTCGTCAGCTTGACGGCGGTCTGCCTGTTGAAGTCGTGATTCGTCGTGACGACCGGCCCGCAGGTATGGCCGTCGCCGGTGTGCAGGTACATCAGATCGATGTCGGAGCTGTAGTTCAACTCCGCGCCGCCCAGCTTGCCCAGCGCGAGCACGACGAAGTAGCAACTGATCGGGCCGGTATCGGCTGCGCACAAGGGGCGTCCGAAACGGTAGATGAGTTGATAGCGCACGTGGTCGTGCGCGGCTTGCAGCACGGCGTCGGCAAGGTTCGACAGCTCCAGGGTCGTCTCGGCCAATGAAGCGATGCCCAGGAAGTCCCGCAAGCCGATGCGCAGCATGTGCTTGTGCTTGAAGCGCGCGAGCAGTTGCGCGGCCTCGGCCTCGTCGGCATCGACGCGAATGGAGCCGATATCGGCGCGCAGTTCCCCGCTGGGGATCGGGCGGTGGAGATTCCAAGGATCGAGCGCCCAGCGCAGCAGCCCCGGATAGCGCAGCAGGAATTCTGACAGGAATGCGCTGTTGCCGAATATGGCGAGCGCGGCGCGCAGGGCATCGCGGGAGTAGTCGTCGGCATGCAGCGTCCAGGGAATCGCCGCAAAGAAGCGGTCGAGCCGCTGCAGCGCCGCGGCGCGGTCTGCAACGTCCGCCAGCAGGGGCGGAATCCCGGCCGCCGCCTCGCTCGGGATTTTCTTTGCCAACGCTGCGAGCAGCGGCGCCAAGCGAGGGTCTTCCGCTGCCGCCCGGCCGGCGGATGGGCGTTCGTCGGGGGCCACCGCTTGCAGAATACCGCAGCTCCCGGCGGAAATGGCGGGCTTGCCCGCGGGGCGCTTCCGCCGCAGGCCGCCAGCGTGAAACAATATCATTACAGGGATGCTTGAAGAGTCAGCGACGATCACTCGCCGCGGGTTCGCCGGGGCGCTTGCGCCGCTCGCCGCGGCGCCGCGGCGGCTGTTCGCGGAGACGCGCCAGGAAAAAGGAAAACGGCTGATCGAGCAGGCGCTCGATGCGGTCGGCGGAGACGCTTTTCTGGAGATGCGCAATTCGGTGCGCGCGGGGCGCGCCTATTCCTTCTACAACCGCCAGGTCCGCGGCTTGGCGCGGATTACGATTTACGACCGCTTCGAGGAGCTCAAGCCGGACGCCGGCACCGATTGGCTGCCCCTCAGCCGCCGAGAAGCCTATACGGAAAAGGGCGATTACTATGCGCTTTTTCTGAACGGCAAGGGCTACGAAGTCACTTACCGCGGGGCCGCCCCGCAGCCCGAAGACTACATGCGGCGCTACCGTCTCGCCAGCCGCCGGGACATCTTCTATTTCATGCGCTACCGCCTGAACGAACCCGGCCTCTATTACTACTACACGGGAACCGAAATCATCGACAACACCCCTTGCGACGCAGTGGATATTACCGACGCCGAAGGCGAGGCGATTACGCTTTACCTGCGCCAATCGGACGGGCTGCCGCTGAGCCAGGTTTACCTGCGGCGGGATCCCAAAACGCGCATTCCTTACGAAGAGCGTTCCGTTTTCGGCCGCTACCGCGAAGTCGGCGCCGCGCTGCTGCCCTGGATCATCCGCCGCGAGCGCGACGGCGACAAGGTTTTCGAACTTTTCGCCAACTCCTACCGCGTTAACGCCGCGCTCGCCCCCAATATCTTTTCCATCGAGAAGGGCGTGAAGCTGCTGCCTCCCGACCGGTAGGCGCCGGTGGTAGCATGGAGCGCGGCGGGAGCCGGCCGATGAAGACGGTTGCGTTGGGAAAGACCGGTCTTACCGTTTCCAAAGCTTGCTTGGGGACGATGACCTTCGGTTCCCAGGTCGGCCCGGACGAGGCGCGGCGCATGGTCGATTACGCCCTGGAGCGGGGCGTGAATTTTTTCGATACGGCGAACGTTTACAATCAGGGCGCTTCAGAGGAAATTACCGGCCGGGCGCTGAAGCAAAAGCGCTCCGCGGTCGTGCTGGCGACCAAGGCGCGCGGCCGCATGAAGACGCCGCGGGAATACGGCGGGCTCTCGCCGCAAGCGCTCCGCCATGCGGCGGAAGAGAGCCTGCGGCGCTTGGATACTGACTACATCGACATCTACTATCTGCACCAGCCCGATTACGCCGTGGAGATCGAAGAAACCCTGGGCGCGATGGACGAGTTGCGCCGCGAAGGCAAGATACGCTTTGTCGCAACGTCGAATTACGCCGCTTGGCAAATGGCCGAGATCGCCGCGATTTCCGCGCGCAGGGGATTTCAGGCGCCGACCGTCGCGCAGCCGATGTACAACTGTCTGGCGCGCGGGATCGAGCAGGAATACCTGCCGTTCACCAAGCGCTACGGCATCGCGAACGTCTGCTACAACCCGCTGGCCGGCGGCCTGTTGAGCGGCAAGCAGTCGTTCGCTTCGGGGCCTCTTGCGGGCACCCGTTTCGACTTCAACGCGATGTATCGCAAGCGCTTCTGGCATCCCGCCTACTTCGAGGCGGTGGAGGCGCTGCGCGCCGTTGCCGCCCGCTTCGGGATTTCGTTGGTCGAGCTCGCCCTCCGTTGGTTGGCGCATCGCGCGGATTGCCTGATCGTCGGCGCTTCGCAATTCGATCATCTGACGGCCAATCTGGCGGCCTGCAACGGCGGCGCGCTGCCCGCCGAGGCGTCGGCCTCGTGCGATGCGGTCTGGGAAAAGCTGCGCGGCCCGACGCCTCGCTATAACCGCTGATCGCTTCGGGCGCCTTGCGGCTTGACGCAAACACGGTTGCGGCGCTATCGTGCAGCCATGACACGCAAACAGTTCCTGGCAAGTCCCCTGATGGCCGCCGCCGCCGGAGCCGCGCCCGTCGGTTCGAACGGCTACAAGGCGAAGCGGATCAACCGCGCGATCGAGTTGCTCGCCGCCGACCAGCCGATCTATTACACCGGCGGCAGCGGCGGCTACGCCGAGGGCGTCAAGGCGACGGGCGCCTACGCCGACTACATCAACTACGAGATGGAGCACGGCTCGCTGGATTTCAGCGCGCTGCGCGCCTTCATGCGCGGTCTGGCTGACAGCGGCCCGACGCGCAGCGGCCACCGCACGCCGGCCGTCATCGCCACGCTGCCCGTGCTGGGCATTGACGAGATGCACATGCGGGCGAATTTCTGGGTCGTGCAGCAGGCGCTCCTGTGCGGCATCCACGGCGTCTTGCTCTGCCACGCGCGGGAGCCCGAAGCGATCAAATGGATGGTGCGGGCGGCCCGCTATCCCAACGCGAAGCCGGTCGCGCCCGAGTTGGGCGAAGGTCTGCTGGGCAACGGGAGTCAGGGCTATCCGTCCGAAATCTGGGGCGTCTCCCGCGACGAGTATCGGCGCAAGGCAGACCCGTGGCCGCTGAATCCCGAAGGCGAATTCCTGCTTGGGCTCAAGATCGAAGACCGCCACGCGCTGAAGAATGCCGAGCGCTCGACCGCGGTGCCCGGCATCGGCTTTGCCGAGTGGGGGCCGGGCGACATGGGGCTTTCGCTGGACCTGCCCGACGGCCACGTAGCCAACGCGCGGCTGCACCCGAAAATGCGCGAGGCGCGGGCCACGGTGTTCAACGCCTGCAGGAAAAACAAAATTGCCTTTTTGAATACCGTGCGCGAAGACGACGTTACGGACATGATCGACGAGGGCGTGCGCATCTGCTCCGGCGCTTCGCAGGCGACCGCGGAAAAAGGCCGGCGTTACACCAAGCGCGAGATGCCTTGGTAGCGCCGCGCAGAGCCGTGCGGGGCCTCGCGCCCGCGCTGCTCGCGTGTTCGCTGCTCGGCTGCCGCGAGCGCAGCGGCATTCCGGAGTTGCGCTTGGCGCACGTCGCCTCGCCGGGCTCGCTGGTGGCGCTGTCCGCGGAGGAGTTCGCGCGGCGGGCCAATGCGCGGCTGGCCGGACGCGCCGCGGTGCATGTCTTCGGCTCAAGCCAGCTCGGCGACGACGAGACCCTGCTGATCAAGCTGAAATTGGGCACGGTGGATTTCTCGATCCCCTCGACGATCATGTCCTCCGCCGTCGAATCCTTCGGGCTTTTCGAGATGCCCTATCTGGTCAAAGACCGCGCCCACATGGCCGCCATCGAGCGGCGCATCGTCAGGCCGCGTTTGGCCCCGGACGCCGCGCAGCGCGGATTCAAGCTGCTCGCCGTTTGGGAGAACGGCTTCCGCCATATCACCAACAGCCGGCGGCCGATCGCCGGCCCCGAAGACTTGGCGGGCATCAAGCTGCGCACGCCCCGCGGCCGCTGGCGCGTGCGCCTGTTCCAAAGCCTGGGAGCGAATCCCACGCCCATGTCGCTCTCGGAAACCTTCATGGCCTTGCAGACCGGAGTGATCGACGGGCAGGAGAATCCGCTGAGTCAGATCCACAGTCAGAAGTTCCACGAAGTGCAAAAGTATCTCAGCCTGACCGGACACGTTTATACGCCCGCGTATCTGTTGGCCGGCGCCGCCCGCTGGCGCGCGCTGCCGCGCGGCATGCAGGAAGTTCTGGAGCGCACGGCGCAAGACCTGCAACCTTACGTGTACGCGCAGGCCGCAAAGCTCGAAAAGCGGCTCCTCGCCGATCTGGAGGCTTCGGGCATCGCGGTCAACCGCGCGGACCGCGATCGTTTCGTCGCCGCGGGCGCCCCGATATTCGCGCAGTTCGGCGCCGAGGTTCCCGGCGGAAGCGAGATGATCGAAGCCGCGCTTGCCTCCGCCGCCGAATAGCGCCGATACTATTGAACCGAGCGGGCGCGGCCGCTTCCCGCAGAACGAACTCTTGCCATCCCTCCGTCAACTGCGCGATGCCGTTCGGCGTTTCCTGGAAGCGGTCGTCATCGCCATCGTTGCTGCGCTGTCGATTCTGGTCGTCGTTGCCGCCGTCTTGCGCAAGATCGGCTACTCGCTGGTCTGGTACGACGAAGTGGCCGCGGTGCTGCTGGCCTGGCTTACCTTTTACGGCGCGGCGCTGGCGGCGTTGCATCGCGCGCACATCGGGTTTCCCAAGCTCGTCGAGCGGCTCGACGGCCGGCCCCGCCGCGCCTTGTTCCTGCTGCGCAAGGCTCTCGTCATCGGTTTTTTCGCGCTGACCGCGTGGATGGGCATGAAAATGATGACCGTGCTCGGCGGAACCTTTCTGGTCAGCTTGCCGTGGCTGCCGGCGCGAGTCGTGTATTCGGCGATCCCCGCCGGGGCGGTTTTGTTCGTGCTGGCGGAGCTTCTCCCGCCGCTCCCGGCGCAGGGCGAGCGCTCATGACGCTGGCGGCGATCGTTCTGGGCCTTGTCGCCTTGATCCTGATCGACGTTCCCATTGCGATTGCGTTGGGCTTGACCGCCGTGGGCGCGATGATCTTCGAGACGGGTCTCCGCGACCTGCCGAACATCCCGCTCACGCTGCACGAGGGCGCGACGAAATTCTCGCTGATCGCCATTCCGTTGTTTATTCTGGCGGGCGCGGTGATGAACGCCACGGGCATTTCGCGCCGGCTGATCGCGTTCACCTCGGCGCTGATCGGCTTCGTGCGCGGCGGCTTGTCGATGGTCACCATCGGCGCGTCGCTCTTTTTCGCGGAAATCTCGGGGTCGGCCGTCGCCGATGTCGCCGCTTTGGGATCGATTCTCATCCCGGCAATGAAACGCTCGGGATATTCGGCCGACTTCGCCGCCGCGGTGACCTCGTCGGCTTCGACCCTGGCCGTGATTATCCCCCCGTCGATTCCCATGATCCTGTACGCGGTGATGGCCGGGGCTTCGGTTGTCGAGCTGTTCGTTGCGGGCATTATTCCCGGCGTCATCGGCGCCGCGCTGATGATGTTGGCGGCGCACCGCATCGCCGTGAAACGGGGCTATCCCGCCGAGCAGCGGTTTCTGTGGAAGCGCGTGGCGGAGACGTTCCGCGAGGCCGCCTGGGCGTTCTTGCTGCCGGTCATCGTCCTCGGCGGCATTTTTTCGGGATGGGTCACGGCCACGGAGGGCGCCGGTCTGGCCGTGGCCGCCGCAGCCGCGATCGGCGGTCTCGTTTACCGCGAGTTGAACCTCGTGTCCTTGCGGCGGGCCGTTCTGGAGGGAGGGGCGCAAACGGCGGTGGTCATGCTGCTCGTCTCCGCTTCCGCCTTGCTCGGCGAGCACCTGACGGCCATGCAGGTTCCGCAGTCGGTTGCTTCGTCACTGCTCGAATTGACTGACAACCGTTGGGCGATTCTGGGGCTGCTCAACGTTTTCTTTCTGCTGGTCGGGCTGTTCCTGCATTCGTCCGCGGCGATTATCCTGGTGGTGCCGATCGTCATGCCGCTGGTCGAGGCGGCCGGAATCGACCCGGTGCATTTCGGCTTGGTGGTGACGCTCAACCTGGGCATCGGCCAGCAGACGCCTCCCGTGGCGAGCGTGCTGGTCACGGCCTGCTCGATCGCGAAAGCCGATATCTGGGACGTCAGCCGCGTGAACGCGGCATTCGTCGGCGTGCTGGCGCTTGTGCTGCTGCTGACGACGTATTTCCCGGCGGTCCCGCTCAGCCTGGTGGAGTTTTTTTACCGCTGAGGCCGCTACGGTCCGTAAGTCGAATGGGCTTGCACCGCCCAACGGCCGTCGCGCAGGGTCGCCAGAAACACGGCATCGTAGGCGGACAGCGCCTCGCCGTCCGCGTTCAACCTGCTGTAGCGCACGTTCAGATTGGCCCCGCTCGGCCCTGTTTGATAGACCTCCATCGCATCGATTCGGGTTTCGGGCCAGGTTCTTTGCCGCCCGGGCGCCGTGCCGGACAGGAAGTCCGCCCGCGTCTGCCGGAAATCGAGCCCGGAAGAATCGAGCCGCGCTTGCGGGAAGTGCAGCGTATCGGCCCAGCGTTCGGGGTCGAGCGAGTTCAACGCAGCGAAGTAGGTTTGCACGGCCGTTCGCGCGGCCTCGCTCATGTCCGCCGCCTGCTCGCCGCTCGCCAGGAAGCCCGTCCCGAAACGCGCCTGAATGCCCCACTGCTCGCCCTGCCGCGTAACGACGTAGGTAACCTGCTGCGAAGAGATGATTTCGCCGTTCTCGCGGTAGCGGCTGTATCGGCCCGCGATGTGCATCTTGTCACTGGAAACGTGGAGCACGCGGCGGCTGTTCCATTGGCTGCGATGCCAACCGGCGGCGAGGACCCGCTCGAAGACGCCGCTCTGATTGCGCATGTAATCCGCCCGGGTCGGCGCAAGGCCGAAATTGCCGGCGGACGGCCGGACATGCGGAAAGTGCAGCGATTGCGACCAAACCGCCGTGTCGCGCGTATTCCAGGTTTCCTGAAAGCGGTCGAGCGCGGCCAAGCCTATCTTGGCGAGACGTTCGCGCTCGGCTTCCTGAACGGCCGGGGCTTCGGTGCCCGGTTCGTTGTCGCGCCGGGCGGCCGTCGCGAAGTCTCCAAGCGTCCACGTCAGAACGGCGGAGGCCAATGCAAGCGCGGTCAAGGAAAGACCGTAAAGAAGTTTGGAAGCGGTGTCGGGCATGTTCGCAGGTTAAGCCGGTTTAGCGCACGCCGCTAATTATGGCATTGCTTGCAGGCCTGTTCCCTGGACAAGAGCAAGTGCTTCGCCGCCGTCGAGCCGTGGGCGTTGTGGCAGAGGCCGCAGCTTTCAAGCACATGCGGCTCGTGGCTGTGGACTTTTGCGAATTCCGCTTTGGCATGGCAGCCGAAGCAGCCGCCGCTGAAGCGGAAGCGGCCGCGGCGGCTCAGCGCGTGGCAGCTTGCGCAGGCTGCGGCGGCGGGCGGATGCGCAACGAATTCCCGGAACCCCTGCGGCGCCGAGGGGCCTACGTGGATGCGCGCTTCCCGTTTGCCGCCGGGCCATTCGAGAGTAATCACGTGTTCCCCGGGCGCCGCGTCGATGGGCGCCCGAAAAACGTTGGGGAACGGCTCTTCGGCGTCGAGCGCGACGCCGTCGAGCAGCAGCCGGCCGCCCGGCGCCGCCGCCGCGATGTCGATCTTGCCCGCGCGCAACCACGAGCCGGCGGCCGGCCGCACGATTTTGCCGGCCGGCTCGGCGGAAAACATGGGCGCCGCGAGCGCCGGGAGCGCGCAGAGCGCGCAAACCGCTCTAAACATGAATGCGGCAGATCGCCCCGGCGTAGGGGCTCTTGTTGTCCCGGTGGCCCGGCGCGATGCCGGCGTCGCAATAGTACAGGTTCCCCTGCCACCAGGTCATGCCGTGCGGGTCGGGGTCGCTGCTGTCGAGTTGAATGCCTTCGAGAATACGCCCGGTGCGCGCGTCGAAGCGCAGAATGCGGAAGTCGTTCGAGAACATGCACCAGATGAACTCGCCGTCCCAGCCCAGGCCGTGGGCGCGCGGCAGCGGGGTGTCGAAGTCGTGGAAAACGTTGATGTCCGCGTCGGCCTTGACGATCTTCCGGGGGTTGAACTGCGTGATCCACAGAAAATCCTTGGCCCACAGCAGGCCGTGCAGTCCGCCGCCGCTCGGAGTCTGGAAGTTCTGAATGTGCTCGCCCGTCTTGGCGTTCATTTTGACGATGCGGCCGCCTCGCGTGACGTCGCGCGGCCGCCGCGGGCGCAGTTTGCCCGGGCCGTTGGCCGCCACGAAGACCAAGCCGTTGCCGGCCGCTATCCCGCTCGTGTTCGAGGACTGCGTCTCGTACGAAACCAGCGGCCTGCCGCTTTCCCAATCGAGCAAGTGGACGCGGTCCGTCACCTGCTCGCCGACCCACAGGCCGTCCTCGGTTGCTTCCAGGCCGTTGGGATGCCCCTCCGGCGATTGGAACAAGACTTCGACCTTGCGCCGCCGCCGCAGCGGATAGTTCTCGCCCGCGATCGTCTTCGCCAAGCCCGTTGCCGAAACAAGTCCGGCGGCGGCCGGCAGCATCGAAAATTCCCGTCGTGTCATAAACGTCCTCCCGTATATCCCCAATTGCGAATTCTTGCCAAGGTGCGGTCGATGTCGGCGACCTTGGCGACGCCGGACATGCCCATATCGAGCGCCAACTCGGTTTTCAGAAGCTGCAAAACCCTGGCCACGCCCTCCCGGCCGAAACAGGTCAGCCCCCAAAGGTAGGGCCGCGCCACGCCGACGGCGGCGGCGCCCAGAGCCAGCGCCTTCAGAATATCCGTGCCGCGCCGAAAGCCGCCGTCGATCAGCACCGGCATTTTCCCCGCCGCCGCCTGGACGCATTCGGGCAGCGCTTCGATCGTCGAGCCGGTGTGGTCGAGTTGACGCGCTCCGTGGTTGGAGACCACGACGGCGTCCGCGCCCGCCCCGACGGCCTTCTCGACGTCTTCGCCGATCATGATCCCCTTGAGCATGATCTTCAGCTCGGTTGCGTCGCGCAACCGCTTCACCGTATCCCAGGTCGGCGTCGGGAACGGCCGGCTCGGGTACTCGCCGGTTGTCCAGGTGCGGTCGCCTGCGCTGTAGATCAGGTTGCCGGCGCTGTCGCGGGGGATGCGGTCCAGGTTGCACCAACCGCGCACGAGGCCGTTGTGAATCGAGCGCTCGCGGTGCGAAACGAGCATGTTGTCCACCGTGAAGCAGATGCCCGTGCAGTCGGTATCTTCGAGCCCCTCCACGAAGTCGAGCATCGTGTTTTCCGTGCGGAACTGCCCGCCGGTGGTGTACCGCCACCAGTGACCGGGGCCGTTCCCCGAGGCGAGGTAGTCGTCGATGCCGCCGTTGGTGACGAACATGGCGCCGGCCGCGGCGGCGCCGCGCGCGGTCTCTTCCTCGCCGTTTCTGAAAAAGCAGTTCTTGCCGCCCGCCGGACAGACGAAGAGCGGGTAGTCGAGCTTCTTGCCCAGCAATTCCGTTGTCAGGTCGATCTGGTGAACGTCGGTCAGGAAGCGCGGACGCAGAATGATGCGGTTGAAGGCCAGCCGGTTTTCCTTGAGCGAAATTTCGTCCTTGCCGCCTTCGTCCATGTAGTCGAAAGCGACCGGGTCGAGCAGCGATTTTGCCAACTCGCGGAAGTCGAAGACGTTGGCCAGCTTCGTGGAGTCGGCGAGCTCGGGCTTTTCCGCCCCGAGCAGCAGCGGGGAAGCGAGCAAGAAACCGGCCAGGCGCTCGAACGCTTCGCGCCGGTTGACGCTGCGAGACATGCCGCTTGCGATGCTATCGCCAACGGCGGCCCGTTGTCAACGTTTGGGTCACTGTTGCTCCGCAGGGGTCACGGCTTCAGCTTGAGCTTTCCGAAATGGATGTGCGTACGCGCCCTGGTAGCGGTTCCGCTGTCCCACACCGCCCGGAAGTCGCCGGGCGCGACTTCGATCAGCGTCGGGTATGAGTTCTTGATGCCCGCGTCATAGAAGGTCTGCTGTTCGCTCCAGGCGCCGCCGGGAGCTTTGGTCTTGTAGCGCAGCGCCATTCGTCCGCCTTCGCTTTGCGCCGGACCGTCGTTGTAAACGTAGATGTGCGTGCCGTCGGTTGCCTGACCGAAGTATGCCTTCGACTTGGCGTTGTGCAGGTCCGGCTCCTCCTTGGCGACGCTCCAGGTATGGCCGCCGTCGGCGCTGACGCTCGAATAGGCGCGCGGCGGATTCGTGGTCAAGGCGGAGTTGTCATAGTCCGCGGTGCGCATCACGATCTTGAGTTCGCCGGGGTTGTCGCCCGGGGCCATGTTGCCCTCATGCAGAAACACGCGGGCCGTGGTCGGCTGGGGGATATACGCTTCGAGCTTCCACTCGAGCAGGCTCGTGCTCGAGAGGATGAAGTGGTCGCGCGTCCCCCGCGGGTCGTTCTGAAGCGTATTGCGATGAGCCGGCAGCAGGAAGACTTTCCGGCCGTCGATCTCGGTCTGCGCCGGCGCCGCGTTGGTAATGAGCGGGCCGCTGTATTTCATGTTCAACTCGACCTGCGTCCAGCTCCAGCCGCCGTCGGCGGTAAAGGCGCCGACGAGCCGTGATTCCTCGCTGTTCTCATAGGAGATGGGGCAGCGCATCGCAAAACACCAGATGACATCCTGCCCGGGCGCGCGGTAGAGCACCGGATTGGCGTACGCAAATTGGACGGCGCCCTGCCGCTCGCGGTGATTGAATATCGGCACCGGTTCCGACCAGGCGCCGCCGTCGTCCCGCGAGATGACGGCCAGAATGTCGCCCATGTCTTTCTTGCCGTTGACCATCGCGCCGTAAGCAACGATGAGCTCGCGCTCCCGCTCCCCTTGGACGATGAAGGGCTGCCAGACGCGCCAGGCGTAGGGGTGTTGTTCGACGCGCCGCACAACGCGGACGTCCGAGACGTCGCCCTTGTGGTTTCGGGTTTCGGCGAGGATGTCCGCACTGCCGAGCAGGATGAGTAGCTGCGCTGCGGCGGCCGTCCAAGCTGATCTGCGAATGCTGTTTCCAAGAGCCATCGCCATAAAATAGCGCAACGGCAGGGGCCGTGTCAGCCCTGGAGCTTGCTCTCAGCCTTGATCGCAGCGTTCCGCCCGCGCTGCTGTCATGCCATGCCGAAGGCTCGCAACTCGCCGGATCGGACATGACGCTGCGCGCCGACCGAGGCGCGTACGAGAAGGAACTGTCTCGGCTCCAACTTCGCCTCAAGGAAGTGGCCGCGGCCTACCGGCTCCGGAAGCGCCGCGCCGTCGTCGTGTTCGAAGGCTGGGACGCTGCGGGCAAGGGCGGCGTCATCCGACGCACCGTGCATGTCGTACAGCCCAAACCCGTTTGCCTCATAGCTCCCTACCGGCTGCGTCTTTCTTGTATTCCAGCCGTAATTCGCATCGCTCGGCGTTATCTCGTCCCCGAAGCTGTACCGCGTCCGTGTCCCCGCTCGCGCGGCGTACTCCCACTCCGCCTCGCTCAACAAGCGGTACTGTTTTCCCGTCTTCCGGCTCAACCAACTCATGTAGCTGTGGGCATCCTTCCAACTGTTCATGCCGGTCGCCTACCCATTTCGGCGCCCGGCAGCCCGCCGTCGCCGCGCAATTCGCTCTCGCCGGTCCCCGCGATCATGACAATGCCGACGCTCTCCATGATCGAGACGGGATTGCAGCTTCATCCTCTTAGGCGGACAGTCGAGAACGGTCCAGCGGGAATCGAGGGGCGAGCAACGCAAGCGCCGCCCTTGCTTGCGTTCGTCATCGTTCGCTTCCCCTTTCCCCGGACGGACGCAGCCGCAAACATCACTGCACGGTTGCCGTGAGCGTGCCTTCGGCAACGACGCCCGTATCGAATAGCGACAGCGAGACATAGTAGGTTCCGGCGCGGAGCGGGGGATCGGAAGAGCGGGTAATGACGATCCGCTCGTTGCCGGATGTCGTCACGGAAGAATAGTCCGAAACAACTCTCCCATCTCGAACAACGTTGTCCTCTCCGAAACGGACATACAAATCCGCGTCCACATCGGGGTCGGCGGAGTTCAGGACGAAGGTTACGCGGGAGGCGTTGGCGGGGACCTCCAGCCGGTATGAGTAATCTCCGCGAAAGAGCGCCGGGTTGTCAACCGGCCCCAAGCGGAAATTAGCGGGCTGTCCGGGCGTGAGCGGGCCGCCGGCGCGGTTCGACGGCGGCGGGGCGGCGGTAACCCTCGCGTGCAGGGTGTAGCTTCCCGTGCGGGAGCCGAAGCTGCTTACTGCGATGTAATACACGCCAGCGGAAAGCCGCCTCGCAATGCGGAAATTCGAACCCGTCCCGCCATCGTCGTTCTCGACGATTCTGTTGTTCGCGGAATCGTGCAGCGAGCCCCTCGTATCGAGGGAGCCGCTGGTATAGATCTCGACGTTGCTCTCCGCGGTGGTCCGCAGCCGGAAATAGTCCACGTCGCGGCCGGTTTCGATGCGGCCCTGCGCAGGGGATCCTGGAGACAGAGCGGTCGCCTCGGCGGGCGTGTCGCCGTGATCGTCCGTCGTCGTCCCGCCCCCGCCGGTTTCTATGGTTGCCGTGAGCGTGCCTTCGGCAACGACGCCCGTGTCGAATAGCGCCAGCGAGGCATAGTAGGTTCCGGGGCGGAGCGGGGGATCGGAGGAGCGGGTAATGACGATCCGCTCGTTGCCGGATGTCGTCTCGGAAGAATAGTCCGAAACAACTCTCCTATCTCGAAGAACGTTGTCCTCTCCGAAACGGACGAACAAATCCACGTCCACATCGGGGTCGGCGGAGTTCAGGGCGAAGGTTACGCGGGAGGCATTTTCAGGGACCTCCAGCCGGTATGAGTAATCTCCGCGAAAGATCGTCGGGTTGTCAACCGGCCCCAAGCGGAAATTAGCGGGCTGTCCGGGCGTGAGCGGGCCGCCGGCGCGGTTCGACGGCGGCGGGGCGTCGGTAACCCTCGCGTGCAGGGTGTAGCTTCCCGTGCGGGAGCCGGAGCTTCTTACTGCGATGTAATACACGCCCGCGGAAAGCCGCCTCGCAATGCGGAAATTGCTACCCGTCCCGCCATCGTCGTTCTCGACGATTCTGTTGTTCGCGGAATCGTGCAGCGAGCCCGTCGTATCGAGGGAGCCGCTGGTATAGATCTCGACGTTGCTCTCCGCGGTGGTCCGCAGCCGGAAATAGTCCACGTCGCGGCCGGTTTCGATGCGGCCCTGCGCAGGGGATCCTGGAGACAGAGCGGTCGCCTCGGCGGGCGTGTCGCCGTGATCGTCCGTCGTCGTCCCGCCCCCGCCGGCAACGCGGACGGTGAGGAAGGGCCCTGAGGGCGTGGGAACGCCGTTGACAGTCGCCACGACGCCCGCGTTGCCGTCGGGGAGGTTGGACGGCAGGCGCACCGCAAACTGATAGACCCCGGCGAGGCCGGGCGCCGCGCCCTTGTACAGGATGTCCGCCGGAGGAACCGCAATGCCGCCGAAGGTAAACAAGACCGCGTTCGCCAGATCGACCGCACGGGACGGTATCTCGCCCGTTTCCAGGGCCGGTTCGGTCGCCCCGAAACCGGTCCCGTACAGCGTGACGACCTCGCCGGGCGCGGCCGGCGTGAACTCCGCGCCGGGAAGCAGGCCGGGCGCGCCGATCAGCGCCGGCCCTCCGCCGTGCAGCGCCACGACCGGGTTGCGCCCGTTGGGGTTGCTCACGAAGTTGAAGAACGCCGGCGAGACGGCGGCGACCGTTGCGCTTGCCGCTGCGCTGCGCTGTTCGTTGGCCGTTCCGCAGCCGCGAATGGCGATCAACGCCGCCTCTCCCGGGGCCAGGTCGTGCGGAACCTGGGCGTTGATCTGAGTGGGATCGACATAGAACAGCGGGGCGCGCTTGCCGCCGATCTCCAGGCAGGTAGCGGCCAGGTTGGCGGCAACCCGGCCTGCGGGGTTGAGAGTGGCGGTGGCGAGCGTTCCCGGCGGGGCCAAGTCTTGGCCGAAGACGGAGATGATGGCGTTGGGGGAGATGCGGTTTACCCGCGGGGTTGCGGTGGCCAGCACGATGCCGTCCGGGGAAATGCTGTGCATGGCCGCCGGCGTCAAGCGGCGGATGCGATCATTTCCGGAATCGGCGATGTACAGGTTGCCCGCGCCGTCCAGCGCCACGCCGGCGGGCCGGTTCAGTTGCGCCGCAACGGCCGGGCCGCCGTCCCCGCCGAAGCCGCCCTCGCCGAAGCCGACCTCGCCGAAGCCGACCTCGCCGTAGCCGCGCGTCCCGTCGCCCGCCACCGTGGAGATCACCCCCGCAGCGTCCACCTTGCGGATGCGGTGGTTCAAATAATCGGCGATGTACAGGTTGCCCGCTCCGTCCAGCGCCACGCCGATGGGCCAGTCCAGTTGCGCCGCAACGGCCGGGCCGCCGTCCCCGCCGTAGCCGCCCTCGCCGAAGCCGACCTCGCCGCTGCCCGCCACCGTGGAGATCACCCCCGCAGCGTCCACCTTGCGGATGCGGTGGTTGCTTCTATCGGCGATGTACAGGTTGCCCGCTCCGTCCGCCGCCACGCCTTCGGGGAAGCTGAGTTGCGCCGCCGTAGCCGGGCCGCCGTCCCCGCCGTAACCGCCCGCGCCGAAGCCGACCTCGCCGTCGCCCGCCACCGTGGAGATCACCCCCGCAGCGTCCACCTTGCGGATGCGGTGGTTGCCCGTATCGGCGATGTACAGGTTGCCCAAGCCGTCCAGCGCCACGCCATTGGGGAGGTCCAGTTGCGCCGCAACGGCCGGGCCGCCGTCCCCGCCGGAGCCGCGCGTCCCGTCGCCCGCCACCGTGGAGATCACCCCCGCAGCGTCCACCTTGCGGATGCGGTGGTTGGAAGTATCGGCGATGTACAGGTTGCCCGCTCCGTCCAACGCCACGCCGCGGGGTCCCAGTTGCGCCTCCGTAGCCGCGCCGCCGTCCCCGCCGTAACCGCGCGTGCCGGCGCCCGCCACCGTGGAGATCACCCCCGCAGCGTCCACCTTGCGGATGCGCCGGTTGCCCAAATCGGCGATGTACAGGTTGCCCGCGCCGTCCGGCGCCACGCCTTGGGGGGAGTACAGTTGCGCCGCCACGGCCGCGCCGCCGTCCCCTATTGGTCCTCCGCCCGCCACAGTGGAGATCGCCCCCGCAGAATCCACCTTGCGGATGCGGTGGTTGTTTCTATCGGCGATGTACAGGTTGCCCGCTCCGTCCACCGCCACGCCATAGGGTGTGTCCAGTTGCGCCGCCACAGCCGGGCCGCCGTCCCCGCCGAAGCCGTAGGTCCCGTCGCCCGCCACCGTGGAGATCACCCCCGCAGCGTCCACCTTGCGGATGCGGTGGTTGTTCCTATCGGCGATGTAAAGGTTGCCCGCTCCGTCCAGCGCCACGCCGTAGGGTCCGCTCAGTAGCGCCGCAACGGCCGGGCCGCCGTCCCCCAATGACGACCCACCTCCCGCCACCGTGGTGATCACTCCCGCAGCGTCCACCTTGCGGATGCGGCCGTTGCCGGCGATGTACAGGTTGCCCGCGCCGTCCAGCGCCACGCCTTGGGGGAAGTTCAGTTGCGCCGCCGTAGCCGGGCCGCCGTCCCCGCCGTCCCCGCCGTAGCTTTGCGTCCCGTCGCCCGCCACCGTGGAGATCACCCCCGCAGCGTCCACCTTGCGGATGCGGTGGTTGAAGTAATCGGCGATGTACAGGTTGCCCGCTCCGTCCAGCGCCACGCCTTGGGGGAAGTTCAGTTGCGCCGCCGTAGCCGGGCCGCCGTCCCCGCCGAAGACGCCGTAGCCGCCGCCGCCTTGCGTCCCGTCGCCCGCGACCGTGGTGATCACCCCCGCAGCGTCCACCTTGCGGATGCGGTGGTTGGACCTATCGGCGATGTACAGGTTGCCCGCTCCGTCCAGCGCCACGCCTGCGGGGGAGCTGAGTTGCGCCGCCGTAGCCGGGCCGCCGTCCCCGCCGTAGCTTTGCGTCCCGTCGCCCGCCACCGTGGAGATCACCCCCGCAGCGTCCACCTTGCGGATGCGGTGGTTGCCCCTATCGGCGATGTACAGGTTGCCCGCTCCGTCCACCGCCACGCCGGAGGGGTTGTCCAGTAGCGCCGCCACAGCCGCGCCGTTGTCCCCGTCCCCGAGGGAGCTGCCGCTCCCTGCGACCGTCTCGATGATCCAATCGCCCGCGGGCTGCGCCCCGGCAACCGCTACAGACAGCGCGGCGAGGACCAGCGCAGCGCAAGACCGCCTGAGCGGGGCGGCAAGAGCGGAGAACCTGAAGAAGAGAGCGAAGAGAACCGAGTCCGGGAAGGGAGAGAGAAGAGCGGAAAACGCGCGGCCCGCGCTAAGATTATCCGGGCACGGAGCAGGCTCTCGCGCCAATTCTTTTTGCATCGAAAGAAAATTATTGTGCTGCGTGCCGCTCATGTGCGACAAAGGTATTCCATCCGCCGGCGCCTTGTCAAGGCAAAACGCGCGGCCCGGAATTTTTCGTGGCCTGCGGGGGCTGTAAAATCCCCAATAAAATGCGGTGAAATTTCACCTAAAATGAAACGCCCCGCGTCTGCTGAATATTCAACCGCTACCGCTTGAGCAGGGCCGCGCGTTGCGATGCGCTGCGACCTCGGGAACGTCGTTTGGCAGCTTCGCTCCCGGAGTGCTGCGCCCGCGGGCGATTTGCTCGTCGAGCAAGGCGACGATTTGCGCGGTCACTGCGGGCGGCGGACGGTGAGGTACGGTCCTTCGGGCGTGGAGACGCCCTGCACTGTGGCCGTGACGGTTGCGTTGCCGGCGGGGAGGTTGGACGGCAGGCGCACCGCAAACTGATAGACCCCGGCGAGGCCGGGCGCCGCGCCCTTGTACAGGATGTCCGCCGGAGGAACCGCAATGCCGCCGAAGGTAAACAAGACCGCGTTCGCCAGATCGACCGCACGGGACGGTATCTCGCCCGTTTCCAGGGCCGGTTCGGTCGCCCCGAAACCGGTCCCGTACAGCGTGACGACCTCGCCCGGCGCGGCGGGCGTGAACTCTACGCCGGGAAGCAGGCCGGGCGCTCCCACAAAGCCCGGCCCTCCGCCGTGCAGCGCCACGACCGGGTTGCGCCCGTCGGGGTTGCTCACGAAGTTGAAGAAGGCCGGCGAGACTGTACGGACCGCAACCGTTTCCGCCGGGCTGCGCTGTGCGTTCGTCGTTCCGCAGCCGCGGGTGACGGTCAACGCCGCCTCTCCCGGCGCCAGGTCGTGCGGAACCTGGGCGTTGATCTGCCCCGGAGTCACTATGAACAGCGGGGCGCGCTTGCCGCCGATCTGCAGGCAGGTAGCGGCCAGGTTGACGGCAATGCCGCCGTCGGCGTCGATGACGGGGTTCAGCGTCCGCGTCCCGGCGAAACCCTGTCCGAAGACGGAAATGATCGCGTTGGGCGAGATGCGGCTCACCAGCGGGGTTCCGCTGGCCAGCACGACGCCGCCCGCAGAGATGCTGGGCGTGGGCATGGCGGGCGGCGTCAAGCGGCGGATGCGATCGTTCCAAGTATCGGCGATGTAGAGGTTGCCCGCTCCGTCCGGCGCCACGCCACGGGGTCTGCGCAGTTGCGCCGCCGTAGCCGCGCCGCCGTCCCCGCCGAAGCCATGCGTCCCGTCGCCCGCCACCGTGGAGATCACCCCCGCAGCGTCCACTTTGCGGATGCGTTCGTTTTCCGTATCGGCGATGTACAGGTTGCCCGCGGCGTCCACCGCCACGCCACTGGGTCCGCTCAGTTGCGCCTCCACGGCCGGGCCGCCGTCCCCGCTGTAGCAACATGTCCCGTCGCCCGCCACCGTGGAGATCACCCCCGCAGCGTCCACCTTGCGGATGCGGTTGTTGTCCGTATCGGCGATGTACAGGTTGCCCGAGCCGTCCAGCGCCACGCCTACGGGGAAGTTCAGTCGCGCCGCCGTAGCCGGGCCGCCGTCCCCCAATGACGACCCACCTCCCGCCACCGTGGAGATCACCCCCGCAGCGTCCACCTTGCGGATGCGCCGGTTGCCCCTATCGGCGATGTACAGGTTGCCCGCTCCGTCCACCGCCACGCCACTGGGTCCGCTCAGTTGCGCCGCCGTAGCCGGGCCGCCGTCCCCCAATGACGACCCACCTCCCGCCACCGTGGAGATCACCCCCGCAGCGTCCACCTTGCGGATGCGGTTGTTGTATGTATCGGCGATGTACAGGTTGCCGGCTCCGTCCGGCGCCACGCCTTCGGGGAAGTTCAGTTGCGCCGCCGTAGCCGGGCCGCCGTCCCCCAATGACGACCCACCTCCCGCCACCGTGGAGATCACCCCCGCAGCGTCCACCTTGCGGATGCGGTTGTGGAGCCAATCGGCGATGTACAGGTTGCCCGCTCCGTCCAGCGCCACGTCGAAGGGCCAGTCCAGTTGCGCCGCCACAGCCGGGCCGCCGTCCCCGCCGTAGCCTCCTCCCGCCACCGTGGAGATCACCCCCGCAGCGTCCACCTTGCGGATGCGGTCGTTGTCCGTATCGGCGATGTACAGGTTGCCCGAGCCGTCCACCGCCACGCCTACGGGGAAGTTCAGTCGCGCCGCAACGGCCGGGCCGCCGTCCCCGCCGAAGCCGCCGCCGGACTCCCCGGTGCTCCCGGCGCCCGCCACCGTGGAGATCACCCCCGCAGCGTCCACCTTGCGGATGCGGTGGTTGAGCAGATCGGCGATGTACAGGTTGCCCGCGCCGTCCAGCGCCACGCCCCTGGGGAGGTACAGCCGCGCCGCAGTGGCCGGGCCGCCGTCCCCGCCGAAGCCGCCGCCGGACTCCCCGGTGCTCCCGGCGCCCGCCACCGTGGAGATCACCCCCGCAGCGTCCACCTTGCGGATGCGGTTGTTGCCAAAATCGGCGATGTACAGGTTGCCCGCTCCGTCCAGCGCCACGCCGGCGGGCCGGTACAGTTGCGCCGCCGTAGCCGGGCCGCCGTCCCCGCTGAAGCCTTCCGTCCCGGCGCCCGCCACCGTGGTGATCGTCCCCGCAGAGTCCACCTTGCGGATGCGGTTGTTCAAAGCATCGGCGATGTACAGGTTGCCCGCGCCGTCCAGCGCCACGCCGGCGGGGCTGCGCAGTTGCGCCGCCGTAGCCGGGCCGCCGTCCCCGCCGAAGCCGCCGCCGGACTCCCCGGTGCTCCCGGCGCCCGCCACCGTGGAGATCCCCCCCGCAGAGTCCACCTTGCGGATGCGGTGGTTGCCCAAATCGGCGATGTACAGGTTGCCCGAGCCGTCCACCGCCACGCCTACGGGGTAGTTCAGTTGCGCCGCCGTAGCCGCGCCGCCGTCCCCGTTGTAGCCTTCCGTCCCGGCGCCCGCCACCGTGGAGATCACCCCCGCAGCGTCCACCTTGCGGATGCGGTGGTTTTCGGCATCGGCGATGTACAGGTTGCCCGCGCCGTCCAGCGCCACGCCGGTGGGGTCGTTCAGTAGCGCCGCCACAGCCGCGACGTTGTCCCCGTCCCCGAGGGAGCTGCCGCCCCCTGCGACCGTCTCGATGGTCCAATCGCCCGCGGGCTGCGCACCGGCAACCGCTACAGACAGCGCGGCAAGGGTCAGCGCAGAGCAAGACCGCCTGAGCGGGGCGGCAAGAGCGGAGAACCTGAAGAAGAGAGCGAAGAGAACCGAGTCCGGGAAGGGAGAGAGAAGAGCGGAAAACGCGCGGCCCGCGCTAAGATTATCCGGGCGCGGAGTCGAGCTCTCGCGCCAATCTTTTTGCATCGAAAGAAAATTATTGTGCTGCGTGCCGCTCATGTGCGACAAAGGTATTCTATCCGCCAACGCCCTGTCAACGGCAAAACGCGCGGCCCGGAATTCTTCGCGGCCTGCGGGGCTGTAAAATCCCCAATAAAATGCGATGAAATTTCCCCTAAAATGAAACGCCCCGCGTCTGCTGAATATTCAACCGCTACCGCTTGAGCAGGGCCGCGCGTTGCGATGCACTGCGACCTCGGGAACGTCGTTTGGCGGCTTCGCTCCCGGCGTGCTGCGCCCGCGGGCGATTTGCTCGTCGAGCAAGGCGACGATTTGCGCGGTCACTGCGGGCGGCGGACGGTGAGGTACGGTCCTTCGGGCGTGGAGACGCCCTGCACGACGGCGGTGACGGTTGCGTCGCCGTCGGGGACGTCGGCGGGCAGGCGCACCGTGAATTGATAGAGGCCGGCGCAGCAGGGCGACGCGCCGGCGTAGAGCACGTCTTGCGCGGCAACGGCGATGCCGCCCACGGTAAAGGCGACCGCGTTCGTCAGATTGGCCGCCGCGACCGGGATGCGACCCGCAGCGATAGCCGGCTCGGTCGGCCCGAAACCCGTCCCGTACAGCGTGACGACCTCGCCGGGCGCGGCCGGCGTGAACTCGGCTCCGGGCAGCAGGCCGGGCGCGCCGACCAGGTCGGGGCCGCCGCCGTGCAGCGCCATCAGCGGGTTGCGCCCGTCGGCGTTGTTGACCCAGTTGAAAAACGCCGGCGAGACGGCGGCGACCGTTGCGCTTGCCGCTGCTGTCATACCACGCCGAAGGCTCGCAACTCGCCGGATCGGACATGACGCCGCGCGCCGACCGAGGCGCGTACGAAAAGGAACTGTCTCGGCTCCAACTTCGCCTCAAGGAAGTGGCCGCGGCCTACCGGCTCCGGAAGCGCCGCGCCTACGGAGAGATCGACGAGTTCGAACGCATGCTCTTCGACAGAGGCATGCGCATCGTGAAGGATGAGCGGATGACTCGCTGCCGAGACCGTTTCAGGCGCCGGAAGCTCTGCGAGGGAAATCTGCGTAATTGCTCGCGGTGGGCGGAATACGCAACGGCGACGGAGGACATGCTGCGGCTGACCTCCATCGACACGATCCCCTGGAACGCGATCTCGGCGAACGACAAGAGGTACGCCCGGCCGGCTGCGATTTCCACCGATGCTCTTCCAGCCGGCGCGGCAACCGAGCATTTCTCCTACAACCTTACCGTTGCCGACGGACAGCGAAGAACGGGTAGCCGGGCTTTTCGGCCGCGAGCAGCAGCGGGGGAGCGAGCAAGAAACCGGGCAGGCGCTCGAACGCTTCGCGTCGATTGACGTTGCGGGGCATGCCGCTTGCGGAGCTACCGCCGCCGCTGTTCCGTTGTCAACGTTGGGGTCACTGCGAGTAGCGCTTCTTGAACTCCGCCGCGGCCGCGGCGCGGGCGGCCGACTCCGCGCTGCTCGTTTTTCCCAGGAACCAGCGGTGCATCTCCGAGTTGAGCGTTTCGTCCAGGGCGGCGGCGAGCCGGCGGGCGGCGGGCGCCTTGCCGCCGCCGCGGTGATGCGCGATCAACTCCCGCAACTGGGGAACGAATTCCATGTAAAAGCGGTGGGCGACCTCGTACATGCCGTGCCACTGGGTGTAGTCCGAACCCATCATCGCCGCGCCGTGCCGGGCGCGCCGCCCCTCGTGATGCCACAGGAAGAAATAGGTGAACTCCAGCTCTTCGTCGAATTCGACCGGGGTCAGCAGCCCGTCGGCGCGGGCCTGTTGGAACAGTGCGCTCGCGGGCCGTCCGAACTTGTCGTTGTACAGGTTGACCAGGTTGTCGAACTGCTCGTACCAGTTCCCGACCCATTCCGGCGCATGGCAGCTTGCGCATACTTCCTGCATGTCGCCGCGGCGGTCCTGCCAACTCTTCACGCTCTTGCCCTGCTTGGCCGCCGCCGCGTCGATCTTCTCGGATACGGCCGGCCGCAAGGTCCAGGAGATGCGCTCGCCCACGTCGTGAGTCAACGGCAGGGTGCGGGTCGCGCTCATATGGCATGTCGTGCAGGTGGGGCCCTGCTCGAAATCGCGTCCCGGAACCCATTCCTTCTCTTCCATCAGCGGCTCGAACCGCGCGCGGTTGGCTTCGAATGCGATGCCGTGCTTGGAAGATTGGTAAACCTCCAGTTGGGGATGGTCCGGGCCGAGATGGCAGCGGCCGCAGTTTTCCGGCGCGCGAGCCTGCGCCCGGGAGAAGCTGTGCCGCAAGTGGCAGGCCGTGCAAGAGCCGCGCGAGCCGTCCGGGTTGATCCGTCCGATGCCGGTATTGGGCCAGGTTGCGGGGTCCAACTTGCCGTCCTCCAGCACGCGCACCTCTGAGCCGTGGCATTGCAGGCAGCCGCTCACCGCGGCCGCGGACGTCTCGACCTTGTTGCCCTGCGCGTCGAAACGGGTAAATCCTTCGACGACTTCGGCAAGAACGTTGTCCAGGCTGCCCAGAATCTCTCCGCCCTTGGCATGGTGGCTGGCCTCGAACTCGGCCGTTTCCCGTGCATGGCACGTCCCGCAGTCCTGCGGCGTGACGATGGTGGCGATCAGCGTTCCCTCGTGCATGTAGCCGTCCGCGTCGCCGGGCTCCGCGGCATGGCACTGAAGGCAGCCGATTCCCGTCCGGGCGTGTTCGCTGATTTCCCACTGGCGCACGATGCCCGCAGACTTCACGTTATGGCAGTCCACGCAATCGGCGTTCTCCGCGGTGACCACCGCATCGGGAGCGCGCAGCACGCGCCGGCGGCCCCCTTCGACCCAAGCGACGAGCAGCAGCGAAAGCATGAACAGGCCGGCGAGAGCGATGATCACGGTCTGTTTTTTCTCAAGAGTCATAATCGCCTCCTCATTACGGAATCGAATCGAACGCCTCCCACACGGTCAGCGCCAGCAGCAGCGCCACTCCCGCGGCGCCGAAGGCAACGCTCGCCTCGCTTCGCGGATTGCGGCGGCGCAGCCATTTGTCCACGAAGGGCCAGAAAACGATCGCGGCCAGGAAGATGCCCTGCGTGACGATGGCCGTCCGCTCGGTCATCAGCTTGAGCCAACGAAAGGCCCACAGGAAATACCACTCGGGCTTGATGTGCTCCGGCGTCTCCAGCGGGTTCGCCTTCTCCGACAGGCCGGCCGGAAAGATCAGCGCCAGGCACGTGAGCAGGAACATCAGGAAGAGCGCCAGCGCCAGTTCAGTAAGAAAATGGTCCGGGAAGAAAGGGAACGTCTTTCTCTCTTTCTTCGGCAGGTCGAGTTCGGTCACCCCGTGCGCCCGAACCAGGTAGATGTGGATGGCGATGCAGCCCATCGTCAGCGTGGGAATCGCGCCGACGTGCAGCACGAAGAGCCGCGTCAGCATGTTCTGCCCCACGGTCGGGCCGCCGCGCAGAAATTCCGCCAGCCGTTCGCCGACGAAGGGCACGGCCGCCGACAGGTTGGCGGCCACGGTCGCGCCCCAGTACGAAAGCTGCTCCCAGACGAGCGAGTAGCCGGTGAAGCCCGCCCCCAAGGTCAAGATCAGCAGGGCGCAGCCGACCATCCAATTCAGTTCCCGCGGCGCGCGGTAGGCGCCGGTAAAGAAAACCCGCATCATGTGCAGCAGCAGCGTGGCGATCATCAAGTGAGAGGCCCACTTGTGAACGCTGCGCAGATACCAGCCGAAGCGGACTTGCTCGCCGATTGCCGCGACGCTCTCGTAAGCGAGCTCCTGGCTGGGCACGTAGTAGAAGGTCAGCAGGATGCCGCCGGCGACCTGCACCAGAAACAGGTAGGCCGGAGTCCCGCCGATGCACCACCACCAGCGCTTGAGATGGCCCGGAATCGGCTCGCTGCCGATAGCCGTGAGCGCTTGCTCGTCCACCGGAATCCGCGAGCGGAGCCATGCGCCTGCGCTGCGGTTCTCCGCGCTCATAGCAGGTCGATGACGGCGTACAAAGAGTTGCCGTCCGCTTCGATGCGGTAGGCGGCAAGCTGCTGCCCCGCCTTTGCCGGAGGGCCGGAGACCGCCTTGCCGTCCTTGTCGAAGACGCCCTGATGGCAGGGGCACAGGTAGCGGTCTTCGCCGGCCTCATAATGGACCTGGCAGCCGAGATGCGGGCAGCGGCTCGAAAACGCCTGAAAAGTCTCCCCGGCCCCGCCGCTGCGCCCGGTGTTGGCGAGAACCATCCGCTCGCCGGACGGCAGCGTGAGCAGACGGCTCTCTCCGGCGCCGAGCGCCGAGGCGAAGCCCAGGAAAATGCGCTGCTCGACCGCGCGCTCCCGCCGGGGCAGCAGGAAGGCAAAGGCAAAGCCGGTCAATGCGCCGAAAGAGGCGGCGACGGCGGAAGCCATGCCGCGCAACAGCCATTTCCTCCGGCCTTCGACACTCGTTTCCTTCGTTTGCATGCGCTCTGCCGGAAGTATGTCTTGCTTGCTATTTTACACCCGCGGGCGCTTGCGGCTTTTTCGTCGATCGCCCGACCGCGCCCATTGCGCCGGCGTCGCCCGCTCGCGGCGCGCAGCGTCCGCGGTCTCCGGCAAAACCATTCCCAAACAAGGCTAAACTAGGTGTTTGACCCCGCCATGAGTCCGACCCCGTTGAAGCAGCGGAGCGCTCCCGCCGCCCCCGAACGCTCGCCCATCCGCCTGCAAGCCGATCCGCCGACACTCGCCGGATTGGACATGACGCCGCGCGTCGGTTGGGACAAATACGAGAAGAGGCTCGCCGTGCTGCAGCTTCAACTCAAAGAGGCGACCACGGCGTACTGGATTCAGAAACGCCGCGCCGTCATCGTCTTTGAGGGCTGGGACACCGCGGGCAAGGGCGGCGTCATCCGGCGCATGAACTGGACGCTGGACCCGCGCATGTTCAAGGTCTGCTCCATCGCCGCGCCTACCCCGCAGGAGTTCGCGCAGCATTATCTGCAACGTTTCTGGAACCGCCTGCCGGCAGCAGGGGAGTTGGTCGCTTTCGACCGCTCGTGGTACGGGCGCGTGCTCGTCGAGCGCGTCGAGAATTTCGCTTCCGAGGCGGCATGGCGCCGCGCCTACGAGGAGATCAACGAATTCGAGCGCATGCTGTTCGACGACGGCGTCCGCGTGGTGAAGATCTTCCTGCACATCACCAAGGACGAGCAGATGGCCCGTTTCCGCGCCCGCTTCAAGCATCCGCTCAAGCGCTGGAAGCTCTGCGAGGAAGACCTGCGCAACCGCGCCCGCTGGGCGGAATACGAAACGGCGGTCGAAGACATGCTGCGGCTGACCTCTACCGAGGCGATTCCGTGGACCGTGATCCCGGCGAACGACAAGAAATACGCTCGGTTGACCACCATCTCCCACATCGTGGACTCTCTGTCGCACGGCGTCGAGTTGCAGCCTCCCCCGCTTGCGCCCGACTTCGAGCGGCTCGTGCGCATGATCCTCGGCATCGAAGACGGGGCGGAGTGAAGACGGCGCTCCCGCGTCTTGCTCTCCACTAGATTTTCCGGCGCGTTCTCTCCCGCCATGCCCGGAACCGCCGCCAACTCAGCATCCAGCCCGTATAAACCAGCAGGCAGGCGGCCAGCGAAGCGGCGCCCGCAAGCGTCTGACCCGCGAATCCTCCGGCCTCGCCGGTGTGCAGCCAGCGTATCCAGGAACGGGCGTTGCGCGCGGCGCCGATGTCGGCGGGCGTCTCCAGGCGCACGACCGCGCCGCTCTTGCGGTCGAGCGTCAGCGTGGAGCGCAGGTCCGGACGCGCGCCGTTGCCCCGGTCCAGCGAGAATGTAACCGGCGCTCCCGGCTTCTCGGAGAGGCGCAGGGTAATGCTCTTCCAGCCGGGCGCGCTGGCCGCGGCTTTTTCCCACAAGTCGTTCAAGCCTGCGAAGCTCGCCGGCGCGGCGGGTTTTTCCCGGCTGCCGCCGCCTCCCCTTGCGCTTGACCGCGGCTTTTCCTCGCCGGTCAAGGCGTACAGGATGCCGCTCGGCCAGGAGTACGAGAAGAAGGCGGCCGTTCCGACGACCAGGAACAGAGGCGCGGCGCACCACAGTCCGAAAACGTTGTGCCAGTTGAAGTCGCGGGCTTTCCCTTGCAAGCCGCCGCGAAAAAAGACGACCGGCCGCAATTGTTTCCACGTCCACTCCTTCGGCCACCATAAGTAGCACCCGGAGACGACGATGAACAGAAAAGCAAGATTGCATGCCCCGGTAACGGCCTTGCCCACTGCGCGGCCCTCGCCTTCTTGCCCCAGCCAACGGTGCCAGACGATCATCGTGCGGAAGAACCGCCGCAGTCCGACGGCGCCCTCGCCCAACCGCTCGCCGGTGTACGGATTGACGGCGAAAGATTCGCGTCCGAAATAGAGCCTGGCCGGCGCGCGCGGGTCCGAGCGAAAGAGCACTGCGCCAGGCGCCTTCCCCGTCTCGGCCTGCGCTTGCTCGAGCAGCGCCGCCGGGTCGAGCCGCCGCGCCTCGCCGGCCGGCGGGTCGATATGAAAACCGTCTGCCCAGCGGAGCATTTGCTTTTCGTAGGTGAGCGCGACGCCGGTGATGGACATGATGAAGACCACCAGGCCGACGGTTACGCCGCAGGCGAGATGAAGCCAAAAAATCACTTTTCTGAAGAACTGCACGACGGACTGCTCCTTTCAGCAGGGCGCTTGCGGCGGCGCCGGGGGAAAGCTCCAGCATGATGGACATTGCATTTCAATGTCAAATAGGATTTGGTTCGCGAGGCGCGGATAGAGAGAAAAATCAGCATAATACAAAAGTTTTACATTTCGGCACTGCTCACGGGAAAAACTTATTTGCTATTCAATTGCAAGTTACCTACGATTGAGGAATCGACGCCGCCTTGTCAGGCAAGGCCGCGTCTCCCGAAGAAAGGCAAAAACACTTGGATGATGAGTAAATTACGCAGGGCGCCGCACGAATCGGCGGCAGCCGCATGGAGAACGGGAAACCTGAATGCGCAATGCAGTTCAGCCGCGCCTTCCCCGCGGCGGATCAAGCCGGGAGTCTGTTTCATAGTATTGATTCTTGGAGTCTTGTGCCCGATTCAGGGCGAAGAATCCGGGGCCGCGGCTTTGGCTGACGGCACGGATCTTTTGCAACTCACTCGCGCAAACCGCGAAGTCCTGTCGGACGACTTCCCCGGCTTCCGCAGCAAGCTGACGGTCCATGTGGACGGGCAGGAGCACAGGGGGACGATGCTGTTCCGGCCGCCGGTCACGCCGGCGATCGAGTTGGGCGACAAGAACGTTCGCAAGAACGTCAAGAGCGCCGTTCGCTCGCTGCTGTCGCACCGCATGCGCGCGGACGGTTCGCCGCAAGAAAATCTGCGTCCGGCGGAGAAGGACGACCGTCATCCGCTGGGGCGGCGGGTCTTGCTCGGCGACAAGTACGACTCAAGCTACCGCATCCGCGATAGGCGAATTCTCGAGGTCGACCGCAAGATGAAGGAATCGCGGCTGGTGATCAGCGTCCTGGAGACCGAGACTACGGCATCGGGCAAGTACTTGCCGACCCGGTTTTTCGTGACCGTGTTCGATCGGGAATCGGGCGCGGTCAAGAGCGCTTCGGTCTATACCGACGTTTACCAGCGAGTCGGCGGCGAGTACTTGCCGCGCTCGCGGCGCATTATCGCCACGAAGGACGGGGGTACTGAGACGTTCCTCGTGGAGTGGGAAGAAATCGAACTGCTGAAGCCGTCGAGCGGCGATTAGCAAGCAATGCGGGCGCGGGCTCTGCCGTTGCATCCCGCCCCCGGAGACAACAACTTGACGGTCGGGCGATCCGTCGCCTCCCGCGCAGCAAGGCGGGGCCGTGCCGGCGTAGGCACTGCAACGCGGCGCTTCCAACCGAAAAACCAACTGGAGGATTTCATGAAAGTTATCTTGTGCAAGGGCTTGGCGATGTTGGCGATGCTATCGCCGGCCTGTGCGGCCGCGGCCGCCCAATCCCGCGCAACGCTTGACGGGCGGGTCGTCGATTCGTCGGGCGGGGCGCTGCCGGGCGCCGATGTTTTCGTCCGCAATCTGGCGACCGGTCTGGAAACGTCCGCCCGCGCCGACGCGGGAGGCGCTTTCGCCTTCGCGCTCCATCCGGGGCGTTACCGCGTTTCGGCTGCCCGACCGGAGTTCGCAACGGCGTCCGAGACCGTGGAGTTGACCGCCGCGGGCGCAGGCGGCGTGACTTTGCGCCTCGCGCCGGCCGCCCTCACGCAGTCGGTCGTGGTTTCGGGTTCGCGAGAGCGGCAGCTCATCGAAAATTCGGTCGCCAAAGTCGATATGATTTCCCGCGCGCAGCTTCGCGACACGGGCTACGAGCGGGTCAGCGACATCCTCGCCGAGGAGCCGGGCATTATCGTGCGCAGCGGCTCCTCGGGCAGCCGCTCCGAGACGCAGATTCAGGGCATCGACTCGCGTCAGTCGCTGATCTTGCTCGACGGCTATCCGCTCGTCGGCGCCCGCGGCGTCAAACGCGGCATCCTCAACATGGACAGGCAATCGACCAACCGGCTGGACCGCGTCGAGATTGTCAAGGGCGCCTCGTCGGCCCTGTACGGCTCGGACGCCATCGGCGGGGTGATCAACATGATCACGCGCGAGCCGCGCCGGCGCTTCGACGCGAACCTGACCACCGCGGCGGGGAGTCTGGGAACCTTCGACGCGCGCGGGGACGCCGGCTTTCTGCTCAACCGCTGGGCCGGTTTCTTCGGCATCGAGCGTCACAAGCGCAATCCTTACGACCTGACCCCGGCCACGGTGGACTCGACCGCGGCCGGTTTTCGCCGCTACGACTATCTGGGCAAGCTCAGCCGCGATTTCTCTGAAAATCTCAAGCTCAGCTTCCTGGCCAACGCCTTCGACAACCGCGACCGCGGCAACTTCATCGGCGAGCTCGGCCCGACGACCACCACGACCAACGACAGCGCGCAGAACTACGGCGTCACGCTGAATGCCGGGTTGACGCCGCTGACGCAACTGCAAGCCCGCGCCTACTACGGCAAGTACGACGAAGGCTCGGCGATCGACCTGCTGGGCCGCGGCGGCCTCATCGACGAGACCGCCAATCTCAATGAGCGGCTTTACCGGCTGGAGTCCGGCCTCTCGCGGATCGTCGGGTCGCGCCAGTTGCTGCAAGGCGGCTTCGAATGGACGCAAAACGAATACCGCGGCTTCAACCGCGTCGTCGGCGACAACGCCGGCCAACAGATCCGCATGGGCGACGCCTGGTTCAACGACCGCATCCAGGCGCACCCGCGGCTCAGCCTGACGCTCGGCGGCCGGCTCAACAACCATTCGCTTTACGGCACGAACCTCGTCCCCCGCGCGGGACTGCTTTTCCGCGCGGCCGAAAATCTCAGGCTGCGGGCCAATTGGGGGCAGGGCTTCCGCGCGCCCGACCTGGGGCAGCTCTACTTCCGTTTCCTCAACCCGACGAACTTCTACCAGGTCATCGGCAACCCGCATCTGGCGCCGGAGACGTCGACGACGGTGCAGGTCGGCTTTGACTACCGCCTGAAGCGCGTCCGTTTCGGCAGTACGTACTTCCGCAACGACATCAAGAATCTGATCCAAGCCGATTTTGTCGGCAGGCCGAGCACGCCGGAGCAACTCCGCGGCCTGCTCCGGGCGTTCGACATCGATTCGAGCTTCAATCCGGGACTGAACCGGTTGTTTTTCCTCTACCGCAATATCGAAAACGTTTACACGACGGGACTGGAAGCCAAGGTCGAGGTCAATTTGACCCGCAACCTGATCGTTTCCTCGGGCTATACCTATCTCGACGCCCGCGATAAGCAAACGTCAGCGTTTCTCAGTCAGCGCCACCGCCACAACGGCAACTTCCGCGTTTGGTGGAGCGCCGACCGTTGGGGAGGGCTGCGCGTCAACTTCCGCGGAACCTACTTCAGCAAATGGCCCATCGCGGGACGCGCAGGATCGTTCATCGGCGACGGATATCAGATCTGGGACTGGTACGCGGCCAAGCCGATCGCGGCCGGAACGGAGCTTTACGCCTCCGTGGACAATCTGTTCGATTCGACGGACTCGAATTTGACCGGCGACCGGCCCACCTTTTTCCGGGCCGACCCCGGCCGCACCTTCCGCATCGGGCTGCGCTGGAGCTTCGGAGTGGAGTGAGCAGTCCGTCCGCAACGCCGAAGAATTTTTTCAGGAGAAACGCCATGCCGCATGAATCGACCATGTTTGCCCGCCGGCAACGATTCGGCTCCGTTTATCGCTGCTTGCCAGGGAGCGTCCATGTCCAACTCGGCGTGACCACGATTGCCCTGAACGACGAACAATACCTGCGGTTCGTGGCGCCGGCGAACGACAGCGCGGCAAACTTCGAGTTGTTCCGTCAAGCCGGCGGCATCGATTCGCCGCATTTGCCCGTGTAACGCGCTTTGCAAGCCGTCGCATAACCTCAAGGAGACCGCCGCCATGCGTCTTGCCGCTTCCCTGCCGACACTCAGCCGCCGCGGCTTTCTCGGAGCGTTCGCCGCTCCCGCCGCTTTCCCCGCCGCGTCTTGGACCGAGTTCCGCGGCGGCGACTCCGGCGCGGCCGCGTCCGGCGAGAGCTTGCCGCTCGAATGGTCGGATGAGAAAAATCTGTCCTGGAGCGCTGTCCCTCCCGGCTACGGGCAGTCGAGTCCGGTCGTTTACAAGGGGCGCGCGCTCGTCACCGGCGTCTCCGGCGCCAACAAGGAAGAGTTGCTGCTCACGGCGTTCTCCCTGGCCGACGGCGCGAGACTGTGGACGCACCGGGGTTCGCCCGCGCAGTCGATCGAGGACTCGGACATGGTCAGCAAGGCGGCGCCGACGCCCGCGGTCGATGCCGGCGGCGTCTATGTCTTTTTCGAAACCGGCAACGTCGCGGCCCTGAGCCACGCCGGCCGACTGCGCTGGGAGCGCCGCTTGACCGAGGAGTTCGGCGAGTTCGGCGGCCGCCACGGCATCGGCAGTTCGCTGCGGCTCTGCCGCTCGGGCGTCATGGCGTTGGTCGCCCACGACCGCCCGTCGTATCTGCTCTGCCTCGATCGAGCTACCGGCGAGACAATCTGGAAAGCGGACCGGCCGCCGGGGGTTTCCTGGAGCACTCCCGCGGTGGTGCGGCACGCCGGCCGCGAGTTGGCGCTGGTCAGCGGCGGAGACCGCGTCGACGCTTACGACACCGAGGACGGCTCGTTGGCCTGGACTCTCGACGGCTTCGAAGGCGCCTTCATCGCGTCGCCCACGCCGCTTGCCGGGGGCGCGATTATCGGTTCCGGCAACAAGGGGCAAACGGCCGCGATCCGCTTCGGGCCGGAAGCGCGCTCGACTCCGCAAGTGATTTGGCGCGCCAAGGAAGCCGCGTCCTATTTCAGTTCGCCGTTGGCGTACCGCTCGCGCGCGTACATGGTCAACAAGAGCGGAGTCGCCTTCTGCCTGCACCGCGACAGCGGCGAGCAACTGTGGCTCCAACGGCTGCAGGGCGGCTGTTGGGCGTCGTCGATCGCCTGCGGGGATTTCGTTTATTTCTTCGGGGTTGACGGCGCGGTCGAGGTCTATCGGGCTGCGGACAAGGCGGAAAAAGTAGCCGAGAACCGGCTGTCGGAAGAATCGCGCCTCTACGGGGTCGCGGTGGACGAGGGCAGGCTGCTCCTCCGCTTCGGCCGCCGCCTCGCCTGCATCGAGCAGAGGTAGCCTGCGCGCTTCCGCCCGGGCGCCCGGCGCCGCGCCTGCGGGGAAGTACAATTCTTGAGGAGGATCGAACGATGAGACGGAGAACATTGCTTGCGGGCGCCGCGGCGTTGCCGCTTGCGGCGGCCCGCGGAACGGGCGGCCCGGTCAAGGTCGGCTTTCTGGGCGTCAGCCATTCCCATGCGGACAAGAAGCTGCGCATCGCGCTGACTTCGCCCGATTACGAGCTGGTTGCGGCGGTCGAGCCCGACGCCGCGCTGTGCAGGAAGTACGCGGCGCTCGGCGTGCGCTTCGTCGCGGAGGATGAGTTGCTGCGCGATCCGGCGGTCGAGGCGGTCTTCGTCGAGTCGGCCGTGCGCGAACATGCCCGGCAGGGCTTGCAGGCGGTGCGGGCCGGAAAGCATTTGCACCTGGAAAAGCCGCCCGCGCTCGACGTCGAGTCGTTCCGCGCCATTCAAAACGCCGCCCGCGAACGGAATCTGGTCTTGCAGATGGGCTACATGTGGCGCCACCATCCCGCTTTTCTGCGCGTCTTCGAGGCCGCGCGCAAGCGTTGGCTGGGCGAGGTGTACATGGTTCGCGCCGAGATGAACAAGACCCTCGGCGCCGCCGCCCGCATCGAGTGGGCGGAGTTCCGCGGCGGCCACATGTTCGAGCTTGCGCCGCACGTGATCGACCCCCTGATCCGTTTGCTGGGTAGGCCCGAGCGGGTCACGCCTTTTCTCAAGAAGCTCGGCGATTTCGACGACAACATGGCCGATACCGCGGCCGCCGTCTTCGAATTCCCGCAGGCGCTGGGCATCGTGACAGGCACGTCGCTGCAGCCCAATTCGGGACGCTACAGGGAGTTCGTGGTTTACGGAACCGGAGGAACGATGTCCATCGGCTCCATCGACAACCCGACGCTCGAAGTCGATCTGGCCGCGGCCGCCGGCCCCTATCCGCAAGGCCCGCACACGGTTGCCCTGCCCGCTTACACGCGCTACGTCGGCGATATGCAGGAGTTTGCCGCGGCCGTTCGCGGCGAGGCGCAGATCGCCGTGACCGAGCGCGAAGACCTGCTCGTTCAGGAGGCGGTCATCGCCGCTTCCGGCATGTAGCCCCGCGCAACGGGGCAGGGAGCATCAACTCTGCGCCGGCCGGCGCAGGAACAGCGTCTTGTCCCAATAGACCAGAACGGCGTTTCCGTGCTGGTTGCGCACCGTGGTCTCGAAGGTAACCACGCCGCGCTTGCCGCCTCTTTCCTCTTTCTCGGCAACGCGCTTGACGACCTGAATCGTATCGCCGATGAAGACGGGGCGCGTAAAGCGCAGGCGGTCGACGCCGTAAAAAGCCACCACGGCAGGATTCGGCGGGGACATGCGCACCGCCAGTCCGGTCGAAATGCCGAAGATCAGAGCGCCGTGGGCGATGCGCTTGCCGTAGCCCGACTCGCGGGCGAACAACTCGTCGGTATGGTGCGGGTTATGGTCGCCCGACAATCCCGCGAACAGAACGAGGTCGGCCTCGGCGATCGTCCGCCGCGGCGATTCGGCGCTTGCGTCGATTACGAAATCCTCGAAATAGCGGGTCATTCGCGGGAACGCTCTCCGTTCAGGAACGAAGCCGTTTCGCGGTAGCGGCGGTAGATCGGCTCGTAGGCGCGCGTGTTGCGGCGGTTGGGGGCGATCAGACGGCCTTCTCTTGCGGGCACGCCCTTCTTGACGCCGCCCATCGTGCGCACCGCGGAGCGCACCGAGCTGAAGCCTCCGGCGCGCTTGCCGGCGGCGATCGCGCCCAAGACGGCTGCGCCGAGCGCCGGACCCTGTTGCGACGGGTGGATCAGGATGCTTTCGCCGAGCACGTCCGCGTAAACCTCGACAAAGAGCGGATTGTGATGGGGCAGGCCGCCGGTGGCGATGAACTTCTTGACCGGCACGCCGTGCTCGCGCAGCATCTCGACGATCCAGCGCAGGCCGAAAGCCGAGGCTTCCAGCAGAGCCCGGTAGAGGTGCTCGGGGCCGTGGCTCAGCGTCAGGCCGGAGAGCGCGCCGCGCAGATTGCCGTCCATGAGCGGCGTGCGGCAGCCGTTGAACCAATCGACGCAGAGCGCGCCCTCGGCGCCGGGCTCGAGGCGGGCCGCGTCGTCGGCGAGCTTGGCGAAAGTTCTCTTGCCGGTCAGCCTGCGCAGCCAATCGAAAGCGTCTCCCACCGCCGCCTGTCCGGTCTCGTAGCCGTACATGCCGGGCAGGATGCCGTCGCTGACCACTCCGGCGACGCCGGGGACATAGCGGTATTCGGCCGCGTTGAGCATGTGGCACGAACTGGTGCCGCAAACCATTACCAGGATGCCCGGGTCCGCCGCGCCGACTCCCGGAACTCCGGCGTGCGCGTCGATGATCGCCGTGCTGACGGGGACGCCTGCGGCCAACCCGAAGCTCTTGGCCGATTGGGCCGACAAGCCGCCCGCGGACTGCCCCGGGGACATCATCCGTCCGGGCATCTTCGCCTTGACCACATCGACGACGTCGGGATGCAGCGCACGCAGAAAAGGCTTGGAGGGGAAGCCGTCCCGCGCCGACCACATGCCTTTGTAGCCGGCTTGGCAAGTCGAGCGCGCCATCTCGTCGGCCGCGCAGCCGACCAGGCGCCAGACGAGCCAATCGCCCGCTTCCACCCAGACCTCGGCGGCATGGTAGATTTCCGGCGCTTCTTCCAGGGTTTCGAGCATTTTGGGGAAGAACCACTCGAGCCCCACCTTGCCGCCGTACTGCTTGAGAAAATCTTCGTCGCGCTCGCGGGCGATGCGGTTGATGCGCTCGGTCTGTTTCTTGGCGCCGTGGTGTTTCCACAGCTTGGGCCAGGCCAGGGGATTTTCGTGGAACTCCGGCAACAGGCAGAGCGGGGTCCCGTCGCGCAGGGCCGGAAGCATGGTGCAACTGGTGAAGTCGACGCCGATGCCGATGATCCGCTGACCCGCCCCGGCGGACTGCCGCAGCGCCCGGCGCACGGCCTTCGCGGCGGCTTCGAGCCAGTCTTCGGGGTGCTGCAGCGCGTAGTCGGCGGGAAGCGGCTCGTCGCGGCCCGGCAGCGTCTGCGTAATTTGGCCGTGCCTGTACTTGGCGCTTGCCGCGCCGCGCTCGGCGCCGTCGAGGTCGACCAGCAACGCGCGGACCGATTCCGTGCCAAAGTCCAATCCGAGGGCTAAAGCGTTCTTATCGGGCAACTTTTCTGTCTCCGCAATCGAGGCGTAACAGATATCGTAACCTAAAGCGGAGCTTCAATGGTAGGGGGTCCGGCCGCCGGCGTAAAACCCGCGGCCCGCCGGCTGCCCCCCCAACTGTCCGCTCTCCGCTCGTTTGAAGATGGGTGCGTCCCCATAGTAGGGTGAATGGAGTGCGTCTGAGTGGACAACTTCCGGTCGGAGCGTCGGTTGCCGCATTGGCCGCGGCGCTGTGTCTTCCCGTTTTCGGGCAGGATACCCGCTGGAAGCCCGTGGGCCGGGGCGGGATCGAATTGGGCTTGGCGGGACCGGCCGGCGCGGCCGTCTCCGAGACGTGGTTTTCCCCCGACGGCGGCGCGCTGTACGTCTTGCTGCGCTCCGGCGCCGCGTGGTCGACCGCCGACCTGGGGCAGACCTGGCGCAGCGAGGATGCGCTTGCGCAAGCCGACCGCGCGGCCCGGTTTGCGGACAGGCCGGCCGGCGGCGGGGCGGCGGGGCGGATCGTGCGCGATCCTTTCGGTCCCGCCGTGCAATACTTTTTGGGCCGCGACCTGCTGCGCTCGCGCGACGGGGGCCGGAGTTGGACGAATTTGACGAACGGCGGCGCGGGCTCCGTCATCGGCGAGCGGCAAGTCGATATTGCCTTTTCCCCGCAGGATCCCGATCTGGTCGTCGTCGGCAACTCGCTGGGCTTGTGGAAGTCGGTCGATCGCGGAATCACCTGGAGCAGTCTCAATCGCACGTTGCCGAACTTTCCGCGGGTTGCGTTCCTGCCCATGAACGGTCCGGGCGGCCTGCGCATCAGGGCCGATGCCATGGGCGAGTTGGAACTCTCCGGCGCGGCCGCTTTCCGGCAGTTGCGCCGGCGCCCGGCGCGGCCGCCGGCGGGATGGGGCGGCGAAGACGACGCGCGGCGTTCGCCCAAGCCGCCGATCTTGCCGCCGGGATTCGCGGTCTCTTACCGAGTCTGGGAAGACGGAGCGCCGATTTCGCCGGACCTGACGGCCTGCGCCGTTGCGCCATGTCAGGCTCCCCGGCGGCATTACCTGACCGCGCTGGAGAACAACGGGCGTCTCTGGGCGGGGACCTCCGACGGCCGCATCTGGGTTTCGCGCAACGGCGGAGAGGACTGGCGGTTGTCTTTTCGCGACGCGGAGGAGCGGCGAATTCTGAGAATCTGGGTCGATCCGGAAAACGCCGCCGCCGCGCTGGCGGTCGCCGGCGCGCGGGTGCTGCGCTCGACGAACGGCGGCGCCTTTTGGGACGACGTCGGCAGCAATCTGCCCGCGGGCGCATGGCAGGCGGTTGTCGGGCACCCGGACGCGCGCGCCGTCTATGTCGCGGGCGAGGAGGGCGTGTTCTACAGCCGGGTCGATCTCGACAAACCGGGGCCGCCCGGAGTCTGGCGCCGCCTTAACGGCAATTTGCCTGCGCAAGCCGTGGACGACTTGACCGTGGATTTCGCCGCCGGCCGGCTGTATGCCGCCCAAGCGGGATACGGCGTTTACCGCGCCCGGGCGCCCGTCGTGGAGGAAGCGATCCGGGCGTTGAACGCCGCCGACCTGTCGCGCCGGCCGGCGGCGCCGGGCAGCCTGCTGACGATTCGGGGGATGGCCGCGGACCGCGCCGAAGCCGGAAATGCGCGCGCCCCGATCTTGTCGCGGGGGCGGCGCGAGACGCAACTGCAAGTGCCTTTCAACCAAGCCGGCCGGTCGCTGGGCCTGACCCTGTGGGCGGGACTGCGCAAGTTCGAGTTGTCGATGCCGTTGGCGAGGGTCTCGCCGGCGATCTTTATCGAGGACGGCGAGCCGTTGATTCTCGACGCGGGCAGCGGCGCAATCGTCGGCCGCAATCGACCGGCGCGGCCGGGCGCGCGGCTGCTGATTCTGGCGACGGGGTTGGGCCGGGTCGTTCCCGACTGGCCCGCCGGCCTTGCGGCGCCGTTCGTCGAGCCGCCGAGGCCGGCCGCCGAGATCGGCGCATCGTTGAACGGCGCTGCGCTCAGCGTGATCTCGGCGCGGCTTGCGGGCGGCTACGTCGGAACGTACGTCGTCGAAGCCGCATTGCCGCCGACCGCGGCCGTCGGCGTCGGCGTGCTGCGAATCTACGCCGACGGCGTGGGCAGCAACGCGGCCCGACTGGTCATCGAGCCGTAGCCGCTTGCGCGGCGGAGTCGCGCAAGGCGCTCGGGCGCAACGGCCGGAGACCTACTCTTCACTCTCCACCGGCGGCGCAGCGGCCTCGTATCTGCGCTCGACCCGCTCCGATATGCCGCACAGAACCTCGTAGGGAATGGTTCCGATGCGGCCGGCGATGGTCTTGGCGTCGCCGGCGCCGGGTCCGAGGAGCGTGATTTCGTCCCCGATGCGGGCCGCGGGCGCCGCCGATAGATCGACAAGGGTCAGGTCCATGCTGACCGAGCCGATGACGTTGCAGCGCGCGCCGCGGACGGCAACCGCGCCGCGGTTCGACAAGGCGCGGCGGAAGCCGTCCGCGTAGCCCGCGGCGGCTACGCCGATCTGCATGTCCCGCGCGGCGCGGTACGCCACTCCGTAGCCCACGGCGGCGCCGGCCCGCACGCGCCGGATTTCGAGCAGGCGGGTTTTCCATTGCAGGATCGGGCTGACGGCGAACGCGGCCTTGCGCCCGCGCGGCGCGCTGTCGATGAGGTAGCCGTACAGCGCGAGACCGGGCCGCGCCATCGTGCATTGCAGGCCGGCCGCCGCCGGCTCGTCCCGCCGATAGGCCAACGCGGCGCTGTTCGCGGCGTGGACGTAGCGCGGGCGAATGCCGCTCGAGGCGAGCGCCGCGACTTGTTGCGCAAACAAGTCTAGCTGTTCTGCGGCCGCCGGAGACGCGAAGTTTTCGGCCGAAGCAAAGTGGGTGGCGACCCCCGCCGCGGCGATGCCCGCGGCCTCGTGCAGCATGTTCAGGAAACTCGCTTTCCGCGTAGGGCAGGCGGGATCGAAATCGAAACCCGAGCGGTTCATCCCCGTGTTCAGCTTGAGATGGCAGGGAAGCCGCCGCCCCAGCTTTCGGCCGTGCGCGCTCCATTGATCGAGTTGCTGTTTGGTGTTGAGAAAGGGCTGCGCGCCCAAGGCGGCGGCGGCGGGCGCTTCTCTCTGCTCGAGGCCGTTCAAGACAACCAGCGCCGCCTTGCTGCCTGCGTTGCGGAGCGCGGCGGCTTCGTCCAGATTCGAGACGGCGAAGTGAGCCGCGCCCGCGGCCTCGAGCGCGCGGCAGACCGCGGCGCTCCCGTGGCCGTATGCGTCGGCTTTGATTACGTTGAGCAGCGTGACCGCGGGACCGGCCGCCCTGGAGACCGCCCGGTAGTTGGCAACGAGCCGGTCGAGGTCGATCACCGCCCAGGAGCGCATCGTTTCTCCGAATCTATCACGGCCCGCTGCGGGGGCGGCGGTTCCGCCCTACATCGCGTCCGGGGCAGGGATGCCCATCACCGCCAGCAGCGACTTCAACTCGTCCAGCACGTAACGGGCGATGCTCAGCAGCACCGTTTGCCGCTCGCGGTCCGCTTCCTTGAGGACGGGGTATTGGTGGTAGAAATTACTGAACGTCCGCGCCAACTCGAAGGCGTGGCGGGCCAGTTGCGCCGGTTCGCCTGCGGCGGCGGCGCGGGAAATCGCCCATCGCGAACGCGAAGCCGTCAGCAGCAATTGCCAGAGATTCTCGTCCAGATGCCGGGACCATGCTTGCGGCGAGAGCGCGGTCGAGAAATCGGGCGGCGCGCCGGCGGTCTCTTCGAACTTGCGCAGAATGTTTTTCGCCCTGACGGCCGCGTACTGCAGATAGGGTCCGGTTTCGCCCTCGAAAGCGAGCGCCTCCGCGAAGTCGAAGGCGATCACGGTGGTTCTTGTGAAGCGCAGCATGAAGTAGCGCAGCGCGCCCACGGCGATCTGCTCGGCTATTTCGCGGCATGCGGCCTCGCTGAGGTCTTCGTGGCGGTCTCTGACCTCTTCGTAGGCCGTGTCGATCAGCCGGTCGATCAGGTCGTCCGCCTTGACGCCGAGGCCCTTGCGTCCCGAGACTTCGACGTAGGGCCGCTTACGGTCTTCCTCGGCGAGCTCGATGCCGAGCTCCGCGCAGCAGCGCGGCGACAGGGCAACCATTTCGTATGAAAAATGTATCGACCGCGCGGCCTGCCGCTCGTACCCCAGCAGACGCAGCGCGGCGCGGACAACGTCTTGCAGATACGCCTGCCGCGCGTCGATGACGTTGTACGCCTCGGCGCCGGAACCGAACGCGGGAGCCGCGGCGTCCGCTGCGGAAGCGCCTGCATCGGCGGTCGAGACCCACGCTTGCCGTCCGCTCGGGTAGCGGCGGAGAGGCGCGTAATGGAAGTCCTTTCCAGGAAGCAGGCCGAATTTCCAGAGTTGATAGGCAATATCCTTGCCGACGTAGGTAACGGTTCCGTTGGAACGCACGATGACCTTGGAAGCGCTCGCTGCGGCCTCTTCGTCCAGCGGCCGCTCTCGGTCGGGTCTCGCGCCGGCGGGCGCATCGCGGAAATTTTCGGCGGGCATGACCCAGCAGCCGGCGTTCTTGCCCGCGGTTTCGAGATAAACCGCCTTGCGCTGCTTCAGCAAGGCGAACGCCGCGGCCCAGAACTCGAGACCGAGGATTTCGCTTTCCCGGGGGAGCACGTCGTACTCCACGCCGATGCGCAGCATCGTGTCGAGATGGCGATCGACGATGGCGTCGGATACGACCCGGCCGAGGGCGGCGAGTTCACCCGTCCCGGATTCGATGGCGGATAGGGCCTGCGTCCGCCAGGAGAGCGACTGGGGGCGCTCGGCGTAGCGCCGGGAAACGGCTGCGTAGAGATCCCAACAGTAACGGTCGAACGCGATGTCGGGGTCGGCCGCCAGGGCGGCGACGGCCTGGGGGCTGCGGCGCTCCAGAAAGTGAAACGCGGCGGCGACGTCGGCGACCTGGACGCCCGTGTTGTCGATGTAGTTCTGCGCTTCCACCTCGCGCCCGAGGGCGCGCAGCATGCGCACCAGCGTGTCGCCCAGCACGGCGTTTCTCAAGTGCCCGATATGCGCCGCTTTATTGGGGTTGATGTTGGTGTGCTCGACGATGATCTTGGCTTTGTCGGCGATCTTGGCTTTGTCGGCGGCGGCCGCCGCCGGCGACAGCGCGGCAAGCGCGTAGGCGCCGCGGTCGAAGCGGACGTTGAGATAGCCGCCGCCCGCGGCTTCTATCGAGCGGATCCCCGCGATAGCGGGCAGGTTCGCCGCCAGCTCTTCGGCGATTTTCCGCGGCTCGCGCCTGAGACGTTTCGCCAAACCGAAGCACAGCGGCAGGGCAAGCTCGCCGAACTCCGGCCGGCGGGGAAGCTCGACGACGACCGGCGCGCCGCTGCCGTACTTTGCGGAAACGTAGCTCGCTACGGATTCGCGAAGACGTTCTTCGAGTGCGAGGAACACGGGGCGGATACCTTTGCGAGGAGCTCGGGGCGGCCGGCGGAAACGGCGGAACGGCGTTGGGCCTCCCCTCGGGCAAGTTTATCATGCCGCCGCCTCGCCGGGCGCCGCGGCCTTTTCGTATCATATTGTCAACGGTGCGTTTGCAGGGGTTGAAAGGGTGCGCGTTTGCGGTCGCTGCGGCCGCTGTGCTGAGCTTCGCCTGGAACCCGGCGGCGGGCGAATCTTTGGGGAAAGCGGATGTCCTCGATCCCCTGACCTTCCGGCTGCTGAACCGGCAGCAGGAGATGCGGCCCGGCGCGGCGAAGCTGCCCGGCGTCCGGCAGCGGGCGCCGCGGCCGGCTGCGGCGCGGCACGGCGACATTGCCGTTCTCGATACGAGCGGCGGCCTCTTTCAGCAGGAATTCCCCTTCGACCTGAATGGGCTGACCGTCAAATTCGCGCCGGTTGCGGAAGCGGGCGGCTATACGCTCTCGGCCGCCCCGCTCATGCTCCACGCGGATTTGGGCGAGAGAGTCCATTTGGGCGACGACGATTCGCAGGCGATCCCGCTGGATTTCGACTTTCCGTTTTTTGGGCGGCCGTTCAACGAAGTCTGGCTCAATTCCGACGGAAACCTGACGTTCGACGGCCCGGACGCCTCGCTTGGCGCGCGCGACGCCGCCAGGGTCTTGGCGGGCGGTCCGCGGATTTGTCCGCTGTTCGCCGATCTGGATCCGAGCGTTCCCGATGCGGCCGTCCATGCCTATAGCGCCGCCGATCGGCTGGTTGTCACCTGGGCATCCGTCCCTCCCTACGACCCGGACGGGGACGGCGCCCCGCAGACCTTCCAGGCGGCGCTTTTCGCCGGCGGGGCGATCGAGTTTTCGTATGCGCAGGCGAACTTGACCTCGGCGGTCGTCGGCTTGGGAGCGGGAGACGGCGGCGAGGCGCAGGCCGCGGACTTCAGCGACCCCGCAGAAGACGTCTTCAGCGGTTCCGTGCTGGAGATCTTCCAGGACGCCGTGCTCGATCTGGGCGCGATCGCGCAAAGTTTCTACCGCGGGTTCGAAGACGCTTACGACTTTCTGATCGTCTTTCACGACTTCGATCTCGGATTCGAGACCGATGCCTTCGCCTTCTATCTTCCGGTGCGCAACGCGGTCTTGGGCATCGGCTTGTGGCCGCCGCCCCTGGAAGCGAGGAATCTGACCGACATCGGCGAACTGTTGGGATCGCCGCGCCGCCTGCAGGGCCTGATGTACATGGGGCTGCTGGACAAGTACCCCGGCGATCCGTTCGCGCGCATCGATGCCCGCTTCGGCTTGGGCTTGAATACGCCGCTGACGATCCTGGCTCATGAGGCGGGCCATCGCTTCCTGGCGCGCACGCTGTTCATCGACTATGACCGAGGCGCCTTTTCGACGGAGTTGCTGGGCCGCCAACTGAGCCACTGGAGCTATTTTCTGAACTCCGAGGCGTCGTTGCTGGAAGGCAACCGCATCGTCGATCACGGCGCGGGGGAGTTCCGCTTCGAGACCGTGGGAACGGTCGAGGGGTTTAGCCCGTTCGACCTGTATCTGATGGGGCTGCTCCCCGCGCAAGATGTGGCGGATACGTTTTTCGTGCGCAATGCCGACATCGAGGACACTTTGTTTTCGCCGGCGCACGAGCCGCTGGCCGGCGTTTTTTTCAATGGCGAGCGGGTCGATATTTCGATTGCGGATATCATCGATGCGCACGGGCGGCGGATACCGGATGCCTCCATCGCGCAGCGGAACTTTCGCTACGCCTTTCTGCTGATGCATCGCGAGGGCCGGCCGCCGGCGGCGGAATCTCTGGCCAAGATGGAAAGGCTGCGCGCGGCGTTCGACGACTTTTTCGACGAGATGACCGGGCGCCGCGGCAACGCCGAAACCGCATTGCAGCAGGAGCTGGCGTTTTCTTCCTGGCCGGCGACCGGCATGCTGCAGGGCGGCTCCGCGGATATCGCCGTGTTCCGCGCGGCGCCGGCGGACGCTCCCGTCACGGTCGCCCTGCAAGCGGATACGAACGCGGTTGCGTTGCCGGAGCAGGTGGCGATTCCGGCAGGGAGCGCCTTTGCGCTGTTCCCCGTCGAGGCCGCCGCTGGCGGAATCGCCAGGATCGAGGGATCGGCGGGCGGCGATTTCGAGACGGCCCGCAGCGCGATTCGGGTACACGAATCGACCGCCTCGCTGGGGGCGGCGCGCATCTTGCTGCTGGAGATACTCTTCGGGGATTCGCGCGAGCGCTTGCGCACCGGCGAAGCGGGTCAGCCGCTGCCGTACGCGATCTTCATGTATGTCTCCGATGAAAACTTGCTGCCGATCGGCAACGTCGAAGTCCGCTTCGAAGCGTCCGGAGACGGCCGCGTTTCGGCAAGCAGCGTGCTGACGGACGAGTTCGGATTTGCCGTGGTCGAGTGGACCCTTGCTTCGGCTCCGGGACCCAACCGGCTGACGGTATCGATTCCGGGCAGTCTGCGGCCCGAGGTGGTCATCGACGCGGTCGGCAGCCGGTCGCCCGCGCGGCAAAGGAACTTGCGCCGCCAACTGTTCGGCAGATAGCGGGCTTCCGCTCGGTTCTTTGTTCTACTCCGCGCATTTCTCATTGTACCATAGGTAACTGCGATGGTGGAAACTCCATTCGAATACAGCGGTTTCTCGGCTTGGGGAGAACCCGGAACGCCCTTGTTGCCGCGTTTGTTGCGCGAGTGCTGGCAACTCGAGAGAGTGCCGCAGTGGGTTGTTGCAGCTCTGAATCTACCGGAGAAGGCGACATTCGTGGAGCTTGGTCCGGAATCGCTGAGCGACCCCATACAATTTACGGATAGACTTCAAAGATGGTTGGCATACGAATTTAGTATTCGCCGCAGCAAAATCAAAAAGTTTCCGGCATTCCCATTCAACTGGCCGGAACGCCTTTCCCCGCGACTTGTTCCATGGCGTATGCGGACTATGAATTGCCTTGTTTCCGCAGGGCTGATCGATAGTCCGCAAGAGTTTGCCGGACTGGCTTTTGCAGATCTGTTACGGATTCGCCATATGGGGATTCTTTCGATCCTCGATGCGACGGCAACGGCAGAAGCAGCGGCCGAGTTGTTACGGCAGCGTGCAGAGAGTACGGAAGCTCCGCAAGAAGGCGGCGGGAAGTCGCGCTTCAAAATTTCCCTGAGCCGGCAAGAAAACGAACAGGCCCATGAAAAAAGAAAAGCGAGACCGCCGCTGCCCGAAGCCTTGTTCGATGTTTGGGGTCCGGCCAAGCTGCCGCGCCAAATTGCTGCTGCGCTCGAACTGCAACCCGGAGCGACAGGGGAAGATTTGTGGAAGTCCGGTATTTGGCCGAATGCTTTGCTCAGAAAAGATCTGATCAATTGGACATCCAGTATGCTCCGCACAAAAATTCGGAAGATTGCCGATAGAAAAATATCTAACGGGGTGTTCGCTTCTCAAATCGATCCTCGTTCTTTACCATGGAGCAAGCGAACGAGGAACATTTTTGAGAGAGCAGGATTATTAAATGACTCCAAAACTCTATGGGAAACGACAATGGGAGATTTGGCCTCTCTGGAAAACATGGGTTTCGTTTCGGTAATCGGTATTTTGAATGTCTTGGAAGGTTTTCTTCCGGGTGATTCAGGGACTCCGGCGATCGGTTTTTCTCAGCCATTTGAGGAGCTTCGTAAAGATGAATTAGATGAATTTCATGCCCTCATGGACAAAGCTTGGGTTTCTCAAGTGAGTCCGCTTGACTTGAGGTTTCACGATGTCTTGCCTTTTCGAGGTAAGGAAACAGTCTTGAATCGGATCAATAGCACACTCATAGAGGATGATCAGGAGAACCGTGCGCTTCGAATTCGCAGCTTGCTGGCCGCAGTCCCCCAGATTGAGCAACGGATGCGCAGCATAGAGGCGCTTTCCCTTGAAAGCTCTCTCCGGGACTACCTTACGCTTTTGTGTGAAGGGGATGCGAAACAAGCAGAGGCAATGGGCGTGCGCTTCGGCTGGACCGGGTCGGAGCAGCGTACGCTGGAGCAAGCCGGTAAAGTTTTGAACGTAACGAGGGAACGAATCAGACAAATCGAGAAAAAAGTCCGCCCCCGGATACCTGCGCATCCCGTATTCATGCCGGCGTTGGACCGCGCATTGGATTTTCTTGCCGAAAGTTGCCCGCTTTCCCTTGCGGATGCCGGAGAAGCCCTCTGTCGTTCCGGCCTTGCGGATCGCCCTTGGGAAGCAAGAAGCATTCTGCAGGCAGCTTCCGATTTGCACCGTAATTTACAGCTTGAAGAACGTTCGGTTGCGGACGATGTGCTGCTCGTTCAAGCGCACCGCCCGGAATCGAATCGAGTGAATGAATTCCTGTCGTTGGCGAAACGGCAAGCCGGAGCGTCCGGCGTGAGCAGCATCCGGGAAGTCGTCGCCGAGGCAGAGCGATCGAGTGCTGCTGCCGACCCTGAATTTGTCCGGCGAATTCTGCGCCCGCATGTCCGGTTTTTGATCGGGGATTGGTTTTGGGCGCCCGGTCTGAGGCCGGAGAGGAATCGCTTGCGAAATGTTATCCGCAAGATGTTGTCGCTAGGGCGGCCAATCGAAATTGACCAAATTCTGAATGGCGTGCGCCGCCACTACAAGAATCGACAGAGTCGCGGCCGGAGAACTTGGCGGATAACTTCCCCGGAGAAAACGTTGCTATCCGCATTTGTAGCTGCTCATCCCGAATTCGAATTTGACGGCGAGCGAGTTTCTTCGCTCGAGAAGCTTGACTACCGAGCTGAATTATCCGGCAACGAAAAGATTGTCGTTCAAACTTTGCTCGATAGACAAGACAACATTGCGCGGCGCAACGAATTGTATCGAGAATGCAAAGCGAACGGGATGTCCGGGGACGCAGCCTTCAGCGCACTTCTTGGCGGGAGCCCCATGCTGCAGAATCTTGCAACGGGAATTTGGGGGCTTTGCGGATACCGGTACAGTCCTGAAGTGATCGGATCTATTGAAGACGCTACTCAACCGAGACGCAACAGGCGTACCGTCAGTTTCGTTAGCCACACTGAGAGCAGCCTGACAATAGAAGCGGTTTTGCCGGAAGAGCTTGGCGCCCTCGTAATCGGCATCCCGGCTTCGATCCGTGACTGCGTATCGGGGCAGAGATTCAGCGCCGAGTTCAAAGACGGCCTCTTGTGCGGCAGCGTGTGCGTTGCCGAGAATGGAGCAAGCTGGGGATACAATCAATTTATCCGTCATGCAGGCGCCGGTTCCGGCGATAGAATGCGCATTCGATTCGACTTTGGAAAACAAAGAGTGGTATTGGATATGGTCGAGGGATCGAACTGAAAACATCGCTTGCGGCGAATATTTTTGCTAAAGAATGCCGTCTAATGGGTCATTGCATAGATGATGTAGTTGATCCCCAGCCGGTAGGCCATCGCGGTGAATCTCTCGGGGTACGCCGGCCAATCGGCATGCTCCCAGGCGTCGCCCAGGTCCATGTTGTGGTTGATCATCGCCATCAACCGGCCGTTGTCGTCGCGGATGCCGCGCCAATGCGGCACTTTTCCGTCGCGCTCGTAGGTGCGGCGGCTGAAGACCGCCTGCAGGCCGGGAATCTGCTCGCGATGCTCCATGTCGTAGAGCACGTGAAAAATCTCGTCGTCCGCGGCGAGGTCTTCGATTGGGCGCTCGGGAAAGATGCGGCGGATGCCGCGCATGAAAAATTCCCACTCTTCCGAGCCGTGGAAGTCGTCGAACACGATGAATCCGCCGCGCAGCAGGTATTCCCGAATTTTCGCGACTTCCAGTTCCGTCAATTGCCAGTGGCCCGGTTCGACGACGTAAAGAAACGGGTAGTCGAAGAATTCTTCGTCGCCGGGGTGAACGTAAACTTCTTTCGACCGCGCGTTCACCGCCGACAGGCGCCGCGCTCCTTGCAGAAAGTGCCGTTCGGAGGCCGGCGTGTCGATTTGCCACGGCCGCTCGACTTCGCCGTGGAATCGAAATGCGAGTTGGAGCCCCGAGTAGCGGTCGGAATAGGCCATGCGCGCCATGGAAAATTCGGCCGGCCGTTCGCCGTCCGCCGGTTCCGCGACCGCCGGCGGCAAGGGCGGGAAGGGCGCCCCGCGGTAGAGTTGCTGCGCAGCCAGCAATCCCGCGCAGAGCAAAAGAGCCGCCGGCGCCTGAGTGGACACGCTTTATCGTACAATACGGCTTCGGGCGCCGGCCAAGAAGCCGGGAGTTTCGCGGACTTCAGCGGCAAGTACGGCATCGCGCGCAAGTGAGGCGCGTGAAACGCATTACCGGCTGCGTTTGTTGAGCGCAGCCGACACGGCCTCTCCGCAGCGCATGACCGCAATGGAAAAAGGATGCGATGAGTCGATCGCCATCCCGGCCGGCATCGTCCGGAAATGAAAAGCAAAACCGGTGACTTCCCCATTTCCCCTGCGCGTTTCAAGCCGCGCCTTGAAAAGGACGGTCCGCCGGTTCCTCCCCGCGCCGGTGGACAATGCGCTCCGGCGGGCGCTTCAGGCCAGGCGGCTGAGCCGCGAGCCCGCGCGGGAGGCGGACGTTTCCAAGCTGCCGAAGCTGGAGGATATCTCGTTATCGGAGTTGTTCGCAGGCGACGGCCTTGCCGGCGAATGGGAACGGGCGCGGCGGCGCATCGGGGAAGTCTTCCCCTACGAGAACAAATGGCAGGCCGTCGATGTGGGCGTTCGGCGGGCGCTCTGGTATCTGATTCGCCGTTGGCGGCCGCGGTCGGTCCTGGAGATCGGCACGCTCATCGGGGCCTCCACCGTGCATATCGCCATGGCGCTGAAGGCGTGCGGCCAGGCGAACGCGCCCTCCCTGGTCACCGTGGATCTGAACGACGTCAACGACCCCGCCGGGCGCCCGTGGATGCGCCACGGCGTCTCCGCCTCGCCCCGGGAAATGCTGCAGCGGCTGGACTGCGCCGACCTGGTCGAGTTCGTCACCGCCTCGTCCCTGGACTATCTCCCCGGACGCGAGGATGAGTTCGATTTCATCTTTGTGGATCACGCCGCCTCCGCGGATATTGTTTACCGGGAGCTTCCGCCGGCGCTCGCGGCATTGCGTCCGGGCGGGCAATTGCTAATGGACGCCTATTATCCCGACGGGAAACCTCTGCATCCGGGCGGCGTCGCGGCGCCGGGACCCCATCTTGCGCTGCGCCGCCTGCGCTCGGAAGGCGCCGGCATCGCCGCCTTGCCCCTGGGCGCGCTGCCCTGGCCGACCGCGCCCGGCGGTTCGAACCGACTCACCAGCCTGGCGCTCCTGGCGAGAGAATGACAAACGGCGAACCGCTCTCTGATATGCTATAGAAATTATGGGAATGCGGCAGTCGCAGCAGGTCGAAATGTCCCCCCCCCACAAGCGGGTCATGATCATCGCCCCGCCTTTCAATCGGCTCTACCACGACAACTTCTCGCAGGTGAAGTTCCCCTTGGCGCTTGGCTATCTATCGGGCGCGGTTCTGAAGTGGACGAATTGGGAGGTCCAAGCATACAACGCCGATTTCAATCCGAAGAAGGCCGCTATCACGCTCGACAACACCACCCGCATCAGAGATGGCATGGACCGTTACCTGCGGACGCTGGAAGACCCGGCGGCGCCGATCTGGACAGAAATACGGTCGGCTATCACGGAGTTCGATCCGGACGTCGTCGGCTTGAGCTCCAAGACTCAGGACTTCCCGTCCGCGATGAGGGTTGCGCGCATCGCCAAGGAGCACAACGGCGGCACGCTGGTCGTCTTGGGCGGCCCCCACGCCACCTTGTCCACGGAGACTGCGTTGGACTGCCCGGATATCGACGCGGCGGTGTTGGGCGAAGGGGAGACGACGCTGGTCGAGTTGCTCAAGGCGCGGCAAGGCGGCGCGCCGCTGAGCGAGGTGGCGGGGCTTGCCTACCGCCGGGACGGCCGGACGGCGTTCACGCCGCCGCGCGCCAACATTCCCGACCTCGACGAGTTGCCTTTCCCGGCGGAAGCGGCGCCGCGGGTTCTCCGGGACTACGAGCGCTATCCGGCTGAAGCCTTCGGGTACGTCTTCTCGGCTCGCGGCTGCCCTTACAGTTGCACGTTCTGCGAGTCCAAAGCCATCTGGACGCAAAAGACCCGTTGGCGCTCGCCGGCCAACGTCGTGAGCGAACTCAAGGCGTTGATGGACCGGGATGTCAAGTACGTTTACTTCGACGATGACACCTTCGGGATCGACCCGCGTTATATCGAGGAGTTGTGCGGCTTGATCGAAACCGAGTGTTCCGGACTCAAATGGGGCTGCGAGATCACGGTCGGCGTCGTCAAGGAGCGGTCGATCGAACACATGCGCCGTTCGGGCTGCGTGCGGGTCAACATCGGAGTCGAGTCCGGCAACAACCGCATCCTGCGCGGCGTGAAGAAGGGGCATACCATCGAGAAGGCGTATGCGGCGATGGACATCTGTCGGCGGAAGGGCGTCGAAGTCGGCGCGTTCTTCATGGTTGGTTTTCCCGAGGAAACGGAAGAGACGTTGAGAGATACGCTGACGGCCATCGAACGGATTCACGCCGATACGATCATGCTGGGCATCTTCACTCCCTATCCGGGCTCCGAACTCTTCCAGGTATGCAAGGAACTCGGGGTGGTGGACGACGACTTCGATATCGCGATTCACAACCACCAGAGCCCGAAAAGCTGCTTCACCGCCTTTATCCCGCCGGACCGTTTCAAGGAACTTGTCCGGGAGGCGGCCTCGCTGGTCGCGCGCAAGAACAGCCGCAGCCGATGGCGCAGGCTGTCGCTGATACTTCTCCATCGGGACTTGCATCGAATGAAGTCCATGCTGTTGCATTTCCTCCGCTCGCGCGCGGCGTGGTATTCCAAGCGCATCCTCGGACGCCGCCTGTTCGGGACATCGTGACGCAGAGGCATCCCCGCGCAAGCCCTTGGCGGTCGGACTGCCGATCGACAGCCTGAAGGCGCCCGCATGGGTGGCGCGAGTAGTCAGGGAAGCGCAGGCAGGAGATTATGCCGAGATCGCGGCCGTTATCGTCAATCGGGCTCATGACGCGCCCTTGGGGGAGGGCGCCGGGTTCAACGGCTTGTTGTTCGGCGTATTCCGTTTGCTCGCCCGGCCCTCCTGGCGAGAGAGTGACAAACGGAGAACCGCTCTGATATAAAGATTAAGGAAATGGGGCAGTCGCAGCAGTCCGAAATGTCCCCCTCTCCCCCCTGCAAGCGGGTCATGATCGTCGATCCGCCTTTCAAGCGCCTCTACCACGACCATGCCTCGCTGGTAAAGTTCCCCTTGGCGCTTGGCTATCTCTCGAGCGCGGTCTTGAAGTGGACGAATTGGGAGGTCCAGGCATACAACGCCGATTTCAATCCGCAAAAGAGAGCGATCACGCTCGATAACGTAACCCGTATCAGAGAAGGGTTTGACCGTTATCTGCGGATGCTGGAAGACCCGGAGGGGTCTATCTGGGCGGAAATACGGTCGGCCATCACGGAGTTCGATCCGGACGTCGTCGGCATAAGCTCCAAGACTCAGAACTTCCCGTCCGCGATGAGGGTTGCGCGCATCGCCAAGGAGCACAACGGCGACACGCTGGTCGTCTTGGGCGGCCCCCATGCCACCTTGTCCACGGAGACTGCGTTGGACTGCCCGGATATCGACGCGGCGGTGTTGGGCGAAGGGGAGACGACGCTGGTCGAGTTGCTCAAGGCGCGGCAAGGCGGCGCGCCGCTGAGCGAGGTGGCGGGGCTTGCCTACCGCCGGGACGGCCGAGTGGCGTTCACGCCGCCGCGCGCCAACATTCCCGACCTCGACGAGTTGCCTTTCCCGGCGGAAGCGGCGCCGCGGGTTCTTCGGGACTACCAGCGCTATCCGACTGAAGCCTTCGGGTACGTCTTCTCGGCTCGCGGCTGCCCTTACAGTTGCACGTTCTGCGAGTCCAAAGCCATCTGGACGCAAAAGACCCGTTGGCGCTCGCCGGCCAACGTCGTGAGGGAACTCAAGGCATTGATGGACCGAGGCGTCAAGTACGTTTACTTCGACGATGACACCTTCGGGATCGACCCGCGTTATATCGAGGAACTGTGCGGCTTGATCGAAACCGAGTGTCCCGGACTCAAATGGGGCTGCGAGATCACGGTCGGCGTGGTCAAGGAGCGGTCGATCGAACACATGCGCCGTTCGGGCTGCGTGCGGATCAACATCGGGATCGAGTCCGGCAACAACCGCATCCTGCGCAGCGTGAAGAAGGGGCACACCATCGAGAAGGCGTATGCGGCGGCGGACATCTGCCGGCGCAAGGGCATCGAAGTCGGCGCGTTCTTCATGGTTGGTTTTCCCGAGGAAACGGAAGAGACTCTGAGAGATACGCTGACGGCCATCGAACGGATTCACGCCGATACGATCATGCTGAGCATTTTCACTCCCTATCCGGGCTCCGAACTCTTCCAGGTATGCAAGGAACTCGGGGTGGTGGACGACGACTTCGATATCGCGATTCACAACCACCAGAGCCCGAAAAACTGTTTCACCGCCTTTATCCCGCCGGACCGTTTCAAGGAACTTGTCCGGGAGGCGGCCTCGCTGGTCGCGCGCAAGAACAGCCGCAGCCGATGGCGCAGGCTGTCGCTGATGCTTCTCCATCGGGACTTGCATCGAATGAAGTCCATGCTGTTGCGTTTCCTCCGCACGCGTGCGGCGTGGTATTCCAGGCGCATCCTCGGACGCCGCCTGCTCGGGACATCGTGACGCAGAGGCATCTCCGCGCAAGCCCTTGTCGGTTTTCCTGTCGGGCGAGAGGATCCGTGTTTTCAAAAAGTTTGAACAATATGACGGAATGCTCCCGCAAGCACTAGCAGCAAATCGCGACGCAGAGGCATCCCCGCGCAAGCCCTTGGCGGTCGGACTGCTGATCGACAGCCTGAAGGCGCCCGCATGGGTGGCGCGAGTAGTCAGGGAAGTGCAGGCGGGAGATTACGCCGAGATCGCGGCCGTTATCGTCAATCGGGCTCATGACGCGCCATTGGGGGAGCGCGCCGGGTTCAACGGCTTGTTGTTCGGCGTATTCCGTCTGCTTGACCGCCTGATGTCCGGCGCCTTCAACAACCCTTTCAAGCGCATCGATATCGCAACGGACGTGCAGTCGGCCGAGACAATCGCGGCCGCGCCGCGGATATCCGGGGCGACCGTTCGGTTCGACGATGCCGACCTGGCGCGCATTCGCCGTTTGAAGTTGGACGTGCTGCTCTGCTTTGGATTTCCAACCCTGCGCGGGGGCATTCTCGATGCTGCCGAATATGGCGCGTGGTCTTACCGTCACGGGCAGGACGGAGCGCGCGGAGGGGCGCACGGTCTGTTCTGGGACATGTACGACCGCAACACCGTTTCGAGCGTCGTGCTGCGGATTGACGGGCCGAGTCCCCGCGGCGGCCGCGTGATCTATCGCTCCGTCGGCAGCGTACGTGCGTGGTCGTATTCCCGGAACGTGCGGAACCACTACTGGAAGTCCGCCCGCTTTGTCCCCAGGCGCCTGCAACTCCTTTTTGAGCAAGGATTCCCGGCAATCGAAAAGCCGGCGGAGTCCGACGCATGTCCGGCGCAAGGCCGCGGCCGCGGTCCGACCAACCGGGAGATGCTGCGTTTTCTGCCGCGCCATGCGGCCTTGCTCGCCCGCGAGGCATTCCGTGACAAAAAGTGGTTCTTGGCGGTGAACGCCGGCCCCCGCCCGGCCCATCTCGCGCCTGCCGCCGCCGAGGAGATGAAAATACATCGCGCTCCGCCCGGTCGTTTCTGGGCCGATCCGTTTCCCGTGGTCGTTGACGGTCAACTTTGGGTGTTTTTCGAAGATTACCGTTTCGCCTCGAAGAAAGCCGTCATCTCGTGCGCTCCGGTGTCGTCCGAAGGCGTCCTGGGGGATGTATCGACAGCCCTGGAGCGCAGCTACCATCTCTCCTACCCGTTCATCCTGGAACACGAAGGCGAGCTCTACATGACTCCCGACACTTGGGCGGAAGGTCGGGTCGAACTGTGGCGGAGCCGGAAGTTCCCGGACGATTGGGTGCTGGAGAGGGTGTTGCTGGATGGTCTTAAAATGTCGGATCCGACGATGCATCGGCAGGATGGGAAGCTGTGGCTGTTCGGCGCCGTGAGCGAAGCGAGGGAGTGGGCGAATGACGAACTGCACGTCTATATGGCCGACGCGTTGGACGGCGCGTGGCGGCCGCATCCGGCGAATCCGGTAGTGTCCGATTGCCGGCATGCGCGCCCGGCCGGCCGGTTGTTTTCCCGGGGCGGCGAGTTGATTCGGCCCGGACAGGATTGCAGCGGAAACTACGGACGCGGGATAACCCTCAATCGAGTGGAAAAACTGACGCCGGACTGCTATGCCGAAACGACGGTCGGCCGCATCGACGGCGCTTGGCTGCCCGGCAGCAGCGGCTCCCACACGCTCAATTACGCCGGCGGTCTCGAATTTCTGGACGGGGTCGGGACGACGCGCAAGCGGATGTAGCCGCCGCGCCGGGAGGTCAATCCACTCGGCCTGCAAGCTCCGCTACGCTTCCTCCCCCTACAGCGCCCGAGCGCCGAAGGCGGCGGGCCGATACGCCGGTATTGCCCGACTCGCGCAGAAAATGTACGATGATACCTGTTGCCGAGTAAACTGTGGTTCCTGCGCAACGCTCTGCTCTATCCGCATGGGGTAGGTCAACCGGCGCGGTACGGGGCGCTTGCGCGCGCGGGGTTGTCGGCCTACGATGTTCTGGATACGCTCGTTCTGCGGCGTAAATACCGTGCGGACTACCGGTCAGAGAAGGTGCTGATCCCCGGCAGAAGGCTGCTCTATGTCGCTGTCCCCAAAGCGGCGAGCCGATCGCTGCTGCACTTTCTGCTGGGGCAACGGGAAAGGCACGAGATCGGACCGGCCATCCTCTACAAGAAGAGTCTGCAAGCGTTGTTTCGAATCCGCCCGGAGGCGCGCGGCTATTTCAAGTTTACGGTGGTCAGAAATCCATGGAGTCGCGTGGTTTCAGTTTACCGCCAGAAGATCCGGAGCGGCGATCCCTTCATTGCGGCGCGTTTGATAAACGGCCGCAAAGGGTTGTTTGCCAACATGCCGTTCGATGAGTTTGTCGCCTGGCTTTGTTCGGAGGAAGGCGCGGATGAAAAGGCCGACAGCCACTGGCTGTCCCAGCACGAAATTCTGGGCGTTCAGGGTACCGATCCTGTGTGTTACGACTTTATCGGCAGGCTCGAGCGGCTGTCTGACGATCTCGATATATTGGCGGCAAAGATCGGAATGCCTCTGTCGGGCGTCGGTCACCTGCTGTATTCAGGGGCCGCCGAGAGCTACCGGACGGTCTATACGGAGCGGACGGCGGAACTGATCGGCCGGCGCTATGCGCGCGATATCGAGCTGTTCGGTTACCGCTTCGACGGCGCCGAATCCGCCGGCGGACGGTCGCAGTGGCCATACGCATAAGAGAAGAACCCCGGCTTCCCTTGTATCCGCCGGGGGTTGCGACCCCATTGCCCCGGGACAACGGCGCGGACGTAAAGGAGGCGGGCGTATGTACACGGCAGCCATCGTAGGCGCCGGGTTCATAGCGGCCAAGAGGCACCTGCCGGCGTGGTTCCGGTTACGCCGGGACGTGAGAATCGCCGCCGTCTGCGACCTGGACCGCGCCCGGGCCGAAGCGATGAGCCGCGATTTCGGCGTTCCGACGGCCTATGCCGACGTTCGGCGGATGCTGGCCGCGGAACGCCCCGACTTCGTTGACGTATGTACGCCGCCGAGCTCTCATGCCGCCATAGCGGCGGCGGCGCTGAAGGCGGACGCGCACGTCCTCATCGAAAAACCCCTGGCTATGAAGGTGGAGGAGTGCGCAAGGATTATCGAGGCCGAGCGGGCGTCCGAAGGGCGGGTCACGGTGGCTCATACGGAGCTTTTCCACCAGTCCGTTATCGAGGCCCGCAAGCGAATCGAGCGCGGAGACATCGGGGACTTCACCGGGATGCGCATCTTCTATTCCACGCCGGTCACCCTGATGACGGCAGACTCCGGCCACTTCGCCAACCGTCTGCCCGGCGGGGCGATAGGCGAGACGGCGCCCCATGCGATATACCTCGCCGCGGCATTTATCGGCCCTATCCGGGACGTATGGGTCCGGGGGCGAAAACTCTTGCCGCAGTACCCGTGGTCGCCCTTCGAGGACTATAGGCTGGAGCTTATAGGCGACCGCGCCGCGTGCAGCGTCGTGCTGACGTACACCTCAAAACATTCGGCCTTTCTGTTGGAGTTGTGGGGCGTCGAAGGCGTAATCAAGATAGATATGCAGAGCAAAATCCTGGTCAACTATAATAGGGTCAATCAGTCCCCTTGGGGAATCGGTTTTTCCGCCGCCGGAGAGGCCGCTCAGATTGCCTCGGGCGCCTTCAGCAATGGCTTCAGCTATCTCACGGGCCGCTTCAGGAACATCCACGACCGGCTTATCGGCGATTTCTTCAAGCGGACCGTCAACGGTCTGTCCCCGTCCGTCACGACTGAAGACGGCCTGGAAACGGTGCGGGTAATGAACGTCGTCAACGAACAATTGCAATCTTCAAGGGAACTCCCCCCTCTCGCTTCCGGCAAGCCTCTTGACTCGTGATCATGGCTCTCGGCGTCACCGCAAGGCGCGGGGCATTACGACCGGAGCGGTACGGCAGGGAGACGGTCCGCCTGAAGGAGTATTTCGCGCCGCGCAACCGGAAGCCGTTCGAGTTTCTCGGCTAGGAATTTCGACCGGCGAGCGCCTGCCGGCGGCGGTTTCAGGCAGGAGGAAGGGAAAAGCCTTTGACCGCGGACGGTAAAAAGACCAGGGTTCTGGCGATCGGTCCGCTGCCGACCGCCGGACACGCCATCGGCGGCTCCAGGACGCTGTTCGCGGAAACGGTCAGACAACTGGAGTTGCGCGGGTTCGATGCGGACATCGTGAACACCTCGCGCCCGCGCAGCGGCTTGTCCCCTTGGCGCATGCGCCTCGCCGGCCTTGCCGTGCTGGCGCGGTCGATGTGGAGCGTGCTGAAACGCGTTCGGCGCGCGCAGCTCGTTTTTCTCAATATGTCCTGCTATTCGGCGATTGGCGTAGCGCCGGCCGTCTGGTTCATTTGCAAGGCCGCGCGCCGGCCCCTGGCGCTGCGGTTTTTCGGGGGCACTCTGCCCGAGCTCTATCGCGGGTATGGCCGCGCGGCCCGCCGGCTGGCCGACCGGACCTTTTTGCGTTGTCCGCTGGTGTATATGGAGACCCATTATCTGCTCCGCGCGTTCGGCAACCCGATCAACTTTCGACGGCTGCCCAATACGCGGGATATTGCGGCCCCTCCGCGGGCGCCGCGCGCGGAGGTTCGCAAGCTGGTCTTCGCGGCCCAGTTGTGGATGGACAAGGGACTGGCCGAGGCGCTGGAGGCGTGCCGCGCGCTGCCCGAGGGTTGCCGGCTCAACGTTTTCGGACCCGTGATGCGAGACACCGACCTCTCATTGTTCGCGGGACACCCCCGGGCGGCCTACGGAGGCGTGCTGGAACCGGGCGAAATGCCTCGGGTCCTCAGCGAACACGACCTGCTGCTGTTTCCGAGCTACCGCAGGCACGAGACTTATCCCGGCATCATCGTCGAAGCTTCCCAGTGCGGCGTGCCGGTCATTGCCGCCAAGTGGGGCGACGTTCCCGAGATCGTCCGCCACGAGCGGGACGGGCTGCTCGTCGAGCCGCGCTCGGCTGCCGAGCTGCAAGCCGCCATCGAGCGGCTGCTGGACGACCCCGCCCTGTACCGGCGGCTGTGCGCGGGGGCGCGGGAGCGGGGGGAACGCTTCCGCAGCGCGGTCTGGTACGACCGGGTGGCGCAGGACTTGCGCGGCCTGTGCGTCTTGTCGGCGCAAGATACGGCGCCGGGCGCCCGTTGATTTTTCGCAAGCATCGAGAAGATGGGCGCCGCCCCCAATGCTCACGGCGTCCCCTTGCGGCGGAGCAGACTCGTGATCGAGGTCCGCAGGCGCGCCACGTCGGCGCTCCGGAGCAGCAGCGTGGAGCGCAGAGGCAATCGAGCCGTCCTCTGGAACATGAACCACAACACGAAGCTCCGGCAAAGAAGCCCGCCCGTCAAAGCCCATGCGGCGCCGTGCAACCCCCAAAGCGGATAAAGGGCGAAAAAAAGAGCGGCGTTGGCTGAGAGGCCGGCCCACATCGCGCAGGAAAAGACTTGCGGACGGTTTATGCCGCGGAAGTAGGCCGCGAAGATTTCGGCGCCGGAGCAGGCCAACACGCCGATGGACATGATCCAGGTCAAGCGGATTACCGGAGCGAAGGCCGGCGAAAGGAGCAGCGGCGTCAGGGGAGTGCTGACGGCGAGCCAGACGAGCAGCAGTACGCCCACCGCCCACCACGTAATCCGGGCGCAGAAGGCGGCGAGTTCCGGCCTCCCGGCATCGTCGCCGGCTACCCGCGGCAGCAGGTAAGAGGAGAGCGCGCTCGGGATATGGAGGAATTTGGTTATCAGCGCATTGCCCGCGGTGAACAGCCCGATGTCGGCGCGGCCGGCCGCGACGCTCAGCAACAGGCCGCCCACGCGGGGATCGACATATTGGCCGACTTCCGCGAGGTATTCCTTGAGGCCGTAGCCGAGCGCCTGTCTCAGCCCTTCCCGAGAGGGCCATTCGGGGACAAAGCCGCAGTGTCGTCCGAGGTCGGCGGCGCAGAGCAAGATCATGGTCAGGTGTCCCAGCGTCGGCGCAAGGAGCGCGCCATTCACGCCCAGATCCAGTCCCCACGCCAAGGCGACGACGGCGACCGCCCCCACCGCCGAACGGAGGAAAAAGAACGTCGCCAGCCTGGAAAACCGCCTCAGCCCCTCCAACTGCAGTATGGCGGCGAAGCTCAGAGACGAGGCGGGGATCAGCAGCAGCGTCAGATAGAAAGAGCTCGTGTCCGCCAAGCGGAAAAACCCGAGACCGCTGTGGATCAACGGTATCGCCGCCAGGACGGCTGCCGCGCTGCCGAGCAGACAAAAGGCGAAGGCGATGGATGCGCCCTGAGATACGCTCATCCGTCCCGCCATTACGGAGTACTGGGCGCCGCGGCCGGCGGCCGCCGTAAATGCGATGCCGGCAAGCTCTCCGAAAAGAACGCAGATAGCGTAGGCCCCCCGGCCTGCGGGCAGAAGCGTGTAGGCGAGGAGACTTTGGGTCAGCACGCCCAAGGCAAGAACCATGCCCCGAGTGGCCAGCAGGACTGCTACCTCCTGCCGGCCGCCGGCGTTCGGTTCCTTCATCGACTGCTCATGACGGCCAAGATCGAGCAATCGACGCTCTTTCGACTCTGCGGCGCGGAAAGCTCAATACCGGTAGTGGTCCGGCTTGTACGGCCCTTCGACCGGAATGCCGAGATAGTCGGACTGTTCCCGGCGCAACGCCGTGAGTCTGACGCCGAGCGCGTCGAGGTGCAGCCGCGCCACCTTTTCGTCCAGCAGCTTGGGCAGCGTCGACACCGCAAGGCCGTACGCTTCCGCATTGCGCTGCAACTCGATCTGAGCCAGCACCTGATTGGCGAAGCTGCACGACATCACGAAGCTCGGGTGCCCGGTTGCGTTGCCCAGGTTCAGCAGACGCCCCTCGGAGAGCACGATTACCGTGTGTCCGTCGGCGAAGCGGTACTCATCGACCTGCGGCTTGATGTTGTTGCGCGTGACGTCTTCGCGCGCCGTCAGGCCGGCCATGTCGATCTCGTTATCGAAATGGCCGATGTTGCCGACGATCGCTTGATGCTTCATGCCCGCCATGTGCTCGACGGAAATAATGTCTCGGTTGCCGGTCGCGGTGATGAAGATGTCGCCGCTGTCGAGCGCGTCTTCGAGACGCTTCACCTCGAACCCTTCCATCGCCGCCTGCAGCGCGCAAATCGGATCGATCTCGGTGACGATCACCCGCGCCCCTTGCCCGCGCATCGACTGCGCGCAGCCCTTGCCGACGTCGCCGTAGCCGCAGACCACGACGACCTTGCCGCCGATCATCACGTCGGTGGCGCGGTTGATGCCGTCAACAAGCGAGTGGCGGCAGCCGTAAAGGTTGTCGAACTTCGACTTCGTAACCGAGTTGTTGACGTTGATCGCGGGGAAGAGCAGCGTCCCCGCCTCCTGCATCTGATAGAGCCGGTGAACGCCCGTCGTCGTCTCTTCGGAAACGCCGCGGATGCCCGGGGCGATGCGCCGCCACAAACCGGGGTCCGCGGCAAACAGGCCGCCCAAGGTCTTCAGGACGGCGGCGAATTCTTCCGAATCGGCCGTTGCGGGGTCGGGAACCGCGCCGGCCTTCTCGTACTCCAGGCCGCGGTGGACGAGCAGCGTGGCGTCGCCGCCGTCGTCGAGGATCAGATTCGGCCCCTTGCCGTCGGGCCAGAGCAGCACTTTCGAGGTCGCCCACCAGTATTCTTCGAGCGTCTCGCCCTTCCAGGCGAAAACCGGAACGCCGCGGGGGTTGTCCGGCGTCCCCCGCGGGCCCGCGGCGACCGCCGCCGCCGCATGATCCTGCGTCGAAAAAATGTTGCACGAAGCCCAACGGACCTCGGCGCCGAGAGCGGTCAACGTCTCGATCAGCACCGCCGTCTGGATCGTCATGTGCAGCGAGCCGGCGATCCGCGCGCCTTGCAGCGGCTGCGAGCCGGCGTATTCGCGGCGCAATGCGGTCAAGCCCGGCATCTCGTGCTCGGCCAGCCGGATTTCATCGCGGCCGAACGGGGCCAGCGAAAGATCCTTGACCTTGAAATCCGCAAAAACCCCGCGCGTTGCGGGAACGTTCTCGACAACAGGCTCGGCAACCGTCATGTGCAAAGACATCCTTTCCTCTAAAAATCCGTCCGCTCGATCAGACTGAGGCCGCCGCCGAGGCAGCCTGCCGCAATGCCTCTACCTTGTCGGTTTTCTCCCAGGTAAAGGAATCTTCCGTCCGCCCGAAATGCCCGTATGCGGCGGTCGCCTTGAAGATCGGACGCCGCAGATCCAGATAGTCGATCACCGCTTTCGGGGTCAAGGGGAAGATTTCGCGAACGATCGCTGACAATTCCGACTCGCCGATTTGTCCGCTGCCGAACGTATCGACCATGACCGATACGGGGTCGGCCACGCCGATCGCGTACGCCAATTGCACTTCGCAGCGCGACGCCAAACCGGCCGCAACGATGTTCTTGGCGATGTGGCGCGCCATGTAACACGCCGAGCGGTCCACTTTCGTCGGGTCTTTCCCCGAGAAGGCGCCGCCGCCGTGCCGGCCCGCGCCGCCGTAGGTATCGACGATGATCTTGCGGCCCGTCAAGCCCGTGTCGCCGTGCGGGCCGCCGACCACGAAATTCCCCGTGGGGTTGATGTGGTACTTCGTGTTCCCATCGACCATATCGGCGGGAATTACCGTGTCGATAATCGTTTCCTTGACGCGCGCGCGAAGCTCCGCCTGGTCGATCGGGTCGTGCTGAGTGGAGACGACGACGGCATCGATGCGCGAAGGCTTGCCGTCCGCGTACTCGACCGTAACCTGCGATTTGCCGTCGGGGCGCAAGAAGTCCAACTCGTCGGCGCGCCGCGCGTCGGTCAGCCGCCGCACCAGGTGATGCGCCGCCATGATCGGCAGCGGCATCAACTCCGGCGTCTCGTCGCAGGCGTAGCCGAACATCAATCCCTGGTCTCCGGCGCCGCCCGGGTCCACGCCTATGGCGATATCGGGCGACTGCTCGTCAACCGCGGTGATCACGGCGCAGCTTTGCGCGTCGAAGCGGTAGGCGGCGTCGTTGTAGCCGATCTCGCCGATCGTGTCGCGCGCAATGCGCGTGAAGTCGATGTTCGCCGTGGTCGTAATTTCGCCGGCGACGATGCACAGCCCGGTTGTCACCAGCGTTTCGCAAGCAACGCGGCCGTTCGGGTCGCCGGCCATTACGGCGTCCAGAATGCCGTCGGAAACCTTGTCGGCTACCTTGTCCGGATGGCCTTCCGAGACGGACTCGGATGTGAAGAGATGTTTATCGGTACGCGCCAAGGGATTCCCTCCGATTCAGAAAATTTCCATGCTCCATGCGGCCCGCTGAGAGTAAACGAAGCCGGGGACCGGCGGAATTACCGGCAAAGGCAATCGACCGGGCCGAAGCGGTTCTTCGAATCGAACAACTTCCAGTATAAATGAAAGTATAGGCGTCTCGCGCCTATTGCAATGCCGCCGCCGCGGCGAGAATCTTCGCCGTTACGGCCTGCAGCGTCTGCGCAAAGACCGCCGCCCCCTGCCGGGCCGCCTCGCGGTCGCCGCGTTCCAGCGCTTCGCGGACGGCGGGAACGGTCTTCACCCCGTATCCGGTGTAGAATCCCGGCGCATAGACCTGGTGCTTGAACCATTCCCGCTCGGGCAGGCCTTCGTCTCGGGCCATCGCCTGCTCGACTTTTTGCAAGATGGCGTTGACTCGCTTGTAATCGCCTTCCAGCCGGCTCGCCGACAGTTTCTTTTCGTAGTTTTCCGCTGCCTTGGATAATTCTTCCCATGCCTTGCGAACGTCTTTGAGCTCCACGTTTTTGTCTTTGGCCGGCTCCTCCAACTCGTTGAGATAGACCCCGATGGTGTCAGCGTAATTGGTGAACTCGAAGGGCAGCACGTCCGCGTCGGCCATGCGGGCGATCGCCACCGCGTGGAACTGCGCCAGCGCTCGGCCGTAAACGAAATCGGGATCGCCGAATCTGCGGTACCAATCGAAGGAGTCGTAGATCGAGTGATAGACCCCGCCGCCGTCTCCTCGAAACCTGCAATCAGCGGAAGCGATGGCCAGGTGGTCGAGAAACGCCGTGTAGTCCGACCCGGAGCCCAGCGCCCCGATGCGCAAGTCGGCGCGGGAAGCGATTTCTTTTTTGCGCTTGGCGCCGGCGCCGGCAAGCAGCTTGTCCTTCGCCGCCTGCCGGAGACTCTTGCTCGTGCGCGGATCGTCGATGCCGGCGGCAACCTCGTTCAGGAACCGCTCCAAGGTGTGCGACCCGTTCATGGCCAGCGTTCCGGCGACGTTGCTGTCGGTGTTGAAATAGACGACGGCTTTTGCGCGCAGCTCGTCGAAGTGTTTCTCGGCCCATTCGGTCGAGCCGATCAGCCCCCATTCCTCGGCGTCCCAGCTTGCGAAAACGATCGTCCGCCGGGGCTTCCAGCCTTCCTTGACCGCTTCGGCGACGGCTCGCGCCGTTTCCATCAGCGCCGCGTTGCCGCTCACCGGGTCGGTTGCCCCGTTGACCCAGGCATCGTGATGGTTGCCGTAAATTATCCATTCGTCGGGGTACGCGCTGCCCTCGATGCGCGCGATGACGTTTTCTCCCGTCGTCGTCGCCCAGTCGAATTTCGTCTTCATGCGCACCTTCGCCGGCCCTGCGCCGAGGTGATACGTCAGCGGGACCGAACCGCGCCAGGCGGCGGGCGCGACCGGTCCGCCGAGATTGCGCAGGATCGGTTCGGCGTCTCCCCACGAAATCGGCAGCACCGGAATCTTGGGCAGCGTCTTCGCTTCGCCGATCGGTAATTGCTTCCCGCCGGGCTCCGCGCCCCAGCCGGGGGACAGCGGGTCGCCCGGATAGGTCGGCATGTCCATCGTGCTGCCCCTTTGCACGCCCCACTTCGGGCGGAACGGGCCTTTGGGGTACGCATCGCCCTTGTAGAACCCGTCGTCCGCCGGATCGGAATAAATCAGGCAGCCGACCGCGCCGCGCTCGGCGGCGACTTTCGGCTTGATGCCTCTCCAGCCGCCCATATAACGCGCCAGGACGATCTTCCCTTTGACATCGATGCCCATTTCGTCCAGCTTTTCGTAGTCGGACGGCATGCCGTAGTTCACGTACACGACCTGCGCGGCGACATCGCCGTCGGGAGAATAAGCGTTGTACGCCGGCAGTTGGCCCGCATCCGAAGAGTCTTTGTCTTCCGCGATGGGCGGTTCGGCGAGCTTCGCCAGGTAGCGCTCGGGCGCCAACAGTTCCACGCGGCGTTCCAGCGGCGTCGGCATCAACCCGACAAACTCTTCGATCTGCGCATCCAGTCCCCACGAGCGGAATTGCTGCAGCACGTAGCGCGCGACCTCCCGCCCGCGCGCCGAGCCGGTATGGTGCGGCTCCTCGCTCATCGTGCGTATGTATTCCCGCACCCGGTCGGCCTGCGGGACGGCCTTGAGCCGCTCTTCGAGAGCCGCTTGCCGCCGGCCGTTTGCGGTGGAGAAACCGCGCAGAGGAGTTTGCGCCGCAAGCGGCAGCGCGGCCAATAACAACAGAACGAGCGGATACATGCCCCCGATTCTAACCGTTCGAGCGTTCCGCGCGCCTGCGCCGCCGGCCGCCAATCGCTGTATCCTGTAAGAAGCGCCGGAAGCGCCGGCGCCGGTTTCACCCGGTTGTCGGCCCCGGCAGGGCGGATGCGGATTCTTTTTCCGTCCGGCTGAGCGTTTCCGCTGCGCGGGCTTCACCGACGGGGGCGCAGCCGCCGTTTCCGGAAAGGGTTGTTTATGGGTAAGGTTACAGGATTTATGGAATACAGCCGGCAGGTCACGCCGTATCGGCCTGTCGAAGAACGCGTCGGCGACTGGAACGAGGTCATGGACAGCCTCGGCGAATCCGAGCTCGGAACGCAGGGCGCGCGCTGCATGGACTGCGGCATCCCTTTCTGCCACACCGGCTGCCCGATCAACAACATCATTCCCGACTGGAACGACCTCGTCTATCGCAAGCGCTGGCGGGAAGCGCTGCGCGAGTTGCACTCCACGAACAATTTCCCCGAGTTCACCGGCCGTATCTGCCCCGCGCCGTGCGAGGCGGCGTGCGTGCTCGGCATCAACAACGATCCGGTCAGCATCAAGTCGATCGAGAAGGCGATTGTCGACCGCGGCTGGGAGGAAGGCTGGATCAAGCCCGAGCCGCCGCTCTCGCGAACGGGCAAGAAAGTTGCGGTCATCGGCTCCGGCCCCGCGGGGTTGGCCGCCGCCCAGCAACTCAACCGCGCCGGCTGCGCCGTGACGGTCTTCGAAAAAAACGAGTTGCCGGGGGGGCTGATGGTGCTCGGCATCCCCGACTTCAAAATGGATAAGCATCTCGTTGCCCGGCGCGTCCGGCAAATGGAGGCCGAAGGCGTCGTGTTCCGCTGCAACGTCCACGTCGGCGCGGACGTTCCGGCGCGGCGGATCGTCAGCGAATTCGACGCCGTTTTGATCTGCACGGGATCGGAAAAGCCCCGCGACCTGAACATCCCCGGACGCGAGTTGAACGGCATCCGCTTCGCCATGCAGTTCCTGCCGCAGCAGAATCGCCGCGTCGGGGGCCGTCCGGTGGATCCGCAGTTCGACATTACCGCCAAAGGGAAGAATGTCGTCATCATCGGCGGCGGCGATACCGGCGCCGACTGCCTGGGCACGTCCAGAAGGCAAGGCGCGGTCGGCATCCACCAGTTCGAGTTGCTGCCCAAGCCCCCGTTGAGCCGCGAGGAATTGGGTGCGATGCCCTGGCCGCTGTGGCCGTTCACTTTCAAGGTCGAGAGCTCGCACGAAGAGGGCGACGTTCGCGACTACGCCGTCAACACCAAGGAATTCATCGGCGACGGCAACGGCAACGTCAAGGCGCTGAAAGCCGTCCGCCTGCGCTGGGCCGCCCCCGATCCCGTCAGCGGCAAGCGGCCGTTCAAGTTCGAGGAGGTTCCGGGTTCGGAATTCGAAGTTCCCGCCGACCTCGTGTTGCTGGCGATGGGTTTTGTCCATCCGGTCCACGAAGGGCTGCTGGAGCAGCTCGGGGTCGAGAAAGATCCCCGCGGCAACGTCAAGGCCGGGTTCGGCGAATTCCGCACGTCGGTGGAGAAAGTCTTTGCCGCGGGAGACGCCCGCCGCGGCCAATCGCTGGTTGTCTGGGCGATCGCCGAGGGACGCAAGGCCGCGCGCGCCGTGGACGCCTATTTGATGGGCCGCAGCGACCTGCCGGCCCACTGATCCGCCGGCCGGTCCATCCGGCCGCTGCTATTCTGTTGTCCATGAGACGCCGTGACGCTTTGCGCGCTCTCGGCGGCCTGGGTTGGGCGTTTTCCTGCAACCGTTCCGACCGGACCGTCATCGGAGTCGCGCCCAAGGGAACATCGTCGATTTTCTGGCAGGCGGTCCACGCCGGCGTGATTGCCGCCGGCGAAGAGTACGACGTCGATATTCTCTGGAACGGCCCCCCGCAGGAAACCGAGTACGCCCGCCAGATACAGATCGTGGAGTCGATGATCAACCGGCGCGTCGACGGCATCGTGCTGTCGCCCTCTGAAAGCACTGCCCTGGTCGGAGTGGTCGAGCGCGCCGGGGAACTCGGCATCCCGGTGACGGTCTTCGATTCGGGCATCGACACCGACAACTACGTCTGCTTCGTGGCTACGGACAACGTAGGCGCCGGCCGTCTGGCCGCCGAGACCCTCAATGACATGCTGGGCGGCAAGGGCAAGATCGCCATGGTCAAGCACGTTCCCGGAAGCGCCTCGACCGGCAACCGCGAAATCGGTTTCCACGCCGCTCTGGAGGAGGAATACACGGGCCTGGAAATCGTCAACGAACAGTACTGCATGTCCGACCGGACCCGCGCCCTGTCCATCACCGAAGACATGCTGACGGCCCATCCGGAACTCGACGCGCTGTTCTGCTCGAGCGAAGCCGCAACGGTAGGCGCGTCGCAGGCCGTCCGCGCCCGCGAGATGGCGGGCAAGGTGAAGATCATGGGTTTCGACGCCAGCCCCACGCTGCAAAAAAACCTGCGGGAAGGGATCATCGACGCCCTGATCGTCCAGGACCCCTACAATATGGGCTACCGCGGAGTCGAAACCGTGGTGCAAAAGCTGCGCGGCGAAACGCCCCCTAAAAAAATCGACTCTCCCGCCCGGGTAGTCCGCGCCGCGGATATCGACACGCCGGAAGTCCAACGACTCCTGAACCCCGACCTCGACCGCATATAGCCGGGCGCTCGATTACGCCCCGCGGGGTCTCAGGAATCGTTCTCCATTGAAATGAATCAGGTGCGTGGGGGCGTCGGGGCGCCAGACTTCCGTTTCCCAGGATATTTCGCCGAGATAGCGCGCCATGACCTTCCTGTCCGGGAAGGCCGTGACGTATATGAGTTCGGGCTTGGCTGCGGAAAAGAGCAGCGCAAGTTCGTTGCGGCGCTTGGCGTTTACCGGGCCGTGACTGGTGACGGACTCCACGAGCAAAAGCCGGTCTTTCTCGCCGAAGTACAGAATCGCATCCGGCATTTTCCCATGTCTGTCGACGGTTACTCCGAGATCGGCAAGCCTCTGCTTTTGAAAGTAGCCGACCTTGTCGCCCGTATCGCCGATATAGAGAACTTCAGCGGCGGGAGCGAACCGGGGCGCGAATTCCGTGACGATTCGTTCGATCAATCTGCTATGAGCGCCGGGCGTTAAGCGTATCTCTTGCCCCTCCGCGATCTGAACCGGAATCATCTGCATTTCTCGATGTTTCGCCCACTTCGCCGCGAGTGTCTCCCGGTCTTTCAAATACTCGTCGAGCGTCGCTTGCCAAGCGTCCGTGCCGAAGGTTTGAATGACTTGAAACGCTTCGGCGCTCGCTTGGTAGCAGGCTTTCGGGCTATTCACCGGGCGGTCCGGTCGGTCGGGGTTGTAGCGCGCAATATCGGACTCGACGAACTGATGCATCGTTTGCCGCCGGAACGTTTCGCGCGTGTTCGGGGCGTACTCGCGTCCGTAATGTTCCCGGCAGTATTCCATGATCGGAGTGATGCCCATGAGCGGCCTCTTCAGATCGTTCCACGCGCCGGCCGGCTTGAGGTCGAGCAACGCCAACAGCGTAAGGGCGGAGCGTTCGTTCAGTTGACCGCGCGGCATGCCGAGCGCCTTGACGATTTCCAGCGCTTCGTCGATTTTTTGCTGAGCCGGTAACGGGTTTTTATCTTCTGTCATGCGTGCGAGCTCGCTCTCGATAAGTTTGTCGATCTCCTGCTGCGAAAGTTTTACGCCGTGCGCCTGTCTTCCCATGCGTTCCAGCGCCTCTCGATGCGGATAGGGAAGGGATCGCAAATCCGCTGCGTTCACTTGCGTGTGGCCGTTGAACTGCCGGAAATAGCGATCGACAAGGCTGCTGTTCAAGTACGCGCTCAACCCTGTCGCCAGCGAGTGGGAGAAACCTGTCTGTCCGGCGTGGTAAACGTTCAAATGATTTTCGAAGCCGACCCATTCGCCGGGCAATGCGGCCTCGTAAACGGACGCTACGATACGGCGGCGCTCTTCCTTCGATGTAAAGCGCCGAGTGACGACAAATCGGCCCTGGTTTTTCCACAGCCATTTTCGGCTCCGCTCCGTTACCTCGATGGCGTTCGGCTTTTTCATGTCTTTCGGCCATTCAAGCGATCCGCCTCGAAAGTGGGCAGCGTACAGCAGCGGCGCCGTGTACTTGTCCGGCTGAGCCCGTAAATCCTTTTGCAGGCGAAAATCGACCACCGGCCCGGTGGAAACCTCAAGCCCCAAATCGGCGAGCGTAGCCGTGAAATACGACATCCGGTCGACGATGCGCTGCTCATGATCGCCGGCGGCGATATGAACAAAGCGGTCACGGCCGTTCCTGCCGATAACCGCGGCGTAATCGACAAACCGTTGGGTCATGTCTGCCGTAGCGCACTCACGGGAAACCGGATCGAATTCGAAATTCCCTCCGCTGCTGGTCGTGATTTTGACGATGGACGGCTTTGCGCCCTTCACTGCATGGATGATGATGTTCTCCTGCAGCACTGCATCGCTTTGGAAAGCCGCGTTTCGTTTCTCGAAGGCGTGTATCTGCCGCAGCGTCATCATTGCGAAGAACCGATCGCGGAAGGGCTTGAAGTACGGTCCGTTGCAAAAGGAGCGCGGGACAATCGCCACCATTTCACCGCCCTCGCAAATTTGGGCGGCAGCAAGGAACATAAACCCCGTATAGAGATTCGAGGTTTCAATTCCGGCTCTTCGCAGCGCCGACCTGTGACCGGAATCCGAATGGATCTTCTTGTACGGCGGGTTCATGATCGCATGCGTGAAGCGCCGCGGCGTCCGGCGTTCTTCAGCGAACAAATTCGCTTGCGCGCCGACCGCATGAGACAAAATGAAATCGTCCGGCTGGATTTGGCCGGCGGCGGCGATCCGGGAGGCATTGCTCCGTCGTTCCGCTTCTTCCAGAGTGGTTCGCAAATAGTCGATCAGCAGCGGTTCGATCTCGTAGCACGTCAGAGAAATGGAACGCGGTTTTGTTGCGCCGCTCGCGTATCGTTCGACCAGAGCGGCGGTTAAAGACCCGACGCCGGCGCCCGGGTCGAGCGCCCGTACGTCTCCCGAGGTATCCGCAAACAGGCTTGCCATGAAACGGCCTATCGGCGCCGGGGTCATGTACTGCCCCAGGCCGGACCGCCGTTCCGGATCGAGTTTCAGCGCAGCAGCGATCCTGTAAAATTCGGTGGTTTCGGTTAGGGCGGGCTGCATCGCCTCTTACTGCAGATTCGTCGGCAATATCCCGGGCGTTCGCCCGGCCGCCGTCGTCAACTCGTAGAGCAGCTTCGAAGCTTTCTCCACCGGCCAGATGTCGGCTATGGAGATGGCGGTTCGGCCGCCGTCGTCGACCGGGTCGGGGTCCGCGCCGCGCTCCGCGAGAAAGCGGATCACCTCGCAAATCTCGTCCGGCGTCGCGACAAACGACGTGAGCAGCACCGCGGCATGCATGACGGTGCGCCCGATGCCGGTCTGCGCCGCGATGTCGTCGTCGAGCGTATAGGCGTATTCGATCACCGGCATGCGGGCGCTGCTCACGGCCTGCATCAGCAGCGTCGCGCCGTCCTGCGTGCGCGCTGCGGCGTCGGCGCCGGCGGCGACCAGCCGCCTCATTGTCTCCAGGCGTCCGCCGAGCGCGGCCGCGAGCAGCGGCGTGTCTTCGCCGTCCGTCCGCCGCAGATCCCTGTTCGAGCCGAGGTCCTCGACGGTGGCCGTGCGCCGGTTGGGGTCGGCCCCGGCCGCGAGCAGCAGGGCGACCGACTCGACGTTGCCCGCCCGGGCCGCGGCATAGAGGGGCGTCCGGCCGTCGCGGTCGGCCGCCGAAAAGTTTCCGCCCGCGTCGAGCAGCAGCTTGAGCGTCTCCGTGTGGCCGTAGGCCGCTGCGATATTGACCGGCAAGCTTCCGTCCTCGGCGGCGGCGTTGAGGTCGGCTCCGGCCGCGATCAAGGCGCTGACGGCCCGAACCGCGTTGCGCGTCGCCGCAAAAGCCAAGGCGGTGAAACCCGTCTTCGAGGCAACGTTCACCTCGGCGCCCGCGTCAACCAGAGCTTCGACAACAGCGGAATGCCCTTCCGCCGCCGCCCACATCAGCGCGTTTTGTCCCCGCCGGGACTCCGTTTCATTCAAGCGGGCGCCTTTGGCGATCAGCAGCCGTACCGCATCGGCGAGCCCGGCCCCCGCGGCCGACATGAGCGGAGTCTCGCCGTTCCAGCGCTCGGCGTTGGGGTCGGCGCCCGCTTCGAGCAGCTTCTCGATCAGATGAGCATCCCCGTTGGCGCAGGCCAGCGTCAGCGGCGTATCGCCGTAGTCGTCGCCGGCGTTGACGTCGGCCCCGGCGGCGAGCAGCCGCGCCGCGGTTTCGCCGTCTTGCAAGTGAACGGCCCAGGCCAGCGCGGTCGCTCCGTCGGGCAGGGCCGCATCGACATCGATGCGTTCGGCCATCAACTTGACGATGCCCCGGCGGTCGCGGTTGCGCACCGCCTCGATCAAGCGCAAGTCCGCGGCGCTCGCGGCGGCCGCCGCTGCCAAGCAAGCGAGCAAGGGGAAGAGCCGAACGGCGCCCAAGCGGCAGCGCAACGCTGCCCGCGCACAGGCGTCTCCGACGCCGCAATGCCCGCCGCGCATTCCGCAATCCCTAGCCGTGCGAAAGCCCTTCGAGCTTGCCGCTGCTGTCGCCCAGCCGTTCCGTGGGCGCGCCCGCCGCATCCAGCAGACTGAGCAGCAAATTATTCATCGGGGTTTCTCGCGGAAACCGCAAATGCCGCCCGCCGCGCAACTGCCCGGCCGCGCCGCCGGCGAGAACCAGCGGCAAATCGTGGTGCGTATGCTGATTCCCGTCGGAAAGCGAACTGCCGTAGAGCAGCATCGAATGATCGAGCAGTGTGCCCTCGCCGTCCTGGGTCGCCCGCATTTTCTCCAGCATGTAAGCGAACATCGACACGTGATGCTTGTTGATCACGATTGTCTTGGCGATCTTTTCCGGGTCGTGCTGATGGTGCGTCACCGCATGGTGGGCATCGGGCACGCCGATATCGGGGTAGCTGCGCCAAGTGCCCTCGCGGCCCATCATGAAAGTGGTGACGCGCGTCAGGTCGGCCTGATAGGCCAGCACCTGCAAGTCGATCATCAATTTTGCGTGCTCGGTAAAATTGCCCGGGACGCCTCCGGGGCGTTCGACGGTAGGAAGCTCCCGTTCTCTCTGCGCTTCGGCTTTTTCGATACGCCGCTCCAGGTCGCGCACCGCCGCGGTGTATTCGTCCAGCTTGCGCCGGTCGCCGGCGCCCAATTCCGCCCGCAGGCGGGAAAGGTCTTCGCGGACGAAATCGAGAATCGTGCCCTGCTCCCGCAGCCGCGCCAGCCGCTCTGCCGGATCGGTGCTGTCGCCGTCCCCGAAAAGCCGCTCGAAGAGCCGCCGCGGATTATCCTCCACCGGGTTGGGCGCCGTCGGCGTCCGCCAGGAGATCGTATTGGTATAGGCGCAACTGTAACCCGAATCGCAGCCGCCGGCGATGCTGGCTTCCTCGATGCCCACTTCGAGCGACGCCAGTTGCGTGTGCTTGCCCAACTCGCGCGCGGCAATCTGATCGGCCGAAACGCCTGCCCGAATCCCCGCGCCTTCCGTCTTGACCGCCCGCTCGCCGGTGAGAAAGGTGGCGCCCGCGCGGGCGTGGTCGCCGGGCCCGTCGCCGCCGGGACGGCCGTTGACCTGCGCCAGTCCGCTGAGTATCGTCAGGCGCTCGCGGAACGGCTCCAGAGCCCGGGTAATCTCGCTGAATGCGAAGTCCTTGCCCTCGCCCTTGGGGGTCCATTCGCCCTTCAGGTCCATGATGCCGTTGGGGACGTAAACGAACCCCATGCGCACCGCCGGTTTCGCGGCGCGGTCCAACGGCGCGGCCATCGCCGGAACCATCGCGTCCATGAACGGCAGACCGACCGCAGCGCCCAAGCCGCGCAGCACGGTGCGCCGCGAGAGAGATTTTTTCGTCACGATCGTCATTCCCGGCTCCTTCTCATTTGAAACGGCATGCTCCGCACAATCTCCAAAATCAGGTCCTCCAAGCGGTGCTCATTCCGCTCCGCCTCGCGAACGATTGCGCGGACTGTAGGTTTATCGTAATACTCCAAGCCCCGTCCGAGGGCGTAAGTCAACATTTTTTCTACGACCGTCGTCACGAAAGTTTCTCTGAAATCCGTCGCAAAAACGCGTTTCAACTCGGCCGGACCGTCGAAAACGATCCCGCCCGGCAGTTCGCCCGAAGCGTCGATCGGCGTTCCCGCGTCTTCCGTCCGCCAGCGTCCGATCGCATCGTAGTTCTCGAGCGCGAAGCCGATCGGGTCCATGCGCGCGTGACAACTCGCGCAGGTCGGGTTTTTGCTGTGCAGCGACATCATTTCGCGCAGCGTGAGCCGCTCGCCGCCGCCGGCTTCTTCCAGCTCGGGGATGTCGGGCGGCGGGGGCGGGGGCGGCATGCCGAACAAGTTCTCGAGAATCCACTTGCCGCGGATCACCACCGAAGTTCGATTCGGATACGATGTGACCGTCAGGATGCTGCCCTGACCCAGCAAGCCGCCGCGCCGCGCATCGCGCAAGCGCACCTCGCGGAATTGCGGCCCGTAAACATCCTCCACGCCGTAGTGCTTAGCCAGCCTCTCGTTCAAAAACGTGCGGTTCGCATCCAGCAACTCCAGCACGCTGCGGTTTTTCTTGAGGATATTTTCGAGGAAAAGCTCCGTTTCGCGCTGCATCGCCAGCCGCAACTCCCCGTCGAATTCGGGGAACAGCACTTCGTCGGGCTTGACCTTGGCGACGTTGCGCAGTTCAAGCCATTGTCCGGCGAAATTCTCGACCAGCGCCCGCGAACGGCGGTCGGCGAGCATGCGGCGCGTCTGAGCGGCGAGCGTTTCCGGCTCGCGCAAGCGCCCGTCCTCGGCCGTCTGCAGCAACTCTTCGTCCGGCAGGCTGCTCCAAAGGAAAAACGAGAGCCGCGAAGCAAGCTCGATAGCGCTGATCCTGTAGGGCGCCGCCGGACCGATTCCGGGGGGATCGTGCTCGATGCGAAACAGGAAGCCGGGCGCGACAAGCAGCGCCCGCAGCGCTTTCTCGATCCCCTGCTCGAAGTCTCCCGCGGCCCGCCCCGTCTCGTAGATGGCCAGCAACGCGCTCACGTCCGCGTTATCGACGGGGCGGCGGTAAGCCTGCCGGGCCAGAGCGGAGAGAATCCGCTTGGCGCAAGGCGTTTCCTCCGCGGCGTTCGCCGGGCGGCAGGAGAAAATTTTCCGGCGGCTCGGAGTATCCCCCGGCCCCGTTGGGTTATACGGTCCGTCGATCGCGACCCAGCGGATCTTGAACCGCTTTTCCGCATCGGGCAACTCGATGAGCCGCAAGCGCTTGCCGTCCAGCCGCACGTCGAGCGGCGGATGCGCCGACTTGGACCCGCCGGCGCCGGCCGGCCGCGCGCGCTCGGGACGCGAGGATTCGCCGGGGAAGGTCAGCGCAAGCACGCGCATTCCGGCCTTGACGCGCAGCCGCAACTCGTGGGACTCGTAGGCCGTCCTGCTGTCGCCCTGATCGAGAGCCGTCGAGATGACATACTCGCCGTCGAGCGGGAAATAGTAGCGCAGGGCGGCGCCGCGGTCCGCGCCGATGGGCAGGTCCTGCCGCGATGCAGAGCCGTGCCCCGCATGCAGAAAGCCCGTTTCGCGGTTGCGGACGAAGATATCCTTTTGGGCTTTCTCGGGGCCCGAGCCTACGGCCATGCGGCTGATGCGGCGCGCCGCGAACATGTAGCGGTCGAGCAGCGCGGGCGACAGCGACAAGACGTCGGCGATGTTGTCGAAGCCGTAGCCGGAATCGTCGGCCGGCAGCATATCGCCGGCATCGAGATCGAGCGCCAGCAGATCGCGGACGGCGTTTGAGTATTCCGCCCGGTTCAGGCGGTGCGCCGGAACCCGCCCGGGGTTGGGAGCGGCGGCCGCGGCCGCGTCGAGCGCTTTTTCCAGGCGGGCCGCGAACCCCGCCGCGCTCGCCGCGTCGGGCGCCGGCATCCCCGCCGGCGGCATTTCGCCCGAAGCGACTTTGCGCAGCGCCTTTTCCCACAGCGCCGGGCGCTGCGTCACGTCCGCCGGGTCCGCTCCTTGCAGCGAAACGCCCGCAGTGCGCAGATCGTCGTTGTGGCAAGCAAGGCAGTACTGCCCGATCAGCGCCCGGTCCGCGTCGTCTTCCGCCGCCGGCAAAGCGCGCGGACATGCCGCGGCGGCCAGGACGGCCGCGAAACCCGCAAGGAAACGACTCGGAAGCACCGCAACCATTCTACTCCGCCATGGCCGCGCCGCCCGATCCGGCAAGGCGGCCTTTACAAGAATCCGGCATCCCGCGGTCGAAACTTAAAACGAGGGTTGCTTGCATGCCGCCCGTTGATTTATCGTTGAAGATGACGGTCAACAATCCATTCCGGCCCACACGCTTGAAAATTCGTCGGTCCGCGCAATTTTTCGGCCCGGCCCGGCGAAAAACCCGGTGTTGACACTCTTTCCGTTTCCGTAGTACAATAGGAGTTATACCGTAAGTTGATAACCGCTGCATCAAGTTTCATGAGCAGCGCGGCGTTCCGATTTACCCTCTGCGAGTTTTCATCCGTCATTTTTTCACCCCAGACGAATAGGAGGACACCAGTAACATGAGTCTGCGACCACTACACGATCGCATTCTCGTCGAGCGTCTCGACGAGGATGAATCGAAATCGAGCGGGGGCATCATCATCCCCGACTCCGCCAAGGAAAAGCCGCAACAGGGCAAGGTTGTCGCTGTCGGCAACGGCAAAAAGAAAGACGACGGCACGGTCGTCGCCCTCGACGTCAAAGCCGGAGACAGAATTCTGTTCGGCAAGTATTCGGGCAACGACGTCAAAGTCGACGACAACGAGTATCTCATCATGCGCGAGGACGAAGTTCTCGCCGTCATCGAATAAAGGAGCGAACGAACCATGGCAGGAAAGAACATTGTTTACGGAGAAGACAGCCGCCAGGCGATCCTGGCCGGCGTCAACAAGCTCGCGAACACCGTTCGCGTCACGCTCGGCCCCAAGGGCCGCAACGTGGTGCTGGAGAAGAAGTTCGGCGGGCCGACCGTCACCAAAGACGGCGTGACCGTCGCCAAGGAAATCGAGCTTGAAGACAAGCTCGAGAACCTCGGCGCCCAGATGGTGCGCGAAGTCGCCTCGAAGACTTCCGACGTCGCCGGCGACGGCACCACCACGGCAACCATTCTGGCGCAGGCCATCTACCGCGACGGGCTGAAGAGCGTTGCCGCCGGCGCCAACCCGATGGATATCAAGCGCGGCATCGAGCAGGCCACCGAAGCGCTTTCACGCAAGGTGCAGGATATGGCCAAGCCGGTCGAAGGCGATGCCGTGGCGCAGGTTGCGGCGATTTCGGCGAACAACGACGCGGCGATCGGCGACATCATCGCCGAGGCGATGGCCAAGGTGGGCAAGGACGGGGTAATCACCGTCGAGGAAGGCAAGACGCTGGAAACCGAGCTGGACGTGGTGGAAGGCATGCAGTTCGACCGCGGCTACGCCTCGCCCTACTTCGTCACCGATCAGGACTCGATGGAGTGCGTGCTGGAGAAGGCGCTGCTGCTGATTCACGAGAAGAAGATCAGCAACATGAAAGACCTGCTGCCGGTGCTGGAGAACGTGTCGCGTTCGGGGCGGCCGCTGCTGATCATCTCCGAGGAGACGGAAGGCGAGGCGCTGGCCACGCTGGTGGTGAACAAGCTGCGGGGCGTGCTCAACGTGGCGGCGGTGAAGGCGCCGGGATTCGGCGACCGGCGCAAGGCGATGTTGGAAGACATTGCGATCTTGACCGGGGGCAAGGCGATCATGGAAGAGACGGGCATCAAGCTGGAGGGGGTTCAACTCGAGGATCTGGGCAGCGCGAAGCGCGTGGTGATCGACAAGGACAACACGACGATCGTGGAGGGCGGCGGCAGCACGGCGGCGATCCAGGGACGGGTCAAGCAACTGCGGGCGCAGATCGAGGAGACGACGTCGGACTACGACCGGGAGAAGCTGCAAGAACGGCTGGCGAAGCTGGTCGGGGGCGTGGCGGTGATCAAGGTCGGGGCGGCGACGGAGACGGAGATGAAGGAGAAGAAGGCGCGCGTGGAGGATGCCATGCATGCCACTCGCGCCGCAGTCGAGGAAGGCATCGTTCCCGGCGGCGGCATCGCTCTTCTCCGCGCCGCGTCGGCGCTGGAAAACGTTACCGGCAAAACCGACGATGAGCAGATCGGCGTCAACATTGTCCGCCGCGCCATCGAAGCGCCTATCCGCTGGATTGCCTCCAACGCCGGCCAGGAAGGCGCCATCGTCGTCGAGAAGGTTCGCGTCGGCGAAAGCGATACCTTCGGCTACAACGCCGCGACCGATAACTACGGAGACTTGGTTGCCGACGGCGTCATCGACCCGGCCAAGGTCACCCGCACCGCTCTGCAGAACGCCGCTTCGATCGCCGGCTTGATGCTCACGACCGAAGCGACCATCGTGGAGATACCCGAAGACAAGCCGGCGGCCCCGCCCGACCCGCACGGCGGCGAGTTCTAAGCGGATTCGCCGATAACCCTTAACCCCGAGCCCGTCCGCTCTTACCGCAGCGGACGGGCTTTTTCTTGCCCGGCGGGGCCGTTCCGCAAGCGAAAGGCCGCCAGCCGGGCGGGTTCCGCGGCTCCGCCGACGCCCACGACGATCCACTGCTCGCCGCCGGCAAGATAAGTCATCGGCGCGGCGTTATGGTGCCGTCCGGGCAGTTTCGCTTCCCAAAGCGTTTCGCCGCTTGCCTTGTCGTAAGCTCTGAGGAACGAAGCGCTGCCGCTCTGCGCTTCCCCGCGGTCGCCCGCAAACAACAGCGAGCGCGTCACCAGCACGCCCGCCGCGTTCGGGTTTCCCAGCGGCGGCAGGTCCAGGTCTTTGAGCAGCTTGTGCCCGCGCGGCCCGTTGCCGTGAGGCGTTTGCCAGGCAATCTCGCCGCGGTTCATGTCGTAGGCGGTGATCGCGCCGTAGGGCGGCTTGACCACTTGCAGGCCGCCGACGGTCGGCCGATAGAATTTGTGTTCGTAGTCGTAACCGCGCGCTTGGGCATCGCTCACCGGCTGCATGCCGACGGTAATGTGCTGCCGCCGCGAGGAAATGTAGATGTAGCCGGTTTCCGGGTCGTAACCCGCGCCGCCCCAGTTCGCTCCGCCGCCCCAGCCGGGAACCATGATCGTCCCTCTCCTCGACGGGGGCGTGAACAGCGGCCCGAGTTGATGGGGCTTGACCGCTTCGAGCGCCAGGGCCTTGAGTTGCGGGGTGAAGTCGAGCAGGCCGTCCTCGTCGATTCCCTGCATCTCGAACGGAGGCGGCTTCGTCGGAAACGGCTGCGTCTTGGCGGCCGTTTCCACTTCGCTGCCCGGCGTCGGCCGCTCGTCGATCGGCCAGACCGGCTCGCCCGTCCGCCGCTCGAACACGTACACGAATCCCGTCTTGGCCGCCTGCGCGACCGCCGCTATTTTCTTGCCGTTTACCGTGATGTCGATCAGGGTCGGCGCGGCCGGCAAATCCCAGTCCCAAAGGTCGTGATGAATCGTTTGAAAATGCCAGACCCGCTCGCCTGTCTTTGCGTTCAGGCACACGATGCTGTTTGAAAAAAGATTGTCTCCCGGCCGAAAGTCTCCCGCGAAGTTGAACGTCGGGCCGGTGACGGGCAGATAAACGTAGCCCAATTCTTCGTCGGCGCTCATCATCGACCAGACGTTCGTGTTGCCCGTCCACTTCCACGACTCGTTGCCCCAGGTCTCGACGCCGAACTCGCCTTCTTGGGGAATCGTATGGAAGGTCCAGAGGCGTTTTCCGCTGCGCACGTCGTAGCCGCGGACGTCCCCCACCGGCCAGTTGTCTTTCCAGTGCGCTCCGCCGCTGCGGGCCGACTTGCCCGGCGGGCCGTCGGCGATCTGATTGCCGACGACCGCGACGTCTCCCACGATTGTCGGCGGCGCGCTGCAGTTGACCAGTTTCCGAATCAACGGCCGCCGCGAGCCTTGCGTCAAGTCGGTGCGGCCGTTATCGCCGAAATCCGGGATGGGCTTGCCGCTGTCGGGGTCCAGGGCGACAAGATAGCTGTCCCCCGTGCAGACGAGCAGCCGCTCGTCTTCTCCGTCCGACCAGTAAGACAGTCCCCGCGTGGCAAAGCCGAAAATCCCCGGCCGTCCCCAGTCCGCCGTGCCCGGATCGTAGGTCCATAGCGTCTCGCCCGTCGCGGGATCGACCGCCGCGACGCCGCTGAAGTTGGTGCGAATGAAGAGCTTTCCGCCGATCATTAACGGAGTGGCCTTGAATCCGTCGGGATACATCCGCCGGTCGGTCTTTTTCCCGCCGGGCTTGATGTAGCGCGAGTTGTCGAAAGCGTCCCAAACCCAGGCAAGCTCCAGCCGGCCGACGTTTTCGTTGTCGATGCGGTCGAGCGGAGAATACTTCGCCGACCCGGCGTCGCCGGCATACTGCGGCCATTCGCCGCCGGCGGTGGAGTACCGCCCGCGCGAAGCGAGCCAGCGCTTGAGCGCCGCCGCATCGGGGTTGGGCCGGAAGAACGGCCCGCGGTGCAGGGTTTCGGGAATGTTCAGCGGCCCGCCGGCCCCGGCCGCGGTCTCCGGCGCCTCGACGGGCGCGTACTCGCGCAACCAGGCAACGCTGACTTTCGGCGCTCCGCGTTGCTGTTTTTGTTCGAGCAGCCAGTGTCCGCGGGCGTTCCAGTTCTTTCCGCCCGCGGGTTCGGCGTGGCAGAAAAGGCAATCCTTCGCGCCCAGTTCCAGCGCCGGCGGCAGCAACTCCGGGTTCGCCCATGCAGGCGCCCCGGCGCCCAGCAATCCGAGTACGGCAATCCATATCCTCATAACGGCTAACCGGAAGTATAACCGTATTCTTCCGCCAAGTCCGGCGGGGGGATCAGTCGGCTTTTGTTCAGTAACGCCAGTCCGCATGGGCGAGCGGCGCGCGGTTGAGCTCGTCCCGATGCATGCGCCACTGAGGCATCAGCCCGTCCATCAATTCCAGAAATCGGTCGTTGTGGCTGCGCTCGATCAAGTGGACCAGTTCATGCACCACGACGTACTCGAGGCAAGGCGCCGGTTTCTTCGCCAGCTCGAGATTCAGCCAGATGCGGCGGGCGGCCTTGTTACATGTCCCCCAGCGGGTCTTCATCTGCTTGATGCGGACTTCGGCGGGGCGCGCTCCGACCTGCGGCTCCCATTTTGCGAGAAGCGCCGGCAAGCGGCCGCGGAGTTGACGGCGGTACCAGCGATGAAGCACGGCCTCCCGTTTGTCCCGGTCGGCGCCGGGGCGAACGCTTAACGCCATCCAGGCGTTGTTGAGCAGGCGCACGGCCGGCGGGCCGTCGCGCTCGGTTACGTCGAGCCGGTAGCGCCGGCCCGCGAAGTAATGGCTTTCGCCGGTCACGAACTCCCGCAGGGACTGGCGCTCCTGCCGTTCGAATTCGGCCTGTCGCCGGCGAATCCATCCCAGGCGCGAAATGACGGCCAGCCGCACGGCGTCATCGTTCAGACGCAGCGGCGCGGCCACCCGCACCCGGCCGCTCGGCGGGTAAACGCCCACGTGGAGGTTCTTGATGTCCTTGCGGACGATCTCCACCGGCGTTCCGGCTACGTCAATGCGGCGGCCTTCAGCCTCAATAGTCATGCTGCGCCTTCACGATCTCGAATACTGCGCTTACGCTATCTTCGCCGCCGCCGAGTTCCGATTCGATGGCCTTGCGCACCTCGAGTTCCTTGAATATGTAGTCTCGCCAACCGTCTCTCTTGATGTTGCGGATGGCGCGGTCCAGGGCCAGGGCCTTCGCCTCCCGCGCATCCGCGTCCGGCTGCGCTTTCTCCAGATTGTCGAAAAGCGCCCGCAGCGGGGCGCTGTCGATGCTCGCGGGATAGGACGCCCCGGTCTCCGGATTGGCGGCTTCTTTGGCCAGGCTGACGATCGCCGCCAGGTATTTCTTGTAGTCCATCGCCTCCTGCTTGCGCCGGAGGATCAAGGCGTCCAGCAACTCCGACATCTTTTCGTAGTACTTCGGGTTGACCGCCATCTCGTCGATGATCAGCCGCCGCACGTTGTTCTCGATGGTCTCGGCCGTCGCTTCGGGGTTCCCGCGGATGCCCTCGGGCAGGGATTCGACCGCCTTTTCTCCCTGTTCGACGATCAGTTCCACGAGCGTCCGGTCGTCGAACGCCGAAAGTTTCTCGCTGTCCTCGGCCCGGATATACATGTCCAGCAGGCGCCGCATGGCCGGCTCGTACATCTTCATGTCGATGTAATCGCCGCCGGCCGGCTTGACCTCCTCGCGGACCTTCTCGTAATGGCCTACTTCGGCCTTGATCTCCCGCGCCTCGGCGTCGGAGTAACCGGCCTCGCGCATCTCGTTGGCCAGGTTGGCGTAGGCGCGCAGGAGCGCAGCAACCAGCTTGTAGAGGGTTACGCGCTTCGGCTCGTTTTCCTTGAGTTGCTCGGCGTTGCCGCTCTCGGCGGCGCAGAAAAAACGCAGATAGGCCGCGGCGTCGCGCGGCGGCTCGACCGGCTCGCATAGCGCCTTGACCGCCTCGCGCGCCTCTTCCAGACGCTCCCGGCCCTGTTGGAGCCGATCCTTGAGCAAGCCCTGCACGTCGGCTTTGTCGTAACCGTCGAAGGCTTCTCCGGTGTAGTCCGTTATCGACTGCTCCAGCGACCGGAACAGGTCTTTGTAGTCGATGACATAGCCGTATTCCTTGTCCTCGCCGTCGAGGCGGTTGACCCGGCAGATCGCCTGGAACAGGCCGTGGTCGCGCATCTGCTTGTCGATGTAGAGACAGGTCGCCGGCGGGGCGTCGAAGCCGGTCAGCAGTTTGTCCACGACGACCAGCAGCTTCATTTGTCCCGGCTCGTTTATGAAGCGTTTCTTCACCTCCTGCTCGAAGCGCTCGGTCTTGTGCATCGCCGTGTCTTCCGGCTCGTTGAAATGCGCCGCCGGCATCTTGCGGTAGATGCCGTATTGGAGCAGCTTCTCGGTAAGTCCCTCGCCGGCCTCCTCGCCCTTGATGTCCCCCGGCGCCGGTGCGCGAGGCCGCCTGCTCCGGGACCATGACGGACGCCTGCTTTGGGACCGGCGCCCCGCTAAATGGGATTAGGTGGGATTAACTGGGATTGGGTGGCATGCGCCTGCGGATTTTGAGTTGGGACGCCTGGCCGCATGATTCGAGCCAGGTCTCGTGATGGAGATACTCGCTGTCGGACAACGTGCCGTCGAAGTCGAACAGAACGGCGCGAATGATTTCCCCGACCATTCTCTATTTTAGCGGCGGGCTCCCGCGGCGCTCGTCTTTTCGGCCCGCGCCGCGGCTTTGCTATCCACTATCCGCCGGCCGCGCCGGCCGCGAAAAACCCGGTCCGCGCGTTCTGCCCTTGACAAGGCGCCGGCGGATGGGATACCCTCGTTGCCTATGAGCGGCACGCAGCACAACGATTTTCTTCCGATGCAAAGAGATTGGCGCGAGCCCTTGACGCCGGGCTTGGCTATTTCTTATAATAAAGAAAGGTCAATCCGTCAATCCGTCAATCCGTCAATCCGTCAATCCGTCAATCCGTCAATCCGTCAATCCGTCAATCCGTCAATCCGTCAATCCGTCAATCCGTCAATCCGTCAATCCGTCAATCCGTCAATCCGTCAATCCGTCAATCCGTCAATCCGTCAATCCGTCAATCCGTCAATCCGTCAATCCGTCAATCCGTCAATCCGTCAATCCGTCAATCCGTCAATCCGTCAATCCGTCAATCCGTCAATCCGTCAATCCGTCAATCCGTCAATCCGTCAATCCGTCAATCCGTCAATCCGTCAATCCGTCAATCCGTCAATCCGTCAATCCGTCAATCCGTCAATCCGTCAATCCGTCAATCCGTCAATCCGTCAATCCGTCAATCCGTCAATCCGTCAATCCGTCAATAAAGAGGAGTAGCGCGCTCCGCGCGCTCTCCGTTTTCCGCTCTTCTCTCTTCCTGCCCGGACTCGGACCTCTTCGCTCTCTTCTCTTCCTCAAGTTGTCCGCTGTCGCCGCCCCGCTGAGGCGGTCTTGCTCTGCGCTGATCCTTGCCGCGCTGTCGGCGGCGGTTGCCGGGGCGCAGCCCGCGGACGGCTGGACCATCGAGACGGTCGCGGGGGGCAGCAGCTACAGAGGGGACGGCGGCGCGGCCGTGGAGGCGCTACTGCGCTTCCCCGAAGGCGTGGCGGTGGACGGAGCGGGCAACCTGTACATCGTCGATAGGAACAACGACCGCATCCGCAAGGTGGACGCTGCGGGGGTGATCTCCACGGTGGCGGGCGACGGCACGCGCGGCTTCGGCGGAGACGGCGGCCCGGCTACGGCGGCGCAACTGGACTGGCCCACCGGCGTGGCGGTGGACGGAGCGGGCAACCTGTACATCGCCGATAGGAACAACGACCGCATCCGCAAGGTGGACGCTGCGGGGGTGATCTCCACGGTGGCGGGCGACGGGACGCGCGGCTTCGGCGGGGACGGCGGCCCGGCTGTGGCGGCGCAACTGAACCGGCCCCAGGGCATGGCGGTGGACGGAGCGGGCAACCTGTACATCGCCGATAGTTCCACCAACCGCATCCGCAAGGTGGACGCTGCGGGGGTGATCTCCACGGTGGCGGGCGACGGGACGCGCGGCTTCGGCGGGGACGGCGGCCCGGCTACGGCGGCGCAACTGAACTCCCCCAGCGGCGTGGCGCTGGATGGAGCGGGCAACCTGTATATCGCCGATTTGGGCAACCGGCGCATCCGCAAGGTGGACGCTGCGGGGGTAATCACCACGGTGGCGGGCGACGGGACGCAAGGCTTCGGCGGGGACGGCGGCCCGGCTACGGCGGCGCAACTGAGCTTCCCCATCGACGTGGCGCTGGACGGAGCAGACAATCTGTACATCGTCGATGGGAGCAACCAGCGCATCCGCAAGGTGGACGCTGCGGGGGTGATCTCCACGGTGGCGGGCGACGGGACGCGCGGCTTCGGCGGGGACGGCGGCCCGGCCACTGCGGCGCAACTGGACACACCCCGAGGCGTGGCGCCGGACGGCGCGGGCAACCTGTACATCGCCGATGGTGGCAACAACCGCATCCGCAAGGTGGATTCTGCGGGGGCGATCTCCACGGTGGCGGGCGGAGGACCAATAGGGGACGGCGGCGCGGCCGTGGCGGCGCAACTGGACTGGCCCACCGGCGTGGCGCCGGACGGAGCGGGCAACCTGTACATCGCCGATAGGTCCAACCAGCGCATCCGCAAGGTGGACGCCGCAGGGGTGATCACCACGGTGGCGGGCGACGGGACGCGCGGCTCCAGCGGGGACGGCGGCCCGGCCGTGGCGGCGCAACTGTTCGCCCCCCGAGGTGTGGCGCCGGACGGAGCGGGCAACCTGTACATCGCCGATTGGGGCAACAGCCGCATCCGCAAGGTGGACCCTGCGGGGGTGATCACCACGGTGGCGGGCGACGGGACGCCAGGCTACGGCGGGGACGGCGGCGCGGCTACGGAGGCGCAACTGAACTACCCCATCGGCGTGGCGTTGGACGGAGCGGGCAACCTGTACATCGCCGATAGAAACAACCACCGCATCCGCAAGGTGGACGCTGCGGGGGCGATCTCCACGGTGGCGGGCGACGGGACGAACGGCTACGGCGGGGACGGCGGCCCGGCCGTGGGGGCGCAACTGAGCAACCCCCAAGGCGTGGCGGTGGACGGAGCGGGCAACCTGTACATCACCGATTGGAGCAACCGGCGCATCCGCAAGGTGGACGCTGCGGGGGTGATCTCCACGGTGGCGGGGGGCGGCCCCTACGCCAGGGACCGCGGGGACGGCGGCCCGGCTGTGGCGGCGTACCTGAACTCCCCCCGTGGCGTGGCGCCGGACGGAGCGGGCAACCTGTACATCGCCGATGGCAACCGCATCCGCAAGGTGGACGCCGCAGGGGTGATCTCCACGGTGGCGGGCGACGGCACGCCAGGCTACGGCGGGGACGGCGGCCCGGCCGCGACGGCGCAACTGGACTTCCCCCAAGGCGTGGCGCTGGACGAAGCGGGCAACCTGTACATCGCCGATAGTTCCAACGATCGCATCCGTCGCTTGACGCCGTCCGCCGCCCCCCTGCCCCGCATCTCTGCGGGCGGCGTCGTGCTGGCCACCGGAACCCCCGCCGTAAACCGCATCTCCCCCAACGCCATCATTTCCGTCTTCGGACGGTATTTCGCGCCGGAGGGAACGCGGGCGCTGACTCCCGAGTTGAACGCTGCGGGCGGAGTCGCCGACAATCTCGCCGGTATCTGCCTGGAGATCGCCGGCGAGCGCGTGCCGCTGTTCGCCGTCTTCCCGCATCAGATCAACGCTCAGGCGCCGCACGGCCTGACGCCGGGGACGGCGCGGCTCGATGTCGTCCGCGGCTGCGGAACGCCCGGGGAGCTGCGCGGCTATTCGGCATCGGTCGCTGTCGCCCCGGTTTCGCCGGCGTTCTTCAACTTCGTGAGCAACCCCGACGGGCGCAATCCCGTCGTGGCGCTGCACGGCGGCGGCCCGGCTCTGGTCGGGCCGCCGGGAGCGGTTGCCGGCGCCGCGCTGACCCCGGCCGCTCCGGGCGAGACCGTTACCCTGTTCGGTACCGGCTTCGGGCCGACGGAGCCCGCCTTGGAGGCCGGCCGGATTCCCGGAGTTCAAGCCCCCCGTCTCGCCGGCGAAGTCTCGTTCTACTTCGGTAGCGTGGAGCAGCCATCGATCGAGACGGTGGCGGGCAACGGGACGCCCGGCTTCGGCGGAGACGGCGGCGCGGCCACGGCAACGCGACTGTACGGCCCCCGCGGCGTGGCGCTGGACGGAGCGGGCAACCTGTACATCGCCGATTGGAACAACCACCGCATCCGCAAGGTGGACGCTGCGGGGGTGATCACCACGGTAGCGGGCGACGGGACGCACGGCTCCGGCGGGGACGGCGGCGCGGCTACGGCGGCGCAACTGCGCGGCCCCGCAGGCGTGGCGCTGGACGGAGCGGGCAACCTGTACATCGCCGATGCTGGCAACCACCGCATCCGCAAGGTGGACGCTGCGGGGGTGATCACCACGGTGGCGGGCGACGAGAGGCAAGGCTACAGCGGGGACGGCGGCGCGGCTGTGGCGGCGCACCTGAACGTCCCCACCGGCGTGGCGCTGGACGGAGCGGGCAACCTGTACATCGTCGATGCCTTGAACCACCGCATCCGCAAGGTGGACGCTGCGGGGGTGATCACCACGGTGGCGGGCGACGGGAGGCAAGGCTACGGCGGGGACGGTGGCGCGGCCACCGCGGCGCAACTGACCCCCTATGGCGTGGCGCTGGACGGAGCGGGCAACCTGTACATCGCCGATGAGCGCAACAACCGCATCCGCAAGGTGGACGCCGCGGGGGTGATCTCCACGGTGGCGGGCGACGGGACGGAAGGCTTCGGCGGAGACGGCGGCCCGGCTACGGCGGCGCAACTGCACTGGCCCACGGGCGTGGCGGTGGACGGAGCGGGCAACCTGTACATCGGCGATACCAACAACCACCGCATCCGCAAGGTGGACTACTCTACGGGCGTGATTACCACCGTAGCGGGGACGGGGATGAACGGCTACAGCGGCGACGGGGGCCTGCCAACGGAGGCGCAACTGAACCGGCCCACCGACGTGGCGCTGGACGGAGCGGGCAACCTGTACATCGCCGATAATTTCAACAACCGCATCCGCCGCGTGTCGGTGCAATTCAAGGGGAGCAGCCATGCTGTTCCTCTCTATGCGGGCGCGGCCCCTTGCTGCGCCGGCCTCTATCAATTCGCGGTGCGCTTGCCGGACGACCTGCCCGACGGCAACGTGCCCGTCACCGCCGTCGTGCAGGGCGTCTCCACTCCCGAGGGGCCGTTCCTGGCGATTCAACGTCGATAAGCAGCATCCGCAGCATAAAGCCACGCCATTTTACGCAAGGGCAAAGGACCGCGTGATTCTCGCCGCCTTCGTTCGATGCAGTTCCGCGGCGTCAACATCTTGCGGTCGCGGGACTCAACCGCCGGTCGTTTTCACAGCCGTTCTTTTGCCTTACAAGCCGCTTTTGCGCCCAACCGCCTTGACTTGAACCCCGTCCCGGACGCTTCAGACGCCATACGGCGCGTTTCCGCCCCGATAATCCGTATCTCAGCGATCCCGGCCGATGCCGCTGTCCGCAGTGCGCGCGCGGCGGCCGGCCAAGTCGGCGTCGAGCCGGGCGTTGAGGACGCGGGCAACGCCGGCCGGCCAAACGTCGTAGTCGGCTGTAAGCGGACATTTGATTTGGAACGATTGGTCACATGGTTTGCGACGTCGCGTTGCCTGCGGTGAGAGGGAAAAATGGACGCGCCGGAGGCAATCATGGCCATAGGCGGCAGAGCGAGTCAAGCCGGCGTCACCATTACCGTCGAGTAACGGGCGCAACGGGATGACTGCGGAAGAGATCCGCGCGGTCAACGGCAAGGCCGGGTTCGCGGACGATCGTCACGGCAAGCGCTCGTCGATGCGGCCGACGAGTCTGCGGCGCTCGCGGCGGCCTTCGCGCTGAAGCAGGGCTTCGGGCGGCTGATCCGCAGCGCAGCGGACCGCGGGCTGCTGGGCATTTACTGCGGCGCCATCCCGGCAGGCGGCATCCCCGCGATTCTGATCAACGTTCCCGGAACGCCGGCCTCGATCGCCACGTCCTGGGACGGCTACGCGCCGGCGCGCCAAGGCCGTCGAATATGGCGACCAGCTTGGAGAGCCGGTCCTGCATCTCCTTGCCCGCGCCGAGCCTGCTCTCGTCGTTGAAATCGGCTTGATCGAGCACGCCCTGGAGATCGTTGGCCTCGGCGAGCTTGCCGATGATCTTGTTGATTTTGTCGCCGATCTCCTTGTTGCCCTTCAGCTTCGTCATGTCGGCGAAGCCGCCGCCGCCGGGCACTTCGATAGGCGTGTCGGGATTGCCGGCGTGCTTGTCCGAGACGTACTTCATGAACAGCAGGGTCAGCACGTAGTCCTTGTATTGCGAGGCGTCCATGCCGCCGCGCAACTCGTCGCAGCTTTGCCAGAGCGAAGAATAAAGTTGGGATTTCTTCAGGGCCATCGTCGGCGCCCGCCCCGCAGCGCCGGAAACCAGTTATTGTATGCGGCCATTGGAATTGCAGCAACTTGTAACGGCCGTGCGGGCAACCGTTGCCGCTTCCGCAACGGGGCGGAGTACACTGGAAGCTTGCAGTGGCGGCGCGGGCGCCGCCGGGCGGCATGGAGATCAAGGCGACCTATCCATTCGATGCGCCCCCCGAGCGGGTGTTCGACGCGCTGATCGACCCCGGCGTGGTCGCGGCTTGCCTGCCGGGGTGCGAAAAACTCGAGCCTACCGGAGAGCGCGAGTACGCGGCGGTGCTGACGATCGGCATTGCCGCCGTCGCCGGACGCTATCGGGGCACGGTGCGCATCGCTGAATTGAATCGCCCGCAGTCGTACGCGATAGCCGTGGCCGGGCGCGGCGGCGCCGGGTTCGTAAGCGGCGAGGGGAAGGTCACCCTGCGCCCGGAGGGCGGGAAAACCGTTGTCGCCGTCGCCGGCAGCGCGAAAGTCGGCGGCGCGGTCGCCCGCGTGGGGCAGCGCTTGCTGGGCGGAGTGTCGAAGATGATGACCGACCGCTTCTTCCAGTGCCTGAAGCAGAAGGTCGATGCCGCGGGCTGCGGCTGAAAAGCTTACCCTGCGCCGGCGGACCGGCGGCGCATCGCCGTGGCGGCGTTTTCGCGTATGCGCGCCTGGAGCTTGCGCATGCCGCGTATCCAACGGTCGGGGTCGCTCGCCTTGCGGCGCATGTATTCGGCCACTTCGGGATGCGGAAGGATGAGGAAGCGTTCTTCGTCGAGACCTTCGATGACGCATTGGGCGACCTCGGCCGGCTCGACCGCTTCGGGAATGAGGAAGTTCTCCCGCTTGCCGTCGGCGCCGAGCAAAAGGCGGGTGCGCACGCCCTGCGGGCATAGCACCGATACTTTCAATCCTTCGTCGCCGTAGGTGACGGCCAGCCACTCGGCCAGCGCGACGGCGGCGTGCTTGGTGACGGCGTAGGCCGCCGAGCCGATTTGCGTGAGCACTCCCGCCGCGGAGGCGGTGTTCAACAGATAACCGTTCCCCCGCGCCGTCATTTTGGGCGCAAGATTGCGGGCCGCGTACAGGTGCGGGCGGTAGTTGACGTCGAAAACCCGCTCGAAATCGGCGTTGGAGACCTCGACTCCGCCCGGATGCGAGATGCCGGCGTTGGAGCAGAACAGGTCGATCGCGCCGCAGCGCTCTTCGGTCCGCTCGATCAACTCGTTGACGGCCGCTTCGGACGCGACGTCGGCGGGAATCGCCAAGGCGCCGATCCGGTCGGCTGTCGCGGCCAGTTCCGCGGCGTCGATGTCTGAGGCGACGACGGCCTTGGCGCCCTCGCGGACGAAGCGCTCGGCCATGGCCCGGCCGATGCCGCGGGCGGCGCCCGTAACGACGACGACTTTTCCCTCTACCTGCATGCAATTTCTCCCGCTGCTGTCGATCGACAATTCTCGCACAGGCCGCCCGGAATCGTTTTCCGCGTATGAAACCTTACCGGCGCCGGGCGGGTCTAAACAAATGAGTCCGCGTGAGACTGAGACGCCGGCGCCGTTCGGTGGGCAAGCGGTTTCAGCAAGGGGGTTTGTCTGTTCGCGCCCGTATCTCGGTCCGGTACGAGGAGGTTGCAAGATGTCGCTTTCCATGTTCCAGCCGCTGCCCGAAACGAGTGTTTGGGATGACGATCCTTTGCTGTTTCTGCCGCGCAAGCAGCCGCAGAAATTTCGCAAGGAGCAAATCATCTACGCTCCCGAAGACCACGCCGACAGCATCTTTCTGGTTGTCCGCGGCGCGGTGAAGCTCAGCCGCATTGCGGAATCTGGACGCGAAACCGTGCTCGATTTGCTCGGCGCCGACGAATTTTTCGGCGAATCGGCGATGCGGCGGCAAGAGGTTCGCGGCGAATCGGCTATGGCGGTCGGCGACGTTGCCGTTATGGAGTGGAAGCTCGACGAGTTGAGCGACATCATGCTGCGTGCGCCCGAGCTTGGCTGCGCATTGCTGCGGGTGATGGCCGACAAGATGAGCAGGGCGGGCGCGCATATCGAGAGCATGGCGATCGATCCGATCGTGCAGCGTCTGATCAAGGCGCTGCTGCGACTCGGCGAGGAGTTCGGCGAGCCGGGGCCGGGGACGTCGGTTCACGTGATGCCGATTACGCATAAGTTGCTGGGGAAGTACGTTGGAACGTCGCGCGAGATCGTGACGCAGTACATGAGCGAGCTTCGCCGGAAGCATTTGGTGCAATACGACCGTTCGGGGCTCGATTTCGATCCGGTCGAGTTGAAAAAGCTGCTTGTTGCCCGCTAGCGCGCGGCCCGGCGGTCAGGATCGCCGCATCGTGCCGATCGTCAGTCCCGTCAAGTCTTTGTCCGCGCGGTCTTTGACGAAGACGCTCGCCGCCAGGCCGACTCCCACGCAACTCAACACGCCGACGGCGCCGTACAGGAAAAAGTGCAGGTCGGAGTGCTGCTGCGTCCAATAGAGGATGACCACGCTCGAGACTGCGCCGATGAGCGCCCCGCGGCCGCTTGCTCCCTTGAAAAAGATGCCCAGCGCGAACAGTCCGGCCAGTCCTCCCCCGAACAAGCCCATCATGCCCTGGAAAGTGTCCCACAGGGAGCCTACTTCGAAGCTCGCCAGGGCGATAGACGTTCCCGTAGCCAGCACGCCGAGGACGGCGGTCAGCCTGCGCGCCAGGCGCAGCCGCTGCTTGTCGCTCGCCGATTCGCGGAAGCGGACGTAAAAATCGGTGACCATAGCGGCTGAAACGCTGTTCAAACTGCTGTCGAGCGTGGACATCGACGCGGCGAAGACTGCGGCGATGACGATCCCGGCGATTCCGGCGGGGAGTTGCTGAGCGATGAACAACGGGAAAACGGAGTCGGTCGGCAGGGTTGGGTTGAGCAATTCCGGGTGCGCGCGGTAGAAGGCCCAAAGCCCCGTTCCGACCATGAACAGGGTCAGCGTCGAGGGGATGAGCATGACGGCGTTGGTCCAGATTGACTTCGCGGCGGTTTTTTCGTCGCGGGTCGTGAAGTAGCGCTGCACTACGGCCTGATCGGACGTGTAGGGAACCAGATTGTTGAAAAGGTTGCCGATGACGACGACCCAGACGGCGGTGGTCGTCCGGTCCCATGTCCAGTTGAACACGTGAAACTTGTCGTACTCCATCCCGGCGCTGACGATGCCGCCGATGCCGCCCTCGACGTTGAAGGCGAGGATGGCCAAACTGAGCAATGCTCCGCCTAAAAGGACGAAGACCTGGACGACGTCGGTCCAGATGACGGCCTCGATGCCGCCCAGAACGGTGTAAGTGGTCGCGAGAACGCCCATCAGCAAGATGCAGGCGTAAACGTCGAAGCCCGTAACGGTCGAGAGCGCGATGGCGGGGAGAAAGAGGACGATCGCCATGCGCCCGATTTGATAAAGGATGAACGACACGCTGGCGTAAAGGCGGACCGGGAGATTGAAGCGCTGCTCGAGGTATTCGTAAGCGCTGGTCATCTTCACGCGGCGGAAGAACGGCAAATAGAAAAAGACTACCGGGAAGGCGATCATGACGATCGTCATCTGCATCAGGAAATAAACCCAATCGGTGGAATAGATTTTGGCGGGTATCGCCATGAAGCTGATGGAAGAGAGTTGCGTGCCGTAGATCGAGAGCCCCGCGGCCCACCAGGCCATGCGTCCTCCGGCGAGGAAAAAGTCGTCGCTGGTGAGATGCTTTCGAGAGAAATAAACGCCCATGAGGACGAGGCCGGCCAGGTAAACGGTCAGGGCGATGTAGTCGATGGAAGCGAAGCCGGAGGTTGTGGTTATCGGGGCGGCGGCCGGCACGGCGGGCGAGCGGTGGCCGGGACGGTCTTCGCCGCCGGCGATGACGGTACGGCCCCGCCAGGCGACAGCGGTGGTGGTGACGTGTCCGACCGGGGCCTCGCCGAAGTCGGTCCAGGTGTCGGTGACGGTGTGATAGCCGAGGATGTTGCGGGGAAAGCCCGGGTGGTTGTCGCCGAGCTCGTCGTTGCGCAAGAAGTTGGCCCCGTCGTCGCCGCCGAAGATGGCGATATGGCTCGGCCCCAGCGGGGCCGCGGGGGCGGCCGTTACGCTGCGCGGGGCGTCGGCCAGCCGGCGCCAGCCCTTTCCGGGGTCGTAGCGGAAGCTGTCGGTCAGGAAACGGCGGGTCGGAGCCCCTGCCTCGCCGGGGAGCAGCTCGGCGCCGCTGAAGAGGAAGACGGCGCCGTCTTGGGCAACCAGCGGCGCCAGGATGCGCGCGGGGCCGGGGAACGGTTCGCCGGCTTGCCAGCGTGGGTTTTCGGCGTTGCCGTCGAGGGTCCACAGAGTGCGCCGGGCGGTTACGGAGTCGGGGGCCGCTTGCCCTCCGGCGACGTAGATGACGCCGTTCAACTCGGCCGCGGCCATGTTTGCCGCGGGTGCGGGCAGGGGGGCGGCCGGTTCGTATATGAGCTCGCCGTCGGCGAAGCGGACGCGGTAGGCGTCCGCGTAGTGGCGCTCGGCGTCCGACCCTCCCAGCAGCAAGGCGGAATCGCCCAGCGAGACGCTCCCGCCGTAGGCCAGCGGGCGGGGAAGCGGCGTGGAGGCGCGCCACTCTCCGGCAGGCGAGTCGAGCACCCAGGAAGCGGCGACCCAGCGTTTCGCGCCGCCCTGGAAAGGCGAGACCGCGAAGTGCGCGCCGCCGGCGACGACCAGCTTGTCGTCGATGACGAATACGAACGGCCCGGCGACGCCGAGCGGCTCGGGCAGATCGGGAAGATTCGACCAGGCGAAGACTTCGGCATTTGCCGGGGCGGCGGCGAGCAGCAAGGCGGCGCCGGCTGCGAGCAGGAGCGGGAGCGGCGGCGCGCGGCGGACGCCGCGCCTCGAAATCGAAAACGGCAAAGCTCAACAATGATAACGGAGAGCATGTTTGCGCGCCCGGCGCGGCGCCCTATGCGCCTTCTCGAAACTGTAGGATAGGAACATGCCTGCCGTTTCATCTTCCAATCGACGCGAATTCCTTTATGCCGGCGGCGCGGCCGCGCTGAGCCTGGCCTTGAACCAAAAAGCCGACGCCGCCGGCGAGACCGCGGCGGGCGAATGGCGCAACCGCAATCCCGAGATGTCGTACCGGCGCCTGGGGCGCACGAATTACATGATTTCGGAAGTGGTTTGCGGCGGCAATACGATCGCCCCGGACAATTTCCGGCACGTCGAAGAGGCGATCGAGCGCGGGTTGAATTACCTGGATACCGCTCCGGCCTACGGCCGCGGCAAGAGCGAGGAAGGGTACGCCAAGGTGATCGCCGGGGCGAAACGCGACCGGGTTTTTCTCAACACGAAGGTCAGCGCCTGGTCGTCGAACCGCAACGAGTTGCTGCGGAAGATTTACGACAGTCTCGACGAGCCCGCGCAAAAGAAAATCCGCGCGGACGTTCAGGACGAGTTGCAGCGCCGCCGCGCACTGGATCCGGACCATATCTGCCATTACTTCGACGGCCAGCAGGAAGCGCTCGAAGCCTCGCTTTTGGCGAATGCGGTGGAACGCCGGCACGGCCGTTCGATTGACCGCCGGAAGAACTACCGCGAACTGGTCATCCATTCCGTCGAAAAAAGCCTCCGCGTGCTGGGTACCGACTACCTGGACTTGCTGATGTGTCCTCACGGGGCGAACAGCGCGTATGAGTTGACGGAATTCCCTGAGACGCTCGAAGCCTTTGCGCGCCTGAAGAAAGCAGGCAAGGTGCGGCATCTCGGCGTTTCGGGCCATAGCGACCCGGCAGGAGTTCTGCAAGGGGCGATCGCGGCCGGCGAGTACTCGGCGGCGATGGTTGCCTACAACATTGTCAACCGGGACTACGTGGATGCCGCATTGGACGCCGCGCGCAAGGCGGATCTCGGCGTGATCGCCATGAAGGTTGCGCGGCCTTGCCATCACGGCCGCGGCAACGGCCGGCCCAACGATCCCCGGCGCGTGGCGATGATCGAGAAGGCCGTTCCGGGCGGCCTGAAGGTTGCGCAGAAATGTTATCTCTGGGTGTTGCGCGATGCGCGGATCGCCGCCGTGAACTCCGACTTGAAAAATTCGCAGATGGTGGCGGACAACCTGCCGCTTGCCGGGCGGAAGGTCGGCGGCGTCTGATCCCGGCGGGGTTGCCCGGTCCGCATCGTCCGCTTGGCGGCGCATAAGCGGACAGTTGGTTTGGGACGAGCGGCCATTGAGTTTGCCGCGGGTTCGGGGCGGCCTTCCGTCCGCTACCCCGCCATCGACGCCAGGAACTCCGCGTTGTTGCGGGTCTTGCTCAGGCGGCCGAGCAGCAATTCCGCTGCTTCGACGGTTCCGAGCTGACTCAACACGCGGCGCAGCACCCACACTTTCTTGAGCTCGCCGTCGGTGAGCAGCAGTTCTTCCTTGCGGGTGCCGCTGCGGTTGGTGTCGATGGCGGGGAAGATGCGCTTATCGACGAGCTTGCGGTCGAGATGGCTCTCCATATTGCCGGTACCCTTGAATTCCTCGAAGATGACGTCGTCCATGCGGCTGCCGGTTTCCACCAGCGCCGTAGCGACGATCGTCAACGAGCCGCCCTCCTCGATGTTGCGCGCCGCGCCGAAGAAACGCTTCGGACGTTGCAGGGCGTTGGAATCGACGCCGCCGGACAGCACTTTGCCCGAAGGCGGCACGATCGTGTTGTAGGCGCGGGCCAGGCGGGTAATGGAGTCGAGCAGGATCACCACGTCCCTCTTGTGCTCGACCAGCCGCTTGGCTTTCTCGATGACCATCTCGGCGACTTGGACGTGGCGAGTCGCGGGTTCGTCGAATGTCGAGCTGATCACTTCGCCGCGTACGGAACGCTGCATGTCGGTCACCTCTTCCGGGCGTTCGTCGATCAGCAGCACGATCAAGGTCACGTCGGGCTGGTTGGCGGTGATCGAGTTGGCGATCGCCTGCAGCAGCATCGTCTTGCCGGTGCGCGGCGGGGCGACGATCAGTCCGCGCTGTCCTTTCCCGATCGGCACCAGAAGATCGAGCACGCGGCCGCTGAGATTGGTTTTGTCGGTCTCCAGCTTGAAGCGGCCTTCGGGGTAGAGCGGGGTCAGATTGTCGAAAAGAATCTTTCGTTTGGCGACGTCGGGCGGCTCGAAGTTGATGGCTTGAACCTTGATCAGGGCGAAATAGCGCTCGCCTTCTTTAGGCGGGCGCACGTGGCCCGTAACCGTGTCGCCGGTGCGCAGGTCGAAGCGGCGGATCTGCGAAGGCGATACGTAGATGTCGTCGGGGCCGGCAAGGTAGTTGTATTCGGGCGCGCGCAGGAAACCGAATCCTTCCGGCAGGACTTCGAGCACGCCTTCGGAGAAAACGAGCCCGCTGCTTTCCGCCTGGGCTTGGAGGATCTTGAAGAGGAGCTCTTGCTTGCGCAGTCCCGAGATGGCCTCGATCTCGAGTTCCTGCGCTTTGGCGTGGAGCTCGGTGATGTTCATTTCCTTGAGGGCGGCCAGATCGACGGGCTGCAAGCCCTCGCGGCCGGCGGCCTCGAGCTCCGCCGCGTAGCGGGCCTCTTCATCGAATTCCTCGTCGCGGTAGCGGCGCCGGCCGCGTTCGCGGCGTCCCCGATTTTGGCGTCCGCGGCGGAATCGCTCGCGGTCGTCATCGCCCCGCTCGTTCTCCCCGGCTTCTCTGCCGGACGCTTGCTCGCCCGAGGATTCGTCTGACTCCGCATCGCCGCCGCGCTCGGGGGGGCGCTCCCGGCGCCGGCGGCGCTCGCGTCCCGGTCCGCGTCCGCGCTCCCGTTCCCTCTCGTCCGCTTCGCCGGCGGTCTCGGCCCGGGCGGGGGCTTCGGCTTCGGTTTCGCCGGACGGCGCCTCGGCCGCTTCGGCCGCGGCCGTATCCCTTGCATCGCCGGCGCTCGGCTCGGCTTCCGCCTTGTCTTTGCGCGCGGTTCTCGGGGCGGGCCGCTTGCGGGGCGCTTTCGCGGCTTTTTTCACAGCCTTCTTTTCAGGCTCCCCGCGCGACTTTTCAGCCTCGGTTTTGGCGGCGGCGGCATCGGCCGCGGGCTGTTCCTCTACGGTGGGATCGGTGCTATCTGCAGGCACGGTTGACCTCTGCTGAGTCGTCAGACGACGAAAGACGGCGGGGAGCTATGCGCAGGCGGCCTCGCGAATACGGCTCCACAGCGGATGAACTCCCGCGCCCGATACGGCCGAGAAGGGAACCGCCGCGAAAAAGCTTTCCTCGATAGATCGGATCGAGCGCAATTGCGCCGCTCGCTTTAGCGTATCCGATTTTGACGCCGCAACCAAGAAATTCTGTTCGTTCGCCGTCAGCCAATCCGCCATCAGGCGGTCGAGCGGGGTAGGGCCGCGGCGGATATCGACGATCAGCACAACCAGCTTCAGGGGCTCGCGCTCCGTCAGGTAGCTGTCGGCCAGCTTTTTCCAGCGTTCGACTTCGCGCGTCGGGACCTTGGCGTAGCCGTACCCCGGAAGATCGGCGAAGTACATCTTGCCATCGATGCGGAAGAAATTGATCGCCTGCGTGCGGCCGGGGGTGCGGCTGGTGCGGGCCAGGTTCTTTTTGGCGACGGTCGGCTCGCCCTTGGCGCGCTTGCCCCGCAGCAAGAGCGTGTTGAGCAGGCTCGATTTGCCGACGTTGCTGCGGCCGACGAAGGCGATCTCGGGCAGGCCGTCAGTGGGAAACTGCCCGCGCCGATTCGCGCTGAGGACGAATTCGACTGACATATTCGCGGCCCCGCCCGGACGACGCCGGCAATGGTTCGCCGCCTAATTCGCGACTTGCTCTTCGCCGCGCTCGACTTTGACGCCGCCGGGCACGAACGGGTTTTTCGCCAAGCCGACAATGGGCTCTTCGAGGGCGACGGTGAGGACTTCGTCCATCGTTTCCACGAAGTGGAGCTTCATGTCTTGGCGGATGTTCTCCGGGATGTCCGGGATATCTTTCTCGTTGTCCTTGGGCAGGATCGCTTCCACGATGCCGTTGCGGTGCGCCGCGAGAAGCTTTTCTTTCAGCCCGCCGATGGGCAAAACCTTTCCGCGCAGCGTGACCTCGCCGGTCATGGCGATCTCCCCGCGCACTTTGACTTTGGTCAATGCGCTGACCAGCGTCGTAGTCAGGGTGATGCCGGCGGATGGGCCGTCTTTGGGAATCGCCCCTTCGGGAACATGCACGTGGACGTCGAGGTGCTGATAAAAATCCTTCGGCAGGTTGAGCGCTTGCGAACGCGAACGCACGTAGCTCATTGCGGCTTGGGCTGACTCCTGCATCACGTCGCCGAGCTTGCCGGTCAGAGTGAGCTTGCCCTTGCCGTCCATGAGCGTGGCTTCGATGTGCAGCAGGCTGCCGCCGACCTCGGTCCAGGCCATGCCGACGGCCGCGCCGATTTCGCTTTTCTTGTCCGCGCCGATATCGCGGTACTTGGGAACCTTGAGGAATTCGGCGACGTTGTCGGCTTTGACGATGGTTTTGACTTTTTCTTTCGCTTGCGCGTGGTTGACGACCTGCAGCGCGACCTTGCGGCAGATGTTGCCGATTTCGCGCTCCAGGTTGCGGACGCCGGCTTCCCGCGTGTATTGCTGAATGACGGCCGCCAGCCCCGAGTCCTCGAATTGCAGGTCTTTGTCCTTCAGTCCATTCGCCTTGAACTGTTTGCAGAGCAGGTGGCGCTTGGCGATCTCGACCTTTTCGATCTCGGTATAGCCGCTGATGCGGATGATTTCCAAGCGGTCGAGCAGCGGCGGCGGCAGCGTGTGCAGCACGTTGGCCGTGGCGATGAAAAACACGTGGCTGAGATCGTATTCGACGCCCAGATAATGATCCTGGAAAGCGTTGTTCTGCTCGGGGTCGAGCACTTCCATCAGCGCGGCGGAAGGGTCGCCGCGGAAATCGGTTGACATCTTGTCGATCTCGTCGAGCATGAAAACCGGATTGCGCGCGCCGGCTTTCTTCATCATCTGGATGATCTGGCCGGGGAGCGCGCCGATGTACGTGCGGCGGTGGCCGCGGATCTCGGCCTCGTCGCGGACGCCCCCGAGGGACAGCCTGACGAATTTGCGGCCGGTGGCGCGCGCGATCGACTTGCCCAGGGATGTCTTGCCCACGCCCGGAGGGCCGACAAAACAGAGGATCGAACCGCGCGGGTTCCTGACCAGACGGCGGACGGCCAGGAACTCCAGAATGCGCTCCTTGACCTTTTCGAGTCCGTAGTGGTCGGCTTCGAGCACCTTTTCGGCAAACTTGAGATCGCGTATCTCGCGGGGCTTTTTCCCCCAGGGGATGGCCAGCAGCCAATCGATGTAGTTGCGCGATACGGTGGATTCGGCCGACATCGGAGGCATGTTCTCGAGCTTTTTAAGCTCGTTTTCGGCCTTCTCTTGGGCATCCTTGCTCATGCCGGCTTCTTGTATCTGCTTTCTGATCTCGTCGAATTCGCTTTTTTCGCCGCGGCCGAGCTCTTTCTGGATTGCTTTGATCTTCTCGTTGAGGTAGTACTCCTTCTGCGCCTTCTCCATCTGGCGCTTGACGCGGTCCTGGATGGTGCGGTCGACGGTGAGTTTTTCGATCTCGATGTCGAGCACGTCGGCGATGCGCGAGATGCGCTCGATGGGATCGAAGATTTCGAGCAAGTCCTGTTTTTCGGGGACTGTGAGTTGCAGGTTCGCGCCGATGGTGTCGGCCAGCTTGCTCGGGTCGTCGACGCGGACCGCGGCCATCATCGTTTCGTAGTTCAGGTTCTGGCTTTGCTTGATGTACTGCTCGAACGAAGAGGTGATGCGATTGACGGTCGGTTCCAGATCGACCTCGTCCGGGATCGAAAACGACACGGTTTCGACCGTCGCCAACATGAAGCCCCCTTCGATGCCGACGTTGCGGATGGTTGCCCGCTCGATCCCCTCGACAAGGACTTTGATGTTTCCGTCGGGGAGCTTGAGGCTCTGGACTATGCCGGCGATCGTGCCGGTGCGGTAGATCTGATCGGGCTTGGGATCGTCGATCGAGGCGTCGTGCTGGGTCGCGAGAAAGATTTTCTTGTCGGCGGCCAATGCTTCTTCAAGCGCGCTCACGCTGGCTTTTCGTCCAACGACGAACGGCGTCATCATGTGCGGAAAAATGACGACGTCGCGGATCGGCATCATCGGCAGCCGTCGGCTCGATTTCGTTTTCAAGGAGATTCCCATAAATTTCATTGTAGAACGCGGCTTCGGATTTTGCCTTCAGGCCGGCGACTCGCGGCGAAAGCGCCGGGGAAAGCACCGGGGAAAGCGCGGCGGTCTTGCGATTCACTGTCCACGATTCACTGTTCGCGTTTCGCGCAGCGGACAGAGGCGCACCCAGTCGGCAACGTTCGCTGCCGATACCGCGGAAATCGCGGCCAGCGAGTCGGCGCCGGCGGCGAGCAGCTCGCCGGCATTTTCGAGAGAGACGCCGCCGATCGCCGCCAGCGGTTTGCCGGTCAGCCTGCGCAGGGCGGGGAGATTCTCTATGCCCACGACCGGCTCCGGGTTCTCTTTGGATCGCGTGCCGAACATCGGGCCGATGGCCACGTAATCCACCGGCTGCGCGTCGGCTGCCGCAAGCTGCTCGGCGTTGTGGGTCGAGCAGCCCAGCAGCAGATCGGGGCCGACGATTCGCCTTGCGTCCGCAGGAGCGAGGTCGTCCCGGCCGACATGCACGCCGTCCGCTCCGACTGCCAGAGCGATGTCGGCGCGGTCGTTGACGATGAAAAGCGCGCCGGCTTCGCGGAATAGCCCGGCGATTGCCTCCGCCTCTGCGAAACGGTCCCGCGTGAACTCGCCCTTGTGCCGGTATTGGGCGATGCGGGCGCCCGCCTGCGCGAGAATCCGCGCGAAGTCCAGCGGATCGGTTCCGATCTTCGCCAGATACCCCGTATCGACAAGCGGATAGAAAAAAGGGAGCATTTACTCGGCGATTTTTTGCGAGTCTTGCGCGGCGGCGCGGAAAATCCCTCGAGCCATCGTCGAGGATTCCCGCCGGGCGCGTTGGGCGTAAACGTCCGCGCGGACGGCGTGGACTTCCTTGCTGTCGGGCGCGGCGTCCGCGGCCCAATCGAGCAGGTGGCAGGCCAATCGAAAATCGCCTTCTGCGGCCAGCGCCGCAGCGCGGCTGACGAGGGTTCCGGCGCCCCCGGCGAGCGCGGCGATTTCTTGCGCCTGCCGGACGCGCGGCGCCGGCTTGAGATCGGCGGGAACGTCGTTGTGCCAACCGCCGTAACAGCGGTGAATGTTGCGCACGATGAACTCCGGCTCGTCGTAGATCGGCTGCAGATAGGGTTTTTCCGCCAGTTCCCGCGGGGGGCGCACTTCCGCGATCAGGCGGTCGAGCGGCGCCCCTTCGTTCATCAGCGCCACGGTTCCATCGTGCAGGGATTGGAGATAGGCGGCGGTGTCGCGCAGGGCTTGCGCGACGCGCTCCCGGCCGAATACGGGGACGCCGTGGCCGCATAGCAGCACCTCCGCGCCGCGGGCGGCCATCGCCCGCAAGGCCGCGGCCCACTCGCGCGCGTAGCGCTGCACTTTTTGGGGATTGCCCGCGTTCGGAGCGGCCCAGATGAACAAATCGCCCGTGTAGAGCACTTTCCGCTCGGGGAGATAGACCCAACTGTGATCGTCCGTTTCACCCTTTGCGTGGGTAATTTCAAAATGCGCGCCGCCGATCTCGCGGACGATTCGATCGCGGTAGGTCTCGGTCGGATAGATCGGGTCCGTCGGCCACTCGATGGCCGCGCCAAACTGCCGCGTGTTGATGAGCGTGTTGAAGCCGTTGGTCAGAATGTAGCGTTTCATGCGCGCCGCAACGCGCTCGTGGCCGATGACCGCGGGCAGCCGCAGGGAGTTCCGCCTCGCTTCCGCCAGGAAGATCGGCAGGCCGTAGGCGTGGTCGACGTGTCCGTGGGAATAGATCGCCGTGTCGATGCGCTCCCGGGAATAGCTGCGCACTTTCTCGAAAATGCGTTGCTGCGCGACTTCGTGGGACGAGCCCGTGTCGATCAGAACGCAGCCCGCGTCGGTTTTGACGACTGCTACGTTCGAAAAGCCCTTGTAGAAAGCCACGCCGTCCGCGACTTCCTCAATGCGGTAGAGCGGGGCGAAAGGGTGGCAGCCTTTGTCCGCGGTCTTGTCGATTCCTTTCCACAACCGGTCGGAAAGCTGCTCGAGCGTCGGCATGAGGCGGTCGCTTGCGTGACGGTTCGAAGCCGGCCCGTGCCCGGTCAGCCGATTTCGAGAATCTCTTTTTCCTTTTTCGCGCCGGCCGCGTTGATTGTCTTGATCATGGCGTCGGTCAGCTTCTGCACGTCCTGGTGGCTTTTCTGGCTGTCGTCCTCTGAGATGGTTTTGCTTTTTTCGAGAATCTTGACGGCTTCGTTGGCTTCGCGGCGGACGTTGCGCACGGCCACCCGGTGCTGCTCGACGATGTCGTGGAGTTGCTTGACCAGGCGTTTGCGGCGTTCTTCGGTCAACGGCGGAATGGACAAACGAATCAGCTTGCCGTTGTTGGTGGGATTGATGCCTAAATCGGAAGCGTGGATCGCTTTTTCGATGGCGCGGATCTGGCCGGCGTCCCACGGTTGGATCGTTATGGTTCCGGGTTCGGGCGTTGCCAGAGTGGCCATCTGATTCAGAGGCGTGAGCGTTCCGTAGTAGTTGACCTTGATCAGGTCGAGCAGATTGACTGAGGCGCGGCCGGTGCGGATGGTGGCCATTTCGCGCCCAAGATCGCTGACCGCCTTGTCCATGCGCAATTCGGCTTCCAACATGATTTCGTCGATGGATTCGCTATGAATGTGGGTCATCAATGCTCCTTCCGCATCCGGCTGCGGGCGTCGGTTTAGCGGCTCATGAGCGTGCCGGGCATTGCGCCCGAGACGACGCGGCCGATGCTGCCCTTCGCGCCGAGATCGAATACGAGCACGGGCATGCCGTTGTCGCGGCATAGGGCGACCGCGGCGGCGTCCATGATCCCTAAACCGTCAGCCAAAACTCGATCGTAGGATATCTTCTCATACCGCTGCGCATCGGCGTGGACGGCGGGGTCTTTGTCATAGACCCCGTCGACCTTGGTTGCTTTCGCCAGCAGGTCGGCGCCGATCTCGACCGCGCGCAGTGAGGCTGCCGTGTCGGTGGTGAAGTAGGGGCTGCCGGTTCCGGCGGCGAAGATGACGATCGCGCCTTCGCCGAGCAGGCCGACGGCCTTCTCGATGTTATGCGGCTCGGCGAGCGAGCCCAGCGGAATGGCGCTCATGATTTGCGCCGGCGCGCCCGCGGCATTGAGCGCGTCCGCTAACGCCAAGGCGTTGATCGCGGTGGCGAGCATGCCCATGCGATCGACGGTGACGCGCCGGATGCCGGTATCCGCCGCCCGGATGCCGCGGAAAAAGTTGCCTCCGCCTACGACCAGCGCGATTTCGACTCCGGCGGCTGCAGCGGCCTTCAGGTCGGAGGCCAGAGCCGCAAGCGTTGCCGGGGAGACGCCTAATCCCTCCGGCCCCGCGAGCATTTCGCCCGAGAGCTTGAAAAGGATGCGTTTCGCTTGCATGGCGGGGATGCGCGGCGGTCTTGCTCTCCACTATCCGCTATTCACGAATCGTTTTCGCCGACCTTGAAGCGGATGAAGCGCCCGACGGCGATGTTTTCGCCGAGCTTCGCGATGGCGGCCGTAATCCGATCGCCGACGCTGGAGCTGGGGTCTTTCACGAAAGGCTGATCGACCAGCACGATTTCCTCGTAGAATTTGCCCATGCGGCCGTCGACGATTTTGTCGATGACGCGCTCGGGCTTGCCTTCGCCGAGAGCGCGTTCCCGCTGGATGTGGCGTTCTTTCTCGACGTTTTCCCGAGGAACGTCCTCGCGCTTGACGTATTGCGGGTCGGCTGCGGCGATGTGTATCGCGATGTCGTGTACGAGGCTCTGAAAGTCGTCGGTGCGGGCGACGAAATCGGACTCGCAGTTGACCTCGACCAGCACGCCGAGTTTCGATCCGGCGTGAATGTAGCTGCCGATCAGTCCCTCGTTGGCGCTGCGGCCTTTCTTTTTTTGCGCCACCGAGATGCCGCGCTTGCGTAGAGCGATTTCGGCCGCGGCAAAATCTCCGCCGGCAGCCGCGAGCGCTTTCTTGCACTCCATAAAGCCCGCGCCGCTCTTGTCGCGCAGTTCCTTGACCATTTTTGCGCTGATATCGGCCATAGCCATACCTCGATCCTTGACTTGATTGATGCTGCGATAAACCTGGCTGACCCGCGCCGCAAGCGGACAGACGCGCCGGGGCGTTTCCGGCGGCTATACGGCGGCGGGCGCGGGATCGCTCAGGGGAAGTTCTTCTCCGCTTGCGCCCGCTTCGTCCTCGTCTTCGGCCATCGCGGCCGCCTCCATCTCCCGCTCGGTGATCAACGCGCGGCCTTCGATCACGGCGTCGGCGATTTTATTCGCAAACAGGCGGATCGCGCGCAGAGCGTCGTCGTTGCCGGGAATGACATGATCGATGACGTCCGGGTTGCAGTTCGTATCGACAACCGCGGCGACCGGGATCTTGAGCTTGCGCGCCTCGTGAACGGCGATCTCTTCTTTCCGTGAGTCGATAATGAACAGCACCTCCGGCAGGCCGGGCATATCTTTGATGCCGGCCAGATTCGCGTGAAGCGCTTTACGCTCGCGCTCCAGGCGCGAGATCTCTTTCTTCGAGCGGCCCTCGTAGCCGGCCTCCTCTGACAGGCGGGTGAGCTCCTTGTAGCGCTCGATCGACTTTTGCACCGTCTCCCAGTTCGTCAGCAGCCCGCCGAGCCAGCGGTGGTTGATGTAGTACATGTTGCAGCGCTTGGCTTCCTCGGCGATGGCCTCCTGCGCCTGCCGCTTGGTGCCGACGAACAATATGTTCTTGCCGGCCGCGGCCTGCTCGGTGATGAAGCGCAGGGTCTCTTTGCACTGCTTCAGAGTCTTCTGCAGGTCGACGATGTGGATGCCGTTGCGTTCGCCGAAGATGTACTCTTTCATCTTTGGATTCCAGCGCCTGGTCTGGTGCCCGAAATGAACGCCTGATTCGAGCAGTTCCTTCATGGTGATTTGCGGCACGATTTACTCCTTTGCGGGGTGTGCGCGTACTTGCGGCCGGTCTTTGGGAACGGCCCGGTGCAGTGCGGATCCCTCCAAGCGGGATTTGGATCCGAACCGCGGGGAAGCGTATTCCCGTTGCAACCGAAAAGGTCCCACGGGAATCAGCGTTTCGAGAACTGGAAGCGTTTGCGGGCTCCCGGCTTTCCGTATTTCTTGCGCTCATGCTTGCGCGGGTCGCGGGTCAGATAGCCGCCCTTTTTGAGCGTCGTGCGCAACTCGGGGTTGAACTCCTGGAGCGCGCGGGCAATGCCCAGACGAACCGCGTCTGCCTGTCCGGCTTTGCCGCCTCCGTGCGCCCGGACGAAGACGTCGAATTTGCCGTCGGTCTCGCTCGCCAGCAAGGGCTGGCGAACCTTGGCCTGCGCGGAGCGGGTTAAAAAGTATTCTTCCGGCGGAAGCTTGTTGATCTCGATCTTCCCGGACCCCGGACGCAGGAACACGCGGGCGACCGCAGACTTGCGGCGCCCCGTTCCGAGAAATTGACCTTGCGTAGAAGCCACTGATTTTTTCCTTCTATAGAAAATCTTAAACGATCCAGGGTTTCGGGCGCTGTGCCTGATGGGGATGGTCGGCCTCGGCGTACACTTTCAGACGCGACGCCAACTGATGCCCCAGTTTGTTTTTGGGCAGCATCCCCGTAACCGCGCTTTCGATCAACCGTTCGGGGTGTTTCCCGCGAACCTGGCGCGCGGTGTTCTCTTTGAGGCCGCTCGGGTAACCGGAATGCCGCCGGTAAATCTTGTTATCTTCCTTCTTGCCGGTCAGGTGGACTTTAGCCGCATTCACCACGACGACGAAATCGCCGGTTTTCAAGAACGGCGTGAAGCTCGGCTTGTGCTTGCCCATCAGCAGCGTTGCCACCTGGGTGGCCAGCCGCCCGAGAGTTTTCCCTTCGGCGTCAACGACATACCAGTCGTTTTGCACTTCGGACGCACGGGGAACGTATGTCTTCACCGACATGGAACACGAATCTCCTGAGCAGGGAAGAACCCCTGAATGCTTATCGTACCCCAAGCGCTTGCTTCGAGTCAACGCAATTGTTCGGCTGCCGGTTCGCGATGATTGCCGCTCCCGACAGATACCGGAACGGTCGGCCGCGGCCAAGAATCAAGCGGGACGGCCGCCGGAGGCGATAATGAAACGGACGCCTGCCCCATGATTCCCTCGCTCAACCCACAAACGCCGGCGCTGCCGCCTTCCTTTCAAGACGCCGTTGCGCAATGCGTCAACGAATGGACGCGCGGCGCCAAAATGCGGCGGCTCTGGGACGGAGACGAGACGCTCTGGACGGCGTCCGGCGAATCCGCTTGGCTCGGCTGGCTGACCGTCATCGAAGAGCAGCTTGCGGATCCGGCGCGCCTGACATCGTTCGCAGCCGACGTTCGCGGGCGTTTCAGCGACGCGCTGTTGCTGGGCATGGGCGGATCGAGCCTGTGCCCGGAAGTGCTCCGCGCGACCTTCGGCGCGGTCGAAGGCTTTCCCGATCTCCACGTGCTCGACTCGACCGATCCGGCGCAGGTGAAGTCCCTGGAAGACGCCGTTACGCTCGAGAAGACGTTGTTCATCGTCGCCGGCAAGTCGGGTTCGACGCTCGAGACCTCGATTTTCATGAGCTATTACTTCGACCGGCTGGCTTTGAAGGTTGGCAAGGTCGAGGCGGCCAAGCGGTTCATAGCGATTACCGACCCCGGCTCGAAGCTCGAAGCCGAGGCGCAAAAGCTGGGTTTCCGCAAGATTTTCCATGGCGCGCCGTCGATCGGCGGGCGCTATTCGGCACTGTCGAATTTCGGCATGGCGGCGGCGGCGGCGATGGGTGTCGATGTTGTCGATTTTCTCCGGCGCGCGCGGCAAATGGCTCTGGCTTGCTCGCCGTACGTTCGCGGGGCCGCCAACCCCGGCCTGGCCTTGGGGGCGATTCTCGGCGTTGGGGCCGCCGCCGGCCGGGACAAGATTACATTTATCGCTTCCCCCGGCGTTTCCGCTCTCGGCGCGTGGCTGGAGCAGTTGCTTGCCGAATCGACCGGCAAGCAGGGCAGGGGCATAATTCCGGTCGACCGCGAGCCGCCGGGCGAACCCGCTGCTTACGGCGCGGACCGGATTTTCATTTACCTTCGCCTGGAGAGCGCTCCCGATGCCCGTCAAGACGAGGCGGCGGCGAAGTTGCAAGCCGCCGGCTTGCCGGTCGTGCGTATCGGCATTCGCAGCCGCATGTCCCTCGGCCAGGAGTTCTTCCGCTGGGAAGTGGCGACGGCTGTAGCGGGCGCCGTAATCGGCATCAATCCTTTCGATCAACCCGACGTGGAAGCGAGCAAGACCGCTACCCGGACGCTGACCGACGCCTACGAAACGGACGGCTCGCTGCCCGCAGAATCGCCGGTTGCGGCAGGGTCGGGACTCGCCCTGTTCGCCGCCGCGGACTATGCCGCCTTGCTCAAGGAAATGGCCGGCGGCGCAGCGCCGGAAGCGTTGATCCGGGCGCACCTCGCCGCCGTCGGCGAAGGCGACTACGTTGCTTTCCTGGCCTACGTTCCCATGACCGCGGCTCATGAAGAAATTTTGAACGAGATGCGCCGTTTCGTTCGCGACGCCAAGCGTGTTGCGACTTGCCTGGGGTTCGGGCCGCGCTTTCTGCACTCTACCGGGCAGTGCTACAAGGGCGGCCCCGACAGCGGCGTTTTCCTGCAGATTACCTGCGGCGACGCTGCGGACCTTGCCGTCCCCGGCCGCAAGTTCACCTTCGGAGTTGTCAAAGCGGCCCAGGCGCGCGGCGATTTCAAGGTTCTTGCCGACCGCCGCCGCCGCGTGTTGCGCGTACGCCTCGGCCCGGACGTAGCCTCCGGACTCGCAACGCTGAAAAAAATCGTTGACGGCGGCAGTCCGACTTGAGCGGCCTTGCTATTCGCTGTCCGCCGGTCACTATCCGCTACTCCTGCCTGACCCAGATCGGCGACGACCAGGCGACCTCGCCGTCTTTTTCCGGCTCGGCTTCGCTGTACGACTGGATGACCCGCACGTAATAGTAGTTGCCGGCGGCTTCGGGGCGCGGGCGAATCCCCGTCTCCGGGCGCGACCAGTCAGTGATCGTCGCCGTCGGCCCTACCGCGGTATTGCCGGACGCTTCCATGTCGCGGTAGGCGAACGAAAGCTTGCCGCCGCCGTCGCCTTCGCGCGTGAGCACGACGCGGTTGTTCTTGATGACCTCGACGCTGCGGAGCGGCGCAGTGCCCTCGACGCGGATGCTGAATTCGGGGGCTTGAGCGGCTGCGAGCTCGCCGCCTTGATGGGTCGTTCCGGCGCTGAAATCAAGCACGATGTTGTCGGTCGAGGCGTATGTCCGGCGCCGGCGGAAGGCGTCCAAAAGATGCTCGCGGGTCGTCGTCTCGTCCGGAACGATCAAATTCGCATAGGAGATGTGCGTCGAATAGTGGTCGCTGGAGGCAATGAACCCCATGCGGTAGCCGACGCCGAGCGCGTTTTGCACGAGTCCCTGCTGGTACGGCATGAGACCGGCTGATCCGAGGCCGGGGTTGTCGGGCAAGGCGGCCCGCGGCCCGCCTTGTGTCTCGTAAGAGTTGCGGTCGCCTTGATAGATTTCGGTGACGGGGATGACTTCGTCGTCGCGGCGCTTCCAATCGGTGCCCATAGTGGTCGCGGGCGTATGCGGAATGCCGATCCCCCCGGTTGCCCGCAGGTAGGCCCAGAGATTTTGCGGGTCGCGGTCCAGCAACTCGGGCCGCTCCCAGACGTGCAGCTTGGGCACGCGCAGGCTGAAGACGCCCCGCTTGGCGTGAAAGATGTTGCGGTGTCCCAGCGGGAAGTTCGGGGTCCGCTCGTAGCCGTAGAGCGGAGTGAATCTTCCCGGAACGTAGAACAAGTCCGCTGCTTTCTGGCTCCGCCACCACTGGAATTCGCTGTCGCTCTGGGCGTCTTCCGGCTCGTCGGTGTCGAGTGATTGCCCGTAGTTGTGATCGCTGACGCCGAGGAAATCGAGTTCGGCGGCGTTCAGGGCGTAGCGGTAGGCGTCGAAGAGAGAGCCGTCGGTTGCGCCGTCCATCGAGATCTCCGTGTGACGGTGCAGGTCGCCGCGAACGATCTTCCAATCGCGTCCGCCGACGCGGGCGCGGTAGCGGCGGATGCGTTCCAGATCGTCTTTCTCGCGCGGGTGAGTCGGGCGGTAGTTTTGCGGAGCAGGGGACTCGAAAGGAACCCAGTCGGGCTCGCGGCCGCCGCGCGCGGAAGCCGGCAGGTGTTGCGGGTCGATGGTCAGGACGGAGATGTCGTGGTGTTTCGGCAGCCCCGCGGGCATTCTTCTCCCGTCGCCCACCACGGCGGCGAGGAGACCGCCGGAGTGGTGTGGGGCGAAGGAAGCGACGGTGTCCTGGCGGCCGGTGCTGCCCGTCAGCAGAATCGGCGAAACCCAGGCGCCATCGATCCAGGAGGTGGCGTAGAAGTCGAAAAAGTGACCGCCGTAGCGTCCCGAAGCGCGCCACTGATGGCGCAGGATGACCCAAGCGTTCCCGCCGCCGTCGATAGCGATTTGGGGGGATTGGAAGAGTCCGGCGTCCAGAAAGTCGGGCGCGGATTGTTCGACCGGCTGGGCGGGCTGCAGCAGCTTGCCGTTTCGCAAGGTTGCGATTCGCGGGCGCCGGGGAGCGCCTCCGCCGCGCCGGTCGTAGAGCCGGCTGCCGTTCTTCTTGAGATGGATGCGGTGGCGGGGGTTTTCGTAACCGGTGTCCTTGCCCCAGTTGACGGTCCCTTCCTCCCAGGCGAGCCATGGATCGCCGCTGCCGTCGATGGCGATGCGGGCGCGCATTTCGGCCAAGGGCGTCGCCGCTACGGTTATGGGCGAGGATTGGTCGGCCCGCCGCGCGAATACGTCGTAGCCGTCCGCGCCGTAGGAGTCCCAGGCAACCCACGCTCTTCCGGCGGAGTCCACGGCAACCGACGGTTCCCAGTCGTCATCGGGCGATGCAGTGAGGTTGACCGCGCTTCCCCATTCTCCGTCTTCGAGTCTGCGCAAAAAGATGTCGCTTTGCGGCATGCCCCCGGCAGGGTTCTCACGCCAGCCTGCCCAGACCAGGGCAAGAGCGCCCGCGGCGTTTCCGGCCAGCCGGTGAAATGCGTCGGGACGCGGGTCGTCGGTGAGCCGGACGGCGTCCGACCAGTTGCCGCCGGCAAACGACTTGGCGTAGAGATCGAAGTTGCCGGAGCCGAGTTCGGTTTGCAGCCCGTAAACGCACCAGATGCGGCCTTGCGAGTCCTCGCCCAGGGCAACGCGGAAATGGTCGCCCGGCGGCGTGATGGATTGCGCTCCGGACCAGCGGCGGCCGTCCGGGCTGTGCGCGATGCGGACTTCATCGGCGCCTGCGTAGAAATACCCATCGCGGCGGCGGGTTTTGTAGGCGATCCAGGCGAGCCAGTATTCTCCCGAGCGGGTGCGCATCAGCGCGGGCTGGGAATCTTCGAATGCGGCTGTCGTGACGGTGTGGGGCAGGGGAACCCGCTCGATGCCGATGCCGAAGCTTTTCGCGATTCTGCCGTAAGCAATCTCCGCGGGCCGAAAAACGATGTCTCCGCGCCGGGTGCGCACGCTCATCGCCGCCGTCTCGGGTCCGGCGAGGTCGAGGACGATTCCGGGCGCGGCAACGTCGCCCCCGACGCTGCGCATGGTGATTTGCCACCGCGCAGGGGGCGCCAAGCGGTCGTCGTCGTGCAAGTGCCAGCCCAGAATCCGCCGCACGCGCGAGGCGTCGTCCACGCCTCCGTTCCACACCGCGCCGTGGCGGCGGTTTTCGGTTCCATAGGTGATCTTGAAGCCGCTGGTTTGCTGGGCGCACAGGGATGCGGCGACTCCCCAAAGGGCAATGAGACCAAGGCAGCGCATGACGATTGTTGCCTACTGTAGCGCAGCCGCTCTTGCCGGCGCGCGCTACTGCCAGGAGCGGAGATTTTCTTCGATTTCCGCCTTTTTGTACTTGCCCCAGGGCGGATAGTCCTGGCCGGCTTGCAACTCTTCCAGCGAGTAGGGTCCCGATTCGATGCCGGTATCCGGAACTTCCGCGCCGGCGAGCCAGGCGGCGGCGTTGAGAACGAGCTTGCGGAAATCCGGATGCCCCCAGTTCCAGTGATTATGCCCGCCCGTGAACCCGAAGCCTCGGTTGCCGCCCGGATTTTCCGACGCCCAAGCCAAAGTCTGCCGCTCGCCGCGCTTGGTCATGGCGCGCACGTAAGGGTTCCCCGAGTGCGGCCCGTCGGGGCGCGACATCGTGGACATCGGCGGCACTGCGGTCAAGATTGGCGAGACGCCGCGCATGTTCGGACGGAAGCGCATGTTGAAATACCATTCGTCGTTGACGGCGAAGGGCTTGACTCCGTTCGCGATCGGATGCTCCGCGGCAAGCTCCGTTTGTTCGAGGCTCCAGTGCGGATTCACCGACCACCACCGCTCGTAGTAGCCGCCGATCCACTCGAGGAATTTCTGTCCGGGCTCGCCGGCGGGAACTTCCACGCCGAAATGGAGCGCCCCGATGCCTACTCCGCGCCGGGCGGCCTGGTCGATGTTGCGCATGTACGAGAGCCAGGGGTGGCGCGACCCGCCGTCGGCATAAACGATAACGGCATCGGCGTTGTCCAGCGCGGTCGGGTCGGCAGGATTGCCGTCGTGGTAGGCGGCGGCATGGATGCCGGGGTGGTTTTCGTTGAGCGCCCCGGCCAGTAAATCGACGCCGGCGTTGTGCTCGTGGGCGCCGTAACCGTGGCTTTTCCGGCCGCCGATCAGCACCACTTTCTTTTTGCCCGCCATGGAGAGCCGCTTGAGCATCACGTTGCGGAACTCGACCTTCATCGCCGGGCCGCGGTGAACCTGCAAGCCGATCAGGCCCGAGCGGGGCGCCGTGGGGTCGTTGTCGGTAACGTCAACCATCGCCTGGCCGTTGATCTTGTGGATGTAGCGGTTGCCGCGGGCGATGATGTGGAAGCTGTTCCAGCCTTCCATGTCGATGTGGGCTTGCAATGTGGCCGGGTCGCCCAGCTTGCCCGTCACGGTCGGTTTGTGATCGGCGCCGATCTCGGTTTTCTGCCCGCGCCGCGCGAGAATCTTTCGCGACCGCTCGCCGTATAGGCCGCCGGTGTGGCGTTCGCCGGCTTCGAAATCCGCCTGTAATCCGCCCATGACGAAGGCGCCCCACTCTTGCGGCTTTTCGAAGGCGCGATACTGGACGCCCGAGTTGCCGCCGGTAATTCTGTAGTCGAACTTGAGTTCGAAATCGTCAACGACGCCTTGCCGCCAGATCAGAAAAGAGTTCTTGTCGATCGGGTCGGCATCGCTGGTCTGCCCCACAATCGCGCCGTTCCGAACGCTCCAGAGACGAGGGTCTCCCTCCCATCCCTTCAGCGACGCTCCATCGAAGATTGCCCTGAACTGTTTGGCCGCGGGGGCGCCGAGAAGGCATGTTGCCGCAAGGCAGAACAGGGCGAGCGGGCGTAGGCAAGAAATTTGCATCACGCAAATAGGGTAACTCAGAAGAGCGCCGCTTGGCGTGAATCGGGGCCGTCCGCCGCCGCAAGCTGCGGCTCGCAGGGCAGGGAAAACCAGAAAGTCGATCCCGCGCCGGGCTCGCTCTCGACCCATACCGAGCCGTGATGCGCCAACACCAGGTGCTTGACGATGGCCAGCCCCAGCCCCGTTCCGCCGAGCGCCCGCGAACGCGCCTTGTCAACGCGGTAAAAGCGCTCGAACAGCCGGGGGATGTGTTCCGCGGGGATGCCGATCCCGGTATCGCGCACGTAGAACTCGATTTTCGTCTCCCGCTCGCGGATGCCGACCGTAATCCTGCCGCCGGCCGGCGTGTGCTTGACGGCGTTGTCCAACAGGTTGGCGAATATCTGGTGAATCGCGCCGGCATCGCACTTGAGGCTGACGTTGGCGTTCAGGGGCGCGACTTCGAGAGCGATCGACTTCTGCTCCGTCAGCGGGCGGAAGCCGTCGGCCGCCTGCTGCAAAAGTTCCGCGGCCGCGTGGCCGGCGAGCTCGAATTCGCGGGTCTTGCCCTCGATCTGTGAAAGCGCCATCAGGTCCGCTGTGAGCTGGGTCAGGCGCTGCGAGTTCTGCAGCAGAATTTTTACGAATCGGCGATTGTTGTCAGGATCGTCCAGCGCGCCGTCGAGCAGAGTCTCGGCATAGCCGCTGATTACCGAGAGCGGCGTGCGCAACTCGTGCGACACGTTAATCACGAAGTCCCGGCGCATGCGATCGATGCGCTCCAACTCCGTCACGTCGTGAAATACGGCGGCGACTGCCTGCACTTTGCCTTTGCGGTTGGTAATCGGCGCGCAGGAGACGCGCCAGGAACGCTCGGTCGGCTCTTTGATGGTGAGTTCGATCGCCGTCGGTCTGCCGTTCTCGATGGATTGCTCGAAAAGGCGGGGGAGCTCCCGATTCGACCACTCGTCGAGCGGCGCATTCGGGGCCAGGTTCTCGTCGGGAAACATCTGCTCGATGGAAGGATTGAACAAGACGATGCGACGCTTGCGGTCGACTACGAGAATGCCCTCGCCGATCCCGTTTACGGCCGCCGCGAAGCGCGAGCGTTCGTCTTGCAGTTGATTGAACATTGAGCGCAGCTTGCCCGCGGTCGTTTGCAGGCTCATGCCCAGTCTGTCCAACTCCGCGAGATTGCCGCGGGTAGGCTGGGCCATGTGCGCATCGAAGTTTCCCTTTGCCAATTCGTTCGAGAAAGCGACGATATTCGAAAGTTGCCCGGAGATGCGGCGGGCGAACAGCGCCGTCAACAAGATCAACGGCAGCACGACATAAAGAGTCACCTCGGTGATGCGCGATCGGTTCTCGGTGACGATTGCCGCTATCGCCGACAAGGGCAGCGCCAGGCGAACCGCTCGGCCGTCTTCCATAGGTACGGCCACGTACAAAAAATCGATGCCGACCGTGGTGCTGAAACGGCGGCTGACCGCCGGCTCTCCTTGCAGCGCCCGTGCAAATTCCGGCCTCCCCGCATGATTCTCCATTACGGCCGGGTCCGCTTCGGAATCGGCCAGGACAACTCCTGCCGGGTCGATGACCGTGACGCGGGCCTGCGAGCGCGCAGCGATGTCTTTACTCGCGGATTGATACTCCGCCGGCGCCAACCCGGCCAGCGCGGCTTCGGCAAGGCTGGCTTTTTCTCTGAGACTTTGCTCCAGATTCGCTTCCAGGTTGGCGGTCGTGATGCGCGCGACCAGAAACTGCACCGCGAACGCGGCCGCGGCGAGCGGAAGAATCGCCAGCAGCGTCAGCTTGAAAAAAATTCTTGCGGTCATGACGGGACTTCGAAGCGATAGCCGTGTCCGCGTAATGTTTGAATCCACTTGGGGCTGCTCGGTTCGATTTCCAGACGTTTCCGCAGGCGGCGAATGTGGACGTCGACGTTTCTCGGCGTCACGTGGTGGTTGTCGCCCCAGATTTGCTTGAGCAACTGCTCGCGCGTGTAGGCTCGATCCGGATGAGAGCAGAAGAACAAAAGGATGGAAAATTCCGTTTCCGTGAGATCGAGCGGCTTGCCGTCAAGGCTGGCCCGGCGGGAACTCGGATCGATTTTCAAGCCGCCGGCTTCGAGAGGTTTTTCCGCCGGCTCGTCCGAGCGGCGCAGGCGAGCCTTCACGCGCGCGATGAGTTCGCGCGGGCTGAACGGCTTTGTAATGTAGTCGTCGCCGCCTATTTCCAGCCCCAGGACGCGGTCGATTTCCTGCGTTCGCGCAGTCAGGAAGAAGATCGGTATGCCGCCGAGCAGCGGGTCGCGCTGCAGTCTGCGGCAAAAATCGAAACCGTCGCCGTCCGGCAGCATCACGTCCAGAATGATCAGGCTTGGCGCAGAAGCCTGAATCAATTCCGGGGCGCCCTGCAGGCGATGCAGGGTTTGCACGTCGTAGCCCGCGCGGCTCAGGTTGTACGCGAGCAGCGTACACAGGTCCTGATCGTCTTCGATGACGACGATGGTCTGCTTCATGGAAGCTCCAGGGGCTATTATAATCGGCTTGGACCGCCCGCCGTTCGCTTGGGCGGCGGGGCGGGTCCTGCTCGATCGCGGGAGGCAAGAGGATGAGGCTGCAAGGGAAAGGCGCAATCGTGACCGGCGCCGGAAGCGGGATCGGCGAGGCCGTGGCGCGCTGTTTCGCCGAGGAGGGCGCGGCGGTCGTCACCGTCGGCCGGACGCCGGCCAAGCTGGAACGGGCGAAGGCCGCAGCGGGTCCGGCGGGCGGCCGCCTCCATCCCTATGCGTTGGACGTCTCCGACCGCGAAGCGGCGGAGGCTATGGTTGCCTTCGCTGCCGGCGTCCTGCCGCAGATCGATATTCTCGTCAACAACGCCGGCACGAACGTCCCCGCGCGCGCCCTCGATGAATTGTCGCCCGAGGATTTCGAGCGCATGGTGGCGGTGAACCTGAACGGGCCGTTCTATCTGATGCGCGCGGTTCTGCCGTTGATGCGCGAGCGGCGGGACGGCGTGTTGATTACCATCTCCTCGACCGCCGGCGTGCGCACGGCGGCGATCGCCGGCGCCGGTTACAGCGCCAGCAAGCACGGCGTGCGTTCGTTGGGTTTGGCGGCGCATCTCGAAGAAGGCGGCCGCGGCATCCGTTCCTGCGTGATCTGTCCGGGCGAAGTGAATACCCCGATTCTGGATAACCGCCCGGTCGTTCCCGACGCCGCCCGGCGGGCCGCGATGCTGCAGCCGGAAGATCTGGCTCAAGCCGCGCTGCTGGCGGCGACTCTGCACCCGCGGGCCTGCATCCCGGAGATGGTGATCACGCCCACGATTCAGAAATACGCGTGACGCCGCCCGCGTGACTTCAGCCGCGGACCGCTATAGCGATTGCAGGTCTTTCCCCGGCTTGAAACGCACGGCCTTGCCCGGCGAGATGATCACTTCTTCGCCGGTGCGCGGGTTGCGGCCGATGCCCGTCTTGCGCGGGCGGACGTTGAATATCCCGAATCCGCGCAACTCGATGCGCTCGCCGTTTTCCAACGCGCGCTTCATGGAATCGAATACGGCCTGGATAGCCATCTCGGCTCTGGTCTTGCTCAGACCCGTGCGGTTTACAACGTGGTTGACGATGTCGTACTTGATCATGCGCGTTCGGCCGCATGCGGCAGGCAGCCGCAGACCTATGTTAGGCGCGCTCGATTTTTGTTGTCAAGCAGGCCGCCGCGCGGCCTTGGGGCGAAACTTTGGGTTGGCGAAACTTGACAATTCGGCTTTCGTGCTACCATGACAACGCTGGCATGAAATTTGAGCGCCGCCGGCGAGCGGCCGACTCCGGTTTCTGCGGGCGCTGTCGGCGGTGCGATGAATCTATGAATCAGTGGGGGCTGCGCTTGCCGCGAGATGCGGGAGCCGCTTTTCATCGCTCGCCATGCCCTCCCGACGCCAATTCAAGGAGATGACTCATTTTTCGTAGACGTTTTCGCTCTTTCCGTAGGGTTCGACGACAGAATGTAAACGAGACGATCCGCGCCCGCGAGGTGCGCGTCGTTTTCCCCGATGGCGAAACGGCGGTCATGCCGACCCAGGAAGGCATCCGGCGCGCGAAAGATCTCGGGCTTGACCTTGTCGTCATTTCCCCCAATACGATGCCGCCCATCGCCAAGGTGATCGACTATGGCGAGTACACCTACCTGGAGAAGAAAAAGAAGAACGAGGCCAAGAAGAAACAACAGCGCGTCGAAGTCAAAGAGGTAAAGTTCCGTCCGGATACCGACCAGCACGACTACGAGTTCAAGAAGAATCACGCCCTGCGGTTTCTCAAGGAAGGCAAGAAAGTCAAGGCGACGATTTTCTTTCGGGGCAGGCAAATCACTCACGCCGATATCGGCGAGCGGATTCTTCAAGGTTTGGCGAAGGACGTTGAGGAATACGGCAATCCCGAGACGACGCCGCGTATCGAGGGCCGCTCCATGAGCATGATGATCGGCCCCAAGAAAAATCAGAAAAGGCCGGCGAAGGCGAAGAAGAACGTTGCCGCGGCTCCTCCGCCCGCCGCGGATACTGAAGCTCCCGGCCAACCCGGCGCCGCCGCCTCTTAGCGGAATGCCTTGCCGCTCGGCAGCGAAGATTTTTCCGTCCGCGCGCGGCGCTGCGCAACTGCCCCTTTAGCAGCGACCATGCCGTCACGATTCCCGGGGTTTTCGCCTGACGCGCGAGCGTTTCTCCGCGAGCTTGCCGCGAACAACAACCGCGATTGGTTTTTGCAGAACAAGACGCGATACGAGCAAAGCGTCCGCGCGCCGCTGATCGAGTTGGTCCATGAGTTGGGAACCGAGCTGGACCGCTGCTCGCCCGGGTACGTGACCGATCCGCGCAAGGCGGTGTACCGCATCTATCGCGACGTTCGCTTCTCGAAAGACAAGAGCCCGTACAAAACTCACGCCGCCGCGGTCTTCGCCTTTCGCGGTCCCGAGAAACACGCGGGCGCCGGGTACTACTTTCATTTTTCCGCCGACGAGTTGCTTGTCGGCGGCGGAGTCTATGCGCCCGGCTCCGCGGAGTTGCTGAAGATCCGCCGGAGGATCGCCGCGGATCCCGATGAGTTGCGGGCGGTCGTCGCCAACCGTATGTTCAAAAAACTTTTCACGGGGATCGAGGGCGAGAGGCTCAAACGCATTCCCAAGGGATTCCCCCGCGACCATCCGGCTGCCGATTTGCTCGTTTACAAGCAGTTCCTGGCGGGCGCCGTGCTGCCCGCAAGCGAAATCGAGTCGCCCGGCGTCGCCGCGGCGATCACGAAGCATTTTCAGGCGATTGCGCCGTTCATCCAATACCTGAACCGGGCGATCGTCGGGGATCGGCAGCCGCGGAATCATGGGAGTTCGCAACGGCTCGCAAACCGGATTTGAAAAAGATATATACGGATGTACGGCCCCAACGATGTGCCGCAGCCAATCCCCTATCAGGGAAGCAAGCGCCGGATCGCCCCAACGATCCTGCAATACCTTCCAGCCCGAATGTCCCGTTTCGTAGAGCCGTTCGCCGGTTCCGCCGCACTATCCATCATGGTTGCCGCGCGCCGCTGCGCCGACGGTTTTTGGATCAATGATGCGCATTCTCCATTGATCCGATTGTGGCGGGAGATCATTCATCGGCCTGGTGAGATCGCCGATCGATACGCACATCTATGGAACGACCAACTCGGTAGGGAACGCGAGTATTTCGATGAAGTGCGCCGGCGCTTCAACGGTCGTCACGATCCCGCAGACTTCTTGTACCTGCTTGCCCGCTGCGTCAAGGCTTCAATTCGGTACAACGCGAACGGCGAGTTCAACAATACGCCGGACAATCGACGCAAGGGCGCCCGCCCATCGGAAATGCGCCGGCGAATCAGCCATGCTTCCCATCTGTTGCGCGGGCGAACGCAGCTCACGTCTTGGGATTACAAGGATGTTCTCAAAGACTGCGCCAAAGACGATCTCATATACATGGACCCGCCGTATCGGGGCGTTTGCGGAAATCGCGATCAACGTTATCTTCCAAAGGTCGATCATGATGAATTCTGCGGCCGGCTTTCCGATCTCAATGACCGAAACATCATGTTTGCCGTGTCGTACGACGGTAGAACCGGTACGAAAACATATGGCGAACCGCTTCCGGACCGGCTGAACCTGACTCAACTGGAAGTGCATGCCGGCAGATCGACGCAGGCAACGCTTCTGGGGCGGTCGGATGTTACATACGAATCGCTGTATTTGTCTTCGGCTCTTGCTCTATCGCTCAAACGAGCCGGACAGGCCAATGAATCACGGCGCATAAGACAACCGGGGAGTCATTTCACCGAAATGAACTCGTATATTGGTCTATTCCACAGGTTCTTGCAGCCCCATCCCCAAACATCGGCTGACGGTTAACGTAGATTGCATGGCGGATTGCCGCTGCCATTTGCCGGTGTGCTGTCTCAGAAGTTAGCCTACGGCAAATTTTGAGTGAGTCGAATGATTTGAGCGGCGCTTTCGGTCCGGATAAAGGACTCGTCTTGTATTGGAAAAGACGATCCGCCGGCGTAGTTGCGGGCGCTTGCTACACTAAAAACATCGTGAAGCCCGAACGCGAAAACTCGGAACGCCCCGATGCGGACAAGATGACTATTCGCTTGGCGCAGCCGGCGGATCTGGAGACGATCGTCGAATTCAATGCTCGGCTGGCCCGCGAGTCGGAAGGCGTGAATCTCGACCGGGATCGCCTGCGGGCAGGCGTCAACGGTTTGCTGTGCGCCAAGAGCCGCGGCTTCTATTTGCTGGCGGAAGCCGCCGGCTCGGCGATCGGGCAGTCAGGGCTTACTTACGAATGGAGCGACTGGCGCAACGGGACCTTCTGGTGGCTGCAAAGCGTTTACGTGCTTCCGGAATATCGGCGGCTGGGCGTGTTGAGCGCTCTGTACGGCCGAATTCTCGAGCTCGCCGAGGACGAGAACGTCTGCGGCGTGCGCCTTTATGTCGAAAGGAATAACGTGGCCGCGCAGGCGGCCTACCGGCGTCTGGGGCTCGCGCCCACCGTCTTCGAAATGTACGAGCGCGACTTCGTCATCGCCCGCAACGCGCCCTCTCGATAGTCGATACTCGAGCGGGCCGCCGCGCCCGCGCCATGGACTGTCGGAGCACCCGCGGCTTGCAAACCGTCGGGCGCGCGGATTTGGCAAGCCGCTGTTTGCTAGCTTGATGGGTTAATGGTTCCATGGCGTACTCCAATCTGAGAAATTTCATCGAGACGTTGGAGAAACACGGCGAGCTCCAGCGCGTCTCCGCCGAGGTCGATCCCGCCCTGGAGATCGCCGAGTTGGCCGACCGGGCGGTGAAGAGCGGCGGCCCGGCGCTCCTTTTCGAGAACCCCCGCGGCCATACGATCCCGGTGCTGATCAACGCCTTCGCCTCGATGCGCAAGATGGAGTTGGCGCTGGAAGTCGATGACGTGCAGTCCTTGGCGGACCGCATCGCCGAGTACCTCGAGATGAAGACCCCGCAAGGGCTTGTCGGCAAGCTCAAGATGCTGCCGAAACTGGCGGAGATCGGCAACTTTTTCCCGCGTGAAGTGCGCTCGGGCGCTTGCCAGGAAGTCGTGAAAACCGAAAATTTTTCGCTTTACGACTACCCCGTGCTGACCTGCTGGCCCCAAGACGCGGGGCCGTTCATCACGCTGCCCATGGTCTTTTCGCGGAATCCGATTAGCGGCAAGCGCAATTGCGGCATGTACCGCTTGCAGGTCTTCGACGAGCGCACGACCGGCATGCACTGGCAGACCCACAAACAGGGCGCCGAGCACTACCGGCGGCTGGCGTCCGAGGGCCGCGAGACGCGCATGGATGTCGCCGTCGCCATCGGCGCGGACCCCGCGACCGTGTTTTCCGCGATTCTACCGCTGCCTCCCGACCTCGACGAGATGCTGTTTGCCGGTTTCATGCGCAACAAGCCCGTCGAGATGGTCAAGTGCAAGACAGTCGATCTCGAAGTTCCGGCGAACGCCGAGATCGTTCTCGAAGGCCGCGTGACGCTCGGCGAGTTGCGCACCGAGGGGCCGTTCGGGGATCACACCGGCTACTATTCGCTGGCCGACGAGTATCCCGTTTTTCACGTGGAGTGCATCACCCAGCGCAAGAATCCGATCTATGCGACGACCATTGTCGGCAAGCCCCCGATGGAAGACTACTACATGGGCAAGACGATCGAGCGGGTTTTCCTGCCCCTGCTTCGTTTGCAGCTTCCCGAGATCGTCGATATGGCCATGCCCCCGGAGGGCGTCTTTCACAATTTGATGCTGGTGTCGATTCGCAAGTCCTATCCCGGCCACGCGCGCAAGGTGATGAGCGCGATCTGGGGGCTGGGGCAGGCGATGTTCACCAAGTGCATCGTCGTGGTCGATCACGACGTCGACGTTCAGAATTACAGCGAAACGGCGTTCCGCGCTCTGAACAACATCGACCCCGAGCGCGACCTGCAATTCACGCTCGGCCCGATCGATTCGCTCGACCACTCGAGCCGGCTTGCGGATTACGGCTCGAAGGTCGGTATCGACGCTACGAAAAAGTGGCCGCAGGAAGGGTTTCGGCGGCCCTGGCCCGACCTGATCGAGATGGACGAGGCCGTCAAGGCGCGGGTCGATCCGATCTGGGAGCAATTGGGGATCGAAAGAGCGGACTGAGGCGGGCAGTTGGGCGCGGTCATTGCAAATCTGACGGCGGTCGGCTTGGCGCTTGCCGTGCTGTCCGTTCCGTTTCCCCGCGGGCAGAGACGGGCCGTTACCCCGCCCGCGGCAACGCCGCTGGCGGAGCGGATGCCGCTTCCCGCGCGCTCGGTTGCCCGCGAAACGATCGCTATCCGCACCCCGCGTCTCGCCAAGGTGCTTGAGGCGCCCGTTGCGGCCGGCGACGGAATCGCGGCAGGGCAGCCCCTGCTCGTGCTGCGCGATTTGGCTATTGCCGGCAAGCGCGCCGCGGCGCAGGATGAACTGCGGCGGCTGGAGGCGGACGCCGCAGCGGTGGAAGCACGGTCCGCCGCCGCAAGGCAAACCGAGGCGCGGGTTCGCGCGGAGGCCGTCCGCCGCCTGGAAACGGACTATCGGGCCGCATTGCAAGACTTCGCGCGTTGGCAAGAGTTGTTCGACGAGGGGCTGCTGGCGCGTGTCGAATACGAGCGGCGCAAGCAAGATATGGAGTCCCGCAGACTGGAGGCCAAGTCCGCTCGGGAGGCGGCCGACCGGCTTCCCGTTCCCGATGTTCGCCCGGAGAGCCGAAGTCTGGCCCAGGCCCGGCGCATGTTCGAACGCCTCGATGCTCTCGCGGATACGTTTGTTCTGCGCGCCCCCCGGGATGCCGTCGTTGCGGAAATCGCGGTCTCGCCGGGAGATACGCCCGCCCGCGGCGCCGTTCTGATGCTGCTTGCGGCGCCCGCAAGGTAACTCCACGGCGCCTGCGCTCGCCATAATAGAGAATGGGATTTATGGCGCCGGCAGTCGTATCGGACCGGGAAGAACTCGGCAAGCAACTCAAAGCGGACGGTATTGTCATCCAGACTTACGGATTGCGCAAGACCTACGTGATGGGCGATCAGGAGATACATGCCGTGGACGGCATCGACATGAGCATCAAGTACGGCGAATACGTCGCGCTGATGGGGCCGTCCGGCTCAGGGAAATCGACTTTCATGAATTTGATCGGCGCTCTCGATACGCCGACGGCGGGGGACTACTTCATCGCCGGCCAACTCATCAGCACCATGAGCGACGATGAATTGGCGCACATCCGCAATAAGGAAATCGGGTTCGTTTTTCAAACGTTCAACTTGTTGCCGCGGCTGACCGCCTTGCAGAATGTCGAGTTGCCGCTGATCTACGCCGGGCTGTCCCCGGAGCAGCGCCTCGAAAAGGCCCGGCACGCCCTGCAGCAAGTAGATCTGACCCCCCGCATGTACCACAAACCGAGCGAGCTCTCGGGCGGTCAGCGCCAGCGGGTGGCGATTGCGCGGGCGCTGGCGGGCGATCCGTCGATCATCCTCGCCGATGAGCCGACAGGCAACCTCGATTCGGCGACCTCGAACGAAATCATGGGCGTCATCGATGTCTTGCACCGGCAAGGCAACACGATCATTCTGGTGACGCACGAGCCCGACATTGCGGTGTACGCCCATCGCGTTGTCCACCTTCGCGACGGTAAAGTCGAGAAGGACGAGAGCATCAAGTAAGATCTCTTGACCTTGGCGTTCCTCGCCGCCGGCATCGTCCTGGGCGGCTGCATCGTTTACCTGCTGACGATTTTTGCAGCCGTTCGCTTCCGCCGGCGCAAACCGCCGCCGGCCGCCGCCGGCCCGGCCCGGCCCGCAATCAGCGTGCTCAAGCCCCTTGCCGGAGACGAACCCGAACTGGAGCGGAATCTCCGCTCGTTTTTCGATCTCGACTACCCGCGTTACGAGCTTCTGTTCGCGGCGCGCGAAGCCGAGGACCCTGCCCTGAAGGCGGCGCGGAAGCTGAGCCGGCAGTATCCGCGCGTTCCCGTGAAAATTCTGGTAACCGGCGAGCCCCCGTGTCCGAATGAGAAGGTCTTTGCGCTGCAGGCGATGGCCGCGGCGGCGCGGCACGACTTGCTGGTTATCAGCGACAGCGACATTCGAGCGGACGCAGACTGCCTCGCCGGCATCGTCTCTGAATTTTCCACCGCAAAGACGGGAGTCGTGACCTGCCCCTACCGCGCGGCGCCGGGGCCGAGCTTCTGGTCGCTGCTGGAAGCCTTGGGCATGAACACCGAGTTTTGGGGCGGCGTGCTGCTGGCGGAAATGCTGGCGCCGATGGATTTCGCCGTCGGCCCCACGATGGCGATTTCGCGCGATTGTCTCGCGGCCGCCGGCGGATTCGAATCCCTCCGGGAATATCTGGCCGAGGATTTTGTCCTGGGGCAACGGGCGCGCGCGGCGGGCTTCGAGGTGCGGCTTGCGCGGAACGTGGTGGAGCACCACATCGGCGCCGACCGCTTCGCGGCGAGTTTCCGTCACCGCTTGCGCTGGAACCGCTCGACGCGCCGCTCGCGGCCGCGGGGCTATGTCGGGCAGATTTTCATGAATCCTCTGCCTTGGGCTCTGCTCGCCGTTCCGCTGTCCGGCGGCGCCGCATGGAGCGTATGGCTACTGGGAATCTGCGCCCTCTTGCGCTTGGCCGCGCTCTTTGCGGTGGGCGGCGCGGTTCTCGGCGACCGTCTGACGCTGCGCTATTTCTGGCTGGTCCCGCTGCAGGATATCGCCGCGCTGCCGGCGTGGTTCGGGGCGTTCTTCGGCAACACGGTCATATGGCGCGGCCGCCGGTTCCGTTTGACCGCGGACGGAAAGCTGCGCTGACTCCTGCGCGGCCGTTCGCGGCCGGCTCTCGATTCGACTATCCTGTTATGGCTATGAAACTCCTTGTGACTGCGGCCGCGTTCCTGCTGTTTTTCGCTTGCGCCCCGCCCGAGCCGGAAGGCGAGCAACTCTTCAACGGCGTCGATATGACCGGTTGGAGGCATACCGGCCCCGGCGAGTTCGTCGTTGAGGACGGCGCTCTCAAAACGGTGGGCGGCATGGGGCTGCTTGCTTACGACGGCAGAAAAATCGGCAACGCGGTCGTGCGCATCGTTTACAAGCCCGAGAGTTCGCGGGCCAACGCCGGGGTATTCATCCGCATCCCCGAAAAACCGAACGACCCCTGGTTCCCCGTGCATCGCGGTTACGAGGTCCAGATTCAGGATTCCGGCGACGAATTTCATCGCACGGGATCGCTCTACTCGCTCTCGTCGGCGGAGGAATTTCCCGCCTCCGCCGACGGTTGGAACACGATGGAAATCGTCTTGGACGGCCAACTCACGCGGGTAAGCGTCAACGGCAAGCAAGTGAACGAATTCCACGGCGGCGGGGAGGCGCCCCCGAGAACCAAGTGGTTCGAACCCCGGCGCGGCCCGCGGCCCGACGAAGGCTACATCGGCCTGCAGAATCACGACAAGAATTCCACCGTTTGGTTCAAGGAAGTCAGCGTTCGCCCTTTGGACGGATCGCGATGATTCCGCAAGCCGGCCGCTTGCGCGCTTAGCCCGCCGTCCAGGGAACTTTTTTGCGGCGGCTTACGGATGCTCGCAGCCGCCCCACTCCCGCCACCCGGGCTTCCACGGTATCGCCGGGTTGGATCCTCGCGCCCTTCGGGCAGCCGGTGGACAGAATATCTCCCGGTTCGAAGGTCATCACCTCGGAGTGGAAGGCGACCAGCTTGGCGGGGCTGTGCCTCATGTTGCGGACCGAATCCTTTGAGAATTCTTCGCCGTTATGCACGGTCGCCACTTCCAGCGAGGCAACGTCGTCAATTTCGTCCGCAGTGACGATGACCGGGCCGAAAGTGAAAAACGTGTCGAAGCTCTTCGCGCGCTGGAGATAGCGCGTATTCTTCGCCAGAATATCGAGAGCGGTCATGTCCAGGGCGGTCGTGTAGCCGAACAGAACGTCGGCGGCGCGCTCGATGGGGACATCCCGGCAGCGTTTGCCGAACACCAGGGCCAACTCGCCTTCGGCATCGACCTCTCGGGTGAGTTCCTCGGGCGGCAACTCGACCGCGCCGCCCGGCTCGAAGAAACAAGAGCGCGGCTTCATGAAGCTGCCCGGCTCATCCGGCTGCTTTTCGTTCAGGTCTTCGGCGTGGGAGCGGTAGTTGAGCCCGATGCACCACGCCTTGCCGGGGTTGTTGTAGGGAATGCGCAAGCGGACCTCGGCAATCGGGATCTCGGCCTCGATGTCGGCTGCGAGTCGCTGCAACGCCTCGATCTGCCCCGACTCGATCAGAGCGAGCATCTCGGTGGGAAAGTTGGCGCCGCGTTTCCTGTTGACGGAACTCAGCGGCAGGATGCGGTCTTCGATGACGATGCCGGCTGCGCAGGCCCCGGCGTGCTCGAACGTGCAGAGTTTCATCTGTAGCCCGCTATTTTACCCCGCCCGCCGGGCGGCGCCTATAATCGGTCCAGGGCGGCGCATGCAGGTTTTGCTGATTCATTTCGGGGAGATCTGGCTGAAAGGTTGCAACCGCAACTTTTTTGTTCGCAATTTGTGCGCTGCCGTCAAGCGCGCGCTGCAAGGGGTTGCCAAAGAGCCGCTTGTCCGCGAGGACCAGCGGATTCTGATCTTTCTCAAGAACGCCGCCGCCGCCGAAGAAGCGCTGCGGCGGCTTACCCTGGTCCCCGGAATCGCCAACATCGGCCTGGGCCGCGCCGTCGATTTGTCGCTGGACGCAATCGAGCGAACGGCTCTCGAACTGATGGCTGACGGCGGATTCCGGTCGTTTGCGGTTCGCGCCAAACGCGCGAACAAGCAATTCCCTTTGCGCTCTCTGGAGATCGAGCGCCGCATCGGCGCGGCCATTGCCCAACAGGCGCGGCGGCTCGGGCAGAATGTCGCGGTCGATCTGAGAAACCCCGGCCGCACCTGTTTCATCGAGGTCACGCACTATCGGGCGGTGCTCTACGCCCGCAAGGCGCGCGGCATCGGCGGCCTGCCGCCGAACTCCAGCGGACGCCTGTTGTGTCTGTTGTCCGGGGGTATCGACTCGCCCGTCGCTGCGTACAAAATCATTCGGCGCGGCGTCCGTCTGGGGTTCGTTCATTTTCACGGCAGTCCGGCCGCGCCCGGCGACGAGAGCGAGCCGGTCGTTCGGGAACTGGTGCGCCGGCTCACGGTTTATCAAGGCGCTTCGAAGCTCTACCTGGTCCCGTTCGACCGCATTCAGCGGGAGATCGTGGCGAAAGCTCCGCAGAGCTTCCGCATCTTGATCTACCGCCGGATGATGATCCGCATCGCCGAGCGGCTGGCTTTGCGGCATAAGGCGCGCGGACTCGTCACGGGCGACAGCATCGGGCAGGTCGCATCCCAGACTCTCGCCAACATGAACGCCGTCGGCGCCGCCTCCGCGCTGCCGCTCTACCGGCCGCTCTGCGGAGCGGACAAGGAGGAAATCATGACCTTGGCGCGGCAGATCGGCACCTACGCTATTTCGACCGAGCCTTTCGCGGATTGCTGCCCGATGTATCTGCCGCGCAGCCCGGAGATCTTCGCCTCAATCGAGAAACTCGACGCGGCCGAGGCGCATCTCGATATCGAGGCCCTTGTTAAGCTGGGAACGGATTCGACTGTCCGCGAAATCTACGAATATGCGAACGGTGAGGCGGTGCTCAAAGAAGCTGGAGAGCGCAAGCAGGCGGCGTAGCGGCGCGCAATCCTTCGGGCGGCGGACATTTGCGGCCGCCGCGCTTGCGGCGTTGGCTTTGTCGCCTTGCGCCCGCGCCGACGAGACCGCAAGCGCGACGGTCGCCGGCCTCGAGCTCGTAAATCTCGATCTGCTCGATAGCCGCGACGGGTACGCGATACCTGCCGACAGCCGCTACTTTCCGGGCGAGACGGTTCATCTTTACTTCCAGATCAAGGGCTACCGGGTCAGCAACGATTACCGCGTCGACCTGGAATATCGGCTTGAGGCGCTCGACCCCGACGGCAAGCGCATATACGGCGCGGAAGGCGGCAGATTCGACACCGATCTCGCCCCGCAAGACGAGGAGTGGATGCCGGTCGTCCGCTATTCGCCGGAGATTCCCGCGCACGCCGGCGGAGGGACGTACAAGATCGAGATCGAGGTCAGGGACCGTCTCGCAGGGGCGGCGGTTCGCGCGTCCGTGCCGATCGTCGTCGACGGCAGCCGCGTAGAAACGTCCGACCGTCTCGCGATTCGGAATTTCGGTTTTGCGAAAGCGGCCGGCGGCGCCAAGCTCGACGAGCCGCTTTACCGCGCGGGCGAGGAAATTTGGGCGGAGTTCTACATCACGGGCTACAAGACCCGCGAAGACAATACTTTCGATGTCGAGTCCGACATGCGCGTGATCGACGGCGAGGGCGAGACCCTGTTCGAGTTCGATTCCCGCGGCGAAACGGGCAGCCCGTTCTATCCGCGCCTATGGCTGCCCGCGAAGTTTCGCCTCGACCTCGAAAAGACAATCCCGCGCGGGCGCTATACGGTTGTGTTGAATGTCCGCGACAATATCGGGCAAGCCGCGTTTACCGAGCGCCGCTCGTTCGAAGTGCGCTGACGCCGCCTTCCACCGGATACAATAAGCGCCATGAATCGACGCGATTTCTTGCGAACGTCGGGCGCGGCGGGCGGCTTGGCCGCGTCCGGCTGCGGCGGCGAGAAGGCCAAGCCCAACATCCTGTGGATTTTTGCCGAAGACTTTTCACCCGACCTCGGCTGCTACGGAAACAAGCTCGTCAAGACGCCGCACCTCGACCGTTTGGCGCAGGAAGGCGTCCGCTATACGAACTGCATCTGTACCGCGCCGGTTTGCTCGGCGGCGCGCTCGGCGCTGATGGTCGGGATGTTCCAGACTTCCGTCGGCGGGCATAACCACCGCAGCCACCGCGGCGACGGCTACAAACTGCCCGAGGGAGTGCATACCCATACGCATTACTTCCGCCGGGCCGGTTACCATACGTCGAACTCCAAAACCCCCGCGCCGGGGCTCACGGCCGGCGGCAAGACCGATTTCAACTACGGTTTCGACTACCCGGCGTTCGACGGCGAGGATTGGAGCGAGCGCGCCGCGGGGCAGCCTTTCTACGCACAGATCAATTTTCCGGAAACGCACCGCGCCTTCAAGCGGTTCGCCGAATCTCCCGTCAACCCCGGCGACATCGAGCTTGCCCCCTACTATCCCGATCACCCGGTCGTGCGCGACGATATCGCGCTCTATCTCGACACCGCCCAGCACCTCGACGTGAAGGTCGGCAAGGTAATCCAGCGGCTGAAGGACGAGGGCGTTTACGAAGATACGATCGTTTTCTTTTTCGGCGATCACGGTCAAGCGCTGCACCGCGGCAAGCAGTGGCTCTACGAGCAGGGCATTCTGATTCCGTTGATCGTGCGCATTCCCGAAAAATTCCGCCCCGACGACTTTTTGCCGGGCTCGGTCGACGAGCGGTTGATGCAGCACATCGACATCGCGGCGACGTCGCTGAAGCTTGCCGGCATCGATCCTCCGGCGAACATGCAGGGCAGGGTATGCATCGGGCCCGACGCCGACCCCGAACCCCGCTACGCATTTTCCGCCCGCGACCGCTGCGACGAGACGGTCGACCGTATCCGCTCGGTGCGTACGAAACGCTGGAAGCTCATCCGCAATTTCATGCCGGAGCGTCCGTACAGCCAGAGAAATCACTACAAGGACACCAGCTACCCCGCGCTGCAGGCGATGCGTCAGTTGCATGCGGAAGGCAAGCTTACGGGGGCCGCCGCGCAATGGATGGCCGAGCGGCGGCCGGAATTCGAGTTGTTCGATCTGGAAAGCGATCCCCATGAAATCGACAACCTCGCCGAGAATCCGCAACATGCGGAGAAACTTGCCGAGCTGACCGCGGCGCTCGACGAATGGGTCGAAACGAGCAACGACCAGGGCGGAACGCCGGAAGACCCGCTGCCGGCCGAATACGCATACCGCACGATGGTCGACGGCTGGTACGCGAACAACGGCCTGCTGTCGAAGGCGGAAGGGATGCTCACGATGGAATGGAGCGGGCGCGGCCGCCGGGCGCAGGAAGTTGTCGTCCCTTACGTGACCGAGGGCGGAGAGATGACGCTGGCGTTGGAGTTGCGTTCGCAGGACGGCTCGCCGGCGGAGATGCGCTGGGGGACGGTGGAAAAGATGCGCGGCGCCGGTAAAAAGGAAATAAGCATTGCCGCCGACGGCAGGTGGCGCCGCGTGGAAGTTTCGTTTTCAAGCCGGCAGTGGCTCACCTATTTCGCCGTGGGGTTCGGCGGACTTTCCGGCCGAGTCGATTGCCGCAGGGCCGCGTTGCGCCGCGTCGGTTCGGCCAAGCCGCTGGTTGAGTGGACATTCGCCTGACAGCCGCCCGCGCATGGTGCTAAAATCGCGGTGGACGCCCGAAAGGGCGTCCGGGGAGGTTATCGCCATGAGCGCCGTTACAAGCCGCCGTTCTTTTTTGAGTGGAGCAGCAGCCGCTGCCGCCGCCGCGCCCGCTGCGGCTTCGGCCGCCGCCGCGCCCACGATGGAGACGCATCACTGGGGAGACGTCAAGCTGGCCGTCGCCACGTATTCGCTGCGCAAGTTCAGCCGGTCGCAGGCAATCGAGATCGTCAAAAGCCTCGGCATCCAATACGTCAACGTCAAGGCGTTTCACATGCCCTACTACCTCTCCGCAGACGAGTTGAAAGCGGCTCGAGCGGAGTTCGAGAAGGCCGGGCTGCAAATCGTGTCCGGCGGCAACATCAGCTTGAAGAGCGACGACAAAGACGAGTTGGAGCGCTACTTCAAATACGCCAAGGCGGCCGGAATCCCCGTTATGGTTTGCGCGCCGAAGCACTCCAACCTGGCGGCGATCGAAAAGTTGGCGATCGAGTACGACATGAAGATGGCCATCCACAATCACGGTCCCGAGGACCGCTACTATCCGGCGGCGAGCGACGTGATGAAACAGGTCAAGGATATGGACCCGCGCATGGGCCTGTGCGTCGATGTCGGCCACGCGGTGCGCACCGGCGCGGATATCCTCGAAGAGATCGACGGCGCATGGTCGCGCATTTACGACTTCCATATCAAAGACCTCGCGGATTTCTCCGATAAGCGCAGCCAGGTTCCCGTGGGCGAGGGCAAGATGCCGGTCGCGGCAATCTTCAACATGCTCAAGAAGCGCAAATACGCCGGGGTGGTCGGTCTCGAGTTCGAGATCGACGCCGACGCGCCGCAGGTCGGCATGGCCAAGTCGTTCGCCTATATGCGCGGCGTGCTCGACGGACAGCGCGGGGCATGACGGCGGTCGACCGTCGATCTTTTTTCGCCCTCGCGGCGGGCGCCGCGGCCTGCTCGCAGCCGCAGCGGCAGGCTGCGGCGCCCGTCATCGACTTTCATCAACACACCAATTACCGGGGCCGTTCCGACGATGCTCTGGCCGCTCACCAACGGGCGATGGGGGTTTCGCGCACGGTCTTGCTGCCTGCGGGCTCGCGCTACGGCTTGGCCGCGGACGCTCGCGGCAACGATTCCGTCGCCGCGCTGAGCGGGCGCTATCCGCAGGAGTTCGTTTATTTCGCCAACGAGCTGCCCGATATCGCGGAAACGCGGCAGGTTCTCGAAAAATACCTGCAATCCGGAGCGCGCGGGATCGGCGAGCAGAAATTCCCGGTGGAATGCGATTCCGCGGCGATGCAGTTGGTGTACTCGATCGCCCGCGACTTCGACGTCCCGGTGCTGCTGCACTTTCAACATGAAGCCTACAACCTCGGTATCGAGCGGTTTCACGAGATGCTCGAGAAATTTCCCGGCGTGACGTTCATCGGTCATGCGCAGACGTGGTGGGGGAATATCGACGCCGCCCACGATCAGGCCGTCATGTATCCGCAGACTCCCGTTACGCCCGGCGGCGTCACCGACCGCCTGTTGTCCGACTACCCCAACGTGTACGGCGATCTTTCGGCCGGATCGGGGCTCAATTCGATGTTGCGCGACGAAGAACATGCGCGGGAGTTCCTCGCCAGACACCAGGATCGCCTCGTCTGGGCAAGCGACTGCAACGACTCGGCGGCAAACGGCCCGGATTGCATTGGCGGGAAAAGCCAAGCCGCGGTGCGGCGCTTGGCGCCCGATGACGCCGCCGTGCGGAAGATTCTGCACGACAACGCCGCGCGGCTGTTGAAACTTTCAGCGTGACTCCTCACCGGGCGTAGCTTGGCTCGGCGCTTCCCCGTCGCCGCTCTCCGCAGCGGCCTCCCCGCCGAACTCGATTTTGGATTCGGTCTGATAAATCGACGATTCGGCGGCGAATCGGCGGTAGTCGGTAAACAAGATGTCGTTCCGGTTGCAGCGCGCGGAGTGGCGGATGCAACTCTGCGTCACGGCGCTGACGGGTAGCCGGTAATCCTGTCCGTCAACCGTGACCGTGCCGTAATCGACGCTGACGAAGACGGTGCGCAACGGGTAGTCCGCGGGCAGATCGATGGCCGTCATCTCGCTTTTTGTGACATTGCCGGACTCGGGGCGTACCCAGAATCGTCCGTCGTATGCGGTGGCGTAGGTTCCGTTGGTGAAGTGAAGCGTCCAATCGGACTGTTTGCGTCCGATTCGGTATGCGTAGGGAATGCCGAACTCGTCGGGTTCGCCGCCGGCTCTTTCGGCCCGCTCCGCGTTGCCGTGTACGAACAGGTTGTACAGCATCGCGCCGTACTCGCCGATGGACCAGGTTCCGCCTTGATCTTTCATTGTCCCGGCGGTCGCCTTGCCGTTCTTCTTGAGTTCCTGGTAGTGTCCCTCGTTTTGAACGATGAGGACTTCCGCTTCGATCAGGTCGAGTTCCTTCCATTTCTTGCCGAGGTTGCGGCTCTCGAAACGCCTGGTTGCTTGGCGGCAGATGAAGTTCTTTTGCAGCCTGGAAGCGTCCGCATTGACCGCGACCGCTTTGGCCAGCACGGGGTCGTCGTACTGCTCGGCCTGGGGCGTAAAGTCGAAATCGGGAGGCGGCTGCTCCGCTTGGGTCGGCTTGCGCCGTTCGAGGGGGGAGCGGTCTCCGGGTTCTCTTCGCCGCAGAACCGGGGGGCCGGGGTCGTCGAGACCGCCCGCGGGCGGCACGGTTTTCTCGCCGCTGCCCCTTGCGGAGGAGCGGGTCTGCTCTGCGGCGCGCTCCCGGCTGCGGCCGGCGCGTTCGGCTTCCGCGGGGTCCACGTCCGCGCTCCGGATCGTCAAGGCCGTTAACGGCCCGCCGGGGCCTCGAACCGCGCGAACGCGGATGTATTGGCCCGGCTCCAAATTCTCGGCGCCGGGCGCGTACTCGGTCGAGTCGGTGATGCGCAGCGTTGTCAGCGCTCCCCCGATCTTGCGGATGCGGATTGCGGCGGCGCCGACGGAGACGATCTCTCCGGCGACGAAAACGTCCGCCGCGCGCGCCTTTGCGGGGCGCTTCAGCGGGCCGACGGTCTGGGCCGGGAGCACGGCGGGCGCCGTTCCCAGCAGGAACGCCACCGCCGGGCAGGCCGCTCGCAAGGCATGGAAGCGCATACGCCTGTTTTGATCCGACGAATTCCGCCGCCGCCGCGTTACGCCTTCTCGACGAGAAGCATCGCACGGCGAAGCGATTCACGGTAAGATTCCATCATGAACCGTGCGCAATTTCTACGTCTCATGCTGGCGGGCGCCGGTGGGAGCGCCGCCGCGCCGGCGTATGCGGCTGCCGGCCGTTCCCGCAAAATCGTTCTGCTTGCCGGGGCGCCGAGCCACCCGCCGGGGATGCACGAGTTCCGCGCCGGCTCGATTATTTTGGAAAAGCGCCTGCGGGCGGTTCCCGGCCTGATCGTCGAGCGGCACGATATGGGTTGGGCGCCGGACGAAGCAACGTTCGACGATGCCGACGCGGTAGTCATCTACGCCGACGGCGGACGCAACCACCCCGCCGTCCAGGGCAACCGCTTGACGACGCTCGGCAAGCTGGCGGCGCGCGGCGTCGGGCTGGGCTGCATGCACTACGGAGTCGAAGTTTTGAAAGACGACGCGGGCGCGGAATTCAGCGCGTGGCTCGGCGGTTATTACGAGCACGAGTGGTCGTGCAATCCGATATGGACGGCGGAATACGAGAGTTTTCCCGATCACCCCGCCGCCCGCGGCGTCAAGCCGTTTTCCGCCAGGGACGAGTGGTATTTCAACATCCGCTTCCGAGAAGGTTTCGACGCCGAGGGGCCGAAGGAGGTCAACGGCATGAAGTTCACGCCGATCCTGGTAGCGAAGCCGAGCGATGAGACGCGCGACGGCCCTTACGTCCATCCCAAGGGTCCCTATGCGCACATTCAAGCCGCCAAGGGGCGCAAGGAAGCGACGCTGTGGGCGGTCGAGCGCGCCGGCGCCGATTCGATGAGGGCCGGGCGCGGGTTCGGGTTCACCGGCGGGCACTTTCATGAAAACTGGCGCAACGACGAATACCGCAAGGCCGTCCTGAACGCGATTTGCTGGCTGGCCGGGGTGGAGATTCCGGCCGGCGGCATCGCTTCGGCCGCGGTTGGCGAGGACGAGATCGGGAGCAATCTCGACCCCAAGGGGTAGCGAATCTTCACGCGCCGCCGTACGCGGGCGCCGCTGCGGTTGTCTCAATTTCAGTGGCGCGGCGTCGCAATTCAAGTGGCCGCGCCGTGCCGCAAACCCGGCGTCCGCTCAGTAGCCTTTTTGCTTGTCCACGACGTTGCGCAGTGGCTCGCCGGCGGCGAAACGGGCGATGTTGTCCTTATACAACTCGATGCGCAGCGGCGTGCCGAGGTTGCCTTGGGTGGCGACGTGCGGCGTGATGACGATGTTGTCGAACTTCCAGAGGGGATTGCCTTTGGGCAGCGGTTCCGGGTCGGTCACATCGACTCCGGCGCCGGCGAGACGTTTGCTGTCGAGCGCCTTGATCAGTCCCGCTTGGCTGTATATCTTGCCCCGCGAAAGGGCGATGAAATAGCTGCCGCGTTTCAGCTTCTCGAACCGGCCGGCGCCGAACATGCCTTCGCTTTCCTTGGTATGCGGCACGCAAAGGAAGACCACGTCGGCCTCGGGGACGACATCGTCGAGCCGGTCAGGGTAAACCATGCGGTCGAAGCTCTGCCGCGGCGGAAACTCTTTCGGGTCGACGCCGATGGTGCTCATGCCGAAAGCCTTGGCACGGCGCGCGACGTGCGAGCCGATGCCGCCCGTGCCGATAATCAGCGCCGTCTTGCCTTCGAGCTCTTCCAGGTTGAAGTTTCCCCGCTGCCACTCTTCATTGGGGCGGACGGCGATGAAGTGGTTGAGCTTGCGGGTGAGCGCCAGCAACATGCCGAAGCCGTGGTCGGCGATCGCCGCCGAAGAGAGCGTTTTCGCATTGGTCATCACGATATCGCTATCGACGATTTCGGGGTGGAGATAAGGGAAGACCCCGGCGCTGGTGATTTGCAGCCACTTGAGATTCTTGGCCGCCGCCAGCACTTCGCGCGACGGCGCGCCGATGATGGCGTCCGCATCGGCCGTTTCCTGCATCAGCTTCGATGCCCGCGAGGATCCGTCCGGCGAATCGGCGACGATGGCGACGACATCCGTGCTGGTTCGGGGGTTCTCGATGCGCACGATCTTGACGTTCGCCGGCTTGGTTTTGCGCAACTCCTCGACCTGCGCCTCGCTCATGCCCATCACGACGACCTTCTTCGATTGCGCCGCGGCAGTTGCGGCGGCGAGCAGGGTCAACAGTAAAAGCGTTCGCATTCTCATGGTTCCTCCGTTTCCATTTGTAGTGGAATCGAAGACAGGATACACCATGCCGGCATGCCGGGCGGCGGTGCGCCTGTCCATGCGGCGCTCCCCGCGCTAAAATCGACGGTTCGCTCCGATGCAGCGCCCGCTCGCCATTTTCATCGCAGCCCTGTGTGCGTTCATGCTGTTCTGGCGGCTCGACGGCGTACCGATCTGGCGCGACGAAGCGACCACCGCGGTGTGGGGCCGCCTGATGGCGCAGAGCGGCAGTTGGCTTCCTTACGTCCATGACCGCGAGAAAGGGCAACTTCTCGTACAGGACGACGACGGCCACGACGTCAATTCCGACCTGCTGCCGGCGATGCAGAGCTATTTGCAGTTCTATGTCTCGGCGCTGGGGTTCAAGCTCCTTGGCGTGAGTACGCTCACCGCGCGGTTGCCGTTTGCGCTCATCGGGGCGCTCGCGCTTTTCTTGCTGTATCGGCTGGGCGTGGAGTTGTTCGGCCCGGGACTATGGCCGCTGAGCATGCCGTTGTCGGGCGCCCTGTCGATCTATTTCCTGCACGCGGCGCGGCAAGGCCGGTACTACATTCTGGTCGTGCTGGCGGCCGTCCTGCTGTTGCTGTCGGCGGCGCGTTATCTGCAGAACCCGGATCTTGGGCGGCGTCCGGCGTTCTACGCGCAGCTCGGGGCGGCCGGCTGTCTGCTCTACGCGTCGAATTACGTCAGCTTCGCCGCAACGTGGCTGGCGCTCGGCCTGTTTTTCCTGATTATCGACCGGCGGACATTTCTGCGGCTTTGCGGGTTGTCGGCGTTGCTGGCGGTCGTTTTCGGCATCGAGTTCTGGTTGCTCCATTCCGAGATGCTGAGCGGCTGGAGCCCCGGCAAGAGCGGTTCGTTCTGGGCGGACTACCGCTACGCCGCCGTCTCGCGCGGGCGTGAGTTGTGGCGCTGGGTCCCTTTCACGTTCCTGATCCCGGCGGCCGTGTTCCTGAGCCGCCGCTATGCCCGGCTGCAATCGAAAACCGGCGCCGCGCTGGGCATGCTCGCCTGCGCGATCCCTTTCCTGGGGTTTGTAGTCGATTACCGCGCTCTGCGGGCCGCCTCCGACCCCGCGTTCGTGCTGTTCGGGCTGCTTTGCCTGTCGGCTCCCGCGGCGCTGCTCTATTTCCGGACGCGGCTGGAAAAGCCCGGCATCCTGGCGAACATGGCCTTGCTGGCCGGTCTGATCGTTGTCGTTTCGCCGCTGTTTACCATCGCGGTCATGCAGCGCACGACGTCGACGCGCCACTATTATCAGGCGTGCCCCGCGGCGATCGTCCTGGTCTGTCTGGCGGCCGCCGGATTGGCGCGCGCCAAAAAGCGCGGTTGGGCCGCCGCTTGTCTCGCCGGCGCCGCTTTATGGCCGAATCTCGATTGGGCCGGCGGCGGCACGGAAGAGGTCGTTCCCCGGCAATTCCTCAAGAACGCCGATAACGTTGCGCCCATGCTGGACTTCATGGCCGCGCACACCGCGCCGGGGGAGCGGGTCGCCTATTACCGCAACGTCAAGGGCATGACCGCGAACTTCTATTTTCCCGACCGCCGCTGGGTGAATTTGCTGGACGTTGACGTTGCTCACAACGCCAAGTTTCGCGGGCTGATTCCCGACGATCAGTTCGACGACTGGCGCAGCCCGGATGTCTTCATCGTATGGGACCCCCACGAAGCCCCGGCGAAAACGCTCGATGCGAGCTACGAGAAGGTTTGGGACTATGCCTATACCCGCCGCCGGAGCTTCTGGGACCGCAACTCCACGCCGCGGGAGCGCACGTACGCCGCTTTCAGAAAAGCGCGGGGCGGCGATTAATCCGCCGCGGCCTTGGCGTCGGAACCGCCGGCCAAGTCGCGCCGGACGATGCCCAGCTTCTTTTCCAGGCATGCCCGCACCTGCTCGGCGAAGGCGTTCACCTGTTCGTCGGTCAAGCTCTCTTCGAGCTTTTGCCACGAAGCTCTCAGCAGCAGGCTGTATTTCCCGTCGGGAACGTTCTCGCCCCGAAAAATCTCGATCGGCTGAAGCTGGGCGAGGTAGGGCATCGGTCCGACGGCCCGGCTGATTTCGCTGAAGAGCACGCCCTCGGGCACCATCAGCGAGAAGTCGCGGGACACGGCGGAAACCTTCGGCAGGGCGCGGTGCCGCGGCGCGCGCAGTCCGGCGCGGTAGAGCAGATCGAGAAATATCTCCGCCAGGAACACGCGGCGCTTGATCTTGCGCGCGGCGGCTGCTGCCGGGTCCAGTTCGCCCAGGAAGGCCGTCGCAACCCCGTCGCTGAGCACGGCGGCGGCATGACCTTCCCGGTAGTAAGAGGGCAACCCCCTGGCTTCGAAATCGAGCCGGGCCGCGTCGAAGGGCTTCAGCACGGTTTCCACGTCGGCTTTGAAATCCGGGAAGCCGTAGCCGCGCCCGGCCTCGTCGAGCGTATCCGGCCTTGCCTGTCCGCAGACCCCCAGAGTAAGGATTTTCGACTCGTGGTACTCGCCGTCGACTTTTTCGTACAGCCGGCCGAATTCCGCCAGCTTGACCGAGGGCTCGCCGCGGTTGATGTTCCACTCCAGGGCGCGCAGCATCGTGGGCGCGGCGCTGTTGCGCATCACGTCCCACGATTCGGACAACGGGTTGCGCAGCGGAACGGCGCCGCCGCTGCCGAATCGGGCGGCTTCGCCGGAAGAAATGAACGAGTATCCGATCGTTTCGTCGTAGCCGAGCGATTGGACGATCGCGCGCACGCGCGCTTCTTCTTTCTCAAACGGCGGCGGCGCCGGGGCGGCGCCGACCGGAGGCAGCGTCGAGGGGAAACGCTCGAAACCGTGGATGCGCGCGATCTCTTCGAGCAGGTCGATTTCACGCGCGACGTCCAGGCGCCTGCTGGGAGCGTCGATCGTCCAGCCCTCTTCGGCGGGCTGCGGAGCGAATCCCAAGGCGTCGAGAATGGCGGTGACCTCGGTATCGGCAAGGGCCATGCCGAGATGCCTCTCGATGCTCGCGCGCCGTAAGCGGATCGTCGGCCGAACGGGCGGGGCGGGGAAGCAGTCGATACGCCCGCGCAGGACTTCTCCGCCGCCTACCTGATCGAGCAGGCCGGCGATGCGGTCCGCCGCCCGGGGCGCGGCGTTCCAATCCGCGCCGCGTTCGAAGCGATGCGACGCCTCGGTGCGCATCTTGAACTTGCGCGCGGTATTGCGGATCGCCGCGGGTTGGAACCAGGCCGCCTCGATCAGGACATTCGTGGTGTCCGCGCCGATTTCCGTGTCCGCGCCGCCCATGATCCCCGCCAGCGCAACGGGAACGGATGCGTCGCAGATGGCCAGATGGTCGGGCGAGAGCTCCCGTTCTTCGCCGTCGAGCGTGACCAGCTTCTCGCCCGCCAGGGCGCGGCGCACGACGATTCTGTTTTCCGCCAGCTTGTCGAGATCGAAGGCGTGGGTCGGCTGCCCGATTTCCAGCAGAACGTAGTTCGTCAGGTCGGCGATGTTATTGATGGAACGGACCCCGCAGAGTTCCAGCCGGCGGCGCATCCAGTCGGGTGAGGGCGCGATGGCGATGTTTTTCAGGACGCGGCCGACGTACCGCGGACAAAGGCCGCTGTGGACGATTTCCACTGACGCCGCCGCATCGGCAGGCGCGGCGCTTTCCGTCAACTCGATCTTCGGCGCCCGCAACTTGCGGCCGTAAATGGCGGCAATCTCGCGGGCGATGCCGAAATGATTCATTGCGTCGGGACGGTTGCTCGTGATGTCGAGATCGAATACCGTCTCGCCGTCGTGCTGCTCAACGGCGTCGACGGCGATGCCGGCCATCGTAAGCGCATGCGCCAAGTCTTTTGGCGATTCTCGAATCTCCACGTACTCCCGCAGCCAACTCAAAACGGCGCGCATTAGCGGAACTGCCTCAGAAAGCGCGCGTCGCCCTGGAACATGAGCGGGATGTCGTCGATGTCGTATTTCAACATTGCGAAGCGGTCGAGGCCGAAGCCGGCGGCGAAGCCCTGGTGCGTCTCGGGGTCCAGTTTCGCGGCTCGCAGCACGTTGGGGTCGATCATGCCGCACCCCAGCACTTCGATGAAGCCGGTCTGCTTGCAGATGCGGCAGCCCGGGCCGCTGCAGAACGGGCAGTCGATATCGACTTCGGCGCTGGGCTCGGTGAACGGGAAATAGCTCGGCCTGAAGCGCGTTCGGGTGCGTTCCCCGAAAAACCGCTTGAGAAAGTAATCGAGAGTGCCCTTGAGGTCGCCGAAGGTGATGTTCGTGTCAACCGCGAACAACTCGAGTTGATGGAACATCGGACTATGGGTCGCATCCGGCGTGTCGTTGCGATAGACCTTGCCGTAAACGACGTACCGCAACGGCGGCGTCCGCGACTCCATGATGCGGATCTGATTCGGCGAAGTGTGCGTCCGCAGCAGCACGCGGTCTTCGAGGAACAACGTGTCCATCTCGTCCACCGCGGGGTGATCGGGGGGGAAGTTCAGGGCCTCGAAATTGTAGAAGAACGTTTCGATCTCCGGCCCTTCGGCGCACGAATAGCCGAGCCCCTTGAAGATGTCGATGGTTTCCTCCAGCACCAGCCGCACCGGATGGCGCGCGCCGATCGACCGCGCCGGCCCCGGCAGCGTCACGTCCAGCAAATCTTTCTTCGCCGCGCCGGCCCGCGCGCTTGCCTCAGCGGCCTTGACGGCCGCTTCGACAGCCTTCTTCGTTCGGTTCTGCAGCTTGCCGACGGCCGGCTTGTATTCACGCGGAACGCTCTTCAGCCAGTTGTCGTTGAGCGCGGTGAGCAGGCCGTTCTTGCGCCCCAGCCAGCGGTCGCGCAGCGTGCGGACCTGATCCGCCGAAGCGGCCGCGCCGCGCTCGGCCTCGAACGCCGCGCGCACCTCTTCGTAAAGCTGCTCTACGGAGTCGCCGGCTTGCAGAAGATCGCCCAAAGGGCGCGCGGCCTTTTCGTCAATCGCCATGGCGGCCGTTACGGGACGGTCTCAGGCTGCCGCGGCCGGTTCCTGCTCGAGCGCGGCTTTGGCCGTTTCGGCCAGTTGCCGGAAGCCCTGCGGGTCGCGAACCGCCATTTCTGACAGCATCTTGCGATTCAAGTCGACTCCGGCAAGATGCAAACCGTTGATGAAACGGCTGTAGTTGAGGCCGCTAGCGCGGGCGCCCGCGCTGATACGGGCGATCCACAGGGCGCGGAAGTCGCGTTTCTTCAGCTTGCGGCCGATGTAAGCGAATTTTTCGGCCCGGTCCACCGCCTCCTTGGCATAGCGGTAAAGCTTGCTCTTGCCTTGGTAAAAGCCTTTGGCTTTTTGAAGGATGCGTTTCCTCTTTTTGCGGCGATGATTGCCGCGCTTGACTCTGGGCACGGTTTCCTCCTTTTGCGGTATAGGTCGGGGAGTTGCGGCGGCGGCTCCGGCACGCGCCTCGGGCTCGGGCCGCTCGCCGGTCGATCAGCGACGGTTCAGGCGGCGATCATCCGGCGGATGCTCGCTTCCATCGAAGCGCTGACCAACGTACTCTTGCGCAGGCGGCGCTTGCGTTTGGACGTCTTCTTCGTCAGGATGTGGTTCTTCAGCGAGTGGTTCCGCCTGACCTTGTTCGACCCTGTGAGCTTGAAGCGCTTGGCCGCGCCCCGATGCGATTTCAATTTCGGCACAATCCTGACCTCGGCCGCCCAGCGCGGCCCTTTGCGAAATGTTGGGGGCGGCGTCCGCGCGAGACACAAGCGCCCTCTGGTTATTTTACACGAACCTTGCCGCGCGGGCGGAAGCTACTCTTCCGACAGCCGGCCGCGGGCCTCGGTAATCGCGTATGAAAATTCGACCGGGGGCATCGATCCCGTACGCAAGCCTTTGCCGTGGAACGACGAAGGGCTGAAATCCTGGGTCGTTTCCTGGTAGTGCTGGCGGATCCGCTGCCAATTCTGCCAGCCGACGAACACGATCGACGCGGAGGTCGGGTTGATCTGGATCGAGCGGATCAACGCGCGCGCGGCGCTGGCTTCCATGTAGGCTTGCCGCACCAGATAACGCACGGCGTCATCGGGAGACAGTCCGCCGGTATGCATTTTGATATCGGCGATCGCCGCGGCAATGGTCTGGACCCGGTATTGCCTCCAGATGAAATCGACATCGCCGCTGTAGGCGGCGCCGACCATGGACTCGGTAATGTAGATCGGCCAGCCGTGAACGTATGCCGGCAACGGATTGACATAGTACGCGAGCTTCTTTTGAGCGGACTCCATCTCTGACGCCAGCGCGCCGAGAAGCGCATAGCCGGGAATGCCGTAGCGCAGCGCCAGGAGCTTGAGTTGAAATTTATTGTTCGTCCTCAGTCGGTCGCGCAACTCGGCGCGCGAGGCGTCGGACGGAGCGGGAGTCAGCCAGACGGTTGCGTTGTTGTCGCCCGGCGCCGCCGAAGGCCCGAAGCCTCCCGCCAAGGGAACCGACGGGCGCATGAACTCGGGGGTTTCGACGACGATGAGCTTCAGGCTGTCGGGCACGGGCGCGAGCTCCTGCTCGTTGCATATCTTGCGCGCTTCTTCGGCGTCTTTCGCCATCTGCTCCATCATGCCCCGGTTGTTGTACGCCCTGTTTTCGTCTTCGAGCACTTCCAGCACGTCGTTCATCAAGCGGAAATCGTCGCGGGGCCGACTTCCGCCGTAAATCCGCGTATTGATCGGCTCGGCGGCGCGGATCAAGTCTGCGTGCGCGGCTTCGTAGGTGTCCTCCGCCTTCTCGAGCAGGTTCGCAGCCGTTACCAGGGAACGCCCGGAATCCAATTGCAGCTTCCTGTCGTAGAGAGATGCCCCCAAGACCCAGTCGTCGCTTGCCGATATGCCGTCGACGAACGTGATGTAACCCTCGATCGCTGCAACCGCCGCGTCCGCCGCCGCCCGGTAGCCGTTATTCATGTCGTCGGGGATAGCGCCGCGAATGTCTTTCTCAATGAGTTGGATGACGCCGGCGGCCGACTCCTTGGCCGCCTCTGCCCGCACCTCGGAAGAGGACTGCAAGTTCCCCTGCGCCGTAGCGGTGAAATCAGGAACGCCCTTGAGGCGCTCGACGATCGATGCAAAGCGTTCGCCGGCGGACGCATATTCCAGAACCAACGGCGCGTAGAGCGCGCTTCCCAGTTCTTCCATGTACATCAGCGGATTGTTCTCGTGAGCCTTTTCCGTCTGAAAACGGAACAGGGTGCGTTGGGCTCGGTTCAATACCGTTCCGAACTCGGTCCACAGATCGGGCGGCAGTTTGTCGTGCTCGAACCCTTCCTCGGATTCCGGCGGCGCCGTGAACTTGTCGACCAGCGCTTGCGCGCGCTGCGTTTTGCCGGCGATTGCGGCAGGCGAAAAATCGGGAAGCGCGCCCGCGAGGGCGACCTCCGTGCCGCCTTGCAGCGTCTCGTCCGCCCATTCCTGGCCGACCTTTACTTTTGTAGCTCCCGCCAATACGGCGTCCGCCGGAGCGGCGGCTGCGTCGTCGTAGATATAGGGTTTGGCCACCTGATTGTGCATCAAGGGGGGATACTGCCCGACAGGTCCGCAAGCGCTGCTCAGGACCGCCGCGGCCGCAACTGCCGCCAACGCCAGGACGGAAAAATTCTTTCGTAGAGGTTTCATGTCAGGTTCCCGGAAGAATCATGATGGGCCGGCGCACTCGCTTTTCTTATGGCCGGCAAGTCCGCTCGGTTCGGCAACTCTCATCATTTTAGTCGTTTCGGTTTCTACCGGCAAGCCGTCCGGTAAGGCCGCGCGGCCTGCCGCGCCATCGACCCGCTCACTCCACATAGTCGATCAACGCCCAGATGTCAGTGTGGGTCAGTGTCCGCGTCTCATTGGTTTGCTTGGATATTTCCGTGTCGTAGTCGGCGCCGTGAACCTCTTTGAACAACTCGGGGTAATGCTGTTCCTCCATGTCCTGGAACGTCGGAAGTTGCGTGACGGTGACGTATTGATATTCCGGGTCGCCGCCGGGGAGGTGATGGCCGTACAGCCGCCAGGAAGAGATATGGCCCTTATCGACGCGCAACTGGTGAACGGGTTTCCAGAGCTTGCTCTCCAGATCGATGTACTTGAGCGTTTGCCCCGGCGGAATTTTCATGAAGTCGATGCGAAGATAGTGGTTCTTCTTGGTTTGGGTCGATGCCGTCGGCACGAAAGTGCCCGCCAGAAAAGCGAGCGCCAGGGCCAACGAGAATCCGAATGCGCGTATCATGTCGTAAAATTACCTCCAGTACTAGGATACCCCAACACGCCACATTCTAAAACATTCCGGCAAGGGGAGATTGCGGCCGTGAAGGTTCTCTGAATTTTTTTCATCCGAACCCGCCGGTCGGCCCTTATCATGGGGCATGACCATGCATCGGCGCGCGTTTCTTTCTCTGGCCTCCCTGCCGACTGTCGCGCTGCGGGCTTATCCGCAGGTCCGCCGCAATCCGCGGTTAGGCGGCGACCCGTTCCAGCTCGGCGTCGCCTCGGGCGATCCCGCCCCCGACGGCTTCGTCCTGTGGACGCGGCTGGCGCTCGACCCGCTCAACGGCGGCGGAATGCCCGGCGAGCCGATCGACGTTCGCTGGCAAGTCGCCGCGGACGAGAACATGCGCAGGCCGGTGCGCCAGGGAGTGGCCGCCGCGGACCCGCGCCTGGGCCATTCCGTGCATGTCGAGGTCGCCGGCCTCGACCCCGACCGCTGGTACTGGTACCGCTTCGCGGCAGGCGGCGAGGAAAGCGCGGTCGGACGCGCCCGCACCGCTCCGGCGCCGAACGCGCAGCCCGAGCGCCTGCGTTTCGCTTTCGCTTCTTGCCAGCACTACGAATCGGGTTACTACACCGCCTACAAACACATGGCGGACGAGAACCCGGACATGATCGTCCACCTCGGCGATTACATCTACGAAGGCGCGGCGAACCCCCGCGTGCGCGCTCACCGCGGCGGAGAAATCAAGTCACTCTACGATTACCGCAATCGCCATGCCCTCTACCGCACCGACGCCGACCTGCAGCGCGCCCATGCCGCCTGCCCTTGGCTCGTGACCTGGGACGACCACGAGCTCGACAACAACTATGCAGCGCAGGTCTCGGAAGAACCCGACATCGATATCGACGATTTTTTGACGCGGCGCGCCCATGCCTACCGGGCTTACTACGAACACATGCCGCTGCGGGCGGCGCAGATTCCGCAAGGCGCGGACATGCTCCTGTACCGGCGCTGCGCATACGGCCGGCTGGTGAATTTCGCCGTCCTGGATACCCGCCAATACCGCACCGACCAGCCGTGCGGGGACCGCACCAAGCCTCCTTGCGAGGGCGTTTTCGATCCCGCGGCGACCCTTCTCGGCGAACGGCAGGAGAAATGGCTGTTCGCTGCGCTCGAGCGGTCTCCCGCGGCCTGGAACGTTCTCGCGCAGCAAGTGATGATGGCCCGCGCCGACCGCGAACCGGGGGACGAAGTCAAGATCAGCATGGACCAGTGGTCCGGCTACGATGCCGACCGCAAGCGCGTCCTGCGGTTTTTCGAGGAAAGCAAGGTATCCAACCCGGTCGTCCTCACCGGGGATATCCACGCGCACTGGGTCAATGACCTGAAAGTGGATTTCGACGACGAAAATTCGCCGGCCGTCGCGAGCGAATTCGTGGGCACTTCCATCAGCTCGAGCGGTGACGGCAGCCCCCGCGAGGACTACGCCGAGAGCATCCGCCGCGAGAACCCTTTCGTCAAGCTTTACAACGCGCAACGCGGCTACGTGAGCTGCGAGGTCACGCCGGAATGCTGGACGTCCGCTTACCGCGTGCTCGACTACGTTACGCGCCCGGGCGCTCCGCGCAAGACTCTGGCCGAGTTCATCGTCGAGAGCGGCCGCCCCGGCCCGGCGCCGGCGTGACCGGCGGAATCAGCTTGCGCTGCGCAGCCTGAGCGGCGCCGCGCCGATTCCCGGCCAGACGCGGAGGATGCCGAGCGCCGCGCGCGCGCCGACCCATGCCGCCGCGGCCGACCACGTCCGGTTCAGCGCCTGCGGCGACTCGATATCGACGAACAAGAGCGCGGCCGCCCCCGCCGCCCCTGCAGCGAAAACCGCGTTGCGCAGATAGCGGAAGTCGCGGGCGCCCCAATGAATGCCGTCCGTGCCGAACGCCAGCCCGTTGAGCGGCTGGCTCAGCGCACAGATCCACCAGGGGACAGCGAACAGCGCAAGCGCTTCGGCGGGGACGTAAACCCGTTCCATCGCCGGCTGCGCCGACAGCATGCCCAAGCCGAGGACGGCGCCCGCGCCGAACGACCACAGGCAAACGACTTGCGCCGCCCGGCGCGCTGCGGCCATATCGCCGGAACCCATGAAATAGGCGACCAGGCTCTGCCCCGCGAGCGCGAAAGCGTCGAGAAAAAGGGCGGTGAACGTCCAGGCGCTGCGAATGACTTGATGCACGGCGCCCGCCTCGGCCCCGATGCGCGTCGCCGTGCGCGTCGTGAGCATAAGGAACGCGTTCAGCAGCGCGGCGCGAAGAAAAAGGTCCCGGCCGTCGGAGAAGAGCCGCGGCAGGCGCGACCAATCCATCGCCTTCGGCCGGCCGAGCGCGCGCCATGCGGCGCCCGCCGCCCAGAGAGCGCCGATCCACTGGCTGACCGAGCTTGCCAGCGCCGCCCCGCCGACGCCCATCGCGTTCAGCGGGCCGAAGCCGAAAATCAAAAAATAGTCGAGGACGATGTTGAGCGCATTCACCGCTCCTGCGATCCACAGCGGCGCGCGCATCTGCTGGATTCCGCGCAGCGCTCCGAACGCGGCAAAGGTAATCAACACCGCCGGGGCGCCGAAAAGCCGGATTCTGGTGTATTCGACCGCCAGAGCGGCAACCCGTCCTTCCGCGCCCATAGCCCGGACGCAGCCGGGAATCGAAGGCCAACCGACCGCAATCAACCCCGCCCCGATGCCGGCCGCCAGCAGGACAACCGCGGCGCTCCAGCGTGCGGCTTCTGCGACTGCGTCTCCCTCCCGCCGGCGGCGGCCCCAGAGAGTGCCGACCTCGGTCTGCGTGGCGATTCCAAGAAAACCGAATACCCAGAACAGAGTGGACATCAACAGCGTGCCGACGCCCAGAGCGGCCAGCGGCTCCGCTCCCAGCCCGGCGACGAATCCGGTATCGACCATGCCGGTGAGCGGCTCCGCGATCAGCGAGCCCAATAGGGGAACGGCAAGCGCGAGCAGCGTCCCGTGGGGATTGCTTTTGAAGGAATCCGACACGCGAAGTTTTCCATTTTCGCAGCCGCCGTTGCAGCCCATGAATCGCGCGAGAGCCGGCATGGAAAAATGAAGCTGCATGCCGAACGTCGTTTACTTGCACGGCTTCGCCTCCAGCCCGCTCTCCGCGAAAGCCTGTTTTTTTGAGCAGCGGTTTGCGGCGGTCGGCGCCGCCGTCCATCGGCCCCGACTCGACGAGGGCGACTTCGGCTCGCTGACCATCGGCAGGCAACTTGGGGTAGTTGCGGACGCGGTGGGCGCGCTCGAGCCGGTTCTGCTGATGGGTTCCAGCATGGGCGCGTACCTGGCCGCGTTGCATGCCGCCCGCGAGCCCGAAACATGCCCGCCGCTCGTGCTCATGGCCCCGGCGTTCGATTTCGCGCGCCGCTGGTCGCAGCGCCTCACCCCGGCGGAAATGGAAAACTGGAAGGCGTCCGGCAGCCTGGAGGTGTACCATTACGGCACGCAGCGCCGGGAGAAAGTCGGCTACCGGCTCTACGCTGAAGCTCTGACGCACGATCCGTTTCCCGTGGTTTCGCAAAAAACGCTTGTCTTCCACGGCCGCGGCGACCGGGATGTCGATCCGCAGTTATCGGTCGAATTTGCCCGGGGCAAACCCAACGTCGAATTGGAGTTGCTCGATTCCGATCACCAGTTGCTCGACGCGACTGCTATCGTATGGCGGCGCGTTGCGGCGTTTTATCATGGATTGTGAACCCTTTTGCGCCGCCGGGTCGTAACAGGCGTCAAGGAATAGCGGCGGCGGCAAGGACGGTCTTTGTAGAGTCAATGGAAGCGGTGTCCAGGGAATTGGTTGACGCGGCGCTCGCGGACAAAGAGGCTTTCGCCGCCATCATCGAAAGGCACGAGTCGATGGTGTACAGCTTGGCCTACAATTTCTTCCAGGACCGGACGCTGGCGCAGGATATCGCTCAGGAAGCTTATCTCGAGTTGTACCGCAACCTGACCAAGCTCGAGTCCGACGTTCATCTGAGCAACTGGCTGCGGCAAACGGTGACGCGGAAGTGCATCGATTACAAGCGGCGCCAGAAGCACCGTCGCTATCGGCCGCTGGAAGAGGTCAGGGAACCGGGTTTCCACGATGTCAGGCGCGATCCGATTCTGGCCGACGCTCTGGGGCAAAGAGTTGCGGCCTTGCCGGAAAAGATGCGCGTGGTGCTGATCCTGCGTTTCCAGGAGGATTTGAAGCTGAGCGAGATCGCCGACGTCACGGGAATCCCGCTGAACACGGTGAAGACGCTGCTCCACAGGTCGCTGAAAAAATTGAAGTCGAAAGTCGCCCGCTTCGAAACGGAGGTTTGTTATGAGCCGCTGGGAAGATAACGGCCGCCTGGAGGCGGAATTGAGCGAACGGCTGGCGCGGCGGCCGGCGCCGGCGAATTTCGCCGAAAACGTAATGGCGGCGGTGCGGCGCAAAGCATTCGCCCGCCCTTCCGTCGAAATGGAATTCCTGCCGCGTCGGAAGATCAACGCGTGGGCCGCGGCGGCGCTGGCCGCGGCTTCATTGATCGTCGGTTTCGGAATCCATCGCCGCCTGGAGGCCGATGAAGCGTTCCGGCTGGCCGCGGCCAGGGAAGCCGAGGCGCATCTGGTCGAGTCGCTGCACCTTGCGGGGATAACTTTTAATCTGGCGCACGACGCCGCGTTCGGCGCCGGGGGGAGCGGAAAGGAATAGGGGGCAACGATGACAGGGGGATGTAACAAGAGTCCGTGGGCGGCGGCTGTGCTGTGGCTGATTTTCGGGCCGGCGCTGCTGCCCGCGCAATATGAAACCGTCGCAGCCGAGCGAATCGAAATGCATCTCGACGAGCTTGAAGAAAAGGCCGACGAGGTTGTCAAGGTCAATCTCTGGGGGAAGTCGCTGGAGCAGGGCAAGAAGCTGCTGAGTCTGCGCAAGAACGTGACAAGCCCCGTCAGCCGATTCCTGGTCGGACTGAAGGGCGTGTACCGCCGCACCTACCGCTTCGCAGGCGCGAAGCCGGAACCGGAAGACGTCGAGCCGATCTATCGGCAACTCGCCGACGACGGATGGGCGCCGCTCATCGAGACCGAAAACCGCGAGGAAGAGAGCGCCGTCTCGGTCTATTCGTACTATGAAAACCAGGAAGTGGCCGGGGTCACCGTAGTAGCCACCGACCCCGAGGAGGTGACCGTGGTCAGGATCATGGGTTCCGTCGATCTCGAAGTGCTTTCCGATATCGGCAAGGGCCTGGGGCTGCCGATGATGCGCATCGCCTCCACCGAATTGGCTGGGAAGAAAATCGACCTGTCCGCGGCGAAATAGTCCTTGACGGCGCGCTTCAGATCGCGGAGACCTCCGCGCCGGCGCGCACTCCGGCAAGACTTGCCGCCGACCCGCGGTTCACCGACACTTCGACATATCCTGAGCTGCCGGCGATGAGAAACGGCGCCGCGCCCGGGGCGTCCGCATAAGTATCGGCCCATTCGCTGACGATCAGATTGCCCAGGCGAACTCTGCCGCCTGTGGGCAGATCGCCGCGGCGGAAACTGGTGACGACGTTGCCGAATCCATCGACGTGCAGAACCCGGCCCGCGCCGTTGCGCGGGGCCGACGGCGGCAGCATCGCCGGGTCGTCGAGCGGAGGCCCAACTTGCGCGAACTCCATTCCCGAGGCAAGCCGAGCTGCAACTGGGGCAAACAGGTCGCGCCCGTGAAACGTGCGGCTGACCGGCGCCAAGCCGTGCCGCAGGTCGATCGCGCGGAGTTCGCGATTCGGTTCCTGCTCGAAAACTTGCGACAGGACTCCGTTGTCCGGCGCCACGAACAGATGCCCCCCGGCCGCGGCCGCGAGCGCCCGGCGCGAAGAGCCGACGCCGGGATCGATGACCACGACGTGGACGCTGCCCGGCGGGAAATACCGCCAGGCTTGCGCGATGGCGAAGGCCCCTTCGGCGACATCGTGCGCCGGAATGCCGTGCGAGATGTCGATGACGCGAATACCGGGAGCGATCCCGGCGATCACGCCCTTCACCGCGCCGACATAGTGATCCCCCAAGCCGAAATCCGTAGTCAGCGTGACGATTCCGGACGCTTCGATGGCTTTTTCCGCTGTCTTCTTGTCTTGCGGCATGTGAGACGGAATTACAGGGTAATCGAAGGGGAAGCGGAAGACGAGCGAGCAGCCCGGCTTTGTCTGCTGCGAGGCGCCGGTCGATCTCGTCTGCGTGCTTGAAGTTTGTGGATCGTCCCGCGTCCGACTCGTTCTATACTAAGAGTCTTTACTTTCGCGGCCGCCTTTCTTCTAACGCTCGGGCGGCCGCGGTTTTGGCTCAATCATGATTCACGTACCGCTTCTCCGTTGGGGAACCCCCCATTTCAGCCTGGACAAGGACGAGGTCGTCCACTTCGATACCGGCGAGCCGATCGCCGAGGTGAGTCGGGCGCTTCCCGGCGTGGTGCGGCGCGATATGCGCAAAGCCCGCCGCGCCCGCGAAGCGTTGCGTGAGATTCCGTGCGGAGAACTGGTCAAGATGGCGCAGAACGCCGCCCGTCTTTTCATGAGCGAGACCCTGCCGGTGGGCGAAAGCGCGCAGACGCCTGCCGATTTCGTGCGCCAGCAGTCCGCCACCACCGGATTGCCCGAGCACATGTGCCGCAAGAACATGGAGAAGATCAGCTTTGTGCTGGTGCAGATAGAGCACATACTCGACTCGCTCACCCGCGGCCTCGACCTCGACATCCTGACCGCCGGTTACGGTACGGACGGCGCCGGCCGGCTGCTCAGCTACCAGGCGCAGACCGACGTGCTCGGCATGGTTCTGCCCAGCAACTCGCCCGGCGTGCATACGTTGTGGATGCCGGTGATTCCGATGCAAATCGGGATCGTCCTCAAGCCGGGACCCCAAGAGCCTTGGACTCCGTACCGCATGGCCCAGGCGATGTTCCAATCGGGAGTGCCGAAGGAAGCCATTTCTTTTTACCCCGGCGGCGCCGACGTGGGCGCGGTCGTGCTCGAAAGCTGCGGCCTGACGATGCTGTTCGGCAGTCAGGCGACGGTGGACGCACACGCCGGCAACCCCAAGGTGCAGGTCCACGGCCCCGGCTACAGCAAAATCCTCATCGGTGACGACCGGGTCGACGATTGGCGCGACTACCTCGATCTGATGGAAACCAGCGTTCTGCTCAACAGCGGGCGGAGTTGCATCAATTGCTCGGCGATCTGGGTGTCCCGCCACGGGCGCGAAATCGCCGAAGCCCTGGCTGAGCGCCTGGCTCGGGTGCGGCCCCTGGCGCCGGAAGACCCCGAGGCGCCGCTGGCGGCCTTTACCGTGCCCGGCGTGGCCGAGGCCGTTTCCGCCGCCATCGACCGCGACCTCGAATCGCCGGGCGCCGAAGACTGCACGGCCGGCAAGCGTTCCGGAAGCCGCGCCATCTCCCGCGAGCATTGCTCCTATCTGCTGCCGACGGTCATCTACTGCCAATCGCCTGAGCACCCCATCGCCAAGAAGGAGTTCATGTTCCCCTTCGTCAACGTGGTCGAATGTCCGCAAGACGAGATGCCGGCCAACATCGGGCCGACGCTGGTGGGCACGGGGATTACCCAAGACCCGGTCTTCCGCCGGACGCTGCTCGATTGCCCATCCATCGACCGCCTGAACCTGGGCCCGGTGCCGACGACGCAACTCGATTGGTTGCAGCCGCACGAGGGCAACATCGTCGAATATCTCTATCACGCCCGCGCCTTCCAGAGCGTGGCGGCGGCTTAGCCGGACCGACCGCCCGGCAATTGAAAGCAATCATTAAGGAAACCGCGATGCCCGATTCATTGGATGCAAAAATCTCCGCTGCCAAAGCCGCGCTCGACGCGCAGGTCCGCGCAATAGTCGCTTGGCACTTCGACCCCGCGACCGGCTGCCCCTTCTGGCTCGACTATGCCCGGGAAAAACTCGACTGGGACCCCCGCGACGCCGTCGGCGGCTTCGAAGATCTGAAGAAATTCCCGCTGTTCGAAGACGAGTGGCTGCGCGGCGGCCCGGTTCGCCGTTGGGTTCCGAAGGGCTTGGCGGATAAGCCCGTTTACGTGTTCGAGACCGGCGGCACTACCGGAACGCCGAAGTCGCGCATCAGCATCAACGATTTCCGCGACGATTATTCGGAATTCAGCAAGACTCTTGCGGACGAGTACTTTCCGCCCGGAGCGGATTGGCTGCAATTTGGGCCGACCGGCCCGCGGCGCCTGCGGCTCGCCGTGGAGCACTTGGCGCAAGTCCGCGGCGGCATCTGTTTTTCCATCGACCTCGACCCGCGCTGGGTTGTCAAGCTGTTGAAACGCGGCGACGTGCAAGAGGCCGAGCGCTACCGGCAGCACTGCATCGACCAGGCGGTCACCATCCTCGAAGCCCATCCGAATATCCGCTGTCTTTTCGCAACGCCGAAGCTGCTGGAAGGTCTCTGCGACCGCGTTTCGCTGAAGAAATACGGGATTACGGGCGTTTTCTGCGGCGGCACAGAGATGACCCCCGAATTCCACCGCATGGCTCGCGAAGAGTTGCTCGAGGGAGCGTACTTCGCCGCCACCTACGGCAATACGCTGATGGGGCTGGCCTGCCACAAGCCGTTCGACCCGGCGGACAATTACGCGATCATCTACTATCCGCCCCAGCCGCGCGCCGTGCTCGAAGTCTGCGACGCGGACGATTTGAATCGACCCGTGCCCTACGGCGCGACCGGCCGCACGGTGCTCACGACGCTGACGCGAGAGTTCTTCATGCCGCGCTTTCCCGAACGCGACATGTGCGAGCGCGAGGCCCCGATCGACCTCTACCCCTGGGACGGCGTAAGGAATGTCCGTCCGTTCCAGGACAAGAAAACGGGGCCGGTCACGGTCGGCGTCTATTAGCTCTTGGATCTGCCTACGGCAGGTAGTAGCCGGAGCCGACCAGCAGGGCCTCGCCGCCGACCATGACGCGCTTGACGAAAGCAACCTTGCGCTGCACGCTGCCGCTCGCCGGATTCAAGGCGTCGTAGTACAGGGTCGATTCGCCGAAAGCCGCCGCCGGGGAAGCAACGTCGCGTTCCATGAACAGGTTGCTGTTCCACTCCTCGACGGCGACGCCGTTGATCGTAACCGGATTGCTGCTGAAATACTGCATGCCCCGCGAGTTCAGCACGAACAGGTAAATCGAGCCGGAGCGCCAGCGCGGGTTGTTCTGCAACTCGAAAGCGGCGAAATAACCCGCTTCCTCGAAGCGGTAGGCCGCGCAGCGCACCAGTTCTTGCAAGCGCTCTGCGCCGGGTTCGGCTTCGAGCGCCGCCGCGGTGACCTCATCGGGGTTGCACGTTCCCGGCAGATCGCGCATATAGAGGCCGGCGCCGATGACCGCGGGCGTGCCGTCCCAGTCGAGCCCCATGATGTACGAAGACTTGGGCGCTTCTCTGCCGGTCACGGGATGCGGTACGGAGTAATAGATCCAGCCCTCGCCGCGGCCGCGTACGATACGATCCGATTCCCGGTAGTAGTCGTTGCCGTAAACGTCGATCAGCGGACCCCAGAACTGTCCTTCCCGCGACCGGTCCGGCGGATAAACGAACACCTGGGATTCTTCGCCCGTGGGTTTCAATTCATCGACGAAGACATAGATCGGCAAGCTTTTCCAGCGCGCGTCTTCGTTGAAAGCGCGGCGTGTTTCCGCCGTGCCGTTCTCCATTGCGTATTCGTGGGCGCACTTGACGAAAGCACGGATGTCGTCCAGCGTGCGCACGGCGCCCGCCACGACCGATTTCTCCGCGCAGGCAGTGCCGTTGGCCAAGGAAGCAGGCGGCGCCAGGGAAACGCCGAGCGCGCATGCAGTGACGATGACGGAATGGGGCAGCAAACGTTTCATGAGTATCACTGTATGGGATCCTGTGCTTTATGTCTACCTATTGACAAAAAATTTTGCGGGTTCGTGTTTTTTCGCAGGCAAAGCTGCGTTGCCTTGTTGCAGGGGGACGGGCCGCCTACGGCAGGTAGTAGCCGGAGCCGACCAGCAGGGCCTCGCCGCCGACCATGACGCGCTTGACGAAAGCAACCTTACGCTGCACGCTGCCGCTCGCCGGATTCAAGGCGTCGTAGTACAGGGTCGATTCGCCGAAAGCCGCCGCCGGGGAGGCAACGTTGCGTTCCGTGAACAGGCTGTCGCTCCACTCCTCGACGGCGGCGCCGTTGATCGTAACCGGATTGCTGCTGAAATACTGCATGCCCCGCGAGTTCAGCACGAACAGGTAAATCGAGCCGGAGCGCCAGCGCGGGTTGTTCTGCAATTCAAAGGCGGCAAAATAGCCCGCCTCCTCGAAGCGGTAGGCCGCGCAGCGCACCAGTTCCTGCAAGCGCTCGGCATTCGGCTCGGTTTCGAGCGCCGCCGCGTTGACCTCGGCTGGACTGCACGTTCCCGGCAGATCTTGCCGGTAAATGTCTGCGCCGATGACCGCGGGCGTGCCGTCCCAATCGATTGGCAGAACATAAGCTTCGAGCAACTGGTCCATATCCGTCACAGAGTTCGGCTCGGAGAAGGAGAAGTAAACGTAGCCGCCGCCGAAGTTGGTGGTGACGCGCGCGGTTTCCTTGAAATAATCGTTGCCGAACTTGTCGATGAGCGGCCCCCAATACCCTCCTTCCCTCGATGGGTCCGGGGGCCACACAAAGGTCATCGAATCTTCGCCCCGCGGCGTATTGCCGTCCACATAGACGAAGAACTGCCCGCTCTTCCAGCGTACGTCTTCGTGAAACGCGCGGCGCGCTTCCGTCGTGCCGTGCTCTCGCGCGTACTCGCGGGCGCATTGGACGAACGTTCGAACATCCTCGCGGGTGCGGATCGCGCTTGCCGCAACCGACTTGTCCGCGCAGGGGGTTTGGGCAAGGGAAAGCGCCGGAAGCAGCAAAGCGCCGAGCGCCAACAGGAAGCGGGAAGCGGCACCAATCATGGGGTCAGTATAGCCGAGACCGCCGGCGCCTACGGCAGATAGTAGCCGGAGCCGACCAGCAGGGCCTCGCCGCCGACCATGACGCGCTTGACGAAAGCAACCTTGCGCTGCACGCTGGCGCTCGCCGGATTCAAGGCGTCGTAGTACAGGGTCGATTCGTCGAAAGCCGCCGCCGGGGAGGCAACGTCGCGTTCCATGAACAGGCTGCCACTCCACTCCTCGACGGCGACGCCGTTGATTGTAACCGGATTGCTGCTGAAATACTGCATGCCCCGCGAGTTCAGCACGAACAGATAAATCGAGCCGGAGCGCCAGCGCGGGTTGTTTTGCAGCTCGAAGGCGGCGAAATAGCCCGCTTCCTCGAAGCGGTAGGCCGCGCAGCGCACCAGTTCCTGCAAGCGCTCGGCATTCGGCTCGGCTTCGAGCGCCGCCGCGTTGACCTCCGCCGGATCGCACGTTCCCGGCAGGTCTTGCAGGTAGAGGCCCGCGCCGATGACTGCGGGCGTACCGTCCCAATCGATGGTTTTCAAGTACGCGGCTTTGGGTTCGTCCCGTCCGGTTACGGGATTGACGAAGGAGTAGTAAATCCAGCCTTCGCCGAATTGGGTTGCGATCCTGTATCTTTCCTTGTAATAGTCGTTGCCGTAGGTATCGATGAGCGTACCCCAGCCGTTTCCTTCCCGCGACCGCTCCGGCGGATAGACGAGCACCGTCGAGTCTTCGCCGCGGGACGCCAAGGCGCTGACGAAGAGATAGATCGGCCCGCTCTTCCAGCGCGCGCTTTCATGGAACGCGCGATGCGCTTCCGTCGTGCCGTGCTCCTGCGCGTACTCGCGGGCGCACTGGACGAACGCGCGGATATCTTCGCGGGTACGGATCGCGCTTGCCGCAACCGACTTGTCCGCGCAGGGGGTTTGGGCAAGGGAAAGCGCCGGAAGCAAAAGAGCGCCGAGCGCCAACAGGAAGCGGGAAGCGGGGCCAATCATGGGGCCAGTATAGCCGAGACCGTCGGAGCCTACGGCAGATAGTAGCCGGAGCCGACCAGCAGGGCCTCGCCGCCGACCATGACGCGCTTGACGAAAGCAACCTTGCGCTGCACGCTGCCGTTCGCCGGATTCAAGGCGTCGTAGTACAGCGTCGATTCGTCGAAAGCCGCCGCCGGGGAAGCAACGTCGCGTTCCATGAACAGGCTGCCGCTCCACTCCTCGACGGCGACGCCGTTGATCGTAACCGGATTGCTGCTGAAATACTGCATGCCCCGCGAGTTCAGCACGAACAGATAAATCGAGCCGGAGCGCCAGCGCGGGTTGTTCTGCAACTCGAAAGCGGCGAAATAGCCCGCTTCCTCGAAGCGGTAGGCCGCGCAGCGCACCAGTTCCTGCAAGCGCTCTGCGCCGGGTTCGGCTTCGAGCGCCGCCGCGTTGACCTCCGCCGGATCGCACGTTCCCGGCAGGTCTTGCAGGTAGATGCCCGCGCCGATGACCGCGGGCGTGCCGTCCCAATCGATGGTTTTCAAGTACGCGGCCTTGGGTTCGTCCCGTCCGGTTACGGGATTGACGAAGGAGTAGTAAATCCAGCCTTCGCCGAATTGGGTTGCGATCCTGTATCTTTCCTTGTAAAAGTCGTTGCCGTAGGCATCGATGAGCGTACCCCAGCCGTTTCCTTCCCGCGACCGCTCCGGCGGATAGACGAGCACCGTCGAGTCTTCGCCGCGGGCCGCCAAGGCGATGACGCCAAGATAGATCGGCCCGCTCTTCCAGCGCGCGCTTTCATGGAACGCGCGATGTGCTTCCGTCGTGCCGTGCTCCTGCGCGTACTCGCGGGCGCACTGGACGAACGCGCGGATATCCTCGCGAGTGCGGATCGCGCTTGCCGCAACCGATTTGTCCGCGCAGGGGGTTTGGGCAAGGGAAAGCGCCGGAAGCAAAAGAGCGCCGAGCGCCAACAGGAAGCGGGAAGCGGGGCCAATCATGGGGCCAGTATAGCCGAGACCGCCGGCGCCTACGGCAGATAGTAGCCGGAGCCGACCAGCAGGGCCTCGCCGCCGACCATGACGCGCTTGACGAAAGCAACCTTGCGCTGCACGCTGCCGTTCGCCGGATTCAAGGCGTCGTAGTACAGCGTCGATTCGTCGAAAGCCGCCGCCGGGGAGGCAACGTCGCGTTCCATGAACAGGCTGCCACTCCACTCCTCGACGGCGACGCCGTTGATCGTAACCGGATTGCTGCTGAAATACTGCATGCCCCGCGAGTTCAGCACGAACAGGTAAATCGAGCCGGAGCGCCAGCGCGGGTTGTTCTGCAACTCGAAAGCGGCGAAATAGCCCGCTTCCTCGAAGCGGTAAGCCGCGCAGCGCACCAGTTCCTGCAAGCGCTCGGCATTCGGCTCGGCTTCGAGCGCCGCCGCGGTGACCTCATCGGGGCTGCACGTTCCCGGCAGATCGCGCATATAGATGCCTGCGCCGATCGCCGCCGGGGACCCGTCCCAATCGATCGCTTCGACATACGACGCCTTGGGTTCGTTCCCGCCTGTCGCCGGGTTGGTGCGCGTGTAGTAGAGCCAGCCGCCGCCGTAGCTGTTGACGAGCCGCTCCTGTTCGGCGAAGAATTCGTTGCCGAAATTGTCGATCAGCGGCATGCGGATCCTCCCTTCGAGCGAGGGGTTCGCCGCGTGGACGAGCGTCAGGTTGCCGCGATCGGCAGTCGGCAGGCTCGTCACGAAAACGTAGAACTGTCCGCTCTTCCATCGTTCGTCCTCATGAAACGCGCGGTACGCTTCCGTTGTTCCGTTTTCCAGCGCGTATTCGCGGGCGCAGCGGACGAACGCGCGGATATCCTCGCGGGTGCGGACCGCGCTTGCCGCAACCGATTTGTCCGCGCAACGGATATCGGCAAAGGAAAGCGCCGGAAGCAGAAGAGCGCCGAGCGCCAAAAGTGAACGGGAGGTTGTTCGGATCATCCCACTATTATGCTACATTCCTGCGGCCGGGCGGGAACCCGGCTGCGGCGATTGAGCGGCTCCGCTTGCCGATCGGCACGGCGCCGAAACCGAAGTTCAGTCCCGCTTCCGTCGATTCCGGGCGCGATTTCGTCGAGCGCCATGCCTTCCGGCGTCAAGCGGAAAACCGCGCGTTCGGTGACATATGCCGCCTCCTGCCCGGACGAGCGCCGCCGCCCGTTCCGCGGCCATGAATTTGTCGCGGGGCAAGCGAATAGCTTACGGGTCGCCGGCGCGGCCGGTGGATAACGGCCGGCGAGACCGCCGCGGGTTGCCGGCATCCTGAATCAGGTCGATCGCCGCGGGGACGACCTGCGCCTCCAGCGGGAGCCGGCCCAGCGCCTCGCCGTCCACCTCGGCGCACACGGTCTCGTCGGACTCCGCAACAATGCGGCGGGCGCGGAAACGGCGCGCCTTGGGGTGCCGGTAAATGTCGTCGGAATAGAGCACGGGGATGCTGCGCATGAACTCGTACGTCGTCAAGCGGTCGATGACCGTAACTTCGAGCTCGCCGGAGTCGAGGCGCGCCTGCGGGCAAGGGTGCATCCCGCCGCCGTGGTACTTGCCGTTGCCGATGGCGACGTTGGTCACCGTGAAGTCTTCGTCCGGCTGTTTGCCGTCCAAGGTCAGCCGCACGGTTTTGCCGCCGTAGCGCAGAAACACGGCGAACGTCGCCCATAGAAATGCAGCCGCGCCGGAGACGTTCGTCAGCAAATTGTTCTTGGCGTGGATCGAGACCTCGCCGCCCATGCCGAAGCTGGCCAAGTTAGCGAACCAGCGCTCGACGGGCTGCCCGTCGTGGCCGATCAAGCGCAGCTTGGCTACGTCGATCGGCCGCCGACTGCCGCCGGCAATCAGCGAGACGGCTTCGCGGATATCAGTCGGGAGCCGCGCCGTGCGTTGAAAATCCCCGCCGGTTCCGATGGGGATGACGGCCAAGGCGGCGGCAGGGTTGATCGTCTGCCCGCCGTCGAAAAATCCGTTGACAACCTCGTTAACGGTGCCGTCTCCGCCGATGGCGATGACCAGATCGGCCCCCGCGGCCAGCGCCTTCCGCGTCAACTCCGTGGCGTGGTTCGGGCGCGCGGTGAACAGCATTTCCGGCCGCTCCAGTTTCTCGGCGAGCAGCCGTTCCAACTCCGCCCGCTTGCGGCGCGCGCGGCCGCCGCCCGCCTGCGGGTTGAGCACCGCAACCGGTTGATGAAAGACCGCCGGCGGCAAGGGTCTCTAGTCCTGCGAGGGGGTCCAACCGGGGCGGCCGCCGCAGCGCAGACAGCGCCTCTTGCCGAAGATGACGTCCCAATCGCCGTCGACGGCCACGTAATCGAGAACCGCCCGCAGCGCCTTGTCCCGGCTCGGCATGTTGTATTTTTCCGCCGCCGCGTCGAGCATGTCGAGAATGTCGGACTGAACATCGAGAGAGACTGTTTGCTTGAACCCCGCCATTGCTTTAAGAGACCGCCTTTCGCTTGCGTATATCGTCGATGGTGTCGCGCAAGGTTTCTCGCGTCGGGCGCGTGGTAAAGCCCAACTCCTTGCGCGCCTTGCTTGCATCACAGTACCAGAACAGCGCCGACATCTTGATCGACTCGTCGTCCAATTCGAATTTTTTGCCGCATAACGGATACAAGACCCGCAGCAGGGACGCGCCCGCGCGGGCCGCCCCCGGGGGCGGCATGAATTTCGGGGCCGCCACGCCGGACAGTTTCGCGGTCAGGCGAATCCACTCGTGGAAGGTCATGTTTTCGCCGGCCAACAAGTAGCGCTCTCCCAAGCGGCCTTTTTCCATGGCTGCGATCAGCCCCGCCGCGGCGTCGCGAACGTCCACCAGATTCAACCCGCCCGCGGGCAGCGCCTTGATCTGGCCTTTGAGAAACAGCCGGACGTCATTAGTGGACGATCCGCGCTCGTCGCCCGGACCGAGCAGCAGGCTCGGGTTGACGATAACGATCGGAATCTTGCTGTGCCGGTAGTGCCAGAGCGCCTGCTTTTCCTGGTAGATCTTGCTCAGATAGTACGGCCAGTCTTTTACGATGTCATGCGTATAGGGCGAATTTTCGTTTGCGGCTTCGGGCGTTTTGCCGACCGCAATCGTGCCGGACGACGAGACGACAACGCAGCGTTCGACGGCATGCGCGCGCATCGCTTCACAGATATTGCGGGTTCCCTCCACGTGAGTGCGGTAGGCGGTCCAGCGGTCGGCGGGCGAGCGCTCCACGATGCCGGCGAGGTGATAGATACGGCCGCAGCCCTTGACGGCTCGGTCCACGGCGTCCGCGTCCGCGATGTCGCCCGTGACCGTTTCCACGCGCTCCATGCCGGCGCCGATTTTGGGGAACGCGCCGCGGCTGAAAACCCGCACCCGCGCTTGCGGATCGGAGTCCAGCAGTCGGCGCGCCAAGTGTTTTCCCAGGAACCCCGAGGCTCCCGTTACCAGCACGGTTTTCATGGTTGGGGCAAAGCGAATCCGTTGCCGTTTTCCAGGATACAAGGCCGGGGCCGCCGGTGTGGGAGGTGGATAGCGGATAGCAGGGGAGCTTTCGCCGATGGCTGCTATTGCGCCAGCAAGCGGGCGTTATCGACGAGCGATCGCGCGATCCTGCCGGCCTGCTCCGTTTCGCTCATGGTTTCGAAATCGACGCCGTCGAACATCGAATCGAGCTCGCGCCGTACTTCGATCCGCACGCCGCCGACGATGCTCTGCCGTTCCGCCAGCCCGCTGGAGGCGTCGAGCAAATCCTTGAGCCGGCCGTAAGCGCTTGCGCCGCGGATTGCGAACGGAGTCGGCCCGCGGCCGCCGCGCGACCAGGCGCCCGCGATCTCGAGACTTGCCGCTGGAGGCGGCGTGCCCGAGGGCCGCGCGATCAGAAAATGGCCCTGGCAGTAATCGGGATCGCGGACCCTGCGCGCCTCGACCGCCCGGTCTGCCGGCCGGGCAAGGTCTTCCTCGAACGATCTGGAGATGCGCGACGCGTTGGGCAGCACGCTGCCGTGGCCGGCGTGAGCGGCGAGCGGGCCGAATCTCTGAAAAAGGCGCGCCGACAGCTTCTCTTCCGGCGGCGCATGGCACGGCACGAGCTCGAGATTGCGGGTCACCAACCTCCCCGCGTGGACGCGAATCGCGTAACCGAGATCGTTCGTGACGGTCCAACCGCTCCCCGCGCCGAGCGGCTGTGCGGCGCCCCATTCCCAACTCACTCGGTAGGCAACGTCTGCGTAGATAATCGGACTGCCTGCCGTCGTCTGCGCGTAAACGAGAACCTCGTCGCCGATGGGCTCTCCTCCCAGTCCCCAGGTCGTGTGATCGTTGGCGTTCAGCACCACTTCGAGTCGATTGACGCCTTCCCGAAACAAGCTGCCGGAAAGGTGTCGCCAGGGCGCATAGAGCCGCGCCGTCTTTCTGCCGTTGAGATACAGGTGCGCGTGTCCTTCGTTGGCCGCGGGCTCGCCGTTCACCGCCCCCGGGGTGAACGTGAAATTGGCGGTAGCCAGAAACAGATTGAAGCCGTCGACCGGGTCGGCCTCGAGCTCGATCGCCGCCGAGGGAACCGGCGCGCCGTCCGGAATGTCGACGATCTCATGATCGGGGTGAACGCGCCGCACGTCGGACGCCTGCGGCCAAGCCGCGGCCGCGGCCAGCGCGAAGGCCGAAAGCCATGCCGAGCGGAAAGACATCGCAACGCGAACTTCAGTCTAGCTTCCGCTCGCTTCCCACGCGGAATCGAACACGCGCACCCGGGCCCAGTTGGGCTTGAATGCGGCGATGAACCGCTTATGCGGCGCGGATTCCTGGTATGCGTCATGCGCCGCCTTGTCGGCGAACACGATGTGCAGGCCGACGCCGAACGCCAAGTCGTTGACATCGCGCCGATGTTCGGCGACCCGCCGGCCGCAGGCGAAAAATACGATGCCCTCGTGCGGCTTGAGCCAACGTTCGCAGCCGGCGAGCAAGGCGCTGGCGGCCTCGTCAGAGCCGTCCTTCAGATCGAAAAAAACGTTGTGCGCCAACATGTCCGTTGCCATCCTCCCCCAAATGCCTTTGCCAAGGGCCTGCCGCCCTGTAAGCCGGTTTCTGTCCCCGTCCGCAGACGGGCGGCAATCATTCATCTAGGACGCCCGTTGCCGGACGCCTCGTGCGACCTACCCGGGACTCCAAACGCGGCGGGCCGCCGCATCGCCCCCTATTTGGTCTTGCTCCGCGTGGGGTTTGCCCTGCCGCCGCGGTTGCCCGCGGCGCGGTGCGCTCTTACCGCACCATTTCACCCTTACCGCGGCGCAAAGACCGCGGCGGTATATTTTCTGCGGCACTTTCCGTGGACGCTCCTTCGCAAGAACGTCCCCCGGCCGTTAACCGGCACGCTGCCCTGTGGAGACCGGACTTTCCTCCCCGCCCGAAAGCGCGGCGACTGCCCGGACGACAGGCCCTTGCTTGATTGTAGCCTTGTCCGCTGAGAAATGAGCGGGAAGCGGATTTGAAGCTCCGCAGCGGCCGCCTCGCGGAGTAAACTGAGGCGGGGTTTTTGCCGATGGTTGCAATGCCGAACCGCGCCTGCGCCGCCGCTTCTCTTCTGGCCGCGGTTCTTTGCCTGCCGGGCCGGTCCGCGGGCGCGCCGGAGAAGGAGCCTCCGGCTGCCGCCTCCGAGCGCATCGAGCGGCTCATCAATCGCGGCGCGATGGAGGAAGCGCTTGCCGCTGTGGACCGCCTGCTCGCCGGGCAGGGAGAGACGGCGCGCGGCCTGTTTTACAAGGGCGCGATCCTCTACCGTCAGAGCCGTCACCGAGAGGCGCTGCAACACCTGCAGAAGAGTTTTTCGTTAGACGAGAATGCCCCGGACACCAGCAAGGCGTTGGGCCTCTGTCTCGTGAAGCTGGGGAAACCCGATCTCGCCGAGACGTTCTTCGCGATCGCCGTCAGGCTGGCGCCCGGCGATTTCATGGCACGCTACTACCTGGGCTTGCGCTACTACATTTCGCGGCGGTTCGATCTTGCCGCGTCCGAGTTCCGCAAGGCGGTCGAGATCGAGCCGGATTACCTGGACGGACATGCCTTTCTCGGCCGCGCCCAAGAAGCGCTCGGCGACTACGAGGGCGCGGCCCGGCATTACGGGAAGGCCAACGAGCTGAACCGCGAAAGCTCCCCGGGCTCGTCCCTGCCGCCGCTGCTGCTGGGGTCGTTCCTGTTCCGGCAAGGCCGCATGGACGAAGCCGAAAGCCTGCTTCTGGAGTCCATTCGCTACGATGCGGGCAACGCGGATGCCCGCTATGAGTTGGGCTTGCTGCTGGAGAGGCGGTACGCTTTCCCGCGCGCCGTCGAGCAGTTGCAGCGCGCGGCCTCGCTGGCGCCCGCCGACCACAGGCCGCACTACGCGCTCTCCCGCATCTACCGCCGCCTGGGGGATGCCCGCAAGGCCCGCGACGCGGTGAACCGGTTCCGGGAGCGCAGAGTCCGCTCGGTGACGGAGATGCGCTAAAAGGACGTTACTGCACGATCCCCGCGCCTTCCTTCACTGTGATATAGGCGTTGGCGTCGACAGCCGCGAGGCGGTCCACCGTGCCGCTCGGCCAGTGAATAGCGATCTCGTCGGCCGCGGGGGATGCCCCGAGTCCCAGGATTTCGCGCGGGTCGTGGGAGGATAGGAAACTGCCGCCGCCGGTGCGCAATCTCCGCCTGACTTTGCCCCCGGCTTTCCAGACGATCACGGCGCCGACGGCTTCCGGGTTGCCGGCGGTCGCGATCAGACGCAGGCCGACCCACCGCTTGCCGTTGCCGCCCCGGTTGTTCAGCAGCAAGGGCGGCCCGCCGTTGTTCGACACGAGGATATCAAGGTCGCCGTCGTTGTCGTAGTCGCCCGCCGCCAAGCCGCGCGCGGCGTGCTTTTCCCCGAAAATATCCCCGGATCGCCCGCTGACGTTCTTGTATTCACCCCCGCGGTTTTCGAAGAGCAACAGTTCTTCCTTGTAGCCGACCTGCGCCTTGAACAGACCGATCATGTCGTCCGGGTGGCCGTTGGCCAGGATCAGATCGGGGTCGCCGTCGTTGTCGTAATCGAAGAATTTCAGTCCCCAGCCGCTGAACAACCGCGTTTCGCGGCGTATTTCGAGCGAGGCGTCGAGGAAGTCGATGCCATCCAGGTTGCGGTAGAGGCTGAACATCTCTTGATCGATATTGGCGACGAACAGATCTTGCCGGCCGTCTCCGTCGTAGTCGGCCGCATCCACGCCCATGCCCGACCGGGCCGTGCCGGATTCGCTGTAGGCGACGCCCATGAGCAGACCTTCCTCGCTGAAGGAGCCGTCTCCTCGATTGACGAACAGGAAATTCTGAACGGTGTCGTTGGCGACGAACAGGTCCATCCAGCCGTCGTTGTTGATATCGGTGGCTACGGCGCCGAACGCCTTGCTACCGAAGTCGGCGATGCCGGATTCCTCGCTGACGTCCTGGAACGAGCCGCCCCCCTTGTTGCGGTACAGGTAGCAGCGGGAAGGCCGGAAAGAGCGGGGGACGCAGTAGTGCCTCCTGCCGATCTCGTTGTCGCCGCAGAATTTGGCAGCGCTCAGGCTGTACGACACGAACCCCGAGACGAAGAGATCGAGGCGCGCGTCGTTGTCGTAATCGAACCAGACCGCTTGGGTGAACCATCCGGAAGCGTCGAGGCCCGCTTCCCGCGCGATCTCCTCGAACGTGCCGTCGCCGCGGTTGCGGTACAGCAGGTTGCGCCCGTAATTCGTGACGAACAGGTCCGTGTCGCCGTCCGCGTCGTAATCCGCAGCGGCGGCGCCCATGCCGAACCCGCCGCCGCGCACTCCCGCGGCTTCCGTCACGTCCTCGAACGTGCCGTCGCCGTTGTTGCGGTACAGCGCGTTCGCGAGCTCGGAATCCGGCCGGTAGAAATCCGACGGCCCGCTGTTGACGAAATAGATGTCCATCCAGCCGTCGTTGTCATAATCGAGAAAAGCGCAGCCGGCGCCGACGGTTTCCGGCAGATGGCGTTGCTCGGACATCCCGTTTTCGTGCGTCCACAGGATGCCGGACGCCTTGGGAGGAACTTTGACGAACTCGATGTTTTGGGCTGCGTCCGCGTCTCCGGCTTGCGCTTGCAGTCCGCCTTCTTGCAAGCTCCAGCAAGCCGGCAGCAGCAAGGCGGCTCGTAACGCGAGCGATGGCAAGATGCGTGGCATTGCGTGCTGTTCGGATGGTGACAGCCGGCGCGGGGTCACCGGCCGGGCAGGGACAACACGGCGCCGTCGTAGAAGCCGTCGACCCCGCGCAGATCTTTCTCCTGTTGCTCCGCGTTCAACTTGGCGATGATCTTTCGTTCTTCGCGGAACTCCTCGACGCGCCGCAGCTTCGCATACGCGCGGGCCAGCATCACGTGGGCGGGGATGAAGTCCGGGTGCCGTTCCACGACTTTTTCGAGCAGAGGTTCCGATTCCTTCCAGTTTCCCAACGAATGGTGCGTCTGCGCCAGCAGGTAGCGGACTCCGGCGCCCGACCGGTCCAGTCCGTAGGCGGTCTGCAGCAATTGCAATGCCTGCTCGTAATCGCCTTCCTGCTGATAAAGCCAGCCCAGAAAGGCGTTGGCGTTGAAGTCGTCGGCGTTGATCGCCAGCTCGGTCAGGAAGGCGCTGCGGGCGCGGTCTCTGTTGCCCGCGTAGAGCATGGCCACCCCGATTTGCGAGTGCAGCAAGGGGATATGCGGCGCGGCTTCACGGGCTTTCTCCAGCAGCTTCAGCGCCTGCCGGTATTCCCGCTTCGCCAGGTAAACGGACCCGCGGATCAGCAGCGCTTCGGGAGATTCGTCGTTTTTCAGGTGATCGGCCGCCAAGTCGTCGGCTTCCTCGATCCGTCCGCTCTTGACGTAAACGGACCCCAGCGTATAAGCCGCCTGCCGGTTGCCGGGTTCGGCTTCCAGTACTTTTTCCAGGGCCGTGGCGCCCCGCTCGATCTCGTTCAGCTTCAGCAGGCACAGGGCATGTAGGTGCAGCGCCTTCGTATTGGCCGGCTGTCCGGCGATAACCCTGGCGAGTTCCTGCTCTGCGGCCTCGTGGCGTCCGGTCTGGAAATAGGCCAAGCCGAGGGAATAGGCCACTCCGAGGTGCTGGGGGGCCGCCTCGCGGGCGCGCTGCAGGCCGGGGAGCGCGTCTGCCGGCCGGCCCAGGTGGAGATAGACCATCGCCAGGTTCGAGAGAGCGTCGAGGCGGCCGGGCGCAAGCTCCAATGCCTGCTCGTAGGCCGCCATGGCGCCGCGCAAATCGCCTTGCTGCTGCAGCCGGACCCCGCGGGCGGCGGCGTCTCCGGCCGTTTGCGCCGCCGCCGGAAACGCGGCGATCCAGGCGCAAAGCAGCAGCGCCGGCAGCCCGCGGCGGCAATGCCGGGGGCGGCGCGGCGAGGAGAGAGCAGGGAGGCGGTACGGGTTTTTCCGGCCCGCGCAGCGGTCTTGCTCTCCACTCTCCACCGGCCGCGCAAGCGGCGCGGCCTCACTCTTCCGGCAGCCCGAAGCAATACAGCGTGGATGAGAAATCGACTGCATAGATCTGCCCGTCGGCGACGGCGATGCCGGTGAAATGGCTCCAGGTCTCGAAGGCGTCCGGACCGGAATCGTAGAGCGCCTTCCCGGTTTGGGCGTCGAGCGCGCGCAGCCGGGCTTTGTCTTCGTGCTCGATGCGCTGCGTGTCCTTGAGCAGTTCTTCGGAGTTGAATTCCCCGAAAGGCATGATGCCCGCGTTGATCGACTGCCGGGCGTTCTCGCCGTTCGACAGCACGAACGCCACGTCGTTGGCGATGGCGACGGGCTCCGGCACGGCGGAGTCGCCGCTGACCCACTCGGGCTTGAGGTAGGGCTTGCCGGATTCGGGATGGTCCGCCACGGTGAAAGCCATCACCGAGCCGTTCGGATTCGGGCCGTTCACGATCGGGAAATCGGGCGCCTGTGCGGACATCGGCCCCCAAGTCGGGGCATAGACCCAAACCTTGCCCCGGGCGTCCACATAGCTCGAAAAACCGCCCCACAGTCCCTTCGCCTCGAACCACTCGTCGTCGTTCGACAGCAACGGGGTGGTGTACAGGTTGTCGTGGTGGGTCAGGCCGCCCATATTTTCGGCATCCATCAGGTACAGCACGCCCTCCTTGCCGCCGATGACGACGAGCTCGCGCCCTTTGTACTCCAGCACGACGGCGGAGGCGGTGATATCGAAATCGCGCTTCCAGACGTATTCCCAGTTCGCGGGCGTGAAGTAATCTTCCAACTCGAGGGTATCGGGGTTGAGTCGAAACATCGTGTTGCCGAAGATGCGCAGGCCCGGGTTGTAGGGAGCGTCGCCGGTGCCGGCATAGATTCCGCCGTCCTTGCCGATGGCCGCGCCGCCGCGCCCCCATACGCCGGCGCCGTGTTCGGGCGTCGCCCGCCAGACGCGGATCACGATGTTTTCCGGATTGGAAACGTCGATCGACGACACGCCCGAGACCGTATCGCCGCAGTTCTGCGACAAGGTCGTGTAGAGCACGTCCCCGATGCGGTTCAAGCTCCAGGCTTTGGCGAAAGCGGGAACCCACTGCTGGGAGCGGTACTTTTCCTCTCCCGTGGCCAGGTCGAGGGCATAGAGGCGCCCGTCGGTCGAGACGGCGTATATGGTGTTCTTGGAGACATCGACAGTCGGCGTGGCGTTGAGACCTTTGGGGCACAGCCACATGCCGGGAACCTTGTTGACCACGTCGGTCTTGAATTGTTTCTCCCAGAAGATCTCGCCGTTTGCCGCGTCGATGGCGTAGAAAACGTCTCCCGTGCCGGCGACATAGACCAGATCTTTGCGCGCGCGCCGCTCTCCGCCGGTGCGCACGTCGGTTACGACGATGGGCGCGGTCAGCGCGGCCAGGGACTTCGGCTCGTTCTCGACCGTCGTCTTCCACTTGAGGACCAGGCCGCCGACGTTTTCCCGGTTCAGGATGACCTCGGAGCGTGCCCAGCCGCTGCGCCGGGCGTCGTAGCCGAATGTCGGCCAGTCGCCCGCCGGACACGGCGGCGCGGCAACGAGCAGCAGGAGAGGCGCGAGCCTGTGTATTTTCATGAGTAGCGATCCTTTCATGGGGCGCCGGCGGAATGGTTGTCCGCGGACTGCGGCCGGCCGGACGCCGTTCCCAGCAGCAGCCGTTGGTCGAGTTGTTTGCGGTCGGTTTGCAGACGGCGGTAGATGTTCAGTTGCTCGCGCTGGGCCGCGGTTTTGCCGTCCTCGCGGTAGGCCCGGGCAAGCTGATAGCGTGGCAGCGGATTCTCCGGGTTCAACTCGACGGCCTTTTCCAGATGTCCGGTTGCCTCTTCGACGCGCTTCAGATCAAGCAGCACCCGCCCCAAGGCCAACCGCGCTTCCCCGAAATCGGGCCGCAGCCGGACAGCCTGTTCATAGTAGCGCAGCGCCCGCTCGGGCTGTGACCTGCCGTAGTGGATTTCTCCGGCCCGCCAGGCGGCGGAGGCGTGATTGGGGTTGGCGGACAACTCCAACTCGAACTGTTCGAGCGCGTCGCCGGCCTGGGCCGGGTCTCCAGCCAGGGCCAGCATGGCTTCGCCCAAGCGGTAGCGCAGACCGGGGCGTCCGGGCTCTTTGTCCAGGGCCTTGCGGTATTCCATGACGGCCAGGTCGTAGAACCGGCGGCTCTCGTAAGTTTCGCCCATGGCTTGGTGAGCCCACACCGAATCGGGCGCCGCCCGCGCGATATCCAGAGAAGCCTGCACGGCGGCTTCGCGGTACGTTCGGTTGGCGTGGAACAGAACCTCCGGATCGTCCGGGTGCGCGGCGTGCAACTCCGCGGTCACCTTGGCGGCCCGGGCATGCCGCCGCAGGCCGAGGTAGCTTCTCACCAGCTCCAGGGCGGCCAGGCGTTTCACTCCGGGGTAGTTCGGCGGATGCGCATAGCCTTCCTCCAGTCCCGGCAGGGCCTCGTCGTAGCGCCCCAACTCCGAAAGGCAGATCGCCAGCAGCACCTGCGCGGCTTTCAGGTCGGGGCGCAACTCCAGAGCCCGCTCAAAGGCGGGAGCGGAACGGTCGCAGCGCCGGCTGAAGAAAAGGCTGAGGCCCAACTTGGCGTGGATCTCGGCGGAGTCGGGCAACGCTCCCGCCAGCTTGGCGTAGCCGTCCGCGGCGTTGGCGTAACGCTGCGCGGAGAAGGCGCCCTCGGCCGCCTGGAATTGCTCGAGTTGCGCGGCGGTCAGGTCGGGCTGCTGCCCCGCCAACGGCAGCCATCCGCTCAGCAGCGCCAAGACGCCCGGGGCTCCCCAATGGAGTCCCGGGCGCCTTCGCCAAGTTGCGGTTCGGGCGCCGCCCGTCAAAACTCGAACCGTATCGATGCTTGCATGATACGCGGCCCCCGGGCGGATGTCACGCGGCCGAAGTTGTTGTTGATCTGCGCCCCCGAGGGATCGAAACGGGCGCCGGAGTCCACGCCGTCAAACTGCGTGTGGTTGAACATGTTGTAGAACTCCCAGCGGAATTGGAACCTCGAATTTTCCGTGACCGGGAAGTTCTTGTATATGGTGAAATCCCAACTGTTGATGCCGGGACCGCGGAAAACGTCGCGGGGAGCGTTGCCGAAGTCCCCGAATCCCGGAGCAGCCGCGGAGTTGGGGTTGAACCAGCGGTCGAAGCTCTTGTTGGCGATGATCGGGTTTTCCACCATGTTCACTCGCGGCGGATCGCCGCCGCCCCAGCGGTCCACGCCGTCAGTGTAACTGAACGAGAAGCCGCGGGGAAAGCCGCTGGCCATGGTCACGATGCCGGCCACCTCCCAGTTATGGAAGACGGCCTTGGCCGCGGGATTGTTGGCGAAGATCTGGGCGTTGGGCATGCTCCACATGTAATTCGCCACGAACATGTGAGTCTGGTCGAACGGTGTCTTGCCGTAGAGATACCCTCTCACGTCGCGGTACACGGGCAAGTTGTCGCGGTCGTGGCCTCCCAGCCCCATGGCTTTCGACCACGTGTAGGCGATGCCGTATTGGAACTGGGAAGTGTACCGCCGGTTCATGCTCACCTGCAAGGCGTGGTAATTGGAATAACCGGTGTTCTCCTGCCAGTTGATGCCCTGGTACCCGATGTAGGGGCGCAGGAACACGTCGGGAAGGGGCCGGCCGGTAGTCTGGTCCTGGCTCGCTCCCCCGAAGCGGATTCCGGGCGGCAGCAGGTTGATGTCCTTGTCCTGATAGAGGCGCGTTCCCTTGTTGCCCACGTAGCTGACGTCGAGCACCGTTCCCGAACCGATATCCTGCTGGATGCCGAAGTTCCACTGGTAGATCAACGGGGGATTGAACTCGGGATCGAAACCCTGAACGCTGGGCGGGAAAAGGACTTGCCCCGCGTCCAGGAAGGTGCGCATATCGCCGAAGTAAATCGTCGGGGACTCGAGAATCGGCGGCGAGGTTGTCACCGTCCACATCGAGCCTTGCGCACCGAAGATCGCCTGCGATTGCACGGCGAAGGAACCGCGGATCGCCGTCTTGCCCTTGCCGAACGGGTCGTAGGCGAAGCCCAGACGCGGCTGCGGCTGGATCGCCGGACGGTTGCGGTAGCCGTGGATGTAGTCCTTGGCGCCGTCGCCGATGATCAATCCATTGAGCCGCTCGCCCTGACCGGGTATCGTCGCCCCGATTTGAGGCGTCGGGAAGAGATTCCCCGTGTGTGGGTCGATCGCCACGCGATTCCCGTTCTCGTCTATATGCGGGCGGTAGAGCGACACCGCGCGGGAGGGATCGAAACGGCTGGCGGCGAACGCGGAGCCCTCGTTCTCACGGAGCCTCCACGGCGTGAAGGACGAGAAGCGTATGCCGATATCCAAGGTGAGCTTGGGAGTGACTTTCCAGGTGTCCTGGGCGAACCACTCGACCGTGTACGAACTGGCCAACCCCTCGGTTTGCCCGCTCGATTCCGAATAGGAATAGAAATTGCCGAGTATCGCATTGGCGAAGGGGTGGTTCGAGTCGAATGGGTTGAGATTGCTGCGCCTGAAGTCGTAGAAGCCCATGTGGCTGGGATCGCTGGAGCGCGGCCCCTCGCTGGCGTGGTTCAACTCCCAGTAGAAGCCGACTTTGACCGTGTGATCTCCCTTGAACCAACTGACGTTGTTCGACAGGACAACCCGTTCGTCGTGGGCGGCGATCGGCGTGCGCCGGTCGTAGTCCACATTCGGGCCGTTCGGAACCCCGCCGAATCTCATGCGCGGAACCAGATTCAGCGGATTCGCCGAAGGGAACAGTTGGCCCAGATCGCTCAGACCCGGATAGTTGTCCTTGCGCAGGTTTTCCAGTTGAAAGTTGTCGTTCAGCGCGCCCGATTCGCGGCTCAAGCCCAACCCCAGGCGGAACTCGTTCACCAGGGTCGGCGACAGAGTCTTGTTGTAGATGCCCTGCAGGTTCTTGTTGAGGTAGTTGTAGTGGTGCCGCTGCTTGAAGATGCTGTCGTTGAAGGCATTGAACGCGACCGATTCCCGCTGCGCCTGGATGTCCGCGCTCCAAAACCGAGGCCGGAACGTGATGCGGTCGTTGGGTGTCGGGACGTAATCGAATTTGAACTGCCATTGGCCCTTCGGATGCTGGGACGGAGAGAGCTCGGTGTAGTTGATTCCTTGCGAGGAGAAAAGGCCCTGATCGGTCGGGTCGGGCATGAAGTTCAGAATCCCTTGCCCCGCCGGATGGATGCGCGTCTGCGGAATCATGTTGTTCGCGAACTGCTCTCCGGTCATGTGGTCCATGACGGGGATCAACGTCCCGTTCTGTTCTACGGATTGTGAAAAGTCGCCCCGCCTCTCGATTGCGGTGGGGACGGTTGCGCGATGCCGCCGGCTCGGCTTCGAGATTCTCCAGTCCTCGCGGCTGACGAAGAAGAACGCCTTGTCCTTCTTGATCGGGCCGCCCAGCACGCCGCCGAAGGTGTCGAAGCGGTAGGGCGGCTTGGCGCTGCCGAAGCGGTTGTTGTCGAACGAGTTGGCGTTCAGTACCTCGTTGCGCTTGAACCAATACCCCGAGCCGTGAAATTGGTTCGTTCCCGACTTGGAGATGATATTCACCTGGCCTCCGGGCGTGCGGCCGTACTCGGCCTGATACGCGGTCGATTTGACGCTCACTTCCTGAATGGCGTCCATGCTGACCGAAACGTGGAACGTGGTCGTATCGTCAATGTCGTTGCCGGGCATGCCGTCGAGCATGAAGTTGTTCCAACCGTTTCTTGCTCCTGAGAAGTTGGGCGTGCGCGAGCCCCAGTTGCCGCCCAGGGCGTCGCTGTTGGCGACCTGCGCGACGCCGGGAAGCACGGTCAGAAGCGCGACGATGTCCCGCCCGCGCTGCATCAGGCCGTCCATTTGGTTGCTGGTAAGCAGGGCGTTGACGCCGCTGGTGTCCGTTTCGACGGTGGCGCCCTCCGCTTCGACGGTGACGGTCTCGGTGACCGCCCCGATGGACATCGGGATGCCGCCCAGCGCCAGCGCCTGATCCGCGCTGATGATGATGCCCGTTTGCTGGTAGGCCGAAAATCCTTCCGAGCGGATGTGGAGCGAGTACGTGCTCGGGGGCAGCGCCGCAAAGACGAAGTTCCCGGCTTCGTTCGATTGGACCATCCGCTGTTCGGATGTTCCGGTGTTGGTCACGGTGACCTCGGCGGCCACGATGACCTGCCCGCTTTGGTCGGTGACCGTGCCGGACAGGCGGCCGGAAACCTGCGCCCAGCCGGCGTTTGCGCAAACGAGCAACGCCGCGAGGGAAGCCGCGAGAGAGATGTAGCGTAATTTCATGGTTTTCTCCTAGCAGACTCTGCTGCCGAGGGTTGCGGGGCCAAGGGACCCTTCCCGCACGCGCCGGGAATGTTCGGCGAAACCGGTGGAATCGCCGTGGGCGCGGCAGAACTGCACGGCTGCCGCTTGAAGCCTCCGGGGCGGGTAAAGCCCCAGGAGCGTTCCGCAAAACTATACACGGCTCTATCTTTATGCGCCGACTCTCCGAAAATCAAGTAGCGAATATCGATTTTCGATTATTTTTTACAATTTTCGACAAAAAGCGAAGTGCGCGGCAAACTCCCGGCGCGCGTTGCTACATTGGATTCATGCGCAGGCCGATGTCGCGTCGGCGGCTGTTGAGCATGCTCGCCCTGTCGGCCGCCGACCTGCCGGCGCAGGGCGTCGCCTCTCGAGGCGTCTCGGCGCAATCCCGCGCGAAGCCCTCGGGTCTTCCGTTTCATGCTCGTTTCACCGATGTCGCGGCCGCGGCCGGCCTCACCGCGCCCGTCGTTTACGGCTCGCCCGACAACCCGCTGTACATTCTGGAAACGATCGGCTGCGGCGCCGCGTTCATCGATTACGACAACGACGGCTGGCTGGACATCTTCGTGCTCAACGGCCGCACGCTCGAGGGCGCCCCTTCCTCCGCGACGAACCGGCTGTACAAAAACAACCGCGACGGAACCTTCACCGACGTCACCACGCAAGCCGGGCTGGTCCGCCGGGGCTGGGCTTCGGCGGTTTGCGCCGGGGACTACAACAACAGCGGGTACGAAGACCTCTTCGTCACCTATTGGGGCGAGAACGTCCTGTACCGCAACAACGGCGACGGAACCTTCACCGATGTCACCGAACGGGCCGGCCTCGGCGGGCAGGGAACGCGCTGGGGGTCCGGGTGTACGTTCCTCGACTACGACCGGGACGGCAACCTCGACCTGTTCGTCGCGAATTATCTGCAATTCGATTTCGAGTCCGTGCCCAAGCCCGGTGAATCGTCGATCTGCGTGTGGCAGGGCGTCCCGGTGGTTTGCGGCCCGCGCGGGCTGCGGCGCGGCCGGCATATGCTGTACCGCAACAACGGCGACGGGACTTTCACCGACGTGAGCCGCGAGGCCGGCATTGCCGCCGCCGCGGACAGTTACGCGTTGACGGCGGTCGCCGCCGATTTCGACGGCGACGGCTGGCAGGACATATATGTCGCCTGCGATTCGAGCCCCAGCCTGCTGTACCGTAACAACGGCAACGGCAAGTTCACGGAGGAAGCGCTGGAGCGCGGCTGCGCGGTGAACGAAGACGGCGCCGAGCAGGCCGGCATGGGCCTGGGCGTGGGGGATTATAACCTCGACGGCAGCCTCGACCTGTTCAAGACGCACTTTTTCGACGACACCAACATCCTGTACGCGAACGACGGCTCGGGATACTTCGAGGACGCCACGCTGCGCTCGGGCCTTGCGGTCGAGACCCGCTATGTCGGTTGGGGCGCCGGAATCGTCGATCTGGACAACGACGGGCTTCCCGACATCTTTTTCGTGACCGGAAGCGTGTACCCGCAGCTTGCCAAGGAGTTCGAGCGCTACCCCGCGGCCACGCCGCGGGTCGTTTTCCGCAATCTCGGCAACGGCAGGTTCGAGCAGCTCTTCGAGCAGGCCGGCCCTGCCGTCGGCGATCTCAAGTCCAGCCGGGGCTGTGCGTTCGGCGACTTCGACAACGACGGCGATCTCGACATCCTGATTGTCAATCTCAACGCGCCCCCTTCGCTGCTAAGAAACGATTTGCAGGGCGGTCCGGAGGGCAAGGCCAACTGGATCAAGGTCAAGCTTACGGGCAGCGCATCGAACCGCAGCGCGGTCGGGGCCACCGTACTCGCCAAGTACGGCAACCGCAGGCAGGCGCAAGCCGTGCTCAGCCAGTCGAGCTTCCACTCGGTGAACGACAGCCGCCTCCATTTCGGCTTGGGAGAAGCGGATGCGGCGGCGCTGGAGGTCCGCTGGCCGAGCGGTCGTGTCGAGAAGCTCGCCGCCGTGCCCGCCAATGCGCTGGTTCGCATCGAGGAAGGGAAGGGAATTACGGCGCGGGAACCCTGGCCCCGCAAAGACTGATGCCGGCGGGTCCCGGCGCGGCGCGCATGGCGATAAGTGGGGCGGGGAGGTGGTTTTCCGAGCGGATGACCGCATCGGTCATCCAGCAGCCGCTGCACGGCGCGCCGTCTTGCCGCGCCAGGATGAACACATAGCTCGCCGGCGCGCCGTTGCGGGCCGTCAAGGTCACCTTCTGCCGCGCTGCGCCGCCGGCGACCGTCATCTCGCCGAACCGCGCCGCCCGGTGGTTAAGCATCGGCGCGTACAGCGGATTCCTGACGAGCGCGATGAAACGCTCGATGGGGCCGGTTACCTGCCGGTTGCCGGGCGAGGCAAAGCGAAAGGCGATGCGGATGCCGGCGTCGCGGTTCGCGGGGTCGTTCTGCCGCAGCGCGTGGAGTTGCGCGGCCACGACTTCTTCCGGCGCGAGCTCCGCGCTCGGTTCGGTGGGATGCTCAGCCGCAAACAGCAGCGCCGCGGCGGCCGCTGCATGCCACGCGCAACATACCCGTAAGAAAAGACTGACTTGCTTGTTCATGTTCTCATGTCCTCGTGCGTCCCTTGTTCTACGGCATCGTCGGCAACGGATATCTCCGCGGCCGGCGCGGCGGGCTGTACCGAGATCACTCCAATGTGCCAAGATTATCTTGCAGTGAGCATATTGACTCAGCTCCTGGACGGCGTGAACGCTGCCGACGTTGGCGTGTTGTTGGCTCTTGTATGGCTGGTCGTCCGACTGGAGTGGATTCGGTCGGAGAACGCCGCTGCCCACGACGCCATTGCCAAGAACATCGGCGGCGTCAAGCAGGACCTCAACCAGAAGATCGACGACGTCAAGCAGGACCTCACCAGGAACATCGACGACGTCAAGAAGCTGCTCACGGGCGAAGTTGCCTGGATGCAGGCTGTTTTGCAGGATCGTCAACGCCGCGAGTAGCCGGCGCTTGCTCCGCGCCGCCGTCGGCAGCGGACCACGCGCATCGTCTTCCGCTCACGCCTGCTTCTCGACTCGGGCTGCCGCCGTTGCCTGTAGTGGGTCGGTCTCCGCAATCGTCTGCTCGATAAAGCGGCGGGCCGAGTCGGCCGCGCGTTCCGCATCCGCCGGTCCCGGCGTCAATTCTGCGAATTTCACCATATCGGCGTGGCGGAGAAATTCCTTCAGCAGATCTTTGTGCGCCCGCTCGATGGCGTACGAATCGCGCATCGCTTCAAGAAATTCCTCGGTCGTCTGCTCGGGCGCGCGCAAGCCGAACCGGTCTTCCATATAGCGCCGTAAAAGCCCTGAAAGCCGCCTGTAAAACGGCTTGAAAATGCCTTTTGCAGGCAGGTCTTCGGCCAGCAGGGCGCGCAGAGCCGCAAGCGCGGTTTCATGCGGCGGAGGCGGCGGAGGCGCCGCTGCTTCGCGCTTGCGCTTTCTCCACAGGAGATATCCCGCAACGGCGGCGGCCACGGCCGATCCGCCCAAGACCCACCACCACCAGGGCGCCGGAACGTCAACCGGGCCGCCGATATCGCGCAATTCGGCGTTCTCGGGGTCGTCGAGCACGCTGTTCACCGTGACCTTCACGGGGTCCGTCTCGATTTCCGTCGAGCCGTTCAGCACGACGGTCAGGGCGGGGATCTCGAATTCCCCCGGCAGGAACGGCTCGAGCTCGTAGCGGTGGCCGCGGGTCACGCGGCCGTCAGCGCCCAACCGGGCCGGCGCGGACGCGTCGCTCGCCGACTCGAATTCGCCGAAGCCCGCCGCCGGATTCGGGAATGCAACCCGGTCGGATTCCGCTGCTTCCACTTCCAGCGTCAAGAGCAGGCTGTCAGCGGTCGACAGCGCACGGCGGTCGAGCGTCAGCGTGAGCGTTGCGCCGTCCGCTTCATGGACCTGTTCGATGCCGGCGACGGGTTCGCGGTCTGCGGTCGAGCAATTGAGCAGACAGCTCGCGAGCGCCGCCGCCGCGAGCGGACGGCATGCCCGCCGGCCGCGCGGTCCGACGGCGCTCATCGCCGCCGCTCCCGTTTGCGGAACAGCAGCATCAGATCGCGGACATAGTCCTCTCCGGTTTCCACTGCGACCTGATCGATGCTCATCGAGCGGAAAAGCTCGCGCAGGTCGTTTTGCCGCCGCGCGGCGGCTTCCGCATAGCGGTTGCGAATTTTTCGGCTGGAAGTGTCCACGAGTACGCGCCTGCCCGTCTCCGCGTCTTCCAATTCGATCAGTCCCACGTCGGGCAGCGCCGCCTCGCGCGGGTCGGCGATTGAAACCGCGATCAGATCGTGGCGCCGGGCAACGATGCCCAGCGGCTTGCGGTAGTCCGGCGCAAGGAAGTCGGAGACGAGAAAGACGACGCCCTTTTTGTGCGTAATCCGGCCCAGGTAGTCCAGCGCCTCGACGATGTCCGTGCCGCGGCCTTGCGGACGAAAGTTCAGCAGGTCGCGAATCAGCCGCAGGACGTGCGAGCGCCCTTTATTGGGGGCGACGAACAACTCGACGCGGTCGGTGAAAACAACCAGGCCGACCTTGTCGTTGTTCTTGATCGCCGAAAACGCCAGCAGGGCGCACAATTCGGCGGCGACTTCGTTCTTGAGCTGGGCGCGGCTGCCGAACGAGCCCGATGCCGAGAGATCGACCATCAACCAGACCGTCAACTCGCGCTCTTCCACGTAGCGTTTCACGAACGGGCGCCCCATGCGGGCGGTGACGTTCCAGTCGATCGTGCGGATTTCGTCCCCGGGCATGTATTCCCGAACCTCGTCGAATTCCATCCCGCGGCCCTTGAAAACCGAGTGATATTCGCCGGCCAGCACGTCGTTGACGGCCTTGCCGGTCTGAATTTCGATCAGACGGATTTTCTTCGCGAGTTCTTTCGAGATCATGGGCGGCGGGTCGGCGCGCTTGGCGCTCAGGGGACATCGACGGTGTCCAGCACTCTCTTGATGAGATCCTCCGACGTCAGTTCCTCCGCTTCGGCCTCATAGGTAACGATTACCCGGTGCCGCAGCACGTCGTAGGCCACGGATTTGACATCCTGAGGCGTCACGTATCCGCGCCCCTGGAGCAGCGCCCGCGCCCGCGAAGCCATAGCCAGGAAGATCGTTGCGCGCGGCGATGCGCCGTGGCGTATCAACTCGGCGATGTCGAGACCATGCTCGGCGGGGTTGCGGGTGGCTTCGACGAGGGAAACGATATACTCCTCGATCTTGGCGTCCATGTAGATATCGTCCGCCAGCCCGCGCAGCCGGAAGATGTCTTCCGGCTCGACGATCGGGGCGGTCTCGCGGGCGGCGTTGGAACGCGCCATGCGCCTGAGGATTTTCAGTTCCTGATCTTTCGACGGATAGCCGATGCGCAGCTTGAGCATGAAGCGGTCAACCTGGGCTTCCGGCAGGGGGTAAGTCCCTTCCTGTTCGATCGGGTTCTGGGTCGCCAGCACGAGGAAAGGCCGCGGCAAGGCGAAGGTCTCGTCGCCGATCGTGACCTGACGCTCCTGCATGGCCTCCAGCAAGGCGCTTTGCACTTTCGCCGGCGCCCGGTTGATCTCGTCCGCAAGGACGATATTGGCGAACACGGGGCCTTTCTTGACGGTGAATTCGCCGCTTTTCGGACTGTAGATCAGTGTGCCGATCAGGTCTGCCGGCAACAGATCGGGGGTGAACTGAAGGCGTTGAAACGACGCCTGGACCGTCTGCGCCAAGGTTGTGATCGAAAGCGTCTTGGCCAGCCCCGGAACGCCTTCGATCAACACGTGGGTGTTGCAGAGCAGGGCCAGCAGCAGGCCGTCGATCAGTTCTTCCTGACCGACGATGACCTTGCCGATTTCTTCCCGTATGCGCGACAGCAGCGGAGCCTCGGACTCCACGCGCTCATGAATCGCCTTGACGTCAACGGACAACGCACTCTACCTCCAAACCCGGGATATTTTTCTATGCTATCCCACCGGCCGGCGGCAGGGCGAGCCAAGCCGGCGTGACCGTTGCCGTGGAGTAGCGTATGCCGGGGAGTAGCGATTTTGCGGTGTATTACTCGGTCGGCGAGACGGCGATTCTACTCCGGCAAGGCTATCTCAAACGTTGCGGCGTAATAGGGAGCGAGCAATTACTCCACCAGGGCAAAGGCTTTTTTCATGGCGCGGGCGGTGGTTGCGCCGGCTTGATCGTCGTCCATTGCGTTCAACGTTTTATTGAACGGCTCGGCGCGGATCGGGCCGTCGTATCCGATTGCGGCCAGAGCGCCTAGAAATGCCTTGGCGTCGATCATGCCGGTCGCCAGGGGCAGCTCGCGCCGGTTGTCCCGTTGCAGGTCGCGCTCGATGCCGCTGGGAGCGTCGTTAAGGTCTGCGGAGACGATATCGTCGTTCGCGAGGGCCAGGATGTCGTTAGCGGTTTCGTACGCCGTCCACCAATGCCAACTGTCGATGACCAGGCCGATGTTGGCTTTGCCGGTTTCCGCGATGAGCGCCCGGCATTCGGCCATCGAATGCACGAAGGCGTGGCGGCGCGCGGTCCAAAGGTGCTTGGTGCCGAGATATTCCAGTCCCAGGCGGAGGCCGTGGTCTTCCAGCACGGCGCCGACTTCGCGCAGCCGGCGGGAAGTGCGCTTGAAGTTCTCAAGGTAATTGAGCGTGTCGCTGCTCGATGCGATCGCGGTTCCCACCCGCGCGACCCCGGCTCGATGCAATGCTTGAGCTTCTTGCGGCAAATTATTCAAACCACTGGAAAAAGTGTCTTCATCTCCGCGCAAGTTTACTGGCAGGCTCGCGGCGGCCCACTGCAACTTGCCCGCTTCCAGCGCTTCGACGTGGCGGGAAACGCCGTCCTGCAGCAACTGTCGGCCGAAAGGTTGGACGGATTCGAAGCCGTGCTTCGCGGCCAATTCGATCGAGCGCCCCTGGTCGGCCTTGATGCCGATGCTGCCGGGAATGAAGGCAATGGTAAACTTCCTGCCGGCTGCCGTCGCGCCCGAAGCCGCCGCCGCCGCGAGGCCCCCGTAAAGAAACCGCCGCCGCGTGCTTTCCGTCATAGCGTTGCTACTTTAGCAAATTGTTTGCGGGCTGCTACGGCACGTCGGCGAGCGGAACGCGAACGTACTTGATCCGTTCGCGCTTCCAGGTATAGGTCATGTGCAAGTCGCCGCCGCTGCCCTGGATGAGCGCCGGGTAGGAATACTCCCCCGGTTCCGTCTCAAGCTCGAGAAACGGCTTCCAGGAATCGCCGTCGTCGGTTGAAACGGCAAGATTCAGGGGCGTGCGGCCCTTCGTCGCGTGGTTGTAGATCATCACTGCGCGGCCGTCGGCGAGCTTGACCGCATCGACGCCCGCGTTGGGGTTCGGCAACTCGGTTTCGCGGGCCGGAGTCCAACTGCGTCCGCCGTCGAACGAGTCGGCGTAGCAGATCGAGCCGATATTGCGCGCCCTCGCGAACATGCGGACGCCTCCGCCGGAGCGCGGAATCAAAGTGGGTTGAATGATGCCGTAGGGTTCGCGGGGGTGGCTCACGGGGCCGTGCTTCGTCCAGGATTGCCCGTGATCGGTGGAGCGCTCGACCCAGGCCGACCAGGATCGATAGCTTTCGACCGAGGTCCCGGCCAGAACGTCGCCGTTGGGCAGAATCAGCGGCTTGACCCGAATCGGCCCCAGCAATCCGGCGGGAAGGGGCCGCGCAGCGGACCAGGTGCGGCCGTCGTCGTCCGAGCGGCGGTAAGCGCCGGTCCACTGACGGGGATCGACGCCGAATTTGTAGAACAGCCAGGTCGCGCCGTCCAACGTGCGGAACAGCACGGGGTTCCACGTCGGCGTGTTCTCATGGCGCGCCATCTCTGCGGGCGCTGACCAGCCGCCGGCGCTCCGCCGCGCCATCCAGATGGCGACATCGGGATGCCTTTCGCGCGTGCCGCCGAACCATGCCGCGAGCATCTCCCCGTCTTTGGTTTCCATGACGGTCGAAGCGTGGCATTGCGCGAAGGGGGCGGTGGTGAAAACGAATTCCTCGCGCGGCGCGGCGGCGGCGACGCTCGAAACAAGAAAGAAAACCAGCAATTTTCGAATTTGTGCAGTCATCGCGTCCGGCCGCCCTCGATCTTTCTCGGCAACCTCCTCATTATATTAGCCGTTCCCCAGGTGCTAAGATTCCGGATGTGCGCGGCAGCGTTGAAAAGTCGCTTGCCCGGCTTGCCCTCGCCGCCGCCTTTGCGTCGAGCCTGTGCGCCCAGCAAGTCGCGTTGCGCGTAACGGCATTCGACGAAAAGACGGGCGAGACCGTCGGCGGGCTTGCGTCCGAGCATTTTACCGTCATCGACAACAAGAGAGCGCTGCGCGTGGAGTCGGCGAAGCCCGCGCAAGGCCCGGTCGATGTCCTGCTGCTGGTTGACGCCAGCTTTGTGGGCGAGATCGTGCGGCCTTTCGTTCCGGCATTTATCGACCGTCTTGAAGCCGGCGAGCAGATGGCGCTTGTCTCCTACCGCGACTCCGCCGATTTGGAGCAAGATTTCACCGCCGACAAGCCGTTGTTGCGCCGGGCGGCAGCCGATGTTCGTTACGGCAATGCGCCGCGTATTGCGGATGCGGTTTTCGCCTCGCTGGACAGCGGCTTCGAGAACAGCGCCGGGCGCCGGGTCGTCATCCTGCTGTCCGCCGGAGTCGAGGGCCGCAGCCGCAGCGCGCAAGCCGATGTTCTTTCGTTGGCGCGGGAGAAAGGCGTTTCCATCTATGCGGTATTCGTCAATACAACGGACCGCGGCCTGTTGCGAAACCTTGCGATGCGTTCCGGCGGCGCCTATTTTCACGCCAAGCGGTTCCAGAGCGACCCGCAGGCGCTCAGCCGGCTCGTCTTTGCCGCCGCCCGCGGCCAGTACGAACTGACCGTCAGCGGCGCCCGACTGCTCAGCCGCCGCGTTGCGGTCAAGGTGACTCGGAAATCGAAACGCAAGCTCGCCGCGTCGGTTCTGGTTGTCGAATAGGGGCTATTCCGTCGAGCCGCCGGCGCCCCGCGGACCGTCCTTCGGCGTCGCCAGATAGCCTGCGATCTGGTCCTTGTCGATTTTGTTGACGACCAACTCGTAGGGGACGCGCGATCCGATGACATAGAACTGCACCGGCTCGAGCAGAGTCTTGCGGCGCTTCTCGATCTTTTTGTCGTCCGCCCAGAGTTCGAGCGAATAGCGGTTCCTCTTGCGGTCCGTGCCGGTCAGCTTGATGCGGACCGGACCCACCTTGCCGGGCTGTCTGCTCTTGCGCATGTCGAACTCGTAATAGTTGCGCTCGCCCAGCCTTTTCAGCGCCGCGAGCTCTTCGCCGTTGGTCGCGATCAGGCCGCTCTGGACTCCGAGGTCGCCGCGCACGCTCGACAGAGCGGCGATGGTCTTCTCCAACTCGGCCTTGGTCTTGTCGACCTCTTCCTTGACCGTCGTCACGCGGCCGTCGAGCGAGCCGACCTTGCTGGTCGTGTCCTCTTGGAATTGCTCCAACTGGCCGCCGACCGCGCTGATTTTTGCCTGCTGGTCGGCGGCGGTTTCCTCAAGTCTCTTCTCGACGGCGCTCGCTCGGCCCAGCGCCCGGCTTTCGACTTGGCGCGTGCGTTGGCTCAGTTCCTTTTCCGCCGAGGCGACCAGGCTTTTGACCTCGCCGACTTTCGAGTCGAGCCGGGTGGACGTCCGCTCGACGCTGCCGTCCAACAAGGCCAGCCGCTCGTCGACGACCGTAAATTGCCGGGCGACTTCGTCCTGCAGGGAGCGAATCTCCAGAAAGGAATAGACATTGACGCCGGCGAGCAGGGCGATGGCCGCCAATAAAACGAGTGCGATCAGAGGCACGGAACCTTCTCCGGCGTTTGCGGGCGCCCGACGGCCCGAGTGGATGATTTTATGCGACACGACTGTGATACCCCTTCAGTTGAGATGCCCTTCAGTTGAGATGACGGTACAGCTTCACCTTATCAACTTGGACGAGTGAACCTCTTCGGCAGGTTTCACTTGGAGCCGCAAAAATCGATCCGTCCGGGACGCTGTTTTCCGCCCGCGGCCCGCCGGTGTTACGCTGGAGCTTTCATGCCTCGACCGACGATCGTGATTCCCGACGACTACCCCGCGGTGATGGGGCCGAGCGCGGCGTATCGGTCGCTGACCGGCCGCGCGGATGTCAGCTATCACGACAACCTTCCGGTCTCGGCCGAAATGCTGCTCGACCGCGTCCGCGATGCCGAGTACGTGATCAATATCCGCTCGTCGGTTTCCTTTACGGCGGAGGTTCTGGCGGCCTGTCCGCGGCTCAAGGCGCTGTCGCTGTGGGGCACCGGAACCGACCATGTCGATCTCGCGGCGGCGGCGCGCTTGGGAGTGACCGTCACCAACACGCCGGCGGTCTCGGCAATCGCCATGGCCGAGCACGCCCTGGCGTTGATGTTGTCCGTAGCGCGAGAAATTCCGCGCATCGACGCCAAGACGAAAAAGGGGGCTTGGCCGCGCGGCTTCGTGACGCAGCTTCACGGCAAGACGCTCGGCGTGATCGGTCTGGGCGCCATCGGCCTGCAAACTGCGCGCATCGCCCGCGGCATCGGCATGAACGTCATCGCCTGGACGATGCACCCGGACGGCAAGCCGCTCGACGAGATCGGCATTCGGCCGGTCGAGTTGGACAAGCTGTACCGCGAGAGCGACGTGGTCAGCCTGCACCTGCGCCAGTCGTCCGACACGACCGGCTTTATCGGCAAGCGTGAATTCGAGCTGATGAAACCGTCGGCGATTTTTATCAACACCGCCCGCGGCCCGATTGTCGATGAGGCGGCGCTGATCGATGTCTTGCGCTCGAAGTCGATCCGCGGAGCGGGCCTGGACGTTTACGACACCGAGCCCTTGCCCGAAAATCATCCGCTGTCGGCGCTGCCGAACGTCGTGATGACGCCGCATTCGGGAGGCGTGACGCCCGAGGCGCTCGAAGCCGGGCTGCAATTGGCGGTCGACAACGTCTTCGAGGCCATCGCCGGCAACGCGCCGCATCGGGTTGCTTGAGGTTCGTGGCAAGTGGGCGGTAAAGAGCAAGACCGTTGCGCAGGCCGGCGTTTTCTGCCGTTCTTGCTCATCGCTTTCGGTTTCGCGGGCGCCGCCGCGGCGCAAACCGTCGGGCCGAAGAACGGCTCGTTGGTGATCGTCGGCGGCGCCATGCAAGACCCGGCGATTTTCGAGCGGTTCCTCGACTTGGCCGGCGGTCCGGAAGCGCCCATCGTGGTGATCCCGACGGCCGGCGGCGCGGAATCCTATGGTCCCCACTGGCCCGGTCTTGCGCGTTACCGCGAGCTGGGCGCGCGCAACGCGGCGTTGGCGCATACCTACGACCGCGGAGAAGCCGACCGGGAAGCTTTCGTCGAGCCGCTCCGCCGGGCCCGCGGCGTCTGGTTTCCGGGAGGCCGGCAGTGGCGTCTCGCCGATGCGTACCTCAACACCAAAGTCCATGAGGAATTGCGCAATCTGCTGGCCCGCGGCGGCGTGATCGGCGGAAGCTCGGCGGGCGCGACGATCCAGGGGTCGTACCTGGCGCGCGGCGACGCCAAGACCAACACGATCATGATGGGCGACCACGAAGAAGGCTTCGGATTTCTGAAGAACGCGGCGATCGACCAGCACCTGCTGCGGCGCAACCGCCAATTCGATCTGCTCGAGGTGATTCGCGCCCGCCCCGAATTGCTCGGCATCGGCATCGACGAGGACACCGCCATCGTCGTGACCGGCGACCGCTTCGAGGTGATCGGGCAGGGTTACGCGGCGATCTACGACGCCAAGCGGAAAATCGATACGGGCGGCGATTTCTATTTCCTGGCGCCGGGAGACCGCTACGACCTCGCGGCGCGGCAAGCGTTCCGCGAGCGCCTCGCCCCCCTCGAGCGGGTCGTCGCGCGGCCGTGACGGTCGGCATCGCCGGCGCTTCGGGCGCGGGAAAGACGACGTTCGCCAAGGCGCTCGCGGCGCGCCTGCCCGCTGCCGCGCTGCTGTCGACGGATGCGTACTACTGCGACCTTGCGCGCCTGCCGCCGGCCGAGCGGGCCGCCGTGAACTTCGACCTCCCGGAGACGATTGACTGGGAAACGCTGCTGGAGCATCTGGCCGCGCGGCGCGCCGGGCGGTCCGTGCCTGTCCCCCGCTACGATTTCAAGACGCATACGCGCCGGGCCGAGCCGCAAATCGTCGGCCCATCCGCGGCGACCGTCCTGGAAGGCATCTTCGCGCTCTGGCATCCCCGGGTGCGCGGGATGCTCGATCTCGCCGTCTTCGTCGATACGGCCGATGCCGTCTGCCGGGAGCGGCGCATCGCGCGGGATACGGCGGAGCGCGGCCGCACGCCGCAATCCGTCCGCTTGCAGTGGGAACGCCACACCCTGCCGATGTTCCGCCGGCATACCTCCCCGACGCGCCGCTACGCCGATTTCATCGTCAACGGCGAGGCCCCGACCGAGGACGAGATTCGCCGCATGTTCGCTTCCCTGCGCACCGCTCCTTTGCCCGCAGCCTCCCGGATAAACTGGGATAAATGATTCAAATCACCGCGGCCAAAATGCGCTACGGCGACCGGGTGCTTTTCAGCGGCCTGGACTGGCTGATCTCGCCCGGCGACCGCGTGGGCGTCGTCGGCGCCAACGGCGCGGGCAAATCGACCCTGCTCAAGATTCTCAACGGCATGGAGCACCTCGATTCCGGCTCCATCGCGATGCAAAAAGGCATCCGCATCGGTTATCTTCCGCAAGACGGCCTGACGCTTTCGAGCCGCACCGTTTTCGAGGAATGCCTGAGCGTATTCGACGAGGCCGTCGCCCTTGAGCAAGAGCTGGAGGAGCTCGCGGACAAGATGTCGGCGCTTGACCCGGCCGGCAGCGCATACCAAGCCGTCATCGACCGCTATGAATGGTGCTCCAACCGCTACTTGGCGCTCGACGGCTACACCAAGGAAGCCCAGGTTGGAACGGTGCTCGCGGGCTTGGCTTTCCCCAAAGAAGACTGGGGCCGCCCCTGCGAGGAATTTTCCGGCGGATGGCAGATGCGCGTTGCGCTGGCCAAGCTGCTGCTCGAAAAGCCCAATCTGCTGCTTCTCGACGAGCCGACGAACCATCTCGACCTGGAGGCTCGCAACTGGCTCGAGGATTATCTCAAAGACTATCCCTACGCGTTTCTCGTCATCTCGCACGACCGCTTTTTTATGGATACGACGGTCAACAAGATCGTCCATCTCTGGAACGGGCAGGCGCACTTCTACGCTTCGAATTATTCGAAATTCGAAAAGCTGAAGGAAGACCGCCTGGCGCGGCTGCGGGCGGCGTACGGAAACCAGCAAAATCGCATCGAGCAGCTCGAAGCGTTCATCAACCGCTTCCGTTATCAGGCGACCAAGGCGAAGCAGGTGCAAAGCCGCATCAAGGAGCTCGAAAAAATCGAGCGTATCGAGATGCCGCCCGAAGAGAAAGCGGTCCGTTTCCGATTTCCCCAGCCTCACGCCTCGGGGCGCGTGGTCGTCGCGCTCAAGGACGCCGCCAAGAGCTATGGCGAGACCCGCGTATTCAGCGGCGTCTCGCTGCACGTCGAGAAAGGCGACCGCATAGCGCTCGTGGGAGCGAACGGGGCAGGGAAGTCCACTTTGATCCGTCTGCTGGCCGGAAGCGATCCGCTGACCGCCGGCATGCGCAAAACCGGACACAAGGTCGAGATCGACTATTTCGCTCAGGATCAGTACAAGGAACTCGACCCCGAAGCCGTGCTCTTCGACGATCTGGCCTCGCGGGCGCCGCAGTTGAGCGACTCGCAGATTCGCGGCTTGCTGGGGTGCTTCCTGTTTTCCGGGGACGATGTTTTCAAGAAAGTGAAAGTTCTCTCCGGCGGCGAGCGCAACCGTTACGCGCTGGCCGGAATGCTGGTAAAGCCCAGCAACTTCCTGCTGATGGACGAGCCTACCAACCATCTCGACTTGCGCGCCAAGGACGTGCTGCTGCAAGCGCTGCTCGACTTCAACGGCACGCTTGTCTTCGTCTCGCACGATCGCTACTTCATCGACCGCCTGGCGACCAAGGTGTTCGCCGTCGGCGGCGGCAAGGCGGACGTTTACCCCGGCAACTACGAAGACTATCTATGGGCGCTGGGGCACAGGGGCGGCGTGGAGGAAACCGCCGCTGCAATCAGCCCGGAGTTGCAGGCCGCGCTCACGGTCGCCGCTCCCGGCGCCGACGGCGCTGCTAAAAACGGCGGCTCCGGCAAGGGTTTCGGGAGGCAGGGGAAACGTCTCAATCCGCTCAAGGCGGAGAAAATGCGCCGGCGGGCCGCGGCGCTCGAAAACGAAATTGCGGCGCTCGAAAACGAGAGCGCTCGACTCCAGGCCGAGCTTGGCGAAATCGGGCGGGATCACCAGCGCCGCCGGCGCGTGCTCAGCGCTCTCGAGGAACGCCGGCAGTCGATCCAGGAGCGGGAGAGCGAGTGGACGGAGTTGGTCGAGCAATTGGACGGCGCCTGAGGCCGCTTGCGCGCGCCGGCGGGCTACGGATCGATCCATTCGATATCGCGGGACGGCAGCCAGCAGCGCCGGCCGTCCGGCAACTCGACCTGATGCCAGTCGGACCGCTGTTCGATGAGCCGGACTTCCGCCCCGGCATGCAGCGGATCGGTGAAGCTGGGCTCGTACGTCTCGCCGTCGCCCTTGCGCGCGACCACGTCGGGCGCGACGACGACCCCGTGCCGCTGCTTCTCTGCTATCGCGGCGTCGTAAAGAACCGAGCCGAGAAAGAGAGCGGCAACCAGTCCCAAGCCCGCCGTTATGCCTGTCGAGATCGGGATGCGGCGGTGAAGCCTCAAGATCATGGCGCCCCAGAAAAGCGCCGAGGAAACCGTGAAAATCGTCAGCCGGGTAACCGGGGCGAGATCGAAATGCCAGAAGAGCAACGTGCGCAAGACCTGGGTTTGTTGGGATTCTTCGAACTTGTCGTAGCGGCGGGTTCGGGCGAAGGCAAGGTTGCGGCTGACGTTGGGGTCGGACGGATTCAGGCGCTGCGCGCGCCGGTAATTGAGGATTGCCCGGCCGATGTCGTCCATCTGGAAATAGGCGTTGCCCAAGTTGTAGTAGAGCTTTCCGTTGCGAATTCCGAACTCGGCGGTCAGGCGCTCGTAGCGCAGCACGGCGCGCTCATACAGGGCGCGGGCGGCTTCGGGATTGTTCGCTTGCATGCGGTTGGCTTGCCGGAAAAACGTGTTGGCCTCGTCGAAAATCGCCGGCGCGTCTTGAGCGGCAGCGGGAAGCAGCGCCGACAGAAAGACGACGAGCAGGCAAGTCATCGCAGTTTCTCTTCGATGGCGGCTATGGCTGTTTGCGCCTCCGCCGTCAGGCCGCCGGACGAACCGAGGGCTGCTCCGGCGTAACGGCCGGCTTCGCAGCGCTCGAAAACCGTCTTCAGGCGGCTGAGGGTTTCTCCCCGGACTCCGGCCTGCGCAAGGCGTTCCTGAATGTCCTGATAGGTCAATGCGCCCGCGGGCAGATGCAACCGCGCCCCCAAGTACTCGCGCATTGCCGCCAGGAGTTCATCGGGCCGCTGGTGAGATAAGGCCGCGGCGCCGGCAAGCCATTGGGCGTAGGCCCGCTTGGCGCGCCGCTCTGCCGGGCTTTCTCGGCCTTGCAGAAACCGCGCGCCCGACAGCCCGGCGAAAATCAGCGGGGGCAGTAGAATCGCCGCCGGCCAGAAAGGCGAAGCGAGGCGTTCCGCGAGGGAAGCGGACTGCGGGATCAGGGAGTCGGCATCGACGTAGTTGTGCGCGATCCCCTGCTCGCTGCTTTCGATGCGGGTCTGCCGGATGCCTGAGCCGCCGATTCCTTCGGCGTCCTGGGCGGTGACGATGCGCGCGCCCTTGACCGACAGGCCGATGGGCTCGGTTTTGGCTGTGCGGTAGCGGCCTGTTTGCGGGTCGAAATAGCTCAACTCGATGGGCGGAATGGCGGTGACGCCGGAGTGCTTCGCGCGGATCGTCTGCGTGAAGTGTTTTGCGCGGCCCTTGATTGCGCCCGCGCCCGTTTCTTCGGGGATTTTGAAATCGCGCGCCAGGGCGTACTGCTCGCCGAGCGGCGGGAGCCGTACGCCGCCCAGGTAGCCCTTGCTGCCGATTTTCAGATTGAGCGTGATGGGGTCGCCGACGTTCACCGCGGTCGGTCGGGCGTCGGCCTCGATCGAGTACGCGCCGATCAGCCCGCTGAACGTTGCCGGTCGGCCTTCGTCGGGCAAGGCCTGCACCTTGAGAACCGGCTTGTTGGAGGGAACGGCAAGCGTTTCATAGACGGCCTGCCGCCCGAAACCGCTGCCGGAAAAAAAGCCGTCGCTGAAAAAATCGTCGAACATGCCGCTGCGCCGCTGGTAGCCCTTGACGGCTCGAAAGGTCACTGTTGACGGCGCCAAAGCGATATCGCCGGCGGCGCGGGGTATCAGGATTTTCTCGAATTGCAGCGTGAGGTAATTGCGGCCGTCGAGCTCGCCGTTCCCCTGCAGCGCCGTGGCCCGGCGGTCTCCGAGACGGATCTCTATGTATTTCCGCTGGTTCGCGGCGGGCGGCTTCGCGTTGGGGTCGACGATTTCGAAACGGCCGTCGTCGAGCAGCGGCATGGTGAACGCATAGTCGTTGACTTCGCGGCCCAAGTACCACGTCGTTTTGAGCGTGACGGGCTGCCCGACGTAAGCCGTCCGTTCGGAGAGCGTCAGGCGCAGCTTGAAATCGTCGTTTTCCTGGGGAGGCTGTACGAATATCTCGAGCGGTTGCGTGCGCGCCGACCGGCCTTCGTGGCGGACCGTCAGCGGCGGAATGACGAACGTTCCCCGGCGCCGGGCCGCGAGACGGTAGTTGAAGGTGTAGCCGCGGCGCACAATCCGGCTGATTCTGCCGTTGACGACTGTCAGCGAAGTGCTGTTGTTGGAGCTTCCGCCGGCTTCTTGAATGATGAAATCTCGTTCGATGGCGCCCGTGTCCACGGCTTCCGGCTCGTCGGCGCCCTCCACCTGGATTTGCAAGATGAATCCCTGGCCGACGTACACTCGCGGGGACTCGACCGCGGCCCGCGCCTGCAAGGGTTGCTGTTGTTGGGCCGGCAGGGGCGCGGCGGCCGATAGCGCCAAGAGAAGCAGGAGCGGCAGTGTCCGGGGCAACGGGCGTATCCTCCTACCAGTCCTTCTCGACAGGGACGATGCGGGCTCTGCGCAAGGCTTGGCGGGCGCGTTTGTCGCGCTTTTCCTTGTCGAGGATATCGGCCGCGGTCAGCGCCTGCTGCGCTGAATTCTTCGCTTGCTGCCGCTGCCCGGAGGGTTGCGCGGGCGGCGGTTGCTGCTGTTCGGCCTGCTGCTCGCTTTGCTCGCCGGCCTGCTGTCGATCGCGTTGACTGTCAGCGGCCTGCTGCAACTCTTCGGCTGCCTTGCGCTGCCGCTCTTCGGCTTGCTCGGGTTGGTTCTGCTCGAGTTTCTCTTGAGCCTGCCGCTGGCTCTCGGCGGCGTTGTCCAGGCGCCGCCTGGTTTGCGGGTCGGCATCGCGGGCCATTTGCTCGGTTTGCTCGCGCAGGTCTTCCTGCCGGTCGGCCAGTTGCTCGGATTGCTGCTGTTGGCGCCGCCTGGATTCCGTGTCTCGATTGCGTTGCCGCTCTTCGTCCAGTTGCTTGCTCTTCTCCGCCAGTTCCTTCTGCTTGTCGGCCGCTTTTTGGAGATCACTCTTCCGCTCCTGGTTCGGGTCTTGATTTTGCTCCCCGTCTTGCTGCTGTTGCTGCTGTTCGGCCTTCTCGCGCAGTTGCCGGATCAGACGGCGGGCGACCTCGACGTTGTGCGCGGCGTCGGTCAAGCCGCGGTTGAGACGGAAGGCGTCCTTGTAGGAACGCACCGCCTTGCTCAGCAAGTCGATTCCCGCCTGGGGATTCTGCTCGGCAAGCTGCTCGCCTTGCTTGTAGAGCGCGTTGCCGAGGTTGTAGCGCCCGCCGGCCTCCAGATCGGCGCGGCCCCGGTCGAGGCTCCGTTGCACCGCCAGTTCGTATGCTGCGATCGCTTCACTGAAGTTTTCGCTGCGGTAGAGGGCGTTGGCTCGGTTGAGAGCGGCGTATGCGGAATCGGAGTCTTGCTCGGCGGCCCGGTCGTAAGCGGCGATCGCCTTTTCGTACGCCTCTTGCCGGTAGGCGTCGTTGCCCTCGTTGACGAGGCTGCGGACGGATGCGGCCCGCGCGCCGGAGGGAAACGCGAGCAGCGCCGCGGCGATGAGCGCGGCGCCGGCCGGCGATGCTGCTCCGCGTTTGCGTTTCCGCCGGGGCTTGCGTTCGCGGAGGAGCATTTCGACCGCCAGCAGCAAAAAGCCGACTGCCAGGAAAACCTGAAATTTTTCCTCGTAGCGGTCGATCGTGCGCGACTCGATATCCTGCCGCTCGGCGGAGGCGATGAGCTGCCGGTAAACGTCGCCCAGGTCGATGGCCCCCGTGGAAACGTTCAGATAGCGCCCGCCGGGCGTGGCGTTGACCATTTCGCGGAGAGTCTCGGCGTCGAGCTTCGACCATACTTCCCGGCCGTTGAATTGCAGAAAGGTCATTGCGCCGTCGGGGCCCGTTATGGGGATGCGTTTGCCTACGTTTTCATCGCCAAGTCCGATCGCGATCAACCGCGCTTGCAACTCGCCCAGAGATTTTGCCGCTTCGACCGGAAAGCTCTCGTGATCCTCGCCGTCGGTGATCAGCACGACATCGCGGTATTGGCTCTGCTTGCTATCGAAGACGCTGCCGGAGACTTTTCGTAACGCGTCTCCGATCAATGTGCCTCCGCGGGTGACGCTCAACGGGGAAACGTCGTCGAGCGCCATGCGGAAAAAGCCGTAGTCGAGGGTGAGCGGGCACTTGACCACCGCGGCGCCGGAGAAGACCACCAGGGCCACGCGGTCGCCCTCCAGTTTGTCGACGGCGTCCATGATGGCCAGCTTGGCGCGCTCGAGCCGATTGGGCGCAAGATCTTCCGCCAACATGCTGCGCGAGACATCCAGCAGGAAGACGACATCGCGGCCGCGCTGTTGGACCGTTTGGGGCAGGCGGTTCCATGCGGGGCGCGCCAGAGCGACGACCAGAAATACGCTTGTCAGGGTGATGGCGATCGCCTTCCAGACGCGGTTGCCGCCGTTGACATGCGGATTCAGTTGCGGCAGCAGGCGCGCATCGACAAAGTTTGCGAGCGCGTTCCGGCGCTTGCGGGCGGCATAGTAAAAGAGGATTGCCGGCAACGGCGCCAGCCAGAGCCAGTTGAGCATGGCGATGTCATGGAAGCGGAAGCCGCTCACGGCGCCCTCCGCAGGATGGTATTGCGCAGCGCCGCCTCGCCGCTTAGCAGCAGCAGCGCCGCCAGCGCCCAGGGCATGAAGAGTTCGCGGTAGTCCAGAAAGCGCACCGCCTCGAACTCGCTTTTCTCCAAGTCGTCGATTTCCGCGTAGATGTCGCGCAACGAGCCGGCGTCCTCGGCCAGACGGTAGATGCCGCCGGTGGTTGCGGCTGCCGCGCGCAAGGATCTATCGTCGAATCCCCGCCTGAAGGGCGCCGAAAGCATGCCGAACGGCGTTTGCACGCCGCGTTTGTTGCCCACGCCGATGGCGTAAATTTTGATCCCCCATTCCTTGCAGAGATCGGCTGCGTCCCGGACGCTGCGGTCTCCGGCATTGTTTTCGCCGTCGGTGAGCAGGATGACGATCTTGCTCTTGATCTCATAGTCTTGGCTTCCGCCCGCTTTTTCCTGCAGGAACGTTTCGGCTTGCTGGAGTCGGGCCGCGGCCAGCGCCACGGCGTCGCCGATCGCTGTCCCGTCTTCATTGGGATTGTCCGCGAGACGAACGGTGGCGAGCAGTTCTTCCAACGTATCGTGCGAGAGCGTCAGGGGGCAGATCGTATCGGCATAGCGGGCGAAGGCGACCATGCCGATCAGGTCGTTCGGACGTCCGGGCATGCCGCCGCTTGCGGGGTCGATGAAGTCGCGGAAGACTTGCTTGACGGCATCGAGGCGGGTGACCACGCGGCCGTCGAGCTTCATTTCGGCTCTCATGCTGGAGGAGCGGTCCACGACCATGTGCATGGCGACGCCGCGCGAAATGTCGCGAACGCTCTCCGTGCCTTGCTGCGGCCGCGCGAGGGCGACGACGAGGCCGATGAGGGTCAGCACGCGCAGCAGGCCGGGCAGGAAGGCGAGGCGCTGCCTCCACGATCCCGCGAGCGCCTCGGCGGCCGCGGTGGAGGAGAAGCGCAAAGCCGCGCGGTTGCCGCGGCGCATACTGCAATACGCCAGCGCCGGGATCGCGAGCAGAAGCAGGAACATCCACGGTGATTCGAAACGCAGCATCGAGACTTGGACCCGAACCTCTTATTTTAAGACCGCCGTCAAGATTACCGGGCGGCTCTGACACGGCGTTTGAACAGCATCGACCTTGCGTTCGCGACTCGGTAGAACGGTCCGCTGAATGTCAAATCAAAGGGGCAGGTGCGGCCCGATGTATCCGATTTCGATTTCCCGGGAGTCACGGTCGAAACGAAAGTGGATACGATAACCGCTGCCACAACGAGCGTGCCATTCGAACAGTTCCGACATACCGCGATGAGATCGAAACATGCGTGCTTTCCGGCGAGCCGGTTTTTCCATCGTATTGATGCTCTCAGGCGACACTTTCGTCCTCCAAGGAGGGGCTGGGCCGCCCATGTCGCGCCAATCTCCGGCCGACCGATCGAGGTCCGCCAGTTTCCTCACAATGGTCGGGAACAAGTGCGAGGAATCCTGGAGGTTATCTTTAACGTCCGGGCCGAAGACGAGATTGGGGAAGATTGCTTGGCGGTTCTCCCACAAGTTAAGGGGATCAATGCCTGCGCGGAGTCGAGCGCGGTGCCGATCAGAGATGGGTTCGGCGTGTGCGGAACGCGTAAGCTGGTCGATCTCTTCGGATGCTTCGCTGATCGTTTCGTCAGGTAACAACTCGTCGAAGCTGATTGAGAGCCGATCATGGTCCCAGATCGGCTCCGACGGGAATCCGACAGCTATCCCGTCGGCAATAGCGCACAAGACCAGGGGTTCTCCATCACTCGCAGGCAGCGTTCGTTCCTCGCAAGCGCGAAACCGGTCTTTGACACTCTCTCCAATGTCGCTCAAAAGGGGCATTTTGGCCCCCAATCTCAGCAGAGATATGTACTCATCTCTATAACCCTGCCTTCGCAGTTCTTGACAGGCGTCGTTCAATGAATAACCGGACAAACACGGCGTGTCATGAAAACCTTGGGACATGCGCAAACTCTTGGAGGCAACATTGTTTTGAATAAGCCCGTTCATGCCGCTCACGACATCTTTGAGCCACTCGGAAATTAAATCACGGTCCGAACCGGGAACGGACAGGCTCGCGTGATTGAGAATCATTTCGCGCATGTCAAGATTTCGGTGCGAGCAGCCTGGCCAGATTTTCTTCGTACTGATCGAAAAACCCCGCCGGCCAGGATGAAAGACGACCGTCGACATCTACCCGTGGCGAAGATACCACCGTCTTGCCTCCGTCACGTTCGAAGTAGTGGAAGGCGGTCCCATCCGGCTGAATGAGCCCGTCTCGGACGGCAATTCGGACGCCGTCGATGAAATGATCGCTGTGCGTTTCGGCAATTACTTGCACGCCGGCAAGAGAGGCGCGGATGGCGAGTTCCGCCAGCTTGGTCTGGCCTCGGGGATGCAAGTGAGCTTCCGGATTCTCGATCAGGCACAGCGAGCCGGGAGGAGCCAACAGGGCCATCAGCACCGGCAGCGTGTAGGACAGCCCGAAACCGACGTTTGTAGCGCGGTAGCGTCTGGTCCTCACATCGCCGGGGCGGTCGAATGAGAAACCGGCGAGGATGGCATCGGCATCCTGGATCGTTTCCAGTTGAAGATGCGCGCCGGGAGTCACTTCCTGGATCCAATGATCGACAATTTCGATCAGGCGCCGACCGGGCAGATCGAGGCAGCGTGGGTCGGTTGGCTGCAGGGTTTTATTCTGTTGAGCATGGAGATAGTTCCATGCGTACTCACCGCGCACACCGAGATTACCGCTGCGGGCGAATACCTCGGAGTGGCTATAGAGCTTGCGAGGACCGACCCGCTCGGCATTGACGTAGATCAGATGGCCGCCCAGCGGCGGGATATCTCTCCACTGTGCCGGCACATCGTCTCTAGTCCGCAATTCGTCTGCAGTTCTCGAATAATTGAAAGACAATCTGCAAGGTGTTGGAGCATCGTCACAGTGAAGCTCAAACTCCACCATATCTGTTTCAGCGTCTTCGAAAAGGATGTCCTGACCGGTACCGAGATCCGCGAACTCACCACCCAAAACAAGTCTTCCCTGATCCAACTCTCCGGAATTGGACGATTGCCTCAGCAAGAGCAGCATTTGCAAGACGCTGCTCTTGCCCATTCCGTTCAAGCCGCACAGCAAAGTTAGCGGTGCATATGCCAAATCTATGCTTTCGAAGCATTTGAAGTTTTTCAGTTTGATTTTTTGGAGCATCAAAAACACCCTTTGATGAGTTCTTCGATCGCCCTAAAGCGCTTCTTTACACGGCTGGGAGTGCCGGTAGAGTAGGAGATTGCTGTTTCAAATTCGCGGTCTTCGTTCATCAATGACTTAAATTCATGGATGACTTTTTCTCTGTTATGTACGAGGAATCCGATTTCTTGATCCGAGCGACGAGCCAGTCCCACACTCCACGACTCGAACAGAGCTTTATTGATCGGACGGCGATTTCCAGGAAATTCGTAACGTTTTCGGAAAGCATCGTTTTCGAAAATATTGAATGCAGAGCGCATGGCTCTCCGAAAATCCTTTGTCAGTACTTCTCGCTCATATGAATTCATTCTATTGATTTTTTTCATCGTATTCCCAAGGTAACCGTCGAGATCATTGGCGGAATATCTCTCCCATGGCTCAACATGAAAAGCAAGAAACCGTAGTATGCATTCCCGATCTGCCATGCGATGAGTCTTGATCGAGTGATCTGTAGCGGTCAGAAATTCATCAGTCTCAGCCAGTTTTTCGAGATACTCCCGAATCGGACCTGGATGCAGAGCGTTACGAATTTCTTGTCCGTTGAGCATCATTCCACCGGTATTGATACGTCGAAATATATTGAACATAACCTCTTCTGGAGTTCCGGATTCGATGACGTTCACTATGAGCTGGGTCTCGCTGATTCGTCTTTGCAGTGGCCGTGAGAGGTTCTTGTAGAGACGTTTGTCAAGATCCAGATATTCGAGCTGATTCAGTGGAAAGTTATTTTTCACATAGTTATGGATTGTGGATGTCCGTTGCAGTCCATCTACCACGGACCATCTTTCGTTTTCATCCGATGCTACATAGAAAACCGGTATAGGAATGCGCAGAAGAAGAGATTCGATAAGCCGGCTCTTGCGTTTATTGTCCCAAATGCCGGCCTTACGCTGAAAATTCGGTGCGAGATCGATTTCGTCATGGTCGATACGCGAGACCATTTGATCGACGACGACATTGACTGTGCGGACCTTGATCTTCTCGGGGTTGAAAGGCTTGATAACGACAGAGTCCGCAGATTCTTCCTGTTCAATTTCGAGGCCGCTGTCCTGTTCGTTGTCCACCGCACTACCGGGCAAAGAATTGACTGCACTCATGACAAACCTATCTCCAGTACATAGCTGATTGTCGGATCGGGGCGTCGGCGTTCTGCGGGCAGCACAATTCTACCCCCCCCCCCCGAATTATTCACCGGACTGGGTTAAGTTGGTAGCGAGCATGTACCAAGTTGTTGAAATAGCTTATAGGTTTGTCAGCAACCGAGTCTGTACGCCACCAACTTGAAGAACCGGCTACCAAGCCTCATGATACGCCTTTTCTGCCGAGCTTGTCACGCGGTGCAAGCTGTGGGCGTTCGTTGCCTGTGTTCGAACGGGCGCGCTTGCCGTTCTTGCGAGCGGGCTGCGGCCCGGCGGGTTCAAGGCGATGAGTGTTCGATCCCGTACTTTGCGCGCAGCCCCGCGGCCAGCCATGCCAGGTCCGGCGCCGGGGCGAAGGCCGCGGCCAGGCGCTGCCAGCTTACGCGGCGCAGCAGTCCCGGCGCGCGGCAGGCGGCGAGCGCGTCGCGCCATTGCCGTTCCGCTTCGCCGCCGGATTGAAAGGCAGGGTTGCGGGCATCGTAAACGATCAGCGCGTGCCCCCGCTTCGGGTCGAAGCCGCCGTCCGCAGTGAAGCAGGCGGCGAGCGCGTTCCGCGCCAATTGATAGACCGCGCCAAAGGGACAAGGCTCGTGGTCGCGGTCCGCCGGCCAGTCGAAGAGACGCGGCAAGTACTGCCAATAAAGGATGCCGATCTCGGTCAGCGCGCACCGTTCGCTGCGCCCCGCCTGAACCCGATAGTTCTCGTCGCAATAACTCGGGTGATCGGTATTCAGAGCCGGACGCGAGCATTTGCCGAACTCGCGCTCCATGAGCTTGCACTCGACGGCGACCCGCCGCGCCGGTCCGCGCAGCAGCACGTCGATGCTGGTCGGAACCCGCTCGCCCAAAGTATTGACCGCGTGCTCCAGTTCGAGACCCCAGTTGCTGCTGTCCGTAAAGAACGCAGGCCGGCCGCATTCGGCGGCGATGCCCTCCAGGACGTCCAGACGGTCGAAGGCGGCGGCCGCCCCGAAAACGCTCTGCGCCAGCGCCTGAGAGCTGCGCATGCTGTGAAACCAGCGGTGGCGCTGCTCCGGCGCGACGGCGCCGCGAATCGCGGCTGCATGGGTTCCGTCCGGCGGAACCATGACGTTCATCGCGGCGAATTCGGGCTGCAAAACCGGCGGGCGCCCCTGCCGGCGGCGGCCGTCGAGCATCCCCGCGCAATGCCGGTCGGCCCAGTTCCACAGGGCTCGCAGGATCAAGTCATGGTATTGCTGTTCATGCATGGCGGTCGACCGGCGGCAGGGCTTCGCATTCGGGCGGATTGCGGTCGAGATGAATATGGTAAAGGTCCGGCGGACAGTCGAGCGCCGGCGCTTGCCCATTCAAGCCAAGGGTGAGTTTTGCATTGTCATCCGTCGCCATGCATTCGACGGTCACGCCGATTTGCGCCTCGAGCGCTGAAGCGAGTCGGGCGAAAGCGCGATTCCAATCGCCCGCCGCCCGGTTTTTGAGTCCGGGATCGAGCCAACCGCGCCACCACGCGCCCGGCCCCAGCACCTGCGCAATGGGCGGCGTCCTGTCGTCAACCCGCTTGACGCCCAATTTTCTTTTGACCTCGATTGCTATGGGTTGCAGGTTGGCTTCGACAATGGCGGCGTAGCGCAGCCCTTCCATCAGAGCGTGCGCCGGCGAATCGCCGCGGCCGCTGCGCGGATACTTCAATTCGACAATAATCAATCTGCCCCGGTCCGTGATGCCGAGCAGATCGACCTTGCCGATGCCGGAGTCCGCTCGCCTGGCTTTGAGCGGCGCTTGGTAGTCGAGAAAGCGATGCCAACCGCCGGAGCGCCGCGGCAGGCGGCACGAGAGATTCCAGAGAGCCATTGCGTAGTGCTCTTCCAGCCGGTTGCTGGAGCTTCCCGATGACGGCGCCCCGGAATGTTCGACGAAGTATGCTTTGCCAACTTCACGGCGGCGCGGCGCGTTTTTCCGCAGCGCCTTGTATTCGGCAGCCAACGCATCGGGGTCTATGGAGGCGATGGCATGTTCCAGCCCGCGGGCGGGCCAATTGTCGCGGAACAGGATAGGATACAATGCTTTGTACATAAGTTGATATATTATGGATTTTAGAATCCTTTTGTCAACTCTCAGCATGGAGCTAAAACCATGATCGGCCAAAGGCTCAAACTATCCCGTTCCGCCGCGGGCTTGTCTCTTCGCGGCCTTGAGGCCAAGATCGGCAACCGGGTGACGGCGCAGGCGATCAGCAAGTACGAGCGCGACGAGACGATGCCGCGCGCGGGCGTCCTCGCTGTGCTTGCCGACGCGCTCGGCGTATCCGCGGCCTATCTGGCCGGCGGCCGGAGCATGGTTCTGGAGGGTGTCGAGTTCCGCAAGAAGGCGATCCCGAGCAAGCGTGAGGAAACCCGGACCGAAGCCCGCGTTTTGCGCTTGCTGGAGCGCTATCTGGCGGTGGAAGAGCTTCTCGGCCTGTCGAGCACGGCTTGGGACAAGCCGCGGGAAGCCCCCTGGCCCGTGCTGTGCGATCTTGCCGAGGTCGAGTATGCCGCGCGCGGGCTGCGCGCCCATTGGGGCTTGGGACCCAATCCGATTCCCAACATGGCCGAGTTGCTGCAGGAGCGCGGGATCAAGGTTCTCGCCATAGACCTCGCCGCCGTGGACGGCTTGACGGCGCGGGCGCGCGGCGGGGACGGCAGCGCCACGCCCGTGATCGTCGTGAACAGCGGACATTGGGGCGAGAGGCAGCGTTTTACGCTGGCGCACGAGTTGGGCCATATGGTGTTGGACGTTGCCGCCAAGATGGACGGCGAGGAGGCCGCGAACCGCTTCGCCGCGGCTTTCCTGCTGCCCGCGGAGAAGCTGCGGGCGGAGGTCGGCCGGCGCCGCAAGTCCATCGGCTGGGGCGAACTCCTCGAACTCAAGCGGATATTCGGCGTCAGCGTGCAGGCTTTGCTCTTGCGCTGCCGGGACCTCGGCATATTCGGGCCGACTCTGTTCCAGCGGCTGTTCGACGAATGCATCCGCCGCGGCTGGCGCAAGCCGCCGTATCGAGAGCCCTGCGCACTGGCCGGCGAAAAGCCCATGCGTTTCGAGCGTCTATGCTTCCGCGCGCTGTCGGAAGGCGCGCTCTCCGCTGCCGAGGCGGCTGAATTGCTGGAAATCCCGGTCCGCGACCTGAACCGCCTGATGGAAGAGCCGGCCCCCGACCAGGCCATTACGGGGAACTGAACGCCATGCTTGTAAAGCCTGTTTCAGTATCTTTGAAACGGGCTTCAAACAGCCTTTCAAGCGGTCCATGCGTTCCCCTGCCCGGGCGCTCAGCCGCCTTTGCGTCGGGGTCTTGGCAGGAACGGGTCGTTTTCGTCCCAAGCCGGCTTGTAGCGGACGCCATAGCGTTCCTTGGCGCGTTCGGGGTCGTAGTCGGGGTTCGGCAGGACTTCTTTTGCGCCGACTGACTCTCTCCAAGCGGCCAGGTCGGCCCGCAGCCGGCCGGTCAACTCCGGCCGCGCCGCGGCAAGATCGTTCGATTCGGCCGGGTCTTCGGCGAGGTTGTACAACTCGACGCGGTTGTCGTCGAAGAACTCCAGCAGTTTCCAGTCGCCGCGGCGGACGGCGCCCGCGGGAGTCGAGCCGGAGTTGGAATAGTGGGGGTAGTGCCAGTAGAGGGTGTCGCGGTCCCATTCGCCGGTTTGCTTGAGCAGGGGAACCAGGCTGGTCCCGTCCACGGTATGGCCCGCGGCGTCCGGCGCCCCGGCCATTTCCAGAATTGTGGGGTAGAAGTCGATGCTGCTGACCGGCGTGGCCTCCACCGCGCCGGGTTGCGTGGCTCCGGGCCACTTGACGATCAGCGGTTCGCGGATGCCGCCTTCCCACAGGTAGCCCTTGCCGGAGCGCAGGCCGCCGTTGAAGGCGACGCGTGGCACTCCGCCGTTGTCGGAGAAGAAAACGATGACGGTCCGCTCGGTCAGTCCCAACTCTTCGAGCTTGCCGATCAGGCGGCCCACTGACTCGTCGACGCCCTCGGTCATGGCGGCGTAGGTTGCGTTGTTACGCGCGGACGGGTCGACGCGGCCGGCGTAGCGCTCGAGGCGTTCCTGCTTGGCTTGAATCGGGCCATGCACCGCGTAGTAGGGCAGGTAGAGGAAAAACGGCCGATCTTTGTTGGTTTCGATGAAGCGCTCGGCGGCGTCTGTCAGATTGTCCGTCAGATAGTCGCCTTCCTGGGCGTCTGGGACCGCGACGAAGGGATGCGGCGCGAACATCGAGCGGTGGGCGTTCCAGTGTCCTCCGGCGTAATTGAGGTCGAAGCCGCGGTTTTCGGGAGCGTACCTGCCCCCGCCGAGGTGCCATTTGCCGATGCTGGCCGTCGCATAGCCGGCTTTCGCGAGCGGCTCGGCGATGACGGTCTCGCTCAGGGGCAGGCCCAAGGGGAGCTCGGCTTGCAGTAGCTTGGCGTGCGGCAGGACGTTGCCCGGCAAATACTGCGTGACCCCGTTTCTCGCGGGCCAGCGGCCGGTCACGATGCTGCCGCGGGTGGGCGAGCAGTTCGGCGCCGCGGCGTAGGCGTGCGTAAAGCGCATGCCTGCCGCGGCCAGAGCGTCGATGTGGGGCGTCAGGTGGTAGGCGTTCCCGTAAACGCCGGTGTCGGCGTAGCCCATGTCGTCGACCAGCAGGAAAACGATATTGGGCGGCGCGCTGCCGGCCCCCGATTCGGGAGCGGAACAAGCCGCGCTCAGAATCAAAGAGGCGATTGAGATTGTTAGCGTAAGATTTTGCAGCATAACAGATTATAAGATTTGTTGAGGTTGCATGGCGATATCTTGCGCGGCCGACTCTACGGTTTCCCATCCAAGTCGATGACGTGGACGGAGGGGCCGAGTGCGCCGCGGGCAATCTCCACCGGCCGGCGGTGATGGATGAAGAAGAGCGCCTGCGTCTTTGCGGCCAATTGCTCCGGCAGCTTGAGACCTGCCGCGGCTCGCCGGTCGTCGAAATTGATGAACAGGTCGTCGGCGCGTCATCGTCTCCGTCAACAAGCCCGTCTTGTAGTCGCGCCGATCGCCGTCGTAGAGGTCGCCGGCGATAATGAGAAAGTCGGCTTGTTCCTCGATAACCGCGCTGAGGAGTCGGTCGAACGCTTCCCGCGTTGCGCTGCGGATGCGTTCGACGGCGGCGCCCTCATGGCCGCTGAGACCCTTCAGCGGGCTGTCGAGGCGGATGTCCGCGGCATGGAAGAAACGAAAGTCGGTCATAGCCGTGCTGCTTCAGCGCACCCCGCTAGTTTAGAGGACGCGGGCGGCGGTTTCGCGCCGCGGGAATTGCCGCGCCGCGGCGAGGCCGGGCTGGAGCAGGGGCGGATAGAAGTCTGGTCGGTTACGCTCGATGTTCCAGCAGCACAAACCGCCGCGTTGGAGGCGGTTCTGTCGCAGGATGAGCGGGCGCGGGCCGAGCGGTTCCGTTTCGAGCGTGGTCGGCGCAGGTTTATCGCCGCTCGGGGCCTGCTGCGCCGGTTGCTCGGCGCATATCTCGATCGTGCTCCGGCGGATGTCGCCTTCACTTACGGACGCAAAGGGAAGCCGCGGACGGCCGGTTTGCACTTCAACCTCTCGCATTCCGGCGAGAGGGCGTTGATTGCCTTGGGGCGCATTCCGTTGGGGGTGGATATCGAGCGCCTGCGCCCCCTGCGGGACCCCGAGGCGATTGCGCGGCGCTTCTTCTCCCAGGCCGAGCGCGAAATGCTGGCCGCGCAGCCGGCGGAACGCAAGACCGAGGCGTTCTTCGCTTGCTGGACCTGCAAGGAAGCCTATGTGAAAGCGGTGGGAGACGGGTTGGCGATTTCGCTGCGCAGCTTCGACGTGACGTTCGGGGAAGGGCGGCCGCCCGCTCTCAAAACGCATCTTCCGGAAGGGGAGTGCGAACGCTGGTTCCTGCACCGGCTGGAGCCCGCGCCGGGCTACGTGGGGGCATTGGCGGCTCGGAACTTCGCCGGGACCGTCGCAGCCTGGAGTCTGGCCGGGCGATTATGATGTAAAGTGGTTTCATGGGGAGGTTTGACCATGCTTCGCAGTCTGTTCGACGGTACTGACGGTATTGAGGACATCGGGGAAATCTACGAAATGATGGAAGTCAATTGCCCTGATCCTTGCTCTACATCCCAAAAACTTTGGGAGCTTCGCCACGCAGGCCATATTGATCCTGGTAATTCGTCGCCTGAAACATTGCTCGAAAAAGCCGTAGCCATGTTGGCGGAAAACAGGCACATGCACAAGTGGTTCAACCAATGTCCGACCGCCTCGGGGATTACTGATTGCTCTGAAAGTAGGAAAAGATCCGCCGCCGTGGGCAAGAAAGGCAACATTGATCTTGTTCACCTATCCGAATCAGGTGAGCACGCGCGGCTGGTCGAGTTGAAGTGGATGAGCAACGACCCGCCTTACGCGCTCAGCCAGGTTCTTCGCTACGGCGCCGCGTACATTTTTTGCCGCGTTCACAAAAAGCAATTGCCTCTTCAAGGACGGCCTTTGATGAATGTCTGCCATGTCGCACTCGAAGTCGCCGCGCCTTGGAGCTTCTATTCCGGCTATGACGAGAGGCCACGCATTGCGCGGATGCGCAAATCCCTTGATAAGTTTGCCGGTTCCAAAATCCACGGCTTATCGATGTCTTTGGATGCGCTCGCCTTTCCCGCGGATTTCCAAATGCCGTTTGGGAACGGGAAACAAGTCAAGGATAGATGCGATACGCACAGGTTGACCGCCGAGGGCCGGCAAATCCGCGATGCGTTCAATGGATTGACTCCGGTTTGGCCCGCGCCGTAAAAGAGACAAGAAAATGGCCGACAGATTCCTCCCCGGTGTTCCGGGCCGGGAGATCGAAGCGCTGTTCAACGCCGCGGCAGGCGACGAGATCGCAGGCGGAAAGTTCGACAACCCTGCGTCTGCTGCCGCCTTGACCGTCGCCGGCCGGGGCGTCGCTATGCGCCGATGCGGTAGAGGTGGGCGTAAGTGCGGATTAACACGCTGCCGCCGGCGATTGCCGGGGTGGCCATGCACATTTCTTCCAGACGGTTTTGTCCCACGACCTTGAAATCGCGGCCTGCCTGCACCACGAAGGTCGTGCCCGCCTCGTCCAGGCAGAAGAGCTTGCCGTTGTAGGCCCAGGGCGATGCGGTGAATGCCTCGCCGTCGCGCGAGATGCGCTGCTTGTCGTAAACGAGCTCGCCGGTTTTCGCGTCGTGGCAAGTCATGAAAGCGCGGTCGTAAAGCGTGTAGTAGAGGCCGCGGTAAACGATGGGCGTGGGGTGGTACGGCCCGCCTTGGGGCAGGCTCCAGGCGATGTATTCGTTGGCTGTCTCGCCTGCGGCCGGAGTGATGTCTCCGGACGCTCCGGGGCGGATGGCGTAAACCGGGCGCTCTTCGCTGTTGAAATAACCCGACGTGACGTAGAGCAGGCCGTCCACGGTGAAAGGCGTCGGGATCGACAGCGAGGACATGCCGGATATCTCCCACAAGAGCTTGCCGTCAAGGTCGTAGGAGCGGACCTTTTCGCGTCCGGCGGTGATGATTTCGGTGCGCTTGCCGGATTCCCAGACGAAGGGCGTCGACCAGGTCGTCGGCTCCTCGCGGTTGACGCGCCAGATTTCGTTGCCCGTGAGCTTGTCGAGCGCGACGGTATAGGACTGCTCCTGATTGTCGTTGGTGATGTAGAGCCGGCCTTCGTGCAGCGCGGGCGAAGAGGCGGAGCCGTAGCCGTACCGGGTCTCCAGGGCCGGCCAATCGTGCGACCAGACGAGCTTGCCCTCCATGTCGAGGCAGTAGGTTCCCAGGTCTCCGACATGTGCCCAGACGTGGACGCCGTCGGTCACGCAGGTTTCCGAAGCGTAGGTGTTCTTCTTGTGGCGGGGCGTCTTGGGGGCGCCGCGGTGAAGCTCGCGTTCCCAGGCGATCTTGCCGGATTGCAGATCGATGCAATAGGCGATCCAGCGATATTCTTCGGTGGGCGTCGGGTTGACGACGCGGCCGTCGAAAAACCCGCCTCGCGGGCTGCCGCTCATGCTGTCGGCAACGGCGGTCGTCAGGAAAATGCGGTTTCCCCAAACGACCGGGGACGACCAGCCCAAGCCGGGGATGCGGGTTTTCCAGGCAATGTTTTCGGCGGCGCTCCAGCTTTCGGGCAGGCTCGGGTCGTCGTCCACGATACCGCGCACGCCGGGTCCGCGGAATTGCGGCCAGTTGGCCAAACCGGGGGCCGCCGTCAGGCCGAGAGAGATTCTGAGGAAGTTTCTTCGTTCGAGCATCGTCGCACCATCGTTTTGTCGGTCCCGCGTTGGACCGCTTCGTTGTTTTGATTGCGCGCTTCGTAGGCGACCGTCACGACGCCGCGGTCGGGTTTCGACCGCGAGGCTTTCTTGCCGGTAACCGTCAGCTTCGCTCTAATAGTATCGCCTATGTAGGTCGGGCCGATGAAATCCCACGACCAATGCAGCGAGGCGCCGGCGTCCACTTGGAAAGCGGAACGGTGCTTGCGGCCGTCGGCCGGGGCAAGCCCCATCAGGCCGTGGGCCGCGCGCCTGCCGAACTGCGTTCTCTTGGCGTATTCGTCGTTGGCGTGCAACTCGAAATAGTCCATCGAAACGGCGGCGAAGGTCATCACGCGCCAATCGGTGACGGTCACGCCGGGCGTCTCGCGGCTCTCGCCGATTTCGATCCGGTCGAAGGAACGCGTTGTCATAATTGGTGCGCACAGCTTAGCGCGGCGGTTTTTACATTGGCGGCATTGGTTACGATAAGTGGCTATGAAAGTGAAATGCGAGCGCAGCACGAGGATCAGGCGCCCGATGGTCAGAAAGGGCGGCCGCCTGCTGTCCTGCTCATGGGATGAGGCGGTCGAGCGCGCCGCGCGCGGTTTCACGGCGTCCGTCGCCAAGCACGGCTCGGCCGCGTTCGGCATGTTCAGTTGCTCGAAGACTACGAACGAGTTGAACTATGCGGCGCAGAAGTTCGTCAGGAGCGTGATCGGCAGCAACAATATCGACAGTTGCAACCGTACTTGACACGCCCCCAGCGTCGCCGGTCTGGCGACCGTGTTCGGGGTCGGAGGCGGCACCAGTTCTTACCGGGAGATCGAGGAGACCGACGTCATTCTCCTCTGGGGGTCGAATGCCCGCGAGACGCATCCGATCTTTTTTCACCATGTGCTGCAGGGCGCGCGCAACGGCGCGAGGATGTTCGTCGTAGATCCGCGGCGAACGAGCTCGGCGCAATGGGCCGATCGTTGGCTGGGAATCGACGTCGGCACGGACATTACCCTGGCGCACGCGGTCGGCCGCGAAATCCTTGCCGCCGGGCTGGAGAACAGGGAGTTCATCGAGCGGGCGACCAGCGGATTCGAGACCTACCGCGAGTGCGTCCAGCCGTTCACCCTGGAATACGCCGAGCGCGAGACGGGCGTGCCTGCCGAGGCGGTGCGGGAGTTGGCGCATGACTATGCCCGCGCCGGCCGCGCGCAGTTGTGCTGGACGTTGGGCATCACCGAGCACCACAACGCCGTCGATAACGTTCTGGCGCTGATCAATCTGGCCTTGCTGACCGGGCACGTCGGGCGCTGGGGATCGGGTCTGTGTCCGATTCGCGGGCAAAACAACGTGCAAGGCAGCGGCGACATGGGGGCGCTGCCCGACCGGCTGCCCGGTTTCCAACACGTTGAGAACGACGCGCTGCGCGCGAAATTCGAGAGGGCGTGGGGCTGCGCGATTCCGCCGAAGCGGGGTTGGCGCCTGAACGAAATGTTCGATGCGATGGAGCGCGGGGACCTGACCGCGGCCTATGTGTTGGGCGAAAACCCGGTAAGCTCGGAAGCCGACAAGAACCGCATTCTCGGCTTGATGCAGGGGCTCGAGTGCCTGGTCGTGCAAGATCTCTTTTTGACCCAGACCGCCGAGATTGCCGACGTGGTTCTGCCCGCGGGCGCGGGCTGGTCGGAATCGGAGGGGACCGTCACCAGCAGCGAGCGCAAGGTGCAGCGGATGCGGCGGGCAACCGCTCCCCCCGAGGGCGCCAAGGACGATCTCGAGATATTGTTTGCGATCGCCAATGCGCTCGGCGCCGCTTGGGGGCGCCCCGATCCTGAAGCGTTGTGGAACGAGTTGCGCAGCCTGAGTCCGATGCACGGCGGGATGAGCTACGAGCGGCTGGAGCGGCTCGGCGGGATCCGCTGGCCTTGTTACGACGAGTCGCACCCGGGCGAGCAGTTCCTGCACAGCCGGCTTTGGGCGGATCCGTTGATCGGACCGCGCGCGCCGTTCAGCGCGGTCGAGGACTCGCGGGCGGTGGATAAGCTCAACGCAGAATATCCGATCCGCCTGACTACCGGCCGCCGGCTCGATTCGTACAACACGGGAGTGCAAAGCGCATTGTTTCCCTCGCCGCTGCGGCGCGAGGAGACCCTCGATCTCTCGCCCGAGGACGGTGAGCGGCTGGCGCTGCAGGAGTACGAGCGCGTGATGGTGCGCTCGCGGCGGGGGGCGGTGACCGCGCCGGTCAGGTTCGATCCCGGATTGCGGCCGGGGTTGGCTTTCATGACCCCGCATTTCCCGGATCAAGTGGATACGAATAAGCTGACGATCGACGCCGTGGACCCCAAATCAGGAACGGCCGAGTTCAAGGCGACGGCGATTCGAGTTGATAAAATCGAGGCTCCGCTCGGCGGCGATTGATTGCCGCCGGAGCGTTTTTCCAGCGTGCGGGCGGAACCGAACGGAGCAACTGCTTGGATCTTCACTTCACTGCGGATGAGCCCACGGCGGCCGAGATTTCCGCCGTGGATTCCGTATTGGGAGCGGCGGCCTCGCGTTGGGCCGGCGGCGGCCGCGGGGATAACGAGGCGCAGACCTCGCGCGGGGGGCATGGCGCGCGCGCCGACCGGCATTTGCTGCTGCCGGTGCTGCATGCGATTCACGGGCGCGTGGGCTGGATCAGTCCGGGCGCGCTGAACTACGCCTGCAGGCGGCTGCACGTTCCGCCGGCGGAAGCTTTCGGGGTTGCCGATTTTTACGCGCTGTTCTCGACGAAGCCGCGGCCGCCGTTGACGGCGCGCGTTTGCGACGACATCGCCTGCCGGGTGCGCGGGGCCGAGGAATTGTGCGCTCGGCTGGAGGCCGACCTGGGGCCGGCCGGCGAGCCGTGCCGGGGCGGGGAAGCGGCGTGGTTTCGCAGCCCCTGTCTCGGCCACTGCGAGCGCGCGCCGGCCGTGCTGATTGCGGAGTCCGGCAAGCGGCGCCGCGAGTGCGTGCTTGCTCCGGCTTCGGCCGAAGAGGTGGGCGGGCATCTGACCCGCGGCGGCGCAGCGCAGGCCGCCGCGCTGCCTGCGGCGGTTTCCGTTCCTCAGGCCGGGCAGCCGCAACTCAAGCTGCTGCAGCGCGTAGGGCGGGTGGATCCGGAGAGTCCGGACGACTATCGCGCGCATGGCGGTTTCGCGGCGCTCGCTCGGGCGCGCGCAAAGGGCCGCGAATGGGTCATCGAGCAGGTCTTGCGCTCGCACCTGCTCGGCCGCGGCGGCGCGGCGTTTCCGGCAGGCCGCAAATGGCAGGCGGTTGCCGCCCGCGGCGGGCGGAAGTATCTGGTTTGCAACGCGGACGAATCCGAGCCGGGGACCTTCAAAGACCGCGTCTTGATGGAAGGCGATCCGTTTGCCGTGATCGAGGCGATGGCGATCGCGGCGTTCGCTACGGGGTGCCAAAAAGGTTTCATCTATATCCGCGGGGAATACCCGTTGGCAACCGCGCGGCTGCAACATGCGCTTCGGGCGGCGCGCGCGGCCGGGCTGCTCGACGGCGGCTGCGATATTGAATTGCGCCGGGGAGCGGGCGCGTACATCTGCGGGGAAGAGACGGCGCTTTTCAACTCGATCGAGGGTTTTCGCGGCGAGCCGAGGAACAAGCCGCCGTATCCCACCGATTCGGGACTCTTCGGCCGGCCGACGCTGGTCAACAACGTAGAGACTTTGGTCAACGTGCCGCGCATCGTGTTGGCGGGCGGAGACGCATACGCCGCAAGCGGGACCGGCGGCTCCGCCGGGCCGAAGTTGTTCTGCCTTTCCGGGCGCGTTGCGCGGCCCGGCGTCTATGAAGCCGACTTCGGCATTTCGGTGAGAGGGCTGATCGAGTTGGCCGGCGGGGTTTCCGGCAGCGGAAAATTGCAGGCGGCGCTCGTCGGCGGGGCGGCCGGGGCTTTCCTGTCGCCGAGCGAGTTGGATACGCCGTTTACCTTCGAGGGCATGCGCGCCGTCGGCGCAGCGGTCGGCTCCGCCGTGGTCATGCCCTTTGACGACACGGTCGATTTGAGTATAATACTGCTGCGCATCGCCGAGTTCTTTCGCGACGAGACCTGCGGCCAGTGCGTGCCGTGCCGCATCGGCGCGGTCCGCCAGGAAGAGTTGCTGCAGCGTCTCCACCGGGGCGGCCCGCTCGGTTCGACCGAGCAGGAAATGAAGCTGTTGAAGGAAATCGGCCAAGTGATGAGGGACGCCTCGATCTGCGGGCTCGGTCAAACCGCATCGAGCGCAGTCGAATCCGCGCTCGACCGTTTTCCGATCTTCCGCTAGCGACGACATGGAGACCAACGCCAATCCCGACGCGCCCGATTTGAAGATTCCCGTTCCGCGAGGTCCCGTCCCGGACGTTCCGCGCCGCGAGCGAGCAGCGGCGGTCGAAATGACGGTTGACGGCCGGGCAGTTGCCGTGCCCGCGGGCGCGACGCTGCTCGATGCCTGCCGCCAGGCCGGCGTGGAGACGCCTACGCTCTGTTATCTCGAAAATCTGACGCCCGTGAACGTTTGCCGGGTGTGCGTGGTCGAACTCGAGGGATCGCGGACGCTGGTTCCCGCCTGCTCGCGGAAAGCCGAGGCGGGAATGTCAGTGCGCACCGATTCCGAGCGGGTGCGCTTGAGCCGGCGCATGGTGCTCGAGTTTCTGGCTTCGGCGACCGATGTTTCGACCGCGCCCGAGTTGCGCGGATATATGACGGAGTACGGCGCCGCCCCGGACCGCTACGGAAACGGTTCCGAGCGGGCGGCCACGGTCGCGCAGCCGGTCAAGATCGATAACGATCTCTACATCCGCGATTACTCGAAGTGCATCCTGTGCTACAAGTGCGTCGAGGCTTGCGGCGAGGACGCGCAGAATACTTTTGCCATCGCGGTTGCCGGGCGCGGTTTCGACGCCGAAATTTCGACGGAATACGACGTGCCGCTCACGGAATCGGCCTGCGTCTATTGCGGCAACTGCATCGGGGTTTGTCCGACCGGAGCGCTAATGTCCAAGACCGAGCGCGACATGCGCGAGGCGGGCTCCTGGGACGAGGCGCGACAGGAACGGACCGATACGATTTGCCCCTATTGCGGCGTTGGCTGCACGTTGACGGTACATACGCAGGAAAAGCGGATCGTCAAGGTCTCGTCGCCGCTGGATCAGGAAGTTACTCGCGGACATCTCTGCATCAAGGGCCGGTTCGGCTGGCAGTTCGTGCAGAATATCGACGGCGGGCAGTCCCCTGGGGACGAACGCGCCGCGTCTGAGAACGACGCCTGAACGGAACTCCGCATGCCGCGCCCATACGCTCTCCGCTCGGCTGCCGCCGCCCTTGTGTTCTTGTGCGCTTGCGGCGCGGCGCCGCAGAAGCCTCCGAACGTATTGTTCATCGCCGTTGACGACTTGCGGCCTCAGACCGGCGCGTACGGCGAGAGCGGGATGGTCACGCCCAACTTCGACCGCTTCGCTGCGCAGGCGCGGCTGTTCGAACGCCACTACGTGCAGGTTCCCACCTGCGGGGCTTCCCGCTATGCGCTGCTGACCGGCAACCGTCCGGCGTCCGCCGCGCATACCCGCAACGATGCGATCCGCGATCTGCTGCCGAAGACCGAGCGGGAGACGCCGGAATCCTTCGCCCATCTGTTCCGCCGGGCCGGATATCGGACCGTCTCGATCGGCAAGATCAGCCACTACGTGGACGGACGTATTTACAGCTACGAGGGCGAGGGAGAGGGCGCATTCGAAATGCCCTTCAGTTGGGACCGCCGCATCATGCCGTACGAAAAATGGGGCACGGCCTGGAATGCTTTTTTCGGTTACGCGGACGGCTCCAACCGCAACATGGAGCGCGGCGCCTACCCGCCGTTCGAGAATGCCGATGTCCCCGACACCGCCTACCCCGACGGGTTGATCGCGGAGGAGGCGGTTGCGCAACTCCGCGAGTTGCAGGATGAGCCGTTTTTACTGGCGGTCGGTTTTTTCAAGCCGCACTTGCCGTTCACGGCGCCCGCGAAGTATTGGGACCTTTACGACCGCGAGGCGATCGACATTTCGCCGAACCCGGAGGCGCCGGAAGAGGTCAACCCTGCGAGCCTGCACCGCAGCGGAGAGATGTTCGGCAACTACAAGCATGACGAAGAGGGCGGCATCGGCATTCGCCTGTCGGACGCTCACGCCCGCTTGCTGCGGCATGCATACCATGCCTCGGTGTCTTTCGTCGATGCGCAAGTCGGCAAGGTTCTGGACGAGTTGGACAGGCTGGGCATTGCCGAGAACACGATTGTCGTCGTCTGGGGCGACCACGGCTGGCACTTGGGGGATCATGCGGTCTGGGGCAAGCACACGACTTTCGAACGGTCGTTGCGCAGCGTCTTGATGATCCGCGCGCCGGGCATGCCTGCTCCCGGCGAGCCGGCCCGTGGCCTTGTCGAGACTCTGGACATCTACCCCACGCTCGCGGACTACGCGGGACTGGAAGCGCCGGCGGGACTGACCGGAACCAGCTTGCGGCCGATCATGGACGATCCCGCGCACCCGGGCAAGGATGCGGCCTTCGGCTACTGGCGCGGGCGGTTCACGATGCGCACCGAACGCTACCGCATCGTCAAGCACGAGAACCCCGGCGGCGGCCCCGAATACGAGCTGTTCGACCATCGCAGCGACCCGCATGAAACCGTGAACGCCGCGGCCGACCGTCCCGCTGTCATCGCCGCGCTGCGAGCGCAACTCGAAGCGCAGCGGCCGAAAATGCTCGCGGCCGATTAGAGTACGCGTACGCCGGCGAAAGCCGCGGCATGCGGACCGGTTGCCGCTCAATCCAGCTTCAAGGGCAACTGTTGCCCGCCTGCGTCGGACCACGCGGGTAGCTGCGCTCCGGCTTCTTCGGCCAATATGCCGAGGTCAAGGCAGGCGAGCAACTGAGCCGTGATGGGCCGCTTCGCATCCCAGAAGATGAATGAGCGGAAGAAACTCCCGGCAGCCTCGGAGTTGAGCAACTCGGCGAGGAGCCCGGCATCGTGCTCGGTGCGGCACGGAAGGAAGTAGCAGGTGTCGTCGAGCACGACCGGTTTGTCCTCGACGGGGCCGACGCAACGGAAATCGAGACGCTTGTAGAAACCCGAGGTCGCGACTTTCCAGGGAGCGAAGCTGTACGCTCCTACGCCGAAGACGGAGAACCGGGGCTGGTTCCGGTAGATTGCGCCGGCGCGCCCGTCCAGGTGGTCTGCGTGGGACTGGAGGTAGTCCCATGTCCGCGGCGCATCGTGCTCGATCGGCGAAGTTTCTTCCCCCACCGCCCGTTGCGTGACGAGCATGTAGCGCGACGGAGTTGGGTGCGGCTTCATCAGTTCGGAACTCTTGAGCATGGGATACAGATAGGTTGATTCGAGTCTCACGACTTCGCCCAATCCATTCTCGAAGTCTTGGTATCCCCTGGAGCGCAACTCCATGACTCGCGAGCAGTCGTGCTTCACGCCCGATCTCCACTTGAGGGGAGATGCGCCGGACAAGCGGCCGTATGCTTCGAAGCAATCCATGTCTGCAACCAGTCGCCCGTTGCGGAAGGCAAACGTTGAATCGTGCGAGGATGCGTCAAGGTCCGAATAGACGGCGCATTCCTGAGATGCGGCGCCCGGTTCGAGGATGCAAACCAGCAAGCACGCATCGACCGAGGCTCCGAAATGCTTGGTCGCATCGATGGAATAGACGGCCGACATTGCGATTTGCGAGTTCCAGCTCCAGGCATGACGGAGCGCCTTCCGAGCCACTACGGTCTTGCAGAGCATCGCCAGCACGGCTTTTCTTCCCGAAAGGCATTCCAGAAGGTGCAACAGCATCCACTCCGAGATGTCGAAGTTGCTCTTGCCCGTGATTGCGTCGAGGCCGCTGAGTCGGTGAATGTTGGACTTGGCCGGCAAATTCGCGCCGCCCAGCGCGCCCACGGCAGAGTTCGTCACCCAAGGCGGGTTGCCGACGACGAGGATCGGCGCGCGAAGACCGTTCAGCAGGCCGAGCCAGTCTTTCCGGAAGAAGTCCTCGCAATGGACTTCCGCTTGCTCGACTGACCGAGCTGCCTGTGCGTAGTTCGGGTTGATTTCGAACCCGAGGCGCAGGGGGCACTGGGGAAAGGCCGCTACGGAGGCGCGGAGAAACGAACCCTCTCCGCAGGTCGGCTCGACGATGCATTCAGGAGATACCCCCAAGCGGCGGAGTAGCGCACATACTCTGCGCGCGAGCGCATCCGGGGTTTGGAAGTCGCCGAACTCGACTTTCCGCCTCGTCTTTGCAGGCATGTTCTACCGCACTCGCAGGATTCCATCGACCGTGCCCGCCGTCTCAATGACCCGGCTGTACTGAAGTCGCCACTGAAGGGCGTTAGAAATCGTCAAATATCCAAGTTTCGGCGGGTTCTTCAGTAATTCTTCGGCGAGCTGCATAGCTTGCACGTCGTCGATGGGCAGATTCCGGTCGCCCATGAACGCGATCAAGTCGTCCGCGTTACCTTCGCGCTCAAAAATTATCTCGCGAATGCCCCGCGTGGTTTGGTAGTCGGCAGTGCGCGACGCGTCGATGAAGACGGTAATGGAGAATCTGGAGCTTCCCGGTTCGTTTCACATTATCGTCCGTCTTGCGGTAAACGAAAACGAGCGGTGAGTATCCGAGTCCGAATACCTTCTGCCGAGCGGACTTGAACGGAGAGGAAGACTGCGGCTGCTGATTCCACATCGGCAAAGGAGGCTGCTTCCGTTGCCGGTCAGCCGGCGTTTCATGCTTTAATCGGCAGGGGCCGCCGGTTGCAGGACGCCGAATATCGTTCCCTGCGGGTCCGTGCAATAGGCATGCAGGCCGATATTCGGAATCTCCATCGGCCCGTGAATCTTCTTGCCTCCGGCAGCCTCGACTTTCGCCAGGACATCGTCGAGAGAGTCCACCCGGATGGTATTGATGATCTTTTGATCGAAATGGGCGCCCATGACGGCGCCGTTGATGCCGGGTTCGCCGCCGGGGCCGGTGTCGGCCGGCCAGTAGGCTTGCGGGCCTTTTTCGTTGAACTTCCAACCGAGGACGGTTTTGTAAAAGGCGACCGTTTTCTCCGGCTCGGCGGATAGAATTTCAAAATAAAACGGGCGGGACATGGGCGCGAGTCCTCTGCAGGGAGCGCGATTGCCGGAGTATAGCACCGCGGGGGTCAAAAATCGGTGAAGCGGCGGAACTCCTCGAAGCGCTCGTCGATCTGTTCGCGCGTCAACGTGCGCAGGCGGCCGATGCCGAATTGCTCGCAACAGAAGCTGCCCATGACCGAGCCGTAAATCATCGCCCGGCGCAGATGCGCTTCGATGTGCGGATCGCCGGCCGCGACGCCTTGCTCGGCGAGGTAGCCCATGAAGCCTCCGGCGAACGAATCGCCCGCGCCGGTGGGGTCGAAGACTTCTTCGAGCAAATATCCCGGAGCGATAAAGCGCCCGCCGTCGTGGAACAGGACTGCGCCGTATTCGCCGCGCTTGACGATCACGGTTGCGGGACCCATTTCCTGAATTGCCCGCGCGGCGGCCCGCAAATTGTACCGGCCGGAAAGCTGGCGGGCTTCGGCGTCGTTGATCAGGATAAAGTTCCAGCCGCGAATCGCTGCGGCGAGTTCCCGCGGCGTGCCGTCTATCCAGAAATTCATCGTGTCGCCGCCCACGAAGCGCGGGGCCGCGGCCTGATTGCGCACCCGGGACTGCAACGACGGGTGGATGTTGCCCAGCATGACGTACGGCGTTTCGCGGTAGGAATCCGGTAGTTGCGGGTTGAAATCCGCGAAAACATTCAGTTCCGTGGCGATTGTCTCGCGGGCGTTCATGTCGTTGGAGTAAACGCCTTTCCAGAAAAAAGTTTTGCCCGCGGCCTTTTCCAGACCCTCGAGATCGACTCCGTGATCGTGCAGCACGGCCTTGTCTTCCGGGGCGAAGTCGCTGCCGACGATGCCGACCAGCCGCACCGGCGAGAAATGGCCGGCAGCCAGCGCGATGTAGGTTCCGGCGCCGCCGAGCATGCGGTCCACCTTGCCGTGCGGGGTTTCGATGCCGTCGTAGGCAACGGAGCCGACTACCAGAAGAGACATGGCTTTGGGGTTCGAGAGACTCAAAAATACTTGCCGATCAGCAAGTCGTACTTCCGCTTCGCCGCATCGGAAATTTTCGCGCGGTCGGTCAGGATCGCATGACGCAAGGCCGAAGCGTAAGGGCTCGGCGCGTCGGGGATTCTCTTGACCGCTTCGACCGCGACCCGTTGAGCGTTCTCGGAATTTTTCGTCAGATACTCGATCACGGTTTCGACGGTTACGGCGTCGTGCTGCGGATGCCAGCAGTCGTAGTCGGTCACCATGGCGATCGTCGCGTACGACATCTCGGCTTCCCGGGCGAGCTTGGCTTCTTGCAGGTTGGTCATGCCGATGACGTCGAAGCCCCAGCTTCGGTAAAGGTTCGATTCGGCTTTCGTCGAGAACGCCGGGCCCTCCATGCAGCAGTACGTGCCTCCGCGGTGGACGGTCACGCCGGCCGCCTTGCAGGCGTCTTCGGCAACGCCGGACAGCAGCGGGCAAACCGGGTCGGCAAAAGTGACGTGGGCGACGACATCTTCATCGAAAAACGTCGAAGCGCGCCCGCGCGTGCGGTCGAAAAATTGATCGGGGATGACGAAGTGGATCGGTTCCAGATGCTCCTGCAGCGAGCCGACCGCGCTGAACGACAGGATATATTCGACGCCCAGGTTTTTCAGGCCGTAGATATTCGCTCGGAAATTCAGATTCGAGGGCATGATGCGATGGCCGCGCCCGTGTCTTGCCAGAAAAACAACCTCGCGTCCGGCGATCTTGCCTGCGACGTAGGCGTCGGAAGGGTCTCCCCAAGGCGTTTCGACCGTGATTTCGCGCCTTTCTTCAAGGACGTCCATCTTGTAGAGGCCGCTGCCCCCGATGATGCCGATGCGTATGCTCATGGAACGAACTATTGTAGCGTTGCGGCCTCATGGAGGCTGTTAACGTAGTCGGTGCGGGATGGATCGCGTCTGGCTGTTTGTAGGGGCGGTCGCCGTGTTCGCGGTCCGCGACGCTTGGGCGCCGCCGCGGTCGGCGTATGCGTTCGTTGCCGTCACGCTGCTTGCGGGGCTCGCCGCCGGCGGTTTGGGCGCGGCTTTATCCGCCGCCGAGGTGGACGCCTGGTTGTCGCATCCGGTTTTTTGGTCAGGCGGCCTCGCGGCGCATTCGGGCTTGGCGCTGTGGAGCTTGCGGCGGGCGGGGAACGCGGCGGCCGGCGGCCTGGTCGCGGCGCTGCCTTCGCCGGTCTTTGCGGTTGCTCTTGTGCTGACCGCGCGCATCGTACTGGAGCGGACGAACGCGCTGAGCGGGTGGCAGGCGGGCGCCGCCGCCGCCGGCGGTTATCTGCTCCTCGTCGCGGCGCTCGGGGCCGGAGTCAAAAAAATCGGGGGCGCCGGTTCGCGATCCCGACTAGCCGCCTGGAGTCACCTGACGGCGGTCTTGCTCGTGCCCTGGAGCCCTGTTGCCGCCGGTGCGGGGACAGCTCGGGAGGCGGGCGCCGCGCCCGGCGGGGGAGCCGTCGAAGGTTGGGCCGCGGCGCTCGGCGTCGCCTCGGTGACGGCGCTGTCGTTCGCTTGGCATCGCTACCGCTCAAACCGGCGCGACGCCCCGTGATCGCTGCGCCGGTCTTGCGCTCGGCCATGCGCTCGTCATTCGATCCAGGCCACGCTGACGGGCGGGGTGTTGCCGCACTGGATGCTCTCGGTCATTCCGGCCGAGATCGTGGCGCAAGCCGTGTCGGAGGCGGTGCGCACGGCCTCTTCCTTCGTGGTCCCGGAGGCCGTGGCGCAGTTCTTGCGCCCCTTGTACTCCATGCAGACTTCGCAGGTGAATTGCGACAGTCCGAGCGTCAGATAGACCAGCAGGCACGCCACCCCAAGAACAAAGACGATCGCCAGCCCCGCGGTTTTGGACATAAAGCCCTTATTTTAGAAGAAATTTTCCGGCCTGACGGGTTATCATGAGAGCAATGGCTGCTCTCTCAGAAAATTCACAGGCTCCCGACTTCACGCTTCCCGCGGCGGACGGCAAGCAGGTGCGGCTCGCCGACGCGTTGAAAAACGGACCGGTGCTGCTGACCTTCTTCAAGATTTCCTGCCCGACGTGCCAATACGGCATGCCGTTTCTGGATCGGCTCGGCAAACAACTCGCAGGTTCTGCGGCGAAGATGTTCGCGATCTCGCAGGACACGCCCGCCGACACCGAGCGGTTCAACGCGGAGTTTCGCTTCGAATCGCCCGAATTGTTCGACGCGGAGGATGAGCAATATCCGGTATCGAACGCTTACGGGATCACGCACGTGCCGACGGCGTTTCTGATCGAACCGGACGGCCGCATCGCGTACAAGATGGAGAGTTGGTCGAAGAGCGACGTCGAGCGGATCGCGCAAAAACTGGCGGCGGACCCGCCGTTCCAGCCGGGCGAGGACGTGCTCCCGTTCCGGCCTGGTTGAGGGGCCAAGAACTAGCTCCGGTTCGGGGCTGTTTCGGTTTTTTCGAGATTTTCTTTGCCGGCCGATACGGCGGGGTTTTCGTGGACCCTTTCGCGCCGTCCGTGGCGCAGCGCCGCGGCCAGACCGACCGCCGACTCGCCGAAGCGGTCGCGGAGCGCATCGGCCGCTTCGAGCGCGCGGCTCCATTTCTGCCGTTGCTCCTTGTCGATCAAGGGCAGTTGGCCTTCTGACTCTTCGAGCGAGCCGATATGCACGCCGAGCAGGCGGACCGGCCTGCCGCGCTGCCGGTTCTTCCGGAACAATTCCCGGATTGCCCGCAGGATGACCGAATCCAGCCGAGTGGGCGAATCGAGGGTACGCGCCCTGGTGACGGTGGTGAAGTCGCTGTAGCGGATCTTGAGTTGCACCGTGCGTCCGAAGAGCCGATGCTCGCGCAGGCGCCGCGCGGTGAGCTGGACCAGCTTGGCCAGGGTGGCGTCGATGAGCGCGCCGTCCATCGTGTCTTCGCCGAATGTCGTTTCGTGGCTGAATGATTTGGGCGTCTCGCGGTCGGTGAACGGCGCGCTGAACCAGGCGCCCGCGTCTTCCCCTCGGGCTTTGCCGGCGAGCGCCAACCCGGCTTTGCCGAAGCGGTCTGCAAGAAAACCGGCGTCCTGTTGGGCGATCTGCCCGATTTTACGGATGCCGAGCCTGCGCAGTTTCTGCTGCATCGTCTTGCCGACGCCGGGAATCCTGGCGATGTCGAGCGGCGCCAGGAACGCCGCTTCCGCGCCGGGCATGACGCGCAGGATGCCGTTGGGCTTGGCCAGGCCGGAACCGATTTTCGCCGTCAGCCTGGAGCAGCCGATGCCGAGCGAGCAGGGCAGGCCGGTCTCCGCGCGGACGGCTTCATGCAGGTCGTGGGCGGCCTTGAGCGGCGGGCCGAGCAGACGCTCGCAGCCGGTCATGTCCAGGTAAGCTTCGTCGATGGAGGCCATTTCGACGGAGGGCGAGAATCCTTTGAGGATTTTGCGCGCCTTGCGCGAGTATTCGCGGTATTTTGCCGGGCTGCCTTCGATGAAAATCGCTTGGGGGCAGCGGCGGTACGCCTCGCGCAGCGGCATAGCCGAATGAACGCCGAACTTGCGCACGGCGTAAGAGGCCGCCGAAACCACGCCCCGCTCGTGCGCCTTGCCGCCGACCACGACGGGCTTTCCTTTCAACGTCGGGTCGGCCAGTTCTTCGACGGACACGAAAAAAGCGTCCATGTCGAGATGGAAGATGGTTCGCGTGGCCGCGCCTCCGTTCAGCGTTTGCCGACGGCTTCATTATCGGCGATCAGAAAGCGAAGAGGAAGGTCTTTCGATTGGGCGATGCCGATGCGCGGCGTGACCCGGATTTCGGGCGGCGGCTCCGCGGGGATTTCACGCACGGTGAGCGGCCCCCGCGTCAGGTCGGCGCCGTAATGCCGCTTGTCGATGCCCAGCGCCAGCGTCAGTTTTCCCGGGCCGTTGGCGATCTCGCGGTCGCGGCGGACGCGCGGCCGGCGCGCGCGCATGGCCTCGATGCCCTGCAGCGGCTCGAGCGCCCGGATCAGCACGCAGCCGGGAACGCCGGCGCGCTCGGCGATGAAGTTGAGGCAGTGATGCATGCCGTAAGCCAGATAGACGTAAGCATGGCCCGGCGGGCCGAAAATGACCCGGGTGCGGGCGGTGCATCCGGCGAAGCTGTGCGCGGCCCGGTCTCCGCTGCCGAGGTAGGCTTCCGTTTCGACGATGCGCCCCGCCATAACCGCGCCGCCGAGCCGGTGAACGACGATTTTCCCCAGCAGGGCGCGGGCGACCGCCACCGTGTCCCGCGCGTAAAACGACCGCGGCAGGATATTGGCGGCCGCCGGGTCCGCCATGAAGCCCCGCCCCATGACGCCAGCGTAACGAATCGGCCGCGCCTGCGGGAAGGCTGCGGTTTCCCGTTTGTTCGCAGGTTGGTCAAGAGTGGAGAAAATATTCTCCGCGAAATTCTACCGTCCCGCGGCGGCGGACATGCCGAGCTTGCGTTCGAGGTCGATCTTGTCGCGCAGCAGTTCGAGCGCGGCGGCGCGGTCGCCCGACTGTTCTGCTTCGGCGATGGCGTTGCGCACGGCGCGGTAGCGGCGCTGCCGGTTTTGACGCCGCAGCGCTTCGAGCGCTTCCTTGCCTTCGTCGAGTGAGGCAAGAGCGCGGTCCTTGTCGAAGACGAGCTTCGCCAGGCGGTCGCGGTCGCGTTCGGCGAGCCGCCCTTCTACCGCCGAGTACTGGAATTCGCCGCCGTCTTCGTGAACGGCGGCCATCGCCGCCAGCGCTTCCCGGCCGGCCATTCCGTTTTCGGTTGCGAGCGCCAGAGCATCGCCGAGCAGCGCGCCGCGCGCTTCGGCCGAGCCGGCGAAAAGATGCAGCAGCAGGCGCTCGGCGGCCGAGAAACCGTCGGAGTCGCTGCCCGCGGGAGACGCAGGGCCGCGCCGGTCGCCGGAGCGCCGCAGACGTTCCAGGACCAAGCTGCGCGCGACGCCCAGCCGATCGGCCAACTCGGATGCGGCCGCCGCTCGGCGGATATCGTCCGGCAGCAGATTGATCGTCGGCAGCATGTGCTCGAAAGCGGCGACGCGCCCTTCGGACGTGGCCGTGTCGAACCGCAGGCGCGTCCGGTCGGTCAACCAGATGAAATGGCGCGGCGCGTGTTCGAGTCGTTTCTTGTACTCCTCGCCGCCGTGGGCCGCGCAGAAATCGTCGGGGTCTTTGCCGTCGGGCAATTCGAGCACGCGCACGTTGACGCCCTCGCGCAGCAGCATCTCGATGGAGCGCTCGGCTGCGTTCCGGCCGGCCTCGTCGGAATCGAAATTGACCGTCACGGTATCGACGTGCCGGCGCAGCGCGCGCACCTGTTGCGGGGTCAAGGCCGTGCCGCAGGTTGCCACGGCGTTGGCGACGCCCGCCTTGCAGACGCCGATCACGTCCATGTAGCCTTCGACGAGCACGACTCGATTCTCTTGGCGCATGGCGGCGCGGGCCCGGCCGAGGTTGTAGAGCACGGCGTTCTTCTTGTAGATCGCGGTTTCGGGCGAGTTCAGATACTTCGGTTGGCGCTCGGCCTGCATCGCCCGGCCGCCGAAAGCGATGACGCGGCCGGTTTCGTTGTGAATGGGGAAAGTCAGGCGTTCGCGGAAGCGGTCGTAGAAATCGGGCCGGTCTTCGGCCTTGCCGACCAGTCCCGAGGCTTCCAGGGCTTCCTCTCGGAACCCCTTTTTCCGCAGCAGACCGAGCAGCGCGTTGCCGCCGGGCGCGTAACCGATGCCGAATTGCGCCGCCGTTTCTTTCGAGAGTCCGCGCGAGCGCAGATATTCTCTGGCCCGCGCGCCGACGTTCGCCGGCAGCCGCTCTTGAAAGAACGCCTGCGCGGTTTCGTGCATGCGCAGCAGCGTATCGCGGAGCATGGAGTCGGCGTCGGAGCCCGCGTTGCCCCGGGGCATGGGGATGCCCTGCCGATCGGCCAGGGTCTGCAGCGCTTCGTAGAACGTCAACCCCTGCAATTCCATCAGGAAGTTGAATACGTCGCCGCTCTGCCCGCAGCCGAAACACTTGTAAATCTGCAGGCCGGCGTGAACGGAGAACGAGGGCGTCTTCTCCGTGTGGAACGGGCACAGACCGACGAACCGCTGCGAGCCCTGCTTCTTCAGGCGCACGAACTCGCCGATCGTATCTACGATGTCAACCGAACCCTTGACTTGCCGGGCGAAGTCCATCCGACTTCGTTAGTTTACTTCCCGCCGGAGCCGGATTCGGAGCGGCTGCCGGGGCCGGGAGCCGGGCGGCTCAATCCAGAATTTTGACGCGGATGTTTTTGTACATGACCGTGCTGCCCGGGTCGTGCCCTTGCAGCGCGAACGTGCCTTCGCCGAGCTTGCGGCCGGGCATGTTCTGGCCTCTGCCGTTGGGCAGCGGCTCGACGCCGTTCCAGTTCTTGGGCTGCTTCCATCTGACGATGCGGCGGCCGTTGACGAATATCTTGACTACCTTGCCGCGCACGACGATGTGCTCGGTAAACCATTCGTCGTCGCCGGCGGGCGGCAGCACGTTGTCTTGTACGGCGTAGAGACTGCCGGATTTCCGCGGGTCCTTGACGAACGTGTTGTTGACTTGCACCTCGAATCCGGCATCGGGCCAGCCCGACGGCTGGTACGCCGTGTGGAAGTAGATGCCGCCGTTGGAGTTTTTCTTCGCCAGCACGTCCACTTTCAACTCGAAGTCGCGAAACTTGGCGCCGTTGACGCTGCCCGCGTAAAACAGATGGGTGCGCGGGCCGTTGGCGACGATCGCGCCGTTCTCGATTTTGAACGTTGACGGGTTTTCGCTGTTCACCCGCCATCCGTCGAAGGTTTTGCCGTCCCATAGGTCGATCCAGCCTTCTTCGGCGAAAAGACCGGGGGGCGGCAGAACCGCCAACAAGGCGAAGCAGAAAATGAGGCTGCGCATAACGAGCGTATTGTAACGCAGCGGAGCATGGGTTAGAATCCCCCAAGAGATCGGAGGCCGCAGAAAGTGCAGTTCATGAGTTCGCGTTTCGTTTATTGGGCGTCGACGGGCATCTTCGGCCTGGTGTTTACCGTCGGCGGCGCGGCCAACGTCTTGGGCTTCGAGGAGCCGGCTCAGGGGCTGCGCCATCTGGGGTTTCCGGCGTATCTGGGGCTGTTTCTCGGCGCGGCCCAGTTGTTCGCGGTCGGCGCGGTCCTCGCTCCGGGGCTGCCGCTGCTCAAGGAATGGGCCTACGCAGGTCTGTGCTTCCTGCTCATGGGCGCGGCGTATGCGCACCTGCGCTCAGGCGACCCGCTGGAGGCGATTGTGCTTCCGCTCTTTGTGTGGGGCGCCGGCGCCTGCTCGTACTTGTCGCGGCCGCCGGAGCGGCGGCTCGCCTAGCCGCCTGTCGGTCTTGCTATTCGCTATCCGCTATCCACTGCTGCTTGCCCTCGACGATCAGGATCCGGCGGTTCGGTTCGATAGCGGCGAAGGTCTCCGTTGCGCCGCCGGGCCAGCGCACCTCCAGAGCATCGACTTTGTCGTCCGCGCCGAGGCCGAACGTGGCGACGATCTCGCTCTGTGAGCAATAGCTCGAGCCGCTGCGGACCACGGCGGTCTGCTCGCCGGATCGGCTGCGCAGCGTGATCTTCGCTCCAAGCCCGTCGCGGTTCGATTTTTTGCCTTGCAGACGGACGCGGAGGTACGCGTTGGCATTGCCGCCGTCATTGCGGAACAAACGCGCGGCGCCGTTGTTGTTGCTGACCAGGATGTCGAGATCGCCGTCGCCGTCGTAGTCGGCGTAGGCCGCGCCGCGCGCCACCGCGGGCCGCGGAAGATCGTCGCCGATAGCGTCGTTCGCCAAGCGGAAGCGGCCGCTTCCGGAATTGCGAAACAGTAGCGGGGGCTGCGCGAACTTGACCGTGGGCTGCACGCGGTCGATCTCTTCGTCGAGGTGCCCGTTGGCGCAGAAGATATCGAGCAGGCCGTCGAGGTCGTAATCGAAAAAGAACGCGCCGAAGGTCAACGAGAGCAGGCTGCCGGCGCCGATGGCGCTGGTCGGCGCCTCGTCCACGAAAAGCCCGTTGCCTTCGTTGTGGAAGAGATTGAGCATTTCGTTGGCGAAATTGCCCACCAACAGATGCGGCCGCCCGCTGCGGTCGTAGTCGGCGGCATCGACTCCCATCGCTCCCCGCGCCTTGCCGTCCTCGCCGAAAGCGATTCCGGCGGAGAGTCCGTGCTCGCTGAAAGTCCCGTTGCCTTCGTTGCGGTAGAGCTTGTTGGGCTGCGTGTCGTTGGCTTGGAAAATGTCGGGCAGGCCGTCGCCGTCGTAGTCGAAAACGGCGATGCCCAGAGCTTTGGCGGTCGGGTCGGCGACGCCCGCCTGCTCGCTTACGTCTGCGAACGTTCCGTCGCCGAGGTTGCGGTAAAGAGCCGCGGGTTGCCCTTTGTACGATTCGGGCGTGCAGTAGGTTTTGTTGGCGCCGTCGAGCGTACACCAGAGGTCTTTGTCGATGGACCATTCGACGTAATTGGCGACGAAGATATCGAGCAGGCCGTCCAGGTCGAAGTCCAGCCAGGCGGCGCTCGTGCCGAAACGGGCGTTGTCGATTCCGGCCGCGCGCGTCACGTCTGCGAATGTTCCGTCGCCGCGGTTGCGGAACAGGCGGTCGCCGTCGAGCACGGTGACGTAGAGATCGACGAAGCCGTCGTTGTCGTAGTCGCCGGCGGCGGCGCCCAGGCCGTAAATCTCGATGTCCAGGCCGGAGCCGGCCGTAACGTCGCTGAATTTGCCGCCGCCGTCGTTGCGGTAAAGCTTGCCGGTCACGGGGGATCCCTCGCCTTTCCAGGGGCGGCTGTTGACCAGAAAGATGTCCGGGCGGCGGTCGTTGTCGTAATCGAAGAACACGCAGCCGGAGCCGAGCGTTTCGGGCAGATATTTCTTTCCCGAACGGCCGTTGTGGTGAACGAAGTCGATTCCGGCGGCCGCCGTGACGTCGCGGAAGGCGACTTTCACCGGCGGAGAAGCCGCCGCGGAGGGGGCGTCCGGGCGATGCTCACATCCTGCGGCTGACAGAACGGCCGCGAGCAGCACGGCCGCCGGCGGACGGCTGCAGCGGCGCCGAAACATGTTCGTGAATGGACTGGCGCTCGTTGTTGTCTTCCGGGCGGGCGCGGCGGAAATCGGCGGTGCCGGTCTGCGCGGACTCGTCGGCCTTGAAGCGCAGAAACAGTTTCTCTTCGCGCTCGGCGGATGCGGCATCTCCTAGACCACGGTAGCAACGCATCTTCGTGTAGTGCATGCGCAGATCTTCCGGGTCGATCAGGGCGACGCGGTCGAGGATTTCGAGGGCTCCGGCGTAGTCCCGCCGCAGAAAGAGGATGCCGGCTATTTCATTGAGCGCGACGCGGTCTTTGGGGTAGCGGGAGGCAACCCGCTCGAGGCTGTCGAGCGCGGCGTCGTAGTCGCCCTCGGCCTTCTGCGCCAGCGCCAGGAAGTAGAGCGCGCGGGGCAGTCCCGGCGACAGTTTCAACGCCTCCAGGATGTGCGCTTTCGCCTCGGCTGTGCGGCCTTCCTCGACCAGCACGCGGCCGATGTTGAGCGGGCCGTCGGGGAGCGAGGGGTCGGCTTCGACGGCGCGTTCGAAAGCGTGTTCCGCGCCCTTGAGATCGCCTTGCAGCAGCAGGCCGATGCCGTAATCGTTCCAGCGCTCCCAGTCGCCGGCATGGATTTGCGGCGACCAATCGCCGCTGCGGCGGCCGACCGCAAGCTCGGCTTCGGCCCGCGCCAGAACGGTAATCGGCAGCTCGGGGATGCGGTCTTTGATCTTTCCCGCAACGTTTGCGGGGATATCGGACGGATCGAAGGTGAACTCGCGGTCGTCGAACCCCGGACCGAATTGCCCTTCGCCCGCTTTGCCGGCGTATGAGAACGCCGTGTACGCATGGGAAAACTTGCGGTGGTTGAGCTTTGCCGTGAGCTTGATCGGCCCTTTGGCGCTTGCGGGGATATCGATGCGGAAATGAACCGCGTCCGCGGCGCCGGGCGGGATCAGCCGCGCGTAGAGCAGGCTGCGCATGTGGAATGCGTTTCTCTTGTCGATCGGGTTGCCGTGGGCGTCGAGTTGCAGCGAGCGGTAGAAGTGCGCGCCGGGATCGACGGGACCCCGGCCGTCGTCGGCCACGCGGCCGCTCCAGAAGACGACTTCGCCGTCCGCGTCTTCGGCGATGAGCTCGACCCACACGTCGAAGGCGTCCACCGTGCCGCCCGGGAAAACGTGGCCGACCGTGCGCGTGCGCGCCACCACGTCCACAATGACCGTTTCGCCCGGCTCGACGACCGGGCGCGCGCGGTCGATGGGCGCCGCCGGATTGCCCACTTCGCGCAACACGGCTGGCGCCCCGGACAGGCCGGATTCTTCGGCGACGGCGAAGCTTGTCGCGGCTTGCAGCCCGTCCGCGCGGCGGATCATCTGCGGCGCCGCGCCGCTGGCGGGCGCCGGCGAAACGGCAAAAATGTCGACGGTCACGATTTCGTTTTCGAGAAACGCCCGCGTCGCCGCCAACTGTTTCTCGTCGCGGTTGACGTAGGGGACCGCGGTGTTCGCCGCCGGGAAGCGGTGCGAGTGAACCATGCCGCCCACGTTTCCGGGGTCGTCGGACGGCGTCAGCGGCATGTGGCAGTCGGCGCAGTCCTGCGGCTTTTCAGGGTAATAGAACGAGCGGGCGCCGTGACCCGAAACGCCGCTCGCCTGCCAGTTGTCGTAGGAGTTGAACCCTCGTATCCAGCGGTAGCCGTTGACCGGAACGTCCAAATGCACCTTGTGGCAGGCCGCGCAGAACTCGGCGCCGTCCTCGCGCATGAAAGGCTTCAGAAAAGCTTTGCGGTGCGCCGCCGGAGCGGTTCTGGTGACGTAGTTGTGAATCGCGCGCACGAACCGGTTGTTGCTCTTGGTCAGTTCGTGGAGCGGCGGATATTCTATCGTGAATCCGCCGTTGCCCATGGTGTCGGGGACGTGGACGATCGAATGGCAGGACATGCAGCCCAAGCCGGCGTGGGCTTCGGGCGTATCCAATTGGCCGGCGATCGGCTCGTCGAACATCCCGTTGAAAAACATCGCGTGGTCGTGGCAGCCGGCGCACCATTTCGACGCCTTCACGCCGGCGGTCTCTTGCATGTATTCGATCGACTTGCGGTAGAACTGGTTGTTGAACGACGAGAAACGGTGCATCGACGATTGCCACTGTTCGTAGATGTCAACGTGGCACTCGCCGCAGGTTGCCGAGTCCATGAAAAAATCGGATGGGATGAGGCCGCCCGTGTCGGTGTCGGCCGACGAGGGGAAAAACGGGCCGGCGGCCCCGGCGCCTTCTGCGTACATCGACAGCGGCGGGGAGGTGGGGTTGACGATGCGCTCGCCCGCGCGCGGAAACCAGCGGTCGCGGACGTGCGCCGACGCGGGCAGCAGAAGAGCGGCGCCCAGGGCCGCCGCCAGGGGTTTCCGCCTGCGGCCGCGGGCCAGCAGCGCCGCTCCGGCAAAGCCGCACGAGGCGTGAACGATCACCACCCACAAGTGCGGCCGCGTTGCGCCGATGACGCAAAGCACGACGCCCAGCGCCGCGCAGACCGAGAGCAAAGCTGCCGGGCCTCGACTGCGGCGCGCCGAGCGGAAGAGCTCGCGGCGCGAGAACCACAAGCCCGCGCATAGCGCGGCCCCCAACAGCACGTGCAGCAGGATGTTGCCCAGGTAGAAAAGATCGGGGGAGGGAAAAGCCCAGATCCAGCCGGAGTTCGCCAACAGCAGCAAAAAGGCCGCCGCGGGCCATCGTGACCGCCGGCCGGTCGTCATCTTCCGTTGCGGTCTCCGCGCGCGACCAGCGGACGAATCAGGCGCATCGCCGGCCGCGAATTGTATTCCTGCAAATAGCGCCGGTGCTCAGGCGTGTCGGGAAACGACTCGTCCGGCCCGTAAGGGTAGCCGCTCATGGCGTGGAAGGGCAGCGGTTCCACTGAATCCCCGAAAGCCGTGTTGGCCTCGTTCTCTTTCGCCCAGCCGTCCACGAAAAGCAGATAATCGCGGGACCAGCCCCGAGGCAGCGGCGGCAGCGAGGCGGCAGCGAAGCCGAGGGCGATTTCGTCCCCGGCGCCCATGACGACGAAGCGGTCGTCGACGGCGTCGAGCAGTTCGCCGACGTCGCCGAAGCGGGTATAGAGGCCGGGCGTGGGGTTCCACATCCCGGCGGCGGCCGTTTCCGCGTAAACGAACCGCTCCGGCTGCGCGCGTTGGGGATGCGCGAAGTTTCGAGCGAACCCGTGGAAGCGCAGTTCGGCGGCGGCGGGCGCCAATGTCGTCAGCCGCGTTTCGGGCCGTTTGGAGCCTGCCGCAACATACGCCTCGTCCCAATAGACGCACATGTTGGTGACGATCCGGATTTCACGGGAAGCGGAACGGAACTTGCCGCTGAGGTCGACGGCCAGCGTGCGCGGGCGGCCGGCGGGGAGACCCATGTCGGCGATCGCCGTGACCCATGCGCCGCCCGCATCCCGCACTTGCAGATAAGGAGGTTGAATCGCCGCGCCCGCGGATTGCGAAGAAGCGACGATGGCGCTCGCCGCCGGCCAGTCCACCCACCCTTCGAGGAAAAGAACCGTGTCGTTCGGGTCCGCGCCGGCGAAGTCGAGCGTCAGCGCGTGCGGCTCGGCGATGTTTCTGAAGTCGCGCTCGAACAAGGGGTAGCGGCGGTCGCTGCTTGTCAGCAGGTCGAGCACGTCGCGGCCGCGGTGGTCGGTTGCCGCGGCCGGATGCCGTTTCGCGTACACGCCGTAGAGCTTGAACTCGGGGAACGGCGGGCCTTTCGCCTTTTCGTTGCTGACGATCGCCGCCGTTGCCGGATGGTCGACGGCGATCAGGCGAATCTGGTCGATGTACGCCGTCTCGCGCAACTCTTCGGTCAGGCGCGCCTCGAGCATGCCGCCGCGCGCGGCAAGCTGCCCGCCGCGGATGAAGACGTATTCGTCGTGATCGACGGGGAAATAAACGCCGCGGGCCAAGCCGGCGCCGAGCGGGGCCACGCCGAGCACTTCAGAAATGTACTCGAACTCGCGGCCGTTCCAGGTGTAGATCATCGGGCAGGAGCCGGACAGCCGCGGCGCTTCCTTGATGTCGATCGAGCCGCCGGCCTGCGCTTCCTGCTCGTTTTGAATGAGTCCGTTCGGCCAGGTGACGCGGATCGTGTCGAATGTTTCGGCAGCGCCCAGGCCGAAGCGCAGCGGGAGACCGTGATAGACCTGCTTGGCGTAGCCGAGGCCGGCCTTGATCTCGACGCGGGCGCCGCGGGCCAGCTTGGGACTCTTGACGCCTTCGAGGCGGACCGTGATCCCCTTATAGCCGGCAGCGGTCCGGTTGGCGTGGAAACGGACGGCGCCGCCCGCGCCGGCGCCGATCAGGTCGGGTTTGCCGTCGCCGTTGAAGTCGCCGCTCACGGCCAATACATGCTCCGGCGCGGCTTCCGCCGGCGTGAAGGCGCCGCGCCCCCCGTTGACCAGAAAACTCTCGGGAGTCAAGCCGTCGGTGCGGCCTCGCGATTGAAAATCGGCCCAGGAGGTCACTCGGGGCAGCTTGGGGCCGGCGCGCAATGCCCCGGCGGCGTTGATCAGAAGCTGCGCGCCGTCCGCGCTCGCCGGCGCAACGTCGAGATAGCCGTCATGGTCGGCATCGACTACGGTCAGCGATACCGCGCCGGGCGGGACGCGGACGCCGGCCACGTCGCGGGCTTCGCCGTAGAGGCCGAGCTTGCGGTCTTGGTGGACGCCGACCCTGTCGCCGTAAACGACCACGAGATCGTTGCCGTTGTCTTCGAAAAGCTCGACGGCGGCGGCCGCGCGGGCGGTTCCGGACCCGAACGGAAAGATCGAGGAGACATCGGCGAGCGTCCCGTCGCCGTTGTTTTGCAACAGTCTCTTGTCTTCGCCGAGGGCGAACAGGTCGAGGTCGCTGTCGTGGTCGTAATCGTGAAAGAGGCAAGCGGCGAACCGTCCGGCTTGGTTGAACGCCGTCCGAAACGAGCGGCCTTCCTGGTTTACGAGGACGGCGGCGCCCTGCGCATCGACGCGGCAGAGGTCCGCGAGGCCGTCGTTATCGAAGTCGCCGGCTGCATAGTAAGCGGCGCCGGCAAGCCCCAGGTCCGCGGCTTGCGGCAGGTCTGCGCCGCCGCGCAGCGCGAGGACCGCGCCGGCGGACCAGACCAGCGCATCCGCCCGCAAGTCGCCGTTGAAATCGAAGGTCAAGGCCCCCAGCGGCTTTTCATTGAGCGCGCCCAAGTCGGCGGCGCCAAAGACGAACGGCGCGGGCTCGGCGGCGGCGCCGTTCGCCGGCGACGGGTCGTAAAGCTCGGAGTAAAAGCTCCAGTCCACGTCCTCGCCGACGGCGGCGCCTTCCTGCGCGGCCTTCAACTCCTTGAACTTGGCGAGCTCGCTGTCGGCCCGCCCGCGGTCGGTGCGGCGGTAGATGCCGAAAAGCTGGAAGCGCGGCGCGGCCAGCGAGGGGTCCAACTCCGCCGTGCGCTCGAATTTCTCGATGGCGCGGCGCGTGTCGCCGATCTGCTTGTAGAGGGCGCCCAGGTTGTACTGCGTCTTGGCCTCGTCGGGAACCAGCCGTTCCATTTGCAGCAACTCGGCAATGGCCTTTTCGGCTTCGCCGGCCTTTTTGTATTCGATGCCCAGGTTGAAATAGGTATGGGGCAGCGTTCGGTCGAGCTTTTGCGCGGCGGCGATTTCCGCCATGCCTTCCTCGCCGGAACCCGCCCGCAACAGCGCCAGCCCGTAGTTGAGCCGGTCTTGCGCCGAGCGGGGGTTGCGTTGCGCGGCGAGCTTGAGTTGGGCGACCGCCTGCTGCGCCAACCCCGGCGTTTCGTAAAACGCCTTGCCCAGATTGCGGATTTCCTGCAACTCGGCTGCGTCTTGCGGGTCTTGCGGCGCCCGGGTCGCGACGCCCCAGGCCGCAAGCCCGAAAATCAGCGCCCAGACAGCGAGATAACGTACCGTCATGGTTCCTTTTCATGGTACTCCGGCGGTCGCTTGCCGCCGCCGCCGGCGCGGGCGGAGCGGTTTGCAAAACCGCTGTTAAGGCGCAACCGCCGCTCCCGCGCCCGCGTCCCAATCGACATGAGACATCCCGCAAGATATCGCCTGAACCGCTTGGCGTCCGCCGTGCTGCTCGCGGCCGCGTTGACGGTGCCGGCCGCGCTTGCCAAAGACGCCGTGCAGAAACGCGAGCCCAAGGGGCCGAAGGAAGACGTTGCGCAAATCGGCGACAGAAACGTCGGCGGCGGCGTCAACTTCTATTCGCTCGAAAAAGAAATTCAGCTCGGGCGGAGCATGGCGCAGGATGTCGAGCGCCGCGCGAAGATCGTCGACGACCCGGTGATTTCGGAATACGTGAACCGCATCGGGCAGAACCTGGCGCGCAATTCCGACGCCAAGGTTCCGTTCACGATCAAGGTCATCGACTCCGACGAGTTGAATGCGTTCGCCTTGCCCGGAGGGTTTTTCTACATCAATACGGGGATCGTCGATCTGGCCGGGGACGAGGCCGAGTTGGCCGGCGTCATGGCGCATGAGATCGCGCACGTGGCGGCGCGCCACGGGACGCGCAGCGCTTCCCGCGGACAGCTTGCCGAGTTAGCCACCATCCCGCTGGTTTTCCTGGGAGGCTGGACCGGTTACGGCATTCGGCAGGCGGCCGGCTTCGCCGTGCCCATGACCTTCCTCAAATTTTCCCGCGAGTTCGAGAAGCAAGCGGACTTCCTGGGCGTGCAGTACCTGTACAAGGCCGGCTACGACCCGGCTTCGATGGTGCAGTTCTTCGAGCGCCTGAAGGCTGCGCAGAAGCGCAAGACGAGCAAGGTCGCCGCGGCGTTCGGCACGCACCCATTGACGGAGAAGCGCATCCAAATCGTGCAGAAAACGATCGACGAGTTGTTGCCCGAGCAGCCGCAATACGCGGTGACCAACAGCGAGTTCATGAACGTGAAAGACCGGCTGGCGCAGCTTCAAAACCGCCGCAAGCCGGCGGACGACCCCAACCGCCCGCGCCTGCGGCGCAGCGCCCCGGCGGATACGATCGAGGTCGATGAAGACGCCCCGCCCGCAGAAGAAGACGACAGGCCGATCCTCAAGCGCCGCGCCCGCGCCGATTAAAATCTTGTGGAGGAGGCGCTACTTTCAGACGAGATCGTAATATAGGCCGCCATAGCCACATGGATGAGTACGCTTCGTCGAAGCAACTGAACGCGGGAGCATTATTGCAGGCGCCATGAACAGTGAAGGCGTGAATCTTAGTCTCTGTTTAGATACTCATGCGTCTGCTCAGGATCGAGTGATCGCGTTATATTGCCGACTCTTATGAAGAATTTTTTACTCTTGTCTTTACCCTTGGATGATTTCAAGAACACGCCGTCGCGGATTGGCTCCACAGTGACGACACACACAGTATTACCTTTGATATCTTCAAAGCGTGTATCGATGTACCGCGTAGTGCCCGAACCGATGTTATCGAAAATGATATTTCTGAGCGTCTGCTGAAAGAGGTCGAGTTGCTGAGAGCGATCGCGTGACTGGCCCATAAGTTTTAGATCGTTGCTTAACCCATAGATATTGCCATTGTCCTCGACGCCGATGACCAGTGTGCCTCCCTCGCTGTTCATAAATGCCGCGATTGTCTTCAGGACGGAGTGGCGCAGTTCCGTGTTTTGCTTGTTCTGCACCACATCCCACTGAAGCGTGCTTTTGAATTCGAGCACCATGCTTTCACCGAGTGCGATCAACTCAGCGACGGAGCGATGGCGAATTTCCTCCGGTTCGGTGATCAAGGCGGCACGGAACTCATTGATCTTGAGCGCTAGGAGTTCCCTCCGTGCATTAAGGAAATCGGTGTAACGATCGACCCGCCACAATTTAGGGTCCATTGGGATAAATTGATTAGCTAGAGCGCCGGGATACTTCTCCTCGACTCGAGGTAGATAATCGGCCGGCTCCGTATCCGACAATGACCGGTTGCTTGCCGCCGTCAGAAAGGCGCGGTTCGCGATCTCGTTAACGATTTGCCTGTGCAGATAGTTGTCGGAATCCCATCCTGACTTGTAGAGGAGCGCTTGCGGGAAGATGTGGTGACTGTGTATTGCATACGCAGCGCCATGCGTCGCGCCCAACGGTATGCCGTTGAACCAGTCGACGGCGCCATTGGCTTTCGACAACACGAACGCCAGTCGAAAGAGCGGATGCTGCGCCGTCCGCCCCTCAAAATCACTTGCCTTTACCTCGATACGGCCGCGCTGGTCGACGATCTGCCTACGCATCAACTCCCAAGGCTCAACTTCTTTGGCGACAATCGACAAATCCGCTTCCAGTCTTTGATCCGTCTGGCCCGCGTAGCGCGCCCAAAGCAGAGCCGAATAAAGCCAATTCACGGCATGGTGGATGGATTTCTGATCGGGGAAAATACTGTTGTTGCGCGACAGGTACGCAACAATCGGAACCAACGCATTGGTCGTATTCAGATCATCGGTAGAATGAATGAATGCCTGATGCGGCAGGAGGTTGACCAGGTAGGCCAAAGTGCGGCTAAGTTTCGCCCATCCCGCTTTCAGTTCTTGTCGTGGGCGGTCATGAATCGTTTCGAATAGGGCACGCCCGGTAACCGTCGCAGTCAGTGCGCGTGTCATGAATGTCAGGCCGAAGTAGAAGTTGATCGCATTGTATTCGTCGATCTTTTCCTTCATCACGCGCCGAGCTTGAGGCCACTTGCCGGTCACGTGTGTTAAGGCCAGTTCAGCATCCGTCAGTTTTGTGCCTTGTCTATTCACGCGGTCAAAAATGTCGATCGCGTCATCCAATGCCGCATGATGCGGCACCACTTGTTCGGGAAGATCGTGTTCGCGGATTTGGCGGAGCCGGTTTAGATTGTCGTTCAGTCGTTTCGCGAGATCGAATTTGTCGTTTGGGTCGTCGGCCCCTTGATCCGCAATAGCCATCACGTTGAGAGTGCTGTCGGTGAAGCAATCGACCACACGCCTCCACATGGCGTCACCATCCATGCGTGACCGCTGATAGTATTGGAAATCGGTCGTTTTTAGATTGAAGTATAGATCGCGTGGGTCGCTTTCGATTTCTGCTTCAGTGTAAAAGGAGGGGATATCACCGGTTGTCAACATGTGCAACGTTGTCAAACGCTGTTGCCCGTCAAGAAGCACTTCGACGGTGCCGAGCTTGTCCGGTAGTTCCTTGACATTCTTCAGTGCCGGGGGTTTATCGGTTTTCCACAATAGCAGCCCACCGACTGGATATTGTTTGTACAAGGACACCATAAGCTGTTTGGCCTGTTCACGGGTCCATACATATTCACGCTGAAACTCCGGTAGCACAATGTCCTGCTTGCGGATACTGTCGAGTAGCTCTCGAATATACATTGTTATGATCTCCTCTCACTGTTGCCGATAAGTCGCTGAAGTAGCATCCACATGACCGGTGGGCGCCCACCGCGCTGTGTCCCGGCGTCTGCCTTTCATGCGGTTGACGCTGCTGCGTTTCGTACGCTGCATGGAAGATGAAGCTGGGCCGCCCTCATTCGGGTTCGCAATTTCGACTACCCAGAATAGCATGGGTTTAAGCGGAGCGGAGGCGTTCAACGAGCCCGCCGGCGCCCCATGATATGACTCGACAGCCGGCTCCAGGTGTCGAACGTAACGGCGGATACGATCGAGGTCGATGAAGACGCCCCGCCCGCAGAAGAAGACGACAGGCCGATCCTCAAGCGCCGCGCCCGCGCCGATTAGCAGTTTATTGACAATACCCTTTTCAATCGAAGCCCGTAGTCCGGTTTTAGCGCCATCCTGCCGTTCCAGTCTAGCTCCCGTGGCTTGGATTTCGCTTTTTCTTTTTGTGTGACTTAGGCTCCATCTGTAGGTCCTGCTGCTTCTCCAGCGGTTTGTATCTCACCTGTTGCGCCTTCTTGAAAGTCACGTCTGCGACTAGGGGGTAATCTACGCTCTTCCCACCCAAAAGATCTTCAATCGTGAGTAGTTGAATGCGTGGATGCTTTCCCCAGGGAGACTCGTAGAAACCCGATGAGGCCGCTTCTCTACGCATGGATGAGGTTGGAGTCTCCATGGACAGGAAAGCTCCAATCTGAGCATCCTCACGGTTGATAACACCCATCAAGTCGCGGATGTGGGACACTGTGACGTGACCGGCCTTCACCGAGAAGATGATCTGCTTGGTCTTGCCGCCCCGTCCTTCATCATGGAAATAGAGCCTGCCGTCGATGCCCCGGTCGGCTCCTTTCTTCTGTTCAACCGGCCTCGCTCCGGCCAGACCGAGCGCCCACCACTGAAACTGATAGGGGTCTTGCTTCGCCAGAGCGAACGCATCCTGAAGGCTGGTCGGTTCGCCGATGACTTCAAGCCGGAAGTCCTTACCGAACGAATCCCGCAGACGGTGACGAATCAGGGAGATGGCCAAATGGGTGATGTCGATCCCGATCCAGCGCCTACCGAGCTTTTGGGCTGCTGCAATAGTCGTGCCGCATCCGCAGAAGGGGTCTAAAACGGTAGCGCCTTCGTTGCTGCCGGCCTGGATGATCCGCTCCAGGAGAGCTACTGGTTTCTGAGTGGGATAACCGAGGCGTTCTGCTGAAGTGTTTCCGATTCTGAGAATGTCGGTCCAGTTAGTGTTAACCGGCTTTCCCTGCATCTCACTAAGGTAAACTTTTAGTCCGTCGAGGCGCGGTGTGCCATCTTTCTTCAAAAGAATTAGGCCTTCGGCATACCACTCTTCAAGCTGTTCGCGAGATGCTCCCCATGATCGGTGAGGCGGCGGCTTGGCGCCGCGCCATTCGAATTGGCGAGACGGATTAACGGTTGAGAATGTGAGATTCTCTGCTTTATACAAACGCCCATCCTCATCCGCCCGGTATCTCTTGAGCTGCGCTTTGCTGTAGGGCGTGTACACCTGTTTGAAAAAGAACTTAGCGGATCTTGAATAGAAGAGAAGGATGTCGTTTACTCTTCCAAATCGATTTGTTCTCATGTTGTGCGCGAGGGTGCGCTGCCAGACAATCTCATTTTGGAAGTTTCCCGGCCCAAAGATCGAATCCAGCAACAGTTTCAGGAAATGACTCGCCACAGGGTCGCAGTGCAAGTAGAGGCTGCCGGTGTCCTTCAGAACCCGGCGGAGTTCCACTAATCGGGGAGCCATCATCGACAGGTAGGCCAGCATGTCATTGGTCCCCAGGAGCGTCCTGAAGGCGCGCATAGCCTCTGCTACTTGCCCCCCAGCCTCGACCGCCTCCTCAAAGGACCGGGCCGCCTGTTCATCCCAGTGCCAAGTGTCCTCGAATGCCTTGATCTGGGAAGCCGACTGCGAGCCGTCCTTCTCCTGAAACAGAACGTTGTAGGTCTGGTCGCTCTTGAAGGGAGGGTCGAGATAAACCAAGTCAACACTCTTGTCCGGGACGTAGCGCCGGAGAATATCCAGGTTGTCGCCGTAGTACAGAGAATTGGAAGTCATGCGCGATTACTCGTTAAGCTCGCATTGCTCTATCCTGCAAGGAGACTTCAAAGACCGGGTGGCTCCCGCGCCCTTTTCCAGCAGAATCAGGCATGTAAGACATCCCCAAATAGACGCCATCGAAGTGTTGGGGTTGTTGCAATTTGGTGGTTTTCAGGTACTTGGACAAGGTTGTCTCATCCAGCCGTGGCTCATCGGTCACGATCAACAGAAACTGCTTGGATAACGAACCGTCTTTCACTCGTTTATCCTTTTTCCGTACTATCCGGTCTAGGCGCCTTTGGAACTTATCCGGGGGCCATTCCGGCGACATCGGTATGGGAAGCTTGGAAGATTCTCGCATGAATTGCTCTGGTTCCTCATACGGGGGGAGCTCCGGGTGTTCTTTAATCGCGTTTTCATCAACCAACTCGACCACTTCGACGCCAATCTTCTCCCCGTCCATCTCGGCCAGACAGTCCGGGTATGGATCGTCGTTCTTCCGGATCGTATCGATATCGACATGGCAGCCACGTCTGTTCATTTCCTCGGCCCAATCCCTCACGGCGCCAACTTCCATTAGACCTTGGGATTCGTTGTCTGCATGAAAGTAGGTTGCGTGCCCACGTCTCCGATCCCTCTCCTCGACTCTCTTCAGTGCTTCAACTAATTCTTTACCATTCTCCAGTTCCTTAGCTAATTCTTTATCAGTCATGGTTTTTCTTGGCCCCCCTGGACACACCTGTGGGCTGGTCGGGATCGGCACTCCAGCGCCACTCTCAGCACCACGATCATGGTCGAGGCGCCGATTGGCTCAACACTCATGCTTTGGACCTGATCCAGCCTGCCGGCAAACAGTTCTCGTTCGTCGATTGGAACTGTTGGTGAGTAACATTATAGCTGCATTCGCTGTAGCGCAGGCGTATTTCTGAGCCGGCCTTGCCGGCCGCAAGCCCTTGGCCTCATCCGCTCATGGCGTATGCTCGAGGTATGTCAGGCACCGATGCGAACAGCGACGATGAGGCGCGCGCGGAGGCACTGAAGCGCGAGACGGCTGACTTGCAAGAGCTTGAAGCCAAGACTCTCAGCGTCGAGGAAGCCCGGCGGCTTCGCGGGTCGGGCTGGGATGGCGACTTCGAAGAGTTGCGCTGCGGACGCTCAATGCAGCCTTGAGCGATGCGCCCGGACGGGACTACACCCAATAAGTGCGGTCGAGGCTGCGGTATTGCACCGCTTCGGCCAGTTGAGCCGTGAGGATGTTCTCGGTTCCTTCCAGGTCGCAGATGGTGCGCGCCACCTTCAGGATGCGGTCGTGCGCGCGGGCCGAGAGTCCCAGCCTTTGCACGGCGACTTCAAGTGTTTGCTCGCCCGTTGCGTCCAGCTTGCAGTGCTTGCGGATCATTTTCGCCGGCATGCGGGCGTTGGCGTAGCCGCGGCGCATTTGGATCTCGCGGGCGCGCTCGGCGCGCTCCCTGATTTTCTCCGAGCTTTCGGCGGGCGTATCCTCGCGCAACTCGCGGTACTTGACCGGCGGAACTTCGACGTGGATGTCGATGCGGTCGAGCATGGGGCCGCTGATCTTGCCAACGTAGCGCTGGATCATCGGCGGCGTGCAGCGGCACTCCCGATTGGGGTCGCCGAAGTAGCCGCACGGACAGGGGTTCATGGCGGCGACCAGCATGAATTGCGAAGGGAAGGTCAGGCTGATGCCGCCGCGCGCGATGGTGATCCGGCCGTCTTCGAGCGGCTGGCGCAGCAGGTCGAGCACGTTGCGCGGAAATTCGGGGAACTCGTCCAGAAACAGCACGCCGTTGTGCGCCAGGCTGACTTCTCCGCAGCGCGGCATGCCGGAGCCGCCGCCGACCAGTCCCGCGTTGGAGACGCCGTGGTGCGGCGAGCGGAAAGGACGCTCCCGCAGCAGGCCGCTGTGTTCCCCGAGCACGCCGGCGACGCTGTGTACCTTCGTCGTCTCGACGGCTTCGTCCATGGTGAGCTTGGGCAGAATGCCGGGCAGCCGCTTGGCGAGCATCGTTTTGCCCGAGCCCGGCGGACCCACCATCAGCACGTTGTGCCCGCCGGCGGCGGAAATTTCCAGGGCGCGCTTGGCCGTCTCCTGGCCGCGGACTTCGCCGAAGTCCACGCTGAGCGCGTTCGGGACATGCGGCGCGCTGTCGTTGCGGGCGGCGGTCGTTGAGCGCTCTGCGCGGTTTTCGAGCAGTTGCGGAATCTCGCGCAGATGTTTGACGGGGTAAACGTCAACGTCCTCGACCACCGCCGCCTCGGCCGCATTGGCCGCGGGCACGATGAGCTTGCGGATGCCTTGCTCCTTCGCGCACACGGCCATCGGCAGGGCGCCGCGCACCGGACGGATGCCGCCGTCGAGGGAAAGCTCGCCGGAAATCAAAAATTCGTCGGCGGCGCCCTCGGGGAGCGTGCCTGACGCGCCCAAAATCCCCAGCGCCATGGGCAGGTCGAATCCCGCGCCTTCCTTGCGAATGTTGGCCGGCGCCAGGTTGATGGTGACCGCCTGGTTGGGGTAGCCGAAGCCGGAGTTGGTGAGCGCAGACTTGAGGCGCTCGCGGCTTTCCTTGACGGCGGTGTCGGGCAGGCCGACCATGAAAAAGTCTTTGGCGCTGCCGCGGTAAACGTCGACTTCCACGTCGATGAGCAGCGCGTCCACGCCGTAGAGCGCTGCGGTTCGCGTCTTGAAAAGGCCCATTGTCTAACCGCCGTCCGCGGCGTTTTGCTTCCGGGACGGTTCGCCGCTCTTCGCGGCGCGCAACCGCTCTTCGGCCGCCTGCAACTCGAATTGCGACCAGATCCGGATCAGGAAAACGAAAAGCGCGAGCGTTGCCGCCGTCCGCCAATCGAATCCGGCGATGTCGGGGAAGGGAATCACAGCGGGTATGCCGGCGGCGATTCTCGATTATACAAGAAGAGGCGCTATATTGAGACCGTGACGTTCGAGCGCCGTTTCAGTCGAACCGCCGCGGCGGCGGTTGTCCTGCTTTTGCCGTTGAGCGCGTTTGCGGGCGGGAAAGGCTTGGTGAAGCTGAAAGACCCGCTGGACGAGCCGGAGTTCTACTGCCTGGACGTGCCCGGTTGGGGGCGCCGCCTGAATCTGCAAGCGCCGCTGATGGCGCATACCTGCAAGCCCGGCGCCGACGACGAAATCTTCCAGGCGGATTACCCGCGCGAGGGGCAGCTTGCGATGCCCGCCTATTCGCTGTGCGTGCAGGCCGAGCGAGCCGAGGCCGGCGCGCAACTGCGGTTGAAGGAGTGTTCCGCTGACGCGCTGCAGAGGTTCGCCTGGGCCGACGGGCGCCTGCATCCGGCCGGCGCGCCCGGCTTGTGTTTGGCCGTAGCGGACGCCGCGGGAGAACCGACCGGCGGACCGAGCCATCTCCGGCTCGACCTCGCGTTGGAGCCTTGCGCTTCCGTCTCGCCGGCCCGCAGCGAATGGTCGCTCCCCTAGTTACGGTTCGGGACGCCTTGCGCGGCGGCGTTGGTTCGCTCAAGGAGGGCCGCATCCACGCCCCCGAGCTGACGGCGCAACTGCTGCTCGGCGACGTCTTGCGCCGGGGCAGGGAGTGGCTGCACGCCCACTCCGACCGCGTTCTGCGCCCCGAGGAATGGGACGCCTACCGGCAACTTATTGCTCGCCGCTGCGAAGGCATGCCCACGCAATACCTGCGCGGCGTGCAGGAGTTCTACGGCCTGGAGTTCCGCGTCACGCCGAGCGTGCTGATTCCCCGGCCCGAAACCGAGCATCTGGTGCAGGCGGCGGTCGAGCGCATCCGTCCGGGCGACCGCGCGCTCGACATCGGCACGGGCTCGGGAGCCGTCGCCGTCGCCGTCGCCAAAAATGTCGCCGGCGCGCAAATATACGCTTCCGATCTTTTCGGCGAGGCGCTGCGCATCGCCCGCGAAAACGCCCGGCGGCTGGGCGCGGACGTGCGGTTCTTCGTCGCCGACCTCGACCGGGGCGTGCTGCCGCAGGCGGTCGATGCGCTGTTGTGCAACCCCCCCTACGTGCCGCTGCGGGAGATCGGCGGCTTGCAGCGGGAGTTGCGTTACGAGCCGTCGCCGGCGCTTTTCGGAGGGGAGGACGGTTGCGCGGTTTACCGCCGGCTCGTGCCTGGCGCGGCGCGCATCGTCAAACCCGGCGGATGGCTTATCATGGAGCTTGGCTACAACAGCCGGGACGCGGTCGAGCAATTGCTGCGCGCCGCGGCGTGGCGCCCCCCGGAATTTCATCGCGATTTAGCCGGTATTGACCGCGTCGTGTCCGTTCGCCGCAGCTTCCGACAGCCATGAAAATTACCCGAGTCGAAGGTCTGCTGATGTCGTGTCCGTTCGCGGAGCCGATCCGGCTTCCGTTCTACGGCGGGCTGCGCACGATTCTGAAACGCGACGCGATGCTGATCCGCGTCACGACCGACGCCGGGCTCAAGGGCTTCGCTCCCGGCCCGGCTCACGAACGCGCGGCGCGGGAAATCGAGCAGACGATCGGGCCTTTTCTGGAAGGCCGCGATCCGGCGGACTGGAGTAGTTTCGGCTTCGCCGGCGGGCTGGAGCTCAGGAAAACCTACCATGCCGTCGAGGTTGCGGTGATCGACGCCGCGGCCAAGGCGGAGGGAGCGCCCATGTCCGACTTGCTGGGCGGCCGCAAGCGCGGGCGGATCAAGTGCTACGGGTCGGCGGGGATGTACATGCCTCCCGAGGGCTACGCGGCCGAAGCCGCCGCCGTGCAGAAGTTGGGTTTTCCCGCCTACAAGCTGCGCCCGGCGGCGGGACCGCAGGCCGATCTGGAAACGGTCGAGGCGATGCGCCGGGCCGTGGGGCCGGATTTCGGCCTGATGCTCGATTGCCATGCGTGGTGGCGCATGGGCGATCGCAGCTATTCGCCGCAGACGATCGAAGAGCTGTGCCGCGCCCTTGCGCCCTACGCCCCTTACTGGGTCGAAGAACCCTTCGACCCCGACGACCACGCCGCCTACGGCGCCATGCGCGGCAAGCGTATCGTGACGCTGGCGTCGGGCGAGCACGAGCCCGACGAGGCGGGGTTTCTGGATCTGATTCGTTCCGGCGGGGTGGATTTCGTGCAGATGGACGTGTGCTGCCAAGGCGGGTTCGAGATGGGCCGGCGCATTTTCGATGCGGCTGAAAAACAGGGCATTCGTTTTGCCTTCCACAGTTGGGGGACGCTGCTCGAAGTGATCGCGGCGGCGCAGCTTGGCGTCTGCCGGGACGAGAACGTAGTCGAATGGCTGGAGTACCCGTTGCATTCGAACGACGGCAAGCCGGGGATGTATCCGTTTCCGGCCGCGGACGAGATTCTGACCGAGCCGTTGAACCTCGAAGACGGCTTTCTGGTCATGCCCGACGGAGCGGGCATCGGCGTCGAGGTCGATGAGTCCGTCGTCGAAAAATACCCGTTCGTTCCGGGGCCGTGGTCGATCTTCCGCATCGATTCTCCGCCCGAGACGCTGGCCGTGAGCGGCGATCACAGCGTGCCCTGGGTCGAAGTCGCCGGCGGCGGCGAGCGGCGCGCCTGACGCAAGCGCGGTGCTTGCGAAGCAAGGCAATCTGCAATGGGTCGAGGCGGCGGCGGGAAACCGCGGGCTGAGGGGCCGCCATTGCTATCGTGATAGGCATTCGAGCGGCGTTCTCCGAATCCGCATGTTGCGCAGCGCATGACAGCTCCCGTCTTCATCGTCGGCACCGGCCGGTGCGGCTCCACTATGCTGTCGAACATGGTGCGGGAGCACCCGGATATTCTGAGCGTTTCAGAGTTCTTCACGTCGCTGACCAGCCGGGCGTTCCGCGGACGCAATCCGCCCGGCGAGACGATCTTCCGGCGGCTGAACACGCTGTCTCCGGGCGGCCGGGCGCTGCTGACCAACGGCTTGGTCGTCGATGAGTTCCTGTATCCGCTCGGACCGGAAGCGCGGTACGGCGCCGGCGAGGTGCCCGCCATCCTATGCACCACGCTGCCTCACCTGACCGCCGATCACGAACGTCTCTGGGACGACCTTTCCGCGGCGCTGCGGGCGCGCGGGCGGGCGTCGTTGGCCATGCATTACCGCTTCATCTTCGAGTGGCTCGCGGAGCGCTTCGGGAAGCAGGTCTGGATCGAGCGCTCGGGACTCTCGCTGCCGTTCGTTCCGATGTTCATGAAGCTGTTTCCCGATGCGCGTTTCGTCCACATCTATCGCGACGGCCGAGACACCGCGATATCCATGTCGCGGCACCACTACTTCCGTCTGCGCGTGCAGTCGGAGGAGTTGCTGCTTGCCTTCGGGATCGACCCCGGCCGGCCGTTCAACCTGCTTGGCGCGAGCCCGTGGGGCCCGTTTTCCGAGTGGTTGCGGTTCCGGGTTTTCACGGCCGAGCGGTACCGGCGCACACAGATCGCGCTGCCCGCGTTCGGGCGGTTTTGGAGCCGCGTGATCGTGCGCGGCGCCGCGGCGCTGGACGCGGCCCCGCCGGGGCGCGTGCTGTCGATGCGTTACGAAACGCTGCTGCAGGAGCCCGCCCGCGAACTGCAGCGGTTCATCCGTTTTGTCGGGCCGGAATACGAGAACGGCCGGTGGCTGGAGGCCGCCCGCGCCTTGGCGCGGCCGCAAGCGCCGCGCTGGACGCGCCTCGACGCGAACGACCGGGCGCAGCTTGCCGCCGCATGCGCGCCCGGCCAGACGCTTATGGGCTATGACTGAAGACGACTGGCCTCGAAGCAGCGGGAACTCTTGCCCGTATCTCGAGCCCGGCGGAAAGAAAGGACGGAGCAACATGCCGAAGCCGGCCGATACCCTCGCGAAACTCCCGCCGCGCGCGGGGGGGCGTTACATCCGCAACATGATCGCGCGGCTCCGCGACACGCTCGGACTGTTCACCGAGCTGCGCCGCGGCTACGGCGACATTGTCCGCTACCGCATACTTTTTTGGGAATTCTGCATCGTCTTCGATCCCGAACTGATCCGCGAGGTGGTCGATGAGCAGCGGTCGTCGTTCGAGAAGGGGTTCATCTACAAACGCAACACGGTGCTCCACGGGCCGACGATCGTAACCGGGGACGGCCAGGACCACAAGCGCCGACGGCGGATCATCCAGCCGTTCTTTCACCGCGAGGCGCTGGCCGGCTACGCCGAGACCATGGCCCAGCGAGCGGTCGTCAAGCGGGAGGAATGGCGGCATGGCCGGATCATCGACGCCGACACGGAAATGCGCGACCTGACGCTGTCCATCTCGCTCAATATCTTCTTCGAGGACGGCATGCAGATCGACGTCAAGATGGCCCGGGATTTGGTCGCGCTGCTGACTCTGGACTTTCAGTTGGCGCTGCTGCCGGGCCGTGCGCTGATCAAGCGCGCGCTGCCCCGCTATCGGCGGCTGCTGCGCCGCAAGGGGCCGATGGATGAGATCATCGTAGCGTCCATCCGGGCCGCCCGCGCCGCCCCCGCGGGGTCGCGCACCGATCTGACGGCGTTCCTGGCATGCGCCGGCGACGAACAGGGCGGCCCCGCATTCAGCGAGGACGAAGTGCTGGACGAGGTGATCGAGATGCTGATGGCGTCCCACGAAACCACCGGCGCCACGCTGGCCTGGGCGTTTTATTTCCTCAGCCGCAACCCGGCGGCGCGCGAACGCATGGAACGGGAAGTCGATGCGGTGCTCGAGGGGCGCCCGGCAACTCTAAAAGACTACGATCGACTCGTTTACACCCGCGCCGTGCTCGACGAGACGCTGCGCCTCGCCGCGCCGGCCTATTACATCGGCCGACAGGCGGTCGCCGACTGCGCCATCGGGGGCTACGCCGTTCCCGCCGGCGCCAACGTGCAACTCTGCTGCTACTTTTCTCACCGGGACGCGCGGCATTTCCCGCAGCCCGACCGGTTCCTCCCGGAGCGCTGGACGGCCCCGCAGCCGGAGCGTCCGAAGTACGCCTATATGCCCTTCGGCGCCGGCTCGCGCGGCTGCGTCGGCGAGGCGTTCGCCCGGATGAGCGCGGTTTACGCTCTGGCGGCGGTTGCGCAGCGCTGGCGGCTGGAGGTGGTCTCGGAGCGTCCGCCGGCGCTGAATACGATGGCGGGCTACTTCTTCCGCAACGGATTGCCGGTTCGGGCGCATGACCGCTCCCGCGAAACGCGGGACGGTTAATAGAACTGCGACTTGTCGAATTCGTAGTCGCTCTTCTCGAGCCAGAACAGCACGCCCTTGTAGTCCCGCACTACGCGGGGGAACAACCAGGGCGCCTGTTCGGAGAGCCATACGAGGGCGACGAAGGCCCGGCACAGCAGCCGCCGCTTCTCGGGCGGATAGTCCAACCGATCCGCCAGCCGATCGCCGAGCAGGTAACGCGTCATGGGGCCGGCCATGTCCACGAAGAACCGCGACTGCCATGCGTTTTTCTCGATCTGCATGAATTTCGGACCGGCTTGGATCAGAGCGCGGCACAACTGCTTCGACGTCTCGTCGGGGTCGAACTCCAGGCTGAACGCGATGTCCAGGGTGCGGCGCGCCTGTTCCTCAGAGGTATAGACCAGTTCGGGATTGACGCCGAGCAGATATCCCACGTAGCGCCACGTTTGCAGTACGCCCTCCACCTCGCGGCTGCTGAAACGCACCCCCAGCCGCCGCATCCCCTCGACGACGTAGAACGAGAACAGAACCGTGCCTACCGCGGAATGCGCCTGGTTGAGCGGAATCTGGGATGCGCCGAGGTCCCAGTCGCCGGACTGCAATATCTTCCGCCGCGACCGGGCGTGCAGCATGCGCACCCAGATAGCCATCCTGAAGCCGTCCGCGTGGCGCCGCAGGCCGCCGGGCAGGAAGCTCTCGATAACGAAGCGCAGGGTCTGGGCGTAGCGCCGGGGAGACTCGTCAAGCAGCGCGCTGGTGAACGCGAGCGGCCGGTTGCCGGTCGCCAGGTAGGAATGGGGCAGGGCGTAGGCGGCGAAGGCGAGAGTGGACAAGAGTCCGGAGCGCACGATCTTCCGGCTCGCAACCAGCATCGTGTCCCAGTCCACCCAGAAAGGCACATAGTCCATCTGCTCGAACAACGCGGCCAGCGGCGCCGGCGGATCGTCGATGGCGTCGATGCCTTCCCTGATCGCCCGCGACAGCAAGCGGGAGCCGTCGCCCGGCGGCATGCGCTCGAAGCAGAGCACGAGTTCGTCGGCCGGCGGATCGCCGATGCGCAGATGCTCCAGATACCGATCGGCAGCGGCGCCGTACCGCTCCCGCGACGCCGCGATCCGCTCGGGCGCGAGGGGAGGAAACGGCGAGGTCCCCGGCTGAACCCGTTGCGAGTTGTTGCGCGGCTGCGAGAACATGGCGTTCAGTCCCTGCAATAGAGGGGCATCGGTCGCAGCCTCACGCTCATGTCGGCAGGGTATCACACGGCAGCCGGTCGGCGGAGCAACGGCCGATCCCTTCAGCGCGGCGCCGCGGCCCCGCTACTGAAGGAAACGTCCGATTCCACCTGAAAGATCGACGATTCCGCCGAGAACTTACGGTAGCCGTCGAAGGCGATCTCGTGCCGAAAGCACTTGACCGACCGGCGCAGGCAACTCAGGGTTGTCGCCGAGGCCGGCAACAGATACTGCGCGCCGCCGACTGTCGCCGCGGCGAAACGCAAGGTCGTCTTGACCAGCCGCAGGCCGAAGCTCGGCGGCAGCTCCGCTTCCGCGGTCATCTCGATGCGCAGCGCGCGTCCGCTTTCGGGCGCGAGCCAGACGGCGGCGCGGTAAGCGGGGCGGATGCTTGCCGCGTTGAAGTGAATGCTCCACGTGGACTGCTCGCGCGAGGCGAGGGTTGCATAGGCGGCCGCGCCGGGCGCCTCGCTGTCTCGGGGGCGGTTGCGGGTAAAGGCGAGACCGAGTTGCGGGGCGAAAAGGTTGCGCAGCAGCGTGCCGTACTCGCCGGCCGACCAGGCGCGGTCCAGTTCTTCCATGCTGCCGACCCGCCGCCGTCCGTCGATGCGGATGTTGCGGTAGGTCTCCTTGCGGTCCGCGTAGAGCACCTCGGCCTCGATCGTGTCTTCGAGCGCCCAGATACGGCCTCGATTGAAGCTGACGAAGCGCTTGACGCGCCGCTTGGCGATGAAGTTCGGAAGGTTTTTGGTGAAATCGGCGTTGACGGCGCGGGCTAGGCGGATGAGTGGGTCGGCATCCGCGTGGTTTCGAGCCGTGTCGCCGAGGACCGGCGGCGGAGGGGCCGCGGCCTCGCCCGTTCCGTCGGGCGGCGGCCGGCGCGGGCGCAGTGGGCCTGCGGTCTGCGGCAGGGCCGCTGCGGCGCACAGCAGCAAGCAAGCCGGCAGGCAGGCGGCGCGCCGAAAGCAAGAAAGGCTTGGGGAATCCCAAGCCTTTCGGAAAGAAGAAACGGTTTGCAGGCTATTCGCGTTCACGACGAAACTTCTTGCGTCTGTGTTTTCTTGCCAATGCCTGTTTGAGACGCCGCTTCTCGCCGGGCTTCATGTAATAGGAGTGGCGCTTGACCTCCTTGATGATGTCCTCCTGCTGCACCTTGCGCTTGAAGCGCCGGAGCGCGGCATCGATGGGTTCGCCTTCGTTCAAGTAAACTTCTGCCATATCGGCATGCACACCTCCCCTCTCGGGACGGTTTCACCGTAGGGCGCGGCGGATGGAAAAGCCGTTGCGCCCCAACTACTGATTGTACAATATGGCGTCGGGGAAAGCCAGGGAACGAGCATGATGCGCATTACCGAGCGGCAGGTGCGGGAAGTCCTGTCGATGTCCGCGGCCGTCGAGTTGGTCGAGGAAGCGTTTCGGCGCTTGGACGACGGACGCGCAGACAATCATCCGCGGCGCCGCGTGGCGATGCAAAACGGAACGCTCTTGCACTACATGGCGGGCGGCGACAATCAAGACGGCGTGGTCGGAGCCAAAGTTTATGCCACGAACCGCAAGGTCGGCGCCCGGTTCGTCGTCTTGCTCTTCGATGCCGCGGCCGTCGAGTTGCTTGCGGTCATCGAGGCCAACGCGCTCGGACAGATTCGAACCGGGGCCGCCAGCGGCGCGGCCACCCGCCGGCTGGCCAGGGAAAACGCTTCGCGGTTGGCGCTGTTCGGCAGCGGCTTCCAGGCCGAGACGCAGTTGGAGGCCGTTGCGGCGGTGCGTTCGCTCGCCGGCGTCGCCGTTTATAGCCGCAGCGCCGCAAAACGCGAGCGGTTCGCCGCGCGGATGAGCGCAAAACTCGATCTGGAGGTCCGCGCGGCGTCTTCGGCCGAAGAGGCGCTCGACGGCGCGGACATCGTGACGACCGTGACCAACTCCCGCGAGCCGGTGTTCCGCGGCGATGCGTTGGCGCCCGGGACGCATGTCAACGCCGCCGGCAGCAATCACGCCAAGCGCCGCGAGCTCGCTGCCGCCGCCGTCAGCCGCTGCGATATCGTCGCGGTGGACTCGATCGAGCAGGCGCGGATGGAGGCCGGCGATCTCATCCAGGCGGCCGCCGAGGGAAATTTCGACTGGAGCCGGGCGGTGGAGTTGTCCGCGGTGATTGCCGGCAGCAAGCCCGGACGCAGCGCCCCGCAGCAGATCACTCTCTTCGAGTCGCAAGGCTTGGCGGTCGAAGACATCGCCGTTGCCCGCTACGTCTATCGGCAACTGGCTTGAGCGGCGGCGGCGCCCTCTGGTTACAATAGCCTCGTGCCGGAATGCCGCGTCGCCATCTATCCGGGATCGTTCGATCCGATCACCAACGGGCATCTCGATCTGATCGCGCGCGCCTCCAAGCAGTTCGACAAACTGGTCGTCGCGGCCCTGCGGCACGATTCGAAGCCGCCTGCGTTTACGCTCGAAGAACGGCTGACGATGGTCGCCGAGGCGGTTGCGCCGTTCCCCAACGTGAGCGTGGACAGTTTCGACGGCCTGCTGGTGGATTTTGCCCGCGAAAAAGGGGCGAAGCTCATTCTGCGCGGCATCCGCGCCGTTTCCGATTACGAATACGAGCTGCAGATGGCGCTGATGAACCGCAAGCTCGCGCCGGAGTTGGAAACCGTCTTCATGCTGCCCTCTGAGACTTATAGCTATCTCAGCTCGCGGCTGGTCAAGGAAGTCGCCCGCCACGGCGGGGACGTCGATGCGCTCGTGCCGCCCCGCGTCGCCGAGCGGCTGCGCGCGATGGCCCCGGAAACTTTGTAACCTGAAGTGATGGAGTTTACGCAGCGCATCTTGCGAATCAGCGAGTCCGCAACCATGGCCGTGACGGCCGAAGCCGGACGCCTCAAGCGCGCCGGGGTCGACATTGTCGCCTTCGGCGCCGGCGAACCCGATTTCCCGACGCCCGACAACATCAAGCGGGCCGCCGTGCAAGCCATCGAAGAAAACTTTACCCGCTACACGCCGGCGGGCGGCATCCCCGAGCTCAAGCAAGCCGTTACGTCCTGGCATGCGCGCGATTTCGGCACGGCGTACGAGCCGAGCGAGTGCATCGCCACAGTGGGCGGCAAGCACGCCATCTTCAACTGCATGGCGGCGCTGATCGACGAGGGCGACGAGGTCGTATTGCCGTCGCCGTATTGGGTCACGTTTTTCGACGTGATCCGCTATCACGGCGGCACGCCGGTAATGGTCGAAACGCAGGAAGCGAACGGATTTTCGCTGACGGCCGCCGACATCGCGGGCGCGGTCACGGACAGGACGAAGATCGTCGTCGTCAATTCCCCCAACAATCCTTCGGGCGCCGTGATCGAGCGCGGCGAATTTGAAAAAATCCACGAGTTGACTTCCCGCCGCGGCATTCTGCTGATGAGCGACGAGTGTTACTGTCATTTCGTCTATGGCTCCGAGCCGTTTTCCATTGCCTCGCTCCCCGGCGCGAAGAGCAATGTGATCGTGATCGGGTCGTTGTCGAAGACGTTCGCCATGACCGGTTGGCGGTTGGGTTACCTGCTCGGCCCGGCCGCCTTGATCCGCAATATCAACAAGTTGCAAAGCCACTCCACCTCGAACCCGACGTCGATTGCGCAGAAGGCGGCGGTCGCCGCGCTGACCGGCCCGCAAGACTCGGTCGGCGAGATGCTCGCGCAGTACCGCAAGCGCCGCGAGTACGTGGTCGCAGCCTTGCGCGCCATCCCCGGAGTGACCTGCCCCCAGCCGGGCGGCGCGTTCTACGCCTATCCGAACATCGGTTGCGCTTTCGGCAAGGGCGGCATCGCCACGCCGATGGATTTCGCCAAGAAACTGCTGGCGGAGGCGCGCGTCGCGGTGGTTCCGTCCGAGGCGTTCGGCACCGCCGAGCAGGTCAGGATTTCGTACGCCGCGTCGATGGAAGACCTGGAGCGCGGCATCGCGCGGATCGACAAGTTCATCCGGGAACTCTCGTGACGCGGCTGGAGCCCCTCAAGCTCGGTCCGTCGTTTCGGGAGAAGATATGGGGTTCCACCGATCTTGCGCCGGTGTTCGGCAAGACCGCCGAACCCATCGGCGAAGCCTGGTACACGCACGAGCAAAACACGGTAGTCGGGGGGCCGCTGGCGGGCCGGACGATTGTCAGCTTGCTGGAAGAGTACGGATGCCGGCTGATGGGGGCGGGGCGCCGGACGGACGGCGGTTCCGGCGCCGCAAAGGGGCCGCGCTTCCCAATCTTGACGAAGCTGTTGTTTCCCGCGCAAGAACTTTCGGTGCAGGTACACCCGGACGACGCGTACGCGTTCGCGCACGAGAACGGCCCCGGCAAGACGGAAATGTGGTATGTGCTCGCGGCGAAACCGGGCGCCCGCATCGCCCTCGGCCTGGTCGAGGATTTGCCGCCCGACGCTTTGGTCCGGGCGGCCCGCAGCAGCGCCATCGAAAAGTATTTGCGCTGGGTTCCGGTCGCCGCCGGGCAGACGGTTTTCGTTCCGCCGGGCACGCTGCACGCTCTCGGCGCGGGCGTCGTGATCTGCGAAATTCAGCAGAATTCCGACGTCACTTACCGGCTGTACGATTTCGGGCGGGTTGACGGCGGCGGGCGTCCGCGCCCGCTGCACGTCGACCGGGCGGCGCAGGTTGCCGATGTCCGCTTGCGGCCTTCGTCGGCTGCCGCCGAAGCATCGACCGCCGGCGGCGTCTGCCGCGTCGAGCGTCTCGCCCGCTGCCGGTATTTCGCCGGCGAGCGCCTGAGTTGGGACGCCGGGTTCGAGTACCGCCCCGATCCCCAAAGAGTACACATCCTGATCGTGGTCGAGGGCTCGGGCTCGCTGAATCGGACGCCTTTTCAGCCGGGCGACTGCTTTCTGATTCCGGCGGAAGCGGCGCCTTTTCCTGTTGCCGGCCGCGGCGTCCGAGCAATTCGGGCGTTCGTTCCCTGAGGCCGGCGGTTCGGACTTTTCAGACATGCCGGCGCGCTACCGGGTTTTGGGGTTCATGTTCGTCCTGATGGCGGTCACTTATATGGACCGCGTCTGCTTCGGCGCCACTGCCGGAGCGATGTCCGACGAGTTGGGCCTGACCAACGAGCAATTGGGACGCGCGGGGTCTTTCTTCGTGCTCGGCTACGTGCTGTTCGAGATACCCGGCGGTTTCCTCGCCGACCGGTTCGGCGCCCGAGCGCTGCTGACGCGCATCGTGATCTGGTGGTCGGCCTTTACGGCGTTGACCGGCGCGGCGTGGAACCTGACCAGCCTGATCGCGATTCGTTTTCTGTTCGGGTGCGGCGAAGCCGGAGCGTTTCCGGGCTGCGCCTCGGCGGTCTCCTACTGGTTTCCGGCGCGCGAGCGGGGACGCGCGCAGGCCGTCATCATGTTCGGCAGCCGTATCGGTTTCGCCATGACGTCGTGGATCGCCATCGCGCTGATGACGCGCTGGGGGTGGCGAGCGGTCTATTGGATTTTCGCCGTTTTGGGGATCGTTTGGGCGGCGGGCTGGCGAAGCTGGTTCCGCAACGATCCGGAGGAGCATCCCGGCGTCAGCGCCGCAGAACTGGCCGCGATCCGCGGCGGACGGCGCATCGCGGCTCACCGCCGCGGCGCGCCCTGGGCGACATTGTTGGCGAATCGCAACGTCTGGGCGCTCTCGGCGATGTACTCGGGTTATACCTGGGGGCTGTATTTTTACATTCAGTGGCTGCCGACCTACATTCAGAACGCGCGCGGCGTGGAGTTGGGCGCTGTCGGTACGGTTGCGGCTGCCGTGCTGCTGTGCGGCGCCGCGGCGAACCTGGCGGGCGGTTGGCTGAGCGACAGGCTCGCGGCGCGGGTTGCGCTGCGGACCGCGCGGCGGCTCCCCGCCATGGCGGGGTTGCTGGGCGCGGCGGTGTTCCTCGTGCCCGCCGCGCTGCTCGAAAACGACCTCTTGGCGCTCATCTGCCTGGCGGTAAGTTTCGGCGCAGCGGAGTCGATTCTGGCCGTGACCTGGGCGGCGTGCCTGGACATCGGCGGCGCTCATGCCGGCGTGGTGTCCGGCGCGATGAACTCGTTCGGACAAATCGGCGGCGCCCTCGCCCCCTGGATGATCGGGCTGATGGTCGATCGCAGCGGTTCGTGGCAGCTTCCTCTGCTGCTGTCCGCGGCGTATTATGCGGTCAGCGCCGCGCTCTGGCTTTTCATCGAGCCGGAGCGCATGCTTCAGACGCCCCATGAACCGACCGCGCCTTGAAGACGCTCCATAGCGGCCCGCGGGCGCGAAACCCCGGCATAGCCGTTCTCGTCGTAATAAAGAGCACAATGATCCCGCCGCCGGCCGCCATACGGTCGGCGTATTCCCTCCCGGAGGAGAAGGCCATGAACGGAACCTTTTTGAAACTCGCCGCGGCAGCGTTGCTGGCTGTCGGAGCAACGGCGGCCGATGCCGATCGTCTCGCGCGCCAAGTACGCCACGAGCTGGTCATGCTGCCTTACTACAGCGTGTTCGACAATCTCACCTACAAGCTTGACGGCGCGCGGGTCAAGCTGGGAGGTCAAGTAACGCGGCCCACGCTGCGCTCGGGCGCCGAGCGCGTCGTCAAGCGCATCGAGGGCATTGCCGAAGTGGTCAATGAAATCGAGGTCTTGCCGGTCTCGCACAACGACGACCGCATCCGTGCGGCCGTGTACCGCGCCATTTACTACCAACCGGTGCTGAGCCGCTATTCGTTCCAGTCCGTGCCGCCGATCCATATTGTCGTCAAGAACGGCGACGTCACGCTGGAAGGCGTAGTAGGCGTGGAAGCCGAGAAGAACATCGCCGAAGCGCAGGCGAACGGCGTCGCCGGCGTGTTCTCGGTGATGAACAATCTCGCCGTCGAGAATCGGGAGTAGAGCTTTCGCCCCATGAACCGACCGCGCTTCGAAGACGCCCCTTACGCCCATCCCCCCGACGAGACCGACGTGAATCTGAGGGCGTACTGCGACGCTATGCCGGACGAAAAATTGGCTGAGTATTGCGAGCAATGGAGCGACGAGCAGGTCGCCGCCTGGGATGGGAACTTTCGGTCGGACGGAGTATTGATGATGGTCTGCTGCGACCGCGAGGTGGGTTTCGCCGAATACCGCGCGGCGCTCGGCGAATGCTTGCGGTTTCGCGGGTTGTCCCCGGCCGACGGTTGATGCCGCTAAACTGAAAAAGCCGCGCGGCGCGGCGTTGACTGCGCGGCAGCCTATTGCGTCGAATCGAGTTAAGGATTCTGATAACGATGCGGAGCTTGCGGCTGTTTGCCTTACTGAGTGCGTTTCCGGCAGCGGCGGGCGCGCAGGTGTTGGATCCCGTGCAGTGGTCCTTGGCGCTGGAGCCGGCGCAAGCCGCGCCGGGCGGGCGCGTCACCGCCCGCTTGACGGCTGCGGTCGAAGACGGCTGGCATCTCTATTCGTCCACAACCCCGCAAGGGAAGCCGATCGCTCTCAACCTGCAAATCTCCGATTCGCCGGCCGTGGCTTCATGGAAGGCGCACCAGCCCGAGCCGACGGTTCAGTTCGATCCGAACTTCCAAATGGACAGCGAATGGTACGAGCATTCGGCCGAGTTCCTTGTCGCCATCGATCTGGCCGACGGCATCGCAGGCGAGCAGCGTATCGAGGCCGCGGTGCGTTACGCAGCGTGCGACGACCGGCGCTGCCTGCCGCCAAAGCGCAAATCGGCGGCGGCGGTTCTGACGGTTGCTCCCGGCGCAACGGGGCGGGCCGCGGCCGTCCCCGAAAATTACCGGCCGATGAAGCTTTTCGCGGCGGCGTCCTCCGCCGCGGAACCGGCCGCAAGCTCCGTCCCGGTGGCGGGCGTCGGCGAGGAGCAGGGGTTGTTCGGGTTTGCGCTGGTGGCGCTGAGCTTCGGCCTGCTGGCCGTACTGACCCCATGCGTTTTCCCGATGATTCCGATTTACATGGGCTCGTTCCTCAGCGGGGACACATCGCTGTACGGCGCGGCGGTGCGCCGGGCCGGATTGTTTTGCCTTGGCGTGGTCGTGTTCTTTACGGCGCTCGGCGCGGCGGTCTCGGCGGTTGCCGGGCCTTTCGGCATGAGTCAACTCGGCGCGAACGTCTGGGTCAATCTGCTGATCGCCCTGGTGTTCTTCGCGTTCGCGGCGAGCATGCTCGGAGGGTTCGAGATGGCCATGCCCAGCGGCGTCATGACCGCCGCCAATCGGCGGGCGTCGGGATCGGGCGCGGCGTCCACGCTCATGCTCAGCCTGGTGTTTACCCTGGCTTCGTTTGCCTGCACCGGGCCGTTCGTGGGGTCGCTCTTGGCGGGGTCGCTGTCAGGCGGCAGCATCGCTTATCCCGTGTTCGGCATGTGCATGTTCTCCATCGGCCTGGCGGCGCCGTTTTTCGCAATCGCGTTATTTCCGCCGCTGCTGGGCAAGCTGCCGCAAGGCGGGGGCTGGCTGGCCGTAACCAAGCGCGCGATGGGCTTGGTGATCCTTGCCGTCGGCGTGAAGTATCTCAGCACGGTCGATCAGGCGTTCGGCTGGAATCTGCTCACCCGCGAGCGTTTCCTGTCGATCTGGATTGTGCTGTTCGCGTTGGCCGCCCTGTACTTGTGGGGCGTCGTCCGACTCGGGGAAGACGGCCCGGCGGAAGGGATCGGATTGACCCGGCTGGGCGCTGGCGCCGCGTTCTCGATCCTCGCTTTGAGCCTGATTCCCGGCATGTTCGGCGGCAGGCTCGGCGAACTCGATGCGTATGTGCCCGAAGCCGGACAATCCGGATTTTTTGCGGCCGGCGGCAAGCCCGCGGTCAAGTGGATCAAGGACGATTTCGACGGCGCTCTCGCTCAGGCTCAAGCAAGCGGGAAACCGTTGCTGGCGAACTTTACCGGATACGCCTGCACAAACTGCAAGTGGATGAAGGCGAACATGTTCACCAAGCCCGAGATCGAAGCGGCATTGGCAGATCTCGTGCTGGTGGAACTCTATACCGATGGTTTGGACGCCGCCGGCGAGGCCAACCAGCAACTGCAAATTTCTCGATTCAACTCATCCACGATTCCCTTTTATGCGGTGATTCGTCCCGACGACACTCTGGCGGGAACTTTCTCCGGACAAACGCGCAATGCGGCTGAATTCCTGAAGTTTCTCAAAAGCGGGTCGTAACATGCCGCACCTCGGGAAAAAGGCCCCGGGGCCGGCATGGTGGGCAACGCCGCGGGTTTTGCAGCAATTGCGCCGCGACCCGATCGCGCTGCATCGAAAAATGCACGACCGCTACGGCGACGTCGTGCGCATTTCATTCGGGTTCTCATGCGCATACATGCTGCGCCGACCCGAGCACGCCGGGCATGTGCTGCGGGATAACCACACCAACTACGACAAGAAAAATTTCGACTACCGCATTTTGAAAGCGATCGTCGGCGAAGGTTTGCTGACGAGCAACGGCGAGATCTGGCGCAGGCAGCGAAGATTGATCCAACCGGCGTTTCAAAGGGAGCGCACGGAGGCGCTGGTTCCGCTCATGGTCGAGCGCACGGAGGAAATGCTGGCGAGATGGCGAGACGCGGGGGATGCCGCCCGCGACATCAGCAGGGACATGGCGCGGCTGGCGCTGGAAGTGGTCACGCAAGCGCTGTTCGGGATCAACGCCGGCGAGTCGGCGGCCGAGATCGGCGATGCCTTCCGCGCGCTCAGCCGCCGCGCCATGGACCGCTACGGCGTGTTGGCGTCAGTGTTGGGCTTCTTGCCTACGCCGGGCAATCTTCGCGCGAAAGAAGCCCGGCGAAGGCTGCGGGCAGTCGTCGAGAAGCTGATCGCGGAACGCCGCCGACGGCCTCCCGGCGGCGATCTGCTGTCCAAGCTCCTGGAGGCGCGGGACGAGGAAAGCGGGCGCGCGATGAGCGAGCAGCAGTTGCGGGACGAAGTGACCACCTTGCTGCTCGCCGGTTACGAGACGACGGCAAACGCTTTGAGTTGGACGTTCTATCTCTTGTCCGAGCATCCTGAGACCGCGCGCGGAGTCGAAGCCGAAGTGGACAGGGTGCTGGGCGGGCAAGCGATAAGCGTGAAAGCGGTTCCGAATTTGAATTTGTGCCGCGCCGTCTTGCAGGAGTCCATGCGTTTGTACCCGCCGGCTTGGGTCGTTTCGCGCTCGGCGATCGAGGAGGATGTCATCGGCGGCTATGCCATCGACAAGCGGGCGCTTGTGGTGGTTGGCATTTACGATACCCACCGTTTGCCCGATGTCTGGCCCGAACCGGAAAAATTCGATCCGGGCCGGTTCCTCAACAGCCATAGAGGGCCGGCGCCGTTCGCTTACTATCCGTTCGGCGGAGGGCCGAGGATGTGCATCGGCGCCGGATTCGCGGAGCTGGAAACCATCTGTATTCTCTCCACTATGGCGCAGAAGTGCCGCCTGCGACTGGTTCCCGATCAAACGGTGCAGCCGGAAGCGCTGATTACCCTGCGCCCGCGCGGCGGTCTGCGCATGACCGTCGAATGGCGCTGACGCAACGCGGCCGAGGTTGAGCCTCTCGCCGGACTTTCGCCGCGGGCTGATAGAATGAAAACGGCGCAACGACCGACGATGCGGGCTGTCCGGAAGCGAATCGTTGCCTGCTCTGTCCCCTGCCATGCCGCCCTCCGAGGAACGCATTCGTCTCTTGAACGATGCCTTGCGCGAGCGCATTCTGGTGCTCGACGGGGCTATGGGCACGCAGCTTCAAGACTGTGATCTCGACAGCGCCGATTTCGGTGGCCCGGAACTGGAAGGCTGCAACGAAAATCTGGTTTTGACCCGGCCCGACGTCGTGCGCCGCATCCACGCCGCCTACTACGCGGCCGGGGCCGATATCGTCGAAACCAACACTTTCGGCGCAACCGCGATCGTCCTCGCGGAATACGGACTGCAGGACAAGGTCGGGGCGATCAACCGCGCCGCCGCGGAACTTGCCCGGGCGGCGGCGGACGAGGCTGCTCGAGATGGACGGCAGCGGTTCGTGGCCGGCTCGATGGGGCCCACGACCAAGGCGATCACGGTTACCGGAGGCGTCGCCTTCCACGAGCTCGCGGTCAACTTCCGCGATCAGGCGCAGGCGCTGACCGCGGGCGGCTGCGACCTGCTGCTGCTGGAGACCTGCCAGGACACGCGCAATGTCAAGGCGGCGCTGATCGGCATTGACCAGGCGTTCGAGCAACTCGGCGTCAGAATCCCCGTAATGGTATCGGGAACCATCGAGCCGATGGGAACCATGCTCGCGGGGCAGTCCGCAGACGCCTTGGTCGCGTCGCTGCAGCATGTCGATCTGCTTGCGGTCGGGTTGAACTGCGCGACCGGTCCGGAGTTCATGACCGACCACGTGCGCACCATCCATGAACTGGCGCGCGCGCCGGTTTCCTGCTATCCCAACGCCGGGCTGCCCAATGAGGACGGCCTTTATCTGGAAACGCCCGAGTCTCTTGCCGGGTCTCTCGAGCGATTCGTCCGCAACGGCTGGCTGAACATGATCGGCGGCTGCTGCGGGACAACTCCGGCGCATATCCGCGCGCTTGCGGAAATGGTCTCCGGCCGCGAGCCGCGCCGGCATCGCGGCGAGCCGCGCGCCTGGTACAGCGGGATCGAGTTGGTTCAAGCAACCGATGAGACCCGTCCGCTGCTCGTCGGCGAACGCACGAACGTAGTCGGCTCCCGCAAGTTCAAGCGTCTGATCGCGGAAGAGAAATACGAAGAGGCTGCGGAGATCGCCCGCGTCCAAGTCAAGAAGGGCGCGCACATCGTCGATATCAATCTCGAAAATCCCGACCGCGACGAGTTAACCGACATCGATGTTTTCTATTCCCAGGTCATCCAAAAGGTCAAGGTTCCGCTCATGATCGACTCGACCAGCGCCGCCGCGGTCGAGCGGGCGCTGACCTATTGCCAAGGCAAGACGATCGTCAACTCCATCAATTTCGAGGACGGCGAAGAGCGTTTCGACCGCACCATGCCGCTGGTGAAGAGATACGGCGCGGCAGTGGTGGTCGGTTCGATCGACGAAGACAAAGAGCAGGCGCAAGCCATTACGCGCGAACGCAAGCTCGCCGTCGCCGAACGAGCCTACGGCCTGATCACCGGCAAGTGGCAAGTCGAGGCGGAGAGCATTATTTTCGATCCGCTGGTGTTCCCCTGCGCAACCGGCGACGAGAACTACATCGGCAGCGCCGTCGAGACGATCGAAGGGCTGCGGCTGATCAAGGCGAAAATGCCGCGCGCGAAGACCGTGCTGGGCGTCAGCAATGTCAGTTTCGGCCTGCCGCCCGCGGCGCGCGAGGTCGTCAACTCGGTGTTTCTTTACCAGGCAGCCAAAGCCGGGCTCGACATGGCCATCGTCAATACGCAGAAACTCGAACGGTATGCGGCGATTCCCGAAGAAGAGAGAAAGCTCGCCGAAGACCTGCTGGGCAACTATCCGCTTGCAGGCAGCAGGGCGCCGCGCGATTACCGCAAGCAGACGGCCGAGCAGCGGGTTGCCATCAACCAGCATCACATCGCAAAAATCACCGCGCGCTTTCGCGGCGCCGCGGGCCGCATCGAGAAGGATACGGCCAATCTCCCGCTCGACGAGCGCTTGGCGAACTATATTGTCGAGGGAACCAAGACAGGTCTCGTTGCCGACCTCGAAACGAAGCTGGCGGAAGGCTCTCTGCCTCTCGACATCATCAACGGCCCGTTGATGGCCGGCATGTCGGAGGTGGGCAGATTGTTCAACGACAACGAGCTCATCGTCGCCGAAGTGCTGCAATCCGCCGAAGCCATGAAGGCCGCGGTCGATTACCTCAAACAATTCATGGAGAAGGGAACCGTTGCCGGCAAAGGCAAAATCGTGCTGGCGACGGTCAAGGGCGACGTCCACGATATCGGCAAGAACTTGGTCGAGATCATTCTCGCCAACAACGGCTATACCGTTGTCAACCTGGGCATCAAGGTTCCGCCCGAAGAGTTGATCGAGGCATGCCGCGCGTACCGGCCCGACGCGGTCGGACTTTCCGGGCTGTTAGTCAAGAGCGCCCGGCAAATGGTCGTCACCGCGCAGGATTTGCAAGCCGCCGGAATCGATGTTCCGCTGCTGGTCGGCGGCGCCGCCTTGAGCAAAAATTTCACGCGCAAGCAAATTGCGCCGGCCTACCGCTCGTTGACCTGCTACGCGCAAGACGCCATGAGCGGCCTTGCGCTGCTCGACCGCATCATGGACGACGAGCGGCGCACGGCGGTCGCGCTTGAAAATGCGCCGGCCCCCGCGGAGGACTCCGCCCGCGGACCCGCGCCGGTATCTACCCGGCGAAGCTCGCGCGTGCGCCCGGACGCGCCGCCTCTGCCGCCGCCGTACACCGAGCGCATCGTACGCGACGTGCCGCAACTCCGGGAAGTCTGGTCGTATATCAACCCGGTCATGCTGTTCAACCGTCACTTGGGTTTCAAGGGCAACTTCGAGAAGGCGTTGGCCGAACGCGACCCGCAGGCGCTGGAGTTGCATGCCGTGATCGAAGAGCTCAAAGCCGAAGCGGCCGGCTTCATGAAGGTATGCGCCGTATGGCGCTTTTTCGAGGCCGAGAGCGAGGGCAACACGATCCGGATCTTCGAGCCGGGCGCGGGCGGCCTCTTGCATGCGTTCACCTTCCCCCGCCAGCGCCGCGCCGACGGCCTCAGCCTTGCCGACTTCGTCGCCCGGCCGAACAGCCGCCGCGACGCCCTGGCCATGTTTTGCGTCGGCGCGGGGCAGGGCATCCGGGAACGCGCCGAGGCGTACAAGCAGCGGGGCGAATACCTCAAATCGCACGGCATCCAGGCGCTGGCGCTCGAAACCGCCGAGGGCTGCGCCGAGTGGCTGCACCGCCGCATTCGCGAGGACTGGGGCTTTCCCGACTGTCCCGAAATGTCGATGCTTGACCGCTTCAAGTCGAACTACCGCGGTCGCCGCTACAGTTTCGGCTACGCGGCATGCCCCGATCTGGAAGATCAAGAGGGACTATTCAAGTTATTGAAACCGGAAGATATAGGAGTTCATCTCACCTCCGGATTGATGATGACCCCGGAAGCCAGCGTGAGCGCTTTGGTCTTGCAGCACCCGGACTGCATCTATTTCGACGTGAATTCCTGAGCGGACTTGCCGGACGGTTTTCAACGAGCTTTCAACAGGCGTTGAAAGGGGCTTGAACGGCCATATAAATCCCCGGCCCAGGGGGCTCGTAGTGTTATACTGCCGTGAGTGTTGCGCGCCGGCATCTTCCTCTTGACCGCATTTGCGGCTGCGGCGCAGGCCGGCGCCGCCTCCGACTCACTCGAGTTTTTCGAAAAGCAGATCCGCCCGATCCTGGCCGGCCAATGCTGGATGTGCCACAACGAGAAGGTACAGAGCGCCGGACTGGATCTGAAGACCGCCGAAGGCTATCTCGCGGCCCGCGGAGCGGGTTTTTTCGGCGCCGCCGGCGAGCCGGAACGCAGCCTGTTGCTGAAGGCGCTGAGTTACGAGCAGCGCGTCAAGATGCCGCCGCAGGGCCGCTTGGGGGCGGAACAGATCACCGCCGTCCGCCGGTGGCTGTCGCAGGGCGCCCCCTGGCCCGGAATTGAAGAGACCGCGGCCGTTCGGCCGGACGATTCCGGCGGCAAGATCACCGCCGAGGACCGCAATTTCTGGGCTTTTCGCCCGCTTTCGCGCGAGGCGCCGCCCGAGGTCGAGGCGGCGGATTGGGTGCGCACGCCCGTCGATCGCTTTATTCTCGCCAAGCTCGAAGCGAACCGTCTGGCCCCCGCGCCGGCGGCCGACAAGCCGACTTTGCTGCGGCGCGCGACATTCGATCTGACCGGGCTGCCGCCGACGGAAGAGGAAATCCGCGATTTTGTGGCCGACGAGTCGGAAGACGCTTTCGAGAACGTCGTCGAGCGCCTGCTGCGCTCGCCCCGCTACGGGGAGCGCTGGGGCCGTCACTGGCTGGATGTCGCGCGCTACGCCGACTCCACGGGCAGCGACGAGGATCACCGCTACCCCCACTCCTGGCGCTACAGAGACTACGTGATTCAGGCGTTCAACGACGACATGCCCTACGACCGGTTCGTGCAGGAGCAATTGGCGGGCGACATCCTGGCCGCCGACCCTGCCGCCGGAGTCGGTTCCCGCGGCATTGTCGCCACGGGCTTTCTCGCTCTGGGTAAAAAAGCCTTGGCGCAGCGCGACCTCGTGCTGAAACGCTATGACGTCGTCGACGATCAGATCGACGTCACTTCCAAGGCTTTTCTTGGGCTTACGGTGTCTTGCGCGCGCTGCCACGATCACAAGTTCGATCCGATTTTGCAGCGCGATTACTATTCGCTGGCTTCCATCTTCGCTTCGACTTACAGCTACGAAAACGGAGCGAAAGGGCGTCCCGTCGAGACCCCGTTGACGCCGGTCGAAAAGTATGAGGAGTTCATCGAGGCTTGGAACGAAATCCTGGATGTCGATGCGCAGATCAAAAAAATTCTCGATTTCGACAAGGCCGCCCAGAAGTACCGCGACAAATATCATGCCGACATGGCTGAGTACATGCTCGGCGCCTTCGAAGTGTATGCGCAAGGCGCGGATGCCGCGCAAACGGCGGCCGGGCGCGGCCTCGAGCCGGCAATGCTCGCCAAATGGATCGCCTATCTCGACGACCCGCAGGCTGCGGAGCTCGCCAAGTGGCGGGGGGCGGGTGAAGACCGCGCAACCGTCGCCGAACACTATGCGATCGAATTCAAGCAGGCCGCGGAGTTCCACGACCGCAATCAGCGCTGGTGGAGCAATGCGCGCAGGCGTTATCCCCGTTCGGGCAAGCTGGTCGGCCCGAAGCCCGTAGTCCGCCCGGAAGACAATCTGTTTTTCTATAAGGTCTGGCTCGACGGCGGGCCGCTGCATCGCTCCGCCGAGGAGCAGATGGCGGCGCTCGACGCGGAGGACCGCTTCAGACTGACCGCGCTGCTGGCGCGGCAGAAAGAGCTCGAAGTGGCGGCCCCGCGCGCGGAAATTCCGATGGCCTGCGCCGTCGTCGAGGGCGAGCGAGTCGAGCAGCGCATATTCGTTCGCGGCGACCACCGCAACCTCGGCGCCTCCGTGCCCAAGGCGTATCCGCTCGTTTTGACGGGCGGGGAAGCGCCGGCCGAATTGTCCTCGACGAGCGGCCGCCTCGACTTGGCCAAGTGGATCGTCAGCGAGGGCAATCCGCTCGCCGCGCGCGTGATCGCCAACCGCGTCTGGGGCTGGCGCTTCGGCGAGGGCTTGGTGCGCACTCCCAACAATTTCGGCAAGCTCGGCGAAGAGCCGACGCACCCCGAACTGCTCGACTATCTGGCGCGGCATCTGCGCGAAAACGGCTGGTCCATCAAGAATCTGCACCGCCTGATTATGCTTTCAAGCGCCTACCGGATGGCGGGAACGCTTGACGCGGACCGCGTCCGAGCCGACCCCGAAAACCGCCTGCTGACGCGCTTCCCGCGCCGCCGCCTGACGATCGAAGAGATTCGCGACGCCTTGCTGGCCGTCGGCGGCAATCTCGATCCGATGATGGGCGGAACGCTCGACCCGGGCATCGGCACCGACGGCGAAACCAGCCCCGACCGCATCAGCAAAAACCCTGACGACTTCACCCGCCGCTCGGTTTATCTGCCTTTGCGCCGGGCGAACCTGCCGAATCTCTTTACGCTGTTCGACTTCGGCGACGCCACGAACCCCAGCGGCAAGAGGGGGGCGACCACCGTAGCCACGCAAGCGCTTTTCATGATGAACAGCCCGTTTCTCACGGAGCAGGCGCGATCTCTGGCGCAGCGCCTGCTGCAAGACGAGCCGCAAGACAACGAGCGCCTCGACCGCCTCTATCTGGCGGCGCTGTCGCGATTCCCCGACGGCTCAGAACGCGACCGGGCGCTGACCTATATGCACGGCATCAGGGAAAAGTTCGACGACTTCGATGAGTCGGAAGCTTGGCAAAGTCTCGCGCGGGTGCTGCTGGCCTCGAACGAATTTATCTACGTGCGATAGCCGCGGCCGCCCATTATCGGGCGCGGATGCTACCCTTGGCTGCGGACCAGGTACAGGGACACGAAGGCGAAGACGAGACCCGCGCCCAGCAAGACGGATCCGATCAGGCGCTCGTCGTAGGTCTTGAACCACAGATAGATGCCCGTGACGCCTATTGCGAACAGTCCGATCGAAGTCAGCAACAACACGGCGCCCCACACGTTGATCGTCGCGTTCTCATGCCAAAAGCCGTGCGCGAAGTGCATGCTCAGCAACATGCCGGTGAAGGCTTGCTTGCTCTCCCGGACGAGGGCCTGCGCAGCTCCTTCGTCGTAACGCACTTGGTATCCGGTTCCGAGGCGCCGAATCAGCAGGCTGAACTTTCCGTCTTGCGCAGGCTGCACGCGGGCAATTTCGCCCCGTATCCCGTGCTCTTCGATCAAGTACTGCCCCAGGGCCCGCGGGGTCGCGGCGCGCTCGGGGTCGACCGGATACGTATGTTCGGTGACCGTAGGGGCGGCGGAGAACCACGAGCGGTGCGCAAGACGCACCGAGCTCAACAGATAGACGCCCAAAGCGAGCGCGAAGACCAGCCCGAGAATCAAGTGAATGTTGCGCATCAGGCGATACACGGCGTCACCTCAAGCTCACGTAGAGGGCGGCGAAGGCAAGAGTCGAGAGGCCGAGCGTCCACAACGCCCATTGCATGCGCGGCCGCGTCGCCAGCCACAGATAAAAACCGGATAACGTCATGAAAATGACCGCCCACATCGAGAATTCGTTGTAAGCGCCCCACATCCGTACTTCCCATCCGGGGTTGTGATGGTTGAACGTCTGGAAGTGCATGATGTTCAAAAATCCCGCAAACGGGCTCGCAACCTGTTCGATGCGGATTTTGTTTTCCTTCTCGAGCAGCAGGATGCGGCGCGTGCCGTTGGGCGTCAGATAGCGCACCTGCAGGCGGCCCTGCGGGTCGCGGTTCGGCTTGCGTCCGGGTTGGATGAAGGGCAAGCCGGACGCGGCGATCATCGCGTCGGTGATTTGTTGGTCCGTGGCGGAACCGTCCACGCTGAAGGCGACCGTGCGGATTTGCGGATCCGGTCGGATCCGCTCGGCGGGAGCCGGCAGAAAGGTCGCCCAAATCCCGACGATGCCCCAGACCGTGAAGCCGCTGAAGCTCAGCAGACCGGCGTAAATGTGCAATTTTTTGATCCAGCGGTACACGGCCTACTTGGGTTGCAGTCAATTCTACCGCTGCGAAGCCGCCTGCGAAAGCGCAGCCGCGACCTTGCCGCGAACGGCATTCGAGGGCGATGCGTGGCCCGGTACGGCGGAAACCGCTCCCACTTGGCCGGCATAATCTACGCTCTCGCCCGGATAGACGATTGCGGCGTATGTCACGACCCGCTTTCCATCCGAGTCGCGAATGCCGTCCCTGTACGTATGCATCTTGTCAATGTCTCCCATGACCGGTTTCTGCCCGTCGCGCTTGTATTTCGGATCGAACACGAGCACGGACGCCAAACGTTCGCCTTCCCATAGCAAGATCGCAACGTCGGGAATCATCCGGTGGCTCACACTCGAAAGAGACTTGCAACTCTTATTTGCAACCACCTGAGAGGGCGAGTTCGCGGACCTTCTGCAGTGTGGGCTCTACGACATCTGAAAGGTAATTCCTTTTGAATCTCCAAGCCGACGGATGATCGAACCGGCTCCAGATCGCTTCCACTCTGCCGACCGTGACACGCTCGATACTGCCAGCGATCTGCGTTCGTTTGTCGGTAATCTTCTCGATCGATTCCTTGGGAGCTTTTTGGCCTTGAGTTACGATGATCGTCGGCTCCAGTAATTCGACCGTTCGACGGAGATGGGAACTGCATTTGAGCCACATGCAATCCGTCGGTTCGCCTTTGCGCGACTTTCCATCGGTCGGTAGATTCGAGCACAGAGTCGAGTTGGCCATCGCGTAAGCTTCAAGAACGTGCTGATCGTCATCGATACGCTCAACTTTGCTATCCCGGATATTCCACAGGGCTTGCAGAGTGCGCGTAACTCCACGCATGTGGGGATTCCTTTTCCCAGACATGCGGCCGAGTATCTGCTCGCGGCGTCGCTCCATCGAGATAACCTCGTTCGTACCTACTTGTAAGGAGACGATGAGGATGCGCATCGGGATGCCGTTCTCCTCGGCCGCGTATCCGTCGCCGACATAGCTGAGTTGGCCGGGGGCGAAACTATTATCAAGTTCTTCCGCCGAAAAACGGCACTTCTTTTCGTACTTGCAGACGAACTTAAGATCCGGTGTAAGAACATTGGCTGAACAGTAATCCTTAAGACGCTTCCGGTATTCGAGCGAAGCGGAGAGGTCAACCGTAATAGGCATTTTCAAGTCCGCTTTTCTCCCGAAATTTGCGTCAAGCGATCTCGGACGCTTCTTGATTCCAGGCCAGGCGAATCGCTCCTTCGCTCCCCCTGCGGCTCAGTAGAACAGCGCGTAGTAGATCACGTACGCCCAACCGAGCAGGCCGTGAATGATGGCCCAGACGATCGAGTGGTTTTGCGACCAGGAGATCGCGATCGCCAGGGCGGTTCCGAACGTGATGCCCGATTTGACGTATTGGATGCGGTTGTCAGTCATCGCCGATACAGGGATTGCTTAATGCGCCGATGCCCTCGATCCAAACGACGCACTCGTCGCCCGGCTTGAGGAACACCGGCGGCTTGCGGGCAAAACCGACTCCCGGAGGCGTGCCGGTCGAGATCACGTCGCCCGGTTCGAGAGTCATTACCGTCGAAAGGTACGCGACGAGATAAGGGATATCGAAGACGAACTGCTTGGTGTTCGAGTCTTGCAGCGTTTCTCCGTTGAGGTCGAAGCCGATCCGCAGATTGTGCGGATCGGCTACCTCGTCTTTGCTCACCAGCGCCGGCCCCATCGGCCCGAACGTATCGAACGTCTTGCCGATGGTCCACTGCGAAGTCGCCAGTTGATAGTCCCGCGCGCTGACGTCGTGGACGCAGGCATAGCCGAAAACGTAATCTCCCCAGTCGGCGGCTTTGACGTTCTTCGCCCGGCGGCCGATCACGAACGCCAACTCCGCCTCGTAATCGACCTTTTTCGAGACAGCGGGAAGGACGATCGGATCGCCGTGGCCGCACACCGCGTTCGAATACTTCGTGAAAACGGTCGGCAACTCCGGGATTTCCATACCGGATTCGACCGCGTGGTCTTTGTAATTCAACCCGATGCAGATAAACTTGCCGGGCCGCGGCACGGGCGCATGCAGCTTGACATCCTCGAAGCGAGGTCCTTCCTCGGCGATCTTCGCGAACCGCTCGGCGCGCCGCACGGCCTTGCCGCCTTCCTCCAGGAAGCGGAGAATATCGTTGTAGCCGATGTCCGCGAGGTCGATCACGCGGCCGTCGACGACCATGCCCAGGGCCGCCGAACGCTCTCGATGCGAGTAGGTGACGAGTCTCATGAACTTTCATGGTACGGGATTTCACGGCGCGGCCCGGTAACGGAAATGCGCTATCCTGAGCCATTGAGCCGTCGGCGCCGCGGCTTGCGCTTCGCCCGGTTCCGGTTTTCCAGCCGAGGCGTCACCCCATGGCGAATATCTTTCCGTTCCGCGCCCTGCGCTATACGGCGAAGGCGGGCAACCCCGCCGACCTGCTGACACAGCCTTACGACAAGATACCGGACGCGTTGCGCGAACGGTACTATGCCGCCGGCCCGTACAACTTCGTCCGCTTGATCAAACCCAGGCCCGAGCGCTCAGACTCTGCTGACGACAACGTTTATACGCGCGCCGCGGCGTCGCTCCGGCAGTGGATTGCAGACGGAATCGTTGCCGAGGACGACGCGCCTTCCTTCTATCCGTACTTTCAGGAATTTGCGCATCCCGAGAGCGGCAGGACTTTCGTCCGCAAGGGTTTTATCGGCCTTACGGAGCTTGCCGAGTACTCGGAGGGAATCGTTCACGGCCACGAACTGACGCACAAAGGCCCCAAGCTCGACCGGCTCGAGCTGACGCGGCATACGTGCGCGCACTTCGGCCAACTGTTCATGCTCTATGACGATCCGCAGCAGCGCATCGACGCTCTGCTGGACGAAGCCGCGCAAGGCGAGCCCCTGGTCGAAGCCCGCGAGGGCGGCGTGACGCACCGCATGTGGCGCATCTCGAACCCCGGCGCGGCGGCGCGGATCCAACAACTGATGGCCGACAAGAAGCTGATGATCGCCGACGGCCATCACCGTTACGAGACGGCCCTCGCCTACCGCCGCGAAAACCCCGACCTGCCCGGGGCGGGCCGGGCCATGATGACTTACGTCAACATGAGCTCCGCAGGGCTTGTTGTCCTGGCGACGCACCGCGTCCTGGCGGGTCTTGCGGATTTCGACGCCGCGGCTGTCCGCGCGCGCGCCTCGCAGGACTTCGAGATTATGCGGTTCGAGTCGCCCGCCGCGCTCGAGCGCGCGCTCAACGCCGCGCCGCCGGAGCGATCGGCGATCGGCGCCGTGTTCGCGCGAGACCCGGCGGCATACCTCTTCTCCATAAAACCCGAGGCGGCCGACCGCCTGCGCGCAACCTTGACCGAGACGGAGCTCGGCCTGGATGTCGTCATCCTGCACAAAGCGCTTCTGGCGCCGGTCCTGGGCGTCTCGGAGCAGGACGTCTTCGAGCTCAAGAACATTTCCTACGTGCGCGGCTTGCGCGCCGCCGCGGCGAAGGTAACTTCCGGTTCCGCTCAGGTCGCTTTCCTGCTGCGTCCGGTTTCGGTGCGAAAAGTTGCGGAGGTCTGTTTTTCCGGGCGGGTCATGCCGCAGAAATCGACGGATTTCTACCCCAAGCTGTCGGCGGGGCTGACGAGCTACGGATTCGGATAGAGCCGCGCTGCCGCGCCCCCCGCTTCAGGACGCTTTTTTCACCGCGAGCGAAGCAGAGTTCGTTTCGCGGGCGAACTCGCCGACCACCTCGATAAAACCGAGAGCGGCGCGGGAAAGCGCTTTGTCTTTGCGGTAGATGAGTCCTATGGTGCGAATCATCGGCAACGGCTGCAAGCGCACGGCTTTCAGGCGGCCTGCCGCAATTTCTTCCCGCGCGTGCGCCGCGGCCAGGAAAGTGACGCCGAGATCGGCCATGGCGAAGTGCTTGAGCATCTCGCTGGAGTCCAATTCCATCGAGATGTTGAGGTCGTCCTCGTAAGCGTCGAGATACTCGTCGATCCGCGCGCGCGTGCGCCCGCTCTTGGGCAGGATCAATTCTTCTTTCGAGATTTCTTGCGCGCTGACGGCCTTGCGTTGCGCGAAACGGTGCTTCGGGGAAACCAGCAAGCAGATTTCGTCCGAGTGAATCTGCACCATGACCAGCTTCTTTTCGGAAAGCGGCAACTGGGTGATGCCGAAATCCACCGAGTTGTCCAAGACGGATTCGATCGTGCGCGAGGCGTACGAGCGCACGACCTGAACCTGCACGTTGGGGAAGCGGCTCTTGAAATTGGCGAACACGCCGGGCAGGACGTTGACGCAGGTAGCTTCGTTGGCGGCGATGACAACCTCGCCGCGGGGGATGCGGTCGAGCTCGCGGACCGCGTCGAAGCCCTGTTTCTTGAGGTCGAGGATATTACGGGAGTACTCGGCGAACGTCTTGCCCGCGACGGTCAATGAGATGCGGCTGCCGAATCTCTCGAAAAGCTGCGTGCCGAGCTCCTGCTCCATCTGGCGGATTTGCGCGCTGATCGCCGGCTGCGTGCGGAAGCACGTTTGCGCCGCCTTTGAAAAACTCTTCAAGCGGACGATCTCAAGGAAGGTGTGTAGCTGATCGAAATCCACGGTCCGGAATTGCAGCGCCGCGCTTTGCCAATAGGCTGAAGGAGGAATCGACTTTCGGCCCTAATATATCATTGCGCAGTCCGGCCCATGTCCGCGGAGCGTTCCCTGCCGTCGATAGAATGGGAGATTCCCCGCCGCACTCATGAAACCCCGCATTTTCTCCGGCATGCAGCCCTCGGGCGGTCTGCATATCGGCAACTACTTGGGCGCGCTGCGCAACTGGACGCAAATCCAGTACGACTACGAGCCCATTTTCTGTATCGTCGATCAGCACGCCATCACGGTCTATCAAGACCCGCAAGAGTTGCGGGAGCGTTGCGAGCAACTCGCCGCGCTCTACGTCGCCGCGGGAATCGACCCCGAGCACGCCGCCGTCTTCGTGCAATCGCAGATTCCCGGCCATGTCGAGCTGGCCTGGATTTTCACCTGCGCGACCCCCTACGGCTGGCTTGGGCGCATGACGCAGTTCAAGACGAAAATGCAGCAGGCCGAGAGCTCGCAAGAGTCGATCGGCACGGGGCTGTTCGTTTACCCCGTGTTGATGGCCGCCGACATCCTGCTGTATCAAGCCAATATCGTTCCCGTAGGCGATGATCAGTCGCAGCACATGGAGCTTACCCGCAATATCGCCCACCGCTTCAACGCGCTCTACGGAAAAACCTTTGTCGTGCCCGAAACCAGGCTGCCGACGGTCGGCGCCCGGATCATGGGACTGGACGACCCGACGCAGAAGATGAGCAAGTCCGCGGCCGGCCCCAATCACGCCGTGAGTCTGCTCGATCCCCCCGCCCGCATCAAGAAGCTGATCGGCCGAGCCGTCACCGATTCGCAGCCCGCGGTACGCTGGGAACGCCCCGGCGCCGGCGTCAAGAACCTGCTGACGATCTTCCAGTCTCTTTCGGGCTGGAGCGAGCGGCAAATGGAATCTCATTTTGCCGGGATGCGCTACGGAGACCTCAAGAGAAACGTCACCGAGATGCTCGTTTCCAGTCTCGATCCGATTCAGGCGAAGTACGCGGACCTGATGGCCAACCGCGATCACTTGCGCCGGATCCTGCGCGGCAGCGCCGAGCGCATCGCCCCCATTGCCGAAGCAACCGTGCGCCTGGCCAAAGAGCGCACCGGGCTTTACAGCGCATGAGCCGCCCCGCGCTCACGACCCGCGGACGGGGAATTCCTTCGACTCCGTGCGTGCGGTCTTGAGAATCCGCTCGATGCGGCTGACCACGCGCGGATTCGACGCGGCGGCATCGTTCGTTTCGCCGATATCCTGCGCGAGGTCGTAGAGTTCCAGCGGGGCATCGGGAGCGAGCTTGACGCCCTTCCACTTGCCCATCCGAACCGCCCGCTTGTAGCTGTGCTCGTGGAACTCCCAGTAGAGGTATTCGTGACCCTGTTGCGGCTGCCCCAAAAGCGTCGGCTTCACCGAGATGCCGTCGCCGCCCGGCGGGGCGGGAACCCCCGCCAGATCGGCGCAAGTCGCCAAAACGTCCCAGGCGGCCCAGGGCAAGCCGCTTTCGCCGCCCGCCTCGACCGCGCCCTTCCAGCGCACGATCATCGGCACGCGGATTCCGCCTTCGTACAAGTCGCGCTTGATGCCGCGCAGACCGCCCCGCGAGCCGAAGAACTCCGGGTCGTGTCCGCCTTCGCCGTGCGGGCCGTTGTCGCTGGTGAAAAAGACGATCGTGTTCTCGGCCAGCCCCAGGTCGTCGAGCTTGGCCATGATGCGGCCGACGTCGCGGTCGAGAAATTCGATCATCGCCGCGAAGCCCTTCTCCGGATTCGGCCACTTGCGGCCGGCGTAAGAGCCGTAGTGCGGCACTTCCATGCCGTCGCCGGTCCGCCGGCCCAATTCGTTGTTGGTATGCGGAACGGCATACGGCAGGTAAAGGAAAAACGGTTTCTCGGCCGACCTGTCAAGAAAATCGAGCGCCTTCTCGGTGAACAAATCGTGCGCGAAGGTCCCCCGCGCCCCGCTGCGGTTGTTGCCGATGAAATGCTCGATTTCGTTATGCCAGAGATGTCCGGGGAAGTGATCGTGCGCATGCCATTGGCTGAGGTAGCCGAAGAACTCGTCGAATCCCTGCACGTTCGGACGCCCCAAGGTGACCGGTCCGCCGACGCCCCACTTGCCGAACTGGGCGGTGGCGTAGCCCGCGGTCTTGAGCGCCTCCGCAACGGTCACGTCGCCGGGGCGCAAGGGCGTTTCGGGGTTGCGGTTGCCGCGCACGGTGGCGTGGCCGCCGTGTTTTCCGGTCATCAGGCTGCATCGCGAAGGAGCGCAGACGGTCGCGCCCGCGTAGAAATCAGTGAACTTCATCCCCTCGGCGCAAAGCCTGTCGATGTTCGGCGTCGCGATCGTTTTCTGGCCGTAGCAGCCCAGGTCGCCGTAGCCGAGATCGTCGGCCATGATAAAGACGATGTTGGGGCGTTGCGGCGGGCGCGCCAACGATGCGCCGGCGGACGCCGCGCCGAGCAAAGTGCAAAACCGTCGTCGATTCACGTCGTTTCTCCGCGAATGATAAGCTCAATGCGTAACCGCCCGGGTACGCAGGCGCCATTGTACCGCGCGGTGTCAAAGTTTCCATGCGCTACCGCCGGGACGAATTCGAAGAGTGGGTGGAAGACGCCTGGAACAGCATTCCCGAGGACATCCGCGCGCAATTTTCCAACATCGTCATATTCGTCGAAGACGAGCCGTCGGCCGAACAACTCTACGCCGGAGGCGTTCTGCCAGGGGGAACCCTGCTCGGCCTCTACGAGGGCATTTCTCTGGACCGCCGCGGTTGGCATTATCAAATGGCGCTGCCCGACCGCGTCACTTTGTTTCAAGGCCCGCTCGAGCGCTATACGCGCGGCGACATCCGCCAAGGAATTTATCGCACGCTCTGGCACGAGTTGGCGCACCATCTGGGCATGAACGAGGCGCAGGTTCGCGCGGCTGAAAAACGCAAGTTCAGCCGGCCGCGGCCCATGCGCCTGCGGTAGAATCTTGCGGCATGGACCGCCGTATCTTCTTGTTGTCTTCGAGCGCAGCGGCGCTCGCTCAAAGCCCGAGCGCGCGCATTACCCTCGGGCTGATCGGCTCGGGCGGACGCGGTCGCCGGGTCATGACGGAGTTCCTGCGCGACCCCGACCTGAAGGTTCACGCCGTGTGCGACGTTTACGAGCCCAATCTCGAGCGCGGCCTGTCGGCGGCCGGAGGCGGCGCGAAAGCCTACCGCAACTACAAACAGTTGCTCGACGACAAGGATATCGACGCCGTGCTGATCGCCACGCCCGAGCACTGGCATCACCGCATGACTCTCGACGCCATGGCCGCCGGCAAGGATGTTTATGTCGAAAAGCCGCTCTGCCACACGCCCGAAGAGGGCAGGGAACTGGTCGCGGCCCAGCGCGGGTCCGACCGCATCGTGCAAGTCGGCATGCAGCGGCGCAGCTACAACCTCTACCACGAGGCCCGCGACATGCGCCGCGCCGGCCGCCTCGGCGCGGTGCGCATGTCGCGCACTTACTGGCTGAACTCGCGAACCGAGCCCAGGCGCGCGCAATTCACCGGACCGATCGACTGGGAGCAATGGCTCGGCCCCGCGCCGCAGGCGCCCAAAGACCCGCTGCGCTTTTTCAACTGGCGCAGCATCGCCGACTACTCCGGGGGCATTGTCCAAGATCAGGGCGCGCACATCTACGACTCGATTCACATGATTATGGACGCCGGTTATCCCGTTGCGGTCAACGCCTCCGCGCTGCGGCCCCGCGTCGAGGGCATGGACCAGCCCGAATCCGTCGTCGTGGCCGCCGAATATCCCGAGGACTTCATGGCGGTTTTCACCATCAACTACAACGCCATGACGTACGACCGCCGCGCCGACCAGCTCAACGCCTATGACGGCAGCCTCGCCCGCATGGACATCGGCCGCGAGTTCCTCCGCGTTTACGACCGGGAATCGCCCGACCGCGCCGCGTTCGCCAAAGAGCAGCCCGGCGGCTTCAATCAGGCGACGATCGACCACGCGATGAACTTCCTGGAGTGCGTCCGCACCCGCAACGTCCCGAACGCGCCGATCGAAAAAGGTTTTCAGGCCGCGCTGATCCTGCAACTCGCCAACATTTCGATTCGCGAAGGCCGCAAAGTCGGCTGGAACGACGAAACGTTGTCGGTCGTGTAGCCGTGCGCCGGGCTAACCGCGCAGAGCCTGCAGCAGGTCTTCGACGATGTCCTCGGGGTCTTCGATGCCGACCGAAAGACGCAGCAGATTATCGCCGATGCCGAGCCGCGCCCGGTGCTTGGGCGAAAGATTGCGATGCGAGCTCATCGCCGGATAAGAAACGAGCGAGTGGACATCCCCCAGGCTGAGCGTTCGAACGACCAGCTTCAGCGCATTGAGGAAGCGAAAGACCTCTTGCCGTCCCGCGCTGGCGATTTCGAAGCTGACCATGCCGCCGTATTGCTTTTCGCCGCCCGCCGCCGGCAAAAACAGCCGGGATGCGGCGTCATGGTCCGGGTGGTCGGCCAAGCCGGGGTAGTGGACGCGCAGGATGCGCTCGTCCTCTTGCAGCGCTCGGGCGACGATGCCTGCGTTGCGGCAATGCGCTGCCATGCGCAGTGGGAGGGTCTTGATGCCGCGCATGGTCAGGTAGCACTCGAACGGCCCCAGGTTCGGCCCCAACGTCTGGCTCAAATCCTCCACCAAAGGAGCGTGTTCGTTTGCATAGACCAGGATGCCGCCCAATACGTCGGCATGCCCCGCCAGGTGCTTGGTGCCGCTGTGAACAATGAAATCGGCGCCGAGGCCGCGCGCCTGCAAAAGCGCCGGCGTGGTGAACGTGCAGTCCGCAACGAGGGCGGCGCCGTGCTCATGGGCGATCGCGGCGATCCGATCCAATTCCGCTACGCGCAGCAGCGGATTCGAGACCGCTTCCAGCAGTACGCAGCTTGGCCGATGTTCGGCAACCGCCCGCTCGAAGGCGTCCGGATCGCAGGGGTCGGCGAACCGCGTCTCGACTCCTTGCGGCTCCATGACGCCGGACAGCAATAAATAGGTCTGCCCGAAAAGCATGTTCGCGGCGACGATGCGCTGCGGCCGGCCGGTCAAAGCCGCCGACAAGGCAAGGTGCAGCGCAGACATGCCCGAGGCAGTGGACAAGGCCGCGCCGCCGCCTTCCAGCGCCGCGATTTGCTCGTGCAGCGCGTCGGCGGTCGGGTTGCCGTGCCGCGTATAGCTGTAGCCCTCGGCATTGCCCGCCTCGACTTTTGCGAGTTCGGCAGCCGTCCCGTAGAAATAGCTGGAGGAGACATGGATCGGCGTTGCCGCCGCCGTGAACCCTGCCGAAGGCTTGCGGCCGCCGGCGTGTACCGCGAGCGATTCGAGCTTCATGGCAGCGCCTGCTCCAGATCGCCGATGATGTCATCCGCGGCCTCGATGCCGACGGAAAGCCGCAGCATCGCTTCGCCGATGCCCAGCCTCTCCCTTTGCGCCGCGGGCATTTGCCCGTGGGAAGTCGTAGCCGGATGCAGCATCATGGTGTGAACGTCGCCGAGGCTGGGAGCCGGAACGATCATGCGCAAGCGGTCGATGACGGAGAACGCCGCCGCCTTGCCGCCCTTCACCTCGAAGCTCATCATCGCCCCGAACAGCCCGTCGGGCAGCAGAGCGGCCGCGGTCTCGCGGTCGGGGTGGCCGTCCGCCGCGGGGAAGCGCAACTTTTCGACCGCGGGATGCCGCTCCAGCCATGCGGCCGTTTGCAGCGCGTTCCGGCACTGCTTGCGCATTCGCAACGGCAGCGTTTTCACGCCGCGCATGATGAAATACGCGGCGAACGCGCCGAGGTTGTAACCGAGCGTGTGGTGCAGCATTTCCGCGGTTTCGCGGTGCTCGCCGCCGGCCAGAAAAAACCCGCCGAGCGCGTCGCCGTGCCCCGCCAGATATTTCGTCGCGCTATGCACGACGATGTCCGCTCCCAACGCCAGCGGCCGCGCCAGCACCGGAGTTGTGAACGTGGAGTCCACGATCAACAAGGCGTCATGGCTATGGGCGATTTCCGCGATTCTGTCGAGCGCTGGCACGCGCATCAGGGGGTTTGAGATGGTTTCGACGTAGATTGCCGCGGGGCGCGCCTTCGCCGTTACGGCGTCAAGCCGCTCCAGGTCGCAAACGTCGCAGAACGCCGTCTCGACGCCGGCAAGCGCCGGCATTTCCGTCAGCACCCGGATCGTCGCGCCGTAAAGCGCGTCGGCGGCGACAATCGACTTGCGGCGGTCGGTCAGCGCCGCCAGCAGCGCAAGCTGGATCGCGCCCATGCCGGACGAAGTCGCAATGCAGACCTCGGCGCCTTCCAGCGCCGCGACCTGCTCTTCGACCGCGGCGACCGTCGGGTTGCCGAACCGCGCATAGCTCTGCCCCGATTTTTCCCCGCTGAATACGTCGTCCAGGTCTTCGGTCCGTTCGTAGAAAAAACTCGAGGCCGCATAAATCGGGGTGGTGACGGGGATGAAGTCGCCGGGCTTCTTGCGGTCGCCCGCATGCACCGCCAGAGTCTGGAGTTTCATCGAGAATCGCTTGCGCAGCCCGCGCGCCGAGGCCGATACTTTGAGTATAGCCGCGGACTGCTCAGCCGCCGCCGGCGCGGTTATGCCGCGCCTGCCTTGCCCGGCGGCAAAAATTCTGGAGCCGACGACGGGACTCGAACCCGTGACCTCGTCCTTACCAAGGACGCGCTCTACCAACTGAGCTACGTCGGCTCACAGCCGCCGCAGCGGCGATTCCTGGAGCGGGAGACGGGAATCGAACCCGCAACCAACAGCTTGGAAGGCTGTGACTCTACCATTGAGTTACTCCCGCAATGCTTTGTCCACTGCGCCGGGGCCGCTCTCTCCTCTTGAAAACTGGAGCCGGCGAGAGGACTCGAACCCCCGACCGTCCGATTACAAATCGGATGCTCTACCAACTGAGCTACGCCGGCAACGCACAAACGCCGGACTGCTCTTTCAGCATAGCTTGACCGGCCTGCGCGGGCAACAACGCCAATCCGGTTATACTGGAATTGATCGGCGGCCCGCTTCAGCGGTCGGGCCGCAACCGTTCATCGTCGCATCTCGCATGGCCGTCGGTTACAAGACTCGCATCAGGCGCAAGACGCTGCACTGGCATCGCAAGATGCGCGAGCTCTACATGATCCTGAAAGGGCTTGCCGATACCGATCATCCGCTGCTGGCGCACGTGATCCCGACCCGGCGCTGCAACATCGCTTGCGCCTACTGCAACGAGTACGACGACTTTTCGAACCCCGTGTCCATCGAAGAGCTCAAAAAGCGAACCGACCGGCTGGCCGCCCTCGGGGTAAGCATCATCACCCTCAGCGGCGGCGAGCCTCTGCTGCATCCGCAACTGGACGATCTGATCCGCCATATTCGTTCCCACGGCATCATCGCCGGCCTCATCACCAACGGCTATTTGCTCGGCGCCAAACGCATTCAAGAGTTCAACGACGCCGGCCTGGAATACCTCCAAATCAGCATCGACAACATCAACCCGGATAAAACGTCGATGAAAAGCCTGCGGGTGCTCGACCGCAAGCTGGAGATGCTGGCCGACTACGCCTACTTCGACGTGAACATCAATTCAGTGGTCGGCGGCGGCATTCCCAATCCCGAGGATGCCTACAAAATCGCCGTCCGCGCCCTCGATCTCGGTTTTACCAGCACCGTCGGCATTATTCATGACGGCAGCGGGCAGCTTCAGCCTCTGGCGGAGGCCGAGAGCAACGTTTATCACCGCATCAAGGCCCTTTCGGCGAAGCGGGGCTACAGCCGCATAACCTTCTTCCAGGACAACTTGGCGGCAGGGCGCACCAACGATTGGAAGTGCCGCGCCGGCGCCCGTTACCTTTATATCTGCGAGGACGGCCTGGTTCACTACTGCTCGCAGCAGCGCGGCTACCCCGGCATTCCGCTCGAACGGTATTCGGTGGCGGATATCCGCAAGGCTTACCGCTCGGCAAAGCCCTGCGCGCCTGCCTGCACGGTCTCGTGCGTCCACAAGGCTTCGGCGATCGATTTCTGGCGCGACTCGCAGACGCCGATGATCGCGGCACAGCCCCGGCAGCCGCACCGGGCTTGACGCAACCGGCCGACGCTAATCGAGACCGAAGCAGGCGGCGTCGGAGGGGCAGAGAAAGAACCGGGCGTCCGGCGGGCGGTTTTGCCCGGCCCAGTCGGCCCCGTTCACGAAAATCGTCGTCGCCCATGCTTCGCTGTCGATCGTCTTCGGCGTAATCACCGATACCGAGCGCATTCCCTCCGCCGGCCGTCCGCTGCGCGGGTCGAGAATGTGCGCGTAGCGCTTCCCTCCGACCTCGAAAAATTTCTCATCCGAGCCCGAGCTGGAGAGCGACCGATCCTTGAGCAAAACCTTGCCGACCGAATCCGAGCTTCCGCTCGGGTCGCGGATACTCACGGTCCAGCCGCGGGCGTTGCCCGGCGGGGCTCCCAAAGCGTAAATGCTGCTCGCGCCGGCGCTGACCAGCGCCCTTTCGATGCCGTACTCGCGCAGCACTGCGACGGCGCGGTCGACCGCATAGCCCTTGCCGATGCCGCCCGGATCGAGGCGCAGCCCCGAGCGCAAAAATTTTACGGTGCGGTTCGCGCGGTCGAGCTCCATGTGTTGGGAGCCGACTTTTCTGCGGGCAAGCCACAGCGCCGGCCGCCCCGGCATCTTGCCGTTGCCGCGAAAAAACCCCCAGGTTTCGACGAGCGCGCCGACGGTAATGTCGAATGCGCCTTCGCTGATGCGGTGATAGCGCAGGCAGGCCGCGAGCAGATCGGTCATCTCCGGCGAAATCGCCACCGCGCGTCCGCTGGCTTCTCGGTTGATCCGGCTCAACTCGCTGTCAGGCTTGTAGTTGCTGAGAAATGCATCGATGCGGCGCGCTTCGTCGAAAGCGGCCGTGACTGCGTTGGCGGCGAGCGCCGTCTCCGGCGCATAGCAGGCGATGCGGAATTCGCTGCCCATCGCATCCGCCGCGGACTCGAAGCGCTGCAGCGCCTGTTCCGCGCGGCCCGAAGCCGTTAGCGCACAGAGCAGAATGACAGCGGGGCCGGACTTCCGCGAACGCTTGCGGATGCGTTGGAACAGCGTGTCCATGCGCTCCGCGGCCTGTCCGGAGCGGTCGTATTCAAACCGCAGATGCGGCACGCCGCGCATCGGAACGCGGGACGCCAAGCTCCTTTGGATGAAGCCCGCGGCGCGTTGCAGCGCCCGCGCCGGGTCGTCCGACGCGCCGCTCGGGCCGCCGGCGTCCAGGCCGGCAATCAGAACCCGCGCCGATTTTTTATCCCGGGAAAGCTCCACTTGCGTGACATAGATGCCGTCGGCGGCCGGGTCGCGGACTTCTTCGGCCAGAATCCTGCCGATCTCGCGCTTGAGCTCTCCTTCCGCCCGCGGGCGCCGAAACGATGCCATCCTGCCCCTCATGATGCCATGCGCTGCGGTTGCCGGCGGTTCGCGGTCTTGCCGTCGCCGTCCACTATCCACTGCCCGCTATCCGCTGCTAAGATAGGTCTGCCGTCAAGATGCGTCCCGTTGCCTTGAGCGTTGCCGGGTCCGACCCTTCGGGAGGCGCCGGCATACAGGCGGACCTCAAGACATTTCACCAATTCGGAGTTTACGGAACCTCCGTGTTGACGGTCGTCACCGTTCAGAACAGCTTCAAGATGCTGGACGTTCTCCCGCTCGATGCGCAACTCGTGGAGCGCCAGTTGGAGGCCGTCATGGAAGACATCCCGCCGGCCGCCGCCAAAGTCGGCGCGCTGGGCAACGCGGCCGTCACCGAAATCGTTGCAGCGTGGGCGCAGCGGTTGCGGGTCCCGCTGGTAGTCGATCCGGTGATGATGAGCAAGCACGGCGCCCCGCTCGTCGAAGCCGATGCCGTGCATGCGCTGCGGGAACGCTTGCTGCCGCAGGCATATCTGGCGACGCCCAACTTGCATGAGGCGTCGGCGCTTGCCGGAATCGAGGTCGATACGCCCGCCGCGATGGAGGAAGCAGCCGAAAGAATCGCCGGCTGCGGCGCCCGCAACGTGCTGATCAAGGGGGGCCACCTGAGCGGCGAGCCCGTCGATCTGCTGTGGAGCGGCGGCGATGCCCGCTTTTATTCTTCGGCGCGTTACGACACGCCGCATACGCACGGCACGGGCTGCACGTACTCCGCGGCTATTACGGCGCTGCTGGCCCGCGGACAGCCGCTTGCGCAAGCGGTCGCGCAGGCCAAGAGCTTCATCGGCGAAGCTATCCGCACGGCTCCCGGATTGGGCCGCGGCAACGGCCCCGTCAACCACCACGCGCCGACTCGATCGGGGGCTTTCGCTGCGGCCTGACGGCAGCGCAAACACGATGCAAAGCCGCAAGAAAAACAGGCGCTGGCTGCTGGCCGTCGCCGTCGCCGTAATTTTTCCCGCAGCGGCCTTCCACGCGAGTTGCATCGCGGTCATGGGGCCGGGCTCGTGGGGGTCCGGAATGGAGGAAGCCTACCCCCAACGCCTGCCGCCGACCGAACGCATCCTGCGCTACGCGGACGAGTTGGCCGCCATGCCGCAGGGCGACCGCCCCGAGTCGGAGGCCGCTGTTCATTTGCCGGACATGGCGGGGAAAATCCACCAGTCCTACCGCGCGGGCGACCGAACGGTTTTTTTGACGGCGGAAGGCGAGCGCTGGACCGACCGGCAGCATCTCTACCTCAGCGAAAACTCCGAGACCGAAGAAATCCCGCTGCCCGCGGGCCGAACCGTAACCCGGCCGCGGCTGTTGCGCGGGCGCGTCGTCGTCGAGTGCTGGAATCCTTGGGCGCTGCCGGCGATGCAAAAAATTCGCCGTTACGTAGCGAGTTGGACGGACGCGAGCAAGCGCCCGGAAGCCGCTCTTTACGCCTACGATGCGGCTGCGCGGGAATGGCGCTTCGCCATGCCGGGCCATACGCTCGTCCCTTCGCCCGACGGCCGCCGCGCTGCGCTGCTGCGCTCCGGCGCCATGGCCGCCGGTTATTACAGCGTCCATCTCTGGTCCGACGACGGCGTAGAGCCGCCGGCGTTGCTGAGCCTGCGGGAAGCGGCCGCCGGTTCCGGCCGCTCGTTCCGGCTGCGCTGGACCGCCGACTCGGCCGCCGTCCGGATCGTCGGACGCACCGGGGGTTTCGAGCGCCGCAAACGGGAACCGCGCGACTTCAACTTGATCTATCTGCTCGACAACGGCGCGCTCTACGACCTGCAAGGCCGGCCGTAACGCGGCTCCTCAGAAATACAACTGCACCGTCTGTCCCTCAATGGCTTGCAGCATCGAGCGCTGCGCCGGCCAAGCCGGATCGACCATCTCCGCGTCCCACTGCGCCCATTCACGTTCCAGCTTTTCGACGATGTCGGGATGCTCCGCGGCAACGTTCGTGCGCTCGCCGATATCCCGGGAAAGATCGTAGAGCAGGGTTAGGTGACCGAGGGGCGCGTCCCAGGAGTAATCCTGCTGCGGCAGCCGTCCCGAGGAATCGCTCGAATTCGCCAAGTCGCGGTCCGATTTCTCGATTTTCCACATTTTCCATTTGCCCCAACGGACTGCAAGGTTCGGTTTCGCCCGCCAGAACAGAAACTCGTGCGGCGCCCCGGCATTCTCGCCGCGCAAGTAGGGCAGCAGATTGACGCTGTCCTGCGCGCCGGCTTCCGAGCCGGCCGCCGCCGCGAAGGTCGCAAATAGATCCAGCGAAATCGCCGGCTGCGCGTACTCCTCGCCTTGCGGCAGTCCGGCGGGCCATTTGAAGATGAAGGGGATGCGGATCCCGCCGTCCCAGTGGTAGCGCTTGAACCCGTTCAGACGCCCGTTCGAGCAAGCGCCGTTGACGTAGCCCGCGCAGCCGTTGTCGCTGAAGAAAACGACCAGCGTGTTCTCTTCCAGGCCGGTCTCGCGCAGCTTGGCCGTCAACGCGCCGACCATGTCGTCGAGCGAGGCCACCATCCCTGCGTAGATGCGTTCGTTCGCGGCTTCGACGTGCTTGTAGCGGTCGGTGTACTCGACCGTGGCCTGCAAGGGCGTATGCGGCGTATTCGGCGTCATCATCAGGAAAAACGGCTCGTCCTTGTGGCGCTCGATAAAATCGACTCCCTTTGCGGTGAATACGTCGGTGATGTACTCTTCCACCTCGACCGGCTCGAACCCGTCGAAAATCGCGTTCCCCGGCCCGCGGACCGTCGGCGCGTTCCTTTCGGGCCACGACTCGACGCCCGGCAGACGCGAATCGATGTAGGTCGATCCGCCGGCCAGCATTCCGTAATACTCGTCGAACCCGCGGCTCATCGGGTGATGGCGCCGTTGCTTGCCTTGATGCCACTTGCCGATGAGGCCGGTAGCGTACCCGGCGTCCTTGAGCATGTTCGCGATGGTGACCCGGTCCGTCGGCAGCCCGACCTTGGTGTCGCGGCCGGCGACGTTGTACTCGAACCCGAAACGCTGCTGATAGACGCCCGTATAGAGCCCCGCCCGCGAAGGGCTGCAAACCGGGTGCGACACGTAGCCGTCGGTGAGGCGCACGCCTTGCGCCGCCAATTCATCGATATGATGCGTCTCGATGACCGTTCCGCCGTTGGCGCCGATATCGCCGTAGCCGAGATCGTCGGCGAGGATCACGACTATGTTCGGCTTGCCCGATCGTTCCGCTTCCGGCGGAGCGGAGGAACATCCTACCGTCGTCAGAGCTGCAAGGAATACGAGCGGAGCCAAAAGGCTTGTAGGTTTCATAGCGGTTTCCGGCGCCAGTATAGCTTAGCCGCGCCCTTCTTTTCCTGCAGGACAACGGGTGCGGGCCGGGCGGACTACAATACTCCCAATGCATTACGGTTTTCCGGCGGCAGCCTTGTCGTTCCGCGCTCTTTTGCAATTGTCCGTTCTGCTTGCGCCTCAGGCGGCGGGCGCCGCGACCCGCCCCGTCGTTATGGGCGCTCGCGGCGTCGTCGTCTCCGGACACCACGCCGCAAGCGACGCCGGCTTGACGATGCTGAAAAACGGCGGCAATGCCGTCGACGCCGGAGTGGCCGCCGTCTTCGCCCAGGCCGTCACCGAGTTCGACCGCTTCGGGTTCGGCGGGGAAGTCCCCATCCTCGTTTACAGCGCGGAACGCGGCAAGACGCTGGCGATCAGCGGACAGGGGCAGGCCCCCGCCAAGGCCGCGCTCGAATGGTTCCGGGAGCGCAATATCGAAGCCGTGCCGGGAGACTGTTTTCTGTCCGCCACCGTGCCCGCCGTTCCGGGAACGCTCATCCGCGCTCTCGACGAGTTCGGCACGATGCCGCTGGCGGAAGTGCTGGCGCCGGCCATACGCTTGGCCGAGGAGGGTTTCCCGGCCTATCCCTCTTTTGTTCAACGCCTCAACGCGGTTTCGCGGCGCATTCGAGAAGAGTGGCCGTCTTCCGCGAAAATCTTCCTCCCCGGCGGCAAGGCGCCGCAAGTCGGCGACATCTTCGTTCAAAAAGACTTGGCGCACACGCTGCGGCGCCTCGTCGATGCCGAGCGCTCGGCGGCGGCCAAGGGGCGCAAGGCCGGCCTGCAAGCGGCCTACGACCTTTTCTACCGCGGCGAAATGACCCGCCAAATCGTCGCTTATCAAAAAGCTTTCCAGTGTACCGACGCCAACGGCTTCACCTCCGCGGGGCTGCTCGAAGTCGAAGATTTCGCGGCTTTCGAAGCCCGCGTCGAAGAGCCGGCGGCGACCGCCTACCGGGGCATCGAAGTGTATAAGGCGGGCTTCTGGTCGCAAGGCCCCGTCCTGCTGCAAACGCTGAACCTGCTCGAAGGCTTCGACGTCAAGGCGCTGGGCCACAACACGCCCGCATACATCCACCTGCTCGCCGAGGCCATGAAGCTCGCCTACGCCGACCGCGAGTGGTATTACGCCGACCCCGACTTCGTAGGCGTGCCCCAACAGGGACTCCTCTCGAAGGAATACGCCGCCGAGCGCCGCGAGTTGATCGACCGGAACGCCCCCTCGCTGGAGCTCCGCCCCGGCAACCCCTACCCCTTTCAACCCGGCCATACGCAGTACGCCGCCATCCCGGCCGCAATCGCCTTCCGTCCCGACCCGCCGGGGACCACCGGCACGCGCGCGGCCGACGCCGCAGGCAACGTATTTTCGGCAACCCCGAGCGGCGGCTGGTTCCCCACGTCGCCGATTGTCGAAGGTCTGGGCTTCGTGCTGGGCACCCGGGGCCAAAGCTTCTTCCTCGATGCAACCCGCGCCAACAATATCGAACCCGGCAAGCGTCCGCGAACGACCCTCACGCCGACTCTGGCGCTCAAGAACGGCAAACCTTTCATGGCCTGGGGCACGCCCGGCGGAGACGCCCAAGACCAGGTCAATCTGCAATTTTTTCTCAACGTCGTCGAATTCGGCATGGACATCCAGTCCGCTCTGGACGCCCCGCTCATTCAGATCCTCGATTTTCCGCCGTCCTTCTTCCCCCGCGATACCCGGCCGGGAACCATGCTGGTCGAGACCCGCATGAACGGCGGCGTCATCGAGAGCCTCGAAGCGATGGGCCACAAGATACGCCCGGTCGGGGAGTGGGCGATCGGCGACGCTACCGCCATCCGCATCGACCCCGGCCGCGGCGTCGTCTTCGGAGCCGCGGGGCCCCGCCGGGACAAGTCTTACGCGCTGGCCTGGTAACGCCCGCGGGCCGGCGGCGCTACTCCGCCGGTTGCCGCCTCACCGGGTTCACGAACGCCCCATTGGCGGCGACGTCCCAAACGGCGATTCGCGCCCACTTCCAGCCCGGCGCCCGGCATTTCCATTGAAAATTCCGCTCCCCGAACGAGCCGCTCGAGTGCAGTGCGACAATTTCCCGCCGGGTGTTTTCGCCGTCGCCCCAAACGATCTCGGCGAAGTTCAACGGGAACGTCCAGCGCACTTTCGCTGAAGCCCGAATCTCGTCGGCCGCCCCCGTGATTTTCCACTCGGGAAGCAAGACCTCCCCGGTGGAAACGAACATATCGCCGCGCAGCAGCGGCTCCATCAGCCGCCCGTATTGCTCGAAATCGGGCAGCTTGTCGGCCCGCACGTAATTGACGTTCATATGCGCGTAAAGCTCATGCGTGCGGTCGAATTGGAACACGTCCACCTCGCCCAGTATCCGCTTGTCGAGACCCCAGTTGCGCATATCGTCGAGCAACTTGAAAACCCGCTCGCCGAGGCGGGGAGAAGACGGATCCGACGGTATCGCCTTCCATCCCGCGCCGAAATAGCGCGGGTCCCGAAAATGCTCGGTCTCGCGAATCGCGTCCGGATACCCGGTCGATCCCTTCGTGCGGGCATGCGTCTGGTACATCCATCCGTTCTCGCGCCGAACCATTTGCAAGAGCTCGGCGGCGTTTCCGGTGCTGTAAACCGTTCCGTATTTCTTGTGCTTGGCGACGAACTTTCCGCCTTCCGGCCGGTCCATCCACCAATAGACCGGCTTGGGGAACACCAGCGCCCAGTGCCCCCCGAGATGCACGTTCGCCTCCTCCGAAGGAATCAACAAAAACCGCTCGTCCGACTGCGCGCGGCAAGCCTTGAAAAAGCTGTCGAGCTCCTGCAAGCGCAACTCGGTCAAATCCCGGGGGTGGCCATCGCCGTGAAAATCCATGATGATCGCGGCATCCACTCCCATCTCCTGCAGAACGGTCTTGAACGGCGGGGTCCAATCCCAGCCTTTTTCGAGCGCCTGAACCGTATAAGCCAAGTGCCAATGCGCCGCCAGCGTCTTGTAGCCGGCGAGGGCGGGGAAACGGTCGCGGTTGGTGTAGCGCAAGGCGTCTTCAAGCGCCGCCTCCGGCGCCTCGCCGCTCAGCAGCAAAAACATGCCCATGCGCTGCAAGCTGCCCGGAGGCGCATTCATCCAGGGGTAGAAACGCCAGTCCGTATCGCGAATCTGACGGATGCCCAGAGCAACGTCGCCGCGCCATGCGCGATGCCAACTTTGCCCCAGGTTGGAAGTAAAATCGCGCGGGAAAAAGTATTGATGCGGGGCAGGGAAGGCCGCAACGCTTCCGCTCGCCGCGGCCGTAGCGAGAGCCCTGTAGCGGACCTTGTAAGGGACGCGCTCCGGCTGCAGGCCGTTGGCAACCAACGATTGCAGCTCCCCTGCCGTGTCGTAATAGGCGAAGCGGGTATTCATGTTTCGTCCGGGGCGCCCGTGTTCGGGGGCCGCGAACGCCAGCCCCGCATCGTAGTAATAAGCCGTGTCGGGAACGTTGGTAGAGAGCACCGCTTCCTGCCGTATCAACCGCGAGGCAGGGAAGAACGTATAAACGAGATCCCCTGAAAAAATCCCCAGGCGAAAGCCGCGGCAGACAACGCGCACGCGGTTGCCGACGCCCTCCACGCGAATCGACTTCAGAGCCAGCCTGCCCTGCCACGCTTGCGTGCCCTCGGGATGCGCCGGCGGGTAGTCGAAGAATGCGTTCCACCCCTTGCGGCGCTTGCCCGTCTCGGCCCGGTAAAACGGCCGCGCATCGCGCAGCACGTCCCGGCCGTTCACGCGCACCGCGGCGATCGGCGCCTTGGCGGGATCCCGGCGGAAAACGGCGGCCCACTCGCGCTGCGCCTCGTCCTTCCAGTTGACGGTGACGGAGGCGTCGTCCGACGCAACGACGATCTCGGGGCCGATTCCGGGCGAGACCTCCAACGGAACGTTTTGCGCCGCCGCCGCGCAACAAAAGACGGCGGCGGTCGAAACCCTCAAGATGCGCATCGCCAATCATCATACCCAAGCAACGGCGCTCCGGCCGGCGGCGGCCGGTGTTGGTCCACAATCCGAGCCTCGGCGGCGGCGGCGAACGCACCGTTTACGGCGGTCTCAAGACGAAGGATGTCGACGTGGTCGTGACGAAGGAGGGAATCGGGCCGGTGTTTGCCGTCTCGTGCAAAGGGGCGATCGGGGCGTTCAGGAATCTCACGAATCGGATGGAGGAAGCAGTTGGTGATTGCACCAATCTCCACATTGCCTACCCGCCGCTCGTCTGCGGCTACCTGTTCGTCATGCGGGCGAACCGCGCCGAAGAAGTCGGATCGGTTCCTGGCGGGCCGGGAGCGGAGCAGAGCCGGGCCGTTCGCCCGCTTGTAGAGAACGATGTGGCGATTGACGGCCACGGTCAACCGGTCGAGTCGGTTCGTCGATTCCACGCGGCGCTTCGCGAGTTGGCCGACAGACGCGGCATTCGAGACGGTGTCAGCCGTTACGAAGCAATCGCGCTCGCGTTGGCCTCGACTCAGCCTGAGTGCGCAGGGAAAATCGTCGACGAGTTCCCCGATCCCGGCAGCTCGCTGCGGTTCGAACGATTCTTCGAGACACTCTATCGCCAATACGATGAGAGGTTCGTTTACGCCGCGCCCGACCTCAAGAAGGTGACCGCTCGCAAGGAGTGGGCGGATGCGCCGGCGGCTTTCAGCGCGGCAGCGCCGGCCGACATGGATTACGACCCGAGAATATCTTCCTGATTGCCGCGCCGCTCTGCTACACTGCCCGTACCCGTAGTTCTCCTGCTGGAGGCGCCGCCATGAGACTCGGACTTGTCACTTACAACGTCGCCCGCAACTGGGACATCGAGACCATCATCGAAAAGCTCGAGGCCGCCCGCTTCGAGGCCGTCGAATTACGCAGCACCCACATGCACGGAGTCGAACCCGGCATTCCGCGCCGGGAGATCGAGCGCGTCAGGGATCGCTTCGCCGGAAGCAAAGTCCGCCTTTTGAGCCTGGGTTCGGCCTGCGAGTTCCACTCGCCCGACGCCTCGGTGCGGCAAGCCAACATCGACGAGACCCAAGGCTTCGTCGAGCTCGCGCACGACCTGGGCTGCTGGGGCGTCAAGGTGCGCCCCAACGGCCTCCCGGAAAACGTCCCCGAAGATGTCACCATCCGCCGCATCGGCGAAGCGCTGCGGACATGCGGTGAAATCGGCGCCCGTTACGGCGTCGAAATCTGGGTCGAGGTTCACGGCCGCAAAACGCAGGAGCCGGCCCGCATGAAAGCCATCATGAATGCCTGCGGACACGAGAACGTGGGCATCTGCTGGAATTGCAACCCCACCGATATCCGCAACGGCTCGGTCCGCCAAAGCTTCGAGTTGCTCGCAAAGCACATCCTCAACGTGCATCTCCGCGAGCTTCCCGACTACCCGCACGGCGAACTCTTCCACCTGCTCAAAGGCAGTGGATACAACCGTTACACGCTCGTCGAGACCCAGGCCAGTTGCGAGCCCGACCGCTATCTGAAGTATTACCGGGCCTTGTGGACGGAACTCGTCCGCGCCGCCTGAGCGGAAAAACACGGCCCCGCCGGCAGGCGGCTCCCGCGGGAACGGCATGTTGCGGCGCCGCTGCGGCTTCTACGCAGCGGAAAAGGCGGGGGATGCGCAACGGTTCCAATTTTGCTAGAATAAGATTCGGCACAATATCCCCGGGTTCGTATTGAGACCGCCAAGCCGCCGGCTGAAGCGTCCGCCCCGTCGAAGCGAGGGTGGAAGACCGCGAATCGGGTCGTACCCGCAGCGATCCCATGAGCTTTTTACCGTGAGCCATTGAACTCTAGCGGTATGCGGGCCTCCGGGAAAGAATTTGTTTGCTATGGCCACGAAAAAAACAGCCACCACCCCGGACGAAAAATCCCCGCCGACCCCATCTCCCGCGACTGAGCGGACAAGAGGCCGCTTGCCCGGCCCGATCATCAAACGGGCCATGAAAAAGGCGGTGAAGAAGGCGGGCGCCGAGCCGAAATCTCCGAAATTCGCGCAGAAGCCGCGGAAAATCGGAACGCGGCCGCTGGACGGCATTCAGGTGCTCGATTTGAGCCGCTTGCTGCCCGGCCCCTACGCCAGCGCGATGCTGGCCAATTTCGGCGCGGAAGTTATCAAGATCGAGAAGCCCGGCGAAGGCGACTACGCCCGGGATGGGCAGCCGCAGATCAACGGCAAGGGCGCGGTATTCGAAACGATCAACCGCGGCAAAAAGAGCGTCGCCCTCAACCTGAAGGACGACAAGGGGAAAGAAGCATTCCTGGCCCTGGCGGAGAAAGCCGACATCGTGCTCGACGGTTTCCGGCCCGGCGTGATGGAAAAACTCGACCTGGGCTACAAGAAGCTGCACCGCCTCAACCCCAAGCTCATCTATGCCGCGCTCACCGGCTACGGCCAGGACGGCCTTTATTCCCAACTCGCGGGCCATGACCTCAACTACATCGCGCTGGGCGGCATGCTCGACCTTATCGGAGATACCGACGGCATGCCCTTGATGCCCGGCGCCCAGATCGCCGACGTCGCCGCCGGCTCGCTGCCCACCGTTATCGGCATATTGCTCGCGCTGCAGGCGCGGAACGCCGGCGGCAAGGGGCAAATGGTCGACATCGCGATGCTGGACGGCGTATTGGGGTTGCTGCCTGTCCAGGTGGCGGACTATACCGTTACCAAGCGCAAACCCAAGCGCGGCAACGAGCGCCTGTTCGGCCGCTACGCCTGTTACAACATCTATCCCGCCCGCAACGGCCGCTATCTCGCTCTTGGAGCGCTCGAGCCTAGGTTCTGGCAAACCTTGTGCAGGGTTCTGGAGCGCGAGGATCTGATCGAGGATCAATACGCCGAAGGCGACCGCCAACAGGTGCTCATGGCTGAGTTGACCCGTATTTTTCAGAAAAGGGAAGTCGGCGACTGGATGGAAATTTTCGAGGACGAGGATGTCTGCATCACCGAGGTCCGCGATGTCGCCAACGCGATTCAGGACGAGCATCTGTTTCTACGGGAGATGATCGTTCCGACTCGAACCAAAGACGGCGGCGCTTACGAGCAGCTTGGCGTATTCCCCAAGCTGAGCGGCACGCCGGGAGCAATTCATGGAGATTCGCCGGCCCGCGGCGAGCATACCCGCGAAGTCCTGCTGGCGATCGGCTATTCGGCAGAGCGCATCGACGAACTCGTCGCCTGCAATGCCGCCGAGGAACCGGCCGCCGAGGCGCCGGCAGCCGAGGAACCGGACGCCGAAGAAGCGGACGCATAGCGAGGGCGGGGAAGACCGCTCTTCCCGCCCGGAAGGCCGGCTCAGCCCGCCGCTGCCGCCTGATCGGCAAGCGCGCTATTCATACCGGCCAGAAACTCGTCCACGTCGCTTTTCGAAACGTTCATCGGCGGACTGATGCGGATCACGTTGCCGTACAATCCGCCCTTGCCGATCAACAGCCCTTGCCGGCGGGCATTCTCCATCAAGGCGGCCGTTTCCCGCGGCGCCGGCTCTTTCGTGACCGGGTCGCGGACGAGCTCCAGAGCTTGCATCAGCCCCATGCCCCGCACGTCGCCGATGATTGGATAGCGCTGCTGCAAGGCCGACAATCCCTCGCGCAAGTACCCGCCGACGACTGCGCAATTCGCCAACAGATTCTCGTCTTCGACGAAATCGATCACGGCTTTCGCCGCCGCGGCCGTCACCGGATTCCCGCCGAAAGTCGACAGCGTCAGGTAATCGAGCGCATCCGCGACCTCGGGCCGAGCGGTAGTCGCGCCGATCGGCATTCCGTTGCCGAGCCCCTTGGCCAAGGTCATCGCCTCGGGAACGACATCGTAATGCTCGATTCCGAACCACTTGCCTCCGGTTCGCCCCCAAGCGGTTTGCACCTCGTCGCTGATGAAGATTCCGCCGTGGTCGCGGACGATCTCCGCCACGATCTGAAAGTACTCCTTGGGCGGGGTGATGAATCCCCCTACACCTTGAATCGGCTCGGCGATGAATCCTGCAATTTCTCCGGATGTGGCGGTCTCGATCAATTCCTTGACGTCGCGGGCGCATTGCAGATCGCATTGCGGGTAGGTCTTGGCGAACGGACAGCGATAACAGTAAGCATTGTGCGCGTGGACGATCCCGCTTTGCGCTGCCGGCCCCCGCCACGTGTTCTGCCCGCTCAGCGCGCGGCCCGCGGCGGTCCGCCCGTGGTACCCGTGGCGCAGCGCCACGATTTCAGTATTGCCCGTGTAGCAGCGGGCAAGCTGAACCGCCGTTTCGTTAGCCTCGGTTCCGCTGTTGGTAAAGAACGATTTGGTCAGTTTTCCCGCCGGCGAAACCTCGGCAATCCGCTTGGCCAGCGCGATCTGGGGTTCCGTGGCAAACAGGGTCGAAACGTGCTGCAGGCGATCCGTCTGCCGGTGAATCGCCCGGTTGACCCGCTCGTTCAGATGACCGACGCTGACCGTGACGATGCCGCCGAAAAAATCGAGATAGCGGCGCCCGTCGGCATCCCAAACGAACTGATCCTTGGCCCGCTCGATTACCAGCGGCTCATCGAAATAATGGAAAACCGCCGGAAACAGAAATTCGCGCCCCGCAAGGATGAGCTCGCCGCGGTCCATGTCCCTTTCATCCTACAGGCGACCGCGCGGCGGTAGTTCCGCTGAAGCTGCGGAATCGGGTAGGCGCAGAAGCCGCGGCCCTACCGCCCCAGAACGGCCGCGAGACGCGCCGGTTTGTCCGTAATCATCCCGTCCACGCCCAAAGCGATCAGACGCCGCATTTCGGATTCCTCGTTTACGGTCCAGGCAAAAACTTTCAATTCTTCCTCATGAACCTCGCGGAGCAACTCGCGCGAAGCCAGACGGAATTGCGGAATCACCACGTCGATCGGGCTGTTGTGCCGCGACTCCTCGTCTTGCGTACGGTTGTAAATGAATCCCAAGCGCACCTCGGGACACAACTCATAGACCTTGTTCAGCATGTCGGTGTTGAATCCGCTGATCATCACCTGCGAAAGGTTCGCCCAACGTTTGATCAGCGCGACCGCCTGCTCTTCGAAGCCCTCAGTCTTGAACTCGATATCCATGAAGGTTTGCTTGCCGAAGCGTTGCAGAACATCCTCGAACAAGGGCACTTCGAACCCGTTTCCCAGATCGCGGAACTTCTCGTAGGGCGTCGATTGAACCGAACGGCTGCCGACAACCGAGCCGTGTACGACTACGAGTTGCCCGTCCCCGGATTTACGGATGTCAAGCTCGAACCCGTCAGCGCCCTGTTCCAGCGCGTGCTCGAAACTGGGGATCGTGTTTTCAGGAAAGCCGTCGGCCCCCCGGTGTCCGATGATGACAACCTTATGCATTTGCCGTGTCTCTGTATCTATCTGAGTGGGATCCGGTCGGCGGAAGTCCCTGCGGCAGGAAGAAGCGAGAGCAGGGAACTGCTTCTTATCTATCCGAGCCTGCCTTCCAGCATAGCATAACCGCGCGGCGGCGCTCTGCCGATATGCCCTCCGGCGGCCGCAGCCGGGCCGTTGCTTGCAATGTTGCTTACAATAAGGTCACGATGCCTCGGAACGTATCGCGCCGCGCATTTTTCGGAGCCGTATCGACGGCCGCTCTGCCGGCCGTTCCTCGCGCTCGGGCGCAGGGAAGCAAACCCAACATCGTTCTGATCATGACCGACCAGCAGTCGATGGCCGCTCTCGGCGCCAACGGCAATCCCTATCTGAAAACCCCGGCCATGGACAGCCTCGCCGCCGGCGGCGTGAGCTTCACCGAATCCTACTGCACCTATCCGGTCTGTTCTCCGGCCCGCAGCAGCATCATGACCGGCCTCATGCCGCATCAAACCGGGGTCGAAAAGAACGGCCAAGCGATCGCGGAAGGCATTCCCAACCTCGGCCGGCATTTCCGCAAACACGGTTACCGCACGTACTATGCCGGCAAGTGGCACCTGCCCAAAGGTTTCGGAGAACCCGAAGGATTCGAAACGCTGGTCGGCGGCCATACGCTCGGAGCGCACATGGACGAGCCGCTGGCCACGAAGTGCGTCGAATTCCTGCACCGGGGGCCGCAAGAGCCGTTTCTGCTCGTCGCCTCTTTCATGAACCCTCACGATATTTGCCATTGGATCCGCGGCCACGAAGGAAGCCGCGATTACGAGACGACCGCGCGCTATCCGCCGGCGCCGGGAAACTTCTGGCGCGACCCGCAAGAGCCTGAATACGTGATTTATCACCGCGAGGCCAACTACAATCGCATGTCCAATTCACTGCATATTTCCAAGGAGTGGAAAGTCGACGATTTCCGGCACTATCTGCACGACTACTACCGCATGGTCGAGGATGTCGACCGGCAAATCGGCCGCGTGCTCTCGGCGCTGCGCTTCCGCGGTCTCATGGAAAACACGGTTGCCGTGCTGACGTCCGACCACGGCGAAGGCATGGGCGCGCACCGCTGGACGCAAAAGGCCGCATTCTGGGAAGAAACCGCCAAAGTGCCGCTCATCGTTGCCGGGAAGGGAATCGAACGCCGCGGCGCGGTCGATAGCCGGACCCTCGCGTCCGGAGCGGATATCGTGCCTACGCTCTGCGACTACGCCGGGGCGCCGCCGCCGGCCCGCGTTGCGGGCGTAAGCCTGCGGCCGGCGATCCAGGGCAAGCCGCTCGGCCGCGAATTCGTCGTCTGCGAGCTCGCCGACCTCGGTTTTCCCGACCGCGCCGGGCGCATGCTGCGCACCGCCCGCTACAAGTACGCAGCGTTCAACGGAGGAGCCCGCCCGGAACAGTTTTTCGATCTTGCGCTCGACCCCGGAGAAGTGCGCAACCTGGCCCTCTCGGACGCGGGGAACGCGGAGTTGAAACGCCACCGCGGTCTCTTGAAGCAATGGCTCCGGGATACGCGAGACGACTTTCAAATGCCGCCCCAAGCCGCTTGAAAACCGATACTTAAAAACCGGTAGGCGTAACCGCGAAAACCTCTTCCCAGGTTTCGCCGGGAGCGATCTGCTGCAAGCCCGCGTACAGTCCTCGATGGGCCAGGTTGAAGGCATTGGTGATGCCCGACATCGGCTCGAAGCAGATGAAGTTCCGTCCCTTTCCGTTGGGAGCGTAAATCACGGCCGTCGAGTATTTCGGCCCGTAAGAGACGGTCAGCTTTTCACGCTTTCCGCGAACCGAGAAATGCGCAAAACCGGCGTCGTCCCGCCGCAAGCCGTCGAAAACGTGGTCAAGAAACACTCCTTCGATCTCCAGGTCGTCCGCTTCCGGGAAGCGGTCGGCTGCGGGCAGCTTTTTGCCGGTTGGAGTCAGCTTGCCGTTGAGCTCCCAAAGGCTTTCCGCGGCAATGTGAACGCGCCAGCGATCCCGCGGCGCATCGTGCAATTGAAAATAAGGATGGTAGCCGATCGACAACGGCATCGCCTCGGCGCTGCGGTTGACAACGCGGGTGCGCGTCTCCAGCGTATGGCCGTTTAGGCGGTATGTCATCTCTATCACGTGCGCAAACGGAAATTGCGCCATCAGGGCGGGAAACTCGCCGAACCGCAGCTCGCTCGTCACCGAGGCCGAGTTGCCGTCCGCCTGCAAATCGACAACTTCCCAAGCCGGAGAGTAGGCCAACAAGCCATGAATCGGCTGGCCGCTCGGGTCGCGTTCGAAATTCCCGAGGCCGGGATTCAGAAGATATTTTGCGCCGTTCGCGTAGTAACCGTTTTCATCCAGCCGATTGGCCCAGGGCGCGAGGAACGGATTGCCGCAAAACTGCGGGGCGGCGGCGAACTTCGCGGCCGATTCGTAGGGGAACCAGTACGCATTCTTGCCGTTGACCAGGAACTCGTAAGCGATGTTGCCGACCCCGGTCGCGACCGAAACGGTCGTGCCGTCAGCCTCGTTGGTCAAGCGGACGACGGAAACGCCGTCAACGGCGGTTTTCGTTGCGGAATATCGTTGCGCGGCGGCGGACATGGAATCGGCGCTCACTCTTCAAGAATTTCGCGCAACTCGGTGTTTTCCTGACAGCACATGCAGCGGCCGGGTTCGTATGTCGTGATATGGCAGATCTCGCAGTAGTAGGTTACGCGGTAGCGCCGGCCGTCTTTGATGGTGAACGCCCGGTCGACCGCGAACCGGCCGTCCGCCGCCTCGCGCCCGAGCGCCTCCCAGGTGCGTCCGGCAAGCTGCGGGTCGCGCATCGTGCGCTCCAAAAGCTCGTCCGCCGCCAGGTCGACCGCGCGCCCGGAGGCCGTAACCAGTTGCAGAGGCCGGCCCTCGACCGTTGGCGCGAGCTGCCCGCGGATACTCGCGCCGACGGCGGCCGGCGGCGGGGCCGCCGCGAGCAGCAAGGCCGCAAATGTAATTTCCGATAACATATATTATGTCAACTTTCTGAATCTCCGCATCCACCTACATCATACTGCTTCACCGCTCAGGCGAGTTTCCGCAGGACCAGCGAAGAGTTCTTGCTGCCGAAACCGATGCAGTTGCACAGCGCGAACTCCAGATCCTGCTTGCGGCCGATGTCCGCAACGTAGTCCAGGTCACAGTTCGGGTCCGGAGCGTCGAGGTTGATCGTCGGCGGCAAGACGCCGTCACGCATGGCCAGCAAGGTGGCCGCGATCCCCGCCGCGCCCGACGCGCCCTGCGGGTGCCCGATCATGGATTTCAGAGCCGAGCCGCAAAGGCGGTCTGCATGTGCGCCGAAGCAATTGCGAACTGCTTTGGTTTCAATGCGGTCGTTCAGCTCGGTTGAAGTGCCGTGCAAGTTAATGTACTGAATCTGCCGTTTCTCGATTCCGGCGTTGCGGACGGCCATTTCCATTGACAGCGCCGGATCTTCCCCGCCTTCATCCAGCCGCACGCGGTGATAGGCTTCGCAATTCGAGCCGTAGCCGGCCACCTCGCCGTAAATCTTTGCGCCGCGGGCCTTGGCGCGCGCGAGCGTCTCCAGGGTGAAGAACCACGAGCCTTCGCCGATGACGAACCCGCTGCGGTTGACTGAAAACGGCCGCGAGCCGCGATCGGGCTGGTGATTCCACTTGGTGGTCATGATCCGCATGAGTTGAAATCCGCGGATGATGAGGTACGACAGCGGCGCATCGACTCCCCCGACGAGCGCGGTTTGCAGCATGCCCGTGCGCACGTGCTGCGACGCATAATAGAAGGCGTCGGTTGACGAAGTGCATCCGGTGGAAATAATGTGACTCAATCCGCGGGCGCCGCAGCCCATCGAGACTTCGCTGGCCAAGCCGCCGATCGTGGAGGTGGGAACGGTATAGACGCTGACTTCCCTTTCTCGGGATTCGTAATACAGGCGGTACTGGTCTTCGGTGAAGACCTGGCTGCCCCCGCCGGAGCCGACGAGCACCCCGATGCCGCGCAATTCTTCGAGCGGCATCGATGCCGTGTCCAGGCCGGCGTCGTCTAACGCTTCGCCCGCGGCGGCCCGCGCCAGCGCCACGGCCCGCGAAACGTGCTTGCGGTACTTGCGGTCGATGTGGGCGTCCTCGTCGAAATCGCGTATCTCGCCGGCAATGGTGCAATTCAGGTCGGCGACATCGAACGATTCGATAGTCTTGACCCCGCTGACGCCATTGCGGGTAGCCTCCCAAAAATTTTCGCGGCCGATACCGTTGGGAGAGACGCAACCGATACCGGTGACGACGACACGAGTGGATTCGTTCATAAAATGAAAGTTACGGGGCGGCGGCAGCGCTGCCGAACGCGAGTTCCGCGGTCGGTCTTATCCGCTAAGGCTTTTAGACAAGTTTTCATGATACCGCTTATAGAGCATGGAGCGTCACGGCAACCTGCCGTCCCCGCGGTCATCCCGCGTGGGGACGGAGAATGATACCGCTATAGAGCATGGAGCGTCAGGGCAACCGCCGCCGCGCCAAGCGCGCCTCGACGGAGACTCCCGCCGGCTAAAGCGTATATGATGGTCGCTTGGCCGCTCGGCCGTCGTTCCGCTCCTTTGAGATTGCGCGGGCGGACGCCAATCGTCGAAAATATGAACCCAATGGGTCGGCAAAGGAGAGGCGTATCGCTCGCGCGCCTTCTGTTCCGCCGGGGGCGGCGCATACTGCCGGCCGCCGCCGCCGTTTCGATCGTGTTCGCCGCCGAGCAGCCGATCGAATTCCCCCACAACAAGCACGCCGCGCTCAATCTGGAGTGCGTGGATTGCCATAGCCGGGCGGATGTCGGCGACGCGGCGACCATCCCCGGCATCGGCAAATGCATGCTGTGCCACGAAAAGATCGCAACCGAGCGGCCCGAAGTGCGGAAACTGGCGGCATTCGCCGCGGCCGGCCGTGAGCCGCCCTGGGTGCGCATTTACCGCTTCAACCGCGCGGGCCACGTGCTCTTTCGGCATGCCTCCCATGTCCGCGCCGGGATTCGCTGCGCGGTTTGCCACGGCGATATGGCCGCGGCGGTGACGGCGCAGCCGCTCGTGAAACATACAATGGGAACCTGTCTCAACTGCCATCGCGAGCAAGGGGCGAGCGAGGATTGCGCGGCCTGCCACAACTAGCGCGGCGCAAAGAGACACTGCAAGAGCGTATGGACAGGCGGAACTTTTTCAAGCTGGTCGGAACGGCCTCGGGAGGCGCGGTCGCCGGCGCCTGCGGCCGCGAGGGCGACGCGATCATTCCCTTGCTCGTGCCCGAGGAACAGATTGTTCCCGGCGTCGAGGAGTGGCGCCCGAGCGTTTGCCGGCAATGCCCTGCCGGCTGCGGAACCATTGTCCGCGTCATGCGCGCGGAGCGCATCCTCGAGATCGACGGCGAAAAAGTGCGCAAGCCGATTGCCGCGGTCAAGAAGATCGAAGGAAACCCGCTCGATCCGGTGAGCGGCGGCAGGATTTGCGGCCGCGGGCAGGCGGCGGTGCAACGGCTCTACCATCCCGACCGTCCCCGCGGACCGAAAATCCGCAACGCTGCCGGCGTTCTGGAAGACGCCTCGTGGGACGCGGCTCTCGACCGCGCGTCGGAAGCTTTGCGCGCGGCGTCTGCGCAACAGGTCTTGTACCTCGCCGCGGCCGTGTCCGGGTCGCGAAGCGCCGCCGTCTCGTCTTTTCTCGAAGGATGCGGTTACGCTCCGGCGCGAACGGCGGGAACGTTCGATTTCGAGGTGGAGCGCGCCGCGGCGCAATATGCTTTCGGCTGGAACGGCATTCCGCTGTACGAGATTCAGGATGCCGACTTCGTGCTGAGCATCGGCGCGGATTTTCTGGGCGGCTGGGTCTCTCCGGTGTTCTATTCGCGGCGCTTCGGTCACATGCGGCGTGGCCGCGAGAGCATTCGGGGTGCGTTATTCCATGCCGAGGCGCGGTTTTCGCAGACGGCCTGGGCGGCCGACCGTTGGCTGCCGGCCGCGCCGGGAGGCGAGCATGCGCTTGCGCTGGCAGTCGGCGCCTTGCTCCTCCAGCGGCACGGGAAGGACGCCGCTTCCCTGCCCCCGGCTCTCGCGGCGACGCTGCGCGAGGCGGATATTGCCGCGCTGTGCATGCAAAGCGGCGTGCGGCAGTCTTGGGTCGAAGAAGCCGCCGGGCGTCTGGCCTCCGCCGCGGCCCCGGTTGTCATCGGCGGCGCAAGCATCGTCCGCAGGAACTCCGTCGCCGCGGCGGCGGTTGCCAACGCGCTCAATCTGATTCTCGGCAACGTGGGCCGCGCGGGCGGCGTGAAAGCGCCGTCCCGCCCGCTGGATACGGCCGCAGTCGATACCGGCGCCGCCCGCCCCACGGCGGTATTTCTCGACGGCATCGCCGACGCCGCGGTCCCGCTCCGCGTGCGGGCTCTACTCGACGCGGCGACCGTGATTGCTTTTCAGCCAAGCGCCCACGCCGACGTGCTGCTGCCCGACCACGACGCGCTCGAAGCCGGCCGCGTTGTCTCGCCCATAACGGCCCCCGGATACGCCCTGACCGGCGGCCCGTCGTTCGTCCGCCCCTTGTACGATACGCGGGCAAGCGAAGATGTGCTGTCCGCTATCGCCAAGCGCCTGGGCAAGTCCGCCGCCGTTCCGCCGGCTCCCTATGAAGAGATATTCGCTGCGCAGGACGGCTTTGCCGATACGCGCGAGTTCGTCTCCTACGCCGAACGCCAAGGCGGCTGGTGGCAAGAGCGTTCCGCGGAAATCTCCGCGGCCCCCGACCCCGAAGGGCCGTGGGGCTCTGCCGCGGCTCCCGGCGCGCCGGCGGCGTCCGCGTATCCGCTAACGTTTCAAGCCTTCTCCTCCGTCCAATACGGCGACGGCGGCGGGGCCGATTTGCCCTGGTTGAGGCAGCTTCCCGACCCGGCTTCGTCGCTGATGTTCGATCTGCCGTTGGAGATCGACCCCGACGCCGCGGCCGCGCTCGGCGTCCGCAACGGCGACCGCCTCAAGGTGATCTCCGCTGCCGGCTCGGTTGAGGCGCCGGCATACGTCAATCCGGCGGCGGTTCCCGGAGTCGTGAGCCTGGGTTTGGGAGGAACGGCGGACGCCTTGGCGCTGCTTCCGCCGGAATCTGCGGAAGGCGCGGGCGCGCAAATTTTCTCGTGCCCGGCGCGCGTCGAGCGAGTCGGGCGCTCCGACCGTTTTTTGCAGTTCACGCGGATAGACCGCGATGAAGAGCCGGCGCGTTCGTAGCCGGCCGCAGGGAGTATCGAAAGATCGCATTGCCGATGACTGAAAAAAAACATCCGCAGTGGGCCATGGCCATCGACCTCGACCGCTGCACCGGGTGCGAAGGCTGCGTCGTCGCCTGCCACGCCGAAAACAACGTGCCGCTGACCAGTCCGGACGAAGCGGAAAGAGGGCGGATGAAACACTGGATCCGCATCGACCGCTATTACGAAGGAACTTTCCCGGATATCAGGGTCAAATACCGTCCCGTCATGTGCCAGCAGTGCGACGACGCGCCGTGCGAGCCGGTCTGCCCGGTTTACGCGACGTATCAAAACGAAGAAGGACTGAACGTCCAGGTTTATAACCGCTGCGTGGGCACGCGCTACTGCGCCAACAACTGTCCCTACACGGTCCGCTATTTCAACTACGAAGATCCGTTCTGGCCCGAACCCCTGGAATTGCAGCACAACCCCGACGTTTCGATTCGTCCGGGCGGCGTGATGGAGAAATGCACCTTCTGCTTGCAGCGCATTCAACGCGGCAAGCTGGAGAGCAAAGAAGAGAACCGCGAGCTTGCCGACGGCGATATTCAACCCGCCTGCGTGCAAGGCTGCCCGGCTGAAGCAATGGCGTTCGGGGACATCGCCGACCCCGAGAGCAAAGTTTCGCGGTGGGCCGGAAGCGGGCGGTCAACGCAACTGCTCGACGAGTTGGGCACGAAGCCGCGCGTGTTCTATCTGGAGAAAGGCGCTTAGCCGATGACGCCCGCGGCCGCGGCCGAAGAACGCATCCGGCAAGACCTGCTGCGGCCGCTGAGCGGAGCGGGCGCAGGCTACTGCGCCGCGGCGGCATTCTGTGCGCTGATCGTTGCCGCGGGCGCCGTTGCCTGGGGGTTGCAGATCGACCGCGGCATGGTCGTTACCGGACTGGCGCGGCCGGTCTATTGGGGCTTCTACATCGTCAACTTCGTCTTCTGGATCGGCATCTCCCATGCGGGCACGCTCATTTCCGCGATTCTGCGCTTAACCGACGCCGGCTGGCGCAAGCCCGTCACCCGCGCCGCCGAGGCGATTACGCTGTTCGCGCTGATGATTGGCGGCATGTTTCCGTTGATCCATCTCGGACGGGTATGGCTCTTCTATTGGCTGTTGCCCTACCCCAATGAGCGCCTGCTCTGGCCCAATTTCCGTTCGCCGCTGGTGTGGGACATGACGGCGATCCTGACCTACCTCGCCGGCAGCTTTCTCTATCTGTATTTGCCGTTGATTCCCGATTTCGCGCTGCTGGCGAAGCGGACGACGGGGCTGCGCTCGAAAATCTGCGGGCTGCTCTCTCTGGGCTGGAGCGGCGCGGATTATCAATGGCATGCTCTGGAACGGGCGAACAAGCTGATGGCCGTGATCATTCTCGCCATCGCGGTTTCGGTTCACTCGGTGGTCGCCTTCGACTTTTCGATGTCTTTGGCGCCGATGTGGCATTCGACGATCTTCGCGCCTTATTTCGTCGCGGGCGCGATTTTCAGCGGCATCGGCGCGCTGGTGGTCGTGATGGCCGCCATTCGAAAATTTCTGCGGCTGGAAAACTATCTGCGGCCCGTCCACTTCGACAACCTGGGGAAGCTGTTGCTGCTCATGAGCGTGGTCTGGCTTTACTTCACCGCATCCGAGCACCTGACCGTCTGGTACGGCAACAACCCACTTGAAATGAACGTCTTTCAAGCGCGGGAGCACGGAGGCTTCGGCCTGGCGTCGGTGCTGATGGTGGTCTGCAACTTCGCGATTCCGTTCGTCTTGCTGGGCATCCGCAAATTGCGCACGATTCCGACGATCGTCTTCAGCGGTTTCTCGGTGCTCGCAGGCATGTGGCTGGAGCGCTTTTTGATCGTTTTGCCGACGCTCGCGAACCCGCCTTTGCGGGCGGCCGCGGGAACTTATCTACCGTCCGCCGTGGAGTTGGTGATTACAGCCGCGACCTTCGCCTCGATGGCGTTGTTGTATCTGTTGTTTGTCAAGGCCGTGCCGATCATCGCCGTCTGGGAGTACGAACATGAAGCTGACGGCTAAGTTCGCGGCCCGTCCCGCGCTCGAAGCGGCCCTGCGTTCCGCCGGCTGCGAGCGGACGGTTGTCTATTCGGCGAAGCCGGTAGAGATCGCCTCGGGCGCCGCGGTCCGCCCCGGCCGGATGTCGCTGCTCGCCGTGGCCGGCGCAGTCGCCGCCGGGACGGGAATGACCTTGTTCATGCTCTGGACGCAGAGCGATTACCCGCTTGTCACCGGCGGAATGCCCATCAAGTCGCTCTGGCCGATCGGGGTCATCAGCTACGAGGCGGCAATGCTCGGCGCCGTTTTCGGCACGCTGCTGGGGTTTCTGCTCGAGGGGCGTTTTTTCCGCAACAAATCAGGCCCCGGCGAAGCGGTGGACTCCGCATGGCTGTTTCTGCAACTGCCCTGCCCTGGCGGCGAAGCGGACCGCCTGATCGAGCAACTCCGCGCCGCGGGCGCCGTTTCCGTCGAGCAGGAGCCGGACTGATGCGCCGCCTCCTGCTGCTCGCGGCATTGCTGCCGCTCTGCGCCGCGTCCGCGGCGGAGCGTAAAGCGCCTCCATGGGAGAAGCCGCTCGCGGCCGGCAGGCAGTTGTACCGGGACAACTGCATCGTCTGCCACGCCATCGATCCCGGCAAGCCGGCCAAGCTCGGCCCCAATCTTTTCCGTTTCTTTCAGAACGAGTTGACGCCGTTGACCAAGGCCGCGCCGAGCGAAGCCTACATGCGCATCAAGATCCAGTTCGGCGGCGACCTGATGCCCGCTTACGTGGGCCGGCTCAGCGAGCGCAACATAGACCGCCTGGTCGAATACATCCGCTCTCGGAAGTAGAATCGGCCGCGCCGCGGGCGGGCCGGCGCCGGCCGTTGTCCGCGCATAATGAACGTATGACCGGCGGCTCGAACTCGCTCAATCTGAATGTTCGAGGAATCGGAACTTCGGCTACGCTGGCCATCAGCGAAGAATCGCAACGGCTGCGCAACGAAGGCCGCACAATCTACCGCTTGGGACTCGGTGAATCTCCCTTCCCTATCCCGGAACCGGTTGTCGAATCTCTGCGCGTCAATGCCCATCAAAAGAGCTATCTGGCGGTGAAGGGGCTGCGAACGCTTCGCGAGGCCGTGGCGGACTACCACCGGCGCCGGCGCCAACATGTCAAATGCACCGCGGACGATGTCCTGATCGGTCCGGGTTCGAAGGAATTGATGTTCCTCTTGCAACTCAGCTACTACGGCGATCTCGTAATCCCCATACCGAGTTGGGTCTCGTACGCTCCGCAAGCGCACATCATCGGCCGTCACGTGCGCTGGCTCAAAACCGACCCCGCCAATTATTGGCGGCTCACCCCCGGGGATCTCGACCGGCTTTGCCGCGACGACCCGCAGCGCCCGCGGCTGGTCGCGCTGAATTATCCGTCGAATCCGACCGGCGGCTCCTACACGGCGGAGCAGCTCAAAGAGCTCGCGCAAGTCGCCCGGCGTTATCGGCTGATTATGCTCTCCGACGAGATCTACGGCGAGCTGCACCATCGCGGGCGGCACGTGTCGATTGCCCGCTACTATCCCTCGGGAACGATCATTTCCGGCGGACTGAGCAAGTGGTGCGGCGCAGGCGGCTGGCGGTTGGGGACTTTCACCTTTCCGCCGAGTCTGCGCCGGCTGTTGGAAGCGATGGCCAATGTCGCCAGCGAAACCTATACATCAACGAGCGCCCCGATCCAATATGCGGCCGTACGGGCGTTTCAAGCGGACTCTCTCATCGAACGGCACATCGTGCAGTCGAGGCGCATACTTGCGGCCTTGGGCCACGAGTGCGCGAAACGGCTGCGCAAGGCCGGAGTCCTGGTCCACGAACCCGAGGGCGGCTTTTATCTGTTTCCCGACTTCGCGTCCCATCGAGACCGTCTGCGGGCGCGCGGGGTGGCCACCGCAACCGATCTTTGCCAACGCCTCTTGCACGAGGCGGGCGTGGCGCTCTTGCCGGGAAGCGCTTTCGGACTGCCCGAGGATGACCTGCGCGCCAGGCTGGCCTACGTCGATTTCGACGGCGCCGGCGCACTCGTGGCCGCGGAGTCCCATCCGCTCGACCGGCCGCTACCGCCCGAATTTCTCGAAAGCCATTGCGGCCCGGTATTGCGCGCGGCCGGTCTGATCGCGGACTGGTTGAGCGCGTAAGCATATCTCATTGCAATTCATCGAGTTGCTAACCTAATACGAAGCGCATGGCTCAGAGTACGTTCGACATCGTTTCCAAAGTTGACCTCCCCGAGGTGCAAAACGCCGTTCAGCAAACGATCAAAGAAATTCGGCAGCGCTACGATCTCAAAAACTCCGGCAGCGAGGTCGAGCTCGATAGCGAGGCGCCCAAGATCGTTTTGCGCTGCCCCGACGAGTTCGTTTTGCAGCAGGTCTGCGACGTTTTGCAGCAAAAGCTTACCCGCCGCAAGGTTCCGATGAAGGCGCTGACCTTCGGGGCCGTGCGCCCCGCCGCCGGTTCGAGCGTCGTCCAGGACATTGCTCTGCAACAAGGCATTCCCAACGAGAAAGCCCGCGAGATCGTCAAAGTCGTGAAAGGCGCCAAGCTGAAAGTTCAAGCGTCGATTCAGGGCGACCAGGTGCGTATCGGCGGCAAGAAGCGCGACGACTTGCAGGCCGTCATCGCGGCGTTGAAAGATAGGGATTTCGGCATCGACATGCAGTTTACGAACTACCGTTAGTCATGCCCGGCATTCTGAAGTCACGATTTTTGAACGGCCCGGCGGGCCGCCTGGAAGCGTTGCACGAAGAACCCGGCGACGGCGCGGCCCCTACCCGCGCGGCGGTGATCTGCCACCCGCATCCCCTGTACGGCGGAACCATGCGCAACAAGGTGGTCTTTCGGCTGGCGAAGGCCGCGCGGCGGACGGGCGCCGCCGTCCTGCGCTTCAACTTCCGCGGCGTCGGCGCCAGTGAAGGCTCCTACGACGAGGGGCGGGGCGAGCAGGACGACTGCCGGGCCGCGCTCGCCTACATGCGCAGCCGGTACGCAGGTCTTCCGCTGGTCGCCGGCGGGTTTTCGTTCGGCTCGCGAACCGCTCTGCGCACGTGCTGCGGCGAACCAGGCATTGAGCGCGTAGTCGCCGTCGGAACGGCCGTCAACTACGGCGATTGGAGCTTTTTGTCACAATGCAATTGCGCCAAACACTTCATCCAGGGCACGAACGACGAACACGGCTCCCGCGAGAATCTTCAGCGGGTTTACGAGCGAACGCTCGGCCCCAAGCAGCTTACCTGGGTCGAGACGGCGGACCATTTCTTTTCCAACGCCCTTGACGAACTGGAGGCCGCGGTCCGCGCCGCCTGGGCCTGATTGCGGTAAAAGCTCCTGCATCGAACCGACAGCACGGCCGAGCGGCTTACCTGGGATCATCCCGAGATCGTCGATCTCGTGGAGCGGGCGCTGGCCGAAGACATCGGCGCCGGCGACGTGACCACTATAGCCTGCGTGCCGGAAGATCGGCGGGCAGCGGGCTTTTTCCTCGCCCGCGAGCCTCTGACTCTGGCGGGCGCGCCGTTGTTGGCGTCGATCTACCGGCAAGAGGAAGTGCGCCTGCTCCGCGGCGACGGCAATGCGCTGCCGGCCGAAACCGTTTTCGCCCGCGTCAGCGGTTCGACGCGCAGGCTGCTGGCGCTCGAGCGGACGGCGCTGAACCTGCTCCAACGGGCCTGCGGGATCGCCACGGCCACGCGAAGATTCGTCGCAGCCGTAGCGGGCACGAAGTGCAAGGTGCTCGACACGCGCAAAACGGCGCCCGGAATGCGCCGCTTCGACAAGCTGGCGGTCCGGGCCGGGGGCGGCGCGAACCATCGCCTCGGCCTGTTCGACGCCGTTTTGATCAAAAACAATCACATCGCCGCGGCCGGCGGCGTCGCGCGGGCGTTCGACAACTGCCGCCGGAACAGCAGTTTGCCCATCGAGATTGAAGTGCGAACGATCGACGAGCTCGGCGAAGCACTTGCCTGCGGCGCAGGGCGCTTGCTGCTGGACAACTTCACGCCCGAACGGGTCCGCGAAGCGGTCGCGGTCATCGGCGGGCGCGCCCAAGTCGAGGTATCGGGCAACATCGGGATCGACACGATTCGCGCCTACGCGGAGAGCGGCGCCGATTTCGCCTCGGTCGGCGCGCTCACGCATTCCGCGCCCGCGGCGGACATCAGTTTCCGGTTGGAATAGCAGGCGGCCGCGCCGCCGCGTCAATTGCCGCTGCCGAGCCGTATTTTCCGGTCGTAGCCGGTCATTTCCAAATAGCCGACTCCGGCGACCGGTTCCCTGCCCCGCGTCCCTTCGTAGCGAACGGCGCCTTCCCAATAAGTCGGCGCCGCCGACCCGCGCGTGAACATTTCCTGACTGTCCATCGCGGGCGCGCAGCGCAACTCGATCTCGAGCTTGGGAACGCGGACCGTCCACTCGACCGGATACCGCGCGCCGGAATCCGGACTCTGCCAGATACGCCCCGGCTCCAGCGAGAATTCCGCGGCTTCGATGTGGACGGCGCCGCCGCGCGCATTGACGAACGTTCCCGAAGAGAAAGCGTCGTGAGAGCCGTCCTCGCGGCGCATGCCGTATAACATCAACTCCGCGCCGTCGTTCAACTGGATGCTCATCCAGTCCCAGCCCTGTAAATTCGGCCCCATGCTGTCGGAAGAAAATTCGTGATCCATCCATGAATCGCCTTCGACGGCATAGACCTCGCCGCCGACGTGAATACGGCCGGTTGTCGCCAGCCGCGTAAACGAGATGTAGTGCGACGCGCGGCCCAACCCCTGCGACTTCTGACTCACGCCGTCCACGCCGTTCACCACCGGGGGCTTTACGGGACGCAGCGTGAAGTCGATGCCGACATCGCCGGCAACGGCAAACAGCGACTGCCCGCCGTCGGCAGTCCAGCGGGAGCTCCAGTTGCCGTTCCAAATGGCTGCCTTCTCGTGCGCAGCGCCCGCCAACCCGGGACCCGCGCGGTTCAACCGCTCGCGGCGGTAGAACCGCCCCGCCTCGATGTCGCTCAAGGCGAAGTGCGCGAGATACGCCCGGTCGACGTCCCAAGGAGTTTCCGGCGGCTCGCCGCGCGCGACGGCGAGCCGAAAAAAGGTCAACTCGTAGCCGAAACGCCGCCCGCCGGCAGTCTTGACGTTACCCGTGTAGTACCACCATTCGATTTCGAATGCCGGGTGCTCGAAGTGATCCCGCGGAAACTCGAATGCGTAACCCGGCAGCGCGCGCTCGAAAGCGGCAACCGATGGAATCAATAACCCAATTACAATCAGAAAATTAAAAATCATTCTTCGTGTACCGCTTCGCTCGGATCGACAGCCGCGGCAAGTCGTGCCGGATACAACCCGGCAAGCACGGCGGAGAGATGAATGCCGGTCAAGCCTGCGAGCAGCAGTCCGACCGGCCAATGAAACTGAATCGTCCAGCCGAACGACTGCTCGTTGATAACGTAAATCAAGACGAGCGACAGCCCGACGCCCAGCACAAGACCCATCAGGTTCGCAAGCATCCCCAACAATCCCGCCTGTACGAGCGCCATTTTCCGAATCTGCCGCGCCGAGGCGCCCACGAAGCGCAGGACGCCGATCTCCCGGCGCCGATCGATTACGAGCGCGAGCAGCCCCCCCGCCATACCCAGTACGGCGACGACGATGGCTACGGCTTCAAGCGCATAGGTAATGGCGAACGTCCGGTCGAACACGGCAATTCCCTGCTCTCTTAACGTCCGGTTGGTCGCCGCAAAAATGCTGTACTCGCCCGCGGCCTCCATAACGGCTTGCCGCGCGCGCCGCACATCGACTCCCGGATGAAGATAGACGGCCAGGTTACTCGGCCGCGGGTCGGGAAGATACTGCAAAAAGATCGACCGGTCGCCGACGATGAAGCCCTGTTCGCCGGAATAGTCGTAATAGACGCCGGCGACCCGAAACGCTGCCTGCCGGCCTGCCGGAGGCAACGTGATGTAGTCTCCTGCATGAACGTCGTGCTTGCGGCTGAACGGTTCGCTGACGATCACATTGTCGCCGGCAGCGAGGCTTGCCCAGATCTTTTCTTCCGCCGGCCCTTCGAGAAAGCGCGTCGCCGTCCGCCGGCCGTGGACCTCGACCTGCCCGAAGGCCAGCTTCGCCGGCAGCCCATTATAAGTAATCGCATAGCTGCGAAAACGATCTACGGCCGACACTTCGGGCAATGCTTGAATCCGGTCGGCGATTTCCGGCGCCATGGTAGGCGCAAAGCCGCCGCCCCCGCGCCCGACGGGCCGAACGTACAGGTCGGCGGCGAGTTGGCGGTTCATCCACAAGATCACGGTATCGCGGAAACTGCCGACCATGATGCCGATGCTGACCGTCATTGCCGCCGCGGTCGCCAGCGCGGCTACCAGCGCCGAAGTTCGCGCCAGAGACGCGGCGAGTCCGCGAGCGGCCAGAAAGCCTTGCGCGCCGAAGAGTCTTGCCATGACATACGCCGCCGTGCGCAAGATGCGCTCCGCCGCCGCGGGCGTTGCCAATGCCGCCCCGGCAATCAGCAGAATCGCCGCGGCGTATCCGGCGACGGGAATCCTGTTCCAGGCCGGAACGAAGCAAAGAGCCGCGCCGCCGGCGACGCAAAAAACGGCACGCAGGAAATGCGCGCCGCTGCGCCGTCTTGCGTCGTACTCGATGCGCGCTCTGCCCATAGCCGCGGAGGGCGCCGCCGACGAAGCCTCGGCGGCGGGCAGCCAGGCCGCGAGCAGCGCCGTCCCCAAGCCGCAGGAGACCGCAGCCAGCACGGACTCGACGGAAAATCGAATTTCGCCCGGAGTGCTAGTGACATAGAGCGAGCTGACCGTCGCGCTCATGGCCTCGACCGCCCCCTCCGCCAGAACCCATCCCAGCGGGATGCCCAGCGCGCTGCCGGCAAGTCCGAAGAGCGCGCCTTCGAGCAAAAACGCGGCGCGGACCGCGGCGCGCGAAGCTCCCAGAGCGCGCAGAACCCCGATCTCCGTCCGCCTGCGCACGACCGAGACCGCAATCGTGTTGTAGATCAAGAAGGCCCCGACGATCATTGCGATAAAGCTCAAAACACGGAGGTTCAAACGGAACGCCCGCAGCATTCGCCGATTTCCTTCGGAGCGGGCGCCGGCAGGCTCGAAAGCAACGCCGTCAGGCAGAACGGCGCGAACCGCCCGCTGCCACGCCTCGCTTTCGGGCGCATCGTAAACGTAAATCCGGTCGATCTTCCCGAGGCGGTCCAAGAGGCGCTGGGCATGCGCGATATCCATCGCCAGGAAGCGGTCTTGGTCTTCCGTCGGCGCTGCGCTGCGGCTCAGCACGCCCGCGACCCGCAGCCGGTGCGCGCGGTCGTTGACAGTGATTTCAACCGTGTCGCCTTCTACATAGCCCAAAGCGGCGCCGGCAAGCACCCCCGGCTCGGCCAAGCGTTCCCCGAGGTTCTCGCGGAACGCGGCGGCCGCGGCCCCGGCGACCGGGTCGCCGAAGAGATCGACGCCGAAGAACGGAACCCGCTCGCGGCGCGGGCCGACCAGCGCATAGTCTTCGAGGCGCGCGGCGAACCGCCCGGGATAGGGCAGCCGGACGAGATCGCCGTGTACCCGCTCCGGCACTCCGCCTACGGCGCTAATCTCGTAAACCGCCTCACCGCTGAGCGTTTCCAGCGAAGATTGGAACGAACCCGTAGAAGACTCTGCGGCCAGATCGATGGCGGCGACCACCGCAACGCCCAGAGCCGCGGCGAGCGCGGTCAGCAGCGCGCGCAGCGGCTCGCGCAGCAGCGGGCGGACGATCAGGCGGAAGAACAGGCGCGCGGCATGCATCTCTTAAACGCCCATAAAACGCCGCTTAAACGCCTTTCGAAACCGTTTCGATGCGGCCGTCCCGCAGCGCCACGATCCGGTCCGCAACGGCTGCGGATTCCAGGCTGTGCGTCGCCATGACGACGGTTGTGCGCAGTTCGTCGGCGATGCGCCGCAGCAGGCGCATGACGACCGCGGCGCTCTCGCTGTCGAGATTGCCGATGGGCTCGTCGGCGAGAACGACGGATGGGGAATGCACGAGGGCGCGGGCGATCGCCACCCGCTGCATCTCGCCGCCTGAAAGTTGATGCGGCAGCCGCGCGGCGAGGCCGTTCGCCTCGACGAGCTCCAGCGCCTCGAGCGCCCGGGCGCGCGGACGCCGATCGCCGGCAAGCTGCAGCGGAAGCTCGACGTTTTCGACGGCGCTCAAGGTCGGCAGCAACTGGAAAAACTGGAACACGAACCCGACCCGCCCGCGGCGCACCGCGTCGAGCTCGGCCGCGGACATCTTTTCGGTACGCAGCCGGTCGATGGCTACGCTGCCCGACGTGGGAAAGTCCATCGCCCCCGCCAGGTTGAGGAATGTGCTCTTGCCGCAACCGCTGCGGCCCGTCAAAGCTACGAATTCTCCTCCCGCAATATCGAGCGAAACATCGCGCAGAGCGTCCACCGCGCGGTCGGCGAGGAAGTAGCGCTTGGAGACGCCGCTGAAGCGCAGGACCGTCTCTCCACTCTTCACTCTTCACTCTCCACCGGCCGCGAAGCGGCCTATAGCGTCCGCGTCACTTTCGAGAGCATCCGCGGATGGTCCGGGTCGAGTCCCTTGTGCTCGGACAGGTAGGCGGCGAACAGTTGTCCGGGAACGATCGCCGGAATGGGCGTCATCAGATCTTCCGGGCCGTCGGGGACAAAGGGAATTGCTCCGTTCAGAAAAATTCGCTTCGTGGCCGGAAGGCCGCGGACAACGGCCGGCGGTCCGATCGCGATCGTCTCGGCGTCCGCTTCCGCCAGCCGCGCCAGCAGCTTTGCGGTTCCCTTGCGCGCGGGGCCGCCCGGGGCGAAAACGAACACGGGAAATCCTTTTTCCACAAGCGCCAGCGGGCCGTGCATGAAATCGGCGCCCGAAAACCTTTCCGCGACGACGTAGCTGGTTTCCATCATCTTCAGCGCAAGCTCCAAGGCGTTCGCATAATTCAATCCGCGTCCCACCACCACGGCGTGCTCCATGTAACGGTAGCGCTCGGCCAGCGCGGCGGTCCGTTCCTTCGACTCCAGTTGCCGCGCGACCAGCTCCGGCAGCTTGCGCAGCGCCGCTTCCGGAATCCGCGCGCCCAGCGCCCGCGCGAGCAGATAGATCGCCAGGAGTTGACCGGTATAGGTCTTCGTGGCGGCGACGCTCTTCTCGGGGCCGACGCGCACGCTCAGCGCCTCGTCGGCCAATTTCGCCAGACTGCTTGCGGACTCGTTGGTAATGCCCAGAGTAACCGCGCCCGCCGCGCCCGCTTTTTCGAGATAGAGATTGGTGTCGGTCGATTCGCCGGATTGCGATATGCCCACGACGAGAGTGTGTTTGCGGCGCGCCGGACTGTCGTAAACCGTGGCGATCGAGGGCGCAGCCAAAGACGTCGGAATCCCTAACAGAATCTCCAGCAGATAGCGCGCGAACGTCGCCGCGTTGTCGGAAGTGCCGCGGGCAACGAGAACGATCGACTCCGGCCTCTCGACGGCGAAGCGGCGTTCGAGAACGCGGACTTGTTGCGCGCAGCCGTCGAGCATTCGAGCCAGCGCCTGCGGCTGTTCCTCGATTTCCTGCAGCATCAGCGACATCGCGAGATATGCGGCGGCCTGCCCCGCCCCTTGTCGATTGTAAACATTCCCGCCGAGAACCGGCAGCGACTAGGGGGCAAAGGGCCAGCGAGCGGTTGTCGTGTAGCCGCCGTCGGAGGCGATGACCTGCCCCGTGATATAGTCCGCCGCCGGGCTCGACAGAAAGACCGCCAGCCCGGCGATGTCGTCCGGGACGCCGAGCCGCGGATTGGGCTGCGCGCCCTTGAGCCACTCGGCCATTGCCGGCGGCTGCCACATCGCGCGGTTCAGGTCGGTAAGAATGAATCCGGGAGCGATGCAATTGACCTGAATGCCGTGCTCCGCCCACTCCGCGGCCAAGGCGCGCGTCAGACCGGCGAGAGCGCTCTTGGTCATTGCGTAAATGGAAAGGTGCGGCAGACCCAACAGTGACATCAAGCTGCCGATATTGACGATTTTTCCTCCCGCGCCGCGGGCGATCATCCGTTTGCCGAGATTGCGGGTGAGGCGAACGATGCCGTGCAGATTCGTTTGCATGATCCGCTCGTATTCTTCGGCGGTGTAGTCTTCAAAGCGCTTGCGGATGTTCGTTCCGGCGACGTTGACCAGAATGTCGGCGTCGGAACATGCCTCGGCGGCCTTGTCGACGGAGTCGGGATCGGCGATATCGAGCGCCAGCGCTGCGGCGGAATACCCCTGCGCGGCAAGAGCGGCGGCTTCGCGCTCGAGCGCAGCGGTCGAACGCGCGGCGAGCACCGCGTGGGCGCCGTGGGCGGCCGCCGCCTGAGCGATCGCCAGGCCGATGCCGCGGCTGGCGCCGGCAATCAGGGCTTTTTTGCCTTGCAGGGAGAACATCGTTTCGTAGTTGCGCATGGGGTTGTCCGTTACTCCTCTTCAAAACCCGAGTTGCTATAGTAAAGCGCAGCGCGGTTACGGACCGCGTCCGGGCCATGGCGAACGGAAAGTGGATTCGCGAAAATGCCCCGCTGGTTGCCGGTACGCTTTTGCCGGTGGCGGTCGTTGTTTTTTTCCTGCTTGCGACCTATATCCCGCGCTTGCTGATTGATCCCCCGCAGCACGATTTTCTGTTTGCGGGGGAGTCATTTTATCCACACCGGCAGTCTCGTTGGCGCTTCGAAATCGATGTCGGCCCGGAACGGAAACTGCGCATACGGGCCTTTCCGGAGGAGCAGTACCGATATGGGGCCTTTCCGGAGGAGCAGTATCTGTACGCTCGTAGGGAGCGGCTCTTTCGGTACGAACATTCGAATGGAAATCTTCGAGAGATCAGCTTGCCCCTGCCCGAGACGGACGATGTGCCGAAAGCAGGTCTCCCGGTCGAGATTGCAGAGTTTCGGGATCAAGTCATCGACTCGAGCCGCACTGCGCCGGATGGGTATGAGTTCGGCGAGCCGCGGCGCCGCGACCGCAATCTTCTTATGCCGTTTTATCACGCGAGCCGGTTGGCGGTCAGCAAGAACGGGGCGGTCGTTACGGTCCCTCGGATCGAAAAATTCAACTGGGATTCGGCGCGATTTCTCGGCTGGGTCGTCACGCCGGAAGGTTTGTAACGCAACATGACCGCAAAAGAAGAGGCGCTGCGGCGAATCGCCGAGATCGCCGGCGAACATGAGCTCAAGGCTTCCGACGTTCTGGCTGAACTTTCCGCAAGGGATGCGGCTTCCGTTCCGAAATTATCGGCGTTGACGCGGCTGCTGGGCTGCCTGGGCGCGATATTCATGCTTGCCGGGTTGGGAGTTTTCATCGAGATGCGATGGGACTCGATGAATTCGATTGCGCGTATCGCCATTACGCTCGTTCCGGGCATAGCGGCTTTTGCAACGGCCTTTCTCGCGGCCGCGGACGAGCGCCGGGAGAAAATCGCGGCGCCTCTGTTTTTGTTGGCGGCGCTGCTGCAGCCGACGGGGATTTTGGTGGCTATCGAAGAATTCTCGAGCGGGGGTGACGAGCGTCACGCGATCTTGCTTGCCTCCGGCGTTTTGTTCGTTCAGCAGATTTTGGCCTTCGTCAAGTTGAAGCGCGCGGTTCTGCTGTTCATGACGCTGACCTTCGCGATTTGCTTTTGCGCGGTCGGCATGGATTTGATCGGCCTCGACCGTGATTCGATCGCCTTTGCGTTGGGCTTGTCGATCTTGTCAGTCAGTTGCTCGATCGACCGCACGGAGCATGCGGTCGTCACGTCTTTCTGGTACTTCGCGGGCTCGGCGGCAATGTTGGCGGGCCTGTTTTCTCTGATCGAAGGCAGCGTGTTGGAAATTCTTTTTTTGGGCGCCTCCTGCGGGCTCGCGTTCTTCAGCATCCGGGTCAAGAGCCGCGGCGCGCTCGTAGTCGCGACAGTTGCGATTTTAAGTTATATCGGTTACTACACCGCCGAACATTTTTCCGATGTCGTCGGCTGGCCGATCGCGCTGATCGCGTTCGGAATGCTTTTGCTGGGACTCAGCACGGTGGCCTTGCGCATCAACCGCAAATATATTTCGGCCGGCTGAAACAGTTGTTAGAATAACCGCCGTATGCGCCTCCAATCTACCCGCCGCGATGTCTTGCGCGGACTCGCGGGAGTTTCGACCGCCGCCGTTTCCGCCGCGCAGGTCCGGCAGGGGCGCCGCCCCAATCTGCTTTATGTTTTCAGCGACCAGCATCGGGCGTGCTCGCTGCCGGGCGAGGAATACAACGACGCGGAGGCGCCTGCGCTCGCCGCGCTCGCCGCACAGGGAACGACGTTCACGCAGTGCATTTCAAACTACCCGGTCTGCTCGCCTTACCGCGCGATTCTGATGACCGGACGCTGGCCCTATCAGACCGGCGTGATCGATAACAGCTATCCGCTGCGGCAGTCGGAGTTCTCGCTCGGCGAGGCTTTCCAACAAGCCGGGTACAGCACCGGATATGTCGGCAAATGGCATCTTGACGCGCGGGGCGCGGAAGGGCTTGCGCTGAAACCGGAAGGCGAAGCGCGCCACGGATTCCAGGAATGGCGCGCCTGGTACCGCACCAACAGCCATCAGGGCGGCTCGACGACTTTCGATCCCGTTTCCGGCAAGGAGTTGAGGCCGGCCGGATATAACGCGACCAACATGACCGACGACGCCATCGATTTCATCGAACGCAACCGCGCGCGGCCCTGGATGCTGGTCATTTCGTGGAATCCTCCGCATCCGCCTTTTCGCGACGCGCCGCCGGAGTTGATGAAGAAGTATCCGGCGGGCGACTTGCAGTTGCGGCCGAATACGGTCGAATCCGTAGGGCGCAGCGGCGTCGGCGGCAGCGGGCGGGCCGTCCGCACGGATTTGACGGGATACAACGCGCATATCGAGGGCATCGACATCGAAATGGCGCGCTTGCTGCGAACGCTCGACGAGACGGGACAGGCGGACAACACGATCGTGGTTTATACCTCCGACCACGGCGAGATGCTGGGCGCGCATAACCGCATGGGCAAGCGGCTGCCGCACGAAGAGTCCTGCCACGTGCCGTTTATCGTCCGCGCGCCGGGGATGCCGGCGAAGCGCAAGACGGACACGCTGCTGGGCGCGATCGACATCTACCCGACGCTTTGCGGTCTCGCCGGGATTCCCGTGCCCGAAAGCTGCATGGGGCACGACCTTTCCGGCGCCGTCCGCGGCGAGGACATCCGCGGGCCGGAGCATCAATTTCTGATGCACGTCTCCAAAAGTCAAGCCGGCGGCGGAGGCAGGAACCATCCCGCGCCGCTCTTCCGCGGGATTCGCACCGAGCGCTACACCTACGCTTGCGGGGAGATCGGCCGCTGGTGTCTCTACGACAACCGGGAAGACCCTTACCAACGGCACAATCTTGCGGACGACTCATCGCGCGCGAAGCTGATGGCGGAACTCGACGGCGAGGTGCTGGACTACCTGCGCCAGGCGCAAGACGGTTACCCCTATCGGACGGCCAGGGACTGACCCGGCCGGAGCGCTACGCCGGGATGTCGTCGAAGCCGATCTCGCCGCGGGCGCGCAACTCGCCGGGCAGCAGCGCGGCATGGAGCGCGTCCAGCGCCGGCGTTGCGACGCCGGCCGCGTCTCCGTAGCGGATCACCGCGCCGACCTGCTCGTTCAACTCCGACGGAAGCCCGCGCGCGAGATCGCGGTGCATCGAGGCCGTGGTTTCGGGGATCAGCTTGTCGAAGACCTTGAGGCAGCTGGCGGGCAAATCGGGCGGAATTTTTGCTCCGCGGGCGCGGCCGACCGCGGCGATTTCTCCGGCGACCGCTTGCAGCAGCAGCCGCGGCGAAGGGATCGAGCGGACGACGCCGACAGGCGCCCGCGCGGCCGCGCCGACCGCGCCGAGGGTAGCCACCAGCATCAGCTTTTTCCACATATCGGTCACGATGTCCGCCGATGTCTGAACATCCATCCCTGCTGTCGGCTCGAGGTGCGCGGCGATGCGTTCGACGCGTTCGGAGATTCCGCCGGCGATCTCGCCGAATGCGATCGAGGGCCGGATGTCGGAGTGGCGTATCCTTCCGGTGGCGACTCTTTCGCTGAAAATCCTGGAGAGTCCGCCGAGCACGCGTTCCTGACCGAGCGCCGCGGCGGCGGCCTGGGGAGCATCGACTCCGTTCTGCAGCGGGATTACGGTCGTGTTCGCGCCTGCCGCGGGGGCGGCGAACGCGGCGGCGGCGGTTACCTGGTACGCCTTGACGGCCAGGAAGACGATATCGACCGGCGCCGCGGCCGCCGGGTCGCCGCAGACGTTCGGGCGGGCGATCGAGCAGTCCCCCAAAATGCTCTCGATGCGCAGACCGCCGTCCCGCAGCGCCCGGGCCGTCTGCGGCCGCGCCAGAAATACGACATCGAGGCCGCGCTCAACCATGCGGCCGCCGAAGTACCCGCCCACGGCTCCCACGCCGACAAAAGCGATTTTCATAGCAATGCGATTGGCGAAGCCGGCTCGCCGCCCGGTTCGGCAAGCCGCCGCCGCCTGCTATTTTACCCTTCCTCCGCGGCTCGGGACGAGCGTAACCATGCTCATTGCCGTGCGCCTATACGAGGCTGGATCGTGGAGGAGAACATGGCCGGTCGTGCGGCGCAGTCACAGGCAAGTTGCGGAGTTGCGGCGGGTTCGCGCGCCGGCCGGGTTCGGCGGCTCGGCTTGGCGGCGCTCGCCGCATTGGCCGTTGCGATGCCTCCCTCGGCGCCGGGACACCATAGTTTCCGCGGAGAATACGATCCGAACCGTCCGATTGCCGTGCGCGGGGCCGTAGTCGAATTCCATTACATGAATCCCCATATCCTGATCGTGATCGACGAGATCGGCGACGGCGACCGCCCCCGGTTGGATGCGGAGGGTCAGCCGGTCCGGTGGACGGCCGAGACGCATGCGGTCGGGCCGATGCGGCGCAGGAACTTCAGAAGCGATTCCCTGCGTCCCGGCCAAATTATCACCATTCGCGGTTGGGCCTCCAGGCGGTCCGGCGTGCGCGAGATGGGCGTCGGCCGAATCGTTCAGGAATCCGGGCATGAGTTCATTGTCCGAGACGGCCTTCGATACGTTGACCGCGTAAGGGACGCGGCGCCGTATCCCGGACGGATTCCCGCGCCGGCCCCCAACGGGCGGTAGTCCTGCGCGCCTGCGCCGGCCCCGCGCGAGCCGGAACGAAGCGGGCTATACTGGAAATGTCGCCGTGAGCGCGCCGGCCGCACTGCTGGGAGGTAGTGTAACGGTAACACGACAGACTCTGGATCTGTTTATCGGGGTTCGAATCCCTGCCTCCCAGCCACTTCCCTTGCCTTACGGCGCGACCTTGACGCGGTTGACAACCTTTTTCACGCCTTTGATCTTGGCGACTTTAACGACTTTCAGTTGCTGCTTTTTCGTGCGCACGACGCCGTCCACGGTGACCACTCCGGCGCTCACGTCAACCTTGAGTCCTTGAATTTTCAGATCGCGGTCGTTGTTCAGGCGGCGGTGGACTTTGTCGTAGAGGATGTCGTCCTCGCCGGCGCCCCGCAAGGGCGAGACCGCGGCGGCCAGCGCCGCTAAGAATTGGCGTCGCGCGACAGACATAACAACGTATTCATTATGCAATGACTACAGGACTCCCGGCAGCCGGCGAAAATCGAGGCCGCGGACGAATTCGCGGTTGTTGCGCCAGTTGGGCCGGACCTTGACGAACAACTCCAGGAATACGGCGCAGCCGAAACGGGCTTCGAGGGATTCCCTCGCCTTGCGGCCCAGGTCCTTCAGCTTCGCTCCCTTTTTGCCGATGAGGATCGCTTTCTGCCCCTCGCGCTCGACGATCACCGCGGCGGACAGGCGCAGGCGGCTTGCGTTTTCAGTCCAGTCTTCGATGATCACCGCGACGGAGTGGGGAACCTCGTCGTGGGTTTCGCGCAAGATGCGTTCCCGAATCAACTCCGACGCCAGGAACCGCTGCGGCTGGTCGGTGATGTAATCGTCCGGGAAATAGCCGGGAGATTGCGGCAGGCGCGCGAAGATCAGCTCGAGCAGCGTGTCGAGTTGCATGCGCTTGCGGGCGGAGATGGGCACGAATTCGGCGAAATCGTGGATTTCCCGCAGGCGCTCGATGAGCGGCAGCAGCCTCGTCTTGTCGGCAACCTTGTCGATCTTGTTGAGCAGGGCGAAAACGGGCATGCGCAGGGCGCCGGCCGTCTCCGCGGCTTGCCGGTCGGCATCGGCCGGCGGAACGGAGGCGTCGATCAGCAACAGCGCCAAGTGGCTGCCGGCGGCCGCGCGCTCGATTTCCTGCGCCATGCGCTTGCCCAACTCTTGGGTCGGCCGATGCATGCCCGGGCTGTCAATGAAAACGATTTGTCCGCGGGCTTCGGTCAGAACTCCCTGAATCGCGTCGCGCGTCGTTTGCGCGCGTTGGCTGACGATCGAGACCTTCGTTCCGACGAGGGCGTTGAGCAAGGTGGACTTGCCGGCGTTCGGGCGGCCCAGGATGGAGACGAAGCCGGCCTTCACGAAGAAACTTCCCCGCCCTGTTCCGCGGCGCCGCGGCGGCGCACCCGCACCTGGCTGACGCGGCGCTCATCGGCCGCGAGCACTTCGATATCGAGGCATTCGAGGCGGAACTTCGCTCCCGCGGCCGGCACTTGGCCGAGTTGCTCGCAGACCAGTCCGCCGAGCGTGGTCGATTCGAGGTCTTCGCTCGGCCGGAAATTCGCAAGCTCTTCCAAACGGTCGAGGTCGAGATTGCCGGAAGCGATGAACGAATCGTCGTCTTGCAGCGAAACGTCGAAATCGGGCTCGGTTTCGTCGCGGATCTCGCCGACGATTTCCTCCATCATGTCCTCCATCGTGACGAGGCCGGCCGTTTGCCCGTATTCGTCGATGACGACCGCCATTTGCGCGTTGTTTTCCTGCAATTCCTTCATCAATTCGGAAATCGGCTTGGTTTCGGGAACGAGCGCGATATCGCGCAGCGCCTTGCGGAGCGGCGTGCGCCGGCGTTCCTCCTTGTCCACTTCGAGAGTGTCGCGGCTGTGGAGGAAGCCGATGACGTTATCGATGGCGCCGCGATAGACCGGAATGCGCGAGTATTCTTCCGCGAGCATCAAGCGGCGCACGTCTTCGAGGGTATGCTCGACCTCGATCGCGACCATGCGCGGCCGGGGCGTCATGACCTCGCGGACGGTCTTGTCGCCGAACTCCACGACGGACTGAATCAACTTGCGGTCTCCGGCGCCGATGAGTCCCTCTTCTTCGCCGGCGTCGAGCAGAGCTTCGATTTCGCCGCCGCTATGGGCCGGCTTTTCTTTTTCCTCCTCCGCGCCGAGCGCGGCCACCGACGAAGCGAAACTGCTCAACAAGACGATGGGTTGGATCGACCAGGCGAGCGCCTTGGCGATGCCCGTGAAACGCAGCGCCCAGCGGCCCTCGGTGCGCGTGACGAGTATCGAAGGGACGATTTGCGAGAAGACGACCATGACCGTCACGGTCAGGATCAACGCCTCGGCAAGAGCGTATTCGACCGGTTGGGTCAGCGAGCCGAGATAGAGCAGGTCCATGCTGAGCAGGATCAGGCCGATCTGGCGCAGCAGGCCGAAGCGTTTCAGGGCGTTCTCGATGCCGAAGCCGAGGCGCGGCTGCAGCTCGGCCTCGAAAAAATCGAACGAGCGGTTGGCCTTGTGCGGGCGGAAACGCAGCGACTCGACGCAGAGGATCACGAAATACGACGAAAGGGCAATGGCCGCGCTGAGCGCCAGCGCCGCAACCGTGCAAGCGGCGCTCATGAGGCGGCTCTTTCGAGCAGGCCGCTGGGCAATGCGTACTTGCGCCGCAACCGCTTTTCGGCGCGATGCATCTCGCCCGCGTCCGACTCGTGATCGTAACCCATCAGGTGCAGCAGTCCGTGGAGCGCCAGGATTTTCAATTCGTCCTCGATGCCGTGGCCGAAGTGCGCGGCTTGACGCTCGGCCCGCAAGGCCGAGAGCAACAGATCGCCGAGGCGGCCGCCCTCTCCGTCGGGAAACGAGAGCACGTCCGTAGCGCGGGAAACGCCGCGGAAACGGCGGTTGGCGGCGCGCGTCGCCGCATCGGAGCCGACGACGACGGCAAACTCGCGGCCGGCGGCGATGTCTTTGGCGATACGGGCGACAAAGGCGCGCACGGCGTGCTCGTCGAAAGCGACTTTTCGCTGGCGATTCTCGAAATACCAGGGTTCTTCGCCGGGGTCGGAACTCATCGACGCTGACTATTCGCCGGGCTGGGCTGCGTCCCGCATGGCTGACGGTTCGCAACTCTCCTGCTGCTTTCGATTATAGCGGTCGTAGGCGCGGACGATGCGCTGCACAAGGTCGTGGCGGACGACGTCTTGCTCATCGAAAGAAACGAATTGGATGCCCCGGACGCCGGAAAGAACCTCGATCGCTTCGACCATCCCGCTGCGCTTGCCCTGCGGCAAATCGATTTGAGTGATATCGCCGGTGATGACGGCCTTGGAGCCGAACCCCAGACGCGTAATGAACATCTTCATTTGCTCGGCGGTCGCGTTTTGGGCTTCGTCGAGAATGACGGCGCTTTCGTTCAGTGAGCGGCCGCGCATGAAGGCCAGCGGGGCGATCTCGATGATGCCGTTGTCGAGCAGGCGTTCGATGCGGTCGGGGTCGAGCATGTCGTGCAGCGCGTCGTAGAGCGGGCGCAGGTACGGGTTGACCTTTTCCTGGAGCGTGCCGGGCAGAAAACCCAGGCGCTCGCCGGCTTCGACGGCCGGACGGGCCAGAACGATGCGGCGCACGCGCTTGGCCAGCAATTGCGATACGGCGTGGGCCACGGCAAGATACGTCTTGCCCGTTCCGGCGGGTCCCACGGCGAACACCATGTCGGAGCGGTCCATCGCCTCGAAGTATTTCATCTGATTGAGGCTGCGGGGCGTGAGCGATTTGCGGCCGCAAAGGCGCCGCCGGCTGCTGCGGACCAGGTTTTTCAGACTGACCGCGGAGTCGGCCGTGACCACGCTGAGAAAATCGCGCACGTCGCCGTTCGAGAAACGGTGCCCCTCTTGCACCAGGGCGTCGTAGTCGCTGATGATTTCGCCTGCGCGGCGGACGCGGGCTTCGTCGCCTTCGATTTCAAGGCATTCGGCGGAAAGATGCGTGTGGACGCCCAGAGCGTCTTCCAGCAGCCGGATATTTTCGTCACGGGTCCCGAAGAACGACTGCATTCCCTGGGTGACGGCGATTTGCGTTCTGGTCAATTTGGCGATTTGCGCGCTCAAGCTATCCCGACTCGGAAACGGTCAGACGTCTTCGCGGACGACGAACGGTTCCCGATATTTCCGCGCCAGCAGCGCATCGGCCTCGGGATCGTCGACGATGCGCTCGGTTGCCGAATCGAAGCGGACCTGCCGCCTGACCCGGTAGGAGATGTTGCCCAGGTGAGCCATGAGCGAAGATTTGTGGCCTTCTTCGACATCGGCGTTGAGATCGCCGACCTTGCGGCTGCGCACCGCGGCGATGAAGTTGTCGAAGTGCGGCTGATTCTTGATTTTATCCTTCGGGTCTTCGGCAAAGGGGCCGGGTTTTTTGTTTTTGCCGAGATAAGTGTAATACGCGCCGTAATGGGGCAGCGCCATGTATCCTTCCGAGCCGTAGAAGAGCAGGCCGGTGCAGATGCCGTGCGTCGGCCATTTCTCGCCGATGCCGGCCTCGACGTTGGATATCCAGGGGCGAATCTCGAAATTCAAATAAAGGTCGCGGCCTGCGTATTCGTAAGCGACGGTTTGGGCGTTCGGGGTCTCCTGGGCGTCCTCGTGAACGAACATGCCGCCCATCGACTGCACGCGGCTGGGATGCTCGTGCAAGTCGAGCGCCCAACGCATCATGTCGAGTTGGTGAACGCCTTGGTTGCCGAGTTCGCCGTTGCCGTAGTCCCACTGCCAATGCCATTTGTTGTGCAGGCGCAGATTGCTGAACGGGCGGTCGGGAGCGGGGCCTTTCCACAGGTCGTAATGGATGCCCGCGGGAACCGGCCCTTTCTTGTGCGCGCCGATGCTGTTGCGCCATTTGTAGGCGAGGCCGCGGGCCAGGTAAACCTTGCCGATCAGCCCCTCCTTGAGCTTTTGAACGCCTTCGATGATTTCCGGGCTGGAGCGGTTTTGCGTGCCGTGCTGAACGATGCGGCCGTAACGGCGCGCGGCGCGGACGGCCTGTTTGCCTTCGAAAGCATTGTGCGAGAGCGGCTTTTCGACATAGACGTCCTTGCCCGCCTGGCAGGCCCAGATCGTGCCCAGCGCGTGCCAGTGATTCGGCGTGGCCTGGAACACCACGTCGATTGACTTGTCTTCGAGCAGCTTGCGGATGTCGTAGTAAACGGCGGGCTTGTTGCCGGTGCGTTCGACGTGGTCGCGGAGACGTTGGGCCATGACCGACTCGTCGATGTCGCACAGCGCGGCCAACTCGACGTTCTTGGCGGCGAGTTTCTCGACGGCGGCAATGTGCGAGCGCCCCCGGCCGCGCAGGCCGACCACCGCCGCGCGGATGCGGTCGTTGGCGCTTAACCGCCCGGCGGCAAGCGCCGGCGCGCCGAGCATCGAGGCGCCGGCGGTCGAGGCCGCGGCCGCGCGAACGAATTCTCTTCTTGTCGAGTCGCTCATGGCTGGTCTGCCTTTTTCTCTACAAATACTAGCGAAGTCGGCGATGTCCGGACGGAAGAGCAATGGCGCAATCGGCTGCGCTTCACCGATCGAAGATGAAACCGGAACGTCTGCCGCTGTCTCTCGGGGTTGCCGGACTGCTTGCCCTGAGCATCGTTTCACCAGCGGGCGCGCAAGGCAAACCCGATTCCGCAGATCGCTTCCCGCCCAAATCCGATTGGTCCCGGGTGCAGACCCTGAAGCCGGGCGTGCGGACTACGGTCAAGCTGTACGACGAGGAAGCCCCCAAGGGCACGGTTTACAAAGCGCCGCCCAAAGACGGCGCGGCGGCTGACGGACAGCAATAATACCGGAGAAAATTATTTGCGGCGCCTGGCTAACGATGCAAGCCCGCTGTACGCCTGTAAAACCGGAATGCGCGCGATTCGCCTGCTCGTCCTGGCCGCCGGCTGCCTCTGCTTCGCTTCGGGTTCTCAGGCAGGCAAACCGAACTTCGTCCTGATTCTCGGCGAGGGGCAGGGCTGGAACAGCACTTCCGCGCGCATGGACCCGAATGTGCCGGAGTCGGCGAGCGCGGTGTTCCGCACTCCCCATCTGGCGCGGCTGGCCGAAGAAGGGATGCGTTGGACAAGGTTTTACGCGCCTTCGCCCCGCTGTACGCCCTCGCGGGCGACCTACCTTACGGGCAAGAGTCCGGCCAAGCTGGGCATGACTTTCGTGACGGCGCGCGCCGGATCGAATCCCAAACTGCTGGAGCCCGAGGCGCTGCTGGAACTGCCGCCGGACGAAACGACCGTAGCCGAGCTTCTCGGCGGCGCCGGATACGTGTCGGCCCACTTCGGCAAATGGCACGTCGGCGGCATCGATCCGAGCGGGCACGGTTTCGCGGAGAGCGACGGGGCGACCCGCAACGGCGGGCCGGACAACGTGCAGCATCCGAATCCGACCGAAGCTTACGGCATAACCGAGCGCGGGGTCGATTTCATCGAGCGGCAGGCGGCCGCCGGCAAGCCTTTCTATTTGCAGATTTCTCACTACGGCGGGCGCAGCGCGGCCGATGCGCTGGAGGCTACCAATGAAAAGGCGCGCGGATGGGGCATCGGACGCAGCGCTGGCGCGGCCGCGGTGATTTTCGACATGGACACCGCCCTCGGCACGATTCTCGACAAGATCGACGAGTTGGGCATCGCCGGCGACACTTACGTTTTCTACACGACCGATCACGGCACGGGCGGCGCTGCGAACGGTCCGCTCACGCAGGGCAAGGGGTCGGTTTGGGAAGGCGGTTTGCGGGTTCCGTTCCTGATACGCGGTCCGGGGATCGCGCCCGGCTCGGTGTCGCGGACGGCGGCTACGGGGGCGGATCTGGTTCCCACCCTGGCGGAGTTGGCCGGCATCGACCGCCTGCCCGACGGGCTTGAGGGCGGGAGCTTGGCCGAAGTGTTGAAAAACGGCGGAAACGGGCGCGTCGAGCGTCCGCTGCGGGAGTTGGTTTTCCATTTCCCGCACTACGATTTCGACCCGCTGGGGCCGGCGTCGGCGATCGTTGCCGGGGAGTTCAAGTTGATCCGCTTTTACGAGAGCGGCGAACGGCTCTTGTTCGATTTGTCGAAAGACCTTGGCGAGAAGCGGAATCTGGCTGCCGCCATGCCGGCCAAGGCAGCCGAGTTGGATACGCGGTTGTCGGCCTATTTGCAGAGCGTCGGGGCGAAGCTTCCGCGGGAAAACCCTGACTACGACGCCGCGCAGCCTTCGCTGCGCCGCGAGCGCGGCGCGGGACGGCAGACCCGGAGACGGCGGGCAAGCGGGCGGCGGCGCGGCAATTGAGCGTCTGCGCCCCTGCGTCCGCTCTTTCCCCCCTATTCCCTGCTCGGCGCGGCTTCCTGCCGCCGCGGCTCCGCGCCCGCAAACACCAGGATGTGTTTCTTGGCCTCGATCTTGGCGGCGTCGATGCCGGGAACCTTGAGCAGGTCTTCCAGCGAGCGGAAGTTGCCGTGCTCTTTGCGGTAGCGGAGAATGGCGGCGGCCTCGGAACGTCTGAGCGACATGCGGCTTTCGAGTTGGATCGCCCGCGCCTTGTTGACGTCGACCGGCGGCAACTCTTCGGCGGGAAAGTTCTTGCTCAGGTATGCGAGCACGAGATGCAGGTCTTCGTCGGGGGCTTTCATGCCCAGGACCATCATTTTCTTCAAGGTGTTGCCCCAACCGTTGCGGTCCTGGCGCAACGACACGGACTTGGCCATTTCGTGGCAGGCTTGGCAGAGCTTTTCCGTCTCCGCCCGGCCGGGGCCCGCGGGAAGCTGCGCCCGGGCCGGCAGGACAGCCGGCGCCGACACCGCCGCTAACAGAAGGAACGGGAACACGGTATCGCCGGGGAACTTCATGGCCGGGCCGCTTGGCGCTCAGTGTTCGATGGGGATGCCGAAGGCATAGAGGGCGCTGTCCGCCGTCGTCAAATAGACGTGGGCCGGGCCGGCGGACAGGGCGTAGCCGGAGGCGGCGGCCGTAACGGCGCCGCCACTGTCCCACAGGGTCTCGCCCGTCGCGCCGTCGAGCGCGTAGAGCTTGGCGGGCGTCGAACCCGGGCGGCCGCCCGCGACGGCGAAGACTACGCCGTTGACCACGATCGGCGGCAGAGGCGTATCCATCCGCGCGGACTCCCAGCCCTTTTCGAGAGTGGGTTTTCCGCCGCGGTCGACGATTTTCCAGGCGGCGACGGAGCCTTTGCCGTCCGCTACGCTCGGAATCAATATCCAATGCGCGCCGTCCGCGCCGCGCCACGTCGCCGCCGCGCCCGGCGAAAATTCGTTGTCGGAGAACGCCTCGGTTTTTGCCGCCGGCGCGCCGAGGTCGGCGGCGGCGTACAGGTGCAGCGAGCCGTCGGCGGCGGCCGCGGCGATATAATCCTTTCCCTTGTAGTCCAGGACGAGCGGCGAGGAGCGGAAGCCGCCGCCGGGACTCGACGCCAGCGGCTTGAGGCTTTTCGCTTCGAGCGCAACGATGCCGCCCTGCTCCGTCGCGGCATAGACGACGCCGTCCGGACCGATCGCCGGGCCGAGCAGCCCGGCTACGGAACCGCCGGTCGATCGCCAATGGAAGACTTTTTCCGTTTGGAGATCGAGCGCCCAGACGCCGTCGGGCGCGCCGCCGCAACCGTTGGACGTGGCAACGTAGGCGACGTTGTCGACGACGATCAATCCTTTTGCGTTGGCGTTCGCCGGAAGGAAGGGGACGGGGGAGTCGTGGTCATGGCCGTTGGAAGTGTAGAGCGCATGCAGCATGCCGCCGGACGACAGCGCATAAACCAAGCTCAGACCGCGCAGAGAGCGGCCGGCGGGCGGCCTGATGCGCGCGTTGCGCGGGCGGGAAACGGGAGGCCGGGCCGGAGCGCGGGCCTCTGGGGCCGCCAGCGTTACGGCGCCCTCCTTGGGCGCGCCGACGCCGCTTTTACCGGGAGTGCGCCGCCCGCGGGCGGCGAAGCCGCCGAGCGAAGGCAGCGCCGCCGCGGTGGGCCGCGAGAGATTCGCGGTCATGCCGCCCGGACACGCGGCCGAGCCGCCGCCCGCGGCGCCTCCCAGCGGGCGGCTCCATTCGGGTCTGGCCAGATCGGTGTCCATCGTGAACACGGCGCCCGAGCTTCCTGCGATGAAAGCGAGCGAGCGGAAACCGCGGTGGCTGATCAGGAAGTCGAGCAGGACGGGCGCCGTCAAGGCGTTCCCCTGCCGCGCCTCGTTGTCGAGCGGCATCTTCCAGAGCATTTGAAATTCCGGCGAGCGGACGGAGGAGGCCGAGATCTTCGTATCCGCGCGAACCCAGCCGGAGCGCTGGGCGTCGTTGCCGGCGGTTGTCCAGTCGTCGGCGGACGCCGCGGTCGTCAAGAAAATCAAGCACGCGGTCGTTTTGGCGATGTTGGCGACGGGCCGTTTCATGGCGGATTCTTCAGGCGGCTTCGACTGTCCGCCAAAAATCAATATAGCGGATGTAATAAAATGGCTCAACGAGGCCGACCTTGGCAATACGAATTCTGATTTGTTCCTTCGCCGTGCTGCTCGCTTCCGCGCCGCTGCGGAGCGCGGACTGGCTGACCGACGGCGGCAACCCCCAGCGCACGGCGTGGCAAAAAGACGAGACGATCTTCACGCTCGAAAACGTTGCCGAGACCAAGCTGCTGTGGAAGATCAAGCTCGACAACGAGCCGCGGCAGATGCACTCGCTCTTCCCTCCCCTGATCGCGGAGCGCGTCGAGACCATCGACGGCCCGAAGCAGATTGCCCTGGTCGCGGGGGTTTCGGACAACCTCTTCGCCATCGACGCAGCAACGGGAAAACTGATCTGGAGCAAGCACTTTGACAACGAATGGAAACCCCGGCCCGGCGACCGGCCGCATTATCTGCTGTGCCCGGGGGGGCTGACCGCGACGCCGACGATCGGCCCGACGGATACGCCGGGAAAGTACACGGTTTACGCGGTTTCCTGGGACGGCAGGCTGCGGCGCGTCAACTTGGCCGACGGCGAAGACATCGCTCCGCCGGCGAAGTTCATGCCGCCGAACGGCAAGCCCTACGCGCTGAATCTGGTCGATAACGTCATCTACACGCACAGCGCGCAGCGCTGCGGCGGCAACCCGAACATGGCTTACACCTACGACCTGGCGACTGATATCGTCGGCAGTTGGGGGCCGGCGGGGGGCGGCATGTGGGGCCGCACGGGTCCGGCGGTCAGCTCGCAAAAAGTGATGTACACGGGAACGGGCGACGGCGTCTGGGACCCCGAGAACGGCGTATTCGGCAACGGCATTATCGGCTTGCAGCAAGACCCCGATTCCAAATCGCTGGAGCTTTACGACTACTACGGGCCGTCGAATGCCGAGTGGCTTTTCAAGCGCGACCTCGACATGCAGGTCACGCCGGCGATCTTCCCCTACAAGGGTCGGGAGTTGATGGTCGATGCGGGCAAGGAGTGCCGCATCTATCTGATGGACCTGGAGTCGATCGGCGGCGACGATCACCGCACGCCCCTTTACCGCTCTCCGCTGATCTGCAACGAGGAGGTGAACTTCGCCTCGGCCGGCGTCTGGGGCTCGATGGCCGGTTGGGAAGACGAGGACGGGACGGTATGGGTGCTGACGCCGATCTGGGGGCCGAAGCACTCCCGGTTTCATGCTCCGATCGAGTACGGCGAGGTCGAGGACGGCGCCATCGTCGCTTTCAAGGTCGAGGACAGGGACGAGGGAACCTGGCTGGCGCCGGCCTGGATTTCGCGCGACATGAACCGCGCGGAGCCGCCGGTGATCGCCAACGGCATCGTCTTCGCCTTCGGCAACGGCGAGGACACGCACCAGGCGATGTTCGACGTCGGGCTGACCAACACGGCAGAAGAACGGATCGCCGGCTCGTCGCACGCGGTGCTCTATGCGCTGGACGCTCGCACGGGGAAAGAACTCTGGTCGAGCGGCGACGAAATTACCTCGTGGAACCACTGGAGCGGCCTTTCGATCGCCAACGGGCGGGTTTATATCGCCACTTTCGACGGCGTTCTTTACTGCTACGGGATCGAGCGGTAGGCAGGGCCGGCGGCGGCAGCAGCTATCCGCCGCCCGGCGCGGGCGATCCGCCGCAAGATTTCGCGGTCTGCGTCGCCGGCGCCCTTGTCGAAGTTGCTGTCTTCGCCGCCGGGCGCATTCGTCACATGGACAACCATTCCGATGGCCGTCCGCCGCGCTTGGGCGAGCGCGAAGAGCGAGGCCGCCTGCATCTCGACGGCCAGGATGCCCTCGGCGGCGGCGGCGCGGATTTGCGCAGCCGTTTCGCGGTACGGCGCGTCGGTTGTCCACACCGCTCCGCGGGCCACGGGCAAGCCCGTCCCGGCGAGCTCCTGCGCAAGGATGGACGCCGCCGGCTCGGGCGCATCGACGTAACGCGAAGGCGGGATGTAGTGCAGCGACGTTCCTTCGTCGCGCAGCGCCTTGGTGGGAACCACGAGGCTGGGCAGCGGCAATTGCGGGTCGATTCTTCCGGCGGAGGCCAGGCCGATAATCGCCTTTGCGCCCGAAACGGCCATCTGTTCGGCAATGAGCACCGCATAGGGGCCGCCGATAGTGCGGTCCACGATGCCGACCTCGATGTCGTCGATGCGCAGCACCTCCATCGCGGTATGGAAACAAGCCCAATGTTCCGACTTCGAGGTCGCCCCGGCGGCTTTCAACGCATCGACCAGGTCGCCGTCGAAGTCGAGCGCGCAAACCGACGGCACGCGGGCCGGTTCCCTGCCGTCACGGGCCCGGACCGCGTCCAGCAGCGCTTCGGGCTTGAACTCCGTGTCGGCTTCCAGCGCGTGATCCAGTAAGGGGAAATTGTTCATAAACTCCGGCGGAACTCTTTTGCTCTATACCGATATTCGTTCAATTTTTTCGCGAAGGAAATTCGGGTTTCTGGGCGCCGCGCGCGGCTTACCAGTCGACGTTTGCGCCCAGTCCGCGGCTGCGGGCGGCGGTCAGCACCGCCTGAGCCGCCGCCGCGTCCTGCGCCGCGACGCCTACGGACTTGAACAAGGTGATGCGCTCGTCCGCAGGGCGGCCCGTGTCCGCGCCGAGCAACAAATCGCCCAACTCGCACTGAATGTGATCGAGCGTTATGATCCCCTCCTCGATGGGCCGGATGAGATCCCCGGCCTCTTCGAGCGCGGCCTCCCGCCGGTCCACCACGACATACGAACGGCGGACGGTTGCGGCGGGTATTTCCCTGACGTGCGGCCGATACGAGCCGACGGCGTTGATATGCGTCCCCGGCCGCAGCTCCGCGTCGCGGAAAACCGGAGTCAAAGACGTGGTGGCGGTGCAGACGATATCGGCCGCGGCGAGCGCCTCGCGGGACGACCGCACCGGCCGCACGTCGGCAGGGAAAGGAGCGGCGGCGCCGATCTGCGCCGCCATTTTCTCGGCTTTGCCGGCGGACGGGTTGCAGATCCACAGAGTTTCGATCGGACGAACGCAGCAAACAGCCTCGGCCTGGGTTCGCGCCTGGACGCCGCTGCCGAAAACGGCAAGCGCGCGGCTGTCTTTGCGGGCGAGCAGGTCGGTTGCGAGTCCGCTTGCGGCGCCCGTGCGGATAGCGGTCAGCGCCCCGCCTTCCAGAAGAGCGGTGGGGACGCCCGTCTCGGGATCGACGGCAATCACCGCGCCGTGAATCGTCGGCAGACCGCGGCGTTTGTTCTCCGGGAAGACCGAAACGATCTTGACTGCCGCCGCCGGCGCCGCGGGAGCGGCCAATGCGGCGGGCATGGTCAGGACGGTTCCCCGCCCTTCGTCCCCTGTCAGCAGCGAGCGGGGCGGAGCCTGGACCCGTCCCTCGGCAAGGGCCGTGAATGCCGTGCGCATAGCCTCGACCGCCGCGGGCATCGGCAGCGCTGCTCTGACTTCTTCCGCATTGAGAATCAGCACGGGCGGTCAACTCCGCGAGACCGAGGCGGCGATGCGCCGGTTGAAAATAAGCAGGGCCGCCAGCACGATTCCCAATTGGAAAAGCACCGTGCCGACGTTGAAAACGTTTTCCGGATTGAACGGATGGAGCCACCCTTCGGGATCGTCCCGCCAAGCTTGGTACAGCAGCCAGAGGAAAAGTCCGATTGCCTCGGCCGGGACGAGCGTGGAGATGGTGAAATCCCACCACGAGCCGATGGCGATGTCGGAGTGCTCGTGATTGAGATAGGCGTTGCGGAACGACCGAACGCCCTTGGCGATGACCGCGGCGGCAAAGAAAAGTCCCGACAGGGTCAACGCCATGCTCCAAACCCAATCCTGATTTTCGAGAACTTTCAGCGACAGCGCGGAGGGCAGGCCCAGCAGAAAGCCGCCTGCCGCCGTCGTCTGAACGGCGGTGCGGCGCGTCATGCCGGAGTCGGTCAGCGCGCGGGTAACGACCTCAACCATTGCCGTCAGGCTGGTAAAGGCGGCGACCGCCAGCGCCAGGAAAAATACCGCCATGAAGAAACGCCCGAAGGCGAGGCTGCGAAAGAGTTGGGGCATCCAGATGAAAGTGATGCCGGCGTTGTCTTCGGAAAAGATCGTCTGCTGCATAAGCTGCGCGGAAAACGGCGTTCCCGCGCTGACGGCGTCTTCCAGGCTGCCGAGTCCGCGCAGCGATTCGGGGTTGTCAGCGGCCTGCGCGATGAGCGGCGGGACAACCGAGAAAACGGTACACAGCACCATTACGCCGGCCATCAGGGAGATCAGATTGTTGGCGCTGGGGAGGATGAACGCGTTCAGCGCGGTGTCTTCGCGCTCGCGCTGATAGGCGGCGTAGCAGAGCACCAAGCCCCAACCGGCGCCGGTGTCCCAGGCATTTTGCGTGAGCGCCTCGATCCAGATACGGGCGCGGGAAAGCTGGGACCAATCGACGCTGAACAGGTAAGACAGGCCGTCGGATGCGCCCGGCAAGGTGACGGCCCGCACAACTAGGATTCCCAGGAGAACGAGCAGAGCCGGCATCAGGACCAGCGCCGCCCGCTCGATCGCCCGCGCGCCGCGGGCCACGACAAAGGCCGCCAGACCGATCATCAGCGCGTGGGGGACGATGGGCCAAGCGGAAGCGGTAAAGCGCGCCCAGAACGCGCCGGGAGCCGACTCGGGGATCTCGCCGAGGATCGACGCCAGGGCATAGCGGGCGGTCCACCCGGCGACGACCGAGTAGTAGCACATGATGCCGGCGGCGACAAGGACGCAGAACGCGCCCATCCAGGCGCGGCGCGGCCCCATGAAATCGACGAACGAGCGCACCGGCCCGGAACGCGTCCTGCGGCCCATCCCGAACTCGAGCAAAATCAGGGGGATCGACCACAGCAACAGAAATGCGATCCAGGCGACGAGAAACTCGCCGCCGCCGTTTTTCGCGGCGATGCGGGGGAAGCGCCAGATGTTGCCGGTGCCGACGGCCATGCCCAGCATGGCCAGCATCATGCCGATGCGCGAGCCGAATCGCTCTTGTTTCATGGGAGGGTCTTTCTCAGGGGCGAGCAACCAGGGTAGCGTATGGCCGTTGCGCTATCGCCGGGAAGGCGAACCGGCCGGCGTCGATCGTTCAGTCGCGTTTTGCGCGTTCGACCCAGGGGATATCGGTGATTTCGCTCCAGCCTTGCGCGCCTGCGCCGCGGCCTGGACCGCGGCCGCCCGAACCCGGCCGTCGCACGTCGGGCGCGACGGTCGGCGCTCGGGGCATGGCGTGCAACAGCGCGGCCATTTCCCGGGCTACGCCGGGGCGCTTGGCGATGAGATTGTTCTTCTCAGCAGGATCGTCGAGGATGCGGAAAAGGTAGGGCAGCGCTTCGCTCTCGCCGCGCCCGCGGTGCTCCACGTACTTCCAGCCGTCGTGAAATACGCTATAGCTGTCGCGCATGCCGATCGGCGTCGGTCCGCGGGCGATCGTCTCGCCGCTTTTCAGCGCGGGCCACATGTTGTAGCCGTCGAGCTTCTTGCCCGGCTTCGGAGCGATGCCCAGCGCCGCGGTCAAGGTCGGCAGCCAATCGAGCGCGGTCATCTGTTGCCCGAACTTGGCCGGTTCGAGTTGCGCGGGCCAATGAATCAGCGCCGGCACGCGAATGCCGCCCTCGAAAGAGCCGCCCTTGCCGCCGCGCAGAGGAGCGTTGTCGGCGCCGAAGCGGGCTGCTCCGCCGTTGTCGTCGGCCCAGACGATTAGCGTATCGCCGGCCATTCCCTCGGCTTCGAGCGCGGCGAGGATTGCGCCGACCGCGTCATCCATCGCTTCGACCATGGCGGCGTAAATGCGGCGGTTGCGGTTGGCGATGCCGGCGTAGCCGTCGATGTATCTCTTGGGCGCTTGCAGCGGCGCATGGGGAGCATTGAAGGAGACGTAGAGGAACGCCGGCTTGGACTTGTCGCGCTCGCGCAGATTGCGCGCCGCTTCGGCGGCAATGAGCTCGGTGGCGTAGCCTTCCTCGTGAATCGCCTTGCCGTCGCGATTCCAATCGAGTCCGCCGCTCCAGATATGAGTGTTGTAATCGATGGCCGGCCCCAAGTGGCCGTACCATCGGTCGAAGCCTCTTGCCGCCGGGAAATAATCGACGTGCTCGAGTCCGAGATGCCACTTGCCGGCGATCATGGTTTCGTAGCCGGCGGCTTGCAGAATCTGCGGCAGGAAGCGCTCGTCCAGCGGGACGCCGTTTTGGGTTTCGATCGGGCGGTCGACGCCCATGCGGATCGGCGAGCGCCCCGTCATCAACGCCGCGCGGGTGGGACTGCACACAGGGAAAGCGTAGTAGCGGTCGAGCTCGACGCCTTCCTTGGCCAAGCGGTCGATGTTGGGCGTGCGGATTTCGCTGCCGTGGTAGCCGACGTCGTTCCAGCCGAGATCGTCGGCCAGGAAAAAGACGATGTTGGCCGCGGCCGCCAAGCTCGATGCGGCCGACAAAAACACGGCCGCGAGAGAAACGGAAAAAGCGAGCGGAATCCTTGTTTTTCGGGACAATTGCATGCGTTCCCTGTCCCGCCTCTAGTCGCGGATTGCAGTCTCGACCCAGGGGGCGCGGGTTTCTTCCGGCCAACCCTCGCGGGGATTACGGGCTCCGGGTCCCCGGCGGCCTTTCTTTTTCGCGGCCTTGTTGCCGCGGGCTCCGCCGGGGCGGCTCGCGGGGCCGACGTCCCGGCTCACTGAAGGCGGGCGCGGAACGGCTCGAATCGCGGCGAGAAGTTGCTGGGCCAAGTCGGGTTTTTCGTCGATGAAGTCGTGCTCTTCGTTGGGGTCGTCTTCGATACGGAACAGATGGGTCGTCGTCTCCGTGCCGTTGCGGGGCGTGTATTCGACGAATTTCCAGCCGTCCCGGAATATGGCGTAATGGCCGTCGACGCCGATGATCGTGTCGCCGCGGGTCGGTTCCGCGCCGTCTGCAAGCACGGCCCACATGTCCAGGCCGTCAAATTTTTTGGCGTTTTGCGGCTTGACGCCCACGGCGGCCGCCAGCGTCGGGAACCAATCGTGCGCCGTGATCTGCCGCGTGAACTTGCGCCCTTCCAGAACGCCGTGCCGGTAGATCGTTCCGGGCACGCGGATTCCGCCTTCGAACACGTTTCCCTTGCCCCCGCGGAAGGGGCTGTTGTCGGCCCCGGCCCTCTCGTTGCCGCCGTTGTCGCTTACCCAGACGACGATGGTGTCTTTGTCCAGTCCTTCGGCGCGCAGGGTATCGAGTATCGCGCCGACGCCGTCGTCAACGGCGCTGACCATGGCGGCAAAGTGTTTTCGATTGACATCGGCGATGCCGGCATAGCGGTCGAGGTATTTCTCGGTCGCTTGCAGGGGCGTGTGCGGGGCGTTGAAAGCGACGTACAGGAACATCGGCTTCGATTTGTCGCGGCCCGCGATCAGGGAGACGGCTTCGCGGACGATGAGCTCGGTGGAGTAGCCCTCCTCGCGAAGCGCTTCCCCGTTGCGCTGCCAGTCCAGCCCGCCGTTCCAGATGTGGGTGAAGTAGTCAACGGCGGGGCCGAGATGCCCGTGGGAACGGTCGAAGCCGCGGTTGTAGGGGTGAGAGGCCGCTCGCTCCAGACCTAGGTGCCACTTGCCGGTCATTAAGGTCTGGTAGCCGGCGGCGCGCAGCGTTTCGGGGAGGAGATGCTCGTCCAACGGCAGGCCGCCGTTGGGGCCTATCGGGCTGTCGATGCCCATGCGGACCGGCGAGCGCCCCGTCATCAACGCCGCGCGGGTGGGACTGCAAACAGGGAAAGCGTAGTAGCGGTCGAGCTCGACGCCTTTGCGGACCAGCGCGTCGATGTTGGGCGTTGCGATCTCGCTTCCGTGATAGCCGACGTCGTTCCAGCCGAGATCGTCCGCGATCATGAAAAGAATGTTGGTCTTGGCGCACAAGAGTCCGGGCAGCGCCGCCGCCAGGAAGATTCGTAACAGCAATTTGTTCTCCAATCGCATGCGGTCAGGGCTGCGGCCGCCCCTGTATTTGATCTACCAAGCGATGAACGGCGTCGGGGTGGCAGAGCAAATAGCCTTCGGGCGTGGTGGTGCAGCCCGGACGATGGCCCTTATAAGCCACGGGCGTCGGGATTTGTTGTTCCAGAGCATGGCGCAGAACCTTCTCGTTCAAGTGAAGTTTCTTGGCGGCCGCCGCGAAATCGAACGAGACGTTTTCCGGGTCGCGCAGGTAGGCGCGCAATGCCTCCCGGTCGATGACCGCGGCCAAGTCTTCCTCGGTCACGGCCAGACGCGCGGCGGCGGCGGCAAGATCGCCCGGTCGGAAGCGCGGTCCGCTGCGTCCTCCCGGCTGGGGGCCGCGGCGTCCGGCGCCCGGTCCGCCAGGCGGCCCGGGCCGCGGCCCTCCCGGACGCGGGCGGCGGGCGCGGCTCGACCGCGGCCGCTCGGGCAGGTTGGGCTTTCCGGAATAGCAACCCAGAATATAGGGAAACGTCGCGGTGGCGTGATAGTGGTAATCGCCTGCGGGTCCGCTGTGGCCGTTGCAGCGGTCGAGGAATTGCCGCTCTTCCTTTGCGACGAACGTATAGGCTTGCCAGGCGTTGACGGTCGGGTCGCCGGTCATTTCCCACGAGCTTTCGTAGCGAATGACCGCGTTGCAATTCTTGTCGGCGCAGCCGAGGGGGCCGCGGACCGGAAAGCCGTCGAGCGCGTAGCCCAGGACCGGAGACGGCGCCCCTTCCTTCACGCCGTCGGTGAGACAGGGTTGATTGAGCGCGTGGTAGTGGTACTGATCTGCGGTGTGTCCCATGCACTCGTCCATGATGGCGTTGAAGATCGGGTCGCCGAAGCGCTCGACCGCGGGGACGGGGCCTTCGTTGGGTCCGTAGAGGGCGATTCCGTTGACCGCCACGCCGGTCGAGCCGAGGAAGGGGATCGAGGTAGGCTCTTCCGCGAGTTGCGGACGACGGGGCAGGCGGAACTCGTTTTTTTGTGCGGTCAAAGGGTTCGGGGTGATTTGAACGAACTCGTAGTGGGGAATGCCGTTGGAACGGATGACGAAATCATTGCCTTCGCAGGCGCCTTCGACGCTTGGTTTTGCGTACTGCTCGCCGGCGCCCGCGAACTTGGAAACGTCGAGGAGATGACTCGCCGCGCCGCAATCGGCGGTGGACTGGGCGGACAGTACCGAGGCCGACGCCAACAGGAGAAGGGCGGCAAGCGAGATACGCGGCATGAGATTGGGGGCGCTGACGGGGGCGCGGAGGTTTCGCGGCACGGCTGCGCTCGGGACGAAAAGAGCAACCCGGCAGCCGTCAACAGTACGCTTTGTCGTCACTATCGACCTTCATCGCCATACTCTGCGGAGCATCGAGTTCCGCGACACGGTCGTTCGCGTAATCGACAATACTTCAAGCCATCCGCCTGTCGAGCCTAGGCCTGAACCGTGTTCTCCAAAATGCCGATGCCGCTGATTTCGACTTCTACCTTGTCGCCGGCTTTCATCGCGCTCGTGGAGCCGGGCGTGCCGGTGAAGATGGCGTCGCCGGGTTCGAGCGTGACATGTTGGCTGATGAAGCTGACGATGGCTGGCGGCCCGAACAACAGGTCGCTGATTTTCTGCTGCTGCTTGACTGCGCCGTTCAGGCGCAACTCGATCTCCTGGGCGTTGTAGTCCAGACCGACGGCGATGGAAGGCCCCATCGGCGCGAAGGTGTCGCAGCCCTTGCCCCGCCACCACTGCATGTCTTGGTCGTTGTCGATCGAACCGTTCTGCCAGTTGCGCTCGGAGACGTCGTTGCCGCAGGTGTAGCCGAGGATATAGCTTGCGGCGTCGGCCTCGGAGACGCGGCGGGCGCGCTTGCCCATGACGATTACGAATTCGGCCTCGTAGTGCAGATCTTTCGATCCCGGCGGGACGATGATCGGCCCGAAGGGGTCTTGCAGCGCCGTGGTGGGCTTGTAGAAGATTTCGGGGCGGGTCGGCGCCGGGCGATTGCCGATGTGGCTCTTGTAATTGAGTCCGACGGCGAGGACCTTGGGGCTCTTGACGGGATAGCGGAGAGTCACGTCGGCGAGGTTCACCTTGCCGCCGCGGCGTTTGCGGCTGCCCAGGACGCTGCCGTCGAGGGGGTAGATGACATCGCCTTCGAGTTCGCCGTAGTGCGTGACCTTGCCCTCGGTGTAGCGAACGTATTGGGTCGCGCCGGACTGAGCGCGCAGACCGGGGAGCGCGAGCGCCGCGCCGCCTGCCGCCAGAAATCCACGTCGAGTCATATCCATCGGTTTTGCTCCTTTACACGTCTTGGGAATTGCGCCTTACAGATGATAGCGCTTCCGACTCGGTTTGTGCGCGGCGAAATTTCGTTCACGGTTGGTGGCCTTCTGCGCAAACCTGGACGGTCAAGCCGTTCAAGTCCTCGAAGTAGAGACGGTCCGCGCGCCTCCGAGCCTGAATGCCGTGCGCGGCCAGCTTGGCGGTCACTCTCTGTGGCTCGTAGTCGTCCACCGAGAAGCAGAAATGCGCGGCGCCTCCGGGGTTGCCGCTTTGGAACAGCGCGAGAAAATTGCCGCCCAGACCGAGGAACGCAGAGTTGCCGCTGCGTTGAATGAGCGGCAAGCCCATCAGCCCCTGGTACCAATCCACCGAGCGGCCGACATCGCTGACGCGCAGGGCGACGTGGTTCACGTCGACCGCATGCAGGATGGAATCGGGGTTGGGGTCTTTGCGCAGCGCCTCGGCGACCTGGTCTTCGCGGCGCATCGTCTCGGAGAGATGGTGCTGAATGCCGTCGGGGTCGAGACAGGCCCAGATATTCGGGGCGCGCTCGAACGGCTCGTAGCCGCGCCGCTTCAGGATGTCGCCCGCTCCGGATTCGTCGTGGCCGTCCACGCCGGGAGAAAAATGGTTGAGGCCGGGCTCGTCTCCCTGAAACAACGCGAGGTAGTTGCGCTGTAACCCAAGCATTCGCCCCCGCTCGCCCATATCGCGAAAGATCCGCGCGCCCAAGAGCCCGGCGTAATACTCGCCGGCTTTCTTCACGTCCGGGACCGTCAGCGACAAATGATTGAGCGAGACGGCGTGAAACAGGCCCGCGTCGGCCTTGAGATTCCCGGCGGCGGCGAAACCCGCCGCGGCGCTCAAAAACCGCCTTCTCGTAGCTTTCATTTCCTGTTCCTCCTTAACGACCGAATACCAGCTTCAAATGCCGTTCGTCCGGCGCTTTCGAGGCGGTCAGCTTGCTGATTACGAGAAATGCCGCCAGAGAAATCAGAAACGACGGAATGATCTCGTGAACGTCGCGCAGGGTTGCGTATTCGAATCGAAAAAAGAAGCGCCACGCCACGCAAGTTAGCATACCGATCAGCATCGACCAGAAAGCGCCGTGTCCGGTTCCCCAGCGGAGATAGAGGCCCCCGAAGACGGCCGGGAAGAAGCCGGCGGCGAACACCGCGCCGGAAAAACTGGTGAGCTCGACGATGCCGGCGGGCGGGAACACCGTGCAAAGGAATACGACGACCGAGTAGGCGGCGATCGCCAGTTTCGTCATGCGCACCACGGACGCGGCGCTCATTGGCCGGTACACGTTCCAGATATCGCCGACGGCGGCCGTGCCGACGATGAGCATGACCGAGGCGAGCGACGACATGCCTGCGGCGAACAGACCCATGATGCAGAGTCCGCTGACCCAGGGGTTATCGAATTTGGCAAGCATGAAGCCGACCACTTCGTCCGTATGGTGGATCAGATAGGCCGCTTCCCGCTCGTCGGCCATGCCGTGGACCAGAGCGCCCAGCCCCATGACGCAGACCAGAGACACGCCCAGAAAAACGGGGGTCCAGGTCATGGCGAAGCGCATGCCGCGGGCGCTGTCCACGGAATAGAAACGCACCAGGCAGCGCGGCTCCGCGATCTGCTTGGCGCCGACCGCCAGGCCGATGCCGAGAATGTAGGTAAACGAGACGAGGGCGCCGAACGTCACCAGGCCGTCGCCCATCGGCTCGCCCGCGGCCGTGACGTGCCGCACGTCGCCGATGCGGCGCATCGTTTCTCCGACGCCCCCCACGTAAACGAACGGGATCGCAAGCATAATCAGGGCGATGACCAACATCATCACGCCCTGCACGGCGTCGGTCCAGAGAACGCTGTACATCCCGCCCATGACGGTGTAGGCGCAGGTGCAGAAGATAATGACGGCGGCGCCCCAGGCGTAAGGAATGTCGAGAACGGTTTCGAGCAGATGAGCGCAGCCTTTGGCGATGCCGGCCATGTACCACAACGTCGCGAACAGGATGGTCGCCGCGGCCAGCACGCGAATGGCCCGCGAGAGCGGGCTTTTATAACGGAAATCGAAATAGTCGGGGATGGTGACCGATTTGAGGCCGGCGGTCTGGTCGCGCAGGCGCGGGCCGAGCAGCAGCCACGAAATCATGCAGAAAACGGTCCAGAAGACTCCCACCCAGGCCCAACTCAAGCCGGCGGCGAAAGCTTGGCCGGCTTGCCCGATATAGGTGTTGGTGCTGGCGAACGTCGAAAAGAACGCAAGCGAGACGACCCATCCGGGGATCTCGCGTTTGGCGACGTAAAATTCGCTGACGCCTTTCGAGGCGCGCTTGCTGAAATACCGGCCGACGCCCAGGCAGGCCGCCAGATAGACGGCCGTCAGGAACAAAATCGGCCCATTGTCGGCCAAGTACTGCAAGACGGACAGGTTAGCACTATGCACGGGCTGCGGGTTACCGGGCGGGCCGCCACGTTCGGCGGCCGGCAACCGCCGCGGTTTCTTGCCCGATACGGGTTTAGAATTTTTTGCAACCTCCCGGTTCAGTGCCTTGACAGACTGTTTCGGCAACCAGGATAATCATGAGCGCCGTGTTCGTTTGAATTCCCGTTTTGTCGGGTCTCCTGCCGAATACGGCAAGGTCCTGCGCCTATGGCCGGACCGGAAAGGGAAGAGGCGATATGCAACGCACAATGAAACCGATACCTAAGTGGGCTTCGATTTTGGGGTGGGTTTTTGGGGGTTTCTTCGCCCTTGGAGGGATGACGGAAATTTCTGGGGGCGCTCCTGTTTCGAGCATTGCTTTCTTCACGATTTCCGGACTTCTGATCCCTCCGGTCCGAGAGAAAGTTTACGGATTGACCGGTATTGATATCCCGATGTGGATCCGTGGATTTTCTATTTTTGTGCTTTTACTTATTGGGGCTTCAATCAGTAAAATAGATTCAGAGCAGACATCGTCTACTGCAAAACCAATGATTGAAGAAAATGTCGTTGATTCTATCTCTGAGGAAACTTCCGCGCAGAAGACAGGAGAGGAACAACAACCAGATAAAATTTCTCAATCTGAAGAAGAAAAGAAACTCAGAGAAATTATTGGTGATTCATTTGTGAACATTATTTCAATTGACCTAGAAACAGTAAATTATGATGAGAATTCTAATCTAGTTGAGGATCATCAATGGGCTGTAGATATAGTATTCAAAGGAAAAGATAGCTTCACACATAAAATGATTCGGGCAGGAATAGAAATGGATATGATAAAAGGATACAAAGCGATCTATACTTCCGGAATTCCAATTAGGGCAGTTACAATTGAAGCTCACATGCCTTTAACAGACCGTTTCGGTAATGAAGAAATGGGCAGGGTTTACGGCACCCGTTTAAGGAATGAAGTTGACTACAAGGTGAGATGGGAAAGCCGCAACTTCATAAGCATAAATTTCACAAGATTATGGGAAACCTATTGGTTGCAACCATTTCTTAAAGCCGTTCCTTCATTTTGGGACTAACGGGGTGGATGTTTCCCCGGTGCTTAAAGCAGGGTTCCAGACGGCGCGGGTTCCCGGCCATGTCCCGGGCTACGCTCTCGACTAGAAGCCGGGGAACGAACAACCTGGAATAGGGAAAACTTGTAAGAAATTACGGAGACGGGACGCTGCGCTCGGCGCCCGCTTCGGGGCGTTCGCTCGCCGGCCGCCGGCGCAGCTTCAGATTGCGGTACTCGACGCGCATGGGCGGCCCGCGGTGGAGTTGGAGAGCGAAAACGCCGCGCAGCGCTCCCGGGTTGCGGACGTCCGTCATCACCCGTCCGTTGACCGCGATGCGGATATGATGGCCGCGGCAATAGATGGAGACGTGGTTCCAGCCGGGGCGCACCAGATGCTCCGCCTTGCCTTGCCAACCGTCCATGATCAGGCCGCCCGGCAATCTTTCGCCGTGCAGGCTGCCCCAGCCCTTGCCCTCGGCGATGTCGGCCTGGTAGCCGCGAACGACCCCGTCGGGCAAGCGTTCGCTGCGGAATTGGACGCCGCTGTTGCCGTTGCGCAGCTTGACGTCGAAGTCGAGTTCGAAATCCGAGTACTCCTGTTGCGAGATCAGAAAGGAGTTCGTTGTCAGCGGGGCGCCGTCCGTCGAGCCGACGATCTTGCCGTTTTCGACGAACCACATCGCGGGGTCGCCTTCCCAGCCCGCGAGATCGCGTCCGTTGAAAAGCAACTCGAAGCCTTGACGCCGCTCGCCGGGAGTGAGAACGTTGTGAGCGCCGCCGCCGGCGATCGCCAATGCCGCCGGCAGAAGAATCAAAACCCGGAGCATCGCCCTATGCAACGGCGTGTTTCCTAGTGCTCGAACGCGGAGTACTTGGTCAGCTTGTCGATCAATACCCGCACCGGATCGGGGGCGGCGACGTCGCCGTTGAGTATCTCCGCAGGCGTTACCGGCTTGCCGTAGATGTCTCGATTGTCGGCCTTGTCCGGCCGCAGCGTTGCGCCTTCGAGAGACACTCCGGCGAAAACGCCGCGCGAACGGGAATAGGCCAGGATCTCGGCGCTCAGTTGCGCGTCGGTCTGTGCTTGAGCCGAGCGGCCCACGGGACCGGCGGCAACGGCCGCGTCGGCGCCCAAGGTAAACTTGCTGGAGATGAGCTTCCGCTTGCCCTTCTCGTTCAGCACGAGCAGCACGTAGTCGGTGGAGCTGCCGCCGATTTGCAGGCCGAAGCTCCCGCCTTCGATGCGCACGGTCGACGGGCCGGTCCAGCCCTTTTTGTCGGGAGCGCGGCAGGTCAAGACGCCTTTTCCGTATTTGCCCCCGAACCCGAAGCCCAATTTTTTGACCCCGGGGATGATCGCGACGCAGTGGGCTTTTCCCAGGATGTCCAGCGGTATGGACTGTTCCTTGATGCCCATGATTTCGTCCAGCACTTCGGCGGCGCGCCAAGTGCGTTCTACGGCCTTGTTGGCGGCAAGCATGGGGAAGCACAGGGTAAGGAGCAGCAGAATCGAATGGAAGCGCATGATAGGATCCTTTTCCGGTTACGCCAGGACTTCGCGGATCAGATTTCCGTGAACGTCGGTGAGGCGCATGTCGCGCCCGCTGTGATGATAGGTCAACCGTTCGTGGTCGATGCCCATCAAGTGCAGGATCGTCGCGTGCAGGTCGTAAACCGACTTGCGGTTCTCAACCGCCCGGTATCCGAACCGGTCGGTCGCGCCGACCACGGTTCCGCCCTTGACTCCGCCGCCGGCCAGCCAGACGGTGAACCCGTCGGGGTTGTGGTCGCGGCCGTCCAGGCGCTGACTGATCGGCATGCGTCCGAACTCGCCGTGCCAGACGATCAGCGTCTCGTCGAAAAGGCCGCGCTGCTTGAGGTCGGCAATCAGCCCGGCGATGGGGCCGTCCGTCTCGCCCGCATGCATCGTATGGAAATACTTGAGCGACCAGTGCTGATCCCAGGTCGGTTCGTGGTTGCCGCCGCCGGAGTAGAGTTGCACCATGCGCACGCCGCGCTCGACCAGGCGGCGGGCCATCAGCGCTTGGCGTCCGAAGTATTGGGTGCGCTCGTCGTCCAGGCCGTATAGCTTGCGGGTCGCTGCGCTCTCTTTGGCGATGTCGATCGCCTCGGTGGCGTGAATCTGCATGCGGTAGGCCAGCTCGTAGGATTGAATGCGCGCCGAAAGCTCGTTGTCCTCGGGATTCCGCTGCAGGTTCTCGCGGTTGAATTTTTGCAGCAGGTCGAGCCATCTGCGCTGGCGCTCGCGGCTCATTTCCTTCGGCGGGTTCAGGTCGACGATGGGCTCGCCGGTCGAGCGGAATTGCGTTCCCTGGAACGCCGCCGGCATGAATCCCGCGCCCCAGTTGGGCTGGCCGTTGATGGGGCCGCCGCGGTGGTCGGTGAAAACGATGTATCCGGGCAGGTTTTCGTTCTCGGAACCGAGGCCGTAGGTCAACCAACTGCCCATGCTGGGATGCCCGGCCAGAACCGTGCCCGTGTTCATCTGATAGAGCGCGGGGCCGTGGTCGTTCGAGACGGCGTACATCGAGCGGATAACCGCCAGGTCGTCAACGTGCCTGGCGACATTAGGGAAAAGCTCTGAGACCGGGAGGCCGCTCTCGCCGTACCGCTTGAATTTCCAGGGCGAAGGCATCAGGCCGCCGGGGTTGCCCTGCGAGACCGTAAAGTCGCCGACGCCGGTCATCGCCTTGCCGGCGTACTTTTCCAGATCGGGCTTGGGATCGAACGTATCGACTTGGCTCGGCCCCCCGTAGCAGAAAATCGAGATGATGCTCTTGGCTTTCGGCTCGAAATGAGGGGAGGCCGAGCCGCCGCCCGAAGCGCCGAGCGCGCGGTCGCCGGCGAGCACGGAGGCCAGTCCCAGATTGGCGATTCCTCCGCCGAGCGCCTTCAATAGATCTCTGCGATTGTAAGCAACGGTGGGCGTCATGACGCGATTACAGCTTTCCCTATACAGAATACAGCAACGGCGCGGGCGCGGTTACGCTCCCAATTTTTCGGCCAGATCGAGAAAATCGACCGCGTTGAGATCGAACGCGTCGTCGAAAGCGAGGTCGATATCTCGGTTGGGGCGTTCTTGCGGGCGCGGGACAAAGCCCGTTTTGAAGCCGACGGAAGCAGCCGCCCGCAGATCGCCCTTGTGGGCCGCGACCATCATGACCTGGCGCGGCTCGAGACCCAGCAAATCGGCGGCTTTGCGATAGACCTCCCGGTCCGGTTTGTAGCGCCCGGCCAACTCGGAAGACAATACCGCGTCCCAGGGCAGCCCGGCATGCTTGGCCATGTTGACCAGCAAGGCCACATTGCCGTTGGACAGAGAAGCGACGATGAATTTTCGCTTCAGGCGCGTCAGTCCCGCGACGGCGTCGGGCCACGGGTCGAGACGATGCCAGACACGGTTGAAACGGTCGATTTCAGGCTCGGAGAGAGCTTCGACTTGAAACCGCGCCAACAACTCGTCGAGGATCATGCGGTGCAGTTCGTCAATCGTTTTCCAGCCGAGACTGCCGGTGCGGACGCGGTGCATCGCCGGGCCGTAGCCATCGCGCCAAGCGTCGGCGAAGGCGGCCCAGTCAATGGCGATGCCCTTCGACCGCCCCAGTTCCCTGCCCTCGCGGACGACGGTCGCGCGCCAGTCGACGACGGTGCCGAATACGTCGAACGTAAGCGCTTTGACTTCGCTGACGGCGGCTTCGGACATTGCGGCGGCTGCCGGCAGGGAGGCCATAAAAACCCGGCGCGTGAATCTTGCCCCAGTGGAGGATAAACGGGCCGGCGGCGCATTCTGCAGGCGCATGCGGAGAGGATTTAATTGTAGCCGATGCGCCGGTCGGGGCGGCTGCGCATTGACCGTAAGGCTGTCGAGTCGCTACATTACGGTTGAAATGCGTCTGTCGCTCGTTTTGCTCGCGGCGCCGCTGCTCGCCGCGGGGGCCGAGATTCGCTTCAACCGCGACATCAGACCCATCCTTGCGGAGAACTGCTTTGCCTGCCACGGCCCCGACAGCAACGCCCGCCAAGCGGACCTGAGGCTCGACCGGCGGGAAGATGCCGCGGCGAGAGGCGTGCTCGCTCCGGTCGGGGACGCTCCCGCCAAGCTGGCGGCGCGGGTGAATCATGCGCATGAGGCGCTGCGCATGCCTCCGCCGCAGGCGAACAAGAGCCTGAGCGCCGAGCAGAAAAAACTGTTGACGGATTGGATCGCGCAGGGCGCGGAGTACGAGCCGCACTGGTCGTACATCCCGCCGCAGCGCTCCGCTGCGCTGAGCGGACCCGGCGCAATCGACGCGCTGATCGACAAGCGTCTGCGCGAGAAGGGCCTGGCGGCGGCGCCCGATGCCGACCGCCGCACCCTGGCGCGCCGGTTGAGCTTCGATCTTACCGGGCTGCCCGCGGATTGGCGGACGGTGCGGAGCTTCATCGACGATGCGCGCCCCGATGCCTACGAGCGGCTGGTCGACGCCTACTTGGCCTCCGCGCAATTCGGCGAACGCATGGCGGTTTATTGGCTGGACCTCGTGCGCTACGCCGACTCGGTCGGCTACCACAGCGACGTTGAAGTTTCGATGTCGCCTTATCGGGATTACGTCATTCGCGCATTCAATGAGAACAAGCCGTTCGATGAATTTACGCGCGAGCAACTGGCCGGGGATCTGCTGCCCGGGCGCAGCGAGCGGCGCCTTGTAGCCGGCGCCTACAACCGGCTCAACCGCATGACGGCCGAAGGCGGCTCGCAGCCCAAAGAGTACTTGGCGAAATACGCCTCGGATCGCATTCGGACGACCTCGACGGTGTGGCTGGGTTCGACGCTCGGCTGCGCGGAGTGCCACGACCACAAGTTCGATCCGTTCACCCATCGAGACTTTTACCGCTTCGGAGCGTTTTTCGCGGACATCGAAGAAGAAGGAGTGTACAAGGGGCAAGCCGGCTTCGGCAGCAGCGTCGCCGTGTTGCCCGACGATGCGCAGGCCGAAATTCGAAAACTCGAAAGCGAGATCGAGCGGCTGACGGCCGAAGGATACGGCCGGCTCGCTCTCGACGATCGGAACCGCGGCCTGCTTGCAGAGTATGCTGCCGAGACGGCCGGGATGTGGAGCGCCGACTGGTTGGCGGAGGCGATTGACGATTGCGCGCACCCCGATATCGACGGTTGCGAGGCGTACGACCTCGAGATTCAGCGGCGCGGCGGCGTATTCGTCGAAACCGTCCTGACGGAGAAAGCCAAAAAGCCGCGTGAAGCCATGATGCGCTTGCGCTCGCGTCCGTTCTCCGCGCCCGCCGACTTGACCGGCTGGCTGCTCGAGGCGCTGCCGGCAAAGGGTTTCGACAAGTTCGCGCTCAGCGAATTCGAGATCCGGGCGAACGGCCGCAAGGTGAAGCTCGCCGGCTTCGAAGCCGCGCCCGGAACGCCGCGGGACGGCCTGACCGCAACCGCCGACGGCAACAACCACACGACTTGGGGCGGAAGCTTCGCCGAGAGCGCACGTTATACGGCGATCTTCGAGCCCGAGTCGCCGGTGCGCATCGAACGAGGCGGACGGTTCGAAGTCGTCCTGCTGTTCAATGCCAACGGCGCTCGGTTGATCCCCGGCAGAGTGCGGGTTGCCGTGACCTCCGCGGAGTTTCCGGATTTTCCCCTTGCCGCATCAGAGGAAGCGTACGCCGAGTTGACCGACGGGAATGCGAATTGGCGGCGGATACGCCGGCTCCGGCGGCGCGTGCGGCGCATCAGCGATTCCGCCGTCGCCTGCCTCGTGACGAAGACGATCGCCGATCCGCGGACAATGCGGGTGCTGCCGCGCGGAAACTGGATGGACGATTCGGGAGAAGTCGTCATGCCCGGCGTCCCGCATTTCCTGAAGCAGATCGACGCCGAGGGGCGGCGGGCGACGCGGCTCGATCTGGCGAATTGGATCGTGGACAAAGAGAACCCGCTGACCGCCCGCGTGTTCGTCAATCGGCTGTGGCGCATGTTTTTCGGCATCGGGTTGTCGTCAACGCTCGATGATTTGGGGTCGCAGGGGGAAGTTCCGGACAACCGGGAACTGCTCGACTGGCTGGCGGTCGAGTTCATGGACGGCGGATGGGACGTGAAACGCCTGATCCGCACGATGCTGCTGTCCAAAGCCTATCGGCGCGCCGGCGAGCCCGGCGCGGAGTTGTTGGCGGCCGACCCCTACAACCGGCTCCACGGGCGGCAGACGATCGCCCGCATCGACGCGGAGTTCGTGCGCGATGCGGCGCTTGCGGTGAGCGGTTTGTTGAACCGGCGCGTCGGCGGGCCCAGCGCAAAACCCTACCAGCCGGCGGGATACTACCGCGAATTGAATTTTCCCAAGCGCATCTATGAGCCGGACTACGGCGAGAACCAATACCGGCGGGGTCTGTACACGCACTGGCAACGGACGTTCCTGCATCCCTCGATGGCTGCGTTCGACGCGCCGCCGCGCGAAGAATGCAGCGCGCAACGGGAGATTTCGAATACGCCGTTGCAGTCTTTGGTTCTTCTGAACGACCCGACTTTCGTCGAGGCTGCGCGGGCGTTTGCCGAGCGGCTGTTGAAACTTGCCGGAAACGATGGGAAAAAGATCGCCGCGGCATTCGGCGAGGCGTTCTCGCGAGAGCCTGTGCCGGAAGAAAGCGCGGTGGTTGCGAAGCTGCTGGCGCAAGCCCGCCGGGATTTCCGGGCGGACCCCGGCCGGGCCGCGGAACTGCTCGCGGTCGGCGATTCCGACCCGGCGCCGGGTGTGGACCGCGTCGAAGCGGCTGCCTGGACGACGGTTGCCCGCGCCCTGATGAACAAGCATGAATTTGTCATGCGCTACTGAGTTGGAGCGATGGTGAAAAAGACGATGCAGGCAATGCCCCGGCGCGCGTTCCTGGGGCGGGCGTCGATGGGCATGGGCGCTTTCGGACTGGCTTCGCTGCTGCGTCCGGAATTGTTCGCCGCGAAATCGGCGGTTCCGGGTTTCCCCAACTACGCGCCGAAGATCAAGCGGGTGATCTGGCTGTGCATGGCCGGCGGGCCTTCGCATCTGGAATTGTTCGACTACAAGCCGGAGTTGGCCGAACACGACGGCGAGGCGATGCCCGAATCGTTCACCAAGGGGCAGCAAATCGCCCAGTTGCAGGGCAAGGAGTTGCGCGTGCTCGGACCGCAGCACCCGTTTACGCGCTACGGAAAATCCGGGCAGCGCATGTCCGTTCTGCTGCCGCATATCGGCGCGATCGCCGACGACATCTGCATCGTCCGCTCGATGAAGACCGAGCACATCAACCACGACACGGCGCACACGTTCATGAACACGGGAACGGGCATCGCCGGCCGGCCGAGCATGGGCGCCTGGCTCAACTACGGCTTGGGCAGCGAATCCGACGATCTGCCGGGTTTTGTCGTGCTTACCTCGGAGGGCGGCGGCCAGGCGCAGCCGATCGCCGCGCGGCAATGGCATTCGGGGTTTCTGCCGAGCCGCTATCAGGGAGTGAAGTTCAACTCCTTCGGCGACCCCGTGGCCTACGTGCGCAACCCGCCGGGCGTGGACAATAAAATGCAGGGCGATTTGATCGGCAGCGTTGCCGAGTTGAACCGCCTGCAAGGCGGCATGGTCAACGACCCGGAGATCGAAACGCGCATTGCGCAGTACGAGCTGGCCTTTCGGATGCAGATGAGCGTGCCGGAACTGGTTGACTTCTCAAACGAGCCGCAGCACGTTCGCGACTTGTACGGAACCGGCGGCGGGGACGGAAGTTTCGCGGCGAACTGCTTGCTGGCACGGCGTTTGGCGGAACGCGGCGTGCGTTTCATCCATCTCTACCACCGCGGCTGGGACCACCACGGCAGCATCAAGAAGGGCATCGTCGAGACGGCCGGCTACGTCGACCGCGGCTCGGCGGCCCTGGTCAAAGACCTCAAGCAGCGCGGGATGCTCGAAGACACGCTGGTCGTCTGGTGCGGCGAGTTCGGGCGCACGCCGATGTCACAGGGCAGCCGCGAAACCGCCGGCCGCGATCATCACATCAAAGGCTTTTCGATGTGGATGGCCGGCGGCGGCGTCAAGGGCGGCGGCGGCTGGGGCGCGACGGACGAGCTCGGCTACAACGCGGTGGAAAATATCGTTCACGTCCACGACTTGCACGCCACGATAATGCACCTGTTCGGCATCGACCACAAGAAGCTGACGTACCGCTTCCAAGGCAGGAACTTCCGGCTGACGGACGTTCACGGGCGCGTGGTCGAAGAGGTGCTTGCATAGCGAGAACCGGCGCCGCGTTGCGCCGTTGCCTGCAATGGGCCGCATCAAAGTTCTACCGACGCGGGTAGCCAACCAGATCGCCGCGGGCGAAGTGGTCGAACGGCCCGCGTCCGTCTGCAAAGAGCTGCTGGAAAACTCGATCGACGCAGGGGCGACGCGGTTGCGCATCGAGGTGCAGGCGGGCGGGCGGCGTTCGATCCGCGTCGTGGACAACGGCTGCGGCATGGGCGACGACGACGCGATGCTGGCCTTCGAGCGCCACGCCACGAGCAAGCTGCGCGAAGTCGGCGACTTGCTGGCGATCCCCACGCTGGGGTTTCGCGGAGAAGCGCTGCCCTCGATCGGCAGCGTGTCGCGGTTATTGCTCGAAACCCAACTCGAAGGTCGGGATGTCGGCGTCGTCGTGGAAATTCACGGCGGCCGCATGCGCGACGTTCGGGAAGAAGCGTTGACTCCCGGCACGAGCATTACGGTGCGCGACTTGTTCTACAACGTTCCCGCGCGGCGGAAGTTCCTGCGCACCGAAAAAACCGAGCTCGGCCACATCGTGCAACTCGTGACGCATTACAGTCTGGCGCACTGCGACAAGTCGTTCCTGTTGAGCAACGAGCACGCCGCGCTGCTGAACGTTACGCCGGTCGAGACGCTGCAGGAAAGGATTTATCAGATTTTCGGCGGAGACGCGCTCGACCGCCTCGTCGAGCTCGACCCGGCCGAGCGGGTTCTGGAAATCGCCGCTTCTCCGGCGCCGGCGACCCGCGCCGTGCAGTCTTTCCGCGAAAGCAAGACCGGCGACGCCGCAAGGGCGTTTCGTTTGCACGGATTCGTTTCCGAGCCGCAAGTGCAAAAGCTCAACTGGAACTCGGTCTATATCTTCGTCAACAAGCGCTTGATTCGCGACAAGGTGATTCTCAAGGCGATTTCTTCGGCTTACCACAATTTCATGCCGCCCGGCTGCTTCCCCTTTGCGCTTTTGTTCCTCGATCTCGCGCCGGAAGAGGTCGATGTCAACGTCCACCCGTCGAAGACCGAGGTGCGCTTCAGGCATCAATCGTTCGTTCACGATTTCGTGCGCGACTCGATTCGCGCTTGTCTGGAAAGGACGAAGCCCGTATCGAAGCTGCCGCCGCCCGAGGCCGCGGCGGAATCGGCTGCGGACCCGCCGTCGTCCGCAGCGCCGCCGGACCGCGAGACCGGCGGCGAATCTTCCGGCCCGCAGCAGGAACCGGCGGCGCCGGCGCGGCTCGACTTCAACGCGAACGCGGTCATCGAAGTTGCCGCCGCCTCGCAAAGAATAGACGGGCCGCCGGAAAGCGCCGCGGTCAGGGACGCCTTGCCCGCCTCGGAATCCTCCGGCGCGGCCGACTACGCGACGCACAGCCGCGCCCCGCTGGCGGACCGTCTCCCCGAAAGCTTGGCGGACCTGTCCAACCTGCGGCTGCTCGGTCAGATTCAGGAAAGCTTCATCGTCGCCGCAGGCGCGGACGGACTCTGGATCATCGATCAACACGTCGCCCATGAGCGCATTCTCTTCGAAAGAGTGCTGGCCGGGCGAATGTCCGGCCAAGTGGAAACGCAGCGGTTGCTGATGCCGCTCGTGTTGACGCTCACGCCCGAGCAGCAGATCGCATTCACGGAAATCGAAGCGGAGTTCCGGGCCAACGGTTTCGAGTTGGAGCCGTTCGGACGGCGCACGATCGCCGTCAAGGCGGCGCCGGCGGCGCTGTCGCCGCGCGAGGTCGAGCGGTTGGTGCATGAAATCCTGGAAACCCCGCAACGCGAGATGCGCGAGCTTTCCCTGGACGATCTCCGCCGCTGGATGGCCGCGACGGTCGCCTGCCATGCCGCGATCAAGATCAACACGCCGCTCGAGCCGGAGAAAATGCGCTGGCTGCTCGATACGCTGGCCCAGACCGACTGCCCGATGTCGTGCCCTCACGGCCGTCCGATCGCCCTCAAGTACGGCACAAGGGACATCCTCAAAGCCTTCCACCGCATTTAGGCCGCGCTGCGCGCGGCAGTGGCGATCGAGCGCGGCGCCGCGCTCGATCGCGCCTTACTCAACCGCTATCGTGACGCCCGATTGGCTGCTGCGGCCGGCGACGGTGAGGCGTAACTCCGCCGCGTCGAACGGGCGCCTTCGCCCGCGCCGAAATCGCTTGGGGCGGCCGGCGCCGTCGTACCGGCGAACATCATACTCCCCCGAACTCATGCCGCGCCAGCGACTCGGGTTTCATCTCAATGCTGTAGCCGGGGGCTGTCGGAGGCATGTAGCAGCCGTTTTCGATCTGAACGGGCGTTACGAAATGCTCGTGGAGATGGTCGACGTACTCCAGGACGCGGCTCTCGAGCGCGCCCGAAACGCAGATGTAATCGATGAGGGAGAGGTGCTGGACGTATTCGCACAAGCCCACTCCACCGGCGTGCGGGCAGACGGGCTTGTCAAATTTAGCCGCCAGCAGAAGCACGGCCAGGACTTCGTTCACGCCGCCCAGGCGGGAACTGTCGATTTGCACGAAGTCGATGGCGTCAGCCTGCAAGAACTGCTTGAAAAGAATGCGGTTCTGGCACATCTCGCCCGTGGCGACGGCGATGCCGAAGGGCTTCAGCGCCTCGCGGATCGCCTTGTGGCCGAGCACGTCGTCGGGGCTGGTCGGCTCCTCGATCCACAGCGGCCGGAAGGGCGCCAGACGCTCCATCCAGGCCGCGGCTTGGCCGACCTCCCAAACCTGGTTGGCGTCGGTCATCAGAGCGCGGTCGGCGCCTATTTCTTCGCGGATGATCCGGCAGCGGCGGATATCCTCCTGCAGATCGCGGCCGACTTTGATCTTGAAGCGGTCCCACCCCTTTTCGAGCCCTTCGCGGCAGAGCGCGCGGATCTTTTCGTCGGAATAGCCCAGCCAGCCGGCGGAGGTCGTATATGCCGGGTAGCCCCAGGCTTCCATGCGGGCGATGCGGCTGCGTTTCGAGTCGGCGCGCTCTGCGAGCAGTTCGCGGGCTTCGCCGGGCGATAGCGCGTCGGTGATGTAGCGGAAGTCGATCGCGCGTACGAACTCCTCCGGAGAAAAGTCGGCGACGAGGCGCCAGACGGGCTTGCCCTCGGATTTCGCCCAGAGGTCCCACACGGCATTGACCACCGCACCCGCGGCCAGATGAACGGCGCCCTTTTCGGGGCCGATCCAGCGCAACTGCGAGTCGCCGGTGACGCGGCGCCAGCACTTGCCCATGTCGGCGGTGAATTCCTCGAGCGAACGGCCGGCGATCAGCGGCGCGAACGCCTTGACGGCCTGGACGACGATTTCCGTTCCGCGCCCGAGCGTGAAGGCCAGGCCGTGGCCGCAATGCTCCGAGTCGGTTTCCAGCACGACGTAGGCGGCGGAATAATCGGGGTCCGGGTTCATCGCATCGGAGCCCGCAAGGTCTTGCGAGGTGGGAAAGCGGATGTCGCGAACCGTCAGTTTAGTGATGCGCATGGCTGATACTATCGAGAAGATCGAATCGCCGACTCTCGAGACCTATAGTTTATGCTGCTTTCCAACATCCGCGTCATCGACTTCGGACGCTATATCGCCGGCCCCTACTGCGGCATGATGCTGGCCGATTTCGGCGCGGACGTTATCCGCATCGACCGCCGCGGGGGCAGCGAAGACCGCTACCTGGGGCCGGTCGCCGCAAGCGGAGAAGGCGGGATGTTTCTGTCGATCAACCGCAACAAGCGCAGCCTGACGCTCAGCCCCGCGCAGCCCGGCGGCCGCGAGTTGATCCGCCGGCTGGTCGAGTCCGCCGACGTGGTGATCGCCAATTTGCCGCTCGCGGTCATGAAGAAGATGGGCATCGACTACGACAGCCTCAAGGCAATCAAGCCCGACATTATTCTGACGATGATCTCGACCTTCGGACCGGACGGCCCTTATGCCGAGCGCGTCGGCTTCGACGCCGTGGCGCAGGCGATGAGCGGCGCCATGCGGCTTACAGGGTTTGCGGAGAGTCCGGTGCGGGCGCTCGTGCCCTTCGAGGACTACGGAACGGCCCTGCACGCCGCTTTCGGCACGATGGCGGCGCTCCATCACCGCGAGAAAACGGGGCAAGGGCAATTGGTGGATGCTTCGCTGTTGGCCACGGGCGTGACCTTCATGGCGGCCTTTTTGGCCGAGCGGCGCGTTACGGGCATACGCCGCGAACGCCAGGGCAACGCCGCATACTGGGCCGCGCCGAGCGACGCCTACAAGACGAAAGACGGCTGGGTCGTCGTCGCCTGCAACGGCGGGCCGATGTTCGCCCGCTGGGCTCGGGCCGTGGGCCGCGAAGATCTGATCGAGCACGAGCATACGCAGACCGATCTCGACCGAGCGGACCATCGCGAGACGATCGACGCGGCGATGATCCCCTGGTGCCGGCGGCGCACGACGCAGCAGGTGATCGACGAACTCGAGCGCGCCCGCGTGCCTGTCGGCCCGCTTTATACCCTGGACGAAACGCTGCGCGATCCCCAGGTGCGGGCGCGGGGACTGCTGGAATACGCGCCCTATCCGGGAGCGCCCCAAGACGTGCCGCTCGCCGCTCCGCCGGTGCGCCTCTCGACAACCCCGGCGAACATCCGCGCGCGCGCCCCGCAACCCGGCGAGCACAACGAAGAAATCCTCGCCGAGCTCGGCTACGCGGCGGAAGAAATCGAGCGGCTGCGCAGCGCCGAGACGGTATAGTTTCGCTTGCCGGGCCGCGCGGAAACCGTAACGGTCGCCGCTGTTGCCGAACGCAGGCTAAGCCGGTCCGCGGCGTTCCGCCCTAACCGCCTATTTCCAACTCTTCTCGCTCGGCTCCGGTTTGCTCGAAGTCGGGCAGCCAACTGTTCGCGTGGTCGTACCTGCCGCCCTTGACCGACAGGACGACGAACGAGTACCAAGGACAGGAGTTCTTGAGGTCGGTTTCGGAAAAGTAGGCTGCGGCGTCGGGGTGGGAGTGGTAAATGCCGATCAGTTCCCTGCTCTGCTCCCGCGCCGCCTTGTCGGCCGCGAGCAAATGCTCGGTGGAAAGGCGGTAGAAAGCGCGCTGCGAGCCCTCCGCCGAGTTCTCCAGCGGCATCGCGATGTCCACGACTTTGCCGCCGCTGCCGCTCTTCCCCAGCATCGCGCCGACGCATTCGTTGGGGTAGGCCGCTTCGGCATGCGCCTTCATCCGCTCGAAGGGTTCTTTGGCAATGCGCAGCACGGCTTTCAGTCATCCCAGAAATGCGCGCTCAGATATTTGTCGGCGCCGTCGCAGAGCACGGTTACGATTACGCCGCTTTCCAGCTTCTCCGCCAGGCGCAAGGCCGCGGCGACGTTGGCGCCGGAAGAAATGCCGACCATCAGCCCCTCTTCGCGGGCCAGCCGCTTGACCGTCTCGTAGGCGTCCTCGGTTTCGACGAAAACGCTCTCGTGGGCGACGGACTCGTCGTAGATGCCCGGCTCGATGGTCGTCGCCATGTGCTTGAGACCTTCGAGACCGTGCAGAGGCGTCGCCGGCTGCATCGACACGAGGCGCGCATGAGGGACGCGCTCACGCAGGAAACGCCCCACTCCCATCATGGTGCCGCTGGTGCCGAGTCCGCAGACGAAGTGCGTCAGGCGTCCGGCGGTCTGGCGCAGGATTTCGGGGCCGGTCGTACCGTAGTGGGCTTGCCAGTTCGCCGGGTTGCCGTACTGGTCGGGATAGAAATAGCGTCCGGGATGCGCCCGGTGCTCGGCCTGACAGGCGCGGATCGCGCCGTCAGTCTGCTCGCCGGCGTCGGTGAGCGCCAACTCGGCGCCGTACGCCCGCAGAATCTTCTTCCTTTCGGGAGAGGCGTTTTCGGGCAGAAACAACTTGACGCGATAGCCGCGGACGGCGCCGATCATGGCGTAGGCGATACCGGTATTGCCGCTGGTCGCGTCGATAATCGTGCCGCCCGGGCGCAGCTTGCCGCTTCGCTCGCCTTCGCGGATCATGTTCCAGGCGGGGCGGTCTTTCACCGAGCCGCCGGGATTGAAGTATTCCGCCTTGCCGAAGATCGCCACGTGCGGCGTCGCGGCGGCGATCCGCTGCAGGCGGATCAGGGGCGTGTTGCCGATCCGGTCGAGAACGGCTTGGCCTTCAGCGGAGACGGTAGCCGCGTCGAATTCGGTCACAAGCTGCGCGCGGCCTCTTTTCCGATCATAACAATATGGGCGGGCCGGCGTTCTGCGCGGCTTCCAGGCAGAAGCTCAGGACGCGGCGCGTATCGCGGGGGCGGATCACGGCATCGACATAGCCGCGGGCGGCGCACCATTTGGCGTCCAGGCAGCGCTCGTAATCGGCGCGGGTGCGCTCGATGGCGGCCTTAAGCTCGGCGGACGGCTCCTCGCCCGCGTCCCGCAGACGGCCGAGCTCGGCGGCGAACAGCGCCTGAACCGCAGACTCGCCTTCCATCACCCCTACGCGGGCGGTCGGCCAACTGAAGATGAAGTCGGGGGAAAAGCCCTGCCCGGCCAAGGCGTAATACCCCGCCCCGCTGGCGTGCGCGAGCGTGACGACGATTTTGGGGACGCGCGCGCAGGCCATGCTTTCGACCATTTCCGCGCCGGCGCGAATAATGCCGCCCTGCTCGGCTTCCGGCCCCACCATGAATCCGGTCACATCCTGGAGATAGACCAGCGGATGCCCCTGGCGGTCGCATTTCTCGACGAATTGCGCGGCCTTGCGGGCGGTTTCGGCGTAAAGAATGGCGCCGATGCGGGCGGCGCCGCCGCGGCGGAAGAGGCCGCGGCGGTTGGCGATCAGCCCGACCGGACGGCCGCCTATCCGCGCGTTGGCGCACAGCAACTCGCGGGCGTAGCCGGCCATGAACTCCAGCCAACCTTCGCCGTCGACGATGCGCCCGACGATCTCGTGAACGTCGTAAGGCAAGCGGCGGTCGCCGGGAAGGACGCTGTCGATGCCGTCGTCGTCGAGCGCCGGGGCGGCGGCTTGCGGCGGCGCCGCCGGAGACCGCGGCAGGTCGGCGATCGCAACGCGGATCTTGGCGATACAGTCGCGGTCGTCGGCCGCCAGATAGTGCGCGACGCCGCTGACCGCGGTATGCATCCGCGCGCCGCCCAGTTCTTCGGCAGCGACGGTTTTGCCGATGGCGCCCTTGACCAGGTTGGCGCCGCCGAGACCCATGAAGCCGGCGCCTTCGACCATGAAAATTACGTCGCTCAATGCCGGCAGGTATGCGCCTCCGGCGATGCACGGTCCCATGACCGCCGCGATCTGCGGGATTTTGAGACGGCGGCGCATCAGCGAGTTGTTGTAGAAAATGCGCGCGCCGCCGTACTTGCCGGGGAACGTTGTCTCTTGCAGCGGCAGATAAATCCCGCCGGAATCGACCAGATAGACGATCGGCATGCGGCAGCGCATCGCCGCTTCCTGTATGCGCAGGATCTTGCCGACCGTTTCGGGAAACCATGTTCCGGCCTTGACCGCGGCATCGTTGGCCATGATTGCGGTCGGCCTGCCGCAGATGCGGCCGATGCCGGTGACGACCCCCGCGGCCGGGGCAATGCCGCCATAACTGTCGTAGGCGACGAGTCGGCCGAGTTCGAGAAACTCTTCGGGGGCGTCGAGCAACTCGGCGATCCGCTCGCGCGCGGTCAGCTTGCCCGCCCGGCGCCGGCGCTCGATGCGCTCCGCGCCGCCGCCGGACTTGACGCGCTCGCTCAGCGCGTCAAGCTCCGCGACCAGCCCCTGCATGAAGCGCCTGCGGCGGCCGCGTTCATCCTCGTCCGGCAGGGTCAGGCCGGGCTGCGGCTCCCATGCGGCGGCCATTGTCCCTACCGTATCAATTTTGCTTAAGCTGTAAGCTGCGATGCGCTATGCCGTCCTTGATTGAGCGCTACAACGATCCGATACATGAAGCCCGCGCGCGGCTCGAAGGCTATTTGCCGCCGACGCCGTTGGCGTCCTCGCGCTTCTTGAGCGCCCGCGCGGGCCGCGAAGTTTGGCTCAAGCTGGAAACGCAGCAGCCGACCGGCTCGTTCAAGGCGCGCCCCGCTCTGAACGGCATGTTGGCGTACCACGAGCAGGCTCGCGCGGCAGGCGTGGTGACCTCGTCGTCGGGGAACTTCGCGCAGGCCGTCGCCTACGCCGCCTCGGAGCTCGGGGTCGATGCCCGCATCGTGATGATGGAGGAAGCCTCCGCGTTCAAGCGGGAACGCACCGAGTCTTTCGGCGGCCGCGTGGTCTTGTGCGCAAACACGTTCGCCGCGCGCTGGGAGACGACGCTGCGCATCCGGCAGGAGAGCGGCCGCTTGCTGCTGCACCCCTACGATTCGGTTGAAACGATCGCCGGGGACGGGACTCTGGGTCTGGAGCTTCTCGCGCAGTTGCCGGGCGCTTTCACCGTTCTCGCGCCCATCAGCGGCGGCGGATTGATCGCGGGCATAGCCTTGGCGGTCAAGGCCGCGCGGCCGGAATGCCGCATCGTCGGCGTGCAAGCGCAGGCCAATCCGTCGATGCAGCGCTCGCTCGAACAAGGAAAACGCATTGCCTCCGCGTCTGCGCCGGCGGAATCGCTCGCCGACGCGCTGTCGGTGGCGGTTCCGGGCGAATCGACTTTCCAAGTCGCGCAGGAGTTGGTCGACCGCGTCGTTCTGGTGAGCGAGGAAGAGATCGCCCGCGCCGTGCGTCTGCTGGCGCTGGAGCAAAAACTGGTCGTCGAACCCGGCGGCGCGGTCGCGGCGGCCGCTCTGCTCGCAGGCGCCGCGCCGCCCGACGGATCGCCGGTCGTGTGCGTTCTCAGCGGAGGGAACGTTCACCCCGCGGTGCTGAGCTCGATTCTCGGCGATCGCTAGCGCGGGCCGGCCGTCACTTTGCCGCGGCGATCTTGCGCTGGGCTTCGACGGCCCATTTGACCCAACCCCGCAAGGAGCCGGGTTGCACTCCGAATTGCGCGCAGACATCGGCATCGGATGCGCCCTGCAACAGGTTCATTACCCCTTCGGCGCGTTTCCGCGCGCCGGCGGAGCGGCCGTACTCGGTAATCAGGAACTCAATCAATGGATTGAGGTCTTCTCCGTCGAGCGCCTTGAGCAAACGATCGGAAGCCGACTGCGGCGCGGAAAGCTTGTCGGTCATCGTGCCGGCGATGCGTTCGGCCGGCGTTTGCCGGGCGTCTTGCCCGTTCTCCGCCGCAACCGCAACCCCTTGCTCAGGGGTTGCTGCGTCCCCGCCGGACGCCCAGGACGCAGCCTCTGCAAAAAAATCTTCGTCGCCGATCTCCGCCGCAAGCAGGTCTTCGTCCATTTTCACCCGAATGTGCAGGGGAAAGCGCACCACCTGACCGCTGACAATGCCCTGCCCCGGTCCGAAACCGGGAATCATGCGCGCATCCGATTCGGTGAGGTTCTCCATGACGGCGCGCACGAAGGTCTGATCGCGCGGATTCACCAGCCGCAGAATCAAGAACGAGTTGCACTGCGAAACGATCGTCTCGTCCAAGCGGCTCGGCCGTTGCGAGATCAGCATCAAGCCGGTTCCGAACTTGCGCCCTTCGGTGATGACGCGCCGCACGACGGGAAGCGAGACGGCGCTCTGCGTTCCCTCCCGCGCCGAGGGGATAAACGTATGGGCTTCTTCGATAACGGTAAGAAAGGGAGCGATGCGGCCGGTCAGGTTGGCCCGGAACTCGAACAGGGTTTCCAGCGTGATCGCGGCGATCGAGCACTGGGTGATATGGTCGTAGCCGCCGAGATAGAGGATCGAGACTTGTCCGGGACGGACGATGTCCTCGGGCCGAGTGAACGGATTGGGCAACGGCTCGAAGGGCAGGCCGCCCAGTTTCGTGCTGCGCCGCATCGTTTCGCTGGTCCACCGCATGCGCACCAGCCTGTCGTGAACGATGCCCAACGAACGCCCGACCGCGCGCATGGTGGGCGTTCGGTGGTGGTCGTCAGAGTCTTTGAGCTCTTTCACAATCCACTCGAACAGCCGCTCGATATACGCGATCGCCGGTTCGCCTTCGTTGGCGGGCAGGCCGGCGAACGCCGAACGAAGATAGTCCGCCTGCGGCTCGCTCAGCCCGTCGGTCATCTGGCCGACGATCTTTTCGATCAGATCCCCGCCGGCCTGCTGCATGAGCAAATCGGGGAAAAACAACCGGATCTCGCAGCCGGGAGCCTCTTGCCGCAGAAGCTCGCGGCACTTGACCAAACCGACGTAGTCGCCGTGCGGATCGAGAATCAGCAGCGGGTAACCGTGCCCGATCAGTTCGCGGACGATGCGCCGGGCCGCTACCGTCTTGCCGCCGCCCGTCATCGCCAGGATGGCGAGATGCCGGGAGACCAGGCGCGGCGCGGACAAGGCGACCTCGACATCGCTGCGCGCGATCAGCGAGCCGAGCGGCGCCTTGACCTCATGCTCCCGGCCGCCCACCAGCAACTCGCGGACGGCAGCCGCCGGCGGGCGGTACACCGGCGACGCAGGTTTCACCGGATAGGTGAGCGGCGAGAGAGCGGCAAACCGATTCTCGGGGGTCGCGCCGAGAATCAAGCACACGGCTTCGAGCTGGTCGCGCGCGTCCGACAACACGGTGTCTTCGAGCGCTATCCCCTCGTCCGCAAGTTCCCGGGCGGCCTCGAAGGGGAAGAAGGGGTTGAAACGTCGGATGTCGGTGATGCGCGCCCAGACATAAATGGATGCCTGTCCGCGGTAGGCGCCGTCGGGCACGGCCATGTCAAGCATCACGATGTCCCCGACGCGGGCCTGAAACTGCTGCAGGATGAAGGTGAACTCGGTCGTCCCCGCATTGCCGACAACGGCGCCGATTTGCCGCCGGCCGGTCTCGTCGAAATCCGCCGCCACGTTCTTCCCCCCCTTCGTTAGCGGTACACGCCCGGCCGAAGTAGAAATTCCCGCTCGAATGCGCAAAGCATGAGGCGCAGCGCATCGAACAGCCGGGTGTCGTTCCGTTGCAGCGTCTGCCGCATGGCCCGCGCCGCCGCATGGGCGTCGAGCGGCCGGCTCCACCGGTTGGGAACTCGCTCGGCGACGTCCATGCCGGACGGGAAGGCATGGCGCGGCAAGAGCAAGGCGCAGTGCATGACGAGCGCCGTCGTCTCGCGGAAGCGGCCCAGGTCTTTGGAAAACATTTCCAGCCGCAGCGGCGCGTTCCATTCCGTGACCTGGAGATAGGAAACTCGAGGCGTGGGATAGCGGCCGATAACATCCCGCCGGCGCTCGGCGGCGCGGCGCAATTCATTGCGGTTCACCGGCACGGGCAGGAGCGCCTCGCCGGGTTCGAGCACGCAGTGGAAGAGCAACGAGTCGGTAATGCGCCGGCCTGCCAAGTCGTCTTCGCCGGACGGGTCGACGGCGTTTCGGAACCGGTTTTTCCATTCCCTCGGCGACTCGGGAAAAAGATCGCGGAGCGGAGCGTCAGCGAGACCGTCGAGCACTGCGCGGCACGCCGAGACGGCCGCGCTCTCGCGCTCGACCACGCCGCAGACTACCGCTTGCGCTTCCTCCAGGAATTGGAGTTGCCGTAAATGGACGCTGAGGAACCGGCGGCCGCGGCCCTCGCGCGCGGGTTCTTGCGGGGGAAGAAAATCCGCCAAGGCGGTGTCGGAGAAATCCGGGAAGCGGCGCCGAACCTGCCCATCGCGCATCGCATCGGTGAAGCGCAGCACCGGATTGACCAGCGCCCCGCGCAGAAAAACCCAAGCCGGGCCGCGCTGCTCGGCGAGCATGCGCACGGCGCCGGCTGCCCCAATCGCTATCCTGGCGGCATCCCGCAGGGCGCCCACGTCGGGAAAGGCGTCCTCGAAAACTCCTTCTTCGTCATAAGCGTAAAGTTGATCGATGAGACGCTTGAGAACGAAGAACTTCTCTCTTTCCGCTCCGCGCGCGCCGGGTGTAACCGTGTAGCCTTCCACGCGGGCCGCGACCGGCGCGGAGCCGAGCATGGGCAGGTTGGCCAGCCCGCCGTCCACGAAGCCGATCGCTTGACCGGAAACGCTCTTCCACAGCGCTGCGTGGTCTTTCTCGATGCGGATAATGCCGCCGGTCTCAAGCAGCGCGCGGCGGAGTTGCGCGGCAAGCCGTTCGAGCGTTTCCCTGAAACGGAGTTGGGCCGGAGCCGAGAGGTCGCCGGCCGCCTTGAGCATGCGCCGCTGAATATGCGGCGCGCGCATCTTCTCTGCAATCGATCTCTGCCCGCGCGGCCGTCCCTTGCCGGTCTTCTGCGGTATTGGCGGCGCTTCCCCGGTCGATCTTGTGTCTTGCCGGATCCCCATTTACGAGGCGCTTGCGGTATCCGTCCATCGTCCGGGCATTCCCATTAGCGTACTCTTTTTGCAACCTCGCCGTCCGCCCAAGCTTGCCGCAGCCGGCGCGCCGCATCGACTGCCAGCCAAGCGAACACCGGGGCGTATTCGAGAGCGAGAATCGAGCGGTCGTATTGCCAGACGGAGGCGATTTCGTATCCCGTTACGACATGGTGCGCCAATGGCGCGACGGCGGTCCACAGCAGCAAGGACGCGCAAGGATGCACCGCGAGGAACGGCAAAAGCCAAGTGAGATACCAGGGGAAGCAGTTCGCGGAAAGCAGCAGCAGAATCGTTGCCGCCGCGAGGGCGGTCTGCGTCGGGCATAGACGCAGGCGCAACTGCAGGAGCCAGACGGCGCCCAGCGCGGCGGCGAGCAGTTTTTTGACCAGAGCCGCAGCGGCGGCGAAATCGTAGCCGGCGTAGGCGTAGATGTAGGCGAAGAGGCTGTCGTTGTTGCGCCATCCGCCGATGAGTCCGGTCAGCGCTGCTTCGATGTTCGTCAGGCTCTGCCGGTACGGCGCGCAAAGGATCGCCGCAACAGGCAAACACGCCGACAAGGAGCGCCAGTGGAAGCGCAGGCGGCCTCCGGCATCGCGGTCGAGCGCCCAAAAGGGGAACAGGATGACGGGCCAGATTTTTCCGAGCGCCGCCGCGGTCAGGGCGGCGAACGCCCAGGCGCGGCGCTCCCGCAAGAGCAGCGTCAGCGCGGATACGACAAAGAACAGGGTCACCGAATCGTTATGCCCTTCGGCCCAGAATTCGACGACGGTCAGCGGGGACCACAGGTAGACCAGCGCCCACGTCCGCGGGCGTCCGGCGGCGGCGAGCAGCCCCATGAGCGCTAGGCCGACGCCGACATCGGCCAAGGCGAAGGGCAGCTTGAACAGCCGGACTTCCGTTTCGGCCGCGGTCCCGAACATGCGGATGAGCCTGTAGTAGTGAAGGTAGATTTGCTCGTACATGGGGCCATAGGACGAGGCGAGGTCCTTGCGCCCGACGCGCGGCCACGTTTCGTCGCGGATGCTCTTCCACCGCTCTTCTTGCGGCGCATGGAGATAGGGGTCCCCGCCGTGAGCCTGCATGACCCCTTGCCAGCGGTAGCGCGCCGTGTCTTCCGACAAACTGGGGTGCAGCGGCAGGAGGGTCAGCCGGAACAGCACCGCGCCGGCCCAAATCCAGCGCAAGACCGCTTTCTCATCGAATCGCCCGGCGCGGGGGCGCGTAACCGCCCAACAGCAGACCAAGTACACTATGGACAGATAGAACGCGTGCGCAATATACCCCGGTACGTCGTCTGCAAGGCGCCCCGAGCGGAAGAGCGAGAGGTATCCGCCTTCGAGCAGCGCGATGGCGAGAAACAGGCCGAGATGCCGGCGGACGCTCATCGGATCGTGCGGCCGCCGGCCCATGCGGACGGCAGCAAGTCAAAACCAATCCAAGCGTATCTCACATGATCTCTCCGGATGCGGCGCCGGTCGGTTTGTATTTCGCGCTCATGGCGGTGTTGAGCCTGTACGGCCTGCACCGCTACCACCTGATCTTTCTCTATTACCGGCATCGCGGCGCCGCGCATCCGCAGCCCGCGGGGCGCTTCCGCCGGCTGCCCCGGGTCACGGTGCAACTGCCGATTTACAACGAGCGCTTCGTTGTCGAGCAACTGCTGGAATCCGCCTGCCGGATCGATTACCCGCGGGAGTTGCTGCAAATCCAGGCGCTCGACGACTCGACCGACGAGACGCATCGACTCGCCCTGCGCAAAACGCAGCAACTGCGGGACGCGGGGCATCCGATCGAATACCGCCGCCGCGAGAATCGAGTCGGGTACAAGGCCGGCGCGCTCGAGGCCGGACTGGCGCACGCCGACGGAGAATTGATCGCCGTTTTCGACGCGGATTTCACTCCCCCGCGAGACTTTCTGCGCAACACCGTGCATTACTTCACCGATGAGCGGGTGGGAGCCGTGCAGGCGCGCTGGACCTACCGCAACCGCAACGACTCGTTGCTGACCCGGCTCCAGGCCATGCTTCTGGATGGGCATTTCGTCTTCGAGCACGGGGCGCGGGCGCGTTCGGGGCGGTTTTTCAATTTCAATGGAACGGCGGGCATTCTGCGCAAAAAAGCGATCGAGGATGCGGGCGGCTGGCAGCACGACACACTCACCGAAGACACCGACCTGAGCTATCGGGCTCAACTGCGGGGGTGGCGGTTCGTCTATCTGCCGCACTTGGAAGTCGAGTCCGAATTGCCCGCGGACATGGCCTCGTTTCAACTTCAGCAGTCTCGCTGGGCCAAGGGGCTGACGCAGACGGGGATCAAGCTGCTGCCCCGGATTCTGCGCTCCGACCAGCCGCTGCAGGTAAAAGCGGAAGCGTGCGCACACCTCACGGCGAACGTTGCCTATCCCCTGTTGCTGTTGCTCTCGGCGCTTGCCCTGCCGTCGATGTCGGTGCGCTTTCATCACTGGCAGGGGCGGCTGCTGTGGCTCGACCTGCCGATATTTCTGGCCACGTTCAGCTCTCTCGGCAGTTTCTACATTCTGGCTCAGCGCGAGCTCGGCAGGGGCGGGTTCGGACGCCATGCGTTGTTGGCGCCGCTATTGGCCGCAACCGGAATCGGCCTCGCGATCGGCAACGCGAAGGCCGTCATGGAAGCCGCCGTCGGTTCCGCCTCGCCTTTCGAACGCACGGCGAAATACAGCGCGGACCGAAAAATCGTTCCTCTCGCCCGCCGCAGGTACGGCGCGCGGGGAGGCCGGCGGGCGGCGGCCAACTTGCTCGCAGCGGCCTATTTCGCATTCTGCCTGTGCTGGGCGGCGGCGGTCGGAAACTGGCTGTCCTTCCCCTTCCTCGCTCTATTTTTTGCAGGCTATGCGTTTGCCGCCGGCTCGATGCTGGCGCAGTCGCGGTCCCGGTCGAACGCCCCGCTGACCGCCGCCGAGGAATCGGTCCGCTGATTGCGCCGGTTCGACTGTTTCGATGCGCCGCGGATAATGAAGGGGATGCCTCTCTACCGCATCCTTTATCGGCTCCCCGAACATGCCGCGAAATTTCAAGAGAAACCTCCCCGGGATCCGCCCTACCTGTTGCGGGAGAGTCATTACGAGGAAGGTCTCGAGGTCGAGGCGCAAACGCCTTACGAGCTTTGGCGCAAGCTTCAGGAGCAGCCGGAAACGGAGGATTCTCCCCGCGCCATCCGTGTCGGCGACGCCGTGCGGACGGACGGCGGCGAGTTGCTCGTCTGCAATTTCTGGGGATTCGACCCGGCCGAGTGGCGGACGGCCGACAACCCCTGAGGGTCGGGAAAGCATGCAGGCTTGGCGCCGCCCGGAGGAGCGATTCGCACTGAAATTCGATATTGCGCAACGCCTGCCGATTCAGACGATTCGGCGGTCGAAGCTGACGCTCTTGATTAAGGCAAAGACCGGCATTCCCGCGGTAAGGCGCAACTCTTCCACGGCGTCCCGCGTTAACCGGGCGCGGATGCGGGCGCTGCGCAGCGTCATGAAAACCTCGGCAAAGGCCGAGTCGTCGTCAACTGCAATGCGCTCGATCGTTGCCGCCAGCACGTTGCGGATGCTGACTCCCCGGGGCTTGCTCAGGGCAACGGCTACGTCGCGGGCCGGGATGCGCAGCCGGATCTTCTCGCCAACGGCAAGCCTGCGGACGATCGGCATCTTGAGAAGCTGTCCGTCGAGATCGACGTGGGTCAGCGCCAGGCGGGGGTCGTGCCCGCTGACGCGCGCCGGCGCCAGCACTCCGGCTTCCAAACGTCCCGTGACCGGTTGCAAGTCAAGACGCTCGACGATCTCCGCAGTCGGGCCGTATGCCTGAACGCGGCCTTCCGCCAATACGAGTATGGAGCCGGCAAGCTGGACGATTTCATCCAACGCGTGGCTGACAAAAATCGTGGGGATGCCGAAATGCCGCGGAACCCGCTGCAAATAGGGCAGGATTTCGGCTTTACGCTTGTCGTCCAGAGCGGAAAGCGGCTCGTCGAGCATCAGCAGCCGCGGCCGGGACAGCAGACTGCGGGCCAGAGCGACGCGCTGCCGCTCGCCTCCCGAAAGCGAGCGGCTGCGCCGTTCCAGCAAGTCTTCCAGGTCGAGCGTCGCAACAACGTCTTGCCAGGCTATGCCGGGGGCATCCCTTGCGCTGCGCTTGTCGGCGAACTCCAGATTGCCGCGGACGCTCAGATGGTCGAACAAGCGGGAATCCTGGAACATGAAGCCGACCGAGCGGAGGTGCGCCGGCGCGTTCACGCCGCGGCGGCTGTCGAACCAGACCGCGGCGCCGAGAGCGATACGGCCGGCGCGGGGCGTTTCGAGCCCGGCGATCAGCCGCAAAAGCGTGCTCTTGCCGCTGCCGCTGGGTCCGAACAGCGCGGTGACTCCGCTGAGAGAGAGTTCTTCGCGCACGTCGAGAGCCAACCGCGGATAGGAGAGTTGCATGCGCAACGACAAGACATCAGCGGACATGTACTGAAAATCCTCGGTTGAACGAATACACGATTGACAGCACGCAAAAGGCGAATAGCGCCAGACCCGCCGAAAGGGCGTGCGCCTCGGCATAGCGCAAGGTCTCGACGTGCTCGTAAACCGCTATCGAAACGACCTTCGTGCGGCCGGGGATGTTGCCGCCGACCATCAGGACGACTCCGAACTCGCCCACGGTATGCGCGAAAGTGAGCACCACGGCAGTGAGAAAGCCTTGCGCAGAGAGAGGGACGGCGACCGTAAAAAACGCATTGAGCGGCGACGCCCGCAGGCTCGCCGCCGCTTCCATTGGAGCTCGACCGACGGTTTTGAAAGCGCTTGCAAGAGGTTGAACCATAAAGGGTAAGGAATAGACGACAGACGCCGCCACCAAGCCGCTGAAGGAGAATGTCAACGCCTCGCCCGTAGCCTCGACCCAGAGCTTGCCCACGGGCGAAGCCGGACTCATGACGACGAGCAGATAGAAGCCGAGCACGGTCGGCGGCAGCACGAGCGGCAAGGCGGTGACCGCTTCCACAACGGGCTTGAGCCGCGACCGGGTCACGGTCAGCCACCAGGCCAGCGGGGTTCCGAGCACGAGCAGAATTACCGTGGTGGACGCGGCCAGAAGCAGCGTCAGCAGCAACGGGCCCGGCTCGTGCAAGATCATTGCGCCGCGTAACCGAAACCCCGGATGGTTTCCCGGGCTTCGGGAGTCCGGAGATAGTCGAGGAACGCCCGCGCCGCGGCGTTGTTTCTTCCCCGATGGAGCAGAACCGCGTCCTGGCGGATCGGATCGTGCAGCCGCTCCGGGACATCCCAGCGACTCCCGCGGAGCCGATTGCGCGAGCTCAACACGTGCGACAGGGCAACAAGCCCGAGTTCGGCATTGCCGGTCGCCACCAAGGCATGCGCCTGGCCGATGTTCTCGCCTGTTACGATGCGGCCCCGCAGGGCGGCGTGCAGGCCCAGCGCAAGCAACGTCCGGCGGGCGGCGGCTCCATAGGGAGCCAGTTCGGGGTTGGCCATCGCCAGCCGGCGGAACTTCGCTTCTTGCAGCGTCTTGCGGCCGTCCGCGTCGATCAGGCTTGCGTCCGGACTCCACAGGGTTAAGCGGCCGACGGCGTAGGTAATGCGCGACCCCGGAACCGCCAAGCCGTCCCGTTCCAGGAGTTCGGGCCGCAGCCGATCGGCGGCCAGGAAAACGTCGAAGGGGGCGCCGTTGCGGATCTGCGCGTACAGCTTGCCCGTCGAGGCGGCGGCAAGCGTGACTTCGTGTTCCGCCGCGCGGCCGAAGTCGGCGGCCAGACGCTCGGCCGCTTCCGAGAAATTGGCTGCGACCGCAGCCAGAGCGCGCTCCGCGCCGGCCGGAAGCGGCCGGATCAGAATGGCCGTCAAAACGGCAAGCTGTAATTTTCGGAGCCGCATAGAGGCGCGCCGGCCGATACGAATCAAGCGTCCAGGATATCTTGTGTCTGCTATTCTTGTCAATGTCGTATGAAAGTGACGAATTGCCTTCGCGAGATCAGAACTCGCTCGCGGCTTTCGGCGGCTCAATTGGCCGCGCGCGCCGGCGTCAGCCGGCAAACCATCCATGCGATCGAGAGCGGCAACCATGCTCCCAATACTGCTTTAGCGCTGAAACTTGCAGAACTGCTCGCAGTGAGCGTCGAAGATCTTTTCCAATTGGCCGCAGCCGAGCCCGCCGCCGGCGGGCGGGCCGAGTTGGCTGCGGGTCGAACGTATGTCGGGGCGCCGCTGCACTTGGCCCGGGTCGGGCGCCGCTTGGTCGCCGTGCCGTGGTCGCCGGAAGCCTTTGCGCTGCCCCTGTTCGATGCGACAGCGATTTCTCAGTCCCGAGCGGGATGGATCGACGTTCATTGGCGAGACGGCGCTCGCCTCGGCGATAACCGTCTGGCGCTCGCCGGATGCGACCCGGCGGTCTCGCTGCTGGCCGCGCAAGTCAAGAATGCCGACGGAATCGAATTGCTCGCCGTCCCAAGCGCGAGCGAAAGGGCCTTGCGCATGCTCCGGGACGGACTCGTTCACCTGGCGGGCGCCCATCTCGACAGGAGCCGGGCGCGCGTTCCGCACGGTTGCCGGACTTTTGCCTTCGCCGAATGGGAAGAGGGACTGGTGACGGCAAGCGGGAACCCCCAAGGTCTGCGCGCGGCGGCCGACCTTGCGCGCGGCGGCGTGCGCATCGTCAACCGCGAACGCGGGTCGGGGAGCCGCGTCCTGCTGGATGCCGTCCTGGAGCGGGCGGGCGTCCAGCCTTCCGCTGTCGCCGGATACGGCGATACCGCGCCGGGGCATCTGGCGGCCGCGTGGACGGTCAAGCAGGGGAAGGCGGACTGCTGCATCGCGCCGCAAGTCGCGGCGGACGTCTTCGGCTTGAGCTTTGTCCCGCTCGCAGCCGAGCGTTACGACCTGACGGTTCCCGGCGACCTGTTCGAGTTGCCGGCCGTGCAGGCGCTCCTCGGCGTATTGAACCGGGCGGCTTTTCGGCGCGAGCTTTCCGCACTCGGCGGCTACGACACGCGGGGCACGGGCGCGGAAGTGACCCCGCTCCGGTAAGCGCCCTTGCCCGCGGAGCCGCGCGCGTGGCACAGTGACTGTGTGCCGCTCGGCGTCAGGCTGCTCATCCCTCTGGGACTCGTATCGACCGCTGCGCTCGGCGCGGACGATCCTATTCGCATCCGCTACAACAATCCGGGGGTGACGGTCGATCTCGGAGTCGGCCTCTGGGCGTGGCCCTTGCCGATGGATTACGACGGAGACGGCGACCTGGACCTCGTGGTCTCAAGCGGGGGCGTTCCCTACGAAGGAACCTACTTCTTCAAGAACGATTCCTCGCCGCGCTCGCGAACGGCCATGCCGGTCTTTCGTCCCGGCGTACGCATCGGCGAGTACCGCACGAACGCGCAGATTTCGCACATCGACGGCCGCGAGCCGGTCGTGATGACGCCGGGGCAAGAGCACCCGCAATTTCTCGAACGCGCATTCAGCCGGCCGGCCGCGCTTCCGTTGCGTGTCGAGGACGTGCATGCGGCGCGCGGCCGCGTTCGCGCCAACCAGTGGAAACGGATCGATTGGGAGGCCGACGGCGATCTCGACCTCGTGGTCGGAGTCGGCGATTGGACGGAATACGGTTGGGACGACGCCTACGACTCCGCGGGAAATTGGACCAACGGCCCGCTGCACGGCTACGTTTATCTCGCCCTGAACGACGGCGGCGGCAATTATTCCCAGGCGGTGAAGGTCTCAGCCGGCGGCCGGCCCGTGGACGTGTACGGAATGCCCAGCCCCAGCTTCGCCGATTTTGACGGCGACGGCGATCTCGATCTGATCTGCGGCGAATTTCTCGATGGATTTACCTATTTCGAGAATGTGGGAACGCGGCGGGCGCCGCGCTACGCCGCGGGGCGCCGGCTCCTGTCCGCCGGCCGTCCGGTCGCCATGGACTTGCAGATGATTACCCCCACGGCGGTCGATTGGGACCGCGACGGGGACATGGACCTCGTTGCCGGCGACGAAGACGGCCGCGTGGCGTTCGTTGAGAATCTGGGCCGCAGCGCGGCAGGCATGCCTGCATTCGCTCAGCCGCAATACTTTCGACAGCGGGCGGAGTTCGTCAAGTTCGGGGCGCTGGCGACCCCGGTAGGCTTCGATTGGGACGGCGACGGCGACGAGGACATCGTCGCCGGAAACAGCGCCGGCTACATCGGCTTTATCGAAAACCTCGACGGCGGCAGCCCGCCGAAGTTCGCCGCGCCGGTTCGCCTCGCAGCCGGCGGAAAAACGATTCGCATTCAAGCGGGAGACAACGGCTCGATTCAAGGCCCCGGCGAAGCGAAGTGGGGCTACACCACGATCAGCGTTGCCGATTGGGATGGGGATTCGCTGCCCGACATCGTAGCCAACTCGATCTGGGGGCGCATCGTCTGGCACCGCAACGTGGGCTCGCGCTCCAAACCCGTGCTGGAGCCGGCCCGCCCCGTAGCTGTGGACTGGGGCGGCGAGCCCCGCCGGCCGGAGTGGAACTGGTGGCTTCCGGCAGACAACGAACTTGTCAGCCAGTGGCGCACGCGCCCCGTTGTCACGGACTGGAACCGCGACGGGCTGCAGGATATCGTGATGCTCGATCACGAGGGATACCTGGCGTGGTTCCGCCGCGCGCGCAGGAACGGAAAGTTGACCTTGCTGCCCGCGCAGCGGATATTCTTCGGCGCTGCGGAGTCGGGTTTCGACCGCCGCCACGAGATCGTTGACAGGACGCGCGGCCCCCTGCGGCTCAACGCGGACCGCGCCGGGAAAAGCGGCCGGCGCAAAATCGACTTGACCGACTGGGACGGCGACGGCGCGGTCGACATTCTGGTCAACAGCGCCGCCGTGGACTGGCTGCGCAACGCCGGCGGCGAAAACGGACGGTTTCTTTTTCAACAAAAAGGCGCGCTGACATCCCGGAGGCTGGCGGGGCATACGACGAGCCCGACTACGGTCGATTGGGACGGCAACGGCGCGCGCGACCTACTCATCGGCGCCGAAGACGGTTTCTTTTATTGGCTGGAGAACCCGCTGATTCCGTAGATCTCCCCCATCCGCATATCCGAGCAAGATTTCGCCCGCGGGACCGTCGCTTTTCACGCGCCCGTGGTCAAGCCAAATGACCCGACTGCACAGCGCCGCGACCACGTCCAGATTGTGCGACGCCACCAACGCAAGGCTTCCTGCGTTGACCAGACGGTCGATCTCTTTGGCGCACTGCCGCAGAAACGCCCGATCTCCAACCGACAACACTTCGTCTAGGATGAGAATTTCCGGCTCGAAGTGAACGGCAACGGCAAAACCGAGGCGGCTCAACATGCCGGTTGAATACGTGCGCGCCGGTTCGTCGATGAAATCCGCTATTCCGCTGAATTCCACTATGGAGTCGAACTTGCGCTGCAACTCCGTTTTGGACATGCCCAACAGCGCGGCGTTGAGATGGATATTTTCGGCGCCGGTCAGATCCGCATGAAAGCCTGTCCCGACTTCCAGCATGGCGGCGATCTTTCCGCTGCGCTCGACGCGGCCCGTAGTCGGCGAGGAGGTGCCGGCGACGATCTCGAGCAGCGTGCTCTTCCCCGCCCCGTTGTGTCCGACGATGCCAACGGTTTCGCCGCCTTTCACGGCGAAGGAGACATCGCGCAAAGCCCAGAACGGCTCTGTGACGTTTTGCCTGCGCTTCCATACCCGCTGCGCGACAAGTTGCCGTTTATGGTGTATGAGATAGCGCTTGCTGAGATTTTCGAGTCGAATGGCCGCCATGAAGATTGTTAAAGATAGTCGGCGAAGTCTCTTTGAACGCGCCGGAAGTATGTCAAGCCGATCGTCACGCTGGCCAGAGACGCAGTGGCGAGCTTGACCAGCGTGTCCCACTCGAAAAGCTCTCCGTACAGCAAAATCTTTCGAATGCAGAGTATTGTCGCGGCCAGCGGGTTGTAACTGAGAACGGTTCTCAGGAACGAGTAGCCTTCGGCCATTTGCTCGATCTCCGCAAAGCTGTAAAAGATAGGGACGAGCCAGAAAAGCACCAGCGCTGCCGACTCGACGACGTAACGCGTGTCGCGGAAGTACACGTTGAGGGCGGCGGAGCAAAGCGACAGTCCGGAGACGAACAGGATTTGCAGCACGAAGATTACGGGCAGCCAAATCCATAGCGGCGAAGGGCCGATCACGATCCCCGCCGCCAGCAGCAGCAAACCCAACTGGATCAGATAGTGCAGAGCGTTCGCCAGGACGCCGGCGAAAGGGATGAGCTCGCGGGGGAACGGTATTTTCTTGACCAGGACCGCATTATCGGCGATAGAGGTCGTTCCCGTCGTCCAGGCCAAGCAGAAGAAGTTGTAGGGGAGAATCCCCATGAGCAGAAACAACGGGAAATACTGCTTGTCGTTGCGGATGACGAACGTGAACACGAACGTCAGCACGGACATCATGATGATGGGGTTCGCCAGCGACCATAAAATGCCGAGAGACATGTTGCGGTAGCGAACCTTGAATTCTTTTGCGGTCAGGGAAGTCAGCGCGTATAGAATGTCATGTGTGGAGCCGAACGCGAGCACGATGGAGAGAACAGCGGAATTGCCGGAGCGTGGCGAGCGAACTTCCAGTGTACCGATTCCGCGGCGCTCGATAGATGTTGTTCCTGGATAGGCTTTTCGAGAACTGCCGCTCGTCGGCAGAGAAAACGGCTGTCGAATTCCGCAGCGGCCTTCACGATGACCGCTCGGCGAAAGCCGTCAGTTACGGAGACTTGCTCGCAGCTGTCGAGCGGACCGCGGCTTGGCTGCACGGCCTTGGGGCGCGCCGCGGCGACCGCGTTGCGGCGTGTCTGCCGAAGGGTCCGGCGGGAGTCTGCATTCACCTCGCGGCCTGCCGGCTGGGAGCGGTCTCCATGCCGCTCAATCCGGGCTGTTCCGAGCCGGAATTGGTCTATTTCTTGCGCGATTCCTCCGCGAAGCTGCTGATTGCCGACGATACGCAAGCGCGCGGCATGGGCAGAGTTTTGCAACAAGCCAAAACGCTGCAGCGGATTGTCGCCGTCGATTCCTCTTCGCTCGACGCTTTCGCCGCCGGCGCCGGCGGCGCGCCCGCCTGCAGCATTGCGCCCGACGAAACCGCGCTGATGCTTTACACCAGCGGCACGACCGGGCGTCCGAAGGCCGCGGAGCTTTCGCACGCGAACCTGACCGCCATGCTCAACATGCTCGAGGCAGCCTGGGAGTGGCGAGAGGACGACATTCTGCTGCACGTGCTGCCCGTTTTTCACGTTCACGGCTTGCTGGTGGCGCTGCAGAGCGCGATCCACGCCGGCGCTTCGACGATCATGCTCCAGCGGTTCGATCCCGCGGGGACGCTCGATGCGCTCCGGCGCAGCGGCTGTACTGTGTTCATGGGGGTGCCGACGATCCATTCACGGCTGGCCGCCGCGGCGCCGCGGTCCAACGCAGTAGATTTGAGCCGCCTCCGGCTGGTTACATCGGGGTCGGCGCGCATGTCCGAAGAGCTTTTCCGTCAATTCAGCGATTGTTTCGGGTACGAGCCGGTCGAGCGCTACGGCATGACGGAGACCGGCATCATGCTGAGCAATCCTTTGCGCGGGCAGAGACGCCCCGGTTGGGTCGGCTTGCCGTTGCCCGGCGTGGAGTTGCGGGTCGTCGGTCCGGCGAACAACGCTCCGTTAGCCGACGGAGAAGTCGGTGAAATTCAAACCCGCGGGCCGCATGTCTTCAAGGGTTACTGGAACGATGCGCAGAAAACGGCCGCGGCGTTTTCAGAGGATGGTTGGTTCAAAACCGGCGATCTCGGGCTGCGCGGCGCAGACGGTTACTTCCAGCTTCGAGGCCGCTCCGCCGACCTCGTAATCAGCGGCGGCATGAACGTGTATCCGCTTGAAGTCGAACGCGTCCTCGACAGCCACCCGGCCATTGCCCAGAGCGCGGTCATCGGCTGCCCCGATGCCGAGTGGGGCGAAGCGGTAACCGCCGTGCTGACCGCCACGGATGAGCCGCCGCGCGAAGAAGAGCTGCTTGCCTATTGCCGCCGCCGGCTTGCATCGTATAAGATTCCCAAACGGATGGTCTTTGTGCAGGAGTTCCCGCGCAACGCGATGGGCAAGGTCAGCAAGCCCGCCCTGCGTCAAGAGCATTGCCGGGAGTGCCGATAAAATGGATTTTTTGACTGCCGCCGCGTACATCGCCATTCTGCTGTTGGCGCCGGCGAACGCGATTCTCGTGCGGCGCATTCGCATCGAGATCCGCGATGACGATGGGGACTGAAGGAAGCATGAAACTGCAATTCGCTGCCTGTTCGGCCGTCGCGGCTTTGTTGCTGCCGGCGCCGGTGCGGGCGGACATGAAGGAGTTGTCGTGGTCGCTGGGGGATCTTGCCCATATCCGCGCCGAGCTCGAAAGATCGTTGGCGCAGGCGCCTGCCGGAACGACGAGCGTCTCGCGCCAACTCATGCTGGAAAAGGCCGACAAGAACCATTACATGCTGATGGTGCATCGCAACGGCAACGGGCCGGCAGAGCGGCATGACGCGAAGACCGACCTGTACGTCACTCTTGCCGGCGAAGGAGAAGCGCTCGTGGGCGGCAAGATGCCCGCGGACCGGAAAGAGTTGGAGGGGCGTCCGGGCGAGTGGCGCGGGTCGCAGCTGCAAGGCGGCGTCGCGCACCGCATGACGCCGGGGAGCCTGATCGACATCCCGGCGAAGACAGCGCATCAGGTAACCGTGGCCCCGGGCAAAACGTTGACCTTTCTGATCGTCAAGATCGCCGATTGATATCCTGAAGAACTCCCGTCCGGCCCTCGACCGGCCGGCAATTCTCAAAGAGGATTCGACTATGGCCAAAGTAGTTACTTTCGGCGAGATCATGCTGCGTCTCGCCCCTCCGAACTTGGAGCGCCCGTTTCAATCGCCGTACTTTGCCGCGACGTTCGGCGGCGGCGAGGCCAATGTCGCCGTTTCGACCGCGAACTACGGTATTCCCAGTTCCTTCGTAACGGCTTTGCCGGAAGACAATTTCCTTGCGGACTGCTGTATCGCGCAGCTTCGCGGATTCGGCATCGACTGCGGCGATATCGTGCGCAAGCCCGGCCGCGTGGGCATCTATTTCCTGGAGACCGGAGCGAACCAGCGCCCCTCGAAAGTGCTCTACGACCGCGCGGGCAGCTCGATCTCCCTGGCGCGGCCGGGCGATTTCGATTGGGACAAAATCTTCGACGGCGCATCCTGGTTTCACGTCACGGGGATTACTCCGGCTCTGAGCCCGGACTGCGCGGAGTTGTCTATCGAGGCGGCGAAGACGGCGCAGGAAAAAGGACTCACCGTATCTTGCGACTATAACTTCCGCAAGAAGCTTTGGAAATACGGCAAGTCGGCCCCTGAAGTGATGCGCGAGTTGGCGCAGTTCGTCGATGTGGGCATCGCCAACGAAGAGGACTGCCAGAAGAGCCTGGGCATCTCGGTCGGCGGCGTCGACGTGGAGTTGGGCGAACTCGACGTGGAGCGTTACCGGCTGCTTTCGGAGAAGGTGCTGGAGACGTTTCCGAACTTGAAAATGCAGGCCATCACGCTGCGCGAGTCCGTTTCGGCTTCGCACAACGGCTGGTCGGCCTGCTTGAACGACCGGGACAACTTCTACCTCAGTAAAAAATATGCGATCACGCACATCGTCGACCGCGTGGGCGGCGGCGACTCGTTTTCGGGCGGGCTCATCGGCGGGTTGCGCCATTTCCCGGACGACCGCGCTCAGGCGCTGGAGTTCGCCGTCGCGGCATCCTGCCTGAAGCATTCGGTGCCGGGGGACTTCAACCGTTTCTCGACGGACGAAGTTCTTTCGCTGATGAAAGGCGGCGGCTCGGGCCGGGTGCAGCGATAGCGACCCATTGGCGCGCGGCTGGGTAAAGCCGGGGTCAATCGTAGGCGAGATGGAAAAGCTTTTTCAGGTCTTCCCAGGCCAAGCGCTTGGCCTCTGCGTTATAGGCGCGCAGCAGGTAGGAAGGGTGAAAGGTGGGCATGACGGGAATATCGCCCCAGCGCTGCCAATTGCCTCTCAGCTTGGTGATGCCGGCGGTGGTGCGCAGCAGGGCCTTGGCCGCGGTGCCGCCGAGCACGCAGACGGCTTTGGGCGCGATCGCTTGTAACTGGCGCTCGAGAAACCGGCCGCAGATTTCCATCTCGTCTTTTTCCGGGGCGCGGTTGTCGGGCGGACGGCATTTGACGACGTTGCAGATGTAAACGTCGTTGCGGCGAACCGGCAACCCTTCTTTGGCGCAGGTCTTTTCGATCATCCGGGTCAGAAGCTGCCCCGCCCGCCCGACGAACGGCAGTCCCTGAGCGTCTTCGTCGGCGCCGGGACCTTCGCCGACGAAGACGACCTTCGCCAGCGGATTGCCGCTGCCGAAAACGATCGAGTGGCGGCCTTTGTGCAGACGGCAGCGCGTACAATCGCCGATATCGTTTTGAATGACCTGGAGTTGCCCTGCCGGATCGGCAGAATCCGCCGGCGCCGGAGCAGGCGCGGCCTCGCCTGCCGGCGGCGGATCGACGAAAAGTTCGGCAATGCCGAGGTCGCGGTAGAACTCCAGGTAATTGCGCAGGGGAGCGGACATGGTCAAGCCGCCTGCCGCAGCCGCAGCGCGGCCGCCGTATCGAAGATGCAGGCGGCCATTTCCGATTTCAACATGGGGTCGAGCCGAATGACGTCTCCGGCGCGGGTCAAGATCAGCCCCTGGTTTGCCGCCGTGTCGAAGCCCGTTGCTCCGCCTACCGGATTGGCCACGATCAGATCGCAGTTCTTCGCTTGCAGCTTTCTGCGGGCGTTGGCTTCCAGGCGCTCCGTCTCGGCGGCGAAACCCACGAGGAACAATCCGTGCTTTCGCTCGCCGACGGCGCGCAGGATGTCGGCGGTTTCTTCCAGGCGCAAGGCCGGAGGCCCGCCGTGTTTCTTGATTTTTTGCGCCGCCGGACTCGCTGCGCGGTAGTCGGCGGCCGCGGCCGCCATCACGGCCAGAGTTGCGCCGTCGAGCCGCGCCATCACCGCGTCGTACATCTCCTGAGTGGTTTCCACGTCGATGCGTTCGCAGCCGCTTGGGGTTTCGAGCGATACGGGGCCGCAGACAATGACAACCCGCGCGCCGCGGCGGCGGGCTTCTTCCGCCAGCGCGAACCCCATCCGGCCGCTCGAACGATTGGAGAGATAGCGCACCGGGTCGAGGGGTTCGCGGGTCGGGCCGGCCGTAATCAAAACCGTCTCCCCGCGAAGCTCTCCGCGCTCCGCGAACACCGCGCGGACACGGCTCACGATGTCGGAAATTTCCGCCAAACGCCCCGGGCCGACCGTTCCGCACGCCAAGTCCCCGCTGCCCGGATCGACGACCGTCACGCCGCGGCCGCGCAGCACGGCAATGTTTTCCCGGGTCGCCGGATGCTCCCACATGTTGGTGTTCATTGCCGGAGCTACGATCACGGGGCCGTCGAAAGCGAGGTGCGTCGTGGTCAGAAAGTCATCGGCGATGCCGTGCGCGAACTTTGCCAGGACATCGGCGGTGGCCGGCGCCGCCAGCAGCAGATCGCCGCTTTGCGCCACGGCGACGTGCTCGATCGCGCTGTTCAGCGTGTCTGCGTCCGAACCGTCGTGGAACAAGCCGGTTATGACTTTGTTTCCGCTCAATGAGGCGAGCGTCAACGGCGTGATGAACTGCTGCGCGGCGGCGGTCATCGCCACTTGAACCGCGTAACCCTCCCCGCGCAATTGACGCACGAGCTCGGCAGACTTGTACGCGGCTATCCCGCCCGAGACGCCGAGGATGATTTTGCGCGGATCGGCCATGCTTGAGGACACGCCCGCTACCAGTATGCCATCCGCCGGCGCGCAGGCGGCTCCGGCGGCAACGGGTTAAAATCGAAATGGAAGGCGGGCGCGCGGCCCATCCGGCGCCCGCCTTTCGTTCGACAGCCGCGATGGACTCTTCGCGCATACGCAATTTCTCGATCATTGCCCATATCGATCACGGGAAGTCAACTTTGGCTGACCGTCTGCTCGAACGGACCGGTGCGCTCAGCCGGCGGGAAATGCAGGAGCAGGTGCTCGACTCGATGGATCTCGAGCGCGAGCGGGGCATCACCATCAAAGCGCAAACCGTGCGCCTGGCCTACACGGCTCGAGACGGCGAGACCTACCAACTCAACCTGATCGACACCCCCGGGCATGTCGATTTCTGGTACGAGGTCTCGCGCAGCCTGGCCGCCTGCGAGGGCGCGCTGCTGGTCGTCGACGCCGCCCAGGGCGTTGAAGCGCAAACCCTGGCGAACGTCTATCTGGCGCTCGAGCACGATCTGGAAATTGTGCCGATCCTCAACAAAATCGACTTGGCCGCAGCGGAACCCGAGCGCGTCCGCGAAGAGATCGAGACGACGGTCGGCCTGGAAGCACACGACGCGCTGCCGATCAGCGCGAAAACCGGACGCGGCATCGACGCAGTGCTCGAGGCGATCGTCGAGCGCATTCCTCCTCCCAAGGCCGTCGACGGCGCTCCGTTGCGCGCCCTGCTCTTCGATTCCTGGTACGACCCCTACCGCGGCGTCATCATGCTGGCGCGGGTCGTGGACGGCATCCTGCGCAAAGGCATGAAGATTCGCCTGTGGGCGACCGGACGCGCGTACGAAGTTGAGGATATCGGCTTTCAAACCCCGAAGTCGGTCCGCTGCGGCGAGTTGCGCAGCGGCGAGGTGGGTTGGCTGGTTTGCAACATCAAAAACGTCACCGAAACGAAGGTCGGCGACACCATATGCGACAACGCCGACCCGCCCCAAACGCCGCTGCCCGGCTTCGAGGAGTCCAAGCCCATGGTGTTCGCCGGGCTTTATCCGCTGGACTCGCACGAACACACGGTTTTGCGCGAGGCGCTCGAAAAGCTTCAGCTCAACGACCGTTCGTTTCAGTTCGAGCCGGAAAGCTCCGCCGCGTTGGGATTCGGCTTTCGCTGCGGATTCCTGGGACTGCTGCATCTCGATGTCGTGCGCGAGCGGCTCGAGCGCGAATTCGATCTCGAACTCATCACCACCGCCCCGGGCGTGCGCTACCGCGTGACGAAGACCGACGGCGAGACGGTGGAGATCGATAACCCCAGCCGCTGGCCTTCCCCGCAGGCGCCGGCGAAGGTCGAAGAGCCGGCGTTCACCGTAACGGTCATTGCTCAGGACCAATATCTCGGAGGCATCTTGAAGCTCATGGAAGAAAAACGCGGCGTCCAGAAGAGCTTCGAATACGCGGCGGGCAACCGGGCCATCCTGACCTACGAGGTGCCGCTGAACGAGATTGTGCTGGACTTTTACGACCGTCTGAAGACGGTTTCGCGGGGATACGCCTCTGTCGATTACCATTTCGCCGGCTATTGGCGATCGCCTATGGTCAAACTCGACATCCTGGTGGCGGGCGAGCCAATCGACGCGCTGTCGGTCATTGTGCATCGAGATCAGGCGCATGCCCGCGGGAAGTCGCTCATCCGCAAGTTTCGGAAGCTCATTCCCCGCCAGCAATTCGAAGTCGCGTTGCAAGCCGCGGTCGGCGCCAAGATCGTGGCCAGGGACAACATCGCCGCCTTGCGCAAAAACGTGACCGCCAAATGCTATGGCGGCGACATTACGCGCAAGCGCAAGCTGCTGGAGAAGCAGCGCGAGGGCAAGCGCCGGATGAAGCGCGTCGGACGCGTCGACATTCCGCAGGAAGCGTTTCTCGCGGTGCTGGACGTACACGACGAATAACGCGGCAACGGTTGCCGCGCCGCGGCAAGCCCCAAATTCTTTACGAAACCGAGGGTATTTTGCGTTTGTTTTATTTACAGGCCGTGCCGGATTGTGGCATGGTAAGTGTGCGTTCCAAGGAGGTTTTCGCCATGAGCCGTTTATCCGTCACCCGCCGTGAGTTTCTGGGCGCCGCCGCAGCGGCCCCGTTCGCGCAAGCGAAAGGGCGCGCTCTTCCCACCAGGCCGCTAGGCAAAACGGGATTCCAAACTTCCATCCTGGCCATAGGCTGCGGCAGCCGCCTGGCGATGTACAAAGAGCAGGACAAGGGCGTCGAGGCGCTCGACCTGGCGCTGCGCAGCGGAATCAATTACATCGACACGGCCCAGTCGTATGGCAGAGGCGAGAGCGAAACCTGGGTCGGCGAAGCCATCAAAGGCCGCCGCAAAGGGCTTTTCGTGGCCACCAAGACCCAAGCCCGTACGGCGGACGACGTGATGCGCACAGCCGACGAAAGCCTCCGGCGCCTGGGCATCGACCGGATGGACTTGCTCCACCTGCACAGCCTCCAGGGACCCGAAGATCTGGCCAAGGTCGAAAAAGAAAAGGTCATGGAAGCGCTCTACAAGCTGCGCGAGCGCAAGATCACGCGCTTCATCGGCATTACCTCGCACACGGATCCGACCGTGCTGGCGGAAGCCCTGAGACGGTACGACGTGGACTGCACGCAAATGGCTTTGAATGCCGCATTGCAGGGAATGCGCAGCGGCGAGGGCAAAATGAGGATCAATCCGGCGATGACGACCAGCTTCGAGAAGATCGCACTGCCGGTCGCCGTCGAAAAAGGGCTGGGCATCGTGGCCATGAAGGTTTTTGGGCAGGAAGACATCATCGGCCCCGATTCTCCCCCGGAGAAACTCCTGCGCTACTCCCTTTCGCTGCCGGTTTCCGTTTGCACGGTGGGCGTGCCGAAACACGAGTACCTGCACGCCAACGTAAAGACCGCGCGGGAGTTCGAACCGATGGACAGGAGCGGCATGGAGGAGTTTTCGGGGAAAACGTCCGCGCGCTACAAATTGGCTCTTGACCGCCGCTTCCGCGCCCACGAAGATGCGTAGCCCTCCCCTGCCGGCGCGTTCATCCGCAAAGACGTGTTGGTAGCGGGGATCATGAGCGGCACGTCGCTCGACGGGATCGATGTCGCTCTCGTGGAAATCGCGGGGGAAGGTTTCTCTCAGCAAGTCCGCCCGCTCGCCTTCCGACAATCGCCCTATCCCCGAGATGTTGCGCAGGCGCTGCTCGCCGTCTCCAACGCCGACACCCACACCGGACGCATCGGCCGGCTCAACTTTCTTTTGGGCGAGCTTTACGGCGAGGCGGTGGTCGATGCCTGCAAGAGCGCAGGGGTTCCCTTGGAGCGGCTCGATCTTGTCGGCTCGCACGGGCAGACCGTCTATCACCAAGCCGCGCCCGCCGAAGTTTGCGGGAGACGGATTGCCTGCACGCTGCAGATCGGCGAGCCGGCGCTGATCGCGGAGAAGACAAAGACTCCCGTGGTCGCGGATTTTCGCCCGGCGGACATGGCCGCCGGCGGACAGGGCGCGCCGCTGGTTCCCTACGTGGACTATTTGCTCTACCGCGACGCTGCAATCAACCGAGCGGCGCTGAACATCGGGGGAATCGCAAACATTACCGCCATCCCGGCGGGCTGCGGCAGCGAGGCGGTTACGGCCTTCGACACCGGCCCCGGCAACATGGTCGTCGATGCGCTCGCGGCGCGGTTCTCGGCGGGGCGCATGCGCTTCGACCGGGACGGCGCCATGGCCCGGCGCGGGAGCGTCGATGAAGACCTGCTGGCCGAATTGCTCGATGCGCCGTACTACCGCAAGCCGGCGCCGAAGAGCGCAGGTAGAGAACAATACGGCGCGGACTTCGCGGCGGACCTTCTGCGCCGCGGGATTCCTGCCGACTCCCTGACGGCCACCGCCACGGCCCTCACGGCGCGCACGATTCTGCTGGGCATCGAGCGATTCGTGCAGCCGAACATGCCCGTCGAGCAGTTGATCGTATCCGGCGGCGGTTGGCATAACCCCGAAATCATGCGGCAAATCGGAGAAGGCTTGCCGGACGCCGAAATTCTTCCGTCGAATGCGTTCGGCATCGACAGTGACGCCAAAGAAGCAATCGCCTTTGCGGTGCTGGCCTATGAGTCGTTCCATAACCGGCCGGCAAACCTGCCGTCGGCCACGGGAGCATCGCGGCCGGTTGTTTTGGGCAAGATCGTCCGCGTTTAAGTCCGCTTACTCTGCGCTCCCCGCCGGCGCGCGGCGGCGCATCCGAAAGGGCATGCTCGATACGATGCCGTCGATCAATACCGAAAAGCGGTATCCGCCGGCGGCCAGCTTGGCCTGGATTGCGTCGACGGCCGGATTGTCGCTGCGTTCGACGCCGCGCCCCAAGGCATAGGTCATCAGTTTCTTCGTGAGCGCCCTGGCGGCCGTATCCGCTTCGCTGTCGCGCAGGATGCGCCGCAACTCGGCCGGCGACTCGAAGCGCTTGCCGCCCGGCAACTCCCCGGAAACATCGAGCGGCAGCTTACCTTCGTGGGTTCGCCATCTGCCGATCGGATCGTAATTTTCCAGGCCGAAGCCGATGGCGTCCATCACGCGGTGGCACGACGCGCAGCTTTCATTCGCCCGGTGTTTTTCAAGCTGCTCTCGCAGGGTTCCGCCGATGCCGGCCTCCGTTGCCTCGAGCTCGGGCACGTCAGGAGGAGGGGGCGGCGGCGCCCGGCCCAAAATGTTCTCCATCACCCACAGCCCGCGCAGAACGGGCGACGTTCGCGTTGGGTACGAAGAAACGGTCAATATGCCGGCATGGCTCAGCAAACCGCCGCGGCGCTCGTCCGTAAGGGCGACTCTGTGGAACTCGTCGCCCTCGATTCCGTCGATTCCATAGTGCCGGGCCAGACGCTCGTTCAAAAAAGTGAAGTCGCTGTCGAGGAATTCCAGAAGGCTGCGGTCTTCGCGCATGACCGCGGCGAAAAAGAGTTCCGTCTCCCGTTTCATCGCGGCGCGCAACTCGTCGTCGAATTCCGGGAACAGCGCGGCGTCGGGGCTCGCCTGCGCAAGGTTGCGCAGTTGCAGCCATTGACCGGCGAAATTTTCGACGAAAGCGGCGGCTTTGGGACTGTCGAGCATCCGCCTGACTTGACGCTGCAACTCATCGGGATCGTCCAGGCCGCCCTGCTCCGCCGCATCGAGCAACTCATCGTCCGGCATGCTGCTCCAGAGGAAGTACGACAACTGCGAGGCAAGTTCGAAGGCATCGATTCGCCCCATGCCGTCCGCGTCTGTGGAATGCGGATCGCGCTCTATCCGAAACAGGAATTCCGGCGAAACCAGAACCGACTGGAGCGCCAGTTGAACGGCGCCTTCGAATCCGGCGCCGTCTTTCATCGCGCGCTCCGCCAGTTGCATGAAACGGTCGCTCCGGCCGGCCGCCGCGGGCCGGCGGAACGCCCGCCGGAGCAACTGCGCGAGCAGCCGCCGCATGCAAGGCCGCCAGGGCTCTTCCGCGTCGGGCGTACAGATCACGATCCGGCGATGGCTTTCCGGCAGCGGACGCGCGGCGGCATCGAAAGGCCCGCTGATTTCGAGATAATCGACCCAAAGCCGCCGCTGGTCGTACTCGAGATTCGGATTCATCGGCTGAGCGCCCGCATCGATAAAACCCAGCCGAATGGCGCGCGTTCCGGCTGCGATGCGCCGCGTGATTCGCTCGCTGCGGTCAAAGCCGTTGGCGGCCTCGACCGCCTTGGTCGCGATCCGCTCCCCGTCGAGCGTCATCGTCATGATTCTCGGCGGCGGCGCGGGGACATTGTTGAGGTACCGGCCGTTGTCCGGCGAGCGCAACCGCCGGTCCACGGCGCCGAATGAAATGCGGTAGTTGCCGGTTGCCTGGAATTCGTAGCTGAGGCTCATGGAGCCGTCCGGCGTGAAAGGCGCAACTTCGCCGATCGCCGCCGCCTGTGGTTCGCCTGCCTGCCGCCGGTCGGCCTGAATCCGAAATCGCGTCGGCTGCGCTTGCCGGGGGCCGTCCCAGATTGCCGCGCGCGCGAGCTTCTCGGCCGCCCGCACGTATTTTTCCATCAGAACGGGCGATATCGAGAGCACGTCGCCGTTGTTGTCGAAGCCGTACCCGGAATCGTCCACCGGAAAATCGTCGGCGGGCCGCAAATCGACGTGCAGCAGGTCACGGACCGTGTGGTTGTATTCGCTGCGGTTCAGACGCCGGGCGGTGACCCTGCCGGGGTCGGGTTTGCGGGCGGCAACGATCCGATCGAGCCGCGATTCGATCCATGCGCTCACCCGCGCGTAGGACTCAGGCGAAGGCCGCGCGCTGCCGGCCGGGGGCATCTTCCGCGCTGCGATCATGCGCAGCACGTCTTCCCAGACGCCCGGATCGGCCAGCGCTTGCCGCTCGTTTTCGAATCCGTCCAGCCGCAGCTTGGCCATTTGGACTTCCGCTCCGTGGCAGGCCGCGCAATGCTCGACCAGGAAAGGACGGACATCGGCTCCAAAGTCGGCGGCGGCAAGCGGCGCGGCGGCCAAGGCGATTAAAAAAACGAGCCGCACTGCCCATCATTATAAATTCGGAATTTTGGGAGACAGACCGGCCGCTGATATTCTGGAGAGTCGTCATGAAAAAACTGTTGGCCGCCAACCGCGGCGAGATCGCCATTCGCATCATGCGCGCCGCAACGGAGCTCGGGCTGCGCACGGCCACCATCTATTCGCACGAGGATCGGCTGAGCCTGCACCGCTTCAAAGCCGACGAGGCGTATGAGATCGGCGGCGGCAAGGGTCCCGTAGCGGCGTATCTCGATATCGAAGGCATCGTTGCGCTGGCCAAGGAGCGCGATGTCGAGGCTATCCACCCCGGGTACGGATTCTTGTCGGAAAACAGCGCGTTCGCGCGGGCCTGCGCCGCGGCCGGCATTACCTTCGTAGGGCCTACGGCGGAGTTGCTCGACAAGCTCGGCGACAAAACCGCCGCCAAGCGTTTGGCGCGCGATGCGGGCGTGCCGACCGTACCGGGAGTCGAGACGGCCGGCGACAATCCCGCCGAAGCCTTCAGGGCGGCGGAAGCGGTCGGTTTCCCGCTGATGGTCAAGGCCGCTTTCGGCGGCGGCGGACGCGGCATGAGAGTTGTCCGCTCCGCGGAGGAGTTGAAAGAGAAATTCGAGGAAGCGCAAAAGGAAGCGCAACTGGCCTTCGGCAACGGCGCCGTCTTCATGGAGCGCTTCGTCTCGAAAGCGCGGCACATCGAGGTGCAAATCCTTGGCGACAGCCACGGCTCGATCGTCCATTTATGGGAGCGCGACTGCTCGGTGCAGCGCCGCCATCAGAAGGTCGTCGAAATGGCGCCCGCGGCGAACCTCTCGCGCAAACTGCGCAGCGAGCTCTGCGAAGCGGCGGTTTCCATCGCCAGATCCGCCGGCTATGTCAATGCCGGAACGGTGGAGTTTCTGGTGGACGCCGAAACCGAGGAATGGTTCTTCATCGAGGTCAACCCGCGTATCCAGGTCGAACACACCGTGACGGAAATGGTCACGGGGGTCGACCTCGTTCGCGCGCAAATTCTTGTTGCGCAGGGCTGCAAGCTGCATGAAAAACCGATCGATTTCCCGCTCCAGGGCGAAATCGAGACACGTGGTTTCGCCATCCAGTGCCGCATCACCACCGAAGACCCCGAAGACAACTTTTCCCCGGACTACGGCCAAATCCAAACCTACCGCTCGCCGGCCGGCCTCGGCATCCGCTTGGACGGAGCAAGCGCCTACGCCGGCGCCGTGCTCAGCCCCTCTTACGATTCCCTGCTCGTCAAGCTCACCGCCTGGAACGCGACGCTCGCCGGCGTCTGCCGGCGCGCCGACCGCGCGCTCAGGGAATTTCGTATCCGCGGGGTGAAGACGAATATCCAATTCCTCCAAAACGTCGTCAATCATAAGGATTTTCAAGCCGGCAAGGTCACGACCCGGTTCTTGGACAATACCCCCGAATTGTTTCGCTACACGCAGGGGCGGGACCGCGCCAACCGCCTTTTGGCGTACATCGGCGATGTCATTGTGAACGGCAACCCCACGGTCAAGGGCAAGCCCGCTCCGGCAAAATTCGATCCTCCCCCGCCGGTTCCGTTCGAACGCGGAATCGAACCCGCGCCGGGCACGCGGCAGCGCCTGCAGGAACTGGGGCCGGACAAATTCGCCGACTGGGTTCGCGAACAAAAACCGCTGCTGGTTACGGATACGACGTTTCGCGACGCGCATCAATCGCTGTTGGCCACGCGGGTGCGGACACACGACCTTTTGGGAACGGCCGAGGCGGTGTCTCGCCGGCTGCCCAATCTCTTCAGCCTGGAGATGTGGGGCGGCGCCACGTTCGATTCGTGCCTGCGCTTCCTGTACGAAGACCCGTGGGAGCGCCTGCGCCTCTTGCGCGCGGCCATCCCCAACATCTGCTTTCAAATGCTGCTGCGGGCTTCGAACGCCGTCGGCTACACGAGCTACCCCGACAACGTGGTGCGCGAGTTCACGCTCGAAGCGGCGCGCCAGGGCATCGACATCTTCCGCATATTCGATTCCCTGAACGATGTCGACAACATGCAGGTCGCCATCGACGCCGTGCGCGAAACCGGGGCCATTTGCGAGCCGGCCATCTGCTATACCGGCGACATTCTCGACCCCTCACGACCGAAATACAACTTGAACTACTACGTCGATCTCGCGCGGAAACTCAAAACGGCGGGCGCCCATATTCTCGGCATCAAGGATATGGCCGGTTTGTGCCGCCCCTATGCCGCGACGCAGCTTGTCAAAGTGTTGAAACAGGAAATCGGGCTGCCGGTTCACTTTCATACCCACGATTCGAGCGGTCTGAACGCCTCGACGCTGCTGAAAGCTTCCGATGCCGGCGTGGACATTGTCGACGCGGCGAATGCGGCGCTCTCCGGTTCCACCAGCCAACCGAATCTCAACTCCATTGTCGGCTCCCTGAAAAACACCGCGCGCGACACCGGCCTCGACGAAACGGCGCTGGGCGATTGCTCGCTGTATTGGGAAACGGTGCGCGCCTACTACCTGCCGTTCGACAACGCTCCCCGCTCGGGAAGCGCGCGGCTGTACAAGCATGAGATACCCGGAGGGCAGTTCACCAACTTGCAACAGCAGGCCGGAGCCATGGGCTTGGCGCACCGCTGGCGCGAGGTCGAGCGGATGTACGCCGACGTGAATCGACTTTTCGGCGACATCGTGAAGGTCACGCCGTCGAGCAAAGTGGTCGGCGACATGGCTCTTTATCTGTTGGTCAAAGGCATGACCTGCGACGAGGTGCGCAAATTGCCCGCCGCGCATTCCGTGGACTTCCCCAATTCCGTCGTGGACATGATGAAAGGCTCTTTGGGCCGGCCGCCCGGCGGCTGGCCCAAGGAAGTTCAGCAAATTCTCCTGCGCAAGGAAAAGCCGATTCAGGGGCGCGCGGGGGGAAAACTGCCCGCCGTCGATTTCAAGGCCGCCGCCGCGGATCTCGAAAAGAAAATAGGCCGGCATGTCGGCCGCGACGAGGTTCTGAGCTCTCTGCTTTACCCGGAAGTTTTTAAGAAGTTCGCCGATACGCGCCGGAAGTACGCCGACGTCGGCGTCTTGCCGACGCCGGTTTTTTTCTACGGCCTGAAGCAGGGCGAAGAATGTTCCTTCGACATCGAGCCGGGCAAGACTTTGATCGTGAAGTTTCTCACCTTCGGCGAACCGCATGCGGACGGCACGCGCACGGTCTTTTTCGAGTTGAACGGCCAAGCGCGGCAGGTGCGCATCCGCGACAACTCGCTGAAGGCGGAAGAGGGCGCCGCGCGCAAGGCCGACAGCGGCAACGAGAGCCACGTCGGAGCGCCTACTCCCGGCCTTATCACGGGACTGTTCGTCGCGGCCGGCGATGCAGTCAAGCGTCATGACAAGCTGCTTGCCCTGGAAGCGATGAAGATGCAGAGCACCATTTACGCGCCGCGGGACGGCAAGGTGACGGAAGTGCTCGTCGAACCCGGAATGCAAGTCGAAGCCAAGGATTTGCTGGTCGTCCTGTAAAGTTCGGGCGCGCCGGAAGAGCGCGCGAACGGCTTGTGCGCCAGGAAGCAGCGTTTCGCTCGCCGCGCTTCACGGCGAAAGGCATACGATAAAGGCATGGCAGTGTTTGAAGTCGAGTGCCCGTGCTGCCGGGCGGCTTTACTGGTTGACCCGGAGAGCAGGACCATCCTTTCGCACGAACCCGCGGAACCCGAAACCAAGCCTACCGATCTATTCGCTGAAGTGGAGCGGGTCAAGGAGTCGGAGCGCACCCGGGACGCTCGGTTCGCCAAGCAACTCGATGCGCAGCGGCGCCAGGAAGCGGCAATGGAGAATCGCTTCGAGGGACTGTTGAAGCAGGCCAAGAAGTCGGGCCCCGTCGGTCCGGGCTTGCGCGATATCGATTTGGATTAGGCCCCGCTTCGATTGTGCGCATGACTCCTCGGGAAATAGCCGCTCTGGCGCGCGAGATCGCCGCTGCCTGCGATGCGGGCGCGCCCGATCCGTCGTGCGGGTGCGCGTATCCCGCCGCTGCGGCGCCTCCCGGCCGCCGCGTCGAGCTTGCCGCGGCGATCGATCAGACACTGCTGCGCCCCGACGCCGCGGAGGCCGAAATACGGCGTTTCTTGGCGGCTGCCCGGCCGGCCGGATTCCGCGCGGTTTGCGTGCAGCCGAGTTGGATTCCGGCGGCGGCGCGCGCACTCCGCGGCACATCCACGCGGGTCGCTTCGGTCGTCGGTTTTCCCCACGGCGCAACCGTGACGCCGGTCAAATGCCTGGAGGCTGAAACCGCCATCCGGCTGGGCGCAACGGAAATCGATATGGCGGCGAACATCGGGGCCGTCATGTCAGACGATCTGGATGCGGCGTTTGTCGATATCAAGGCGGTCGCGGCCGTGACGGCGCGGTACGGCGCGGTGTTGAAAGTCATTCTCGAAATGCCCAGCCTCGACCGGCGCCGGAAAATCCAGGCGTGCGTTGTCTCCAAGCTGGCCGGCGCCGATTTTGTGACAACGGCGACGGGTTTCGAAGGCGCCGCCGCCGACGCGCGGGATGTCGCAACGATGCAGCGGGTTGTCGGGGGCGTCCTCGGCGTGAAGGCCGCGGGAGGAATCAATACTTACGCGCAACTCCAAAGCATGCTGCGCGCCGGCGCCACGCGCATCGGCACGGACAGAGGGCATCAAATCCTGGCGGAATCCGCGGCCGCTTGAGCTTCGCTCTCGTCCGGCGAGCGCGACCCTTGCAAGTGTTTTTAAAAAATCATGGCGACGACTAAAAAAACCGCGTCCGCCGGCAAAGATGCTGCGCTGTCAATCCTGCTGGAGGCATCGGAGCTCGCCGCCGGCAATACCTTGGATCTCGACGCGTTGCTGCGCGGCCTTGCGGTTCTGGTGCGCAAGGTCGTGGATTATGAGCTCTTCGCCGTCATGCTGCCGACCGACCACGGCGACCTGCGCATCCGGCACGCAATCGGCTACAGCGAGGAATTGGTCGGGAGCCTCCGTGTTCCCATCGGCAAAGGCATAACCGGGCAGGCCGCCTCCCGCAAGAAAACGATTTTCGCCGGCAACGTCGCCGAGAACCCTGACTATCTGCAGGCGGTCAGCGCCGTGCAATCCGAAATCGCGGTGCCGCTTGTGGCCCGCGGAAGGCTCGTCGCGCTGCTCGATCTGCAATCGGCGCAGCGCGATGCGTTCGGCGAGCGCGAACAATCGCTTCTCGAGTTGATCGCGTCGCGGTTTTCTCTGGCGATCGACGCCGCGCGGCTTTACCGCGCCCAGGCGCGCCAAAATTCCACGCTGCAAACGCTGACTCAAATCGCCCAGGAGTTTTCGCAGATTCTCCATCTCGAAAGACTACTGGGCAAAATTTCATCGCTGCTGCGGACATTGATCCGCTACGACGTTCTGGCAATCTACCTGCGCGAACCCGGCAGCGACTTGCTGCAGCACTATTTCGGCGTATGCTTCCACGAACGGGTCCGTTGGAGCGACATCGCCATGGGCAAGGGGTTGGTCGGCAGCGCCGCCAAGCTGCGACGGCCCGTGCTGGTGGGAGATACATCGCAGGAGCCACGCTATATCGCATCGACGCCGGGCATTCGCTCGGAAGTGGCCATACCGCTGATCCTGAAAAACGAAGTGCTTGGCGTGCTCGATCTGGAGAGCGGCGCGCTCGACAACTTCAGCCAAACCCATGTTCATACCCTGAATCTGCTCGCTCCGCAAATCGCGGCGGCGATCGAAAACGCGCGGTTGTACGAAGAGAAGGCGCGCAACGAAGAGCGCATGGAGCAGGATCTCGCCGCTGCGAGCGTCTTGCAGCGGCATCTGCTTCCCCGCGGCAAGCGGCGCTATCCGGGAATGGAAATCGCGGCGCGCAACGATCCTGCATCCGAAGTTTCGGGGGATTTCTACGATTTTTACGCCTATGAGAGCGCATTCGGAGTGCTCAACGGCGACGTCAGCGGCAAGGGCGTGGCCGCCGCGCTCTATGCGGCGTTGGTGAGCGGCGTGATGCGCAATACGGCGGCCCCGCAACGCAGTCCCGCCGATGTTCTGTACAGCGTGAACGAGGCGCTGCTGGCGCGAAAAGTCGAAGCGCGATTCCTGGCAGCCATTTACTGCCTCTGGCTGCCGGACAAAATGCAACTCTCGGTAGCGGGCGCCGGACAGCCGCGCCCGGTCGTCGTCAGCGGAGGAAATATCGAGCTCCTGCCCGTCAAGGGAATCCCGCTGGGACTCTTTTCCGGCGTGGTTTACGATGAGATAACGCTCGATTTGAAGCCTGGAGACACCGTGGTCACGGTATCCGACGGCTTCCATGAAAGCTCGGGCCCCGACGGCTCGGAGTACGGAGACGGCCGTCTGCTCGAGATCGTCAAGCGTCATCGCGGGGCTTCCGCCTCGGAACTGCTCGATCTGATGTTCGACGATGTCCGCAATTTCAGCAGCGGCCGGCCGCAAATCGACGACCGCACGGCGGTCGTGATGCGCATAACCTCCTGAAGGCGCAAGATGCCGACGCAAAAGTTCCATTACATCGACGACATTTTCTGTTGTCATGAGGTCCCGCTGGAAACGATAGCCGAGCAGGCGGGCACGCCGTCATACGTTTACTCGGGAGACGCGATTCGAGAAAATTACCGCGCTTACGACAGGGCGCTCGCGGGTCTGGAGCACGACATCCACTACGCGGTGAAAGCGAACTCGTCTCTGGGGATTCTGTCGCTTCTCGCGGAGGAAGGCGCCGGGTTCGACATTGTGTCCGGCGGCGAGCTCTACCGCGTGCTGAAGGCGGGCGGAGACCCTTCGCGCGTCGTATTTTCCGGCGTCGGCAAGACCAGCGAAGAATTGCGCTACGCGCTCGAACAAGAGATCGGCCGATTCAACTGCGAATCCGACGGCGAATTGCGGCTGCTGCGGGAGTTGGCGGCCCAAATCGGACGCAAGCCCGAGGTGTCGCTGCGCGTCAATCCGGATATCGACGCCGAAACGCACCCCTACATCGCCACCGGCTTGCGCGAGCACAAGTTCGGCATCGGACTCGCGGAAGCAGAGCGGATTTACAGGCAAGCGGCCGAGCTGCATCCCCTGCGGCTCAACGGAATCGGTTGCCACATCGGCTCTCAGATTTTCAACATCGGCGCGTTTGCGGAAGCGCTCCAGCGGGTTCTGGAATTGGCCGGCCGCCTGCGCGGCTTCGGCGTGCCCATAGAGGCGCTCGACCTCGGCGGCGGCCTGGGAGTCGAATACGAAACCGGCAAGCAAAGCCCGTCCATCGCGGATTACGGGCGGATGTTGTGCGCTGCGCTGGCCGGCGCGAACTTCCGCTTGGGCATCGAGCCGGGACGCTCCATCGTCGGACAGGCGGGCGTTCTGCTGACCCGCGTGCTCTACCGCAAGGCCGGCGAGGGAAAAGTCTTTGCGATTGTCGATGCCGCGATGAACGATCTCATCCGCCCTGCCCTCTATCGGGCGCATCATGAGGTCTTGCCGGTCCGCCGCAGCGGCCGGCCGGTCGAATTGACCGACGTTGTCGGCCCGGTCTGCGAGAGCGGAGACTTCCTGGCCAAGGGAAGAGCGATGCCGCGAGCGGAGCCCGGCGATCTGCTGGCGATAGCCACAACGGGAGCCTACGGCTTCGTGCTCTCGTCCAATTACAATTCCCGCCCGCGCGCAGCCGAAGCGCTCGTCGAGGGCGGCAGCGTCCGCATCGTCCGCCGCCGCGAGATATGGGAAGATTTGATCCGCGGCGAGGTTGTCTGCGTACAGGCATAGCCGGTCGGCGGCAGCGGATCCGCCGCTCAAAGAGACACGGCAACCGTCTGTACGATCTCTTCGACGATCCGATTCGAGCGGTCGCCCGAGCAAATTCAACATTACGCAGCCAAAGCCGGGCTTCCAGTACCTGATCTACCGGGCATTGTCGGACTGATCTGCGCTGTGGTGCGTTGAATACAGCGATGTACCGGCAGACATGGACCTAAAGGAAAGCGCTATCCGGCACGACGCCTGGCAGCGCCCATTGCTCGAACTGCAATAATAATTGAGCGAATCGAACCATGAGTACTCCCTGCCGACGGAACAAACTTGCTGTCGTATGCGCTGCGCTCTCCTGGGTCGCTCCGGCAACTTCCGTGGGCGAGGATACGCTTTTCACCAACGGTATCGTCTGGACCGGCGATCCAACCCTTCCCGAAGCCGAGGCAGTTCTGGTATCCAACGGTCGGATCCAGCACGTCGGCAAAAGCGACGACGTGTCCAAGGAGGCCGACGAGGATGCTCGCATCATTGATCTCGCAGGCAGGATGCTCCTCCCGGGGTTCGTGGAAAGCCACTCCCATCCCGCAGTGGCCGGGCTGCTGGCGTCCAAGCTGCAAGTCATCGGAACCAAGACCGTCGCCGAGGTACAGGCCGCTCTGAAAGCGTACGCCGCAGCGCACCCCGACGAAGAGGCGCTGCTGGGCTTCGGATTCCCTTCCGCCCTGAACACCGCTGTCAACGCCGCAGGCGTGCAAGGCCCCTATCGCAAGGATCTGGATGCCGTGGTCGCGGATCGTCCGGTGCTGATCATCGCGCTCGACGCGCACAGCGCCTGGGTCAACAGCAAGGCGCTGGAGGTGGCCGGCATCACGAAGGACACTCCCGACCCCGTGCCCGGCGTCCACTTCTACCAGCGCAATGCGAACGGTGAGCCGACGGGATGGATGGTGGAGGGCAACGCCTTCTGGCCGCTGTTGCCGCTCTTCGGACTTGGCTCCGAATCGGACTTTCGCCAGGCCCTCGCCGAGAGCTTGCCGAGCTATTCGGCGATGGGGATCACCACGGTCTTCGATGCGGGAATTCCCGGCGGCGACGCCTTGCTGCGCAATGCGCTGAAGGCGCTCTCGGACATGGAGCGCGAAGGGCGGCTGCCCTTGCGCTATCGCGGCAGCGTCTATCTCAATCGTCCGGATGTCGCTGGTCCCGACATGGTGCGGCGCGTGGTGGAGATACGCGAGAGCATCGCTTCCGAATTCGTTGACGTGCATACGGTAAAGATTCCCAACGACGGCACGATCGAAGGCGAGACTGCCGCAGTCCTGGAACCCTACGGCGCAGGCGGCAACGGCGCCGTTCTGCTGTCCGGCGAGCCTCTCGCTCAGTTTCTGTCCGCTTTGCGAGAGGCCGATCTGGACGCGCACGTGCATGCGATCGGAGATCGCACGGTGAGGCTCACGCTGGACGCGGTAGCCACTGCCCGGGAGACTGTCCCCGACTCCAGCAGCCGCGTCACCATGACTCACGTCATGCTCGTCGCGCCGGAGGACCTGCGTCGACTGAAGCCGCTTGAGGTCATGATCCAGACCACCCCGCACTGGGCTCACGACATGGGCGGGACGTTCGGGCTCTACTCGCGCCTGCTCGACCCCGCGCGAGGCCGACGGACCATGCTCCTGCGAGATATGTGGAACGCGGCGCCGCTGGTCGCCTTCGGTGCTGATTATCCGGCCACCGGCCTCCCGTTCCCGCAGACAAGTCCGCTCTACGGGATCGCGATCGGGTTGACACGGAGCGAGCCCGGAGCGTCCGGAGCGGAACCGCTGCCGCCGGCGGATCAGCGGATGGATCTCGACGATCTGCTCAAGGGATATACCGTCAACGGAGCTCGCCAGCTTCGTTTGGAGCAGGAGACCGGCAGCATAGCGCCGGGCAAGCAGGCGGATCTCGTCGTGCTGGAACGCAATCTCTTTCGCGAAGAGCCCAGCCAGGTCCATGCGGTTCGAGTCGACATGACGATGCTGGCGGGGCGCATCGTGTTCGACCGCGCCGACGCCGGACTCTGAGGCAGGCGGTTCGGCTCCCGCTTCGTGCAACGAGGTCGGTGATCTACCGGACCGCGCCAATCTGCGGCTCCGGGTTTCTCCGCCGCCGGAACGCCCGATTGCAAACAGCTACCGGATCGTTCCCGGGCGGCTCGCAGCGGGCGAGTATCCCGGCTCTCTGAAACATTCCGAGGCTGTCGAAAAATTGACGGCGCTGCTCGATTCGGGGATCGACCGTTTCATCGACCTGACGGAACCGGGGGAGTTGCAACCTATGCGAAGGAACGCGAAGGAACGCGAATTAACCCGAATTAACGCGAGTTTCATCGACCTGACGGAACCGGGGGAGTTGCAACCCTACATTGACGTCCTGGAAACAGCGGGGAACCCAAAAGCCATACCGCAAGTCGCCCGAAACTCGCGAGCAGTCGGAGTTTGTCCGTAAGTGGAAAGAGCCGTCAGGCGCCTGAACCGCCGGTCTTTGCGGAGCGCCTGCGGCTCCGCGTTTCAACGCGGGTTGTAAGACCTGGAGACGCCGTTACGGCTGTTCAAAATGGAAAAGCCGCCGTCGGGCCGCACCGCCGCTTTCAGCCAGTGCCCCTTGCATTGGTCGGTCTCGCCCAGATTCGCGGTCAATCTTTCGTCGGTGTTGCGGCCGGCATCGCTTTCGACCGCGCGGTGGACCTGCCACAAGTCTTCGAGGGAAGGCGTCGCGGTCAAAAGCTCGTAGGTCTCCGGACGCCCGCCCTTGCGCGGGCCGTTGTTCATCACGGCCACCAGCGGCTGAATCGCGGCAATGTGCGCCGGAGGGCCTGACATGTGCATGCCGTGGTGCGTCACCTGATAGAGGTCGATTTCGCCGAACAGGTTCACCGGGCACGCAGTTTCGAGCTCGAAGTTCCAACTCAGGTCGCCGAGGTCGAGAAATTCGAATTTGCCGATCCGAATCATGAATCCGACGCTCTTGCCGTTCTCTCCCCTATCGGCTGCTTTCGCGCTCGCGTCGCGGCAGGCGGGGTTGGGGCCGCGGTCGACAAGCGGCCGTTCGATGAATCGGCTCCGCGCGGCAACGAAGGTGAACTCGGTATTCTTCAGGGGCAGGCGGTCGCCGGGACTGATTTGCATCCGCTTACCCTCGGCAACGGCGAGGTAGCTTTTCCAGAGCGTGTCGGCGCGTTCGTTCCAACCGATTTCGACGCTGTCGCCGTGGTCGATAAACTTCTCGATGGGAATCAGCGCCGCCAGCCCGGGCAAGCCGCCGACGTGGTCCCGATGAAAGTGGGAGACGATGAAATAGTCCAGCTTCTTTTTGCCGACTTCGTTTTCGAGAACGCTGACAATGCGTTTGGGGTCGCGGTCGTCGAAGCCCGGCCAGCCCGCGTCCATCAGAATCGTCTCGTTGTCGGGGGTGACGATCAGCGTGGCGGCGCCGCCTTCCACGTCGATCCAGTAGATATCCAACGTATCCTTGGCGGGCGCCATGCCGGCGGCGAGGAGTAAGGCCAAGACGAAACGCATCATGCCGGTATCTTACTACGCAGCGGGATGCGGACGGCGCTCTGCAGCTACACGAGTTCCCGAAGGCTTCCCGCACGGCCTCGCCGGCCGACGGCGGCGCGCGCTTCTTCCTTCTCGATGGCCTTCCGTTTTTCGTCGCGCTTGTCGTGAAGCTGCTTGCCCTTGGCCAAGGCGATTTCGAGCTTCACGCGGCCTTTCGAAAGGTAAACCTTTGTCGGAATCAGCGTCAGGCTTTTTTCGCGGACCTTCCCGGCAAGCCGGTCGATTTGCCGGCGGTGCGCCAGCAGCTTGCGGCGGACCGTCGGCTCGCGAAGATCGTCCCGCGCGTATCCGTAGCGGCTGATGTGGGCGTTGAAGAGCCACAACTCGTTGTCCTTGACGGCGGCGTAGGCATCCGTGAGTTGAATCTTGCCGGCGCGGCATGACTTGACCTCGGCGCCCGAGAGCACGATGCCGACCTCGAAGGGATCGCTCAGGCGATAGAGACGCCGCGCCCGCCGGTTGTCCGCCAGTATCTTGATGCCGTCCGCCTGCGCCATTTCCTCTAAACGGTCGGGGCGCCGCATCCGTCAAGCCTTATATGGACGAGCATCATGCGGATTCCCTTCCCTAGAATGGCACGTTCGACCGCGCCGGCGAGGCTCGCCGCGCTGTTCGCCGCCGCCTTCATCGCCGCCCAGCCGGCCGCGGCTTCGGACAGGAAGGCCCGCGGCTTCTACAACGAAGGCCGCCAGGCTGAACTCGCCAAAAACTACGACGAGGCGCTCCGACTCTACGAACTCGCGGGCAAGGAAGCGCCGAAGGATCACGGCTACAGCCTGGCCGTTCGCCGCTTGCGGTTTGTCGCCGGACAGACGCACGTCGACGCCGGCCATCACCTCCGCGCACAAGGGCTGCTGGAGGAGGCTTTGGTCGAGTTCCAGCGCGCCCTGGAGATCGACCCGGCTTCAAGCGTTGCCGCTCAGGAACATCAGAGAACGCTGGAATTTCTGGAAGAGCGGGAAAAAGCGAGGGACGGGGGCGCCCGCTTCGATATCGACAAGGCCGGCAGTCCGCTCGAAGCCGACCGCATCGAACGGGCGCGGCGCATCGGTTCTCTGATGAAACCGGCCGAATTGGTTCCCCTTTCCAGCGATCCGATCGACATCATGCTCAACGAGAAACCGCGGGTTGTTTTCGAAACGATCGGCAAGCTGGCGGGGATCAATGTGATTTTCGATTCCGAGTTCACCGACGAAGAAATCGAGATCGAAATCAAGAACGTGACGCTGCACGAAGCGCTCGATTACGCCGCCCTGAGAGCGGGCGCATTTTGGAAGCCCATCACCCACAACGCGATTTTCGTCGCCGACGACAACCCCACCAACCGGCGCGATTATCAGGAAGAGATCGTCAAGACGATTTACCTGACAAACGTCGCCACGCCGCAGGAGCTTCAGGAAATCACGACCGCCATCCGCGGTCTGACCGAGATCCGCAAAATGTTTCCCGTCAGCTCGATGAACGCAATCGTCCTCCGCGGCCCCCGGGGCAGGATCGCGATCGCCGAAAAGATCATCCACGATGTCGATAAGCCGCGGCCGGAGGTCATCATTGACGTTCTGGTGCTGGAAACCTCGAAAACGAACAATCGGACCTTGGGCATTGCGCCGCTTGCCGGCAACAAGAAAGGATTGAAGCTTCCCGTCACCTTCACCGGCGCGGAGGGCGCCGCCGCCGGCGGCGCCCTTGCGCTCAACCGGCTGCGCGATGCCGCTTCTTCAGGCAGTTGGTCGACGGCCCTTCCCGGTTTTCAAATATCCGCCCTGTTCGACAGCTCGGACACGAATCTGCTGCAATCGCCCCGGATTCGCGCGGCCGACAACTACAAGGCCGACTTGCGCATCGGCGACCGCATCCCGATTGCGACCGGCAGCTTTCAACCCGGCGTGGGCGGCGTCGGCATCAATCCGCTGGTCAACACCCAGTTCACCTACACCGACGTGGGCGTCAACATCGCGCTGACCCCGAAGATTCATTCGAACCGCGATGTTTCGATGCATGTTGAGATCGAGATCTCGAACGTGCGCGACTACATAGATATCGGCGGGATTTCACAGCCGGTCATCGGCCAGCGTACGATTCAGCACGATATTCGCATACGCGAGGGCGAGGCCAATGTCATCGGCGGATTGAATCAGTCGCAGCTTTTCAAGACCAAAGCCGGCGTTCCGTTTCTTGGCGAGATCCCGATCGTCGGGCGTCTGTTCAGCGAGGAGGAGGTTAGGCGCTCGGAAAGCGAGATACTGCTGGTGCTGATTCCGCACATTGTGCGCATGCCCGGCATCGATCCATCCAACCTGCGGGCAGTCGCCTCGGGCACGGACCAGGTATTCCAGGTGCGTCATGAGCCCGAGAAAAACGGCAAGCCGGCTCTCCCGCCGTTAGTCAATCTCGAGCAGGAAGAAATAGTGGCGCCGCAAGCCGCTCCAACGCCGGCCGGCGAGTCCGCGGCAGAGCGGCCTGCGGCGGCTCCGCCGGCCGTCCCGCCCGTCGCTCCGCCCGTTGCAGTCGATCCTCAGCCTGCCGAGCCGCCGGCGGCGGAACCGACTCCTCCTGCGCCGGCTGCCGCCGCCGAGACCGGCGCCGGGCTGCGCCTCAGCCTGAACCCCGCCCAACCAACAATCGCGGTCGGGGCGACGGCCGCCGTCACGCTTGGCGTCAACAATGCCGCGCAGCTTTTCAGCATGCCGATGCGCGTGCAGTACGACCGCCGGTTTCTCGAATTGACCAGCATCGACAAGGGCGCATTCCTCGAAGGCGACGACGCGAGCGACATCATTTTTTCGCGGAATATCCGCCAGAGCAACGGCTTGGCGGCCGTAAACATTTCCCGATTTCCGGGCACGGGCGGCGCCGACGGCAGCGGCGAACTGATTACGCTGACCTTCAAGGGACTGGCGGCGGGGCAGGCGAAGGTGCGCTTCATGCCTACCGGGCCGCGCAATGCCGAGTCGGAAGTGCTGAACGTAGCGGCGCTCGCCGTCGATTTCACCGTGGAGTAGCTCGTGGCGATTGCAGTCCCCGACAACGGCCCGCGCCGCGCCGCGCCGCGGTCGACCCGCCGCTTGGCGTCCCGTCTTGCGCCGCGCGCCGGGAACGCCGGCTTGACGCTCATCGAGCTCGTCGTCGCCTTTACGCTGCTGCTGATCCTCTCGCTGATGGCTCTGCCGGTCGCCCGCGTCAAGGTTCAACGCGAGAAAGAACGCCGTCTGCGGGAAGCGCTGCACGTCATGCGCCGGGCCATCGACCAGTACAAGGACATGGCCGATGCCGGAAAGCTCGGTCAACTCGACCCCGACGATCACGGCTACCCCGAAAGTCTGGAAGTACTCGTCGAAGGCATCGACCTCGCAGAGCAATCGGGGTTGCAGGGACTCGGCGGCAATCCCGGCCTGCCGCAGTCGCAGAGCATGGGGACGAATCGGAACCGCAACCAACGAGGCGGATTCGGCGGCAATTCGCCGTTTGGCGGCGGCGCCTCGGGCTTCGGATCGGCATCCGCAAGCCGCTCTTCCGCATTCGGCGCGGACGACGGCATGACGGACCCTTTGGATAGCGAGGACGCCCCGAAAAAGATCCGCTTTCTGCGCAAAATCCCGGTGGACCCCATTACCGGCAGAGCGGAATGGGGGATGCGCTCGATGTCCGACGACCCGCAAGCGATGAACTGGGGCGGAGGCAACGTGTTCGATGTCTTTTCGCTGAGCTACGAACCGGCGCTCGACGGCACGCCGTACAACCAATGGTAAGCCTTGCCATGACCGGCCGCCGCGGATTTACGCTTGTCGAAATGATGGTCGTCATGGCCATCATCGTAACGATTCTGGCGATCGCCATCCCCTTTTATTCGTCGGCTCTGGTTGCCGCCAAGGAGAGCGTGCTGCGCTCCAATCTCTTCACCTTGCGGTCGGTCATCGACCAGTACACCTACGACAAGGAAGCGCCGCCGCAATCACTTGACGAACTGGTTGCCGAGGGATACTTGCGCGATGTTCCGATCGACCCGTTCACTGAGGCGCGGGATAGCTGGGAGCTTATCGTCGAAACCGGCCCTACGGGCGAATCCGGATTGTTCGACGTGAAAAGCGGGTCGGACAAGACCTCGCGCTCGGGCACGCCTTATAACGAGTGGTAGAGCTTAGACCCAATAGCTTTCCCCCGCGGCCAGATGCGCCTTGACGACATCGGGGTCGAGTTCGATGCCCAGGCCGGGTTTCTCCGGCACTGCGATGAAGCCGGCGCGCACCAGAGGCCCGTCATGCACGACCACGTCATCCATCCAATCGCCCTTGCCGACAACCGTCTCGCACACCATGTAGTCGCGCACCGCGGCGGCCCATTGCACGGTCGCCATGGTGCAAACCGCCGAGCCGGTGTTGTGGTTGCACAACGGGATATAGAACAGGTCGGCCAGATCGGCGATCTTTTTGGTTTCGAGCAGGCCGCCGGTGTTGCGCAAATCGGGGTTCAGCAGATCGACGGCGCTGTTGACGATGAAATCCTTGAAGCCGTGTCGGCGGGCCAGGTTCTCGCCTTTGCCGATGGGCACATTGGAGGCGGCGCACAGCCGCCGCCAACTTTCGGAATAGTCGGGCGGCATGGGGTCTTCGAGATAAAGCGGCTGAATCGGCTCGATGGCTTCGGCAAGCTGAATCGAAGTGCGTAGATCGTACTCCCAGTGGCAGTGAACGATGATGTCGTAGTCCCACCCGAGCGCGTCGCGGCAGTTCTCGAAGCCTTGGCGAATTGCGCGCAACTCCCGCGTTGTCAGGACGCGGTTGGCGCCGTCGCGCGCCTTGTCGGACTGCGGGTCGCTGCGGGCGGGGGAGAACTTGCAGCAGTTCCAGCCGGCGGGGTCTGCGCGGCGCTCTTGGGCCCAATCGCGGCAGGACGATCGGTCGAGCCAATCTGCGGGGCCGCCGTGGTTGTACACCCGCACCTTGTCGCGGAAATGCCCGCCCAACAGCGTCGCCGCCGGGACTCCCAACAGTTTTCCGGCGAGGTCCCACAGAGCCATCTCGATGCCGCTCACGGCGCGCAGCAGCATGTGGGCGGAGCCGTCGGTGCGGCGGCCCAGCAGCGTATAGAGCTTGTCGATCTCCAGCGGGTCGGCGCCCAGGATTTCCGGCTTGAGCGCCAGTATCTGCTCTTTCACGCCGGCGCCGGGAGAGCCGTAAGCTTCGCCGATGCCGTAAACGCCCTGGTCGCTGGAAACCTTCACCAGCGTGTAGGTGCGCGGGCCTTGCAGCATCATCGCCTGGATGTCGGTGATTTTCGCCTGCCCTTTGTACGCGGCGGCGCGCGCCTCAAAGCAATTCGCGGCGGCGGCCGCCGCGGGCAAGTGCAAAAACGTCCTGCGGTTCATGGCTGCGCCAATTGTACTGCGGTTCGCGCCGCGCAAGCGGCGGTTATCGCAAACTCAGTGTCCCAACTCCGCAATCCAACCGCCCGCGTAAAACGGTATTCTTCACTCGACCGCGATCGTCAACTCCTGCCGCGCGATCTCGTCGCCGACGATCAAGCGAATCGGAATATACGGGCCGCTTGGCGTCGATTCGCCGATGCGCACCGTGACCTGCGTAATGCCGGCCGCCTGACCGGGCGCTCCGCCGGCGTAGAGCACTTCCGCCGCGCGGTTGCCGACGATGACGCTGACGGGCGCTCGAACCGCCGGCAGGGCGTCCGCCGCGGCAACCCTTCCGGCCACGCTCGGCGGATCGGTGTGACCCAGCCCGGTAGCGTAAAGATCGAGAATCGAGCCCTTGGCCGCCGGGTTCTGCGGGCCGTTGAGGCTGCCGTCCGCTCGGTGGACCGCCAGCGCCCGGCCCGTTCCCGAACCGTCCAGGGCGAACAGTCCCGGGGTCGTCTCGCGAACAAACGTAACCATCGTATTCGACGGTGCGCCGTTGCGCTCGACCCTCCAGCGCGCCCATCTGTTCGCGGCGAAGGGCGCCACCGCTTCGATCCGCGTCGCGCCGACGGAGAGCAGGGGGATCGGCCGCTCGTCGAGCAGCAAGCGGGTTCCCGCAAGCTCTTTGGGCATGTCCCCGTAGCTGTCCGGAGTCGCTTCAGCCGTTGTTTCCGGTCCCAAGCCGTTGCCGAAGATCGTTACGACATTGCCGGGCGAGAACCGACCGAAAAAGGAGATCAAGCTTGCCGCGTTCACGGGTTCCACGATCCACGGCCCGCCTCCGGGGTCGCCGGGATGCCAGGAGCCGCGCACGACTGTGCTACCGGTCGTCCCCACCGCCACGGAAAAAGGGCCGGCGAACGCCGGCTTGAAGCCGATGAGCGCGGACAACGAACGGGCGTTTCCCGCAACCTCGTCCTTCATGCCGGTAACATCGAGCGAACACAAATCGTTCTCCAAGACGATGGGGCCGATCGAAACCGCTCCGATCCGTATGGGGTCGCTCGATATCCGGTCTCTCGTCCTCGGGTTGCGGTCGTAGAGATAACGCAATAGAGAGACTTGATCGCCGTTGACCGCAACGGTACAGTAAGCGTCTTCGGAAGCAGAAGCAAATTCCAACTCTCCGTATGCGGCATTCTCGCCGCCCTCGGCATGGAGCAACGTCCATTCGAAGCGCTGCGAATCGCCGCTTCCCACCGCAGGGGAGACGAAGCCCGGCAAAGCCGGCGGGCCGAATCCCCGAGGCGAATCAGTGAAGTCATCGTCCGCCGTGTCCGACATGCCCCCGTAATCGAGCACTCTCGCGTGGACGGTTAACGGCCCCGCGAAATCCGGCGAAAAAACGATGGCGCCGTCGCGCACACTGATGAACATGATGTCCCCAGTGAAACTCCTGAGAACGTTCACCAGAGACGGAAACACGGTGCAGTACTCGTTTTCGAGCGGCCCTCCGTCCGACGCCCCCTGCCGCACTCCCGATGCGCCCCAAAGAGTGACTCTTTTCTCGGCGAAACTGTAGGCCACGCCGCACTGCTTCGACTCATCCGCGGAACGGATATCCAGGGACACGTCGGCAATGTCGGACAGTCCGTCGGGATCGCCGGCCCAAATCGAAAAGTAGGGAAGGTCGAACGAAAAGGCAAAGAACCTCTCGATGACCGGGGGACTGTTGTCCGCGGACTCCCCGACAAGCCAGGTTCCATACTCGGAACCGACGGTTACAGATCCGTTGTTGGTGAATGCCGTCTGCGCTTCGACCTGCAAACGGCCCCGCGCGTTCCGGTTAAAGACCACGTGAAAATCGATGACCGCCTTGCCGTCCGCGAACGCCGCTTGCGACCGGGACAAGTCCAGAGCGCAGCCCCAGTCGTCGCGCGAACGACCGCGACCGAACGCCGAACCGATGGGAGCGTAATCCCAGGAACATACTCTTTCGCCTTCCCCGTCTCGAAAAACAAGGTTCACTTCGGGCGCAAGGGCTTTATTGGGAGCGGGGACGACGACCCGGAATGTCTGCGACATGCCCGAACCGTGTCCGGGGGACAACTCCGCGATCTTGGCAAACGCACTCGGATAGGGATTCTGAACGGCAACGAACGATTGCCGGCCGATAAGCACCACTCCGCTGCGGCTGCGCAGATATCCCGTATTCTGATGCAGCTTGTAGGCGACCTGCGCGGAACCGATGCCGGAAGCGCTCGCGGGATCGATCTCTATCCAAGCGGAGCCCGACCGCGCTTCCCAGGCGCAGTCCGCCGGCGCATTCACCTGGAAAACCCCTTCTTGCGGGAGATAGGTGTGGGCGTACGCGCCCGGGGAAACGCTCTGCACGCAGCTTGCCGTGCGCTCGACCCGCACGGTCAGGCCGCTCGGCGAAACCGATTCCACCGTCAGCGACAAGGACGAATAAGGATCGTTCCACGTCTTCCCGACGGGAAGCTCGTAGTTGTGGATACGCTCGTCGTCAGGCAAAAAGTCGAGCAAGTGCGTGGATTCCGGGCGCGAGCCCCGCAACTCTTGATTCTCGACGCGGACCAACGCTCCTTCCACGTCGCCCACGACCGGTTTCCAGGTCCCATCGAACGAGTATTTTTCAAGAGCGGAGTGGTCAGAGAGGGCTTCTATCCACAGCCATTCGTCGGTTCCGGCCCTCCGGAGAACGCGCAAAGCCGAGGGAAAATCCGCAGGGGAGCCGTCGTCCAGCAGTTTTACGGTAAAGGTTCCCTCCCCTTCGACGGTGACGATGTCGTCGGGGTCGAGCCAGCCGAGACCGAGCAGTTGACGGGCATTGAAAGACCTGCTCTCGGCGCCTCTGCCCATCGGGTCGTACCAGTCGCCGTATTCGCTAATGGTCATGCCGTCGGACGCCGCCGTCAGAATTTCTCCGTCCGCCAGGATAGACCGGCTGTGACCGAGCGCGAGGCTGTGGCCGTACTCGTGGATGAAAAGCTCCGACAATCTGACGAGCATGGCGTCCGTCTGCAGCTCGCCGCCGCGGGCTTGGTCATAGATATTCGCCAGCAGGTACGATGCGGGGTAGGGTGTGGAGCGGCAACCCAAAGACGAAACCCCCGCAAAGATGGGGGAAGAAGTCAATGAGTAGCCGATGGCGGCGTAACGATTGAACTGCCCGAGATCTTCCAAGCCCGCCGCGGCGGCGAGTCTCGCGAAGCTTTCATAACTCGGGCTGGTTCTTGCGCCGCGGCCGATCTCGACTTCGAACACTTCGCCGCTGAGCCAGGCTCTGCCGGAAGATACCGTGCGCACGTAGCGGTCCAGCGATCTTTCCGGCCCGAATGTAAGCTCGCGGATCGCCTCGGCCGTCAACGGTTTCCTTTCTCCGGGCCGGGTAACGAGGAACACGGCCGTCTTCTGCTCCCCGGTCGGGTCGCAGTTGGAGGCTGTGTCGTAAACGTAGTGGGAAGAAGGAGCCGCGGCGGCAACGGGCTCCATCAAGCGGGCCTCTTGCACGGCGATGCGCCCCCGCACGGAGACGCCGGAGACGGCAACGCGGTCGCCGTTGCGGGTCCAGGCCCCCCGCGGAATGCCGTAAGCCTCGATGCTGCCGTCCGGCGTGTCCAGAATGTGGAACTCGATAGCTTGCTGCTTCTCGACGTCGTCGGCTATGTACAGCGCGGCCGCGCCTTCCCATGAGCCTCTTTCTTCGAGATACGGAGCGATTTGCGGACTGCGCGCCCGCAGCTCGTCGAGCGTCTCTTGCGGCAAAGCGGCGGCGAGCGCCCGGCCGGGGTTCCGCTGGATCAGAGCAGCGAGCGCTTCGGCTCTGCCGCGGGCAAGCTCAAGCGTGTCGAGGGCGGCGGCTCGCGGCGCGGCGCCCTTGGCAGGCGCACGGGGCGTCATGCCGTGACGCGCCAGCAACTCGGCCCCGAACTCCAGGACCTTCGCTTCCGCCTCGTCCACCGTCTCCGGTTGCGCCTGCGCCGCCGCGGACACCGGCAGCAAGCAGGCCAGGGCGCAGATAAACAATGCGGGCGCGGCGTCCAGCAATCGCCGGGTTACGGCATGTATCCGGCGCGTAAAAAATTGCGCATGGCGGGAGGAATTTCGGTTTCTCATGGCAAGTTCAAGAATACTACGCCAAACTCTGGGAGCGAGCAACCGCGGCCCGTAACGAAAGTTACATAGGCCGCTACGGCCGGCGGATTCTGCCGATCGCCGCCGTAGCCGCGGCGGCAACGTCCGTATCGCCGCCGCGCCGCAGGGCGGCCAGCGCCGGCAGCGCCTCGGGATCCCGCCGCCAACCGACCGAGTTGATCGCGCCGATGAGCAAGCCGCCTTCGAGCGCGCCCAGCGCCTCGCGCAACGCCCGGTCGGCCGCAGGGCCGGGCAGCGCCTCGAGCGCCGTGCGCGCATAGTGCGCAAGCTTGGGGTCGCTCAGCAGGCTCGCCGCCGCCGGCGCCGTCCACTCGTCCCCTACTACGGCCAGCCGCTGGCACGCCTTGGCCTTCATGAACTCACTGGAATCGGGGTCTTCGAGAACGGCGACCAGGTCCGCGGAGTACAGCTTCATGATTTCCGCCGCTTTGTAGGGCGTCTCGGCAAGCTGCCGCTCGGCCATTCGGTTCAATTCGGCGCGGGACTGCCCCCGCAGCCGCTTGCGGACAGCCGCGGCAAAAACCGCCGCGGCGAGGAATGTGCGTCTCAACATGCGGGGCCTCTCTTTCCCAAAAACTAAAACAACCGCCAGGGTTCGCGCATTGCCCGCGAGCGCATGCGGTTCGCTTCTTCGTCGAAAGGAAAACTATCGGTTGCGGGGTCGAATTCCAGCTTCCTGCCGAGTTGATAGGCAATGTATGCGGCGTGGCAGGCAACGTGAGTCTGACACGCCGCCAGCGCGTTCGCCCGCGTCTCCTTGCGGGACTTCACGCAGTCCAGGAAGTCGCGCACGTGCCGCGTCGTCGCCTCGCGGGCGTCGTCGAAAGTCTTGCGGTACCGTTGCAGGCTGTCGGAGGTCTCGACGATTCCCGCGTCTCCCGTCTGCACCCAGCCTTCGTCGCCCTCGAAGCGCGCGGCGCAGGCACCCAGCCCGTCCCAACCGGTATCGCGGATAACGAGTTCCAACCCGTTTGCGTAACGGCAATCGATGGAGTACGGCGTCACGCCGTCGGGACGCTGCGGAACGAAGCTCACCGGCGCCGTCTCATCCAGCCCGGCCGCGGCGTGGCAGAGATCGACGGTATGCGAGCCCCATTCGAGAATCCCCCCGCCGTGGAAATCGAAGTATCCTCGCCAGCGGCTCTTGACGTAAAGCGAATTGTACGGACGCCAAGGCGCCGGACCCAGCCAGCGCTCCCAATCGACAACGTTTTTGGGCGGCTCCGGCTCGGCCGGCAGCCAATCGTGCGTCGTCAGGGGCGTATAGCGCTCGCCCGGCGCCGCGTTGGCGTGCAGCGCCCGCAATTTTCCGAGCTTGCCGCTGCGGGCGAGGTCGATGCAGTACTCGAAATTCGTGCCGTTGCGGCGCTGCGTTCCGGCCTGGTACACCCGGCCCAGCCGCTGATAGGCATCGGCCAGCGCGCGGCTCTCGGCAATCGTCATCGAGCACGGCTTCTCGCAATAAACGTCTTTGCCGGACTTCGCGGTCAGGATCGAAAGCAGCGTATGCCAGCGGTCTCCGGTGGCAATCAGCACGGCGTCGATATCCTTGCGCGCCCACAGGTCGTACATGTCGGCGTACATCGCGCAGTCCCTGTTGCCGTGATGCTTGTCGACCTTCGACTTGATCGCTTCGCGGCGTTCGTTGCGAGCATCGCAAATCGCTCGGAACTGCACGTCTTTTTGCAGCAGGAACGACTCGAGATCGCGCTCGCCGCGCCCGCCGATGCCCAGCCCGGCAACGTTGACCCGGTCGCTGGGAGCGACGGCGCCGGCCAGGCCCAAGGCGCTGCCCGGAATAAAAAGCGGGGCGGCCGCCGGCAACAGGCGGCGTCTGGAAATTTGCGCGGGCGCGGACATGGCGCCTATTCTACGCCGCAGGCCGACTGAAAGGCAACAAAGGCTCTAGCCGAACGCCGCGCGCAGCGTCCTGTAGCTTTCCTCGACGGCCTGCTCCGCCGGGGCGTTGCCCTCCATCTCGAGCGAGACGTACCCCTGAAAACCGGCGGCTTGCAAAGCTCGGGCGATTCTCACGTAATCGAGGTCCAGCGTGTACCAGACGCCGCCGCCGATATAGGTCTTCGCCTGCACGATGTCGGCGTGCGGCGCCAACTTCTCGATTTGCGGGTAAGGATCGCCGACATAGTTGCCCGTATCCATATTGATCCCCAGCCAGGGAGAATCGACTTCCCTGTAAATCCCCAGCAGCGTGTCGGGGTTGGTGGACAGCCCCCAATGGTTTTCCAGCGCCATCACCACGCCCGCCTGCTCCGCATGGGGGAGGCATTGCCCAATGGACTCGACGCACCAGGCGATGGCGTCTTCTTCGCCGTATCCCTCGAGCGGCGGCTCTTGGCCTTCCGCCTTCATCAGCTCGTCAAAAGATCGGATCGTGCCCCAACGTCCGGTATTGAGCCGGATCGCCGGAATGCCCATTTGATGCGCCAAGTCGATGCAATGCTTCGTATGATCGACCGCCTCGCGCCGCTTGGCGGGCTCGGGATCCACGAAATCCTGATGGATCGACAGCATGATCAGATCGAGTCCGGCCTCGAACGCCCGCCGCTTCAGAGCGTTCATGTAGCCGGCGCCTTCCTGCTCCATCTGCCTGTGCAGGATTTCAACGCCGTCGAAGCCCACCGCCGCGGCATGATCGATCACTTTCTCGATCGGATACTTCGTCTCGCTGAAATGCCAGTAGGAGTAGCTTGAGACTCCCAGACGAATGCGGCGTCCGGGCGGCGCCGGCTCCGCCTCGGCAGCGGTTTGCCGCTCGGCGCAGCCGCCTGCAATCGCCGCCGCTACGGCCGCGGCCGGCAGGAATTCTCGACGGGTAGGTTGGGCCTTCGCTGCCATGCTCCAATTCTACACGGCAAGCGGACGAACCGAGACGGGCTACTTGCCCTCGGCCGCCCAGGCTTTCATCTGCGCGATGTTGCGTTGGAGAATCTCGCCCTGAGCGCCTTTCTGCCCCTTTGCATACACGGCCATGTCGGCGTCGTAAACAGCTTCGGATTCCACCTGCCGCCCCTTGTCGCCGGTTGCTCGAATCCAGCGGTCGAGAATGCCGCGATGCTCGATCAGGATGTCTTTCGCCCCGGCGTCGCCTGCCAGATTGTTCATCTCCCAAGGGTCTTCCTCAAGATCGTAGAGTTCCTCGGGCGGTCGCGGCGCATAGAACAGGCGGTCGACCGCGGGGGAAAGTTCTCCGGCTGCGTGCAGCGCATGCATGCGCTTGATGACGGCCTTGCTGTCTTTGTAGCGGTTGGGCTGAAGATGCGGGCGTTGATGCAAATAGTTGCGGATGTATTTGTAGCGCTTCGTGCGGACGCTGCGCAGATGCTCGACCGTCTCGTCGCAACGGTCGCGGGCGGAAACAACATACTCGCGAGGCTTGGCGTTGGGGCCGAACAGCGTCCGCCCTTCCATCCACTGCGGAATCTCGATCCCCGCGAAGTAAAGAGAAGAAGCCGTGACATCGATATGCGCAACCGGATCTTCGCGCACCAGTCCCGGCTCGACCCGCCCGGGCGCGCGCACAATCAGCGGAACCTTGATTCCTTCCTCGGTCAGGAACTGCTTGCCGCGGGCATGGCTGACGCCGTGATCGGTCAGAAAAAACACAACGGTGTCGCCGGCAACGCCCTCGCGCTCCAGGCGGGCCATGATGCGGCCGACCTCCCAGTCAACCTGCTCGATCGATTCCAGATACTGCGCCCAGTCCTTGCGCAAGTCCGAGTGATCGGGGTAATAGGGAGGCAGCTTGACCTTTTGGGGGTCGATGCCGTTGGTATGCACGGTATCGACCTTCTCCAGAGTGCGCTGGTTGCGGTGCTTCCCTCCGCGAAGATGAATCTGCGCAAAGAACGGCCGGCCGTCGGCCCGGCCCGACCAGTCCGCGCCGTCGTAGAGGTCTTGCGGGTACTCGAAGTTGTAATCCGTCTTTCCCTTCGTCAGCGACTCATCGTTGTTGAAGCGGCCGTTCGTAACGTAATAGCCCGCTTCGCGCATGATGGACGGCGTCGGACGCACGTGGCCGGGCAGGTCGATTTTGATCTCTCCGCGCCCGCTGCGATGGTTATGCGCTCCGATCGTGGTTTGGTACATGCCCGTCACCAAAGCCGAGCGCGAGGGAGAGCAAACCGGCGCCGTAACGAACGCCCGAGTGAACTTCGCTCCCTCGGCGGCGAGCTTGTCCACGTTCGGCGTCTTGGCCTGCGTCGCGCGGTAAGGCCCGTAATGGTCGGACTGATCCTCGGCGAAAATCCAAACGATATTGGGTCTCTCGGCGGCCGCGGCGAGGGCGGCAAAACACAGCAACGAAAGAACGGATACAAGATGCTTCATAACGACTCCTTTCTTTTCCGGCAACAGCCGGGAGCGACGGCGCCCGTCTCTACATTAGTCGAAGCGCCGGGCGTATGGCCGCCCTCCAGGCGTCGGACGAAATCGGTCAGCGCCGCGCCGAAATCCTTCGGCCGCGCGATCCGATACTCGACCGCCCCGAGCGGCCTCAAGGCATTGCCGATCGCCCCGCGCCAGGGGTGGCTGCGCGGATTGCGGTTGTACGCAAAATGAAACACCGGCGGATACTTGCCGGCGATATCCAGCAGTTCTTCCGGAATGCGGTTGTCCGGAGCCGTCTTGGGGCCTAGAACGATCACGGCGTCCGCGTGGTTCTCGCCGCCACTCAAGGCGCGATTGAGAACCCCGGCCAGAAACCGCCCGCCGCTTTCGGGGTCGCGCAGCGCCGCAAAATCCACCGTGCCTGCGGCGATGCCCTCGACAGCCTCGCCCAACGCCTTGAAATCGATACGGCTCAGGCGCGGCGCATCGTAAACGATCTCTTCCCGGCCGGCCAGAATGGTCGTCACGCTGAACAGGCCGATGCCGGGCTCGCGGTGCAGCGCCCGCATCATCGCCATCAGGCTCGCCAAATCGTATTCGCTGAGCTTGGGCTTGCTCGGCTCCAGGGGCGAGAGATTGAGCACAAGACGCACGTGCGCCGGCCGCTTCCCGCTGCGCATCACCGGCGGTTCGTCAACGAAGATGTCGCGCCGGTTGGCGGCTATCGTGTTCGCCGTGGCCGCGGCCGCCAATTCCTCATACCTTTCGAGAGACGCCGCCTGCGTTTCCCAATGCGCGGAACAGACCCGGCCCACCCGGTCGCGCATCAGCCAGTCGATGCGATACCGCCCCGGCCCCAGGACGTACCGCCCGGGCAAGGTTACGCTTCCCTTGGCGCCTTCTTCGATCGGCGGCACATCGAAATACTGCGTGAAATAAAGCGCGGCGTCCGCTTTTTCCTCGGCTGCTTGCGCTGTGAGCGGCCGAATCCCAAAGAGCACGCTCAGGCGGTCGCCGTCCGAAGCCAGTTCCGCCATGGGAACGTGAATCAGGTACCCTGCTTGAAACTTGAGTTCGAAATCCATGCGCGGCTCAAGCGGCTCCACCCGGCACTGCAAATCGGTGCGGTCGACTTCCGACGAGAGAACCGCGCGGTCTCCGGCCAGGATGTGCGACAGGCGGTCGGGTCCGACCCCGAAACGCTCCTGGCCGTTCAGCAAGCCGGCGAACAGGAGCGCCGCGCAGAGACAGGGGCCGCGGCCGTATTCCATTGCCAATAGGATGCCGCCCGACGGCATTATGCAGAATGATACTCCCTATCGGCCCGGCGAACAAATCTCGCGCACGGCCCGCGCCGCGCGCTCGCAGCCGGCCCGATCGACATCGTGATGCGTAACCATGCGGATGCGCCCGGGCGCGAGGCCCAAGGCCAATACCCCGCGGGCCTTGAGGCCGGCGATGAAGTCGGCGTTGTCCAGTCCCGTCTGCGCAATCTCGAAAAAAAGGATGTTGGTCTCTACGTCCGCCGGGTTAACGCCGATGCCGTCGATCTCAGCCAGGGACTCCGCCAGATATTTGGCGTCCGCGTGCGCGGCCGGTATTTTCGGCGGACTTTCCTCCAGAGCAACCAGACCGGCTGCGGCGAGCACGCCGGCCTGCCTCATGCCGCCGCCCAATGCTTTTCTGACCTCCCTCGCTTCGGCGATGAAATCCGCCGCGCCCGCCAGCATCGACCCCACCGGAGCGCCCAGCCCTTTCGACAAGCAGAATGAGACCGAATCGACCGGCTCGACGATTTCGCGGACGGTCTTGCCCAACGCAGCGGCGGCGTTGAAGATACGCGCGCCGTCCATATGCACCGGAACGCCGGCGACGTGGGCGTTGGCGCAGATTTCTTCCACGGCTGCGGTCGCATAGACCCGCCCGCCGGCCTGGTTGTGCGAGTTCTCCAGCTCGATCAACCCGGTCCCGCGGTAGTGATCGCTCGGCCCGCGCAGCCTCTTGCGTATCTCCGCCCAGGTCAACCGTCCGTCATCGGTCGGAATTGTCCGCGCCAGACAGCCCGAGAACCGGCCCAGCATCCCCCATTCGTAGAGGACGATGTGCGCGCGGTCTTCGGCGATCACCTCGTGGCCCGGCGCGGCGTGAACCGCGATCGCGGCCTGATTGCCCATCGTTCCCGAGGGCACGAACAGCGCGGCTTCCTTGCCGCTGATTTCCGCCGCCCTTTCTTCGAGCGCATTGACCGTGGGGTCTTCGCCGAAAACGTCGTCGCCGACTTCGGCCGCGAACATCGCCCGGCGCATGGCCGGAGTGGGCCGCGTCACGGTATCGCTGCGAAGATCGACTACGGCATTCATCGCTGCACCCTCGCTATAGTTGAAACGCCCATTTTCGCACCGCCTCCGGCTGCACCCATTTTTCGATTCCCGCAATCTGACAGGCGCGCCAATACGCCGGCCAATCGATCGCTTCGGGTTCCCAAGGCAGCTTTTCGCGGTCGTCCGCGGACAACTCGGCGTATGCCTCGCGAATGTTGTGCGCCTCGAAAACATAGCGGTTGTCGAAGATGAAGGGCAGATATTCCGCCAGCGTCCGTTCGCGGAAAGTCGTCTGGAGATCGAGCGCCCGCAGCGCCGCGGCCCGTGACTTCAGGCCCAAGCTCTCGAGCGCTCCGCGGCAGCGCTCGATCCGCCTTCGAAGCGTTCGGCGGCGCTTTTCGGCCTGCATGGGATCCAGGAAACGCAGACGCCGAAACGGGTCCAACCAGAACGGCGCCGCCGCGGTGCGGTTGCCGTTGCTCTCGGCTTCCGCCGCCAGCAAGCGCACCAACTCTTCCATGGGGTACGGATTCACATCCGACGCGCCGAGTTGATAGACGCTGCGCTGCCTGCCTGCGAGCAGCAGCGCGGCAACCGCCAGCGTCGCCGCGGCGACCATATCCACGGGAACGACCTCGAGCGAAAGGTCCGGCCGGACGGGCCAGTCCAACAAACCGCCCAGCGCCATCAGCACCAACGGCGCCGCCGTGCGGCCGCCCTCGATCCACCCCGGAAACGGATACCGCAGCGCGCTCTCGACAATCGCCGGGCGAACGATCGCGTACTCCACGTCCGTTTGCGCCGCCAGCGCCTGCTCGCCCAAGCTTTTCGCATAGGTGTAGGTATTGACCCAGCCCCAACGCGAAGAGCGGACGCGCCCGAGCTCGATCAATGCCTCGGAACGGCGCCGACCCGCCGGCCCGTCCGCCGCCCGCTCGGCCGCTGCCCGGCATTGAGCAAGCTCCCGGCGCGCATCGAAAGCGTCGTCCGCGGCATCGCGGCGGCGCGGATAAAAGCCCAAAATCGGCTCCGTCTCTTCGATCAGGCCGTCGGCTTTGCCGGCCACGTAGCAAGTCGATACGTGCAGCAGCTTGGCGCCCAACCGGCGCGCCGTCTCGAGCAGCCGCTCGACGGCCGTGACGTTGGCGTCGAGCGAGCGGTCGACGGGAGGGAAAAACTCCACCAGCCCGGCGCAGTTCAAGATCAGCTTCACCCGCCCGGCAAGAGCGCCGCATGCCGACTCGTCGAGCCCCGCGAGCGGCTGCGAGGCATCCCCCTCGTAAACCTGAATCCGCCTCTCGACCGCCTCGCGGCCCGCCTTCTCGATCAATGGACGCAAAGGCGGCGAATCCAGAACATCCGTGCGAAACCGCTCGGCCGCCGACGCCCCCCCGCGGGGGCGCACCAGCACGTGGACGCGCTGCGCTTGCGGGTAGCGGTCCAGCAGCAGGGCGAGGATCACCTTGCCGACGAAACCGTTGGCGCCGGTCAGCAGTATCTCGTTCTCGGCGAATGTTTGGGAAAAGTCGGTCAACTGCGAAGCGAGCTTTCAACCTATCGACGGCGCGGCGCGATGTCAAGGCCGCCGCGCGCCCCAAATCAAAGCGTCAACAGGCGGAACCCCTCGACGCCGGTTGCAAACCGCCGCCCGGCCGTCTCCACCCGCCGGCGGATCGCCGCGGCGACCCCGGCCTGAAACTCCGGCTCGTGCCAGCGCTCGAAACCGCCGGCCGCGCTGACGCGCTCGGCTTCGGCCCGCGTCGTCGCGCCGTAACGCTTCACCGCGCGGCTGTGCAACGGATCGCCGATCACGTCACCCGCGCTCGCTGCGAGCGCGAGATCGGCCAGCGCGGCGGGATCGCAAGGCAAAATCGGCGCCAACGTGCAGAACGTGCGAATGCCGGCCGCTTCCAGGGCGCGGACCGCCCGCAAGCGCTCGTCGATCGGCTCGCAGCGCGGTTCGTAGCGGCGGCGAACGTCGTCCCGGTTCGTCGTGATCGAAAAGCTCACCCGCAGCCGGGTTTTCTCCGCGAGCCGCAACAGCAGCGCAACGTCGCGCAAGATCAAAGGTCCCCGGGTCTGCACGACGAATGCCGCGGGCGGCCTGGCGATCAGCGCCCGCAAAATCCCGGGCATCGACCGCTCCCGCCGCTCGACCGGCTGATAGGGATCGACCAACGGCGAGCAGTAAACGATCTGCTCCGGCCGCAGTTCCTTGGCCAGCAACTCGGCGGCGTTTTCCTTGAAGGTGGTGAACTTGCCCCAACGGCGCCAATCCTCCGGCCGCAGTCCGCCGTAAATGCGCATTGTCGGCACGTAGCAGTACGTACAGCCGTAGGTGCAGTTCCGCGCCGGCGTCAGGGAGTGCGTGAATCCCGCATCGCGGATAAAACCGCCGGTGCGGCTCAGAATGCCCCGCGCCCGCGCGCGGTAAACCGGTGGAACCGGCGCGCCGCCGCCGGCGTCTTCCATAGTCGATAGCTTCAACGGTGAATCACGAGGGCAAGACCGCCCCGCGCAGCCCTATGGCGCAATTGTAGAATGGAAACTTACGGAAGTCAGTCTGCGATGAACGATCAGGCGAACATGACCGCCCCGCAGGCCGCGGGCGCAGGAGAGAGCGAACCCGGCGAGTTGGAAGCCCTCGTCAAGGGGAGCGAAGGCGAATCGCTCGGGCAAATCGTCAAGAAGCCGGCCGTGGTCGTGGCCGTGCTGCTGGGTCTGTGCATCGCGGCAGGAGTATGGCTCTTGCAGCAAGGCGGCGGGGCGCTCGTCCTGGACGCTCCCGAAGTCTCCTACGAGCTTCTGCGCAACCAGGGGATCACTGAAGGCGTGCCCATCGCGATCCGGCTGGGGCCGTTGACCGTATTCCAGATCAGCGACTCGCTGGCGGGCGGCGCGGGCGCGAGCCGGGCCAAAGAGATCGTGCAGAACGTCGAGCGCGCCGTCGCAGATCTGATCGAAAACCCCGGCCGCACGATCACCATCGCTTCGTCCGCCGAAGAGCAGCTTCCCGCCATCGTCCAGAAGTCGTCGCCGGACGACGACGCCGGCATCGAAGTCATCCGCGTCTCGACCGACGACGTGAAGTTGGCCGGCGACGAAGACCCCAAGCGCGTGGCGCGCATCTGGGCCGAACGTCTGACCGACGGCCTGAAAGTGCTGCAATTCGGCGAGGCGCCCAAGTTCACCATCGGATCGGACTTCGGCAACGCGCTCGAAACCCTCTATCTCAACGCGCGCAGCGAAGAGGGCGGCATCTCGACCGACTCTATCGACGACTCGTTCGAAAAGCTCAGCGATGAGCAGAAGCTCTCGCTGACAACCTTCCCCGCCCCGGAAAAACCCGCCGAACAAGGCGGCGATTCCGATTAGCAATCCACTGAAACTACGTGGCCCGTTCCGCCCCGAGGCCGGTGTTGGCCCGTACGCTCAGCTCGACATACTTGTCTTCGGCTTCCGGCTCACGCGAAGAGATCGACCCCAAATAGGCTGCCAGAAAGCCCAACGGGATGCTGACGATACCGGGGTTCTTGAGCGGGTACCACGCCGCAGCCTGGATCATGTGACGGGCGCCTTCCGCAACTTCAGGTCCGTCCACGCCCATGAAACTGGGGCTCGCCAGAATCAATCCAACCGATGAGAGCAGGCCGGCCGCCATTCCCCACACTGCTCCTCTGGTCGTGAATCGTTTCCAGTACAGGGAAAAGAGGATCACCGGCAGGTTCGCCGAAGCAGCCACGGCGAACGCCAGGCCGACCAGGAACGCCACGTTGGCGTTCGGCCCCAGGCCGATCGCGATCAGGATCGAGAGCGCGCCGACGACGAATGCCGTCCAGCGGGCCACGCGCACCTCTTCGCCCGGCTTCCGCTCCCGGCCGTGGTGCAGCACGTTGGAGTAGAAGTCGTGAGCGAACGATGTCGAGGCGCTGATGGTCAGTCCGGCGACTACGGCCAGAATCGTGGCGAAGGCCACCGCCGAGATGAAGGCAAAGAACACGTCGCCGGCCAATGCCTTGGCCAGAAGCGGCGCGCTCATGTTGGTGCCGCCGTTCGCTGCGATGGCGTCCGGACCGACAATCGTTGCCGCCCCGAATCCCAGGAACGTCGTCATGATGTAGAAGGCGCCGATCAGCAGCATTGCCCAGAAGACGCTCACGCGAGCGGTCTTGGCGTCCGGCACGGTATAGAAACGGATCAGGATGTGCGGCAGCCCCGCCGTGCCGAAGATCAACGCCATTCCGAGCGAAATCAGATCGAGCGAGCCATAGGGCGGCCTGAAATAGTGGCCCGGGGTCATGAAGTCTCGCGTGACCGCGGCCCCATCGACTTGCAGGCTGACGCCGGACGCGGCGGCGAAGAGGTTTCCGATGTCGAATCCAAAGCGCGCGAGCACCAGCACGCTCAGCAGGAAGGCGCCGCTCATCAGTAGGACCGCCTTGACGATCTGCACCCAAGTCGTTGCCAGCATTCCCCCGAACACCACGTAAATGATCATCAGGATGCCGACGCCGGTGACGGCCTGCGCGTAGCCGATGCCCGACCCGGCCAGCAAAAGGCTTACCAACGCGCCCGCGCCCACCATCTGGGCAATCATGTAGAATGTCGAAACCGTCAGCGTGCTCAAGGACGCCCAGGCGCGTACGGGCCGCGCCCGCAAGCGGTAAGCAAGCACATCCGCCATGGTGTACTTCCCGGCGTTACGCAGCGGTTCCGCCACTAAAAGAAGAACGGTAAGGTAAGCGACCAGGAATCCGACCGAGTACATGAAGCCGTCGTACCCGTAGAAAGCGATCAAGCCGGCGATCCCCAGGAAAGACGCCGCGCTCATGTAGTCGCCCGAGATCGCGAGACCGTTCTGCCACCCGGTGATCCGGCGGCCGGCGGCGAAGTAGGCGCTCTCCCCGGAAGACCTGCCCGCTGCCCAGTAGGTAATGCCCAGCGTCGCTACGACGAAGGCCAGGAACATGACGAGCGGCAGCGACATGTCACTTGCCTCCGTCCGCGCTGCCGGACGCTGCGGCGTCTTCGGCGTCGGCGAGGATGCTCGTCGTGATCCGGTCGAAACGGCCTGCGTAACGCATATAGACGTAAGCGATCGCCCAGGTCATGAGGAACTGGGAAAATGCGAATAGGTAGGCCCAGTTCACCTTGCCCCACACCGTGCGGGCCATTAAATCGGGCCGGTAGCCGACCAGCACCGGCAACGCGAAGTAGTAAACGATGAAGAATACGGTCATCGCCACGATCGCAATTGTCTTCTGACGGATCATCTGCCGGTAGGCGCGCGAGGAATAGATTCGATCCCAATGACTCATGGCGTGGATTCAATAGGATACACGTTGGCGAGAGGCGCCCGCCATGCAAGGCTCGTGGAATCGCCTCTTCAGGCCGGGCCGCGGCGCGAGCCTGAATTCGGGCGCGGTCGGTTTCTTGCAGCGCTCGTGTAAACTGACGGCCAATGCGCATCGGCCTGCTTTCCTTGCTGCTCGCCCTGCCGTTGGCGGCGGCGCAGCCCAAGGGCTACACCATTCCGACCATCGACATTTCCGGGGAAACCCACCGCCAGGTCATCGTCGACCGCGAGCCCGGGCAGTACCTCGGCCACCCCTCGACCCTGCTGTTGCCTGACAACCGCACGATGCTGATCGCCTACCCCAAGGGGCACGGCAAAGGCGCCATCGTTTACAAGAAAAGCTACGACGGCGGCCTGACCTGGACGCAGCGCCTGCCCACGCCCGCGAACTGGTCCGCATCGATGGAGGTTCCCACCCTGTTCCGCCTCCACGACCCAACCGGCAAGCCGCGGATTCTGATGTTCTCGGGAAAAGCCGCCGGCATCCGCGTCGCCTATTCCGAAGACGACGGCGAAAGCTGGTCGCCTCTGCAACCGCTCCAAACGCCGGGGCCCGCTTATGGCGGAATCGTCGCCATGAGCTCCATGATCGAACGCGGCGACGGCTCGTACATGGCCTTCTTTCACGACGACGGCCGCTGGCTGCGCAATCCGCCCGTCCATCCCGAGGGAAAGCATTTCGAGGTTTACAAGGTCATCAGCCGCGACGGCGGGCTGACCTGGTCGCAGCCCGAAATCATCGCCAAGCACTCCTTGGCTCACCTCTGCGAGCCCGGCGCGGTCCGCTCTCCCGACGGCAAGCAGATCGCGGTTCTGCTCCGCGAGAACAGCCGCCGGCTGAACTCGTTCGTCGTTTTTTCCGACGACGAAGGCGAGACCTGGAGCGAACCGCGCGAACTGCCCGCTGCGCTTACCGGCGACCGTCACACGGCAAAATACGCGCCGGACGGCCGCCTCTTCATCACCTTCCGCGACCGCGCGCACGTCAGCCCGACGCAAGGCGACTGGGTCGGCTGGGTCGGCCGCTACGACGACCTGCGCGAAGGGCGCGAAGGGCAATACCGGGTCCGCCTGCTCGACAACCACGTCCGCGCCGACACCGCCTACCCCGGCCTGGAACTTTTACCGGACGGCACGTTCGCGGCCACGACCTACGGCCACTGGATACCCGGCGAGGCGCCCTTCATCGTCAGTACGCGCTTCAAGCTGGAAGAGTTGGACCAACGCGCCAAGCATCCCGGCACGCTCACTCCGGGAGTCTCCTCCGCCGAAGCGTTGGCCCGCAAGAAACCGGCCCGCGCCGCAGCGCGTCCTGCGCCGGCCCGCGCGCGAGCCGCGGCGCCGCATTCCCGGCCCAACGTTCTGTTCCTGGCGGTGGACGACCTCAACGATTGGGCGCTGGACGCCCCCTCGCCGCTGCGCATGCCCAACCTGCGGCGGCTGATGCGGCGCGGCATCGTCTTCACCCGCGCCTACGCCGAGTCGCCGGCCTGCAACCCGTCGCGTTCCGCGCTGCTGCTCGGCAAGCGCTCATCGACGACGGGCATTTACGCCAACAACTCCGATTGGAAAGCCCTCGCGCCCGACGCGGTGACCCTACCGAGACATTTCCTCGACAACGGCTATCGGGTCGAAGGCGCCGGAAAGATCTTTCACCACCACGGGAACAGCTCTTATCACGACGAAGGCGCGTTCCATCGGTTTCAGAAAATGCAACTCGACCCGCTGCCGCCCGCCAGGCTGAACGGACTGGACGGGCCTACCTCCGTCGCGGGCGTCGCGAGCCCGAACTTCGACTGGGGGCAGTGGCCGCTCGACGAGCATTCCACGCCGGACGCCCGCGCGGCCGCATTCGGCATCGACTTCCTCGACCGCAGCCACGCCGACCCGTTTTTTCTGGCCATCGGGCTTTTCCGACCGCATATGCCCTTTCACGCTCCGCCGAAGTATTTTTCCTTCTATCCGGCAGACGCGGTCGCCATGCCGCCAACAAACCCCGGCGACCGCGCCGACTTGCCGCCGGGAGCCTTGGCGCTGCTGGAGCAGAAAGCGCACTTTTTCAGAACCATCCTCGCCGCCAACGAACGGCGCCCCGCGTTTTGGCAAGAAGCGGTGCGCGCCTATCAGGCCGCCGCAACTTACGCCGATCATCAACTCGGGCGGCTGCTGGACGCCCTGGCCTCCTCTCCCTACGCCGAAAACACCATCGTCGTGCTGTGGTCCGACCACGGCTACCACTTGGGCGAGAAACGGCATTGGGAAAAATTCGCTCTCTGGGAACGCACGACGCGCGTCCCCCTCGTGTTCGCCGCACCCGGGGTCACAACGCCCGGAACGCGCAGCGCCGTACCGGTCAGCCTGCTCGACATCTACCCGACTCTGATCGAATTGTGCGGCCTGCCGCCGCGCAAGGGACTGGAGGGGGAATCGCTGCTCCCGCAACTGCGCGACCCGCGGCGCGAACGCGATACCCCGGCGATCATGACCTACCAGCGCGGAAACCACGCCGTGCGCACCGAGCGTTGGCGGTACATCCGCTACGCCGACGGCAGCGAAGAGCTCTACGACCATGACCGCGACCGCCATGAGTGGGACAACGTAGCGTCCCGCAACCCTGCCGTCACGGCCAGGCTCTCCCGCTGGCTGCCGGCAAAATGAGCGGTTTCGCCGCCTCAGGCCGAGTCCATCCGCGAGAAGACCGCCTTTTCGGCAAGCTCCAACTCTTCAAGCTTCATGAGCCGGCAAAGCGCGTAAAGCAGCGCGACTCCCAGCGGCACGGCAATCAGCAGGGTCAGCAGCCGCGGGAAAAACGTTTCGTCCCACTGCCAGACAACTGCCGCGGCCACCGCCTTGCAGCCAAGCCCCATCACCGCCGAAGCAAAGCCGATCTTCAAGACCGCCGTCAACAGCCGCCGTCCCCCGATGCCCCCGATCTTCGCCCGCATGAAAAGCAACAGCAGTGAAAAATTCAGCGTCGCGACCAACGAAACGGACAGCGCCAAAGCCCAGTGGCCCCACCCCAGCCGTTCCACGAACAGATGGTTCAGGCCGTAGTTCAAGGCGATCGAGAAGACCGAAACCACGACCGGCGCGCGCACGTTGTCCAGCGCATAGAACGCCGGAGTCAAGGTCTTGATCGCGGCGTACGCGGCCAGCCCGAGGCAATAGAACGAGAGAGCAAGGGCCGTTTGCTCGGTATCGTTCGCCGTAAACTCGCCGCGCTGGAAAATCACGCCCACGATCGGCCGGCTCAGTACGACCAGCCCCACGGCCGAGGGCACGGTCAACAGGAACACCAAGCCCAAAGAGCGCGACAGCGTTTCTCGAAACTCCGCGATGTGCCGGGAACCGGCATCGCGCGAAATCACCGGCAGCGTAGCCGACGCAACCGCTACGCCGAACAGCCCCAGCGGAAGCTGCATGAAGCGGAAAGCATAGCTCAGCCAAGCCACCGGTCCGTTGATCGCTTCGCCCGAAGGGCCTGTAATTTCAGACGCGAATATGCTGTTGACCATCACGTTCACTTGCACGGCCGCCGCGCCGATTACGGTCGGCCCCATCAAACGCAAGACCTGCCGCAGCGCCGGATTGGAAAAGTCGAACTTCGGGCGGAAGCGAAGCCCCAGCCGCCGCAACTCGGGAATCTGGCAGTAGTACTGCGCCATCCCGCCCATGAGCGTCCCGATCGTCATGCCCACAATGGGCTCGATGCCCAGTCGCGGCCCCAGAACGAAGCCGATAACCAGGCCGCTGCCGACGGAGGCGACGTTGAAAAAAGCGGACGCCAGCGCCGGGATTCCGAAGCGCCCGCTGGAGTTGAGCACGCCCATCGCCTTTGCGGCCAAGGCAATGAACAACAAGAACGGCATCATGATCCGCGTCAATAAAACGGTCAGTTCTTTCTTGCCCTCGATTGCCGCGTAGCCCGGAAACAGCAAATCGACCAATTGGGGCGCAAAGATCACCCCGAGCAGGCAAATTAACGCCAACAAAGGCGTCAACAGCGTCGTCACCTGGCTGGAAAGGTCGTGGGCCGCGCTCTTGCCCCGCGCCGAAAGCGTCTGGGAAAACGTGGTGACGAACGCTGACGAAAGAGAACCTTCCGCCAAGAGATCGCGCAGCAGGTTCGGAATCCGAAACGCCGCGACAAACGCGTCGTAAGCCAGCCCCGACCCGAACAACCCGGCAAAAACGGCCTCGCGCGCCAGACCGGTAATGCGGCTCAGCAGCACCGCCGCGCTGACCACGCCGGCCGAGCGCACAATCTTCGCATGCGCGCTCTCCGTCTCGTTTGAGGCGTCAGGATTCAAGGGGAGAACGGCATTGGCCGAGTTGACGGATATTCCGACATGCTCGGTTTAGCGTATCACCGAGCGGCGCCGCGCAAATTTCGCGGGTCAGTCCGACTGCGCGAATACGAAGCTCCAGATATCCGTCCATTCCTCGACTTGCTTGGTCAGCGGCTTGCCGCTGCCGTGACCGGCCGCCTCTTCGTAACGCAGCAGGACCGGGCCGTCCGCCGGCGCAGCCGCCTGCATGCGCGCCGTCATCTTGCGCGCATGCATGGGGTCGACCCGCGAATCCGAATCGGCCGTATAAATCAAGGTCGCCGGATACGCGGCGCCGTCTTCGACCCGATGATACGGGGAGTAGGCGTGGAGCCACGCGAAGTCCTCGGCATTCTCCGCCGTTCCGTACTCCGAAACCCACAGCTTGGCCATGCGAAAGCGGTCGTAACGCAGCATATCGAGCAGCGGGACGCCGCAAACGACCGCCAGCCACAAGTCCGGCCGCTGCGTCACCGCGGCGCCCATCAGCAACCCTCCGTTGCTGCGCCCGTGGATCGCCAGCCGCTGCGGATCGACGTATTTCTCGGCTTTGAGGAACTCTCCCGCCGCGATGAAATCGTCGAACACGTTTTGTTTCCGGGACAGCATCCCGGCGCGGTGCCAGTCTTCGCCGTATTCGCTTCCGCCGCGCAAGTTGGCGATCGCCAAAACGTTGCCGGCCTCGATCCAAGGGAAAATCCAGGTTGAGTAAGCAGGCGTCAAGGCGATATTGAAGCCTCCGTAGCCATAGAGCAAGCCCGGTACGGTTCCGTCTCGCGGCGTTCCTTTCTTGGCGATCACGAACATCGGAATCTTCGTGCCGTCCTTGCTTGGATAGAAAACCTGGTTTACGTCGAAAGCATCGGCGTCAACGGGCGACTCGACGCTCTGCCACTCGCTCGCCGCGCTATCTTGCGCCTCCGGAGCCAAGCGCATGACCGCCGGAGCGCGGGTAAACGAGCTGAACTGAAAGAATGCCTCGCCGCCGCCGGCCTCGGCTTCCAACCCGGCCACGGTCCCGAGCCCATTCAAAGCCACGTCCCGGCGCTCCGAGCCGTCAAGCGAGTACAGCAGCAATTCCGAGTGGGCGTCTTTCAGCCGGCCGACGATCAACTTGCCGCCGGCCGCCTTGGCGAACTCGATCACCGCCTCGCTCTCGGCAACGATCGGCTTCCAATGCTCGCGCCGCGGCCGCCGGACGTCGACCGCAAAAAGCCGGTAGCGCGGCGCTTCCCAGTTGGTCAGCAGGTACAGGACGCCGTCAACGATCTCGCCGGAATAGCTGAACTCGCCGTCTTCCGCCAGCGCGGTCGTCTTCCCGCTGCGCAAATCGCGGAAATAAAGGCGGTTCCGCCCCCAGCCGAGAAAAACCTCCAGCAGCAGATAGCGTTCGTCCGCGCTTAGCGAGGCGCTCGGGATATGCTCCTTTTCGAGTCCCTCGCCAAAGACCAGAGGGTCTTCGTGGAAATCCCTCCCCAGCTTGTGCAAGTAAATCCGGCGGTTGTAAACTTCCTCGCCGGGGCCGATCGACTCGACATCCCGCGGGCGGGAGTAGTAGAAACCGGAGCCGTCCTTGAGCCACTGCGGATCGGCGAAGCGCACTTTCGGAATTTCATCGGCAAGATGCTCTCCGGTGGCCGTGTCGAGGACATAAAGCGTGCTGGTTTCGGTTCCCTTCTCCGATTTGCCGTAGGCCAGAAGCTTGCCGTCCTTGGAGGGGACGTACCAATCGACGGTAGTCGTGCCGTCCTCGCTCATCGCGTTCGGATCGAGCAATACCCGATCCTGCCCGTCGAGCCCCTCGCGCACGTAAACGACCGGCTGATTTTGGCCGCCCGTTTTCTTCGAGTAGAAGTAGCGTCCGCCGGCGCCCGTAGGCGTGGAGATCGACCCTGCGCCGAGGATTTCCGTCATCCGCCGGCGAATCGCATCGCGCCGCGGCAGGCCGTCCAGATAGGCGCGGCTGTACGCCGTCTGCCGCGCGATCCAGGCTTGCGACTCGGCGCTGTCGGCGTCCTCGAGCCAGCGGTAGGGGTCCGCAACGGCAACGCCGTGCAACGTCTCTTCAACCATGCGAATTTCACTGGGCGGAGGCGGCCCGGCCGACGGCCCGCCGCAGTTTACGGACGCGGTCAAAGCAGCCGCAAGCAACGCCTGACGCATACCGACATCGTAGCGCGGGCGGCGGAGGCGCTCAGGGATCACGGTTGTCATCGCCATATACGGGAACGAACCGCCCGAGACCGAAGTGCGCGTCCGCTCCCAGAGGGCGCGGAAGAACAACCGGATGGTCGAATTCCAGTTCGAACCAAGTGGCGGGCCTTTTGGTCCATCGCCACTTGCCCTGCCGGTAGAGATGGGTGCGGACCGTCGTGAGCCTGCCCAGAGACCCTGGGGCAGATGCCTCTATCACTCGGGGGGTTGCGCCTGTGGTTTCCTCGACCATTCTCTGAAGCTGATCGGACGGCTTCAATTCGCGTCTTCCGCGGCGTGAGTGCAGCGGCGCCAAGAATGGCGTCAAGGATTTCCACCGTCGCGACGCGGCTGGCGGACAGCGTTTCTCGGTTACACGCTCAACCACTACGAGGATCGGATAGTCGTCATCGCAGAAGATACGCCGGACGCCAAGAATGGCGTCGAGCTCTCGTTGGTCGATGCCGTCTGCGCCGTCCGGAAACCACACAATGCATCGCTGCAGATACCCCGTTCCCTTACCAGGATCCGGCAACCAGAACACATGCCGGTGCCCCTTCGCGGCGCTGCCGTCAGCTTCGCGGCCGGTGAGACGGCGGGACGATGCTCCAGTCCCGGCTTCGAAGTTCGCAGCGGCCTGATCGCGAATTTCTCGAGCCACGCGCACAGCCTCCGACAAGCGGATCGGAACGCGCCGGAACAAACCGAACTGCACCTCTGCGACGCTCCGGCACTCTTCCGACGCGGCAACCAAGCTACGATCAAGCTGAGGACGAACGATCACCGACGGCAACGCATAGTCGATCCAATCCGTGTTCGGGGGGCGCTTTCGCCTCTCACGGATCGCCGCTTCCACCAGATGCCTTTGCTTGCCTTCCGCCCAGAGATTGGCTGCGCAGAAGTTGTTGCGAGTGACCAGCACCCGCCGTCGGATTTCATCCGACGCGGAACGCCCATCTGCGAAAGTCACTCTATGCAAGTGCTCGGAAGGGGACTCCACAAGCGAGAGGCGCGCCCTCGACTCCGCCCGTCCGAAGTAGGTCATCCGCGCAAGCAGCAGCGCGAGGACGCCCTGTTGCCGGGCCGAGAGATCAGCATCAAAGTCGAAGCAGAAGCAAGCGCCCGTATCGCCCTCGGAAAGCACCGCGAAATGATCGAAATGCAGGACGCGCTTCGGCTTCTTGCTCTCGACAATCGGCTGATAGTACGGTATCTCTTCGAACGATACCGAGGGCAGCCACATCGCCGGAGGCGAAGCTCTGCCGAGCGCTTGCAGCAAGTTGTCTCGTTCCTCCTCTGTGACAGGAGGAGGGCTAGCGTCAAACCAGGCTGCCGCCAGACCGCGCAAGAGCCGCCAAGGCGAAGGCGGCCATTCGGGACTCCCCATCGCGTGCTGCGCTTCGCCCCACGGGTGCGCATGGTAACGCCCCGACAGCAGACTTACCTGGACAACGACGCGCGACACCGGTTATCGCCTATAGGTGACGGTGATCTCAAGTTCCAGATCGAAAGGCTTCAAGAGAACTGCGAAGTCGGGCGGGTCAACGAGAAGGCCTGTGCATTCGTCGTTCTCGCAGGGCTTCACGAGCCTATTGAGATCCAAGAGGCTGCGTTCTCCGAACGCGGCGCCATGCTTCGAACCTGACCAGTTCACCGAGCCGACCGACAAGGAACAATCGGCGCGCAAACGCAGGGACCCCATCGTGTCGCCGGTACGGGCATCGAACGCCGGTCCGTTCGTGAGGAACCGGTGTATCTTCCAGAGCGCCAACGCGAGCAGGAATCGCCGGGACTCTTGGTTGCCGGAGCCGTCAGCGGCGCTATCCTCGCCGGACGTCGGCACAAGCGGCCTCTCCCGAAGCGTCAGCACGTCGATCTCAAAGGTGGCTTGAATCGACTTGGGCGCGTAGCGTACTTTGGGAGCGATACTCTGTCCCTTGTTACTTTTCTGTGCCGATGACGATCCGGGTTCAATGCCATCGACCTTGACAAGCCCGTAATGAACCTCGCTGTCCACATCTGCGAGAATCGCCTCCAGGCGCGCATGGAGCAGCCTGGCGGCGCGGAGGCCGACAGCTCCCCACTGCATGAACTGGAAACCGTGCAGTATGGCGGCCGGGTCGAGTGCGAACACGGCCTGCGTAAGTCTCTCGCGCCTGTCCAGCGGCCAGATTTCACCTTCGAGGCCAAGGTGTTCCTGGATCTTCTCTTGAAGTGTTGTGCTGTTGGCTGCCCCGTTAATAGCGCTCGCAAGCACATACGACGAAGCGACCCGGTGAGCCTCGGTAAGGTTCGTTGCAAGGAGCCGGTTGTTTGTGCCCTGAACGCGGATGACAGGGAGCTTGTCGGCGAGCGGCTCCCGCCACACACCGGGCGCCTTCATGCAGACGGCCTCAAGCCGGTTGGCCATGCTCTGCTCGCTCTCCACGAGACATCGGCGCTGTCCCGCGCCGTCGGTGTAAACGCAGGCGCCGATATCCGGGAAACCGGTCGGTTGGAAAAACGAGCCGTTTGCAAGGTGAAGCTCCGCAGAGATCAGGACGCGGTCCTGAAGCAGAAGCTCGTCAACAAGATTTTTGTCAGACATGAGCAGCCTCCATTGGGGTTTGATGTTTCAATTCGCGGGATGAGGGCGGTACAAAAAGGCTGTCCGCGAGCCTCTCCACGCTCTCTTCATTGACCGGAATCAGTACGGCTGCAGCCATCAGTCTTGCCTGCGGCGTCGTGAGAACGACTTTCGGTAAAGCAACATTCTTCCCGCCCGGGCGAGCGTTATCAGGCCAACAACCGGGTAATCCGGCGATACGCAGTCGGCGAAGAGCGGCGCGGCAGGCACTCTCAACCGATCTCGAAGTACCGATGGCAATGCCCCGCGGCACGGCGCCGTCCAACGGCCGCCGCTCGCCCCGCATCGGCCCGGCTGACAACTCGAACCAGAGTCGGAGAGCGGCATAAGCGGATGCCGCCGGCCGGTTCACAGAGGCATGTGGCCGCGGCGGCTCATCGCCGCTCCCATCCAGCAACAAGAACGCCAGGAAATACCGCTGCATTTTCTTTACATCGACATCGCCGCAGAGCAGAGCAGCCACGTCGACGGCATCGGCGGGGCGGGTTCCCCTTGCAGGCAGCATGGGCAGGCTCGCCGTATCGAGCCATCTGCGCCAGAACAGCGCCGCAAACTCTCGGTCCGGATTGTGGCCGGGCTGACGAATACGCTGTGCGGGCGGGGGATCGAGGACACTCAGCCGGCCTTTTCCGCCGCACTGCACCGGAAGGAGTTGTTCGACGACCGGCTTCTTGATCTCCTGTCCGTTGTCGTCTTCCACCGGGGACCAACCGAGTGAAGCAAGCGCCCATCCGAGACGGGCTGCGGGCGAATTTTCCAGAAGCTCCGACAGCACCCGACTCCATGCATACCCTTCCAACAGCGGCGCAGGTTCAAAACGCACTTTGCTTCGTTCCGGCTTCGACACTTCCCACAAGGTGCGTTGGAGTTTCCATAGCGCCTCCAGCACGGCGACGTGTCCCGTGTCTCCGGGCTGGCTGCGCATGTCGATGGCGGCGTGGGCAGTCTCGTCGAAGCTCGTCTTGGCCAACGCCAGTTTTCCGGAGCTCTCGTCCACCTTGCCGCCAGTCCTTCGCAATCGGAACTTTTCGAACCATCCCGAGTCGTCAAGCCGGGCAAGCAGGAGCCGTAGGCTGTTGTGTGCGACTGAAGCCGGGCCGACTGTTGTAACTCCGCGGGAGATGGCTTGATTCTGAGGGCTCTCCCTACCGGGCTTCCTCGGTTCGAGAGCAAACCTGTGGAATGCATCGAACGCACCCGTGACCGCCCTTCCGGCAACGGCTCGCCGGAAATCGGCCGCGCCGGAGACAAAATCTCTGCGCCCAACTCGCGACTGAAAGCTCCGCACCTGTGCCTGGAATTCGGCCAAGGTCCTGGGGCGATCACTGTTCCAGGTCGGTAAAAAGACTTCCTGCGTCTCTACCGTCGAGCCTTGAGCTTGGACGACAGAGCCCGGAAAGATGAAGGGGAACGCCGGGTACTTGGAGCGTGATCCCCGAGGCGAGCGGACGGCGCCTCGGAGAAGCAGCAAGCCGCGCATCGCCAGGACGAAATCCCAAAGTCCGAGAGGCTTCTTCTGCTCGTGAATCCATGCCGTTCCCGTGGCGTAGCGCTTGATTCCCTCGGGAAACAGGACGCCGCTTCCTTTGGTCAAACGCTTGCCGGGAACAGTATCGCCTCCAGAGATAGCTTCGCTGATGTCCGCTGGCTTCGCTTCCTTTCCCGCTTCACGTAGGACGCTGAACAGGTTCGCGCTGCCGTCCTGCCCCCAACGAGCAAGCACGGGGTTCGAGCGATGAATCCTCTCGGCGAACACGCCCGCGCCCTCTGCGTCAATGGCAAGCGATTCCTCAAGCGAATCCCAGGTAGCTTGATCTTCTAGAGGAGGATCGCCTGCCTCCTGCAGGACAACCTTTTGCATCTTGCCGTCAGACCCTTTTTCTTTCCCTGTCTTCCTGCGGGTTTTCTCGAATGTCGTACCCGTATCGCTTGCCCATTTTGCAAGCCCAAAAATACCTTCACGGATGGCCTCGTCTGCAGTCGCAGTCTCGCAGTCATCGAATTCGCCTACTTCGGCTGCGAGTGCGCCCGCGGGCGTCCACCAGAAACGCGCATCCGGCCACGCTGCGCCGACACCTGCCATGACACCGTAACCCTTCAACATCGCGCCAAGCGAAGCCGTCGATATGCCTCCGAAATCGATCTTCATCGGCTTGCTCTCCAATCGGCAACGCGGACTAGAGCCTCCAGATACGCAAGAAACCAGCAGCCATGTTCTTCCAGCAGCTTTACTGCGCGTCCCTGCCAACCCGGATGCGTGCGTGAAGGGAGCAGCAGATCGAGATCGAGTTCACGCACTTCCTCACGCGCAACGAATGACATGGCTCTCGCAGGAATGCGGTCGCCGGGGCGGACACCTGCCACGTCGTCCATCCGCTGGTCGTTCCATGGCGTGGGCGTCATCCGCACCTTTCCGTGATGCGCCATGATAAGCCACGCAACCAGATCGTCAGCGTCACCCTCGGCAAGGTAGGCCAGTGCGGACGCCGCCTCGTGGCGGAAACTGTGGTCGTTGGGGCGCGGTCTGCCATACCTATTGGACTTCGCATAGTACGCGCCGTCTCGAGGATCCGGAGGCTCTTCGTAGCCCATATCGCGAAGCATCTTCTGAAACGGGGAGAAGACGCCGCCGGCGTTGTCGCGCTCAAGGGTCTTTCCGATGTCATGCCAACGGCCGGCCGCGGCAAGTTTGTCGGCCATTTGCGGAACAAGTGCCTCAGCGAGTTGACGCGCTTCCAAGTCCGCCTTGGAAAGGTGCGACGAGAGTTCCATCCAGCGGCGCGCACGGCTGCGCGGGTCTCCCTCGATGCCGGCCCACCCCGCTGTCCGATCATCGATGCGGCCTGCCGGGCTGCCGTCGCTTTGCACCCACACACGATGTCCGTCAACGGCACTCACCCACGACGAAGGCCGATTCTGCTCGGAGCCCACCCAGCCGAGTTCATCGTCGTAACCTCCGTCGGACACATCAAGCATCACTGTATCCCCAGGTCGAATGCCGCGATCACCCAAGTGTATATTCCGCCAAGCACCGTTTCGACGACGAGAGCGCTGCAGCCCGAGCAACCAGCCCCGCTTGCCGGAACCCAACTTGCGCAGGTCTTCGATCGAAACCTTGCAAATCTCGTCAGGGTGCGGCGCCGGAGTGCCCTCCTGCTCAATGTTGTTGAGCGATCTCCACAGCACCGCAACATCGAGATCCATACGATCGCCGCGCACAAACCTGGATACGTCGAGGTGACCGCCCGACAAATCGGGGTCGGTGTCGAATAGATCGTCGAGGTGGTGTCGTCGAAGTACCGGCCCCTCGACGGGAACCGAGTACGGTTTAATCCGATCGACTCCTTCGATTGCCTGGAGCGATGCGTCCCCGCCGAGCCGGTCAACGCGGCCCCGCGCATCTTCGAGATCTGCCCATGAATACGGCAGTGCGGCTTCGCTTCGTGCCTTCTCTTCAGCTTCCTCGCGATCGGACTTTTTGCTCGGCCAGCCCCCTTCCGGTTCTTCTATTGGCACTTTCAGAATATGGACAACACCCTCTTTTTGCCCCCGGCGGTTGAGTCTCCCGAGGCGCTGCACCAGAGAGGGCCACGGGCATATCTCGCTTACCAGTACGTCCGCATCAATGTCAACGCCGGCTTCAAGAACCTGCGTACTGATTACGATCCGCCCCCGCCCCGAAACATCCGTCCTGAGTTGACGCATGGCCGCGGAGCGCTCACGGGGTCGAAAACGAGAATGCAGAAGGAGTATCTCCGGACGGTCGTCATTGTGAGCGGCAAGCGCTCTGATTCGCCTGAACAGGTCTTGAGCGCGTACAACGCGGTTGACCATCACCAGCACAAGCCGCCCGCCGGATGCGTAGCGCAGGAGTTGCTGGGGAATATCCGCTGAGTTGACATCGACCGTAACCGCCGGACGCTCCACACGCTTCGATCCGGTGAGCACCTTGGACATCGCTTTGCGGTCTGTCTCTCCGAGACCGAGCACAGTGACGTTCCCATTTCCATGTTCCGGGGTCTGCATCCATTGGGGAGCCGACTGCGGCTGCCAATGCCCGTCCGCAAACGAGAGAGCCGTGGCGCCGGTCGTCGCGCTCATCCAGAGACTCTCGCGGGGCAGGTCCTGCAACGATTGACAGAACCGATGAAGCTGAACGCTTGTGGTCCGACCGACTCCCATGAGTTGAACCTCGTCGAGTACCCACAACACATCGACGTTGACCAGCCCGAACGTGATCGGCCAATAATACGGCTTCATCGCGTACCCGCGGTTCAGAGCACGCGAAAGAAGCATATCCTGGGTACCTACGAGCACAGCTTCTCGTTCCGGCCGGTCTTCCCATTCTGCGGCCTCCTCCCCGCCCATCAGCCGAAATACCGGCACCTTATCGTCTTCCCAACTCGGCCTGTAGGAGTCAGCCGAAGCTTGGGGACGATGAAGCCAGCCGAGTTTGGCAAACCATCCGATGATGTCGCCATGCACCTGTTCGACGAGCGACCGCATCGGCAGGCAATAGATCAGTCGTCTGGGCGTACGCTGCCGAATATCGCTTTCAGGGCACTGTCGCCGCCGCCACGCCCATGCAAGAACAGCCGCAGCCGTCTTCCCGCATCCGGTGGGCACAGCGAGGATATCCGGCAGACATTGGGCGAGTTTTTTCTGGTACTCGTGCGGGCCTGTCTGCAAACCCGTCGCCGCCTCAAAGAAGGATCGATACTGCAAAGGCTGAAGCGTAGCACAGTATCACACCTGCAGCGGACACGGCCACAGACGCCGCGAGCAACCCCCAACGCATGCAAACACCGTAGCGCGGGCGGCGCATCGCTCCTTCCTGAGCGCCCGTGATAGTATGATTTCGTGTTCGACACACAGGCGATCGCGCATGTCGTTCGGCAGGCTGCCGAGCACGGCGAACATGTGACGCCGGAGACGCTGCGCGCCGAGCTTGCCGCCTGCGAAGCCCGCCTGACATGGCGCTTCGCCGGCGCGCTTGCGATGCTGCGCCTGCCGGCGTGACGCATCCCGGCCGGCGGCGGCGATGATGAGGCTTTCCTGGAACGAGATCCGGGCGCGGGCCGCGGACTTCGCCCGCGAATGGGCGGACGCCGCGTACGAGAAGGGCGAAACCCAGAGCTTCTACAACGAATTCTTCGAGATATTCGGCGTCCGGCGGCGCACTGTCGCGCGGTATGAGGAACACGTCCGACGGCTCGACAGCACATCCGGATTCATCGACCTGTTCTGGCCGGGCGTGCTCTTGGTCGAGCAGAAGAGCGCCGGGCGCGACTTGGCCGCCGCCCGCGCTCAGGCCGGCGCTTACTTCGACGCGCTGTCCGAGCGGGGCCGCCCCCGCTATCAACTGCTCTGCGATTTCCAGACCTTCGAGCTGCTCGACCGGGACGAGCGCGAGGAGACCCGCTTCGCGCTCGCCGACCTGCCGCAACACGTCGAGAAGTTCGGGTTCATTATCGGCGTGCAGCGCCGCGCGTTCCGCGACCAGGACCCGGTCAACATCGAAGCGTCCGAGCTGATCGCGCGCCTGCACGACGCGCTCAAGGCGTCCGGCTACGACGGCCGCGACCTGGAGTTGTTCCTGGTGCGAACCGTGTTCTGCCTGTTCGCCGACGACACCGGGATTTTCGAGCCGCGCGACATCTTCCTGCAGTTCATCGAGGAGCGCACGGCGGCCGACGGCAGCGATCTCGGCCCTTGGTTGGCGCGGCTTTTCCAAGTGCTGAACACGCCGGCCGACCGGCGTCAACGAACGCTCGACGATGACCTGGCGCGCTTTCCGCACGTGAACGGCGAGTTGTTCGCCGCCCCGCTGCGCATTCCCGACTTCGACGCCGCGATGCGCCGGGCGCTGCTCGAGGCGGGGCGCTTCGACTGGACGGCGATCTCGCCGGCGATCTTCGGCGCGCTGTTCCAGTCGGTGATGGAGCCGGCCGAACGGCGCGCCAAAGGCGCGCACTACACCACCGAAAAGAACATCCTGAAGGTGATCGAGCCGCTGTTCCTCGACGATCTGCGCGCCGAGTTCCGGCGGTTGCAGGAGCGTCGAGACAGCCGCAGCGCGACCGATCTGCGCAAGTTTCAGCAGAAGCTCGGCGCGCTGCGCTTGTTCGATCCGGCATGCGGTTGCGGCAACTTCCTGATCATCGCCTACCGCGAATTGCGCTCTCTGGAGATCGACGTGCTGCGGGAGTTGGCGCAGCGCCGCGGCCCGCGCCAACTGGAGGCGTTCGCGGAAGTGCTCTCGGTAGTCGACGTCGATCAGTTCTACGGCGTCGAGATCGGCGAATTCGCATCCCGCATCGCCTCGACCGCGCTATGGATGATGGACCACATCATGAACAACCGGCTGAGCCTGGAGTTCGGCCGGACCTATGCGCGGATTCCGATCGAGAAGTCGCCGCGCATCCGCAACGCCGACGCTCTGGAGATCGACTGGGCCGACGTGCTGCCGCCGGACGACTGTTCGTACGTGTTCGGCAATCCCCCCTTCGGGGGCGCAAAATACCAGTCGCCCGAGCAGCGGGCGCAGGTGCGCCGCATCGCCGCGCTCGGCGGCAGCGGCGGAACGCTCGACTACGTGGCCGCGTGGTTCATTCGCGCCGGCGAGTACGCGCGGCGCGCGCAACCGGCGAACGGAGGCCGGCCGCCGCGGATCGGCTTCGTCGCGACCAATTCCATCGCGCAGGGCGAGCAGGCGGCGCAACTCTGGCCGCTCCTGTTCGATAGCAACCGCCTGGAGATCGCCTTCGCCCACCGCACCTTCGCCTGGGGTTCCGACGCCCGCGGCAAAGCGAACGTGCATGTCGTCATCGTCGGTCTGGACACGACCGAACACGCGCCGCGGGATAGACGATTGTTCTCCTACGACGACCTCAAGGGCGAGCCGCTCGAAAGCCGCCATGCCGCAATCACGCCCTACCTGTTCGACGGCGGCGCGCTGACTGACCCGCATCTGGTCGTTCGCGAGGAGAGCAGACCAATAAACGGGATGAGCCAACTGATCACCGGCTCCAAGCCCATTGACGGCGGCCATTACATCTTCAAGCCCGAGGAGCGTACCGAGTTTTTGAATGCCGAACCGGACGCAGCGCCGTTCCTGCGTCCCTTCGTCGGCGCCCGCGAATACCTGCAAGGCGGCGAACGCTGGATTCTTGCTTTGCATGACGCTTCGCCGGCTGTGCTGGCGCAACTGCCCCGCGTCCGCGAGCGCATCGCCGCCGTTGGCGCGTACCGGCGAGCCAGCAAGAGCAAGCCCACTCTCAAACTGGCGGAAACGCCCATACTTTACCATGTGAATGTACTCCCAATCTCCCCGTTTTTGGTGATTCCGCAGGTAAGTTCGGAGCGGCGCGAGTATGTCCCCATCGGTTGGCTGAAGCCGCCGATCATTCCCAGTGACAAACTCCGTCTGCTGCCCAATGCGACCCGCGCCGACTTCGCCCTGCTCACGTCCGCTATGCATATGGCCTGGATGCGGGCGGTGACAGGACGACTGGAGAGCCGGTATATGTATTCCGTCGGTGTCGTTTACAACACGTTTCCGCTTCCACTCGTCTGGAGCACGAAAGCCGACAAACTTACGCCTTATGCCGATGCCGTACTCGCCGCCCGGGCCGCTCACCCGGACGCGACGCCGGCCGACCTCTACGACCCCAACCTGATGCCGCCGAATCTCCGCAGGGCGCATCAGAAACTCGACCGCGCCGTGGACCGCCTCTACCGCCGGAAGCGCTTCTCGTCCGAACGCGAACGCGTCAAACATCTGTTCGCGCTCTACGAGCGCTCGCAAGCCCCGCTTGCGGCGGCTGCGGCCGGCAAGGCCCGATCACGACGTAAAAGACATCCACGTTGATCTGATAGACGGTGTTGCTATTTTTAGCGCGGCCACGCGAGATTGGCGGCGCTGAACGCGGCCGCGGCGGCTGAAGGCGGCCCTTGCGGAAAGGGGCCGTAATGACGACATTCGATGTCCTGCCGGCCCTGGCGGGCTGACAAAATCTTGAAGAGATGCAATGAAGTGGTGTAACCTCGATGGAGGTCGTCTCCTGGCCGTCGTTGCGAATAGCGGTATCCCGCCAATGCTGCGACCGGCGGCGGCCGCAATGGAGGATCAGCCATGCGCTCACTGAACGCAATTCCAGCTCTGTGCTTGACGATCGCGATGCTTGCATCGTGCGGAGGCAGCGGGCCTACGACCGAGGCCGGAGAGGGGAGCAGGGCGGTTCGCTCGCTCTCCTCCGCCGAATACTACGAGAAGGTTCACGGGGCGTGGCTCGGGCAGGCCGTCGCGGGGGCTTTGGGAATGAGCGTGGAGGGCATGCACAAGCGGGATCTCAAGCCCTTCCTCGAGGAGATAGGGCAGTGGCCGCTGACCGACTACATCAAGACGGTTTCACCGAGTCGGAGGGCGAGGCAGGGCCGAAGGCAGCAGTACACGGCGGACAACTGGGGTCCGACGGGGTTCGGCCCGGACGATGACTCGCTATATCAGATCGCGAATCTCCTCCTGATCGAAGAGAAGGGGCCCGAGATCACAAGCCAGGACATTGCCGACAAGTGGCTTGCGTCGTTTTCCGTGTTCGAGGCGCAGAACTGCGGGCGAGCGGTGCGGGTCACAGAGAAACTCTTGAAGCAGGGAGTCCGGCCTCCCGAGTCCGGCCGTCACGAGCTAGGCGAGTACATGGGAGGCCAGATGAAGGGGGAGTTCTGGGGCTTTCTGCTGCCCGGGAACCCCGCAGCGGCTGCGGAGTACGGGCGCATCGACGGCGAAGTCTCATTCCACACCGACGGCCTCTACGGCGAAATGTTCATGGCCGCACTAACGGCCGAAGCCTTCTTTGAGTCCGATCCGGAGAAGTTGCTGCAAGCGGGGTTGGCGGTGATTCCTACGGACTGCGACTATGCCCGTTGCATCCGAGACGTGATGGAGTGGCATGCGCAATGGCCGGACGACTGGGAGAAGGCGCACGAGCAGATCGACGCAAAATGGGCTCCGGAGGGCGACAAGAATCGCCGGGTGTTCCCCAACAACGCGGTGAACGCTCTGGCGCTGCTTTACGGCCAAGGCGACTTTGAGAAGACGATCTCGATTGCCGTGATGGCGGGCTGGGATACGGACACGAATGCAGGCGACGTCGGGCCGGTCATGGGGGTCGTGCTTGGGCCGGAAGCCATCGCGGAGAAGTGGACCAAGCCTATTGCGAACATCTTGCGCTCAGACGTCAAGGGCGCGGAAGAGTGGAAGATCGACGAGTTGGCGCGGCGCACGGCTGACGCCGGAATGCGGATGACGGCGGCAAAGTCCGCAGGCATTGTGGAGATCACCAACCCTTAGGCGGCGCTCTGCCGTCCGGGCTACCTGCGCCGACGCCGGATCAATCTACGAAGCCGTCGGCGCAGTAGCTCGCTCGACGGCTCACCCGGCGCCCGGCGTCACCGCCTTCACGGTTACGCCCGCCAAACGTAGGCCGTGAGTCGGACCGCCTGTAAGTGGTGTAACCTCGATGGATGTCGTTTCCTGCCCGTCGTTGCGAATAGCGGCGTCCCGCCAATGCTGCGACCGGCGGCGGCCGCAATGGAGGATCAGCCATGCGCTCACTGAACGCAATTCCAGCTCTGTGCTTGACGATCGCGCTGCTTGCATCGTGCGCAGGCAGCGGGCCTACGACCGAGGCCGGAGAGGGGAGCGGGGCGGTTCGCTCGCTCTCCGCCGCCGAATACTACGAGAAGGTTCACGCGGCGTGGCTTGGGCAGGCCGTCGCGGGGGCTTTGGGAATGAACGTGCAGAACATGCACAAGCGGGAGATCAAGCTCTTCCTCGAGGAGATAGGGCAGTGGCCGCCGACCGACTACATCAAGACGGTTCCACCGCGTCAGGGTCGGAGGCAGGGACGAAAGCAGCAGTACACGGCGGACAACTGGGGCCCGGCGGGGTTCGGCCCGGACGATGACTCGCTATTTCAGATCGCGAATCTCCTCCTGATCGAAGAGAAGGGTGCCGAGATCACAAGCCAGGATATTGCCGACAAGTGGCTTGCGTCGTTTTCCGTGTTCGAGGCGCAGAACTGCGGGCGAGCGGTGCGGGTCACAGAGAAACTCTTGAAGCAAGGAGTCCGGCCTCCCGAGTCCGGCCGTCACGAGTTCGGCGAGTACATGGGAGGCCAGATGAAGGGGGAGTTCTGGGGCTTTCTGCTGCCCGGGAACCCCGCAGCGGCTGCGGAGTACGGGCGCATCGACGGCGAAGTCTCATTCCACACCGACGGCCTCTACGGCGAAATGTTCATGGCCGCACTAACGGCCGAAGCCTTCTTTGAGTCCGACCCGGAGAAGTTGCTGCAAGCGGGGTTGGCGGTGATTCCTACGGACTGCGACTATGCCCGTTGCATCCGAGACGTGATGGAGTGGCATGCGCAATGGCCGGACGACTGGGAGAAGGCGCACGAGCAGATCGACATAAAATGGGCTCCGGAGGGCGACAAGAATCGCCGGGTATTCCCCAACAACGCGGTGAACGCTCTCGCGCTGCTTTACGGCCAAGGCGACTTCGAGAAGACGATCTCGATTGCCGTGATGGCGGGCTGGGATACGGACACGAATGCAGGCGACGTCGGGCCGGTCATGGGGGTCGTGCTCGGCCCGGAAGCCATCGCGGAGAAGTGGACCAAGCCTATTGCGAACATCTTGCGCTCAGACGTCAAGGGCGCGGAAGAGTGGAAGATCGACGAGTTGGCGCGGCGCACGGCTGACGCCGGAATGCGGATGACGGCGGCAAAGTCCGCAGGCATTGTGGAGATCACCAACCCTTAATGAGTCAAGACGGCGCCGCGACTCGGGTCATGCGCCTGACGCCAACGCCGAAGCCGTCGGCGCAGTAGCTCGCTCGGCGGCTTACCCGGCGCCCGGCGTCACCGCCTTCACAACGTAATAAACGACCAGGTCGGGTACTTCCTTGAACCAGTGCGGCGTGCCCCGCGGAATCACGATCACGTCTCCCACCGCCAGGTTGTGCGTCTTGCCGCCCTCGATTCCGGCGCCGCGGATCTGACCGGGCCCGGTGTTCCGCGCGTCCGTGACCGCGCCGCCCGTCACCAGCACGGCCGATCCCTCGACGACGTAGAAAACATCCGTCTCCTCGGCGTGAACCTCGGCCTCGCCCGGCCCGGTTCGACGGCTCATGATGACCTTGTGGTCTTCGCCCGCGGTCATGACGCCGGGATTCATCCGCGCGGCGGCGACCTCTTGCTGCGGCAAATACACAACATCGGCGGCGGCGGAAACGCCGGCGAAGCCGGCCGCGGCAAGCGCCCAAACCGATACCCAAGCTGAAAATCGTCTCATCGTTACCTCTTCGTATTTCGGGCGCGTCCCGGCGCCGGTATTATAACTTGCGGTATTCCGCGCTGACGGTCGAGCGAAGCCCGCCCCGCGGCGTGAACTTTCCTTCCAGTTTCGCCCATAGCGGCGAAGCCGCGGCGACAACGTCGGCCAAAATCTTGTTGACGACGTTCTCGTAAAAGATGCCCAAATTCCGATATTCGAGGATATAAAGCTTGAGCGACTTCAGCTCGAGGCAGAGTTTGTCCGGTTCGTACGCCAGCGTCAGCGTCCCGAAATCCGGTTGGCCGGTCTTCGGGCACAAAGAAGTGAATTCCGCAATCTCGATCGTGATCACGTACCCCGGATACTGATTCGGCCAAGTCTCGATCTCCGGCAATTCGGCGTCGATGCCGGCCTGCGCATGTTCCTCGGTGTAATCGGCCACGATTCTTCATGGTAGCGGTATGCTAAAGTCGAGCATGACGAGTTTGCGGCGGTCATGACTTCCGATCTTTCCCTGCTCCGCCGAATCCAGACTTGCGACAACCGAATCGGGGAACTCTCCGAGGAGATTGCCCGGCTGCCCCAATACGTAGCCGCAATCGAAGCCAAGCTTGCCGCCCATAAGCGCCAACTGGCCGCCAAGCAGGCCGAGCTCGAGCAAAATCGAAAAGACCGGCGCCATCTGGAAGGCGAGATCGAGCGCGCCCGGGAAACGGTAGCGAAGCTGCAGGAGCAGATGAACAGCGCCAGGACCAACGAGCAGTTCCGCGCCTTCCAACACGAGATCGCATTCGCCAAAGACAAGATCGCATCCGGCGAGGACCGCATTCTCGACAAGATGATGCAGGCCGAGGCGCTGGAAGAAAACGTTGCCCGGGCTCAGGCAGACCTCCGCGTCGAGGGCGAAAAAGTCGCCGCCGAAGTCGCTGAGGCCAAAAGCCGCGTGGCCGCGGACGAGCGGCAACTGGCCGCGGAAAAGAGCGTCCGAGCCGAGTTGGCGGCGCAGCTCCGCGAACCGTTGATGCGCCTTTACGCCCGCATCCAAAAAGCGCGCGGCACGGCCATCGCCGCGATTGTCGGCGCGCAGTGCGAAGCCTGCCACGTGATCCTGCGGCCGCAACTGCTGCAAGATATGAAAAATCTCAGCGACGGCGCGCTCACCTGCGAAACGTGCGGCCGCATCCTCTACTTCGAGGACGAGCCCGAAGACGGCGTTGCGCTCGAAGACCCCGCCGGGGAGCACAACCTCGGTCAAGCCTGAAAATGCCCCAACAAGCTCTGAGCGTCCTCAACGAGGATGAGCAACTCTTTTTCGATACCGTGGACGCTTTCGCGCGCAACGAGATCGGGCCGTACGTCCGCGAGATGGACGAGGCAGGAGAGTTCCGCAAAGATATCCTGCAAAAGCTCTTCGAGATGGGCTTGATGGGAATTGCCATCCCCGAGGAATACGGCGGCCAAGGCGGCGCGTTTTTCAATTCCATGCTCGCGGTGCAGGCTTTGTCGCGCACCGACCCGGCGGCGGCGGTCATCGTCGACGTCCAGAACACGCTGGTCGTCAACGCGCTCCTGCGTTGGGCGAGCGATGACCAAAAGCGGAAATACCTCCCCCGCCTGGCGCGCGGCACGGTGGCCTGCTACGCCCTGTCCGAAGCCGGATCGGGCAGCGACGCCTTCGCCATGACGACCGCGGCCGTCGACAAGGGAGACTGCTTCGAGTTGAACGGGCGCAAGCTCTGGATCACCAACGCCAAGGAGGCCGGGCTTTTCATCCTGTTCGCCAATGCCGACCCCGCAGCCGGACACCGCGGCGTCAGCGCATTCCTGATCGAACCCGATTTCGAAGGGTTCTCCGTCGGCAAGAAAGAGGACAAGCTCGGCATCCGCGCCTCATCGACTTGCGAATTGATCCTGGACAACTGCCGCGTGCCCAAAGAGAACGTTCTCGGCGCGCTCGGCCGGGGATACAAGATCGCCATCGAAACGCTCAACGAAGGGCGCATCGCCATCGGCGCTCAAATGCTCGGGCTCGCCGAGGGCGCGCTTGGACACGCCATGCAATACGTGCAGGAACGGAAACAATTCGGGAAGCGCCTGGCCGACTTCCAGGCGGTTCAATTTCAAGTCGCCGAATTGGCCACCGAAATCGAAGCCGCAAAGCTGCTCGTGTACAACGCCGGCCGGCTGCTGGAAAGCGGCAGGCCGTTCCTCGTCCAGGCGGCAATGGCCAAGTATTACGCTACGGAAATGGCGGTGCGCGCCGCGGCGAAATGCGTCGATCTGTTCGGCGGCGTCGGTTTTACCAAAGACTACCCCGTCGAAAAGCTCTACCGCGACGCGAAGATCGGGACAATTTACGAGGGAACGTCCAATTTGCAATTGCAGACGATCGCGAAGAATCTTCTGCGGTAAGGCCGCTGCGCGGCTCAGAAGGCCAAGGGAAGTTTTTTCTCGGGGCGGGAGGTCTTTCTGAGGAAAGAGAAATCGCAGCCTTCGTCCGCTTGCAGGACGGCATCGAGGAAGAGCTTCCCGTAGCCGCGGTCATAGTGCGGTTCGCGCGCCCGCCATGCGGCCCGGCGTTTTTCGAGTTCCTCATCGGAGACCAGCAGGTCGAGCCGCCGGCCCGCGGTATCGAGCCGGATTGCATCCCCCGTGCGGACAAGCGCCAAGGGGCCTCCCACGGCGGACTCCGGCGAGATGTGCAGTACGACCGTCCCATAGCTGGTTCCGCTCATCCGCGCGTCGGAGATGCGCACCATGTCTTCGACGCCCTCTTTCAGCAGCTTCGCCGGAATCGACATGTTCCCGTACTCGGGCATCCCCGGCGCGCCGACCGGACCGCCGTTCTTGAGGACAAGCACCGAGGTTGCATCGACATCCAAATCGGGAGAGTCGATGCGCGCCATCAGGTCTTCGTGATCCTCGAAAACGACAGCCTTGCCGCTGTGTTGCAACAGATTCTCGGCGGCGGCGCTCGTCTTGAGAACCGCTCCCTGCGGACAAAGATTGCCGTACAGAATGACCGTCCCGCCGGAAGGCTGCAGCGGCTTGCCGCGCGGCAGCAGGACTTCGCGGTTATGGCACTGGGCGCCGGCGACATTTTCCGCAATCGTCTTGCCCGTCACCGTCATGGCTCCGCCGTGCAGGCGGTCGAGCAAGTCGTTCATCACCACCGGAACGCCGCCCGCGTAGTACATATCCTCCATCAGGTGCTTGCCCGACGGCCTGATGTTGGCGACAACGGGAGTCTCGCGCGAAATCTCGTCGAAGCGGTCGAGCGGAAAGGCAATCCCCAGACGCCCGGCGAGCGCCTTCAGGTGGATGATCGCGTTGGTCGAGCCGCCGATGGCCATATCGACGCGGACCGCGTTTTCGAGCGCCTCGCGAGTCAGGATTTTCGACGGCTTCAGGTCTTCGCCAACCATCTCGACGATCCTCTCGCCGGAACGCTGCGCGATCTCGTAGCGGCGCGAATCCACGGCGGGGATATTGGCGCAACCGGTGAGGGTCATGCCCAGCGCCTCGGCCAGGCTGGTCATGGTCGAAGCGGTGCCCATGACCATGCAGTGCCCCGCGGAACGCGACATCGAGCACTCGATCTCGCACCACTCCTCTTCGCTGATGCGGCCCGCGCGCAACTCGTCCCAGTAGCGCCAGACGTCGGTGCCCGAGCCGACTTCCTGGTTCCGCCAAATCCCCTTGAGCATCGGGCCGCCGGTGACCATGATTGCCGGCAAGTCGGCGCTGGCCGCGCCCATCAACTGGGCCGGCGTCGTCTTGTCACAACCGCAGAGCAGCACGACGCCGTCAAGCGGATTGGCGCGGATCGATTCCTCGACGTCCATCGCCATCAGGTTGCGGAACATCATCGTGGAAGGCCGCATGTAAGGCTCGCCGAGCGACATGGTCGGGAATTCCAAGGGAAATCCGCCCGCGCTCCAGACGCCGCGCTTAACCGCCTCGGCGACGCCGCGCAGATGGGCGTTGCAAGTCGTCAGCTCCGACCAGGAGTTGCAAATGCCGATAACCGGCTTGCCTTCGAAGACGGTTCCCGGAAACCCCTCGGCGCGCATCCAGGAACGGTGCAAAAACCCCAGCTTGTCTTTGCGCCCGAACCATTCCTGAGAGCGCAGCGGTCTTTGGCTGTCCGGCATAGCAGGGATATTATAGGTTGCGTTATGCAGGATTCCGCGCCTGCTTGGAACCGGCGGCCTCCTGCTTGCGGCCGTCGAAGCAGTAAACCGCTTCATGCGAGCGTATGTAGATCCGTCCGTCGGCAATAGCGGGCGTGGAGTTTATGCCCTCGCCAAAATCCCTCTGGTAAAGAATTTGCCAATCCCTTTGCGCCCGCACCACGGTCGCCACGCCGTCTGCGTCCAGCAAATAGATTTTCCCGTCCGCGGACACCGGCGATGCGAAATACTTTCCCAAGGCTTGGCCCAACCGTCCGACTTTGAGCGCCTTGCCGCCGGCGGCGTCGACGGCCGAGAAGATGCCGCCGTCCTTGACCATGTAAATCACCCCGTCAAGCAGCAGCGGCGAAGGCACGTTGGGCAGAAATTTCTTGTGCGCCCACTCGACCCGCGTATCGGTCACGTCGCCGCGGCCGCCGAGGCGGACAGCCATCAGCGCATTGCGGGAAGCATGCTTGTTGCGCGTGTATTCCCAGTCGCGTTGCCCAACTACTCCGTCTTTATCCAGGTCGTAGCTGTTGAATTTTTTACGCATTTTATCCAGGAAGGCTTCTGCGCGGGAGATGACGCCGTTGCCGTCGGCATCGTGCTCCGCCGTGACCGCGCTCCAGGTCGGCAGCGGCTCCGCCGGAGGCTTGTCCCCGCCGGCGGCCCAACAGTGAACATAGACATGCGTTGAGGAAAGCGCCGCTACGGTTTTCGTTTGCCAACAGACGCCGTTCGCCCACCACAGCTTCTCGCCGTGGTCGAGGGAGTAGCTTGCGAGCTGAAACGAGCCGGGCAGAATGATCTCCTTGGGGCCGCCGCTCGGTTCATGGAGGATCGGCGTGGAGAACCCGCGGGTGAACTCCGAGCGGCCGGTCTTCCAGAGCATTTCGCCGTTGCCGGCGTCAACTGCGAGCAGGTACGCGCCGGTATTGCCGTCGGCGGCGAGGATCAGCTTGCCGTCGGCGAGAATCGGCGAGGCGCTCAAGCCGGCGCCGTTGTCGAAGGGGCCGAGCGCAAGGCGCCACTGCTCTTCCCCGTCTATCGCGTATGCGATCAGGCCGAAGTCGGCGAAGAACGCGAAGACGCTCTTGCCGTCGCTCGCCGGTGTCGAGGCGGCGGCGTTGTTCATCTTGTGATGGCGCGATTTGCGGTCGCGCGGGGCTTGGCGCCGCCAAAGAATCTTGCCCGACTCGCGGTCGAGGCAGTAGGTCCAGAGACCTTCCTCGTCGACCGCGGTAATGAAGAGCCGGTCCCCGACGAGTATCGGCGACGAATGCCCCGCCGGCACGGGCGCGCGCCAAAGCAAATTTTCGGGGTCGAGCTTTTCAGGAGCGCTTGACGTTTCCGCTGCGCCGGCGGCGTTGCGCCCCCGAAACTGCATCCAGTCGGAAGCCGGCGCCGCCAAAACCGAAAAGAGAACAAAAATCGCCAACCGAGCCATTGCAATGATTTTAACCCGGCGTCGAAGAGCAACGCGATAGATTGCCGGCGCCATGCCCGAAAGCGTCGCAGGCATACGACCCGCGCCGGCCAAGCAGGGCAATATCCTCCCGCTTGCGCGGCTTTTCTCTACAACTCTTCCAGCGCGGCTTCGAGTTCGCTGCGGGCATGAGCGTCCCCTGTGCGCCGCGAGGTTGCGACGCCCCGTTCGTACGCCGCCCGCGCGTCGTCTTTGCGCCCCAGGCGTTCGAGCGCCTTGCCCGCGTGATAGTAGGCCGCCTGGTAGTCGGGGTTCGACTCCAGGATGGCGTTGAACTCGGCCAGCGCCCGCTCGTTGTCGCCGGCCTTGACGTACTCCTGCGCCAAGCCGTAACGGGCGAACGCATTCGACGGATCGGCTGCGAGCATCGAGCGAAGAGCGGCAATGCGGTCCATGGCTAACCCTTCGAGGATACGACAACGCGCTGCGCCGAACGCCGCTCCGTCCGGCTCAGACGATCCGCCCGGCCAGGTTGTTGCCGCCGCCCACGTCGGTCAGGCGGAAATCGCGGCCCTGGAAGAAGTAGGTGAGCTGTTCGTGGTCGAGCCCCAGCAGCGAAAGAATCGTGGCGTGGAGGTCGTGCATGTGGACCTTGTCTTCCTGCGCGCGCAGGCCGATGGCGTCGGTCGAGCCGATGACTTGTCCGCCGCGGACGCCGCCGCCGGCCATCCAGATCGTAAAGCCGTAGGGGTTGTGGTCGCGGCCATTGCGGTTGGAGCCGCCGCCTTCGGCGCCGTCGGTGAAGGGCGTGCGGCCGAAATCGCCGCCCCAGACCACCAGCGTGCGGTCGAGCATGCCGCGCTGTTTCAGATCGGTCAGCAACCCGGCGATGGGCCGGTCCACTGAGCGCGCCATTTGCTCGTGATTGCGGTCGATTTCGTTGTGGCCGTCCCAGCCGACGCCGGCGCCGCCCTTGCGTCCGCCGGAATAAATCTGCACGAAGCGAACGCCGCGCTCGACCATTCTGCGCGCCCGCAGGCATTGTTCGCCGAAATTCCGCGTCTCGCCGTTATCGAGGCCGTAGAGCTTGCGGGTCGCCTCCGTTTCCGCGGAAAGGTCCGCCAACTCGGGAACCGCCGTCTGCATTTTGAAGGCAAGCTCGTAGGACGCGATGCGCGCCGCCAACTCGCTGTCGTCGGAGCGCGCGGCGTAGTGCTCTTCGTTGCTCTGCCGCAGCAGGTCGAGCAACTTGCGCTGCTGCCGTTCCGTGATATCTCCGGGCCGCTCGATGTTCAGGATCGGCGGACCTTGGCTGCGCAGCACGGTTCCTTGATATACCGCGGGCAAAAACCCGGCGCCGTACGCGGGCGGACCGGCCTTGATCGGGCCGTCGAGCATCACCATGTAGGCGGGCAGGTTTTCGTTTTCGCTGCCCAGCCCGTAGGTCACCCATGAGCCGATGCTGGGGCGGCCGACGCGCGCCCAGCCGGTATTCATCCAGTTCTGGCCCGTGACATGGGTAAACCCGTCGTGATGGCAGGAGCGGACCACGGTCAGGGCGTCGGCATGCGCGGCGACGTTTTCGAACAGGTCCGAGATTTCGAGCCCGCTGTCGCCGCGCTTGCGGAACGTGCGGGGCGAGCCGATCAAGGGAACCCTATCGACTTTCGTGAACTGCAAATCGACGCTGCCGAAACTCTCGGGCACAGGCTGCCCGTGCAACTCGTTCAACAGCGGCTTGGGATCGAAGGTGTCGATGTGGCTCGGACCGCCGTGCATGAAAAGGAAAATGACGCTGTCGGCTTTCGCCGGGAAATGGGGTTTCCTGGCGGCCAACGGGTTTTCCCCGGCCAGCAGATCGGTTGCGGCGATCATGCCGAATCCGAGTCCGGCTTTTTGCAGGAATTCTCTGCGCGAGCGCAGCGGGAGGTCGCGCCCGCAATATCCGTCGGTGAAGTTCTGCGTCATCGGTTTCTCTTTTGGGCGGGCGGTTCAGTCGATATAGAGGAATTCATTCAGGTTGAGCAGCAGCAGCGCGAGTCGTTCCGGCGCGAGGCCGGCGGTGCGCTCGCTTTCCTGCGGCGAGGGATCGCGTCCCAGCGCCAGACGCCAGAGCCGGCGGGGGTCTTCGGCGCGGCCGGCCAGCGCTTTCGCCTGCTCGCGCATGAACTCGCCGTTCAGCAGCGTCAGCGCCTGCGGCGCCACCGTGGTGACGTTGCGCCGCGCGCAGCTTACCGACGTGTCCGGCGCGTCGAACGTGGTGAACAGCGGATAGGGAAACGAGCGCTTGACGTAGAGGTACACGCTGCGCCGGTCGTGCTCGGCCGGGTCCAGCGAAACCGGCCACTGCGCAGGCGACCAGATGCCTTGCATCTCGTCTGCGGAGAGCGGCGGAACCACCGGACGCCCGCCCATCTTCAGATTCAGCTTGCCCGCCGCGGCCAGTATGCCGTCGCGCAGGGTTTCGGCATCGAGGCGGCGACGGTTCATACGCCAGAGCATCTCGTTTTGCGGGTCGGCCGCGGCGTTTGCGGCAACCGGCAGGCTGCTGCGCCGGTATGCCTCCGAGAGCATGATCCGGCGGTGGAGCTTCTTGACGCTCCAGCCGTCTTCGACGAAGCGGACCGCCAGCCAGTCGAGCAAATCGGGGTGGGTCGGCGGGTCCGATTGCCGCCCGAAATCGTTGGCCGCGGCAACGAGGCCGCGCCCGAAATGCCCTTGCCAGATGCGGTTGACCATGACGCGCGCGGTCAGCGGGTGGTCGGGGGAGGCCAGCCATTCGGCCAGCGCTTTCCGTCTCTGCGGCACAAAGGGGCCGGAAGCGGGTTCCTGCGTTGCCGCTTGCTCGCGCCCGCCCGTGAAAACGGCCGGAAATCCGGCGGCAACGCGCTCGCCGGCGGCGCGGTAGTCGCCGCGCGACGTCATGCGAACGGGATAGCGCACCTCAGCGTGTCCGAGCACCGTGGCGGAAGCAATGCGATAATTCGCGGCCAGCGCGGCCTTGCCCAACTCGTAGAGCAGACGCTCGCGGTCGTCCCGTTCCTGCGGCGTGTATTCGAGCCGGGCGGTGCGGCCGGCAGCGTTCTCCTTCAGCCCGGCCGCGGTCAACGCCGCCTCGACTTTGGCGGCCTGCTCTCTTTGCTCGGGAGCGCGCTCGCCGCGGGGAACGCGGTAGGCGGCCAGAACTTCGGCCGAAAAACCCGCCTCGACCTGTTTCACGAGCCGCTTGCGGGCGGCCGCGTCGATGCGCTTGACGGCGGCCTTGTACTCCTCGACCTTCAGCAGCCGCGGATAGCCCGAATAGAACCCGAATTGGCTCATCTTGTTGACTACCGGAATCTCTTTCGGCTCGCTGCCGGCGAACACGGCCATCATGCGGTGGTAGTCGCGTTGGCTGAGCGGGTCGAACTTGTGATCGTGGCAGCGGGCGCAGCCGAGCGTCAGCCCCAGGAACGCCTCGCCGGTGGTATCGACCGCATCGGTAAGCCATTCGTAGCGCAGTTGGCGTCCGTCGAGGGCCGCTTCGTGATAAACCGGACCGATGGCGTACATGCCGGTGCCGAGGCGCGCTTCGAGATGCTCGAGTTTTTCCTCCGGGATGCGGTAGCCGCCCCGCAACTCGATGTCGTCCGGCCAGATTTCGTCTCCGGCGATTTGTTCCTTCACGAAGCGGTCGTAGGGTTTGTCGTCGTTGAACGAGCGAATGACGTAATCGCGGTAACGCCAAGCATTCGGGAAATAGATGTCGGTTTCGAAGCCGCCGGTGTCGGCATAGCGGACGACGTCGAGCCAGTAACGGCCCCAGCGCTCTCCGTAGCGCGGCGAAGCAAGCAGCGCGTCGATCAGCTTTGCGTAGGCTGCGGGGGAAGAGTCGGCAAGAAATGCGTCGACGGCCTCCGGCGCCGGCGGCAGGCCGTGCAAGTCGAAATAAGCGCGGCGGATGAGCGTTCGCCGGTCGGCTTCCGGCGCGGGCTCGAGGTTGCGCGCGCGCAGCTTGGAGGCGATGAAGCCGTCGATCGGGTTGGGCTTGTCGATGTCCGCTTCCCGGGCCGCCGGCCGCCGGAACGCCCACCACTGCCCGCCTGCATCGAGAGGGCGCTCAGTCCATGCGGCGCCGTTGCGAATCCAGGATGCGATCGCCGCGATATGCTCGGCGCCGAGCGCGGGCTTGCCCGACGGCATCCGCAACTCGCGGTCCTGCTCGCGGACCCCGCGCAGCACGCGGTACAGCAGGCTTGCTTCCGCGTCTCCGGGCACGAGCGCCGGCCCCCGCGAGCCTCCTTGCAAAACGGATTCCCGGGTGCGCAAATCGAGCCCCGACATCGCCGCCGCGCCGTGGCAGCCGAGACACTCGGCTTCGAGCACGGCCAACGCCGCCTGCGTATCGGCCCGCGCCGCCGGCAACGCGGACGCCGACACGAGCAACATGAAAATCGCCAAGCGGCGCACTGCAGATATCTTAGACTATGAGGGCTTATGGCCTGCCCCTTCTTCGAGCCCGACGAACCGCTGGATTGGTCCGCATGGCCGGGGAAATACCGGCCTCCGCTGGGCCGCCCTTACGACGGGCAGTGCCGCGCGGCCGCGGGGGAGCGCGGCAAGCCCGACCGCGGCCACGTGATCCGCTGTTGCAACCTCGGTTACGCGCGGGAAACATGCTCCAGGCTTCCGGCGGATTCCGCGGACGCGGTGCGCTTCACCCTGACCGGCGGCGGCGCCCTGCTCTGGGTCGTCGAAAAGGGGCATTTGCCGCTGGCGCACGGCTCGCTTGCGCCCGGCCAACCGAGCGGCCAGGGCGGCCTGCTGGACGCGCAGATCGACGCCTACCTGCGGGCGGCGCGGGACGCGGATTCAGAATAAGCGCCGGCCGTCCGCGATATCATGAAGGTCATGCCCCGGCCCATGGACGTTTACGAAGAAATAGCGGCGCTGCGCCGCGCGGGGCGGAAGTGCGCGGTGGCCACGATTGTCGAGGTCGCCGGGTCGATTCCCAGCTTCCAAAGCGCGAAAATGCTGATCCGCGAAGACGGTACGATGGTGGGCACGATCGGCGGCGGCTGCACCGAAGCCGAGGTGTGGCAAGCGGCCCGCGACGTCATCGAGAGCGAGCAGCCGCGCATGCTGCGCTTCAATCTCGGACAGGAAGCCGCCTACGACAACGGCCTTATTTGCGGCGGTCAGCTTAATGTTTACGTGGAACCGGTGTTGCCCATGCCCAATGCTCTGATCTTCGGCGGCGGGCACATCTCCAAGAGCCTGTCGAAAATCGCTTCGCTGGCCGGTTTTCGCACAACGATCGTCGACAACCGCGAAGCGTACGCCAACCGCGAGCGCTTTCCCGAGGCGGCGGAGATATTCGCGGACGAGTACGAAGACGTCTTTCCCAAGCTGCCCGCGAACGACGCAACTTACGCCGTCATCGTGACGCGAGGCCACCGCGACGACATGCGGGTCTTGCGTTGGGCGGCGGAACAGCCTCTGCGCTACGTCGGCATGATCGGCTCGAAACGCAAGACTCTCGAAGTGGCGAAACACCTGCGCAAGGAAGGCGTCAGCCTCGAAAAGCTGGCGGCGATTCACGCGCCGATGGGTTTCGATATCGGCGCCGTGACCCCCGAAGAGATCGCCGTCGCCGTCGTCGCCGAGATGATCCGCCGCCGCAGGAATCCGACGGCCGGTTGGAGTTCCCTGTCCAAGTCGATCTTTGCCCAAGGCGCGCCGAAGGCGCTGCAAGCCGCCGAGCCGGCCGCTGCCGAGGCCGCTATGACCGAGGCGCAGCAAGCGGTATCCGCAACACGGTGAAAACGGCCGGTCTGATCCTGGCGGCGGGCCGTTCCTCGCGCATGGGACGGGACAAGGCGCTGCTTGAATACAACGGCGACACCTTCCTCAACCGGCAGATCTTCCTGATGCGGCCGCGGGTCGATGAATTGGCGGTCGTGCTGGGCTGCCGCGCGGAGACAATCCGCCCGACGATTCCCGCTCTGCCCGGCCTGCGGGTGGCCGTCAACGAGAACTACGACAAGGGAATGCTGTCGTCGCTGCAGACGGGGCTCGCCGCGCTCGACGCCGAGGCCGAGTGGATACTGTTCGGCCTCGTGGACCATCCGGCAGTCCGCGGCCGCACCCTGGACCGCATCGCGCAGGGCTGCCGCCGCGCCGCCGCGCCGCTGGCGATTCCGCGCTTCGACGGAATCCGCGGGCACCCGGTCGCCCTATCGCGCGCGGTGGCGGAGGAGCTTTGCGCGCTCGACCCTGCCGCGAGCCCGCAAAGCGTCATGCGCAGGCATTACGGCGAGGCGCTCTTCGTCGACGTGGACGACCGCGGCGTGGTCACCGACATCGACCGCCCGGAAGACTACGCCGGCCTGATCCGCGAACGCGGCTCAAGCGCGGTCTTGCGTTGAGTAGGGCAACTCGGTCGGCGGCAGCGCGCCCCGCCAACCCTCGCGCAGCATCTGCGAGAGTCCGTTGACCAAGCTCACGTGCTGCGGCAGGTTGGCCAGATTGCGCAACTCGTGTACGTTGTCGCGGTAGTCGTAAAGCTCGGCGGATTTGTAGGGGCTGCCGAGCGCCGACCACTCGGTGTAGCGGTAGCGTCTGGTGCGCATCGAATAGCCCATTCCGGGGCCGACGCCGGGGATTTCCCGCGGGTACTGGCTGAACGCGGCGCGTTTCCAGATCTGGTTCGGGTTCTCGAACAGCGGCAGCCAACTCGAACCCTCCAGATCCGCCGGGCTGGGAATCCCGCAGATGTCGCACAGCGACGGGTAGATATCGACCGCCTCGTTGAGCGCCTTGGTCTTGCGGCCGACGTTGCGCAGCCCCGGAGCGCGGACGATCAGCGGAGTGTGCGTCGCGGCCTCGAAATTCGAGTGCTTGTTCCACAGGCCGAGATCGCCCAAATGGTAGCCGTGATCCCCCCACAAGACCACGACGGTGTTTTCGGCCAATCCGTTGCGCTCGAGCGCATCGAGCAGCACTCCGACCTGGGCGTCAACGTAACTGACCGAAGCCCGGTAAGCGCGAATCAACTCCTTGGCTTTCCGCGAAGAGATCGCGCCTTGCCGCGGGATATCGTCGTAGCCGCGCAACTCGGCCGAGTCGTGCAGCGCGTAGGCGGGCGCCCCCTCGGGCGACAAGGGCGCCGCGGATTCCTCGATCGTGTCTTGCGGATACAAATCGAAGTATTTGCTCGGCGCGGCGAACGGCAGGTGCGGCCGCAGGAAACCGACCGCCATGAAGAACGGCCGCTCCCCGAGCCGCTCCAGCGCGGCAGCGGCCTCCCGCGCGGTCTTGCCGTCCGGCAACTCGGCGTCGGCCACGGCGGGCGCCCGCCAACTCTTGAGACCCCAACCCGTTGCGCCGTCCTGCCGGGCGCCGCGTTTCTTGGGATCGAAATAGAAGCGCTCGTCGGAAACCCACGCGCTCTCCCGCAGACGCCGCCAATTGCTCCGGGCGAACGCCTCGTTCTCCGCCGTGCGCCAGCCGTGCCGCTCAGGGATCCACGGCGCGATCGACCACGACGGGTAGTCGTTGAGTTGCGGCTTGTGAAAGATCTTGCCGAACGCCGTGGTCTCGTATCCCGCGCGGCGGAACTGTTGGGGCAAGGTGACGGCGTTGGGCAGATAGCGGCGGAAATGCGTTTGCAGATCGTAGATGCGCGTCGTATCCGGGCGCTTGCCGGTCAACATCGAGGTCCGCGAGGGGTTGCACACCGCCTGCTGGCAGTAGCTGCGCAGAAATGTCAGCCCGGAGGCGGACAGGCGGTCGATGTTGGGGGTGCGCACCCGAGCGTTGCCGTAGCAGCCGAGGTCGGGGCGCAGGTCGTCCACGGCGATGAAGAGAACGTTCCGCCGCGGCTCGGCCTTCTTTTTGGCTGAGGCGGCTTGCGCGCCGAGGCTCGAGGCAAAGGCGGCGCCGCCGGCGCGCAAAAACTCCCGGCGCGACGATTGGCGAAAACCGCCGCCAACCGTCTGCGGGATCGCTTTCAGCCCTGCCGATTCTTGCATACGCGCGGGAGGCCGCGCGCCCGAAACGGGCGCCGGCTCAAGCTGCGTGGTCGTCGAGCGCGGCGCTCAACCGCTCTTCAGGCACGGCGCCGACGATCTGCTCGACGGGCGCGCCGCCCTTGAACAGCAACATGGTCGGAATGCCGCGCACGTTGAAACGCTGCGCGGCCATCGGGTTGTGATCGACGTCCAGCTTGCCGACCTTGATCTTGCCCGCGTACTTCGCCGCCACGGAATCGATGACCGGCGCCATCTGGCGGCAGGGGCCGCACCAAACGGCCCAAAAATCGACGAGCACGGGTTGCTCGGACTGCAAAACGTCCGTTTCGAAGTCGGCATCGGTAAAAGTGAGCGTGTGGTTTCCAGCCATGAAAATTCTCCAATCGCGTGCGTGTAAACTTCCAGCCTAGCAGAAACGGCGTTTGTGCTAGGCTTTCCGCATGGCCGATCGGCATAAAAACAGGCTTTCGCGCCGCGGGTTTCTCACGCATACCTCGACCGCCGCGGGAGCGGCGGCGGCAACCGGCCTGACCGGCTGCGCCCCCGCCGAGCAAGCCGCCGCCAAACCCGGCGGCCGCTGGCAGAAGCCGCCCGACCAACGCGGCAAGGGAAACCGCCAAAATCTCATCTTTCTCAACGTCGATACGTTCCGCGCGGACAACCTCGAAGCCTACGGCGGCAACGGCCTGGTCAAGACCCCGCGCCTGAACAAGTTTGCGGAAGACTGCGTCGTTTTCGAGGACTGCTACCCCGAAGGCCTGCCGACGATCCCCATCCGCCGCGTGCTGATGACCGGACGGCGCATCCTGCCCTACCACTACTTCCATCAGCACGAGCCGGTGCAGACTCCGGGCTGGCACGAGCTCTATTACGAAGATCAGACGGTCTCGGAGACGTTGAACGAAGCGGGCTACTACACGGCGTTGATCGCCGACATCCCGCACATGCAGCGGCCGGGCAAGAATTTCCACCGCGGCTACAAATACTACGAGTGGACGCGGGGGCACGAGGTCGATTACTACGAACAGGCGTCGCACGACGAGCCGGAAATCGTGCCGGCGCACTACCCGCAGGAATACTGGGACAAATGGCTGGAGGTCGACCCCGGCCGTCCCGCCTTCATGAAACAGTATCTGGCGAACCGCGCGCGCTACGAGCAAGAGTGCGAGGCGATTATCGAACTGACGGCAAAGAACGTCATCGGCTGGCTGCGGCGCAACAGCGGCAAGACGCCGTTCTTTCTGCACCTCGAAGCGTTCGACCCGCACGAACCGTGGGATCCGCCGAAGCGCTTCCTCGACGAATACCTGCCGAACGCAACGGGGCCGACCTATTGGGAGCCCCCCTACTCGGATATCGACGTGCCCCCCGCAGCGATGGAGCGCATGCGCGCCAACTACGCCGGCGAGTCGATGTGCGTGGACTATTGGCTTGGCGAGATACTCGACACGGTCGAGGAACTCGGGCTTTTCGACAACTCGGTGGTGGTTTTCTTCTCCGATCACGGCGCGCTGCTCGGCGAGCAGGGGCAGTTCATGAAGGGGCCGACGAAGATCCGCCGCCAAGTGATCCACAATCCCTTCCTGGTCAGGCTTCCCGGCAAAGAGAAGGCGGGCGCGCGGGCCTCGGGTTTCATCCAGCACCCCGATGTCATGCCCACCTTGTTCAACCTGCTGGAGCTCGACCCGCCGCCGCGCGCCACCGGCGAAAATCTGTGGGGGCTGGTCAACGGCGAAGCGAGCGCGCGCGATCATCTGGTCCAGGCTTACGGCTGGGTCGGCGGCGTGCGCACGAAGGACTGGCAGTTCTCGAAGATCATCGACCGCGAAAAACTCGGCTACGACTTCGAAACGCAGCTTTACGACCGCGCCGAAGACCCCGACGAATTGACCAACGTCGCCGGCAACCGGCCCGACGTGGTCGCCGATTTGACGGCCAAGATGGAAGCCTACCTGGAATCCGGTAAAGAACTGACCTTGGGCAGCTTCCACGCCCGAGAAGATTACGACGGCGGCGACCCGGACGCCTGACGGCGCCGCAGGAGGCATAGCGATGACGCGCAAGACCGCATCCGATTTTCACCCCGAAGTCCTGAAGCTGTTCGACGCCTACGTTCACGGCGGCCTGAGCAGGCGGCAGTTCCTCGACCGCGCCGCCCCGTTCGCCGCGGGGACGAGCGCCGCCGCGCTGCCGGCCTTGCTGTTCCCCGACTATTCCCTGGCCCAGCAAGTGCCCGCGGACGACGCCCGCATCCGCGCCGAACGCATCGCCTACCCCTCTCCCCAAGGCCACGGCTCCATAAACGGATACCTCGTGCGTCCGGCCGGCGCCGGCGGGAAGCTGCCCGGAGTTGTCGTGGTGCATGAGAACCGCGGGCTGAACCCCTATATCGAAGACGTGGCGCGCCGCGTCGGCGCCGCGGGCTATCTGGCGCTGGCCCCCGACGGACTGACGCCGAAAGGCGGCTACCCGGGCAACGACGACGACGGCCGCCGGTTGCAGGCCGAGATCGACCGCGGCAAGCTTTTCGAGGATTTCGCCGCCGCGGTCAAGCATTTGCAGGCGCATCCCGATTGCACCGGAAAAGTCGGCGCGGTCGGCTTCTGCTTCGGCGGCGGCATCTGCAATGCGCTGGCCGTGCGCATTCCCGACCTGGCGGCCTCGGTCCCGTTTTACGGCCGGCAGCCGCCCGCCGCGGACGTACCCAAGATCGCGGCGCCGTTGCTGCTCCACTACGCGGGACTCGACCGGCGCATCAACGCCGGACTGCCGGCCTACGAAGAGGCGCTGCAAGCCAACGGCAAGAGCTACGCGGTCCACATGTACGAGGGCGTGAACCACGGCTTCCACAACGATACGACTCCGCGCTTCGATCAGGAAGCCGCCGCGCTCGCCTGGCAGCGGACGCTGGAGTTCTTCGACCGCCACCTGCGTTAAATCCGCATTGTGCTAATATCGACCCGGGAAGCTTGAGGAGGGCTTCAACCATGAATGAAGGCGATACCGGTATTTAGAGATATCCGCGTATACCGCCGCCCGCCGCTGCCTTTAAGCGCCGTGAAAAGGCCGTTGAACGCCCGTTAAACAGCCGTTCCAAGTTGTCGCAAATCAAATGTCCAACGAGTCCAGAACGTCCCCCAGCGTCTTGTCGGGCGGCCATTCATCCGCGGGGCGCAGAAACTCGGGCGCCTGGAACAGCGGGTTGCCGGGCGACCACAACTCGACGCTTTCCGCATTCTGCTCGTAGTAGGCGGGATCGGTAGTCACCCGCAGCCTCTGCTCCATGCCGGGCGCGAGCAGGCCGTATTCGCGGGGACGGTCATGCCGGCGTTCCCGCTATTGTAATGCGTAGTCAGCCGGCGTTCCCGCGGCGGGCGGTTGGTATGATGGTTGCGTTGTGAGCACGTTCTACGACCGCTTCGGCGCGGCGGCGCCTCGGCGCCTGACCTCGCGCCGGGCGATGCTGCGCGAGGCGGCCAACGGGTTCGGCTTCCTGGGGCTGGGCGCGCTGCTGGCCGACGAGCGCGCCCGCGCAGCGGAGGCCCGCGGCGGGAAGAATGCGCCGGCGGCCAAGACCCCGCACTTCGCGCCGCGCGCGCGCAAGGTCATCCTGCTGTTCATGCACGGCGGGCCGTCGTCGATCGACACGTTCGACCCCAAGCCGTATCTCGACCAAAACGACGGCAAGCCGCTGCCCATCAAGCGGCCCCTGTCGTTCTCGCAAAAGGAGCCGGGGCCGCTGATGAAGTCGCCCTGGGAATTCCGTCCCGGCGGCGCAAGCGGCCTGCCGGTCAGCGACCTGTTTCCCCACGTTCGCGAAAGCGCGGACGAGCTATGCGTGATCCGCTCGATGGTCGGCGAAGGCGTGGACCACGGCGCCGCGCTCCTGCAGAGCTTTACGGGGACGTTCACCTTCACGCGCCCCAGCCTGGGCGCATGGACGCTGTACGGCCTGGGCTCGGAGAACCGCGACCTGCCGGGTTACATCACGATCAAGCCGGCGCTCTCCCACGGCGGCGCGAAGAACTGGAGTTCCGCTTTCTTGCCCGGCTCCTATCAGGGCTGCGCCATCGGCCATGCGGGGATGCAGGTCAAGGACATCCGCGCGCAGCCCATCGAATATCTGGTCAATCGGCGCCTCACCCGCGAACAGCAGCGCTACGAGCTCGACATGCTGCAGGCCGTCAACCGCCGCAACCAGGAACTCTGGAAACGCGACGACGAGCTCGAGACCCGCATTCAATCTTTCGAGATGGCCTTTCGCATGCAAGCCGAGGCCGCACGAGTCTTCGACGTGTCCAACGAGTCGGCAGCTGTCAAGAAACTCTATGGGCTGGATAACCCGACCACGGCGGATTTCGGATGGCAGTGCCTGCTGGCGCGCCGGCTCGCCGAACGCGACGTGCGCTTCGTGCAATGTACGCATTCCTACAAGTGGGATCAGCACGCCGATCTCGTGCGCAAGCACACCGCAAACGCGGCGGAGGTCGACCAACCGATCGGAGCGCTGCTCAAGGACCTGAAGTCGCGCGGCATGCTCGAAGACACGCTGGTCGTGTGGATGGGCGAGTTCGGGCGGACGCCCGTCTCGCAGGGCGGCAACGGCCGCGACCACAACCCCTACGGCTATTCCATCTGGATGGCCGGCGCGGGCGTCAAAGGCGGCTTCGCCTACGGATCGACGGACGAGATGGGCTATCACGCGGCGGAAAACCGGATGCACGTCCACGATTTCCACGCCACGCTGCTCGCCCTGCTCGGCATCGACCACGAGAAGCTGACCTACCGTTATTCGGGCCGGGATTTTCGCCTGACGGACGTAGCCGGGAACGTCCATCGAGGCATTTTCAGTTAGCGTTCGGCTGTTTGGCGCTCACGTTCCCTGCCCCTTCGCGCCCGTCAGTCGGTCGAGCAGCGAGTCGAGCGTAACCGGCAGCGCGCCGCGCGCGATCAGTTCGGCGTTCGCCGGGACGTCGGGCGCGTAAATCTCGCCGCCGGCGTCGAGAACGCTGCGGCAGAGGCGTTCCAACCCGCTCTGCGGCGCCGCGTGCAGCGCCAACAGGCTCGACGCCAAAGCCGCCGCGAACCGGTTCCTGTGCTCGGCAAGCCGCGCGTCCGCGCGCCTGCGGCGGGGCTCGAACGGCGAAACGATCGACAGCCTGCCCTCGTCGAGCGGCCCGCGCCACGCAACGGGGATGCGCATGCCCTCGATGCCGCGGGCGGGGCAGACGACAACCGGCCCGCTGCCGCGCAGCAACAACTCCAGGCACTTCTTCTCCACGGGCGAGTGAAAGCCGCCGATCACGGGGACGCCGGCGCCGCGCAGGGCGATGGCCATGTCGCAGGCTTGCAAGACGATCTCGCCCGGACACCGTTGCGAGCAGAACAGGCCGAGTAAGGGGCCGACGGACGGAATTGCGCAATCGCCGAGCGTCCACAAACGCTCGCAGCCGGCGCTGCGCAGCGCCGCGGGAAACTGCGGACTGCTCGCTTCGACGACGGTTGCTTCCATGAGAGGCGGCGGGGCCGAGACCTCGGGCGCGCGCGTCAATTGTCGCTGATGCAGAACAACTCGTCCTGACTGCGCAGGAACAAGTCTCCACCGACGATGAACGGCGAGGAAATAAACGTCTCCTCGCCCATCTGGTTCGTCGCCAGCACCTCGTAGGTCTTGCCCAGCTTGAGGACGATGACGTCGCCCTCCTCGCTTGCCAGATAGAGCTTGCCGTTGGCCGCCACCGGCGACGCCTTGAACGTGTAGCTCTGGGGAAGTCTCTGCTGGTTATAGAACTTTTCGCCGGTTCTGGCGTCGAACGCGCTGACCATGCCGCGGTCGGTCACGAAGTAGAGGATGCCGTCGTGCAGAACGGGCGAGGCTGAATACGAGTTGCCGCGCTGATTGCTCCAGGAGACGAACTCGGGGTTGTCGGTCAAATCGCCTTTGCCGCCAAGCTTGACGGCCAGCAGGTTGGGGTCGCGCCAGCCGGTCATGGCGATGACCATCTCGTTGTCCACGTTGACCACGGCGGGAATGGCGTTGCCGCCCAGTCCGCCGGCTTCCCAGACGAGTTCGCCCGTGGCCAGATCGTAGCTGCGGATGCGCGTCGAGCTGGTGACGACCTGCTTGCGGCCGCCGTAGTCCACGACGACCGGCTGCGGCCAACTGCTGGGCTCGTCGCGCTCGGCGCGCCAGATCTCCGCGCCGTCGTTCTTGTCGAGCACGACGATGTAAGACCGGCCTTCGTGGTCGTTCTGGACGATCAGATAGTCCTCGTGCAGCACGGGCGCGACGCCTTCGCCGAACTGCAGGCGCATCTGCAGCCGGCCAAGGTCTTTGCTCCATTTCAGGTTGCCGTCCAGGTCGTAGGC